>NZ_CP056393.1:0-4928295 GCF_013784105.1 Enterobacter sp. RHBSTW-00593
GTGTCACTTTCGCTTTGGCAGCAGTGTCTTGCCCGATTGCAGGATGAGTTACCAGCCACAGAATTCAGTATGTGGATCCGCCCCTTGCAGGCGGAACTGAGCGATAACACGCTGGCTTTGTATGCGCCAAACCGTTTTGTGCTCGATTGGGTAAGGGATAAATACCTTAATAACATCAATGGACTGCTGAATGATTTCTGCGGATCCGATGCGCCACAGCTACGCTTTGAAGTGGGAACAAAACCGGTCACGCAGACCGTGCGTGAAACGGTAAATGTGGCAATACCTGCTCAGGCAGCCCCCGCTCCGGCACCGCGCGCCCTTCCGGCGACCCGTTCGGGCTGGGACAACGTGCCTGCTCCGGCAGAGCAAACCTACCGTTCTAACGTCAATGTTAAACACACGTTCGATAACTTCGTTGAAGGTAAATCGAACCAGCTGGCGCGCGCGGCGGCACGCCAGGTTGCAGATAACCCCGGTGGTGCCTACAACCCGCTGTTCCTTTATGGCGGCACGGGTTTGGGTAAAACGCACCTTCTGCATGCGGTAGGCAACGGCATTATGGCGCGTAAGCCAAATGCGAAAGTGGTGTATATGCACTCCGAGCGCTTCGTTCAGGACATGGTAAAAGCCCTGCAAAACAATGCGATCGAAGAGTTTAAACGCTACTACCGTTCTGTTGACGCACTGCTTATCGATGACATCCAGTTCTTTGCCAACAAAGAACGATCCCAGGAAGAGTTTTTCCACACCTTTAATGCGCTGCTGGAAGGTAATCAGCAGATCATTTTGACGTCGGATCGTTATCCAAAAGAGATCAACGGCGTTGAAGATCGTCTGAAATCCCGTTTTGGCTGGGGCCTGACCGTGGCGATCGAGCCACCGGAACTGGAAACCCGCGTCGCGATCCTGATGAAGAAAGCCGATGAAAACGACATTCGCCTGCCGGGTGAAGTGGCGTTCTTTATTGCCAAGCGTCTGCGCTCCAACGTCCGTGAACTTGAAGGGGCACTGAACCGCGTGATTGCCAATGCCAACTTTACCGGCCGTGCGATCACCATCGATTTTGTGCGTGAAGCGCTGCGCGATTTGCTGGCACTGCAGGAAAAATTGGTCACTATCGACAATATTCAAAAGACGGTGGCCGAGTACTACAAAATCAAAGTGGCAGATTTGCTGTCTAAACGTCGTTCCCGCTCGGTGGCGCGTCCGCGTCAGATGGCGATGGCGCTGGCAAAGGAGTTAACCAACCACAGTCTGCCGGAGATCGGCGATGCGTTTGGTGGCCGTGACCATACGACCGTGCTGCACGCTTGTCGTAAGATTGAGCAGTTACGCGAAGAAAGCCACGACATAAAAGAAGATTTTTCCAATTTAATCAGAACATTATCATCGTGACGCTATGAAATTTACCGTTGAACGTGAACATTTATTAAAACCGCTGCAACAGGTGAGTGGCCCATTAGGTGGCCGCCCAACGCTGCCAATTCTCGGAAACCTGCTGCTTCAGGTCGCGGACGGTACGCTGTCGCTGACCGGCACAGATCTGGAAATGGAAATGATCGCGCGCGTTACGCTGTCTCAGCCGCATGAAGCGGGCGCGACCACTGTTCCGGCACGTAAATTCTTTGATATCTGCCGCGGGCTGCCGGAAGGCGCTGAAATTGCCGTGCAGCTGGAAGGCGACCGTATGCTGGTGCGCTCTGGCCGCAGCCGTTTCTCGCTCTCGACGCTGCCAGCCGCGGACTTCCCGAACCTGGACGACTGGCAGAGTGAAGTTGAATTCACCCTGCCGCAGGCAACGATGAAGCGTCTGATTGAAGCCACGCAGTTCTCAATGGCGCATCAGGACGTTCGTTACTACTTAAACGGCATGCTGTTCGAAACCGAAGGTGAAGAGCTGCGTACCGTGGCTACCGACGGTCACCGACTGGCAGTCTGTTCTATGCCCATTGGCGACTCGCTGCCAAACCATTCGGTGATCGTACCGCGTAAAGGGGTGATTGAGCTGATGCGTATGCTCGACGGTGGTGATACGCCACTGCGCGTGCAGATCGGCAGCAATAACATCCGTGCTCACGTGGGTGATTTTGTCTTCACATCGAAGCTGGTTGACGGTCGTTTCCCGGATTATCGCCGCGTATTGCCGAAGAACCCGGACAAAACGCTGGAAGCAGGTTGCGACAGCCTCAAGCAGGCCTTTGCCCGCGCCGCGATTCTCTCTAACGAGAAATTCCGCGGGGTGCGTCTGTATGTGAGCGAAAATCAGATCAAAATCACCGCCAACAACCCGGAGCAGGAAGAGGCAGAAGAGATTCTGGACGTCACCTATGCCGGGACTGAGATGGAAATCGGCTTTAACGTCAGCTATGTGCTGGATGTGTTGAACGCGCTTAAATGCGAGAACGTTCGCATTCTGCTGACCGACTCTGTTTCGAGTGTACAGATTGAAGATGCGGCCAGCCAAAGTGCGGCTTATGTTGTCATGCCGATGAGGCTGTAGTGAACGCTATCGGGCTATCTTTCTTGCCTTTTTCAACCCGGGCTGTGCTCGCCCCTGTCTCGTACTTCGTGTACGCACCAGGGTCTGCGTGCAGTCCGCGTTGAAACGGGCTGAGCCGATTACGCCCTGGCCCGAAGAAATCCAGATATGTCACTGACGCGCCTTTTAATTAAAGATTTCCGCAATATCGAAAACGCGGATCTCGCTTTATCCCCTGGCTTTAATTTCCTGGTTGGCGCGAACGGCAGCGGCAAAACCAGCGTGCTTGAGGCCATCTACACGCTCGGCCATGGACGGGCGTTTCGCAGTCTGCAAATTGGCCGCGTCATTCGCCACGAACAGGAAGCCTTTGTTCTGCACGGGCGTTTGCAGGGCGAGGAGCGTGAAACGGCCATCGGTCTGACCAAAGACAAGCAGGGCGACAGCAAGGTTCGTATCGACGGTACTGATGGCCACAAAGTGGCTGAGCTCGCGCTGCTGATGCCAATGCAGCTGATTACGCCGGAGGGGTTTACTTTACTCAATGGCGGCCCCAAATACAGAAGAGCCTTCCTTGACTGGGGATGCTTTCACAACGAAGCCGGTTTCTTTAACGCCTGGAGCAACCTGAAGCGCCTGCTTAAGCAGCGTAACGCTGCACTGCGCCAGGTGACACGCTACGCCCAGCTGCGCCCGTGGGACAAGGAATTAATTCCCCTTGCGGAACAAATCAGCTGCTGGCGTGCCGAATACAGCGCGGGTATCGCCGACGATATGGCCGACACCTGCAGACAGTTTTTACCTGAATTCTCTCTCACCTTCTCCTTCCAGCGCGGCTGGGAGAAAGAGACAGATTATGCCGAAGTGTTAGAGAGAAATTTCGAGCGCGACCGCATGCTGACCTACACCGCACATGGCCCGCACAAGGCGGATTTCCGCATTCGTGCCGACGGTGCGCCGGTGGAAGACACGCTGTCGCGTGGGCAGCTCAAGCTTTTGATGTGTGCGCTGCGCCTGGCGCAGGGAGAGTTTTTGACCCGCGAGAGCGGGCGACGCTGCCTGTACCTGATAGATGATTTTGCCTCGGAACTTGACGACGCGCGGCGCGGGCTGCTTGCCAGCCGCTTAAAAGCCACGCAGTCACAGGTTTTCGTCAGTGCGATTAGCGCTGAACACGTTATAGACATGTCGGACGAAAATTCGAAGATGTTTACCGTGGAAAAGGGTAAAATAACGGATTAACCCAAGTTGAAATGAGCGAGAAACGTTGATGTCGAATTCTTATGACTCCTCCAGTATCAAAGTCCTGAAAGGGCTGGATGCGGTGCGTAAGCGCCCGGGTATGTATATCGGCGACACGGATGACGGCACCGGTCTGCACCACATGGTATTCGAGGTGGTAGATAACGCTATCGACGAAGCGCTCGCGGGTCACTGTAAAGACATCGTGGTCACGATCCATGCGGACAACTCCGTCTCCGTCACCGATGACGGTCGTGGCATCCCAACCGGTATTCACCCGGAAGAGGGCGTATCGGCTGCGGAAGTTATCATGACCGTTCTGCACGCAGGCGGTAAGTTCGATGATAACTCCTATAAAGTTTCCGGCGGTCTGCACGGTGTAGGTGTGTCCGTGGTTAACGCCCTGTCGCAGAAACTGGAGCTGGTTATCCAGCGCGAAGGCAAAATTCACCGTCAGCTGTATACGCACGGCGTGCCGCAGGCACCGCTGGCTGTTACGGGTGACACCGACAAAACCGGTACCATGGTGCGTTTCTGGCCGAGCCTTGAAACGTTCACCAACGTTACCGAGTTCGAATATGAGATTCTGGCGAAACGCCTGCGTGAACTGTCGTTCCTGAACTCCGGCGTCTCGATTCGTCTGCGTGATAAACGTGACAACAGAGAAGACCACTTCCACTACGAAGGCGGTATCCGGGCATTCGTTGAGTATCTGAACAAGAACAAAACGCCTATTCACCCGAATATCTTCTACTTCTCTACCGAAAAAGACGGTATTGGCGTGGAAGTGGCGCTGCAGTGGAACGACGGTTTCCAGGAAAACATCTACTGCTTCACCAACAACATTCCACAGCGTGACGGCGGTACTCACCTTGCGGGCTTCCGTGCGGCGATGACCCGTACCCTGAATGCCTACATGGACAAAGAAGGCTACAGCAAGAAAGCGAAAGTCAGCGCCACCGGTGACGATGCCCGTGAAGGCCTGATCGCGGTTGTCTCCGTGAAGGTGCCGGATCCGAAGTTCTCCTCTCAGACTAAAGACAAGCTGGTCTCTTCTGAGGTGAAATCGGCGGTTGAACAGCAGATGAACGAACTGCTGAGCGAATACCTGCTGGAAAACCCGTCAGACGCGAAAATCGTGGTTGGCAAAATTATCGATGCGGCACGTGCCCGTGAAGCGGCGCGTAAAGCCCGTGAAATGACCCGTCGTAAAGGCGCGCTGGATTTAGCTGGCCTGCCAGGCAAACTGGCTGACTGCCAGGAACGCGACCCGGCGCTGTCCGAACTGTACCTCGTGGAAGGGGACTCCGCGGGCGGTTCTGCGAAGCAGGGCCGTAACCGTAAGAATCAGGCCATCCTGCCGCTGAAGGGTAAAATCCTCAACGTAGAGAAGGCCCGTTTCGACAAGATGCTCTCTTCTCAGGAAGTGGCAACGCTGATCACCGCGCTCGGTTGCGGCATCGGCCGTGACGAGTACAACCCGGACAAACTGCGCTACCACAGCATCATCATCATGACCGATGCGGACGTCGACGGCTCGCACATCCGTACGCTGCTGTTGACCTTCTTCTATCGTCAGATGCCAGAAATTGTTGAACGTGGCCACGTCTACATTGCACAGCCACCGCTGTACAAAGTGAAGAAAGGCAAACAGGAACAGTACATCAAAGACGACGAAGCGATGGATCAGTACCAAATCGCGATCGCGCTTGATGGTGCGACCCTGCATGCGAACTCTCACGCCCCTGCACTGGCCGGTGAGCCGCTGGAGCGTCTGGTGTCCGAGTTTAACGCGGCGCAGAAAATGATTGGTCGTATGGAGCGTCGTTATCCTAAATCGCTGCTGAAGGCGCTGATTTATCAGCCAACCCTGACGGAAGCCGATCTGAGCGATGAACAGGTTGTTACCCGCTGGGTGAACACCCTGGTAACCGAGCTGAACGAGAAAGAGCAGCACGGCAGCCAGTGGAAGTTCGATGTCCAGCAGAACGCTCAGCAGCAGTTCGAACCGATTGTGCGCGTGCGTACTCACGGCGTTGATACCGATTACCCCCTGGAGCACGAGTTTGTGACCGGTCCGGAATATCGCCGTATCTGTACGCTGGGTGAGAAGCTCCGTGGTCTTATCGAAGACGATGCGTTTATCGAACGTGGTGAACGTCGTCAGCCGGTAGCAAGCTTCGAGCAGGCGCTGGAATGGCTGGTGAAAGAGTCCCGTCGTGGTCTGTCTATTCAGCGTTATAAAGGTCTGGGTGAAATGAACCCGGATCAGCTGTGGGAAACCACCATGGATCCGGAAAGCCGTCGTATGCTGCGCGTGACCGTTAAAGACGCGATTGCAGCCGATCAGCTGTTCACAACCCTGATGGGCGATGCGGTTGAACCACGTCGTGCCTTTATCGAAGAGAACGCCCTGAAAGCGGCGAATATCGATATCTAAGGGTGGTTACACCGCAAGTCAGAGGCCGCGCGTTTAGCGCGGCTTTTTTGTGGGCGCAGAATTATCAGCATCCAGCTCCAGCGACAGGACTGACGGTAACCGGCTGACCAGCATGTCGACCGCAATCCTGACTCGCAGGGGCAGATGCGGCGTCTGCTGCCAGACCGCGTGAACGTCGAAACGCACATCCGGCGCCTGTTTTAAGAGTGGGATGAGCCTTCCATTCTGCAGCTCTTTGCGCACCATCCAGCAGGGTAACCATGCAATACCATGCCCGGCCAGCGCTGCGTCGCAGATAGCCTGCAGATCGTCCATATTGAGGGATGAGCGGGGAATTAGGGTGTGCTGCGTGCCTTCGTGGTCCGCCAGTTCCCACGGTAACACCCTGCCGGCACGCAGGTAGTTAATGGCCTTATGCTGGCGTAAATCGGCAACGGTTTCAGGCTGGCCGTTATTCCTCAGGTACTCCGGCGCGGCGCACAGCACCATTCGGTGTTCCCCCAGGCGTCTGGCGACCAGCATGGTGCTGTCCGGCAGTGCGCCGTTTCGCACCGCCATATCAAACCCTTCCTCGACGATATCCACTACGCGATCGCTGAATGACATTTCCAGCTCAAGGGCAGGATGCTCCTGCGTCAAGGCTATCAGCAGCGGGGCGATGCACTGGCGACCAAACAGCACCGGCATGGCAACACGCAGACGGCCACTCACCTGATGTTTCCCTGTTTCCAGCAGCGACTCCGCGCCACGGATTTCCTGGAGTGCTCGCAGGCAACGTTCATAAAAAAGGGCACCGTTATCGGTCAGGCTTTGGCTACGCGTTGTGCGCTGAAACAGGCGTACTCCCAGCCGCGCTTCAAGGCGAGCAATGCTTTTCCCTACCGCCGAGCGCGACAAATGCAAACGCACCGCGGCCTGAGCAAAACTGCCTGCCTCTACGGCGGCGACAAAAACGGGAATATCCTTCAGCGTATCGGTCATGGATTGTCGCTCTTCAGGAATCAATAGTGGGAAAATGTATCGCCACTGGCGACCATGAGTCAACGTTAGACTGTCAGTACTGAAGTGCATTTGATAACAGGAGAAAAAGATGACAGAGATGATGCAACGCTGGTCAATGGACGCCCTTGGGCGTGAAAACCTCAGACTCACTCAGGCGCCTGTTCCCCAGCCGGGTCCGGGTGAAGTGCGTGTGCGGGTGAACGCTGTTGCGCTCAACTATCGCGATAAAATGGTCATTGAAGGCAACATGCCGATCGCGCTCACCTTCCCGTTTACTCCGGCATCTGACATGGCAGGCGTGGTGGACAGTACGGGTGAAGGCGTTACCCGCTTTAAACCCGGTGCTCGCGTCATCTCCACCTTCTCTCCGGAGTGGGTAGACGGTAAACCGAAAGGCGACGCCCGCAATTTGCCCTACCAGACGCTGGGCGGTTACTTCCAGGGGATGCTGTCTGAATACGTGATCATGCGTGAAAACTGGCTGGTGGCCGCCCCGGAAACGCTGGATGACGCAGAGGCCAGCACCTTACCCTGCGCGGGGCTTACCGCATGGTTTGCGCTGGTGGAGCGCGGACAGTTACGTGCCGGACAGTCGGTGCTGGTGCAAGGCACTGGCGGTGTCGCAATCTTCGCGCTGCAAATCGCCAAAGCACACGGTGCAGAAGTTTTTGTGACGTCGGGCAGTGATGAAAAACTGGCGCTGGCTAAAACGCTCGGTGCCGATCGGGGCATCAACCGGCTTAAAGGGAACTGGGCTGACGAGATTTACGCGCTGACGCAGGATCGCGGTATCGACCATATTATTGAAACCGTTGGCGGGGAGAACCTGAGACATTCCCTGCGGGCCGTTGCCGTTCACGGGCGCATATCCGTCATTGGCGTGTTGGCCGGGAGTGAAATCTCGCTGCCTGCCAGCGAACTCTTGCTGAAATCACCGGTGATTCAGGGGATTGGCGTCGGGCACCGCCGTGCGCTGGAAGATTTTGTCCGCGCAGTCGATGTCACGGGGCTGAAACCGGTGATTGAACACCGCTACCGTTTTAACCAGCTTGAAGAGGCGCTTGTACACCTCGACCGCGGTGCTTTTGGCAAAATAGTCCTCACCCGCGAGTAAGCCGTTATCCCCGGGACAGACGTAAAAGGGGGCTTTTGTTGCGCAATGTAGCTCTATTTTTGTGGGCTTAATCGCGTTAGCATGAGGCAGCACTCATTTATCCCGGGGACCCTATGGCTATCAAACTTATTGCTATCGACATGGACGGCACGCTGTTGCTGCCAGACCACACTATTTCTCCAGCCGTTAAAAACGCGATTGCCGCTGCGCGCGCAAAAGGCGTGAATGTGGTACTGACCACCGGTCGTCCGTATGCGGGCGTGCACAGCTACCTGAAAGAGCTGCACATGAATCAGCCGGGCGATTACTGCATTACCTATAACGGTGCGCTGGTACAGAAGGCGGCGGATGGCAGCACGGTGGCGCAAACCGCGCTGAACTATGACGATTACCTGTTCCTGGAAAAACTGTCCCGCGAGGTCGGTTCCCATTTCCACGCGCTCGATCGCAATACGCTCTATACCGCTAACCGTGATATCAGCTATTACACCGTACATGAATCCTATGTCGCGACGATCCCACTGGTGTTCTGCGAAGCTGAGAAAATGGATCCGAGCACCCAGTTCCTGAAAGTGATGATGATTGATGAGCCTGACATCCTGGATAAAGCGATTGCGCGCATTCCGGCTGAGGTAAAAGAGAAATACACCGTGCTGAAAAGTGCTCCGTACTTCCTCGAAATCCTGGATAAACGCGTCAATAAAGGCACCGGTGTGAAATCGCTGGCAGATACGCTGGGCATCAAACCGGAAGAGATCATGGCGCTGGGCGATCAGGAAAACGACATTGCGATGATTGAATATGCGGGCATGGGTGTGGCAATGGACAATGCGATCCCGTCCGTGAAAGACGTGGCCAATTTCGTGACCAAATCTAACCTCGAAGACGGCGTTGCCTACGCGATCGAGAAATTTGTTCTGCAGTAACAGCGTTTCACGCTCATCAGCCTCGGTTATCAACCGGGGCTTTTTTTTGCGCTGAATTTATCAAATTGTTCTTTTTGTGATCTTGATTGTAGTACAACATTAATTGATTGTACTACATTACAGCCACGGTAATGACGAAAGGCGTCACGTTTGTACTGCAAAAATGAGGCGAAATTCAGCGGTCGAGGTAAAGTAGTCCTGAACATACAGAGCATAAGGACTCTCCATGACTCTCAATAAAACCGATCGCATCGTCATCACGCTGGGCACCCAGATCGTGGGTGGAAAGTACGTTCCCGGTTCACCGCTGCCTGCTGAGGCAGAGCTGTGTGAGGAGTTTGAAACCTCGCGCAACATCATTCGGGAAGTGTTTCGCTCGCTCATGGCAAAGCGGCTGATTGAAATGAAGCGCTACCGCGGCGCCTTTGTCGCCCCGCGTAATCAGTGGAACTACCTCGACACCGATGTCCTGCAGTGGGTGCTGGAAAACGACTACGACCCAAGGCTGATTGGTGCGATGAGTGAGGTACGAAACCTGGTAGAGCCGGCCATCGCCCGTTGGGCTGCGGAACGTGCAACGTCAGGAGACCTGGCTCAGATTGAGTCCGCCCTGAACGACATGATTGCCAATAACCAGAGCCGGGATGCGTTCAACGAAGCGGACATCCGCTATCACGAAGCGGTGCTGCAGTCGGTCCATAACCCGGTATTACAGCAGCTTAGCGTTGCCATCAGCTCGCTACAGCGCGCGGTATTTGAACGAACCTGGATGGGCGATGAGGCCAACATGCCAAAAACGCTCCAGGAACATAAAGCGCTGTTCGATGCTATCCGGCATCAGGACGGCGATGCGGCAGAGCAGGCGGCACTCACGATGATCGCCAGCTCGACACGAAGGTTGAAGGAAATCACATGACATCTCGCTACATCGCTATTGACTGGGGATCGACCAATCTGCGCGCCTGGCTGTATCAGGGCGAGCAGTGCCTGGAAAGCAGGCAATCAGAAGCAGGCGTGACGCGCCTGAACGGTAAATCCCCCGAGGCGGTGTTAGCAGAGGTGACACACAACTGGCGCGAGAGCACCACGCCGGTGGTCATGGCGGGCATGGTGGGCAGTAACGTGGGCTGGAAGGTCGCGCCTTATCTGCCCGTACCTGCCGCGTTCGCTGCCATTGGCGAGCAGTTAACGTCCGTTGGTGACAATATCTGGATTATTCCAGGATTATGCGTTTCCCGGAACGATAACCACAATGTGATGCGCGGCGAAGAGACCCAGCTCCTTGGCGCGCGCATGCTCTCTCCTTCTTCTGTCTACGTCATGCCCGGCACGCACTGTAAATGGGTGCAGGCCGACGCTGAGCACATCCACGATTTTCGCACCGTGATGACCGGTGAGCTGCACCACTTGCTGCTGACGCACTCGCTGGTGGGCGCGGGGTTGCCGGAGCAGGACGCTTCGCCCGAGGCCTTTGCCGCCGGGCTGGAGCGGGGTATCGCCAGCCCTGCCGTTTTGCCGCAACTTTTTGAAGTTCGCGCTTCGCATGTACTGGGCACGCTTCCCCGTACGCAGGTCAGCGAATTTTTATCGGGCCTGTTGATTGGCGCGGAAGTCGCCAGCCTGAGCGAGCAGTTCGCCGGGCAACAGACCATCACCCTCGTCGCGGGTTCATCGCTGACCTCTCGCTACCGCCAGGCGTTCAATGCCATCGGGCGGGACGTGGCGGCGGTAGAGGGCGACACGGCATTTCAGGCAGGAATAAGGAGCATCGCTCATGCAGTGGCAAACTAATCTTCCCCTCATCGCTATCCTGCGCGGCGTCACGCCCGACGAGGTATTAGCGCACGTAGGTGCGGCGATCGACGCTGGTTTTGACGCCGTGGAAATACCGCTTAATTCCCCACAGTGGGAAAAGAGCATCCCGGCGGTCGTGGACGCGTTTGGTGATAAGGCGTTGATTGGCGCTGGCACCGTTCTGCAACCGGAGCAGGTGGACCAGCTTGCGCAGATGGGCTGCAGGCTGATTGTGACGCCGAATATTCACCCTGAGGTGATCCGTCGCGCAGTGGGCTACGGCATGACCGTCTGCCCGGGATGCGCAACGGCAACAGAAGCGTTCGCGGCTCTCGATGCGGGCGCGCAGTCGCTCAAAATTTTCCCGTCATCGGCTTTTGGTCCGGCCTATATCAGCGCGCTGAAAGCGGTATTGCCCGCCAGCGTACCGGTCTTTGCCGTGGGGGGCGTGACGCCAGAAAACCTGGCGCAGTGGATCAACGCAGGTTGTGTCGGGGCGGGTCTGGGCAGCGATCTCTATCGCGCCGGGCAATCCGTCGAACGTACCGCACAGCAGGCGGCCGCATTTGTGAAAGCGTATCGAGAGGCAGTGAAATGAAAATAACCAAACTCACCACGTACCGTTTACCGCCGCGTTGGCTGTTCCTGAAAATCGAAACCGATGAAGGCGTGGTCGGCTGGGGCGAACCGGTCATTGAAGGGCGTGCGCGTACCGTGGAAGCGGCGGTGCATGAGCTGGGCGAGTACCTGACAGGACAAGATCCTGCCCGTATCAACGACCTGTGGCAGGTGATGTACCGCGCGGGTTTCTACCGGGGCGGACCGGTTCTGATGAGCGCCATCGCCGGTATCGACCAGGCGTTATGGGATATCAAAGGCAAAGTGCTGAATGCCCCGGTCTGGCAGCTGATGGGCGGCCTGGTGCGCGACAAAATCAAAGCCTACAGCTGGGTGGGCGGCGACCGTCCCGCGGAGGTGATCGACGGTATCAGGCAGTTGCGCAATATTGGTTTTGACACCTTTAAACTGAACGGCTGCGAAGAGATGGGCGTCATCGACAACGCACGGGCGGTAGACCGCGCGGTAAATACCGTGGCGCAGATCCGTGAAGCGTTCGGCAACGAGATTGAGTTTGGCCTGGACTTCCACGGTCGCGTCAGCGCGCCGATGGCCAAAGTGCTGATTAAAGAGCTGGAGCCGTACCGTCCGCTGTTTATCGAAGAGCCGGTGTTGGCCGAGCAGGCGGAGTACTACCCGAAACTGGCCGCACAGACGCATATCCCGATTGCCGCCGGTGAGCGCATGTTCTCGCGCTTCGAGTTCAAACGCGTGCTGGAAGCTGGCGGCCTGGCGATATTGCAGCCGGATCTGTCGCATGCCGGCGGCATCACAGAATGCTACAAAATCGCCGGGATGGCGGAAGCCTACGACGTGGCGCTGGCACCGCATTGTCCGCTGGGGCCGATCGCACTGGCAGCCTGTCTGCACGTCGATTTTGTCTCGCGCAACGCGGTGTTCCAGGAACAGAGCATGGGCATTCACTATAACAAGGGCGCGGAACTGCTCGACTTTGTGAAAAACAAAGATGATTTCAGCATGGAAGGCGGTTTCTTTAAACCGTTAACGAAGCCGGGCCTTGGCGTGGATATCGACGAAGCCAAAGTCATTGAGCTGAGTAAAAACGCGCCGGACTGGCGCAACCCGTTATGGCGTCATGAAGATGGCTCTGTCGCTGAGTGGTAATTCAGCCAAAGCACATCGCCACTAAAAAGTAATTTCAACAATAACAAACACACCCTCTGTAAATTACAGGGCATGGTGAGCGGCTTCGCTATGCCCAAAATCTGGAGACAGATTGCGATGGATATTCCCGTTACTGCTGCAAAAACCGGGCGTCGGCGCTACCTGACGCTGGTCATGATTTTTATTACTGTGGTCATCTGTTACGTTGACCGCGCCAACCTTGCCGTGGCTTCAGCCCATATTCAGGAGGAGTTTGGGATCAGCAAAGCGGAAATGGGCTACGTCTTTTCGGCGTTTGCCTGGCTGTATACGCTGTGCCAGATCCCCGGCGGCTGGTTCCTTGACCGTGTCGGCTCGCGCCTGACCTATTTCATTGCCATCTTTGGCTGGTCTGTGGCGACCCTTTTCCAGGGCTTTGCCACCGGGTTGATGTCGCTGATTGGCCTGCGTGCGATCACCGGGATTTTCGAAGCCCCGGCGTTTCCGACCAATAACCGCATGGTGACCAGCTGGTTCCCGGAGCATGAACGCGCCTCGGCCGTTGGGTTCTACACCTCCGGGCAGTTTGTCGGCCTGGCGTTCCTGACGCCGCTGCTGATCTGGATCCAGGAACTGCTGAGCTGGCACTGGGTCTTTATTGTGACCGGAGGGATCGGCATTATCTGGTCGTTAATCTGGTTCAAGGTCTATCAACCGCCGCGTCTCACCAAAAGTATCAGCAAAGCTGAACTGGACTATATCCGCGACGGTGGCGGTCTGGTGGATGGCGATGCGCCGGTGAAAAAAGAGGCGCGTCAGCCGCTGACTAAAGCTGACTGGAAGCTGGTTTTCCACCGCAAGCTGGTGGGGGTTTATCTGGGGCAGTTCGCGGTGACCTCCACGCTGTGGTTCTTCCTGACCTGGTTCCCGAACTATCTGACCCAGGAAAAAGGCATCACCGCGCTGAAAGCGGGCTTTATGACCACCGTACCGTTCCTGGCGGCCTTCTTTGGTGTGCTGCTTTCCGGCTGGCTGGCGGACAGGCTGGTGAAAAAAGGGTTCTCGCTGGGTGTCGCGCGTAAAACGCCTATTATCTGCGGGCTGCTGATCTCCACCTGCATCATGGGCGCAAACTACACCAACGATCCGGTCTGGATTATGACGCTGATGGCGATTGCGTTCTTCGGTAACGGTTTTGCCTCCATCACCTGGTCGCTGGTCTCCTCGCTGGCCCCGATGCGCCTGATTGGTCTGACCGGTGGCGTGTTCAACTTTGTCGGCGGCCTGGGGGGGATCACGGTTCCGCTGGTCATCGGTTATCTGGCTCAGGACTATGGCTTTGGCCCGGCACTGATCTATATCTCCGCAGTGGCCTTGCTCGGTGCGCTCTCCTATATCCTGCTGGTAGGTGACGTCAAACGTGTAGGCTAATTCCCCGCAATGTTTTACCCTGATGCGATAACTGCGCATCAGGGTAACGCCATGAAACAAATCACCTTCGCCTCCCGTCATCACCAGCTTACCAATATCAATACCTGGACGCCGGACAGCCAGTGGCTGGCCTACGATGTGCGTCCGTCCGGCGCATCGTTTACCGGTGAAACTATTGAGCGGGTCAATGTTATTACGGGTGACGTCGAGGTGATCTATCGCGCCAGTCACGGTGCGCATGTTGGCGTGGTGACCGTTCATCCGCAGCAGGACAAATATGTCTTTATCCACGGCCCGGAAAACCCGGATGCAGACTGGCACTACGATTTTCATCATCGTCAGGGCGTGGTTGTACACAACGGTCAGGTGAGTAACCTGGATGCCATGGATATCACGCCGCCTTATACCGCAGGCGCGCTGCGTGGCGGCAGCCACGTGCACGTTTTTAGCCCTGACGGACAGTTCGTGAGCTTTACCTACAACGACCATGTATTGCATGAGCGTGACCCGAAGCTCGATTTACGTAATGTCGGCGTCGCAGTACCTTTTGGCCCGGTGATGCCGCAGGGGACGCATCCACGTGAATATTCCGGCACCTTCTGGAGCGTGCTGGTGAGCCGCACGACGCCCGCGCCTCAGCCCGGCAGCGATGAGATCAACCGAGCCTATGAAGAGGGTTGGGTGGGCAATGACAGGCTGGCGTTTATCGGCGATACCGTGTCTGCGACAGGCGAGAAAGTGCCAGAACTGTTTATTGTGGATCTGCCCAACGACGAGCAGGGATGGAAACGCGCGGGCGATGCGCCGCTGCAGGGGACTCCTGAGACGCTGCCTGCGCCCCCGGCGGGTGTCATGCAGCGCCGGCTGACCTTTACCCACCAGCGGGCATTCCCGGGGCTGGTAAACGTGCCGCGTCACTGGGTGCGCTGCAACCCACAGGGGACGCAGATTGCGTTTCTGATGCGTGATGATAAGGGCATTGTGCAGCTGTGGCTTATCGCCCCTGAAGGCGGCGAACCACGCCAGTTGACGCATAACGAAAGTGACATTCAGTCAGCATTTACCTGGCACCCTGCCGGTCACCGTCTTGGATTTGTGCTGGAAGAGCGGATTGCCTGCTGTGATGCGCAAACCGGAGAGGTGACGTTTTTGACGTCCGATCACGGCAATCCACCGTCTGGTGATGCGGTCGTGTTTTCCCCGGACGGGCGTTTTATTGCATGGATGGAAGAGACAGAAGGTTTCCGTCAGCTTTGGCTAACGGAAACCGGGCAGCGTTAACGCGTTGGCGTTAAGCGGGTGGAATGACGGAATTGGTGGCCAGATTTTGCTGCTCGCTTTTCTCTACCCGCGAGCGCACGGAGCTGTCCTTACGGAACATATCCCACGGGAGCAAAAGCGTATCGGCCACAGCCGTAAACGGCATATCCAGGATGACCAGGGATTTTGTGCCCCAGTTGGTATCGTCATCGGAGATCATCTCAGCGCTGGCACGCGTCCCCGGATATGTTCCTTCTTTACCGCCGGTGTGAGACATCACGCTCGAACACCCGCAAAGTAAAACAACCCCGCTGAACGTCGTCAGCTTTATCAGAACATTTTTCATCATCACTCAGTCATCGTTAATGGCACTGCATAAACCTGCAACTCAGGGTTATAGCGAGCCTCGTTCAAAATGGATAGCCCGATAACCCCGCACTGTGGTAGCCATCGCAATTTAACCCTTTGTGCTGTTGTCCCAGTCTAAGCGAGATGCACGAAAGTGCAAAAAAAAGTGCGCCCGCTGCGCTTGAAAAGACCGGTTCCAGACCCATTTTAAGAATGTAACCCGATAACGAACACGCCTGAGGGGTGTTCAGGGGCACACTGGCCTGTCCATGGTGGAAGGCTACAATTTCTCGCTGATTTCAGGAGCTTTTATTTATGCGTAACTTCGATCTTTCCCCGCTATACCGTTCTGCAATTGGTTTTGACCGCCTGTTTAACCATTTAGAAAATAACCAAAGCCAGAGCAACGGCTACCCTCCATACAATGTTGAACTGGTTGATGAAAACCACTACCGCATCGCCATTGCCGTCGCCGGTTTTGCAGAGAACGAACTGGAGATCACCGCGCAGGACAACCTGCTGGTGGTGAAAGGTTCACATACGGCTGAGCAGAAAGAACGCACCTACCTTTATCAGGGTATCGCCGAGCGCAACTTTGAACGCAAGTTCCAGTTAGCCGAGAACATTCACGTGAAAGGCGCGAACCTGGTCAACGGCCTGCTGTTTATCGAACTGGAACGTGTGATTCCGGAAGAGAAAAAACCGCGCCGTATCGAGATCAACTGATTATGCGGGTCGCGCGAGCGGCCCACCCAGAATTGCTTGCCGTAATGGGAGCATATGTGAATCCATGAGGATTTGCAGGAACAACTGCGCACAAAAATAAACTGTGCCGAACTCGCTTCTCAGAAGGAGATTTAGTATGCGTAACTACGATTTATCCCCCCTGCTGCGTCAGTGGATTGGTTTTGACAAACTGGCTAATGCCCTGCAAAGCACCACCGAGCAACAGACGTTTCCGCCGTACAACATCGAAAAAAGCGATGACAACCACTATCGCATCACCCTTGCGCTGGCCGGGTTCCGCCAGGACGATCTGGATATTCAGCTCGAAGGCACGCGCCTGACCGTGAAAGGTACGCCGGAAAAACAAGAAACCGAGACCAAATGGCTGCACCAGGGCCTGGTTAATCAGCCGTTTAGCCTGAGCTTTACTCTGGCTGACCATATGGAAGTGTCCGGCGCGACATTTACCAACGGGCTGCTGCATATCGACCTGACCCGCAACGTGCCGGAAGCCATTGCACCGCAGCGTATCGCCATTAGCGAGCGTCCTGCGCTGAACAGTTAACCCTCTGCGGGTTGTTGCCTCTCCCACAGGGAGAGGATGAAAAGATAACGCCCTGCCCCGGCAGGGCTTTTTTGTGCGCCATCGCCCATACAACCGCGTGCGGCTCTGAGAGAATCCTTAGCATAACTAAGGTTATGCACAGGAAGTGGATCATGAGTGATATCGCGTTAACCGTTAGCGTGTTGGCCCTGGTCGCAGTGGTGGGTCTGTGGATTGGCAATGTTAAAATCCGCGGCGTCGGATTTGGGATAGGCGGGGTGCTGTTCGGCGGGATTTTTGTCGGCCATTTTGCCGACCAGCTTGGGCTGGTGCTCAGCGCCGAAATGCTCCATTTCATCCAGGAATTCGGTCTGATCCTCTTCGTCTACACCATCGGTATTCAGGTGGGACCTGGCTTTTTCGCTTCCCTTCGGGTCTCCGGATTACGGCTGAACCTGTTTGCCTTCGGCATTGTGGTGATGGGAGGGCTGGTCACCGCCATTCTGCATAAGCTCTTCGATATTCCGCTGCCGGTGGTG
Source organism: Enterobacter sp. RHBSTW-00593 (assembly GCF_013784105.1). NCBI lineage: Bacteria > Pseudomonadati > Pseudomonadota > Gammaproteobacteria > Enterobacterales > Enterobacteriaceae > Enterobacter > Enterobacter sp. RHBSTW-00593. The sequence continues at coordinate 17,571 of NZ_CP056393.1, forward strand.
CTGGGTATTTTCTCCGGGGCGGTCACCAATACGCCTGCACTGGGTGCGGGTCAGCAAATTCTGCGCGACCTTGGCATCTCTCCCGGTATTGTCGACCAGATGGGGATGAGCTACGCCATGGCCTATCCGTTTGGGATTTGCGGCATTTTGCTCTCCATGTGGCTGGTGCGGGTACTCTTTCGCATTAACGTCGAAAACGAGGCGAAAGACCACGAAACCACGCTCACCAACGGTCATATGCCGATCAAAACCATCAACATTCGCGTCGATAACCCCAACCTTAACAATATGGCGATTCAGGATGTGCCGATCCTGAACAGCGCCAATATTATCTGCTCACGCCTTAAACGTGACGATATGCTGATGGTACCTGCGCCCGGGACCATTATTCAGCAGGGTGACCTGCTGCACCTGGTCGGACAGCCCGGGGATTTAAACAACGCGCGGCTGGTGATTGGTCAGGAGGTGGAGACCTCGCTTTCCACGCGCGGCACCGATATGCGTGTAGAGCGCGTCGTGGTGACCAACGAGCACGTGCTTGGCAAGAAAATACGCGATTTGCAGGTTAAGGAGCGCTATGACGTCGTGATCTCCCGTCTTAACCGTGCTGGGGTGGAACTGGTCGCCAGCCCGGAAGCCAGCCTGCAGTTCGGCGATATCCTGAACCTGGTTGGGCGCCCGTCATCCATTGATGCGGTAGCGGACATGGTGGGTAACGCCCAGCAAAAACTGCAGCAGGTGCAGATGTTGCCGGTCTTTATCGGTATCGGGCTGGGGGTGCTGCTTGGCTCCATTCCGCTGTATGTCCCGGGTTTTCCGGTTGCGCTCAAGCTGGGCCTGGCGGGCGGACCGCTGATTATGGCGCTGATCCTCGGGCGTATCGGCTGTATCGGTAAGCTCTACTGGTTTATGCCGCCGAGCGCCAACCTGGCGCTGCGCGAGCTGGGGATTGTGCTGTTTCTGGCGGTGGTCGGCCTGAAATCCGGGGGCGATTTTATCGATACCCTGGTGAAGGGCGAGGGGATGAGCTGGGTCGGCTACGGGATATTTATCACGGCGATTCCGCTCCTGACGATGGGGATTCTGGCGCGGATGTTCGCCAAAATGAACTATCTGACGCTCTGCGGCATGCTCGCCGGATCAATGACTGACCCACCCGCACTGGCCTTTGCCAACAACCTGCACGCCACCAGCGGCGCGGCGGCGCTGTCATACGCCACGGTCTACCCGCTGGTGATGTTCCTGCGCATTATTACCCCGCAGCTACTGGCGGTGCTGTTCTGGGGGATGAGCTAGCAGATCGTCCGGGTGGATGCGCCGCAGATGGTAGTCCACCTGGTAATCACGGGTATTACGGAACATCACGGAATAATTGAGAAATTCGCCGCTGTTGCTGTAGGAGAGAGACGTTATCCGCAGCAGCGGCGTCTGTTCCGGCAGGTTCAGGTAACCGGCGAGCTGTTTATCTGCCAGCACCGGCGTCAGGCTCTCGTAGTTGCCGCTGATGGTTATTCCGCACTCCTTCTCGATGTAATCAAACTTCGACCCTTCCAGATGTGCCAGTGAAAGCGTGCGGAACAGCTTCACGGGCATAAAGCTGTCCTCCAGCATCAGGGGCTTTCCGTCGACATAACGCACCCGGCGCGAGAAGTAGATACGCTCATCCACCTGAATGCGGAGCTGGCTGGCGATAGCGGGCGGAGCGGGCATCACTTCGAACTGTAGCACCTTGCTCTGCACCTCTTTTCCCTGCTGGCGCAGCACCTCCACCAGCCCGGTCAGATTGGTGGTTTCGTGGTGGACATCTTTACGCGCCACGAATGTCCCGCTACCGTGTCGGCGTTCAACCAGCCCCCAGTTCACCAGCAGATCCAGCGCCTTCCGAATGGTCATCCGCGCCACGCCAAACTCCTGCGCCAGCGCTTTCTCACCCGGCAGCGGACTCCCGATATTGTAGTCCGACGAATTCAGCCGCAGCCGCAACCTGTCAGCGATAGATTTGTAGATCACCAGTAGACCTCTCTTCCCGTATTAACGCGTGGCTTGCGTCCTGACATGTCCATATTAACAACGAAAAGTAGACCTGACTGGTCAAAATAAAACCATGAATGCGATCACGAATCGCAGCGGCACGTCATGTTCGCCCATGGGTAAATTCTTATGCTCACTTCAGGCCCAGCAAAAAATCATAAAGGCCTCTACCCCCTACAGGTTGTTACGTGAGGATTTAAAAATGCTCAGTCAAATACAACGTTTTGGCGGCGCCATGTTTACCCCGGTGTTGTTATTTCCCTTTGCCGGGATCGTGGTCGGGATCGCCATCATGCTTCGCAACCCGCTGTTTGTGGGCGAGGCCTTAACCGCCCCCGATAATCTGTTCGCGCAAATTGTTCACATCATTGAAGAGGGCGGCTGGGCGGTGTTTCGCAATATGCCGCTGATTTTTGCCGTGGGTTTACCGATTGGTCTGGCGAAGCAGGCGCAGGGCCGCGCCTGCCTGGCGGTGCTGATCAGTTTTCTGACCTGGAACTACTTTATCAATGCGATGGGGATGACATGGGGTCATTTCTTTGGCGTCAACTTCGCCGCTGAGCCCACTGCTGGCAGCGGACTGGCCATGATTGCCGGTATCAAAACGCTCGATACCAGCATCATTGGGGCGATTGTGATTTCGGGGATCGTCACCGCTATCCACAACCGCTATTTCGACAAGCAGTTGCCTGTTTTTCTGGGGATTTTTCAGGGCACCTCGTTTGTCGTTATCCTCGCGTTCTTTGTGATGATCCCCTGCGCCTGGCTGACGCTGATGGGCTGGCCGAAAGTGCAGCTCGGCATTGAGTCCCTGCAGGCCTTTTTACGCTCTGCCGGTGCGCTGGGGGTGTGGGTTTATACCTTCCTGGAACGCATTCTGATCCCTACCGGATTACACCACTTTGTCTACGGTCCGTTTATCTTTGGCCCGGCAGCGGTCGAGGGCGGCATCCAGGTTTATTGGGCGCAGCATCTTCAGGAATTTAGCCAAAGCACGCTGCCGCTGAAAACCCTGTTCCCGGAAGGCGGTTTTGCGCTTCACGGCAACGCCAAAGTGTTTGGCTCTGTCGGGATTGCGCTGGCGCTCTGGTACACCGCATCACCGGAAAACCGCGTCAAAGTGGCAGGCCTGCTGATCCCGGCCACGCTGACCGCCGTGCTGGTGGGCATTACCGAGCCGCTGGAATTCACCTTCCTGTTCATTTCGCCGCTGCTGTTTGCCGTCCACGCCGTTCTGGCTGCCACGATGGCGACGGTGATGTACATCTTCGGCGTCGTGGGCAACATGGGCGGCGGACTGCTGGACCAGTTCCTGCCGCAAAACTGGATCCCCATGTTCCACAACCACGCCTCGACGGTATTCACCCAGATGGGTATCGGTCTTTGCTTCACCGGCCTCTATTTCGTGGTCTTCAAAACGCTGATTGAACGGCTGAACCTTAAAACCCCGGGCCGTGAAGAGAGCGAAGTCAAACTTTACTGCAAGGCGGATTATAAAGCGGCGCGCGGGCAAACCACCGCACCGGCTGCCGCCAGCCAGCAGGTTGGGCAAGCCGCCGGATTCCTGCAGGCGCTGGGCGGCGCGGCCAATATCGAAAGCATCAATAACTGCGCCACCCGCTTACGTATCGCGCTGGTCGACATGGCGCAAACCCAAAGCGATGACGTCTTTAAGGCCCTGGGCGCACACGGTGTGGTGCGACGCGGCAACGGCATTCAGGTGATTGTTGGACTGCACGTTCCTCAGGTGCGAGACCAGCTTGAATCGCTGATGAAAACCCCTTCAACAAACGAACAAACTACCCTGACAGAGGCTATATCATGAAAAAATTCTCAGTTGTCATTGCAGGCGGCGGCAGTACCTTCACGCCGGGGATCGTCCTGATGCTGTTAGCCAACCGTGACCGTTTTCCGCTGCGCGCGCTGAAATTCTATGACAACGACGGCGCACGTCAGGAGACCATCGCCGAGGCGTGCAAGATCATCCTTAAAGAGCAGGCTCCGGAGATTGAGTTTAGCTACACCACCGATCCTGAAGCAGCCTTTACCGACGTCGATTTTGTGATGGCACATATCCGCGTGGGGAAATACCCGATGCGTGAAAAAGACGAGAAAATCCCCCTGCGTCACGGTGTGCTGGGTCAGGAGACCTGCGGACCCGGCGGGATCGCTTACGGCATGCGCTCTATTGGCGGCGTGCTGGAGCTGGTCGATTACATGACGCAATACTCCCCGAATGCGTGGATGCTGAACTACTCCAACCCGGCGGCCATCGTGGCTGAAGCGACCCGTCGCCTGCGACCCAACGCCAAAATCCTCAACATCTGCGATATGCCCATCGGCATAGAAGGGCGTATGGCGCAGATAGTCGGCCTTAAAGACCGTAAAGAGATGCGCGTGCGTTACTACGGGCTGAACCACTTCGGATGGTGGACATCCATTGAAGATGCAAACGGCAATGATTTAATGCCGAAACTGCGCGAATATGTCGCGAAAAACGGCTATGTACCGCCCTCTGACAATGCTCATACCGAAGCCAGCTGGAACGACACGTTCGCGAAGGCAAAAGATGTGCAGGCGCTGGATCCGGACACCATGCCAAACACCTATCTGAAATATTACCTGTTCCCGGACTACGTGGTCGCGCACTCCAATCCGGAACGCACGCGCGCTAACGAGGTGATGGATCACCGTGAGAAGCATGTGTTCAGCGCCTGCCGGGCGATTATCGAAGCCGGTGTATCGTCCGCCGGGGAGCTGGAAATCGACGAACATGCGTCGTACATCGTCGATCTGGCGACTGCGATTGCCTTCAACACTCAGGAGCGCATGCTGCTGATTGTGCCCAACAACGGTGCCATTCATAACTTTGATGCCGACGCGATGGTAGAAATTCCGTGCCTGGTCGGTCATAACGGGCCGGAGCCGTTAACGGTGGGTGATATTCCACACTTCCAGAAAGGGTTGATGAGCCAACAGGTAGCGGTGGAAAAACTGGTAGTGGATGCCTGGGAGCAGCGCTCGTACCAGAAATTGTGGCAGGCGATTACGCTGTCGAAAACGGTGCCGAGCGCCTCCGTTGCGAAAGCGATTCTGGATGATCTGATCGAGGCCAACAAAGCGTACTGGCCAGCGCTGCATTAATTGTCCTGACCGGCATCGCCCGATGCCGGTCTCCTTGTCCTTGTCGATTTACGCTATGCTGGAACCTGCCTGTAGCAGACAAGGAATCTTCATGAAAATTTCCCGCCTCGGTGAAGCCCCTGACTACCGCTTCTCGCTGGCTAATGAGCGTACGTTCCTCGCATGGATCCGCACCGCGTTGGGCTTTCTCGCCGCAGGTGTGGGGCTTGACCAGCTCGCGCCTGATTTTGCCACGCCGCTGATCCGCGAAGTGCTGGCGTTGCTGCTGTGCCTGTTTGCCGGCGTGCTGGCCATTTACGGCTACCTGCGCTGGCTGCGTAACGAAAAGGCGATGCGGCTCAAGCAGGATCTTCCCTATACGCGTGGGTTACTCATCATCAGCATGATTTTGCTGGCGGTAGCGGGCGTGGTGATGGTGCTGGTGTTGTATGGTGGATAACCGCAAAGCGCGACGCGAAGCCGACCCCGGCCTGCAGCCGGAGCGGACGTCGCTGGCCTGGCTGCGTACGTTACTGGGGTATGGCGCGCTGATTGCCCTCGCCATCAAGCACAACTGGCATCGCACAGGCGTGCCATTCTGGATCTCACTGGTCGTGCTGGCGCTTGTGGCGATCGTTTTGTGGCGCTATACCCGCAGTCGCAACGTAATGGATGTGACGCAGGACGATTTTGTACAGCCGAAGGCGGTGCGCGATAAGTTCCTGATCGCCCTCGCGGTGCTGTCGTTGTCACTGCTGTTTGCGGTCACCCATCTGCAGTTTATTTTTTCCCTTTAGCCAGGTACTTCGCCATCTCGTCTTCCGGCACCATTCCGCCGCCGGTTGCCCAGACCAGATGGGTCGCGTTCGCGGATGCGACAGGAACACGCAGCGGCCCGGCCATGCCCGCCAGCGCCGACGGCTCAAGGCGAATGCCTTCTTCCTGCGCCAGCCAGCCGAGCATGTCGTACATGCTTTGATCGGAAAGGGTATAGAACCCGTCAAGCAGCCGCTCCATCGCCCGGCCCACAAAGCCAGACGCGCGTCCAACCGCCAGCCCGTCGGCGGCCGTCACGTTGTCGATACCCAGATCCTGCACGGCGATGGCATCATGCAGCCCGGTGTAGACGCCCAGCAGCATGCACGGGGAGTGTGTCGGCTCGGCGAAGAAACAGTGTACGTTATCGCCAAAGGCCAGCTTCAGGCCAAACGCCACGCCGCCAGGACCGCCACCGACGCCACAGGGCAAATAGACGTACAGCGGATGTTCCGCATCCACCACGCGGCCCTGCGCGGCAAACTGCGCTTTTAGCCGCTCGCCTGCCACCGCATAGCCGAGGAACAGCGTGCGGGAGTTCTCATCGTCGATAAAGAAACAGTTCGGATCGCTCTCCGCGGCCTTACGTCCTTGCTCCACCGCCACGCCGTAATCCTGCTCATATTCCACGACGATCACACCGTGGCTACGCAGTTTGGCTTTTTTCCACTCACGGGCATCGGCAGACATGTGCACCGTAACCTGAAAGCCGATGCGCGCGCTCATGATGCCAATGGACATCCCGAGGTTGCCGGTGGATCCCACCGCGATACTGTACTGGCTGAAGAACGCTTTAAAACGCGGTTCCAGCAGGATGCTGTAATCGTCTTCGACGCTCAGTAACCCTGCTTCCAGCGCCAGTTTTTCGGCGTGAGTCAGCACTTCATAGATGCCCCCGCGCGCTTTGATGGAGCCAGAGATAGGCAGATGACTGTCTTTTTTCAGCAGCAGCGTGCCGGGAATGGCCACCCCCGATTCGTTCTCCAGCCTTTTCTGCATCGCCGGGATAGCCACCAGCTCGGACTCGATAATCCCCTGCGTGGCCGCCGTTTCGGGGAACGCTTTTGCCAGATACGGCGCAAAGCGGTTAAGGCGTGCATGCGCGTCGTCCACATCGGCTTTGCTCAGCCCGACATACGGCAACCCTTCAGCAAGCGAGGTGGTGCGTGGGTTTAGCCAGGTGGTCTCTTTCAGGGCAATCAGATCCTCAATCAGAGGGAACTGTGCGGTTAAGGTGCTGATAGTTGCGTTTTCCATAGTACGTCTCTTCGCGCTCAGATAATGAAAGAAAGCAGGAATGTGCTGCCAAGTGCAAGTACCGAGGCGATAAACGTCGCCGTCGTATAGTACTTCAGGGTCTCGTTCAGGCTGGCACCGCAGTACTGCTTCACCAGCCAGAAGAGGGAATCGGTCACGATCGTGCAGCCAATGGCACCGGAACCGATGGCAATGGTGATGATCTCCGGACTGACGTTGGGATAGAGCGGCAGCATGGGTGCGACGATGGCGGTTGCGCCCATCATCGCCACCGTGGCCGACCCCACCGCCGCGTGCAGAACCAGCGCCACCAGCCACGCGAGCAGGATCGGGTGCATATTCAGGTTCGACAGAATGTGCGCCAGGGTATCGGCCAGGCCGCTGGTTTTGAGGATGGCGTTAAACGCGCCGCCCGCGCCGATAATCAACAGAATGTTGGCGATGGCGCCAAAGCCGTGCTCGGTATGGGTCAGCATCGTACCCATCCCCATATGCTGGCGCAGCCCCAGCAGGTAATAGGCGACGAACACGGCGATGAACATGGCGGTGATCGGGTTACCGATAAATTCCAGCAGCGTATACAGCGTGCCTTCTCTTGCCATATTCAGCTCGGCGAGGGTCTTCACCAGCATCAGGCCAATGGGCAGCAGCACGGTAAACAGCGTGGCTCCCAGCGAGGGCAGCGTATGTTCTTCACGAACGTTGAGGTCAGAAAATTCAGCCGGGACGGCTTTGAAGGGCAGGCGATCGCCCAGCAATTTCAGGAACAGCGGGCCGCCAACCAGCGAGGCCAGCAGGCCAACCATCAGACCGTAGACGATAACCGTCCCCACGTCCGCCCCCAGTTTATTCGTGACAAACAGGGCCGCCGGGTGCGGCGGAACCACGCAGTGCACCGCCATCAGCGCGGTACAGAGGGGAATGGCCAGCTTCAGCAGCGAGGTATGGGTCTTTTTGGCGATGGAGAAGGCCAGCGGGATCAGCAGGACGACGCCGACTTCAACAAACAGCGTAATGCCGCAGATAAGCCCCACCAGTACCATGATGACATCAGCTGACAGCCAGCGGCAACGCTGAAGCGCTATCCCAATGCGTTCTGCCGCACCGGACACCTCCATCATTTTGCCGAGGATGGTGCCAAGCCCGATCACCGCCGCCAGGAAGCCGAGCGTGCCGCCAATACCGCTTTCAATGGCATTCACCATGTCCAGCGGGCGCATTCCCATCATGGCACCGACAAAAAAGCTCGCCAGCAGCAGCGCCAGGAACGGGTGAAACTTCAGTTTTACGATAGTTAATACGATTAACGCGATGCTGATGAGCAGCGTCGCCACAACCCAGACCTGAGCACCCATATCTCACCTCACCCTTATGTTATTTACGGGTATTGGACGAAAAATCAGCGGGTGCTGACAAACGATATAAATTGCCTTTCAGGTGAGCCAGATTGGATCAAACGCGTGACTGGACTCAAAAAAGCGCACTTAATGCGTGTTTGGTTCACATAAATTCAACTTTGAGCGGTATCCTGAGCAGCAAAAGTCTGTGTGAGAAGTGCGATGAATGACGCAAATGAAGGCCGAAACCGGCTGTTAAACGGCTGGCAGCTGTCAAAAATGTATACGTTTGAAGTGGCCGCCCGCCACGAGTCCTTCGCGCTGGCGGCGGAGGAGCTGTCGCTCAGCCCCAGTGCGGTGAGTCACCGTATCAACCTGCTGGAAGAGGAGTTAGGGATAGCGCTGTTTGTCCGCTCCCACCGTAAAGTGGAGCTGACGCAGGAGGGGAAACGCGTCTACTGGACGCTGAAATCGTCGCTGGATACGTTGAACCAGGAGATCCTGGATATCAAGAACCAGGCGCTGTCCGGCACGTTGACGGTTTACTCTCGTCCGTCGATTGCCCAGTGCTGGCTGGTGCCCATGCTCGGGGATTTCACCCGGCGTTATCCCGCGATCTCGCTGACCATCCTGACCGGCAATGAAAACGTCAATATGCAGCGAACCGGTATCGATCTGGCGCTCTATTTCGACGATACGCCGCCAGCCAATTTGACGCATCACTTCCTGATGGACGAGGCGATTTTACCCGTCTGCTCGCCGGCGTATGCCCGGGAACATGACCTGCTGAAAAACCCCGCCCACCTCAGCCACTGTACGCTCCTGCACGATCGCCAGGCCTGGAGCAACGATTCCGGTACCGACGAATGGCTCAGCTGGGCGGCACATTTTGCAGTGAACATGCCATCATCATCGGGCATTGGCTTCGATCGCTCTGATTTAGCGATTGTCGCGGCAATGAACCATGTCGGGGTCGCGATGGGGCGAAAACGGCTGGTACAAAAGCGGCTCGAACGCGGTGAGTTGATTGCACCGTTTGGGGAGAAAACGCTTAAATGCCATCAGCATTACTACATGTCGACCCTGCCAGGACGACAGTGGCCGAAAATAGATGCCTTTATTAGCTGGCTGAGAGAACTGGCTGGCTGAAGAATTATTACGCTTTGGCGCTACACCAAATGTGAAAAAGCGTGCTAAATACAGGTAATGCTTTTGATTTCTCGCAAGGTACACCGTGTTAAAGCCTTTGATTGCCACTGCGTTACTGTTCTCTTCCGGCTGGGTGATTGCCGCTGAGCCACCGCTGACGGCTGTGCTTTATGCGCAAAAGCTGGGCGTGGGGATGGACGTAGACTGGGCGCGCACCGAGCGCGGCATTCGGGAGTTCGATCCGCTGGTGGTTCGCGATTTTCGTGCGAAGGGTATCAGCCATGTGCGTATCCGCGTGGCCGATGAACCGACGGAGGCGCGGCTGATTCATCTGCGTAAGCTGGTGGAAGCCTGCGAGCAATACGGGGTGATCCCGATTATCGCTTATCAGGCCGATGAATATAAAAACGACCCGAAAGCCGAGACGGAAAAAGAGGTGATTAACTGGTGGATTGCCGTGGCGCACTACTTCGGCCAAAGCTATCCCCTGCTGGGTTTTGACCTGATTTATGAACCGGCGGACAAGCTCAACCATAACGCCGCGTCGCTTAACCGGGTTTATGAGAAAACCGTCAAAGACATTCATGCAATTGATGCTAATCGCATGATCTTCATCGCGCCACGTCTGCGGGCTGCGCCAGAGGATCTCCTCAGCCTGAAACTCCCGGCGCACAGCCAAAATTATCTGCTGGCGGAGTGGCACATTTTCCCGTGGGGTCCGCTAAAGAGTAACGGTAAATATCCGTGGACGTCCGGGACGGTGGCGGAGAAAGCGGCTATCCATAATCGCATTGCGACCGCGCTGCACTGGCAGCAAAAAACCGGTCACGTCAGCTGGGTGGGCGGCTGGGGCGTGGGTGAATCAAATCACTTCACCCCAACCGCATCGCAAATGGCGTTTGCCTCGTTTATGGCCTGCGAACTGCAAAAGACCAAAGTTCCCTACGCTATCAACGCGGATATTCAGTTTTACGACGGGGAAGAGGGCGCCTGGCGTCCAGCGCCAGAGCCGCTGCTGCAGGCCATGATCGCGCCTGTTTGTGAAAAGCCCGGCGAGAAGCCGGGCCATCATGCGGTTAAACCGGCTGCTCGTGATGGGGAACACGCGACGCCAGCGGCAGCCAGCACAGTAAAATCAGCAGCCCCATCAGCGTCATCAGCAACCCCAGACTAGCCTGGCCAGTTTGCGGCATCATCGCCGAGAGCCAGGCCAGCGCGCCGGAACCGATGTTCTGCAGTCCCCCCACCAGTGCGCCCGCCGTGCCTGCGAGGAACGGGAACGGCTCCATTGCGCCGCTGGTGGCGAGCGGGAACAGCATCCCCGCGCCGAAGAAGAACAGCGCCGCCGGGATCAGCAGCGTCCAGACGGTCATCACGCCAAACAGCCCCGGGATCCACATCATCAGACCTGCCAGCAGGCAGCTGATCACCGACTGCCACATCAGCGTTGAGAAACGCTTGTTCTGTCGGCCGGCAAACCAGGCACCAAAGAACGCGGCCGGGATGGGCAGAATAAACAGGATACTGACCACCATGCTGCTCAGGCCAAGCCCGGCACCCAGCAGCACGCCGGAGCAGGCTTCAAACACGGCAATACCCGCCAGGCCACCAACCAGCATCAGCAGATAACAGGTAAACGCGCCGTTGCCGAACAGCGTTTTATAGCTGGTGATAAGGCGGGTGCGTGGCGCGTCCGTTGGCCAGGTTTCCGGCATCCACCGCGCCATGCTGAAGGTCACAATTACGCACAGCACCAGCAGGAAAGCGTAGCAGGCACGCCAGGACCACATCGTATCGAGCAGGCCACCAATCAGCGGCGCCAGCAGCGGGCTCACCAGAATCCCCATATTTAACAAACTGTTGGCATGGCGGAGCTGGGTGCCCTGATAGAGATCGCGTGGCAGGGTTCGCGCCATCACCCCTCCGACGCCGGTGCCGACACCCTGCAGGGCGCTGGCGGCAATCAATATGGTCAGGTTATGGGTGGTAATGGCAATCACCGTCGCCACCATGAAAATGGACATACCCACCAGAATCACCGGGCGACGCCCGACGCGGTCAGACAGCGGTCCATAGAACAGCTGCGAAACGCCATAGGTCAGCAGATAAGCTGCCATTACGCTCTGTACTGCGCCCTCGCGGACGTTAAGTTCCTTTGCCATATCGGCGATCGCCGGAATGTAGATGGTTTGCGCCATCTGACCGACGGCCACCAGTAACACCAGCATCAACAATAAGTTAACGTTCCTGTGTTTTTTCATGTCGCTGAATACTTTTGCCAAAAGAGAGAAATAAAGAATAAGTGACTACGCATTCCCATAAATGCGCGAGGAATCTACCACAGAGAGATGACAAATTAAGCATTCCTGTGATGAATGTCAGAAGGGGTAAAGGCAGGATTTGTAAACAAGATCGGCAACTAATGTTGCCAGTGATTTATGCCAGGCGCAGCAGGATCGCCCCGCCCGCAATTCCTACTGCGGCCGCGATACGCAGGCCCGCAACCTTCTCTTTTAACAGCACAAATGCGATCAGCGCCCCGAAGAGGATGGATGTTTCACGCAGGGCGGCGACCACGGCTAGCGGAGCCTGGGTCATCGCCCAGAGCGCCAGCCCGTAAGAGCCCATGGTGCCGATACCCCCGAGCAGCCCTTTTTTCCAGTGCGTACGCAGGTATCTGGAGGCTTCCCGTCGGCGTGCCATCATCGCCCACAAGAGCAGGCAGAAGCCATTCATAAAGAAGGTCCACAGCGTATAGCCCAGCGCGGTGTCTGATAACCGCACGCCGGTGCCGTCGACCAGCGTATACCCGGCGATAAAGCAGGCGTTGAGCAGTGCAAGCCAGACCCCCTTACGCGACGTCATGCGGCCGTTCATGGCCATAGCCAGAATCGACAGGCAGATCACGGCGATGCCGGACCACGCGAGCCATGACAGGCTATCTCCCAGCACCAGCACGCTTATCAATGCCACCAGCAGCGGTGCCGTACCGCGCATCAGCGGATAGGTCTGGCTCATATCGGAGACCTGGTAGGTCTTTGCAACCAGCACCGTGTACACCACCTGCAGCGCGCAGGAGACCCCTAAAAACGGCCAGCTGGCAGCAGACGGCTGTGGGGAGAAGGGCAGTAATACCAGGGCGATAAACGCGGCGGAACCGCTAACGCTGATTGCTGAATAGAGCTTGTCTGTACCGGCTTTAACAATGGCGTTCCAGCTGGCATGCAGCAGCGCGGCGAACAGTAAAATGCAGAAGACGGTAATGGTCATGGCGTATCTGGCGGTGAATTGTCACTCAACTGTAACATTCACAACCTGATGCTGCCAGCCGGTCACACCGCGCAAAACAGACGGTGTGTGACCCGTGGTTCATCCGAGACCAGCGTAAAGCCCGCCTGATGATAAAACCCGTATGCAGCGTCCGGCGCGTGGGTATTGAGAAAATCAAACCAGATGCTGGCATCGGCCATTACCACAGTCAGAAGCTGCTTACCAATGCCCAGCCCGCGGCACTTCTCGCTGACGTAGAGATGACGAATGCGGCCGGCGCGCGGCTGCTGGCTAAAGGGATCGCGGTTAAGACCGCATACGCCCACCAGCTTGCCGTTCAAAAAGGCGCCCAGCAGCTTTTCGCCCGGTGCGTTAAAACGGTTTTCACCGCGCTGCCAGTTCTCTTCCAGCCGGCGCAGCATGTTGAAATTCGATGCGATACTTTCGGCCTTTAAGGCGATATAGCCAGGTTCTTCTGGCGTGACAGGCTCAATTAACAGACGCGACATAGCATTCCCTCGTTATTAAAGAGGGGCGGTTGCCCGCCCCTCTCAGGTGCGACTTGAACCTGAATCACCGAAGGTATTTCAGGACAGCATCAAGTAGTTGCAGTACAGCAACAATGAGTTTGAGGATAAGTATCACCATATCCACTACGCTCATACGCGTCTCCTTTTGGTTAAAAGGAGCACGATGCTGGCGTACCTTTCCGCCGCCTGTGACCAGCACCTGGATTGACGTAACACAGTGTGCTCACTTCAGGGGGTTAAGGCACTGACGGCACCACCCGTTTCAGCCAGGACTTCGTTGCGCCGGTAGAACTGCGGCCCCCTCGCTCACTGCGAACACCCTCAGTATAGATAAATACTGTATGCATGAACAGTATTTTTTGGACAAAATTCAGAAGGCGGTCCATACTCAAAAACGTCAAAATCCGTGCCCGAATTGCGCGTTCGTCTTCGATCGCGTATACTTTTTGCGTTGACGTAACACAGTGTGTTCTGCGGCGACCAACCGCAAAACCTCTGAAAAAAAACCTCGCTCAGGCGAGGTTTTTTGTTTTCTGCACGCAACAAACGAAACGTGATCTTCGACGCATTTTTGCGCAGATGAAAATATTTCCATTGTCATGCCCGAAAAGCTGTGTTTGTATAAATTCTATCAATAGATTCCAAACACAGGTCCCCAATGACAGCATCCATGTTCACCTCGACCCTACTAGCAACTGCGCAACCAGCCGCAGTGGTCGTCGTGCGTGTGGTGGTGGTCGTCGGCAATGCGCCGTAGGGACTGGATCAACACACGAATCCAAAACCCCGCCGGCGCAAACCGGGCGGGGTTTTTCGTTTAAGGACCCTCCCCGGAAAGTCGGCTCAGAAGAAAAGGACTGGAGCATGGCAAGTTCGGGCACAACATCCACCAAAACGCGTTTCACGGGCGCGCAGTTAATCGTTCATTTGCTGGAACGACAGGGCATCACCACGGTTGCGGGGATCCCGGGCGGCACCGTGCTGCCGCTGTATGATGCGTTAAGCCAAAGCACGCAGATTCGTCACGTTCTGGCGCGTCACGAGCAGGGCGCGGGTTTCATCGCTCAGGGTATGGCGCGTACGCAGGGCAAACCCGCGGTCTGTATGGCCTGCAGTGGCCCGGGTGCGACTAACCTGGTCACCGCTATCGCTGACGCGCGCCTGGACTCAATTCCACTGATCTGCATCACCGGCCAGGTGCCGTCCTCCATGATCGGTACCGATGCGTTTCAGGAAGTGGATACCTACGGCATCTCTATCCCCATCACTAAACATAACTATTTAGTTCGCGATATCGCCGAGCTTCCTCAGGTTATCAGCGATGCGTTCCGTATTGCGCAATCCGGCCGTCCCGGCCCGGTGTGGATAGACATTCCTAAGGATGTTCAGACCGCAGAGATCGAGATTGACGTGCTGCCGGAGCCGGGTGAACGTGCGCCAGCGCCGCAGTTCAGCGCAGAGAGCGTGCAGGCTGCAGCGGCGATGATTAACGCCGCCAGACGCCCGGTGCTTTATCTGGGTGGCGGGGCGATTAATGCCTCCGACGCGGTACGCCAGCTCGCAGAGAAAGCCAGCCTGCCCACCACCATGACCCTGATGGCGCTGGGTATGTTGCCAAAAGCGCACCCGCTGTCGCTGGGTATGCTGGGGATGCACGGCGCGCGCAGCACGAACTACATTCTGCAAGAAGCGGATTTGCTGATTGTTCTGGGTGCACGTTTTGATGACCGGGCGATTGGCAAGACCGAGCAGTTCTGCCCGAACGCCAAAATCATTCATGTGGATATCGACCGTGCCGAGCTGGGTAAAATCAAGCAGCCGCACGTGGCGATTCAGGGTGATGTTGCCGAGGTGCTGGCGCAGTTGATTCCGCAAACGAACGCTTCCGATCGCGCCGACTGGCGTCAGCTGGTTGCCGATCTGCAAAAAGAGTTCCCGGGCGCTATCCCAACCGAGGGGGACCCGCTGAGCCATTACGGGCTGATTAACGCCGTGGCCGCCTGCGTTGATGACAGCGCGATTATCACCACCGACGTGGGCCAGCACCAGATGTGGACCGCCCAGGCCTACCCGCTGAACCGTCCGCGTCAGTGGCTGACCTCGGGTGGACTGGGGACCATGGGCTTTGGCCTGCCGGCGGCAGTGGGCGCGGCGCTGGCCAATCCCGATCGCAAGGTGATCTGCTTCTCCGGTGACGGTAGCCTGATGATGAACATTCAGGAAATGGCGACGGCAGCCGAAAACCAGTTAGACGTGAAAATCATCCTGATGAACAACCAGGCGCTGGGGCTGGTGCACCAGCAGCAGAGTCTGTTCTATACGCAGGGCGTGTTTGCCGCGACCTATCCAGGAACGATTAACTTTATGCAGATTGCCGCCGGTTTTGGCCTGCATACCTGCGATTTGAACGCCGAAGCGGACCCTCATGCGGCGCTGCAGGCGGCGATTTCTCGTCCTGGCCCGGCGCTGATCCACGTGCGTATCGATCCTGAACAAAAAGTGTACCCGATGGTGCCGCCAGGTGCGGCAAATACTGAGATGGTGGGGGAATAAGCCATGCAGAAACAACATGATAACGTCATTCTGGAACTCACCGTCCGCAACCACCCTGGCGTGATGACGCACGTCTGTGGGCTCTTTGCCCGCCGCGCATTTAACGTGGAAGGTATCCTTTGTCTGCCCATCCAGGGCAGCGAGCACAGCCGCATCTGGCTACTGGTGAATGACGATCAGCGTCTGGAGCAGATGATTGCGCAGATCGATAAGCTGGAAGATGTCGAGAAAGTGGTGCGCAACCAGTCCGATCCCACCATGTTTAACAAAATTGCGGTGTTCTTCGAGTAAATAGCGCAAAGCTTGAACCCCCACGCGCTTATCGTTAAGGTAAGCGCGTTTTTTAACCCGCCAGGAACGCGCCATGACCACCATCGCCCTTATCGACGACCACCTCATCGTCCGCTCCGGATTTGCCCAGCTGCTGAACCTTGAGCCTGATTTTCAGGTGGTGGCGGAGTTCGGCTCCGGTCGTGAGGCGCTGGCAGGTTTGCCCGGGCGCGGTGTCCAGGTCTGTATCTGCGATATCTCGATGCCGGATCTCTCCGGACTCGAGCTGCTGAGCCAGTTGCCGAAAGGGATGGCGATCGTGATGCTCTCGGTCCATGACAGCCCGGCGCTGGTGGAGCAGGCACTGAACGCAGGCGCACGGGGATTTCTTTCCAAGCGCTGCAGCCCGGACGAACTGATCGCTGCCGTGCGCACGGTCTCCACCGGCGGGTGCTACCTGACGCCGGATATCGCCATCAAGCTGGCGGCAGGGCGACAAGACCCACTCACCCGACGCGAACGTCAGGTGGCAGAAAAACTGGCACAGGGGATGTCGGTGAAAGAGATTGCCGTGGACCTGGGGCTGTCGCCAAAAACCGTTCACGTTCACCGCGCTAACCTGATGGAAAAACTCGGCGTCAGTAATGACGTTGAACTGGCGCGCCGCATGTTCGACAGCTGGCAATGAACCCGCTGTTTTCACGGCTGATCGCCGTTGCTGCCAGTTTTTCCATTTTCTCCGCCGCCTGGTTCTGCCTGTGGAGCATCAGCCTGCATCTGGTTGAACGCCCGGAGCTGGCGGTGCTGCTTTTCCCGTTTGGCCTGCGTCTGGGGCTGATGCTGCAATGTCCGCGCGGTTTCTGGCCGGTACTGCTGGGCGCCGAATGGCTGATGCTGGTCTGGCTGGCGCAGGAGGTGGCGCTGGCGCACTTGCCTTTACTGGTGACGGGCAGCGTACTCACGCTGATCCCGGTGGCGCTGATCTCCCGTTACCGTCACCAGCGCGACTGGCGCACGCTGCTGCGTCAGGGGGCGGCGCTGATTGCCGCCGCGCTGTTGCAGTCCCTGCCCTGGACCGGCGAGGAGGAGATGCTTAACGCCCTTCTGCTGACGCTGACCGGCGGTCTGACGCTGGCTCCCACCTGCCTGGTTATCTGGCACTACCTCACCAGTAACGTCTGGCAGCCGCTCGGACCGGCGCTGGTCTCTCAGCCGGTAAACTGGCGCGCCCGGCATCTTATCTGGTATCTGCTGCTGTTTGCGATCAGCCTGTGGCTGCAGCTTGGCCTGCCCGATGAGCTGTCGCGCTTTACCCCGTTTTGCCTGGCGTTGCCGATTATTGCCCTTGCGTGGCACTACGGCTGGCAGGGCGCGCTGATTGCCACCCTGATGAACGCTATCGCGCTGATTGCCAGCCAGACCTGGCACGATCACCCCGTCGATTTACTGCTCTCCCTGCTGGCCCAGAGCCTGACCGGGCTGCTGCTGGGGGCCGGGATTCAGCGCCTGCGTGAACTTAACCACTCATTACAAACCGAGCTGGCGCGTAATCGCCGTCTGGCAGAACGCCTGCTGGAAACGGAAGAGAGCGTCCGGCAGGAGGTGGCCCGCGAGTTGCACGATGACATCGGCCAGACCATTACCGCCATTCGCACTCAGGCGGGCATCGTTCAGCGTCTGGCGGCCGAAAACGCCGGCGTAAAGCAGGGCGGGGCACATATCGAACAGCTCTCTCTTGGCGTGTATGACTCGGTGCGGCGACTGCTTGGCAGGCTGCGACCGCGCCAGCTGGACGACCTTACGCTTGAGCAGGCGGTACGGTCTCTGATGCGCGAGATGGAGCTGGAAAGCCGCGGGATCGTCAGCCATCTTGACTGGCGCATCAATGAATCTTTGCTGAGCGAGGGTCAGCGCGTCACGCTGTTCCGCGTCTGTCAGGAAGGGCTGAATAATATTGTTAAGCACGCGAGCGCCAGCGCGGTAACGCTGCAGGGATGGCAACAGGATGAACGCCTGATGCTGGTGATTGAAGATGATGGCTGTGGTCTGCCGCCGGGCTCCGGCCAGCTGGGTTTTGGCCTGGCGGGCATGCGTGAGCGCGTCAAGGCGTTGGGTGGTACCCTGACCATCTCCTGCACCCACGGCACGCGTGTCAGCGTCAGTTTACCGCTGAGGAGTCAGCATGTTTAAAACCCCGGCGAATGCCGCCCCGCTAAACGATAAACGTGAAATTGACGCCCGCTATCGTTACTGGCGTCGCCATATCCTGATCACCATCTGGCTGGGGTATGCGCTTTTTTACTTTACCCGCAAAAGTTTCAACGCCGCCGCGCCGGAAATCCTCGCCAGCGGGGTGATGACACGCACCGATATTGGCCTGCTGGCGACGCTGTTTTACATCACCTACGGCCTGTCGAAGTTCTTCTCCGGTATCGTCAGCGACCGCTCGAATGCCCGTTATTTTATGGGCTCTGGACTCATTGCCACCGGCGTGGTGAACATTCTGTTTGGCTTCTCCACCTCGCTCTGGGCCTTTGCGCTGCTGTGGGCGTTGAACGCCTTTTTCCAGGGATGGGGCGCGCCGGTGTGTGCCCGTCTGCTTACCGCCTGGTACTCGCGCAACGAGCGTGGCGGCTGGTGGGCTATCTGGAACACGGCGCATAACGTCGGGGGGGCGCTTATTCCGATGGTGGTTGGGGCGGCGGCGCTGCACTACGGCTGGCGCACGGGAATGATGATTGCCGGCGGGCTGGCGATCGTTGCCGGGCTGTTTCTCTGCTGGCGACTGCGTGACAGGCCACAAACCGTGGGCCTGCCCGCGGTAGGCGACTGGCGGCACGACGAGATGGAAGTCGCTCAACAGCAGGAAGGTGCAGGGCTGACGCGTAAAGAGATCCTCACCAAATATGTGCTGTTAAATCCCTATATCTGGTTACTCTCCCTCTGCTACGTGCTGGTCTACGTGGTGCGTGCGGCGATCAACGACTGGGGCAATCTGTATATGTCCGAAACCCTGGGTGTCGATCTGGTGACCGCCAACTCGGCGGTGACGATGTTCGAGCTGGGCGGCTTTATCGGCGCGCTGGTGGCGGGCTGGGGCTCGGATAAGCTCTTCAACGGTAACCGCGGGCCGATGAACCTGATCTTCGCCGCCGGGATTTTGCTTTCCGTTGGTTCGCTATGGCTGATGCCGTTTGCCAGCTACGTGATGCAGGCGGCGTGTTTCTTCACCACCGGCTTTTTCGTCTTTGGCCCGCAGATGCTGATCGGCATGGCGGCGGCGGAGTGTTCACACAAAGACGCCGCGGGGGCCGCGACGGGCTTTGTCGGGCTGTTTGCTTACCTTGGCGCATCGCTCTCCGGCTGGCCGCTGGCGCGGGTGATCGACGTCTGGCACTGGAGCGGTTTCTTCGCCGTGATCGCCATCGCGGCAGGAATTTCGGCCCTGCTGCTGCTGCCGTTCCTGCATGCGCAGGCGCCGCGCGAGGCACACGAAGCGTGATGTGCTTCACCTTTTCATCCCGAATGGCGCAAAACTAAGAAATTTTCCTGGTTTCACCTGGACGCTGTCTCAGGCGTCGCTCCCGGCTGGTTTTTACAATGCTGCAAAAATCAGCTCAGGAGTAAACCAATCATGCTGGCCTTCTTAAATCAGGTGCGCAAGCCGACCCTGGATCTGCCGCTCGATGTGCGGCGTAAAATGTGGTTCAAACCGTTCATGCAGTCTTACCTGGTGGTCTTTATCGGCTACCTGACCATGTACCTGATCCGCAAAAACTTTAACATCGCGCAGAACGACATGATCTCAACCTACGGGCTGAGCATGACGCAGCTGGGGATGATTGGCCTGGGCTTCTCCATCACTTACGGCGTGGGTAAAACCGTCGTTTCCTACTACGCGGACGGCAAAAACACCAAGCAGTTCCTGCCGTTTATGCTGATCCTCTCCGCCATCTGTATGCTCGGCTTCAGCGCCAGCATGGGCGCGGGCTCCGTCAGCCTGTTCATGATGATCGCCTTCTACGCCCTGAGCGGTTTCTTCCAGAGTACCGGCGGGTCGTGCAGTTACTCCACCATCACCAAATGGACCCCTCGCCGCAAGCGTGGTTCGTACCTCGGCATGTGGAACATCTCCCACAACCTCGGCGGGGCGGGTGCGGCAGGCGTGGCGCTGTTCGGCGCAAACTACCTGTTCGACGGCCACGTGATCGGTATGTTTATCTTCCCGTCGATTATCGCCCTGATTGTCGGCTTTATTGGCCTGCGCTACGGCAGCGACTCCCCGGAATCGTACGGCCTCGGCAAAGCCGAAGAGCTGTTCGGCGAGGAGATCAGCGAAGAGGACAAAGAGACCGAAGAAAACGAGATGTCCAAATGGCAGATCTTTGTTGAGTACGTGCTGAAAAACAAAGTGATCTGGCTGCTCTGTTTCTCCAACATCTTCCTGTACGTGGTGCGCATCGGCATCGACCAGTGGTCGACCGTGTATGCCTTCCAGGAGCTGAAGCTCTCCAAAGAAGTTGCGATTCAGGGCTTTACCCTGTTCGAAGTGGGCGCGCTGGTCGGCACGCTGCTGTGGGGCTGGCTCTCGGACCTCGCCAATGGTCGCCGCGCGCTGGTGGCCTGCGTCGCGCTGGCGCTGATTATCGCCACGCTCGGCGTCTACCAGCACGCCAGCAACCAGTACGTTTACCTGGCGTCCCTGTTCGCGCTCGGTTTCCTGGTGTTTGGTCCACAGCTGCTGATCGGCGTGGCAGCAGTCGGCTTCGTACCGAAAAAAGCGATCGGCGCTGCCGATGGAATTAAAGGCACCTTCGCCTACCTGATCGGTGACAGCTTCGCCAAGCTGGGTCTGGGTATGATCGCCGACGGCACGCCGATTTTCGGCCTCACCGGCTGGGCGGGCACCTTTGCCGCGCTGGATGCCGCCGCCATCGGCTGTATCGTCCTGATGGCGATGGTCGCGGTGCTGGAAGAACGTAAGATCCGCCGTGAAAATCGGATGCAGAAATTAAAAGTAGCCTGAGTGTGCAGGTAACTTCTTTGCCCGGTTGACCGCCGGGCTTTTTTTTACATCCCACCTTTACCCCCCTTTACAGACCCGCTCCCTGCAATGCTCTACATTTTAATTTTGCTGCCGCACCCCGCGGCTTTTGTCCGTTTTGTTATGGAGAGCTTGCATGGTAAACCGACGACTATCCTGTCTTGCGCTATTGGTGGCGCTTGCCTCCCCCGCCCTGGCGGCGGATGCGCCGACGTACGGCGAGAAGCTGGAGGGGTTTGATTACGCCTGGCCGGTTAAGCATTTCACCTTTACCTCGCAACATCAGCCGCTTGATATGGCCTATCTGGACGTTAAGCCAGAAAAACCCAACGGCCGCACCGTGGTGCTGATGCACGGTAAAAACTTCTGCGCCGGAACGTGGGAGGGGACTATCCGCGCACTTTCCGCCAGCGGATACCGCGTGGTGGCACCAGACCAGATTGGTTTTTGTAAATCCACCAAACCCGAGCATTACCAGTACACCTTCCAGCAGCTGGCGGATAACACCCACGCGTTGCTTAAGCAGCTCGGCGTCGATCGCGTGACGGTTATTGGGCACTCGACCGGCGGCATGCTGGCGACCCGCTACGCGCTGATGTGGCCGCAGGAAGTGGAACAGCTGGTGATGGTTAACCCGATTGGTTTAGAAGACTGGAAAGCCCGCGGCGTACCGCATATTACGGTCGATCAGTGGTATCAGCGTGAACTTAAAACCAGCGCCGATGGTATTCGTCAGTACGAGAAAAATACCTACTATGCCGGGGAGTGGAAGCCGGAGTATGAGCGTTGGGTGACGATGCTGGCCGGGCTGAACAATGGGCCGGGCAAAACGCGTGTCGCCTGGAACTCAGCCCTGCTTTACGACATGATTTATACCCAGCCGGTGATCTACGAATTTGGTGAACTGAAGATGCCGGTATTATTGATGATCGGCACCAAAGACAACACCGCCATCGGGAAAGACCTCGCCCCGCCGGCGATCCGCAAGACGCTGGGCAACTATGCAGTACTGGGTAAGGAGACGGAAAAACGCATTCCGCATGCGACGCTGGTTGAGTTTAACGACATGGGCCATGCGCCGCAGATGCAGGACCCTCAGCGCTTCCATGACGCGCTGCTGAAAGGGCTGCAGGTACGTTGACCGGTCTAAAGCAACAGCCCCGCAGCCCGTTCTGCGCGGGCTGTCTTCCGCGCACTACTCGCCAGCACACGTGGCGCTGCCCTCATAACGATTTTCCACCTTTTTTCACTGCACTATTATGGCCTTGCCCGCTGTCGACGCCGCGCGTTTCCCGCTATGATGAGCGGCTGACGTAGAGGAGAACGCATGGTCTGGATAATGCTGGCAACGCTTGCCGTGGTGTTTGTGGTGGGATTTCGGGTCCTGACCTCAGATTCACGTCGCGCAATTAAACGCCTGAGCGAGCGGCTGGGGATCACCCCGGTTCCTGTAGAATCGATGATCGACCAGTTCGGAAAAACGCCCGGCAATGAGTTTATCCGCTACCTTGAACGCCCGGACGAGGCGCATCTGCAAAACGCGGCGCAGGTGCTGCTGATCTGGCAGGTCTGCATTGTCGACGGCAGTGAAGAGAATTTGCTTGCCTGGCACCGCATGCTGCGTAAAGCCCGTCTGGCCGCGCCGATCACGGACGCGCAGGTCCGTCTGACGCTGGGTTTTATGCGTGAAATGGAGCCCGATCCGCAGGAGCTAAACGCCTTCCAGTTACGCTATAACCAGCTTTTCCTGGCGGAAGAGGGCGTGTTTTACCTGCATTAAGCCGTTTTCCCGCATAACACATTCTGTGCGTTAAGGATCTCCTCTCTATTTTCATTGAGGCGAGTGGCGGCATAGATATCTATGTTTAACCTTTTTGCCTCGGCGTCCGTGAGTTCACGGTAGCAAAGTCCTTCCTGATTAAAGGTGCATTTCGACTGAGGCAGCAGCGCAAATCCTTTCCCTCTTGCGATACGGCTTAGCATCACAAGGGTATCATCCGGCTCTTTTATCCGCTTCAGCGGCGTTTTCAGCGTATCAAAGTAGCTTTCGCATTTGTCGTAAAATGACGGGTTGGCACTTCTGGAAAACCAGAAAATGGGAAGATCGCTAATATCCTCCAGCGCGACTTTCTCTTTCAGGCTGGCAGGATGTAAAGAGGGCATTGCGATGAGCAACGGTTCCTGGCAGACCCAGCGGTATTGAACAATGTCTTCATGACCCGTTCCTTTTTCACCGGTCAGCACCAGATCCAGCATGTTTTTAGACAAGCTTTGCAGCAGTTGGGCTGACGTCAGGTCCGGCGTTTCGACATCATCTCCCGCGTTCATTTTGTGAAGCTGGGTATTCACGGGTTCAATATATTCAAAATTAAGGGTCCGTGTGAGTCCAATACGCAGGCTCGTTTCAGAAGAGAGAGGATCTTCTTTTAGGTTACTGATGTCTTTGAGTATTTTTTCAGCCTGAACAACCAGCGCACGGCCTGCTTCTGTGAGGCTAACGTCATGCGTGTTGCGGCTGAACAACTGACGTTTCAGAACCGCTTCAAGGCATTTTATCTGACGCGTCAATGGCGGTTGAGTCATGCGTAGGCGTTCGGCAGCCTTACGGAAGTTCAGTTCATGTGCGACAGCGAGAAAGCATTGTAATTGTTTGATACTGGGCAGGTTATTGCTGATTAAATGTTCTGCTGTGGCCATACGTGGGTCCTGAATGCGAAAAGGTATTTCGTCTTTTTTCCATTTCGATATTACACGCTAAATGCGGGCAGTAAACCCATTTCAACAGTAATACCAAAAATATATTACAAATTTAACAATTCCAATTGTTTCCTATATTGATAAATTTCTACCCGAATCCTCACTCAATCAATATTCGGAGTAATTATGTCGTCTAAATATGTACTGGTGTCACGCTTCCCGTTAAAAAATACTTTTACAGAGAAAGACTTTACCTCCTTAAAAAGCAATGAAAACGTTCGCTAGTTTTCCTGTGAAGAAACGGTGTTAATGAACTGCTGGAACTGCGCGCTTTCAATGACATTAAAGAAATTGCGTGTGCTGAGAGTGAAATGGAATCCATGTTCCATCGTTTCTCTGCTGTTCTTTCTGCCGATATTCGTCGCGAACTGCTTAAGTTTGTTGAATCCCCAATCGATAATAAAAAGAGTTTACCCGAATCTAATTATATTCAGTTTCGTCACGTTGAGGTGCCCGCCCATAACTATCAGCAGTATCGTCAGTGGCGCGATGAAACCACGCCGCATTTTTTGACGTTGATGAGACGCTAATAAATATTAAAAGCATGTTTGATTTCTATGACTTCTGGTGCAGGGAAAATAATCAAAACGATCGTCTTCAACGCTATATGTCTCGCTTTCGCGTCGACGTAAAAAACGGTGTGCCAGGGGAGACGCTGAACAGAGAGTATTATCGCCAGTTTAAAGGTGTGTCTTGTCGTTATCTGGAAGAAATGGGCCATGAATGGTTCAGGCGTAAGCCAGAAAACGAATTTTTTATTGAGAGTGCCGTTTCAGCACTTAAAAGCCATCAGAGACAGAACATGTACACCGTATTTATATCGGGCTCTATGCTTCCAATTCTGTCACCCATTGCGAAATATCTTGGGGTAACGGACATACTCTGTGCTCCGTTAATAATAAATGACGCAGGCGAGTTGACGGGGGAAATCGGCCTGCCCCAAACAATTGGAGCGGGTAAAAAAGACGCCCTGATGACGTTTTGCCGGGATAAGGAGATTAATCCGGCGGATTGTTATGCCTATGGTGACGATCTTTCGGATATTCCAATGCTCGAAGCCATTGGGCATCCCGTCTGTGTGGGAGAGCATTCCGCGCTTACCCGATATGCAGCAGAAAAAAATTGGCACATTATTTCAACCATTATTGAGGTAAGTAGTATGACTTCAGAACTCTCTCCGCAAAATATGACGTTAAGGTCATGGCTTGCGTTATTCATTCTGGCTATTTCAACGTTTACTATTGTCACTACCGAACTGGCGCCGGTCGGATTATTAACGCCAATCGCAGAGGGATTACGGTCTTCGGAATCCGCGGTGGGCATGACCGTGTCGCTTTATGCCTGGGTGGGGGCGTTGAGTGCGCTGTTTGCCTCCGTCTTTTTAGGCAATGTGGCTAAGAAGCGGCTTTTACTCGTGCTCACCGTGGTGCTTCTGATCTCTAACGTCATGGCCGCGACGGTAAACACCTACGGAATGCTGCTTAGTGCCCGCGTGCTGGGCGCGCTTGCTCACGGTGCATTCTGGGCGATGATAGGCGCAACGGCGGTTGCCATGGTTCCTGCCAGATATATTGGTGCGGCGACGTCAATCGTATTTGGTGGCGTTTCCGCAGCAAGCGTTTTTGGCGTACCGGTTTCCAACTACATTGGTATCCACTTCGGCTGGCGGCAGGCATTTTGGCTGATGGCTGCGCTGAGCGTAATTGCCTTTGTGGGTATTAGCGTGCTTGTTCCCCAGATCGCAAGCAAAAGCGCGCTTGGCCTGGATGCGCTTAAGGGCGTGCTGAAATCGTCTACCCTGTGGAAAATTTACTCAGCAACCCTGCTGGCTGTTACGGCGCACTTTGCCGCCTTTACGTACATTGAACCCTGGCTTCACACGCAGAGTTTACTGTCCACCGCCTTTATTCCCGCCGTGCTTTTTGTTTACGGCATCGCGGGTCTGGCCGGTAATTTCCTGACCGGCGTGATGATTGATAAGTATCTCAAGCTGACGGTTTCGCTGTCTGTACTGCTGATCTGTGCAGTGCTGCTGTTCCTGGGCCTGTCAGGTTCCTCGCTCTCTGCTGCGCTGATATTCACCAGCATGATTATCTGGGGCGTTGCCGTGTCAGGAATATTTGTCGGCTTCCAGACGTGGGTTTTACGTATGGCTGAAGATAAAGCCTTCCCGGCCTCCGCAATCTACGTTTCGTTTTTCAATACCGCCATTGGTATCGGCGCGTCGGTCGGTGCCTGGATGGTTTCATCATTTTCAATGCCGCTCCTGTATATCGTCGCCGGCACGGCTATCGGCCTGTCCGTTCTGCTTGTCGCGGTTATTCCTGCAACCTTGACCGCAAAACAATCCCATATGGAGAAATCTTATGAGTCAAATTAATGACCGCACGCGCTATGGCAGAGAGATCATGGACCGTCTTGAAGCAGGGCTCGCGGATAAAGTCACCCGCCGCCTGAGCGAACTGGACCCGGGCCTGCCCGCCCTGATAACCGACTATGCGTTCGGGGATGTGGTGGGACGTCCGGGACTGGAGCTCAAAACGCGCGAAATGCTGACTGTCGCCTCGCTTGTGACGCTGGGTAATGCTATGCCGCAGCTGGAACTGCACATGAGAGGCGCGCTCAACACCGGCGTGACGCCGGAAGAGCTGCTTGAAATTGTGATACAGATGGCGGTGTATGCCGGCGTTCCCGCCTGTATGAACGGTCTTACCGCCTACCGCGCGGCAATCGCTGCGACGGGTCATACGTTGCCGGGACTGAAAGGGAGTGACGCATGAGCGAGGTTGTCATTATTGCAGCCCGCCGCACGGCGACGGGCGCATTTCTGGGCGCGCTTGCGGAGCATTCCGCCGCTGACCTGGGAAGCTGGGTCATTCAGGCGCTCCTGAAAGAATCTGGCGTAGAGGCCAGTGATATCTCTCAGGTCATTATGGGTCAGGTTCTTACGGCGGGGCAATCGCGCTTGGGCATGCGATAGGCGCATCCGGCTGCCGGATTGTGGTGACGCTGGTTCATGCCCTGGTCCGTAATGACGGCAAGTGTGGCGTCGCCGCGCTGTGCGTAGGTGGTGGGGAAGGCGTCGCGCTGAGCGTTTATCGCTAACGGCACGGCGTATCCGAAATAAAAAAACCGGGAAAACCCGGTTTTTTTATTTTCTTGATGAGGTATCAGGCGTTCACGCCCTTCATACCCTCGGCAGAATAGCGATCGCCTTTAATCGCTATCCGGCGATGCAGGTTGTTCAATGATTCAATATCGCTCTTCTCAAGCTCAATGTTGGCAGCGCGCGCGTTCTCGGCCAGATAGCCGGTGTGCTTAGTGCCCGGGATGGGAACCAGCCGATCGTATTGCGCTAACAGCCAGGCAAGGGCAATCTGACCCGCGGTACAGCCGTATTTCGCCGCCAGCGGGTGGATGACATCGAGCAGCTGGCGATTATGATCGAGGCTGGACTGCATAAAGCGCTCGTTATTTTTACGGAAATCACCCTCTGCAAATTCGCTATTGTTCAGGTATTTTCCCGTCAGGAAGCCTCTGCCAAGAGGCGAGTAGGGCACCAGACCAATGCCTAACGCTTTCACGACCGGCAGAATGCTTTCCTCGATATCGCGTGTCCACAGAGAATATTCCGTTTGCAGCGCGGTGACCGGATGTACCGCATGGGCCCGTTGCAGCGTTGACGCCGACACTTCGCAAAGGCCTATGTGGTTGATCTTGCCCTCTTTCACAAGGGTGCGCAGACAATCCATACTCTCTTCGACCGGGGTGGTGTTACTCAGTCTGTGTAGATAAAAGAGGTCGATTCGCTCCACGCCAAGCCGCTTGAGGGACTCATTACAGCAGCGGATGATATAGTCAGGCGTATTGTTGATGGTGCGGGCATAAGACTCGTCGGGAGAGCGATCGATGCCGCATTTCGTGGCTATTTTGAACTGCTCGCGAGTGCTTTTATCCAGCCCGGCAAGAAAATGACCGATTAGTCTTTCATTATGACCACGACCATATAAATTTGCGGTATCAATAAACGTCACGTTCAGATCGATGAGGCTATGCAATACCCGCAGCGAGGCGTTGTCATCAGTCTGGCCATAAAATTCACTCAGCCCCATGGCACCGTAACCGACGGCACTGACGGTAAGATTTTGAGATAAATTACGTGTTTTCATAGTTTCTCCTTTTCAGACGCTATGATTGTTTCACCTCAAATGTGGATACTGAATTTTCATTTTCGTTATGCAGAAAAGGTATCAGTCGACGACGCGCTCTCTCCAGGCTCATTAAAAACGACAAAAGTTGTCAAATCGTTAAATCCGTCACACTTTTGATGATAAACTGCGCGACTTTTCCGCACGTTTTTATCTTCAGGTGACGCCATGACAGAACACATTCAGCCCACACCCAGACCGCAGACCCAGGAGGTCACTCGCCCCAACTGGTCGGCGGTTTTCTCCGTGGCATTTTGCGTTGCCTGCCTGATTACCGTTGAGTTTCTGCCGGTGAGCCTGCTGACGCCGATGGCGCAGGATCTGGGCATTTCCGAAGGGGTGGCGGGGCAGTCCGTCACCGTGACCGCCTTTGTGGCGATGTTCGCGAGCCTGTTTATTACCCAGGTGATCGGCACCATCGACCGCCGTAAAGTGGTCATTCTGTTCAGCGTGCTGCTGACGCTCTCCTGCCTGCTGGTCTCTTTTGCCAATAACTTCACCCTGCTGCTGCTGGGTCGCGCCTGCCTGGGGTTGGGATTAGGTGGCTTCTGGGCAATGTCGGCCTCGCTCACCATGCGTCTGGTTCCCGCGCGCACCGTGCCGAAAGCCCTCTCCGTGATCTTTGGTGCTGTTTCGATTGCGCTGGTCATTGCTGCGCCGTTGGGCAGTTTCCTTGGCGGGATCATCGGCTGGCGTAACGTCTTTAACGCTGCCGCGGTGATGGGGGTGCTTTGCATTCTCTGGGTCTGGAAAGCGCTGCCGTCCTTACCGGGGGAAGCGGCACACCATAAACAGAATATGTTCAGCCTGCTGAAGCGCCCGGGCGTGCTGGCGGGGATGACCGCCATCTTTATGGCATTTGCCGGACAGTTTGCCTTTTTCACCTATATCCGCCCGGTATTCATGAACATGGCCGGGTTTGATGTGGATGGCCTGACGCTGGTGCTCCTGAGCTTCGGTATCGCCAGCTTTGTCGGCACCTCGCTGTCGTCCGCGTTCCTGAAGCGTTCCCTGAAAGTGGCGCTGGCGGGCGCGCCGCTGGTGCTGGCAATTAGCGCTGCGGTGTTGGTGCTGTGGGGCAGCGATAAGTGGGTTGCGTCGGCGATTGCGATTATCTGGGGCTTTGCTTTTGCGCTGGTGCCGGTGGGCTGGTCGACGTGGATCACCCGCTCGCTCGCCGATCAGGCGGAAAAAGCCGGGTCGATTCAGGTCGCGGTGATCCAGCTGGCGAACACCTGCGGTGCGGCGATCGGCGGCGTTGCGCTGGACCATCTGGGGCTGACGTCACCGCTGGTGATTTCCGGTACGCTGATGCTGCTGACCGCGCTGCTGGTGGCGGGGAAGGTTAAGGCGAAGTAATGCTTTTCTCCCTCTCCCGTGGGAGAGGGATGGGGTGAGGGCATCAGGCTACGCCGATGTCTGAACCCGTCTTCTCGAATCCATCGAAATCAGCACCACCGACGACACAATCAACAGCGTGCCCAGCCAGTCCGGCAGCGTAAACGCCACCCCAAGCAAAATCACCGACAGCAGGGCGCTGCTCAGCGGCTCGGCACAGCTCAGAATGCTCGCCTTCGGCCCGCCAATCATCTGCGCGCCTTTCAGATACAGGCTGAACGTCAGCGCCGTGCCAATCACCACCAGATAGAAAAACGCCAGCAGCAGGCTGCCATCAATCACGAAGGTGGTCCCGCGTCCGGCGTAGAACGGCGTCAGCACGACCCCCGCGATTAACATACTCCAGCCAACAATCGGCAGCGTGCCGTAGCGGGCGATAAGCGTCGACGGGTAGGTTGTATAAAACGCGGCGGCAAAGGCCGAGGCGATACCGAAGAACAGGGCGGCAGGGGAGATGGAGAGCGAGGTTGGATCGCCGTGGGTGACCAGCAGGAAAGTGCCGACAAGTGACGTCAAAATGGCGGATAAAACAAACACGCCGGGACGTTTTTTCCTCGCCAGCGCGAACCACGCGACGATGATCGTTGGCGAGAGAAACTGCAGCACGGTGGCCGTCGCCGCGTTGGATTTTTCAATCGTCAGCAGGAAGGTGAGCTGGACGGTGAGCGCACCAACCAGCGAGAAAAACAGCAGGCTGAGGGCGTCTTTACGATGTTTGATGACTGAGAAAATCTTGTCGCCATGCACGAAGGAGAGGGTCAGCAAGATGACGCCGGTAAACAGCAGGCGAATCATCGTCAGGTAAGGGGACGAGATCTGGCTTTTCTCCATGATGTACTGCGCGCAAACCCCTGAGCTGCCCCATAAAACGGCGGCGATCAGAACGTTGAGCATTCCTTTACGTGTGGAACCCATGTTCTCCCCTGTTATGTTGGTTTTTGTGTAGCATAACATGGGTCTTGCCGGGTGGGGTGTGGCCTGATGCCCTCACCCCGGCCCTCTCCCACGGGGTGAGGGGGCAAACACGAAAAACGGCAACGTGCGTTGCCGTTTTGCTTTTACCTTGCTTAGAACCACGCTTCCCACATCGCGCCGACGTTGAAATCATCCAGCGTCTCATCTTTTGTACCGTTCACACGGGCGGTGCGTTCGTTATCCACTTTGCCGCCGGTCACGTAGAAGCGTAGCATTGGGCGGAACTCTGGCCCCATGGCGATAGACATGTTCTGCGACAGGGTCAGCTTCCAGCCTTTGTTATCACCGCCATTGTCGTAATCCACGTGCTGCCAGCCTGCTTCCAGCCAGGTGGAGTGAACGTCGTTCCACCAGTGCATCGGACGCACGATGGCGTTGTAGTTCTTACGGTTGTCGGTTTTATCGCGGCTGTTGTCGTAGTCGTGGAAGGCGAGGATGTACTCCACCTGCGTGGCCTGGGTGAATTTGTACAGCCCTTCGAAGCTGGCGTAGACCGTCGTCAGATCCTCGGTTTTGTTGAATACGCTGTTATCCGCGTTATCAGAATAACGGGCAATCACCTTATTCACGCCGCTGTCGTTGGTGTGGCTCAGCACCACGCCGCCCTGCCAGGCCTTCAGACGCTCTTCACTCTCAATGGCTTTGGAGTCAAAACCGTAGTTCGCGTACAGCTCCAGATCCAGCGGGCCGACTTTCATGCCGTGGATTTTTGAGGTCACAGCGTAGTTACCCTTGTCGCCCGTGCCGGAACCGCCGGTACAGGTAATGCGCGACGGGTTCGCCTCATCTTCCATCACTTCCGGGCTACAGGATTCCACCGCGGCCACCGCGGCAACGTCAAACTGCACGCCGCCGATGTCGAAGTTCTTCACCCCGGCACCCTGGCCGTCGTGGTTCATCCAGAAGTAATCGTTGATACCCTGCTGTGGACGCTGGTGGAAGTCACGGCCGGCCCAGAAATAGGCGTTCGGGTTGGAGGCCATAATGTTGGTCACACCGGCATAGGCTTTTTTCAGGTTAACCTCGTCGCCCCAGTGGTCGATCATCACGTTGATGTCCCAGATGGCACCGTTGTCGCCCTTGAAGGCTTTGGAGAGCTGGAATTCACCGCCGTTGCCTTCGTTACCCAGACGACCGATTGCGGATGCGCCGTTATAGGAACCGTCTACCGCCACGTATTTCTGATCGGCTGCCTGGAAGTGCGCGCCGTAGCGGGCATAGCCGGTAAATTTAACCCCAAACGGAATCGCGAGGTCCGGTGATTGCGCCGCGCTTTGCGGTTCGGTGACCACGTCCGCTTTTTTCGCGACGGCGGCGTCCATTTTGGCCTGCCGTTCGGCCAGCGCTTTGTCTACCGCTTTCGCCACGATGGCGTCGATTTGCTCTTGCGTAAATTCTTGTGCGAGTACAGAAATTGGGCAAAGCGCGGCGACAACCGCCATGGTTAATGGAAGTTTTTTAATATAATTCATGGTTATCTCAATATAGTTTAATTTTATTCAGACAATAACCATCCCGCTCCGATCTGACAGAGTTTGTCGCTATCATCAGAACAAGTGGATTTCTATTTTAGGTACAGAGTGATTACATTAACGTTTTTTCGCCATACATTATCTCTGATATAAATGGATTATTTCTTCGGATAATTCACGTGCCAGCAGGGAATTCATTAAATGATCCTGCGCGTGAACCATTATTAAGGTCATCGGCTGGCGGGCTTCGCCCGCATCCTGTTCGATCAGTTTGGTCTGCATTTTGTGCGCCTGGCGCGCGTAGCCATCGGCTTCGCGCAGCAGGCTTTTGGCTTCGTCAAGGTTGCCCTGACGCGCCGCGTGCAGGGCTTCAAAGCACAGGCTACGCGACTGACCGGCGTTGACGATAATTTCCATTACGGCTTCTTCTAATGCGATCATTACACTGACTCTCTGTCAAAACTGTTATTTAATGCGGTGGCGGCAAACCACTCGCCGCTTTTCTTGATGGTGCGCTGCTGGGTAGTTAAATCGAGCTGGATAAATCCGTAGCGATTTTTATACGCATTACACCACGACCAGTTATCAATAAAGGTCCACATATGGTAGCCAAGACACTGGCACCCTTCGCTAATACCTTTATGCAGCCAGGCCAAATGTTCGGAAATAAAATCGATGCGGTATTGATCGTTTATCTGACCATTCTCAATAAAGCGCTGTTCATTTTCGACACCCATACCGTTCTCAGAAATAAAACAGCGTGGGTTACCGTAATTGTCGCGCAGGTTAATCAGAATATCGTAAATACCCGGCTCATAAATTTCCCAGCCACGGTATGGATTCATCTTGCGGCCAGGCATTTCGTAATTATCAAAGAACCACTCCGGCATAAACGGGGCCTGTGGGTTCACCGCACTGTCACGGCATTTCACGCGACGCGGCTGATAATAGTTAATGCCGAGCAGGTCGATTTTTCCTTCCGCAATCAGGAAACTGTCTTCCGGTTTGCAGGCGGGGAGCTGATCGTAAGATTTCAGCAACGCCACCAGATCCGCCGGGTATTCGCCGCGCAGGACGGGGTCAAGGAAGCTGCGGTTAAACATCAGGTCCGCAATGTGTGCCGCTTTGACGTCAGCCGGGTTTTGCGAGCGCGGATAGGACGGCGTCAGGTTCAGTACGATACCGATCTCCCCGGCGTAGTGCCCGGCACGGTAAGCGCGTACCGCCTGCGCATGCGCCAGCACGGTGTGATACGCCACGGTGGCCGCACGACGGAAATCCACCTCGTTGGGATAGTGGAAATCGTACAGATAGCCGCCTTCCACCGGCACAATCGGCTCGTTGAAGGTAAACCAGTGCAGCACGCGATCGCCAAACAGATCGAAGCAAATCTGCGCATAACGGGCGTAAGCGTCCACCACGTTGCGGTTTTCCCAGCCGCCAATCTCCTGCATCGCCATCGGCATGTCGAAGTGGAACAGGGTGATAAACGGGGTAATACCCTGTTCAATCAGCTCATCAATGACCTGATGATAAAAATCGACCGCTTCCGGGTTCACTTCACCGATACCGTCGGGGATCAGGCGCGCCCAGCTAATCGAGGTGCGAAAGCTGTTGTGGTTCAGCTGCTTTAACAGCTGAATGTCCGTTTTCCAGTGTTGATAAAACGTGGAGGTGTGCTGCGGTCCCACGCCATTATGAAAACGGTTTGGCTCGCGGGCAAACCAGTAATCCCAGGTGGTTTCACCCTCTCGTGTCCCTTCGGTCTGGAGGGCGGAGCTTGCGCTGCCCCACCAGAAATTATCGGGAAATGCGTATTTCATGACCTTTCCTCTTTGACTTAATGACTTGCTGTTTCAGCGGCACCGACGGTTGCCTGGGCTTTCTGCTCTTCGTTTTTCATCAACGTACGCTCGTAAGCACGCAGGAACGGCAGGTACATCAGCGCTGACATCACCATACACACCAGACACATCACCACCGGGCTCAACGCCCAGTTTGCCGCCCACGATGCGCCAATAGGGGCCGGGGTCGTCCACGGGGTTAACGACACCACCTGTGCCAGCCAGCCCATTTTGGTGGCGCCGTACGCCAGGCAGGCGTTCACCAGCGGAACAAACACGAACGGGATAAACAGCATTGGGTTCATGATGATTGGCGCGCCGAACAGAATCGGTTCGTTGATGTTAAAGAAGCTGGGCACAACGCCCATTTTGCCGATGGTGCGCAGGTGTGTGACGCGGCTGCGCAGCAGCAGGAAGGCCAGCGGAAGCGTGGAGCCGACGCCGCCAATCAGCAGGTAGTGGTCCCAGAAACCCTGCAGGTAAACGTGTGGCAGCGCCGCGCCAGCCGCCAGTGCCGCCTGGTTTGCGGACAGGTTGGCCATCCAGAACGGGTTCATGATGCCGGTGACAATCAGCGAGCCGTGGATACCGGCAAACCAGAAGATCTGGCACAGCAGCACGGAGAGCAGAATGGCAGGCAGGGAGTCAGACGCAGAGACCAGCGGTTCCAGCAGGTGCATAATCGCCTGCGGGATAATCATCCCGGTTTGTGCTTCGATAAACAGGTTCAGCGGGTGCAGGGTACCGATCACCACCATGACCGGGATCAGGATCTCAAACGAACGCGCCACACCGGTCGGCACTTCTTTCGGCAGACGGATGGTCACGTTGTTCTGCTTCAGCCACGCATACACGCGGGTGGAGTAGATGGCGGTGATCAGCGCGGTGAAAATCCCCTGGCCGGAGAGGTACTGGGTCGAGATCTTGCCGTCGGCATACGGAGCTGCCACCAGCAGGAAGGCCATAAAGGCCAGCAGACCGGACATCACCGGATCGAGGTTAAACTGACGCCCCAGGCTTGCACCAATCCCCACCGAAATGAAGAACGTCATCACGCCCATGCTGAGGTTGAACGGCAGCATCAGCTGTTCACGGTAAGTCTGGGAGAAATCCAGCCAGCCGCGGGCAAAGCTGTTTGTCGTATCCGCGGAGAAGGGCGGGAAGATGAACACCAGCATAAACGAGCCGATGATCATAAACGGCAGCGCGGCGGTAAAGCCGTCGCGGATGGCAATCACATACTTTTGCTGGCCGAGCTTCGCGGCCAGCGGGGTAATTGACTGCTCAATAACCGCGACCATTGATTGATATAACGAACTCATGTGAACACCTTTTAGTGTGTCGCTTCGATGAGCGACAGAGCATAGTCCAGTACTTTATCGCCACGTTGCATACCGTAATCCATCATGTCGATGGGTTGGACCGGGATGCCCTTTGTAGCCGCCTTGTCTGAGAGTGTCTGTAACATGTACTTCACCTGGGGTCCGAGAAGGACAACCTGGTACTGCGGAAACTGCGTATCAAATTCGGAAACGCCATACGCGTCTATTTTTACCGGCAACCCGCGCTCTTTCGCGACATCGACCATTTTGCTGACCAGCAGGCTGGTGGACATCCCGGCAGAGCAACACAGCATAATCTTGAACATCGACAACCATCCTCTAAATGTAAAAAGTTATTGCGAGGATGATTGGACATTATACGGAAACCGGTTTCCATTTATAAAAGACAGAAGTGTGACAACCATCAAGATCCACTACTTATGACGCTAATTAACCAGATGCATGTCACATAATTTGCGCGTTTTGACATCATTTTGAGTTGAAATGGAAAATCGGTTTCCATGAAAAACGGAAAAGGATATACTCCATTCTGGCTATAATATGAGCCGTAGCGGTGATGGAATTTGCAGGTGCGAAGTAAGCCTGCCAGGGGAAAGAGATGTCGACAATCAATGATGTATCACGTCTTGCCGGGGTGTCTAAAGCCACGGTATCGCGAGTGTTGAGTGGGTCGCGTGGCGTAAAGGAAGCCAGCCGCCAGGCCGTTTTAAAAGCGGTTGATGAACTGAACTACCGGCCCAATGTGATTGCGCAGTCGCTGCTGAGCCAGTCGACGGGGTGTATTGGGGTGATTTGCGCGCAGGAGAATATTAACCAGACCACCGGTTATCTTTACGCGCTGGAAAAGCACCTCAGCCAGCATCAAAAACATCTGCTGTTGCGCTTCGCGCATACCAAAGCGGAAGTGATGCACGCCCTGGAAGAACTTTCCTGTGGGTTATGTGATGACATCCTGGTGATTGGCGCGCGTTTCCCGCTGGACGTCGAGATGGACAATGTCATTCTCGTTGACTGTATGGAGTCCGATAATTCCAACAGCATCCAGTTCGATCACGCCTTTGCCGCCGAAACCGCCTGTAACTATCTGACCAGCCAGGGGCGACGCCAGATAGCCCTGATCCATCCGCAAGGCAGCGGTTTCGCCGACCAGGTGTTGCTGGGCTATAAACACGCGCTGGAGAAAAATTTCCTGCCCTTTAATCGCAACCTCGTCTTTATGGATGCCACCTCCTCATCCGTTGCGCTGCAGGAGTTGCTTAACAATGCGAGCACGCTGAATTTTAACGCGCTGCTGGTGGCGGACGAACAGGAAGCTCAGCGGGTGATCCCGCAGCTGCAGGCGTTTAATAAATCCGTACCGGACGACATTATGGTCTTTAGCCTTGCCGGATCGCTGCATCTGCCGGGTATCCCGGTGATCCCGGCCATTGAATACTCAATGGATGCTATGGCGGCACGTATTGTGGGCTGGCTGACGGAGAAAACGCAGATGCTGGGGTCCTATGTTCTGCGCGGGGATTTGATTATTCCGGATGTACGAAAGCGCTAAAAAAAAGCGTGAAGCCCGGCTTCACGCTTAATAATCTTCCATACAATCTACCTGACTGACCGCGTCCCAGTAAGCATCCAGATTGTCGCGCTTCACGGCCGTGATGGCGTTTTTGATCAACAGTTGATTGGCCTCAGACGACAAAATCATCGCCTGCCAGGCTTTATCGCTCTGCTTTTTCTGGGGCGTGCAGGCCTTCTTCACATCTTTAAGGATCTGCTGCTTTATCTGGGCCTCTTTCACGGGATCGTCTTTTTCCTGGGCATGGACAAACGCGGCGAAGAGCAGACAAACGAGCAGGCAAACCAGGTGTGCAGCTTTCATCAAAATCCCCTTTAGACGTCACAGGCTTCCCATGAAATATATCGTTACATTCAGTGTAGCGACGCCAGCCGAAAGTATGAATTTTTGTCTTCCTGCGTATGAGAACCCTGCACCCGGACCGGCACCGGCGGTTATTGAATCCCTCCGCCCAGCGACTGCCACAGCGTAATACGGTTTTCAAAGTCGGTCTGCTGCAGGGTAATCAATGATGCCCGTGCCGACCACAGGGCGCGCTGCGCGGTGAGAACGGTCAGGTAATCACCCGCCCCCACCTGATATCTGCGCGTTGCCACATCCAGCGTTTTTTGCTCTGCCGCCACGTATTCACGTTGGGCATCAAGCTCTTCACTCAGGGTTTCGCGGCGCGCCAGCGCATCGGCTACATCTTTGAACGCGCTCTGGATGGTTTTCTCATAGGTGGCAATCAGCCCTTTTTTCTCCGCTTCGGCATAGCGCAGTTGCGCCATGTTATTGCCGCCGCTGAACAGCGGCAGGGAGATGGACGGCGCGAACGACCAGACCTTCATGCCGTGGCTGAACAATGACGAGAGCGAATCGCTGCCGACCCCGGCGCTGGCGGTAAGCGACATCGTCGGGAAGAAGTTGGCGCGCGCAGCACCGATGTTGGCATTCGCGCTCAACAGGTTATGTTCAGCCTCCTGAATATCCGGGCGACGCAGCAGTGTGGCGGAGCTAACGCCCGCCGGGATCAGGGTGATGGCGTTATCGCTCAGGCTCTCCAGCGTACCGGGTAGCAGGTTTTCCGGTACCGTCTCGCCCGCCAGCAAATTCAGGGCGTTTTTGTCCTGCATCACCAGCGTCTGATAGCTGGCGACGCTGGCGCGGGCCTGCTGATAAACCGCCATTGCTTCGCTGACATCCGTTGCGGCGGCGACCCCGACGTCCTGCTGACGCTGCACAATCTTGAGCGAGTTCGCTGCGCTCTCCTGAGTGGATTTTGCCAGCGCCAGATTGCTGTTATCTGCCGCCAGAGTAATCCAGGCGGTGGTCAGCTCGCTGACCATTGTCAGGCGCGTGTTCTGCGCCGTGAACTCGCTGGCAAGCCAGGTTTCACGCGCGGCGCGCGAGAGGCTCTGGTTACGACCAAACAGATCCAGCTCGAAGCTGGAGACGGTGCCGTTAGCCTCATCGCTGGTGCTCACGCCGCTGGCCAGCGTGCGGCTGCGGGTATGGCTCAGGCTGGCATCCACCGACGGGAACAGAGACGAGCGCGTCTCACCATACTGGGCGCGGGCGGCGTCGATATCAGCAATCGCTTTTTGCACATCGCGGTTGCCGGTGAGTGCCATTGTTACCACCCTGTTCAGGCGGTGATCGTTCATCACCTGCTGCCACTGGCTGACCACGGCGGTGGCTTCGCCGTGGGTGCCCGGCAACGTGGCCGGGACGGGCGCGTCAGGACGCTGGTAGGTAGGGTCTAACGAAACACAGCCTGCGCTCAGCAGCGCTAACACTAAAACAGATACACGAAACATTATGACCTCCGGTTTGCGTGCTTACCGGAGAAGAGACGTTTCACCAGTACGAAGAATAATGGAACAAAGAAGATGGCCAGCAGCGTTGCCGCGAGCGTCCCGCCGATGATGCCGGTCCCAATCGCCACGCGGCTGTTGGCGCCTGCACCGGTGGCGACGGCCAGCGGTGTTACCCCGGCGATAAACGCAAGCGACGTCATGATGATCGGACGCAGTCGCGTCTGAGCCGCACGCAGCGCGGCACGCGTCAGGGAGTAACCTTCCGCGACTTTCGCCTCCGCAAACTCAACGATCAAAATGGCGTTTTTCGACGACAGGCCGATGGTGGTCAGCAGCGCCACCTGGAAATAGACGTCGTTGCTCAGCCCGCGCAGCGAGGCGGCCAGCGCCGCACCCAGCACCCCAAGCGGGATCACCAGAATGACTGAAATCGGCACCGACCAGCTCTCATACAGCGCGGCCAGGCACAGGAATACCACCAGGATGGAGAGGGCATACAAGCTCATTGCCTGACCGCTCGCCAGTTTCTCCTGTAACGACAACCCGCTCCACGCCCAGGTTGTGCCGGCCGGCAGGTTGTTCGCCAGCTGTTCCATCCGGGTCATCGCCGTACCGGAGCTGGCACCACTGGCGTTCTCGCCCTGAATTTCATAGGCCGCCGAGCCGTTGTAGCGCACCAGACTCTCCGGGCCATATTCCCAGCGCGTAGTGGCGAACGCGGAGAACGGTGTCATGGTGCTGTCGCTGCCGCGTACGTACCATTTGTTGAGGTCGGAAGGCACGGCGCGGTAATCGCTGTCTCCCTGGATGTAGACCTTTTTCACGCGGCCCCGATCGATAAAGTCATTCACGTAGGTTCCACCCCAGGCGCTGGAGAGGGTATCGGTGACGTCGCTCAGGGAAAGCCCCAGCGATACGGCTTTGTTGTTGTCGATATCCACCTGCAGCTGCGGCATCTGCGGCAAATCATTGGCGCGAACGGCATGCAGGGAGGTGTCCTGATTCGCCTGGCCGATGAGCTGATTACGCATCTTCAGCAAAGTGTCGCGATCGGTGCTACCGCTGGCCATGAGCTCGAAGGTAAAACCGTTGCTCTGGCCGAGGCCGTCTACGGCCGGGGGCGTCATGGCAAAGACGGTGGCATCGCGAAGGGAGCCGAGTTCCTGAGTGGCGCGCAGGGCAATCGCCTGAGCGGTGTTCTCGTCGCCTTTACGCTCGGACCAGTTTTTCAGGGAGACAAACGCCATCCCGGCATTCTGGCCGCTGCCGCTAAAGCTAAAGCCCTCGACCGTAAAAATCACATCGGTGTTGGCTTTCTCTTTAGTGAGGAACCACTCGCGAACCTGACGACTGATCTCCGCGGTACGTACCGCTGTCGCACCGGCAGGCAGGGTGTACTGCACCATGATTTCACCCTGGTCCTCCGTGGGCAGGAAGCTGCCGGGCAGCTTCAGCATTGCCACGGCCATCGCGCCACAGAGCAGGGCGTAGACCACCAGCATGCCCGCGGAGCGGCGCAGCGCGCGCAGGACTTTATTCTGATAGCCATGCTCGGTCTTACTGTAGAAGCGGTTAAACGCGCCGAAAAACCCTTTTTTGTGAGGAGGCGTATGGCGCAGTACCGAGCCGCAGAGCGCGGGTGTCAGGGTCAGCGCCACCACCACCGAGAGGATCATCGCTGAGATAATGGTGACCGAAAACTGGCGGTAGATGACGCCGGTTGAGCCGCCGAAGAAGGCCATCGGCAGAAACACGGCGGAAAGCACCAGCGCAATGGCGACCAGCGCACCGGAAATTTCGCCCATCGATTTTTCGGTGGCTTCGCGGGCGGGCAGACCTTCATCGCGCATAATGCGCTCGACGTTTTCCACTACCACGATGGCGTCATCGACCAGCAGACCTATCGCCAGCACCATCGCAAACAGTGTCAGGGTATTGATGGAATAACCGAACAGCGCCAGCACACCAAAGGTGCCTAACAGAACCACCGGCACCGCCAGCGCGGGGATGAGCGTGGCGCGAATGTTCTGCAGAAACAGATACATCACCACTACTACGAGGATAATGGCCTCAAACAGCGTCTGAATCACATCTTCCACCGAGATCTTAATGAACTCGGTGCTGTCTTTCGGATAGGCCACATCATAGCCTTCCGGCATTGCCCGTTTGAATTCGGCAATTTTATCTTTCACCGCGGTGGCGGTATTGAGCGCATTCGCGCCCGGCGAGAGCATCACCGCCATACCGGCTGCCGGGTGGCCATTCAGCCTGGCGGTAGCCGTGTAATCCTCGCTGCCCATCTCCACGCGCGCCACGTCGCCGATACGCACC
Source organism: Enterobacter sp. RHBSTW-00593 (assembly GCF_013784105.1). Lineage (NCBI taxonomy): Bacteria > Pseudomonadati > Pseudomonadota > Gammaproteobacteria > Enterobacterales > Enterobacteriaceae > Enterobacter > Enterobacter sp. RHBSTW-00593. Next base: position 58,648 of record NZ_CP056393.1, read on the forward strand.
ACTGCGCCGCTGGACTGGCTCTTAACGATGATATTTTTAAACTGATCGACCGTCTGCAGGCGCGACTGGGCACGCACGGTGGCGGTCAACTGCTGGGTACCGGACGCGGGTAAAGCGCCGATTTTACCGGCGGAAACCTGCACGTTCTGCGCTTCAATGGCGCTCTGAACGTCGGATGGCATCAGCGAGTACGACGCCAGCTTTGCCGGGTCAAGCCAGATGCGCATGGCGTATTCCGCACCAAACACCTGCAGGCTGCCGACGCCCTCTACGCGTGCCAGCGGATCCTGCATATTACTCACCAGCCAGTCGGCGATATCCGAACTGCTGGCGTGGTCGGTTTTATCGTACACGCCCATGATCAGCAGGAAGTTACTCTGCGATTTTTGCACCGTAATGCCGGCCTGCTGTACCTCGGTCGGCAAGCGCGACTCGGCCTGCTGAACTTTGTTCTGCACCTGAACCTGCGCGGTATCCGGGTCAGTTCCCTGTTCGAACGTGACGGTGATGCTTACCGAGCCGTCCGAACTGCTGGTGGAGGTAAAATAGAGCAGGTTATCCAGCCCGGTCAGCTGTTGCTCAATGACCTGGGTGACGCTGTTTTCCAGAGTCTGTGCCGACGCGCCAGTGTAGGTGGCAGAGATTTTTATCGACGGCGGGGCGACGTCGGGATACTGCGCGACGGGCAGGGTACGGATTGCCAGCACCCCGGCGAGCATAATCAGAATAGCAATCACCCAGGCAAAAACCGGGCGACGCACGAAGAAGCGGGAAAACATCAGGCGTTTCCTCCCGCGGTTTTCATCTCTTCGGCGTTAACTTGCTGACCGGCGGTCACTTTATCGGTGCCTTCCACAATCAGCTTATCGCCAGCCTTCAGTCCACTCAGCACCAGCCATTTGTCGCCGTAGGTGTCACCCGTTTCCAGCTGACGTTGTTCCACCTTATTGCCGGCCCCCACCACCAGCGCGGTGGCGTTGCCTTTGGCATCACGGGTAATTCCCTGCTGCGGGGCGAGGATGGCCTCGCTCATTACCCCTTCATCCACTCTGGCGCGAACAAACATCCCGGGCAGAAGCTGATGCTGCGGGTTGGGGAAGACGGCGCGCAGTGTGACCGACCCGGTGGATTCGTCCACTGCCACTTCAGTCAGGGCCAGACGGCCTTTTTCCTGATAGGTGCTGCCATCTTCAAGGATCAACGACACGCTCAATGTCTCGCTGTTGCTGGCAAGCGTTTGTTTGCGTAATCGCAGAAGATCGGCGCTGGAGCGGGTTAAATCGACGTACATATTGTCCAGGCCGCGAATGGTGGCGAGCGCGGTCTCTTGCTGGGCAGTGACCAGTGCGCCGGGGGTGACCGAAGAGATGCCAATACGTCCGGCAATCGGGGCGGTCACCGTGGTCCAGTTGAGGTTAATGCGCGCGCTTTCCTGGGCTGCTTTTTTCGACTCCACGCTGGCCTTGTCCTGCGCGCAGGTGGACTTTGCATCTTCGGCATCCTGACGCGATACGCCGTCGTCTTTCACCAGTTGTGTATAGCGTTGAGCTTTCTGGCAATCGGCCTGCACCAGCGCCTGCGCCTGTTTCAGGGCCGCGGCGGCTTCATCGTAGGCGGCGCGGTAGCTGGAAGGATCAATTTGATACAGCGCCTGTCCGGCTTGCACGGTATCGCCTTCGGTAAAGAGCCGTTTCTGAATAATGCCGCCCACCTGAGGACGCACTTCCGCGCTCATGGCGGCCGTGGTGCGTCCGGTCAGTTCACTGACCACGGAAACGGGTTGGCTCAGGAGCGTAACAATCCCCACTTGCGGGAGGGGATGTTGAGGAGCAGATGTTTGTGCATTATCGCACCCCGTCAGGAGGAATAATGCTGCGATGGAGGTTGTTATGGCTTTCATAATTTTTTCCAGGGTGAACGATGCCTGCCCTGTTAATGGCTTAACAAGGAAGGGGGCTATTTAAAGGCACAGCGATACCGCATCTCCGGCAGAGCCGGAAATGTTAATAAGGGAATAACGTCTTCCCGCTAATTATTCACATGCGATTACTTCGCAGAGAAAAGCATATTTAAAATATTTTGATAAAGAGGCTCTAATTGTTCAGAGGGTACGTTTAAGGGGGTGAGTCGACGGTAAATAGACCCCTCAATCATTACCGCAGTAATCTCCACGCAGCAGCGAATATGATCATCACTCAGGTGGGGAAACTGTTTTTTCAGGTGTGCGCAGGCATTAGCAAACATCCGCTTTTCCGCTTCGACCAGCATGGCCGCCACCTGGGGATTACGCGTGGCTTCAGCCGACATCTCAAGCATCAGCGCATCGTCATCTTCATTCAGGGTCTGTCGCCAGGCGAGCGCCTGAGGCATCCCCTCGACCAGCGTTTTACCCTGAATCTCTTCGATGCGTGAGTCGATGATACGGCGAATCATCTCTTCAATAATCGCATCTTTGTTACTGAAATAACGGTAGATTTGCCCGACGCTGAGCTTTGCCTCATTGGCGATCTGCGACATGCTGGCCGCATGAAAACCGCTGGCGCGAAAGCACTGACGCGCGGCAGCGATGATGTCGTCCTGACGCTGCTTTTGGCGTTCTTCCAGTTTTGTGCACATCGTCGGTTACCCTATAAAAGTGAGAATGATCGTTCTCATTATACGTTTCAGGCGCGTATTGGAAAGACTTTTTTTAAGTACTTATTGAATGAATATTTCAATGTTTAAAGAATGGAGAAAAAAAGGAGTTTTGATGAAGGAAAGGCTGTGCAATATTAAGATTGCACAGAAAATAAGGAGAAAAATATGCATCTGAGCACGACGGATAACGTCACACACGATGAAAAAGAAGAATTATTAACAGGGCTTCGCGCCTACAACGGACAATTTTTAGATCTCTCAAACTTTAGCGGCGACATTGGCGTTTATGTGCGAGACGATAAGGGCGTGATGCTGGGCGGGTTAATTGGCGTGCGCAAAGGCGACTGGCTAAACATCGATTTTCTGTGGGTCAGCGACACCGTGCGGGGATCGGGCGTCGGCAGCCAGCTTATCAAAACGGCAGAAGACGAAGCCCGACGCAAAGGCTGCACCCATGCGCTGGTGGATACGGTCAGCTTCCAGGCACGTCCATTCTATGAAAAGCAGGGCTATCAACTGCAGATGTCGTTGCCGGATTACCCGTACCCAGGTATGCAAAGGCATTATCTGACCAAATCCCTTTAACCGCCGATGCCGTTGCCCATCACGGCCAGCGCATGACGCACAATGATCTCTGGCGAGAGGGCATGTAGCCTCTCGTCGTTGCGCATTCTTGAGAACGGCACCAGCACCAGGCTTAGCAGCGTGGTGAACAGCAGTTCTGGCGCGAGTGCCCGGTTCAGTTGCCCTTCCTGCTGCCAGCGTTTAAGGGTGGCGAGCGTTGCCTGGTATTTGTCGTCACCGAACCGCGCGTGCAGATGCGTGCGCAGTACAGGCATCTCCCCGATGACCTCCTGCATCCACAGCGGGGCAAACCAGCGGTGCTGCTCCGCCAGCTCGGCCAGTATCTTCACCATTTGCGTTAATGCGTTGACCGGCGAGTCGGGGTTTTCGGCAAAAATTGCGCCGATCCGATTACGTAAGGGCAGGAAGCGCTCCTCAATCATCGCGTCGAGCAATTGTTCTCGTGAATTGAAGTAGTAATGCAGCATTGCTGGCGTTACGCCCGCTTCTTTGGCGATGGCGTTCAGCGAGGTTTGAGCGATTCCCTGGCGGGAAAAGAGGCTCAACGCAATATCCAGCAGCTGTTCGCGGCTGGCGGTTGCCCGCTTTCCGCCGCGTGGTCGACCAGGGCGGCGCGGTTCAGAATTGTCCTTATGTGCTGGCATAGTCGCAGGATCTCTTGATCTTATTCATCACTTACTTAAATATTAATTATCCAGTTAATTAATTTCAAGCGATCTCTTATGGAGTCCGACGTAATGACTCAACCTGCGCAAAACGCGCCGTCGATAAAGCTGCTGTTCAGCGCGCTGCTGCTGGTGATGCTGCTTTCGGCGCTGGACCAGACGATTGTTTCCACGGCGTTGCCCACCATCGTTGGGGAACTGGGTGGCCTGGATAAGCTCTCCTGGGTGGTGACGGCCTATATCCTCAGCTCGACCATTGTGGTGCCGCTGTACGGAAAATTCGGCGATCTGTTTGGGCGTAAAATCGTCCTTCAAATCGCTATTGTGCTGTTTCTGGCAGGGTCGGTGCTCTGCGGTCTGGCGCAAAACATGACCCAACTGGTGCTGATGCGCGGCCTGCAGGGGCTGGGCGGCGGCGGTCTGATGGTCATCAGTATGGCCGCCGTGGCGGACGTTATTCCGCCTGCGGAGCGTGGCCGCTATCAGGGGCTGTTTGGCGGCGTGTTTGGTCTGGCGACGGTGATCGGGCCGCTTATCGGCGGGTTTATCGTACAGCACGCCTCCTGGCGCTGGATTTTTTATATCAACCTGCCGCTTGGCCTCTTTGCCCTGCTGGTGATAGGCGCGGTGTTCCACGGCAGCGCACGGCGCAACAAGCACGAGATTGATTATCTGGGGGCGATTTACCTCAGCATGGCGCTGCTGTGTATCATCCTGTTTACCACTGAAGGCGGGACGATACGCCAGTGGAACGACCCGCAGCTGTGGTGCATTCTGGCCTTTGGCCTGACGGGTATCGCCGGGTTTATCTATGAGGAGCGTCTGGCCTGGGAGCCGATCATTCCGCTCTCGCTGTTCCGCGATCGCAGTTTTCTGCTCTGCAGCCTGATTGGCTTTATTATCGGGATGTCGCTCTTTGGCTCGGTCACCTTCCTGCCGCTCTATCTGCAGGTTGTGAAAGACGCCACGCCGACTCAGGCCGGTCTGCAGCTGATCCCGCTGATGGGCGGACTGCTGCTAACCTCGATCATCAGCGGGCGGATTATCAGCCGTACCGGAAAATACCGTCTGTTTCCGATCGCCGGTACGCTGCTTGGCGTGGTGGGCATGGTGCTGCTGACGCGCATCTCGATCCACTCGCCGACCTGGCAGCTGTACATTTTTACCGGCGTGCTGGGGATGGGTCTGGGGCTGGTCATGCAGGTACTGGTGCTGGCCGTGCAGAACAGCGTCTCTGCCGATCAATACGGGGTAGCGACTTCCGGGGTCACGCTGTTTCGTTCCATTGGCGGGGCCATCGGCGTCGCGCTGTTTGGCGCGGTCTTCACCCACGTTTTGCAATCGGGTCTGATGGACCGTTTACCGCAAGGGGCGGAGTTACCGCATGAGCTCAATCCTGCGGCCATTCACCGGCTGCCAGAGGCCCTGCGGCTCGATTACCTTGATGCGTTTGGCTCAGCCATTCACGCGGTGTTCCTGCTGGCGGCAAGCATTATGGTGCTGGCGTTTGTACTGTCGTGGTTTTTACGTGAAACGCCGTTACGCCGTGCGGGCATGCTCAGGTCGGATCAATAGCGCCCCCGCACATATAACTTATCCGTCTTATTGATGCTTTTTCGTTTTTTAGCCAGCCGTACCGTTGTCGATATAGTCACTGAAACGTTTATCAAAAGGATATGTCTCGTGAAACTTCGATTGGGTGCTCTGGTTCTCGCTGGCCTGCTGCTGGCAGGTTGCGATCAAGGCGGCAGCGATGCCAAACACATCAAAGTCGGCGTGATTAACGGCGCTGAGCAGGATGTCGCGGAAGTCGCTAAAAAAGTGGCGAAAGAGAAATACGGTCTGGATGTGGAACTGGTGGGGTTCAGCGGCTCGCTGTTGCCCAATGATGCCACCAGTCAGGGCGATCTTGATGCCAATGTCTTCCAGCATCGCCCGTTCCTGGCAGAAGATAACAAGGCGCATCACTACAAGCTGGTTGCTGTAGCGAATACCTTTGTTTTCCCGATGGCCGGCTACTCCCGCAAGATAAAATCCGTGTCTGAGCTGAAGGACGGCGCGACCATCGCCATTCCAAACGATCCGACCAACCTTGGCCGCGCATTGCTGCTGTTGCAAAAAGAGAAGCTGATTACCCTGAAGCCGGACGTTGGCCTGCTGCCGACGGCGCTGGATATCACCGCCAATCCGAAGCATTTGAACATCATGGAGCTGGAAGGGGCGCAACTGCCGCGCGTGCTGGATGATCCGAAAGTGGATGTTGCCATTATCAGCACCACCTATCTCCAGCAAACCGGGCTGTCGCCGGTGCATGACAGCGTGTTTATTGAAGATAAAAACTCGCCGTATGTGAACATCGTGGTGACGCGGGAAGACAACAAAGACGCGGAAAACGTGAAGGAATTTATCCAGTCGTATCAGTCGCCGGAAGTGGCGAAGGCCGCAGAGACTCTCTTTAACGGTGGCGCGGTGCCGGGCTGGTAGTCAGGACAAAGGCGTATAACAGGGTGTTATACGCCTTACCGGGTTATTTCAGGTTGGCTTTAAAGAACGAGGCCAGTTTTGCAAACGGGATCAGATCCGTGCGGTCATACAGGTCAACGTGGCCTGCATTCGGCACGATATACAGCTCTTTCGGTTCACCGGCGCGTTTATAGGCGTCTTCGCTAAACTCTTTCGAATGCGCTTTATCACCCGTGATAAACAGCATCGGACGCGGTGAAATGGTTTCGATATCGTTGAACGGATAGAAGTTCATAAACTTACCGATGCTGCTCATCATCGGTTTCGTCGTCAGCGCCTCTTTCTCGCCCTGTGGCGTGTACCCGCCGCGTTCGGTGCGATAGAAATCGAAGAACTCACGCTGGATAGCCGGCGTAGAATCATCCAGCTTATTTACCGTCCCGGGAATGTAGGCTGTCTCTGCACCCTGATACTCTTTCAGACGCTGCTCAGCGGCAGAGGCAATCATCGCTTTACGCTGTTCAACCGTCACGGAATGGTTGAGACCGTTGCGGAAGGCGGAGCCCATGTCATACATGCTGACAGTGGCGATCGCTTTCATGCGCGGGTCAATTTTCGCCGCGCTAATAACGAAGCTGCCGCTGCCGCAAATGCCCAGCGCACCGATGCGCTGCGGATCGACAAAGGACTGAGTGCTCAGATAATCCACGGCCGCGCTGAAATCATCGGAATAGATTTCTGGTGAGATCAGATGCCCCGGTTTACCTTCGCTTTCCCCCCAGAATGAGAGATCAATCGCCAGGGTGACAAAGCCCTGTTCCGCGAGCTTTTGCGCATAGAGACTGGCGCTTTGCTCTTTCACCGCGCCCATCGGATGGCCGACCACGATCGCCGGCAGTCTGGCGTTTTTATCCGCCTCTTTTGGCCTATACAGATTGCCGACGACGTTCATCTGATACTGGTTTTTAAAGGTCACCTTCTGCTGCGTAACCTTATCGCTTTTGTAGAAATTATCTGCGCCCCGGGACATATCGGCAGCGCTGGCGGCGAAGGCGCTGACTAACAGCCCGAGCGCCATGGTGAATCTTCTCATGATTAACTCCTGTGAAGTGTGTCGTTGTGTGAGGTGTAAAACGTGAACATGGCAGCGGCGATAAGCAGTACACCGCTGAGTGCAAAGGTGCTTTGCCAGCCGCTGTGGTCAAAGGCCAGGCCACCGAGCGTGGAGCCGAGCGCAATGGAGAGCTGCACCATTGCCACCATCAGTCCGCCACCCGCTTCGGCATTTTCAGGAAGCGTTCTGGCAACCCAGGTCCACCAGCCGACGGGGGCGGCCGTCGCGACCAGTCCCCAGAGGCCGAGCAGGGCGGTGACGGCGGCAAGGTGATGGCCGAAGGCCATCAGTGCCGCGGCAATCAGCGCCATCACCACGGGAATGGCGACCAGCGTGGTGTAAAATCCGCGGCGCAGAAACGTGCCGATCAACAGGGTGCCGATAAAACCCGCCACGCCAATCACCAGCAGGATTAACGATAACTGCGTCGCGTTGGCGAAAGTCACGGTTTCAAGGAACGGACGCACGTAGGTAAACAGCGCGAACTGCCCCATGAAAAAGACGCCGCACGCGACCATTCCTTTTGCCACCAGAGGGTTTTTCAGCAGGCCGAAGGCGCTGGTGGACGACGCGGTGCGCTTTTCCACGGACATGGAAGGCAGGCTGAACCACTGCCAGATAAACGCGAGCAGGCTCACGGGCACCAGGCAGTAAAAGGCACCGCGCCAGCCGATTGTCGCCCCCAGCCAGCTGCCGAGCGGAGCCGCAACGACGGTCGCCAGGGCGTTGCCACCGTTAAAAATGGCGAGCGCACGTTGAACCTGATGCGGTGGCACAAGGCGAATTGCGGTCGCCGCGGAGAGCGACCAGAAGCCGCCAATGGCCACGCCAAGCAGTGCGCGTCCCAGCATATAAAGGGGATAGCTCTCAGCCACGGCGATAATCAGACCGGAGACGGCCATCAACGCCGTCAGGCCCAGCAGCAGCGATTTGCGGTTAATGCCTCCCGCAAGAGAAGAGAGAAACAGGCTGGTCAATACGGCCAGCGCGCCGGATATCGCGATCCCGAGGCCCGCCAGGCCTTCACTGACGGCGAGATCCCGCGAGACGGGCGTCAGCAGACTTACAGGCATAAATTCTGAGGCGACCAGCGTAAAAGCGCAGAGGGTCATTGCCAGCACGCCGCTCCAGCAGGCACGGGACTGGCGCGCTGATGTTTCGTTCACCATAGCGGACATCGTGTTTACCTTGTTATTCGTTCGGCCAGATTCGGACAAGCCGGGGCCGGGCGCTATTCACGGGAATAACGCATGCAGATGAAAGGTTGGAATGTGGTTGACGTCAGGTCACAGTGAAAATTTTACACGGCGGGTGTATTCTGACTAGCTAATCAATGCTTAATGAGCTTATAAGTTTGGCTTATAAATGAGGGTGTGATGAAGCGTAACCTGAACGATCTTTTTGCTTTTGTCACCGTGGCGCGTGAGGGCAGTTTTACCCGTGCCGCGGCACAGTTGGGCGTGACCCAGCCCGCGTTAAGCCAGGCCATAACCGGGCTGGAGAACCGGATGCAGATCCGCCTGCTGACCCGCACCACCCGCAGCGTTTCCCCCACCGCAGCCGGCGAACGCTTGCTTAACGCCATTGGCAACCGTTTCGATGAAATCGAAGCGGAGCTGGACATGTTGACGGAGCTTCGCGACAAGCCCGCCGGCACGGTGAGGATCACCTGTGGACCCGATGTGTTATCGCGTACTCTGTTACCTAAGTTGACGCCACTTTTGCGGCAATACCCTGACATTCACATCGAGTTCGACGCCAATCACGGTTTTCGCGATATCGTTGCCGACCGCTTCGATGCGGGTGTTCGAATGGGAGATACCATCGATAAAGACATGATCGCGTTGCCGATAGGCCCGCAGTTGCGTATGGCCGCGGTCGCCTCGCCGGACTACTTCGCCCGTCATCCTGTTCCGCAAACGCCGCATGAACTGACGCAGCACCAGTGCATTAACCAGAGGATGATAAAATCCGGCGGGATTTACGTCTGGGATTTTGATCAGGACGGTGGCGATCTGAACGTGCGCGTGAATGGCCAGCTGACCTTTAATACTTCCTGGCATATTGTCGAAGCTGCCCTGGCGGGATTCGGGATTGCTTTCCTGCCCGAAGACGAGTTTGGCGATCATATTGCTGAAGGCCGGTTAATCCGCGTGCTGGAACCCTGGTGTCTGCCCTTCCCGGGGTATTATCTCTACTACCCGAGCCGAAAGCAGCCGTCGCCGGCCTTTTCGCTGGTGGTGGATGCGCTGCGAATGCGATAACGTTGACCCGATTTCATCGATCATCGCCCTGTGGCCCACATTGTTACGCGCGGCATCGGGCTATTCTCCTCTTCACACTATGAGGAGAATACCCATGAACATCACTCAGATTCGTAATGCCACTCAGCTGATTACCTACGCCGGGAAACGCTTCTTAATCGACCCAATGCTGGCCCCGAAGGGCGCTTATCCGGGCTTCCCCGGCACGGCGCATACGGAGATCCGCAACCCGATGGTCGAGCTTCCCGTTGACGTCAGCACGTTGCTGGAGGCGGATGCGGTGATCGTCACCCATATCCATGACGATCACTGGGATCGCGCCGCAGTGGAACTGATCGGCAAAGATAAACCTGTCTTTGTGCAGAACGACAGCGACGCCGCGCTGCTGCGCAGCCAGGGATTTACCCACCTGACGGTAATGACCGAGGAGACGGCGTTTGGCGATATCCGGATCGCGAAAACCCGCGGCGGCCAGCACGGTACCGATCGTGCTTACGCCGTGCCGGAGCTGGCGGAACGGCTGGGTGAAGCCTGTGGCGTGGTTTTACGTCATCCTGATGAGAAGACGCTCTACATTGTCGGGGATACCATCTGGCGTGATGAAGTGGCAGCCGACCTGCAAAAGCATCAGCCGGATGTGGTGGTGCTTAACGCGGGCTATGCTCACGTCATCGGGTTTGGGCCGATTATCATGGGCCAGGAAGATGTGCTCAACGTCCACTTCCTGCTGCCGCAGGCGAAAATTGTGGCGACCCATATGGAGGCCATCAACCACTGCCTGTTGACCCGCCATGCGCTGCGTGAGTACGTTGACGCGAACCTGATTGGTGATGCGGTGAGCATTCCCGAGGATGGTGAAACCGTTATATTCTGAGCATCGCCAGGGGAAAGGAGAGATACATGGCGCTAATCAATGTCGCGATTGTTGCGGTAGACGGGTTCAGCCCGTTCCACTACTCCGTTCCCTGCATTTTGTTTGGTGATACGGTATCCGGCGAAAAGCGCTTTAGTGTGTTGATCTGCGCCGAAAAACCGGGATTACTGACATCCAAAGACGGGTTTGCGCTTAACGCGACTCACGATTTCTCCGCCATCGGCCAGGCAGATATCGTCGTGGTGCCTTACTGGCAGCATGTCCAGCAACGCCCGCCCCAGACGCTTCTCGACAGCCTGGTCCAGGCCAGAGACAACGGGGCGGAGATCGTCGGGCTTTGTCTGGGGTCGTTTGTGCTGGGTTATGCGGGCATTCTCGACGGTAAACGCGCGGCCACGCACTGGGAGTTTGAACATCAGTTTCAGACGCTTTTCCCGGACGTAAAGCTGGATATCAATGCGCTCTACGTCGATGACGGCAATATTATCACCTCTGCGGGTACCGCTGCCGCGCTTGACTGCTGCCTGTACATCATCCGCCAGCGCTTTGGCAGCGTGGTCGCCAACCAGATTGCCCGCCGTATGATCGTGCCGCCACACCGCGAGGGGGGGCAGGCACAGTTTATTGCCCAGCCGGTACCGAAAGATACCCGTGACGGACGAATTAACTATCTGATTGACTATCTCCAGCAGCACATTGCCGAACCGCATAATCTGGACTCGCTGGCAGAGGTGGTATCGATGAGCCGCCGCACGCTTACCCGCCATTTTGTAAAAGCCACCGGGATGAGCGTGGCCGACTGGCTGACCACCGAGCGCCTGCGGCGCAGCCAGATACTGTTAGAAGCCGGGAATATGCCCATTGAAAGCGTGGCAGAGCTGGTAGGGTTTAACTCTGCGGTGACCTGGCGCCAGCAATTTAAGGCGCGTTTTGGCGTGAGTCCTGCAGAGTGGCGTAAGACTTTTCGGCTTCGTCATTAATTTATTACGGCTTCCTCGGCGATGCGGCGTTCGATACCCGCTATGTTTCCAACGTAGTGCTCGACCAGACCGATAACCGCTACCTGAACGGTATCGGCTCCGATCTGGATCTGATGGATAACGCCGCGGCGGCGCAGCAGTCGCTGGGCCTGCAGTTTGGCGTCTCGCTGACTGCGGATCAGATTGCTGCGCTCGACCACAGCTTACTGTGGTGGGAGAAGGACGCCGTCAACGGCGAAACGGTGATGGTGCCGAAGCTTTACCTGTCGCCGAAGGACGTTACCGTCAATAACGGCAGCGTGATTGCGGGCAACAACGTCACCCTGAAGGGGGGAAGCATCACCAACAGCAGGCGCTGTGGGGGCGGCATCCGGCGAACTGATTGCGACAGCGATTGCCAGACAGCTCTATCCGGACACAGATCCGTCGACGCTGACGGAAGAGCAGAAGCAGACCGTGAGTACGCTGGCATCTGTTTCAGCGGGCATAGCTGGCGGGCTTGCCGGGGGAAATACGGCTGGTGCGGCGGCCGGGGCCAGTACAGGGAAGAATAGTGTTGAGAATAATTTATTCGGCGGTAGTGAAGAGGCTCAGGCAGCGTGGATACGCCAGCACGGCGTCGATATGGCGACCTGTTCCGATAATCCGAGTGGGGCCGCATGTCAGAAAGCAATGAATGAACGTGATGCCGTAGGGGTGGCGCTTGCAACAGGCAGTGTAGCTCTCTTACCCGGTAGCGCTCAGGTCTTATGGGGATTAGACGCAGGTGCTAATGCTGGTATCAACTATCTAGCTGATGGAACTATAGACCCAACAACAGCTATTATTGGTGGCTGGGTTAATGTGATCAGTGCCGGAAATGGTATTGGAGGAACAGTTGGCTGGAATGCGGCCGGAGGTGCATTAGGAAACTGGCTTGAAGGTAAAGATCCAATATCTGGTGCGTTAGTAAATGGTGCAGGTTCCGTTGTGGGTTATGGCATTGGCAATGGCTTTAAATGGGGAGTTAACGCTGGTGCGAACTGGTGGAAAGGTGGTTGGGATCCCAAGTTTAACACTGACCTAAGACAGTTTACTGAAGTAAAAGGGGATTATGGTCTTTCAAAAGAAATGAAACCAAGCAATGTGCCAAGCTCAATTGGTGACATTGGTGGTAGTATTTCTTCAGAAGTTGGAGGTAAGTATACAGAGTATAAAATGAAGCAAGTAGGAGATGGTAGATGAAAATACTAAAATATACTCTTCCTCTGGTTTTTTTTATAGTATTTAGTATGGTTTCAATTTTTCTGACAGGGATCGTTTTATATGCATGCGGAGAGGTTTTTTTCTTAGTTTATAAAGGAATACCAATATCTTTTTCACCGAGTATTATTTTGTTTTTAGGTAAAATAAGTATATACATTGGTAGTTTTGCTGGAGTAATGTTATTGATCGCTAACGTGCTAAAAAAATGATAAAATTCGGCAAGTTGTAGCAAAAAATAATGGGCTGGATCTGAGGCATAATTACTGTGATACAACATTCCAGTGTCTTGATTACCCATAAAAAATAAAAATACATATGGTATATCTGAGAAAAGAGTAAAACTAAGATCTCGCTTACTGAACCGGGATCTTAGTCATTCACATATCTTTGGCTGGTCAATACTGACGACGCTCAGCCCTTCAGCGCATCCCCGCAGTTCACTGGTGGTTGGTCGAAGGCGTTGTCACTTATTAATTACTCAATTTAATGAAGCAAGAAGACAAAAAACTACCCCAGCCTCTCCACCCGCGTCTCTCCCTCCGCCATCGACAGCTGATACAGCGAAAACGACCGCTGCTTCTCAATCAACTTCGCCAGCTCCGGCGAGTGGCTGGTGAGCCAGATCTGCGAGTAGCGGCTGGCCTCGGCGATTAAGCTCGCCAGCGCGGGCAGCATCTGCGGGTGCAGGCTGTTTTCCGGTTCGTTCAACGCGATAAAGGCCGGTGGGCGTGGGCTTAATAGCGCTACCGCCAGGCACAGGAAGCGCAGCGTCCCGTCGGAAAACTCCGCCGGTTCCAGCGGCCTGCTCAGCCCCTCGCGCTGCATCATCATGCGAAAACGTCCGCCGGTGTTGTCGCTGTAAAACTCGCAGCCGGGGAAGGCCTGGTCGAGAATGCGCATCAGCAACATTTCATCGCCAATCTCGACAATGGTCTGAAATGCGGCCGCCAGGTTGGCGCCGTCGCTGGCCAGTACCGGGGAGCGGAAACCGACCTGCGGGGCACGCATCGCCGAGCCGGACGAGACGGAAAATTCATGATAAAAGCGCCAGTTACGCAGGGACTCACGCATCTGCGACACTTCCGGGTAGAGATGCGGTTCACCGAGCTGCCCGAACACCGATTCGTTTTCATACAGCGTGCCGCTGTGAGTCACTTTTTCGTGGTGCACGTTGTTGAGAAATACCGCCTGATTCCTGCGCTTCATCAGCTGTGATGAAGGGCGACGGCGCTGACCGGTAAGCCAGATGGACTCTTCTTTAATGACCGGATCGAGCTGAAACTGGGAGGGATAGGGCAGTTGCTCGACAAAGCCCACCTGCAGCTCGTACTCGTAAGTGTCCGTTTCCACCGCGAGGTTCATCCGCCGGAGCTGGTCGCTACGGGTCTTACCTGCCCAGAACACCTTCAGAATACCGCCTTCATTTGCCAGCGCCTGGGAGAACTGCCCCTGCGCCGCGCTGTGCATCAGGTATATCGCCTTGTAGATATTCGATTTCCCGGTACCGTTGGGGCCGAAGACGATATTGAGCGCTTCCAGCTCCAGCGACATGTCGTGAATCGAGCGGTAGTTTTGGATATGCAGGCTTTTGATCACAGGCAGGCTCCTTTTTTGCACTGTAGGCCTGTATATAATTACAGTCTTTAAGGTTAAATGCAAAAAAAGAGACGACAGTGAGGGTGTCGTCTAAACGGGGTACTGCTTTGGGCCTCTGAGGGTCAATGGGGCCTTCGCATTTTTATGATCACTTGACTGCCAGACGCAGACCCAAATCATCAGGATAGGGATCAAAGTAGTTTTGCGTCATCAGATACCGGTCAGGGTATTCGGCCAGGTAGTGCTTCAGCAGCGTGATCGGCGCGAGGATGGGCAACTGCCCGTTACGGTAGTGCAGGATCACGTCGCGAAGTTCGCCACGCTGGCGACTGTTGAGCTGGTTACGGAAATACCCCTGAATATGCATCAACACGTTGGTGTGATTTTTCCGCGAGGAAGGTTTCTTCAGGATGGTCATCAGCTTTTCGCGGTACGCCACAAAGAAGGCGTCCAAATCTTCCCACTCGTGCAGCGTGGCAACGAACGGGCCGATTTCACGATAACCCGCCTGATGGTGCGCCAGCAGCTGAAGTTTGTAGCGGCTGTGGAAGTCCAATAGCGCACGGCGCGTCAGACCCTGGGCGCGCAGTGTGTTCAGTTCATGAAGCGCGAAAACACGCTCAACAAAGTTTTCCCGCAACACCGGATCGTGCAGGCGGCCATCTTCTTCCACGGGTAACCACGGCAGGGTTTCAAGAAGGGTGGCAGTGAACAGCCCGACACCCTCCTTGCGGCCCCGGTTGCCGTTTTCATCATACAGCCGCACGCGTTCCATGCCGCAGCTGGGGGATTTTGCACAGACGATAAAGCCCGCCAGATCGCCGATTTTAGGCAGATAATCTGCCGTAAAGTCAGCCATCTTTTGCGTAACGTCTTCGTGCGGAGCGTGGCTAAAACGCATCTGGGTTTCACCGCTGTCCGTCACGATAAGACGCAGTGCAGGGCGTGGCGTCGGCAAGCCGATGGCCATCTCAGGGCAGACGGGCCTGAAATTCACCCACTGGGCCAGTTCGTCCATGACAAAGCCCATACGCTTATGTCCGCCGTCGAAGCGAACGGCGGAACCGGTCAAACATCCGCTAATACCGATTACAGGTTTCATTGTCATGGTGTGTGTCTCCAGTTCGTATATCTAAAACTTACACAACATGAGTAATTTGTCCAAGTATTGGCGGAGTTATTTTTTATTATCCTTTAAAATCAATACGGCTTAACTGCCCTTGTAGGTCGAGTAGCCGTACTGGCTCAGCAGAAGCGGGATGTGAAGTTTCTCGTTGGTTCGGGTCACGGTGAATAGCACTGGGATCTCCGGGAAGAAGGTGTCCAGTTTTTTGCCGTGGAAGTAATCAGCGGTTTTAAAGGTCACTTTATACACGCCTGGCTGCATGTCCTGATTCTGCGGATAGAGTGATTTGATACGTCCGTCGTGGTCGGTTTTGCCGCTGGCAATCTGGGTCCATGTGTTCTGCTGCTGCTTCTCCAGCGTGACGGTAACGTCAGATGGCGGCATCCCGGTTTGCTGGTCGAGAATATGTACGCTCAGGGTGCCGGCAGGGGCGCTAAACGCGGCAGGGGTAAAGGCCATGGCGGCCAGCATCAGCAGAGGGGTTGTTTTTTTCATTGTGTTTTCCTGTGGGGTTGTCAGTCACAGGAAAACGTTAGCATTTGCGGGACGGAAAAATATTCAACTTTTCGTGAAGTTTACCGCAGGAGAAAATAATCAGAGGATAATCACTTCAAGGGATACCTGCTGCTGCCACTGTGCCACCTGCTTTTTCCGTGCGGCGGTCAGTTTACCGCTGGTCACCAGAAGCCATTTGCGCTCGGGGAAAATCTCAGGCGCCAGTGACGTGGAGGGAGTAGGCAAAATATCGATACGGTGCCCTTGTCCGGTACGCGTCAGGGCCTCGAGCCAGATTTCACACGGGTCATTCAGGTACCAGCCACTAAGCAGGATGTTATCACCCGGCGCTTTTTTGTCGCCTTCAAGGCAGAACGAGGCATAGGCGATGATAATGCCGTCGAGGATCTCGCGCAGGGTCATGGCGGCAGGGATGTTGGCTGACATCTGGCTGCGCAACGGACGCAGCACATTTGCAACCAGCTCTGGCCTGGGGTATTCGCGGCCGGCGTCGTAAATCATCTGGCGCAGGGACTCAATTTTCCCGTCCTGCAGGCGTTGCAGCATGGTCTCAAGCAACGTTTGCCAGTTGTTGGTCCGGCGCGGGACGGGGCGTTCCAGTAGCGGTTTGACCTGGCCGATGGGCACGCCTTTTTTCACCCAGTCGAGGATTTTCAGTGCCTGCTGAACGTCCTCATCACTGTACTGGCGATGGCCGCCCTCCGTGCGCTGTGGCTTCAGTAAACCATAGCGACGCTGCCATGCCCGCAGCGTCGTGGCGGTGATCCCGCTGAGTCTGGCGAATTCGCCGATGGAGTAAGCCATGTCCGTGTCCAGAGTGGAGGAATACTCTCAATATACTACGAATTTTCCCTCACGGGATGAAGCGCCGTAACGGTGCACTACACTTTACTTCCAACCGTGCAAATGAAAGGAATTCTCATGAAACTATGGCCTGTTGTGACGGGTGTCGCCATTGCCCTGACTCTGGTGGCCTGCAAATCCCCTACGCCACCGAAAGGCGTAAAGCCCATTTCAAATTTTGAAGCCAGCCGCTATCTCGGCAAGTGGTATGAAGTTGCCCGCCTGGAAAACCGCTTCGAACGCGGGCTGGAGCAGGTGACCGCCACCTACGGCGAGCGCAGCGACGGTGGCATCAGCGTGCTTAACCGGGGTTTCGACCCGGTCAAAAACAAGTGGAATGAGAGTGAAGGCAAAGCGTACTTTACCGGCGAACCGACGACGGCAGCGCTGAAGGTGTCGTTCTTCGGCCCCTTCTACGGCGGCTATAACGTGATCAAGCTGGACGATAAGTACCAGTATGCGCTGGTGAGCGGGCCGAACCGCGACTATCTGTGGATCCTGTCTCGTACGCCGACGATTCCGGATGCCGTGAAGCAGGACTACCTGAATACCGCACGCAGTCTGGGCTTCAAGGTTGATCAGCTGGTGTGGGTTAAGCAGTGAAGATCGTGCTTTCTTCGTAGGGTTTTACTGGCTCGCCTGGATAGACTTCCGTTAAAAGCTCAACGGGAGACGACGACATGAACTGGCAGCCTTTTCGCGGCGACGCACCGGAAAATATGACCATTTTCAGTGCGTCATTTCCGGATATTAGCGACCAGTGGCCGATGAAGGACGACACTGCCCGTGAGATCAATTCGATTAATCGGGCGTTGAAAGCCGACCCGGCGCTTCGTCCTCCGTTGATTGAATACGAAGAGGGGGGACAGGCCGTGCTTGTCCCACAGAACCGTTATTCCGGGCAAGCCTACCGCAATCGTCCGGCGCTCACCGCGTGGCGTACCCGGCTGGTTCCCTCTGCGCTGGCGCTTTTTGTGGTGCAAAACCCGCTGGAGGAGCGCCTGCCAGACGGAACCCGAATGGACAGCGACAGCCGCCAGTGGTTTATCCATGCGAACGATGCCATTGGTGTGCGCTCCCGTGCAAAAGTACTGGCTGCGATGGTGGATAAATACATCCGCAACGGGAACGATAACAATTGGGTGAGCCTGGCGAGCGGGGCTGCAATTCCCGTGCTGGAGGCGCTGCGCGAGGCGAAGCTCGACGGCCAGCAGGTGTATCTGACGCTGGTGGATAAAGACCCTGTGGCGCTCAGTTGGGCCGAAACCATGGCGGCGCAGGAAGGCATTATCGTGGGTGAACAGCTGACCCTGCTCAGGCGCAACTTGCTCCATACGCTGGTGCGTAACGAAGATTTATTGCATGAGCTGGGCGAGCATCAGGCCGAACTGGTGGATGCGCTGGGGATTTTCGACTATTTCAACGATGCCGATGCGGTGATTTTTCTCCAGCGTGCGCTGCGGCTGATAAAGCCCGGCGGGGCGGTGATTGTCTCGAATATGCTGGCCAGCAGCTCACAAATCGATTTTATTTTGCGCTGTATCGGCTGGGAGGATATTTACCCGCGGACGCTCCGGCAGCTGCAGGATATTCATATCGCGGCAGGCGTGCCGGTGGAAAACGTCACCGTGGTCGTGCCAAAAGACGGGGTGTATGCAGTGATGGAGATTAAGGTGGGGGATGACAAACCGCACGGTCAGTTCCCTCTCCCTGATGGAGAGGGCTAGGTTAGGGGGGACAGGGCGCTAGAATATTTACCGTTCCTCAGTTGTTCGGTTTACCCGAACAACTACCATGAAGGATTAGCTGGTTTCTTTATTCTCAATGTCTGTTGGGGATTCTTGCTTTTCATGCTCTATCTGCTGACCAGTCTCCTGAACCAACTTCCGGGCCATTTCCTTGATACGCTCTCGACTTTCACAGGTTCGAGAGTTTATTACTTCATTTAAGGTCTTCATTTTATTGCCTCCATGCTTCTGGATACTTGATTTAATCGCTGCGCTCTATAATGATCCCCCCCATGAAAATAGATACTGCACACCCCTCACACTTCGAACGCCTGGTCGCGATCTGGGAGTCTTCCGTTCGTGCCACCCACCACTTTTTACAGGAAAGCGATATTGCGGCCCTGCGCCCGTTATTGCTCAATGCCTATCTGCCCAATCTCAAGGTTATGATTGCCCGCGATGAAGCGGGTGTTATTCATGGCTTTTTAGGCGTGGATGAAAACCGCATTGAAATGCTGTTTGTGGATGATGCGAGCCGGGGAAAAGGTGTGGGGAAATTACTGCTGAACTATGCCATTGCGCATTTTGGTGCGAATGAAGTGGATGTAAACGAGCAAAACCCGCAGGGCGTTGCGTTTTATCAGCATATGGGGTTTGTGCAGGTGGGGCGCTCAGAACGGGACGGACAGGGGAATGCGTTTCCGTTGCTGCATATGCGGTTGGGTGAGTGAATGCTAACTTAACGCAGATATCCTACTCGTTAGATATGAAATGAAACGCGTTTTGCCGTTCAGGAATTATACCTTACGATTAAAGTTTGGCTATTATGATATCCGTAATAGAATCGAACAGATAAATATCAACGTAATTAATTAGTTGAAACACTTGGGTAAAGTTTAATGCCCGAATATTTGTGGGTAAGAAAACTAAAAAGGATGACTTAAGAATTACTGAAAAGCAGAAGAGTCACATAAAAAATTTTAGTGAATAGATTTAATTATTATTTGGGTTTAATGGTGGAACAAATATGAGAATAATCTCTTCAAAGAATTTTGGCGGAAGATCACAGGAGTCGAACCTGCCCGGGAACGCTGGCGTCCCCAACTGGATTTGAAGTCCAGCCACCTCACCGGAGATGACGATCTTCCGCGCCTGCATTGCTACATGGAGGCGGGGCGCATTATAGCTACTTTCAGGCATTTACCACATACCCCGGCACACTTTTTTCACCTCTCTTTTGACCTTAACACCCCTGTTTCAGTTAATTCCTAAGAAAATCCTCAGGTTAGCATTTCGTGCTCGTCAATATTTACCGCGATCACAAAAAACAAGAAACGTAACCAGCTAACCAGAAAACGCAATACCCGCTCCTGAAACAATGGTTTAAAAATCTGTAACCGGTCTCAGCGCCCCCTACAGCGTGAAGGATAAAAAAATGAGCGACGTATTGTCAGTAAAAGAGAAGATTGGTTACGGCATGGGTGACGCCGCCAGCCACATCATTTTCGATAACGTTATGTTGTACATGATGTTTTTCTATACCGATATCTTCGGCATTCCTGCCGGGTTTGTCGGCACGATGTTCCTGCTGGCACGTGCGCTGGATGCGATTTCGGACCCGTGCATGGGCCTGATCGCTGACCGCACCCGCAGCCGCTGGGGTAAATTCCGGCCGTGGATACTGTTCGGAGCTATCCCGTTCGGCATTGTCTGCGTGCTGGCCTACACCACGCCGGACCTCAGCCTCAACGGCAAAATGATTTATGCCGCCATTACCTACACGCTGCTGACGCTGCTCTATACCGTGGTTAACATCCCTTATTGCGCGCTGGGCGGGGTGATCACCAACGACCCGACGCAGCGTATCTCCCTGCAGTCCTGGCGCTTTGTGCTGGCGACCGCGGGCGGCATGCTCTCGACGGTACTGATGATGCCGCTGGTTAACCTGATTGGTGGCGATGACAAAGCGTTCGGTTTCCAGGGCGGGATCGCCGTGCTGTCGGTGGTCGCGTTCCTGATGCTGGCGTTCTGCTTCTTCACCACCAAAGAGCGCATCCAGGTGCCGCCGAGCACCACCTCCATGCGCGAAGACCTGCGAGATATCTGGCACAACGACCAGTGGCGTATTGTTGGTGTGCTGACCATTCTTAATATCCTCGCCGTCTGCGTGCGTGGCGGTGCGATGATGTACTACTGCACCTGGATCATGGGCTCGCCGGAAATCTTTGTCGCGTTCCTCACCACCTACTGTGTCGGCAACCTGATTGGCTCTGCGCTGGCGAAACCGCTCACCGACTGGAAATGCAAGGTCAGCATCTTCTGGTGGACCAACGCCGCCCTGGCAGTGGTCAGCGTGGCGATGTTCTTCGTTCCCATGCATGCCACGGTGGTGATGTTCACCTTCATCTTTGTGATTGGGGTGTTGCATCAGCTGGTGACGCCGATCCAGTGGGTCATGATGTCCGATACCGTCGACTACGGCGAATGGACCAACGGCAAACGTCTTACCGGCATCAGCTTCGCGGGCACGCTGTTTGTGCTGAAACTCGGCCTGGCGCTGGGCGGGGCAATGATCGGCTGGATGCTGGCAGGGGGGGGTTATGACGCCGCAGCTAAAACCCAGAACAGCGCGACCATCAGCATCATTATCGGCCTGTTCACCCTGGCCCCGGCGGTCTGCTACGTGCTGAGCGCCATCATCGCCAAACGCTACTACACCCTGAAAACGCCTTTCCTGACCAAAATCATGAGCGAGCTGGCACACGGCGCGCGCCGCAATCAGCAGGAGTTTGACAACCTGCCGGTGAGTAAAGAATTACAGAACTAAGAGGACGAGAGTATGAAAATCAGTGATGGAAACTGGCTCATTCAACCGGGCCTGAACGTCACCTGCCCGGTTCAGGTGTTCGATGTAGAGCAGCAGGGCAATGACCTTGTGGTGTACGTGGCGCCGCGTGATGTACGAGAACGTACCTGGCAGCTTGATACCCTGATGTTCACCGTCCGTCTTTTCTCCCCGCAGGAAGGGATTGTCGGCGTGCGTATCGAGCACTTCCATGGCGCGCTGAACAACGGTCCGCACTATCCTCTGAATGTCATCAAAGAGATGAACGTTGAGATTGAAAACAATGCCGAATTTGCTGAGCTGAAAAGCGGTCACCTCAGCGTGCGCGTCACCAAAGGCGAGTGCTGGGCGCTGGATTTTCTGCGCAACGGACAGCGTATTACCGGCAGTCAGCTGAAAAACAACGGTTACGTGCAGGATACCCGTACCGATCGTCATTATGTTTTTGAGCGTCTGGATCTGGGCGTAGGTGAAACGGTCTACGGCCTCGGCGAGCGCTTTACCGCGCTGGTGCGTAACGGCCAGACGGTCGAGACCTGGAACCGCGACGGCGGCACCAGTACCGAGCAGTCATACAAAAATATCCCGTTCTATCTGACCAACCGCGGCTACGGGGTGCTGGTGAACCACCCGGAAAACGTCTCGTTCGAAGTGGGTTCGGAGAAAGTCTCCAAAGTGCAGTTCAGCGTCGAAGGGGAGTATCTGGAGTACTTCGTGATCGACGGCCCGACGCCAAAAGAGGTGCTCAACCGTTATACGCGATTCACCGGACGCCCGGCGCTGCCGCCCGCGTGGTCATTCGGCCTGTGGCTGACCACGTCGTTTACCACTAACTACGATGAAGCCACGGTGAACAGCTTTATTGATGGCATGGCGGAGCGCGATCTGCCGCTGCATGTCTTCCACTTCGACTGCTTCTGGATGAAGGCCTTCCAGTGGTGTGATTTTGAATGGGACCCGGTGACCTTCCCGGATCCGGAAGGGATGATCCGCCGCCTGAAGGAGAAAGGGCTGAAGGTTTGCGTGTGGATTAACCCGTACATCGGCCAGAAGTCGCCGGTATTTCGCGAACTGAAAGAGAAGGGCTACCTGCTCAAGCGTCCGGACGGTTCCCTGTGGCAGTGGGACAAATGGCAGCCCGGCCTGGCGATTTATGACTTCACTAACCCGGACGCGTGTCGGTGGTATGCCGACAAGCTGAAGGGCCTGGTGGATATTGGCGTCGACTGCTTTAAGACCGACTTTGGCGAGCGCATCCCGACGGACGTCCAGTGGTTTGACGGTTCCGATCCGCAGAAGATGCACAACCACTACGCATACCTATATAACGAACTGGTGTGGAACGTACTGAAAGAAACGGTGGGCGCGGATGAGGCGGTGCTGTTTGCCCGCTCGGCGTCGGTAGGTGCGCAACAGTTCCCGGTGCACTGGGGTGGAGACTGTTACGCCAACTACGAGTCGATGGCGGAAAGCCTGCGCGGCGGGCTGTCAATTGGTCTGTCCGGCTTTGGCTTCTGGAGCCATGACATCGGTGGATTTGAGAACACCGCGCCGGCACACGTCTACAAACGCTGGTGCGCGTTTGGGCTGTTATCCAGCCACAGCCGCCTGCATGGCAGCAAATCTTACCGCGTACCGTGGGCGTACGATGATGAGTCCTGTGACGTGGTGCGTCACTTCACTCAGCTGAAATGTCAGATGATGCCGTATCTCTATCGCCAGGCTGCCCTGGCTCGCGAGTATGGCACACCGATGCTGCGGGCGATGATGCTGGAGTTCCCGGACGATCCGGCATGCGATTACCTCGACCGTCAGTACATGCTGGGGGAGTCGGTGATGGTAGCCCCGGTGTTTTCTGAGGCCGGTGACGTGCAGTTTTATCTGCCGGAAGGGCGCTGGACCCATCTCTGGCATAACGATGAAATCAAGGGCAGCCGCTGGCATAAACAGCAGCATGATTTCCGCAGCCTGCCGGTCTATGTGCGCGATAACACCCTGCTGGCGTTGGGCAACAATCAACAGAAACCGGACTACGCCTGGAACGAGGGAACAGCTTTCCAGCTGTTTAACCTGGGCGATGGCGCGATGGCGGTGAGCGAAGTGCCTGCGGCGGACGGTTCTGTGGCATTTACGCTGAAAGCCACACGCAGTGGCGACACCGTGACCATTACCGGCACAGGTGACGCGCGAACCTGGTCGGTCTGCTTGCGCAACGTGCAGAAACTGAGTGGCGTAAAAGGCGGCTCAGAGGCCGGGAGCGAGTGGGGCGTGGTGGTGAAAGCGGAGGGTAATGAGGTGGTGGTACACCTTTAATTTCCCTCACCCTGACCCTCTCCCCAACGGGGGGAGGGAAGGGTTTGCTTCTTCTTCCTTTCAGGGAGAGGGCTGGGGCGAGGATAGTGTCGACACCTCTCCCCCCGTTATCGTCTGTTGCACCTGCTGTTTATCCATATTTACCGCATTCAGTTTACCGTTAACCGTCGGTTTCAGCGGTGTGTTGGCCTGCACGCTGCCGCTGGCGGTTAGCTGGATATTGCCATCACCGCCAATGGGCAGCGCCGGCCAGCCCCACGCCTGCAGCACGTTGAGTGGCACGCCGCGTCCGTTCAGGCTGATTGTGGTCTGCCGTGGCGGAAGCTGTGAAACCGTCGCCGTGGCTTCCAGAATGCCTTTTTCGGTGAAAGCGCTCAGGTCGGTAATGTTTACCGTTGAGGCGTTAGCGTTCAGCGCCAGCGACGGACGACGCACGTCCACGCGGTTAAAGGTCGCCGCCGCGCCGTTCAGCGTTGCGCTGCCACCCCATACGCCCCACTGGCGATCTTTCGCCAGCTGCAGGTTCGCACCATAGCCATCAAGAGAGGTAATTTGCCACGGGAAGGCCGGGTCGATATCGATAACCAGGTTGCGGCTCAGGCCGAATTTTTTCAGCGTCAGGCTGTTCAGCCATTCCGGTAACGGCTCCATCCACAGCGTTTTCCAGTTCTGCGGCAGGGTGTATTCCAGCCCGGCGATGGCGACATCGTCCAGCACCAGCGCGTTACCCTCGCGCAGCCAGTTGCCGGAAGCACGTACCATGCCGCCCTCCCAGCGGGAGGTAAACTGGCGCAGCGCCACGCCTTGCGGGGAGAACTCCGCATTCATGATCGGGTCGAACAGATGCAGAGAGCCATAAATAAACTCGCTGGCGTTCATGGACAAACGCCCCTCCTGACTTTGCCAGTCGCCTTTGCTGAGTGTCAGGTTGCGCAGGCTTAAATCGAGATCGGTCACCGCCCAGTCTGGCCCCTGCAGGCGTGCGTCAGTCACTTCCAGACGGCCAATCTGCAGCGAGGGAATAGTGGTCAGAGGCGCGAAGAAATCCACCAGCGACTTATCGCTTTGCAGGCGGATCTCATTCAGACGCATGGTGTCGATAATCCAGCTGCCGTCAGCGTTGCGCAGGGCGGACCCGGTGAGCGAACCGCGCGCCATATCGGCACCAATGGTGTTCAGCACCACCTCTTTGCCGTTGAGTTGTCCCTGGATCAGCACGTTGGTGGCCGGCACGCCGTTCAGGGTAAGCGAGCCTGCGCTTACCTGGATCTGTGCGTTTTTACCCAGCACATTGCCTGCTTCTGGCTGCCACGGGCTGACGCCGCCCGTTACTTTCTGTGCGCTGAGATCCCATTCCGTATTGGGGCTGTTAAAGGCCATGTTGTTCAACTGCAAACGGTCCGCCTGGAACGGGAGCGGTGCCGTCTGAGGAGAAAGATTAAGCGTGCCATCGAACAGGGTAATGGTGTCCATGTGCAGCGGATCGGTGACCTGTCGGCTACTCAAACCAATATCGACTTTCCTGGCCACCAGCGTGGCGGGTTTACCGTCGCGGCCAAACGTGACGTTTTCCAGAATGATGTGGGAAGGTGACGAAAAGCGGTGATCCATCAGGTCGAAATTGAGTTCGTAATCGGTATTCACCGTTATCCAGTTGCTGGCCTGAGATGCTCCCCAGCGGGTCTGGAGCAGAATATAGAGCGCCAGCACCACAATGAGCAGGGCCACCAGAAGATAGACGAGTACCTTTCCAATAAATTTCATGGTCTTCCATCCCGCGAAACGCACATAAGGGAGTTATGCACGATTTATGCGCAATGCTCAAGGCGGGAATGGTGTAAAGAGATGTCACGGCAGGCGTTGACAGCCTGCCGTGAGGGCGATCAATTTTTCTCAGGCGGGAAAACGAGGTTCAGAACAATCGCGGTGATACCGCCTGCCGCAATGCCGGAAGAGAGCAGGTTTTTCACCCAGTCCGGGGCAAACTGCAGGATCAGCGGTTGCTGTGAAACACCCAGACCCACGGCCAGCGACAGGGCAATGATCATGATGGCGCGGCGGTTCAGCGGTTCGCGAGAGACGATACGTACACCGGAAGCCGCGATGGTCCCGAACATCACCAGCGTTGCGCCGCCCAGCACCGGTTCAGGTATATGCTGCACAAAACCGCTTACCGCCGGGAACAGGCCGAGGACGATCAGCATCAGTGCCACCACAAAACCGACGTAGCGGCTGGCAACGCCAGTCAGCTGGATCACGCCGTTGTTCTGGCCGAAGCAGGAGTTCGGGAAGGTGTTGAAGACCGCAGAGACAAACGAGTTCAGGCCGTTCGCCAGCACGCCGCCTTTCAGGCGTTTCATATACAGCGGGCCGGAGACCGGCTGCTCGGAGACATCAGACGTGGCGGTGATATCGCCAATCGTCTCCAGCGAGGTGATCATAAAGACCAGCATCAGCGGCAGCAGCAGACCCCAGTCAATGCCCAGGCCGTAGTACAGCGGCGTTGGAATGGTGATCAGCGCACTGTTGGTCTGCGGGGTGTTCTCCGGCAGCATACCCAGCGCCCAGGCCAGCAGATAACCGGCCGCCATGGCGATCACCAGCGATGCCACACGCAGATACGGGTTACGCTGACGGTTAAGCAGAATAATGATTGCCAGCACCACGCCGGCCAGCAGCAGGTTTTTCGGTGCACCAAAAGTGTGGTCGCTCATTGCCGCATAACCGCCACCGATGGAGGTCAGGCCAACCTGAATCAGCGACAGGCCAATGATCATCACCACCACGCCGGATACCAGCGGCGTGATCACGCGACGCGCCAGGTGCAGTACCCGGGAGATCACCATCTCGGTGCAGCTGGCCAGCATCAGCGTGCCAAACAGCGCCGCCATCATGGTCGGAACATCCGCGCCGCCGGTTTTGAGGGCTGTACCGCCCATGATCAGCGGTGCGACGAAGTTAAAACTGGTGCCCTGGATCGACAACAATCCAGACCCCACCGGGCCCCACGCTTTAATTTGAATAATGGACGCCACGCCGGAGGCAAAGAGGGACATACTGATGATGTGCTGTGTATCCTGAGCCGGTAAACCAAGCGCCTGGCAGATCAGCAGCGCCGGGGTGATCACCGCAACGAACATAGCCAGCAGGTGTTGGCAGGCGGCAAAGAGCGTCTGAGGAAGAGGCGGACGGTCTTCAAGGCGGTAGATCAGTTCGCTATTTTGCTTCTGCGCAATCGGTTGCGCATCGGAAGACTCAAGGGTGTTAACGGACATCGGCGGCAATCCCACGGTGGAAAAGCGGGCATTTTATCTGACCACCTGGTAAAAGCAAACGATTGCCAACAAAAAAAGACAAGAAAATCTGCCGCTGTGAGCAGGTTTTCTACAACCCATGGGGAAAAAAAATTACACTTTTTGCGCCGGCGGCTCATGACGAGCGCAAGCCGGCCCAGGATAACGCCGCGTGTGTATGGAACACGCGCATAACAGGAGCCTTTTATGATTCATCTCGATACGTTGTCGACCCTTGTTGCCGCAACGCTGGTCTTACTGCTTGGCCGTAAGCTCGTACACAGCGTTTCCCTTCTGAAGAAATACACCATTCCTGAACCTGTTGCCGGCGGACTGCTGGTGGCGCTGGCCCTGCTGGTGCTGAAGAAAAGCATGGGCTGGGAAATTGATTTTGATATGTCCCTGAAAGATCCGCTGATGCTGGCCTTCTTTGCCACCATTGGCCTGAATGCCAACCTGGCGAGCCTGCGGACGGGTGGCAAAGTGCTCGGCGTATTTCTGATCGTGGTGGTAGGGCTGCTAGTGATGCAAAACGCCATTGGTATCGGGATGGCCACGCTGCTGGGCCTGGATCCGCTGATGGGGCTGCTGGCCGGATCAATCACCCTCTCTGGTGGCCACGGTACCGGGGCGGCGTGGAGCAAGCTGTTTACTGAGCGCTACGGCTTTGAAAATGCCACCGAAGTGGCGATGGCCTGCGCCACCTTCGGTCTGGTGCTGGGCGGCCTGATCGGCGGGCCGGTGGCGCGGTATCTGGTGAAGCACTCTGGTACGCCAGACGGAAGACCGGACGATGAGCTGGTGCCCACTGCCTTTGAAAAACCCGACGTCGGACGCACCATCACTTCGCTGGTGTTGATTGAAACTATCGCGATGATTGCCATCTGCCTGACGGTGGGCAAAGTGGTTGCGCAATGGCTGGCAGGTTCAGCGTTCGAGCTCCCGACGTTTGTGTGCGTGCTGTTTGTTGGGGTGCTGCTGAGTAACGGGCTGGCGCTGATGGGCTTCTACCGCGTATTTGAACGTGCCGTATCGGTGCTTGGCAACGTCTGCCTGTCGCTGTTCCTGGCGATGGCCCTGATGAGCCTCAAGCTGTGGGAGCTGGCCTCGCTGGCGCTGCCGATGGTGGCTATTCTGGCCGTTCAGGCACTGTTTATGGCGTTCTACGCCATGTTTGTTACCTGGCGCATGATGGGCAAAAACTACGATGCAGCAGTGCTGGCGGCGGGGCATTGTGGGTTTGGTCTGGGGGCAACGCCGACGGCTATCGCCAACATGCAGGCGATCACCGAACGTTTTGGGCCTTCGCATATGGCGTTTCTGGTGGTCCCGATGGTCGGGGCGTTCTTCATTGATATCGTCAACGCGCTGGTGATCAAGCTTTACCTGATGCTGCCGATGTTTGCCTGAGATCAGGCGTTAGAATAGCGTTCGGTTTCCGGCATCCAGCGCTCAATTAACGCTGCCGCCTGTTCGGGGTAGCGCTCATGAATATGGCGTGCGAGGCGCTGAACTTCGGGGATCATGGCCTGATCGCGCAGTAAATCCGCCACTTTGAATTCGGCGTTACCCGTCTGACGCGTGCCCAGCAGTTCGCCTGGGCCGCGGATCTCCAGGTCTTTTTGTGCAATCACAAAACCGTCGTTACTGTCGCGCAGCACCTGCAAACGCATCTGTGCGGTTTTCGAGAGCGGTGCTTTGTAGAGCAGCACGCAGTGAGAGGCGACAGCACCGCGGCCAACGCGGCCGCGCAGCTGATGGAGTTGCGCAAGGCCAAGACGTTCCGGGTTTTCGATGATCATCAGGCTGGAATTGGGCACGTCTACGCCCACTTCAATCACCGTTGTGGCAACCAGCAAATGCAGTTCACCCTGTTTGAACGACTGCATCACCGCCTGTTTCTCAGTAGGCTTCATCCGCCCGTGAACCAGACCCACGTTCAGCTCGGGCAGCGCCAGTTTCAGCTCTTCCCACGTCGCTTCCGCAGCCTGCGCTTCAAGCAGTTCAGACTCTTCAATTAACGTGCAGACCCAGTAGGCCTGACGGCCTTCGTGAGTGCAGGCGTTGCGCACGCGGTCGATGATATCGCTCCGGCGTGTGTCCGGAATGGCGACCGTGGTGACCGGTGTACGGCCCGGCGGCAGTTCGTCGATGGTCGATGTATCGAGATCGGCGTAGGCGGTCATTGCCAGGGTGCGCGGGATAGGTGTGGCAGTCATGATCAGCTGATGCGGATGGAAGCCCTGCTGCAGCCCTTTCTCCCACAGCGCCAGACGCTGGTGTACACCGAAGCGGTGTTGTTCGTCGATAATCACCAGGGCAAGACCATTAAACTGCACCTGCTCCTGGAAAATCGCGTGCGTGCCGACAATCATCTGTACCTGACCGCTGGCAATGGCGTCCTGTTGTGCCTGACGCGCTTTACCTTTTTGCTTCCCGGCAAGCCAGCCCACTTCAATCCCAAGCGGGGCAAACCACGCGCGGAAGTTATTAGCGTGCTGTTCAGCCAGCAGTTCAGTGGGGGCCATTAGCGCCACCTGTCTGCCATGGGCAATCGCGCGCAGGGCTGCCAGGGCTGCAACCAGCGTTTTACCGGAACCCACATCCCCCTGAACCAGGCGCATCATGGGCACATCAAGCGCCATATCGCGTTCAATCTCGGCCGTGACGCGTGCCTGTGCACCGGTGGGTTTAAACGGCAGGGAGGCCAGCAGCTTATCTTTGAGTTCATCTCGCGGGCTTAAGGGCTGGGCATGAAAACGCTGCGCGCCCGCCCGTACCGCCAGCATGCTCAGGTTATGAGCCAGTAATTCCTCAAGGATAAGACGCCGTTGAGCGGGGTGTTTGCCGCTTTCCAGGTCGCTAAGCTGCAGGGTTGGCGGCGGGCGGTGCAGGGTGCGCAGCGCCTCGGGCAGACTCATCATGCCCTGAGCCAGCTCAGGCGGCAGTAGCTCGGTAATGGCGCAGGTATCCAGCAGTTCCAGCGCCTGGTCGGTGAGTTTACGCAGCGTTGCCTGCTTGATGCCTTCGGTCGTCGGATAAACCGGGGTCAGAGTCTCCTGCAGCTCCGGCGTGCTCAGATCTCCCTGAACGCGATACTCCGGGTGGATCATCTCTGCGCCGTATTTCCCGCGTTTGGCTTCACCATAGGCCAGCACCCTGCGACCGGTCGCAAGGCTGTTTTTCATGGCCGCATTGAAGTTGAAAAAGCGCAGGGTGAGAATGCCGGTGCCGTCGCTGATCTGACAGGTCATCATCCGGCGTCCGCCGAAGGTGATATTGCAGTTCAGTACTTCGCCTTCAACGGTGGCGTAAATGGCAGGCAGCAGATCGCCAATCTTATAGAGTTGGGTGCGGTCTTCATAACGCAGGGGGAGATGGAGCAGGAGATCCTGCACGGTGTGCAGGCCAATTTTTGCCAGTTTACTGCTTTGCGCCGCACCTACGCCCGTCAGGCTATTGAGCGGTATGGCATCCAGCAGACGGCCTTTCATCGGTTATCCTGCGTACTGCATGGTGGCCCACCACTCGGCATCGGCTTCAATTTCGCCCTGCGCGTTGACGTGGGGGTAAGGCAGTTTTTTCTGTTTCGCGACGCGAGCCAGCACCGGGTAACCACCTTCGAACAGCAGGCGCTGCTGCTCCTCTTCCGGCAGCATGCTGTTGCTGCGCTTGTACATGCCCGCGTTCTGACGCTGGCGCTGCGCTTCATAGAGAATGAGCGCAGAGGCCACGGAGACATTGAGAGACTGCACCATGCCGATCATGGGGATGATGATATCCTGATCCGCCAGATCCAGCGCTTCCTGGGTGATCCCGGTTTTCTCCTGACCCATCAAAATACAGGTCGGGCGGGTGTAGTCGATCTCACGAAAATCGACGGCTTTTGCGGACAGGTTAGTGGCCAGGACCTGCATACCGCGACCTTTCAGGTGCGATACGGCTTCGCCAATAGTCTGGTGGGTTTTGACGGACACCCAGCTGTTACTGCCTGCGGCAGTTGAAGCCATGGTTCGCATGCGGGCACCCGGCCAGACGGCGTGCACTTCATGCACGCCTACGGCGTCTGCGGTACGGACAATTGCAGAGACGTTATGAGGTTTGTGGACCTGCTCCATGCAGACCGTCAGGTCAGGCTGACGCCTGGCGAGCATTTCGCAGATACGCTCGTAACGTTTTGAATTCATAAGTCTAGTTTCGGTTACGGGTGACTTTAATCACGTCCGGCATCACGCGGATCTTGCGCATAATGTTCGCCAGATGCACGCGGTCACGGGCGGTCAGACGAATAAAGGCGCTGTAGACGCGGCCATCTTTCTCTTCCGTGTTCAGGCTCTGAATGTTGGAAGAGGCCGTATTGATTGCTGCCGTCAGGTTCGCCAGGGCACCCTGGTGGTTGAACATATCCACCTTAATTTCGGTGATAAATTCCTGTGCCGTCTCTTTATCCCACTCGACTGCCATGAACTTCTCCGCCTCTTTTTGATAACCGCGGATGTTACGACAGGATTCGTGGTGGATAACCAGCCCTTTACCCGGACTGACGTGCGCAATAATCGGGTCACCCGGGATAGGACGGCAACATTTCGCGAAGGTGATAAGTACGCCGTCCGCGCCTTTGATCGGCAGATGACCGTGGCTTTGCGTCGTCGTCGGGATCGCCGTGGTATCACCCTGCTGCAGGTTCTTCGCCACGACCACGCTCATGGCGTTGCCGAGACCGATTTCTGCCAGCAGGTCATCAAGCGAGGCGAGCTTCATGCGCTCCAGCTCACGCTGAATGTTCTCTTTCGGGATTTCAGCCAGCTTACGGCTACCACCCAACGCATGGTTGAGCAGACGACGCCCCAGGCTGACAGAATCATCGCGCTTGAGGTTTTTCAGCAACTGGCGAATTTTGGCGCGTGCTTTGGAACTCACGACAAAGTTCAGCCAGGCCGCGTTCGGACGTGCGCCCGGTGCGGTAATAATTTCCACCGTCTGGCCGCTGGAAAGCGGCTGAGAGAGCGGATAAGGCTGCCTGTCGACACGCGCGCCCACGCAGGCGTGGCCGATATCGGTATGCACGGCGTAAGCAAAGTCGACCGGCGTAGCGCCTGCAGGCAGTTCGACAATGCGGCCTTCTGGGGTGAAAACGTAAATCTCATCCGGGAAGAGATCGGATTTAACGCTCTCGATAAATTCAAACGAGCTACCTGCACTCTGCTGCAGTTCCAGCAGGCTTTGCATCCAGCGCTGGGCGCGGATTTGTGCGGTTGTACTGCTTTCGCCACCGTGCTCTTTATAAGCCCAGTGTGCAGCCACACCCATCTCCGCCATCTGGTCCATGTCTTCGGTGCGGATCTGCACTTCAACAGGCACGCCGTGTGGACCGATCATCGAGGTGTGCAAAGATTGATAGCCGTTCGCTTTTGGAATGGCGATGTAATCTTTCATGCGCCCTGGACGCGGTTTGTACAGGCTGTGCATCTGGCCCAGCACGCGGTAGCAGGTATCAGAGTCGTGGACGATCACGCGGAACGCGTAGATATCCATGATCGAATGAAAACGCTGCTCTTTGAGCACCATTTTGCAGTAGATGGAGTACAGATGTTTTTCGCGACCGCTGACGCGGCACGGAATTCCCGCTTCCTGTAAACGTCCTTCAATTTCAGAGAGGATCTTTTGAATCATCTCTTTACGGTTGCCGCGTGCGGCTTTCACCACCTCTTTAATCACGCGATAGCGGTTCGGGTATAACGCTTCAAAACCCAGCTCTTCCAGCTCGGTTTTAATGTGGTGGATACCTAAACGGTGCGCCAGCGGACTGTAGATTTCGAGGGTTTCACGGGCAATGCGGCGACGTTTGTCCGGGCGAAGTGAGCCCAGCGTGCGCATATTGTGGGTACGGTCAGCAAGTTTGATAAGAATGACGCGGATATCCTGCACCATCGCCATAATCATCTTGCGAAAGTTTTCGGCTTGCGCCTCTTTCTTGTCGCGGAATTTCAGCTTATCAAGCTTAGAGACCCCTTCCACCAGCTCGGCAACGCTTTTGCCAAACAGCTGTTCCATATCCTGGTAGGTGGCAGGGGTATCTTCGATCACATCATGCAGCAGGGCAGCCATCAGCGTTTCGTAGTCGAGTTTCATCTCGGCCAGAATACAGGCCACCGCTACCGGGTGCGTGATATAGGGTTCACCGCTTGAACGTGCCTGGCCCTCGTGAGCGTCACGTGCAACGAGATACGCCTGCTGAAGACGCTTAATCTGGTCTTCAGGCAGGTAAGTTTGAATCAGTTGATTCAGGCTTTCAAACAGATACAAGGGCGACCCGCAGGTTTAATTAACGACGACCTTCAGCAATGGCGGTTACGGCCTGCAGTTCTGCGGCTTCCTGCTCTTGCTGCTCCTGGCGCTCACGTACGTCGAGGATCTGATTGTTGATCAGACCTTCTTCGATTTCGCGAAGTGCAATAACGGTAGTTTTATCGTTTTCTTCCGGTACCAGCGGATCTTTACCGCCTACCTGCATCTGACGAGCGCGACGCGCGGCGACCAGCACCAGGTCAAAACGGTTACCAATTTTCTCTACAGCGTCCTGAACAGTTACGCGTGCCATACTTAAAATGCTCCACAGGTGAAGAAATGACTGGGCATGATACTGAAAGTGGGTTCAGTCTGCCAACAGTTTGGTGATTAATGCGTCATGTCGCTGCTTCTGGCGGCTCATACGCAAGCGTTCTGCGCGAAGAATGGTTTTGAGATCGCTCAGCGCGGCATCAAAATCATCATTCACAATAAGGTAATCATATTCCGCGTAATGGCTCATTTCTGCAACTGCCTGCTCCATACGCCGGGCGATCACTTCCTCGCTGTCCTGACCGCGGCCACGCAGTCGGCGATCCAGCTCATCTTTCGATGGCGGTAAAATAAAGATACTGCGTGAATCAGGCATTTTCTTGCGAATCTGCTGTGCGCCCTGCCAGTCGATATCCAGGAACACATTTACGCCCGTGGCCAGAACCTGCTCAATGGTTTCACGCGAAGTGCCGTAGTAGTTACCGAAAACTTCTGCGTGTTCAAGAAACGCGTCTCTGCCAATCATCGCTCTGAATTCATCGTGATCAACAAAGAAATAGTGTTCACCGTGCACTTCACCCGGACGCGGTTTACGCGTGGTGTGAGAAACAGAAACCTGTGTGTCGTACAGCGGTTGGGTTTTTAACAGTGCCTGAATAAGGCTGGATTTACCCGCGCCACTAGGGGCAGAAACAATATAAAGCGTGCCTTGAGCCATGAGAGTCTTTTGTATGTGTTAACGAAGAAGTCCTACATACGGGCTTATTATACACGTCGCCGCTGTGTGACGTAGCCTTTGTCACACTTTTTCCCCTGCATTATTGAATTTTGCGCGCCGTTTTCAGGTTTTACAGCTGTTTTGCAGCAATAAAAATAAACGTCTGACAACGC
Organism: Enterobacter sp. RHBSTW-00593; assembly: GCF_013784105.1. Lineage (NCBI taxonomy): Bacteria > Pseudomonadati > Pseudomonadota > Gammaproteobacteria > Enterobacterales > Enterobacteriaceae > Enterobacter > Enterobacter sp. RHBSTW-00593. The sequence goes on from NZ_CP056393.1 coordinate 93,186, forward strand.
CTCGCAGAGTGAAAGATGGCCATTAGCACGGTTTTCCGCGTCGGGTTATACCTCCACCAACGCAAAGGAGGGGTGGCGATGTGGCGATGGATGAGCGGATTAATGCTGTTGTGGTGCGGCTATGGTGCGGCGGTGTGTCCCGTGTGGTCTCAGGCAAAAGCAGAGAAAGAGATTGCGACGTTGAGTGCGCAAGTCAAACGCTGGGATGATGCCTACTGGAAGCAGGGCGTGAGCGAGGTGAATGACGACGTCTATGACCAGCTCAATGGCCGTTTAAAGCAGTGGCAGCGCTGCTTCGGCGATATACCTTCTGAGGAGGCCTTACCAGTTCTAACGGGGAGCGTAAGACATCCTGTTGCCCATACTGGAGTGCATAAAGCGGCCAGTAAAGAAGAGCTACGCCAGTGGATGCGTGGTCGTGACACTCTCTGGATGCAGCCAAAAGTCGACGGGGTGGCAGTGACGCTGGTGTATCGCGACGGAAAGTTAACCCAGGCTATCAGTCGTGGTGATGGGCTTAAAGGTGAAGACTGGACTGCACAAGTGTATTTAATTCCCGCAGTGCCCAAAAAAGTGACCGGTGCGCTGGCCAACAGTGTCTTACAGGGAGAGCTTTTTTGGTTACGCGACAACCATCTTCAGCGACAGATGGGGGGAATGAACGCACGGGCAAAAGTGGCGGGCGCGATGATGCGGCAAAAGGACAGTCCACTTCTGAGCCAGACAGGGATATTTATCTGGGCCTGGCCGGATGGGCCGAAAGTGATGTCGAGTGCGCTGTCTGAGTTATCTAAAGCCGGCTTTTCCCTGACGGCACGTTATACCCTGCCTGTACAGACTGTTGATGCAGTCGAGAAACAGCGCTCGACGTGGCACAACACGGCATTACCCTTTGCCACGGACGGCATTGTGGTGCGGTCCGCGGATGCTCCTCCCGGCGAAAACTGGTTGCCCGGAGAAGGCAGCTGGGTCGTCGCATGGAAATATCCCCCGGTCGCACAGATCGCCGAAGTAAGAGATATTCATTTTGCCGTGGGGCGCACGGGAAAAATCTCGGTCGTGGCGGCGCTGGTCCCTGTCCTGCTGGATGATAAGCAGGTACAACGGGTCAGTCTTGGGTCCGTTGAACGCTGGCAAAGGCTGGATATTGCGACGGGTGATCAGATACAGGTCAGTCTGGCCGGGCAGGGTATCCCGCGGTTCGATAAGGTGGTCTGGCGGGGGGAAGAGAGACAAAAGCCCACACCCCCGGCCTCGCATTATCATGCGCAGAGCTGTTTTTACGCCTCGCCGGCGTGTATGGAGCAGTTCTTTGCCCGCCTGACGTGGCTTAGTTCAAAGCACGTGCTGAATATTGAAGGAGTCGGTGAGTCAGGCTGGCGGGCGCTGCATCAGGCGCATCATTTTGAACATATCTTCTCATGGCTGACATTAACGCAGGCGCAGCTGCAGTCTACCCCGGGGTTTTCCGCAGCACGCGGGCTGGCGCTCTGGCATCGCTTTAATCTGGTACGTGAGCGACCCTTTATTCGTTGGATCATGGCATTGGGTGTTCCGCTGACGCAGGCCTCGCTAAACGCTATGGGAGACCTGACGTGGCAGAAAATGCGTGAGCGTAACGCAGCAGACTGGCAGGCGCTTCCCGGCACAGGAAAGGAGAAAGCCCGGCAGCTCGTTGCGTTTATACATGATCCTGGCATTGCCGGCCTGGTTGCCTGGCTCGGCAAACAGGGAGTGCAAGGATTCTGACATGAGCTTGCTGTCGCTTATCGCGGATAAACGCCGCTATCTTATTGGGGAGTATAGATAGCGGCCAGTCAGTGGGTGTCCTGAGTGTAATGAAACACGGGCAGTCCCAGTTTCAAGCGCAGCGCAAGCAAGCGAGCCGTGAAGCCAAATAACAAGGTGGCGATGACCACGACGTCATGGCTGGAAACATAATGCTGTAAAGCGATATACAGAACGGCTGATGCAAAGGATATCCCGGCGTAGAGCTCTTTTTGAAACACCAGGGGAATGCGTTTGCAGAACATATCGCGCAGTACGCCGCCAAATACGCCCGTCACGACTGCGGCAATAGTGGCAATCACCGGGCTTTCGCCCATATCCAGCGCAATTTGTGCCCCGATGATGGAGAACACGACCAGGCCCAGAGCATCAAGCACTAAAAACAGACGTCGAAGATGGGGCATTACAGGAGCAAGGATAGTGGTCAGCACTGCGGCGACAGCCACAATGATGATGTACTCGGGGTGCTTAACCCAGCCGAGAGGGTAATGCCCCAGCAGGATATCGCGTACCGATCCGCCTCCCAGCGCGGTGGCGGTAGCAATAATGATGACCCCAAACGTATCCATACGACGGCGTCCGGCAGCGAGTGCACCGGTCATGGCTTCGGCAGTGATCCCGACGAGATAAAGGATATGTAGCAGCATGTGTTCCCCCGATAGTGAGGGCAACAGGGTAGCGTTTTGTGCGGTCTGTCACGATTTAGTTTTTCTTGTGTGAGGACGTTAGCCTTATTTTTGGTAATGACTGAACGTTGTTTGGCTGGGTGTGATGGCGATAAACGGTAATTTTCACATTACAATTATTCATGTTATAGGCGTTTGCCGCCGATAGCCTGTTCCGATAAAAAAATGGCCCCTGAACGGGGCCATGATGAGAAAGCGGCTTGAATAAAGCGTTACTCGATATTCTGGATCTGCTCGCGCATCTGCTCAATCAGCACTTTCAGTTCAATGGCGGAGTTGGTCACTTCAGCATTGATCGACTTAGAGGCCAGGGTGTTCGACTCGCGGTTGAACTCCTGCATCATAAAGTCGAGACGACGCCCTACGGCTTCTTTCTTCTTCAGGATGTTGTAAGTCTCTTTAACGTGCGCTTCCAGACGATCCAGCTCTTCGGCGACGTCAATGCGCTGTGCCATCAGCACCAGCTCTTGTTCCAGACGGGTATTTTCCAGCTGAACTTCCGCTTCTTCCAGTTTGGCCACCAGGCGCTCACGCTGCCATTGCAGGACCGCAGGCATATGGGTACGGACTTTAGCCACTTCGGTGGTCACGCCTTCCAGACGCTGCTCAATCATCGCTTTGAGGGCCTGGCCTTCAGTTTCGCGGGCAATGATAAAGTCATCCAGCGTGCTGTCGAGGGCACTGAGAATTTCAGCGGCAATCGTGTCCAGATCCTGCTCACCGGCGGCCATGACGCCAGGCCAGCGCAGAATATCGACCGGGTTGATTTCCCCTTCATCGCTTTGCATCTTGACCCAGTTCGCTGCAGTGACGAGCTGTTTCGCCAGTTTTTCGTTGAGGATCAGCTCACCCTGGGCGCTGGCATCAGGCTCAAAACGCAGGTTACATTCCACTTTACCGCGCGTCAGACGAGCACGGATACGCTCGCGCACAACAGGTTCAAGGCTGCGGAACTGCTCCGGCATACGGAAATACGTTTCCAGGTAGCGCTGGTTTACCGAGCGCATTTCCCATGTGGCGCTACCCCAGCTACCCTTGATTTCACGCCGGGCGTAGGCGGTCATACTGCGGATCATAGACATTCCCGTTTTTAAAGGAGAGATGGGGGGATTATAGCTTTCGGGGGCTTCTCAGGATAGGAATAAGCGTCCTTTATCCGTATAATGCGCAGCCACATTCGTTTCAAGCCGGAGATTTCATCATGCGTCCAGCAGGTCGTAGCGCCAATCAGGTGCGTCCCGTCACCCTGACCCGTAACTATACAAAACACGCAGAAGGCTCCGTACTGGTTGAGTTTGGTGACACCAAAGTGCTGTGCACCGCGTCCATCGAAGAGGGCGTTCCACGCTTCCTGAAAGGTCAGGGCCAGGGCTGGATCACTGCGGAATATGGCATGTTGCCGCGTGCAACCCATACCCGTAACGCCCGCGAAGCGGCAAAAGGCAAGCAGGGCGGCCGTACCATGGAAATCCAGCGTCTGATCGCACGTGCGCTGCGCGCCGCCGTTGATCTGAAAACACTGGGTGAATTTACCATTACTCTGGACTGCGACGTCATTCAGGCAGACGGTGGTACGCGTACGGCGTCGATTACCGGTGCATGTGTGGCGCTGGCTGATGCCCTGAATAAGCTGGTTGCAGCCGGTAAGCTGAAAACGAATCCGATGAAAGGGATGGTCGCGGCTGTTTCCGTGGGTATCGTTAACGGTGAAGCGCTTTGCGATCTGGAATACGTTGAAGATTCCGCTGCTGAGACTGACATGAACGTGGTGATGACTGAAGACGGTCGCATCATTGAGGTGCAGGGCACGGCAGAAGGTGAGCCGTTCACCCATGAAGAGCTTCTTACCTTGCTGGCGTTGGCCCGAGGGGGAATTGAATCTATCGTAACGACGCAGAAGGCGGCGTTAGAAAATTGATTTTAAAGGCGACTGATGAGTCGCCTTTTTTTTGTTCGTACAAAAGCAAAAGTCGGAGGAGTAAGCCCATGAAATCCTGGCAGCGTGAGTTTATTGAGTTTGCGCTTAACAAGCAGGTCCTGAAATTTGGCGAGTTTACGCTGAAATCCGGGCGTAAGAGCCCCTATTTCTTCAACGCCGGACTGTTTAATACCGGGCGCGATCTGGCATTGTTAGGCCGTTTCTATGCCGAAGCGCTGGTGGACTCCGGCATTGATTTTGACCTGCTGTTTGGCCCGGCCTATAAAGGCATTCCGATTGCCACTACCACTGCGGTTGCGCTGGCGGAACACCACGACCGCGACGTACCGTACTGCTTTAACCGTAAAGAGGCTAAAACCCACGGTGAAGGCGGTAATCTGGTAGGCAGCGCGCTGCAGGGTCGCGTTATGCTGGTGGACGATGTGATCACCGCTGGTACCGCTATTCGCGAATCGATGGAGATTATTCAGGCCAACGGCGCTACGCTTGCTGGCGTGCTGATCTCTTTGGATCGTCAGGAACGCGGGCGTGGCGAAATCTCTGCTATTCAGGAAGTTGAGCGCGATTATGGCTGTAAAGTGACGTCGATCATCACCCTGAAAGACCTGATTGCGTATCTGGAAGAGAAGCCTGAGATGGCGGATCATCTGGCTGCGGTACGTGGGTATCGCGAAGCTTTCGGCGTGTAATATCAAGCCCGGTGGCGTTCTGCTTACCGGGCGTGAAGATTATTGCAGCTGTGCCGCCACTAACGGCCAACGGGCGTCAAAATCGTCCGTTGGACGGTATTTAAACTCGCTGCGAACAAAGCGGGAGAGCATGCCTTCGCAAAACGACAGGATCTGACTTGCCAGCAGCGTTTCATCGGTGCTGTAACCTTCACCCTCACGCATTTTTTTCTCGCGCAGGACCTGGCGCAGTTGTGCTTCAATACGCTCGAAGAGCTGGTTAATACGGCCCTGCAATCGGTCCTGCTCGAACATCAGCGCGTGGCCAGTCAGGATACGGGTTAAGCCCGGATTGCGTTCACCAAAGCCCAGAATGAGCTGCACAATCAGACGCAAACGCGCAGTCGTGTCTTTTTCGTCTTTCAGAATCAGGTTGATGCGAGTGATCAGACTGTCTTCGATAAATTCGATCAGACTGTCAAACATCCGGGTTTTGCTCGGAAAATGACGATACAACGCCGCTTCAGACACGCCCACGGAGGCGGCCAGTTTTGCGGTGGTGATGCGTTGACTACCATCGCTGGATTCAAGCATCAGCGCCAGAGATTGAAGTATTTCTTCGCGACGGTTCCTTTTCGCGGTTTGTTTTTCTGCCATGTTACAAAATACCCCTGAAAATAAGCACTTGCCAGGCTGGCATCCACACAGCGACCGCAAACTGACGTTTGCGGTTTGTTATTGCATTATGGCGCTGTGAGATACGTGTCGGTCGGGCGGTTATTTGCGCCCGGAATGGCCGAAGCCGCCTTCGCCACGGTCGGTGGCGTCAAAGTCTTCCACCAGGTTAAATTCTGCCTGAACCACCGGTACAAAGACCATCTGTGCGATACGCTCGCCCGGTTCAATGGTGAAGCTGTCCTGACCACGGTTCCAGACGGAAACCATCAGTTGACCCTGGTAGTCAGAGTCGATCAGGCCGACCAGGTTACCCAGTACCACTCCATGCTTATGACCCAGACCAGAACGCGGCAGGATCACCGCTGCCAGCGACGGGTCAGCAATGTGGATTGCCAGGCCGGTTGGGATCAGGGTGGTTGCACCCGGAGCCAGCTCTACGGCGTCATCGAGACAGGCGCGCAGGTCAAGACCGGCAGAGCCGGAGGTGGCATAGGTTGGCAGCGCAAATTGCTTACCAACACGCGGGTCCAGAATCTTAACGTCGATTTTTTTCATCATAACGGGTAACGATCTCGTCCAGTAATTGTTGGCCCAGGAGTTCCTTGCGCTCAAGCGGTAAGACTTTATCTCCATCCTGCCAGAAAAGGTGCAGTGCGTTGCTGTCGCTGTTAAATCCTTGCGTGGCCAGCGATACGTCGTTCGCGCAAATCAAATCGAGGTTTTTGCGGGTACGTTTTTGCCGGGCATATTCTTCCACATTATTTGTTTCTGCGGCAAACCCAACAACGTAAGGACGATGGCTTTTCAGTGCGGCGACACCCGCAACAATGTCCGGATTTTTCACCATTTTTAGTGTTAATTCATCGCCTTGCTTTTTAATTTTTGACCCGGAAATGGTTTCGGCACGGTAATCTGCAACAGCCGCACAGCCAATAAAAATCTGCTGGTTCTGCGCATGCGCCTGTACGGCGGCGTCCATCTCCAGGGCGGTGGTGACATCAATACGCTGCACAAATGGCGGGGTCGGTAACGAGACCGGGCCGCTCACCAGCGTGACCTTTGCACCGCGTTTTGCCGCCGCGGCAGCAATCGCAAAGCCCATTTTACCGGAGCTATGGTTGGTAATGTAACGCACCGGGTCCAGCGGCTCGCGCGTTGGGCCCGCGGTAATCATGATGTTGAGATGTTGTAGATCGTTGACAGGCGAAAAATGGCCGGCGGCCAGCTCAACGATGGTCAGCGGGTCAAGCATACGACCAGGACCCACATCACCACACGCCTGGCTACCGCTGTCCGGCCCCCAGATGAGCAGGCCGCGTGAGGCCAGCGTCGTCAGATTATGTTGGGTGGCGGCGTTGCGGTACATCTGCTGGTTCATCGCGGGGACGACGGCAACAGGTGCGGGCGTGGCCAGGCAAATGGTCGAGACCAGATCGTTTGCCATGCCGGCTGCTACGCGGGCAATTAAATCTGCTGTGGCGGGGGCAAGGATAACCAGGTCTGCCCATTTTCCCAGCTCAATATGGCCCATCGCGGCTTCGGCGGCCGGATCAAGGAGGCTGTCAGAGACGGGGTACCCTGAAACGGCCTGCAGGCTCAGAGGCGTGATAAAGGCTTTGCCGCCTTCCGTTATCGCGACCCGCACATCCGCCCCGCGCTCGCGCAAACGACGCACCAGCTCCGGCGCTTTATAGGCAGCGATACCGCCGCTCACGCCAAGAACGATTTTTTTACCGGCCAGGCTCATCATGATTCTTTCCTGTTGGGTTTCACCAGAGAGCGGGCATTTTATCACAATCCCAAAAAGGGGGTGATTTTGTCCTTCGGCCAGTTTGCGAGGCGTTACGCAGGAATGAAAAGTGGGCGTCGAGCGCCGGGGGTGGCTGTGGCAGCATGATGGCAAATCGAAGGAGACAGGCATGGAAGAGACTGAACTGCTGCTACCGCGTGAAAAAATGCTGCGCTATGGCGTCACGTTGTTAAAGGACGACGAGTTGCTGGCACTCTTTTTACGCACCGGAACGCCCGGCAAAACGGTATTTACGCTGGCAAAGGAGCTCATCGACCATTTTGGTTCGCTGTATGGCTTATTGACGGCGGATCTGACGGAATTCAGGCACGTCGAAGGAATTGGCGTGGCGAAGTTCGCCCAACTGAGGGGGATTGCTGAACTGGCCCGCCGTTTTTACGACGTCCGTATGGAAGAGGAAGATCCCATACTCACCCCGGATATGACACGCGTATTTCTCCAGAGCCAGCTATCAGATTTGGAGCGCGAGATCTTTATGGTGATCTTTCTTGATAACAGGAACCGGGTACTAAAACATAGCCGTCTTTTTTCCGGAACACTGAGCCACGTTGAGGTTCATCCGCGAGAAATTGTGCGGGAAGCGATAAAAGTGAATGCAGCCGGCGTGATACTCGCGCATAATCACCCTTCTGGCTGTGCAGAACCAAGCAGAGCTGACAAAGAGATGACCGAACGCATTATCAAATGCTGTCAATTCATGGACATTCGTGTGCTCGACCATCTGATAATTGGTCGCGGCGAGTACATTTCTTTTGCAGAACATGGCTGGATTTAGGCTATTTCTCGCGATCCATCGGGATCTTTGTCTGTTCGGGACTTGAGCACACCGCCGAGTCAGCGTATACTACGCCACCTTTGAGAATCTCGGGTTTGGCATTTGGGCCTGGCAATCGAGAGTTCAATAGAACTATGCGATGACCGGGCTGTAAAGCCTGACGAGGCGCCGATACCCCATACGAAGCTCGAGCTAATTTGATTTTTGGAGAATAGACATGTCCCGAGTCTGCCAAGTTACTGGCAAGCGTCCGGTGACCGGTAACAACCGTTCCCACGCACTGAACGCGACTAAACGCCGTTTCCTGCCGAACCTGCACTCTCACCGTTTCTGGGTTGAGAGCGAGAAGCGTTTTGTCACCCTGCGCGTATCTGCTAAAGGTATGCGTGTAATCGATAAGAAAGGCATTGATACAGTTCTGTCCGAACTGCGTGCCCGTGGCGAAAAGTACTAAGTACTTAAAGAGGAAATAAATCATGGCTAAAGGTATTCGCGAGAAAATCAAGCTGGTTTCTTCTGCTGGTACAGGTCACTTCTACACCACCACGAAGAACAAACGTACTAAGCCGGAAAAACTGGAACTGAAAAAATTCGATCCAGTTGTACGCCAGCACGTACTGTACAAAGAAGCTAAAATCAAATAATTTTAGCCTCCTTGTATTGAAAAACCCCGCAACTGCGGGGTTTTTTGCATTCTGCATCTTACTCCGGAGGAACCATGCCTGAATTACCTGAGGTAGAGACCAGCCGCCGCGGTATTGAGCCGCATCTGGTCGGCGCGACTATTCTTCATGCTATCGTTCGCAACGGTCGCCTGCGTTGGCCGGTGTCCGATGAAATCCATGCTTTAAGCGATAAACCGATTCTCAGCGTCCAGCGTCGCGCCAAATATCTGCTGCTGGAGCTGCCCGACGGCTGGATTATCATCCATCTCGGTATGTCTGGTAGTCTGCGCATCCTTACCGAAGAACTGCCCGCGGAAAAGCATGACCATGTCGATCTGGTGATGAGCAACGGTAAAGTGCTGCGTTACACCGACCCACGACGCTTTGGCGCATGGCTGTGGACCAAAGAGCTTGAAGGACACAGCGTTCTGGCGCATCTGGGGCCAGAGCCGCTCTCAGAGGCATTTAACGCGGAATACCTGAAAGCGAAGTGTGCAAAGAAGAAAACCCCGATCAAACCGTGGCTGATGGACAATAAGCTGGTGGTGGGAGTAGGGAATATTTATGCCAGCGAATCGCTGTTTGCCGCCGGGATCCATCCCGATCGGCTGGCCTCGTCGCTGTCATCCCAGGAGTGTGAACTGCTGGTCCGGGTGATTAAAGCGGTGCTGTTGCGTTCTATTGAGCAAGGGGGGACCACCCTGAAGGACTTCCTGCAGAGCGACGGTAAACCCGGCTATTTTGCTCAGGAGCTGCAGGTATATGGCCGTAAGGGTGAGCCGTGCAGAGTCTGTGGGACACCGATTATTGCAACGAAGCACGCCCAGCGCGCCACGTTCTATTGCCGTCAGTGCCAGAAATAGGGCTACTTTAATTTTTCCATCAACGCCTGATGGACGTTAGCCGGCAGGAAATGGGTCACGTCACCGTGATGACGCGCCACTTCTTTGACCAGCGAGGAAGAGATAAATGACCACTCTTTTGAGGGCATCAGGAACACGCTCTCCAGCTCTGGCATCAGGTGGCGATTCATGTGCGCCAGCTGCATTTCGTATTCGAAGTCAGCCACCGCGCGTAACCCGCGGATCAAAATGTTAGCCTGCCGGGCACGGGCGAAGTTGGCCATCAGATCGCTGAAGCCCACCACCTCGACGTTTGGCAGATGTGAGATAGCGTCAGTGGCAAGTGCAACGCGCTCATTGAGATCGAACATGGGTTTCTTACTGGGGCTGGCGGCGATCGCCAGAATCACCTTATCAAACATGCATGCCGCACGGGTGATGATGTCAAGATGACCGTTGGTGATGGGATCAAAGGTACCCGGATAAATCGCTTTTGTGCTCATGGCTCACGTTTTCTCTGAGTAGCCGCGGCAAAGCGCCCACAGCTCGGTGTATTTGTTGAAAGTATACTGGGCATTCACCACCGCCAGTAACCACCCCTGTTTACCGTCCAGCACGCCGCCTCGCAGCAGCAGTGTTTTCAGAAATGCCCCCAGCGTGTGGGTAAAAATTCCGGTCAGCGTGGCCTTCTTGCCGCGCAGGTGGCGCTCCTGTGCCCATGCGGTGGCATAGTTAAGCTGTTTGCGCTGGAAGCTGGCGAAATCCCGGCAGGTCAGATGCAGCAGATCGCCTGTCAGAGGAATGACGGGGGCACTGTCGCATGCCAGGGATTCATGGACCAGATTATCGTTGTACTGATATCGCTCACGCTCGTAGAGGCGCATTACGCGGTCTGGATACCAGCCGCTGTGGCGCATAAAACGGCCAAGGAAATAGTTGCGACGTGCAATGCTGTATACTGCGCCAGGCTGAGGTGCTGCCAGCACCGCCTGAATGGTCTGGCGGAGCTCTGGTGTGATGCGCTCGTCAGTGTCCAGCATCAGCACGTAATTGCCAGTAGCATAGCGCTGCGCGCGCTGTCGCTGGATGCCGTAGCCTTGCCAGTCGGTATCGATAAAGACCTTTGCACCCGCGGCACGGGCGACATCCACCGTGTTGTCCTCGCTGCCGGAGTCGAGAAGGACAATTTCGTCAGCCCAGGCGACGGAGGCCAGGCAGTCCGGAAGCAGGTCGGCGGCGTTTTTGGCGATCATCACGACCGACAGACGCGTTGACATTAGTGGCTCCGCTGAGGCAGATAAGGTTGCAGAAGTTGCAGCAGACGAGTGAGTGCGCCCTGGTTCTGATGCAGCACTTCGACAGCATGGCGACCATACCAGAGGCGGTAGTCTTCGTCGGTCAGAAGGGTTGAGACCTCTTTGACCACCGAGTCCGCGTCGGTCACGGTAATTAACCCGTCGGCTTGCTGCAATTTAGCGCAGATATCTTTGAAGTTAAACGTGTGTGGACCCATCAGCACCGGAATGGCGTGTGCGGCCGGCTCAAGCGGATTATGGCCGCCGCGCTCCACAAGGCTGCCGCCGACAAAAGCCAGATCGGCAATGCCGTAAAGCAGCATCAGCTCGCCCATTGTATCGCCAATCACCACCTGAGTGCTGCCGGAGGGGATCTCACCGCTGCTGCGCAGGGTAAAGCTGAAGCCGCCTTTCTGCACCATCTCACGCGCATCTTTAAAACGTTCGGGGTGACGAGGGACCAGAATCAGCAGCAAATCGGGGAATTTTTCCAGCAGCTTACGATGGGCCTGCAGGATAATGGCTTCTTCGCCGTCATGGGTGCTGGTTGCAATCCACACCTGGCGACGCGGTGCCCACTGGCGACGCAGCGTAATCGCACGGGCGGCGAGTTCAGGCGTGACGGAGATATCGAACTTCAGGCTACCCGTCACCGCCAGCTGGTTGCGCTTCAGGCCCAGAGCGAGAAAGCGCGCCGCGTCTTCTTCGTTCTGCGCGGCAATCAGCGTTATTCGGCTGAGCAGGCGGCGCATAAATTTACCTAACTTGCCGTAACCTTTCGCCGAGCGCTCTGAAAGGCGCGCGTTGGCAATCACCAGCGGAATTTTACGGGCATGCAGGGCGGAAATCATATTTGGCCACAGTTCTGTTTCCATGACGATCACCAGTTTCGGGCGAACGGTATTCAGGAAGCGGTTCATGGCGCAAGGCAGGTCGTAAGGCAAATAGACGTGTTGAACGTCTTTACCGAACGCCGATAATGCGCGTTCAGACCCCGTCGGCGTCATGGTCGTGACCGTGATCGGCAGTGACGGATAGCGGTGACGAAGGGCGCGAACCAGCGGGATCGCCGCCAGCGTTTCGCCCACAGAAACGGAATGCAGCAAAATACCGTCCGGCACGACTTTATTGCGGCAGTAACCATAGCGTTCAGCCCAGCGTTTACGATACGCAGGCGCTTTACGGCTACGAAGCAACAGTCGCAGCCACACCAGTGGCTGGATGATGTAGAGCAGGGCGGTATACAACAATTCCAAGCGATTATCCGTTTTTTAGTTTCGGCGGGGAAATTCTAAGCATTTAAGCCGGGTAAAGCTATCTCTTATGCCAGATACCGTTTTAAACGGAAGTAGCGTCGGCCCAGGCGCCAGCGCAAACGAGGGCTTTTGGCACTTTTCCAGATAAGCCTCCAGATACCCGTGTCGAAGAACTCTTTTATTATCATCGACTTCTTCTGTACATCCTTCATATTGTCGAAGGTATGAATGATCCCAAGCCCCTCTTTGGCGATTTGCCAGTGGCAGGCGGGGATATCTTTCACTTTTTCCGGGTAACGCTGGTTGATGGCATCCAGCATCTGCAGAATTTTCATGTAATGGCGCGCCGAGCGAATCAGCGTGTCATCATTGTCCGGCATATGAGAAACCGATGCGGAGTGAATGTAATAGTCGTAAAAACGTTCACTGGTGTACTGCACGCGGTCAGCCGCGAGCAAGACTTCGGTAGTCCACGGGATATCCTGATGGCGCAGACCGGGCTCAAAACGAAAACCGTTCTGACGAATAAAGTCGTGGCGATAGATATTCAGCCAGGTCACATGCAGAAACTTGCGTGAGTCGAGCGCTTTTTTTAACCATGCCGCACCGGTCATGACGCCTGTCGAGGCCAGCTTGTCTTCCGGGAAAATCGGCCGTGAAGGTTTCTTATTGTTTTCCCAGACGTAGTTTCCGTTGCAGGTGGCGACATCCAGATTCTGCGTGACGGCCATATCAAGCAAGCGCTGATACATGCCCGGCTTAAAGACATCATCAATATCCGGGAAAGAGAGATATTGGCCGGTAGCGACGGCCAGACCGGTATTGCGCGCAATTGATACACCCTGATTTTCCTGTTCGATAACCTGCATTTGCGGCAGTTTTTCACGCCAGGTTTCGACTATCTGCATCGAACTGTCCGTGGAGCCATCATTGACGATGATGACCTCCATACTGTCGATCTGTTGATTCGCAAGGCAGGTAAAGAACTGATCCAGGAAAGCTTCGCCGTTATAAACGGCAACCACTACGCTTAATAATGGCGCTGAATTTTGCATAAGAAACCTGATTATTATTGATTGTCTACCAACGCAACATATTGCTGGCAAATGGCGTTTATCCCGAACGACGCGATCGTTGCGCTATCAACGACAGGCGGGGAGGTATAGAGATCGGCCAGTGTTTTCGCCAGTGATTCGTCATTCATCTCCGACAGCCCGCGCGCCAGCGTACCCGTGAGGATTTCAGCGGGCCCGCCAGGACAGTTCGTACTGACAGGCGGCGTCTGGCAGATGATGGATTCTACCAGTACGTTACCAAAACCTTCACAGTCAGAACTTAACACTAAAAGCCGTGCGCCTTTAATCCACGGATAAGGGTTGGACTCGAAGGGGCGGAAAATAACCTTGTCTTCGATCCCGAGTTCTTTCGCTAACTGTTTAAGCTGTTGAATTTTGGTGTCAGAACCGTTGCCCATCATCACCAGCGATGCGTCTATTTTGCTCTGCGCATAGGCACGCAGAAGGCGGTCGTGGCGTTTATGTTCATGAAAACGACCCACGTGAATAATGTAATCCTGCCCCTGCATCTCAAAAGGCGCATCCGCCAGACGCTGGATTTCAGGAATATCAAAGGGATTATGGATAACCGCTTTGCGACGAAGGTCGATGGACAGCGTCTCTGAGAGATCTTTCAGCACGGCGGCGGAGACGGCGACAACGTTTCGGTTTTCGTAGGTATGACGAATTTTGTAATGCTTAAACCAGCGTGAAAGGCCGTGGCGATGACGCAGGTAGGAGAATGAGAACATGCCATGCACGCAGAACCAGACCTTATCGCGATCCAGCGCACGACTGTGCGCCACGATACGATCGGTTTTATGCAGGTGCGAGAATATGACGTCGAACTTCCCGCTGCGCTCAGCTTGCTCAATGGCATTGTCCAGCAGTTGCGCCCGGCGCGGGATCTCGGTGAGCTTTCTCCAGGGCTTTTTACACGTATCCTGAATGACCTGATAATCAATGCCTGCCGGGATGGCGTAGTCGCACACCTTTCGCAGGGAGAAAAGGGAGACCTGATGCCCCATTTCTATCAATCCGCTGGAGAGGGTGAGAACCGTTTTTTCGGCTCCTCCACCGGGCAAACCATCAATAATCATTAGGATGCGCATTTTTAATCCAGTAATTTTTGATAAAGCGAAATAAGCTGACTTGATAATTTTTCTGGGGTCGCTTCTTTTACGCGCTCACGCGCTGCCCGTCCCATATCGTTATTCTTATCCAAAGATGGAAGGGTCATGACTGCCTCCTTCAATCTGCTGATATCAAGTGCATCACAGTAAAAGCCATTCTGACCTTGCTCAATAAACTCTGCACCACCGCAACTCACTGAAGTAATGACGGGTAAACCGCAGGCCATTGCTTCAAGAATGACGTTTGGAAAAGGATCATACAGCGTTGGCAGCAGTAATCCATCGGATACCTGGTAAAATGGCAGTGTCTCTTTTTGCATCCCCAGGAAGCGAATTTGCCCCTCACAGCCCAATGAACGGGCAAGGTCACGGTAACGACTTTCTGCTTTATCCTGTCCAACCACAATCAGCCACGCGGGTGTGCCCGCAATAGCGCGGATAGCGCTGGCCAGCCCCTTACGTTCAAAACCTGACCCGACGAAACACAACACCACGGCATCGACAGGCAATCCGAGCTGCCGACGCAGTGCAGCGCGCTGTCCTTCGGTTGCCGGAACGAAGCGGCTGGAATCAATTGAATTATAAATCACATGTATCTTTTTTGCGTCAATATCAAAGTCTTCGATGATTTCGCGTTTGATCATCTCCGCATTGCAGATAACGGCTTTCAATTCAGGAGCCTGATACATTTCACGTTCGGCGTGCATGACGTAGCGATGGTAGCGATCGTGCATCAGAAGTTGTGCACGCCAGGCAGGCAGAATGCGCGCACGCTGCAGCAGCCAACGCCGGTGCACGCCATCCCCTGCGCGGTAAATATCGCAGCCAGGAATACGCTCGTGGCTCTGCACAATGTCAAACTGCTGCTGTTCCCACAGCGCACGCGCGGCATGTGCAAACCCGCGTTCGCGACTGATTCGGCCCCATTTACGCGGGTCGCAAATATGGATATGCCAGTCGTCCTGCTTCTCCCCCTGCCACTCACGCGTGATGACGTTGAGCTCCAGGTTTTGGTTGCTCAGTGCGGTAAGTGCCCGGGAAACGAAGCGTTCCGCCCCGCCATCAGGACGATATTTTTGGCGAACAATCGCCAGACGATGGTGTTTCATTACAGGTATCTCCTGGCGGCGGAGACCACGACATCAACGGGAATGGCGTCGAGATAGCGTTCAGTTGTTTTGGTATCAATGGCGTCCGGGTCGGGAAGTGGGCCAAAATCGCCAGCCCAGATGACTTCACCGTTGACCTGCCATGGCGACCAGAACACCCGTTTTGACGGGCCGAAGAGAGCAATGCACGGCGTCTGAAGCGCGGCGGCCATGTGCATCGGAACGGAATCGACGCCAATAAAGAGGCGCGCATGATCGATAAGTGATGCCAGCTGGCGCAACGTGAGTTGACCGGCCAGAGAGACTACGCCCGTTTTTGGCGCCGCGGCGAGAATGCGGTCTATCATCGCCAGCTCTTTTTTGTCCGGGCCAGCGGTGAGAACTACAGTGTGGCCATCCTGCTGGAGTGCGGTGATGGTTTGCGCCATCTTGCCTTCGTCCCAGCATTTAAAGAACCAGCGTGACGTTGGCTGGATCACCACGTAGTTATCAGCCACACCCTGTTGTGTCAGTAGCTGGCGCGCGCGATCCCAGTCCTCTGCGCGATAGGCCATAGTGACGTCTGGCTGAGCCGGGACGGGCAACGGTGAAAGAATAGAAAGATTTTGCTCAACGGTATGGAGAGACGGGTGATTGGCGACGGAAACCAAATCGGTATGACAAAAACGCCAGAACGCGTTTTTTCGCTTGTTAAACGCGAACCCGAGGCGTACTGGCGCGCCGGTGAAACGGGTGACAATGGCGCTGCGCCACTGATCGGCAAGGTTTATCACCAGATGATAACGTTGCGCTCTTAAGGCACAGAGTAACTGCCACTCTTTTTGCAGATGTTTCAGGGTGCCGAGCTGCTTCCATTTACGATCTATACCGTAGATGGTGCCGATCGCCGGATGCGCGGCGAGCATATCGCGTGTCTCTTCATAAAGAAGAACATCGATTTGCGCCGTGGGCCATTTTTGACGTAACGAATTAATGACCGGAGTTGTGAGTAACATGTCGCCATGATGTCGAAGTTTGATAAGTAAAATACGTAAATCAGGCGTGTCGAGTAGGTTAATCATCATCATCTTATCAGCGGTATACTGTCAGCAATTCTAATAGACCTGATGGCGACTTGCACTCTTTCTCCATAATGTCAGGAATTTCCCTGGAAGGGTTTACTCCTCCTTCGCAGAGTGCGTAACATAGCCCTCACTCTTACGTCTTACGGACTCATTATGAAAAAACCAGCGTTTATCATCACCATTGATACAGAAGGCGATAATCTCTGGCAAAACCACCGTGTTATCAAAACGGAAAACGCACGCTACCTGGCGCGATTTCAGGCGCTATGCGAGCGTTTTGGTTTTAAGCCGGTCTGGCTGACCAACTATGAGATGGCGATCGAACCGGTTTTCATTGAGTTCGCAAAAGATGTGATTGCCCGCGGCCAGGGCGAGGTTGGCATGCATCTTCATGCGTGGAACAGCCCACCTGAACATGACCTCACCGGTGATGACTGGCGCTGGCAACCTTATCTGATTGAGTTTTCAGATGAAATTATGCGCGAGAAAGTGCTTTTTATGACGCACTTACTGGAAGAGACCTTCCAGACCAAAATGCTGAGCCACCGTGCCGGGCGTTGGGCGTTTGATCGTCGCTACGCAAACTTGCTGATAGAGCTGGGTTATCAGGTTGATTGTTCCGTCACCCCGCGGGTGAACTGGCGAAATGCCAAAGGGGCACCGCAGGGTCACGGAGGAACGAATTATCAGCATTTCCCTGACCATGCCTACTTTATCGATACAGAGGATATTTCCCGCCCGGGAAAGAGCCCTTTGCTCGAAGTGCCGATGAGTATTCAGTATAAACACCCAGCCTGGCTAAACACCGTTAAACAGGGCTACGATCGGCTGCGTGGGAAATACCGTTCCCCGTCAGTTAACTGGCTGCGTCCGTCCGGTGGAAATGCGTCTGAGATGATTAAGGTCGCACAACAGTGCTTTTCGCAGGGCAATGATTATGTGGAGTTTATGCTCCATTCTTCAGAATTTATGCCCGGCGGAAGTCCTACGTTCAAAGATGATGCGGCCATTGAAGGGTTGTACCAGGATTTGGACCAGTTGTTTACATGGCTGTCGGACAAGACGGTGGGGATGACGCTGGCGGAGTTTTATCGGAGTAAAAGAAGCGCCGGTTAACCAGCGCCTAAAGATTATCTCTGAACGGTTTTTTTCACGGGTGTACTAAATATGATGGCTAATGGTATCCAGAATAACACCCAGTATTCGCGCGGATTACTGATAACGAACATCCCCTGAGTGGAATAAAATACGAGAGCGAAAATCAGTACCGCAACCTCGGCTTTGTGGTCTACAGCAAGGTGTCTCAGGCATTGCCTGAATGCGTAGGCAATCATCGCTAAAAACAGCGTTAGCCCTACGATTCCGCCCTTAAGAAAGGCACCGAAGTAGAGGCTGTGTGTAGTCGTCACATGCTGTTTATAACCATTAATGAATGACAGATCTTTATTAAATCCCCAGCCAAATACTAATCTTTCTTTTGTTACTTCAAAAGCATGCTGCCAGATGCCAAAACGAACGGAGCCAGCCTGGTTAGAATCTTCAAACCGCTTTATAAGCAGGTCGTAAAAGCCGCTGTAATAAAGTGTAATGCCCAGTATAAGCAGAGTGGCCAGGGACAAGAACACAAATTTCTTGTTCCATTTTGGTTTAATACAGAATACGACAGCTGTTGCTATCATTAACGCCAATAATGGTCCACGGCTTTGCGTCAGTAATAAGCCACTCAACAACAACGGAACCGGAACATAATACCAAAGGCTGCGGGTTTCTCGCACGAGAATCGCACTTAAAATAATCCCCAATGCCATATATCCGCCCAGATCAATGACGTTGTCGGGCGCATAGGGAAAAGCAAGTCTTAGGCGTCCGATAAGTAGATGTGTTTTATTAACATAGACTAATGTCAGTAAAGTCAGTGTAACAATTCCAAAATAAGCTGAACCAATCAGGTATGTCTTCTTGTTTTCAAGCTCACATTGCCGGTACAGGCAGAAGAAAATGAGGATGTAAAATGAATGGGTAAGAGCAGAACTTAAGTGTGATGTCTCGGCCCAAAGGTTCGAGAGTGAAAAATAAAGGACAAATAGGGTTAGCAGCCCAAGTGCTGGAAGAAATTCTTTGTCATGTATAAACCGCTCTCTGGCGCTTTTTACCATCATTATGGTGATAAGAAAAAGGGCCAGGGAAACGTGGAAAAGAATATTTACCTTAGATACCCCACAGAATATCATGCTTAAAAACATAAATGCTACAAAAGGGTAAAATGTAATACGCGGCAGTCTATTTAAATACATCCGTAAAATCCTTTCTGACAAAAACAGAAGAAGGTATAGCACTTTGAGGGGAAAGATTAATCACCTCTTTGTTTGCAGAAGCAAAAATCTTACTTGCAAGAGAGAGTGCAGGAAGAACAATATCCTGTACCTTATCTTCCAGAAACGAAGGCAGCATGGTTTCTGTTTTCTCATAAAATCTCGGTTTAGAAAAGTGTGTCATATCCAGTCCAGCAATATAGATTTTTGAGAAACCCATGTAATTTAAGATCTGCAATGCCCAGTAAACCACTGTACCGGCATCAACGACACCCTGACAAATATCGAGGCTAAAAGCGCTATTTGGCGTATTTTCAGAAAAAACGATCCCAGGACGATCCTTGAGGGTATTAAAAAGCGCTTCGCGTTTGATTGAGGGTTTATACGTTTTGTAGCAAATATCTTCGATTATGGCTATCTGGCAGTAGATATTTTCGTATGAAAAACGGTCAATAAGCTTAACCACCCCCATAGCCGTTGTAAACAGAAGCAAATTTTTATTGGCCACGATACGCTTTAACAACGCTGTTTGCCGGTCAATAAAAGTCATGTCAACAATAAAGTAAAGGCTAAAATTAAGCTGGTTATGAAGGTGCCATGCCCCATTTACCCCCGTACGAATGACATCTACGGGTAATGTAGAAAAATCTATTTTTTTGACTGAGGGGCCAGTGGCGGTAATTAACACTTCTCCGCTAAATGCATTTTTGAGAGAAGTAAGGGCTGTAAGTTGAACGGGCTGACCACGATAGACAAAATCAGAAATCTCGCCGCTTTCATTTCGCGCAATCTTCACATACGGCCACAAATTTTCATTGTGACGCATGTTTCGTTTATGGGTATAACGGTAAAACTGCTTAGTCAGAGAGCCCATCTTAAGCCTTCTCGATTTCACTATTTTTATGCGCAACAGTAGACAACAAATGACTGATTCTCGCCAAATCTTCGTCTGTTACCTCAAAGAGTTCTTCTTTCGGCTGGCTGAAGTAGTAACGCGTTTCAAAGACGTAAGAGTTTATATTTTCATCCTTCCCAATCAGCAATACCTTGCCAAGCGGACGTTGTTCATAATGGCAGCAAGGGCCAAACAGCAACACCACCGGGACGCCCACCGCATCGGCAATGTAGATATTCCCTGAATCTGACGCAATATAACAATCCATTTTGGATATCGCCCACGGCAGTTCTTCGAGCGATATTTTTCCAATGAGGTTGATAAAATTGGGAATTTCACCGTAAGCGCGGGTGATGTCATCCATCCACGGCTGCTCGTTCGGTGCGCCAAAAACATAAAACTCGCAGGGCAGGTCGGCAAGATGATCGACAATACGTTTCCAGATTGCCGGGGGAACCGTCTTTGCTTTGTTACCGGCAGAAATGCTGATACCAATTCGGATAACCCCGGGTTTATCGAGAATTTGCGGGTAAACCGCAGGCTTGAACAGGGGCTTTGTGGCGTGCTTGGGTGCGTCCTGCCAGGTGAGCGCGCGATCGGCGAGCTTGAGATAGTTAGTGACGGACAGCGTCTTTTTGCCATGCTCAACAGTACCATCAGCCGTGGCATAAAAAATTCCGTGGTACCACCTGCGCGTATAAGTGCTTAAAAATTGTTTGTTTTTTGCATTACAGGCTGAGGCGAAAAAGAGATTCACACTGTTGGGCTGCAGCAGATAGACATTGTCGTAGCGATTCATGATCCGGCAGGCGAAGCAGAGCTTACGCCACAGGTTGCGCTTTTGCTGCTCCACAAAAAAGATCTCTTCGATACTGTCGTCATGCTGAGCCAATGCGTTAACGCTGCGGCTGATCAGCACATCGCTTTTTTGCAGATACGCCAGTAGAGGCGTTGCATTGATAAAGTCACCGATTTTGGCTGTCTGAATGACAAGGTTTCTGCCCGTGTCTTTGCGAAACAGCTTCCGGATGAGTTTCACCGGAAAAAGTAAAATCAGCAGAAATACATAACTCATGGGTTAAATATCCCTGTTAGAAAGCCGATGGCTGCCCTGTAAAAACGAAAAAATCGCATCTGCGGTAATGTCTCTCATCTGCTGCGTCGGACTGACCATTTGATGCTGGTTTTTACCGTACCCCCCAATCAGCCCCGGGTCGGTCGGACCGAAAAGGGTGATATTGGGGCGATCCAGCGCTGCGGTTAAATGGCTTAATCCGGTATCCACGGATACGACGGCATTGGCGCCTGCCAGTTGCGCGGCAACCTGAGCCAGCGTGAGTTTAGGTAACACTTCCACATTTGAAAAACCCGCGGCCAAACGCTCTGCGCGTTGCCTTTCGTGTTCTGCGCCCCACGGGAGTTTAATATGGATGCCGGTCGGTTGCATTAGCTCAATGAGTCTTCGCCAGTGTGATTCCGGCCAGTGCTTATCATCGCGCGTTGTGGCATGCAGAAAGACCAGATAGGGCGGTGTGTGCGTCTTCGCATCGCGCAAAAAATGCTGCGCAATAGCGTAATCACCCTGCGTGTCCGGTTTTGCATAGCCGAGGCTTTTCGCAAACAGCTCGCGGGTGCGCTCCACGGCGTGCTGCTGTTTCGCGATATGGTGGCGGCGATTATAGAACAGGCTCGCCAGCGGCTCGCGGGCGGTTTGCCAGTCCATACCGTGCTTTACGCCGTGCGCCAGACGCGTGACCAGCGCGGCGCTTTTGACCAGACCCTGTGCGTCAATGATGGCATCGTAACGCTGCGCTTGCACCGCATCACGGAAGGCTTGACGTTCAGCCTTAATCGGTGCTGAGAACCACGCTTTACGCCAGCGGCGGATAGCAACCGGGATCACGCGGTCTACTGCTTCATGCCAGGTGGGGATCTGTGCGAAGCCCTCCTCCACCACCCAGTCAAAACGAATGCCGGGAATGGCCTGCATGGCGTCGGTGAGCGACGGTAGAGTATGCAGGACATCGCCCATTGAAGAGGTTTTAACGATCAATACCCGCATCCGTTATCCTTCTTCACTCAACAGCAGCTCGTTGAGCTCTTCAAGGACACGCTCGGGCGTGATGTCGATCAGGCTCTGGTGATAGCCTTCAGCCGCATCGCCTTTTCGCACCTTGTGATAACCGCTGATCAGACGTATGACGCGCGCTTTATGAGAAAGCGGTGGCGTAAAGTCAGGGCTGCTGGGGCCATACAGAGCAACCAGCGGCCGGTTGAGCGCAGCGGCGACGTGCATCAGGCCTGAGTCGTTGGTGACGACGGCTTTACAGGCGGCAAGTAAAACTACCGCCTGTTCCAGCTGGGTTTCCCCTGCCAGATTACGGCACCATGCCTGCTGTTCTGTATTCAGCGAAGCCAGAATTTCGTTACCCGCCTCGTGGTCTTTCGCCGAGCCAAACAACACGACCTGATTACCTTCATCGATCAGCTGTTTTGCCAGCTCAGCGTAATGATAATGCGGCCAGCGTTTTGCCGGGCCGAACTCTGCTCCCGGGCAGAAACCGATCATAGGGCGTTCTGATGAAATTCCAAACGCGTTGCAGGTGTGGGATTTCTCGCCGTCGTTGACCTGGAGCTGGGGCCAGAGCAGCGGTTGCGGCAGATCTTTTGCGCTGCGCATCACGCCTTTGTCATAGGCCAGCGCGACGTAGCGCTCGACCATGAGTGGCCAGGCGTCTTTATCAAGCACGCGCGCGTCGTTCAGCAGACCGTAGCGCATTTCTCCACGCCAGCCGGTGCGATGGGGGACGCCCGCAAAGAAGGGTACCAGGGCGGATTTAAAGGAGTTAGGCAAGACATAGGCGCGGTCATAGCGCTTTTCGCGCAGGCTATGGCCGAGCTTGCGACGTTCACCAATTTCCAGCGCGCCGTGGCCGAGCGGCATTGGGATCGCCTCGTTAACTTCCGGCATACGCGATAACAACGGACGGCACCAGGCAGGTGCCATCACATCAATTATCGCCTGGGGATAACGCGCCTTGAGCGTGCGATAGAGACTTTGCGACATCATCATGTCGCCCACCCATGACGGGCCGATCACCAGAATTTTCATACTTACGCGTCGCGGTTCAGCCAGGCCATATATTCCGTTACGCCTTCGGCAACGGTCTTGAACGGTTTGTCGTAACCCGCCGCACGCAGGTTGGTCAAATCCGCCTGCGTGAAGGCCTGGTAACGACCTTTCAGTTTGTCCGGGAACGGAATGTATTCAATGCTGCCTTTTTTGTGGTACGCCAGGGTGGCGTCCGCCACGGCCTGGAAGGATTCCGCACGGCCTGTCCCCAGGTTAAAGATACCGGAGACGCCGTTTTCCCAGAACCACAGGTTCACTGCCGCCACGTCGCCTACGTAGACGAAGTCACGCTTGAAGCCGTCACTGCCTTCAAACAGTTTCGGGCTTTCGCCATTGTTCAGCTGCGTGTTCAGGTGGAACGCGACGCTCGCCATGCTCCCTTTGTGGCCTTCGCGCGGTCCGTACACGTTGAAGTAACGGAAACCCACAATCTGGGAATTGGCTTCAGGCAGAACCTGACGCACGTATTCGTCGAACAGGAATTTGGAGTAGCCATAGACGTTCAGCGGCTGCTCATATTCGCGGGATTCGATAAAGTCTGACGTACGGCCACCGTAGGTTGCTGCAGAAGAGGCGTACAGGAACGGAATTTCACGCTCCAGGCAGTAATGCAGGATCTCTTTGGAGTACTGATAGTTATTGTCCATCATGTACTTGCCGTCCCACTCGGTGGTGGAAGAACATGCGCCTTCGTGGAAGATGGCTTCGATCTCGCCGAACTCTTCACCTGCCATAATCTGGATAAGGAAGTCTTCTTTATCCATATAGTCAGCGATGTTCAGATCCACCAGGTTTACAAACTTGGTGCCGTCTTTCAGGTTGTCCACCACCAGAATGTCGGTGATGCCTTTGTCATTGAGGGCCTTAACAATGTTGCTGCCGATAAAGCCCGCGCCGCCGGTAACGATGATCATAACTGTAACCTTTGAAGTGTGGAGTCCGGGGACAATCCCGGACGCTAATGTTCTTATCATATCATTAGTATGGCTGCCCTTCAGCCATTCACCGACATAGCGCAAGGGTACACGTGATTTATGCTGCAAAAACGAGAAGAGATAATGTGTCATCTCGTCATGGCGGCCAGGGTTGGGTAATATGTGCCAAAATTTGCCGAGTCTGGAGAATTGCAATGCGTGGTGATTTTTACAAACAGTTAAACAGCGACCTCGACACCGCACGTGCGGAAGGGTTGTTCAAAGAAGAGCGTATTATCACGTCTGCTCAGCAGGCGGACATCACCGTTGCCGATGGCAGCCATGTGATCAACTTTTGTGCGAACAACTACTTAGGTCTTGCGAATCACCCTGAGCTGATTGCCGCGGCAAAACAAGGCATGGACACCCACGGTTTCGGTATGGCCTCCGTACGCTTTATCTGCGGTACGCAGGACAGCCATAAGCAGCTTGAGAAAAAGCTGGCGGACTTCCTGGGGATGGAAGATGCGATCCTGTACTCCTCGTGCTTCGACGCCAACGGTGGTCTGTTTGAGACGCTGCTCGGCGCAGAAGATGCGATTATCTCCGACGCCCTGAACCACGCTTCTATCATTGACGGTGTGCGCCTGTGTAAAGCGAAGCGCTTCCGCTACGCCAACAACGACATGGTTGAACTGGAAGCGCGGCTGAAAGAAGCACGTGAAGCAGGTGCCCGCCATGTGCTGATCGCCACCGACGGCGTGTTCTCTATGGATGGCGTGATTGCCAACCTGAAGGGCGTGTGCGACCTGGCAGATAAATACGATGCGCTGGTGATGGTTGATGATTCACACGCCGTCGGTTTTGTTGGTGAGAACGGCCGTGGATCTCACGAATACTGTGACGTAATGGGTCGCGTGGACATTATCACCGGTACGCTGGGTAAAGCGCTGGGCGGCGCGTCAGGGGGTTATACTGCTGCGCGTAAAGAGGTGGTTGAGTGGCTGCGCCAGCGTTCCCGTCCATACCTGTTCTCCAACTCGCTGGCGCCGGCGATCGTTGCCGCATCCATTAAAGTCCTGGAAATGGTGGAGTCTGGCGCTGAGCTGCGCGACCGTCTGTGGTCAAACGCCCGCCTGTTCCGTGAAAAAATGGGTGCCGCAGGGTTTACGCTCGCCGGTGCCGATCACGCCATTATTCCGGTGATGCTGGGCGATGCGGTTGTGGCGCAGAATTTTGCCCGCGAGCTGCAGAAAGAAGGAATTTACGTTACCGGGTTCTTCTTCCCGGTGGTACCAAAAGGCCAGGCGCGTATCCGCACCCAGATGTCTGCGGCGCATTCGCCTGAACAAATTGAACGTGCGGTGGAAGCCTTTACCCGCATCGGCAAACAGCTGGGCGTAATTGCCTGAGGACGTGTGATGAAAGCGTTATCCAAACTGAAAGCGGAAGAAGGGATTTGGATGACCGACGTGCCGGAGCCGGAAGTCGGTCATAACGATCTGCTGATCAAAATTCGTAAAACCGCCATTTGCGGCACTGACGTTCATATCTATAACTGGGACCAGTGGTCGCAGAAAACCATTCCGGTACCGATGGTCGTGGGCCACGAATATGTCGGCGAAGTGGTGGGCATGGGTCAGGAAGTAAAAGGCTTCAACATTGGCGACCGCGTCTCGGGTGAAGGTCATATTACCTGTGGTCACTGCCGTAACTGCCGCGGTGGACGCACGCACCTGTGCCGTAACACAATCGGCGTGGGCGTGAACCGTCCGGGCTGCTTCGCAGAATACCTGGTGATCCCGGCGTTTAACGCGTTCAAAATCCCGGACAACATTTCTGACGATCTGGCCTCTATCTTTGATCCCTTCGGCAACGCGGTACACACGGCGCTCTCTTTCGACCTGGTCGGCGAAGATGTGCTGGTTTCCGGCGCGGGTCCCATCGGGATTATGGCTGCCGCGGTGGCGAAGCACGTTGGTGCCCGCAATGTGGTGATTACCGATGTGAACGAGTATCGCCTGTCCCTGGCGCGCAAAATGGGCGTGACCCGCGCGGTGGATGTCTCAAAAGAGAGCCTGAGCGACGTGATGGAAGAGCTGGGCATGACCGAAGGTTTTGACGTGGGTCTTGAGATGTCCGGCGCACCACCGGCGTTTCGCACCATGCTGGACACCATGAACCACGGCGGACGTATTGCGATGCTGGGCATTCCACCGTCTGATATGTCTATCGACTGGAACAAGGTTATCTTCAAGGGGCTGTTCATCAAAGGTATCTACGGCCGCGAGATGTTCGAAACCTGGTACAAGATGGCGGCACTGATCCAGTCTGGTCTGGACCTGTCTCCGATTATCACCCATCGCTTCTCCATCGATGAGTTCCAGGAAGGCTTTGACGCGATGCGCTCTGGCCAGTCCGGAAAGGTTATCCTGAGCTGGGATTGAGAGTAAAAGCCGGCCGGATTTAAATCCGGCCGGCTTTCATCACAGGTATTTATCTTTTTCTTCTATAACGCATTTGCCATCTAAAATATTCTTGGCTTCAGTGGCAATTAAATTTATGTCGATTTTTCTAT
This sequence comes from Enterobacter sp. RHBSTW-00593, assembly GCF_013784105.1. Taxonomy (NCBI): domain Bacteria; kingdom Pseudomonadati; phylum Pseudomonadota; class Gammaproteobacteria; order Enterobacterales; family Enterobacteriaceae; genus Enterobacter; species Enterobacter sp. RHBSTW-00593. Next base: position 119,781 of record NZ_CP056393.1, read on the forward strand.
CGTATTTATTGAAAATAAGTTGTTTTGCATTTTCGCCTATCGGGCCGAATATTTTATTGCCTTCGTAATTCTTATTATGATCAAGAAGCATTGAGTAATATATAGCTACGAGCTTTTTATCTAAAGCGCAGGCAATATGGACAATAGCGGTATCCACTGAAATGACAAGGTCTGCCTGCTTGATTAGCGCAACGGTGTCCCATAATGACGGGAAAATAGATACGGAAACTGCAGGATCCTGAATGTTTAATTTTTCAGTCTTTTTTCTTTCACCAACAATGAAAATATGATTATTTTTTGGTTCTGAAATTTTTGAAATTAGGCTTACTAATTGCTCGCGACTAAGACTTCGCTCATCTACACTGGCAAAGGGGTTGATTACGATCCACTTTTTTCCTTTAAAAGGAAGAAGATACTCATTAATAGTCTCTTCGTGGCTCGGTAACGCTGGTAAAGAGTAAGATAAGTGTTTCGTTTGAATATTTAATGCAGTAAGCATCTTTTTCTGTGGATCAGTAATGTGAAAGTCTCCCTCCGCTGGCAGTTGTAAATTGTAGGGCTTATTAAGCCAGCCACCAAAACTCATCGCATATTTATATTGCGTTTTCTGCAGCAGTTGTACACTAAAGAGCTCTTTTCTTTTCATCCATGCATAAGGATTAATGATCAGGTCAGTCTCTATTTGTGAGATGGAGTTTAACTCATTGATATCAATGATAAAAATCTCATCAATATCAACGATTTTTTCAAATAAAGCCCTGTTTCTTTCTTCTGCCGCGATCTGGACAATATACCCAGCCTTTTTCAGTTCTCTCCACATTCCGGTATGACAAACGGCATCACCAATCCCTAAATCTAAAAAAGGAAAGAGGATCCGCTTTACTGAGGAACTATCGAAAGGTTTGCCTCTTTTATCGGGAATGTTTTTAGATAATTTATAGAGTTTAAGCCGACGTTTTAATTCATGAGTCTTATGATTTCGTTGACGATTAAGTGCTTTAAAATAAAGGATGATTTTTTTCATTTGTTTGACAAACCACATTTTAAACATTCTGCTAACAGTATAAGCATAATGATAAGTAATGTGAACATCTATTTTAATGAGGAATTAATTTTTTGTTTAATAATTTCAAAGGGTTAGAATGCTTGGCGCGCTGTGCAGGTCACTCTCTACTGGTCAAACAGTACTTTTTAGTGCCTGGATAAAGGCAAAAGTATGTTTACAGGCCTACTTTAAGGAATGAAGAGTATGGAATGGATGTCACAAAAGACGATTTTATTTATTATTTGCTGATTGTTTCGATATTCACTTAAATACACTTTCCCTGCTACAATTGTGTAGGTCATTTTCGAAAAGAGTAAGGGAATGTTCAAGTTAACTGTTTGTTTACTCACCTGCAATTCAGCCAGGGTTCTTAACCATGTTCTGCCTCCTCTTCTTAAAATTGCAGATGAAATGATTGTTGTTGATTCCGGAAGTAAAGATAACACGCTATCCATTTGTGAAAGTTATAATTTAAGCCCTATCTATAGACAATATACGATGCATGGGGACCAAATGAACTATGCGGTGAGTCTTGCATCTCATGATTGGGTGTTATGCATGGATAGCGATGAAATCCTGGATGACCTGACTGTATCCTTTATTCTGAATCTGAAGAGTGGGGCTGAGCCTCCACCAGATCATGCCTGGCGTATTGCTCGACACTGGTACGTACTCGGAAAAGAAGTTCGTACTATCTATCCAGTATCGTCGCCAGATTTCCCTGTACGTCTTTTTAATCGCACCTGTGCAAGATTTAATCTCCGACCAGTAGATGACAAGGTGGAAGGTGAACTTAATGCTTTCATCATGGCTGGGCAAGTACGCCATGATACCTTTTATGACCTGAATGAAGTGTTTAATAAGCTCAATAGCTATACAACAAGGTTGGTCAAATATCAGAAGATCCGCCCTTCAATTGGACGAGGCCTTATTAGTGCCATTGGGGCGTTTTTTAAATGGTATCTTTTCAGTGGTGCCTGGCGGCAGGGGAAAGTGGGCGTCGTGACGGGACTCTATGCAACGCTATACAGTTTTCTCAAATATTTCAAAGCCTGGTATCAGTTTGAGGATAAAAAATAGCCCGCATGCAGGAAGTATCCGGGCACTCATCTCGTTGCCATGCTCTGCCCGCCTGCGTTGGCGGGCCAATTATGCTTTTTTACCCCAGCCTTGCCATTGATGCTGCATATATTTCACTAAGGAACTTTGGCTGATACTTTCCCCTATCACGGTAAAGAATCGAGTAGCATATACAGGCTCTGGTGACTGCTTAGGCTTGCAAATTTTCACACCCCTGAATGGATTGCGCGGCTGCGTTACCGGTGGCTGTGCATTGCCAGGACGCGACGTATCAACCTGTGGCTCATTCAGCAGATCGCCAGGACGAACCAGCGTAATATCAGACGGCAATGTCGGCAGCATCTGCTGCAGAACGCGAACGGTAGACGGATGCGGGTGGCCGATAGCAATAGCCGAGCCATTGCGTCGTGCTAGCTGTACGGCGCGATTGAACTGCCCGCGGATATCCGCGTCGTTCTGGGTGTCATCGAGGAACACCTTGCGCTTTATTACCTTCACGCCTGTACCCTGCGCGGCACGCATCGCCTGGCTGTTGCCGATGGTCATGCTGTCGAGGAAATAGAGGTTATAGCGCTCCAGCGACTGCATCACTTTGAGCATCCCGTACAGGCTGGAGGTCATCGCGCTACCCATGTGGTTGTTCAGCCCGACGGCGTACGGCACTTTATTGTAAGCATCGCGAATGATGCGATCGATCTCATCGCTGCTCATATCAGGACGCAAAGTATCTTTTTCCAGCGGCTGCTTGCTGAGCGGTGCCATCGGCAGATGGATGAGAACCTGATGGCCGCTGTTATGCGCTTTGCTCGCCATTTCACGCGCGTGCGGCGCATTCGGGAGGACGGCAACAGAGATGGCGGCCGGCATCGCCAGCACCTGATTCTCGGTGTGCGGACGATAACCGAAGTCATCAATCACTATCGCGAGTTTGCCAGCGTAGACCGGTGCTGCCAGCGCCAGTGCACTGGCGAAGGAGAGAACAATTCGACGAAATTGAAGCAAAACTTATCTTCCCAACCACGGCTGTGGATTGACCGCCTGACCCTGGCGACGAATTTCGAAATAGAGTGACGGGCGGCCCTGACCGCCACTGCTGCCCACGAGGGCGATGGGTTGGCCGGCGCGCACTTGAGTACCAACGCTGACCAGTGCGCTCTGGTTGTAGCCGTAAAGGCTCATATCGCCTTTACCGTGTTCCACCACTACCACAAGCCCGTAACCCTGCAGCCAGTCGGCCAGAATCACACGGCCATCGGCGATGGCTTTTACTTCGCTACCTTCAGACGCACCGATAACTATCCCTTTCCAACGTAGTTCACCCTGCAGCTGTTCGCCATAGCGATGCAGAATTGTACCGCGCACGGGCCAGTAAGCCTGACCACGAGGGGAGCCTAAACCGCCGGTACGTGACATCAGGGAGCGTTCGCTTTCGCTTGGCTTGTAGGTCGTACCTTTGCGTGAGGCTTCCTGCTGCTTGTCGCGTACGGCCTGCGCTTCGCGGGCCTCTTTTTCGGCGCGCGCTTTCGCCGCCGCTTCCGCGCGGGCGATACTGTTACGCAGTTTCGATTCGTTGGCGCGCATTTCGCTCAGCTGGCTTTGGCCTTGCTGAATAGAGGACTCGAGACCGGAAAGGGTTTTCTTGCGCTCGTTGCGGGCCTGCTCGAGCTTCGCTTGTTGCGCCTGCTGTTCGTAGAGCAGCGTCTGTTGCTGGCTCTGCTTCTCTTCGAGCTCGGCTTTTTGCGTGGTGACCTCTTCGCGCGTCTGTTTCAGCTGCGCGATAGTCTCCTGACGCGCCTGGTTCAGATAACCAAAGTAGGCCTGCAGACGCTGACCGCGCTGGCTCTCTTCACCGCTGAGGATCAACTGAAGGCCCGTGTGCTCACCCTGGCGGAAAGCAGCATCAAGCTGTGCGGCAAGGTTGCGTTCCTGGGCATCACGCTGGCGTTCCAGTTTGGCAATCGACGCGTTCATTTCGTCGATCTGTTTATTCAACTGGGCGAGGGTGTTTTGCGTTTCACGTAATTTACGTGCGGCAGCGGAGATGGCTTCTTCCTGCTGCTTAAGCTGAGCGAGCAGAGCAGAGCGTTGCTGCTGTTGCTGGCGTACCGCACGCTCTTTCGCGGCGATATCGGCCTGAATGGATTTCAGCTGGTCACGGTCATCCGCGTGGGCGGATGCGGCGCACAGCAATACGCCAGCGCTGAGTGCGCTGGCGCAAAGCAGAGGTCTGACTGATAACCTAAGCGGCTTCACGACCCATGTGATTGAAAAAATCGCCTTTCCCCTCATGGGGAGCGATTATTCCACGATGAACAGCGGCTTACCAGTCATCTCTTCAGGGATCTCCATGCCCATCAGCGACAACATGGTTGGCGCGATGTCGGAAAGCTTGCCGCCTTCCACTGCTTTCAGTGATTTATCACCCACATAAATCAGCGGAACAGGCAGGTTGGTGTGAGCGGTGTGCGCCTGGCCGGTTGCCGGGTCGCGCATCTGTTCTGCGTTACCGTGGTCAGCGGTGATGAGCAGCTGGCCGCCAACGGATTCAACCGCTTTCGCGACCTGCTCAACACAGTGATCCAGCGCTTCAACCGCTTTTACGGCGGCTTCCATCACGCCGGTATGACCCACCATGTCGCCGTTCGGGTAGTTACAGATGATGGTGTCGTATTTGCCGCTTTCGATTGCCGCAACCAGTTTTTCAGTCAGCTCGGCAGAGCTCATTTCTGGCTGCAGATCGTAGGTAGCCACTTTGGGTGAGTTAATCAGAATACGATCTTCGCCTTTGAACGGCTCTTCAACACCGCCGTTAAAGAAGAAGGTGACGTGGGCATATTTCTCGGTTTCGGAGATACGCAGCTGTGTCTTGTCGTTCTTCGCCATCCACTCACCGAAGGTATTGGCCAGTGATGCGGGTGGATAAGCGCATGGCGCATTGATGTCAGCGGCGTATTCGGTCAGCTGAATAAAGTCGATCTTCACCACTTTCTTACGGGTGAAACCGTCGAAATCACTGTTCACGAACGCACGGGTGATTTCACGCGCGCGGTCAGCACGGAAGTTCATGAAGATCAGCGCATCGCCGTCTTCCATGGCGGCATCAGCCTGGCCTTCAGCACGAATGACGGTTGCTTTCACGAATTCATCGTTTTCATCACGCGCGTAAGCGGCTTCCAGACCTTCCACCGCGGTCGCGAACTGGAATTCACCTTTTGCCAGCGTCATCAGGTCATAGGCCTGTTCAACGCGATCCCAACGGTTGTCGCGGTCCATTGCGTAGTAGCGCCCGATGATAGAGGCCACACGTCCTTTGCCAAGTGCGGCGAATTTGTTTTCGAAGGAGGCCAGTGAACCTTTTGCGCTGCGTGGTGGTGTATCACGACCGTCCAGGAAAGCGTGCAGATAGATTTTTTCTGCGCCGCGCTCAGCCGCCAGTTCAACCATCGCCATAATGTGATCTTCGTGACTGTGTACGCCACCGGCTGAGAGCAGACCCATGATATGAACTGCTTTACCGGCCGCCACGGCTCTGTCCACCGCGCCGCAAAGTACTGGGTTGTTGAAGAAGGTACGTTCTTTGATTTCAACGTCCAGACGCGTCAGGTCCTGATACACGATACGACCTGCACCCAGGTTTACGTGGCCAACTTCGGAGTTGCCCATCTGACGATCTGGCAGACCCACTTCCAGCCCGGACGCATCAATCAGGGTGTGGGGACGTTTTGCCCACAGCGCGTCCATCACCGGCGTTTTGGCGTTGAAAATGGCGTTATCCTGTTGATCTTCACGGTAGCCATAGCCATCCAGAATCACCAGTACCATAGGTTTTTTAGAAACCGACATTGCGACAACCTCATGCTCAAGAGTCAAAATTTGCGTAATTTTACTACAGCTGAATCGATCAAATAGCCGCAGAAGATCAAAGAAAGCGCAGGGGCAAGGTGCTTAGCGGTCGCTTTTGAGGCAATTTTTTAGGTGGCAGGCCTCAGAAAATGGATTAGGTTATGGTCGCTGGCTGTATTTGCCACAACGCACAGGTATACTCCTGTCCTGGTTTTTTTAATCACTAAGTCGGAGTAGTTACCCTCCATGCAAGAAATTATGCAATTCGTTAGCCGCCATCCGGTTCTGAGCATCGCGTGGATTGGCCTGCTGGCTGCTGTGCTGTTCACCACATTTAAAGGCCTGACGTCTAAGATTAAGGTTATCACCCGTGGTGAAGCGACGCGTCTGATTAACAAAGAAGATGCCGTCGTGGTCGATCTGCGTCAGCGTGACGATTTCCGTAAAGGTCACATTGCTGGTGCTATCAACCTGTTACCTGCTGAAATCAAAGCGAACAACGTTGGTGAGCTTGAGAAACATAAAGCCCAGCCGATTATCGTTGTTGACGCGACCGGTATGCAGGCGCAGGAATCTGCCAGCGCGCTGCATAAAGCAGGCTTCGAAAACGTAACGGTTCTGAAAGAAGGTATTTCCGGCTGGAGCGGGGAAAATCTTCCTTTGGTTCGCGGTAAATAAGGAGTTCAGTAATGGCCAATATCGAGATCTACACCAAATCAACGTGCCCGTTCTGCCACCGTGCAAAAGCGCTTCTGAACAGCAAAGGCGTAGCGTTCAAAGAACTGCCGATTGACGGTGATGCGATTAAACGCGAAGAGATGATCCAACGTAGTGGTCGTACGACGGTTCCGCAGATTTTTATTGATGCGCAGCACATTGGCGGCTGTGATGACTTGTATGCGCTCGATGCCCGTGGTGGACTCGATCCGCTGCTGAGCTAAGAGACTTTAGGACAATTAAAAAGGGTTTTTCCATGTCAGAACAAAACAACACCGAAATGACTTTCCAGATCCAGCGTATCTACACCAAGGATGTCTCTTTCGAAGCGCCAAATGCGCCACACGTTTTCCAGAAAGATTGGCAGCCAGAGGTTAAACTTGATCTTGATACCGCATCTACCCAACTGGCGGATGACGTGTATGAAGTCGTACTGCGTGTGACTGTTACTGCCTCTCTGGGCGAAGAGACTGCATTCCTGTGTGAAGTTCAGCAGGGCGGCATCTTCTCCATCGGCGGCATCGAAGGCAACCAGATGGCGCACTGCCTGGGTGCATACTGCCCGAACATTCTGTTCCCGTATGCTCGCGAATGCATCACCAGCCTGGTTTCTCGCGGTACATTCCCGCAACTGAACCTTGCGCCAGTTAACTTTGATGCGCTGTTCATGAACTATCTGCAGCAGCAAGCTGGCGAAGGTACTGAACAACATCAGGATGCCTGATGAGCACTCTTAATGCGTCAATGACTGTGATCGGTGCCGGCTCATACGGCACCGCTCTTGCCATCACGCTGGCAAGAAATGGTCACGAAGTGGTTCTCTGGGGCCACGACCCAAAACATATCGCGACGCTGCAACGCGACCGTTCCAACGTGGCGTTCCTCCCGGACGTTCCGTTCCCAGACTCCCTGCACCTTGAAAGTGACCTTGCGACCGCGCTGGCGGCCAGCCGCAACATTCTGATTGTGGTGCCGAGCCATGTGTTTGGCGAAGTACTGCGTCAGATCAAGCCGCTGATGCGCCCTGATGCGCGCATTGTATGGGCCACCAAAGGGCTGGAAGCCGAAACCGGACGCCTGTTGCAGGATGTCGCCCGCGAAGCGCTGGGTGATGACATCCCGCTGGCGGTTATCTCGGGGCCGACGTTTGCTAAAGAGCTGGCCGCTGGCCTGCCGACGGCGATCTCGCTGGCATCAACCGATCAGGCCTTCTCCGACGATCTTCAGCATTTGCTGCACTGCGGCAAAAGTTTCCGCGTTTACAGCAACCCCGATTTTATCGGCGTACAGCTGGGCGGTGCGGTGAAGAACGTGATTGCGATCGGCGCCGGAATGTCCGACGGGATTGGCTTTGGTGCCAACGCACGTACCGCACTGATTACGCGCGGCTTAACCGAGATGTCCCGCCTTGGCGCAGCACTGGGTGCCGATCCGACCACCTTCATGGGCATGGCGGGCCTGGGCGATCTGGTGCTGACCTGTACCGACAACCAGTCCCGTAACCGCCGCTTTGGCATGATGCTCGGTGAGGGCATGGATGTGAAAGGCGCGCAGGAGAAGATTGGTCAAGTGGTTGAAGGCTATCGCAATACCAAAGAAGTTCGCGAATTGGCGCACCGTTTTGGTGTCGAAATGCCAATAACCGAGGAAATTTATCAGGTATTGTATTGCGGAAAAAATGCGCGCGAGGCAGCATTGACCTTATTAGGTCGTTCGCGCAAGGATGAACGCAGCAGTAACTAGTCGCAGGGATTCTTGTTAGCACTATGACCCGGCCAGCACAGAACTGGCCGGTCATTAACATGTCGTCTGGAGTAAGCAATGCCGTGTGAAGAACTGGATATCGTCTGGAACAATATTAAAGCTGAAGCCCGGGCTTTGGCTGACTGCGAGCCAATGCTGGCCAGTTTCTATCATGCGACGCTACTCAAGCACGAAAACCTCGGCAGCGCCCTGAGCTATATGCTCGCCAATAAACTGGCTTCCTCGATTATGCCCGCCATCGCCATTCGTGAAGTGGTGGAAGAGGCCTATGCCGCTGACCCTGAAATGATCGCTTCTGCCGCCTGTGATATCCAGGCCGTGCGCACGCGTGACCCGGCGGTGGACAAATACTCTACGCCGTTGCTGTATCTGAAGGGTTTTCATGCCTTGCAGGCGTATCGCATCGGCCACTGGCTGTGGAATGAAGGCCGCCGCGCGCTGGCTATCTTCCTGCAAAACCAGGTTTCCGTGACCTTCCAGGTGGATATTCACCCGGCCGCGAAAATTGGCCGCGGGATCATGCTAGACCATGCCACCGGCATTGTCGTCGGTGAAACCGCGGTGATTGAAGATGACGTTTCGATTCTGCAGTCGGTCACGTTAGGCGGTACCGGTAAAACCAGCGGCGATCGCCATCCGAAAATCCGTGAAGGGGTGATGATTGGCGCGGGCGCCAAGATCCTCGGCAACATCGAAGTGGGTCGTGGTGCGAAGATTGGCGCCGGTTCGGTTGTTCTGCAGCCTGTTCCGCCGCACACGACCGCCGCTGGCGTACCGGCACGTATTGTCGGTAAACCAGACAGCGACAAACCGTCGATGGATATGGATCAGCACTTCAACGGTATTCACCATACGTTTGAGTATGGTGACGGTATTTAACTTCTGAGAATGGCGCCTGGGTATCCCAGCTGGCGCCATGCTTCATACACCACCACCGACACCGCATTTGACAGGTTCATGCTGCGGCTGTCCGGCATCATCGGAATACGAATCTTCTGCTCAGCGGGCAGGGCATCAAGAATGGTGGCCGGCAGGCCGCGCGTTTCCGGGCCAAACATCAGATAATCACCGTCCTGATAGCGCACGGCGCTATGTGCCGGCGTACCTTTGGTGGTCAGGGCGAACATGCGCTGTGGGTTTTTGCTTTCAAGAAACGCGGCGTAATCATGATGGCGAACCACGGCCGTAAATTCATGATAATCCAGCCCCGCGCGGCGCAGACGTTTGTCGTCCCACGTAAAACCCATCGGCTCGATGATATGCAGACGAAAACCGGTGTTGGCGCACAGGCGGATAATATTGCCGGTATTCGGCGGAATTTCTGGTTCGAATAAAACGATGTTAAGCATGCTGCCCCCTTAATTGCGGGGGCAGAATAGCAGAAACCGGGCCGCTTATGCGACGCCGAGATCCTGCGAGCGGCAACGCAGCATTTTGTAGAAGGTTGCCGCGGCCGCCAGCAGGGCGGGCAGGCTAAGGATCATCAAAATACTGTCTGCCTGCCACTGCATGGAGAGAAGCTGCGCGCTGGTCATGGTGCCCGCCACGCCACCAAAGCGGCCAATGCCCTGCATCCAGGCAATGCCCGTTGCGCGACACTCGGTAGGATAAAAGGTGGCTGCCAGCGTCTGCATTCCCGATTGTGCGCCGTTCATCGCGATCCCCATCAGGAAAATCAAGCCGCCAAACAGGGCGATATGGTTATGTTCAATGCCGAGCGCCAGAATGAGCAGCATGGTCAGGACAAAGCCACCTGCGACCACTTTGTGTGCCTCCCAGCGATCCATCATCCAGCCCGCGAGAAGGATGCCTGCGGTACCGCCGAAGGTGAACAGCGAGGTGAGCCATGCGGATTCCGCGAGGGGATAGCCCATCCCCAGCATCAGCGTCGGCATCCAGCTAAGCAGGACGTAATAAATCACCAGCCCCATAAAATAGGTTACCCATAGCATCAGGGTGCCGGGCAACCACGGCTGTGAAAACAGCTGTGCTACGCTCCCTTTTTTTGGCGGCGACCCGATCCTCTGCGAGGAAGAAACCGGTGACGCCATCGAGGGTCGTGCGGGCGAAACGGCTGGCGATACGGCGGATCTGCATCATGTCTTTCTCGCGCTGCACCAGATATTTCACCGATTCCGGTAAAAACAGCATCAGCAGCAGCGTTAATATCAGCGGTGCTATCGCGCCGGTCAGCAGTACGCTTCGCCAGCCATGATGCGGGATAAGCCAGGACGATATCGCCCCACCGCCGGCCGCGCCCAGCGGGAAGCCGCAGTACATGGTATTAATCGCCATGGCGCGACAGCGCTGAGGGGCAAACTCTGAGATGAGGGTGATGGCGTTCGGCATGGCGGCACCCAGCCCCAGGCCCGTCAGAAACCGCCATAGCGTCAGGGTGTTAAGGCTTTGTGCCCAGGCCGTCCCCAGGCTTGAAAGGCCGAAGAACAGACAAGAAAAGACCAGTACGCGCTTGCGGCCTATCCGGTCCGATACCGGGCCTGCGACCAGCGCTCCCAGCGACAGCCCGAGCAGTGCTGCGCTCAGTACCGGTCCCAGATCCTGTTTGTGTATGCCCCATTCTGCCGACAGCGTGGGCGCAATGTAGCCCATTGCTGCGGTATCGAAACCATCGATCGCCAGCACCAAAAAGCCCAGCACGATGAGCACCCAGTGAAACCCGGAAAAGGGACTGTCGTCGATCACCTGCTGAATATCCACCTGACCTGAATATCTCATACGCTCCCCTCTGATGTGATGGTGTTTTTGTGTTCTTGTATTTGCTTGTCTATACAATTGCGTGCGGCACAGGTATGTCAAATTTTCTTATCCAATATGTTACCTAGATGTTATTTTTGACAAAAAAAAGCGCCCGAGGGGAGTTCGGACGCGAGGAGAGGGGAAGGAGAATCAGACGGGCGTCAGGCTGCGTCACCCTGGGCAAGCGGTGCCAGTGCGGCGGGTAATTTACCCAACTCCTGCACCAGGGAGTCCTTGCTGATTTCGCGAATCGTTTTTGCGCCGGTCAACGTCATCGCCACTTTCATCTCTTTTTCGATCAGGTTGAGCAGATTCGCCACCCCTGCCTGACCAGCCGTAGCCAGTGCATAAAGATATGCGCGTCCGAGCAATACGCTGTCTGCGCCAAGGGCAATCATACGCACCACGTCAAGCCCGTTGCGGATACCGCTGTCGGCGAGGATAGCGATATCACCTTTCACCGAATCGGCAATCGCCGGCAGTGCGCGTGCGGAAGAGAGTACCCCGTCAAGCTGACGTCCGCCGTGGTTAGAGACCACAATACCGTCAGCGCCAAAGCGCACGGCATCGCGGGCATCTTCCGGATCGAGGATCCCTTTGATCACCATTGGGCCGTCCCAGAATTCGCGGATCCACTCCAGGTCTTTCCACGAGATGGACGGATCGAAATTATTCGCCAGCCAGCCGATGTAATCTTCCAGCCCGGTGGGTTTACCGAGATAGGCCGAGATATTCCCCAGATCGTGCGGGCGACCATTCACACCGACATCCCAGGCCCATTGCGGGTGCGTTACTGCCTGCCAGTAGCGACGCAGGGCAGCATTTGGGCCGCTCATCCCGGAGTGGGCATCACGGTAACGGGCGCCAGGCGTCGGCATATCAACGGTAAAGACCAGCGTTGAACAGCCCGCGGCTTTGGCACGCTCCAGCGCGTTGCGCATAAAGCCGCGATCGCGCAGGACGTACAGCTGGAACCACATCGGACGCTGGAGGGTCGGGGCCACTTCTTCAATCGGGCAGACGGAGACGGTGGAGAGGGTAAACGGAATACCTTTGGCATCCGCTGCCCCTGCCGCCTGGACTTCACCCCGGCGGGCGTACATGCCGCACAAACCGACTGGCGCAAGGGCCACTGGCATGGAAAGCGTTTCGTTAAACAGCGTTGTCTCAAGGCTCAGCTCAGACATATCTTTCAGCACGCGCTGGCGCAGCGCCACTTCCGACAGATCTTCCACGTTGCGGCGCAGGGTGTATTCGGCATATGCCCCACCGTCGATATAGTGGAACAGGAACGGCGGCAAAATGCGCTGCGCTGCGGCGCGATAGTCACTGGCTGCTGAAATAATCATGCTTTGTTCTCCCTGGAAATATCACTGTCGCCAGGCAGACGGGTAATACGCGCCTGTCGGGCCTGATCTTCATCGAATCGTTTTATGGTGGTGTGCACGAACCCCAGATGCGCCATCATCGCTTTGCGCGCGGCCTCAGCATCTCCGGCCAGAATGGCGTTGAGTACCGCTTCGTGCTGTTCGGTCAGTTGGGCAAATACCGGCGGGACCAGATACATACGCTGGCGGCTCTGCTTCACGGAGGATTGCAGCAGATCGAAGAAACCACGCATGGTCTGGAGCAGAACGACGTTGTGCGACGCTTCGGCAATCGCCAGATGAAACCGCACGTCCGCCTGCGAGGCGATGTCCGGGTCGCTGCTTTGGGTGGCGTCAAAGCAGGCTTTGAGCTTCTCTTTGTCGGCTTCAGTGGCCCGCATGGCCGCATGCCAGGCGGTACTGGTTTCGATGGCGTGCCGCGCTTCAATGATGTCGAAGCTGTAGTCCGGGTCGTTTTCCATCAGTGTTTTAAGCGGCTGCACGATGTTTTGCTCGGACCAGTCATCGTGCTGCCAGCGGACAAAGGTGCCGCCGCCCCGACGGCTTACCAGTACCCCTTCGCTGACCAGCGTCGCCAGCGCCTCACGCAGTGAGTTACGAGATACACCCAGTTGGGCGGCGAACTGGCGCTCGGCGGGCAATTTCATGCCCGCTTCCAGCTGTTGTTCTTCAATCAGCGCCCGTACGCGAGAGGCAATCTCGTCGGACAGGCGTCTGGGCATGACTATCATGGGATCATCCAGGTTAAGACATAGGCCTGCAGGGTCGTGATCACCCCGACCATACAGGTGAATATCAGGCTGTGTTTCACGGTAAAGCGGAACAGGTCCGACTCTTTACCGACCAGTCCCACCGCCGCACAGGCAATGGCGATGGATTGCGGTGAGATCATCTTGCCGGTCACGCCGCCGGTAGTATTGGCGGCCACCAGAAGGATGTCCGACACGCCAATCTGCTGGGCTGCCGTCGCCTGCAGGGCCGCAAACAGGGCGTTAGATGAGGTATCTGAACCGGTCAGGAACACCCCCAGCCAGCCGAGGAACGGCGAGAAGAACGTGAAGGCGTGGCCGGTATGCGCCAGCGCAAGCGCCAGTGTCGATGACAGGCCGGAATAGTTCGAGATAAACGCGAACGCCAGCACCATGCCGATGGAGTAGATCGGCAGCATCAGCTCCTTAATGGTAGCCGCAAAAGTCTGTACTGCAGCCGCTGGCTTCATGCGTAACCACACCACAGACAGGATAGCGGCAAACAGGATTGCGGTGCCGGTTGCCGAGAACCAGTCAAATTTATACACCGCGGCATACGGCGTGGCGGCGTGCACCACGGGCGGCATACGGGCGACCATCTTGTCGAGGAACGGCACGGAGATGTTAATGACCATCTCATACAGTGCGCCACCCGGTGCGAACAGGGCCTTAAACGGTGGAATACTCCAGAGCGTAACCGTGGCGGTCAGGAACAGGAACGGAGACCATGCGCGAATGATTTGTCCCGCGGTATAACCGGTACGTGCCAGGGTTTGATCGACGTGTGAAGCACCCATATCGGCGAAACGGAAGATGCGTACCGGCTGCCAGCGTTTCAGGAACAGCGTCAGGCAGACCAGCGACACCAGTGAAGAGATAATGTCCGGCAATTCGGGGCCGAGGAAATTCGAGCTGAGATACTGGGCAATGGCAAACGAGCCGCCAGCGACGACCACCGCAGGCCATGTCTCTTTCACGCCGCGCCAGCCATCCATAATCGCCATGATCCAGAACAGCACGATGATGGTCAGGAACGGCAGCTGACGGCCAACCATCTGGCCAATTTCAAAGCTGTCCAGACCGGTGACCTGCCCGGCGACCAGAATCGGGATCCCCATCGCACCAAACGCCACCGGCGCGGTGTTAACGATCAGACAAAGACCTGCAGCGTAAAGCGGGTTGAACCCCAGCCCGACTAACAGCGCCGCGGTGATGGCAACCGGTGCGCCAAACCCGGCCGCCCCTTCCAGAAAGGCCCCGAAGGAGAAACCGACAATCAGCATCTGCAGACGCTGGTCCGGGGTAATGGAAAGTATCGATGAGCGGATAATGTCGAACTGCCCGGTTTTCACCGAGATTTTGTAGACAAAGACCGCCGCGATGATGATCCACGCAATCGGCCACAGGCCGTAGAAGAAACCATAGACGACGGAGGCCAGCGCGCGATCGACCGGCATTTTATAGAAGAACAGTGCCACCATCAGCGCGATGGCAACGGTGTACGTCGCGGCCAGGTATCCCTTCAGCTTGAGCTTAATCAGCGCAAAGAAGAAGAACAGGATCGGAAGCGATGCGATCAGGCTCGACAGCCAGATATTGCCAGCCGGATCGTAGTTTTGTTGCCAGAGGCTCATGCAGGTCTCCTGAGGACCAGACAGTCGGCGTAGCGGGTGAGTCTCCGCTCATCTCTGCGTCACAAACTGTGTAAAAGTGGTCCTGCCAATATTGTGTTGTAGGGTGAATGACAATAAATGGTTAACCAGTTGTTATGGGTCGGCAATGATTTTGTGAGGGGAATTAGTGGAATTGTGAACCAGGAAAGTGATTACCGGGAGATTGGTTGGGCCAATTTTAAGCGGTGAGGGGGGCGACGCGGTGTGGTTTTCGCCCTCTCGCCTGGGAGAGAGGGCAGGGGACGATCAAAACGCGGTCTTACAAAAACCCGTCATCTCTTTCAGACCCATTTCGCGACCAAGCTCGGTCATGGGATGAACCACCACCAGGCCACGGACGCTTTTCTTCAGCTTGCCCATGTCGGCCTGCTCTTTTTTAGTGATGGCGCGACGGTGCGGCATGCTCAACAGCTTTTGGGCTTCGTTGCTCAGCTTCTGGCCTTTGACTTCGCGCAGACGCTCGATTTCCGCTTCAAGCTTCTCACTCTCTTTCTCCAGCTCGGCATACTTCTCGGCGGATTCAACCAGCGAGAGACCAGCCATCTGGTGGCGGATCAGATCCAGGCGGTCGCTCAGGCGTTTAATTTCGTTCTTTTCGACTTCTTTCATGACAAATAACTCTGAAAACGGGGAATTTACAGGGAAGGATACACCAATGTGAGCAGGCTTACTTCTGAAACGCTTTTTTTAAGCTGATTCGGGAAATCAGCTCAGTCAGGGAAAGGACCATTGTGGAACGGACAACCTGTTGATAACGCAGCTTTTGCATCGCGTACAGCTCAGGGTCACTGTTATCAAAATGGGGAGCAGGGGGAAGCGCGGTGACGCAGTGTAGCTCGCCGAAGGGGCCAAGGATCTCATCATCGGTAAAGGTGTACTCATTACCGTCATGATTTAACTCTTCGCGCAGTGCCATCAGCAGCTCGGCATCTTCATACTCTTGTCGGTTCAACACGCCAAGACCATAAATCAGCTTCAGACGTACCGATAAATCGCCCAGCGGTCCGTCTCCGTCCAGTAACGGTTCTACAGCATATTTTACCGCGTAGTCGTCTTTGCGAAACACCTGAAGTACCAGAATATTCACCGCCTCGGTTAGCAACTCGACGGCGGCAATCAGGAAACTTCGTACGGTTTTGCCAGCATTCAGACGCTCAAGCACGCGATTTTCAAAGGCCTGGGTTTGTTCCATTATTGCCTGCATATCTGACAATCTGTTATTTGGGCGCAGGCTATCCTGCGCCGCACTCTGCATCATTTGATTGCGTTGTAAGCGTTCACCGCCTCCACAACCACGTCGCTGTTAGCATCCAGACCCGAGATCTGCGCCAGCGCACCCTGCGGGCCTTTATCGTTAATCAGCTGAGCCAGCTCCTGCGCCTGTGGATCCTGTTCGCTGCGGTAATGCATCGCGGCGGCAATCCCTTTCACCAGGTTGGCGTGCGCAAGACCATACTCCAGCGTGCCCAGCAGCGGTTTAATCAGGCGATCGCCCGCGCTCAGTTTACGCAGTGGCTGACGGCCTACGCGCTCAACGTCATCTTTCAGATACGGGTTTTCAAAACGACCGAGGATTTTCTGGATGTATGCTGCATGTTTCTCAGCATCAAAACCGTAGCGTTTGATCAGCACCGCGCCGCTCTCTTCCATTGCCCCTTTAACCACCGCACGGATGCTCTCATCGAGGATCGCGTCACGAATGGTCTGATGATCGGCCAATTTTCCGAGGTACGCGGTTATAGCATGCCCGGTGTTCAGCGTGAAGAGTTTACGTTCGACAAAGGCCATCAGGTTATCGGTTAATTCCATCCCCGGAATGGTTGGCAGTGCGCCTTTAAACTGGGTTTTATCGACGATCCACTCGCTGAAGGTTTCCACGGTCACTTCCAGCGGATCGTGGGTGGCGGATTCTGATGGCGGAACGATACGGTCAACGGCGGAATCCACAAAGCCGACGTGCGCTTCCACCCAGGCTTTATCTTCGTCCGCGACGGCGGCGAGCACATGGCCTTTCAGCTGCGTGGTGCCGCGCACCATGTTTTCACAGGCGATGATGTTCAGCGGTGTGTCGATGCCCTGCGCTTTACGTTTTGCCAGGCCTTTCGCCACCGCAGGGGCAATGCGCTCAAGCACCACCGGGCCAACGGCCGTGGTCACCAGATCGACACTGGCGATGAGGTCGATAACGTCTTCGCCAATGCTGCTTACCGCATTAACGCCAGACACCGTCTCAACCTGCTCGTTTTCGCCTACCACGTGTACCTGATAGCTATGACGGGCATTCAGGGCATCCAGGACTACCTGATTCACATCGGCGAATGTCAGCGTAATGCCTGCGTCTGCCAGCAGTTTACCGATAAAGCCACGACCGATATTACCTGCGCCAAAATGTAATGCTTTCATAGTATTAACCTTAATCAATGTTTTTACCCGAGAGGGCTGGGGTGAGGCTTTGCCCTCACCCTAACCCTCTCCCCACAGGGGGAGAGGGAAGAGGTTCCGTTACTTGTTCAACAGCGCCAGCACTTCTTCCACGCTGGTGGTGTTGGCCAGACGTTCAATGACAGAGTCGTCATCCAGCGCGTTGGTCAGGCTGGTAATCACCTGGATGTGCTCGTTGTTGCGAGCGGCGATACCAATCACCAGGCGGGCGATGTCGTCTTCTTCTTCACCGAAGCGTACACCATCCGGATACTGGCAGAACACCACGCCGGTTTTCAGTACGCGGTCTTTCGCTTCAACCGTACCGTGTGGAACCGCAATGGATTCACCCAGATAGGTTGGGGTCAGCTTTTCACGCTCCAGCATCGCGTCAACGTATTCAGGCTGCACGTAGCCGCCTTTCACCAGCTGTTCACCGGCAAAGCGAATCGCCTCTTCCTTGTGGGACGCCGTGCGGCCCAGGAAGATGTTTTCTGCGCCCAGGCGGAACAGGTGGCTGTCGTTCGCGTCAAAGCTGTCTTTCAGGCTGTCGCGGACTTTGACTTCGTTATCTTCATGACGCTGCGCGGCCACCAGACGTTCGGTCAGGTTGGTGTACAGGCCGCTGTCCAGGAAGTTGGTCAGCGAAATGTGCTGTGCCTGAGGAACCTGACGCATCGCACGTTCGGTCAGATCGCGGTGCGTAATCACCAGGTCAACATCTGCAGGCAGGCTGTTGATGGCGCTGTTGGTGACGGAGATGTTGGTCAGACCCGCATCCTGCACTTTCTTACGCAGCACGCCGGCACCCATGGCGCTGGAACCCATACCCGCGTCACAGGCCACGATGATTTTACGTACGTGGCTCAGGTCGTTAGAGACATCGCCCGCCGCCAGCGGCGTTGCGCCTTTTGATTCGGCTTTCATGTCATGCATACGACGGGTTGCCGCTTCGATATCGTCATCTTCTTTCACTTTGCTGGTTTTCAGCAGGATAGAAGAGACCACGAAGGAGACGGCCATTGCCGCACAGATGGCTGCGATGTTAGCGAAATAGGCACCTTTCGGGGTCATCGCCAGAACCGCCAGGATGGAGCCTGGAGAGGCCGGAGAAACCAGACCACCGCCCAGCACGCTCAGGGTGAACACGCCCGTCATACCGCCGAGGATAACGGCCAGGATCAGACGTGGGTTCATCAGCACGTAAGGGAAGTAAATTTCGTGGATACCGCCCAGGAAGTGGATGATAGCCGCACCGCCCGCAGACTGTTTCGCACTGCCGCGACCAAAGAACATGTACGCCAGCAGAACACCCATGCCCGGGCCCGGGTTGGCTTCAATCAGGAAGAAGATGGACTTGCCGAGGTCATGAGACTGCTGAATGCCCAGCGGTGAGAAGATACCGTGGTTAATGGCGTTGTTGAGGAACAGGATTTTCGCCGGTTCAACAAAGATAGACGCCAGCGGCAGCATGTCGTGCGCAACCATGAAGTTAACGCCTGCCGCCAGAACTTTGGACAGCACTTCAACCGCAGGGCCAATGCCGAGGAACGCCAGAATCGCGAGGATCATACCGATGATGCCCGCAGAGAAGTTGTTCACCAGCATTTCGAAGCCGGATTTGATCTTGCCATCAACCCAGACGTCGAATTTCTTAATTGCCCAGCCGCCCAGAGGGCCCGCAATCATTGCACCGAGGAACATCGGCATATCCGCACCGACGATAACCCCCATCGTCGTGATGGCACCCACAACGCCACCACGGTCTCCACCCACCAGACGACCACCGGTAAACCCGATAAGCAGCGGCAGCAGGTAGGTAATCATTGGGCCAACAAGTTTCGCCAGCGTTTCGTTAGGCAACCACCCTGTCGGAATGAACAACGCAGTGATGATACCCCACGCGATAAACGCGCCGATATTTGGCATCACCATATTGCTGAGGAAACGACCAAAGCTTTGAACTTTGATCTTGAAATCGGATGACATAAAACACCCCTTCTTCTGTTTACGCTTAGGCTTGCGGCCCGAGGTTTATTGTTAATGAGGCGGCAGAGGTAGCCGGGCCCTGTTCTGATGCTGTGAAATCTGGCACTGAATCGTTCAACTGTCCAGATGACGGGAATTTGTGTGATATGAATCACGTAAATGTAGGGGGTGCAGACATGAATGAAGTGATCTTCGTCACAAAAATAGTGGATAAAAAAAATACGATGGCGATAAATAAAGCAAAAACCACCCACTTCTGTGATGTAAATCACATTTGGTTGTCGTGAGTTTGTTTCTGGATTGTGACTAATTTCACAAAAAATTTTTATGCAGAATTCTCCGGATGTGATCGGCGACAAATTCTGCCTGGCGATTCAACGCCAGGATGTCATGAAGTCACACATAAAGCTAAAAAATGACTTTTCATGTGTGGTATGGCGAAAAGCAATAAGGTACGTTACGCTCATATTGTAAGGTTAAGTCTATTATTATTCAGGATATATTTTGACACGCTTATAAACTTGCATGGAGATATTATAAAAAACGATACTCCCCGGCTCTGAAATATAAGTACACCTCGTATTTATAAAAAATTAATTAGGTTGCGTACCGTTTTATTAATTTAATGAGTTGACGTTGTTTAAGTGAGGAGAATATGTTTCTCAACTATTTTGCGCTGGGCGTATTGATTTTTGTATTTCTGGTTCTTTTTTACGGAATCATCGCCATCCATGATATTCCTTATAATATGGCCAAAAAACGGAATCATCCCCATGCGGATGCCATTCATACGGCGGGATGGATTAGCCTGTTTACGCTCCATGCGATTTGGCCGTTCCTGTGGATTTGGGCCACGTTGTACCGCGAAGATCGCGGCTGGGGGATGCAGAACCACATCTCAAAACCTGATGAGGTCCCGGGTATGGATGCTCTGACTAAACGTGTGGCCGAATTAGAACAAAAACTGGCAGCGGTACCTCCCACGGCTGACAAGAACACGCTGGAGCACTAATCATGGATCTGCTGATTATTTTGACCTATGTGGCCTTTGCCTGGGCCATTTTTAAAATATTCCGTATTCCGGTAAACCAGTGGACCCTCGCGACCGCAACATTAGGCGGGGTGTTTATTGTCGCCGGGCTTATCCTGTTGATGAACTATAACCATCCCTATACCTTTACGGCGCAAAAAGCGGTTATTTCCATTCCGATTACGCCGCAGGTTACTGGGGTAGTGAGTGAAGTTACCGATAAAAATAACCAGCTAATTAAAAAAGGCGAAGTGTTATTTAAACTTGATCCGGGCCGCTATCAGGCGCGCGTCGACAGACTGCAGGCCGACCTGGTCACCGCCACGCACAATATCGACAATCTCAAAGCGCAGCTTGCGGAAGCGGTCGCCAATACCACGCGCGTGTCCGCTGAACGTGACCGCCTGTATAAAGATTACCAGCGCTACCTGAAAGGCAGCCGGGCAAAGGTTAACCCGTTCTCTGAAAGCGATATCGACAACGCACGGCAAAACTATCTGGCGCAGGATGCGCTGGTAAAAGGCTCGGTGGCTGAACAGACGCAAATACAAAGTCAGTTAGACAGTATGGTCAACGGTGAGCAATCCCAGGTTGCTTCCCTGCGCGCTCAGCTTGCTGAAGCGAAATACAACCTGGATCAGACCGTGGTGCGTGCGCCGAGCAATGGCTATATCACGCAGGTGCTGATTCGTCCGGGGACCTATGCTGCCGCGCTGCCGCTGCGCCCGGTCATGGTCTTTATTCCTGAACAGAAACGCCAGATTGTGGCCCAGTTCCGTCAGAACTCGCTGCTGCGTCTGAAGCCGGGCGACGAAGCGGAAGTGGTCTTCAACGCGCTGCCGGGCCAGGTCTTCTCCGGCAAGCTCACCAGTATTCTGCCGGTGGTGCCGGGGGGATCATACCAGGCGCAGGGTGCGCTGCAGTCGCTGACCGTGATCCCTGGTACCGATGGCGTATTAGGCACTATCGAGCTGGAGCCGAATGCTGATGTCGATGCGCTGCCCGACGGCATTTATGCTCAGGTGGCGGTCTATTCGGATCACTTTGCTCACGTCTCGGTAATGCGTAAGGTGCTGCTGCGTATGACCAGCTGGATGCACTACCTCTATCTCGATCACTAACCCCTTCAGGGCAGGAATGCGACACGCATACCTGCCCTTTTTTCATCGCTTGATCCATACTGACTTTTTTCGGCATCAAGGATCAGGCAATGAAACTTATCGGCAGCTACACCAGTCCCTTCGTGCGAAAAATCTCGATTCTCCTGCTGGAGAAAGGGATTGAATTCGAGTTCGTCAATGAACAGCCTTATCACGCTGAAAACGGTGTGGCGCAGTACAACCCGCTGGGAAAAGTGCCGACGCTGGTAACAGACGAAGGCCAGTACTGGTTTGATTCCCCCATTATTGCGGAGTACATCGAGCTGCTCGGCGTGGCCCCGGCGATGTTACCGGCCGATCCAAACGCGGCGCTGGCAATGAAGCAAATTGAAGCGCTGGCCGACGGTATTATGGATGCGGCGTTAACGTCCGTACGCGAGCAGGCAAGACCCGCCGCCCAGCAGTCTGAAACGGAACTGTTACGCCAGCGTGAAAAAATCAGCCGCAGCCTGGACTGGTGCGAACAGCTTATCCGGGAGGGAAAAATTCAACCCGATAGCCTGAACCTGGCAACGATAGCCATTGCCTGCGCCATCGGTTATCTCAATTTCCGCCGCGTTTCCCCCGGCTGGTGCGTCGACCGTCCATTGCTGGTGAAGCTTGCAGAAACACTCTTTCAGCGCGAGAGCTTTGCCCGTACCGAACCGCCAAAGGCTTGATGCGGGTTATAACACTTCGCAGCAGGAGGCGGTACAATCCCTTCTTATGTTGACTCCCTCTCCCGTCGGGAGGGGGGATGATATTTACTCGCCAGGCGCTTTCATGACAACTCATCACTCCCTGTACAGCCAGATCCCTGCAACCGACCGTCTTCTTCGCGAGCCGCGCGTGCATGCTGCCGTTGCGCGGTTCGGCCATACCGCGACGGTTGAAATATTACGTCTGCTTCAGGACGAAGCCCGCAGCCATATTCAGACAGAAAATGCATTGCCGGACTGGTGTGCGGCGTGGGGGCAGGAAGTGGAGCTGAGGCTCGAGGAGAAAGCACAAAGCGCGTTACGCCCGGTCATCAACCTGACGGGAACCGTGCTGCACACCAACCTTGGTCGCGCTCAACAGGCAGAAGAGGCCGTCGCTGCGGTCGTGCAGGCCATGCGTTCCCCCGTGACGCTTGAGTACGATCTGGACGGCGCAGGGCGCGGACATCGCGATCGGGCGCTGGCAGACCTGCTCTGCGAGCTGACCGGCGCGGAAGATGCCTGCATCGTGAATAACAACGCGGCGGCGGTACTGTTAATGCTGGCAGCGACCGCCAGCGGTAAAGAGGTGGTGGTTTCCCGTGGCGAGCTGGTCGAGATTGGCGGTGCGTTTCGCATTCCGGATGTTATGCGCCAGGCGGGCTGTACCCTGCATGAAGTGGGCACCACCAACCGCACGCATGCAAAAGATTATCGCGCGGCAGTGAATGAAAATACCGGGCTGCTGATGAAGGTCCACACCAGTAATTACCAGATAGCCGGATTCACAAAAACCGTTGAAGAGGCGGAGCTGGCGGAGCTGGGCCGTGAGCTGGGTGTGCCGGTGGTGGCCGACCTCGGTAGCGGTTCGCTGGTCGATCTGAGCCAGTACGGTCTGCCAAAAGAGCCCATGCCGCAGGAGATGATTGCGGCGGGCGTCAGTCTCGTGAGTTTCTCCGGCGACAAACTGCTTGGCGGCCCGCAGGCGGGGATTATCGTGGGTAAACGTGCGCTTATTGCGAAGCTGCAGCAGCACCCGCTCAAGCGTGCACTGCGAGCCGATAAAATGACGCTTGCTGCGCTGGAAGCGACGCTGCGCCTTTATCTCTACCCGGAAAAACTGGCTGAACGGCTGCCCACGCTGCGCCTGCTGGCCCGTGATGCCGCCTCAATTCGCGCCCAGGGTGAGCTTCTCTTGCCACACATTGCGCCGCACTACCCCGATTTTGACGTGCGCCTTGAAGCTTGTCAGTCGCAGATCGGCAGCGGTTCACTGCCGGTGGACAGGCTGCCCAGCGCGGCGCTCACGTTTACACCCCGTGACGGGCGCGGCAGCCAGCTTGACGCTTTGTCGGCGCGCTGGCGTGCCTTGCCAGCACCGGTTATCGGGCGCATTTACGATGGCCGAATGTGGCTGGATCTACGCTGTCTTGAAGATGAAGCGCGATTTCTGGAGATGCTGTTGAAATGATTATTGCCACCGCCGGTCACGTCGACCACGGAAAAACCACCTTATTACAGGCCCTGACCGGGGTGAATGCCGATCGTCTGCCGGAAGAGAAAAAACGCGGCATGACCATCGATCTGGGCTATGCCTACTGGCCTCAGCCTGATGGCCGGGTGCTGGGTTTTATTGATGTACCGGGACACGAGAAGTTTCTTTCTAACATGCTGGCGGGCGTCGGTGGCATCGATCATGCTCTGCTGGTAGTGGCCTGTGATGACGGCGTGATGGCGCAAACGCGTGAACATCTGGCAATTTTACAGCTGACGGGCAACCCGCAGCTGACCGTTGCGCTGACCAAAGCTGACCGCGTCGATGAGGCGCGACTCAACGCGGTGCGCGAAACCGTACAGGCGACCTTGCGGGAGTATGGATTTGCCGATGCGCCATTGTTCGTCACCGTGGCGACAGAAGGGCGCGGTATTGACGAACTTCGCCACCATTTGCAGCAGCTTCCCTCACGCGAGCATGCCAGCCATCATCGTTTCCGTCTGGCGATCGACCGGGCCTTTACCGTTAAAGGCGCGGGGCTGGTGGTCACCGGTACCGCGCTGAGCGGTGAAGTGAACGTGGGCGATACCTTATGGCTCACGGGCGCCAACGCCCCGATGCGTGTGCGCGGTTTGCATGCGCAGAACCAGCCCGTAGAGCATGCCCATGCCGGGCAGCGGATCGCGCTCAATATTGCGGGCGATGCGGAAAAAGAGAAGCTTAACCGTGGCGACTGGCTGCTGGCCGGTGCACCGCCAGAGCCTTCTGAGCGGGCGATCGTCGCCCTGCAGACGCATGTGCCGCTGACCCAATGGCAGCCGCTGCATATCCACCACGCGGCCAGCCATATCACCGGGCGCGTGTCACTGCTGGAAAACGACCTTGCCGAACTGGTTTTCGATTCGCCACTGTGGCTCGCGGATAATGACCGTCTGGTACTGCGTGACATTTCGGCCCGGGAGACGCTGGCCGGGGCGCGGGTGGTCACGCTCAACCCGCCGCGTCGCGGCAAGCGCAAGCCGGAGTATCTGCAATGGCTGGGAGCGCTGGCGCAGGCCGCGGATGATAAAGCCGCGTTGCTTGTTCATCTTGAGCGCGGTGCCGTCAATCTGAGCGATTTCGCATGGGCTCGTCAGCTCAGCGCGGAAGGATTACGCCTGCTGACCCAGGAGCCCGGCTTTATTCAGGCGGGTAACAATTTACTGAATGCCCCGGTCGCAGCATGCTGGCAGCGCAAGGTACTGACCACGCTCGCCACTTACCATGAACAGCATCAGGATGAACCCGGCCCGGGACGTGAACGCCTGCGACGCATGGCGTTGCCGATGGAAAACGATGCGCTGGTGCTGCTGCTGATTGAAAACATGCGCGAAAGTGGGCTGATAAAAAGCCACCACGGCTGGCTGCATCTGCCGGATCACAAAGCCGGGTTCAACGCCGGGCAAGAGGCGATATGGCAGAAAGTGGCTCCGCTGTTTGGCGACGAGCCGTGGTGGGTTCGCGATCTCGCACGTGAAACGAATACCGACGAACAGGTGATGCGCCAGGTGTTGCGCCATGCGGCGCAGCAGGGATTAATCGTCGCGATCGTGAAAGATCGTTATTACCGTAACGATCGCATTGTGGCGTTTGCTAACCTGATCCGCGAGCTGGATCAGGCGCGAGGCACGACCTGCGCAGCAGATTTCCGCGATCGGCTGAACGTCGGGCGCAAGCTGGCGATTCAGATCCTGGAATATTTCAACCGCATCGGCTTTACCCGTCGTCGTGGCAACGATCATTTATTGCGGGATTCGTTATTATTTCCTGAAACTCCGTGACCCCCGTCGTAAACACCGTTACCGGCTGGCGAGGAAATCGCCAGCCGGAACTACCCTTGTTGTACACCAACAGCAAGGAGACGGTCATGACAAACAATCCTCCCTCATCGCGTATCCAGCCTGGCGAGTATGGTTTTCCCCTCAAGCTGAAGCCCCGTTATGAAAACTTTATCGGCGGCGACTGGGTTGCACCCGTCGGCGGCGAATACTATTCCAATCTGACGCCCGTTACCGGCCAGCCGCTGTGTGAAATAGCCAGCTCCGGCAAGGGGGATATCGACCTGGCGCTGGACGCCGCGCACAAAGCCAAAGACAAATGGGGGCATACCTCTGTTCAGGACAGAGCGGCGATATTGTTCAAAATCGCTGACCGGATGGAACAGAATCTGGAGCTACTGGCAACGGCGGAAACCTGGGATAACGGCAAGCCAATCCGTGAAACGATGGCGGCAGACGTGCCGCTGGCCATTGACCACTTCCGCTATTTTGCCTCCTGTATTCGCGCTCAGGAGGGCGGAATTAGCGAGGTAGACAGCGACACCGTGGCGTACCACTTCCACGAACCGCTGGGCGTGGTGGGGCAGATCATTCCGTGGAACTTCCCGTTGCTGATGGCGAGCTGGAAAATGGCGCCCGCGCTGGCGGCGGGTAACTGCATTGTGCTCAAACCGGCCCGCCTGACCCCGCTGTCAGTCCTGCTGCTGATGGAAGTCATTGGCGACCTTCTCCCGCCAGGCGTGATTAACGTGGTGAACGGGGCGGGGGGTGAGATAGGGGAATATCTGGCGACCTCAAAACGGATCGCCAAAGTCGCGTTTACCGGGTCGACGGAAGTGGGTCAGCAGATCATGCAGTACGCGACCCAGAACATCATTCCAGTGACCCTGGAGCTGGGCGGTAAATCGCCGAACATTTTCTTCGCCGACGTCATGGAGGAAGAGGATGCCTTCTTCGATAAAGCCCTGGAAGGCTTTGCGCTGTTTGCTTTTAACCAGGGTGAAGTCTGTACCTGCCCAAGCCGCGCGCTGGTGCAGGAGTCTATCTATGAGCGCTTTATGGAGCGAGCCATTCGCCGCGTCGAGTCTATCCGCAGCGGTAACCCGCTTGATAACGTGACCCAGATGGGCGCGCAGGTCTCGCACGGGCAGATGGACACTATCCTCAACTACATTGATATCGGCAAGAAAGAAGGGGCGGATGTCCTGACCGGCGGTCGTCGTAAAATGCTGGGCGGCGATCTGCAGGACGGGTATTACCTGGAGCCGACGATCCTGTTCGGCAAAAACAACATGCGCGTCTTCCAGGAGGAAATTTTCGGACCGGTGCTGGCCGTCACCACCTTCAAAACGATGGAAGAGGCGCTGGAGATTGCTAACGATACGCCGTATGGCCTCGGGGCTGGCGTCTGGAGCCGCAACGGTAATCTGGCTTATAAAATGGGGCGGGGCATTCAGGCCGGGCGCGTGTGGACCAACTGCTACCATGCTTACCCGGCGCACGCGGCCTTTGGAGGCTATAAGCAGTCGGGCATCGGGCGTGAAACCCACAAGATGATGCTGGAGCATTACCAGCAGACGAAATGCCTGCTGGTGAGTTATTCCGATAAACCACTGGGGCTGTTCTAACCCTCCAGCTCAGGTTGCCCCTGGGCAGCCTGAGCAATTTGCTGACGCAGGCAGTTCAGTACGCCGTCCAGAATGTACTGCACGCGCCAGGGCTGGTATTCACGTTTGCGGAATATTGCCGTCAGGTCGAGCCACCACTCTTCCTGATGCGGGAAGCAGGGAACCAGAGAACCACTCTTAAGTTCTTTTTTCAGGCTTTCTTTCGGCGCAAAAACAATACCGAGATTATTTCGGGCCAGTTCCAGCGCCGTCTGCGTATTGTCGCAAATATAATTTCCGGTCACTCTGTAATCATATACGGTCTCACTGCCGTGGACGCGAAAACGCCAGATGTTCGCCTCATCCACCAGCATCGAGTCTATTAAAATACAGGAGTGATTAATTAAATCTTCAGGTCCGGTTAAGGGGTGGTTTTTCAAATATTCTTCAGTGGCAAATGCCGTGACGGAATATTTCGTTAATACACTGGCGACCAGACTTTCATCTTTCGGCTGAGCATAGGTAATGAGAATATCGCAATCATCGGGGAACGAGACCCCTTCGGAATATTCATTACGATCCAGGTTGTACGTTTTTAACGAGATACGGATATCACCGATGTCCTCAATCTGATGGATCACGTGTCGCGCCAGATACATCACGATACCCGTTGGGGCGTAAATGGTCACTTTTCCGCGCTTCTCATGCTTATAATCAGCAATGAAATTAATGAGCTGGCTATTTTTATCCAGCGTGGCGTCAATGTAGGGGAGTAACGCTTCGCCAAACTGGGTTAGCGCCAGTTGACGGGTCGTGCGCTCAAATACCTTAAGACCGACACGCGTTTCAAAATCAGAAAGGTATTTACTGACGTTAGCCTGTGCCATGCCCAGCAGGGCTGCGGCATCGCCAATACTGTGGGTGGCTGCGATGACGGAAATAATTTTTAACTCGCGTGGTTTTAGCTGGAACTTATTCATCATGCGCACCCATCTATATGTTTTTATATATAATATTATATAAACTGCAGCGTTGCATTGGCAAATTTGTAACCATTATTATTCGCCTCGCTTGTTTGGCGTCTAAATGGATTACATGTAATGACTATTAAATACAATTTACTCATCGCAGCCACGTTATTTGCAACATCATCTGCAATGGCTGGTGACTTTTCACTTGGGGCGGGGGCTGTATTTAATGAGTCGCCTTATAAAGGTTATAACGAAAATACCACGGCGGTACCGTTAATTAGCTATGAAGGCGACCGGTTTTATATTCGCCAGACCACCGGCGGATGGATGCTGTGGAAAGACGAAAAAAATGAATTCAGCATGACCGCATCGTGGATGCCACTGCGATTTGATCCTGAAGATAACGACGACGCTCAGATGAAACACCTCGATGAGCGTAAAGCATCAGCGTTTCTCGGCGGGGCGTACTACCGCCATGAACACTGGGGCTCGCTGAAAGTGGCGGTCTCGGGTGATGCGATGGATGAGAGCGGCGGCGTGATCGGTGAAATCTCATACTTCCGTCCGGTTCGGATGGAACGTCTGACGCTGACGCCATCGGTAGGTATTTTCTACAGCGACGAAAGCTATAACGATTACTACTACGGCGTATCCGGCAATGAGTCTCGCCGCTCAGGCCTCAATGAATACACCGCAGGTGATAGCTGGACGCCGTATGTGGGGCTCGCGGCTAAATATCAGTTAACCCAGAATCTGTTCATCAACGCCAGCGCGGTCTATACCGTGTTACCTGACGACGTGAAGAACAGTCCGATGATCGACCGCGAAGACAGCTTCGCGCTGATGACCGGCATGTCCTGGCGTTTCTGATCTAAAGCCGGGTGGCGATTGCCTTACCCGGCCTCGGTTTTTATCTCCCGCGCCTGTGGGAGAGGGGGGGAGTGAGGCTGACAGGACAGATGTCTTCAGGCCTCATCCACCCAAATCCGCATTTCCCCTTCTCCCCGGTTTGCCCAGCTGAACCACGGAATAAAGGTCAACGTCCGGGGCTGGCGCTGCACCGGGGCGCGATCGTACTGCCACAGTGCCTGCGTGCCTTCCTCATCAGCGTGACGCGCGATGCCCTCCGCCTGAATCAGTATCTTGTGCGCAAAGATCCCTTTTCCTTCAAAGACCCGAAATTCGCTCTGCTCAGGCAGGGAGAGGTTATGCAGGTTCGCGCCATTGTCGGCCTCTTCCAGGCAGTAGACCAGCGGGCCACGCTGCAGCGCGACTTTGCCGGCCTGCTGGCGTACCAGCGGGTTACCGTACACGCGCCGGACCGGCATGGGTAAGGTCAGCGTAAGGGTATCTCCCTCCTGCCAGCGGCGGGTGAGGTACAGATACCCCCGGGAGACATCACCCGTGACCCTTTCGCCGTTCAGTGACACGGCCGGGCTTGCGCACCAGTCCGGTAAACGTAGTGCCAGCGTGTGGGTCACCGGGGCAGGTGAGGTGACCTCGATGTTGACCTCTTCCTGCCACGGATAATTACCGCTAATCCGTAGCTGTAAGGTGCCCTCATCTACCGGTATGGCGACGTTGTTCCCCACAAAGAGGTTGATAAAGAGCGCGTCCTGACGAACGGTATAGAGATAGTGGCCCAGCGAAGTGAGCACGCGGGCGATATTGGGCGGGCAACAGGCGCAGCCGAACCAGCGCTGGCGAACCGGCTTAACGTGGTCGTAGACATGATTAAATGCCAGTGTTTTAGGGTGTACCTCCAGCGGGTTCACATAGAAGAAATGTTTACCGTCCAGCGCCATGCCGCCCAGTACCGTGTTGTATAAGGCACGCTCCATCACGTCGGCGTACTGGCTGTCCGCTTCCATCTCCAGCATCCGGCGGGCAAACATCATCAGGCCAATGGAGGCGCAGCTTTCGGCATATACCGTATCGTTAGGCAAATCGTAATCGCTGCTGAAGGCTTCGCCACTGCTTTGCGAGCCGATCCCGCCGGTAATATAGAGCTGTCGCTGGGCCATGTTATTCCACAGTCGCAGGCAGTCCTGGCGTTTACCCTCGTCATGACTCAGGCGAGCAAGATGCGCCATGCCCGCCATCAGATAGACAAATCGA
The DNA here is from genome assembly GCF_013784105.1 of Enterobacter sp. RHBSTW-00593. NCBI lineage: Bacteria > Pseudomonadati > Pseudomonadota > Gammaproteobacteria > Enterobacterales > Enterobacteriaceae > Enterobacter > Enterobacter sp. RHBSTW-00593. The sequence goes on from NZ_CP056393.1 coordinate 150,082, forward strand.
ACCGCGTGGCCGATGGCGGTGTGTTGTTCGGCAAGCGGTTGATGCGCCTGGCTATAGGCTTTGTCCTTGACCATCCACGCCGGGCCGTACGTGTTCCAGTACGATGTCCGGCCCCGTTTCTCATATTCGATATCGTAGAAATGAGGCTGCGTGCCGCGCGTGTCGATAAAATATTTCACAAGGGCCAGGTAACGCGGTTCCTGAGTGACGTCGTAAAGCCGCATAAGCGCCAGCTCAATTTCCGGATGGCCCGGATAACCGTGAAGCTGCTCCTCGCCGGGGCCAAAGACCCGGTCGATATGGTCCGCCAGTTTGCATACCACATCCAGCAGACGGCGTTTTCCGGTCCCCTGAAAATAGGCCACGCCAGCTTCAATCATATGTCCGGCGCAGTACAGTTCGTGGCATTCGGCAAGGTTCGTCCAGCGCTCACCGGGTGCTTTCACCGTGAAGTAGGTGTTGAGATAGCCATCGTCACACTGCGCCGCCGCAATCAGCTCAATTACCTCATCGGCGGTTTTTTCGCGTTCCGGGTCGGGCTTCTGGCACAACGACCACGCGACGGCTTCCAGCCATTTCGCCACGTCGCTGTCCTGAAACACCATTCCATAGAACTCCCCCTGTTCCAGCCCTGCCGCAATGCGGAAGTTGGTGATGGCGTGACTCGGTTCGGCTTCGATAACGCGATCGTTTAGCGCATCCCACTGGTAGGGGATCACCACATCACGCACCAGCCGCTGATACTGGCCGAGAAACGGGTCGTTGATGTTCAGTGTGTGCAGGTCGGCTTCCATTATGGACATGTCATTCTCCTCAGGACGATACGTGACGCTGGCGCAGATCGGTGGCAATGCGCGACATCATGGGATTGTTGAGTCTGCACCAGCGGATTGAGACCGCCAGCAGCAGGTGGAAAAGGGCGGGGAGCAGTGTCTCCATCGCAGTAATTCCCTGTAACGAGGCTGGCGTCTGGTTGCCCGCGCCCGGCTGGTAGGCGACGGCGATAAACACCAGGCTGATGATCCCGGCGCTGGACGCCCAGGCGAGCTTGATGAAAAACAGATTAAAAGCGAAGTTCATGCCAGATGAACGTACCCCGTTTTTCCACTCACCATAGTCATCTGCAAATGCCATCAGCGAGAAGTGCAGGGGCAGGGTAAAACCGAGAATGACGCCGTTACTCAGAATAACGATCAGCCAGAGCGTCTGATGAGCCGGACCGCCTGGCAGAAACCACATTCCCGCCGCGAGCGCGGCCAGCACGAGGTTGGTGTAGTAATAGAGTTTGACGGTATCATTCCGGCGAGAAAGGGGATTCACGATCACCGCGCCGAGAATGGCCGCAAAGGTCACCATCGTGAAGAACAGCGAGGTATAAGCGGTACTGCCCTGGAGCACGTAGGTGATGAAGTACATGTAGCCGCCGCCACGAATGTTGAAGACGTTGATCAGCAGGAATGACATCACCAGCATCAGCAGGAGCTGATCGTTGTTGCGCAGGCCGGCCAGGTGCTCGCGTAAGGTGAATTTGCCCATCAGCGCCAGCGGGACGCGCTCACGCACCCAGAAGAAGCAGCAGAGGAACATCACCACGGCGATGGCGCACAACACCCCAACGCCGAGTTGATAGCCTCGGGCAGCGTTGCCCTCGCCCAGCGCTGCGACCAGCCACGGCAGGCCAACAGAGACCAAAAAGCCCGCCACACCGCACAGCACAAAGCGCCATGACTGGCAGGAGATGACCTCGCTGTGGCGGGTGGTCATGGTGTTGATCAGCGCGCAGTAGGGCACGTTGATGGCGGTATAGCCCACTGACAACAGCAGATAGGTACCAAACGCCCAGGCGATTTTCACCCCCATGCTGGCGTCAGGCACGGTGAAGGTCAGTACACCGATAACCCCGACAGGAAGCGCCACCCACAGCTGCCACGGGCGAAAACGCCCCCAACGGCTTTGTGTTCGGTCGGCAATCACCCCCATCACCGGATCGGAAATGGCATCAAACACGCGCAGGGCAATAAACAGCGTGCCAACGAGCGCAGGCGTCAGACCAAAAACGTCGGTGTAGAAGAAGGTAAGAAAATTCATGATCAGGCAGGTAATGACCGTGCCACCCGCGTCACCCAGGCCGTAGCCTATTTTTTCGCGGACTGACAGGCGGTCATCCATAGCCCCTTGTACGACCTGTGATTCTGTAATCGGTGTGGAAGTCATGAGGTAACTCCTCGGTAATCGATTTTTATCGTATTTATGCAAGGTACCCCATTCATTCTGCACCGAACGCTCAGGCCAACAAGGGAAGGGAAAAGTATAAAAAGGTGACGATTCCGACCTGATGATAAATTTGTGATTTCGATCGGGAAGGCAGGAAGATATTCATTAATAATCAAAGCATAAGATGAATATTAATGGCAATCAGAGCGGAATGGTGAATATCCATGCTTGAATTATCCATAGCGCTTCCGATTAAAGTGCAAAATGGTGGGCTCTTTATTTCCCGGGGCGTGGGCCGGCATCCGGCGCGCAAATTAACTTCGTGGGAGATTATCTTCGTTGAAAAAGGGACATTAACGATCCAGGAAGAAAACACGCTCTTTGAGGTGAAAGCGGGAGAGAGCTTACTGCTCTGGCCGGCGCGTCGACACGTGGGGACAGAAGATTTCCCGGCGGACCTGCGGTTCTACTGGCTGCATTTTGAGGTCGAAGGGCAATCGTCGCCTTTGCCACATGCTTTTCCGGTGGCCATTGAACAACATTGCTGCGTGCGCGATGCTCAATATGTGATTGCGCTATTCCGGCAATTCCTGAGTGAGCAGGAAAAATTACAGCGAAGCGTGGCGCTGGAAATGATTTTGCTGCTGATTTTACAGCAAGTGTCGATCTCCTCAGGTTATGAAGACAGAGCCGATGAAGCCGGCGCGGCCATGGCATGGAAGGCAAAACAGCTTATTCGCACGCAGTTTCATCTGCCGCTTTCCACATCGCAACTGGCAAAAGCCTTGCACTGCAATGCCGATTATCTGGGACGCGTATTTCGCCGGACCTTTCACTTAACCCTGACGGAAGCGATCCATCGCCAGCGCGTCAGGGCGGCAGAAAAACTGTTGCTGAACGACTCTGCGTCCCTGACCGAAGTGGCAACCCGCTGCGGTTTTAATGATGTCGGGTATTTCCGGCAGATATTTTCAAAGCATACCGGCTTAACGCCCGCCGTCTGGAAACGGCGGTACTGTAAGGAGCATATTAATTCCGGGTGATCACTGCCCGTAGTAGGCTTTTGCTCCATGCTTGCGCAGATAATGTTTATCGAGCAATTCCTGCTGCATCGTCGGTAGCTGTGGCGCAAGCTGGTGTGAAAACAGCCCCATAAAGGCGCACTCTTCCAGCACCACAGCGTTATGTACCGCATCGGCCGCATTTTTTCCCCAGGTGAACGGGCCGTGAGAATGCACCAGCACCGCCGGGATTTGCATCGGGTTTACGTCGCGCTCCTCAAAGGTTTTGATGATCACTTCACCGGTCTGGTATTCGTATTCACCCGCAATTTCAGCCGGGGTCATCAACCGCGTGCAGGGGATAGCACCATAAAAATAGTCAGCGTGCGTGGTACCCCATGCCGGTAAATCCTGCCCTGCCTGCGCCCAGACAGTGGCGTGGCGGGAATGGGTATGCACAATGCCGCCAATTTCAGGGTAACGGCGATACAGCGCCAGGTGGGTTGGCGTGTCGGAAGAGGGTTTTTTAACCCCCTCGACCACCTGGCCCGTGGCAATGTCCACCACCACCATATCCTCTGCGGACATCACGTCATACTCCACGCCGGAGGGTTTAATCACCATCAGGCCGCGTTCACGATCCACCGCACTGACGTTGCCCCAGGTGAAAGTCACCAGCTGGTGGGCGGGCAGCGCCAGGTTTGCCGCCAGGACCTCGGCTTTGAGTTGTTCTAACATGTCATCCCTCCTTCCTGCATCCGGGCTTCAATCCAGCGGCGTGCCTGGATGATTTCCAGTACCGGCTCTTTGGCTTTTTCAGTCCACATTTCAATCAGAAATGCGCCGCGATAATTGAGCTGATTCAGCGTGTTAAATATGCCCACGAAATCGACGCACCCTTCACCGAACGGTACGTCACGAAACTGTCCGGGGCTTTGTTCAGTCACGGGCTGGGTATCTTTCAGGTGGATGGCGGCGATGCGATCGATGCCCAGCGTCAGCTCGGCGGCCACATCGTTACCCCACGCGCTCAGGTTGCCGACGTCCGGATAAACGCTGAACCATGGCGAAGCGAGCATTTCGTCCCACTTTTTCCATTTGCTGATGGAGTTCATAAACGCGGTATCCATGATCTCCACTGCCAGCATGACCTGCGCGGCGGCGGCCTGCTCCACGGCCCATGCCAGCCCTTCGGCAAAGCGTTGCCGGGTACCTTCGTCATGTTCTTCGTAATAGACGTCATACCCGGCAAGCTGGATGGTGCGAATACCGAGATCGCGCGCCAGACGGATGGCTTTGGTCATGATGGCGCGTGCGCGCTCGCGGACGGTCTCGTCCCGGCTACCAAACGGGAAACGGCGGTGGGCAGACAGACACATCGACGGGATCGCGACCCCGGTTTCCAGCATCGCCTCAACCAGAGAGGCGCGCTGCGCGGTGTTCCACTCAAGGCGGGACAGACGCTCATCGGTTTCATCGATCGACATCTCGACAAAATCAAATCCGCAGCTTTTTGCCAGCACCAGGCGCTCTGGCCAGGTGAGCGCTTTCGGCAGCGCTTTTTCGTAGATACCTAACGGATGCTGACGCATGGTTACTCCCCCCAGATGTCGCGGATGTGTGAATGGAATGCATGGGCCACCTGCGGTGGGTTGGCCGCGCCTGTCAGTGCCCGTCCGGCAATAAACGCTTTCACATTGATCTGCTTAAACAGCGGCAGGTCGGCGGGGGTAATGCCGCCGGTGATCGAGAGCTGCAGGCCGATATCCGAGAGGGCTTTCATGCTGGCGAGATCTACTTCGCCCCACTGCTGGCCGCTGGCCTGTGCGTCGCGCCCACGGTGATAAATGGCCTGTGTGACCCCGATACGGTGCCATTCACGCGCATCATCCAGCGTCCAGTGACCAAACAGCTCCATCTGAATTTCCCCGCCGCAGCGCAGAGCCACCTCGTGACCCTTCTCGACGGTTGCCAGCGGCGCGGCGCAGATAATGGTCATCCAGTTCGCGCCTGCGCCAAACGCCTGTTCAGCCAGCGTTTCTCCGGCATCGGCCACTTTCCAGTCAGCCACGATCGTTTTTTCCGGGCACTGCTGGCGCAGTGCGCGCACGGCATTAAGCCCTTCGGTGAGACACAAAATGGTGCCTGCTTCGATAATATCGACGTGATCCGCAAGCCGCTCGACGTCGCGCTGTGCGGCCTGAAGTGAGGTATGGTCGAGCGCCAGCTGCAGTAATGGTCGGCTCATAGGTCGTGCTCCTTAACATGGGCGTGATAGCCCTGTAGTGCTGAAATCAGTAGCTGGTAGCGCTGATACTTGCGCTGGTAGGCCGCATGGGCATGCTTGTCGGGTGTGATGACGCGAATGTGATGTCTGACAGCCTGCTGCGCGGTGCGGAAATCGGGATAAACGCCGGTACCCACCAGCGCGGCCAGCGCCGCGCCGGAACAGCCGGTCTCTTCGACCTGCGGCAGTTCTATTGCCAGACCGCTGACGTCCGCGAGCATTTGCATCCACACATCCGAATGGGCAGGGCCGCCGGTTACGCGCAATGCCTGCACGTGCGTGAAGCGCTGTAGCATGCGGTTAAGATGGGTCATGTGGCTGAAGACCACACCTTCATAGACCGCCTGCAACAGATGCGCGCGGGTGTGCAGGGCCTGCATGCCGTAAAACCCGCAGGTCATCTCCAGCCCGGCGTTGCTGCCATAGAGGAACGGCAGGAAGAGCAGATCGCTTCCGGCTTTCGGCAGGCTGGCCACGGCCTGGTTGATCGCATCGAATGACATGTCGCCCCACTGTGTGGTTAGCCATTCGAGGTTACCGGACGAGGTGGGGCTGGCTTCGTGAACGATGTAGTGCTGCGGATGAACGTAGCGCCCATACACATAGGGATACGGCTCGTTATGGCCTATACCGTTGGCGATCCCGCTGGTGACAGCCCAGGTGCCCATCACGGCGTTGAGCGTGCTGTCGTCATGTAACCCGGCGCAGATCGCGGTGGAAACCACATCAAACAGCCCCCCCACAACGGGTGTACCCGCTGCGAGACCGGTCAGGGCGGCGGCCTGAGTGGTGATTTCCCCGCACATTTCTGCTGAACCGACGATCGGCGGCAGTGCGCCGTCAATTTCATCGATGCCGAGCCAGCGTGTGAGCTGCGGATCGTACTGCCCGGTGTTCATGTTGTAGAGATTGGATTCAGAGATGTTGCTCTCTTCACACCCTTTAACGCCGGTGAGGCACCAGCGCAGGTAGTCGTGCGCCATCATCACACAGCCAATCTGCTGATAACGGTGCGGTTCATTCTCTTTCACCCAACGCAGGAGGGAGGCGGGATGCCCCGTCCATAGCGTCTGGCGCGTATGCGGATAAAGCTTTTCAGGAATACCGTCCTGCTGCCAGCGCTGTACAATCTCCAGCGCCCGGCGGTCAGAGGAGAGCATGGCGTTGCCGAGCGGCTGGTCATGATTGTCCAGTAAAAACAGTCCCTTACCCTGTGCCGATATCCCGACGCCTTTGATTTGTGCGCCGCCAATGTCGGCATTTTTAAGCAGCAGGGCGACGGTGGTGTGGCACTGCTGCCAGAGTTGGTGCATATCCCGCTCAGCGTGGCCTGCGTGTGGGCTGAGTGTGGCAACCGCGCGGCGCTCAATACAGACTTCCTGGCCCTGGCGGGTGTACAGACCGGCTTTCAGATACGTTCCGCCACAATCGATACCCAGCCAGAAGGGCTCTTTTTCACTCATCGTTGACTCTCTTGTCTTACGCCCTCTCTTCAGGAGAGGGCGGGGGGATCAGGCTGCGTGCTTATGCGGGTTCACGCCGGGGTTGGGTTCCGCTCCGGCATCGCATTTCGCCGGTAGCATCAGGGCGAGCAGCGAGGCCAGCGCCAGCGAAACCGCGAGGCAATACACCCCGGCATCTTTGCTGTAGAGGGTGATCAGCACGCCCACCGCGTAAGGGCCACAGAACCCACCGAGGTTACCCAGGGCGTTAATCACGCCGCGAGCGCCACCGGCCATCTCTGCGCTGAACAGGCGCGCCGGAATCGTCCAGAACACACCCGCAGCGGACTGCAGGAAGAAGCCACAGCCCACCAGCGCGGCATAGGCCAGCCAGATGTTCTCTTTCAACGCCACGGAGAGGAACATGCAGAGCGCGAAGCCAATCAGCGGCAGGGAGACGAACAGCTTGCGCTTGCCGGTACGGTCAGACAGTGAGGAGAACAGGAACATGCCCGCAATGGCGCCGACATAAGGCAGGATGGCGAGCATTCCCACCTGGCCGATGCTGGTATGCGTCAGCTCTTTGAGAATGGTCGGCAGCCAGAGGGTGTAACCGTAAATCCCGGTCTGGTAGAAGAAGTTCAGGGCAATCAGCTGCCACATGGTTTTGTCGGACAGAACCGCCCTCAGCGAGGCATTTTTCACCGCTTTTCCGGCAATAGCCTGCTGTTCTGCGGCCAGCGTTTGTATCAGATAATTTTTCTCGGCCTCGGAGATCCAGCGAGCCTCCTGCGGGCGGTCGTAGACGGTGAACACCCAGAGCACCAGCACCACAATGGACATCAGCCCTTCAATGATGAACAGCCAGCGCCAGTCAAGTGCGGTGATAATCCAGCCCGACAGGGGCGCGGTGATGATCCCCGCAATGGGAACAAACATGATGACAATCGCATTGGCGCGGCCGCGTTCGGCATCCGGGAACCAGTTACTGATCATCGTGAGCACCACGGGCAGCATCCCGCCTTCTGCCACACCGAGTAAGAAGCGCAGTGCCAGCAGTTGATACTGGTTGGTCACAACGCCGGTCAGGACCGAAATCACCGCCCAGGCAACCAGCGACCAGCCAATAAACTTCTTACCGCTGCCATGCACGGCAATCTTGCCGCCGGGCACCTGCAGGAACAGATAACCGATAAAGAAGATCCCACCCGCCAGGCCTGCCATGGTGGCAGAGATACCTAACTCTTCATCCATACCGCCTGGCATCGCAAATGCGATATTCACGCGGTCCATATATGAAATAATACAGGCGATAAGAATAGGCGGAATGATTCTTAACCAGCGCTGGCGCGGAATATCCGCTTGTAGAGCATGAGTAGAAATATTCATATTTAATATCTCAGTGAATGTAACCGGAATAAGATTTTTATTGTTATTGCGTTGCTTTTTTCATTTCACTAATGCCGTCGCGCAAAATAGAGATGCGATGGCTGACGTTAGCATTAGAATTTATTTCCAGTAATTTAATACCGGAGAATTTCAATGTTGCGGCGCTCGCCGCAGTAAAAAGTGCTTTTACCTGTTCGGTGGTCATTAAACTGTCGGCGCAGAACGGGGAAAATGGCGCGTGCAGATCCTGCCATTCGCCGTACGCTCCGCGAACGGAGGTCCCGGAGAACATCAGTGCGCCCAGCTTCCCGGCCTCAAGTGCAGCTTTAACATGTTCAGGCGGCAGCGTGGTATTGCGTCCTTCGATAGCCGACCGCGCCCAATTAATGCATACGCTGATATCCGTTTCTTTCACCACCTCAAGCACCTGCGCTAAGGGCAAAAACCCCTTGCGTGGCGCGGGGCCGGTCATGGCATCGCAGTGTTCAAGCACCAGGTCGCATGACCAGTCCCATGAGGTGATTTCACGTACAGAACGGGAAAACGCAGCGGTAGCTTGTTCAACAGACGGGTTTCCCGCCTGCGGCGCGGCTTGCATCTCCAGGGCAATAATTTTGCCTGGAAAGCGAGTATTGATGGCATCAATCTTTCGCAGCAGATGGCGGTAATATTCAACGCAGGCTTTGCGCTGTTCTTCATCGGCAGAGGCCAGGCCAAACGCGCCATTTGTGCCGCGGCGGCGCATGGTTTCCATCACCGCGGTAACCACCATTTGCCAGTCTCCCGGCGTATGGCGGAACAGCCATTCGTCACCCAACGGATGGAGATCCTCAAGACACGGTTGCTCCAGCCCGCGAATATCTGGCGTATCGGAAAGCGCTCGCCAGAAGTCCTGCTCTTCTTGTTCCCCTTGCTGGTGAAACGAGGGTGCGCAGGGGTACGCACCAATTATAAAACCGGTGTTAGTCATTTCGCATTCCCAATAGAGTTCAGAAAATTAATCTATTTCGCTGATTGCTACTTTCACCACAATTTTACGAATTGCCGATACCTTATTTTTAATGCAGGCAGGACGGTGAACATCCTGCGGAAAAAATATGGCGTACGTGCCGGGCGTCATTTCTATAAATGATTCATTTTCGCTGCCGTGATAAAAAATAATATCCCGCTGTTCCAGCAGCGATTCGCTTATTTCGTTATTGCCGGTATCAATGGCGACACCGATTTTCTCTTCACCCCATGCCAGAAACTGTATGTCCAGATAGCGACGGTGCACTTCGGGACGGTTCTCATCCCACGTCCGGGTGGTGAGGTCGAGCACCTGAGCAAAAATGTTACGTCCGTCAATGTCCACCACGCCAGGTGCCAGCGCCGTGAAATCCGTGGTGCGCAGAAAATCGAGTGCTTTCTCTATCGCCCGCGGCAGGCGACACGGATTTGGCTGCGAAATATGTCCTAAAATCATGGTCCACTCCTTACAGAGACTGGATTTTCGCCCACACGCTGTCGTCAATGGTGATGCCGTTGCGGCGGTTCTCTTCGAGCAGACGTGTGAATTCATGACCCGGCAGTCGAACCGCGACGTTGTCATCAGCCCGCTCGGCGTTGATGATAAAGTCCATGATGCGCTGCAGTTTGGCATCGCGGGTGGGTCCGTCGATCAAACGATCGACCTCGATGGCGATAAAGATTTGTGACACGCCATATTCGTCGCTGTTGTCCTGGGTCACTTCCGCAACGGAGGATCCGTTGGAGAGCAGGGTTGCGATCATGTCGAGGACGATGGATAAGCCCGAACCTTTCCAGTAGCCCATCGGCAGAATGCGGCGGTTTTTCTCGATCACACCAGGTTCTCTGGTGAGGTGCCCTTCATCATCAAAGCCCCCATCCACCGGCAACGTGCGCCCGGCCAGGCGATTCACTTCCAGCATGCCGTAGGAGAACATTGACATCGACATATCGACCATTGTGATCGGCGTAGACGGAATCGCCACGATCAGAGGGTTAGTGCCGATGCAGCACGCTTTCGAGCCCCAGGCTGGCATGACGGCAATGGAGTTAGTCCAGCAGATCCCGATGTACCCCTTCTCTGCGGCCTGCCAGCCGTAGCTGCCGCCGCGCATCCAGTGGTTGGCGTTTCGCAGTGCCACCAGGCCGATACCGTGGTCGGCGGCCAGTTCGGTGGCGCGATCCATCATCTTTTTCGCCGTCAGGTTGCCAATCGAACGTCGGGCATCCCACTGTTCGATGGCACCCAGCGAGGTCACCCGTGTTGGCTGGGCATCAGGAATGATGTCGCCGGCATCAAGTTGCTGAATGAAACGAGGGAAGCGGTTAACCCCGTGTGAATAGACGCCCGATTCCGTGGTGCGGGCAAACATCTCCGCGCAGGCGTCGGCGGTGTCCGCTTTTACGCCGCGATCGACCAGGACCCGCCTGAACGCCGCTTTTAACTCTTCAAAGGTCACTTTCATCCCTGTTCTCCTGTTTTGTCGGGGCAAGTGCGAGTGCTTTTTTATCGCTAAATTTCACTATGCGAAATCTGATTTCAAATATAGCGATCAAATTTTGCCAGATCAACGACATTCATGATTTTCAAAATCGATTAAAATCAACTGGTTGTGTTTTTTCTGTTGAGATCGTGAACTGAACCACACTTTGCGCTACCATCAGGACGCGATAAAAAGGAGCCATTGGATGAGCACGAAAGAGAGCGAAATGACGCAAGAAAAAGAGAGGCCAGCAGGTAGCCAGAGCTTGTTTCGCGGCCTGATGCTGATTGAGATCCTCAGCAACTACCCGAACGGGTGTCCGTTGGCTCATTTATCGGAACTGGCAGGGCTGAATAAAAGCACCGTGCACCGCTTACTGCAGGGGTTACAGTCGTGCGGGTACGTTACCCCGGCGCCTGCGGCGGGCAGCTACCGCCTGACCACCAAATTTATCGCCGTCGGGCAAAAGGCGCTGTCGTCGCTGAATATCATTCACGTGGCGGCCCCGCACCTTGAGACGCTGAATATCGCCACCGGTGAGACGGTGAACTTCTCAAGCCGCGAGGACGATCACGCCATTCTGATTTATAAGCTGGAGCCCACAACCGGTATGCTGCGCACGCGCGCTTACATCGGTCAGCATATGCCGCTTTATTGTTCGGCGATGGGCAAAATCTACATGGCGTTTGGTCATCAGGACTATGTGGCGAGCTACTGGCAGAGCCATCAGGAGCAGATCCAGCCGCTCACCCGCAACACGATTACCGAGCTGAGCGCGATGTATGACGAGCTGGCGGAAATCCGCGAGCACAGCATGGCGATGGATAAAGAAGAGAACGAGCTGGGCGTCTCCTGTCTTGCCGTACCGGTGTTTGATATTCATGGCCGCGTGCCGTACGCGATCTCCATTTCGCTCTCGACGTCCCGCATGAAGCAAATTGGTGAAAAAAACCTGCTGAAACCGCTGCGGGAAACGGCAGAGGCTATCTCAAAAGAGCTGGGTTTTAACGTGCGCGGAGCGTGACAGATGAACCGATTTATCCTGGCTGATACGGAAAAATGCATTGGCTGCCGTACCTGCGAAGTGGCCTGCGTGGTGTCGCATCAGGGAATGCTTTCTGCAGGCGCGTTTACGCCCCGCATTCGGGTGGTCAAAGGCGGCGCATTCACTACGGCTGTGGGCTGCCATCAGTGTGAAGATGCCCCTTGTGCCACTGTTTGTCCGACACAGGCGATTCGCCACACCGCGGGTGCCTGGCGGGTGGAGCCGGCGCGCTGTATTGGCTGTAAAAGTTGTGTGGTAGCGTGCCCGTTTGGGGCAATGCAGGTTCAGCGGGTGGGGAACCGCGTTCAGGCGGTGAAATGTGATTTGTGCGCAGATCGCGAGGCTGGACCCGCCTGTGTGGAGGCGTGCCCAACCCACGCGCTGCGCTGCGTTGACCCCGCCAGATTACGCAACGAACGGCTGCATAATCTGGCGTAACGCGTTACTGGCTATCTTCGCGCCAGGCGTACTCAATCTCTTCGGCGAGAATTTTCACGCCCGCTTCGATTTTCTCCGGATCGGGCACGTAGTTCATGCGCATGCACTGATGCGTATGCGGCCACGGCTTATCCAGACCCGGGAAGAAGTAATCACCCGGCACCATCAACACGCCGCGCTTTTTCAGGCGCTGGTAGAGAAGCTCGGTGGTGATCGGCAGATCCTTAAACCACAGCCACAGGAAAATTGCCCCTTCAGGTTTGTGGATCAGGCAGCGTTCTTCCGGTAAGTAGCGGCGAAGAATGGCGAGCGTTTCCTGTACCCGCTGGTAATAGAACGGCTTGATAACCTCGTTCGACAGGCGCAGCAGGTCATTACGTTTGATCATTTCGCACATCATCGCCGGGCCGATTCCCCCCGGGGAAAGGCTGATAATGCCGTTCATGTTGGTAATGGCGGTGATGATTTTTTCATTGGCGATGATGATCCCGCAACGGCTGCCCGGCAGACCCAGCTTGGAAAGGCTCATACACAGGACGATGTTCGGGTTCCACAGCGGACGTGCTTCGCTGAAGATGATCCCCGGGAACGGCACGCCATAAGCGTTATCAATCACCAGCGGGATGTCGTGCTGATTCGCCAGCGCATCCAGCTTCATCAGTTCGTCGTCGGTGATGACGTTGCCCGTTGGGTTGGTTGGGCGTGATACGCAGATCATGCCCGTCTCTTCACCAATATGCAGATGTTCAAAGTCGACGTGATATTTGAACTGGCCTTCTGGCAGCAGCTCAATATTCGGGCGCGCCGAGACGAACAGATCCTCTTCGAGGCCGGAATCGGCATAGCCGATGTACTCTGGTGCCAGCGGGAACAGCACTTTTTTGGTGGTGCCGTCGGCGCGACGGCCTGCGAACAGATTAAACAAGTAGAAAAATGCGCTCTGACTGCCGTTTGTCAGTGCAATATTCTGTGGTTCGATATCCCAACCCAGCTCTTTGCGCAGCATTTCAGCAAGCAGTGTCAGCAGTTCGGTTTTACCCTGCGGGCCATCGTAGTTGCAAAGCGCATCGGTTGCTTTCCCGCTTTCCAGCATCTGAGCCAGCAGCGTCTGAAAATAGGTGTTCATCTCCGGGATTTGAGCCGGGTTTCCGCCGCCGAGCATGATGGCGCCTGGTGTGCGCAGCCCGTCGTTGAGGTCCTCCATCAGGCGAGTAATGCCTGAATGGCGGGTGAATTTGTCGCCGAAAAGTGAAAACGTCATAGCAGGTGATCTGTCGAGCTTATTTTGAAAGTGGGTAACCATAACGCTAGCACCGTGCTGGTGCAAATCGAGAGATGCGGTCGGGATTGTTGTTTTATGTGGTGAGAAGGTATTTAGGTAGTGGATTGTTCTGGTGAAATATCCCTCTCCCGGAGGGGGAGAGGGAACCGGTTTGCGTCGTTATTGATTACCTGCCCACACCACCATGACCTTATCGCCATTGTGCTCGCGAACGAAGCCGTAGCCTTCTTTCAGCGACAGCGTGGTTTGTTTGCCTTCACCTATTGCGGGATGACGGGCGCGGAACTGGCCCAGAACCTGCCAGTGGGCGACGGTTAAGGCCTGCTTGCCCGTCACGTCCTGCCAGTTCATATCCGAGCGGGTGCCCTGTAATGGATCAGACCCTGTCGGTCCGAATGGCCGCTCGGATTCATCTCCGTAGTAAATTTGTACGCTGCCCGGGGCGAGCAGGAGCAGCTCTGCGGCACGCTGGCCGCCTTCACGGAAAAGGCGTGTGTCATGCGACGAGAGATAGCTCAGGACATTGAAGCTTTGCAGTTTTTCCGCCATCTGCTGCCAGGTCAGGTCGATGTCCGCCAGACAACCGACCGCTTTTGCTGCCTGCTCCTGATAATCAAAGTTGATCATCGCGTCAAACCCGTGGCGGTAATAATCGCTTTGCATCACGCCGTGGCCCCATGACTCGCCGGTCATCCAGAACGGGGTATTGTCGAGTTTTTTGTCGGGGTTCGCGCCTTTCCAGGCTGCCAGCGCCTGGCTTGCCTGATCTTTCAACTGCTGCCAGGCCTCGAGTTCCACGTGTTTTGCCGTATCCACACGGAAACCGTCAATGCCATAGTCACGTACCCACTGGCTGAGCCAGTGGGTCAGGTAATCACGCGGGGTGTAGCCCGAAATGGCCTTCGCGTGGGTATCAGGTTTATGTTGGTAGAAGTTGGGTAAACCGGAAGGGGTCGTCGACTCCGTTTTCAGGTCCGGCAGGAACGCCAGCGACAGGGTTAAATCGTCGAAGCCGGGATTGTCATAATCGCCAATGTCGGTGCGGATCCACTTTTTACCCCACCATTTTTCCCAGGCGGCTTTGTCGCTGAAGTTGATGTAATCATTGAAGCTATGCCAGCTTTGGCCTGCTCCCGGCTTCCAGTCCGTCCAGTGCTCGCCCAGCGTTTTTTTCAGTTCATCACCCTGCAGATAAAGGGCCCCGAACTGGAACGCCTGCATGTCTGCGAGCGTCGCGTAACCCGTGTGGTTCATGACGATATCAAACAGGATGCGGATCCCGCGTTTATGCGCTTCATCGACAAGGTGGCGTAAATCATCTTCGGTGCCCATGTTGGCATCAAGCGTGGTCCAGTCCTGGGTGTAGTAGCCATGATAGGCGTAGTGGGGGAAGTCACCTTTGGTGCCACCGCCAACCCAGCCGTGGATCTGCTCCAGCGGGGAGCTTATCCAGAGCGCATTCACGCCCAGCTGCTGTAAATAATCGAGCCGGGTTGTAAGCCCCTTGAGATCGCCACCGTGGAAGGTGCCGATCTCCTGCATGCCATCTTTGTGGCGTCCATAGCTGTTATCGTTAGAGGGATCGCCGTTGACAAAGCGATCAGTCAGCACGAAATAGACGGTGGCGTTTTGCCAGCTAAACGGCGCAGGTTTGTCGGTTTCGGCGCGTTCAAGCAGCAGCAGGCCGTTGCTGTTGGCGGCGGGTTGCAGGGTGATTTTTCCATTCTGCACTGTTGCAGTCTGTTTGCTGTAGAAATCACGGACCACCGATCCTTCCGGGAAATCGTTGCCAACTTCAAGCGTCAGGGGCTTACCGTCCCACTTCGGACACTGGCGGGTAACGTTTGCAACCGACGGTTCCGCTGCGCTCTGAATAGTCAGCATCAGTGTGGGCGTACCGGAGCGGGTATCGACACGCATCTGATACTCGCCGTCGCGGAACAGTCGCCACTGCGGCGGCGTGCCGTCACATTTTTTAAGCGACAGCATCTCATTGAGTTTTATTGCATCCGTTGGCTGCCAGCACGTGTTGTCAAAACTCAGCGTAAGAGGGCGAGTACCCTTCGCAAGCTTTGCCTGGCTGGTGAATATCCCGGTACCTTCGGCGCTAAAGGCGTTGAAACCCGGTGATGACCAGTCAGCATGAGCCAGTGCGGGTAACATCAGAAAAGCTAATGCGGTGCGTTTCATTCCATTTTCCTGTCGCGGCATTTTTGACCAGTGTGCCATCAGGTGTGGGGTAAAAACTCATCCCCCAGGGCTTTCTGCAAGGATGACGCGTGAGGATGAGTGATCCCGCGCAAAATTAGGAAGTTATCTGCGAGTTCGTGCACAATTTTTCAGAATTGATGCTTATGTGAGCAGGTTTCAGGTGACATAGTTTCGGAATTGGACTATTTCTATACGTGCTCTTGCAGTCTATTTTTGTTATGATTTGAGATTCCGCTCTCAAATTTGTGAAAAAAATAAGGTGTTGGAATGTTTATATCCGACCAGGAGACCTAATGATATCGACTCCCATTCGACGATATGGGGCCGCGATACTCATGTTACTCACCATGGCATTTTCGGGTGAGGTGCTTGCGAAGACGCACACGGATACAACGAGTAAGAAAGCCCACGCAATAAAGACGACAAGTAGTAAGGTTAGCAGTAAACAAGAGTATTCTCGCAATAGTGCAAAGAGTAGTTCACTTCCTGATTTGCGAAAATACCCTTCCGGAACACCAAGGAAAAAAGCGTTTCTCCGGACGGTAATGCCTTACATCACAAGTCAAAACGCCGCGATTACTGCGGATCGTAACTGGTTGATTGCCAAACAGTACGACAGCCGTTGGTCGCCATCAGAACGCGCGCGCCTGAAAGATATCACCAAACGCTACAAGGTGAGCTGGAACGGTAACACGCGCCGTGTGCCGTGGAACTCTCTCTTAGAGCGTGTCGACATTATCCCGGGGAGCATGGTTGCGACCATGGCTGCAGCCGAAAGTGGCTGGGGTACCTCGAAACTGGCGCGTAATAACAACAACCTGTTTGGTATGAAATGTATCAAGGGGCGTTGTAACAATGCACCAGGTAAGGTGAAAGGTTATTCTCAGTTTGAATCGGTGAAAGATTCTGTGAATGCCTACGTGGTGAATCTGAACACGCATCCGGCCTACTCATCGTTCCGTAAATCGCGCGCTCAGCTGCGTAAAGCGGATCAGGAAGTGACGGCCAGCACGATGATCCACAAGCTGAAAGGTTATTCGACCAAGGGACAGAGCTATAACAACTATCTGTTCGCGATGTACCAGGATAACCAGCGCTTAATCGCCGCACATATGTAATTCAAAAAAACGCCTTCCATCGGAAGGCGTTTTCTTTTCTCTTTTTTCTACATCATCACTTCGCTGTGACGCTCCCGGTACTCTTTTGGCGTACTTTCATACTCCTTTCGGAACACCGAATAAAAATATTGCAGCGACGGGTAACCGCACATCTGTGAGATTTCGTTGATCGACAATGAGGTGGAGATCAGCAGGCTGCGTGCTTTCTCCAGTTTCTCGGCGTGGATGACCGCATGAATGGTTTCGCCCACTTCCTCTTTAAACCGCTTCTCCAGATTCGAACGGGAAATGCCCACCGAGTCCAGCACCTGATCGACCTTAATCCCTTTGCAGGCGTTGTTGCGAATGTAGTGCATGGCCTGAATAACTGCCGGGTCGCTTAAGGAGCGGTAATCCGTTGAACGGCGTTCGACTACGCGGACTGGGGGAACCAGTAAGCGCTGAAGCGGCAACGCTTCTTTATCCAGCAGACGATGCAGTAACTTCGCCGCCTGATAGCCCATCTGACGCGTACCCTGTGCAACGGACGAGAGCGCCACGCGAGAGAGGTAACGCGTCAGCTCCTCGTTATCGATGCCAATGACGCACAGTTTTTCCGGCACCGGAATGTGTAAATGTTCGCAGACCTGCAAAACGTGGCGGGCACGAGCATCCGTGACGGCAATAATGCCGGTTTGCGGCGGCAGGGTTTGCAGCCAGTCCGCCAGTCGGTTTTGCGCGTGCTGCCAGTTTTCCGGCGCGGTCTCCAGCCCCTGATAAACCACGCCGCGGTACTTCTCCTGCGCGACAAGCTGGCAGAAAGCATGTTCACGCTCAACTGCCCAGCGCTTGCCGCTGGTTGACGGTAAACCATAAAATGCGAAGCGATGGACGCCTTTCTCTTTCAAATGCAGGAAGGCGGTCTCAACCAGCGCATGGTTATCGGTGGCGATATAGTGGACCGGCGGATAGTGCTCGGGCGCATGGTAAGAGCCGCCGACGCCGACAATCGGAACGTCGACGTCAGTCAGCAATTGCTCAATGACGGGGTCGTCGTAGTCAGCGATGACCCCATCGCCCAGCCACTCTTTGATGTTTTCGAGACGGGTTCGGAAATCTTCTTCGATAAAAATATCCCACTCGGATTGCGACGCCTGCAAATATTCACCAACGCCCTCCACCACCTGACGGTCGTAGGCTTTGTTGGCATTGAATAACAACGTGATGCGGTGACGCTTTTCAAACATGGCTAACTTCCCAAATAAGTCACAATATTGTTATCAGGCTCGTCGCTTGGTTGCAGAGTCCATCCAGACTGCCAGCAAAAGAATGGCCCCCTTGACGATATACTGCCAAAACGTCGGGACGTCCATCATACTCATCCCGTTATCCAACGAAGCCATGATAAATGCCCCCATCACCGCGCCTGCCACGCTGCCGACACCGCCTGCGAGGCTGGTGCCGCCAATGACACAGGCGGCGATAGCGTCCAGCTCGGCGATGTTCCCGGCCGAGGGAGAACCCGCCCCCAGACGCGAGCTGAGGATCAACCCGGCGATAGCAACCATCAGGCCGTTAATGGCGAAGACGGCGAGTTTGGTGCGCTCGACGTTGATCCCTGAAAGGCGAGCAGCCTCAAGGTTGCCGCCGATGGCATAAATACGGCGACCAAACGCGGTGCGCGTGGCCATAAACATCCCGGCCAGCAGCAACAGTGCCAGCAGCAATACCGGCGTCGGGACACCGCGATAGTCGTTCAGAAGCCAGATTGCGCCCAGTACAATGACCGCAGTGAGTGCCTGACGACCGACTGTGGACGTTGACGCTGGCGATGCCAGACCCAACGCCTGACGGCGCATTCGTCCACGCCACTGCCAGGCCACAAACGCCAGCAACCCAATCACACCGAACGTAAAGCCGACGCTATCGGCGAGGTAGCTCTGACCAATTTGTGACATGGCTGCACTGGTAGGGGAGACGGTGGTGCCGTTGGTAAGGCCAATTAAGATCCCGCGGAAGGCCAGCATCCCCGCCAGCGTGACAATGAACGACGGGACTTTACGGTAGGCAACCCACCAGCCGTTCCAGGCGCCCAGCAGCAGGCCCAGCACCAGCGTAACCGCAATGGTCAGCGGCAGTGGCCAGCCAAGCCAGACGTCAAAAATGGCCGCCACGCCACCAAGCAGACCCATCATCGACCCCACCGACAGGTCGATTTCCGCCGAGATAATCACGAATACCATGCCCACCGCGAGGATGCCGGTAATGGCAGTCTGACGCAGCAGGTTAGAGACGTTACGCGCGCTTAAGTACGAGCCATCGGTCATCCAGGTAAAGAACAACATGATGGCAATAATCGCCGCGATCATCACGAAAACCTGCAGGTTCAGCGCTTTTAGCCCGGCAAACGCGCCGGGCGTCGGAACAGCGACTTTAATATCAGACGGATTGCTTTTCGACATGACGTTCGCTCCTTAAAGCGGCTTCCATCACCTGCTCCTGCGTCAGGTTCTGGTTAATCAGATTGGCTTTCAGTTTTCCCTCGTGCATGACCAGCACGCGATCGCTCAGGCCGAGCACTTCGGGTAACTCAGACGAGATGACAATGACGGCAATCCCTTGCTGTACAAGCTGATTAATCAGTTTGTAGATTTCGTACTTGGCGCCGATATCGATCCCACGCGTCGGCTCGTCCAGTATCAATATGCGTGGGTTGAGGAGCAGGCAGCGCGCCAGGATTGCCTTCTGCTGGTTGCCCCCGCTCAGGCGTCCAATGGCCAGTTCCGGGGAGGATGTTTTAACCTTGAGTCTGGCGAGCGACTGGAGAATGCACTGCTGCTCAGCAGCATCATCGAGGCTGCTCAGCGCACCGGAGAACCTATCGAGAGCGGCAAGCGTGATGTTTTTACCCACCGCCATGACCGGGACGATGCCATCTTTCTTGCGATCTTCCGGTACCATGGCGATACCGTGGGCAATCGCCTGCTGGCAGTTCTCGATTTTTACCGGCTGTCCGTCGATAAAAATACGGCCTTCCCAGCGGCCCGGCCACACGCCAAACAGGCACTGGACGGCTTCAGTGCGCCCGGCCCCGACTAACCCCGCAATACCGAGGATTTCGCCGCTGTGAAGGGAAAACGAGACGTCATTAACGCGCTTGATGTGGCGGTTAACGGGATGCCACGCGGTGAGGTTTTCCACGCGTAACACTTCGTCACCCGTGGTGTGCGGTTCGTTTGGATAGAGCGCCGTGAGCTCGCGCCCCACCATCATGGTGATGATGTCATCTTCACTCATGCCGGCAGCTTCACGTGTGCCGATGTGCTGACCGTCGCGGATCACACAGATGGTGTCCGAAATGGCTTTTACCTCATTGAGCTTGTGCGAAATGTAGATGCACGCAATGCCGTGGTTTTGCAGATCGCGAATGATATTGAGCAGGACGGCCGTTTCCTGCTCGGTGAGGGAGGCCGTTGGCTCATCGAGGATCAGCAGCCTTACCTGTTTGTTCAGCGCCTTGGCGATTTCAACCAGCTGTTGTTGCCCGAGGCCAAGATCACCGACGCGCGTATCCGGGGAGATCGCGAGA
The DNA here is from genome assembly GCF_013784105.1 of Enterobacter sp. RHBSTW-00593. NCBI lineage: Bacteria > Pseudomonadati > Pseudomonadota > Gammaproteobacteria > Enterobacterales > Enterobacteriaceae > Enterobacter > Enterobacter sp. RHBSTW-00593. Next base: position 170,569 of record NZ_CP056393.1, read on the forward strand.
CTTACCTGGGCCAGCAGTTTTTCACAGCGTAGCGTCATGGTGTCGTAATCCAGTACGCCATGACGTGAAATTTCGGCCCCCAGAAAAATGTTCTCCAGCACGGTGAGGTGCTTCACCAACGCCAGCTCCTGGTGGATGATGGCGATGCCTTTGCGTTCGGTATCGCGAATGTGTGTCGCCTGAATCACTTCACCGGCAAAGACAATTTCGCCTTCGTAACTGCCGTGCGGGTAGATCCCACACAACACTTTCATCAACGTCGATTTGCCCGATCCGTTTTCGCCACACAGCGAGACCACTTCGCCGGGATTGAGCCGCAGACTGACGTTGTCGACCGCTTTCACCGCGCCAAAGCGCTTGGTGATGCTTTTCATTTCAAGTAAATAAGGCATAACTGCTCCACATGACCCGAGGGAAGAACAGTACAACTCGATGCGCCCCCGCAGAGCAGGGGCGCGCTGGATTACAGTTCACTCTTCTTGTGGAAACCGTCTTTAATGACGGTGGCGTCAATGTTCTCTTTATTGACTTCAATGGGGGTGAGCAGACGAGCCGGAACATCTTTAAGCCCGTTATTCAGCGTCGCGTCTGCCTTAGGTTGCTTACCATTTCCCAGCTCCACGGCAATTTCCGCCGCTGTATTCGCAAGCTGGGTAATCGGTTTGTAGACGGTCATGGTTTGTGTGCCTGCCATGATGCGTTTGACGCCCGCGAGGTCGGCATCCTGACCCGAAATAGCCACTTTTCCTGCCAGCCCCTGGGCGCTGAGTGCCTGGATTGCGCCCCCTGCGGTGGCATCGTTGGATGCGACGACAGCATCGATTTTGTTGTTGTTGGCGGTTAAGGCGTTTTCCATGATTTTCAGCGCGTTTTCTGGCAGCCAGCCATCCGCCCACTGATCGCCGACCACTTTAATCTTACCGCTGTCGATATACGGCTTCAGGACTTTCATTTGCCCTTCGCGGAACAGCTTGGCGTTGTTATCAACCGGCGAGCCGCCCATCAGGAAATAATTGCCCTGAGGTACTTTGTCGATCAGGCTTTTAGCCTGTAATTCACCCACTTTTTCATTGTCGAACGAAATATAATAATCGATATCCGCATTATTAATCATACGGTCATAGGCTAAGACTTTTATGCCTTCTTGTTTGGCTTCTTTAACGACGTTACTTAATACCTGGCCGTTATAAGGGATAATGACCAGCACATCGACGCCGCGGTTGATCATATTCTCAATTTGCGACATTTGCGTTTCTTCGTTGCCGTTCGCAGATTGCACAAACACATTCGCGCCAAGTGATTCCGCTTTTTTCACAAAAATATCACGATCTTTCTGCCAACGTTCAAGGCGCAGATCGTCAATCGCCATGCCAATTTTGACTTCCTTGGCATGCCCGGCAAAGCTTGCAAGGAGGAGCGTAGTGCAGAGAGTAAGGGACAGGTTCTTTATCTTCATAATTATAGGGCCTTTTTGTAGGGGTATGTGTTGCTGAGATAAAAGAAACATTCACTGCTGGGACGCAGCAAATTTTTAACGGGGAAAGGCAGGCTGGCAATTACAGATTTTTATCTTCGCATTATGATATTTGGTTTATTTCTGAATTTATGACCGCGATCGAATTTTAAAATACGTAACGTCTTAATTACATTTGATTATGGAAGAGGGACCGAAAAATAGTTTGCCTGCACATTATTTTGCGAGCCAGCGCACAGTTGTGCATTCTCTCAATAGCAGTGTGAAATAACGTAATTGAGCAAGCCAAAATGTCTATTCACTATTACTCCTGTATCAACGACTCGCCGCATACCCTGATTATGGAGCTCAATATGCAAGCTTATTTCGACCAACTCGATCGTGTTCGTTACGAAGGCCCGAAAACAACCAATCCTTTAGCATTTCGTCACTACAACCCGGATGAGCTGGTGCTGGGTAAGCGCATGGAAGATCATTTGCGCTTTGCCGCCTGTTACTGGCATACCTTCTGCTGGAACGGAGCCGATATGTTCGGCGTGGGTTCCTTTGACCGTCCATGGCAGCAGCCGGGTGAGGCCATCGAGCTGGCGAAGCGTAAAGCCGATGTCGCCTTTGAATTCTTCCACAAACTGAACGTGCCCTACTACTGCTTCCATGACGTGGATGTGTCGCCGGAAGGCGCCTCACTGAAAGAGTATCTGAACAATTTCGCGCAGATGGTGGATGTGCTGGCGGCTAAGCAGCAGCAAAGCGGCGTGAAGCTGCTGTGGGGTACGGCCAACTGCTTTACCAACCCACGCTATGGCGCGGGTGCGGCAACCAATCCGGATCCGGAAGTGTTTAGCTGGGCGGCAACGCAGGTGGTTACCGCAATGAACGCCACGCATCAGCTGGGGGGCGAAAACTATGTGCTGTGGGGCGGTCGTGAAGGCTATGAAACCCTGCTCAACACCGACCTGCGTCAGGAGCGCGAGCAGATTGGCCGCTTTATGCAGATGGTGGTCGACCATAAACACAAAATCGGTTTCCGCGGTACGCTGCTGATCGAACCGAAGCCTCAGGAACCTACGAAGCACCAGTACGACTACGACGTTGCTACCGTGTACGGCTTCCTGAAACAGTTCGGCCTGGAAAAAGAGATCAAAGTTAACATTGAAGCCAACCATGCCACGCTGGCCGGCCACTCTTTCCATCACGAGATCGCGTCTGCTATCGCGCTGGGTATCTTCGGTTCTGTTGATGCAAACCGCGGCGATGCGCAACTGGGTTGGGATACCGACCAGTTCCCGAACAGCGTGGAAGAGAATGCGCTGGTGATGTATGAAATTATCAAAGCGGGTGGTTTCACCACCGGCGGGCTGAACTTCGATGCCAAAGTGCGCCGTCAGAGCACCGACAAATACGACCTGTTCTATGGCCATATTGGCGCAATGGATACCATGGCGCTGGCGCTCAAAGTCGCCGCCCGTATGATTGAAGACGGTGAACTGGATAAACGTGTCGCGAAGCGTTATAGCGGCTGGAACAGTGAGCTGGGTCAGCAAATTTTGAAAGGCCAGTTATCGCTTGCGGACGTCGCGAAGTACGCTGAACAACATCAACTGGCACCGCAGCATCAGAGCGGGCATCAGGAGCTGCTGGAAAACCTGGTTAATCACTACCTGTTCGATAAATAACAGCGAGTAGATAATAACGTAAGCCCGGTAAGCGTCGCGCCACCGGGCATTTCTGTTAAAGGAGTCACCGAATGTATATCGGGATTGATCTTGGCACATCGGGTGTGAAAGCCATCCTGTTAAGCGAGCAGGGCGACGTGTTAGCAACGCAGACAGAAAAGCTGCAGGTCTCACGTCCGCATCCGCTATGGTCGGAACAGGATCCGGAGCAGTGGTGGCTGGCAACGGATCGTGCAATCAAAGCGCTAGGTGAACAGCACAGTCTGCGTGACGTCAAAGCCCTCGGCATTGCCGGGCAAATGCACGGCGCGACGTTACTGGACAGTCAGCATCACGTTCTGCGACCGGCCATTCTCTGGAACGATGGTCGCTGTGCAGAAGAGTGCGCACTCCTTGAAGAGCGAGTACCCACCTCCCGCAGTATTACCGGCAACCTGATGATGCCCGGTTTTACCGCACCAAAGTTACTGTGGGTACACCGCCATGAGCCGGAAATTTTCCGTCAGGTGGCGAAAGTTTTACTGCCAAAAGATTATCTGCGTTTTCGCATGACGGGTGATTTCGCCAGCGACATGTCCGACGCTGCCGGCACGATGTGGCTCGACGTGGCCAAGCGTGACTGGAGTGAGGCCATGCTCGATGCCTGCCACCTGACCCGCGAACATATGCCAGCGCTCTATGAGGGCAGTGAGATAACGGGTACCTTACAGACAGCCGTCGCAGAACGCTGGAATATGCCCGCTGTCCCGGTGGTGGCCGGTGGCGGTGACAACGCGGCGGGTGCCGTGGGGGTCGGGATGGTGGAAGCCGGGCAGGCGATGCTTTCGCTGGGAACGTCTGGCGTCTATTTTGCGGTCAGCGAGGGTTATCGCAGTAATCCTGAAAGTGCCGTTCACAGTTTCTGCCATGCGCTGCCGGGAAAATGGCATCTGATGTCGGTTATGTTGAGCGCCGCCTCTTGCCTTGACTGGGCCGCGAAACTGACCGGGATGGCTGATGTTCCGGCACTGATTGCTGCTGCACAGCAGGCGGATGAAAGTGCGGGTACCGTCTGGTTTTTACCCTATCTTTCCGGCGAGCGCACGCCGCATAACAACCCGGAAGCGAAAGGGGTATTCTTTGGGTTAACCCATCAGCATGGTCCGGCGGAACTGGCTCGTGCCGTTCTGGAAGGCGTGGGATATGCCCTTGCGGACGGAATGGACGTGGTACATGACTGCGGTGTGACGCCGGCGAGTATCACCCTGATTGGCGGCGGTGCGCGTAGCAGCTACTGGCGCCAGATGCTGTCTGATATCAGCGGACTGCAGCTCGATTTTCGTACCGGTGGTGATGTGGGGCCTGCGCTCGGTGCAGCGCGACTGGCACAGATTGCCATGAACCCGGAAACGCCGCTTTCTCAGCTGTTACCGCAGCTTCAACTGGAACAGGCGCATCTGCCTGACGCGGCACGTCATGCGCGTTATGCGCAAAGACGCGAGGTCTTTCGCAAAATCTACCAACAGCTGCTGCCGCTGATGTCGTAAATACGGTTGTCTGTCAGAGGCACGAGGTTGTCCTTTTTAGGTCTGTGCGGGCCTTCATTTCCTTGCCAGTATGGTGTCATACCCACTGGCGAGGAGATTCAACATGTCACGTACTGCATTAATCAACATCGATACTCAGCAGTCTTTTCATCATCGTCATTACTGGCAGGAGGATGAAATTCCTGCCTTTCAGCAGGCGATGCTGGGGCTGATTGAGGGCTGCCAGGCGCGTGGCATTCCTGTCGTTGATATTTTCCATGTAGATGAAGACGGTCCGTTCACACTGCAAAGCGGCTATGTCAAACCGATGGCCTTTTTACGTCATCAGCCGGACGTGGTCTTCCAGAAACACGTCCATAATGCGTTCACGGATACCGGGCTTGACCGCTGGCTGCGTGAGCGAGACATTAATCAGCTCATCGTGTGCGGCATTCGCACGGAGCAATGCTGTGAAACCACTGCGCGGGTGGCATCCGATCTGGGCTATGCTGTGACCTTTGTTAGCGAGGCAACGCTCACGTTTCCAATGACGCACAAGGGGATAACCCTGAGCGCAGAGGAACTGCGTCATCGTACCGAGACGGTACTGGCCGGGCGGTTTGCCGACATTAAAACGGTTGCGGAGACGCTGGAGTCACTGTAATGAGCATCGACGTCTGGTTTGTGATGTTGCCTGGGGTGCTGTCATTAGACATGACGGGCCCGGCAGAGACCTTTGTGCTGGCAGGGGACGCGTTTCGCCTGCATTACATTGGTCCGCAGGCAGAGGTTCCGACGTCGATTGGTCTGATGATGGGCGGTATTCAGCCGCTGCCGGAAAGCTTGCCTGAGGGCAGTTTGCTGGTGCTGCCGGGGGTAAGCGACTCCCGCTTTCAGTTCTCAACGCCGCAGGCGCAGCTGATCCAGCACTGGTTAATGCGCCTGCAGCCGCACATTCATCGTCAGGATATCACCGTCATGTGTGTCTGTTCAGGGGCGTTGCTGGCGGCAAAATCGGGCTTGCTAAACCACCGGCAGTGCACAACGCATCATGACGTTATAAGCCGTTTGCGTACGGCGGCTCCGACGGCAATCATCAAAGAAAACCGGATCTTCGTGCAGGATGAGAATATCTGGACCAGCGCCGGCATCACCTCGGGTATCGACCTGGCGCTGCATATGATTAACCGTCTGTGTGGCGCAGAAAAAGCGCTGGCCGTGGCGCGCGAAATGGTGGTCTGGTTTCGTCGCTCCGGGGACGATCCCCAGCTGTCGCCATGGTTACGCTACCGCAATCATCTTCACCCGGCCATTCATCGTGCGCAGGATGCGCTTACCACCGAGCCGCACAAAGCCTGGGCTTTACCCGAGATTGCCGCTCTGGCGTATGTCAGCCCGCGCCATTTAACGCGGCTTTTTCAGACGCATTTAGGGATAAGCGTTCGCGACTATCTGGAGCAGTTGCGTCTGGCGGTGGCTGAACAGTGGCTGTTGCAAGGGCGTGGCGTGGAACAGGCCTCACTGGCCGCGGGGTTTTCCTCCCCGCGCCAGTATCATCGTGCCCGACAGCGCAGCGTTAACTGACGAAGCGGCGGGTGTCGACCTTCTGCAGCAGCATTGACAGCAGCAGGCTCGCCATCAGCGTGACGGTGAAAATCCAGAGGATATCCAGCACCGGCCAGCTTTTGAACTCGACCCCTCTCGTTCTCAGGGCGTGGATCACCAGCGCGTGAAAACCGTATATTCCGAGCGAGTGTCGGGAGATAACGCTCAGCACCGGCAGAGGGCGTGCGTTCAGGGTGTTTTTGGCGAGCGTAAGCAGGGATACGGCACAGATGAAGACCATCGGGCCGCAATACAGGTACCAGGTATCGGCAAAATTGCCGCGCCATTGCAGTTCATGCAGCGTTCCACGCGAAATCACGATCACGCCGATGATAAACAGCGCTGCACATAGCCCGTTCATGCCGCGTTTTTGGGTGTCCATCATCCCGATAGCTCGCCCCAGCATGCCGTAGAGCACGTAGTAAAAGGTATCGCCGTTGATATAGAGATTGACCGGTAACCATTCAAAACCATCAATTTTCTGCGAGACCGTATTCGGGTTGGCTATGATGCCAATGACCACCATCAGCGCCAGCAGCATTTTCCCGCTCACGGTTTTCACCTGAATCAGTGGGGAAACCAGATAGATAACGATAATGGCGAAGAAAAACCACAGATGGTAGAAGACGGGTTTTTGCAGAAGGTATTTGAGTGATAGCCCGGCGTTAATCGAGGTGAACAGGGTGATATAGAGCAAGGCCACGGCGCTGTAGAAGCCCAGGCAGGCGGCGATGCGGATAAAATGACGCGGTTGCGCGCTACGCTCGCCAAAAAAGAGAAAGCCGGAAATCATAAAGAACAACGGCACACTGACCCGCGATGCGGAGTTAAGAATATTGGCTATATCCCAGTTAACAGGGCTGATACTGTGCGCATTGGTGACATACCAGGTCGTCGTGTGGATCATGACCACCATCAGACACGCTATTCCTCGCAGATTATCAATCCAGCTAATTTTTGACGACATCAGTTCCTCATCATCCCTTGTAAATTCAGTGTGACTGCGATTGTATTGAAGCCTCTCTCTGGAAAATTCTGAGTTTTATTGAGCAGCCTTGTTTGAAAGCCGCGAGGTCCGCAGAATGCCAGGGCATAATCTATAAAAGCTTTGCTACTAAAAATAACAGCCACTGAACAGGGCGGTAATAAAAATGATGATGAAGCGTGCGGCGTCACTCTTTCTGCTGTTTATCCTGGCAGGATGCAGTACGCCACCCTCTGCACCCGTGCAAAAAGCACAGCAGGGAAAAATCAGCCCGGAACGCTCCCTGAATATGGAGCAGTTCTGTAAGGATCAGGCTGCGCGCCGCTATAACTCGGATGCGCAGAACATTGATGTCACCGGATTTGAGCGATTCCAGGGGAGTTATGAGCTGAAAGGCCATACGTCCCGTAAAGAGGGCTTTGTCTGTTCGTTTGACGCAGACGGTCAGTTTTTACATCTCTCCATGCGCTAAGCCGCTCGCATAATCAACAGCCAGACGCCGGCAGCTGCCTGGCGTGGTGGCTTATTTCCCCAATTTTCCCTAAACAAACCCGTTTCGTACTGTATATCTTGCAGGCAGCGGGTATACTGGTCCCTTCCATTTAAAACCACACGTATCCAGCACGACATACTATGCAAAAGTTTGATACCAAGACCTTCCAGGGCCTGATCCTGACCTTACAGGATTACTGGGCTCGTCAGGGCTGTACCATTGTTCAACCTTTGGACATGGAAGTAGGCGCAGGCACTTCACACCCAATGACCAGCTTACGCGCGTTGGGGCCGGAGCCAATGGCGACTGCTTATGTGCAACCTTCACGTCGTCCGACCGATGGCCGTTACGGCGAAAACCCGAACCGTCTGCAGCATTACTATCAGTTCCAGGTGGTGATTAAGCCATCGCCAGACAACATTCAGGAACTGTACCTCGGGTCACTGAAAGAGCTGGGTATGGATCCAACCATTCACGACATCCGTTTCGTGGAAGATAACTGGGAGAACCCAACGCTGGGTGCCTGGGGTCTGGGTTGGGAAGTGTGGCTGAACGGTATGGAAGTGACGCAGTTCACTTACTTCCAGCAGGTTGGCGGTCTGGAATGTAAACCGATTACCGGCGAAATCACCTACGGTCTGGAACGTCTGGCCATGTATATTCAGGGCGTAGACAGCGTTTACGACCTGGTCTGGAGCGACGGCCCGCTGGGTAAAACCACCTACGGCGACGTGTTCCATCAGAACGAAGTGGAGCAATCCACTTATAACTTCGAATACGCGGATGTGGACTTCTTGTTCACCTGCTTCGAGCAGTACGAGAAAGAAGCGCAGCAGTTGCTGGCGCTGGAGTCTCCGCTGCCGCTGCCTGCTTACGAGCGTATTCTGAAGGCCGCCCACAGCTTCAACCTGCTGGACGCCCGCAAAGCCATCTCCGTGACTGAACGTCAGCGCTACATTCTGCGTATTCGTACCCTGACCAAAGCCGTTGCAGAAGCGTACTATGCGTCCCGTGAAGCCCTTGGCTTCCCGATGTGCAACCGAAACAAATAAGAGGCGGCCATGTCTGAGAAAACTTTCCTGGTGGAAATTGGCACCGAAGAGCTGCCACCAAAAGCCCTGCGCAGCCTGGCTGAATCTTTTGCTGCGAACGTGACTGCTGAGCTGGATAACGCTGGCCTGGCACACGGTAAAATTGAATGGTTTGCTGCTCCGCGTCGTCTGGCGCTGAAAGTGGCGAACCTGGCGGCGTCTCAGCCGGATCGTGAAGTTGAAAAACGTGGCCCGGCGATTGCTCAGGCGTTTGATGCTGAAGGCAAGCCAAGCAAAGCGGCTGAAGGCTGGGCGCGTGGTTGTGGTATCACCGTCGATCAGGCTGAGCGTCTGACCACCGATAAAGGCGAGTGGCTGCTGTACCGTGCACATGTGAAAGGTGAAAGTGCGCAAGCGCTGCTGCCTGACATGATCGCCACGTCGCTGGCCAGGCTGCCGATTCCAAAACTGATGCGCTGGGGCGCAAGCGACGTGCACTTCGTGCGTCCTGTGCACACCGTGACGCTGCTGCTGGGCGATACCGTTATTCCGGCCACCATCCTGGGTGTGGCGTCCGATCGCGTGATCCGTGGGCACCGCTTCATGGGCGAGCCTGAGTTCACCATCGACAATGCTGACCAGTATCCGCAGATCCTGCTGGAGCGCGGTAAAGTTATTGCTGACTACGAACAGCGTAAAGCCAAAATCAAGGCGGATGCGGAAGACGCGGCGCGTAAGATTGGCGGTAAAGCGGATCTGAGCGACAGCCTGCTGGAAGAAGTAACCTCTCTGGTTGAATGGCCAGTGGTACTGACCGCGAAGTTCGAAGAGAAATTCCTGGCCGTGCCGGCTGAAGCGCTGGTGTATACCATGAAGGGTGACCAGAAGTACTTCCCGGTTTACGCCAACGACGGCAAGCTACTGCCAAACTTCATCTTCGTGGCGAACATTGAATCAAAAGATCCGATCCAGATTATCTCCGGTAACGAGAAAGTGGTGCGTCCACGTCTGGCGGATGCCGAGTTCTTCTTCAACACCGACCGTAAAAAGCGTCTGGAAGATCACCTGCCACGTCTGCAGACGGTGCTGTTCCAGCAACAGCTGGGTACGCTGCGCGACAAGACTGACCGTATTGCGGAGCTGTCTGGCTGGATCGCACGTGAAATCGGTGCGGATGTGAACCACGCAACGCGCGCGGGTTTACTGTCCAAGTGTGACCTGATGACCAATATGGTGTTCGAATTTACCGACACCCAGGGTGTGATGGGGATGCACTACGCGCGTCACGACGGTGAAGCGGAAGATGTGGCCGTGGCCCTGAACGAGCAGTATCAGCCGCGCTTTGCGGGTGACGCGCTGCCGTCTAATCCGGTGGCTTGTGCGGTCGCGATTGCCGATAAGATGGACACCCTTGCAGGTATCTTTGGCATCGGCCAGCATCCAAAAGGCGACAAAGACCCGTTTGCGCTGCGTCGTGCTGCCCTGGGCGTGCTGCGTATCATCGTTGAAAAGAACCTGAACCTGGATCTGCAGACCCTGACTGAAGAAGCGGTACGTCTGTACGGTGATAAGCTGACCAACGCCAACGTGGTCGACGATGTGATCGACTTTATGCTTGGTCGCTTCCGTGCGTGGTATCAGGACGAAGGTTACACCGTCGATACCATTCAGGCGGTACTGGCACGTCGTCCAACCCGTCCGGCAGATTTCGATGCGCGTATGAAGGCAGTTTCCCACTTCCGTACGCTGGAAGCGGCATCTGCACTGGCCGCGGCTAACAAGCGTGTCTCTAACATTCTGGCGAAATCCGACGAAACGCTGAACGAGCGTGTGAACGCTGCGACGCTGAAAGAGCCAGAAGAGATCGCCCTGGCGATGCAGGTTGTGGTACTGCGTGACAAGCTGGAGCCGTATTTCGCCGAAGGCCGCTACCAGGAAGCCCTGGTGGAGCTGGCGGAACTGCGTGATGTCATCGATGCCTTCTTCGAGAAAGTGATGGTGAACGTGGAAGATAAAGAGCTGCGTATCAACCGTCTCTCTATGCTCGAAAAACTGCGTGAGCTGTTCCTGCGCGTGGCGGATATTTCGCTGCTGCAGTAACGTGCATGTGCCCGGTGACGGGCCAGCAGATGAGAAAAACCCGCTTCGGCGGGTTTTTTTATGTCTCGTTTTTTTGTGGACCAGCTAAGCGCAGTGCAATCGCCTAAAAATTCACCTTGAAATGGTCAGCAAATTACCGTTATCCTGTTTCTCGTTATATTTCTCCCTCAGGAGCGCATCCCGAAAATGAACAAACACGACTGATGAATTTCGATCCTTGCTAAACGCGACCGCGTCGGCAGGGGATGTTTTGATTTCATTCAGGAGTGCTTATGGCTCATTTTGCGCAATCCCCTTCTTTTATTTTGCATCAGGTGACCTGTCAGTTTGCGACGGGCGATACCCTTTTTGGTCCACTGAATCTTTCTCTGGCGCCGTCACTGTGCGCGCTGGTTGGCCGCAACGGCAGCGGTAAAACACGTCTGCTACGTTTGCTGGCAGGGTGTGATGAACCTGCCAGCGGTCATATCGAACGTTTTGCAACGCACGCTTATGTGGCACAACAGCCCGATATCTCCCCGCGAACCACGCTTGCTGAGCTGCTGGGGTATGAGGCGATTTTTGCGGCGCGTAAGCGCATCGACAGCGGTGACTACCAGCCCGATGATTTGGCGTTACTCGACGGACACTGGGATGTAGCGGAACGTCTGAGCGAGGCGTTTTTCCACGCAAAACTTCCACCATTTGACCCGGATAAATCAGCCATGGAACTCAGTGGCGGCGAGCGCATTCGCGCGTTGCTCTGTGGCGCGTTTACGGCTGATGCGGATTATCTGCTGCTGGACGAACCCACCAACCATCTCGACCGGCAGGGACGTGAGTGGTTCTACGACCAGCTCGCCCGTTATCAGGGGGGCGTGCTGGTGGCCTCCCACGACCGTGAACTGCTGGCGAAGGTACCGCGTATTCTTGAACTGAGCGCCTCGGGTCTTCGCCACTACGGTGGCAGTTACGACGACTATACGCATCAGCGGGACGCCGAACAGCAGGCAGCCCGTGCGGCACTGGAACATGCGGCAACAGAACGCAAACGCACCCGCGCGCGGATGCAAAAAGAGCATGACGAAAGCCAGCGGCGTTCGGCGAAGACGTTACGTACGGTCGATAACCTTAATATCGCCTCGTTCGAGCGGGTCAAATACAAAATGGCCGCCAAAGAGCGCATTGGCGCCTGGAAAAAACAGCATGGCGATCAACATGAAGCGCTGAATGCTGCGGTGAACAAGGCCCGGGAGCGAGTTGAAGAGGAGAATCCGGTGATGTTCACGTTGCCTGGAAGCCAGATTGCTGAGGGGAAACAGGTGCTGGTGATGGAGGGGCTGGTGCTGCCACACGTCACTCTCCCGCCGACCAACTGGCGGATGGACGGACCGATGCGCGTGGCGCTAAAAGGACCAAACGGCTGCGGTAAATCGACGCTTTTAAAAGCCATTCTCGGCGAAGTGGCTCCGCTCTCAGGAACGTGTAAGGTATCGGTAAACTGCGCTTATCTCGATCAACATCTGTCGCAGCTCGATCTTTCGCAGTCGGTGATGGCGCATCTCAATCTGAGTCATACACCTCTGGAAGAGGGTGTGCTGCGAACCCGTTTAGCGCAGCTTCAGTTGGGCGCTGACAAAGTGGCGCTTCCGCTGGCTGAGCTGAGCGGCGGGGAACGTCTCAAGGCTGCTCTGGCCTGTGTCTTGTGGCGTGAAGACGCTACGCAGCTTTTACTGCTGGATGAACCGACCAACCATCTGGATCTGGCCTCGGTCGAGGCGATTGAAGCCGCACTGGCCGGTTTCCCCGGGGCATTGCTGGTGGTTTCTCACGATGAGGCTTTTTTGCGGGGGTTAGCATTGACGCATGAACTGGTCTGGGAAGAGGCGGGTTGGCGGTGTGCCTCCCTTTAAAACACAAGCCCCCGCAAAGGCGGGGGGCGGTAACTTACTTTACTGCATCATGCTATATGCTTGCTGAGTGCAGGGTTGGCCTGAATCAGGCGCATCAGCTTTAGCTCGGTTGGGGTGGGTTTTTCGCGTTTTGACTCCCACTCCTGCACCATAGCCACGCTGACACCCATCGCTCTGGCGAATTCTTCAGTTTTTAATCCAGTCCCTTTGCGCAATTGCTCATATTCTTTAAAGGGATTGGATCTTTGTTGCAGGGTTAACGTCTGCGGTACATCTTTAAAAATAATCTGTTCCAGGCTGCTCAGCAGCTCAAGCTCAGGATCTTTATATTCCATTGAGGACTCCTCTTAAATCACATACCGGGATCAAGAACATCAGAGAGCCTGTTAAGAATAGTCCCTAATACAAACGACGGATCGTCACGGATGTGATTAATCGTGCGGTAACGATCGCTTTATGCGTTTCAGCCGTTGCCAGGGTGAGACTAATTACCTGATTACGCTTATGTCGGCTTCGCCAGGTATTTTTTTGTAAATAGTAAGAAATAAAACGGCAATAGCCGTTTTGCATGAAAAGAGTATCTTGCAGGGCTGACCTGGACTATCCTTGTCAGCGTCGGGCACGCGTGTGCCGGTGTGCGCTTTTTTGGGTGAAAGGAGTAATGAAATGGCGACAGGAAAGTCCTGCTCTCGCTGGTTTGCGCCTATTGCGGCGTTGTTGATAGTTGTTAGCCTGAGTGGGTGTTTTGATAAAGAAGGCGATCAGCGCAAAGCGTTTATCGATTTTCTACAGAATACGGTGATGCGCAGCGGTGAACGGTTGCCGACGCTGACTGCGGATCAGAAAAAACAGTTTGGCCCCTTCGTGTCTGATTACGCCATTCTTTATGGTTATTCAGAGCAGGTGAGCCAGGCGATGGATTCCGGTATCCGTCCGGTTGTGGATAGCGTGAACGCTATTCGCGTCCCGCAGGATTACATGACGCAACGTGAACCGCTGCGCCAGTCCAACGGTGCGCTCGGCGTGCTGAGCCAACAGCTGCAGAATGCGAAAATGCAGGCGGACGCGTCACGTTCCGCGCTGAAGCAGGGCGACGATCTCAAACCGGTCTTCGACAAAGTGTATGAGAAAGTGGTGTCGAAACCTTCTGAAGCGATGCAACCGCTGATCCCAGCCGCGCAAATTTTCACGCAGCAGCTGGTTCAGGTGGGGGACTTCATCTCCCAGCAGGGCACTCAGGTGAGCTTTGTGGCCAACGGTATTCAGTTCCCGACCTCGCAGCAGGCAAGCCAGTATAATGCGCTGATTGGGCCACTGGCCTCCCAGCACCAGGCCTTTAGTCAGGCGTGGAGTGCAGCGGTCGCTGCCACAGAATAAATCGGAAAACCCCGCCTCAGGCGGGGTTTTTTATTCCGGGCGAAAATAACGCTTGTTATTCTTCTACCACATCGGTATAACTATACAGGTCGGTTTGTTACACAGACCTAAAGCAGTTTAGTAAAGCAGTCCAGATTGTTATCCATAGATACCCTTCGTAGTGACCCTTCCTTCATCGCTTAAAAATCTGTAACACAATCCATCAAGCCGGAAGGCACAATATATTTGTTAATTAAGGTAATTCTATGTCTGCTAAAATGACTGGTCTGGTAAAATGGTTCAACGCTGATAAAGGTTTCGGCTTCATCACTCCTGACGATGGCTCTAAAGACGTGTTCGTACACTTCTCTGCTATCCAGAACGAAGGCTACAAATCTCTGGATGAAGGTCAGAAAGTTTCCTTCACCATCGAAAGCGGCGCTAAAGGCCCAGCAGCTGGTAACGTTGTAAGCCTGTAAGCTTCCAACCCAGTAGCACAAATTTTAAAAACCCGCCTTCTGGCGGGTTTTTTCATTTCTATCGCTGAACCTGCGGGTTAACGCAATTGATTTCCACCTTTCCGCTAAGGGCAGCGATCAGGTTGTCTACCGCGGTTGCAGCCATATTGTAGCGTGTTTCATGGGTTGCTGAGCCGATGTGGGGCAGGGCCACCACGTTGGGCAATGAAAGCAACGGGGAGTCCACCGGCAGCGGTTCCTGTTCAAACACGTCAAGACCGGCAGCGTGGATCTCACCCTGTTGCAGAGCCTCAATCAACGCCTTCTCATCCACCACCGGGCCACGACCCGCGTTGATGAAAATGGCCGTTTTCTTCATTTTTTCAAACGCCTCTTTACCGATAAGATGACGGGTTTCGTCCGTCAGCGGCAGGATCAGACAGACAAAATCGGCTTCCTGCAGCAGCGTATCCAGCTCGCAGTAGCGGGCGTTAAAACGTTCTTCGGCTTCACTGTGATGACGACGCGCGTTATACAGAATCGGCATGTTAAAACCAAAATGTGCGCGCTGCGCCAGAGCCAGGCCAATACGGCCCATGCCAACGATGCCCAGCGTTTTGCCATGAACATCCACCCCAAACCAGTCCGGACCAATGCTTTTTGTCCATTCGCCAGCTTTGACGCGATCGGCCACTTCGACCACACGGCGCGCCGTGCTGAGGACTAGCGCCATCAGCGTGTCGGCCACGGTCTCCGTCAGCGCATGTGGCGTATGCATCAACAGGATCTTGCGGGCGTTAAGGGCATCCACGTCGAAGTTGTCATAGCCCACGGAAACGGTAGAGGTAGCACGAAGCTTCGGCATTTTCTCCAGCAGGGCGACATCCACTTTTTCGCTTGAACCCAGCAAACCTTCGGCGCTGGCGAACGCATCGGCGTGCTGCGCCACGGTTTCCGGGCTGAGGTTCTTCACCTGGGTAACGGTGAAGTGTTCCTCAAGGCGTTTCTGCAGATCTTCCGGCAGTGCTTTATACAAAATGACGGACGGCTTCATGCTAATCTCCGTTGATTTTTAAGGATTCAGGCGTGGCGTGCGCCGACAGGTAATTGTTGATTATTAGCAGGCTTAACAATCAGAGTAAGCCACACGGAGGCGAAAAGCGCTACCCCCATAAATATGTACGATGCGGACGGGCTGCCGGTTGCTCCGTTCAGGTAACCCACAAACCAGGAGCCGCAGAACGAGCCCAGCGCCCCCATACTGTTAATCAGTGCCATCGCGCCGCCTGCCACGTTACGCGGCAGCATCTCCGGGATGATCGCAAAGAACGGTCCATAAGGGGCGTACATTGCCGCACCCGCAATCACCAGCAGGGTGTAAGAGACCCAGAAATGGTTCGCGCCGACGGCCCAGGAACCCATGAAGGCAAAGGCAGCGATCAGCAGCAGCGGCCAGACAAACAGCTTACGGTTCTGCATTTTGTCCGATGCCCATGACGCAATGATCATGGCGATTGTTGCTGCGAGGTAAGGCACGGATGACAGCCAGCCCACTTCCACCATGCCAAGGTTTTCACCGGCATTGCGGAGAATCGATGGCAGCCACAGTACGAAACCGTACACGCCAATGCTCCAGGTGAAATACTGGGCGCAGAGCAGAATCACGTTACGTGAGCGGAATGCTTCGCCGTAGTTACGCACTGCTTTCAGGCCTTGCTGTTCTTTATCCAGCTGCGCCTGCAGAGCGGCTTTTTCATCTTCGGAGAGCCATTTCGCCTGCGCAGGTTTATCTTTTACCAGCATCCACCAGCAGAATGCCCAGATAACCGCTGGTACCCCTTCGATAATGAACATTTCACGCCAGCCGAAGGACTGGATCAGGTAGCCAGAAACCACCGACATCCACAGCACGGTGACCGGGTTACCGAGGATCAGGAAAGTATTGGCTCGTGAGCGTTCGGATTTGGTAAACCAGTTGCTGATATAAATCAGCATCGCGGGCATTACCGCTGCCTCAACGACCCCAAGAATAAAGCGAATGGCTGCCAGAGCAGGAATATTATTCACCACGCCGGTCAGTGAGGCGCAGGCACCCCACAGGATCAGGCAAACGAAAATCAATTTGCGGACGCTGCGACGCTCCGCATAGATAGCGCCGGGGATCTGGAAGAAGAAGTAGCCCAGGAAGAAAAGGGCACCCAGCAACGAAGAGATACCTTTGGTGATCCCCAGGTCTTCGGTGATCCCTGCCGCGGACGCGAAACTGAAGTTGGCACGATCAAGGTACGCCAGGCTGTACGTGATAAACACGATTGGCATGATGTACCACCAGCGTTTTACTGCATTGGTCGAACTGTTCATAGGCTTGCCTCTGTTGTTGAGGTTTGTACCGCCGTTGTATGTAGGGTACACGGTGGTTTGTTTTGTTTCCCCCTGGCCTACCTGAGGAGAGGGGGAGGGAAACGGAATTTATTCGTTCAGCTGCGCGCGGGTCGGTAATCCTTCACTGTCGCCCTGCACCTGGATTGCCAGCGAGCCAATTTTATTGCCCCGGGCGACGGCCTGCTGCAGCGGTTTGCCTTCCAGCAGGGCACTAATGACCCCCACGGCAAAACCATCGCCAGCGCCGACGGTATCAACCACGTTATCGACCTTCACGGCCGCGACTGCGCCTTGCTCGCCGTTAGCCGTTTTAAACCAGGCGCCATCGGCGCCAGTTTTCAGCACCACCGCTTTTACCCCTTTGTTAAGGTAAAAATCGGCAATCCCTTCAGGGGTGTTTTTACCGGTCAGGATCATTCCTTCTTTCACGCCCGGCAGAACCCAGTCAGCCTGAAACGCCAGACGATTCAGCTTCTCGACCATTTCCGCTTCGCTTTTCCACAGTACCGGGCGCAGGTTAGGATCGAATGAGATCGTTTTCCCCTGAGCCTTCATGGTGGTTGCGGCATGATCCAGTAAGGCATACGAGCTGGCTGAAAGCGCGGCCGCCACGCCGCTCAGATGCAGATGGCGTGCGGAGGCGAAATAGTGGGCGTGGTAATCCTCGACTGAGAGGTGGCTCGCCGCAGACCCTTTACGGAAATACTCCACAATGGGATCGGTTCCATTTTCGACTTTCGATTTAAGCTGGAAACCGGTCGGGAAGCGTCCATCGAGGGTGACGCCGGAAGCATCAATGCCCTCTTTTTTCAGCGAATCGAGAACGAAATGGCCAAAGCTGTCATCACCCACGCGGCTGACCCAGCCGACATTCAGACCCAGGCGCGCCAGGCCGGTCGCGACGTTCAGCTCAGCCCCCGCCACGCGTTTGATAAAGTGCTCCACCGTACTCAGGTCGCCCGTTTCGGTGGCGACAAACATCGCCATGGCTTCGCCGATAGTGATCACATCCAGCGTCTTGTGCATGGTTTACTCCTCACGCAGCAGGTTTACGTAATGACGGGTGACGGCGGTTAAATCCGCCCCTTCCAGCGGGAACTCGATACCACGCGGGGCATCGGCGGGCAGCTGACAAAGCAGATCCAGCCAGCGCGCATCGGCCCGATCCGGCGCCACGGCGCGGAAATTTTCTTTATGCGGCACGGCGGCTTTAACGTGGATATAGCTCACTGCGGAGGCCAGATGGCGCGCGGCTTCTTCCGGGGAGTCGCCCACCCACAGCCAGTTGCCCATGTCGAACGTCAGCGTGACGGGCAGCGCCATGTCCCGGCAGGCGGTTTTGAAGCGCTGCATCGGCGCAAGCTGGCCGCAGTCGGTCTGGTCGTTTTCCACCACCAGGGCCATACCGCTTTCATCGAGCAGGGCACGCAGGGCGTGAAGCGGCTGGGTGTCGCTGAAATGACCCAGTGAGACCTTGAGCCACAGCGCATTCAGGGTACTGGCTTCGCTGAGATAACGGGGCAGGTCAGGGTTGAGGGTGCCATCGGGCATAAACAGGGCAGCAGGGGCGGAGTAGCATGCCAGCAGGCCCAGCAGCTCAATGGATTCACCCAGCGCGGGCAGCGCCAGCAGCTCTTCGCTGTTGAACAGCTCGCGGCGGATCTCGACGCCGTCGGCACCCGCGCCCGCAATGACGGGCAGCATTGCCCGTTGACCACCTGCCTGTCGCACCTGTTCCGCGCCATACGCGGCTGTGACCACCATGATTTTTCTGCCCATCGTCGGACTCCATCGCAATACATTAATACTATTACGCTAGATGGAACCGGTTCCAAAGAAAAGGTCAGGATGTTGAATTTATGATCGGTATCACAAGGGAAAATTAACGGGCGGTGGAGCCGCGAACAATCAACTCGCCGGAAAATACCTGTTCGCGAACGGCATCGCTGGTGCCTTCAATACGACGAACCACTTGTTCAACAGCGGCATAGCCAATCTGCCAGGTGGGTTGTTTGAGGGTGGTGATCCCGACGCCAGCCAGTTCTGCCCACTCGAGTTCGTCGAACCCCAGCAGACCGATATCGCTTCCCCAGTGCAGGCCGATGCGCTTAAGCGAGCGGGCGACCTGCAGGGTCAGCGCCCCGTTGGCAGAGATAACGGCTTTACGCATTCCGCGATGGCGGGTGTGGAACTGCCGCAGGGTATTGTCGAGCTGATCGGCTTCGTGGAGGGGCGTTTCGGCATTCTCGGCAATCACGCCGGGGTAACGCTCCAGCGTGGCACGAAACGCGCTCAGTCGCTCACGACGGGTGTTGACCATGCCCAGAGGTTCGCTCAGAAACAGGATGGCTTCAAAGCCCTGTTCAATCAGATGCTCAGTGGCGGTTGTCGCCGCCTGAGTGTTATCCAGCCCGACGACATCGCAGGCGAATTCCGGAATTTTGCGGTCGATGAGAACCATCGGCAGGGAGGATTGCTGCAGGCGGTTTAAGCCCTCTTCACGCATGCCCACGGCATTCACCACAATCCCTTCGACCTGATAGCTGCGCAGCAGATCCAGGTAATGCAGCTCCTGATCGACTTCGTTGTTGGTGTTACAGACCAGCGGCGTAAAGCCCTTTTCGCGACAGGCGGCTTCAATTCCGCTCAAAACGTTGACGGAGTAGGGGTTGGTGATATCGGCGATGATAAGCCCGATAAGACGGGTACGACCCCGTTTGAGTCCGCGCGCCATAAGGCTCGGGCGGTAGTCGAGATCGGCAATAGCTTGTTCAATACGAGCGAGCAGCGCATCGGACAGCAGGTGTTTCTCGCCGTTGAGGTAGCGTGAAATGCTGGTTTTACCGGTTTTGGCGGCTTTCGCCACGTCGCTGATTGTGGCCCGTGTTGGTTTGCTCATCGCTGAATTCCCTGAAGTGAGTGAGAACACCTTAGCGGGAAAATTAGCGATGGCAAGCGGTTCATGCCGATGTGGCGGCATGACACCCTTATCCCCCTCTCCCCCTGGAAGAGGGGGGCAGCCCTTACTGAATTGGGCTTAAGGTAATCTCAACGCGACGGTTCTGTGCTTTGCCTTCCGCCGTGCTGTTGCTGGCGATAGGGTTTGCAGGGCCCATGCCGCTGGTGCGGATGCGGTTTGCTGCAACGCCCTGCGTGATCAGCGAGCTGGCCACAGAATCGGCACGCTGCTGAGACAGGCGCATATTCAGATCCTGGCTGCCGGTGCTGTCGGTATAACCGATCACATTCACCGCGGTCTTGTTGTACTCTTTCAGCACCATTGCCACGCCGGTCAGGGTATTCGCCCCTGCAGGTTTCAGCGTTGCGCTGCTGCTGTCGAAGGTGACGTTGTTTGGCATATTCAGGATGATGTTATCGCCGCTGCGCGTCACGCTCACGCCGGTACCTTTCATTTTGTCGCGCAGTTTTGCTTCCTGCACATCCATGTAATAACCCACGCCGCCGCCCAGGGCTGCACCTGCCGCTGCGCCAATTAACGCGCCTTTGCCGCGGTCTTTCTTGGAGGAGGAGAGTGCGCCCACACCGGCCCCTACCAGCGAGCCGAGACCTGCACCGATGCCGGATTTACCTGCTTCGCTTTCACCGGTGTAAGGGTTTGTTGTGCAGCCAGAAACAGCCAGTGCACCGCTCACCAGAGCGGCAATAACGAATACGCGTTTTTTCATCTTATTTCCTTAATCCTTTTTATTCTTTGCCACGACGCGCGTGGCAGTTGATTATGACGTCCAGATACGGAGAAAATTCCGGGTATAACTCTGAAATTTGTGACAAACCATAAACTGCCTCACTAAGAAGGCCGTAAAACCTGCACGCAACCAGGAGCGCACGCTTGAGCACCTCAACAAAAACGATTCTGACCGCCGCCCACTGGGGGCCGATGCTGGTCGAGACCGATGGCGAAAATGTTCTGTCGTCTCGCGGAGCATTGCCAACGCAACATCCCAACTCTTTACAGACCGTCGTTCGCGATCAGGTGCACAGCAAAACGCGCGTGCGCTGGCCGATGGTGCGTAAAGGATTTCTGACGTCGCCAGACAAGCCGCAGGGTATTCGTGGTCAGGATGAGTTTGTCCGGGTGAGCTGGGATGACGCGCTGGCGCTGATCCATGCGCAGCACAAACGTATTCGCGACACGTATGGCCCGTCGTCTATTTTTGCCGGATCTTACGGCTGGCGTTCAAATGGCGTGCTGCATAAGGCTTCGACGTTACTGCAGCGCTATATGAGTCTGGCCGGGGGGTATACCGGCCATCTTGGTGATTACTCCACCGGCGCAGCGCAGGCGATCATGCCCTACGTGGTGGGCGGTAACGAAGTGTATCAGCAGCAGACCAGCTGGCCGCTGGTGCTGGAGCACACCGATGTGGTGGTGCTGTGGAGCGCCAACCCGCTCAACACCCTGAAAATCGCGTGGAATGCCAGTGACGAGCAGGGGATCCCGTATTTCGATGCGTTGCGTAAAAGCGGCAAACGCATCATCTGCATTGACCCGATGCGCTCGGAAACCATGGACTTCTTCGGCGACAGCGCCGAGTGGATTGCCCCGCATATGGGCACCGACGTGGCGATGATGCTGGGCATTGCCCATACGCTGGTGGAGAACGGCTGGCACGATACCGGGTTCCTCGCACGCTGTACCACCGGTTTTGACAACTTCGCCGACTATCTGACGGGCATTACAGACGGTATGGCCAAAACGGCAGAGTGGGCGGCAGAGATTTGTGGGGTTCCTGCGGCCAAACTGCGTGAACTAGCGGCGTTATTCCACCAAAACACCACGATGTTAATGTCCGGATGGGGGATGCAGCGCCAGCAGTTCGGTGAGCAGAAACACTGGATGCTCGTGACGCTGGCCGCCATGCTAGGGCAGATTGGTACGCCGGGCGGTGGGTTTGGTCTCTCTTATCACTTCGCCAATGGCGGCAACCCGACCCGCAAAGCGGCAGTGCTGGCTTCTCTGCAGGGCTCGATTCAGGGCGGTGTAGATGCCGTGGATAAAATCCCGGTGGCGCGCATTGTTGAAGCCCTGGAAAACCCGGGCGGGTTTTATCAGCACAACGGTCTGGATCGCCACTTCCCGGATATCCGGTTTGTCTGGTGGGCCGGCGGCGCGAACTTTACTCATCACCAGGACACGAATCGCCTGATCCGCGCCTGGCAGAAGCCAGAACTGGTGGTTATCTCAGAATGCTTCTGGACCGCCTCAGCCAAACATGCCGATATTGTGCTGCCGGCGACCACCTCGTTTGAGCGTAACGACCTCACCATGACCGGTGACTACAGCAATCAGCATATGGTACCGATGAAGCGCGTCGTAGCGCCGCGTGATGAGGCGCGTGATGATTTTGAGGTGTTTGCTGAGCTGAGCGAGTTGTGGGAAACGGGGGGGCGCGAGCGTTTTACCGAGGGCAAAACGGATTTGCAGTGGCTGGAGACGTTCTACCAGATTGCAGGTCAGCGCGGGGCCCCGCAGGGCGTGACGCTGCCGCCATTTGCACAATTCTGGGAAGCGAACCAGATTATTGAGATGCCGGAGAGTGAACAGAATGCGCAGTTTGTTCGCTTCGCCGATTTCCGCCGCGACCCGGAGAACCATCCGCTGAAAACCGAGAGCGGGAAGATTGTGATCTACAGCGAGCGTATCGCCCAATTTAAGTATGCCGACTGTCCGGCGCATCCAACGTGGCTTGAGCCGGACGAGTGGCACGGTAATGCCCAGCCGGAACAGCTGCAGGTGTTATCGGCCCATCCTGCCCATCGCCTGCACAGCCAGCTTAACTATTCATCACTGCGCGAGCGGTATGCGGTTGCCGGGCGAGAGCCCGTGACCCTGAACAGCGCAGATGCGCGCGCGCGTGGGATCGTTGACGGTGACGTGGTTCGCGTCTGGAATCAGCGTGGCCAGGTGCTGGCAGGGGCGGTGGTGAGCGACGGGATTAAACCTGGCGTTATCTGCATTCACCAGGGGGCATGGCCAGACCTGGAGCCGAGCGAAGGCGGTATTTGTAAAAACGGTGCAGTAAACGTTCTGACCAAAGATCTCCCCAGCTCGAAGCTGGGGAATGGCTGCGCGGGGAACACGGCGCTGGCCTGGGTCGAGAAATATCAGGGACCCGAGCTTACGCTCACGGCGTTTGATCCGCCTGCCAGCTCATGATCCACGTTGGGTGCTGAGTGTCATCCTGCCAGGCGCTGTCTTCAATGCGAAAACCCTGTGCATGATAGAAATTCACCGCCCGGACATTTTTCTGGTAGACCTCCAGGCTTAAATACGGGAAGCGCTGTTGAACATGGTTCAGCAGCGCACGCCCAATCCCCCGACCAATAAAATCAGTTGAGACAAACAGCGCGCCTACAAACTGGGACTGCATGACGCTGATAAAGCCGCGCAGCATTCCATCCTCTTCCCATACCCAGGTTTCGGCGGCGGGCAGGTATACATCCCGCACCATACCTTCGTTCTCTTTCCAGTAGCTTGCGCTGATAAACGGGTGCGCCTCCGTGGTGCTTTCAAGCCACAGACTCAGGAGTGGCCCGGCATTATCACTTTCCCATTTGCGGATCATGGTGCCTCCCTGGATGACAGACGCAGCCGGTAACGTGGTCGTTGACCAGGCCACAGGCCTGCATAAAGGCGTAACAGATGGTGGAGCCGACAAATTTAAAGCCGCGTTTTTTCAGCGCTTTAGAGAGCGCATCCGACGCCGGGGTGGAGGCCGGGATCTCCGCGAGCGTGGCGGCCTGGGTAATTTGTGGCGTGTTGTTCACAAACGTCCAGACAAATTCTGAGAACGGTTCTCCGTTTTGCTCCATCGCCAGATAAGCGCGCGCGTTACCAATGATGGCCTGGATCTTACCGCGATGGCGGATGATGCCTGCATCCTGGACCAGCCGTTCCACATCGTCCTCGGTCATGGCAGCGACGGCGACCGGATCGAACTGATGGAAAGCATTACGATAGTTTTCCCGTTTCTTAAGCACCGTAATCCATGACAAGCCCGCCTGTTGACCTTCCAGGCAGATCATCTCAAAAAGCTTTTTCCCTTCTGTCTCCGGTACGCCCCATTCCCGATCGTGATAGTCGATATAAAGCTGATCCTGGCTTACCCAACCGCAACGCTGCATCGGTTATCTCCCTTAATGAAACGGTTATCGCAAAATTTTCATTCTGTCAGGCTTGACGTGTCTACTATAAAGACAATAGTTAATACAGGGCCATATGCCCGCAAAACTCTTCCTAAACAATGACAAATATCGCCGAATTCGGCTCTCTCTGGAGTCGCTTTGATGATGATAAAAAAAATCAGTGGTCGCCATGCTGTTTCTGGCCTGGCGGGGATTTCAGCCTGTCTGTTTTTTTGTAATACAGCATTTGCCTGGCAACAGGAATATATCGTTTCAGACGCCCAAAGTAATACGGCGGAACGCTATACATGGGATGCGGATCACCAACCGCGTTATGAGGATATTCTCGCCGAGCGGATTCAGTCCTCACAAAATGCCCCCGGGCTTGCCCTGAGTTTACCGTCGGGTTCCACGCCGGCAGGGGCCATGACCGTGGGCTGGAACATTCCGGTGTCAGGGCGTATCACGACCGGTCCGGTGATGGCGTGGCGTTATGACGGCACGGCACCGATGATGATCAACGAATTTGGTGACAGCGCGACGACGCAGGGGCTTACCGACCCACTCTGGCATGCCAGCGTCAGCACGCTCGGCTGGCGCGTGGATACACAGTACGGCGAGCTTCGCCCGTGGGCGCAGATAAGCTATAACCAGCAGTTTGGTGAAAACCAGTGGAAATCCCAGTTTGGGATGCCACAGACGCCGGCACCGACGCAAAGCGGCAACTGGATGGATGTAACCGTCGGAACGGATATTCCGTTTAATACGCATATGGCGGCCTATGCGTCGTTGGCACAAGGGGAATACACCACCACCGGTGAGGAGTTTATGTACACCCTGGGCGTGAGCGCTAATTTTTAAGGTTGTTACTTTTTTAAACGTTCCGATAACATCCTGAATACAATAGCCGTGGGGGTTGTAGCGATAGCAGTCACTAACACGCCGTCGCTTCATTCCCCGGCAAGGTCATTCATTCCCGATTTATGGCATTTCATTCCATTCCTCCTGCATTTCATGCCGTTTTACCCCAGGCATATTAAGGTTTTGTTTATCGTTGTCCTCAGCGAATTCCCTTACTTTCTCTTGCAGGACAACTGCCATGAACACATCAACTTACAACCGTACGCGCTGGCTAACGCTTTTTGGCACCATCGTGACCCAGTTTGCGCTGGGGTCGGTCTATACCTGGAGCCTGTTTAACAGTGCGCTTTCCGATAAGCTTGGTGCACCAGTCAGCCAGGTGGCGTTCTCCTTCGGCTTGCTGAGCCTCGGGCTGGCGCTTTCATCTTCCGTCGCGGGAAAATTGCAGGAGCGATTTGGCGTGAGGCGGGTGACGATGGCATCCGGTATCTTGTTGGGCGTGGGCTTTTTCCTGACGGCGCATTCCAGCAACCTGCTGATGCTGTGGCTGAGCGCCGGGGTGCTGGTGGGACTTGCCGACGGTGCAGGTTATCTGCTGACCCTGTCAAACTGTGTGAAGTGGTTCCCGGAACGTAAAGGCTTAATCTCTGCGTTTGCCATCGGGTCCTATGGCCTGGGGAGCCTCGGTTTTAAATTTATCGATTCCCACCTGCTTGCTTCCGTGGGGCTCGAAAAAACGTTCATGATCTGGGGCGCTATCGTTCTGGTCATGATCCTGTTCGGCGCCACGCTGATGAAAGATGCGCCGCAGCAGGAAGTGAAAACCGTTAACGGTGTGGTGGAGAATGATTTCACCCTCGCGCAGTCTATGCGTCAACCACAGTACTGGATGCTGGCGGTCATGTTCCTGACAGCCTGCATGAGCGGTCTGTATGTGATTGGGGTGGCGAAAGATATTGCTCAGGGAATGGTGAAACTGGATGCGGCAACAGCGGCGAATGCGGTCACCGTCATC
Source organism: Enterobacter sp. RHBSTW-00593 (assembly GCF_013784105.1). NCBI lineage: Bacteria > Pseudomonadati > Pseudomonadota > Gammaproteobacteria > Enterobacterales > Enterobacteriaceae > Enterobacter > Enterobacter sp. RHBSTW-00593. The sequence goes on from NZ_CP056393.1 coordinate 196,548, forward strand.
TCCATTGCCAACCTCTCTGGCCGTCTGGTGCTTGGGATTCTGTCTGACAAAATTGCCCGTATCCGCGTAATTACCATCGGGCAGGTTGTTTCGCTGGTGGGGATGGCGGCGCTGTTGTTTGCCCCACTGAACGAAGCCACGTTCTTCGCCGCAATTGCCTGTGTGGCCTTTAATTTCGGCGGCACGATTACAGTCTTCCCGTCGCTGGTCAGTGAGTTCTTCGGCCTGAACAATCTGGCGAAAAACTATGGTGTTATCTATCTGGGCTTTGGCATCGGCAGTATCTGCGGCTCGTTAATCGCCTCGCTGTTCGGTGGGTTCTATGTGACCTTCTGCGTGATATTTGCTTTGCTGATAATCTCGCTGGCCTTGTCGACCACCATTCGCCAGCCGCAGCGTGAAGTCTTTAACGAAGCGCATGCCTGACGACAACAAAAAAAGGCCGGTTATCCGGCCTTTTTATTATCTTAAAAACTGAGGCTTAGATGAAAACGTCGGTTTCAGGATTTGCTTTTTTGTAAATAACTGCACCGATCACATTCTCTGTTGCCACTTTTTCCCATCCCTGTGGTCTACTTACCACGCTTGTAGACGTTTCTGATTAACGATCCCCTGAGCGTATATCTAATCTGCCTACTTTTAATACCGAGTGGGCGGTGGTACCGTCCCTTTTTCCGGGTAGCTTGCATGAAATACATTAAATCGATGGCGCAACAAAAGCTCTGCTTTTTGCTGGCGTTGTACATCGGCCTGTTTATGAATGGCGCAGTTTTTTTCCGTCGGTTTGACGGGTATGCGCACGATTTTACCGTCTGGAAAGGAGTTGCAGCGGTTGTCGAATTGGTCGCTGCTGTACTGGTCACCTTCTTTTTATTCCGGGTTCTCACCCTCTTTGGCCGCCGCGTATGGCGAGTACTGGCAACGTTTATTGTGCTGTGCTCCGCTGGTGCCAGTTATTACATGACTTTTATGAACGTTGTCATTGGCTACGGCATTATTGCTTCGGTGATGACGACGGATATAGATCTCTCTAAAGAGGTCGTTGGTCTGCACTTTATTCTCTGGCTGGTGGCAGTCAGTACCTTGCCTCTGCTGCTCATCTGGAGCAACCGCTGCCGGTACACGCTGGTACACCAGATTCGCACGCCGGGGAAACGTTTCAGAAGTGTCGCGATTGTGCTGCTCGCTGGGTTGATGGTCTGGGGGCCGATTCGCTTGCTGGAAGTGAAGCAGAAAAATTATGAGCGTACGTCTGGCGTGGACATGCCAAGCTACGGTGGTGTGGTTGCAAATTCTTATTTGCCGTCAAACTGGATTTCTGCACTGGGGCTGTATGCCTGGGCACAGGTGGACGAATCCTCTGATAACAAATCGTTGTTGAACCCGGCAAAGAAATTTACCTATGACGCGCCAAAAGATATCGATGATACCTATGTCGTTTTTATCATTGGTGAAACGACACGTTGGGATCATATGGGCATTCTGGGTTATGACCGTGATACCACGCCTAAACTGGCTCAGGAGAAAAACCTGGTTGCCTATCGCGGTTACTCCTGTGACACCGCCACCAAGCTCTCCTTACGCTGCATGTTTGTGCGCGAGGGTGGAGCGAGCGATAACCCGCAGCGAACACTGAAAGAGCAAAATGTCTTCTCGGTGCTTCACCAACTCGGCTTTACTTCCGCCCTGTATGCAATGCAAAGCGAGATGTGGTTCTACAGTAACACCATGGCGCAGAACATTGCCTATCGTGAGCAAATCGGTGCGGAGCCACGTAACCGTGGCAAGTCTGTCGATGATATGTTGCTGATTAATGAGATGAAGCTCTCTCTTAATGGGAATCCTGATGGAAAGCATATGATTATTCTGCATACCAAAGGATCGCACTTTAATTACACCCAACGTTATCCGCGTAGCTTTGCCAGGTGGACGCCGGAATGTATTGGTGTGGATAAAGACTGTACCAAAGACCAGTTGATTAACTCTTTCGATAACTCAGTGTTGTATGTGGATCACTTTATCGATTCGGTGATTGACCAGGTACGCGATAAGAAAGCGATTGTGTTCTATGCAGCGGATCACGGTGAGTCAATTAATGAATTTGAGCACCTGCATGGTACGCCACGTAATATGGCTCCTCCGGAACAGTTCCGCGTGCCCATGATGGTGTGGATGTCGGACAAGTACCTCGAAGACCCGGAGAAAGCGAAGATGTTTGCCCACCTGAAAAAAGAGGCAGACATGAAGGTGCCGCGTCGTCATGTTGAGCTGTACGACACCATTTTGGGTTGCCTGGGTTATACCTCTCCTGACGGCGGTATCAACGAAAATAACAACTGGTGCAAACTCCCTGATAGCAAGGCGAAAGCCGCGCAGTAACGCGTCTGGCGAGAATATCGCCAGTTGAAGGGCTTTTTTAATTTAAGGGATTGACGGGGGCGCACCTCAGCAGTAAGATGCGCTCCGCATTCGGCGAGTAGCGCAGCTTGGTAGCGCAACTGGTTTGGGACCAGTGGGTCGGAGGTTCGAATCCTCTCTCGCCGACCACATTTAAAGAAGGGCTAACCGCAAGGTTAGCCCTTTTTGCATTAGCAGCTTACTCATCCTGATTCACCAAAACGCACCTTATCCCGCCTTCTTCCTGTCTGTTAACGATTTTGTGACATAATCCATTGTATTTTTTTATATATAGAATGATCTTTTTTCGCGTTGCTTATGGATAACCTCAGCATTTTTCGCTGTGCGTTTTAACGTTCGCGGTATTTAGTGCTCAGATAATCACCGTTCTGCAAGAAAATTTACCCGATCTGAATAAAAGTTAATCACTGATTGTTGCGAAATATGAAGATAATTGTGCTGCAACATAGCGAGTAGCATAAATTTCCCTGCTGAAAACTGGCATACATAGTTTTTTTAATCTTTGTTTGCGGTTTCTCACACTCAGCGTAAATCCCCGTCACCTGTATTGACGTTTTCACATTCTGTTGACAGATTGTAGGGCATGAGGGGCATTTCAGGGACGATCTGCGCTGCAACTCAAACGCTCTTCTGAAAGGATTCTCCATCCCTTAAACGCCTTCGGGCATCACCGACCGGACCGGGTAAAAAATAAATAAAGGTCTGGCGGCGTAACACAACAAAGCAAAACATCACATTGGAGCAGAATAATGAGTATTTCCTTGAAGAAGTCAGGGATGCTGAAGCTTGGTCTGAGCCTGGTGGCTATGACCGTGGCAGCAAGCGTACAGGCAAAAACCCTGGTTTACTGTTCTGAAGGCTCGCCGGAAGGCTTTAACCCACAGCTCTTTACCTCTGGTACGACTTACGACGCAAGCTCTGTGCCTATCTATAACCGTCTGGTTGAATTCAAAACCGGTACCACGGAAGTGATCCCAGGTCTGGCGGAGAAGTGGGACGTCAGCGAAGACGGTAAGACCTATACCTTCCACCTGCGCCAGGGCGTGAAGTGGCAGGACAATAAAGAATTCAAACCAACGCGCGATTTTAACGCCGATGACGTTGTGTTCTCCTTCGACCGTCAGAAAAACGCTCAGAACCCGTATCACAAAGTGTCTGGCGGCAGCTATGAATACTTCGAAGGGATGGGCCTGCAGGACCTGATCGCTGAAGTGAAAAAAGTGGACGATAAAACCGTTCAGTTCGTGCTGACGCGTCCGGAAGCACCATTCCTGGCTGACCTGGCTATGGACTTCGCCTCTATTCTGTCTAAAGAGTACGCGGACAACATGCTGAAAGCCGGCACCCCGGAGAAAGTGGACCTGAACCCAATCGGTACCGGTCCGTTCCAGCTTCTGCAGTACCAGAAAGATTCCCGTATTCTGTATAAAGCCTTCCCGGGCTTCTGGGGCACCAAGCCGCAGATCGACCGTCTGGTCTTCTCCATCACGCCTGATGCTTCTGTGCGTTACGCAAAACTGCAGAAAAACGAATGCCAGGTCATGCCATACCCGAACCCGGCTGACATCGCGCGCATGAAGCAGGATAAAAACATCAACCTGCTGGAGCAGGCTGGTCTGAACGTGGGTTACCTCTCCTTCAACACCGAGAAGAAACCGTTTGATGACGTGAAAGTCCGTCAGGCGCTGACCTACGCGGTGAATAAAGAAGCGATCATTAAAGCGGTCTATCAGGGCGCGGGTGTTGCCGCCAAGAACCTGATCCCACCAACCATGTGGGGCTATAACGACGACGTTAAAGACTACACCTACGATCCTGAGAAAGCGAAAGCGCTGCTGAAAGAAGCAGGCCAGGAGAAAGGCTTTACCGTTGAGCTGTGGGCGATGCCAGTACAGCGTCCGTATAACCCGAACGCACGCCGTATGGCTGAAATGGTTCAGGCTGACTGGGCTAAAGTGGGCGTTCAGGCCAAGATTGTGACCTACGAGTGGGGCGAGTATCTGAAGCGTGCCAAAGCGGGTGAGCATCAGGCGGTGATGATGGGCTGGACCGGTGACAATGGGGATCCGGACAACTTCTTCGCTACCCTGTTCAGCTGTGCAGCCGCGAAAGACGGTTCTAACTACTCTCGCTGGTGCTACAAGCCGTTTGAAGACCTGATCCAGCCGGCGCGTGCGACCGACGATCACAACAAACGTATCGAGCTGTACAAACAGGCTCAGGTTGTGATGCACGATCAGGCTCCGGCTCTGATTGTGGCTCACTCCACCGTGTACGAACCAGTGCGTAAAGAAGTGAAGGGCTACGTGGTTGATCCACTGGGCAAACACCACTTCGAAAACGTCTCTGTTGAATAATAAGTAGGGTGTTCACCCTCTCCTTCACGGAGAGGGCAGGGGTGAGGGCGTGCATGCATTCCCTCATCCTAATCCTCTCCTGAAGAGAGAGGGAATTTACATTTGTGAGCAATACAGACGTCACGCCAACTGGTTGTACGTCATCAGAGAGAATCCGGGTTATGTTGCAGTTCATCCTCCGACGTCTGGGACTTGTTATCCCCACGTTTATCGGTATCACCCTTCTCACTTTTGCCTTCGTCCATATGATCCCCGGCGACCCGGTAATGATTATGGCGGGCGAGCGTGGTATTTCACCTGAACGCCATGCACAGCTGCTGGCTGAGCTTGGCCTGAACAAACCACTGTGGCAGCAATACCTCAACTATATCTGGGGCGTGTTGCACGGTGATTTAGGGATTTCGCTGAAAAGCCGTCTTCCGGTGTGGGACGAGTTCGTGCCGCGTTTTAAAGCGACACTGGAGCTTGGTGTCTGCGCCATGATTTTCGCCACTGCGGTGGGTATCCCTGTTGGGGTCCTGGCTGCCGTGAAACGTGGCTCTATTTTCGACCATACGGCTGTTGGCCTGGCGCTGACAGGTTACTCCATGCCTATCTTCTGGTGGGGCATGATGCTGATCATGCTGGTCTCGGTGCAGCTAAACCTGACGCCGGTCTCCGGACGCGTCAGCGATATGGTCTTCCTGGATGATACGAATCCTCTGACCGGTTTTATGCTGATCGATACGGCTATCTGGGGCGAAGAGGGTAATTTCATTGATGCGGTGGCACATATGATCCTGCCTGCGATGGTGCTCGGCACCATTCCTCTGGCGGTAATCGTGCGTATGACCCGTTCTTCAATGCTGGAAGTGTTGGGTGAGGATTACATTCGCACCGCACGCGCCAAAGGTCTGACGCGTATGCGCGTCATTATCGTTCACGCCCTGCGTAACGCCATGCTGCCGGTGGTGACCGTTATTGGTCTGCAGGTGGGGACGTTGCTGGCGGGTGCGATCCTGACCGAAACCATCTTCTCCTGGCCGGGCCTCGGACGCTGGCTGATTGACGCACTGCAACGCCGTGATTATCCGGTAGTGCAGGGCGGGGTATTGCTGGTCGCGACGATGATTATTCTCGTCAACCTGCTGGTCGATTTGCTCTACGGCGTGGTGAACCCGCGTATTCGTCATAAGAAGTAAGGGGCCATCATGTCACACGTTTCTGAAAATAAAGTGGTTACTGCACCGGTTCCCATGACGCCGCTGCAGGAATTCTGGCACTACTTCAAGCGCAACAAAGGCGCGGTGGTGGGGCTGGTTTATGTCTCTGTCATGATCCTGATTGCGGTGTTTGCCAACGTGCTTGCACCGTATAACCCGGCGGATCAATTCCGTGATGCGTTGCTGGCACCGCCAGCATGGCAGGACGGCGGTAGCCTGTCGCACCTGCTGGGTACTGATGACGTGGGCCGCGATGTGCTGTCGCGTCTGATGTACGGTGCGCGTTTGTCGCTGCTGGTCGGCTGCCTGGTGGTCGTGTTGTCGCTGGTTATGGGGATCGTACTCGGTCTGGTTGCTGGCTACTTCGGCGGCATTATCGATAACATCATCATGCGTATCGTCGACATCATGCTAGCGCTGCCCAGCTTGCTGTTGGCGCTGGTACTGGTGGCGATTTTTGGTCCGTCGATCAGTAACGCCGCGCTGGCATTAACCTTCGTGGCGCTTCCCCACTATGTGCGACTCACGCGTGCGGCGGTGCTGGTGGAAGTAAACCGCGACTACGTAACGGCCTCCCGCGTGGCGGGTGCTGGCGCGATGCGTCAAATGTTCGTCAACATCTTCCCGAACTGCCTGGCGCCGCTGATTGTTCAGGCGTCGCTCGGTTTCTCTAACGCCATTCTTGATATGGCCGCTCTTGGCTTCCTGGGCATGGGTGCGCAGCCGCCAACACCGGAGTGGGGCACCATGCTCTCCGATGTGTTGCAGTTCGCCCAAAGCGCCTGGTGGGTTGTGACCTTCCCGGGTCTGGCAATCCTGCTGACGGTGCTGGCATTTAACCTGATGGGTGATGGCCTGCGTGATGCACTTGATCCCAAACTGAAGCAGTAAGAGGCACGAGATGGCGTTATTAAATGTAGATAAATTATCGGTGCACTTTGGTGACGAAGGCACTCCGTTTCGCGCCGTGGACCGCATCAGCTACAGCGTAAATCAGGGCGAAGTGGTCGGCATTGTGGGTGAGTCGGGTTCCGGTAAGTCGGTCAGTTCACTGGCCATCATGGGGCTGATTGATTATCCCGGCCGCGTCATGGCCGAAAGTCTGGAGTTTAACGGTCAGGACCTGCAGCGTATCTCCGAAAAGCAGCGCCGCCAGCTGGTCGGTGCGGAAGTGGCGATGATCTTCCAGGACCCAATGACCAGCCTGAACCCTTGTTACACCGTGGGATTCCAGATTATGGAAGCCATCAAGGTGCACCAGGGCGGGAATAAGAAGACCCGGCGTCAGCGTGCGATCGATCTGCTGAATCAGGTTGGTATCCCTGACCCGGCATCGCGTCTGGACGTTTACCCGCACCAGCTCTCCGGTGGGATGAGCCAGCGTGTGATGATCGCCATGGCGATTGCCTGTCGGCCAAAACTGCTGATTGCGGATGAACCGACAACGGCACTGGACGTGACTATCCAGGCGCAGATCATCGAGCTGCTGCTGGAACTGCAGCAGAAAGAGAACATGGCGCTGGTGCTGATTACGCATGACCTGGCGCTGGTGGCCGAAGCGGCGCACAAAATTATCGTGATGTATGCAGGGCAGGTGGTCGAGACTGGACATTCGCACGATATTTTCCGCGCGCCGCGTCACCCGTATACGCAGGCGCTTTTGCGTGCGTTGCCGGAGTTTGCCCAGGACAAAGCGCGCCTGGCATCACTTCCGGGCGTCGTACCGGGTAAATATGACCGACCGCAGGGCTGCCTGCTTAATCCGCGTTGTCCGTATGCCACAGACAAATGTCGTGCAGAAGAGCCAGAGCTCAACCTGCTTGCTGACGGTCGTCAGTCGAAATGCCACTACCCACTCGATGATGCCGGGAGGCCAACACTATGAGTACGCAACAGGCCACCACGCAACAACCGCTGTTGCAGGCTATCGACCTGAAAAAATACTATCCGGTGAAGAAGGGGCTGTTTGCGCCTGAACGCCTGGTGAAAGCGCTGGATGGCGTATCCTTTACCCTTGAACGCGGCAAAACGCTGGCGGTGGTCGGTGAGTCAGGCTGTGGCAAATCGACGTTGGGTCGTTTGCTGACAATGATTGAAGTCCCCACCGGCGGTGAGCTCTATTATCAGGGACAGGACCTGCTCAAGCACGATCCGCAGGCGCAGAAACTGCGCCGTCAGAAAATCCAGATTGTGTTCCAGAACCCGTACGGATCGTTGAACCCGCGTAAAAAAGTGGGACAGATTCTGGAAGAGCCCCTGCTGATTAACAGCAATCTGAACAAAGAGCAGCGTCGTGAAAAAGCGCTGGCGATGATGGCGAAAGTAGGCCTGAAGACCGAGCATTACGATCGTTATCCGCATATGTTCTCTGGCGGCCAGCGCCAGCGTATCGCGATTGCGCGTGGTTTGATGCTCGACCCTGACGTGGTCATCGCCGATGAGCCGGTATCAGCCCTCGACGTTTCTGTGCGTGCGCAGGTGTTGAACCTGATGATGGATCTGCAGCAGGACATGGGGCTGTCGTACGTGTTTATTTCGCACGACCTGTCGGTTGTGGAGCACATTGCCGACGAAGTGATGGTGATGTATCTGGGGCGCTGCGTGGAGAAGGGGACAAAAGAGCAGATCTTTACTCATCCTCGTCACCCGTACACCCAGGCGCTGCTGTCTGCGACCCCGCGTCTGAACCCTGACGATCGTCGTGAGCGTATCAAGCTGACGGGTGAATTGCCCAGCCCGCTGAATCCGCCTCCAGGCTGTGCATTCAACGCCCGCTGCAGTCGCCGCTTTGGCCCGTGCACCCAGTTGCAGCCACAGCTCAAGGATTATGGCGGTCAGCTGGTTGCCTGCTTCGCGGTCGATCAGGATGAGAATGGCGAAAAGCCGATGGCGTAATCCATCAATAAAAAAACCGGCGCTAAGCCGGTTTTTTTATGTCTGCGTGATTACTTGCGCAGACGGATCTGGTCGACAGCGTGTTTCTCACTCTTGGTGAGGATCAGGCTGGCGCGCTCACGTGTGGGCAGAATGTTCTCTTTCAGGTTCACGTAGTTGATCTCATTCCACAGCCCTCGCGCCACATTAATGGCTTCTTCTTCAGAAAGCTGGGCGTAGTGGTGGAAATAGGAGTCAGGATCGGTGAACGCCCCTTCACGGAACTTCAGGAAGCGGTTGATATACCAGTTCTGCAGCAGGTCTTCCGGCGCATCGACATAAATAGAGAAATCGACGAAGTCAGAGACAAACACATGATGGGGATCGTGAGGATAATCCATCCCGCTTTGCAGGACGTTTAACCCTTCGAGGATCAGGATATCCGGCTGAACCACCGTTTTGTCTCCACCCGGGATGCGATCGTAGATCAGGTGCGAATAGACCGGAGCCGTCACGTTAGGCGCGCCCGATTTCAGGTCAGAGACAAACTTCACCAGACGGTGCATATCATAAGAGAGCGGGAAGCCCTTCTTCTTCATTAGCCCGCGTTCCTTTAACACCTCATTCGGGTGCAGGAAACCGTCAGTGGTGATGAGCTCCACGCTGCGGTGTTCTGGCCAGCGGCTCAGTAACGCCTGCAATACACGTGCGGTGGTGCTTTTACCGACGGCCACGCTGCCTGCAATGCTGATGATATAAGGAATGCGTTGGCCGTTCGTCCCGAGGAACTGCTCCAGCACCGCCTGACGGCGCAGGTTGGAGCTGATATAGAAGTTAAGCAAGCGCGAGAGTGGTAAATAGATTTCTGCCACTTCTTCCAGCGACAGATCTTCGTTTATCCCCTTTAACCGTGCGATTTCGCCTTCCGTCAGCGTCATCGGGACGGAGTCACGCAGTGCAGCCCACTGGCTACGGTTAAACTGAAGATAAGGTGTCATTAACGTTTGCTCTTTTTTGCTCATAAGCATGCTTCAGTGAGCCAGCACAACACAGCGCGTCCGGGCTCAACATAGTTAATTTTGGACAATGGGCAGGAGGTTAACACCAGATGACAGGAATAATAAGAAAAAATATGGGGAAGCGATGCTTTACGCGGGAGTCATCACGATACGGTATAAGTGGTGTAAATCGGGCGCTGATGTTGAATTTTTGACCTTGAGTGGATGAATTTACAGCGGTTAACCCTGGTTTCGAATAAAATGTGAGCGAAAGAACGTTTTATGCAATTTTTTAGTTGCATGACTGCGCATGTCTCCATAGAATGCGCGCTACTTGATGCCGACTTAGCTCAGTAGGTAGAGCAACTGACTTGTAATCAGTAGGTCACCAGTTCGATTCCGGTAGTCGGCACCATCAAGTCCGGTGGGGTTCCCGAGCGGCCAAAGGGAGCAGACTGTAAATCTGCCGTCACAGACTTCGAAGGTTCGAATCCTTCCCCCACCACCACTTTCTGGCAGCGTTAAGCCGCCGGAGCTGGTTTGAAAATTGAATCAGCTCGAACCTAAAAAGAGAGAAATCTCTTTTTTTGTTACAGAAAGAACTGGGTAGCCGAGTTTCAGGATGCGGGCATCGTATAATGGCTATTACCTCAGCCTTCCAAGCTGATGATGCGGGTTCGATTCCCGCTGCCCGCTCCAATACGTGCTGATATGGCTCAGTTGGTAGAGCGCACCCTTGGTAAGGGTGAGGTCCCCAGTTCGACTCTGGGTATCAGCACCACTTCACTTCTCCTTCCCGTTTCTCTCTGTTTCAATTTTACTGTATTCAACAATTCAGGCATTTCGCCTGGTTGATGTGGTGATATCACCGATTTATCCGTGTCTTAGAGGGACAATCGATGTCTAAAGAAAAGTTTGAACGTACAAAACCGCACGTTAACGTCGGTACTATCGGCCACGTTGACCATGGTAAAACAACGCTGACCGCTGCAATCACTACCGTTCTGGCTAAAACCTACGGTGGTTCTGCTCGTGCATTCGACCAGATCGATAACGCACCAGAAGAAAAAGCTCGTGGTATCACCATCAACACCTCTCACGTTGAGTACGACACCCCGACTCGCCACTACGCACACGTAGACTGCCCAGGCCACGCCGACTATGTTAAAAACATGATCACCGGTGCTGCGCAGATGGACGGCGCGATCCTGGTTGTTGCTGCGACTGACGGCCCAATGCCTCAGACCCGTGAGCACATCCTGCTGGGTCGTCAGGTAGGCGTTCCTTACATCATCGTGTTCCTGAACAAATGTGACATGGTTGATGACGAAGAGCTGCTGGAACTGGTAGAGATGGAAGTTCGTGAACTGCTGTCTCAGTACGATTTCCCAGGCGACGACACTCCAATCGTTCGTGGTTCCGCGCTGAAAGCGCTGGAAGGCGACGCTGAGTGGGAAGCGAAAATCATCGAACTGGCTGGCTTCCTGGATTCTTACATCCCAGAACCAGAGCGTGCGATTGATAAGCCGTTCCTGCTGCCAATCGAAGACGTATTCTCCATCTCCGGTCGTGGTACCGTTGTTACCGGCCGTGTTGAGCGCGGTATCATCAAAGTTGGCGAAGAAGTTGAAATCGTTGGTATCAAAGAGACTGCTAAGTCTACCTGTACTGGCGTTGAAATGTTCCGCAAACTGCTGGACGAAGGCCGTGCTGGTGAGAACGTAGGTGTTCTGCTGCGTGGTATCAAACGTGAAGAAATCGAACGTGGTCAGGTACTGGCTAAGCCAGGCTCAATCAAGCCACACACCAAGTTCGAATCTGAAGTGTACATCCTGTCCAAAGACGAAGGCGGCCGTCATACTCCGTTCTTCAAAGGCTACCGTCCACAGTTCTACTTCCGTACAACTGACGTGACCGGTACCATTGAACTGCCAGAAGGCGTTGAGATGGTAATGCCAGGCGACAACATCAAGATGGTTGTGACGCTGATCCACCCAATCGCGATGGACGACGGTCTGCGTTTCGCAATCCGTGAAGGTGGCCGTACCGTTGGCGCGGGCGTGGTTGCTAAAGTTCTCGGCTAATTGCTGATAACATTTGACGCAATGCGCAATAAAAGGGCATCATTTGATGCCCTTTTTGCACGCTTTCAGATCAGAACCTGGCTCATCAGTGATTAAATTTGTCATAATCATTGCTGAGACAGGCTCTGCAGAGAGCGTATAATCCGAAAAGCGAATTAGCATTTCGATTTGGTTTGCCTCGCAATCGCGGGGTGAAAATGTTTGTAGAATACTTCTGACAGGTTGGTTTATGAGTGCGAATACCGAAGCTCAAGGGAGCGGGCGCGGCCTGGAAGCGATGAAATGGGTAGTCGTAGCCGTGCTGCTGATCGTAGCGATTGTCGGCAACTACCTTTATCGTGACATGATGCTGCCGCTACGCGCGCTTGCAGTGGTAATTCTGATTGCTGCAGCGGGTGGTGTCGCGCTGTTGACGACAAAAGGCAAAGCGACTGTCGCTTTTGCTCGCGAAGCGCGTACCGAAGTCCGCAAGGTAATTTGGCCGACTCGCCAGGAAACATTGCACACCACGCTGATCGTAGCGGCGGTTACCGCTGTAATGTCACTGATCCTGTGGGGACTGGATGGTATTCTGGTTCGCCTGGTATCCTTTATCACTGGCCTGAGGTTCTGAGATGTCTGAAGCCCCTAAAAAGCGCTGGTACGTCGTTCAGGCGTTTTCCGGTTTTGAAGGCCGCGTAGCAACGTCGCTGCGTGAGCATATCAAATTACACAACATGGAAGAGTTATTTGGCGAAGTTATGGTTCCGACCGAAGAAGTGGTCGAGATCCGTGGCGGCCAACGTCGCAAAAGCGAGCGTAAATTCTTCCCGGGTTACGTGCTGGTTCAGATGGTTATGAACGACGCGAGCTGGCACCTGGTGCGCAGCGTACCGCGCGTGATGGGCTTTATCGGCGGCACGTCTGACCGTCCGGCACCAATCAGCGACAAAGAAGTTGATGCGATTATGAACCGCCTGCAGCAGGTGGGTGATAAGCCGCGTCCGAAAACGCTGTTTGAACCGGGTGAAATGGTTCGTGTTAATGACGGTCCGTTTGCTGACTTTAATGGCGTGGTTGAAGAAGTGGACTACGAAAAGTCCCGCCTGAAAGTGTCCGTTTCTATCTTCGGTCGTGCGACCCCGGTAGAACTGGACTTTGCCCAGGTAGAAAAAGCCTAAGCAGCGATCAAAAAAGCGACGATTTAATCGTTGCACAAGGCGCGAGATTGGAATACAATTTCGCGCCTTTTGTTTTTATGGGCTGCGGCCTGTAAAACGATTTTATTCACGGGGAGCCTCCTTGAGGCGTTATCACCCAATCAGAGGATTTTAGAATGGCTAAGAAAGTACAAGCCTACGTCAAGCTGCAGGTTGCAGCAGGTATGGCGAACCCAAGTCCACCAGTTGGTCCAGCTCTGGGTCAGCAGGGTGTGAACATCATGGAATTCTGTAAAGCGTTCAACGCCAAAACCGAATCCATGGAAAAAGGTCTGCCAATCCCAGTTGTTATCACTGTATACGCTGACCGTTCTTTCACTTTCGTTACCAAAACCCCTCCAGCAGCAGTTCTGCTGAAGAAAGCGGCGGGTATCAAGTCTGGTTCCGGTAAACCGAACAAAGACAAAGTGGGTAAAATTTCCCGCGCTCAGCTGCAGGAAATCGCGCAGACCAAAGCTGCCGACATGACTGGTGCCGACATTGAAGCGATGACTCGCTCAATCGAAGGTACTGCACGTTCCATGGGCCTGGTAGTGGAGGACTAAGAAATGGCTAAACTGACCAAGCGCATGTCCGTGATCCGTGACAAAGTTGATGCGACCAAACAGTACGACATCAACGAAGCTATCGCTCTGCTGAAAGAACTGGCTACCGCTAAGTTCGTTGAAAGCGTTGACGTTGCTGTTAACCTGGGCATCGATGCTCGTAAATCTGATCAGAACGTTCGTGGTGCAACTGTACTGCCACACGGTACTGGCCGTTCCGTACGCGTAGCTGTATTTGCTCAGGGTGCAAACGCTGAAGCGGCTAAAGCTGCCGGCGCTGAACTGGTAGGTATGGAAGATCTGGCTGACCAGATCAAGAAAGGCGAAATGAACTTTGACGTTGTTATTGCTTCTCCAGATGCAATGCGCGTTGTTGGCCAGCTGGGCCAGGTTCTGGGTCCACGCGGCCTGATGCCAAACCCGAAAGTGGGTACTGTAACCCCTAACGTTGCTGAAGCTGTTAAGAACGCTAAAGCAGGTCAGGTTCGTTATCGTAACGACAAAAACGGCATCATCCACACCACCATCGGTAAAGTGGACTTTGACGCTGACAAACTGAAAGAAAACCTGGAAGCTCTGCTGGTTGCGCTGAAAAAAGCAAAACCAACTCAGGCGAAAGGCGTGTACATCAAGAAAGTTAGCATCTCCACCACCATGGGTGCAGGTGTTGCAGTTGACCAGGCTGGCCTGAGCGCTGCTGCAAACTAATGCCTTTACGTGGGCGGTGATTTTGTCTACAATCTTACCCCCACGTTTGCTAACAAAAGTTAGCGGCTAAAAGATTTGTTCGTTGGAGCCTGGCCTAATCCAGGCCTCCGTCGAAGACCGCAGGTGTTTCGCAAGAAACTTAATGCCCTGCGTAGACGGTGACAGAACGCTAAGATTATTTTTGGATACTCTGGCTTGTTTCTGCTCACCGTATTAAGACGCTCTTTCCGTTGGGGAGAGTGAAGTGAGTTCCGGAACATGAGTTCCGGCAAACATCCAGGAGCAAAGCTAATGGCTTTAAATCTTCAAGACAAACAAGCGATTGTTGCTGAAGTCAGCGAAGTAGCCAAAGGCGCGCTGTCTGCAGTAGTTGCGGATTCCCGTGGCGTTACTGTAGACAAAATGACTGAACTGCGTAAAGCAGGTCGTGAAGCTGGCGTATACATGCGTGTTGTTCGTAACACCCTGCTGCGTCGCGTAGTTGAAGGTACTCCTTTCGAGTGCCTGAAAGACACGTTTGTTGGTCCGACCCTTATTGCATACTCTATGGAACACCCGGGCGCTGCTGCTCGTCTGTTCAAAGAGTTCGCGAAAGCGAATGCAAAATTTGAGGTCAAAGCTGCAGCCTTTGAAGGTGAGTTGATCCCGGCATCGCAAATCGATCGCCTGGCAACCCTGCCGACCTACGAAGAAGCAATTGCACGCCTGATGGCAACCATGAAAGAAGCTTCGGCTGGCAAACTGGTTCGCACTCTGGCTGCTGTTCGCGATGCAAAAGAAGCTGCTTAATCGCAGTTATCTTTATAAAGCATTTGCTTACGTATAAACTTATTCTGATTTTCAGGAACAATTTAAATGTCTATCACTAAAGATCAAATCATTGAAGCAGTTGCAGCTATGTCCGTAATGGACGTTGTAGAACTGATCTCTGCAATGGAAGAAAAATTCGGTGTTTCCGCTGCTGCTGCTGTAGCTGTAGCTGCTGGCCCGGTTGAAGCTGCTGAAGAAAAAACTGAATTCGACGTAATTCTGAAAGCTGCTGGCGCTAACAAAGTTGCTGTTATCAAAGCAGTACGTGGTGCAACTGGCCTGGGTCTGAAAGAAGCTAAAGACCTGGTAGAAGCTGCTCCAGCTGCGCTGAAAGAAGGCGTGAGCAAAGACGACGCAGAAGCACTGAAAAAATCTCTGGAAGAAGCTGGCGCTGAAGTTGAAGTTAAATAAGCCAACTTTTCTGGTTGCAGCCTAAGTCATTAGGCTGATGGCTGGTGACTTTTTAGTCACCAGCCTTTTTGCGCTGTAAGGCATCAGTAGCATTTCACACTGTTTGACTACTGGTTGTCCTGACAATGCATGTTTCTATCGACGACTTAATATATTGCGACAGGGTGCGCGCTCTGTGTAAATCGCGACGAAATGATTTAAGCGTGATAGCAACAGGTATTGCGGAAAGTATTCAATTTTCCGGTCCACAAAATGGTGTTGCACAAACTGTCCCTTCGTCGGACAGATGGGTCGACTTGTCAGCGAGCTGAGGAACCCTATGGTTTACTCCTATACCGAGAAAAAACGTATTCGTAAGGATTTTGGTAAACGTCCACAAGTTCTGGACATTCCATATCTCCTTTCTATCCAGCTTGACTCGTTCCAGAAGTTTATCGAGCAAGATCCTGAAGGGCAGTACGGCCTGGAAGCAGCCTTCCGTTCCGTGTTCCCGATTCAGAGCTACAGCGGTAACTCCGAGCTGCAGTACGTCAGCTACCGCCTTGGCGAACCGGTGTTTGACGTTCAGGAATGTCAGATCCGTGGCGTGACCTATTCCGCACCGCTGCGCGTAAAACTGCGTCTGGTGATCTATGAGCGCGAAGCGCCAGAAGGCACCGTAAAAGACATTAAAGAACAAGAAGTCTACATGGGTGAAATTCCACTCATGACAGACAACGGTACTTTCGTCATCAACGGTACTGAGCGTGTTATCGTTTCCCAGCTGCATCGTAGCCCGGGTGTCTTCTTCGACAGCGATAAAGGTAAAACACACTCATCCGGTAAAGTACTGTATAACGCGCGTATCATTCCTTACCGTGGTTCCTGGCTGGACTTCGAGTTCGATCCTAAAGACAACCTGTTTGTCCGTATCGACCGTCGTCGTAAACTGCCTGCGACCATCATTTTGCGTGCGCTGCAATACACCACTGAACAGATCCTGGACCTGTTCTTTGAGAAAGTAATCTTTGAAATCCGCGACAACAAGTTGCAGATGGAGCTGGTGCCAGAGCGTCTGCGTGGTGAGACCGCGTCGTTCGACATCGAAGCCGACGGCAAAGTGTATGTGGAAAAAGGCCGCCGTATTACCGCGCGCCACATCCGTCAGCTGGAAAAAGATGATATCAAACTCATCGAAGTTCCGGTTGAATACATTGCTGGAAAAGTAGCCGCGAAAGATTACGTTGATGAATCAACTGGCGAGCTGATCTGCCCGGCGAACATGGAGCTGAGCCTGGATCTGCTGGCTAAGCTGAGCCAGTCTGGCCACAAACGCATCGAAACGCTGTTCACCAACGATCTGGACCACGGTCCTTATATCTCTGAGACTATCCGCGTCGATCCAACGACCGATCGTCTGAGCGCGCTGGTAGAAATCTACCGCATGATGCGCCCTGGTGAACCACCGACTCGCGAAGCGGCTGAAAGCCTGTTCGAGAACCTGTTCTTCTCCGAAGACCGCTACGATCTGTCCGCGGTTGGTCGTATGAAGTTCAACCGTTCTCTGCTGCGTGATGAGATCGAAGGTTCCGGTATCCTGAGCAAAGACGACATCATCGAAGTGATGAAGAAGCTCATCGATATCCGTAACGGCAAAGGCGAAGTGGACGATATCGACCACCTCGGCAACCGTCGTATCCGTTCCGTAGGCGAAATGGCGGAAAACCAGTTCCGCGTTGGCCTGGTACGTGTTGAGCGTGCGGTGAAAGAGCGTCTGTCTCTGGGCGATCTGGATACCCTGATGCCTCAGGATATGATCAACGCCAAGCCGATTTCTGCAGCAGTGAAAGAGTTCTTCGGTTCCAGCCAGCTGTCTCAGTTCATGGACCAGAACAACCCGCTGTCTGAGATCACGCACAAACGTCGTATCTCTGCACTCGGCCCAGGCGGTCTGACCCGTGAACGTGCAGGCTTCGAAGTTCGAGACGTACACCCGACTCACTACGGTCGCGTATGTCCAATCGAAACGCCTGAAGGTCCAAACATCGGTCTGATCAACTCCCTGTCCGTGTACGCACAGACTAACGAATACGGTTTCCTTGAGACGCCGTACCGTAAAGTGACCGACGGTGTTGTAACTGACGAAATTCACTACCTGTCTGCTATCGAAGAAGGCAACTACGTTATCGCTCAGGCGAACTCCAACCTGGATGACGAAGGCCACTTTGTAGAAGATCTGGTTACCTGCCGTAGCAAAGGCGAATCCAGCTTGTTCAGCCGCGACCAGGTTGACTACATGGACGTATCCACCCAGCAGGTGGTATCCGTCGGTGCGTCCCTGATCCCGTTCCTGGAACACGATGACGCCAACCGTGCATTGATGGGTGCGAACATGCAACGTCAGGCCGTTCCAACTCTGCGTGCTGATAAGCCGCTGGTTGGTACCGGTATGGAACGTGCTGTTGCCGTTGACTCCGGTGTTACTGCGGTGGCTAAACGTGGCGGTACTGTTCAGTACGTGGATGCTTCCCGTATCGTTATCAAAGTTAACGAAGACGAGATGTACCCGGGCGAAGCAGGTATCGACATTTATAACCTGACCAAATACACCCGTTCTAACCAGAACACCTGTAT
Organism: Enterobacter sp. RHBSTW-00593; assembly: GCF_013784105.1. Taxonomy (NCBI): domain Bacteria; kingdom Pseudomonadati; phylum Pseudomonadota; class Gammaproteobacteria; order Enterobacterales; family Enterobacteriaceae; genus Enterobacter; species Enterobacter sp. RHBSTW-00593. The sequence goes on from NZ_CP056393.1 coordinate 214,767, forward strand.
CAACCAGATGCCTTGTGTGTCTCTGGGTGAGCCCGTTGAGCGCGGCGACGTGCTGGCAGACGGTCCGTCCACTGACCTCGGTGAACTGGCGCTCGGTCAGAACATGCGCGTAGCGTTCATGCCGTGGAACGGTTACAACTTCGAAGACTCCATCCTCGTCTCCGAGCGTGTGGTTCAGGAAGATCGTTTCACTACCATCCACATTCAGGAACTGGCATGTGTGTCCCGTGACACCAAGCTGGGGCCAGAAGAGATCACCGCTGACATCCCTAACGTGGGTGAAGCTGCGCTCTCCAAACTGGATGAATCCGGTATCGTTTACATCGGTGCAGAAGTGACCGGCGGCGACATTCTGGTTGGTAAGGTAACGCCGAAAGGTGAAACCCAGCTGACGCCAGAAGAGAAACTGCTGCGTGCTATCTTCGGTGAGAAAGCGTCTGACGTTAAAGACTCTTCTCTGCGTGTACCAAACGGTGTTTCCGGTACGGTTATCGATGTTCAGGTCTTCACCCGTGACGGCGTTGAAAAAGATAAGCGTGCACTGGAAATCGAAGAGATGCAGCTCAAACAGGCTAAGAAAGACCTGTCTGAAGAACTGCAGATCCTCGAAGCGGGTCTGTTCAGCCGTATCTATGCGGTGCTGGTTGCCGGTGGCGTTGAAGCTGAGAAGCTCGACAAACTGCCACGCGATCGCTGGCTGGAACTGGGCCTGACCGACGAAGAGAAACAAAATCAGCTGGAACAGCTGGCTGAGCAGTATGACGAACTGAAACACGAGTTCGAGAAAAAACTCGAAGCGAAACGCCGTAAAATCACTCAGGGCGACGATCTGGCACCAGGCGTGCTGAAGATTGTTAAGGTGTATCTGGCTGTTAAACGTCAGATCCAGCCTGGTGATAAGATGGCAGGTCGTCACGGTAACAAGGGTGTTATCTCTAAGATCAACCCGATCGAAGATATGCCGCACGATGCTAACGGTACGCCGGTAGATATCGTACTGAACCCACTGGGCGTACCGTCTCGTATGAACATCGGTCAGATTCTGGAAACCCACCTGGGTATGGCTGCGAAAGGTATCGGCGATAAGATCAACGCCATGCTGAAACAGCAGGAAGAAGTCGCGAAACTGCGCGAATTCATCCAGCGTGCCTACGATCTGGGTACCGACGTTCGTCAGAAAGTCGACCTGAGCACCTTCAGCGATGAAGAAGTGCTGCGTCTGGCAGAGAACCTGCGCAAAGGTATGCCGATTGCAACGCCGGTATTCGACGGTGCAAAAGAAGCTGAAATCAAAGAGCTGCTGCAACTGGGTGGTCTGCCAACGTCTGGTCAGATTACGCTGTTTGATGGCCGTACCGGTGAACAGTTCGAGCGTCCGGTAACCGTAGGTTACATGTACATGCTGAAACTGAACCACCTGGTCGACGACAAGATGCACGCTCGTTCTACCGGTTCTTACAGCCTGGTTACTCAGCAGCCGCTGGGTGGTAAGGCGCAGTTCGGTGGTCAGCGCTTCGGGGAGATGGAAGTGTGGGCGCTGGAAGCATACGGCGCAGCATACACCCTGCAGGAAATGCTCACCGTTAAGTCTGATGACGTGAACGGTCGTACCAAGATGTATAAAAACATCGTGGACGGCAATCATCAGATGGAACCGGGCATGCCAGAGTCCTTCAACGTACTGTTGAAAGAGATTCGTTCGCTGGGTATCAACATCGAACTGGAAGACGAGTAATTCTCGCTCAAACAGGTCACTGGTGTCGGGCTAACCCCCGACACCAGATTGTGCTAACTCCGACGGGAGCAAATCCGTGAAAGATTTATTAAAGTTTCTGAAAGCGCAGACTAAAACCGAAGAGTTTGATGCGATCAAAATTGCTCTGGCTTCGCCAGACATGATCCGTTCATGGTCTTTCGGTGAAGTTAAAAAGCCTGAAACCATCAACTACCGTACGTTCAAGCCTGAGCGTGACGGCCTTTTCTGTGCACGAATTTTCGGGCCAGTAAAAGACTACGAGTGCCTGTGCGGTAAGTACAAGCGCCTGAAACACCGTGGTGTGATCTGTGAGAAGTGCGGCGTTGAAGTGACCCAGACCAAAGTGCGCCGTGAGCGCATGGGCCACATCGAACTGGCATCTCCAACTGCGCACATCTGGTTCCTGAAATCTCTGCCGTCCCGTATCGGCCTGCTGCTGGATATGCCGCTGCGCGATATCGAACGTGTTCTGTACTTCGAATCTTATGTGGTTATCGAAGGCGGTATGACGAACCTGGAACGCCACCAGATTCTGACCGAAGAACAGTATCTGGACGCGCTGGAAGAGTTCGGTGACGAATTCGACGCGAAGATGGGTGCGGAAGCTATTCAGGCCCTGCTGAAAAGCATGGACCTGGAGCAAGAGTGCGAGCAGCTGCGTGAAGAGCTGAACGAAACCAACTCCGAAACCAAGCGTAAAAAGCTGACCAAGCGTATCAAACTGCTGGAAGCGTTCGTTCAGTCTGGTAACAAACCAGAGTGGATGATCCTGACCGTTCTGCCGGTTCTGCCGCCAGATCTGCGTCCGCTGGTTCCGCTGGATGGTGGTCGTTTCGCAACGTCGGATCTGAACGATCTGTATCGTCGCGTTATCAACCGTAACAACCGTCTGAAACGTCTGCTGGATCTGGCTGCGCCGGACATCATCGTACGTAACGAAAAACGTATGCTGCAGGAAGCGGTAGATGCCCTGCTGGATAACGGTCGTCGCGGTCGTGCGATCACCGGTTCTAACAAACGTCCTCTGAAATCTTTGGCCGATATGATCAAAGGTAAACAGGGTCGTTTCCGTCAGAACCTGCTCGGTAAGCGTGTTGACTACTCCGGTCGTTCTGTTATCACCGTAGGTCCATACCTGCGTCTGCATCAGTGCGGTCTGCCGAAGAAAATGGCACTGGAGCTGTTCAAACCGTTCATCTACGGCAAGCTGGAACTGCGTGGCCTGGCCACCACCATCAAAGCCGCTAAGAAAATGGTTGAGCGTGAAGAAGCTGTCGTTTGGGATATCCTGGACGAAGTTATCCGCGAACACCCGGTACTGCTGAACCGTGCACCAACACTGCACCGTCTGGGTATCCAGGCATTTGAACCGGTACTGATCGAAGGTAAAGCTATCCAGCTGCACCCGCTGGTTTGTGCGGCATATAACGCCGACTTCGATGGTGACCAGATGGCTGTTCACGTACCGCTGACGCTGGAAGCCCAGCTCGAAGCGCGTGCGCTGATGATGTCTACTAACAACATCCTGTCTCCAGCGAACGGTGAACCAATCATCGTTCCTTCTCAGGACGTTGTATTGGGTCTGTACTACATGACCCGTGACTGTGTTAACGCCAAAGGCGAAGGCATGGTGCTGACTGGCCCTAAAGAAGCTGAGCGTATCTATCGCGCTGGCCTGGCCTCTCTGCATGCGCGTGTCAAAGTGCGTATCACTGAATATGAAAAAGATGCTAACGGCGAATTCGTTGCGAAAACCAGCCTGAAAGACACGACCGTTGGCCGTGCCATTCTGTGGATGATCGTACCGAAAGGTCTGCCTTTCTCCATCGTCAACCAGGCGCTGGGTAAGAAAGCGATCTCCAAAATGCTGAACACCTGTTACCGCATTCTGGGTCTGAAGCCGACGGTTATCTTCGCTGACCAGACAATGTACACCGGCTTTGCATATGCAGCGCGTTCAGGTGCATCTGTTGGTATCGATGACATGGTTATCCCAGAGAAGAAACACGAGATCATCTCTGAAGCGGAAGCCGAAGTTGCTGAGATCCAGGAGCAGTTCCAGTCTGGTCTGGTTACCGCGGGCGAACGCTATAACAAAGTTATCGATATCTGGGCTGCGGCGAACGATCGTGTATCCAAAGCGATGATGGATAACCTGCAAACCGAAACCGTGATTAACCGTGACGGCGTAGAAGAGCAGCAGGTTTCCTTCAACAGCATTTACATGATGGCCGACTCCGGTGCGCGTGGTTCTGCAGCACAGATTCGTCAGCTGGCAGGTATGCGTGGTCTGATGGCGAAGCCAGATGGCTCCATCATCGAAACGCCAATCACCGCGAACTTCCGTGAAGGTCTGAACGTACTCCAGTACTTCATCTCTACTCACGGTGCGCGTAAAGGTCTGGCGGATACCGCACTGAAAACAGCGAACTCCGGTTATCTGACGCGTCGTCTGGTTGACGTTGCGCAGGATCTGGTTGTGACCGAAGACGATTGTGGCACCCTCGAAGGTATCACCATGACCCCGGTTATCGAGGGTGGTGATGTTAAAGAGCCGCTGCGCGATCGCGTACTGGGTCGTGTAACCGCGGAAGACATTCTGAAGCCGGGTACCGCAGACATTCTGGTTCCACGCAACACGCTGCTGCACGAACAGTGGTGTGACCTGCTGGAAGCGAACTCTGTTGACTCTGTGAAAGTTCGTTCCGTTGTATCTTGTGACACCGATTTCGGTGTATGTGCGCACTGCTATGGTCGTGACCTGGCGCGTGGCCACATCATCAACAAAGGTGAAGCAATCGGTGTTATCGCGGCACAGTCCATCGGTGAACCGGGTACACAGCTGACGATGCGTACGTTCCACATCGGTGGTGCGGCATCTCGTGCGGCTGCTGAATCCAGCATCCAGGTGAAAAACAAAGGTAGCATCAAGCTCAGCAACGCGAAGTCTGTTGTTAACTCCGCAGGCAAGCTGGTTGTGACCTCTCGTAACACCGAGCTGAAGCTGATCGACGAATTCGGTCGTACCAAAGAGAGCTATAAAGTGCCTTACGGTGCTGTTATGGCGAAAGGTGATGGCGAGCAGGTTGCCGGCGGTGAAACCGTTGCAAACTGGGATCCACACACCATGCCGGTTATCACCGAAGTAAGTGGTTTCATCCGCTTCACTGACATGATCGACGGCCAGACCATTACTCGTCAGACCGACGAGCTGACCGGTCTGTCTTCTCTGGTCGTTCTGGACTCTGCTGAGCGTACTGCCGGTGGTAAAGATCTGCGTCCTGCACTGAAAATCGTTGATGCTCAGGGTAACGACGTTCTGATCCCTGGTACCGATATGCCTGCGCAGTACTTCCTGCCGGGTAAAGCGATTGTACAGCTGGAAGATGGCGTACAGATCAGTTCTGGTGACACCCTGGCGCGTATTCCTCAGGAATCCGGCGGTACCAAGGACATCACCGGTGGTCTGCCACGCGTTGCGGATCTGTTCGAAGCACGTCGTCCGAAAGAGCCTGCAATCCTGGCTGAAATCAGCGGTATCATCTCCTTCGGTAAAGAGACCAAAGGTAAACGCCGTCTGGTTATCACCCCAGTAGATGGCAGCGAGCCGTACGAAGAGATGATTCCTAAATGGCGTCAGCTCAACGTGTTCGAAGGTGAACGTGTAGAACGTGGTGACGTGGTTTCCGACGGTCCAGAAGCGCCGCACGACATCCTGCGTCTGCGTGGTGTGCATGCTGTTACTCGTTACATCGTTAACGAAGTACAGGACGTATACCGTCTGCAGGGCGTTAAGATTAACGATAAACACATCGAAGTTATCGTTCGTCAGATGCTGCGTAAAGCAACCATCGATAGCGCAGGCAGCTCTGAGTTCCTGGAAGGCGAGCAGGTTGAATACTCACGCGTCAAGATCGCTAACCGCGATCTGGAAGCGAACGGCAAAATCGCTGCGACCTTCTCGCGCGATCTGCTGGGTATCACCAAAGCGTCTCTGGCAACCGAGTCCTTCATCTCTGCAGCATCGTTCCAGGAGACCACGCGTGTCCTGACCGAAGCCGCTGTAGCAGGTAAGCGTGATGAACTGCGCGGTCTGAAAGAGAACGTTATCGTGGGTCGTCTGATCCCGGCTGGTACCGGTTATGCGTACCATCAGGATCGTATGCGTCGTCGTGCTGCAGGCGAACTGCCAGCTGCACCGCAGGTAACTGCTGAAGATGCATCCGCGAGCCTGGCAGAACTGCTGAACGCAGGTCTGGGTGGTTCTGACAACGAGTAATCGTTGATTCAGCAAATAAAAAACCCGCTTCGGCGGGTTTTTTTATGTCTGCATATTTTTCAGTTTATCAGCGGTAGCCGACGATACAGCTCAATCATATCGCCCGCCAGGTCCTGAATGACCATCGCGTTCATCAGGTGATCCTGAGAGTGGACGGTGATCAGGTTAACCGGCAGCTTTCCGGTCCCTTCATCAAGACCAATCAGCTGCGTCTGGATGGTGTGGGCATGTTTCACGTATTCACGCGACTCTTCCATCGCCTTTTCGGCTTCGTCAAAGTCACCTTTACGGGCCATCTGCAACGCCGTAAGGGCAGCACTGCGCGCTGCTCCCGCGTTGACCAGCAGTTCCATGATCGTTGTTTCTAAATCTTCCACGGGTCACTCCAGTAATTTAAGCGCTTTTTCCAGGACGACATCACCTTTCATCATGCCGTAATCCATCATGTCGATAACCGCGACCTTTTTACCCAGCGGATCGGCCTGCGCCTGAAGTTTAGCCTGCTCGTATTTAACCTGTGGCCCCAGCAATACGATGTCAGCCGTCGCGATATTATCTTTAAACTCCGCAACCGGAACGGCTTTAATGGTGACTTCAACCCCTTTTTTCTGCGCGGCGTCTTTCATACGTTGAACCAGCATGCTGGTTGACATTCCCGCTGCACAGCATAAAACGATGTTCTTCATAATCAGCCTCGATCTACATGTGTTTATTGATAATTATCCCGTGCAGACCGCTTCAACAACCGCTTTACCGCGATTGTGTGTCAGGCATCACAAAGAAATGGGTGATTTTCTGAAACCGGTTACAATTTTGCATGAAAGCGCACGCTGCCCGTCGAAACGGACAGCGTGGGAGGGAAGAAATTAACGGATGGAGGTCTGAAGGATGCGGTTTTTACCCTGTTGTTTTGCGCTGTAAAGTGCGTTATCCACGCTCCCGACAAATTGCTCCAGCGGTTCGAAATGCCATTCCCCCAGGCCTGCACTGAACGTGACCTGCAGGTTTTCTTCGCGCCAGACACGTTTTTCAATGGTGGTACGCCACGCTTCCAGCAACGAGATTGCATTAGCAATTTGCGCAGCCTCGAAGACCACCGCAAACTCTTCTCCACCATACCGGTACACCGAGATGTGGTGCGGTTGCATGATCTGGATCCCTTCACGCGCCACGTTACGCAGGACAATATCGCCGCTAAGGTGGCCCCAGGTATCGTTGATTGATTTGAAGTTATCGATGTCCACCAGCGCCAGTGCGAAAGGCTGTTGAGCCGCCATTAACTCTTCCACATCGGTATCGAACGCGCGGCGGTTTTTGCAGCCTGTTAGCGCATCGTGGGTTGCCTGGCGGACATATGCCATCTCACGCTCTTTATTCGACTGGATGGTATGACTCAGCATCGCTTCCAGACGCGGTGCCTGGCTGACGTCGCCAGTTTTGATGGCGTTGATAATATGCATCAGCACGGTACGCGAGGCATGGCGAAGGTACAAACCGAAGAGAATGATAATAATCGCCGCCAGTGCAAATCCCCAGCCAACGATAGTGGTTTCGTGGCGGGTAATATCCGTCAGGGTCGCGCCAGAGACCCGGTAGATGACAAACCAATCCGGGTTAGTGAAGGAGTAGTAGTAATACCAGGTTTTACTTTTCCGGTCGTATAAATGACCCTCGCCGCTGGTCATTTTGTCCATCAGCGCTTCGCTCACGTATTTTTTGAACAGCGCGCCCGTGTCAGGATGAAGCACCACGGTTCCGTCGCGCTCGACGACGAAGAATTCCCCTTGTACAGGAGCCACCATCTGTCGAAGGGTATACCCCATCGACGCCAAATCAAGATGAAAGGCGAGCGTTCCCTTGAGTCTGCCTTCTGTTGAAATCAACGGCTTATAAAGCGTGACCGTTGGATGCCCGGTAAAGTAGTCCATATAAGGGTGGGTATAATGGCTGAAAATACTGGCTTCCGCGTGGGCGACAAACCACGGGCGCGTCCGCGGATCGACGTTTTTACTCTTTTCCGTGGGAGGCGCTTCTGGAACGTGCAAATAATGCCCCTCCGTGTCGGCCAGCGAGATGGATGACACGGTCGGCATCAGGTTTTGCAAATGCATCAACATCTGCAACCCTTGCGTCGGGTTGACGTTCAGCGTCTCATTCAGTATCTCGTTGCGGGAAAAGTACATCGCAGAACGACCAAGAATATAGTCGTTTTCACGTAACATTGATTCGGTATAGTTAACCGCCAGATTATGCGTGAAATTACCATTAATTTTATGATAATCCTCAAGAAAATCCTTTCGTTGCGAAAGCGTAACCACGACAGCGATCAGTGCAAAACTGCACAGTATCCCCGCGAAGCTGGCCATTATTGGCCGGGTAAAAGAGAGTTTTTTGCTGTGAAGTGCCATGAGTTGTACATCATTCCTGAGGGTGAATGCTTTTCGTCTGCCGATATCCTCTCAGCATAGTCGCAGTCCTGCGGTTAGCTGTGAATTATACGGAACACGATTTCAGACGAGATGATTTATCTTAAGAATGGCTAAGAAATTACTCATAAAATCAGAAATTCAGTGTGCACGATAAGTCAGAGGCAGGGCGAAACGAGGAAGAAGCTTTTCGCCCTGGTCAGCGTCCGTTGCTGACCACATGACAATAAAAAACCGGACGATAGCTGACAATCATCCGGTTGTGACTCTCCGTGGCGCCTCGTTTTATTTCTGCGGAGTTGCAGTATGTTTCAGCGTAATTGCGAGACTCTTCCCAGCCAGCTGTCCCAGTCTTTCCAGACCGGCTGCAGCCCCTGCGCGCTCAGGGCCGCGGCGACCGTTTCCGGACGTCGTCCATCATGCGGGGCAAACTGCTCCAGTTCAGGGTGATCATCGGCGTAACCGCCCGGCTGTGTTTTGGAAAATGCGCTCACGTTGTTTATCGCAAGCGGGATCACGCGGTCGCGGAACGCCGGTGATTCACGTGTTGAGAGCGATAATTCAACCTCCGGGGCAAGCAGGCGAAACGCGCAGATCGTTTGTACCAGCTGGCGCTCGTCCATGAGTGAGGCCGGTTCAATCCCGCCAGCACACGGGCGCAGCCGGGGGAAGGAGATGGAGTAGCGGCTCTGCCAGTAGTGCTGCTGAAGCCACAACAGATGTTCCGCCACCATATAACAATCCACGCGCCAGCTATCGGAAAGCCCAATCAGCGCACCAAGACCAATTTTGTCGATCCCGGCACGTCCGAGCCTGTCCGGTGTTTCAAGGCGGAAGAAGAAGTCCTGTTTCTTGCCCTTCAGGTGATGCCGGGCGTAGGTCGCTTCGTGGTACGTTTCCTGATAGACCATCACTCCATCCAGTCCGAGCGTTTTGAGCTCCGCATACTCATCCTGCGACAGGGGCTGCACTTCCATCTGCAACGAGGCGAACTGACGACGAATGGCAGGAAGGTGCTGGCGGAAATAGTCCATTCCGACTTTGCCCTGGTGCTCACCAGTGACCAGCAGGAGATGCTCGAAGCCCATTTCCCGGATAGCCGCACACTCGCGCGCGATCTCCTCCTTATCAAGCGTCTTACGCTTAATGCGGTTGCTCATGGAGAAGCCGCAGTAGGTACAGTCATTGGCGCACAGGTTTGAGAGATAGAGCGGGACGTAAAAGCTCACCGTGTTGCCAAAGCGCTGTCGGGTGAGACGCTGGGCGCGCTGGGCCATCGGTTCCAGGTAAGCGCTGGCCGCAGGGGAGAGCAGGGCCATTAAATCGTCGCGGGTCAGATGGCGTGCATTCAGTGCGCGCTCGACGTCGACCGGCGTTTTGCTGTTGATGCGCAGGGCAATGTCGTCCCAGTTAAGCTGCCGCCAGCGGTCGGTAAAGGTGGTCATGAGATTGCCTCCAGAAAACCGGTCAGCGGGCTGGTGGCCTGCGCCTGAAAACTGCGTGAGCCAGGGCCTGATTGCCGTGCCAGCAGGCCAGCCTCCACCGCCATGCGAAACGCGCGCGCCATCATGACCGGATCGTCGGCAACCGCGATGGCCGTGTTTACCAGCACCGCGTCCGCCCCCATCTCCAGCGCCTGCGCGGCATGGCTTGGTACACCAATACCCGCATCCACCACCACCGGCACGGTGGCCTGCTCAATGATGATCTCCAGCATTGCCCGGGTTTCCAGCCCCTGGTTGGAGCCAATAGGCGCGCCCAGCGGCATAACGGCGGCGCAGCCAACATCTTCCAGACGTTTGCAGAGTACCGGATCGGCACCGCAGTAAGGCAGAACGATGAACCCTTGTTGTACCAGCTTTTCTGCCGCTTTCAGCGTCTCGATCGGGTCGGGCAACAGCCAGCGAGCATCCGGGTGAATTTCCAGCTTCAGCCAGCGTGTGCCGAGCGCTTCACGCGCCAGTTGGGCGGCGAAAATGGCCTCTTCGGCCGTTTTCGCGCCGGAAGTATTTGGCAGTAGCGTGACGCCAGCTTCCAGTAAAGGCGCCAGAATGGCATCACTGTGATGGCGCAGATCCACGCGCTTTAACGCCAGCGTGACCAGCTGGCTGCCGCTTTCACGGATGGCATCGACCATCAGCTGGGGTGATGCGAATTTCCCGGTTCCGGTAAACAGATGTGAATCAAAGACTTTATCGGCAATACGTAACATCTCAGCCCCCTGCGATAACCTGAAACAGCAGGATCTGGTCGCCTTCACTGACCTGCTGATGTTCCCACTGCTCGCGCGGCAGGATCTGTTGATTGAGCGCCAGCGCCGTTCCCGGCTTGAGCTGGCGAAGCTTATCGAGCAGCACGGCAACGGTGAGCCCGTCCTCGCATTTCATCGGCTCATCGTTAAACAGAATGCGCATTGCCGCCTCCGCATACCGGGCAGTGGCTGGCACGGTGTAACGCCAGATGACGCCATCCGCTGGAGCGGGCGTCAAATAACCGCAACATGTTGCGCTCGGTCTCCATTCCGCTGAGCAGCTTGATGGCCTCGAGCGCCTGCAGGGTACCCATCACCCCCACAACCGGGCCAAGAATGCCCGCGGTGCGACAGTTACGCTCTGGCTCAGCATCGTCTGGCCACAGACAGCGATAGCAGCCCTGCGCCCACGGCGGTGTCAGGACCATCATCTGCCCGCCGAATCCCACCGCGCTGGCGGTGATAAGCGGCGTATTTTTTGCGACACAGGCGGCGTTGATCGCCTGGCGGGTTGCCATATTGTCGGTGCAGTCCAGCACCACGTCGGCCAGGGCGACTTCTCGGAGCAGATTGTCGCCGCTGAGCCGCTCCTGACACGCAATGAGCTCAATATCCGGGTTCAGCTGGTTCAGGCGCTGGCGGGTAATGTGTACTTTGGGCTGGTTGATATCCTCGGTGGTAAAGAGGATTTGACGCTGCAGGTTGCTAAGATGCACCTCGTCGTCATCGGCCAGTACCAGCGTGCCCACGCCTGCACCGGCCAGATAGAGCGCGGCAGGCGCGCCTAATCCGCCCAGCCCGACAATCAAAACCCGGCTGGCGAGTAGCTTTTGCTGCCCGTCGATGGCGATATCCTCCAGCAGGAGCTGGCGGCTATAGCGCATAAAGTCACGATCATTCATCGCCTGCTCCTGCCAGTTGTAAGAGCTGCCGGGTGGCGGCCTGCCAGTCTGCGGCCTGGGTGATGGCACTGACGACGGCGATACTGCCGACACCGGTATCCAGCACGGCCGGCGCGCGTTCAAGGCTAATCCCGCCGATGGCCACGGTCGGGTATTGCGCAAGACGCTTCACGTGAGCCGCCAGCTGTGCCAGCCCTTGTGGCGCGGAGGACATCTGTTTAGTTTGCGTCGGGAAGACGTGTCCAAGCGCAATGTACGAAGGGTGTGCCGCCAGTGCCACGTCAATCTCCATATCGTCATGGGTCGAGACACCCAGGCGCAAACCGGCTTCCCGGATGGCATTCAGGTCTGTGGTCTCCAGGTCCTCCTGACCCAGATGCACGCCGTAGGCCTGGTACTTTATCGCCAGTCGCCAGTAGTCGTTGATAAACAGGCGGGCGTGATACCGACGCCCCAGCGCGATGGCGGCGGCGACATCGTTTTCCACCTCCTCATCGCGTTTATCTTTGATGCGCAGCTGTAGCGTGCGTACACCTGCCTCCAGCAGGCGGGCAATCCACTCCACGCTGTCCACCACCGGGTAGAGCCCCAAACGAAAGGGCACGGGTGGGAAATCGGGCTGGTACATTACGCCTCCTCTTTTTTGAGGTAGATTTCGCCGCCTTTCGCGCGGAAGGTTTCTGACATATCCGCCATGCCCACTTCAATGGTTTGCGCGGCGGCGTAGTCACGCACTTCCTGGCTGATCTTCATCGAGCAGAATTTTGGCCCACACATGGAGCAGAAATGGGCCACTTTGCCGGACTCCTGCGGCAGGGTTTCGTCGTGATAGGCGCGGGCGGTAAACGGGTCGAGCGCGAGGTTAAACTGATCTTCCCAGCGGAATTCAAAGCGGGCCTTCGACATCGCGTTATCGCGAATTTGCGCGCCCGGATGGCCTTTCGCCAGGTCCGCAGCGTGGGCGGCAATTTTGTAGGTGATAAGCCCCTGCTTCACGTCCTCTTTGTTGGGCAGACCGAGGTGCTCTTTTGGCGTCACATAGCAGAGCATGGCGCAACCGAACCAGCCGATCATCGCCGCACCAATTCCGGAGGTGAAGTGGTCGTAACCCGGGGCAATATCGGTGGTCAACGGCCCCAGGGTATAGAATGGTGCTTCATGGCAGTGCTCCAGTTCTTCCGTCATATTGCGGCGGATCATCTGCATGGGGACATGGCCCGGGCCTTCAATCATCACCTGCACGTCATACTCCCAGGCGATTTTGGTCAGCTCGCCCAGCGTGTGCAGTTCGGCAAACTGCGCTTCGTCGTTGGCATCACGAATGGAACCAGGGCGCAGGCCGTCGCCCAGCGACAGCGAGACGTCGTAAGCGGCACAGATTTCGCAGATCTCGCGGAAGTGTTCGTAGAGGAAGTTTTCCTGATGATGAGACAGACACCACTTCGCCATGATTGAGCCCCCGCGCGAGACAATGCCGGTCAGACGCTTCGCGGTCATCGGCACGTAGCGCAGCAGCACCCCCGCGTGGATGGTGAAGTAGTCTACACCCTGTTCAGCCTGCTCCAGCAGCGTGTCGCGGAACGCTTCCCAGGTGAGGTTTTCAGCGATACCGTTCACTTTCTCCAGCGCCTGATAGACCGGCACCGTTCCGATAGGCACCGGGCTGTTACGCAGGATCCACTCGCGGGTTTCGTGGATATAACGCCCGGTGGAGAGATCCATTACCGTGTCCGCGCCCCAGCGCGTTGACCAGACCAGCTTCTCGACCTCTTCTTCGATGGAGGAGGTGACCGCGGAGTTACCGATATTGGCGTTGACCTTCACCAGGAAGTTGCGGCCGATAATCATCGGTTCGGATTCCGGGTGATTGATGTTGGCGGGGATAATCGCGCGGCCAGCGGCCACTTCATCGCGCACAAACTCCGGGGTGATGTTTTCCGGCAGGCGGGCACCGAAACCTTCGCCCGGATGCTGGTGGCGCAGTACTTCGCTACGGATGCGCTCACGGCCCATGTTTTCACGGATGGCGATAAACTCCATCTCCGGGGTGACGATCCCCTGACGCGCATAGTGCAGCTGGGTAACGCATTTGCCCGCTTTCGCACGTTTCGGCGTCAGCAGGCCCGCGAAGCGCAGTTCGTCCAGGCCGTCGTCGGCCAGACGCTCGTTGGTGTAGGCAGAGCTGCGAACCGTCAGTTCTTCGCAGTCGTTACGCGCGTCAATCCAGCGCTGGCGCAGTTTTGCCAGACCCTGCTGCACGTTAATGGCCACATCAGGATCGCCGTACGGGCCAGACGTGTCGTAGACTGGCACGGCTTCGTTGTCTTCATACTGCGGGTTTTCTTTGCTGCCGCCAAGAAGCGTCGGGCTAAGCTGGATTTCGCGCATCGGAACGCGGATACCCGCCTGAGAGCCGGTGATGTAAATACGCTTAGAGTTCGGGAAAGCGGTGCCTTCCAGGGTGTCGATGAAGTGTTGGGCGTGTGCGCGCTGTTCGCGGCGGGTCAGTTTAGTAGTAGACATAGCTCATTCCAAAAGTGAAGGACATGGCTTGTCAGACGACGGATGAAGCAAGAGGAGATCGCCCGGGGGCGATACTACAGCAGTTTTACTCTTGTTCCCTTCGCAGGTATTAGCCTGATCAGGTTCCGCGGATCCCGAATTAACGGTCTCAGCCCGTGCTTTCACACTGGGCACTCCGACAAGAAATTTACACGCCATCGTTCACGCTATCGCATGAATGATTTCGTGTAATACCCCCTCCTGAGAGGGGCGAATGTTTGTAAACTACTCGTTAACGATTAAGAACTCAAGCAGGCCGCGCGATGTTATCTTCGTTGCTGGCCTTAGAATCGTTATCCAGTACGAGGGCGATCAGCTTATCTTCCAGCGAGAATCGCTCTTCCAGCGCTTCGCCGAGATCGGACAGCGCCTGTTGAAACTCAAGGTAGTTGTCGTGATCGATGGCGTTCTCGAGGGTGGAATCGTAGTAATTCATGATCTGCTGGGTATTGGCTTCCAGCAGCGGGTAGAGTTTGGATGCCGTTAAATACGGGCTAGTGCCTTCCATTTCGCGGATAATGCGTTCATAAATATTGAAATGGCCGTCGGACAGGTAGTCGACCAGGCTCTGACAAAAATCATCCAGCGCTTTTTCATTCAGCCGCATAAACGATTCTTTGCCAGGCTTAATACCGACCAGATTGTAATAAGCCACGAGTAGATGCTTGCGCACATGTAGCCAGCGATCCACCAGTTTGTTACTTCCTCTAACGCGCTCAGTCAGGCTTTCTAGCTGGTTTAACATGTTCGACTCCGCAAGGTTTAGAATTGATTCTGCTTATCCAAAATGTAACCACAATGCTAACAACATGTCAGTGAAGCGAAGGTAGTGCAATAGATATGGATCGTATTATTGAAAAATCAGATCTGGGTTGGTGGATTGTCAGTCACGAACAAAAATTATGGCTGCCCGGTGGGGAAATACCCCATGGCACTGCCGATCGTTTCGATCTCGTTGGTCAGCCTGCACTGAAGATCGGCGAGTGGCAAGGGGAGCCGGTGTGGTTGATCCAGCAGCCTCGCCGCCAGGACATGGGATCTGTTCGTCAGGTGCTGGATCTCGATGTGGGCCTGTTCCAGCTGGCAGGCCGTGGCGTGCAGCTGGCCGAGTTTTACCGATCGCATAAATACTGCGGATACTGCGGGCATACCATGCACCCGAGCAAAACCGAGTGGGCCATGCTCTGCAGCCACTGCCGTGAACGCTATTATCCGCAGATTGCGCCGTGCATTATCGTCGCTATCCGGCGAGACGATTACATCCTGCTGGCGCAACATACCCGCCATCGCAACGGCATTCATACTGTTCTTGCCGGGTTCGTTGAAGTGGGCGAAACGCTGGAGCAGGCGGTGGCGCGTGAAGTAATGGAAGAGAGCGGGATCCGGGTGAAGAACCTGCGTTACGTGACGTCTCAGCCGTGGCCGTTCCCGCAGTCGCTGATGACGGCGTTTATGGCCGAATACGATAGCGGTGAGATTGTTATCGACCAGAAAGAGCTGCTGGACGCGAACTGGTACCGTTATGACGATTTGCCACTGTTACCCCCGCCGGGAACGGTAGCCCGTCGGCTGATAGAAGATACCGTGGCAATGTGTCGGGCCGAGTATGAGTAGTGTTACACTCACGGACTGACGCAATAAGGAACTGCAAAATGACCGAACTGAAGAACGATCGTTATCTGCGTGCGCTGCTGCGCCAGCCCGTTGATGTCACCCCGGTGTGGATGATGCGCCAGGCGGGGCGCTATCTGCCAGAGTACAAAGCCACGCGTGCGCAGGCGGGTGATTTTATGTCGCTGTGCAAAAATGCCGAGCTGGCCTGCGAAGTGACGCTCCAGCCGCTGCGCCGCTACCCGCTGGATGCCGCTATTCTCTTTTCGGACATTCTGACCATTCCGGATGCCATGGGCCTTGGGCTCTATTTCGAAACCGGTGAAGGTCCGCGTTTCACCTCCCCGATCAAAAGCAAAGCCGACGTTGATAAGCTGCCGGTACCGGATCCTGAGCAGGAGCTGGGGTATGTGATGAACGCCGTGCGCACAATTCGCCGTGAACTGAAAGGCGAAGTGCCGCTGATTGGCTTCTCAGGCAGCCCGTGGACGCTGGCGACCTATATGGTGGAAGGTGGCAGCAGCAAAGCCTTTACCGTCATTAAAAAGATGATGTACGCGGAGCCACAGGCGCTGCATACGCTGCTCGACAAGCTGGCGAAGAGCGTCACACTCTATCTTAACGCGCAGATTAAAGCAGGCGCGCAGTCGGTGATGATTTTCGATACCTGGGGCGGCGTGCTGACCGGGCGCGATTACCAGCAGTTCTCGCTGTATTACATGCATAAAATCGTCGATGGCCTGCTGCGTGAAAACGAAGGTCGCCGGGTACCGGTGACGCTGTTCACCAAAGGCGGCGGGCAGTGGCTGGAAGCCATGGCCGCAACCGGCTGTGACGCGTTGGGTCTCGACTGGACAACCGATATTGCCGATGCGCGCCGTCGCGTGGGTGACAAAGTGGCGCTGCAGGGCAACATGGACCCGTCTATGCTCTATGCTCAGCCTGCCCGTATTGAGGAAGAGGTGGCCTCCATTCTTGCTGGTTTCGGTCAGGGCGAAGGACACGTGTTCAACCTCGGGCACGGTATTCATCAGGATGTACCGCCAGAACACGCTGGCGCGTTTGTGGAGGCGGTGCACCGACTTTCTGCACATTATCATCAGTAAGGAGTGGTTATGGATCTCGCGTCATTACGCGCTCAACAGATAGAACTGGCCTCATCCGTGATCCGTGAGGATCGTCTGGACACAGACCCGCCGCAGTACATTGGCGGAGCAGATGTGGGGTTTGAGCAGGGAGGTGAAGTGACGCGGGCGGCAATGGTGCTGCTGAAGTATCCCTCGCTGGAACTGGTGGAGTACAAGGTGGCGCGTATCGCCACCACCATGCCGTACATTCCTGGCTTTCTCTCATTTCGTGAATATCCCGCGCTGCTGGCAGCGTGGGAGCAACTCTCGCAAAAACCCGACCTGCTGTTTGTCGACGGCCATGGTATCTCTCATCCGCGCCGCTTAGGTGTCGCCAGCCATTTTGGGCTGCTGGTGGATGTCCCCACCATTGGTGTGGCTAAAAAACGCCTGTGCGGTGCGTTTGAGCCGCTCTCCGCCGAGCCAGGCGCGCTGGCACCTCTCATCGATAAGGGTGAGCAACTGGCGTGGGTCTGGCGCAGTAAAGCGCGTTGTAACCCCCTGTTTATCGCCACCGGGCATCGGGTGAGCACGGACAGTGCGCTGGCGTGGGTGCAGCGCTGCATGAAAGGGTATCGCTTACCGGAGCCCACCCGCTGGGCTGATGCGGTAGCGTCAGGGCGTCCGGCTTTTACGCGTTGGCAAGAAATTCAGTGATGATTCAGGTAAACTGCGGCTAATTTTCGATTCGAGACCTCATCATGCTACAAAACCCGATTCATCTGCGCCTTGAGAAGCTGGAAAGCTGGCAGCACGTGACTTTTATGGCTTGCCTGTGCGAGCGCATGTATCCCAACTATGCCGCGTTCTGCAAGCAGACAGGCTTTGGTGAAGGGCAGATTTATCGCCGCATCCTGGATTTAATCTGGGAGACGCTGACGGTCAAAGACGCTAAGGTGAACTTCGACTCTCAGCTTGAAAAGCTTGAAGAGGCGATCCCGGCTGCGGATGACTACGACCTGTATGGTGTCTATCCGGCCATTGATGCCTGCGTGGCATTAAGCGAACTGATTCATTCCCGTCTGAGCGGTGAAACCCTGGAGCATGCTATCGAAGTCAGCAAGGCATCCATTACGACCGTCGCGATGCTGGAAATGACCCAGGAAGGTCGGGAAATGACCGACGAAGAGCTGCGAGTGAACCCCGCGGTTGAGCAGGAATGGGATATCCAGTGGGAAATTTTCCGCCTGCTGGCAGAGTGTGAAGAACGCGATATTGAGCTGATAAAAGGGCTCCGTGCGGACTTACGTGAGGCTGGTGAGAGCAATATTGGTATAATTTTTAACCAATGAGACAACAAAACTTGATATAACGCTCGTTTTGTCGCTCCTCGACTCTTCCCTTTCGCCCCTTGTCTGGTCTACATTTGGGGGGCGAAAAAAAGTGGCTATCGGTGCGTGTATGCAGGAGAGTGCTTTTTTGGCATTTTCGTCGCACTCGATGCTTAGCAAGCGATAAACACATTGAAAGGATAACTTATGAACAAGACTCAACTGATTGATGTAATTGCGGACAAGGCTGATCTGTCTAAAGTGCAGGCTAAAGCTGCTCTGGAATCTACCCTGGCTGCTATTACTGAGTCTCTGAAAGAAGGTGATGCTGTACAACTGGTTGGTTTCGGTACCTTCAAAGTGAACCACCGCGCTGAGCGTACTGGCCGCAACCCGCAGACCGGTAAAGAAATCAAAATCGCCGCAGCTAACGTGCCGGCATTTGTTTCTGGTAAAGCACTGAAAGACGCTGTTAAGTAAGACGCGTGGCAGTGAACAGTTTTAACGAAGGGGCGGCAACGCCCCTTTTGTCTGTCTGGCGTGGTCTTTTCGCGCTGGCGGGCGTGATGTTTCTGTCCGCCTGTAGCCACGACACCTCTCTGCCACCGTTTACCGCCAGCGGCTACGCTGACAACCAGGGTGCGGTGAGGATCTGGCGCAAAGATTCTGGCGGCGAAGTGCATCTGCTTTCTGCTTTCAGTCCGTGGCATAACGGCAATACGTCGACCGCGGAGTATCGCTGGCAGGGCGATGACCTGTCGCTGATAGAACTGAATGTCTACAGCAAGACCCCCAAACATGTGAAAGTGCGTTTTGATGACCATGGTGAGCTGAGCTTTATGCAGCGGGAAGTCAGCGGTCAAAAACAGCAGCTTTCCAGCGATCAAGTCGCACTCTATCGTTATCTTGCCGAACAAATCCGCCAGACCAGCGATGCGCTGCGTCAGGGACGCGTTGTGCTGCGCCAGGGGCGCTGGCATGCCGATGGCACGGTAACAACCTGCGAAGGGCAAACCGTTAAGCCTGAGCTTGAAGCCTGGGCAACCGAACATATTGAGCGCCGTCAGCGGCATTCATCAATGGAAGTGAGTGTGGCGTGGCTGGAAGCGCCGGAAGGTTCTCAACTGCTGCTGGTCGCGAACGAAGACTTCTGCACCTGGCAGCCGACAGAAAAGAGTTTTTGAGTGACGTCCCCTCTCCCTGACGGGAGAGGGGCTGGCTGAAGAATTACTCGCCCTGCTCACGCGCAATTGCGCGATAGCCGATATCCTGGCGGCTAAAGCTACCGTTCCAGTGAATATCTGCCATCAGCGCATAGGCACGCTTCTGTGCTTCTGCAACGGTGTGACCCAGCGCGGTCGCACACAGTACACGGCCGCCATTGGTCAGCACGCGATCGTCGTCAGACAGCTTCGTGCCGGCGTGGAATACCTTCGCGCCTTCTACTTCTTCCAGCGGTAAACCGTGAATCTCATCACCGGTATTGTAATTACCCGGATAACCCCCCGCAGCAATCACCACGCCCAGAGAAGCACGTTCATCCCACTCAGACGTTTTCTCATCCAGCTTACCTTCACAGGCGGCAAGACACAGTTCCACCAGGTCAGATTTCATGCGCAGCATGATTGGCTGTGTTTCCGGATCGCCGAAGCGGCAGTTGAACTCAATCACCTTCGGATTGCCCTGCTTGTCGATCATCAGGCCTGCATAGAGGAAACCGGTGTAAGTATTACCTTCAGCAGCCATGCCTTTGACGGTTGGCCAGATAATGCGGTCCATGGTGCGCTGATGCACTTCGTCAGTGACCACAGGGGCAGGGGAGTAAGCGCCCATACCGCCGGTGTTCGGCCCGGTATCTGCATTGCCAACGCGTTTATGATCCTGGCTGGTGGCCATCGGCAGAACATGCTCGCCGTCGACCATCACGATAAAGCTCGCCTCTTCACCGTCAAGGAACTCTTCAATCACGATGCGATGGCCCGCATCGCCAAAGGCGTTGCCTGCCAGCATATCCTGAACCGCGGCTTCGGCTTCCTCGAGCGTCATCGCCACGATAACGCCTTTACCGGCGGCCAGACCGTCGGCTTTGATAACGATAGGCGCACCTTTTTCACGTAAGTAAGCCAGGGCTGGCTCTACTTCGGTGAAATTCTGATATTCCGCCGTCGGGATGTTATGACGTGCGAGGAAATCTTTGGTGAAGGCTTTCGAACCTTCCAGCTGTGCAGCCCCTTCCGTTGGGCCGAAGATTTGCAGGCCAGCAGCCCGGAAGGCGTCAACGACGCCAATCACCAGCGGCGCTTCCGGACCCACGATGGTCAAATCGATTTTCTCCTGCTGAGCAAAGCTCAACAGGGCCGGGATATCGGTCACGCCGATAGCGACGTTCTGTAACGTGGGTTCCAGCGCAGTACCGGCATTACCCGGTGCCACAAAGACGGTTTTCACCTGCGGCGACTGGGCCGCTTTCCACGCCAGAGCGTGCTCGCGCCCGCCATTACCAATGACTAATACTTTCATTTTCTGCTCCGTGGATTAATGGCGGAAGTGACGCATGTCGGTGAAGATCATCGCAATGCCGTGTTCGTCAGCAGCGGCAATGACTTCGTCGTCACGGATTGAGCCGCCAGGCTGGATAACACAGGTAATGCCCACTGCCGCAGCAGCGTCGATACCGTCACGGAACGGGAAGAAGGCGTCAGAGGCCATTGCCGAGCCTTTCACTTCCAGACCTTCATCGGCCGCTTTGATACCGGCAATTTTCGCGGAGTAAACGCGGCTCATCTGGCCTGCGCCTATTCCGATGGTCATGTTCTCTTTTGCATAGACAATCGCGTTGGATTTCACGAACTTCGCAACCTTCCAGCAGAACAGCGCGTCACGCAGTTCCTGCTCGGTAGGCTGGCGTTTCGTCACGACGCGCAGATCGCCCGCGGTGACCATGCCCAGATCGCGATCCTGAACCAGCAGACCGCCGTTCACGCGTTTGAAGTCCAGACCCGGTACGCGCTCAGCCCACTGGCCGCACACCAGTACGCGCACGTTCTGTTTTGCCGCGGTGATTTTCAGGGCTTCGTCGGATGCAGAAGGAGCGATGATCACTTCGACAAACTGACGGGAGATGATGGCCTGTGCTGTGTCAGCGTCCAGCTCGCGGTTGAAGGCGATAATGCCGCCGAATGCGGAGGTAGGGTCGGTTTTATACGCGCGATCATAGGCGTCAAGAATGGAGGCGCTTACCGCTACGCCACATGGGTTCGCGTGCTTCACGATTACGCAGGCGGGTTCACTGAACGCTTTCACGCACTCGAGCGCTGCATCGGTGTCAGCGATGTTGTTATAGGAGAGTGCCTTGCCCTGAACCTGCTGTGCGGTCGCAACAGAGGCTTCTTTTACCTCTTCTTCTATATAGAAGGCAGCCTGCTGGTGGCTGTTCTCTCCGTAACGCATATCCTGCTTCTTAATGAAGTTCAGGTTCAGCGTACGCGGGAAGCGGCCGGAAGGTTCAGTGCTTTCGCCATGATAAGCAGGCACCAGGCTACCGAAGTAGTTGGCGATCATGCTGTCGTACGCGGCGGTGTGCTCGAATGCTTTGATGGCGAGGTCGAAACGCGTCTCCAGCGTCAGCGACCCTTCGTTGGCATCCATCTCATTAATAATGGTGTTGTAGTCGCTGCTCTTCACCACGATGGCAACATCTTTATGGTTCTTAGCCGCTGAGCGCACCATGGTTGGGCCGCCGATATCAATGTTTTCGACGGCGTCTTCCAGAGAGCAGCCTTCGCGGGCAACGGTCTGCGCGAACGGGTAGAGGTTAACGACGACCATGTCGATTGGCGCGATATCATGCTTTTCCATAATGCCGTCGTCCTGGCCGCGACGACCAAGAATACCGCCGTGGACCTTCGGGTGCAGGGTCTTGACGCGTCCATCCATCATTTCCGGAAAACCGGTGTAATCGGACACTTCGGTTACCGGCAGACCTTTCTCTGCTAACAGGCGAGCGGTACCACCTGTAGAAAGCAGCTCCACACCGCGTGCAGAAAGTGCCTGAGCGAATTCGACGATACCGGCTTTATCAGAAACACTGAGCAGAGCGCGGCGGACTGGACGACGTTGTTGCATGGTAAATCCCCTGGATTTCACGATTACAGAGAGCGTTAGATGAATTTTCCAGCGAAAAACTCATCTAACACACCTGACGAGGCATCCTTGTTAAGCGCGAGCATTTTAACGAAAACGTTTGCGCAACGCTCGCGAATTTTCACTTTTTCGTATCTCTGTGGATAAGTCTGTGTGTAAAAGGGTATAAGGCGGGGTTTTGCTGGGGAATGCAGCAGTCAGTCATTTTTCTGTCATTTAGCGGTTGCGGCCTGCAGAGAACTCCCTATAATGCGCCTCCATCGACACGGCGGATGTGAATCACTTCACAGTTAACCCGGTCGGTTGAAGAGAAAAAATCCTGAACATCAGGGTTGACTCTGAAAGAGGAAAGCGTAATATACGCCACCTCGCGACGGTGAGCTGTAAGCCGCGTCGCAACTGCTCTTTAACAATTTATCAGACAATCTGTGTGGGCACTCAAAGTGACATGGATTCTTAACGTCCTCGGACGAAAAATGAATACCAAGTCTCTGAGTGAACATACGTAATTCATTACGAAGTTTAATTCACGAGCATCAAACTTAAATTGAAGAGTTTGATCATGGCTCAGATTGAACGCTGGCGGCAGGCCTAACACATGCAAGTCGAACGGTAGCACAGAGAGCTTGCTCTCGGGTGACGAGTGGCGGACGGGTGAGTAATGTCTGGGAAACTGCCTGATGGAGGGGGATAACTACTGGAAACGGTAGCTAATACCGCATAACGTCGCAAGACCAAAGAGGGGGACCTTCGGGCCTCTTGCCATCAGATGTGCCCAGATGGGATTAGCTAGTAGGTGGGGTAACGGCTCACCTAGGCGACGATCCCTAGCTGGTCTGAGAGGATGACCAGCCACACTGGAACTGAGACACGGTCCAGACTCCTACGGGAGGCAGCAGTGGGGAATATTGCACAATGGGCGCAAGCCTGATGCAGCCATGCCGCGTGTATGAAGAAGGCCTTCGGGTTGTAAAGTACTTTCAGCGGGGAGGAAGGTGTTGTGGTTAATAACCGCAGCAATTGACGTTACCCGCAGAAGAAGCACCGGCTAACTCCGTGCCAGCAGCCGCGGTAATACGGAGGGTGCAAGCGTTAATCGGAATTACTGGGCGTAAAGCGCACGCAGGCGGTCTGTCAAGTCGGATGTGAAATCCCCGGGCTCAACCTGGGAACTGCATTCGAAACTGGCAGGCTAGAGTCTTGTAGAGGGGGGTAGAATTCCAGGTGTAGCGGTGAAATGCGTAGAGATCTGGAGGAATACCGGTGGCGAAGGCGGCCCCCTGGACAAAGACTGACGCTCAGGTGCGAAAGCGTGGGGAGCAAACAGGATTAGATACCCTGGTAGTCCACGCCGTAAACGATGTCGACTTGGAGGTTGTGCCCTTGAGGCGTGGCTTCCGGAGCTAACGCGTTAAGTCGACCGCCTGGGGAGTACGGCCGCAAGGTTAAAACTCAAATGAATTGACGGGGGCCCGCACAAGCGGTGGAGCATGTGGTTTAATTCGATGCAACGCGAAGAACCTTACCTACTCTTGACATCCAGAGAACTTAGCAGAGATGCTTTGGTGCCTTCGGGAACTCTGAGACAGGTGCTGCATGGCTGTCGTCAGCTCGTGTTGTGAAATGTTGGGTTAAGTCCCGCAACGAGCGCAACCCTTATCCTTTGTTGCCAGCGGTCCGGCCGGGAACTCAAAGGAGACTGCCAGTGATAAACTGGAGGAAGGTGGGGATGACGTCAAGTCATCATGGCCCTTACGAGTAGGGCTACACACGTGCTACAATGGCGCATACAAAGAGAAGCGAACTCGCGAGAGCAAGCGGACCTCATAAAGTGCGTCGTAGTCCGGATTGGAGTCTGCAACTCGACTCCATGAAGTCGGAATCGCTAGTAATCGTAGATCAGAATGCTACGGTGAATACGTTCCCGGGCCTTGTACACACCGCCCGTCACACCATGGGAGTGGGTTGCAAAAGAAGTAGGTAGCTTAACCTTCGGGAGGGCGCTTACCACTTTGTGATTCATGACTGGGGTGAAGTCGTAACAAGGTAACCGTAGGGGAACCTGCGGTTGGATCACCTCCTTACCTTAAAGAACCTGCCTTTGTAGTGCTCACACAGATTGTCTGATGAATGATAAATTTCAAAATGTACTGCGAAGTGCATTGTGAAATTTTGCTCTTTAAAAATCTGGATCAAGCTGAAAATTGAAACGACACACATGTTATGTGTGTTCGAGTCTCTCAAATTTTCGCAAACCGGTGATGAATCGAAAGAAACATCTTCGGGTTGTGAGGTTAAGCGACTAAGCGTACACGGTGGATGCCCTGGCAGTCAGAGGCGATGAAGGACGTGCTAATCTGCGAAAAGCGCCGGCGAGGTGATATGAACCTTTGACCCGGCGATGTCCGAATGGGGAAACCCAGTGTGTTCCGACACACTATCGTTAACTGAATACATAGGTTAACGAGGCGAACCGGGGGAACTGAAACATCTAAGTACCCCGAGGAAAAGAAATCAACCGAGATTCCCCCAGTAGCGGCGAGCGAACGGGGAGCAGCCCAGAGTCTGAATCAGCTTGTGTGTTAGTGGAAGCGTCTGGAAAGTCGCACGGTACAGGGTGACAGTCCCGTACACGAAAGCACACAGGCTGTGAACTCGAAGAGTAGGGCGGGACACGTGGTATCCTGTCTGAATATGGGGGGACCATCCTCCAAGGCTAAATACTCCTGACTGACCGATAGTGAACCAGTACCGTGAGGGAAAGGCGAAAAGAACCCCGGCGAGGGGAGTGAAAAAGAACCTGAAACCGTGTACGTACAAGCAGTGGGAGCCTCTTTTATGGGGTGACTGCGTACCTTTTGTATAATGGGTCAGCGACTTATATTCTGTAGCAAGGTTAACCGTATAGGGGAGCCGAAGGGAAACCGAGTCTTAACTGGGCGTTAAGTTGCAGGGTATAGACCCGAAACCCGGTGATCTAGCCATGGGCAGGTTGAAGGTTGGGTAACACTAACTGGAGGACCGAACCGACTAATGTTGAAAAATTAGCGGATGACTTGTGGCTGGGGGTGAAAGGCCAATCAAACCGGGAGATAGCTGGTTCTCCCCGAAAGCTATTTAGGTAGCGCCTCGTGAATTCATCTTCGGGGGTAGAGCACTGTTTCGGCTAGGGGGCCATCCCGGCTTACCAACCCGATGCAAACTACGAATACCGAAGAATGTTATCACGGGAGACACACGGCGGGTGCTAACGTCCGTCGTGAAGAGGGAAACAACCCAGACCGCCAGCTAAGGTCCCAAAGTCATGGTTAAGTGGGAAACGATGTGGGAAGGCACAGACAGCCAGGATGTTGGCTTAGAAGCAGCCATCATTTAAAGAAAGCGTAATAGCTCACTGGTCGAGTCGGCCTGCGCGGAAGATGTAACGGGGCTAAACCATGCACCGAAGCTGCGGCAGCGACACTATGTGTTGTTGGGTAGGGGAGCGTTCTGTAAGCCGTTGAAGGTGTCCTGTGAGGGGTGCTGGAGGTATCAGAAGTGCGAATGCTGACATAAGTAACGATAAAGCGGGTGAAAAGCCCGCTCGCCGGAAGACCAAGGGTTCCTGTCCAACGTTAATCGGGGCAGGGTGAGTCGACCCCTAAGGCGAGGCCGAAAGGCGTAGTCGATGGGAAACAGGTTAATATTCCTGTACTTGGTGTTACTGCGAAGGGGGGACGGAGAAGGCTATGTTAGCCGGGCGACGGTTGTCCCGGTTTAAGCATGTAGGCGGAGGTTCCAGGTAAATCCGGTTCCTTGTTAACGCTGAGGTGTGATGACGAGGCACTACGGTGCTGAAGTAACAAATGCCCTGCTTCCAGGAAAAGCCTCTAAGCATCAGGTAACATCAAATCGTACCCCAAACCGACACAGGTGGTCAGGTAGAGAATACCAAGGCGCTTGAGAGAACTCGGGTGAAGGAACTAGGCAAAATGGTGCCGTAACTTCGGGAGAAGGCACGCTGATATGTAGGTGAAGCCCCTGCGGGTGGAGCTGAAATCAGTCGAAGATACCAGCTGGCTGCAACTGTTTATTAAAAACACAGCACTGTGCAAACACGAAAGTGGACGTATACGGTGTGACGCCTGCCCGGTGCCGGAAGGTTAATTGATGGGGTTAGCGGCAACGCGAAGCTCTTGATCGAAGCCCCGGTAAACGGCGGCCGTAACTATAACGGTCCTAAGGTAGCGAAATTCCTTGTCGGGTAAGTTCCGACCTGCACGAATGGCGTAATGATGGCCAGGCTGTCTCCACCCGAGACTCAGTGAAATTGAACTCGCTGTGAAGATGCAGTGTACCCGCGGCAAGACGGAAAGACCCCGTGAACCTTTACTATAGCTTGACACTGAACACTGGTCCTTGATGTGTAGGATAGGTGGGAGGCTTTGAAGCGTGGACGCCAGTCTGCGTGGAGCCAACCTTGAAATACCACCCTTTAATGGCTGGTGTTCTAACGTAGACCCGTGATCCGGGTTGCGGACAGTGTCTGGTGGGTAGTTTGACTGGGGCGGTCTCCTCCCAAAGAGTAACGGAGGAGCACGAAGGTTAGCTAATCCTGGTCGGACATCAGGAGGTTAGTGCAATGGCATAAGCTAGCTTGACTGCGAGAGTGACGGCTCGAGCAGGTGCGAAAGCAGGTCATAGTGATCCGGTGGTTCTGAATGGAAGGGCCATCGCTCAACGGATAAAAGGTACTCCGGGGATAACAGGCTGATACCGCCCAAGAGTTCATATCGACGGCGGTGTTTGGCACCTCGATGTCGGCTCATCACATCCTGGGGCTGAAGTAGGTCCCAAGGGTATGGCTGTTCGCCATTTAAAGTGGTACGCGAGCTGGGTTTAGAACGTCGTGAGACAGTTCGGTCCCTATCTGCCGTGGGCGCTGGAGAATTGAGGGGGGCTGCTCCTAGTACGAGAGGACCGGAGTGGACGCATCACTGGTGTTCGGGTTGTCATGCCAATGGCACTGCCCGGTAGCTAAATGCGGAAGAGATAAGTGCTGAAAGCATCTAAGCACGAAACTTGCCCCGAGATGAGTTCTCCCTGAGACTTTAAGTCTCCTGAAGGAACGTTGAAGACTACGACGTTGATAGGTCGGGTGTGTAAGCGCAGCGATGCGTTGAGCTAACCGATACTAATGAACCGTGAGGCTTAACCTTACAACGCCGAAGATGTTTTGGCGATGAGAGACGATTTTCAGCTGATACAGATTAACAGAATTTGCCTGGCGGCTTTAGCGCGGTGGTCCCACCTGACCCCATGCCGAACTCAGAAGTGAAACGCCGTAGCGCCGATGGTAGTGTGGGGTCTCCCCATGTGAGAGTAGGGAACTGCCAGGCATCAATTAAAAGAACCCCGTACCGTATGGTGCGGGGTTTTTTGCTTTGGGGCTTCTTACTTCCTCCTTGAAACTTTCTCACCTTCCGCTTGCAGACTCGACATTCAGCCTGTTTCTGGGTATCGTTAGCTGTCTGGATGTCTAAACGTTTATACGTATGCTGCGAGGATATGAGGTTATGCCGATTCGGGTGCAGGACGAGCTACCAGCCGTCAATTTCTTACGTGATGAAAACGTCTTTGTGATGACGACTTCACGCGCTACAGGTCAGGAAATTCGCCCACTGAAGGTGCTTATTCTCAATCTGATGCCGAAAAAGATCGAAACAGAGAACCAGTTCCTGCGTTTGCTTTCGAACTCGCCGCTGCAGGTTGATATCCAGCTGCTGCGAATCGATGCCCGTGAGTCGCGAAATACGCCTTCTGAGCATCTGAATAATTTTTACTGTAACTTCGACGACATTCGCGACGAAAACTTCGATGGGCTGATTGTGACCGGTGCACCGCTGGGCCTGGTCGAATTTAATGATGTTGCCTACTGGCCGCAGATCAAACAGGTACTGGAGTGGGCTAAAGATCACGTCACGTCCACGCTGTTTGTTTGTTGGGCGGTGCAAGCCGCCCTGAATATCCTCTATGGGATCCCCAAACAAACCCGCACTGAGAAGCTTTCAGGTGTTTACGAGCACCACCTTGTTCAACCTCACGCCCTGTTGACGCGCGGGTTCGATGACTCCTTCCTGGCCCCACACTCGCGCTACGCCGATTTTCCGGCACAGCTGATTCGTGATTACACCGATCTCGATATCCTGGCCGAAACCGAAGACGGGGATGCTTACCTGTTTGCCAGTAAAGACAAGCGCATTGCCTTTGTTACCGGCCATCCTGAGTACGATCCGAACACCCTCGCGTCGGAGTATTTCCGTGACGTTGAAGCCGGTCTGAATCCGGACGTTCCGTACAACTATTTCCCCAAAAACGATCCACAGAACAAACCGAGAGCCACCTGGCGTAGCCACGGGAATTTGCTGTTTACGAACTGGCTCAACTATTACGTCTACCAGATCACACCATACGATCTGCGCCACATGAATCCAACGCTGGAGTAATCTTCTGCACTAAACGATCCTAAAGCGTTTCAGCTATTCACATCAGGCACCTTCGGGTGCCTTTTTCATTTCCGAAATGTCACTCAACAAACAATAAAACTTTAATTTCATATTAATCAATGCGTTAAATGCATTTAATAATTAAAATGGAAATTGTTTTTGATTTTGGAAAAAATATAGATAGTCTTAATTCTGCTGAGCGAAAACTACACAACGATCTTTCGTTCGCATCGGGGGCGTGATTTTGGATCTTTGATGAGGAGCAGAGTAATGACTCAACAGGCAACGACGGTCGATGAACTGGCCTTTACCCAGCCGCATGGCGAGCAAGAACAGCAAATTTTGACAGCAGACGCTGTCGAATTCCTGACCGAACTGGTGACCCGCTTTACGCCAACGCGCAATAAGCTGCTGGCGGCACGCATTCATCAGCAGCAGGAAATTGATGATGGCAAGTTGCCTGGGTTTATTTCGGAAACCGCTTCCATTCGCCGTGGTGAGTGGAAAATCCGCGGCATTCCGGATGATTTACAGGATCGGCGCGTCGAAATCACCGGCCCGGTGGAGCGCAAAATGGTGATCAACGCCATGAACGCGAACGTAAAAGTCTTTATGGCAGATTTTGAGGACTCACTGGCGCCGGACTGGCATAAGGTCATCGACGGGCAAATCAATCTGCGCGATGCCGTAAATGGCACCATCAGCTATACCAACGAAGCCGGCAAAATCTATCAACTGAAACCCAATCCGGCGGTTCTGATCTGTCGCGTACGTGGACTGCATCTGCCTGAAAAGCATGTCACCTGGCGTGGCGAAGCCATTCCGGGCAGTCTGTTTGACTTCGCCCTCTATTTCTTCCACAACCACAAGAATCTGCTGGCAAAAGGCAGCGGCCCCTATTTCTATCTGCCGAAAACACAGGCCTGGCAGGAAGCGGCCTGGTGGAGTGAAGTGTTTAGCTTCACGGAAGATCGTTTCAACCTGCCGCGCGGCACCATTAAAGCCACCCTGCTGATTGAAACGCTGCCTGCCGTGTTCCAGATGAACGAAATTCTGCATGCGCTGCGCGACCATATTGTTGGGCTGAACTGTGGACGCTGGGATTACATCTTCAGCTACATCAAGACCCTGAAAAATCATCCCGATCGTGTACTACCGGATCGCCAGGTTGTCACCATGGATAAACCGTTCCTGAGTGCCTACTCACGCCTGTTGATTAAGACCTGCCACAAGCGTGGGGCCTTTGCGATGGGGGGAATGGCGGCATTTATCCCAAGCAAAGATGCTGAACGTAACAATCAGGTGCTCAACAAGGTGAAAGCCGATAAAGAGCTTGAAGCACGAAATGGCCATGACGGAACGTGGATCGCGCATCCGGGTCTGGCGGATACGGCAATGGACGTCTTCAACCGCGTACTCGGTGAGAACAAAAACCAGCTGTTTGTGACGCGTGATGAGGATGCCCCAACGGCTGAAGAACACCTGCTGGCACCGTGTGCGGGCGAGCGTACGGAAGAGGGCATGCGCGCCAATATCCGCGTAGCCGTCCAGTACATTGAAGCGTGGATCTCCGGTAACGGCTGCGTGCCGATCTACGGCCTGATGGAAGATGCCGCTACCGCCGAAATCTCTCGTACCTCAATCTGGCAGTGGATCCACCATCAAAAAACGCTCAGCAACGGCAAGCCGGTGACCAAATCCCTGTTCCGTCAGATGCTGGCCGAAGAGATGCGGGTGATCCAGGACGAACTGGGTGAACACCGCTTCAGCAGCGGACGTTTTGATGACGCCGCACGCCTGATGGAGCAAATCACCACATCCGATGACTTAATCGACTTCCTGACCCTGCCGGGCTACCGCTTCCTGGCGTAATTCACCCCACAACAATATGGAGCATCTGCACATGAAAACCCGTACCCAACAAATCGAAGAATTGAAGAAAGAGTGGACCCAACCTCGCTGGGAAGGCATCCGCCGCCCGTATAGCGCGGAAGAGGTGGTGAAATTGCGTGGCTCGGTCAACCCGGAATGTACCCTGGCGCAGCGCGGCGCGGCGAAAATGTGGGATCTGCTGCACGGCGGTGCCAAAAAAGGTTACATCAATAGCCTCGGCGCGCTGACTGGCGGCCAGGCCCTGCAGCAGGCGAAAGCCGGCATCGAAGCCATCTATCTTTCCGGCTGGCAGGTTGCGGCGGACGCCAACCTGGCCTCCAGCATGTATCCGGATCAGTCGCTCTATCCGGCAAACTCGGTACCAACCGTGGTGGATCGGATCAACAACACCTTCCGCCGTGCGGATCAGATCCAGTGGGCGGCAGGCATTGAGCCAAACGATCCGCGTTTTATTGACTATTTTCTGCCAATCGTCGCGGATGCGGAAGCGGGATTCGGCGGCGTGCTGAACGCCTTTGAGCTGATGAAATCGATGATTGAGGCCGGTGCAGCGGCCGTTCACTTCGAAGACCAGCTCGCGTCAGTGAAGAAATGCGGACACATGGGCGGGAAAGTCCTTGTCCCAACCCAGGAAGCGATTCAGAAGCTGGTTGCGGCGCGTCTGGCGGCTGACGTGCTCGGCGTACCCACGCTGGTGATTGCCCGTACCGATGCGGATGCGGCTGACCTGATCACTTCTGACTGCGATCCTTACGACAGCGAGTTCATTACCGGTGAACGCACCAGCGAAGGGTTTTATCGTACCCATGCTGGCATTGAACAGGCGATCAGCCGTGGGCTGGCATATGCACCGTATGCGGACCTGGTCTGGTGCGAAACCTCCACGCCGGACCTGGCGCTGGCAAAACGCTTTGCCGATGCTATCCACGCCAAATATCCGGGCAAACTGCTGGCCTATAACTGCTCGCCGTCCTTCAACTGGCAGAAGAAACTGGACGATAAAACCATCGCCAGCTTCCAGCAGCAACTGTCCGACATGGGCTACAAATATCAGTTCATCACGCTGGCTGGCATTCACAGCATGTGGTTCAACATGTTCGACCTGGCGCATGCCTACGCGCAGGGTGAAGGCATGAAGCATTACGTTGAGAAGGTGCAGCAGCCGGAATTTGCTGCCGGTAAAGAGGGCTATACCTTCGTTTCGCATCAGCAGGAGGTCGGGACCGGTTACTTCGATAACGTGACCACTATCATCCAGGGGGGCACCTCCTCCGTCACCGCCTTAACGGGATCGACGGAAGAAGCCCAGTTCTGAGCCGTGTAATGCCCGGTGGCACGCTACCGGGCCTGTGAACATACTCCCTCTCCCGTCGGGAGGGGGCCGGGGTGAGGGAGCATGAACAATGTCGCGTGGTCTGGAATTACTGATTGCCCAAACTATTCTGCAGGGCTTCGATGCCCAGTACGGACGTTTCCTGGAAGTCACATCCGGCGCGCAGCAGCGTTTTGAGCACGCCGACTGGCATGCGGTTCAGCAGGCCATGAAGCAGCGAATCCACCTTTACGACCACCATGTGGGTCTGGTGGTGGAGCAGTTGCGTTGCATTACCGACGGCAAAATCCCTGACGCGGAGTTTTTACTGCGCGTGAAGGAGCATTACACCCATCTGTTACCTGATTACCCGCGCTTCGAGATTGCGGAGAGCTTTTTCAACTCCGTCTATTGCCGGTTATTTGACCACCGCTCATTATCTCCTGAGCGGTTATTTATCTTTAGCTCTCAGCCGGAACGCCGCTTTCGCACTATTCCGCGTCCGCTGGCGAAGGATTTCTTTCCCGATCGCGGCTGGGAAAAACTCCTGCATCGCGTATTAACGGATTTGCCGCTGCGTTTGCCCTGGGAGAATAAAACCCGTGATATCGGCTATATCTCTGCGCATCTCAAGGAGACCTTTGGCGAAGAGGTGCTCGGGCAAAGCCATTTGCAGGTTGCCAATGAGCTTTTTTACCGTAATAAGGCCGCCTGGCTGGTCGGTAAACTGATGACACCGTCGGCCATTGTGCCGTTTCTGTTACCCATCCATCGTACCGATGACGGTGAACTGTTTGTTGATACTTGCCTGACGACCAGCGCCGAGGCCAGCATTGTCTTTGGTTTCGCCCGCTCCTACTTTATGGTGTATGCCCCGCTGCCTGCTGCTCTGGTGGAGTGGTTGCGCGAGATCCTGCCGGGGAAAACCACCGCCGAGCTGTACATGGCCATTGGCTGTCAGAAACACGCCAAGACGGAAAGCTATCGGGAATATCTGCGCTATGTCACCACGGCAGATGAGCAATTTATCGAAGCCCCCGGTATTCGCGGCATGGTGATGCTGGTCTTTACCCTGCCGGGTTTTGATCGGGTGTTTAAGGTCATCAAAGATACGTTCGCGCCGCAGAAGGAGATGACCGCTGCTCACGTCCGCGCCTGCTACCAGCTGGTTAAAGAGCACGATCGCGTCGGGCGAATGGCGGACACCCAGGAGTTCGAGAACTTTGTGCTGGATAAGCAGCAGATCGATCCGGCATTAATGGCGTTATTACTGCAGGAAGCGCCGGCGAAAATCACCGATCTGGGCGACAAAATTGCCATCAGCCATCTCTATATCGAACGCCGCATGATCCCACTCAATATCTGGCTGGAGCAGTCCGAAGGTCAGGCACTGCGTGATGCCATTGAAGAATACGGCAACGCTATCCGTCAGCTTGCCGCCGCGAATATCTTCCCGGGTGACATGCTGTTTAAAAACTTCGGGGTCACCCGTCACGGGCGGGTGGTGTTCTACGATTATGATGAAATTTGCTATATGACTGAGGTGAATTTCCGCGATATACCGCAGCCCCGCTATCCGGAAGATGAACTGTCCGGCGAGCCGTGGTACAGCATCTCACCGGGAGATGTCTTTCCTGAGGAGTTTCGCCACTGGCTGTGCGCTGACCCGCGCATCAGGCCACTGTTTGAAGAGATGCATGATGACCTGTTCCGCGCCAGCTACTGGCGGGGCCTGCAGACGCGCATCAAGAATGGGCATGTGGAAGATGTGTATGCCTATCGCCGCAAACAACGGTTTTGCATCCGATATGCGGTGTAATGCCCCCTCTCCCGACGGGAGAGGGATTCAGGTGCACCCGATGTTATCGAATCCCGCCATATGCCAGCGTGACCTCTTTCGCCGCCTTAATCACCAGCGCACCTAACTCCGTGACGCGGTCATCGGTCATACGGGAAATCGGTCCGGAGATCGAAATGGCGGCAAACGGCTCGCGGTGCTCGTCAAAGATGCAGGCTGCAATGCAGCGCAGGCCTAACGCATGCTCCTCGTCATCAAACGAATAGCCGCGCTTGCGGGTCAGGGCCAGATCTTCTTTCAGATGTACCGGTGAGACCAGCGTGGCGTGGGTGTAGGCGTGCAGCCCTTTACGGTGCAGCAGCCCGGTGACCTGCTCTTCGCTGAGCTGCGACAGAAACGCTTTCCCCGCCCCGGAGGCATGCATCGGCAGCTTGCCGCCAATCGGTGCCGACATACGCATTAGCTGCGTGCACTGTACCTGGTCGATGATAATGGCCTGATGGTCGCTCTGGTCGAGCACGGCCAGGTTTACCGTCTCGCCGGAATCTTCCATCAGCTTACGCAGAATAGGGTGCACAATCGCCAGCAGGTTGCGGCTCTGCAGGAAGCTGCTGCCGACGATAAACGCATGTGCGCCCACCGCCCAGTGTCCCAGCTCGCCCACCTGGCGCACAAAGCCCAGCTGCTGCATCGTGGTCAACAGTCGATGGGTCGTTGAGTTTGGCAGGCCAGCCTGCTGTGCCAGCTCTGTCAGGGCCACGCTGCTGTGTGACTCGGCTATCCATTCCAGCAGCTTCAAACCGCGCGTGAGCGATTGAACCTGTCCGCCCTGAGAGGCGGCGGTGGTGGCAGCAGGTTTTCTGCCGCGTTTAGCGGGAACGGTCGTGACCATGACGAACTCCTTTTTCTGTATCGTGGAAATCATTTTCGTTTTATTTGGTGATTTTGCAACCGTTATCCTGACTGATCGGATGAGTGATAGTGAACATGTCTCATGTTACCGCTGTGTGACTTTTACACCCTGCGAGATTGTGCCAGTATGGACTGCTGGCCTTTTGGCCTGGTTGAGCGTTGTCGGGAGCAAGTGTGAGCAGCAAAGTAGAGCAACTGCGTGCGCAGTTAAATAAACGAATTCTGGTGCTGGACGGCGGCATGGGTACCATGATCCAGAGCTATCGTCTGAGTGAAGACGATTTCCGCGGCGAGCGTTTCGCCGACTGGCCATGCGACCTCAAAGGTAACAACGACCTTCTGGTGCTCAGCAAACCACAGGTCATTTCGGCGATCCACAACGCGTATTTCGAGGCGGGTGCGGATATCGTCGAAACCAACACCTTTAACTCGACAACCATCGCCATGGCGGATTACCAGATGGAATCCCTGTCGGCGGAGATAAACCTTGCCGCGGCAAAGCTGGCCCGCGCCTGCGCTGATGAATGGACAGCCCGTACGCCGGACAAACCGCGCTACGTGGCCGGGGTGCTTGGCCCGACCAACCGTACCGCGTCGATTTCACCCGATGTGAACGACCCGGCCTTTCGTAACATCAGCTTTGATCAGCTGGTGGCGGCGTATCGTGAATCGACCAAAGCGCTGGTGGAAGGCGGTTCCGATCTGATCCTGATTGAGACGGTATTCGACACCCTCAATGCCAAAGCCGCGATTTACGCGGTGAAAGAGGAGTTCGAGGCGCTGGGCGTCGACCTGCCGATCATGATTTCCGGTACCATCACCGACGCCTCTGGTCGTACCCTCTCCGGCCAGACCACAGAAGCTTTTTACAACTCCCTGCGTCACGCTGAAGCGCTCTCCTTCGGCCTGAACTGCGCGCTGGGTCCCGATGAGCTGCGCCAGTATGTGCAGGAACTTTCGCGCATCGCTGAATGCTATGTCACCGCACACCCGAACGCCGGCCTGCCGAACGCCTTTGGTGAATACGATCTGGATGCAGACACCATGGCGGCGCAAATCCGCGAGTGGGCCGAATCCGGTTTTCTGAATATCGTCGGTGGTTGCTGCGGTACCACGCCAGAGCATATTGCCGCGATGAGCAATGCGGTGGCGGGTCTGCCGCCGCGTCAACTGCCTACGCTGCCGGTTGCCTGCCGTTTGGCCGGCCTTGAGCCGTTGACCATCGGTGACGATAGCCTGTTTGTGAACGTCGGGGAGCGGACTAACGTGACCGGTTCGGCGAAATTCAAACGGCTGATTAAAGAAGAGAAGTACAGTGAAGCGCTGGACGTGGCCCGCCAGCAGGTTGAGAGCGGCGCCCAGATCATCGACATCAATATGGATGAGGGAATGCTCGACGCCGAAGCGGCGATGGTGCGCTTCCTCAACCTGATTGCCGGCGAGCCGGACATTGCCCGGGTGCCGATCATGATTGACTCCTCTAAGTGGGAAGTCATCGAGAAAGGGCTGAAGTGTATTCAGGGTAAAGGCATTGTTAACTCCATCTCGATGAAAGAAGGCGTTGATACCTTTATCCACCACGCGAAGATGGTGCGCCGTTATGGTGCCGCCGTGGTGGTGATGGCCTTCGATGAAATGGGCCAGGCCGATACCCGTGCGCGCAAAATTGAGATTTGTCGCCGCGCATACAAAATTCTGACCGAAGAGGTGGGCTTCCCGCCGGAAGACATCATCTTCGACCCGAACATCTTCGCGGTTGCTACAGGTATTGAAGAGCACAATAACTACGCGCAGGACTTTATCGGCGCGTGTGAAGACATCAAACGCGAGCTGCCGCATGCGCTGATCTCCGGCGGCGTATCGAACGTGTCATTCTCCTTCCGCGGTAACGATCCGGTGCGTGAAGCTATCCACGCCGTGTTCCTCTATTACGCTATCCGTAACGGTATGGACATGGGGATCGTTAACGCCGGACAGCTGGCCATTTACGACGACCTGCCGGCGGAACTGCGCGACGCCGTAGAAGACGTGATCCTCAACCGGCGAGATGATGCCACCGAGCGCATGCTGGATCTGGCCGAGAAATACCGCGGCAGTAAATCCGATGCATCGGTAAACATTCAGCAGGCGGAGTGGCGTGCCTGGGACGTGAAAAAACGTCTGGAATACTCACTCGTAAAAGGGATTACCGAGTTTATTGAACAGGACACCGAAGAAGCACGTCAGCAATCGACGCGCCCGATTGAAGTGATCGAAGGGCCGCTGATGGACGGCATGAACGTGGTCGGCGATCTGTTTGGCGAAGGCAAAATGTTCCTGCCGCAGGTGGTGAAATCCGCACGCGTCATGAAGCAGGCGGTGGCCTATCTCGAACCCTTTATCGAAGCCAGCAAAGAGAAAGGCTCCAGCAACGGTAAAATGGTGATCGCCACCGTGAAGGGCGACGTGCATGACATCGGTAAGAACATTGTGGGCGTCGTACTGCAGTGTAATAACTACGAGATTATCGATCTTGGCGTGATGGTGCCGGCGGATAAAATCCTCAAAACTGCGCGCGAAGTGAATGCTGACCTGATTGGACTTTCCGGGCTGATTACCCCGTCGCTGGACGAGATGGTCAACGTGGCGAAAGAGATGGAACGTCAGGGCTTTACCATTCCACTGCTGATTGGCGGGGCGACAACGTCCAAAGCGCACACGGCGGTGAAAATCGAGCAGAACTACAGTGGCCCGACGGTTTATGTGCAAAACGCCTCGCGTACCGTGGGCGTCGTGTCGGCATTGTTGTCTGCCACCCAGCGTGATGATTTTGTCGCGCGTACCCGCAAAGAGTACGAGACCGTGCGTATTCAGCATGGCCGTAAAAAACCGCGGACGCCGCCGGTGACACTCCAGGCCGCGCGCGATAACGATCTGGCGTTTGACTGGGCCAGCTATACGCCCCCTGTGGCGCATCGTCTGGGCGTTCAGGACGTTACTGCCAGCATTGAGACGCTGCGCAACTACATCGACTGGACACCGTTCTTCATGACCTGGTCACTGGCGGGCAAATATCCACGCATCCTTGAAGATGAGGTGGTCGGGGAAGAAGCCAAACGCCTGTTCAACGACGCCAACGAAATGCTTGACCAGTTGAGCGCGCAGAAAAGCCTCAACCCGCGCGGCGTGGTGGGCCTGTTCCCGGCGAACCGTGTGGGCGACGACATCGAAATTTATCGCGACGAGACCCGCACGCACGTGCTGGCAGTAAGTCGCCATCTGCGCCAGCAAACCGAGAAAGTGGGCTTTGCTAACTACTGCCTGGCCGATTTCGTTGCACCGAAGCTTTCCGGGAAAGCGGATTATATCGGGGCGTTTGCCGTGACCGGGGGTCTTGAGGAAGATGCGCTGGCGGAGGCGTTCGACGCGCAGCACGATGATTACAATAAAATCATGGTGAAAGCGATTGCCGATCGTCTGGCGGAAGCCTTCGCAGAGTACCTCCACGAGCGCGTGCGCAAGGTGCACTGGGGCTACGCGGCCAATGAGAATCTCAGCAACGAGGAGCTGATCCGCGAAAACTACCAGGGGATTCGTCCGGCTCCGGGCTATCCAGCCTGCCCGGAACACACCGAAAAGGGCACTATCTGGACATTGCTGGATGTAGAAGCCCATACCGGCATGAAGCTCACCGAGTCTTTCGCCATGTGGCCTGGGGCATCGGTGTCCGGCTGGTATTTCAGCCATCCCGACAGCAAATACTTCGCCGTCGCGCAGCTGCAGCGCGATCAGATTGAAGATTACGCCCTGCGCAAAGGTATGAGTGTCTCAGAGGTTGAACGCTGGCTGGCACCCAATTTAGGCTACGACGCTGACTAACGTCACTTTTCCTTACAACAAACAGGGCGCTCATTAGGCGCCCTGTCTCTTTCTTACGTTTAAACCCTTATACTGAATCATAAAAACGTAGAACGATAAGGAGGAGAACCTTCCGTGCTGACCCTGTTACACTTGCTTTCCGCAGTAGCACTGCTGGTATGGGGCACGCATATTGTCCGTACCGGCGTTATGCGCGTCTTTGGCGCGCGCTTACGCACCGTTCTCAGCAGCAGCGTTGAGAAGAAGCCGCTCGCCTTCTGCGCGGGCATCGGCGTGACGGCACTGGTGCAGAGCAGTAATGCGACGACCCTGCTCGTGACCTCGTTTGTGGCGCAGGATCTGGTGGCGCTGGCACCCGCGCTGGTCATTGTGCTGGGCGCTGACGTGGGGACCGCGCTGATGGCGCGTATCCTGACCTTCGATCTCTCCTGGCTGTCGCCGCTGCTGATTTTTATCGGTGTCATCTTCTTCCTTGGCCGTAAGCAGACGCGTGCCGGACAGCTTGGCCGCGTGGGGATTGGCCTTGGGTTGATCCTGCTGGCGCTGGAGCTGATTGTGCAGGCGGTGACCCCCATCACCGAGGCCAACGGCGTTCAGGTCATCTTTGCCTCGCTGACCGGGGACATCATGCTGGATGCGTTGATCGGCGCGGTATTTGCCATCGTCAGTTACTCCAGCCTGGCCGCCGTGCTGCTGACGGCGACGTTAACCGCCGCGGGGGCGATCTCTTTCCCGGTCGCGCTGTGTCTGGTGATCGGGGCCAACCTTGGCTCTGGCCTGCTGGCGATGCTCAATAACAGCGCCGCAAACGCTGCAGCCCGGCGCGTGGCGCTTGGAAGCCTGCTGTTTAAGCTGGTGGGCAGCCTGATTATTCTGCCGTTTGTCTATCCGCTGGCTAACCTGATGGACAATCTCCCGTTACCGAAGGCTGAGCTGGTTATCTATTTCCACGTGTTTTACAACCTGGTGCGTTGCCTGGCGATGGTGCCTTTTGCTGAACCCATGGCCCGCTTCTGCGAACGGCTTATCCGGGATGAACCGGAGCTGGATGCGCGTCTGAAACCTAAGCATCTGGACACCTCCGCGCTGGATACCCCGGCACTGGCGCTGGCTAATGCCGCGCGCGAGACGCTGCGCATGGGCGATGCCATGGAAACGATGCTTGAAGGGCTGCAAAAGGTCATGCACGGAGAGCCGCGAGAAGAGAAAGAGCTGCGCAGGCTGGCGGACGATATCAACGTGCTCTATACCGCCATCAAGCTCTACCTGGCGCGTATTCCGCAGGATGAACTGGCAGAGGAAGAGTCCCGCCGCTGGGCGGAAATCATCGAAATGTCGCTTAACCTCGAACAGGCCTCGGATATCGTGGAGCGTATGGGAAGTGAAATTGCTGACAAATCCCTTGCCGCGCGCCGCGCCTTCTCGGTTGAAGGCCTGAAGGAGCTGGAGGCGCTGCACGAGCAGTTGCTGAGCAACCTGAAGCTGGCGATGCTGGTCTTCTTCTCCAGCGACGTACCGAGCGCACGCCGCTTGCGTCGTAACAAACATCGATTCCGTATCCTCAACCGGCGCTACTCGCACGCCCACGTTGAACGACTGCACCAGCAGAACGTCCAGAGCATTGAAACCAGCTCCCTGCACCTGGGGTTGCTGGGGGACATGAAGCGTCTCAACTCGTTATTCTGCGCGGTCGCTTATAGCGTCATGGAGCAGCCGGATGAAGACGACGATCGAGATGAATATTAATCTCTGAAAGCGCCTTGATAAGGTGGTTAACCTCAAAACCAGCAGGTTTACGCCGGGCATGATGCCCGGTAACCGTCGGCTAATCTTTTTACCAGCCCAAACCTAAGGTATATTTCGCCTTTACAGGAGAAACTATGCTGCCAACTCAATCAACACGATTAAACAAATACATTAGCGAGAGCGGGATCTGCTCACGTCGCGAGGCGGACCGTTACATTGAACAGGGTAACGTGTTCCTCAACGGCAAACGCGCCACCATCGGTGATCAGGTCGTCCCCGGTGACGTGGTCAAAGTGAATGGTCAGCTCATTGAACCGCGTGATGCGGAAGACCTGGTATTTATCGCGTTGAATAAGCCGGTTGGCATCGTCAGTACCACGGAAGACGGCGAGCGGGACAACATTGTTGATTTCGTTAATCACAGCAGCCGTATCTTCCCGATTGGCCGCCTTGATAAAGACTCACAGGGGCTGATTTTCCTGACCAACCACGGCGATCTGGTGAACAAAATTCTGCGTGCCGGTAACGACCACGAGAAAGAGTACATCGTCACGGTCAATAAGCCGGTCACGGACGACTTTATCCACGGTATGGGCGCAGGTGTGCCGATTCTGGGGACCGTCACGAAGAAGTGCAAGGTGAAGAAAGAGGCGCCGTTTGCTTTCCGCATTACCCTTGTGCAGGGCTTAAACCGTCAGATCCGCCGGATGTGCGAGCACTTCGGTTATGACGTGGTGAAGCTCGAACGTACGCGCATTATGAACGTGAGTCTGTCCGGTATTCCACTGGGCGAGTGGCGTGATTTAACGGATGACGAACTGATTGAGCTGTTCAGGCTCATCGAGAATTCATCG
This sequence comes from Enterobacter sp. RHBSTW-00593, assembly GCF_013784105.1. NCBI lineage: Bacteria > Pseudomonadati > Pseudomonadota > Gammaproteobacteria > Enterobacterales > Enterobacteriaceae > Enterobacter > Enterobacter sp. RHBSTW-00593. Next base: position 255,953 of record NZ_CP056393.1, read on the forward strand.
TCTGAAGCGAAGCCAAAAACGAAAGCCAAACCGAAAACCCAGGCCATTAAGCGTCCGGTGGTGAAAGCGCCGCCATCAGAAGAGAAAAGCCGCGGCAAGCCTGCGGGCAAACGCTTCGTCCAGCCGGGCCGTAAAAAGAAAGGGCGCTAATTAGCGCCTTCCACGGGGTGAGGTATTGGCTGACCAGGAAAAGGTCGCTTCTTTATCGGGTTTATAAGCCTGCTCTTTTTTCAGCTTGCGGGCTTGTTTCGCCTCAGTTTCACGCTGAGCCATCAATTTATCGATGTACTCTTTTTTAACCTGATTGGTTTCGGCGTTAGTCAGCGTGCGGCCATGGGCGATACGAGCGCGGTCGAGGAGCGTTTTCAGTTCGCGCTGCTCAGCTTCCGTCATGTCTTTCTGGGTCAAACGTGGTGTAGCCATTGCTGAAGCCTCCTGAAGGGGAGGCTCCAGTGTAAAGCAAGCGAAGGAAATTAACCCTGTTTCACTGCATCTTTTTTCGCGGGCTCATTAATGGGTTTGCCTGACCAGTAGCCTGCCAGCAGCGAGCCGGACAGATTATGCCAGACGGAGAACAGCGCACCCGGCAGGGCTGCCAGCGGCGAGAAGTAGATCTTGCCCAGTGCTGCGGCCAGCCCCGAGTTTTGCATCCCCACTTCGATTGCCAGCGTACGACAGGTAGATTCGTCGAAACCAAACAGCTTCCCGCCCCAGTAACCGCCCAAAAGACCAAGGGTGTTATGCAACACCACCGCGATGATCACCACAAAGCCCACTGAGGCAATGTGCGATGCAGAGCCGGCAACCACGGCGCTGATGATGGCCAGAATACAGACCATCGAGAAGGCAGGCAGGTACGGTTCAACGGCTTTGACCACGCGTGGGAACAGATGGTGAATCACCAGGCCCAGCGCAATCGGGATCACCACAATCTGCAGAATACTGAGCAGCATCCCCATGACGTCTACCTGAATCTGCGCATCCACATACAGACGCGTTAACAGCGGCGTGGCAATCACGCCCACCAGCGTTGAAACGGAAGAGATGGTCACCGAGAGCGCCACATCACCTTTTGCCAGGTAAATCATCACATTGGATGCCGTGCCGCTGGCCACGCTGCCGACCAGCACCATACCGGCGGATAAATCTGGCGGCATTTTAAAGGCCATGGCCAGCAGCCACGCCGCAAGCGGCATGACCAGGTAGTGCAGGAAAATTCCTGCCGCTACGGGGGCTGGGCGCGACAGAACGCGTTTGAAGTCGTCAATTTTCAGGTGTACGCCCATGCCGAGCATAATCAGCATCAGCAGCGTCGTGACCCACGGGCCAATGCCCGTAAAGTGGGTGGGAGTGTAATACGCGAGTACGGAAAGCAGCAGTGCCCACAACGGGAACAGCCGGGTGATGGCGGATAACATAGATAGTCCTTGCAGTATTGTCGTGTTGTTTAGTTATAAAAAAGCCGGGTCTGTGCCCGGCTTATAGGTATTGTTTATCGTGCTAACGAATTTTATTCAAACAAATTCTGATGAAGTTTTTGCACGACCTGCTCGGCCTGATCGGCTGGCACCAGGAAGCAGAGGTTGTAGCTGGAGGCGCCGTAGCAAATCATACGAATGCTGAACGGGTCGAGTACGCCGAAGACCTCTTTACCCACGCCGCAGGCACGCGACAGCTTGTTGCCGATGATAGCAACCAGCGCCAGATCTTCTTCCACTTCCACGCGGCACAACTCAGAGAGTTCGATCAGCAACGACTGCGTCAGCAGGGTGTCGCCGGTTGACGTGGAGCCAGTGGTGTCCAGCGTCAGCGCGATGCTCACTTCGGATGTGGTGATCAAATCCACGGAGATATTATGGCGCGCGAGGATGCCAAACACTTCCGCCAGGAAACCGCGAGAATGCAGCATATTGTGGCTGTGCAGCGTCACCAGCGTCTGGCGGCGGCGCAGGGCCAGCGCTCGGAACAATGGCGGGTTTTCGGTTTTCTTGCACACCAGCGTACCGCCTGCTTTGGGATCCTTACTGGAGCCAACGAAGACCGGGATATCGCTGCGCACGGCCGGCAACAGCGTCGCCGGGTGCAATACTTTCGCGCCGAAGGTGGCCATTTCTGCCGCCTCTTCAAACGCGATCACATCAATGCGTTTCGCCGCAGAGACCACGCGCGGGTCGGTGGTGTAAATACCCGGCACGTCAGTCCAGATATCCACACGGGTGGCATGCAGCGCTTCGCCGAGCAGGGCTGCCGTATAGTCACTGCCGCCGCGGCCAAGCGTTGTTGTACGGCCTTTGGCTTCGCTACCGATAAAGCCCTGAGTGATCACCATCCCTTCTGCCAGGCGCGGGGCCAGCTGCTGCTGGGTCAGCTCGGCCAGCATTTCAACATCCGGCTCGGCACGGCCAAAGCGATCGCTGGTGCGCATGACTTTACGCACGTCAAACCATTGGGCATGGACGTTACGCTCGCGGAGGATCTCCACGAACAGCAGCGTGGACATCAGCTCGCCGTGGCTGACCAGTTCATCGGTCAGCGCGGTGGAGGTCGCCAGAGAGGCGGCTTCAGCCAGGGTAGTGATATTTTCCAGCAGGCGTTCCACTTCCTCACGGATCACGTTCGGATTCTGCAGACGTTCAAGGATGTTGAACTGAATTTTGCGCAGTGCGTCCAGCTTAACGAAACGTTCGGTTGCTTCCAGTCCTTCAGACAGAGAAACCAGCAGGTTCGTCACGCCAGCAGAGGCGGAAAGCACCACCAGGCGGGTATTCGGATCGGCCAGCACCACATCGGCGCTGCGGTTCATGGCATCGTAATCGGCCACACTGGTGCCGCCAAATTTGGCGACCACAAAACTCGTCATAACAACCTCGTGTCAGGGAATGAATAAAGCGACCTTGGCACAAGAATGAAACGAGAACAGGTGCAGGCGCAAAATACGGCCCTATAAATAAAATGTGGGGGAGGTCCTGTCAATGCTGGGATTATGCGGATTTTTTATGGGGGGGTACCCCTCAGTAACAGGACTTATAACAGGGCCATATTTTATGCTTCTTTTTACCGCCTTTTGACCGACATTTCGCCGCCCCTGAAGGGCGTTTCAGCAGCTATACTTTTCGGGTCTTTTCACCTGTGTTTGATGCAGGCCAGGGCAATGGCATAAAAACCATCACAATTTTTATTTGCAGGCGCTACAATCGACCGCAGTCACAATTCTCAAATCAGAAGAGTATTGCTAATGAAAAACATCAACCCAACGCAGACCGCTGCCTGGCAGGCACTACAGAAACATTATGATGAAATGAAAGACGTCACCATCGCGGACCTGTTCGCGAAAGATGCCGATCGTTTCAATAAGTTCTCCGCGACCTTCGATGACCTGATGCTGGTGGATTTCTCCAAAAACCGCATTACCGAAGAAACGCTGGCGAAGCTGCAGGATCTGGCGAAAGAGACTGAGCTGGCCGACGCCATCAAATCCATGTTCTCCGGTGAGAAGATCAACCGCACCGAAGACCGTGCCGTGCTGCACGTGGCGCTGCGTAACCGTAGCAATACTCCGATTGTCGTTGACGGCAAAGATGTGATGCCGGAAGTGAACGCGGTGCTGGAAAAGATGAAAGCTTTCTCTGAAGCGATCATCTCCGGAAGCTGGAAAGGCTACACCGGCAAACCGATTACGGATGTCGTTAACATCGGTATCGGCGGGTCTGACCTTGGCCCATTCATGGTCACCGAAGCGCTGCGCCCATACAAAAACCACCTCAACATGCACTTTGTTTCTAACGTCGATGGTACCCACATCGCCGAGGTGCTGAAGAACGTGAATCCGGAAACGACCCTGTTCCTGGTCGCGTCTAAAACCTTCACCACTCAGGAAACCATGACCAACGCCCACAGCGCGCGCGACTGGTTCCTGAAAACCGCAGGCGACAACAAGCACGTGGCGAAACACTTCGCCGCGCTGTCGACCAACGGGAAAGCCGTTAGCGAGTTCGGTATCGACACCGCGAACATGTTCGAGTTCTGGGACTGGGTGGGCGGTCGTTACTCTCTGTGGTCCGCTATCGGCCTGTCGATCATCCTCTCCGTCGGCTTCGACAACTTTGTTGAGCTGCTCTCCGGCGCGCATGCGATGGATAAACACTTCTCCACCACAGCACCTGAGAAAAACCTGCCTGTGCTGCTGGCGCTGATTGGTATCTGGTACAACAACTTCTTCGGGGCTGAAACCGAAGCGATTCTGCCATACGACCAGTACATGCACCGTTTTGCGGCCTACTTCCAGCAGGGCAACATGGAATCCAACGGTAAATACGTTGACCGTAACGGTAACGCCGTGGATTACCAGACTGGCCCAATCATCTGGGGCGAGCCAGGCACTAACGGCCAGCATGCGTTCTATCAGCTGATCCACCAGGGCACCAAAATGGTTCCGTGCGATTTCATCGCCCCGGCCATTACCCATAACCCGCTGTCAGACCACCATCCGAAGCTGCTGTCTAACTTCTTCGCACAGACTGAAGCGCTGGCGTTCGGTAAGTCTCGTGACGTGGTTGAGCAGGAATACCGCGACCAGGGTAAAGATCCGGCCACGCTGGATCACGTTGTGCCGTTCAAAGTGTTCGAAGGCAACCGTCCAACCAACTCCATCCTGCTGCGCGAAATTACGCCGTTCAGCCTGGGGGCGCTGATTGCCCTGTACGAGCATAAGATCTTCACTCAGGGCGCTATCCTGAACATCTTCACCTTTGACCAGTGGGGCGTTGAGCTGGGTAAACAGCTGGCAAACCGTATCCTGCCTGAACTGGGTGACGATAACGCGATTAACAGCCACGACAGCTCCACAAATGGTCTGATCAACCGTTATAAAGCATGGCGCGCGTAATTAAAGTGTCATGAAAAAGTGCCGGCGAAATGCCGGCATTTTTTTATCGGATAATTCCTGATGTCTGTTATTAAACTCAAATTCCGGCAGTGAGTTTAATCTGAAAATAGTCGTTAACCTGTTAATTGCTGCGGTTTATTTTAGGAAAATACGGATAATTACCATTACGGGTTCTAATTCTATTCCATTGATTTATATAAGTTATATTATTATCTAATCGTCCTTTTGTTTCCATTTTATCCAATTGTCCGAAAACCCTTCTTCTATTTACCCCTACGGCAAACCCTCTCCTTTAGTTGTGTATACTCGAATCCGCCTGAAATTCTTTTTGGGCAAATCTCCATTCATTAAATGAAGGGAAATTCTTATGAAGAAAGTACTGTATGGCATTTTCGCCATATCTGCGCTTGCGGCGACATCTGTTAATGCGGCTCCGGTTCAGGTCGGAGAAGCGGCAGGTTCGGCTGCGACGTCTGCGTCTGCGGGGATTTCTACCGCGTCCAGCGCCAGCACCGTAAGTTCAGCCGTGGGTGTCGCCCTGGCGGCAACCGGTGGCGGTGATGGCTCCAATACCGGAACCACGACCACCACGACCACCAGCACCCAGTAATAACGGGTGTTTTAATCATAACCACACTTCGGTGTGGTTATTCTGGCTTTTCAGTAGCCTTCGGGACCTGTAGACCGGGTAAGCGCAGCATCACCCGGCAATAATGCGGAGAAGAGTCGTGAAGCGACCTGGGATCATCCTGATTTGTCTGCTTTTGCAGGCATGCTCGGCCACCACCAAAGGGCTGGGCCATTCACTGTGGGAAAGCATGTTCGGTACGCCGGGCGTGCATCTGACCGATGACGAACTTCAGAACATGCCCTATGCCAGTCAGTACATGCAGCTCAACGATGGCCCACAGCTGTTTGTGGTGCTCGCTTTCGATGAAAACGGGCAGCAGAAATGGGTGACACAGGATCAGGCCACCATCGTAACGCAGCATAGCCGTATCGTGAAAACCCTGCTCGGGGGCGACAACCTGCTTGAAGTCAACAATCTCGCTGCCGATCCGCTGAACAAGCCGAACCAGATAACCGACGGGGCAAGCTGGACCCGCACGATGGGCTGGACCGAACACAAGCAGGTTCGCTATGCCACCACCCGCTCCACCTTCCGCTGGGATGGCACGGACAGCGTCAATGTGGGCAGCGACGAAACTCGGGTTCGCGTGCTGGATGAAGAGGTCACTACCGATCAGGCAACCTGGCATAACCGCTTCTGGGTGGACGATGACGGCCAGATACGCCAGTCGTTACAGTATCTTGGTGCCGGATTCTTCCCGGTCAAAACCACGCTGATCAAGGCCGCGAAATCATGAAAACACTTATTCGCGTGGCGCTGATCGCAAGCTTTGCTACGCCGCTCGCATGGTCTGCCGGGACGGTGAAAGTCTATACGCAGGACAATACGAAGCCTAAAACATTGACCAACGCCGGACACTTAATCGATCTCGTCGGCCAGCCAAGGCTGGCGAACAGCTGGTGGCCGGGTGCGGTCATCAGTGAACGACAGGCGACGGTGGTGGCGGAGCAACAACACAACGCGCTGCTCGCCAGGCTAACAGGGCTGGCGGAGCAGGAAGAGGGTGACGACGCGGCGGCCATTAACAGCCTTCGCCAGCAGCTTAAGGCGCTGAAGGTCACCGGACGGTTGCCGGTCAATCTCGATCCGGACCACGTTCGCGTCGCGGAAACGGCTAACCCGTCACTGGAAGGTGAGTACACGCTCTGGCTACCTGTTCAGCCTTCTACCATTACCGTGTTCGGGCTTGTCAGCAGTCCCGGTGACAAGCCGTTTATGCCGGGTCGCGATGTGGCGAGCTATCTCGATGAACAAAATTTGTTGAGCGGTGCGGATAAGAGCTACGCATGGGTGGTGTACCCGGACGGCCAAACGCAAAAAGCACCGGTAGCCTACTGGAATAAACGCCATATCGAACCGATGCCAGGCAGCGTCATTTTTGTCGGTTTTGCCGACCATTTCTGGACGAAGGCATATGACGGGCTGAACGCCGATATCCTTCACTCCCTGAAACAGCGGATACCGGAATAATGAAAAGAACCTATCTCTATAGCATGCTGGCGTTGTGCGTGAGTGCCGCCTGCCATGCAGAAACGTATCCGGCACCCATTGGCCCGTCTCAGTCAGATTTCGGCGGCGTCGGTTTACTGCAAACGCCTACCGCGCGCATGGCGCGGGAAGGGGAAATCAGCCTCAACTACCGTGATAACGATCAGTACCGCTACTACTCCGCCGCTGTACAGCTGTTTCCGTGGCTCGAAACCACGCTGCGCTACACTGACGTGCGCACCAAACGGTACAGCAGCGTCGAGTCCTTCTCCGGCGATCAGACCTACAAAGATAAAGCGTTCGACGTGAAGCTGCGTCTGTGGGAAGAGAGTTACTGGATGCCGCAGGTCTCCGTTGGCGCGCGGGATATCGGCGGTACCGGTCTGTTTGATGCGGAATACGTTGTGGCCAGCAAAGCCTGGGGACCGTTTGATTTCTCACTCGGTCTCGGCTGGGGGTATCTGGGCACCAGCGGCAACGTGAAAAACCCGTTCTGCTCCTACAGCGACAAATATTGCTATCGCGATAACAGCTATCAGAAAGCGGGCTCCATCAACGGCGACCAGATGTTCCACGGCCCGGCCTCGCTGTTTGGCGGCGTAGAGTACCAGACGCCCTGGCAGCCGCTGCGCCTGAAGCTGGAATACGAAGGGAATGACTATTCACAGGATTTCGCCGGCAAGATTGAGCAGAAGAGCAAATTTAACGTCGGTGCCATTTACCGTGTGGCTGACTGGGCTGACGTTAACCTCAGCTATGAGCGTGGCAATACCGTGATGTTTGGCGTGACGCTGCGTACCAACTTTAACGATATGCGGCCACACTACAACGACAACGCGCGCCCTGCCTACCAGCCGGAGCCGCAGGATGCCATTCTGCAGCACTCCGTCGTGGCGAACCAGCTGACCCTGCTGAAATACAACGCCGGTCTGGCGGATCCGAAGATTCAGGTGAAAGGCGATACGCTGTACGTGACCGGCGAGCAGGTGAAATACCGCGACTCGCGGGAAGGGATCGAACGCGCCAACCGGATCATCATGAACGATCTGCCGGACGGGATCAGTACGATCCGCGTGACCGAAAACCGTCTGAACATGCCGCAGGTTACGACGGAAACGGATGTCGCCAGCCTTAAGCGCCATCTGGAAGGCGAACCGCTTGGGCATGAAACCGAGCTGGTGCAAAAACGCGTTGAGCCAGTGGTGCCAGACACCACCGAGCAGGGCTGGTATATCGATAAGTCGCGCTTTGATTTCCATATCGATCCGGTACTGAACCAGTCTGTTGGTGGGCCAGAAAACTTCTACATGTATCAGCTGGGCGTCATGGCGACGGCGGATCTGTGGGTCACCGACCACCTGCTGACCACCGGCAGCCTGTTCGGTAACCTTGCCAACAACTACGACAAGTTCAACTATACCAACCCGCCGAACGACTCGAAGCTGCCGCGCGTGCGTACTCGTGTACGTGAATATGTGCAGAACGACGCTTACGTAAACAACCTGCAGGCCAACTACTTCCAGTACTTTGGTAACGGTTTCTACGGCCAGGTTTACGGCGGTTATCTGGAAACGATGTTTGGCGGCGCGGGGGCTGAAGTGCTCTACCGTCCGGTAGACAGCAACTGGGCGTTCGGTCTTGATGCCAACTACGTGAAACAGCGTGACTGGCGCAGCGCGCAGGACATGATGAAGTTCACCGACTACAGCGTTAAAACCGGCCACCTGACGGCCTACTGGACGCCGTCGTTTGCCCCGGACGTACTGGTGAAAGCCAGCGTTGGTCAGTATCTGGCGGGGGATAAAGGCGGCACGCTGGATATCTCTAAACACTTCGACAGCGGTGTGGTGGTCGGTGGCTATGCCACGATCACTAACGTCTCGCCGGACGAGTACGGGGAAGGGGACTTCACCAAAGGCGTGTACGTCTCCATTCCGCTGGATCTGTTCTCGTCAGGCCCAACCCGCAGCCGTGCGGCAATTGGCTGGACGCCGCTGACGCGTGACGGTGGTCAGCAGCTGGGACGTAAATTCCAGCTGTACGACATGACCAGCGATAAGAACATCAACTTCAGATGATGCGTGAGTGCCCGGTAGCGTTACGCCTGCCGGGCACCTTACAAACGCCGCAACAGCCTCGCCGGGTTGCCGGCGTAAACCCCTTTCTCGGTGATGGACTTTGTCACCACGCTTCCCGCCCCAATCACCGCCCCATCGCAAATTGAGACAGCCAGAATGGTGGCCCCGCTGCCGATTGAAACGTCGTTGCCCACGCGAATGTGTCCCCAGCTGCGCCGGTCGGCATTGGGTTTACCGTCGCGGAACATATCGTTGGCGAACATCACCCCATGGCCAATGAAACAGCGCTCGCCGACGGTGACGTACTCGCAGATGAAGGTATGGGACTGAATTTTGCTGTCAGCACCGATGTGCGAGTTAGCCTGGATTTCAACAAACGGGCCGATAAAGACGTTATCGCCCAGCGAACACTCATAAAGATTCGCGGGTTCGTAAATGACGACGTTTTCGCCGCAGACAACATGACGAATAGCCGTCTGGCGTTGCTCTGGCATACATCTCCTTAGACTGGCATCGACATAATATGGAGGGTGCTGGTTTGCGCCGCAGTGACGAAGAGGGTGTCTTTGACATGTTTCAGCCCCTGCGCTTCGTAAAACCGGCGTGCGCGAGGGTTCTTTTCGAGGACTTCCAGCCACAGCAGATTTTCCGAACAGGCTTTTGCCTGGCGAATCACTTCCGCAAGGAGTTGCTCGCCGTAGCGGTGTCCCGTGGCATCCGGCAATAAATAGAGTTTATGCAGGAGCGTACCCGACAGCCCCTCGGGCTCGATGGTCTGCTGGGTTGAGAATTTTGCGAAACCGACGGGTGTCTGTGCGCTGGCAATGAGCCAGTAAGTGCCCGGCTGCAGCAGGCTGTCTGCTATCGCCTGCGGCGCGTATTCTTGCTCAAGAAAGGCGGCAAGCTCTGTCTGGCTTTCCCATAGATGCCCAAAGTGATGCCGGTAGCTGGCATACCCCATTTCACTCAGCTGTTTTGCATCATCCACGGTGGCGCGTTGAATGGTTAATTTCATCATCCCTTCGTCGAAATAAGCGTGTCACAGTGCAACATGCCACAGCTCTGAACATAATATAAACAAAAAATATAGATCACCGTCACATTTTTGCGTTATACAGGAACCTCGCCCTGGAGAATGAGGTGCTCTATGACATCCCTGACTCGCCCGCGCGTTGAGTTTATCTCAACAATCCTCCAGACCGTGCTGAACCTCGGTCTGCTGAGCCTTGGCCTGATACTGGTCGTCTTTTTAGGCAAAGAGACGGTGCATCTGGCGGATGTGCTGTTCGCCCCTGAACAAACCAGCAAATATGAGCTGGTGGAAGGCCTGGTGGTTTACTTTCTCTACTTTGAATTTATCGCGCTGATTGTGAAGTATTTCCAGTCAGGCTTTCACTTCCCGCTACGCTATTTTGTTTACATCGGGATCACCGCGATTGTGCGGCTGATCATCGTGGATCATACCTCCCCGCTCGACGTACTGATCTATTCGGCGGCGATCCTGCTGCTGGTGATCACGCTCTGGCTGTGCAATTCGAAACGGCTGAAACGGGAATAAAAAAATGGCGGCCCGGAGGCCGCCTAACAACAGTCACAAGTTGGGTCAATACAATACGTCTAAAGTTGAGGGTTGCAGTGGCATAACAAATGAAACTTAACCTTTCACACCGCCCGCCGTCAGGCCATTCACCAGCCAGCGCTGCGCCAGCAGGAACACGACGGTGATAGGGATGGCGGAGAGTACAGCCGCCGCAGCAAAGTCGCCCCACAAATAGTTCTGCGGATTGAGGTATTGCTGCATACCGACGGCCAGCGTATAGCTGTTGACATCACGCAGTAACAGGGAAGCGACCGGCACTTCGGTGATGGCTGCGATAAACGACAGGATAAAGACCACCGCCAGGATCGGCACCGACAGCGGCAGAAGCACCAGACGGAATGCCTGCCACGGGGTCGCGCCATCCAGCGCCGCCGCTTCTTCCAGCGAGCCGTCGATGGTTTCGAAATACCCTTTGATGGTCCACACATGCAGCGCGATACCGCCAAGATAGGCGAAGATGACGCCACCGTGGGTGTTCAGGCCGATAAACGGCACGTACTGGCCCAGTCGGTCAAACAAGGCATACAACGCCACCAGTGACAGTACCGCCGGGAACATCTGGAAAATCAGCATCCCTTTCAGCAGCGTGGCCTTACCCGGGAAACGCATACGGGCAAAGGCGTAAGCACAGGTCGTGGAGAGTGCGACAATTCCAATCGCGGTAATCCCGGCAATTTTCACCGAGTTCCACAGCCATAACAGCACCGGGAACGGCGGTGGCGTGACGCGGCCATCCGCGTGTTCAACGCTGAAGCCCAGCGCTAACTTCCAGTGCTCCCAGGAGATTTCATCCGGGATCAGGCTCCCGGTCGCGAAGTTACCGGCACGCAGGGAGATGGCGATGACCATCAGCAGCGGGAACATGATTGCCGCGATAAAAATCAGCAGCCCTAAATGCGTCGCGAAGAGGCGCAGTTTCTGAGATTTGGGTTGGACCATAGACATATTCTGTGCCCTCCTTAGTCGAATTTCATGCGTGTTGCTTTCAGGTTCACAATCGCCAGAGCGCCAACCAGCAGGAAGATCAGGGTGGCAATCGCTGCCGCCAGACCGAAGTCCTGACCGCCGCCGCCTTCGAAGGCGATACGGTAGGTGTAGCTGACGAGCAGGTCGGTATAGCCTGCCGGCGTGGTGGTGCCAAGACGATCAGGCCCACCGTTGGTCAACAGCTGAATCAGCACGAAGTTGTTAAAGTTGAAGGCAAAGCTGGCAATCATCAGCGGCGTCAGCGGCTTAATGAGCAGCGGCAGCGTAATCTTAAAGAAATTCTGGAACGGACCCGCGCCATCCATTGCCGAGGCTTCGTACAAATCGTCCGGAATCGCCTTCAGCAGGCCCATGCACAGGATCATCATGTACGGATAACCGAGCCAGGTGTTCACGATGATAATCATCGAGCGGGCGGTGATGGGGTCGCTGAACCAGGCCGGTTTGATGCCGAACAACGCGCTCAGCATCATATTGATTTCACCGAAGCTCTGGTTAAACAGCCCTTTGAAAATCAGAATCGAGATAAACGACGGGACGGCATACGGCAGAATAAGCAGCACGCGGTAAATGGCTTTCCCTTTCAGAGATTCCCACTGCACCAGACACGCCAGCACCATGCCCACGGCAACGGTCAGGATCACCGTCAGTATGGAGAACACTACGGTCCAGACAAAGATGGCGAAGAACGGTTTCTGGATCCCTTCATCGGTGAAGACGCGGGTGAAGTTGTCCCAGCCTATCGTCACGGTGTAGCCCGGGCTGAGCTTGTCATCACCCCATTTGCCATCAGCCGTAATGGACTGGTAGAAACCAATGTCGTTGTTTGGACGGTACTTCACGCCGCTCTGGTTGTTGGTCAGCGTGCCGTCGTCCGCCAGCGTATAGAGCGGTTGTGTCCCGGAGAACTGGCGCAGTGAACTCATGGTCACTTTGCTTTCGTCCGGCAGTTGGGCGGTAAGCTGCGTCAGCGCCTGACGGTTCTGCGTAATGATGCGCAGGTTAGCGCGTTCGCCTTCCGGCAGGGCCGCAGCCTCTTTTAAGGCCAGCTTCTGCTCGCCGCCAAATTTGAAAGCGTCAGAGACATAATTTTTGCCGGTTTCTTCGTCAGTGAGTGCTAACTTCCACTCGCTGCCCGCAGGATACAGGCCGAAGTTAAAGGTTTTGCCCGCCTGATAAGAGCGGTCCATCAGCACCTGTTGGGCGCGTTCCTGAGCAAGCTGGTTGGTGCTGCTGTAGTTGGTGAACGCGATAGCAATGGTACAAATCAGCGGGAACAGGACAAACAGACCCATCCCGGCCACGCCCGGGTAAACATATCGCCAGGCATAGGCTTTACGGTTGGCGAAAATATACAGGCCAGCAGAGCTTAAAATCAGCGTCATGATGGCGAACAGATATTCCCCTTGTACGTACATTAAAACAACAAGGTAACCCACCAGCAGACACAGCAGACCCATTACAGACCACTTCAGGGCAGAGCTTTGCCACCAGTGTTTCTTTTTAATGACATCCATGGGGTTCTTCCTCTACAACACATTTTGTTCTCCCTCTCTCCGCAGGGGAGAGAGGGGATAAAAGCCTTACTTCGTGATACGACCCTGAGCATCTTTCAGCGCAGCATCAACCGTCTGACGACCGCTTGCAGCGTTGATGACGGCGGTACGGGTGGCGTACCAGAACGCTGCCATTTGTGGGATGTTCGGCATGATTTCGCCTTTCTGGGCGTTATCCATGGTTGCCGCGATACGGGGGTCTTTCGCCAACTGATCCTGGAAGGATTTCAGCGCAACCGCGCCCAGCGGTTTGTCCTTGTTCACTTCATCCAGACCCTGATCGGTCAGCAGGTAGTTTTCCAGGAACTCTTTCGCCAGCTCTTTGTTCGGGCTGGCAGCGTTAATACCTGCGCTCAGCACGCCAACGAACGGTTTAGACGGCTTGCCTTTAAAGGTTGGCAGCAGGGTTACGCCGTAGTTGATTTTGCTCTTGTCGATGTTGGTCCAGGCCCACGGACCGTTGATGGTCATCGCGGTTTCGCCTTTGTTAAACGCCGCTTCTGCGATGGAGTAGTCGGTATCCGCGTTCATGTGTTTGTTCTTAATGAGGTCAACCAGGAAGGTCAGGCCTGCTTTCGCGCCAGCGTTGTCCACGCCCACGTCTTTCACGTCATATTTGCCGTTTTCAAATTTGAACGCGTAACCGCCGTCGGCAGCAATCAGCGGCCAGGTGAAGTACGGTTCCTGCAGGTTGAACATCAGCGCGCTCTTACCTTTCGCCTTCAGCTCTTTATCCAGTTTCGGGATCTCTTCCCAGGTTTTCGGTGGGTTGGGTACCAGGTCTTTGTTGTAAATCAGAGACAGCGCTTCTACCGCGATTGGGTAAGCGATGATCTTGCCGTTATAGCGAACGGCATCCCAGGTGAACGGGTACAGTTTGTCCTGGAAAGCTTTGTCCGGCGTCACTTCAGCCAGCAGACCCGACTGGGCGTAGCCACCGAAACGGTCATGTGCCCAGAAGATGATGTCCGGACCGTCACCCGTTGCAGCAACCTGCGGGAATTTCTCTTCCAGTTTGTCCGGGTGTTCAATGGTAACTTTGATACCGGTGTCTTTCTCGAATTTCTTGCCCACTTCGGCCAGGCCGTTATAGCCTTTATCGCCGTTAATCCAGATAACCAGCTTACCTTCTTCAATTTTGGCGAGAGCCGGTGCGGAAATCATCATTGCTGCAAGGGCGGACAATGCGAAAACGCGTGCGCCAGTCTTGATCTTCATATCTGCCATCCTTTTTTGGTGATGTGCTCGTGGATACACTGAGGTGGTTCAACGTGACTCAGTCTCCTTATTTGACATCCTCTTTCCATCCTCCCAACCCCTACGCCCCACCCCCCGTTTGTGTGATCTCCGTTACATAAATTTAAGTTATGAGTGCTGGCGCACATAAAAACACAGTGAATTTTGCAGGTGGCTTCACGAATTTCGCCTCAGCCCTCCAGCGGCGGTCGCAGAGCCTGCTCTCTCATCCTCCCGCCTCCTCCCCCATAAAAAAGCCGGGGGGTGGAGGATTCACGAAAGTAATGGATACCCCATAGTGAACTTATCTTGAATGTTTCTGTCGGTGACAGGTTGTAACGAAGGGAGAAGGGCATGGCGAGCGTACAGCTGCGTAATGTAACGAAAGCCTGGGGTGACGTTGTGGTGTCGAAAGACATCAATCTGGACATCCACGAAGGTGAATTCGTGGTATTTGTCGGCCCATCTGGCTGCGGTAAATCAACTCTGCTGCGTATGATTGCCGGTCTTGAAACCATCACCAGCGGCGATTTGCTGATTGGTGATACCCGAATGAATGACATTCCGCCTGCCGAACGTGGCGTCGGCATGGTTTTCCAGTCTTATGCACTCTATCCCCATCTTTCCGTAGCCGAGAACATGTCCTTCGGTCTGAAGCTGGCGGGCGCGAAAAAAGAGGTGATTAACCAGCGTGTCACGCAGGTGGCGGAAGTGTTACAGCTGGCACACCTGCTTGAGCGTAAACCAAAAGCCCTTTCTGGTGGTCAGCGTCAGCGTGTGGCAATTGGCCGTACGCTGGTCGCCGAACCGCGTGTGTTCCTGCTCGATGAACCGCTTTCTAACCTGGATGCCGCTCTGCGCGTCCAGATGCGTATCGAAATCTCCCGTCTGCACAAACGTCTTGGCCGCACGATGATTTACGTCACCCACGATCAGGTCGAAGCGATGACGCTGGCCGACAAAATTGTGGTGCTGGACGCCGGTCGCGTGGCGCAGGTGGGTAAACCGCTGGAGCTTTATCACTACCCGGCAGACCGCTTTGTTGCGGGCTTTATTGGCTCGCCAAAGATGAACTTCCTGCCCGTCAAAGTGACCGCGACAGCCATTGAACAGGTACAGGTGGAGCTGCCAAACCGTCAGCAAGTGTGGCTGCCGGTCGACAGCGCCAACGTACAGGTGGGGGCCAATATGTCCCTCGGTATTCGTCCTGAGCATTTACTGCCGAGCCACATCGCCGATGTGACGCTGGAAGGTGACGTTCAGGTCGTCGAACAACTTGGTCACGAAACACAGATTCATATCCAGATCCCCGCCATCCGTCAGAACCTGGTCTACCGCCAGAATGACGTGGTGTTGGTAGAAGAGGGTGCCACATTCGCTATCGGTTTGCCGCCAGAGCGTTGCCATCTGTTCCGTGAGGATGGCACCGCATGTCGTCGGTTGCACAAAGAGCCAGGCGTTTAAGCATTCCAATTACAAAGAAAAGCAATGATCTCAGGAGATAGAATGATGATTACTCTGCGCAAGCTTCCTCTGGCAATCGCCGTGACGGCAGGCATTTTGTCTGCACACGCGGGTGCCGTGGACTTTAAAGGTTATGCTCGTTCTGGCATTGGCTGGACCGGGAGTGGCGGTGAACAACAATGTTTCCAGGCAACCGGTGCACAAAGTAAATACCGTCTCGGTAACGAATGTGAAACCTACGCCGAATTGAAACTGGGTCAGGAAGTGTGGAAAGAGGGCGATAAGAGCTTCTATTTCGACACTAACGTTGCGTATTCCGTTTCTCAGCAGAATGACTGGGAATCCACCAGCCCGGCCTTCCGTGAAGCAAACGTGCAGGGTAAAAACCTGATTGAATGGCTGCCAGGCTCCACCATCTGGGCCGGTAAGCGTTTCTATCAGCGTCATGACGTCCACATGATCGACTTCTACTACTGGGATATCTCTGGTCCTGGTGCGGGTATCGAAAACATCGATCTGGGCTTCGGTAAACTGTCTCTGGCCGCGACCCGTTCTTCCGAGTCCGGCGGTTCTGCAACCTTCGCCGATCGTGATGCGAACGGCGACCGTATTTATGACAACGTAGTACCAAACGATGTCTTCGACGTCCGTCTGGCCGGCCTGGAAACCAACCCGGGTGGTACACTGGAACTGGGTGTTGACTATGGTCACACCAACATTCCTGACGACTACTATCTGCAGCCTGGCGCCTCTAAAGATGGCTGGCTGTTCACCGCTGAACACACCCAGAGCATGTTGAAAGGCTTCAACAAGTTCGTGCTGCAGTACGGTACGGACTCCATGACCTCTAACGGCAAAGGTATTCCGCAGGGCGGTAGCATTGATAACGACGGTTCCATGTGGCGTGTGCTGGACCACGGTGCAATCACCCTGGCAGACCGTTGGGACCTGATGTACGTCGGTATGTACCAGAATATCGATCGTGACAACAACAATGGTACAGAGTGGTGGACTGTCGGCGTGCGTCCAATGTTCAAATGGACGCCAATCATGAGCACCCTGCTTGAAGTGGGCTACGACAACGTTAAGTCTCAGAAAACTGACGAGAAAAACAGCCAATACAAAATCACCCTGGCACAGCAATGGCAGGCAGGCGACAGCATCTGGTCTCGCCCGGCTATCCGTGTCTTCGCAACCTACGCGAAGTGGGATGAGAAATGGGGCTATGCGAACAACGACTCAGGCGCAGGTTACACCTCTGGCGTAGCGTATAGCGACACTTCCGCGAAAACCTTCAGCCGTGGCGACTCCGACGAGTGGACCTTCGGTGCCCAGATGGAAATCTGGTGGTAATTCGGTAGACCTGACGTAATGACCTAAAAAGAGGGGCGCAAGCCCCTCTATCCTTAGGGTGCTGCGCGCTATTGCCTGGCCACCGCAGTGCTCACGCTATCAGAGGTAATAACAATGAAAATGAAGAAAAGTCTCGTCGCGCTGTGCCTCTCTGCGGGGCTGCTGGCCTGTGTTCCGGCGATCACCTTCGCAGATGTCAATTTCGTGCCACAAAATACCAGCGCTGCGCCTGCCATTCCGGCGGCGGCGCTCCAGCAACTGACCTGGACGCCGGTTGACCAATCTAAAACCCAGTCAACCCAACTTTCTGCGGCAGGCCAACAGCTTAACGTGCCGGGGATTGCCGGTCCGGTTGCCGCTTTCAGCGTCCCGGCCAATATTGGTGAGCTGACCCTGACGCTGACCAGCGAAGTAAGCAAGCAGACCAGCGTATTTGCACCTAACGTCCTGATTCTGGACCAAAATCTGACGCCATCTGCCTTCTTCCCGAGCGACTATTTTGGCTACCAGGAACCTGGCGTCATGAGCGCTGACCGCCTCGAAGGCAAAATGCGCCTGACGCCTGCTCTGGGACAGCAGAAGATTTATGTCCTGGTCTTCACCACGGACAAAGATTTGCAGCAGACCACTAAGCTCACCGATCCGGCAAAAGCCTATGCCAAAGGAACCGGTAACTCTGTTCCGGATATCCCGGATCCGTTAGCGCGTCATGTCACCGACGGGCTGCTGAAGCTGAAAGTCTCAACAAACAGTGCTTCCAGCGTACTGGTTGGCCCTCTGTTTGGTTCATCCGGTACAGGCCCGGTCACGGTGGGGAACACTGCTGCGCCTGTGTATGCCGCACCCGTTGCTACGGCGGCGGCTCCGGCTGCAACCGCAGCCCCAGCTCCGGCGAAGAAAGCCGAGCCGGTACTGAACGACACCGAAGAATACTTCAATAACGCCATTAAGCAGGCGGTGAAGCGCGGCGATGTCGACAAAGCGCTGAAACTGCTTGATGAAGCCGAACGTTTAGGTTCAACCACTGCCCGTTCCACCTTTATCAGCAGTGTAAAAGGCAAGGGGTAACCGTTTCCCCACAGTGCTGATTTGTTAGTAGTTTAGTGCGCCTGAGTGGGCGCACTTTTTTTGGTGTCACACGGGCTGTTGCGCTCTTGTTGCGATCGTGATCGTTAAATAACGTTTGGCCCCCCTCAATCCGCTTTTCTGCGATACAATGCCATTACGTTATGTATCGGAGAGTCTGGCATGTCACACCCCGCGCTAACGCAACTGCGTGCGCTGCGCTATTTCGACCAAATACCTGCGCTTGACCCGGAGCAACTGGACTGGCTGCTGCTGGAAGATTCCATGACTAAACGTTTCGAGCAGCAGGGCAAAACCGTTACGGTGACCCTGGTTCAGGAAGGGTTTGTCTCTTGCGCTGACATCGCCTCTGAGCTGCCGCTGTTGCCGCAGGAAGAACGCTACTGGCTGCGCGAAATTTTACTCTGTGCGGACGGTGAGCCATGGCTTGCCGGACGAACGGTCGTTCCCGAGTCCACCCTTTCCGGGCCAGAGCTGGCGCTACAACGGCTGGGGAATACGCCGCTGGGGCGCTATCTTTTCACGTCGTCCGAGCTTACCCGGGATTTTATTGAGATTGGTCGCGATGCCGAACTGTGGGGGCGTCGTTCCCGCCTTCGCCTGAGCGGTAAACCGTTAATACTGACGGAGCTTTTTTTACCGGCATCGCCGTTGTACTAAGAGGAAGAAAAAATGGAGTGGAGCCTGACGCAGAATAAGCTGTTGGCTTATCACCGCTTGATGCGTACAGATAAACCCATCGGCGCGCTGCTGCTGCTGTGGCCGACCCTTTGGGCGCTATGGGTAGCAACACCAGGGGTACCGCCGCTGTGGATCCTGGGGGTGTTCATTGCAGGCGTCTGGCTGATGCGTGCGGCGGGCTGCGTGGTCAATGACTATGCGGATCGTAAATTCGACGGGCACGTAAAACGTACGGCCCATCGTCCGTTGCCCAGCGGGCAAGTGACCGAAAAAGAGGCCCGTACGCTGTTTATCGTACTGGTGCTGCTCTCTTTCCTGCTGGTGTTAACCCTGAACACCATGACCATTCTGCTTTCAGTCGCGGCCCTGGCTCTGGCCTGGGTTTATCCGTTCATGAAGCGCTACACCCACCTGCCTCAGGTGGTGCTGGGCGCGGCGTTTGGCTGGTCGATCCCGATGGCGTTTGCGGCGGTGAGTGAGTCCGTCCCGTTAAGCTGCTGGCTGATGTTCCTGGCGAACATTCTCTGGGCCGTGGCATACGACACGCAATACGCGATGGTAGACCGCGACGATGACCTGAAGATTGGCAT
Organism: Enterobacter sp. RHBSTW-00593; assembly: GCF_013784105.1. Classification (NCBI taxonomy): domain Bacteria; kingdom Pseudomonadati; phylum Pseudomonadota; class Gammaproteobacteria; order Enterobacterales; family Enterobacteriaceae; genus Enterobacter; species Enterobacter sp. RHBSTW-00593. Next base: position 275,588 of record NZ_CP056393.1, read on the forward strand.
TAAATCGACGGCGATCCTCTTCGGACGTCATGACAAGCTGATCATCGGTATCCTGCAGGTTGCGGTGCTGGCGTTGATGGTGACGATGGGTTACCTGAACGGGCTCAACTGGGCGTTTTACTGGGCCGTGCTGGTGGCGGGAATGCTGTTTGTCTACCAGCAGAAGCTGATTGCGAAACGGGAGCGTGAAGCCTGCTTCAAGGCGTTTATGAATAACAACTATGTCGGTCTGGTGCTGTTTTTAGGGCTGGCGATGAGCTACTTTTCGTAAAAAAAACGGCAGCCAGAAGGCTGCCGTTTTTGTTTTCATCGCAGGTCATCAGACCGCTGCACGCTTCACTCGCCTTGCGTCGCACTTTCAATCGTTAAACGCACATCAGACGTGATCAGTTCGGCCAGCATCTGGTACACCTTCAGCGTCTCTTCCGGCTCGGCATCGCCCGTATCACTGATAAACCCTTCATCACGCAGCGTCAGCACCAGAGAGCTGAAGACCGCTTTGTCGAAGAATTCCGGGGCGTTAATCCCGTGCAGAACAGACAGGCGCTGTGCCAGCGTCCGGCTCTCTTTCTCAAGCGTACCGCGGTTAATGGACGGATTCGCGCTCAGCAACCAGAAGGTAATGGCGTAGCGCTGCAGCGTTTCACGCGCGCCCGCCGCCAGCAGTTGCAGGGTACGGGACCGTGACGGATTGATATGCAGCTCGTCATTCGTGACGGTAATCAGCCCCTGACGACGCAGCTCTTCGGTCAGTTTATCCAGCTCAGTCGCCAGTTCGTCCTTGTCCCAGCGCAGGAACAGCTCCGCTTTCAGCATTGGATAGAGCGTTTCAACATGACGCAACAGCTCCTGACGCGAGATGTGACGATGTTGAGTGATGATGGCCGCCATGAGCGAGGGCAGCATCAGCATATGCGCGATGTTGTTGCGATAGTAAGTCATCAGCACCGCCTGCTCGCGCGGGAGAATGATGATGTCGCCGATGGTGTCCTTTTCGACTTCAAACTTGTTCATCTGCAGGGCATGCTCGATAAGCTCGCTTGCCGTGCTTACCGGTACGGTCGAATCCACCGAGTACGGCACGTTGCGCATCATGTCGAGATAGCAATCCAGCTGCTCCGTAAGCTGTTCACGGGTCAGTGAACGCTGACGAGAGGCCAGAAGCGCCGTACAGCACAGGTTCATGGCGTTTGCCGCACCGGCGTTGTTAATACGCACCATCAGTTCAGAGGCGATGCTGTTGACCGTAGGCGTCAGCCAGGCCGGGCGAATCGCTTCGATAGGATCGATAGACTCGCGCCACTCTGGAACATGGTTGTTCAGGTAGGTCATCAGCGGCATCGGCTCGCCAAAGTTGACGTAGCCCTGGCCAAGGTTGCGTAACTTGCTCAGGCCGCGCAGCATCTGCGGCAGGCTCTCTTTCTCTTTGGTCGCACCGCGCAGCTCTTTGGCGTAGGTGCCCACTTCCATCACGTGCTCGTAGCCAATGTAGATGGGTACCAGAGTGATCGGGCGGGTTCCCCCGCGCAGCATCGCCTGAATGGTCATCGACAGCGTGCCGGTTTTAGGATCGAGCAGACGACCGGTACGGGAGCGACCCCCTTCCACGAAGTATTCAACGGAATAACCGCGGCTGAACAGCTCGCCAAGATATTCACGGAATACGGTGGAGTAGAGCTTGTTGCCCTTAAAGGTACGACGGATAAAGAACGCCCCCAGGCGGCGGAAAATCGGGCCGGCTGGCCAGAAGTTCAGGTTAATGCCGGCAGCGATGTGCGGCGGTACCAGACCCTGGTGATAGAGCACATAGGAGAGGAGCAGATAGTCCATGTGGCTGCGGTGGCAGGGGACATAGACAATCTCATGGCCATCATGGGCCAACTGGCGTACGCGCTCGGCGTTATGAACGTTGATGCCCTGATAGAGGCGGTTCCACGTAAAGCCCAGAATACGATCGGAAAGACGAATCATCTCGTAAGAGAAGTTCGCGGCAATCTCCTCCATCAGCGCAATAGCGTTCTGCTGTGCTTTCTCATGGGAAATCTTTTTGCTGCGCGCTTCGTCTTCAACGGCCCTGGCAATCGCTTTGGAGGCCAGCAGCTTGTTGAACAGGTCCTGACGTGCAGGAAGACGCGGGCCGACGGCAGCCAGACGCTGACGGGCGAAGTGCATACGCGCCACGCGCGCCAGTTTCTGCGCGATAATCTTGTCGGTGCCGTGTTCGTCCGCCATACGGCGCAGCGAAACGGACGGGGAGAAACGCACGAAGCTGTCACGTCCCAGCCAGGAGACCGCGAAGAATTTCTGAATGCCGTTAAGCATGCGCAGCGGTGGGTTCTCTTCACCTTTCTCTCTGCCCGGGCGGCGACCAAACATCACCGATACCGGCACCATCTGCACATCCAGACCCGGATTGCTGCGGTGCAGGTCGAGATAGTCGTGGAAAAGCTTGATGGACTCTTCCTTTGGCGTGTAATAGGTAAACACGCGCGGCCCGCCGTGAATGAACACATAGCGCGGCAGCAGAGTGCCGTCGACTTCGAGGGGTTCAAGCGGGTCAGGTAAATCATGCGCCAGACACTGGGCGCGAAGCGTCAGTAGGTCTGCCTTCGAGTTATAAGGCAAAACGTACATAATTGGGCGTGACGTATCGAGCCCCAATTCCAGCGCGGGTTCCGCTGGGATAGACTTGCTTTTTACCAGGACGCTTAATGGTAAATTAAGTAATTTGTAGTAAATTCGTGGCCAGCCGGACATAAACGATGTAAAGCCTCTGGTTAATAATGCAATTGCGGCGCAAGGATAACAGAAAGCGCGCAAAATTTCTGTTGTTACCCGTCATACTTCAGGCAGCAGCGAAACACGCTGCGCCTACTGTTACTGACGCTATTTTAATTAAAAGGTTCTTTTAATGGCCAATAATACCACTGGGTTGACCCGAATCATCAAAGCCGCCGGCTATTCATGGAAAGGTTTCCGTGCCGCGTGGGTCAATGAAGCCGCGTTTCGCCAGGAGGGCGTCGCCGCTATCATCGCGGTGATTATCGCCTGTTTCCTTGATGTTGATGCGATTACCCGCGTTTTGTTGATCGGCTCCGTGCTGTTGGTGATGATAGTGGAAATTCTCAATAGCGCTATTGAGGCCGTGGTGGACCGTATCGGCTCTGATTTCCATGAGCTCTCCGGCCGGGCGAAAGACATGGGGTCTGCTGCCGTATTGCTGGCGATTATCACTGCGGTCATCACCTGGGTCACGCTGCTTTGGTCACATTTCCGATAAGCCTCGAGAAATAATTAAGTCCCTGGTTTTTTGTGCAGTTTTTGGTTCCAAAATCGCCTTTGACTGTATATACTCACAGCATAACTGTATATACACCCAGGGGGCGGAATGAAAGCGTTAACGACCAGGCAGCAAGAGGTGTTTGATCTCATCCGGGATCATATCGGCCAGACGGGTATGCCACCCACGCGTGCGGAGATCGCTCAGCGTCTGGGTTTCCGTTCTCCGAATGCTGCCGAAGAACACCTGAAAGCGCTGGCGCGTAAAGGCGTCATTGAGATTGTATCGGGCGCTTCACGTGGCATCCGTCTGCTGGTGGAAGAAGAGACAGGCATTCCGCTGGTGGGCCGTGTCGCGGCAGGTGAACCTTTGCTGGCACAACAGCATATTGAAGGTCACTATCAGGTTGACCCGGGCATGTTTAAACCGAGCGCAGATTTCCTGCTGCGCGTCAGCGGCATGTCGATGAAAGATATCGGTATTCTGGACGGCGATCTGCTCGCAGTTCATAAAACCCAGGACGTGCGCAACGGGCAAGTTGTGGTCGCGCGTATTGACGATGAAGTTACCGTTAAGCGTCTGAAAAAGCAGGGTAACACCGTCCAGTTGCTGCCTGAAAACAACGAGTTCTCCCCGATTGTGGTGGATCTCCGCGAACATAACTTCTCTATTGAAGGGCTGGCTGTTGGGGTTATCCGCAACGGTGAATGGCTGTAATCATGTCATAACAGGCTACGGACCTGCCGTAGCCTGATTCAATCTCCACTGCCGGTATTTTTCATGTCACTGCTGACGACATCAGATAAGGCATTGTGGCGTCTTGCACTGCCAATGATTTTTTCCAATATCACCGTCCCTCTGCTGGGACTGGTAGACACGGCTGTTATTGGTCATCTGGATTCCCCCGTTTATCTGGGCGGCGTCGCGATCGGCGCGACGGCAACCAGCTTCCTTTTTATGCTGCTGCTCTTTTTGCGCATGAGTACCACCGGGCTTACGGCTCAGGCGTACGGCGCAAAAGATCCGTTGCGTCTGGCGCGTGCGCTGGTACAACCCTTGATCCTTGCCCTGGGCGCGGGTGCGCTGATCGTGGTGTTGCGCACGCCACTAATTGATCTGGCGCTGCATGTCGTTGGCGGGAGCGAGGCGGTACTTGAGCAGGCGCGGCGCTTCCTTGAAATTCGCTGGCTCAGCGCGCCTGCATCACTGGCGAACCTGGTTCTGCTTGGCTGGTTACTCGGCGTGCAGTATGCCCGTGCGCCAGTCATTCTGCTGGTGGCAGGCAATCTTCTCAACATCGTGCTTGATGTCTGGCTGGTGATGGGTCTGCATATGAACGTGCAGGGCGCCGCGCTGGCGACGGCAATTGCAGAATACGGTACCTTTTTCATCGGCCTGTGGATGGTCTGGCGCGTGCTGGCCCTGCGCGGTATCTCACTTGCGATGCTCAAAACCGCGTGGCGCGGTAATATCCGCACGCTGCTGGCGCTTAACCGCGACATTATGCTGCGCTCGTTACTGCTTCAGCTCTGCTTTGGCGCGCTGACGGTCTTTGGGGCGCGACTTGGGCCGGAGATCGTCGCGGTTAATGCGGTCCTGATGACGCTGCTCACCTTTACCGCGTATGCGCTGGATGGCTTTGCCTATGCCGTTGAAGCCCATTCCGGGCAAGCGTATGGCGCACGCGAAAGCGGCCAGCTCCGCGAGGTGTGGCGGGCCGCCTGTCGTCAGTCAGGCCTGGTGGCGCTGGCGTTTGCACTCATTTACGCCTGTCTGGGTGAACAGATCGTTGCCTTACTCACCTCCCTCCCATCGCTGCGCGAACTGGCGAGTCACTATCTCTTCTGGCAGGCAATCTTACCGGTGGTGGGCGTGTGGTGTTATCTGCTGGACGGCATGTTTATTGGCGCGACGCGAGGTGCGGAGATGCGCAATAGCATGGCGGTCGCTGCGGCGGGATTTGGTCTGACGTTGCTGACGCTGCCGTATCTGGGCAACCACGGTTTGTGGCTGGCTCTGGCGGTTTTCCTCGCGTTACGTGGCCTGTCGCTGGCCTTTATCTGGCATCGTCACTGGCGAAATAACACCTGGCTGCCTTCCCGCCACGATATATCGTGACGGTTAAAGATTCCGAATATAAAAACAACTGCCGGATCCTTAACTACAATAATAATCACGTCCAGCAGAAAAGAACGAAGCGGACGAAACTTACAGACGCTTAACACGAGGACACGATTATGAATAAAGACGAAATCGGCGGCAACTGGAAGCAGTTCAAAGGTAAAGCGAAAGAACAGTGGGGTAAGCTGACGGATGATGATATGACCATCATCGAAGGTAAACGCGATCAGCTGGTGGGTAAAATTCAGGAACGTTACGGCTACGAGAAAGATCGTGCTGAAAACGAAGTGAAAGACTGGGAAACCCGTAACGATTATCGCTGGTAATCCTTTACTCCCCCTGAGGGCGGCTTCGGGCCGCCTTTTCTTTTGCCGTTAACGCGGCTTTTTCTTCACCAGTACCGAATGGTCGTGCTGGCACTCATCCTGGTGTCGACAGGCTTCTACCTCTACGCAGGCTGAGCACAGGCCGTGCGCTTCAATCACGTTATGACGCAACGCAAAGCCCATTTTGGCTGCCAGCGTATGCATAATATCTTCAACGCCTTCCGCACCTTCTTCCTTCACGCTGCCGCAGCGATCGCAGATAAACATGGCCGACGTATGGGTTGGCTGATCGAACAGATGGCACAGCACATAGCTGTTTGTCGATTCAACTTTATGCACAAAGCCCTGTTCCAGCAGGAAATCCAGCGCGCGGTACACCGTTGGCGGTTTAGCCTGTGGCTCGCTTTCGCGCAGCAGATCAAGCAGATCGTACGCGCTGATCGCGCCCTGCTGCAGGCTCATCAAACGTAATACTTCAAGGCGCTGCGGAGTCAGGCGCACATTGCGTTGCACGCACAGCTTTTCTGCCTGCGCTAACAGCTCTTTTGTGGACTTATCCATTTAGCACCCCGGATGTTATAGGCTGGAAAACCCCCACTTTATCATGTTCTGCTAAAAACACCGAGATCCGCCAGGCTGTGCTATACCTGACGCAACGCAATCCGGGGAATAAACGATGAAAAGACCTGACTGTATTCGACACTGGCGCGACGTAGAAGGCGCAGATGACTCAACCTATCCCGACAGTAGTGAACGCTTTGCCATTGGCGCACCGCTGGCGCGTAAGCTCGGCCTTGGACGCATTGGTATACACCATGAGCGTTTACCGCCAGGCCGACGGACCTCTTATCCACATGCTGAAAGCGACGAAGAAGAGTTTATCTACGTGCTTGAAGGCTACCCTGAAGCCTGGATTAACGGATATTTATGGAAACTTGAACCTGGCGACAGCGTGGGCTTTCCCGCCGGAACCGGGGTCTGTCATACCTTCATCAACAACACCGACGAAGAGGTACGGCTTCTGGTGGTGGGTGAGGCCAACAAGAAGCATAACCGTATCTATTACCCGCTTAATCCGGAGTACGCCGCCACGCGCGAAGATCGCTGGGTAGACCACCCTCCTCAGTTTTTTGGACCGCACGATGGAAAACCTGGGAAAAAATAATTTCCTCTTCTATAAATATTGAGGGCCGTCACAAATAACTACAGGCCTGGAGGGGATTTAACTTAAGGAAATAGCGGGTCTTTTTGCACTTATTCACAGCAATAGTTCGTTCCTGTTTGGGAGATAACAGACAGGGGTTATTTAATAACAGACTATAAGACGAGCATACTGTGAAAAAACATTTTAAATTTTCGGTGGTTAGCATCGCTGTCTCCTTGTTTATGGCAAATCAGGCGGGAGCAGCCAATACCTGGACAGAATCACGTAGCGACGCCATGGGGGGCACGGGTGTCGCGGCCGGAAACTATGGCAGCGGGGCGTTAATCAACCCTGCGCTACTGGCGAAGGCGAAACCGGACGACGATGTGACGGTCATTTTACCGTCCGCTGGCGTGCAGGTGACCGATGAAGACAATCTTCAGGATGAGATTGATACCATCAATGATAAAATCAACCATTACAAAGACGTGGTTGATAACCTTACACCGATTGAGATCATTACCAACCCGTTAGGTTCCATCAACCAGTTCCAGGGCGCGGCGAAAGATCTCGCCGATGAGCTGGATTATCTTAAGGGCAAAACGGCACGCGCCACGGCGGGGGCGGGGATAGCCGTCAGTATTCCTAACGATGTCCTTTCCGTGGCCTTTATGGCTAAAGGCTATGCCCACGGACGCGTCAGTTCTTCTATTGATCAGCAAGATATTGATTACCTGCGCGGTATTCAACGCAGTGATGCGGTGGCTGCCGGCGTTGCACTGGACGCTGCGCTGAACGGCACCGATCAAATCACGAAAAACCTCAACTCAACGGCGTCTGGCCGGGCGGCAATTGTCTCCGACTATGGTATCGCGGTGGCGCGTCAGTTCGAGCTTGGCGGTGTTCCGGTGTCTGTTGGCGTCACTCCAAAACTGCAAAAGACCTGGGTCTATAACTACACCACCTCCATTTACGATTATGACAGCAACAAGTGGAACGACAGTCGCTACCGTACTGACGACACCGGCTTTAACGTTGATGCCGGTATCGCGGCCGATTTTGGTGAGCACTGGACGGTCGGCGTGAGCGGACAAAACCTGATGTCACGCGATATCGACACCAAAGACATTCGCATCCGCAACGGGCGCACGGGGGAGGTGGTGAGCTATAAAGACACCTACCAGATCCGCCCTCTGGTTACCGCAGGTGCCGCCTGGCATAACGATCTGGTGACGTTAACCGCCGATGGCGATCTGACGGAAACCAAAGGCTTCAAAAGCGAAGACACTTCTCAGTATGTTGGCGTAGGCGCCGAAGTGACGCCGCTGAACTGGCTGGCGGTGCGTGCGGGTTTCCGTGCTGACATGAAAGGTAACGACAGCAATGTCTTCACTGGCGGTGTCGGTTTTGCACCGTTTAACACGGTCCATGTCGACCTGATGGGCCTGTACGGTGAAGACGAGACCTGGGGCGCAGGCGCCCAGCTGAGCATGACCTTCTAAAGTGCACCGGAGGCGCTGCGCCTCCGGCTTTTCTTTGTGCTATAGTAGCGCCCCCTTTTCACCAGATGCTTAAAACTTCGCCATGTCGTCAGAATTACAGACTGCTTTCCCTGCACACCGTTTCTCCATTGCGCCGATGCTCGACTGGACGGACAGACACTGTCGCTACTTCCTGCGTCAGCTCTCCCGCCATACGCTGCTGTACACCGAAATGGTGACCACCGGAGCAATTATTCACGGAAAGGGCGACTATCTGGCCTACAGCGAAGAAGAGCATCCGGTTGCGCTGCAGCTTGGCGGTAGCGATCCTGCTGCGCTGGCGCAGTGTGCGAAGCTTGCAGAAGCGCGCGGCTATGACGAGATTAACCTTAACGTTGGCTGTCCGTCTGATCGTGTGCAGAACGGCATGTTCGGCGCGTGTCTGATGGGCAATGCATCCCTGGTGGCAGACTGCATCAAGGCGATGCGCGATGTGGTTTCCATTCCGGTGACGGTCAAGACCCGTATCGGCATTGACGACCAGGACAGCTACGAATTTCTCTGCGATTTTATCAATACGGTCTCCGGAAAAGGCGAGTGCGAGATGTTTATCATCCATGCGCGTAAAGCCTGGCTCTCCGGACTTAGCCCGAAAGAGAACCGTGAAATCCCGCCGCTGGACTACCCGCGCGTGTACCAGCTAAAACGTGACTTCCCGCAGCTCACGATGTCGATCAACGGCGGCATTAAATCGCTGGAAGAGGCCAAAACACACCTGGAGCATATGGATGGCGTAATGGTCGGGCGCGAGGCGTATCAAAATCCAGGCATTCTGGCGACGGTCGACAGGGAAATCTTTGGCGTTGAAGGCGCAGATACCGACCCGGTGGCCGTGGTACGCGCCATGTATCCCTACATTGAGCGTGAGCTGAGTAACGGGACGTATCTTGGTCATATCACCCGTCATATGCTGGGCCTGTTCCAGGGGATCCCGGGAGCACGCCAGTGGCGTCGCTACCTTAGCGAGAACGCGCATAAAGCCGGTGCAGATATCGAGGTGCTGGAACACGCGCTACGTCTGGTCGCTGATAAGCGATAATTTTCGCTAAAAGATCGTCAAATTCACCACGCCTCGCACACCCGTGCGGGGCGTTTTGCTTTAAGAACAGCGGGTTATGGTTGGCATGATTCTTGTAATGATCGCGGTATCATTCGGGAACGCGTGGGAGAGCACCATGTTAGAACTACTTTTTGTGATTGGCTTTTTTGTCATGCTGATGATGACGGGGATTTCCCTGCTCGGGATTCTGGCGGCTATCGTCGTGGCGACGGTGGTCATGTTTATCGGGGGATTATTTGCCCTGACGCTGAAGCTCCTGCCGTGGCTGCTGCTGGCCATTGCCGTGGTGTGGGTGATACGGGCGATTAAATCACCAAAACTGCCCACTTATCAGCGCAATAACCGTTTTCGTTACTAAGGTATTGAGGTGTTCGTCACATACCTGCAACTTTTCCGGCAGCATTGCTTAGAACAGAATAGGATTTACTTATCGAATCTGTCACTATGACTGCCGCTAAAGAATTCATCGAGCTGTACCCTACATACAGCCGAACTAAAAAAAGAAAGGGCTTCCCACGGGAAGCCCAATTTCTTTTTAGGGGTCAGGGAATTAACAGACTTGAACCCTGTGTCGCTCTGCTCTCCAGCACCTCATGTGCACGCCTGGCATCGGTTAGCGCGTATTTCTGCGCCTCCGCCACATCCACTTTAATCACGCCGCTGGCGATCAGCGAAAAGAGCTCGTTGCTGGCCTCGATCAGCTCTTCCCGGTTAGTGATATACCCCTGCAGGGAAGGGCGAGTCACATACAGCGACCCTTTCTGGTTGAGAATGCCAAGATTAATGCCGGTCACAGCGCCCGAGGCGTTGCCGAAGCTCACCATCAGCCCGCGACGCTGCAGACAATCCAGCGACGCCTCCCAGGTATCTTTACCCACCGAGTCATAAACCACGCGCACCTTTTTGCCGTTGGTTATCTCTTTGAGGCGCTCAGCAATGCTCTCTTCACGGTAGTTAATCACCTGCCAGGCGCCGGCCTGAAGCGCGCGCTGGGCTTTTTGTGCACTGCCCACCGTGCCGATAAGTTTTGCACCGAGCGCTTTGGCCCACTGACAGGCGATCAGCCCCACGCCGCCCGCCGCGGCATGAAACAGGAACTGCTCGTCAGGTTTGATCTCATAGGTTTTGCGCAGCAGATAATAGACCGTGAGTCCTTTCAGGAATGAGGCGGCCGCTTGTTCAAACGAGATGGCATTTGGCAGAAGGGCGGCTTTATCGGCCGGCACGTTGTGCACGGAACTGTAGGCACCCAGCGCGGATTGCGCGTACACCACGCGATCGCCCTCTTTAATATGCTTAACGGCGCTGCCCACTTTGAGCACGACGCCTGCCGCTTCCGTTCCCAGTCCGCTTGGCATGGAGGGAGGCGGATAGAGACCGCCGCGAATATAGGTGTCGATGTAGTTAATGCCGATGGCTTTGTTTTCAACCTGTACTTCGTTTTCACCAGGCGCTGCGGGGGTAAACTCCACCGCGTTTAACACTTCTGGCCCACCATGTTTCTGGAATTCAATGCGCGTTGCCATGCTCCCTCCGTCAGAAAAATATGGTAATCTTTCGACCCACTCTTTATCTCGGTAACTCCATTCACTATGGCAGGAAACAAACCCTTCAACAAACAGACTGAACCTCGCGAGCGTGATTTCCAGGTCGCAGGATTAAAAGTCCCGCCGCACTCGATTGAAGCGGAACAGTCGGTGTTGGGCGGTTTAATGCTGGATAACGAACGCTGGGACGACGTCGCCGAGCGCGTGGTGTCCGAGGATTTCTATACCCGTCCGCACCGTCATATCTTTACTGAAATGGCACGTCTGCAGGAGTCGGGCAGCCCGATTGACCTTATCACGCTCGCGGAATCGCTGGAGCGTCAGGGGCAACTGGACAGCGTGGGTGGGTTTGCTTACCTGGCGGAACTGTCAAAAAATACGCCAAGTGCGGCGAATATCAGCGCTTATGCCGATATCGTGCGCGAACGTGCTGTTGTTCGTGAGATGATCTCGGTGGCGAATGAGATCGCCGAAGCCGGTTTTGATCCGCAGGGGCGTACCAGCGAAGACCTGCTTGATCTCGCCGAGTCCCGCGTCTTTAAAATCGCGGAAAGCCGGGCAAATAAAGACGAAGGCCCGAAAAATATCGCTGATGTGCTTGATGCTACCGTCGCGCGTATTGAGCAACTGTTCCAGCAGCCGCACGACGGTGTCACCGGCGTGAACACCGGCTATGACGATCTCAATAAGAAAACCGCGGGTCTGCAGCCGTCGGATTTGATTATCGTTGCGGCGCGTCCCTCCATGGGTAAAACGACATTTGCGATGAACCTCGTCGAAAATGCGGCGATGTTGCAGGACAAGCCGGTTCTTATCTTCAGTCTTGAGATGCCATCAGAACAGATCATGATGCGTTCTCTGGCGTCGCTGTCGCGCGTGGATCAGACCCGTATCCGTACCGGCCAGCTCGACGATGAGGACTGGGCGCGTATCTCCGGCACCATGGGTATCCTGCTGGAAAAACGGAATATTTATATCGATGACTCCTCCGGCCTGACGCCGACGGAAGTGCGCTCCCGTGCGCGCCGTATCGCCCGTGAACATGGCGGTATTGGCCTTATCATGATTGACTACCTTCAGCTGATGCGCGTGCCGTCGCTGTCCGACAACCGTACGCTGGAAATCGCGGAGATTTCCCGCTCGCTCAAGGCGTTAGCCAAAGAGTTGCATGTGCCCGTGGTGGCGCTGTCGCAGCTTAACCGCTCCCTGGAACAACGTGCTGATAAGCGCCCGGTCAACTCCGACCTGCGTGAATCGGGCTCCATCGAGCAGGATGCCGACTTAATCATGTTCATCTACCGTGATGAGGTTTATCACGAGAACAGCGACCTGAAAGGGATCGCCGAAATTATTATTGGTAAACAACGTAACGGCCCTATCGGTACGGTACGTCTGACCTTTAACGGACAGTGGTCGCGTTTCGACAACTACGCCGGTCCTCAATATGATGATGAGTAATTTCTAAGGAATTCAAATGCAAGCGGCAACTGTAGTCATTAACCGCCGCGCTCTGCGACACAACCTGCAACGTCTGCGTGAACTGGCTCCCGCCAGTAAACTCGTTGCAGTCGTGAAAGCGAACGCTTACGGACACGGTCTTATTGAGACCGCGCGAACGCTCCCCGATGCCGACGCCTTTGGCGTCGCCCGTCTTGAAGAAGCCATCCGCCTGCGCGCGGGTGGGATCACTCAACCGATTTTGCTGCTGGAAGGCTTTTTTGAAGCGGCAGATCTGCCGACCATTGCTGACCAGCATCTGCACACCGCGGTACATAACGAAGAACAACTCGCGGCGCTGGAAACCGCCGAGCTGAGTGAGCCGGTCACCGTCTGGATGAAGCTCGATACCGGCATGCACCGTCTGGGCGTGCGCCCGGAAAAGGCGGACGCGTTTTATCAGCGTCTGTGTCAGTGCAAAAACGTCCGTCAGCCGGTGAATATCGTGAGCCACTTTGCCCGTGCCGATGAACCCGAGTGTGGCGCGACCGAGCAGCAGCTGGATATTTTTAATACTTTCTGCGAAGGCAAGCCAGGAATGCGCTCCATTGCCGCGTCTGGCGGTATTTTGCTGTGGCCGCAGTCGCACTTCGACTGGGCGCGTCCAGGCATTATTCTTTACGGCGTCTCTCCGCTGGAGAACAGACCCTGGGGGCCGGATTTTGGTTTCCAGCCGGTAATGTCCCTTGTGTCTAACCTGATTGCCGTGCGCGATCACAAAGCGGGTGAACCCGTGGGCTACGGCGGAACCTGGATCAGCGAGCGCGACACACGCCTTGGCGTGGTGGCGATGGGCTATGGCGACGGTTATCCCCGTGCCGCGCCGTCCGGCACGCCGGTACTGGTCAATGGCCGTGAAGCGAACATCGTGGGCCGCGTGGCGATGGACATGATCTGCATTGACCTCGGGCCAGATGCACAGGATAAACCGGGTGATGACGTGGTGATGTGGGGTGAGGGTTTGCCTGTTGAACGCATCGCTGAAATCACAAAAGTGAGTGCTTACGAACTTATCACGCGCCTGACATCAAGGGTTGCGATGAAGTACATCGACTAACAGACCTTTCCAGGGAGGGGTAATGTCACCATCCGAAATGGCCGCTTGTCTGGCTTATGCCCTCTCGGTCTGGCTGGCTGCCAGAAACAGTATTCACACGTGGTGGATAGGCATCATCGGCAGTGGGCTTTATGGCTGGGTCTTTTATTCGGTTCAGCTTTACGCAGACGTTACCCTGCAGCTCTTTTTCATCATCACCAGCATCACCGGCTGGGTGCACTGGCTCAAAGGTCATCGCGGGGAGGTATTGCCCGTTCGGCGTACCCCGCCCAGGCATTTCTTCATCCTGCTCGCCTGCGCCCTGCTGGTGGCCGCGGGTTATGGCCTGATCTTGCATCGCTACACTAACGCCTGGGCCCCCTGGGTGGACTCCGTTATTTTGACATTTAGCGTGCTTGCACAGTTTATGTTAATGGGGCGACGCCTGGAGAACTGGTACGTCTGGCTGGCTGTAAACACGCTGGCGGTACCGTTATATGCGATGAGAGATCTGCATTTGACCGCGGGTTTATATCTGGTGTTTTGGTTTAATGCCTGGCACGGTTTATATCAGTGGCGTAAGGAGATTCGCGCCCAGTGAAGCCTTATCGCGACGGTCTGGTTGTGGGCAAATTTGCGCCATTACACGTGGGGCATGAAGCGCTGATAAATGCTGCGCTGGCCCAGTGTGGGACGGTCTATATCATCAGTTATTCGCGTCCGGAAATTCCGGGTTATGACCCCGACAAGCGCCTTCACTGGTTAACCGCGCGCTTCCCGCAATGTCATCACCTTGTGCTCACGCCGGAGGTCATCGCGACCCATGCGCTTGAACCACTGCCGCATAATGATGCGGATGCCGATCTTCACCGGCATTACGTGGCAACGCTGTGTGAAAAAATACTTCGCTGCCAGCCACAGGCCGTATTTACCGCCGAAGACTACGGCGACGGATTTGCGGCGGTGTTAAGCCAGCGTTTTGGCAAGCAGGTTACGCATGTCCGCCTCCAGCGTCCGAAAGGGCCTGATGCGCCCTCGGGAACCCTGATACGTTCTGACGTCCATCGCTACCGCACGATGATGTCCCCGGAGGTCTACCGTAGCTTTGTCTTTCGGATTTGTTTATTGGGGGGCGAATCGACAGGGAAAAGCACGCTTTCCCGCGCGCTGGCGACGACGCTCAACGCCCCGTTTGTCGCCGAGTTTGGCCGAGAATACTGGGAAGAGAAGAACGGCGTGCTGGGATGCGACGATCTGCTGCATATTGCCCGCGAGCAGGTGCGTCGTGAAGCGATGGCCAGCACGGCTCCCTTCCTGGTTTGCGATACCTCGCCCTTAACCACGCTGTTTTATATGCTCGACCAGTTTGGCAGCGCGCCACGCGAGCTAGAGGAATTAGCCGGGCGCGCATATTCTCTGGTGGTGCTCTGTGGCGATGAGTTTCCTTTTGTTCAGGATGGTACCCGTCAGGGGGCTGCATTCCGCCAGCGACAACAGGCATGGTATATCCGCGCGTTAACAGACAGAAATATCCCCTATCTGTCTGTTTCTGGTTCGCTCGCTGAACGCATTGAACAGATTCGACGACATCTGCAGGAACGGATCTGATATCGCTCTCGATCTTCTGTCATATCCGGTTTATTGTTGAAATCCCTGCCTCATCGAATTCCGGAGAATCATCGCGTGTTTCAGAAAGTTGACGCCTATGCCGGCGACCCCATTCTCTCCTTAATGGAGCGTTTCAAAGAAGATCCTCGCAGCGACAAAGTTAACCTCAGTATTGGTTTGTATTACAACGAGGAGGGCATTATTCCTCAGCTGCAAGCCGTGGCAGAAGCGGAAGCGCGTCTTAACGCCGTCCCGCACGGGGCCTCGCTCTATTTGCCAATGGAAGGGTTAAACAGCTACCGCAATACCATTGCGCCGCTGCTGTTTGGTGCCGATCACGCCGTGCTGACACAAAAACGGGTGGCGACCATCCAGACGCTGGGTGGCTCGGGCGCATTAAAAGTTGGCGCTGACTTTCTGAAAAAATACTTCCCGGATTCTGGCGTGTGGGTCAGTGACCCGACGTGGGAAAACCACGTGGCGATTTTTGAGGGCGCTGGCTTTACGGTGCAGACCTATCCGTGGTTTGACAGCGAAACCAACGACGTGCGCGTTGACGCGCTGCTGGAAAAACTGAATACGCTGCCGGAGCGCAGTATTGTTCTGCTGCATCCGTGCTGCCATAACCCGACCGGTGCAGACCTGACTAATGCCCAGTGGGATGCGGTAATCGACGTGCTGAAGACGCGTAACCTGATCCCCTTCCTCGACATCGCCTATCAGGGCTTTGGCGCGGGCATGGAAGAAGATGCCTACGCTATCCGCGCCGTTGCCAGCGCCGGACTGCCTGCGCTGGTCAGCAACTCGTTCTCAAAAATCTTCTCCCTGTACGGTGAGCGCGTCGGCGGCCTGTCAGTGGTCTGTGAGGACGCTGAAGCGGCCGGGCGTGTGCTCGGTCAGCTGAAGGCGACCGTACGCCGCATTTACTCCAGCCCGCCAAACTTTGGTGCGCAGGTAGTCGCCACGGTGCTGGGTGACGATCGGCTGAAAGCGTCGTGGCTCGCCGAAGTGGAATCTATGCGCAAGCGCATCCTGACAATGCGTCAGGAGCTGGTCGACGTGCTGAAAGAGGCCGTCCCAGGGCATAATTTTGACTATCTGCTTAAGCAGCGCGGGATGTTCAGCTACACCGGCCTCAGCGCGGCTCAGGTCGATCGCCTGCGTGAAGAGTTCGGCGTCTACCTGATTTCCAGCGGCCGTATGTGCGTGGCGGGGCTTAATGCCAGCAACGTTCATCGTGTTGCGCAGGCGTTTGCTGCAGTGATGTAAGCACTCACTATCATCCCTCTCTCCCTGCGGGAGAGGGCCGAATGAGAGCATCAGGACGCACAAAAATCTTGCCCGGTGGCGCTGCGTCTACCGGGCTTTCAGACCCCATCCGCGCTTTGTGATCTTCTTCTTTTTATTCAGCTTCATAAGTAAAAACTCCTTCCCTTCATCTCCCCCCGGGGTTATGGTCGGATAGTTTTTTGACCATTCACTCAAAATAAAACGATAACAAACTGAATATTCAGGGGAAAACATGCGCAAGATCACACTGGCGCTCAGCGCCGCCTGCTTATTGTTCTCGCTAAATAGTGCCGTCGTCGCGCGCGCTTCCGCACCGACGCCGCTTTACACCGGCACAACAGCCGCCATGCTTGCCGAGCAAGCACCTGTTCACTGGGTATCCGTAGCCCAAATCGAAAATAGCCTGTTAGGGCGCCCGCCAATGGCTGTAGGCTTTGATATCGACGATACGGTCCTGTTTTCCAGCCCGGGATTCTGGCGGGGCAAAAAAACCTACTCACCGGACAGCGAAGCGTATCTGAAGAACCCCGAGTTCTGGGAAAAGATGAATAACGGCTGGGACGAGTTCAGCATTCCTAAAGAGGTGGCGCGCGCGCTTATCGCCATGCACGTTAAACGCGGTGACAGCATTTACTTTGTGACCGGACGCAGCCAGACCAAAACCGAAACCGTCTCTAAAACGCTGCAGGATGATTTTCAGATCCCGGCTTCCAGCATGAATCCGGTTATTTTTGCCGGCGACAAACCCGGCCAAAACACCAAAACCCAATGGCTGGAACAGAAGAACATCAAAGTCTTCTATGGCGATTCAGATAACGATATCACCGCCGCGCATGACGTCGGAGCCAGAGGGATCAGGGTGTTACGCGCCTCAAACTCTACGTATCGACCGTTGCCCATGGCCGGAAAGTTTGGCGAAGAAGTGATTGTTAATTCTGAGTATTAACCGCCGGGCGGCGAGGCTGCCTCTTTTTTAATCAAATCTCGCCGCTGTGGGTTTTACCTTTCGCTTTCTTGCTGCACACTTAGAAAGATTCATCTTTCATAACGGAGCAGCACATGTGGTATCAACAGACCCTGACCTTAAGCGCGAAACCTCGTGGATTTCATCTGGTGACTGATGAAGTCATTGGGCAAATTCGCGACCTCTCGCGCATCAGGACGGGGTTACTGCATCTGCTGCTTCAGCACACATCAGCCTCTCTCACGCTTAATGAAAATTGCGATCCCACCGTCCGGTCTGACATGGAGCAGCATTTTCTCAAAACCGTTCCGGACAACGCCCCTTATGAACATGACTATGAGGGAGCAGATGACATGCCGTCGCATATCAAATCCTCTCTGCTGGGCGTATCGCTGATGCTGCCGGTGCACAATGGTCGGTTACTGCTGGGAACGTGGCAAGGGATCTGGCTGGGAGAACATCGTATTCACGGTGGTTCGCGTAAAATTATCGCAACGCTACAAGGGGAATAAAGATGACAATTTCGGAGCTACTTCAGTACTGCATGAGTAAACCTGGCGCGGAGCAGAGCGTTCACAGCGACTGGAAAGCCACGCAGATTAAAGTGGGGGATATTCTGTTTGCGATGGTGAAAGAGGTTGAGGGTCGCCCGGCGGCGTCGCTGAAAACCAGCCCGGAACTGGCGGAGCTGTTACGCCAGCAGCACCATGACGTCCGGCCAAGCAAGCATCTCAACAAAGCGCACTGGAGCACCGTTTATCTCGACGGTTCACTGCCGGGTTCGCAAATTTACTATCTGGTGGACGCGTCTTATCAGCAGGCGGTAGAGCTGCTGCCGGAAGCGACCCGACAGCAACTCTCCGTGTGACAATTACAGCAACGGTTTGAGGAAGCGCGCGGTGTGCGAGGCTTCGCACTCTGCAACGGTCTCTGGCGTACCGGAGACGAGGATTTCACCGCCGCCGCTGCCGCCTTCCGGGCCGAGATCGACAATCCAGTCCGCGGTTTTAATCACGTCCAGGTTGTGTTCAATGACCACAATCGTGTTGCCCTGATCGCGAAGCTGATGCAGAACATCAAGCAGCTGCTGGATATCGGCAAAGTGCAGACCGGTGGTCGGCTCATCGAGAATGTACAGCGTCTGGCCGGTACCGCGTTTGGAGAGCTCACGCGCCAGCTTCACGCGCTGTGCTTCACCGCCAGACAGCGTGGTGGCAGACTGCCCCAGACGAATATAGGTCAGGCCCACATCCATCAGCGTCTGCAGCTTACGCGCCAGCGCAGGGACCGCGTCAAAGAACTCACGCGCCTCTTCGATGGTCATATCCAGCACTTCGTGGATGGTTTTGCCTTTGTACTTAATCTCCAGCGTTTCGCGGTTATAGCGTTTGCCTTTGCACTGGTCGCACGGCACGTAAATATCCGGCAGGAAGTGCATCTCAACCTTGATAACCCCGTCGCCCTGGCACGCCTCACAGCGTCCGCCGCGCACGTTAAAGCTGAAACGTCCTGGCGTATACCCGCGTGAACGCGCTTCCGGCACACCTGCAAACAGTTCACGTACGGGTGTGAATACGCCCGTATAGGTGGCAGGGTTGGAACGCGGAGTCCGCCCGATTGGACTCTGATCGATATCGATCACTTTATCGAAATGCTCCAGCCCCTGGATGTCACGGTACGGCGCCGGTTCGGCCAGCGTCGCGCCGTTCAGCTGCGTCTGCGCAATCGGGAACAGCGTATCGTTGATCAGCGTCGACTTACCGGAACCGGATACGCCGGTGATACAGGTAAACAGCCCAACCGGCAGCGTCAGCGTCACATCTTTCAGGTTATTGCCGCGGGCGCCGGTCAGCTTCAGCACTTTTTCCGGGTTCGCCGGTACACGCTGTTTCGGCACTTCAATCTTGCGCTTGCCGCTCATGTACTGGCCGGTCAATGACTCCGGCACCGCCATAATATCTTTCAGCGTTCCTTCCGCGACCACCTGGCCGCCGTGTACGCCAGCGCCCGGGCCGATATCGATAACGTGGTCAGCGGCGCGAATCGCGTCTTCATCGTGCTCAACCACAATCACCGTGTTACCGAGATTACGCAGGTGGACAAGCGTGCCGAGCAGACGCTCGTTGTCACGCTGGTGCAGGCCGATTGAGGGTTCATCCAGTACATACATCACGCCGACCAGGCCTGCGCCAATCTGGCTCGCGAGGCGGATACGCTGAGCTTCGCCACCGGAGAGGGTCTCTGCGGAGCGGGAAAGCGTCAGGTAATTCAGGCCGACGTTCACCAGGAACTTCAGACGATCGCCGATCTCTTTCAGCACTTTTTCCGCGATTTTGGCGCGCTGGCCGGAGAGCTTCAGGTTGTTGAAGAAGTCCATCGCGTGACCGATGCTCATGTCTGAGATGGTCGGCAGCGCCGTGTTTTCAACAAACACATGGCGAGCTTCACGGCGCAGACGCGTACCTTCACAGGTCGCACAGGAACGGTTGCTGATAAACTTCGCCAGCTCCTCGCGAACCGCGCTGGATTCGGTCTCTTTGTAGCGGCGCTCCATATTGTGCAGCACCCCTTCAAACGGGTGACGGCGCACGGAGGTATCACCGCGATCGTTCATGTACTTGAACTCGATGTTCTCTTTGCCGGAACCGAACAGCACCACTTTGTGCACGTTCGGGTTCAGGCTGGCCCACGGGGCTTCGACGTCGAATTTATAGTGCTCTGCCAGCGACTTCAGCATCTGGAAATAGTAGAAGTTGCGGCGATCCCATCCGCGGATCGCACCGCCAGCCAGCGACAGCTCCGGGTTTTGGATCACGCGGTCCGGGTCAAAATATTGCTGTACGCCCAGTCCGTCACACGTCGGACAGGCGCCCGCCGGGTTGTTGAACGAGAACAGACGCGGCTCCAGCTCGCGCATGCTGTAACCACAAATCGGACAGGCAAAGTTGGCGGAGAAGAGCAGCTCTTCCGCTTTCGGGTTGTCCATATCGGAGACCACGGCCGTACCGCCAGAGAGTTCCAGCGCGGTTTCGAAGGATTCGGCCAGGCGGGTCGCCAGATCGTCACGGACTTTGAAACGGTCAATCACCACTTCGATGGTGTGCTTCTTCTGCAGCTCCAGCTTAGGCGGATCCGACAGGTCACACACTTCGCCGTCGATACGGGCGCGGATATAGCCCTGGCTTGCCAGGTTCTCCAGCGTTTTGGTGTGCTCGCCCTTACGCTCTTTAATGATGGGCGCCAGCAGCATCAGGCGTTTACCTTCCGGCTGCGACAGCACGTTATCCACCATCTGGCTTACGGTCTGCGCGGCCAGCGGGACGTCGTGATCCGGGCAGCGCGGCTCACCCACGCGTGCATACAGCAGACGCAGGTAGTCATGAATTTCGGTAATCGTACCAACCGTTGAACGCGGGTTATGCGAGGTGGATTTCTGCTCAATGGAGATAGCAGGTGATAACCCTTCAATATGGTCTACATCCGGTTTTTCCATCAGTGACAGGAACTGACGTGCGTATGCAGAGAGTGACTCCACGTAACGACGCTGTCCTTCGGCATATAAAGTGTCGAAAGCCAGTGAGGATTTGCCAGACCCCGAAAGCCCGGTCACGACGATGAGTTTGTCGCGAGGGATTATGAGGTTGATATTCTTGAGATTGTGGGTGCGGGCGCCCCGAACTTCGATCTTATCCATTCACCTTTCCCGGTTGGAACACGGATTGCCTGGTTTGTTTGAAGGACAAACGGCTGTCAGAAACGGCTAATTATGACACAAAATGACCTGTTTGAATATACAGTATTGGAATGCATTTTCTGATTCACTGTGTAACAATGTCGAGTTCGCGAGAGATTTCGGAACCGACTACGCAACTATGCAAATTGCAGCGTGGAAATGGTACACTCGCGCGTTTACACTATTAAGAAACGTATTCAGGAGACACGAACATGGCCAGCAGAGGCGTAAACAAGGTGATTCTCGTCGGTAATCTGGGCCAGGACCCGGAAGTACGCTACATGCCGAGTGGTGGCGCAGTTGCCAACATTACGCTGGCTACTTCCGAATCCTGGCGTGATAAAGCGACCGGTGAGATGAAAGAGCAGACCGAATGGCACCGCGTTGTGCTGTTTGGCAAACTGGCGGAAGTGGCTGGTGAGTATCTGCGTAAAGGTTCTCAGGTTTATATTGAAGGCCAGTTGCGTACCCGCAAATGGACCGATCAAGCCGGCGCTGAGAAGTACACCACGGAAGTTGTGGTCAACGTGGGTGGCACCATGCAGATGCTCGGTGGCCGTCAGGGCGGTGGCGCACCAGCAGGTGGCGGTCAGCAGCAGCAGGGCGGTTGGGGTCAGCCTCAGCAGCCACAGGGCGGCAACCAGTTCAGCGGTGGCGCGCAGTCTCGCCCACAGCAGCAGTCCGCGCCAGCACCGTCTAACGAACCCCCAATGGACTTCGACGACGATATTCCGTTCTGATATCCGACTGTTTAAAATAAAAAACCCAGACCTCGGTCTGGGTTTTTTTATTCATCTCAGGGATCAGGTAATCACCATCGGCCAGTCTGGCGGGGTATGGCTCATGGCTTCCACCATGACCACTTTAATATTTTCCCAGACGGCAGCGAGATCCAGCAGGGTGATGCCAAGCAGGCCCGTTGCGAACCAGCATGCTGCGCCCAACCCCAACAGGGTGCTGATGACAGCAAGGCCAGCATAGTCAGATTTACGAAACTGAATGTTTAGCGTGCTGGCCAGGAACATCAGCACCGCACTTAACAAAGGCCAGCGCAGGAGAACCATGCTGGTAGTAATGGTTTCCATAAAACCCATCCTCAACAAAGCAGACGAACTGAATGAAACAGTGTTTCTCGTTACACAATATGTGTGAACTATATCACATTTGCTGATTTATTCGCCAGCCTCAGACGGGTGAAAAAAGCAGGAATTATCACAGCCAGGCGTCGCACGAGGATTGAGGGGAAAATATATCTTTGCACGCTAATGACCCCCTTTTATCGCTTCCAGGTAATAAATTCATTGAGATAACAAATCCTCTGCAAATTGAGGTGTGCTGTAGAACGTTTACAGCAACAACCCTTTGGATTATGCTTGAGTGGATAAATAAATTTACTCGCATTCTATAATTCAGGTTTTTGAATTTTATTGGTTTTTTTCTCTTTGTACGTTTTTAATTACACACAACGTCTCGCACTCCAGCTGTGCTGATATTCAGCATCCTGCTCTGGCTCGCCGATTTTTGAATCTGAAGAAAGTTGCGTCCGGTTTAACGCATAATAATCTGCGAAAAAAATGAAAGAAAAACGACGTGAGATTGTTAATGACAGCCTGCGGGCGTTGCATGCGCTGGCAGATCTGATGCCCCAGCTTCACGCCCATTGTTCGCTGAGTGAGATGCTTGAGACGATCAACCGGGCCTTCGGGGCAAGCCTGGCCTGGATTAGCGTTGATACTGACGGGCTACAGCGCGTGGTCTGTGCCGGTGAAGTGACCTGTCACTCATTTGAGGTGGCCGATTTTCTTGCCGGTACCCTGCTGGAGAAGCATCACCGTGCGTGGCGGGTCGTCTACTGGAAAGAGAATATCGGCCGCGCATTATTCTCCGCTCATCATCCTGGCTATTCGCAATTGCAAAGCGGGGTGTTATGTAAGCTTTCAACCCATAACGGACAAGGCAGCGGCTATTTTTTTCTGGCGTTTGCTGAGCCGTTATATTCTCTGGCCATCCTGAAAAGTATTGTTGCGGTACTGGTCGAAAAATTAAAAGACTATTTTTCAGAAATTATCGTTCGTGAAAAAACAGCGCAGGAAATGCAGCGTGTGGTGACCCAATATAAAACCTTGTTTGAACGAGCGCCTGTTTTAATGAACTCATTCGATAAATTTAACCGCTGCGTGCTGTGGAATGCTGAGTGTGAAAAAGTGTTTGGCTGGACAATGGCGGAGATCAGCGCCCATGCCGATCCGCTCTCACTGTTTTACCCCGACCCGGAAGAGCGGCGACGGGTCAGGGAGTCGGTAAATGTCTCGCCGCTAAAGGATATGTACGAGTGGCATCCACTGCGTAAAGACGGTACGCCGTTGACGGTTTTGTGGTCAAACATTCTGCTGCCGGACAGCTCAGTCCTGAATATCGGGCTTGATATTACCGAGCGTAAAAAAGCCGAACAGCAGCTGGAAGTGAAAGCCACCACGGACGATCTTACCGGGTGTTTTAACCGTTCAACCATTTTACAGCAGCTGGAATCCGCGCTGGCGGCAAATGCCAGGCAGGATGCTGACAGCCATTTTTGCGTGCTCATGTTTGACCTGGATTTTTTCAAACAGATCAACGATCGGTGGGGGCATCAGGTGGGCGATCGGGCGCTTATCCACTTTTGCCAGGCTATCCGTGAGTTAAGCCCCGAGAACGCTGCGCTTGGCCGTGTGGGCGGCGAGGAGTTTTTACTCCTGCTGGCGCGAACCGACGGCAACGCGGGCGCCCTTTTTTCGGCGAGGCTACGTACTGCCCTCAAAACCAACCCGCTGGTGGTGGGAGAGAAAAAGCTGGTGCTGTCATTCAGCGCCGGGGCGGTGGAGGTCTGCCAGGGCCAACGCGATACTTCTGGATTACTGATGCGTGCCGATAAAGCATTATATGACGCCAAGCGTACGGGTCGGGGGAAAACGGTGGTGGCTGCTGATTATTTATAAATCAAAAAACAAAATACGCGCGAGTAAATAGCATAAAATGTCATGTTGCCGTTGTTGTTTTTTCACACTGCCAGAAGTTTGGCTTAATCAACGATCCTCTGTTGTGTTATCTTCAAACCTCCCGTACCCGCTGGATAATTATTTTCCTTAATTGAAACGGAACGAATACTTACAGTTTAGCTTACGGGAAAATATTATCGTCATAACGAAAATTAAGATTTTTAATACTAAAAGTCAGTTGCTAACTTCGCATGATTCATGCAACGTAATCACCTGTTAAACAAAGCATCCGGCCTTCATTACTACAGGCGTACAACATGCAGGGATATAGGGCGGGAAATGAATCGTAGCGCGCGGCGCAAGATGCTCAGGGTGGTAGGGATCATCATGGTAGTTATGCTGCCGGTGATGCTTGCGCTATGGTTTGCCCAGATAAGAGCCGTGTCGGAAACAAGCGCCCAACTACGCACCTTTGCTGAACTGGCGTTAGACAAAACAGAGCTGGTAATTCAACAGGTTGATCTGGCCCGCGACGAGGCTGAAAAATATCAGGGTGAGCGTTGTACACCAGAACATCGCCAATATATGTTGAACGTTGTTCGGGGTCGTCTGTTTGTTGCGGATTTAATTTATGCAGAAGGTCAGAATTTTCTTTGTTCGACCGTTTTTACACCCGCCAAACCTTATCTGATATCCACGGCTAATTACACACGTAAACCTGACGTTGCTATCTATTATTATCGCGATACGCCATTTTTTACTGGCTATAAAATGACATATATGCAGCGCGGAAATTATGTTGTGGTGGTCAATCCGCTTTCCTACAGCGAAGTAATGTCGACAGATCATTCCCTTTCGTGGGGGGTATACGACACGGTAACGAATGCATTCTTTTCCGTCAGTCAGCGCGCGAATGTTTCTTTATTAAGTTCGATGATTCGGGATAAGGAATCGGTATTTCAAAAAGATAACCGTTTTTATACAGTCGTCAAATCCCCAAAACGGCCTATTGCCGCTATCGTGTCGACGTCGAATAAACGTTTTTATGAAATGCTTTATCACCAGGCGACGTTGACGCTACCGCTGGGGATGATCTGCAGCATAATTATTTTGCTGGTGTGGTCTCGCACCCATCGTGAACTCAATTCTCCCGGGCGGTTACTGCAGCGAGCGCTCAATAAACGCCAGCTTTGTGTTCACTATCAGCCGATTATTGATATCAAGAACAACCAGTGCGTGGGAGCCGAGGCGTTATTACGCTGGCCTGGCTTTAACGGGCCGGTCATGAGCCCGGCTGAATTTATTCCGCTGGCGGAAAAAGAGGGCATGAGCGAGCGAATTACGGATTATGTTGTCGAAGAGGTATTCAGCGATCTGGGCACATTCCTGGCAACGCATCCGCATCTCTATATTTCGATTAACCTGTCGGCCACGGATTTCCACTCTTCACGGCTGATCGCCATGATTTCGGACAAGGCCCGACACTACGCCGTGCGTGCGCAGCAAATTAAAATCGAAGTCACGGAGCGCGGTTTTATTGATGTCCCTAAAACCACTCCGGTTATTCAGGCGTTCCGTCAGGCGGGTTACGAAGTGGCGATTGATGATTTTGGAACGGGTTACTCTAACCTGCACAACCTTTATTCGCTGAATGTCGATATTCTGAAAATCGACAAATCCTTTATCGACACCCTAACAACCAACAGCACCAGCCACCTTATCGCCGAGCATATTATTGAGATGGCACAAAGCCTGCGGCTTAAAACCATTGCGGAAGGGGTGGAAACAGCAGAGCAGGTGAGCTGGTTGTTGAAGCGTGGCGTTCAGTTCTGTCAGGGATGGCACTTCGCGAAAGCGATGCCGCCCCAGGAGTTTATGACCTGGCAGCAGCAACCTTTGCATTGAGAGCCATTAATTCAACTGGTGGCGATAGTCGCTCGGTGTGCGGTCAAACTCGCGGCGAAACACGCGGGAAAAGGTTTGTTGCGACACATATCCCAGATCCATCGCGATATCAAAAATGGGCCGCTGCGTTGAGCGTAAGGCCTGCGCCGCCAGCAGCAGTCTGCGCTGACGAATGTACTCACCCAGCGTCTGGTGCATAACGGTACGGAACATTCTCTGTAAATACCATTTCGAATAGCCGGATTTTTTAGCGACCACATCAATGTTCAACGGTTGGTCGATATGTTCATCAATCCATTCAATAAGTGTCTGAATAATTTGCTGATGCGACATAAGGTTGCCCCTCTGTAGATACAACTGCCCTGGTTGATTCGTCGTTTTCTCTGCGGGCGAGTATAATTCCTCAAGTTAACTTGAGGTAAAGAGGTTTTATGGAAAAGAGATTGCCGCGAATTAAAGCGTTGTTAACCCCCGGCGAAGTGGCGAAGCGAAGCGGTGTTGCGGTGTCGGCGCTCCACTTCTATGAAAGCAAAGGGTTAATTAAAAGCATCCGAAACGCCGGAAACCAGCGACGCTACACGCGTGACGTGCTCCGTTATGTCGCGATTATCAAAATTGCCCAACGAATCGGAATCCCCCTGGCCACCATCGGCGATGCGTTCGGCGTGCTGCCGGAAGGGCACTCTCTCAGCCCGAAAGAGTGGAAAGAGCTTTCCTCTCAGTGGCGTGAAGAGCTGGATCGACGCATTCACACGCTGGTAGCGCTGCGTGATGAACTGGACGGATGTATTGGCTGCGGCTGTTTGTCGCGCAGTGATTGTCCGTTGCGTAACCCGGGCGACAGGCTGGGTGAGCAGGGGACAGGGGCGCGATTGCTGGAGGAAGACTGAGATCCGGCGGAAAACCGCACCTCATACCGCACCTCATAAAGAACTAAAGCGCCACAAAAGGGCGCTTTAGTTTTTCCCGGTCTTTGTCTTTCACTCTATCCCGCTGGTTCACGGGAGGGTTTCCCCCGACATCAGCACCCCTCATGTCGAGCGTGTTGGGGAGGTTCCGGATTGTGCTGACACTTTAATTCTATGCAAGACCCGTCTTTTCGCCAGTCGGTCAGGCCATTTTTTAGGCGAATTTTTTTCGCGGTGTTGTTCGATTTTCTATAGTTAAAAAGTATGAATAAAAGGAGAACACAATGCTCACGGTACACCACCTGAACCAGTCCCGCTCACACCGTGTGATCTGGGCGCTGGAAGAACTTTCCCTGCCCTATGAGATTGTTCGTTACCAGCGCGAAAAGAGCATGCTGGCGCCTGAGTCGCTCAAAAAAGTGCACCCGTTGGGCAAATCGCCGGTTATTGAAGATAACGGCCTGATCCTCGCCGAGTCGGGGGCCATCCTCGAATATCTTCAGGAAACCTACGATCCGGAGTCGCGGCTTAAGCCTCTGGATCCTGCGCATAAGGTGCAATACCGCTTCTGGTTGCACTATGCCGAAGGTTCGCTAATGCCGCTGCTGTTGATGAAGCTGGTTTTCAGTAGCCTCGGTAAGCCGCCCGTGCCGTTTGGTATCCGCACGTTGGGTAAAGCGCTGGGGCAGGGAGTGCAAAAAGCGTATCTCAACCGCCAGCTTGAAACCCATGCACGCTTTATTGAGTCGCATCTTGCCGAAAACAGCTGGTTTGCCGGCGATACGCTCAGCATGGCGGATATTCAGATGAGCTTCCCGATTTTTGCCCTGCTGGCGCGAGGTGGCATCGATAACCTCCCGCATACCCAGGCCTGGAAGAAAAAAGTGGAGAGCAGCCCTGGCTGGCAAAAAACGCTGGAGCAAGGTGGCCCGTTATCGATTCCGGGTGGGGAGTGAAATGTAAACAAATTGCGCACAGACGATAACGTTTGCGCATCCTCTGTTTATTTCTTCAGCGTCATAAGGGAATTTTAGCGAAAAACGATAAAGTTCAGTTGAAAAGGGCGGGGATTAGGCTAGATAATCGTTTGCCTTAATTTGACCACCCGTTTGTAAGCGCGGAGCTAAACGTTTGCTTTTTCTGTGACGCCCCTTTCGTCGCAAATGCAAAACACGGATTTGACGTTTAGCTGGCAGTGGCGTCTCCACCATGCTTACGGACTTTCTATAAAAACTCTCAGGGGATGTTTTCTATGTCTACGCCATCTGCGCGTACTGGCGGTTCGCTTGACGCCATCTTTAAAATTTCGGCTCGCGGCAGCACCGTGCGTCAGGAAATCGTTGCCGGTCTGACCACGTTTCTGGCGATGGTTTACTCCGTCATTGTCGTTCCGGGTATGCTGGGTAAAGCGGGCTTCCCACCGGCGGCCGTCTTTGTTGCTACCTGTCTCGTGGCGGGCGTTGGCTCCATCGTGATGGGCCTGTGGGCGAACCTGCCGCTGGCAATCGGTTGTGCAATCTCGTTGACCGCCTTTACCGCTTTCAGCCTGGTTCTGGGTCAGCACATCAGCGTACCGGTTGCGCTCGGCGCCGTGTTCCTGATGGGGGTACTGTTTACCGTTATCTCCGCCACCGGCATCCGTAGCTGGATTTTGCGCAACCTGCCTCAGGGCGTGGCGCATGGCACCGGCATTGGTATCGGGCTGTTCCTGCTGCTGATTGCCGCAAACGGCGTCGGCCTGGTGATCAAGAATCCGCTGGACGGTCTGCCGGTGGCGTTGGGTCATTTCGCGAGCTTCCCGGTCATTATGTCCCTGATCGGTCTGGCGGTAATTATTGGTCTGGAAAAACTGAAAGTCCCGGGCGGCATTTTGCTGACCATTATCGGGGTGTCCATTGTTGGCCTGATTTTCGATCCTAACGTTCACTTCTCCGGGATTTTCGCCATGCCGTCGCTGAGCGATGACAAAGGCAACTCTCTGATTGGCAGTCTGGATATCATGGGGGCATTGAACCCGGTGATCCTGCCAAGCGTGCTGGCGCTGGTGATGACCGCGGTGTTTGATGCAACGGGTACCATCCGTGCCGTCGCGGGTCAGGCGAACCTGCTGGATAAAGACGGTCAGATTATCGATGGCGGCAAAGCGCTGACCACCGACTCCCTGAGCAGCGTCTTCTCGGGTCTGGTGGGCGCGGCTCCGGCTGCGGTGTATATCGAGTCCGCTGCGGGTACGGCGGCAGGCGGTAAAACTGGCCTGACGGCCATTACCGTTGGCGTGCTGTTCCTGCTGATCCTGTTCCTCTCTCCGCTCTCCTACCTGGTGCCGGCCTACGCGACCGCACCTGCGCTGATGTACGTTGGTCTGCTGATGCTGAGCAACGTGGCGAAAATCGATTTTGCTGATTTTGTGGATGCGATGTCAGGCCTCATCACGGCGGTCTTTATCGTGCTGACCTGTAATATCGTGACCGGCATCATGATCGGTTTCGCGTCGCTGGTGATTGGGCGTCTGGTCTCCGGCGAGTGGCGCAAGCTGAACATCGGCACCGTTGTGATTGCCGTCGCGCTGGTGGCGTTCTACGCGGGCGGCTGGGCAATCTAAGTTGTCCATTGATGCGAAAACGGGTGGCTCAGGCCGCCCGTTTTTATTTTCAGGACTCATCCCGTTGTCTTTTGCGTTACTCTGGGGAAGATAGAATAACAGGCACGACGCCTTAGGTTTGGCTTTTAAGAAACACAGCAAACAGGGAACGCATGGAAATCTTCTTCACAATACTCATCATGACTCTTGTGGTCTCGCTATCCGGGGTAGTCACACGCGTACTGCCCTTTCAGGTCCCCCTGCCATTAATGCAAATTGCCATCGGCGCGCTGCTGGCGTGGCCGACGTTTGGCCTGCACGTGGAGTTCGACCCCGAACTGTTCCTCGTGCTGTTTATTCCGCCGCTGCTGTTTGCCGATGGCTGGAAAACGCCCACGCGTGAATTCCTTGAGCACGGGCGAGAGATATTAGGTCTGGCGCTGGCGCTCGTGGTGGTCACGGTGGTCGGGATTGGCTTCCTGATCTACTGGGCGGTACCGGGCATTCCGTTAATTCCGGCCTTTGCGCTGGCCGCGGTGCTGTCACCAACCGATGCCGTGGCGTTGTCCGGCATTGTCGGTGAAGGCCGTATTCCGAAGAAAATCATGGGGATTTTACAGGGTGAGGCGCTGATGAATGACGCCTCTGGCCTGGTTGCCCTGAAATTTGCCGTGGCCGTCGCGATGGGCACGATGATCTTTACCGTAGGCGGCGCGACCCTGGAATTCTTCAAGGTGGCGATTGGCGGTATCCTGGCCGGGTTTGTGGTGAGCTGGCTGTATGGTCGTTCGCTGCGCTTCCTCAGCCGCTGGGGCGGCGATGAACCGGCGACACAGATTGTGCTGCTGTTCCTTCTGCCGTTTGCCTCTTACCTGATTGCCGAACATATCGGCGTGTCGGGCATTCTGGCGGCGGTGGCGGCAGGGATGACCATCACCCGCTCCGGCGTAATGCGCCGCGCGCCGCTGGCCATGCGCCTGCGTGCAAACAGCACCTGGGCGATGCTGGAATTTGTCTTTAACGGGATGGTGTTCCTGCTCCTGGGCCTGCAGTTGCCGGGCATCATGGAATCCTCGCTGGTGGCGGCCGAGGCCGACCCGAACGTCGAAACGTGGATGTTGTTCACCGATATCGTGCTGATCTACATGGCGCTGATGCTGGTGCGTTTCGGCTGGCTGTGGACGATGAAAAAATTCAGCATGCGCTTCCTGACGAAAAAACCGATGGAGTTCGGCTCGTGGACCACGCGGGAGCTGCTGATTGCTTCTTTTGCTGGCGTTCGCGGGGCGATTACGCTTGCCGGTGTGCTGTCCATTCCGCTGCTGCTGCCCACGGGCGATGTCTTCCCGGCGCGCTATGAACTGGTGTTCCTGGCGGCAGGGGTGATTCTGTTCTCACTGTTTGTCGGCGTGATAATGCTGCCTCTTCTGCTGCAGCATATTGAGACGGGTGACTCGACTCAGCAGCATAAAGAGGAGCGTATTGCCCGCGCGGCGACCGCCGAAGTGGCGATTGTGGCCATTCAGAAGATGGAAGAACGTCTTGCGGCGGACACGGAAGAGAACATCGACAACCAGCTGCTGACTGAAGTGAGCTCGCGCGTGATTGGTAACCTGCGTCGTCGTGCCGATGGCCGCAACGATGTGGAAAGTTCGCTGCAGGAGGAGAACCTGGAGCGCCGGTTCCGTCTGGCGGCGCTGCGCTCAGAGCGTGCGGAGCTGTACCACCTGCGCGCCACGCGGCAAATCAGCAATGAGACGCTGCAAAAACTGCTGCACGATCTGGATTTGCTGGAAGCCTTGCTGATAGAGAATCAGTAGCCCGTGCGGGCTGATGCCCTCACCCTGACCCTCTCCGCCCGGAGAGGGTCAGGGAACCCAAAACCCTTCACAGCATTTCAGCCACGCCTGCGCGCTGTGCGATAAATAAACCCCTTCGCGCCAAATCATCCCTAACTGCCAGTGCAAATCGCTTTCCAGCGGGATCCAGCGCAGGGTGTTTTTATCGAGCCGTTCGCAAATCGGCTGCGGCAATATCGCAATGCCGACGCCAGCCTGCACCATCGCGGCCAGGAAATCCCACTGCCCGCTGCGCACCGCAATGCGCGGCTTCACGTTGTGTTGATTAAACAGCGCCATCAGCTGGCGGCTGAGGGCGAAATCTTCGTTGTAAATCAGCAGCGGGTGTTCACCGAGCCGTTCGGGTTTCACCGTGTCGACCTTCAGCCAGTCACCAGAGCGGGGGACCAGCACGCACAGCGGATGGCTAAAGAGCGGCAGCGTCGCCAGACCGCTCTCTTCCTCCACGGGGAGGGCGGTCATGGCGACATCCAGCTCGCCGTTGGTGACGGCCTGTTGAACCGTTAAGCCGCCAAACTCGGAAATTTTCAGTTCAACGCCGGGATAACGCTGGCGAAACAGGCTGATGGGGCCGGCCATCATCATCCCAACCATCGGTGGGATGCCGAGGCGCAGCAGCCCTTTTGTCAGGTGATTGATATCGCCAAGCTCCGCTTCCAGCTGGCGGAACTCCGCCAGGATCGCCAGCCCGCGTTCAAAGACGACCCGCCCGGTATCGGTCAGCAGCAGCTTGCGTCCGTCGCGGATAAGCAGGGTGCAGTTCAGTTCATCTTCGAGGTTTTTCAGCATCTTGCTGATGGTGGGTTGGGTGACAAACAACTTCTCCGCTGCGCGGGTAAAACTTTGCTGACGAACCACTTCGACAAAATAGCGCAGCGTTCTTATGTCCATGATTATTCCTCGGAACTATACCTTTGATGATTTTAATTCATTTCAGTCCATTACGTGCGCTCACTATACTGGCGCCTCGTCTCATTTTTGAGGAAAACCCCCATGGCCGTGGCGTTAAGCCGTGTTACGCCTGCCGTTGTGCAACGACTTCAGGTACCGGTTCAGGTACTGCTTTATGCGGGACTGTTTGTTTTCGCGGAATATCTTGTCAACTGGTTGCATCTGCCGCTGCCTGCCAACCTGGTCGGAATGGTACTGATGCTGACGCTTATCCTCTGCCGCGTTATCCCCCTCAACTGGGTACGCGCCGGCGCGCGCTGGCTGCTGGCGGAGATGCTGCTGTTCTTTGTGCCTGCCGTGGTCGCGGTGGTGAACTATGCGCAACTGCTGAGGGTAGATGGCTGGCGTATCTTCGCGGTCATTGCGCTGAGCACGCTGATGGTGCTGGGGGCCACCGCCTGGGTGGTTGATAAAGTGTATCGGTTTGAAATCAGCAGGCAAAAGCATGACTAACTTCCAGATAAGCGTGTTGTGCCTGATTGCCACCCTGGCGATCTACTTTGCCAATAAACGGCTGTATCGCCGTTTTCACGCGCTGCCGCTGATGCCGCTGGTCTTCACGCCGATCCTGCTGGTCCTGATGCTGGTCTTCGGGCATATCTCCTGGCAGAACTACATTGGGGAATCCCACTGGCTGCTGTGGCTACTGGGGCCTGCGACCATTGCCTTTGCGGTACCGGTGTATGACAACCTGGCGATCATCAAACGCCACTGGATGTCGCTCAGCGCTGGCGTGATCACGGCCACGGTGGTGGCGGTCTGCAGTTCCGTCTGGCTGGCCCGGCTGTTTACGCTGCCCGATGAAATTCAGCGCAGCCTGGCCGTCCGTTCGGTCACCACCCCGTTTGCGCTGGCCGCGGCCAAGCCGCTCGGCGGACAGCCGGATCTGGTCGCGTTATTTGTGGTCGTGACGGGCGTCTTCGGGATGGCGGTTGGCGACATGCTTTTTTTGCGGCTGTCGATCCGTGAAGGAATGGCGAAAGGGGCGGGATTTGGCGCGGCATCGCACGGTGCGGGAACGGCACGTTCGTATGAACTCGGGCAGCAGGAAGGGGTGGTGGCAAGCCTGGTGATGATGCTCTCGGGCGTGGTGATGGTATTGATTGCACCGCTGGTGGCGTGGGTGATGTTCTGATTTCCCCGGCCAGTAAGGCCGGGGAGACGAGGTTAGTGCGCGCGGCCTTGCTCGACGCCCAGACCCGTTTGTGAGCGGATAAACTGGGCGCGGAATTTCTCACGCTCCAGGTTACCTTCCGGCGAGTTATCGGTCGCGGAGAAGACCCAGATACCAATAAACGCCACGGCAATGGAGAACAGCGCCGGGTATTCATACGGGAAGATAGCGCTTTCGTGACCGAGGATCTGTACCCAAATCGTCGGGCCAAGGACCATCAGAATCACGGCCGTCAAAAGCCCCAGCCAGCCGCCAATCATCGCCCCACGTGTGGTCAGTTTTGACCAGTACATGGAGAGCAGGATGATAGGGAAGTTACAGCTTGCCGCAATGGAGAAGGCCAGCCCCACCATAAAGGCGATGTTCTGCTTCTCGAACAAAATCCCCAGCAGAATAGCGACCACGCCCAGCACCAGCACGGTGATTTTCGAGACTTTCAGCTCATCACGTTCGCTTGCTCCTTTGCGGATAACGTTGGCATAGAGGTCGTGCGATACCGCAGACGCGCCCGCCAGCGTCAGCCCGGCAACCACCGCGAGGATGGTGGCGAAGGCCACGGCCGAGATAAAGCCAAGGAACAGATTACCGCCTACCGCGTCGGCCAGATGCACTGCCGCCATGTTGTTACCGCCAATCAGCCCGCCCGCCGCGTCTTTAAACGCCGGATTCGCCCCCACCAGCATGATGGCGCCAAAACCAATGATAAAGGTCAGGATGTAGAAGTAACCCATAA
This sequence comes from Enterobacter sp. RHBSTW-00593, assembly GCF_013784105.1. Taxonomy (NCBI): domain Bacteria; kingdom Pseudomonadati; phylum Pseudomonadota; class Gammaproteobacteria; order Enterobacterales; family Enterobacteriaceae; genus Enterobacter; species Enterobacter sp. RHBSTW-00593. The sequence goes on from NZ_CP056393.1 coordinate 309,821, forward strand.
AGCCCGTGGCGTAGAAGACGCTTTTGCGCGCTTCACGCGCATCGCTCACGGTGAAGAAACGCATCAGGATGTGTGGCAAGCCAGCCGTACCAAACATCAGACCCAGACCGAGCGAAAGCGCAGAAATAGGGTCTTTCACCAGCCCGCCAGGGCTCATGATCGCTTCCCCTTTCGGGTGTACCGCCATCGCTTCAGTGAACAGATTATTGAAGCTGAACCCGACGTGTTTCATGACCATAAAGGCCATAAAGCTGGCGCCGAACAGCAGCAGGACCGCTTTGATGATTTGCACCCAGGTCGTGGCCAGCATGCCGCCGAACAGGACGTACATCACCATCAGCACACCCACCAGCACCACCGCGATGTGGTAGTTCAGGCCGAACAGCAGTTCGATCAATTTACCCGCGCCGACCATCTGCGCAATCAGATACAGCGCGACCACCACCAGCGAGCCGCAGGCGGAGAGGGTACGAATCGGCCCCTGCTTCAGCCGGTAGGAGGCCACGTCTGCGAAGGTATAGCGGCCCAGGTTGCGCAAGCGTTCTGCGATCAGGAACAAAATAATCGGCCAGCCCACAAGGAAGCCGAGGGAGTAAATCAGACCATCGTAGCCGGAGGTGTACACCAGCGCGGAGATACCGAGGAAGGAGGCGGCGGACATAAAGTCGCCTGCAATCGCCAGCCCGTTCTGAAAACCGGTAATGTTGCCGCCTGCGGTGTAGTAATCATTACGGGAGCGCACGCGTTTCGAGGCCCAGTACGTGATGTACAGCGTCAGCAGCACGAAAATCAGGAACATGATAATCGCCTGCCAGTTGGTTGGCTGGCGCTGTACCTCGCCGGTGATGGCATCAGCGGCGTTGGCGGCAAAGGGAAGTGTGGCGGCAAGCGCCGTCAGGACTCTCTTCATGATGCTTTTACCTCAGCCAGGACTGCTCTGTTAAGACGATCGAATTCGCCATTGGCGCGCCAGACGTACACGCCGGTCAGCACAAACGAAATGATTATCACGCCAATCCCAATCGGAATTCCGCGCGTGACGCTGGTGCCCGCGTGCAGCGGCGTACCGAGCCAGTGTGGGGCAAAGGCAATCAGCAGAATAAAGCCGACGTAAATAATCAGCATGATGATGGAAAGTAAGAAGGCAAACCGTTGCCGTTTATCCACGAGCTCCCTGTAGTGCGCACTATTCTCTATCTGCTGACAAATATCGTTATTCATCAGAGGTCTCCAGAAGTATTTATAGGGGAGGTTTTTTTATTCCCTCTCCCGGGGGGAGAGGGGAGATCGCGTTACGATGGCATTGCGATGGACTGCTTCTCTTCGAGCAGTTTTTCCACCACGCCAGGATCGGCAAGCGTTGAGGTATCACCGAGGTTGCTGGTGTCACCGGCTGCGATTTTGCGCAATATGCGGCGCATAATTTTGCCTGAGCGGGTTTTCGGCAGAGAGTCGGTCCAGTGCAGCACGTCCGGCGTGGCAAGCGGGCCAATCTCTTTACGTACCCAGTTGCGCACCTCGGCATACAGCTCTGGTGACGGCTCTTCGCCATGATTCAGCGTGACGTAGGCGTAAATCGCCTGGCCTTTAATGTTGTGTGGGATCCCGACGACGGCGGCTTCGGCGATCTTCGGATGAGATACCAGCGCGGATTCAATCTCCGCGGTACCCAGACGGTGGCCGGAGACGTTCAGCACGTCGTCCACGCGCCCGGTTATCCAGTAATAACCGTCCTCGTCACGCCGGGCGCCGTCACCGCTAAAGTACATATTTTTAAAGGTCGAGAAGTAGGTCTGCTCGAAGCGCTCGTGATCGCCGAACAGGGTACGCGCCTGGCCCGGCCAGGAATCGGTGATCACCAGATTGCCTTCGGTGGCTCCGTCCAGCGGATTGCCTTCGTTATCCACCAGCGCAGGTTGTACGCCGAAGAACGGTTGAGTTGCTGAACCGGCTTTTAACTGCGTCGCACCCGGCATAGGGGTGATCATAAAGCCGCCGGTTTCGGTCTGCCACCAGGTGTCCATTACCGGACATTTTTCGTTGCCGATTTTCTTCCAGTACCACTCCCAGGCTTCCGGGTTGATGGGCTCGCCAACGGAACCGAGGATGCGCAGCGAAGAGCGGTCAGTGCCTTCAATGGCCTTATCGCCTTCCGCCATTAATGCGCGGATCGCCGTTGGGGCGGTATAGAGAATATTGACCTTGTGTTTGTCGACCACCTGACACATGCGTGCCGGCGTTGGCCAGTTCGGTACGCCTTCAAACATCAGCGTAGTGGCACCACAGGCCAGCGGGCCGTATAGCAGGTAGCTGTGACCGGTGACCCAGCCTACGTCGGCAGTACACCAGTAAATGTCGCCCGGATGGTAGTCGAATACGTACTTGAAGGTGGTAGCGGCATAGACCAGATAGCCGCCGGTGGTGTGCAACACGCCTTTCGGTTTGCCGGTTGAGCCGGAGGTGTAAAGAATAAACAGCGGGTCTTCCGCGTTCATCTCTTCCGGCTGATGCTGGTCGCTGGCTTTTTCAATCAGATCGCTCCACCACAGGTCGCGTCCTTCGTTCCAGTCAATCTTGCCGCCGGTACGCTTGAGGACGATGACGTTGCTGACGGTTTTCACGTTCGGATTTTTCAGCGCTTCATCGACGTTTTTCTTCAGGGGAATGCCACGGCCAGCGCGCACGCCTTCATCGGCCGTGATCACCAGTTTCGAGCTGGAATCGACAATACGTCCGGCTACCGCTTCCGGTGAGAAGCCGCCAAAAATCACCGAGTGAATCGCACCGATGCGTGCGCAGGCCAGCATGGCTACTGCCGCTTCAGGCACCATTGGCATATAGATAGCCACCACGTCGCCTTTTTTAATGCCCCTTTCCAGCAGAACGTTGGCAAAGCGGCACACGTCGCGGTGCAGTTCTTTATAAGTAATGTGTTTGCTTTGAGAGGCGTCGTCACCCTCCCAGATAATGGCCGTTTCATTACCGCGTTCGGCAAGGTGGCGGTCAAGACAGTTTGCTGCCAGGTTCAGCGTGCCGTCTTCGTACCATTTAATGGAGACGTTGCCGGGCGCAAAGGAGGTGTTCTTCACCTTCTGATAAGGTTTAATCCAGTCAAGAATATGGCCCTGCTCACCCCAGAAGACGTCCGGGCTGGAGACGGATTGCTGATACTTCTCGTGGTACTGCTCCGGGTTTATCAGGCAACGGTCCGCAATGTTTGCGGGAATGTCGTGTTTATGTACTTGGCTCATGGCTTTTTTTCTCCTTGTAAGATGTTAATAATATGTCGCAAAAACGTTAATAGTAGGGGCTTTACAAGCTTTGTTTATTATTTGGGCTACAGATCACGCATTGTTTGAAGAGTATGAAAAATGAGCGAATGAAACTTTGAAGGAAAATAATTCACCGTGCCGATTATTCACAATTTCGATTAAAAAAGCCTTTTTATAACAAAAAGTTATTGATGGGAATTGTGACAAACTCACGTCATGACCGCTTTTTGCAGCGAAATGTGCCGTTCTTTAAGGCTTGCGCAACATGCCGCGCAAATGATACTCATACGCCGCGTTAAAAAATCCCATAAACCAACGCAACACAATTCATACCCTTTCAGTATGTATCCATATTCATGCAGTTTATGTGAATAGGGCGCTTCATTGAGGAAGTCAGTTTCTATGAAAAACGTTAAAGTCAGCCTGGCCTGGCAAATCTTGCTAGCCCTTGTGCTGGGTATCCTGCTGGGTAGCTACCTGCATTATCACAGCGACAGCCGCGAGTGGCTGATTGCGAACCTGCTCTCCCCGGCAGGAGATATCTTTATTCATCTGATCAAGATGATTGTCGTACCGATTGTTATCTCAACGCTGGTCGTCGGCATTGCCGGTGTGGGGGATGCAAAACAGTTAGGCCGTATCGGCGCGAAGACAATTCTTTATTTCGAAGTGATCACGACGATTGCCATCATTCTGGGGATCACACTGGCGAACGTGTTCCAGCCAGGATCCGGGATCGATATGTCGCAGCTGGCGACGGTGGATATTTCGAAATATCAAAGCACTACCGCTGAAGTACAGAGCCACGCGCATGGCCTGATGGGAACCATCCTTTCGCTGGTGCCGACCAACATCGTGGCTTCCATGGCGAAGGGCGAGATGCTGCCGATCATCTTCTTCTCTGTGTTGTTTGGTCTGGGTCTCTCCTCCCTGCCTGCCACGCACCGTGAACCGCTGGTCACCGTGTTCCGCTCAATTTCTGAAACCATGTTCAAAGTGACTCACATGGTGATGCGCTACGCGCCGGTTGGGGTGTTTGCGCTTATCGCGGTAACCGTGGCGAACTTCGGTTTCGCCTCCCTGTGGCCGCTGGCGAAGCTGGTGATTCTGGTTCACTTCGCCATCCTGTTCTTCGCGCTGGTGGTGCTGGGAATTGTGGCGCGCCTGTGTGGGCTGAGCATCTGGATCCTGATCCGTATTCTCAAAGATGAGTTGATTCTCGCGTACTCCACGGCAAGCTCTGAAAGCGTACTGCCGCGTATTATCGAGAAGATGGAGGCCTACGGCGCGCCGGCGTCGATTACCAGCTTTGTGGTGCCAACCGGCTACTCCTTTAACCTGGACGGCTCAACGCTGTACCAGAGTATTGCGGCTATCTTTATTGCTCAGTTGTACGGCATTGACCTGTCTCTGTGGCAGGAGATCGTGCTGGTGCTGACCCTGATGGTGACCTCAAAAGGCATCGCAGGCGTACCTGGCGTCTCCTTTGTCGTCCTGCTGGCGACCCTGGGCAGCGTAGGGATCCCGCTGGAAGGTCTGGCGTTTATCGCCGGTGTCGACCGTATACTCGACATGGCGCGTACGGCGCTGAACGTAGTGGGTAACGCCCTGGCGGTGCTGGTTATCGCTAAGTGGGAGCACAAATTCGACCGTAAAAAAGCGCTGGCGTATGAACGCGAAGTGCTGGGTCGTTTTGATAAGACCGCAGACCAGTAAAATAAAAAGGCCGGGGTTAACCCGGCCTTTTCGCACTCCCTCTCTGCCAAAAGAGAGGGCCGTGTAAGAGACTTTACTCTCCACTCAACGCGTCAAATTCTTCACATCCCGTATCAAACCCTTCGGTACAGCTCAGGTTCAGCCAGTAGAGCGCTTTCTGCTTATTCGGCGTTATAAAGCCTTTCTCGCCCTGCTGGAACAGCATTCCGGCCCAGTACTCCGCGTAACCCGTACGCGAAAGGGAGGAGCTGCGTTTGAACCACGACGCGGCTTTGACGTCGTCCTGCGCCACCTCAACGCCGTTGGCATAAATCATCCCCAGCAGCATTTGCGCATCCACCGCGGAGTCGTTGTCGATATCTTCGGTTGCCGTTTGCAGCAGTGCGATGGCCTGTGGATAGTCAGTTTTCCCTGCCTGGGTGTTGACCAGCACGCGTGCCAGCATAATTGCGCCACGTTTACTGCCGGCGATAGTGGCCTGCTGCGCCAGCGCTTTGGCCTGCGCGTAATCGCCCTGTGTAAACTGGATTTGCGATAACAACGCCATGGCGTCGACATCGCCCCCTTTTGCTGCTTTCTCTGCCCACTGCGCGGCCTGCTTGCTGTCGCCGGAACTGAAGTAGGTATCGGCAAGGTAATACTGGGCGCGGGCGTCACCCGCTTCCGCCTGTTGCTTGTACTGGCTGCCAATCTCATCCGCGTGGACGAGTGACGTAAAAAATAACAACATCAGAAAAATTGATTTCATGGATTCTTATCATCTGGGTACACGCCGCGCAGTATAATCGTCGTCGCAGAAGAAAAAAACGGGCGCGGTAAAGGTGAATGAACATTTCCCGGTGCCCACCGCGTTTCGTCTCACAATAATGCTTGTGAAAGAGGGTATTAGACGCTCGCGGGGGAGATTCTCTCACTGAATTAAAATACAAAGCCGGGTATTTATTTCGGTGCTAATGACATTATTGCTGCGGGGCAGCGTGCACAATATATATTGATAATATAAATAGCTTATTAAGAAATAAAAAAGGGGTGAATAAGTCACCCCCTTTTATTCATCGATTAATTAACAGCATTAACCCAACGCGCTTTCACGCAGTCTGGCTTTCAGCTTGCTATATTCGTCAATCACATACTGTTCCGCGGCGTGCTGGTCAGCAATCGGCTCCACGCGTACGGCGCAGTACTTATACTCCGGCGTTTTGGTTATCGGGCTTAAGTTCTCCGTCACCAGTTCGTTGCAGGCACCAATCCACCACTGGTAGGTCATATAGACCGCCCCTTTGTTAGGTCGGTCGCTGACCTGCGCACGGGTAATGATGCGTCCTTTACGCGAGTGCACCCAGATCAGGGCTTCATCTTCAATACCCAGACGCTCTGCGTCAGCGGTGTTGATCTGCGCATAGCCCGGTTCATCCGCCAGTGCCGCCAGCGCAGCGCAGTTACCGGTCATCGAACGACAGGAGTAGTGGCCCACTTCACGCACGGTAGAGAGCACCATCGGATACTCATCGGTGAGTTTATCGATTGGCGCGACCCAGTCGCAGGTGAAGAACTGCGCCAGTCCGTTCGGGGTGTCGAACTTCTCTTTAAAGAGATACGACGTGCCCTGATCGGCCTCTGACTCATCGCGGCACGGCCACTGGATATACCCCAGTTCACCCATTTTCTCATAGGTGGCACCGGTGAAGTCCGGACACAGTTTGCGCAACTCGTCCCAGATTTCCTGAGTGTTGTTGTAGTGCATCGGATAACCCATGCGGGTGGCGATTTCGCTGATGATCTGCCAGTCGGTTTTCAGATCCCACTTCGGCTCCACCGCTTTGAAGAAGCGCTGGAAGCCGCGGTCTGCCGCCGTGTAAACACCTTCATGCTCGCCCCATGACGTTGACGGTAAAATCACATCCGCCGCCGCCGCGGTTTTGGTCATAAAGATGTCCTGGACAATCACCAGTTCGAGATCCTCAAAGCCTTTACGCACCGCTGACAGCTCGGCGTCGGTCTGCAGCGGATCTTCACCCATAATGTAGGCAGCCCGCACTTCACCGTGTGCCGCACGGTGCGGCAGCTCGCTGATGCGATACCCGGTATGTTCCGGCAGGCTCTCCACGCCCCAGGCCCTCGCGAATTTCTCACGATTTTCCGGGAACTTAACGTACTGATAGCCCGGATAGGTATCCGGCAGTGCGCCCATGTCACACGCACCCTGCACGTTATTCTGACCACGCACCGGGTTCACGCCCACATGCGGTTTGCCCAGATTTCCGGTCAGCATCGCGAGGCTTGTCAGGGAGCGTACGGTTTCCACGCCCTGATAGAACTGGGTGACGCCCATGCCCCACAAAATGGCCGCGGTTTTCGCCCCGGCGTACATCCGCGCTGCCTGACGGATCTCTTGCGCGCTTACGCCGGTTATCGCTTCGACGGACTCCGGCGTATAGCCTTCGACAATTTTCCGATACTCGTCAAACCCTTCCGTACGGGTCGCGACGAACGCCTGGTCGTAGAGATTCTCCTCAATAATGACGTGGCCCATCGCATTCAACAGCGCGATATTCGAACCGTTTTTCAGTGCAATGTGCATATCCGCAATACGTGCCGTTTCAATTTTGCGCGGATCGCAGACGATGATTTTCGCCCCATTCTGTTTGGCGCGAATCACGTGGTTCGCGACGATAGGGTGAGAATCCGCCGGGTTATAGCCAAAAATAAACACGAGATCGGTGTTATCTATCTCGTTGATCGCGTTACTCATAGCGCCGTTACCGACCGACTGGTGCAGACCTGCAACCGATGGGCCGTGTCAGACGCGAGCGCAGCAGTCGACGTTATTGGTACCAATAACGGCGCGCGCGAATTTTTGCATTACATAGTTGGTTTCATTACCGGTACCGCGTGAAGAGCCGGTAGTCTGGATCGCATCCGGGCCATACTTGGCTTTGATGGCGCTCAGGCGCGTGGCGACATAATCCAGCGCCTCGCTCCAGGAAACGGCTTCCAGCTTGCCACCGCGCTCGCGGCGGATCATAGGGGTTTTCAGGCGTGGGGTAAGGATTTGGGTATCGTTAATAAAATCCCAGCCGTAGTAGCCTTTCAGGCACAGCGTGCCCTGGTTGGTTTTCCCCTGGGCGGCCTCCGCCCGGACGATTTTGCCGTTATCGACCACCAGGTTGATCTTGCAACCCGAGGCACAATAAGGGCAAACCGTGACGACTTTTTTCATCAGTCTGCTCCAGTTAATCAATGCTTACGCCCCACTATGCAGCTTCTATGCCATGTTTTTATTGTGGGTATCCGCAGACTTTACGGCCAACAGAGGGGCAAAACCCTGACGAAAAACAGCGAATCGTCAAAATTGACGTGTCGAATGGGCAGTGGATGTGACATGGGTTGTAATTCCGTCATGTAAAAGTCAAATTGGCTGGAGCCGACGGCAGAATAGTTCAGACTTAACATAATCCCCTGATGGAAGCATGCGATGAAACCGGCGATTCTGGTGGTTGATGACGATACCGCAGTCTGCGAGCTGCTGCAGGATGTGCTGAGTGAGCACGTCTTTAGCGTGCTTGTCTGCCATAACGGCCAGGACGCGCTGAGTCTGGTTCAGCATGAGCCACACATCGCCCTTGTCCTGCTGGATATGATGCTGCCGGATATCAACGGCCTGCAGGTATTACTGCACCTGCAAAAGCAACGTCCGGAGCTGCCGGTGGTGATGCTGACCGGGCTGGGCAGTGAGTCAGACGTGGTGGTGGGGCTGGAGATGGGGGCCGACGATTATATTGGCAAACCGTTTAACCCGCGCGTGGTGGTTGCCCGGGTTAAAGCCGTGCTTCGCCGTACCGGGGCACTGGCCGCAGACACCCCGGTGCCACGCGTGGCGGGCGTGACGTTCAATGGCTGGACGCTGGATACCTCCCGCTGTGAACTCAGCGATCCGCAGCGTAACCCCGTACCGTTGACCCAGGGAGAATATGGTCTGCTGCTGGCGCTCACCCAGAACGCCCGGCGGGTGCTCAGCCGGGAACAACTGCTCGAGCTGACGCACAGCGAAAGTGCCGAGGTGTTCGACCGCACAATCGATGTGTTGATCATGCGCCTGCGCCGTAAAATAGAAGCCAACCCGCATCAGCCCGCACTCATTAAAACCGTCCGGGGGCTGGGCTACGTCTTTGCTGCCGATGTGTCTCACAGCGAGAAAGCGGCTTAAATATTCTCTTTAATAAACAGCTGCAGCTCGGCCAGCGTTTTTGCCCCATCAATGGCGTTCGCAGCCAGCAGGCTTGCCCGCGCGCAGGCATGGGCCAGGTAAATACTCTCGACCAGCGGCAACGCTTCATGGCAGCCGTATAAGAAGCCTGCGCAGAAGGCATCACCCGCTCCGACGCTGCCGATAATCTCTTCCCGCTCCAGCAACCAGGAGGGGATCCAACGCCCTTCATCGTCCGGTGTTAACCCCCACGCCCCTTCCGGACAGTGGATCACCACCCGCTGACGCACCCCAGCCGCCAGAAGCTGTGAGGCGGCTTCCGCGATATGGGCAATGTGCGGGGCATCGTTCTCGTCGCGCATTTCCAGCCCGCTAAACTCGCCGGCTTCCAGTTCGTTGATGACCAGATAATCAAGATGGCGCAGGGCAGGGAGGACCAGCGGCTGATAGCGCGGGTCACCCTTTCGCGAGACCAGATCGAGCGAGGTTTCATACCCCTGATCGCGCATCTGGGCCAGCAGCCGTGCGCTGCGGGTGCCGTACTCGTCATCGGGCATATCCAGGCTGTCGAGCAGTAACAGGTAGCCGAGATGGAAAATCTTCATCGCGCCGTCGAGGCGGTCGAAGGCGGGCAGATCCAGAAGACGGTTGGCGCCCGGGGAGTGGAAAAAAGTGCGCTGCCCGCTGGGGTCGGTCATAACCTGTGACATAGAGGTTGGCGCAAAGGTCGTGCGCTGCACCCGCTGGCGGTTGACGTGATACTGGTCGAGCATCGCCAGGATGTAATCGCCGTCGCTATCTTCGCCAATCAGGCCGACGGCCTGCAGCGGCAGGCCAACGTGCATTTTGGCCAGCGTCAGCAGGACGTTCAGCGGCGCACCGCCGGTTGAACGTTCGCTGTGGGTAATCTCCGCCAGCCAGCCGCGCTCCGGCCATTGCACAATCTGGTGGACATGATCCACCAGCATATTGCCGGCGGCGATAATCCCTTTACGTTCCATTATGCCTGCCCCGCGCTGCCAAAGATGCGCATTTGCGCGGCGACCGTATCGGTAATCGCCTCCTCTATGCCCAGCAACAGTTCTGCAAATTCATCGTACAGAGGCTGACGTTTTGCCATCCGTTGCTCAACGGCGGAGAGCGCGGCCTGTGACATGCCGGTATAAAAGTTGATTTTATGGATCCCCAGTTCGATGGCGCGACGAAAATCGGCATCGCTGATGCCGGAGCCGCCGTGTAAGACCAACGGCAGGCCGGTCTTCTGGCGAATGGCGTCCAGACGAGGGAAATCGAGTTTTGGCTCGCCTTTGTATTTACCGTGCGCGTTGCCAATGGCGACCGCCAGCGCATCAATGCCGGTGGCATCGACAAACTCGCGCGCCCGCAGCGGGTCCGTAAACAACGCTTCATCCGCATGGCCATACAACGCGCCACCTTCGTCACCGCCTACCGCACCCAGCTCCGCTTCTACCGATACGCCAACCGCGTGGCACATCTTCACCACCTCCCGCGTCTGGCGAATGTTTTCTTCGTAGCTCAGAGTGGATCCATCAAACATCACGGAGCTGAAGCCTACGCGCAGCGCACGTACCACCGCCTCGAAATGCAGGCCGTGATCGAGGTTGAGCACCACCGGAATATCATGACGGGCGGCTTCAAACCTGACCGCTTCGACCAGCGACTCCAGGGAGACATACTTAAAGTGGACTTCCGCAATATTAATGATAAACGGCGAGCGTTCCTGTTTCGCGGCAGCAAACAGCGCGCGCAAAAAATGGGAGTCGAGAACGTTAAACGCGCCGAGCGCGTAGCGGTGTTTCCTGGCGTGCTCAAGACCGTCGGCAAGAGAAATCAATGGCATTATTTACTCCTTATTTCCGAAACAGGTTGTACTCGTTGCACAACACCAGCACCGCCGGTTCGTCTTCCTCGATATTGTTATAGCGGGCAATGGGCTGTAAAAAATGGTTATCGTGTTCATCGTCATTCACCGATGACACTTCCCCCACCAGTACGTCGCCAAAACCGCGTTCGCCCCAGAAACTGTGGTACAGGCCGGGGGGGAGGCAGATGCTGTCCCCGGGTTGCAGGCGTAACTGACTGCCGGGCGCGTGGGTCTGCAGACAGCCGTCGAGGGTAACGGTCACGTCGGTATTTTCAGGTTCTTGATGTGCGCCGGCATTCCATAACTCGACGATCAGGTTTCCGCCGCCACGGTTGATGATGTCTTCCCGTTTACGCCAGTGAAAATGCATGGGCGTCACCTGACCATCCCGGACGTGCATGATTTTTTCGGCATAGCACTTTTCATAGGGCACGCCGTTCGGTGAGCCATTGCGCAGGGTAAAGAGCGTTAGCCCCTGTGCGGCAAAATGGTCGCTGCCGAATGCCGTTACGTCCCAGCCAAGCCTGAGATCAAACACTTCCTGCCAGGCGGCCGGGTCAAGCTGCTGCCATTTCGTCGGCGGAAAACTGGCAAAGGGAGGGAGATGCACATCGTGCATGGAGAAGAACTGCCGCGTGTGGCCAAGGATTTCATTGATTTCGGAGCGTTTCATGGGGCCCCCTGGACGCTATGTCAGGCCTCACCCCAACTCTCCCGCGAAGAGAAGATCAGGGTGAGGGCATCAAACCGCACTACATCACTTCACTGTCCACCCCTTATAGGATCCGACGTTCTTTTTATCGATCATCGTCACCGGGATCAGCACAGGCTCTTTAGGCGCAGGTTTGCCCTGCAGAATGTCATAGCCGATCTCAACCGCTTTTGCCGCCATTACCTGCGGATCCTGAGCCGGCGTCGCGACAAACAGGGAGTTCTCACGCTTAAGCGCTTCCTCGCCGTCCGGGCTGCCGTCTACGCCAACGATAAAGAATTCATTGCGTTGGGCCTGTTTTGCCGCCAGATCGGCACCGATCGCCGTCGGATCGTTAATCGCGAACACGCCGTCGATCTTCGGATTGGCCGCCAGCAGTGAGGTCATCACTTCCAGACCGCCTTCACGGCTACCTTTGGCGTTCTGGTTATCAGAGAGCACCTTGATATCCGGATGTTTTTTGAACTCGGTCTGGCAGCCTTCGACGCGGTTTTGCACCGCGGACACTGGCGGCCCGTTGATGATGACCACGTTGCCTTTGCCTTTCAGGCGGTCAGTAATGTATTTACAGGCCATTTCCCCCGCCTGGGTGTTATCGGAGGTGATGGTGGCATCCGCCCCTTCCGCCGCGACGTCAACCGCGACAACCACGATCCCGGCCTCTTTCGCGCGTTTAACCGCCGGGCCGATCCCTTTGGAATCCGCGGCGTTAAGGATGATCATGTCCACTTTGGCCGCAATAAAGTTGTCGATCTGCGCCACCTGCTGGCCGAGATCGTAACCGCTGGAGACCAGCGTCACTTTGACGTTATCCCCCGCCAGTTTGCGCGCTTCCAGCTCGGCACCTTTGGTGATCTGCACGAAGAATGGGTTGGCCAGGTCGCCCACCGTCACGCCGATGGACTTCAGATCTTTCGCCTGCGCAAACGGCGTTGCGGCAAGCAGCGCGCCAGCACAGAGCGCGGTCACTAACGGTTTCAAACGCATCTTCTCTTCCTCGCTTGTAGGGTATTGTTGTTATGCACTTTGATGGTGTCGGGTACGGTATTTGTCGATTAGCACCGCTATGATGATCACCGCCCCTTTGATCACCAGTTGCCAGAAGTAGGAGACGCCCATCAGCGTCATGCCGTTGTTAAGCGTGGCGATGATCAGCGCCCCCACCAGCGTGCCGGTGATCGTGCCGATCCCGCCGACAAAGCTGGTGCCGCCGAGGATCACCGCCGCGATCGCATCCAGCTCGTAGCCCATGCCCAGGTTGCCGTTGGCGCTGTAGAGACGCGAGGCACTCATCACGCCGCCCAGGCCCGAGAGCAGCCCGCTCATGCCGTACACAAACAACAGCACCAGCCAGACCTTAATGCCTGTCAGACGCGCCGCCTGCATGTTGCCGCCAACCGCATAAATGTGAACGCCAAGCGTGGTGCGGCGCAGAATAAACCAGCACAGCACAATTACCGCCAGCGCGATCACCACCAGCCACGGAATGGGGCCGAGGTAGTTATTGCCGATCCACTCAAAGTTAATGTTGGAGTTAATGACGGTCGTACCGTCCGCCAGCAAATAAGCCGCACCGCGCAGGGCCGTATAGGTACCGAGCGTCACGATAAACGGCGGCAGCCCGGCAAAAGCCACCAGCGCGCCGTTGAACAAACCCAGCACCAGGCCGAGCATGAGCGCTGCCGGAATAGAAAGCATGGCGAACTCAGGTATTAACGACACCACCATCGCCGCCACGGCCGTGGTGCCCAGAATGGAGCCGACGGAGAGGTCGATCCCGCCGGTCAGAATGATGAAGGTCATCCCTGCGGCCAGTACGATGTTGATCGACGCCTGGCGGGTGATATTGAGCAGATTACTTTCGGTAAAGAAGTTAGGCGCGATAAAACCAAATACCGCCACAATCAGGATCAAGATGGGCAAAATGCCGACCGTCTGCATCAGATCGCTCATCAGCATTTTTTTGGCAGAGGCGGACTTCGCCACCTGCTGCGGATGGGTTGAATTTGTCATAGTTGCACCGCCTGATGATGAGAGTCGTTCACGCCGGTCGCCAGCGTCATGATGTTTTCCTGAGAAATTTCTGCTCCGTGAAGTTCACCTGCAATGCTGCCTTCACGCATGACATAGACGCGGTCGCTCATGCCGACGATTTCCGGCAGCTCGCTGGAGATCATCAGGATCGCCACGCCTTTGCGCGCCATCTGGTTCATGATGCGGTAGATTTCACTTTTCGCCCCGACGTCGACGCCGCGCGTCGGTTCATCCAGAATCAGAATGCGTGGGCCGATGGCCACCCAGCGGGAGATAAGCAGCTTTTGCTGATTGCCCCCGGACAAGCCACCCGCGCGGACCTGTGAATGCGGCACGCGGATGTTAAGCAGGGCGATCGCATCGTCAGAAATGGTCTGCGCTTTTTTGCGGTTCAGCATGCCGAAGGTGGCGTCGCGCTCCAGCGTCGCCATGGTGATGTTCTCCTGTGCGGCCAGCTCGAGGAACAGCCCTTGTTCTTTGCGGTTCTCGGTGAGAAAACCGATCCCGTTGTCGATGGCGGCACGTGGGGAGTGGATCACCACCGGTTCGCCGTCGACCTCAATCATGCCGCCCGTGGCTTTGCGCGCGCCGAAGATCAGCTGCGCCAGTTCGGAACGTCCGGCGCCCACCAGACCTGCCAGCCCGACAATTTCTCCGGAACGCACCTGCAGACTGCAGGGGAGCACTTTCTTGCCGTCGGTAAGGTGATGCACGTTAAGACGCGGGCTGCCGAGCGGGATATCGCGCTCTTTGTTAAACAGATCGCTTAGCGGACGGCCGACCATCATCTTCACCAGCTCAGAGGCGTTCAGTTTGTCGCGCGTCAGGCTACCGACGTACTGCCCGTCACGCAGAACGCTGACGCGATCGGAGAGTTCATACACTTCCGCCATGCGGTGGCTGATATAGATAATCGCCATTCCTTCCTCTCGCAGGCGCAGTATCAGCTCGAACAGGCGATGGGTTTCACGTGAGGAGAGGGCGGCGGTGGGTTCATCCATCACCAGAATGCGGCTGTTGCGGTGCAGCGCGCGGGCAATTTCAACCTGCTGCTGCTCGGCGATGGTTAGCCTCATTACCAGGTCGGTCGCCTTGAAGTGCGCGCCCAGACGGTCAATCACCGCCTGCGCCTGTGCGGCCATCTCTTTGCGCTGTACCAGCCCGGCGCGCGACAGCTCGCTGCCCAGGAAAATGTTTTCAGCGACGGTCAGATTGGGGGCAAGCTGCATCTCCTGATAAATGAGGGTGATACCCGCGGCCAGCGCATCCTTTGGCCCTTTGATGTGAAACGGCTGTCCGTCAATCAGGATCTCGCCGCTGGTGGCGGTATAGGCCCCCGCGAGGATCTTCATCAGGGTACTCTTTCCTGCGCCGTTTTCCCCCATCAGCGCGTGGATCTCACCGGGGTACACCGTCAAATCCACACCCTTGATCGCGTGGAAATGGCCAAACGTTTTGGCAATGTTGCGCATCTCCAGTACCGGGGTTCTGCTCATGGCGGATCTCCTTGAATGTCGATATCCGCACTTCATCACAGGTTGGTAAATGCAAAATGTCAGAAGCCGTTCATATTTGTCATAGTTATGAATAGTTAACTTACATCACAATTCCCCGCTTTTTCCCTCTCAGCAGGAGAGGGCCAGGGTGAGGGCATCACATTGCACTGGAGCTTACCGTATGCCATCACACCGTCCGCCCTTCTTTGCCAGCGCCCGTGGTCGCCTGCTGATTTTTAATCTGTTGGTGGTGGCGGTGACGCTGATGGTCAGCGGCGTGGCGGTGCTCGGCTTTCGTCATGCCAGCCAGATCCAGGAACAGGTGCAGCAGCAGACGCTGGATGACATGACCGGCAGCATGAACCTCGCCCGCGATACCGCCAATGTGGCAACGGCGGCGGTACGGCTATCGCAAGTTGTAGGCGCGCTGGAATACAAGGGCGAAGCCGAGCGCCTGAAGCAGACGCAGATGGCGCTGCGTCACTCGCTGGAACAGCTTGCCGATGCGCCACTGGCGCAACAGGAGCCCGCGCTGGTGGCGCGAATTATTCAGAGAAGTAATGAGTTACAGCAGAGCGTGACGGGCATGCTGGAGCGCGGGCAGCGGCGTCATCTGGAGCGTAATGCGCTTCTCAGCGCGCTCTATCAAAGCCAGAGCTATTTGCGCCATCTGCAGGACATCAACCGCCGTTACGCCAGCAACGTCCCGGATGCGCAACAGCTTATGGAAATGGACAGGCTAATCATCGCCGCTATTGAAACGCCCTCGCCGCGCGCCATGGTTCAGCAGCTGGATGCCGTGACGGCAACGCTGCCCCGGAGCGTGACGCAGCCCGTGGTGAACGCTATCCTGCCCGATTTTAATGCCGAGCTTCACAAGCTTGTTCCGCTCTCGACGCAGCTGGAGGAGAGCGATCTGGCGATCAGCTGGTATATGTTCCACATCAAGGCGCTGGTGGCGATATTAAACAGCGACATCAATCAGTACGTTGAACAGGTGGCGCAGGCCTCCCGGCTGCGCACTGCCCAGAGTCACCAGGAGCTGCGCTCCATCAGCGTATTTATCAGTGTGTTCGCCGTGCTGGCGCTGATCATCACCGGGTGCGCCTGTTGGTATATCTACCGTAATCTGGCCTCCAACCTGACGGCCATCTCCCGGGCGATGTCGCGCCTTGCCCACGGCGAACAGGATGTTTCCGTCCCCGGACTGCAGCGCCGTGATGAGCTGGGTGAGCTGGCGCGAGCGTTTAACGTTTTTGCCCGCAACACCGCCTCGCTTGTCCACACCACCCGCCTGCTGAAAGAAAAAACCACGCAGATGGAGATCGACCGCATCGAGCGTCAGGGGCTGGAAGAGGCGTTGGTGCACAGCCAGAAGATGAAGGCCGTCGGGCAGCTGACGGGCGGTCTGGCGCATGACTTTAACAACCTGCTGGCGGTGATCATTGGCAGTCTGGAACTCACCGATCCTGACTCACAGGACGCCCCGCGTATCACCCGGGCACTCAAGGCCGCCGAGCGTGGTGCGGTGCTGACCCAGCGCCTGCTGGCGTTTTCCCGCAAGCAATCCCTGACGCCGCACGCGGTAGAGATGAAACCGCTGCTCGAGAACCTGCGGGAGTTGATGTACCACTCGCTGCCGGCCACCCTGACGCTGGAAATTGAAGCGCAATCACCGGCGTGGCCGGCGTGGATAGACGTCAGCCAGCTGGAAAACGCCATTATTAACCTGGTGATGAACGCCCGCGATGCGATGGAGGGACAGACAGGGGTTATTAAGATCCGCACGTGGAATCAGCGCGTGACCCGCAGTGACGGACGCAGGCAGGATATGGTGGCGCTGGAGGTTATTGACCGGGGAAGTGGAATGTCGCAGGAGGTCAAATCCCGGGTCTTCGAACCGTTCTTCACGACCAAGCAAACCGGGAGCGGTAGCGGATTAGGCCTGTCGATGGTCTACGGTTTTGTACGCCAGTCCGGTGGGCGCGTGGAGATTGAAAGCGCGCCAGGGCAGGGGACCACCGTGCGGCTGCATCTGCCACGCTCGACGCTGCCTGTTCGTTCTGCTGATGAGACCCAGGCCGCCGCGGCTGCCGTTGAAAATGAACGCCTGGTACTGGTGCTGGAAGATGAAGCCGATGTCCGCCAGACCCTGTGCGAGCAGCTGCATCAGCTGGGCTATCTGACGCTTGAAGCGGACAACGGCGAACAGGCCCTGAAGATGCTGGACGCGTCACCGGATATTGGCATGTTCATTAGCGACTTAATGCTGCCCGGTAACCTCAGCGGTGCCGAGGTGATCAACCATGTGCGCAGCCATTATCCGCAGCTTCCGGTGTTGCTGATCAGCGGCCAGGATTTGCGTCCGACGCATAACCCGCAACTGCCGGACGTGGCGTTACTGCGTAAGCCTTTTACCCGTGTACAGCTGGCGCAGGCGTTGCGCAAGGTGATGGTAATTTGAGATTCCTCCGCTACCCCAGCCAGCTGTTGTTCATTACCGTAAGGCCAGTCCACCTGCGAGTCTGGTCTTATGAAACGTTACTCTACCGCTCTGTTATTTGGTCTGCTGTCACTTACCAGCCAACTGGCTCACGCCGATGTTATTGATGAAGCCATTGGCAATATTCAGCAGGCGATCAACGATGCCTATAACCCCAGCAGCAGTCGCAGTAGCGATGATGACGACGATCGCTACGATCGCAGCCGCCAGACCGACAGCCGTCAGTATGACGATCGCCGCAGGCAACTGGAGGATCGCCGTCGCCGTCTGGATGAGCGTCAACGCCAGCTGGATGATGACAGACGTCAGTTAGAAGAAGATGAGCGCCGGTTAGAAGACGATTACGATCGCTGATACGCGCGGTTTAGCATCCATACGCCTCGCCCTCTCATCCAGAGAGGGGGAGAACCTAATCCAGCAACAACGTCATTCCGTCATATCCCGCCTCGAACCCATCGGGTAGCGGGTTATCCATCATCCATACGTCGAACTGATGACTGATATGGGTCAGGATCACCTGCGGACAGCCGATGATCTCATTTAAGGCAATAACCGTATTCAGATCGCAATGGTTGCGCGGCGTTTCGTCACGCGGTTCGTGGCTGCAGTCGATGATCATCGCCTGCGGCCGGTTATTGAGCAGGAATTTTACCGTTTTATCGGGTAATCCGGCGGTGTCGGAGAGCCAGGCCACGCGACTGTGGGCGGACTCCAGCAGGTAGCCAAAGGTGATTTTCGAGTGATTCAGCGGCAGCGGCGTGACCCGCAGGCCCTGCAGTTCAAACACCACAAACGGCTCTACCGTATGGCTGAAATCCAGAATCCCCGGGTGTTTAAACAGGTCGTCACACCCCGACTCGTCTGGCGGACCGTACACCGGAACAGGGGCACCGACGCCCCAGCGCAGGGGGAACAGCCCCTGGACGTGATCCATATGGTAGTGGGTCAGTAAAAACTGCTGAAAGCTGCCTGCCGGCCAGTCGTCCATCAGGTGCGGGATACCGGCGTCCAGCAGCGTTACCGCATCGTTGAATTTGACTACCGCGCTACAGGGGCGACGGCGATGGTTATCCTGCAGACGCGCCCGGCGACACGCGGCGCAGTCGCAGCCAAACACCGGCACCAGCTGAGCGCTACCGGTTCCCGTTAACGTAATCGTCAGACTCATCGTGCACCTCTACAACAGTTTGGTGAAACGAAAATGGCTCTGCGTATATCCTTCACGCGCATAAAAACGGTGAGCGTCCAGGCGCTTCACGCTGGTGGATAGCTCTGTCAGTTCAGCGCCCGCCTGCCGCGCCACGTTCTCCGCCCAGGCCAACAGCTGGCTGCCCACCCTGAGACCGCGCGCCTGCGGCATGACCACCAGCTCCTGGATCTCGCCAATCCATCTGGCGTGGTGCAGGTGAAACTGCATATGCAGTCCAATCATGCCCACCACCTGGCCGTTTAGTTCAGCCAGCTGGTAGCGCATATTGTGGTCCTGCAGATTGGCAAGATACCCGGCGTGGAACGCCTGATGATCAAACTCACTCTGCTTGAGTTCGCAAATCAGCGCGTAAACAATCTGCGCATCGTCGGCAGTGGCGGGGCGAAGCTGGCAGTCAGGCATGCTGTTTCTCCTTCTGACGGATAAGCGTTAAAAAGTTATCGACTGACTGTAGCAAACTTCCGTCGTTATTGAGGATATGACAGTTCGATGGGGTATAGCGCGCCGCACGTTCAAGCCGCTGCTCGATCTCTTTGGCGTTTTCGCGACCCCGGCTCTGCAACCGGCTGCGCAGCACATCAGGTGAGACCTGCAGACAGACCGGCAACAGCGCTGCTTCATAGCGGGCGCGCGCTTGTTGAAGGTGTGCGCGTGAGCCGTTGACCAGCACGTCGAACCCGGCGTGCAGCCACAGGTCTGTCTCGATGCCTATCCCGTAGTAATAACCGTTGGCGTGCCAGCTAAGCGCCAGCAGATTTTGCCCGGCGCGCGTGAAAAATTCCGGCTCGCTCAGGGCGATATGGTTCTCACTCCCGGCATTCGCCGCACGGGTGATATAGCGGTGCGCAACCAGAAGCTGGGGATGTTCCCGCTGCCGTAACGCGGACAGCAGGCTGTCCTTACCGGAGCCTGACGGCCCCATTAGCCAGATTAGTCTTCCCATCAGAACACCCGTTTTCCCTGACGCCAGACGTGGTCGATATGGATGTGCTCGCCCTTACGGTGAACCAGCACCAGATCCGCCCGTTTACCTTCAGCTATCTCTCCACGATCGTGAAGATTGAGTGCCGTTGCCGGGTTTTTCGTTACCAGACGAATCGCCTGCGGCAGCGTAAAGCGATTGTTTTCGTCAGCCGCGACCCGAAAGGCGGCGTCCAGCAGGCTGGCGGGGTAGTAGTCGGACGAGAGGATATCCAGCAGACCTAGCGACGCGAGCGCGCTTGCCGCCACGTTGCCGGAGTGGGAGCCGCCGCGCACGATATTCGGCGCCCCCATCAGGACGTTCATGCCGTGGGTGCGGGAGGCTTCTGCTGCCTCAAACGTGGTGGGAAATTCAGCGATTACGCTGCCAAGCTGGTGCGATTCGCGCACATGTTCATGCGTCGCATCATCATGGCTGGCTAAGGCAATGTTGCGATCCCGACACATGGCGGCAATGGAGAGCCGGTTTGGTTGAGACCACTGCGCCGCAAGCTGTCTCTGTTCCTCTTCATAACGCGCCATTTCCTCGTTGGTCAGCGCGTATTTTCCCTGATAGTACTCGCGGTATTTCTCTATTCTGGCGAACTGACGCTGCCCCGGCGAGTGGTCCATCAACGAGACCAGTGAGACCGGCTCGCGGTCCACCAGCTTTTCAAACAGCGGCAGAGTGGTGTGATGCGGGAGTTCACACCGCAGGTGCAAACGATGCTCGGCGCGGTTAAGGCCGCGTTTTTGCGTCTCTTCCACGGCGTTGATCATCTTCTCGAGGTTTTCCAGACGGTCGCCGCCGTCGCGCACGTCGCCAATCGCTACGGCGTCCAGCACGGTGGTGATGCCGCTGGCGACCATCAGCGCGTCATGGCTGCTCATTGCGGAATGAGCTGGCCAGTCGACTTTCGGACGCGGGGTAAAGAATTTATCCAGATTATCGGTGTGCAGTTCGATAAGGCCCGGCAGCAGCCAGCCCCCTTCACCGTCCATCGCTTCCGGGGCGCGGCTCTGGGTTTCCGCAAAGGCGCGGATCTCTCCGGCCTGGATCTCAATCGAGCCATCAACGACTTCATTTTCCAGCACCAGCTTTACGTTATTCACGATCATGCGAGCGTCCCCATCGGGTGCAGCCTGTCTGCGACGCGGGAGCGAACGGTGTCGTCGTGGAAGATCCCCACGATCGCCGCGCCGCGTGCTTTGGCCTGTTCGATCAGTTCAACCACCGCCGCGCTGTTCTTGCTGTCGAGCGAGGCAGTGGGTTCATCAAGCAGTAAAATCGGGTAGTCGACGATAAACCCGCGGGCGATATTCACCCGCTGCTGCTCGCCACCGGAAAAGGTCGACGGGGCAAGGTGCCAGAGGTGTTCCGGCACGTTCAGGCGCGTGAGCAGGCCGGCGGCTTTCGCGGCGCAGGTCTCGCGCGGAACGCCCAGGTCCAGCAGCGGCTGCATGACCACGTCCAGGGCGGAGATCCGTGGGATCACCCGCAAAAACTGGCTGACCCAGCCGATCGTCGAGCGGCGCACGTCCAGCACCTTACGCGCCGGCGCCTGCACCAGATCGACCCATTCATTGCCATGACGAATGTAGATGTGGCCTTCGTCCGGCAGATAGTTGGCGTACAGGGAGCGCAGCAGCGTCGATTTGCCGCTGCCGGAATGGCCGTGCAACACCACGCATTCACCCTTGCTAACGTCCAGAGAGGCGCTGTGCAGGACCGGCAGGCGCACGCCGTTTTGCTGGTGGAGCACAAAGGTCTTACTGACATTTTCTACGCGGATCATGGGGGCCTCTTAATTCTGCAATACCGATGACACCAGCAGCTGGGTGTACGGATGGTGGGGATCGTCGAGTACGCGGTCGGTCAGCCCACTTTCCACCACCTGACCCTGCTTCATCACCAGAAGACGGTCCGCCAGCAGGCGGGCAACGCCTAAATCATGGGTGACAATCACCACGGCCAGGTTCAGTTCCACCACCAGGCCGCGCAGCAGGTCGAGCAGACGCGCCTGAACGGAGACGTCCAGCCCACCGGTGGGTTCATCCATAAACACCAGCTTCGGGTGAGTGACGAGATTGCGGGCAATCTGCAGGCGCTGCTGCATACCGCCGGAGAAGGTGGTGGGCAGGTCATCAATGCGCGAGGTGGGGATCTCCACATCGCTCAGCCATTGCTGTGCCGTGGCGCGGATGTTGCCATAATGGCGTGCGCCGGTGGCCATCAGCCTTTCACCGATATTGCCTCCGGCCGAGACCTGCCGGCGCAGGCCGTCCATGGGATGTTGATGCACCACGCCCCATTCGGTGCGCAGCAGGCGACGGCGTTCGGCCTCGCTCATGCCGTACAGCGACCGGCCCTCATATAAAATGTCGCCATTTTGCGGCGTCAGTCGTGCAGAGATAGATTTCAGCAGGGTGGTTTTGCCCGAGCCGGACTCGCCGACAATGCCCAGCACCTCGCCCGGCCACAGCTCAAACGAGACGTCGCTGAAGCCTTTGCCAGGCGCGTAAAGGTGAGTCAGGTTGTTAACCGAAAGCAGCGGTTTCATTGGCTTTTCGCCTCGCTCTGTTGGCGGCAGAAGTCGGTATCGGAGCAGACAAACATCCGTTTGCCCGTGTCATCCAGCACCACTTCGTCCAGATAGCTGTGTTTTGAGCCGCAAATGGCGCACGGCTCGTCCCACTCCTGCACCGTAAACGGGTGGTCGTCGAAATCGAGACTTTCCACGCGGGTGTAAGGCGGTACGGCGTAGATGCGTTTTTCACGCCCGGCACCAAACAGCTGCAGGGCAGGCATCATGTCCATCTTCGGGTTGTCGAATTTGGGGATGGGGGACGGGTCCATCACGTAGCGTCCATTGACCTTGACCGGATAGGCGTAAGTCGTGGCGATATGGCCGAAGCGGGCGATATCCTCATACAACTTCACCTGCATGACGCCGTACTCTTCCAGGGCGTGCATGGTGCGGGTTTCCGTTTCACGCGGCTCGATAAAGCGCAGGGGCTCCGGAATAGGCACCTGAAAAATTAAAATCTGATCTTCCGTCAGCGGCGTTTCCGGAATGCGGTGACGGGTCTGGATCAGCGTCGCATCTTCGGTTTTTTCGGTGGTATTGACGCCCGTCACGCGTTGAAAGAACTGGCGAATCGACACGGCGTTGGTGGTGTCATCAGCCCCCTGGTCGATGACCTTCAGCACGTCCGACTCGCCAATGACGCTGGCGGTCAGCTGAATGCCGCCGGTACCCCAGCCGTAAGGCATGGGCATTTCGCGGCCGCCGAACGGCACCTGATAACCGGGGATAGCCACCGCTTTCAAAATGGCGCGTCGGATCATGCGTTTGGTTTGTTCATCCAGATAAGCAAAGTTGTAGCCGCTTAAGTTAGTCATGTGCGCGCTCCCGTTGCAGGCGTTTCAGCAGTTCCAGTTCGGCCTGGAAATCGACGTAGTGCGGCAGCTTGAGGTGGGAAACGAAGCCCGCGGCCTCGACGTTATCCGCATGGGCCAGCACGAACTCCTCGTCCTGCGCCGGGCCGGAGACCGCTTCGCCGTAGTCCGGTGCCTGCAGGGCACGGTCGACCAGCGCCATCGCCATCGCCTTGCGCTCACTCATGCCGAACACCAGCCCGTAACCGCGGGTAAAATGCGGGGCCTCGTTCTCGGGGGCGACAAATCCATTCACCATTTCGCATTCGGTCATGAGCAGTTCGCCGACGTTCACCGCAAAACCAAGCTCTTCGGGCACGATCTCGACGTTAAGGAAGCCGCTACGAATCTCCGCCGCGAACGGATGGTTGCGGCCGTAGCCACGCTGGGTGGAGTAGGCCAGCGCCAGTAAATACCCCTCGTCGCCGCGCATCAGTTGCTGCAGGCGCGACGAGCGTGAACAGGGGTAAACCGGCGGCGTGCGGGTGATGTCGTCAGGTTGCGCGCCAGTATCGTCTTCGGCCTTCGCCAGACCCTGTTTCGCCAGCAGGCTAAAAACGTGCGGGGAGGGAACCTGCTCTGCATCCGAGGTGTTCAACTGGGGCGTTTCGCCGTTCGCCAGCAGGGTGAAATCCAGCAGACGGTGGGTGTAGTCATAGGTGGGCCCAAGCAGCTGGCCACCGGGGATGTCTTTATAGACCGCTGAAATACGACGTTCCAGACGCATTTCTGCCGTATTGATCGGTTCGCTCACCGCCAGTTTCGCCAGCGTGGTGCGATAAGCGCGCAGCAGGAAGATGGCTTCGACGTTGTCGCCGCTGGCCTGTTTCAGCGCCAGCGCCGCCAGTTCGCGGTCAGCGACGCCGCCTTCAGTCATTACCCGGTCGACGGCCAGATTGAGCTGCTGCTCAATCTGGGTGACGCTGAGCTCGGGAAGCGCGTCATCACCCCGTCGTCTGTGCGCCTGCAAGGCATGGGCGGCGGCGATAGCCTTCTCGCCCCCTTTGACGGCAACGTACATCAGCACACCTCCACATGAGTGGTACGAGGGATGGCCAGCAGGCGTTCTCCGCAGGTGAGGATCAGGTCAATACCGAGTGGGAACGGATGCGGGCGTTCGGTCAGTTCATGAATGATGCACTCCGGCAGCTGTGGCGCGACCATGCGCTCTTCGGCAATACCCGCCCCCGTGAGTCGCAGCATGCGGCCACCGCTCAGGCTTGATACCTGCAAAATCAGCGTGGCGCTGGTCTCCGGTGCCACCGCGCTTCCTTCGCTCAGGGCATTAAGCTGCTCGTGGCTGATTTGCTCGTCGGCCACGGCAAACACCGCCTGCCGGGGTTGTTCAACCAGCGGGGCGTTGGTGTGAAAGCGCAGGTTCTGGCTGGCGATATCATTCGATAACGCGCCAGAGAGCCACACCGGGGTGTCGTTGTCGGCGAGCGTCAGCAGTACGCTGGTGGTCGCCAGATTCAGCGGCAGCCAGCCCTGAGAGAGCTGATGCAGCGAGACGATGACGCCCGGTTCGCTCATGGCTTTCAGCAGGCGACGAAAACTTTGTTGGGCATCCTGGACGGCCAGGGTAAAAGCGGGTTGAAGCGTCATGCGTTATCTCCGCGAACGAGCGTAAAGAAGTCGACCCGGCTGGTGTTTATCTGGGCCTGGCGGGCGGCAATCAGTGCGGCACGGTCGGCTTCCAGCGGGGCAATAAGGGTTTCCATCAGGGTCTGGAAATGAGGTTGTTCCTGTAACAGGGCGTCAATCACCGCGCAGCGTTCGGCGTGTGGTTTGTCGCGCCCGAGCACGTAGCTGTAGCCCAGCGTGCCGCTGTTCAGGCGGATCACTGCGCGGGTGAGGGTGGCATCGCCGGCGAAGAAACGCTCACCGGTACCGCCCATACGCGCCTGGATCTGCACCAGACCAATTTCCGGCGCGCGGATGAGGTCATATTCCGGCGTCAGATTCAGCGCCTGCATGCGGTCCGAAAGCGCAGCGGGCTGGCTGTGCGCCAGTACGCCCATCCAGCGCTGGCGGGTGGAGGTATCGAAATGCATTCAGTGCTCCATGGTGAATTCGATCATGTCGGCGCGGGTCAGGCTGACGGAGTATTCCGTCGCGTCTATTTCGCCGTCACGGTGGTTGAGGGTGCGAACGCAGAGCAGCGGAGCCATGTTGGGGATCTCCAGCACTTTGCTCTCTTTGGCCTGCGCGCGGCGGGCACTGATGCGCGTCTGGGTACGTTTAAGCGCGATGCCCGTGGCATCCTGAAGAAAATCATGCAGCGAGCCGCTGGAGAAATTTTGCAGCACCGGCCACAGCGCCAGGTCGGCGAAGTAGTGGTCTATCTGGCACACCGCCACGCCGTTGACCCGACGCAGGGTACGCAGGTGGATGACATTGTCGCCCTCCTGAATGCCCAGCGCGTCCGCGACGTGGCTTGAGGCCGGGCGCAGCACCGACAGCAGTTTTTCGCTGGTCGGGTGGCTGCCCTGATCCAGCAGGTTCTGGCTAAAACGCGCCTGCGCATTGAGCGGATAGTCAAACGGGCGCATCAACACCAGCACGCCGACGCCCTGACGGCGCTGCACCCAGCCGCGCTCGACCAGCTGATCAATGGCGCGGCGCAGCGTGTGTCGGTTCACTTCATAGCGGTCGGCAAGCTGCTGCTCGGCAGGCAGGTAGTCTCCGCAGCGGTAGTGGGTGCGAAGTTCCACCTCGAGCTTTGCCGCTATCTCTTGCCAGCGGGTAGGGTAACTGGTCGGATGTCTGGATAAGTGCATACAAATCAAAGCCTCGCTTCTCAGATGAAGTGCTTACGCAAACGTTGAGACATAAAATCCAGCAGGCTGACGGTGATGATAATGAGCACCATCAGGGTGCAGGTTTGCTGGAACTGGAACCCGCGAATCGCTTCCCACAGCGTGACGCCAATACCGCCTGCGCCCACCATGCCGACGACGGTGGCGGAACGAACGTTGGATTCGAAACGGTACAGGGAGTAGGAGATCAGCAGCGGCATTACCTGGGGCAGTACGCCGAAGAGAATCTCTTCAATTTTGTTGGCGCCCGTTGCGCGGATCCCTTCGACCGGGCCCGGCTCGATAGCTTCCACCGCTTCGGAGAGCAGCTTGGAGAGCACGCCGGTGGTATGAATAAACAGCGCCATCACCCCGGCGAACGGACCCAGGCCGACGGCCACCACGAACAGCATGGCAAAGACCATTTCGTTGATGGCGCGGCAGGCGTCCATCAGGCGACGCATCGGCTGGTAAATCCACCACGGTACGATGTTCTCGGCGCTCATCAGGCCGAACGGAACAGAAAGGATGACGGCCAGGGCGGTGCCCCAGACGGCGATTTGCAGAGTGACCGCCATTTCGCTGAGGTAATCCTGCCACTGGCTGAAATCAGGCGGGAAGAAGTCGGCGGCAAAAGTGGCCATATTGCCGGCATCTTTAAACAGCAGCAGCGGATCCATTTCCGCGCCCTGCCAGGAGATAACGAGCACCGCAAGCAAAATGGCCCAGCTAAAAAGCGAGAACCAGCTGCGTTTCGGCGGTGGGAGGGTGATGGTTTGCATGTATGCCCCTTTGGTCTGAATGCCCTCTCCCACCGGGAGAGGGCGGTAAGCGTTATTGCACCGCTTTATTCACGCTGCTCATGGCGCCGAGCGCCGCGGTCAGGCGGTCAAGGTCTTCGAGCTGAGCCTGAATCGCAGCCACTTTGCTGCTCTTCTCCTCCTCCTTCAGGCCCTTGTTGTCCTTCACGCCCTGCATCTCTTTAAACAGCGCCAGCTGGCGAATCGGGACCAGCTGCAGGTCGCTTGACGGGCGGAAAGGTGCCCAGCCCAGACGTTCCAGAACCGTTTTTTCTTCCGGCGTTTTGCCGTAATTCATAAAGAAGTCGTACACCTTGTCTTTGGTGGTCTCAGACAGGTTTTTGCGCCAGACGATGGGGTCGCCCGGGATCAGAGGGGATTTCCAGATAACCTTCAGCGCTTTCAGCTTGTCCGGTGCCGAGGTTTTCAGCTTGTCGAGGTTCTCGGTGTTATTCGTGGCGACATCCACCTGCTTATTGGCCACGGCCAGCGCGTTGGTTTCATGGCTGGCGTTCACGGTGCGCTTAAACTCGCTGGCAGAGGCGTTGTTTTTAGCAAAGACGTAATAGCCCGGCACCAGGAAACCAGAGGTGGAGTTGGGATCGCCGTTACCAAAC
This sequence comes from Enterobacter sp. RHBSTW-00593, assembly GCF_013784105.1. Taxonomy (NCBI): domain Bacteria; kingdom Pseudomonadati; phylum Pseudomonadota; class Gammaproteobacteria; order Enterobacterales; family Enterobacteriaceae; genus Enterobacter; species Enterobacter sp. RHBSTW-00593. The sequence continues at coordinate 337,470 of NZ_CP056393.1, forward strand.
GTCAGCTCTTTACGTTTGGCGAGCATGTCGTTCAGGTTGTTAATGGGGCTGTCTTTATTGACGATCAGCACGCTCCAGTAACCCGGAGAGCCATCCGCGGCAACGGTCTGGGCAAAGACCTGGCCGTTCGCGCGATCCACCGCTTCCATGGCGGAGAGGTTACCGTACCAGGCGATGTCGACTTTGTTAAAGCGCATCCCCTGGATGATGCCCGCATAGTCCGGGGCGAAGAAGGCGTTCACTTTGATCCCCAGTTTGGTTTCCATATCTTTCAGGAACGGTTCCCACTGAGGTTTCAGGTTCTGCTGTGATTCCGTCGAAATAATGCCAAAGTTCAGCGCTTTTTCCTGCTCCTGGGCGTACGCAGGGCTTAACAGAGTGCTTATGCTGAACATGCTGGTAAACGCCAGCGCGGCAACGGCTTTGTAGCTCATGTACTTTCCTCGGATCGGTTTTAATTAAGCAGCCTGCGCGTTCTCTTCGACGCGGTTAATGCTGCGGTAGAGATGGTCGAAACGGTCGTTATCAAACTGATGGCTTGGGCCATCAAAGAACACATGCCCCTGACGCAACGCGACGATGCGCTCGCAATAGCGCAGGGCGTAGTCCACCTGGTGCAGCGTCACCACCACGGTGATGCCGTCGTTGAGGTTGATGTCGCGCAGGGTTTCCATCACGATGCGAGCCGATTCCGGGTCCAGCGAGGCAATGGGTTCATCGGCAAGAATGATTTGCGCTTTTTGCATCAGGGCACGGGCGATAGCCACGCGCTGCTGCTGTCCACCGGACAGGGTGGAGACGCGCTGGTGGGCGAAATGCGCCATTCCGACGCGGGTCAGCGCCTGCAACGCTTCCTGCTTTTGAGACGGGGAGAACCAGCGCAGACAGGTACGCCAGAACGGGGTGCTGCCGAGCGCGCCAATCAGCACGTTCTCCAGTACCGTCAGGCGATTGACCAGGTTGAACTGCTGGAAGATATAGCCCGTCTGGGCGCGGCTTTTGCGGATATCCCGCGCCAGGCGTCCTGCACGCTGCACGGTGTTGCCCAGCAGCTCGACGTGGCTTTCTGAGGTCTTATCACAGGTGATAAGGCCGCTTAAATGACGCATAAGGGTGGATTTACCAGAGCCGGATGGCCCCAGGAGCGCCACCATTTCGCCCTGCTGGACGGTCAGATCAACGGCATGCAGGGCCTTGTTGTGATGAAAGGTCTTGCTCAGTTTCTCGACGCGGATAACAGTTTGCATATGCTGGGCCTCACAATAAATGTGGCCTCATGCTGGCGCATCAATATGACATTTGGGTTAAGTCTCGGTTGCGGGAGTTTGAAGAGTTGAGGGGAGTTTGATGACAGGCGGGGGCAGACTGCCCACCGCCAGAAGATCACTGCTGTTGCTTAACGACGTTAATCATCCACGGCACGCCGTATTTGTCGGTGACTTTACCGAAACCGTGCGCCCAGAAGGTCTCCTGCCAGGCCATTTCGATATGGCCTTCCGCGGCCAGATTGTCGAACCAGCGTTTGCCTTCCGCCACGTCCTGGGTGTCCAGCACCAGCGTGAACCCGGCATACTGCGCTTTGCTGCCGGGCGGCTGCCCATCACTCATCATGATATCGCTGCCCGCAATGCGAACATTCGAGTGGGCGATCGCCGAATCCGGAAACTGCATGCCAGACGGACAGCCTTCTTCGCTGCTGTCGCCTTTTGGCATTTCACCGAAGGTGATTTTATAGAGGAGCTCTGCGCCGACGGCGTGCTGATAAAAGGCGGAGGCCTCGGCACAGTTACCGGCGAAAGAGATGTAGGGACTTAACGGCATAATCTATACCTCACGTAAGAAGAGCCCGTTAAGTGTAGTTCTCGCCAGCCCGGTAAGCGAAGCGCCACCGGGCGGGTAAATCAGTTCTTTTTCACAAACTCTGATTTCAGTTTCATCGGGCCAAAGCCGTCAATTTTGCAGTCAATATTATGGTCGCCTTCTACCAGACGGATATTCTTCACTTTAGTGCCGATCTTCAGCATGGAAGAGCTGCCTTTAACCTTCAAATCTTTAATCACGGTGACGCTGTCGCCATCAGCCAGCAGATTACCGTTCGCATCTTTTACAACAAGCGTATCAGTATCGTGCGACGGCTCGGCGTCATTCCATTCGTGAGCGCATTCCGGGCAGATGAACATGCCATTATCTTCATAGGTGTATTCAGAATTGCATTTCGGGCAGTGTGGGAGTTGCATAAGGTTATCCTCAAAAAGTGCGTAACACGCTGGAAAGTGCCAGCAAAATGACGGCTGGGTGCCGAAAAAGGGGGCAAGTATAACGCAAATCCACACCGTTGTCGGTGATATTCTATTTAAAAAAAAAGCAAAAAGCGTGTCGCCAGTGACATTTCCTGTCAGTCAGTTAAGCGATGCTGACGGCATTAACACGGTGGAAAGAAATGGCAGTAAATATATCGAATATTTTATTGCAGCAAATTGCTACGCACCTCCATTTCGGATAAGGTGAAGCGACACATTGTTATTTATCTCCTGACTTCCCCGTCATTCATATCTTATGGCGGTGACGCATTACCTCTCTTTTTAGGTGGTTAAATAATGATGATATATCCTGAAGTTTCTTAAAAATGGGCCAGGCTTTTATCTTTTGGCTGTCATGCCAGAGGGAAGCTTTACACGCCATGCAAGGATAGCGATTTATTTCTGATTATCTTCAATCAGTTATATTTCGGTGAACATGTTTTCCACACGTGATCATATAAGCCTGAACAACATAATTAAAACCAGTGGCTTAATAAAAGTAATAAATTTGCGTTAAGGAAAGGCTTTTATCATGCACACACAGACCATTTTTGAATTAAGCCAGGAAGCAGAGCGTTTGTTACAGCTCGCCCTGCAAAATCTTGATACGTTGAAATCAATGCCGACGGCGAAGCTGGAAAGCACCGCCGCAGCCATTACGGGTGAAAAGAACAACGTCTTACCTTTGCATTTTAGTGCGCGGGGTGTCGAAGCCCAGCAGGCTATGCTGAATAATGAATTACGGAAAATAACCCGTCTGGAAATGGTGCTGGCAATTGTGGGCACCATGAAAGCGGGGAAATCGACCACCATTAATGCCATTGTCGGAACCGAAGTGTTGCCGAACCGCAACCGACCGATGACGGCGCTTCCGACATTGATCCGTCATACGCCGGGTCAGAAAGAGCCGGTGCTCCATTTTGCTCACGTCTCTCCTATCGATGAATTAATCCTCCTGTTACAGAAAAAGCTCTGCGATTACGATCGCGGTAAGCTGGCGCAGCGTCTGGAAATTGATAAGGACATGATTACGCTGCTGGAAAGAATTGAAAAAGGTGAGGCTTTCGAGAAGCATCACCTTGGTGCGCAGCCGATATTTCATTGTCTGAAAAGCCTTAACGACCTGGTGAGGCTCTCACAGGCATTGGGCGTCGAATTTCCGTTCTCTGAATATGCGGCCATCGAACACATTCCGGTGATTGAAGTGGAGTTCGTGCATCTCGCGGGTCTGGATGCCCACCTTGGGCAACTGACGCTGCTTGATACCCCCGGGCCGAATGAGGCCGGGCAACCGCATCTGCAAAAAATGCTGAGCGAGCAGTTATCTCGCGCGTCGGCGGTGCTGGCGGTGATGGATTACACCCAGCTCAAATCGATTTCCGATCAAGAGGTCCGGCAGGCCATTTCAGTCGCCGGTAAATCGGTGCCGCTGTATGCGCTGGTCAATAAATTCGATCAGAAAGATCGTAACAGCGACGATGAAGAACAGGTTAAAGCGATGATCTCGGGCACCTTAATGAAAGGGAATATTTCGCCGGGGCAAATTTATCCCGTTTCGTCGATGTGGGCGTATCTGGCGAACCGCGCCCGTTATGAGATGACTACCCACGGTCAGCTACCGGATCACAAGGAGCAGCGCTGGGTTCAGGATTTTGCCGAAGCCGCGCTGGGACGCCGCTGGCGTACGGAGGATTTGGACGACATCGACCATATTCGTCATGCTGCCGATTTGCTGTGGGAAGATTCGTTATTTGAACAGCCGATCCGCAAGCTTATTTATGCCGCCTATGCCAATGCATCGCTCTTCGCTCTGCGTTCGGCGTCGCATAAGCTGCTTAACTACGCCCAAAATGCCCGGGAGTACCTCGACTTCCGCTACCAGGGGCTGACGGTCGCTTTTGAGGCGCTGGAATTGAATATCGCGCGCCTGGAAGAGGACATGGCCCTACTGCATACGCGTCAGCGCGTGGTGAGCGACGAAGTGAAGCATGAAGTGGAGCAGGCGCTTAACGCCACCGCTGACTTTATGATGTCGCAGAATACTTCACTCCAGCAGGCGATTAGCCATGTGTTTAGCGCCCGCTCTGTTCTCGACCTGGCGGGCATCGAACCGCGGGATCTTCGCCGTGACGAGCCGCAGGCGCTGAAACAGCTGGTACTGGATGATGAAGGGCAGGCGCAAATTGCGCTGAGTAAAATCCGCTCCTCCTGCGAGCTGATCATGCTGGATGCGCAGACGAAGATCGGCCGGGAGCTGGCGTTACGCTTCGATCAACTGGAGTCGACGCTGGCGCGCTCGCTGAATGAAGCCATGCGGCCAATCGAAACGCGTATTAAAGAACAACTCAGCCATGCGGGTTTTCGCGCGCGGATAAGCTTCCCGGCGTTTCAGGCGCATCAACTTAACTTCAACACCCGGGCGCTGTTTAACGATGCCATTGCGCAGGATCACCGCCCGGCAGGCCAGCCAGCGGGCGCGGCGAGCATGCGTGAAACCGTCTCTCGCTGGCTGAATAACCCGGGCTGGGGCTGGGAAGATTATGTTGTTGCACGCACACGCTATGTCATTGACATTGAACAGCTGCATGAAAAATTCAAGCAGCATATCGATCAGTTCTGTGAACAAATCCGTAAAGCTTTGACCGCCCAGGTCGATGTCTCTGTTACGGCGGGGATGGCAACGTTCTTTGCGGAATTTTCGTTATGCCTGACCGGGTTACAGGAAAGTTTGCGTGATAGCCTCGCAGTACGTCAGCAAAATGAGCATTCGACCCGAGCGCTCAGCCAGCTGTTAAAGCAAAGTATCACGACTGCGACGTGGATACAGGAAGATACCCGACTGTTACGCGATGATATTCAAACCCTATTCGCGGCAGAACAACCATGACAACACAACTACTGGACGGCCCCGGGCGAACGCTGGAGTGTATTCATCCAAAATTTATGGTCGATCTGGTTCAGGGGGTGGACGCGGCGCGTCATCCCCACCCGGGACCACAACAGCTGCAGTTTCGTGAGCGTTTGACCCAGGAGATCATGACGCATACCCGGCTACGGCCCTGGGCGATGGCGGGTATGCTTAATGAAAATGCGGCGCTGCGCCTGGGGCTGGCGGAAAAGCTGGCCGGTATGCTTGACCCCGGGCACCTTGCGCTGACGCTGATGGCAGACAAATTGATTGCGCTGCGTCAGCAGACTAACCCGCGGGCCCAGCAGTCGCCCGGCCTGATTCAGCAGTACGCTGAGCTTTCCGCTCATTTTACGCAACGAGCCGCCTATAAAGAGAAGGCGCTCTCCCAGCGAGGGCTGACGGTGCAGGCGGGTGAGCACAGTGAACAAATTTTTACCCGCTGGCGAGCCGGCCACTACGATGGCTGGTCGCTGGCCGGGCGTTGCTATGTCGTCCTGGAAGAGCTGCGCTGGGGCGCATTTGGTGATGCCTGTCGCCTGGCGAATGAAGACGTGGCGGCGATGCTCAAGGATAACTTACGCAGTATGGCGGCAAACTATCTTGCGCAGGGCATCAACGCTTCTCCTTCCACCCGCCATTTCTACCATCAGTGGCTGACAACGCCCGCGTCGCCGGGATTGATAGATCATAAAGACATGCTCGGCTGGCTGGGCGACTGGTGTCAGGCGGATAACCATCCGGTGAGCTGGTCGGTGACGCAAAGCTGGCACACTGTCGCGCTGGGTATGCCGAGGCTGTGCTCGGCAAAACGGCTTGTGGATGGGATGGTGGAAGAGATTTTTGGTGGCTGAAATCCCCCTCTCACCGGGAGGGGGAGCACCGGTTAGTGGTGTGTTTCAACAGGCTTAGGCTCTGTCTGAACCTCAGCAACATGTCCGACACGTTTTGCGTACAGTGCGGTGATGATGGGAACCAGAATCGCAGTTACAATCACGCTGGCTGCAACCAGTGCCGTCGCGGACGCGGCCACCGGTTCAAAAGCCGGGTTAATCTGCGCAATGATTACCGGGTTGGCCACGGCTGCACCTGCGGCTGAAGAGGCGGCGATCCCCGCCGTTCCGTTTCCTCCCCCAATGACCCGGTCGGCAATAATCAGCGGAATACCGGTGATGATGATAACCGCCACGCCCAGCACGATACCCAGCAGACCCGTATCGAGGATGACATTCAGGTTGATGGTGTTACCCAGCGCAAAACCGAAGAACGGGATCAGCACCGGTGTGGCTTTGCTGAAGAAATCACGCAGATCGTGATCCAGGTTACCCAGAGCAAAACCGATCAGGAAGGGCAGGATCGCGCCGATAAAGTGGTGGGGTTCAAAGGACGCCAGGCCAGCAGAGCCCAGAATCAGCATGGTCATCAGCGGGCCGGACTCCAGAGACATCAGGACAAATGCACCTGACTCTTCTTTGGTGCCGTACTGGTTCATCAGGCTGGCATACAAACCGCCGTTGGTCATATCCATCGCAGAGACAATTGCCAGAACCGATAATCCGGCGAAGAATCCGGTCTGAATTCCATTCTCCGGAATGAACATCGCACAGATCATTGCCACTACCCAGGCCACGGCAATTTTCGTAATCACCAGCGTGCCGGATTTCCGTAATACGGTGCCTGTTGCCCGTAAATTAATTGAGGCGCCGATACAAAAGAACCAGACGGCCAGAATGGGAACGGTGCCCGTAATCATCCCTTTTGTGAACCCGCCAAAATAAGCGCCGGTTTCAGGAGCCAGGGTATTCAGGATAGCGCCCAGTACAAGCGGAACCAGCATCATACCGCCCGGTATGCGTTCAATCGTGGCTTTAATCTTCATAGATAACCCTCAAATCGTATCCCGCATGGCGGGCGGCAAAAACTAAAAAATAAATCAATAAATTCAATGAATTGAATGTCTTTGGGTTCGATGGTGTCATTACCCATGCAATAAAACTAAAAAAGCGATACTGGTAAACGCGGTGCCACAGCACCGGGAATGTGGTATTCGGAATTATCATGCGATCATTGGAATGATGATTCAATGAAAATAAAACAGTGTTTTAGTTATCTGCATCACATATTGACGTAAACGTTTTAAACGCGCGTCGGAGGGTTAGAATTTATGTAAATCTGATGTGAAGTAATGGGGTTTCATTTTCCGTTGTCCGGGAAATAATGACGTGTGTGAGGATGTGTTTTTATGGCGATTGAGAACGTGTAGATTTGCGCTAATTGACAAAAACTGCAGCCAGCTGACGTAACATAAATATATGTGTGAAGTTGATCACAAATATAAACGCTGGTAGGGTAAAAAGGTCATTAACTGCCCAGGCAGGCGTCAACAGGTTCGGTTGTATCGACGTAAAACGTCAATGTAAGTAAACCTGCTACGCTTGAATAAGGCGATTCGCATGGAGCGGATCCCATGGTTCACAGATCGCATACGGGACTGTGAAACGGACAGGGCCGAGTCTACGAGGATAGCTATGCTCAGAAGGAAAAAAATCAAACCCATCACGCTTCGCGACGTCACCATTATTGATGACGCCAAACTGCGCAAAGCGATCACCGCCGCCTCGCTGGGTAATGCGATGGAATGGTTCGATTTTGGTGTTTACGGCTTTGTGGCCTATGCGTTAGGTAAAGTGTTCTTCCCCGGCGCCGACCCCAGTCTGCAGATGATTGCCGCGCTGGGTACGTTCTCCGTCCCCTTCCTGATTCGCCCGCTGGGTGGTCTGTTCTTCGGTATGCTTGGCGATAAATATGGTCGCCAGAAGATCCTTGCTATCACCATTGTCATTATGTCGATCAGTACGTTCTGTATCGGCCTGATACCGTCCTATGCCAGCATCGGCATCTGGGCTCCGATTCTGCTGCTGCTTTGTAAGATGGCCCAGGGCTTCTCCGTAGGCGGTGAGTATACGGGTGCCTCTATTTTTGTCGCAGAGTATTCCCCGGACCGTAAGCGCGGCTTTATGGGAAGCTGGCTGGACTTCGGCTCGATTGCCGGGTTTGTCCTGGGTGCGGGCGTGGTGGTGCTGATTTCTACCGTCGTCGGTGAAGAGAACTTCCTCTCCTGGGGCTGGCGTATTCCGTTCTTCCTGGCGCTGCCGTTAGGGATTATCGGTCTTTACCTGCGTCATGCTCTTGAAGAAACGCCGGCGTTCCAGCAGCACGTTGAGAAGCTGGAGCAGGGCGACCGAGAAGGGCTGCAGGATGGCCCGAAAGTCTCCTTTAAAGAGATTGCGACGAAGCACTGGCGCAGTCTGCTGACCTGTATTGGTCTGGTCATCTCCACGAACGTGACCTACTACATGCTGTTGACCTACATGCCGAGCTATCTGTCGCATAACCTGCACTATTCAGAAGACCACGGTGTGCTGATTATTATCGCCATCATGGTGGGTATGCTGTTTGTGCAGCCGATTATGGGGCTGTTGAGCGACCGCTTTGGCCGTCGACCGTTCATTATTCTGGGGAGTGTCGCGCTGTTTGCCCTGGCAATCCCGGCCTTTATTCTGATTAACAGTAATGTGCTGGGGCTGATTTTTGCCGGTCTGCTGATGCTGGCGGTGATCCTCAACTGCTTTATCGGGGTGATGGCCTCGACGCTGCCTGCAATGTTCCCGACACACATTCGGTACAGTGCGCTGGCGGCTGCCTTTAACATCTCGGTGCTGATTGCCGGTCTGACCCCGACGCTTGCCGCCTCGCTGGTGGAAAGTACGCAGAACCTGATGATGCCGGCTTATTACCTGATGGTTATCGCGGTGATTGGTTTGATTACCGGTATTACCATGAAGGAGACGGCGAATCGTCCTCTTAAAGGGGCCACGCCTGCGGCGTCTGATATCCAGGAAGCGAAAGAGATCCTGCGCGAACACTACGATAATGTAGAGCAGAAGATTGAAGACATTGATGCAGAGATTGAAGAGCTGCAGCAAAAACGCTCCCGCCTGGTGGACCAGCATCCACGAATCAACGAGTAATAAAAAAACCCGCCGTTGGCGGGTTTTCTTTTATTAACAGCCTGCGGCGATGTAATCGCCATTGGCGCTGATGGGGAGTACCGTCAGGAACAGCACGGTCGCGAACAGGATCAGGACTATCCCTCCGGCTATTTTAAAGACCGGAACCAGCCAGCTGAGTGAAGCCCCGCCGCCAAACCAGGCCACCGTCCGCTCTCGGGCATAACGTACCGCCAGTGACAGGCCCATAATCGACAACGCCGTTCCCAGCGACATGGTCATGACCGCGGCCATCCCCCAGGTAACAATACCCAGCGCATTTGAAAACATCAGGATCATGATCGCCCCGCTGCACGGGCGCGCACCAATCGCCAGTATGACGCCCAACCGGGTTTTCCAGTCGCCTTGCGCCAGATCTGCACCTACACCGTGATGACCACAACCACAGTGTTCATTATGTTGATGAAGGGGCGTGATGGCTGAGATAACCATCCGGCGAGGTCGCAGGCTTTTCAGCGCCTGGTAAATGACAAATACACCAAATGCACCGATGAGCACCGCGCTGATCTTCTCGACGTACCAGCGGCTGGTACTGATATCCCCCGATGCGAGGTTAAACCCTACCGCCAGAATAAAGACAAAGAGAATGGCGCTGACGCCCTGCATCAGGCTGCCAAGAAAAGGAACGACCCGGGCGGCCCGTTCGCTTTCTTTATTTGTCGTGAGGTAGGTCGTCACAATGAATTTCCCATGCCCCGGCCCGATGGCGTGCAACACGCCATAGAAGAAGGCGCCGGTTAATAGCCATAACCCGCCGCTGTACTGGTGGTTGTTAAGCTGGAGCAGGTACATCACCAGATAACGGTGCAGGGTAATTTGCGTGGCAAGGCACCACTGAAGAAAGGTGTTCCAGTGCGTATGCAGGGTAAACCCGGCTAAGAGGATCGCCAGCAACATGATGCCTGCTGTAGGAAGGCGCCAGTCACGCGTCAGTTGTTGTGTGGTCATGGGGTGGCCTGGTGGGGGAATATTTGTCGCTAGTATAGTTGATCTTGCCTGTTAATCCGTAGGATCGCACAGAGATCCCGCCTCAATTGTGGATAAGTCTGTGCGTAAAAGGGTATAAAGCGGGGTTTTGCTGGGGAATACAGCAGTCAGTCATCTTTTTGCAACTTTTAGGTTGCGGCCTGCTGAGAACTCCCTATAATGCGCCTCCATCGACACGGCGGATGTGAATCACTTCACAGATAACCCGGTCGGTTGAAGAGAAAAAATCCTGAATTTCAGGGTTGACTCTGAAAGAGGAAAGCGTAATATACGCCACCTCGCGACGGTGAGCTGTAAGCCGCGTCGCAACTGCTCTTTAACAATTTATCAGACAATCTGTGTGGGCACTCAAAGTGACATGGATTCTTAATGTCTCCGGACACTAAATGAATACCAAGTCTCTGAGTGAACATACGTAATTCATTACGAAGTTTAATTCACGAGCATCAAACTTAAATTGAAGAGTTTGATCATGGCTCAGATTGAACGCTGGCGGCAGGCCTAACACATGCAAGTCGAACGGTAGCACAGAGAGCTTGCTCTCGGGTGACGAGTGGCGGACGGGTGAGTAATGTCTGGGAAACTGCCTGATGGAGGGGGATAACTACTGGAAACGGTAGCTAATACCGCATAACGTCGCAAGACCAAAGAGGGGGACCTTCGGGCCTCTTGCCATCAGATGTGCCCAGATGGGATTAGCTAGTAGGTGGGGTAACGGCTCACCTAGGCGACGATCCCTAGCTGGTCTGAGAGGATGACCAGCCACACTGGAACTGAGACACGGTCCAGACTCCTACGGGAGGCAGCAGTGGGGAATATTGCACAATGGGCGCAAGCCTGATGCAGCCATGCCGCGTGTATGAAGAAGGCCTTCGGGTTGTAAAGTACTTTCAGCGGGGAGGAAGGTGTTGTGGTTAATAACCGCAGCAATTGACGTTACCCGCAGAAGAAGCACCGGCTAACTCCGTGCCAGCAGCCGCGGTAATACGGAGGGTGCAAGCGTTAATCGGAATTACTGGGCGTAAAGCGCACGCAGGCGGTCTGTCAAGTCGGATGTGAAATCCCCGGGCTCAACCTGGGAACTGCATTCGAAACTGGCAGGCTAGAGTCTTGTAGAGGGGGGTAGAATTCCAGGTGTAGCGGTGAAATGCGTAGAGATCTGGAGGAATACCGGTGGCGAAGGCGGCCCCCTGGACAAAGACTGACGCTCAGGTGCGAAAGCGTGGGGAGCAAACAGGATTAGATACCCTGGTAGTCCACGCCGTAAACGATGTCGACTTGGAGGTTGTGCCCTTGAGGCGTGGCTTCCGGAGCTAACGCGTTAAGTCGACCGCCTGGGGAGTACGGCCGCAAGGTTAAAACTCAAATGAATTGACGGGGGCCCGCACAAGCGGTGGAGCATGTGGTTTAATTCGATGCAACGCGAAGAACCTTACCTACTCTTGACATCCAGAGAACTTAGCAGAGATGCTTTGGTGCCTTCGGGAACTCTGAGACAGGTGCTGCATGGCTGTCGTCAGCTCGTGTTGTGAAATGTTGGGTTAAGTCCCGCAACGAGCGCAACCCTTATCCTTTGTTGCCAGCGGTCCGGCCGGGAACTCAAAGGAGACTGCCAGTGATAAACTGGAGGAAGGTGGGGATGACGTCAAGTCATCATGGCCCTTACGAGTAGGGCTACACACGTGCTACAATGGCGCATACAAAGAGAAGCGAACTCGCGAGAGCAAGCGGACCTCATAAAGTGCGTCGTAGTCCGGATTGGAGTCTGCAACTCGACTCCATGAAGTCGGAATCGCTAGTAATCGTAGATCAGAATGCTACGGTGAATACGTTCCCGGGCCTTGTACACACCGCCCGTCACACCATGGGAGTGGGTTGCAAAAGAAGTAGGTAGCTTAACCTTCGGGAGGGCGCTTACCACTTTGTGATTCATGACTGGGGTGAAGTCGTAACAAGGTAACCGTAGGGGAACCTGCGGTTGGATCACCTCCTTACCTTAAAGAACCTGCCTTTGTAGTGCTCACACAGATTGTCTGATGAAAAGTAAATAGCAAGGCGTCTTGCGATTGAGACTTCAGTGTCCCCTTCGTCTAGAGGCCCAGGACACCGCCCTTTCACGGCGGTAACAGGGGTTCGAATCCCCTAGGGGACGCCACTTGCTGGTTCGTGAGTGAAAGTCACCTGCCGACATATCTCAAAACTCATCTTCGGGTGACGTTTGAGATATTTGCTCTTTAAAAATCTGGATCAAGCTGAAAATTGAAACGACACACAGTTAATGTGTGTTCGAGTCTCTCAAATTTTCGCAAACCGGTGATGAATCGAAAGAAACATCTTCGGGTTGTGAGGTTAAGCGACTAAGCGTACACGGTGGATGCCCTGGCAGTCAGAGGCGATGAAGGACGTGCTAATCTGCGAAAAGCGCCGGCGAGGTGATATGAACCTTTGACCCGGCGATGTCCGAATGGGGAAACCCAGTGTGATCCGTCACACTATCGTTAACTGAATACATAGGTTAACGAGGCGAACCGGGGGAACTGAAACATCTAAGTACCCCGAGGAAAAGAAATCAACCGAGATTCCCCCAGTAGCGGCGAGCGAACGGGGAGCAGCCCAGAGTCTGAATCAGCTTGTGTGTTAGTGGAAGCGTCTGGAAAGTCGCACGGTACAGGGTGACAGTCCCGTACACGAAAGCACACAGGCTGTGAACTCGAAGAGTAGGGCGGGACACGTGGTATCCTGTCTGAATATGGGGGGACCATCCTCCAAGGCTAAATACTCCTGACTGACCGATAGTGAACCAGTACCGTGAGGGAAAGGCGAAAAGAACCCCGGCGAGGGGAGTGAAAAAGAACCTGAAACCGTGTACGTACAAGCAGTGGGAGCCTCTTTTATGGGGTGACTGCGTACCTTTTGTATAATGGGTCAGCGACTTATATTCTGTAGCAAGGTTAACCGTATAGGGGAGCCGAAGGGAAACCGAGTCTTAACTGGGCGTTAAGTTGCAGGGTATAGACCCGAAACCCGGTGATCTAGCCATGGGCAGGTTGAAGGTTGGGTAACACTAACTGGAGGACCGAACCGACTAATGTTGAAAAATTAGCGGATGACTTGTGGCTGGGGGTGAAAGGCCAATCAAACCGGGAGATAGCTGGTTCTCCCCGAAAGCTATTTAGGTAGCGCCTCGTGAATTCATCTTCGGGGGTAGAGCACTGTTTCGGCTAGGGGGCCATCCCGGCTTACCAACCCGATGCAAACTACGAATACCGAAGAATGTTATCACGGGAGACACACGGCGGGTGCTAACGTCCGTCGTGAAGAGGGAAACAACCCAGACCGCCAGCTAAGGTCCCAAAGTCATGGTTAAGTGGGAAACGATGTGGGAAGGCACAGACAGCCAGGATGTTGGCTTAGAAGCAGCCATCATTTAAAGAAAGCGTAATAGCTCACTGGTCGAGTCGGCCTGCGCGGAAGATGTAACGGGGCTAAACCATGCACCGAAGCTGCGGCAGCGACACTATGTGTTGTTGGGTAGGGGAGCGTTCTGTAAGCCGTTGAAGGTGTCCTGTGAGGGGTGCTGGAGGTATCAGAAGTGCGAATGCTGACATAAGTAACGATAAAGCGGGTGAAAAGCCCGCTCGCCGGAAGACCAAGGGTTCCTGTCCAACGTTAATCGGGGCAGGGTGAGTCGACCCCTAAGGCGAGGCCGAAAGGCGTAGTCGATGGGAAACAGGTTAATATTCCTGTACTTGGTGTTACTGCGAAGGGGGGACGGAGAAGGCTATGTTAGCCGGGCGACGGTTGTCCCGGTTTAAGCATGTAGGCGGAGGTTCCAGGTAAATCCGGTTCCTTGTTAACGCTGAGGTGTGATGACGAGGCACTACGGTGCTGAAGTAACAAATGCCCTGCTTCCAGGAAAAGCCTCTAAGCATCAGGTAACATCAAATCGTACCCCAAACCGACACAGGTGGTCAGGTAGAGAATACCAAGGCGCTTGAGAGAACTCGGGTGAAGGAACTAGGCAAAATGGTGCCGTAACTTCGGGAGAAGGCACGCTGATATGTAGGTGAAGCCCCTGCGGGTGGAGCTGAAATCAGTCGAAGATACCAGCTGGCTGCAACTGTTTATTAAAAACACAGCACTGTGCAAACACGAAAGTGGACGTATACGGTGTGACGCCTGCCCGGTGCCGGAAGGTTAATTGATGGGGTTAGCGGCAACGCGAAGCTCTTGATCGAAGCCCCGGTAAACGGCGGCCGTAACTATAACGGTCCTAAGGTAGCGAAATTCCTTGTCGGGTAAGTTCCGACCTGCACGAATGGCGTAATGATGGCCAGGCTGTCTCCACCCGAGACTCAGTGAAATTGAACTCGCTGTGAAGATGCAGTGTACCCGCGGCAAGACGGAAAGACCCCGTGAACCTTTACTATAGCTTGACACTGAACACTGGTCCTTGATGTGTAGGATAGGTGGGAGGCTTTGAAGCGTGGACGCCAGTCTGCGTGGAGCCAACCTTGAAATACCACCCTTTAATGGCTGGTGTTCTAACGTAGACCCGTGATCCGGGTTGCGGACAGTGTCTGGTGGGTAGTTTGACTGGGGCGGTCTCCTCCCAAAGAGTAACGGAGGAGCACGAAGGTTAGCTAATCCTGGTCGGACATCAGGAGGTTAGTGCAATGGCATAAGCTAGCTTGACTGCGAGAGTGACGGCTCGAGCAGGTGCGAAAGCAGGTCATAGTGATCCGGTGGTTCTGAATGGAAGGGCCATCGCTCAACGGATAAAAGGTACTCCGGGGATAACAGGCTGATACCGCCCAAGAGTTCATATCGACGGCGGTGTTTGGCACCTCGATGTCGGCTCATCACATCCTGGGGCTGAAGTAGGTCCCAAGGGTATGGCTGTTCGCCATTTAAAGTGGTACGCGAGCTGGGTTTAGAACGTCGTGAGACAGTTCGGTCCCTATCTGCCGTGGGCGCTGGAGAATTGAGGGGGGCTGCTCCTAGTACGAGAGGACCGGAGTGGACGCATCACTGGTGTTCGGGTTGTCATGCCAATGGCACTGCCCGGTAGCTAAATGCGGAAGAGATAAGTGCTGAAAGCATCTAAGCACGAAACTTGCCCCGAGATGAGTTCTCCCTGAGACTTTAAGTCTCCTGAAGGAACGTTGAAGACTACGACGTTGATAGGTCGGGTGTGTAAGCGCAGCGATGCGTTGAGCTAACCGATACTAATGAACCGTGAGGCTTAACCTTACAACGCCGAAGATGTTTTGGCGATGAGAGACGATTTTCAGCTGATACAGATTAACAGAATTTGCCTGGCGGCTTTAGCGCGGTGGTCCCACCTGACCCCATGCCGAACTCAGAAGTGAAACGCCGTAGCGCCGATGGTAGTGTGGGGTCTCCCCATGTGAGAGTAGGGAACTGCCAGGCATCAATTAAAAGAACCCCGTACCGTATGGTGCGGGGTTTTTTGCTTTGGGGCGCGAAATACACATCTGAATACCCCAAAGAGTGCAGCCAGACAAGGCGAAGCCACGATACGGTAACCCCAAACCCCATCATCTCCCTTCAGGATCCCCCAAACACTTCAGATCAGTACGGAATTTAGCGTGCACAGGACCACTTTAAGCGCCATGAAATACTGCAGGAACAGGTTTACGAGGATGTGACCAGAGAGTGGTTACAGGAGAGTTTATCAGACGCAGAAAAGCAAAAACCCAGCCATAGGCTGGGTTCTTTAAATAGTGGTGCCCGGACTCGGAATCGAACCAAGGACACGGGGATTTTCAATCCCCTGCTCTACCGACTGAGCTATCCGGGCAACGGAGCGCATTAAACCGCAATCGCGCCTGATCGTCAACACTATTTCGGGAAAAGCCGTTCAACTGCTTAACTTTGCGGCAATCTGACGGTTTACGCGCCGAACAGGTCAAATTCTTCAGACAGATTACGTCAGCGCACCACCCATACGACACTGCGCAAAACGCAGGATATCTTCGGCCAGACGGTGTGCTGTATCCACATCGGCCTGGCTACGGTTTACCAGCATGCGGCTCAGGCAACCTTCCAGTACCAGCTCCATCTGCTTAGCGACCATCGCCGGGTCATCCACTTCGAGCGTGGTCAGCAGTTCGTGCGTGAAATCATGCGCCGCCCGCTTTTGCTGATCCGCCAGTTGATGGATAGGATGGCCGGGGTCAGGGTAGAAGGTGCAGGCGGCAATAAACAGGCAACCCGGATAACGGTTGTTGCTTACGCATTCGCTCAGGGCGGTATAACGCGCCAGCAGCTTTTGCTCCGCAGTCAGTTCTTCATTTAACATCAGCTGCCTGCGCCAGACATCAACCTGCTGGCTGAGATAACGCAGGGCATCGTAAAGCAGCGCCTCTTTATCCGGCCAGAAGCGCATGAGTTCATCCAGAGGATAATCAATACGGTCGGCTACCATCTCAAGCGTGGTGCTGGCGATCCCTTGAATCTCAAGTAATTGCAGGGCTTGTCCCAGTACGTCTTCGCGTTGCACGGTTATCTCCTCCGTTATTCCCAACGGTTTGTCCCGTTTCAAGTGTTGTTTACGGTTGGCGATTGCGCAAATGCGCGCTGAATGCCGTCGCGTCCATAAACCCGGTTACACGCTGTGCGGGCTGCTCCTGGCCCTGTTCGTTGAAGAACAGAATGGTTGGCAGACCCAGCACGTTAAGTTGCTTCAGCAGTGCCTTATCCGCTGTACTGTTGGCGGTGACGTTTGCCTGGAGCAGAACCGTCTCTTTCAGTGCACCTTGCACCTGCGGATCGCTAAACGTGTACTTTTCGAATTCTTTACAGGCGACACACCAGTCCGCATACAGATCCAGCATGACCGGTTTGCCTTTCGCCTGCGCCAGTGCGCTGTTGAGTTCATCCACGTTCTTTATCTGGATGAAGTTCAAATGCGCCTGCGTTTGTCCCGCGGGTGTGCCAAATGCCCAGTCCTGCAGTGGCCGTACGCTCACCAGCGCGGCGGCGAGCAGGAGGATTTGCACCAGACGCATCCACGGCTTTTTCGCTGCCAGGCTTGTGATAAACGCCCAACAGAAGAAAGCAACACCGAGCATTGCCCACAGGCGCATCCCCCAGACGTCGCCGATAATACGCTCGAGCAAGAACACCGGCAGCGCCAGAATGACAAAACCAAACGCGGTTTTCACCGTCTCCATCCACGGGCCGCTCTTGGGCAGCAGACGGTTGCCAAATACCGTTACCAGAATCAATGGCAGACCCATTCCCAGCGCGTAGAGATACAACGTACCACCGCCGAGCCACATGTTACCGCTCTGGGCAATATACAGCAGGATCGCGCTCAGTGGCGCGGTAGTGCACGGTGAGCAAATCAACCCGGCGATGGCACCCATCACGAACACGCCGCCCGGGGAACCACCCTGCTGACGGTTACTCATCAGCGTTAAGCGAGTCTGCAACGCGGACGGCAGCTGTAAGCTGAAAAAACCAAACATCGACAGCGCCAGCAGAATAAATACGATCGACAGGCCAGCCAGCACATAAGGGTGCTGAAGTGCAGCCTGGAACTGCAGTCCGGCAGCAGCAACCACGAGGCCAAGTGCGGTGTAGGTTAACGCCATACCCTGCACGTAGATAAAGGCCAGCAGCAGGGCGCGTGCGGTTGAAAGACGTTGCTTGCCGCCAAGGACAATCCCGGAGATAAGCGGATACATGGGCAGCACGCACGGCGTGAAGGCGATGCCGATACCAATCAGTAAAGCCCACAAGGCGGAGAAGGGCAGCGCTGTGCGACCGTCGTCCTTCACCCCGGTGCTCTCCCCTGCGGGAAGAGCAGGCATACTGGCGGCCGCTTTAACTTCGCTCAGCGGAATGACTTTGGTTTCCGGCGGATAGCAGAAGCCTGCATCAGCACAGCCCTGATACGTGACGGTCACGGTGGCGCCTTTATCGGCCTGATTGACCGCCACGGGCACGCTTAACCGCTGGCGATAGATTTCACTTTTGCCGAAAAACTCGTCTTCATGCCACTCGCCCGCAGGCATCTGAAGTGGGCCTACCTTTGCCTGAGCAGGCGTGATGCTGACCTGCTTGCGATAGAGGTAATACCCCTCTTTTATCTGCCAGGTAAGATTCAGGTCATGCTGATCTTGTTGAAAATCGAAAACAAATGCCTGGTCGGCAGAAATAACGTTCGAACGGCCGGGAGCGTCAAATAACCCGGCAAAAACTGATGTGCTGCACAGCAGCAGGATCAGCGTAAGGAAGCGTTGAGCCATGAGAGATAATCGTTGTCGCCGTGGACCACTGGCAATACCAGCAGTTCGGGGGTTTGATAAGGATGATGAGATTTGAGGCAGTCCAGGAGTGCCTGCTGGTTCGCCAGATTGGTTTTGAGCAACATCTGGACTTCGTACTCCTGCTCCAGTTTACCTTCCCAGTAGTAAAGGGAGGTGGCGCCAGGAAGGAGCGTCACGCAGGCTGCCAGTTTTTCGGCCAGCACTTTGGCGGCGAGATCCTGGGCAGAGGCTTCATCAGGGGCGGTACAAAGGACAACAACAGCATCAGGCGTGTTCACAAGTCGACCTCCTCATCACGAAAGTCTTCACTATATCACGCAAGGCTATTGGTCATTAATGAAACGGGCCGCAGAGCGGCCCGTTTTTAACTATTTTTACAACCCATCATTGTTTACAGCACGATGCCGCCAATGATAAAGCCGAGGATCACGCACAGCGAGATAGCCACCACGCCCGGGATCAGGAACGCATGGTTAAATACGTACTTACCGATGCGAGTCGAGCCAGTGTCATCCATCTCAACCGCCGCCAGCAGGGTTGGGTAGGTGGGTAAAACGAACAGTGCAGAAACGGCAGCAAACGAGGCAATAGCCGTCAGCGGGGTAACACCCAGCATCAGCGCCGCAGGCATCAGGGCTTTGGTGGTGGCCGCCTGAGAGTAAAGCAGGGTTGCGGCAAAGAACAGCACCACAGCCAGGAGCCACGGATAGTTGTGCAGCAGGTCGCCCGCAACGGTCTGGATATCGCTGATGTGAGCTTTCACGAAGGTATCACCAAGCCAGGCCACACCCAGTACACACACGCAGGCGCTCATACCGGATTTAAAGGTGCTGGCGTTGAGCACTTCGCTGGTGTCGATTTTACAGGTGATGCTGATCAGCGTGGCGATAGTCAGCATGAATACCACAATCGCTTCGTTACGCGGCAGGACCGGGTTCTGGATCAGACCCACGGTGTCACTGATGGCGGTTGCGTAGAACATGACCGCAACGATACCGATCAGGAACAGCAAGACGGAGCGTTTTGCATGCGGCTTCAGTTCGAAGACCTGGCTACCACGCAGTTTCACTTCACCTTTTGCCAGACGCTCCTGATAAACCGGATCGTCTTTCAGTTCGGCGCCGAGGAAGTTACACAGCACGGCGGTGATCATCACTGCAATCAGCGTCACCGGAATACAGATGGCCAGCAGCGTCAGGTAACTCACGCCCATAGGCTCAAGGATACCGGCGAAGAAGACCACCGCAGCGGAGATAGGTGATGCGGTAATCGCAATCTGGGACGCGACCACGGCAATCGAGAGTGGACGAGACGGACGGATGCCCTGCTCTTTCGCCACTTCGGTAATGACCGGCAGCGTGGAGAAGGCGGTGTGGCCAGTACCGGCGAGAATGGTCATAAACCACGTCACCAGCGGGGCAAGGAAGGTAATGTATTTTGGATGGCGGCGTAACATACGCTCCGCCAGGCTCACCAGGTAGTCCATACCGCCTGCCACCTGCATGGCTGCGATAGCGGCAATAACCGCCATGATGATTTCGATAACGTCAAAAGGGATTGCGCCGGGTTTAATCTGAAAGATAAGGGTAAGTACGAGCACCCCGAGACCGCCGGCAAAACCAATGCCGATACCCCCGAGTCTTGCTCCCAAATAAATCGCCAACAGGACGATGACGAGTTCTGCTCCAAACATAAGGACCTGCCTTGCTTATTAACAAGTTGATATTGAATTGTTGTATTTTGGTAACGCCTATAAAGAAAAAAGGCACGTCACAAGTGACGTGCCTTAAGGAAGCCTAGCCTGAACTGCTACTGTTCGCTTTCATCGGTATATCGTTTCGCTTTGTATGCCGGGTGCATCAGGTTCTGGGCCGAGAAGATATCGTCCAGCTCGGCTTCGGTCAACAGTCCACGCTCCAGAACGACTTCACGCACACTCTTACCTGTTTCGGCGCAAATCTTACCGACGATGTCGCCGTTATGGTGGCCGATGAACGGGTTGAGGTAGGTGACGATGCCGATGGAGTTGTAGACATACCCTTCACAAACTTCTTTGTTTGCGGTGATGCCATTAACGCATTTCTCCAGCAGGTTGTAGCAGGCGTTGGTCAGAATGTGGATGGATTCAAACATTGCCTGGCCGATGACCGGCTCCATGACGTTCAGCTGCAGCTGGCCGGCTTCAGAGGCCATGGTCACGGTTGTATCGTTACCGATGACTTTAAAGCAGACCTGGTTCACCACTTCTGGCACTACCGGGTTCACTTTCGCCGGCATGATGGACGAACCGGCCTGCAGCTCTGGCAGGTTGATTTCATTCAGGCCAGCGCGTGGGCCGGAAGAGAGCAGGCGCAGGTCATTACAGATTTTGGAAAGTTTCACTGCCAGACGTTTCAGGGCGCTGTGAACCATAACGTACGCGCCGCAGTCGGAGGTGGCTTCAATCAGATCTTCTGCAGGCACAACCGGCAGGTTAGAGACTTCAGCCAGCTTCTGTACCGCCAGCTGCTGGTAACCGTCCGGCGTATTCAGACGCGTGCCGATGGCGGTTGCGCCCAGGTTCACTTCCAGCAGCAGCTCGGAGGTGCGCAGCAGGTTTTTAGTTTCTTCGTTAAGCAGCACGTTAAACGCGTGGAATTCCTGACCGAGGGTCATCGGAACCGCGTCCTGCAACTGGGTACGACCCATTTTCAGGATGTCCTGGAACTCAACGGCTTTGCGCTGGAAGCCATCACCCAGCTGATTAATGGCGTCCACCAGTTTCACCACGGAGGCATACACCGCGATACGGAAGCCGGTTGGGTAGGCGTCGTTAGTGGACTGACATTTATTAACGTGGTCGTTCGGATTCAGATACTGGTATTCACCTTTCTGATGACCCATCAGCTCCAGGCCGATGTTTGCCAGTACTTCGTTGGTGTTCATGTTGACGGAGGTGCCCGCGCCGCCCTGATAGACATCGACCGGGAACTGATCCATGCATTTGCCGTTGTTCAGCACTTCATCGCAGGCAGCGATAATCGCATTTGCCGCGCTTTTCGGAATGGTTTGCAGCTCTTTATTGGCCAGTGCTGCGGCTTTTTTCACCATCACCATGCCACGTACAAATTCAGGGATGTCGCTGATTTTGTTGTTGCTGATGTAGAAGTTTTCAATCGCTCTCAGAGTGTGAACACCATAGTAGGCATCCGCTGGAACTTCCCTGGTACCCAACAAGTCTTCTTCGATACGAATGTTGTTTAACATGTGAACCTTCTTTTCAAGCTGCCGATGGATTGTACTAAACACACAGTATTTATGTGGTTTTGAATATTTTCTGACCGACGATTATTCCCTCAATCAGCCAGATGTTCGAGATCATATGCTGATGATAGCGAATTGCCGTAATCTGGATCACTTATTATCGACCCGATTCCATGATAATTATTAATCTGTGAAATGAGTCACCGCTTTAAAATTTCCAGAAAAAATATCCGTGCAAACCGATTGAATTTTGGCTAACCGTCACCATTTCTTACAGACGCGTTTCGCGAACACATTCAGACAGGGGCCTGAGGGCACCTGCCACACAGGAGATGCCAGTGCGCTGGATACCATTTATCGCTTTCTTTCTCTATGTTTACATCGAGATTTCAATTTTTATCCAGGTCGCCCATGTACTGGGTGTCCTGTTAACGCTGATTCTGGTGATTTTCACTTCGGTGATCGGCATGTCGCTGGTGCGTAATCAGGGTTTCAAAAATTTCCTGATAATGCAGCAGAAGATGGCCGCAGGCGAAAGCCCGGCCGCAGAGATGATCAAAAGCGTCTCGCTGATTATTGCTGGCCTGCTGCTGATCCTGCCGGGATTCTTCACTGACTTCCTCGGCCTGCTGCTGCTTCTGCCGCCGGTGCAAAAACACCTGACCATGAAGCTACTGCCGCATCTGCGTTTTAGCCGTATGCCGGGCGGTGGATTCAGCACAGGGCCGGGTGATACTTTCGAAGGGGAGTATCAGCGTAAAGATGAACAGCGCGACCGTTTAGACCATAAAGACGATCGGTAAAAGAGGCCAGGCCCGGTAAGCGAATCGCTACCGGGCTTTGTTTTACAGGGTGCCGCGTTTCGGTAAAAACAGCCACAGCCCCGCCAGCATGCTAATCGCATACAGGCTTTTCCACCCCACCATCGCCAGCAACAGCAGGCAAAGCACGCCACCAACCACTGCCAGCGCTTTATAGCGACCTTTCAGCAGACGACAACCCGCCAGCATGCACAGCAGGTAGATCATGATGAAAATCCCGTTGGCGTACACGATCAGGGCATCAAGATTGATATTCAGCCCGTAAATACATAGCGAACTCAAGACGCAGCAGCCCAGCACGGTATTAAGCGCATTCAACGGCAGCTGACGTTTAGACAGGCGCGCAAGGCGGCTCTCTGGTCTACCAAGCGCCTGTGACCATACCAGACGCGCAAAGCTCTGGATGTAGATATTGAGGCTGGCAAAACAGGCCAGATAGCCAATAACACAGGCGACCCACAGCGCTTTCAGACCAAACAGTTGCACCACAATGCCCGGCAGCGAGGCAGCGGCCGCTTTATCCGCGGCGAACGCGTTGAAATGCAGTACCAGCACGGTACAGGCCCAGTAAACGGTACCTGCTAACAGCAGGCCAATCATCAGGGCGCGCGGGAAATCCCGTTCCGGTTGTTTAAACTCAGAGGCCAGATGGGCGAACGCCTCCAGCCCGACAAAACACCAGAACATTACCGACAGCGCAGCGAACAGCTGCGAATGGTTGACGTCACTTACCGCGGGGAAGGGGATCTCCTTCAGCGTAATATCCCCTTTCCACCAGATGGCGACAATGAGGGCCACAATCAGTATTGCAACGACGGTTTGCAGGTTGGCACTCGAGCTGGCACCCCGTGAGCCGACCCACCAGACGATGGCCAGCGTACCCAGCTCGGCCAGCAGCAGTTGCTCGTTATGCCAGCCAAACAGCGCCTGGCCAAAACCGGTCGCGATATGCAACGCTGCCGGTAGACCGACCGGAATAACAGAAAGAAACAGCCAGCCGGTGACCCGCTCCAGTCGCGGACCAAACGCCATACCGACAAAGTGCGCTACGCCGCCCGCGCTGGGGAAATGCCGTCCGAGGATGGCAAACACGACCGCGACCGGAAACACCAGCACAATCAGCACTGGCCACGCCCACAGGCTATTATTGCCGGCCACCAGAGCTGCCAGCGCGGGTACCGCAAACACACCCGTACCTAACAAGGAGGTCGACAGCAGACCCACGCCCTGCGCCAGTCCCAACTCCTGTTTTAGTCCACTCATTGACATCGCCCTGCCACGATCAAAAGAGAGGCGATGGTAACACTTTCGCAAATTTTTTTTCGTCTGCCCCTTGAAGGGGGAAAAAGCTATCCCCATCTCTCAGGGCACTAGTCGGAAAACCGCGTGCGGACCGGCGTCATCCATAACTGATAATGACTTTCTCAAAGGAGAGCTATCAATGAGTATTCGTCCGTTACATGATCGTGTGATCGTCAAACGTAAAGAAGTTGAAACCAAGTCTGCTGGCGGCATCGTTCTGACTGGTTCTGCAGCAGCAAAATCAACGCGTGGCGAAATCATCGCTGTCGGTAAGGGCCGCATTCTGGAAAACGGAACTGTGCAGCCACTGGACGTTAAAGTTGGTGACATCGTAATTTTCAACGATGGCTACGGCGTGAAATCCGAGAAGATCGACAATGAAGAAGTGTTGATCATGTCCGAAAGCGACATTCTGGCAATTGTTGAAGCGTAATTTTACGCACGAGAATTTGAGGAAATAAGAACATGGCAGCTAAAGACGTAAAATTCGGTAACGACGCTCGTGTAAAAATGCTCCGCGGCGTAAACGTACTGGCAGATGCAGTTAAAGTGACCCTGGGCCCGAAAGGCCGTAACGTAGTGCTGGATAAATCCTTCGGCGCGCCAACCATCACGAAAGACGGTGTTTCTGTAGCACGTGAAATCGAGCTGGAAGACAAGTTCGAAAACATGGGTGCGCAGATGGTGAAAGAAGTTGCCTCTAAAGCGAATGACGCTGCAGGCGACGGTACCACCACCGCAACCGTACTGGCACAGGCTATCATCACCGAAGGTCTGAAAGCCGTTGCTGCGGGTATGAACCCAATGGATCTGAAGCGCGGTATCGACAAAGCGGTTACTGCGGCGGTTGAAGAGCTGAAAGCGCTGTCCGTTCCATGCTCCGACTCTAAAGCGATTGCTCAGGTTGGTACTATCTCCGCTAACTCCGACGAAACCGTAGGTAAACTG
Organism: Enterobacter sp. RHBSTW-00593; assembly: GCF_013784105.1. Taxonomy (NCBI): domain Bacteria; kingdom Pseudomonadati; phylum Pseudomonadota; class Gammaproteobacteria; order Enterobacterales; family Enterobacteriaceae; genus Enterobacter; species Enterobacter sp. RHBSTW-00593. Next base: position 362,349 of record NZ_CP056393.1, read on the forward strand.
ATCGCGGAAGCGATGGACAAAGTCGGTAAAGAAGGCGTGATCACCGTTGAAGACGGTACCGGTCTGGAAGACGAACTGGACGTGGTTGAAGGTATGCAGTTCGACCGCGGTTACCTGTCCCCATACTTCATCAACAAGCCAGAAACGGGCGCTGTTGAGCTGGAAAGCCCATTCATCCTGCTGGCTGACAAGAAAATCTCCAACATCCGTGAAATGCTGCCAGTGCTGGAAGCCGTTGCGAAAGCAGGCAAGCCGCTGGTTATCATTGCTGAAGACGTTGAAGGTGAAGCACTGGCGACCCTGGTGGTTAACACCATGCGTGGCATCGTGAAAGTGGCTGCGGTTAAAGCACCTGGCTTCGGCGACCGCCGTAAAGCGATGCTGCAGGATATCGCTACCCTGACTGGCGGTACCGTAATCTCTGAAGAGATCGGTATGGAGCTGGAAAAAGCGACCCTGGAAGACCTGGGCCAGGCTAAACGCGTTGTGATCAACAAAGACACCACCACCATCATCGATGGCGTGGGTGAAGAAGCGGCTATTCAGGGCCGTGTTGCTCAGATCCGTAAGCAGATTGAAGAAGCAACCTCTGATTACGACCGTGAAAAACTGCAGGAGCGCGTAGCGAAACTGGCAGGCGGCGTGGCAGTAATCAAAGTGGGCGCGGCAACTGAAGTTGAAATGAAAGAGAAGAAAGCACGCGTTGACGATGCTCTGCACGCGACCCGTGCAGCAGTAGAAGAAGGCGTGGTAGCTGGTGGTGGTGTCGCGCTGGTGCGTGTTGCCGCTAAACTGGCTGGCCTGACTGCTCAGAACGAAGATCAGAACGTGGGTATCAAAGTTGCGCTGCGCGCAATGGAAGCACCACTGCGTCAGATCGTTTCCAACGCCGGTGAAGAGCCGTCCGTGGTTGCGAACATGGTGAAAGCGGGCGAAGGTAACTACGGTTACAACGCTGCAACTGAAGAATACGGCAACATGATCGACTTCGGTATCCTGGATCCAACCAAAGTGACCCGTTCTGCACTGCAGTACGCGGCCTCTGTAGCGGGTCTGATGATCACTACCGAGTGCATGGTGACCGACATGCCTAAAGGCGACGCACCTGACTTAGGTGCTGCGGGTATGGGCGGCATGGGTGGTATGGGCGGCATGATGTAATCGTGCGCTTTACCGCTTAGAATGAGAAAAACCCCCGGGCAGAAATGCTCGGGGGTTTTTCTTTTGGTCATCTTTTTAGTATAAGGTTTACACACGGACAACATCTGCTGTCCAGCTTATTGAAAACGAGGAATAACATGCGCGTAAAAGTCTGTGCAGGGATCGTAGGAGCAGCATTGCTGCTGGCGGGTTGTAGCTCCAGCAATGAGCTGTCTGCTGCAGGTCAGGGCGTTCGCTTTGTTGAAGATAAGCCGGGTAACGAGTGCCAGTTTTTAGGCACGGCAACCGGTGAGCAAAGCAACTGGATGTCGGGTCAGCACGGTGAAGAAGGTGGATCTATGCGCGGTGCCGCTAACGCGCTGCGTAACCAGGCTGCAGAGATGGGTGGCAACGTGATTTACGGTGTGAGCAGCCCGTCGCAAGGGATGTTGTCCAGCTTCGTGCCAACGGCCAGCCAGATGAATGGCCAGGTCTATAAGTGCCCTAACTGATCTACATTGCTGATGGCGCTGCGCCCAACCCCGCCGGGCGGATAAGCGTAGCGCCACCTGCCATTATTGTTGCCGCAGTTGCAAATCCAGCGGCGTCTTACTCGGCTCACCGCCAATCTCTCGCGCCAGCTTCGGCACCATATAGCCTGAAACCAGCGTTAACAGTTCGCGCATAATCTGCCGGGCCTCTTCATCCGTGACCATGAAATGCGCCGCGCCTTGCACACGATCCAGTACGTGCAGGTAGTAGGGCATTACGCCCGCATCGAATAACGCATTACTGAGCTCCGCCAGAACCCGGGCATTATCATTCACACCGCGTAGCAACACGCTCTGGTTCAACAGCGTCACACCCGCTTTACGCAGACGCGCCATCGCCGCACGGAATGCCTCATCGATTTCATTCGCATGGTTGATATGGTTCACCAGCAGAACCTGTAAACGAGACTGCTCAAGGCGAGCGACCAGACCGTCCGTGATGCGTGCCGGAATAACAATCGGTAAACGGCTGTGGATGCGCAAACGCTTGATGTGTGGAATGGCTTCAAGCTGGGTCAACAGCCAGTCCAGCTCATGATCTTTTGCCATCAGCGGATCGCCACCTGAAAAAATGATCTCATCCAGTTCCGGATGGGCGGCGATATAGTCCAGGGCGACCTGCCAGTTGCGTTTATTACCCTGATTTTCGGCATACGGGAAGTGGCGACGGAAACAATAACGGCAGTTTACCGCGCAACCGCCTTTCACCAGCAGAAGAGCACGGTTGAGATATTTGTGCAGTAAACCCGGTACCACACTGTTCTGCTCTTCCAGAGGATCGGTGCTGTATCCTGGCGCCGATATAAACTCTTCCTGCGCAGTAAGCGTTTGTTTTAATAATGGATCGTCAGGGTTTCCTTTCTCCATACGGGCAACAAACGCGCGGGGAACACGCAGGGCAAAAAGTCGCTTAGCCTCGCGGCCTGCAAGCAACTCTGGGTGCTGATCGAGGTCTAACAGACGCAGCAATTCATCAGGACTGGTGATTACATCGGCAAGTTGCGATAACCAATCTTCTCTGGACGGGGTGTTTAGGGTTACAATATGCGCCATTTTGTGGCTTAGCTACCAGTTAACAAATTTAGAGGGCCTTATGGCAACGTACTATAGCAACGATTTTCGTGCTGGTCTTAAAATCATGATGGACGGCGAACCGTACGCGGTTGAAGCCAGCGAATTCGTTAAACCAGGTAAAGGCCAGGCATTCGCGCGCGTTAAGCTGCGTCGCCTGCTGACCGGTACCCGTGTTGAGAAAACCTTCAAGTCTACTGACTCCGCTGAAGGCGCTGATGTTGTCGATATGAACCTGACTTACCTGTACAACGACGGTGAGTTCTGGCACTTCATGAACAACGAAACGTTCGAGCAGCTGTCTGCGGATGCTAAAGCGATTGGCGATAGCGAAAAATGGCTGCTGGACCAGGCTGAGTGCATCGTGACCCTGTGGAACGGCCAGCCTATCGCTGTTACCCCACCAAACTTCGTAGAGCTGGAAATCGTTGAAACCGACCCAGGTCTGAAAGGTGATACCGCAGGTACTGGCGGCAAGCCAGCTACCCTGTCCACCGGTGCAGTGGTTAAAGTTCCACTGTTCGTACAGACTGGTGAAGTGATCAAAGTAGATACCCGCTCCGGCGAATACGTATCTCGCGTGAAGTAATTTACGTCAAGACTGAAGGCGCAGCGCCCGCTGCGCCTGTTTTTTGCAGGCAGGGATGATGAACCGTACCGTTAAAATTCTGCTTCTGTTAGCGCTGTCCAGCGCGTTGCTTTCCGGCTGTAACACCACGCGTGGAATGGGGGAAGATATCCTGGATCTCGGCCATATCATTTCTCACGCGGCCAGCTAACCCCGTCTAATTTTCCTAAAAATGCGTCCTTTTCCGTCAAACGACGGGATATTGTCTATTCTTAAGTTGCTATACACAAAACAACTTTGGCTATAAAAGGAAGATATTATGGTTAAGAAGACAATTGCAGCGATCTTTTCAGTCCTGGTACTTTCTTCAGTATTAACAGCCTGTAATACCACGCGTGGCGTTGGTCAGGATATTTCTGAAGGTGGTAGTGCAATCTCTGGTGCGGCAAGTAAAGCACAGCAGTAATTGAATAAACGGTACGGAACCAGACGGGTTTCGTACCGTCAGCTTTCTGATTCCTGCAGGGATAAAAACGGTGAATAACGCGTATCCATATGCAATTTCATGCGGATATTCCGTTTATAGGTATAGACCGTTTTACCGTTAATACTCAGGTGAGCCGCAATTTTCTGATTGCTGGCACCCTCCATCCACAACGTCAGCACTTTCTCCTCCTGGCGCGTCAGCAAAGGCGCGGTTACCTTTGGCTTTTCACTGTTCGCGTGCGAAATGAGTGCGTCGTGGATAACTGTCCCCAGTTGTTCAAGACGGGCATTTTTCAACAGCGATGACCAGACCGGGAATTGCTTCAGCCAGGCGGTCATTTCACTATCCTCACCCGATTGCAGCAAAATAAAGGGCACTCTTTCGCTGGCGTTCAGCAAAGATGAGAGGGACTGAAAGGGATGTACATCCTGTCTGAACCCATGCAGGTCAGCAATAACCAGCGTCGGTTTCCATTGCAGAATGTGCTCTCTGGCGAGGAAAAGATTATTCAGGCCGGTCACAACGACGTTTTCCGGAAATAAACCGGAATGATTGAGCCATGCTTCAAACCCGGTGCGGGTGAAGTGACAACGGTCAATCAAAAGAATTTTGAACATATTATATTCGCAGTCGGCTAGTGGTTTGGCTTCCTGCCATCAGAAAGCACATCATCATAGAGAAGTCGGATGAGTGATAAATGCCTGAACTGCGCGGCATACTGCGGCTATTTCTTGCCTTAACATGTTCAGCACAAAAGGATTGAAAAAAAATCGCACGCTAACCAAAATATGAGGTGTAATCTTTGCCTTGCGGGACGACCCGTAAGCGCTTCCTTCATCGGGGACGGCCCCAACTTGCATTTAAGTTAAGGAGCCTGAAATGTCCTGGATCATTCTTGTTATTGCTGGCCTGCTCGAAGTGGTATGGGCGATAGGTCTGAAGTACACCCACGGTTTTACCCGCCTGACACCCAGCGTCATTACCATCACCGCGATGATTGTGAGTATCGTTTTGCTCTCGTGGGCGATGCGTTCTTTACCGGTGGGGACAGCGTATGCCGTCTGGACGGGAATTGGCGCCGTGGGGGCGGCCATCACGGGGATCCTGCTGTTGGGTGAGTCAGCGAGTCTGGCGCGTATCGCCAGCCTCGCCCTGATTGTGGCCGGTATTATTGGGTTGAAGCTCAGCACCCATTAATGGGGTTGTTCTACCCAGATGAGTTTCGACACATCAAACCCTTGCCGGGTCGCGACGTCCAGCATCTGCTGTTTCATCTCAGGTGAAAGGGTTGGGGTGCGAGAGAGGATCCACAGATAGTTGCGATCCGGCCCGCAGACCAGCGCGTGACGGTACTCTCTGTCGAGCGCTATCACGTTATATCCGCCATAGAACGGGCCGAAGAAGGAAACTTTGAGCGCGGCCCGTCGCGGGTCGCCGGTAAAGTACGCTTGTCCAATCGACTGCTGCCACATCTCCCGGTCCGGATTATAGCCCCGGTTGATAACCTGAATACCGCCGTCATCCATCGGGCTGTAATTTGCCGTGACCTTCTCTAAACCCCGTTCAAAACGGTGGTCAAGGCGCGCGATTTCATACCATGTTCCAAGAAAACGTTGTGCGTCGAAATTGCTGACAACGGTGACGCCGGGAGGGGGAGTCGGGGAGCTGCAGGCAACCACTAAAAACGCGGCTGTCACTGCGGCGATAACAGGCAAAATGCGCATAGGAGTTTCCTTACTGTTTTTTGTTAAGTGTAGATGACAGCAAGGAAAATGCGGGAATTTTGCAGGCCGGGTGAGCATCAGCATCACCCGGCAAGATGTTACTGCAGAGCGCTCAGAATACGGTATGCCGCTTCCACGCGCGCCGGGTTCGGGTAGCTCTTGTTCGCCAGCATAACAATGCCGAGTTCCTTCTCAGGGATAAATGCCACGTAGCTGCCAAATCCGCCCGTCGAGCCTGTTTTATGTACCCATGACGCTTTTACCGGTGGTGCAGGAGGGTTCACTTCTGCCACGGGCAACGGTGCAAGCGCTACTTTGTTGTCGCTGCCCTCCACCACGGTTTTGGCTTCTACCGGCCAGTTGAGCATCTCCCAGCCCAGGCCCTGGTACATCGAGCCTGTGCGCCAGTAGCGAGACTGTGCAAGCACCATGCCCTGCTTCAGTGAGGTATCCTGTACGCCATCGGGGGCCATGTTAGCCACCACCCAGCTCGCCATATCCTTCACGTTGGTTTTCACGCCATACGCTTCGGCGTCGAGCATGCCCGGGGAAACGTGAACCGCTTTACCGTCACGATAACCCCAGGCGTAATGCTGTTCTTCTGACTTCGGAACGTTTATCCACGTATGGTTCAGGTTAAGCGGCTTCAGGACCCGCTCCGTCATGGCCTGCTCAAAGCGCATGCCAGAAGGTTTCACCGCCAGAGCCCCAAACAGACCGATGCTGGCATTCGCATAAAGACGCGTGGTGCCTGGCGCCCACTGTGGTTGCCAGGACTGGTAAAAACGCAGCAGCGAGGCATTATCGGTAACCTCATCGGGCACCTGTAACGGCAGGCCACCGGCAGTATAGGTTGCCAGGTCCAGCATGCGAACGCCCTGCCACTGTTTGCCGGTCAGCTCAGGCCAGTATTTGGTCACCGGATCGCCCAGCGAAATTTCACCGCGAGCAATAGCATCGCCACCCAGAACGCCGGTGAAAGTTTTGCTGATTGAGCCCAGCTCAAACAGCGTTTGTGCAGTGACGGGTGTGTTCGCGGCGACATCGGCCTTGCCGAAGGTGAAGTAGTGCGGCTGGCCCTGATAGATCACGGCGACCGCCATACCCGGAATAGACTGCGCTTTCATCAGGGGCGTAACGGTACGTTCCACGACCTTCGCCAGCTGTGTTTCTGACAGAGGTGCGGCTAATGCAGCGCAGGAGGTGCTGAGCAGCAGGGCGCAGCACAGGGATTTTTTCATCATCAGTTATCTTCCGTAATAGCGAGTCAAGGGAGTGTCCGGGCCCGTCAGACATACCCAGTCTGTTGGATTTGACTGTGGCTGACAAACGGTTAAATTTAGCATTAGCTGTTAATTTTTCTAACGGATGGGTCGATGACACGCAGCTATTTACCGCTTAATTCGCTTCGTGCCTTCGAAGCCGCTGCAAGGCACCTCAGTTTTACTAATGCTGCCATTGAGCTGAATGTCACCCATTCAGCCATCAGTCAGCACGTTAAGACGCTGGAACAACATCTGAACTGTCAGCTGTTTGTCCGGGTTTCGCGCGGATTGATGCTGACGACAGAGGGCGAGAATCTGCTGCCGGTGCTGAACGATTCGTTTGATCGTATCGCCGGCATGCTGGATCGCTTTGCCAGTCATCGCGCGCTGGAGAAGCTTAAAATTGGCGTGGTGGGGACTTTTGCTACCGGCGTGTTATTCGCGCAGCTGGATGATTTCCGTCGCCGCTATCCGCATATCGATCTGCATCTTTCGACCCATAATAACCGTGTCGATCCGGCCGCCGAAGGGCTGGATTACACGATCCGCTACGGTGGAGGGGCGTGGCATGGCACTGAAGCGACGTTTCTGTGTTCTGCGCCGCTGGCTCCGCTGTGCACGCCTGAAATTGCCGTCGGGCTACAAGCACCGGCGGACATGCTGAAGTTTACGCTGCTGCGCTCCTACCGACGCGACGAATGGTCGGCATGGATGCAGGCCGCGGGCGAACTCTCGCCGTCACCAACGCATCGGGTGATGGTGTTTGATTCATCCGTTACCATGCTGGAAGCCGCGCAGGCCGGCGTGGGAATTGCTATCGCGCCTGTGAGTATGTTCACTCATCTGCTGAACAGCGAACGTATCATTCAGCCGTTTGCGACACAGATTGAGCTGGGCAGTTACTGGTTAACCCGATTGCAGTCACGGACAGAAACCCCTGCAATGCGTGAGTTTGCGCAGTGGCTGGTGGGGAAAATGCAGAAATGACAGGCCCGCCGGGAGGCGGGCCTGATGTATCAGATAGTAACCACCGCAATCAGTGTAACCACCGTCAGGATGGTTGCCAGACCGTAGAACACCCATTTCCCGCTCGGGACATGGATTTTCAGGTCATGCATCGCATGGTGAATACGGTGCAGGCCACACCACAGCGGCAGGACGATCATCAGGAAGAGGAACACACGGCCAATAAAGCTGCTGGCAAAGGCCAGTACTCGCTCGTAACCCAGCGCATCGCCCGGAAACAGCCCCAGTGGCAGCATAATACCGACCAGCAGGATGATGACCGGCGCGATGATGGCGCTCCACATCCCCCCTGCGCCAAACAGTCCCCAGAAGACCGGCTCGTCAGAACGTTTTGGATTTGGATTAATCACAGTAGTCTCCTTACCAGAACAGTGCGACAAACAGAATGACCACAGTGACGAGGATCGTCACGCCCCATAGCCCTTTAATGACCGGCTCTGGCCCCATTTTCTCGTCTTTAATGATGATGTTCGCCGCTTTTGGCGCCAGTTCAAACCAGGTTTTGGTATGAAGCAGCGCTGCCGCGAGCACAATCAGGTTCAGGATCACGATGATGGGGTTTTGCAGGAAGCCGACAAAGCTGGCCCAGGTTTCAGGGCCATGTTTGAGGGCATAAACGCCATACATCAGCTCCAGGCTGAACCAGACCGCCGGCACCGCGGTGCCTTCACGCAGCATATAGAAGCGATAAAACGGCAGTTTCTTCCACCAGGTGGACGGCATTGGCCGCACGTAGGCTTTGCGTTTAGTCGTCATTATGCACTCCTTAGCGTGGTTTCAGGGTGGCGATAAGAAAGTCTTTCGAGCTTTCCACTTTACCCTGCTGAATAGCGGCGGCCGGGTCGACGTGCTTTGGACAGACTTCGGAGCAGTAGCCCACAAAAGTACAGCTCCAGACGCCGTTCTGGCTGTTAAGCTGCGCCATACGTTCTTTTTTACCGTGGTCGCGGCTGTCCTCGTTATAGCGGTGCGCCAGGGTAATGGCCGCCGGGCCAATAAACTCTGGATTCAGGCCAAACTGTGGACACGCGGCGTAGCACAGACCACAGTTGATGCAGCCGGAGAACTGATGGTATTTCGCCATCTGAGCTGGTGTCTGGGTGTTCGTCCCCTGATCCGGCGTACGTGGATTGCCGATGATGTACGGCTTAATCGCTTCCAGACTTTCGATAAAGTGGGTCATATCGACCACCAGATCGCGTTCAATCGGGAAGTTACCCAACGCTTCTACTTTGATGCCTTTGGTGTATTCACGCAGGAAAGTTTTACAGGCCAGTTTCGGCACCTTGTTGACCATCATGCCGCAGGAGCCGCAGATTGCCATACGGCACGACCAGCGGTAGCTCAGGTCCGGCGCAAGGTTATCTTTGATATAGCCGAGCGCATCCAGCAGAGAGGTTTGCTCGTCATAAGGGACTTCATAGAATGCGCTGTGCGGTGCGGTGTCCACTTCCGGATTGTAGCGCACCACTTCGATTTTCAGTTTCTGCATCTCAGCCATTCGCCTTCTCCTTCTTCTCGGCGGCTTCTGCTTCTGCGCCATACACGCGTTTAGCCGGTGGCAACGTCGTGATTTTCACGTCGCTGTAGTCCAGACGGGTGGTGCCATCCGCATCGCGCCAGGCGAGAGTGTGTTTCAGGAAATTGACGTCATCACGTTCGGTGCAGCCTTCATCAAGACGCTGATGCGCGCCGCGTGACTCTTTACGTGCCAGCGCAGAGTGCGCCATACATTCCGCCACGTTCAGGCCGTGACCCAACTCAATGGTATAGAGCAGGTCTGTGTTGAACACGCTGGAGGTATCGGTAATGCGCACGCGCTTGAAGCGTTCCTGCAGCTCTGCCAGCTTATCCACGGTTTTTTGCATCAGCTCAGGGGTACGATAGATACCGCAGCCTTCCTCCATCGACAGGCCCATCTCGTCGCGGATTTTCGACCAGTTTTCATTTCCTTCCTGGTTCACCAGGTTTTTCAGCCGTTTTTCGACGTCAACGACCTGGGCATCCAGCGCCGCGCTGTTCGCCTCGCCCGCGGTGGCAGCACGCTCCATCGCGCGTTCGCCCGCCATGCGGCCAAAGACCACCAGCTCCGCCAGTGAGTTTGACCCCAGACGGTTAGCACCGTGCAGGCCGACAGAGGAGCACTCGCCCACGGCAAACAGCCCTTTAATGCGGGTTTCGCACTGCTGATCGGTTTCGATACCGCCCATGGTGTAGTGGGCCGTTGGACGTACCGGAATCGGCTCTTTCACCGGATCGACGCCAACATAGGCTTTTGCCAGTTCGCAAATGAACGGCAGACGTTCCAGCAGTTTCTTCTCGCCAAGATGACGCAGGTCGAGGTAGACCACATCGCCGCGTGGCGTGGAGATGGTGTTGCCTTTGCGCCACTCGTGCCAGAAGGCCTGAGACACTTTGTCGCGCGGGCCCAGTTCCATGTATTTGTTTTTCGGCTCGCCGAGCGGGGTTTCCGGGCCCATGCCGTAATCCTGCAGATAGCGGTAGCCATTTTTATTGACCAGGATCCCGCCTTCACCACGGCAGCCTTCCGTCATCAGAATGCCGGAGCCCGGCAGGCCTGTAGGGTGATACTGCACGAACTCCATATCCCGCAGCGGCACGCCGTGGCTGAGCGCCATGCCCATGCCGTCACCGGTGACGATACCGCCGTTGGTGTTGTAGCGGTAAACACGCCCCGCACCGCCGGTAGCCATGACCACCGCGTTGGCGCGGATCTGGACGAGGGTGCCTTCCATCATGTTCATCGCCACCAGACCGCGCGCCTGACCGTCATCAACCAGAATGTCGAGGACGAAATGTTCGTCAAAGCGCTGAATCTGTGGGAACTGAAGGGAGGTCTGGAACAGGGTGTGCAACATGTGGAAGCCGGTTTTATCGGCGGCGAACCAGGTGCGTTCGATCTTCATCCCGCCGAAGCGGCGAACGTTGACGCTGCCGTCCGGACGACGGCTCCACGGACATCCCCACTGTTCAAGCTGGGTCATCTCCGTAGGACAATGGTGTACAAAGTAGTCAACGACATCCTGCTCGCAAAGCCAGTCGCCCCCTGCAACCGTGTCGTGGAAATGGTATTCGAAGCTGTCATGATCCTGCGCAACGGCGGCGGATCCTCCTTCTGCGGCAACCGTATGGCTGCGCATCGGATAGACTTTTGAAATCAATGCGATTTTAGCGTTGGGATTAGCTTGTGCTGCAGCAATCGCAGCACGTAATCCAGCCCCGCCAGCGCCTATAACGGCAAGATCGGCTTGAAAAGTTTGCACGACATTCCTCCAGATTTTTGTTATTTCGCAACGCGATAAACTAAAGGTAGTTCACCCGTCCAAAAGGACGATTGCGAAAGCGTTTCCACTGCTCCTTTATGGGTAAAGCAGTATAACCGCGTGGATGTCAGGGAAATTTGACGTGTTCGATTTTTTTGCTGTTCTGTGCGGCGATTTATCGCGGTGAGTAATGAATTTCGTCGCGCAATTGTTCACCTAAATGAAATGCGCTTTTTTACTGCGCAAAATTTGTCTCCGTCCCTGGTAACGAGTAGACTTCGTGCCCTTGTCTGAAATCGGAGAAAAACTCATGAGCGAAACGGCCACCTGGCAGCCGAGCGCATCCATCCCCAACCTGCTAAAACGCGCTGCAATTATGGCGGAGATCCGCCGCTTCTTTGCCGACCGCGGCGTCCTTGAGGTGGAAACCCCGTGCATGAGTCAGGCAACGGTAACGGATATTCATCTGGTCCCGTTTGAAACCCGTTTTGTTGGTCCTGGCCACTCACAGGGCATGAATTTGTATCTGATGACCAGTCCGGAATACCACATGAAACGCCTGCTGGCGGCAGGGTGTGGCCCGGTCTATCAGCTGTGCCGCAGTTTCCGTAATGAAGAGATGGGGCGTCACCACAATCCGGAATTCACCATGCTGGAGTGGTACCGTCCGCATTATGATATGTACCGCCTGATGAACGAGGTGGACGATTTGCTGCAGCAGGTGCTGGAGTGCTCAGAAGCGGAAACGCTCTCTTATCAGCAGGTTTTCCAGCGTTACCTAGAAATTGATCCGCTCTCTGCGGATAAAGCGCAGCTGCGCGAAGTGGCGGCAAAACTGGATCTGAGCAACGTGGCAGATACCGAAGAAGACCGCGACACGCTGCTGCAACTGCTCTTCACCTTTGGCGTTGAGCCGCAAATTGGCAAAGACCGGCCGACGTTTGTATATCACTTCCCGGCAAGCCAGGCTTCGCTGGCGCAGATCAGCACCGAAGATCACCGCGTGGCGGAGCGTTTTGAGGTCTATTACAAAGGTATCGAGCTGGCGAACGGCTTCCACGAACTGACCGACGCACGCGAACAGCAGCAGCGTTTTGAGCAGGATAACCGCAAGCGCGCGGCACGTGGTCTGCCGCAGCAGCCTATTGATACCCATCTGCTGGATGCATTGAAGGCGGGCCTGCCGGATTGCTCCGGCGTGGCGCTGGGCGTTGATCGTCTGGTGATGCTGGCGCTGGGTGCAGAACAGCTGGGCGAAGTGATCGCGTTTACGGTCGATCGCGCATAACGCACCGTATTGCCGGGTAGCACTGTCGCTTACCCGGCTCTCCTCTGATGTCAATTAACCTTTCCATTTCCGCACGACAACATTAAAAACTGCCACATTCTCTGTACGCAGGTCTTTTTCTTAATTTGCCCCTAATAGCCACAATATTAGTCTGGTCATCTGCTACCATCCGCGCAGTTTAACTTCCTTTGGATGGCGCTATGTTCCAGTCACTTAAAAAGATGACCCTCACCGGGCTCATCCTGATGATTTTTACCTCCGTCTTTGGCTTTGCCAACAGCCCGTCGGCTTTCTATCTGATGGGCTACAGCGCAACGCCGTTTTACATCGTCTCGGCCCTGTTTTTCTTCATACCGTTTGCGCTGATGATGGCGGAAATGGGGGCGGCCTACCGCAAAGAAGAGGGCGGGATCTATTCCTGGATGAACAACAGCATCGGCCCGCGCTACGCGTTTATCGGCACGTTTATGTGGTTCTCCTCGTATGTGGTCTGGATGGTCAGTACGGCGGCCAAGGTCTGGGTACCGTTTTCGACGTTTGTTTTCGGCAGCGATTACACTCAGGTCTGGTCTTTGGCCGGTCTGAGCTCCACGCAAGTGGTCGGGATTCTGGCCGTCTGCTGGATGGTGGTTGTAACGCTGGTGGCGTCTAAGGGCATCAACAAAATTGCCCGCATTACCGCCGTGGGTGGGATCTCGGTGATGTGCCTGAACCTGGTGTTGCTGCTGGTCAGCATTGCCATTCTGTGCCTGAACGGCGGACATTTCGCTCAGGAGGTGAACTTCGTTTCCTCGCCCAACCCGAGCTATCAGTCCGGGCTCGCTATGCTCTCCTTTGTGGTGTTTGCCATTTTTGCGTACGGCGGTATTGAGGCGGTGGGCGGCCTGGTCGACAAGACCGAGAACCCGGAAAAGAACTTTGCGAAAGGCATTATTTTTGCCGCAATAGTTATCTCCATTGGCTATTCGCTGGCAATTTTCCTCTGGGGCGTCAGCAGCAACTGGCAGCAGGTACTCAGCAACAACACCACTAACCTGGGCAACATTACCTATGTGCTGATGAAAAGCCTGGGGATGACGCTGGGACAAGCGATGAATCTGACACCGGAAGCGGCGGCAACGATGGGCGTCTGGTTTGCACGCATCACCGGCTTGTCCATGTTCCTTGCCTATACCGGCGCGTTTTTCACGCTGATTTACTCTCCGTTGAAAGCGATAATTCAGGGCACGCCAAAAGCGCTGTGGCCTGCACGCATGACGCAACTGAATACCGCAGGTATGCCCGCCAACGCCATGTGGATGCAGTGCCTGCTGGTCTGCGTGTTCATTTTGCTGGTGTCGTTTGGTGGGGATACCGCGTCAGCGTTTTATAACAAGCTGACCCTGATGGCGAACGTGTCGATGACGCTGCCTTATCTCTTTCTGAGCCTGGCCTTCCCGTTCTTTAAGGCGAAGGAGGATCTTGAGCGTCCGTTTGTGATTTTCAAAACGCGCGCCGCCACGCTGCTGGCAACCACGGTGGTGGTGCTGGTAGTGGCATTCGCCAACATCTTTACCGTTATTCAGCCGGTGATTGAGGCGAATGACTGGAGTAGCGCACTGTGGATGGTGGGCGGTCCAGTCTTCTTCTCGCTTCTGGCGATGGGGATTTATGAGAATTACCGCCGACGTTCTGTGGCGTTGCTGACGGAAGTGGCGTAGCGGTTAAACATTCCCCTCCCGGAAGGGAGGGGAGAAGGGTTACAGACTTCCTGCCGGGCGTGTGCGCGCCGCTGACGTTAACGTTCTTCCCGTTTTACGCCCGTCCAGGCTTTCCAGACGCATCTGGAACGGTGGGAACGGCATATCAATGCCGTGCTCACGGAACCCTGCCAGAATCAGCTGGTGGATCTCATGACGCAGTGGCATACGGTGTCCCATTTCGGCGGCGTAAATACGCAGTTCGAAAATCTGGATCCCCTGTTGTAAATCCACCAGGAACACTTCCGGCGCCGGGTTGTCGATCACGAATGAACAGCGCTCCGCGGCGGTGTAGAGGATCTGAGTGACCTCTTCGCTGTTGGCATCCGACGGCGCAGGTACCGTCAGCACCACACGCGTGACGGAGTCTGACAGCGACCAGTTGATAAACTGCTCGGTAATAAACGCCTTGTTCGGCACGATGATCTCTTTACGGTCCCAGTCGCTGATGGTGGTGGCGCGCGTGTTGATCCTGGTGATGCTGCCGGTCAAATCGCGGATCGTTACCGTATCGCCAATACGAATCGGTTTTTCGAACAGAATAATCAGGCCAGAGATAAAGTTGGCGAAGATCTCCTGTAAGCCAAACCCTAACCCCACACCAAGTGCCGCCACCAGCCACTGCAGTTTCGACCATTCAATACCAATCATTGAGAAGCCGACCAGTCCGCCAAACAGCATGATCAGATATTTGGTGATGGTGGTAATTGCATATCCCGTCCCCGGGGTTAAATCGAGATGCTGCAGCAGGGCCAGCTCCAGCAGCGCCGGGAAGTTACGCACCAGCTGGGTGGTGATGATCAACACCAGAATGGCAATCAACACCGCGCCTAAGGTAATCGGCTCCAGGCTCTCCACACCTTGTACCGTGGACGTTACGTCCCACAGAGAGATGTTTTCCAGGAAGCCAAACGCGGAGTGAATTTCCGACCACAGGAAGATCACCGACAGCAGGGCAATCAGCATCAGGATGGAGCGTACCAGTCGCAGGGATTGGGTACTGATGGCATCCAGATCCAGCTCGACTTCGTCAGCTTCCGTCGTGCCTTCTGTGCTGTTGACATGGTTTGGCTCTTCCTCGCCACGCGCACGCTGGGCGAGGATCTCTGCCCGCCGGTGCTTGGCACGGTCGAATGCCAGACGGCGGCGCTGGATCAGCATCCAGCGGCGTATCACGTGATACACCACCAGAAGCAGGAACCAGATCGCCACCGAGGTTTCTAGCCTCGCCAGCAGCGCCTTGGCGGTCGCCAGGTAACCCACCGTCGCTGCCAGCATGGCAATCAGCGGTGCGCTCAGCAGCAGGTTCCAGAGCAGCCGGTTGAACATGTTGTCGCCGTTACCGGATTTATCCAGATAGAGCGGGATACCGGCGCGTTTCAGGCTGAGCGTGACAATTGCCAGCGCCCCGCATATCAGCATAAAGCAGAGGCGGCCCAGCGACCCTGAGAATTCCCGGTCGTTAAGTTTATCGAACATGATCAGCGCCATAATCAGCGGCACAATCAGTCCGATGCTCATCAGGTAGTAACGCATGGCGCGTGCAACGCGATTACGCGGCCAGCCGAAGTGAGCGATGAACAAACCGTTGGGCCGCGCGAACGTGGCGCAAATCATTACCACCCACAGCAGTGGCACCGTGGCAGTGACGCCATCGCCAATGGCCACCGCGAGCGGGTAGGGCCAGGCTTCCCGCAGGCCATATCCAAGCGTCATCCACAGGACCGGTAGCGGTGAGGCGACGAGAATCGACCAGAAGACGGTGCGTAACGTCAGCCAGAAGTGATCCTGCGTAACTTTCCCCACCCGGGCGCTGGAGCGCTCCAGGAATCGGGTGAAATACCGGCGCGAGTAAATGCTGAAGCCCACCAGAATCAGCGCGGCCAGCAGCGGGAAAATGGTCTCTTTACTGGTGAGCATCATCACGCTGGCCTGGCCCAGCTGGCTGAAGGTATCCAGCGAAATAAGGCGGCGCAGATCCTGGACAATCTCAATCGGCCACGAGAAGGTCATCGGCCGCACGTCGGAGGTCCAGAAGAGATAACGGTGCGTTGCCTCATTCACCTCTTTCAGCGCATCTTCCAGTTGGCTATTAGAGACCTTGAGCTTGGTCAGTTCCAGAATCAGCGTATCCCCGCCCTGGAGCAGGGAGTTCAGCAGTTCACGCTGGGTACGCAACTGGGCTTCCAGAATGCGGTTCTGCTCGCTGGTCAGCGGCTGTCCGTCAGCCTGACGGATCTGGCGGATTTGCGGCTGTTTGTTGAGCAGATCCTCAAAGTGCAATCGCTGCACGCGCAGCTGAGCCATTTCTGTATCAAGCTGTTGCGGTTTGGGCATTTCCGGCAGGCGTGAGACCTGCGCGCGTAACGCCTCACCCAGCAGGTTTGATGACCCTAGCCACTGGGACTGCTCACGCAACGTGTTAAGCGCCTGGCGGACCTGCAGGGTTTGATTGGTAGCCTGACGCTGTTGCGAGGCCACCAGATCCATACGCTGCGCCTGTTGGTTCAGCGCCGCAGAGAGCTCGCGGTTGACCTTAAACTGCTCAACGATGCCGCTGGGCAGGTTCGCGCTGTTTTCCGCCAGCAGTTCGGTGCTTTCAAGCGCACGCTCGGCTTCGCGCTGCCGCTGGCTGTTAAGCTGATTACGCAGGGCCTGCAGATATGCATCCAGCTGTTCGCTCTGCTTCTGCGCCAGCTCAGAGCGCATCCGCGACAACTCCTGGCGGTTATTGGCGGAGAGCTGCGCCAGCTCCAGTTCATCGACAAGGGCTTTGAGGCGAGCAGATTCGGCCTGCAGCCCCAGATTCTGCGCCTGCGCTTGCGGCGTGTTGCCGCTTTGCGTGCCAACGCGACGCTCAACTTCATTAAGCTGGCGGCGGGCATCGGTTTGCTGCTGGGGAAGCTGGCTGAGCGAGTCGGCAATTTCACGCGCCCGCTCCTGCTCCTGCTGAGCCAGACGGCTCTTTTCCAGAAGCTGGCTGCTGACCTGGAGGATCTCCTGATTCAGCGCATCAGAAGACATGTCCGCCGGTATATCGCGCGGTTCATCACGCAGATTACTGAGCTGCGAGCGCAGCGTTTGCGAGAGTTTCGGGAAGTTGTCGATAACCTGCTGATATTGCTGTGCACGCTCAAGGGAGCCTTTACGCTCCGCAAGCGCGTTCAGGGCGGACTGGAGCGACTCAACGGTCTCTGGCTGAGCGGGTTTTGCCGCTTTTGCTTGCTCCAGTTCCTGGGTTATCTGTTTTGCGTCGGGGGCTGTCGCTGCGTACGCCCCCATGCTGAGGCACCAGGCCATCAGTAGAACGATAATCGGGCGCACGTCAGCGATCCTTCTGTTATTAGCCTTCGTCTTTTTTGTCGTCAACCAGCGGGCTGGCGTCGTGCTCGGCGTCGATCTCTTCTTGGGACAACGGTGCAGGTTCTGCCACCGGCGTTACGAAGGTTTCGGTAGAGACGGCCAGCGGCTGACCCAGTTTGGTGACCGACAGGCTTTCAAGCTGTTCGGCCAGCTTAACTTTACCCGGTGCAAACAGGTTGATAACGGTTGAGCCCAGCTTGAAGCGACCCATCTCCTGACCTTTCAGCAGGGCGACAGAGCCTTCTTCTTCACCGGCAGGCCAGGTCCAGCGCTTGATCACGCCTTCACGTGGTGGGGTGATGGTGCCAGCCCAGACGGTTTCAATGCTGCCGACAATGGTCGCGCCCACCAGAATCTGCGCCATAGGGCCGAATTCAGTATCAAACAGGCAGATGACGCGTTCGTTACGGGCGAACAGGTTAGGTACATTCTGCGCCGTGAGGTGGTTCACGGAGAACAGATCGCCCGGAACGTAGATCATTTCACGCAGGATGCCGTTGCACGGCATGTGCACGCGGTGATAGTCGCGCGGTGAGAGATAGGTGGTCGCGAAGGTCCCGTTACGGAACAGATCCGCCATCAGGTAGTTACCTGCCAGCAACGCTTCCAGGCTGTAGTTATGGCCTTTCGCCTGCAGGATTTTGTCGTCTTCGATGTGACCCAGTTGGCTAATCACGCCATCTGCAGGCATCACCAGCACGTTAGGGTCCGTATTCAGCGGGCGCACGTCGTCGCGCAGTGGGCGGACGAAAAACTCGTTGAAGGTGCGGTAGCTGGCGGTATCCGGCTTCTGCGCCTCTTTCATGTCGACCTTGTAATATTTTACGAAAAGGTCGATGACCAGTTTGGTCAGCCAGCCCGCTCGTTTGCTCGCGCCCCAGCCCGCCAGGCGAGTGAGCCACAGTTTCGGCAGAATGTATTGAAGCGAAAGTTTAAATGAGTTTAACAAGGTAGCCTCCAGGCCATTGTTTTGTCGTTCCTGATCCGGCCGCAAAGCGCCGGAACCTGAAAAAAGGGGACGATTTTAGCGATGCTTAGCTTAGTTGTCAGTTATCAGAATCAGAAAAGTTTTTACGCGTTTTTACCTGATCCATGCTCTCGAGAATGCGGTGGTAGTTTTCAAAGCGGGTCTCCGCTATTTCGCCTTTCTCGACCGCTTCACGGATAGCGCAGCCCGGGTCATTGTCATGTTTACAGTCGCGGTATTTGCAAGCACCTAAATAATCATGGAATTCGACAAATCCGTTGAAGATTTGTTCCGGCTCAAGGTGCCACAAACCGAATTCACGCACGCCCGGGGAGTCAATGACATCGCCGCCGTGCGGGAAGTGATACAGGCGTGACGCGGTCGTGGTGTGCTGGCCCAGGCCAGAAACATCAGACACATCGTTGGTCACGATCTCTTGCTGGAGGCCGAGAAGGTTGTTCAGCAGGCTTGATTTGCCCACACCGGACTGTCCCGCAAAGATGCTGATGCGATCGGTAAGCGCCTCTTCAAGCGGTTTCAGACCATCTTTGGTATAGCTGGAAACCATCAGAACGCGATACCCGATGTTACGGTAGATATCCATCTGCTCGTTGACGAAGTTCATACCGTCTTCATCGAGCAGATCGATTTTGTTAAGTACGATGATCGGTTCAACCTGCAGCGTTTCACAGGCGACAAGGTATCGGTCGATAATATTGAGCGAAAGTTCGGGCAAAATCGCCGAGACGATAACGATCTGGTTAATGTTAGCTGCGATAGGTTTAACCCCGTCGTAGAAATCGGGACGGGTCAGTACCGACGTACGCGCGTGGACCGCCTCAACGATGCCTTTTACCGTGACGCCTTCCGCCGCTTCTTTACCCGGGCGCCAGACCACGCGATCGCCGGTCACCAGAGAACGAATCGTCCGGCGGATGTTGCAGCGGTGAATCTCACCGTTGGCGGATTCCACGTCGGCGTGCATACCGAAACGGCTGATGACGATGCCTTCCATCGGTTCGCCAAACAGGTTGTCGTCGTAATCGACCTTCTCCGAAGTGGTTTTAAGACGGCGCTGGTGATTGGCATTCACACGGCGCTGCTGCCCTTTGGAGAGTTTATTTTTACTCAATCGCGCTGGCTCCTGGTCGCCCGTAAGGGGCAAAACCTCTATGATACACTCTAATTAATACTAGTTAACCTGCTACAGCCGGTTATGCGAGAAGGGTGGAAAATAACATGAGCGCGGATGAAAACAACCTGATTTGGATCGATCTTGAAATGACCGGGCTGGATCCCGAGCGCGATCGCATTATTGAGATTGCAACCCTGGTGACCGATGCCAACCTGAATATTCTGGCGGAAGGGCCGACTATCGCGGTTCATCAGTCCGACGACCAGCTTGCGTTAATGGATGAGTGGAACGTGCGCACCCATACGGGGAGCGGGCTGGTGGAGCGCGTTAAGGCCAGCACCATGGGCGATCGCGAGGCGGAGCTGGCAACGCTTGCGTTTCTGAAACAGTGGGTTCCGGCGGGCAAATCACCTATCTGCGGTAACAGCATCGGTCAGGATCGCCGTTTTCTGTTTAAGTACATGCCGGAGCTGGAGTCTTACTTCCATTACCGCTATCTGGATGTGAGCACCCTGAAAGAGCTGGCGCGTCGCTGGAAACCGGAAATCCTGGATGGCTTTAAAAAGCAGGGTACGCATCAGGCCATGGACGATATCCGTGAGTCTGTGGCCGAACTGGCGTATTATCGCGAGAACTTTATTAAGCTGTAATTCAGGCGGTTGCCAGGGGCGTTGCGCGTTACCCGGCCTACAGAACGCATGAATGGTGTAAAAACGTGCAAAGCGATGAATATTCCATCACTTGAACTGAATTTCACAAAAAACGCTTTTAGGGGGGTTGCAGCTAAACGGATTTCTCGTATAATGCGCCTCCCGTAACGACAGAGAAATACACGTTACGACAGCAACAAAAGCAGTGCAAATTTGCGGGAATAGCTCAGTTGGTAGAGCACGACCTTGCCAAGGTCGGGGTCGCGAGTTCGAGTCTCGTTTCCCGCTCCAAAATTTGAAGGTGCTTCTAAAGCACAGACCACCCAAGCGGGAATAGCTCAGTTGGTAGAGCACGACCTTGCCAAGGTCGGGGTCGCGAGTTCGAGTCTCGTTTCCCGCTCCAAAATTTGAAAGTGCTTCCACAGCACGGACCACCCAAGCGGGAATAGCTCAGTTGGTAGAGCACGACCTTGCCAAGGTCGGGGTCGCGAGTTCGAGTCTCGTTTCCCGCTCCAAATTCTTATCGTCTCCAGATTATCCACAGCGGAATGCTTCGTTGGGGACATTTTCTATTGCATCTGAAATACTCTTGTGAACAGAGTTATCCACAGAAGCCCTACTCAGTTACAGACCAGAAGAAAATTAGCAGGGTGAATAATATCTTCGTAACGTACTGAATTTAATGAAGTAAATTTCATTTCAAAATGTTATTTAGATCACTTGACCTCATTGCCAGCCCCGATGGCGCGTGAGTTTTTATTTTTATTCACAGGCTGTGAATATATCAAGCATCCCGAACAAGCCCTTTTTCAATCACTCTCACCAGCCGTTGTTTCTTCGGCAGCTGCACCTCGACAACGCAGGCATTGCGCTTCTCGATTTGCTGCGCAATCGCCCATTCTATGTGTTCATCAAGAAGTGGGTGCTCACCTCTGCGACTTTCGAGCGCCTGAATAGTGGCTTCATCCCAGGGCGCATTACCCAGCGCAACGGCGACATTTCGTAGCCAGCGCAGATGCCCAATACGCCGAATGGCGGATCCTTCGGTGACTTTCAGGAACCAGGCCTCACTCCAGGCGAAGAGCTCGATAAGCTGAGGCGCATGAAGCGCTTTACGAGGACTGAAATCGTCTTCATCCGTAAGCTGCGAGTAACGATTCCAGGGGCAGATCAGCTGGCAGTCATCGCAGCCGTAGATACGGTTCCCGATGAGCGGACGGAATTCTTCCGGTATCGCCCCTTCGAGTTCAATGGTGAGATAGGAGATGCAGCGGCGCGCATCCACCGTATAAGGCTCAACGATGGCACCCGTCGGGCAGATGGTCATGCAGGCCACGCAGCGCCCGCAACCTTCCTCTACCGGACCATCTACCGGCAGCGGCAAATCTATGAGCAGTTCACCGAGGAAAAAGAACGATCCGGCATCGCGGCTAAGGATAAGTGAGTGCTTACCTGTCCAGCCAAGCCCGGCTTTTTCTGCTATCGGGCGCTCAAGAACAGGCGCAGAGTCTACAAACGGTCTAAAATTCAGCGACACACAGTGCTGCTGAATAGTTTCCCCAAGTTTTTTTAAACGGTTACGCAGAAGCTTATGGTAATCACGGCCCAGGGCGTACCGGCTGACGTAACCGAGGGCGGGATTTTTTAACGTGCGAGCAAACGCCGCGTTGGCGGGCAGGTAGTTCATGCGTACGCTGATGACGCGTAATGTACCAGGCAACAGCTCGTGTGGGCGGGCACGCATCATGCCATGACGCGCCATCCACTCCATTTCGCCATGGTATTGTTTATCCAGCCATGCCTGCAGTTTCGGCTCGCTGGCGGAGAGGTCGGTATCGGTGATACCCACCTTCTGGAAGCCAAGCTCAGCACCCCACTGTTTAATTTTTTGCGCTAATTCATTGAGATCGAGGGGCTGTGACATGACGGACCATACTGTGAAGAAAAACCCCGAAAGTATTCCACATTCCATCTGGCATGCGGATGACCTCCGGCACGCCGAAAAAGAGGCCGCAGACAGCCTCGGCATTACCCTGTATGAACTGATGCAACGCGCGGGTGAAGCGGCGTTTAACGTTGCCCGCACGGCTTACCCTGAATCGTCGCACTGGCTGATTTTATGCGGACACGGCAATAACGGCGGTGACGGTTATGTCGTCGCCCGCCTGGCGGTTGCCGCCGGGATCCACGTGACGTTGCTGGCGCTGGAGAGCGATAAACCGCTACCAGAAGAGGCCAGTGCGGCGCGGGAAGCCTGGCTGAACGCGGGCGGTGTTATTCATGCCACCGATGTCGTCTGGCCGGAAGAGATTGATGTGATTATTGATGGCCTGCTGGGCACCGGACTACGCAGTGCGCCGCGCGACCCAGTTGCCACCCTGATTGCACGTGCCAATGCCCACAGCGCGCCGGTGGTGGCCCTGGATATACCTTCTGGCCTGATGGCGCAAACCGGCACGACGCCGGGCGCGGTGATTCAGGCCGCGCACACCGTTGCCTTTATCGCCCTGAAACCGGGACTGCTTACCGGTAAAGCGCGGGATGTCACGGGAACGTTGCACCATAACGCACTGGGGCTGGAGAGCTGGCTTGCCGGGCAGGAAACTCACGTTTCGCGCGTTGATGCTTCGCTGCTGGCACAGTGGCTACCGCCGCGCCGCCCGACGTCCCATAAAGGCGATCACGGCAGGCTGGTGATCATTGGAGGTGACCACGGCACGGCGGGGGCTATCCGCATGACGGGGGAAGCGGCATTGCGTTGCGGTGCCGGTTTAGTGCGGGTGCTGACGCGCATCGAAAATAGTGCGCCAATTATTACGGCCCGTCCGGAGCTGATGGTGCATGAATTGACGCCGCAGTCGCTTGAAGAGAGTCTCGAATGGGCGGATGTCGTGGTCATTGGCCCGGGGCTTGGGCAGCAGGCCTGGGGGAAACAGGCCCTGCAGAAGGTCGAGAATTTTCGTAAACCGATGCTGTGGGATGCCGACGCGCTGAACCTTCTGGCAATCAATCCTGATAAGCGTCACAATCGCATTCTGACGCCGCACCCCGGCGAAGCCGCGCGCCTGCTTAACTGCAGCGTGGCAGAAATTGAAAGCGATCGCTTACTTTCTGCCCGGCGTCTGGTAAAACGTTACGGAGGTGTTGCCGTTCTGAAAGGGGCAGGAACCGTTGTCGCCAGCGACGAGGCACTGGGCATTGTCGATGCCGGAAATGCGGGCATGGCGAGCGGCGGAATGGGCGATGTGCTTTCCGGCATCATTGGCGCATTGCTTGGACAGAAACTTCCCCTTTATGATGCAGCCTGCGCTGGCTGCGTGGCCCATGGTGTCGCGGCGGATAAGCTGGCGGCACGTTACGGTACACGCGGAATGCTGGCCACCGATCTTTTTTGCACGCTACGGCGTGTTGTTAACCCGGATGTGATTGACGTAGAAAATGACTAATCGAGCGATTTCTTTACCTGATGAACAAGCCACTTTAGATCTTGGCAAACGCGTGGCACAGGCCTGTCAGGGGGCAACCGTCATTTATCTGTATGGTGATTTAGGTGCGGGTAAAACCACCTTCAGCCGGGGTTTTCTACAGGCGTTAGGCCATAAGGGCAATGTGAAAAGCCCAACCTACACGCTGGTAGAACCATACACCCTTGAAAATCTCATGGTGTACCACTTTGATTTATACCGCCTTGCGGATCCCGAGGAGCTGGAATTTATGGGGATCCGTGATTATTTTGCCAATGATGCCATCTGCCTGGTGGAGTGGCCGCAACAAGGTGCGGGTGTGTTGCCTGACCCGGATGTCGAAATTCACTTAGATTACCAGGCACAAGGGCGTGAGGCACGCATCAGTGCTGTTTCCTCATCAGGTAGTTCCTTACTGGCGCGTCTGGCCGGTTAAGCGTAGGGATGACGGGATGATTAGTCGCGTTAAAGGTTGGTTATTGGCTGCCACGGTGCTGCTTTGCGCGCAGGCCGGGGCGGCAAGCCTGTCGGATATTCAGGTGTCGAACGGCGAAAGCCAGGCCAGGATCACGTTCAGCTTTATGGGCGATCCGGAATATGCTTTTTCACAGCCAGACAGCCACAGCGTGGCGCTGGATATCAAACAAACCGGGGTTATCCAGGGGTTACCGCTCCAGTTCAGCGGCAATAATCTGGTTAAAAGCATTCGTTCCGGCTCGCCAAAAGATAGCCAGTCATTGCGTCTGGTGGTCGACCTAACCGAAAAGGGTAAAACCAGAGCGGTTAAGCAGCAAAACGGTGCGAATTATACGGTGGTCTTTACCATCAACGCTGACGCCCCTCCGCCGCCTCCGCCTCCACCGGTGGTGGCGAAACGCGTGGAAGAGCCGGTTTATACCCCGCGCCCATCCGAACCGGCACGTAATCCGTTTAAAACGGACAGCGACCGCATTACCAGCGTTACCAGCAGCAATACCGTGACGCGGCCGGCGGCCAGCGCACGTCGCGCGGTCAGCGGTGATAAAGTGATTATCGCCATTGATGCGGGGCACGGCGGTCAGGATCCCGGCGCAATTGGCCCGGGCGGTACGCGGGAGAAAAATGTCACCATCGCGGTTGCCCGTAAGCTGCGGACGCTGCTAAATGACGACCCTATGTTTAAAGGCGTGCTGACGCGCGACGGCGATTACTTTATCTCGGTGATGGGCCGCTCGGATGTGGCACGTAAGCAAAATGCCAATTTCCTGGTGTCCATTCATGCGGATGCCGCGCCAAACCGTAACGCCACGGGAGCCTCAGTGTGGGTGCTGTCAAACCGTCGGGCGAACAGTGAAATGGCAAACTGGCTTGAAGAGCACGAGAAACAGTCCGAACTGTTAGGTGGCGCGGGTGATGTGCTGGCAAACAGCCAGGCCGATCCGTATCTCAGCCAGGCGGTGCTGGATTTACAATTCGGTCATTCCCAGCGCGTCGGGTATGATGTCGCCACAAATGTATTGAATCAGCTGCAGGGCATCGGGTCATTGCACAAGCGCCGTCCGGAGCATGCGAGCCTGGGCGTTCTGCGATCGCCGGATATTCCATCGATTCTGGTGGAAACAGGCTTTATCAGTAATAACGCTGAAGAACGCCTGCTGGGCAGCGACAGCTATCAGCAGCAAATTGCCGAAGCGATCTATAACGGTCTGCGTAAATACTTTGATGCGCATCCGCTGCAGTCCGCGCCACAGGGCGGTGCCGCCCAGACGGCCAGCGCAGCGCAGCCAGGTGAGATGACCGCGACCAATTAAGGAGAATTCATGCCGATTCAGGTTCTACCGCCGCAGCTCGCGAACCAAATCGCCGCCGGTGAGGTGGTGGAGCGCCCTGCATCGGTGGTGAAGGAGCTGGTAGAAAACAGCCTTGATGCGGGGGCCACCCGCATTGATATTGATATCGAACGCGGCGGCGCAAAGCTGATTCGCATTCGTGACAACGGCTGTGGAATTAAAAAAGACGAGCTGGCGTTAGCGCTGGCGCGTCATGCCACCAGTAAAATTGCCTCTCTTGATGACCTGGAAGCGATCATTAGCCTCGGTTTTCGCGGGGAAGCGCTGGCCAGTATCAGCTCCGTTTCCCGCCTCACGCTCACCTCCCGTACCGCTGAACAGCAGGAAGCCTGGCAGGCGTACGCCGAAGGGCGTGATATGGACGTGACGATTAAACCAGCGGCGCACCCGGTCGGTACGACGCTGGAAGTGCTGGATCTGTTTTATAACACCCCCGCCCGACGCAAGTTTATGCGTACCGAAAAAACCGAGTTTGGGCATATCGATGAGATCATTCGTCGCATTGCCCTGGCGCGGTTTGACGTGACCATTAACCTTAGCCATAACGGCAAAGTCATGCGCCAGTACCGCGCCGTGGCGGAAGGTGGGCAAAAAGAGCGCCGCTTGGGCGCTATCTGCGGCGTACCGTTTCTCGAGCACGCGCTGGCCATTGAGTGGCAGCATGGCGATTTGGCCATGCGCGGCTGGGTGGCTGACCCCAACGCGAGCAGCGCCGCCTTCGCTGAGATCCAGTATTGCTACGTGAACGGCCGCATGATGCGTGACCGCCTCATCAACCACGCCATTCGTCAGGCCTGTGAAGATAAACTGGGTGCAGATCAGCAACCGGCGTTTGTGCTCTATCTAGAAATCGATCCCCACCAGGTGGACGTTAACGTCCATCCTGCCAAGCATGAAGTGCGGTTCCACCAGTCACGTCTGGTGCATGATTTTATCTATCAGGGCGTGCTGAGCGTATTGCAACAGCAGGCTGAACCGACGCTGCCGCTGGAAAAAGAAGAACCCGCCCCGCGCGCGTTTCCGGAAAACCGTGTTGCAGCGGGCCGGAACCATTTTGCTGAACCTGCCGTGGCGCGTGAGCCGGATGCCCCGCGTTTCTCTGCTGCGGGTAGCACACCGCGCCCAACGGGAGCGAACTATCCAAACGCCCAGCCTGGCTATCAAAAACAGCAGGGCGCGTTGTACCGGAAATTGCTGGAAACCCCCGTGGTGGAGCGCAAAGCGCCTGTCGCGGTGCCAGCGCCTTCGCTGGATGGCCACAGCCAGAGTTTTGGCCGGGTTCTGACGATTATTGCACCGGATATGGCGCTGCTGGAGCGCGAAGGCCACGTGATGCTTCTGGCATTGCCGGTGGCGGAACGCTGGCTTAAACAAGTGCAACTTACTCCGGGTGAAAACGCGGCCTGTGCACAACCGCTGCTGATCCCCGTTCGGCTAAAAATATCCCCTGAAGAAACAGGGGTACTGCGTCGCGCAGAGGCCCTGTTGGCGCAGATGGGCATTGAAATGGTGCTCGAACCACAACATGTGACCATTCGCGCAGTGCCTTTACCCTTACGCCAACAAAATTTACAAAACTTGATTCCTGAACTGATAGGCTACCTGGCGCAGCAAACGTCGTTTGATGCCGCCAACACCGCGCAGTGGATCGCCCGCCATCTGGCAAGCGAACATGCGCCGTGGAGTATGGCGCAGGCCATTAGCGTGCTGGCGGAGGTTGAACGCCTTTGTCCGCCTCTGGTGAAGACACCGCCAGGTGGGTTATTACAACCTGTTGATTTACAAACGGCGATGAATGCCCTGAAACATGATTGACGTAAGCAAGGCGAGCCTGCCAAAGGCGATTTTTTTAATGGGCCCTACGGCCTCCGGCAAAACGGCACTGGCCATTGAGTTGCGTAAAGTTTTGCCTGTAGAGTTGATTAGTGTCGATTCTGCCCTTATCTACCGAGGGATGGACATCGGCACGGCGAAGCCTGACGCAGACGAACTGCGTGCGGCACCGCATCGTTTGCTGGATATTCTCGACCCGGCTCAGGCATACTCCGCAGCGGATTTCCGCCGCGATGCGTTAGCCGAGATGGCCGAGATAACGGCGGCGGGACGTATACCGCTGTTGGTTGGCGGAACCATGCTTTATTTCAAGGCGTTGCTGGAGGGGCTTTCACCTCTGCCATCAGCGGATCCGGAAGTAAGAGCAAAAATTGAGCAGCAGGCGGCAGAGCAGGGATGGGACGTTTTGCATAAGCAACTGGCCGAGATTGACCCGGTTGCCGCAGCACGGATCCATCCAAATGATCCGCAAAGGCTTTCCCGGGCACTGGAAGTTTTTTTCATTTCGGGTAAAACTTTAACGGAACTGACGCAAACGTCAGGAGACGCTCTGCCGTATCAGGTGCATCAGTTCGCCATCGCCCCGGCGAGCCGTGAACTGCTCCATCAACGAATTGAGCAGCGTTTTCATCAGATGTTAGCTTCAGATTTTGAAGCAGAAGTGCGGGCGCTATTTGCCCGTGGAGATTTGCATACGGATATGCCTTCCGTTCGTTGTGTGGGATACCGCCAGATGTGGTCATATCTTGAAGGCGAGATTTCATATGATGAAATGGTTTATCGAGGTGTTTGCGCCACGAGACAGTTAGCGAAGCGCCAGATCACCTGGTTGCGCGGTTGGGACGGTGTTCACTGGTTAGACAGTGAAAAACCGCAACAGGCGTTAAACGAAGTGATTGAGGTTGTTGGTGATATCGCTCACTGAATGTGTACAATTGAGTCGTATCGTGCGCAATTTTTCAGAATCGCAAGGTTCTAAGTACAAAACAAGCATATAAGGAAAAGATAGAATGGCTAAGGGGCAATCTTTACAAGATCCGTTCCTGAACGCATTGCGTCGGGAACGTGTTCCAGTTTCTATTTATTTGGTGAATGGTATTAAGCTGCAAGGTCAGATTGAATCTTTCGATCAGTTCGTGATCCTGTTGAAAAACACGGTCAGTCAGATGGTCTATAAGCACGCAATTTCTACAGTTGTTCCGTCTCGTCCGGTATCCCATCACAGCAATAACACTGGCGGCGGCACGGGTAGTAACTACCATCATGGCAGCAGCGCGCAGGGTTCTTCTTCTCCTGCGCAGGACAGCGAAGATACCGAATAAGGTTTCGGGCTGTTATCCACACGGGGAGCCAGGGATCCTGCGTTCCCCGCTGATCTTTTTTGAGGAATTTACGCTTGTTTGACCGTTATGATGCCGGTGAGCAGGCGGTGCTGGTACACATCTATTTTACGCAAGACAAAGATATGGAAGACCTCCAGGAGTTTGAATCTCTGGTCTCTTCCGCCGGTGTCGAAGCAATGCAGGTGATTACCGGTAGCCGTAAAGCGCCGCACCCAAAGTATTTTGTTGGTGAAGGTAAAGCAGTTGAAATTGCGGATGCCGTAAAAGCAACCGGCGCGTCAGTCGTGTTGTTTGATCATGCGCTGTCTCCGGCTCAGGAACGTAACCTGGAACGTCTTTGCGAATGCCGTGTTATCGATCGCACGGGTTTGATTTTAGATATTTTCGCTCAACGTGCGCGTACTCACGAAGGTAAGCTGCAGGTTGAGCTGGCGCAGTTGCGCCATCTGGCAACGCGGCTTGTGCGTGGCTGGACCCACCTTGAAAGACAAAAGGGCGGGATTGGTTTGCGCGGTCCGGGTGAGACCCAGCTTGAAACCGACCGCCGTCTGTTGCGTGGCCGTATTACCCAGATCCTTTCACGTCTGGAACGCGTTGAAAAACAGCGTGAGCAAGGACGTCGGGCGCGATCAAAAGCTGACATCCCGACGGTGTCGCTGGTGGGGTATACCAACGCCGGTAAATCCACCCTGTTTAACCAGATTACTGAGGCCCAGGTTTATGCCGCAGACCAGCTGTTTGCGACCCTGGACCCCACATTGCGTCGTATTGACGTCGCCGACGTCGGTGAAACGGTGCTGGCGGATACCGTAGGGTTTATCCGTCACCTGCCGCATGACCTGGTGGCTGCGTTTAAAGCCACCCTGCAGGAGACGCGTCAGGCGACCCTGCTGCTGCACGTCATTGATGCTGCAGACGTTCGCTTGCAGGAGAACATCGACGCGGTAAACGTGGTGCTCGACGAGATCGACGCCGACGACATCCCAACGCTGTTGGTGATGAACAAGATCGATATGCTGGAGGATTTTGAGCCGCGTATCGACCGAGATGAAGAGAACAAACCGATTCGGGTCTGGCTTTCCGCTCAGACCGGTATTGGTGTGCCACTGCTTTTCCAGGCTTTGACAGAACGTCTTTCCGGTGAGGTAGCCCAGCACACGCTGCGATTGCCGCCACAGGAAGGCAGGCTGCGCAGCCGGTTTTATCAGCTTCAGGCGATAGAAAAAGAGTGGATGGAGGATGACGGCAGCGTGGGGATGCAGGTGCGTTTGCCGATCGTTGACTGGCGTCGCCTCTGTAAACAAGAACCTGCGCTGGTCGACTATATCGTCTGATCAGAAAGGGGATGCCTGAATAATTCGCCCTTGCATAACAAATATGGAGCATATACATGGCGTGGAATCAGCCCGGTAATAACGGACAAGACCGCGACCCGTGGGGAAGCAGCAATAATCAAGGCGGCAACTCTGGGGGAAATGGCAACAAAGGTGGTCGCGAGCAGGGGCCGCCGGATCTGGATGATATCTTCCGCAAGCTAAGCAAGAAGCTTGGTGGCCTTGGCGGAGGTAAAGGTTCTGGCTCTGGTGGAGGTTCCACTCAGGGGCCGCGCCCGCAGTTAGGGGGCCGCGTGGTGGGCATTGTTGCCGCTGCCGTGGTGATCATCTGGGCTGCCAGCGGGTTCTACACCATTAAAGAAGCGGAACGCGGTGTGGTCACCCGTTTCGGTAAGTTCAGCCATCTGGTTGAACCAGGTCTGAACTGGAAACCGACTTTCATTGACGACGTGACCGCGGTGAACGTGGAGTCTGTCCGTGAACTGGCGGCGTCCGGCGTGATGCTGACCTCCGACGAGAACGTTGTGCGCGTTGAGATGAACGTCCAGTACCGCGTCACCGATCCGCAGCACTACCTGTTTAGCGTGACCAGTGCAGATGACAGTCTGCGTCAGGCCACAGACAGTGCGCTGCGCGGTGTGATCGGTAAATACACCATGGACCGCATTCTGACCGAAGGTCGTACCGTTATTCGTAGCGATACCCAGCGTGAGCTGGAAGAGACCATTCGCCCGTACAACATGGGTATCACCCTGCTGGACGTCAACTTCCAGGCTGCTCGTCCGCCGGAAGAGGTGAAGGCCGCGTTTGATGACGCGATTGCCGCCCGTGAAAACGAACAACAGTACATCCGTGAAGCGGAAGCGTACACCAACGAAGTTCAGCCACGTGCTAACGGTCAGGCGCAGCGTATTCTTGAAGAAGCGCGTGCGTATAAAACCCAGACCGTCCTGGAAGCTCAGGGTGAAGTGGCGCGTTTCGCGAAGATTTTGCCAGAATATAAAGCGGCTCCGGAGATTACCCGTGAACGTCTTTATATTGAGACCATGGAAAAAGTGCTGAGCCATACGCGTAAGGTACTGGTTAACGACAGCAAAGGTGGAAACCTGATGGTACTGCCGTTGGATCAGATGCTGAAAGGCGGTTCGGCGCCGGCGGCAAAGGCGGATACCAGCGGTGCCAACAACCTGCTGCGTCTGCCACCTGCGGCATCCGGTAGCTCAAGCGCCACAACCACGCCTTCTTCGAACGATGGTGACATTATGGACCAACGCCGTGCTAACGCGCAGCGTAACGACTACCAGCGTCAGGGGGAATAAGGATGCGTAAGTCAGTTATTGCGATCATCATCATCGTATTGGTCGTGCTTTATACCTCTATCTTTGTGGTGAAAGAGGGCGAGCGTGGAATTACCCTGCGTTTTGGTAAAGTTCTGCGCGACAGCGAGAACAAGCCGCTGGTGTTTGAGCCGGGCCTGCACTTTAAAATGCCACTGATTGAATCGGTGAAAACGCTCGACGCCCGTATCCAGACCATGGATAACCAGGCCGACCGTTTCGTGACCAAAGAGAAGAAAGACCTGATCGTTGATTCCTACATCAAATGGCGTATCAGTGATTTCAGCCGCTACTACCTGGCAACGGGCGGTGGCGACGTTTCTCAGGCGGAAGTGCTGTTGAAACGTAAGTTCTCTGACCGTCTGCGCTCTGAGATTGGTCGTCTGGATGTGAAAGACATCGTCACCGACTCCCGTGGTCGTCTGACGCTGGAAGTGCGTGATGCGCTGAACTCCGGTTCTGCAGGAACCGAAGACGAAGTCACCACCCCGGCAGCGGATGATGCCATTGCCAAAGCGGCTGAACGCGTTCAGGCTGAAACCAACGGCAAAGTGCCGGTGATCAACCCGAACAGTATGGCTGCTCTGGGTATCGAAGTGGTTGATGTCCGTATCAAGCAGATCAACCTGCCAGCGGAAGTGTCCGAGGCGATTTACAACCGTATGCGCGCCGAGCGTGAAGCGGTAGCCCGTCGTCATCGTTCACAAGGTCAGGAAGAGGCGGAGAAACTGCGTGCGGCAGCGGATTACGAAGTGACCAAGACGCTGGCAGAATCTGAGCGTCAGGGCCGTATTCTGCGCGGTGAAGGGGATGCCGAAGCGGCAAAACTGTTTGCCGATGCCTTCAGCCAGGATCCCGACTTCTACGCCTTTATCCGTAGCCTGCGAGCTTACGAGAACAGCTTCCAGAGCAACCAGGATGTGATGGTGCTCAGCCCGGACAGCGATTTCTTCCGTTACATGAAGACGCCGGCTAACGCAACGCGATAAACTCAGGCCAGTTTGAGTATTCAAACCACCGCTCTCAACGGAGCGGTGGTTTTCTTTTATAAGGATTAAAAATGAATTCAACCATTTGGCTTGCGCTGGCCCTGGTTCTGGTGCTGGAAGGTCTTGGACCTATGCTTTATCCGAGTGCATGGCGTCGGATGATAGCCTCTCTGAGCCAGTTGCCGGATAATATTTTGCGTCGATTTGGGGGCGGACTTGTGGTTGCCGGCATCGTTATCTACTACATGTTGAGGAAAACGATTGGCTGATCAAAAAGTAATCTGGTTTGGCGTATTTTGAGGTCAAAAAGTGCTGTATATCTGAAAAAGCGATGGTAGAATCCATTTTTAAGCAAACGGTGATTTTGAAAAAAATGGGTAACAACGTCGTCGTACTGGGCACCCAATGGGGTGACGAAGGTAAAGGGAAGATTGTTGATCTTCTGACTGAACGGGCTAAATATGTTGTACGCTACCAGGGCGGTCACAACGCAGGCCATACTCTCGTAATCAACGGTGAAAAAACCGTCCTCCATCTTATTCCATCAGGCATTCTTCGCGAAAACGTCACCAGCATCATCGGTAACGGCGTTGTGCTGTCTCCGGCTGCTCTGATGAAAGAGATGAAAGGTCTGGAAGACCGTGGTATCCCCGTTCGCGAGCGTCTGCTGCTCTCCGAAGCCTGCCCGCTGATCCTTGATTATCACGTGGCGCTGGACGTAGCGCGTGAAAAAGCGCGTGGCGCGAAAGCGATCGGCACGACCGGTCGTGGTATCGGTCCGGCTTATGAAGACAAAGTTGCTCGTCGCGGTCTGCGCGTGGGCGATCTGTTTGATAAAGAGACGTTCGCTGAAAAACTGAAAGAAGTGATGGAATATCACAACTTCCAGCTGGTGAACTTCTATAAAGCTGACGCTGTTGACTACC
This sequence comes from Enterobacter sp. RHBSTW-00593, assembly GCF_013784105.1. Classification (NCBI taxonomy): domain Bacteria; kingdom Pseudomonadati; phylum Pseudomonadota; class Gammaproteobacteria; order Enterobacterales; family Enterobacteriaceae; genus Enterobacter; species Enterobacter sp. RHBSTW-00593. The sequence goes on from NZ_CP056393.1 coordinate 395,662, forward strand.
AGAAAGTGCTGGATGACGTCATGGCGATTGCTGACATTCTGACCGGTATGGTTGTTGATGTGTCCGATCTGCTGGACCAGGCGCGCAAGCGTGGCGATTTCGTCATGTTCGAAGGTGCGCAGGGTACGCTGCTGGACATCGACCACGGTACCTATCCGTACGTCACCTCCTCTAACACCACCGCAGGTGGCGTTGCGACCGGTTCTGGTCTGGGTCCACGTTATGTGGATTACGTTCTGGGCATCATCAAAGCTTACTCCACTCGCGTGGGTGCGGGTCCATTCCCGACTGAGCTGTTTGATGAAACCGGCGAGTTCCTGTGCAAGCAGGGTAACGAGTTTGGCGCGACCACCGGTCGTCGTCGTCGTACCGGCTGGCTGGACGTGGTAGCCGTGCGTCGCGCAGTACAGATTAACTCCCTGTCTGGTTTCTGCCTGACCAAACTGGACGTGCTGGACGGTCTGAAAGAGGTGAAACTCTGCGTAGGCTACCGTATGCCTGATGGTCGCGAAGTGACCACCACTCCGCTGGCTGCGGATGACTGGAAAGGCATCGAGCCAATCTACGAAACCATGCCAGGCTGGTCTGAAACGACGTTTGGTGTGAAAGAGCGTAGCGGTCTGCCACAGGCAGCACTGAATTACATCAAGCGTATTGAAGAACTGACCGAAGTGCCGATCGACATTATCTCTACCGGCCCTGATCGTACTGAAACGATGATCCTGCGCGACCCGTTCGACGCATAATCTTCGTGACTGCTGGCCTGCGGGACAACCCGCAGGCTGGATACGCGTCGCGCCATCCGGCGAACGCTCCTCGATCTCCGCTTTTTCGCCCCGTCTGTCAAATAAATTAGCCGCTTACTATCTGGCTGGTTTATCATCATTAATGAATATCTGTGCGGTTTATCCGCGTTTTCCCTTTTTCCTGAGGTTGATGTGCAGTTAACAAGTTTCACCGATTACGGCTTACGCGCGCTGATTTACATGGCGTCGTTACCCGATGGGAAAATGACCAGTATCTCTGAGGTTACAGAGGTATACGGTGTGTCCCGTAATCATATGGTCAAAATAATCAATCAACTTAGTCGTGCCGGATACGTTGCTGCCGTCCGCGGGAAGAATGGTGGGATCCGTCTCGGTAAACCGGCGCAGAGTATTCGTGTTGGGGATGTGGTACGTGAACTGGAGCCGTTGTCTCTGGTGAACTGCAGCAGCGCGTTCTGCCACATTACGCCCGCTTGTCGCCTTAAACAGGCACTTTCTCTGGCCGTGCAAAGTTTTCTCAAGGAACTGGATAACTACACGCTGGCCGATTTGGTTGAAGAGAATCAACCACTTTATAAATTATTGCTGGTGGAATGAAGAAAATTTCCACCGGAGCTGACAACGGAGGAACCGATATGTCACATGATCCTTTCCAGGAACGCGAAGCCGAAAAATACGCGAATCCTATCCCCAGCCGCGAGTTCATCATTGAACACTTAACAAAACGCGAAAAACCCGCCAATCGTGAAGAACTTGCCGTTGAATTAAACATTGAAGGTGAAGAGCAAATTGAAGCCCTTCGCCGCCGCCTGCGTGCGATGGAGCGCGACGGGCAACTGGTCTTTACCCGCCGTCAGTGCTATGCGCTTCCCGAACGTCTTGACCTGCTGAAAGGCACCGTCATCGGCCACCGTGATGGCTTTGGCTTCCTGCGCGTAGAAGGCCGTAAAGACGATCTTTATCTTTCCTCTGAACAGATGAAGATGTGCATTCACGGTGACCAGATCCTGGCGCAGCCGCTGGGCGCGGACCGTAAAGGTCGCCGCGAAGCGCGCGTGGTGCGTGTCCTGGTCCCTAAAACCAGCCAGATTGTTGGCCGCTATTTTACCGATGCAGGCGTGGGTTTTGTGGTGCCGGACGACAGCCGCCTGAGCTTCGATATTCTGATCCCGCCTGAAGAGGTGATGGGCGCACGTATGGGCTTTGTGGTGGTGGTTGAACTCACCCAGCGTCCTACCCGCCGCACCAAGGCGGTCGGGAAAATCGTCGAAGTGTTAGGCGATAACATGGGCACCGGCATGGCCGTTGATATGGCGCTGCGTACTCATGAAATTCCTTACGTCTGGCCGAAAGCGGTTGAAGAGCAGGTTGTCGGCCTGAAAGAAGACGTGCCGGAAGAGTCCAAAGTGGGCCGCGTGGATCTGCGCGATCTGCCGCTGGTGACTATTGATGGTGAAGATGCCCGCGACTTCGATGATGCCGTTTATTGCGAGAAAAAACGCGGCGGCGGCTGGCGTCTGTGGGTTGCCATCGCTGACGTAAGCTATTACGTTCGCCCGCATACTCCGCTGGATAACGAAGCGCGCAGCCGTGGAACGTCGGTCTACTTCCCGTCGCAGGTAATTCCGATGCTGCCGGAAGTCTTGTCTAACGGCCTGTGCTCCCTGAACCCGCAGGTTGACCGCCTGTGCATGGTCTGCGAGATGACCATCTCCACCAAAGGGCGCTTAACGGGTTACAAATTCTACGAAGCGGTAATGAGCTCCCATGCGCGCCTGACCTACACCAAGGTCTGGCATATGCTGCAGGGCGATCAGGATCTGCGTGAGCAGTATGCGCCGCTGGTGAAACACATCGAAGAGCTGCATAACCTCTACAAAACGCTGGATCAGGCGCGTGAAGAGCGCGGCGGGATCTCGTTTGAGAGCGAAGAGGCGAAGTTCATCTTTAACGCTGAACGCCGCATTGAACGTATTGAGCAGACCCAGCGTAACGATGCCCATAAGCTGATTGAAGAGTGTATGATTCTCGCAAACATCTCGGCGGCACGTTTCGTTGAGAAAGCCAAAGAACCTGCGCTGTTCCGTATTCACGATAAACCGTCGACCGAAGCCATCACTGCGTTCCGCTCCGTGCTGGCTGAACTGGGTCTGGAACTGCCTGGCGGTAACAAGCCAGAGCCGCGTGATTACGCTGAATTGCTGGAGTCGATTGGCGATCGCCCGGATGCAGAAATGCTGCAGACCATGCTGCTGCGTTCCATGAAGCAGGCGATTTACGATCCGGAAAACCGCGGTCACTTCGGTCTGGCGCTGCAGTCTTACGCCCACTTTACCTCGCCGATCCGTCGTTATCCGGACCTTTCCCTGCACCGCGCGATCAAGTATCTGCTGGCGCAGGAGCAGGGTCATAAAGGTAATACGACCGAAACCGGTGGCTACCATTATTCAATGGAAGAGATGCTGCAACTCGGTCAGCACTGTTCCATGGCCGAACGTCGTGCAGATGAAGCGACGCGTGACGTGGCAGACTGGCTGAAGTGTGACTTTATGCTGGACCAGGTGGGTAACGTCTTTAAAGGCGTGATTGCCAGCGTCACCGGCTTTGGTTTCTTCGTCCGTCTGGATGAACTGTTTATCGACGGTCTGGTGCATGTCTCCAGCCTGGATAACGACTACTACCGTTTCGACCAGGTCGGGCAGCGCCTGATTGGCGAATCTGGCGGCCAGACCTATCGTCTTGGCGATCGCGTGGAAGTGAAGGTCGAAGCCGTTAATATGGACGACCGTAAAATTGACTTTAGCCTGATCTCCAGCGAGCGTGCCCCGCGTAATGTGGGTAAAACGGCGCGTGAAAAGACGAAAAAAGGGGGCAACGGCAACAGCGGTGGCAAACGTCGTCAGGCGGGTAAGAAGGTAAACTTCGAGCCAGACAGCGCGTTCCGCGGTGAGAAGAAACAGAAGCCGAAGGCCGCGAAGAAAGAGGCCCGGAAGGCGAAAAAGCCGTCCACCAAAACGCAGAAAATTGCGGCTGCCACCAGGGCAAAGCGCGCAGCGAAGAAACAGCAGGCGGAGTAATTCTCCCCCTCAACCTGACCCTCTCTCCTGCGGAGAGAGGGAAAAGAAAAGACAGAACGAGAACCATCAATGAGTGAAATGATTTACGGCATCCACGCGGTGCAGGCCCTGCTGGAGCGCGCACCGGAGCGTTTTCAGGAAGTGTTTATTCTGAAAGGGCGTGAAGACAAACGTCTGATGCCGCTGATCCACGCCCTGGAAGCACAAGGTGTCGTGATCCAGCTGGCGAACCGCCAGTTCCTGGATGAGAAAAGTGAAGGTGCCGTTCACCAGGGCATTATTGCCCGCGTTAAGCCAGGTCGTCAGTATCAGGAAAACGATCTGCCGGATCTTATCGCCGGGCTGGAAAATCCATTCTTCCTGATCCTTGACGGCGTGACCGACCCGCACAACCTTGGCGCATGTCTGCGAAGCGCAGATGCGGCAGGTGTTCATGCCGTTATCGTGCCGAGGGATCGCTCTGCACAGCTTAACGCGACGGCGAAGAAAGTGGCCTGTGGCGCAGCGGAAAACGTACCGCTGATCCGCGTCACCAACCTGGCGCGCACCATGCGTATGCTGCAGGAAGAGAATATCTGGATCGTCGGTACCGCGGGTGAAGCTGATCATACTCTTTATCAGAGCAAGATGACCGGCCGTCTGGCACTGGTAATGGGTGCCGAGGGCGAAGGTATGCGCCGTCTGACCCGTGAGCATTGCGATGAGCTGATCAGCATTCCAATGGCGGGCAGCGTGTCGTCTCTGAACGTCTCCGTGGCAACAGGTATCTGCCTGTTTGAAGCGGTACGTCAGCGCGGGGAATAAACAGCAAGGCCGTCCTGAGGACGGCCTTTCATATTTTCTGTGGGAGGGTCACCAGACGGTGAAAAACTCACTCCTCCAGTGACCGCAAATGGTCATCCTTCCTGAGCGTCATCAGCGCGAAGATACTCACTACCGCCGTCGCCATGACGTAATAAGCCGGAATATCCAGGTTGCCCGTCTCTTTAATCAGCCCGGTAATAATCAACCCCGCGCAGCCCGAGAAAAGGGCGTTCGACAGGGAATAAGCCAGCCCAAGCCCGGTATACCGTACGCGCGTCGGGAACATCTCTGAGAGCATCGCCGGCCCGGGACCTGCCAGCATCCCCACCAGACCACCCGCAATCAGCACCACCAGCGCTTTGATGGCCAGCGTGCTGGACTCCGCCTGTAAAACCTTCAGCAGCGGCAGGGCAAGGAGCAGCAGCAACGTGGTGGCGACGATCATCACCGTGCGGCGTCCGATTTTGTCGCTCAGGATCCCGGACGGAATAATCGTCAGCGCAAAACCGATATTCGAAATCACCGCAATCAACAGCGCCTGGTTAAACCCGGTATGCAGCGCCGACTGCAGATAGGTGGGCATTATCACCAGATAGGTATAACCCGCCGCTGACCAGACCATCACCCGGCCAATGCCCATCACAATGGCGTTGAGCGTGGCGACGGTATCAGCCTGAGCGGCAACCGGCTTTTCCTGCTGTTGCACAAAGCTTGGCGTCTCTTCCATACTCACCCGCAGCCACAGCGCCACCACACCCATCGGTAATGCCAGGAAGAACGGGATGCGCCAGCCCCAGTCATGCAGGGCTTCCGGTGTCAGAAGGGCAGAGAGCAGTGCGACAATGCCAGCGCCTGCTAACAGGCCCAGCGCGACGGTAAATGACTGCCATGCACCGTAGAGGCCCCGCTTGCCGCGTGGGGCAAACTCGGTCATCAGCGAGACGGCGCCGCCATACTCACCACCGGCGAACAATCCCTGCAGGATGCGCAGCAGCGTGATAATCAGCGGGGCGGCAATGCCGATGCTGGCATAGACCGGCACAATACCGATTGCGGCGGTGGCCAGCGTCATCAGCACCAGTACAATAATCAGCGTCGGTTTTCGGCCTATCCGGTCACCTATTCTGCCAAACACCACCGCGCCCAGCGGGCGGAAGAAGAAGGCGATGGCAAAGGAAGCGTAGGTGAGGATCAGGCTGGTCAGCCCCGCGTCCCCCTCAAGCTGGAAGAAGTTCTTCGCAATTACGGTCGCCAGAAAACCATAGACCGCAAACTCATACCACTCGATAAAGTTACCAATGGAGCCTGCAATTAATGCACGCTTATGCACATCCGGTTGCATAACGTTCCTCACTGAAAGGGGGGTAAGAATAAATTATTCAACAAAAGCGAATGCGCGAAATAGTTTATTCTTATGTTCTGTGAGCTATTTCACGAATGATATCAGCGGGATCGTCATCGTGTGACCTCACTCCCATGCAGCGTGCACGTGGCCTGTCCATACTTATCTTCATTGCCACTGAAGGAGGGAGACAGCATGCACTGGCAGACCCATACCGTTTTTAATCAACCTGCACCGCTCTCAAACAGCAACCTTTTCCTCTCTGATTGCGCTCTGCGTGACGCGGTTGTTCGCGAAGGCGCCGAGTGGGATATCGAGCTTCTTGCCAGCATCGGCCAGCAGTTAGGAACCGCGGAATCGCTGGAACTGGGCAGGCTGGCGAACGTTAATCCGCCGGAGTTATTACGCTATGACGCCACCGGGGAGCGACTGGATGATGTTCGCTTTCATCCCGCATGGCACCTCTTAATGCAGGGACTTTGCGCCAACCGTGTCCATAACCTGGCGTGGGAAGAGGAGGCGCGCAAAGGCGCGTTTGTCGCCAGAGCTGCACGTTTTGTCCTGCACGCTCAGGTAGAAGCGGGCACGCTTTGCCCTGTCACCATGACCTTTGCTGCTACACCGCTGCTGCAACAGGCGCTGCCCGAGCCGTTCCGTGACTGGATCACGCCGTTAATGAGCGATCGTTACGATCCTCATCTTGCCCCAGGGGCGCAAAAGCGCGGCCTGCTGATTGGCATGGGGATGACAGAAAAACAGGGCGGCTCGGACGTACTCAGCAATACCACCAAAGCGGAAAAGTGCAGTGACGGCAGCTACCGGCTTATCGGGCATAAATGGTTTTTCTCTGTGCCGCAAAGCGATGCGCATCTGGTGCTGGCCCAGGCGAAAGGGGGGCTGTCCTGCTTTTTTGTTCCACGCTTTTTGCCTGACGGGCAACGCAATGCCGTACGTCTGGAGCGGCTGAAAGAGAAGCTCGGCAACCGCTCTAACGCCAGCAGCGAAGCGGAATTCCTGGATGCGTCCGGCTGGCTGCTGGGGGAGGAAGGAGAAGGGGTACGCCAGATCCTCCGAATGGGCGGCCTGACGCGGTTTGACTGCGCGCTGGGCAGTCATGGGCTGATGCGTCGGGCTTTATCCGTGGCGCTTTACCATGCGCATCAACGCCAGACGTTTGGTAAAAACCTTATCGACCAGCCGCTCATGCGCGATGTGCTGAGCCGCATGGCGCTGATGCTGGAGGGCCAGACGGCACTGTTGTTCCGTCTGGCCCGGGCGTGGGACAGGCGTGCCGATCCTCAGGAGGCCGCCTGGGCACGGCTTTTCACCCCCGCGGCGAAATACAGCGTCTGCAAAGCGGGTATCCCGTTTGCGGCGGAAGCCATGGAAGTGCTCGGCGGCACAGGCTACTGCGAGGAGAGTGAGCTTCCCCGTTTGTACCGTGAGATGCCCGTGAACAGCATCTGGGAAGGGTCCGGCAATATTATGTGCCTGGACGTTCTGCGTGTTCTGACGAAGCAATCCGGCATCCTCGACCTGCTTGTGGATGATTTTGCCCAGGTAAAAGGGCAGGACAGGCACTTCGATCGCAGCTGGCGTCAGCTTCAGCAAAAACTGCGAAAACCGCAGGAGGCGCAGGGGCGGGAGATTACGCAGCAGCTTTTCCTGCTGGGGGCCGGAAGTCAGATGCTGCGGCACGCATCGCCACCCGTGGCGCAGGCGTGGTGCCGCATGATGCTTGATACCCGTGGCGGTACGCTGATGAGCGAGCAGGTGCAAAATGACCTGCTGTTGCGTGCCACGGGCAGGGTTGGCTAACTCTTTAGCTGGAACAGGCTCACCAGTTGGGTGAGGTGTGAGCCTTTCTCACGCAGCGTGTGTGCGGTTTGTTCGCTGCGTAGGACGCGGTCGGCGTTGATGTGCGACGCTTCGCCAATGTGGGTCATGGCCAGATTAACCTGGCCTATTCCCGCGGATTGCTCGCGGGACGCATGGTTAATCTCCGTGACCAGCTTGTTGATGTTATCGATATGCACGATGATGGAATCCATCGCCAGACGCGTTTGTTCAGACAGCGCATGGCCTTCGCTGACTTTTCTAAGCGTATCACCGATGAGCTGTTCAATCTCCTTCACCGCGTTGGCGCTGCGTCCTGCCAGCGCGCGTACTTCCTGCGCCACCACCGCAAAACCTTTTCCGTGCTCGCCTGCGCGGGCTGCTTCAACCGCTGCGTTAAGCGCCAGAATGTTGGTCTGAAAAGCGATGGATTCAATCACGCGCGTGATGTCTTCGATTCGCTTTGATGCTTCGCGAATATCATCCATGGTAGCGACAGCGTGGGTGACCGTCTCACCGCCCTGGTGTACCGCGCGCGACGTTTCGCCTACCAGTTGCTGCGTTTGTTCCATGTTGGCGGCATTTTGCTGCACGGTCGCGGCCAGTTGCTCCATGCTGGCAGACGTCTCTTCTACACTGCTGGCCTGCTTGTTAATCTGCCCGGAGATTTCTTCGCTATCGGATGCCAGCGCGTTGGTGCCCATATGGATCTCCGCTGCGGCCTCGCGCACCTGTAGAACAATTTTCTGCAGTCCCCCTCCAATACCGTTAATGGCATCGATGAGCTGACCGACCTCATCCTGGCGGGTCACGGGCAGGCTGGAGCGCAGATCGCCTGCGGCATACTGTCGGGCCAGGTGGATCACATTGCGCAATGGGCGTGTCAGTATGCGTCGTATAATGACCACAAACAGACCTGCGAAGAGCACTGACAGCACCACCCCTGCCAGCAGGAAGCGGTCGCGCATGGCGGTCACGCTTGAGAGCAGTACCGATTTATCCACTTCGCCGACAATGGCCCAGTTCCAGCCTGGCAGTGGCGTATACGCCATGGTCAGCGTGCGACCATCGGCACTGACGCGCTCCAGCGTGCCGGATTTATCACTCAACAGCTGTTGCTGGATAGCGCTATCCCACTCCGGTACTTTTCCCTCCGCGCTGGTGTGGAACAGATACTGCCCGCGCGTTTTGCCATGGCTGCGGTCCAGAACAAAGAAGTGACCGCTCTCGCCCAGTCGACGGTTGAGGATTTTCTCGCGCATGACGTTCCAGGAGTGAGTGATGTCCACACCTACAAAGATGATTGCAATGACCTGGCCGTCTGCGTTTTTAACCGGCTGGTATTGGGTGATGTAGCGCTTGCCGAACAGCAGCGCCAGACCGCGATAAACCTCGCCCCGGGTAACGGCGGCAAAGGCCGGGCTGGTGGTATCCAGAACGGTGCCCATTGCCCGCTCGCCGTTCTCTTTGCGCAGCGATGTGGCGACGCGCACAAAGTCGTTACCGCTACGCACAAACAGGGTCGAGATTGCCCCTGTCCGGCTCAGAAAATCGTCTGAAAGGGTATTGTTTTCATGTAGCCCGGTTTCCCCTCCTTTCAGGAGCGGAACGTTAATCCCGTTAATCGTCTGGGTTTGAGTGTTATCAACGCTCAGTGGCTGGGGCAAAAAGGTGGTAAACAGCCGGGTATAACTCTCGACCTCTTCACTCAGGCTGGTGTTAAACATCTGCACCATATCGACCATGCCGGTGGACTGATTATGCAGGTCTTCTATCGCGAGGGCTTCAAGCTGCTGGCTGGCTTTTTGGCTGAGCAGAAAAGTGAAAAACAGAAACAGGATGGCGACACTGGCACCGGTAAGCAGCGACAGCTTTGCACCCAGACCTGCACGACGGAAAAAGTTGATCATAAATTGCTCATCATTGAAAAGGTATGGCTTTTCAACGGCAGAGCAGAGATAACGTTTACTGGTTTAGTGTAACAAAATGTTATTTAATTGTTTTTAATTGGTTTGCTAAAAGATAAAAAATTTGCAAAAACGAAAAGCCACTAAAAGTAAGTGGCTTTTATCGGAGGGGGATTACGCGTAGAGAATGGCCTGTACCCGCCAGTGATCGATGTACTGATCTTCCTGCATCTGGATAATGCGATACCATGAAGCACCCTGCTCATCGGCCTTTAATGCAACGACACGTTCAACGTCCTGCGGGCTCCCCGAAATATTATTCACGGAGATCTGGCCAATTTCATTCAGGCCAGTCACACAATCAGCACTGGCAAATTCAGCTGACTGCGCGGTTGTGCTCACAAGACCTGCTGAGAGCAACAGTGTGGTCAAAGCAAGAGTTCGTTTCATCGTCAGCTCCATTTCACATGTCTCCGGTATCCGCCGGGCAATCCTTCGCGAATAAACTCACTTCCATTGTTGCGGGCATGGAGTTTATTGTGGACAGGAAAGTGTCTATGGACGCAAAGCAGTGTAAATGTCGTTCAAATGAAGACGATCATTGACGATACAGAATGGCCTGTGAGTACCACTGTCCCGTAATGATGGTTTCGTCGATCATAATGATGACGTAATAATCTGCTTTGGCGGCGACGGCTTGTGCCTTTATTGCTTCTTCCGCGTCATCCGGGGAGCCGCGAACCAGCGCAGAGACGGTACCCATACGCTGTAATCCTTCCGTCTGATTACGACGGATTTCCTGCGGGTGATCGGCCACCGGGGGAGCGGGTTGTGGCGTTCCCTGCAGCGCGCTACAGCCACTGAGCAGTAACATCAGCAATAAAGCAGCAAACCTGCGCATAACCATATCTCGTTTCCTGATAGCCATAGTGTAGTTGTCTGTGAATTTAGTTTTGGGGGAATGTTCCCGAAGTGTTAGCTGGGGCGTAATTTTCGAATGAAAATAGCGTGAAATCGTAACCCAGTTCTCAACATTATGAATCATTCATCATTACAGGGTCGACAATGATTGAAATTGAAATACGCCATCTGGGTGATCGTGAAATATTACACGCAACACCTGCCGGAAAACGTGAGGAACCACTGCCTGTTATAGTGTTTTATCATGGGTTTACCTCATCGAAGCTGGTCTACAGCTATTTTGCGGTGGCGCTCGCGCAGGCCGGTTTTCGTGTGGTCATGCCGGATGCACCTGACCACGGCGCACGTTTTACCGGCAACGAACAGGCGCGACTTGGGCAGTTCTGGCACATTTTGCACGGTAGCCTGACCGAGTTTGCCGGGCTGCGCGACGCGCTTTATCAGGCAGGGCTGGTGGCTGATAATCGGCTGGCCGTGGCTGGGGCATCGATGGGCGGGATGGCGGCGCTGGGGATCATGACGCACCATCCAGAAGTGAAGTCAGTGGCTTGTCTGATGGGCTCGGGCTACTTCACCTCACTGGCGAAGACGCTTTTTCCACCTCAGGCACTCACGGAGGTTGAGGCGGCGCTTGCAGAGTGGGAGGTTACCCGGGCGTTACCGCGTCTGGCCGATCGTCCTTTGCTGTTGTGGCATGGTGATGCGGACGATGTGGTCCCACCCGGAGAAACGTTCCGGCTTCAGCAGGCGCTGCAGCACGACGGGCTGGATGGCAACCTGACCTGCCTGTGGGAAGCGGGCGTTCGCCACCGCATTACGCCAACGGCGCTGGACGCTACGGTGGACTTCTTCCGCCAGCACCTTTAAACGCACAGGACGTTGACACCCTGATCTTTCAGTTTCTGGAGGATCTCAGGGTTGGCACCTTTGCCGGTGATCACCATGTCTATCTGTTCAGCACGGCTGAACAGCATTCCTGCGCGTTCGCCCACTTTGCTGCTGTCGACCAGCACAACGAGCTTGCCCACCACGTTAAGCATGTTTTGTTCTGCCATGGCGGTTAACATATCGGTTTTGTAGAGGCCATCTGCGGTCAGGCCTTTGCCACTGGTAAACATCCAGTGTCCGGCATAAAGACTGTTTTCGCTGTCCTGCGGGCTGAGCGTAATGGACTGGCTCTTGTTGTACTGGCCGCCCATGATCACCACGCTCTCATGCTCCTGATCGATAAGATAGTTGGCGAGCGGCAAGTAGTTCGTGATGATTTGTACCGGCTTTCCGCACATCTCCCGACCTAACAGAAACGCCGTCGAGCCGCAGTTGATCACCACGCTCTCGCCGGGGTTCACCAGCTGCGATGCCGCTCTGGCAATACGGACTTTTTCATCATGATTTTGCGCCTGATGAATGTTCATCGGCGTCCAGCGTGGACGCTGCTGGCTAATCGCTTCCGCACCATTGCGGACTTTTTTCAGCTTACCGCTTTCATCCAGCTTATTAATATCCCGCCGCGCTGTTGCCGGGGAAATCCCTAAACGTTCGATCACTTTCTCAACGGTGACAAACCCTGTTTGCGCCAGGAGTTCCAGTAATATTTGATGCCGTTGCGCTTCCGTCATGAGCTATTCCGATAAGAATTGATTTTAAAAGATGATATTTGAAATAGCGTGAAATTACTAAAAGAAATATGAAACCGCCAGACACACGGGTCTGGCGATGGGCCTTAATAATCAGAGGAATGACTTGAACGGCAGGTCTGGCTCAAGAGTAAAGCAATCATCAAAACCACGTGGGTAGTGATACTCGAGATTGTCTTTGTCTAGCGGCCAGGTGAACTTGCCTCCTACCTGCCAGATGAACGGCTTAAAGCCATACTTCAGGCGATCTTTTTTCATTTCCCACAGTACGCGTATCTCCTGTGGGTCAGCCTGGAAGTTTGACCAGATATCGTGGTGGAAAGGGATCACTACTTTGGTGTTCAGCGCTTCCGCCATGCGCAGCATATCGGCGCTGGTCATTTTATCTGTAATGCCGCGTGGGTTCTCCCCGTATGAGCCGAGCGCCACATCAATCTGATGCTCATTGCCGTGCTTTGCATAGTAGTTTGAGTAGTGAGAGTCACCGCTGTGGTACAGGGAACCGCCGGGCGTTTTAAACAGGTAGTTCACCGCACGTTCGTCCATACCGTCTGGCAGTACGCCTGCGGCTTTCTGATCGGCCGGAAGGGTAATCAGTGCAGTGCGATCAAAGGCATCCAGCGCGTGGATCTCAACGTCTTTAATTTTGACCACATCGCCCGGTTTCATGACGATGCAGCGCTCTTTCGGTACGCCCCAGCCGATCCATAAATCCACGCAGGTTTGCGGCCCGATGAACGGTACGTCATCGGCACAGTTTTGCATGACCGCTGCCGCCACGTTGACATCAATATGATCGTTATGATCGTGCGTAGAGAGAACGGCATCGATCTGGCGAATGGCGAACGGATCAAGAACAAACGGTGTGGTACGCAGGTTTGGCTGAAGTTTTTCCACGCCCGCCATGCGTTGCATCTGATGGCCTTTTTTCATCAGCGGGTTACCGTGACTCTGTTTGCCGGTGCCGCACCAGAAATCGACACAAATATTCGCGCCACCTTCTGATTTCAGCCAGATCCCCGTGCACCCCAGCCACCACATTGCAAAGGTACCAGGAGCAACCTGTTCCTGCTCAATCTCTTCATTCAGCCAGCTACCCCATTCCGGGAAAGTGCTCAGAATCCATGATTCACGGGTAATGGTGTTCACTTTACTCATCGTTTTGACTCCTGGTTTAATCAAAAGTAATCAACTGGTGATTTGTTGTGATTAATGCTGGCACCATTTCACGCGCATTGCAACGATCAAAATGTGTAATTTTATCTGCCTGACGTCACGGACGCTCTTCTCGCTTCTTGTTATCTTTTACCGTATTAATCATTAATTGCATGAATTATATGGAAATAATTCTACGTGGCATGCCGAAGTGAAAATCATTACTAACACCAGGGAAATAATTTGCGTGATGCGTCACAAATAATCAGATTTAATCTTGTGATGATTATTTGTGATTAATAGAGTGTTGTCACCAACCGCACAGGGATTGCCCCTCGTGTTCTCATTTCTGGAGAGAGTTATGGAGATCCTCTACAACGTCTTTACCGTGTTCTTTAATCAGGTAATGACTAATGCCCCGCTGTTGTTGGGCATCGTGACGTGCCTTGGCTATATCCTGCTGCGTAAAAGCGTCAGCGTTATTATTAAAGGCACCATTAAAACCATCATCGGTTTCATGCTGTTGCAGGCGGGTTCAGGCATTTTGACCGGCACCTTCAAGCCGGTGGTGGCCAAAATGTCGGAAGTCTATGGCATCAACGGCGCTATCTCTGACACCTACGCCTCGATGATGGCCACCATCGATCGCATGGGCGATGCCTACAGCTGGGTAGGGTATGCGGTCCTGCTCGCGCTGGCGCTGAACATCATTTACGTTCTGTTGCGCCGCATTACCGGTATTCGCACCATCATGCTGACTGGCCATATCATGTTCCAGCAGGCAGGGCTGATTGCGGTTTCCTTCTTTATCTTTGGCTACCCAATGTGGACGACCATTATCTGCACCGCGGTGCTGGTCTCGCTCTACTGGGGTATCACCTCCAACATGATGTACAAGCCCACGCAGGACGTCACCGACGGTTGCGGCTTCTCCATCGGCCACCAGCAGCAGTTTGCCTCCTGGATTGCCTATAAAGTCGCGCCGTATCTGGGCAAAAAGGAAGAGAGCGTCGAAGATCTTAAACTGCCGGGCTGGTTGAATATTTTCCACGACAATATCGTCTCTACGGCGATTGTGATGACCCTCTTCTTCGGTGCCATTCTGCTCTCCTTTGGCATTGACGTCGTGCAGGCGATGGCGGGTAAAACCCACTGGACTGTCTATATCCTGCAGACCGGTTTCTCCTTCGCGGTGGCGATTTTCATTATCACCCAGGGCGTGCGTATGTTCGTTGCCGAGCTGTCCGAAGCCTTCAACGGTATCTCTCAGCGTCTGATTCCAGGTGCGGTACTGGCGATTGACTGCGCGGCTATCTACAGCTTCGCGCCAAACGCGGTGGTCTGGGGCTTTATGTGGGGCACCATCGGCCAGCTGATTGCGGTGGGTATCCTGGTGGGCTGCGGCTCTTCCATTCTGATCATTCCTGGCTTTATCCCGATGTTCTTCTCCAACGCCACCATTGGCGTCTTTGCGAACCACTTTGGTGGCTGGCGCGCGGCGCTCAAGATCTGCCTGGTGATGGGGATGGTGGAAATCTTCGGGTGTGTGTGGGCGGTCAAGCTCACCGGTATGAGCGCCTGGATGGGCATGGCCGACTGGTCAATTCTGGCACCACCGATGATGCAGGGCTTCGCCTCCGTTGGTCTGATCTTTATGGCCGTCATCATCCTCATTGCTCTGGCTTATATGTTCTTCGCTGGTCGCTCTCTGCGGGCTGAAGAAGATGCAGAAAAACAAACAGCAGAAGTTTCTGCTCATTAAGGAGTTTCGATTATGACCGTACGTATCCTGGCTGTGTGTGGCAATGGGCAAGGGAGTTCCATGATCATGAAGATGAAAGTGGACCAGTTTTTAACCCAGTCAAACATCGACCACACGGTGAACAGCTGCGCAGTGGGCGAATACAAAAGTGAACTGAACGGCGCGGACATCATCATCGCCTCTACCCACATCGCCGGTGAGATCACCGTGACAGGCAACAAATATGTGGTAGGCGTGCGCAACATGCTGTCGCCAGCCGACTTTGGGCCAAAGCTGCTGGAAGTGATCAACGCGCATTTCCCACAGGATGTGAAGTAAGGACGCAACATGAAACTACGTGATTCGCTGGCAGAGAATAGCTCCATCCTTTTACAGGCCGACGCCAGCACCTGGCAGGAAGCGGTGAAACTTAGCGTAGATCTGCTGGTAAAAGCCGATGTTGTCGAGCCGCGTTATTACCAGGCCATTCTGGATGGTGTTGCAGAGCACGGCCCTTACTTCGTGATTGCACCAGGGCTGGCGATGCCGCATGGCCGCCCGGAAGAGGGCGTTAAAAAAACCGGCTTTGCGCTGGTTACGCTGAAAACACCACTGGCTTTCAACCACGAAGATAACGACCCGGTCGACATCCTCATCACCATGGCGGCTGTTGATGCCAACACTCACCAGGAGGTGGGCATTATGCAGATCGTTAATCTGTTTGATGATGAGGCCAACTTCGACCGTTTACGCGCCTGCCGCACCGAGCAGGATGTGCTGGATTTAATTGATAACGCCACTGCGGCGGCAGTTTAAGAGGGAATTGAAAATGTCATTACCAATGTTGCAGGTCGCGCTGGATAACCAGACGCTGTCTCACGCTTACGAAACCACCCGCCTGATTGCGGAAGAAGTGGACATCATTGAAGTCGGTACCATTCTATGCGTGGGCGAAGGCGTTCGCGCCGTCCGCGACCTGAAGGCGCTGTATCCGCATAAAATCGTGCTGGCGGATGCCAAGATTGCCGATGCGGGCAAAATTCTTTCCCGTATGTGTTTTGAAGCCAATGCCGACTGGGTCACCGTTATTTGCTGTGCGGATATCAACACGGCTAAAGGTGCGCTGGATGTGGCAAAAGAGTTCAACGGTGATGTGCAGATTGAGCTGACCGGGTTCTGGACCTGGGAGCAGGCGCAGGAGTGGCGTGACGCGGGCATTCAACAGGTGGTTTATCACCGCAGCCGTGATGCGCAGGCCGCTGGGGTAGCGTGGGGGGAAGCGGATATCAGCGCGATTAAGCGTCTGGCCGATATGGGCTTCAAAGTGACCGTGACCGGAGGCCTGGCGCTGGAAGATCTGCCGCTGTTCAAAGGTATCCCAATTCATGTCTTTATCGCAGGCCGTAGCATCCGTGATGCCGCCTCTCCGGTAGAAGCCGCGCGTCAGTTCAAACGCTCAATCGCTCAGCTTTGGGGCTAAGGAGCGGGTATGTTGTCTAAACAAGTCCCGCTCGGCATCTATGAAAAGGCACTCCCTGCGGGGGAGTGCTGGCTGGAGCGGCTGCAACTGGCGAAACAACTCGGCTTCGATTTTGTTGAAATGTCAGTGGATGAGACGGACGAACGCCTGTCTCGCCTGGACTGGAGCCGCGAACAGCGTCTGGCACTGGTTAGCGCCATTGCTGAAACGGGGGTACGTGTGCCTTCCCTGTGCCTCAGCGCCCATCGTCGTTTTCCGCTTGGCAGTGAAGATGATGCTGTGCGTGCTCAGGGGCTGGAGATCATGCGTAAAGCCATTCGCTTTGCCCAGGATGTCGGCATCCGTGTGATCCAGCTGGCGGGGTATGACGTTTACTATCAGGACGCCAATAATGAAACGCGCCGTCGTTTTCGTGACGGCCTGAAAGAGAGCGTCGACATGGCCAGCCGTGCTCAGGTGACGCTGGCGATGGAGATCATGGATTATCCGTTAATGAACTCCATCAGCAAGGCGCTGGGTTACGCGCACTACCTGAATAATCCGTGGTTCCAGCTCTACCCTGATATCGGCAATCTGTCAGCCTGGGATAACGACGTGCAGATGGAACTGCAGGCGGGTATTGGTCATATCGTGGCGGTTCATGTCAAAGATACCCGGCCTGGTGTATTCAAAAATGTTCCGTTCGGCACCGGGGTGGTGGATTTCGAACGGTGCTTCCAGACGCTCAAACAGACAGGGTATTGCGGGCCTTACCTGATTGAGATGTGGAGTGAAACGTCGGACGACCCGGCAGCCGAAGTGGCGAAGGCGCGGGACTGGGTCCGTGAACGTATGGCGCGGGCTGGGTTGATGGAGGCTGAGCATGCATAAGCTTAAGCAGCAGGTCTTTGAGGCCAATATGGATCTACCTCGCTACGGTCTGGTGACGTTTACCTGGGGTAACGTCAGCGCCATCGACCGTGAGCAGGGGCGGGTCGTGATTAAGCCCAGCGGTGTGCCCTATGAGTCCATGACCGCCGACGACATGGTGGTTGTGGATCTTCATGGCAACGTGGTTGACGGAAAGTGGCGTCCTTCTTCTGATACCGCCACCCATCTGGCACTGTATCAGCGTTATCCCTCCCTGGGCGGCGTTGTGCATACACACTCGACTCATGCCACGGCCTGGGCGCAGGCAGGGCTGCCCATTCCGGCTCTTGGCACCACGCATGCAGACTACTTCTTTGGCGATATTCCCTGCACGCGGGCATTAACGCAGGCCGAAGTGGAAGGGGAGTATGAACTCAACACCGGTCGCGTCATTATCGACACGCTGGCTGAGCGTGAGCCGCTGCATACGCCGGGTATTGTGGTGTATCAGCACGGTCCATTCTCGTGGGGAAAAGACGCTCACGATGCCGTGCATAACGCGGTGGTGATGGAGGAAGTGGCGCGAATGGCGTGGATCGCCCGCGGCATCAATCCGCAGCTTCAGGGCATTGATGATTACCTTATGAATAAACATTTCATGCGTAAACATGGGCCCAACGCCTATTACGGGCAGAAGTGAATAAGTGCTCTGGAATACCGAAAAACAGTTGTAACCGGTGGTATTTCAGAGCCATTAGCAAAAAAAAGCCCCCGGGCAGGGGGCAAGTTAAACTATGGCTATGTTCTCTTTGTTGGCTTTCCTGGTGCTAGCGTTAAAGCGTTATCGGTAGATATCTGCACTGGCGTGCATATTGCCGTTGCTGCCGGGCTCACGCATCAGTATGACGTGATAATATTGTGCACCCTGAGCATCGGTCTCTTGATTGAGTGCCTGATCTGCTTCACTTTCAGTGGCGAAATTATGATTGATGTAGATTACGCCTAAGCTCTGCACATCATCCATGTTTTGGGCCTGCCGGCCGTCTATCTTGATGGCTGCCATCGCGTTTGCACTGAGCAAAAGTGCAGCCATTACGGCAAATGCGATTTTTTTCATGATATGCGCTCCACGACTGCGTGCTGTGAAAGGGGATGTTGCTCTCCTTTTATAAATAAGGTCTCTGATTAAAGTGTAATCACTTATCCGGCGGGGATGCGTGACCATTTCTGATGCTGTTGTTCAAAAAAACAACGCTTCCTGATGTGATTAATTTTAAATCACCCACTTAGACCAGCTTTACGCTTTGTGCGAATTATTTGTGCAATCAGCTTGAGTTTCCAGGGGCGCGCAAGTATTATGACGCGTCAATTTTTCAGCCGACCTTTAACACGTTCCTTGCCTCCCCGGGCCTCGGCTGACCCAGACAGGAGGCTGAATAATCCGTAAGGAGCAATTCGATGCGTCATTACGAAATCGTTTTTATGGTCCATCCTGACCAGAGCGAACAGGTTCCGGGCATGATCGAGCGCTACTCTGCTGCCATCACTGGTGCAGAAGGTACGATCCACCGTCTGGAAGACTGGGGCCGCCGTCAGCTGGCTTACCCGATTAACAAACTGCACAAAGCACACTACGTTCTGATGAACGTTGAAGCGCCGCAGGAAGTGATCGATGAGCTGGAAACTACCTTCCGCTTCAACGATGCCGTTATCCGCAGCATGGTTATGCGTACCAAAAACGCAGTGACCGAAGCATCTCCGATGGTTAAAGCGAAAGACGAGCGCCGTGAGCGTCGCGATGATTTCGCAAACGAAACCGCAGATGATTCTGATGCTGGGGATTCTGAAGAGTAATTTCTGATGACCAACCGTCTGGTGTTGTCCGGTACCGTGTGCAGGACCCCCCTTCGTAAGGTCAGTCCATCAGGAATTCCGCATTGCCAGTTCGTGCTTGAGCATCGTTCTGTGCAAGAGGAAGCCGGCTTTCACCGGCAGGCGTGGTGCCAAATGCCCGTTATTATTAGCGGACACGAAAACCAGGCCATTACTCACAGTATAACGGTCGGTAGCGCAGTAATCGTTCAGGGGTTCATTTCTTGCCACAAGGCAAAGAACGGCCTGAGCAAAATGGTTCTGCATGCCGAGCAGATTGATTTGATAGATTCTGGAGACTAGCCATATGGCACGTTATTTCCGTCGTCGCAAGTTCTGCCGTTTCACCGCGGAAGGCGTTCAAGAGATCGACTATAAAGATATCGCAACGCTGAAAAACTACATCACCGAAAGCGGTAAGATTGTCCCAAGCCGTATCACCGGTACTCGTGCAAAATACCAGCGTCAGCTGGCTCGCGCTATCAAACGCGCTCGCTACCTGTCCCTGCTGCCGTACACTGATCGTCATCAGTAATCGGGCACGGTCCATTAATACGACTTTAAGAGGATAAGGTAATGCAAGTTATTCTGCTTGATAAAGTAGCAAACCTGGGCAGCCTGGGTGATCAGGTAAACGTTAAAGCGGGCTACGCTCGTAACTTCCTGGTTCCACAGGGTAAAGCTGTTCCAGCTACCAAGAAAAACGTAGAGTTTTTCGAAGCACGTCGCGCTGAACTGGAAGCCAAACTGGCTGACGTTCTGGCGGCTGCTAATGCTCGCGCTGAGTCAATCAACGCACTGGGCACTGTTACCATCGTTTCCAAAGCTGGCGACGAAGGTAAACTGTTCGGTTCCATCGGTACCCGCGATATCGCTGATGCAGTAACTGCAGCTGGCGTTAAAGTGGCTAAGAGCGAAGTTCGTCTGCCGAACGGTGTTCTGCGTACCACTGGTGAGCACGAAGTGGACTTCCAGGTTCACAGCGAAGTGTTCGCTAAACTGGTTGTTAACGTTGTAGCTGAGTAATTTTACTCTGCTCACGTCGAAGCGCCGGCCTTGTGCCGGCGTTTTGCTTTTTTAAGGGACCAGACTCGCGCTTTAGTGCTTGTAGGGTCGCTATTCCTGGCGCATTCTCTGATAATAAAATGAAACGCAATTTTATTTATGAGATTCGACATGGAAACCGCTCTGCCCACGCCCGTATTTGCCCGTCGAAAGGTGGCCTATGCCTGCGCCACGCTCTGCTGTCTGCTTTGGGGTAGCTCTTACCCGGCCATAAAAAGCGGCTATGAACTCTTCCAGATTGCCACCGATGATATTCCCTCAAAGGTCGTGTTCGCCGGTTACCGTTTTCTGTTTGCGGGTGTGCTGCTGCTTCTCTTTGCATTAGCACAGCGTAAGCCCATCGGCAGGTTCACGCCCGGGCAGTTTGGGCAATTGACCGTCCTGGGGCTGACGCAGACGAGCATTCAGTACACCTTCTTTTATATCGGACTGGCCTACACGACAGGCGTGAACGGCTCGATCATGAACGCCACCGGCACTTTCTTCAGCGTGCTGCTGGCGCATTTCATCTACCACAACGACAAGCTCAGCTATAACAAAACGCTTGGCTGTATTTTGGGCTTTGCCGGAGTGATGCTGGTTAACTTCCACGGCGGGTTAAGCGAATTCAGCTTCGTCTGGAAGGGAGACGGGTTTGTGGTGCTGGCAGCCTTTATCCTTTCTGCCGCCACGCTTTACGGAAAACGCATCTCCCAGACCGTCGACCCGACAGTAATGACCGGCTGGCAGCTGGCTATCGGCGGCGCGGCGCTGGTGGCGGGTGGCTATCTCACGGGAGGGACGCTGGAAGTGCATAGCATGACGGCCGTCGCGGTGCTGGGGTATCTGACGTTACTCTCTTCGGTAGCGTTCGCCCTCTGGAGCGCGCTGCTGAAAGTGAACCGCGTAAGTATGATTGCCCCGTTCAACTTTGTGATCCCCGTTGCCGGGACGGTGCTGTCCGCCATTTTCCTCGGTGAAAACATTCTGGACATCAAATATGCGATTGCGCTGGTGCTGGTCTGCTCGGGGATCTGGTGGGTCAATAAGCGGAGTCACTAAGAAGGGCATTGCCGGGGGGCTGGCTCGCCTTACCCGGCCGGAACATTAACGTGCTCTGATAAAACTGCCGTCAGGCTGGCGGGTAAACAGCACCTGCTGGCCATTTCCCGTATCAATCGTGAGCCCGGTGACGACACCGCTGGCATTCTGACGTATCTGCACCAGCTGGCCGTTCTGCAAATTACTGAGCGGCTTGCCCGCGCCTTCCACCTGCGCCATGGCATACACATCGGTTGGCGGCAGATTGTGGTCGCGGAACAGCTGCGCAAGGGTTTTACCCGGCTCTACGCGATAGGAACGCCACTGCTGCTCAATGCCGGTTGGCTGCTGAGCCTGTGGCTCTGCCGGGGCCGCTGCCTGTTCCTGTTCATCCTGAATGGGTTCCGGTTCAACAGGCGCAACCTGTCCCGGATCGTTCGACGGGGTGACCAGTTGCGTCTGCACAGGCTGGGTGTCCGGCTGCGGTCGCGTTTGCGACTGAATATCCAGCTGGGCATTGCGGGTCACCGTCGCGGTGTCGGCGTCATCGCCACCGGAAGGAAGCAGGAAGCCCACGATCACCATCAGCGCGCCAATGATGATCCCTCTGCGATGCAGAGGCGGCAGCGGGTCCATGATGCGAAAATTGTCCGGCGCCTGCCAGATTTTCGCCAGGGTAGGTTTCAGTTCAAATCGCCCGGGCATGGCTCTCCTCCTGCTCCGCGTCTTTTTTATCCTGTGCTCCGAAGTATAGTTTGCTAACTGCCTGAACGGCGTAGCAAACCCGACATCCGTGACATTCGTTCGGGATTAATCCTGGTTCTCTCTATTGTTTCTGTTTCGTCGCGGTTTGTCACCTTAACTTCAGACAAAGTTTTACCCATAAGGGCATGGCTGATATGCTGCCCGCTACTTTAAATGTGATGGAAGGAAAACCCATGACCACCCCGACTTTTGACACTATCGAAGCGCAGGCAAGTTACGGTATCGGCTTGCAGGTAGGACAGCAGCTGAGCGAATCCGGCCTGGAAGGTCTGTTACCCGAAGCGCTGGTGGCGGGTATCGCTGATGCGCTGGAAGGCAACAACCCGGCGGTTCCGGTTGATGTTGTGCACCGTGCGCTGCGTGAAATCCACGAACGTGCTGACGCCGTGCGTCGCGCGCGTTTCGAAGAGATGGCTGCAGAAGGCGTGAAATATCTTGAAGAGAACCGTGAGCGTGAAGGCGTGAACAGCACCGAGTCTGGCCTGCAGTTCCGCGTGATCAACCAGGGCGACGGCGCAATCCCGGCGCGTACTGACCACGTTCGCGTGCACTACACCGGTAAACTGATCGACGGTACGGTGTTCGACAGCTCTGTAGCACGTGGCGAACCGGCTGAATTCCCGGTTAACGGCGTTATCGCGGGCTGGATCGAAGCGCTGACCCTGATGCCAGTGGGTTCCAAATGGGAACTGACTATCCCGCACAACCTGGCGTACGGCGAGCGTGGCGCTGGTGCGTCCATCCCGCCATTCAGCACCCTGGTGTTTGAAGTCGAGCTGCTGGAAATTCTGTAATCAGCTTTTCTTATTTCCTCTCTCCTTCGGGGGAGAGGAATATAGTGATAAAACCTATAGTTACGACGGAATCAACATTTTATCTTGCAAACGAAACTGTTGCGTGTATTTTTGTGAGCTGTTTCGCGTTGTATGAGTGATATGACACTCACTTTAAACATATTATTAACATAATATCCAAATCATAGTATTCATCCCGCCGATTCTTACCTAATATCGATGAGTCCTTTCATGGGGACCGTTATTTTTTTGACGTATTTAAAGGCCAGAAGAGCCTTAACAACACAGACAGGCATAAACAGGAAAATATCACATGGTAGATCAGGTTAAAGTCGTCGCCGACGAAGAGGCGTCGTCTGAACAGTCGCTACGGCGCAATCTCACAAACCGTCATATTCAGCTCATTGCCATCGGGGGTGCCATCGGTACCGGGCTGTTTATGGGGTCAGGTAAAACCATCAGTCTTGCCGGGCCGTCGATCATTTTCGTTTATATGATCATCGGTTTTATGCTCTTCTTCGTGATGCGTGCAATGGGTGAATTGCTGCTCTCGAACCTCGAATACAAATCCTTTAGCGATTTCGCTTCCGACCTGCTTGGCCCCTGGGCGGGC
The DNA here is from genome assembly GCF_013784105.1 of Enterobacter sp. RHBSTW-00593. NCBI lineage: Bacteria > Pseudomonadati > Pseudomonadota > Gammaproteobacteria > Enterobacterales > Enterobacteriaceae > Enterobacter > Enterobacter sp. RHBSTW-00593. Next base: position 419,307 of record NZ_CP056393.1, read on the forward strand.
TACTTCACCGGCTGGACCTACTGGTTCTGCTGGGTGGTGACCGGCATGGCGGATGTGGTCGCCATCACGGCCTACGCGCAGTTCTGGTTCCCGGGGTTATCGGACTGGGTGGCCTCGCTGGCGGTGATTGTTCTGCTGCTGAGCCTTAACCTCGCCACCGTTAAAATGTTCGGTGAGATGGAGTTCTGGTTTGCGATGATCAAAATCGTGGCGATTATCGCCCTGATTGTTGTCGGCCTGGTGATGGTACTGACGCACTTCCAGTCTCCAACCGGCGTTCAGGCTTCGTTCGCGCATCTGTGGAATGACGGCGGCTGGTTCCCGAAAGGCATCAGCGGCTTCTTTGCCGGTTTCCAGATTGCGGTGTTTGCCTTTGTGGGGATTGAGCTGGTCGGTACCACGGCGGCGGAAACTAAAGATCCGGAGAAATCCCTGCCGCGCGCGATTAACTCCATCCCGATTCGTATCATTATGTTCTACGTGTTCGCGCTGATTATCATCATGTCCGTGACACCGTGGAGCTCCGTTGTACCGACCAAGAGCCCGTTCGTTGAGTTGTTTGTACTGGTTGGACTGCCTGCGGCCGCAAGCCTGATTAACTTCGTGGTGCTGACCTCCGCGGCCTCTTCAGCCAACAGTGGGGTGTTCTCTACCAGCCGTATGCTGTTTGGTCTGGCACAGGAAGGGGTTGCGCCACGCGCGTTTGCCAAACTGTCTAAGCGTGCGGTGCCGGCGAAAGGGCTGACCTTCTCCTGTATCTGCCTGCTGGGCGGTGTGGTGATGCTCTACGTGAACCCGAGTGTGATCGGTGCGTTTACCATGATCACCACGGTCTCTGCGATCCTGTTCATGTTCGTCTGGACCATCATCCTGTGTTCTTACCTGGTGTACCGCAAACAGCGTCCGCACCTGCATGAAAAATCGATCTACAAAATGCCGCTGGGCAAGCTGATGTGCTGGGTGTGCATGGCGTTCTTCGTCTTCGTGCTGGTTCTGCTGACGCTGGAAGACGATACCCGTCAGGCGTTAATCGTCACGCCGCTGTGGTTCATCGCGCTGGGGCTGGGATGGCTATTTATCGGTAAGAAACGTATGGCAGGCATGCGTTAATAAAAAAGGCCACAGATGCTGTGGCCGAATGATAACCTCAGGAAGGCGCTCTCGGGCGCCTTTTTTTATTCACCTGCGAGGGCACGCGGGAACAGGACGTTGTTCTCAAGACTGATGTGCTCCATCAGGTCGTCGATCATCTCGTTAATGCCGTTGTACATCGCTTTCCACGTGGTGCACGCCTCTGGTGGCGGTGTAACGTTATGGGTAGTGTGTTTAATCACTTCCAGCAGTTCGCCTGCATCATCATGTTCGCTTTCCATGACGCTGATGGGCCCCATCGCCTGGCTGCCCATACCCTGTTTGATCATCGGGAAGAGGATTTGCTCCTCTTTCATCATGTGGCTGGAAAGCTCTTCGTGAAGCAGGGTCAGGTATTTCGCCAGACCGCGTGGTACGGAAGGTTTGTCGGCGTGAACGCGCTCCACTTTTGTCGCCTGCAGGATCAGTTCAGGCAGCTGTTCACGGTGACGGTCGTGAAAACGCACGATGATATGGTCGATGATGTCGGCAAGGGCTGCAGTGCGCCAGTCTTTCTCAATAGGCTGCTCAGCCAGTTGCGCCAGCTCCGCTTCAATGAGCCCCACATCCAGCTCTTTACGCGAGGCGGCACGTGCCAGGGTTTGCTTACCGCCACAGCAGTAATCCATATCGTATTTACGAAACAGCGCGGACGCGCGCGGGATGGAGAGCGCCAGCTCGCCAAGGGGTTGGTCGCGGAAGGCCATAGCAGTTACCTCGTCATCAATAATATAAATTGCATTTTAAATGCATCTTTAAGGCGATGCTATAACCCTTTAGAGGGAAGGGGCAAAGTGAGAGCTAGATCACAAAAAAATAATGACTTTTAACTTGCTGAATGAATGCAGGAAATTACTTTAGAAAGTTTTTTAACGTGGGGAAACAGTAAACAACTCGCCGTGCCTGCCGATATATCCACGTCAGACAAACCTGCATATAAAAAAGGCAACGCATGTTTAAACGTATAAAAGTCATTACCCTTCTTATTTCGGTGCTGCTTGTGCTCGGCATCATGCAAGTCATTTCCGCCGGCATTTTTATCAACGCGCTGAATAACGACAAAGATAACTTCACCGTCTCGCAGCTCTCAAGCCAGAATGTCGCCGAGTTTACCGATGCATGGATCAGCCTCAACCAGGCCCGCGTAACCCTGAACCGCGGCATGCTGCGTCTGCAAAGCAGCATGGCGTCTCAGATTAACGGCGGCCAGTTGAATGAACTGGTGAACACGGCGAAGAACCTGCTGGCGGATGCACAGTCCCATTACGATAAATACTACGCTTTGCCTAATACTCCGGGTCTGGACGAGAATCTGGCTAACCGTCTGGAAGAGCAGTACCGCATTTACTCCGCCACGCTGACGCAAATGAACGTCCTGCTGGGCCAGGGCAATCTGGAAGATATGTTCAAGCAGAATGCGGAGCAGAAACAGACCGCGATGCAGAACGTGTACCGTGAATGGCGTGAAGCGCAGGCCGTCCTCACGGACAGAGGGATTAAAGACAACGAAAACGATTATAAACGTATCCTGTGGATCCTCTCTGCGGTCATGCTGCTGGTGATTGCTGTGATCGTCTCCAGCTGGATTGCGATGCGCCGCGTTCTGCTGCTGCCGCTGCAGGATGTGATTGGCCATATCCGCGCCATTGCCGCAGGGGATTTGACCCAGCCGATTCAGGCAGAGGGTAAGAATGAAATGGCAATCCTGGCGCGCAACGTTCAGGAGATGCAAACCTCGCTGGCAAACACGGTGGGCGTGGTGCGTGAAGGTGCAGACACCATTTACACCGGTGCAGGGGAAATCTCTGCGGGCAGCAACGACCTCTCTTCCCGTACCGAGCAGCAGGCTGCCTCTCTGGAAGAGACGGCTGCCAGCATGGAACAACTGACCGCTACGGTAAAACAAAACGCCGATAACGCACGTCAGGCTTCCCGTCTGGCGCTCGATGCCTCCTCAACCGCGAAGAAGGGCGGTAACGTGGTGGAGGGTGTGGTGCGCACCATGGACGACATTGCGACCAGTTCCAGCAAAATTGCGCAAATTACCAACGTAATCGACGGCATTGCCTTCCAGACCAACATCCTGGCGCTGAACGCGGCGGTGGAAGCCGCGCGTGCAGGCGAGCAGGGCCGTGGCTTTGCGGTGGTCGCAGGTGAGGTGCGTACCCTGGCCCAGCGTAGCGCTCAGGCGGCAAAAGAGATTAAAGCGCTGATCGATGATTCCGGCGAGCGCGTGAATGCCGGCTCACAGCTGGTAAACGAAGCCGGGGCGACGATGGCAGAGATCGTGAATGCGGTCACCCGCGTGACCGACATCATGGGCGAGATTGCCTCTGCCTCTGACGAGCAGAGCCGCGGTATCGATCAGGTAGGTCAGGCGGTGGCCGAGATGGATCGCGTGACCCAGCAGAACGCCTCGCTGGTAGAGGAGTCTGCGGCAGCGGCGGCCGCGCTGGAAGATCAGGCGGCACGCCTGAACGAAGCGGTGGCGGTGTTTAAAATTACCCGCAACCAGGTGGTCAACGCCGCGCCGGTGAAAAGCTACACTCCAGCGGCTAAACCTGTCGCTGCGACGTCTGAAGCGAACTGGGAAACGTTTTAACTCTCTGAAGCCGGAACGACCATCGGTTTTTCCGGCTTTGCTCTCACCGCCATCACGACCCCAACGACCAGCAATATAATCCCGCAGGCAGTTAACAGCGGCGGTACGCTCTGGCGCATCAGGAAGGTGTAAAGCAGCCCGGCCAGCGTTTCGAATACAATCAACGGCCCTAAAATCACCGTCGGCAGCTTCTGGCTGGCGATATTCCAGCACAGCGCGCCCACCCACGAGCAGAGCACCGCAATCGCCAGCATCAGCCCGACAAAGACCCACGGTCTCGGCCCGAACGGTTGAGCGAAATCCGGTTGCTGGTGGCCTAACCAGAGACAGGCCCCCACATAGCCCATAAGCGAAACCGGGAGCGTGACCAACGCCTGAGCCGTCGCCCACATCATCGGGTGTTTATCCGGGTTTTCCCGCAGCCAGCGCGCATTGCGCAGGGCATACCACGCCCAACACACCACGGAAACGAATGCCAGCAGGATGCCAGAACCGTAACGCAACAGCGAGAAGTCCTCCAGCCCATGCTGCAGCTCGGCAATGTTGACGCAGACCAGCCCCACGGCGGTACACACCAACGCTGGTACCATTTTTGACCACGCCAGTTTCCCGTCGCGGTGGCTGTAAAGCAGGTTAGCGAAGACCGGGATCACCACAGGCAGCGTGCCGATAATCATGGTAGATACCGGTGCCCCGGTTCGCTGAATGGCGCTCGCCAGGCAAACATAATAGATAAGGTTGCCCATCATGGTCAGCGCCAGCGCGGTGAACCAGTCCTGTCGGCCGAGCTGACGCAAACGTGCACGACCGAGCCACGCCAGCGGGAGAGCAATAAGCCCCAGTGCCAGATAACGTCCGGTCGACTGCAGTATTGCCGGGTACTCCGGCACGATCAGCGGGCCGACAAAGATCAGTCCCCACATCAGACCCGCAAGCAGGGCATACAACACACCACTAATCATTTTTCCATCCACATCGGTTTATTCTGCGTTCAGTGTAGGAGGGGGAAAGGCGCGCGTATTGTATGAGGTTGCGCATCAGCGCTTAACGACCTGTTTCTGGTAGCGCACGGGGGTAATGCCATAGCGGCGGGTAAAGGCGCGAGTCAAATGGGACTGATCGGTCAGCCCGGTCGCGGCGGCGACTTCGGCGGCGGGCATGCCGCGCGTGAGAAACGCTTTGGCGCGCCACAGGCGGATAGCCATCAGCATCTGATGCGGAGTGACATGGAAATGCGCCTTGAACTGGCGCTGAAAATGGTAGGGGCTGAGTGAGAGCACGTTGGCCAGCTCGTCCAGCGTCAGGGCGTGCATGTAGTTGTCGTGCATATACTCACGAACCCGTTCGAACCGGTGTGCACCTTCCCGGGTAACCGGCGCGTGGCGGGCTAACGGCTGGAAGGTCTCGATCAGATCCAGCAGCAAGCCTTTTTGCGCCAGCGGGTCGTCCGTATGCCACAGGCCATAGATAAGCCTGCCGATTTGCTGTGAGCGCAGCGGGTCATGGCGGGTTACGTCGCTAAACCACCAGTGGCGAAGGCCGGTTACCTCTTCCAGCAGATCGGGTTCAATGTAAACCATCCGGTAGCGCCAGCCGCCATCCGTCGCCGATTCCCCGGTGTGGATCTCGTCCGGATTCATGGTCACGACGGATTTTTCCGCCGCGAGATGCTGAGTACCGCGATAGCGAAAGCGTTCGGCACCGGTTTCAATGGTGCCGATGCCGAAGGCTTCATGCGTATGAGGCTCAAAGGCGTAGTCAGAAATATGCGCGTGATAAAGCTCCAGGCCCGGCAAATGCGCCAGATGGCGAAAGCGCGCGCTGTCTCTCTCATCAATGAACTGTTCCGGTACGCCCTGCACGGTGAACCTCCTCATGGATCATCTCTCCATTATCAGAGATGACCCGAGGGGATGCTACAAAAAATAACCATTTTGCAACATTTACAGGATGGCTTTAATGCTCTCTGAAAGCGGTGTGGTTGGACGCCCGATCAGTTTGCTCAGCGTATGGCTGTCGTCAAACAGACCGCCTTTAGACGCGCCCACATCGGAGTCCGCCAGCATATCCGCCAGCCCGGCAGGCAGGCCAACGCCCTTCAGCGCAGCGGCAAAATCCGCCTCGCTCATGTTCTGATACGTCACGTTTTTGCCGCTCTGTTTGCTGAGTTCGGCCGCCAGTTCACTCAGCGTCCAGGCGTGATCGCCGGCCAGCTCGTATACGTTGCCTGCATGGCCGTCCCCGGAGATGACTTTTGCCGCGGCAGCCGCGTAATCCGCACGGGTGGCAGAGGCGATTTTGCCTTCACCGGCCGCGCCAATAAATACGCCGTGCTCCAGCGCGGGCGGTGCGCTCGCCAGATAGTTTTCAGTGTACCAGCCGTTACGCAGCAGGGCGTAAGGGATGCCGGACTCTGCCAGCGCCTTCTCCGTCGCGACGTGTTCAACGTGCAGACCCAGCGGCGATTTATCCGCATGCAGCAGGCTGGTATAGGCGATGAATTTCACGCCAGCGGCTTTGGCAGCATTAATGACGTTCTGATGTTGGGTGGCGCGCTGACCCACTTCGCTGGAGGAGATCAGCAGCAGCTTATCTATGCCCTTAAGCGCGGAGGTCATTGTGCTTTCGTCAGCGTAATCCCCCTGACGAACGGTAATGCCCTGCTGGCTCAGGGCTTCAGCTTTTGCCGGATTGCGGACAATCGCCACAATCTGGTTTGCCGATACGGTGTTTAACAGCTGTTCGATAACGAGCTGGCCAAGCTGGCCGGTTGCGCCGGTAATTGCGATCATGATGAATCCTCTTCGTGTTTGTCTGGTGTTGTGGCACACTAGCACCATAGCTAACTTTTAGTAAGTACGTACATAAAGGTAAGTATGAAAACAACGATACCGACACTCAGCGAACAAATGCGCGATGGCAACCTCTTCGCGGAACAGTGTCCTTCCAGAGAGGTTCTCAAACATGTCACCAGCCGCTGGGGCGTGCTGATTCTGGTGGCCCTGCGGCAGGGAACCCACCGTTTCAGCGACCTGCGCCGAAAAATGGGGGGCGTCAGCGAAAAGATGCTGGCCCAGTCGCTACAGGCGCTGGAACAGGACGGGTTTGTTAATCGCGTCTCGTATCCGGTTGTACCACCGCACGTTGAGTATAGCCTGACGCCGTTAGGGACAGAGGTGAGTGAGAAAGTGGCCGCGCTGGCGGACTGGATAGAAGTGCATACGCCGCAGGTGATGGCGAACCGGGAAGAACGCGCGGCGTAAAGGCAGGCCGGGTAAGGCGAAGCCGCTACCCGGCACACACCGCGTTACTTGCTTAAATCCACCTGATAAATGGCGAAGCCAATATCATCCGTTGCAACTTTCTTCATCGGATAGTGGGCGTTATCGTTAATAAACGCCGCCGCTTTATCGGACGGTGAAGTTTCAAAACGGATGTCCAGCGGCGTGTCGCTGTGAATGGGGGCCAAGCGCCAGTTGTTGTCCACTGCCGGATGAATGCCCCCCGCTTTTTTGGACTCCGCGCTGATCCACGCCGCCAGCACCGAGCGGTTCTCGTCCGGTGAGGCAAAGGCAATATGGCTATCTCCCGTGCCGGCAAACTTGCCGCCGTAGGCGCGGTAGTTATTGGTTACCACCAGGAAAGTGGCATTCGGGTCGATGGCTTTGCCCTTAAAGGTCAGGTTTTTGATGCGCTCGGCCTGCGGGTTAATGACCTGGCATTCGCCGTCATATTTTGCAGGCTGGGTAACATCAATCTGATACTCCACGCCGTCAATCACGTCAAAGTTATAGGTCCGGAACCCGTCCCAGTTAATCAGCGACTGCGGCTTGCTGCTGTGCGGATCAATCTGGTTAAACTGCCCGGCGGAGCACTCCAGCCATTCCTTCACCTCTTTACCCGTCGCTTTCACTACCACCAGGGTGTTCGGATAGAGATAGAGATCGGCGGCGTTACGGAAGGTCAACTGGCCCTTTTCGACTTCAACGTAGCTTGCCGGGTCATTCTTACGCCCGCCCACTTTGAACGGTGCCGCGGCCGACAGCACCGGCAGTTTTGCCAGGTCCGGGTCGCCCTGAATAACGTGTTCGACATAGGCTTTTTGCGCCATGTTAACCACCTGGACAGTCGGGTCATCCTGCACCAGCGCCAGGTAGCTGTACATGTTATCGGCGGATTTACCGATCGGCTTGCTGACGAAGTCGCGGGTGGCGTCGTGATCGTGCTTCAGCACGTCGACCAGTTTTTTATCTTCGGCGGCGAGTGATTTTTTAGCCGCAGCGTCGTAAATCGGGCGCGCCTCTGCTTTTGACTGAGTGACCTTCCAGTCGCCGCCGTCGTTATTGAGGACCAGATCCACCACACCAAGGTGGTCGCCCCACATGCCCGGCATCACCGACGGCACGCCATTGAGTGTGCCTTTTTCGATATCCGCCCCTTTGATGCTGGCGAAATCTTTACCCGGGAAGACCGCGTGGGCGTGGCCGAACAGAATCGCATCGACGCCCGGGACTTCACTCAGATAATAAACGGAGTTTTCCGCCATGGCCTGATACGGATCGGCGGAGAGTCCCGAGTGCGCAACCACCACAACCAGATCTGCGCCTTTTTCGCGCATTTCCGGCACGTATTTGCGCGCAGTTTCGGTAATATCGTTAACGGTCACTTTACCGTCGAGGTTGGCTTTATCCCAGGTCATGATTTGCGGCGGTACAAAGCCGATATAGCCGATTTTAAGCGTCTGTTTTTTACCGTCCTGATCGACAACCTCGGTCTCTTTAATCAGATAGGGGGTAAAGAGCGGCTTCTGCGTCTTAACGTCGATGATATTGGCGTTAACGTACGGGAATTTCGCGCCAGCAAGCGCATCGTGCAGGTACTTCAGGCCGTAGTTAAATTCGTGGTTACCCAGGTTGCCGACGGTATAGTCCAGGGTGTTCATCGCTTTATATACCGGGTGGATCTCGCCTTTCTTCAGCCCCTTCGCCGCCATATAGTCCCCGAGCGGGCTACCCTGAATGAGATCGCCGTTGTCGACCAGCACGCTGTTTTTAACTTCATTGCGGGCGGCAGCGATCAAACTTGCCGTGCGTACCAGTCCGAATTTTTCCGTCGGGGTATCTTTGTAGTAATCGAAGTCCATCATGTTGCTGTGCAGGTCGGTAGTTTCCAGAATTCGCAGGTCTACCGTCGCCGCCTGTACGCTCACTGCAATCAGCGTCGCCAGGAGCGTTGCGCTAAACTTAATCATCAGAGGAGTCCTTTTTTCGATCCAGGCCACAAAAGAATATGTATCTATAGCGTGTTGCTTACATAAATGTGAATCCTGACAGAAAAAAGCGCCATGAAACCAGAATTGCTTCACAGATAGCGGAATTGTTCCCATTACGATATAACTAAAACAAAGAGTTAACCCCACTGCGTTAACAAAGAGGTGGAGAATGTTAGATAAGATTTGTCAGCTCGCACGGGATGCGGGAGATGCCATCATGCAGGTGTATGACGGTGCAAAACCGATGGAGGTCGTCAGCAAGGCAGATGACTCTCCGGTCACCGCGGCGGATATCGCGGCTCACAAGGTGATCCTGCAAGGACTGCAGGCCTTAACGCCGGATATCCCGGTCCTGTCAGAAGAAGCGCCGCAGAGCTGGGACGAGCGTCAGCACTGGCAGCGTTACTGGCTGGTGGACCCCCTCGACGGCACCAAAGAGTTTATCAAGCGTAACGGTGAGTTCACCGTCAACATCGCGCTGATTGAAAAAGGCAAAGCGGTGCTTGGGGTGGTATACGCGCCGGTGATGAAGGTCATGTACAGCGCTGCAGACGGTAAGGCGTGGAAGGAAGAGTGCGGCGTGCGTAAGCAGATTCAGGTGCGCGATGCGCGTCCACCGCTGGTGGTGATCAGCCGGTCACACAGCGACAGCGAACTGCAGGAATATCTGCAACAGCTGGGTGAACACCAGACGACCTCGATTGGTTCATCACTGAAATTCTGTCTGGTGGCGGAAGGTCATGCCCAGCTCTACCCTCGCTTTGGGCCAACGAACGTCTGGGATACCGCGGCAGGGCATGCGGTCGCCACGGCCGCCGGGGCACATGTTCATGACTGGCAGGGTAAGCCGCTGGACTACACCCCGCGCGAATCCTTCCTTAACCCCGGCTTCCGCGTCTCTATTTATTGAGCCAGCAGTTTGTGCAGCAGGGCGACAACCTGCTGCACCTCTTCCTGGGTTAGTGCCCCGTCTTTCACCCACTGCACGCGGCCATCTTTATCCAGCACGATGATTGCGGAGCTCTCTTCCTCCAGCTGCCACGCCTTACGCGTCACGCCGTTGCTGTCGACAATAAACTGCGACCACGGATAGAGTTTTTTATTGCTCTCAAGGCTTGAACGCACAAACATTCCGGAGCCAGGAATGGCATCGTCAGTATTAACAATCGTGGTGGTCTGGTAGCGGTCGTGTGGGAATTTTGCGGCCTTGATCGCTTCCACCAGGTTGGCATTTTTCTCTTTTGCGGATGTACGACCGGCAATATGTTGTACAACTCTCACTTTGCCTGCGAGCTGCGCGCTATTCCACGCTTTGTAGCTAAACTTATCATTGTCGAGAATCAATTCTCCCCGGTCAGCAATGCCGACTGGTGGTACTCGTTGTCCTTTTTCAATCGCGTGAGCGCTAGCCCACAGGGGCAGAAGCAGGCAGGCTGCTGCAAGGATAGTACGTAGGGTCATGGTGTTTCCTTATTGTTTGCAGGTGATCCGACCACTTGGTCATACGCTTTTAATCATAAGTGCGATCAATGTGGTTTTCCCGCAATCCCGATGCCAGTTTGCGGGTGAACGCACATATCCATGAAAAAACGACGGCTTATACTGCCCTGAGTGAAGCTTTGCAAAGATTATTCTGAATAATTGTAATCAAACGGTAAATAAACTTATGCATACTGGGTAACACCGTAGTTCTGGTCTATAGTCTTTGGGCAACAAAATTTGCGCTCAGGACAGTCGGGCCGATTGTGGCACCGCAAGAGCGTATGATTCGCAGGAGATACAAGAATGAAAATTTTCCAACGCTACAACCCGCTTCAGGTGGCGAAGTACGTGAAGATCCTGTTCCGTGGACGGTTGTATATCAAGGATGTTGGCGCTTTTGAGTTTGATAAGGGCAAGATCCTTATCCCAAAAGTGAAGGACAAGCAGCACCTGTCTGTGATGTCTGAAGTCAACCGTCAGGTTATGCGTCTGCAAACTGAGATGGCTTAACCAACGTGCTATGCAGTAGTTAAAAACGCAGTTGATAAAAAAACGGCTCCCGATGGGAGCCGTTGATGTTTATGGACCTTACGCCGACACTTTCTCTTCTGCGTCAGGCATCCGCGGCACCAGCACGGTCGGTTTATTATCGATACGGGTCACCAGCAGCTGGTCGATGCGGTAGTTATCAATATCCACCACTTCAAACTTGTAGCCAGAGAACTTCACCGAGTCGGTACGTTTCGGGATTTTTCGCAGCATAAACATCATAAAGCCGCCAATGGTCTCGTAATTACCAGACTGCGGGAACTCGTCGATATCCAGTACGCGCATGACATCATCAATCGGCGTACCGCCGTCGATAAGCCATGAGTTCTCGTCACGCTGAACAATCTGCTCTTCCAGCCCCTGGCCAACCAGGTCGCCCATCAGCGTGGTCATCACATCGTTGAGGGTGATGATGCCCACCACCAGCGCGTATTCGTTCATGATAACGGCAAAATCTTCACCGGCCGTTTTGAAGCTTTCCAGCGCTTCAGAGAGGGTGAGGGTATCCGGAACAATCAGAGTATTGCGGATCTGAACGCCGCTGTTGAGCGCCAGGCTCTGGTTGGCCAGCACGCGGTTCAGCAGGTCTTTCGAGTCCACATAACCGATGATGTGGTCGATATCTTCATTACAGACCAGGAACTTGGAGTGCGGGTGCTCGGCCACCTTTTGCTTCAGGCTCTGCTCGTCTTCGTGCAGGTCGAACCAAATCACGTTTTCACGTCCGGTCATGGATGACGGTACGGTGCGGGATTCCAGCTCAAACACGTTCTCAATCAACTCGTGCTCCTGCTTGCGCAGCACGCCCGCCAGGGCACCCGCTTCGAAGACCGCATAGATATCATCAGAGGTGATATCGTCTTTTCGCACCATCGGAATTTTAAACAGGCGGAAAATGCTGTTGGCCAGGCCGTTGAAGAACCACACCAGCGGACGGAACAGGAACAGGCAGAAGCGCATCGGGTTGATGATGCGCAAAGCCACAGCTTCTGGCGCAATCATACCGATGCGTTTCGGGGTCAGATCAGCGAAGAGGATGAACAGGCCAGTCACCAGCGAGAAGGAGAGAATAAAACTCAGTTGCTCGGAGAGTTCAGGTGAAAAGTAGCGTGCGAAGAGGCCATGAAACACCGGTGAAAATGCTGCATCCCCCACGATACCGCCCAGGATGGCGACCGCGTTAAGGCCAATCTGCACCACGGTGAAAAACATTCCCGGGTTTTCCTGCATTTTGAGTATGCGTGATGCGTTAACGTTGCCTTCGTCAGCAAGCAGTTTCAGTTTGATTTTACGGGAGGCGGCCAGCGAGATCTCGGATATCGAGAAAAATGCACTGACGGCAATGAGACAAAGTATCACTAAAATACTGTTTAACATAGTTTATCCGGCTTCAGCCAGATCCTCGGAAGGGAAGTTAATTACACTTGTGTGAAGACACATAGAACGTCAGCTCGTAGCGTTGAGCTGATTATTTCAGCGGGTAGTATAGCGTAAAGGCGTGTAAATCTGCCAGAGGTCACATTTTGGCATAAAACCGGCCGGACAGCGAAGCGCTGCCCGGTACGTACGGCTATTTTACGGCGGATAAACTGGCGTTTCCTGCCGCCCGGCGCGTGGCATCCCCTCCCCACACCTGGTCATACTCATAGCCGGTGAGCTGTTTGATCACCACGCGGGTGTTGGCGTCGCAGTCGCGATAATCTCCGCCCAGCTTGCGGCGCGCAATCTCCTTCAGCAGCAGCTTGTGCGTCTCGCGGGTCAGTTTAAATTTATAGGTCGTAAAGAAGCTCACGGCCAGAAGGGCCGCCGTCGCGAAAATCAGCAGGCCGATAATGGCCCCCAGCGCGCTTTCAGGCTGTGCGCCGCTGCCCTTCACAAACCCTGACTCCTGCAGCACCAGGCCGATGATCATAATGGCAATCGCCACGGTGCTTTTGCGGGTCAATACCATCACCCCGGCAAAAATCCCTTCGCGGCGCTGCTGCGTTACAATCTCATCGATATCAGGGATGAAACTGTAGATATTCCACGGGATGTAATAAAGACCAGAGCGGGCGGCACCGAGCAGGATAAAGACTCCCGAGAACAGCAGCGTTGGCACCTGCGTTTTGGTGAGGTAGACCGTAAACAGGAATACCAGCACGGCGAAGATACAGCCATAAGAGAGGCGCAGCGCGGCGGACGGCGTGATATTCAGCCGGTTCAAAAGCAGCATAAATCCGTACGTGCCTGGTACCGAGGCAAAGGCGGCAATGCTCAGCCAGCCCGACACGGCCGCCGCATCCTGGCTCAGACAATAAACAACATAATAGGTAAAGACCGAGCCGAAGACGTCCATCGCAGTAAACGAGAAGATATAAATAATGATATGCAGGCGGAATGCGCGGATGCGAAAGGACGAAAAGAGGTCCAGTACCAGATATTTCAGATGATTGGCTACCCCGCTGCTGCGCTGGTTATCTATCTTAAAATCGGACTCCTGATGCACATCTTTCGCTTCCCATGTGGTGTACCACGTAATAAACACCGCAAGGCAAAAAACGCAGGAAAATATCAGTCCGGTCAGCGTATAGGTAAACGGATTGTCTTTCCCGGTGAACTGCATAATGACGCCGGGGACGGAAACGGCAAGGAACCCCCCAAGCTGAGAGCAGATCATGCGCACCCCTGAAAGTCGGCTGCGCTCTTCATAGCGGTTCGTCATTTCTGCGGCCAGCGTCTCCCACGGCACTAACACCATCGCCGACAGCAGTTCAATCGAGAGATAGGTTCCCAGGTAATACCAGTACCCCATATCCGTCAGCCACAGCAGGGCATACAAAAACATTAACGGGGAACTCAGTAATAAAAAGAAACGGCGACGGCCAAATTTACGGCCGAGCCAGGTACCCGCAAAATTATCAGTGATATAACCCATGATCGGGCTTAACAGCGCATCAATGACGCGGGCGATAGCAAATATAGAGCCCGCTTCAATAACAGACAGCCCGCAATAGGTCGTGTAAAAAAATAACAGCCAGGTGCCGATAATGGCGAAAGCGCCTCCGCCAAACAGATCGGTTATGCCGTAGCCAAGCGCCACGCCATAACCAACTCTACGTTCAGTTGGTTTGACCATAATAATATCCAGTGTAGGGTAATGATTAACCCGTTTTACGGGGCGTATTTTTATTAACGTCTGGAATTCAAATTACGTTCTGGTTGTTGATATTTATCCATTGTCTTGTTTGAGATGACCGATAAATAGCCTCCACAAGGGTGAGTGATTTTCCGGCGGTACGGATATCGATATAGTCTCTGTTTTCCGGATGATGAACGGCAGTATAAAACCGGCGGATCGCCTGCTGATGACCCAGCCCCCAGTAGCTTTTTACCGTGCCGTCGGGGGAATCATCGCTTGCCAGTTTTAACCGCTCACCCGGTGTGACGCGCCAGAGAGTGTTGTCATTCAGCAGCAGCGAGCCGTGTTCACAGTGGATCTCCAGCAGGAGAGGGGCGTCCGTGGTGTGGCAATTGCTGGCATAAAACAGGCCGCGGGCGCCGTTGGCGAAGTGTAGCGTGGCCATTGCGCTGTCTTCGCCTTCGGTCACGTCTGCCAGCTCACCGCTATCCACCACGCCTTTCACTCGCGTCACGCCTTCACCGAACCACTGCATCAGGTCGAGCGTATGGATTGCCTGGTTGATCAGCAGACTCCCGCCTTCTGTCGCCAGCCGACCGCGCCAGGGGCTTTGCGTGTAGTAAGCGCCCGCGCGTGACCATGTGAGTACTGCCCTGATGCTGAGCATTTTCCCCAGCTGTCCATGGCCTAACTCCTGCCGAATACGCTGGCTGGTGGGGTTGAGTCGGTTCTGATAGCACACGCCGAGCAGGCTCTGAGCCCGATCGGCGGCACGGGTGATATCAATGAGTTCACGGGTGTTCATGCCCACCGGTTTTTCGCAAAAAACATGCTTCCCGGCGGCGAGTGCCGCCAGAATCATCTCTTTATGCTCGAAATGGGGCGTACAGATGTGTACCACGTCGATGGCATCATCCAGCAGCATTTCCCGGTAATCCTGATAAAAACGGCATTGATAGTCTTTCGCCAGCGCCAGTCCTTTAACGCTGTCGATGTCGACCAGCGCACGCAGCGCGACGTTGGGTATCTGGCGCAGGGCATTGACATGGCAGCCATGAATCGCCCCGCCGCCGATGATAGCGGTATTCAGGATAGTCATCTCCGGCTCCCCTTAACCCGCCGCGTTGGCGAGCATTTGAGCCTTCACGCAGAGCTCCGCAGCCTTGAAGGCGTGCGCCTGCGTCATGGCATTTTCAGTCCGATGGAGACAGTCGAGGATCAGTTCGCCAAAGAACGGGAATCCGACCTGGCCTGCCACCGGATAACGGAACTCCCCCTCTTTATTGACGAGATAAACCACATCCTGCTCGCCGCGGGTTAAATCGACGTATTTGCGGATTTCGATGTAACCCTCGGTGCCGAGCAGCGTCAGTCGCCCGTCGCCCCATGTGGACAGCCCGTCCGGGGTAAACCAGTCGCAGCGGAAGTAGCCGCTGGCGCCGTTTTCGCCTTTGAGCATTGCGTCGCCAAAATCTTCAAAGGTGGGGTACTGCGGGTGTTTAACGTTCCGGACCTGGCTTGCTATCACGGTGGCATCGCGGTTGCCGGTGTAAAAAAGGAACTGCTCAATCTGATGGCTGCCGATATCACACAAAATGCCGCCGAAGTATCGCCGATCGTAAAACCAGTCCGGCCTTCCTTCGCCTTCACGGTGTGGGCCTGTCCCCAGCGTTTGTACCACGTCGCCGATGGCACCTTGCTTTACCAGTTGACCGGCAAAGACAGCACTCTCAACATGCAGACGTTCGCTGTAGTAAACCGCATATTTCTTACCGGTTTTTTCAACCATCGCTTTGGCATCTGCCAGCTGCTCAAGGGTGGTGAGCGGCGCTTTGTCGGTAAAGTAATCCTTCCCCGCCGCCATCGATTTCAGCCCCAGCGCACAGCGTTCAGAGGGGATGGCGGCGCCTGCCACCAGACGCACCTCGTTATCGGCGAGGATCGCCTCCAGCGAATCTGCCACTCTGGCCTGCGGATACTGCTGGATAAATTTTTCCACTCTGGACGGATCGGGATCGTAAACCCATTTCAGCGTGGCGCCGGCTTCAATCAGCCCGTTACACATTCCATAAATATGCCCGTGGTCGAGCGCGGCAGCGGCAAAGACAAATTCACCTTCCCGGACAACCGGCTGAGGTTTGCCGACTGGCGCGTAGTTCATTCCGTCATGTTTATTCATCTTCAGATTCCTCGATCCAGATCTTTACCCAGGGGGATAGCGCCCACTTCGCTGAAGTTGGCCACGCTTGCGGATTTCTCATGAAAACGGGGGGCGAGGGTGTTAATCCCGCCGGTACGGTAAAACGGATCGTCACGTGGAATGGGGAGCGAGACCACGGTGCGGGTGATGGCAGATTTATAAATTGCGGTAATCAACTCCAGCGAGCGTTTTCCCTGTAATCCATCCACCAGCGGGGCCGTGCCGCGTTCAATACTCAGCAGCAGGTCGTTAATCTGCCCGGTATGCAGCGTCCACGCGAGTGCCGGCGTCTGCGCAAAAACAGCGTTGAGCTGTGCTTCCCGCTGCTGGTCGTGAGTTTCCTGAGGAAAACCGTTATCGGCACTCACGCTGGCACAGGCTTGCCAGGGGGCAGAGATGCGCGCGCGCTCGCCCTGGATGACGATCGTCTGATCTTCGCCGTGATGCACCACCGAGGCGGTAAGCTGCGTGAGTGCGCCGCTGGGATATTTGAATATTGCGGCGCTGAGGTCTTCCACTTCGGCATTGTCATGCGCCACGTTGGTCATCATCGCCACCACCTCGGATGGAAACCCGAGCATCCACTGAATAGCGTCGATATGGTGAACCGCGTGATTGAGCGTGCAGCCGCCCCCCTCTTTTTCCCAGGTGCCACGCCACCACAGATCGTAATAGCAGTGGCCGCGCCACCAGAACGAATCCACCTGCGCATGGCAGATTTTGCCCGCGAGGCCGGAATCCAGCGCTGCTTTTAAGCGCCAGAAGGCATCGGTAAAACGATTTTGCGCAATGATGGAGAGCGTTTTGCCGCTGGCCTGCTGAGCCGCAATCATCGCGTCACACTCCTCAAGCGAGGCGGCCATCGGCTTTTCACACAGCACATGACACCCGGCCTCCAGTGCATCAATGCTGATCTGTGCGTGGACATACGGCGGGGTGCAGACATCGACGATATCGACGTCTGGCTCGGATGCCAGCATCTGCTGATGGCTCTCATACACGCGGGCCTGCGTCAGGCCGTAGCGCGTTTTTTTCTCGTGCGCTTTTTCCGGGTAGATATCCACCAGCGCGACAATCCGGCAGCGCTGACCAAACTGCAAATAACCCTGAATATGGTTATGTGAGATATTGCCTGTACCTACAATGGCGATATTTAGCATCGTGTCGTCTCCGGAGTTACCAGGTGCCTGAGGCATCAAGCGTCACGTTTATGGCCTCTTTAGCAACTGAGGTGCTGATGCGTTGCTGGAGCAGGCGCAAGTAGTGTTTCTCGTTGATCGGCAGTTCGACCCAGTCGTCAGTCCAGGTGGAAAGATGCATGGCATTGGAGAGCGTCAGGCCGTGGATCCCGTCCAGGCCCGGCGCAATCAGCGGTTCACCGCGCAGGATGGCGGCGCAGAAGTTTGCGGTAATGACATGATGTTCGCTGCATTCGGCGGCGACAGCAATGTCGACCTCCCAGCATTCAGGCTCCCCAAAACCGTTTTGCCAGCGGGCGTTAAAGTCGGTTTCGGACTCACGTAGCCGCCAGTAGCGAAGCCGCCCCTCTTCGACGACCACTTTGCCGCGATCCCCGACGATCTCCAGGCGATTTGTCCCCGGCGTTTCTGCCACGGTAGTGATAAATACACCGGTAGCCCCATTGGCATACTCGGCATAGGCGGTGACCTCGTCTTCCACTTCAATGTCACGATGTTTGCCGAACTGGCAAAACGCGCGCAGGCGGACCGGCATGCCCACCAGCCACTGCCAGAGATCGAGCTGATGCGGATCCTGGTTGAGCAACACGCCGCCGCCTTCTCCTTTCCAGGTCGCGCGCCAGCCGCCGGAGTTGTAGTAGCTCTGCGAGCGGTACCAGTTGGTGATTATCCAGTTAGAGCGGCGGATCTCGCCCAGCTCGCCGCTGTCGATAAGATCTTTAACCTTCCGGTAGAGCGGGTTTGGTCGCTGGTTGTACATGATGCCAAACACCACGTCGCACTCGCGCGCGCAGGCGTTCATCTCCTGCACCTGCGCCGTATAAACGCCTGCCGGTTTTTCACACAGGGTATTAATGCCGTTACGCATCGCCAGCATCGACAGGCGCGGATGTTCGTAATGGGGCGTGGCGACAATCACCGCGTCGATAAGCCCGCTCTGGATCATCTCCTGGGCATCACTGAACAGGGGAATGGCCCCCACCAGCTGGCGAATGGCCGGGTGTTTTTCCGGTGCATTGTCACAAACCGCCGTCAGGCAGGCGTCATTGACCGTACCCGCGAGTAAATAACGTGCGTGGACCGTACCGATATTACCTATACCAATAATGCCAAAACGTACCTTCTCCATGTCACACCTTAATTTCAGTTGAAAAGAAGTGATGACCGGAAAATAGGAAAGGCGAGGCGTAGCGACAATGTGTTTTTGTGAGAATACTCGCAAGGTGAATAAGTAATCTCCAGGCTTTCTGAAATTTGGTTTTAAAATCAAAAGGCTGTTTCTGCAAATATTTGCAAAAACTGATTGAGAGCGAGGTCACACTATGCCGGGCAGGTTAAAAATGGAGGAGATCGCGGCCCTCACGGGATATTCCGTTAGCACGGTGTCGAGGGTATTAAGCGGCAAGTCATATACCAGCGATAAAGCCCGGGATGCGATCGTTCGCACCGCACGAGAGCTGGGCGTGCTGGAGTCCATGGCCAGTGGACGGCTGTTGATTAACGGTATTGCCGTTTTTGCTCCGGAAAGAACCTTTCAGGGGCGCGGCGATATTTTTTATCTTGAGGTGACCAAAGGGATTGCTGAGGCCTGCTCGCCACACAATGTGTGGGTCAGCTGTTGCGGATTAGAAGAACAGCACGCCGATGTAAAATTATTTATGGAAAAGGCCAGCCAGAAGAACATCAACGCGATAATTATTATTGGTACTGATGATGCCACCATATTTAAACTGGCCAGCACGCTCAATAAACCCTGCGTCTTAATTAATTCCGTGGACCGGGAGCGGGTACTGGATTCGGTATCACCCGATCACCGGGCGATTGGCTTCACCGCCATGCAGTATCTCTTTGAACAGGGGCACCGACGGGTCCTGACGCTGACCTGCCTTCGGCGAGATACGCTTTACGCTCGTCTGGATGGCATTAAAGAGGCGTATCGCCATTTTCACGTCGCCTTTGAGCCGCAGCGTGATTTACTCGTGACGGAGTGGTTTACCGCAGACGAAGCCGAGCGGGCGCTGGATGAGTGGCTGCTGAGTCATGACAGAGCGCAGTGGCCAGAGGTGATTTTCCCGAACAGCACCAGCATGACCGAAGGTGTGGTGAGGGCATTAACCCGCCACGGGCTGCGCGTTCCGGAAGACATCTCTCTGATTACCACCGATTTTGCCTGGAATTTAGCGCACCGGCTGGAAAAACCGGTCACGGGGGTCACGGTGCCCTGCCGCGAACTGGGGATTGAGGCCGTGCACCTGCTGCAGACCCGCCTTAACAGGCCGCAGGCACCGGTTTTTAACCTGCTGTTGCAGGGAAAAGTCATGAATTATGGGTCGGTCAGTAATGCCACGCGCCACGCGGCTCGCGTGGCGCTAGACCAGTAATCAGGCCAGCTGTGGCGGCAGGCAGACGCCGATACCCCCGATACCGCAGTAGCCGTACGGGTTTTTATGCAGGTACTGCTGGTGGTCGTCTTCCGCATAGTAGAACGGTTTGGCGGAGGCGATTTCCGTGGTGACCTCGCGGTTGTCACCGGCATCGTGCATCGCTTTCTGGAAGCGCGCCAGACTTGCGCGGGCGGCCGTCTCCTGCTCAGGAGTGAGAGGGTAGATAGCCGAGCGGTACTGGGTGCCGTGGTCGTTACCCTGACGCATGCCCTGGGCCGGGTCGTGGTTTTCCCAGAACACCTGCAGAAGTTGCTCATAGCTAATGACGGCAGGATCATACACCACGCGTACGGCTTCGGCATGACCGGTCTCGCCAGAGCACACTTCGCGGTAGGTTGGGTTTGGCGTATACCCCCCCGTGTAGCCCGCCGCGGTGCTGTAAACGCCGGGGAGTTGCCAGAAGAGACGTTCTACGCCCCAGAAGCAGCCCATGGCGAACAGGGCGATTTCCATTCCATCAGGAACGTTTGTCATTGAATGGCCATTCACGGCGTGTAAGGTCGCCACAGGCATAGGGGTGTTGCGTCCCGGTAATGCATCAGCTTGTGAAACAAGATGCTTTTTGTCGAATAAACTCACGATGGGGGCCTCCCGGGCTGCGATGTTTCGGTTAAGGTTGTCACGAAGCGTTTAATTGAACACAATAAATGCGCTGAATGAGTCTAGATTTAATCATAAGAAATATTTGGGTGTTACACCCGTTTTCAACCCGTGATGTGGGTTTTTGGCTAACAGGCCGTATTTTGCCGCGGAGCGGCACTTCATTTGCTTCCAGGGTGGAAAAAGGGATATTCAGGAGAAAACGTGACAAAAATCCGCCAGTTATGTTTGGTCAGTTTATTGCTGACAAGCGGGGTTGCCAGCGCGGCGAATGTCCGTTTGCAGGTTGAGGGGTTATCCGGGGCGCTGGAAAAAAACGTGCGTGCGCAGCTGTCGACCATCGAGAGCGACGAAGTGACGCCGGACCGGCGTTTTCGCGCGCGCGTGGATGATGCGATCCGCGAAGGGCTGAAAGCGCTGGGTTATTACGAACCCACCATTGATTTCGATCTCCGTCCGCCGCCAAAGAAGGGGCGACAGGTGCTTATTGCCCGCGTTTCACCGGGTGAGCCGGTGTTGATCGGCGGCACTAACGTCATTCTGCGCGGCGGCGCGCGTACGGACCGGGATTACCTGGATCTGCTTAGCACGCGGCCGAAAAACGGTACCGTGCTGAACCACGGTGACTACGACCATTTCAAAAAAGAGCTGACGAGCGTCTCCCTGCGTAAGGGTTATTTTGACAGCCAGTTCGACAAAAGCCAGCTGGGCATTGCGCTCGACAGGCACCAGGCCTTCTGGGATATCGATTATGACAGCGGCGAACGTTATCGTTTCGGCGATGTGACCTTCGAAGGCTCACAAATTCGTGAAGAGTATCTGCAAAACCTCGTGCCTTTCAAAAAGGGCGATTACTACCAGTCGCGTGATCTGGCGGAGCTGAACCGCCGCCTCTCCGCCACCGGGTGGTTTAACTCGGTGGTTGTCGCGCCAGAGTTTGATAAATCGCGCAAAACCAAGGTGTTGCCGCTGCATGGCGTTGTTTCGCCGCGCACCGAGAACACCATTGAGACCGGTGTTGGTTATTCGACCGACGTCGGTCCGCGCGTGAAAGCCACGTGGAAAAAGCCGTGGATGAACTCATACGGTCACAGCCTGACCACCAGCGCCAGTATCTCAGCGCCGGAACAGCAGCTCGATTTCAGCTACAAAATGCCGCTGCTGAAAAACCCGCTTGAACAGTATTACCTTGTTCAGGGCGGTTTTAAGCGTACCGACCTGAACGATACCGAGGCAGATTCCACCACGCTTGCGGTATCGCGATACTGGGACCTCTCCAGCGGCTGGCAGCGCGCCATTAACCTGCGCTGGAGTCTGGACCACTTTACCCAGGCCAACGTCACCAACACCACCATGCTGCTCTACCCGGGGGTGATGATCAGCCGTACCCGCTCGCGCGGCGGCCTGATGCCAACCTGGGGCGATTCCCAGCGTTACTCCATCGATTACTCCAACACCATGTGGGGTTCCGATGTGGATTTCTCGGTGATTCAGGCGCAAAACGTCTGGATCCGCACGCTGTATGACAAACACCGCTTCGTGATGCGCGGCAACCTCGGCTGGATTGAAACCGGCGACTTCGACAAAGTTCCGCCGGATCTGCGCTTCTTCGCCGGTGGCGACCGCAGTATTCGCGGTTACAAATACAAATCCATCGCGCCGAAAGATGATGACGGCAAGCTGATTGGTGCCTCCAAGCTGGCTACCGGCTCGCTGGAATATCAGTACAACGTCAGCGGAAAATGGTGGGGCGCGATGTTTGTCGACGGCGGCGAAGCGGTAAGCGATATCCGCCGCAGCGACTTTAAAACCGGCGCGGGCGTGGGCGTACGCTGGCAGTCTCCCGTCGGGCCAATCAAGCTCGATTTCGCCGTGCCGGTGGGTGATAAAGAAGAACACGGTTTACAGTTTTACATCGGTCTGGGGCCTGAATTATGAGTTTATGGAAGAAGATAAGCCTCGGGGTGCTGATTTTTATCGTACTGCTGCTCGGTACGGTGGCGTTTCTGGTCGGAACGACGTCTGGCCTGCATCTGCTGTTTAACGCGGCTAACCGCTGGGTTCCCGGGCTGGAAATTGGCCAGGTGACAGGCGGCTGGCGCGATCTGCGTCTGAAAAACATCCGCTACGAGCAGCCTGGCGTGGCGGTAAACGCGGGGGAATTTCATCTCGCGGTGAAGCTGGGCTGCCTGCGGGACAGCAAGCTGTGCGTTAACGATCTGTCGCTGAAAGACGTGAACGTGGCGATAGATTCGAAGAAAATGCCGAAATCGGCACCCGTTGAGGAAGAGGATAGCGGCCCGCTGAATCTCTCCACACCGTATCCGATTGCCCTCTATCGGGTGGCGCTGGATAACGTCAATGTCAAAATCGACGACACCACCGTCTCCGTCATGGATTTCAGCTCCGGCCTGCGCTGGCAGGAGAAAAACCTCACCCTGACACCAACCTCCCTTCAGGGGCTGCTGATTGCGCTGCCGAAAGTGGCGGACGTGGCGCAGGAAGAAATTGTCGAACCGAAGATCCAGAACCCGCAGCCGGAAGAGAAACCGCTGGGCGAAACGCTGAAAGATCTCTTCTCTAAACCTGTGCTGCCGGAGATGACGGACGTTCATCTGCCGCTTAACCTGAATATCGAAGCGTTCAAAGGCGAGCAGCTGCGTCTCACCGGCGATACCGATCTGACGGTCTTCAACATGCTGCTTAAAGTCAGCAGCATCGACGGCAACATGAAGCTCGACGCGCTGGATATCGACACCAACCAGGGCTCGGTTAACGCGTCAGGGAATGCCCTGCTGCGCGACAACTGGCCGGTGGATATCACCCTGAACAGTTCGCTCAACATCGACCCGCTGAAAGGCGAAAAAGTGAAAGTCAAAGTGGGCGGGGCGCTGCGCGATAAACTGGATGTCGGCGTTAACCTCTCCGGCCCGGTGGATATGGATCTGCGCGCGCAAACGCAGCTGGCGGAAGCGGGGCTGCCGCTCAACCTTGAGGTTGTCAGTAAGCAGCTCTACTGGCCGTTCACCGGCGAAAAACAGTTCCAGGCCGATGACCTGAAGCTCAAGCTGAGCGGCAAAATGACGGATTACACCCTGTCGTTCCGCACGGCGGTGAAGGGGCAAGGTGTTCCGCCTGCGACGATTACGCTGGATGCTAAAGGCAACGAGCAGCAGGTGAATCTCGACAAACTGACCGTTGCGGCGCTGGAAGGCAAAACTGAACTCACCGCGCTGCTTGACTGGCAGCAGGCGATCAGCTGGCGCGGCGAGCTGAAGCTGACGGGGATCAACACGGCCAAAGAGGTGCCGGACTGGCCATCAAAACTGGACGGCCTGATCAAAACCCGCGGCAGCCTGTATGGCGGTACGTGGCAGATGGACGTGCCGGAAATCAAGCTTACTGGTAACGTGAAGCAGAATAAGGTCAACGTTGAAGGCTCGCTGAAGGGCAACAGCTATCTGCAGTGGGGGATCCCGGGTCTGCACGTGGCGCTGGGCCGTAACACGGCGGATATCAAAGGCGAGCTGGGGGTGAAAGATCTTAATCTGGATGCCACCATTGATGCGCCAAATCTGGATAACGCCCTGCCAGGGTTGGGCGGTACGGCGAAAGGGTTAGTGAAGGTGCGCGGCACGGTAGAGGCTCCGCAGCTGCTGGCCGATATCACCGCCAGCAACCTGCGCTGGCAGGCGCTGACCGTTGCGCGGGTTCGCGTCGAAGGGGATGTGAAATCCACCGATCAGATTGGCGGTAACCTGAACCTGCGCGTGGAGCGCATTTCTCAGCCCGACGTGAACATTAATCTGGTCACTCTGGATGCCAAAGGTAACGAAAAACAGCACGATCTCCAGCTTAAGGTGCAGGGCGAGCCGGTATCCGGTCAGCTTCATCTGACCGGAAGCTTTGATCGCAAACAGGCGCGCTGGAAAGGGACGCTGGACAATACCCGCTTCAACACCCCGGTAGGGCCGCTGGCGCTGTCCCGCTCTATCGCGCTGGACTACCGCAACGCCGAACAAAAGATCAGTATCGGGCCGCACTGCTGGACCAACCCGAATGCGGAACTGTGCGTACCGCAGACCATTGATGCGGGGGCTGAAGGGCGTGCGCAGATCAACCTTAATCGCTTCGACCTGGCGATGCTAAAACCGTTTATGCCGGACACGACTCAGGCCAGCGGCGTCTTTAGCGGGAAAGCCGATGTCGCGTGGGACACGACCAAAGAGGGGCTGCCGCAGGGTAGCGTGACGCTCTCTGGTCGTAACGTGAAGGTGATACAGGAGGTAAACGACGCACCGCTGCCGGTGGCGTTTGATACCCTCAACCTGAGTGCCGATCTGCATAACAACCGCGCAGAGCTGGGGTGGCTTATCCGTCTGACCAACAACGGTCAGTTTGACGGGCAGGTGCAGATTACCGATCCGCAAGGACGCCGTAATCTCGCCGGTAACGTTAATATCCGCAATTTCAACCTGGCGATGGCCAACCCGATTTTCTCACGTGGAGAAAAAGCGGAGGGGATGCTCAGCGCGAACCTGCGCCTGGCGGGCAATGCGCAAAGCCCGCAGCTGTTTGGCCAGATGCAGCTTAACGGCGTGGATATCGACGGCAACTTTATGCCGTTTGATATGCAGCCAAGCCAGATTGCGATGAACTTCAACGGCATGAGCTCGACCCTCGCCGGGGTGGTGCGTACCCAGCAGGGACAAATCAACCTCAGCGGCGACGCCGACTGGAGCCAGCTTGATAACTGGCGGGCCCGTGTCGCGGCCAAAGGCAGCAAGGTGCGGATCACCGTACCGCCGATGGTACGTCTGGACGTATCCCCGGATATTGTCTTTGAAGCCACCCCAAGCCTCTTCACGCTGGACGGCAACGTGGACGTACCGTGGGCACGCATCGTGGTGCACGAGGTGCCTGAGAGCGCGGTGGGCGTCTCCAGTGACGAAGTCATGCTCAATGAAAATCTCAAACCCGTTGAGCAGAAGAGCGCCGGTATTCCGATCAACAGTAACCTCACCGTTCACGTCGGCAATAACGTGCGTCTGGATGCGTTTGGGCTGAAGGCGAGACTGACGGGGGATCTGAAAGTCGCGCAGGACAAGCAGGGTCTGGGTCTGAACGGCCAGATCAATATTCCTGAAGGGCGCTTCCATGCCTATGGTCAGGATCTGATTGTGCGTAAAGGTGAGCTGCTGTTCTCCGGCCCGCCGGATCAGCCACTGCTCAATATCGAAGCGATTCGTAACCCGGAAGCCACCGAAAACGACGTTATTGCGGGTGTTCGCGTTACCGGCTCTGCTGATGAGCCGAAGGCGGAGATCTTCTCCGACCCGGCAATGTCGCAACAGGAAGCCCTGTCTTACCTGCTGCGTGGGCAAGGACTGGAGAGCGGCCAGAGCGACAGTGCAGCGATGACCTCGATGTTAGTGGGTCTGGGGGTTGCACAAAGTGGGCAGGTTGTGGGTAAAATCGGCGAGACGTTCGGCGTAAGCAATCTGGCACTGGACACCCAGGGCGTGGGTGACTCCTCGCAAGTGGTGGTCAGTGGCTATGTACTGCCGGGTCTGCAGGTAAAATATGGCGTGGGGATCTTTGACTCACTGGCAACACTCACGTTACGCTATCGCCTTATGCCTAAGCTATATCTGGAAGCAGTGTCCGGCGTAGACCAGGCACTTGATCTGCTCTATCAGTTTGAGTTTTAGCAATGCGAATATTTGTCTACGGCAGTTTACGAACCAAGCAAGGCAACAGTCACTGGATGACCAATGCCCTGCTGCTGGGGAATTACAATATCGAGAACTACCAGTTGTATAGCCTGGGCCACTATCCAGGCGCGGTTCCTGGGGAAGGAACAGTACAGGGTGAAGTTTATCGTATTGATAATGCTACACTTGCCGAACTTGATGCCTTGCGCACCAGGGGCGGTGAATACGCTCGCCAGTTGATCCAGACGCCGTATGGAAGTGCGTGGATGTACGTCTACCAGCGTCCGGTCGAGGGGTTAAAGCGGATTGTAAGCGGTAACTGGTTAGACAGAGACCAGTACTGAAAAAAACAACGCCACCGTCAGGTGGCGTTGTTTTTTATGGGCTTAGCTCTCTTCTGTGCTTCGGCGTCGGGTCAAAAACAGCGGAACAAAAAGCATGATGTACGGAGCAAGCAGCCATATCAGGCACAGGGCGCGTGAAAAGCCGTAGTAGTTGATGCACCGCGTATTGCTTGAAATGACGGGAATAAAAAACAGAAAAAACAGCAAAATGGCATAATCGCTACGGTAGGGGATCCATAAATAAAACAAAAACCAGGCGAGCTGGAATGTCATGATGCAGAGATACTGCCATTTGCTGTCTTTGCCGTAACAGTCAAATGCCTTTATGTAGCCCATCTTTATGCTTTGAAGAAAGAAACTTAGCATGTAAAACGCTCACGATCGCGACGGTCAGGAGTGTGCTGGCCAGCAACTCGATTAAAAAATAGCTATGGGTGATGTTAGTTGCACCTGAGCTCAAGGTATACCATTTACTATACCCTCTATGCACTGCAACAAAAAGGGTATACAAACCTGTATTAATAAAGAACTGAAGTAGACACGAAATGATTATATTCTTCGGCAATTTTTTTAATACAGCGAGTAAAGCATAGACAATTAAAACGGATAGGGAAAAATACAGGCCATTAATAAAATTAGATAATACAATTGAATTTATATTAGTAAATATCAGGTCATGGCTGCCATAAAACCATGACAGATATTCAAAATGCGTTGCTCTGCCAAAGATAAAAGCTGCGATTGCTAATACGAGTATACCAGCGATATGATGTTTCTTTCTCATAATTTTGCCCCGCTAGCCAGAAGCGCTTTCATCGTTTTGCTGGCTTCTAACTGATCTTTAATTATGGCAAGGTCGCGAGTATTTTGATTATATTTGGCAATAGCCGTTGGCGTTCCTTTACCACCGTTGTCCATAAAGAAGACAATATCCTGCCGTCCATACAGTAGAACCTGTGGGATAGGATCCCGTCCATAATTGACCGCCTGCGGGAGGGAGTGGATAGATTCTGTAGTGAGGAAACGAGGGATATCTTTATGCTCAATGTTCCCTAAAGGTGTTGTAGCAATAAGGGAACCGATGAATTCCGTTGTATAAACTAATGAATCTGTATCTTTAGTCGTAACTTTTGAACCTGTAATATATTTAATCTGTTGCCATAAGGTTATATCTTTGGGGGCAATCTTAACACCATCCATAAACATATCTTGCTTTCGTTTCAACTGAATGACTGTGCGATGGACTTGAGTCAAAGAAGGGCTTATTTCACCAAAGGAAGGCATAAGGCCATCACGTGCATAGAGCCTTTCAATGATGAAGTAAATTCCAGTTGGGCGGGCAACATCAATGTTAATCGATGACATAGTGAACCTGTGGCGTGTGATGGCATATGTTTATCATAGCAGTATGTTATTAATGGTTAAACCATTCAACTGGCTCCCACCATATATGATAGGTTTCTCTGTATTGTAATGATCGGTATTAATAAAAAATAAGAATATTCTTAACGATCTCGTGTCTCCCAGTGATGATTTATACGGCACGTCCGCTGCTCTGCCTGTCTGCATTTTGTGAATAGGTTAACAATCACATGTGAAATTGATACTGAATTACTTTTTCCTTCGAACATGCTTCCTGTTTCTATCATCGTTTCCCTCCATGCTGGCGCATACCTGCCTGAAAGAGTACAACAACCTCTGTACCTACGTTGTTATCGTTTGTATAACTGCGGAGGTGTCGACATGTGAAACCAATAATCAGTTAGTGATCACTCCGGTGACAAAACAATATTCACTCGACGAGTTGTTATTTCAGTGAGATCTGTCAACTCCTGACATGAGTGAACAGGACCCGTGGGGGGGGAACTTTGCCCGCGATGCCGGATTTAGCGTGCCACTGTTGTGTGAGGAACGGGATATTCGGGGCATCATCCTGGTGAACCAGGTCCGGATGATGGATTCAGGTGCACTTCAGGAAAAGTGAATTGATGTGGCGTCAGATGAAACAGTAGGAGATGCACTCTTACGGTGTCAGGCAATCGTGAATTAAACCGCAGACGCAAGGCACAAAAAAGCCCCGACTCGCGGGGCCTTATTATTCAGCGGTAAGAATTACTTCTTCGCAGCGCGTTCGAAAGAGGAGATGATTTCCGCTTTCGCTGCTTCTGCGTTTTCCCAGCCGTCAACTTTAACCCACTTGCCTTTTTCGAGGTCTTTGTAGTGCTCGAAGAAGTGAGTGATCTGCGCTTTCAGCAGTTCTGGCAGGTCGTTCACATCTTTGATGTGATCGTACTCTTTGCTCAGTTTGGTGTGCGGAACAGCAACCAGTTTCGCATCTTCACCAGATTCGTCGGTCATTTTCAGCACGCCAACAGGACGGCAGCGAATGACTGCGCCTGGCTGCAGTGGGTATGGCGTTGGGACCAGTACGTCAACCGGGTCACCGTCCAGAGACAGGGTATGGTTGATGTAACCGTAGTTGCATGGGTAGAACATGGCGGTAGACATGAAACGGTCTACAAACAGCGCACCGCTCTCTTTGTCCACTTCGTATTTGATAGGATCTGCGTTAGCCGGGATTTCGATAACTACGTAGATGTCTTCTGGCAGTTCTTTACCCGCAGGGACGTTGAGTAAGCTCATGTCTGTGTCCTTTAAAATGGATGGTAAACAAGTGGCAGGTATTATAGCCAACTGGCGCTGAAAGTCTCCGCCTGTTTTCGTCTTCTCTCCACGTTCTCCCCACTTTTCAGACCGATTCCATGACAGGAAAATCCATAAACTCAGCCGCTTTTTTAATGGTGAAATGAAAGCGATTACAAACTTGTGATTAACGTTTTATTCACTTTTCTGAAGTGTGATGTAACGCAATTCGTTACATATTTCATTGGCTATAGTCATTTCGCAGAACATCTTTTAACCAACAATAAACACCCCTACGAGGACGTTCATATGTGGAAGCGCTTACTTCTTGTCACAGCAGTTTCGGCAGCCATGTCGTCTATGGCGATGGCCGCCCCTTTAACCGTAGGTTTTTCCCAGGTCGGCTCTGAATCCGGCTGGCGAGCGGCAGAAACCAACGTTGCGAAAAGCGAGGCTCAGAAACGCGGTATCACCCTGAAAATTGCCGATGCGCAGCAAAAACAGGAAAACCAGATCAAAGCCGTGCGGTCATTTATCGCCCAGGGCGTTGATGCCATCTTTATTGCGCCGGTCGTGGCCACTGGCTGGGAGCCGGTCCTGAAGGAAGCGAAAGACGCTGAGATCCCGGTTGTTTTGCTCGATCGTTCCATTGATGTAAAAGACAAATCTCTCTATATGACCACCGTCACCGCCAACAACGTTCTCGAGGGTCAATTAATTGGTGACTGGCTGGTGAAACAGGTGGATGGCAAGCCGTGTAACGTCGTTGAGTTGCAGGGGACCGTCGGGGCGAGCGTGGCCATCGATCGTAAGAAAGGCTTCGCGGAGGCCATCGCCAAAGCGCCAAACATTAAGATTATCCGCTCTCAGTCCGGCGACTTTACCCGCAGTAAAGGTAAAGAGGTCATGGAGAGCTTTATCAAGGCTGAAAACAACGGCAAGAACATCTGCATGGTTTACGCCCACAACGATGACATGGTGATCGGGGCTATCCAGGCCATCAAAGAAGCGGGGCTGAAGCCGGGCAAAGATATCCTCACCGGCTCTATCGATGGCGTACCGGATATCTATAAAGCGATGATGGACGGCGAAGCGAACGCCAGCGTGGAGCTGACGCCAAACATGGCTGGCCCGGCATTCGATGCGCTGGAGAAATTCAAGAAAGACGGCACCCTGCCTGAAAAAGTGACGATCACCAAATCGACGCTCTACCTGCCTGACACCGCGAAAGAAGAGTTAGAGAAGAAGAAAAATATGGGCTACTAAGGCCTTTTCCCTCGCCCCTTACCCCCCTCCTCTCCCCTGAGGGGAGAGGGTATACAAGGGCGGGTAGACTGGCATGAACATTTCCCTCTCCCCAACCGGGAGAGGGCGAGGGTGAGGGGGAAACATGACCGACACACAACACCAGGAAATCCTCCGCACAGAGGGCTTAAGCAAGTTTTTCCCCGGTGTAAAAGCGCTGGATAACGTTGATTTTAGCCTGCGACGCGGTGAGATTATGGCGCTGCTGGGAGAGAACGGTGCGGGAAAATCGACGCTGATTAAGGCACTTACCGGCGTTTACCATGCCGATCGCGGCACAATCTGGCTAGAAGGCAACGCCATTTCGCCAAAAAACACCGCCCATGCACAACAGCTGGGGATTGGGACGGTTTACCAGGAAGTGAACCTGCTGCCGAATATGTCGGTGGCGGATAACCTGTTTATCGGCCGTGAGCCAAGACGCTTCGGCCTGCTGCGACGCAAAGAGATGGAAGCGCGGGCCACCAGGCTGATGGAATCCTATGGCTTCTCCCTGGACGTTCGCGAACCGCTGAACCGTTTTTCCGTCGCGATGCAGCAAATTGTCGCGATTTGCCGGGCGATCGATCTCTCCGCGAAAGTGCTGATCCTTGATGAGCCTACCGCGAGCCTTGATACCCAGGAAGTTGAAATGCTCTTTACCCTGATGCGCCAGCTGCGCGATCAGGGGGTAAGCCTGATCTTCGTCACCCACTTCCTCGATCAGGTGTATGAGGTCAGCGATCGCATCACGGTGCTGCGCAACGGCAGCTTTGTCGGCTGCCGCGAAACCCGCGAGCTGCCGCAGATAGAACTGGTCAAAATGATGCTGGGCCGCGAGCTGGAAACCAACGCGCTTCAGCGTGCAGGCCGCACGTTGCTCAGCGAGAAACCGGTCGCGGCCTTCAGCGATTTCGGCAAAAAAGGGGTGATCTCACCCTTTAATCTGGACGTGCGGCCCGGTGAAATTGTCGGGCTGGCGGGCCTGCTGGGTTCCGGGCGCACCGAAACCGCCGAGGTGATCTTCGGGATCAAACCTGCGGACAGCGGCAGCGCGCTGATCAAAGGTAAACCGCAGACCCTGCGATCGCCGCATCAGGCCTCCTGCCTGGGCGTGGGCTTCTGCCCGGAAGACAGGAAAACCGATGGCATAATTGCCGCCGCCTCGGTGCGGGAAAATATCATTCTGGCTCTGCAGGCGCAGCGCGGATGGCTACGCCCCATCCCGCGGAAAGAACAAAACGCCATTGCCGAGCGATTTATCCGTCAGCTCGGTATACGTACGCCGAGCGCTGAACAGCCCATTGAATTTCTCTCCGGTGGCAACCAGCAGAAGGTATTGCTGTCACGCTGGCTGCTGACTAAACCCCAGTTCCTGATCCTCGATGAACCGACGCGCGGTATCGACGTTGGGGCGCACGCCGAAATTATCCGGCTTATCGAAACGCTGTGTGCAGACGGTCTGGCGCTGCTGGTTATCTCATCCGAGCTGGAAGAGCTGGTGGGGTATGCCGATCGCGTCATCATCATGCGCGATCGTAAGCAGGTGGCAGAGATCCCGCTGGATAAACTGTCCGTTCCGGCAATCATGAATGCCATCGCGGCGTAAGGAGTTAATCGTGATGCCCCGTTCGCTTCCGCAAACCGGTGCAACCAGGCGCCGCTTCACCTGGCCTACCGGCACGCCGCAAATTATCGCGTTGCTGCTGGTGCTGCTGATCGATAGCCTGGTCGCCCCGCATTTCTTTCAGATTATCGTGCAGGATGGCCGGCTGTTTGGTAGTCCGATAGACATTTTAAACCGCGCCGCCCCGGTGGCGCTTCTGGCCATTGGTATGACGCTGGTGATCGCCACCGGCGGGATTGACCTCTCCGTCGGTGCGGTGATGGCCATCGCCGGCGCCACGGCAGCGTCCATGACCGTCGCCGGGCACAGCCTGCCGGTGGTGCTGCTGGCTGCATTAGGTACTGGGGTGCTGGCCGGACTGTGGAACGGCATTCTGGTGGCGGTCCTGAAAATTCAGCCGTTTGTTGCCACTCTCATCCTGATGGTGGCCGGACGCGGTGTGGCACAGCTTATCACCTCGGGTCAGATTGTGACCTTCAACTCCCCCGGCCTGGCATGGCTTGGCAGCGGTAAGCTGTTCTTCTTCCCGACGCCGATCGTTATTGCGCTGGTCACATTAGTGGTGTTCTGGCTCTTTACCCGTAAAACGGCGCTGGGCATGTTCATTGAAGCGGTTGGGATTAACATCCGTGCGGCGCGAAACGCCGGGGTTAATACACGGCTGATGGTCATGCTGACCTACGTGCTGAGCGGCATTTGCGCCGCCATTGCCGGGGTGATCGTCGCGGCGGACATCCGTGGTGCGGATGCCAACAACGCCGGGTTATGGCTGGAGCTGGATGCGATCCTGGCGGTGGTTATCGGTGGCGGATCGCTGATGGGCGGGCGGTTTAATCTGCTGCTCTCGGTGATCGGCGCGCTGATTATTCAGGGTATGAATACTGGGATCCTGCTCTCCGGTTTTCAGCCGGAACTCAACCAGGTGGTGAAAGCGGTGGTCGTGCTCTGCGTGCTGATCGTCCAGTCGCCGCGCTTTGTCAGCATCATTAAAGGGATCCGTGGCCATGATAAAACGTAATTTACCGTTAATGATCACCTTGGGCGTGTTTGTGCTGGGTTATCTCTACTGCCTGACGCAATTCCCGGGCTTTGCCTCTACCCGGGTGATTTGCAACATTCTGACGGATAACGCCTTTTTAGGCATTATCGCCGTTGGCATGACCTTTGTGATCCTCTCCGGCGGGATCGATCTCTCGGTTGGGTCGGTGATCGCTTTCACGGGCGTATTCCTCGCAAAAGCGATCGGTTTCTGGGGGATCTCGCCGCTGCTGGCTTTCCCGCTGGTGCTGGTGATGGGCTGCGCGTTTGGCGCATTTATGGGGCTTTTGATCGACGCGCTGAAAATTCCGGCTTTTATTATCACCCTCGCCGGCATGTTCTTCCTGCGCGGCGTAAGCTACCTGGTCTCGGAAGAATCGATTCCGATTAACCATCCTGTCTACGACACGCTCTCCAGCCTGGCGTGGAAAATCCCCGGCGGCGGTCGTCTGAGCGCGATGGGGTTGCTGATGCTGGGCGTGGTGGTGGTGGGGATCTTCCTTGCCCACCGTACCCGGTTTGGTAATCAGGTCTATGCCATTGGCGGCAGTGCCACCTCGGCAAACCTGATGGGGATCTCCACCCGCAGCACCACAATCCGCATCTATATGCTCTCGACCGGACTGGCGACGCTGGCGGGGATCGTCTTCTCGATTTATACCCAGGCGGGTTATGCCCTGGCAGGCGTCGGGGTGGAACTTGATGCCATCGCCTCGGTGGTGATTGGCGGCACGTTGCTCAGCGGCGGCGTTGGCACGGTGCTGGGGACGCTGTTCGGCGTGGCGATCCAGGGACTGATCCAGACCTATATCAACTTTGACGGCACGCTCAGTTCATGGTGGACCAAGATCGCCATTGGCATTCTGTTGTTTATTTTTATCGCCCTGCAGCGCGGCCTGACGGTGCTCTGGGAGAACCGACAAAGCTCGCCTGTTACCCGTGTAAACACTTCAGTAACAGAGCCATAACACGCTGAATTTGCTTAAAGTCTAAACATTTTCCGGTAGCGGCCGATACTCTTTTTTTATGCCCAGAAATATCTCGCTACCGGAAATAATATCATGCTTAAAACGCTATCGATTCGTACCGGCTTGCTCTCTTTACTGGCCGTTATGACCCTTCTGCTGCTGATTGTCAGCGGCATTGGCATTTATGCCCTCACACAGAGTTCTTCTTCACTCCAGCGCATCAACCACCTTCAGGGTGAGCAGATGGTGCAGCTTAATTCTGGCTATACCCTGATCCTGCGCGCGCGTAATGAAGCGGGTCAGGCGGTCCGGATGATGGAAATCGGCATGCTGGATGATGCGGCCAAATCGGTGAAAAACATCAATCAGGAGATTGCCCAGGCCCGTAAAACGCTGAAAGGCGTGATCGACGGCGGGGTGGCGGATGAGCAGGGACAAAAACTGCTGGATAAGGTGGCCGCGAGCCTGGCGACCTATAACCAGCAGGGGATCGATCCGATGCTGAAAGCCCTGAACGATCAGAGCGCAGACAGCTATTACGATCTGCTGGAGAACACGCTGATCCCGGTGGCGGCGCAGTTTGATAATGATATGCAGGTCTTTCAGAAATGGAGCGAAGCGCGCGGGAAAGCGGAAGTGAAGGCCGTGCAGTCGAGCAAAAACCGGGTACTGATCCTGATCGTGGTGGCCGCGCTGCTGACGGCTGGCATTATTGTGCTGGCGTGGCTGGTACTGCGTCACATGCTGCTCAAACCGCTTTCGGCCTCCATTGCTCAGCTGGAGAACGTGGCGGCGGGCGATTTAACCCATACGCTGAATGACCCGGCGAGCCAGGAGTTTAACCGCCTGAACGCGGCCATTGAGGGGATGCGGCAGTCTCTGATGAACTCGGTTTTACGGGTACGTGATGCCAGCTCGCAAATTGATACCGGCAGCCGCGAGCTGACGGCGGGGAACATGGATCTTGCCCAGCGCACGGAATCCACCGCGACATCGCTTGAGCAGACGGCCGCCAGCATGGAAGAGATCACCGCCACGGTGAAACTCAATGCAGACAACGCCGAGCAGGCGCACCAGCTGGCGAAATCCGTGTCTGACACCGCCGATCACGGCAGCGAAATGGTCTGCTACGTCATTGAAAAAATGCGTGATATCGCCGGCAGTTCGGCACGCATCGCCGATATTCTGAGCGTCATTGACGGCATTGCCTTCCAGACCAATATTCTGGCGCTGAACGCCTCGGTGGAAGCGGCGCGCGCGGGTGAGCAGGGGCGCGGGTTTGCCGTTGTCGCCGGTGAAGTGCGAAACCTCGCCAGCCGCAGCGCTGACGCAGCAAAAGAGATCCGTTCGCTTATCAGTGATTCTCAGACCCATGTAAACGAAGGCAGCGAGCTGGCGCAGCAGGCTGGCGAAACGATGGATGAGATCGCAACAGAAGTACTGCGCATGACCAAACTGATGCGCGAGATTGCGACCGCGTCCCAGGAGCAGAGTCGTGGCATTGAGCAGGTGAATATTGCCGTGAATCAGATGGACGAAACCGCGCAGCAGAATGCGGCGCTGGTCCAGCAATCTTCTGCCGCGACGCGCTCGCTGGAAGAGCAATCGCGTCAGCTGATGGACGCCATGGCATCATTTAAACTGACGACTCAGACAGCGGCATAATATTTTCCCGCCCCGGCGCATTCTGTGTCGGGGTTTTATGTGTCGCTGAATTTAATGCGCCAATATTATCGTGAATGTCGCCCATTAATATTTCCAGAGACTGGGTTAATGCTAATGCATTTTCAGTCGGCTCAAGATATAACCCTTTGCGGAAAAATAGCGGCTCGTCAAACAGCTGATTAAAGCGTTTTAATGCCAGACTCACCGCGGGGCGCGACATCTCCAGACGTACAGAGGCTTTTGCCATACTGCCGCAGCGGACCACTTCAATAAAAACAGGGATAAGATTTAAATCAATGCCGGTATTAGCACGGGAATAATTTTTCATGACGGTTAGGCTCCAGGAAATATTTGTCAAACTGTTATGGAAATAATGCAGGAGCAAAACCGAATATTAAAGCGTGTTTTTTATAAACACTTATACGGTAAAATATATAAATGAAGCGGGGAGCCTGAAGGGCTCCCCGTGTTATGGGTTATGCGTCCGGATACTCACGGATAAAACGTTCAACGTCATCAACCATATGGGTGTTGCCGACAAAGAACGAACGACGCTGGTGCAGGCTTTCCGGCACGATGTCCAGAATACGCTCTTTACCGTCGCTCGCCTTGCCGCCAGCCTGTTCGGCCAGGAACGCCATTGGGTTGCATTCATACAGCAGACGCAGCTTGCCGTCAGGGTGGCTTGCCGTGCTTGGGTAGAGGTAGATACCGCCTTTCAGCAGGTTGCGGTGGAAGTCAGCAACCAGCGAGCCGATATAGCGGGACGTGTACGGGCGCTGAGTGGCTTTATCTTCTTCCTGGCAGAACTTGATGTATTTCTTCACGCCGTTCGGGAATCGGATGTAGTTGCCTTCGTTGATGGAGTAGGTGTTGCCCTTCTCCGGGAAGCGCATACGTTCCTGGCTCAGGCAGAAAACGCCCAGCGAGGGATCGTAAGTAAAGGCGTGAACGCCGCAGCCCGTGGTGTACACCAGCATGGTGGAGGAGCCATAAACGACGTAACCGGCCGCCACCTGGTTACTGCCCGGCTGCAGGAAATCTTCCTCTGTCACCGGCGTGCCAACAGGCGTGACGCGGCGGTAGATGGAGAAAATGGTACCGACAGAAACGTTAACGTCGATGTTAGAGGAACCGTCCAGCGGATCCATCAGCACAACGTATTTAGCGTGTTCACACCCTTCGAAAACGACAATTTCATCTTCTTCTTCGGAGGCGATACCCGCCACGATGTCGCGCGCGCGCAGTGCAGCTTTCAGTTTTTCATTTGCGAACAGATCGAGTTTCTGTTGAACCTCGCCCTGAACGTTCTCGGCACCGCTGGCACCCAGGATATCGACCAGACCGGCCTTGTTGATATCACGGTGGATGATCTTAGCGCCCAGCTTTATTGCCGACAGCAAAGCAGTGAGTTCACCCGTAGCATGAGAAAACTCGTGCTGCTTTTCGACAATAAATTCACCTAACGTTTTCATAACACTTTCCCTGCATCTTTGTGAGTAGAGCGATTGTATGTTCACTAAAACGACTAAAGCCCAACAATCTTAACAAACATTCAAATATTAGCGCAGAGGTGAATCGCGCCAGCAATATACGGATTTACCTGAAATGCGTTTCGCTGTCGCTGACATGTGAGTAAAATGTGCGCCACATTGAAGAAGGATAGTGACGTATGCGCATTCATATATTGGGGATTTGTGGCACTTTCATGGGCGGACTGGCAATGCTGGCGCGCTCTCTGGGCCATGAAGTGACAGGTTCGGACGCCAATGTGTATCCGCCGATGAGCACGCTTCTGGAGAAACAGGGCATCTCTCTGATTCAGGGATACGATGCCAGCCAGCTGGATCCTGAGCCGGATCTGGTGATCATTGGCAACGCCATGACCCGCGGTAATCCGTGCGTTGAGGCGGTTCTGGAACGCAATATTCCGTTCATGTCTGGCCCGCAGTGGCTGCATGATTTCGTGCTGCGCGACCGTTGGGTCGTTGCCGTAGCCGGAACGCATGGCAAAACCACGACCGCCGGAATGGCGACCTGGATCCTCGAAGCCTGTGGTTATAAGCCAGGTTTTGTGATCGGGGGTGTGCCGGGTAATTTCGATGTTTCTGCGCGTCTGGGTGACAGCCCGTTCTTCGTGATCGAAGCCGACGAGTATGACTGCGCGTTCTTCGACAAGCGCTCCAAGTTCGTGCACTACTGCCCGCGGACGCTGATCCTCAACAACCTTGAGTTCGATCACGCGGATATTTTTGACGACCTGAAAGCGATTCAGAAACAGTTCCACCATCTGGTGCGCATCGTTCCGGGTCAGGGCCGCATCATCCTGCCGGAAAACGACATCAACCTGAAGCAAACCCTGGCGATGGGATGCTGGAGCGAGCAGGAGATGGTGGGCGAGCAGGGGCACTGGCAGGCGAAAAAACTCAATGCGGATGCCTCCGAGTGGGAAGTGCTGCTCGACGGCGAGAAAGTGGGTGAGGTGAAGTGGGGCCTGGTGGGCGAGCACAACATGCACAACGGCCTGATGGCGATTGCCGCGGCACGTCATGTGGGCGTTCAGCCTGCGGATGCGGCGGATGCGTTAGGCTCGTTCATTAACGCCCGCCGTCGTCTGGAGCTGCGCGGTGAAGCCCACGGCGTCACGGTGTATGACGATTTTGCGCATCACCCGACCGCCATTCTGGCGACGCTTGCAGCTTTACGCGGCAAAGTCGGCGGGACCGCCCGCATTCTGGCCGTGCTGGAACCGCGTTCGAACACCATGAAAATGGGCATCTGCAAAGACGATCTTGCGCCATCCTTAGGGCGTGCCGATGAAGTCTTCCTGCTGCAGCCGCAGCATATTCCGTGGCAGGTGGCCGAAGTGGCCGATGCCTGCATTCAGCCTGCGCACTGGAGTGCGGATGTGGATGCGCTGGCGGATATGGTGGTGAAAGCCGCACAGCCTGGCGATCACATTCTGGTGATGAGCAACGGCGGTTTTGGTGGGATCCATCAGAAGCTGCTGGACGGTCTGGCGAAGAAAGCGCAGGCGGTCGTAGAGTAAAAAAAAGCCCGGGAGCGCTCACGCTTACCGGGCTTTTTCGCCCTCGCCCACAGGGAGAGGGGCGGGGTTAAGGGCACTCAACGATGCTGTGCTTACTCTTCGTTTTCAGACAGCTCACGCAGATACTGGAAAATCAGGCGTGCAGACTTCGGCGGCTTGTTCGCTTCTTTCTCTTTCTGGGCATTGCGGATCAACGAACGCAGCTGCTGGCGATCGGCATCCGGCCACAGGTTCAGTACTTCCGGTACCGCATCATCACCTTGTTCAATCAGACGATCGCGGATCTGCTCAAGCTTATGGAACAGCGCAACCTGCTGGTTGTGGCGGTTTTTCAGTTTGTCCAGCGCCTGGCGGATCGGTTCAACGTCACGCTGACGCAGCATTTTACCGATAAGCTGAAGCTGACGGCGACGGCCTTCTTTCTTGATTTTCTGTGCCAGTTCAATGGCATCGCGCAGATCCTGGTCGAGCGGGAGTTTATCCAGCGCGTTTTTACCCAGTTCTACCATTTCCGCGCCAAGCTGTTTTAACTCTTCGGCGTCACGTTTAATTTCACTTTTACTGACCCAGATGATCTCATCATCTTCGTCTTCGATGTCATCACCGGGAACGTCGTCGAGCCAGTCTTCGGGCTGCTTAGTCATGTCAGGCTCCTTAAAAAAAGAGGCTAATGTTACCAGTTAAGACGCGCACTGAAAAACGGTTCTCTGTTAGACTTCAATTAACTCTCTCTTACAGTATGGCATTTGCGATGAAAGTAACCTCACAAGTTGAAGCGCAGCGTAAGATTCTGGAAGAAGCCGTCTCCACCGCGCTGACGCTCGCTTCAGGTAAATCAGATGGCGCCGAAGTGGCGGTAAGCAAAACCACCGGCATCAGCGTCAGCACCCGCTACGGCGAAGTGGAAAATGTAGAATTCAACAGCGATGGCGCCCTGGGGATCACGGTTTATCACCAGAATCGCAAAGGCAGCGCGTCATCGACCGATCTCAGCCCGGATGCCATTGCCCGTACGGTGCAGGCTGCGCTGGATATTGCGCGTTACACCTCGCCCGATCCTTACGCCGGCGTTGCCGACAAAGAGCTGCTGGCATTCGATGCCCCGGATCTCGATCTTTTCCACCCGGCGGAAGTGACGCCGGACGAAGCGATCGAACTGGCTGCCCGTGCCGAGCAGGCGTCTCTGAAGGCCGATAAACGCATCACCAATACCGAAGGCGGAAGTTTTAACAGCCACTACGGTATCAAAGTGTTTGGTAACAGCCACGGGATGCTGCAGGGCTACTGCTCAACGCGCCATTCGCTCTCCAGCTGCGTTATCGCTGAAGAGAATGGGGATATGGAGCGTGATTACGCCTACACCATCGGTCGCGCGCTGGGCGATTTGCAGTCTCCTGAGTGGGTTGGCGCAGAATGCGCGCAGCGCACGCTGTCCCGTCTGTCGCCACGTAAACTCTCCACCATGAAAGCCCCGGTCATTTTTGCCAATGAAGTGGCGACCGGCCTGTTTGGCCACCTGGTGGGGGCGATTGCCGGGGGCTCCGTTTACCGTAAATCGACGTTCCTGCTCGACGCGCTGGGCAAGCAGATCCTGCCGGAATGGTTGACCATTGAAGAGCATCCGCACCTGCTGAAAGGGCTGGCCTCGACGCCGTTCGACAGTGAAGGTGTGCGCACCGAGCGCCGCGATATCATCAAAGATGGCATTCTGACGCAGTGGCTGCTGACCAACTACTCCGCGCGCAAGCTGGGGCTGAAAAGCACCGGTCACGCGGGCGGCATTCACAACTGGCGAATCGCGGGTCAGGGCCTGAGCTTTGAGCAGATGCTTAAAGAGATGGGCACCGGTCTGGTCGTCACCGAGTTAATGGGCCAGGGCGTAAGCGGCATTACCGGCGATTATTCGCGGGGCGCAGCGGGCTTCTGGGTTGAGAACGGTGAAATTCAGTATCCGGTTAGCGAAATTACCATCGCCGGCAACCTGAAAGACATGTGGCGCAATATTGTTACTGTCGGTAACGATATTGAAACACGTAGCAATATACAGTGTGGTTCAGTCCTCTTACCGGAGATGAAAATCGCCGGGCAGTAATACCCGTAAAGGCGTTTAATAATAAAAAAGGAAGTGAGCAATGCGTAAACACCTGTTAGCGATCGTCGCAGCGTCAACGCTGGTTCTTGGTTCTTCTGCGTTTGCTGCCGATCTTGAAGACGACATGGGCATCCTCAGTGAAAACCTGAAGGTGGTGCAGAAAACGGACAATGCGGCGGAAATGAAAGGCGCATTGACCAAAATGCGTGAAGCGGCACTGGACGCGCAGAAATCCACGCCGCCAAAGCTGGAAAATAAAGCGGCAGACAGCGCTGAGATGAAAGACTACCGCCACGGCTTTGACGTGCTGGTCGGTCAGATTGACGGTGCACTGAAGCTTGCCAACGAAGGCAAAGTGAAGGAAGCCCAGGCGGCAGCCGACCAGTTTGTGACCACGCGTAATACCTTTCACAAAAAGTATCGTTAATTCTCGGTACGCGCTTTCCCCGTGCGGGGGCGGTTAATCGCCCCCGCATGTTTGCTCTCCGGGCATAAGAAAACCTTATCCACCTCACATATTTGCACGCCTGCCCATAATCTTTTTCGCTCCCACGCCCCCTTAATTGCCGTCAGATAGCGTGATATTCATCACGTAAATACAGTGATTTATCTATATTCAGCATATTTATGTGGCACAGATCACTGCCGGTGCTCGCCTTTCCACTTCGAAGTGGAAAACAACTCGCTACAAACAATTCCCCCCCAACGTTAGTTTTATTCCAGAGCCATTAACGGGGTAAGACGAGTGATTAACGGAGCGGTAATGAACGACGTTGGAGATCAGGCGGTGCAAACAGAGCAGCTCGCTAACACCATGCTGGCGCAGGTGTATGCCCTGCTGGCCCGGCACAACATCATCCCCAACGCAGTACAGGAACAGATGCTCACCTCCCACGTTCGCGCGATGGCGCACCGGTCCGTGACCGGCGAGCCGCTGCCGGAGGTTGAAGCCGAGCTGTTCGACGAAATTTCTCCCGATTCAATGCGGCTTGCCCGTGAAGTGGTCGCGCAGTTTGGCAACCTTCCTGATGAAGAGGCCTGGCTGCTCTCCGTTCACTTCGAAGTCGCAAAAGACAACCTTTAAGGAGCAACACATGGAACAGATTACAGTCGTGATTGGCGATCGCCTGGGTAAAGGTCAGAAAGTGGCGGCAGGTGTTGAAAAAGCCGGTGGACGCGCGGTTGTCGTGCCGGGTGTGGCGGCAGACATGAAGCTCGGTGACGTGATGAAAGCGGAAAATGCCACCTTCGGCATCTCCTTCTGCGGCAGCGGCGGCGCGGGTGCCATCACCGCACAAACCAAATATGGCTACAAAGCCAAATACGGCATGCGTTCAGTGGATGAAGGCGTCACCGCCATCAATGAAGGCTGCAATGTGCTGGGCTTTGGCTTTATGGATAAAGAAGAGCTGGGCGAGCGTCTGGTTCAGGCGTGGCAGAAGAAACACGGCGCATAAGCATGAAAGAACAGTTCACAACCACGGTGAGAGTGAAGGGCAAAGGCGACGCTAAAGCGCGCGCCTTTGCTGATGCGCTCAACCACGTTCAGGCCGCGGTGATGAAAGCCTCACCGCATATCTTACTGCGTATTGAGCCACAGGATGTGCAGGTCGTTCAGGCGCAAGAAGCGGTGCGTAAAGAAGCTTTTCTGTTCTTCTTTTTGCGCCGGGAAAGACGCACCTACAGCGTGGAGCTGGATGTGACCGTCAACGTGACTGCCATCAATCTCGACCAGGTGGATTTCGTCACGCAACGCTGATTATTCATAAAAGGGCAGACTGATGTTCTTAATTATATTAATAAAATCGCTCATCATTGGCGGCCTGGTTGGCGTCGGTGTGGGGGCCGGGGCTGCACGCATGTTTCATGCGCCTACCACTCAGGGTATGGGCGCGTTTCGTACGTTGGGGGAACTGAACTCCTGTGAAGGGGATCCGGCTTCTCACTTCTCCTTTGGGTTAGGCTTCTTCTTTAACGCCTGGGCCTCTTCCGTGGCTGCAGGTGCATTCACACAGGACGTTGACCACCGCATCATCCCGAACTGGGGTGCTGCAGCACTGATGATTAAAAACCGTAACGTCGGCGAAACGCTGCACGATCCGCGCAAAATGGCGATTGCCTGCGGCGTGATCGGCATGATTGTCGTCACCTTCCTTAACCTCACCGCCTCTTCTGTTCCGGCTGCGCTTCAGGTAACCGCCGTAAAGGTGTTGGTGCCTGCGGCAAACCTGCTGGTCAACACCGTGATGCCGGTGATCTTCTGGCTGGCCGCCATCGATGCGGGTAAAAAATCGGGCTTCTGGGCCACCATTTTTGGCGGCGCGGCGCAGCTGATCATGGGTAACGCCGTACCGGGTCTGGTGCTGGGTATCCTGATTGGTAAGGGCGTTGAAGAGAGCGGATGGAACCACGTCACCAAAGTGATGATGGCGGCCATCGTGGCGCTGTTCGTGCTGAGCGGTTTCTTCCGTGGCTTCGACATGAAGATGATCGAATCCTTCCATCTGACCGTGCCTAACTGGCTCGACATGATCCACAACGCGCTCAGCGGTAAATAACAGGAGCCTCGACATGGAACAGAATAAAGGTTTTTGGTATGCCGACTGGTCGTTCCCGATCTTCGTTGGCCTGCTCTCTTCCGGTGTTTTCGCCGGGACGCATATGTACTACCTCTACGGCATCGGCGCGTTCAACGAAGTGGCCTTCGTGGCGATGCTGAAAGCGGGGATGGATACCGGCGTTTACGGCGCGGTGGCGGCGTTCGGTGCGAGCTTCCTGTTCGCCCGTATTATCGAAGGGTCGCTGGTCGGTATCCTTGATATCGGCGGGGCGATCCAGACCGGGGTGGGCCTCGGGGTTCCGGCGCTGCTGCTGGGCGCGGGCATCATGTTCCCGGTGACCAACTTTATCGCCGCGCTGATCACCGGCCTGGTGATTGGCCTGGCAATTGGCTACGTCATCATCCTGGCGCGTAAGTTCACCATCAATCAGAGCAACTCCACCTACGGGGCGGACGTGATGATGGGGGCCGGTAACGCCTCCGGTCGTTTCCTCGGGCCGTTGATTATCCTCAGCGCCATGACTGCCTCCATTCCTATTGGCGTCGGCTCTCTGGTAGGTGCGCTGTTGTTCTATATCTGGCAGAAGCCGATTACCGGTGGCGCCATTCTCGGTGCAATGATTCTGGGCTGGCTGTTCCCGGTCGCCCTTTAATGCCCGCGGGCGCTCCGGCGCCCGCCTTATCAGGAGATCCTCATGTTTGATTTACTCCTGCGCCGTGCGCGCCTCACCGACGATACCCTGACCGATATCGCCATTCAGGACGGAAAAATCGCGGCGGTGGGCGGCATTACTGCGGCCGCCCGCAAAACGGTTGAGTTGAACGGTGAAGTGTTCGTCAGCGCAGGCTGGATTGACTCCCACGTTCACTGCTACCCGAACTCCCCTATTTATCACGACGAACCGGACAGCGTGGG
This sequence comes from Enterobacter sp. RHBSTW-00593, assembly GCF_013784105.1. NCBI lineage: Bacteria > Pseudomonadati > Pseudomonadota > Gammaproteobacteria > Enterobacterales > Enterobacteriaceae > Enterobacter > Enterobacter sp. RHBSTW-00593. The sequence continues at coordinate 463,807 of NZ_CP056393.1, forward strand.
CATCGCCACCGGCGTGACCTCGGTGGTGGATGCCGGCAGTACCGGCGCGGATGACGTGGACGATTTTTATGAAATCACCCGTAAAGCCTCAACCGACGTTTATGCCTTACTGAACATCTCCCGCGTGGGGCTGATTGCCCAGAACGAACTGGCCAATATGGCCAACATTGATGCGAAGGCCGTGAAGCAGGCCGTTACGCGTTACCCGGATTTTATCGTTGGCCTGAAAGCGCGCATGAGCAGCAGCGTGGTTGGCGAAAACGGCATAACGCCGCTTGAGCGCGCGAAAGCCATCCAGAAAGAGAACGGCGACCTGCCGCTGATGGTGCACATTGGCAACAACCCGCCCAACCTCGATGAAATTGCCGACCTGCTCAGCTCAGGCGACATCATCACCCACTGCTACAACGGCAAGCCGAACCGCATTCTGACGCCATCCGGTGAACTGCGTGCGTCTATCACCTCCGCCCTGAAACGCGGTGTGCGCCTGGACGTCGGGCACGGTACGGCGAGCTTTAGCTTTGAGGTGGCGAGACGCGCCATTGCAATGGGCATTTTGCCACACACCATCAGCTCGGATATTTACTGCCGCAACCGCATTAACGGCCCGGTAGGGTCGCTGGCAAGCGTGATGTCGAAGTTTCTCGCCATCGGCATGTCGCTGCCGCAGGTGATTGAGTGCGTCACCGCGAACGCCGCCGACGGGCTGCGTCTGACGCACAAAGGCCGTATTCAGCCAGGCCTCGATGCCGACCTGACGCTGTTCACGATAAAACGCCAGCCAACGCTGCTGGTGGATGCTGAAAATGACAGCCTGCAGGCTGAACACATTCTGGTGCCGCTTGCCGCCATCCGCGCAGGCAAGGGCTACATGACCGAACAAGGGAGCACGGAACATGCCTTCGATTTATGAGAAGTATCACTTAAAGCAAGTCATCAACACCTCAGGCCGTATGACGGCGCTGGGTGTCTCCACGCCGCGCCCGGACGTGGTGCAGGCGGCGATGGATGGCATGAATCACTATTTCGAGATGAAGGATCTGGTCAACAAAACCGGCGAATACATCGCGAAGCTGCTGGATGTGGAAGGGGCGACGGTGGTCTCCTGCGCGTCAGCGGGCATCGCCCAGTCCGTGGCGGCGGTGCTGGTCAAAGACAGCGACTGGCTGCTGGAGAACCTGCACGTCACCCCGATTGAGAACAACGAAATCGTGCTGCCGAAAGGCCATAACGTTAACTTTGGCGCACCGGTAGGCACCATGGTGGCGCTGGGCGGCGGCAAGCTGGTGGAAGCGGGCTACGCGAACGAATGCTCCGCCGATCAGCTGGCGGCGGCCATCACGCCGCGTACCGCGGCCATCCTTTACATCAAGTCTCACCACTGCGTGCAGAAAAGCATGCTCAGCGTAGAGCAGGCGGCAGTGGTGGCGCGTAAGCACGATCTGCCGCTGATCGTGGATGCGGCCGCGGAAGAGGATCTTCACGTTTACTATCGCTCCGGTGCCGATCTGGTTATCTACAGCGGTGCGAAAGCGATTGAAGGGCCAACCAGCGGGCTGGTGATCGGCAAAACGCAGTATGTTGAGTGGGTGAAACGCCAGACGGCGGGGATTGGCCGCGCAATGAAAGTGGGTAAAGAGGGGATCCTCGGCCTTACCTGTGCCATCGAACACTACCTGACGGCGACCAAAGAGAGCGGCGAAGAGATGGTGGCGAAGATGACGCCCTTTATTGACGCGCTTAATACCCTTAACGGCGTGACGGCACGCGTGGTCTGGGACAGTGCCGGTCGCGATATCGCCCGTACCGAGATTAAGTTTGATGAAGCTACCACCGGTGTTGGCACCGGCGACCTGGTGACCGCGCTGAAGCAGGGCGAGTACGCCATTTATTTCCGTGGCTACAAGGCCAACGAAGGGATTATCGAAGCGGACGTGCGCAGCGTGAATGCCGATCAGCTGAACATTGTTTATCGCCGCATGAGTGAAGTATTAGGACAGGAGAAAAAGGCATGAAACTGACCCCCAACTTTTACCGTGACCGCGTCTGCCTGAACGTGCTGGCAGGATCGAAAGCCAACGCCAGCGCCATTTACGAGGCGGCGGAAGGCCACGTGCTGGTGGGCGTGCTCTCCAAAAATTACCCGGATGTCGCCAGTGCGGTTGCCGATATGCGCGACTACGCTCAGCTTATCGATAATGCGCTCTCTGTGGGCCTCGGCGCGGGCGATCCGAACCAGTCCGCGATGGTCAGTGAGATCGCCCGTCAGGTGCAGCCGCAGCACGTTAACCAGGTGTTCACCGGCGTGGCAACCAGCCGTGCGCTGCTGGGGCAGAGTGAATCCGTGGTCAACGGCCTGGTCTCTCCGACCGGCACCGTTGGCAAGGTGAAAATCTCCACCGGTCCGCTGAGCAGCGCGGCCCCGGACGGCATTGTGCCGGTTGAAACCGCGATTGCCCTGCTGAAAGATTTTGGCGGCAGCTCCATCAAATACTTCCCGATGGGAGGCCTGGCGTGTCGGGACGAATACCAGGCAGTGGCGGAAGCCTGCGCCCGTCACGATTTCTGGCTGGAGCCGACCGGTGGGATCGATCTGGAGAACTATGAAGCGATCCTGCAGATCGCCCTTGATGCGGGCGTGAGTAAAATCATTCCGCATATCTACAGCTCGATTATCGACAAAGCCAGCGGCGACACGCGTCCGGAAGATGTGCGTACGCTGCTGGAGATGACGAAGAAGCTGGCTAAGTAGTCTTTACCCCTCACCCCGGCACTCTCCCCAAAGAGGAGAGGGTGTAATCGTCCCCTCTCCCCTTTGGGGAGAGGGTTAGGGTGAGGGGCAAAAACCACACAAAACCAAAGGAGCCACCATGCACACCCGTAACCTGCTTGTCGCTTCACTGTCTTTACTGGCAACCGCCGCGGTCGCCCAGACCCATTACGCCTGGGTCGGGACGTACAACCCCAACGGCAAGGGGCTGTACCGCTTTACGGTCGATCCTCACACTGGCGCGCTGTCGAATAAAACGCTGGTCAGCACGCTGCCAAACGCCGCGCAGCTCACCGTCTCGCAGGATGGTAAGACGCTCTATCTGGCGAGCGAAGTGGAGCAGGGCGTGGTGCAGGCGCTGCGCGTGGGCGATAACGGTGAACTGAGCGAGCTTAATCAGGTGGCGTCCGGCGGGGCGGGGCCGGTCTATCTCTCCCTGACGCCAAAGGGTCACCACCTGCTGGTGGCGAACTACGTCAGCGGCTCGATTGCTGTTCTGCCCGTTAATGCAGACGGCAGTCTGGGGGAGGCCACGGACACGCATCAGGATCGGGGAGAGCCGGGCGCGGCGAAACCGGCGGCGGCGGTGGAAGGCAGTTTTGCCATTAGCGATCACAATGGCCCCCATGCGCACATGATCGCCGCCGATCCGCGCGGGAAATACGTTTTTTCTACCGATCTGGGTCTGGATCGTATCTACCAGTACCGTTTTGACGATCAAACAGGCAAGCTGACCCCGAACGATCCGCCGTTTATCAGTGCCTCCTCGAAAGGGGCCGGTCCGCGGCATTTCGTCTTTACGCCGAAAGGCGATGCGTTATGGCTGATTAACGAAGAGGCATCCACGCTCACGTACTATACGCTGGATGCCCGGGGCAGGCTGCAGGAGGGGAAAACCCTCTCCGCCCTGCCACACGGCTACAAAGGCACCAGCTTTGCCGCCGGGCTGGCACTCAGTGCCGATGGCAAACAGCTGTATGTGGCTAACCGTTTGCATAACAGCATCGGGCACTTTACCGTAACAGCGGATGGCACGCTGACGCATCAGGATGATGTGTGGACGCGTGGTGATTACCCGCGCACCCTGACGCTCGACAAACAGGGGCGCTGGCTGTACGTCATGAATCAGCGCAGCGACAACATTACCCGTTTTCGCGTGGCGCAGGACGGCAAACTCAGCGCCGAGCCGGACTATACCCCGGTCGGCAGCCCATCCCAGATGGTCATTTCACCCTAAGCCGTAAGAGGACAACCCCGTGCGATTTCCGAACCAACGTTTAGCGCAACTTTTCGAACTGTTGCAAAACGAGACGCTGCCGCAGGACGAACTGGCGCAGCGGCTGTCGGTCTCCACGCGAACCGTCCGCGCTGATATCACTGCCCTGAACGCGCTGCTGGCGAGCCACGGCGCGCAGTTTATTCTCAGCCGCGGCAATGGCTATCAGCTCAAAATTGACGATGCAGAACGCTATCAGCAGCTTCAGTCCTCCCACCCGCGCGCGCTGCGCATTCCCCGCACCGGGCCGGAGCGCGTGCACTATCTGGTGGTCCGTTTTCTTACCTCCGCGTTTTCGCTCAAGCTGGAGGATCTGGCGGATGAGTGGTTTGTCAGCCGTGCGACGCTGCAAAGTGACATGGTGGAAGTGCGCGAGTGGTTCCACCGCTACAACCTGACGCTGGAAACCCGACCGCGCCACGGCATGAAGCTGTTTGGCAGCGAGATGGCGACCCGCGCCTGTCTCACCGATCTGCTCTGGGAGCTGGCGCAGCAGGATAGCCTGAACCCGCTGGTGACCGACGTTGCGCTCAATGCGGGGGTGGCGGAGCAGATGGTTCCCGTGCTGCACGATGCGCTGACGCGGCATCACATTCGTCTGACTGACGAGGGCGAGCTGTTCCTGCGCCTGTACTGTGCGGTGTCGGTGCGTCGCATCAGCGAAGGCTATCCGCTGCCGGAATTTCACGCAGAAGATGTGGCCGAGAATGTCCGTGAGGCGGCGAAAGACATCGCTGTGACCATTCAACAGCTGGCGGATAAAGCGCTTTCGCCTTCAGAAGAGAGCTGGCTCTGCGTTCACATCGCGGCACGTCAGATCCAGGAGATTGCCCCCAGTGCCATCAATGCCGATGACGACGAGGCGCTGGTCAATTACATCCTGCGCTACATCAATACCCACTATAACTACAACCTGCTCAGCGACGAGCAACTGCATGCGGATCTGCTCACCCACATCAAAACCATGATCACCCGCGTGCGCTATCAAATCATGATCCCGAATCCGCTTCTGGATAACATCAAGCAGCACTACCCGATGGCGTGGGATATGACCCTCGCGGCAGTGTCGAGCTGGGGGAAATACACGCCGTATGTGATCAGCGAAAACGAGATCGGTTTCCTGGTGCTGCATATCGGTGTCGGGCTGGAGCGCCACTACAACATCGGCTACCAGCGCCAGCCGCGGGTGCTGTTAGTTTGCGATGCCGGGAATGCGATGGTCCGGATGATTGAAGCGGTGTTGCAGCGCAAATATCCGCAGATTGAGGTGACCCGCACGCTCACGCTGCGCGAGTATGAGCTGGCGGAACCGATCGGCGAAGACTTTGTTATCTCGACCGCCCGGGTGAGCGAAAAGTCTAAACCGGTGGTGATGATCGCCCCGTTCCCGACGGACTACCAGCTTGAGCAGATAGGTAAGCTGGTGCTGGTGGACCGAACCCGCCCGTGGATGCTGGATAAATACTTCGATGCCGCCCATTTCCGCATTATCGACAGGCCGATTGACCAGCAAACGCTGTTCCGGGAGCTGTGCGAGCAGCTCGAAGAAGAGGGGTTTGTTGGCGCGGAGTTTCTGGATTCGGTCGTGGAGCGAGAGGCCATCGTCAGCACCATGCTGGGCGACGGCATTGCGCTACCGCACTCCCTCGGGCTACTGGCACAAAAAACGGTGGTTTACACCGTGCTGGCACCGCAGGGTATTGCCTGGGGGGATGAAACTGCCCACGTGATTTTCCTGCTCGCCATCAGCAAGCGCGAGTACGAAGAGGCGATGGCGATTTACGATATTTTCGTGACTTTCCTGCGTGAGCGCGCCATGTCACGGCTGTGCAGTTGCAATGATTTCGCTGGGTTTAAAGCGGTGGCGATGGAGAGTGTGAGCCGGTTTTGAGAGACGTTATCCAGAATTCGATGTAATGCAAATGTAATGCTAAGATGCATTACACATTCGATTTCACTGGAGGCATAATGGCCACGCTGAACGTCCGTCTGGATGACAAACTCAAAAACGAGGCTTATGCCGTGCTTGAAAAACTCAATATCACGCCAACGGAAGCCGTTCGGTTACTGTTTCAGTACGTTGCGGAGACGGGGCGTATGCCGGTGAAAATGGTCACTGTTAGCGACAGTGAAGATGAACTCATACAGACAGTCCGGGAGCGGCTGGCTAATCCGCAAAAAGGAATTAAGGTTAGGCTGGATGACTTATGAACTCGTATTTGTTCCGAGGGCGTTCAAGGAGTGGACCAGGCTGGGTGATACCGTAAAAAATCAGTTTAAGAAGAAGCTTGCGAACGTGTTGGTGACGGCTCGCCTGCATGGCCTGCCTGATTGCGACAAGATAAAATTCAGATCCCAGGGTTATCGTTTGGTCTATCAGGTTCAGGACAACGTTGTGACGGTATGTGTTATTGCTATCGGTAAGAGAGAGAAATCAGCCGTTTATCATGACGTAAACAAACGGCTTTAGCGATCACCGCAAATGATGCACAACCTGGTTACTGCTGCCGCGCCAGATCAGCGCAGGGTCTTTTAAATCCTGCACAAACTTGCCGTCAACCAGCACGTTAATCAAATCCACCACTTCCCTCTGTTCAGCATTCAGTTCTTCGAGCTTATAACCCGTCCAGACCCAGATATCCTTTTCTGCACATTCGCGGCGAATGCGTTTTATCAGCTTCAGAATGTCCGGCACGTTTTGCGGGTGAAGCGGGTCGCCACCGGAGAGTGAAATCCCCTGGCGATGAATGCGCGTGTCGTTGAGATCGTCGATGATCCGCTGTTCCATTTCCGCGGTGAACGGCAGGCCTGAATTTACGCGCCAGGTGCTTTTGTTGTAACAGCCGGGGCATTCATGGACGCAGCCTGAGACAAACAGAGTGCAGCGGGTGCCGGGGCCGTTGACGATGTCGACGGGATAGTATTGATGATATCGCATAAGAAGATGTCCAGAGTGTGTGCGCGCGGGTGCCCTCACCCCAGCCCTCTCCCACAGGCAGAGGGGGAAAACGTAGGTGCGCGTTCGGTTCCCTCTGAGGGGTAGGGTGAGGGGAAACCCCCGACGCCTTAACCGATCTGCCCATTCCCCAAATGTTTCACGCGTCGCTTAACCTCTTCCTGCTTACCGGCGTTAAACGGACGCGCATCGGGACTTCCGAGATAGCCACACACGCGGCGGGTCACCGAGACGCGAGCCGCATCGTGGTTACCGCATTTCGGGCAGGTGAACCCTTTGCTGGTGCACTCAAACTCACCGGTAAAGCCACACTCGTAGCACTCGTCAATCGGGGTGTTGGTCCCGTAATACGGTACGTGCTGATAGCTGTAATCCCAGACATCTTCCAGCGCCTTCAGGTTATGCTGAATGTTCGGATACTCGCCGTAGCAGATGAAGCCACCGTTCGCGACGGGCGGATACGCGGCTTCAAAGTCGATCTTGTCGTAAGGGTTCACCTTCTTCTCCACGTCGAGGTGAAAGCTGTTGGTGTAGTACCCTTTGTCGGTTACCCCTTCGACAATGCCAAATTCAGCGGTATCCAGGCGGCAGAAACGGTCACACAGGTTTTCACTCGGGGTGCTGTACAGGCTGAAGCCGTAGCCGGTTTCGTCTTTCCACTGGTCAACCGCATCGCGCAGGCGCTGAACAATGGCGACACCTTTTTCACGCAGGGCGTCGCTGTCATACATGTGCTGGTTGCCGAACAGCGCGTTGATCGTTTCGTGAATACCGATGTAGCCCAGAGAAATTGACGCGCGACCATTTTTGAAGATCTCCGACACGTCATCGTCCGCCTTCAGGCGCACGCCGCAGGCTCCTTCCATATACAGGATGGGCGCAACGCGGGCTTTCACCCCTTCCAGACGCGCAATACGGGTCATGAGGGCCTTTCGTGCGAGCTGCAGACGTTCGTCCAGCAGCGCCCAGAAGGCCGCTTCGTCGCCTTTGGCTTCGAGGGCGATACGCGGCAGGTTGAGGCTGATCACGCCGAGGTTGTTACGGCCGTCGTGAACCTGTTCGCCGTTTTCGTCTTCATACACGCCGAGGAAGCTACGGCAGCCCATCGGCGTTTTAAACGAGCCGGTCACTTTGACTACCTGGTCGTAGTTCAGGATGTCCGGGTACATGCGCTTGCTCGCACACTCCAGCGCCAGCTGTTTGATGTCGTAGTTAGGATCGCCAAACTTGTGGTTCAGGCCGTCGCGGATAGCGAACACCAGTTTCGGGAACACCGCTGTCTTACGGTTTTTACCAAGCCCGGAGATACGGTTGCGCAGGATAGACTGCTGAATCAGGCGTGATTCCCAACTGGTACCCAGACCAAAACCGAAGGTCACAAACGGCGTCTGACCGTTGGCGGTATGCAGGGTGTTCACCTCGTATTCCAGCGACTGGAACGCGTCGTAGCACTCTTTTTCGGTACGGGAGTGCGCGTAGCCCTCGGCGTCCGGGATTTGCCACTCTTCAGCGGTTTGACGGTGTTTATTGAAGCTTGCCGTGACGAACGGTGCCAGTACTTCATCAATGCGGTTAATGGTGGTGCCGCCGTAAATATGGCTGGCGACCTGAGCGATAATCTGCGCCGTGACCGCAGTGGCCGTGGAGATCGATTTTGGCGGCTCAATCTCGGCATTCCCCATTTTAAAACCGTGGGTCAGCATGCCTTTCAGGTCGATGAGCATGCAGTTGAACATCGGGAAGAAGGGCGAGTAATCGAGATCGTGGTAGTGGATCTCACCGCGCTCATGCGCCGAGACCACGTCGCGCGGCAGCAGGTGCTGACGGGCATAGTGTTTGGCAACAATACCGGCCAGCAGGTCGCGCTGGGTGGGGATCACTTTGCTGTCTTTGTTGGCATTTTCATTCAGCAGGGCGGAGTTGGTCTGCTCCACCAGGCCACGAATCTCCTGATTAAGACGACCGCGTTTCTCACGCTGTACGTCCCGATCGTGGCGGTATTCGATATAGGCGCGGGCTAACTGCTTGTAGGGGCCCGCCATCAGCTGGTTTTCAACCGCGGTCTGGATCTCATTGATATCGACCTGGCTGCGTTCGTTCATCTGGCTGCTAACGACTTCTGCGACGGTGGCGCAGTAATCTGCGTCATCGACACCCGCTGCTTTAGCTGCACGCAGAATGGCTTCCTGGATGCGCTCTGATTTAAACGGCACTTTACAGCCATCACGTTTCATCACATGCGGTGTCATGATCACTCCATTTTTAAAAACAGGTTATCCACAAAGGTGGAGAAGTGTTCACCGGGCGTATTGTCAGCCAGGCCAGAGACTTCCCACGTTCCCAACGCGTGTTATCCACAATTCCGGAGAGCTGAGTCGCCGTCTTGTTGTTGGAATAGTAGACGATAAATACAATATGTTGGGTCGGCGTGCATTTTAAGTGCTACATATAGTGATTTGCATCAAACATGTTTGCGATTTATTTGATTCAGAACAAAGTAAAAAGACGAGAGTACAAACGACGGGCACTCCAGCGTTTGTAAAGACGAGAGGGAAAATTCTGATTAATTATTCAACAAAAACAAGCGCTCAGCAGCATGTGCCGAGCGCCAGTCGGTTAACTCACCCCGCATGCCCAGTTCAGTCCGGCCTGGAGAAAGGCTGCCGCCGCAATACCCCCCAGTATCAGCGGGATAACAAGTGAGCGCCCGGGTTCGGCGTCCGCGTTTTGTGGCATTTCTCTGCGCAACGCGGACAGCGCTTCTTCGCCGGTGCGCGCCGCCAGAAGCGCGTTACGCACGCGCTCTTCCGCCAGCGAACTGGTCAGCGTCGTCAGCAGCTGCATATGCGTACTGCCGGCCTCGGCGTGCGGGATGGCGAGCAGAAAAACCATCCTGACCGCTTCATCGCCTTCCAGCCCCGGCCAGATAACAGGCTCATCAAAAAGCGCCAGGCAAAACGCCGCCTGCTGCACCGCGTCTGATTTACCGTGCGGAACGGCCAGCGCTTCGCCCAGCGCGGTGGGACCTTCACTTTCGCGGTGTAAGACGCTCTGGATAAAGGCGTCTTTATCGGTGATGACGTTTCGCCCGACAAGCGGTTCGGAGAGCCAGCGGATCAGCGCTTCAGGCGTGCGGCAGGGTGGGTTAATAAACACCAGTTCGGGGTGCGTGAGTTCAAGCAAGTTCATGTTAAGCCTCAATCAAAAAATCACAGGTCGCAGAAGGGGGGATCGTCGTCACCGATGGCACGTGTTCTTCCAGATAATTGAGCTGGGGACGCTCTGCCAGGCCAGCCGGAACAGGGACAGGCTGCGTCCCGGCGTTGAACACGCGGGCGATCGTGCCAGGCGATCGTTGCGCATGAGGCAGGGCAGAAAGAACGAGCGGTTCCGGTAAGGCGAATAACGAAAATTCTGCCGGCAGCGTGCGTTCGGGCAGGCGCAGCGAAAAACGCTCAAGCCGGTTATCGAGGGTATGCAGCGTTTGCCGTTGATAGGTGAAGGGGTGACCCGTCGCCTGATTCTCCAGCTGGCGCAGCGTCAGATGGTCTGCGTTATCGGCCAGCGCCACGGTGAAGGAAAAGTGCAGCGGTTTGAGCAGCTGCGCATCGGGCGTGTCGACCACCGTATTGTTAATGCCAGACGCCCGGCCGGGTCGCCAGTCAAGATCGCTGCGCCCCAGTACGCCGGTTGATTTGAATAAGGTCAGGGCAATGACTGCCGGATCGCTTCCAATAACCTGAAACTCTTTCATGCCGCGGCTATTCACGACCAGCGCTTTGCCCGCTTGCGCGATAGCGATGATGCCCTCGCTGGTTTCAATATCCACGGGCTTCTCACGATAGCGCTCCTGCCAGTGAGTATCGTCGTACCCCGTTTCGCGCTCGATTATTGAGAACGGCTGCGAGGCGAGGGAGTGACGGGTGCAAATATCGCTGTTGATCAGTAAACGCAGCCGGTGATCGCAGTGGCTGTTTACCAGCGAGCTATCAACATGCAGGTTCGGATCGTCGTGACGTAATTCGCACACTATGCGCATTGATAACGGCGTGCGGGTATTTTCCCGGCGTCCAGCGAGATCCGGCGGCAGCGACATGACCGCCTCAAGCACCATCGTTTGGCAAAGAGGGGTTTTGCTGCAGTCGATCAGCGTGAAATGCGCGCAGCGCGTGGGTTCATCGCCCGCGAGCGGCGAGAAATCATAGCTGTCTCCGGCATCCGCGCAGTCTTCAAGACTGAATAACGACGTGATGCGCCTGGCGTTGCGTTTGTCTTCAAGCACCAGCGTACCGGCCTCCAGCGTCAGTCGATAAACCGTATTCTCTATCGCCTCTCCTTTCGCGGCGCAGATCCTGGCAAACGGAGCCGGCGTGTCTTTTAGGTTGACGGTGATATAGCCCACCGGCGGCAGGAGAGGCGTCTGCAGAACAACATGCCAGCGGAAATAAGGCGGAAGGTGTGTTTCGCGTTCGCCCTCACAGGTGAGGGAGATGGCCGTTCCTCCGGGTAACGTCTCGCGTTTCAGAACGTCGAAGGGCAGCGGCTGGCCCTGATACGTCAGGGTGATATTGTCGGCCCGACTGTACAGGGTGGTGTGGATCACGCAGCGGGTCGGGGTGGCCAGCGGGTTGAAAATGAGCAGGTCACCCTCCTGACAGCATGCGGCGGCCAGTGACTTCACCACCAGATTCCACAGGCTGTGACAAAGCTGCTCTGTCTGCTCGAGCCGATGAAGAATGTCGCGGTTAGTGGCATCGCTGTTGCAGCCGCCCATGGAGTCGTGGGCATGGCTTCGCAGAAGCTTCTTCCAGAGGGTGTCCACAATCGGGAGCGTGACCGGAATGCCCTGATGACGCGCCATGGCGATGGTGGGCTCCAGCTGTCGCAGGATGAACTGCTCGATGTCGGCATTTTTCTTTTTGATATCGTAACGCACAGACCCGATCGTTTTGTGAATGCGGGTGTAGCGCGGCGATTTCAGCTCACCTTCCCATAACGCCAGTTGTTCCCGTTTTGTGCGCAGCAGTGCGACGTACTGCTCCAGCGAGCTGAGGACGTAACGGTCCTGCGTGGGAGAGTGCGCGCTGGCAGCCTGCAGGATATGCGGCAGCGCCGGGTCGATGCTGACCTGATCGCCGCCGCAGGGCAGGAGCAGGTCGTCAATCTGCGACCGTGAACGCAGCAGATCCACCATCGGGTAGATCTTGCCGTGCAGATGGCTGGCCTCCGCGCGCATGTTCTTGGCCGCGCCATACCCCAGCGCCATTGCACAGGCGATGATGGTTGCACCTGACGGGGCGCGCCAGAGAAACTGGCTGTTTTTGGCCTGAGTATCGTGGTCGATACCGCGCCAGAAAACGATGTTATCGATATTGCAGCCCTGCAAAATCGTGGGCATCTGCGCGTTATGCCCAAAGGTATCCGGCAGATAACCGACCTGCATGGCATGCCCCAGCGCCCGAGCGGCGAAAATGCCGTACTTGAGGTTGCGGATAATCGATTCGCCGTGAACGTTGTAGGTATCCGTCTGGGTGAACCACGGCCCGACAAACACGCTTTTCTCCCTGACCAGTTTTTCCAGCCGGGGCCGGTAATCGGGATTGATGGCGAGAAAGTCATCCACCACCGCCATCTGCCCGTCAAGGTGATAGCACTGCCAGGCCGGGTCCTGCTCCAGCGTCTCGATGACCTCCGCAAAGTTGTATGACGCCAGCACCATGCTGTCCTGGCGGGTGAAATACCACTCCTGATCCCAGTGGGTATGGGCTATGACGTGGATCTGGCTCATTGCGCTCTCCTTATCTGGCGTTCTTTGGGCTGAGATAAAGCACGCCCAGGGCGCAAATCAGTGCGCCAATAAAGACGCTTGCCAGGTACCCGACCACATTGGTCGCCAGCGGCCAGCCCCAGATAGCCGGCAGGGGCAACGTCTGCTTCACGCCGAGGGTAATCGCCACCAGCGCACCTGCGACGGCTCCTGTCATAAACACGGGGATCAGGCGTGGGTTTTTCAGAATGAACGGGATAGCGCCTTCTGAAATACCGATAAAGCCCAGCAATAACGAAGTGCTGCCAACGGTTTTCTCTTCACGGCTGAACACGTCCGGCAGGCCAAAACGCCCATTGAGGAACGCGGCGAGGCCTACCCCAATAGAAGGAATCACAATGGAGAGCTCGCGGGCGGTTAAATCAAATGTCTCGCTCATGCCGTTCAGGCCAAGCGCGACCGATCCTGCCGCCTTGTTGACCGGGCCGCCGAGATCGAACGCGGTACCCGCGGCGATCATGGCCGAATAGAAACCGCGTCCGGTATCACCCGCCGAGGTAAAAAAGACCACCATCAGCTGGTTAAGCGAACCAAAAATCGGGTTGATCAGATATTCCATTACCATCACCAGCGTAATACCGGTGATCAGCGGAACGACCAGCATGGTTTTTAGAGTGGTAAGCTGCTGTCGGACGTGAATTGCATCATTCAGCCAGCGCACCAGATAGCCGACAAAAAAGCCGATGCCAATTGCGCCGAAAAAGCCGGAGGGCATAAAGCCTTCAATATCAAAGAAGCGTTTGTATACCTCATCTGACATGATGCCGCCGATCAGTCCGGGGATCAGCGCCGGTTTACCGGCAATGGAAAAGGCCAGATACATCGCAAAGACCGGGTACATGAACTTGATGGTCATAAAGCCCATTTTATCCAGCACGCTGAACGGCGAATGCTCAATGTTAATAAACTGCCCGGTAATTTTGGCCGTCGCCATCATCAGGCCGCCCATCACCACGACCGGTAACATATAGCTGATGGCCGCCATGATATGGCCGATAAAAATCTGGTAAGCCGAACGCTGAATGGCGTCTTCATACGTCACAGCGGTGACGTTTTTCTGCATGGCCAGCGCCTGACGCAGGTAGCGGTCGGTATTTTTAATCAGCTCCTGCGTGCGGGTCTGAAGGTGAGGAACGTGTTCAAAACGTTCTGCGTCCTGAATGGGAACGTCGGTTGCAAGAATAATGGCCGTGGCGGAGGCAATATCCTGTTTCGTTAATCTGTTTTTTACGCCGTCGCTGCCCTGCGTTTCGACCTTGACCTCAATATTATGCTCTTTTGCCCATGCAATAATTTTACTTGCCGCCATAAACGTGTGCGCGATCCCTGTAGGACAAGCCGTTACAGCGATAATTTTTTGATTCATCATTGTAATAATTCCCTGGGTGTGAAAATAGCGAAAGTATAAAGAGAACTTAAAACAGTGTTTAAGGTTTGCTAATACTAATTACGTATCGTCATACGCTATGTGGCAATATGTGAAGCGCCTTCCAGAGACTATTTCGCTATTCTGCTAATATCCTGTTAGGTTTTAACAGGACGTAATAAATGAATTCATTTCAGGGAAGTGAACGGTTGATATTTGAATACATTCAGCACCACGCACGCAATATTTCTGATATATCGGCAAAAGAGATTGCGCGTGATACTTTTACGACAACCACCTCGGTGAATCGTGTCTGTAAGAAAATGGGCTATAAGAGTTATACCGAGCTTCGCTATCGGTTTTTACGCGACCATTTTACGTCTGTCCCTGCCGAGCCTGCGATGGGGCCGCAGGCAGACGATATCGTGGTGGACGTGTCCCGGTTACTGACCCATTCCAGCCATATCTATTTATATGCACGCGGGGCATCTCTCACCAGCCTCAACTACCTGTCGCGTTTTTTGTCACTGGCGAGCCTGCCGCACCTGATTCTGAATGATATGCACCAGTTGACCCGGGTATCGAAGGGCACGCTGGTGTTGATCAGTAAATCCGGGGAGACGCAGTCGCTGATAGAAATGGCGCGTAACGCGCTGCGTAAGGGGCTAAAGATTATTGCGATTACCCGTCAGGGTTCGACGCTGGCCGGGCTTTCTACGCTGTGCTGGCCATTGTCGATTGATATGAATGCCGTCTCGTTATATCAGCGAGAGGGACAGCTGGACCTGTTAAGCGCCGTCGATCGTATCGGCTGCAGGCTTCTGCAGCACGATACGGAGTAGGCAGGCCGTCAGAGCTGTTTCACGATACCCAGACGAATGGCGTAATCATTTTCATGATTGCCATCCTGAGTGAGGTAGGTTTTATCCAGCGACACCAGTTCGACGTAAGGCGTCCAGCCGTCGTCGAGCTTGTAGTTGAACGCTACGGTGTGCTCCCAGTAGGTATCATCCCCGGTTCCCTGATCGACATTATCCTGCCAGCGGAAGCGCGGGTTATAGGACATGCCGAATTTCCCGATGTTGTACGCGAACCACAGGTCGAACTGGTGTGACTCGCGGCGGGTGTAGCCGCTGCCGTCCAGGCGTTTGTCACTGTGCGCGTCGTTAACGGTGTTATAGCGGTAGCGGGCAGACAGGTTCAGGCCGTTATCGAATGCTTTCCAGCCCTGGATGAAGGGGCGGTAATGCGTATTGCTGGCGGTAAAGACGGTCACCATCCCTGGCGCGATGGCGAACCCCTTTCCCAGATCAAAACGCCAGCGCGTTTCGATTTCCTGTGCTGCCTCCGTTAACCCTTTTTCGTCCGGATTATATCGGTCGGTATCACCAAAGAACGTATCGTTATGGTTTTGCGCCGCTTCGACGGAGAAGTAAAAACCGTTATCAGCCTGATGCATCACTTTAATACGTGAATCATTTACGTCTGAGCGCGTATTATGACCAAAGCGAAGATCGACGGAGGTATTTCCGCACCATCCCTGGGTACTTAATAATAATGCGCTAATACATGTTGCTTTAATAATTGTCTTTTTCATAATGTCCTGCCGAGGTTATTTAAATGGCAGGGCTATTCTTATTTTGGCACACCGTGAAGTAAAAGTTATCGTCGTACATTTAGCGTATCGCTAAACATAAAAAAAGAGATACAGCTGGCTGTATCTCTTGAGGGTTATTCCTGTATCCACCAGATGGCTTCAAACGGGCGCAACAGCAGGTTGTCGGGCTGAGGGGGAGCATCCGCATAGTTGCTCAGTGCGACCCGCCAGGCTCCCTGTACTGACGCGGGAACCCATTGCTGGCGCTCATGGCTCAGGTTTGCCACCACCATCAGCGTCTGGCCCTGCGACCGCCGGCGATAGCACCACAGGGAAGGGTGGTCAGGCAGCAGATCTTCATAATCTCCCCACGTCAGCACCGGCAGGGTTTTGCGCAGGCGAATCAGCGTCTGGTAGGTGTAAAACACCGAATCAGTATCGTCCAGTGCCGCACGGGCATTGACCGTCTCATAGTTGTCGCAAACGCCAATCCACGGCCCACCCTCGGTAAAGCCCGCACTGTGTGTGGCATCCCACTGCATTGGCGTGCGGCCATTATCGCGGGATTTACTCGCCAGAATAGCCAGCAATTCTTCGGGGGTGCGACCGTTGGCCCGCAGTTCAGCGAACATATTAAGGCTTTCAACGTCGCGGTAATCGGTAATACGGCTAAAGTGCGGGTTGGTCATACCCAGCTCTTCGCCCTGGTAAATATACGGGGTGCCCTGCATTCCGTGCAGCACCATGCCGAGCATTTTCGCGGCGTGGGGACGGTACTCCCCTTCATCGCCAAAGCGCGACACAATGCGCGGCTGATCGTGGTTACACCAGAACAGCGCGTTCCAGGCTTTGTTGTGCATGCCCTGCTGCCAGTGGCGGAAGAGGGTTTTCAGCGCCACGAAGTCCGGCCTGGCCAGGGTCCACTTTTCGCCGCCGGGGTAATCCACTTTCAGGTGGTGGAAGTTGAAGGTCATCGACAGCTCGCGCCCGTCGAGAGAGGCGTATTGCTGACAGTTTTCCAGCGAGGTCGACGACATCTCGCCTACCGTCATCAGGTTTCGCGGGGTAAAGACGTCGCGGCTCATCTCCTGAAGATACTCATGAATGCGCGGTCCGTCGGTATAGAAGCGACGGCCATCGCCCACGGCGTCATCCGGGAAATCCTGGTCTTTAGAAATCAGGTTAATCACATCGAGGCGTAAACCGTCCACGCCACGGTCGGCCCAGAACTCGCATACCTTTTTCAGCTCGGCGCGCACCTGCGGGTTTTCCCAGTTGAGGTCCGCCTGCTCGGGGGCGAACAGGTGCAGATAGTACTGCTCGCTCTCGGCGTGCCAGCGCCAGGCGTTGCCGCCAAATTTGGAGCGCCAGTTATTGGGCAGTTGTTCCGGCGTACCGTCGCGCCAGATGTAGAACTGGCGATACGGGCTCTCTTTATTCAGCGATTCCCGGAACCAGGCGTGCTGCGTTGAGGTGTGATTGAACACCATATCCAGCACGATACGAATGCCGCGTTGATGGGCCTGCGCGACCAGCTCGTCAAAATCATCCAGCGTGCCGTAGGCCGGGTCGATGGCGGTGTAATTCGCCACGTCGTACCCGTTATCTACCTGCGGGGAAATATAAAACGGCGTCAGCCAGATGGCGTCGATGCCGAGGGTTTGCAGGTAGTCCAGCCGCTGCGTGACGCCGCGTAAATCGCCGGTACCGCTGCCCGTCGTGTCCTGAAAACTCTTTGGGTAGATCTGGTAGATAACGCCGTTCTGCCACCAGTGAGGAAGGGTATTCATAATGCGTTCCTGCAAATGCGAAGGGGCGCAACTGCGCCCCGAAAGATGAAGTTAAACAATCTGCAGCGCGCCCTGACGGTACTTACGCTGGTAAACCACGGTGGTGAGAGCCATTGGGACGACAATCGCGATGACCATTGCCAGGGAAAACACCTGCCAGAATGCGGGCTGGATGGAGAGAATACCAGGCAGACCGCCGACACCGATCCCGTTCGCCATCACACCGTACAGACCGCATACCAGGCCTGCCAGACCGGAGCCGATCATCGCGCACAGCATCGGGAAGCGGTATTTCAGGTTGATACCGTACATCGCCGGTTCGGTGACGCCGAGGTAGGCGGAGATGGCGGCCGGAACAGAAATCTCACGCTCGTTATGCTTGCGGCTGACCAGGATAATGCCCGTGACCGCCGAGGCCTGCGCAATGTTAGACAGCGCGATGATAGGCCAGACCGGCGTACCGCCCAGGCTCTGAATCATCTGCATATCAATCGCCAGCGTGGTCTGGTGCACGCCGGTGATCACCAGCGGGGCGTACAGGAAGCCAAACAGCATGGCACCAATCGGCGCGAAGCTGCCGGTCATCAGGTGACGTACCGCGAAGGCAACGCCGTCGCCAATCATGCGGCCAAACGGACCGATAAACGCATGGGCGAGGAAGACGGCCAGAATAAGGGAGCAGACCGGCACCACCACCAGATAGAGGTAATCCGGTACGATGCGTTTCAGGCGCGTTTCAATAAAGCCCAGCGTCAGACCGGCCAGCAAGGCTGGGATAACCTGCGCCTGATAGCCCACTTTCGCGATGGTGAACAGACCGAAGTTCCACACCTCAGGCACCTGCTGACCAAGTAAGTAAGCGTTCATTAACTGCGGAGAGACCAGCGTGACGCCCAGCACGATACCCAGAATCGGCGTACCGCCCATTTTGCGCACCGCTGACCAGCAAATCCCGACCGGCAGATAGAAGAAGATCGCTTCGCCAATCAGCCACAGGAAGTCGTAAACGGTTTTCAGCGCCGGGTACATCTGCGCCAGGGTTTTGCCGTCGCTCATCGGCACATCACCGATAACGTTGCGGAAGCCCAGAATCAGACCCCCGCTGATCAGCGCCGGGAGCAGCGGGAAGAAAATCTCCGCGAAGTGGGAAATCAACTGCTCGTGCCATTTCATATTCTGGCGTGCAGCTTTCTTGGCTTGCTCTTTGTCGGCTGAACTGTGCCCGGTTGTCGCCAGCAGAGCCTGATAGTAATCGCCCACTTCGGTACCAATGACGACCTGGAACTGACCGGCGTTGGTGAAGCAGCCTTTAACCATGGAAAGCGCTTCAATGGCTTTCGGATCGGCTTTGGCCGGATCGTTCAGCACGAAGCGCAGGCGGGTAATGCAATGGCTGACGGTCGCGATGTTTTCACGGCCGCCTACCAGGACAATCAACTGGTCGATATCTTCTTGTTTGACTTTACTCATCATGAAACCTCATGACCGATGGTGAGGGGGGTAATGACCTGAGCGCAAGCCTACTCCTTCAGCGTGACGGCGAAAATGGGAACGTTCCCTAAATCGGGCGAAGATCACAATAAACTGATAAGCGAGGGTTATGAAAGGTGGGCGGGAATCACGATCTGACGCGGCTCAGCACGCCCGTTAATCTGCTCGATCAGCTGTGCAGCGGCCTGCCTGCCTGACTCGGCGTAGCCCGGGTCGACGGTGATAATCTCCGGGTGCAGAAACTTCATCAGCGGCGTACTGCCTACGCTCGCGATCTGCAGCCCTTCTATGCGTTGCTCCTGAAGATATTTACTCGCGCCCAGCGCCAGGGTATCGGTGGCGCACACCAGCGCCGTGGTCTGCGGGGTCAGCACGCTGGCGACCTGCTCGTAGCCCTGTTTCATTCCCAGACCCGGCAGAGACGCGACGGCGGAAAGGTTGTGCTGTTTACAGAAGGTCAGGTAGGCCTCGTGACGCCGTTTGCCGGTGGTAACGTCCGCATGCGGTACGCCGAGGTAGCTGATATGGCGATGGCCTTTATCGTACAGACGCTGCATCAGGGTAATAATCGCCCCCTCATCGTCGTAACAGACGGAGGCAAAACCGTGGGCATCGCGCGCCAGCATCACCATCGACGCCTGCCAGGGCTTCAGCATCTCCTCTTTGATGCCGGTAAAACCGAACAGCACCACGCCGTCAATGTTGCGCCGCTGGAGCATACCCAGATGCTCTTCAACCAGCTGCGTGGAGAACTGGCTCTCCATCATGATTGGGTCGTAGCCCTGCTCATAAAAGGCGGGCAGCATGGTCTGAACGGCGAGGTTCTCGGACAGGGAATCCAGACGCGAGACGATAATGGCAACCACTTTGTCACTTTGCCCGCGCATGGCGCGCGCAGAGCGGGAAGGGGAAAAACCGTGCTGATTCATTACCGCCTCGACGCGCTCGCGGGTGCGTTCGCTGACACCGCTCTCATTGTTGAGCACGCGCGATACGGTGGATTTCCCCACGCCGCTTAAACGCGCGATGTCTTTTATCGTAAGGCGGTTCTGCATGCTGTATTCCCTGTAACAATGACAACGTGGTCAGTAGAGCCTAATGCTATAGCGTGTTTTCGCTATGGGCAAAGTCTGGTTTACGTTCGGTTTATTTGCGGGGGAGTATAATACCGCCCGAATCGCCGCAAACGGTACGGTTAAATCCTTATACTGCGCGGCGGCACCCTACTTTTTTACTTACCGGAGGTGACATGGATCCCGATCCCACGCTTCTCCTGAACGGGAGCGTTCTTTCTTTCCGGTAAGCCAGCCTTTGTGCTGTCTCACCGGTATGTGAGGCAGCAACGTCCTGCACGTTCCTGCTTAAAACATTAAGTGCCTGTCAGGTACGGCCTTGCCACGCCTGCAGGAAATACTGTGTCCGCGTTTGCGGGCGCGGGGGAATGACTATGTTTAAAAATATCACCCGGCAGCTGCAGGCGATGCTGAGCCGCCACCTGCCACATCGTCTTGTTCAGCGCGACCCGCTGCCAAATGCCAAAAATATGGCCTCTGCAGCGATCCCTGCTTCCCTGAGCCAACGCTGCCTGAACGTGGCGGCGATGGATGAAAACGAAGTCTGGCGTGCCTTTGGCGGGCATCCGGAGGGGCTGAACGCGGCGGAAGTGGAAAAAATCCGTGCCGTGCATGGCGATAACCAAATTCCGGCGCAAAAACCGGCGCCGTGGTGGGTGCATCTGTGGACTTGCTACCGTAACCCGTTCAACCTGCTGCTGACCGTGCTTGGCATTATCTCCTATGCCACCGAAGATCTGTTTGCTGCCGGGGTTATCGCCCTGATGGTGGGGATCTCCACGCTGCTGAACTTTATTCAGGAGGCCCGCTCTACCCGCGCGGCAGACGCCCTGAAAGCGATGGTAAGCAACACCGCAACCGTCTCGCGCGTCATTAACGATCTCGGGGAGAACGCCTGGGTTGAGCTGCCCATCGACCAGCTGGTGCCGGGCGATCTGGTGAAGCTGGCGGCCGGCGACATGATCCCCGCGGATTTACGTATTCTTCAGGCGCGGGATCTGTTCGTGGCGCAGGCCTCGCTGACCGGTGAATCTCTGCCGGTGGAAAAAGTGGCGCGCACCCGCGACCCGCAGCAGATGAACCCGCTCGAGTGTGACACCCTCTGCTTTATGGGCACTACGGTGGTCAGCGGCACGGCGCAGGCAATGGTCATCGCTACCGGCGGCAACACCTGGTTTGGACAGCTGGCCGGGCGCGTGAGCGAGCAGGAGAGCGAACCGAATGCCTTCCAGAAGGGGATTGGCCGTGTCAGCATGCTGCTGATCCGCTTTATGATGGTGATGACGCCGATTGTGCTGCTGATCAACGGCTATACCAAGGGCGACTGGTGGGAAGCGGCGCTGTTTGCGCTCTCCGTCGCCGTGGGGTTAACGCCTGAAATGCTGCCGATGATTGTTACCTCCACGCTGGCGCGCGGGGCGGTCAAACTGTCAAAACAGAAAGTGATCGTCAAACACCTGGATGCCATTCAAAACTTTGGCGCGATGGACATTCTCTGCACCGATAAAACCGGCACGCTGACCCAGGACAAAATTGTGCTGGAGAACCACACCGATATCGCCGGCAAAACCAGCGATCGCGTGCTGCACAGCGCCTGGCTGAACAGCCACTACCAGACCGGGCTGAAAAACCTGCTCGACGTCGCCGTGCTTGAAGGCGTGGATGAAGAATCTGCCCGCACGCTTTCCGGGCGCTGGCAGAAAGTGGATGAGATCCCGTTCGACTTCGAGCGCCGCCGCATGTCGGTGGTGGTGAGCGAGCATCCGGACGTGCATCAGCTGATCTGCAAAGGCGCATTGCAGGAGATCCTCAATGTCTCAACCCAGGTGCGCTATAACGGCGACATTGTGCCGCTGGATGAAACCATGCTGCGCCGTATCAAGCGCGTCACCGATAACCTGAACCGTCAGGGGCTGCGCGTGGTGGCGGTGGCGAGTAAATTCCTGCCTGCACGCGAAGGGGACTATCAGCGTATCGACGAATCCGATCTGATCCTCGAGGGTTATATCGCATTCCTCGATCCGCCGAAAGAGACCACCGCGCCTGCGCTGAAAGCGTTAAAGGCCAGCGGGATCACCGTGAAAATCCTTACCGGCGACAGCGAGCTGGTGGCCGCCAAAGTGTGTCATGAAGTGGGGCTGGATGCGGGTGACGTCGTTGTGGGAAGTGATATTGAGCACCTCTCCGATGATGCGCTGGCGACGCTTGCGCAGCGCACCACGCTGTTCGCCCGGCTGACACCCATGCACAAGGAGCGCATTGTCACCCTGCTGCGTCGCGAAGGGCATGTGGTGGGCTTTATGGGCGACGGCATTAACGATGCGCCCGCCCTGCGTGCGGCGGATATTGGTATCTCCGTAGACGGTGCGGTGGACATTGCCCGTGAGGCGGCGGATATCATTCTGCTGGAAAAGAGCCTGATGGTGCTGGAGGAGGGCGTTATCGAGGGACGTCGTACCTTCGCCAACATGCTGAAGTACATCAAGATGACCGCCAGTTCCAACTTCGGTAACGTTTTCAGCGTGCTGGTGGCGAGTGCGTTTCTGCCGTTCCTGCCGATGCTGCCGCTGCACCTGCTGATCCAGAACCTGATGTACGATGTCTCTCAGGTCGCCATCCCGTTTGATAACGTGGACGACGAGCAGATCCAGAAGCCGCAGCGCTGGAACCCGTCCGATCTGGGGCGCTTTATGCTGTTCTTTGGCCCGATCAGCTCCATCTTCGACATTCTGACCTTCTGCCTGATGTGGTTTGTGTTCCATGCCAACACGCCGGAACACCAGACGCTGTTCCAGTCCGGCTGGTTCGTGGTAGGGCTGCTGTCGCAAACGCTGATTGTGCATATGATCCGTACGCGTCGCATCCCGTTCATTCAGAGCCGGGCCGCGTGGCCGCTGATTGTCATGACCGGCATCGTGATGGCGCTCGGCATTGCACTGCCGTTCTCGCCGCTGGCCAGCTACCTCCAGCTGCAGGCGCTGCCGCTGAGCTACTTCCCGTGGCTGGTGGCGATCCTCGCGGGCTACATGGTGCTGACGCAGATGGTCAAAGGCTTCTATAGCCGTCGGTATGGGTGGCAGTGATTTCTCCCCTCTCCCGGCACGGGAGAGGGGTACGTTTCCTCCCAAATTCAACAACCTGTGATCTCCGTCAGCGCATTCGCTTGACGACAAAATGAGCGCATGTTAACTGAATGTTTTGCCTTTATTTGGCCCGTCAGATAAGGAACATTCATGTTACGGTACAGTCTCTTAACCGCCGGGCTGATGCTCGGCGCGTCAGCGTTTGCCGCTCCGGCAGGCGACCTTCCCCTGATGCCCTGGCCTGCGAAGGTTGAACGTCCCGCGACGCAGGGCGCACTGGTACTCAGCAACACCCTTTCCGTCAGCGTTACCGGAGACGACCTCGGCGACGCGGTCAACCGTCTGCGCCAGCGCATCGCCCTGCAAACCGGCTGGACGCTACAGCCGCAGGCCGTTAAACCGGACAAGCCCACTATCCGCATTGCCATTACCAAAAAAGTGAAGCCGCAGCCGCTGCCGGACAGCGATGAGCGCTATACGCTCACGGTCGATGCCAGTGGCGTGGATATCACCGCCAACACCCGTTTTGGCGCGCTGCGCGCCATGGAAACCCTGCTCCAGCTGATACAAAACGGGGCGGAAAACACCTCTCTGCCGTGGGTTACTATTGAGGATTCCCCCCGTTTCCCGTGGCGTGGGCTGCTGCTTGACTCGGCACGACACTTTATCCCGCTGCCGGATATCAAACGGCAGATTGACGGTATGGCGGCGGCAAAACTCAACGTGTTGCACTGGCATTTGACCGACGATCAGGGCTGGCGCTTCAGCTCGACACGCTATCCAAAGCTCACGCAGCTCGCCAGCGACGGGCTGTTTTACACGCCGGAACAGATGCGCGACGTTGTGCGCTATGCCACCGAGCGCGGCATCCGCGTGGTGCCGGAGATCGACATGCCGGGCCACGCCTCGGCGATTGCCGTGGCCTACCCGGAACTGATGAGCGCCCCGGGACCGTATGTGATGGAACGCCACTGGGGCGTGCTGAAACCGGTCCTGGATCCGACAAAAGCGGCGACCTATCAGTTTGCGGAGGCGATGGTCAGTGAATTGGCGGCGATCTTCCCCGATCCGTATCTGCATATTGGCGGCGATGAGGTGGATGACACCCAGTGGAAAGCGAACGCCGCCATTCAGCAGTTTATGCGCGACAACACACTGGCAGACAGCCACGCCCTGCAGGCCTATTTCAACCGCAAGCTGGAAAATATCCTCGAAAAACACCACCGGCAGATGGTGGGCTGGGATGAAATTGCTCATCCTGATCTGCCAAAAAGCATCTTGATCCAGTCCTGGCAGGGCCAGGACGCGCTGGGGCAGGTGGCGCAGAAGGGCTATAAAGGCATTCTCTCGACCGGCTTTTACCTCGATCAGCCCCAGTCCACCGCCTATCACTACCGCAATGAAATTGTGCCGCAGGGGTTAAACGGCGAGGATGTGATTGGCGACACCGACAGCGCCCAGAGCTGGACATTCACCATGCCGCGTCTGAAAGGCAAGCCGGTGGAGGGGAGTTTCACCCTGGTGAAAGGGGATTCCGGCTGGCGTGGATTTATTGATTTCGCCGGGAAATCCCGTCGTGCGGTACAGGATATTGCGTGGCGCGACGACAATCAGGTGACGTTTACCGTCGATACCTGGATGGGCGAAACGCGCCCGGTGGTGTCGGTGGACAACGATAAGCTGAGCGGCTATTTCCTGGTGGGCAATGCCCGCTATCCCATTAGCGGCAAGCGCCTGGACGATATCCCCAAAGGCATCCCGCCGGTGGTACCGGACGCCGCTCATCAGGTGAACCTGCTCGGCGGGGAAGCCGCGCTGTGGGCGGAAAACGTGGTCGCACCGGTGCTGGATATCCGCCTGTGGCCGCGCACCTTTGCGGTGGCGGAGCGGTTATGGTCCGCGCAGGACGTTAACGATGTCGACAACATGTACACCCGCCTGCAGGCGATGGACAGCTGGTCGACGGTCTCGGTCGGGCTGCAGCAGCATACTCAGCAGCAGGTGCAGTTCACGCGTCTGGCGAATAACGCCGATACCCTTCCGCTGCAAATCCTCGCGCAGGCAATCGAGCCGGCGCAGTATTACACCCGTCAGCATCTTAAGTTCCAGGCCGGAAATTACCATCAGTTCGAACCGCTTAACCGGTTTGCGGATGCGCTCAACGCCGAAAGTGCCACGGTGCGCCAGATGAACAAATGGGCTGACCGCCTGGTCAGCGACGCGGAAGACACGGAAAGCGCCGACGCGCTGCGCCACGTCTTCAACCGCTGGCAAAGTAACACCAGCGATGCGCTGGCATTAAGTGAAAACAGCTACGCACTGAAGGCGATTAAACCGGTTATTCAGGAGGTGGATAAGCTGGCCTCGATTGGCCTGCGGCTGACGGATCTGGTGGCGCGTCAGGGGACGCTGGATGACAACGAGATTGCCTCTATTCAGGGCGAGCTGGATAACGCGGCGAAAATACAGGATGAAGTGGTGATTGCGGCGGTGTATCCGCTGGAGACGCTGCTACGGGCGACACGGAATCAGTAGCAAAACGCCCGGTAGCGCGTTGCTTGCCGGGCGCAAAGGCAGCCTCGGCTGCCCCCTGACTGAAACTTAGCGACGTACGGCGATCGCTTCGATTTCAATTTTCACGTCTTTAGGCAGACGCGCAACTTCCACACAGGAGCGTGCAGGGAAAGTGGCGTTGTGCTCAGTGAAGAACGCTTCGTACGTGGCGTTAACGGTCGCGAAATCGTTCAGATCTTTCACGAACACGGTGGTTTTCACGATATCGCCCACTTTCAGACCCGCAGACTCCACGATAGCCTGTACGTTTTCCAGCGACTGACGCGCCTGCGCCGCCACGTCTTCTGGCACTTCACCCGTTTTTGGGTTCACCGGGATCTGGCCAGAGGTAATAATCATGCTACCCAGATCAACGCCCTGAACGTATGGGCCGATAGCCGCTGGTGCATTTTCCGTCGCGAGTACTTTGGTCATGATTTCTCCAGAATAACAGCTGATTAAATGTTCCCGGCCATTATAGGGAGGCCGGGATCCTTTACCAACCTCAATTAGTTGGCCAGCACCACATAATGAGAAAACTCTTTTTCGCAGTATTTGCATTTGAGTGCGATGTCATCGGCACGTTTTTTCACTGCAAAACTGGACGAAACCGGCTCAGCATGACTGATGCAGTTGCTGTTCGGGCAGACCAGTACATTTTCAATGCGATCCGGCAGATTGGGACGGGATTTACCGACCACTTCGTACTCGTCGATGCGGTTCACGGTGGCATCCGGCGCGTACAGAGAGAGCTGGTTAACTTGCTCGTCGGTCAGGAAGGTGTTTTCAATCTTGATCAGGTCTTTGCGGCCCATTTCACCCGACGGCAGGTTCAGGCCGATGGTGATGCGCTGGTCGGTTTCGGTCAGCTTGAACAGCGTCAGCAGCTTAAAGCCGATCTGGGCAGGGATGTGGTCAATCACGGTGCCACGTTTGATGGCTTCAACCTGGAGTTTGTTATCGTGTGTCATTGTCGTTTCCCCTTACAGAGCCAATTCGCGATTCAGAACCAGTGCCAGTAACGCCTGGCGGGCGAAGATGCCGTTTCCGGCCTGCTGGAAGTACCAGGCGTGCGGCGTTTTATCCACGTCGGTGGTGATCTCATCGATACGCGGCAGCGGGTGTAGCACCTTCATATTCTCGCGTGCGCCGTCGAGGTCGCTGGCGCGCAGCACAAACTGTGCCTTCACGTTGGCGTATTCAGACGGATCCAGACGCTCTTTTTGCACGCGGGTCATATACAGAATATCAACGTTGCCCATCACCTCTTCGATGCTGGCATGCAGACTCCATGGGATCCCTTTTTCGTCCAGCATGTCGAGGATGTACTGCGGCATCGCCAGCGCGTCCGGCGCGATGAAGAAGAAGTGGTTGCCGTTAAATTTCGCCAGCGCTTGGGTCAGCGAGTGAACGGTGCGGCCATATTTCAGGTCACCCACCATGGCGATGTTCAGGTTTTCCAGACGGCCCTGCGTTTCCTGAATGGTGAACAGATCCAGCAGGGTCTGTGTCGGATGCTGGTTGGCCCCGTCTCCGGCGTTCAGCACCGGAATACCACCGGAAAATTCGGTCGCCAGACGCGCAGCGCCTTCCTGCGGGTGGCGCATCACAATCGCGTCAACGTAAGTACTGATAACTGAAATGGTATCCGCCAGCGTTTCGCCTTTTTTACCCAGCGAGGTGTTGCTGCTGTCTGAAAAACCCACCACGCTCGCGCCGAGGCGGTGCATGGAGGTTTCGAAGGAGAGGCGGGTGCGGGTCGACGCTTCGAAGAAGCAGCTCGCAATCACCTTGTGCTTCAGCAGTTCCGGTTGCGGATTTGCCTTCAGTTTTGCCGCGGTTTCCAGAACCAGTTCCAGCTCTTCGCGGCTGAGGTCGTTTATGGAAATGATGTGTTTTTGATAAAGCGGATTCATGTTTATCTCCTGACGCCGGGCAAAAAAAAGCCCCTCAAATGAGGGGCTCTGGGAATAGATTGTGCAACGGGAAGAAAAACGGCAGGCCAGCGTCTGATTTCAGACGCGGTAAGACGTTATGTCGTACACGCTTAACCATGCTTCCTCCCGGCAAATTGTCGGGCATTATACGCAGCTCGATTTTCGGATCAAGGGGTTTAATGCACACTTTACTCAATGCAAACGGTTCTTTATGAATATTAATTCGTTCTGAGTAAATAATTAATTTGTTTATGCACCAGCGCAGTACGCTTCACCACCCGGGGAGCGACCCAGACGATACTGCTTCCGGCAACCACACCTAAAATTTCCGGTAACTGGTGATAATCCAGAATTCGCGCCACCGCACGGCCATATCCGGCCACGGTATGAACAAGGATAAATTCGCTATTATGCTCCACGCTCACCACCATTTCGGAAACGGTACGCGCGGCATCGGGAGCAGGGCGCAACTGAGGATTCAACGAATAAATCTTTAGCCCTTTGGCATTTCGAATTTTTATGACACCGAGCAATTTCAGCAGACGCGAAACGGTCGACTGGCTGATGCTGTCAAACCCTCTCTCCTGCAAATCGCGGCGGATTTCTTCCTGGGAGAGATAACTCTTTTCGGCGATCAGCTGCTGGCACACCGTTAGCTGCAGTTGTTCTCTGGGAGAGCAGTCTTCGTAATCCATCATATTTCCCATATCAGTTCCCGACATAACCGGTGGCACCGCACCGGTCCGTAGGCCGGACAGGCGCAGTGCCAGCCGGCAAATTACAACAAGGCACCCAGGCTTAACGCCACCATAATCACCACCGTCAGGATCGCCAGCAGCGGCGCAACCCATTTCA
This sequence comes from Enterobacter sp. RHBSTW-00593, assembly GCF_013784105.1. Lineage (NCBI taxonomy): Bacteria > Pseudomonadati > Pseudomonadota > Gammaproteobacteria > Enterobacterales > Enterobacteriaceae > Enterobacter > Enterobacter sp. RHBSTW-00593. The sequence goes on from NZ_CP056393.1 coordinate 492,381, forward strand.
GGTAACGCACGTAAGGCACACGGGCAATCGCCAGACCGCCCATCACAACCGCTGAGGTCGGCGTGACCAGGTTAACGATGCCGGAGGCCGACTGGTAAGCCGTAACCACCAGGTCGCGGTTGACGTTAGCGAAATCAGCAAGGGGTGCCATGATCGGCATCGTCAGAACGGCCAGGCCGGACGAAGAAGGCACAAGAAACGACAGCACGACCTCAAGCCAGTACATCACGTTGATAAACGCCACCGTGGACAACCCGCTGACCAGCCCTTCCGCGCTGTGCAAAATGGTGTGGGTAATCATGCCCTTATCCATAATGACTACGATACCGCGCGCAATGCCGATAATCAGCGCGACGCCCAGCAAATCTCGCGCGCCGTTGATAAACGTCGAGGTCAGCTCCTCTTCGCTCATGCGGGCAATCAGCCCGACGATAATGGCGCTGGCCAAAAATACCGCCGAGATCTCCGCCATCCACCAGCCCAGCACCGCTACGCCGTAGATCATCACCGCGAAAGCGAGGGCGAAGATCAGCAGAATGATTTTGCGCACCGGGGTAAATTCCAGCGACTGCTCGCCTTTATTGCCGAGGAAGTGGGCGAGGTTCTCTTCCTGCTTGTCTGCAACGATGGAGCATGACGGATCCAGCCGCACTTTACGGGCATAGCGCATCACCCATGCCACGCAAATGATCCAGCCGATCACCAGCAGCGCCACGCGCAGGGCGATACCGTTGGTGAACGGGATCCCGGCGGCGTTAGCGGCGATCACCGTGGCAAACGGGTTGATGGTGGAGCCGAGCGTACCGATCCCCGCCCCGAGCAGCACGGTGGATGCAGCGACAACCGGATCGAAACGGGCGGCCAGCATCACCGGGACCAGCAGGGTATAAAAGGGCAGGGACTCTTCGGCCATGCCGTAAATGGTGCCGCCAGCCGCGAACAGCGCCATCAGGATCGGGATCATCCACTCTTCACGTCCGCGAAGGCGGGTGGTTACGCGCTCGATCCCGGCGTCGATCGCCCCGGTTTTGGTGACGATCCCGAGAAATCCCCCGATGATCAGGATAAACAGCGCGACGTCGATCGCCCCGGCCTGGCCGGAAACGGGATCGTACAGCCCGGCAATGGGGGCCATCAGTACGGAAACCAGCCCCTGCGGATGCGCCGCCACGTGCGCGTACGTTCCGGCAATCGGCACTTCTTTACCGAGGGTTTCATTCATTGCCATCTGATACTGACCGGCAGGTACGACCCAGCTCAGTGCCGCCACAACGGCAATCAGAAAAAAGAGAATGGTGTAAGCGGAGGGAAACTTGAACTTGCCCATGATGTTCTCCTGTACCCGGCGCACCCCGTGGCGCGCCGGGCGGTGATTAGTCGCCGAGTGTCGCCACCATGACCGCTTTAATGGTGTGCATGCGGTTCTCTGCTTCGTCAAAGACGATTGAGTTCGGTGATTCGAAGACCTCTTCCGTCACCTCCAGCCCTTTCAGGCCGTAGGCCATCTCGATTTCACGGCCGACTTTGGTGTGTTCGTTGTGGAACGCCGGCAGGCAGTGCATGAACTTGACGTTCGGGTTACCGGTGGCTTTCATCACCTGGGCGTTAATCTGGTAAGGCTTCATCAGGCTGACGCGCTCGGCCCAGGCCTCTTTCGGCTCGCCCATCGAGACCCACACGTCGGTGTAGAGGAAATCGGCACCGTGTACGCCGTCTTCCACGTCGTCGGTGAGCGTGATGCGTGCGCCGGTCTCTTTGGCGATGGCGCGGCACTGCTCAACCAGCCCGGCTTCCGGCCAGAACGATTTCGGTGCGACGAGGCGGATATCCATCCCCATTTTGGCGGCACCGACCATCAGGGAGTTGCCCATGTTGTTCCGCGCGTCGCCAAGGTAGGCAAAGCTCAGGTCCGGCAGGGTTTTGCCCGGAGCATGCTCCAGCATGGTCATCAGGTCGGCGAGGATCTGCGTAGGGTGAAACTCGTCGGTAAGGCCGTTCCACACCGGCACGCCCGCATACTCGCCCAGCTCTTCCACGATGGCCTGGCCGTAGCCGCGATACTCGATGCCGTCGTACATCCGCCCCAGCACGCGGGCGGTGTCTTTCATCGACTCCTTGTGGCCAATCTGCGAGCCGCTTGGGCCGAGGTAGGTCACCTGTGCGCCCTGGTCAAAGGCACCGACTTCAAAAGCGCAGCGGGTGCGCGTGGACGTTTTTTCAAAAATCAGGGCGATGTTTTTCCCGACCAGGGTTTGTTTTTCACGTCCGGCTTTTTTGGCGGCTTTGAGTTCGATGGCCAGGTCGATCAGGTACTGGATTTCTGCCGGGGTGTAGTCCAGCAGTTTGAGGAAATTACGGTTTTTCAGATTGATGGTCATTGGGTCGTCCCTTTTAAAATGGTGTTGTCTGGTGCCCTCACCCCGACCCTCGCCCACAGGGAGAGAGGGAAGGTGAGGGGAAAATACGGTTCAGTGGCGAATCAACGTGCCTTTCTCGCCCGCCAGAATGTCTGCCCCGTCGGCCAGCGCGCCGATCCCGGCGATGCCGTTGCAGGCCTCGACAAACTCGCGGCAGGCGGCCACTTTTGGCCCCATCGAACCGGCGTCAAACTGCATGCCCCTGAGCAGTTCCGGCGTGACCTGTGCCAGCGGACGCTGGGTTGGTTTGCCCCAGTCGAGGTACACCGCGTCGGCATCGGTCAGGATCAGCAGGGCATCGGCTTCAATCTGGCGCGCCAGCAGGGCGGCAGAGAGGTCTTTGTCGATCACCGCTTCAATGCCGTGATACCCATTGGCGTTTTCCACCACCGGCACGCCGCCGCCGCCGTTGCAGATCACCAGGTGATCGCGCTGTATCAGTGCCGTGATGGCGTCGCTCTCAACGATGCGTTTCGGCTGTGGAGAGGGAACCACCCGGCGGAAATAGCTGCCGTCGGCCTTGAACACCCAGCCTTTCTCCGCCTGCAGCGTTTTTGCCTGGGTTTCGCTGTAGACCGGGCCGATGTATTTGGTCGGGTTAGTAAATGCCGGATCGGCGGCGTCCACTTCCACCTGGGTGAGCAGGACGCTCACCTCACGCTGGGGCAGGTTGTTTTTCAGCGCCTGCTGGAGCATGTAGCCGATCATTCCCTGGCTTTCGGCGCCGAGGATGTCCAGCGGGTAGGGCGTGACTTTGTCGTACGCGCTGTTTTGCAGCGCCAGCAGCCCAACCTGCGGCCCGTTGCCGTGAACCAGTACCACGCGCCACTGTTCCGTCAGCCCGGCGATGGTGCGGGCCGCTAGCTCGATGTTCTGGCGCTGGATCTCCGCTTCCAGCGGCTCGCCGCGTTTCAGCAATGCGTTACCGCCAAGCGCCACAACCAGAGTGGGTTTTCGTTCCATGATGGCTCCTTTAAATTCCGTCGCGTTCCAGTGGGCAGCTCATGCAGCGCGCGCCGCCGCGGCCGCGTCCCAGTTCGTCACCCGGGATAGGCAGCACGGTGATACCCGCTTTGTCATATTTCTCGTTGGTCCAGACGTTACGTTCGTAGCCAATCACCACGCCCGGGCGGATGGTCAGCACGTTATTCGCGTCATTCCACTGTTCGCGTTCGGCTTCAAAGGCGTCGCCGCCGGTGGTGATCAGGCGTACCTGATTAATGCCGAGTGCTTTTTCAATGGCGTGCAGCAGATCCGTTTCCTGGGTGCGCAGCAGGCCACCGCGGCCGTCCGGAGTGAGCGTCCAGCACTGAGCGTCTTTGCGCACCACTTCCGGGTAGACGGAGAAAGTGTCCACGTCGATGTGGGTCATGACGGTATCGAGGTGCATACAGGAGCGGTGTTTTGGCAGTTCCACAGCGATGACGCGCTCGGCCTGGCGGTGTTTGAACAGGCTATTGGCGAGGAACTCAACGCCCTGCGGCGTGGTGCGTTCAGACATGCCGATTAACACTGCGCCGCGGCCAATAACTAATACGTCACCGCCCTCTAACGTGGCGTGGTCGTAATTAATGTTTTCATCGCCGAAATACTTAATAAAATCGCCATCGGCAAATGCAGGGTGCCAGCGATATATGGCCCGGAGATTATTGGTTTCACGCTGGCGGGCCGCTTTGGCCATCGGGTTAATTGACACGCCGTTATAAATCCAGCACGAGGTATCGCGGGTAAATAAATGGTTAGGCAGTGGCTTCATAATAAAATCATTTGCCGTGTGGGTATCCACCACCATATTTTTAAAGGCCGCCGGAATTTCACCGTAGGTTAATCCGCCGCTTAATCTGCGTGCCAGTTCGCGGTGTGGCATATCTGCCAGCCAGCCGCGCACGTCGCCGGCAAAGGTTGGCCCGAGGCGATAGTCAGAGATTTGCGTCTCCAGCAGCCAGGTTTTGGCTTCCGCAATATCAAGCGTTTGCGTGAGAAGGTCGGTCAACAGCAGGACTTCCACACCCTGTTCACGCAGGGTGTTAGCGAAGATGTCATGCTCTTCACCCGCCCGCTCAACCGAGAGCACATCATCGAATAGCAGCTCCTGGCAGTTCGATGGCGTTAAACGTTTCAGACTTAAATTTGGGCGGTGCAGCATAACGCTACGCAATTGACCAATTTCAGAACCGACGTAATGCTTTTCCATAATTATTCCTTTAACTGTTTTTCAGAATAAAAAGGGCATGCGCCATGTGATGTCTTTATTTACATGGCGGCTAAGCTCAATTGATTTCGAGATTTATAGTAGGCGCTTAAATAATGAATATTGTGACGTCGCTCACGTGAAAATGGCTATTAAGGAGTTTGTTTTCATTTGCATGATTCGTATCAGATAATGATTAATTTGATTATATTTGCGGGTGAATAGCTAAGCAGGATCCGTTGGCATTATTTGGAGTTGTTATTATTTTGTAGAATTTAATGTTTTGACATATTTAGTTATGGTATTGATTTTAATGATAATTAAACGGCGCGCAGAATGACTATGCATTATTACCCATTAACTATTTTTGACTTAAGAAAAATCAATAAATAATTATGGGATTTAATAGCAAATTACCAAAATGATAAAGTGTGAAGTCACAGAGAGTTTTGCTATGAAGCGTATACGATCAGTAAGTTAGCATCACGGCCTGAAAGCGGAGGGCTGAGGTTATGCATAAAGACTGCATAAATGCCTGTGAGCGATTAACAGTGGAGTAACACATTTCCCGATAAACATGCGCTCGCGCAAAACTCATCGAAAAAGCGGTGGTAGGACAGTCTGAATTCTCGTATAAAAGATTAAAATGAAACGCTGTTTTATATTGAGGGTTTATTTATGATCGCTGGCAACATCCATCATCTGCAGTCCTGGCTACCTGAAGAACTGCGTCAGGCTATCGAGTACGTCAAGGCGCACGTTACCGATGCTACCCCCTGCGGCAAGCACGACATCGACGGCAACAGCCTGTTTTATCTGGTGTCTGAAGATATGACCCAGCCGTTTGCCGAGCGCCGTGCTGAGTATCACGCCCGCTATCTGGATATTCAGATAATCATGAAAGGCCAGGAGGGGATGACCTTCAGTACCCTGCCGCACGGTACGCCGGACACCGACTGGCTGGCGGATAAAGACATCGCGTTTTTGCCCGAGGGCGGGCAGGAGAAAACGGTGGTGTTAAGTGAAGGTGATTTTGTGGTGTTCTATCCGGGTGAAGTGCATAAGCCGCTGTGCGCGGTGGGCGCGCCTGCGAAGGTGCGTAAAGTGGTAGTGAAAATGCTGGTGGGGTAAGCCCTGTTAGCGTAAGCGAAGGGTGAAACGTTCCCTCTCCCGGTGGGAGAGGGTGAAAGCATCAGGCCGCAGCCCGTCATTATGTGATCCAGCTTATATTTTCCGCACTCCCTCCTCGCCTCCCATTTACCTGCGCTTTTTCTGCGTCATAGTATGATCGTTAAATTAATGAACGCCGTTCTATAATGTAGAACAAAATAATTCAGCAAGGAGATCTCATGCCGCAGACCGCGTTGTTCACGGGAATCATCCCCCCTGTCTCCACCCTCTTTACCGCCGATGGACAGCTTGATAAACACGGCACTGCCGCGTTGATCGACGACCTGATCGCCGCAGGCGTCGATGGCCTGTTCTTTTTGGGCAGCGGCGGCGAGTTCTCCCAGCTAAACGCCGAAGAGCGTAAAACCATTGCCCGGTTTGCTATCGATCATGTCGATCGCCGGGTGCCGGTGCTGATTGGCACCGGTGGCACCAACGCCCGGGAAACCCTTGAACTGAGCCAGCATGCGCAGCAGGCCGGCGCCGACGGGATCGTGGTGATCAACCCGTACTACTGGAAAGTGTCCGAAGCGAATCTGATCCGCTATTTCGAACAGGTGGCAGACAGCGTCACGCTGCCGGTAATGCTGTATAACTTCCCGGCGCTGACCGGGCAGGATCTGACTCCGGCGCTGGTCAAAACCCTGGCCGACTCGCGGAGCAATATTGTCGGCATCAAAGACACGATCGATTCCGTCGCCCATCTGCGCAGCATGATCCACACCGTCAAATCTGCCCATCCGCACTTCACGGTGCTGTGCGGCTATGACGATCATCTGTTTAATACCCTGCTGCTGGGGGGCGATGGCGCGATCTCGGCCAGCGGTAACTTTGCTCCGCAGGTGTCGGTGAATCTGCTGAAGGCCTGGCGTGACCAGGAGGTGGCGAAGGCGGCCGAATACCACCAGATCCTGCTGCAAATACCGCAGATGTATCAGCTTGATACGCCGTTTGTGAACGTCATTAAAGAGGCGATTGTGCTGTGCGGCCGCCCGATCTCCACATACGTGCTGCCGCCCGCGTCGTCACTGGATGAGCCGCGTAAGGCGCAGCTGAAAACCCTGTTGCAACAGCTCAAGCTCTGCTGAGCCGGAAGACGACGATGACCATTGAGAAAATTTTCACCCCACAGGACGATGCGTTTTATGCCGTCATCACCCATGCGGCCGGGCCGCAGGGAGCGCTGCCGCTGACGCCGCAAATGCTGATGGAATCCCCCAGCGGTAACCTGTTTGGCATGACGCAAAACGCCGGTATGGGCTGGGACGCCAACAAGCTGACCGGCAAAGAGGTGCTGATTATTGGCACGCAGGGCGGCATTCGCGCCGGGGACGGGCGACCTGTTGCGCTGGGCTACCACACCGGGCACTGGGAGATTGGCATGCAGATGCAGGCGGCGGCGAAGGAGATCACCCGTAATGGTGGGATCCCGTTTGCGGCCTTCGTCAGCGATCCGTGCGACGGACGCTCTCAGGGCACCCACGGCATGTTCGACTCCCTGCCGTACCGTAATGACGCGGCGATCGTGTTTCGTCGTCTGATCCGCTCCCTGCCGACGCGGCGCGCGGTGATCGGCGTGGCAACCTGCGATAAAGGGCTGCCCGCGACCATGATTGCGCTGGCCTCCATGCATGATCTGCCGACCATTCTGGTGCCGGGTGGGGCGACGCTGCCGCCGACCGTGGGGGAAGACGCCGGAAAAGTGCAGACCATTGGTGCGCGTTTCGCTAACCATGAGCTGTCGCTGCAGGAGGCTGCCGAGCTGGGGTGCCGCGCCTGTGCATCACCCGGCGGCGGCTGTCAGTTTCTCGGCACCGCGGGAACGTCACAGGTGGTGGCCGAAGCGCTGGGTCTGGCGCTGCCGCACTCCGCGCTCGCCCCGTCCGGGCAGGCCGTGTGGCTGGAGATTGCCCGTCAGTCTGCGCGGGCGGTGAGTGAGCTGGATAACCGGGGGATCACGACCCGCGATATCCTGACCGACAAAGCCATTGAAAACGCCATGGTGCTTCACGCGGCGTTTGGCGGCTCCACCAACCTGCTGCTGCACATCCCGGCGATTGCCCATGCGGCGGGCTGCACCATTCCGGATGTGGCGCACTGGACGCGCATCAACCGTAAGGTTCCGCGTCTGGTGAGCGTGCTGCCAAACGGCCCGGACTACCACCCGACGGTGCGTGCTTTCCTGGCGGGCGGCGTGCCGGAGGTGATGCTCCATCTGCGCAAGCTGGGGCTGCTGCATGAAGATGCCATGACCGTTACCGGCCAGACGGTCGGGGAGAACCTCGACTGGTGGGAAAACTCAGCGCGTCGGGCGCGTTTTCGTCAGTGCCTGCGCGAGCAGGACGGCGTCGATCCGGATGACGTGATCCTGCCGCCTGAGCGCGCCCACGCGAAAGGCCTGACCTCGACGGTCTGCTTCCCGACCGGCAATATCGCGCCCGAAGGGTCGGTGATCAAAGCCACGGCCATCGACCCGTCTGTTGTGGATGACGATGGCGTTTACCGCCATACCGGCCGGGTGCGGGTGTTTGTCTCTGAAGCGCAGGCTATTAAGGCCATCAAGCAGGAAGCGATCCAGCAGGGCGATATTATGGTGGTGATTGGCGGAGGCCCGTCCGGCACCGGCATGGAAGAGACCTACCAGCTGACCTCCGCACTGAAACATATCTCGTGGGGCAAGACGGTCTCGCTGATCACCGATGCGCGCTTCTCGGGGGTATCAACCGGGGCGTGCTTCGGCCATGTGTCGCCGGAAGCGCTGGCAGGTGGCCCCATCGGCAAGCTGCGCGACAACGATATCATTGAGATCAGCGTCGACCGCCTGTCCTTAACGGGCAGCGTTAACTTTATCGGCACGGCGGAACAGCCGCTGACGCCGGAAGAGGGGGCGCGCGTGCTGGCGTCGCGTCCGGTGCATCCTGACCTGCACGCCCATGCATTTTTACCGGACGATACCCGCCTGTGGGCGGCTCTGCAGTCAGTGAGCGGCGGCACCTGGAAAGGATGTATTTATGACACCGATAAAATCATCGAGGTAATTAACGCCGGTAAAAAAGCGCTCGGTCTTTAATTATATTTCTGGCTCTTGTCGTCTACGGAAAATATTCCGTGGACGGCTTTTGCATGTCTGTTTTTTATTATTGCGTAAATAATCTAATTGCATGAAAAGCAAGGTCTTTAAATGATATCAGGATGTCGAGTGGCGTCACAAAAGCAAAATATCATAATTCAGAAATAAGATATGACCATTGTCGGTTAATTGAACACTTAATTACACTCTATTAACACGATGTTGTGAATTCAGCACACGAAATAAGGGTGTATTCCTGATGATGCACCGGGCATTTATTTGCCTGAATCAGGACCCTGGCGTTTGCACTGTTCCACGTACTGCCGTTGGGGGTAATGATGCAATTAACCATGAAAGATAAAATTGGCTACGGGCTGGGTGACACCGCCTGCGGCTTTGTCTGGCAGGCCACCATGTTCCTGCTGGCCTATTTCTATACCGACGTGTTTGGCCTGTCGGCGGGCATTATGGGGACGCTGTTTTTAGTTTCCCGCGTGCTGGATGCCGTCACCGATCCGCTGATGGGGCTGCTGGTTGACCGCACCCGCACGCGTCACGGCCAGTTCCGCCCGTTCCTGCTATGGGGCGCGATCCCGTTTGGGATTGTCTGCGTGTTGACCTTCTACACGCCGGACTTCTCCGCGCAGGGTAAAATCATCTATGCCTGCATAACCTACATTCTGCTGACCCTGGTCTACACCTTCGTTAACGTCCCTTACTGCGCCATGCCGGGCGTCATCACCGCTGACCCGAAAGAGCGCCACGCGCTGCAGTCCTGGCGCTTTTTCCTCGCGGCGGCGGGATCGCTGGCCATCAGTGGCATTGCGCTGCCGCTGGTGAGCATCATTGGTAAAGGCGATGAGCAGGTCGGCTATTTCGGCGCCATGTGCGTGCTGGGGCTGAGCGGCGTGGTGCTGCTCTACGTCTGCTTCTTCACCACCAAAGAGCGCTACACCTTTGAGGTGCAGCCGGGGTCGTCGGTGTCGAAAGACCTCAAGCTTCTGTTCGGCAATACCCAGTGGCGCATTATGTGTGCGTTCAAAATGATGGCGACCTGCTCCAACGTGGTCCGCGGCGGGGCGACGCTCTACTTCGTGAAATACGTCATGGATCACCCGGAGATGGCGACGCAGTTTCTGCTTTACGGCAGCCTCGCCACCATGTTTGGTTCGCTCTGCTCATCCCGCCTGCTGGGGCGCTTTGACCGGGTGACCGCCTTCAAGTGGATTATCGTGGCCTACTCCCTGATCAGCCTGCTGATTTTCTTCATCCCGGCCGAACATATCGCCCTGATTTTCGCCCTTAACATTCTGTTCCTGTTCGTCTTTAACACCACCACGCCTCTGCAGTGGCTGATGGCCTCTGACGTGGTGGATTACGAGGAGAGCCGCAGTGGACGCCGCCTCGACGGGCTGGTGTTCTCCACCTACCTGTTCAGCCTGAAGATCGGTCTGGCGATTGGCGGCGCGGTGGTGGGCTGGATCCTGGCGTATGTGAACTACTCCGCCAGCAGCAGCGTGCAGCCGGTCGAAGTGCTGACCACCATTAAAATTCTGTTCTGCGTGGTGCCGGTGGTGCTCTACGTGGGCATGTTCATCATGCTGTCGTTCTACAAACTCACCGACGCCCGCGTGGCGGCCATCAGCCAGCAGCTGATTAAGCACCGTGCAACGCAGGGTGACGCCGTGCCCGACGCTGCGACAGCCGCATCCCATTAACAGGAGGCAACATGACAACGATAACAAACCCGATCCTCACCGGCTTTAACCCGGACCCGTCCCTGTGCCGTCAGGGGGAGGATTACTACATCGCCACCTCGACGTTTGAATGGTTTCCGGGCGTGCGCATCTACCACTCCCGCGACATGAAGAACTGGTCGCTGGTCAGCACGCCGCTGGACAGGGTGTCGATGCTGGACATGAAGGGCAACCCGGACTCCGGCGGCATCTGGGCGCCGTGCCTGAGCTACGCCGATGGCCAATTCTGGCTGCTGTACACCGACGTGAAAATTGTCGATTCGCCGTGGAAAAATGGCCGTAACTTCCTCGTCACTGCGCCCTCCATCGAGGGGCCGTGGAGCGAACCGATCCCGATGGGCAACGGAGGGTTTGACCCGTCGCTGTTCCACGACGACGATGGCCGCAAATACTACCTCTACCGGCCGTGGGGGCCGCGCCATCACAGTAACCCGCATAACACCATCGTGATGCAGGAGTTTGACCCGCAGACCGGTACCCTTTCGCCCGAGCGCAAAACCCTGTTTACCGGCACGCCGCTCTGCTACACCGAAGGGGCGCACCTTTATCGTAAAGAGGGCTGGTACTACCTGATGGTCGCCGAAGGCGGCACCAGCTATGAACACGCGGTGGTGGTGCTGCGCTCAAAAACGCTCGACGGGCCGTACGAGCTGCATCCGGACGTGACGATGATGACCAGCTGGCATCTGCCGGAGAACCCGCTGCAGAAGAGCGGCCACGGCTCGCTGCTGCAGACCCACACCGGGGAGTGGTATATGGCCTACCTCACCAGCCGGCCGCTGCGCCTGCCGGGCATACCGCTGCTGGCATCGGGCGGGCGCGGCTACTGCCCGCTGGGACGCGAGACCGGCATTGCGCGCATCGAATGGCGCGACGGCTGGCCGTACGTTGACGGCGGCAAACACGCGCAGCTGACCGTCCCCGGCCCGCAGATAGCGGAGCAGCCCGCCGCCTCCCGGGACAGCTGGCAGGAGGATTTCGACGGCAGCACGCTTGACCCGGAGCTGCAGACCCTGCGCATTCCGTTCGACGACACCCTCGGCTCGCTGAGCGTGCGCCCGGGGTATTTGCGGCTTTACGGCAACGACTCGCTCAACTCGACCTTTACCCAGTCGACCGTGGCACGCCGCTGGCAGCACTTCGCCTTCCGGGCAGAGACGCGCATGCAGTTCTCGCCGGTTCACTTCCAGCAGAGCGCCGGACTGACCTGCTACTACAACAGTAAAAACTGGAGCTACTGCTTTGTGGACTACGAGGAGGGGCATGGCAGAACGATCAAAGTGATCCAGCTTGACCACAACGTGCCGTCGTGGCCGCTGCATGAACAGCCGATCCCGGTACCGGACAGCGCAGAGAGCATCTGGTTACGGGTTGATGTCGACACCCTGGTTTACCGTTACAGCTACTCGTTTGACGGTGACACGTGGCTCACCGTGCCGGTGACGTATGAAGCGTGGAAACTGTCGGATGACTACATCGGCGGGCGCGGCTTCTTTACCGGCGCGTTTGTCGGCCTGCACTGCGAAGACATCAGCGGTGACGGCTGCCACGCAGACTTTGACTACTTCACCTACGAACCGGCCGCGAAATAGCGGATCAGGCCGGGTAACCCAGCGCGCGTGAGAGCTGGAGCCCGGCCTGCTGAAGTTGCTCGCGGAAGCTGGCCAGTTCGGCGTCATCGACCCGCGACGTCAGCGTCGACAGACTCAGGGCGGCAATCACGCGGGATTCATGGTTCCACACCGGTACCGCCACGCAGCGCACGCCCTGCTCGTTCTCTTCGCGGTCGAAGGCGTAACCCTGCTCGCGGGTCTTTGCGAGGGCCTCCAGCAACGCGTCGCGGGAGGCAAGGGTGGAAGGGGTATAGGTAGTGTACTGATAGCCCTCAAGCAGGGCGTTCAGCTCGGCCTCGCCAAGCCAGGCAATCAACACCTTGCCGATGGCGGTGGCGTGAACCGGCAGCCGACGACCAATGCGTGAATAGGCGATAGCCGCCAGCTTGCCTTCAATCTTCTCGATATAAACGCCTTCACGGCCGTCCAGGATCCCCAGATGGGTGGTCTGCCCGGTACGCTGCGACAGCTCCGTCAGCCAGCCTTTCGCCTTTTGACGAATATCGATTGAGCCCACCACAAAATGGCCGCGCTCAACCAGCTTCATGCCGAGGCGATATTTACCGTTTTCCGGGTTCTGATCGATATAGCCGTGAAGCTGCAGGGTTTTCAGCAGCGAGTGGAGGGTACTTTTGCTCAGCCCCATCAGTTTGCTGATGTCGGTGATCTTAAGCTCGGTGGCCTGCTCGTTAAACAGGTCGAGGATCTGCAACGCACGTTCAACAGACTGAATAATCGGCATAATGCTGGTATGTCCACGCAGGAATTAAGGCGAAAACGTACCTTTTTCAGGCGGAAAAATCAATGAAGCGGCGTCGGTTTACGCCCTCTCCCGGTGGAAGAGGGCCGGGGGGTTGGCACAAGACTACAGAGGATCACTCCCCAAGCGTCGCCACCATCACCGCCTTAATGGTATGCATCCGGTTTTCCGCCTGGTCAAACACAATGCTCGCCGCCGATTCAAACACCTCGTCCGTCACTTCCATTCCGCCGTGCAGATCGAACTCTTTCGCCATCTGCTTACCCAGCGTGGTCTGGTCGTCATGGAATGCCGGCAGACAGTGCAGGAACTTCACGCCCGGGTTACCGGTCAGCGCCATCATCTGCGCGTTCACCTGATACCCGCGCAGCAGGGCAATCCGCTCGGCCCACTTCTCTTTGGCCTCGCCCATCGACACCCACACATCGGTATAGATGAAGTCCGCCCCTTTCACGCCGGCCGCGACCTCTTCCGTCAGGGTGATCTTCCCGCCATTCTTCTCCGCCAGCGCGCTGCACTCCGCCACCAGGCGCTCTTCCGGCCAGCAGGCTTTCGGTGCCACCAGACGCAGATCCAGCCCGGTTAACGCTGCCGCTTCCAGCATCGAGTTACCCATGTTGTTACGCGCATCGCCCGCATAAACCAGCGTCATCTCGTTAAACGCTTTGCCCGGCAGATGCTCCTGCATGGTCAGCAGGTCCGCCAGCAATTGCGTCGGGTGGAACTCGTTGGTCAGCCCGTTCCACACCGGCACACCCGCATACTGCGCAAGCGTTTCGACCACGTCCTGACCGTGACCGCGATACTGAATGCCATCGTACATCCGCCCGAGTACCCGCGCGGTGTCCTTAATTGATTCTTTATGCCCAATCTGGCTGCCGCTCGGCCCTAAATACGTGACGCGCGCGCCCTGGTCAAATGCGGCAACTTCGAAAGAGCATCGTGTACGGGTTGAGTCTTTTTCGAAGATGAGCGCGATGTTTTTGCCAGTAAGCTTTTGTACTTCCTTACCCTTTTTTTTATCGGCTTTAAGCTGAGCGGCAAGGGTCAGCAGGAAATTGAGCTGTGCAGGGGTAAAATCGAGCAATTTCAGAAAGTGTTTCTTGTACAGATCAGACATTTTATCCTCACATGGCAAACGCCACTTATTGAATTAAAATTCACTTTATATGTCTAATTATTCATTTGCAACCCCGTTTCACAAATCTTTCCAACAAAGGTGGAGGCAAACCCGTCCGTGTGTGAAAATAGAAGTATCTGCCGCACTTTAAAGAGGAATGAGCCATGGCAAACCCGGAACACCTGGAAGAGCAACGCGAAGAGACGCGCCTGATTATCGAAGAACTGCTGGAAGACGGTAGCGATCCGGACGCGCTGTACACCATCGAGCACCATTTCTCTGCTGACGATTTCGACGCGCTGGAAAAACTGGCGGTAGAAGCTTTCAAACTGGGTTACGAAGTGACCGAGCCGGAAGAGCTGGAAGTGGAAGAGGGCGACACCGTCATCTGCTGCGATATTCTGAGCGAAGGCGCGCTGAAAGCAGAACTGATCGACGCTCAGGTCGAACAGCTGATGAACCTGGCCGAGAAGTTTGAAGTGGAATACGACGGCTGGGGAACCTACTTCGAAGATCCGAACGGTGAAGACGGCGAAGAAGGCGACGACGAAGATTTCATCGACGAAGACGACGACGGCGTGCGTCACTAAGCGTTTCAGGCGGTGGCGTGTGCCACCGCTTTTTCAAGGCAGAACCATGGATTACCCGCAGATACTCGCCCCCGTTCTTAACTTCCTCCAGTGCCCGACCCCACCAGCATGGATTGATCACGCCCGCGACCCGGCGAATCTGCCGCTGCTGCTCACCGACCACATGGTGTGCGAGCTCAAGGCCGCCCAGACCGCGCTGCTGCTGGTGCGCAAATACGTCGCCGATGAAAGCGGTGCCGACGCGCTGCTCGACTGGCTCAGACCCTACGAAGCGTTCACCTTCCGCGAAGGCCCGGAACCGGATTTTGTGGCCCTGCACAAGCAGATTGGCAAAAGCGTCATGCCCAAAACCGACGATCCGTGGGGCCAGGCGCTTATCGACAGCATGGTGCTGCTGATCAAAGAAGAGCTGCACCACTTCTGGCAGGTGCGCGAGGCGATGCTGGCGCGCGACATTCCGTACGTCAAAATCACCGCCAGCCGCTACGCCAAAGGGATGCTGAAAGCGGTGCGCACGCACGAACCGCTGACGCTTATCGACAAGCTTATCTGCGGTGCCTACATCGAAGCCCGCTCCTGCGAGCGTTTCGCCGCGCTGGCCCCGTTCCTCGACGACGACCTGCAGAAATTCTATCTCTCGCTGCTGCGCTCGGAAGCGCGCCACTATCAGGACTACCTGATGCTTGCCCAACAGGTGAGCGACGACGATATCTCACCGCGCATACAGCTTTTTGGCGAAATTGAAGCCACACTTATCTCGACACCGGACAACGAGTTTCGCTTTCACAGCGGCGTGCCGGTGTAAACCGGCATAGCGAAAAGAAAAGGATGCGAGATGAATAAAACGTGGATCCGTATAGTCGTGGTGACTCTCCTGGCCGCCGTCGTGGCGTTCTGGGTCTACTTCGACAAACAACGCCAGCACACCCCCGAACAGCAGCTTGATACCACCCTCAACGCAATGCCCGCCTGGCAGGTGATAAAAGAGCAGGAGCCTGTGCTTCATCAGCGCATTCTTGACCAGATGGCGACCCTGCAAAAAGCCGGCGAGCCGGAACAGAAGATTATCGACACCATCCAGCCGCAGATCCTGCATCTGCAGATGTCGCGCCTGCAAAACGCGCCGGACGCTAACGTGGTGAACTATATGACGATCAACATGGAGCAGACCGCCGCCATTCAGAAGGTGAGCGACGACGCCTGTTTCCGCTTCCTCTACCCGGGGGTAAAAGGGGGCGTCAACCCGATGCGCATGCTGGATAAAGACCTGATGACGCGGCGCATGCAGGCCGACGCCGACATGATGCGCGCGGCCTACGGCAAAAACCGCCACACTGTGACCCCGGAAGAACGCGAAGCCGCGGTGACGGATGTCCGCCCGATTATGAAAACGCTGGCCGACAAGTACGGCGAGGACATCCAGCTGCTGCAGATGCCGGAGAAGGCGGTGGGCAAAGAGAAGCTCTCCTGCGACATGGTGCAGGAGATGTGGGCGAAGGTGCTGGCGCTGCCAGAGCAGAAGGCGGCAGGCGTGATTCGGCTGGCGGTTTCCGAGGTAGAATGACAGGGCGCTGGTTTTTTGGGCACTTAGCGTAGGTTTAGCGCGTCGCCGCTTGCATGGCGGCGCGCGACAGGTATAATCCACAAAGTTTCCGCATCCCCTTCAGTGCCGAAGTGGCGAAATCGGTAGACGCAGTTGATTCAAAATCAACCGTAGAAATACGTGCCGGTTCGAGTCCGGCCTTCGGCACCATCGGAACATCAATAGACGTCAACGGACGTCTTTTTTTGTGCCTGAAATCCAGTATCTGCAAGGCTTTCCTCGCTTTTTCACTCTTCCTAAGTCAACCTGATTCAATCTACATCAACTTACTGATGCGGGTACAAATGCGGGTATATCCCGGTTCGATAATGTTTGTACCCACACAGAACCCTTGAAAGGATACTCATCATGGCTCTGAGTGATGTAAAAGTTCGTTCGGCTAAGCCTGAAGAAAAAGCCTACAAGCTTACTGACGGTGAAGGCATGGTGTTGCTGGTTCACCCTAACGGTTCCAAATATTGGCGGCTTCGTTATCGTTTTGGCGGTAAGGAGAAGATGCTGGCGCTGGGGAAATACCCTGAAGTCTCGCTGGCGGATGCCAGGGCACGCCGGGATGAAGCCCGTAAGCTATTAGCTAACGGCGTCGATCCCAGTGAAAACAAGAAAGCCGTTAAGGTAGAGCAGGAGCAAGAGGCGATAACTTTTGAAGTGGTTGCCAGAGACTGGCACGCCAGCAATCAAAAGTGGTCTGCATCGCATAGTGCTCGTGTATTGAAAAGTCTCGAAGATAATCTCTTTGCTATTATCGGTAAGCGTAACATTGCTGAATTGAAGACGCGGGATCTGCTCGTACCCATCAAAGCTGTGGAGTCATCCGGGCGTCTTGAAGTCGCCGCCCGTTTACAGCAGCGGACTACCGCGATTATGCGCTTTGCCGTTCAGAGCGGTTTAATCGACTACAACCCTGCACAAGAAATTGCCGGTGCGGTTGCTACGGCGAAAAGACAGCATCGTGCGGCACTGGAGCTTAACCGTATACCTGAACTACTTCATCGTATTGATCATTACTCCGGCAGGCCTTTAACTCGATTAGCCGTCGAGCTCACTTTGTTAGTGTTTATCCGCTCAAGTGAACTACGTTTTGCACGCTGGTCAGAAGTGGATTTTGAAACAGCCATGTGGACGATTCCTGGTGAGCGTGAACCGCTGGAAGGCGTTAAACACTCTCAGCGTGGATCCAAGATGAAGACTCCACATCTAGTTCCTTTATCGCAGCAGGCTCTGGCTATTTTGGAAAAGATCAAAAGCATGAATGGGAACCGTGACCTGATCTTCGTAGGAGATCACGATCCGCGTAAACCCATGAGTGAGAACACGGTGAACAAGGCTCTACGAGTGATGGGCTATGACACGAAAACGGAAATTTGTGGGCATGGATTCAGGACTATGGCGTGTAGTTCACTTATTGAATCAGGATTGTGGTCGAGGGATGCGGTGGAGAGGCAGATGAGCCATCAGGAGCGTAGCTCTGTTCGGGCAGCTTACATCCATAAGGCGGAGCATTTGGGAGAGAGGAGGCTGATGCTGCAGTGGTGGGCGGATTATCTGGATGCCAATCGGGAGAGGGGGGTTAGTCCGTTTGATTTTTCTAAGATTGAAAGTGTGAATCGACAGGGCGATAGTTCCGCTCTGTAAAATTTACTTCGTCAAGTTGGGAAGCTAAATAAAAAGATGCTTAGCCGTGAAGATGGCTCGGCATCTTTTGATCCTCTAATTGATAAAGATCGATATAGTGCGATATCGATTTTTACCTCACATTTTATTTTTTATTACAGTAAGTTGTAGTCATACGCTGTGTGTTACAGGTATGAAGTCATTTTTTGGAAAAATTGATAATTCAGGCCGAAATCTAACTATGGAAAAATGAATAATTCAATATTCCATAGTTACTGCTCAAAAATATCGATTGCTGAAGGGCTAATGTTTCAGTAAAGCTGGATGCAAGAGTTTGTAATCATATACCGCCAGTGTGGCCTGACATTAGCAATATTACATATTCTATTGCTGCCCCCCTAACTAATCCTAAGCGGAAGGCAATCCAAGCTTGTCGAAGAATGCCCGGTTACGCTCTCTGGCCGTTTTTACTAATTGGTCAAAACTAATCACTTCGATATAGGCATGGGAAGGTTCGTTATAACCGAAATAGCCCATCCCATCAGATGTGATCCGCAGATTTGCTCGACGGCAGCGCCGGTGCATGGATTCAGTAAGGTCACAAAGTACATAACAATAGCCCGGTATATCATTATTTCCCGGAATTGGGCGACCGGATTTTGTAGTTACTTTACCCTCGCGTATCCGCTCTAAATAACTGAGCGCCTGATCAATAGGGTCTTTATCTTCACCTTCTCGCATATCATTACGCATGGGGCGTTTGATTTCGATAACTGTAATGGCTGCAAGTGGAAAACTGATCTGGTCGTTAACAAGAAGTGGATTATCAAATACTCTTAGACTGAGCAAGTCTGGCTCTTTGGTTGATTCATTGCCAGTGATTGGCATCGAGCTGAGCGTTTTATCAGAAGCTAAATAGTTATGAAATGCCAAGCGCTCATCGATTAGCCAAAGGTTACAAGAGTCTAGGAAAACCTCGACGGAATCCTTTCGCATAGGCATGATTAGTTCGTGAATTATATCTTCACGGGCGTACTTTCCGTCCTCTAGTCGCTCAATAGATTTTTGTAAAAGGTCGATAATAACCTTGCGGTGTGAAACGTAATTGGCAAGATCTGATTTCTTAAGGTCCCCTGCTTTGCGTAGGTAGTCGCCTAACCGTTCTTTATATTCTTCTACATGCTCTCTATTCTGAGGCAGCATGATGTCATGGCCTTCGCTCACCAACTGACGCTCCACTTCATACCACTGAGCATGCAGGTGTAGTTCCAGCTCTTTATCTGATTTTTCTGGGTCAACGATCAATAACTCTTCTGGAACATAATTGGCAATCGGGCGATAGCGCGGAGCATGATTGTTGATAAAATCATCCACTCGTCTGCGACCAGCTGACACGTTTTCTGCCAAAATATCTTGCAGGTACTCCTTGGTACGAATCAACACGGCTTCCCTAATGTCTTTGAAGCTTACTTCGTTGAGCATGTCCTCAACATCTTCAGCAATATCAAAAGAGGTACGCTCACTGCGCACATGTTGGTTCAGGTAGTCGGAAGATATGTAACATGTATAAGTAAACTCACCGGAAACGTCAGAAATTTTTCCGTACAGTCCAGGAATTTTTCCTTGAATGGACTCTTCTTTAACCAGTCGATTAGCTGCGCAGAGTGCCAGTTGGTGTTTTTTATTAACGGATGCACGAAATTTGATATGAGTTAATTCGAATTGGTGGCCACGAATTGTTATTGTTTCGAGAAAGGCGCTGGCATGCATATGCTCTTGGAGCAAAAGATCGAGGTCAAACACCTCGTCCGCGTCTTCTAGAAGTATCTTGGGTGCGCTTCCTTGCCGTACGAAATACCATAGAACATGTTCCAGCAATTGATTGGCTATGGACTGGCCTTTTGCAGGAACCTGCTTTCGAAAGTTTTCATCAAAATCGAGAAGTTTTATAATGGTGCCAGATTTTTCGTATGTGGCTTCTACAACCTTTTCACCGTGGACTCCCGATTTATCGTCGAAGCGAAATATGCGTTTTTTAAGCTTATCATCAACATCGAAAAAGTGGCTTTCCACTTCGACCAGACCAAACACTTTAAGCCACATCAGACGGCCAACACCCCTGCACCCCTTGTCAATTTTGTGGTCAGAATCTAGGGTTTCAAATGACTTAAAGTTGGCTTCGTCAAATCCACAGCCATTATCAATTATAGTGAAGCCGATGATTGGCGATTGGGATTTTGCGTCTAAATCTAGGCTGCCTTGAGTGGTGCGATTGATGCGAAGGATAACCTTTCCATCAGTAGTGTTATTGGTCTCCTCAATAGAATGAATGGAGTTTACCACTGCCTCAAATACTGGCATTAGGCCGTGACTCTTAGGCAATGAAGTATTTCGTAAGCGGCCCTTTAAATTTGTTTGTAGGCTCACGGTGCAACCTCCTCTTTTTCATCGCTATTGTTGAGAAACTCGTGCAGTTGCTTTAACTTGAGTAAGAGCTCATCAAATGTAGTGATTTGCACGTTCTTCGAATTACGTCGGTACATCTCAAAAGACTTTTTCTCGTCTTCATCACTTGGCATAGTACCAATCACTAGAATACAGTGAACAGCATATGATTCAATGTCATAAATTCGATTGTTGTTCTTTATAGTGGCGATGTTTTGCTGTAGCTGATAACACTGATCGAGTACTTGTGTTACAGAACCGGTAAGTTCTGTGGAGGCGCAATAAACAGATCCTCTGTAGGGTTTTTTATTCAGTAAGACGGAAGAGGGCTTTTTGATTTCAATGAGAGCTAAGTTGTTCGTTATACCATTTTTAATTAGATAGTCCGTTATTTTTTCGCCATCACCAGTCAAACGTTTTCCGCCAATACTTGCCTGGTCTGATATTTTTATTGCCGGATAGCCGAAGGCTAGACTCAAGATAAATGGGTTTTGATTGAAGATTTTCTGCCAGGTATCTTCTTTAGTCTTTTTGTTTAGCAAGTCTTCATAAGAACTAATTAAACGCTCTAATGAAACCAACTCGATATCATTTTTCAACTTGGCCAAGGTGAGTGAGTCGGTTTGTTTTACCACTGATTTGTCTTCCGTAACCATATTCATAGCGGCTTGCTTATCAGTATCCGTTATCTTGATCCGAAGCATCTTGCTAATGTGATCATTGTCGGTATGTAATGGTTTTTGCTCAACACCCAATTGATAAGCAATATGGTTGTAGGTGGCGGCTGCCTTCGTTATACGCGCAACTTTCCGAGTTCTTTCTGTTATGCGGTTACAAGCGCGGCGCATTTCATCATAATCATACAAATTTAGATTAAAACATTCATAATCAGTATCGCCGGTTTTTTCCTTATTAATAAGAAGACATTGAAACTTTGTGTGCTCTTCAATGGCTGAAATTATCGCACGATATTCTTTTGTCAATCCCAAACCATAGCGAATGTCTTTGATAAAACCTGCTGGCAAAATTTGCAAGCATTCAATCACCTCTTCTTTTGTGTAAGGTGCAGAGTGAAGATAAATTTCAATATCAATTTGATTTATTCTTTCATACTTATTTTTTAAGTATTGCGGATGGGTAGGCAAGGTATATATGGGAAAGATCGAGATAAAACCATCCTGACCGCTAAAAAGTGCAATCTTTCTTTTGTGCTGACTCGGATCGTTCGAATCCATTCCTGCAACTTCTAGATCATAGGGGCTCGGAAGATAAAATATTTCCGTGCAGTTAGGAAATAATTCTTCAATCTCAATATTCAGATCTTCAGGGCTGAAATCTTCGGGCAATAGCTTAGCCATGCTCCCTCCTTAGAGCTCGCCTTTAAAGGCGGAATCGAGAATTGATGCTTTTAGAGAACGCATCAGGTCTACTTTTTCAATTAACTCTGCCCTCACATTCTTTCTGAAGAGCGAAACCTCATCAATTTTATTGCAAATAGCTTTTTGCAGCTCTGCTCCAGGCGCACAGAAGGAAAGTTCTTTTATTCCTTTCTGATTAATGATGGGTAATGTAGCAGTTGATGCATTTGCAAGAATTTCAGGTTTGATAAAACGAAACCAGTAATATGCATACCTAGGCATGATGTCCTTGCTGAATTTCATACCTGTAATTTGCTGGTTAGAACTTGCATCACGTTCCAGATAGCCTATTTTTCCTATGGTTGCGCCAATAGCCACGAGCAGTACGGTGCCCGCATCAAATTTACGTGCTTTACCCGCATCAAACGCTTTTTGACTCAGCTTTTTATTGGAGTTCGTAAGAATGTCATGATCACCAAAGTCAGACGGTGAAAACCAGTTAATGTCACCATCATCATAAAAATCAGGTTGCTTCGTCGGTGGTGTTGTACCTGTTTGTATTTGAACAATATGTTCTTCAACCTTAGATAATCCTATTTGTTCAATTGCTAACTTCATTTGTTCATTTATCGTGCTAGCATACAATGCATCAGCCAGCGAAATACTTTCCTGCAAATGCTCAATGGCGGTGTCGATACGGGTGAGCAGTGCATCGAGCTTTTCGGCGATGCGTTTTTGTTCTTCTCGGGGAGCGATAGGAACGATAAATTCAGAAAGCTTGGTGCCATTGATATTTGGCTGGGCTGCACCTGCTGCATTCAGGCCAACAACTTCCCAGTAGGCTGGTGTTAAAAAGAAATAGCTTAAATATTCGGGAACGATTTTTTCTTGGTTGGGAGTAATCCTGATTAAATACGATGCGAAAACTGCATCTGTTGGAGCATTCTTGATTAGAATAGATTTTCCCGCAGTCGCGCCACTACGAGCAAAGACTAAGTCGTTATCGTTCAAAGCGTACTTTCTGATTTCTTTTTCTTTGAGGGATACAGTCGGAACGCCCTGCCAATCAATTTTTCCATTTTGGATATCAGTAATACGTAAGAACTTTGCATTGCCATTGCTTTCCGCTTTGGCTGTATGTCCATATTGGATATTATGGCTTAACTTCTTTACAGACTGCCATTCCCAACCATCAGGCAATTGATATAATACCTGCTCCATAATTACTTCTCCGCCAATAGGTTTTCAATTTCATCCAACAGGCTAGATACCAGCTTTTCCTTGATGCGGATCTGTTTGAGGATATCTTTTGGTGCTAAGTGCTCGGTATCTTTCTGTTTAGCTGGATTTTTGGCAGATAAGTCATAATCTTCAGACAGTTTACTCGCTGATATCGTCCATGAGCGAGCTGTGGTTTCTCGGTTATTATACAGCTCAACAAACTCTTTCAGGTGGTTGTCGGTGATGGGTTTGTTTTTGGTGAGTTTTTGTTCTGGTTCACATTCATAGTACCAAACATCACTGGTACAGCCACTTCGTTCAAAAAATAGCACGTTGGTTTTTACGCCGGAATAAGGCAAAAATACCCCAGCAGGTAAGCTTAAAATGGTGTGCAGGTTAAAGTTTTCCAGCAACTCTTGTTTAACCTGTTTAAAAGCGCTGTTGGTCTGGAATAGCACACCTTCTGGCACCACAATCGCTGCTTTGCCTCCGCTTTTCAGGGTTTTCATAAAGTGCTGTAAAAACAGCAACTCGGTGGCGTTGCTTTGGATGGGGAAGTTTTGCTGAATCTGCGACTTTTCTTTGCCGCCAAACGGCGGGTTGGCCAGAATAATGTTATAACGGTCTTTTTCCTGAATATCGCGAATATTCTGGGTCAAGGTATTACCACGGAATAGGTTGGGTGATTCGATACCATGAAGGATCATATTCATCATACCCATGACATAGGCCAACGAGGTTTTTTCATATCCGAAGAAAGTATCGCGCTGAATGAAGTCCCATTGCTCGGTAGAGAGTTCATTCTTTTTGCTCTTCAGGTGCTCAAAGGCTTCAACCAAAAAACCGCATGAACCTGCCGCCGCGTCGTAAATGCTCTCACCGGGCTTGGGGTCTATCACCTGCACCATAGCTCGCACTACAGGACGAGGAGTATAAAACTCACCCGCATAACCACCAGCATCGCCCATGTTTTGCAACAAGCCTTCATAGACCAAAGAAAGCTCGAATAAATCGGACTCAGACTGGAAGTTCAGACTATCCACAATATCCAGCACTTCGCGCAGGGTATGACCAGAGGCTACTTTGTTATCCAGATATTGAAATATCGCGCCAATTTTGTAGGTGAAGGATTTTGGGTTTACGGCATTTACTGTTACGTTGGCGAAGCTTTTCAGGTAAGGAAAAAGTTGACTGTTCACATAATCGGTCAGGTCATCTCCTGTTTTAGCACGCGTCAAATCCAGCTTGCCATCGGCTGTCTTGGGGCAAGCCCAAGTTGTCCAGCGGTGCTCCTCATCCAGTACAGGTTGATAGTTTTTGCCGGACAATACTGCTTCGTCTTCTTTTTCGGACTCGTAATCATCGAGAAACTTCAGGAACAATACCCAAGAGGTTTGTTCTGTGTAATGCATGGCACCGCTGATACCATCGTCACGGCGCAGAATGTCGGTTATACGGTCAATTTTTGGTTGCAATGACATATTTACTATTTCCCGATGATAAAATCATACATACTTTTGATGTCTTCGCTTATTTCGCTAGGATGCATCATGGATATATATTCTAACAGCAATTCCCGATTTAACCCATAGGGAGGTGCCTCAACATTCTCAATAAATGGCGACAGTATGTTTTTTACAAATCTTGATGGTAGTGAAGCAAGATAGTGATTGTAAACTGGACCGCTGGTAATGGTTGTTTTTTTTCCTTTGGTTACTTCTTTATCTTCTATTAATAATTGATAGTCATTGTTTTTATATTCCAGTAAGTAATCACTGCTATAGCCTTCACGTAAATATGAAGCTTCAGGTAATCTATTTTTATTATTCAACACAGCAACGCAACCGCCTAGTGCGGAATAAGAAAGAAGATAGTGTTTTATTTCACGTCTCCGCCAGCTTAAAACACTTGTTTTAATATTGTTATCACTTCCTATCTTTATACCCTGCACTATAAGAGGTGACTCATCAGTGCCTATACCATCTATAGGGAGATTATCTCTATCACACACTAAGAAAATATCTTTGGTTTTTATGTCCAAACCTTCGCAAAACTTGTTGAAATTTTGTACCCAGGAAATTTTTGACTCTGCAAATTTAGCGTTGTGTGTATTCCAACCAGAGTTAACCTTAACTACTGCGACTTGATCAAAAAGGTGATCAAATTCTGCATCATAATCAAAATCAGGTACGCCGATTATTCTTTTATATTGCTTGTAAAGCTCTTTAAAAATAAACCAATCATTGGTATCATCAATGAGTACTATTTTTTCATAATACGTCAAAGCTCGAAATTCAGATTTTTTTATATTGGATAACTGTGCGAGTCGAGTAATTAATTCACCAGAGTCTGAAGGAAGGTAAATTTTACCTTTATTTATAATTCTTATGTTTTCAACGCCCACACAATATATTGAATCTAGTAGGTGTGTTGTCGAAATTGTTTTTCCTTTAGTTTCTTTTAGGCAATTCCAAAATCTTTCGACGTTTTTAAAATGAAGATGAGAGTCTGCCTCATCAAAAATAAATATAGTTTCTTCACTATCGAATAGATCAATGATTGAATATAAAAAAAGAATTTGAAACTCACCATCACTTAAGTCTCCGAGCTCTAGACCGTTTTTTAAAAATAAAGACGACGCTTCTTTATCCAAAAAATTAGTGTTATGACAAGCTCTGATAAAGAAACCTATCTCTGGATCAAAAGTTATCTTTGATGCATCACCATCCTCTAATCGCTCAGTGTCAAAAGATACGGATAGCACATCATCTTGACGTATATCAAAAACATTTTTCTTGATTGGTTCATCAAAGTCATATTGATCCTGTATACAATTTTCAATAAAACTTTCCAGTGTGCGATGAAATGCGGTCTGTCTTATCGTGTTCGTATCTCCTCTGGCCTCTCTGTTTAGAGCGTCTTGAACTTGCCTCACATATTGTGAGTCTACCCGAAAGGCAATTTTCAGAATACTTGAGGTGTCCAACCCATCGACTTCATCGGCATAACCGGAGCTGATGAGAAATTGTCTAACCTTGCCTGATTTTTTTATAGAACTGGCAAGGAATATCAATAACTTAGACCATGATTTATCGAAATAGAAACAAGAGAATTGCAAATTATTCTCATCTGTTTGTGTCTGTCTTAAATAGCGAAGGAATTCATTTGAAAACTTCTCGTTTTGGCCAGAAGAGAAACAAACAATCTTTTGACCTGTATAGTCCTTTTTAGAGAGTTTTTGATTGAAAATTGATTGGAGAACACTTGACTTCCCTGAACCATTTTCACCAATTAAAGTGGTAACTTTATTGAGGTATATTGTTTGTGGATGATCGTATAATACATTAGGTATTAAGTTTAATTCCATTTTAGTTCACATGATAAAGTTGCTGTTGTAATTGTTTAAATGCTGCTAATACAAATGCAGGTTTACCGCCAAAAGCTATTGAAGCGTCTTTGATAGTACCCACACCCGAGAGCTCGATCAGTGCAGGTAGACGCTCTCTGGATAATTCCATAACGCCAATCTTCTCATAACGACTCAAAACAAAGTGCAGAAATTTATTAGCTCTGCCCTGTGGATACTGAGCAAAGAAAACAGTATTCGACCGAAGCGCCTCAACTCTGGATTTACGCGTTGCCATCGGTCTTTCAAACGCTAAAAATGCTAGTAGATCGAATATGTCACAGTCGTCGGCCTCGAACATGCGCCGCAGAGCGGATAGCTGCTCTGTGTCAAAGCCAGCTTGTACCAGCTTGGTTAGCAGTTGTTCGCGCAAGTCAGGATCTGACCAAATATCTCTGAGTTCATCGATACTTTTGAATAGTCCTGGCAATTGTTGAATTAGCCGTTCGATAAACTCCTGAATCGAGAGAGGCTTACCGCTCTCGTCGATATAGCGGGTTTCTATATCGATGACCTTGAGTTCACGGTGTTTACCGAGTTTTACTTTCAGTCGTGGGCGTGATTCGCTTGGTTCAGATTCTGTCCTATCTCCACCTTCTGGTGGCTCGGGTGAATAGGGTGGCGGCGTAGGTTCTCTGGTGCCACCCGGCTCGGGGGCTTGGGGCTCGCCATCCCATTCTTCGTCATAGAAGTTATTGGTCGCACCACGAAAATCCACGATGGTGAAGTAGTCTTTACCGTCGAACACTCGAGTACCACGACCAACAATCTGTTTGAACTCCACCATTGAGTCTATGGTTCGATCCAGCACTACGTTGCGTACGTTACGGGCATCAACGCCGGTAGTGAGCATTTGTGATGAGGTAATAATGGTAGGGATGTTTTTGTCATTGTCCTGAAATTTTTCCAGCAGTTCGCGACCGATCTTGCCTTCGTCACTGGTGACCCGTACACAGTAATGCGGATCTTTAACTGATTTGTTTTTATTAATCATGTCGCGCATGGTTAGCGCATGATTTTGGTTTTCACAGAAGACAATAGTTTTATCCAGCGGGTTGATGTTTTGCAAAATTGCTTTCGCAACCAACTCAGTGCGTTCATCTACAATGATTTTGCGGTCGTAATCTTCGACCTGATATAAATCTTGACTAGATTCACCTTCGACGATGACATCATCATTGGTGAGAACTAATTCATCCAAATTAGTCCTAATGCGCTTGACCCGGTATGGTGTGAGAAAACCGTCGTTGATACCATCTTTTAGTGAATACACATAGGCAGGCTGGCCAAAATATTCATAGGTGTCCACGTTGTCTGTACGTTTTGGTGTGGCAGTCAAACCCAAATGCACGGCGCTACTGAAGTGATCAAGAATGGCTCGCCAGGAACCTGCTTCATTTGCAGCACCTCTGTGGCATTCATCAATCAATACCATGTCAAAGAAATCTTTGGGATAGGCTTTATAGTAGCCATCAATGTTTTCCCGTTCCGCAATCGCCTGATAGATCGCAAAAAAGATGTGTGCGTTGGTGGGCACAACGCCATTGCGCTTGCGAACTTCCTCCCCATTAATTTTAATCAAATCATTTTCATAGGGGTTGAAGGTGTTAATGGCTTGGTCTGCAAGGATATTACGATCGGCCAGAAACAGAATGCGTGGTCTGCGCGAACCGGGGTTGTCGCGGTTCCAGCGAGCCTGAAATACTTTATGAACGATTTGGAAGGCAATGAATGTTTTACCAGTGCCAGTAGCTAGTGTGAGCAAGATTCGGGATTTACCTTCACCGATTGCGTCTGTAGCGGAATGGACTGCCAGTTCCTGGTAATAACGTGGTTGCATTGCTCCTTCCAAGTGAAACGGGATCTTTCTTAGTTCTTGACTTAATCCCGTAGTTTCACTTGTATAGCGTTTTTCTAGCTCTACAGGTGTTGGATAGAACTCAATATAGTCGCCTTTGCCTGTTTCCAGATCGAATTCGTAGGTTTGCTTACCGTTGCTTGAATAGACGAAACGAACGCAAAGCTTCTTAGCATAGTCGATGGCTTGTTGCAGGCCTTTCGTAGGATGCTCGGATTCTTTTTTAGCTTCCACCACTGCCAAATAGCGACTGTCTTTATGAAGCAGATAATCCACAAAACAACGCCGCCCACGCACACCACCTGCCATCTTTCTACCGTCGGTGAAGTAATGCTCCCGGCTGATGTTGCTCGATAGCCAACCAGCTGAAACCAAAGCTGGATCAATATAGTTCGCTCGAGTATCTGCTTCAGAGGCCATTAGGCTGCTCCTTAGTCATTTTGGCTTGGCATCAATTCCAATAGCTCACCAACAGTGCAATCGAATAGTACGCAGATCTGCTTAATGGCATTTAGATCTACCTTCTGTGCCGTCTCTTTATAGAGCAGGGTCACTGTAGCGCGGCTGAGCCCAGTTTCCCTTGCAACGTCTGCAATGCGCAATTTGTGTTCGCCCATCATTCGGGCGAGGTGGCAGCGGATCATGGTTGTGACTCTGGGTATAGTGGTAACTTAAGAGAATACCACGACTTACTGATTTACAAAGTGTTTTGTGAGTTGAAGTTGAATTTTGACGTTTAAACTACGTTTTTAGGTATTGGTAACAATAGGGCTGGCAAAGAAATGACACAGATTGAAGATCGTCGAGTTGGCTTAACTAAGGACCCCTATTAATTGATAACTCTTTGCTAGTTAAAATCTTTGTATCATTTGTCAAATGTACCAGACAAAACAAAAATTATTGCGAACGATACCGCATCGTGGCCAATGCTTAACCATATGTTGCATTTATATCAACGATATCAATAATTTTTATTAAGTCATGGGATGAGCAATGGACAGGAACACTCAGGGATTTGCATCATAACCAACTGCGAGAACAAATACCTCATTTCGCAAATGTCACCGGTATCGTCAGGGTATCAAGGTCATTCATTTCTGTGCTGTAGATATGTTCTCCGCACTCCGGGCAACACCGCTGACCATGATAATCACGTTGGCAGAGTACGCAGAAGTAATCTTTTTCTGAAGGTGCTATGACGGATACATCATCACGTTCAATAAGTGCCTTCACTACCTGCTCAAAGGCTGATATTGGTTTGTACTGCGAAATAACACGGTATTCACAGTGCATCAACCTGTGTACTTTTGCTTCTTCTAGGTGATGTTCAAAATAACCGCCGCAGTCATGCGTCCAGTGTAAGCGCAGGGGATTGTTGCAGGAACGACAGTACCAGGCTCCCCGCGATCGCGGGCTTAAGTTTCTGGTGTGAGCGACCTGGCCCTTGTGGTCAAGGGCGGTACGAATTGTGCGAAATTGCATGGTGTAAATCCTGTGATGATATCGAGATGGCAAGTGGCAGATAGCGCAGCCTCATTCTGCGCAACGTTCAGTGCTGTGGTCACCGGTCCGGCAGTTCTGGCAGTAACGTTCACCATGGTAATCACTGCCACAACCGCAACAATTCCATTCGGCCCTGCATACCAGCGGTAAGACTTTCGGCACATAGCGACGCAGCATGCGTATCCGTCTAGTTTCTTTCGGCTCAGGGCGTACGTATGGAAAATGGTGGCGTCCGTTCTCCGTCAGGTCTTGCCATGTGTGCTCAAACGATGGGAGGTTAGTACCCCATTCATGGTGGAATACCAGAGCGCTACCGCAGAGGTGGCAGGTGTAGCGGTCGTAAGGGTGAAGCTGTGCAGTGACCGCGCCCGTGAGGCGCTGATTACCATCAAGGGCGATAAAAGATTTGGCGTAAATCGTCATAGTATTGGTCCTTTACTGTACGACGCGCAGGGCTAAACCGTCCCGGGGAGGGCAGCAGTGCAGGTCATACGACTGGTGGTGTTAAATCAGATGGGGAATGTGATTGCGTTCGACAGGTTACTGACGGGACTGTGCAATGCGTAGCTGTAGCCAGGCTTCCACTTCGCTTTCAAGCCAGCGGGAGCTTCTGCCCAGCTTGATGGGCTTCGGGAACTCACCGTCCTGTATGAGCTTATAAAACCATTTGTCGGTTAAGCCGGTGAGTTGTGTGATAAACGCCATATCGACAAATTTGTCGGTAAGAAGGCTGGCAGGTGTAGTCATCGTTTTTCTCCTTAAGTGAATGGGATAAGGAGCCAGGTATGGTGAGCGCAGACTCCTTCAAACGATGTGGCACTGGCGTAATTTTTAACTGGCTTTTCGCCGCCTGCCTGCTGTCCGTGGCGCAGGAATATTACTCAACTGGCAGATAACCCCCAGGCTTTTCTGTGCCTGCTTGCTGAGATAGCTCAGGATGTACTGCATACCTCTGCGGCCCTTGGCATCGTTATAAGAGGTCACCCATTCTCCTCGCACGCGATAATGCTCTTTAGGCTCACAGCGGTGCGTGTGTCCTTCTCCCCATGTCACATACTTCCAGGTGTCCCTGAGTGCTTCAAAGACGGTCCAGACCTGGCGATGCTTCTGGCCGTTGAGGTAAAACGCGGCGTGGATGTGGTAACCATGCTGTTCAGTTTGTTCCAGTACCCATGCGTAACCCACCAGCCCGTTGATATCCCCGCAGCGTTGAATCAGTAATGTGATATCCGCTACTGTTGAATGAATATCTCCCTGACCATGCAAATCGCTGTCCTGAAGGTACGAGAAGTCCACACGTAGCATCAGTAGCTTGGAATAACGCTCAAATAACTGGTCCTGATGTCGTCGTAGCTTTCGGTTTAGGGCTGTGTGCTGAACGTAGCTGAGATTGATATCGCTCGTGTCGTGGTAGCTCATGTCTGATTCTCCATGTGAGTGTATTCGTCATGGGAATGGACATTGGCGTCAGTTTTGAAATGGGTGCAGGAGAGCGGTAAGTATCGCGGTACCATGCTGATTGCCGTGCTCGGGCATCGCTCCTGGGAGTGGAGGGTTACGAAAGTGCTTCTCTATAAAATATCATTTTATTCCTTAATTAATTGATTTCGGTCCCATGTTCATGCACTTCAAGGAAGGAGCATTTGCTCATCTCATTGCGTTGACCTTGTCGGCACCTTCGCCAATTTTGACCAGAAGATTTTTAAATTATCTTACCAACTACAGACTCTTCCCAGGACCTGACTCAGCAGCATAAGAGAGACGAGTCTAGGCCGCTCTTCGTTATACTGCTGTGATAAATAGGCCAGAAAGAAGCGGAGAAGGCAGTTTGCAGAGCATTTTTGGCATAAAACCCAGTATTAATGGCATCTGCAAGTGAGGTAAATAATTAAAAAACGACGATATGAGTCATAAAAGACGACGATTTATTGTATTAAAATCGAATGGTTTCATACTAAAAGACAAACCTGATAAACGTCAGAATTCGTACAGTTGAAGTAATAAAATTGTGTTGGGACGAGTGACAATTTCGATGTTGCAGCGAGCTGAGAGGAGCGAGGGATGGCAGGCCTGAAGGATGACTTTAGAGTGTTTGACTTACGCCGGGAAGACCTGGCCTATGAGAGTCCTAACCAAGGGTGGGGGGAAATCAGCCATCAATATTTCTTTGTTGGGTTCGAGCGTCTGGAGGAGGATGAAAGGCCAGATAAGGATGAAAAATCCAAAGCTAGCTTCAGGATGTTCGATATGCTGGACAAACTTTATCTGAGTCAGGCGACCAGCGATGGGCAAGAGTTTAGAAGACCGAAGACGAAGTTTCGTGATTCTCAGCCAATCCACAGCGAACAGTTAGAGAAAAAGTGGAAGGATGCGCTTGTAAAAGCGATATCTGATAAAGAGAAGGCATTATCTTATCTCAGCGAGAACTATCGGAAGGTTGTAAGAAAGCATCCTCAGGTTGAAATGTTGACTCTGTGTTTTTATTTACCTCTTGATAAAGGTGAGAAGATGCTGAACATACGGAGGAAAAAAGATGACTCTCGTTTCAGACTACAACTCGCTGAACTTGAACGACGCTTTACTTTGATGAGGAAAAGGATAATTGCGGATCCGCTTTATA
This sequence comes from Enterobacter sp. RHBSTW-00593, assembly GCF_013784105.1. Lineage (NCBI taxonomy): Bacteria > Pseudomonadati > Pseudomonadota > Gammaproteobacteria > Enterobacterales > Enterobacteriaceae > Enterobacter > Enterobacter sp. RHBSTW-00593. The sequence continues at coordinate 524,697 of NZ_CP056393.1, forward strand.
AAGCCGCCTGTGGTTACTCGCGAGTGATACTGATAAATGCGAGATTTGAGCCTTTCTATCTGGTGAATTTCTTTTTCAAAAAGCATCCAGGCAGTCGGATCGACAGCTTAGTCTCATTAGACATTTACAGGAAATGGGTGCAATCGGGTAAGAAAGAAAACAAATCTGGTGAGGAGGTTGGGTACTATTGCTTTAAGGATGCATCCCGGCCATATGTTCCAGAAGACAGTGGGCTATTTATCCGCAGGCCAGACCGATTAACCGATGTTGGCCAATTTTCAGACCCGATCTCGTTGGTTTTATCAGAAGAAAGGAAATTCGAAAACAACCGCAAAGATTATCTGGCTTTCTTTCGCCTTCAGGCTCAAATATACAATGTTATTCCTGGTGCACGAACCCTGACATGTTCTGACGATTTTACCTACATCAACGCAGCCGAGAAGAAACGCAGAAAAGCCAAAAAAAAGGACCTGAAGAAGAAATCCAAAACAGCATTACATATCACTGAAACTTCAGCTATACCCGGAAATGATCTCTATGATAAAGAGGGATCTCCCGAGTCGCCTTACCTGCTCGACGAATTTAATGATGACCTGCCTTCAAACTTTGAGGAGCATGTCTACGGGATTTTAAAAGAGGAGAAGCCGTAACAATACTTTGTACGGTAGCTGAGCGACGTCAGAAAATGAACCAGTGGCTATGGTTTCTCAGGCAAATGCGGTACATAGTTGCAAACTTAAACAGTCACCAGGTATCATTCCAGTCATGTTACTGGATAGTTCAACGTCTGCTATGAGCGAAAAGAAGACGTTGCCACTTTTCCCCCAAACAGCGCTAACAGAAACAGTGGCTTTTCACTATTGAGACATCAAAAATCTGGAGAATATTTCACAGGAGACATAGCGCCTTTCTTTCTTAGAACGTCCGGAATCTTTTTACCAAGGTAAATTTTTGCTATATCAGGAGGGGCGAGTCTTCCCCTGAATCCAAAGCGGGATTTTTGAGTAGATTCAAACTCATCATCTGCATCCCATGAAGGCATCTCAGGGAAATTCTCACGGGTTGATTCGAGCCACTCATCAGCTATATAAACCCCTCTGACGATTCCCCTCACTGTAGCCAGTATAAATTCAGCCTTACGCGCGCGCTCAACACGTACACGCCAGCTAAATCGTACGGCATCATAGAGGTCTACATCCTTTGAACTTCTATTCACGGAAATCATCAGGACTTTATGTTGGAACACGACTGTTTCGGGTTGGTATGTTGCGATTAATTCTTTGATGTGTGCTGGACCATATTCATTACTGCCAGCACCGCTCATAATGTTAGTTAAACCGGGGTAGGCGTCGATAAGTGCAGCTTCAACCTCGTACGCGGTCTTTTCATCTGTCATACCGTGCCGGTGGATTACATGGATGACCTCAAGACCAGCCAACCTTATCTCTCGAAGTTGCTTGAGTTTATTACTGAGCAATTCATCATCATCAACCGCAGCGACTTCACCGCGCATATGAGCAAATACTCGATTCCCTTTCCCTTTCCCCACGTAAAAGGTACTTCCATCCCTTGGATCAATTAATCGGTATACATACCAGCCAAGATGTTCCATTACTCCCGGAGGAAACTCCTTGATATCCATGCCATAACTCCTAGTACTTGATTCATGAGGCATAAGCTAAACATAGCAATGTCGATTAACAACTAATAGTACCAATTAATTTCCCCTATGATTGATATACCGAAGAAAAAGCAACGTCCGCTTTTGGCACGAAGCAGACCCACATAACTAATTCACTAGCCTTCATTTAGTATTCGCTTAAACCGATCGTCAGAGCTGAGATCTAAAATTAAGTCAGTTATATATCATCTTACTGAATACCTTTACCTTTCTCTTCAACAGGCCATCCTCACCGGATGGCCTTTTTCATTCAGAGGCCAGCATGAAACATCTCTCGGGCTACGCCCTTATCCGCCGTCACCTGCGGCGCTATCCACGCTCACTACGACAACATTTGCTAAAAGAACTCAATCAGCTCGTCACGTACGAACCAGTGATTGGCATTATGGGTAAAACCGGCGTCGGTAAGTCCTCGCTGTGTAACGCGCTGTTTCGTAGTGAAGTCTGCGCCGTGAATGCGGTGGAAGCCTGCACGCGTCAGCCACAACGGGTCCGGCTGCGCTTCGGCAGCCATTATCTGACGCTGGTCGACTTGCCCGGCGTGGGCGAGTCTGTTTCCCGCGACGGTGAATACCGTGAGCTGTATCGTGACCTCATGCCAAAGCTCGATATGGTGTTGTGGGTGCTCAAGGCCGATGACCGCGCATTTGCGGTGGAAGAGCAGTTTTATCGGGACGTCTTCGCGCAGTTCAGTGGACCGCTGCCGCCAGTGCTGTGGGTACTCAACCAGGTGGATAAAACCGAACCCGCCGAGCAGTGGCGCTGGTGGTCGGCTCAGCCCTCGGCGTTACAGGCGGAGCGTATTGCGCAGAAACAGCAGGCTGTGGCACGTCAATTGCGGATAGCAGAAATAGATATTCTGCCAGTCTCTGTCCGGGGGCGTTACCGGCTGTCGCGCCTGGTGGAGGCCATGATTACCCGCCTCCCAAAGCAGGCCCGCAGTCCATTTGTGCCTCATCTGCAGAACCGGTATCGCACTGATACCGTTATCAATACCGCCAGCAGCAGCTTTGGCGATGCCGTGGTAGAGGTGATTGATAACATCATTGACCTCGCACCACTGCCGCAGGTAGCCCGCACAGCACTGCATGCGGTGACCCATACCGTCGCCCGTGCAGCAGGCTCCCTCTGGGGATTTTTCTTCGGTTAACCTCTTCATTTTTGATAAACCTGAAGACGTGTATCGATAAGTTTTTGTGCTCAATGACGATCGATTTTGTCGATCGGCCCGATCGAAATTCATCGTTGTACATGATGAATCCCGTGATTACATAATCAACCGGGAATCATAGGGTTATGTTATTTATTAAAAATCAATGCGATACATCGCAGGATTTGCCACATACGGAGAAAGTGTCATGAAAACTGTTCTTATCGCGATCGCCACCCTTGCTGTACTGGCCGCGATGCCCGCTCAGGCGGCTGATGAGGACGCTATAAAAGTCAATATCGAGAAAAGTGGCTACGAATGCCATGACTGCGTTTACGTCACCGTGACCGCCAGAACAGACAACATTCAGATAGACAAAATTGATGTTAACCGGGGGCGTTGCCCGCAACTGAAACAGGGAAAAACAACGTATAACGGGAAGACCACCCCGGAAGGATGGTGGCCCAATAAAGGTACGTTTACCCCCCGCAAAATGCAGTTTGCCGAGAGTCTGACCTGGCGTTTCGGAAATCCACTCTGGCAGTCCGGTATCTCGTGTAATTTCCTGGAGGCCCGGATATTCACCGACCAGGGCACCTTCACCGTCAGTGACTAAATCACCCCCCCTTATCAACAGCCGTTTCATCTCCCGCCACCAGCACTATTTATTGTTCAAATGGAGTCATGAATGAGACGTTTTATTATCAGTATCTATTGTGTGCTGGCTCTTATCACGGCCATTTATCAGGCTGTATGGGGGACTCAGGGATGGCGTGGCCTGGCTTATGCCATCGGACAGGGGCTAGTATGGCCCGCAGTCTGGTTCCCTTCACTCGGCAGCATTATCGGCGGGCTCATCTGGATAACCATCATCGTGTTCCTGCTCATCCTCGGTTTGTTTATGCGTAAATCGTGATGATGAAACAAAAAGGGCTTTTTCTTGCCTCCCTCCTGCTGTTAACCGCGTGTGATGAGCCCGGGGGAAAACGTGCCTTTATGCGCGAATGCACCGCACAGGGTGATACCGCCCTGTGTGACTGTGCCTGGGAGAAACTCGTTCAGCGTTACGGTCAGGACTGGGGGAATACCCCCCGGATTTTTACCTCGCCTGATTTTATTGCTTACACCGGTCAGGCTGCTGCTGAATGCATGGCGGAATGAGAAGGTTCTTTTTCCGCCAGACAACGCTATTCTTTATAAAAATTTACGGACAACTTTATGATTAACAACCAAAAAATCATCCGCGTCACCGGACTGGTGATAGCGTTCCTGTACCTGATGTTTACCCAACCGGCTGCCGCCGCTCCGGCTGACAATCTTCCCCGTCTGACAACCGATAGCGAAGGGCATATGGTCTGCCACCTTTGCGGGCCGGAGAAAAAGGACAGTTATTTTCTGGCGGATTACCCCCAGGGATATAAAGTAAAGACCGCCAGCTACAGCAAAATCCAGGATACGAGCCGCTATGCCATTCTGATGTCTGACAGTGCCCCGGGAGCTGCGGCGAATCAGACGCCTGATTTTTTCTACATTGATAAACTCGCGGCAACGCCTGCCATCAGCAGCATTCAGTTCGATAATGACCGCTCAAACCTGAGCAGCGCCAGAAGTGTATCGGTAACAGAGAAAAATGGTGTCACGCTGCTCAGCGTTATCTGGAAGAACGGAGAGCGTAATACCTTCTCGCTGGATAATGAAGCACCGGCTTATACAGCTCAGATTCTGCGTTCACAGGACGACAGGCTCTTTTGCCGTAACTGCGGCGGTAAAGGGAAAGATACGCTGATTAACGGTGCTGACGAGGCCGGATTATATACTCAGCTTATTGATTCACCGTTCCTCACCCTGCTGAAGCAGGACGGCGGTATTGCCTGCCCTGCCGGTAACTGGTATGTCGTCAGCAAAACCCGTGAAACCCCTGAAATCCGGGAAATCACCGGAGTGGGATGCGATGAAATTGCAGACCTGAAACCCTCCGTAAAAGCTGGCGTCACAACGCTGAATATCCGCTATATCAATGGTAAGGCGAAAACCGTGGCTATCGAAAATCACTGATACACGTACTACTCCTGATACTCTCATTAAACCCGCAAACGCCCCGCTCGAATGAACAGGGCGTTTGTTTTTGTGCCTGCTAAGGAACTCACCATGCAAAACATTGACGACTCACCGTTACCTCCCGGTTCGTTCACCCGTGAACAGGTGGAGGCTGTGGTGGCGGTTTACCTCAATGTTGCTATCGAAGACGACCAGGGCACGCATTTTCGGCTGGTGATTCGGGATAGCGAGGGGTAGTTGATCTGGCGGGCGTGGAGTTTTGAAGCCAGCACCGGAGAATGGCTTAACCGCTACATCGCCAGCCACGGAATATCCCAACCCTGACTCACCTCAGGCCCCGACCACACCAACCGGCCATGTTCCCTTCGGGGTACATGGTTTTTTTGTTTATGCCGTTTCATTAACTACAGAGGTACTCACCATGCGCTTAGCAAGCCGCTTCGGGCGGATAAACCAGATACGCCGCGACCGCCCCTTAACACGTGAAGAGCTCATGCAGCATGTTCCCAGCGTCTTCGGAGAGAACAAACATGCTTCCAGGAGTGAAAAGTACACGTTTATTCCCACCATCACCCTGCTTGAAAACCTTCAGCGTGAAGGGTTCCAGCCCTTCTTTGCCTGTCAGTCACGCGTTCGGGATCCGGACCGTCGGGAGCACACAAAGCATATGCTCCGCCTGCGTCGCGCCGGTCAGATTAACGGCCAGCAGGTGCTTGAAATCATCATCCTCAATTCGCACGGTGGCGAATCCAGCTTTCAGCTATTGCCTGGAATATTCAGAAGCGTCTGCACGAATTCGCTCGTCTGCGGACAGTCGTTTGGCGAAATCCGGGTTCCGCACCGGGGTAACGTGGTGGAGAAAGTCATTAAAGGCGCTTATGAAGTCCTGGGGATATTTGACCGGGTTGAAGAAAATCGGGATGCGATGCAGTCGCTGTTACTCCCGCCACCGGCACAGCAGGCTTTTGCAAAAGCCGCCCTGAACTACCGCTTTGGTGAAGAGCATCAGCCGGTGACGGAAGCACAGATACTGACGCCCCGACGCTATGAAGACCGTCAGGACGACCTGTGGTCAGTTTTCAATCGTTGCCAGGAGAACCTGCTGAAAGGAGGTCTGCCAGGACGTACCGCCAAAGGTAAACGCAGCCATACCCGCGCGGTCAGAGGCATAGACGGCGACGTTAAGCTCAACCGGGCGCTCTGGGTAATGGCAGAAGAACTGCAGCAGGCGTTGAGCTGATGCCACCACTGTCTGATAACGCCCACCATACCCCCCTTTATCCGACCGCTCTGGAAAACAATCCCTGCAGCCGCTCCATCTCCGATGACGACCTGTGCGCCTGGTGCTCGCACCTTCTTTACCGACCCGGTGAACTCAGCCTGTGCCGCTTAAGCCTCCCGGAGGGGCACTGGCCGTCACGCTGTGATGAGGATGGCTATGCGCAGTCCTGCCCGTCACTCCGGCTTAACCAGCATCCCTAACCCGATAAATAAACAAGGAAAAACCAGCATGAACGACATTATTAACCTTAACGATACCCTCCCGTTACCGCCACAACCTGCCAGTTCTTCGCCAGCGCTGACCGCCACCCTCGTACAGGACGAGCAGCGGATCAGCTTCTGGCCGCAGCACTTCGGCAGTATCCCGCAGTGGATAACCCTGGAGCCGCTTATCTTCGCCTGGATGGACCGCTTCTGCGCAGACTACAGCGGGGGGATCTGGAATTTTTACACACTGAGTAACGGCGGTGCGTTTATGGCCCCGGAAACAAATGGAAATACCGATGAGAAGTGGTCGCTATTTAACACCATGAACGGCAACGGCGGCGAACTCAGTGCCGAAGCTGCAGGAATTGCCGTCTGTCTGATGACTTACAGCCATCACGCTATGCGCACCGAATGCGACGCCATGACGGAGCACTACTATCGCCTGCGGGACTACGCGCTTAACCACGCGGAATGCAACGCCATCATGCACATCATCGACTGAGGACAGCCGCTATGGAACAACAGTTACCGCTATTTGCCCGTGAATTAGCCCCCTCAGACCAGCAGGCGGTCAGGGAAGCCTTAACCCTGCTGGAATGTCAGCTACGCGAGCCCGGTACGTCATTTAGCTCCAGCCATGCCGTCCGTGACTGGCTGCGCCTGCAGCTCGCGTCACTGGAGCGTGAAGAATTTACCGCACTCTTCCTCGATAACCAGCATCGCCTGATAGCCCACGAAACGCTCTTTACCGGCACCATCAACCATACGCAGGTCCATCCCCGCGAACTGGTTAAGGCCGGTCTGAAGCATAACTGCGCCGCTGTTATTGTTGCGCATTGCCATCCCTCCGGGGAGACAGAACCCAGCAAGGCCGACCGTAAAATTACAGAACGCCTGCAGCAGGCGCTTGAGCTGGTCGATATTCGTCTGCTGGACCACCTGGTTATCGGCGGGATGGATATCGTCTCATTTTCGGAAAGAGGCTGGTTGTAGGGAGGAAATGTTAATGAAGATTATCAGCAGCGTCAGGCGATGGCGATATACCGCCAGCATCCGCAGTCCCGGTTGTTTCGGTTCTGTACCGGCAAATATAAGGGTCCGGCAGTATCTGCCACTATGCCTGCCGGGAGGTACAGGATATCAGCAGTGTGCTGGCTGTATTCGCTGAACGCCGTCAGGACCGCAACGGCCAATATGTCGTATTGCGCAGCGTCACGCTCAACTAACGATAATTTAAGGAGTCCCAAATTGTCGAATAAAACACCGTATGACCATGATGTTTCTGAGCCCTGGTGGGGTCTTGAACGCGATATTACTCCGTGCTTTGGCGCAAGACTGGTTCAGGAAGGCAACCGGCTGCATTACCTGGCTGACAGAGCCGGGTTGGTGGGGAGCTTTAGCCCGGAGCAATTGCAGAAACTGGATAAGGCTTTCCCGCTATTCATAGATCAGCTGGAAGCAATGCTGTGCTCCGGCGAGCTAAATCCACGTCAGCGACATCAGGTGTCCATTCATCTTACGGGTTTAACCTGCATAGCTGATACCTGTGGTAGCTGCGGCTACGTTTATCTCACTATTTATTCAGGCCAGTAACACCCTCTCTATTCTTCTTTTATCAGGACTCAACATATGCACATTTCATCTGTACCGTACACGGTGCCGGTTTCGTCACGCCTGTCACCCGTGCAAGTATGGCAGCAATTGTTAACGTATCTGCTGGAGCATCATTACGGCCTGACGCTTAACGACACGCCATTTCATGACGACGCGGTCATACAGGAACATATCGAAGCGGGAATAACACTTGCCGATGCGGTGAATTTCCTGGTGGAACGCTATGAGCTGGTACGTACTGACCGAAAGGGATTCACCTGGCAGGAGCAGACGCCGTTCCTGACCGCCACCGATATTCTCAGAGCCAGGCGAGCTACCGGATTGATCAATACTTAAATTTGTCGAGCTCCGTTCCTGATTTTTACCTCCACACTTCCCACCTTTTTTATTCATCGCATAATGCGCCTGCCACTCCCGGCAGGCGTGTTTGCTTTTATGGACGATTACGATGCAAACAGAACCCGACGAATTAACAGAGCACAACGAACTCATCCTTTCGACCAGTATCGAACGTGTTGTTACGGGCCGCGATACCGCACTGAAACAGATCGAACAACTCATTCAGGAGCTTGATGCCATTTCACGGTTAACCTCAGAAATCGGCGGTGGTACTGCACAGGACTGGGCAATGAAGCCAGGGCATCGCTACGATAGCTGGCTGACTGAAGATGTTGATAAAGCGATAACTGCGATCACCCGCAATATAGACCGCAGCATCTGGCGAGACTTGATGTTGAAATCCGGCATGATGGCTTTGATGGATGCACAGGCCCGCGACCTGTGGCATAAGAACCTTGAGGAGGGCGATCTTCCTGCCATTAGCGAGGCGAATATACTCAGTACTTTTGAGCAGTTACATCAGAACAGAATTGAGGTCTTTGAGCGCGGGATCATTAACGTCTTCAAAGGGCTATCATGGGATTACAAAACTAATAGTCCCTGCAGCTTTGGTAAGAAGATCATCATTAACAATCTGGTGACGTATAACCGCTGGGGCTTTAGTCTGAACTGGGGCTGGCGGAGGGATCAGTTGGCTGACCTGGAGCGGATGCTATTTTTGCTGGATGGTAAATCAATACCTGACAACCGTAGCGATATAACTACCCGGTTGATGGAGCATATCCGTGATAACCCGGCTAAAGACGTTTACGAAGATGAGTTCTTCAGTATTCGTTACTTTCAGAAGGGCACGGCGCACTTGACTTTTAAGCGCTTGGATTTGGTTGAGAGAATGAATGATATCATTGCTAAACACTATCCTGGACTGCTATCACATAGATAGTAAACTGTATTATATTGAAAAAACTAGTTTTCATTATGAGGCAGTTATGGACAAAGAGCTCGTATGGCCTAAGGATCTCATCGCAAAAGGTGATGATAACCGGAGAAAAGCATTAAAACGTTTCGATATTTCTCCATTGATGCACCTAGCTCTTTTACCTGGACAAGAGTTAACTAACTATCTTAATCAGACCATAACTACTCATTATTATCAGTTTCTTTTCACAGAAAAATCATCAGGTCGAAGAGGGATATTTTATTGCGGAGATTCAGCAGCTGAGGGGTCGCCGCTTACAACGAAGGGCAACAAGCAAGAAGGATGGTTAAAACTTGCTGGTTTACAACGTTTGCCCTGTATTAATCCCCTTGCTATTCAATATATTAGACCTAAGAAAAATGAGGGTTTCGGAGTACCATCAGTTCCCACAACTGAGTATGAGCGTATAGTGGCCGCATTACAATTAATCTGTGCAACGGCTATATCTGTGTGGAAAATGGGCAACAAAGGCAGCATTCTTGCAGCGATTTATCGTGATCTTTGTTCAAAAGATCTCCATGAAAATCAGCTCCGAAGTAAGATAAAAAGTATTAATACAATAATCGCTGGAAGGAAAGATTTAAAAGAGGGCGAAACTTTTCAGCGGTATCTTATTCGTCTTCAAGATATGCATCCTGAATGGCATTTTCGTCACTTTAATACTGAATTACTGAGAATGCGATTACTTACCCATCCTGAGATAACTTCGGAATCACGAATTATTTTCTGACTTCATAGAGTTATAAACCAAAACTAGCAGGCAAGATGCACAACGCAATGGCGAGGTTTTTGTCAGCAGTGTACCTGATGAGGTAATCCTGTTTAGCCGCTGCCTAAACCTTGCTTTGACAGCTATATCGGTGTTCTACTTATATGGCTTTATACCCACTCGCAATGCCTATTTTTTGTGCGGATTTTAACTTGTGGGTACAAGTGCGGGTATAACTACTTATTCCTGATTATAAATTACATTGATATCAGTCTATTGAGTGTTAAATTCGAGTCCGGCCTTCGCACTCACCCCCTATACACCTCCCTCCGATGCCATTCCACAAACCCTTCCCCTGGATAATTCCCTTTCACCATCGGCAGTGCTATCTGCTTCCCGGCGAAATCCCAGAACAGTCGTCCTACAATCCCATTCCCGTTACCATTTACCGCCTCAGACACCAGAACCCGCATACTTTCATCCAGCCCAATCGATCCCTTATCAAACGCTTTATGATGAATTGCACACAGCGCCAGCCCGTTCGGGATTTCACACGGCCCGCCAAACTGTTTCCATTTGATATGCGCGGCTTCAAGCGCAACGGTGGTGTTATCATGTCGCATGTTGAATCCGCAGATTGCACATTCATAGTTATAGGCGCGAAGCACCTGCTGGCGAAACAACGGATCGCGAACCTTACGGATCTGTTGAATATCAAAACCCATCTCATCTGCGATCTCTTCCTGGATGCTTTCCGGGAAATGCGCCTCAAGGATCTTCTGTGCCAGCGAGCCGATCAGCTTTTTATTTTTTTTGAGCAACGCATAGTATTCTTCATCAAAACCGCCAGCGACCTTATGTTCAACAAGCTCTTTTACCGGAGGTTGTTTGCTGCCAGTGGTGGAACAGAGTTCACTGTTCTCAAGATCCCAGAATCCATCCCCTTTGAGCCGCCAGAAGGGCATGTTCGGGTAATGTTCTTTCCTGTCTGGACCAAAGCGTTCTAACAGGCTTAGCAGTTGAGCATGTACCTCGGTACCGTAGTCAAACAGACGTGCATGCCCCTGCTGATAGTTTGCCAGCACGTACAGAAGCAATAAGGGTTTATGCGGCGCACGTTGTTCGCCCTTGCGCCAGATGGTGATGTTGGCAATTGCCTGTTCGAGTGTTTTGCTGGAAGCCATCGCGTTACGGAAGAAGGTAAATAATTGCGATGATGCTCGCAAAACCCAGACCAATCAACCCACAACGAGCAAAAACATGGCCTTAGCGCACACAACACTATTTCCTGAATCCCCCTCGCAAATTCCAAATTTACCCCACCCAAAACCGCTGTATTTATATTCAGCCTGGTATAATACGCATCAGAAATAACGCCGAACGGCAGAGTGAGTTTCACAGGAATTATTTACAACGAGACGCGATATGAAGGTGCTGCAACACCCCCATACCGCTAACCACAAGCAACTGAAAAGGAGTTGAAAATGGCTGCGCCGAATTTTATGCCAGAGTTTACGGTTTGCAAAACAGAATCAGATGCTTTCACCGGCATGATTGAAAACCGCGAGCTGGTACGCAAAAACAGTACCCGCCGACTTCACGGCAACCAGACCAGTGCAGCGCCTGCTCATCCCCGCGCAGAAACGCCGGAAGCAAGCTCTGCCTGCTGCGAACTCTATGCCCGGATAGATAATAAATATCTTCCGCTGGGGGGAGACTGGCTAACACGAGCAGGGTTTATCAGCGGTATGCCAGTTAAAATCCGGGTGATGAAAGACTGTATTGTGATCACGCCGCAGCATACAAGAGAATTATGGGGATGCCTGGAAGGGATGAGTGTGGTGAATATCAATAAACAAAAAGTCGCTCAGTGGTTAAAAACATTTCCGGGGGCGTTAAATGATACGGGCGATATCCCGGTGATTAAACGCGGGTAAGCGTGACGGAATCCGCGTTCATATTATCCTGAGCCACCTTAATACCTGATGCGTGAAGGCGGTATAGTCGTTAAGGCTATACCGCCTGTTTCAGGCTATCGGGCAATCAACGCAAACACCCCCCAGCCAAAGTACTCTCGTGTGTAGGTGACGTGGCGTTTGGGCGCAATTGTCAGCTCCGCGCGAACTTCTTGTGCAAAGTCATCGTCAGGGTTTTCCGCCAGCCAGCGACGCAGGGTCATCCATTTCGCCGCTTCGTATCTGTCCCAGCCTTCCTGATCTGCCAGGACCATTTCCACCAGGTCATAGCCCTGTGCGTCGAACGAGGCGACCAGGTCGGGCAGGGTGAGAAAGTCTGCGATGGATGAGACGCCGCAGGCCTGGGCTACCTCATCGCTCGCAGGAACCTGACGCCAGTAGGGGTCACCGATGAGTATCATCCCGCCAGGCCGGAGGCTTTTTGCCAGCAGCGCCATTGTTCCGGCGACGCCGCCGGCAATCCAGGTGGCGCCTACGCAGGCCGCCACATCACATTTTTCATCTGCGACGTATCCGGCCGCATCGTCATGAATAAAACGCACGCGCTCGCTGACGCCGAGTTCATCAGCACGGCGCGTTGCCTGTTCGGTGAAAAGTCGGCTCATGTCGATGCCGGTGCCGGTAATGCCGTGATCGCGCGCCCAGGTGCAGAGCATCTCCCCCGAGCCGCTGCCGAGATCGAGAATGCGCGTGCCTGGCTTCATGCGTAACACGCGGCCCAGCGTGGCGTACTTTTCCGGGGTGAACGGGTTATGAATGCGGTGTTCGCTTTCGCTGACGGTAAAAATACGTGGGATATCCATCATCCTCTCCTTAACGATTATCTGGCTGGGCACGAACGCTGTTCAGCCCGGTCGTGTTAATGCGGTAGGGCTGACCGTTGACGGACTTGATCAGCTTTTTGGTTTTGAGTTTTTTGAAGACGGCGAGCGTGCAGTCGGCGAGCAACAGCCCTTCGCGGCTGTAGCATTCAACGGCGGTGACGCGGCCTGAGCTATCGCGGACGTGCGCAATACGTCCACCTTTGGCGAGAACATGTAAGGTACGTTGTTCCTGACGGGATAAATTCATACTGGAAAACCTGTTTAATCATCATGTGCAAAACGTGCAAACACACCGCGGTGTCCGCATTCGATTTCGGCGCATTGATAATCAGTCCGGCCTGAAAGGTCGGGGAGCTGATTATCGGATGATGACATTCTCCAGCATCAAAGCCTCGGGTTGAGTTGAGAGGTATTTACGGGGTGAATAATATCACCTGTTTATTTTAAGGGAATGGTCGGGTGGGAAAAGTGTGATCCAGGTGGAAGCCCAGGCCGCGCCATCAACGGATCGTAGAGCCGGATGGCGCGATGTAAATCAGCTGAGATCGTGCAGCGCTTTATCCATGGCCGGAGCGAGACTGAAATCACTAAACTCGACGGCTAAGCCGCTGCGTTCAGGCGTGCAGCACATGACACCGACTTTCACTGGCCCCGACGGGAAATGGCATAAACGCAGCAAAGGCCACGACAGCCCGTCTGCTGAGTACTGTAACCGCAACGCGTCTCCCTTGCGGGTCAGGCGAAGCCAGAACTTCCGGGGGTTACCCGGGAAGATACCGGTTGCCCAGTCGGATGTCTTTAACGTCAGTACGCTGCCAATGGCCGGCGCGCCATCATTGTATTCAATCCCGGCCTTGAGCCAGTGTTGCTCGTCCGACATCAGCATGATCCCCGCCTGGTCATAGAGCGTACTGAAATCAGCGCGGATTTGAGTCTGAAACGTGAAATCACCCGCCGCGTCAGTCGCGTAGATGTGGCCCGAGAAACGCTCGAATCCGTACCATGTATAGCGCCAGAAATCGGTGTGGTCGTCAGTCACGACCGATAACGTGTTGTTCTCGCTATGCCATTCGGCAGGTTCGTTTATCCAGTAAAATTCGTTTTGCATAATGTCCCCAGGTGACTGTCAAAAGGTCGTCGGTATGCGGCCTCCCTTGCTCAACAGGATTCGCGCCTGAGCCAGGGGCTCTCGACCAGCACCTTATCCCGGTGGGTGTCGCCATTGATAATGTGCAGGGTACTTAAGCGCCCAATCTCATAATGCGGCAGCTGGACCGTGGATAGCGGGGGTAAAAACAAATTTCCGATGCCGACAAGATTATCGTAGCCAAGAACGGCAATATCCTGTGGGATTCGGATACCCTGCGTTAACAGCGTCTGATACACCATGAAGGCAATACGGTCGTTACCACAGATGACTGAATCAAATTGCGGTTTCCCCTGAACGATATGCGCCAGCAGCATCTCCGGAATATCCCGGTAGTGCTCATCGCCGAATTGCATATAGCAGTGCTCAAGCGTATCAGGATCGATACCGGCTTCACGGCAGGCGCGATCAAGCCCCTGACGGCGGCGACGCGTCGCCAGATGGTTGACAGGTAAATGCAGGCAGAGAGGGCGGCTGTATCCCGCCGCCAGCAAGGCCTGTACGGCCGTATACTGGCCTTGCTCATCGTCAGGTATATAGCTGGCAACCGGTTCTCCCGTGTTCTCGCAGTTGGCCAGAACGCAAGGGTGCTCCAGTAGCCGGGGCGGGATGCTCACTTCACGCAGCCCCATGGTGGTGAAAATGATCCCCCCGGGCCGGTGGGCGAGCAGCAGGTCGACAATATCGTCAGGGTTATCATCGGTAAACATATTCACCACGAAGCTGTTCCAGCCATACGCCCGCGCGGTTTCTTCGATAGACAGCGTGATTTCTACCGAAAAAGGGGTGGTGACGGTATCCAGCGCCAGCACGCCGATGGTTTTGTTGCGGGAGCCGACACGACGCACCTGCCGGGCTGAGAGATCAGGCACGTAATTTAACTGCAGGATCGCCTCCTGCACCCGGGACAGAGTTTCAGGCTTTACGCGTTTCGGGTCATTGAGCACCCGGGAAACCGTCATGAGCGATACATTGGCCAGTTTGGCCACATCTTTTAAAGACGCCATAGCTTTCCATTATCTGAATGCATTCGACCCGGTAAGGTGTTGTGAGCCAATGCGAATGTCCTATTCTAGGCACCGACGCCCAGGGTTACGCAAGTCACACTCAAAAGTTTGAGCATGATCTCAACACATTAATGTTAACGTTAACTTTTGTGATTAACATCGAGTATCACATCAAAACCAAGTGTATGCCTGAAATGTTAACGTTACCATCTTAGCATATCCTTCATGCGAGATTACGTAGATGAAAAAACGGCCTACTCGAAGTTACATGCTGCTCAGCGCTCTGCTGTTCTTTTTCTTTGTGACCTGGTCCTCATCAAGTTCACTTCTCTCAATCTGGCTTCACCAGGAAGTGGGGCTAAAGGCATCGGAAACCGGCATTATTTTTTCCGTGTTATCCGTCTCCGCGCTCTTCGCACAGGTCTGTTATGGCTTTATCCAGGACCGACTCGGTCTGCGCAAACATTTGTTATGGTTTATCACCGCGTTATTGATCCTCTCTGGCCCGGCTTATCTGCTTTTTAGCTACCTGCTGAGCGTTAATATTCTGCTGGGCAGCGTATTCGGGGGCTTATTTATCGGGCTGACGTTTAATGGCGGTATCGGCGTTCTGGAGTCCTATACCGAGCGCGTTGCGCGTCAGAGTACCTTTGAGTTTGGGCGGGCACGCATGTGGGGGTCTCTGGGCTGGGCGGTCGCCACGTTTTTTGCCGGGTTACTGTTTAATATCAACCCTGACCTTAACTTCCTGGTGGCCTCTTGCTCAGGGTTAATCTTCTTCTGTCTGCTGGCCCGCTTAAAGGTGGCCGCGCCGGCAAGCATGGAGAAACTCGAAATTGGCGCTAAAAAAGTTTCTCTGGAAGACGCCCTGCGTCTGCTGACTCTGCCGCGCTTCTGGGCGCTGATATTCTTCGTGGTCGGAACCTGCATTTACGGCGTATACGATCAGCAATTCCCGGTCTATTTCTCGTCACAGTTCCCGACATTACGAGAAGGGAACGAGATGTTTGGCTATTTAAACTCTTTCCAGGTCTTTCTCGAGGCCGCGGGTATGTTTTGTGCGCCGTGGCTGGTTAATCGCATTGGCGCTAAAAATGGCCTGATATTCGCAGGTATGGTGATGGCGCTGCGCATGATTGCTTCCGGGCTGGTGGAAGGCCCCTTGCTTATCTCCATTACCAAACTGCTTCACGCGGTCGAACTGCCAATATTGTTAGTCGCCATATTTAAATACAACAGCCTGAATTTCGACAAACGTCTCTCCTCCACCATTTATCTGGTGGGATTTGCCTGCACCAGCTCCGTCATTGGCACCGTCTTGTCCCCGCTGGCAGGCTTTAGCTATGAGAGATTTGGCTTCGCCCAATCCTATCTGATCATGGGCATCATGGTGTTCAGCACCACGTTTATTTCCATTTTCCTTTTGCGCTCAACTAAATCCTCATCTGAGCCATCTTTTCTGCAGCAAAACGCTGTGTAATGTACTGAGAGTAAAGACGATGACATCCTTATTAGAACAGGCTGAACAGGTGCTTGAAAAAGCACAATCCGGGATTAATCCGCGCTGGTATCCGCGCTATCACCTCGCCCCTCGCGCAGGCTGGATGAATGATCCTAATGGCCTGGTATGGTTTGACGGCTGGTATCACGCCTTTTATCAACACCATCCCTATTCCCCGAAATGGGGGCCGATGCACTGGGGGCACGCCCGAAGCAAAGATCTGGTGCATTGGGAACATCTGCCCGTCGCGCTAGCGCCGGAAGGCCCGGCGGACAAAGACGGCTGTTTCTCCGGCTCCGCCGTGGTGGATGGCGATACGCTGGCGCTGATCTATACCGGACATAAATTTCACGGCCCGTCGGACACAGACGACAACCTCTACCAGGTGCAGTGTCTGGCGACCAGTCGTGACGGCATCCATTTTGAACGGCACGGCAGGGTGATTGATACACCGCCCGGACTGCATCACTTTCGCGATCCGAAGGTGTGGCGCGAAGGTGAGTTCTGGTACATGGTTGTCGGCTCCCGCGTGGAAAATACCGGCCAGGTGCGCCTGTACCGTTCCACCGATCTCCGCGAATGGCATGACGAGGGTATTTTCGCCGAGGCTGATGCAGGCAAGGGCTTTATGTGGGAATGCCCGGATTTCTTCACCCTGGGAGAGAAGCGTGTCCTGATGTTCTCGCCGCAGGGCATGGCGGCGGAAGGGTATCACTATCGCAACCTGTTCCAGAGTGGCTATTTACTTGGGGACTGGCAGCCAGGTCAACCGTTCACCCACAGCGGACAATTTACTGAGCTGGACCATGGCCACGACTTTTATGCCCCGCAGAGTTTCGTGACCCCGGATGGCCGACGCATTGTCATCGGGTGGCTGGATATGTGGGAATCACCGATGCCCGAACAGCAGGATGGCTGGGCCGGAATGCTCTCGCTTCCGCGCGAATTAAGCCTTGTCGATGGCCGGGTGAGAATGAAACCGGCTGCCGAAGTGACCGCGCTGCGTGGCAGCTATTATCCCACGCCCGTCCGCTGCCTGAACAATCAGAACGTCCTTGTCGCGGCAGATGCCGACGCGGTCGAAGTACAGCTGGCATGGGATTTGAGCGCATCGACGGCTGAACAGTTTGGTATCGCATTGGGCGACGGGCTGAGAATTTACGTCGACGATCAGGCCGGGCGTCTGGTGGTGGAGCGTCGCTATCCGGAATATTCGCTGGAAGGCACGCGCAGTATTCCGCTACCAGCGGACAGCGTTCTGTCACTGCGAATTTTTATCGACCGCTCATCGGTGGAAGTTTTTGTTAACGATGGTGACGCTTGCTTAAGCAGTCGTATTTATCCGCAGCCGGGCGAGCGCGATATTTCATTGTTTGCAAATCAGGGTGTGGCCTCATTATACGATGCGGGATACTGGTCTTTAGATAAATAATTCTCCGTTCCGACCCGTTTCTTGCAGGGTGAGTTTTTATTTCTGCCAGTCTCTGGCTGGCATGTTATTGTCTGGAATAATGAGAGAGCAAAATGGATGAAAGCGTAATACCTCAAAATTGCATTACCGCGAAAGATAAAAACATATTTGTTCCAGGAAAACAGACGCTGGCATTAATGGTGACATTAGCGGCATTTCCTGCCATTGCTGAAGACGTTACAGGAAACTATCAAAGCTATTTTCAGGATGAATCAGACACCAACGGTACGAGTGTATCATCAGCCAATAACGGTAATGAACAATCGTCCCTTCGTGCTTCGTCTTCTCCGGTTGCTGCAGGTCAACAACCTGAACTCACGACCTCGCCAAAACCCGTGACGTTATCGGCGCAAACGGAGAATAAAAAAGCGGAAGTGAAAAAGCGTTCTAAAGGGGATAACCCCGAAGACGTCAGTCTGTTGCGTTTAAGGCAGGAAGACCCGCCGGTTCACTGGAACAGTATCGGTCGTAATATGGAAGTGGGTGGCCTGCATGGAAACATCGGGTCTCAGATAGAAATTGACGATGTTCGCTGGAGCAATAATAAGAAAAACAGCGGCAAGTTTAAACTCGCCACCATTCAGGCTTTTTTAAGGCACGATGAATTGCCTAACTGGTATTTCGGTTTCTGGAATGCCAGAGAAGACAGTTATAAAGGACAGTTCAGTAATCAGGACTATCAAGGCACCAATACTATAAATGAATTTTTTGTGGGCCATATTTTCGAAACCTGGCGAGGGAATATCGGTACGGAAGTTATGGTCGGCTCCGAAACGGCAACGAAACGCTGGAAAAACCGGTTCAAAGTCTGGCAGGACCTGCGACTGTCCAGCAAATGGAGCCTGGCCGGATACGCGTATGGCGAATATCAGCCTCAGGGTAACGAACCGGGGAATGGCGATCTGGAGCAGTACATTTTCGAAATTGAGCCAGCCATTCAATACCGCGTGAATCCGGATCTCGGACTCTATTTGCGACCCTATTATTACCATAACCGCCAGGAACGTCAGAGCTGGGGCGATATTGTCGAAGAAGAATGGAAAGTCACGGCCGGGCTCTGGCGAAACTGGTATCCATTATTAACCTCCCTGTATGTTGGATTTGGCCAGGACAAAATAGATAACGCCAGCAATGCCAGCGAAGTTTTCTATGACGGTCGGTATAAGTTTATCGGGGGCACGCTGAGTTATCCGGTATTTGGTGAAGTGCGATTATACGGTGAATTCAAAGCACAATTTACGAAAGAAACCGGGCTTTGGACATCGACCGGTCACTCATGGAACCCGTTTACCGTGGTTGGCGTGAATTATAACTTCTGACATTCAGGTGTAGCATGAAAAAATTAATAGTTGCGGCATCTGTCGCGCTGCTTGCGCTTTCACTCGGCAATAATCCTGCCTGGGCGCAGCCTTCGAAAGAAACATTACAGAATAAAAGTATCACCCATATTAATGGCTTTTTCCCGCGGGTTGACGGTTCATTTGTGGGCGACCCCATGCCCGTTTTTAACGATGACAAATTTGATATTTATTATCTTAATGATGTCCGCGGCGGCAGCGATCTGGGGGTACATGCTTTTCATCTCTTGTCGAGTGCCAACTTGTATGATTATCAGAACCATTCCGAAGTGATCCCCTACGTTAACGATGTTGACGATCCTGAACTGTTATTGGGAACCGGTTCGATTATTAAAGTCGGCGATACCTGGCATGCCTGGTACACCGCACACAATGAAAATGTGTTCCCGGTTGAGTCTATTATGCACGCGACCAGTAAGGACCGCCTTCACTGGGTGAAACACCCGCAGGACACCATTTTGCCCGGCGGTAACTATCGGGGTAATGATTTCCGGGACCCTCACGTCGTTTGGGTTGAGGAAAAGAAAGAATACTGGATGTTAATTACTACGCGCAGTAACGGTCGTGGGGTTATTGCCCGGTACAGTTCAACGGATTTAACGCACTGGGAAGATCGCGGCGTATTTTTTGATAACGACACCATCACCAGCAACGCCAACCTCGAATGCCCGACACTGGTTTACTTCAACGGACGCTGGTATCTCAGCTTTAGCGACCAATGGCCGTTACGCCTGACACAATACCGGGTTGCGGATAATCCGGAGGGGCCGTGGCGGAAACTGGACAATTATGTGGTCGACGGCTCGGGTTTTTACGCGGGTAAACTGGTTCTCAAAAACGATCGCCTGTTTGTTTTCGGCTGGATCCCGACGAAAGCCGGTCACCGTGACAGCGGCAATATTGACTGGGCAGGGAATCTGGTTGCTCATGAGCTCATCGCAGATGATCAGGGCCAGCTCAACAGCATCCTGCCCCAGGAGCTTCAGAAGGTCATCAGTGAGAATCCTGGTCCGGTGACCACCTTAACGAGCACTAAAACGCTTAAAACGGCCACGTCGTTCGGCCCCTTACAGTCGGCGCTGTACCCGGCCTTGCCTGAACGCGGTGAGTTGAGCGCAACCATCGATGTTCCTTCTGCCGGAATGGTGATGAGCTTTGGTCTGACCGACGACAGAGTCAGTGATGCGATGCTGAACGTTGTGTTCAATAAGAGCAAAGGAAAAGTCTATTTTTTCAACGCGCCGCTCGCGTCGATTCATCAGGCTAACGCGGAATCCTGGGTAGATGTTCCGATCGGGGAAAAAATTGAGTTACGCGTTCTCATTCAAAACTCAATTGCTGTCTTTTATATAAACAATAAAGCGGCATTCAGTACCCGGATGTATTCCATGCAGGAGAAGCCGTGGAGTATTAGCCTGCCTCAAAACGACCATTTTCACGCGACGTTGAAAATAAAAGAAATGATTTAACGGGATATTATTATGAAAAACTATCATGCCCTGTCTGTTATTTTTGCTCTTCTGTTTCCCGCGCTGGCGAATGCGAGCATGAGCATCATGAAGGACCCCTCGGGAAAGGTTGTTGCCGTGGACCCGTGGTCCTATCTGGATGAAGAGGTTATGTGGACCTCAGCCCGCTCCTCCAATCCTGCCGGTGGCCGCGTTCATGGTCAACTGAAGATGAAATATGCCATTGAGGACAATAACTGGCGTAACAGCCATTTCCACAACGGGAATGATTCACTGACGTTTGTACAAGGCGTGATGCGACACGATGCGTTACCCGGTTGGTATCTGGCTTTCTCTGAGGGCAGAACCACCCACTATAACGGGACGTGGGAGGATCAGTCTTACCTCAGCCAAAACCAGTGGACTCAGTTGATCATCGGCCATGAATATTTTTACAAACGTCTGCGCTATGGCTGGGATGTCATGGGGGGAAGCGCCTCAATCGAGGACCGCTGGCAAGGCCGCGTTAAGTTCTTTACCGATCTTCGGGTTACGGACAATTTCTCATTCTTTAACTATTTGTATCAGCAGATCGATCACCGCCGCAGCGGTGGATCGCAAAATGACCGCGACGTGCGTTCATTTCAGATTGAGCCTGGCGTGCAATATATTATTAATAACACCACCGGCGTCTGGTTCCGCCAGCAATTTGCCTCTGCCATTTTAGACAGGGCGCAATGGGGCGATATTGACGAAAAAAGCTGGACCACGTCTGTCGGCGTCTGGCGCAACTGGGGGAAATTATCCACAACGCTCAGCGGCGGGTATGGCCATTATAAGAAATACAATGCGCAGCCTGAAGATGGCGAAGTCTTCCAGAATACCCGCAACCGCTTCCTGAAGGTATCGGCAAATTATCCGTTGACCTCTCGCTTTACCGTGTCGGGAGAAGTTACTGGCTCGTTGATAAAACAGGACGGAAGCTGGGTGACCCACGGTGAGGCTGTTACCACCGAATATAAGCTGATGCTGGATTATAACTTTTAAACCGTATGCCTGGATAATCCATGGCACCTGTTCACGCTTAAGCACTATTAAAAAAGTGACCTTCCCGCAGGTCACATTTAAAAAGTTAATTATTATTGAGGAAATGTCATGAATATCTGGACTCTTGGCGATGCAGTGGTGGATCTTCTACCGCTTTCAGACATGCAATATCAGGCCTGCGCAGGAGGTGCCCCGTTCAATGTGGCAATTGGCGCTGCGCGTCTGGGCTGCCAGAGTGGTTTTATTGGCCGGGTTGGTGAGGATGACTTTGGTTATTTTCTGAAGAAAACGCTGTCTGACGCAGGCGTTTCAACCGAAAGTCTGCAGTGGGATAATCAGCACAGAACCAGCACGGTATTGGTCTCTCTGGGCCGCGCTGGCGAGCGTGGATTTACGTTTTTAACCAACCCCTCCGCGGATCAATTTTTAACGCCCGATGCGCTGCCCGGTTTTAGCGACGATATTCTGCACTTCTGCTCTCTGGCCCTGGTCGCCGAAACGTGTCGTCATACGCTCGTCACCGCCATCAACCATGTAAAACAGCGTGGGGGATTACTGAGTTTCGACGTGAATTTACGGGAGCAAATGTGGCCCGATAAGCATGAAATGCTCGAGACGGTGCGTCATTTCGCCGCCCAGGCCGACATTCTTAAACTCTCGGAAGAAGAGTGGCACTGGATGACAGGCTCTCACGATTTTTCCCATGCGCTTAACGCCCTCAACGCTCTGCCCGCGCAACTCAAAGTCGTGACCTACGGTGAGCAAGGTGCCATGGTGCTGTGGCGCGACAGCGTTATTCATTTCGACGGTTATACCGTCAACAGTGTTGATACAACCGGGGCTGGCGACGCGTTTGTCGCAGGGTTGCTGGCCTGGATTGCACATCGCGGGATGCCGCAGAATGTTGAACAACTCCACCAGTCCATTGCTCAGGCCAGCGCCTGCGGTGCCCTCGCGACAACGCGCAAAGGGGCGCTGACCGCGTTACCTGATACCAACGCACTTAATAACTTTATCACTCGATTCTCGCTACCGGATTACGAGGTGAAAAAGGGCTAAACAGGGTGAGAACATGTTTTGTTCACATCCTGGATATCAGCGCCGTCCAGACCATTGAGCAGGGCGGCTAGCCGCATCGGTAGAGATATCCCCTGACGCCATCCCTCCAGACTCACTACCGCCGCCACTGCTGCGAGAGTGCGGTGGTTCTGGTTGTGAAGGCCACAGATGCAGGCGTCGACTGAGGAGAAGACGACTGTAATCGCGAGTTCAAAACACCGGCACCCCCAGCCCAACCTTCACCTCCCTCAGCGTCCCCTGTGTCACCGCCTGCGCCCGTTCCGTGCCGCGCTTCAGCATCGCCATCAGCTCCCCTTTATCCTGCATGTACATCGCTCTGCGTTCCCGCATCGGTGCAATCAGCTCCTGCAGGCACGCCTCCAGCTCGTTCTTGCATGCCCGGTCACCCAGTCCGCCCGCCTGATAATGCGCCTTCATCGCTGCCACTTTGGCTTTGTCCGGATGAAACGCGTCGAGGTAGGTAAACACCACGTTTCCCTCAATCTGCCCCGGGTCGCTCACCTTCAGGTGGTTCGGGTCGGTGTACATGGCGCTGACCGCACGGTGAATCGTCTCTTCACTGGCGGAAAGGTGCAGGGTGTTGCCCAGTGATTTCGACATCTTGGCGCTGCCGTCGATACCGGGCAGGCGGCCGGTGTCGCTGAGCATCGCTTTGCAGTGGCGCAGCACCGGGGCAGGCAACAGGCTGTTCATCTTGTGCACAATCTCATTGGTCTGTTCAATCATCGGCAGCTGGTCGTCGCCGACGGGGACGCACTCGGCTTTGAACGCAGTGATGTCCGCCGCCTGGCTGATGGGGTAGACCATAAAACCGACCGGCAGCAAGCGGGCAAAGCCTTTCTGCGCAATCTCGTTTTTCACCGTCGGGTTACGCTCGACGCGGGCGACGGTGACGATATTCATATACAACATTGTCAGCTCGGCGAGAGCGGGCAGGGCGGACTGCAGGCAGAGTGTCGTCAGGTTCGGGTCGATGCCGGCGGCGAGGTAGTCGGCGAGCACTTCAGGGATGTTGTCGCGGATTTTTTGCGGGTTGCTGCCGTTGTCGGTCAGCCCCTGCAGGTCGGCAATCAAGACATACTGGTTATGCGTCTGCTGTAGCGCCACGCGCTGGCGCAGCGAACCGACGAAATGGCCCAGGTGCAGCGGGCCGGTTGGGCGGTCGCCGGTGAGGATGGTTTGAACGTTCATAAAGACTCCTTAATGTGCAATTGCCGAAAGGGGTCTTAGAAATGTGAAAGCCGCCTTTCGGCGGCTATCTGAAAATGGGGAAAACTACTCCGTGCCGCCTTTAAGAAGGCAGCCACCAGCGGTTTACGGTGAGCACGGTGTGGTTTATGTTCATGAAGTTACCGTACCACGTCTGGCGCAAAAAACAAAAGGGCACGTCATGCTGCAATCACTCAACCATCTGACCCTCGCGGTCAGCGACCTGCAAAAAAGCGTCACCTTCTGGCACGAGCTGCTGGGGCTGACGCTGCACGCCCGCTGGAATACCGGGGCCTATCTTACCTGCGGCGATCTGTGGGTCTGCCTGTCGTATGACGAGGCGCGCGGTTACGTGCCGCCGCAGGAGAGCGACTATACCCACTACGCGTTTACCGTTGCGGCGGAAGATTTTGAACCGTTCTCGCACAAACTGGAGCAGGCGGGCGTTACCGTCTGGAAGCAGAACAAAAGCGAGGGGGCATCGTTCTATTTTCTCGACCCGGACGGGCACAAGCTGGAGCTGCACGTGGGCAGCCTCGCCGCGCGGCTGGCGGCGTGCCGGGAGAAACCCTATGCCGGAATGGTCTTCACCTCAGACGAGGCTTGATGTCCGTACCTTCAGCCTGCCCGCCAGCGTCACGTGGGTGGCGGCATCTTCCTGATTGCACAGGTACTCCACCGCCAGCCGTCCCAGTTCGCTGTAGGGGAGCTGGATACTGGTCAGCGGTGGGGTGAGTTGCTCGGAGATCTTCTGGTCGTCGTAGCCCGCCAGCAGCATATCCTGCGGGATGCGCACGCCGTTTACCGCCAGCGCCTGATAGCAGCCGATCGCCAGCCAGTCGCTGGCGCAGAAGATGGCGTCCGGGCGTTTGTCCAGCGCCAGCAGAGAGGTGGTGGCGGTAAAGGATTCGCTGAACTGCCAGTTGGTCTGGCGCACCAGACTCTCGTCACAGGCTAAACCGGCCTGCTGTAAGGCGGCCTGATAGCCGGCCAGCCGCTGGCGGGAGGCCTCCATCCAGCTCTCGCCGGTGATGTGGGCGATACGCGTTGCGCCGCAGGCGATCAGGTGTTTGGTCACCTGGAAGGCGTTGGCGTAGTCGTCCGGAATAAACGACGGCAGCAGCGGCGAGCCGGGGTCGCGCTGATTGAGCAGCACCAGTGGAATGCGGGTGCAGTCCTGAAAAGCGGTCATGTCGACAAGCGTGGTAACGGGGGAGGCGAGGATAATCCCCACGCAGTTGCGCTTCTCCAGCTGGCGGATAATGTTCAGCGCCAGCTCTACGTCATCACCGTAGTCGTACACCGTCAACAGCGCTTCGTTGCGCCATGCGGCTTCCCGCGCCTGACTGATGGCATCGATAAAGGGATCAAAGCTTTGCAGGGAACTGACCAGCAGGGCGATTTCCTCCTGGTTGCGCGGGGCGTGAATGGCAGGCAGGCGGTCATAACCGAGCTCGGTCGCCACGCCGATCACCCGCTGGCGGGTCTCGTCGCTGAGCTTGATGTTACGGGACTGGTTGAGCACCAGCGATACCGTCGCCTGCGACACCCCCGCCGCCCGCGCAATATCGTTCATCGTGACTTTTGTTTTTCGCTTCATCCGTCCTCTCCCTCTCGCGACACCGCATCATACCCTAACTGTTCGCTTACGCGCCGTCGATCACGTTTCTTATTCGCGCCTGCATGAACTTTGTGAAGGCTGTCGCTTTTCGGAGCGTCATGAATTGCGCATTTATCCCGCAACTAATATTTATTAGCTAAATATTATCAGTAAGAGGACGCGTAATGAAAGAGCAGTGGAGCAGGGAGCAGGCACAGGCGTGGTATCAGCAAAAAGGCTGGCTGTGTGGGTTTAACTATTTACCGTCAACGGCGGTGAACTGGACCGATATCTGGCAGGAAGAGACCTTCGATGCCGATACCATTGACCGCGAACTGGGCTGGGCGGCGGAGGCGGGCTACAACACCCTGCGCATCAACCTGCCGTTTATTGTCTGGGAACACGATCGCGACGGCCTGATGGCGCGCATCGACGCGTTTCTGGCGATGGCCGACAGCCGCGGGTTCAGCACCATGCTGACCCTGATGGACGATTGTGGTTTCTCCGGCGATGAACCGTATCTGGGGCCGCAAAAGCCGCCGGTGCCGGGCAAGCACAACAGCCAGGCGGCAGCGAGCCCGGGGCGCGATAAAGTCTGCGATCCTGACTGCTGGCCGCAGATTGAGCGCTATATCCGCGACGTTATCCGCCAGTTCCGCGACGATGAGCGCGTACTGCTGTGGGATCTGTATAACGAGCCGGGCAACCGCGGCATTTTTGCGACCGGTACGCAGGAGGTGCAGTACGACGCGAAGCTGGAGGCCTGCGCGCATGAGCTGATGAAGCTGGTGTTCCGGTGGGTGCGTGAAGAGGATCCCACTCAGCCGCTCACCGTCTGCGCGTGGCGTCTGCCGGCGGAAGAGGAGGGCGAGACGTTTTATCAGCATCCGCTGGATCAAACCGCGCTGGCGCTATCCGACGTGGTGAGCTTCCACGCTTACACCAACACCGGACGCATGACCGCGATTATCCAGCAGCTGCAGGCGCTTGGGCGACCAATCTTCTGCACCGAATGGCTGGCCCGCCACGTGGGCAGCACCCTCGAGGAGCAGCTCCCGCTGATGTACACGGCGAAGGTCGCGCCGTATCAGTGGGGGCTGGTGCGCGGTAAAACCCAGACGTGGCTGCCGTGGCCGGTGGTGATGAAGGAGTCTCCGGACTACTGCCGCCTCTGGTTCCACGACGTCTTTGAGGAGAACGGTATCCCGTTCTCGCGCAGTGAAATGGCCTTAATGAAGAAGCTCCGTAAGATCGCCCCGAAAGCGCAGGGCTAATAATATCGACCCGGCGGTCTGCCGCCGGGCAACCAGGTACGTACTATGGCAATGACAATGAAAATACCGTCTCGCGAGTTGTGGTCTTATTTTGGTTATGGATTAGGTCAGTGTTTTAGCTTTGGTTTAGTGGGTTCGTTTATTAACTATTTTTACACCGACGTGCTCGGGATTTCGGCGCTGGCGGCGAGTACCATCTTCCTGATTGCCCGCGCGTGGGATGCGGTTCACGACCCGCTATTTGCCAGCATAATGGACACCATTAACACCCGGTTCGGCAAGTTTCGCCACTTTTTGCTGATCGCCCCGTTACTCATTACCGGCGTCACGCTGCTGTCGTTCTATAAAATCGAAGCGGACATGACCACCAAAATTCTCTACGCCGGGGTGACGTACATTCTGTGGGGAACGCTGTACGCCATCTCTGATATCCCGTTCTGGTCGATGTCGTCGGTGATGACTAACGACTCCGGGCAGCGCACCCGCGCGGTGACGGCGGCCATGCTGGGGGTTAATGCCGGGATTGCCTGCGCCAACATTTTCTTTCCGAAACTGGCGGCGTTCTTCGCCCAGTACAGCAACGACAAAGGCTATTTTATGGCGGCGCTGGTGATGATGCTGGTCGGCCTGCCGCTGATGCTCAACGGCTTTATGCAGATTAAGGAGCGTGTGCCGCCGAGTCCGGAAAAGGTGACGATACGTGACACCTTCCATAACCTGCGCCAGAACAAGCCGCTATTTATCGTTCTGCTGTCGTTCTTCTTCTGCGTGTTCCATAACGTGGCCGGCGGTCTCTACATCTACTTCTTTATCAACAATATGGGTGACGGCAGCCTGCAGATGGCGATCGGCGTGATGGGGATTATGGCGGCGGTGGTGTGTCTCGTCGCCCCGATGCTGACGCGCAGGATGCAGAAGCGGAAGCTGTTTATGATCCTCTGCGGACTGGATGTCGCGGTACGCGTGGTGATGTGGTTTGTGGGTTATCAGCAGACGGCGATGCTGTTTATCCTGCTTGGCCTGAGTACGCTGTTTGTGATGATGTCCAACATTCTCACCTCGTCGATGATTGCCGACACCATCGAGTATGCGGAGTACCACACCCACAAGCGCTGTGCGGCGATCACCTTCTCCGGACAGACCTTTACCGGCAAGATGTCGGTGGCGGTCGGCGGTGGGTTAATCGGCGTGTTTCTGACGATGATCGGCTATGTCCCGCAGGCGCAAACCCAGAGTGACGGCGTGCTGTCGGGGCTGTTCTTTGGTATCTGTCTGCTGCCCGCCATCGGCTCGCTGATCCGGCTTGGGTTTATGTCGCGCTTTACCTTTACCGAGGAGAAGCATGCGGAGATTTGCCGGTTGCTGGCGGAGCGTCAGCACGAGAAAGCGCAGCAACGTGAGGGCGAGGAAAATCTGGTGCGCCCGGCCACGGTGAATTAAACCTTAACGCCTGCATGGCAGGCGTTATGTCTTTTACTCTCCTGTGAGCTCAATCCGGTTGCCGTCCGGGTCCGCAATCACCGCCTCATAAAACCCATCCCCGGTCATGCGGGGGGCGCTGAGCAGGGTGCCGTTTGACTGCGCCTGCGCCGCCATACGGTCCACATCAGCCTGGCTGCCGACGTGAATGGCGATATGCGCCCAGCCAATAAACTCCGGATGAGCCGGGGCGTCGGGCAGGTCCGGCACCGTCATCAGTTCAAGGGTTGGCCCGCCATCCAGGGTAATAAAATGTGACGCAAAGCCCGGACGATTTTTGCTGAGGTAGCGTTCATTACGACGTCCGCCAAAAACCGTTTCCCAGAACTGTACCTGTGCATCAAGGTGTCGGGTCCAGAGTGCAACATGGGCAATGTTCATTGTTATCCTCGCGGTGAGTGCTGATTGACAGAGCATGCGCAGTGCAACATTATGCGCTTTAATGCTCGGTTTTGTTATTTTAAAGGACTTATAATGCTCGATTGTGCTGCTTTTCCGGATCAACGACAAGCGCTGATCCGTCAGATCCTTCAGGAGAGCGGAAGGGTGGTGTGCACCGAACTGGCGACACAAATGAAGGTCTCCGAGCACACCATTCGCCGTGATTTACATGAGCTTAGCAAAGAGGGCTTCTGTAAAAAGGTCTACGGTGGCGCGGTACTTCAGCTGCCGGATGCGGGGACATTTAGCCGCCGCGAGCAGGAAAACAGTGCACAAAAAGCCACAATCGCGCAGAAAGCGGCAACGCTGATCAAAGCAGGTGGCTGTATCTTTATGGATACGGGCACCACCAACCTGGCGCTGGCGAAAGCCCTTCCTGCCGAACTCAGCGTGACGGTGGTGACCAACTCCCCGGCCATCGCGACCGCGCTGCTGCAACATCCGCTGTGCGAGGTGATCATCACCGGCGGGCAGATCCAGCGGGCGTCCGGCGCGACGGTGGGTGCCACGGCTGCAAGCCAGCTTGAGGGGATTATCTTTGATCAGGCCTTTATCGGTGGCTGTGCGATGGATCCTGAGATGGGGCTGACCGGTTTTGATTTTGCCGATTGTGCGTTCAAAAAAGCGGTGATCGCCCAGAGCAACCAGACCATCGTGGCGTTGACTGCTGACAAGCTTCCCGGCGTGGCGCGCTTTGTCGTGGCAAAGAGCCGGGACATTGATGTGCTGGTGGTGGACGCGAATATTAAACAGGACGTTATCGACGCGTTTGCGGCGCAGGATGTTCGCATTGTGTGCGCCTGAGGACTTTGACCGGTAAAACAGGCTACACTCTGGTTTTGAGCGCTAAATGCTGAGGACATAACAATGCACTACACACTGAAAGAAGGCGATAAGGATAAAGCGGAAGGGTCAAACGGCGCGGGCGCGCTGCAGCAAAAACTGCTCGAGTCCCGCTCGATTGTTATCTCCGGTGAGATCAACCAGGAACTGGCGCAAAAAGTCATTACCCAACTGATCCTGCTGCAAAGCGTGAGCAACGATCCGATCAAGCTGTACATCAACAGCCAGGGTGGCCACGTGGAAGCGGGTGATACCATCCATGACTTCATCAAGTTCATCCGTCCGGACGTACACATCATCGGTACCGGCTGGGTGGCGAGCGCCGGGATCACCATCTTCCTGGCGGCGAAAAAAGAACATCGCTACTCTCTGCCCAACACCCGCTTTATGATCCACCAGCCGCTGGGTGGCGTGCGTGGTCAGGCGACGGATATTGAGATTGAAGCGCGCGAGATCATCCGCATGCTGGATCGCGTGAACAAGCTGATTGCTGACGCCACCGGCCAGCCGCTGGAAAAAGTGAAAAAAGACACCGACCGCAACTTCTGGATGTCTCCGGCAGAAGCGCTGGACTACGGCATAGTGGGTAAACTGATTACGCATTATGACGATCTGAAGCTGGATTGATCCCTCAGGGCCGGACGTTTGCGCCGGCCTTCTCCTCTCGTTTGACCCATGACAAGTTCCCCCTTGACCGTCTCCCCTATAATCGCGCCTGTTTACCCTCTCACTGGTGCTACCCATGGCGTATCAACTGAACCTGAACTGGCCGGAATTTCTTGAAAAATACTGGCAGAAACAACCCGTAGTGCTGAAAAATGCCTTCCCTGATTTTGTCGACCCGATTACCCCGGACGAACTGGCAGGGCTGGCGATGGAGCCTGAAGTCGATAGCCGTCTGGTCAGCCATTCCAACGGTAAATGGCAGGCCAGCAATGGTCCGTT
Source organism: Enterobacter sp. RHBSTW-00593 (assembly GCF_013784105.1). NCBI lineage: Bacteria > Pseudomonadati > Pseudomonadota > Gammaproteobacteria > Enterobacterales > Enterobacteriaceae > Enterobacter > Enterobacter sp. RHBSTW-00593. The sequence goes on from NZ_CP056393.1 coordinate 555,365, forward strand.
TGAGCACTTCGATGGCCTGGGTGAAACCGGCTGGTCGCTGCTGGCGCAGGCGGTGAACCACTGGCACATGCCTGCAGCGGAGCTGGTGCGCCCGTTCCGCGTCTTGCCAGACTGGCGTCTGGATGACCTGATGATCTCCTTCTCTGTCCCTGGCGGCGGCGTGGGCCCGCATATCGATCAGTACGATGTGTTTATCATTCAGGGGATGGGAAGCCGCCGCTGGCGCGTGGGTGACAAGCTGCCAATGCGCCAGTTCTGCCCGCATCCGGCGCTGTTGCACGTTGATCCGTTTGAGCCGATCATCGACGAAGATCTGGCCCCGGGCGATATCCTCTACATTCCACCTGGCTTCCCGCACGACGGCTTTACCCACGAAACGGCGCTCAACTACTCCGTCGGTTTCCGTGGGCCGAACGGCCGCGATCTGATCAGCAGCTTTGCCGATTACGCGCTGGAAAACGATCTGGGCGGCGAGCACTACAGCGATCCGGATCTGACCTGCCGCGAACACCCTGGACGCGTGGAACAGTACGAGCTGGATCGTATTCGCCAGATGATGATCGACATGATCAGCAAGCCTGATGATTTCACGAAATGGTTCGGTAGCTTTGTCTCAACGCCGCGCCATGAGCTGGATATTGCCACCGCAGAACCGCCGTACACGGCAGAAGAAGTGCGTGATGCATTGCAAGGGGGCGAAACGCTGTCTCGCCTGAGCGGTCTGCGCGTGTTGAATATCAACGGTAGCGTCTTCATCAACAGCGAACTGCTGGAAACGGTAGATGCGAAGGCCGCGGACGTGCTGTGTCGCTACACGGAACTCGGCCAGGCTGAGCTGGGCGAGGCGCTGAATAATCCGGCGTTTATTGACGAACTGACCGGACTGATTAACCAGGGCTACTGGTTCTTCGACGAGTAACGGCTGGCGGCGTTTAGCCAGGCTAAACGCCGCCTCGTTCAGACCAGCATATTACAGGCTTTCCAGTAATTCAGGAGCCGCTCATCGTCGCGCTCCTTCTCTGCTTTTGTTTTCATCGCCTGCGCCAGATTTTCACGCGACAGCTCGTGGCCTTTTTGCACAATGTCTAAAACCGCTTCACCAAGAGCCAGTGAAATTTCTGTACGATTATTACGAATATTACGAATCGTCATTAATGCCTCCTCGTTGGTTGCGATAATGTAATTATGAAATAAAAAATAAACTGCGAGAATAATTCATCTTATTCTTATTTTTTCATTATGCTTCGCTATGCCTCGCGGTAGCCATAATATTCTGTTGTGTCAATGATGTTTCAAAATGCTAATAAGCGCCCGTAAGCCAAATTTATGCGCTACAGTTAATTCCGTGCAACGGCCAAATAACCAAAACGGGAGAATTATTATGGTAGATAAAAACGCAATTATGGATCACGCTCAGGTTGTCGCCAGCTGCGGAACACACGTCGGTGTTGTGGACCATCTGGATGGTGAGCGCATCAAGCTTGCGAAAAGCGATCCGGAATCCGGTGGGAAGCACCACTTTATACCGCTCGGCTGGGTGGACAAAGTGGATGATAATAAAGTTGTCCTGACCAAAAACCATAAAGAGGTTTTTGCTGAGTGGCAGCAAGCATAAATATATCTCTTTAACTGAAATATATTTCTTCGCTCCGGCTCAGACCGGAGCGTAATACGTTTTATGCCCAGTGATTGCTGCCACCACCAATGAATGGTACTGTTTCGTTTGTCCTTTCCCCGATGCAGGCACCGTCATATGCTCCAGCGTGAAAATAGATCAGCGAAACGCCTGTTTTTTGTTGAGGATTTTCAGATATTCGGTGAGCGCTACGGCATCGACTACCGGTTCCCGCAGTTAAAAGATGCGCAGGTCAACAACCGTGCCGTGCTGCAGGGGAATGTGGAAGAGATGACGCTTTCATCCGGCATTTCACTGACCCACTCCAACGTTCGCGTTTTACAACCTTACGAAACCACCTCTCGCCATAGCAGCCCACTTTATATGCTGGTGGTGCTGGAAGGGGGCGTCACGATCGCGCTCAATGGCGTTGAATATGTCGTACGATCCGGCATGGCCTTCAGCTCCCGCCTGAGTGAAGAGCAGATAATGTGCGCGCGTCACGATGCCGACAGCACGCTGAAAACGCTCTCGTTTGGTCTATTCCCACACGATGCCAGGCGCGAGACCCTGCTTGAGTCGCTGCTCCAGGAATGGCAAAGCCTGAATGCGCCCACTCTGGTCTGGCACGTTCCTGAGTTTGTCCTTGCGGGGATCCAGCATGCTCAGCAGCAGGGTCTAAGCGCGTTATCCCGTCAGCTGTTGCTGGAAGGGCTGATGTATCAGCTTCTGGGCCAGGGTTTGGCGCAGCGCCAGCAATCCTTCCCGTGCCGGCCTGAACATACGCGTCTTGAACGCGTGCGCAGCAGGCTGGAACAGTCTCCGGAGCAGGATCATACTCTTGCGCAGCTGGCCGCCCTCGCCGCCATGAGCCCGAGCAGCCTGCGCAGCAAGTTTCGTCAACGCTACGGCTGCACCCTTTTCGATTACCTGCGTGAATGTCGGCTCGCGCTGGCGCGTCGCTATCTGCTTGAAGGCTATAGCGTGCAGCAGGCTGCATGGATGTGTGGCTATCAGCACGCCACCAATTTCGCTACCGCGTTTCGCCGCCATTACGGTATTGCACCGGGCGACGTGCGCAAACGCCGCTAACCTACTTTCTCTCTTCGCGCGAACGCAACCCGTGCGGTTTAGCACCGCGCATACGTATCCTGGCGGCGCGCATAGCTGTTTGCCCTCTCAAAAAGGTAATAATTCTTATTAACAATAAGAAATACCTTTGGAGAGGGTTATGTTTGCTAAGTCACGTCTGGCACTGCTGGTGGGATGGGTTACCGGTAGCGTCGCTTTTCCTTTACTGGCGCAGGATGCCCAAAAAACGGACACCGTTGTGGTCACGTCGCAGATGCAATCTGCTGCCACCAAGCTTGAAACGCCGGATATAGAGACTCCGCAGTCGGTCTCTATCGTTACCCGCGAGCAGTTTGAAGAGCAGGGCGCGACCAGCGTGCGCCAGGCGGTGAGTTACACGCCGGGGGTTTACAGCAACCAGATTGGCGCGTCAAACCGCTTCGACTACATGGTGCTGCGCGGTTTCTCCGACGGCAGTCTGGATAACGTCTACCTCGACGGCCTGAAGATGATGGGAGACACCAACTCTCACAGCTCGCTAGTGGTGGATCCCTGGTTCCTCGACAATATCGAGGTGGTGCGTGGCCCGGCCTCCGTGCTGTACGGCCGTTCATCGCCGGGCGGTATCGTGGCGCTGACCTCCCGCAAGCCGTCGTTCGATCCGGGCGGGGAGATTAAGCTATTTGCCGGGAACAATAACCAGCGCGGGGCGATGTTCGACGTTACCGGTCCAGTCGATGATAACGACCGCGTGGCGGTGCGCCTCAGCGGGATGACCCGCTATGCCGATTCCCAGTTTGATCCGCTGAAGGAAGAGCGCTACGCGCTGATGCCGAGCCTGACCTGGCGCATCACTGATAACACGCGTCTGGATCTGATGGCCTATCTGCACCGCGATCCGGAAGGGGGGAGCCACTCCGGCCTGCCTTATGACGGCACCGTGGTGCCGCATAACGGTAAGAAAATCACCAACACCTTCTTTGAAGGTGAGGATGATTACGACAAGTACGATCGTCGGGAAAACATGGTGGGCTACAACATTGAGCACATGTTCGACAGCGGCTGGACGGTGCGCCAGAAGCTGCGCTATCTGCACACCAAAGTGGAGCTGAATCAGGTATATGCCGCGGGCTGGCTGAACGATACCGAGCTCAACCGCGGCTATTCCGGTTCTGACGAGAAGATGAATGCCATCACGCTGGATAACCAGGTCGACGGCAGTTTCGATACCGGGGCAGTTAACCACCGCGTGCTGATCGGCCTGGATTATCAGGACCGTACCAATAACGTGACCGGCTACTACGGCGGTTTCCCGCCCATCGACGCGTTCCACCCGGTTTACGGCGCGAAACCGGATTACATCACCCAGTACAGCAAGGAAAAACATAAGCTGCGCCAGACCGGGTACTACCTGCAGGATCAGATGTCCATTGACCGCTGGCGCCTGACGCTGGGCGGGCGTTATGACCAGGTAAGCGTGTCGAACGTTGATAACGTTAACCATACCCGCAGCGACCTGGATAAGAACAACGTCAGCAGCCGCGCGGCGTTGCTGTATCTGTTTGATAACGGTGTCGCGCCGTACGTCAGCTACTCCACGGCCTTTACGCCGACCAGTTTCGCCGATGAGCAGGGCAACATTCTGGACCCGATGAAAGGCAAGCAGTGGGAAGCGGGCGTGAAGTATGAACCCGAGGGGATGAACAGCCAGTTCAGCGCCTCGGTGTTCCGCATCAACCAGAAGAATATCGCCACCAAAGAGGAGCCGACCGATCCGTACCGTTCCATCGGTGAAATCGAGTCCGAGGGCGTTGAGCTGGAAGCGGTGGGTCAACTGACCGACAGCCTGCGCATGCAGGCGGCGTACACCTATACCGACATTCGCTACAAGAAGAGCAGCCCGGAAGAGGAGGGCAAGCGCGCCGTCTATGCGCCGCGGAATATGGCCAGTGCCTGGCTCAGCTACGACGTGAAAACGGGCCCGCTGGACGGCCTGACCGTCGGCTCCGGCGTTCGTTACGTCAACGGCATTACCAGCGATCGCCAGAACACCCATACGCTGCCGTCGTATACGCTGGTGGATATGGTGGTGGGGTATGACCTGTCGAAGGTGGGGCTCACGGGCATGAGCGCGCAGCTGAACGTCAATAATCTGACCGATAAACGCTATGTGGCGGCGTGTAACTCGCTCTCCTACTGCTATTTCGGCGCGGAACGCAGTATCGTTGGCAGCGTTTCATGGACGTTTTGAGTCGGTGACAGTGCCGGGCGGCGGTGACGCCTTGCCCGGCCTGGTGGAGGAGGGCATCAGGCCGCACTACGCCTCCATCGCAATCACAATTGCCTCACCCATCTTCTTCAGCGCCTCGCGATGCTTCTCCGTTGGCGGTAACGCAACGTTGATCCGCAGGCAGTTGCGGTACTTGCCGGACGCAGAGAACAGCGACCCGGCTGCCGCCTGGATCTTCAGCCGGCACAGCTGCTTGCTGACGCACACCATGTCGACGTTTTCCGGTAACTCCACCCACAGCAAAAAACTGCCCTGCGGGCGCGTCACGCAGATCTCCGCCGGGAAGTACTGCCGTACCCAGCAGGTATAGGTTTCCATATTCTGCTGATAAATCTGGCGCATACGGCGAACGTGACGATGATAATGGCCGTCGCGAATAAACGCCGCCACCGCCATCTGCGTTCCCGGCACGTTAAAGCCGCCCGCAGCGTATTTCATGTGCATCACCCGGTCGTAATAGCGCCCCGGCACAATCCAGCCGACGCGCAGGCCCGGTGCCACGGTCTTGGTAAACGAGCTGCACAGGAGTACGCGGCCATCAATGTCCATGGAGTGAATGGTGCGCGGGCGCGGGTATTCCGCCGCCAGCTCGCCGTAAATATCATCCTCCACGATCACGATATCGTGCCGCTGGGCAAGAGCCAGCACCTGCTTCTTCCGCGCTTCCGGCATGATAAAACCCAGCGGGTTATTGCAGTTGGGCACCAGGATCACCGCTTTAATGGGCCACTGCTCCAGCGCCAGCTCTAACGCTTCAATGCTGATCCCGGTTTCGGGATCGGTGGGAATTTCGATGGCTTTGATGTTGAACCCGCGCAGCATCTGCATGGTGCCGTGAAACGACGGGGATTCCACGGCCACAATATCGCCCGGTTTGCATATCGAGAGCAGGGCAATCGACAGCGCGCCGTGGCAGCCATTGGTGATGACAATCTCATTCGCGGCCACGGTAGAGCCGCCGTCCAGCATCAGCCGTGCGATCTGCTCGCGCAGCTCGAGCCGACCGTCGAGCACGTCATAGCTCAGCATCTCGCCCGGGTTGTGCTGCGCGATGCGGCTCATTTCACGCCATAGCGGTTTCAGGCTCGGTTGATTGACGTCCGGCGAGCCGCCGCCAAAGGAGATCATCTCTTTGTCGGCACGGGCATCCAGCAGCATCATCACTTCATCCCACTGGGTGACGTCTACCGGACGCTGCACCGGACGCGTCATTGCCGGTACGGGCGGCATGGCCTTACGTTGCGAGACAAAATAGCCGGAGCGTGGCTGAGGCGTGATCAGCTGCAGATTTTCGAGGATCTGGTAAGCCTGCTGTATGGTGCTGATGCTAACGCCATGCTCCTGGCTCAGCGCGCGCACCGATGGCAGACGTTCACCGCTGCGATACAGCCCTTGTTGAATGCGTTCCGCCAGAAGGTTGGCGAGATGTTGGTAGCGCGTCATGCTGTATCCTTTGTTTTCACCATACAGATTGTAAAACCAGTACAGATTGCCGCAAAAAACGGCATGCAGATACACTTTTAGCGGATCTGTATGTTAAACAAAAGATGTTTTTGAATCTGTATTGTACGCCCTGAATTCCACGATGATAACGCTACTGGCACAGTGAGGAGAGCATCATGGAATTTTACGAGAACCGTTCAAAACGTCCGTTTATTGTTTTTGTCTGGATCGGCAAAACGCTACGCAATTGGTACCGTATTCACCGCACCCGTCGTATCCTGAGCAAGATGAGTGACGAGCAGCTTAAGGATGTCGGGTTGTCGCGCTATGATGTGTAAGCGGGCAGGGTCGGCGCTGGCCGGGTAAGGAGAAACCCCTACCCGGCGCAACGGAGAGATTATTCGACTGATTTCACCGCGGTGTTTTCAGCGATGCGGCGCAGATATTCGTTATTCTTAAACGCGACCATGATCAGTTCGAACGTCACGCGACAGCCGATCAGGCTGAAAATCATCCCGATAAATCCGGTGATCAGATGGTCGGTAAACATGGAATACACGCCGGCAATCAAAATCACCAGCATGACGATCCAGTAGAAGAAGACCAGCACGCGTGGCGTTAATAAGTAGTCAAATCCCAGAATGGCTTTCATTTTCTTTTCCTTAGAAATATAAAAAAGGCTCAAGATTGTATCTTTATCACGTTCTTTTATGGCGTGGATAGCTATCTGATTTCAGAGTAGTAATTCCAGCGTTTCTTGTTTTGGCCTTTCAAGGAGTGCCACCGCCTCCTGATACGTGCGCACGTTGTTATAGCCCATCACCAGTCCGTAACGCTTGCCGGAGCCGCGATACCACTCCGAGAGCGCGTTAACCTGCAGCTGCTGCGCTTGCCAGCAGTGCGCGATTTCCCGGTCACAACTCCCCTTCGAAAGGAATGCCACGATGTGCATCCCACCGTCGTTTTGCTCGGTGAAAAACAGGTCGCCATACACCTCCTGTAAAGCCTTAATCATCCACTCCCGCCGGGTCTGATACAGGGCCCGCATCTTCTTAAGATGTCGGAAAAAATGGCCTTCGTTGAGAAAGGCGGTGAGGATCTTTTGCGTCAGCACCGGCTGGCCGCTGGTGACGATGTCCGCGCAGTCGGTAAAGGCCCCGATGGTGCTGGCGGGCATCACCACGTAGCCCATGCGCAGCGACGACATAATGGTTTTGCTGAAGGTGCCCATAAAAATGACCCGGTCGTGCCGGTCGAGGCTTTTTAGCGACGGCAGCACCTTGCGGGTGTAGTGAAATTCCCCGTCGTAGTCATCCTCAATAATCCAGGCCTCGTTCTGACTCGCCCAGTCGAGAAGCTGTTGTTTACGCGGCAGAGAGAGGGTGACCGCCAGCGGGCTCTGGTGCGACGGGGTGACAATGGCGAAGCGGGCATCGCGATGGTGGCGCAGCAGGTATTCCGTATCGATCCCGGCGCGATCGACCGGCACGGTGTGCAGGCGCGGTACGATCCGCTTGAGTAACTGCTGGCCCATAAAGTAGCCCGGATCTTCAAACACCACCTTGTCGCTGCGGCTGGCCAGCGTATCGAGGATCAGGCGCAGGCTACCGCTGTAGCCGCTGGTGATCAGCACCTGCTCGGCAGTGCAGGCGAGCCCGCGTGAAATATTAAGGTAGCTGGCAATCGCCTGGCGCAGCGGATACCAGCCCAGCACGGGCGGATTCAGCATCTCTTCCTGGCGCATGGCGCGCGTCGCCTGGCCTGAAAGCAGCAGCCATTTTTTATAGGGAAAGCTGTCGAGGGAGGGAATGCCGGGGCGCAGAAAACCTGCCCGTTCGCGCTGGCCGATCAGCGAGGCCGGAAGCGTGCCGGTGGTCTGCTCCGCAGGGGCGTGCTGTGCAGGCAGTAACAGGTCCGGATTGACCCGCGTGCCGCGTGCCCCCTGGCTTACCAGATACCCTTCGCCCGTCAGGATGGCGTAGGCGGTTTCAACGGTTTTGCGCGCCACCTTCAGCTCTTCCGCCAGCACGCGAATGGCGGGGACTTTGTCGCCAGGCTTTAGCACGCCACGCGTGATGTTGTCGCGATAGCGGGTATAAATAGCGTGATAGCCCGGTTTCATGTCCTACCTCGTTTGACGGTTTTTGTGTCTTTTTACTATGTCATTATCCGCGTAGATTGTCCTCATCGCATGACATATGCCGCACAAAAAAGAGGAAAGACAATGAGCACTCGCGTAAACCACCATAAGATCACACCTGCCCTCGCCAACGCGCTGTCCAACCTGAGCATGGAAGTGGCGAAAACCTCTCTCGACCCGGCGCTGAAGCACCTGATCGACATTCGTGTCTCACAGCTGAACGGCTGTACCTTCTGCCTGGATATGCACTCGAAAGAGGCCAAAATCGCCGGAGAACGCGAGCTGCGCCTGTACCATCTGGCGGCATGGCGCGAGTCCCCGCTGTTCAGCGCCCGTGAGAAAGCGGCGCTGGCCTTCGCCGAAGCGCTGACGCAAATTAGCGTGCATGGCGTGAGCGATGCGCTCTACCGCAGCGTGGCGGAGCACTTCTCGGACGTGGAGATTTCAGAGCTGAACTTTGCCATTGTGGCGATCAACGCCTGGAACCGTCTGGGGATCACGTCCCGCATGGAGCCGGGCTCGCTGGACGCGGCTTACGGGCTGAACAAAGCTAACCTCGAATAACCCCGCGCTCACGGATCATCGCCACCAGCGCCCGTAACCCTGGCGGGACGTGGCGATGCCCCGGATAGTACAAACGCAGCCCGGCAAACGGCTGCGTCCAGTCGTTTAACACGCTCACCAGTTCCCCGCTTTCAAGCTCTTCCCGGATATACAGTTCCGGTAAAAACCCTATCCCTAATCCCGCCTTCACGGCCCGGATCGAGGCGAAAAGATCGGACGTGGCAAAGCGCGGCGGTACCGCCAGAGCGTAGTGTTCTCCGTGACGCGCCAGCTCCCAGCGGTAGATCCCACCGTGCGCCATGCGCATACCGATCCCCTGATGTAAGAGCAGATCCTCCGGCGTGTGCGGCGTGCCGTGGCGGGCAAAGTAATCCGGCGTGGCGGTGACAAGCTGGCGGATCTCACCGGTCAGCGGCACGGCGATCATGTCCTGCGGCACGGATTCTTCAAGACGGATCCCGGCGTCGTAACCTTCTGCGACGATGTCGATCATCCGTGCTTCGCTTAGCGTCTCGACGCGCATTTTCGGGTAGCGGATCATAAAGTCGATCAGCAATTGATCCAGAAAGAGCGCACCGATATGGTTCGGTACGTTTAAGCGCAGGGTGCCAGCAGGTTCGCCGGTATCACTGTGGATCTCTTCGCTGGCCTGGCGTATCGCCTGCAGGGCCGGGCCGATACGCGCCACGTAGCGCTGCCCGGCGTCGGTAAGCGCCACGCTGCGGGTCGTGCGGTTAAACAGGCGCGTCTCCAGGCGGCTCTCCAGCCCGGCGATAGCGTTACTTACCGCCGTAGCGGACATGCCCAGCTCCTGTGCCGCCCCGCGAAAACTGCCGCGCCGCACAACCGCCATGACCACTTCCAGCTCTGTCAGACCCGAACGATGCATAGATTATCCTGAAAATCGAAACAACCCTTGCAGCATAGCGTGGATTATCGCAACGGAGAAGCCGTGCCAGACTGTGTCCATACAGCCTGAGGAGGTTTATATGCACAACATCGAACAGATCTTTATCAACGGCGAATTTGTTACCCCGCACGGCACCGAACGTTTTGATTTATACAATCCGGCGACGGCGCGGGTGATTGGCCAGGTTCGCCTGGCCGATGAGGTAGACGCTGAGCATGCCATCGCGGCCGCGAAAGCGGCATTTCCGGCGTGGTCGCAAACCCCCCGACAGGAACGTATTGCCGCGCTGAAACGCATGCATGTCGCCGTGGCCGCCCGTCATGATGCGCTGCTGGACGCGGTGATTGAAGAGTACGGCGCGCCAGCCTCGCGCTCGGCGTGGATGGCCCGCTACCCGGCAGATGTCATTGCCCAGGCCATCGAGGCGCTGGAAGCCTTTGAGTTTGTGACCACAGCGGGGGCGGCAACGGTGCAGATGACGCCGCTTGGTGTCGCCGGGCTTATTACCCCGTGGAACAGCGACGCGGGGTTTATCTGCGGCAAACTGGCGGCTGCGCTCGCGGCGGGCTGCACGGCGGTGATTAAACCGAGCGAGATGAGCGCATTGCAAACCCGCATTGTCACCGAGGCGCTGCGCGATGCCGGGTTACCGCCGGGCGTGTTTAACATTGTCACCGGACGGGGCGATACGGTCGGTGAGACCCTCAGCCGCCATCCGGACGTGGCGAAAATTTCGTTTACCGGTTCGACCGTTACCGGCAAAGCGATACTGCGCAACGCGGCGGAGAGTGTTAAGCGAGTGACGCTGGAGTTAGGCGGTAAATCGCCGACGATCCTGCTTGATGATGTCGATTTGGCGCAGGCTATCCCGCTGGTGGTGCAGGCCGGGTTTATGAACAGCGGGCAGGCATGCGTGGCCGGAACGCGCATTCTGGTACCGCAGTCGCGTAAGGCAGAAATCGAAACTGCGCTGGCGCAGGCCGTCGCGGCCGTGAAATCCGGCGATCCGCGGGATAACGCGACAGAAATTGGCCCGATGGTCAGCGAAAAACAGTGGCTGCGGGTGCAGGGCTATATCCGTAAAGGTCTCGACGAGGGGGCAAACCTGCTGGTGGGGGGCGAAGGGCGTCCGGAAGGCACGCAGGACGGCTGGTTTGTGCGCCCGACGCTGTTTGCTGACGTCACTAACCAGATGGCGATTGCCCGGGAAGAGATCTTCGGCCCGGTACTGTGTGTGATCCCTTATCAGGACGAGGCCGAAGCCGTCGCCATTGCCAACGACACCGAGTATGGCCTGAGTGCGATGGTGCTGGGCAGGGATGTCGAACGTGCGCGTCGCGTGGCGCAGCAGATTGTCGCGGGCCGCGTGCTGGTGAACACGCTGGCCCATGAGCCTAAAGCGCCGTTTGGCGGGTTCAGGCACTCCGGCGTGGGGCGTGAGATGGGCGAGTGGGGGATCCGCGCGTTTATGGAGCCGAAGTCGATTCTGGGATAACCGTTTGTCGCCCTCCCGGGAAGCGGGCGACAATACTTCGCCCTTCACCGAAGCATCCGCATTTTCTTTCCTGCATGCTCTCCGCACCCTCACAACGGAGAGACAACCATGATTGCAGTCCTTTTCGAAGCCCAGGCCGCGCCTGCCCACCAGGCGCGTTACCTGCAGCTCGCAGCCGAACTCAAGCCCCTGCTGGCGGATATCGACGGGTTTATTGATATCGAGCGTTTTCAGAGCCTGACCACCGACGGCAAAATTCTCTCCCTCTCCTGGTGGCGGGACGAAGAAGCGGTCCGCCGCTGGAAGCAGAACGTCTTTCATCAGGCGGCGCAGAGGGAGGGGCGGGAGGCCATCTTTACCTACTACCGCATTCGGGTGGCGCAGGTGGTGCGGGAATACGCCTCAGAAACCGGGGGGCGTGCGGATGTATGACGTTCATGTGATTTTCGACGATACGCCAGGGGAACTGGCGCGATTCGGCCAGCTGCTTGGGCGCAATGGTGTGGGGCTGGAGGGCGGTGGTGTGTTTGGTACCGAAGCCCATTTCCTGGTGGAAGAGGGCGAAAAAGCCCGTCGCGTGCTGCTTGAGGGCGGGTTTAACGTCCGGTCAGTCCGTAAACCGCTGATCAGAAAACTGCAGCAGGCGCGCCCCGGTGAGCTGGGCGAGATTGCCGCGGCGTTAGCGGCTCACGGTGTGTCTGTACTGACCCAGTACAGTGACCATGCGAATCACCTCATTCTGCTGACGGATAATGATAAGCTGGCGGCAGAGATCACCAGACCATGGGCAGTCAATGCTTAAGACCCGTTTACCCCCTGACAACAGCGCGCTGCTGGAGCAGGCCATGGCGGCAGTGGCCGCCGCCATGGCGGATCCGTCGCGTGTGAAAATGCTCTGTGCGCTGATGGATGGCAGGGCATGGACCGCCACCGAGCTGAGCGCGGCGGCGGATGTCGCCCCCTCCACCGCCAGCGGGCACCTGACCCGTCTGCTGGACGGAAAGCTGATTACCTGCCTGTCACAGGGGCGGCATCGCTATTACCGCCTGGCAGGACACGACGTGGCGGAACTGGTCGAGCAGATGATGGGGCTGTCGTGGAGCCGCATCACCCCGCCGGAAACCACCGCCCCGAAAGCCCTGCGTGAAGCCCGCACCTGTTACGACCATCTGGCAGGGACGGTGGCCGTTCAAATCTACGATTTTATGCAGGCGCAGGGCTGGCTGGAGACGGACGGGTCAGCCCTGACCGTGTATGGACGCGAACAGTTCCTGACGCTCGGTATTTCATTAAGCGCCAATCCGCGCCGTAAGGCCTGCTGTGCCTGTCTTGACTGGAGCGAGCGGCGGTTTCACCTTGGGGGCGAGGCGGGCGCGGCGCTCCTCGCGTATCTGGACAGCAACGGCTGGATCCAGCGGGTGGCGGGATATCGGGACGTGGTGGTCACCGCGTCGGGAAGCGTTGCCATTAAAAAACGTTTTAGCCGCTAAAGTCTCCGCGGTCTGATGCCCTTTCCCACCGGGAGAGGGCATTCGTCTTTCGCAATTCCTGCTCTTTTGTCTCTCGTTTCTTGATACTTATCCTGGTAACTATTATCTTGACCGCGTGTTACGAGAGGAAATCCCATGCGTGAAGAAGAACTGTTTAGCCGCAGACCGATGGGGATGCGGATGGCCATGATCGTGCGTCAGTGGCGCGCCGTGATTGACGACGCCATTCTCGAGACCGGGTTAACCCAGTCGAGCTGGACGGTGATGATGCAGCTTCAACAGCTTGGGGATAACGTCTCGGTGAGTGAACTGGCGGAGGTGCAGGGTATTGAACTGCCGCCGCTGATGCGCACGCTGACACAGCTGGAAAAACAGGGTTACCTGTTACGCACCGTATCGCCTTATGACAAGCGTATCCGGCTACTCACGCTGACGCCGGAGGGGAACGCCGTACTCAGGACGCTCTCCCGGGTGATCGAGACATTTCAGGCGCGCGTATCGCAAAACATCGCGCCGGAACATCTCGATATTTTCAGCGCCACATTGAATCAAATCGCCTGCAATTTGCGGAAAATCCGCGAAGAAGATAACAAGACCGAAAAATAATGACTCCTGAACAAAAGTTTGCCCGCTGGGTAAGGGTAAGTATTGCCTCTTTCCTGCTGATGTTTGTCTACTTTGTCGTCGCGGACATCTGGATACCGCTGACACCGGACTCCACCGTCATGCGCGTGGTGACACCGGTTTCTCCGCGCGTCTCCGGCTACGTGGCGGCTGTCCATGTACACAACAACAGCCAGGTGAAGCGAGGCGACCTGCTGTTTGAGCTGGATGACACGCCGTTTCGCAATAAAGTGGAAGCAGCGCAAATCGCGCTGGAGCAGGCGCGACTTTCTAACGAACAGCTGGATGCGCAGATCGCGGCCGCACAGGCCAGCCTGAAAACCGCCGTGCTGACCGCGCGTAACGACAAGGTGACCTACGATCGTTATCAGAAACTCAGCACGCTGCAGAACGTGTCGCAGGCGGATCTGGATAAAGTCCGGACCACCTGGCAGAGCAGCGAGCAGTCCGTCAGTTCGCTGCAGGCGAACATCCGTAACCTGCGCATTCAGCGCGGTGAGCGGGAAGAACACCGCAACGTCACCCTGCAGAAATACCGCAACGCGCTGGATGAAGCGGAACTGAATCTTGGCTGGACGAAGGTATACGCCCAGGCGGACGGCACGGTCAGTAACCTGCAGCTCAGCCCCGGCTATTACGCCTCCTCCGGCTCGGCCGCGCTGGCGCTGGTGAATAATCAGGCCGATATCGTGGCCGACTTCCGCGAGAAGAGCCTGCGCCATACCCATCAGGGAACCGATGCCGCCGTGGTGTTTGACGCCTTCCCGGGACACGTCTTCCGTGCGCATGTGACCAGCAGCGATGCGGGGATCCTCGCCGGACAGGAGGCGGTGAACGGCGAGCTGTCCGAGCCAGAAACCTCCAACCGGTGGGTTCGTGATGCCCAGCGTATGCGAATCCACGTGGCGCTGGACGAGGCGCTACCGAAGCAACTTCCGACCGGTGCGCGTGCCACCGTGCAGCTCTATAACAGCGAAGGGCCGTTTGCGCGCTTCTTCTCCGGGATGCAGATCCACCTGGTGAGCCTGCTGCACTATGTCTATTAACACTCTGGCGCGGGTGTTTACCCCGCACGGCAACATCGTCTATACGGCAAACGACTTTCGTCAGACCCTGCGCATCGTCTTTGCCGGCATGATTGCGCTGAGCATTTCGAGTTTTTACAACACTCACTACGGCGTGTTTTTCGTGGTCTACCCCATCATGCTGCTGTCGCTGGTACCGGTCTTTAACCGCCACGTGGCGAAGCAATTTATCTTTAGCGCCTCGCTTAACTGCGTTGAAATGGTCATTATCATCGGCTATCTGTCGCAATGGCCGGTGATCATGACGCTAGTCGTATTCGCCCTGTACGTCATGCGTTTTCGCTTTATGAGTAAGGGACCGCTGTTTCTGTTTGGTTCGATGGGCGTGGTCTGCCAGAGCGTGATGCTCAACTTTATGAGCTATCCCACCACCGACTGGCATACGTTGCTGTTTTCCAATATCGAAGCGAGCGTTATGGCGGTGTGCCTGAGCGCGCTGATGAATTACCTGCTGCCGGACGTGGAGCCGCGCAAGCCGCCGCCGCTGATTGAAAAAGATGACGCCCGTGTGCGCCACGAGTCGCTGCTTTCCGGGACCGTTGCCACCCTGATTTTCGTCATCTTCCAGGTAAGCGACCTGAGCGACTCACTGTCCGCGCTGATGGCCGGGGTATTGATTCTGTTTCCCATGCACTATCGCGGCGCGGTGATGAGTTCCCTCTGGCGCGTGGTCGGCGTGGTGCTGGGCTGCCTCTACATTCTGGTCGTCCAGCTTATCCTTTACGATCACAGCAGCCATATGCTGCTGATGATGCCGCTTATTGGCCTTGGGCTGGCATTTGGCGCGCGGCTGCACGTGATGGAGAAGGTCGGCGCCGGGGTCGGGTTTTCCAGCATCACCACCATCGGCATTATGTTCGGGCAGAACATGCACCCGGACAGCGACCTGGTGTTCAGCGATCTCTATCGCATTACCTCGGTGACCTTTGCGCTGGTGGCGACCCTGACAATGGTCTTCCTGGTGCATATGATCCTTAATCGCTTTGCCCCTACGCGCTATGTGATCGCGCCGCCTGAGGCGAATTAATGCGCGAGCACGGCAGGCAATTGCGAGAGTAAAAACAGGATCAGGCCAATCGTTCCGCCTACCAGCGTGCCGTTCACACGGATGAACTGCAGGTCTTTGCCGATGTTAAGCTCAATCTGGCGCGACATATCTTTGGCATCCCAGCTCTTGACCGTGTCGCTGATATGCCGCGTGAGGAACGCGGCAAAATCCGGTGCTACGCGGTGCGCCGCCTGCTCCAGATGCTCGTTCAGCGATGCCTGCAGGCTGGCATCGTTCGACAGCGTTTCACCAAACCACAGTCCGGCGTTGGCGATGCGCTGCCTGACGCGCGAGTCCTCGCTTTGCATATCCGCTTTCAGCCACTGACGCAGGTCGGCCCACATCTCGCCCAGATAACGGTTAAACGCCTCGTCGTTCTTCAGGTAGTGCTTGATGTTATCGGCTTTGGCGGCCATTTCCGGATCGTTTTTCAGGTTGTCGATAAACTTCAGCGTGGCGCGGTCAAACGCCTGACGGATCTGGTGCGTGCGGTCGTGGCTGATATCATCCAGCAGCGTATTCACCGCATTCGACACCATCTCCGCACTCTGATCGCCGAGCCACTCGGTAGGCAGCACCATGGCCTTGCGTGGATGCTCGGTCTTCAGCCAGTGCACAATCTGGTCGGCGATAAAATCCCGCGTGCTGTCACGCTGGATAAGCGCGATCAGGCGGTTGATGATGGCGTCCAGCAGCACCTGATGGCGATTGTTACGGGTCATGCTCTCCAGCATCACCGCGCTGGTTTCGGTGAAGTCGACCTTGTCGATGGCCTTGTGCACCGCCCGTTTGAGCAGCCGCTGAATGCGTCCGTCGTCGGTCAGTTCAAGAAAACCGCTCATTACCTGAATCAGATGCAGCCCGACGCGCCGGGCGTTGTCGGGCTGGCTGAACCAGGTGCCAATCATCTGTGCCGGTTCATAGCGGCGGATCAATGCCACCAGCGACTGGGTATCGAGAAACTTTTCCTGCACGAACTGACCCAGATTGTCGCCAATGCGGTCTTTGTTGCGCGGAATGATCGCCGTATGGCGTGAGATAAACGGGATAGGCACCCGGCGAAACAGCGCGACGACGGCAAACCAGTCCGCCAGCGCGCCGACCATCGCCGCCTCGGCAATGGCCTTTACGCCGCGCACCCAGAAGGTTTGCGGCAGGAACAGGGTGGTGATAAACGCCGCGGCGGCAATCAGCAGCAGCGACAGCGCCAGCAGCTTGGCGCGTTTAAGTTCAGCTATTTTTTCCATGGCTTAAGAATAGAGGGAGGCGGGAAGAAAATGCAAAAAACGCCACACGACCCACCCACCAAACGCCATCAGCACCATGCCAGCGGTTTGCTCAATCAGCCAGAGTGAACGGCTGAGCGTCCGCTGAACCACGGGCAAGCCCATCAGCGACACCAGCGCTAAATCCCAGACCAGCACCACCATTACCATCCAGACACCGCAGGTTGACTGCTGAAGCAGCGTGACATCCGGCCCTAACAGCGCCGTCATGAGCGCCAGATAAAAAAGTGCATTCTTCGGGTTTAACAGTGCCGAACCGAGCCCCAGCAGGATTTGCTTACGCAATGAGGGGCACCGCTGATGAGTCTCATTGAGCGCAAGCGTCTGTGGGCGGCTGCGCGCCAGCCGCGATCCAATCCAGAGCAGGTAGAGCGCGCCGGATAATTCGATAAGGGTAAACAGCCACGAAAACGTGCGCAGGGCGCTCCAGCCGATAATCACCAGCACAATATAGAGCGCGTTACCCGCGGCGATACCGAGGCACAACCCGGCACTGCCGCGCAGCCGGTAGCGTGCGGCGTAACCGACCAGCAAAAAGAAATCCGGACCGGGGCTTAACAGGGCTACAAAATGCGCCAGCGCCAGGGCGAGAAAAGCGGAAGGGAAGAACAGTTCCATCGTGACCTCCAGAGCAAAAACGGAGATCACCTTACGGCGTTACGTATCCTGATTATTGTCTGATATTGATCGGCCCGTCGCGTACTGGCGAGGCGTGGCGGCCGTGTAGCTGACGAAGGTTTTATGGAAATGGCTCTGGTCGGCAAACCCGCTCTGGTAACCGACATCGGCGAGATCATCCCCCGCACGCAGTCGCGCTTTGGCGTATTCCACGCGAGAGATGCTGAGAAAGCGTCCTGGCGTCAGGCCGGTGTCCTGTTTAAAGGTGCGGATTAATGTCTCTTTGCGCAGTGAAAATCGCCGGGCAAGGTCGTCAAGGGAAGGCGGAGCGGTGAGGTTCGACAGAAACGCCTCTTGCACCTGCTGACTCAATGAATGGGGCTTATCTGTACGGCCTGTAGAGGGGGGAAGGGCGCAAAGCAGTGCGTTCAGGGAGGCCGCGGTCATGTTCTCAACCACGTCAAGATAATGATTAAACAGCGCTTGATCGCGAATGACCTGCAGTGCCAGCGAAAGGTCAGTGTCGATATACAGCATATGGTAGCTGCGTGGTTGCCCCGCCACCGGGTTGCAGCTGTGGGGAGCATGCGCCGGGATGACGATGATGTCGCCAGGGGTCAGGATATACTCCCTGTCATGGATTGTGCAGCACGTCTGGCCTTCCAGGATCGCGCCAATAGAGAGCTGTGGGTGACAATGACGTTTATACGCCTGGGTGCTCTGCCACGTGCTGCGCAGCTCGTGGCCGCAGGCGCGATGAAAGGTCTGGCGGATGTGTCGGGTCTCGGTCATGGGGGACTCCTGTCAGGAACGTTTTTTATACCATGCCCGCGCGACATGTTGCAGTACCACGCTAAGAACCTTCCGGATATACCCAACTTTACGTCCATCGCCAGTCATATTGTCTACCCTTAATACCCTAAGCGGTAAAACAAGGAGATTCGACATGGCTTACCAGACAGTAAATCCTGCCACAAACCAGCTCATCAAAGAATATCCCTCCCATACCGACGCGGATGTTGAAGCGGCGCTGAAGGCGGCCGATGCGCTTTACCATTCGGACTGGGCAAAAGGCGACATTAACCAGCGCCTGCCGGTACTGCGTAAACTTGCGGACCTCATCGACGAACGTACGGAGGATCTGGCCAAAATTGCCAGCAAGGAGATGGGTAAGCTCATTGAGCAGAGCCGCGGTGAAGTGAAACTGTGCGCGCAAATCGCCCGCTACTACGCGGATAATGCCCAACGGTTCCTCGCCCCGGTGAAGTACGACTCCGAACTCGGGGAAGCGTGGGTCGAGCACCACCCTATTGGCGTGCTGATGGCCGTTGAGCCGTGGAACTTCCCTTATTACCAGCTGATGCGTGTCCTCGCCCCGAACCTGGCGGC
Source organism: Enterobacter sp. RHBSTW-00593 (assembly GCF_013784105.1). NCBI lineage: Bacteria > Pseudomonadati > Pseudomonadota > Gammaproteobacteria > Enterobacterales > Enterobacteriaceae > Enterobacter > Enterobacter sp. RHBSTW-00593. The sequence continues at coordinate 574,433 of NZ_CP056393.1, forward strand.
CGGTAACCCGGTGATCGCCAAACACGCCAGCATCGTGCCGCACTGTGCAGAGACGTTTGCACATCTGGTGCGTGAGGCCGGTGCACCGGAAGGGGCGTGGACCAACCTGTTTATTTCGTCGGATCAGGTGGCGAACATCATCGCCGACGATCGTGTACAGGGTGCCGCGCTGACCGGTTCCGAAAAAGCGGGTAGCGTGGTCGCGGCGCAGGCGGCGAAGCACATCAAAAAATCGACCCTGGAGCTGGGCGGTAACGACGTCTTTGTGGTGCTGGATGATGCCGATCTGGAGAAGGCCGTGAAGACGGGCGTGAATGCCCGACTCAATAACGCCGGCCAGGTCTGTACGGCGGCGAAGCGTTTCATCCTGCATGAGAAGATTGCGGATGCCTTCCTTGCGAAATTCACCGAGGCATTTAAGCAGGTGAAGATTGGCGATCCGCTGGACGAGAGCACCACCCTGGGGCCGCTGTCCTCTCAGGATGCGCTGGACACGTTGACCACACAGGTCAACGAGGCGGTGAAAAACGGCGCGACGCTGCATTACGGTGGCAAACCGGTGCAGCGTGACGGGTGCTTCTTTGAGCCGACGATCCTGACGCATACCTCGCGCGACAACCCGGCCTACTTCGAGGAGTTCTTCGGCCCGGTGGCGCAGATCTATGTGGTGAAAAATGATGACGAAGCGGTCGCACTGGCGAACGATTCCCACTATGGTCTGGGCGGCGCGGTGTTCAGCAAGGATATCGAGCGGGCGAAGAAAATGGCGTCGCGTATTGAGACCGGCATGGTGTATATCAACTGGCTCACCGATACCGCGCCAGAGCTGCCGTTTGGCGGCGTGAAGCGATCCGGTTACGGACGCGAACTGTCGGACCTGGGGATCAAAGAGTTTGTGAACCAGAAGCTGGTGGTGGTGCGTAAGTAACTCCGCGAATAAAAAACCTGCCATCCGGCAGGTTTTTTTTGAGGTTATTGCACTTCAATCTTGTCCCAGCCGCTTTTGAACATGCAGCTGTCGACTAAGGTATCCCGGCGATATTCATTCGCGTCTTCAACCGTGTAGCTCGTGGAAATATCCTTTTTCTTTTTCGATTTGTCCATTTTTTCCGAGCTCGAACCGGTCACAACATTGTCCGGGGGCAGATCAATCAGGGCCTGTGCTTCGCATTCCGTGAGCCTTTTATTCATCTCAGCGTCACTGACTCCCGGTTTCACCCATTTATACTGGACGCAACCGGTGAGCAGAAGCGTGATGCTCAGAACGCAAAGCGCGGTAATGCGGTGTTTCATCAGAAGGTGACTCCACCGCCTACATATGCGCCGTCGATCAGCGTGTGGCCAGGACGACCGTCTTTGCCGTCAACGCTTACGTGACGATAACCTACTTTCAGCGTCACAGGCGTGATTGGCGTCCAGCTCACACCGCCGTTGGCTTCCACGTAGTTTTTCACGCTGTTGTTCAGACCTTCTGGTGCGGCATACCCTTCGCCAAACACGTGGATGCTGTCGGTCAGCGCAACGTTAATACCGCCACCGATGGGGAATGCCACGCCGTTATCGCCTTTTTTCGGGCCAAGGTAGATTGCTTTGGCACCGGCATTCAGCATCACCGGGCCCACTTCCAGGTTGTAACCGGCGCCAACGCCACCTGTTTGCGTGCCGTCGTCAGTGTTTTTGAGCCAGTTGCTTTCAAGGTACACACCGGATGAGGATTTACCCATTTCCAGATTAAGGTTAGTAAAGTTTTTACCTTGCTCAATCGTGCCGCCCATAGCCAGTGCAGAACCCGACAGGACGGTCAGAGCAGAAAGAAGAAGAACATTCAGTTTTTTCATGTTTTGTGCCTCGTCATTAATTTCATCTGAGGCCACCTTAACAAGCGAAGTTTATGACTGCAAATGTGATTAAGGTCGTGTTTTTATGCTGTTTTTGTTAATGGCTGGCTTTTGAAATGTTGCTTTCATGTTTAGTTATCGCCGGGTCAATATGTATTACCTGGACGTTTAGGACAGGTTTAGTTTTTTGACTAAATAGACACTGAACGAGACAGAGGATAACCGTTTGACATGAATTAATTGGCTTTCTAATAATTTCCAGAAACATTTCAAATTTTACACTTTGTGGTTTAGTTTTACATTTCTGGCGGTTCATGCGCCTGCAATTGCCTGTCCGCGTATCTCTGCGGTGTCATTTTCCTGACACGTTTGTTCTTTACGTTGTTGGCTTCACTTTCTGGATACTAACAATATGAAAAGAAAAATTATTCCTGTGCTTATCGGTTGTGCGCTCTCTTTCTCTGGCCTGGCGGCGCAGCCCACGGCCGAACACTATGTTGTCAGCTTCCCCGAAGGCACGCGCGTGAGCTACAGCGGCGCGTTTGCCGGTGCGTTCCCGAAGGGGCTCCCGGTCGGGATTGGCTCTGGCCTGCTGTTTACCGGTAAACAGGGCGATACCCTGACGTTTGCGACCGTGACCGATCGCGGTCCGAATGCGGATTCGCCGAAAGTGGGGAAAGATGAAGCCAAAATCTTTGTCACGCCCGATTTCGCTCCGCTGCTGATGACGATTCGCGTACAAAATGGCAAAGCGGAGGCCGTCGATGCGCGCCCTCTGCATGATGATAAAGGCGAGATCAACGGTCTGCCGCTGCAAAGCGGCGTGATTGGCTCGACCAATGAAGTGGCGTTCAGTGACACATTAAAGGTGCTGAAGGGCGACAATCGCGGGCTGGATACGGAAGGTATCACGCCGGACGGTAAAGGCGGTTACTGGCTGTGTGACGAATACGGTCCGTTCCTGATTAACGTCGACAGCAAAGGCAAGATCCTGGCGATTCACGGTCCGCAGGCGGCGGAAGGCGAGAAATCCATCGCGGGCGGCTTGCCGAATATTATTAAATGGCGTCAACCAAACCGGGGCTTTGAAGGCCTGACCCGTATGCCGGACGGGCGTATCATTGCCGCGGTGCAAAGCACGCTGGATATCGACGGCAAAAGCAAAAAACAGGCGCTGTTTACCCGCCTGGTGAGCTTCGACCCGGCGACCGGGAAAACCGCGATGTACGGTTATCCCATCGACAGCGAAGCCTACAGCAAAAACAATGACGCCAAAATCGGTGACATTGTGGCGCTTGATAACCAGCAGCTGCTGCTGATTGAGCAGGGCAGCGATAAAAACGATGGCATGCGCAACCTCATCTACAAGGTGGACCTCAGCAAGGCGAGCGATCTGACACGCTTCGATAAGCCGGGCGAATACCCGGAGTTTGATGACGAGAAGACGCTGGCCCAGCGCGGCATTACGCTGGCGGCTAAAACCCAGGTCGTGGATTTGCGCGCGCTTGGCTGGCAGCAGGAAAAGGCCGAAGGGTTAGCGCTGATTGACAACAACACGCTGGCGGTCGCGAACGATAACGACTTTGGCGTGAAGGTGGCGATGGAAAATCCGGTCGAGGGCAAGAAGCTCAAGGATTATCGGGTGAATTCGCAAGGTGCACTCACGATTGATGATAAACCGGTTGCGACCACCCTCGCCGTGAAGCCGCTGGCGAAGCCGGCGTCAGAAAGCGAACTGTGGATTGTGACGCTGCCCGACGCGCTGAAATAATCTCACAGCCCTCTCCTCAACTGCGGAGAGGGCTGCGTTCGTACGGTTATTTGCGCAGTGCTGCAAACGCTGTCCGGATCTCGTCTTCCGGCAGCTGTAGCCCAATAAACACCATGACGCTTCGCGGCGTTTCATCTCCCCACGGTCTGTCCCAGTCCGCGCTGTACAGCCGCTGTACGCCCTGGAACAGCAGGCGGTTCGGTTCGCCATCAATCCACAGCATCCCTTTGTAGCGCAGCAGCCTGTCGGCAAAAGAGAGCAGCAGGTTTTCCATGACGCGGGAGACGTCGCTGATATCCACCGGGTAATCCAGCTCGACCACAATCGACGAGACGTCGTTTTGCTTATCTGCCATAAAGTGGAAGCGCGGCGTCGAGGTGACATGCTCTTCCAGCATAAAGCCATTGGTGTTGAACAGCTGCGAGAGATCGATATCACCGTGCGTCGCGATGTAAATCGGCGCCCGCGAGTTGATACGCGTCAGGCGCTCGCGCAGTTTTTCGCTGTCGCCCGCCACGTCGGTTTTGGTCAGCAGGATGCGATCGGCGTAGCCCACCTGCGACTGGGCGAGAGTGAACTGGTTCATCTGTTCGTCGGCATGAACCGCGTCGACCAGCGCAATGACGCCGTCCAGCAGGTAGCGCTGGCAGAGGATCTCATGGGCGAAAAAGGTCTGAATAATCGGGCCGGGGTCGGCCATACCGGTGCATTCAATCACCAGGCGGTCAAAATCGATTTCACCGCGATCGCGGCTGTCGAGCAGATCCAGCAGGGCATCTTCTAATTCATTCGAGCGGGTGCAGCAGATACAGCCGTTAGTCAGGGTTTTAATCTGCGTGGCGCGATCGCCAATCAGCTGATCGTCGACCGAGACTTCGCCGAATTCGTTTTCGATCACGGCGATTTTGAAGCCGTGCTGCGCGTTCAGAATGTGGCGCAGCAGGGTGGTTTTACCGGCGCCAAGGAAACCGGTCAGCAGGGTGACGGCAATCGGGGTCATGGTCTCTCCTTTAGCAGCAGCGTACGCCGCCTTCTCCACTCCCGCCGTAGCGCGCTTCCTGACGCTCGCGGAAGAATTCGGTATAGGTCATGTACGGTTTATCCGGATGGTTGGTCTTCATATGCTCAACGTAGTTGTCATAGTCCGGAATGCCAATCAGCATTTTCGCCGCCTGACCGAGGTATTTTTTCGCTTCGCCTAAGTTACCAAACATTGTGCCTTCCAGATAGAAAAAGCCCGGCTGGGGCTGCCGGGCGTTGTTTCCCTTCACCCTAACCCTCTCCCGCAGGGAGAGGGATGCGAGGGCGGATTAGTGGTGTGAAGAGGTCTTCACGCCGCCTTCCGGTACCGGGACATACGGGGTTTCTTTATCCGTACGACCCTCGGCGTTACGCACGTTCAGCCAGGTTTTGATGCCGTAGAAGATGATGCTGTACACCACCACCAGGAACAGAATGCTCAGACCTGCGTTGGTGTAGTTGTTCACCACGATATGGTTCATGTTGGCAATCTGCTGGGCAGTGAGGTCCGCGCCGCCTGCGGCAATTTTCTCTTTGTACTGGTTAGCCATGAAGAAGAAGCCTTCCAGCTGCGGATTGGCGCTGAACAGTTTCAGACCAAGCGCCCAGGTGGTGCAGAGCAGCAGCCACAGCGCAGGGATCACGGTGACCCAGATGTATTTGGTGCGTTTCATCTTCACCAGTACAACGGTGCCAAGAACCAGGGCGACAGCGGCCAGCATCTGGTTAGAGATACCGAACAGCGGCCACAGGCTCTTCACGCCGCCCAGCGGGTCGACAACGCCCTGATACAGCAGGTAACCCCACAGACCCACGCAGCCCGCGGTTCCCAGAATACCCGCCACCAGAGAGTCGGTTTTCTTCAGGAACGGCACGAAGTTACCCAGCAGGTCCTGCAGCATAAAGCGTCCCGCACGGGTACCGGCGTCCAGCGCGGTGAGGATGAACAACGCTTCAAAGAGAATACCGAAGTGGTACCAGAAGCCCATGTCCGCCCACGGCAGCACTTTGTGGAACACGTGTGCGATACCCACTGCCAGCGTCGGTGCGCCACCGGCGCGGTTCAGGACTGACGGTTCGCCAATGTCTTTCGCGGTCTGCATGATCTGCTCAGGCGAAATCACGAAGCCCCAGGAGCTGACGGTTGCGGCAGCATGTGCGCTCGCATCTTTCAGCTGCGCCATGATCAGCGCCGCGTTATCACCGCCCATCTCATGCAGGTTTGGCATGGTAATGCCCAGGCCTGCCGGAGGGGTGTTCATCGCGAAGTAGAGACCCGGTTCGATGATGGACGCGGCAACCAGCGCCATGATCGCCACGAAAGACTCCATCAGCATTGCGCCGTAGCCAATCAGACGCGCGTCTTTTTCGTTAGCCAGCAGCTTCGGTGTGGTACCGGAAGCAATCAGGGCGTGGAAGCCAGAGACCGCACCGCAGGCGATGGTGATAAACAGGAACGGGAACAGCGCACCTTTCCACAGAGGACCGGTACCGTCGATGTACTGGGTCACTGCCGGCATTTTCAGATCCGGGTTAATCACCAGGATGCCGATCGCCAGACCGACGATAACGCCGATTTTCAGGAAGGTCGCCAGGTAGTCACGCGGTGCCAGGATCAGCCAGACCGGCAGCAGAGCGGAGACAAACGCATACCCAATCAGCGCGAAGGTGATGGTGGTGTCCTTGAAGGTCAGCGCCGGGCCCCAGTACGGGTCGTGCGCAATCACGCCACCGAAGTAGATGGATGCAACCAGCAGCACAATACCAATCACCGACACTTCACCCACGCGACCCGGGCGGATAAAGCGCATGTAGATACCCATGAACAGCGCAATCGGCACAGTAGAGCAGACGGTGAAGACCCCCCACGGACTTTCGGCCAGCGCTTTCACCACGATTAACGCCAGCACCGCGAGGATGATGATCATAATCAGGAAGCAGCCGAACAGTGCGATGGTCCCCGGCACGCGGCCCATCTCCTCTTTGACCATCTCACCCAGAGAGGCGCCGTTACGGCGAGAAGAGATAAACAGCACCATAAAGTCCTGTACCGCCCCGGCCAGCACTACGCCCGCGAGCAGCCACAAGGTACCAGGCAGGTAGCCCATCTGCGCGGCCAGAACCGGGCCGACCAGCGGACCCGCACCGGCGATAGCGGCAAAGTGGTGACCAAACAACACGTAGCGGTTGGTGGGCACGTAGTTGAGGCCGTCATTATTAATGACCGCCGGAGTGGCACGCGTCGGGTCGAGTTTCATGACCTTCTGCGCGATGTATAAGCTGTAGTAGCGATAAGCAACAAGATAGACGGAGACAGACGCAACGACGATCCACAGGGCGCTTACGTGTTCGCCCCGGCGTAGTGCGACAACCGCCAGACAAAAAGCGCCGAGGATCCCGAGTAACGCCCAGGGCACGTGCTTCAGTAGTTTTTTCGTATCCATAGTAAGACCTGGTTTTTTATGTAATGAAAAAGGGTCAGGGTTCGTTATGAGGAGGTATTGATTAATGCTGGAGCGATCGTGCCAGAACCACGCGCGTGTAAAGACAGGTAAATGAATGAGCGGTTGAAAGGGCCAGGTGAGCGGTCAAAGAGGGCGGCGAGTGGTTCCGTCTCGCCGCCGCCGGGAGAAATTATGTGATTGAGATCACGTGGTTATCTGCTGTGCGCTCTACCGCCAGATAATTTTCCAGCGTTTTAAGCAGCTTCTCTTTTAGCCAGTTGGGCTCCAGGATTTGAATGTTCGGCAGCCAGTAGAACAGCAGCGGCAGGATCTGGTTCTCGTGTGCCGCCTGACAGCGCAGCGTGACGCCGTTGTGCTGCTCACCGACAAGCTCTTGTTCCGGCAGCAGGTCGCGGCGCATAAAGTAATGTGAAATAGTATCTTTAATGAATATTTTCACTTCGAAAGTGTCTTCCGACACCCACGGATCAAGGCTTTTTTCCAGCAGTCCGAGCGCATTTTCTTCCGGCGTGAAGGTTTTTTGTTGAATATCAAACCAGCTAATCTGACTCAACGAGAAGGATTTTAGCCGGCTATTCTCGGTGGCTTGTAAATACCATATATTTTTATTGTTAATGAGTTTATAGGGATTAATCTGGCGGGTTTTACCCTTATAAACGATCTGGCATACATTACGATTCTTAATCGATTTCTCGATTTTCGATAAATAGCGACGAATATCACGTTCTACAGTGTGCTCTGCTTCGTTGCCAAGAATAAGAATATGATTTTCGTCAACGCGTGTTTCAAGTTTCTGCCAGAATTCCGTATTTCTTTCCGGGAAAAAGCTATCGGCATTCAGGAAGTTAGCAATCGTGTGATGTAATCCTTGTCCACCGGGAGATTGTGCGGAGTGGATCAGACGATACAGTCCGTTACCGGTATGTTCCACAATAGGTGAAAGCGCATTTAAATCCCGGTAGACAGTGCGCTCGGTAATTTTAAATTTTTCCATGAGCGCACTGCGGTTTACCACACCATTTAAATGTAACTCAACCAGAATATCGACCAGACGTTCAGCCGAGCGGCTCCGCGTCGATTTAGCCATAAGGTCTTCCTGTATATTAGGGTATGCGCTGAATGATGCGGGTAGCACTGACATGTATTGTCAGTATTCAGACACAGAAAATTTCTCTTATGGCTATATAACGGCGTGATTAAGCGGAAACCTTAGGAATTTTTGTGGAAATTGGCGCTGGCCGGGAAACGGCCAGCGCAGGAGGGGGTCACACTGCGGCTTCAGCCTCCATCATGACGGGGTGGAAACGGCGTTTAAAATAGATCAGGCCGTGTCCCGCTTCGCTCAGAATGATGTTTTTAATTTCAATGAGATAAACCAGATGGGTGCCGATGGTTTGCACCTGGCTAATCTCGCCTTCAAGGCTTGCCAGCGCGCCCTTCAGCACCGGTTGCCCCTGCGGACCTTTCTGCCAGCAGGAGAGGGCAAAGCGATCGTCCATTGCCATGCCGGTCATCCCGGCGAAGTGGCGGGCCATGATCTCCTGCTCATGGTTCAGCACGTTAACGCACAGCTTACCGTTACCCTGGAAAACCGGGTTCATGGCACTGTTGGCATTGATGCAGACCATCAACGATGGCGGGGTGTCCGTGACCGAACAGACGGCGGTGGCGGTGATACCGCAGCGTCCTGCATCGCCCTCGGTGGTGACAACATTAACCGCCGCCGACAGGCTGGCCATCGCATCGCGAAAACGCAGGCGTTGTTCTGTATGCATTGAAACCTCCCGCTGCGTTATTTCAGCAGCTTATCCAGCATGTTGATATCGGAATTATTGTGCAGGTGCGGCACCGTCCAGCCATGCTGGTCGTACTCGGACATGCAGCGGTCGACCATTGCCATCATTTTGTCCATGTTGCCAGAGCTCTGTGCCTGACGCAGACACTGCAGACGGATTTCGTCCTGGCTGCCGGAGTAGTTGATCTCATACAGCTCGTGACGACCACCAAACTCGCTGCCGATGGCATCCCACATCAGTTTCAAAATCTTAATGCGTTCCACGTGATCCATGCCGTTGGAGCCGCGCACGTATTTCGCCAGATACTGGTCGATCTGCGGATTGTTCAGGTCTCGTGCGCTGGACGGCAGATAGATCAGGCCGCTGGTGACGTTACGCTCGATGATGTTCTTGATCTTCGCATAGGCCATCGGGGCCATGACACGGTAGGTCTGCAGCGCCGCGTGATCCGGCAGGTACGCGCCATTCACCCACGGTGTGGCTTCAGAACACATGGAGTCGCTCAGCGCCCAGAACATGTTGCGCCAGGCCACCACTTCCCCGAGATCCGCCTGCACGCCGCGGAACTCCAGGGTGCCGGTACACTCCAGCGATTTCTTCAGCAGCGCGGTAATGAAATCGAGCTTCACCGCCAGACGTACGCAGGCCTGCAGCGGGTACATGCGGGCAAAACCGCCTTCCATGGTCCAGCGACGGCAGCGATCGAAATCGCGGTAGATCAGCACGTTTTCCCAGGGGATCAACACATGATCCATCACCAGGATCGCGTCGTTTTCGTCGAAACGGCTGGAGAGCGGGTAGTCGTACGGAGAGCCGGTCGCACCTGCCACCATTTCGTAAGAGGCGCGAGAGATCAGCTTCACGCCTTCGGCGTCCATTGGCGCAACGAACATCAGCGCGAAGTCCGGGTTTTCGCCCATGACCTGCGCGGAGCCAAAACCGATCATGTTGTAGTGAGTCAGCGCCGAGTTGGTTGCCACCACTTTTGCGCCGCTAACGATGATCCCGGCGTCGGTCTCTTTTTCCAGCTTGATGTAGACGTCTTTTACTTCGTCCGCCGGTTTGTGACGGTCGATGGGGGGGTTAACGATGGCGTGGTTGAAGTAAAGCCCGGTTTCCTGAATACGGGTGTACCAGTTACGGGCGTTCTGTTCGAACTGGCCGTAGAACGCCGGATTGGCACCGAGCGCGCAGCCAAACGCCGCCTTGTAGTCCGGGGTGCGGCCCATCCAGCCGTAGCTCAGGCGCGACCACTCGGCGATGGCGTCACGCTGCTGACGCAGGTCGTCGGCGCTTTTCGCTACGCGGAAAAACTTATGGGTATAGCCGCCGCTGCCGGTATCGGTGCCCCAGCACAGCGTGTCCTGCATGTCAGGCTTGTGCAGCGCATCGTACATCTGCGCGATGGAGGCTGCCGCATTGCGAAACGCCGGATGAGTGGTCACGTCTTTGACGCGCTCGCCGTAGATATAAATCTCACGGCCATCCTGCAGGCTTTTTAAATACTCTTCACCGGTTAACGGACGTTTGGCATCAGCGCGGAAATCTTCAGGCTTCATAGGGACCTCGTATCGGAACAGTGATGTTAAATTTATGTTTTGTTTTTGTTGTTTAATTGAAGCCTGAGCGGGGGGGAACGTGAAGGGACGATTGGGACAACGGCTGGTACTTTTCGCATATGATCGCAGAGTGTGATTTCCCTCACCCTGAACCCGGGCGAGGGTCAGGGCTGGGGTGGGGTAACAGACGACACCGGCACTTTTTGCGCCCGATACGCGCTCGGCGAACACCCCACTAACCGATTAAAAAACCGGGCAAAATAGGCCGGGTCTTTAAACCCCAGCTGCCAGGCGATTTCGCTGACCGCACTGTCGGAGAAGAGCAGCATCCGCCTCGCTTCACGCAGCTGACGGTCAAAAATCAGCCGCTTCGGCGGGCGGTTGGCGAAGCGTCGGCAGATATCGGTCAGACGCGATTCGGTCAGGTGCAGTTCGCTGGCATATTCCGGTACCGTCCAGTGCTCATGAAAATGGACATCAATCAGCTGGGTAAAGCGCTGGAACAGTTTCAGCTCGCCGCGCATGCCGCTGGCGGCGTGATCGTCGAGCTTCGCGTTGCGCAGCAGCAGGGTGAACACCGCCTGGGCTAACAGAACCAGCGTGTGTTCGCGCCCGGGCAGTTGCGCCGTCGATTCCCGGGCAATCAGCGGCCAGTAGTGCTTCAGTGCCGCCAGTTCGTCCGGCTTATCGGCCAGCGACAGGCAGATCCCCGGCAGGCCAAAGGCTTCCCGCGTGCCGGGGTAGAGCACTTCCAGCAGCGGCCAGATCAGATCCTCGCGCACCGTCAGAACGTGCCCGTCGCTGTCGGATTCGGTAATAAACGCGTGCGGCACCGACGGGGGCGTGAGCACAAACAGCGGAGCCTGCACCGAGTAGCGGTGATCGTCGAGTTGCAGTTCGATCTGTCCGGTATCCAGAAAGTGCATCTGAAAATACTGGTCGTGACGGTGAGCCTGCATGTCGCGGCCAAAAAAGGCCGCCATGCGGGCGAACGACTGATAGTGAACATCATCCGTTCCCAGACTTTCGTCGTACTCTTTGCTGATGTCGATATTCGCGATCGGGTTCTGGCACATAGCCGCTCCTTACAGGATTTTCTGCGCCGCCATACCCGGCTCGTGCTCAAGGCTCTCCCGCTGCGTCATCGGGATACGTGTCAGCACCAGCGCGCCGACCACCAGCAAGCCGGCAACAAACCACAACCCGGAGCTGAAGCTGCCGGTGCTGTCACGCAGAATGCCGATCAACAGCGGGCTGACGGCGGATCCGACGTTACCGATGGCATTGATCACCGCCAGTGCGACCGCCCGCGACTGCAGGCTAATAACCCGATCCGGCGTGGTCCAGAAGATCGCCATGGCGGTAAACGATCCGGTTGAGGCCATGATGATGCCAAGCAGCTGGATCAGGCTGTGGTGGGTCGCCGAGGCCAGTAACCATCCTGCCGCCGCAAAGAGGTACGGCAGAATGGTGTGCTTTTTTCGCTCTTTCAGCCTGTCGGAGCGGCGGCTCCACCAGATCATCCCGAGGATGGTGCAAAACTGCGGGATCGCCGCCAGCAGGCCAATCACAATGTTGCTGCTGCCGGTGTTGAAGCTTTGCAGGATCTGCGGCGTCCAGATATTAATCGCGCTCAGGGTGTTCGTGAGGCAGAAATAGGCCAGGGTATAGAGCAGCACGGCCGGGGTAAACACTTCGCGCAGCGTCGAACGCGGCGTGACGGGGCGGGCGATGGCCGACTCCTGCTCGCGGGCGATCATTGTTTTAAGCGCCTGCTTTTCGTCGTCATCCAGCCAGCTGGCCTGATCCGGCGTGTCGTTCAGGTAGAACCACGTCACAACGCCGAGCACCACGGACGGTAGCCCCTCCAGCAGGAACAGCCATTGCCAGCCTTTCAGGTCCCACAGCCCGTCCATGGCCAGAATATAACCGGAGAGGATCGAGCCGAGCATCATGGTCACCGGCATGGCGATCATAAACAACGCATTGGCGCGGGCGCGGTGGTAAGCAGGGAACCACCAAGTGAGATAGACGAGGATCCCCGGCAGGAATCCGGCCTCGGCAATGCCCACCAGCATGCGCAGCACATAGAGCGTGTGCGGGCTGGTGGCGAACATGGTGCAGGTGGAAGCGATGCCCCACACCACCATGATCCCGGCGATCCAGCGCCGGGCGCCGACCTTCGCCAGCATGATGTTGCTGGGGATCCCACATATCACGTAGGTGACGTAAAACAGGGTGGCGGCCAGGCCAAACATGGTCGAGGTGAGGCCCAGATCTTTGCCCATCGTCAGCCCGGCAAAGCCGATGTTAATGCGGTCAAGAAACGAGAAGACAAACAGGATAAAGAGAAACACGATCAAACGACGAAACAGCTTCTGAATAACGCGGTGTTCTACAGCTTTATTATCATGGGTTTGCAGGGTAGAGGTCGTCATGTTGCGCTCCACATCGTACGTTTAGTAGACGGATTTATTGTTATTTACTGACGTAACCGGGATATCGATAAAACGTGCCGCCAGCGCCTCGGCGCTGCGTGCAAGCAGGGTGGTGTCGACCCCGACGGCGACAAACAGCGCGCCAAGCTCGAGGTAGCGTTTTGCCAGCGGCTCGCTAGCCATCAGGATGCCGGGTGCTTTGCCTGCCGCACGGATCTGCGCAATGGCCTTCTCGATGGCGGCCTGGACTTCCGGGTGCTGCGGATTTCCGGCAAAGCCCATGTCGGCGCTCAGATCCGCCGGGCCAATAAACACCCCGTCCACGCCTTCCACGTCGAGGATGTGCGGCAGATTTTTCAGCGCCTCGCGCGTTTCAATCTGCACCAGCACGCACATGGCATCGTTAGCGCGCTGCAGGTAATCAGGCGTGCGGTTCCAGCGCGAGGCGCGAGCCAGCGCGCTGCCCACGCCGCGGATCCCCGCCGGTGGATAACGCGTGGCGCGCACCGCCAGCCGGGCTTCATCGGCGTTTTGTACCATCGGCACCAGCAGGGTTTGCGCCCCGACGTCCAGCAGCTGTTTGATCTGGACCGGATCGTTCCACGACGGGCGTACCACCGGCTGGCTGGCGTAAGGCGCGATCGCCTGCAGCTGGGTCAGGACGGTTTGCACGTTATTGGGCGCGTGCTCTGCATCGATCAGCAGCCAGTCGAAACCCGCACCGGCCAGCAGCTCGGCGCTGTAACTGCTGGTCAGCCCCAGCCAGAGGCCGATTTGCGGTTTTCCGGCGCTGAGCGCCGCTTTGAATCTGTTTTCCATGGTGGTCTCCTAAACAAAACGGCAGCTGATGGAGCCCATCTTGCCGTAGTCCACGTGGAAGGTATCGCCCTTGCTGGCCGGCACCGGGCGGGTAAACGAACCGCCGAGGATGATTTGGCCAGGCTCCAGCTGAACGTCGTACGGCGCGAGTTTATTGGCAAGCCATGCCACACCGTTGGCCGGGTGGTTGAGCACGCCCGCGGCGACCCCGGTCTCTTCAATGACGCCGTTGCGGTAGAGCAGGGCGGAGATCCAGCGCAGATCCAGCTCGTCGGGCTTAATCGGGCGACCGCCAAGGATCACACCTGCGTTGGCGGCGTTATCGGAGATGGTGTCGAACACCTTGCGCGGACGCTGGGTCTCGGGATCGATGTTGTGGCAGCGGGCGTCGATCAGCTCCAGCGCGGGGATGACGTAATCCGTGGCGTTGTAGACGTCGAACAGGGTGCAGTTTGGGCCGCGCAGGGGTTTTGCCAGCACGAAGGCCAGCTCCACTTCGATGCGCGGGACGATAAAGCGGTCGGCAGGGATATCACTGCCGTCGTGGAAGAACATGTCGTCGAGCAGAGCGCCGTAGTCCGGCTCGCTAATCTGCGAGCTGGCCTGCATCGCTTTGGAGGTGAGGCCAATCTTGTGGCCTTTCAGCACGCGACCTTCGGCGATTTTCAGGCTCACCCATTCGCGCTGTACGGCGTAGGCGTCATCAAGGGTGATCGTCGGGTAGTCGAGCGAGATCTGGCGGATCTGCTCCCGGGACTGTTCCGCCTGATGCAGACGATGGGCGATCAGGGTATGGGTGTGTTTATCGAGCATGGCGATTTCCTGTTGTTGCCGGGTGGCGTGCTGCTCACCCGGCTTGCGTTCAAAGCCGTTGTCGGCCCGGTAAGGGCGCTACTTAAACAAAGCGTGCACGTTGTTTTGTTTGTAATTGAGCGTCGGGTGCAGCTCGTCTATTTCAAAAGAGAGCGCCAGATAGCGCGATGCCATCAGGTCGGCGAAGTGGGTTTTAATCAGCTCAAACAGTGCCTTTCCCACTGCCTCCCGGCTCTCCAGACTGCGCCCGGCGCCAATCTTCAGCGTCATATGCACAAAGGCGTAATCGTGCTTACCGTCGGCCATCTGCCAGGTGTCCAGCCAGTGCGCGCGGCTACGGATACCGCCGAGTGGGAAGATTCCCGTGGCGGCAAGCGCGTCGTTCACTTTGGCGAACAGTGCTGGCAGGTCCGCCTGCTCGCGGATGTTGTCAGTGCATTCAGCAATAAAGTGCGGCATGGTGGCTCCTTACGCGGACGCGGGCAGGGGGAAAACGGCGTTAACCTGGCCGGTGCCGGAGCTGGGGAACAGCTCGGTGAGGAACTCCACCTTGCCGTCGTATGTGTCCCAGCCGAGCATCCCCAGCAGCATCACCGTGTCGTGCATGTTGCCCTCGCCGTAGCAGTAGTGGGCATATTCCGGCAACATGCTGCAGAACTCCCTGAACTTGCCTTCACGCCACAGCTTCACCACGCGTTCGTCCATCTGACGGTCGAACTCGCGGGTGTAGCTGTTCATTCCCTCTTCGGCGCGCTGGTCGTCGATAAAACGGTGCGACAGCGAACCGCTGGCGAGCACCGCCACGGTGCCGTCATATTTCTGAATCGCGCTGACGATGGCCTCGCCCAGCCTGCGGCTGTCGGCGAAGTCGTGGACGGTGCAGAACGCGGCGATAGAGATCACTTTGAAGTGCTTATCGCTGTTCATGTAGCGCATCGGTACCAGCGTGCCGTACTCCAGCTTGAGGCTCGGGATGTTGTGCGCTTTGGCACGTACACCGAGTTTCACCGCTTCGTCGGCGATAAGCTGGCCGAGCGCCGGGTTACCGTCGTAGTCGTAGGTCATGTCGCGGATAAAATGCGGCAGCTCGTTGCTGGTGTAGATGCCGGAGAAATGATCCGCACAGTTGATGTGGTAGGCGCTGTTCACCAGCCAGTGGGTATCGAACACAATGATGGTATCGACGCCCAGCTCCCGACAGCGCTTGCTGATTTCTTTATGTCCGTCGATGGCGGACTGGCGGCAGCCGTGGTTTTTTCCCGGCAGTTCAGAGAGGTACATTGACGGAACGTGGGTAATTTTTGCCGCTAACGCTAACTTGCCCATACTCAGATCCCCCATTTTGGAATCGGATGGTCGCCCATGGAGATGCAGACGTTTTTCATTTCAGCGAACACCTCGAAGCTGTATTCGCCCCCTTCGCGCCCGGTACCGGAAGCCTTCACGCCGCCAAACGGCTGACGCAGATCGCGCACGTTCTGGGTGTTTACAAACACCATTCCGGCTTCGATATTGCGCGCCAGGCGCAGCACTTTGCTGACGTCCTGGGTCCAGATGTATGACGCCAGGCCGTACTCCACGTCGTTAGCCAGACGCAACCCTTCGGCTTCGTCCTTAAACGGCAGCAGGCAGGCAACCGGCCCGAAGATCTCTTCCTGGGCCACGCGCATCCGATTGTCGACGTCTGCCAGCACGGTCGGGCGCAGGAAGTTGCCGTTTTTCAGGTGAGCAGGGAGATCGGTGGGTTTGTCAGGGCCGCCCGCCAGCAGGGTCGCGCCTTCTTCAATGCCAAGACGGATATAGCCGGAGACTTTTTCCCAGTGCTGCTGGCTGATCAGCGCGCCAACCTGAGTGTTCGGATCGGTCGGGTCACCCACGCGCAGACGGTTCGCGCGCTCGGCAAAGCGCCTGACGAATTCCGGGTAGATGCTCTGCTGAATGAAAATACGTGAGCCAGCGGTGCAACGCTCGCCGTTGATGGAGAAGATGGTGAACAGGGCGGCATCCAGCGCGCGTTCGATATCCGCATCTTCAAAAATCAGCACCGGAGATTTCCCTCCCAGCTCCATGGAGTATTTCTTCAGTCCGGCGTTTTTCATGATGTTGCGCCCGGTGGCGGTGCCGCCGGTAAAGGAGACGGCGCGCACGTCGTGGTGACGTACCAGCGCATCGCCCGCCGTTGCGCCATAGCCCTGCACCACGTTCAGCACGCCCGCCGGAATACCGGCCTCCAGCGCCAGCTCGCCCAGACGGTCGGCGGTCAGCGGGGAGAGTTCAGACATCTTCAGCACCGCGGTGTTGCCCAGCGCCAGGCACGGCGCAACTTTCCAGGTGGCGGTCATAAACGGCACGTTCCACGGCGACACCAGCGCGCAGACCCCCACCGGCTGCACCAGGGTGTAGTTGAGCATCTTGTCGTCGACCGGGTAGGTTTTACCGTTCATCTGCTGGCACACTTCGGCGAAGAACGCGAAGTTGTGCGACGCGCGTGGAATAAGCACGTTTTTGGTCTGGTGGATCGGCAGGCCGGTGTCGGCGGTCTCGAGGGCCGCAATCTCCGGAACGTGTTGATCGATAAGATCCCCGAGGCGACGCATCAGGCGTGCGCGCTCTTTCATCGGCAGGTTAGCCCACGTCGGGAATGCCTCTTTGGCCGCCGCCACGGCCTGATGAATTTCAGCTTCACCGCCGGACGCGACCTCCGCCAGTATCTCTCCGGTGGCCGGGTTAGTGGTGTGGAAGTAATCACTTCCTGCGACGTTTTTACCGTTAATCCAATGGTTTATTTTTTTCATTTTGCAGTCTCCTCACTGACAATGCGGTTCACCAGGCGGCCCACGCCCTCCACTTCCACGACCACTTCGTCGCCTGGCTGTACGTCAGACAGACCCTTTGGCGTGCCGGTGGCAATCATGTCGCCGGGCTGCAGGGTCATAAATTCGCTGAGATAGGCAATCAGGAACGGGATGCTGAAGATCAGATCGGCAGTGGTGCCTTGCTGGCGCAATTCACCGTTCACGAAGGTGCGCAGGGTTAAGTTATGCGGGTCGGGAATGGCCTCTTTCGGCACGATATGCGGGCTGAGGGGGGTCAACCCGTCGCGGCTTTTCACCCGCAGGTTCGGGCGGTAGTAGTTTTCCAGGTAGTCACGGATGGCGTAATCGTTGCAGACGGTATAGCCCGCGACATAGTCCATCGCCTCGCGCTCACTGACCTTGTGCGCCGTTTTGCCGATGACCACCACCAGCTCCGCCTCGTAGTGCATGTACTCAATGTTGTTCGGGCGGACCGAGGTCTGGTTATCGCCGGTCACGGTGTTGGGGGCTTTGATAAACACCAGCGGTTCCGTTGGCGGCGTAAACGCCAGCTCACTGGCGTGATCGGCGTAGTTCAGACCAAGCGCGAACAGCGTGGCGTGCGGATGTGGGCCTTGCGCATGGGCGACCTCGCGTTCGTCAACCACCGGGTTTTCCAGGGACGGGAAGCCTTTCGCCAGAATGCGTACGCGATCGCCCGGCTGCAGCGGGACGCGCGAGTGTGGGGTGCCGAGCAGAATGGCATCGCCCGGACTGAGGGTGGCGAACTCGCTCAGGGCGCTCAGCAGTTCGGCGGCATTGCGCTGCAGGTCAGCGGTGTTCCAGTGGTCCGCTTCCCGGCCGTTAATTTCGGTGACGATGGTCAGGTTATCAACGTGGTCGACGGCGACCAGCTCTCCCAGCGGACAAAAGCCGTCGCGGCATTTGGCCTTGATCGCCGGGCGATAAAAACTCTCTTCCGGCAGGCTCACCTCGTTGGCAAGCGCGTAACCGGCGATGTACTCCGCCGCCTCGTCCACGGGAACGTTACGCGCCGTTTTACCCACAACCAGCGCTACCGTGGCACCGCTTAACACGGTTTCTCCCTGCGGGAAGGGAATGGGGTCGCCCGTGCGGATCACGGTGTTATGCGGTTTGATAAACCACACGGCGGTTTTTGGCGGCGTGTGGTAGGGGGCTTTTTCAAACGCGTTGCGCCAGGCATCGCGCTGGCTCTGGTGGTTCAGCGCTACGGCAAAAACAGTACCTTTCATTCACTTACTCCTCAGGCCGGACGTCCGGTCTGTGATTTCATTAATATGTTAATGATCTGGTTGTATGCCTTTGCTGTTTATTTCGCAACCAGAAGTGAATAATTTGTGATATGAATAACAATAAATTTACATAAAGAGATTAAAGGCTATATTTATCATTGTGTTAATAAATCAGGCTTGTTTCTGTTAGACTTTTTGTCGTCAAACGCGTTGTGTGTAAAACCAGCAGAACTGAATTGTTCATGTGTTAATGATTACCGGGAGAGGCTATGCATGATTCATTAACTATCGCCCTGTTACAGGCGCGGGAAGCGGCGATGTCTTACTTCCGCCCGATTGTGAAACGGCATAACCTGACCGAGCAGCAGTGGCGCATCGTGCGCGTGCTGGCCGAACATCCGTCGATGGATTTTCACGATCTGGCGTTTCGCACCTGTATCTTGCGTCCCAGCCTGACGGGCATTCTGACGCGCATGGAGCGTGACGGTCTGGTGCTGCGCCTTAAGCCCGTAAACGATCAGCGCAAGCTGTACGTATCGCTGACCAAAGAGGGGAACAGGCTATACGAGCGTGCCCAGGCGCAGGTGGAAGAGGCGTATCAGCAAATCGAGGCCGAATATACGCCGGCGAAGATGCAACAGCTGACAGCGCTGCTGGAAGAGTTTATTGAACTGGGGAACCGGCATATCACAGCGCGCGAAGAAGAGTAAAAACCACAAATTTAAGGATGATTTTCGTAAAGTTTTCCCTTTCCAGGCCGAAAATCCTGTTATCTGTCTGATGGAAAGCGAAAACATGTTAAACCGTATCAAGATTGTCACCAGCTTAATGCTGGTATTAGCGATATTTGGCCTTTTACAACTCACATCCGGTGGTCTTTTCTTCAATGCCCTCAAGCATGACAAAGAGAATTTCACCGTCCTGCAAACCATTCGCCAGCAACAGTCCACGCTGAACGCCAGCTGGGTTGCCCTGCTGCAAACCCGTAATACCCTGAACCGTGCGGGTATCCGCTACATGATGGATCAGAGCAATATCGGCAGCGGCGCGACCGTGAACGATCTGATGCAAATTGCGGCGGCTTCCCTGAAACAGGCAGAAAAAAACTGGGCTGAATACGAAGCCCTGCCACGCGATCCGCGTCAAAACGACGCCGACGCGACGGAGATCAAACGTAACTACGATATCTACCACGGTGCACTGGCGGAGCTGATCCAGCTGCTGGGCGCGGGCAAAATCAACGCCTTCTTCGATCAACCTACCCAGAGCTATCAGGATGGTTTTGAGAAGCAGTACGTGAACTATCTGCAGCAGAACGACAAGCTGTATCAGATGGCGGTGGAAAACAGCAATAGCTCCTACAGCCAGGCAATCTGGGTGCTGATTAGCGTACTGATTGCGGTGCTGGTGGTGATCGTGGCCGTGTGGCTGGGTATCAAGCAGGCGCTGATTTCGCCACTTACCCGTCTTATCGACAACATTCGTCATATCGCCAGCGGCGATCTGGTGAAGCGCATCGAGGTGCAGGGCGCTAACGAGATGGGTGAACTGGCCGACTCGCTGCGTCATATGCAGGGCGAGCTGGTCCGTACCGTTGGTGATGTGCGTAACGGTGCTAATGCCATCTACAGCGGCGCGAGCGAAATCGCGATGGGTAACAACGATCTCTCTTCCCGTACGGAACAGCAGGCCGCATCCCTCGAAGAGACCGCTGCCAGCATGGAGCAGCTGACGGCGACCGTTAAGCAGAACGCCGAGAACGCCCGTCAGGCGAGCAACCTGGCGCTGAGCGCGTCTGAAACCGCGCAGAAGGGCGGTAAAGTGGTGGATAACGTGGTGCAAACCATGCGTGACATCGCGGGCAGTTCGCAGAAAATTGCCGACATTATCAGCGTGATCGACGGCATCGCGTTCCAGACCAACATCCTGGCACTGAACGCCGCAGTAGAAGCGGCACGTGCGGGCGAGCAGGGCCGCGGATTTGCCGTTGTTGCGGGTGAAGTCCGTAACCTGGCACAGCGCAGCGCCCAGGCAGCACGTGAGATCAAGAGCCTGATTGAAGACTCTGTTGGCCGCGTGGAAGTCGGGTCTACCCTGGTAGAAAGCGCCGGCGAAACCATGGGTGAAATCGTTAATGCGGTAACCCGCGTGACGGACATCATGGGCGAAATCGCCTCTGCGTCTGATGAGCAGAGCCGCGGTATCGATCAGGTGGGTCTGGCGGTGGCTGAGATGGATCGCGTGACCCAGCAGAACGCCTCGCTGGTGGAAGAGTCTGCCGCGGCGGCGGCGGCACTGGAAGAGCAGGCGAGCCGTCTGACTCAGGCCGTGGCCGTGTTCCGCATTCAGCAGGAGCAGATGAAAGCCCGCGAGCAGGCTTCAGCGAAAACCGCTGCAGCCCCTATGATGGCGCGTAAAGCCGCGACCACCGATGCGGGCGAAAACTGGGAAACGTTTTAATCCTGCCACAGTGCCGGGGGGCGGCTACGCCTGACCCGGCCTGTAATGGGGCGTTTTGCAGGCCGATATCACAGAGGCAGGCGCATGGCACAGCGGGAGTCATACGCGAAACCGTGCGCCGCTTCTTCCTCTCTTTTCTGACGCAGTTCAGGCGTTAGCATCGTCACCGTTTCAAACCCGAGTCGCGCATAAAACGGCGCATTCCACGGCACCTCGCAAAAGGTGGTCAGCGTCAGCGATGTCAGCCCCAGCGTGCGGGCATGGTCTGCGGCACAGGCGATAAGTCGCCGACCTATTCCTCTTCCCTGCCACTCCCGATGAACCGAGAGTTCGACAATAAACAGCGATGACGGATGGGCTTCTGCAAGAATAAACCCGACGGGCAGGTCGTTTGCCAGCGCCAGCCAGCTAAACCCGCGTTTCGCGTAATCAAGATGATGTTCCGCGCAAATGACGTCGCCGTCTGCAAGCCAGGCCAGTTCGGGGACGTCCCGAAAACGCTCGCCAGCCGCGCGCTCGATGGCGGGCAGGGCAGCAACATCTTTGGGCGTCGTCGATCGAAAGAGAATGTTCATGGCGGAAAGTATACCCCGACCAGCCGTGCCTATTCTGAACAAATCAGGACCGGCGCATAGAAATTGCTGATCACCAGCGCGTCTTCCGGCGTGCGTTCAATCTTCAGGAGTCTTTTGTTCCCCGGCGTCAGGCCGGCGACGTACTTTTCAAAGACACCCGGTGGCAGGGTGTCATGGCTAAAGCGCGCCACGCTTTGTATGAATATTTCATAGAGTGAACCCTCAACGTGCCGCCACGTAAACATCTCCTGGCGGGAAACATCCCAGTGATGTGGCTCGTTAACCACGTCGCCGTTAAGCGTAAGGTACCCTGTGTTGTCGGGCTGAAAGCGCAGCGTAACCTCCCCTTCAAAGGAGAAATCATGATCGTCATGTCGGGCTGAAAATGTCAGGTTTCCTGCACAGGTTCCGGACAGCGGAGGCGTGTAGACGTACCACGCCAGCGTCACGCCAATCAGCAACAGATTGAGCGCCAGAATAAGCCACACTTTTTTTTGTTTCATATCACCACTCGTAAAAGTAAAGCGTTCGGCAGGCGCTGGCTTTACCGTCCGTGAGAGAACACTGGGAAAGGACCAGCCGCCCTTCGTGGCCATAGAAAAGTGTTCTCTGGATGTGCATATAGAAAATAGAGTTTTTCAGGCAGGGCAGATTACCTTCGCGCTGAAGCGTCTGCGCCAGCGCCATAGCCTTAGTGTGAAACACATCTGCCAGCGGGGCGAAGGTGTAGACCGGACAGGTGCCAATGTGGGTGAGCAGATGAGTGTCACTGTACTGGTGCGCCTGTTTCGTCAAACAGGCGCCGATGCACAGCGCCACGACCATCAGCGTGAATACAGCGCAGAATAGCCATTCTGGCTGAATGCGTCGTGAGGCCGGGACCGACTCCACGACGGGAAAATCGTCCTCCAGGGGCGTTACCGCGATATCAGCACTGAGCATAAAGCCCGTTTTCGGCACGGTGACGATAAACAGGGTGTCGGGCAGCAGGCTCGACAGCATTTTGCGCACAATACTGATGTATTGATTTAACGAATTGTTGGACCCCTGGAGCCCACGTTGATCCCAGACATCACTCAGAAAGGTGTCACGTTCGACGACGTTTCCGTGATGCTGAACCAGCAGCTTCAGGATGGCGTTGGCGGTACAGGTGAGGATTTGTCTGTCCAGATCGGGTGCATTGATAAGAGAAACAGAACCGTCTTCGTCGTTATAGACGATGGCGTCAGCAAGCAGGTATTTCATAAGTTATTGTAATACAGAAAAAATAACAAAAAAGAAGATAAGGCTGTGCCTTGTCGGACATAACACGCTGGCTATTTTAGCGCCATTGTTACCGATAACATTGATCCAGACAAGATTTAAGGCAATTTACTCGTGCAGTCGGATTACCACGTCATCCCAACGTGGCGGGAAGGGCATAGCGAGACAGCAGCGCCAGCATCAACAGCCAGAGAATGAGACAGGGAAGATGACGCCGCATGATCTTATTTCCCGACGTGCTTAGCCGTGCAGTGACAAACACGATGCCGGGTAGTCGAGCAGGAAGAGTTTGCGATGGAATTCCGCCAGGTTCTGGCAGTGAAATTTGTTCATCGCGTTACGCTTGTGGGTATAGATCGTTTTCGGGGATTTATTCAGGATCTGCGCGATGCGAACCGGGCTGAACCCGTTGCGGAACAGCATGCAAACCCGAAGCTCCTGGCAGGTGAGCGTGGCGTTTTTTACGCTTGCGAACGGCGTGTTCTGAAAACAGCGGCTGAGTTGCGCGAGTGACAGGTTTCCCGCCACCACGTGGACACGCTCACCCCCCAGAATGATTTTAATATCGTTGACGCGGGACGCATCGGTGAATACCAGCCACCCTTTTTTGACGCGGATATTCAACATCAGTTGCCGCAGGGGCAGGATCCCCTCAGGGCTCACGTCGTTAATCCAGAAAATTTCAGGGCAGGGGTCCACACTCTGCGAGATGAACGTCTTCAGGCCCAGCCACAAGAAGGCATTGCCGCTTAAAACGATGACCTTATAGTCGGCATTCAGTGTCTGCGGCATCAGGGTTTTTTCCCCTGGTAGCGCTGGTCGTACTCCGCTGCGCTGTGCCAGGGTGGATTCGAACGTATGGCCGGTTAGCATGATAAAAAGTGGGTAACTCTCTCAGGGTGTAAGGAGTTACACATTCTGAGATATGATTTCTTTCTGGTGAATTTATAAATAGAAATGAGAGATATATGGTGTCTATGTCTTATTTTTAATGGTTTTATAGGATTATATATTTACATAAAGCGCCCGACAGAACGCCGGGCGCAGAAGGGATCAGCTCTCTTTACTGACAATTTTAATCTCTACCATCCCGATGCCGAGCTCGCGCGGTGAATGGCCAAGAATATTTCCCTCATTCGTCGGCTGCGGGTCCGGCGGAACAATCACCAGCGTATTGCTGCGGGAAGGATTATCAAAATGCAGCGTGGTGGTGGTGACGTCATTTCCCAGCGTCAGCGTTTGCTCTTTATCGCCCACGCGAACCGGGATGGGACGGTTCGCGTTTGGACCATAGGCCCGGGCGGTGATCACCAGGTCGAATTTTTCAGGCAGAGGATGCGCGTACTCAATCTTCACTTCACTGCCCAGCTGCGCATTAGACCAGCGCCCCCAGGATTCTGGACGCGAGATGCCGCTGAACTGTTTGACCTCTTCCGGTGCCCCGGCCACGTTGAAGATAAAGCTGTCTGCTTTATAGCGAATATCGTTATCCACGATCTTCAGCATGTCGACATTTCGCTGATAGCGCGCGGTATCGATGACCGTATCGTTGAATGCGGTTTTGCCTTTCCACTGCGCTTTATCGACATGCTGCACGGTTTGCTCCCCGCCAAGCTGTCCCTGAGAAACGCACCAGTCGGTTGAGAGAGCCAGTGGCTGGGACCAGAGCTGGCCCATTTTGTAGCACCTGTCGACCCAGACAAAATTATCGCGAGGGGCGAAGTCGGCCAGCTGGAAACGCAGCGGCGCAGAGTATTCGCTTTCCGGCAGCGGTTCGACGCGCGTATCCGACACGCGCAGCAGCAGCGGCAGACGGAAATGGCTGCCGGAGAAGGCAATCGTGTTTTTATCCTGATCGATGGTGAAGTCTTTCATCTCTTTCGGGAAGTTCCACAGGCGGATGATGTCCGGCTTCCACGCAAGGATTTTCTCCTTCATGTTGAGGAACACTTCCGACAGCGACTGCCCCGAGAGCGTACTGCGGCCAAGGCCAATAAAGTTATCCCCGCCCAGAATGTCCAGCACGGTTGCGCCGTTATCCATGGAGTTGCGTTTGGTGGCGATCACGTCCTGTTGTGGCTGGTCGCCGCGCAGAATGAAGAACAGATTGCTGCGATCCTGTTTGCTGAGCTGATCCCAGGCGCTGTTTTTCATCGCCAGATGGTCAGATGAGACGACGATGACCGTGTTTTTAAAATACGGCGAGGCTTTGATTTTCTCGACCAGAGCGGCGATATGCTCCTGGCTGCAGGTTACCGCGCTGAACGACGTGTTGTTTTTGCCGTCAATCTCATAGCGTTTGCGCTTACAGGTGCGCGAGACAAACCCGTCCGGATGGTGGGTATCTACCGTCAGGGCAAAGAGGGAGAAACGCTTGCCGGCGCGGGACAGTTCCTCGAACTTTTTCCAGGTTTCGTCCAGTACCGTGTCGTCGTAAAAGCCCCAGTCGTTGCGGTAATGCGGGTCGGCAACGGTCGTTTTTAACTCTTCTGAGCCATACAGATGGTCAAAACCGTGGGATTTCAGGAACACATCTTTTCCGGCAAAGCGCAGGTTGGCCCCCTGCACGAAGTAGTTTTCGTAGCCGGAGTTTTTCAGGATATCGCCGAGGCAAACGTTCTGCGGGAAGAAGCTCGACATTGAGGCCGAGGCATTACCCTCAAAGGGGGCGAAGAGCGGGATACCGCACTGCGAGGCAACCATCCCGGCGATGGTGTAATCCGTACCGGGCAGCTGCGCGGTATGGCTGAAATCAAGACTTTCGTTTTTCAGCGCGCCCAGCTCCGGCGTCAGGTTCGGGAAGGCATTGTTATCAAACCAGGTGCGTTCCAGACTCTCGCCGTAGATATACACCAGGTTAAGCTTCGGGTTGGCTATTTTTTGGGACGGCTCTTTATACCAGTCCATGAAATCCGGGTCGCCGTCGCGCGACTGTGACTTTACCAGCTCGGTTATCTGATGAAACGCCGGGCTGGCATCCACGGACGCCAGCGCCAGACAGAGTGCCAGCAGGCTGTAGCCGCCATGATGCGGAAGATGTCGACGGCGGCGCAGCACCCAGGCCAGGGCGCCAAAAATAATCACCAGCGCCGCAATCAGCCCAAGCCCGGGAAGAATGTATTTACCCACGCCCGCGCCCGTCAGGCTATTCGTCAGCGTGTAGAGCACCGCATCATTAATGCCGTCACCGGTAAAGTAATCGCTGGCGTATAAGGTAATGTTTAAAATAATAAAAATGCCGAGCACCACCAGCGTGGCGATAAACCACCAGGTGTTACGGCCCGCTTTGCAGGCGTAAACGCCTACAGAGGCCAGAAAAAGGACAAGGGACATTAACTCTGACAACAGTCTATCCTCATGACGCCAGGCGCTTAGCTGGCTAACTGATTATTTTTTGGGTTATACAATGTAATTGCGTTGTCGTGTAGCTGCAATTTTAGTGTCACGAAAGTGTGCTGTTGTTAGGATTTGGTTTAGAAAATCGTTTTTTTGAAGGGGGTCGCATCCTGACATACGGACGCTCAGACGGTGGCAGGCAGGAAAAAGACGGCTTTAACGCCGCGTTAAAAGAGTAACGTCTTAAACGCGGCGTGTAATGGCAATACAGGCGGGGATCAGGAGATGAAATTAACGCCTTGTTTCAGCACCAGATCGCAGGCTTTGGTTTTCACCTGTTTCGCCAGCGAGGAGTTGCCGATAGTGCTCAGGTTGAGCTGTTGACCGTTTTGCGCATTCAGCAGGCCCTGAATACCATCCATATAGTTGGTGTCCTGTTTCTGCTCCTGTGTATCCAGACCGAGTTTGCCCAGCACCTGATTTTTCACGTTTTGCGCGTCGGTCACGGAGGCCAGTTTTTGCTTCGCGCAATATTCCAGAATCCCCGCGGCATTGTTCATTGTGCCTGCGCTCAGGCTCTGAGTGCTGTTACCCAGCAGGCCGGTAAGGGAAGAGGCTGACAGCCCGCCCTGGGTGCTGCTGCTCTCTTTGGTCAGTTCGCTCGCTGCGCTGGACAGCGAATCCTGCCAGGATGCGGCCTGTGCCGCGCCGGTAACCAGCAGGGCGCCTAATAGGGTGCTGAAAAGAAACTGTTTTTTCATAATGGCTTACTCAAAAAAGGTCCGTTTTGGGGCGAAAGTGGAGTCAGTATATACCTCCGGGCCACCGGTCTTTCCTGGAAATATCTTAATACTCTTTACCGGTGACACGGCTGCGGTAACTTTCCCAGTCGAAGATGACATACAGACTGTTCCCGAGCTTCATGCGATCCATGACGCGTTCGCCCAGCAAGCGGGTCATTTCGTCGATGTTGTGGTTAGTCAGCATGCCGGTGGGGCGTTTGGAGGAAGAGCGGCGATCGACAATCTGGTTAATGATCACTTTTTCATAGCGGGATTCGGTCTGGACGCCAATCTCATCAATAACCAGTAAATCGACATTACTCAGGTCGTTAAGCAGTTGCTCTTCGCTGGTTTCGCGGTTGCTGAAGGTGTCTTTCATGGCGGACATGATATCGGCCACGGTGATGATCAGCACCGATTTCCCGCGCAGCAGCAGCTCGTTACAGATAGCGGCCGCCAGGTGGTTTTTCCCCGTGCCAGGCTTGCCGCTAAAAATGAAGCTGGCGATATTGCCGTCGAATTCATCCACGTACTGACGCGCGGCAGCGAGTGCATTCATCTGCCCGTTGGTCTCAATTTTATAGTTATCAAATGAGCAGTTCTGGTGCAGGGGGCGAATACCGGAACGGTTAAAGGTGCGCTGCATTTTCATCGCCCGGTTTTCGCGGGCCAGCGCGGCGGCGCGGATCTTACCCTGTTCTTTTTGCCATGCCAGGAGTTCTTCACCCGTCGTGAAGGCGGGCTTCACGTTGGCTGGCATCATCTTTTGCAGACGTTTCATCAGGTCGCCGACGTTCTTCATTTCGCACCTCGGAATCCATTAGGGATCTGTTTATCCGGTTCGGAAAACGCGTTGATATCACGTTTTGGCTGGCCGTTATTGCTGGCGCGATTAATTTGCAGATGACGCGCGAGCTTCTGTTGCCACTGAATATGGGTGAATACTTTGCCTTCCGCCTGCCACCAGGCGGTAAACGCGGCCAGCTCTTCGGGGGTAGCCGGTTGCGTTAACGCTATGCCCCACAATGCCGCCTGCCGTTGAAAATCAGCATCAGGTTGCCAGCCCGCATACAGGGCAAATTTTCCCATGGGAACGGCCATGGGGACGTTAACCGGCTCGTCAAACAACTGGTTATCGAGGGTTACGTCGCTCGCCGGGCGGGACAACTGCGCTTCAATCTCCAGAAGCTGTGCCAGACGTTCCGGTGTGATGGCATAAAACGCCGGAGCGTTGTCAGCAAATACCGCAACCGTGCCGCCTTCGGCGTGGATCAGCACACCGCGGGGATCGCGCATAAAGGCATCAATACCAGCAATGCTGGTGGTCAGAATTCTGGAGGACATAACGCTTACTCTACTGATAACTACGGGCGTGATATGGGCTTATGGTAGCACAGAGAGCGTGAAGGGAAGGAGGGGTTTTCCCCGGCGGCGCGATGCCTGCCGGGGCGACAACGGCTGGCCTGATAAGCGTAACGCCATCAGGCAGTTATCAGGCGATAATGTTCAGCGTTACGTCGATGTTACCGCGGGTCGCGTTAGAGTACGGACACACAATGTGTGCTGCATCGACCAGTTTTTTGGCTTCTGCAGGATCCATACCTTCAACGTGGATGTTCAGTTTTGCTTCGATACCAAAACCGGTTGGCAGCGGCCCAATCCCCACTTCGCCTTCAATAAAGGCCTCTTTCGGCAGGGTAAATTTGTCGCGAGCGGCTACAAACTTCATGGCACCCAGGAAGCAGGCAGAGTAGCCGGCAGCAAACAGCTGCTCAGGGTTGGTGACGTCACCGCCCATGCCGCCCATCTCTTTTGGCACGCCGAGTTTAACGTCCAGTACGCCGTCGGAAGAGGTCGCACGGCCATCACGGCCTCCGGTTGCTTTTGCTTTGGCAGTGTAGACAACTTTTTCTAAAGACATGGCAGATTCCTCATCTTACATTAATGTGCGCTATTAAATAGCGTGCTATATATATGGGTAAATAAATACGCGTAAAGTATAGCCTTACGCGCGTTGGATCTGTTGTCGCAAACGTTCCAGTTGCTGCTTAAGTGACAGCATGGTCTCAGTATCACACTGGGCGGCGCATCCCACTGCATGGGGGATCCCGGAAGCCTGCTGCTGGAGATGACGTCCCGCATCGCTCAGGGTGACGGCGACCTGACGCTCGTCTTTACGTGAGCGGTGGCGGTTTATCAGCCCCGCGCTTTCCAGACGCTTCAACAGCGGCGTCAGCGTGGCAGAATCAAGGAACAACCGTTCACCGATGTCCGACACCGTAATGTCATCCTGCTCCCACAGCACCAGCATCACCAGGTATTGCGGGTAAGTCAGGTTCAGCGGTGCCAGCAGTTGCCGGTACAACTTGTTCAGCGCCAGATTTGCTGAATAGAGAGCAAAGCAGAGCTGGTTATCCAGCAGGAGCGCAGCGGTCGTGTCGTTCGTTTTCGCGTTCATGAGATGAATATAGATAGTGTACGATTTAATTGCAGGCTATTTTATGGGCAAGTATAACGGAGCGCCACCTGAACGGCCATTTTACGGTAGTGCTGGCGCTGTGCCTGTTCGTCCGCACCTTCTTCAAACAGCAGGGTGAAGGTGTAGCTGTTGGCAACGTAGTGGAAGCTGAAACTGCTGATCAAACGATGCAGATCGCGGGCTTCTACCGTCTGATTGAACAACTGCTTTTCTTTCCCGCGACGGAGGATCGCTTCCAGCAGATCAAGCGCGCTGCGGTTGACCTGGCGGAGGTAGCTGGACTGCTGCATAAAACGGCCACGCTGCATGTTTTCCATGCAGATAATGCGGATGTAATCCGGATGGTCGGCATGGTAGTCAAAGGTGGCTTCAACCAGATGAACCAGCGCTTCGACAGGGGGCATTCCCGCCAGGCTGAGCGCCTGTTCACTGGCGCGGATCTGGGTGTAAACATACTCCAGTACGAGAAGATACAGGTTCTCTTTGTTTTTGAAGTGGTAAACAACCATGCGTTTGGTGGTGCCGGCTTTCTCCGCAATTTGTTCCATGCGGGCACCGTTCAACCCGTATTCGGCAAACAGCGTGATAGCGCTCTGAAAGATTTTCTCTTTCAGGCTGGATTCTTCATTGTGCTCGGGGAGTTCGCTGCCTGGGTTAGCCACATCCTTTCCTTATCGTCACCAAACGGATTGGAGTGATTATCCTCACGGCAGCGTAATAACACAAATCTCAAACCCGTGGACGTTTGCGGTACAGCCACAGTCCGGGGATCGACAGTCCGATAGAGAGCGCACCGACAATGGACGAAGCCTTAAGAAAGTTGCTCAGAAGGAGGATCATTTGCGGTTCGGTGTAGCCGAAATGGCTGATTTTCACCGCGGAAATCATGGCCGTATAGGCAGATATCCCGGGGAACATCGGGATAACGGCGGCGACGGTGAACACCTTGGGATGCGCCAGATACCAGCGCGACCACTGAATTCCGATGCTACCGACCAGCATTGAAGCCATAAATGTTGACCATTCAATGTTGAATCCCGCCGTCATCATCACCATTCGCGAGCCATGACCAATAGCACCCAACAGCGCGCACCACGGTAACGCGCGTTGCGGAACGTTAAAGACCATCGCAAAACCGACGGCAGGGATCGCGGCCAGCAGCATATCCTGCGCCAGCGCCAGCAGAAAATCGATCACGCCCATCCGCGTAACCCCCAGAGTGTCATGGCCATTACCACACCAATGCAGGTTGCAAGCGTCAGCAGGCTGGCAATCGCCCAGCGTGCCAGACCGGTATTGATGTGACCCTTAAACATATCGGCTACGGCGTTAATCAACGGGAAGCCGGGCACCAGCAGAAGCACGCTGGCCGCCATGGCAATCGTCGGCGTGTTGGCAAACTGCGGCAGACGAAGCAGCAGGCCAGACACCGTGGTGGCGACAAAAGCGGTAATGCAGAAATTAATTTGCGGGTGGAGTTGGCGGTGCGTCAGGAGCTGGCGCACGTACATGGCGATGCTGCTGGCGAAAAAGGTGATGATCGCGCCGTCCCAGCCGCCTTTGTTGAGCTTACAAAAACAGGCGCAGGACAGCCCGACCATTAACACCACCAGCCAGCGGGGATAACGTAAGGGCTTAATCTGGTTGAACCGTTTTTCAATGTCGTGCAGGTCGAGAAGCTTATGCTCAGCAAGAATGACAATATGCTGGACCTCGGTTACAACGTGCATATTGATGCCGCGGTCGTGGTTTTTGCGGGTGGAGGTCAGGCACTGACCGTCTTTTATGGTGGTCAACACGATAGCATTGGATGAAATGGCGCTCTCAACGCTATCCATACCCAGCGCCAGCCCCAACCGGGTGGAGAGTTCCTCGACCAGCGCGCTTTCCGCCCCGTGCTGGAGCAGAAAAAGACCGCACTGAATACAGAGCCGCGTGATGGCACGCTGCGTTGATCGATCTGCCTGCATGTCATGTCCTGAAGAGAAGGTGAATAGCTTGCCTGATGGCCCGTCATGCTTACTTTTAGCACAAACTGCAGTGCCTCTAGCTGTGGGTCAGATCAAGATTTATGCAAACAGTTGCGGGCTGTCTGGCGTCGGGATGCGGTTTTGGACCATAAACATGATGAATTATTAATTGGGAAATATAAGATATTTATATTTAGTTTTACTAAGTTTATATTTTAATTATTTTAAGGCCTTTATAATTAAATTTATCTGTGCTTTGTGAGATATTACCGCTGTTTTAGGCATTTCTTAAATGAAGCACACATCTCATCTTCTGCTTGTATTAATCAGTTTTACACTCAGGGACGAATACACTTATACCTTGATGCGTTTTAACGTTACTCATCATATGAAAATGGACACGGAGGGTCTATGTCGTCATTGAATGGTAAACATGGCGTCGTCATTAGCAGAATACCCGTAATGCAAAACGGGTTGGGGGGCGTGATGACACGCCATTTTGCCGATTTTGATTTAACGTTTTGCCGTTCGCTGCAGGAATTAACTCTGCTGCAGTTACGGCGTGCAGACGTCATTATCGCTGATATTTCAGGTGAATACAGGAATCCCCGGGGCACGCTCGAAGAATATTACGGTTTATTAAATCAATATCGGGATATTCACTGGATTTTTTTAGTCTCCCGACCGCTTTACCCTATTGCCGTTGAGCTGCTTATGCGTCCGGAAAGCACGTTGCTTTCTGATATGGAGCCGATAGAAGGCGTAATTAACGCCATCCGTGCAGGCAGTGAACGGGCAGAGCGGATAAGCCAGACGTTATTAACGCCCGAGCCTGCCTGTAACGATGATGAAGACGACCGCGTCGTTGCGCTTACCCACTCTGAACGCAAGGTATTGCGTCTGTTAGGCAAGGGCTGGGGGATTAACCAAATTGCCACCTTGCTCAAGAAGAGCAATAAAACGATCAGTGCACAGAAAAACAGTGCGATGCGACGGTTGTCATTACGGAGTAATGCCGATCTGTACGCCTGGATCAACAGTACTCAGGGATTGAGAGAGCTGAGTTTAATGTCAGCCTATGGAGAGTTCGAGGAATGGATAAAACCGGTTCAACAAGACATATTGCCGTCATTGAAAATTGCGCGATGAGTGCCGTCGGGCTAGAGCACCTGTTTGCACTGCCCACGCTCAGCCATTATCAACTGCACATGTTCAGTGAATTTGACAGCTTTAAGAAGGCGCTTCCTCATGTCTCTTTTTTCTCGCTGATCTATTCACTTTCTGATGCGCGAGAAGAGCGTCGAAACTGCCTGGCATCCCTGCGGGATCTCGCGTTTACGCATAATCATATTCAGCGCATCATCCTGGCGGCAGATGAAATGGAAGCGCGGTTAATCAGCCATCTTTCCCCTTCACGCCTTCACGGTGTCGTCAGTAAATCGGTGTCGCTCGACCGCCTGCAGGAGGAGTTGCTGGTGTTGCTGAGTGAAACGCTGCACATCAATGACAATATGCTCAACCACTGGTACAAGAGTCAAAACAGGATGTTAAGCCCAACGGAGCGGGCGATTTTGCGGTATATGTCCTGCGGGTTTTCTATTCCTGAAATCGCCGCGCAGCTTGAGCGCAATATTAAGACCATCCGGGCGCACAAGTTTAATGCGATGGTGAAGCTTGGGGTCAATTCCGACGTGGGACTGCTTGATGCGGCAGATATTCTGACTCATCTCCCGGCCCGGGATCCGCGAACATCAGTATTAAGCCAGCCGACATTTTTATAAGCTGATATCTGTGCGCCAGACAGGCTCTGGCGCCTCATTCAGATGCAAACATCCACCCATTTTGCGGACGTCAGTTCTGCCATTCTGTCTGGTGAAATACGCACGGCACTGTGAATTGCACCCGCGGCCGGCAGCACTTCAGCATACTGTTTCAGTGAAATATCGCAATAAACCGCGAGCGGATTTTCCAGCCCAAACGGGCACACGCCGCCAACAGGATGACCCGTGATGGTCACCACTTCATCACAACTGAGCATGCGTGCTTTTGCGCCAAACGTGTCTTTCAGTTTTTTATTATCCAGACGCGCATCCCCTTTCGCGACCACCAGAATGACGTCATTTTTAACTTTCAACGACAGCGTCTTGGCGATTTGTCCCGGCTCAACACGATGGGCGGCAGCAGCCAACGCAACGGTTGCGGTACTCTGGCTGAGTTCGATGACCTCTATATCCGGAGCGTTGTCGGCAAAAAACTGCTGTACAGACTGCAAACTCATTGTTTCCTCCTGACAAATATCCCGCGTAATCTGTCATAAGAATTTATGCTCTGTAAATATCTCTTCAGTAACAAATATCCCACACGGCCGATTTCTGGATCGCCTTCACATTCACAGAAACCGGTTACAGTAACCGGTTGCAGACCGTGAGTGAGAGATTAATACTGACTATGTAACGTCCCCTGTATCCAATAATAAGAGCTAAATATGAAACCATTCCGTCTGAGCAGTACCGCTGGTAAACGCGCCGGCAAGGTTGTGAAGGTGATGTATGGACCAACGTATGGCGTGTATGCGCCCGTCATAAACGTCTGAAAGGAGATCTGCTATGTCTGCCAACCATGCTGCGTTTAATCTGATATTTCGTTTTGTAGAAAATTACGTCAGCCCGATTGCCGGGCGGATCTCCTCCCAGCGTCATGTTATGGCTATTCGTGATGGCTTTATCTCCGCGATGCCGTTCATGATTGTGGGTTCATTTTTACTCGTCTTCGCGTATCCACCGTTTTCGCCTGATACCACCTGGGGTTTCGCGCGCGCCTGGCTGGACATGGCGAAGCAATTTGAAGGTCAGATCCTCACGCCGTTTGATATGACCATGGGCGTTATGTCCCTGTATATCTGCGCGGCCATTGCCTATAACCTTGGCAAACACTATGTCAAATCGCATCAGTTAGACCCGTTTATGTGCGCCATGCTGTCGCTGATGGCGTTTCTGCTGGTCGCGGCGCCGAAAACCAAAGGCACGCTTCCGGTCGACAGCCTCGGCGGGACTGGCATTTTTACCGCGATTCTGGTGGCTATCTACTGCGTTGAGATGATGCGTTTTCTCAAAGCGCATAACATCGGGATCCGTCTGCCGGACCAGGTTCCGCCGATGATCAAAAACTCCTTTGACCTGTTGATCCCGGTGCTGGTGGTGGTGTTGACGCTTTACCCGCTGAGTCTGGTGATTCAGTCTGAGTTTGGCATGCTGATCCCGCAGGCGATTATGTCTGTCTTCAAACCGCTGGTTTCCGCCGCAGACTCCCTGCCGGCAATCCTGCTGGCGGTGTTGATTGGGCATTTGCTGTGGTTCGCCGGGATCCACGGCGCCGCGATTGTCTCCGGGATGTTGCAGATGTTCTGGCTGACCAACCTGGGCGCTAACCAGACCGCGCTGGCCGCCAGCCAGCCGCTGCCGCATATTTTTATGGAAGCGTTCTGGACGTTCTTTATCGTCATCGGGGGGTCAGGTGCCACGATGGGGCTGGTGTTCTGCTACCTGCGCAGCCGCTCCGCTCATCTGCGTTCTATCGGCCGCCTGAGCGTGGTGCCAAGCCTCTTTAACATCAACGAACCCGTTATTTTCGGTACGCCGATTGTCATGAACCCGGTGTTCTTTATTCCGTTCCTGCTGGCACCCATGGTTAACGCCGTGCTGGCCTGGTCGGCGATGAAGTTCGATCTGATTGGCCGCGTGATCTCCGTTGTGCCGTGGACGGCACCTGCACCGGTAGGTGCCGCATGGGCGCTGGGCTGGGATTTCCGTGCAGCCATTCTGGTAGTGGTCCTGGCGTGCGTATCGGCCATCATCTACTTCCCGTTCTTTAAAGTGTACGAGAAGCAACTGCTGGAGCAGGAAGCAGAAGAAGCGCAACGTAATGCGGAAGAGGAAAATCAGCAGGTAGCGTGAGAAACGGATGCCGGGTCAGCGTTAATGCGGCCCGGCAACACCTGACCTTACTTGAGCGTACAATCTCCACACTGCTGAACGTCCGGCAGGCGATAACGCTGGCAGCAGGTGCGACGAACCAGAAGCCCGTCACGAAGGACCACGGTGCGGAATAACGGGTTATCGCGGCCA
Organism: Enterobacter sp. RHBSTW-00593; assembly: GCF_013784105.1. Taxonomy (NCBI): domain Bacteria; kingdom Pseudomonadati; phylum Pseudomonadota; class Gammaproteobacteria; order Enterobacterales; family Enterobacteriaceae; genus Enterobacter; species Enterobacter sp. RHBSTW-00593. Next base: position 610,010 of record NZ_CP056393.1, read on the forward strand.
TCGGAAAGCTGTTTTGCAAAGAAACAGGACTGGCGCAGGGCCTCGACCTTCTCATCACCGAGCAGAGGTTTCATTTCCGTCAAATACCAGTGGATTAAATACCCGGTATTGCTCCAGATAAGCTTCCCGTTGATTTCCCCCGTCTCTTCCAGCGCATCCACTACCGGGATCAGGGCGCGAGTTATGAGCTGCTCCATACGTTCCTGAGCAGAGAGGTGCTCCGCATTCTGGTCTTCGTGGAGATCAATCCAGAAACAGGCCGCACGGCCGGTCTCGTGGAACTCGACATGAAAATATTCCGGGGAGAGTTCCAGCATGCCCTTTTGAGTGAGCAGCGCCAGCATGAGTGGGGGCACCATCAGCCCGATATACCACTGCGCCCAGAGGGAGAGCAGGGGTTTGTTTTCCCGCGTAAGGGTCGGTTGATTGCGATAGATATGGTCGGAATAGGTTGCCAGCAACGACTGCAGTGTCGACGGCTGTCGCCACTCTTCCAGCGTCATGGCGTGGTGCGGGTGCGCTTCATCCAGCCTGATAAAGTCCAGCAGGTGGGCGCGGGTTTTAGCGATCTTATCCCTGATGGCATCCGCAAGCGAAACATTCCCGGTGGGGAGGCGGGCTCTCCAGAGAAGGGGTTCAACGATTTGTGCGGTATGAGTGGCCATAGTAGAGATACAAATCTAAATGATAATGATTGCCAATCCTAACTATTGCTCATACCGATGGCAAGACTTTTGTCCGCGTTATATGACGCCGCGCTTACGCGGTCTGAAGCTCTTCGCTCAGCAGGATGTTATTGCGACCCATATGCTTTGCTTCGTAGAGGGCTTTGTCCGCTTTCTCCAGTGCGCCTTCGGCATCTTCATCCTCAAAAATGGCAATTCCAATGCTGATGGTGACGTTTGTCGCCACGCTTTCATTGAACATATGCGGGATTTTTAAATCGTAGACTTTCTGGCGGATCCGCTCTGCCGTCTGGCGGGCATGCTCGAGAGAAATATTGGTCAGCAGAACCATAAATTCTTCCCCGCCGAAGCGCGCCACAATATCGCGTGAACGCACGGCATCACGGATGGCAGCAGAGACACGGATCAGCGCCTGGTCGCCCATCATATGGCCGTAGTGGTCGTTGTAAGCCTTAAAGTGGTCGATATCCATCAGCAGGACAAAGTGCTCGCCGTTCTCCACTGCCGGAAGATTCTCCAGCCGGCTTTGCAGTCCGCGACGGTTATAAAGGCCGGTAAGCGGGTCCATCATGCTCAGATCGGTGAGGGTCTCACGCTCCTCCAGCAAACGGGAGAGCAGTTCCTGCGCGAAGCGATCGTTACGTCTTTGCAAAATGTTATGAATCGCAATTGCTACCACAGGAAGTGCGAAAGAATAGGTCATTCTTAGCCATATATCATGATTACTTAACCACAGGCAGACAATAAAGGTGGGGAAGGAGTGCAGCGTAAATGCTTTGATATTACTGGCGAAGGCCAGCGTACCAATAAACAGTACCGTTAATAATGCCATGATCAAATAGGTCGCCTGATCGTGGGTAATTAACGAAAATTTCGAGGCCACCTGCCACGCCCATAAAATACCGAAGATCGCTGAAACGGCAGGAATATTTACCTTGCGGGTTCTCTTTTTCCAGTGCCAGACGAGCAGCCCGGTGCTGATAACAAAAATAGAAATCAGGGGGACTGATAACAGGCGAATAGAATAGAGCGGGTTTGTTACCGAGAACACAGCAGAGGTCGCGTTCAGAAATAAAAATAAACGTAACGATAATTGATATTTACTGTGGACCAAAGACCGCCAGGATTGTGATGTCATAGTAGTGCGTTTTTATTAATATTTAATTAAAACAGGTAAATAGGTGTTGTTTCGCAATGAAAGATGCAAAAAACTCAAAGAGTAATTATCAGAAAAACTTTAGGTCTAGTTAACAGGTGAGCAATTTATCACCTTAGGCATTTCCTGTCATTACAGGAAAGGTAAAGGGGGAGAGTTTTTGATTAATCGTGCTGACAAATGATAATTGATATCATATGATATTGGTTATCATTATCAGTGTGAGAGGGCGAACCATGTTGAACAGGGCGCTGGGAAGTGGTTGGGGAGTGTTACTGCCGGGGGCGATTCTTGGCGGTCTGATGTTTGCCGATCTCTCCATTGATGTCTGGAAAGCGCTCATTGTGTCAGGACTGTTAGTGACGTCAGGGATGATCTGGCATAAACAGCTACGCCACTTTGTGTTACTGCCGTCATGCGTAGCACTGGTCAGTGGAATTCTGGTGATACTGATGAGTTTGAAATAAGCGGAAAGCGAGAAGAACGTCAGAAAGGATGCAAGATAATTGGTGCGAGGGGGGGGACTTGAACCCCCACGTCCGTAAGGACACTAACACCTGAAGCTAGCGCGTCTACCAATTCCGCCACCTTCGCACAGTCATCTTACTTTTTTGATATCGCCTCGTTGGTGCGAGGGGGGGGACTTGAACCCCCACGTCCGTAAGAACACTAACACCTGAAGCTAGCGCGTCTACCAATTCCGCCACCTTCGCCCAGTGCGAGCAATATCAACGTGATTTATGGTGCGAGGGGGGGGACTTGAACCCCCACGTCCGTAAGGACACTAACACCTGAAGCTAGCGCGTCTACCAATTCCGCCACCTTCGCATACCATCGACACTGTAAAAGTATCGTAACCACGGAGGCGCATTCTAGATGTTTTCAGCTTTACGTCAACAGAAAAATGCGCACGCTGTTTTGATTGCTGCAAAAATGGCCGATGGTGGCGCCAGGTTTTGCCGGATAGCGGTTATGCGTATCCGACCTGCCAGATAAGGGGATTACTTCTTAGCCTGACGCGTCATCACGGTGCGGTAAACCTTAAAGCGACCCGTCTGGGCGATGACTTCATGGAAGCCAAAGGTTTCATCCAGCACTTTCGGGTACGGCAAGAAGGCGTTAGCCACAATACGCAGTTCACCCCCGCTGTTCAGATGACGTACTGCACCACGGATCAGCGTTTGCGCCGCTTCAAGGCTGGTTTCCATACCATCGTGGAACGGCGGGTTGGAGATGATCATGTCGAAACGGCCATTCACATCAGAGAAGACGTTGCTGGCAAACACGTCGCCTTCCAGGCCGTTTGCAGCAAGCGTTGCGCGGCTTGCTTCAACCGCCGGGGCGCTCACATCACACAGGGTTAAGCGTACTTTTGGCGAATGGCTCGCCAGTACGGTCGCCAGTACACCCGCGCCACAGCCGACATCCAGCACTTTGCCTTTCGTATGCGGCGTCAGGGTGGAGAGCAGCAGCTGGCTGCCCACGTCCAGACCGTCGCGGCTGAAGACGCCTGGCAGAGTTTTAATGGTCAGACCGTTAAGCTGATACTCATCCCAGAATTTCTCAGCATCAAAGGTCGCCTGTTTTTCCAGACGGCCGTGATACAGGCCACAGCGACGGGCGCTGTCGATTTTATTCAGCTGCGCATAGCCTTCCAGCATCTGTTCTGCGCTACGAACGCCACTGCGGTTCTCACCGACCACAAAAATATCGCAGCCAACGGGCAGCAGAGAAAGCAGGTTCATCAGCTGGAACTGGGCTTCTGGCTTGTTCTTCGGCCAGTAGTAGATGAGCGTGTCGCAGTCGGCGATGTCGCTCTGTTCAGCGACCAGGCTAAAGCGCGCACGGTCGTCCATCTGGCGGCTCAGTACCTGCCAGTGGTGGTAGTATTGGGTGTGGGCACGGCTTTCAGCACAGTCGAAACGTGCGGGCAGGTCATCCTGCATATCTCCGGCAAACAGAATACGGCTTTCTTCGAAATCATCACTGTGACGCAGCAAGACTTCACTTGCCGGGGTAAATGCAGACATGAATTGTTCCTCAATTAACTCAGGCGGGGATTATAGTAGGTAGATGGCGCAGTTTCGACACATTTGCTATATTTGCGCGCCTGAGAGACAGGAGTTTTCCCTATGACATCCCGACGAGACTGGCAGTTGCAGCAACTGGGCATCACCCAGTGGGCTTTGCGTCGCCCGACGGCGTTGCAGGGCGAAATCGCCATCTCCATCCCTGCGCACGTCCGGCTGGTGATGGTGGCGGAGCAACTGCCTGCCCTGAATGAACCCCTTATTGGTGATGTCCTTCGTAGCCTGAAGCTGACCACTGAACAGGTTTTACAGCTTACGCCAGACAGGGTCACCATGCTGCCATCCGACAGCCGCTGCAACAGCTGGCGTATGGGAGACATCGATGAGGTCTCCCTTGAAGGGAGCCAGATCTGCTCGCCAGCGCTGGACGAACTGAAAGCCAACCCAAAAGCGCGCAGCGCGCTATGGCAACAAATCTGCGAATATGAACACGATTTCTTCCCTCACGACGCCTGATCTGACCGCGGCGTACGCGATTGAAACGCGCGCCCATGCTTTTCCATGGAGCGAAAAAACCCTCGCCAGCAATCAGGGCGAGCGGTATCTGAATTACCGTCTGGACGTCGACGGCACGATGGCCGCTTTTGCCATCACGCAGGTCGTTCTGGACGAAGCGACGCTGTTTAATATCGCGGTTGATCCCGCGTATCAGCGCCGGGGGCTGGGAAGAGAACTGCTTGAGCATCTCATTCGCGAGCTCGAAACCCGTGACGTTTTCACCCTGTGGCTGGAGGTGCGCGCGTCGAATGTCGCCGCCATCGCACTCTATGAAAGCTTAGGCTTTAACGAGGCGACTATCCGCCGTAACTACTACCCCACCGCAGAGGGACGTGAAGACGCCATCATAATGGCTCTGCCGCTTGGATAACTAAAATAAGGTTGTAACGATGAAATGGGACTGGATTTTCTTTGATGCCGACGAAACGCTGTTTACGTTTGACTCGTTTGGCGGCCTACAGCGGATGTTTCTCGATTATAGCGTTACCTTCACCGCTGAAGACTTTCAGGACTATCAGGCGGTAAACAAACCGCTGTGGGTGGATTACCAGAACGGTGCCATCACCGCGTTACAGCTGCAGCACCAGCGCTTTGATGTCTGGGCCGAGCGGTTAAACGTCAGCCCGGGTGCGCTTAACGATGCCTTCCTTAATGCCATGGCGGATATCTGCGCGCCGTTGCCGGGCGCGGTTTCCCTGCTGGACGCCCTGAAGGGCAAGGCGAAGCTGGGCATTATTACCAACGGTTTTACCGCCCTGCAGCAGATCCGCCTTGAGCGTACGGGCCTGCGCGATCATTTTGACGCGCTGGTGATCTCTGAAGAGGTGGGCGTACCTAAGCCGGATCCGCGTATTTTTGATTATGCGCTGGAACAAGCGGGCAATCCCGATCGTGAACGAGTGCTGATGGTCGGGGACACCGCGGAGTCGGATATTCGTGGCGGGATGAACGCCGGCCTGTCGACCGTCTGGCTGAATGCACACGGTCGCACGTTGCCGGAAGGTATCCAGCCGACCTGGACCGTCACGTCATTGAACGAACTGGAGCAGCTCCTGTGTAAACAATGATTGCCTGCCCCCCATTGATGGGTAAAATAGCCGCATTTTTCGTATCCCATGATGCGCGGCCTGACGCCGCGCTTATATAGAAGATTTCATTATGACGTTGTCTCCTTATCTGCAAGAGGTGGCCAGGCGCCGTACTTTTGCCATTATCTCTCACCCGGATGCCGGTAAAACGACCATCACCGAGAAGGTGTTACTGTTCGGACAGGCGATTCAGACTGCGGGTACCGTAAAAGGCCGTGGTTCCAACCAGCATGCAAAATCTGACTGGATGGAGATGGAAAAGCAGCGTGGTATTTCCATTACCACCTCCGTGATGCAGTTCCCGTATCATGATTGCCTGGTCAACCTGCTGGATACCCCAGGGCACGAAGACTTCTCGGAAGATACCTACCGTACGCTGACGGCGGTGGACTGCTGTCTGATGGTCATCGACGCCGCGAAAGGGGTAGAAGATCGTACCCGTAAGCTGATGGAAGTTACCCGTCTGCGCGATACGCCGATCCTCACCTTTATGAACAAACTCGACCGTGACATCCGCGACCCGATGGAGCTGATGGATGAAGTGGAAAACGAGCTGAAAATTGCCTGTGCGCCTATCACCTGGCCCATTGGCTGCGGCAAGCTGTTCAAGGGTGTCTACCACCTTTATAAAGACGAAACCTATCTCTACCAGACCGGCAAAGGCCATACCATTCAGGAAGTCCGTATCGTAAAAGGTCTGGATAACCCGGAGCTGGATGCGGCTGTGGGTGAAGAGCTGGCCGCGCAGCTGCGTGACGAGCTGGAGCTGGTTCAAGGTGCATCTCACGAATTCGACAGAGAGCTGTTCCTGAGCGGTGAAATCACCCCGGTCTTCTTTGGTACCGCGCTGGGTAACTTCGGCGTTGACCATATGCTTGATGGCCTGGTGGAGTGGGCGCCACAACCGATGTCACGTAAAACTGACACCCGTGAAGTGGAAGCGAAAGAAGAGAAGTTCACCGGTTTCGTCTTTAAAATTCAGGCTAACATGGACCCGAAACACCGTGACCGCGTCGCCTTTATGCGCGTGGTGTCCGGTAAGTATGAAAAGGGCATGAAGCTGCGTCAGGTACGTATCGGTAAAGATGTGGTGATCTCCGACGCGCTGACCTTTATGGCGGGCGACCGTTCGCACGTTGAAGAAGCCTATCCGGGCGACATCATCGGTCTGCACAACCACGGTACGATTCAGATCGGCGATACCTTCACCCAGGGTGAAATGATGAAGTTCACCGGTATTCCGAACTTCGCACCGGAACTGTTCCGTCGTATTCGCCTGCGCGATCCGCTGAAGCAGAAACAGCTGCTGAAAGGGCTGGTTCAGCTTTCCGAAGAGGGCGCAGTCCAGGTGTTCCGCCCTATCGCTAACAACGATCTGATCGTAGGCGCTGTCGGTGTGCTGCAGTTCGACGTGGTCGTTGCGCGTCTGAAGAGCGAGTACAACGTGGAAGCGATCTATGAATCGGTTAACGTGGCAACCGCGCGCTGGGTAGAGTGTTCTGACGTGAAGAAATTCGAAGAATTTAAACGTAAGAACGAAGTGCAGCTGGCGCTGGATGGCGGTGATAACCTGACGTATATCGCCCCAACCATGGTCAATCTTAACCTGACGCAGGAACGTTATCCTGATGTCCAGTTCCGCAAAACGCGCGAACACTGATCCCCTCTCAGAGCACGGCAATCGCCGTGCTCTTCTTTATTTCCTGTCTTATTAATCTCTTGCGGAATGTTCTTAATTCAACATTATTTCGCGTCTTTTGCTCGTTTTTTACCCAAATCTGAAAGCGGCACTGTGAGAGTGATCTATATTTAACTCAGTGTTTAACACCGGGCGTGGATGAATTAACTGTTCAATGCATGACTTTGGGTTCTCCATTTTGCCCGTGTGTTCATTCGCAATATATAAAACTAGCAATTAGGGAAGTATGTCGCCCGAATGACGGGTATACACAGGAATACATCGATGAATATGACAAGACTGAAGATTTCTAAAACTCTGCTGGCTGTGACACTGGGTAGCATCCTGGTAAGTGGTTCTGCTCTGGCTGAAACCAGCACTATGGATAAAGCCCAGTCCACCGCCGATACCGCAGGGCAAAAAATCGATAGCTCTATGAATAAAGTCGGTAATTTCATGGATGACAGCTCAATCACAGCAAAAGTGAAAGCCGCACTGGTGGATGATGAAGCTATCAAGAGCACCGATATTTCCGTTAAAACTGACAAGAAAGTTGTCACCCTGAGTGGTTTTGTAGAAAGCCAGGCCCAGGCCGAACAGGCGGTAAAAGTGGCGAAGGGTGTTGAAGGTGTAGCGTCCGTGAGCGACAAACTGCACGTTCGGGACAGCAAAAACGCGTCGGTGAAAGGGTATGCCGGAGATGCAGCCACCACCAGCGAAATCAAAGCTAAACTTTTAGCAGATGACATCGTGCCATCTCGTAAAGTGAAAGTGGAAACCACCGATGGTGTGGTTCAGCTTTCCGGTACGGTCGATTCTCAGGCGCAAAGTGAGCGCGCCGAGTCCATCGCAAAAGCGATCGATGGTGTTAAAAGCGTTAAAAACGATCTGAAAACGAAGTAAATCTGCACCATTCGCCCGTCTGGCTAACGTCAGCGGGCGAAATAAAAATGACTCTGGAAAATCGCCGGTGAGTGACCTGAGCGCGCTCACATTTAGCGGCCGACATTAACTATGGTAAAGGAGAAGCTTATGTTTCGTTGGGGCATTATATTTCTGGTTATCGCGTTAATTGCCGCCGCATTGGGCTTTGGTGGTCTGGCAGGTACAGCGGCATGGGCAGCAAAAATTGTCTTTGTCGTGGGTATTATTCTGTTCCTGGTCAGCCTGTTTACGGGTCGTCGACGTCCGTAGCAAACGCAATATTCCTTCAACAAAAAAAAGCCAGTCCTCGTGACTGGCTTTTTCTTGTTTCAGTCGCTGGTCGGGTGCGCTACTGTGTCATAACAGAAAAATGAAAACAGGAAAGCAGAGGTGGGGCAACGAATTCCCGTTACGCTCGGCAATATTGCGCCGCTGGCGTTAAAGCCGTTTCGCGCAGGCCCGCTTGCGCTGGTGTGTGAAGGTGGCGGACAGCGCGGCATTTTTACGGCCGGTGTGCTGGACGAGTTTATGCGCGCGCAATTCAACCCGTTTGACCTGTACTTCGGGACCTCTGCCGGGGCGCAAAACCTCTCTGCTTATGTCTGTAACCAGCCCGGCTACGCGCGAAAAGTGATCATGCGCTACACCACGGCGAAAGAATTTTTCAACCCGGTGCGCTTTGTGCGCGGCGGGAACCTGATTGACCTCGACTGGCTGCTGGATTCGACCTCAAGCCAGATGCCGCTGGCAATGGATACGGCGGCGCGCCTGTTCGACAGCGGAAAAGAGTTCTGGATGTGCGCCAGCCGTGGTGATGACTACACGCCGGGCTATTTCTCTCCTCAAAAAGAGAACTGGCTGGATATCATTCGCGCCTCTAGCGCCATTCCCGGTTTCTATCGTTCCGGCGCACTGCTGGACGGCATCAGCTATCTGGACGGCGGCATCAGTGACGCGGTGCCGGTACAGGAAGCTGCGCGACGCGGGGCAAACACCATTGTGGTGATCCGCACCGTCCCGTCGCAAATGTACTATACCCCGCAATGGTTTAAACGCATGGAGCGTTGGTTAGGCGACAGCAGCCTGCAACACCTGGTCAACATCGCGAAGCAGCATGAAACGACCTACGGCGCCATGCAGCGCTTTATTGAAAAACCGCCGGGTAAGCTGCGTATATTTGAAATTTACCCGCCTAAGCCGCTGGTCAGTATGGCGCTGGGCAGCCGCGTTCCTGCGCTGCGTACCGATTATAAAACGGGGCGTCTGTGCGGGCGTTACTTCCTGGCGACAATAGGCAAACTGCTGGCTGAACAACCGCCTATACATCGTCATAAAGCCATTATTACCCCACCGGCGGTGGTGGCGAATGATGCGCTGGCGATGCCGCTGGTGGATGCTCCGCAGGCGAATGACGCATTGTTAGATAATGAGGATCTGGCGTGACGTACCGGTTTATCGATACCCACTGTCATTTTGATTTTCCACCGTTTACGGGGGATGAAGAGCAAAGCATCACGCGAGCTGCACAAGCCGGCGTAGAGGCGATAATTGTGCCGGCGGTTGAAGCGGCATACTTTGAGCGGGTACTGGATCTCTCAAGGCGGCACCAGGCGCTGTACGCCGCGCTCGGCCTGCATCCCATTGTGATTGAACACCATCTTGATGAGCATATCGACGCGCTGGACGCCATTGTGCAGACGGCTGGCGACAAACTTGTCGCCATCGGTGAGATCGGCCTCGATCTCTATCGCGACGATCCGCAGTTTGCGCGCCAGCAGACGATCCTTGATGCGCAGCTGCGTCTGGCGAAGCGCCACGAGCTGCCGGTGATCCTTCACTCCCGTCGAACCCATGACAAACTGGCAATGCATCTGAAGCGTATCGATCTTCCGCGAAGGGGCGTTGTGCACGGTTTTTCAGGGAGCCTGCAGCAGGCGCAGCGCTTTATTGCGCTGGGCTATAAAATTGGCGTCGGGGGTACCATCACCTATCCACGCGCCAGTAAAACCCGCGATGTGATGGCGCAGCTGCCGCTCGAAGCATTATTACTGGAAACCGACGCACCGGATATGCCGCTCAACGGTTTTCAGGGGCAGCCAAATCGCCCGGAGCAGGCCGCTCGGGTCTTTGACGCGCTTTGTGAGCTGCGTGAGGAGCCGGAAGAGGTGATTGCGCATGCCCTGCTGGAGAATACCCGCGCGGTATTTGGTATCACGCTATAGATAAAGCGCCGGTCGGATCACCACAATCTGCTGTTGTTCCAGCGCCCGCGCCAGCGGCTCAATATCTTCTGGCGTGGCGCTGCGCCAGGACGCCGCCTCACCGTAAACGCCGTGAGCATGAAAGGCGTTAATGCGTACCGGGACATTGCCCAGCGCGTGGATAAACGCCGTCAGCGCTTTGAGATGCTCCAGATAATCGCACTGCTCCGGGATCACCAGTAATCGCAGTTCCGCCAGCCGCTGGTGGTGTGCCAGCCAGCGGATACTGTGCTTAATCTGCGGATTTTCGCGTCCGGTCAGGAAGCGATGGTGTTCGTTCCCCCAGGCCTTCAAATCCACCATTGCCCCGTCGAATACCGGCAGCAGTTTTTGCCAGCCGGTTTCCCCTAACAGACCGTTGCTGTCCACCAGACACGTCAGGTGTTGCAGGGCGGGATCGGCTTTGATCGCCGTGAAGAGCGCCACCAGGAACGGTAGCTGCGTTGTCGCTTCACCGCCGCTCACGGTAATACCTTCAATAAAGGGTGCGGATTTAGAGAGCTGAGTGAGGATCTCGTCGACGCTAAAACGGTGCGCCATTGGCGTTGCCTGCTGCTGGCACAACTGCAGGCAGGTATCACACTGCTGACACTGACTCTCCTGCCACCAGACCCGCCCGGCCTGTATGTTCAGCGCATCGTGCGGGCAGTGGGGTACGCAGTCGCCACAGTCATTGCAGCGTCCGATGGTCCACGGATTGTGGCAGGTTTTGCAGCGCAGGTTGCACCCCTGGAGAAACAGAGCCAGGCGGCTGCCCGGCCCGTCCACGCAGGAGAAGGGGATCACCTGACTAACTAAAGCGCATCTGCTGTTCATGGCTTATCACGCGTGGCTGGCGCTCCAGGATGCGGGTATGTCGGGCGGCTTCTTCTCCAAGCCAGGTGGTGTTAGTGCGTGACCCTGCTTCACGGTATTTCTCCAGGTCGGACAACCGCACCATATATCCGGTCACGCGTACCAGATCGTTACCGGCCACGTTGGCGGTGAACTCCCGCATTCCGGCATTGAACGCACCCAGACACAGTTGTACCACGGCCTGTGGGTTGCGTTTTACCGTCTCGTCCAGCGTCAGGATGTCGCTAATCCCGGCGTGATAGTGCTTGTGGTGTGGCGCCACGCTCAGCAGGTGGTTAATCGGGTCCGGCTCTTCCCCGTAAGGCAACCGCGCGCCCGGCGTCGTACCGATATCAGAGCTTATTCCGGACTGGGCATGCAGCATCGCACGCTTTTTCCAGCCGTATTTCACCGGCGTGCTTTCAACAAACGCCGCGAGCTGCTCGCTGATGCGATACCCCAGCGCGTTGGCCTGGTCGTCTTTACCGTAGCGGCCCGGTGACCCCGCTTTCTCGCACAGCATGTTCACCGCTTCGGCCAGGCCGTACATGCCGAACATCGGCACAAAGCGGTCGGGATCAATCAGCCCCTCTTTGACGAGGAAGCTATTCTCAAAGAAGCCGGATTTTTGATACAGGAACTCGCAGCGGGCATTGATGACGGCCAGTTGCTGCTGGCAGTAGTGGGGCAACGTACGGGTAAAAAAGTCGTCGGGCGAGTCGCTGTGTTCGGCAATGGCCTTCAGGTTCAGGCGCACCAGCGTGCTGCCACCGCCTGCCAGCGGCAGGGAGTTGTAACAACTCACGATACCATAACGGCCTTTTGTGAAAATTTTATCATTTACCGGGCCGTTAGAAATATGGGGTTTGCTGCATTCACAGAGGTTTTCGGCCACCCTGAGCAGCAGCGAATCTGGCGTGATATCGGGATCATAAATAAAGGTCAGATTGGGTGCGACCTGCTTCAGCTCTGCATCAGCGCGTAAAATCGCGCGGGTAACGGGCGTGTCCGCCGGGCCAATATTGGCATGCATAAACGCATCCGGAAGCGTTCTGTCGAGATAGCGCCAGAAACGTTTTATTCGGCTATCGATTTCTTCTTGTGTTAGAATCCTAACATACGGTTGCAGTAATGCATCAAGATGACCGAGGAAGACCGGCATCGATGTGACAGAAGGAACATGGTGGTACAGGATGGTCAGCAGTGAGAGCGCGTCATCCAGATCCTTTGCCCCTTCCAGTTCCAGCCATGCCGAGCCGTTGGCGAGGAATCTGGCGTAATCAGGCAGAACATAGCGCGGTTTATAAGGCGCATGGCCTTCGAACATGTCGCAGATAAATCCCTCTTCCAGCGCGGTGCGAGCGGCCTGAGGCAGCGCGGGGTAGGGAAGATGGTTCTCCGCCTCCAGCGCCAGAAAATGACGTTTTTGCTCGGGGGTCAATACCGGGCTTGTCACAATTTGCTGGCAACGTTGTTGCAGTGCGTGAGGGCTGGCGTGGGACATATTCGCTTCCTTTATGGTTCTGCGGATGATGACCGAATTGTAGGAAGTCATCCCGGGGGGACTTTTGATCCCACACCGGGTATCGCTGCTTTAATCAGCAGCGACAGCAGTAAAGTTTGAAGTTCATCTCATTACAGTAATGCAAATTTGTACGCAGTTTTCATTAACTGTGATGAATGTCGAAGTGTAAGTGCGGCTGGATGTTAGAATAGTCACAGACCGCAAGGTGAAATTTATACGGCGATGCCGTTGGAGAATGTTATGACCGATTTAACTGCAAGCAGCCTGCGCGCGTTGAAACTGATGGACCTGACCACCCTGAATGATGACGACACCAATGAGAAAGTCATCGCCCTGTGCCATCAGGCGAAAACGCCCGTCGGGAACACTGCAGCCGTCTGTATCTACCCGCGCTTTATCCCCATTGCCCGTAAGACGCTGAAAGAGCAGGGCACGCCGGATGTACGCATTGCAACCGTGACTAACTTCCCGCACGGCAATGACGACATCGAGATTGCGCTGGCTGAAACCCGCGCGGCCATCGCGTACGGTGCTGACGAAGTGGACGTGGTATTCCCGTACCGTGCGCTGATCGCCGGTAACGAGCAGGTTGGTTTTGACCTGGTGAAAGCGTGTAAAGACGCTTGTGCTGCGGCAAACGTGCTGCTGAAAGTGATCATCGAAACCGGTGAGCTGAAAGAAGAAGCGCTGATCCGTAAAGCGTCTGAAATCTCCATCAACGCGGGTGCGGATTTCATCAAAACCTCTACCGGTAAAGTGCCGGTGAACGCAACGCCGGAAAGCGCGCGCATCATGATGGAAGTGATCCGTGATATGGGCGTGGAAAAAACCGTAGGCTTCAAACCTGCGGGCGGCGTGCGCACGGCTGAAGATGCGCAGCAGTTCCTGGCGATTGCCGACGAACTGTTTGGCCCGGCGTGGGCGGATTCCCGTCACTATCGCTTTGGTGCATCCAGCCTGCTGGCGAGCCTGCTGAAAGCGCTGGGTCACGGCGACGGTAAGAGCGCAAGCAGCTACTGATTTTTATCCTGCGGCGGGCCATCCGCCGCATTTAACCTGTTTTCTCGGGGGTTACCGTGTTTCTCGCACAAGAAATTATTCGTAAAAAACGTGATGGTCATGCATTAAGCGACGAAGAGATCCGCTTCTTTATCAATGGCATTCGTGATAACACCATCTCTGAAGGGCAGATTGCTGCTCTGGCGATGACCATTTTCTTCCACGATATGTCGATGCCTGAGCGTGTATCGCTGACCATGGCGATGCGAGATTCAGGAACCGTTCTGGACTGGAAAAGCCTTAACCTCAACGGCCCGATTGTGGATAAACACTCAACCGGCGGTGTAGGTGACGTGACGTCACTGATGCTGGGCCCAATGGTGGCGGCCTGTGGTGGTTATATCCCCATGATCTCCGGGCGTGGCCTGGGACATACCGGCGGTACGCTCGACAAACTGGAAGCCATCCCGGGCTTCGATATCTTCCCGGATGACCATCGCTTCCGCGACATTATTAAAGACGTTGGTGTGGCGATTATCGGCCAGACCAGCTCTCTTGCTCCTGCAGACAAGCGCTTCTACGCGACCCGCGATATCACCGCGACCGTTGACTCTATTCCCCTGATTACCGCCTCTATCCTCGCCAAGAAACTGGCGGAAGGCCTGGATGCGCTGGTCATGGATGTGAAAGTGGGCAGCGGCGCCTTTATGCCGACCTATGAACTTTCCGCGGCGCTGGCAGAAGCCATTGTGGGCGTCTCCAACGGTGCGGGCGTGCGTACTACCGCCCTGCTGACGGACATGAACCAGGTGCTGGCGTCCAGCGCAGGCAACGCCGTGGAAGTGCGTGAAGCCGTGCAGTTCCTCACCGGTGAATACCGGAACCCGCGTCTGCTCGATGTCACCATGGCCCTGTGCGTGGAGATGCTGATCTCCGGCAAGCTCGCCAGCGATGATGCCGACGCACGCGCCAAACTTCAGGCGGTGCTGGATAACGGCAAAGCGGCAGAGATCTTCGGCCGCATGGTAGCGGCGCAGAAAGGCCCGACCGACTTCGTGGAACACTACGCGAAATACCTGCCAACGGCGACGCTCAGCAAAGCGGTCTACGCCGATACCGAAGGCTTTGTCTCGGCGATGGATACGCGCGCGCTCGGCATGGCGGTCGTGTCGATGGGCGGCGGTCGTCGTCAGGCCTCGGACACCATTGATTACAGCGTCGGCTTTACCGATATGGCGCGTCTGGGTGACAGCGTCGATGGTCAACGTCCGCTGGCCGTGATCCACGCGAAAGATGAAGCCAGCTGGCAGGAAGCGGCGAAGGCGGTGAAAGCGGCCATTACGCTTGATGATAAAGCACCGCAAAGCACACCGACTGTCTATCGCCGTATCACCGAATAGCGGTATACTGATCTGATCGATAATTTTTGAAGCACTACGTACGGAGAACAATTATGAAACGTGCATTTATTATGGTGCTGGACTCATTCGGCATCGGCGCAACCGAAGATGCAGAACGTTTTGGTGACGTGGGTTCCGATACCATGGGTCACATCGCTGAAGCCTGTGCGAAAGGCGAAGCGGACAACGGTCGTAAAGGCCCTCTGACTCTGCCAAACCTGACCCGTCTGGGTCTGGTAAAAGCCCATGAAGGTTCTACCGGTAAAATTGCAGCCGGTATGGACGGCAATGCGGAAGTGGTAGGCGCGTACGCCTGGGCGCACGAGCTCTCTTCCGGTAAAGATACCCCGTCTGGCCACTGGGAAATCGCCGGCGTGCCGGTTCTCTTCGACTGGGGTTACTTCTCCGATCACGAGAACAGCTTCCCGCAGGAGCTGCTGGACAAGCTGGTTAAGCGTGCCAATCTGCCGGGCTACCTCGGTAACTGTCACTCTTCCGGTACCGTGATTCTGGACGAACTCGGTGAAGAGCACATGAAAACCGGTAAGCCGATTTTCTACACCTCTGCCGACTCCGTGTTCCAGATTGCCTGCCACGAAGAGACCTTTGGCCTGGATAAGCTTTACGAGCTGTGCGAAATCGCACGTGAAGAGCTGACCGAAGGCGGCTATAACATCGGTCGCGTGATTGCACGTCCGTTTATCGGTGATAAAGCGGGTAACTTCCAGCGCACCGGTAACCGTCATGACCTGGCCGTTGAGCCACCGGCACCGACCGTACTGCAGAAGCTGGTTGACGAGAAAGACGGCCACGTGGTGTCCGTGGGGAAAATTGCAGACATCTATGCCAACTGCGGTATCACCAAAAAAGTCAAAGCCACCGGTCTGGATGCGCTGTTTGACGCCACCATCAAAGAGATGAAAGAAGCGGGTGACAAGACTATCGTCTTCACTAACTTCGTGGACTTCGACTCCTCCTGGGGCCACCGTCGTGACGTGGCCGGTTATGCCGCGGGCCTGGAACTGTTTGACCGCCGTCTGCCGGAGCTGATGGAGCTGGTGGGTGAAGATGACATTCTGATCCTGACCGCCGACCACGGCTGCGACCCAACCTGGACCGGTACCGACCACACGCGCGAGCATATTCCTGTGCTGGTGTACGGCCCGAAAGTGAAACCTGGCTCACTGGGCCACCGTGAAACCTTCGCCGATATCGGTCAGACTATTGCGAAATACTTTGGTACGTCCGACATGGAATATGGCAAGGCCATGTTCTAAACACATCCGGGCGTATCCCCTCTCCCTTCGGGAGAGGGAGAACACCATGCAGGCCGGGCAGGCGCCGCCGCCACCCGGCAAAAACACGATAAAAGGAACTGAAGATGGCAACTCCTCACATTAATGCCGAAATGGGTGATTTCGCTGACGTCGTATTGATGCCGGGCGACCCGCTGCGCGCGAAGCACATTGCAGAAACTTTCCTCGAAGACGTGCGTGAAGTGAACAACGTTCGCGGCATGCTGGGCTTCACCGGTACGTACAAAGGCCGCAAAATCTCCGTGATGGGTCACGGTATGGGTATCCCATCCTGCTCCATCTACACCAAAGAGCTGATCACCGATTTCGGCGTGAAGAAAATCATTCGCGTAGGCTCCTGCGGTGCAGTACGTATGGACGTTAAGCTGCGTGATGTGGTTATCGGCATGGGCGCGTGCACGGACTCTAAAGTTAACCGTATGCGTTTCAAAGACCATGACTTTGCCGCCATCGCTGACTTCGGCATGGTGCGTAACGCGGTTGATGCCGCAAAAGCGCTGGGCGTAGACGCACGCGTGGGTAACCTGTTCTCTGCTGACCTGTTCTATGCACCAGACGGCGGCGAGATGTTCGACGTGATGGAAAAGTACGGCATCCTGGGTGTGGAAATGGAAGCGGCAGGGATCTACGGTGTCGCGGCTGAGTTTGGCGCGAAAGCACTGACCATCTGCACCGTGTCTGACCATATCCGTACGCACGAGCAGACGACCGCTGCTGAGCGTCAGACCACCTTCAACGACATGATCAAAATCGCGCTGGAATCCGTTCTGCTGGGCGACAAAGAGTAATGTTGTACTGCCGGGCGGCGTCCGCTGCCCGGCATGCTCTTCCCGGTTACAAATACACCACGCTGATGGTCGCCTGACCGTCAAACTCCGTATCTTCCGTTAAAGACAGATTCTTCAGATTCTCGACCGCCAGCGACACGTTCAGCGGGAAAGAGACGCTGGTGACCGCCATTGGGTCGTTTTTGCCCGCCGGCGCAACGCTCATCAGACCCAAATCTTTATTGGCGATGGTACCACCGTTGGCTTTCTGCCAGCGGCTCACGCCCGCTCCCGCGGTCACGGCCGTACGGATAGGCTCAGCGTTATTGCCGTTCGCCGTCACATCGCCTGGCGTGGTGTAGATGGAGTACGCGCCGATGTTTTTACCATCGTGCGTTTTGCCCAGCCCAAAGGTGTTCATCGCACCGCGAAGCTCACCGCCGTTAGCATTGGCGTTTTTCACCTTCAGGTTACTGCTGCCCGTGCTGGCGTTGGAATCGGTACGGTTATCCGCAATGCTCCAGCCCACCTTTGTTGGCGTTGGGCAGTTGATCGTCAGCATCACCCCTTTTTCGCCCAGCTGCGTAGCCTGGGTTTGCGACAAATCGCCAATATGAATCCTGCCAAAATCGATCACGCCATTATTGCTCAGCTCCGGTACACACGAGGCACCGGCAAGCGAGGCTTTGACTTTCAGCACGGCGGTATCGCCCGCGTGTGCGGATGTGGCCGCCAGGGCCAGCGCGACAACGAGTAAACATTTTTTCATTGTTAATCCTTAACATAAATAAAAAGCATGACATTGCGGGGTATTAACCCGTCAGTATTTGTAACGGTAGTGCTTTTCTACGCTTCACGCAGGCAGGTACCTGACGCGTGAATGGGGTTATTCCTGTGTTAATAATTCCCAGGCCATATTGCTCTCAAGAAGGGTATTGTCAGCAACATGACGAAGCTGGCTGTTATTAATGACGGGAACAATCTTAAGGGTGAAGCTCATGTGTTTACCCCGCACCGGCACGGCATTTTGCCGGGCAACGAGACCTTCATTATTTTTGATAAACGCGCGTTGCGTCGGGCTGGAGGAGGGCGTAAAACCGATACGGTCCGTCGTTTTCGCCAGCGTGCAGGCATGCCCGTCAACCACCATATTGTCGGCAATAATGGCCAGCCTCCCGTCCAGACCAAAGAGAACCCCCCCGTTGACGCCGGCAGTGGACTGCAGAAACAAGGCCATCACTCTCGGCTCCGGGCAGAAGACGTTGGCCGTAATTTCTTTGGCCGGCATCCGGTTCCAGTTCTTCTGCGAGGCGGCGATATCCGAAGGTTTGAGTTTTCCAAACGAGACAACAGGCTGCGAAAACGTAACCTGACACTCTTCACTGGACGCGCGTGCGGAGAAGAGCAAAATCATGCTGGCAAACGCCGCGAATAAAAGGGAATAACAGGTTTTCACTGGCACATTCCTTCTGCTTTTTCGTAATAGGACTCGGTATTTTTTTCTTCGCTGAGCGAATACGTGATGTGGCAAATTTTTGCCATGTTGTCGTCCACCACATACAGGGCGGGCGCATCCGTGGCGTCGGGAATAAACACGCTGCCGTTATCCATTACGCTGACGATATAACGGCTGTCTTTATCCACCACGCTAAGCCCTCTGGCGAGCCATGACCCGTCAGGGCGTTTCACGCTCAGCATTAGACGACGCGTGTTCAGCACGTGGAAATCCACCTGCGCGAATGAGCCGTAAGCTGCGGAAACGGTCTGTATCCCGTTCGATAAATCCATTCCCTGTGGCAGGGAGCTGGCATCAATGACAATCTGAGAGGTTTGCCACTCGCGCAGACCCGGCACCACGGCTTGTCCCCACGCATCGGTCCAGACGGTTCCATCGGGCGTGGTGATTTGAATACCGCTTTCCGGCTCGCTTAATCGCGCAATGCCAAAGGTGTCTTTAATCGGGTAGGGTGCAAACGTAATGCCATGACCATGCAGGGCGATGCCGCCGCTGAGGGAGGTGCTGTAATTATGCTGATTCCCGTCGTTCAGCCCTGCGGCCATGCCCAACTGTGTGTAGTGCAGGTTGGTGCTAACATTGCCGTTAAACGACTGGGTCTTGTCCTGATTGTCGCGATTGACCGAGAGGTTGTAATTGGTGTTTTGACCCCACGATCCGCTGTCCTGAATACCGAGGTTTTGTTTTTCACCCTGGCTGCGCATATAGGTACTGATGCGCTCAGTGCCAAACGGAATGACCAGATTAAGATAGAGCAGGTCGCCATCACTTGTGCCGCCCTTCTCCGTCTCACTGCTGCTGAGGGCGTGCTGCCAGTTCACTGAGAGCGACGTGTGCCCCAGACTCTTGCCCCAGGAGACCATCAGGTAGCGGGAGCTACTGCTCTCTTCATCGCCAGCATTCTCGCTGTACTGGAAAGAAAGCGAGCCAACCCACGCGTTGTTCCAGTTGAGGCTGGTATTCCAGGCGCTTTGATAGCGCTGGGATTCAGCGTCCATCGCCTCGTTTAACTCCCGGTAGCCGGTGCTGTAGGTTGATGCGCTGACCCCAAGCGTGAGTTGCTCGGGCAGGGAAAGGTGACTTTGCAATTCTATCTTGCGGCCATTTTGTTGACCGTAGAACTGCGCGCGGCTCATCTGAACGCTGGGAGAAAGGAGCCAGTACTCGGCTGGCGACCATTCCAGCATCGCCCCGAGGGCCTGATACTGCTCTGCCAGCACGCCCGCCGTGACGCCGGTGAGCTGGGGCGTAAACCGGGTTCCGTCAGAAAAATTAAATACCCAGGGCGACCCCTGTTCATCCCCGGTATCGCGAACTTTACCCAAAGAGACGCTGAGCCCTTCGGTGCGCGTCATCCCGCTCACGTTCAGTGAGGAGGAGGGAACCGTAAACGTCGTGGTGGAACCGTCGGTTTCGACCACGCTGATGTCCAGATCCACGTTACCACGCACCACCGGGACATCGGTCAGAGTAAACGGACCGGCATTTACCAGCGAAGAGTAGATAACCTGCCCGGACTGACGAACGTCAACGCGCGCCTGGTTGGTGCGGGCGATGCCGGAAATGGTCGTCGCCGGAATATTCGGTTGCAGGCCCGTTTCCGGCAGGAACTGAACGCCATTAATTTGTGCTCCACTGAACAGCGCCGAGTTGACGTTAATCTGCCCCGCCTGAATGCGAAGTTTCCGTTCTTCGAAGACGTGTTCCGCGTAGGTATAGAGATTCTCTGTGCTGCGGGTTCCGTTATCGTCGGTCAGGATAAAGTTGCTGCGCAGCGTCCAGTTCGCCACGTTGAGACCGGCGCCAATATTGCCCTGGGAAAAGGTACTGTTTCCACCGCTGCCGTACTCGTTGTAGTTGCTGAACGCACTGTAATTGATAAGACCCGCCGCACCGCCGTGCGCGTAGTATTTCGCGGCATAGAAACCATTGTCCATCGCCTCTGCGGGAACATAAATCTCAAGCGACTCCGCGTTGGGTAGCAGCGTGACGGTGGCCGTCGGGTAATCTTGCAGAAGACTATGGCAGGGCTCTTTTGCATCGATATTCAGCGGAAGAAGACCTGCCGCACGGGTAAAGTCATCATCCAGACACAGTTGCCCTTCCTCTCCCACGCGGATCGCAAGCGTACCTTTATCGACGCCGTTAATTTTTACCTGCACGGCATGCGGCCCCGGCAGGTATCGCTGGGCCTGGGAGAAGTAGTGGGCGAGGTTGGTGCTGATACCGCGGGTCGCCAGAATATCGGTATTAAAATCCATACCGGCCGCCAATACCGACTGGGCGGGCAACGTCAAAGCCCCCAGTATGGCGGCGCGAAGCGTCTGATTACGCAAAGAGAACTCAATCACCAAAACATCCCTGTCTTACTGGCGCGTCAGGGAAGCGGTAAAGCTCTCAACTTCAATCCCGTAGCGGCTGGCCGGATTGAACTCAATGGCGTTATCGGTGCCGTTAACCGGGGTGTCGGTCTGCACCGTCATGGTCTCTCCCGGCAGGATAAACGTCTTGTTGACCAGACCTTCCGTATGCGAAGGCAGTAAGGTGACAGAGGTGGAGAAACGGACCACGTAGGCGGACGGATTCTGCACCTTGATCTCTTTCCCGGTGACTGACCAGGTCAGTAATTTCCAGGCGTCGGTGACCACCGGCAGATCTTTGGGATGGATCAGGACCGGTAAATCCTGACGCAGGTTGATCCCGACCTTCACGTTTTTATCCGTGCTTTTGGGCGGAATACCTTCGAACACCACGCGTTTGTACTGTTCAACGCTAAGCGGTTTGTCGGTTTCAAGAATAAAGCGAACCTGTTGCTCCTGGCCTGGCTCGAGGCGCACCACCGGCTGGGTGACGTTGAGTTTTACCCCCTGGTCGCCCCCGATATCCCGGATGGAGGTGTAAAGCAGGGTGGGAATGCTGTCGGTGTTTTTCACGCTCATGACGCCGCCGTGGTTCGCTTCGTCAATCAGCAGCAGGGTGGTTTCAGGCACCATTCCGGCGGCAAAAAGCGAAGCCGGAAGGGCGAGGCACAGTGAGCAGATCAAACGTGTTGATGTGTGGATCGTAGACATAGTGGGTTTCATTCGCTGGTCAGGAAAAAACTCCCCATGTAACTGGAGAGTTTTGCGTCAGGGGGCTGGATTAGAGGTAAACCAGGGTGATCGTTGACTGGCCTTCAAGCTCGGTTTTGTCGGTCAGGGTCAGCTTGTCGCTTGGGGCTACGGCCAGCGCAATCTTCAGCGGGAATGCCGCGCTCATGAAGGCTAAAGGTGCACGCTGGCCGCTTTTGGAAACGGTCATGACGTCGGTGCCATCGTTGGAGAGGATGCCGCTGGTCCACATGTTCATCCAGCTTCTGCTGCTGATCGTGCCGCCGGTATACAGGGTAGCCGCGATAGGCTGTACCGCCGCGCCGTCTGCGGTAACGGAGGTCAGGTAGGTAGAAATGGCATACGCACCGATGTTCTCGCCGGCGCTGGTTTTACCTACGCCGTTCAGTTGGCTGGAGCCAGATGCCTGGCCACCGTTTGCGGTAGCGTTATCCACGTGGAACTGGTTGGCTGGCAGGCTGGCACCGGCGTTGGAGTCCGCACGATCGTCGTGAAGCGTCCAGCCCACGCGTGTGGCGGACTGGCACTTGATGGTCAGGGTGACATCTTTATGGCCTGCCTGATATGGCACGCTGGAGGAGAGGGAGTCCAGACCGATTTCACCGAAGTTGGCCAGACCCCCGTTACTGATTTCCGGCACGCAGCCTGCGCTGGTCAGTGAGCCCTGTACTTTGAGCATGGCGGTCGGTTCTGCGTAAACGGCTGTTGCCGCCATGGATAGCACGGTGGCAAGAAGAAGCTTTTTCATTGTTATTCCTTAACCTGAAAGAGAGTGACTAAAAAAGATATTTTTAGTCCGCAAAGTGCTTGCATGAATACACGTGTTAAATAACAAGCGCCGCTGATTCTATTAATGATTCACAGAATGCAATAATTAGATTTTCTAACGAGCACATTGAGATTTTATTAAGTCATTACAATCAGATATGAATGGATTTATATTCTGCTTTAAAACGGCGGAATATCTCCGCCGGAGAAAAGAAAACATGACCTTAACGTATCAGAGATAAACCAGCGTAATGGTGGTTTCGCCGCTCAGTTGAGCTTCATCAGTCGTGGTCAGGCGATCGGTATTCACAATGGCCATCGAGACTTTAAACGGGAAGACGACGTTGGTAATCGCCAGCGGAGAAGATTTGCCTGGGGTGGTCGCCGTCATAATTTCTGCGTTACCGTTGGCAATAATACCGGTATTCAGGTTACGCCACATGTATTCGCCATTGCTGTTGACGTACGCCGGGGCATAAATGGCCTGAGCCGGAAGACCATTGGCGGTAACTTCATTCACGCGCGTTGCGATGGCATACGCCCCAATCTTTTCGCCCGCCGCCGTGGTGCCAACGCCATAGGTGGTGCCAGCGCCCCAGGCATCACCCCCGTTATCCGCCGCATCGCGGATGTAGAACTGGCTGGACGTCAGGTCATTTGCCGCATTGGTATCTTCTTTATTGTCCGCGATGCTCCAGGCCACTTTGGTCGCTGAAGGGCAGGTAATGGTTAACGACATGTCCTTTTGACCCATCTGATTCGTCTGGGTAGGAGAAAGTTGATCCAGGGCGATGGTGCCAAAATCGATTGAACCGCCATTGCTTAATTCAGGCGTACAGGACGCATTATTCATTTTGCCTTTCACCTTCATCACAACGGTAGAGTCGGCGAGCGCAGCGTGAGAAGCCACGGCAATCAGAGTGGCGAGAAGAAGTTTTTTCACTGTTATTCCTTAACCAAAAAGTGGACATTTTCTTGTGTGCGTGTAATTAACGTATTGATTCACAAGCGCGGGAATTCTATTAATGGTCAGAGTTATTTGTGAAATGAGAAATTCTACACTCGGTTGTGAGTTTAATTAAGGGCTGTAAATACAATCATGTATGTATTTACGTCTTGCGAATAATATGATGGATGCAGTATGAATAAAGGAATAAAAAACGGCGAATTAAATTCGCCGTCAGAGATACGTTATCGCCTGAGCGATAATTTAATTAGAGGTATTTCAGCGTAATGGTCGCCTGACCATCCAGTTCGGTATCTTCGGTAATGCTCAGTCTGTTGGTATTCCTGATTGCCATGGAGACTTTCATTGGGAATACGGCTTCGGTAAAGGCCATCGGCACGAGTTCACCCGGTTTGGCGACGGACATGGTTTCGTAGTCATCCAGAACAAGACGACCCGTCGTATTTTTATTCCATTTAGTCAGATTAGTGCCTCCCGCGGTAATCGCATCAGCAGGTGCGCCGTCTACCGTGACATATGGCAGGTTGGTATACACTGCCCATCCGCCAATCTTCTGGCCCTCTTTGGTAAAACCTAAACCGCTTGTGTACTGAGGGCTGAATGTCGAGCTGCCATCAACGGCAGAATCATCGACTTCAATATAATGGCCATCAGCCAGACTGTCTTTGCGGTTGTCGTACATTGTCCAGCCGACTTTGGTCGCAGAATTACAGGTAATTGTCATGGTGATATCACGCTGGCCGAGCTGGTTATCCTCAGTCGCGCTCAGTGAGCCCATTGATATTTTGCCATAATCTACTGCACCGCCGTTGCTCATTGTAGGAGTACATGACGCGTTGGTCAGTTTGCCTTGCACTTTCATGACGGCGGTGTTAGCCGCATGGGCTGCGGTCATGGACGTTGCCGCAGCGATGGCCGCGACAAGAAGAATTTTTTTCATTGTTGTTCCTTAACGAAGAGAAATTATAGAGCTGTCGACTAGTAATGTAATCAATAGGTTTTATATATGGGTGTAACCACGGGCAGTAGTATATTGTGGCTGCTCTAAATGGTGTATTTAGAATTTCTAAACGGGCAGTAATGAAAATATAAAAGCATAGATGGTGTGAATATTTTCACGCATTTTACGGGCATATTTCCGCTTTTATTGTTCAATTTATTATTGAAAGTTATTAGCGGTTTTCGTAAGGCCGGGAAGCATTCAATGCCCTTCCCGACGATAATATAATATTTTTTAATGAGATGGGGCAGGCTGGATCCCTGAAGCCTGCTTAAAAAATAAGAATAAGACGTTATCGCGTAAACAGGTTACATCACTCGCCCGGCGAAGCACGCCGGGCAACATGGTTTAGCGTACGGCCTGCGAAAGCCAGGCTGAAAGCTCGCCCAGCTCGATTGCCTGATCGGGGAACTCGCCACGTAATGCCTCACATGTCAGCTGCACCGTGTCGGCCCGATACAGGCAGCCCTGTAAGCGGCTGGCCAGCGCCTCCAGCGGCGCAGGGTTCAGGCTGTCCGTAAAGACCTGCGCCCGGGTAATGTGGCCTTTTTCCACGTCAAAATGAAGCTCCACGCCGCCCCAGGTGAAGCGCTCGTCCAGCAGGTGCGAGAAGGCCGGCGCCTGACCAAAGTTCCACTCCCAGCTGCTCTGACGGGCAAAGGTTTCCGCAAAGTTTGGCAGGTCAGGGGTGTTATCCGGGGAGATCACTTCGGCTTCGACCCGCTCACCGTAGTGATCGAAAAACGCTTCGCGGATGGCATCGCAGATCTGTTCGTGGGTGATGCCCGGCAGTAATTCGATCAGGTTGGCGACGCGGCCACGCACGGAGGTGATACCTTTGGCCTGCAGTTTTTTCTTATCGGGATTAAGGTAATTCGCAAGACGGCTGAGGTCGGCATTCAGCAACAATGTACCGTGATGGAATCCCCGGTCCAGGGTTTCACGGTAGGCGGAGCCGGAGACTTTGCGATCCCCGTCGGGGGTTTTGACGACCAGATCGTTGCGGCCTGACGCTTCGGCAGTCACGCCCAGCGATGTCAGGGCGTTAAGCACAATCGCGGTGGAAATGGTTTTATCGTATTCAGGTTTGCCCGCCATAAAGGTAAAGCAGGTATTGCCGAGGTCGTGAAATACCGCGCCGCCGCCGCTGCTGCGTCGCGCCAGGCGGACGTTATCCTCTTCCATACGCCGGGTATTACACTCTTTCCAGGGATTCTGCGCACGGCCAATCACCACCGTATCGGCGTTGCGCCATAAAAATAACACCCGTTGAGTGGCTGGCATCTGACGGAAGATACACTCTTCTACCGCGAGATTGAACCAGGGATCGTGAGAGTCAGAGATAAGCAGGCGTAACGTCGTCATGGCAAAGTTCCTTTTCCGAATCGTAAGCCTACTTTATCACTATTCTTTCTTATCGCCCTCGTCCTCTTCGGGCACCGATTTACTGGCGGTCAGGAGGAAAGGCGATTGCTGCCAGCGGGTGCGTTTACCCTGCAGCAGCGTGCGTGCCAGCACCACACCGATGGCCAGCGAGAGTAGCAGCATCAGGCGCAAAATATTGGTGGTGTTGTCCACCTGTTTTGCTTCGGTGGGCAGGGTGTGGGTGTCGAGCGTCAGGCGCAAATAGCCGAGCGGACCATTTTTCCCCTGCACGGGTTCGACGATCTGCTGATTGAAATAGCCGCCGGCTTTTTTGCCGTCCAGCGCCAGCCTGTCACGGACGTCAACGTGCTCACCGGCGCGGGCGATCAAGTCGCCCTGTTCGTCGTAGACACCGGCATCAAGAATGCGGCTGTTTTCGGTTAACTGGCGTAATATCTGACCTATGCGCTTCTCGTCCGGCGTTTCGGTGCGCATCGCCGGGGCGATGTTGAGCGTGACCTGACGCGCCAGAGTACGCGCCAGTTCCTCAAACTGCGGGTTACGTTGCCGCTGGTGATTCTGGCTGAACCACGATGCTCCTTGCATCAGCGCGACCAAGAGTGCGAGACATATCAGGACAATCACGGCACGATGAAGTCGGAATTTCAGTTTTGCGCGAGCCATATTCCACCTGCTGAAAATTTACGGCTTAATGTTGCCAGAAGTGATGGTTACAAGGTAGCCTCATGCGTTATTTTCCCTCTGGAACCTTCCGGCGCGAACGAATTCACAGGAGCTTCAATGCCGAACATTACCTGGTGCGACCTGCCTACGGATGTCTCTTTATGGCCAGGATTGCCGCTCTCTTTAAGTGGTGATGAGGTGATGCCTCTGGATTACCACGCTGGCCGTAGCGGCTGGCTGCTGTACGGACGCGGCCTGGACAAGCAACGCCTGACCCAATATCAAACCAAACTGGGTGCAGCGATGGTCATCGTGGCGGCTTGGTGCGTAGAGGATTATCAGGTCATCCGCCTGGCAGGTTCCCTGACGCAGCGCGCGACCCGCCTGGCGCATGATGCCGGCCTGGACGTGGCGCCTCTCGGCAAAATTCCACACCTGAAAACGCCGGGTCTGCTGGTGATGGACATGGATTCCACCGCCATCCAGATCGAGTGCATCGACGAGATCGCCAGGCTTGCCGGCAGCGGCGAGCTGGTGGCCGATGTGACCGAACGCGCGATGCGCGGCGAGTTGGATTTCACTGCCAGTCTGAGACAGCGTGTGGCAACCCTGAAAGGGGCGGACGCGAACATTCTGCGCCAGGTGCGTGATGAGCTGCCGTTAATGCCGGGGCTGACGCAACTGGTGCTGAAGTTAGAAACGCTGGGCTGGAAAGTGGCTATCGCCTCGGGCGGGTTCACCTTCTTCGCCGACTACCTTCGCGACACGTTGCGCCTGACCACCGTGGTGGCGAATGAGCTGGAAATCATGGACGGCAAGCTGACCGGCCAGGTGATCGGCGATATCGTGGATGCCCAGTACAAAGCCAATACCCTGACCCGTCTGGCGGAAAAATATGAAATTCCTGTCGTCCAGACCGTTGCCATCGGTGATGGCGCGAACGACCTGCCGATGATCAAAGCGGCAGGCCTTGGCATTGCCTACCATGCCAAGCCTAAAGTGAATGAAAAGACGGAAGTCACCATCCGTCATGCTGACCTGATGGGGGTGTTCTGCATTCTCTCCGGCAGCGTGAATCAGAAATAACGAGGTAAACCGTGGCGAAAGCTCCAAAACGCGCATTTGTCTGTAATGAATGTGGTGCGGATTATCCGCGCTGGCAGGGGCAATGTAGCGCCTGTCATGCCTGGAACACCATCACCGAAGTGCGTGGTGTGGCGGCTTCGCCGAGCGTGGCCCGCAATGAACGCCTGAGCGGTTATGCCGGCAACGCCGGTGTCGCGAAAGTGCAAAAGCTCTCGGATATTAGCCTCGAAGAGCTGCCGCGTTTCTCGACCGGCTTCAAAGAGTTTGACCGTGTGCTCGGCGGGGGAGTGGTGCCGGGCAGTGCGATCCTGATCGGCGGTAACCCGGGAGCGGGTAAATCAACACTGCTGTTGCAAACGCTCTGCAAGCTCGCCGAACAGATGAAAACCCTGTACGTCACCGGTGAAGAGTCCCTGCAGCAGGTGGCGATGCGTGCGCACCGTCTTGGCCTGCCAACCGGCAACCTCAACATGCTTTCGGAAACCAGCATCGAGCAAATCTGCATGATTGCCGAAGAAGAGCAGCCGAAGCTGATGGTTATCGACTCCATTCAGGTGATGCACATGGCGGATATCCAGTCTTCACCGGGGAGCGTGGCGCAGGTGCGTGAAACCGCCGCCTATCTCACGCGCTTTGCCAAAACGCGCGGTGTGGCGATTGTGATGGTCGGCCACGTCACGAAAGATGGCTCGCTGGCAGGGCCGAAAGTGCTGGAGCACTGTATCGACTGCTCCGTCATGCTCGACGGCGATGCCGATTCCCGTTTCCGTACGTTGCGCAGCCACAAAAACCGTTTTGGTGCGGTGAACGAGTTGGGCGTGTTTGCCATGACCGAGCAGGGGCTGCGTGAAGTCAGCAACCCGTCTGCCATCTTCCTCAGCCGGGGCGATGAAGTGACCTCCGGTAGCTCGGTGATGGTGCTCTGGGAAGGGACGCGTCCGCTGCTCGTGGAAATTCAGGCGCTGGTGGATCACTCAATGATGGGTAACCCACGGCGTGTGGCCGTTGGCCTGGAACAAAACCGCCTGGCGATCCTGTTGGCCGTACTGCACCGCCACGGCGGCCTGCAGATGGCGGATCAGGACGTGTTCGTCAACGTGGTCGGCGGGGTCAAAGTCACTGAGACCAGTGCGGATCTGGCGCTGCTGCTGGCAATGGTCTCCAGCCTGCGTGACAGACCGCTGCCGCAGGACCTGGTGGTGTTTGGTGAAGTGGGTCTGGCCGGGGAGATACGCCCGGTGCCAAGCGGCCAGGAGCGCATCTCCGAGGCGGCGAAGCACGGCTTTCGCCGCGCCATTGTGCCCGCCGCCAACGTGCCGAAAAAAATCCCCGAAGGGATGCAGGTCTTTGGCGTGAAGAAACTCGCAGATGCGTTAAATGTCTTTGACGACTTATAATTACGTATTCGATTTTGCAGGAGGCACCGTAATTTATGTCATCATTTGACTACATCAAGACCGCAATCCGCCAGAAAGGCTGCACGCTGCAGCAGGTGGCGGATGCCAGCGGCATGACCAAAGGCTACCTGAGCCAACTGCTGAACGCCAAAATCAAAAGCCCCAGCGCACAAAAGCTGGAAGCGTTGCACCGCTTTCTGGGGCTTGAATTCCCGCGTATGCAAAAGAACGTCGGCGTGGTATTTGGCAAGTTTTACCCGCTGCATACCGGGCACATCTATCTTATCCAGCGTGCCTGTAGCCAGGTGGACGAGCTGCATATCATCATGGGTTACGATGAAACCCGCGACCGTCAGCTGTTCGAGGACAGCGCCATGTCGCAGCAGCCGACCGTGCCGGACCGCCTGCGCTGGCTGCTGCAGACCTTTAAGTACCAGAAAAACATTCGTATTCATGCTTTTAATGAAGAGGGCATGGAGCCGTATCCGCACGGCTGGGATGTGTGGAGCAATGGCGTCAAAGCGTTCATGGACGAAAAGGGGATCACCCCGAACTGGATCTATACCTCTGAAGAGTCCGATGCGCCGCAGTTCCGCGAGCATCTGGGCATTGAAACCGTGCTGATCGATCCAAAGCGTACCTTTATGAACATCAGCGGGGCGCTGATCCGCGAAAACCCGTTCCGCTACTGGGATTACATCCCAACCGAGGTAAAACCGTTCTTTGTGCGCACCGTTGCGATTCTGGGCGGCGAGTCGAGCGGGAAATCGACGCTGGTCAACAAGCTGGCCAACATCTTTAACACCACCAGTGCGTGGGAGTACGGGCGTGATTACGTCTTCTCTCATCTGGGTGGTGACGAGATGGCGTTGCAGTACTCCGACTACGATAAAATCGCGCTGGGTCATGCGCAGTACATTGATTTCGCGGTGAAATACGCCAATAAAGTGGCCTTCATTGATACCGATTTCGTCACCACCCAGGCGTTTTGCAAAAAATACGAGGGACGCGAGCATCCGTTTGTGCAGGCGCTGATAGACGAATACCGCTTTGACCTGGTGATTTTGCTCGAAAACAACACCCCGTGGGTTGCCGACGGGATCCGCAGCCTCGGCAGTTCCGTCGACAGAAAAGAGTTCCAGAGCATGCTCATCGACATGCTGCACGAAAATAACGTGGAGTTTGTGCATGTGGAGGAGTCAGATTACGACAGCCGTTTCCTGCGCTGCGTAGAGCTGGTGAAAGAGATGATGGGGGAGCAGGGGTAATTCCCTCATCCTAACCCTCTCCTGAGGGAGAGGGCCGGTGTGAGGGGGAACACCCCCCTCAATACTCAACCACCACTTTGCCACGCATATGCCCGTCCAGCACTTTTCGGTGCGCTTCGGTGATGCTTTCGACGCTCAGCCCGTGCAGCGTTTCGCTCAGTGAGCTTTCCACCACGCCGTTATCCACCAGCTTCGCAACCTCGTTTAAGATCTCGCCCTGACGCGCCATGTCGGCGGTCTGGTACATGCTGCGGGTGTACATAAACTCCCAGTGCAGCGCGGCGGATTTGGATTTCAGCTTATCCTGGTTCAGCGGATGTGCGTTCTCAACGATGGAGCAGATATGCCCCTGCGGTGCGATCAGTTCACTGACGGCATCCCAGTGGCCGTCGGTATCATTGAGAATGAAAATGTAATCCACAAACGTCAGGCCCTGTTTAGCCAGTTCACCTTTCAGGTCCCGGTAATTCACCACGTGATCGGCGCCGCGATCGCGACACCACTGAGCAGAATCTTCCCGCGAGGCGGTCGCGACGATCTTCACATTGCTGCGATGTTTCGCAAACGGGATCGCCAGCGATCCTACGCCGCCCGCGCCGCCAATAATGAGCAGCGTTTTGTCCGGGCCGGCATCCTGGATATTCAGCCGTTCAAACAATCCTTCCCAGGCGGTGAGGGCGGTTAACGGCAAGGCGGCTGCGGCAGCCCAGCCGAGGCTTGCCGGCTTATGCCCGACAATGCGCGCATCGATCAACTGATGGGTGGTATTGCTGCCCGGGCGGGTAATATCGCCCGCGTACCACACTTCATCCCCCGGTTTAAAACCGCTAACGCCTGCACCCACGGCTTTCACAATGCCGCTGGCGTCCCAGCCGAGAACGCGTGGTTCTGTCAGGCCGCTTCTGACGATGCCCGCGTGAACTTTGGTATCGACCGGGTTGATGGAAACGGCTTTTACCTCAACCAGCAGATCGTGCTCGCCGGGCTGCGGCATCGGTTGGGTAATTTCAATGAAATCAGCAGGACTGTCTGGATTAACGGCAATGGCTTTAACTGACATGGTGAGCTCCTTTATGGAAAGCGTGTTGTTGAGACTAGTCTATTAAGTGCTCAGTCGCGTGATAAGATGGACAATTAAGAACGAAGTGTTCGTACAGGATGAACAATCATGTTTAAACAACTTCAGGACATGGCGCTGTTTGCGCTGGTGGCAGAGTTGGGCAGCTTTACCGCGGCGGCGCAGAAAGCTGAGCTGCCGAAATCCAGCGTCAGCCAGCGAATCAGCCAGCTTGAGCAGCAGGTGGGGATCCGCTTGCTCAATCGTACTACGCGCAGGCTGAACCTGACGTTCGCCGGCGAGCACTATCTGGTTCACTGTCGCGAGATGCTGGCGGCAAGTGAACGGGCGGAGTATGCCATTCAGCGGCTGCGTGAAAACCCCAGCGGTCGACTGCGCATCACCTGCCCGGCCGGGATCGGCGCGACGCTGCTGGCGCATTTGAATGCGGAGTTCCAGCTCCGCTATCCGGACGTTTCGCTTGATGTGTCCATTTCTGACGACGTGCTCGACCTGGTCGAGTCAGGTTTTGACGTGGCGCTGCGTACCGGTAAGCCGCAGGACTCCTCCCTGATTGGCCGTATGATCGGTCATTGCCCGCGTTATATGCTGGCCTCACCGACTTACCTGGCGCGCCGGGAGCCTCTGACGCATCCCCGGCAGCTGGTGGAACACCGCTGTATTACCCACAAGGCGTGGTCTGAGTGGCTGCTGCAAAGCGAAAGTGAGGATTACCGTTATCTGCCGGATAACGCCCATCTGACGGATAATCTGGTGTATGCGCGCGAATGTGCCATCGCCGGCGCCGGGATCACGCTGCTTCCCGCTTTTTTGCTTGAGGATAAGGTTGAAAAGGGCGCGCTGGTGAAGGTGCTGCCGGAGTGGAACGTCGAGGGGAACGATTTGTGGCTGGCTTACCCGAGCCGCAAGCTGAACTCGCCGGCGCTGATGCGTTATATCGACTTTGCGATGCAGTGTGATGAGGTGAAGCGGTTTTACGTGGGTGGGTGAACGGTGCGTCACTCACAGGGTGTAGGAACAAACAAAAAAAAACGGCAACTGACGTTGCCGTTTTACATTTATTTCGCGATACGTTTGTACTTAATACGTTTCGGCTCCAGCGCATCCGCGCCCAGCGTACGTTTCTTGTACTCTTCGTATTCGGTGAAGTTACCTTCGAAGAACTCCACTTTCCCTTCGTCCTGGTAGTCCAGGATGTGGGTTGCGATACGGTCAAGGAACCAACGGTCGTGCGAGATAACCATTGCACAGCCCGGGAACTCCAGCAGGGCGTTTTCCAGTGCGCGCAGGGTTTCAATGTCCAGGTCGTTGGTCGGTTCATCGAGCAGCAGCACGTTACCGCCAACCTGCAGCAGTTTGGCCAGGTGCAGACGACCACGTTCACCACCGGAGAGCTCGCACACGCGTTTACCCTGGTCGGTACCTTTGAAGTTAAAGCGGCCAACGTAAGCGCGGCTTGGCATTTCGGTGTTACCGATACGCATGATATCCAGGCCGCCGGAGACTTCTTCCCACACGGTTTTGCTGTTATCCATGGCGTCACGGAACTGGTCAACGGAAGCCAGTTTCACGGTTTCACCCAGAGTGATTGAACCACTGTCTGGCTGTTCCTGACCTGACATCATGCGGAACAGGGTGGATTTACCCGCGCCGTTCGGACCGATGATCCCCACGATGGCACCTTTCGGTACGGAGAAGGTCAGGTCGTCAATCAGCAGGCGATCGCCATAAGACTTACGCAGATTGGTGACTTCAACCACTTTATCCCCCAAACGTGCGCCAGGCGGAATAAACAGTTCGTTGGTCTCGTTACGTTTCTGGTATTCGGTGTTGTTCAGCTCTTCAAAGCGTGCCAGACGGGCTTTGCCCTTAGACTGACGGCCTTTAGCGCCCTGACGAACCCATTCCAGCTCTTTCTCGATAGACTTACGACGCGCGGCTTCCTGAGAGGCTTCCTGCGCCAGACGCTGGTCTTTTTGCTCCAGCCAGGAGGAGTAGTTGCCTTCCCATGGAATGCCTTCACCACGGTCAAGCTCCAGGATCCAGCCTGCAACGTTGTCGAGGAAGTAACGGTCGTGGGTGATCGCCACAACGGTGCCTTCGAAGTCGTGCAGGAAACGCTCCAGCCATGCCACGGATTCCGCATCCAGGTGGTTGGTCGGTTCGTCGAGCAGCAGCATGTCTGGCTTTTCCAGCAGCAGACGGCACAGCGCCACGCGGCGGCGTTCACCCCCGGAGAGGTTCGCGATTTTCGCATCCCAGTCTGGCAGACGCAGGGCGTCAGCGGCGCGCTCGAGCTGCACGTTCAGGTTGTGGCCGTCATGCGCCTGGATAATCTCTTCAAACTTGCCTTGCTGAGCGGCCAGTTTATCGAAGTCCGCATCCGGTTCAGCGTATTTGGCATACACCTCATCCAGACCTTTCAGTGCGTTAACGACGTCAGAAACCGCCTCTTCAACGGATTCACGAACGGTGTGTTCCGGGTTGAGCTGAGGCTCCTGCGGCAGGTAGCCAATTTTGATGCCAGGCTGCGGACGGGCTTCACCTTCGATGTCTGTATCGATGCCGGCCATGATGCGCAGCAGGGTGGACTTACCGGCACCGTTGAGACCCAGAACACCGATTTTTGCGCCCGGGAAGAAGCTCAGCGAGATATTTTTAAGAATATGACGTTTCGGCGGGACAACTTTGCCGACACGATGCATGGTATAAACGAATTGAGCCACGTTGGACTTCGCCTCTTTTATCGTGATGAGAAAGAATATCAGCCTCGAAGTGTAGCCTTTTTCCCGTCCTAATCCCAGCCAGGAACGTCGGGAGTGTTAAAACGCGCAAGAAAGGTAAAAAAGTGTCCGCGACGTGGCGCGTTGCAGGATGCCTGGTTAGCATAAGTTAATTAGACTTTGACGTGGCAAGACGCTGCAATTGACGAAAAAACAATGAGGAAGAGCTTGTGGGAAAAGCCAAACAGGTGGTCTGGCGTCTGCTGGCTGCCAGCGTATGCGTGATGGCGGCAAGCCAGGCGGTGCATGCCGATTCACTGGATGAACAACGTAATCGCTACGCCCAGATTAAACAGGCGTGGGACAATAAGCAGATGGATACCGTGCAGGCGCTGATGCCGACCTTAAAAGCGTATCCTCTCTATCCGTATCTGGAGTATCGGCAGATCACTGACGATCTCATGAATCAACCCACGGTCACCGTGAATAACTTTATTCAGGCGAACCCGACGCTGCCGCCCGCGCGGACGCTGCAGTCTCGTTTTGTGAACGAACTGGCACGTCGTGAAGACTGGCGTGGGCTGCTGGCGTTTAGCCCGGAAAAACCGAACACCACCGAAGCCCAGTGTAACTATTACTATGCGAAGTGGGTTACCGGACAGCAGGAAGAGGCCTGGGCGGGCGCGAAAGATCTGTGGTTGACCGGAAAAAGCCAGCCAAATGCCTGTGATTCCCTCTTTGGCGCATGGCGTGCGTCAGGTAAGCAGGATCCGCTGGCGTACCTTGAACGTATTCGCCTGGCGATGAAAGCCGGAAACACGCGGCTGGTTACCACGCTTGCGGGACAAATGCCGTCTGATTATCAGACGATCTCAACCGCCGTCATCGCCCTGGCGAACGATCCGAACAGCGTACTGACCTTTGCCCGCAGCACCGGCGCGACCGACTTTACCCGCCAGATGGCCGCGGTGGCTTTTGCCAGCGTGGCGCGTGACGACGTGGAAAATGCGCGGCTGATGATCCCGCAGCTGGTGCAGGCGCAGCAGCTCAACGAAGATCAAACTCAGGAGCTGCGCGACATTGTGGCGTGGCGACTGATGAGCACCGATGTGACCGACGAGCAGGCGCGCTGGCGAGACGATGCGATTATGCGTTCGAACTCCACGTCGCTGGTGGAGCGCCGCGTGCGTATGGCGCTGGGGACGGGCGATCGCCGGGGGCTGAATACCTGGCTTGCGCGTCTGCCAATGGATGCCAAAGAGAAAGACGAATGGCGTTACTGGCAGGCGGATCTGTTGATGGAGCGCGGACGTGACGATGAAGCCAAAGAGATCCTTCATGCGCTGATGCAGCAGCGTGGGTTCTACCCGATGGCGGCCGCACAGCGTCTGGGTGAGGAGTACACGTTCCGCATTGATAAAGCACCTGCTAACGCCAACCCGGCGTTGACTCAGGGGCCAGAAATGGCGCGCGTTCGCGAGCTGATGTACTGGAACATGGATAATACCGCCCGTAGCGAATGGGCGAATCTGGTGACCAGCCGTACAACCGATGAGAAGGCACAGCTTGCCCGCTATGCCTTTGATAACCACTGGTGGGATCTGAGCGTGCAGGCAACGATCGCCGGCAAGCTGTGGGATCATCTCGAAGAGCGTTTCCCGCTGGCCTATAAAGATCTGTTCGAGCGCTACACCAGCGGTAAAGACATTCCACAAAGCTACGCCATGGCCATTGCCCGCCAGGAGAGTGCGTGGAACCCGAAAGTCCGTTCCCCGGTCGGGGCCAGCGGCCTGATGCAGGTGATGCCGGGAACCGCGACGCACACGGTGAAGATGTTTAACATCCCGGGATACAGCAGCCCGTCACAGCTGCTGGATCCGGAGACCAACATCAATATCGGTACCAGCTACCTGCAGTATGTTTATCAGCAGTTCGGCAATAACCGCATCTTCTCCTCAGCGGCGTATAACGCAGGCCCGGGCCGCGTGCGCACCTGGCTTGGCAACAGCGCCGGGCGCATTGACGCCGTCGCGTTTGTGGAAAGTATTCCGTTCTCGGAAACCCGCGGCTATGTGAAGAACGTATTGGCTTATGACGCCTACTATCGCTATTTCATGGGACAAAAAGATACCCTGATGAGCGATGCTGAGTGGCAGAGACGTTACTGATGGAGCGGGTTGTGTTATGCTGTACTCGTTAATGAGTACAACAGGCGGCATAACATGACCCAGCATTCCCCGTATTCCTCGGCAATGGCCGAACAACGTCATCAGGAGTGGCTTCGTTTTGTGGAGTTGCTCCGCCAGTCTTACGACCAGGATCTGCATTTGCCTTTATTGCAGCTGATGCTGACGCCGGATGAGCGTGAAGCCCTGGGCACACGCGTGCGGATCATCGAAGAGCTGTTGCGCGGTGAGATGAGCCAGCGTGAGCTTAAAAATGAGCTGGGCGCGGGTATTGCGACGATCACCCGCGGATCGAACAGCCTGAAATCCGCGCCGGTGGAGCTGCGTCAATGGCTGGAGTCTGTGCTGCTGGGCGCTCAGCGATAAATCGCGTTATGGAACGGACTCAGGGCCAGAATCACCGCCTGGTGGTAAACGCCTGAACGCGTCAGCGCGCCAGCGGTAAAGACGCCAATCGCGCCTTCTTTGCGGCCAATTTCATCGATGCCGGTGTACTGAGACATCACCGGCCCGAGCGCTTCACCCGCGGACACTTTTTCCAGAATGATTTTTGGCAGCGGCAGGGTTGCTGAACGCGCTTCTCCACGCTGTTCACGGTTCTCGATGACCACCCAGCTGAACGTCGCGCCTTCGTCGATACCCGCTTCAATTGCCACCCAGAAGTCAGCATCCGGTGCGGCAGCCCTGGCGTTTGCCACGCGATTTCGTGCGCCAGCGCGCGTTTCCTCGCTGCCAAACGGCTGTTCAGGCACGCCGCTCTCGACGCCGATGGCATCAATATGGCAGGATCCTTCGCCGAAAATCTCTTCGAATGCCCTTAGAATTGCCTGAATTTTGGCAGGATTGGTGGTAGCAGAGACAACATGGTGCATAATTAAGCTCGATTCAAAAAAAACTCATCGCAGTATAACGGAAAAAAAGCATGTTACAGGTATACCTTGTTCGCCACGGTGAGACGCAGTGGAACGCCGAGCGACGTATTCAAGGCCAGTCAGACAGTCCTCTTACTGAAAAGGGTGTGCAGCAGGCGTGGCAGGTGGCAGAACGCGCCAGAACGCTGGGCATTACGCATGTTATAACCAGCGACTTAGGTCGCACACAGCAGACGGCGCGCATCATTGCCGATGCCTGTGGTTGTGATGTCATGATCGAGCCGCGTCTGCGCGAGCTGGATATGGGCGTGCTGGAAAAACGGCATATCGATACGCTGACGGAAACGGAAGAGGGCTGGCGTCGCACGCTGGTCAACGGCACCGAAGATGGCCGTATTCCGGAAGGCGAATCCATGCAGGAGCTGAGCGTGCGCATGCATGCCGCGCTGGCGGAATGCCTGAAGCTTCCGGCCGGGAGCCGTCCGCTGCTGGTGAGTCACGGTATTGCGCTGGGCTGCCTGGTAAGTACGATTCTGGGGTTACCTGCGTATGCAGAGCGCCGTTTGCGTCTGCGCAACTGCTCTATTTCCCGTATCGACTATCAGGAAAGCGCGTGGCTGGCGTCAGGTTGGGTCGTAGAGATGGCAGGGGACATTTCGCATCTTGATGCCCCTGCACTTGATGAACTTCAGCGTTAACGACGTATCGGAATTAAGAATTCCATACGCAGATTGATGGGGCCTTCTTCCGGTTTAGCATCGCTTGCCGGATAGTAGCGCTCAATATCCTGACCTTTACGGCGATTCAGGTTCAGCATTGGCATGCAGGTTCCGTAAACGGTCAGGATAAATTCCTGTACACCCGTTCCCAGCCCTTCATAAGCGAACATCACGTATTCGCCGCCTTCCAGCACCACGGGCTTTGAACCCTGAATATAGCCATTCGCCAGCTCTGGCGTTAACGCGGTGGTGTAGAACACCTCCTGCTCGTCGTCTTTTTCCTGGCTTGGGTGCGTTTCGTTGAGACCATACAGGATGGGCGGGATCGCCGGTGCATGGCTCAGGAAGTCGCGCCAGAACTGAACGCGCATCTGATGACGGAATTCGGAAATCTGCTCCAGCGAACAGGAGTAGCTTTGCGTCGTACCAATCAGGTGCGTTTCTGGCAGGGTGATAAATTCATATTTCGGCATTGCAAACTCGCCCAGACGCAGCGGCGGACGCATGCCAAACGAGCTCCAGTCAGGCGAGCGGCGATAGAGCGCTGGCGTTAACGAGAACTGTTTTTTAAAGGCGCGGGTAAAGGTTTGCTGCGAGTCGAAACGATATTGCAGTGCAATATCCAGAATCGGCCGCGCGGTCAGGCGTAATGCCACCGCTGATTTTGACAGACGACGTGCGCGGATATAGGCCCCGATAGCATGACCGGTGACATCCTTGAACATCCTTTGCAGATGCCACTTGGAATAGCCTGCTTTAGCCGCCACATTATCCAGTGACAAAGGCTGGTCGAGATGACCTTCCAGCCAGGTGAGCAGGTCGCGAATAATTCCAGCCTGATCCATATACTATCCTCATCCTTAAAACAGCAGGTGCCTGATAACAGGTTAGCGGATAATAGCATTTTTTGATGTTTTAGCATTCAGTGTTTTTTTTGCTCATTAATGCCTTTTGTTCCTCGTTTTGGGTGAATATATTCTAATCCTGTGATCTTGCTACATTTTTGTCTACAGTGTTGAATAATCGCTCAGCGTAATTCTTAAAAATGGTAACAATATGAAATACAAGACTTTGATCTTCACTGCCCTGATGTTGACGGTGGGGCACGCCGCGCAGGCGGAACAGATTGGTTCTGTCGATACCGTTTTCAAAGTGTTCGGCCCGGACCACAAGATTGTGGTGGAGGCGTTTGACGATCCGGACGTGAAAAACGTCACCTGCTACGTTAGTCGGGCGAAAACCGGGGGCATTAAAGGCGGGCTTGGGCTGGCTGAAGATACCTCAGATGCGGCAATCTCCTGCCAGCAGGTCGGCCCTGTGGAGCTGAGTGACAAAATCAAAAACGGCAAAGCGCAGGGCGACGTTGTTTTCCAGAAACGGACCTCGCTGGTGTTTAAAAAGCTGCAGGTGGTGCGTTTTTATGACGCCAAACGCAACACGCTCGCCTATCTGGCCTATTCCGACAAAGTGGTTGAAGGCTCACCGAAAAACGCCATCAGCGCCGTGCCGATCATGCCATGGCACTAATTCAGGGATGAATCATGCAGCAACCTCTGGTCTGGCTGGTTGAGGACGAAATCAGTATCGCCGACACGCTACTCTACATGCTTCAGCAGGAGGGGTTTGCGGTGAAGGCTTTCGGGCGTGGGTTACCGGTACTGGAAGAGGCGCGGCGGCAGGTCCCCGCGCTGGCGATTCTGGATGTCGGGTTGCCTGACATCAGCGGCTTTGAACTCTGCCGTCAGCTTCTGGCGCAGCATCCGTCACTGCCGATCCTGTTCCTGACGGCGCGAAGTGACGAGGTGGATAAGCTGCTCGGGCTGGAGATGGGCGCGGATGATTATGTCGCCAAACCCTTCTCCCCGCGTGAAGTCTGTGCCCGGGTGAGGACTATTCTACGGCGGTTACAAAAATCCACCGCCCCTGCCGAGATCGTTCGTATCGGGCAGTTTGAACTGAATGAACCCGCCGCCAGAATCAGCTGGTATGGGGAGCCTTTACCGCTCACGCGCTACGAATTCCTGCTGCTCAAAACATTGTTGCAGGCGCCGGGCCGGGTCTTTTCTCGCCAGCAGCTTATGGACAAAGTGTGGGGCGAAGACGGCGATAGCTTCGATCGTACCGTGGATACGCATATCAAAACCTTGCGCGCCAAGCTGCGCGCGGTCAATGACGGGCTTTCGCCCATCAGTACCCATCGCGGGATGGGTTACAGTCTGGGGCTTTATTAATGCGTATTGGCATGCGTCTGCTGCTGGGCTATTTCCTGATTGTCGCAATCGCCGCGTGGTTTGTGCTGTCTATCTTCGTGCAGGAGGTCAAGCCCGGCGTGCGCAGAGCCACCGAAGGCACGCTGATTGACACCGCGACCCTGCTGGCGGAAGTGGGGCGAGACGACCTGCTCGCAGGCAATCCGCAGCAGGGCCAGCTGGCTCAGGCCTTTTCACGGCTCCATCAGCGGCCGTTTCGCGCCAACATTGGCGGCATTCATAAAGTCCGCAACGAGTACCACGTCTACATGACCGATGCCACGGGCAAGGTGGTATTTGATTCGGCGGGCCTGGCGGTAGGAAAAGACTACTCCCGCTGGAATGACGTCTGGCTGACGCTTCGCGGGGAATATGGCGCGCGCAGCACCCAGAGCAACCCTGACGATCCGGAAAGTACGGTGATGTATGTTGCCGCACCGGTAATGGACAGGGGCAACATTATCGGCGTGCTGTCGGTCGGAAAACCTAACAGCGCCATGGCGCCGGTTATTCACCGTAGCGAGCGGCGGATCCTGTGGGCGGGTGGGGCGCTGCTCGGCATTGCCCTGCTGATTGGTCTGCTGGTGGCGGGATGGATCAATCGTTCCATTGGCAGATTGTCGCGCTACGCCGATGCGGTGACCACGGACACGCCTCTCCCGCTGCCTAACCCCGGCAGCAGTGAGCTACGAAAGCTGGCGCAGGCGCTGGAAAATATGCGCATTCGCCTCGAGGGTAAGAATTACATCGAGCATTATGTGCATGCGCTTACTCACGAACTCAAAAGCCCGCTGGCGGCGATCCGCGGCGCGGCAGAGATCCTTAATGAGCAGCCGCCGCCGGCGGTGGCCGCGCGGTTTATCGATAATATTCTGGTGCAAAACGCGCGTATGCAGTCGCTGGTGGAAAAACTGCTCTCTCAGGCGCGTCTTGAAAACCGGGTAGAGATAGAGCCGGTGAGCGTGAGTATCAGCACGCTGTTTTCACGGCTTGCGGATTCACGCTCCGCCGTTATCACGGCGAAAAATATCATCCTGACCTGCCAGCCCACTTCGCTGCAGGTGCAGGGCGACCCCGAGCTGCTTGAACAGGCGCTGGGCAATTTGCTGGATAACGCCATCGATTTTACCCCGCAGGGCGGGACGCTTCAGCTGGCTGCCGAGGAGACGCCAACCGAGATCCGGCTTACCGTAAGCGACAGCGGAAGCGGGATACCGGACTATGCCATGGCGCGTATTTTTGAACGTTTTTACTCGCTCCCCCGCGAGAACGGGTTGAAAAGCAGCGGGCTGGGTCTGGCATTCGTGCAGGAGGTGGCGCGTCTGCATCAGGGGGACATTGCTCTGCATAACCAGCCAGAAGGCGGCGTGAAAGCCACGCTGACACTTCACCGTCACTTCACATAACTTCAAACTGGCCCCACATAGCCCCGGTACGCTCTCCTCATCACAAAGGAGACGTAATGATGAAATCCCCCCTGTTCTGGAAAGTAAGCACCCTGCTGGGGTGCATTCTGCTGTTGTTAGTCCCGCTCTTTATGGTCAGTAACCTGATTTCGGAGCGTGAGAGCTACCGTAACGATGTTGAACACTCGCTTCGCCAAAGCACCAGCGGGCCGCAAAAGCTGGTAGGACCGCTGATTGCCATTCCTGTCACCGAGGTTTTTTACAAACTTGAAGATGAGAAAAAGGTCGAATACAAAAAAAGCTACCTGCACTTTATCCTGCCGGAATCTCTGCTCGTTGAGGGAAATCAGCACGTGGAGTCCAGAAGCATCGGTATTTATGACGGGCAAATCTGGAACACCGATCTCAAAATAAAAGCGCAGTTTTCGACGGAGAAAATGGCGCAGCTGAAGGGCGAAACCATGACGCTGGGGCAGCCATTCCTGGTGATTGGCGTGGGTGATGCCCGGGGCATTGGTACGGTGAAGGTCGCAAAAATCAACGGTGAGACACTCAGCGTAGAACCGGGAACCGGCGTGTATGGCACACTTGCCGGTATTCATATTCCGCTGAGTGATAAAGCCCTTGAGCCGAAAACGCTCGCTCTTGATATGTCGTTTAACCTGGCGGGGACGGGCAGTTTTGCGGTGGTGCCGGTCGGGCGTAACAGTGAAATGACGCTGAGCAGTAACTGGCCGCACCCGGGATTTATGGGATACTATCTGCCTGTTAAGCATCAGATTAGCGAGTCTGGTTTCCAGGCAAACTGGCAGAGCAGCTGGTTTGCTAACAATATGCAAAGCTGGTTCGCCGAGGGCGAGTCACCGGAATGGAGTTCTATCCCGGCCTTTAGCGTGACGGTTGCCACGCCAGCGGATCAGTACCAGCTGACAGACCGCGCTATCAAATACGCTATTTTACTGATTGCCCTGACGTTTATGGCCTTCTTCGTGTTCGAAACCCTTACCGGATTGCGTCTGCACCCAATGCAGTATCTGCTTGTAGGGTTGTCGCTGGTCCTGTTCTATCTCGTCTTACTTGCCCTGTCTGAGCATGTCGGGTTTACGCCGGCCTGGATTATTGCAAGCCTTGTCGGCGCGATGATGAATGGTGTGTACCTGCAGGCGGTACTGAAAAGCTGGAGGCGAAGCGGGGTGTTTATTCTGGCGCTGCTGGGGCTGGATGTCGTGATGTGGTTCCTGCTGCGTTCTGAGGACAGCGCGTTGCTGCTGGGAGCTGCCGTACTGGCGATGGCACTGTTTGCGGTCATGTACCTGACGCGTCACCTTGACTGGTATTCGCTCTCTCAGCCGAAGCGTCCCGTCCCCCCCGTTGAACCTGATGCGGATACGATGCGAGTCTGGAAATAAAAAACGGCGCGAAAGCGCCGTTTTTTTACTTCAGTTGCCGGATTACTCCTGCAGGTCGCCGCAGAAACGATAACCTTCACCGTGAATAGTGGCGATAATTTCCGGCGTATCAGGCGTAGATTCGAAATGTTTACGGATACGACGGATGGTCACGTCTACGGTACGGTCGTGCGGCTTCAGCTCACGGCCGGTCATTTTCTTCAGCAGTTCTGCACGGGACTGAATTTTGCCCGGATTTTCACAGAAGTGCAGCATCGCGCGGAATTCACTGCGCGGCAGTTTATACTGCTCACCGTTCGGGCTAATCAGTGAACGGCTATTGATATCAAGTTCCCAGCCGTTGAACTTGTAGCTGTCTACGCTACGACGCTCTTCGCTGACCGTGCCCAGGTTCATGGTGCGGGACAGCAGGTTGCGTGCACGAATGGTTAACTCGCGTGGATTAAACGGTTTAGTGATGTAGTCATCCGCACCGATTTCCAGGCCAAGGATTTTATCAACTTCGTTATCACGGCCTGTCAGGAACATTAACGCGACATTCGCCTGTTCACGCAGTTCGCGCGCCAGAAGAAGGCCGTTTTTGCCCGGCAGGTTGATATCCATGATCACCAGGTTGATATCATTTTCAGAAAGGATCTGATGCATCTCTGCGCCATCGGTCGCTTCAAAGACATCGTAGCCTTCTGCTTCGAAAATGCTCTTTAACGTGTTGCGTGTTACCAACTCGTCTTCAACGATAAGAATGTGCGGGGTCTGCATGTTTGCTACCTAAATTGCCAACTAAATCGAAACAGGAAGTACAAAAGTCCCTGACCTGCCTGATGCATGTCGCAAATTAACATGACCGGCCTAACGTGACTAAAGTACGTAATTGCGTTCTTGATGCACTTTCCATCAACGTCAACAACATCATTAGCTTGGTCGTGGGTACTTTCCCTTTGGACCCGACAGTGTCAAAAACGGCTGTCATCCTAACCATTTTAACAGCAACATAACAGGCTAAGTGACACCAGACACCCAATAAAACTACGCTTCGTTGACATATATCAAGTTCAATTGTAGCACGTTAACAGTTTGATGAAATCATCGTAGCCGAATGCTAGCCTTTGTCACAATTTTTCAATAAACCAACTAGTTGCGTACCTTGATTTATAAACGATACGAATCCAATCAGAAAAGAGTATTCATGAGGTCATTACCATTATAAAACATAAGGATAATAGCCTTCTGTTAACATTCTAACTGATTGTTCAGCCACAAAATAGTTTAGCGTTTTTAATTTGTTCTGAAACGCTATTTCGGTGATTTG
Source organism: Enterobacter sp. RHBSTW-00593 (assembly GCF_013784105.1). Classification (NCBI taxonomy): domain Bacteria; kingdom Pseudomonadati; phylum Pseudomonadota; class Gammaproteobacteria; order Enterobacterales; family Enterobacteriaceae; genus Enterobacter; species Enterobacter sp. RHBSTW-00593. Next base: position 654,344 of record NZ_CP056393.1, read on the forward strand.
TGTTGCATTTTTGTAAATTCGCGCCGCGTAATATGTTGAAGTGCATCACATTTTTATCCGCTAACTGATTAAAAAGAGAGCATAAATGCATCTGTCGATTGTACTGGTCGCCCCAGCCAGAGCCGAAAATATAGGCGCTGCGGCGCGTGCCATGAAGACCATGGGGTTTACCGATCTTCGCATCGTGGACAGCCAGGCGCACCTCGAGCCCGCGGCCCGTTGGGTGGCGCACGGTTCAGGGGATATTCTCGATAATATAACCACTTACGACACGCTCGCCGCTGCGCTGCACGACATTTCTTTTACCGTGGCGACCACGGCACGCAGCCGGGCAAAGTTCCACTATTACGCCACGCCGGCGGAACTGTTGCCGATGTTAACGGAGAAAAGCCAGTGGCTGACGAAGGCCGCGCTGGTCTTTGGGCGGGAAGATTCCGGTCTGACGAACGAGGAGCTGGCGTTGGCGGACGTCCTGACCGGTGCGCCGATGGTGGCGGATTATCCGTCGCTAAATTTAGGCCAGGCGGTAATGGTGTATTGCTATCAATTAGCCTCCCTAATACAAATTCCTCAACCCCAGTCTGAAGGGGCAGATGAAAACCAGCTGGCCGCGCTGCGCGCTCGCGTTGACCAACTGTTATTACAACTCGGTGTCGAGGAAGATCAAAAAATGGCGGACTGGCTGCATCAGCGACTTGGTCGTCTTGAGCAGCGAGACACGGCAATGTTGCACCGTTTGCTGCATGATATTGAAAAAAAATTGGCCGAGTAAAATGCTGTCATAAGTTTTTACTATGGCGTATCCGTCTGTCTGGGTGGGGTGCGTCTGGGGGAATCGGATGAAAATAAATCTGCAAGCAGCGGGACGTGAGAGCGTCCCGAATTGTGATCAAATTAAAAATTCATTGACTTAAGGTGCCCAATCCTTTAACCCTAAAAGAATACAGCACAGACAGATAATAATGACAGAGTACACAACATCCATGAAACGCATCAGCATCACCACCATTACAACAACCATCATCATTACCACAGGAAATGATGCGGGCTGACGCGTACAGGAAAAACAGAAAAAAGCCCGCACCCAAACAGTGCGGGCTTTTTTTTCGGCTAAAGGAAACGAGGTAGAACCATGCGAGTGTTGAAGTTCGGCGGTACATCAGTGGCAAATGCAGGACGTTTTCTGCGTGTTGCCGATATCCTGGAGAGCAACGCCAGGCAGGGGCAGGTCGCGACCGTGCTCTCTGCCCCGGCAAAAATCACCAACCACCTGGTGGCGATGATTGAAAAGACCATCGGTGGCCAGGATGCACTCCCGAACTTGAGCGACGCCGAGCGTATCTTCGCTGAGCTGCTGCAGGGGCTGGCGGAGGCGCAGCCGGGTTTCCCGCTCGCACAGCTGAAATCGTTTGTTGAGCAAGAGTTCGCCCAAATCAAACACGTGCTGCACGGTATCAGCCTTTTAGGTCAGTGCCCGGACAGCATCAACGCGGCGTTAATCTGCCGTGGTGAAAAATTGTCGATTGCCATCATGGCGGGCCTGCTGGAAGCGCGTGGTCACAATGTGTCGGTTATCGATCCCGTTGAAAAACTGCTGGCAGTGGGCCACTACCTCGAGTCTACCGTTGATATAGCCGAATCAACCCGTCGCATTGCCGCGAGCAAAATTCCGTCTGACCATATGATCCTGATGGCGGGCTTCACCGCCGGAAACGAGAAGGGTGAACTTGTCGTACTGGGCCGTAACGGCTCCGACTACTCTGCTGCCGTGCTGGCAGCCTGTTTGCGCGCCGACTGTTGTGAGATCTGGACTGACGTCGACGGTGTATACACCTGCGATCCGCGCCAGGTACCGGACGCCAGGCTGCTGAAGTCGATGTCATACCAGGAAGCGATGGAGCTTTCCTACTTCGGCGCTAAAGTTCTTCACCCTCGCACCATCTCTCCCATTGCCCAGTTCCAGATCCCTTGCCTGATTAAAAACACCGGTAACCCGCAAGCGCCAGGCACGCTGATTGGCGCCAGTACCGATGAAGACGGCCTGCCGGTGAAAGGCATTTCTAACCTGAACAATATGGCCATGTTCAGCGTTTCCGGCCCGGGAATGAAAGGCATGGTCGGTATGGCGGCCCGCGTTTTCGCGGCCATGTCCCGCAACGGTATCTCGGTTGTACTGATCACTCAGTCCTCTTCTGAATACAGCATCAGCTTCTGCGTACCGCAGGGGGATTGTCTGCGCGCCCGTCGTGCGCTGGAAGAAGAGTTTTACCTTGAGCTGAAAGAAGAGCTGCTGGAGCCGCTTTCTATTCAGGAACGCCTGGCGGTCATCTCGGTGGTGGGTGACGGTATGCGTACGCTGCGCGGTATCTCGGCCAAATTCTTTGCCGCGCTGGCCAGGGCCAACATCAACATTGTGGCCATTGCCCAGGGGTCATCTGAGCGTTCAATCTCGGTGGTCGTTGACAACGACGATGCGACAACCGGCGTTCGCGTGGTTCATCAGATGCTGTTCAACACCGATCAGGTGATTGAGCTGTTCCTGATTGGCGTGGGCGGTGTGGGTGGCGCGCTGCTGGAGCAGGTGAAGCGTCAGCAGGAGTGGTTGAAGAAAAAGCACATTGATCTGCGCGTGTGCGGTATCGCGAACTCAAAAGCGCTGCTGACCAACGTTCATGGTCTGAACCTGGAAAACTGGCAGACTGAGCTGAATGATGCCAAAGAGCCCTTTAATCTGGGCCGGTTAATCCGTCTGGTGAAAGAGTATCACCTGCTTAACCCGGTCATTGTCGACTGTACCTCGAACCAGGCGGTGGCCGATCAGTACGCCGATTTCCTGCGCGAAGGTTTCCACGTGGTGACGCCGAACAAAAAGGCCAACACCTCGTCGATGGATTACTATCACCAGCTGCGTCTGGCGGCGAGCAAGTCACGGCGTAAGTTCCTCTACGACACCAACGTGGGCGCGGGCCTGCCGGTGATCGAGAACCTGCAAAACCTGCTGAACGCGGGGGATGAACTGCAGCGTTTCTCCGGCATTCTTTCCGGCTCGCTGTCGTTTATCTTCGGCAAGCTGGATGAGGGCATGAGCCTGTCGGAAGCGACCCGTGCCGCGCGTGAACTGGGGTACACCGAGCCGGATCCGCGAGACGATCTCTCCGGTATGGATGTGGCGCGTAAGTTGCTCATACTGGTGCGTGAAACGGGCCGTGAGCTGGAGCTTTCCGATATCGTGATTGAGCCTGTTCTGCCTGCCGGGTTTGACGACAGCGGTGACGTGAACACCTTTATGGCCAATTTAGCGCAGCTAGACGACGCCTTTGCCGCACGCGTTGCGAAAGCCCGTGATGAAGGTAAGGTATTGCGCTATGTTGGCAATATTGAAGACGATGGTATGTGCCGCGTGAAGATTGCTGAAGTGGATGGCAACGACCCGCTGTTCAAAGTAAAAAACGGCGAAAACGCCCTCGCGTTTTACAGCCACTATTATCAGCCACTGCCGCTGGTGCTTCGCGGCTATGGCGCAGGGAATGATGTTACCGCGGCGGGTGTATTTGCCGATTTGCTGCGTACCCTGTCATGGAAGTTAGGAGTTTAACATGGTGAAAGTTTATGCCCCGGCTTCCAGCGCCAATATGAGCGTCGGATTTGATGTGCTGGGTGCGGCGGTGACGCCGGTGGATGGTTCGCTGCTGGGCGATACGGTAACGGTTGAAGCGGCAGAGAGCTTTAGCCTGAATAACGTGGGCCGCTTCGCCAGCAAACTGCCGACAGACCCGCGCGAGAATATCGTTTATCAGTGCTGGGAGCGGTTCTGTCAGGAGATCGGCAAAAATGTGCCGGTCGCCATGACGCTGGAAAAAAGTATGCCGATTGGCTCTGGCCTGGGTTCCAGCGCTTGCTCCGTGGTCGCCGGACTGGTGGCCATGAATGAGCACTGCGGCAAGCCGCTGAATAATAACCGTCTGCTCGGGTTAATGGGCGAGCTGGAAGGGCGCATCTCCGGCAGCATTCATTATGACAACGTCGCCCCCTGCTTCCTCGGTGGTATGCAACTGATGATTGAAGAAAATGGCATCATCAGCCAGCAGGTGCCAGGGTTTGATGAGTGGCTGTGGGTGCTGGCCTATCCCGGCATTAAGGTATCCACCGCTGAAGCGCGTGCGATCCTGCCTGCGCAGTATCGTCGTCAGGACTGTATCGCTCACGGACGTCATCTGGCCGGCTTTATTCACGCCTGCTACACCCGTCAGCCGCAGCTGGCAGCAAAATTAATGAAAGACGTTATCGCCGAGCCGTACCGCACTAAGCTGCTGCCTGGCTTTAACGAGGCGCGACAGGCGTCAATGGATACCGGCGCACTGGCGTGCGGTATCTCCGGCTCCGGCCCGACGCTGTTCGCCCTGTGCGATAAGCCAGACACGGCGCAGCGCGTGGCGGACTGGCTCTCTAAACACTACCTGCAAAATCAGGAAGGCTTTGTTCATATTTGCCGTCTGGACACGGCTGGCGCACGAGTACTGGGATAACGAATGAAACTCTACAACCTTAAAGATCATAACGAGCAGGTCAGCTTCGCGCAGGCGGTGACTCAGGGACTGGGCAAAAATCAGGGGCTGTTCTTCCCCCATGACCTGCCGGAATTTCAGCTGACCGACATTGATGAACTGCTGAAGCAGGACTTTGTCACCCGCAGCACTAAAATTCTCTCTGCCTTTATCGGCGATGAAATCCCGCAGGAGCTGCTGGAAGAGCGCGTGCGTGCAGCGTTCGCTTTCCCGGCACCGGTTAAGCAGGTTGAGCCGGATGTCGGCTGCCTTGAGCTGTTCCACGGTCCAACCTTGGCGTTTAAAGACTTCGGTGGCCGCTTTATGGCGCAGATGCTGACCCACATCAGCGGCGACAAACCGGTAACGATTCTGACGGCGACCTCCGGCGATACCGGTGCGGCCGTTGCCCATGCGTTCTATGGTCTGAAGAACGTTCGCGTGGTGATCCTCTACCCGAAAGGCAAAATCAGTCCGCTGCAGGAAAAACTGTTCTGTACGCTCGGGGGCAACATTGAAACCGTGGCGATTGACGGCGATTTCGATGCCTGTCAGGCGCTGGTCAAGCAGGCCTTCGATGATGAAGAGCTGAAAGTGGCGCTGGGTCTGAACTCGGCGAACTCCATTAACATCAGCCGTCTGCTGGCGCAGATCTGCTACTACTTCGAAGCGGTTGCACAGCTGCCACAGGAGGCGCGCAATCAGCTGGTCGTCTCCGTACCAAGCGGCAACTTTGGTGACCTGACGGCGGGCCTGCTGGCGAAATCGCTCGGCCTGCCGGTAAAACGCTTTATCGCCGCCACCAACGCCAACGACACCGTGCCGCGCTTCCTGAAAGACGGTAAATGGGCGCCGAACGTCACGCAGGCGACGCTTTCGAATGCGATGGACGTAAGCCAGCCAAACAACTGGCCGCGTGTGGAAGAGCTTTTCCGCCGTAAGGTCTGGCGTCTGGGCGATCTGGGTTACGCCGCGGTGACGGATGAGACCACCAAAGCCACCCTGCGTGAGCTGAAAGCGGCGGGGTACACCTCTGAACCGCATGCGGCGATCGCTTACCGTGCGCTGCGCGATCAGCTGAATCCGGGGGAGTATGGCCTGTTCCTGGGAACGGCTCATCCGGCGAAGTTCAAAGAGAGCGTGGAAGTGATTCTGGGTGAAACGCTGCCGCTGCCAAAAGAGCTGGCCGAGCGTGCGGACCTGCCGCTGCTTTCGCATGAATTGCCCGCGGATTTCGCCGCGCTGCGTAAGTTGATGATGACGCGCGGATAACGATTCTGTCACCCTATGCAGGCCGGGTAAGGTGAAACTTACCCGGCTTTTTTTATGGAGAAATTAAGGAGAAAAATAGCAGTAAAAAAGCAGAAATTCCCAATAAATGCGGTCACTTAGCGATTAGGATTGCAGAGAATAACATCCCCCGTCCTCCTCACGTATTCTCCTTACATCGGCCCACATCGGGTAAATGAATAAGGAGTCACCTATGTCTAAACTGAAACCTGCTCTGCTGGTGCTTTCAATGATGCTGGTCGCTCCGATGGCGGTTCAGGCCTCTGAAATCACCCTCGTCCCTGCGGTAAAACTGCAGATTGGCGATCAGGATAATCGTGGTCACTACTGGGATGGTGGCCGCTGGCGCGACCATGACTGGTGGAAGGCTCACTATGACTGGCGCGATAATCACTGGCGCCCACATGACGAGCATCACGATCGTCATCATGATGACCACCATCACGATCGTCACGACGACCCGCGTCCTGGCCCGGACTGGAAACACCATTAATGCAAAACCCCGCCATCTGGCGGGGTTTGTTTTACTGCTCGTGGCGCTTAAACACCAGTTCGCCTTTCCCTGACGCTTCTTCATCGAAGAAGTAGCCTTCGCTGTTGAAGGCGGTCAGTTGCTCCGGCTTCGTCAGGCGGTTCTGAATGATGTAGCGGCTCATCAACCCACGCGCTTTTTTGGCGTAGAAGCTGATGACCTTGAACTTGCCGTTTTTCTCATCGAGGAAAACGGGCTTAATAATTTCCGCATCCAGCTTTTTCGGCTTCACCGATTTGTAGTATTCATCGGAGGCCAGATTGATCACCACATTATCGCCCTGAGCACGCAGCGCAGCGTTCAGTTTGTCGGTGATGATATCGCCCCAGAAATGGTACAGATCTTTGCCTTTAGGGTTTTCCAGGCGGATACCCATCTCCAGACGATACGGCTGCATCAGGTCCAACGGGCGCAGCACGCCGTACAGACCTGACAACATGCGCAGATGCTGCTGGGCGAAGTCGAAATCGGCTTCGCTAAAATCTTCCGCCTGCAGGCCGGTATACACATCACCTTTAAACGCCAGAAGCGCCTGGCGGGCGTTGTTCGGCGTGAAGTCCGGGTGCCACTCGTGGAAACGGGTCGCGTTAAGATCCGCCAGTTTGTCGCTGATGCTCATCAGCGAGGCAATTTGTGGCGCAGAGAGCTTACGCGCGACGTGAATCAGCTGTTGCGAATAGTCCAGCAGTTCAGGCTGGGTATAGCGCTCGGTGGCGAGCGGGCTCTGGTAATCGAGCGTTTTAGCAGGTGAAATCAGAATCAGCATATCCAGTCCTTGCAGGAAATTTAGAGCGACTTTAGCAAAAAATCGCCCTCAATTGATCGATAGCTGTTATTGCCGTGGCAAATCATCCCAGGTGCCGGGCGCAATTTGCGCCTGGATGTCGGGATAGCGCGAGGCATCAAAGACCGGCGGTACGCCCAGTTTGCGCTGACGAAGATAGTCCCGTGCGATAAGCGTAACCACGGGTGAGAGCAGCAGGATCGCCGTCAGGTTAGTGATGGCCATGAGCGCCATAAAGACATCCGCCAGTTGCCAGACCAGCGGCATGCTGAGCAGCGAACCTGCTAACACCATCAGTATCACCCCGAGGCGCAGCAGCGTGATCATACGGCGGGAGTCCACTTTCAGGAAAATAAGGTTATTTTCGGCGTAGAGGTAATTCACAACAATCGAGCTGAAGGCGAATAACAGCAGGATGAGCGAGACAAACCCGGCTCCCCAGCCACCCGTCAGATTCACCAGTGCCTGCTGAAGCAGTTGTATGCCGGCTGTTTCCGATGAGTGAGGTACCGGGCCAGCCAGCAGCAGGATCATGGCGCTGGCGGAACAGATAATAATGGTGTCCGTAAAAACGCCAATCATCTGAACAATGCCTTGTGCCGCCGGGTGAGGCGGCCAGGACGCGGCGGCGGCTGCGGCATTGGGGGTTGACCCCATACCGGCTTCATTGGAGAACATTCCGCGCTGAAAGCCCGACATCAGCGCCTGGCTGAAGGTATAGCCCAGTGCGCCCGATGCCGCCTCGCGCCAGCCAAATGCGCTTTTGAAGATGGTTGCAATCACTTCCGGCACCTGCTCGATATGCCGTGCGGCGACGAACAGGCTGGCGGCAACCCACAGCAGCGCCATGACCGGCACCAGCCACTGCATCAGGCGGGCGACACCTTTTAGGCCGGTCGAAATGGTCAACAGGATACAGAGGGCTAAAACAAGCCCGGTGATCCACTCCGGACACGCAAAGGCATAGCGCAAGGCATGGGCGACAGAATTCGCCTGAACGGTATTGAAAATCAGACCGTACGCGAGCAGTAAAAACAGCGAAAACAGCACGCCCATCCAGCGCATTCCTAAGCCACGCGCCATGTACCAGGCCGGGCCGCCGCGAAACTGTCCGTTTTTATCTTTTTCTTTGTAGAGTTGGGCGAGGGCGCTCTCGGCAAAGGAGGTGGCCATCCCGATAAGCGCCGTGACCCACATCCAGAAAACGGCGCCCGGGCCACCGGCGCTGATGGCCAATGCCACCCCTGCCATATTACCGCTGCCGAGGCGTGCGGCAATGCTGGTGCAGAGGGCCTGGAAAGAGGTTAATCCGCCCGGCTGGGGCGTGACGCTGTTTTTCAGACTTCTGCCAAATTTGCGAATATAACGAAACTGGATAAACCCGCTGCGTAGCGTAAACCAAATACCTGCACCCAGCAGCAGGTATATCATTATCGAACCCCAAAGGACTTCATTAATAAAGAAAAGGAAATCAGGCATTAACGTCCCTCTTGTTGATGCCAAAATGAATATGTAAGCGCTACCACTGATTGGACATGCTGTTACTTAGCAGCCTGTTAATATTCTGAGTTTATCATACTCTGTCTAAGCGCACTGTCTGCGGTTGCGCTACCCCTCCGTCGTGTTATCATCAGGGCAGACCGGTTACATCCCCCTAACAAGTAAACCTGTCATTTTTCCGCTGCAGGCATGCTGTCGGTAGCGTGAATTATCCAGGGCACGTTAAAAGAGAAACACTATCATGACGGATAAATTGACCTCCCTTCGTCAGTTCACCACTGTCGTAGCTGACACCGGAGATATCGCGGCAATGAAGCTGTACCAGCCGCAGGATGCCACCACCAACCCTTCTCTGATCCTTAACGCCGCACAGATCCCTGAGTATCGCAAACTGATTGACGACGCAGTGACCTGGGCGAAAGCACAGAGCAACGACCGCGCGCAGCAGGTTGTTGATGCCACTGATAAACTGGCCGTGAACATTGGTCTGGAAATTCTGAAACTGGTTCCTGGCCGCATCTCTACCGAAGTTGACGCACGTCTCTCCTACGACACCGAAGCGTCTATCGCCAAAGCAAAACGTCTGATCAAAATGTACAACGATGCCGGCATCAGCAATGACCGCATCCTGATCAAACTGGCGTCGACCTGGCAGGGTATTCGTGCAGCTGAACAGCTGGAAAAAGACGGTATCAACTGTAACCTGACGCTGCTGTTCTCCTTCGCACAGGCGCGTGCATGTGCGGAAGCCGGCGTATACCTGATTTCTCCATTCGTTGGCCGTATTCTGGACTGGTACAAAGCCAACACGGATAAGAAAGAGTACGCGGCATCTGAAGATCCAGGCGTCGTTTCCGTGACCGAAATCTACGAATACTACAAACAGCACGGTTATGAGACTGTGGTGATGGGCGCAAGCTTCCGTAACGTAGGTGAAATCATCGAACTGGCTGGCTGTGACCGCCTGACCATCGCCCCGGCACTGCTGAAAGAGCTGGCTGAAAGCGAAGGTGCTATCGAGCGTAAACTATCCTACACCGGTGAAGTGAAAGCGCGTCCGGAGCGCATTACTGAATCTGAGTTCCTGTGGCAGCATAACCAGGATCCAATGGCTGTAGATAAACTGGCGGACGGTATCCGTAAGTTTGCTATCGACCAGGAAAAACTGGAAAAAATGATCGGCGACCTGCTGTAATCATTCTGCGTGACCGGGTTCCCGGTCACGCTACTTCTTTCGTACTCTGTCTGAATTTCCCCTCTGCGTGTATCATTCCCTTTAATCAGTACTTTTTTGAATGGAATGGATATGAATACCTTACGCATCGGCTTAGTGTCGATTTCTGACCGCGCCTCCAGCGGTGTTTATCAGGATAAAGGCATCCCCGCGCTGGAAGAATGGCTGGGCAGTGCGTTGACAACCCCCTTTGAGATCCAGACCCGCCTGATCCCTGACGAACAGCCAATTATCGAACAGACACTCTGTGAGCTGGTGGATGAGATGAGCTGCCACCTGGTATTGACCACGGGAGGCACCGGACCTGCGCGTCGGGACGTCACTCCGGATGCCACGCTGGCGGTTGCCGATCGTGAGATGCCTGGCTTCGGTGAGCAGATGCGCCAGATCAGTCTACACTTTGTCCCGACGGCGATCCTCTCCCGTCAGGTCGGGGTAATCCGCAAGCAGGCATTGATTCTGAATTTGCCGGGCCAGCCGAAGTCCATCAAAGAGACGCTTGAAGGACTGAAAGCGGAAGATGGCAGCGTGATCGTGCACGGGATTTTTGCAAGTGTACCGTATTGTATACAGTTGCTTGACGGTCCGTATGTGGAGACCGATGAGAAAGTGGTAGCAGCTTTTCGTCCGAAAAACGCTCGTCGCGAGACAATCTCCTGAAATTAATCAATATGTGACATTAGCTGAAGCGACGGTAGCGTGGTAAGGGTTTTACGGTATAGTAATTTTTTCTTTACGTTTGCTGTAAAAATAAATCCACAACACAAGCCAAATGGTTCGCTATGTCACATAACACCCGACCTCTGAATCGACAGGACTACAAAACCCTCACGCTCGCGGCCTTAGGCGGTGCGCTGGAGTTTTACGACTTTATCATCTTCGTCTTCTTCGCCGCCGTGGTGGGGGAGCTTTTCTTCCCGGCAGATATCCCGGAGTGGTTGCGCCAGGTGCAAACCTTCGGCATTTTTGCCGCCGGGTATCTGGCACGACCGCTGGGTGGCATCGTGATGGCCCACTTTGGTGACCTGGTCGGGCGTAAGAAGATGTTCACGCTCAGCATTTTACTGATGGCCGTGCCGACGCTGGCCATTGGTCTGCTGCCCACTTACGCCTCAATGGGCATTGTTGCTCCGCTGCTGCTGTTGCTGATGCGCATTCTTCAGGGGGCGGCGATTGGCGGCGAAGTGCCGGGGGCCTGGGTGTTCGTGGCGGAGCATGTGCCGGCGCGCCGCATCGGCATCGCCTGTGGAACCTTAACGGCGGGGCTGACTGTCGGTATCCTCCTCGGTTCAGTGGTGGCCACTATCGTGAATACCAGCATGACGCAACAGGCGGTTCACGACTGGGGATGGCGCGTACCGTTCCTGCTCGGCGGGGCGTTTGGCCTGGTGGCGATGTATCTTCGCCGCTGGCTGCAGGAGACACCGATTTTCCTTGAGATGCAGCAGCGCAAGGCGCTGGCACAGGAGTTGCCGGTAAAAGCCGTGGTGGTGCGCCACCGGAGCGCGGTTGTGGTGTCGATGCTGCTCACCTGGCTGCTGTCGGCGGGCATCGTGGTCGTTATCTTAATGTCTCCGGTATGGCTGCAAAAGCAGTACGGTTTTGCGCCGGCGGTAACGTTGCAGGCAAACAGTATCGCCACCATTATGCTCTGCTTTGGCTGTCTGGCCGCGGGGCTGGCCGTTGATCGTATCGGTGCCGGCCTGACTTTCATCATCGGCAGTCTGCTGCTGGCTGCATCGAGCTGGGCGTTTTACCACCTGGCAGGCAGCCATCCTGAACAGCTGTTCCTGCTCTACGGTACGGTCGGGCTGTGCGTGGGGGTTGTCGGTGCAGTGCCGTATGTGATGGTGCGAGCTTTTCCGCCAGAGGTCCGCTTCACCGGGATCTCTTTTTCCTATAACGTCTCTTACGCCATCTTTGGCGGGCTGACGCCGATTGCGGTCACGGTGTTGATGGGAGTATCCCCGATGGCTCCCGCCTGGTATGTGCTCGCGCTGTCGGTGATGGGGCTGGTGTTAGGCATTTGGCTTCGGCAGAAACAGGGATGTCGTGCCCGCGAGGCGGACACGACAGATGGATCAGTGTTTTTCACCAATCGGTAGGATGGTGCAGTCAAACTGCTCGTTCAGCACTTCACCCATTGCCAGGTAGATAGCGCTTGCGCCGCACACCAGACCAATCCAGCCGGCAATATGCACGATGCTTTCGTTATCCACGAGGTGGCCGATCGCCAGCAGGGCGAACAGCACGGTCAGGCTCAGGAAAACAAACTGCAGTGCGCGGTTGCCTTTCAGGGTGCCGAAGAACATAAACAGCGTGAAGACGCCCCACAGACCAAGGTAAACGCCCAGGAAATGTGCGTTTGCCGCGTCTGCCAGGCCCATTTTAGGCATCAGCAGGATCGCGACCAGGGTCAGCCAGAAAGAACCATAAGAGGTGAATGCGGTTAAGCCGAAGGTGTTGCCTTTCTTATATTCCAGCAGGCCCGCGAAGATTTGCGCGATACCGCCGTAAAAAATGCCCATCGCCAGGATAATGCCATCCATCGGGAACATTCCGATGTTGTGCAGGTTCAGCAGGATAGTGGTCATGCCAAAACCCATCAGGCCCAGCGGAGCCGGATTAGCCAACTTAGTGTTGCCCATAAGTCCTCAAAAAAATCATCATTAATATGGTGAAATGGTTAAACCCGCGTCAGTTCTCCCTGACGGGGCGCGGCATCATAATGGGCGCAATCAATGCCGTCTATGATCTCATCAGGGTGAAATTAAAAATTTTTTTTACCGTTCCCCCTTGATGGACGCTGGCGCGACCCCATCTTGTAGTCAACCGCAGTGTGTGGACCTGAAAAAAATCAATTGTGGGCAGTTGAAAAAGCACGTTCTGCCCTTATTACAGGTACACAACCACATGTTGACTGAATTTTAAGTGGAGACGTTTAGATGGGTAAAATTATTGGTATCGACCTGGGTACTACCAACTCTTGTGTAGCGATTATGGATGGCACTACCGCACGCGTGCTGGAGAACGCCGAGGGCGATCGCACCACGCCTTCTATCATTGCTTATACCCAGGATGGTGAAACTCTGGTTGGTCAGCCGGCTAAACGTCAGGCAGTGACAAACCCGCAAAATACCCTGTTTGCGATTAAACGCCTGATTGGCCGCCGCTTCCAGGACGAAGAAGTTCAGCGTGACGTTTCTATCATGCCTTACAAAATCATCGCAGCAGATAACGGCGATGCATGGCTTGATGTGAAAGGCACCAAAACGGCACCACCGCAGATCTCTGCTGAAGTGCTGAAAAAAATGAAGAAAACCGCAGAAGATTACCTGGGTGAACCGGTAACTGAAGCTGTTATCACCGTTCCTGCTTACTTCAACGATGCTCAGCGTCAGGCAACGAAAGATGCTGGCCGTATCGCAGGTCTGGAAGTAAAACGTATCATCAACGAACCAACCGCAGCGGCACTGGCTTACGGTCTGGATAAAGAAGTTGGCAACCGTACTATCGCGGTTTACGACCTGGGTGGTGGTACTTTCGATATCTCTATTATCGAAATCGACGAAGTTGATGGCGAAAAAACCTTCGAAGTTCTGGCAACCAACGGTGATACCCACCTGGGTGGTGAAGACTTCGATACCCGTCTGATCAACTACCTCGTTGACGAGTTTAAGAAAGATCAGGGCATTGACCTGCGTAACGACCCGCTGGCAATGCAGCGCCTGAAAGAAGCCGCTGAGAAAGCGAAGATCGAACTGTCTTCCGCTCAGCAGACCGACGTGAACCTGCCGTATATCACTGCAGACGCGACCGGTCCTAAACACATGAACATTAAAGTGACCCGTGCGAAACTGGAAAGCCTGGTAGAAGACCTGGTGAACCGTTCCATCGAGCCACTGAAAGTTGCTCTGCAGGATGCTGGCCTGTCCGTGTCTGATATCAACGACGTTATCCTCGTCGGTGGCCAGACCCGTATGCCAATGGTTCAGAAGAAAGTGGCTGAATTCTTTGGTAAAGAGCCACGTAAAGACGTTAACCCGGACGAAGCAGTGGCTATCGGTGCTGCTGTTCAGGGTGGTGTGTTGACGGGTGATGTGAAAGACGTTCTGCTGCTGGACGTTACCCCGCTGTCTCTGGGTATCGAAACCATGGGCGGTGTGATGACGGCGCTTATCACCAAAAACACCACTATCCCTACTAAGCACAGCCAGGTGTTCTCTACTGCTGAAGACAACCAGTCTGCAGTAACCATCCATGTGCTGCAGGGTGAGCGTAAGCGTGCGGCGGATAACAAGTCACTGGGTCAGTTCAACCTGGATGGCATCAACCCGGCGCCACGCGGTATGCCGCAGATCGAAGTAACCTTCGATATCGATGCTGATGGTATCCTGCACGTTTCCGCGAAAGACAAAAACAGCGGTAAAGAGCAGAAGATCACCATTAAGGCCTCTTCCGGTCTGAACGAAGAAGAGATCCAGAAAATGGTTCGTGAAGCAGAAGCGAACGCGGAATCTGACCGTAAGTTCGAAGAGCTGGTTCAGACCCGCAACCAGGGCGACCATCTGCTGCACAGCACCCGTAAGCAGGTTGAAGAAGCCGGCGATAAACTGCCAGCTGAAGACAAAACGGCTATCGAAGCTGCACTGAGCGCGCTGGAAACGTCTCTGAAAGGCGAAGACAAAGCGGATATCGAAGCGAAGATGCAGGAGCTGGCACAGGCTTCTCAGAAGCTGATGGAAATCGCTCAGCAGCAGCACGCCCAACAGCAGGCTGGCGCTGACGCTTCTCAGAACAACGCGAAAGACGACGACGTTGTCGACGCTGAGTTCGAAGAAGTGAAAGACAAAAAATAATCGCCCTGATGCAGGGTAATTAATCGGCACGGGCGTAGGAGAACTCTCCACGCCCGTGCTCGCATGTTAAGGGGCTTAAAAAAACCAATGGCAAAGCAAGACTATTACGAGATTTTAGGCGTTCCGAAAACTGCGGAAGAGCGTGAAATCAAAAAGGCGTATAAGCGCCTGGCCATGAAATTCCACCCGGACCGCAACCAGGGTGACAAAGAGGCTGAAGCCAAATTTAAAGAGATCAAAGAAGCCTACGAAGTCCTGACCGATGCACAGAAACGTGCGGCCTATGACCAGTACGGCCACGCAGCCTTCGAACAAGGCGGCATGGGCGGCGGTGGTTTCGGTGGCGGCGGCTTTGGCGGCGGCGCTGACTTCAGCGATATCTTTGGCGATGTTTTCGGCGACATTTTTGGCGGCGGTCGTGGCCGTCAGCGCGCGGCGCGCGGCGCCGACCTGCGCTACAACATGGATCTGACGCTGGAAGAGGCCGTACGCGGCGTCACTAAAGAGATCCGTATTCCGACGCTGGAAGAGTGTGACGTTTGCCACGGCAGCGGCGCGAAAGCAGGCACCCAGCCGCAAACCTGTCCAACCTGTCACGGTTCCGGTCAGGTACAGATGCGTCAGGGCTTCTTCGCCGTGCAGCAGGCGTGTCCGCACTGTCATGGTCGCGGTACGCTGATTAAAGACCCCTGCACAAAATGCCACGGTCATGGTCGCGTTGAGAAAACCAAGACGCTGTCCGTTAAAATCCCGGCAGGCGTGGACACGGGCGACCGTATCCGTCTGGCAGGTGAAGGTGAGGCCGGCGAGCACGGTGCACCGGCAGGCGATCTGTACGTTCAGGTTCAGGTCAAGCAGCACGCCATCTTTGAGCGTGAAGGCAACAACCTGTACTGTGAAGTGCCCATCAACTTCGCCATGGCGGCACTCGGTGGCGAAATTGAAGTGCCAACGCTTGATGGTCGCGTCAATCTGAAGGTTCCAGGCGAAACCCAGACCGGCAAGCTGTTCCGCATGCGTGGTAAAGGTGTTAAATCCGTTCGCGGTGGTGCGCAGGGCGACCTGCTGTGCCGCGTGGTGGTTGAAACCCCGGTTGGCCTGAACGACAAGCAGAAACAGCTGCTGAAAGAGCTGCAGGAAAGTTTTGGCGGCCCGACGGGTGAGAAAAACAGCCCGCGCTCCAAAAGCTTCTTCGATGGCGTCAAAAAATTCTTCGACGATTTGACCCGCTGATCCGTTAGCTGGTGTTCATCTCAAAAAGCCCGGAAGCGATTTCGGGCTTTTTCTTTTTGTAGCTGTCCTCATGGCTATCATTCGGTAAAACTGAATATATACTCAACATTAATCTGCTTTTGCCGAGCTGTTTGGCCTGGTATTATGGTTTTACCGAAGTATTGCTGTAAGAGAGAGCCTACGTGAAATTAATACACCGTTTTTTTAGCAGTGAAGCATCAGGCGGCATCATCCTGATTATTGCCGCTGCGGCCGCGATGGCGCTGGCCAATATGGGTTTCACACGCGACTTTTACCACGCGTTTCTGGAAACTCCCGTCGAGCTGAAAGTCGGGGCGCTGGAAATTAACAAGAACATGCTGCTGTGGATCAACGATGCACTGATGGCCGTGTTTTTCCTGCTGGTAGGGCTGGAGGTTAAGCGTGAGCTGGTCCTGGGCTCGCTTGCCAGCCGTCAGCGTGCCGCGTTCCCGGTGATTGCCGCATTCGGGGGGATGGTCATTCCGGCGTTGCTCTTCCTGGCGTTCACCTGGCAGGATCCGGTATCGCGTCACGGCTGGGCCATTCCGGCGGCAACGGATATCGCGTTTGCCCTGGGTGTGCTGGCCTTGCTGGGAAGCCGCGTGCCGGTGGCACTGAAAATCTTCATGATGGCGCTGGCGATCATTGATGACCTGGGCGCGATTGTCATTATTGCGCTGTTCTACACCAGCGACCTGTCGATCCTGTCGTTGAGCGTTGCCGCAGGAGCGATTGCGGTACTGGCGCTGTTGAACATTTGCAACGTGCGCCGCATCGGGATCTACGTGCTGGTGGGGATGGTGCTGTGGACCGCGGTACTGAAATCAGGCGTGCACGCTACGCTCGCCGGGGTCATCGTCGGCTTCTTCGTTCCGCTTAAGCCGCAGGAGGGGAAATCGCCTGCCAAACAGCTGGAGCATGTATTGCACCCGTGGGTCGCCTTTATGATCCTGCCGCTGTTTGCTTTCGCTAATGCAGGCGTTTCGCTAGAAGGGGTAACCCTTGAGGGACTGACCTCAATGTTGCCGCTGGGCATTATTGCCGGACTGTTTATTGGTAAGCCGCTGGGCATTAGCCTGTTCTGCTGGCTGGCGCTGAAGCTGAAGCTGGCGTCACTGCCGCACGGTACCACGTTTAAGCAGATCATGGCGGTGGGCGTGCTGTGCGGCATTGGGTTTACCATGTCGATCTTTATCTCAACGCTGGCTTTTGGTGCCCATGCGCCTGAGCTTATCGTCTGGGCGAAGCTGGGCATCCTTATCGGATCGTTACTGGCCGCAGTCACTGGCTATACCTTATTGAAGGTCAAACTGTCCGGACCGGTCGTTCAGGCATAACAGGAAACCGGGAGAAGAACACCTTCTCCCGCTACACGATCAGGGAGCGAAGACACGATGTCTCATTTGAATTACAACCACCTTTACTACTTCTGGCACGTCTATAAGCAGGGCTCGGTCGTGGGGGCGGCAGAGGCGCTCTACCTGACGCCGCAGACCATCACCGGGCAAATCAAAGCGCTGGAAGAGCGGCTGCAGGGCAAGCTCTTTAAGCGCAAGGGCCGTGGGATTGAGCCAAGTGAGCTGGGCGAACTGGTTTTCCGCTACGCGGATAAGATGTTCACCTTAAGCCAGGAGATGCTGGATATCGTTAACTACCGCAAAGAGTCAAACCTGCTCTTTGACGTCGGCGTGGCGGATGCGTTGTCAAAACGGCTGGTCAGCGGCGTGCTGGATGCGGCGGTGGTCGAAGATGAGCAAATCCACCTGCGCTGTTTTGAGTCCACGCACGAGATGCTGCTGGAGCAGCTGAGCCAGCATAAGCTGGATATGATTATCTCGGACTGCCCGATCGACTCTACGCAGCAGGAAGGGCTGTTCTCGGTGAAGATTGGCGAATGCGGGGTCAGCTTC
This sequence comes from Enterobacter sp. RHBSTW-00593, assembly GCF_013784105.1. Lineage (NCBI taxonomy): Bacteria > Pseudomonadati > Pseudomonadota > Gammaproteobacteria > Enterobacterales > Enterobacteriaceae > Enterobacter > Enterobacter sp. RHBSTW-00593. The sequence goes on from NZ_CP056393.1 coordinate 672,251, forward strand.
TGGTGCATTAACCCGCCGCCGGAAAAACCGTTTCCTGCCTGTCTGGAGGAGCGTCGTTTGCTGGTGCCAGGCCGGCGCTCCATGCTTGGGCGCAAACTGCTGAACTGGTTTAACTCTCAGGGACTGAAGGTGGAGATCCTCGGCGAGTTTGACGATGCTGCGCTAATGAAAGCCTTTGGTGAGGCGCATAACGCCATCTTCGTTGCACCGACGCTGTACGTTCACGATCTCTATTCAGATAACAAGATTACGGAGATTGGCCGGGTCGATAACGTGATGGAGGAGTATCACGCGATATTTGCAGAAAGGATGATTCAACACCCAGCGGTACAGCGCATCTGTAACCGCGACTACTCGGCGCTGTTTACGCCACCGGCAATCTGAAGATATAAAAAAACCCGCGTTAAGCGGGTTCTTTTAAAACAAGCAACAACAAGTGGCGATTAAGCCAGTTTGTTGATCTGCGCGGTCAGGTTTGCTTTATGACGCGCTGCTTTGTTTTTGTGGATCAGACCTTTAGCAGCCTGACGATCCACGATTGGTTGCATTTCATTAAATGCGTTCTGCGCAGCAGCTTTGTCGCCAGCTTCGATAGCTGCGTATACTTTCTTGATGAAAGTACGCATCATAGAGCGACGGCTTGCATTGTGCTTACGAGCCTTTTCAGACTGGATAGCACGTTTCTTAGCTGATTTGATATTAGCCAAGGTCCAACTCCCAAATATGATCTATGTGGACAATTCAAAGGCCGAGGAATATGCCCTCTATACCTTCTTTTGTCAATGGATTTGTGCAAATAAGCGCCGTTGATTGGCGACGCTACGTTACGTAGTGATGGCGCAGGATTCTACCAGCTTGTCGCTCGTGAATACAGCTTTTCGGCACAAAAAACGCAGTTCACGGGCAGATTTTTTTGCTGTGAAAGGTCAGCCTGATGAAATCATTACGGCTTTCTGTTTTGCGCGAACAATCGCCGGTTAACCTTAACCGCTGTACAAGGTATACTTTGGCGATTTTCACTGTTTTGAGCCAGACATGAAGCTGATACGCGGCATACATAATCTCAGCAGAGCACCGCACGGGTGCGTGCTGACCATTGGTAATTTCGACGGCGTGCATCGTGGTCATCAGGCGCTGCTGCAGGGATTGCGTAAAGAAGGGGAGGCGCGTGGCCTGCCCGTTGTAGTGATGATTTTTGAGCCGCAGCCGCTGGAGCTGTTTGCCGGCGATAAATCACCGGCTCGCCTCACTCGCCTGCGCGAGAAGTTGCGCTACCTGGCAGAGTCCGGGGTGGACTACGTATTGTGCGTGCGTTTCGATCGCCGCTTTGCCGCGCTCACAGCACAAAATTTCGTCAGTGACCTGCTGGTCAGGCGCCTTGGCGTGCAGTTTCTGGCCGTGGGTGATGATTTCCGCTTTGGCGCTGGTCGTCAGGGCGATTTCTTGCTATTACAGAAGGCTGGCCTCGAGTACGGCTTTGATGTCACCAGCGCAATGACCTTTTGCGAAGGCGGCGTCCGGGTTAGCAGCACTGCGGTGCGTCAAGCGCTGGCCAACGATGAACTGGATACGGCGGAAACGCTGCTGGGACATCCGTTTAGCATTTCAGGCCGTGTGGTTCATGGCGATGCGCTGGGCCGCACCATAGGTTTCCCGACGGCGAATATACCGCTACGTCGTCAGGTCTCCCCGGTTAAAGGGGTATATGCGGTGGAAGTGGCTGGTCTGGGCGATAAACCGTATTTCGGTGTCGCCAATATTGGCACACGTCCTACAGTCGCCGGTGTCCGTCAACAATTAGAAGTGCACCTGCTGGACGTTGTAATGGACCTTTATGGTCGCCATATAGATGTGATACTGCGTAAAAAAATACGCAATGAGCAGCGATTTGCTTCGCTGGATGAACTAAAGGCGCAAATCGCGCGAGATGAATTAACGGCCCGCGAGTTTTTTGGGCGAGTAAACCCGGCTTAAATGCCTACGTGAAAAATACGGAACCGAGAATCTGATGAGTGACTATAAATCAACCCTGAATTTGCCGGAAACAGGGTTCCCGATGCGCGGCGATCTCGCCAAGCGCGAACCGGGAATGCTGGCGCGTTGGACCGATGATGACCTGTACGGCATCATCCGTGCAGCCAAAAAAGGCAAAAAAACCTTCATTCTGCATGATGGCCCTCCATATGCGAATGGCAGCATTCATATTGGTCACTCTGTAAACAAGATTCTGAAAGACATTATCGTGAAGTCCAAAGGCCTCGCGGGATATGATTCGCCTTACGTTCCGGGCTGGGACTGCCATGGTCTGCCAATCGAACTGAAAGTTGAGCAAGAGTTTGGTAAGCCGGGTGAGAAGTTCACCGCGGCAGAATTCCGCGCAAAATGTCGCGAATACGCGGCTACGCAGGTTGACGGTCAGCGTCAGGACTTTATCCGCCTGGGCGTGCTGGGTGACTGGTCACGTCCGTACCTGACCATGGACTTCAAAACCGAAGCCAACATCATCCGTGCGCTGGGTAAAATCATCGGTAACGGCCATCTGCACAAAGGCGCGAAGCCGGTGCACTGGTGCGTGGACTGCCGTTCTGCGCTTGCAGAAGCGGAAGTGGAGTATTACGACAAAACCTCTCCGTCAATCGATGTGGCCTTCCACGCGGTCGATCAGGAGGCGGTGAAAGCCAAATTTGGCGTGACCTCTGTCAACGGCCCCATCTCGCTGGTTATCTGGACCACCACCCCGTGGACGCTGCCAGCAAACCGCGCGATCTCCCTGTCCGGTGAGTTCGAGTACGCGCTGGTGCAGGTTGACGGTCAGGCGCTGATCCTGGCGAAAGATCTGGTCGAAAGCGTGCTGAAACGCGCGAACATCGCCGACTACACCGTGCTGGGCACCGTGAAAGGTGACGCGCTGGAGCTGATGCGCTTCAAACACCCGTTCCTGGACTTCGATGTGCCGGCGATCCTGGGCGATCACGTGACGCTGGATGCGGGTACCGGTGCGGTACATACCGCCGGTGGCCACGGTCCTGACGACTACAACATCAGCCTGAAATACGGTCTTGAAATCGCGAACCCGGTGGGTCCTGACGGCTCTTACCTGCCTGGCACCTACCCGGCGCTGGACGGTATCAACGTCTTCAAAGCGAACGACATCATCGTTGACATGCTGCGCACCAGCGGCGCGCTGCTGCACGTTGAGAAAATGCAGCACAGCTATCCGTGCTGCTGGCGTCACAAATCACCGATCATCTTCCGTGCGACCCCACAGTGGTTCATCAGCATGGATCAGAAAGGCCTGCGCGAGCAGTCCCTGAAAGAGATCAAAGGCGTGCAGTGGATCCCGGACTGGGGTCAGGCGCGTATCGAATCCATGGTCGCTAACCGTCCTGACTGGTGTATCTCCCGTCAGCGTACCTGGGGCGTACCAATGTCTCTGTTCGTGCACAAAGAGACACAGGAACTGCACCCGAACACCCTGGCACTGATGGAAGAAGTCGCGAAGCGTGTAGAAGTTGACGGCATTCAGGCATGGTGGGATCTCGATTCCCGCGACATCCTGGGCGCTGATGCAGACAACTACGAGAAAGTGCCTGATACCCTGGACGTGTGGTTTGACTCCGGTTCAACGCACGCGTCTGTTGTTGACGTGCGTCCGGAATTTGCCGGCCACGCGGCAGATATGTATCTGGAAGGTTCTGACCAACACCGTGGCTGGTTCATGTCATCGCTGATGATTTCCACCGCCATGAAAGGTAAAGCACCGTATCGCCAGGTGCTGACCCACGGTTTCACCGTGGATGGTCAGGGTCGTAAGATGTCTAAATCGATCGGTAATACCGTCTCTCCGCAGGACGTGATGAACAAACTGGGCGCGGACATTCTGCGTCTGTGGGTTGCTTCTACCGACTATACCGGCGAAATGGCGGTGTCGGACGAGATCCTGAAACGTGCTGCCGACAGCTATCGTCGTATCCGTAACACCGCGCGCTTCCTGCTGGCGAACCTGAACGGGTTCGATCCGGTAAAAGATATGGTGAAGCCGGAAGAGATGGTGGTGCTGGATCGCTGGGCGGTAGGCTGCGCGAAAGCGGCACAGGAAGATATCCTGAAGGCTTACGAATCTTATGATTTCCACGAAGTGGTGCAGCGCCTGATGCGCTTCTGCTCCATCGAGATGGGCTCGTTCTACCTCGACATCATCAAAGACCGCCAGTACACCGCGAAAGCGGACAGCGTGGCGCGTCGTAGCTGCCAGACTGCGCTGTTCCACATCGCAGAAGCGCTGGTTCGCTGGATGGCACCGATCATGTCCTTCACCGCAGATGAAATCTGGGGTTACCTGCCAGGCGACCGTGAGAAGTATGTCTTCACCGGCGAGTGGTATGAAGGTCTGTTCGATCTCTCCAGCACCGAAGCGATGAACGATGCCTTCTGGGACGATCTGCTGAAAGTGCGTGGCGAAGTGAACAAGGTTATCGAGCAGGCGCGTGCAGACAAGAAAGTCGGCGGCTCGCTGGAAGCGGCAGTTACCCTGTACGCCGAGCCAGAGCTGGCGGCGAAACTGACGGCGCTGGGCGATGAATTACGATTTGTCCTGTTGACCTCCGGTGCGAAAGTTGCGGATTATGCCCAGGCGTCTGCTGATGCACAGCAGAGCGAACTGCTCAAAGGACTGAAAGTCGCACTGAGCAAAGCCGAAGGTGATAAATGCCCGCGTTGCTGGCATTACACCACTGATGTCGGCCAGGTGGCGGAACACGCAGATATCTGCGGACGCTGTGTCAGCAACGTCGCCGGTGACGGCGAGAAACGTAAGTTTGCCTGATGAGTAAAACTCTCTGTTCAACAGGACTGCGCTGGCTGTGGCTGGTGGTGGTAGTGCTGATTATCGATCTGGGCAGCAAGTTCCTGATCCTCCAGAATTTTGCTCTGGGGGAGACGGTGTCGCTGTTCCCGTCGCTTAACCTGCATTACGCACGTAACTACGGTGCGGCGTTTAGTTTCCTTGCTGACAGCGGTGGCTGGCAGCGCTGGTTCTTTGCAGGTATCGCTATCGGTATCTGTGTGGTGCTATCGCTGCTGATGTACCGTTCGAAGGCAACACAAAAGCTAAATAACATCGCCTATGCGCTGATTATCGGTGGCGCGCTGGGCAACCTGTTTGATCGCCTGTGGCACGGCTTTGTGGTCGATATGATCGACTTCTATGTCGGCGACTGGCACTTTGCGACCTTTAACCTCGCCGACAGCGCAATTTGCATCGGCGCGGCGTTAATCGTGCTGGAAGGCTTCTTGCCGAACGCGGCCGCGAAGAAACAGGCTTAAATGTAAATGCCGGGTGGCGCATGCGCCCCCGGCCTACAGAATGTCTGGCCTCCCGTCTCTTACCGGTGGGTCAAAACAAGCGAGCAATTTGCATGTCTAAATCCGTACAGAGCAACAGCGCGGTTCTCGTTCATTTCACGCTGAAACTGGATGATGGCTCCACGGCTGAATCCACCCGCAATAACGGCAAACCCGCCCTGTTTCGTCTCGGCGACACCTCCCTGTCTGAAGGTCTTGAGCAACAGCTGCTTGGCCTGAAAGAAGGCGAGAAAAAGGCATTTTCGCTGGAGCCGGATGCCGCGTTTGGCGTGCCAAGCCCGGACCTTGTTCAGTACTTCTCGCGCCGCGAGTTTATGGATGCAGGTGAGCCGGAAATCGGGGCGATCATGCTCTTTACCGCTATGGATGGCAGCGAAATGCCTGGCGTGATCCGCGAAATCAATGGTGACTCCATCACCGTTGACTTCAACCATCCGCTTGCCGGGCGCACCGTCCATTTTGATATTGAAGTGCTGGAGATCGATCCGGTACTGGAGGCCTGAAATGCAGATCCTGTTGGCTAACCCGCGCGGCTTTTGCGCCGGTGTAGACCGCGCTATCAGCATTGTTGAAAACGCGCTCGAGATTTACGGCGCGCCGATTTATGTGCGTCACGAAGTGGTGCATAACCGTTATGTCGTCGACAGCCTGCGCGAGCGTGGCGCGATCTTCATTGAGCAGATCAGCGAAGTGCCTGACGGCGCGATCCTGATTTTCTCCGCGCACGGGGTTTCTCAGGCGGTGCGTAACGAAGCGAAAAGCCGCGATCTGACCGTGTTCGACGCCACCTGCCCATTAGTGACCAAAGTGCATATGGAAGTGGCGCGCGCCAGCCGTCGTGGTGAAGAGTCGATCCTGATTGGCCATGCCGGCCACCCGGAAGTCGAAGGTACCATGGGCCAGTACAGCAACCCGGAAGGGGGGATGTACCTGGTGGAGTCGCCGGAAGATGTGTTTACGCTGAACGTCAAAAATGAAACGCGTCTCTCGTTTATGACCCAGACGACGCTCTCCGTTGACGATACGTCGGACGTGATTGACGCCCTGCGCCAGCGCTTCCCGAAAATCGTCGGCCCGCGTAAGGACGACATTTGCTACGCCACCACCAATCGCCAGGAAGCGGTGCGTGCTCTGGCTGAACAGGCGGACGTGGTGCTGGTTGTCGGTTCGAAAAACTCCTCTAACTCCAACCGTCTGGCTGAACTTGCGCAGCGAATGGGGAAAGCGGCCTATCTGATTGATGATTCCAGCGATATCCAGGAAGCGTGGGTGAAAAACGTGGCCTGTGTCGGGGTAACCGCCGGCGCCTCGGCTCCGGATATCCTGGTGCAGAACGTGATTTCCCGTCTGCAGGAACTGGGCGGCGGCGACGCGGTTCCGCTGGAAGGACGCGAAGAGAACATTGTTTTCGAGGTCCCGAAAGAGCTGCGTATCGACGCACGCGAAGTCGAGTAAGTTTCCTCGCGCATGACCCGAATGCCGGCCACGTCAGTGGCCGGCATTTTTATTGCTGATTAACTGTGATTCACCTGACACATTGCGCCTTTGATGCGCAGGTTAATCGTTTAAATTGTTATGCTGGGCGGGTTGTTCTCCTCGGGCCGGAGAAGACGATGACTTCAGATATTATCCTGCCGCCTCTGGTGGCCTGGGCCAGTGGTACACTTGCCCGCGGCGCACTTATTCTTAAATCCACACGCCTTGCCGATCTCAATGGTTTGTTTGCCGATCGAGACGCCTGGGCACAATGCGATCCGCATCAGACGGTGTATGACGTCGAAATGCTGGAATCGCCTGCACAGGAAGGGGCGTTGTTTGTCGGCGTTACCCATTTACATGCAGGTAAAATTGGCCGGGAATTTTTTATGACCCGCGGCCATTTTCATCAACGTCGTGAACAGGGCGAAGTCTATTTTGGACTGCGGGGAAGTGGCCTGCTTTTACTCCAGACGACATCCGGCGAAACCCATCTGGAGTGCGTGATGCCGGGATCCGTCCATATTATTGCACCTTTTACCGCCCACCGTTTAATCAATACCGGTGAGACCACGCTCTCTTCACTCGCGGTCTGGCCCGCCGTCGCCGGACACGACTATGCCGCGTTACCCCACGGTTTTGCCGTGCGGGTATTGGCCACTGACGGTGGCTGGGAGGTTCAGAATGGATAACTTTGGGCTGGACATGACCATCACCCGGCACCCGCTGGGGTTCAGCTACGGTGAGGACGTCACTGGCCCGATGCCAGAGATCCGTACGCTTGATGAGATTCGCGCGTCGTTACGGGATCCTGACTGCTCAGGCCCGGAAGACGTTTATGCTATTGCGATGGATGTCGCCCGTCTGGCAGACCGGCAGGAGCTGAAAAAACGCATGCTGCTGTTTGGGGTCGTGACTTACGCGACGGGAACGCTGGGTGAAGAGCCGATCCGCAGCCAGGGGCATGTTCACCGTAAAAGCCGTCACAGCGGCTGGTCTCCGCCCGAGCTGTATGAAATCTGGCAGGGGCGCGCCATTATCTATATGCAGGAGTATGTTGCGGACGATCCCGGGCGCTGTTTCGCCGTACTGGCCGGGCCGGGCGAAAAGGTGCTGGTTCCGCCTGGCTGGGGGCATGCCACTATCTCTGCCTCGCCGGATGAACCGCTGACCTTCGGTGCGTGGTGCGACAGGGAATATGGTTTTGAATATGATGCCGTGCGGGCGCGTAAAGGACTGGCCTGGTACCCGCTGCTGCAGGGGAGCCATATCATCTGGCAGCACAACACGCATTATCTGCCGGGGCGGCTACAGATGATCACACCGCGTCGCTACAGCGAATTCGGCCTGACGGATGAGCCTGTCTATACGCAATTTATTGCCGATCCTGCTCGCTTTCAGTTTATCTCTCGCCCGGATAAAGTGGCCGAGCTGTGGCATAACTTCCACCCATAAAAAAACCGGGGCATTGCCCCGGCTGTCTTATCCGGCAAACAGACCTGATGCGACGCCCAGCGCCGCCAGCGCAAGCAACACAATCATGGCCCTGACCGGGGAGACGCCACGTTTTGCCATCAGATACCAGGTGCCCAGAACCACCAGAAGCGGTAATAGCTGCGGAAAGATACCGTCAAGCATCTGCTGAACATGGATGTTAACCCCGTCACGGGTGATAAATTCCAGCCCGGTGCCCAGCTTAACGTAGCTTGCCGCCACGCCGCCCATCACAAATACACCCAGCAGAGACAAAGCTTCGCGCAGTCGCGTTGACTTGCTGCTCACCAGCATCTCGACCGATCCTGAGCCCATCTGGTAGCCTTTCAGAAACAGAAACCAGGAACCCGGGATAATGATGGCCAGCCAGGCGACGGTGTAGAACAACGGGCCAAGAACATTTCCTCCGGCGGCAAGCGCCATACCGATGCTCAGCAAAATGGGGATCAGCATGCCGGGGATCATTGAGTCACCAATCCCCGCGATTGGCCCCATCAGCCCCACCTTCAGGGTATTGATCGTTTCGCCATCAATGGGCTCGCCGTTGGCTTTTTTCTCTTCCAGCCCAAGCGCCATACCGTTTACGATGGCACCGATCTGCGGCTCCGTGTTGTAAAACGAGGCGTGGCGGCGCAGCATCTCGGTGCGCTGGGCGGCATCCGGGTAGAGTTTTTTGGCGACCGGTAACATGCTCAGACAGAAGCCGAACGATTCCAGACGCTCGAAGCTCATCGAAGAGAGGTTATGCATCATCCACGCTCGCCAGCAGCGGCGCAGATCTTTTCGGGTCAGTTTACGGTCTTCCATCAGAATTCATCCTCATCGTCGGCGGGCCTACCCGGCGTGACAGCCTGCGGCGCTTCCGGCTTATAGTTGTAATGAATTAACGCCAGCAGGGCGCCCACAATCACCAGTGCCACCATGTTGAGCTTCAGGAACACAATGCATATGAAGCCCACCAGGAAGTAGATCAGCATGCTGTAGCTTTTGATGATCTGCTTAAGCAGGATGGCGATCCCAACGGCCGGTAAGATGCCCCCCAGCACGTTCATGGTCGAAAGCACGATGCCGGGCAGGCTGTCCATAAACCCGCTGATGTACTGCGCGCCAAAATAGACGGCGATAAACGTCGGCACAAAGCGCAGAACAAAGTTCATCACCTGCGGCCAGACCGCGCTGTTAAGATAAATTCCGCGCTCATCACCGAGCTCAAGCGCCACGTCGGCGCGGTGGTTCCAGAACGAGTTCAATACCATCATGGCGTTAAACAGGATCGTTCCGGCAATGCCAATGGTCGCCGCCAGCGCCACGGCCACCTCTGGCCCTTTGCCCGACAGAATCCCCAGCGCGATAGCAGGATAAGCGACAAAATTGAGGTCGGCAGGCATTGAACCGCCGGGGGTGACCATCGCGATATAAACGGCCTGCACCGCCACACCAATCATGATCCCGGTTTTAACGTCGCCCAGAATCAGGCCCACCAGCATCCCCGAAACCAGCGGGCGGGAGATGAGATACCAGCCGCCGGTCAGGCCAAACAGCCAGGGACTACTGAGTGCACCGAGATAGCAAAGCAGACCGATGAGAGAAGCTTCGAAAATCATCATGCGCTCCTTATTTCAGTTTTTGCCGGGCGTCCTGCCAGCTGTAAAAACTGGCATCGGGTACCAGACGAAACTCAATGGCATGCCCCTGTTCAGTCAGCCAGTCAAAGGCTGCTGCCTCCTCTGGCGTTACGGACTGATTAGGGCCAATGGTGGTGGTGTTGGCGCGGGCACTCATTGGCCCGACGTTAATTTTGCCATTGCCGTTCTTCAGGCTTATGCCTGCCTGTTCAAGACGTTGCAGGGTGACAGGCGATTTGCCAAGCACGAAGTAACGCTTATCGCTGGCAATCACTTTCGGCAGCTTTTCGATGGCGGTCAGGGTATCGAACAGCCACACTCTGGTATCTGACACCGCGCCTTTCATTACCGACGAGAGCAGCGGATCGGCCGCGACGGCATCGTCAATTGCCACGATGCCATCACAGGGCAGCTCTTTGGCCCAGCGTGTGACGAGCTGCCCGTGGATCACCCGGTCGTCAATACGTACAAACGAAATGCTCATATAAGCTCCTTAGAAATCGTCGTTCTGGGCGGATTCCACCCGTTTTGCCTGAACCAGGGTGGGCTGCGTTAATTCGATGAGCTGCGCGGCGGCGGCATGGACATCCCGGGCCATCAGGATGTCGTCGGTGAGCAAGAGCATGGGGAAGTTAACTCCTGCCACCACGGCGACCGGCGGATGCGTCTGGGGATTAAACGCGTATTCACAGGCCACATTCCACGGTGTTCCGCTCTGCATATCGCACAGGACGACGATGCCGTCTGCGCCCGCACCTGCGCGGTGGTATGCCGCAGCGAAATCACGGCGAAACCCCGCTATGCCAGCCTGTGCATTCAGACATACCGCCTGTCGATGAGGGAGATCGCCATACACCATTTTTCCGCTTTCCAGCAGGGCGGTGGCCAGCGGGCCGTGTGTCGCCACAATAATGTGAATCATGGTTAACCTCTTACCCAGGCTTTAATGGTGGCAATGGATTTACCGCAGCTCGGTCCTGACGGAGAAATACGGTATTCGCCTGCGTCAGCGGGGACGATAAACGTTTCTGCGTAGTGCACGACGAACGGGGCGAATGCGCCGCCGGGGCTGTCTACCGTCGCCTCTTCACCTTCAACAAGATTAAGGACATTCACGCCTCCGTGGGGGGAGTGCGTTACCGGTTCATTGAACCAGTGGCGACGCGTTTCGATGAATTCACGTTCGTGAAGCCCGGTCCGCTCTTCGCGCCAGCCGATGCCTTCGCCGAGGGGTTCACACTGATTCACAAGATGCTGTTCGACCCACTGCGTATCGCGTTGCCAGTCGATCACCTTTTCGCCATGCGCCAGATGAACCGGGCGGGGTTGTCCATCCATTCCCAGCCGTCCCCAGTCCCAGAGCTTGAAGGTAAAAATGTAAGGCGTGGCGCTGATCTCAAGTACCACGGTTCCTGCTCCAGAACAGTGAACCGTACCGGCGGGGATCAAAAAATGATCGTGCTTGTTCGCCGCAAGATGATTGACGAAGCGGGCGTCGTCGAACGGCTTTTCACCGCGGCTGGCCCGTCTGAGGTCGTCCATCATCGCTTCGGGCCGGGTACCCGTTCGGGTCCCCAGATACACCTGAGCCCCTGGCTCTGCCTCAAGGATGTAATAGCTCTCATCCTGGGTGTAATGCATACCAAAATGCTGCTGTATGTACTCCGTGGTCGGATGCACCTGAAAACTCAGGTTCTGCCCGCCGAGGGTATCAAGCAGGTCAAAGCGGATGGGAAATTCCGCGCCAAAACGGGCATGCACTTTTTCACCCAGCAGCGCCCGGGGGTGCAGCAGCACCAAATCCTGAGAGGGGATCTCGATCCGCACCGCGCCGTAACGAAGCAACAGGCTGTTTTCCTCGGGCACGCAGTCAAAACACCATGCGTAGTTAGGCGCAGAGGGATCGAGATCGAATTTCTGTTTCATCCATTGTCCGCCCCAGATGCCGGGGTCGAAAAAGGGCACTACACGAAAAGGACGTTGAGTGGTGTGTTGCAACCCGGCGCGCAGCGCATCGCCGCCGACCATCGCCGGATTATCCGCCTGGGTGGTATCCAGGAGATAATTAGTACGCCGTAGCAGCGGGGTTTTGTGACGATCGAATACGCGCCATTCAATGAAAAAGGCGCGTTTGTAGCGACGCAGAATATCCTCGTGTTGGTTCGCCGCGCCCCAGTTAGCCAGTTCACCGCTGCGCATGCGCTGCTGGATCTCCCAGCGCGGTAAATCGGCGTAGACCAGAATATCGCCTGCATTAACCAGCGCGGCACCCGGCCCGTAAATAACGATTATCCCTTCGCGGCACCGTTCGACCTGCGCCTGCAACGCCTCGCGTTTCACCGGGTCAATGAATTCGTCGAGCTGGTGGCAGGAGAGCACGCCGAAGACGCGGTCGTCAGTGAGATGTCGGGCCAGCAACCGGCTTAAAGCGTGTTCGTCAAGACGCATCCGTTCGGCATTGAGCGTCAGCGTGGCCCCCAATGCTGGCAGCAGTTTTGTCTCCAGTTCCTCCAGCCTGACGCCGGGGTAGCAGTCAATGACCAGCACGGTTCGTGTATATTGACCCGCTCTGCGGGTAAGCTCGCGCACAATCGCGTCCCAGCCCTGCCAGGCACAATCGTCATACCCCTCTACTGCGACTTCCGGGAATTTATCGTAAGTTGCCATCTTTTCTCTCCGTCTTCGTTGCTTAAGGTTATTCGATTAACCTTGTTTGGGAAGGGTGATTAACGCGATTAACCCGCCAGTTCTGGCGATAAGTGGCGAAAAGGCGGCCATTATGTGAAGAGGCTCACGCGCAAAAGTGCAAAATTGAGGTTATTCGATTAATCTGATGTGAACGACAAGGAGCGATCATGACGGGTATCACGCTGGCTGATGTGGCAAAACGCGCCGGGGTTTCAACCGCCACCGTATCAATGGTGCTGTGTAATAAAGGGCGGATCTCGCAACGGACCCGGGAGCGCGTACTTCAGGCGCTGGATGAATCGGGCTATGTTTACAATCAGACGGCAGCCAACCTGCGAAACCGCAGCAGTAATCAGGTGGGGCTCCTGTTGCATGACATCACGAACCCTTTTTATGGCGAAATGACGGCAGGTCTAAGCCATGAGATGGAACGCCACGACCTTCTGCTGTTTCTGGCAAACAGCGAAGAGTCGTCCGAGCGACAGCAAAAGTTTGTGGATTCGCTGATGCGTAACAACGTCTGTGGCATGGTGCTGTGTGCCGCGCGAGAAACCCCGCAGGCCTTTTTCGATGGTCTTAAGCGACGCAATATTCCGGCAATTATGGTCGTGCGACCGCTAAACGATCCGGACTTTGATTTTGTGGGAACCGATAACTTCCTTGGCACCCAAATGGCGACAGAGCATCTTCTGAGGATGGGGCATCGTCAGATTGCCTTTATCGGCGGTAGCCTGAATTCGGGGTCTCGCGCTCAGCGTATCGGCGGATTTACCAGTAAATTATTGGAGTATGGTGTGACGCCGAATCCCGAATGGATCGTCACCTCACAGGCAAGCCAGAGTGATGGCGCGCGCGTGGCGGAAGCGTTGTTGATGAACCATCCGCAGATTACCGCGGCAGTGTGTTACCAGGACATTGTTGCCCTTGGCGTTATGCAGTGTTTACGCAAAATGGGACGCGAGCCGGGACGCCATTTTGCCCTGGTGGGCTTTGACGATATTACCGAGGCCGGGCTGGTACAGCCTGCACTGACTACCGTCTCCGTTGCCGCGAAGGAGATAGGGCGTAAGGCCGGCGAGCTTCTTTTCAGCCGGATACAGGGGAACCGGGAGCCGGCGAAACGCATTATTTTACCGCCCGCGCTGGTGGTCCGCGAATCGTGCGGTTTTCGCTGAAGATTATGCCTTTTGCTGATATTTCTTCCTGTTTATCATTAAATTCTAATTATCGTCGTTTTCAGTTGGCAGCATCTGCAAAGGCTGGTTAATCTGAAAACGGTTTACATCATTTTAACGTAAGAGAATAACTATGCATGATGCACAGATCCGTGTCGCCATTGCGGGCGCGGGTGGACGTATGGGTCGCCAGCTGATTCAGGCGGCACTACAGATGGATGGCGTGGCACTGGGCGCGGCGCTGGAGCGTGACGGTTCATCGTTGCTTGGCGCTGACGCGGGTGAGCTGGCGGGCGCGGGTAAGACAGGCGTTACCGTGCAGAGCAGCCTGGAGGCGGTAAAAAATGACTTTGATGTGTTCATCGATTTTACCCGTCCGGAAGGCACGCTCACGCATCTGGCATTTTGCCGTCAGCACGGTAAAGGAATGGTGATCGGCACCACCGGTTTTGATGATGCCGGGAAGCAGGCCATTCAGGATGCCTCACACGAGATTGCGATTGTCTTCGCCGCAAACTTTAGCGTGGGGGTGAACGTCATGCTGAAGCTGCTGGAGAAGGCAGCGAAGGTCATGGGCAGTTATACCGACATTGAGATTGTTGAAGCGCACCATCGTTATAAAGTCGACGCGCCATCCGGTACGGCGCTGGCGATGGGGGAAGCGATTGCTCATGCACTGGATAAAGATTTGAAAGACTGCGCGGTCTACACCCGTGAAGGGCACACCGGTGAACGTGTTCCCGGCACGATTGGTTTTGCTACCGTCCGCGCGGGCGATATCGTCGGCGAACATACGGCGATGTTCGCCGATATTGGGGAACGCGTCGAGATTACGCATAAGGCATCCAGCCGGATGACGTTTGCAAATGGCGCTGTACGCTCCGCCTTGTGGTTAAAAGGCAAGGGAAATGGTCTTTTTGATATGCGAGATGTGCTTGATCTCAACAATTTGTAACCGTTATTACCCATCGTGATGTGGTTATTGCAGTCGTAATGCTTTGATTGCATAGGGCAATATTTTATTGCCCTTTTATTTTATGTGTTTCATAGTAATTTTATTAATTTGCACACTAAAATTCATCTCTTCCACGTGTTTTGTGTTATCTGAATGTAAATTTTGACCGTCTGGTCCACTTTTTGATGCCACGAAGCGGTCTTTCCCATTAAACTTGCCGCGCAAGCGTTTCCCGCAGTGATTTACCTGATCTTTTTGCCGCTTAAGCTCTCCTGGCTCTCTCAGGCTCGCAAAAGAATATGACAAATCTCCGTTTTAAGTTGACTTTTAGCCACCAAATCCCCAGAATGCCGCCGTTTGCCAAAAATCCGCTGGCAACACATTTGCATTGATTCATGACGCGGTTATGAATTAATATGCAAATAAAGTGAGTGAATATTCTCTGGAGGGTGTTTTGATTAAGTCAGCGCTATTGGTTCTGGAAGACGGAACCCAGTTTATCGGTCGGGCCATAGGGGCAACGGGTTCGGCGGTTGGGGAAGTCGTTTTCAATACTTCAATGACCGGTTATCAAGAAATCCTCACTGATCCTTCCTATTCTCGCCAAATCGTTACTCTTACTTATCCTCATATCGGCAATGTCGGCACCAATGCTGCTGACGAAGAATCCTCTCAGGTACATGCGCAAGGCCTGGTCATTCGCGACCTGCCGCTGATTGCCAGCAACTACCGCAATACCGAGGACCTCTCTTCCTACCTGAAGCGCCATAACATCGTGGCGATTGCTGATATCGATACCCGTAAGCTGACGCGTCTGCTGCGCGAGAAGGGTGCACAAAACGGTTGTATCATCGCAGGAGATAACCTCGATGCAGCCCTGGCGCTGGAAAAAGCGAAAGCTTTCCCGGGTCTGAACGGCATGGACCTGGCGAAAGAAGTGACCACAGCAGAAGCCTACAGCTGGACGCAGGGAAGCTGGACGCTGGCGGGAGACCTGCCGGAAGCGAAAAAAGAGAGCGACCTGCCATTCCACGTGGTGGCGTACGATTTTGGTGCCAAGCGCAACATCCTGCGTATGCTGGTCGACCGCGGCTGCCGCCTGACGGTCGTCCCGGCGAAAACCTCTGCTGAAGAGGTACTGAAGATGAATCCGGACGGTATCTTCCTGTCCAACGGTCCTGGCGACCCGGCACCGTGCGATTACGCTATCGACGCCATCAAATCCTTCCTGGAAACCGATATCCCGGTATTCGGCATCTGTCTGGGTCATCAGCTGCTGGCGCTGGCGAGCGGTGCTAACACAGTGAAGATGAAGTTCGGTCACCACGGTGGGAACCACCCGGTGAAAGATATTGATAACAACACGGTAATGATTACGGCACAGAACCACGGCTTCGCAGTGGATGAGGCGTCAATGCCTGCTAACCTGCGCGTGACCCACAAGTCTCTTTTCGATGGCACCCTGCAGGGGATTCATCGTACCGATAAGCCAGCGTTCAGCTTCCAGGGCCACCCTGAAGCCAGCCCGGGCCCGCACGATGCCGCGCCGCTGTTCGATTACTTCATCGAACTTATTGAGCAATACCGTAAGACCGCTAAATAATCAGGAGCCGAGAAGACCATGCCAAAACGTACAGACATAAAAAGCATCCTGATCCTTGGCGCTGGCCCGATTGTGATCGGCCAGGCCTGCGAATTCGACTACTCCGGTGCCCAGGCGTGTAAAGCCCTGCGCGAAGAGGGTTACCGCGTTATCCTGGTGAACTCTAACCCGGCCACCATCATGACTGACCCGGAAATGGCAGATGCAACCTACATCGAGCCGATTCACTGGGAAGTGGTACGCAAAATCATCGAAAAAGAGCGTCCGGACGCGGTTCTGCCTACCATGGGCGGCCAGACGGCGCTGAACTGCGCGCTGGAGCTGGAGCGTCAGGGCGTGCTGGAAGAGTTCGGCGTGACCATGATTGGTGCGACAGCCGATGCCATTGATAAAGCTGAAGACCGTCGTCGCTTCGACGTGGCGATGAAGAAAATCGGCCTCGACACCGCGCGTTCCGGTATCGCACATACCATGGAAGAAGCGCTGGCCGTGGCGGCTGACGTTGGTTATCCGTGCATCATCCGTCCATCCTTCACCATGGGTGGCACCGGCGGCGGTATCGCCTACAACCGCGAAGAGTTCGAAGAGATTTGTGAACGCGGTCTGGATCTCTCCCCCACCAAAGAGCTGCTGATTGATGAATCGCTGATTGGCTGGAAAGAGTACGAGATGGAAGTGGTGCGTGATAAAAACGACAACTGCATCATCGTCTGCTCCATCGAAAACTTCGATGCGATGGGTATCCACACCGGCGACTCCATCACCGTAGCGCCAGCCCAAACGCTGACCGACAAAGAGTATCAAATCATGCGTAACGCCTCGATGGCGGTACTGCGTGAAATCGGCGTAGAAACGGGTGGCTCTAACGTTCAGTTTGCCGTGAACCCGAAAAACGGTCGCCTGATTGTTATCGAAATGAACCCGCGTGTTTCTCGCTCCTCCGCGCTGGCCTCGAAAGCCACCGGCTTCCCGATTGCGAAAGTGGCCGCGAAACTGGCGGTGGGATATACCCTCGATGAGCTGATGAATGACATCACCGGTGGCCGCACTCCAGCGTCCTTCGAGCCGTCCATCGACTACGTTGTGACCAAGATCCCTCGCTTTAACTTCGAGAAGTTCGCCGGCGCAAACGACCGTCTGACCACGCAGATGAAATCTGTTGGCGAAGTGATGGCGATTGGGCGTACTCAGCAGGAATCCCTGCAGAAAGCGCTGCGCGGTCTGGAAGTGGGGGCCACGGGTTTTGACCCGAAAGTGAGCCTGGAAGACCCTGAAGCGCTGACCAAAATTCGCCGCGAGCTGAAAGACGCAGGCGCAGAGCGTATCTGGTACATCGCCGATGCGTTCCGTGCGGGCCTCTCTGTTGATGGCGTGTTCAACCTGACCAACATCGACCGCTGGTTCCTGGTGCAGATTGAAGAGCTGGTACGTCTGGAAGAAAGAGTCGCGGACCTGGGTATCAATGGCCTGGACGCTGACTTCCTGCGCGTACTGAAGCGTAAAGGCTTCGCCGATGCGCGTCTGGCCAAAATGGCGGGCGTACGTGAAGCGGAAATCCGCAAGCTGCGTGACCAGTATGACCTGCACCCGGTCTACAAACGCGTGGATACCTGTGCAGCGGAGTTCGCGACCGACACCGCTTACATGTACTCCACGTATGAAGATGAGTGTGAAGCGAATCCGTCCGTCGACCGCGACAAGATTATGGTGCTGGGCGGCGGTCCTAACCGTATCGGCCAGGGCATCGAGTTTGACTACTGCTGCGTTCACGCCTCCCTGGCACTGCGCGAAGACGGTTACGAGACCATCATGGTCAACTGTAACCCGGAAACCGTGTCGACCGACTACGATACCTCCGACCGCCTCTACTTTGAGCCGGTAACGCTGGAAGATGTGCTGGAAATCGTGCGTATCGAGAAGCCTAAAGGCGTTATCGTGCAATACGGTGGCCAGACCCCACTGAAACTGGCGCGCGCGCTGGAAGCCGCAGGTGTGCCGGTAATCGGTACCAGCCCGGATGCAATCGACCGTGCAGAAGACCGTGAACGTTTCCAGCAGGCGGTTGACCGTCTGAAGCTGAAACAGCCGGCCAATGCCACCGTCACCGCGATCGAGATGGCTGTTGAGAAGGCGAAAGAGATTGGCTACCCGCTGGTGGTACGTCCTTCGTACGTGCTGGGCGGCCGCGCGATGGAAATCGTCTACGACGAAGCTGACCTGCGTCGCTACTTCCAGACGGCAGTGAGCGTGTCCAACGATGCGCCGGTTCTGCTCGACCGTTTCCTCGACGATGCCGTTGAAGTGGATGTGGATGCCATCTGTGACGGCGAAATGGTGCTGATTGGCGGTATCATGGAGCACATCGAACAGGCAGGTGTTCACTCCGGTGACTCCGCATGTTCCCTGCCAGCGTACACCCTGAGCCAGGAAATTCAGGACGTGATGCGCCAGCAGGTGCAGAAGCTGGCCTTTGAACTGCAGGTTCGCGGTCTGATGAACGTCCAGTTCGCTGTTAAAGACAACGAAGTCTACCTGATTGAAGTGAACCCGCGCGCAGCACGTACCGTACCGTTCGTATCCAAAGCTACCGGTGTTCCGCTGGCGAAAGTGGCGGCGCGCGTGATGGCGGGCCAGACGCTGGCACAGCAGGGCGTGACGAAAGAAATTATCCCACCGTACTACTCGGTGAAAGAAGTGGTACTGCCGTTCAACAAATTCCCGGGCGTCGACCCGCTGTTAGGGCCAGAAATGCGTTCTACCGGGGAAGTGATGGGCGTGGGCCGCACCTTCGCAGAAGCGTTCGCGAAGGCGCAGTTAGGCAGTAACTCCACCATGAAAAAATCTGGCCGTGCGCTGCTCTCTGTTCGCGAAGGCGATAAAGAGCGCGTGGTTGACCTGGCGGCTAAGCTGCTGAAACAGGGCTTCGAGCTGGATGCAACCCACGGCACGGCCATTGTGCTGGGTGAAGCGGGCATTAATCCGCGTCTGGTGAACAAGGTGCATGAAGGTCGTCCGCACATTCAGGATCGCATCAAGAATGGCGAATACACCTACATCATTAACACCACCGCAGGTCGTCAGGCGATTGAAGACTCCAAGCTGATTCGCCGCAGCGCGCTGCAGTACAAAGTGCATTACGACACCACCCTGAACGGTGGTTTCGCCACCGCGATGGCACTGAACGCTGATGCCACCGAGAAGGTGATTTCCGTTCAGGAAATGCACGCTCAGATTAACAAGTAAGCCAACATACCCGGCAGTATTCGCTGCCGGGTATTATTCCCACCTTCAGAACCTTCTGGTTTTCCAACCGCATTCAGTCAGTTAGCCTAAAATGGTTAGGTCGATAACGAAATTCAACTGAGAGCAGGGGAAAACACCATGCAAAATAAACTTCTGATCGCGTCCGTTCTGGCTGCCACCGCCATGTTTACCGTTGCAGGCTGTTCATCTAATCAGGCAGTAAAAACCACGGATGGCCGTACGATAGTGACTGACGGTAAGCCGCAGGTCGATGATGACACCGGTCTGGTTTCCTATAAAAACGCCGAAACGGGTCAAACTGAACAGATCAACCGTGACCAGGTGAAATCCATGGGCGAACTGGATAACTAGTTCAGATTTCTGACGTTAGCCCGTCAATAATATTCACTATTAGCCTGTTGAATTACTGACTACACTCTTTTGGTAAAAGAAGGCAGTAAAACAACAGGCTAATTAATGATTCTGATAATTTACGCACATCCGTATCCGCATCATTCGCATGCAAATAAACGGATGCTTGAGCAGGTAAGGACGCTTGATAACGTAGAGATACGTTCCCTCTATCAACTTTATCCCGATTTTAATATCGATATCGCCGCCGAACAGGAGGCGCTCTCTCGTGCCGATTTAATTATCTGGCAGCATCCGATGCAATGGTACAGCACCCCTCCGCTCCTCAAGCTGTGGATCGATAAAGTCTTTTCCCACGGCTGGGCGTACGGCCACAACGGTCACGCGCTTAAAGGTAAAAGCCTGATGTGGGCCGTGACCACCGGCGGGGGAGAAAGCCACTTCGATATTGGTGCTTTCCCGGGCTTTGAGGTGCTGTCACAGCCGCTGCAGGCGACGGCGCTCTATTGTGGGCTGAACTGGCTCCCTCCTTTTGCGATGCACTGTACGTTCGTTTGCGATGATGAGACGTTGCAGGCGCAGGCACGCCATTATAAACAACGGTTACTTGAGTGGCAGGAGGCGAACAATGGATAGCCATACGCTGATACAGGCGCTGATTTACCTCGGCGCGGCTGCGCTGATTGTACCCGTGGCGGTACGTCTGGGGCTGGGTTCGGTGCTGGGTTACCTCATTGCCGGCTGTGTCATTGGACCGTGGGGCTTCCGTCTGGTGACCGATGCCGAGGCGATTCTCCATTTCGCTGAGATCGGCGTCGTGCTGATGCTGTTTGTAATTGGCCTGGAGCTGGATCCCCGGCGGTTATGGAAACTGCGTGCTTCGGTATTTGGTGGGGGAGCGTTGCAGATGGTGGCCTGTGGTCTGCTGCTGGGTGGGTTCTGTATCCTGCTGGGCATGGACTGGAAAGTTGCGACACTCATCGGCCTGACGCTGGCACTCTCCTCTACGGCCATTGCCATGCAGGCAATGAACGAGCGCAACCTGACGGTCTCTCAGATGGGGCGCAGCGCGTTTTCGGTGCTGCTGTTCCAGGATATTGCCGCCATCCCGCTGGTGGCGATGATCCCGCTGCTGGCCGCAAGCGGTGCCTCAACGACCATGGGGGCTTTTGCGCTTTCTGCGCTGAAAGTGGTTGGTGCCCTGGCGCTGGTTATTCTGCTTGGCCGCTACGTGACCCGTCCGTTGCTGCGCTTTGTCGCTCGCTCCGGCCTGCGTGAAGTTTTCAGTGCCGTTGCGCTGTTCCTGGTGTTTGGCTTTGGTCTGCTGCTCGAGGAAGCCGGCCTATCGATGGCTATGGGGGCGTTCCTGGCAGGGGTGCTGCTGGCCAGCTCTGAATATCGCCATGCGCTGGAAAGTGATATCGAGCCGTTTAAGGGATTATTGCTGGGGCTGTTTTTCATCGGCGTGGGGATGTCTATCGACTTTGGCACGCTGGTAACGCATCCGCTGCGGATCCTCATCCTGCTGGTCGGTTTCCTGGTCATTAAGATGGGCATGTTGTGGCTGATAGCGCGTCCATTAACGGTGCCCAACAAGCAGCGTCGTTGGTTTGCCGTACTGCTGGGGCAGGGGAGTGAGTTTGCATTCGTGGTCTTTGGCGCGGCGCAGATGGCCAACGTACTGGATGCTGAGTGGGCGAAAGCGCTGACGCTTGCCGTCGCACTGTCGATGGCCGCAACGCCTGTTCTGCTGGTGGTGCTGGCGCGTCTGGAAAAAACGGGTAGCGAGCAAGAACGCGAAGCCGACGAGATCGACGAGGAGCAGCCCCGGGTGATCATCGCCGGGTTTGGTCGCTTCGGGCAGATCGTGGGCCGTTTGCTGTTGTCGAGCGGGGTCAAAATGGTGATCCTCGACCACGATCCCGACCATGTTGAGACCCTGCGGAAATTCGACATGAAAGTGTTTTACGGGGATGCAACGCGTGTCGATCTTCTGGAGTCCGCCGGGGCGGCGAAAGCCGAAGTGTTGATTAACGCGATCGACGATCCGGAGACCAGCATGCAGATGGTGGAGCTGGTCAAGGAACACTTCCCCGAGCTGACCATTATCTCTCGCGCCCGCGATGTGGATCACTACATCCGGCTGCGTCAGGCAGGGGTGGAGGCGCCAGAGCGTGAAACGTTTGAAGGTGCGCTCAAGTCTGGCCGGATGGCGCTGGAAAATCTGGGGCTAGGGGCCTATGAAGCACGTGAACGTGCGGACCTGTTCCGCCGCTTTAACACCGAGATGGTGGAAGAGATGGTGGCGATGGCGGGCAGCACAGCCACCGAGCGTGCAGCGGTGTTTAAACGCACCAGCGCGATGCTGACGGAAATCATTAACGAGGACCGCAATCACCTGTCGCTTATCCAGCGTCACGGCTGGCAGGGCACGGAAGAGGGCAAGCATACCGGCGATCCGGCGGACGAACCGGAGAGTAAACCTTCCGCGTGAAGTGGAGTTGCCAGCAATATTAAAAAATTTCTCTATCTTTACTCAGCCGCCAGTCGACGAAAGATTAAGCTTTCCGTATAGTGGCGGCAATTTTTTGCATCCGGGAAATTTTCAATGATCAGTCTGATTGCAGCGCTGGCGGTGGACCGTGTTATCGGTATGGAAAATGCCATGCCGTGGAACCTGCCTGCCGATCTCGCATGGTTTAAACGTACTACGTTAAACAAGCCGGTAGTGATGGGCCGCCTGACCTGGGAGTCGATTGGTCGTCCATTACCGGGCCGTAAAAATATCGTTATCAGTAGCCAGCCTGGCACTGACGATCGCGTCGAATGGGTGAAGTCCGTAGACGAGGCCATTGCCGCATGCGGTAATGCCGAGGAGATCATGGTGATTGGCGGTGGGCGTGTGTACGAACAGTTCCTGCCGAAAGCACAGAAGCTGTATCTGACCCATATTGATGCGGAAGTGGAAGGGGATACGCATTTCCCGGACTACGATCCTGATGAGTGGGAATCTGTCTTCAGTGAATTCCACGACGCGGATGCGCAGAACTCCCACAGCTACTGCTTCGAAATTCTGGAACGTCGCTAAGTGAATGTCCCTCTCCCGTCCGGGGGAGGGAAATCATCATCAGGAGGCAACGGCCTCGTCTTCCCCTAAGTCCAGCTGTCGGTTGGATGGCTGAACAAAGTACGTTTTATCTTCCCAGCGCAAGCAGGTTAACTCTCCACCCCAGCAGCAGCCGGTATCGAGACCGTAGATCCCCTCCGGTGTGCCTTTTCCTTCAAGCGACGCCCAGTGGCCAAACACCACGTTATAGGCGTTGGTCACCGGACCGGGAATGGCAAACCACGGTTTAAGAGGCGCAGGGGCGCTTTCCGGTGTCTCTTTGCAATACATATCCAGCTGCCCGTTCGGGAAGCAAAAACGCATGCGGGTGAAAGCGTTCGTAATAAAGCGCAGGCGGGCCAGACCGCTAAGATCTTCGCTCCAGTGATTCGGCATATCGCCGTACATCGCGTCGAGGAAGAAAGGATACGAATCGCTTGCCAGCACCGCTTCAACGTCACGCGCACAGGTTTTCGCCGTCTCAAGATCCCACTGAGGGGTGATCCCGGCATGCGCCATGACCAGTTTTTTCTCTTCATCGATCTGCAGCAGCGGCTGGCGGCGTAGCCAGTTGATGAGAACATCCGCGTCCGGGGCATCCAGCAAAGGCGAGAGACGATCTTTGGGTTTGTTGCGACTGATCCCGGCAAAGACGGCCAGCAAATGCAGATCGTGGTTGCCCAGTACCATGCGCACGCTGTCGCCCAGTGATTTGACGAAGCGTAGAACGTCCAGCGAGCCAGGGCCACGCGCCACTAAATCGCCCGTCAGCCAGAGCGTATCTTGTCCAGGCGTAAAGTCGACCTGTTTTAACAATGCGATCAGTTCATCGTAGCAACCGTGAACGTCGCCAATCAGATATGTAGACATTAGATTAATGAATGAGTGTTGTAACGGCGAGACGGAACACAGGAATAGCAACGCGGAACACATTGCCATCGACGTCGACCATTTCGTAATGGCCCTGCATGGTGCCCAGCGGCGTTTCGATCACGGCACCGCTGGTATATTGATACTCTTCGCCAGGGTCGATGTGGGGCTGTTCACCAACCACACCTTCACCCTGAACTTCGATTTCGCGGCCGTTGCCGTTGGTGATAAGCCAGTAGCGCCCAAGCAGTTGCACAGGCATCCGCCCCAGATTGCGAATGGTCACGGTGTAAGCGAAGACAAAACGTTCTTCATCCGGTGAGGACTGGGATTCAACATAAACGCTTTGTACATGGACACATACGCGGGGCGAATCAATCATGGCTTAACTCTCCTTCGGCGGCGCATTTTCGCTGATGTAATTAGCCAGCTTACAGTACTGTTCTACGGAAATATTTTCTGCACGCATTGCCGGGTCAATACCCAACTCAGTCAGCACTTCAACGGTAAACAGATTGCCCAGGCTGTTACGGATCGTTTTACGGCGCTGGTTAAAGGCTTCCGTAGTAATGCGGCTCAGCACCCGCAGGTCTTTCACCGGGTACGGCATTATTTTATGCGGTACAAGACGCACTACCGCAGAGTCCACTTTTGGTGGTGGCGTAAAGGCGGTTGGCGGTACTTCGAGCACCGGGATCACGTTGCAGAAATATTGTGCCATCACGCTCAAACGACCATACGCTTTACTGTTCGGCCCTGCAACCAGACGGTTAACCACCTCTTTTTGCAACATGAAGTGCATGTCGGCAATGGCATCAGTATAGCTAAACAGGTGGAACATTAGCGGTGTGGAGATGTTGTACGGCAGGTTACCGAACACGCGCAGCGGTTGGCCCATTTTTTCCGACAGCTCACCAAAGTTCATGGTCATGGCATCCTGCTGATAAATCGTCAGCTTTGGCCCCAGGAACGGGTGAGTTTGCAGGCGTGCGGCGAGATCGCGATCGAGTTCGATAACGGTCAGTTCGTCCAGGCGTTCGCCTACGGGTTCAGTCAGAGCGGCAAGACCCGGGCCGATTTCGACCATAGCCTGACCTTTCTGCGGATTAATGGCAGACACGATACTGTCGATCACGAACTGATCGTTGAGGAAGTTTTGCCCGAAGCGTTTTCGGGCTAAGTGGCCCTGATGGACTCGATTAGTCATTGAGTATTAACAATCATTTTGATGGCGAGATTAAGCGCCGTAATAAAACTGCCGACATCCGCTTTCCCCTGGCCTGCCAGATCCAGCGCAGTACCGTGGTCAACGGACGTTCGAATAAAAGGTAAACCGAGGGTGATATTCACCCCGCGGCCAAAGCCCTGGTATTTTAGCACGGGCAGGCCTTGATCGTGGTACATCGCGAGCACGGCGTCCGCATTATCCAGGTATTTAGGCTGGAAAAGGGTATCGGCAGGCAACGGCCCGCTTAAGTTCATCCCTTTTGCCCGCATTTCTTCAAGCACCGGAATAATGGTGTCGATCTCTTCGGTTCCCATATGTCCGCCTTCACCGGCGTGCGGGTTCAGCCCGCAGACCAGCACATGCGGCTGTTTGATGCCGAATTTGGTTTGCAGGTCGTGATGCAGGATCCCGATGATCTCCCGTAAAAGAGACGGAGTAATGGCATCCGGAATGGCCCTGATGGGCAAATGGGTCGTCACGAGGGCAACGCGCATTGCTTCTGTCGCCAGCATCATGACCACTTTCGGGCTGTGTGAGCGCTCTTCAAAGAACTCCGTGTGCCCGGTAAACGGTATCCCCGCCTCGTTGATAACGCCTTTGTGCACGGGACCGGTGATCAGGGCGGCAAATTCACCCTTCAGGCAACCGTCGCAGGCACGCGCCAGCGTCTCTACAACATAGTGGCCGTTTTCGGTACTGAGCTGACCCGGGATGACGGGAGTACGAAGTGGAACAGGAAGAAGCGTAAGCGTGCCGGCTTGCTGTGGTGCAGGCTGCTGGCCTTCAACGTAGGGGATGAGCGTTAAAGGCAGACCGAGCAGCGTTGCCCGGTCTTGTAACAGTGTTGCATCCGCGCAGACAACCAGTTCCACCGGCCAGCTGCGCTGGGCGAGCTGGACAACGAGGTCAGGCCCAATCCCGGCAGGTTCGCCGGGAGTGATCACAACACGATGCTGTTTCATTAGTTACTCAGTACTTTCACATAAGCGCTGGCGCGTTGTTCCTGCATCCAGGTTGCTGCTTCTTCAGAGAACTTACGGTTAAACAGCATGCGGTAGGCTCTGTCTTTCTGCGCCGCGTCCGTTTTATCAACATTGCGGGTATCCAACAGTTCGATCAGATGCCAGCCGAAGGAGGAGTGCACCGGGGCGCTCATCTGGCCTTTGTTCAGTTTCATCAGTGCGTCACGGAACGCAGGATCGTAGATATCCGCGGCCGCCCAGCCCAGATCGCCGCCCTGATTAGCAGAGCCGGGATCCTGAGAGAACTCTTTCGCGGCATTCGCAAACGAGGTTTTTCCGCTCTTGATGTCTGCAGCAATCTGTTGCAGTTTCACGCGCGCCTGATCGTCAGTCATGATAGGTGACGGCTTGAGGAGAATATGGCGAGCGTGAACTTCGGTAACCGAAATATTCTGACTCTGACCGCGCAGATCGTTCACTTTCAGGATGTGGAAGCCCACGCCTGAACGGATGGGACCCACGATGTCACCTTTCTTCGCCGTGCTCAGCGCCTGAGCAAAGATGGAAGGCAGCTCCTGGATACGTCCCCAGCCCATCTGGCCGCCTTTCAGCGCCTGTTGGTCAGCGGAGTAGGTGATGGCCAGTTTGCCAAAGTCACCGCCGTTACGTGCCTGCTCGACAATCGAACGCGCCTGGCTTTCAGCTTCCGCAGCCTGGTCGGAGGTTGGGTTCTCTGGCAGCGGGATCAGAATGTGGCTCAGGTTCAGTTCGGTGCTGGCGTCATTCTGGTTACCCACCTGTTTTGCCAGCGCGTCCACTTCCTGAGGCAGGATCGTGACGCGACGACGGACTTCATTGTTGCGCACTTCCGAAATCAGCATCTCTTTACGGATCTGATTACGGTACGTTGCATAGCTGATGCCATCATAGGCCAGACGGCTACGCATCTGGTCCAGGCTCATGTTGTTCTGCTTCGCGATGTTAGCAATGGCCTGATCGAGCTGCTCGTCAGTGACCTTCACACCCATTTTCTGACCCATTTGCAGAACAATCTGATCCATGATCAGACGTTCCAGGATCTGATGGCGCAGGGTAGCGTCATCCGGAAGTTGCTGACCTGCTTCACCCGAATTGAGCTTCACAGATTTCATCAAACCGTCAACGTCGCTTTCGAGCACGACGCCGTTGTTAACCACAGCGGCGACCTTATCAACAACCTGGGGGGCCGCGAAGCTGGTATTCGCAACCATAGCGACACCGAGCAGCAGCGTTTTCCAGTTCTTCATACTTTTTCCATTTCAATTAACCGCAAAGCGGATTACGTTGCAAATTAAGCACATTACAAGGAACTGCGGTACGGCAGAATGTTCGAGCGCAGCATCTGCTGCGTGCCCAGGCCGTAGTTGGAGCTCAGGCCGCGCAGTTCGACATTAAAGCCAATCACGTTATCGTATTTGCCCTGTTCATTCTTGGTATCCCAGCCGTTAAGCTTACGTTCGTAACCGACACGCAGCGCGTAGCAGCAGGAGTTATATTGCAGACCAACCATCTGGTCAGCAGGTTTACTGGTATTGGTGTCAAAGTAGTAAGCACCGACGATTGACCAGCGATCGGCGATTGGCCAGCTCGCTGCGCCACCCACCTGCGAGATGCCGTCTTTGTACTGATCCGTATTCGCATAGTTTGGCAACGTGGCCTGAATATATTCCGGGCTGGCGTAACGATAGGTCAACTGCAGCATACGGTCTTCATCACGACGGTATTCAATCGCCGCACTGCTTGTCGCAACGTTGTTGAGACGCGTATCGTACTGCACACCCCCGCGTAAACCCCAGCGATCGGTCATACGCCAGTAAGTATCACCCGCCCACACCAGAGAACCCGTTTTGTTGTCTTTCTCCCAGTTAATGTCGTCATCACCGGTCCGGGACTCGGTGAAATAGTAGATTTGACCAACAGAAACGTTAAAACGTTCAACGGCGGCATCATCATAAACGCGCGTTGTGACGCCGGTCGTTAACTGGTTTGCTGACGCAATACGGTCGAGGCCACCGTAGGTACGGTCGCGGAACAGACCGCTGTAGTCAGACTGCAGGAATGAGGAGTCATAGTTCTGAATGTTGCTCTGATCGCGATACGGGACGTACAGATACTGCATACGTGGCTCAAGCGTCTGGGTATAACCCTCCGCCAGAAGACCCATATCGCGTTCGAAGATCAGTTTGCCGTCCATTTTGAACTGCGGCAGGACGCGGTTCACGGATTCTTCGAGATCGGTGCCGTAACGGGTGTTATACCAGTCAAGATTCTTCTGCTGGTAATGGGTGGCCATCAGTTTGGCCTCGGTATTCAGGCTCGACCAGTCATTTGACACCGGCAAATTGATGGTTGGCTCGAGGTGAACACGCGTGGATTCCGGCATATCCGAGTTGGTGTTAACGAAGTGCACGGCCTGGGCGTACACGCGGGTGTCAAACGGACCAACATCGTTCTGGTACCAGTTAACGTCCAGCTGCGGTTCTGCACCATAAGTGCTTCTCGTCTGGGTATCAAAGACCTGGAACTGCTTGGTAGAGACCGTGGCGTTGAAGTTCTGAATAGCGTATCCCACGCTGAATTTCTGCGTGGCGTAGCCATCGGTACTGGACCCGTATTTGGAGTCAAAGTCGTTGAAATAGTAAGGGTCGCTGACTTTGGTGTAGTCGACGTTAAACCGCCAGACCTGGTCCATCACCCCGGCATGTTTCCAGTAGAACAACCAGCGGTGTTTATCACCTTCTGTTGGATGCTCATCCTGGAAGACTTTATCCGACGGCAGATAATCCAGTTCCATCAGGCCAGTACCCGCCTGCGTCAGGTAGCGGAACTCGTTTTCCCACATAACGTTGCCGCGCTTATGGATATAGTGCGGCGTGATCGTGGCGTCCATGTTGGGCGCGATATTCCAGTAATACGGCAGATAGAACTCAAAGTAGTTCGTGGTGCTGTATTTGGCATTCGGGATCAGGAAACCTGAGCGGCGTTTGTCACCCACAGGAAGCTGCAGGTAAGGGCTGTAGAAAACGGGTACCGGACCGAGCTTGAAGCGGGCGTTCCAGATCTCGGCAACCTGCTCTTCACGGTCATGGATGACTTCACTTCCGACCACGCTCCAGGTATTAGACCCGGGCAGACAGGACGTGAAGGAGCCGTTTTCCAGAATCGTATAGCGGTTTTCACCGCGCTGTTTCATCAGGTCTGCATCACCGCGCCCCTGGCGACCTACCATCTGGTAATCACCTTCCCAGACGTTAGTGTCTTTGGTATTCAGGTTTGACCAGGCTTTCGGACCTTTCAGGATGACCTGATTGTCGTCATAGTGCACATTACCCAGCGCATCCACCGTTCGTACCGGCTCGGCCGCACCTTCCGGCTGCTTCTGGTGTAATTGCACTTCATCTGCCTGCAGACGGCTGTTGCCCTGGTTAATATCCACATTGCCAGTAAATGTCGCATTGTCAGGATATGTGCCTTTAGAGCTATCGGCAGTAATGGTTACCGGCAAGCTATTCGTATCGCCCTTTACCAGTGGACGATTATAACTTGGGACGCCAAGCATACACTGCGAGGCGAGATCGGCCGCCAGTCCCTGTTGGCTGTACAGGGCGGTGCCAATCATTGTGGCCAGGAGGGTGGGGATACGTTTTTTCATACGTTGTATTTTATTGTTCCGTCATCAGTGGCTACGGCTTACAAACGCTCAGAGACTATCTTACTCATCAGCGCAGTACCAGCGTTAATCCTGCCCGTTTGCGCGCCAGAGTGTTAGGCTCGCTATCGAATGACGAGTATGATAAAGCAAATTATAGGCGATGTCCTTCAATTGACCGTGGCTTGAACACTGTGATGATGACGTTGCGTCGGCCAGGAACATGACTAACCGGGGAGTATATGCAGTATTGGGGTAAAATAATCGGCGTTGCGTTCGCCATCATCATGGGTGCCGGGTTCTGGGGGATCGTACTGGGGCTTATTATCGGCCATATGTTTGATAAGGCTCGCAGCCGCAAAATGGCCTGGTTTGCCAATCAGCGTGAGCGTCAGTCCCTCTTTTTCTCCACCACGTTTGAGGTGATGGGGCACTTAACCAAATCAAAAGGGCGTGTGACGGAAGCCGATATTCAGATAGCCAGCGTCTTTATGGACCGCATGAATCTGCATGGTGACTCTCGTCTCGCGGCACAAAATGCGTTTCGCATCGGTAAAGCGGATAATTATCCGCTGCGCGATAAAATGCGTCAGTTCCGCAGCATCTGCTTCGGCCGTTTTGATTTAATTCGGATGTTTCTGGAGATCCAAATCCAGGCGGCGTTTGCCGATGGTTCACTTCATCCGAATGAACGCGATGTTTTATACGTTATTGCGGAAGAACTGGGCATCTCCCGTATGCAGTTCGACCAGTTCCTGCGCATGATGCAGGGCGGTGCGCAGTTTGGCGGCGGCTATCACCAGCAGTCCTCTGGCGGTGCCTGGCAGCAGGCGCAGCGGGGTCCGACGCTGGAGGATGCCTGTAACGTGCTGGGGGTGAAGCCATCGAACGATGTAACCACCATCAAGCGTGCCTATCGTAAGCTGATGAGTGAGCACCACCCGGACAAACTGGTCGCGAAAGGTTTACCGCCGGAGATGATGGAGATGGCGAAGCAAAAAGCGCAGGAAATTCAGAAAGCGTACGAGTTGATTAAAGAGAAGAAAAGTTTCAAATAAAAAAGGCCCGACACTGTCGGGCCTTTTTTTCAGAAGTCGACTGGGGCTTTAAACGTCATTGCATTGCCAAAAACCGGATGGGTGATGGTGAGCGTCTGCGCATGCAGCTGCAGGCGTGGCGCCAGCGCCAGTGCATCGGGCGGCGCGTAAAATCTGTCCCCCAGAATCGGGTGCCCCAGCGCAAGCATATGGACACGCAGCTGGTGCGAGCGCCCGGTAATCGGTTTAAGCAGCACGCGCGCAGTGTTATCTGGCGCGTACTCCAGCACTTCATACTCGGTTTGCGCTGCTTTGCCGGTTTCGTAACAGACCTTTTGTTTTGGTCGGTTCGGCCAGTCGCAGATCAGCGGTAAATCCACCAGCCCTTCCGCCGGCTGAGGATGCCCCCAGACACGTGCGACATACTGCTTTTTCGGCTCGCGATCGCGGAACTGGCGTTTCAGCTCGCGTTCCGCCGCTTTATTCAGCGCCACTACAATCACACCGCTGGTGGCCATGTCCAGACGATGGACAGACTCCGCCTGAGGATAATCGCGCTGAATACGCGTCATCACACTGTCTTTGTGCTCATCCAGACGCCCTGGCACGGACAACAAGCCGCTGGGCTTGTTGACCACCATAATGTGCTCATCCTGATAAAGCACCACCAGCCAGGGATCCTGAGGTGGATTGTAAGGCTCCATCACCATCTTGCGCTCCGTTTACTGATGCGTCACAACGATAAGACGCAGGGCATCCAGACGCCAGCCTGCCTGATTAAGGCTTTCCAGCACCTGCTGACGGTTGCTCTCGATCGCCGCCAGTTCGTCATCGCGGATGTTTGGGTTTACCGCTTTCAACGCTTCCAGACGGGAGAGTTCCGCGGACAGTTTGTCGTCGGCTTCTTGACGTGCGGCATCAATCAGAGCCCGGGCCGCTTTTTCGATCTGCGTTTCACCCAGCTGCAGAATAGCGTGCACATCCTGCTGTACCGCGTTGACCAGCTTACTGCCGGTATGGCGGTTCACGGCGCTCAGCTGGCGGTTAAAGCTCTCGAATTCAACCTGAGCGGCGAGGTTCGTGCCGTTTTTGTCCAGCAGCAGACGCACAGGCGTTGACGGCAGGAAGCGGTTGAGCTGCAGCTGTTTCGGCGCCTGCGCTTCGACAACGTAAATCAGTTCCAACAGCAGGGTACCCACTGGCAGCGCTTTGTTTTTCAACAACGAGATGGTGCTGCTGCCGGTATCGCCTGAGAGGATCAAATCCAGACCGTTGCGGATCAGCGGGTGCTCCCAGGTGATGAACTGCGCATCTTCGCGCGACAGCGCCACATCACGTTCAAAGGTGATGGTGCATCCATCTTCCGGCAGGCCAGGGAAATCCGGGACCAGCATATGGTCGGACGGGGTCAGGACAATCAAATTCTCGCCACGATCGTCCTGGTTTATGCCAACGATGTCGAACAGGTTCATGGAGAAGCTGATCAGGCTGGTGTCATCATCCTGCTCTTCAATGCTTTCAGCGAGCGCCTGGGCTTTTTCACCGCCGTTGGAGTGGATCTCCAGCAGGCGGTCACGGCCCTGTTCCAGCTGAGATTTCAGCGCTTCATGCTTATCACGGCAGGCTTTGATCAGTTCATCAAACCCGTCGGTGTTCTCTGGCGCGGCCAGATAGCCGATCAGATCGGCGTGCACCTGATCGTAAATCGGGCGGCCGGTCGGACAGGTATGCTCAAACGCATCCAGACCTTCGTGGAACCAACGCACCAGTACGGACTGGGCGGTTTTTTCCAGATAAGGAACGTGGATCTGAATATCATGCGCCTGGCCAATACGATCCAGACGACCGATACGCTGTTCCAGCAGATCCGGGTTGAACGGCAAATCGAACATCACCAGGTTGCTGGCAAACTGGAAGTTACGGCCTTCAGACCCGATTTCAGAGCACAGCAGAACCTGGGCACCGCTGTCCTCTTCTGCAAACCATGCCGCGGCACGGTCACGCTCGACGATGGACATCCCTTCGTGGAACACGGCGGCGCGAATACCTTCGCGTTCGCGCAGGACCTGCTCCAGCTGCAGTGCGGTGGCTGCTTTGGCGCAGATCACCAGCACTTTCTGAGAACGGTGCGCGGTCAAATAGCCCATCAGCCACTCAACACGCGGGTCGAAGTTCCACCAGGTGCCGGTATCGCCTTCAAATTCCTGGTAAATCTGTTCCGGGTAGAGCATGTCGCGTGCACGCTCTTCTGCAGTTTTGCGCGCGCCCATAATGCCGGAAACTTTAATGGCTGTCTGGTACTGCGTCGGCAGTGGCAATTTGATGGTATGCAGTTCGCGTTTCGGGAAACCTTTCACCCCGTTACGGGTGTTACGGAACAGGACGCGGCTGGTGCCGTGGCGATCCATCAGCATATCGATCAGTTCTTTACGCGCGGAATCCGCGTTGTCACTGTCGCTGTTGGCCGCCTGCAGCAGAGGCTCAATATCCTGCTCGCCAATCAGATCGCTCAGGGTGTTGAGCTCGTCATTCGAGAGATGTTTACCCGCCAGCAGCAGGGCAACGGCATCGGCGACCGGACGGTAGTTATTCTGCTCTTCAACGAACTGCTCAAAGTCATGGAAGCGGTTTGGATCGAGCAGGCGCAAACGGGCGAAGTGGCTCTCCAGACCTAACTGCTCCGGCGTTGCGGTCAGCAGCAGGACGCCTGGTACGCGCTCGGCAAGCTGTTCGATAGCCATGTATTCCCGGCTTGGTGCATCTTCGCTCCAGACCAGATGGTGCGCTTCATCGACCACCATCAGGTCCCATTCGGCGTCGCACAGATGCTCAAGACGTTGCTTGCTGCGGCGTACGAAATCCAGAGAGCAGATCACCAGCTGTTCCGTTTCAAACGGGTTGTCCGCATCGTGCTGGGCTTCTGCATAGCGCTCGTCATCAAACAGAGCGAAACGCAGGTTAAAGCGGCGCAGCATCTCGACCAGCCATTGATGCTGCAGGGTTTCCGGTACCACAATCAGCACGCGCTCGGCTGCGCCGGAAAGCAGCTGTTGATGCAGGATCATGCCCGCTTCAATGGTTTTCCCCAGGCCCACTTCATCTGCCAGCAGTACGCGAGGTGCGTGACGGCGGCCCACGTCATGGGCGATGTTCAGCTGGTGGGGAATAAGGCTGGTACGCTGACCGCGCAGGCCGCTCCACGGCATACGGTACTGTTCACTCTGGAACTTGCGCGCGCGATAGCGCAGGGAGAAGCGATCCATACGGTCGATTTGCCCGGCAAACAGGCGATCCTGCGGCTTACTGAATACCAGTTTGCTGTCGAGCAGCACCTCACGCAGGATGACATTGGCCTCGTCGGTGTCCAGGCGAGTCCCGATGTAGGCGAGCAGTCCATTCTCTTCTTTTACGTCTTCGACCTTTAGCTGCCAGCCGTCGTGGCTGGTCACGGTGTCACCCGGGTTGAACATCACGCGGGTCACAGGGGAATCATTGCGGGCGTACAGGCGGTTTTCACCGGTAGCAGGGAAAAGGAGGGTAACCATTCGTGCATCCACGGCAACCACGGTTCCTAATCCAAGTTCGCTTTCTGTATCGCTGATCCAGCGTTGACCAAGTGTAAAAGGCATATTTGTTCGGCTCTAATCGTAAATTGCAGGCAATAGTTCAACCACCGTCAAAAAAGACAGTCATTGAAAAATGGGTCCGGGAATGGAAAGGGCGCTATGGTACTGGATGGCAGCCATTTCGTCACGTGTCAAAATAGGCCAAGTTGCCCTGTCACTAGTGTAGCAAAGTCGTCGTCGATGAAGGGCAAAATTCCGTCCGCGACCGGCTGAAGCTGACGCGTAAGATAGTGCTCGTAATCCAGAGGCGAGTGCTGGTAATCCACGGGTTCCGGGCCGCTGGTGGTCCAGAGGTATTTGATGGTTCCCCGGTTCTGATACTGCGGGGCACGCCCCCGGCGCATGTTCTCCTCATCTGCCAGGCGCGCGGCGCGGACGTGCGGCGGAACGTTGCGCTGGTATTCCGCCAGCGGGCGGCGCAGGCGCTTGCGGTACACCAGCTGGGCGTCGAGTTCACCGGCCATCAGACTGGCAATTGTTTCACGCACGTAGTCCTGATAAGGCTCGTTGCGAAAGATACGCAGATAAAGCGTTTGCTGAAACTGCTGCGCCAGCGGCGTCCAGTCGGTGCGTACGGTTTCCAGCCCTTTAAAGACCATTCGCTGCTTGTCACCTTCCTGAATAAGACCGGCGTAGCGCTTCTTACTGCCCTGGTCGGTACCGCGAATGGTGGGCATTAAAAAGCGGCTGAAATGGGTTTCAAACTCCAGTTCTAACGCGCTGCTTAACCGCTCTTTTTGCAAACTTTCCTGCCACCAGGCGTTCACAAAAGCCACCAGTGATTTGCCGATTCGCGCGGCATCCTCTTCTGAATGCGCGCCCTTAAGCCAGACAAAGGTGGAATCCGTATCGCCATAAATAACGTCATAACCCTGGGATTCAATCAACGCTTTGGTCTGGCGCATGATGTCGTGCCCGCGCATGGTGATAGATGACGCCAGTCGTGGGTCGAAGAAGCGGCAGGCGCTGGTCCCCAGAACCCCGTAAAACGCGTTCATGATAATTTTCAGCGCCTGAGAAAGGGGCTTGTTGCCATGACGCTTAGCCTCGTCGCGACCGTGCCAGATGTTTCCCACGATTTCCGGTAGACAGTGCTTTTCCCGTGAGAAGCGGGCCCCGAGAAAACCTTCTGTGCTGTGCAAATCGTCAGGCTGCGCCATCCCTTCCACCAGCCCGACGGGATCGATCAGGAAGGTGCGAATAATGGACGGATAGAGGCTTTTGTAGTCCAGCACCAGCACGGAGTCATACAACCCGGGCCGGGAATCCATCACGTAACCGCCCGGGCTTGCCTGCGGCGGTACGTCACCGAGGTTGGGGGCGACATAGCCCGCCCGGTGCATACGCGGGAAATAGAGGTGGCTAAAGGCGGCCACGGAGCCACCGTGCCGGTCAGCGGCGAGGCCGTTCACCGTCGCGCGCTCGAGCAGGAAGGGCATGATCTCCGTTTTGTGGAAAATCTGCGTCACCAGTTCACAATCTTTCAGGTTGTAGGTGGCGAGTGCCGGTTTGTCTTCGTTAAAGCGCCGGTCGATTTCATCCATCCTGTCCCACGGATTGTCGATGGATTTCCCTTCGCCGAGCAGCTCCTGCGCCACCGCTTCCAGAGAGAAAGAGGAAAAATTCCAGAAGGCAGATTTGAGCGCCTCAATGCCGTCGATAATCAGGCGGCCATTGGCCTGCGCGAAAAACACACCGTTTTTAAAACCGTGCTCGCGCCATTCCAGCTCGCTGTTTCCGCGCCCCAGCATCAGGGGGATGCGGTAACGTTCAGCATGTTTTTGCAGCACGCGCAGATCGAACTGCACCACGTTCCAGCCGATCAACACATCGGGATCGCGATCGGCAAACCACTGGTTTAGCTTTTCCAGAAGCTGTGGCCGGCTGTTGACATACTCCAGCCGGAAATCCAGAGCGGACGCGTTGCCATTCGGGGGGTCAAGCATATAAACAACCCGATCCCCGCAGCCTTCAAGGCCGATACAGTACAGCTCACCGTGGCGAGTGGTTTCGATATCCAGCGAGACCCATTTCAACGGCGGCCGGTAGGTAGGGTTGGGTTTGAGACGGGCGTTAATAAGGCTGCCGTTTTGCGCGGTGCCGTCGACCCAGACGGGGGCGGTAATAAACCGCTCCATCAAAAAACGTTCTGGCGGGCGGATATCAGCTTCGTACAGCGTCACGCCAGCGTCGCGCAGCAGTTTTTCATAACGCATCAGCTGGCGATGGGCGCGGCAGTAAAGGCCATGTACTTGCTGACGGTGGAAATCTTTCAGTTCAAGCGGCGTCAGGCGCCAGCCATTTTCACCGCGCAGCAGTTGCTTTGCTTTCTCAACGTGATCGTTCGGGATAAAAGCCACGGACTCCTGCGGCGGCAGGGTCACGTGCAGCGGGCCGTTGTCCGTCGCCAGCCAGAATGCCACCTCGGTGCCCTGAGGAGTATCCCGCCAGTGTCGGGTAAGTAAAAAACCTTCTTGCGCCTGCGCCACGCCGCTATCCCATAAAACAAAACCAGGCTTGATTATAGCCTGGTTGAATATTTTATGCTGGATATATATACAGTTTACTGCCCGTAATAGGCTTTTGCGCCATGTTTACGCAGGTAGTGTTTATCCAGCAGGGTTGGCTGCATATCCGGAAGCTGCGGAGCCAGCTGGCGGCAGAAGATGCCCATATACGCGACCTCCTCCAGCACAATCGCGTTATGTACCGCATCTTCGGCGTTTTTGCCCCAGGCAAAAGGTCCATGGGAGTGCACCAGCACGCCGGGCATTTGCGCAGCGTCGATACCCTGTTTTTCAAACGTTTCGACGATAACGTTGCCGGTTTCCCACTCATACTCGCCGTTGATCTCTTCATCAGTCATCAAACGGGTGCAGGGAATGGTGCCGTAAAAGTAGTCTGCGTGCGTGGTTCCGGTAGCCGGAATGGACTGGCCAGCCTGCGCCCAGATGGTCGCATGACGCGAATGGGTATGCACAATACCGCCAATGGTCGGGAAGGCCTGGTAGAGCAGGCGATGCGTTGGCGTGTCGGAGGAGGGTTTTTTCTTTCCTTCCACCACTTCGCCCGTGGCGATGCTGACGACAACCATATCTTCTGCGGTCATTACCGTGTAATCCACCCCTGACGGCTTTATCACGAAGACGCCGTGCTCGCGGTCAACGGCGCTGACGTTGCCCCAGGTCAGCGTCACCAGATTGTGTTTGGGCAGCGCCAGGTTGGCTTCCAGTACCTGACGTTTGAGATCTTCTAACATGCAATCCTCCAGGAAAAGAGGCCCGCCCTGCGGCAGGCCAAAGGTTCCCCTGTTAACGTTTTGAACCGTAATAGACTTCGTTCCAGCGCAGCGCGTCTTTGAACGCGGGCAGGCGGGTATCGTTATCAATGACGGTCAGTTCGATGTCGTGCAGTTCGGCGAACTGACGCATGTCGTTCAGATCCAGCGCGTGGCTGAAGACGGTGTGGTGCGCGCCACCGGCCAGGATCCAGGCTTCCGAGGCGGTTGGCAGGTCAGGCTGCGCTTTCCACAGGGCGTTGGCGACCGGCAGTTTTGGCAGAGAATGCGGGGTTTCAACTGCATCCACACAGTTCACCAGCAGGCGGAAACGGTCGCCCAGGTCAATCAGGCTGGCGTTGATGGCAGGGCCGGTACGGGTGTTGAAGATCAGACGTGCCGGGTCGGCTTTTCCGCCAATGCCAAGGTACTGCACGTCGAGGATCGGTTTCTCTTCAACGGCAATGGAAGGACACACTTCCAGCATATGCGAGCCCAGTACCAGGTCGTTGCCGTTTTCGAAGTGGTAGGTGTAGTCCTCCATAAAGGAGGTGCCGCCCTGCAGACCGGTTGACATCACTTTCATAATGCGAAGCAGAGCGGCAGTTTTCCAGTCGCCTTCGCCGGCAAAGCCGTAGCCCTGCTGCATCAGACGTTGTACCGCCAGGCCGGGCAGTTGTTTCAGGCCGTGGAGGTCTTCAAAGGTGGTGGTAAAGGCATGGAAGCCACCCTGTTCCAGGAAGCGTTTCATGCCCAGTTCGATACGTGCTGCATCCAGCACGTTCTGGCGTTTGTCACCGTGAATTTGTGCCGCAGGGGTCAGACGGTAGCTGCTTTCGTATTCGTCGACCAGCGCGCTTACATCGCCATCGCTGATTTCATTCACCACCTGCACCAGGTCGCCCACGGCCCAGGTATTCACCGAGAAACCAAATTTAATCTGTGCGGCAACTTTATCGCCGTCGGTGACCGCCACTTCACGCATGTTGTCGCCGAAACGCACTACTTTCAGGTGACGAGTATCTTGTCGGGACACCGCCTGGCGCATCCAGGAGCCGATACGTTTTTGCGCATGCTGATCCTGCCAGTGGCCGGTGACGACCGCATGCTGCTGGCGCATACGTGCGCCGATAAAGCCGAACTCACGGCCGCCGTGCGCGGTCTGGTTCAGGTTCATAAAGTCCATATCAATGCTGTCCCACGGCAGGGACGCGTTGAACTGGGTATGGAACTGCATCAGTGGTTTATTGAGGATGGCCAGACCGTTGATCCACATTTTGGCCGGCGAGAAGGTGTGCAGCCACACCACCATGCCAGCGCATTTATCGTCGTAGTTCGCGTCGCGGCAGATGTTCGTGATCTCATCCGGGGTCGTGCCGAGCGGTTTGAGCACCAGTTTGCACGGCAGTTTAGCCTCTGCATTGAGCGCGTTGACCACGTGCTCAGCATGTTTCGTCACCTGTTGCAGCGCTTCCGGCCCGTACAGATGTTGGCTGCCAATGACAAACCACACTTCATAATTATTAAAAATGGTCATTATTGTGTCCTTAATGTGTCAGGGTTGCCGTAGTGTCCGCGGTGTGTTTGGCCGGGGCGGCGACAGGGAGATAGTGAAGTTCGGCGCTTTTTGCCCATTGCTGATAGCGCTGATAAAGCTGTTCAAAACGCTGCGCCTGCTGAGCACGCGGCTGGAGGGTATTTTCGACAGCGCTCGCCATGTGCTGCTGCGCGGTCGGGATATCGGCATGAACGCCTGCCGCAACGGCCGCGAAGATCGCTGCACCGAGGGCACAACACTGATCGGAGGCGACAATCTGCAGCGGACGGTTCAGCACGTCACAACAGGCCTGCATGATTACCGGGTTTTTACGGGCGATGCCGCCCAGTGCCATCACGTTGTTGACGTCGATGCCCTGCTCGGTGAAGCACTCCATAATGGCGCGCGCCCCAAAGGCAGTTGCGGCAATCAGGCCGCCAAACAGCGCTGGTGCGTCGGTGGCGAGGTTAAGATCGGTGATCACCCCTTTCAGGCGCTGGTTGGCAAATGGCGTACGGCGACCGTTGAACCAGTCGAGCACCACCGGCAGGTGATCGAGAGAAGGATTCTTTGCCCACGCGGCGGTGAGCTGCGGCAAAAGCTGCTTTTTACTTTCGGCAATCTGGGTCTTCAGCTCAGGATGTGCCGCCGCCAGCTGATCCAGCGGCCAGCCCAGCACGCTGCCAAACCAGGCGTAGATATCGCCAAAGGCGGACTGACCCGCTTCCAGACCGATAAACTCCGGTACGACGCTGCCGTCAACCTGGCCGCAGATGCCTTTTACCGCCCGATCGCCTACGCTGGCTTTATCCGCGGTGAGAATGTCGCAGGTGGAGGTGCCGATAACCTTCACCAGCGTGTTTGGCTGGGCACCGGCGCCCACCGCGCCCATGTGGCAGTCAAACGCCCCGCCGGAGATGGCCACGTTTTGCGGCAGACCCAGGCGCGTCGCCCACTCTTCACAAAGCGTACCCACCGGAATATCGGCGGTGAAAGTGTCGGTAAACAGCGGGTATTGCAGACTCTTGTTGATGACGGGATCGAGTTCATCGAAGAACGCCGCCGGTGGCAGGCCACCCCAGCTTTCATGCCACAGGGATTTGTGTCCGGCGCTGCAGCGTCCGCGGCGGATATCCTGCGGACGCGTGGTACCGGAGAGCAGGGCTGGTACCCAGTCGCACAGTTCAATCCACGATACCGCGGCCTGCGCAACGGATGCGTCCGCGCGGGTTACGTGAAGGATCTTTGCCCAGAACCATTCACTGGAGTAAATACCGCCGATGTAGCGCGAGTAGTCCGTTTTACCGGGCTGGTGACACAAGCGGGTAATGGCCTCGGCCTCTTCAACGGCGGTGTGATCTTTCCACAGCACGAACATGGCGTTCGGGTTATCAGCAAACTCCGGACGCAGCGCCAGAACATGGCCTTCGGCATCCACAGGGGCAGGCGTTGAGCCGGTACTGTCGACGCCAATCCCGACGATTTCTGCCCGCTGGGCGTCGGTCAGTTCAGTCAGTACGGTTTTGATTGCCGCTTCCATCGACTCAATGTAGTCACGTGGATGGTGACGGAACTGGTTATTTGGCGCATCGCAGTAGCGCCCCTCTTGCCAGCGCGGGTACCACTCAACGCTGGTTGCTATTTCCTGGCCGCTTGTACAGTCCACTGCCAGAGCGCGAACCGAGTCGCTGCCAAAATCGAGGCCAATCGCAATTGCCATGGTGTTGCTCCATCAAAAAACAGGTATGAGAGAACATTAGAGACTGGAGGCGAAAATCGTCAGGCAGGATCCGCTAATCTTATGGACTAAATTGCTGTTGCAATAGAAAGTGTGACGCCGTGCAAATAATCAATGTGGACATTTCTGCCGCACTTATAGACACTTTTGTTACTGCTGATCTGCCCCCGTGGGCGGATAAATCAGGGGGAAAGGCTGAAACATGGCGGACGTAAAAGAGGCGTGATGCTTTTTGGATCTTTTCGCGGGCCATTTTTATACTGCTTTTATCGATATGGACAATTGGTTTCCTTCAGGACCCTTGGGAGAACTGAATCTATGGCCGAAACGCAAAACGATCCCTTATTACCGGGCTACTCGTTTAATGCTCACCTGGTGGCGGGGCTGACCCCTATTGAGGCTGAGGGATATCTCGATTTTTACGTCGACCGACCGCTCGGGATGAAAGGGTATATTCTGAACCTGACGGTGCGTGGGGAAGGGATTATCAAAAATAACGATCAGCAGTTTGTCTGCCGTCCGGGCGATATGCTGCTGTTTCCGCCGGGAGAGATCCACCACTACGGGCGTCACCCGGAGGCCAAAGAGTGGTATCACCAGTGGGTCTACTTCCGCCCGCGCGCCTACTGGCAGGAGTGGCTCTCGTGGCCGGCTATTTTTGCGCACACCGGTTTTTATCGCCCGGACGAGGTTCATCTGGCTCAGTTCCGCGAACTCTTTGCCCAAATTATTGAAGCGGGGCAGGCGGGTGGCCGGTATGCCGAACTGCTGGCGATTAACCTGCTTGAACAGGTGCTGTTGCGCCGGATGGAGGCGATAAACGCGTCACTTAATCCTCCGCTGGACAACCGCGTGCGCGACGCCTGCCAGTACATCAGCGACCATCTGGCCGACAGCCAGTTCGATATCGCCAGCGTCGCCCAGCATGTGTGTCTCTCACCGTCGCGGCTGTCACATCTGTTCCGTCAGCAGCTGGGCGTTAGCGTCCTGAGCTGGCGTGAGGACCAGCGTATCAGCCAGGCGAAGCTCCTGCTCAGCACCACCCGCATGCCCATTGCCACCGTGGGGCGCAATGTGGGCTTTGAAGACCAGCTCTATTTCTCCCGGGTATTTAAAAAATGCACCGGTGCCAGCCCCAGTGAATTCCGGGCAGGATGTGAATAAACGGTAAAAAAAGATAAACAAGCAGGTGAACTGTGGAAGCAACCTGTAAACTATTCAGACAATTGTTGTCTTGACGCGGTGCAGGGCGCTAAGCAGAATCCCTGATTCGTTTTCTGACCGGAATAGTTATGCAGGCATTGCTGGAACATTTTATCACCCAGTCCGTTATGTATTCGCTTATCGCCGTTGCGCTGGTGGCGTTTCTGGAATCGCTTGCACTTGTTGGGTTGATCCTCCCCGGCACGGTGATGATGGCGGGGCTGGGCGCGTTGATTGGCAGCGGTGAAGTGAATTTCTGGCAGGCGTGGATGGCGGGGATTATCGGCTGTTTACTGGGCGACTGGATCTCCTTCTGGCTGGGCTGGCGCTTTAAGAAACCGCTGCACCGCTGGTCGTTCATGAAAAAGAACAAAGCCTTGCTGGATAAAACCGAACACGCGCTGCATCAGCACAGCATGTTCACGATCCTCGTCGGTCGCTTTGTTGGACCAACGCGTCCGCTGGTGCCGATGGTCGCGGGGATGCTGGATCTGCCTGTTGCGAAATTCGTGGTGCCGAACATCATCGGCTGTGTTTTCTGGCCGCCGTTCTATTTTCTGCCGGGGATCCTGGCAGGGGCCACCGTTGATATTCCTGACGGAATGCAAAGCGGTGAATTTAAGTGGTTGTTGCTGGCTACGGCCCTGCTGTTGTGGATCGCTGCCTGGTTGTGCTGGCGACTGTGGCGCAGCGCGAAAGCGAATGTTGATCGCCTGACGCGTTATCTGCCACGCTCGCGCCTGCTGTGGCTCGCGCCGTTAATGCTGGGGGTTGCCGTGGTGGCGCTGGTCGCCCTGATTCGCCACCCGCTGATGCCGGTGTACGGTGAAATCCTCTTGAAGGTGGTGAGCCGTTAATCTGTTTCCCTCTCCCGTGGGAGAGGGTCAGCCCGCACTGATGCCTAACAATGAAGACGCCCCTGCGTGACCGCTGAGCAGTTCCTCTGTGCCGCCATCCCAGGCAATTCGCCCTTCTGCAATGACCACCGATCGTGGCGCAATCCGCGCGGCATCCTCAATGCTGTGCGAAACCATCAGCATTGTCAGTTGCTGACGCTGGCACACGTCCTGCACCAGGGTAAGCATCTCCTGGCGCAAGGCAGGATCGAGTGCAGAGAAGGGCTCATCCAGAAGCAGTATGGGCTGCTCGCGCACCAGGCAGCGCGCCAGCGCCACCCGCTGACGCTGCCCGCCGGAGAGGGCTTCGGGGAGGCGATCAATAAACGCGGTAATGCCCATCTGAGCGGCAATCAGCTCCAGCTTCTGGCGCTGACCGTCGTTGAGTTTCAGGCCAGGATCCATACCCAGGGCGATGTTTTGC
Organism: Enterobacter sp. RHBSTW-00593; assembly: GCF_013784105.1. NCBI lineage: Bacteria > Pseudomonadati > Pseudomonadota > Gammaproteobacteria > Enterobacterales > Enterobacteriaceae > Enterobacter > Enterobacter sp. RHBSTW-00593. Next base: position 715,838 of record NZ_CP056393.1, read on the forward strand.
CGCACCGTCAGATGCATGAACAGATTGTTTTCCTGGAACAGCATCGACACCGGACGTCGGGCGGGTGGCGTGCGCGTATGGTCGCGGTTTTCAATCACTATCGACCCGCTCGCCGGTTGCAGAAAACCGGCAATCAGATTGAGCAAAGTACTCTTTCCGGCCCCGCTCGGACCCAGAACCGCAATCATCTCTCCCTGACGAACCGAAAGGGAGAAGCGCATTGGCAGATGCTGGTAGAGCCAGGTTACATCAGTCAGTTTTAACATTACGCCCCGGAAGTTTTTCGATAACGGTAAATAAGGCAAAGCAGAGTACCAGTAACAGCAGCGCTGTGACGGCTCCCTCCTGGCTACGATAGGAGCCAATTTGCTGGTACAGCCAGTACGGCAGGGTGCGGAAATCTTCATTACCGAAGAGCGCCACGACACCAAAATCACCTATTGAGAGCACACAGGCGAAAGCCAGTGCCTGGGCCAGCGGGCGTTTCAGCGCACGCAGTTCGATAATCTTTAGCCGCTGCCAGCCCTGCAGACCGAGCGACTGGCACAGCAGCGCGTAGCGGCTGTTGATGTCTCGCATCGGATTTTCCAGCACCTTCAGCGCGTAGGGGATCGCCATCAGGGCATTGGTGAAAATCACGATGCCGTCGGCGTTTTCCGGCAGGCCAATAGTGCTGTTGAACAGTAAAAAGAACCCCGTCGCCAGTACAATGCCGGGCATCGCCAGGATCAGCATGCCTGTCAGCTCCAGGGCGTGCCCGGCTTTACGGGCCTGACGCGCGTAAAGCTCGCGGCTGCTCCATAAAAGCATCATGGTCAGCATGACACACAGCAGCCCGGCGGCGAGCGCGATCCGTAACGAGGTCCACGTTGCCTGCCAGAGAACGGGCTGCTGCATCACGGTAACGAGATTCAGGTTCAGGCCATCGACGATGACGGCCATCAGCGGCGGAAGCAAAAGCAGCAGCGCCAGCGTGATAAGCAGCAGATCAGCGATCCGGCTATGCATGCTGTCCTGCGGGTCGCGCCAGCCGGTTATCTGATTACTGCCCGGCGGGATGGCTTTGCTCAGACGCTGGCTCAGCAGCACAAGGCACAGGCAGCAAACCATCTGCACCATCGCCAGCAGCGCGGCGCGGCCGGGGTCATAGTCGTAACTGAGCGCCTGGTAAATTGCCAGTTCGATGGTGGTGGCCTGCGGGCCGCCGCCGAGTGAAAGCACGGTGGCAAAACTGGCGAAACAGAGCATAAAGATCAGAGCCGCAACCGGCGGGATCTGACGACGCAGCCACGGCCATTCGACCAGGCGGAAGAAGGATACGCCGCGCATGCCCAACTGGGCGGCAAGCTGGCGCTGTTCACCGGGGATGTTTTCCAGTGCCTGTAAAAAGAGTCTGGTCGCCATCGGCATATTGAAAAAGATGTGCGCCAGCAGAATGCCCTTCAGTCCGTAGGGCGAGAAGCGCCACTCCAGACCCATCAGGCTGAAAAGTGAAGCCAGCCACCCCTGACGACCATAGACGCTCAGGATGCCAAACACGGCCACCAGGACCGGCAGGATCAGCGTCATGGCGCACAGGCGCAGCAGGGCCTGCCTGCCGGGGAAACGGCGACGATAAAGCGCGCGTGCCAGGAAAATGGCGGGGATAACCGACAACAGCGCAGAGAGAAAGGCCTGCCAGAAAGAGAAACGGATAACGTGCCAGAGATAGCTGTCGTGCCAGAGCGCGAACAGGTCGCTCTCTGGCGCGTTAAACCATAAAGCAAGGAATGCGCCCAGACTGACCGCCACCATCAATACGGCGGCGAGCAGCCCAGGAATTAACCAGCCGGGAATTAACGGCTGACGGCGCGTTGCCATTCACTTACCCATGCTGCTCGCTGCGCGGCAACCTGCTGAGGCGTAAACTCCAGCGAGGTTTGCGGTTTGGTCAGTTTCTCAAAGCCCGCTGGCAACGTCACGCTGGTCACGGGGTACATCCAGTTACCCGCTGGAATGGCGTTCTGGAATGCCGGGGAGACCATAAATTTCAGGAACTTCTCGGCCAGTTCGGGCTGTTTGCTGGATGCCGTGCGGGCTGCCACTTCGACCTGCAGATAGTGCCCTTCAGCAAAACTGGCGGCGGCGTAATTGTCTTTCTTCTCGGCGATGATGTGGTAAGCCGGGGAGGTGGTGTAGCTCAGAACCAGATCACTTTCCCCTTTCAGGAACAGACCGTAGGCTTCGCTCCAGCCTTTTGTCACGGTGACGGTTTTGGCGGCCAGCTTCTGCCACGCTTGCGGAGCGTCATCGCCGTAGACTTTCTGCATCCACAGCAGCAGCCCCAGGCCTGGCGTACTGGTGCGAGGATCTTCATAAATAACGCGCCATTTCTGCTCGCTTTCGACCAGTTCCTTCAGGCTTTTCGGCGGGTTTTTAAGCTTGTTTTTGTCGTAAACAAACGCGAAGTAACCGTAATCGAACGGCACAAAGGTGTCGTTCTGCCAGCCGCCCGGGACGCTGACGGCATCGGTGGCGACGCCGCTTTTGGCAAACAGTTTGGTTTTCGAGGCGGCCTCCAGCAGGTTGTTATCCAGCCCAAGCACCACATCGGCTTTACTGTTTTTGCCTTCCATGCGCAGGCGGTTAAGCAGAGAGACGCCATCTTCTAGCGCCACGAACTTCAGTTCGCACTGACAGTCAGCTTCAAAGGCTTTTTTCACCACCGGACCCGGACCCCAGTCGGCTGAGAAGGAGTCGTAGGTGTAGACCGTCAGGACGGGCTTCGCGACGGCAGGCAGCGCAAACAGCGCCAGAAGGGGGAGAACTTTTTTTAACACTTTGCACCTCAAGGTTGAGTGGCAAAGGATTTTGAGTGACAGCCTCAAATCCCTTCGCCGGCGTTATCCGGATCAGGTTCGACGGGTATTATCTCAGCGCACATCAGTGATGCAGCACCCCGTTGAGAACGGCGCTATTGTAATGATTTGGCAAATATTACGAAAGTGTTATGGCTCCGGCGGGGAAAACCAGGCGGATTTAAAATCAAACCAGCCCAGCGTATTCATTCTGACACCGCGCATACTACGCTGCCCCTGGATCATCAGCCAGTGATGGATCAACGGCACGATCGCTTGTTCAGCCAGCAACTGCTGGCACCATGAGGCCAGATTCATGTCGCCGGCGCGCCAGAGGGCCGCGTCCTGCTGCCAGTCCCGGTCTATGCAGTGCTGGATAAGCGGGACCTCATACAGGTGAGAGAAGAGCGAGAAATCAAGCGGCAGGGTAAAGTTGGCGCTGTTGAGCCAGATGTCGCTGACGATCTCCCCCTGATGCCATTCATCGTAATCCACCTCTTTGACATCCAGCCTCACCCCAACGGCGGCCAGCAGTCGGGTCATGATTCTGGCGATAAAGCGGTGTTCAACGTGCTCGCGATAGTAGGTCAGGGTGATGGACTCCAGCCCGGCGGGCTTGTCGCAGTATGTCGGACGGGCGTGATGCCAGCGAGGAAGCAGACCATACGCCGGGAACCAGTAGGTTTGGTACTGCTCCTCCGCATGATAAATCAGGCTGGAGGGCGACAACACGTGGCTTATCCATTTGCGCACCTCATGGTTTGCCCCGCGATGGGTACGGCTGTCGAACAGCAGGTAGTAGCACCCTTCTTCGAGCCGGCTCTCCACGGCCTTTTCGCCCGTGGTGGGCCCTTCCAGCGTCAGCCCGGCGCTCAGCTCTTCATTGAGATCCGGTAATACCCACACGTTCACTTCATCGATCAGCGCCCGGTAGCCAAAATAGTCATCAAAAGCGCGGATTTTCAGCTGGTTGTTGTTATTGCGCGATACAGAGTAGGGGCCGGTGCCAATCGGCAGGCTGGCAAAATTATTCATCGATTCCCATTCTCCGGGCAAAATCATCGACGGTACATAGCCCAGCAGCCACGGAAGCCATTTGTCCGGCTGAGACAGTTCAACATCCAGTGTCCATGCCGTAGGGGAGTGAACGCGTGAAATATGGGAATAGAGCGGAAGCGTGCAGGCGCGCTCTAAAGAGGCAATCACATCGACCATCTCCAGCTCGCGGCCGTGGTGGAAATGAATACCAGGACGTAGAAAGAAGCGCCAGTGAAGAGGAGAAAGTTGCTGCCAGTGGTGCGCAATATCCGCTTCCAGTTCCCCATTTTCCTCATTTATGCGCGTCAGGCCGCTGAATATTTGTCGGGCCATATGGGTTTCAGAGCGGCGTAACGCCGTGCCGGGTAACAGGTTTTTCATTGGTCGATAGTAGAGCACCCGCAGAATGTGGCGACCCTGACGAAAGCTGCGCCCGAGATGCGACACCAGCATCTGGCGTACTGCCGCTTTGTCCCCCACCAGCTGCACCAGCTGGTCGATGCGGTCCTGTTCCAGCAGGTCTTCCGCCCGCTGCTGCTGCAACGCCAGCCCGGTATACAGGAAGGTCAGGCGCGAGCGTTTTCCGCGACCCGCCTCGGCCTCCCAGTTGAGCCAGCCCTGCTGCTGCATGGTATTAAGCAGCGTGCGCATGTGCCGGCGCGAACAGCTGAGCAGGTCCGCCAGCTCGTTCAGCGTGGTCTCCTGCGATCGCCCCTCGCAGCATTGCCAGAGGCGGATAAATTGTTGTTGCAGACGACCAGAGGGCATAAAAGGGGAACTCCTGACAAAAAATCAGCAATTTATTAATCCCTATATTAGGCCAATAATTCTTCCCGATGAAGTGAGGAGGTAAATTATGAAGAGGTCTACCGCACGTCAGTTTTATCAGCGTTATTTTTCAGCGACGCAGGGAGCGTCCTGGCTGGCCCGCCAGTGTGCAGAGCAACGGTTGAAAATCCTGGAAGATCTGATGCAGTGGGACGTTACGAAACCGACCTCTTCTTGCTAACTCGCCTCGATCATGTGTGACTGAGTATTGGTGCTTATCACCCGCCAGCAAAATGTTTTTGCTGGCTTTTTTCGTTTACTATTCACCCACTTTCGATTCGCTTTCACAAGGACTTGCGCATGCTCTGGTTGATGACGATGGGGCGACGCCTGAACGGCGTGTATGCCGCTTTTATGCTGGTGGCCTTTATGATGGGCGTGGCGGGGGCATTGCAGGCTCCGACGCTGAGTCTGTTTCTCAGCCGTGAGGTGGGGGCGCAGCCGTTTTGGGTGGGGCTGTTTTATACCGTGAACGCCATCGCCGGGATCCTGGTCAGTCTGGCACTGGCAAAACGATCGGACAATCGGGGCGATCGGCGCAAACTGATCCTCTTTTGCTGCGCCATGGCCGTGGGTAACGCGCTGCTGTTTGCCTTCAATCGCCATTACCTGACGCTGATTACCTGCGGCGTGCTTCTGGCGTCGCTCGCCAATACCGCCATGCCGCAGCTGTTCGCGCTGGCCCGTGAATACGCGGATAACTCGGCGCGGGAAGTGGTGATGTTCAGCTCGGTCATGCGTGCGCAGCTCTCTCTGGCCTGGGTGATCGGCCCGCCGCTGGCGTTTATGCTGGCGCTGAACTATGGCTTTACCACCATGTTTTCCATCGCTGCCGGCATTTTTGTCATCAGCCTGATACTGATTGCCTTTGCGCTACCCTCGGTGGCGCGAGTGGAGCAGACGACCGATAAACCCATCACCCAGGTGAGCGGCTGGCAGGATAAAAACGTCCGCATGCTGTTTATCGCGTCCATGCTGATGTGGACCTGCAACACCATGTACATCATTGATATGCCGCTGTGGATCAGCAGCGATCTGGGGTTGCCGGACAAGCTTGCGGGGATCCTGATGGGGACGGCTGCCGGCCTGGAAATTCCGGCGATGATCCTGGCGGGTTATTACGTTAAGCGTTTTGGAAAACGCCGCATGATGATCGTCGCCGTGGCGGCGGGAGTGCTTTTTTATCTGGGGCTGATCGTCTTCCATTCGCGCGAAGCACTGCTTGCGCTGCAGCTGTTTAACGCCGTGTTTATTGGCATCGTGGCCGGGATTGGGATGCTCTGGTTCCAGGACTTAATGCCGGGACGGGCAGGCTCTGCCACTACGCTCTTTACCAACAGCATTTCAACGGGCGTTATTCTGGCAGGGGTGATTCAGGGGGCGTTGTCACAAACCTACGGTCACGCGTCAGTGTACTGGATGATTGCGGCCATTTCCGTGGTGACGCTGGTGCTAACCTGCCGGGTAAAAGATGTGTGATTCTGGAAGGCTGCTTCACGCAATAAAACGATTTTCTGACAGGGTCTGAGAAGGCGCATAGAGCGCGTGGCGTCAGCCGAGGCTGTTTGCCTCAGGCTGACGCAAGAGGCAAACAGTAATGAGGCCCACATCAATTAACATTGATGGTGTACTGCACCATTTTGTTGGACGATGTTGATCTTCACCGGGATGGTACGCAGCCTACCCCATAAACGCAGGCTGTTTTTGCTCATAGGCGGAGATGGCATCTTCGTGCTGCAGCGTCAGGCCAATACTGTCCAGGCCATTCAGCATGCAGTGACGACGAAAGGCGTCAATGCTGAAGCTGTAGGATTTATCACCCGCTTTCACCACTTCCGCTTCCAGATCCACTTCAAACGAAATCCCAGGATTTGCCTTCACCAGGGCGAACAATTCGTCCACCTGCGCATCGCTCAGCGTCACCGGCAGCAGCTGATTATTGAAGCTGTTGCCGTAGAAGATATCGGCAAAGCTTGGGGCGATAACCACTTTGAACCCGTAGTCGGTGAGCGCCCAGGGTGCATGTTCACGGGAAGAGCCGCAGCCAAAGTTTTCACGCGCCAGCAGAATCGATGCGCCTTTAAATTCCGGGAAGTTCAGCACGAACTCGGGATTGGGCACTTCGCCTTTGTCGTCCAGGAAGCGCCAGTCGTTAAACAGATGCGCGCCAAACCCGGTACGGGTCACCTTCTGCAAAAACTGCTTTGGAATGATGGCGTCAGTGTCGACGTTAGCGGCGTCCAGTGGGACAACCCGGCCCGTATGTTGGGTAAATTTCTCTGCCATGATTGTCTCCTTATTTCAGGCTGCGAATATCGGCGAAATGACCGGTCACTGCCGCAGCGGCGGCCATTGCCGGGCTGACCAGGTGAGTACGCCCACCGCGGCCCTGACGGCCTTCAAAGTTACGGTTACTGGTGGAGGCACAACGCTCGCCAGGATTCAGGCGGTCATTGTTCATGGCCAGGCACATGGAGCAGCCAGGCAGGCGCCATTCGAAGCCCGCTTCGATAAAGATCTTATCCAGGCCTTCAGCTTCCGCCTGGGCTTTCACCGGGCCGGAACCCGGCACAACCAGCGCCTGAACGCCCGGTGCCACTTTGCGGCCTTTGGCAATCTCGGCCGCCGCGCGTAAATCTTCGATACGGGAGTTGGTGCAGGAGCCGATAAACACTTTATCAATGGTCACGTCAGTCAACGGAATGCCTGGCTTCAGACCCATATAGGCCAGCGCTTTTTCCGCACTGGCGCGCTCGACCGGATCGCTGAAAGAGGCCGGGTCAGGAATGTTATCGTTGACGGAAATCACCTGGCCCGGGTTGGTTCCCCAGGTCACCTGTGGCGCAATGTCTTCCGCCTGCAGCGTAACCACGGTATCAAACGTCGCACCATCGTCGGTTTTCAGGGTTTTCCAGTACGCAACTGCCTCAATAAAATCCTGGTCTTTCGGCGCGTGCAGACGGCCCTTCACATAGCTGAAGGTTGTTTCGTCTGGCGCAACCAGGCCCGCTTTTGCCCCCATCTCAATGGCCATGTTGCAGAGCGTCATACGGCCCTCCATGCTCAGTGCCTGGATGGCTTCACCGCAGAATTCAACCACGTGACCGGTGCCGCCTGCGCTGCCGGTTTTACCGATGATGGCCAGCACGATGTCTTTGGCGGTAATGCCCGGGGCCGCTTTGCCTTTCACTTCAATCTTCATGGTTTTGGCGCGGCCCTGTTTCAAGGTCTGCGTCGCCAGAACATGTTCAACTTCAGAGGTACCAATACCGAACGCCAGGGCCCCAAACGCGCCGTGGGTGGCCGTGTGGGAGTCACCGCAGACGATGGTCATGCCTGGTAGGGTGATGCCCTGTTCTGGCCCCATCACGTGGACGATACCCTGATACGGGTGGTTCAGATCGTAGAGCTCGACGCCAAATTCATTGCAGTTTTTGATCAGCTCCTGCATCTGGATACGCGCCATTTCACCCGACGCATTGATATCTTTGGTTTGCGTGGAGACGTTGTGATCCATTGTCGCGAAGGTTTTACCTGGCTGGCGCACCGGGCGCTTATGCGCACGCAGTCCGTCGAATGCCTGAGGGGAGGTAACCTCGTGCACCAGATGGCGATCGATATACAACAGTGGGGTTTCGTTTGGTGCCTCGTAAACTACGTGCGCATCAAACAATTTTTCATATAACGTTTTCGCCATGATTACACCCCTTCAGCGACATAGCGGGCAATAATGTCGCCCATTTCATCGGTACTGACTGCCGCCGTGCCGCGTGCTAAATCACCGGTACGGACACCTTCTTCTAACGCACGGTTAATGGCGTTTTCAATTGCGGTTGCTGCATCACCGGCATCAAGGCTGTAGCGCAACAGCAAGGCCAGGGAGAGGATCTGCGCAATCGGGTTGGCAATGTTTTTGCCGGCGATATCGGGCGCGGAGCCGCCAGCAGGTTCGTACAGGCCAAATCCCTCTTCATTGAGGCTGGCTGATGGCAACATCCCCATAGAGCCTGTGATCATTGCGCACTCGTCCGAGAGAATATCGCCGAACAGGTTGGAACACAGCAGAACGTCAAACTGCGACGGATCTTTAATCAGCTGCATGGTCGCGTTGTCGATGTACATATGGGACAGTTCGACATCCGGATACTGTTTCGCGACTTCACTGACGATTTCACGCCACAAAATAGAAGACTGCAGAACGTTCGCTTTATCGATAGACGTCACTTTATGACGACGTTTGCGCGCCGACTCAAAGGCGATATGGGCGATACGTTCAATTTCAAAACGGTGATAGACCTCAGTATCAAAGGCTTTTTCATGCTGACCGCTGCCTTCGCGCCCTTTAGGCTGCCCGAAGTAGATCCCGCCGGTCAGTTCACGCACGCACAGGATGTCAAAGCCGTTAGCCGCGATATCTGCACGCAGCGGACAGAACGTTTCCAGCCCCTGGTACAGCTTCGCCGGACGCAGGTTGCTGAACAATTTAAAATGTTTACGCAGTGGCAGCAGCGCGCCGCGCTCAGGCTGCCCGGCGGGCGGCAGGTGTTCCCATTTAGGGCCACCCACGGAGCCAAACAGCACTGCATCCGCATTTTCACACCCTTCAACGGTCGCTTTTGGCAGCGGAGTACCGTGATTATCGATGGCGATACCGCCCACATCATAGTGGCTGGTGGAGATTTTCATCGCAAAACGCGAACGAACGGCTTCCAGTACTTTCAGCGCCTGTGCCATCACTTCCGGGCCAATACCGTCACCCGGTAACACAGCAATATGGTAATTCTTCGACATTACACGGTTTCCTTGTTGTTCTCTTTATTCTGAGCTTTGCGTTGCAACTCTTTTTCAACTTCAGCGGCGCGCCAGATATTGTTCAGCACGTGGACCATCGCCTTCGCGGAGGATTCAACAATATCCGTCGCCAGGCCCACACCGTGGAAACGACGGCCATTATGGGTGACCACGATATCAACCTGACCCAGGGCATTCTCACCGTGGCCCTTGGCCGTCAGGTCATATTTCACCAGCTCTACGTCGTATTCGGTGACGCGGTTAATTGCGCGGTAAATGGCATCAACCGGGCCATTGCCGTTTGCCGCTTCGGCCTTAATGTCTTCGCCACAGGCCAGTTTGACCGAGGCAGTCGCAATGTCGCTGGAGCCTGACTGCACGCTGAAGTAATCGAGGCGGAAGTGCTCAGGCTCTTCCTGCTGTTTATTGATGAAGGCCAGCGCTTCCAGGTCATAGTCGAATACCTGACCTTTTTTATCGGCCAGCTTCAGGAAGGCGTCGTACAGCTGATCCATGTTGTAATCGCTGTCCTTATAACCCATCTCTTCCATACGGTGTTTCACCGCCGCACGACCGGAACGGGAGGTCAGGTTCAACTGAACCTGGTTCAGGCCGATGGATTCCGGGGTCATGATTTCGTAGTTTTCACGGTTTTTCAGCACGCCATCCTGATGAATACCGGAGGAGTGCGCAAAGGCGCCGGTACCCACAATCGCCTTGTTAGCCGGGATGGGCATGTTGCAGATCTGGCTGACGGTCTGGCTGGTACGCCAGATTTCGTTGTGATTGATGCGGGTATGCACATTCATGATGTCTTTGCGCACTTTGATCGCCATGATCACTTCTTCCAGTGAACAGTTACCTGCACGTTCACCGATGCCGTTCATCGCGCCTTCTACCTGACGTGCACCGGCGTGCACCGCCGCGATGGCGTTGCCAACGGCCAGCCCCAGGTCGTCGTGGGTATGTACGGAGATAATCGCTTGATCAATGTTTGGTACGCGTTCATACAGACCGGTAATGATGTTGGAGAACTCAAACGGCATGGTGTAGCCGACAGTGTCCGGGATGTTGATGGTTTTAGCGCCCGCATTGATGGCAGCTTCCACAACGCGCGCCAAATCTTCAATCGGCGTACGGCCAGCATCTTCACAGGAGAATTCAACGTCATCCGTGTAGTTACGGGCACGTTTGACCATGTAGACCGCGCGCTCAATGACCTCATCCAGCGTGCTGCGCAGCTTGGTGGCAATGTGCATAGGAGAGGTAGCAATAAAGGTATGAATACGGAATGCTTCGGCAACCTTCAACGACTCGGCTGCAACATCGATATCTTTTTCCACACAGCGTGCCAGGCCACAGACGCGGCTGTTCTTAATGGTACGCGCTATGGTCTGCACGGATTCGAAGTCACCCGGAGAAGAGACAGGGAAACCGACCTCCATCACGTCGACACCCATACGTTCGAGAGCCAGCGCGATCTGCAGTTTCTCTTTCACACTCAGGCTTGCCTGTAATGCCTGTTCACCGTCACGTAAAGTTGTATCGAAAATAATGACTTGCTGGCTCATGGGTTAGGTCCTTGTCAGTCTTAGGGCGCCTTGCTACGAGCATAAAAAAACCCGCGCAGTGGCGCGGGTTTTTAGTCTTACTGGTGACGATTCAACGCTGAATTTCGCCCGCCAGTCTACCGCGCACAGTGGATGCGTTTAGTAGTAGTAGACCGGTGAAACGAATGGTGCGAATCATGAATCGTGCTCCGTTAAATTCAATATGCTTTTAGTGGTACTGGATACGACTGTGCATGTCAACCCCTGCAGGCAAAAACGCACCCGGCTGGCCTGGTTGATGGGATATGTGCTTTAGCTAATTGTGCTGGGTTTTGCTTTTCCGACCCTACAAATTGTCTAATTTTGGACTGAGAAAAAGGTTGCAGAAATAATTGAATATAATTGTGATGAATAAATTAAAAGTTCGCTACCCAATTGTGTGGGACGCAAATGGGTTTGATATCATTAAGTTATAAATGCGGTGAATGTTTTTTATCACTTCGGATGTCTTAGGGTTATTACAGATTGTTAACTTATTTAATCGGGGTTGCAATAACAGTTTAATAATACTTAAGACATCATTAACCCGCTGACGATTGTATATTGGTCTAGTTTATGGTTTCATTCAAATCCTAAAGTGAATCATATCATTTGCAGTGGTGTTTATTTTATCGTTTGTCAGCGGCGAAAAGTCATTTTCGCTAAACTGTTCTTTATATTTTCCGAATTTAAAATAATTCTCTTTCGCTGATCGTATATGCATGGTAAATCATATTCTTCGGAATTATTACAGTACGTTGGCAAAGGGAGTGTAGCGTGACAGTGGAGTCAGAAGTGCCAGAAATTAATATTAAACAACCTCAAACTACTGATGGGATTAAACCGCAGTTACGTACGGTGGACCTTAATCTGCTCACGGTATTTGATGCTGTCATGCAGGAGCAGAATATCACCCGGGCGGCCCATACGTTGGGGATGTCTCAGCCCGCGGTCAGTAATGCTGTCGCCAGACTTAAGGTTATGTTTAACGACGAGTTATTCGTTCGTTACGGGAGGGGAATACAGCCTACCGCACGGGCATTCCAGTTATTCGGCTCTATCCGTCAGGCGTTGCAGCTGGTTCAGAACGAGCTGCCAGGGTCAGGCTTTGAACCTTTAAGCAGTGAGCGTGTATTCAATCTTTGTGTTTGCAGTCCGTTAGATAATTATTTGACGTCGATTATTTATAATAAAGTTGAAGAGATCGCTCCCAATATCCATCTGGTTTTTAAATCATCCTTAAATCAAAACACAGAGCATCAGTTACGCTACCAGGAGACCGAGTTCGTTCTGGGATATGAAGAATTTCGACGTCCTGAATTTTCTTGCGTTCCGCTGTTTAAAGATGAAATGGTGTTGGTCGCCAGTAAAAAACACCCCCGACTCAATTCTCCGCTTCGGGAAAGTGACGTTTATAGCGAGCAGCATGCTGTTGTTGCGCTCGACAGATATGCTTCCTTTAGCCTGCCGTGGTATGACACGGCGGATAAACAGGCAAGCGTTGCTTATCAGGGAATGGCAATGGTCAGCGTATTGAACGTGGTCTCGCAGACACATCTGGTGGCTATTGCACCACGCTGGCTGGCTGAGGAGTTTTCCGGTCAACTACAACTGCAAATGTTGCCGTTGCCGCTCAAGCTGAATAGCCGTACCTGCTATCTCTCCTGGCATGAAGCCGCCGGTCGGGATAAAGGGCACCAGTGGATGGAAGAGTTGCTGATCAGTATTTGCCGTCGATAAGCGCATCAGGATAAATTGCATCTTCGCGTGTGATTTATCCTGGTTTTTTCTCTGTTATTGTTATTTTATTCTATTGTGAATTTTTTCTTACTGCTCTCTGGCTCGCAAAAATAGATGATTTCCTGAATCGACGCGCTTTTCAGCGATGATTAATCATCTCATCCTCTAATACCAGATGAATTGACCATATCCTTCCTTAATACCTGTTTTTTCTGCTTTGCGAACCGTTTAGCTCACCCGGTCTGCTAATTGCCTGCCTCATAACGAGCGGTTAAGGTAACGATCACTCTGCAAAATATAAGATTGGTTTAACCCAGTCGTAAGACGGTGCGGAAATGAATTCTGCAGCTCGTCTATAACAAAATGCCTGGAGGCAAAGCATGGAGATGTTGTCTGGCGCGGAAATGGTCGTCCGATCGTTAATCGATCAGGGCGTGAAGCAAGTGTTCGGTTATCCCGGAGGCGCAGTCCTGGATATTTATGATGCGCTTCATACGGTAGGCGGCATTGACCATGTTTTAGTACGCCACGAGCAGGCGGCGGTGCATATGGCTGACGGGCTGGCCCGCGCGACAGGTGAAGTAGGCGTGGTATTAGTGACGTCCGGTCCCGGCGCGACAAACGCCATCACCGGCATTGCCACGGCGTATATGGACTCTATCCCGCTGGTTATTCTTTCCGGCCAGGTGGCGACGTCACTGATCGGCTACGACGCGTTCCAGGAGTGCGACATGGTGGGAATTTCGCGTCCCGTTGTGAAGCACAGCTTCCTGGTTAAGCAAACTGAAGACATCCCGGGGATATTGAAAAAAGCCTTCTGGCTGGCAGCAAGCGGGCGTCCCGGCCCGGTGGTGGTCGATCTGCCGAAAGATATCTTGAACCCGGCGAACAAGCTTCCTTATGTCTGGCCGGAGTCGGTGAGCATGCGCTCATACAACCCAACGACGCAGGGCCACAAGGGGCAGATCAAACGTGCCTTGCAAACGCTGCTGGCCGCCAAAAAACCGGTAGTCTATGTCGGTGGTGGGGCAATTAATTCTGCCTGTGAAGGGCAGCTTCGGGAGCTTATCGAGAAACTCAATCTTCCCGTTGCGTCGTCGCTGATGGGGCTGGGCGCTTTCCCGGCAACTCACCGTCAGGCTCTGGGGATGCTGGGTATGCACGGTACCTATGAAGCCAACATGACGATGCACCATTCCGATGTGATCTTTGCCGTCGGCGTGCGCTTTGACGATCGCACCACCAACAATCTGGCGAAATACTGCCCGAACGCCACCGTGCTTCATATTGATATCGATCCCACTTCTATTTCGAAAACGGTGTCTGCGGATGTGCCGATCGTCGGTGATGCCCGCCAGGTGCTGGAGCAAATGCTGGATCTGCTGGCACAGGAGCCGCCTTCCCAGCCGCTGGATGAGATCCGTGACTGGTGGCAGCAGATCGAACAATGGCGTGCGCGTCAGTGCCTGAAGTATGACACGCAAAGCGACAGCATTAAGCCGCAGGCGGTGATCGAAACTATCTGGCGGCTGACGAAAGGCGAGGCATACGTGACGTCTGACGTGGGTCAGCATCAGATGTTTGCCGCCCTTTATTATCCGTTTGATAAACCGCGCCACTGGATTAACTCCGGAGGGTTAGGAACGATGGGCTTTGGCTTGCCTGCCGCACTGGGCGTCAAGCTGGCTCTGCCTGACGAAACCGTCGTCTGCGTGACGGGAGACGGCAGTATTCAGATGAACATCCAGGAGCTGTCGACGGCCCTTCAGTATGAGCTGCCGGTACTGGTGCTGAACCTGAATAACGGTTATCTCGGGATGGTGAAGCAGTGGCAGGACATGATCTACTCTGGTCGTCACTCTCAGTCCTACATGACGTCACTGCCGGACTTTGTTCGTCTGGCTGAAGCCTACGGCCATATTGGGATGCGAGTGACCGATCCGGCAGAGCTCGAAACGAAGCTCGGTGAAGCGCTTGAGCACGTTAAAAATAACCGCCTCGTTTTTATGGATGTCATTGTTGATGGCACCGAGCACGTATACCCGATGCATATTCGTGGTGGTGGTATGGATGAAATGTGGTTAAGCAAAACGGAGAGAACCTGATATGCGCCGGATATTATCTGTTTTACTGGAAAACGAGTCTGGCGCACTGTCGCGCGTCATTGGCCTTTTTGCACAGCGCGGCTATAACATTGAAAGCCTGACCGTTGCGCCGACTGACGATCCGACGCTGTCGCGCATGACCATCCAGACCGTCGGCGATGCCAAAGTGCTTGAGCAGATCGAGAAACAGCTGCATAAGCTGGTCGATGTTCTGCGCGTCAGCGAGCTGGGGCAGGGTGCCTACGTTGAGCGAGAGGTCATGCTGGTGAAAATCCAGGCCAGCGGTTACGGGCGCGAGGAAGTGAAACGTAACACGGATATCTTCCGTGGGCAGATTATAGACGTCACGCCTTCTATATATACGGTTCAGCTGGCCGGAACGAGTGACAAGCTGGATGCCTTCCTGGCATCTGTGCGGGATGTGGCAAAAATTGTTGAGGTTGCGAGATCGGGCGTTGTTGGCCTGTCACGCGGCGATAAGATCATGCGTTAGTTGTCTAAAAGGTTCGCCTCTTTCTGCCCGGTCACCAAAGCCGGGCTTTTTTTTGTGTAATCAGCCGACAACAGAGATAAAAGCGGTTGCCGCGAAGGCTATTCTGCGTTTAGATGTTAAAAGATTTAACCATAACCTTGCCAAGGCCATGGACTCTTTTCATTTTTTAAGGGGCAATTGTGAAACTGGATGAAATCGCCCGGCTAGCCGGCGTGTCACGAACAACGGCCAGCTATGTGATTAACGGTAAAGCAAAGCAGTACCGTGTCAGCGATAAGACCGTTGAAAAAGTTATGGCGGTGGTTCGTGAACATAACTACCATCCGAATGCTGTCGCAGCTGGCCTGCGTGCCGGACGCACCCGCTCTATTGGCCTGGTGATCCCGGATCTGGAAAACACCAGCTATACCCGTATCGCCAACTATCTTGAACGTCAGGCGCGCCAGCGTGGCTATCAGTTGCTGATTGCCTGCTCGGAAGACCAGCCCGACAACGAGATGCGCTGTATTGAGCATCTGCTCCAGCGTCAGGTCGATGCCATCATCGTCTCCACCTCTTTACCGCCTGAACACCCATTCTATCAACGCTGGGCGAACGACCCATTCCCGATTGTGGCGCTGGATCGTGCGCTCGACAGGGAGCATTTCACGAGCGTCGTCGGTGCCGATCAGGATGATGCCGAGATGCTGGCGGCAGAGCTGAGAACCTTCCCGGCTGAAACGGTGCTGTATCTGGGGGCGCTGCCTGAACTGTCAGTCAGCTTCCTGCGTGAACAGGGGTTCAGAACCGCCTGGAAAGA
The DNA here is from genome assembly GCF_013784105.1 of Enterobacter sp. RHBSTW-00593. NCBI lineage: Bacteria > Pseudomonadati > Pseudomonadota > Gammaproteobacteria > Enterobacterales > Enterobacteriaceae > Enterobacter > Enterobacter sp. RHBSTW-00593. The sequence goes on from NZ_CP056393.1 coordinate 732,058, forward strand.
CGATCCCCGTGAGGTGCACTACCTCTATGCCAACAGCTATGAACGTGAAGCGGCCGCACAGCTTTTCGAGAAATGGCTGGAAACGCACCCGATGCCGCAGGCGCTATTCACCACCTCATTTGCTCTGCTGCAGGGGGTGATGGATGTGACCTTACGCCGTGAGGGTAAACTGCCTTCCGACCTGGCCATCGCGACCTTCGGTGATAACGAGCTGCTCGACTTCCTCCAGTGCCCGGTTCTGGCGGTGGCTCAACGCCATCGTGATGTGGCTGAACGCGTGCTGGAAATTGTGCTGGCAAGTCTGGACGAGCCGCGTAAACCGAAGCCGGGTCTGACGCGTATTAAACGTAATCTTTACCATCGCGGAATTTTGAGCCGCCATAAATGAAATGACGGGGCGGAGAAATCTGCCCCCTTTTGACGAAATAATTCGCCGGGATAATTCCCGTAGAGAAATTAGGATAATTCTTGCGAATTTACCTTCTGCTATTTTTCTTAATTCATTTTGGCGTTTAAGGGTTCCTTTAAAGGACGTTTAAACGATTTTAAATGCCTGTCTTTGTATTATTTTGTTACAAACCCTCTTCCGGCGATGAATATTCAGACGTTTTTCCTTCTCCTGTGCCAGCTTGCACGGCAACCGCCGCGTTTCGCGAGCCCTGGGGTGAATCTGGCGCTGTTATCCCCTGAGAATCTGTCATAAAATGCTGCCCGCGTCGCAAACTGACACTTTATATTTATCTGCGATGATATTGAGTGAGCCTTAACGCTAGTGTGCATATTCGGTTTTTTTCTTACAAATATTCATAACGTTAATTTTGCCTCGCCAGTTGTGCAGTTATTAACCAGGACTGTTTATCTCTGTAAATAGAGGCCTTTCGGGCCTGTATAGGGAGAGTCCTGGCTTGACAAGCTTTTCCCTCGCTCCGTAAACTCCTTTAGGTGGGAATTTGTGGGTTAAAGTGGTGAGGAGGGGTGAGACTGGCATGTTCCGTGGAGCTACGTTAGTCAATCTCGACAGCAAAGGGCGTTTATCGGTACCAACCCGATACCGCGACCAGCTGATTGAGAACGCTACGGGTCAAATGGTTTGCACCATTGACATCAACTCCCCCTGCCTGCTGCTTTACCCCTTACCTGAATGGGAAATTATTGAGCAAAAGCTGTCGCGACTGTCGAGCATGAACCCGCAGGAACGCCGCGTGCAGCGGTTGTTATTGGGACATGCCAGTGAATGTCAGATGGATAGCGCAGGCCGGTTACTGATTGCCCCTGTGTTACGGCAACATGCCGGTCTGACCAAAGAAGTGATGCTGGTCGGGCAGTTCAACAAGTTTGAACTGTGGGATGAAACGACCTGGTATCAACAGGTCAAGGAAGATATCGACGCTGAGCAGTCTGATTCCGCGACATTATCGGAACGGCTGCAGGACTTGTCTCTATAAATATGATGGAAAATTACAAACATAAAACGGTGCTGCTGGATGAGGCCGTTAACGGCCTGAATATTCGTCCGGACGGCATCTACATTGATGGCACTTTTGGTCGCGGTGGCCACTCGCGCTTAATCCTCTCCCAGCTTGGAGCGGAAGGGCGTCTGCTGGCAATCGATCGCGATCCGCAGGCGATTGCCGTTGCGCAAACCATCGATGACCCACGCTTTTCCATCGTGCATGGACCTTTCTCTGCGCTCGCTGATTATGTTGCCGAGCGCGGCCTGACGGGCAAGATCGACGGAATCCTTCTCGATCTTGGCGTCTCTTCACCCCAGCTTGATGATGCTGAACGCGGCTTCTCCTTTATGCGCGATGGTCCACTGGACATGCGCATGGATCCTACTCGCGGTCAGTCTGCCGCCGAGTGGTTACAGACCGCGGACGAAGCGGATATTGCCTGGGTGATCAAAACCTTCGGCGAAGAGCGTTTTGGCAAGCGTATCGCGCGCGCCATCGTTGAGCGTAATCGTATTGAGCCGATGACCCGCACGAAAGAGCTTGCCGAGGTGATCGCGGCGGCGACGCCGGTGAAGGATAAGCACAAACATCCCGCGACCCGTACCTTCCAGGCGGTTCGCATCTGGGTAAACAGTGAACTGGAGGAAATAGAGCTGGCGCTAAAAAGCTCGCTCGACGTGCTGGCCCCGGGTGGGCGGTTATCCATCATCAGCTTCCATTCGCTGGAAGACCGCATTGTGAAGCGCTTTATGCGTGAACAAAGCCGCGGTCCACAGGTTCCAGCGGGGCTGCCGATGACGGAAGAACAACTCAGGAAGCTGGGTGGCCGTCAGTTGCGAGCATTAGGCAAGTTGATGCCGGGCGAAGAAGAAGTGGCACAGAATCCACGCGCCCGTAGTTCAGTGCTGCGTGTTGCAGAGAGGACGAACGCATGATCGGCAGAGTGACAGAGACCCTAAGCAAAGTTAAGGATTCGTTAGGAAGCAACGAGCGCCATGCCTTGCCTGGCGTGATCGGCGACGATCTTTTGCGGTTTGGGAAACTGCCACTCTGTCTGTTCATTTGCATCATTGTCACGGCCGTCACGGTGGTCACGACTGCCCACCACACACGCTTATTAACTGCGCAACGCGAGCAGATGGTACTGGAACGCGATGCGCTGGATATTGAATGGCGAAACCTGATCCTTGAAGAAAATGCGCTCGGCGATCACAGCCGGGTTGAACGGATCGCAACGGAAAAGCTGCAATTGCAGCATGTTGATCCTTCTCAGGAAAATATTGTAGTACAAAAATAAGGGAAAACGCGACGCATGAGAGCAGCGGCAAAAACGCTTAAACCAAAACGTCAGGAAGAACAGGCCAACTTTATCAGTTGGCGTTTTGCGTTGCTTTGCGGCTGCATTTTACTGGCGCTGGGTTTCCTGCTGGGACGCGTGGCATGGTTGCAAATCATCGCCCCTGACATGCTGGTTCGACAGGGCGACATGCGTTCCCTTCGCGTTCAGGAAGTGTCGACGTCCCGCGGGATGATCACCGACCGCTCAGGCCGTCCACTGGCCGTGAGCGTACCGGTTAAAGCCATCTGGGCCGATCCGAAAGAGCTGCACGATGCGGGTGGCATTACGCTTGATAACCGCTGGAAGGCGCTCTCGGATGCCCTGAAAATGCCGCTGGATCAGCTCGCTTCCCGCGTCAACGCCAATCCAAAAGGGCGTTTTATCTATCTGGCGCGTCAGGTCAACCCTGACATGGCGGACTACATTCGTAAGCTGAAGCTGCCGGGTATTCACCTTCGTGAAGAATCCCGCCGCTACTATCCTTCCGGCGAAGTAACCGCTCACCTCATTGGCTTTACCAACGTTGATAGCCAGGGGATTGAGGGCGTTGAAAAAAGCTTCGATAAATGGCTCACCGGCCAGCCTGGCGAGCGAATTGTTCGTAAAGACCGCTACGGCCGCGTTATCGAAGATATCTCTTCCACGGACAGTCAGGCGGCACACAACCTGGCGCTGAGTATTGATGAGCGTCTGCAGGCATTGGTCTACCGCGAGCTGAACAACGCCGTCGCCTTCAACAAGGCGGAATCCGGCAGCGCTGTGCTGGTGGACGTCAGTACGGGCGAAGTGCTGGCGATGGCCAACAGCCCGTCCTATAACCCGAACAACTTTACCGGCACCGCAAAAGATGCGATGCGTAACCGGGCGATTACCGACGTGTTCGAACCGGGCTCCACGGTGAAACCGATGGTGGTCATGACGGCGCTCCAGCGTGGCATCGTCAATGAAAACACGGTTCTGAACACGATCCCTTACCGTATTAACGGCCACGAGATTAAAGACGTGGCGCGCTACAGCGAATTGACCCTGACCGGGGTTTTACAGAAGTCGAGTAACGTTGGCGTTTCAAAGCTGGCGTTAGCGATGCCGTCCTCAGCGTTAGTAGAGACTTACTCACGTTTTGGGCTTGGAAAGGCGACCAATTTGGGGTTGGTCGGAGAACGCAGTGGCTTATATCCTCAAAAACAACGGTGGTCTGACATAGAGAGGGCCACCTTCTCTTTCGGCTACGGGCTAATGGTAACGCCGTTACAGTTAGCGCGAGTCTACGCAACGATTGGCAGCTATGGCGTCTATCGTCCGCTGTCCATTACCAAAGTTGATCCACCGGTTCCAGGTGAGCGTATCTTCCCGGAATCCATCGTTCGTACCGTCGTTCATATGATGGAAAGCGTGGCGCTGCCTGGCGGCGGCGGCGTGAAGGCAGCGATTAAAGGCTATCGCATCGCCATCAAAACCGGTACCGCGAAAAAAGTGGGGCCAGACGGCCGTTACATCAACAAATACATTGCCTATACCGCAGGCGTTGCGCCTGCCAGTAATCCGCGTTTTGCGCTGGTGGTCGTCATTAACGATCCACAGGCGGGTAAATACTACGGCGGCGCCGTTTCCGCGCCTGTGTTCGGGGCCATCATGGGCGGCGTGTTGCGCACCATGAACATCGAACCGGATGCGCTGGCAACGGGCGAGAAAAGTGAATTTGTAATTAATCAAGGCGAGGGTACAGGTGGCAGATCGTAATTTGCGCGACCTTCTCGCTCCGTGGGTGCCTAATGCACCGGAGCGAGCACTGCGAGAGATGGTACTGGACAGCCGTGCGGCTGCTTCTGGCGATCTTTTTGTGGCGGTGGTCGGTCATCAGGCGGACGGGCGTCGTTATATCCCGCAGGCGATTGCGCAAGGTGTTGCTGCCATTATTGCTGAGGCTAAAGATGAGGCAACTGACGGTGAAATCCGTGAAATGCACGGGGTGCCGGTCATCTATCTCAGTCAGTTAAACGAGCGTCTCTCTGCGCTGGCCGGACGTTTCTATCACGAACCGTCCGATCGGCTGCGTCTGGTGGGCGTGACAGGTACAAACGGCAAAACCACAACCACGCAGCTCATGGCGCAGTGGGCGCAGCTGCTGGGTGAAACCGGTGCGGTCATGGGAACTGTCGGTAACGGTCTGTTGGGCAAAGTGAGCCCGACCGAAAACACCACCGGCTCCGCGGTCGACGTACAGCACGTGCTGGCCGGCCTGGCAGGGCAGGGGGCAACCTTTGCCGCCATGGAAGTCTCTTCCCACGGTCTGGTGCAGCACCGCGTGGCGGCGCTGAAGTTTGCCGCCTCAGTATTCACTAACCTGAGCCGCGATCACCTTGATTATCATGGTGATATGGAGCATTACGAAGCGGCGAAATGGCTGCTCTACTCCACCCACCATAGCGGACAGGCCATCATCAACGCTGACGACGAAGTCGGTCGCCGCTGGCTGGCGAAGCTGCCGGATGCGGTTGCGGTGTCGATGGAAGACCATATCAACCCGAACTGCCACGGCCGCTGGCTGAAGGCGGTTGCGGTGGATTATCACGACAGTGGCGCCACCATTCGTTTTAGCTCCTCATGGGGTGACGGTGAAATTGAAAGCCGACTGATGGGCGCGTTTAACGTCAGCAACCTGCTGCTGGCGCTGGCGACGCTGCTGGCGCTGGGTTATCCGATGAACGCGCTGCTGGAAACGGCTGAGCGTCTGCAGCCGGTATGCGGCCGTATGGAAGTGTTCAGCGCGCCGGGCAAACCGACCGTGGTGGTCGATTATGCCCACACGCCGGACGCACTAGAAAAAGCACTGGAAGCGGCGCGTCTGCACTGCACCGGTAAGCTCTGGTGTGTGTTTGGCTGCGGTGGCGACCGTGATAAGGGCAAACGTCCACTGATGGGTGCCATTGCTGAACAGTTCGCGGATATTCCGGTTGTGACCGATGACAACCCGCGTACTGAAGAGCCGCGCGCCATTATTAACGACATTCTGTCGGGCATGCTGGATGCAGGCCGCGCCCGCGTGGTGGAAGGCCGTGCGGAAGCCGTGACCAACGCCATCATGCAGGCTCAGGAAAACGACGTTGTGCTGCTGGCCGGGAAAGGCCATGAGGATTATCAGATTGTTGGCAACCGTCGTCTCGATTATTCGGACCGCGTCACGGCCGCGCGTCTGCTGGGAGTCGTGGCATGATTAGCATCACCTTAAGTCAGGCCGCTGCGGTACTGCAGGGCGAGCTGCTGGGTCACGATCTGACCATCGAGGCCGTGACGACCGATACCCGCAAAGTGACCCCGGGTTGTCTGTTTGTGGCGCTGAAGGGCGAACGTTTTGACGCGCATGATTTTGCACAACAGGCCAGGGAGAATGGTGCAGGGGCGCTGCTGGTCAGCCGTAAACTCGCTGTCGATCTGCCGCAGATCGTGGTGAAAGATACCCGTCTGGCATTCGGCGAGCTGGCGGCCTGGGTTCGTCAGCAGGTGCCGACGCGCGTCGTCGCGCTGACCGGTTCATCAGGCAAAACCTCTGTGAAAGAGATGACTGCGGCCATCCTGAGCCAGTGCGGAAATACGCTTTATACAGCAGGCAACCTTAACAATGATATCGGCGTGCCGATGACATTACTTCGCCTGACCAAAGAGCATGAATTTGCCGTGATCGAGTTAGGGGCAAACCACCAGGGCGAAATCGCCTGGACCGTGAGACTGACGCGCCCGGAAGCAGCGCTGGTGAATAACCTGGCCGCTGCACATCTGGAAGGTTTTGGTTCGCTGGAAGGCGTGGCGAAAGCTAAAGGCGAGATCTATACCGGCCTGCCGGAAGACGGTATCGCCATTATGAATGCCGACAACAATGACTGGCTGAACTGGCAACAGATCATTGGTTCCCGCAAGACCTGGCGCTTCTCGCCGAACGCGGCCAACAGTGATTTTACCGCGACCAATATTCATGTGACTTCGCATGGCACGGAATTCACCCTTAATACCCCAACCGGTGGCATTGAGGTGCTTCTGCCATTGCCGGGTCGTCATAATATCGCCAATGCGCTCGCGGCAGCGGCGCTGTCGATGGCGGTTGGTGCGTCGCATCAGGCGATTAAAACCGGTCTGGCAAATTTAAAAGCCGTGCCGGGGCGTCTGTTCCCGATCCAGCTTGCGGAAAACAAACTGCTTCTGGATGACTCCTATAACGCGAACGTCGGCTCAATGACCGCGGCGGTGCAGGTGTTGTCTGAGATGCCAGGTTATCGCGTGCTGGTGGTGGGCGATATGGCTGAGCTGGGTGATGAAAGCGAAGCCTGTCATGTCCAGGTGGGGGACGCGGCGAAAGCGGCAGGTATTGATTGCGTGCTGAGCGCTGGAAAACTGAGCCAGGCGATTAGCCATGCCAGCGGTGTTGGCGAGCACTTTGCCGATAAAGCCGCGCTGATTGAACGCCTTAAGGCATTGATGACAGAAAAACAAATTGTGACTGTGTTAGTGAAAGGTTCACGTAGTGCCGCCATGGAAGAGGTTGTGCACGCATTACAGGAGAACGGGACATGTTAGTTTGGCTGGCCGAACATTTGGTCAAATATTATTCAGGCTTTAACGTCTTTTCCTATCTGACGTTTCGCGCCATTGTCAGCCTGCTGACTGCGCTGTTCATCTCTTTGTGGATGGGCCCGCGCATGATTGCCCGTCTGCAAAAACTCTCCTTCGGTCAGGTTGTGCGTAACGACGGTCCGGAGTCGCACTTCAGCAAGCGAGGTACGCCGACCATGGGCGGGATCATGATCCTGACCGCGATCGTTGTTTCCGTACTGCTGTGGGCTTATCCCTCTAACCCGTACGTCTGGTGCGTACTTACCGTGCTGGTGGGCTACGGCATCATTGGGTTTGTTGATGATTACCGCAAGGTCGTGCGTAAAGACACCAAGGGCCTGATCGCCCGCTGGAAATACTTCTGGATGTCGGTGATTGCGCTGGGCGTGGCCTTCGCGCTGTATCTGGCAGGAAAAGACACCCCCGCCACCGAGCTGGTGGTGCCGTTCTTTAAAGATGTGATGCCGCAACTGGGGCTGTTCTACATTCTGCTGGCCTACTTCGTCATCGTGGGCACCGGTAACGCCGTAAACCTGACCGACGGTCTGGATGGCCTGGCGATTATGCCAACCGTCTTCGTCGCCGCCGGTTTTGCGCTGGTGGCGTGGGCCACCGGTAATATGAACTTTGCTAACTATCTGCACATTCCATACCTGCGACACGCAGGCGAACTGGTTATCGTCTGTACTGCGATTGTCGGGGCGGGACTGGGCTTCCTGTGGTTCAACACCTACCCGGCGCAGGTCTTTATGGGTGACGTCGGTTCACTGGCTCTGGGCGGCGCGCTGGGCATTATTGCCGTACTGCTGCGCCAGGAGTTCCTGCTGGTGATTATGGGTGGGGTATTTGTGGTTGAAACCCTTTCAGTGATTTTGCAGGTCGGGTCCTTCAAGCTGCGCGGTCAGCGCATCTTCCGTATGGCACCGATTCACCATCACTATGAACTGAAAGGCTGGCCGGAACCGCGCGTGATTGTGCGCTTCTGGATTATTTCGCTGATGCTGGTGCTGATTGGCCTGGCAACGCTGAAGGTACGTTAATCATGGCAGATTACCAGGGCAAAAAAGTCGTTATCATCGGGTTGGGGCTGACAGGCCTCTCCTGCGTGGACTTTTTCCTCGCGCGCGGCGTGACGCCGCGCGTAATGGATACGCGTGTTTCTCCGCCGGGTCTGGATAAACTGCCGGAACAGGTTGAACGCCACCTTGGTGGTCTGAATGATGACTGGCTGCTGGCAGCCGATCTGATTGTCGCCAGCCCCGGTATGGCGCTGGCGCATCCTTCACTCAGCGCCGCGGCCGATGCGGGCGTTGAGATTGTCGGTGATATTGAGTTGTTCTGCCGTGAAGCGCAGGCACCCGTTATCGCGATTACCGGCTCTAACGGTAAAAGCACCGTCACCACCCTTGTGGGTGAGATGGCGAAAGCGGCGGGCATGAACGTGGGCGTGGGAGGCAATATTGGCCTGCCAGCGCTAATGCTGCTGGATAAGGGCTGTGAATTGTACGTCCTCGAGCTTTCCAGCTTCCAGCTGGAAACGACCTCCAGCCTTCGTGCGGCCGCGGCGACGATCCTTAACGTTACTGAAGATCATATGGATCGCTATCCGTTTGGTCTGCAGCAGTACCGCGCCGCCAAACTGCGCATTTATGAAAATGCGAAGGTTTGCGTCGTCAACGCGGATGACGCCCTGACCATGCCGGTGCGCGGGGCGGACGATCGCTGCATTAGCTTTGGCATCACCATGGGTGACTATCATCTTAACCGTCAACTGGGCGAAACCTGGCTGCGCGTGAAGGGTGAGAAAGTGCTGAACGTGAAAGAGATGAAGCTTACCGGCCAGCATAACTACACCAATGCTCTGGCGGCGCTGGCGCTGGCGGATGCCGTAGGGCTGCCGCGTTCGTCCAGCCTGCAAGCATTGACCACCTTTACCGGCCTGGCGCACCGTTTCCAGCTGGCGCTGGAGCACAACGGTGTGCGCTGGATTAATGACTCAAAAGCCACCAACGTCGGCAGTACCGAGGCCGCCCTGAACGGCCTGCACGTTGAAGGGACCCTGCATTTACTGCTGGGCGGCGACGGTAAATCGGCGGATTTCTCCACGCTGAAACCGTATCTCGCCGGGAATAATATCCGCTTGTACTGCTTTGGTCGCGACGGCAGTGAGCTGGCTGAGCTGCGTCCTGACATTGCCGAGCAAACCGAGACCATGGAGCAGGCGATGCGGCTGATTGCCCCTCGCGTGAAGCCGGGTGATATGGTGCTGCTCTCTCCGGCCTGCGCCAGCCTCGATCAATTCAAGAATTTCGAACAGCGTGGCGATCTCTTTACCCGTCTGGCGAAGGAGTTAGGCTGATGCGTTTATCTCTCCCTCGCCTGAAAATGCCGCGCCTGCCAGGATTTGGCGTTCTGGCGTGGGTGTTTGCGGCACTCAAAGGCTGGGTGATGGGCTCTCGTCAAAAAGATAACGACAGCCTGGTCATGTACGACCGTACGCTCTTCTGGCTCACGCTGGGACTGGCGGCGGTTGGTTTTATCATGGTGACCTCAGCGTCAATGCCTGTCGGGCAGCGACTGGCGAACGATCCGTTCCTGTTTGCGAAACGTGATGGCCTGTACATCATCCTGGCGTTCTGTCTGGCGCTGGTGACATTACGTCTGCCGATGGAGTTCTGGCAGCGGCACAGTACCGCGATGCTGATCGCCTCCATCATTATGCTGCTGATCGTACTGGTGGTGGGGAGCTCCGTAAACGGGGCATCGCGCTGGATTGCCTTTGGCCCACTGCGTATTCAGCCCGCGGAATTTACCAAGCTCTCCCTGTTCTGCTACCTGGCTAACTACCTGGTACGTAAAGTGGATGAAGTGCGTAATAACCTGCGCGGCTTCTTAAAACCCATGGGCGTTATTCTGGTGCTGGCGGTCTTACTGCTGGCGCAGCCTGACCTTGGTACCGTGGTAGTGCTGTTTGTCACCACGCTGGCAATGCTGTTCCTGGCCGGGGCGAAGCTGTGGCAGTTCATCGCCATCATCGGAATGGGTATCTCAGCGGTTGTGCTGCTGATCCTCGCCGAGCCTTACCGTATCCGCCGTGTGACCTCATTCTGGAACCCGTGGGAAGACCCGTTTGGCAGCGGTTATCAGCTGACGCAGTCGCTGATGGCTTTTGGTCGCGGTGAAGTCTGGGGTCAGGGCCTGGGCAACTCGGTACAGAAACTGGAGTATTTACCCGAAGCGCACACTGACTTCATCTTCTCCATTATTGGGGAAGAACTGGGTTATATCGGTGTGGTATTAGCGCTATTAATGGTATTCTTCGTCGCTTTCCGCGCCATGTCGATTGGGCGGAAAGCGCTGGAGATCGATCACCGCTTTTCAGGTTTCTTAGCCTGCTCAATAGGTATCTGGTTTAGTTTCCAGGCATTGGTTAACGTCGGGGCCGCAGCGGGTATGCTGCCGACCAAAGGCCTGACGTTGCCGTTGATCAGTTATGGTGGTTCCAGTCTGCTGATTATGTCGACGGCCATCATGATGTTGTTACGCATAGATTATGAAACGCGTCTGGAAAAAGCCCAGGCGTTTACACGAGGTTCACGATGAATCAACCGAAGCGGTTAATGGTGATGGCAGGCGGTACCGGTGGACATGTGTTCCCGGGGCTCGCAGTTGCGCACCATTTAATGGATCAGGGCTGGCAGGTACGCTGGCTGGGAACCGCGGACCGCATGGAAGCCGACCTGGTACCGAAGCACGGTATCGAGATCGACTTTATTCGCATTTCCGGCTTACGCGGAAAAGGCATTACGGCCCAGCTTCTGGCACCGGTGCGTATTTTCAACGCCTGGCGTCAGGCGCGCGCCATCATGAAGAGTTTTAAGCCTGATGTGGTGCTGGGGATGGGCGGCTATGTTTCTGGCCCGGGTGGGCTGGCGGCCTGGTCGTTGGGCATCCCCGTGGTGTTGCATGAGCAGAACGGCATTGCCGGTCTGACCAATAAATGGCTGGCGAAAATTGCCACCAAAGTGATGCAGGCTTTCCCGGGAGCCTTCCCGAAGGCGGACGTGGTGGGTAACCCGGTGCGCGTAGACGTGCTGGCGCTGCCATTGCCGGATGCTCGCCTGGCGGGTCGTGAAGGGCCGGTCCGTGTGCTGGTCGTTGGCGGTTCTCAGGGCGCACGCATTTTAAACCAGACGATGCCGCAGGTTGCAGCAAAGCTGGGTGATGCGGTGACAATCTGGCACCAAAGCGGAAAAGGTGCTCAGCAGATGGTTGAGCAGGCTTACGCCGATGAAGGCCAGCCGCAGCATAAAGTGACGGAATTTATCGACGACATGGCCGCAGCGTATGCCTGGGCCGATGTCGTGGTCTGCCGCTCTGGCGCATTGACGGTGAGCGAAATTGCCGCCGCCGGGTTGCCGGCTCTGTTTGTGCCGTTCCAGCACAAAGACAGACAGCAGTACTGGAATGCGCTGCCGCTTGAGAAAGCCGGCGCCGCGAAAATATTTGAACAGCCACAATTTACCGCCGATGCGGTCGCCACCACCCTGGCGGGCTGGAACAGAGAGGCATTACTGGAGATGGCGCAACGCGCACGCGCGACCGCTATTCCTGATGCAACGGAACGGGTGGCAAAAGAAGTGAGCCTGGCAGCCCAGGCTTAACCCTCGCAGCGCGTGTTGCGCTGCACGAATTTTTTAAGTAGTCGATGGCGTTTAGAGAATGAATACACAACAACTGGCAAAACTGCGTTCTATCGTGCCCGAGATGCGTCGCGTCCGGCACATTCACTTTGTTGGCATCGGTGGTGCTGGCATGGGCGGTATTGCCGAAGTGTTAGCTAACGAAGGCTATCAGATCAGCGGGTCTGACCTGGCGCCAAACCCTGTTACGCAGCAGCTGGCGTCGCTTGGGGCGACTATCTATTTCAATCATCGCCCGGAAAACGTGCGCGATGCGAGCGTGGTGGTCGTGTCGAGCGCCATCTCCTCTGATAACCCGGAAATCGTGGCCGCGCACGAAGCGCGTATCCCAGTGATCCGCCGTGCGGAAATGCTGGCGGAGTTGATGCGTTTTCGACATGGCATTGCGATTGCCGGAACCCACGGCAAAACCACCACCACGGCGATGGTCTCCAGCATTTATGCAGAAGCGGGCCTCGACCCGACGTTCGTCAATGGTGGTCTGGTAAAAGCGGCAGGCGTACATGCGCGTCTCGGACACAGCCGTTATTTAATTGCCGAAGCGGATGAGAGCGATGCGTCGTTCCTGCATCTGCAGCCGATGGTCGCCATCGTCACCAATATCGAAGCCGACCATATGGATACTTACCAGGGCGACTTCGAGAACTTAAAGCAGACCTTTATTAATTTCCTGCACAACCTGCCGTTCTATGGACGCGCGGTAATGTGTGTAGACGATCCGGTGATTCGCGAGCTGTTGCCGCGCGTCGGACGTCAAATCACGACTTACGGCTTCAGCGAAGACGCTGATGTCCGCGTGGAAGATTACAAACAGCTGGGTGCGCAGGGGCATTTCACCCTGGCGCGTCAGGACAAAGAACTGCTGCATGTCACCCTGAATGCACCAGGGCGTCACAACGCCCTGAATGCCGCAGCGGCAGTGGCCGTGGCGACAGAAGAAGGCATTGATGACGAAGCCATTCTTCGTGCACTGGAAAGCTTCCAGGGAACCGGGCGTCGCTTCGACTTCCTCGGTGAATACCCGCTGGAGGCGGTAAATGGTAAACCCGGCACTGCCATGCTGGTTGATGACTACGGTCACCACCCGACGGAAGTGGACGCGACGATCAAAGCCGCGCGTGCAGGCTGGCCGGAAAAAAATCTGGTCATGATCTTCCAGCCGCACCGTTTCACGCGTACCCGTGACCTGTATGACGATTTCGCCAGCGTCCTGTCACAGGTGGATACGCTCCTGATGCTGGATGTTTATGCAGCGGGCGAAACTCCTATTCCTGGTGCAGACAGCCGTTCTTTATGTCGTACCATCCGCGGACGCGGTAAAGTAGACCCTATTTTGGTTTCCGATCCTGCCCAGGTGGCTGAAATTCTGGCCCCGGTGCTGACCGGCAACGATCTAATTCTGATTCAGGGCGCGGGAAATATCGGCAAAATCGCCCGTACCTTAGCTGAAATCAAACTGAAGCCGCAAACTCAGGAGGATGAGCATCATGGCTGATAAGATTGCTGTCCTGTCTGGCGGCACATCCGCCGAGCGCGAGGTTTCCCTGAATTCAGGTGCCGCTGTACTGGCGGGCCTGCGTGAAGGGGGGGTGGATGCGCACCTAGTCGATCCGAAAGAGACTGACGTAACCCAGTTAAAGGCGATGGGCTTCGATAAAGTCTTTATCGCGTTACATGGCCGTGGTGGCGAAGACGGCACCCTTCAGGGGCTGCTGGAACTCACCGGCATGCCGTACACCGGCAGCGGTGTGATGGCCTCCGCCATTTCTATGGATAAACTGCGCAGCAAACTGCTGTGGCAGGGCGCGGGTTTACCCGTTGCCCCCTGGGTTGCCCTGACGCGTCGCGAATTTGAAATGGGCCTCTCCGATAGCGTTAATGCACGCATTGCTGAGCTGGGCTTACCGGTTATTGTAAAGCCCAGCCGCGAAGGGTCGAGCGTTGGCATGTCCAAAGTTGAGAAAGCTGAGGATTTATCTTCCGCTTTAGCCCTGGCATTTCAACATGATGAAGAAGTTCTGATTGAAAAATGGCTCAGCGGGCCGGAATTTACCGTCGCGATGCTTGGCGAAGAAATTTTACCGTCAATTCGTATCCAACCGGCCGGAACCTTCTATGATTATGAGGCGAAGTATCTCTCTGATGAGACGCAATATTTCTGCCCAAGTGGTCTTGAAGCTGAGCGTGAAACCGATTTACAGTCCCTGGTGGTTAAAGCCTGGCATGTTCTGGGTTGCCGTGGATGGGGCCGCATCGACGTGATGCTCGACAGTGATGGACAATTTTATCTGCTGGAAGCAAATACTTCTCCGGGAATGACCAGCCACAGCCTTGTGCCGATGGCAGCGCGTCAGGCGGGGATGAGCTTCTCGCAATTAGTCGTACGTATTCTGGACCAGGCGGGCTGATATGTCTCAGGCTGCATTGAACACGCGCAACCGCGATGACGAAGAAGAATACTCTTCTTCACGCCGGAGTAATGGAACGCGTCTTGCAGGTATTATTTTCCTGCTCGGGGTGCTGTGCACCGTGTTTATCAGCGGCTGGATGGTTCTGGGCTGGATGGAAGATGCGCAACGGTTGCCGCTTTCGAAGCTGGTGGTCACCGGTGAGCGTCATTACACCCGTAACGATGACATTCGCCAGACAATTCTGGCGCTGGGATCGCCTGGCACCTTTATGACGCAGGACGTCAATATTATCCAGAGTCAGATTGAACGTCTGCCATGGATAAAACAGGCGAGTGTCAGAAAGCAATGGCCTGATGAATTGAAGATTCATCTGGTTGAATATGTGCCCATTGCACGTTGGAATGATCAGCACATGGTTGACGTAGACGGAAATTCCTTCAGCGTCCCGGCCGATCGTGTCAACAAGCAAAATTTACCGATGTTGTATGGCCCGGAAGGTAGCGAAAACGAAGTGTTACAAGGTTTTCGTGAAATGGGGCAGGTGCTGGCGAAGGACAGGTTTACGCTAAAAGATGCTGCAATGACGGCGCGCCGCTCCTGGCAATTGACGTTAACGAATGGCATTAAGCTCAACCTGGGTCGCGGGGACACAATGAAACGTCTGGCGCGATTTGTAGAACTTTACCCGGTTTTACAGCAGCAGGCACAGACTGACGGCAAACGGATAAGCTACGTTGATTTGCGCTATGACTCAGGCGCAGCAGTCGGTTGGGAACCGGCTCCGGTCGAGGAACCTAATCAGCAACAGAATCAGGCACAGGTACAGGCAGAACAACAATGATCAAGGCGACGGACAGAAAACTGGTAGTTGGACTGGAGATTGGCACCGCGAAGGTTGCCGCTTTAGTAGGGGAAGTTCTGCCCGACGGTATGGTCAATATCATTGGCGTGGGCAGTTGCCCGTCCCGTGGTATGGATAAAGGTGGGGTTAACGATCTTGAGTCGGTGGTGAAGTGCGTACAGCGCGCCATCGATCAGGCTGAATTGATGGCAGATTGCCAGATTTCCTCTGTTTATCTGGCGCTTTCGGGTAAGCACATTAGCTGCCAGAACGAAATCGGCATGGTGCCGATTTCCGAAGAAGAAGTGACGCAGGAAGACGTTGAAAACGTTGTGCATACGGCGAAATCCGTGCGCGTTCGCGATGAGCATCGCGTGCTGCACGTGATCCCGCAGGAGTATGCGATTGACTACCAGGAAGGGATCAAAAACCCGGTCGGTCTCTCCGGCGTACGTATGCAGGCAAAAGTGCACTTGATCACATGTCACAACGATATGGCGAAGAACATTGTAAAAGCCGTTGAACGTTGTGGCCTGAAAGTTGACCAACTCATTTTCGCCGGTCTTGCAGCGAGCTATTCCGTGCTGACCGAAGATGAACGTGAACTGGGTGTCTGTGTGGTCGATATTGGTGGTGGTACAATGGACATGGCCGTGTATACCGGCGGTGCGCTGCGCCACACCAAAGTGATCCCGTATGCCGGGAACGTTGTGACCAGCGATATTGCTTACGCTTTTGGTACGCCCCCGAGTGATGCAGAAGCGATTAAAGTACGCCACGGCTGTGCGCTGGGGTCTATCGTTGGCAAAGATGAGAGCGTTGAAGTGCCGAGCGTGGGCGGACGTCCACCGCGCAGCCTGCAGCGCCAGACGTTGGCAGAGGTCATTGAGCCGCGTTATACCGAGCTGCTTAACCTGGTCAACGAAGAGATTTTGCAGTTACAGGAACAGCTTCGCCAGCAGGGCGTGAAACATCATCTTGCAGCGGGGATTGTATTAACCGGCGGGGCAGCGCAAATTGAAGGTCTTGCGGCCTGCGCTCAGCGCGTGTTCCATACGCAAGTGCGTATCGGTGCTCCGCTGAATATCACCGGTTTAACGGATTATGCTCAGGAGCCGTACTATTCAACGGCCGTGGGCCTGCTCCACTACGGGAAAGAATCTCATCTCAGTGGTGAAGCAGAAGTGGAAAAACGCGTCTCAGTTGGGTCGTGGGTCAAACGACTGAACAACTGGTTGCGAAAAGAGTTTTAATTTTTTTAAGAGACCGGAGAGAATTAGCGGTCTCGGGCGACAGGCACAACGGAGAGAGAAATTATGTTTGAACCTATGGAACTGACCAACGACGCGGTGATTAAAGTCATCGGCGTCGGTGGCGGCGGCGGTAACGCCGTAGAGCATATGGTGCGTGAACGCATTGAAGGTGTTGAGTTCTTTGCAGTTAACACCGATGCACAGGCACTGCGTAAGACGGCTGTAGGCCAGACTATCCAGATCGGCGGTGGCATCACCAAAGGGCTGGGCGCTGGGGCTAACCCGGAAGTCGGTCGTAATGCGGCTGAAGAAGATCGTGAGGCCCTGCGCGCTGCACTGGAAGGTGCGGACATGGTCTTTATCGCAGCGGGTATGGGTGGCGGTACGGGTACCGGCGCAGCACCTGTTGTGGCTGAAGTAGCGAAAGATTTAGGTATCCTGACCGTTGCTGTCGTGACCAAGCCTTTCAACTTTGAAGGCAAGAAGCGTATGGCTTTCGCGGAGCAGGGTATCACTGAACTGTCCAAGCACGTGGACTCGTTGATTACCATCCCGAACGACAAACTGTTGAAAGTTCTGGGTCGCGGTATCTCTCTGCTGGACGCTTTTGGCGCAGCCAACGACGTGCTGAAAGGCGCGGTGCAGGGTATCGCTGAACTGATTACCCGTCCGGGTCTGATGAACGTTGACTTTGCAGACGTTCGTACCGTGATGTCCGAAATGGGCTACGCGATGATGGGCTCTGGCGTGGCAAGCGGTGAAGACCGTGCAGAAGAAGCGGCTGAAATGGCTATCTCTTCTCCACTGCTGGAAGATATCGACCTGTCTGGTGCGCGCGGCGTGCTGGTCAACATTACCGCTGGCTTCGACCTGCGTCTGGATGAGTTTGAAACCGTGGGTAACACTATCCGTGCGTTCGCCTCTGACAACGCTACCGTGGTAATCGGTACTTCCCTTGACCCGGAAATGAACGACGAGCTGCGTGTTACTGTTGTTGCTACCGGTATCGGTATGGACAAGCGTCCTGAGATCACCCTGGTGACCAACAAACAGACTCAGCAGCCGGTTATGGATCGTTACCAGCAGCACGGTATGTCTCCTCTGACTCAGGAGCAGAAACCGGCCGCGAAAGTGGTTAACGACCCCACTCCGCAAACGGCGAAAGAGCCAGATTATCTGGATATCCCGGCGTTCCTGCGCAAGCAAGCTGACTAAGAATTGGCTGGAATTTGGGGATTTTCGCTCTTTGTGCTAAACTGGCCCACCGTCAGTGATATACACTTTCGGTTGGATAGTTAATTTGGCGAGATTATACGATGATCAAACAAAGGACACTTAAACGTATCGTTCAGGCGACTGGTGTCGGTTTACATACCGGCAAGAAAGTCACACTGACGTTACGCCCTGCGCCGGCCAATACCGGGGTCATCTATCGTCGCACCGACTTGAATCCACCGGTAGACTTTCCGGCCGATGCCAAATCTGTGCGTGATACTATGCTCTGTACTTGTCTGGTGAACGAGCATGACGTGCGGATTTCTACCGTAGAGCACCTGAACGCCGCCCTGGCGGGTCTGGGTATCGACAACATTATGGTTGAAGTCGATGCGCCAGAAATCCCGATCATGGATGGTAGTGCTGCTCCGTTCGTCTATCTGTTGCTGGATGCCGGCATCGAAGAACTGAACTGCGCGAAAAAATTTGTTCGTATCAAAGAGACCGTTCGCGTCGAAGATGGCGACAAATGGGCTGAATTCAAACCGTACAATGGTTTCTCGTTGGACTTTACCATCGATTTTAACCATCCGGCGATTGATGCCAGCACCCAACGCTATGCGATGAACTTCTCTGCTGATGCGTTTATGCGCCAGATCAGCCGTGCCCGTACGTTTGGCTTCATGCGTGATATCGAATATCTGCAGTCCCGCGGCCTGTGCCTGGGCGGCAGCTTCGATTGTGCCATCGTTGTTGACGATTATCGCGTACTGAACGAAGACGGTCTGCGTTTTGAAGATGAATTCGTTCGTCACAAAATGCTGGATGCTATCGGCGACCTGTTTATGTGTGGTCACAACATCATTGGTGCATTTACCGCGTTTAAATCCGGTCATGCACTGAACAACAAACTGTTGCAGGCAGTCCTGGCAAAACAGGAAGCCTGGGAATATGTGACCTTTGAAGACGAAGCTGAGCTGCCGCTGGCCTTCAAAGCACCAAACACGGTACTGGCGTAACGGTTAAAGCCGTTTCGTAAAAAATCGACTGGTTAACCTGGTACTCTCTCCGACCAGGGAGACCAGTCGTTTTTATTTTTACCCCTCTTCATTTGTTTGCCCCAGCGTCACTTCTCGTTTGCCCGGTGCAGAAAATCTGTGCGTTAGCTGCATTCTTGACCGTTTTTCCCCGCAGCAATACGTCATTCCTGCTGCTGTGTATTGGCTTTAGTGGTAATATCTGGGCGCTTAAAAGAATAATTGAATTCAGCCTGTTGAAGGCTGGCTTAATGTGGTGGAGCAAGTGAGCGGAATACTGACGCGCTGGCGACAATTTGGCAGACGTTACTTCTGGCCGCATCTCTTATTAGGGATGGTCGCGGCGAGTTTCGGCTTGCCTGCGCTCAGCAACAGTGCGGAAGCGGCGACGCCGACGAAGACCTCCACAACCAAACACGATCTCAACACGCGGGTTAATTTTACTAACCTGGCGTGGCTTGAAGCCAATCGCCGCCCGAATTTCTCGGTGGATTACTGGCACCAGCATGCGATCCGTACCGTTATTCGCCATCTGTCATTTGCGATGGCTCCGCAGGCACTGCCTGTTGCTGAAGAGACGCTGCCGGTACAGGCGCAGCATCTTGCTCTGCTGGACACGCTTAACGCGCTGCTTACGCAGGACAGTCAACCACCCGTCATGGTGCGTCAGACCACGCAAATCGCGCACGTTCCTCCTGCGACCTTCTCCGTTTCGACATGGATTAGCCAGGCCCACGGCATCCGCGCCGGGCCTCAACGCCTCAGCTAAATTAACCTTTTTTCAATACCTTAATTTATCTGCCCAACCTGGGGCGTTTGAGAATTTATTATGCTAATCAAATTGTTAACAAAAGTTTTTGGTAGTCGTAACGATCGTACCCTGCGCCGTATGCGCAAAGCTGTTACCGTCATCAATGGCATGGAGCCGGCGATGGAGAAGCTCTCTGATGACGAGCTGAAAGCGAAAACCGTAGAATTCCGCGCGCGTCTTGAAAAAGGCGAAACGCTGGAAAGCCTGATTCCTGAAGCCTTCGCCGTTGTGCGTGAGGCCAGTAAACGTGTGTTTGGCATGCGTCACTTCGACGTTCAGCTGCTGGGTGGTATGGTGCTTAACGAGCGCTGCATCGCGGAAATGCGTACCGGTGAAGGTAAAACCCTGACCGCAACGCTGCCCGCCTACCTGAACGCACTGACCGGTAAAGGCGTTCACGTCGTTACCGTCAACGACTATCTGGCACAGCGTGATGCCGAAAACAACCGTCCCCTGTTCGAATTCCTGGGCATGACCGTTGGCATCAACATGTCCGGTCTGCCGGCACCCGCCAAACGTGAAGCCTATAACGCGGATATCACCTACGGTACCAACAACGAATACGGCTTCGACTACCTGCGTGACAACATGGCGTTTAGCCCTGAAGAGCGCGTCCAGCGTAAACTGCACTATGCGCTGGTGGATGAGGTGGACTCCATCCTGATCGATGAAGCGCGTACCCCGCTGATCATCTCCGGCCCGGCCGAAGACAGCTCCGAGATGTACCGTAAAGTCGATAAAATCATTCCGCACCTGCTGCGTCAGGAGAAAGAAGATTCCGACACCTTCCAGGGTGAAGGCCACTTCTCTGTCGATGAAAAAGCGCGCCAGGTGAACCTGACCGAACGCGGTCTGGTGAAAATTGAAGAGCTGCTGGTGGCTGAAGGCATCATGGAAGAGGGCGAGTCTCTGTACTCTCCGACGAACATTATGCTGATGCACCACGTTACTGCCGCGCTGCGTGCCCATGCGCTGTTCACCCGCGATGTCGACTACATCGTGAAAGACGGTGAAGTTATCATCGTTGATGAGCACACTGGCCGTACCATGCAGGGACGTCGCTGGTCTGACGGTCTGCACCAGGCCGTTGAGGCCAAAGAAGGCGTTGATATTCAAAATGAAAACCAGACGCTGGCCTCTATTACCTTCCAGAACTACTTCCGTTTGTACGAGAAGCTGGCGGGGATGACCGGTACTGCAGATACCGAAGCATTTGAATTCAGCTCCATCTACAAACTGGATACCGTGGTCGTTCCAACCAACCGTCCAATGATCCGTAAGGATATGCCGGACCTGGTGTACATGACCGAAGCGGAAAAAATTCAGGCGATCATTGAAGATATTCGCGATCGTACCGCTAATGGCCAGCCGGTGCTGGTGGGGACAATCTCCATCGAGAAATCCGAAGTGGTTTCCAATGAGCTGACCAAAGCGGGCATCAAACACAACGTACTGAACGCCAAATTCCACGCCAAAGAGGCGGATATCGTTGCGCAGGCGGGTTACCCGGCAGCGGTAACAATCGCCACCAACATGGCGGGTCGTGGTACCGACATTATGCTGGGTGGTAGCTGGCAGGCAGAGATTGCCGAGCTGGAAAACCCAACGCCGGAGCAGATTGCTCAGATTAAAGCGGACTGGCAGGTACGCCATGACGCGGTGCTGGCATCCGGTGGTTTGCATATCATTGGTACCGAACGTCATGAATCTCGTCGTATCGATAACCAGCTGCGCGGCCGTGCGGGTCGTCAGGGCGATGCCGGTTCTTCCCGCTTCTACCTGTCTATGGAAGATGCGCTGATGCGTATTTTCGCCTCCGACCGTGTTTCTGGCATGATGCGTAAACTGGGTATGAAACCTGGCGAAGCCATTGAACACCCGTGGGTCACCAAAGCGATTGCTAACGCCCAGCGTAAAGTGGAAAGCCGCAACTTCGATATTCGTAAGCAGCTGCTGGAATATGATGATGTGGCCAACGACCAGCGTCGTGCCATCTATACCCAGCGTAACGAACTGCTGGACGTGTCCGACGTGAGCGACACCATCAACAGCATTCGCGAAGATGTATTCAAAGCGACTATCGACGCGCATATTCCACCGCAGTCTCTGGAAGAAATGTGGGATATCGAAGGTCTGCAGGAACGCCTGAAAAACGACTTCGACCTCGAACTGCCAATCAAAGAGTGGCTGGACAAAGAGCCTGAGCTGCACGAAGAGACCCTGCGTGAACGTATTTTCGAAACCGCGCTGGACGTATACAAGCGTAAGGAAGAAGTCGTTGGCGCTGAGATGATGCGTCACTTCGAAAAAGGCGTGATGCTGCAAACGCTGGACTCCCTGTGGAAAGAGCACCTGGCGGCGATGGACTACCTGCGTCAGGGTATCCACCTGCGTGGTTACGCGCAGAAAGATCCGAAGCAGGAGTACAAGCGTGAATCCTTCGCCATGTTTGCGTCCATGCTGGAGTCACTGAAGTATGAAGTGATCAGCACCCTGAGCAAAGTTCAGGTACGCATGCCGGAAGAAGTGGAAGCAATGGAGCAACAGCGCCGTGAAGAAGCTGAGCGTCTGGCACAGATGCAACAGCTGAGCCACCAGACTGACGAGAGCGAAGCTGCGGCAGCGATCGCGGCCCAGACTGGCGATCGTAAAGTTGGCCGCAACGATCCGTGCCCGTGTGGTTCCGGTAAAAAATACAAGGCGTGCCACGGTCGTCTGAGCTAAATTCATAACAAAACAAAAAGGCGCAGAAATCTGCGCCTTTTTTATGGAAGTGACAATATGAAAATACTGCAAATTGCCGTCGGGATTATTCGCAACCCGCAAAACCAGTTCTTTATCACCCAGCGCGCCGCCGACGCCCATATGGCGAACAAATGGGAGTTTCCGGGCGGGAAAATCGAGTCAGGCGAAACGCCGGAACAGGCGCTGATCCGTGAGCTTCAGGAAGAAGTGGGGATCACCCCGCTTGGCGCAACGCTGTTTGACAAGCTCGAATACCAGTTTCCCGATCGTCACATTACGCTTTGGTTCTGGCTGGTGGAAAACTGGGAGGGGGATCCCTGGGGCAAAGAGGGGCAACCGGGTAACTGGGTTGAACTGCAGGCAAGCGATGCCGACAAATTCCCGCCGGCAAATGAGCCTGTGATTACCCGGTTAGTGCAGGGCGTTTAATTTACTGCTGTTCTTCACTCCAGTCATCGCTGTCCGAAAGAGTGCCTTCACTCGGAATGCGTTTCTCTTCCGCCGCCCATTCGCCCAGGTCAATTAACTGACAGCGTTTACAGCAGAATGGGCGGTATGGGCTCACTTCGCCCCAGACAACACTTTTGCCACAGGTTGGGCAGTTTACGATGGTTACGTCAGACATTGGCACTCCTTAACAACAGGCCAGTTCAAAATCGAGGCGTTCCGGCACGGTGCCATTTTCACTGTCCAGCGGCATAAAGCGAATCGCAAAACGGCTCTTATGCCCGGAAATTTGCGGGTAAAGCTGCACGTCGAGCGAAAGGTTCAGTCGCAGTAGATCGGCATCGTCCCCGTTATCCTGGTAAAAACCGTTCAGGCTGGTCTGCTTGCGGAACGGCGCAGAGTTACGGATAAGATCGAGGATCAGCGATAACGTCCGGTGCATCGGCTCCAGGCTTTCCAGCCAGATATTCACCTGCGCATCACGCTGCGTTTGCGGCATGTGCAGCCACATATGAAGCGTCGGCAGGTCAAAGCTGCAGCATCCACCGGGAATACTCAGGCGCTGGCGTACCAGGGCAATCAAGCGATCTTCACGCAAAAACTGGCCAACGCGAGGGGCAGCCATTAACGTGCTGCTACTGCTTTTTAACTGCTGACGCAGGGAATCGATACGGCTTTGATCAACACCCGGGACTTCCGCCCATGCCTGCAGTTTACGCTGCTGACGCTCGAGTTCTTTCAGTAATTCGGTGCGGACATCTCCACGCTCAATCACATCCAGCAGGTCCCCCACATTGCGGAAGAAGTGCAACGCAGTGGCGTGATCGTTGACAGGCAGATGTTGCGAGAGTTGTTGAATAAGAAATTCGATACGCAGCCAGGTACGCATTTTTTCGTTAAGCGGATGCTCAAAAAGGATGTGAGTCGACATTATGGTTTTTCCTGTGCAACGGCCTGCGCGGCGAAGGTCAAATACTGCGCGTGCAGACGGGCAACATCCGATGCAATGGCATCTGGTGCGCCGTTATTATCAATAACATCATCCGCAACGGCCAGGCGCTGATCGCGCGTGGCCTGAGCGGCAAGAATTTGTTCGGCATGTTCGCGCGAGACGCGATCGCGCGTCATGGTTCGCTGGATTTGCGTTTCGGGAAGGACATCAATGACCAGAACCCGATCGGCTTTCTTCTGCAGCTGATTTTCTACCAGCAACGGAACTACCCACAGCACATACGGTGAGCGGGCGGCGGCAATCTGACGCTGGGTTTCCTGGTGGATAATGGGGTGGAGCAGGGCATTAAGCCAGACCTTTTCCGCAGAATCGGAAAAAATGCATTCGCGAAGCTGCCGGCGATTTAGCGTGCCGTCCGCATTGATGATGGCCGGGCCAAAATGTTCTTCAATGGCCTTTAACGCGGGTGTATTCGGTTCTACCACCTGACGGGCAATGATATCGGCATCGATAATCGCGATACCCAGGCGAGCGAAAGCGTCCGCAACGGTACTTTTGCCACTACCGATGCCGCCGGTTAATGCGACGGTATACCCCATTAAATCAAATCCTGGGAATTATTCATTATTAAAATCAGTTGGTTGAAATTCAAACGTGTGCCAGCCAATGTTTAGCTCTCTTTACCGGCTTTTTACCAGGTAAATTTATAGGATTGTAGCGTAAAAAAAGAGAATTTCGCAGTCTTGCGGAGCAGGTATTAGTGCGTATGATAACGTCACTGGAGTTGTGCTTTTAACATATTTGCCTCTAACCCCAGGAATCCGCACATGCGTATCGAAGAAGATCTGAAGTTAGGTTTCAAAGACGTTCTTATCCGCCCTAAACGCTCTACACTGAAAAGTCGCTCAGACGTTGAACTCGAACGTCAATTCACCTTTAAACATTCCGGTCAGACCTGGTCTGGCGTGCCGATCATCGCTGCCAATATGGACACCGTGGGAACCTTCGAGATGGCAACCGCGCTGGCACAGTTCGACATCCTCACGGCAGTTCACAAACACTACAGCCCTGAAGAGTGGAACGCCTTTGTGGCATCCGCTTCTGCTGAGGTCGTGAAGCATGTGATGGTCTCTACCGGAACCTCAGATGCCGATTTCGAAAAGACCAAACAAATCCTCAAGAGTAACCCCGCGCTGAACTTCGTCTGTATTGATGTAGCGAATGGTTATTCCGAACACTTCGTGCAGTTCGTGAGCAAGGCGCGTGAAGCCTGGCCGAACAAAACCATCATTGCGGGTAACGTAGTGACCGGCGAGATGTGTGAGGAGCTGATCCTCTCTGGCGCAGATATCGTCAAAGTGGGCATTGGCCCGGGTTCCGTGTGCACCACGCGTGTGAAAACCGGTGTCGGTTATCCGCAGCTTTCTGCGGTTATTGAATGTGCCGATGCTGCGCACGGCCTGGGCGGCCAGATCATCAGTGACGGCGGTTGTACTACCCCGGGTGATGTCGCGAAAGCTTTCGGCGGCGGCGCAGACTTCGTGATGCTTGGCGGTATGCTGGCAGGTCACGAAGAGAGTGGCGGTACCGTGGTGGAAGAGAACGGTGAGAAATTTATGCTGTTCTACGGTATGAGCTCTGAATCGGCGATGACCCGTCACGTGGGTGGCGTTGCAAAATACCGTGCGGCAGAAGGCAAAACCGTGAAGCTGCCGCTGCGCGGTCCGGTTGAGAATACCGCACGTGATATTCTTGGTGGCCTGCGTTCGGCCTGCACCTATGTGGGGGCATCCCGCCTGAAAGAGTTGACGAAACGCACGACCTTTATCCGCGTTCAGGAACAGGAAAACCGCGTTTTCAATAGCCTGTAATCGCGTAAGCTGGCGCACATCCGTGTGCCAGCGTTATCCCGCACTCATCGCATCCCCGAGATGGAAGATAGGCAGATACATTGCCACCACCAGCGTGCCGATAATCACACCCGTCACGATCAGCAGTACAGGCTCCAGCACGGCAGCCAGGTTATCTGCTGACTGAAAGGTTTGCTCTGTGTGGTGACGCGCCAGGTTTACCAGCATGATATCGAGCGCACCTGACGTTTCGCCGGTTCGCAATAGCTGAATACACAGCGGAGTAAAAACTGCCGCCTTTTGAAAGGATGCCCAAAGGGGATAACCCTTTTCAATGTCTTCCCGGATGGCGCGGAGTATCCCCTGCCAGTACCTGCTCTCAACCGTCTCTTCTGCACTCTCCAGACCCTTTAAAAAAGCGATGCCCGCCTGCTGCGTGAGCGACAGTACGGTAAAAATTTGCCCCAGCTTTTGTCCTTTAGCCAGCGCGCCCATGACGGGGATATGCAGCAGTACGTGTTGCCAGCGCGGATCCTGCCGCAAACCCCAGGCGATGATCACGGGAAGGAGTAGCCCCGCGAACAGCGCGAGGGCATAGGACTGTATAAACGTTGCCATTCCCATGACTATTTGTGTCAGCATCGGGAGCGGGGTATTAAACGTTTTGTAGATGGCGGCGAATTCGGGCAAGACCAGAGTGACCATGGCCAGCACCACGAGTACCGCCAGAGCCAGGATTACCATCGGGTAACGCAGTGCCTTTTTCACTTTCGCACTGAGTTGCTGCTGTGATTTTTGTTGCTGGGCAAGCTCACGGCAGCACGTCTCCAGCTTCCCGGTTAGCTCGCCGGTCTTCACCATTGACACATACAGTGGGCTAAATACCGCGGGCCAGCGCTTCAGCGCCTCAGAAAAAGGGCATCCTTCACTCAGCTCATCGGCAAGGCTTTGCAAGAGTGCCTGCCAGGGTGATATCGGATGCTGGTCCGCCAGCATCTGCAGGCTGTCAGACAGTGTCAGGCCCGCCTGCAAAAGCGTGGCGAGCTGGTGAAATACCTCGTAGCGGTGATGTGGTCGCCAGCGATACCTCTGCGTGCAGCGGGTGATTGTCAGAGGATGTAGCGCTTTGCGCATCAGCCTGTCGAAAGCCGCATTGCGGTCAGTTGCCCACAGAGCCCCGCTTCGGGGCTCTCCTTCAACGGATAGCGCACGCCAGCGCCAGAGGTGATTAGCAGCCATCGGGCATTCCCAGGATACGCAGCAACTCTTCGAGCGTGGTCAGTCCCTGTTCAACAGCCATACAGCCATGTTCGAAAAGGGATGTCATTCCTGCCTGACGGGCGCTGGCCTCTATCACCTCTGACCCCGCTCCGCTGGCAATGGCCTGCCGGAGTGTCTGGTCAATGACGAGCACTTCAAAAATGGCGACGCGACCATAAAAACCGTGATAACAGCGCTCACAGCCGGTGGGTTGCCAGCGCGGTAGCGGCCGGGGCCAAACGGAGCGAGGCAGTTCTGCCCGCTTGTCGGTTTCCTGGCGGCAATGGGGGCATAAACGGCGCACCAGCCGCTGGGCGATGACCAGCGAGAGGGCGGAAGAGATCATCCATCGCGCCACCCCCATCTGCTGCAGGCGGATCAGGGTTTCCGCCGTCGAGTTGGTGTGTAGCGTCGACAACACCAGATGCCCGGTTTGCGCGGCATTAATGGCAATCTCTGCCGTTTCGCCATCACGAATTTCGCCGACCATAATGATGTCAGGATCCTGACGTAGCAGCGCTCTCAGCACCGTCTGGAAGGTGAGGCCCGCACGCGGGTTTATCTGCGTCTGGTTTAATCCTGCAAGCGGGATCTCTATCGGGTCTTCCACGCTGCAGATGTTCACATCCGGCGTGTTTCGAGCCTGCAGCGCGCTGTACAGCGTCACGGTTTTACCGCTGCCGGTGGGGCCGGTAACCAGAATCAGCCCCTGCGGCTGGTGGAGCACTTCGCTAAAGCCGGCCAGCTGTTTAGCATTCATCCCCAACGTTTCTGGCTCAAGAGATTGCTGAACCTGATGCAGCAGGCGCAGTACAATTTTTTCACCGCCGCTGCAGGGAAGCGTGGCGATGCGAAATGAGACCGGCTCGTTTGCCAGCTCAATCGTAAACTGACCGTCCTGCGGTAAGCGGCGTTCCGCAATATCGAGGTTACCCAGCACTTTTAACCGGGCGCTGAGCATGGTGGCCAGCGCGGCTGAAAGTGGGGGCTGCGGGCAAAGCACGCCGTCGATGCGCAGGCGAATCTGGCAAGTCTGCTCCATCGGTTCAATATGAATATCAGAAGCGCGTTGGTTTATCGCCTGCTGCAGCGTGTGGTTAAGAATATCCACCGCTGAGTGTGTCGGCGTAACGACGGGCAGATGCGTTTGTGTGGTTAACTGCCGGTGCTTTTCCATGCGCTCGGCGCTCCAGCACTCGATATCAATCCGTTTCTGGGTAGCGAAACGCAGGGCTTCCATCAGTTCAGGGCCGGGGTTTCCCACGACGGCAATGCTAATCATGTCGCTATCGCTGCTCAGCAGAAGGGCATGATGACGCAGACAAAGTGCGACAAGCTGATCGGTATTCATCATCCGCTCCTCAGTGGGTGTCGAAGCGGAAAACGTCTTCACAGGCCTGCTTGAGCGCGCTGTCGGTACCGATGTTGCAGTCACGCGTCCACCCCGTCATGCCGTTGCCGTCACTCCATTTTGGCGTCATGACCACCTCCAGCCCGTTAAGGCTCTCCTGGCCGGTTAAGGTCACGACGCCTTTCGCCACGTTCATGCCTGAAACGTAGCGGGTAGTGGTGGGGGACGGGATGCCATTACTGCCTCCGTCACAGCTCTCCACGCCGCCGTGATCCAGGGCGCAAAGCTCAATGGCGGTACGGTAGGGAATGAAGGTTTGCAGCATATCGGTTAACGCTGCTTTTCGCAGGTAGTTCTGGTACGCGGGAACGCCGATGGCGCTCAGAATGGCAATAATGCCGATCACCACCATCAGCTCAATGAGTGTGAATCCTTGTTGTCTGTCCATGTCTGCTCCTTACGTTAAGTAGGGCTACTCTGGCAGTGAGACAGCGCAGAAACGAGGGGCAAAAAAAGGAACGTGAAGGGGCTTTCAGGGAATTCGTGGCGTGTTGCAGGGTAGGGCAATGCTTTTGCGAGCGGGAGTGAATTTCCCCTCTCCGCAACGAGAGGGGAGAGTCATTATTTGAAACGCATCGAGAGGTCGAGGGCGCGAACGTGCTTGGTCAGCGCCCCAACGGAGATGAAATCAACGCCGGTCTCGGCGAATTCACGGATCGTATCAAACGTCACGTTGCCGGATACTTCAAGCTGGGCTTTGCCGTTGGTCAGTTTTACCGCCTCGCGCATCTGCCCGGTTTCGAAGTTATCAAGCATGATGATATCGGCGCCGGCCTTGATAGCCTGCTCCAGCTCCTCCAGGTTTTCGACTTCCACTTCGACGGGCACATCCGGATGCAGCCAGAAGGCTTTTTCGACCGCCTGACGCACGGATCCTGAGGCAATGATATGGTTCTCTTTAATCAGGAACGCGTCAGACAACCCCAAACGATGGTTTGCACCGCCGCCACAGAGCACCGCGTATTTCAACGCAGTGCGCAGACCCGGTAGCGTTTTGCGGGTATCCAGCAACTGCGTGCGGGTACCCGCCAGCAGGTCAACGTAGCGACGCACTTCGCTTGCCACACCGGACAACGTCTGCACGAAGTTCAGCGCGGTTCGTTCACCGGTCAGCAGTACGCGGGAAGGTCCATCAAGTTCGAACAGCGGCTGATTTGCCGTAATCGCATCACCGTCGTCGACATGCCAGGTGATCTGCACCTCATCGCCTGCCAGTTGGGTAAAGACCTCTTCAACCCAACGCTTACCGCAAAAAATACCCTCTTCGCGCGTAATAATGACCGCATGTGAGCGAGTCTCTTTTGGCAATAATTGTGCGGTAATATCCCTGTCGGCGCTGACGTCACCGCCCAGATCTTCTTTCAGGGCATGGGCAACGCTTGCCGGAATATCCATACTAATACGTTCCAGAAGCGCTTCACGTCGGTTGTCGGGGTTGTAACGGCGAGGCGGCATGATAAAACTCCAAATTGGTAACGAATCATAATATTGAAACATGCTACTCTGAACCGAGTAACAGCACCATACATAAGGAGTTCCAGCATGTTGTTAGAAAACGGATGGCTGGTGGATGCGCGGCATGTGCCCTCGCCCCACCACGACTGCCGCCCGGAGGATGAAAAGCCCACACTGCTGGTTGTTCATAATATCAGTCTCCCGCCGGGTGAGTTTGGCGGCCCGTGGATCGACGCGTTATTCACGGGGACCCTGGATCCTGATGCCCATCCTTTCTTTGCTGAGATTGCGCATCTGCGCGTGTCGGCTCACTGTCTGATCCGTCGCGACGGCGAAGTGGTTCAGTACGTCCCTTTTGATAAGCGCGCCTGGCATGCCGGCGTGTCGATGTACCAGGGACGCGAACGCTGCAATGATTTTTCCATCGGGATTGAGCTGGAAGGCACTGACACCACCCCCTACACCGATTCACAGTATCAACAATTGGTGGCTGTAACCCAAACGCTGATCGGGCTCTATCCCGCGATAGCCGGGAATATTACGGGACACAGCGATATTGCTCCGGCGAGAAAAACCGATCCCGGCCCGGCTTTTGACTGGCCCCGGTTTCGCGCCTTGCTTACCGCGTCGTCAGAATAAGGAGATAACATGACGTTGTTTACCATGCTGCTGGTTATCATCGCTGAACGCCTGTTCAAACTCGGTGAGCACTGGCATCTGGATCATCGGCTGGAGGTGCTTTTCCGCCGGATTAAACATTTTTCCATGCTGCGCACGCTGCTGATGACCGCTGGCGTGATGGTTATAACGTTTTTACTGCTGCGTTCGCTTTACGGCCTCTTTTTCAACGTGCCGCTGCTGGTGGTGTGGATCCTGCTCGGCGTGCTCTGTATTGGCGCGGGCAAGGTGCGTATGCACTACCACGCCTATCTGAAAGCCGCATCCCGTGACGATGCCCATGCGCGGGGCGCCATGGCGAGCGAGCTGACGATGATCCACGGCGTGCCGCCGGATTGCGATGAGCGTGAATTTTTGCGCGAACTGCAAAATGCGCTGCTGTGGATCAACTTCCGTTACTACCTGGCACCGCTGTTCTGGTTTGTGGTGGGCGGTCCGTGGGGACCGGTACTGCTGATGGGCTATGCGTTTCTGCGCGCCTGGCAGACCTGGCTTGCCCGTTACCTTACCCCGCATGAACGTTTATTGTCGGGAATCGATGCCATTCTGCATGTGCTGGACTGGCTCCCGGTACGTCTGGTGGGCGTCGTTTATGCGTTAATTGGCCACGGTGAAAAAGCGCTGCCGGCATGGTTTGCTTCGCTTGCCGACCGCCACACGTCTCAGTATCAGGTATTAACACGTCTGGCGCAGTTCTCGCTGGCGCGTGAGCCGCATACCGACAAGATTGAAACGCCGAAAGCGGCTGTCTCCATGGCGAAGAAAACGTCGTTTGTGGTGGTCGTGGTCGTGGCGTTGCTGACCATTTACGGCACGCTGGTCTAAGCCAGCGCGCCGTACCGGTCAGAGCGTATCAGCAGGCGGGATGCCAAAGTCAGGCATCCCGTTTTCGTCCCAGCGTACGCATTTCAGACGCGTGTGACGATTCGGGTCATAGAGCGGGTCGCCTTCAATCTCGGTGTAGTTTCGCGCGTGGTAGACCAGCACGTCCTCTCCCTCCGGCGTTTGCGTAAAGCTGTTATGCCCGGGCCCAAACTGACGATTCTCGACGCTGGTTCGGAAAACCGGACGCGACGCTTTATGCCAGTTCGCCGGATTTTGCGGATCGGCGTTCATGTCTATCCACAGTAACCCCATGCAATAGTTCTCATCCGTAGCGCTGGCGGAGTAGCTGATAAACAGCTTATCTTCGTGAAACAGCACTGCCGGACCTTCGTTGACCCAAAATCCGCGGCATTCCCAGTCATACTCCGGTTTACTGAGCATCACCGGCTCGCCTTTGAGCGTCCACGGATTCGCCATTTCGCACAGATAGAGGTTGGAGTTTCCGGAGATATCCGGGGCTTTTTGTGCCCACAAATACCAGCGTTTTCCCTGATGGACGAACGTGGTGGCGTCCAGTGCGAAGGTGTCGAACGGGGTGGTAATCTGGCCTTTCTCGATCCACGTCCCGGTGAGGGGATCGTGGTCCGCACACTCCAGCGCAAACATACGGTGCTGGAACATCCCGAGGCTGTCCAGCGCCTGGGTATGGGTGGCGGCAAAATAGATATACCACTTACCGTCAATGTGGTGCAGTTCCGGTGCCCAGATCAGCTGGCTCATCGGCCCGGTCTCCGGTTTACGCCAGACCACGACCTCTTCGGCATCGCGTAGTCCTTCCAGCGAGTCGGCGCGACGGATCTCGAGCCTGTCGTACTGCGGCACGGAGGCGATAAAGTAGTACAGCCCCTCGTGGTGCAGAATATAGGGGTCGGCACGTTGTTCAATAAACGGGTTTGGCCAGGTGTGCATTCGGCTTTCCTTATTTCGTCTCAGCGGCTTTGAGTTCCTGATAATTATTCAGCTCGCGATAATTGTTGCGACGCTTCTCGAGGTCTTCCTGGATCTGCTTCATCGTTTCGCGGTCAACCTTCAGCAGACGTACCACGCCTGCGGTAATGAGATACCCGACGCCCGGAATCACGGTAAACAGCAATACAATGCCGTTGATGGCATCCGGACTTTGCGCTTTCGCCCCCGCGTCATAACCGTACCAGGAGAGCAGGAAACCAACCATCGCACCGGCAATCGCCAGCCCCAGTTTGAGGAAGAAGATGTTACCGGAGAAGCTGATCCCGGTGATGCGCTTACCGGTTTTCCACTCACCGTAGTCATCGACGTCGGCCATCAGCGACCAGTGCAGCGGAGACGGGATCTGGTGCAGGATGTTCAGCAGGAAGTAGAGCACCACAATGGTGACCGTGGCTTTCGGATCGAAGAAATAGAAGGCGCAGGAGAAAATCGCCAGCACGATGTTGGTCCAGAAGAAGACTTTCAGCTTACACCAGCGGTCGGTGAGGACTTTCGCCAGCATACTGCCGAGCATCATGCCAACCACGCCCAGGCTGATAAACAGCGTGGCGAAATGGGTACTCTGGCCCATAACCCAGGTCACGTAGTACATCGTGGCCGCCATGCGGATAAAGCCCGGGCACACGTTGCACAGGGTCAGCAGCAGAATGCGCACCCACTGGTCGTTCTTCCACACGTCTTTCAGGTCGTTTTTCAGCTCGTCATGAGTCTGTACCGCCGGGCGTACACGCTCGCGAACGGTATAGAAGCAGAACAGAAACATACCGGTACCAATCAGCGCCAGCACGGTCATTGCCATCTGGTAGCCTTTGGCTTTGTTGTCGCCACCAAACCAGTCGGCCATCGGTAACAGCGTCAGCGACAGCAGCAGCGTGGCGATACCTACCAGCACAAAGCGATAGGACTGGCAGGCAACACGTTCCTGCGGATCGTTGGTAATCACGCCGCCTAACGAACAGTAAGGAATGTTAATTGCCGTATAGGTTAAAGAGAGCAGGAAATAGGTGACGAAGGCATAGATAACTTTGCTGTTGTAGCTCCACTCTGGTGTGGTGAACATCAGGATGCTGAACAGCGCATAGGGAAAGGCAATCCACAGCAGCCATGGACGAAACCGGCCATATTTACTGCGGGTACGGTCGGCGATGGCCCCCATAATCGGATCCGTTACGGCATCAATTACGCGGACAGACAGCAGCAGTACGCCGACCAGTGCAGGCGCCAGACCAAAAATATCGGTATAAAAATAATTAACAAACAACATGATGGCGCCAAAGATGATGTTGCAACCTGCATCGCCCATCCCATAGCCGATCTTTTCTTTTACTGACAGTTTAGCGTTATCCATAGACTGCTCTCCGGGTTACGGTATGGAGAGAATTATTTGCTGGCAAACGAATATATGCGTTGCAGTATCAGGGCGGTGATATGGATAAATGCGCTGTTGGCGTGAAACTGTGAGGGAGGTAACAACACGCGGTACCTGCAAAACGCAGATACCGCGGGGGGAGACTTAGTGAGCTTTCAGGGCGTTGCGGCTTTTCTGGCTAAACAGATAGCCGATGCCAAGAACGGCAACCCAGACTGGGATCAGGTACACCGAGATTGCCATACCCGGAGTCAGCAGCATGATGACCAGCACTCCCGCCATAAACAGCAGGCAGATCCAGTTGCCCAGCGGATAGAGCAGGGCAGGGAAACGAGTCTTCACGCCCTGCTGATGCTTGGCACGGCGGAACTTGATGTGTGCCAGGCTGATCATCGCCCAGTTGATAACCAGGGCAGAGACCACCAGCGCCATCAGCAGGCCAAACGCCGATTCCGGGGCCAGATAGTTAATCAGGACACACAGCGCCGTTACGATCGCCGAAACGATGATGGTGTTCACCGGAACGCCACGCTTATCGACGTTGAGCAGCATCTTCGGCGCGTTACCCTGCTGGGCCAGGCCGAACAGCATACGGCTGTTGCAGTATACGCAGCTGTTATAGACCGACAGCGCCGCCGTCAGCACCACGATGTTGAGCGCATTCGCCACGACGGTATCGCCCAGCTCGTGGAAAATCAGGACAAACGGGCTGGTGTCTGCAGTAACGCGCGTCCACGGCAGCAGAGAGAGCAGAACGGCCAGTGAGCCCACATAGAAAATCAGAATACGGTAGATAACCTGGTTGGTCGCTTTCGGGATGCTCTGCTCCGGGTTGTCGGCTTCAGCTGCGGTGATGCCGACCAGCTCCAGACCACCGAAGGAGAACATAATGATTGCCATCATCATCACGAGGCCCGTCATGCCGTGAGGCAGGAAGCCGCCCTGTTCCCAGAGGTTGCGTACCGTGGCCTGCGGGCCACCGTTGCCGCTAAACAGCAGCCAGCCGCCAAAGATGATCATCGCCACGACGGCAACTACTTTGATGATGGCAAACCAGAACTCCATCTCACCGAAGACTTTAACGTTGGTGAGGTTGATGGCGTTAATAATGACGAAGAAGGCCGCAGCAGAAGCCCAGGTGGGGATCTCCGGATACCAGAATTGAATGTATTTCCCGACGGCGGTCAGTTCAGCCATGGCAACCAGAACGTACAACACCCAGTAGTTCCAGCCTGACGCGAAGCCGGCGAAACTGCCCCAGTACTTATAGGCAAAGTGGCTGAAAGAGCCCGCAACCGGCTCTTCAACGACCATTTCACCTAACTGGCGCATAATCAGAAAAGCGATAAAACCGGCAATGGCGTAACCCAAAATAATGCCGGGACCGGCAGACTGGATAACGGATGCACTTCCCAGAAACAGTCCAGTGCCAATAGCACCGCCCAGTGCGATTAGCTGTATATGGCGGTTCTTCAGACCGCGCTTTAGCTGATCGCCGTGCTGTTGAGCTTCCATTTGAAACCTCGTGTGTGGTTGTTATGTTCACGCGACGCGTGTGTAATTATGAATATCCGTTTTCTGTATTTATTTCTTTACAGTCAATGAGACCGAAAAAAGCGGAGATGTCTTCCGTAAGCGCCAGAATAGTGGTAAGCGCTAGCGAATGCACCTGCTTTATGACGGGGCGATGACGAGTTGAATAAAAAGAAAGCATTTGTAAATCACCCCGCTAACCCTTCATACCCCAACCTATAGAATAGAAATGCTCCGTAAGTGGGCAAAATTTCATATTTTGCGTTGTTGAATCGCTTCAGATTGCAAAAACCCTCGTTTCATTAAGGTTAAAACTCCCACTAAGGGAGTAACTAACTCATTTGTGCGAAGTTACATTTCTGAAACGTTATTTCTGTAAGGTTGTTAAAATGTGCAGGGTTTACTGATTTCAATCAAAACCAATATGGACAGAAGGTGAATACTTTGTTACTTTAGCGATACGAACTTGAAATTGGTAAGACCAATTGACTCCGGGCAAAAAGGCGTAAGACAGGGAATATGGCCTACAGCAAAATTCGCCAACCAAAACTATCTGATGTGATTGAGCAGCAGCTGGAGTTTTTAATCCTCGAAGGGACACTGCGCCCGGGTGAGAAACTTCCGCCAGAACGCGAGCTGGCAAAACAGTTCGACGTTTCACGTCCCTCTCTGCGTGAGGCGATTCAACGTCTCGAAGCAAAGGGCTTGCTGCTTCGTCGCCAGGGCGGCGGAACCTTTGTGCAAAACAGCCTGTGGCAGAGCTTCAGCGATCCGCTGGTAGAACTTCTCTCTGACCACCCAGAATCCCAGTTTGATCTGCTTGAGACCCGTCACGCGCTAGAAGGTATCGCGGCCTATTACGCCGCACTTCGTAGCACTGATGAAGATCGCGTGCGTATCCGCGAACTTCATCAGGCCATTGAACGGGCACAGCAATCCGGCGATTTAGACGCCGAGTCCAATGCCGTTGTCCAGTATCAAATCGCCGTCACCGAAGCTGCACACAATGTTGTGCTCCTCCATCTGCTACGCTGCATGGAGCCGATGCTGGCCCAGAACGTTCGTCAGAATTTTGAATTGTTGTATGCCCGTCGGGACATGCTCCCATTGGTAAGCAACCATCGCACCCGAGTATTCGAGGCGATAATGGCCGGGGAACCGGAGCAGGCGCGCGAAGCGTCGCACCGACATCTGGCTTTCATTGAGGAAATCTTGCTGGACCGCAGCCGTGAACAATCGCGTCGCGAACGTTCATTACGCCGCATACAGCAACGAAAGGATTAAGCGCCAGGGTTTTTTAGAGCGCGGCAACTAAACGCAGAACCTGTCTTATTGTGTTCTTGCCCAAGAGCACAATGGGACAGGTTCCAGACAAATCAACGTATTAGATAGATAAGGAATACCCCCATGTCAGAACGTCTCCAAAATGACGTGGATCCGATCGAAACTCGCGACTGGCTACAGGCGATCGAATCGGTCATCCGTGAAGAAGGTGTTGAGCGTGCTCAGTATCTGATTGATCAGCTGCTTTCTGAAGCCCGCAAAGGCGGTGTGAAGGTTGCTTCAGGTGCAGGGGCTAGCAACTACGTAAACACGATTGCCGTTGAAGACGAACCGGAATACCCGGGCAATCTGGATCTGGAACGCCGTATCCGTTCTGCAATCCGCTGGAACGCCATCATGACCGTTCTGCGCGCGTCCAAGAAAGACCTGGAGCTGGGTGGCCACATGGCGTCCTTCCAGTCTTCTGCGACCGTTTACGAAGTGTGTTTCAACCACTTCTTCCGTGCAGCTAACGAGAAAGACGGCGGCGATCTGGTGTACTTCCAGGGCCACATCTCTCCGGGCATCTATGCACGTGCATTCCTGGAAGGTCGTCTGACTGAAGAGCAGATGAACAACTTCCGTCAGGAAGTTCACGGTAAAGGTCTGTCTTCTTACCCACACCCTAAACTGATGCCAGAATTCTGGCAGTTCCCGACAGTATCCATGGGTCTGGGCCCAATCGGTGCTATCTATCAGGCTAAATTCCTGAAATATCTGGAACACCGTGGTCTGAAAGACACCTCTGAACAGACCGTCTACGCCTTCCTGGGCGATGGCGAGATGGATGAGCCAGAATCGAAAGGCGCAATCACCATTGCGACCCGTGAGAAACTGGACAACCTGTGCTTCATCATCAACTGTAACCTGCAGCGTCTGGATGGTCCGGTAACCGGTAACGGCAAGATCATCAACGAACTGGAAGGCATCTTCGCAGGTGCTGGCTGGAACGTGA
Organism: Enterobacter sp. RHBSTW-00593; assembly: GCF_013784105.1. Lineage (NCBI taxonomy): Bacteria > Pseudomonadati > Pseudomonadota > Gammaproteobacteria > Enterobacterales > Enterobacteriaceae > Enterobacter > Enterobacter sp. RHBSTW-00593. The sequence continues at coordinate 769,559 of NZ_CP056393.1, forward strand.
TCAAAGTGATGTGGGGTTCCCGTTGGGACGAACTGCTGCGTAAAGACACCAGCGGTAAACTGATCCAGCTGATGAACGAAACCGTTGACGGTGACTACCAGACCTTCAAATCCAAAGACGGTGCCTACGTTCGTGAGCACTTCTTCGGTAAATATCCTGAAACCGCAGCACTGGTTGCAGACTGGACTGACGAACAGATCTGGGCTCTGAACCGTGGCGGCCACGATCCGAAGAAAATTTACGCTGCACTGAAAAAAGCGCGTGAAACCAAAGGTAAAGCGACTGTAATCCTGGCCCATACCATCAAAGGTTACGGCATGGGTGATACCGCAGAAGGTAAAAACATCGCTCACCAGGTTAAGAAAATGAACATGGACGGCGTGCGTTATATCCGCGACCGTTTCAACGTTCCAGTGACCGATGAGCAGGTAGAAAACCTGTCTTACATCACCTTCCCTGAAGGTTCTGAAGAGCATAAGTACCTGCACGAACGTCGTCAGGCGCTGAAAGGCTACCTGCCAGCTCGTCAGCCTAACTTCACCGAGAAGCTGGAACTGCCAGCGCTGGAAGATTTCTCTCAGCTGCTGGAAGAGCAGAACAAAGAGATCTCTACCACTATCGCTTTCGTTCGTGCCCTGAACGTGATGCTGAAGAACAAGTCGATCAAAGATCGTCTGGTTCCAATCATTGCCGACGAAGCGCGTACTTTCGGTATGGAAGGTCTGTTCCGTCAGATCGGTATTTACAGCCCGAACGGCCAGCAGTACACCCCGCAGGACCGTGAGCAGGTTGCTTACTACAAAGAAGACGAGAAAGGTCAGATCCTGCAGGAAGGTATCAACGAGCTGGGCGCAGGCGCATCCTGGCTGGCTGCTGCGACCTCTTACAGCACCAACAACCTGCCGATGATCCCGTTCTACATTTACTACTCCATGTTCGGGTTCCAGCGTATCGGTGACCTGTGCTGGCAGGCAGGCGACCAGCAGGCTCGTGGCTTCCTGATCGGTGGTACTTCTGGTCGTACGACCCTGAACGGTGAAGGTCTGCAGCACGAAGATGGTCACAGCCATATTCAGTCTCTGACTATCCCTAACTGTATCTCTTACGACCCGTCTTACGCGTACGAAGTGGCAGTCATCATGCATGACGGTCTGCAGCGCATGTACGGTGAAGCGCAAGAGAACATTTACTACTACATCACCACGCTGAACGAAAACTACCACATGCCGGCCATGCCAGCAGGTGCCGAGGAAGGTATCCGTAAAGGTATCTACAAACTCGAAACCGTTGCAGGTAGCAAAGGTAAAGTTCAGCTGCTGGGCTCCGGTTCTATCCTGCGTCACGTACGTGAAGCGGCACAGATCCTGGCGAACGACTACGGCGTTGGCTCTGACGTGTACAGCGTAACGTCCTTCACTGAACTGGCGCGTGATGGCCAGGATTGTGAGCGCTGGAACATGCTGCACCCAATGGAAACGCCACGCGTTCCATACATCGCTCAGGTGATGAACGACGCGCCTGCGGTTGCGTCTACTGACTATATGAAACTGTTCGCTGAGCAGGTTCGTACTTACGTACCGGCTGATGATTACCGCGTACTGGGTACTGACGGCTTCGGTCGTTCTGACAGCCGCGAAAACCTGCGTCACCACTTCGAAGTGGATGCATCTTACGTGGTTGTAGCAGCACTGGGCGAACTGGCTAAACGTGGCGAAATCGATAAGAAAGTGGTTGCGGACGCAATCACCAAATTCAACATCGATGCAGATAAAGTTAACCCGCGTCTGGCGTAAGAGGTAAAAGAAGAATGGCTATCGAAATCAAAGTACCGGACATCGGGGCTGATGAAGTTGAAATCACCGAGATCCTGGTCAAAGTGGGCGACAAAGTTGAAGCTGAACAGTCGCTGATCACTGTAGAAGGCGATAAAGCCTCTATGGAAGTTCCGTCTCCTCAGGCTGGCATCGTTAAAGAGATCAAAGTCTCTGTTGGCGATAAAACCGAGACTGGCAAACTGATCATGATTTTCGATTCCGCCGACGGTGCAGCAGCTGCTGCACCTGCGCAGGAAGAGAAGAAAGAAGCTGCTCCTGCGGCCGCTGCACCAGCAGCCGCTGCGGCAAAAGAAGTCAACGTGCCTGACATCGGCGGTGACGAAGTTGAAGTCACTGAAATCCTAGTGAAAGTGGGCGATACCGTTACGGCTGAGCAGTCCCTGATCACCGTAGAAGGCGACAAAGCCTCTATGGAAGTGCCGGCGCCATTCGCGGGTACGGTTAAAGAGATCAAGATCAACACCGGTGACAAAGTTTCTACCGGCTCTCTGATCATGATCTTCGAAGTGGCAGGTGCTGCACCTGCTGCCGCGCCTGCTCAGGCTGCTGCGCCAGCGCCGGCCGCTGCACCTGCTGCTGGCGGTGCGAAAGATGTCAACGTACCTGACATCGGTGGTGACGAAGTTGAAGTCACCGAAGTGATGGTAAAAGTGGGCGACAAAGTTGCTGCTGAACAGTCACTGATCACCGTTGAAGGCGACAAAGCGTCTATGGAAGTACCCGCGCCATTCGCGGGTACCGTTAAAGAGATCAAAATCAGCACCGGCGACAAAGTGTCTACGGGCTCTCTGATCATGGTCTTCGAAGTGGAAGGCGCTGCGCCAGCTGCCGCTGCTGCACCAGCTCCTGCCGCTGCACCGGCTCAGGCGGCTAAACCTGCTGCTGCCCCTGCTGCAAAAGCAGAAGGTAAATCTGAGTTCGCTGAGAACGACGCTTACGTTCACGCTACGCCACTGATTCGTCGCCTGGCGCGCGAATTCGGTGTAAACCTGGCGAAAGTGAAAGGGACTGGCCGTAAAGGTCGTATCCTGCGCGAAGACGTTCAGGCCTATGTGAAAGACGCGGTGAAACGCGCTGAAGCTGCCCCTGCTGCTGCAGCTGGCGGCGGTATCCCGGGCATGCTGCCATGGCCGAAAGTGGACTTCAGCAAGTTCGGTGAAATCGAAGAAGTGGAACTGGGTCGTATCCAGAAAATCTCTGGTGCCAACCTGAGCCGTAACTGGGTGATGATCCCGCACGTTACGCACTTCGACAAAACGGATATCACCGATCTGGAAGCGTTCCGTAAACAGCAGAATGCCGAAGCTGAGAAGCGTAAACTGGATGTGAAATTCACCCCAGTCGTCTTCATCATGAAAGCCGTTGCTGCGGCGCTTGAGCAGATGCCACGCTTCAACAGCTCCCTGTCCGAAGATGGCCAGAAGCTGACGCTGAAAAAATACATCAATATCGGTGTTGCGGTTGATACGCCAAATGGTCTGGTTGTTCCGGTCTTTAAAGACGTGAACAAGAAGAGCATCACTGAGCTGTCCCGTGAACTGACCACCATCTCCAAAAAAGCGCGTGATGGTAAGCTGACTGCCGGCGAAATGCAGGGCGGCTGCTTCACTATCTCCAGCATCGGCGGCCTGGGTACTACCCACTTCGCACCGATTGTTAACGCGCCGGAAGTGGCTATCCTTGGTGTGTCCAAGTCCGCGATGGAACCGGTATGGAATGGCAAAGAGTTCGTGCCGCGTCTGATGATGCCAATCTCTCTGTCCTTCGACCACCGCGTGATCGACGGTGCTGATGGTGCGCGTTTCATCACCATCATCAACAACACCCTGAGCGACATTCGCCGCCTGGTGATGTAATCGAAAAGCCGGCCAGTCGGCCGGCTTTTTTCTGTTAATCTCATGTGGTCTGTGAGGTTATTGGCGAAAAGCGACAATTCGTGAGCCGTTTGTTGTTTCAAAATTGTTAACAATTTTGTAAACTGCGGGCGGATAGAACGTCCCGGTGGATGAAGGGCGACAAGTACCTGGACCGCCGGAAATCAATAAGAGGTCATGATGAGTACTGAAATCAAAACTCAGGTCGTGGTACTTGGGGCAGGCCCGGCGGGTTACTCTGCTGCCTTCCGTTGCGCTGATTTAGGTCTGGAAACCGTAATCGTAGAACGCTACAACACCCTCGGTGGTGTTTGCCTGAACGTAGGCTGTATCCCTTCTAAAGCTCTGCTGCACGTTGCGAAAGTTATCGAAGAAGCCAAAGCACTGGCTGAACACGGTATCGTCTTCGGCGAGCCGAAAACCGATATCGACAAGATTCGTACCTGGAAAGAGAAAGTTATCACTCAGCTGACCGGTGGTCTGGCAGGTATGGCCAAAGGCCGTAAAGTGAAAGTGGTAAACGGTCTGGGTAAATTCACCGGCGCGAACACCCTGGAAGTGGAAGGCGAAAACGGCAAAACCGTTATCAACTTCGACAACGCGATCATCGCTGCGGGCTCCCGTCCAATTCAGCTGCCATTCATTCCACATGAAGATCCACGCGTGTGGGATTCCACCGATGCGCTGGAGCTGAAATCCGTACCTAAGCGTATGCTGGTTATGGGTGGCGGTATCATCGGTCTGGAAATGGGTACCGTGTACCATGCGCTGGGTTCAGAGATCGACGTGGTTGAAATGTTCGACCAGGTTATCCCGGCTGCCGATAAAGACATCGTTAAAGTCTTCACCAAACGTATCAGCAAGAAATTCAACCTGATGCTGGAAACCAAAGTGACTGCCGTCGAAGCAAAAGAAGACGGTATTTACGTTTCCATGGAAGGCAAAAAAGCCCCTGCCGAACCACAGCGTTACGACGCCGTGCTGGTGGCTATCGGCCGTGTGCCGAACGGTAAAAACCTCGACGCGGGCAAAGCAGGCGTGGAAGTGGACGACCGTGGCTTCATCCGCGTTGACAAACAGCTGCGCACCAACGTGCCGCACATCTTTGCTATCGGCGATATCGTCGGTCAGCCAATGCTGGCGCACAAAGGTGTTCACGAAGGTCACGTTGCCGCTGAAGTTATCGCCGGCATGAAACACTACTTCGATCCGAAAGTGATCCCATCTATCGCTTACACCGAGCCAGAAGTGGCATGGGTGGGTCTGACTGAGAAAGAAGCGAAAGAGAAAGGCATCAGCTACGAAACCGCCACCTTCCCGTGGGCTGCTTCTGGCCGTGCTATCGCTTCCGACTGCGCAGACGGTATGACCAAACTGATCTTCGACAAAGAGACTCACCGTGTGATCGGTGGTGCGATTGTCGGTACCAACGGCGGCGAGCTGCTGGGTGAAATCGGTCTGGCTATCGAAATGGGTTGTGACGCTGAAGACATCGCGCTGACTATCCACGCTCACCCGACTCTGCACGAGTCTGTTGGCCTGGCGGCAGAAGTGTTCGAAGGTAGCATCACCGACCTGCCTAACGCGAAAGCGAAGAAGAAATAAGTTTCTTCATGATTGCGAAACGCCTCCTCCGGAGGCGTTTTTTTTTGCCTGCATTATGGGGCGACCGGTTGCCAGGTGTGATCCAGGTGATAAGCAGGTAACGCCTGCGCTTTCTTCTCTGACTCGCTGCCGAGGTCCGACTGGTACACCTTGTCGGTCTGGTTTATTACAAAGCTCATCACGCCCGTCTGGCCGTAGCTGACTGGCCAGGCCACCATGGCAAAACCGTTTTTATCCGGCAGGATGCGAAAACGGTAGCCGTGATAGCCAGTGCCAGGTTCTTTCGGGCTGAAGGCCGGGCCGAGTGGGCTGGGGGCTTCGCCGGGCGACGCCGGCCAGTATAAGCCGTCTTTTTTGCCGGCTGAGCTGACAATCTTCTGCGCATATTTCTGGTTCAGCGCAAAATAGCTTTGCTGTGCATCCACATACGCGTGCAGCGCCTCGATGGCGGCGAGCTCGTTGCGGCCAATCTCGCGGGTCAGGATCTCTTCAGCCCCTTCTTTGATATCAAATTGCCAGCCAGAGGCGGTTTTGATCACCGGAATCGGTAGCTGCCAGTCGCTGTCACCGACCACAAGATGTGCCTTATTCCCGTCAACGACCGTATTGTGCCGAACTTTCCAGTCGCGCAGGAAGCGATCCACGGCATCAGGATCCACCCCTTCCGGCGGCAGGAAATCACGCCAGTCCTCACCGAGCAGGGTGTTCATCGCGCTTTCATTTTGCTCACTGATGGCGCTGGCCAGCGCATCGGTTGCCTGGTCTGGCGTGCTGAAAGATTGCTGCGCCATTGCGGCGGCCGACAGCATGAATAACGCGATCCCACTGAGTAATTTGCTTTTCATGTCGGCTTCCTTAACGGTGACGGAATTCGCGGTGTTCAGCACGCCCGGTAGACGTCTGGCGCGGTTGCTGATGGCGGGCTGCCTGTTGCCTGCTCTGGGCGCCTCGCTGCTGCTGGGCTTGCCAGTTGGCGGAACGACTGTCGTTACCGCTGAGCGCATTGGCGCGCGGCTGGCTACTCCGCGCAGGCTGCGAAACCCGTTTCTCTTGCCTTTGGGTGGTGGTCGGGCGGCTGTCTCGCGTCTTAGCGGCTGTCCGCTGTGCCGTTTGCGGTTTGGTGTCGTAGCCCCGGTAATTGTTGCGCTGTGAAATTTGCTTCAGCTGGGCGGTTGATGCCTGACGCTGTGCATCTTTGGTGCCCGGACGCGCGGTTTGCGGGAAGGTTTTTCCCGTTGATTTCTCCATCTGGCTCAGCGCAGCCTGCCGTTGGCTGTCCCGGTTGACCGGTTTTTGCTGCGTCGCGCTTAGCCCCGTTGCCGTGTTCGTTGAGTGGAAGCGATTGTTGAGCGTGTTAGTGGGATAGGGCACTCCTTCACGATAGGCCGGGTTATGCTGCCAGGTGCGGTTGGCGTCCGTCAGGCGCTGGCCGCTGATTTTATTAAAGTTCTCAACGTTGATATTGATATTGTTATCACCGTTGCGGTTATAGCCGCCGTGGTGATCCCAGACGTCATCATGGTGGTGATCCCAGTCATCGTCATCATCCCAGTCGATGTTGCTGAAAATAGCGTAGGTGGTCGCCACGCCCAGGCTGAACCCTAAGCCTTTGACCAGGCTGTCCGTAAACTGCTCTCCCGGGGAGGGCGGTAAATAGACGGGCGGATAAGCGGTGTTCGGCCAGGTGCCATACACGGTATTCGGGTTGTAGGTGGGAACGTAAACCACCTGCGGGTCGGCGGACTCAATTTTAATGACCGTCGGGGCTGACGTCGTGGCGGTGCTTGTTGTCTGGCCGGTGGCCGTTTTCGCCGGGGCCGGTTTTGTCTCGGTGGTGACCGTTTGCTGCGGTGTTGATTGCAATGCACCGGTTTGCTGCGCCAGCAAACGCAGACGTTGCACGGAATCCATCACATCTTTCGGCTGCGCGAGAAACGCGTCGCCCAGGCTCTGCACCCAGGGTGGATTTTCGCCCATCAGGGACATCAACTGAGGAAACGCCACCAGTGATTTCACGCTCGGATCCCAGGGTTGATTCGCCACGGCCTGAATGGCGGCATCGCCCTGCAGTTTAGGGTTGTCTTTTGACCACTGTGCCGCCTGGATGACGTTGGCCGGGTAAGTCGAAGCCATCAAAATTTGCGATAGCAGGGCATCCGGGTAGAGCGCGATGGGGGCAACCCACTGATCAATTTGCGCGGTCGTGTAGGCTGGCGCGACGACCGGTGCTGGCTGAGCGGCAGGCGGCGCAGCCGGTTGTTGTGCGACGGGGGCAGGAGCCACAGGCTCCGTTGCGCGGCTTTTAACGAACATGACGCCTGAGGCGGCAAACAGCCCGGCACTGCACAGAAGGACAAGCAGTTGTGGCTTAAAGGGCAACTTCATAAAATGACTCCAACGAGACAAGCGCTGTGCCGTGAGGCGTTACGGTTGGCGTGAGTATCAATCACCCGTCTTTTACTGTTTTGACTTTTGTGGGGAATCATCCGGTACGTCCGGATAAAGAGTGTGAGTATTTATTACACAATTATATCGGATGGCTGAAATGCCGCCGGAATATTCAGAAGGTCGCACTCACGGTTTTTTGCAGTCAGAATTCGTTGCACCTGCCCGCTACACCATGCTTAACGATTCAGCAAATTTTTTAATGTTGCTTTTTTGTAAACGGATTAACACTGTGCAGAAATCCTGCTATGCTGCCCGACGCGGTATCGGGCATTTACCCTACAAACTGCTGTCTCACAGGAGCGTGAAGAGAACGCCCGCCGCATATGACAATGAGAGCGAGGAGAACCGTCGTGCTAGAAGAATACCGTAAGCACGTAGCAGAACGTGCCGCCGAGGGAATTGTACCCAAACCTTTAGATGCAACCCAAATGGCCGCGCTCGTCGAGCTGCTGAAGAACCCGCCTAAGGGCGAAGAAGAATTCCTGTTAGATCTGTTGATCAACCGTGTACCGCCTGGCGTAGATGAAGCCGCCTACGTAAAAGCCGGATTCCTTGCCGCCGTCGCCAAAGGCGAAGCAACCTCCCCACTGGTTACTCCTGAAAAAGCTATTGAACTGCTCGGTACCATGCAGGGTGGCTACAACATTCATCCGCTGATTGACGCACTGGATAACGACACGCTGGCACCGATTGCCGCCAAAGCGCTCTCCTCAACGCTGCTGATGTTCGATAACTTCTACGATGTGGAAGAAAAAGCCAAAGCCGGCAACGCCTACGCGAAACAGGTTATGCAATCCTGGGCCGATGCCGAATGGTTCCTGAACCGTCCTGCACTGGCTGAAAAAATCACCGTTACCGTCTTCAAAGTGACCGGTGAAACTAACACCGATGACCTCTCTCCGGCACCGGATGCGTGGTCTCGTCCTGATATTCCTCTGCACGCACTGGCGATGCTGAAAAACGCCCGTGAAGGTATTGAGCCGGATCAGCCGGGCAGCGTTGGCCCGATCAAACAGATCGAAGCCCTGCAGGAAAAAGGTTTCCCGCTGGCATACGTCGGTGACGTAGTGGGTACCGGTTCGTCCCGTAAGTCCGCGACCAACTCCGTACTGTGGTTCATGGGCGATGACATTCCTCATGTGCCTAACAAACGTGGCGGCGGCCTGGTGCTGGGCGGCAAAATCGCGCCAATCTTCTTCAACACCATGGAAGATGCGGGCGCACTGCCGATCGAAGTGGATGTCTCTAACCTGAATATGGGCGACGTGATTGACGTTTACCCGTTCAAAGGTGAAGTGCGCAACCACGAAACCAACGAACTGCTGGCGAGTTTTGAGCTGAAAACCGACGTGCTGATTGACGAAGTGCGTGCCGGTGGCCGTATTCCGCTGATTATCGGTCGTGGCCTGACGACCAAAGCGCGTGAAGCGCTGGGTCTGCCGCACAGCGACGTGTTCCGTCATGCGAAGGATGTGGCGGAAAGCAATCGTGGTTACTCCCTGGCGCAGAAAATGGTGGGTCGCGCCTGCGGCGTCGCCGGTGTCCGTCCTGGCGCGTACTGCGAACCGAAGATGACCTCCGTGGGGTCTCAGGACACCACTGGCCCAATGACCCGTGATGAACTGAAAGACCTGGCGTGCCTGGGCTTCTCTTCTGACCTGGTGATGCAGAGCTTCTGTCACACTGCCGCGTATCCGAAGCCGGTTGACGTGACCACGCACCACACGCTGCCTGACTTCATCATGAACCGTGGCGGTGTGTCGCTGCGTCCGGGTGACGGTGTTATTCACTCCTGGCTGAACCGTATGCTGCTGCCTGATACCGTCGGTACCGGTGGTGATTCCCATACCCGTTTCCCAATCGGTATCTCCTTCCCGGCGGGCTCGGGGCTGGTGGCGTTTGCTGCTGCGACCGGCGTGATGCCGCTGGATATGCCAGAATCGGTTCTGGTGCGCTTCAAGGGCAAAATGCAGCCGGGTATCACCCTGCGTGACCTCGTGCATGCTATCCCTCTGTATGCCATCAAACAGGGTCTGCTGACCGTTGAGAAGAAAGGGAAGAAAAACATCTTCTCTGGCCGTATTCTGGAAATTGAAGGTCTGCCGGATCTGAAAGTCGAGCAGGCATTCGAACTGACCGATGCGTCCGCGGAGCGTTCTGCTGCTGGCTGTACCATCAAGCTGAACAAAGAACCGATTATTGAGTATCTGACCTCTAACATCGTGCTGCTGAAGTGGATGATTGCAGAAGGCTACGGCGACCGTCGTACGCTGGAGCGCCGTATCCAGGGCATGGAAAAATGGCTGGCGGATCCACAGCTGCTGGAAGCCGATGCTGACGCAGAATACGCGGCAGTGATCGACATCGATCTGGCGGATATCAAAGAGCCAATCCTGTGTGCACCAAACGATCCGGATGATGCGCGTCTGCTTTCAGACGTTCAGGGCGACAAGATCGACGAAGTGTTCATCGGATCCTGTATGACCAACATCGGCCACTTCCGTGCTGCCGGTAAGCTGCTGGATACCCACAAAGGCCAGCTGCCAACGCGTCTGTGGGTGGCTCCGCCAACCCGTATGGATGCGGCTCAGCTGACCGAAGAGGGCTACTACAGCGTGTTCGGTAAGAGCGGTGCGCGTATCGAAATTCCTGGCTGTTCCCTGTGTATGGGTAACCAGGCGCGTGTGGCTGACGGTGCGACGGTGGTTTCCACCTCTACCCGTAACTTCCCGAACCGTTTAGGTACCGGTGCAAACGTCTATCTGGCCTCTGCGGAGCTGGCGGCGGTTGCGGCACTGATTGGTAAACTGCCAACGCCGGAAGAGTACCAGACCTTTGTGGCTCAGGTGGATAAGACGGCGGTAGATACCTATCGCTATCTGAACTTCGACCAGCTCTCTCAGTACACCGAGAAGGCTGACGGGGTTATCTTCCAGACGGCAGTATAAACAGCTAAACCGTCTTCACGGAGGCGGTTTTGTGTTTGCACCCTCTCCTGTGGAGAGGGACAGGGTGAGGGCATCAGACCGCAAGGTCTTGCTCTCACCTTTTTATTTTCATTCCTCCTGCCTCCCACGCTTTTTTTCTTCTTCTCTGCTGCGATAATTAGCGTAATGGCTTTGCAGAGGAAAATACTATGGATTACGAATTTCTGCGCGACATCACCGGAGTGGTGAAAGTGCGTATGTCGATGGGCCACGAAGCTGTTGGACACTGGTTCAACGAAGAGGTGAAAGAGAATCTCGCCCTTCTGGACGAAGTTGAACAGGCGGCAAATACGGTGAAAGGCAGTGAACGCTCCTGGCAACGTGCCGGGCACGAATACACGCTGTGGATGGATGGCGAAGAGGTGATGGTGCGTGCCAACCAGCTTGAATTCTCCGGTGATGAGATGGAAGAGGGGATGAGCTACTACGATGAAGAGAGTCTGTCGCTGTGCGGCGTAGAAGACTTTTTACAAGTCGTGACGGCGTACCGGGCGTTCATGAAACAGAAATAGCACACCGGAGCGTCCTTGCTCCCAGCGCGGCTTACACGGTCGGAATATTGCGGCCGTAGTAGATTTCGCGCATCTCTTTCCAGAGCTGGTCAGTAATGGCCTTGCGCTCTTCTTCGCTTAAATCTTCTGGTCGGGTATGGAACATGTAGTGCTTAAGGTCGAACTCCTTAAGTAACATCTTGGTATGGAAGATATTTTCCTGATACACGTTCACATCCATCATGTCATACAGCGACTTCATGTCGTCGGACATAAAGTTCTGAATGGAATTGATCTCGTGATCGATAAAGTGCTTCATGCCGTTAATGTCACGGGTAAAGCCTCGCACGCGATAATCAATCGTCACGATATCGGATTCCAGCTGGTGGATTAAATAGTTCAGCGCGTTCAGCGGGGAGATCACACCGCAGGTCGACACTTCGATATCGGCGCGGAAGGTACACAGCCCGCCTTCAGGATGGCTTTCCGGGTAGGTGTGCACGCAGATGTGGCTTTTATCGAGATGGGCGACGACCACTTCCGGCAGCGGGCCCGGATGTTCTGTTTTATCGATAAGTTGAGGGTCGACCGGCTCTTCGCTGACCAGAATCGTGACGCTGGCACCCTGAGGTTCATAATCCTGACGGGCGATATTCAGGATATTCGCGCCGATAATCGAACAGGTTTCTGACAGGATCTCGGTCAGACGGTTGGCATTGTAGAGTTCATCGATATAGGCGATGTAACCATCGCGTTCTTCCGCTGTTTTGGCATAGCAGATATCGTAAATACAAAAACTCAGGCTTTTGGTCAGGTTGTTAAAGCCATGCAGTTTAAGCTTTTTCAATTAGCTCACCCCCTTAGTGGATAATGCGTCTTGCAGGTACTGCGGTAAGGCAAACGCTGCGGTATGAACTGCCGGATTGTAGTAACGGCACGTAAGACCGGCCTGGTGGAAGCGGGCCTGAATAATTTCGGTGGAGAGATGGAGCAGTACGTCGTTATCCGTTGCCCAGGCAAAGGTCATGATCCCGCCGTAGTACGTCGGAATAGCGGCCTGATAGAAGCTGACATCGCCAAAATAGGTGCTCAGCTTGCGGTGGCTGTCGAGGGCTTCATCCTGCTGCAGGAAGCAGACGCCGTTTTGTGCCACGAAAATCCCGCCCGGCTTCAGGCAGCGCTTGCAGCCTTCGTAGAAATCGGAGGTAAACAGCGACGCGCCGGGACCGATCGGGTCGGTACAGTCGGAGATAATAACGTCGAAGGTCTGGGTCGTCTGATTAACGAAGTTAACCCCATCATCAATGACCAGACTGAAGCGCGGATCGTCATAGCTACCGGCGTTATGGTTCGGCAGGTACTGACGACAGAAAGAGACCACGCCGGCATCAATTTCCACCATCGTAATGGTTTCGATGGATTGATGGCGGGAGACTTCACGCAGCATTGCGCCATCACCACCACCGATAATCAGAACATGCTTCGCATGCCCGTGTGCCAGCAGCGGAACGTGGGTCATCATCTCGTGGTAGATAAACTCGTCGCGCTCGGTCGTTTGCACGACACCATCCAGCGCCATCACGCGGCCAAAGGCGGCATTCTCGAAGATGATCAGATCCTGATGATCGGTTTTCTCATGATAGAGCACGTTATCAACGGCAAAGTACTGACCAAACTGGTCATGCAGTGTTTCATGCCACAACGTGTGGTCGGCCATACGCGGACTCCTCCTTTGTTAACATCCGTTACGCTCACAAAAAATGAGCGAAACATGATAGCTAACTATAACCGTGGTTGCACGGCTATAGGCACAACAAGGGGGCGTCGGGAAGGTTATTTCACGTAGGCGAGCAGGCTGAGTGAATCGCGAGCCAGCGCTTTGCATTTTTTGGCGGTAGGGATACCAATACCGCTTAAATCGCGGTAGCTGTCTTCGCCGAGCGCCTTCATGTCGAAGCTATCGTAGTTGCTGAGATCCCATTGGTTTTGCTGGGCAAAAAAGACCAGTGCGCGACGAATCTGCCCGTTGGGCAAATTCTGGTAACCACAATCGTTTTTCAGAAAGACAAAAACTGCCGTCAGATCGGCCATATCTTCCGCTTCATTTTCACTCAGCGCGTAACTGTTCGCACACATCGCCATCAGGCTACCGAACAAAATTGTTCTGAAAAACGTCTTCATTGCTTCTACCACTGCATCACGGAAAATTAACGTTAGCATACTTGATGCCAGGCCGACGATCTTTATTATTGCCGCTTCACTTGACCTTCCGGTAAGGGGAGGGTTTATGCTCAAAAGATCGCCTGCTGGAAATAAGGAAATGAACATGCAACGCCGTGATTTTTTAAAATATTCCGTTGCGCTTGGCGTAGCCAGCGCTTTACCGCTGTGGAGCCGCGCGGCTTTTGCGGCTGACAGACCTGCCTTACCGATCCCTGATTTACTCACCGCGGATGCCCGTAGCCGCATCCAGCTTGTTGTCCAGTCCGGTAAAACGACCTTTGGCGCACACAGTGCGACAACGTGGGGTTATAACGGCAATCTTCTCGGCCCGGCACTTCAGTTACGTAAAGGGAAAGCGGTAACGGTGGATATCCATAACACGCTGGCAGAGGAGACCACGTTGCACTGGCACGGACTGGAAGTGCCGGGCGAGGTGGATGGGGGGCCGCAGGGCATCATAAAACCGGGCGGTAAGCGAAGCGTGACCTTTACCCCGGACCAGCGCGCCGCGACCTGCTGGTTCCACCCCCATCAGCATGGCAAAACGGGCCATCAGGTGGCGATGGGGCTGGCGGGGCTGGTGCTGATCGAAGATGACGAAAGCCGTTTGCTGCGCCTGCCCAAACAGTGGGGCATCGACGATGTGCCGGTCATTGTGCAGGACAAAAAATTCACCGCTGACGGGCAAATTGATTACCAGCTGGACGTCATGAGCGCGGCGGTAGGCTGGTTCGGTGACACCCTGCTGACCAACGGTGCCATTTACCCGCAGCATGCGGCACCGAAAGGCTGGCTGCGCTTACGCCTGCTCAACGGCTGTAACGCCCGCTCACTGAATTTCGCCACCAGCGATAAACGCCCTCTGTACGTGGTCGCAAGCGACGGGGGGCTACTGCCTGAACCGGTGAAGGTGGATACGCTACCGATGCTGATGGGGGAACGTTTTGAGGTGCTGGTGGATATCAGCGACGGCAAACCGTTTGACCTGGTCACGCTACCGGTCAGTCAGATGGGAATGGCGGTTGCACCCTTTGATAAGCCGCACCCGGTGCTGCAGATCCAGCCGCTGCAGGTCACGGCCTCGGGCATGTTGCCGGATACCCTGACCACGCTCCCGGCGCTACCTTCTCTCGAGGGTCTGACCCAACGCAAGCTGCAACTGTCCATGAACCCGATGCTCGACATGATGGGCATGCAGGCACTGATGGCGAAATATGGCAATCAGGCGATGGCGGGCATGCACCACGGAGAGATGATGGGCCATATGAATATGGACCACGGTAAAATGGGCGGCATGGGGCACGGTGGCCATGATTTCGATTTCCACAATGCCAACATGATCAACGGCAAAGCGTTCGACATGAACACGCCAATGTTTGCTGCCACAAAAGGGCAGTTTGAACGCTGGGTGATTTCAGGCGAAGGCGACATGATGCTGCATCCGTTCCATATTCACGGCACCCAGTTCCGCATCCTTTCTGAAAACGGTAACGTGCCACAGGCGCATCGCGCGGGATGGAAAGACACCGTCAGGGTTGAAGGTGGCGTCAGTGAGGTGCTGGTGAAATTTGACCACGAGGCACCGAAGGCGTTTGCCTATATGGCGCACTGCCATCTGCTGGAGCATGAAGATACGGGCATGATGCTGGGGTTCACGGTTTAATATCGTGTGCCCTGATGCCCAGACCCCGGTCCAGAGGGGATAAGCAATAAAAACGGCAACCGAAGTTGCCGTTTTTTTTACCGTTGGCGGTGTTAGTTATTTAGCGTCGTCGGGTAAAGCATAAGCCACAATGTAGTCGCCCATCTTCGTACCAAACGAACCGTGACCACCCGCAGAGATGACAACGTACTGCTTGCCATTCACTTCATAGGTCATCGGCGTTGCCTGTCCACCTGCTGGCAGACGGCCTTGCCACAGTTTTTCACCGTTGGTCATGTTGTACGCGCGCAGGTAGTTATCGGCGGTTGCCGCGATGAACAGCACGTTACCGGCGGTAGAAATTGGACCACCCAGCATTGGCATACCCATATTGAACGGGACAGGAACCGGCATCGGGAACGGCATGCTGTCCTGAGGCGTACCAATACGTTTTTTCCAGACGATCTGGTTAGTTTTCAGATCCAGGCCGGAGATATAACCCCAGGCAGGCTGTTTACACGGCAGACCAAACGGCGACAGGAACGGGTTCAGCGTGACACCGTATGGCACGCCATACTGCGGCTGAATACCCGCTTCAGTACCGCTGCCTTTAGCATCTTTAGGCTGCTCCATTGGGTTGCCTGGACCGCGTGGAATAAGCTTAGAGACAAACGGCAGGGCCATCGGGTTGGCAATCGCCACCTGACGGTTAGGGTCAACGGAGATCCCACCCCATTCGAACATGCCCAGGTTACCCGGGAAGACCAGCGTGCCCTGCTCAGAAGGTGGCGTGAAGATACCTTCATAGCGCAGCTGATGGAACATCACGCGGCACACCAGCTGGTCAAACATTGTGGCACCCCACATGTCTGCACCGCTGAGATCTTTCTTCGGACGGAAGCTCAGGTCAGAGAACGGCTGTGTTTTGGTGACATAGTCGCCTTTGGCAGCGCCCTGCGGAACGGGTTTTTCGGGTGCCGGGACAACCAGCTTACCGTTGCTGCGATCCAGTACAAAGATGTTGCCCGTTTTCGCGGGTGCATAAATCACCGGAACGGTTTTGCCGTTAACGGTAATGTCTGCCAGCGTCGGCTGGGACGGCATGTCCATATCCCACAGGTCGTGGTGAACAGTCTGGTAGCTCCAGGCCAGTTTACCGGTGGTCGCGTTCAGCGCCACGATAGAGCTGGCATAACGCTCTTGCTCAGGCGTACGGTTACCTCCCCAGATGTCTGGCGTGGTGACGCCCATCGGCAGGTAGACCAGGTCCAGCTTCGCGTCATACGCCGCCGGTGCCCAGGAGTTAGGTGAGTTAAAGGTAAAGGTGTGTTCGTCCGATGGGATCGCGTTTGGATCTTTCGCGCCCGGGTCGAAGGCCCACAGCAGTTTACCGGTGTTCACGTCAAAACCACGGATAACGCCAGAGGTTTCGCGGGTGGAGAAGTTATCGGTTACCGAGCCGGCAATCACGATAGTTTTATCGGTGATGATCGGCGGTGAGGTTGGCTCATACAGACCCGGCGTGGTGTCCGGCATGTTGGTCTGCAGATTCAGGATACCTTTGTTGGCAAAGGTCTCACACAGCTTACCGGTTTCGGCATTGATCGCGAACAGGCGGCCATCGTTTACCGGCAGCATGATGCGGCGAGGACAGTCGGCAATGACTTCAGGGCTCGCATTATCAGCACGCGCTTCGTGGTAAGAGACGCCACGGCAGGTGATGTGCTGGAACGACGGGTTGGAGTTCAGCTGTGGATCGAAGTGCCATTTCTCTTTACCGGTGGCCGCGTCAAGCGCGAACAGACGCTGGTGCGCGGTGCACAGATAAAGCATGTTACCGACTTTAATCGGCGTCACTTCGTTGGTCAGTTCACCCGGATCGTTTGGCATCTTCAGGTCGCCGGTACGGAATACCCAGGCTTCCTTCAGGTTCTTAACGTTGTCCGCGTTGATCTGCTTGAGCGGGGAGTAGCGCTGACCTTCCTGATTACGGCCATAAGCTGGCCAGTCGCCATCCGCGACCTGCGAGATAGCCGCAGCTGGGGTGGATTCGGCATTCAGCGTACCGTTAATCTCCTGCGGGTCGTTAAAACCGGCCCAGGTGAGAATGCCGCCGCTGATCAGCAGGGCAACCACCAGCGCCGCAACGGCACCGCTTGAAGGAACAATCAGGCGACGCCACACGAACGGCAGGATCAGCCAGATACCAAAGAAGACCAGGATGTCACTGCGCGGCGTCAGTGCCCAGAAGTCGAAACCGACTTCCCAGACGCCCCAGATCATGGTTGCGAGGAGTAATGCAGCATAAAGCCATAGCGCGGATTGTTTTCTACGCCACAACAGGACGGTTACGCCAAGCATAACCAGACCCGCAATAGGGTAGTACCAGGAGCCGCCAATTGCGGCCAGCCAGACGCCACCGATTAACAGATACAGGCCGCAAAAGGCGGCGAATAGCGCTGTTAATGTCACCAGTAGACGTGGCTGTTGAGTTTTTATTTCAGCCATAGAAAGTGTACTCGTCAGTTTTGTTAATTATTTGCTAGCAACTAATTATAGGTATTAACAAGTGTGATCGGAATCACAATATTTGCTTTTTATAACTCATGCGCCAGGTGTATCCATTTACTGATATAATGGCTGGCTTGCGTATCGATGCCGGAGTAACATTCATCCGCATTGAGAGATTTTCATTAAAATCATATGGTTAGTAATATGAAACATACTGTTGAAGTGATGATCCCGGAAGCCGAGATCAAAGCGCGTATCGCCGAACTGGGTCGTCAAATCACCGAACATTACAAGGACAGCGGCAGCGAAATGGTGCTGGTCGGTCTTTTACGTGGCTCTTTCATGTTCATGGCAGACCTGTGCCGTGAAGTGCAGGTGTCCCATGAGGTCGATTTTATGACCGCCTCCAGCTACGGCAGCGGCATGTCCACAACCCGTGATGTGAAAATCCTGAAAGATCTGGATGAAGATATTCGTGGCAAAGATGTGTTGATCGTTGAGGACATCATCGACTCCGGCAACACGCTCTCTAAAGTGCGCGAGATCCTGAGCCTGCGTGAGCCAAAATCCCTGGCGATCTGCACCCTGCTGGATAAACCCAGCCGCCGTGAAGTGCAGGTGCCGGTAGAGTTTGTCGGCTTCTCTATCCCTGACGAGTTCGTCGTGGGCTATGGCATTGACTACGCGCAGCGTTACCGTCATCTGCCGTATGTGGGTAAAGTGATCCTGCTCGACGAGTAAGGTTTGTGACGTGCGGTCTGTTGCCCTCTGACGAGGGAACACACAGTAAAAACGGCAACCCGGGTTGCCGTTTTGTTTTTATCTGAACCGCTTACAGGCAGCTATTTATGGTTGACGTGCTTGAGCTTCAGGTTAGCTATCCCGGAACGATAACGCTGCTCAAGCGTTTCACGGTTGGTGGCGGTCACTTCCAGGTTACGAAGCAAACCATCGTGAATACCGTACGCCCAGCCGTGGATCGAGACTTTTTGCCCGCGTTTCCACGCCGATTGCATGATGGTGGAATGGCCAAGGTTATAAACCTGCTCCATCACGTTCAGCTCGCAAAGGGTATCGAGACGACGCTCCTGCGGCATTTCACCCAACAGTGAGCTATGTTTGAACCAGATATCGCGGATATGCAGCAGCCAGTTATCGATTAACCCGAGTTCGGTATTTTCAATCGCGGCCTGCACACCGCCGCAGCCATAGTGGCCACAAATAATGATGTGCTCGACCTCCAGAACGTCAACGGCGTACTGAACAACCGAAAGGCAGTTGAGGTCGGTATGGATCACCAGGTTGGCAACATTACGGTGCACAAACAGTTCGCCAGGCTCGAGGCCTGTCAGGCGCTCTGCCGGAACGCGGCTGTCGGAACATCCAATCCAGAGAAAGCGTGGGTTTTGCGCCTGCGCGAGCTTTCCAAAAAATCCGGGGTCTTCCTCCACCAGCATTTTTGACCATAGTGCATTGTTGCTGATGAGTGTATCTATGTCGTTCATGGAGGTTAGCGACCTGTAACCGAGTGATTGCGTTGCGCTAATATAGGGTAACTCGACTTTTAATGAAACCACACAACGTGTGTCAGAACCTAAGGTAAGTTTAATTCATGGCGATTGCACTGGAGCTTGAGCAGCTCAAAAAAACCTATCCAGGCGGCGTTCAGGCGCTGCGTGGGATAGATCTCAAAGTGGAAGCGGGGGATTTCTACGCGCTTCTGGGGCCGAATGGGGCGGGGAAATCCACCACCATTGGCATTATCAGTTCGCTGGTCAACAAAACGTCCGGCCGGGTGAGCGTGTTTGGTTACGACCTGCAAAAAGATGTGGTGAATGCTAAGCGCCAGCTCGGACTGGTACCGCAGGAGTTCAACTTCAACCCGTTCGAGACAGTGCAGCAAATCGTGGTTAATCAGGCGGGTTACTACGGTGTTGAGCGCAAAGAAGCGGTGGAGCGCAGCGAAAAGTACCTCAAACAGCTCGATCTGTGGGAAAAACGCAATGAACGTGCGCGCATGTTGTCTGGCGGGATGAAGCGCCGTCTGATGATTGCCCGTGCGCTGATGCATGAGCCAAAGCTGTTGATCCTTGATGAGCCCACCGCGGGCGTGGATATCGAACTGCGTCGTTCAATGTGGGGCTTCCTGAAGGACCTCAACGACAAAGGCACGACCATTATTTTGACCACGCACTACCTCGAAGAGGCGGAGATGCTGTGTCGCAATATCGGCATCATTCAGAACGGTGAGCTGGTGGAAAACACCTCGATGAAGAGCCTGCTCGCCAAGCTGAAATCCGAAACCTTCATTCTCGACCTGGCGGCGAAAAGCCCGCTGCCGACGCTGGAAGGCTATAACTATCGTCTGGTGGATACCTCAACGCTGGAAGTGGAAGTGCTGCGTGAGCAGGGCATCAACAGCGTGTTCTCACAGCTGAGCGCGCAGGGTGTTCAGGTATTAAGTATGCGTAACAAAGCGAACCGACTGGAAGAGCTGTTTGTCTCTCTGGTGCAGGATAAACAAGGAGACAAGGCATGACGCATCTTTACTGGGTCGCGCTGAAAAGCATCTGGGCGAAAGAGATTAACCGCTTTATGCGTATCTGGGTGCAAACTCTGGTACCGCCGGTGATCACCATGACGCTCTACTTCATCATCTTCGGTAACCTCATCGGTTCGCGTATTGGTGAAATGCACGGCTTTACCTATATGCAGTTTATTGTGCCGGGCCTGATCATGATGGCGGTGATCACCAACGCCTATGCTAACGTGGCATCGTCATTCTTTAGCGCCAAGTTCCAGCGTAACATTGAAGAGCTGCTGGTCGCGCCGGTACCAACGCATGTGATCATTGCGGGTTATGTGGGCGGCGGCGTGGCGCGCGGTCTCTGTGTGGGGATTCTGGTGACCGCGATCTCCCTGTTCTTTGTGCCGTTCCAGGTGCATTCATGGCTGTTCGTGGCGCTCACGTTACTGTTGACGGCCATCTTGTTCTCGCTGGCCGGTCTGCTGAACGCGGTGTTTGCTAAAACGTTTGATGATATCAGCCTGATCCCGACCTTTGTGCTGACGCCACTGACCTATCTTGGCGGGGTGTTCTACTCCCTGACGCTGCTGCCGCCGTTCTGGCAGGCGCTGTCACACCTGAACCCGATTGTTTATATGATCAGCGGCTTCCGCTTTGGTTTCCTCGGCATTACGGATGTGCCACTGATTACCACGGTTGCGGTGCTGGTGGTGTTTATTATCGCCTTCTACCTGCTGTGCTGGTCTCTGATTCAGCGTGGACGCGGTCTGCGCAGCTAATCTTCCGCCCGGCGACATTCTGTTTGCCGGGCGCTTTTCTTTGATTGTTATCACCGTACGCTAACCTTCACTCCGCTAAACTACTTGCCTGCTAAGGAGAGAGTGATGCTGGGATGGGTGATCGCCTGCCATGATGAACAGGCGCAGGATATGCTGGATAAACTGGAGGCCAGATTTGGTCCGCTGGCGCAATGCCGTGCGGTTAACTACTGGCGTGGATTGAGCACCAACATGCTCAGCCGCATGATGTGCGATGCCCTGCATGAAACCGACACCGGTGACGGCGTCATCTTCCTGACCGATAAATCCGGCGCGGCACCTTATCGCTCTGCGGCATTGTTGAGCCACAAGCACGACAACTGTGAAGTGATATCAGGCATTAACTTTTTGCTGCTGGAATCCATGTATCCCTTCCGGGAAACCTTAAGCAGCGCTGAATTCCGTCATGCGATCGTCGACAAAAAAGTGGCCGGCGTCAGCAGCCTGTGGCATCAGCAGCAAAAAAATCCTCCCTTTGTCTTGCTCCATGATTTGTATAAGAATTAAACATTGGTATTGATGCTGCTTTTGTTACAATGGTGGCTGATTTTTCGTGTCGATTAATATTCCATGTTCATGCGCGTTGTGTTCCTTCTGTTGCTGCTGGTTTCCGGCGGCGCATCTGCCAGCCTGATCGCTCAGCAAGGGCTTCCCGCCCGATATATGCAAACCACCGAAGATGCGGCTATCTGGGCGCAAGTAGGTAACAATGTGGTCAATGTCGGCAATATTCGTGCCGGGCAAATCCTGGCCGTCGTCCCCACATCCGCTGATTACTACGAGTTTCGTTTTGGCTTCGGCACGGGCTTTATTGATAAAGAGCACCTGGAAGACGTGCAGGGCAAACAGCGCGTGGAAGACAGCCTTGGCGATTTAAATAAACCGCTGAGTAACCAGAACCTGATAACCTGGAAAGACACGCCTGTCTTTAACGCCCCCAGCAGCGGAAGCGCCCCTTTCGGCACGATGAGTGCTAACCTTCGCTACCCGATTCTGAATAAACTTAAAGACCGTCTGAACCAGACCTGGTATCAGATCCGCATCGGCAATCGTCTGGCGTGGATCAGCAGCCTGGATGCGCAGGAAGATAACGGCATCCCGGTCCTGACCTATCACCATATCCTGCGTGATGAAGAGAACACCCGTTTCCGACATACCTCCACGACCACCAGCGTGCGTGCGTTCAGCAACCAGATGACCTGGCTTCGCGATCAGGGCTATACCACGCTGACGATGGCTCAGCTTGAAGGGTATGTGCGTAACAAAATGAACCTGCCGGCGAAGTCTGTGGTGATCACCTTTGATGACGGGCTGAAGTCGGTGAGCCGCTATGCGTATCCCGTCCTCAAAGCGTATGGATTCAAGGCGACGGCGTTTATCATCTCGTCGCGTATAAAACGTCATCCGCAGAAGTGGGCGCCGAAATACCTGCAGTTTATGAGTGTCTCTGAGCTTGAGCAGATCCAGGATGTGTTTGATATCCAGTCCCATACCCACTTCTTGCATCGGGTGGACGGCAATAAACACCCGATCTTACTGAGCCGTAGCCATCACGTGATTTTGTTCGATTTCGCGCGTTCACGCCGGGCGCTGGCGCAATTTAACCCGCACGTGCTCTATCTCTCTTATCCGTTTGGCGCCTATGATGACAAAGCGGTAAAAGCAGCGAATGACGCAGGGTTCCACCTGGCGGTGACAACGGTAAAAGGCAAAGTGAAGCCCGGGGACAATCCGTTCCTGCTTAAGCGACTGTATATTTTAAGGACGGATTCGCTGGAGACGATGTCGCGGCTTATCAGTAATCAGCCGCAGGGATGAGGTGAGAGAAGGCTGTGAACGGTTCACAGCCTTCAGGATATCAGGCAACCTGGACCGGAATGGCTTTCGCGGTGCGTTTCATTTCGTTGTCGCCTTCGAAGTACGCCACTTTTGGCTGCCAGCGACGGGCTTCTTCGTCAGACATCATCACGAAGCTGGCGATGATGACGATATCACCGACGTCGGCACAGTGAGCGGCAGCGCCATTCACGGAGATAATTCTGGAGCCGCGTTCCGCCGCGATCGCATAGGTAGAGAAGCGCTTACCGTTATTCACGTTCCAGATATCAATGGCTTCGTTTTCAAGGATGCCCGCTGCATCAAGAAAATCCTGATCAATGGCGCAGGAGCCTTCATAGTGCAGGTCGGCCTGAGTGACTTTCACACGGTGAAGCTTACCTTGCAGCATTTTGCGAATCATTACGTTTACCTTTAATCATCATGCGTTAACCCCCCGCGAACGAGGGGAGGTAGAGAGTTATGCCAGCTCAACCACTTTATTGTCGATAAGGCGTGCCTGACCGAGCCATGCAGCCACCAGAAGCACCGCGCGCTTGCTGGTATCGGTCAGCTCAAGCAGCGTATCGGCATCACGGATTTGGATATCGTCAGCGCGGAAGCCTTTGTCGTTCAGCGCCTGTTCGGCGAGAGCAACGATCTCTTCTGCGCTCAGCTCTTTAGCCACAAGCTGTTCCGCCATGGTATTCATGACCTTGCTCAATCCCGGCGCGATTTTACGCTCATCCGCGGTAAGGTACCCGTTACGGGAACTGAGCGCCAGACCGTCTTTGGCACGCACAATCGGCACGCCCACGATCTCAATATCATAACCCATGTCGGCGACCATCTTACGGATCAACGCCAGCTGCTGGAAGTCCTTCTCACCGAAGCAGGCAACGTCGGGCTGCACCAGGTTAAACAGCTTGCTGACGATGGTTGAAACGCCGCGGAAATGGCCCGGACGGCTGGCGCCTTCCAGCATGGTTGAAATGCCCGGCACGTCCACGTAGGTCGCGTCCTCGGTCCCCTGCGGGTAGACGTCTGTAGGTGCCGGAGAGAAGACAATGTCCGCGTGGCGTTTTTTGAGTTTTTCGCAATCTTCCTGCAGGGTGCGCGGATAGCGCGCCAGGTCGTCGGCACGGTCAAACTGCATGGGGTTCACGAAGATACTGACCACCACGATATCTGCACGCGCTCTGGCTTCATCAACAAGCTTCATATGGCCGTCATGCAGGTTACCCATCGTGGGAACCAGTGCGATACGTTTACCTTCCTGACGTGCACGACGGATATGCTGGCGAAGCAGCGGCAGGGTTTCAATGATTAGCACAACAAGACTCCTTAATGGAAACTGTGTTCTTCACCCGGGTAAACACCGGATTCAACGTCGGCAATATACTGCCGCACAGCAGCACGCATGTCGCCTGCTTCTGCCAGGAAATTTTTGGCGAATTTAGGGATATGGCCGCCGGTAATACCAAAGGCGTCGTGCATCACTAAAATCTGACCGTCGGTAACGTTGCCTGCGCCAATGCCAATCACCGGAATCGACAGCGCCTCGGTGATGCGTTTTGCCAGTTCAACCGGCACACACTCCAGCACCAGCAGCTGTGCGCCAGCGGCTTCCAGCGCCAGGGCATCCTCAAAAAGTGTCTGTGCCGCGTCACCGCGGCCCTGCACCTTATAGCCGCCAAAAATATTGACGGATTGCGGCGTCAGACCCAGGTGGCCGCAGACCGGCACGGCACGTTCGGTGAGCATTTTCACGGTCTCTGCAAGCCAGGCTCCGCCTTCGATTTTGACCATATTGGCCCCGGCACGCATGACGGTTGCCGCATTCTCGAACGCTTGCTCTGGCGTAGCGTAGGCCATAAAAGGCAGATCGGAAAGCAGCAGACAGGCAGGTGCTCCGCGGCGCACGGCACGGGTATGGTAGGCAATATCTTCGACCGTCACCGGCAGGGTGGAATCATGGCCTTGTACCGTCATCCCTAACGAATCTCCGACCAGCATGACAGTGATACCCTCTTCGGCAAAAAGCTTAGCGAAGCTGTAGTCATACGCAGTAATGGTGGCGAAGCGTCTCTTTTCCTGTTTGCATTTCTGCAGTAAGGAGATGGTGGTTGGTTTCATACTGTTTCCTGATAGCCCAAAAGCGAATCTTTGCGCATTCTAACAGTAACATTTGAGGGAACAATGATTTTAGGCAACCGATTAACCACAATTCAGTGAGGGTTAACCGGTAAAAATGCGGATCACCAGCGGGCTGGTTTTTCTGCGTCGAGGCTATCCAGCACTGCCTTCAGCGCGAGGCCGTCAGGGAAGGTGAGGTCAGGGGCAACGTCGAACAGCGGCCAGAGCATAAAGCCGCGATTTTTCATGTCGTAGTGCGGAACGGTGAGACGGGGGGTGTTAATCACCTCGTGGCCAAACAGCATAATGTCGAGATCGAGGGTGCGCGGCCCCCAGCGTTCGGCTTTGCGTACGCGGCCCTGCTGCAGTTCGATTCGCTGAGTATTATCCAGCAGCGTGTCGGCATCCAGCGCAGTGTCCAGCACCACGGCGGCATTCAGGTAATCAGGCTGATCCTGTGGCCCCAGCGGCGGTGTCCGGTAGAAAGAAGAGACCGCCACAATACGGCTTTGTGGGATTTCACCCAGCGCCTGAACGGCAGCATTAACCTGCTCTAGCGGAGAGGCCAGATTGCTGCCGATGGCAATGTACGCCAGGGTCATGCCGTACCTTCACGGCGCGGCGCACGTTTGCGTGGACGACGGTGGCGACGACGCGGCGTCGGTTCGTCATCGAGGTCGACGAGCATATCTTTCTGCTCTGGCGGTGCTGAAACCTGGAATTCTCCCCACCACTGCGCCAGACGCTGCAGTTCCTGGTTCCGTTCAATTTCAGCACGCAGCGACAGTAAATCGAACGCAGCGCGGAATTTAGGATGTTCCATCAGCTTCCAGGCGCGCTTACCCTGACGACGAGACATGCGCAGCTGAAGCTGCCAGATATCACGCACCAGCGTCGTAATACGTTTTGGAATGGCGAGCGTGCGGCAGGCTTCATCCAGCACGTCATTTGCGGCCAGCGCAAACGCATCGTAGTAGGCCAGACCGCTTTCCTGCGCAATTCTCTGCGCCGCTTCCAGCAGCGGATACCAGAACATCGCAGCAAACAGGAACGCCGGGTTCACACGCATATCGTTGTGAATGCGGGTATCGGTATTCTTCAGCACCTGCGCAATCATGCGTTCCATTGGGCTGTCACCGTTTTCGGTAAAGCAGCGCGTAATGGTCGGGAACAGGGGCTGGAAAAGGCTGTATTCGCGTAGCAGCTTGTAGGTTTCGTAGCCGTAACCGGCCTGCAGCAGCTTCAGCGCCTCTTCAAACAGACGGGCTGGCGGCACGTCGTTAATCAGCGTCGCCAGACGCGGTATCGGCTCTGCGGTTTCCGGGCTGATGCGCATTGAGAGTTTGGCGGCGAAACGTACGGCGCGCAGCATACGCACCGGGTCTTCACGATAACGCGTTTCCGGCGTGCCGATCAGGCGAATCAGACCGTCTTTCAGGTCCTGCATGCCGCCGACGTAATCACGGACGGTGAAATCTGCCACGCTGTAGTAAAGGCTGTTGATCGTGAAATCGCGACGCTGGGCATCTTCTTCGATAGAGCCGAAGATATTGTCCCGCAGCAGCATGCCGTTCTGGCCGCGCTGGGAGGTGGTGCGATCGGATTCGCCCGCTTCGTGGTGACCGCGGAAGGTCGCCACTTCAATAATTTCCGGCCCAAACATGACGTGAGCAAGACGAAAACGACGGCCAACAAGGCGGCAGTTACGGAATAATTTGCGCACCTGCTCTGGCGTGGCGCTGGTCGTCACGTCGAAATCTTTTGGTTTTTTGCCCAGCAGTAAATCACGCACCCCACCGCCAACGAGATAGGCCTCGTAGCCTGCTTTATTCAGACGATAGAGCACCTTGAGGGCATTTTCACTGATATCTTTGCGGGAAATATTGTGCTGCTCACGTGGAATAACCGACATGCGGTTTTGCGCAATAGCGTCGTTCGCCATGCTCTCTTCGCGGCTTAGCACTTTACGGCAAAAATTAGCGACTCGGGTAAAAATAGTACACCTCGTAGTGTGTTTTGTTATGAAAAAAGCGGCTAATCATAGCTCAGCGCAACGCATTTGAGAATGCTGGATTTTTGGTACGGTCGTCAGCGTCCAGTTGGCGATCGCCATTTTCAGCAGTTCGTCAATTCGCAAATCCTGCCATTCGTTGGTTACATTCTGGTTGAGAAATCGCAGCGCGTCGATCAAAACAGGGCGCGGATCGCCGTCTGGCAGGGCGGGCGCATGATTTTGTTTTGACAGCTTAAAGCCCTGTTCATTGACCGCCAGCGGCAGATGAATGTAATCCGGCGCGTTCCAGCCAAACTGGTGATAGAGCGATATTTGTCGCACGGTAGGTTCCACCAGGTCAGCCCCGCGCACAATTTCCGTCACGCCCTGGAAATGGTCATCAACCACAACCGCCAGGTTATAGGCAAACAAGCCGTCACGGCGGTGGATAATAAAATCTTCGCGTGCAAGACGTTCATCCGCATGGATCTCGCCGGAGAGTAAATCAGTAAAGTGCGTCACCGGGACATGCTGCTTTATGCGCACGGCGGCCAGTTCTGGGCCGTTATTGCGCGTGCGGCAGTGGCCGTCATAGACGCCACCCACGCTCTGAATACGCGCGCGGGTGCAGGTGCAGTAGTAGGAGAGCCCTTGTGCGTGGAGCCACGCCAGGCGTTCCCGGTAGGCATCATGTCGCCTTGACTGCCTGAGGACGTCGCCGTCCCAGTGAAGACCGTAATGTTCCAGCTGACGCAGAATGGTATCTGCTGCACCGGGAACTTCACGCGGAGGATCAATATCTTCAATGCGGACCAGCCATTTACCGTGACGGGCGCGAGCCTGCAGGTAGCTGCCGAGGGCGGCAATTAATGAGCCGAAGTGTAATTCACCAGAAGGGGATGGCGCGAAGCGCCCAATATAGTGTGATTCAGACATATCAACAGTAACAAGGCGGGAGAAACTCCCGCCTTTAGAGTGTGTAAACAGCGCTGGTATTAACCGGCCATCTGTTTTTCGCGGATTTCTGCCAGCGTTTTACAGTCGATGCACAGATCGGCGGTTGGACGCGCTTCCAGGCGACGAATTCCGATTTCAACACCGCAGGATTCGCAGTAGCCAAAATCTTCGTCTTCGACTTTTTTCAGCGTTTTTTCGATCTTTTTGATCAGTTTGCGTTCGCGGTCACGGTTACGCAGTTCGAGGCTGAACTCTTCTTCCTGAGCGGCACGGTCTACCGGGTCCGGGAAGTTAGCAGCTTCATCCTGCATATGAGTAACGGTGCGATCGACTTCATCCCTGAGTTGATTACGCCATGCTTCAAGAATACGCTTGAAGTGCGACAGCTGGGCTTCGTTCATATACTCTTCGCCCGGCTTCTCTTGATACGGCTCCACCCCAGCGATGGCGAGAATACTCAGGGACGATGTTTTACGGTTTTGCCCTTCTTGCATGTTGCTTCTCCTTAACACGCACTATCGATCCCCGTGTTGGGGGAAAAATCAGGTCGCTATAAATAGCAGATGCTTTTCCGTATGGCAATTATCTAAACGTAACACTTGACAAGCCTGTGAGGAAAAGCGTATTTGCGCACGCGGCCAGAACACTTAATAGTCAATCGTCTAATCCCTTATAAGACAATGGGAAGAGAGGATCTCAGAGTCATATTATCGGCAGAAAGTTCCGCTTTATAAGCCAAAACCTCCACCCCCTGCTTTTGTGCCTCATTCAACAATTGCGCGTATTTGAGATCAATATGGCGGGCTGGAGAAAATCGTTCAATGGCTGAATGTAAAACCGCAAACAGCAATACGGCGCGTTTGCCCGCCGCCGCAACACTCATCAGCTCCCGCAGATGCTTCTGCCCCCGTAGCGTGACCGCATCCGGGAAGTAGCCGTTTTCCTGTTCCGCTAACGTCACTGATTTTACTTCAATATAGCACTCGGGCCGGTCTTCCGCCTGTAACATGAAGTCAATTCTGCTGCTTTCATCGCCATATTTAACTTCACTTTTATGCGTGCCATATCCCACCAGTTCGGGCAGGGTGCCAAGGGTCAATGCTTCCTTAACTAATTGATTGGCGCGCAGGGTATTCACGCAAATAAATGCCCCGTTTTGCGTCTCGGTCATTTCCCAGGTATGGGCATATTTGCGTTTAGTATTTTCTGAAGTGGAATACCAGACCGTGTCACCCGGCGTCGCACAGCCGGTCATGGCACCGGTGTTCGGGCAGTGCAGCGTGAGCTGTTCACCTTCGGGGGTGATCACATCAGCGAGAAAGCGTTTGTAGCGCTGAACCAGCGTGGCGTGCTGCAGGGCAGGACTAAACTTCATCAGAATTCCTTAGGGTATCGCCCAGCGACCAGCGCTGTAGCGGCGTGTAACGGGTGCGTCCTTGGGTAAAGACCGATTCGTAAAGCGCGAAGGTATTGACCTCAACGTCCCAGTGAAAGCCGGGTGGCGGAATGGCAACGGCCTGACCGGCATCGCGCAGCAGGGTGATATGCGGATGAAACGGCTGCGGACTCTGGTAACACCCGCTGCGAGCCGCCTGGGCGCGCAACATACTGGCAAGCTGTAAAAGTCCGCGGGGCGGCTGGCGCGTGCCCAACCAGACCACGCGTGAGCGCAGCCACTGGCCCGCGTCATCGAGGTGCAGCGTAAACGCTGGCTGAGAAATGCGGCCAGCCATTGCTGCCAGCGCGCGCTGTTTTTCGGCGCTGACATCGCCCAGAAAGGCCAGCGTCAGGTGCAGGTTTGCCGCCGCGATCGGACGGCCTGCGTCCTGGGGAAAATGGCTGGCTCGCCAGCGAACGATTTTTCGCTGCAGCGTGGAGGGCAATTCTATGGCAAAAAACAGCCGTTTCGACTCAGACATACAGGGGACTCGGTAATGGTATGCGCCGATGCTACAATGTACGCCGACTAATGTTAACCCTCTGGAGTTGTTAGTGTCCTCATTGCCGGTCGCCGTCGTCCTTCCTGAGCTTCTTGCTGCCTTACACCATGCCCCGCAGGTTTTACTTAACGCCCCGACGGGCGCAGGTAAATCTACCTGGCTGCCGCTGCAGATCCTCAAAGAGGGCACTGTCCGCGGGAAAATTATCCTGCTGGAGCCGCGCAGGCTGGCCGCACGGAACGTGGCGCAGCGCCTGGCGGAACTGCTTGGTGAAAAGCCGGGCGAGACGGTGGGTTACCGTATGCGCGCCGAAACCTGCGTTGGCCCGTCCACGCGCCTTGAGGTGGTGACCGAAGGGATCCTGACCCGCATGCTGCAAAACGATCCGGAGTTAAACGGCGTCGGATTGGTGATTCTGGATGAATTCCACGAGCGTAGCCTGCAGGCAGATCTGGCACTGGCGCTGTTACTTGATGTTCAGCAAGGGCTACGCGACGACCTCCGGTTGCTTATCATGTCCGCTACGCTGGATAACGAGCGACTGCAGCAGACGTTGCCCGACGCGCCGGTTATCGCCTCCGAAGGCAGAGCATTTCCCGTTGAGCGTCGCTATCAACCGTTGCCTGCCCATCAGCGTTTTGACGACGCGGTAGCCATCGCAACCGCCGAATTGCTCCGCCAGGAATCAGGATCGCTATTGCTGTTTTTGCCAGGCGTAGGCGAGATCCAGCGCGTGCAGGACCAACTGGCTTCCCGGGTGGGAAGTGACGTGCTGCTTTGCCCGCTCTACGGCGCGCTGTCGCTGGCGGATCAGCGTAAAGCAATCCTGCCCGCGCCCGCGGGGCAGCGTAAAGTGGTGCTGGCAACCAATATTGCCGAAACCAGTTTAACCATAGAAGGCATTCGCCTGGTGGTGGACAGTGCGCAGGAGAGGGTGGCGAGCTTTGACGCGCGCACCGGGCTGACTAAACTGCTGACGCAGCGCATAAGCCAGGCGTCGATGGTCCAGCGTGCAGGCCGTGCGGGACGTCTTGAGCCCGGTATCTGCCTGCATTTGACCAGCGCAGAGCAGGCTGAGCGCGCTGCACAGCAAAGCACGCCGGAAATTTTACACAGCGATCTGGCGGGGCTGGTGATGGATCTTTTGCAGTGGGGATGCCCGGATCCGGCACAGCTGACCTGGCTTAATCCTCCACCCGCCGCGAACCTTGCTGCTGCCCGGGCCTTACTGAACCGCCTGGGGGCGCTTGATGGTGAGCGATTGTCATCCCGCGGGCAAAAAATGGCCGCGCTGGGCAATGACCCTCGCCTGGCGGCGATGCTGGTGGCCGCGCAGGGGGAGGATGAAATTGCTACGGCGGCGAAACTGGCGGCTATTCTTGAGGAGCCACCACGCGGTGGCAGCAGAGATCTGGCGCAGGCCTTTTCCCGCAATCAGGGGAACTGGCAGCAGCGGGCGCAGCAGCTTTGCCGGCGACTCAACGGCAAAGCCGGGTCGCCAGACAGCGCGGCTATCGCGCCTCTGTTAGCGCAGGCGTTTCCCGACAGGATCGCGCGTCGTCGCGGTCTGGACGGGCGGTATCAACTGGCCAATGGCATGGGTGCCATGCTGGACAGCGATGACGCCATGACGCGTCACGAATGGCTGATTGCGCCGTTACTGTTACAGGGTAGCCACTCCCCGGACGCGCGTATTTTACAGGCTATCGCGGTGGATATTGATGCCCTGACGCGTGCCTGTCCGCAGTTGGTCCAGCAATCCGATACCGTGGAATGGGATGAGGCTCAGGGCACGCTGAAGGCATTTCGTCGCAGCCAGACAGGTAAACTGATCCTCGGCACCACGCCGCTGGCAAAACCGTCGGAAGAGGTGCTGCATCTGGCCATGCTGAACGGCATCCGGGACAAAGGGGTAGGGGTGCTGAACTGGACGCCAGAGGCGGAACAGTACCGTATTCGTCTTCACTGTGCCGCGCGCTGGCTACCGGAGTATGACTGGCCCGCGGTCGATGATGAGACATTGCTGGGCTCGCTGGAACGCTGGCTGCTGCCGCAAATGCACGGTGTACACTCGCTGCGTGCGCTAAAAGCGCTTGATGTTAAGGTCGCGTTACAGAATTTACTGGACTGGTCATTACGTCAACGTCTGGATAGTGAACTGCCAGGGCATTACACTGTGCCGACCGGAAGCCGGATTGCCATTCGTTATCACGAGGATAATCCTCCGGCGCTGGCGGTACGTATGCAGGAAATGTTTGGAGAGGCCACCACGCCTTCTGTGGCGCAAGGGCGCGTCTCTCTGGTGCTGGAACTGTTGTCGCCAGCCCATCGCCCATTACAGATTACCCGCGACCTGGGGGCATTCTGGGCGGGGAGCTACCGTGACGTGCAAAAAGAGATGAAGGGGCGGTATCCCAAACATGTCTGGCCGGACGATCCGGCAAATACGGCACCGACACGACGGACGAAGAAGTATTCGTGACGGGCGTGGCTGGGAACGTGCGGCTTGATGCCCTCACCCGCAGGGTGCGGGAGAAAATACTAAAGACGTTCCTGTCTGGAAGGTCTTGCTGTTTACTTTGAGAGATTTCTTCTTTCACAGGCCAGTGGAAGAAAAGAGAATCGGGCCCTTGCGCCTGAAAGTTGCGGAGAAAAAGCATGGCGGGGAATGACCGCGAGCCAATAGGACGTAAGGGAAAACCAACGCGTCCGGCGAAAGAAAAGGTAAGCCGTCGTCGCCTCAGAGATGAGGATTATGACGATGACTATGAAGACGATTATGAGGATGAAGAACCGATGCCGCGTAAAGGGAAAGGCAAAGGGCGTAAGCCTCGGGGCAAGCGCGGCTGGTTCTGGCTGTTGCTGAAGCTGTTCATTGTATTTGTTGTGCTGATGGCGATTTACGGCGTCTATCTGGATCAGAAGATCCGTAGCCGTATCGACGGAAAAGTCTGGCAACTGCCTGCGGCGGTGTATGGCCGCATGGTGAACCTTGAGCCAGATATGTCCATCAGCAAGAACGAGATGGTGAAACTGCTGGAAGCCACCCAGTATCGTCAGGTGTCGAAAATGACGCGTCCTGGCGAATTTACCGTGCAGGCGAAAAGCATTGAGATGATCCGCCGTCCGTTTGATTTCCCGGACAGCAAAGAGGGCCAGGTGCGTGCGCGTCTGACCTTTGACGGCGATCGTCTGGACACCATCGAGAACATGGATAACAACCGTCAGTTCGGTTTCTTCCGTCTCGATCCGCGTCTGATCACCATGCTCTCGTCGGCGAACGGCGAACAACGTCTGTTCGTTGCCCGTAACGGCTTCCCGGACCTGCTGGTTGATACCCTGCTGGCAACCGAAGACCGTCACTTCTATGAGCATGATGGCATCAGCCTCTACTCGATTGGCCGTGCGGTGCTGGCTAACCTGACCGCCGGACGGACGGTACAGGGGGCGAGTACGCTGACCCAGCAGCTGGTGAAGAACCTGTTCCTCTCCAGTGAACGCTCTTACTGGCGTAAAGCCAACGAAGCGTACATGGCCGTACTGATGGATGCGCGTTACAGCAAGGATCGTATCCTTGAGCTGTACATGAACGAGGTGTACCTCGGTCAGAGCGGGGATAACGAAATCCGCGGCTTCCCGCTGGCAAGTCTGTACTACTTTGGTCGTCCGGTGGAAGAGCTGAGCCTTGACCAGCAGGCGCTGCTGGTGGGCATGGTGAAAGGGGCGTCCATTTATAACCCGTGGCGTAACCCGAAACTGGC
This sequence comes from Enterobacter sp. RHBSTW-00593, assembly GCF_013784105.1. Lineage (NCBI taxonomy): Bacteria > Pseudomonadati > Pseudomonadota > Gammaproteobacteria > Enterobacterales > Enterobacteriaceae > Enterobacter > Enterobacter sp. RHBSTW-00593. The sequence goes on from NZ_CP056393.1 coordinate 803,122, forward strand.
GCTGGAACGTCGTAACCTGGTGCTGCGTCTGCTGCAACAGCAGCAGGTGATTGACCAGGAGCTGTACGACATGCTGAGCGCACGACCACTCGGCGTTCAGCCGCGCGGTGGCGTGATCTCGCCTCAGCCTGCGTTTATGCAGCTGGTGCGTCAGGAGCTGCAAAGCAAGCTCGGTGATAAGGTGAAAGATCTCTCCGGCGTGAAGATCTTTACTACCTTCGATTCCGTGGCGCAGGAAGCCGCTGAAAAAGCTGCGGTGGAAGGCATCCCGGCGCTGAAGAAACAGCGTAAGCTGAGCGATCTTGAAACCGCGATGGTGGTGGTTGACCGTAACACCGGCGAAGTTCGCGCCATGGTGGGCGGTGCTGAGCCGCAGTTCGCAGGCTACAACCGTGCAATGCAGGCGCGACGTTCGATTGGTTCACTGGCGAAACCGGCAACCTATCTTACCGCCCTGAGTCAGCCTAACCAGTATCGCCTGAATACCTGGATTGCCGATGCGCCGATTTCCCTGCGCCAGCCTAACGGCCAGGTATGGTCTCCGCAGAACGACGATAAACAGTTCAGCGGCCAGGTCATGCTGGTGGATGCGTTGACCCGCTCGATGAACGTGCCAACGGTGAACCTGGGTATGGCGCTCGGTCTGCCGGCGATTGTCGACACCTGGCAGAAACTGGGTGTGCCGAAAGATCAGCTCCATCCTGTTCCGGCGATGATCCTGGGGGCGCTTAACCTGACGCCGATCGAAGTGGCTCAGGCGTTCCAGACCATTGCCAGCGGGGGTAACCGTGCACCGCTCTCTGCTCTGCGTTCAGTGATTGCTGAGGACGGCTCCGTGTTGTATCAGAGCTTCCCGCAAGCGGAACGTGCCGTGCCAGCGCAGGCGGCTTATATGACGTTGTGGACGATGCAGCAGGTTGTGCAGCGGGGGACCGGACGTCAACTGGGTGCGAAGTATCCGGGCCTGCATCTGGCAGGTAAAACCGGGACCACCAACAATAACGTGGATACCTGGTTCGCCGGTATCGATGGCCGTGAAGTGGTGATCACTTGGGTAGGTCGCGATAACAACCAGCCAACCAAACTGTATGGTGCAAGCGGGGCGATGTCGATTTACCAGCGCTATCTGGCGAATCAGTCTCCGGTACCGCTGAATCTGGTGGCGCCGGAAGATATCGTCGATATGGGCGTGGACGGTTCCGGTAACTTTGTCTGTGGCGGTGGTATGCGTACCTTGCCTGTCTGGACCACCAACCCGGATTCGCTGTGCCAGCAAAGCCAGCCAGAGCAACCGACGGGTAACCCGTTCGAGCAGTCTTCTCAGCCTCAGCAGCAGCCGCAACAACAGCCGCAGCAGCAGAATGAGAAAAAAGACAGCGACGGTGTCGCGGGCTGGATTAAAGATATGTTCGGCGGTAACTAACGCCTCACATCCCCCCGAAAGGGGGGATTTTTTTACCTGTACTTTCCATTTCCTTAACCCTCGTTTTCATTCTGATTAACCCTTCGTTTTCTCTTGTTTATTTCTTAAACCCTTAATTCTCGTAGGGCCGCTTACTGCTTGCTATGCAGCCAGCGTTTCGCATATTATTCTGCGGTCATAATAATAATTCTCGTTTACGTTATCATTCACTTTTCCATCAGAGATAAACATGGCGCTTTCCAATACTGCTCAGCCAATTCACACGTCGCTGCGAAAAATCGCGGTCGTCGTAGCCACAGCGGTTGCCGGCATGTCTACGTATGCACATGCGGCTGAAACCCAGAAAAAAGAAGAAACCATCACCGTCACTGCCGCGCCTGCCGCCCAGGAAAGTCCGTGGGGGCCTGCGCCAACGATCGCAGCAAAACGCACGGCAACGGCGACCAAAACCGATACCGCGATTGAAAAGACCCCGCAGTCTATTTCCGTGGTAACGCGTGATGAAATGGAACGCCGCCAGCCAGCGACCGTAAAAGAGGCGCTGGGCTATACGCCGAGCGTGTTTGCGACCCGCGGCAGCTCCACCACCTATGATGTGGTCTCAATTCGTGGTTTTACCGCGCCTTCGACGGTAAACACCAACCAGTATCTCGATGGCATGAAGCTGATGGGGAATAACTACTCCGAAGCTTCCATGGATCCGTACTTCCTTGAGCGCGTAGAAGTGATGCGCGGACCTACGTCTGTGCTCTACGGCAACAGCAATCCAGGCGGTATCGTCAGTATGGTGAGCAAACGCCCACTGACCGAGCCGCTGAAAGAAGTCCAGTTTAAAATGGGGACCAATAACCTGTGGCAAACGGGCTTCGATTTCAGTGATGCAATCGATGAAGATGGCGTGTGGTCGTACCGCCTGACCGGTCTTGGCAGTAGTCAGAACGCACAGCAGGAGATGTCAAAATCAACCCGCTATGCGGTTGCGCCCTCCTTTAGCTGGCGTCCGGATGACAAAACCGATTTCACCTTTCTGAGCAATTTCCAGAACGATCCGGAAGCGGGCTACTACGGCTGGTTGCCACGGGAAGGGACGGTAGTGCCATACCGTGACGCAAACGGCAATGAGCATAAGATCCCAACCGATTTCAACGAAGGTGAAGCGGATAATAAGATGGCTCGTCGCCAGCAGTTGATTGGTTACAGCTTCTCGCATCAGTTTGATGACACGTTCACCGTGCGTCAGAATCTGCGTTACGCAAAAGTTCATACGCTCTACCGCTCTGTTTACGGCAATGGCTACGCTGAGCCTGGCAAAATTAACCGCGCTTATGTGCGTTCAGATGAAGATCTGAATATGTTCACCGTGGATACTCAGCTGCAGTCGACATTCGCGACGGGCGCCGTAGACCACACGTTGCTGACGGGTGTTGATTACTCGCGTATGCGTAATGATATCAATGCGCTGTACGGTTCCGCCGACCCTATTGATATCCAGAACCCGGATTACGGCAACGCGAACATCAACACCAACCTGCCATGGTCTAACTATTCCGTCGTTAATCGTAATGAACAGACCGGGCTCTATGCTCAGGATCAGGCGGAGTGGGATAAGTGGGTGCTGACGCTGGGCGGACGCTACGACTACGTGATGGCCTCAACGCTGACGCGCGGTACGGCCGATTCGCTGGCTGAAAACCACGACCAGGCTTTCACCTGGCGCGGGGGAATTAACTATCTCTTTGATAACGGTATTTCACCTTACTTCAGCTACAGCGAGTCGTTTGAGCCGGTATCGGGCGCCGATCGTAACGGCACACCGTTCGACCCTTCCCGCGGTAAGCAGTATGAAACGGGTGTGAAATACGCGCCGAAAGACCTGCCGGTTGTGGTCACCGCGTCGCTGTTCCAGCTGACTAAGGATAAGAACCTGACGGCGGATCCGAACGATCCAACGAATACTCACAGTATCCAGACCGGTGAGATCCGTTCTCGCGGTTTCGAACTGGAAGCGAAAGCAGCGGTTAACGCCAATATTAATGTGACCGCGGCGTACAGCTTTATTGATGCTGAGTACACCCATGACAGCACCTTTGAAGGTAAACGTCCGGCGGAAGTGCCGCGTAATCAGGCGTCATTGTGGGCAGATTACACCTTCACCGACACGGCCTTAAGCGGCCTGACGATTGGTGCCGGTACCCGTTACATCGGTAACACGGTGAGCTACTACTCAAGCGGCGACAAAAAAGATCAGCCGTTTAACGTCGCGAGCTACACCCTTGCCGATGCGATGGTGAAATACGATCTGGCCCGTCTGGGTCTGCCGGGGTCATCTGTGGCGGTGAACGTGAATAACCTGTTCGATCGGGAATATGTCTCCAGCTGCTACAAGGATTATGCATGCTACTGGGGTGCTGAACGTCAGGTTGTCGCCACCGCGACCTTCCGCTTCTAATCTCTCTTCGGGCACGGTTCGCCGTGCCCTTTTTATTTAAGTTGGCCGATATGCAGGATAATCAAACGCAATCCGACACCACCTTCACGCTCAATAATCTCTCCTTTCGCGTGCCCGGACGCACCCTGCTGCATCCGCTCTCTTTGACCTTCCCTGCAGGTAAAGTGACAGGCCTGATTGGTCACAACGGCTCTGGTAAATCAACGCTGCTCAAAATGCTTGGCCGCCATCAGCCGCCGTCAGAAGGCGATATCCTGCTGGACGGTCAGCCGCTGGAGAGCTGGAGCAGTAAAGCCTTTGCCCGCAAAGTGGCGTATCTGCCGCAGCAGTTGCCGCAGGCGGAGGGGATGACCGTGCGTGAACTGGTGGCGATTGGGCGTTATCCGTGGCACGGCGCGCTTGGCCGTTTCGGCGTGGCCGACAGAGAGAAAGTGGAAGAGGCGATTGCGCTGGTGGGGCTAAAACCGCTGGCCCACCGTCTGGTAGACAGCCTGTCAGGAGGGGAACGTCAGCGCGCGTGGATAGCAATGCTGGTGGCCCAGGACAGCCGCTGCCTGCTGCTCGACGAACCGACCTCTGCGCTGGACATTGCCCATCAGGTCGACGTGCTTGCGCTGGTGCATCGTTTAAGCCAGCAGCGCGGTCTGACGGTTATCGCGGTCCTGCATGATATCAACATGGCCGCGCGTTACTGCGATTACCTCGTTGCCCTGCGCGGCGGTGAAATGATCGCCCAGGGGACGCCGTCTGAACTGATGCGCAGTGAAACGCTGGAACACATTTACGGTATTCCAATGGGGATTTTGCCTCACCCTGCCGGGGCTGCACCGGTGAGCTTTGTGTACTGATGCTGGATTCTATGTTGATGAGTCGCCGTCGTCTGCTGACGGCAATGGCGCTTTCACCGCTGCTGTTAAAAATGAATACCGCGCGTGCGGCTGCGGTCGATCCACACCGCATTGTGGCGCTGGAATGGTTGCCGGTAGAGCTGATGATGGCGCTGGGCGTTACGCCCTATGGCGTGGCGGATATTCCCAACTACAGGCTGTGGGTGAATGAGCCGAGGCTACCGGACTCGGTAATCGACATCGGCCTGCGCACCGAGCCAAACCTCGAACTGCTCACCCAGATGAAGCCGTCATTCCTGTTCTGGTCTGCAGGTTACGGCCCGTCAGAAGAGACAATGGCACGGATTGCCCCCGGCCGTGGTTTCTCCTTCAGCGACGGTAAAAATCCGCTGGCGATGGCGAAAAACTCCCTCCACGAGATGGCACAGTTCCTTAACCGTGAGGTTGAGGCCAAAAAACATCTCGACGATTTTGATGCCCTGATTAACACCCTGAAGCCGCGTTTTGCTCACCGGGGCGATCGCCCGCTGTTGATGGTGACGCTGCTGGATGCCCGCCATATGCTGGTCTTTGGGAAAAACTGCCTGTTCCAGGACGTGCTCGACAGTTTTGGTATTCGTAATGCCTGGGAAGGGGAGATGACCTTCTGGGGCAGCACCGCCGTGGGGATTGACCGTCTTGCGGCATTTCGCGATGTCGATGTGTTGTGCTTTGACCACGGCAACGAGCGGGAGATGCAAACCCTGATGGCGACGCCGCTCTGGCAGGCAATGCCGTTTGTGCGTGAAAAACGGTTCCTGCGCGCACCTGCGGTATGGTTCTACGGCGCGACGCTTTCTGCCATGCACTTTGCCCGCGTGCTGGACAACGCGCTGGGAGGCCAGGCATGAGTACGCGTATTGCCCGTTTCCCGGCACTGTTGCTTTGCCTCATTTTCCTGTGCGCGCTGGCATTGACCTGGTTCAATCTGTCGACGGCCTTACCGCGCGACCAGTGGCGTGGGGCGCTGGTGGCGCCAGATATCGATAATATTCAGCAAATGCTGTTCCACTACAGTCTGTTGCCGCGGCTTGCGATTTCGCTGCTGGTCGGGGCGGGATTAGGGCTGGTGGGCGTTTTATTCCAGCAGGTACTGCGTAACCCTCTGGCCGAGCCGACGACGCTTGGCGTGGCGACCGGGGCACAGCTTGGGATCACGATTACCACGCTCTGGGCGTTGCCAGGGGCATTGACCTCGCAGTTTGCTGCCCTCGCCGGTGCGTGTGTGGTGGGCGCGCTGGTATTCGGCGTCGCCTGGGGCAAGCGTCTCTCCCCCGTCACGCTTATTCTTGCGGGGCTGGTGGTGAGCCTGTACTGCGGCGCGATTAATCAGCTGCTGGTGCTGTTCCATCACGATCAGCTGCAAAGCATGTTCCTCTGGAGCACCGGTACGCTCACCCAGACCGACTGGAGCGTCGTGCAGCGTCTGTGGCCGCAGCTCGCCGGTGGCGTCGTGTTGACGCTGCTGCTCTTGCGCCCGCTGACGTTAATGGGTCTTGATGATGGCGTTGCGCGTAACCTGGGGCTGGCGCTGTCGCTGGCCCGTCTGGGGGCGCTGACGCTGGCAATTGTGCTCAGTGCCCTGCTGGTTAATGCGGTAGGCATCATCGGGTTTATCGGACTGTTTGCGCCGCTGCTGGCAAAAATGCTCGGTGCGCGCCGCCTGCTGGCGCGCCTGATGTTAGCCCCGCTGATTGGCGCGTTGATCCTCTGGCTTTCCGATCAAATCATTCTCTGGCTGGCACGCGTCTGGATGGAAGTGTCTACCGGTTCGATGACGGCGCTTATCGGTGCACCGCTGCTGCTGTGGCTGCTGCCGCGTCTGCGCAGTATCAGCGCGCCAGCGATGGATGCTGGCGATAAGGTCTATGCTGAGCGCCAGTCAGTGCTGGGGTTCAGCCTTGCCGGGCTGGCAGTGCTGATTGTTATCTCATTTGCCGCGCTCGCTTTCGGACGCGATGCGGTGGGCTGGCACTGGGCGTCTGGGGATCTGCTTAACGAACTCATGCAGTGGCGCTGGCCGCGCATTCTCTCGGCGTTAATCGCCGGGGTCATGCTGGCGGTGGCGGGCTGTATTATCCAGCGTCTGACCGGTAACCCGATGGCCAGCCCGGAGGTTCTGGGTATCAGTTCTGGGGCCGCCTTTGGCGTGGTCCTGATGCTGTTCCTGGTGCCGGGAAATGCCTTCGGCTGGTTGATGCCTGCCGGGAGCGTTGGCGCGGCGGTGACGCTGCTGATCATCCTCATTGCCTCCGGGCGTGGTGGGTTTTCCCCTCACCGGATGCTGCTTGCCGGGATGGCGCTCAGCACGGCATTTACCATGCTGCTGATGATGCTGCAGGCGAGTGGCGATCCGCGTATGGCCAAGATCCTGACCTGGATCTCCGGTTCAACGTACAGCGCCACCGGCAGCCAGGTCGTGCATTCCGGGATTGCAATGATCGTATTGCTGGCGATGGTGCCGCTGTGTCGTCGCTGGATGACCATTCTGCCGCTGGGCGGCGAGACCGCGCGTGCGGTGGGGATGGCCCTGACGCCGTCCCGTATCGGGTTACTGCTGCTGGCCGCATGCCTCACGGCAACGGCCACCATGACCATCGGCCCGCTGAGCTTTGTCGGCTTAATGGCGCCGCACATTGCCAGAATGATGGGCTTTCGTCGCACGATGCCGCACATTGTGATGTCGGCGCTGACGGGGGGCGTAATACTGGTGGTTGCTGACTGGCTGGGGCGGATGGTGCTGTTCCCGTACCAGATACCTGCCGGGTTGCTGTCGACGTTTATCGGTGCGCCGTACTTTATCTATTTGTTGAGAAAGCAAAGCAGGTAGAAGGGCGGTGGGGTATTGCCCTCTCCGGGTGGAGAGGGCAGCAGATCGTTTCTGTCTTACAACTTCGCAAAGACCCGGCGCGCAGCATCGATAGTCTTATTGATATCGTCTTCGCTGTGCGCGACGGACATAAAGCCTGCTTCAAACGCTGATGGTGCCAGGTAGACGCCTTCTTCCAGCATCAGATGGAAGAAGCGCTTGAAGCGTTCAACGTCACACTTCACCACATCCTGATAGCAGGTCACGGTTGTCGCATCGGTGAAGAAAATCCCGAACATCCCACCAACGTGGTTTACCACCAGAGGAATACCGGTTTCTTGCGCGGCCTCCAGCAGGCCGTTGGCCAGTTGAGTTGTCAGGTCTGTCAGGGTTTCGTGAATACCCGGCTGCGCGACTTCGGTCAGACAGGCGAAACCTGCGGCCATCGCAATCGGGTTGCCGGAAAGGGTACCCGCCTGGTAGACCGGGCCAGTCGGCGCCAGCGCTTCCATCACCTCTTTACGTCCCCCGAATGCACCGACAGGCATGCCGCCGCCGATGATTTTGCCAAGGCACGTCAGGTCCGGCTCTACGCCGTAGTAAGACTGTGCCCCCGCCAGCGCGACGCGGAAGCCGGTCATCACTTCGTCGATGATCAGCAGAGCGCCAAACTCATCGCACAGGGCGCGCAGACCCGGCAGGAACTCCGGCTGCGGAGGAATGCAGTTCATGTTGCCTGCGACAGGTTCAACGATGATGCAGGCAATCTCCTGCGGATACTGCTCGAAGGCTGCCCGAACGGTGTTCAGATCGTTATAGGTGCAGGTCAGGGTATGCTTCGCAAAGTCAGCCGGTACGCCCGGTGAGTTCGGCTGACCGAGGGTCAGCGCGCCGGAGCCGGCTTTTACCAGCAGGCAGTCCGCATGACCGTGGTAGCAGCCTTCAAATTTGATGATCTTGTCGCGGCCGGTAAAGCCACGTGCCAGGCGGATCGCGCTCATGGTGGCCTCGGTACCGGAGTTCACCATACGCACCATGTCCATTGTCGGGACCAGTTCGGTGACCAGTTCCGCCATTTTCACTTCCATCTCGGTTGGCGCGCCGAAGCTCAGGCCGCGCTGGGCGGCTTCGATCACCGCATTGCGGATAGCAGGATGGTTGTGACCCAGCACCATCGGACCCCAGGAGCCGACATAATCGATATAGGCTTTGCCATCGACATCATACAGATACGCGCCGTCAGCACGTTCGATAAACAGCGGCGTACCGCCTACGCCGGTAAAGGCGCGAACAGGCGAATTCACGCCACCTGGGATAAGCTCGCGGGCTGCACTGTAGAGGTTTTCAGACTTGCTCATGGCGTCGTTCCTGGTTCGTATAAAATGATTAAGCACACTATTCTAAGTGATCCTCGGAAGGTAATGAAATTTTTGCCCCCTTTCATGCCTAAACAATTGTTAAGTATTTTTCACGGGATGATATTACGCACTCTGGTAAAATCCCTGCGGTTATTTGTATGACGAAAAGAAACGGTAATGAAAGCAGACACTCATTCTTATACTGAACAGCAGTTCAGACGTGCGCAGCACCGTATCAGCATCCGGCGCTTGCTTAATCGTGATAAAACGCCGCTGGCTATCCTGCTGGCTGCTGCCGTGGTCGGCGCAGTTGCCGGGCTGGTGGGTATCGCCTTCGAAAAAGCGGTTAACGCGATAATGAACTGGCGAATTGGAACCGTGGCGGGTTTTGCCTATAGCGGTGGATGGGTATGGGTGTGGGCCTTTGGCTTATCAGCGCTGTTCGCCATGGTGGGCTATTTCCTGGTTCGTAAATTTGCGCCGGAAGCGGGCGGTTCCGGGATCCCTGAAATAGAAGGCGCGCTGGAAGAGCTGAGGCCGGTTCGCTGGTGGCGCGTCATCCCGGTAAAATTTATCGGTGGCATGGGAACGCTCGGTGCAGGCATGGTGCTCGGGCGCGAAGGGCCAACGGTGCAGCTGGGCGGAAACGTTGGGCGCATGGTCGGCGATCTGTTTCGCATGCGCAGCGCGGAGGCGCGACATACGCTGCTGGCAACGGGGGCGGCGGCCGGCCTTTCGGCGGCGTTCAACGCACCGCTCGCGGGGATCCTGTTCATTATTGAAGAGATGCGGGCACAGTTTCGCTACAACCTTATCTCGATAAAAGCGGTATTCACCGGCGTCATTATGTCGAGCATTGTCTTTCGCATTTTTAATGGCGAAGGGGCGGTGATTGAGGTGGGAAAACTGACCAATGCGCCGGTGAATACGCTGTGGCTGTACCTGATCCTCGGCATGATTTTTGGCGTGGTCGGCCCGCTGTTTAACACGCTTATCTTACGCGCTCAGGATATGTTCCAGCGCATTCATGGTGGGAATACCACCCGCTGGGTATTGATCGGCGGACTGCTGGGCGGCGCCTGCGGCGTGCTCGGCTTCATTGAGCCCAATGCCGCAGGCGGTGGCTTCGGGCTGATACCGATTGCCGCAGCGGGTAATTTCAGCATTGGTCTGTTGCTGTTCATGTTTATTTCGCGGGTGATTACCACCGTATTGTGCTTCTCCTCCGGTGCGCCTGGCGGTATTTTTGCCCCGATGCTGGCGCTGGGTACGCTTCTGGGAACCGCGTTTGGCATGGTCGCTGCTGCCGGATTCCCGGCCTATCATCTGGACGCCGGGACCTTTGCTATTGCCGGAATGGGCGCGCTGCTGGCGGCGTCCCTGCGCGCGCCGTTGACCGGCATCGTGCTGGTTCTGGAGATGACGGATAATTACCAGCTCATTTTGCCAATGATCATTACCTGTCTCGGCGCGACACTATTAGCCCAATTCCTGGGTGGAAAACCGCTATACTCCACCATTCTTGCCCGTACCCTGGCAAAACAAGAGGCCGAGCGGGCCCCGACGCAGAATACTTGAATGAATTACCAGGGTATTAGATAATGACATAAAGAATTGGGTGAATTTTACCCAATAGCAGTAGCAGTATTCATGGGAGCATAAGATGAGTGATGACGTAGCGTTGCCGCTGGAATTTACCGAAGCAGCAGCCAACAAAGTGAAAACCCTGATTGCCGACGAGGACAATCCGGATCTGAAACTGCGTGTCTATATTACCGGTGGCGGCTGCAGCGGCTTCCAGTATGGTTTTACCTTTGACGATCAGGTCAACGACGGCGATATGACTATCGAGAAGCAGGGCGTTGCGCTGGTGGTTGACCCGATGAGCCTGCAGTACCTGGTGGGTGGTTCGGTGGATTACACTGAAGGCCTGGAAGGTTCGCGCTTCGTTGTGACTAACCCGAACGCGACAAGTACCTGTGGATGTGGCTCTTCGTTCAGCATCTGACAGGGATGCAGTCGTAAGCCCGGTAAGCGTAGCGCCACCGGGCTTATAAACAACGCTTATCGTGCATTATCATCCAGCGCAAACGTCGGCAGCTTCAGATGCCAGCGTATCGCCGCTAACCGTATCCCTAGCGTGACCACCATACCCAGCATGGCTGCATTTTCTAGCGGCATCGCAAAGGTGTAATACGCCGTCGCGTGAACAATCCCACCAATAATACACGCCGTGGCATAGATTTCGGTACGCAGGATCATGGGAACTTCACGCGCCAGAATGTCGCGAATAATCCCGCCGCCGACCCCGGTTAACACGCCCATGCAGATGGCCACCATCGGGCCCGTTCCCGCATTGAAGGCTTTATTGACCCCGATGCCCACAAAGACGGCCAGACCGACGGCATCCAGTACCGGGAGTATCCATTTCGGTAACCGGCGGGGTTGGCGAACCAACACGATGGTCAACAGACAGGTGACCATCGCCACCACCAGATCGGTTGGATCTTTTACCCAAAATACCGGGCCATTCGCCAGGGCCATATCACGTATCGTCCCGCCACCCACGGCGGTGACCACGCCCAGCACCAGTACGCCAAACGGATCCATGCGCAGTTTTCCGGCGAGTAAAACGCCGGAGATAGCAAAAACGGCTGTGCCAAGAATATCCAGCCAATAAACGAGCATCGTTAAATCCTCGAGCGGGGTATGTTGTTAGTGACTCTCTGCCAGCGCGGCACAGAGCTGTTTTGCGGCGAGGATAATACGCGGGCTGGCGCGTTCAAACCAGTCACTGGTGAGGGGGATCACCGGTATTTTTAGCTGACGTTGCCAGAATTGTTCAATTTTAGGAATCTCGCTCGCATTTCCGACCACCACGATGGCCTGTGGCTGGCGTGCGAGCACCTGTTCCCGGCTGACCTGAGGCCACGGCACCCGGCTGGCTGCAAAGATGTTTTCACCGCCGCAGATTTCCAGCACCTGATTCTGAATGGATCCTTTCCCGGTGGTGAACAGCGGCTGGCTGCCAAACTGCAGGAAGATGCGTTTTTTGACGGGGGTATCGTAGCGGGATTTCAGCGCGGCATAGTCGCTGAGCATCTCTTTCGCGGCATTCTCGGCTTTTGCTGGAGTAGGGCTGTAGGGGGCCAGAGAACGCAGTGCCTGAGCGACCTGCTCAATGCTCACCGCATCAATCCACATCACCTTGATCCCAAGCGAAGAGAGCTGGTTGACCTGCCGCTCGGCGTTACCGCCGCGCCAGGCAAGCACGAGATCGGGTTTAAGCGCCACGATGCGCTCAATGTTCATCCCTTGCCAGGTCGCTACCTGTTCAATATGGGCCGCTTGCGGAGGGTAATCCGAAAAGCTGCTCACGCCGACAGGCGTGATCCCGGCGGCAAAGGCCAGTTCGGTGTTTGCCGGAGAGAGCGTAATCACACGCGGCGCGGCAAATAGCCATGCCGGTGCGAGAAAAAGCAGGGCGACCAGCGCCCTGATGTATGGGTTACCCACGAGCCAGTTTCTGCACCAGGCGCTCCACCATCACGGTGGACTGTTTTGCCGCAACGGTCAGGAACTCGTCGAAGCTGATATGAGACTGCTGGTCAGCCACGTCGGAGATGGCGCGAACCACCACGAACGGAACGTTGAAGTTATGGCAAACGTGAGCAATGGCGGTCGCTTCCATCTCAACGGCAACGGCCTGAGGGAAGTTATGACGAATTTTCGCCAGGCCGACGGAGCCATTGATGAACGCATCACCGCTGACGATCAGGCCGCGTACCGCGTTGAGGTTCAGCTCAGCGATGCAGCTTTCAGCCGCCGCAATCAGTTTATCATCGGCTTTAAACCCGGCCGGGCAACCCGGAAGCTGACCGTATTCGTAGCCGAATGCGGTAACGTCTGCATCGTGGTAACGCGCTTCATCGGAAACAACGATATCACCCACTTTCAGCGTCGACGCCAGGCCGCCTGCAGAACCGGTGTTAATGATAACGTCCGGCTTGCAGCGTTCGAGCAGCAGGGTCGCGCCCAGCGCAGCAGCAACCTTACCGATGCCTGATTTCAGCAGAGCGACGTCAACGCCATTCAACTGGCCGGTATAGATCTCACAGCCACCGAGGGAGAGAGTCTGACGGTTCTCAATTTTGTCACGCAGCAGCGTAACTTCTTCTTCCATTGCACCAATAATGCCGATTTTCATAGATTTACTCGCGATGTGCCTTGTTAAGATGCATAGTCTATCATGCGGTTAAGAGGAAACGCATTCTCACGCGGGGGAGCACATGTCACCAATCGATTTTCGCACCAAAATTAACTGGCACCGACGTTTCCGTTCGCCGCAGGGCGACAAGAGCGAGCATGAGATCCTGCGTATCTTCGAAAGCGATCGTGGGCGGATCATAAACTCGCCGGCAATCCGTCGTTTACAGCAAAAAACCCAGGTGTTTCCGCTTGAACGTAACGCTGCGGTGCGCACGCGCTTAACGCATTCTATGGAAGTTCAGCAGGTTGGCCGCTACATTGCCAAAGAGATCTTAAGCCGTCTTAAAGAGCAGCAGCTTCTCGAAACCTATGGGCTGAATGAGCTGACCGGGCCGTTTGAGAGCATTGTTGAGATGGCCTGCCTGATGCATGACATCGGTAACCCGCCCTTTGGTCATTTTGGCGAAGCCGCCATAAATGACTGGTTTAAACAGCGGCTTTATCCTGCTGATGCGGTAAGCCAGCCTCTGAGCGATGACCGCTGCCTGGTGCGGGATTTACGCCTGCGCGAAGGTGAAGACGCGCTGAACGACCTGAGGCGTAAAGTCCGTCACGACCTCTGTCACTTCGAAGGGAATGCGCAGGGGATCCGGCTGGTACACTCCCTGATGCGTATGAACCTGACCTGGGCACAGGTGGGGTGTATCCTGAAATATACGCGACCGGCCTGGTGGATGGGCGAGACGCCCGCGTCGCACAGTTATTTGATGAAAAAGCCGGGCTATTATCTTTCCGAAGAAGCCTATATTGAGCGCCTGCGTAAAGAACTTTCTCTGACACCAAACGGCCGCTTCCCCTTAACCTGGATTATGGAAGCTGCCGACGACATTTCATATTGTGTTGCCGACCTGGAAGACGCCGTTGAGAAAAGAATATTCAGCGTCGAAGAACTTTATCAGCATCTTTATGAGGCCTGGGGAACGCATGAAAAAGGCTCGCTGTTTGCTCAGGTTGTCGAAAATGCCTGGGAGAAATCGCGTTCAAATACATTAAGCCGCAGCACGGAAGATCAGTTCTTTATGTATTTACGGGTCAATACATTAAATAAACTGGTGCCTTATGCCGCCTCGCGCTTTATTGACAACCTGCCGTTAATTTATAGCGGCGAATTCAACCATGCGTTGCTGGAAGATGACAGCAGCTTTAGCCAGCTTCTTGAGCTCTATAAAAACGTGGCCGTGCGTCATGTTTTCAGCCATCCGGATGTTGAACAGCTTGAGCTGCAGGGATACAGGGTTATCAGTGGGTTACTCGAAATCTATCGGCCTCTGCTGCAGTTATCCGTCGACGAGTTCAGCGAGCTGGTGGAAAAAGAGCGCGTGCGGCGAATACCGATTGAATCCCGGCTTTATCAGAAACTCTCAACCCGCCACCGTCTGGCTTATGTCGAAGCCATCGGCAAGCTGGATCGGCAGTCGCCCCAGTGGCCGGTGCTGGAATATTATTATCGCTGCCGTCTCATCCAGGACTATATCAGCGGGATGACAGATTTGTATGCCTGGGATGAATACCGCAAGCTCATGGCGGTGGAATAAGCACGGAGTTTTGTAAAGACGGCCAATAAATTTTTACCTTTTCCATAAACTTATGGCCGGAACTAAGCGGTATAAAATGAATCTGAGTTACACAGCAATTTTGCGTTATCTGTAAATCGAGATTAAGACACATGAAAAAAACCACATTAGCAATGAGTGCACTGGCTCTGAGTTTAGGTTTAGCGCTGTCTCCTCTGACTGCTACTGCAGCTGAGACCGCATCGTCGGCAGCGACCGCGCAGCAGATGCCAAGCCTGGCACCGATGCTCGAAAAAGTGATGCCATCGGTGGTGAGTATTAACGTTGAGGGCAGCACAACCGTCAATACGCCGCGTATGCCGCGTAACTTCCAGCAGTTTTTTGGTGATAACTCACCTTTCTGCCAGGACGGTTCGCCATTCCAGAGCTCCCCGTTCTGTCAGGGCGGTGGTGCAGGGGATGACACCCAGGGGGGTGGCCAGCAGCAGAAATTCATGGCGCTTGGCTCGGGTGTGATTATCGATGCGGCGAAAGGCTACGTCGTGACCAACAACCACGTTGTTGATAACGCCAACAGCATTAAGGTTCAGCTGAGCGACGGGCGTAAATTTGATGCCAAAGTGGTCGGGAAAGACCCGCGCTCCGATATCGCGCTGATCCAGATTCAGGATCCGAAAAACCTGACGGCGATTAAAATTGCCGACTCCGATGCGCTGCGTGTCGGTGATTATACCGTCGCTATCGGTAACCCGTTCGGTCTGGGTGAAACCGTAACCTCGGGGATTGTTTCCGCGCTGGGTCGTAGCGGCCTCAACGCTGAAAACTATGAAAACTTCATCCAGACGGATGCCGCCATCAACCGGGGTAACTCCGGCGGTGCGCTGGTGAACCTGAACGGTGAGCTGATTGGTATCAACACCGCGATCCTTGCACCAGACGGTGGCAATATCGGGATCGGCTTTGCTATCCCAAGTAACATGGTGAAAAACCTGACCGCGCAGATGGTGCAGTATGGCCAGGTGAAACGCGGTGAACTGGGGATTCTGGGTACCGAACTGAATTCCGAACTGGCTAAGGCGATGAAAGTTGACGCCCAGCGCGGCGCATTTGTCAGCCAGGTGATGCCGAACTCCTCCGCGGCGAAAGCGGGCATTAAAGCAGGTGATGTCATCACCTCCCTGAACGGGAAACCGATCAGCAGCTTTGCCGCGCTGCGTGCTGAAGTGGGCTCCATGCCGATTGGCAGCAAAGTCACCCTCGGCCTGCTGCGTGACGGTAAACCGGTTAACGTGAGCCTGGAACTGCAGCAGAGCAGCCAGAATCAGGTTGATTCCAGCACCATCTTCAGCGGCATTGAAGGCGCCGAGATGAGCAATAAAGGTCAGGACAAAGGCGTTGTGGTAAACAACGTTAAAGCGAACAGCCCGGCTGCGCGCATTGGCCTGAAAAAAGGCGATGTGATCATGGGTGCGAACCAGCAGCCAGTGAAAAACATTGCTGAACTGCGCAAAATTCTGGACAGCAAACCTTCCGTGCTGGCGTTGAATATTCAGCGTGGTGATACCTCAATTTACCTGCTGATGCAGTAATCCTCTCAGGCCCCTGTTTCAGATGAGCAGGGGCTTTTCACCTTTCTGTGACCTTTTCCACAACTCCATACTTCTCCCTTTCACTTTGTGCATTCGCACAATGCAGCGGTAGCTGAACTTCCCTATGCTTGAGCTCTGCTCACAGGAGGGTTACATGGCTGGCTGGCATCTCGATACCAAAATGGCGCAGGATATTGTGGCACGCACCATGCGCATCATTGATACCAATATCAACGTAATGGATGCCCGTGGGCGCATTATTGGCAGTGGCGATCGTGAGCGTATTGGGGAATTGCACGAAGGGGCGCTGCTGGTGCTCTCCCAGGGGCGGGTGGTGGACATCGACGATGCGGTGGCGAAACACCTGCACGGTGTCCGTCAGGGCATCAATTTACCGCTGCGTCTTGAGGGGGAAATTGTTGGCGTTATCGGCCTGACCGGCGAGCCGGAGTCGCTGCGAAAATATGGCGAACTGGTCTGTATGACGGCGGAGATGATGCTTGAGCAGTCGCGCCTGATGCATCTGCTCGCCCAGGACAGCCGTCTGCGTGAAGAGCTGGTGATGAATCTGATTCAGGCGGATGAGCATACCCCTGCACTCAATGAATGGGCGCAGCGCCTGGGAATCGATCTGAATCAGCCGCGCGTCGTGGCGGTAATTGAGGTGGACAGCGGCCAGCTTGGCGTTGACAGTGCGATGGCTGAGCTGCAGCAGCTGCAAAATGCGCTGGCGACGCCGGAACGCGATAACCTGGTGGCGATTGTCTCTCTGACGGAAATGGTGGTGCTCAAGCCCGCGCTGAACGCGTTCGGGCGCTGGGATGCAGAAGATCATCGTCGTCGCGTGGAGCAGTTGATAGCCCGCATGAAGGAGAATGGTCAGCTTCGTTTTCGCGTCGCGCTGGGCAATTACTTCACCGGTCCGGGCAGTATTGCCCGCTCCTGGCGTACTGCCCGCACCACCATGATGGTGGGTAAGCAGCGGATGCCGGAAAGCCGCAGTTATTTCTACCAGGATCTGATGCTGCCGGTGCTGCTCGACAGCCTGCGCGGTGGCTGGCAGGCCAATGAGCTGGCACGTCCGTTAGCGCGCCTCAAGGCGATGGACAATAACGGTCTGCTGCGTCGGACGCTGCAGGCGTGGTTCCGTCATAACGTACAGCCGCTGGCAACGTCGAAAGCGCTGTTTATACATCGCAATACGCTGGAATATCGACTGAACCGGATTTCGGAGCTGACAGGGCTGGATCTGGGGAGCTTTGACGACAGGCTGCTGCTTTATGTGGCGTTACAGCTCGATGAGCAGAGATGAGTGAAATACGGCCTGATGCCCTTACTCCATCCCTTTCCGCGGGAGAGGGCGCAAACACTAAAACGGCAATCAAAGATTGCCGTTTTGCGTTTATTTCCGGGTAAGCTTTTCAAGATCCGCTTCGATTTCGCTAATCTTGTTGGTGACAACGCTTTCAAGGTGACGCAGATCGTCGAGGATCTTACGTTTGAGATCGACTTCAGTGCGGTCGCGCTGACAGATCTGATCGAGTTCATCGATCACATAGCGCAGATTAGGGCTGATTTCCTGAACTTCTTTGTATCCCTGTCCTACACCGTCAGCGACGACGGTCTTACGCTGGCGTGGATATTTAAACTTCACGCTCTTGGCGAAAAACTCTCCTTTGTCCTTGTGAAAATAGATTTTCAGAATGTCGTTATTAGCTTCCTGGCGAAGGCTGTAACGATCAATTTCATCAGGATTGGTAATGCCCAGACTTTTCAGATTATCGTACATAGCGGTACCCTTGATCTCAACATAACCTTTGAATAATTAACGAAAAAATCTATTTTCGCCACCCTCAGATATGAAAAAAGCGGGGTGGCCCCCGCTTTTTGTTATATCCGATTAATCGATGGTGCGCAGCAACTCATTGATGCCCACCTTACCGCGGGTTTTCGCATCAACTTTCTTCACGATAACCGCACAGTACAGGCTGTATTTGCCATCTTTTGACGGCAGGTTGCCGGAGACCACAACGGAACCGGCCGGCACGCGACCGTAGTGAATTTCACCGGTCTCACGATCGTAAATACGGGTGCTCTGACCGATGTAAACGCCCATCGAGATAACGGAGCCTTCCTCAACGATCACGCCTTCCACCACTTCAGAGCGCGCGCCGATGAAGCAGTTATCTTCGATGATGGTTGGATTAGCCTGCAGTGGCTCCAGTACACCACCGATACCCACGCCGCCGGACAGGTGAACGTTTTTACCGATCTGCGCGCAGGAGCCGACGGTTGCCCAGGTATCCACCATGGAGCCTTCGTCTACGTAAGCACCGATGTTAACGTAGGAGGGCATCAGCACGGTGTTACGCGCGATGAACGCACCCTGACGTACGGCCGCTGGCGGTACTACGCGGAAGCCTTCTTTCTGGAAGCGAGCTTCGTCGTAGTCAGCGAATTTCATAGGGACTTTATCGAAGTAGCGGCTTTCTGCTCCGTCGATAACCTGGTTATCATTGATACGGAAAGAGAGCAGCGCGGCTTTCTTCAGCCATTGATGAGTTACCCACTGACCGTCGATTTTTTCTGCTACACGTAGCGCGCCGGAATCCAGCAGAGAAATAACCTGATTAACCGCTTCACGGGTAACGGTATCCACATTTGCCGGAGTAATCTCGGCGCGACGCTCAAAAGCGGACTCAATAACGTTCTGTAACTGCTGCATTGTTTACTCTTTCCATTTCACTAAAAAACACGTCACCCTTTATCGTTTGGATTGAGGGCTGCTGTCAACCGTTGTTGCACTTCAAGTTGCAGGTCATTATTAAGGGCACGCCGGTCGGCGGTGGCGATTATAAATAAATCTTCTACTCGTTCGCCAATGGTTGTAATTCTGGCCCCGTGAAGCGAAATTCCCAGATCGGCAAAAACCTGGCCGACGCGGGCGAGCAGCCCTGGCTGGTCGAGCGCGATCAGCTCCAGGAACGATTTACGATCGGTGTGGGTCGGCAGGAAATTGACTTCGGTATCGACGGTAAAGTGGCGTAATTTCGACGGCTGACGACGCGGCTGCGGTGGCTGCCAGCTGCGCTGGGTGATCGCCTGTTCCAGGCCAAAACGTATCCCTTCATGGCGGTCCGACGACAGCGGGCTTCCGTCTGGCTCCAGTACAATAAAGGTGTCCATCGCCATGCCGTCCCGGGTGGTGAAAATCTGCGCGTCGTGAACGCTCAGGTTACGCCTGTCCAGTTCGGCACAAACCGCAGCAAACAGATAAGGCCGATCCGGGCTCCAGATAAAGATCTCGGTACCGCCGCGCGTGGCCTGCGGACTGAGGAGGATCATCGGTTGCGACAAATCATGCTGAAGCAGATGTCGCGCATGCCAGGCAAGCTGGTTTGGGCTGTGGCGGACAAAATAGTTGGCACGACAGCGCGCCCAAATCTGATGCAGCGCCTCTTCATCAATGTTATCCATCCGCAACAGCGCCAGCGCCTGCAGCTGATGATGGCGTACACGCTCGCGCATGTCCGGGGTGTTTTGCATCCCGCGGCGCAGCTGTTTTTCGGTGGCAAAGTACAACTCGCGCAACAGGCTTTGCTTCCAGCTGTTCCACAGCGTTTCGTTGGTGGCACAAATATCGGCTACCGTCAGGCAGACCAGATAGCGCAGGCGGTTTTCCGTCTGAACCTCTTCTGCAAACTGCTTGATGACCTCCGGATCCTGAATGTCACGACGCTGCGCGGTGACGGACATCAGCAGGTGATGGCGTACCAGCCAGGCAACCAGCTGCGTCTCGCGAGAGTTCAGTCCATGCAGTTCGGCAAATTTCAGCACGTCCTGCGCGCCGAGCACCGAGTGGTCACCGCCGCGACCTTTGGCGATGTCGTGGAACAGGGCGGCAATCAGGATCAGTTCCGGGTGGGTAAGACGTGGCCACAGTTCGACGCACAGTGGGTGACGTGAGCGTGTCTCTTCTCTGGCAAAGCTCTCCAGCTTGAGCATGACGCGGATCGTGTGTTCATCCACCGTATAGGCGTGGAACAGATCGAACTGCATCTGCCCGACGATATGTGACCACTGTGGCATATAGGCCCACAGCACGCTGTGGCGATGCATCGGCAGAAGCCCACGGCTGACGGCACCCGGATGGCGCAACATACTGAGAAAAAGGGATCGGGCTTCCGGGATATAGCACAGTGGCTGCGTCAGATGACGGCGCGCATGGCGCAGATGACGCAGCGTTGTGGAGTAGATCCCGGTGATCGTGCTATTGCGAACCATGGTGTAGAACATCCGCAGGATCGCTTCCGGCTGACGGATAAACAGCGTTTCGTCGCGCAGATCGATAAGCGTGCCGCGCAGCTGGAATTCATCATCGATCGGCCGCGGTTTTTCGTCCGCCGTCAGGGCCAGGATCGCTTCGTCGAACAGCTGCAGCAGCATCTGGTTCAGTTCAGTGACACGACGGGTAACGCGGAAGAAATCCTTCATCATGTGCTCAACCGGCTCGTTACCTTCACCGCGGTAGTTGAGGCGCTGCGCCACGCTGAGCTGACGGTCAAACAGCAGACGGTTATCGTAGCGGCTAAGCTCGAGATGCAGGGCAAAACGGATCCGCCAGAGCAGGTGCAGACACTCATTCAGCTCGTTTCGCTCAGCCTCGGTTAAAAAGCCGAAGCCAACCATCTCGTCCATTGAGGTGGCGCCAAAGTGGCGGCGGGCCACCCACTGCAGCGTGTGAATGTCGCGCAGTCCACCCGGACTGCTTTTAATATCCGGCTCCAGGTTATAGCTGGTACCGTGGTAGCGCTGGTGACGCTGATTCTGCTCCTCGACCTTCGCGGCGAAGAATTTTTCTGAAGGCCAGAAGCCGTCGCTGAAAATGTGTTTTTGCAGCTCCAGGAACAACGCGACGTCGCCAATCAACAGGCGGGTTTCAATCAGGTTGGTGGCGACGGTCAGGTCAGATAATCCTTCGAGCAGGCACTCTTCCAGCGTGCGCACGCTGTGGCCCACTTCAAGCTTCACATCCCACAGCAGCGTCAGCAGTTCGCCAATTTTCTGCGCCTGTTCATCCGGCAGCTTTTTGCGGCTTAAAATCAGTAAGTCGATATCGGAAAGCGGATGAAGCTCACCGCGGCCATAGCCCCCGACGGCGACCAGTGCCACGTCACTGATCTGCCCAAACCCGTAATCAATCCACAGACGCTGCAGGAGCTGGTCGATAAACTCGGTGCGTGCTTCAATAAGCTGCTCCGCGGAGATGCCGGCATCAAATGCGCTTCCGAGCCAGCGCTGGAAGACATCCATATACGCCTTGATACCGGCGCAGGTCAGATCCTGCTGGGGCCAGACGCCCGGGTTATCGGGCTGGTCGGGTAGGGTGGGAAGTGCTGTGTTAGCATACTGTTCGGGTAAAAGATTACTCATCGTGCGCCACCCATAAGAAAAAGCTATAGCCATTAAAAAAGCCGGCATCTGCCGGCTTTTTTATCATTCATCGTGCGTGAGTATCGCCGGGATGGTGTCATCCTTGCGCAACGTCATAATTTCGCAGCCGTTGTCTGTTACCACAATAGTATGCTCGTACTGCGCAGACAAGCTTCTGTCTTTGGTTTTCACCGTCCAGCCATCTTTCATGGTGCGGATGCGGTAATCACCGGCATTGACCATCGGCTCGATGGTGAAGGTCATGCCTTTTTGCAGTACTACGCCGCCGTCATCCGCATCATAGTGCAGAACCTGTGGCTCTTCGTGGAAGACACGGCCAATGCCGTGGCCGCAGTATTCACGCACAACGGAGAAACCTTCCGCTTCAACGAATTTCTGGATAGCGGCCCCAATGGTGCGCAGGCGAATGCCGGGTTTAACCATTTTCAGCGCCAGGTAGAGGCTTTCTTGCGTCACTTTGCACAGACGCTCGCCCAGAATCGTCGGCTTGCCCACGATGAACATCTTAGAGGTGTCACCGTGGTAGTCATCTTTAATGACCGTCACGTCGATGTTGACGATGTCGCCATCTTTGAGCAGTTTTTCGTTGTCCGGAATACCGTGACAAACCACTTCGTTAATCGAAATGCAGACGGATTTCGGGAAACCATGGTAGCCAAGGCAGGCGGAGACCGCGTGCTGCTCATTGACGATATAGTCGTTACAAATGCGGTCCAGTTCACCCGTGCTCACGCCCGGCTTCACGTACGGCTCGATCATTTCCAGCACGTCTGCGGCCAGACGACCGGCGACGCGCATCTTTTCAATTTCTTCAGGTGTCTTAATAGAGATAGCCATGTAATCTGTCCATCAGTGTCGATTTTTTCGACAATACTAGTCTAAGTGTCGTTAATGGTATCAGTCAGGCGCACCCCGTGCCAAATTGAGAATCATTAACAGCACACTCGGCCAACAACTGTTGGTTTCTGGTCGTGTTTTGTGGTATAAAGCGCGCCGGACTTCCGATCCATTTCAGATACACAGGCTGGACGGAAGCGACAAATCTCACTTTGTGTAACAACACACACGTATCGGCACATATTCCGGGGTGCCCTTCGGGGTCGGTAATATGGGATACGTGGAGGCATAACCCCAACTTTTAATATAGAGGTTTTAAACATGGCAACTGTTTCCATGCGCGACATGCTCAAGGCTGGTGTTCACTTCGGTCACCAGACCCGTTACTGGAACCCGAAAATGAAGCCTTTCATCTTCGGCGCACGTAACAAAGTTCACATCATCAACCTTGAGAAAACTGTACCAATGTTCAACGAAGCCCTGGCTGAGCTGAACAAGATCTCTTCCCGTAAAGGTAAGATTCTGTTCGTTGGTACTAAGCGCGCTGCAAGCGAAGCTGTGAAAGATGCTGCTAACAGCTGCGATCAGTTCTTCGTGAACCATCGCTGGTTGGGCGGCATGCTGACTAACTGGAAAACCGTTCGTCAGTCCATCAAGCGCCTGAAAGATCTGGAAACCCAGTCTCAGGACGGTACTTTCGACAAGCTGACTAAGAAAGAAGCGCTGATGCGCACTCGTGAACTGGACAAGCTGGAAAACAGCCTGGGCGGTATCAAAGATATGGGCGGCCTGCCAGACGCGCTGTTCGTAATCGATGCAGACCACGAGCACATCGCAATCAAAGAAGCTAACAACCTGGGTATCCCGGTATTCGCTATCGTTGATACCAACTCCGATCCGGACGGTGTTGACTTCGTTATCCCGGGTAACGACGACGCAATCCGTGCTGTTAGCCTGTACCTGAGCGCTGTAGCTGCTACCGTTCGTGAAGGCCGTTCCCAGGATCTGGCTTCTCAGGCGGAAGAAAGCTTCGTAGAAGCTGAATAATAAGGTTTCACCCCTTATTAGTACCGTGTATGAATAGGGGCCAATTATCGGCCCCTTTTTTCAATTTACACTGTTTGGCCGCAGGCCGGGCAGTTCACATCTCCCGAGGATTTAAGAATGGCTGAAATTACCGCATCCCTGGTAAAAGAGCTGCGCGAGCGTACTGGCGCAGGCATGATGGATTGCAAAAAAGCGCTGACTGAAGCGAACGGCGACATCGAGCTGGCAATCGAAAACATGCGTAAATCCGGTGCGATCAAAGCAGCTAAAAAAGCAGGCAACGTTGCTGCTGACGGCGTGATCATCACTAAGATCGACGGCAACTACGGCATCATCCTGGAAGTTAACTGCCAGACTGACTTCGTTGCTAAAGATGGTGGTTTCCAGGCATTTGCTAACAAAGTTCTGGACGCAGCTGTTGCGGGCAAAATCACTGACGTTGAAGTTCTGAAAGCACAGTTCGAAGAAGAACGTGTTGCTCTGGTTGCTAAAATCGGTGAGAACATCAACATCCGTCGTGTTGCTTCTCTGGAAGGCGACGTTCTGGGTTCATACCAGCACGGTGCACGTATCGGTGTTCTGGTTGCGGCTAAAGGCGCTGATGAAGAGCTGGTTAAACAGCTGGCTATGCACATCGCTGCAAGCAAACCAGAATTCGTTAAGCCAGAAGACGTGTCTGCTGAAGTGGTAGAGAAAGAGTACCAGGTTCAGCTGGACATCGCGATGCAGTCTGGTAAGCCAAAAGAAATCGCAGAGAAAATGGTTGAAGGCCGCATGAAGAAATTCACCGGCGAAGTTTCTCTGACTGGCCAGCCATTCGTTATGGATCCAAGCAAGTCTGTTGCTCAGCTGCTGAAAGAGCACAACGCTGACGTGACTGGCTTCATCCGCTTCGAAGTGGGCGAAGGCATCGAGAAAGTTGAGACTGACTTCGCAGCAGAAGTTGCTGCAATGTCCAAGCAGTCTTAATGATTGAAAAGGAGCCGCCTGAGGGCGGCTTCTTTTTGTCACCCGTCACACGAAATCAGACAGGCTCCAGTATCCCTGTGCTGATATGCGACATATCATGTCGCCAGAATTAACCCCCATCTTAATCGTTGACAGTCTCAGGAAAGAAACATGGCTACCAATGCAAAACCCGTGTACAAACGCATTCTGCTTAAGCTGAGTGGCGAAGCGCTGCAGGGATCGGAAGGCTTCGGTATTGACGCAAGCATCCTTGACCGCATGGCACAGGAAATCAAAGAACTGGTCGAACTGGGTATTCAGGTTGGCGTGGTCATTGGCGGTGGCAACCTTTTCCGTGGTGCTGGTCTGGCGAAAGCGGGGATGAACCGCGTTGTGGGCGACCACATGGGTATGCTGGCAACCGTGATGAATGGCCTGGCAATGCGTGATGCGCTTCATCGCGCCTATGTGAACGCCCGCCTGATGTCCGCAATCCCATTGAATGGCGTCTGCGATAACTACAGCTGGGCAGAGGCGATTAGCCTGCTGCGCAACAACCGCGTGGTGATCCTCTCCGCCGGTACGGGTAACCCATTCTTTACTACCGATTCCGCTGCCTGCCTGCGCGGTATCGAGATCGAAGCCGATGTGGTTCTGAAAGCGACCAAAGTGGATGGCGTGTTTACTGCCGACCCGGCAAAAGATCCGTCTGCCACCATGTACGATCAGCTGAGCTACAGCGAAGTGCTGGAAAAAGAGCTGAAAGTGATGGATCTTGCCGCCTTTACGCTGGCTCGTGACCACAAACTGCCGATCCGTGTCTTCAACATGAACAAACCTGGCGCACTGCGTCGCGTGGTCATGGGTGAAAAAGAAGGCACTTTGATCACGGAATAATTTCCGTCGGCGATAAATACAGGTAAGATTCCGCTTTATTTTGTAGTGGTATCTTACCTGGGCGCGCCTTTGGCGTTGTCAGAATTAAACGCGACTATACTTAGCACACCTGTAGCGCTGTGCTGGCGGATAGTCTGCCTGAGACAAGTTTTCAAGGATTCGTAACGTGATTAACGAAATCAGAAAAGATGCTGAAGTACGCATGGAAAAATGCGTAGAAGCGTTCAAAACCCAAATCAGCAAAATCCGTACTGGCCGTGCTTCCCCAAGCCTGCTGGATGGCATCATCGTAGAATACTACGGCACGCCAACGCCACTGCGTCAACTGGCGAGTGTTACCGTTGAAGATACCCGTACGCTGAAAATCAACGTCTTCGATCGTTCTATGAGCCCAGCGGTTGAGAAAGCGATCATGGCGTCTGACCTGGGTCTGAACCCAAGCTCTGCGGGCGCTGACATTCGCGTTCCACTGCCTCCACTGACGGAAGAACGTCGTAAAGACCTGATCAAAGTCGTTCGTGGTGAAGCTGAGCAGGGTCGCGTATCCGTGCGTAACGTACGTCGTGATGCGAACGATAAACTCAAAGCGCTGCTGAAAGAAAAAGAGATCAGTGAAGATGACGATCGTCGTTCTCAGGACGACATTCAGAAGATGACGGATGCTGCGATCAAGAAAATTGATGCGGCGCTGGCAGATAAAGAAGCGGAACTGATGCAGTTCTGATTTCTGTCGTACACTGATAAACGCCGTTCAGAAGGACTTCGGGTCTTGCTGGCGGCGTTTTGCTTTTATCTGGTCTAACTTTTTTCGGGCATCTCATGAAGCATTTAACACTCCTTGGCTCAACCGGCTCTATCGGTTGCAGCACTCTCGACGTTGTTCGCCATAATCCTGAACATTACACCGTGACCGCGCTGGTGGCCGGTAAGAATGTGCAGCGTATGATCGAACAGTGTCTGGAGTTTACGCCTCGCTATGCGGTTATGGATGACGAAGAGAGCGCCCGCCTGCTCACCGCGCAGTTGCGTGAGAAAGGCTGTCGTACCGAGGTCCTGAGCGGCCAGCAGGCGGCCTGCGACATGGCTGCGCTGGATGAGGTTGATCAGATCATGGCGGCAATCGTCGGGGCTGCAGGGCTGCTACCGACGCTTGCCGCTATTGATGCCGGTAAAGAGGTTCTGCTGGCTAACAAAGAGTCGCTGGTGACCTGCGGACGTCTCTTTATGGAGGCGGTGAAGCAGCGCGGGGCGCGTCTTTTACCGGTCGACAGCGAGCACAACGCGATTTTTCAGAGTTTACCGCAACCTTTTCAACAGAACCTGGGGTACGCTGACCTGGAGCAGAATGGCGTAGTATCGATTTTGCTTACCGGGTCAGGTGGCCCGT
The DNA here is from genome assembly GCF_013784105.1 of Enterobacter sp. RHBSTW-00593. Classification (NCBI taxonomy): domain Bacteria; kingdom Pseudomonadati; phylum Pseudomonadota; class Gammaproteobacteria; order Enterobacterales; family Enterobacteriaceae; genus Enterobacter; species Enterobacter sp. RHBSTW-00593. Next base: position 829,990 of record NZ_CP056393.1, read on the forward strand.
TCCGTGAAACGCCACTGTCTGAACTGAGCGCAATGACGCCTGAGCAGGCGTGCCGTCATCCGAACTGGTCAATGGGGCGTAAAATCTCCGTTGACTCCGCCACCATGATGAACAAAGGTCTGGAATACATTGAAGCGCGCTGGCTGTTCAATGCGTCGGCAAAACAGATGGAAGTGCTGATCCACCCGCAATCGGTGATTCACTCGATGGTGCGCTATCAGGATGGCAGCGTCCTTGCGCAACTGGGCGAACCGGACATGCGCACGCCTATCGCGCATGCCATGGCGTGGCCGAATCGGGTGAAGTCTGGGGCGAAACCGCTCGATTTTTGCAAGCTGAGTTCACTGACCTTTAGCGAACCGGACTACGATCGTTATCCGTGTCTGAAGCTTGCGATGAAAGCCTTTGACCAGGGGCAGGCGGCGACGACGGCACTTAATGCAGCTAATGAAATTACCGTTGAGGCATTTCTGAATCAGCAGATCCGATTTACCGATATTGCGACGTTGAATTTATCGGTACTGGAAATGATGGATTTGCGCGAACCACAAAGCGTGGAAGAGGTGCTGGCGGTGGATGCACAGGCTCGCGTTATTGCACGTAAGCAGGTGACACGCCTCGCAAGCTGGTGATAAAGCAAGCACTAGTGGTTGTGCTATTTGTTAGCGTTGGGCTTCAGTGATATAGTCTGCGCCACCTGATCGCAGGTATTTGACTTTACGTGGTCAGGTAAGCCGTGGTTTGACACGGCTTTTTTATGTATAGGCTTCAGTATTCCTGAGTACCGTTAAATCCTTTTCAGGGACCAAAAACGCGTTATGTTGTCTGCGAATCAACCAATAAGCGAAAACTTGCCAGCTCATGGCTGCCGTCATGTAGCAATCATTATGGATGGCAACGGCCGCTGGGCGAAAAGACAAGGGAAGATACGAGCCTTTGGGCATAAAGCTGGGGCGAAATCTGTTCGCCGCGCCGTTTCTTTTGCCGCCAATAACGGCATTGATGCGTTAACGCTCTATGCTTTTAGCAGTGAAAACTGGAATCGACCGCCGCAGGAAGTGACCGCGTTGATGGAATTGTTTGTGTGGGCGCTCGATAGCGAAGTAAAAAGCCTGCACCGCCACAACGTCCGTCTGCGTATTATCGGCGAAACCAGTCGTTTTAACTCACGTTTGCAGGAACGGATTCGTAAAGCAGAAGCGCTGACTGAAAATAATACCGGTCTGACGCTCAATATCGCGGCGAATTACGGTGGACGCTGGGATATTATCCAGGGCGTTCGGCATCTGGCCGAACAGGTTCAGGAAGGGCTGTTGAGACCCGACCAAATTGATGAAGAGGCGCTGAGTAAGCAAATCTGCATGAATGAACTGGCACCTGTGGATTTGGTAATTAGGACAGGGGGAGAACATCGCATCAGTAACTTTTTGCTGTGGCAAATTGCCTACGCCGAACTTTACTTTACTGATGTTCTTTGGCCCGATTTTGATGAACAAGACTTTGAAGGTGCGCTGCATGCCTTTGCCAATCGAGAGCGTCGTTTCGGCGGCACCGAGCCAGGTGGCGACAAAGCCTGATGGGGGTAGCTTTTGCTGAAGTATCGCCTGATTTCCGCTTTTGTATTAATACCCATTGTCATTGCGGCGCTGTTTTTACTGCCCCCGGTGGGATTCGCTATTTTGACGCTGGTGGTCTGCATGCTCGCCGCGTGGGAATGGGGTCAGTTTAGCGGCTTTACCTCACGCACTCAGCGGGTATGGCTGGCGGTAATCTGTGGCTTTATCCTGGCCCTGATGCTGTTTACCTTGCCTGAATATCACCATGATATTCATCAACCACTGGTTGCCGGTTCCCTTTGGATATCGCTGGGCTGGTGGGTTGCCGCGCTGCTGCTGGTGCTTTTTTACCCAGGTTCCGCGGCATTCTGGCGTAATTCAAAAGTGTTGCGTCTTATTTTTGGCCTGCTCACAATTGTTCCTTTTTTCTGGGGTATGGTCGCACTGCGCGCCTGGCACTATGACGAAAACCACTACAGCGGCGCGATCTGGCTGCTTTATGTGATGATTCTCGTCTGGGGGGCTGACTCTGGGGCCTATATGTTTGGTAAACTGTTTGGCAAACATAAACTGGCGCCAAAAGTGTCTCCGGGCAAAACCTGGCAAGGATTCATCGGCGGCCTGTTTACGGCAGCAATCATTTCCTGGGGCTATGGCGTCTGGGCGAATCTGGAAGTGGCACCGTCAATACTGCTGGTGTGCTCTATTTTTGCTGCGCTGGCCTCGGTACTCGGTGATTTAACCGAAAGTATGTTTAAGCGTGAAGCAGGGATTAAGGACAGCGGACACCTGATTCCAGGACATGGCGGTATACTGGATCGCATTGATAGCCTGACAGCGGCTGTTCCAGTGTTTGCGTGCTTGCTTTTACTGGTATTCGGGACGATTTAACGGAAGGTTTTATGCTGAGCATTCTCTGGAATCTGGCGGCGTTCATTGTTGCACTGGGTGTACTGATTACCGTGCATGAATTTGGCCATTTCTGGGTTGCTCGCCGTTGCGGTGTGCGGGTAGAGCGGTTTTCCATCGGTTTTGGTAAATCACTCTGGACGCGCACTGACCGCCACGGCACAGAATTTGTCATCGCTCTTATCCCGCTTGGCGGCTACGTTAAGATGCTCGACGAACGCGTTGAGCCTGTCGCCCCTGAGCTACGACACAGCGCATTCAACAACAAAACCGTTGGACAACGCGCCGCCATCATCGCTGCCGGGCCGGTAGCCAACTTCATCTTTGCTGTTTTCGCCTACTGGCTGGTGTTTATCATCGGCGTGCCTGGCGTGCGTCCGGTTGTGGGTGAAATTGCGCCTGATTCAATCGCGGCGAGTGCGCAAATTACGCCGGGGATGGAACTTAAAGCGATTGATGGCATCGAAACCCCTGATTGGGATGCCGTGCGTCTGCAGCTGGTAGCCAAAATTGGCGATCGGCAGACAACATTCAGCGTGTCGCCGTTTGGTTCTGACCAGCGGCAGGACAAAGTGCTCGATTTACGTCACTGGCGTTTCGAGCCAGACAAAGAAGATCCCGTCTCTGCGCTGGGCATTCGTCCACGCGGTGCGCAGATTGAGCCGGTATTAGCCGAAGTACAGGCAAACTCGGCTGCCAGCAAAGCAGGTTTGCAAGCGGGCGACAGGATCGTTAAAGTCGATGGTCAACCATTAACAGAGTGGATGACCTTTGTTACTCTGGTGCGCGATAATCCGGGCACGTCGCTCGCGCTGGAAGTTGAAAGGCAGGGCAGTCCGCTTTCGCTGACGCTGACTCCGGATACGAAGTCGGTCGGCAAAAAGGCAGAAGGGTTTGCAGGCGTTGTGCCGAAAGTCATCCCGCTGCCAGATGAGTACAAGACAATACGCCAGTATGGGCCGTTCAGCGCCATCCTTGAAGCCACGGATAAAACATGGCAACTGATGAAGCTGACGGTAAACATGTTGGGGAAATTGATAACCGGTGATGTGAAACTGAACAACCTCAGTGGGCCAATTTCAATAGCTCAGGGGGCTGGGATGTCAGCGGAATTCGGGGTGATTTACTATCTCATGTTTCTTGCGCTCATTAGCGTGAACCTTGGGATAATCAACCTGTTCCCGCTTCCCGTTTTAGACGGGGGTCATCTGCTGTTTTTGGCGATTGAAAAGCTAAAAGGCGGGCCGGTATCCGAGCGAGTTCAAGACTTTAGTTATCGCATTGGCTCGATTTTGCTGGTGCTGTTAATGGGGCTTGCACTTTTCAATGATTTCTCTCGGTTGTAAGAGAGTTAGTTAGGAAGAACGCATAATAACGATGGCGATGAAAAAGTTGCTCATAGCGTCGCTGCTGTTTAGCAGCGCCACCGTATACGGTGCTGACGGGTTCGTAGTGAAAGACATTCATTTCGAAGGCCTTCAGCGTGTCGCCGTTGGTGCGGCCCTCCTCAGTATGCCTGTGCGCCCCGGCGATACGGTTAATGATGATGACATCAGTAACACCATCCGTGCTCTGTTTGCCACTGGCAACTTCGAGGATGTCCGCGTCCTGCGCGATGGTGATACGCTTCTGGTTCAGGTAAAAGAACGTCCGACGATCGCCAGTATCACCTTCTCCGGTAACAAGTCGGTGAAAGATGACATGCTCAAGCAGAACCTTGAAGCATCTGGCGTACGTGTGGGGGAATCCCTGGACCGCACAACCCTTTCAGACATAGAAAAAGGTCTGGAAGACTTCTATTACAGCGTGGGTAAATACAGTGCCAGCGTGAAAGCGGTTGTGACGCCGTTGCCACGTAACCGCGTTGACCTGAAACTGGTCTTCCAGGAAGGTGTTTCTGCGAAGATCCAACAGATCAACATCGTGGGTAACCACGCGTTCAGCACCGATGAACTGATCTCTACGTTCCAGCTGCGCGACGAAGTGCCATGGTGGAACGTGGTGGGCGATCGTAAATACCAGAAGCAGAAACTGGCGGGCGACCTTGAAACCCTGCGCAGCTACTATCTGGATCGCGGTTATGCCCGTTTCAACATCGACTCGACTCAGGTCAGTCTGACGCCAGACAAGAAAGGCATCTACATTACGATTAACATCACAGAAGGCGATCAGTACAAGCTTTCTGGTGTTGACGTGAGTGGTAACCTGGCAGGCCATTCTGCTGAGATCGAATCGCTGACCAAAATTCAGCCGGGCGAGCTGTATAGCGGGTCTAAAGTGACCAAAATGGAAGACAGCATTAAGAAGCTGCTCGGCCGCTATGGTTATGCTTATCCGCGTGTACAAACTCAGCCTGAAATCAACGACGCGGATAAAACTGTGAAGCTTCACGTTAACGTTGATGCGGGTAACCGTTTCTACGTGCGTAAGATCCGCTTCGAAGGTAACGACACCTCTAAAGATTCTGTCCTGCGTCGCGAGATGCGTCAGATGGAAGGCGCATGGTTAGGTAGCGACCTTGTTGACCAGGGTAAAGAGCGTCTGAACCGTCTGGGCTATTTCGAAACGGTTGATACCGATACCCAGCGTGTTCCGGGCAGCCCGGATCAGGTTGATGTCGTTTATAAAGTCAAAGAGCGTAACACCGGTAGCTTTAACTTCGGTGTGGGCTATGGTACTGAAAGTGGCGTCAGCTTCCAGGTCGGCGTACAGCAGGATAACTGGCTGGGTACGGGTTACTCCGTAGGTATCAACGGTACCAAAAACGACTACCAGACCTACTCTGAGTTCTCTGTTACCAACCCATACTTCACCGTAGATGGTGTGAGCCTGGGCGGTCGTATCTTCTATAACGACTTTAAAGCAGATGACGCGGATCTGTCTTCTTACACCAACAAGAGCTACGGTGTAGATGGCACGCTCGGCTTCCCGGTTAACGAATACAACTCGCTGCGCGCTGGTTTAGGTTATGTGCATAACGACCTGTCCAACATGCAACCGCAGGTGGCGATGTGGCGTTATCTGGACTCTATTGGCCAGTCAACCAGTAAAAATGGGGACAACAACGGCTTTGCTGCTGATGACTTCACCTTCAACTATGGCTGGACCTATAACCGTCTCGACCGTGGTTACTTCCCGACGGAAGGTTCTCGTGTCAACCTGAACGGTAAAGTGACCGTTCCGGGTTCTGATAACGAGTTCTACAAGGTAACGCTGGACACCGCGTCCTACTTCCCAATTGATGACGACCACAAGTGGGTAGTCCTGGGTCGTACCCGTTGGGGCTATGGCGATGGTTTAGGTGGCAAAGAACTGCCATTCTATGAGAACTTCTACGCCGGTGGTTCCAGCACCGTCCGTGGCTTCCAGTCCAACAACATTGGTCCGAAAGCGGTCTATTACGGCGGTAACGACACCGATAACTGTAATAAATCGTCGTCTTCTGAAGTCTGTAGCTCTGATGATGCGGTGGGCGGTAACGCCATGGCCGTTGCCAGCCTGGAGTTCATCACACCAACGCCGTTCATCAGTGATAAATACGCAAACTCAGTCCGTACATCCATCTTCTGGGATGCCGGTACTGTATGGGATACCAACTGGGAGAATACTGCCCAGATGCGTGCGGCAGGCGTACCAGACTACAGCGATCCGAGCAATATTCGCATGTCTGCAGGTATCGCATTACAATGGATGTCACCGCTGGGGCCGTTGGTCTTCTCTTACGCCCAGCCGTTTAAGAAATACGATGGAGACAAAGCGGAGCAATTCCAGTTTAACATTGGTAAAACCTGGTAATAATCCGCTGCAATGGAATGCGTTGGCAGTGTAGCGCTGACAACTGGCGATCGGTAACACGATCGCCTTGCCACGCAAAGAACGGTACCTTCTGGTGCCAATGGGATGGTAAGGAGTTAATTGTGAAAAAGTGGTTATTAGCTGCAGGTCTCGGTTTAGCGATGGCAACCTCTGCTCAGGCAGCAGACAAAATTGCAATCGTCAACATGGGTAATTTGTTCCAGCAGGTTGCACAGAAAACTGGTGTTTCTGCGACGCTGGAAAACGAATTCAAAGGCCGTGCAAGCGAACTGCAGGGTATGGAAAACGATCTTCAGTCCAAAATGCAGCGTCTGCAGCGTGATGGTTCTACCATGAAAGCGAGCGACCGTAGCAAGCTGGAAAAAGACGTAATGGCTCAGCGTCAGACGTTCTCCCAGAAAGCGCAGGCTTTCGAGCAGGATCGTCAGCGTCGTTCTAACGAAGAGCGTGGCAAGCTGGTGACTCGCATTCAGACTGCTGTTAAAGCAGTTGCTGCCGATCAGAGCATCGATCTGGTTGTTGATGCGAATGCCGTTGCTTTCAACAGCAGCGATGTTAAAGACATCACCGCTGATGTTCTGAAACAGGTTAAATAAGTAATGCCTTCAATTCGACTGGCTGATTTAGCTCAGCAGTTGGATGCAGAATTACACGGTGATGGCGATCTCGTCATCACCGCTGTTGCGTCCATGCAATCTGCTAAAGCCGGCACTATTACCTTCATGGTAAGCCCTAAGTACCGTGAGCAACTGGCTCAATGCCAGGCGTCAGCTGTTGTTCTGACGCAGGACGATCTTCCGTTTGCCACTGGAAGCGCGTTGGTAGTGAAAAATCCCTACCTGACGTATGCACGCATGGCACAAATTCTTGATTCCACGCCGCAGCCGGCGCAGGACATTGCTGCCAGTGCAGCGATTGATCCGACGGCTCAGCTTGGTCACAACGTGGCAGTTGGCGCAAATGCCGTTATCGAATCTGGCGTGGTGCTGGGCGATAATGTTGTCATTGGCCCAGGTTGCTTCGTTGGGAAAAATACGAAAATCGGCACCGGGACCCGTTTATGGGCCAACGTGTCTGTTTACCATGAAGTAGAAATTGGCGAAAATTGCCTCATTCAGTCCAGCACAGTGATTGGTTCTGATGGCTTTGGCTACGCTAACGATCGTGGTAATTGGGTTAAGATCCCACAGCTTGGTCGCGTGATTATCGGCGATCGTGTTGAGATCGGTGCTTGTACCACCATTGACCGTGGTGCACTTGACGATACGATTATTGGCAATGGTGTTATCATCGATAACCAGTGCCAGATTGCGCATAACGTTGTGATTGGCGACAATACCGCGGTTGCGGGTGGCGTTATCATGGCGGGCAGCCTGAAAATTGGCCGTTACTGCATGATCGGCGGTGCGAGCGTGATTAATGGCCATATGGAAATATGCGACAAGGTGACCGTGACAGGAATGGGCATGGTAATGCGTCCTATCACCGAACCTGGCGTCTATTCCTCTGGCATCCCGCTGCAACCCAACAAGGTATGGCGTAAAACAGCTGCTCTGGTGATGAATATTGATGATATGAGCAAGCGACTCAAGTCTCTTGAGCGCAAAATCGATCAACAAGACTAAGCGTTCATCCGTTTAATGCTATATTCCCCGGCCTGTCGGCTTTCTTATAAACCGGCAGGCCGTGTTATTATTTTTATCAGTACATTTTGACAGGAAGAGTATTTTGACTACTGACACTCATACTCTGCATATTGAAGAGATTTTAGAACTTCTGCCGCACCGCTACCCGTTTTTGCTGGTAGACCGTGTGCTGGATTTTGAAGAAGGTCGTTTTCTGCGCGCAGTGAAAAATGTTTCCGTGAACGAGCCGTTCTTCCAGGGACACTTCCCGGGTAAACCTATCTTCCCGGGTGTGTTGATTCTGGAAGCGATGGCACAGGCTACCGGTATTCTTGCGTTTAAAAGCGTGGGCAAACTGGAGCCGGGTGAGCTGTACTACTTCGCGGGTATCGATGAAGCGCGCTTCAAGCGTCCTGTCGTGCCTGGTGATCAGATGATCATGGAAGTCACTTTTGAAAAAACGCGTCGCGGCCTGACTCGCTTCAAAGGCGTAGCTCTGGTTGACGGCAAAGTTGTTTGCGAAGCGACTATGATGTGTGCTCGTAGCCGGGAGTCTTGATACGTGATTGATAAATCCGCCTTTATTCATCCTACCGCCATTGTGGAAGTCGGTGCCATTATTGGTGCTAACGTCCATATTGGCCCATTTTGTATTGTTGGACCCCATGTCGAAATTGGTGAGGGTACAGTACTGAAATCTCACGTTGTCGTGAATGGTCATACGACTATTGGCTGCAATAACGAGATCTATCAGTTCGCTTCCATCGGCGAAGTAAACCAGGATCTTAAATATGCTGGTGAGTCGACCCGTCTGGAAATCGGCGATCGTAACCGCATTCGCGAAAGCGTCACCATTCATCGTGGAACAGTACAGGGTGGTGGATTGACGAAGGTGGGCAGCGACAACCTGTTTATGGTTAATGCGCATATCGCGCACGACTGTACGGTAGGTAACCGCTGTATTCTTGCCAACAACGCAACGCTGGCAGGACACGTATCGGTAGATGATTTCGCAATTATTGGCGGCATGACCGCAGTCCATCAGTTCTGCATCATTGGTGCACACGTGATGGTCGGCGGATGCTCCGGTGTGGCGCAGGATGTCCCACCGTTCGTCATTGCGCAGGGTAACCATGCCACGCCGTTTGGCGTGAACATCGAAGGCCTCAAGCGTCGTGGCTTTAGCCGCGAAGCGATTACTGCAATCCGCAACGCGTACAAACTGTTGTACCGTAGCGGTAAAACGCTGGAAGAGGCGAAGCCGGAAATTGCCGAGCTGGCGGAGAAGCACCCTGAAGTGAACGAGTTCATGACGTTCTTTGACCGTTCCACAAGGGGTCTGATTCGTTAATGGTCGACAGTCGTCCGCTTACGATAGCCCTGGTCGCCGGAGAAACCTCCGGCGATATTCTTGGTGCAGGTCTTATCCGCGCACTTAAGGCCCGGGTACCCAATGCACGCTTTGTAGGCGTTGCTGGCCCGCTGATGCAGGCCGAAGGCTGTGAAGCCTGGTATGAAATGGAAGAGCTGGCTGTGATGGGCATCGTTGAGGTGCTGGGTCGCCTGCGTCGTCTGCTGCACATTCGTGCCGATCTCACCCGTCGCTTTACCGAACTCAAACCCGATGTGTTTGTCGGTATCGATGCACCGGATTTCAACATTACCCTCGAAGGGAATCTGAAGCAGAAGGGCATCAAAACCATTCATTATGTCAGTCCGTCCGTCTGGGCGTGGCGACAGAAACGCGTTTTCAAAATCGGACGGTCAACCAACCTGGTGCTGGCTTTTCTGCCTTTCGAAAAAGCGTTTTACGACAAATTTAATGTCCCGTGCCGTTTTATCGGTCATACCATGGCGGATGCAATGCCGCTGGATCCGGATAAAAACGCGGCGCGCGATGTGCTGGGTATTCCTCATGATGCGCACTGTCTGGCACTGCTGCCCGGTAGCCGTGGTGCAGAAGTCGAGATGCTCAGCGCGGACTTCCTGAAAACGGCGCAAATCCTTCGCAAGACCTATCCTGACCTCGAAGTGGTTGTGCCGCTGGTGAATGCAAAACGTCGCGAGCAGTTTGAGCGCATCAAGGCGGACGTTGCTCCGGATCTCCATGTTCATCTGCTGGACGGGAAGGGCCGTGAGGCGATGGTCGCAAGCGACGCCGCACTGTTGGCCTCGGGCACCGCTGCGCTGGAGTGTATGCTGGCGAAATGCCCGATGGTGGTAGGCTATCGCATGAAGCCGTTCACCTTCTGGCTGGCGAAACGTCTGGTGAAAACGGACTATGTCTCTCTGCCAAACCTGCTTGCCGGGCGCGAGCTGGTGAAAGAGCTTCTGCAGGATGAGTGCGAGCCGCAGGCGCTGGCCGATGCGTTGTTACCGCTACTGGCCGATGGCAAAACCAGCCACCAGATGCATGATACGTTCCGCGAACTGCATCAGCAGATCCGCTGTAATGCCGATGAACAAGCGGCTGAAGCGGTGCTGGAGTTAGCAAAATGATGGAATTTATTTATCCTCACACCCACCTCGTGGCGGGTGTGGACGAAGTCGGTCGTGGCCCGTTAGTGGGTGCAGTGGTGACCGCTGCGGTGATCCTCGATCCTGCTCGCCCGATTATCGGGTTAAACGACTCTAAAAAATTGTCTGAAAAGCGCCGTCTGGCGCTGTTTAGTGAGATTCAGGAAAAGGCACTGGCCTGGAGCCTGGGGCGTGCAGAGCCGCATGAGATCGACGAACTCAATATTTTGCATGCCACTATGCTGGCGATGCAGCGTGCGGTGGCGGGTCTGAAAATTACCCCGGAGTATGTCCTGATTGACGGAAACCGCTGCCCTGCGTTGCCGATGCCGTCAATGGCGGTGGTGAAAGGCGATAGCCGGGTCGCAGAAATCAGTGCGGCTTCTATCATTGCCAAAGTGACGCGTGATGCCGAAATGGCCGCGCTGGACCTCACTTACCCTCAGTATGGCTTCGCCCAGCATAAGGGTTATCCAACGGCCTTTCATCTGGAAAGGCTGGCTGAACATGGCGCAACTGAACATCACCGACGCAGCTTTGGCCCGGTGAAACGCGCGCTGGGACTGGTGTCCTGAATCAATACGCAAGCAATTAAGTAACGCGGAATCTGAAGATGGCTGAACCACGTTTCGTACACCTGCGGGTGCATAGCGACTACTCCATGATCGATGGGCTGGCGAAGACCGGGCCGCTGGTAAAAAAGGCGGCCTCGCTTGGCATGCCTGCGCTGGCGATCACCGATTTTACCAACCTGTGTGGCCTGGTGAAGTTCTACGGAGCGGCACATGGCGCGGGGATGAAACCCATCGTTGGTGCGGATTTTCACGTCCAAAGCGATCTTATCGGCGATGAATTGACGCAAATCTCCGTGTTAGCGATGAATAACGTGGGGTATCAAAACCTGACTCTGCTTATCTCCAAAGCCTATCAGCGCGGCTATGGCGCACTGGGGCCGTGGATCGACCGGGACTGGCTGGCTGAGCTGAACGACGGGCTGCTGCTGATCTCCGGCGGCCGTATGGGTGATGTCGGCAAATGTCTGCTGCGTGGCAACAGTGCGCTGGTGGATCAGTGCGTGTCGTTCTATGAAGAACATTTCCCGGATCGTTACTACCTTGAGCTGATCCGAACCGGTCGGCAGGACGAAGAGAGTTACCTGCACGCCGCGGTTGCGCTGGCTGAAGAACGCGGCCTGCCCGTGGTGGCAACCAATGACGTGCGTTTCCTTGAGCCTGGCGATTTTGACGCGCATGAGATTCGCGTCGCGATCCATGATGGCTTCACGCTTGACGATCCGAAACGTCCGCGTAACTACTCGACGCAGCAGTACATGCGCAATGAAGAAGAGATGTGCGAACTCTTCTCCGATATCCCGGAAGCGCTGGAGAACAGCGTTGAGATAGCCAAACGCTGTAACGTCACCGTGCGCCTTGGCGAATACTTCCTGCCGCAGTTCCCGACCGGGGACATGACCACGGAAGACTTCCTGGTCATGAAGTCAAAAGAAGGCCTCGAAGAGCGTCTGGAATTCCTCTTCCCGGATGAAGAAGAGCGTAAAAAGCGTCGTCCAGAATATGACGAGCGCCTGGATATTGAACTCCAGGTGATCAACCAGATGGGTTTCCCGGGCTACTTCCTGATCGTTATGGAGTTTATCCAGTGGTCGAAGGATAACGGCGTACCGGTTGGACCGGGGCGTGGCTCCGGTGCGGGCTCGCTGGTGGCCTATGCACTCAAAATTACCGATCTCGACCCGCTGGAATTTGACCTGCTGTTTGAACGTTTCCTTAACCCGGAACGTGTCTCGATGCCCGACTTTGACGTCGACTTCTGCATGGAGAAACGCGACCAGGTTATTGAACACGTGGCGGACATGTACGGCCGCGACGCGGTATCGCAGATTATTACCTTCGGTACGATGGCAGCGAAAGCGGTTATTCGCGACGTTGGCCGTGTACTGGGGCATCCGTACGGTTTTGTCGATCGTATCTCTAAACTGGTGCCACCTGACCCAGGTATGACGCTGGCAAAAGCGTTTGAAGCTGAACCACAGCTGCCAGAAATCTACGAAGCCGATGAAGAAGTTAAAGCGCTGATCGATATGGCCCGTAAGCTGGAAGGCGTCACGCGTAACGCCGGTAAGCATGCGGGTGGGGTGGTTATCGCGCCGACCAAAATCACCGATTTTGCGCCGCTATACTGCGATGAAGCGGGCCAGCATCCGGTCACCCAGTTTGACAAGAACGACGTCGAATACGCCGGGCTGGTGAAGTTTGACTTCCTCGGTCTGCGTACGCTCACCATCATCAACTGGGCGCTGGAGATGATCAACGCCCGTCGTGAGAAGAACGGCGAGCCGCCGCTGGATATCGCGGCCATCCCGCTTGATGATAAGAAAAGTTTCGACATGCTGCAGCGCTCGGAGACCACCGCCGTCTTCCAGCTTGAATCCCGCGGCATGAAAGATTTGATTAAGCGCCTGCAGCCTGACTGCTTCGAAGATATGATCGCACTGGTGGCGCTGTTCCGTCCGGGCCCGCTACAGTCAGGGATGGTAGATAACTTTATCGACCGTAAGCACGGGCGTGAAGAGATTTCCTATCCGGATGTGCAGTGGCAGCACGAGTGCCTGAAGCCCGTTCTGGAGCCAACCTACGGCATTATCCTGTACCAGGAACAGGTTATGCAGATTGCCCAGGTGCTCTCTGGCTACACCCTTGGCGGCGCGGACATGCTGCGTCGTGCGATGGGTAAGAAAAAGCCGGAAGAGATGGCCAAGCAGCGCGGCACCTTCGAAGAAGGCGCAAGAAAAAACGGTATTGATGGCGAGCTGGCGATCAAAATCTTTGACCTGGTAGAGAAATTCGCCGGGTACGGATTTAACAAATCCCACTCTGCTGCCTATGCTTTGGTCTCTTACCAGACGCTGTGGCTGAAAGCGCACTATCCTGCTGAATTTATGGCGGCGGTTATGACTGCCGATATGGACAACACCGAGAAGGTGGTTGGCCTGGTCGATGAGTGCTGGCGCATGGGGCTTAAGATCCTGCCGCCGGATATCAACTCCGGTCTCTATCATTTCCACGTCAACGAGCACGGGGAAATTGTTTACGGGATTGGCGCGATCAAAGGCGTGGGTGAAGGCCCGATTGAGGCGATCCTCGAAGCGCGTAACAACGGCGGTTATTTCCGCGAGTTGTTCGATCTTTGCGCCCGTACGGACACCAAAAAACTGAACCGCCGCGTGCTCGAAAAACTGATCATGTCCGGCGCGTTCGACAGGCTGGGGCCGCATCGTGCCGCGCTGATGAACTCTCTCGGCGATGCGCTGAAAGCGGCGGATCAGCACGCCAAAGCGGAAGCGATCGGTCAGGCGGATATGTTTGGCGTACTGGCGGAAGAGCCAGAGCAGATAGAGCAGTCTTATGCCAGCTGCCAGCCGTGGCCAGAACAGGTGGTGCTGGATGGAGAGCGTGAAACGTTAGGCTTATACCTGACGGGGCACCCCATCACCCAGTACATCAAAGAAATTGAGCGCTATGTCGGAGGCTACAGGCTGAAAGACATGCATCCGACAGAACGTGGTAAAATCACCACGGCTGCGGGGCTCGTGATTGCTGCAAGGGTTATGGTCACCAAGCGCGGCAATCGTATCGGCATCTGTACGTTGGATGACCGTTCCGGGCGTCTGGAGGTGATGTTGTTCACCGACGCGCTGGATAAATACCAGCATTTGCTGGAAAAAGACCGCATACTTATCGTCAGCGGACAGGTCAGCTTTGATGACTTCAGTGGGGGGCTTAAAATGACCGCCCGCGAAGTGATGGACATTGACGAAGCCCGGGAAAAATATGCTCGCGGGCTTGCTATCTCGCTGACGGACAGGCAAATTGATGACCAGCTTTTAAACCGACTCCGTCAGTCTCTGGAACCCCACCGCTCGGGGACAATTCCAGTACATCTCTACTATCAGAGGGCGGATGCACGTGCGCGGTTGCGCTTTGGTGCAACGTGGCGTGTCTCTCCGAGCGATCGTTTACTTAACGATCTCCGTGGCCTCATTGGTTCGGAGCAGGTGGAACTGGAGTTTGACTAATACAGGAATACTATGAGTCTGAATTTCCTTGATTTCGAACAGCCGATTGCTGAGCTGGAAGCGAAAATCGATTCTCTGACAGCGGTAAGCCGTCAGGATGAAAAACTGGATATTAACATCGATGAAGAAGTGCATCGTCTGCGTGAGAAAAGCGTAGAACTGACGCGCAAAATCTTTGCCGATCTCGGCGCATGGCAGATCGCCCAGCTGGCGCGTCATCCACAGCGTCCGTACACCCTGGATTATGTCCGCCTGGCGTTTGACGAATTTGACGAACTGGCAGGCGATCGCGCTTACGCTGACGACAAAGCTATCGTCGGCGGCATCGCACGTCTGGACGGGCGCCCGGTGATGATCATTGGTCATCAGAAAGGCCGTGAAACCAAAGAGAAAATTCGTCGTAACTTTGGTATGCCGGCACCAGAAGGCTACCGTAAAGCCCTGCGTCTGATGGAGATGGCTGAGCGTTTCAAGATGCCCATCATCACCTTCATCGACACCCCGGGTGCGTATCCTGGCGTGGGCGCGGAAGAGCGTGGCCAGTCAGAAGCCATCGCGCGTAACCTTCGCGAGATGTCTCGCCTGAAGGTGCCGGTCATCTGTACCGTTATCGGTGAAGGGGGTTCCGGTGGTGCGCTGGCGATTGGCGTGGGCGATAAAGTGAATATGCTGCAGTACAGCACCTATTCCGTTATCTCCCCGGAAGGTTGTGCCTCTATTCTGTGGAAGAGCGCCGATAAAGCGCCTCTGGCTGCAGAAGCGATGGGCATCATTGCCCCACGTCTGAAAGAGCTGAAGCTGATCGACTCCGTGATCCCTGAACCTCTGGGTGGCGCGCATCGTAAGCCGGAAGTGATGGCGGCTTCCCTGAAAGCGCAGCTGCTGGCAGACCTGGCGGACCTGGATGTCCTGAGCACAGAAGATCTGCTCAACCGTCGTTACCAGCGTCTGATGACCTACGGTTACGCGTAAGCTTCACAATTATCCTAAAAGCCGCACATTGTTGCGGCTTTTTTTATGCCTGCCGTTTACCTTAACTATGCTTAGCTAATGTTTTTCAAGGAGGTAAA
This sequence comes from Enterobacter sp. RHBSTW-00593, assembly GCF_013784105.1. NCBI lineage: Bacteria > Pseudomonadati > Pseudomonadota > Gammaproteobacteria > Enterobacterales > Enterobacteriaceae > Enterobacter > Enterobacter sp. RHBSTW-00593. Next base: position 845,579 of record NZ_CP056393.1, read on the forward strand.
CCGTGAACATCATCGCCATTATGGGGCCGCACGGCGTCTTTTATAAAGACGAGCCCATTAAGGAGCTGGAGCAAGCCCTTCAGTCCCGCGGGTACCAGCTGATTTGGCCGCACAATAGCGCCGACCTGCTGAAATTTATCGAGCACAACCCTCGCATCTGTGGCGTGATCTTCGACTGGGACGAGTACGACATGGAGTTGTGCAGCGATATCAATAAGCTGAACGAATATCTCCCGCTGTACGCTTTTATTAATACCCACTCGACAATGGACGTGAGCGCTCATGATATGCGAATGGCGCTGTGGTTCTTTGAATACTCACTCGGTGTCGCGGAAGATATTGCGACCCGTATTCAGCAGTACACCGGTGAATATCTCGATAACATCACGCCACCGTTTACCCGCGCGCTGTTCACTTACGTCAAAGAAGGCAAATACACCTTCTGCACGCCTGGCCATATGGCCGGGACGGCCTATCAAAAAAGCCCGGTGGGTTGTTTGTTCTATGATTTCTTCGGGGGCAACACGCTTAAAGCGGACGTGTCGATTTCCGTCACTGAACTCGGATCGCTGCTCGATCACACCGGACCGCACCTGGAAGCTGAAGAATACATTGCCCGGACTTTTGGTGCCGAGCAGAGTTATATGGTGACCAACGGCACCTCGACATCAAACAAAATCGTCGGAATGTACGCCGCACCCGCCGGCAGCACCTTGCTGATTGACCGTAACTGCCACAAGTCGCTGGCTCATCTGTTGATGATGAGCGATGTCGTGCCGTTATGGCTCTCCCCGACGCGAAACGCGCTTGGGATCCTCGGCGGGATCCCGCGTCGTGAATTTAGCCACGCCGCGATTGAACATAAGGTCGCGGCGATCCCGGGGGCAAGCTGGCCGATCCATGCGGTCATCACTAACTCCACCTATGACGGTCTGCTCTATAACAGCAACTGGATTAAGCAGACGCTGGATGTGCCGTCGATCCACTTTGACTCCGCGTGGGTGCCATACACCAACTTTCACCCGATTTACGCGGGAAAAAGCGGCATGAGCGGTGAGCGCGTGCCGGGCAAAGTGTTTTTCGAAACGCAGTCGACGCACAAAATGCTGGCCGCGTTTTCTCAGGCCTCGCTTATTCACATCAAAGGCGAGTACGACGAAGAGACGTTTAACGAAGCCTTTATGATGCACACCACCACCTCGCCAAGCTATCCGCTGGTGGCCTCTATTGAAACGGCGGCGGCAATGCTGCGCGGGAATCCGGGCAAGCGTCTGATCAATCGGTCTGTTGAGCGGGCGCTGCATTTCCGTAAAGAAGTCCAGCGGCTTAAAGATGAAGCGGACGGCTGGTTCTTCGATATCTGGCAACCCGAAGAGATTGATGAGGCCGAGTGCTGGCCTGTCTCACCCGGCGAGAGCTGGCACGGTTTTCGCGATGCCGACGCCGACCATATGTTCCTCGACCCGGTGAAGGTAACGATCCTGACGCCGGGGATGGACGAACAGGGCACGATGAGTGACGAAGGCATTCCTGCTGCTCTGGTGGCAAAATTCCTTGATGAGCGTGGCGTAGTGGTGGAGAAAACCGGCCCGTATAACCTCTTGTTCCTGTTCAGTATTGGGATAGATAAAACCCGTGCGATGGGCTTATTGCGCGGACTGATGGAGTTTAAGCGCGCTTACGATCTCAACCTGCGGGTGAAAAATATGCTGCCGGATCTTTATGCTGAAGATCCTGACTTCTACCGCAATATACGCATTCAGGATCTGGCTCAGGGGATCCATCGGCTGATCCGTCAGCACGATCTGCCGCGCCTGATGCTGCAGGCGTTTGACGTGCTGCCGGAGATGAAGTTGACCCCACACAAGGCCTGGCAACGTCAGGTGAAAGGGGAGGTTGAAACCGTTGAGCTGGAAAATCTGGTCGGGCGCGTGTCGGCTAACATGATCCTGCCTTATCCGCCGGGCGTACCGTTGTTGATGCCGGGGGAGATGATCACCGAAGAGAGTCGGGCGGTGCTCGATTTTCTGCTGATGCTCTGCTCAGTGGGGCGCCACTATCCGGGCTTTGAGACTGATATTCACGGGGCGAAGCGCGATGAGCAAGGGGTTTACTGGGTGCGAGTCCTAAAATAAGGGCGACAGCTTGCCAGGCCCGGGTTGTCGGTTGTAACGTTCAGGCATCATAAAAAGGAGAAGCTATGCTGGGTTTAAAACAGGTTCACCATATTGCGATCATTGCCACCGATTACGCAAAAAGTAAGGCCTTCTACTGCGATATTCTGGGCTTTACGTTGTTAAGCGAGGCTTACCGTGAGGAGCGTGACTCCTGGAAAGGCGATCTCGCTTTAAACGGGCAATATGTGATTGAGCTGTTCTCTTTTCCTTTTCCGCCAGCACGTCCGTCCCGCCCGGAAGCCTGCGGCCTGCGCCACCTTGCCTTTAGCGTCGACGACATTGATCGCGCCGTAAAACATCTGGAGACCCACGGCGTGAAGTGCGAAGCGATTCGTATCGATCCGTTCACGGACAAGCGTTTTACCTTTTTCAACGATCCGGATGGCCTTCCGCTGGAGCTTTACCAGCAGTAATTTCCACCCTGTGTGATAATGCCCGCTCAGTTCGGGCATTTTTATGTGTGATTTTCTATGACCCTACCCGCGATTGCTCAAGCCGTTTCACCGTACCGCCAGCTGCTGGTGGGGTTTAGCGGTGGCCTGGATTCCACCGTTCTGCTCCACCGTCTCAAACTCTGGCGTGACAACGAGCCTGATATTCAGCTTCGGGCGATGCACATTCATCACGGGTTAAGCCCGCACGCGGATGCGTGGGTGGCACACTGCGAGGCGGTGTGTGCGGCATGGGCGATCCCGCTGACTGTTGAACGTGTACATCTTCATGATGAGGGGCTGGGCATTGAGGCGCAGGCGCGTAAAGCACGCTATGCCGCTTTTGCCGCTGAATTACAGCCTGACGAAGCGCTGGTCACGGCGCAGCATCTCGATGACCAGTGCGAGACGTTATTACTGGCCCTCAAACGAGGAAGCGGCCCGGCGGGATTATCCGCGATGCCAGAACGGGCTGATTTCGCCGGATCGCACCTCCTTCGCCCACTGCTTGGCGAGACGCGAGCCTCGCTGGAAACGTGGGCACGGGAACACGGGCTGAGCTGGATTGAAGATGAAAGCAACCAGGATGACCGCTATGACCGTAACTTCCTGCGTCTGCGTGTCGTACCGCTTCTGAGCGAGCGCTGGCCGCACTTTGCAGAAGCGGCAGCACGCAGCGCCATGCTGTGCGCTGAACAGGAGAGTCTGCTGGATGAGCTGCTGAGCGAAGTGCTGGCGGAACTGATTACCGAGCAGGGATCGCTTACCATCGCACCGCTGGAAGCGATGAGCCCGGCGCGTCGGGCCGCATTGTTACGACGCTGGCTGGCCTCTCACGGTGCCGCTATGCCGTCGCGGGCAATGCTGGCTCGTCTCTGGGATGAAGTCGCCCTGGCACGGGAAGATGCTACGCCGTGTGTGCACCTGAACGGTTTCGATGTCAGACGCTATAAAGGGGCGCTCTGGTGGGTTAAATCATCCCCCTCACTCGCCGACAGGGTGCTCGACTGGCCGTCGCTTGCGGAACCGCTGCTGTTGCCCTGTGATGCCGGTCGTGTGTCTCTGGTGCCAACCGGCCATGTGCGTCTGCCTGAACCCGGGGAACCGGTAACCGTGCGCTTTAAGGCGGGCGGTCTGCTGCATATTGTCGGGCGCAACGGAGGGCGAAAGCTGAAGAAAATCTGGCAGGAGAGCAATGTGCCACCCTGGCGACGCGATACCACGCCGCTACTTTTCTACGGTGAAACGCTGATTGCTGCAGCAGGGGTATTCATTACGCAAGAGGGGTGGGCAGAAACGGGCATGCAGTTTGAGTGGAAAGCGTAACGGGCAGCCGGGCTGCCCGTTAGTGTCATCAGGATTCGCTCACCACAACGGTGCCGATTTGCGGGTGGCTGAAACTGGCAATTTTGTCCAGACGTAGCTCACGCGTCGCCCCGGCATCTTCCACTATCAGATATTCCACATTCTTTCGCGAAACCAGGTCGCTGGCTTTTGCCTTCAACACTTCGCCATCTTTTAGCTCCAGCGTCAGTATTAAATGATGCTGGCAGGCGAGTTCGAGGTTGTCATAGTCATCACAATTGATGGGTTGATAAGTTTCATTCATTGACATAATCGCTCACCAGTAAATTCGCCGCAGCATACGCTGCTTTTTCCCTGACCGATTCTGAAAGGCCCTCATCAGAGGCCACTTCATTAAGCACTTTCAATACACAGCCCAACGCGTCCGGGACATACCCCAGATCTCCGCTGGCGATTTCCGCATACCGTTTGCGAATTAACTCACAATAATTATTCACATCCCCTCCCGCCAGCGCACTGACTTACTGTGAGATATCATTAAGCCTACGAAGATAAACTCGGTTTAGCAAGGTGACTATACCATACTCATTTAAGCAATATCAGCGCCTTGATAGCCGGTGAATGTTCACCCGGGAACAGCCTTTTTATTCCTTTTTCGCTACAATGTGCGCCTGATTCGAAAGGAGTTCTCTCATGGCGCTGAAAGCGACAATTTATAAAGCTGTGGTCAATGTGGCAGATCTTGACCGCAACCAGTTCCTGGATGCGTCACTCACTCTGGCACGCCACCCTTCTGAAACCCAGGAGCGCATGATGCTGCGCCTGCTGGCGTGGATAAAGTATGCTGACGAGCGTCTGCAATTTAGCCGTGGCTTAAGCGCTGAGGACGAGCCAGAGGCCTGGCTGCACAACGATCATCTGGGTATCGATTTATGGATTGAACTCGGTCTGCCGGATGAGCGCCGCATTAAAAAGGCCTGCACGCAGTCCGCTAACGTGGCGTTATTCGCGTATAATCAACGTGCTGCGGAAATCTGGTGGCAGCAAAGCAAGAGCAAGTGCGGGCAGTTTGCCAACCTTACCGTCTGGTATCTGGACGATGAGCAGCTGGCGAAGCTGAGCGAGTTTGCCAGCCGGACGATGGTCCTGCAGGCCACAATTCAGGACGGTGCTATCTGGCTTTCTGATTCTCAGAATAATCTGGAAATTCATTTGACGGCGTGGCAGCCAGCGCCATGATTGTCTTGTCCCGAAACGTTAGCATCCCTGACAATGAGCTGGAGATCACCGCCATCCGTGCTCAGGGGGCGGGTGGACAGCACGTTAACAAGGCTTCAACGGCTATCCATTTGCGCTTTGACATTCGGGCCTCCAGCCTGCCAGAGTATTACAAAGAAAGCCTGCTCGCTGCCAGCCATCACCTGATCACCAGTGATGGCGTGATTGTGATTAAAGCGCAGGAGTACCGCAGCCAGGAGTTGAACCGCGAAGCGGCGATTGCCAGACTGGTGTCGATGATTAAAGAATTAACGACAGTGCAAAAAAGCCGTCGGGCAACGCGACCGACCCGCGCATCGAAAGAGCGTCGGCTATCGTCGAAGGCCCAAAAATCCACAGTGAAAGCACTACGCGGTAAAGTTCGTCGCCCTACGGAGTGACGAAAAGGAACACAATTTCATAAGGAATTCATTGTGAAAAAAGCATTATTGTCAGCGCTGGCAGTGAGTACGCTGTTTGCGCTTTTCGGGTGTAACAACCGTTCTGAAACGCAGGTCGTGCAGCCTGCGCAGAATGAAGAGTTAAAACCAATGCAGCAGAGCTGGCGCGGCGTTTTACCGTGTGCCGACTGCGAGGGCATTGAAACGTCACTGTTCCTGCAGAAAGACGGTACCTGGGTTATGAACCAGCGTTATCAGGGGGCGAAAGAACCATCTTCCTTTGCGTCCTACGGGACATGGGCGCGTACGGCTGAGAAGCTGGTACTGACGGATACCACCGGTGAGAAAACCTATTTCCGCGCCAAAGGTGAAGGGATGGAGATGCTCGACCGCGAAGGCAATCCGATTGAGTCCCAGTTCAACTATACGCTGGCCCCGGTGAAAGCGGCCCTGCCTGCAACGCCAATGCCAATGCGTGGGATGTATTTCTATATGGCGGATGCGGCGATCTTTACCGACTGCGCCACCGGCAAGAAAATCAGCGTGGCGAACAATGCGCAGCTGGAGCGTGATTACGCTGTTGCGCGCGGCAATGACAGCAAGCCTGTCCTGCTGACGGTAGATGGTCACTTTACGCTGGAGCCGAACCCGGACAGCGGAGAGCTGGTGAAAACGCTGGTGGCAGATAAAGACGCGAAGTTTGTTGCGGGCAAAGACTGTAACAGTAAATAAGCCGATATCGACCCATTAAAAAACCCCGCCTGAGCGGGGTTTTTTGTTGAACGTTAACCTTTGATGGCTTTCACCAGGTAATCAAGAATGTCGCCAGTCTTGATCATCTGCTTTTCACCACTGCGACGGTATTTGTATTCAATGTCGTCGCTGTCGAGGTTACGGTCGCCGATGACTACGGTGTGCGGGATACCGATCAGTTCCATATCGGCAAACATCACGCCTGGACGCTCTTTACGGTCATCCATCAGCACTTCGATACCCTGAGCGCGCAGCTCGGAGTAAAGTTTTTCGGCCAGCTCCTGCACGCGGTAAGACTTGTGCATGTTCATTGGCAGAATAGCCACCTGGAACGGGGCGATATTGTCTGGCCAGACGATGCCACGTTCGTCGTAGTTTTGCTCAATGGCGGCTGCAACCACACGCGTCACACCGATACCGTAGCAACCCATGGTCAGGATCTGGTTGCGGCCATCTTCCCCCTGAACGGCGGCATTCAGCGCGCGGGAATATTTATCCCCCAGCTGGAAGATGTGGCCCACTTCGATACCGCGTTTGATCATCAGGGTGCCCTGGCCGTCCGGGCTTGGATCGCCTGCCACCACGTTACGGATATCAGCCACTTCCGGCGTCGCGACATCGCGATCCCAGTTGATGCCGAAGTAATGTTTACCGTCGATGTTAGCGCCAGCGGCGAAGTCGCTCATTGCGGCTACCGTACGGTCAATAACCACCGGAACCGGCATATTCACCGGGCCCAGAGAGCCAGGACCTGCGTTCACGACGGCACGGATTTCCGCTTCCGTTGCGAACGTCAGCGGGCTGGCAACCTGAGGCAGCTTCTCAGCTTTCACTTCGTTCAGTTCGTGATCGCCACGCACCAGCAGGGCAACCAGCGGGTACGCGCTACCTTCGGTGGATTTCACCAGCAGGGTTTTTACCGTTTTTTCGACGGGCAGGTTGAACTGCTCAACCAGCTCGGCAATGGTTTTTGCGTGAGGTGTATCAACCAGCGTCATCTCTTCGGTTGCAGCAGCACGTGGCGCTTTAGGGGCCAGCGCTTCTGCAAACTCGATGTTCGCGGCGTAATCAGAAGAGTCAGAGAAGATGACATCGTCTTCGCCGCTCTGAGCCAGAACCTGGAACTCATGAGACGCGCTTCCGCCGATAGAACCGGTATCAGCCTGCACAGCACGGAAATCCAGACCCATACGGGAGAAGATTTTGCTGTAAGCCTCGTACATTTTGTCGTAGGTCTCTTGCAGCGATTCCTGAGACGTATGGAAAGAGTAAGCATCTTTCATCAGGAATTCGCGTGAGCGCATGACGCCGAAACGTGGGCGAACTTCATCACGGAACTTGGTCTGGATCTGGAAGAAGTTCAGCGGCAGCTGTTTGTAAGAGCTCAGCTCATTACGAATCAGGTCGGTAATGACTTCTTCATGCGTTGGGCCGAGGACGAATGGACGCTCGCCACGATCAACGAAACGCAGCAGCTCAGGGCCGTATTGCTCCCAGCGGCCGCTCTCCTGCCACAGGTCAGCGGGCTGAACCACAGGCATGGACACCTCGATAGCACCGGCGTTGTTCATCTCTTCACGCACGATGTTTTCGACTTTTTTCAGGACGCGCACGCCGGTCGGCAGCCAGGTATATAACCCGGAGGCCAGCTTGCGGATCATCCCGGCGCGCAGCATCAGCTGATGGCTGATCACTTCGGCGTCGGCAGGCGTCTCCTTCAGAGTGGAGAGCAGATATTGGCTAGTACGCATGTTGTTACGGTTCCATTTCGACGATTGGAACAGGCTGAAACACCAGCCTGAGACAAAAAAAGTGATTTAGTTTACCAGTGTGGCAAAGATGCCAAAAGAGAGGAGGACAAAATTACCTGGGTTCAAGGGCAAACACTTCAAAACCTGCCCCGGTCACGCGCCAGCGAACGTTAAAATCCAGCAGCCAGACGGCGTAGGTTTTCCCGGCGTCCTCTTCTTTACGATAGGCCGGACGGGGGTCCTGAGCCAGCACTTCGGTGATAAAGTCACGAAGGCGGGGATAGCGTGTTTCCAGCTGCTCAAGCTGCGTGGTTATCTCAGCCGTGAAGTGAACAGGCATATCTGCCTGCGGTGCTTCCTGAGCATAGCTTGCGCGGGCGTCGGGTAACGCTTCGGCAAAGGGGAGATACGGCTTGATATCGATAACCGGCGTGCCATCAACCAGGTCAAGGCTGCCTAACTCCAGTATGACCTGATCCTTCTGACAGCGTATACCTTTCAGTTCGACCAGCGACATCCCGACAGGGTTTGGACGGAAGGTTGAGCGCGTCGCAAACACGCCCATCCTGGCGTTGCCTCCCAGACGAGGAGGGCGTACGGTCGGACGCCAGCCACCTTCCATCGTCTGGTGAAACACAAACACAACCCATAAGTGGCTGAATGCTTCGAGCCCGCGTACGGCATCGGCCTGATTGTAGGGCGCGATCAAGTGAATCTCGCCACCGCTGGTGACCAGACCTGGCTGGCGTGGCACGGCGAACTTCTCTTTATAGGGAGAGCGAATAACGCCTATCTGTTCGAACTGAAATGAACTCATTTCGCCGTAATGTTCAGCGCCGAGCCGATGCAAACCGCCTGACGGTAGCAACCCGGTGTTCCACTGGTCACTTCGCAGCTATGCAGCAGAACCGCGTTGGCTTTCATTTTTGCCGCGTTGATCTGCATGCGTTTACGCGCTGTTGGGATATTCGGTGGAGAGTCCTGATTGGTAGCCTGACAGGATTCGCCGCTTACTTCACCCAGTTCACGGAAAGGTTTACCCACGAGTTCGTCAGCTTTGGTAATAATGCGAACCGGCGCAGGGCGAGGCGCTTTCGGTTTTACGGGTTCTGCTTTTGGCGGGGTTGCCGTGCTTTGGACAGGTTCAACAGGAGATCTGCTTAGCATAGAACAGCCGCTCAGCATGAGTGCTAAAAGACAGATCGGTAAAGCACGCATAATAATTCCTCAATGGATAATCAAAACGTCAGATATTGAATCAGTTGACTGCACAAATGACAAGACGGGCATAAGCCCGTCTTGATGATATTACACTGAGGTGAGATTACCAGCCCTTAACAGCGCCGCCGTTAAACACTTTGTTGGCTTCCTGGTAAACTTCGTCAGACTGATAAGCCTGTACGAACTTCTTCACGTTTTCCGCATCTTTGTTGTCTTCGCGAGTCACGATCAGGTTTACGTACGGGGAGTCTTTGTCTTCAACGAAGATACCGTCTTTCGCTGGCGTCAGGCCAATCTGGCTGGCGTACGTGGTGTTGATAACGGCCAGGGCAATCTGCGCGTCGTCGAGAGAACGTGGCAGCTGTGGGGCTTCCAGCTCAACAATTTTCAGATTTTTCGGGTTCTCGGTGACATCCAGAACGGTTGGCAGCAGGCCAACACCGTCTTTCAGTTTAATCAGGCCCACTTTCTGCAGCAGCAGCAGGGAACGGCCAAGGTTGGTTGGGTCGTTAGGGACGGCAACCTGAGAGCCTGGCTGCAGTTCGTCCAGAGATTTAATTTTCTTGGAGTAACCGGCAATAGGGTAAACAAAGGTGTTACCCACACCCACCAGTTTATAGCCGCGATCCTTGATCTGCTGATCCAGGTAAGGTTTGTGCTGGAAGGCGTTGGCGTCGATATCGCCTTTGCTCAGCGCTTCGTTCGGCAGAACGTAATCGTTAAAGGTCACCAGCTCAACGTCCAGACCATACTTCTCTTTCGCGACTTTCTGCGCGACTTCAGCAACCTGCTGTTCTGCACCCACGATAACGCCCACTTTGATGTGGTTTGGATCTTTTTCGTCCTGACCGCAACCCACCAGTGCCAGAGAGCCGATCAGCGCGCCTACCGCTGCAAAGGTCTTTAATTTAAACGCCATGTTATATCCTTAACTCGTCGAGTTTGTGTTGTGTGTAACGTTATTTGTGAGTAACAGTCCGGACGATGCGATCGCCAGAGAACTGGATTAAGTAAACCAGCACAACCAGCAATACCAGAACGGTATTCATTACGGTAGCGTTATAACCAATATAGCCGTACTGGTAGCCAATCTGGCCTAAACCGCCGGCGCCAACGGCACCGCCCATCGCGGAATAACCCACCAGAGTAATCAACGTAATGGTTGCCGCATTCACCAGCCCTGGCAGCGCTTCAGGTAGCAGGACTTTACGCACGATCTGCATTGGCGTTGCCCCCATCGCGCGGGAAGCCTCGATCAAACCGGTCGGAATTTCCAGCAGGGCGTTTTCCACCATACGGGCGATAAACGGCGCAGCTCCTACGGTCAGCGGAACGATGGCTGCCTGCAAACCGATAGACGTTCCCACGATCACACGGGTAAATGGAATCATCCACACCAGCAGAATAATGAACGGGATAGAACGGAAGATATTCACCAGTGCAGACAGGGTGCGATACAGCTTCGCGTTCTCAATGATTTGTCCCGGGCGCGTCACATACAACAGCACGCCGACCGGCAGACCAATCACAAAACCAAAGAAGCCTGATACAAAGGTCATTGCCAGCGTTTCCCAAACGCCGCGAACCAGCAGCCACATCATCGGCTCAGACATAACCCAGTACCTCTACTTTTACGTGATGTTCTTGCAGCCAGGCAATGGCCGCCTGGGTTTCTGCTTGTGTGCCGTGCATTTCCGTCAGCATGATGCCGAACTTCACGCCACCGGCGTAATCCATTTGCGCGCTGATGATGTTGTTATTCACATTAAAGCGGCGCGCGGTTTCGGACAGCAGCGGTGCATCGACGGACTGGCCAGTGAACTCCATACGCAGCATCGGGACGCTGTCAGCGGTCGATTCTGTTTTTAAACGCTCCAGATAATCTTCCGGAATATCCAGGTGCAGCGTGGACTGAATAAACTGTTGTGCCAGTGGTGTTTTCGGATGGGAAAACACTTCGCTGACCGTGTCTTGCTCAATCAACTCACCGTTGCTGATTACCGCGACGCAATCACAGATGCGTTTCACCACGTCCATTTCATGTGTAATAAGGAGAATGGTCAGGCCGAGGCGACGGTTGATGTCCTTCAGCAGCTCCAGAATGGAACGCGTAGTGGCGGGATCTAATGCGCTGGTGGCTTCATCGCACAGCAGCACTTTCGGGTTGCTTGCCAGCGCGCGGGCAATGGCCACACGCTGCTTTTGTCCGCCGGACAGGTTTGCCGGGTAGCTATCGTGTTTATCACCCAGACCGACGAGATCCAGCAGTTCGGTTACGCGACGCTTAACTTCTTCTTTTGGCGTGTTGTCCAGTTCCAGCGGTAAGGCAACGTTGCCAAACACCGTACGGGAGGCCAGCAGGTTAAAGTGCTGGAAGATCATGCCAATCTGGCGGCGTGCTTTCGTCAGTTCTTTCTCTGAAAGGGCGGTCAGTTCCTGCCCGCCTACTTCTACACGACCCTGGGTTGGGCGCTCAAGCAGGTTAACACAACGGATCAGCGTACTTTTACCTGCACCCGATGCGCCAATGACGCCATAAATTTGACCAGCAGGAACATGCAGACTGACATTGTTCAGCGCCTGAATGGTTCGGTTCCCCTGCTGGAACACTTTGGTGATATTGGAAAGTTTAATCATTAGATTATTTTTATCGTATGTAAGTTAGCCGTGGCATTTTCTTCTGCCAGATACGGGTGATGACCGTAAACAAAACGGATGTTAAGGCATCCAGACGTCTAAATCAATCCAACTCTGTACGATGAGCACTTTATTGCGCTGCGATTCATGAGATACTAGCTGTACATGCCTTTTTCAGGAGCAAACCGGTGGCAAAATCAGTACCCGCAATTTTTCTCGATCGTGATGGCACTATTAATGTGGATCACGGTTATGTCCACGAGATTGATGAGTTCGAGTTTATCGAGGGCGTTATCGATGCCATGCGCCAGCTGAAAGAGATGGGCTATGCGCTGGTGGTCGTGACCAACCAGTCCGGCATCGCACGTGGAAAATTCACCGAGGCGCAATTCGAGACACTGACGGAATGGATGGACTGGTCGCTGGCTGACCGCGGTGTTGAACTTGATGGCATTTACTATTGCCCGCACCACCCGCAGGGAACTGTAGAAGAGTTTCGCCAGACGTGTGATTGCCGCAAGCCGCATCCGGGAATGTTTATCTCTGCGCAGGAATTCCTGCATATCGATATGGCTGCTTCTTATATGGTGGGCGATAAACTGGAAGATATGCAGGCAGCAACCGCCGCAGGTGTGGGGACTAAAATACTTGTGCGCACCGGCAAACCTGTGACGCCTGAAGCAGAGAGTGCCGCGGATTGGGTGATTAATAGCCTGGCAGAGCTGCCAAAAGAGATTAAAAAGCACCAAAAATAGCCTTTTTGGTGAAAAGGTGAGCGGTCGAAATAAAAATGCATATTTCCGCTTGTCATTCCTCGGCGGCACCCTATAATGCGCCTCCATCGACACGGCGGATGTGAATCACTTCACAGTTAACCCGGTCGGTTGAAGAGAAAAAATCCTGAACTTCAGGGTTGACTCTGAAAGAGGAAAGCGTAATATACGCCACCTCGCGACGGTGAGCTGTAAGCCGCGTCGCAACTGCTCTTTAACAATTTATCAGACAATCTGTGTGGGCACTCAAAGTGACATGGATTCTTAATGTCTTCGGACAAAAAATGAATACCAAGTCTCTGAGTGAACATACGTAATTCATTACGAAGTTTAATTCACGAGCATCAAACTTAAATTGAAGAGTTTGATCATGGCTCAGATTGAACGCTGGCGGCAGGCCTAACACATGCAAGTCGAACGGTAGCACAGAGAGCTTGCTCTCGGGTGACGAGTGGCGGACGGGTGAGTAATGTCTGGGAAACTGCCTGATGGAGGGGGATAACTACTGGAAACGGTAGCTAATACCGCATAACGTCGCAAGACCAAAGAGGGGGACCTTCGGGCCTCTTGCCATCAGATGTGCCCAGATGGGATTAGCTAGTAGGTGGGGTAACGGCTCACCTAGGCGACGATCCCTAGCTGGTCTGAGAGGATGACCAGCCACACTGGAACTGAGACACGGTCCAGACTCCTACGGGAGGCAGCAGTGGGGAATATTGCACAATGGGCGCAAGCCTGATGCAGCCATGCCGCGTGTATGAAGAAGGCCTTCGGGTTGTAAAGTACTTTCAGCGGGGAGGAAGGTGTTGTGGTTAATAACCGCAGCAATTGACGTTACCCGCAGAAGAAGCACCGGCTAACTCCGTGCCAGCAGCCGCGGTAATACGGAGGGTGCAAGCGTTAATCGGAATTACTGGGCGTAAAGCGCACGCAGGCGGTCTGTCAAGTCGGATGTGAAATCCCCGGGCTCAACCTGGGAACTGCATTCGAAACTGGCAGGCTAGAGTCTTGTAGAGGGGGGTAGAATTCCAGGTGTAGCGGTGAAATGCGTAGAGATCTGGAGGAATACCGGTGGCGAAGGCGGCCCCCTGGACAAAGACTGACGCTCAGGTGCGAAAGCGTGGGGAGCAAACAGGATTAGATACCCTGGTAGTCCACGCCGTAAACGATGTCGACTTGGAGGTTGTGCCCTTGAGGCGTGGCTTCCGGAGCTAACGCGTTAAGTCGACCGCCTGGGGAGTACGGCCGCAAGGTTAAAACTCAAATGAATTGACGGGGGCCCGCACAAGCGGTGGAGCATGTGGTTTAATTCGATGCAACGCGAAGAACCTTACCTACTCTTGACATCCAGAGAACTTAGCAGAGATGCTTTGGTGCCTTCGGGAACTCTGAGACAGGTGCTGCATGGCTGTCGTCAGCTCGTGTTGTGAAATGTTGGGTTAAGTCCCGCAACGAGCGCAACCCTTATCCTTTGTTGCCAGCGGTCCGGCCGGGAACTCAAAGGAGACTGCCAGTGATAAACTGGAGGAAGGTGGGGATGACGTCAAGTCATCATGGCCCTTACGAGTAGGGCTACACACGTGCTACAATGGCGCATACAAAGAGAAGCGAACTCGCGAGAGCAAGCGGACCTCATAAAGTGCGTCGTAGTCCGGATTGGAGTCTGCAACTCGACTCCATGAAGTCGGAATCGCTAGTAATCGTAGATCAGAATGCTACGGTGAATACGTTCCCGGGCCTTGTACACACCGCCCGTCACACCATGGGAGTGGGTTGCAAAAGAAGTAGGTAGCTTAACCTTCGGGAGGGCGCTTACCACTTTGTGATTCATGACTGGGGTGAAGTCGTAACAAGGTAACCGTAGGGGAACCTGCGGTTGGATCACCTCCTTACCTTAAAGAACCTGCCTTTGTAGTGTCCACACAGATTGTCTGATGAAAAACAGCAGTAAAAAACCTCTACAGGCTTGTAGCTCAGGTGGTTAGAGCGCACCCCTGATAAGGGTGAGGTCGGTGGTTCAAGTCCACTCAGGCCTACCAAATCTGTCATGCAGATTTGAAGAGGTTGGTCATACGATGGGGCTATAGCTCAGCTGGGAGAGCGCCTGCTTTGCACGCAGGAGGTCTGCGGTTCGATCCCGCATAGCTCCACCATCTTTTACTGCGAAAACAAGAAAACTTCAGAGTGAACCTGAAAAGGTGCACTGCGAAGTTTTGCTCTTTAAAAATCTGGATCAAGCTGAAAATTGAAACGACACACATGTTATGTGTGTTCGAGTCTCTCAAATTTTCGCAAGTCGATGGTGAATCGAAAGAAACATCTTCGGGTTGTGAGGTTAAGCGACTAAGCGTACACGGTGGATGCCCTGGCAGTCAGAGGCGATGAAGGACGTGCTAATCTGCGAAAAGCGCCGGCGAGGTGATATGAACCTTTGACCCGGCGATGTCCGAATGGGGAAACCCAGTGTGATTCGTCACACTATCGTTAACTGAATACATAGGTTAACGAGGCGAACCGGGGGAACTGAAACATCTAAGTACCCCGAGGAAAAGAAATCAACCGAGATTCCCCCAGTAGCGGCGAGCGAACGGGGAGCAGCCCAGAGTCTGAATCAGCTTGTGTGTTAGTGGAAGCGTCTGGAAAGTCGCACGGTACAGGGTGACAGTCCCGTACACGAAAGCACACAGGCTGTGAACTCGAAGAGTAGGGCGGGACACGTGGTATCCTGTCTGAATATGGGGGGACCATCCTCCAAGGCTAAATACTCCTGACTGACCGATAGTGAACCAGTACCGTGAGGGAAAGGCGAAAAGAACCCCGGCGAGGGGAGTGAAAAAGAACCTGAAACCGTGTACGTACAAGCAGTGGGAGCCTCTTTTATGGGGTGACTGCGTACCTTTTGTATAATGGGTCAGCGACTTATATTCTGTAGCAAGGTTAACCGTATAGGGGAGCCGAAGGGAAACCGAGTCTTAACTGGGCGTTAAGTTGCAGGGTATAGACCCGAAACCCGGTGATCTAGCCATGGGCAGGTTGAAGGTTGGGTAACACTAACTGGAGGACCGAACCGACTAATGTTGAAAAATTAGCGGATGACTTGTGGCTGGGGGTGAAAGGCCAATCAAACCGGGAGATAGCTGGTTCTCCCCGAAAGCTATTTAGGTAGCGCCTCGTGAATTCATCTTCGGGGGTAGAGCACTGTTTCGGCTAGGGGGCCATCCCGGCTTACCAACCCGATGCAAACTACGAATACCGAAGAATGTTATCACGGGAGACACACGGCGGGTGCTAACGTCCGTCGTGAAGAGGGAAACAACCCAGACCGCCAGCTAAGGTCCCAAAGTCATGGTTAAGTGGGAAACGATGTGGGAAGGCACAGACAGCCAGGATGTTGGCTTAGAAGCAGCCATCATTTAAAGAAAGCGTAATAGCTCACTGGTCGAGTCGGCCTGCGCGGAAGATGTAACGGGGCTAAACCATGCACCGAAGCTGCGGCAGCGACACTATGTGTTGTTGGGTAGGGGAGCGTTCTGTAAGCCGTTGAAGGTGTCCTGTGAGGGGTGCTGGAGGTATCAGAAGTGCGAATGCTGACATAAGTAACGATAAAGCGGGTGAAAAGCCCGCTCGCCGGAAGACCAAGGGTTCCTGTCCAACGTTAATCGGGGCAGGGTGAGTCGACCCCTAAGGCGAGGCCGAAAGGCGTAGTCGATGGGAAACAGGTTAATATTCCTGTACTTGGTGTTACTGCGAAGGGGGGACGGAGAAGGCTATGTTAGCCGGGCGACGGTTGTCCCGGTTTAAGCATGTAGGCGGAGGTTCCAGGTAAATCCGGTTCCTTGTTAACGCTGAGGTGTGATGACGAGGCACTACGGTGCTGAAGTAACAAATGCCCTGCTTCCAGGAAAAGCCTCTAAGCATCAGGTAACATCAAATCGTACCCCAAACCGACACAGGTGGTCAGGTAGAGAATACCAAGGCGCTTGAGAGAACTCGGGTGAAGGAACTAGGCAAAATGGTGCCGTAACTTCGGGAGAAGGCACGCTGATATGTAGGTGAAGCCCCTGCGGGTGGAGCTGAAATCAGTCGAAGATACCAGCTGGCTGCAACTGTTTATTAAAAACACAGCACTGTGCAAACACGAAAGTGGACGTATACGGTGTGACGCCTGCCCGGTGCCGGAAGGTTAATTGATGGGGTTAGCGGCAACGCGAAGCTCTTGATCGAAGCCCCGGTAAACGGCGGCCGTAACTATAACGGTCCTAAGGTAGCGAAATTCCTTGTCGGGTAAGTTCCGACCTGCACGAATGGCGTAATGATGGCCAGGCTGTCTCCACCCGAGACTCAGTGAAATTGAACTCGCTGTGAAGATGCAGTGTACCCGCGGCAAGACGGAAAGACCCCGTGAACCTTTACTATAGCTTGACACTGAACACTGGTCCTTGATGTGTAGGATAGGTGGGAGGCTTTGAAGCGTGGACGCCAGTCTGCGTGGAGCCAACCTTGAAATACCACCCTTTAATGGCTGGTGTTCTAACGTAGACCCGTGATCCGGGTTGCGGACAGTGTCTGGTGGGTAGTTTGACTGGGGCGGTCTCCTCCCAAAGAGTAACGGAGGAGCACGAAGGTTAGCTAATCCTGGTCGGACATCAGGAGGTTAGTGCAATGGCATAAGCTAGCTTGACTGCGAGAGTGACGGCTCGAGCAGGTGCGAAAGCAGGTCATAGTGATCCGGTGGTTCTGAATGGAAGGGCCATCGCTCAACGGATAAAAGGTACTCCGGGGATAACAGGCTGATACCGCCCAAGAGTTCATATCGACGGCGGTGTTTGGCACCTCGATGTCGGCTCATCACATCCTGGGGCTGAAGTAGGTCCCAAGGGTATGGCTGTTCGCCATTTAAAGTGGTACGCGAGCTGGGTTTAGAACGTCGTGAGACAGTTCGGTCCCTATCTGCCGTGGGCGCTGGAGAATTGAGGGGGGCTGCTCCTAGTACGAGAGGACCGGAGTGGACGCATCACTGGTGTTCGGGTTGTCATGCCAATGGCACTGCCCGGTAGCTAAATGCGGAAGAGATAAGTGCTGAAAGCATCTAAGCACGAAACTTGCCCCGAGATGAGTTCTCCCTGAGACTTTAAGTCTCCTGAAGGAACGTTGAAGACTACGACGTTGATAGGTCGGGTGTGTAAGCGCAGCGATGCGTTGAGCTAACCGATACTAATGAACCGTGAGGCTTAACCTTACAACGCCGAAGATGTTTTGGCGGTGAGAGACGATTTTCAGCTGATACAGATTACAGAATTTGCCTGGCGGCTTTAGCGCGGTGGTCCCACCTGACCCCATGCCGAACTCAGAAGTGAAACGCCGTAGCGCCGATGGTAGTGTGGGGTCTCCCCATGCGAGAGTAGGGAACTGCCAGGCATCAAATTACGTAGTAAGCCGGTGCATAAATCCGGTGGTTACAGCAGTCTTCGGTGGAGCGGTAGTTCAGTCGGTTAGAATACCTGCCTGTCACGCAGGGGGTCGCGGGTTCGAGTCCCGTCCGTTCCGCCACTTATTAAAAGCCCTGAGTTAACGCTCAGGGCTTTTTTCATATCTGTCGTATCATTATTGCCAAATCAGCAAAAATCCTCTGCGTTAAACGCTCTTTTTCTACATAACGGCAGCAGCGATAATCCTCCTCAGTTAACAATCATTATGAATAACGAGGATTACATGACTATCCCTGCACTGGGTCTGGGCACTTTCCGCCTGAAAGACGACGTTGTTATCGCATCTGTTAAAACTGCACTTGAGCTTGGCTATCGCGCAATTGATACGGCGCAGATTTATGATAACGAAGCTGCCGTTGGTCAGGCTATCGAAGAGAGCGGCGTAGCGCGCAGCGAGCTTTTCATCACCACCAAAATCTGGACTGAAAACCTCAGCAAAGACAAATTGATCCCCAGCCTGAAAGAGAGCCTGGAAAAACTGCGTACCGACTATGTGGATCTGACGTTGATCCACTGGCCATCACCGAACGATGCCGTGTCAGTCGAGGAATTCATGCAGGCATTGCTTGAAGCGAAAGAGCAGGGCTTAACGCGTGAAATAGGTATTTCTAATTTCACCATCCCGCTGATGGAAAAAGCCATTGCCGCCGTGGGGGCAGAAAACATTGCAACCAATCAGATTGAACTCTCTCCCTACCTGCAAAACCGCAAAGTCGTGGACTGGGCAAAACAGCACGGCATCCACATCACCTCATATATGACCCTGGCCTACGGTAAAGCACTGAAAGATGACGTGATTAATCGTATCGCAGAGAAACATAGCGCAACGGCTGCACAGGTGATTCTGGCATGGGCGATGGGTGAAGGTTACGCCGTGATCCCCTCTTCAACCCGACGTGAAAACCTGGCCAGCAACCTGTTAGCGAGGGATCTCCAGCTGGACGCCGAAGACAAAAAAGCGATCGCTGCCCTGGAATGCAACGATCGTCTGGTCAGCCCTGAAGGTCTGGCACCTGACTGGGATTAATATTGACCCTTTCCTCTGTAACCTGAAACCCTCACACAGCTCCCCCGGGAGCTGTTTTTATATGTTCGCTCAGGAAATCGATAAAGGCGCGTATGCGCGTACTTACCGCTCTGTCACTGTAATAAACTGCACTAAAAGGCATCTCCACAGGCAGACGTTTATCTGCCATCAGCTCTACAAGCTCACCGCGTGCAATTTCTTTATCAATCATATAGTCCGACAAACAGGCGATCCCATTCCCTTCGAGGCAAAGCTGCTTCAGCGTTTCTCCACTGTTGGACGATAACCCACTGGTGATTTCATGCAGTTGACCATCATGACAGGCCACAGGCCAGGTGTTCAGCGATACGGGCTCCGTGAAGCCCAGGCACAGGTGCTGCTTCAGTTCTTCAACCGTCTCTGGTTTGCCATGCTCTGCGATGTATTGCGGTGACGCGACTATCTTGCGGTAGCTGGCAAAAAGAGGGCGGGCCCGCAAGCTCGAGTCGGTCAGGGTGCCGGCCCGGATCGCCACATCCACTTTTCGCTCAATGAGATTGATAAACGTCTCTGAGGAAACTAACGAGAGCGTCATCTCCGGATAGCGTTCGCGGAAAGGCTTGATCAGCGGCATCAGAAAATGAAGAACAACCGGTGTTGCCGCATCAATGCGCAGCAATCCGCGCGGCGTACTACGGGTTTCCATAATCTCTGTTTCTGCCGCCGCCATCTCCTGCAGGACGGACTGCACACGGCGGAAATAACGCTCGCCTTCCTCCGTCAGGCTTAGCTGACGCGTCGTTCGGTTGAGAAGACTGACGCCGAGCTTCATCTCCAGTTTTTTCACCGAGCGGCTGATGGCTGAATTAGCCTGCCCCAACTGCTCGGCCGCACGGCTAAAACTGCCGCTTTCGACGACGGCGACAAAAATTGTCAGCTCTTCCGACGTTGCTTTCATTGTTGCACCACCTGCAAAATTCTATTGATATTTTGACTATTTTTGTTATTTAAGCACTGGCGCATACTGCCTGTCATCTTAATCCTGATGATATGGAGTTATTTATGCCACTGGCGCTACTTGCCCTGACGATCAGTGCCTTTGCAATTGGCACGACCGAATTTGTTATCGTAGGACTGGTGCCTACGATAGCTAACCAGCTTTCAATCTCGCTGCCTTCTGCCGGCCTGTTGGTTTCTATCTATGCGCTCGGGGTTGCCATCGGCGCCCCCGTCCTGACCGCGTTGACGGGACGTTTCCCGCGTAAGCCGCTGTTGATTGCGTTGATGGTGTTATTCACCGCTGGCAATATTCTGGCCTGGCAGGCGCCGGACTACGCCACGCTGGTGATTGCCCGGTTGCTGACCGGTCTTGCTCACGGTGTGTTCTTCTCCATTGGTTCAACTATTGCAACCAGCCTGGTACCAAAAGAGAAAGCAGCATCCGCCATCGCGATTATGTTCGGTGGTCTGACTGTAGCTCTTGTCACCGGTGTACCGTTAGGAACGTTTATCGGGCAGCACTTTGGCTGGCGCGAAACCTTCCTTGCCGTCTCTTTACTGGGGGTGATTGCCCTGGTTGCCAGCCTGCTGTTGGTACCGTCGACTATTGCAGGACGTGCGAGTGCCAGCCTGAGCGATCAGCTGAAGGTACTCACGCATCCGCGTTTGCTGATCATCTACGCCGTCACAGCGCTCGGTTATGGGGGGGTATTCACGGCTTTCACCTTCCTGGCTCCGATGATGCAGGACCTGGCAGGCTTCTCACCCAGTGCAGTGAGCTGGATTTTGCTGGGGTATGGTATCTCCGTCGCCATCGGTAATATCTGGGGAGGGAAGCTTGCGGACAAACATGGTGCAGTGCCGGCCCTGAAGTTTATCTTCGTAGCACTGGTTGTTCTGCTGATGATTTTCCAGTTCACGGCATCGATGCAATACGCCGCGCTGATAACGGTACTGGTGATGGGGATCTTCGCCTTTGGTAACGTGCCAGGCCTGCAGGTTTACGTGGTACAAAAAGCCGAACTTTATACACCCAACGCGGTAGATGTCGCATCGGGCCTGAATATTGCCGCGTTCAATATTGGGATTGCGCTGGGTTCCATCATTGGTGGGCAAACCGTTGAACATTTCGGATTAACCCAAACGCCATGGATTGGTGCGGTGATTGTTCTGGTCGCTTTCCTGCTGATTAGTCTGAGTGGGCGCCTTGATAAACCCGCTCGTGTAGTGCTGGGATAACATCAGTAAGTGCTTGCTTACAAAACTGGAAAGCGGTTTATCTGAAATTGCGTTGAAAGTGTAACCTAAAGTCCCTATAACATTAGAACCAGTCCGTTTTCCGGGCTGGTTCATGTTACAGAGGCCGTTTCCAAAAGTGCGAAAAAATACCTATGCCATGCGTTATGTTGCCGGAATGCCCGCGGAGAGGATCTTGCCTCCGGGGTCGTTTGCGAGCATAAGTCAGGCATTACCTGCCGGGACACCCTTAAGCAGCGATGAAAAAATCCGGGTGCTGGTGTGGAACATCTTTAAACAACAGCGCGCTGAGTGGTTATCGGTACTCAAGAATTTTGGGAAAGACGCCCATCTGGTGCTGTTGCAGGAGGCGCAAACCACCCCCGAGCTGGTAAGGTTTGCTACGACTCACTACCTTGCTGCTGACCAGGTTCCCGCGTTTGTCTTGCCGCAACATCCTTCTGGCGTGATGACCCTCTCTTCGGCTCATCCGGTCTATTGCTGCCCGCTGCGCGAGCGCGAGCCGATTCTGCGTCTGGCGAAATCGGCGCTGGTAACGGTCTACCCGCTGCCGGACACGCGCATGCTGATGGTTGTGAATATCCACGCGGTCAACTTCAGCCTGGGCGTGGATGTGTATAGTAAGCAGTTACTTCCGATCGGTGACCAGATCGCCCATCACAGCGGGCCCATCATTATGGCCGGGGATTTTAATGCCTGGAGCCGTCCGCGCATGAATGCGCTGTATCGCTTTGCACGCGAAATGTCGCTGCGTGAAGTTCGTTTTAGCGATGACCAGCGCAAGAAAGCGTTTGGCCGTCCTCTCGATTTTGTCTTCTATCGTGGTCTGAACGTTCACGACGCCTCTGTTCTGGTGACGCGTGCCTCCGATCACAATCCTCTACTCGTTGAATTCAGTCCCGGCAAACCTGATAAATAATGGTATGTCAGGTCTGCCGTGGGGCAGGCCATTCGGGTGCTGCCCTTTATTTTTAACAACAAAAGGACAGTACGATGACAACAACACACTCCCATCATGACAACGTAGAAAAACAGTTTGGCTCCCAGGCAAATGCTTATCTGAGCAGTGCCGTGCACGCGTCTGGCCGTGATCTGGTCCGTCTCGGTGAACGCCTGGCGGCAGTGCCGCACGCGCACGTCCTGGACTTAGGCTGTGGTGCCGGGCATGCCAGCTTCACGGCAGCACAACAGGTGGCGCAGGTCACGGCCTATGATTTATCCAGTCAGATGCTGGAGGTGGTTGCAGAGGCCGCAAAAGCCAAAGGGCTGAACAACATCACGACGCGTCAGGGCTATGCCGAATCCTTACCCTTTGAAGATGCCTCATTTGAAGTTGTTATCAGCCGTTATTCTGCCCATCACTGGCATGATGTCGGCCAGGCATTACGTGAAGTTAAACGCGTTCTGAAGCCGGGCGGGGTCTTTATCATTATGGATGTGATGTCGCCGGGACATCCGGTGCGTAATATCTGGCTGCAGACGGTTGAAGCGCTGCGCGACACCTCGCATGTGCAAAACTACTCCAGCGGGGAGTGGTTAGCGCTGATTACTGAAGCGGGGCTGATCACACGTGCATTGATAACGGACCGCTTGCCGCTGGAGTTCAGCTCGTGGATTGCCCGTATGCGCACGCCGGAAGCGTTAAGCCAGGCCATTCGGTTGTATCAGGATAGTGCGTCAGCGGAAGTGAAGGCGTACTTTGAATTGCAGGATGATGGATCATTTACCAGCGATACCATCATGGCTGAAGCGCAAAAAGCAGCGTAAAGAAAAAAGGCACCGAGGGGAATCGGTGCCTTTTTATCGTTAGGTCGTGTCATCAGGAGTCTGGCGTGGCGCTGTTTTTCACAAACAACGTTAGCTGGTCGCCTGGTTTCAGATTGTCAGTATCATTGTTCCAGCGCATCACATCCTTGATATTTACGCCGTGTCGTTTTGCGATACTGGACAGTGAATCACCTTTACGCACACGATAGGTAATGCTATCGCTGTTGCTGGCGAGACGCTGTGCACTGTTACCTGCACCCACCGTCAGAGTCTGACCCACTTTCAGGCCTGAGCTGCGCAGATTATTCCACTGCTGCAAGTCGTTTGCCGTCACGCCAAGACGTGAGGCAATGCCCGAAAGCGTATCACCTGACCGAACCTTATAGCTGCGGCTGTTCACGGATGATGCATCCGCGATCAGTGTTGACTGAACAGCGGCAATTTCACCCGATGCTAAAGACTCACGTAACTGCTCAGCATGTTTCTGCGGAACCATTACATACTGCGGACCACTGGCCCCCAGCGTTGAGCCTTTAACGCCAGCATTAAAGGTTTTCAGTTTACTTACCGACATACCCGTCATATCAGCAACCTGTTGAATATCAACCGGATTGCTGAGGCGAACGCGCGCCAGTGCACGACTTTCGTCTGGTGTTGGCAGTTGTACACCGTAACGCTTGCTGTTCTTGAGAATATCGCTCAATGCCAGCATTTTCGGTACGTAAATCTTCGTTTCCTGTGGCAGTGAGAGCGACCAAAAATCGGTGGATTTACCCCGTGCTTTATTCGCTTTCATTGCCTTCAGTACACGACCTTCGCCACTGTTATACGCTGCGACCGTTAACAGCCAGTCGCCGTCGAACATCTTATTAAGACGTTCCATCATGTCGAGAGCGGCTGTCGTTGAAGCGACAACATCACGACGCGCATCATAGTTGCGGGTCTGTTTCAAACCATAGTTTCGCCCGGTGCTCGGAATGATCTGCCAAATGCCTGCGGCATTGGCGCCAGACGTCGCGTGTGGGTCAAAAGCGCTCTCCACTATGGGTAGGAGTACCAGCTCCATCGGCATGTTACGTTTCTTAACTTGCCCGGCTATCCAGTACATATACGGCTCTGCCCGTAAAGTTACATCGTGGAGATAGCTCTTATTTCTTAAATACTTTTGCTTCTGTTCGCGAATCCGGTTGTTTTCCGGAATTCCCATCTTTAGCTCGTCGCCAATAGAGGTCCACAAGTCTTCATCCTGTGCGAAAGACGTCCCATCGTCCATCCATCGCGCTGAACTTGTAAACTTCCCTGCTTCCCCTTGACCAGCTGCAGAAAGGCTCTGTGCGTGCTGTTGTACGTTGCTGCCGTTCTGCGACTGGCAACCTACAAGCAGGACAGAGGCGAGTAATATCGCTTTTGCCTTCATGTGTGTGTCAATAGTTGCTTAAAAGACGAGCGATGATAACGGCGAAATTTTGAAAAGGCAACCCGCAATTATCTGAAGTTATCTTTCTTTGACCTTAACCATGCAAATCGTTGTTCTGGTTGTGACAAATTTGTTTCTTTGTTAATTTCATCAATTAAATCAATATCATCTGTTCGTAAAAATAAATTAGTTTTACGCTCATTTTTCAGAATTACGGGGAGTGTTTTTTGGTTTTTTGCACGTAACTCCTTCACTTTGTGATAATAATCTTGAATCGCCCGATCGTCTGGCAAGATGCTCGCCGCAAACTTCATATTTCCTAATGTATACTCATGTGCGCAACAAATAAGGGTATCGTCAGGTAATGCGCTAATCTTCTGTAATGACTGGTACATCTGGGCTGTGGTGCCCTCAAAAAGCCTTCCGCAGCCTCCGGAGAACAGCGTGTCGCCGCAAAAAAGATAAGGTTTACTGTAGTAACAAAGATGTCCCAAAGTGTGACCTGGTGTGGCAAATACAGAAAACTCCCACTCGCGTATGAGGATATTTTCACCTTCTTCGACTACCTGAGTTGTTCCCTTATCTTGTGTCTCTGCCGGTCCGTAAACCACCAGATGCGGGAATTGGGCACGAAGGTCAGCAACGCCGCCGGTGTGATCGTTATGATGATGGGTCAGAAGGATGGCCTCTGGTTGCCAGCCGTTCTCTTTTATCGCGTCTGATACAGGAGCCGATTCTCCAGGATCGACAATGACGCAACGACGCTCGTCATCGACTAAAACCCAGATGTAATTGTCCTGAAAGGCGGGAATACTGATAAGATTCATAAATTACCTCTTATAGCGTGGTGGGTGTGTTGATGAAACCGGCAAGGATACCTCAGATTGTCCCGGCACCTGAACGTTGGGCCGAATTGCCCTGGGGTGAATACTATCGCGAGAACCTGGAACAGCAGCTTAAACCCTGGCTCGCGAAAATGTATGGTTTTCACTTGCTTAAGATTGGCAATCTCAGCGCGGAAATCAATACCGAAAGCTGCGCTATCTCACATCAGGTTAATGTCTCTCTTGGCGCATCACCGGTTCAGGTGAAAGCGGATCCTTTGCATCTGCCGTTTGCGGAAAAGTCCGTTGATGCCTGCCTGCTGGCACACACGTTGCCCTGGTGCAGCGATCCTCATCGCCTGCTGCGCGAGGCCGATCGCGTCCTGATTGATGATGGCTGGCTGATACTCAGCGGGTTCAATCCGCTGAGTCTGATGGGGCTGCGCAAGCTGGTTCCGGTGCTTCGCCGGACACCGCCGTATAACAGCAGGATGTTCACGATGATGCGCCAGCTTGACTGGCTTTCACTGCTGAATTTTGAGGTGCTCTGCTCGGGCGGTTTTCAGGTACTTCCCTGGGCGCGGCAGGGGGGCGTTGTTCTGAGCACCCATCTGCCGGCATTAGGCTGCATGCAGTTTATTGTCGCGCGTAAGCGGACCATCCCCCTTACGCTTAATCCGATGAAGCAGAGTAAATCAAAATCGCCCATTCGCCAGACCGTGGGCGCCACGCGGCAGTACAGAAAACCCTGATCAGGATTCGGGCTGATAGCCTGTGTCTTCATGGGCGGGGTTTGATGCCGCTGCCCGTGCCAGTTCGTCACAACGTTCGTTTTCGGGGTGGCCTGCGTGACCTTTAACCCATTCCCATTTAATCTCGTGCTGGCCCAGCGCAGCATCAAGACGTTTCCAGAGATCGACGTTTTTGACCGGCTTTTTATCTGCCGTCTTCCAGCCGCGTTTTTTCCAGTTGTGGATCCACTGGGTGATCCCCTGGCGTACGTACTGGCTGTCAGTGCTCAACACCACATCGCAGTGTTCTTTTAGCGCTTCCAGCGCCACAATGGCGGCCATCAACTCCATGCGGTTGTTGGTGGTCAGAAAATAGCCTTCGCTAAAAGTTTTTTCATGCTCGCGATAGCGCATAATCGCGCCATAACCGCCAGGCCCTGGGTTGCCAAGGCAAGATCCATCGGTGAAAATTTCTACCTGTTTACGCATCTCTGGTAGACTTCCTGTATTTGAAACGTTCAGTTAAACGATAAGTCTGACATAAATGACCGCTATGAGCACTGCAATTACTCGCCAGATTGTCCTCGATACCGAAACCACCGGTATGAACCAGATCGGCGCGCACTACGAAGGGCACAAGATCATCGAGATCGGTGCCGTTGAAGTGGTGAACCGTCGTCTTACGGGGAACAACTTCCATGTCTACCTCAAACCCGACCGGCTGGTGGACCCAGAAGCGTTCGGCGTGCACGGTATCGCCGATGAGTTCTTGCTGGATAAACCGACCTTTGCGGAAGTGGCAGACGAGTTTCTGGAATATATCAAAGGCGCCGAGCTTATCATTCACAACGCGTCGTTCGATATCGGCTTTATGGACTATGAGTTCAGTAAGCTCCATCGTGATATTCCGAAAACGAACACGTTCTGTAAGGTGACCGATAGCCTGGCGCTGGCGAGGAAAATGTTTCCTGGCAAGCGTAACAGCCTGGATGCGCTCTGTTCTCGCTATGAAATAGATAACACCAAGCGAACGTTGCACGGCGCATTGCTCGATGCCCAGATCCTGGCGGATGTCTACCTGGCGATGACCGGTGGTCAGACGTCCATGAAATTCAGCATGGAAAATGAATCCCAGCAGACGCAGGGGGAAGCGGGGATTCAACGTGTTGTTCGCCAGGCCAGTCGTTTGCGGGTGGTTTTAGCCAGTGATGAAGAGTTACTTAACCATGAATCCCGTCTTGATTTAGTGCAGAAGAAAGGCGGAAGCTGCATGTGGCGGGCCTGAAAAAGGGCCAGAATGCCTGTAAAATCATCGTTTGGGTGAATTTTGCAGCAAACGATTCAAAACGTGAGAAAAAGCGTTGACGAGTCCGGAGGCAAACCGTAATATGCGCCTCGTTCCCCCAGCGGGAACAGTGGAGCGGTAGTTCAGTCGGTTAGAATACCTGCCTGTCACGCAGGGGGTCGCGGGTTCGAGTCCCGTCCGTTCCGCCACTATTCAGAAGGCCTGAATCAGAAATGATTCAGGCCTTCGTCGTTTCTGCGTCTGCAAATCTTCTTTATCCGCCCCCCTGTCTTTATTAACAAAAAGTTAATATCTGTGGTGCAATTAATTAACATTTGATCAAAGATAGTGCACAATTTGCACCGTATTTGTGCGTTTTGCCACCGATTGTCTTTTTGGCAGCGGAGCAGATGTGTAATTTTGTAAAAAATAATACACAGAAAATCATTCGCTTATCTCCATCCCTTCAGAAAGTTCACGAACCAATGCTTTATTGGTTCGTTTATTGCTTAATCATTAGCACGGTAAGTAGCACGTCATATCAATAACTTATCGTTAATAAAAATAAAGTAATGATGATAGCGAGCGAACCAATATGGAAAAATCGTCACGGTTTCTGGCCAATTCCAGCACCGCGCTTGAGCAGCTGCGCGGACTGATCAACCAGCATGAGTCAACACCAGGCACTCCGCTGCCCACTGAACGTGAGCTGTCGGAGACTCTCGGCGTAGGACGACGTGAAGTACGTCGTGCGCTGGATGTGCTGGAAGAGGAGGGGCGGATCTGGCGTAAACAGGGCAAAGGGACCTTTATAGGCCCGTCTGCACCTGTTGAACCTCTGGCCCTTCAGGGATTGCTTCAGCAAACCAACCTTCTGGAAGTCATGGAAGCTCGTCTACAGCTCGAACCCGGCTTAGCCCGGCTTGCGGCACTGCGTGCCACCAGGGAAAACCTCGCGCTTATGCAGCGCATGCTGGAACGCATTGATAAGGTCAGCCCGGACGACCGCGATCTCAACGAACTCTGGGATAGCGCATTTCACCGCGCCATTGCCGAGGCTGCCGGTAATCGCCTGATGCTTGGCCTGTTTGATGCCATTGATGCCGTCAGACGTGAACCGGGCTGGCAGCATTTGCGCGAATTAGCCCGTACACCCGAGCGGGTTGATCACTACAACGACCACCATCAAAAAATCATGTCTGCGATTATCCATCGCCAGCCTAATGAAGCAGCGGCCGCCATGCGCGAACACCTGCTTAGCCTGCAGTCAGCCCTGATTCAGGCTATTCACCTTGAGGACGACTTCACGCTATGACGACGATCCCGTTTAAGGACCCCACGCCTGTACTGCGGCTGCAAAATCTTAACGTAACGTTCGCCGGCTCTCCGGTGAGCGTGCTTGATGGTATTTCACTGACGGTCAACGCGGGAGAAACGCTGGCGCTGGTGGGGGAATCCGGCTGCGGGAAAAGTATCACCTCATTAGCGCTGATGGGCTTACTGCCCGCCAGCGCACAGATCGTCAGCGGCGAGATGCAGTTCCGTCGTCACGACTTACGAAAGCTTTCACCGCGGGAATATGCCGATCTTCGCGGCAGCGAACTGGCAATGATTTTCCAGGAGCCGATGACCTCGCTCAACCCTGCCTTCACGCTGGGAGACCAGCTCAGTGAAGCGGTGATGCGCCATCAGAAACTTTCTCGTGCAGAGGCGATGAAGGTTGCGCTGCAGATTCTGGAGAAGGTGCAGATCCCGGCAGCAGAAATGCGCCTGAAAGCGTATCCGCACCAGCTTTCCGGGGGGATGCGTCAGCGCGTGATGATTGCGATGGCGCTGATTAACCATCCACGTTTGCTGATTGCCGACGAGCCGACAACCGCGCTGGATGTGACCATTCAGGCGCAGATCCTCGCGCTGCTTAATACCCTCAAAGAAGAGACCGGTACGGCGGTGTTAATGATCACCCACGATCTGGGCGTGGTGGCGGAAGTCGCGCAGCAGGTGGCGGTAATGTATGCCGGACAGGTGGTAGAGCAGGGGAGCGTGGAGGCCATTTTTGCCGACCCGCAACACCCGTACACCATTGGGCTGATGGGCTCGATACCGTCCCTCGGCGCACGTAAAGGCGCGCTTTCCACTATTCCCGGTGCCGTTCCGCTGCCGGAATCCATGCCCAAAGGGTGCCGGTTCGCTACCCGCTGCCCCTTCGCGCAAGCGCGGTGTCATGACGAAAAGCCGTCGCTGACGGCGATGGAGACCGACCATCAGGTGGCCTGCTTCCGCGTGCCGCTGGAACAACATATTGCGCTGGGAGAAATTGCATGACGACGCCCATTCTTGAAGCCCGGGACCTGAGCAAGCTTTTTCCCGGCCCTAAAAAACTGTTTACCCCAGCACGTTTTGTCACCGCGGTCGATCGGGTTTCTCTCTCCGTCATGCCTGGTGAAACGCTGGCGATTGTGGGCGAGTCCGGATCCGGAAAATCGACGCTGGGCCGTCTTCTTTTGCGGCTGCTGGCGGCCAGCGAAGGACGCGTATTTTATCAGGGTGAAGAGATCACTCACGCCTCGGGAGCGCGTCTGAACCAGCTGCGGCGGGAGCTGCAGATCATCTTTCAGGATCCTTTCGCATCGTTAAACCCGCGCATGACGGTCGAGCAGATCGTCGGTGAGCCGCTGTGGCTACACCAGTCGATGAAGAAAGCCGACAGGCAATATCGGGTGGCGGAGCTGCTTAACACCGTAGGGCTGCCAGCGGCCTGGGCGCAACGTTATCCGCACGAATTTTCCGGAGGGCAGCGTCAGCGAATCGGTATTGCGCGTGCGCTGGCCTCCGGGCCAAAGCTGTTGCTGGGGGACGAGCCGGTCTCCGCGCTGGATGTCTCGGTTCAGGCGCAGGTGGTCAACCTGCTGGAAAATCTGAAGCACCAGCTGGGGCTGACAATGGTGATTGTTGCCCATGGCCTGGCGGTTATTCGCCATATGAGTGACCGCGTGGCGGTGATGTATCTCGGGCAAATTGTTGAGCTTGCGACCGTCGACGAAATCTTTGATGCCCCGCTACACCCCTATACGCAGGCGTTAATCGCCTCCGCCCCCCAGATGCAGCCAGGCACGCCGCGTGTGGCACCTCTGCTGCAGGGGGATTTACCGAACCCGGCCAGCCCACCGTCAGGCTGCCGTTTCCATACCCGTTGTCTGTATGCCACGGATGAATGTCGCCAGGTCGAGCCGATCAATCAGGTGCTGGACGGGGGACGCCAGATTGCCTGCCACCGCTGGCAGGAGATTAACCGCGATCGCAGTGTTATCCAGATAGCACCGCCATCCGCAGCCTTTCTGCGCCGCCGCGCGCTGTTTGAACACGCGGCCACTCACTCCTCCCTTCCTTCAAGGAACTCATGATAATGACAATGCGTAATTCTCTTTTGACCGTACTGGGAAGTGTTATGTTGCTTGGCGCGGCGCTGCCCGCCCATTCTGAAAGCGTACTGCGGATTGGTCTGGGTGCGGATCCGGACATGCTCGATCCGCATCTTGCGCGCACCTATTATGGCCGTTTCGTCTTTGCGTCTCTGTGCGACCGGCTGGTGGACGTGGATGAGCATCTGAAAGTGGTTCCCGGGCTGGCGAAATCGTGGGCCTGGAGTGACGACGGCAAAACGCTGACCATGGATCTGCGTGAAGGTGTGACCTTCCATGACGGTGAAAAATTTGACGCCGCCGCGGCAAAATACAACCTCGACCGCGCGCTGACGTTAAAAGGTTCGCTGCGTAAAAGTGAAATCTCGTCCGTTGAGTCCGTTGAGGTGACAGGCCCGATGCAGATTGCCCT
The DNA here is from genome assembly GCF_013784105.1 of Enterobacter sp. RHBSTW-00593. Classification (NCBI taxonomy): domain Bacteria; kingdom Pseudomonadati; phylum Pseudomonadota; class Gammaproteobacteria; order Enterobacterales; family Enterobacteriaceae; genus Enterobacter; species Enterobacter sp. RHBSTW-00593. The sequence goes on from NZ_CP056393.1 coordinate 876,894, forward strand.
GCATCTGAAAACACCTGATGCCGCATTGCTGATGCAGCTTACCGATCGCGCCGGGGCGATGATGGCACCCGACGCCGCGAAAAAGCCTGACTTTGCCGCCCATCCGGTCTGCTCTGGCCCCTATAAGTTCGACAGCCGCGTCTCGCAGGACCGTATCGTTTTGACGCGTTTTGACAACTACTGGAACAAAGGCGCTTATCACTTCGACAAAATTATTTATCTGCCGATCCCGGATGCTTCCGTGCGTCTGGCTAACCTGCGTGCAGGGGATCTTGATCTGACGGAAGGCATTGCCGCAAGCGACGTTAAAACCGTCGAAGCCGACAGCAAACTGGCGCTGGCGAAGGTGACCGGTCTGGGTTATCAGGGCATTACCTTCAATATCAATAACGGAAAGGTCCCGGCGAACGATCCGTTTAAGGATGCCCGCGTGCGTGAGGCATTTTCACAGGCAATCGATCGCGATGCGTTAAATCAGGTGGTCTTCGAGGGGCTGTACACCCCGGCAAACCAGGCGTTTTCTACCGTAAGTCCCTATCACGTTAACCTGCCGGTGCCACCACGCGATGTCGACAAAGCCAAAGCGCTGTTGAAAGCGGCTGGCGTCACTACGCCGCTGAACGTCAATCTGCTGGTGCCCAACAACCCAACTTCACAGCAGGTCGGTCAGGTACTGCAGGCGATGGTCGCAGAGGCTGGCTTTAACCTGAACCTGCAAATGACCGAGTTCGCCACGCTGCTCGACCGCCAGCAAAGCGGTGATTATCAGCTGAGCTTCTCTGGCTGGTCGGGTCGTCCGGATCCGGATGGCAGCATCTACGGCTTCATTAACAGCAAAGGCACCCTTAACGACGGTCGCTACAGTAACGCGCAGGTGGATGAATGGCTGACGCAGGCGCGCCTGAGCAACGACAAAGCCGTCCGTCAGCCGCTGTACGACAAGGTGGTGAAACAGCTGCAGACGGATATGCCCATTGCCTACCTCTATTTTGAACCGCGTATTTTTGGTTTGAACAAGAGCGTGCAGGGCTTTAAACCGTATCCGGACGGCATTGTGCGTCTGGCTGGTCTGACGCTGGCGAAATAACTGGCCTGAGGAGAACCCATGCTGGAACTGATTTGCAAACGTCTGCTGCTGGCCATCCCGACCTTACTGCTGGTGAGCATGATGGTGTTTGGCCTGCAAAAACTGCTGCCCGGCGATCCGCTGATCGCTATGGCCGGGGAGGAGCGCGATCCGGCGGTGATCGCCCAGCTGCGTGCTGAGCTCAATCTCGATGCGCCCATCCCTGTGCAGTACTTCAACTGGCTGACGCGCGCGCTGCAGGGCGATCTTGGTGTCTCCTTACGCACTCACGAGCCGGTCACCCAGCTCATTGCCAGCAAACTGCCGGTGACGCTGGAGCTATCGCTGCTGGCGATGATCATCGCGCTGGTGTTTGGCATCAGCATGGGGATCCTCGCGGCGGTCAACAAAAACAGCTGGGTCGATCACGGTGCCAACTTTGTGGCGATCTCGGGGATCTCGATACCGCATTTCTGGCTCGGGATCCTGTTGATTCTGGTCTTCTCGGTCAATCTGCAATGGCTGCCAGCGTCGGGGTTCGTGCCGTTTAGTGAAGATCCGATCCAGAACCTGCGTACGCTGTTGTTGCCTGCCTCGGTACTGGGAACGGGGCTGGCGGCCACGCTGATGCGCCATACCCGCGCCTCCATGATCGCGGTAATGAAGGCCGATTACATCCGCACCGCACGGGCTAAAGGGCTGTTGCCAAAGGCGGTGATTTTAAAGCATGCGTTTCGCAATGCGCTGGTTCCGGTGATCACCCTGACCACGCTGCTGTTCGGCGAACTGCTGGGGGGCGCGGTACTGACCGAACAGGTCTTCACCATTCCAGGGTTCGGCAAGATGATCGTCGATTCGGTCTTTAACCGTGACTATGCGGTGGTGCAGGGGGTGGTGCTTATCGTGGCGATCGGTTTCCTGCTGCTGAACCTGCTGGCCGACGTGCTTTACGTTCTTATCAACCCGAAAATGCGAGGTTAAGCATGGCGGAACTGACAACTCAAACCATTGCCGCGGTTCAGACCCGTGCGCAGAACCGGGTGCTGAAGAAATTTCTCGCCAATAAAAGCGCGGTGATGGGTGCCGTAGTGGTGGGCTTTTTTGTGCTGGTGGCACTGCTGGCGCCGTGGATCGCGCCTTTTGATCCGGTGAAAGCCAATTTCCTGGCGGTGCGTAAAGCGCCTTCGGCGATGTACTGGTTTGGGACCGATGAACTGGGCCGCGATATTTTGTCCCGCATTATCTGGGGGGCGAGAACGTCGTTGATGGCTGGCTGTATGTCGGTGGTGATCGCCGTGGTCATTGGCGTTCCGCTGGGGCTGGTGGCGGGTTACTTCCAGAAGATGTGGGACGGCGTGATCTCGCGTTTTATTGAAGCGCTGCTGGCCTGCCCGTTCCTGATCATGGCGATCGCGCTCGGGGCGTTCCTGGGTCCAAGCCTGACCAACGCCATGATCGCCATTGGCCTCTCCGCAATGCCGATCTTCGCCCGCCTGACGCGCGGCCAGGTGATCGCCATTCGCAACGAAGAGTATATCGACGGCGCAAGGGCGATTGGCCTGCCGGATCGCTGGATCATCATTAAGTATGTGCTGCCCAATGTGATGTCTCCGATTCTGGTGCAGGCCACGCTGGCCATTGCCTCGGCAATCATTGCTGAAGCCAGCCTGTCGTTTCTGGGGTTAGGCCAGCAGCCGCCGAACCCGTCATGGGGCTCAATGCTTAATACCGCGAAAGGTTTCCTTGAGCAGGCTCCATGGATGTCTGTATTCCCCGGTGTGGCGATTTTTCTTGCCGTGCAGGGCTTTAATTTACTCGGCGACGGGCTGCGCGATGCGCTCGATCCGCGCCATGACTAAGGAGTCATGATGACCAAAGCGCTTGATTTCACTTCCGGTTACGATTCACGACGCCCGCCGATGATGGGCCACAACGCCGTGGCGACATCTCAGCCGCTGGCGGCCCAGGCGGGAATGAAAATGCTGCAGCTCGGCGGGAACGCGGTTGATGCGGCGGTTGCAACCGCCATGGCATTGACGGTGGTTGAACCCACCGGCAACGGTATTGGCAGCGATGCCTTTGCCATCGTCTGGGATGGTGAAAAACTCCACGGCCTGAACGCCTCAGGCCGCTCGCCTGCCAGCTGGCACGCGGATCTGTTTGCCGGTAAAACCGCGGTGCCAGAAATTGGCTGGGACGCCGTCACCGTGCCGGGTGCGGTTTCGGGCTGGGTGGCGCTGGCAGAACGTTTTGGCACGCTGCCGCTCACTACGCTGGCGCAACCGGCCATCGAGTATGCGCGTAACGGTTTTCCGGTCTCCCCGTTGATTGGCCATCTCTGGCAGCGGGGTTATAACAAGCTCAAAGATCAGCCAGGCTTTAGCGCCTGCTTTGCACCGGTAGGGCGTGCTCCCAGGGTTGGCGAGATCTTCCGTAACCCGGCGCAGGCTCATTCACTGGAGCTGATTGCCAGAACCAACGGTGAAGCGTTTTACCGCGGCGAGCTGGCGCAGAAAATTGCCGCTTTCGCGAAAGAACATGGCGCGCACCTGACGGCAGAGGATTTGGCCAATCATCGTGTGGACTGGGTAGAACTGCTGTCGCGTGATTTTGCCGGTGGTTCGGTGCAGGAGCTGCCGCCAAACGGGCAGGGCATCGCCACGCTGATTGCGCTCGGTATTCTGGAGCAGTGTGGAATTGAAAAACATCATCCGGATTCCGTGCAGTCGCTTCATCTGTCTATTGAAGCGATGAAACTGGCGCTGGCGGATCTCGATCGCTACGTCGCTGATGAAGAACACATGGAGTTTGCGGCCCAGGCGTTGCTGAGCGATCGTTATCTGGCGTCGCGCGCGGCGCTTATCGACCCCGATAACGCCTCCGATTTCGTCTACGGTTCGCCGACGCAGAGCGGCACGGTCTACCTGAGCGCTGCAGATTCAAGCGGTATGATGATCTCCTTTATTCAGTCCAACTATATGGGCTTTGGATCCGGGATTGTGGTGCCGGAGACCGGGATCAGTCTGCAAAACCGCGGCTGTGGCTTTGTGCTGGATCCAAACCATCCGAATGCGCTGGCGGGCAGTAAGCGTCCGTTCCACACCATCATTCCGGGCTTTGCGATGGACGGCAACGGCAAACCGCTGATGTCCTTTGGCGTCATGGGCGGGCCAATGCAGGCGCAGGGGCATATGCAGATGGCGCTGCGCATCATGCTGCACGGGCAAAACCCACAGGCGGCAATTGATGCGCCTCGCTGGCGCGTGGTGCAGGGCAGGGAAGTGATCGTCGAATCGACGTTCGATCGCAATACTATCGCCGCACTGCGTGAGCGCGGGCACCAGATCGTGGTGGAAGATCCGCTCCAGGATTATAACTTCGGCGGCGCGCAGGTGATTTATCGTATGCCGGAAGGGCACTATGTGGCGGCGACAGAGAGCCGCAAAGACGGGCAGGCGCTGGTGAGTTAATGATGTCCCCTCCCTCTTCCTGTGAGAGGGAGGGGAAACCGTTATCCAATGCTAAAGGGATCCGCATCCTGCCAGGCAGGAAACTTCTCGCGATATTCCTTCAGGGCCGTCAGTGACAACTCAGCATCAATGCGCGTTGCCTGATGCGGCTCGGCGGTGGCAATAATTTCACCCTGCGGGTTCACCACCCGGCTATCCCCCCGATAATGATGCCCGTTGCCATCGGTCCCCACGCGGTTACAGCCGACCACATACGCCTGGTTTTCAATGGCGCGTGCGACCAGCAGCGACTGCCAGTGCAGGGAGCGCGGGGCAGGCCAGTTGGCGACATACAGCGCCAGGTCGTAATCGTTGCGGTTGCGTGACCACACCGGGAAGCGCAGGTCGTAGCAAACCAGCGGCAGAATACGCCAGCCGCGCCATTCGAACACCACGCGCGCATCACCCGCTTCATAGTGATGATGTTCATCTGCCATGCGGAACAGGTGGCGTTTATCATAGAAATGTACTTTCCCTTCCGGCTCGACCAGCAGGAAGCGGTTGACCGGCCCGCGTTCGGTTTGCAGCGCAGCACTGCCGGCAATCAGCGCATTGGTTTGCTGCGCTTTGGCGTGCATCCAGGCGACCACCTCTTGCTGTGGCATTGACTGTTGCGCCGCTTCCATGGCGAAGCCGGTAGTGAACATCTCCGGCAGGACAATCACATCACGCCCGGTAATGCCTTCCAGTTGACGATCAAAGTGGCGCAGGTTGGCAGGGCCGTCCATCCACACTAAAGGTTGCTGCAAAATCGAAATCTTCAGACCAGGCACAATTCAGACTCCTCAAACGACCACTTTTTGACACTGTAGCACGACATAAAGAGAAAATGTGGCAATAAAAAACCCCGCGCGTGGCGGGGTTTGTAGAAGCGAAACGCGTTATGCAGCTTCAGGTTTGCGGACCTTCTCCGGGAGCTTTACCGGCAGTGTCGCCAGCTCATCCGGGTCGAAATCATCCACGTTAATGCTGCGCAGACGGCTCTCTTCGGCTTTCACCAGCAGAGCGGCTTCATCATTGTTGATGATCCCGCCCGTCAGGGCCTGTTTCGCCAGTTCATCCAGGCGGGTGAACGGCAGGTTTTTGCCCAACTGTTTGCAGATCTTTTGGTGGATGGGATCGGCAGCCATCACGTCCAGCAGCGCTTCTTCCAGCAGACCAACCGGGTTATGCGGTGTTGGAGCCAGATACTGACCGCGGCCGATACGGGAACGGGTTGCGCTCGGTACCTGCAGGATCTTCGCCACTTTGTGATCCAGTTTGTCAGACGGCGCCAGATGATGACGACCGGTCGGGAAGATCACCACGCGAAGGGCGCCTGCAACAAAGCGGTTCGGGAAGTTCGCCAGCAGATCGTCAATGGCCTGTTCCGCCTGATACATCGCATCCTGAACACCCCAGTGAACCAGCGGCAGATCGGCTTCCTGACGGCCTTCATCGTCGTAGCGTTTCAGGACCGCAGAGGCCAGGAAGATTTGGCTCAGCACATCACCCAGACGGGCAGAGATACGCTCGCGACGCTTCAGGCTACCGCCCAGCACCGCCATAGAAACATCTGACAGCAGAGCGAGGTTGGCGCTCAGGCGGTTAAGATGCTGGTAATAACGCTTGGTCGCATCACCGGTTGGCGTGGTGCTGGTAAGACCGCGCGTCAGACCCAGCCAGAAGCTGCGTACTTTATTACTGCCCACGTGACCGATATGTTTGAACAGCAGCTTGTCGAAGGCATCCACGTCGTTATTCTGCGCGGCGGCCATCTCTTCCAGCACATAAGGATGGCAACGGATTGCCCCCTGGCCGAAGATCATCATGCTGCGGGTCAGGATGTTTGCCCCTTCAACGGTGATGGCAATCGGTGCGCCCTGGTAGCCGCGCGCCAGGAAGTTGCCCTCGCCGAGCATGATGCCTTTACCGCCCGCGATATCCATTGCATCAATGATTGACTGCTGTGCGCGGTGGGTACAGTGATACTTCACGATAGCTGACAGCACGGCCGGTTTTTCGCCCAGCATAATGCCGTAGGTAATCAGGGAGGCGGCAGCATCCATCACGTAGGCGTTGCCTGCGATACGTGCCAGCGGCTCTTCGATCCCTTCCATCTTGCCGATAGAGATTTTGAACTGACGGCGGATATGGGCGTATGCACCAATCCCCATCGCGACAGATTTCAAACCACCGGTCGAGTTCGACGGCAGGGTAATACCGCGGCCAACCGACAGACATTCCACCAGCATGCGCCAGCCCTGACCGGCCATTTTCGGACCACCGATGATGTAATCAATCGGTACAAAGATATCCTTGCCGCGGGTTGGGCCGTTCTGGAACGGTACGTTCAGCGGGAAGTGGCGACGACCAATTTCAACGCCTGGGGTGGAGGTTGGGATCAGCGCACAGGTAATGCCCAGATCTTCTTCACCGCCCAGCAGTTTTTCCGGATCGGAGAGCTTAAAGGCCAGGCCCAGCACGGTCGCGATAGGGGCGAGCGTAATATAACGTTTGTTCCAGGTCAGGCGCATACCCAGCACCTGTTGACCCTGCCATTCACCCATGCAGACGACGCCGGTATCCGGGATCGCACCCGCATCGGAGCCCGCTTCCGGGCTGGTCAGCGCGAAGCACGGAATTTCCTGGCCACGTGCCAGACGCGGCAGGTAGTGATCTTTCTGCTCTTCGGTACCGTAGTGTTGCAGCAGTTCACCCGGGCCTAACGAGTTCGGCACGCCAACGGTGATCGCCAGGATCCCGGAAACGCCTGCCAGTTTTTGCAGGACGCGGGCCTGAGCGTAAGCGGAAAACTCCAGACCGCCGTACTCTTTCTTAATGATCATCGCGAAGAAGCGATGTTCTTTCAGATACGCCCACAGTTCTGGCGGCAGGTCCGCCATTTCATGGGTAATCGCGAAGTCATTTGCCATGCGGCACGCTTCTTCCACCGGACCATCAATAAAGGCCTGTTCTTCAGCGGTCAGACGCGGTTGCGGATAGTTGTGCAGCTTTTTCCAGTCCGGGTTGCCCTGGAACAGGTCGCCTTCCCACCAGGTGGTACCGGCATCAATCGCTTCTTTCTCCGTACGCGACATGGGCGGCATCACTTTGCGGAAGCCTTTGAACACCGGCGCGGAGATCATCGATTTACGCATCGGCGTAAAGTTAAACGGCAGAAGAATGATAGCCAGCGGGACTAAAAGCCAGATATTCCACAGGCCAGCGACGCCAAGCGCAGCCGTCCAGGCCAGCAGAATCAGACTGCTCAGGAATAAACTCACCCGGTGATAGAACAGCACACCGAGCAGAACAACGGTTGCGAGAATGCTCAAAATCATCATAAAGAAAAGCTCCCTTGCTTGTAGGAGGTCTGACCACTTGTGATGATATGGTTGTAGTTGATGTTATTTCCTTTAGCAATGTGTTTACAAAATAATTACAACCTGGTTCACATTGTTCAGGTTTAAGCCGGCACGAAAACGCAAAACGCCAGACGATTCGCATGGCTTTAGCTTCTCGCTTTTCCCGCTATCCGGTACACTCCACTGTGTTATTTCATCAATACTGAAGGATTATCCTCATGTACCAGGATCTTATTCGTAACGAACTGAACGAAGCGGCGGAAACGCTGGCTAACTTTCTGAAAGATGATGCCAATATTCACGCTATTCAGCGCGCAGCGGTCCTGCTGGCCGACAGTTTCAAGGCCGGCGGTAAAGTGCTTTCCTGTGGTAACGGTGGTTCCCACTGTGATGCGATGCACTTTGCAGAAGAGCTGACCGGGCGTTATCGTGAAAACCGTCCGGGCTACCCGGCGATTGCGATTTCCGATGTGAGCCACATTTCCTGCGTCAGTAACGATTTTGGTTATGACTATATCTTCTCTCGCTACGTTGAAGCCGTGGGCCGTGAAGGTGACGTGCTGCTGGGTATTTCGACGTCCGGAAACTCGGCTAACGTGATCAAAGCGATTGCCGCAGCGCGTGAAAAAGGGATGAAAGTCATCACCCTGACCGGTAAAGATGGCGGTAAGATGGACGGTACGGCGGATATCGAAATCCGTGTTCCACACTTCGGTTATGCTGACCGCATTCAGGAAATTCACATCAAAGTGATCCACATCCTGATCCAGCTGATCGAAAAAGAGATGGTTAAGTAAGACTTCGCTGGGGGCATGATTGCCCCCGCTGTTGTGGAGGTGATGTATGTGCGAATTGCTCGGGATGAGCGCCAATGTGCCAACCGATATCTGCTTTAGCTTCACCGGGCTCGTTCAGCGCGGCGGGGGCACCGGGCCGCATAAAGACGGCTGGGGCATTACCTTCTACGAAGGCAAAGGATGTCGCACATTCAAAGATCCCCAGCCCAGCTTTAATTCCCCGATTGCCAGACTGGTGCAGGACTATCCCATTAAGTCCCGTTCGGTGATTGCCCACATCCGTCAGGCAAACCGTGGGGAAGTGGCGCTGGAAAATACCCACCCGTTCACCCGCGAGCTGTGGGGCCGTCACTGGACCTACGCGCACAATGGCCAGCTCTCCGGCTATAAGTCGCTGGAGACGGGCAATTTCCGTCCGGTCGGTGAGACCGACAGCGAAAAAGCGTTTTGCTGGCTGCTGCACAAGCTGACGCAGCGTTATCCGCGCACGCCCGGCAACATGACCGCCGTCTTCAAATACATTGCGTCGCTGGCATCAGAACTGCGTGAGAAGGGCGTGTTCAACATGCTGCTGTCTGACGGGCGTTATGTGATGGCGTTCTGTTCGACCAATCTGTTCTGGATCACGCGCCGCGCGCCGTTTGGCGTCGCCAAGCTGCTCGATCAGGATGTGGAAATTGATTTTCAACGAGAGACCACACCGAATGATGTGGTCACAGTGATCGCGACCCAGCCGCTGACGGGCAACGAAACCTGGCAAAAGATTATGCCAGGCGAGTGGGTCTTATTTTGTCTCGGGGACCGAGTAGTTTGATGCCAGCTGCGGCTGGACGACTTCGTGGCTCAGCGGCTTGCTGACCACATAGCGGCCATCGACAACCGAGACAACCGGCGGCTTGTGCGTCTGCTCAAAGTAGTCGTAACCCGGTTTCAGCTGTTTCCAGAAATCCGCGTAGTAGGAATACTTGTGACGCGCCATGTTGGCATCGGTCATGCGGAACGGGTAGATGCTGACCTGAACGTTCGGCTGACCAAAGACCAGTGCGCCGGTGACAAACTGGAAAATCTCATCAATGCCGGTATCGGTCATCGCATAACAGCCGATAGACACGCATGCACCGTGGATCATCAGGTATTTGCCTTCATAACCGTGGGCACGGTCATAGGCGTTCGGGAAGCCAATGTTAATGGCTTTATAGAAGCGGCTGTCAGGTTTTAGCTGGCTACGCTGAACGTTGTAAAACCCTTCCGGACTTTTGAAATCGCCCTGACGCTGTTTTGGCCCCAGACCACCGGAGTAGTTACAAATCTTGTAACTATCAAGCAGCTGATATGTCTCGCCCATTTTTACAAACAGATCGAGTGTGCGTTCTTCCTTGAAGATTTGAATATAAACCGGTGATCCCATTAACTGCTGTTTATATTCTTTGCTGACCGGCGTGGTTGAGCTATTGCTGCTGAGCAGCCCGGCAAACGATACGCACGGAATCAGGAGCATCGCAATGAACAATGCGATTTTACGCATACTACTAGTTCCTTGATAAAACTAAGACCAAATTGCCAGGACGGCAAAAGAGACCCGAAATCAGATTATTCTGTTAGGTGCGCTCACATTAGCACCGCCATAGATTTTCGCAAGAGCCGGACGGTGAGTTTACAAATTAGTTTTACTTTATAAACCATCAAAATCGCGTTGGCTCCAGGAACTTTGCGTAATACCTCGCACTTTAGCGCCTGCAACCGAGGTTTTGGTGCCCGAAAAACAGCGAAAATGGTACACTTCGCCCCCTCTGGATTGAAGTTCATGGAAGCTTGCTAACCACATGTTTAAAATCAGAAAAGGACTTGATCTGCCGATTGCAGGCGTGCCCGAGCCGCACGTTTCGCCTGGCGCAAGTGTCCGCCATGTCGCCATTTTGGGCGACGACTACCTGGGAATGCGTCCCTCAATGCTGGTGCAGGAAGGCGATCGCGTCATTAAAGGACAGGCGCTCTTCGAGGACAAAAAAAATCCTGGCGTTATGTTTACGGCCCCCGCGAGCGGTACCGTGGTGGCAATCAATCGCGGTGAACGTCGCGTCCTGCAGTCGGTGGTTATCCGCATTGAAGGCGACGAACAACGTGAGTTTTCCCGTTTCGACGCAGCAGACCTCGCCGCCCTGAGCCGGGAAGCCGTTCAGGCACAACTGCTGGCGTCCGGCTTGTGGACGGCGTTTCGCACGCGACCTTTCAGCAAATCGCCTGTTCCGGACACGCTTCCGGCCGCTATTTTCGTCACCGCCATTGATACCAACCCGCTCAGCGCGGACCCGGAGCCCATTATTCTGGCGCAGCGTAACGCGTTTGATGCCGGGCTAACCGTGTTAACCCGTCTGACCTCGGGGAAGGTCCACGTCTGTCAGGCGGGCGGCGGCAAACTCGGGGGCCATCCGCAGGGGCAAGTTACGTTTAATACGTTTGCAGGCCCGCACCCGGCGGGGTTAGTTGGAACGCATATTCACTTCCTGGAGCCGGTGAGCCTGACGAAACAGGTCTGGCATCTGAATTATCAGGACGTGATTGCCATTGGTAAGCTCTTTACCACCGGTGAACTGTGCTCTGAACGGGTGATCGCCCTCGGCGGGCCACAGGCAGCAAATCCACGCCTGGTGAAAACGCTGCTGGGTGCGGACATTAATGAACTGCTTGCCGGTGAAACGAAAGAGGGCGAAAACCGCCTGATTTCTGGCTCGGTGCTCAGTGGCCGTCATGCGGCTGGCGCGCAGGCGTATCTTGGGCGCTTCCACCTGCAGGTCAGTGTGGTTCTGGAAGGTCGCGAGAAAGAGCTGTTCGGCTGGGTTCTGCCGGGCGCTGAGAAGTATTCCGTGACCCGCACTACCCTTGGGCACTTCCTGCGTCGCAAACTCTTTAATTTCTCGACCAGCACCCACGGCGGAGAGCGCGCCATGGTTCCGATTGGCAACTACGAGCGCGTTATGCCGCTGGATATTCTGCCAACTCTGCTGCTGCGCGATCTACTGGCCGGCGACACCGACAGTGCCCAGGCGCTGGGGTGCCTCGAGCTTGACGAAGAAGATCTGGCGCTCTGTACCTATGTCTGTCCGGGAAAATACGAATATGGACCGGTATTGCGCGAGGTGTTAACCCGCATTGAGCAGGAAGGATAACTGATGGGCTTAAAACACCTCTTTGAAAAAATAGAGCCGCACTTTACGCACGGGAAGCTCAGGAAGTACTACCCGCTGTATGAAGCAACGGCGACCATTTTCTATACGCCGGGGCTGGTCACAAAAGGGGCGGCACACGTCCGCGATGCTATCGACCTCAAACGAATGATGATTCTGGTCTGGTTTGCGGTCTTCCCGGCCATGTTCTGGGGTATGTACAACGTTGGTCTGCAGACCATTCCGGCGCTGCATCATTTATATGATGCCCCACAGCTGGCTCAGGTTATCCAGTCGGACTGGCACTACCGCCTGGCCCAGACGTTGGGCGTCAGCTTTGCAGCCGATGCCGGCTGGATAAGCATGATGACGCTGGGAGCCGTATTCTTCCTGCCAATCTACATCACGGTGTTTATCGTGGGTGGCTTCTGGGAAGTGCTGTTCGCCATCATTCGCAAACATGAGATCAACGAAGGCTTCTTCGTGACGTCGATTCTGTTTGCCCTGATTGTTCCACCAACGCTGCCGCTTTGGCAGGCGGCACTGGGGATCAGTTTTGGCGTGGTGATTGCCAAGGAGATCTTCGGTGGCACCGGGCGCAACTTCCTCAACCCGGCACTGGCCGGGCGAGCTTTCCTGTTCTTTGCGTATCCGGCGCAAATCTCGGGCGACCTGGTGTGGACGGCCGCGGATGGGTTCTCGGGTGCGACGCCGCTTTCGCAGTGGGCCGCGCACGGGGGCGAAACGCTGGTTAACAACGCCACGGGTCAACCCGTCACCTGGCTGGATGCCTTTATTGGCAACATTCCCGGCTCTGTTGGGGAGGTCTCCACGCTGATGATTTTACTCGGTGGCGCCATTATTCTCTTCGGACGCGTCGCGTCGTGGCGCATTGTCGCAGGGGTAATGATTGGCATGGTGTTAACAGCCACGATGTTTAATTTCATCGGTTCCGCCACCAACCCGATGTTCTCCATGCCCTGGTACTGGCATCTGGTGCTGGGTGGGTTCGCTTTCGGCATGATGTTCATGGCCACCGATCCTGTCTCTGCGTCCTTTACCGACAAAGGTAAATGGAGCTATGGCGTGCTCATTGGTGCGATGTGTGTCCTGATTCGTGTGGTCAACCCGGCTTATCCGGAAGGGATGATGTTGGCCATTCTGTTTGCCAATCTGTTTGCGCCGCTCTTCGACTATCTGGTCGTGCGCGCCAACATTAAGCGGAGGAAAGCGCGTGGCTGAAAGCAAAAATAACGACAGCATCGGCAAAACGCTGCTGGTGGTGCTGGTCCTTTGCCTGGTCTGTTCCATTGTCGTGGCTGGCTCTGCCGTGGGATTAAAACCACGGCAACAGGAGCAGCGTGCGCTGGATAAACAACGCAACATCCTGGCTGTGGCCGGGTTAATGCAGGAAGGGATGAGTACAGACGACGTGGCTGAACTCTTCGCGGAGCGCATTTCGGCGCGTCTGGTGGATTTAAAAACCGGCCAGTTGCTGGATAAAGACCCGACGAAATTTAACCAGGCACTGGCGTTGAAAGACCCTGATATGAGCCTGACGCTGGAGGCATCGCAAGATCCCGCTGGCATCAAGCGTCGCAGTAACCTCGCCGAAATTTACCTTGTGCGCGATGAGCAGAAGCGGGTGCAGGAGGTCGTGCTGCCGATATACGGTAACGGGCTGTGGTCGATGATGTACGCCTTTGTGGCACTCGATACGGATGGCCGCACGGTGAAAGGGATTACCTATTATGACCAGGGCGAAACGCCGGGGCTCGGCGGTGAGGTTGAAAACCCTAACTGGCGCGCGCAGTTTGTCGGCAAGAAAGTGCTCGACGATAACGGCTTGCCTGCCCTGAAGGTGATGAAAGGGGCTGCGCGTCCGGGTGACGAATATGCCGTAGACGGGCTTTCTGGGGCAACGCTCACGTCAAAAGGGGTGCAGCACAGTTTTGATTTCTGGATGGGCGAGCTGGGCTTTGGTCCTTTCCTGAAAAACGTACGTGAAGGAGCGCTGAACAATGGCTGATACGGGTGAACTGAAAGAAGTCAAAAAGGTGCTCATCGGTCCGCTGCTGGCGAATAACCCTATTACCTTACAGGTACTGGGAGTCTGTTCGGCACTGGCGGTCACGACAAAACTGGAAACCGCGCTGGTCATGACCGTCGCGGTCACGCTGGTGACGGCATTTTCCAGCATGTTTATCTCCATGATCCGCCACCACATCCCGAATAGCGTGAGGATCATTGTGCAGATGGCGATCATCGCGTCGCTGGTGATCGTGGTCGATCAGCTACTGCGCGCTTTCGCGTATGAAACGTCAAAACAGCTCTCGGTGTTTGTCGGTCTGATTATCACCAACTGCATCGTGATGGGGCGTGCCGAAGCTTATGCGATGAAAATGCCTCCGCTGGCGAGCTTTATGGACGGGATCGGTAACGGTCTCGGTTACGGCGTTATCCTGCTGACCGTTGGGTTCCTGCGCGAGCTGATTGGCAGCGGTAAGCTGTTTGGCGTCACGGTGCTGGACACGGTACAAAACGGCGGCTGGTATCTGCCAAACGGACTCTTCCTGCTGGCCCCAAGCGCATTTTTCATTATCGGTTTGCTGATCTGGCTGATTCGTACCCTGAAGCCAGAACAGCAGGAAAAGGAGTAACCGACGATGGCTCATTACCTGAGTTTATTTGTGCGCGCGGTGTTTGTTGAAAACATGGCACTCGCGTTTTTCCTGGGCATGTGTACGTTTCTTGCCGTTTCCAAAAAGGTATCGACGGCGTTTGGTCTGGGTGTTGCGGTCACGGTGGTGCTCGGCTTATCTGTACCGATTAACAACCTGGTGTACAACTTTGTGCTGCGCGACGGTGCGCTGGTAGACGGTGTCGATCTCAGCTTCCTGAACTTCATCACCTTTATCGGTGTGATTGCAGCGCTGGTACAAATCCTGGAGATGATCCTCGACAGGTATTTCCCGTCGCTATACAACGCGCTGGGGATTTTTCTGCCGTTGATCGCGGTGAACTGCGCCATCTTTGGTGGCGTCTCGTTTATGGTTCAGCGTGATTACAACTTCAGTGAATCCGTTGTGTATGGTTTCGGCTCCGGCATCGGCTGGATGCTGGCTATCGTCACCATGGCGGGGATCCGCGAAAAAATGAAATATGCCAATGTGCCTGCGGGTTTACGTGGCTTAGGGATCACCTTTATCACCACCGGGCTGATGGCGCTGGGCTTTATGTCCTTCTCCGGTGTGCAGCTATAAGGGCTAACAGATGGAAATTATTCTTGGCGTGGTGATGTTCACGCTGATTGTACTGGTGTTGTCAGGGCTGATTCTGGCGGCACGCGCGAAGCTGGTGAATTCCGGCGACGTGGTGATTGATATCAACGGTGAGCCGCAAAACCAGATCCGCACGCCGGCGGGGGATAAACTGCTCAATACGCTCTCCGGCAACGGGATCTTTGTCTCCTCGGCCTGCGGTGGCGGTGGCTCCTGCGGTCAGTGCCGCGTCACGGTGAAAGAGGGGGGCGGGGATATTCTGCCCACTGAGCTGGCGCATATCACGAAGCGTGAGGCGAAAGAGGGCTGCCGTCTGGCCTGCCAGGTCGCGGTGCGCCAGGACATGAAAATTGAGCTGCCGGAAGAGATCTTCGGGGTTAAAAAATGGGAGTGCGAAGTTATCTCTAACGATAACAAAGCGACTTTCATTAAAGAGCTGAAGCTGCGCGTGCCGGAAGGGGAAGATGTTCCGTTCCGGGCCGGGGGATACATCCAGATTGAGTGCCCGGATCACACCGTGGCGTATGCGGACTTTGACGTTCCGGATGAGTACCGTGCCGACTGGGACAAATTCAATCTTTTCCGTTTTGTGTCTGACGTTAAAGAACCGACGCTTCGCGCCTACTCAATGGCCAACTACCCGGACGAGAAGGGCATCATTATGCTCAACGTGCGTATCGCCACGCCGCCGCCGAGTGTGCCTGATGCCCCCCCAGGCGTCATGTCGTCGTATATCTGGTCCCTGAAGCCGGGTGACAAGGTGACCATCTCCGGTCCGTTTGGCGAGTTCTTTGCTAAAGAGACCGAGGCTGAAATGGTCTTTATCGGTGGTGGCGCAGGCATGGCACCGATGCGTTCGCACATTTTTGACCAGCTCAAGCGCCTCGGGAGCAAGCGCAAAATCAGCTTCTGGTACGGGGCACGCTCGCTGCGAGAGATGTTCTATGATGATGAGTTTGAGCAACTGGCGCGTGAAAACCCAAACTTTACCTTCCATGTGGCCCTCTCCGATCCGCAACCGGAAGATAACTGGACCGGCCACACGGGGTTCATCCACAACGTACTTTATGAAAACTACCTCAAGCAGCATCCTGCGCCAGAGGATTGCGAATTTTACATGTGTGGGCCGCCAGTGATGAACGCTGCAGTCATTAAGATGCTAAAAGATCTGGGTGTGGAAGATGAAAACATCCTGCTGGATGACTTCGGGGGGTGATGATGCTGACGTTTCTGGCAACTTTCGCGGTTTTTTTGCTTGTTGTACTCGGCATGTCTCTGGGCTGGATCATAAAGCGTAAAAGCATTCAGGGCAGCTGTGGTGGTATCTCCGCGCTCGGGATGGAAAAAGTGTGCGACTGCCCCGAACCCTGCGACGCCCGTAAAAAACGCATGGCGCGCGAGGCCCGGCGGATCCTGTAGTGAGTCCGGTGTTTTCCCTCTTCCTGGAGGAGAGGGGAAACACACTTCTCAACTCTCATTTCTTTACTGTATACTTATCCAGTGATGAGTGAGGGCTTACTATGCGCAAAATAATCCATGTCGATATGGACTGCTTTTTTGCCGCAGTGGAGATGCGTGACAATCCGGCGCTGCGGGATATACCTATTGCGATTGGCGGTAGCCGTGTCCAGCGCGGTGTGATCAGCACCGCCAACTACCCTGCGCGCAAATTTGGCGTGCGCAGTGCTATGCCAACTGCCATGGCGCTAAAGCTGTGCCCTCATCTCACGCTGTTGCCCGGCCGATTTGAAGCCTACAAAGAAGCCTCCCTGCATATCCGCGAGATCTTCTCTCGCTATACCTCGCTGATTGAACCTCTGTCACTGGACGAAGCCTACCTGGATGTCACTGACAGCCTGCACTGCCACGGCTCCGCAACGTTAATGGCGCAGGAGATCCGCCGGACTATCTTCAACGAGCTCAATCTGACCGCTTCCGCAGGCGTCGCACCGGTGAAATTCCTCGCCAAAATAGCGTCTGATTTGAATAAACCCGATGGTCAGTACGTCATCACTCCGGAAGAGGTTCCGGCGTTTTTAAAAACGCTGCCGCTCGGCAAAATCCCCGGCGTGGGGAAAGTGTCTGCTGCAAAGCTGGAAAGTATGGGATTACGGACCTGTGAAGATGTACAGCGAAGCGATCTGGCCATGCTGCTTAAGCGTTTCGGTAAGTTTGGTCGCGTGCTGTGGGAGCGCAGTCAGGGAATTGATGAGCGCAGCGTGAGCAGTGAGCGGCTGCGTAAATCGGTCGGGGTTGAACGCACGCTGATGGAAGACATCCATGACTGGTCCGAGTGTGAAGTCATTATCACTGACCAACTTTATCCCGAACTGGAGCGGCGGTTAGCGAAAGTAAAACCCGACCTGCTGATTGCCCGTCAGGGCGTTAAGCTGAAGTTTAACGATTTCCAGCAGACGACGCAGGAGCATGTCTGGCCGCGACTGAATAAAGACGATCTTATCGCCACTGCGAGAAAAGCCTGGGAAGAGCGGCGGGCAGGGCGGGGAGTCAGGCTGGTGGGGTTACACGTGACGCTGCTGGACCCGCAACTGGAGCGGCAACTGGTATTGGGGTTATAGCAGGCGGATTTGTCAGCCCGGCAGGCAACGTGCTACCGGGCATCATACGGCGAATTACTTAGCAGGGATCGCTTTCAGCAGTTCAGTCAGCAGAGTCCAGTAATGACCCACGCTTTCAATATGAACCTGCTCATCCGGCGAGTGCGGACCGGTAATGGTTGGCCCGATAGACACCATGTCCATGTTCGGATACGGTTTCTTGAACAGACCACACTCCAGACCGGCGTGGATCACCTGAATGTTCGGGGTACTGTTGAACAGACGTTGGTAAGTTTCACGCACCAGCGCCATCACCGGGGAACTTGCATCCGGCTGCCAGCCTGGGTAGCTACCTTTTGCGGAGGTGTGCGCACCCGCCAGTTTACCCAGAGACTCCAGCATGCTCACCACATACTCTTTACCGCTGTCGATAAGCGAGCGGATCAGGCAGATGATCTCCGCGCTGTCATCGCTCATGGTGACCACGCCCACGTTCAGGGAGGTTTCAACCACGCCTTTCGCGACGTCTGAGTTACGAATCACGCCGTTTGGCGTCACGTTCAGCAGCTGAACGAAGGCGTCACGAGACGGGGAGGTCAGCGCCGCTTTGTCGGTAGTCACGGACTCGAGCACCACGGTCAGGTTCTTCTCTTTCGCTGACAGTTCGTTTTTCAGGATATCCAGATACACGCTGGAAAGCTTTTTCAGCTCGTCGGCTTTTGCAGCGGGTACTGCCACGGTCGTGAAGGCTTCACGCGGAATGGCATTGCGCAGTGTGCCGCCGTTGAAATCCACCAGACGCAGATCCAACTCAGCCGCGTGGCCAGCCAGGAAGCGTGCCAGCAGTTTGTTGGCGTTGCCCAGACCCAGGTGAATATCACCACCGGAGTGGCCGCCTTTCAGCCCTTTCAGCGTCAGCTTGAAGGTCTGGAAACCAGCAGGGATCGCTTCGCGGGACAGTGGCAGGGTCGTGATGAAATCAATCCCGCCGGCGCAGCCCATGTAGATCTCACCCTCTTCTTCAGAGTCGGTGTTGATCAGAATGTCCGCCTGCAGCCAGTTCGCCTGCAGACCGAACGCGCCGTCCATGCCTGCTTCTTCCGTCATGGTCAGCAGCACTTCCAGCGGACCGTGCTCAACGCTGTCGTCCGCCAGGACCGCCAGAGCAGACGCCATACCAATGCCGTTATCTGCACCAAGGGTCGTGCCGCGCGCTTTCACCCAGTCGCCATCGATGTAAGGCTGGATAGGGTCTTTGGTGAAGTCGTGAACGGTGTCGTTGTTTTTCTGTGGAACCATGTCCAGGTGCGCCTGTAGCACAACCGGTTTACGGTTTTCCATGCCTGCGGTCGCCGGTTTGCGGATCAGAATATTGCCAACCTGGTCGCGTTCAGCATGCAGACCTTTTTCCTTCGCCCAGCCCATAATATGTTCGGCAAGCTGTTCTTCATGGTAGGAAGGGTGGGGAATGGAACAGATTTTGGCAAAAATATCCCACAGTGGCTGTGGAGATAATTGAGACAGTTCAGACACGATAAGTCTCCTTGTCGATGCCCTGCAAAGCGAGTTGCAGGTCACAGGGTTAGCAGGTTAATAGTTACCACAAGACAGGCTTGCGAGATGCAACTGAGAATACCACTTTCTCCGGTGGCTGGTAGCATAAAGCATGTAAAAACTCAGGCTCCGGGCGCTAAACACTGGTTTTTAGTGCGTCAGATCTCTATAATCTCGCGCAACCTATTTCCCCCTCGAACACTTTTTAAGCCGTATACAAACAGGCTGGGACACTTCACATGAGCGAAAAATACGTCGTCACCTGGGACATGTTGCAGATTCACGCACGCAAACTGGCTGCGCGTCTGATGCCTTCCGAACAGTGGAAAGGCATTATTGCCGTCAGCCGTGGCGGTCTGGTACCGGGGGCGTTGCTGGCACGTGAGCTGGGTATTCGTCATGTCGATACCGTATGCATCTCCAGCTATGACCATGACAACCAGCGTGAGCTGACCGTGCTGAAACGTGCGGAAGGCGACGGTGAAGGCTTCATCGTTATCGACGACCTGGTTGATACCGGCGGTACCGCGGTGGCTATCCGCGAAATGTATCCAAAAGCCCACTTCGTCACCATCTTCGCGAAGCCAGCAGGCCGTCCGCTGGTTGACGATTACGTGATTGATATCCCTCAGGATACCTGGATTGAACAGCCATGGGATATGGGCGTGGTATTCGTACCGCCAATCTCTGGTCGTTAATTCTCTTACGCACTTATTTAACGCCCGGTGATACCGGGCGTTGTTTTTTTTAGTCTGACGCGCGTTACAATGGTCTCTATATGACGTATTCATGGAGGCAACGTAATGACGCAGGCGAATCTCACCGAGACTCTCTTCAAACCCCGTTTCAAACATCCTGAAACGTCGACGCTGGTACGCCGGTTTAATCCGGGAACCATGCCTGCCGTCCAGTCTGCATTAGACGGTAAAAACGTGCCCCACTGGTACCGCATGATTAACCGTCTGATGTGGATCTGGCGCGGTATTGATCCCCGTGAAATCCTTGATGTGCAGGCGCGTATCGTGATGAGCGAAGCCGAGCGCACCGACAGTGAACTCTACGATACGGTCGTGGGTTATCGCGGGGGAAACTGGATCTACGAATGGTCTAAACAGGCGATGCTCTGGCAGCAAAAAGCCAGCCAGGAAGAGGACGCCACGCTCAGCGGCAAACACTGGCTGCATGCGGCCAACCTCTATGCTATTGCCGCATACCCGCATTTGAAAGGTGATGAGCTGGCCGAGCAGGCTCAGGCGCTGGCGAATCGCGCCTACGAAGAGGCCGCTCAACGCTTACCGGGCCGGATGCGCGAGCTGGAGTTTACCATCCCGGGTGGCGCGCCCGTCACCGGGTTCCTGCATATGCCAGAAGGCGAAGGCCCGTTCCCGACTGTTCTGATGTGCGGCGGGCTGGATTCACTGCAAATCGACTATTACAGCCTGTATGAGCGTTACTTCGCACCAAAAGGGATCGCGATGCTGACGCTGGATATGCCCTCAATTGGCTTTTCATCCAAATGGAAACTGACTCAGGACTCGAGTCTTCTGCACCAGCATGCATTAAAAGCGCTGGAAAACATTCCATGGGTTGACCACACGCGTGTTGCTGCATTTGGCTTCCGCTTTGGCGCCAACGTCGCCGTACGTCTGGCTTACCTTGAAGCTTCACGCCTGAAGGCCGTCGCCTGTCTCGGCCCGGTGGTGCACGCTCTGCTCAGCGATCCGACCCGGCAGGGCCGCGTGCCGGAAATGTACCTTGATGTGTTGGCCAGCCGCCTTGGCATGCATGATGCATCAGACGAAGCGCTGCGCGTTGAACTCAATCGTTACTCGCTAAAAACGCAGGGGTTGCTGGGACGGCGTTGCCCTACGCCGATGATGTCAGGGTACTGGAAAAACGATCCCTTCAGTCCCGAAGAGGAGTCACGCTTAATCACTTCGTCATCTGCGGATGGCAAATTGCTTGAGGTACCGTTCAGCCCGGTGTACCAGAATTTTGACAAAGCATTGAGAGAGATCACACGCTGGATCGCGCAGAGATTGTGTTAATAGATTGCTAAATTTTGCTGGTTTGGTAAAACAGTGGCTTCACAAAAGGAGATCGCAATGACGTTACCGAGTGGACACCCGAAAAGTAGACTGATCAAGAAGTTTATGGCTCTCGGCCCGTATATTCGAGAAGAGCAGTGTGAAGAAAATCGCTTTTTTTTCGACTGCCTGGCTGTATGCGTCAACGTGAAGCCTGCACCCGAAAAACGTGAATTCTGGGGCTGGTGGATGGAAATGGAAGCGGAAGAAAAACGTTTTACGTATAGCTACCAGTTCGGCCTGTTTAATAAAGACGGCTACTGGCAAACAGCCCCCATCAAAGACCAGGAAGTGATCGACCGCCTGGAGCATACTTTGAAAGAGTACCTCGAAAAGGCAAGAGCACTGCTGGCCACCCTGGATCTGAAGCTTGAACCCGCGGATAACTTTTCCAGCGAAGCGGTTAAGCTGACGGCGTAATCGCGATATTTCTCTCTTCGCGAGGGATGGGGTGAGGGCAGTAAACCCGACCCCTTCCAGGCAAAAAAAATCCCGGCATCTGCGCCGGGATTTTTTATTTCAACAATATCAGAACTGGTAGGTCATACCCAGAGCAACGATGTCATCACTGCTCACGCCCAGTTTATTGTCGTCATCAATCTGGTTGATTTTATAATCAACAAACGCGGACATATTTTTGTTGAAATAATAGGTCGCGCCCACGTCGATGTATTTCACCAGATCTTCGTCACCCACACCTTCGATATCCTTGCCTTTAGACTGGACATAACCCAGGGACGGACGCAGACCGAAATCGAACTGGTATTGTGCAACAACTTCAAAGTTCTGAGCCTTATTCGCAAAACCACCCGAAATTGGGGTCATATTACGGGTTTCAGAGTACATCGCTGCCAGATAAATATCGTTAGCGTCATATTTCAGACCGGTTGCCCATGCTTCTGCTTTTTTACCTTCGCCGCGCGTCAGCAGGTTTTGTGCGTTAGTACGGTCAGAGTTGGTGTAGGCACCGCTGACGGCGAAGTCGCTGCCACCGAAGTCATAGGTCAGAGAGGTACCGAAACCGTCACCGTTCTGTTTTTTGACGTCGCGGTTTTCGTTTTTGCCCTGATACTGCAGGGTCATATCCAGGCCATCAACCGCACCGAAGAAGTCGGTGTTACGGTAGGTGGCAAGACCGCTCGCACGTTTGGTCATGAAGTTATCAGTCTGGGCTGAAGAGTCACCGCCGAACTCAGGGAACATATCGGTCCAGGCTTCAACGTCGTACAGTGCGCCCAGGTTACGACCGTAATCCAGAGAGCCAATGTCTTTCAGTTTCAGACCAGCAAACGCCAGACGCGTTTTCTGTGTAGAGTCGCTTTCTGCTTTGTTACCGGCAAATTCAGCTTCCCAACGGCCATAGCCCGTCAGCTGATCGTTAATCTGTGTTTCACCTTTAAAACCGAAACGGACGTAAGTCTGGTCACCATCTTTAGTGTCATCATCGCTGATGTAGTGCATTGCTTTAACTTTGCCGTATACGTCCAGTTTATTACCGTTTTTATTATAAACTTCGGCTGCGTGTACAGATGCGGAAGCCACAACGCCCATTACCACTAATGCCAGTGTGCTCTTTTTCATTTTCGATCCTGTCTTATAAACGCGCTAAAAAAATTCGCTGGACGATAAGCTCATGCTTAAGTCCCGTGAAAAAACAGAAAGGGTTTTAACGTTATGCAATGAAACTTTTATGACAAATTAAGAATAATTTTAAAAAACTGTGATTTATTATTTCGGTAATAAAACTGTCAAATTTTGCCGCTACGCTTCCTGATCCCGCGCAACAAAGTGTTTCGCGATGTGCTAAGGCAGTTGGCAACGGGGCTGACACCTGTTAAAACGTTCGTTTGACATCATTTTCCCTTATCGTTGAACGGCAGAGAATCATGAGTGACAGCCAGACGCTGGTGGTAAAACTCGGTACCAGTGTTTTAACAGGCGGATCGCGCCGCCTTAATCGCGCCCACATTGTTGAGCTTGTACGTCAGTGCGCTCAGTTGCATGCCGCAGGGCATCGTATTGTAATTGTGACCTCCGGGGCGATTGCCGCCGGGCGTGAACACCTGGGTTACCCCGAACTCCCCGCGACGATCGCCTCGAAACAGCTGCTGGCCGCCGTGGGACAAAGCCGACTCATTCAACTCTGGGAACAGCTGTTTTCTATCTATGGTATCCACGTCGGGCAGATGCTGCTGACGCGTGCGGATATGGAAGACCGGGAGCGTTTCCTGAACGCGCGCGATACGCTGCGCGCGCTGCTGGATAACAACATCGTTCCCGTCATTAACGAAAACGATGCCGTTGCCACCGCTGAAATCAAAGTGGGTGATAACGATAACCTCTCGGCGCTGGCCGCGATTCTGGCAGGCGCTGATAAATTACTGCTCCTGACCGACCAGCAGGGGCTCTTCACCGCCGACCCGCGTTCAAATCCGGACGCTGAACTGATTACCGATGTACACGGTATCGACGATGCGCTACGCGCCATCGCAGGTGACAGTGTTTCAGGCCTCGGGACCGGCGGGATGGGGACCAAGCTGCAGGCTGCCGACGTGGCATGCCGTGCCGGTATCGACACCATCATTGCCGCGGGCAGCCGTCCTGGCGTGATTGGCGACGTGATGGAAGGCATCTCCGTGGGAACCCGCTTCCACGCGCAGGCCTCCCCGCTGGAGAACCGCAAACGCTGGATCTTTGGCGCACCGCCGGCAGGCGAACTCACCGTTGATGAAGGGGCGACCGCCGCAATTCTGGAAAGAGGGAGCTCATTACTTCCTAAAGGAATTAAAAGCGTGACAGGCAACTTCTCACGTGGTGAAGTGATCCGTATCCGTAATCTCGAAGGTCGTGACATCGCCCACGGCGTAAGCCGCTACAACAGCGATGCCCTGCGCCGTATTGCGGGTCACCATTCACAGCAGATCGACGCCATTCTGGGTTATGAATATGGCCCGGTTGCCGTGCATCGTGATGACATGATTATTCGTTAAGGAGCCAGAAAATGCTGGAACAAATGGGCGCAGCCGCGAAGGCCGCCTCTTACAAACTGGCGCTCCTTTCCAGCCGCGAGAAAAACCGCGTGCTGGAAAAAATCGCTGATTATCTGGAATCGCAGTCGCAGGAGATTCTGCTCGCCAACGAGCAGGATCTGCTGGAAGCGCGTCGCAATGGCCTGAGCGAAGCAATGCTCGACCGCCTGGCGCTGACCCCGGCACGTCTGAAAGGCATCGCTGACGATGTCCGCCAGGTCTGCAATCTTGCCGATCCGGTAGGTCAGGTCATTGACGGTGGGCTGCTCGACAGCGGGCTGCGCCTTGAGCGTCGTCGCGTGCCGTTGGGCGTGATTGGCGTGATCTATGAAGCCCGCCCCAACGTCACGGTTGATGTCGCTTCCCTGTGCCTGAAGACCGGCAACGCTGCCATTCTGCGTGGCGGGAAAGAGACCTGGCGTACCAACGCCGCGACCGTAAACGTTATCCAGCAGGCGCTGGAAGAGTGCGGCCTGCCGGCAGGTGCCGTACAGGCAATCGAGAGCCCGGACCGTGCGCTGGTGAACGAGATGCTGCGCATGGATAAATACATCGACATGCTGATCCCACGCGGTGGCGCGGGCCTGCACAAGCTGTGCCGTGAGCAGTCGACCATTCCTGTGATCACGGGCGGTATCGGCGTGTGCCATATCGTGGTCGATGACAGTGCCGAGATTGAACCGGCGCTCAAGATTATCGTCAATGCCAAAACCCAGCGTCCAAGCACCTGTAATACGGTTGAAACGCTGCTGGTGCATCAGGGCATCGCCAATACCTTCCTGCCTGCTCTGAGCAAACAGATGGCCGAAAGCGGCGTGACGCTGCATGCGGATGCCAACGCGCTGGCACTGCTAAAAGACGGCCCGGCGACGGTGGTACCGGTCAAAGCGGAACAGTACGACGACGAATTTCTGTCGCTGGATTTGAACGTGAAGGTGGTTGCGAGCCTTGACGATGCCATTGCTCACATCCGTGAACATGGTACCCAGCACTCGGATGCGATTCTGACGCGCACCCTGCGCAATGCCGATCGCTTTGTGAATGAGGTGGACTCCTCCGCCGTGTACGTGAATGCCTCAACCCGCTTCACCGACGGCGGTCAGTTCGGCCTGGGCGCAGAAGTTGCTGTCAGCACGCAAAAACTGCATGCAAGAGGCCCGATGGGCCTGGAAGCACTGACCACCTACAAGTGGATCGGCTTCGGTGATGATACGATTCGTGCGTAAATAATCACGGGTGATGCAAAAATAGCCGTTTGATTCAAAAGGGCATTGACGCATCACCCGGTTAGATCTAACCTTCTGCCCCGTGGTTACGCTCGTAACCGGCCTTTCAGGGCCGATATAGCTCAGTTGGTAGAGCAGCGCATTCGTAATGCGAAGGTCGTAGGTTCGACTCCTATTATCGGCACCATTCAAGCATCTCTCAAAGTCCACTCAAGTCCTCTGGAAGCCTTTATACTCTAGCTTTAAGCCCTTTCTCATTATTTTGAGGTCTAGCGAAGTACTCCTTAATCTACAGCATTTTGGGGGTATATTCGGGGGTATATGCTGTTCGGTCTAAAGGAGATACTCCCAATGAAGCTAAACGCTCGACAGGTCGAGACCGCTAAGCCAAAGGACAAGCCATACAAGATGGCTGACGGCTTTGGTCTGCATTTCTACGAACAGTCGAGTGCAGGTAAAACCACGACCGCGAACGTTGCCGCCAGCCTGTACGGAAAACCTGATCTGTTACGCCTGACGTAGTACGGGACGGCGTTGGGGCTGGCAAATGAAGCAGCGGCCCACAATGAGGCGCTGATGCCCCTGGATGAAATCGGTCAGGGGATTGACCCTGTGGAGGTCTATAAGTCTGCCTACGCGCTGTTTAACGGCACGGGCAAGCTGCAGGGCGCGGAGGAGGGCGGCAACCGTGAGCTAAAACGCTAGCGAACGGGGGAGGTGATTACCGGATGGGATGCACAGACCTGCCGCGATGTCATACAGCACAGCTTTAATGCTTGGGTCCGCGAGTTCGGTACCGGAAACAAGGGATACCAGCAGGTCATTGAACAGTGCGAAGCCTTTCTCAACGCGTACGGTATGAGCCGCTTTGCGCCGCTGGATTATGTATGACCCGCGTGATTTGCCGATTCACGAACTGTACGGCTACAGGGATAAAGGGGCTGACTTTGACGAGCCGGTTCTGCTTTATGTCCTGCCTGATCCATTCAAGAATGAAGTGGCCAAGGGCTTCAATAAGGACATAGTCGCAAGAATTCTCAGTGAGTCGGGGGATGCTGAAAAAACCTGCCCACGGGAAATGGTGGCAGGTTAAAACTCCGCGGTTCAAGCATCTGAACAATGCACAGCCGTGAACTTACGTTCTGTTGTTTGCTCCTGAGCTAGGTGAAGAAAAAGCGCAATAACAAAGTGATTTTTAGTTGCCTCAAGTTGCTCCTGAGTTGCTTCAGCTTTGAAAGTTAAGTCCTTTAAATTCAGTGGCTTGTTTTTTTGAGGCAACTGAGGCAACTGAGGCAACCACTTTTTGTATTTCTATATGATTTTTATCCAGCGGTAACAAGTAACCACTGCAACAGCAGAAGTGCCAGGTAGACTGCTGAGGTGAAGCCAAGGAGGAGGAGAAAAGCCAGGAGTCGTTTGACCAAAGGACTGAAGTCGCGGTAATGAACGAGGTTTATTTCTCGTGCTATTGATTCTTTCGATCTTATGGCAAGGATATCCGGCAAATCTCCGTTGATAGACAGTGCTTCAAACATGACAGAGTCTTTTGGAGCGAGACTTTCAAATTCAATTATGTATCGTCCGTCAGTCTCTTTGAATTCTGTAAACTTCCGAACCGGCCATATATTCAGATATCTCGGTTGATAGTTGAATATAACTTCAATCTTGTTTGCCACTTCCCGACCTTCATTCAACAGCGTGACCGAACGTGTGTGTACCAGTTGCTGAGGGCGAATAACTTCACCTTCCGGATTTCTGAGTGGCTCAGGAACGAGGAAAGTAAAATTATGTAACTCGCCATATGCAAGCCTCACGCGAGCTTTGAAGTATGTATTTAAGGTCCAGGTGAGTAATGCTGCTGCTACTGAAAAAATCTCTTTGCCATAGAGTTTCAAAAATTCCATTTGTTGCCTTCGCTATACCTTTATGAACACCTAACTGATAAATCGGCATTTCGACAATGCCAATCGCCTTAGAAACCAGCCTTTCAAGGCTATGAGGTTAGCACGAAACTTTCCTGCACAGTGTTGTGGTGTTCTTTCCGTTCTCCTGATCGGTAGCTTAGTTACACAGACGATGGTTAATATCATGAAAGGGATTATCGATCTCGAGAACGGCGGCAATTAACTTCCGGAAAGTGGCATATCAAGGGCCATAACTGGCGGTATGTATTTCGACTTCGTGCAGGTCCTTAGTGGATATGGCGCTCCTTTTGTTTCATCTACCAGCAGCCATCCGGAGGAACAAAACATAACCGCTGGTGGTGTGGATGCTGACGGGTTGGTGAGGCATATCGAACAGGAACAGTCGGAGGACATTCACCAAGCATTGAATATGACTAAGACTGACAAATTCTAATACGTCTAACTTCCTGATAGGATTAATCCGAATACTTTCAACTGGGATAGGGATATGAAGAAAACTTTGATTGCAATATTAGTGGGCATAACGATGTTAACCGGGTGTGGGCCACAAGAGTTAACCCCGGAACAAAAACAGGAAGTTGCGGCTCTTAAGGCTGAGCTATCACAGACTGAGGGCGAAATCTCAGCAGCAAAAGAAGTTGATCAACAATTTTCTGGTGGACTGATCAAGAATTTAACCACCGCAAGACTGGAAGTTTTGGGAACGAATAAGGCTCTTTTAGAACAGCGTATAAATGCTATTGAGTCCGGTGCCAAAATTGATGTAGTAGTCTCTGGTACCAAGCCAGACCCTGAACTTGCGGCCTCTATTAAAACAGAGATCGATAATCTGACGGCAAAAATCAACGAGGCTAAAGCAGATGCCAGCCAGTATACTGGCGGTTTGATACAGGTACTTAAACTATCAGCCGTTGCCACTGAAGAACAAAGCATGGCTATGCTGCAGCAAAAATATCTAACCGCTAAGTATGGTCTCGCTGAAGTTAAGCTTGCACCAATTCAGGATAATGCAGCAACCGCCAGTGGCAAGAAGGAAGCAACGGCTAAAACTACACAAGAACAACCCCCACTGCTGCCGCCCGCTGAAGGCCCGTTTGGGCTTGAGGCTGGTCTAACCCAGAAAAATATTGAGGATATGATCGGGGCAAAGCTAAAGCCACTACCTGACAGCGTGAATCTGTATACTTCCGATAAACTACCGAAGCAAAACGCAGATTTTGAAATGTATGGTTTGTTGATCTCGCCTAAAGCTGGCTTATGTCAAATTAGGGCTGTCGGTAAAAACATTGATACCGATAGCTATGGGCTTGCTTTGAAATCAAGGTTTGAAGATTTGAGTAGCTCGTTAAGCTCACTTTATGGAAAGGCCGAAACCACAGACCTTTTACTGGCTGGTTCAATCTGGAAAGAGCCTCAGGACTGGATGATGGGGCTAAATAAAAAAGAGCGCTTCCTATCCGCCACTTGGAAGGGAACAAAAGAAACGCCGCTAAAAAATAATATTACTGCTATTTCTATCGAAGCCAGAGCGAACAGTTCTGCGCAGGGATATGTTTACCTACAGTATACATTTACAAATGATGATGTTTGTCAGGCGGAGATTGAGGGAGCGAAAAAGAGCTCTCTATAACTAATCATGCAAAAGCCTCATGAATTGGGGCTTTACTGATGTTGATATAAAAAATATTGTGTCTAACGGGAGAAATATGAATTCACGTCATTACCGCTATGGTTAACAGTTGCTATCAGAGATGTAAGTACGTAGCGACCTGTAGTTGTATAGCTCGCAAAAATACTAAGCGTGACACTCCACACGAATCGCCAGGTACTATGTCATTCATCACCTTGCCTGAATATAAGTAAAATAAAAGGCATGCAAGAATCCAAATGTGCCTCAATATCTGCTTTCTCAACGGGATGAGTTAAACCAATTGCCGCCTGCCGAAGAGGTTCGGCGACACACATGGCGAGTATGACTTTGGCACTGGTATCTGCAGGTAACAGCGGCAACCAGCCCTGTTTTTGCTGCCGTGTAATCCACTCAGTGAGCAATTGTTGGCCGCGCGCTATGCCATTTTCATTGTATTTCTTGAGAAGATGATATTTACCAGGAAATTCAGTATTGAGAAGACGAAACATTTTCACGGCGGTTACTGATAGCGCCTGACCACAAATCGCAGCCAGTAATTTTCTTAACGCCGGTAAAACGTCATCCTTATCTTTCGGATCGCTCTGCAGGAGTGGGGCGTAGTTATCCGTCCAGTTTCGAACCGAAAGGCCAAGCAATTCCTCCCTGTTTTTCGCAAAGCGATAGACGGTCTTTTTGGCAACGCCTGCATGCGATGCAACCGCCTCAATTGTTGTGGCGTCATAGCCTTTGTCAAAGAGCAAGGCCATCGCACTACCAATGATTTGTTTCTTCACCTCTTCTTCAGGGACTGAGGGGCGTCCGCGTGGTTTGGTTGGTGAGGTCATCCTGGAGATTCCTTTTCGCTTGCCATACGACCATTCTATCGGTAATGTTTAGGAAACGCACTTCGTTTCCTAAATGGTTCGAACTTCCCAATGCTAATGGAGAAAAAAATGCGACAACACGATATTGCCAGGCCCTGGCTGGATTATTCGGCATTGCTTGATCCTTCTCCCATGCCGCTGGAGACAGGTATTAAACGTCTGGATGACGGGAGTTTGCTGGTCGCCGTACGCACTGATTTACATGGCTGCAAAGGACGTATGATTAACTGGTGGTTTACCTTTTTTGAAACGACGCAGCATATAAAATGGTGGCATCCCGTTGATCATGTTGAGCATCGTGGATGGGACGCCAACTGGAAGCGTGGGGAAAGTTTTTACGGCGCAAGCATCCATGCAGTTGAATCATTAGCTGAAATCCCTCCCATTCCCGCGCGTCTTAAATTCCATCACCCTGCATCGGTATTTGGCGAAATGGCTGTCGACAAGGCAATGGCGGATGGGAGTGTCTCGGCAATCATTGCCGCAAGGATAGGCTTCGGTGAAAAAACTGAACTGGATAGTCAGGGCGACCCGCTGGACGGACAAATGCTACATGTTGTCCGGGATACGCCTTTTGGGTGTGTGCTGCGTAGCCGGTTTATTCTGGGTATGAGTAATGACGACCACGCTGAACCTGCCGATGACGTTGGATTAGCGCTTATGCGACACTGTTATACAGAGTTCACGTTCTTGTCTCGTTTCCTGCCTTCTCTGTATTACGGCGAGAAAGCGAATGATGAGAAAATTGCGCTTCCCTGGTAACACGCAGGTTTAACTGCTCAGGTAAACCTGTTGACGAGGGTAATCATGCCCACCGTGTATTACCGGGCCAGACCAACGTTATCTCAAGCGTGACGCACACTGGCTAAGCAGTGATGCCTGGTTTAACCAACGCGTAGCCAAACCGGCATCACTTCATATCTGAAATGAATTCAGCGTAATAAAATCAATCGACTGATTTTACTGTGATTCCAGTTATGCTGAAATCGTTACCATCGCCGCTGGCTTTATGGCTGAAAATTTCCAGCACATTATCGCCCTGCGCCGCCGTAAACTCTCCTGACAGCGTGACCCACTCGCCTTTCACGGCAAGTGCTGTAACCGAGGTAATATCCTGGCCTGCCACCCGCAGTGACAGTTCGGGTATCACCTTGTAGTCATTATCCCTGCGAGCCTGAAGGCTGAAGCGATAGCGTTTCCCCGGCTGGAGTTCCGTATAATGTTTATAAAGCAGCACGCCATTGTGTGTCCGGCCTTTAACATTGGTGGTCGGAAAACGAATCATGGTCGCGCCACCTTCTGAGTAAAACTCATGCTCAGGCGTTGCCGGTCCGAACTGCCAGTGATTCAGATGATTATTCGTAAACTTACTCTCATCCAGGAATGGTGTTGGCTCGGGACTGACAAGGGGAGTGTCCGGCGCAGCGGGGGGGGAGGAGGGGGGCACCGGTTTGTTGTGATGTTCCTGACACGGGCAAGGGGGCGTTTTCTCTTTGCAACGACAGTCGCTGGCGCAAGCGTCAATCAGGTTCTTAAGTACATCAGCAAGCGTATTCACCGCCCGGACAATCTCAGGGGTCTGTGCGCACAGATCGCTGCCATTACCAGGCGTCTTCGCTGGCGTTTTACCTTCCAGCGCATCTGCTTCTTCTTTTTTGTTCGCCACGCTGTCGTGTTGCGTGGCCTTACTGGCGCAAATGGTGCTTTTTAAAACCGAGGCAAAATCGGCAATGCCGGAGGTGTAGATATAATGCTCACCACCCGTACGAAGCGCCAGGCGCTTGTATTCCCGAACCATGGCTTTCTCATCATCCGGGGTGGGATAAGGTAATGAGACATGAGGCGTGCCCAGATAGGAGTGGATTTTGACACCGTACTCCAGGGCGGTGGCAATGGCATCGTCGCAGGCTTTGATGCGGCCCTCATCCAGGGTC
This sequence comes from Enterobacter sp. RHBSTW-00593, assembly GCF_013784105.1. Classification (NCBI taxonomy): domain Bacteria; kingdom Pseudomonadati; phylum Pseudomonadota; class Gammaproteobacteria; order Enterobacterales; family Enterobacteriaceae; genus Enterobacter; species Enterobacter sp. RHBSTW-00593. Next base: position 908,885 of record NZ_CP056393.1, read on the forward strand.
ATCTCCCCGCCTTTCAGACTTTCGTCTCCCAGCACAAAAACATTCTTTTCAGCGCCGTCACGCCAGTTGTAATGACGGATAACGTCCTCCGCAGCAGGCGCCACATCTTCCTGAGCGGGGTTCCCCTCTTTGACATACTCTCTGCCTTTCAGGGCGGACGGGTTAGCACCGGCCTCGCTCGTCAGGAACTGACGGACCGTTTTATTAAATTTGGTGCCGGCAAAAACGCCTTCGATACCCAGAAAATCAGTTCGTAAATCCGAAGGGCAGGCTTTTCTGGCCTCCTCAATGGCGCTCTCAAGTTTTGCACAGAGCGCTTCCGCTTCATCCTTCATTGAAAGACTGCTGTCGATGATGAAAACCAAATCAACTTTTTTATTGTCCATAATGCTCATATCAGGGGCTCCATTAACGTTCATTTTTGTTTTCCAGTGAACCGGCAGGGAAGGCAGTGAATGGCACGTTGCCTCCCTGCAGGCATTTCAACCGAGCACAACAAACCTGACGTCATAGCCTCCCGTATTATTGGCGTATTCAGACGCAACATTTGTATCGTTAAAAATGAATGAAATTTCGCCATCAGCAGGGACTTCCCAGTCGCTACCGCCGCTTCCGATACCGTAAATATGCTCACCCGCTTTGATCAGTAATTTCCCCGCCAGTGCTTCTGGCAGGACAAAAGTGGGATCCGGTTTTTGCGCTGACGGATGCTGGCTGTCGCCGTCAGGTCCAAAGCTGCGACCGCGGCTGTCGTACTGAGCGGTACCGGCTGCAATCAGCATCACCTTATCCCCTTTGCTCACGGATACGCCGGTGTGGGTCCAGTCACTGCGCGTTGCGGGAACATGACCTTTCCAGTCCGCCTTTTGAGCCGCCGCTTTCTTTTCGTCTTCAGCGATATACACAACCGCGCTGAAAGCGCCGCTGTTGTCGCGATGTGAAGAGTCACTGACCACGAGAATCAGCTCGCCGTCTTCCGGTACCGACCATTGGTAAACACCACTGCCAATGTCATAGCTTTTTCCGGATGCACTGAATCGGGCTTTCAGCACCTTATCGTTCCGTAAGACAAAGCCCTCTTTTAGCCTGCCGTATGGCGATGCCAGGGCGTAGTCTTCCTTACCGTATTTAATCCATCCTTCCGCAATAATACTGATTTTTTGCCCGGCTTTTAGTTTAAGTCCGGTATTAATGCCCGTGTCAGCAGTTGCGTCGATATTGCCCGACCATGCAGGTGAAACAGTCATATAATTCTCCGTAATCGTGACAGCGTCCAGCTTGTCAGTGGTATGAGGTAATAAATAGTCTACAGATAATGATTTTTGTTACTCAGGGGTACGGCATTCACAATCAGAATATAAACAGATACGCCACGCAGCAAATAATATTCTGGAAATGATGCTGGTGATTTTCGTTCGTCTCCCGTCTGCTGCAGTTCTGTGAATTAAATATTAGGATTAATCTCATGCTGAGTTTTGTTACTCCAGAGCGGTAATGCGTGCGCGTGAGAGGTATATGTTGAAACCAAAAAAGTAATACACAGGGTAACTAAATGGATACTTGTTAACCCATTCCTTTTCCGTCGGGGAGGCGAGAGATTAAGTGGAGAAGTAGAGGTTTTTTATTGGGCGGATATCGCGGCAGGCGGTGCTGTAATGCGCCCTTTCACTGCTTCGCGTACCTATTATTACCGCCAGTCAGGCATGGTAATTAATTTACTAAAGGTATAATTACAGTCATGATTAAAAGTGCGATTACTCCTATAGTTAATATTAAAATCAATTAAAAATCAGCATCTTAGTTGTATGCTGTGTCGGTGTATTTATATAAAACGCAGCGTAAAAAAAGAAATCGCCTTATTCTTTCGACATAAGCTTGGTAAAGATAAATATATTCATATGCATCCATGATGAAATGTTATGAATACTAAATGTGATGTCTGTCACATGCAGGGAGTTTTGTCTTTGATTGATGTAAAGCACGCATCAAATGTAATGTTAATGAAGTTTGATAAAGGAGAATAGCATGACGGCTAAGCCAGAATGGTCCGGAGAAGTTCCTTCAAATATTCCTGCCGGTATTAATACAGGCCTGCAACTGAATGCCGGTGATGAGATAACGATAATGGCCTCTGGCTGGATTAAATACGGTAAAGAAGAATTTGCGCTGGCGGTGCCGGATGGCAGGGTGAAAGAAGGGCTCATTACCTGCAATGATAAGGTGCTGAAGGCGAGATTTGATACCTCTGGCAAAGGTTATGATATAGGCGGTGGAGTATATAAATGGGCGGCTCCCCAAAGCGGTACCCTGCATCTGTATATTGCCGATACAGAGGCTGGATACTCTGATAATACCGGCAGTTTCAGCGTCAATGTATACCGGTAAGAATGGGTCGTTTCGGATACAGCGATTTCAGCCCCATTGATATGGCGGCAGGGATTATGTCCGGCGTTCTCAAACCGATATCGTATTCATTCCAATATTTTTCGCAGAACTCAGCAGATGATAAGAAGACTAATCAACAATATTCTCTGGTACTCTACCGGGTGGGTGTTTTTTGGCCTGATAGTGCTCAGTGGAATCGCAGGGGGACTGGCAGCTTCAGTCCTGCATTTTACTACAACGGATGCATTCCTGGCCGCATTTTGCCTTTTTCTGTTGCTGTCATTGCCCGTTTGCTTCTGGCTGCACCGGTTATCTCGCATACACCGGCGTCAGTAATGTACACGCCCACAAGGTGAGTCCCTGTGAGCGTGTAGTGTTTCCAGTACGGAGCATGCGCAGTCGCGTTACTGGTGCTTATCCTGCAACGCCTTCAGGGGTAAACGCCATACGTCATAGCGCTCCTGGCCAGGTTTGACCGCGCCAGCAAAATGGTCGTTCAGGCTGCTGGAGGTAAAGATCAGATCCCCGTCCGGATTGATGGCCGGCGTGTCCGGCCAGTGTACGCCGTCGTTTGACGCCATCAGGGTCATTGAGCCGCTCTTCGGTTCATACCTGACAATACCGTTGTGTGTCACATCGGTGATATAGAGGTTGCCTTCGGCATCGGTCACGATACCGTCGGTATTGCCTCCCACCGAACCAAGATCCCGGATCTGCGCCGCAATCTGCGCATCGTCAGCACCTGGCTTTCGCAGAATGTCAGTCGGTACCGCAAACGCATGGGTCCCTGTCGTCACTGTCCAGTAGAGCGTGCCGGTATCCGGAGACAGCGCAATACCGTTGATGCCAATCAGTAATGGACGGCCAGGCCAGACTTCAGCCCCGTGCGAGACGACTTTCACACCCGGCTCAATCTGCAGGTCTGGATGACGGTCGAGCACGCGTCGGGCAGTGCCGGTTGCGAAATCGGCGATGATAAGACCGACGCGGTTCTCAGGCGCACTGCGCGAGCCGCTGTCGGAGATGTAGGCGACACGGCGCGTCTCATCAACAACCACATCATTGAGGAAGCTCGCCTTGCGATCTGCCACGCCATCCAGTGGAATGCGTTTGATCGTGCGGCCGGTATTCAGATCCAGCACCATCAGTTTCTGCGAACCCACGGGGGATTCCGCTTCTCCCGCGACGAACCCCATATCCAGGGCCCACAGCCAGCCATTCTTACGGTCAATATAGAAGCCAAGCACGTTACGCAGGTTCTGGTCGGGAGCGGTTTCCACCGCATTACCCTCGCGGGACGGAAATGCCGTGAGGCGCGCCGGTCCGGTCTGCACGGTCGTATCAAGAATACTTAACGTCGCGGGTGCACCGGCTGAAACCAGTCGAGGGGTACTGACAAAGGCTCTTCCCTTTGCATCAAAGTGGATGCCTGCGATGGGCGCGTTAACCGAGCCGGAAAACGGCGTCGGCGTTTCCCCCTTCTCAGGCGTATTCCAGGTTACGCCGGTATAGCTGCGCCAGCGCTCAAGAGGGGCCTGGTTCGCTGCGCTGGCTACGCTCGCAAAAGAGAACAACATTGCCATCGCGATGGCGGACATATTACGGGTACGTTTGAACATTTCTATGCTCCGGTAAATAGGGGAAAGCAGGGGACACTGATTCCCCTCAGGTCATTACGGCTGCTGCATTAAAGAATGGAGCGGAAGGTGCCGCCTTCGACGCGCACCGCGGCGCCGTTAGAGGCAGCGCCCAACGGGCTTGCCAGCAGCGCGACCATCGCGGCTATCTCATCAGCATCGATCATTCGCGCGATAAGAGAGCTGGGGCGGTAGGTCTGGAAGAAATTCGCTTCGATCTCCTGGTCGGTCATACCCGGTGCAGGCGCGGTCTGGCGCAGGTATTCGATAATGCCGTCGGAGCGGGTCGCTGAAGGCAGTACGCTGTTGACCGTAACGCCCGTCCCCTTCGTGAGTTCGGCCATACCGCGCGAAACGGCGAGTTGCGCCGACTTACTGACGCCGTAATGCACCATGTCTGGCGGCGTGAACGCGCCGACTTCGCTCGACATAAATATCACCCGGCCCCAGTTGCGTTCCAGCATGCGCGGGAAGTAATGCCGTGACAGGCGAACGCCGGACATGACATTGATGTTGAACATGTTCAGCCACTCATCATCGGTGATGTCGGCGAAGTCTCGGGCTTCATAAAAGCCCAGGTTGTTGATGAGAATATCGGTGTCAGGGCAGGCCACGATCAGGGCTTTTGCCCCCTCAGCGTTTCCCAGGTCGGCAACGATGGCGGTGACCTGCGCCTGAGGCTGAGCGGCGGTAATGTCTGCCACGGCGTTTTGCAATTTCGCGTGGTCACGACCAGTAATGGTGACGGCCACGCCTTCGCGCGCCAGCGTGCGGGCGATGGCCAGACCAATCCCCGCGGTTGCGCCAGTAACGAGTGCTGTCTTACCGGTGAGTTGAAGATCCATGATTTTACCCTCTGGTGATGAATGCGCACACTTTACTCATCGCCCAACTGGAGATAAATTAGCGGAATTGAAAAACATTTGTTCCTGAAAGAGCATAATGAGCAGAAAATTCGATTATCTTGGCGATGTTGAGGTCTTCATCGCTGTCGTTGAACACGGCTCATTTACTGCTGCTGCCGTTGCCCTGTCCACCACGCCCTCGGTGTTGAGTCGTGCGGTTTCCCGCCTTGAGACGCGTCTGGGACGACAGCTTTTACAGCGAACCACCCGTCGGGTAGGCCTGACCGAGGCAGGGCGAGTTTATCTGGAGCAGGCGCGCTCTGCTTTTTCCCTGCTGGATGAAGCTGAACGTAATGGGCAGGGCCAGGAAGGCGACCTGACCGGACGCGTGCGCATGAGTGTACCGACTACCTACGGGCACTATCGTCTGCCGCCCTTGCTGGCGCGATTCTCCCAACACTACCCGCGCGTTCAGGTGGATCTGAACATCACCAACCGCAACGTCGACCTGATTGCTGAAGGGTTCGATCTGGCGATTCGTTTGGGTCAGATGCCCGACAGCGGTTTAGTCGCGCGTAAACTGGAGGATGCCGCTTTGCTGCTGGTCGCATCACCCGCGTACCTTCACAGGATGGGGACTCCGCAAACGCTGGATGATTTGCACCGACACATGTGTCTGCCGTTTATTTTGCCGCGCACCGGTCGCATCGCTCCGTGGGTGTTTCGGGAAGACGAACGCGATGTGGACTGGCTACCCGCTTCACCTATCGAAACATCGGATGATGTGCTGGGTGTCGTCTCCCTGGCTGAACACGGTATGGGGATTTGCCAGAGCTATGAATTTATCGTCCAGGACAGGATACAGCGCGGTCAGCTGGTGGAGGTGCTTCCTCATCTTCGCGGACGCTCGCGGCCGTTCTCGGTGATCTTCGCGCCACACCGGCGCCAGTCCGCTGCCACCCGCGCGATGATTGATCTCCTGACCAAGCAATAACGACAAGGGAAGGGTGCAATATGAAAAAAACGTCTTATTCGTTTTTGATTCCAGCGATTGTTGGGGTATTGACGCTGGTAATTTGTTTTATTACCTGGCGCGTAGAAATTTACCGTGTGACATTTATTAACGCTCTCGCAATGCAATACATCGCGACCGGCTCATTGCTCTTGTCGCTGGCTTTGATGGTCATTTTTATCTGGAAGGGACGGTTGAAAGGCTGGCCATTTTCTGAGCGTCTAAAAGTGTTCATTGGCACCTTTTTTATCAGCATGCCTCTCGCCATTTTCGTCGTCTTTACGGCGGTTTATTTACTGGATGGGAAAGTGTCGTCCTGGAGTGCTCCTTACAAATATAAATCTGTAGGCAGATATAATTGTGAAGGGGCTGAAGTATATGAACCTGAACTGAAAGAGAAGATACGTATTTGTCACCCAATGGGCGACTATCAACTCGATAACACCTTATATGTTGAAAAACGCAGTAATGCGCTGGGTATCGTGGTGCTTTGGGCTATCACGCGCTCATGAACAGGGGAAAGCCTCAGTGGCGCAACATGAGGTCTAGCCCGCCTCCAGCATCCCAAAACTTACAATCCGCGATCGGCCCAGTTCTTTAGCCCGGTACAAAGCCACATCGGCTGCACGCAGCAGGTTGTCACTCTGGGCGTGCTGCGGATAGCTGGCGATACCAATCGAAACATCGACTGGCCCAATCTCCGTGAGTCCATAACGTAGCGACAACCCTTGTACGCCGTTGTAAATCTGTTGAGCACAGTCATGCGCTTCTTCTTCATCAGCACCGGAAAGCAGTACTAAAAACTCCTCCCCGCCGTAGCGGAAAGCCATTCCGTTGTCATGGGTAGCCCGCTGAACAATCGTCGCTACGCTTTTAATAACCTGATCACCCGCTTCATGGCCAAACCGGTCATTAATGCTCTTGAAGTGATCGATATCGATCATCATGCAACTCAGTGGTTCGCCGTTACGAATGGCCTGTGTCATTTGGGTATGAAGCGTATCTTCCAGATGATGGCGATTACGCAAGCCGGTCAGCGGGTCGAACAATGCTTTTTCCAGCAACGCATCGCGTAGCCGCTGGTTTGCCAGCGCCAGACCGAGCGCTTCGGCCATCAGTTCGAGATAAGCACGGGCAGGGGCATTTTCCGCGGTGATATTCTGGAATGAGAGCAGACCAATGGCCTCGCCCTGGGCAATGAGCGGCACGCACAGCGAACGATACGCCAGTGATTCCGGCAGATGATAGCAGGCGATATCCGGCTTACCGCTGAACGGGGGATGGCTCTGACCACGCCTTACTGCCCAGCATTCGTCAGGATGAAACGTCATCTCCTCTCCCGTGGGGGAGAGCCACTGGGCAACGCAGCGCATCTGCCAGGGATCGCGGTCAAGGACATAGAGCCGACCAGGGACCCCCGGGGCGATATTGGGGGCAAACAGCTCCGCCACGTTGATAACATCGGTAAAGTTCTCACACCCTTGCAGCCGCTGCGTCATGCGGGCCAGCAGTTCGCGGACAGCCCAGTCGGCGTCGCGCTCTTTTTCCAGCCGTTGCCGGGCTAGGCCGTTTTCACGAAAAATACGGATCGCCTGCGCCATATCGCCAATCTCATCAATCTGATTAAAATTCGGCGTTTCGACGGCGTAATCCTGCGACGCCAGGCGGTGTACCACGTCGCTCAGACGCACCACGGGGCGCAGCACGCGACGTTTCAGGATAAAGCCCAGGACAAACAGAAACAGCAGGGCGGTCAGGCCAACCATCAGTTCAGAGGCCGTACGCAGTGCTTTCGATTTTTTGGTGGCATCCTGCACGGACGCAATCACCCGCTTGTCGAGGATCTGGCGAAAGTGATCAATCTGGTTTTGTGCGCGTTCCAGTGCCTGCTCATAGGGCGCACCATAAAGCAGGGCAATGGCTTGGGCATCTTCTCCCCGTTCTGTACTGGTCAGGGCCGTCTGCTGTTCATCCTGTAGCGCATCGATAATCTTGAGACCTTCCCGCAGCAGGGACAGCTCCTCATCGGACGCGCCGTTATCGCGCAGTTTATCCAGCCTCAGCTCGACATTTTTCAGGTTGTTCTCTGACTGGCTGTATTGTCTGAGTGTTTGCGGATCTTTTTTTATTACGTACAGGCGGGCTAAATCGGACTGCGCCCAGGCGTCGGTTTCAATATCCTCCGTCAGCTCATCAAAGCGCTGACGCTGTTCAACGGCGTGACGTTCCACGGTGTCGGCATTGGATGCCATCAGCATGATGATGCCTGAGACAAGGGTCAGGCAGACCGTGGCACCATAGGCCCAGTTAGTTATCGTTGCGATTCGCACCTGTGGATCCTTTTACGACATGAGAAGGATGGCGTTCTTTCAAATTATAGAAAACGTTTGATTTAAGGCGAAAAAAAAGGCGGCACAGTGCCGCCTGGTGTGGTCTTTATCGTCATATCATCACAAATCTGGAGGGTTTTTTCCTTCCTCGATGAAATCCGCATCCAGCTCTTCGGCGTTACCCGCGTGATCGCGACCGGAGAACAGGTTCCAGCAGGCGATGAACAGCGCGGCGATCAGCGGCCCAATCACAAAGCCATTAATGCCGTACAGCTCCATCCCGCCAAGGGTTGAGATGAGGATCAGGTAGTCCGGCATTTTGGTGTCTTTCCCCACCAGCAATGGACGCAGGATATTGTCCACCAGCCCGACAATGATGACGAAGAAGCCAACGATAAAGAGACCCTGCCAGAGCTGATGCGTGGCGAACAGGAAGATGGCGGCCGGCACCCAGACAATGGCCGAGCCGACGGCCGGAACCAGCGAAAGGAACGCCATCAGCGCGCCCCAGAGTACGCTACCGTCAATGCCAGCGATGGCAAATGCAATCCCGCCGAGCGTGCCCTGAACCACCGCCACTACCGCCGTACCTTTTACCGTTGCCCGCGAGACGCCGACGAATTTGGCGAACAGATGCTGTTTGGCAAAATCAGACAGAGGAAGCGAATCAAGGATCTGGCGTACCAGATACGGGCCATCTTTTAGCAGGAAGAACAGCAGATAAAGCATGATGCCGAAGCTGATCGCAAAGCCAAACGTCCCTTTACCAATCAGAAACGCGCTGCCGGCCAGATACTGTCCGCCCTGCAGGGCCACATCGGAGAGTTTTTTCTGGATCTGCGCCGCGTTCGTCAGATTGTGATCCGCAAGGAAGCCGCTGGCCCAGCCTGGCAGGTGGTTAAAGATGCTCGCCACCACTTCCGGGAATTGGGTATTGTTCGCTTGCAGCTTGGTGTACACCACGTTCAGTTCAATGGCGAGCGATGAAAAGATCACCATCAACGGGATAAAGACGATGAGGCAGATAATGCCGATGGTTAACAGCGAAGCCAGTCCGTTGCGATCGCCCATCGCCGCGCGCAGCTTGTTTTTTACCGGGTTAAAGATAACGGTAAGAATGGCGGCCCATAAAATCGCAGAGAAGTAGGGGGAGAGCACGTCGAAGAAAGCCCAGGTGACAAGGGCGAGTATGAAGATAAAGAAACCTTTGGTCAGTCCGTTAAAGCGCATCAGTTGATCCTGTAACGATGAAACTGTGTCGACTATAGAACTGATTGAGGGATTTACCAAGAATTGCGCCACTGTAAAATCCCGCGTATGAACCCGCTCGTTACGGATACCACTTTCGACTGACCGAAGAACGTCAGGGTCCGCGCCATGCTGTAAGTATCTGCTTGCGGAGGTGCTTATGGCCTGGCGTCCGTTCCTGTATGTGATCCTCACAACCCACCCCAGACTCAGCGCGCGGCGCGCCCGATTACGTCTGGTCATCTAGCTTTTTCTTAACAATCGCGGTATAACACACCTTCTTTGGATGTTTAGATGTCCATACGTATAGAAGGTAATATGCAAACACAACAAGAAAATGGGCAGCTTAAGCGCACCATGAAAACACGCCACCTGATTATGCTCTCGCTGGGTGGGGTCATTGGGACAGGGCTATTCTTCAATACTGGTTATATCATTTCAACGACCGGGGCCGCGGGAACTCTGCTGGCGTACCTGATTGGCGCGCTGGTGGTCTGGCTGGTGATGCAGTGTCTGGGCGAACTTTCCGTTGCGATGCCGGAAACCGGCGCGTTTCACGTCTATGCCGCCCGCTATCTTGGCCCGGCTACAGGCTATACCGTGGCGTGGCTTTACTGGCTTACCTGGACGGTGGCGCTCGGGTCGAGCTTTACCGCCGCCGGGTTCTGTATGCAGTACTGGTTCCCGCAGGTGCCCGTCTGGACGTGGTGCGTGGTGTTCTGCGTGGTGATCTTCGGCCTTAACGTCATCTCCACGCGCTTCTTTGCCGAAGGCGAGTTCTGGTTCTCGCTGGTGAAAGTCATCACCATTATTGCCTTTATTATTCTTGGCGGCGCTGCGGTGTTTGGCTTTATCCCGATGCAGGACGGTTCTCCCGCGCCGGGCTTAACCAACCTTACCGCTGAAGGCTGGTTCCCGCACGGCGGCCTGCCCATCCTGATGACCATGGTCGCGGTGAATTTCGCCTTCTCCGGGACAGAGCTTATCGGTATCGCGGCGGGTGAGACGGAAAACCCGCACAAGGTGATTCCGGTTGCCATTCGCACCACCATTGCCCGGCTGATCATCTTCTTTATTGGTACCGTGTTTGTGCTGGCCGCGCTGATCCCGATGCATCAGGCTGGCGTGGAAAAAAGTCCGTTTGTACTGGTGTTCGAAAAGGTCGGTATTCCGTACGCGGCTGATATTTTTAACTTCGTGATCCTGACGGCCATCCTGTCGGCGGCGAACTCGGGCCTGTACGCTTCTGGCCGCATGCTCTGGTCACTCTCGAATGAAAAAACGCTGCCGCGTTGCTTTGCGCGCGTTAATAAAAACGGCGTACCCATGACGGCGATTTCTGTTTCAATGCTTGGCGGCGTACTGGCGCTGTTCTCAAGCGTGGTGGCACCGGACACGGTGTTTGTCGCACTGTCCGCCATCTCAGGCTTTGCTGTGGTGGCGGTCTGGATCAGCATCTGCGCGTCGCATTTTGTCTTCCGTCGTCGCCATCTTCAGTCTGGTCAGCCGCTTTCCGCTCTGCAGTATCGCGCGCCGTGGTATCCGCTGGTGCCGGTGCTTGGCTTTATCCTCTGCGTGGTGGCTTGTGTTGGTCTGGCGTTTGACCCGAGTCAGCGTATTGCCCTTTATTGCGGGCTTCCGTTTGTTGCCCTGTGTTATGGTGCCTACTACCTGACCCGAAACATGACATCGCAGGAGCCTGAACATGTCGCAGAATAATCCGCTTACCGCCATCCTTGAAAAACAGCCATTTGTGGTGCTGGATGGCGCGATGGCGACGGAACTGGAAGCGCGCGGTTGTAATCTTGCAGACAGCCTGTGGTCTGCCAAAGTGCTGGTTGAAAACCCGGATCTTATCCGCGACGTTCATCTGGACTACTACCGGGCGGGAGCGCAGGTGGCGATCACCGCCAGCTATCAGGCCACGCCTGCGGGGTTTGCCGCACGAGGCCTGGATGAGGCGCAATCCCGCGCGCTGATTGGCAAAAGTGTGGAGCTGGCGCGTAAGGCGCGCGAAGCGTATCTCGCGGAAAACCCTCATGCAGGCACGCTGCTGGTCGCGGGATCGGTTGGGCCGTATGGTGCATACCTGGCGGATGGTTCTGAGTATCGCGGTGACTACGTGCGAAGCGCAGAAGCGTTTACCGATTTCCATCGCCCGCGCGTGGAAGCGCTGCTGGATGCCGGGGCAGATCTGCTGGCCTGCGAAACGCTGCCATCCTTTGCTGAAATCAAGGCGCTGGCGGCGCTTCTGGCCGAGTATCCCCGGGCCCGGGGATGGTTCTCGTTTACCCTGCGTGACAGCGAGCACCTCAGCGACGGCACGCCGCTGCGCGATGTGATTTCTGCGCTGGAACGCTATCCGCAAATTGTGGCGCTGGGGGTCAACTGTATCGCGCTGGAAAATACCACCGCGGCACTGAAACATCTTCACAGCCTCACCGCACTGCCGCTGGTGGTCTACCCGAATTCGGGGGAGCATTATGACGCCGTGACCAAAACCTGGCATCACCATGGCGAAGCCTGCGAAACGCTGGCGGGCTATTTACCCCAGTGGCTGGCGGCCGGGGCGAAGTTGATTGGAGGATGTTGCCGGACCACGCCGAAAGACATTGCAGAGCTAAAGGCGCAGCGCTGATGCCGTGTGTCGTCTGATGCATTCACCTCATCCCTCTCCCGTCGGGAGAGGGAGCCAGAATAAACCCCACAAAATTCACTATCCTTTGCCACTTTTTTTCTAAAAACGAATCGGAATTAACGATTCTTTTTTATTCCTTTATCAAAATTCCTGCGCCGGAAATACTGCCCTCATAACAACAAGGGGAGCAGTCACAATGGCAATTTCATCGCGAATTACACTTCTCGGCGCGCTGGCGCTGTGGGCATTTCAGGCACAGGCGGTAGACGTTACCGTCGCGTATCAAACCTCTGCGGAACCGGCAAAAGTTGCGCAGGCGGATAACACCTTCGCCAAAGAAAGCGGCGCGAAGGTGGACTGGCGTAAATTCGACAGCGGGGCGGCCGTCGTGCGCGCATTAGCGTCCGGCGATGTGCAGATTGGCAATATCGGTTCCAGCCCGCTGGCAGTGGCTGCCAGCCAGCAGGTGCCTGTTGAGGTTTTCCTGCTGGCGTCACAGCTCGGGAATTCTGAAGCCCTGGTCGTGAAGAAAAACATCACCCGGCCGGAAGATCTGATTGGCAAGCGCATCGCCGTGCCGTTTATCTCCACCACCCATTACAGCCTGCTGGCGGCGCTCAAACACTGGGGCATCAAGCCGGGCCAGGTGCAGATCATCAACCTGCAGCCACCCGCAATTATTGCCGCCTGGCAGCGTGGGGATATCGACGGCGCTTACGTCTGGGCACCTGCCGTGAATGAGCTGGAAAAAGACGGCACCGTGCTGACCGATTCCGAACAGGTGGGGCAGTGGGGCGCGCCGACGCTCGACGTGTGGGTCGTGCGTAAAGACTTCGCGGAGAAACACCCTGATGTGGTGAAGGCGTTTGCTAAAAGCGCCATTGACGCCCAACAGCCTTATCTCAGCAACCCCGATGCGTGGCTGAAAGAGACGGGCAATCTGGAAAAACTGTCGCGCCTGAGCGGCGTTCCGGAAGCGGACGTGCCGGGGCTGGTGAAAGGCAATACCTATCTCACGCCTGCACAACAGGTCCAGCAGCTCAATGGGCCGGTCAATAAAGCGATTGTCGATACCGCTACGTTTCTGAAAGAGCAGGGCAAAGTGCCTGCGGTGGCGACAGATTACAGCCAGTACGTGACCGATCGCTTTGTGAAATAAGGGGGAAGCGATGCTGAATATTACAAATCTGTCTGCTGATTACGGCGGTAAACCTGTGCTGGAGGAGATCAACCTGACGCTGGACAGCGGTGAATTGCTGGTCGTGCTGGGTCCGTCCGGGTGCGGCAAAACCACGCTGCTGAATCTGATCGCCGGGTTTGTACCGTATCAGCATGGTTCCATCCAGCTGGAAGGGAAACGGGTCGAGGGCCCGGGTGCAGAGCGCGGCGTGGTCTTTCAGAGTGAAGGGCTGCTTCCGTGGCGCAACGTGCAGGAAAACGTCGCCTTCGGCCTGCAGCTTGCGGGGATTCACCGTGAACAACGGCTGGCGACCGCGCGTGAGATGCTAAAAAAGGTGGGGCTGGAGGGCGCTGAAAAACGTTTTATCTGGCAGCTTTCCGGTGGCCAGCGTCAGCGGGTCGGGATTGCCCGCGCGCTGGCGGCAAACCCACAGCTGTTGCTGCTGGATGAGCCGTTTGGTGCGCTGGACGCCTTCACCCGTGAGCAGATGCAAACGCTGCTTTTGCGCCTGTGGCACGAAACGGGCAAGCAGGTACTGCTGATTACCCACGATATCGAAGAGGCGGTGTTTATGGCGACCGAACTAGTGTTGCTTTCGCCGGGGCCGGGTCGTGTGCTGGAGCGGTTGCCGCTCAGCTTTGCCCGTCGCTATGTGGCCGGTGAACCGGTCCGCAGTATCAAATCCGATCCGCTGTTTATTGAACAGCGCGAATATGTTTTAAGCCGCGTATTTGAACAACGGGAGGCATTCTCATGAGCATTGTCTTCAGTGAAAAAACGCGCCGTCCTCGTCTCGCGTTACGCTGGCCGTTCTCTCGCCAGATCACGCTGAGTGCGGGCACGTTGCTGGTATTGCTCGCGGTCTGGTGGGCGGTGGCAGCGCAACAGTGGGTTAGCCCGTTGTTCCTTCCGCCACCGGGACAGGTGCTGGCGAAACTCATCACCATCGCCGGGCCGCAGGGTTTTATGGATGCCACGCTCTGGCAGCATTTAGGTGCCAGTCTGGCGCGTATTCTGGTGGCGCTGCTGGCGGCGGTAGTGATTGGCATCCCGGTGGGTATCGCGATGGGGCTGAGCCCGACGGTGCGCGGCATTCTCGATCCGCTGATTGAGCTATACCGTCCGGTCCCACCGCTGGCCTATCTGCCGCTGATGGTTATCTGGTTTGGCATCGGGGAAACCTCGAAAATTTTGCTGATTTATCTGGCGATTTTTGCCCCGGTTGCTATGTCGGCACTGGCTGGGGTGAAGAGTGCGCAGCAGGTGCGGATCCGCGCGGCGCAGTCGCTGGGTGCCAGCCGTCTTCAGGTGCTGCTGTTTGTGATTTTACCGGGCGCACTGCCGGAGATTTTAACCGGATTGCGCATTGGCCTCGGGGTGGGCTGGTCAACGCTGGTGGCGGCTGAGCTGATCGCCGCCACGCGCGGATTAGGGTTTATGGTGCAGTCGGCGGGAGAGTTTCTGGCGACTGACGTCGTGCTGGCAGGGATCGCGGTGATCGCCGTGATCGCCTTTGGATTAGAACTGGGGCTGCGCGCGCTACAGCGACGTCTGACGCCCTGGCATGGAGAAATACAATGAGTGAACGTCTGACCATCACCCCGCTGGGGCCATACATTGGTGCGCAGGTCTCCGGCCTGGACGTGACCCGTCCACTGAGCGATAACCAGTTCGAGCAGTTGTACCACGCGGTGCTGCGCCATCAGGTGGTGTTCCTGCGCGAACAGGCGATCACCCCGCAGCAGCAGCGTGCGCTGGCCCTGCGCTTCGGTGATCTGCATATTCACCCGGTCTATCCCCATGCGGAAGGCGTGGAGGAGATCATCGTGCTGGATACCCATAACGATAATCCGCCGGACAACGACAACTGGCACACCGACGTGACGTTTATCGAAACGCCACCTGCCGGGGCGATACTGGCGGCGAAGCTGTTGCCGGACACCGGTGGAGATACGCTGTGGGCCAGCGGTATCGCCGCCTTCGAGGCGCTGTCCGTGCCGTTCCGGACGCTGCTGAGCGGGTTGCGGGCCGAACATGACTTCAAAAAATCCTTCCAGGAGTACAAGTACCGGAAAAGCGAAGAGGAACATCTGCGCTGGCAGGACGCGGTCGCGAAACATCCGCCGCTGCTGCATCCGGTGGTGCGTACGCACCCGGTGACCGGTAAGCAGGCGTTATTTGTGAACGAAGGCTTTACGACGCGGATCGTAGACGTGACGGAAAAAGAGAGCGATGCGCTGTTAAGCTTCCTGTTTGCCCATATCACCAGGCCGGAATTTCAGGTGCGCTGGCGCTGGCAGGAGAACGATCTGGCGATCTGGGACAATCGCGTGACGCAACACTATGCGAACGCAGATTATCTGCCGCAGCGTCGGATTATGCAGCGGGCGACGATTTTAGGGGATAAACCGTTTTACCGTGCGGGCTGATGCCTTCACCTGACCCTCTCCCGACGGGAGAGGGGAAAGCAGGGTTACAAATGCGCCTCAATATAGCGCTGATAGCGGTTCGCCTTCAGATAACACAAATCCACCAGCACCAGGCCGTCAACGCAGTTGTTGAATGCCGGGTCGCTCCCGAAATCAATAAACTGTACGCCACCCGGTTCACATAGCTCGGAATACTGCTTGTAGAGCGGCGGAATGCCGCAGCCCAGATTGCCGAGCAGGGATTTCAGCTTCGTCAGATCGTCGACATAATCCACGCCGCCAAACTGCGCCAGCACGTCCGGAAGCGATGCCGGGTAGGGCTGGCGTGACGCCGCGAGCGGATGGCTTGCCGGGAACCAGAGGCGGTAGAACGCCACCAGCAGATCCCGCGCGGCAGGCGGTAAGCCGCCGGAAATCGAGACCGGACCAAACAGATAGCGGTAGTGAGGATAACGCGCCAGATAGGCACCAATGCCTGACCACAGATAGTCCAGACCGCGGCGTCCCCAGTAGCGCGGCTGAATAAAGCTGCGCCCGAGCTCAATGCCGTGCTCCAGCACATCCTGCATTTTGTCGTCGTAGTGGAACAGGCTGAAGCTGTACAGGCCTTCCGGCCCCCGACGCTCCACTTGTCTGGCGGTGGGCATAAAGCGATACGCACCGACAATCTCCAGATCCTCATCGTCCCATAAGATCAGATGCAGATAATCATCATCGTAGCTGTCAGTGTCCCGGCGTTTACCGCTCCCTTCTTCCACCGCGCGAAACGCAATCTCACGCAGGCGGCCCAGTTCGCGTAGCAGTGGCGCCTCTTCCTGGCCGTTACGCTGCCAGAGATAGATGGATTTTCCATCGCCGGTTTTGCCCAGACATTCAGCCTGCGCCAGCTCGCGTTTTAGCGTAGCCCGGTCTTCCGGACGGGCAATGGCGCACTGGGTTTTAAAGACGCCAGGCACTCCCTTGCCAAGACGTATCACGTGCTGACGGCACTTTTCGGCCATCTCACGCGACGAAAGGGTGGCGCTATACCAGTCACTCCAGGCAATCTGCTGACCGATTGTAATCGGCAGCTGGCTATGGCGACGGCGGAACATCTGCTGCATCAGCAGCAGCATGGATAACGTCGGCGACACCAGCGTGCTGGCATAAAAGAGAAGGCTGTTGTGCGCCTGAATATGTACCGGCAGCAGCGGGGCGCGCAGTTTGGTGGCGAGTTTGATAAATCCTGAGTGCCATTTTTTATCGCGAATGCCTTTTCGCGTCGGCCGGGAAACTTCACCCGCCGGGAAGAAGATCAGCACGCCCGCGTTTTGCAGATGTTGTTCCATCTGTACCAGCGACGTTTTTGCCGTCCTGCCGCCCATATTATCGACCGGGATAAACAGCGAGCTTAGCGGCTCCAGGTGGGTCAGCATCCGGTTGGTCACGACTTTGACATCGCGTCGCACGCGCGAGACGGCGTACATCAGCGCCAGCCCGTCCAGAGTACCTGTCGGGTGGTTGGCAATGATAACCAGAGGGCCATGTTCGGGGATTTGTTCGAGATCGCGGGCGGAAACGGTGCAGAGAATATCAAGGTGCTCCAGAACTTGCTCCACCATATCCAGTCCTTTCAGGTGGCGGTGTGCTGCGGCAAATTGCTGGAATTCTTCTTCGTAAAACAGCCTTTTTAACAGACTTTTTTGCCAGGGTGCCGGCCTCGCCTGAGGCCAAAGGTCATCGAGAACACTATCGAGACTAAACATGATCACTCCTCCTGCCGTCTTGCGATGACAGTAGAAGGGGGAGATGTCGGTTGTATTGCAGTTTGGTGAAGTTTCGTGAGGCAGGGAGAGCAGGCCGGGTCAGGCGAAACCGCCCCCCGGCACCGTTGCGCCTTAGCGCAGAATTTTCTTCTCAGCCAGATCCAGCGCAAAGTAGCTGAAGATCAGATCCGCACCCGCGCGTTTGATCGCACCCAGGCTTTCCAGGATCACTTTCTCTTCATCGATCGCACCCGCCATGGCGGCGAATTTGATCATCGCATACTCGCCGCTGACCTGGTACGCGCCCAGCGGCAGCGAGGTGCGTTCGCGAATATCACGCAGGATGTCGAGATAGGCTCCCGCCGGTTTCACCATCAGGGCGTCTGCGCCCTGGGCTTCATCGAGCAGGGATTCACGGATAGCTTCCCGACGGTTGAGCGGGTTCATCTGATACGTTTTACGATCGCCTTTCAGCGCCGTACCGGCTGCTTCACGGAACGGGCCGTAGAAAGAGGAGGCAAATTTGGTGGAGTAGGACATGATGGCCGTGTCGGTAAAACCGGCAGCATCCAGCGCCTGGCGGATAGCCTGCACCTGCCCGTCCATCGCAGCTGATGGCGCGATGAAATCAGCACCCGCAGCGGCAGCAACCACCGCCTGCTTACCAAGATTCAGCAGGGTAGCATCGTTATCCACACCGTGATCGCACAGCACGCCGCAGTGGCCGTGAGAGGTGTATTCGCAGAAACAGGTGTCGGACATCACGACCATTTCCGGCACGGTCTCTTTGCAAATGCGCGACATACGGGCGACCAGACCGTCCTCTTTCCAGGCATCGCTGCCGGTGGCGTCGGTATGATGGGAGATGCCGAAGGTCATCACCGAGCGGATCCCTGCATTGGCGATACGTTCGATTTCACGCGCCAGATGCTTTTCAGGAATGCGCATCACGCCAGGCATGGCTTCGATGGCCTTGTAGTCGTCAATCTCTTCTTCAACAAAAATCGGCAACACCAGATCGTTTAAGGTCAGTGTTGTCTCTTCAAACATAGCGCGTAGTGCGGGTGACTTGCGCAGGCGACGGGGACGAGCAATTAAATCGGTCATGGTATGCCTGAGGTTTGTGGAACAAAGAGGGTTAGTGTACCTCAAAGTGAAAGAAGGTGTTTTACCAAAGTGGGCATTTTGTCGAGGGGGAAATCCCGATGCCAACGTGTTACGCGATCAATAATATCCTCCCTTCCACTGGCGTTAATTGTTTACGAAATATTGGTTTTATTTCTATGATGAAGTAAATATATCATTGAAAATGATCTATTTATTTTTATTATATTTTTTATCTTTATAAGGGGGTTTTTAACTGCTTGTTTTATAATGATTATTGATGGCATTGTATCGCTACTGCATTATTTTCATGTTGTTTGTCTGAATGCGGACTTAATGGAATGATTCATTGAACCTTTTCAGATTGAAAATGCATAATTCCCTCCGCAATTAAGTATTGCAAAATCGTTAGATGGACAAACTTGCTTACGTCCCTGAGGAGGGATGACCCAATGCAAACATGGAAAAAGAAACTGGTTGTATCACAACTTGCATTAGCCTGCACCCTGGCTATCGCTTCTCAGGCCAATGCGAAGGATATTTCTGGTACGACATATAATACCTTCGGATATGATAATACGGCAGCAGCACCCTGGTATTATGGTTACGCTGACTGGGATTACTCTGATGCGACGCACGATGGTGATATTTATCCGGTGATTAATAAATCCACCGTGAATGGTGTTATATCAACCTATTATTTGGATGATGGTATCAATGGTCGGGCGAATGCGCTGAGCATTTCCAACAGCACCATTAATGGCATGATCACCTCAGAATGCATGACCGCGTCATGTGCTGATGGTGTGGATACGGACGGCACAACCCATTCTCAATACGACCGTTTTAGCCTGACCGTCGATAACTCCACGATCAATGATACTTACGAGCATTATGCGTATGACGTTGTGAACGGGGAAAATACGGAAACGCACTATCTGGACACCTATGCGCTGGGCAATGCAATTACCCTGGATGTTGAATCGGATATTGTTATTCAGAATAACTCTCACATCGCCGGCATTACCCTGACTCAGGGGTATCAGGAACGGGATAATACCCCGTATGACGGTGTGGAAGGTGTGGCGAACAGCAGCAATGTCTTTACCGACACGCTGCTGGTGAAAGACTCGGTGCTGACCTCTGGCGCATACAGTGACCTGGGCACCAGCGGGTTCTATGGTCAAACCGCGAAGCCGAGCGATTACGGTGAAACCAATGCCACTGCGGCTGACGACGCGGCGCTGATTGTTGCTGCCAGTGCGTCTGACAACGCGATGCAGACCACCGCCACGTTCGATCACTCCACGATCACCGGCGATATCCTGTTCTCCAGTACCTTCGATAACAACTTCTACCCGAACGGCGATCCGGCAACCGATACGACGGCTGACGGTATATACAACCCAACCACCAACGGCTGGGATGACACCGATAAGCTGGACGTCACGCTGACCAATGGCAGCAAATGGGTCGGCGCAGCGCAGTCCAGCGTTGAGGCTATCGGCACCGCGCAGATGTATGGCCTGGGCTACAGTGACGTTGACTGGCGCGCCCTCTCTCCAGATAGCATCTGGCCGGATTCCACGTTCGACAATAATGGACATGTCGCGGGTGAAGCGGTCTATCAGAGCGGTCTGTTCAACGTCATGCTGGATAACGGCTCTGAGTGGGATACTCGTAAGCTCTCTAACATCGACACGCTGACGGTGAATAATCATTCGCAGGTCAATGTTGAAAACTCGGGCCTGCTGGCTGATTCCATCACCCTGTCCAATGCTTCATCTCTGAACATCGGTGACAAGGGTGCCGTGGCAACCGACAGCCTCTATCTGGACAGCGACAGCCGTGCGGCCCTGACAGAGGAAACCGCGGAGCTGTATGCCAATACCATTACCGTGGACAACGATGCGGAGCTGTTTCTCGGCCTCGGCCAGGTGGATACGCACAATATGGTGTTAACGGATGGCGGCGTGCTGAACGTGGCCAGCCGTGATTACGTGTTGAACAGCGATCTGAACAACGCCCGCTATATCACCAATGATATGAGCAAAGCCGATTACGACTACGGCGTTGTGGCACTCAACGCTGACGGCCATCTGGCCGTGAATGGTGACGTGGCAGGGAATTACGCCGTGCGTATCGACAACGCCACCGGCGCCGGCTCTGTTGCTGACTATAAAGGCCAGGAGATTATCCGTGTTTATGACAACAACACGGAGACCCACGCCAGCTTCACTGCGGCAAATAAAGCCGATTTAGGGGCATATACTTATCAGGCGCAGCAGAAAGGCGACACTGTTGTTCTGCAACAGCAAGCGCTGACCGATTATGCCAACATGGCGCTGAGCATCCCGTCTGCCAACACCAACATCTGGAATCTGCAGCAGGATGCAGTTAGCGCGCGTCTGACCAACAGTCGTCATGGCCTGGCGGATAACGGCGGGGCATGGGTAAGCTACGTTGGCGGCAACTTCGACGGCGATAATGGCGTTATCAGCTACGATCAGGACGTGAGCGGTATCATGGTTGGTCTGGATACCCTGATTGACGGTAACAATGCGAAGTGGATCGTCGGTGGTGCGGCAGGTTTCGCCAAAGGCGATATCAGCGATCGCACCGGTCAGGTGGATCAGGACAGCCAGACGGCAATGATGTACGCGTCCGCGAAGTTTGCGAACGATCTGTTCATCGACAGTTCCCTGAGCTACACCCGATTCAACAACGATCTCTCCGCGACCATGAGCAATGGTCAGTATGTTGACGGTAACACCACCACCGACGCCGTTGGTTTTGGGTTGAAACTGGGCTATGACTGGAAACCAAACCTCTCTGGTTATGTGACGCCATACGCGGCCGTGTCGGGTCTGTTCCAGTCCGGTGATGACTATCGCCTCAGCAACGACATGCGCATGGATAGTCAATCCTATGACAGCCTGCGTTACGAAGCGGGTGTGGATGCCGGTTACACCTTTAACTACGGCGGTGACCAGGCGCTTACGCCCTACTTCAAACTCGCTTATGTCTATGACGACGCTGATAACGATGCCGATGTTAACGGTGACAGCATTGATAATGGCGTGAAAGGCTCCGCAGTGCGGGTTGGTCTGGGTACCCAGTTTAGCTTTACGAAGAACTTCAGTGCTTACACTGATGCCACTTATCTGGGCGGCGGTGACGTTGACCAGAACTGGGGCGCAAATCTGGGTGTGAAATATACCTGGTAATGAATAAAAGCGGGGGATAAGCCCCCGCTTTTTTATAGATGACAATAAAAAATAATAGTGAACCGACAAATACGGATGTCTTGAGGTCTGCATGAACGTTAATGCGAAACCACTTTCTGAATTAAGCCGGCTCGAAGCATGTTTGATAGCAGCCAGTACCCCGTTTAAATCTGCTCCACAGCAATTAATTACCTCGGGCAAGGGGAGTGAGCCTTGTACCTACGTATTCCAGACCGGCGTTATTGAAGTTTATCGTCATTCAGACGATCTGCTGGTTGGCATTGCGTCAGCCCCTTTTATTTTTGGCCTGTCTGCCGTAGTGATTAATCACAGTCAGGAATACAGAGTCACTGCCAAAACGGCCTGTACCGGTTTTTATTTGCCCGCGGCGACCACCCGTCAACTCATTCAACAGCATTCGCTCTGGAAAGACGCGTTTTGCTGGTTATCCTGGATAAATTACATTCTGGGCAAACGCGACAGGCAGCTGGTGGGAAATAACTCCTATCACCAGATCCGCGCAATGCTACTGAATATGGCCGAGTGGGATGAAACGCTGCGTTCAAAAATTGGTGTGATGAATCATATACAGCAAAGCACGCGTATTTCACGCTCTGTCGTTGCCGAAGTGCTCGCTGCTTTGCGACAAGGCAACTACATCAATATGAGCCGGGGCAAACTGGTCAGCATCAACCGTTTGCCCACGGAATATTAAGGCTGGATGGAGGCGGTGAGCACCTGGGCTTTATTGGCGCTCAGCTCAGCCACCAGGTTATTGATGCCATCGCTCATATTGACGAAACGCGTATTTGGAGAGCGGGTGACGACCACAAACGCGCCCACGTTGGACTGCGGGATCATCGCCATATAGGTGATGAATCCACCGCCGCCACCGGTTTTCTGAATAATGCCCGGTCGGCCATTTTTGGGTGCCATATAGACCCAGCCCATGCCCAGCGCGTCGGCTTTACCCGGTACGTCCATGCCGATCACGCGGTGCAACTGGCTACGCTGGTAAATCAGGGTCTGCATGCGATCGGCCTGGTGACTGCGCGCATAGAAATCTGATGAGAGGAACTGCTGCATCCAGCGCATCATGTCGCCTGGCGTTGAATAGACCCCACCACTGCCGATGGCTGCCAGGGTGTTATTACACGGGCTTGCGCCTTTCTCTGCCACCATCAGGCGTCGGCACTGATCCGGAGAAGGGGTAAAGGTGGTGTCCTTCATGCCGAGCGGGCGCGTTATCTGCTCTTCAAAGAGCTGCGGGTAAGGTTTGCCTGCTGCCGTCGAGAGCGCATCTGCCAGCAGGTCAAACGCCAGGTTTGAGTAAGATGCCTGTGAACCCGGGGCCGATTTCAGGGTGGCGGTGCTCAGGTAGTTCCAGCGCTGTTCGCGCGTTGGCCAGACAAAAACGTCACGGTGCGCCGCGCCGCCGGGTTGTTCGCGAGGCAGCGCGCTGGTATGGGTGGCAAGGTTTACCAGCGTGATGGGCGTGCCCTGATAGGTTGGAACGCGTGCGCCTGGCGGCGCATATTTGCTGAGCGGATCGTCGAGCTTGACCACGCCCTGATCGAGTAATTTTACCAGCATTTCGCTGGTCATCAGCTTGGTTAAGGACGCAATGCGGATCACGGAATCCAGCTGCGGGTGAACGTTATTTCCCGGTCGCGTTTCGCCAAAGCTGCGAAATACGCGCTGGTTGCCGTCGATGACCACCATCGCCATCCCGGTCGCGCCACTGCCGTAATAGATAAGGTTCGCGTAGCGATCGGCAATATCTGAAGCCAAAACGGGGGCCGTCAGCGGCTGAGCTGCCTGGGCGGTGGAGAAGCTCACCGCACACAGCGCGGCAAAAGAGAGCAGACAACGTTTCAACGAAAAGCATCCATGAATTGAATGAGAAAAGTAATGGGTATTTATACTACTAAAGCGCACGGTGAAATGCCCCGAATTGCATAACGATAGCGAGAAAAACGTAACCATGGGTAAATAAGCATAATTTCCTGGCGACCAGTCTCCCATTTTGTGACATCGGCCGTATGATAGAGGCCAGTTTCACTCAATCTTGCGGAGAACGATATGTCAGTGAAGCGTGTGGTTATGGTTGTCGATATGCAGCAAGGGGTGTTTGCAACGCCGCGTTACCAGCGCGAAAAATGTGTTTCGCTTATCAATCAGCTCACGCAGGCCGCCGAACGGGTGATTTTTATTCAGCATACCGGTGAAGGCGGTCTGGAAGAGGGGAGCGAAGGGTTTGCGCTGCTCCCTGAACTCCATCAGCCCGCTGACGCGCTTTACGTCACCAAGACTGCCTGCGATGCATTTTATAACACCGCACTTGAAGCGGTGCTGCGCGAGCAAGGTATTCGCGAGTTTGTCATCTGCGGCTGTGCCACCGATTACTGTGTCGACGCGACCATCAAGAACGGGGTCAGCCGTGGCTATCACATTACCGTGGCGCAAGATGCCCATACCACGGCTAATCGTCCGGCAGCCGATGCGCCCATTCTGATTAACCATTACAACGACGTCTGGCGTGACTTTATCGCGCCGGCCAATCCTCTCGCGGTGAAACGCACCGAAACAATTCTCGAAAACTGGAAAGCGAACTAATAATTAACCCTCGGGTCTGACCTTTTTGCCTGCGCCGTCTGGCTCAGGCGAGATTTTCGTGTGGTGATGTGTTGAGCACAGCAACAGCCATAACAACAAGAAGGATGCATTATGTTTAAGTCTTTTTTCCCAAAGCCGGGGCCTTTTTTCCTGTCGGCATTTATTTGGGCACTGATCGCTGTCATTTTCTGGCAGGCTGGCGGCGGGGCGTGGCTGGCCCGCATTACGGGCGCAACGGGTGACGTCCCGATCAGTGCCGCTCGCTTCTGGTCGCTTAGCTATTTGCTGTTTTACGCCTACTACATGGTATGCGTTGGCCTGTTTGCCCTGTTCTGGTTTGTCTATGCGCCGCACCGCTGGCAATACTGGTCGATTCTGGGAACCTCGCTGATTATCTTTGTGACCTGGTTCCTGGTGGAAGTGGGGGTGGCAGTAAACGCCTGGTATGCCCCGTTCTACGACCTTATCCAGACCGCGCTGAGTTCGCCGCATAAGGTAACCATTAATCAGTTTTACCATGAGGTGGGCATTTTCCTCGGTATCGCGTTGATTGCGGTGGTGATCGGGGTGATGAACAACTTCTTCGTCAGCCACTACGTTTTCCGCTGGCGTACCGCGATGAACGAACACTATATGGCGCACTGGCAACACCTGCGTCATATCGAAGGTGCAGCACAGCGTGTGCAGGAAGACACCATGCGTTTTGCCTCCACCCTTGAAGACATGGGCGTCAGCTTTATCAACGCCATCATGACGCTGATTGCCTTCCTGCCGGTGCTGGTGACGCTCTCGGCTCACGTGCCGGATCTGCCTCTTGTCGGTCATCTGCCGTATGGGCTGGTGATTGCGGCGATTGTCTGGTCTCTGATGGGGACGGGGCTGCTGGCGGTGGTCGGGATTAAGCTGCCGGGGCTGGAGTTTAAAAATCAACGCGTGGAAGCGGCTTATCGTAAAGAGCTGGTCTATGGTGAAGATGATGCTAACCGCGCCTCGCCACCAACCGTACGCGAGCTGTTTGGTGCCGTGCGTCGCAACTACTTCCGTCTCTACTTCCACTATATGTATTTCAATATTGCGCGCATTTTGTATCTGCAGGTCGATAACGTTTTCGGTTTGTTCCTGCTGTTCCCGTCCATCGTTGCGGGTACGATTACGCTCGGCCTGATGACCCAGATAACTAACGTTTTTGGTCAGGTGCGTGGCTCATTCCAGTATCTGATCAGCTCCTGGACCACGCTGGTGGAACTGATGTCCATCTATAAACGTTTACGCAGCTTTGAGCGTGAGCTGGACGGCCAGGAACTGCAGGAAGTTACCAATACATTTAGCTAATACAGGGAGTTGCTATGACCTTTGCCGTACCGCGTGCGTTACCGTTGTCCTTACTGGCCGCTCTGGTGCTGGTGGGGTGTGCCGAAAAAGGGGCTGCCCCGCTTAAAGAAGGGGAAAAGCCTGTTGATGTGGCAAGCGTTGTGCGGCAAAAAATGCCCGCCAGCGTGAAAGATCGCAATGCATGGGCGGATGCGCTGGCAAAAACCTTTGAAAGCCAGAAGATTGCTCCTACCGAGGAGAACATCTGCTCGGTACTGGCGGTGGCGCAGCAGGAATCAATGTACCAGTCAGACCCGGTCGTGCCGGGTCTGAACAAAATAGCCTGGAAAGAGATCGACCGCCGTGCGGAATCGATGCATATCCCGGTATTCCTCGTGCATACCGCGTTTAAGATCACCTCGCCAAATGGAAAAAGCTACAGCGAACGGCTGGACACGGTAAAAACCGAGAAACAGCTCAGCGCCATCTTTGATGATTTCATCAGCATGGTGCCGATGGGGCAGACACTGTTTGGTTCACTTAACCCGGTACACACCGGCGGGCCGATGCAGGTCAGCATTGCCTTTGCGGAAAAGCATACCGACGGCTACCCGTGGAAAATCGACGGTACGGTGCGTCAGGAGGTCTTCTCCCTGCGTGGCGGCCTGTGGTTCGGCACTTATCATCTGCTGAACTATCCGGCGAATTACAGTGAGCCGCTGTACCGCTTTGCGGACTTTAATGCAGGCTGGTATGCCAGCCGTAACGCGGCGTTTCAGAATGCGGTCAGCCGCGCGAGCGGCGTGAAGCTGGCACTGGATGGCGATCTTATTGCCTATGGCAGCAGCGAGGCTGGCACCACGGAGCGGGCGGTGCGGAAATTATCGAACAGGCTTGGCATGAGTGAGAGCGACATTCGCCATCAGCTTGAGAAAGGCGATAGTCTGGCGTTTGAGAAAACCGATCTGTACAAGAAAGTCTTTACGCTTGCAGAACAGAAAAGTGGGAAAACATTACCGAGGGCAATCCTGCCGGGTATTCAGCTGGAAAGCCCGAAGATCACGCGTAACCTGACAACCGCCTGGTTCGCAAAACGCGTGGATGACCGCCGGGCTCGCTGTATGGGGCTTTAAAAGCGACGGCGAAAACGCATTACTAATGCCACAACGCCTAAAATCATACACCCTGCGAGGAAAGGAATCAGGCCAAACAGGGTGCTTACGCCAAAGCCAATTTCCACTCGCGGGCGTCCGTTATCCTGCACCTGCATCAGGTGTTCATAGACTCCTGGTGCATGAACCAGCATATTGAGTAGCTGCGAACCCGCCCAGAAACAGAACAAGACAAACAGGGCATAAGCGATATTACCCGCCGTGGAGGTTTTTGGTTGTTTACCGCCAAAAATCGGTTTCGACAATGTAAAGTCAGCCATCACGACCTCCCGATAAATCACGCTGTTTTATATGCGTCTTACAGGGTGAGTTTGACAGGTCATAGCATTTGTCAATATCAGAATCGTGTTAATTTACCCTAAGGAATTCTCCTGGATTGTCGAATTCTGCAGCGCATCACAATTTCTTAACTTAATTGAAACAACAGCGTGTTTCAGAATTTCCGCATCAGCCACAGACCTCGTCATAAATCTGTGAGAGGATATCTTTTTTTCCTGCCGGAGTTGTCATGAAGCTCACTTCCAAACTACGCCGTGACTGGCATTACTACGCCTTTGCTATTGGGCTGATCTTTATTCTTAACGGTGTCGTGGGGCTGTTGGGATTTGAAGCAAAAGGGTGGCAAACGTATGCCGTGGGTCTGGTGACCTGGGTTATCAGCTTCTGGCTGGCGGGGATGATTATCCGCCGTCGTCCTGAAGAGACGACAGCGGATGAGACGGAAACGGCGAAAACTCCCGATTAACCGTTTACGGAGCTTTTCAGGGCGCTGTCCGCAGCATGACGCTCCAGCGCCAGTTCAATCAGGCGGGTGATAAGTGCTGAGTAGCTAAGCCCGCTGGCCTGCCACAGCTTGGGATACATGCTGATGTTGGTGAAGCCCGGCAGGGTGTTGATTTCATTAATCACCACCTCGTTTTCAGGCGTCAGGAATACATCCACGCGCGCCATGCCGCTGCAGCCGAGCGTCTGATAAGCGTTAATCGCGATCGCGCGGATCTTATCGTTGATTGCCGGATCGATATTCGCAGGCACAACAACCTGGGCGCCTTTATCATCAATGTATTTGGTGTCGTAAGAGTAAAAATCACTGTTTAACACCACTTCACCGCAGGTGCTTGCCTGTGGGAAATCGTTGCCCAGCACGGCGCACTCAATTTCGCGGCCTTTGATGCCCTGCTCAACCACCACTTTATGGTCAAACTCAAACGCCAGGCTGACCGCTTGCGTGAACTGCGCTTCGCTTGTCACCTTGCTGACCCCGACGGAAGACCCCTGGTTTGCGGGTTTCACAAACAGCGGCAGGCCCAGCTGACCGGAAATCTGAGCGAAGCTGTGTTGGTCACGGTTGGCGCGGGTGAGGGTGACAAACGGCGCAATATTCAGCCCCGCATCACGCAGCAGGCGCTTGGTGACGTCTTTATCCATACAGGCAGCGGAACCCAGCACATCAGAACCGACAAACGGCAGGTTGGCCATGCGCAGCATCCCCTGCAGCGAACCATCTTCGCCAAGGGTGCCATGAACGATAGGGAAGACCACGTCAATCTGGGCGAGAGACTGCGCATTACCGGCGTCGATGAGCTGCCCTTGCACCACGCCGGGTACGGTAGCGACGCTGATTGCAGAAGGATTCAGGGCGATATGCGCCGGATCGTCAGCATTTAACAGATACTGGCTGGCATCGTTGACATGCCACTGCCCCTGTTTATCTATGCCCAGCAGCACCACGTCGAAACGGCTTTTATCGATTGCATCGACGATATTTTTGGCCGATTGCAATGAAACCTCGTGCTCCGCTGATTTTCCCCCAAAGACAATACCTACGCGCTGCTTTGCCATCTCACTCTCTTCCAGTCTGACGAAAAACCAATAACATACCACGATGCCCAGCGGGTTTCGCGGCCTTCTGCCATAATGTTGTGGGGAATGTTAAGGGGGGAGCGTGAAAGGAAAAACTCTGCTGACCGTTTTCATTATTGCGGCTGTCGCAACGGTGGGGTATCACTGGTTGCCGTCTTACTACAACCCTTTCACGCCGCTACATCTCGACGACCCGCCAGGCCGCATTACCCAGTATAAGCTTCGGAACTTAACGCCCCAGGCGTGCACGAGTCTGTTATCGCAGGCCAATCAACGCGCGCTTATCCGCACACAACCGGTCGCAGACAGCGGTGGGGAGTGTCCACTCCGTAACGTCGTCCGGGTACGTAACTTCGGTCCGGTCAGCCTGAACAGCAGTTTCCTTGCGAGCTGCCCGCTGGCGCTCAGTTCTGCCTTGTTTATCAGCCAGCAGGCCCGGCCACTCACCAGAAGCTATACGGGAAGTGAGCTGACGCGTATTGAGCATCTCGGCAGCTTTGCCTGCCGCAACATTTACCATCGCCCCGACGCGCGACGCAGTGAACATGCTACGGCAGAGGCGCTGGATATCACGGCGTTTGGGCTGGCAAACGGTGAGAGGGTCACGGTACAAAACGGCTGGAAGGCGACAAAAACGCAGCCATGGCTGAAAGGCATGCTGGCGGCGAGCTGCAGCTATTACGGTAACAGCCTGGGGCCAGAGTATAACGCTGCCCATGCCAGCCACTTTCACCTGGGGATGCGCGGTTTCGGTCTCTGCCGCTGAAGCATAATATTCCGTCAGAAAATGGATGATTTGTGACTTATTTCACAAATATGATGACTGGGAAGATAAAACACCAAAGTCGGCAAGTGCGCATCTCTGGTGCGACGTCATAACGCGTAACTTGCTAATCTGTCGGCGAATTCGCCTAAAAATGAAGACTATTTCTTTTATGGAATCCTGGAAAGTTAATCTCATCTCGGTCTGGTTCGGGTGCTTCTTTACCGGACTGGCCATCAGCCAGATATTGCCCTTCCTGCCACTGTACGTGTCGCAGCTGGGCGTTACCTCCCATGAAGCGCTCTCCATGTGGTCAGGTCTGACGTTCAGCGTCACGTTTCTGGTCTCTGCCATCGTCTCGCCGATGTGGGGGAGTCTGGCCGACCGCAAAGGGCGCAAGCTGATGCTGCTGCGCGCATCGCTGGGGATGGCGATAGCCATTCTGCTGCAGGCCTTTGCCACTAACGTATGGCAGCTCTTTTTCCTGCGAGCGGTGATGGGGCTGACGTCCGGGTATATTCCGAATGCCATGGCGCTGGTGGCCTCGCAGGTGCCCCGTGAACGCAGCGGCTGGGCGCTGAGTACGCTCTCTACTGCTCAGATAAGCGGGGTCATTGGCGGCCCGCTGCTAGGGGGCTTCCTCGCCGATCATGTGGGGTTGCGCGCGGTGTTTATCATTACGGCCATCCTGCTGGTGGTCAGTTTTCTGGTCACGCTCTTCCTCATTAAAGAGGGAGGACGCCCCGTCATCAGCAAAGCTGAACGCCTGAGTGGCAAGGCCGTCTTCGCCTCGCTGCCCTATCCGGGCCTGATGATCAGCCTGTTTGTGACCACCATGGTGATCCAGCTTTGCAACGGTTCGGTCGGCCCGATTCTGGCGCTGTTTATTAAGTCGATGGAGCCAGACAGCAATAATATTGCTTTCCTCAGCGGGATGATTGCCGCCGTCCCGGGCGTATCAGCCCTCATTTCGGCGCCACGCCTTGGAAAACTGGGCGACAGGATCGGCACGGCGCGTATCCTGATGGCCACGCTGATTTTTGCGGTGGTGCTCTTTTTCGCAATGTCGTTTGTCACTTCTCCGCTTCAGCTTGGCGTGCTGCGGTTTCTGCTGGGCTTTGCCGATGGTGCGATGTTACCCGCGGTGCAAACATTGCTGGTGAAATATTCCAGTGACCAGGTAACGGGCCGTATTTTTGGCTATAACCAGTCGTTTATGTATTTAGGTAACGTTGCCGGTCCGCTTATGGGAGCCGCTGTTTCGGCAATGGCCGGTTTCCGTTGGGTATTTGCTGCTACCGCTATTGTGGTGCTGATAAATATAATTCAACTGGCTATTGCACTGCGTCGCCGCAGACAAATGGCAGAGGCGAAGTCGGCGCGATAGTCGTTTCGTAGATGTATTATATATTCTTATGGTCGCCGCATTTTTATATAACTAAATGCGGCGTTTTTTATAGAAAAACGTTTCGCTGAAAGCCGCGAGTAATCTATTTTTCCTGCCGCATCACTTTTGCATAACATAATAAATTTCTTCTCTTTGCATAATGGATTCAGAATGCTAAGTTCAGACAAAACGGATAAGGAAATAGCACCATGAAAAATCTCATTGCTGAGTTGTTGGTCAAGCTTGCACAAAAGGAAGAAGAGTCAA
The DNA here is from genome assembly GCF_013784105.1 of Enterobacter sp. RHBSTW-00593. Lineage (NCBI taxonomy): Bacteria > Pseudomonadati > Pseudomonadota > Gammaproteobacteria > Enterobacterales > Enterobacteriaceae > Enterobacter > Enterobacter sp. RHBSTW-00593. Next base: position 940,044 of record NZ_CP056393.1, read on the forward strand.
AAGAGTTGGTCGCCCAGGTTGAAGCGCTGGAAATTGTGGTCACCGCGCTGCTGCGACAAATGGCGAAAAACGAACAACAGACGTTGATTGAGAACGTTGAAGGCGCGCTGGAAAGCGTCAGACCCGATTCCCAGGTGCCGGTTGAGGATGCTGAAATGCTCCGCCAGTACGTAAAAAAGCTGTTAAGGCATCCTCGCAACTAAACCATAACGGAACCTGACGGCGTGTCATAGAATTGTCATGCAGGATGCCTATAGTCGCTCTGTTTTATTTTTTATGTATTTGTACATGGAGAAAATAAATTGAAACAGAGCGCACTTTTCATCGCATTACTTCCCCTGTTAATGTCACCCGCTATTTATGCCGACAATCACAATACCAGCGTGCTGGATAATCGTGCGGCCAAAGGGGATATCACCCAGCCTGGCGGCGCGCGCCGGTTGACTGAAGATCAAACCGCCGCCATTCGCGCTTCGCTGAATGAGAAACCCGCTAAAAACATTATTCTGCTGATTGGCGACGGGATGGGCGATTCCGAAATAACGGCAGCACGAAATTATGCCGAAGGCGCGGGCGGCTTTTTTAAAGGTATCGACGCACTGCCTCTCACCGGACAATATACCCATTACGCGCTGGATAAAAAAACCGGTAAACCCGATTACGTGACGGATTCTGCTGCCTCTGCCACGGCGTGGTCCACGGGTGTGAAAACCTATAATGGTGCGCTGGGTGTGGATATTCACGAAAAAGATCACCAGACCATTCTGGAGATGGCTAAAGCGGCGGGACTGGCTACCGGCAACGTCTCTACGGCTGAACTTCAGGATGCAACGCCAGCGGCGCTGGTGGCGCATGTCACCTCGCGTAAATGCTACGGCCCGTCGGTGACCAGCGAAAAATGCCCGACTAACGCGCTGGAAAAGGGCGGCAAAGGCTCGATTACGGAACAACTGTTGAACGCACGTCCTGACGTGACGCTGGGCGGCGGGGCGAAAACCTTCGCGGAAACCGCAACGGCGGGCGAATGGCAGGGCAAAACGCTGCGTGAGCAGGCGCAGGCTCGCGGCTATCAGCTGGTGAGTGATGCATCTTCTCTGGCGGCGATTACCGAAGCAAGCCAGGATAAACCGCTGCTGGGTCTTTTCTCTGATGGCAATATGCCGGTGCGCTGGGAAGGGCCAAAAGCGTCCTACCACGGCAACATTGATAAGCCTGCCGTAACCTGTACGCCAAACCCAAAACGTACCGACAGCATCCCGACGCTGGCAGCGATGACCGATAAAGCGATCTCACTGCTGAGCAAGAGTGAAAAGGGCTTCTTCCTGCAGGTGGAAGGCGCGTCTATCGATAAACAGGATCATGCGGCTAACCCGTGCGGTCAGATTGGCGAGACGGTCGATCTGGACGAAGCAGTGCAGAAGGCACTTGAGTTCGCGAAGAAAGACGGCAATACCCTGGTGGTCGTTACCGCAGACCATGCGCACGCCAGCCAGATCATCCCAGCGGATACCAAAGCACCGGGCCTGACGCAGGCGCTGAACACCAAAGATGGCGCGGTGATGGTGTTGAGCTATGGCAACTCTGAAGAAGAGTCCATGGAGCATACCGGAACCCAGCTGCGCATCGCAGCATACGGTCCGCATGCGGCAAACGTGGTAGGGCTGACCGATCAAACGGATCTGTTCTACACCATGAAAGCGGCTTTGGGGCTGAAATAATAAAAGCCCGGCGGAAATCACATCTGCCGGGTGGTTTTTTTCCTGTCACGAACCAGACTTACAGTGAATGTTCACAAAAGGATGGTGCAATGAAAACAACATTACTGGTTACTCTGCTCTCGGGTCTGTTCCTGATCTCATCGGCGAACGCGGAAGAGAAAACATTAACGCCGCAGCAGCAACGCATGACCACCTGTAATCAACAGGCGACCGCACAGAGCCTGAAGGGCGATGCCCGTAAGACCTACATGAGCGGTTGCCTCAAAAACGGTGCCGCGAAGCCGGGTGAGAAAAGCCTGACGCCGCAGCAGCAAAAAATGCGCGAGTGTAATGCGAAAGCGACCGAACAGTCCCTGAAAGGCGACGATCGCAGCAAGTTCATGAGTGCCTGTCTGAAGAAAAACGTGTAGTCCTATCGGGTGAGTGGCCCCGGCGGCTCACCCGAAATTTCATACTTTCCCCGTAAGCCCCCTCTCTATAATTTGGGAAATATTTCAGAATATTCCCAAAAATGATGAATGATGAATCTTATTACAATATAAAGCGCATTCGGGAAGAGTGGAATATGACCCTTTCTCAGGATGACCCCCACCGTACCGGGATCCCGTTTGCCCGGCGAGCCCGGCTGGCGCGTGTTGTCGGACTGGCGGCGATGTTCTTCCCCCTCTCTGGCGTGCTGGTCACCTTTTCTGTATCCGGCGTCTGGTGGTTGTTCCTGGTGGGGTGGGCATTTATCTGGCCCCATTTCGCCTGGCAGTGGTCCTGCCGCACTGCTTCTCCTCATCAGCAGGAACATTTTAATCTGAAGATTGATGCCATTATTGCCGGGCTTTGGATCGGCATGATGGGGATCAATGCGCTACCTACGGCAGCGCTGCTGATGATGGTGGGAATGAACATGATGGGGTCCGGCGGCTGTCGGCTGTTTTTTACCGGCATGATGTTAACCCTTCTGTCTTCCCTGGTGACGCTCCCCGTTGTGGGCCGGGTGGCTGTCTTTAACCCGGAGCCTCTGGCATGGGGCTTAACGCTTCCCGTCCTGGTGTTGTATCCGATGCTATTTGCCTGGCTCAGCCATCGTACTGCCATCAGGCTTGCAGAGCATAAACGGCGGCTGGAGCTGATGAGTACCCGCGACGGCATGACCGGCGTCTTTAATCGCCGGCACTGGGAAGTGCTGCTGAGAAATGAATTTGAACACTGTCGCCGCAACCACTGCACCGCCACGATTTTGCTTATCGATATCGATCATTTTAAGAATATCAATGACACCTGGGGCCACGATGTGGGTGATGAAGCGATCATTGCCCTGACGCGGCAACTGCAGCTAACGGTGCGTTCCGGGGATGCGATAGGCCGTTTTGGCGGGGATGAGTTTGCGGTGATCATGTCCCGGACGGCGGCTGACAGTGCCATCGCCGTGATGTCACGCGTACATGAGCGGCTGGAAACGCTGTCGTTACCGTGTGCGCCCAAGGAATCTCTGCGTATTAGCGTCGGTGTCGCGCCCTGGGGACCGCAGTTTGGGCACTATCGGGAGTGGTTAAAAGCGGCCGATGTGGCGCTGTATAAAGCGAAAAATGCCGGACGCGGCCGCACCGAGGTGGCCGCCTGACGTCCGGCTCAGATAATCAGGATTTACTCAGTTTCTCTGATTTTTCCATGCATTTTGTCATCGCTTCAATAACGGCCGAACGGAAGCCGCGCTCTTCCAGCACCCGCACCGCCTCGATAGTGGTTCCGCCAGGCGAGCAGACCATATCTTTCAGTTCACCCGGATGCTTACCGGTCTCCAGCACCATTTTGGCAGAGCCCATCACGGCCTGTGCAGCGAATTTATACGCCTGCGCTCGTGGCATACCGCCAAGCACCGCAGCGTCGGCCATCGCTTCTAAAAACATAAAGACATACGCAGGCGCTGAACCGCTCACTCCCACTACCGGATGGATCATAGACTCGGCAATGACTTCCGCTTCACCGAAGCAGCGGAAGATGTTCAGGACATCCGCCACGTCTTCCGACGTCACCAGCGCGTTAGGCGTGACGGAGGTCATGCCGGCGTTGACCAGTGACGGGGTATTCGGCATAGCGCGTACGATTTTACGGTCATGACCCAGCGCGCGCGCCAGCTGATCGAGCGTGACGCCCGCGGCAATCGATACGACCAGTGTCTCTTTGTTCAGGCTGGTGGTGATGTCGCTCAGCACTTTGATCATGATGTTCGGCTTGACGGCGCCAAAGACAATATCGGCTACCTGAGCCACTTCCTGGGCGCTTTCGGCTGCGTTGATCCCGTATCGATCGCGTAACGCGGCGACGTTGTCCGGTGATGGGGTGTAGACCCAAATCTGACCCGGCAGCACCTGTCCGCTGGCGATCAGGCCACCCAGGATGGCTTTGCCCATGTTACCGCAGCCGATAAACCCGATTTTCTTATCCATCACGATTCTCCGTCATTATGCGTTGTTTTCTCTGATTGATAGCTTAACAACGAAATGCAGGCGACAATAGTCGGCAGAATCATTATGGGGAGACAATATGGCGATTTGGGTTGATGCGGACGCGTGTCCGAATGTGATTAAAGAGATTTTATTCCGCGCGGCCGAGCGCGTGCAGATGCCGCTTACGCTGGTGGCGAACCAGAATATTCGCGTACCGCCTTCCCGATTTATTCGCGCGTTGCGGGTTCCGGCTGGCTTTGACGTGGCGGATAACGAGATTGTGCGTCTGTGTAGCCCCGAGGATCTGGTGATCACGGCGGATATCCCGCTGGCCGCGGAAGTAATTGAAAAGGGAGCGGCGGCGCTGAACCCGAGAGGGGAGCGTTATTCGCCGGCGACCATTCGTGAAAGACTCACCATGCGTGATTTTATGGATACGCTTCGCGCCAGCGGCGTGCAAACCGGCGGGCCAGACAGCCTGTCCCAGCGCGATCGCCAGCAGTTCGCCGCAGAGCTTGATAAGTGGCTGCTCGAAGTCAAGCGTCGCACTGCGTAATGATAACCATTGTCACTTTGTGGTACAGTATGGCCTCCGCAGGGTTGTCATCCCGTACCGCTTTGCAGTAAAGTAAACGCAACATCTTCTGCAATTATTTCTTTACGCTCTTCGGCCATCCGGCATCAAGGGGAACACCTGGTTATGACCCAACCCATCTTTTTAGTTGGCCCCCGCGGCTGTGGGAAAACCACCGTTGGCCTGGAACTGGCACGCGCGTGCGATCGTCAGTTTGTTGATACCGACCACTGGCTGCAAACCGAAGCCGGGAAAAGCATCGCGGAAATCGTTGAGCAAGAGGGGTGGGAGAGCTTTCGCGCCCGTGAAACGGCCGCGCTGAAGGCGGTCACCACGCCGTCTGCTGTTATCGCAACCGGTGGCGGCATTGTTCTCGCCGAGTGTAACCGTCGCTTTATGCGCGAAAAAGGGATTGTCATCTACCTCAGCGCACCCGTTTCGGCCCTGGTAGGGCGGCTGGAAGCATTTCCGGAAGAGGGACAACGTCCTGCGCTGACCTCCCGGCCGCTCAGCGAAGAGGTGAGCGAAGTGCTGGCCGAACGCGATGCGTTATACCGCGAAGCGGCACACCACGTTGTGGATGCTTCCGCTTCACCCGAGGATGTGGTAATTCAGATTATTACCGCCCTGCGTTTGGCTTGTGCCAGCTAAGCGGCGTCTATACTTATAGCTCAGACATAAAAAAAGGATGAGCTATGCCAACCAGACCTCCCTATCCACGTGAAGCACGCATCGTTACCGTTGAAAAAGGTAATGGCGATCAAACCGTCACCTGGTATCAGCTGCGTGCCGATCACCCCAAACCAGACTCTCTGATCAGTGAACATGAAACTGAACAGGAAGCGCTGGATGCCAAACGGCGCTACGAAGATCCTGATAAGTCGTGAATGAATTCCTAAAGGGCTAAATACCGTGCCTGAATCACACTTTTTACTCATCGCAAATGTTAAGCAGGAGTTAATATTTAGTTATTACAGGTAACTCCGTAATGGGCAGGCGATCTTTACATTTCGCGATGGGGATCACCTGCTACGCTTGGTGCTGTTTTGTTGAAAAAACGAACTGTGCAGCGTAGTGAGCCTGTACCTGTGTGAAAGATTTAGCGGTAATGGAAGGCGATGAAGATGAAGGCGACGTTGGCGATCCTCACTATTGGTGTGGTCCCTGTAAGCGAAGTGTTACCGCTCTTAACCGAGCATGTATCTGAACAACAGATAACGCATCTAAGCCTGCTGGGGAAGATGAGTCGGGAAGAGGTCATGGAAGACTACGCTGTAGAGGCGGGGGAGGATCCCCTGGCGACGTTATTAAGTGACGGTAAACTGGCGCATGTTTCGCGTCAGAAAATCGAGCGCTCGCTGCAGAGCGTAATAGAAGTGCTCGATAATCAAGGCTATGACGTTATTTTACTGATGAGTACTGCACCTGTTAAGGGACTCATCGCCCGTAATGCGATTTTGCTGGAGCCGATGCGGATCATTCCGCCGCTGGTGGCCTCCATTGTTGACGGGCATCAGGTGGGGGTCATTGTTCCCATTGAAGAGCTCATGGACAACCAGACGGCAAAATGGCACGTACTCGAAAAAATGCCTTTGTATGCGCTGGCCAATCCCTTCTGGGACAGCGAGGCCGCGCTGATTGAGGCAGGACGGGAACTGCTGGAGAGAGGGGCCGATGTGTTGATTCTGGACTGCCTTGGATTCCACCAGCACCACCGTGATTTACTGCAAAAGGCGCTGGATGTTCCGGTGCTGTTGTCCAATGTTCTGATGGCCCGGCTGGCCGCAGAGCTGTTGATCTAATGATTTTGCGTGACAGGTGATGATCATGGCCCCTATAGTGAATTTTTATCTAAAAATATAAGGGCCAGTTCATGCTTCAAAGTAACGAATACTTTTCCGGTAAAGTGAAATCCATTGGTTTTACCAGCAGCAGCACTGGCCGCGCCAGTGTTGGCGTTATGGCTGAAGGGGAATACACCTTTGGTACAGCCGAAGCTGAAGAGATGACGGTGATCAGCGGTGCGCTCAACGTCTTACTGCCGGGGGAAACAGAATGGAAAGTTTACTCTGCCGGACAAGCGTTCAACGTCCCTGGCCACAGCGAATTCCATCTGCAGGTTGCTGAACCGACCTCTTATCTGTGCCGCTACCTGAAATAAAACGTTTTATTCCCTCTCCCTGCCGGGAGAGGGTCACTGCAGGCATTACCGCTGCGCTTCGCCGCCGAGGCCTTCCACCAGATTCTGAATTAACGCTGCCAGCTCTCCGGTCATCAGGATAAAGTCCGCGTCAAAGCGCTGGGCGTAATCTTCACGATCGATATCTTCGTTCTGATCGCGCAGCTCATCGCAGAATTTCAGACGCTTCACCGAGCCGTCATCGCACATCACAAACTGAATACGCTGCTGCCAGTCGAGTGCCAGTTTGGTCACCACTTTGCCCGCTTCAATGTGTACGGCGATTTCGTCGCTCACCAGATCCTGCTTTTTCGCGCGGATCACGCCGCCATCTTCGAGCAGGGCTTTGAGCTCAGCTTCATCAAGGATCTGGAAGCCCTGGGCCGCTGTACCGCTGCGCACCCATTCGGTCAGGGTCAGTTCAATCGGCGTTTCCAGCGCCAGCGGAACGACCGGTAACGATCCGATGCTTTTGCGCAGCAGGGCCAGCGTATCTTCCGCTTTTTTGGCGCTGGCGCAGTCCACCATGATCAGCCCGTTAACGGTATCGATCCACATCATTGTCTGGCTGAAACGGCTAAAGGCGCGCGGCAGCAGAGAGTGCAGAACTTCGTCTTTCAGCGAATCTTTTTCGGTTTTTTTCAGCTTGCGACCCTGTTCGGCTTCAAGCTTGAAAATTTTCGCTTCGAGCGCCTGCTTGACCACCGGCGTGGGCAGAATTTTTTCTTCTTTGCGGGCGCAGACGATGATTTGACCCGTGCTGCTGGCGTGGGTCAATGCATCGCTTTGTGAACCCATTGGAGGAACCCAACCGGTTTTGGCCATATCCTGGCTACCGCAAGGGGAAAAGCTATAAGCGGCTAACTGTTTTTCCATCTCTTCTGCACGCAGCGAAACGTCGCGGCTGAGACGGTAAACCATCAAATTTTTGAACCACAGCATGATAATTTCCACGGCCTTGTCGTTAAATCAGCGGGCATGATAACGAATTGTCGCATCGCTTGCATTGCTAATCGGGAAGCGGGCTTCTACTCTGTTGATAATCAAAATAATGAGGAGTGTCTTGTGCGTATTGGGATTGATTTGGGCGGCACCAAAACAGAAGTCATCGCACTGAGCGAGCAGGGGGAGCAACTGTTCCGCCACCGTCTGCCTACGCCGCGCGATGATTATCACCAGACTATCGAGACGATTGCCCGGCTGGTCGACATGGCTGAGCAGGCGACAGGGCAGACCGGCACCGTTGGGATGGGGATCCCGGGCTCAATCTCGCCCTATACCGGGGTGGTTAAAAATGCCAACTCCACCTGGCTCAACGGTCAGCCTTTTGATAAAGATTTAAGTCAGCGCCTGAACCGGGAAGTGCGTCTGGCAAATGACGCCAACTGTCTGGCCGTCTCCGAAGCCATTGACGGTGCCGCCGCAGGGGCCCAGACCGTTTTTGCGGTCATTATCGGGACCGGCTGTGGCGCAGGCGTGGCCCTGGGCGGGCGTGCCCATATTGGCGGCAACGGTACGGCGGGCGAGTGGGGACATAACCCCTTGCCGTGGATGGATGACGATGAACTTAAATACCGCGCCGAGGTGCCGTGCTATTGCGGCAAGCAGGGCTGTATTGAGACGTTTATCTCCGGCACCGGTTTTGCCACCGATTACCACCGCCTGAGTGGCCAGCCACTCAAGGGAAACGAGATTATGCGCCGGGTCGGGGAACACGATCCGGTGGCTGAGCTGGCTCTCAGCCGCTATGAAATGCGGCTGGCGAAATCCCTGGCGCACGTGGTGAATATCCTTGACCCTGACGTGATTGTGCTCGGCGGCGGGATGAGCAACGTCGACCGTTTATATGCCACGGTGCCGAATCTGGTGAAGCAGTGGGTCTTCGGGGGTGAGTGTGAAACCCCGATCCGCAAAGCGGTGCACGGGGACTCCAGCGGCGTGCGCGGCGCCGCGTGGCTCTGGCCGCTATAGCCATTCTCCCTCTCCCTACGTGAGAGGGGGCGGGATGAGGGGGCCCTCATGCAGGGCACCCTCACTCCACCGCAAACACCTTATCCAGCTTGCTATACCCCAGCCCGTTAATCTTCTTCACTTTGATCTGCACCGGGATCCGCTCTTTCATCGCCTCGACGTGGCTAATCACGCCAATGGTTTTCCCGGTGGCGTTCAGCGCGTCGAGCGCATCCAGGGCGGTATCCAGCGTTTCGCTGTCGAGCGTGCCGAAGCCTTCATCCAGGAACAGCGAATCGATGCGTGTCTTGTGGCTCACCAGATCGGAAAGCGCCAGCGCCAGTGCCAGGCTAACAAGGAAGCTTTCGCCGCCGGAGAGGGTACGGGTATCGCGCACCGCGTCCGCCTGCCAGGTATCCACTACTTCGAGTTCCAGCGCATCGCTAACCTTGCGCTGCAGCAAATAGCGCCCGTGCAGGCGATTTAGCTGCTGGTTGGCAAGCCAGACCAGATTATCCAGCGTGAGCCCCTGGGCAAACTTACGGAACTTGTCGCCGGTGCTGGAACCTATCAGCGAATTCAGATAGCTCCAGTCATCGGCCAGCCGCGCGGCCTCTTCAATATGCTGCATGAGCGCCAGCTGGTGCTGACGGTTATCGCTGTCCTGTTTAAGCTGCTGGCGGATTTCACCCTGATGAGTGGTGTTCTCCCGAAGCTGTTGCCCGAGTTGCTGTAGCTGCAACTGCAGGGTTGGCGCATCGAGTTCCAGCCCTTCCGGTCGCTGCGTCTGATGAGCCTGCAGCTGCTGGTTTGCCTGTGCGAACAGCGCGGTTGCCTGCTGAAGCTGGTTTTCCAGGGTCTGCTTACGGTGTTCAAGACGGCGGATGGTCTCTTCATCAAGCAGTGCAGCCAGAAAGGCCTCCCGATCGGCGAAGCAGCTTGCGGTCAATGCGGCGGTAAAATGCGTCGTGGCGTGCTGCAGTCGCTCGCTTTCGAGGCTTTCCTGCTGTTGCAATGTGGCAAGCTGGCTCTGAAGAGAAACGCATTCGTCGTGCGTTTCGCGCCAGTTATCAGGAATGGCCGGTTCGGTTTCTGTGTCGTTTGTGGCGGGCAGGGTGTCGAGCAGCGGCATCAGAGCCGTCATGCGCTCCTGCATGACGCCATGCTGAGTCTGTTTTTCCTGCCACTGTGCGAACTCGGTTTCTCGTTCGTTCAGCCAGGCAGCCTCTGTGCCTTCTTCCGGGACGTTGAGTGACAGCGTCAGCAGGGTCGTTTCCAGCGCCTGGCGCGTGGCCGTCAGCTGCTGTTGATACTGACGCGCCTGCGCGTCCTGTTCATTCAGCTGTTGCTGCAGCGTCAGACGCTGGCTCAGCTGGTAAAGCTGACGCTCATACTGCTCTTGTTCGTTCATCCACGGGGCAATATCTTCCTGAATATTCAGAGTGATATTCAGGGACGCGCAAACGGATTGCCACTCTTTAGTGAGCGCTTGCTCCTCCTGAGAGAGCGTCTGAGCGTCGTCTGTCTCACGCTGGATCTGCCGGGTCAGGGCATTCACCTGGCCGAGAACTAACAATCCTTCCTCTTTAAGCGCAGCGACCTCTTTGGCTAACTGGTCGCGACGCTGCTGGTTGGCACTCAGCTCCAGCGCCTGATAGGCAGTGACCGCCGGGTGCGAGGTTGAGCCGCACAGCGGGCAGGGCTGTCCCGCCTGCAGCTGCGCACGCTCTGCCTCCAGACTTTTAATCTTCTCTTCCTGTCTGCAGAGCGTTTCAAGATCCAGATAATGTTGGTTTTTCTCTTTGTACTGCTGGCGACGCAGCGTCAGCGTTTCATTGAGTTTTACCTGCTCTGCCTGGGCTTTCTGCAGGCTTTCACCGTTCTGGCGCAGACGCTGTTGCAGCGGCAGATAACGGGCCTGAAGCGACATCAGCCGCTGGCGGAAAGTCCGTGACTGAGCCTGTTGCTCCATCGCCACGCTGACCTCGTCAGCCGTGAGCGTCAGGGCGTTTTCCGGCATCTCTGCCAGCTTCTGGCGTAATTCAGCAATGCGCGTGGAAAGCGTGGCGATCTGATGTTTATCGCGATTCAGCTGTGCAAAATGGGCGCGCCAGCCTGCTATTTCCTGCCCCCACTGACGATAACGCTCGTGCTCTGCCAGCCACTGTGCCAGCGCCGTAAGGTCGGTCTGCAGTTGTGCATGGCTACGCTGGGCCGTATTACGGATACGCGAGCGCAGCGCGGTTTTTGCTTGTAAGCGAGCATTTACTTCAACAATGCGTTGCTTCGTTTGCCCCAGTCGGGTGGTTTGCTCTTGCTGGCTGTCCCACAGTGGTCGCAGCTGGGCGGCGGGGTGAGCAAGCTGGAGCGTTGCCAGCTCGGGCGCAGCCTCGGTCAGTGCCTGTTGCGCCTGTTGCTGTAAGGTGGCAACGCGCTGCTGCTCACGTATAAGCTCGTCATTGCGCGTAAGCCACTGAAAATCTTTCTGTTGATTCTGCTGTTGCGCCAGCAGCGTTTTCTCTTCGTCAGTAAGTGCCTGCAAACTTTGCTGTAACTGCTGCTGTTGTTCTTCACTCAACAACACGACGCCTGCAGCCTGTGCTTCATACACCTCAAGGGCGTTACGCGCGGCTTTGTGTTTCTCAAACACCATGGCGGAAATCTGACCGTAGATCTCGGTTCCGGTCAGTTCTTCCAGCAGTTCGGCGCGGTCGGAAGGTCTGGCATTGAGGAAGGCGGCAAATTGCCCCTGAGAGAGCAGCATTGAGCGGGTAAAACGGCCATAATCCAGCCCGGTGAGGGCGGCCGTTTGTTCCAGTTTATCCGACACTTTGTCGGCCAGAATTTTACCGTCCTCACAGCGTGCCAGCTCGACGCGTGGGGCCTGAAGATTACCGTCGGGCTGATTTCGCGCGCGGTTCTGACTCCAGAAAGCGCGATAGGCAATACCTCTGACTTCAAACTCAACTTCGGCAAGGCATTCGGCCGTGTCGCGCGTCATCAAATCGTTTTGTGCCTGGGAGACTTTCTGCAGGCGCGGCGTTTCGTGATACAGCGCCAGACAAATGGCGTCGAGCAGGGTCGTTTTCCCTGCGCCGGTAGCCCCGGTAATCGCAAACAGTCCGTTGCTGGCAAACGGCTCCGCGGTAAAATCGATTTTCCACTCACCCTTCAGTGAGTTGAGATTTTTCAGACGCAGGCTGAGGATTTTCATGCGTTTTCTTCCTCATCGTTCAGGGCATGCAGGGTGTGCGTAAACAGCTCGTTCAGCCGTGCGCGTTTCGCGTCGTCAATCTCCTCGTGGGAGAGCCGGCGTTCAAAAACCTCTTCCACCCTGAGCTCGCTGAGCGTTTCGCGCTGAGCGCCGAGCAGAATTTTCTCGCGCTGCTCGCGGCTGCGGCGCACCAGCAGCACCTCTACCGGCAGGTCTTCCGTGAGTACCTGAATTTTACGCTGCATATCATGCAGGTAGTCGCCGCTGGCGATCTCAATATCCAGCCAGACCGGCGGGTTTTGTTCCACGCCGCGCCACTGTTCAAGCTGGGCGGTGATGGCGTCCAGATCGCCTTTCAGCACCGCCAGCGGCTGGGTGACGGGCACTTCCAGCGTGTCAACGGCGCTGAGCTTGCCGCCGCTAAAGCTGACCAGATGGACACTTTTGGCTTTGCCGGTCTCATCAAAACTCAGCGAGATGGGCGAGCCGCAGTAGCGAATGTGCTCGCAGCCGCCGATAACCTGCGCCCGGTGGATATGCCCGAGGGCAATATAATCCGCGGGCGGGAAGTTTTGTGCCGGGAAAGCATCTAGCGTGCCAATATAAATGTCACGTACCGCGTCGCTTTTGCTGGCCCCAACGGTGGTGAGGTGCCCGGTGGCAATCACCGGAATCGCCTGTTCGCCGCGAAGGGCACAGGCCTGGGCATGCTGCTGGTGGTAATAGTCGGTGATGGCCTGCAGCAAATGCTGCTGTTTTTCAGCGCCGGAAAGCCCCGCCTGGCTTTGGACAATATCGCGCGGGCGTAAAAATGGGATCGGACACAGTACCGCACCCGGCGTCCCGTCGCGCTTTTTCAGGATCTGCGGCGCATGTCCTGCGCTGGCCACCACGGTAGTATTGAGGAACGCCAGAATATCGCGGGATTCATTTAACGTTGCGACGGAATCATGGTTGCCTGCAACAATCACCAGATGACAGCCCGTTTGCTGCAGATTGACGACAAAACGGTTATACAACTCGCGCGCATAGCTGGGGGGCGAGCCGGTATCGAAGATGTCACCCGCCACAATAATGGCGTCCACCTCATGAGAGCGGGCCGTATCCAGCAGCCAGTTCAGGAACGCTTCGTGTTCAGCCGCCCGGCTTTTGCTGTAAAAATTTTGACCCAGATGCCAGTCAGAGGTGTGTAGTATGCGCATTGCTGATCCGTGGCGAAAAAGAGAAAGCAGGATTATAAACTGTCAGGGAACAGAAAATAACCGCTGTAATAAAACAACAGTTTGCCCTTTATAGTGGTACTGTTTTTCATAAATCTGTCATAAATCTGACGCATAATGACGCCGCATTACAAACTTGTAACTTAAATAAGATAAAACAGGGCAAAGTATGGCGAGACGTATTCTGGTCGTAGAAGATGAAGCTCCGATTCGTGAAATGGTGTGCTTCGTGCTCGAGCAAAATGGCTTCCAGCCGGTTGAGGCGGAAGATTATGACAGCGCGGTGAACCAGCTGAATGAACCCTGGCCCGATCTGATTCTGCTCGACTGGATGTTGCCTGGCGGCTCCGGGCTGCAGTTTATCAAACACCTGAAACGTGAAGCGCTAACCCGCGACATACCGGTTGTGATGCTCACGGCGCGCGGTGAAGAAGAGGATCGCGTACGCGGTCTGGAAACGGGGGCGGACGATTACATTACCAAACCATTCTCACCGAAAGAGCTGGTTGCCCGCATTAAAGCCGTGATGCGCCGCATTTCACCGATGGCGGTGGAAGAGGTGATTGAGATGCAGGGACTGAGCCTTGACCCTACCTCACACCGCGTCATGACCGGTGAAAATCCCCTCGATATGGGGCCTACCGAATTTAAACTTCTGCATTTCTTTATGACTCACCCGGAGCGCGTATACAGCCGCGAACAGTTGCTGAATAACGTCTGGGGAACTAACGTGTATGTCGAAGACCGGACGGTTGACGTACATATCCGCCGCCTGCGAAAAGCGCTGGAACTGAGCGGCCACGATCGCATGGTGCAGACGGTCCGCGGCACGGGTTATCGTTTTTCAACCCGTTTCTGAACAATGACAGGAGTGTGACGCGTGCTGGAACGTCTGTCATGGAAAAGGCTCGTCTTTGAACTGATCTTATGCTGTATTCCGGCCTTCATTCTGGGGGCCTTTCTTGGATATTTGCCGTGGTTTCTGCTGGCGTCGGTTACCGGGCTTCTGATCTGGCATTTCTGGAACCTGCTGCGCCTCTCGTGGTGGCTATGGGTTGACCGAAGTATGACGCCTCCGCCGGGAAGCGGAAGCTGGGAGCCGCTGCTGTACGGTCTGCACCAGATGCAGATGCGTAACAAAAAGCGGCGTCGGGAGCTGGGAAGCCTGATCAAACGCTTCCGTAGCGGCGCTGAGTCGCTGCCGGATGCTGTCATTCTGACGACCGAAGAAGGGACGATCTTCTGGTGTAACGGCCTCGCGCAACAGCTGCTGGGCCTGCGTTGGCCGGACGATAATGGCCAGAACATCCTCAACCTTCTGCGTTATCCCGAGTTCACGCTGTACCTGAAAAAGCGTGATTTTACCCGCCCCCACAACCTGAAGCTCAATAATGGGCGCCATCTGGAAATCCGTGTGATGCCTTACAGCGACCAGCAGTGGCTGATGGTTGCCCGTGATGTCACCCAGATGCACCAGCTGGAAGGGGCGCGACGCAACTTCTTTGCCAACGTCAGCCACGAATTACGCACTCCGCTGACGGTGCTTCAGGGGTACCTGGAGATGATGCAGGAGCAAACGCTGGAAGGCGCGCCGCGCGAGAAAGCGTTGCATACGATGCGTGAACAAACGCACCGTATGGAAGGGCTGGTGAAACAGCTGCTGACGCTCTCGAAAATTGAGGCCGCCCCCTCGCTGGCATTGAATGACACCATTGATGTTCCGATGATGCTGCGGGTGGTGGAGCGCGAAGCGCAGACGTTAAGCCATAAAATGCATCAGCTGACCTTCGAGGTCGACAACACGCTCAAGGTGCTTGGCAGCGAAGATGAGCTGCGCAGCGCCATTTCCAATCTGGTGTATAACGCGGTGAATCATACGCCTGCGGGGACGGATATCGTGGTGCGCTGGCAGCACACGCCAACGGGCGCTGAGTTCAGCGTAGAGGATAACGGGCCGGGGATCGCACCTGAACACATCCCGCGTCTGACCGAGCGCTTCTACCGGGTGGATAAAGCACGCTCACGGCAGACCGGCGGCAGCGGTCTGGGGCTGGCTATTGTGAAACACGCGGTGAATCATCATGAAAGCCGTCTCGATATTCAAAGCACGCTGGGTAAGGGAACCCGCTTCAGTTTCGTTATCCCGGAACGATTAATTGCCAAAAAGATCGCCTGACGACAGGCGTGTCAGTTTACCTTTCCACGGGCCAGCGTTTGCTGGCCCGTTTGCTTTGCAGTCAAGCGAAACGCGGCTGAATATTATACGGCTGGCTGTTTTTTGTTCGCATGATTAGCCATGGGTTTTTCTTATAATTAGCGTATTGTGCTGGTCTGATTTTTGATGCTGGCATATTGTTCTGGTTTCACGATCCCATCTTGCCTTTAAACGTTATAAGCGTTTAAATTGCGCCCCAGATACTGTCATACCGACTGTATTTGCGTGGTAAATCGAAAAACTATTCTTCTCCACGCCAGGACGGGAGCATATCCCGCTGAAATTGAGCAAATTTTCCGCTGTATCGTCCCGTCAGGGATAGCGAAAATCTCAATGTTTTCAACACCACATCCACAGGCAGTAAGGTTTTATGACCCATCACTTAAAATCGCGTGACATCATCGCGCTGGGCTTTATGACATTTGCGCTGTTCGTTGGCGCAGGCAACATCATTTTCCCCCCAATGGTTGGCTTACAGGCGGGTGAACACGTCTGGACCGCTGCGTTTGGTTTCCTGATTACTGCTGTGGGTCTGCCGGTACTGACCGTCGTCGCGCTGGCGAAAGTCGGTGGTGGCGTTGATAGCCTCAGCACCCCGATTGGCAAAGTGGCCGGCATTCTGCTGGCGACCGTCTGCTATCTGGCCGTTGGCCCGTTGTTTGCGACCCCGCGTACCGCGACCGTATCCTTCGAAGTGGGGATTGCCCCGCTCACTGGCGATGGCGCGATGCCGCTGTTTATCTACAGCCTGATCTACTTCGCGATTGTCATTCTGGTTTCCCTTTATCCGGGCAAGCTGCTGGATACCGTGGGTAACTTCCTGGCTCCGCTGAAAATCGTGGCGCTGATTGTGCTGGCGGTTGCGGCCATCGTCTGGCCCGCAGGCCCGATTAGCGATGCGATGGACGCCTATAAAAACGCCGCGTTCTCCAATGGCTTTGTGAACGGCTACCTGACGATGGATACGCTGGGCGCAATGGTATTTGGTATTGTTATCGTGAATGCCGCACGTTCCCGCGGCGTGACGGAAGCGCGTCTGCTGACTCGCTACACCATCTGGGCTGGCCTGATGGCCGGTGTGGGGCTGACGCTGCTGTACCTGGCGCTGTTCCGCCTGGGCTCAGATAGCGCCATACTGGTCGATCAAAATGCCAACGGCGCGGCGATCCTCCATGCCTACGTGCAGCACACCTTTGGTGGTGCGGGTAGCCTGCTGCTGGCGGTACTGATTTTCCTGGCGTGCCTTGTCACCGCCGTGGGGCTGACCTGCGCCTGCGCTGAGTTCTTTGCTCAGTATCTGCCGCTCTCTTACCGTACGCTGGTCTTTATCCTGGGCATCTTCTCCATGGCGGTGTCAAACCTCGGTCTGAGCCACCTGATTCAGGTCTCTATCCCGGTGCTGACGGCCATCTATCCGCCGTGTATCGTGCTGGTGGTGCTGAGCTTCACCCGCCCGTGGTGGAACAACTCGTCGCGAATTATTGCGCCAGCCATGTTTATCAGCCTGATTTTTGGTATCCTTGACGGGATTAAAGCATCCGCCTTTGCGCAAATACTGCCAGCCTGGACACAGCGTCTGCCGCTGTCCGAGCAGGGCCTGGCCTGGTTGATGCCTACCGTTGTTGCACTGGTTCTGGCTATTATCTGGGATCGTGCTGCAGGGCGTCAGGTCGCATCGAACGCCCATTAATCAACGGCAACAAACTGTTTAACCACGGGGCTTAAGGCCCCGTGGTTTTTTGTTTTTTTCGAGTTGAATGGCAAGATTTAAATGGAAAGCACTAACAAACTCAAACGTGGACTCAGCACCCGCCACATTCGCTTTATGGCGCTGGGATCCGCTATCGGTACCGGTCTTTTTTATGGCTCGGCAGATGCCATTAAAATGGCCGGTCCCAGCGTTCTGCTGGCCTACATCATCGGTGGCGTGGCTGCGTATATCATCATGCGCGCCCTCGGGGAGATGTCGGTTCACAATCCGTCTGCCAGTTCGTTCTCGCGCTATGCGCAGGAAAACTTAGGCCCGCTGGCGGGCTTTATCACCGGATGGACCTACTGCTTCGAAATTCTGATTGTGGCTATTGCCGACGTTACCGCCTTTGGTATCTACATGGGCGTCTGGTTCCCCGCGGTTCCGCACTGGATCTGGGTGCTGAGCGTGGTCCTGATCATCTGTGCCGTCAACCTGATGAGCGTGAAGGTGTTTGGCGAACTGGAGTTCTGGTTCTCCTTCTTCAAAGTTGCCACCATTATCATCATGATTATCGCGGGCTTCGGGATCATCATCTGGGGTATCGGCAACGGCGGTCAGCCAACGGGGATCCATAACCTCTGGAGCAACGGCGGCTTCTTCAGCAACGGTTGGCTCGGTATGGTGATGTCGCTGCAGATGGTCATGTTTGCCTACGGCGGGATCGAGATTATCGGCATTACCGCCGGGGAAGCGAAAGACCCGGAGAAATCCATTCCGCGCGCCATCAACTCAGTGCCAATGCGTATTCTGGTGTTCTATGTGGGGACGCTGTTCGTCATTATGTCCATCTACCCGTGGAACCAGGTGGGCACTAACGGCAGCCCGTTTGTGCTGACCTTCCAGCATATGGGCATCGCGTTTGCCGCCAGCATCCTGAACTTTGTGGTGCTGACCGCCTCGCTTTCGGCAATCAACAGTGACGTCTTTGGCGTGGGCCGCATGCTGCACGGAATGGCGGAGCAGGGCAGTGCGCCTAAGGTGTTTGCCAAAACCTCTCGTCGCGGCACGCCGTGGGTGACGGTAATGGTGATGACCGTAGCCCTGCTGCTGTCGGTCTACCTGAACTACATCATGCCGGAGAATGTGTTCCTGGTGATTGCGTCGCTGGCGACCTTCGCGACAGTGTGGGTGTGGATCATGATCCTGTTGTCGCAGATTGCGTTCCGTCGCCGTCTGTCACCGGAAGAGGCGAAAGCGCTGAAGTTCAAAGTGCCGGGTGGGGTGGTGACAACCGCTGTCGGTCTGGTCTTCCTGGTCTTTATCATCGCCCTGATTGGCTATCATCCGGATACCCGTATCTCCCTTTATGTGGGCTGCGCGTGGATCGTCCTGCTGCTGCTGGGCTGGATGTTTAAATGCCGCCGAGACCGTCAGCTGGCGCAGGCACAGTAATCTTCCCTCTCCCCGCAGAGGGACTGGAAGGAGGCATCCGCTCACGCTGATGCCTCCTCCCCCGTCCTCCTCCCTCAATAAACCTCGTCATGATGAGCTAACCTTAACCACCCTGTGGCAAGGTGACGTCAATTTCATCAAAGGGGATTCGTGATGTTAAACGCCTGGCACCTTCCGGTTGCCCCATTTGTTAAGCAAAACAGAGACAACCTTGTGATTACGCTCTGGCTGGCGGGGGAAAATCAGCCTGAACGCGTGACGCTACGCGCCGAAATTGATAACGAAGAGACCGCGCTGAAAATGCATAAGCAGCGCAGCCAGCCGCAGCCCGGGATCACGGCGTGGCGGGCAAACATCGATTTAACCCGTGGACAGCCGCGTCGTCGCTACAGTTTTAAACTGCTGTGGAATAACCGCCAGCTGTGGTTTACCCCGCAGGGGTTTAGCCGTTTTCCGCCGGCCCGGCTGGAGCAGTTTGCCGTCGATTACCCGGACAATGGCCCGCAATGGGTTAACGATCAGGTGTTTTACCAGATTTTCCCGGACCGCTTTGCCCGCAGCGAAAAGCGCACTGCAGACCAGGACAAGGTGTATTACCACCACGCAGCAGGTCACGACATTATCCTCAAAGCATGGGATGAACCGCTGACCGCGCAGGCAGGTGGCTCGACGTTTTACGGTGGCGATCTCGACGGGATCAGCGAAAAACTCCCGTACCTGAAAAAACTGGGCGTGACGGCGCTGTACCTTAACCCGGTGTTTAAAGCCCCGAGCGTGCATAAATACGACACCGAAGATTATCGTCATGTTGATGAGCAGTTTGGCGGCGATGCCGCGCTGCTGCGCCTGCGACAGAACACTAAAAACGAAGGGATACGCCTGATTCTGGACGGCGTATTCAACCACAGCGGGGATTCGCACGCGTGGTTTGACCGTCATAACCAGTCGATGAGCGGGGCATGCCATAACCCGGGTTCGCCGCAGCGTGACTGGTACAGCTTTAATGAAGAGGGCTACGCGCTGGACTGGCTGGGCTACCCAAGCCTGCCGAAGCTGGATTTCCAGTCGTCTTCTCTGGTCAACGAAATCTACGGCGGTGAAGACAGCGTTGTCCGCCACTGGCTTAAGGCGCCATGGAACATGGACGGCTGGCGTCTTGACGTGGTGCATATGCTGGGTGAAGCGGGCGGAGCGCGGAATAACCTTCAGCACGTTGCAGGTATCACCCGCTCAGCGAAAGCCGCGCAGCCGGAGGCCTTTGTCTTTGGCGAGCATTTTGGCGATGCACGCCAGTGGCTGCAAGCCGATGCAGAAGATTCGGCCATGAACTACCGCGGTTTTACCTTCCCGCTATGGGGATTTCTGGCGAACACCGATATCTCCTACGATCCGCAGCATATCGACGCCGAAACCTGTATGGCATGGATGGATAACTACCGCGCCAGCCTGTCGCATCAGCAGCAGTTGCGGATGTTTAACCAGCTGGACAGCCACGATACCGCACGTTTTAAATCCCTGCTTGGCAGGGATGTGGCGCGCCTGCCGCTGGCCGTTACCTGGCTCTTCACCTGGCCTGGCGTGCCGTGCATTTACTACGGTGATGAGGTGGGGCTGGAGGGGAACAACGATCCCTTCTGCCGCAAAACCTTCCCCTGGGATCCGGCGAAGCAGGACAAGGCGCTGCTCAGCCTGTACCAGCGTCTGGCTAAGCTTCGTAAACAGAACCAGGCGCTGCGTTACGGTGGCTGTCAGGTGGTGTATGCCCACGATAACGTGGTGGTGTTTGCCCGCGTCTACAACCAGCAACGCGTGCTGGTCGCCATCAACCGCGGAGAAGCCTGTGAAGTGGTGCTGGATGACTCTCCGTTGCTGCACGTGAAGGCGTGGCAACGCAAAGAGGGTAAAGGCACGATTCAGGAAGGCATTCTCTCCTTACCGGCCATTTCCGCCTCCGTCTGGTTCGGAAATTAATCGTCATCAGCAACCGGTTTATTTCCCGGTTGCTGAAAATTCCCCTAAGTTGTTCGGTTAATTTCAACAGAGGGGACAAATATCTTTACTATCCGCTCAATCAATTCTCGCTATACTCAAATTGCTTTATCAGTCAGGGCCCTTTCTCATATAGCACACCAAAACGTTGGCTTTTAACACATTGATTAAAAGGTACTTTTATGTCTATTCGTGAACTGATTGACCCGTCCAATTCCGTACTGATTTTTATCGATCACCAACCGCAAATGTCTTTTGGCGTGGCAAATATTGACCGTCAGTTATTAAAGAATAATACGGTGGCTCTGGCAAAAGCAGGCAAAATTTTTGATGTTCCGGTTATCTACACCTCTGTCGAAACAAAAAGCTTTAGCGGATACATCTGGCCAGAATTGCTGGCGGTTCACCCGGAGGTTAAACCGATTGAACGTACCTCTATGAACTCCTGGGAAGACGATGCGTTTGTTGCGGCAGTGAAAGCGACGGGCCGCAAGAAACTTATCATCTCAGCCCTGTGGACCGAAGTTTGCCTGACCTTCCCGGCGCTGATGGCTCTGGATGAAGGGTTTGAAGTTTATGTAGTGACCGATACTTCCGGCGGTACCTCCGTAGATGCCCATGAACGTGCGATTGACCGTATGGTTCAAGCGGGCGCGGTTCCTGTGACCTGGCAGCAGGTGCTGCTTGAGTATCAGCGCGACTGGTCTCGCAAAGGCACTTACGACGCGGTCATGGACCTGGTCCGTGAGCACAGCGGCGCTTATGGCATGGGCGTTGACTATGCCTACACCCTCGTTCACGGTGCGCCAGAACGCAAAGCGTAAACCTTCCAGGGCGGGGTTCTCCCGCCCATTAATGACCAGGAAACTATTATGGCGCACACATCGCATGTCACGCTGGTGATCACCCACACCTTGCTGCCGGGTCAGGCTGAGCGATACGAACAGTGGCTGGGTAGGATCATGCCCATCGCGGCGGAATTTCCGGGGCATCTTGGCGCGAACGTCATCCGCCCGACCGACGGACAACATCTGTGGACGGTGATAATCCGTTTCGACACCCTCGAACACCTCTCTGCGTGGACCCAGTCCGATACCCGTAATGCGCTGGTAAAAGAGATTGAACCGCTGCTGGCGGAAGGCGATAAAACCGAAGTACGTACCGAGGCGGCGTTCTGGTTTACCCCACCGGAGCCTCACGTGCGTAAGCCTAAACAGTGGAAACAGTTTCTCATTACGCTGCTGGTTATCTTCCCCAGTACCAACCTGGTACCGCTGGTCACCGGTGCGTTGCTTCCTGGCCTGAAAGGTACGTTGTTGCTGCATCTGATTAACGATGCCTGTGTGGTCGCGCTGGTGGTCTGGCTGTGGATGCCCATCGTGACCCGTCTGTTTGCCGGATGGCTCAAAAAAGCCTGATTCGGCTGAAAGGAGTACGTTATGTCTCAAACTGCCACACTGATCTTAACCAAAGGTAAGATCCATACCCTCGATCGCGAAAACCCGCTCACGGAAGCGGTGGCTATTGCTAACGGCAAGATCCTGGCGACGGGCAACCACGATCGCATAATGAGCTATGCGACGCAGGGAACGCAGATTGTCGATCTGAAGGGAAGTACGGTGATCCCCGGGCTTAACGATTCGCACCTGCACCTGATCCGCGGCGGGCTGAACTACAACCTCGAGCTGCGCTGGGAAGGCGTACCGTCGCTGGCGGATGCGCTAAGGATGTTGAAAGATCAGGCCGATCGTACACCTTCACCTCAGTGGGTTCGGGTGGTGGGCGGCTGGAGCGAGTTTCAGTTCGCCGAACGCCGGATGCCGACCATCGAAGAGCTTAACGAGGCGGCACCGGATACGCCGGTGTTTGTCCTGCACCTCTACGATCGTGCCCTGCTTAACCGCGCCGCGTTGAAAGCTGTCGGCTACACCAAAGAGACGCCAAACCCGCCGGGCGGGGAGATTGTGCGTGATAACCAAGGCAACCCGACCGGGCTGCTGATCGCTAAACCTAACGCGATGATCCTCTACGCCACGCTGGCAAAAGGACCGAAACTCCCCATTGCGCAGCAGGTTAACTCCACGCGCCAGTTTATGCGTGAGCTTAACCGTCTGGGGCTGACCAGCGCCATTGATGCCGGCGGCGGCTTCCAGAACTACCCGGAAGATTACGAGGTGATTGCCGAACTGCACGCCAAAGAACAGATGACGGTGCGTATTGCCTACAACCTCTTCACCCAGCGCCCTAAACAGGAGCTGGAGGATTTTGAGCGCTGGACCGATATGCTCAAACCGGGGCAGGGCACAGACTTTTATCGTGCGAACGGGGCAGGAGAGATGCTGGTCTTCTCGGCGGCGGATTTTGAAGATTTCCTCCAGCCGCGCCCGGATCTGCCGCAAGGGATGGAAGACGAGCTGGAGCGCGTGGTGCGCCACCTGGTGGAAAACCGCTGGCCGTTCCGGCTGCATGCCACCTATGACGAATCCATTAGCCGGATGCTGGATGTCTTTGAGAAGGTGAACCGTGAGATTCCGTTTAACGGGCTGCACTGGTTCTTTGACCATGCGGAGACCATTACCGAGCGTAATATCGAGCGCGTCAAAGCGTTGGGGGGCGGTATTGCGGTGCAGCACCGTATGGCGTTCCAGGGCGAATATTTCGTCGACCGCTACGGCAAAGAGGCGGTAAAACACACGCCGCCGGTGGCGAAAATGCTGGAGCTGGACGTGCCGGTTGGGTTAGGTACCGACGCAACCCGTGTGGCGAGCTATAACCCGTGGACGGCGCTCTACTGGCTGGTCTCCGGGCGAACCGTCGGCGGCCTGGCGATGTATGACGACAATAACCGCCTGCCGCGTGAGGTAGCGCTGGAGCTGTGGACCGCAGGCAGCGCGTGGTTTTCCAGCGAGCAGGGTAAAAAAGGCCGTCTGGTTGAAGGGCAGCTTGCGGATCTGGTGGTGCTGTCGAAAGATTACTTCAGCGTGACGGAAGAGGAGATCAAGGGCATTGAATCGGTGCTGACCGTTGTGGATGGCAAGGTCGTGTATGCCGCCGGTCATTTCAGTCCGCTGTCACCGCCGCCGATCCCGGTTGTGCCGTCGTGGTCACCGGTCGTGAAAGTCCCGGGGCATTACCGCTCTGCGCCGCCTGCAGCCAGTAAAGTGGGGGCGGTGGTACAGATGCACCAGTGCATTGGTAGCTGCGGGGTGCATGGCCATGCGCACGGCATTGCGCGGCAATCGGATATCCCGGTATCTGATGACCAGGCATTCTGGGGCGTGCTGGGGTGCTCGTGCTTCGCGTTTTAACGTGTGAAAGTGAGATCGTACAAAACAAAAAGGCCCGCTAATGCGGGCCTTTTCCGTAAACCGTGCCGATTACAGGCTGGATACGTTCTCAGACAGGTATTTAGCAACGCCGTCCGGAGACGCGTTCATACCTTCTTTACCTTTTTCCCACTGAGCCGGGCACACTTCACCGTGCTCTTCGTGGAACTGCAGCGCGTCAACCATGCGCAGCATTTCGTCGATGTTACGACCCAGTGGCAGATCGTTAACAACCTGGTGACGAACGATGCCGTTTGCGTCGATCAGGAAAGAACCGCGCAGTGCAACGCCAGCGTCCGGATGTTCGATACCGTAAGCCTGCTGGATTTCGCGTTTGATGTCCGCAACCATTGCGTATTTCACCGCACCGATGCCGCCTTTGTCGACAGGGGTGTTACGCCATGCGTTGTGTACAAATTCAGAGTCGAAGGAGACGCCTACAACTTCTACGCCACGCTTCTGGAATTCTTCGTAACGTTTGTCGAATGCGATCAGCTCAGACGGGCAAACGAAAGTGAAGTCCATTGGCCAGAAGAACAGAACGGTCGCTTTACCGTTGGTGTGCTGTTTGAAGTTGAAGTTTTCAACGATTTCACCGTTGCCCAGAACTGCTGCAGCTGTAAAATCCGGAGCCGGACGAGTTACCAGAACCATGTGATTCTCCTGTAGATACTAAGGTTATTTGGAACGCAACGCCGCCCAGTATAGAGAGTGTTCATTGATAAGACAAAGAGGCGCTAACAATCGTTCAGCAAGCTTTCACCTATCAATGGCATTTCTGTTATAGCTGTTTGTTTTTCGCCTGGGTCATCATACGCGGGTAGAACTGCCAGAACCGCGTCTCCAGCGCCTCGTAGTGGGTGTCCAGGTCATGCCAGGAGTCGCGCAGCGCGTCGAGTCGCGGTCGGCGACTCGCCATCCCGTTTAACACATTCTGTATAAAGTCCATCTCGCGATAGCGCTCAAGCCAGCGTTCTGACCAGAGATAGTTATTCAGATTCACAAAGCGCGGCGGCGAATCCGGCAAAATAATGGACACCTGCTGGTGGGCATAGTGCACGAACGCGTTTAGGGGCATCTCAGGAGAGAGTGTTTCCCAGTGCCGCGAGAGGAAATGGTCCCACATTACATCGAGCGTGATCGGTGCGACGCGCCGCGTTTCAGGGCGGAACCACGCTTTGGCTTCCTGGACTTCCGGCAGGTTATCGGTCAGTACGTCGATACGGCGATGCATAAAAATCCCGTCGACAACCTCTGCGGAGTACGCGTCGGCGGGATTACCGCGCACGAAATCGGCCAGCAGATTGCCGGAAAGAGAGCTGTCAGCGAGATGAGCAAGATGCAGGTGAGCGAGAAAATTCATGCGTTTTATTTGTCCAGGGGCGGCTAGTTGTTGCAGCAAAAGGGTGTGAGCACTAGACTATGCCGCCTGTTTTTAAGTCACGAGTATACGTCATGCGCGTCGCCGATTTCTCCTTTGAACTACCTGAATCCCTGATTGCTCACTACCCAATGCCTGAGCGCAGTAGCTGTCGTTTGCTGTCACTGGATGGGCCGACGGGCGAGCTGACGCACGGTACTTTCACCGATTTGCTCGACAAGCTCAACCCTGGCGATCTGCTGGTCTTTAACAATACCCGCGTGATCCCGGCGCGTCTGTTTGGCCGTAAAGCCAGCGGCGGCAAGATTGAAGTACTGGTCGAACGTATGCTTGATGATAAACGTATTCTGGCACATATTCGCGCCTCTAAAGCGCCGAAGCCGGGTGCTGAGCTGCTGCTTGGCGATGATGAGAGCATCCGTGCAACCATGACCGCGCGTCACGATGCGCTGTTTGAGGTGGCGTTCAATGACGAGCGCACGGTGCTCGACATCCTGAATGCGATCGGCCATATGCCGCTGCCCCCTTACATCGAGCGCCCGGACGAAGAGGCTGACCGCGAGCTGTACCAGACCGTCTATAGCCAGAAACCTGGCGCGGTCGCCGCGCCGACGGCGGGCCTGCATTTTGATGAACCGCTGCTGGAAAAATTGCGCGCGAAAGGTATCGAGATGGCCTTCGTGACCCTGCATGTCGGTGCGGGTACGTTCCAGCCGGTGCGCGTGGACAGCATCGAAGACCACATCATGCACTCCGAATATGCCGAAGTGCCGCAAGAGGTGGTAGATGCTGTTCTGGCCGCCAAAGCACGCGGTAACCGCGTTGTGGCAGTGGGTACTACGTCGGTACGCTCCCTTGAGAGCGCCGCGCAGGCCGCCAAAAATGACCTGATTGAGCCTTTCTTTGGCGATACGCAGATCTTTATCTACCCGGGCTATCAGTACAACGTGATTGATGCCCTGGTAACCAACTTCCATCTGCCTGAATCAACGCTGATTATGCTGGTGTCCGCTTTTGCGGGTTATCAGCACACCATGGCGGCGTACAAGTCTGCGGTAGAACAAAAATATCGCTTTTTTAGCTACGGGGACGCGATGTTTATCACGTACAATCCGCAGGCTTTGAATGAGCGTGTCGGGGAATAAGTCCGCGGCACCGTTTTACAACGTTGGACTGTTTTTCTGACGTCGGAGAAAAAATGAAATTTGAACTCGATACCACCGATGGTCGCGCACGTCGCGGCCGCCTGGTGTTTGATCGCGGCGTGGTGGAAACCCCCGCGTTTATGCCTGTGGGCACCTACGGCACCGTAAAAGGGATGACGCCGGAAGAAGTGGAAGCCACTGGCGCACAGATTATCCTCGGCAATACCTTCCACCTGTGGCTGCGTCCTGGTCAGGAGATCATGAAGCTGCACGGCGATTTGCATGACTTCATGCAGTGGAAAGGCCCGATCCTGACCGACTCCGGTGGTTTCCAGGTCTTCAGCCTGGGCGACATCCGTAAGATCACCGAGCAGGGTGTACACTTCCGTAACCCGATCAACGGCGATCCGATTTTCCTCGATCCTGAAAAGTCTATGGAGATTCAGTACGATCTCGGCTCTGATATCGTGATGATCTTCGATGAATGTACGCCATACCCGGCCGACTGGGATTACGCGAAACGCTCCATGGAGATGTCGTTGCGCTGGGCGAAGCGTAGCCGTGACCGCTTTGACTCCCTGCAGAACAAAAATGCGCTGTTCGGTATTATCCAGGGCAGTGTTTACGAAGATTTACGCGATATCTCTGTTAAAGGTCTGGTAGAGATAGGTTTTGATGGCTACGCTGTCGGCGGTTTGGCTGTGGGTGAACCGAAGGAAGACATGCATCGCATTCTGGAGCATGTCTGCCCGCAAATCCCGGCAGATAAACCCCGTTACCTGATGGGTGTGGGTAAACCTGAGGACCTGGTTGAAGGTGTGCGCCGCGGCATTGATATGTTCGACTGCGTTATGCCAACCCGCAACGCGCGTAACGGTCATCTGTTTGTGACCGATGGCGTGGTGAAAATCCGTAACGCGAAGCATAAGAGTGACACCAGCCCGCTCGATTCCGAGTGCGATTGCTACACCTGTCGCAATTATTCTCGCGCGTACCTGCATCATCTTGATCGTTGCAATGAGATTTTGGGCGCGCGTCTCAATACCATTCATAATCTTCGTTATTATCAGCGCTTAATGGCTGGTTTACGCAAGGCTATTGAAGAGGGTAAATTAGAGAGCTTCGTGACCGATTTTTACCAACGTCAGGGTCGAACCGTTCCACCTTTGAACGTTGATTAATTTTAATAATGAGGGAATTTGAATGAGCTTTTTTATTTCTGATGCGGTAGCGGCAACAGGTGCTCCGGCGCAGGGCAGCCCGATGTCTCTGATTCTGATGCTGGTTGTGTTCGGTCTGATCTTCTACTTCATGATCCTGCGCCCACAGCAGAAGCGTACCAAAGAGCACAAAAAGCTGATGGACTCCATTGCCAAAGGTGATGAAGTGCTGACCAACGGTGGTCTGGTCGGTCGCGTAACCAAAGTGGCTGAAAGTGGCTACATTGCTATTGCCCTGAACGACACCACTGAAGTGGTTATCAAACGTGACTTCGTAGCTGCCGTTCTGCCGAAAGGCACCATGAAGGCGCTGTAATCCCAACTTTTCCCAAAGGGAACTGCCGTGTTAAACCGTTATCCTTTGTGGAAGTACATCATGCTGGTCGCCGTGATTCTCGTCGGCCTGCTGTACGCGCTTCCCAACCTGTATGGTGAGGATCCGGCTGTTCAAATCACTGGCGCGCGCGGTGTCGCCGCCAGTGAGCAAACGCTGATCCAGGTCCAGAAATCGTTACAAGAAGAAAAAATTACCGCTAAGTCTGTGGCTCTGGAAGAGGGCGCAATTCTTGCTCGCTTCGACACCACCGACACGCAGCTCCGCGCTCGCGAAGTGCTGATGGGCGTGCTGGGTGATAAATACGTCGTGGCGCTTAACCTTGCTCCTGCAACCCCGCGTTGGCTGGCTGCGTTGAATGCAGAGCCAATGAAACTCGGTCTTGACCTGCGTGGCGGTGTTCACTTCCTGATGGAAGTGGATATGGATACCGCGCTCGGCAAACTGCAGGAACAAAACATCGACAGCCTGCGCAGCGATCTGCGCGAAAAAGGCATCGCTTACACTACCGTTCGTAAAGAAGATAACTACGGTATGAGCATCACGTTCCGCGACAGCGCGGCGCGCGATCAGGCTGTAGATTACCTGACTCAACGTCACCGTGACCTCGTGATCACCTCTCAGGGCAGCAACCAGCTGCGCGCGGTGATGACCGATGCTCGCCTGAAAGAAGCCCGTGAATACGCCGTTCAGCAGAACATCAATATTCTGCGTAACCGTGTAAACCAGCTGGGTGTTGCTGAGCCACTGGTACAGCGTCAGGGTGCTGACCGTATCGTGGTGGAACTCCCGGGTATTCAGGACACGGCACGTGCGAAAGAGATTCTGGGGGCAACTGCCACGCTGGAATTCCGTCTGGTTAACTCCAACGTCGATCAGTCCGCTGCCGCCGCTGGCCGTATTCCGGGCGATTCGGAAGTGAAACAGACCCGCGAAGGTCAGCCAGTTGTGCTGTACAAACGCGTGATCCTGACCGGTGACCACATCACCGACTCCACATCCAGCCAGGACGAATACAACCAGCCGCAGGTTAACATCTCGCTGGATAGCGCGGGTGGTAACATCATGTCTAACTTCACCAAGGACAACATCGGTAAACCGATGGCGACCCTGTTTGTGGAGTACAAAGACAGCGGTAAGAAAGATGCAAACGGCCGCGCGGTGCTGGTGAAAGAGGAAGAGGTGATTAACATCGCCAACATCCAGTCTCGTCTGGGTAACAGCTTCCGTATCACCGGTATCAACAACCCGAACGAAGCGCGTCAGCTTTCGCTGCTGCTGCGTGCCGGTGCGCTGATTGCACCGATTCAGATTGTTGAAGAACGTACCATTGGTCCAACGCTGGGGATGCAAAACATCAAGCAGGGTCTGGAAGCGTGTCTGGCCGGTCTGGTGGTCTCCATCCTCTTCATGATCTTCTTCTATAAGAAGTTTGGTCTGATTGCGACAAGCGCACTGGTTGCGAACCTGGTGCTGATTATCGGCATCATGTCTCTGCTGCCGGGGGCGACGCTGACCATGCCGGGGATTGCTGGTATCGTCTTAACCCTTGCGGTGGCGGTCGACGCCAACGTACTGATAAACGAACGTATCAAAGAAGAGTTAAGCAACGGTCGCTCTGTTCAGCAGGCGATTGACGAAGGCTACAAAGGGGCATTCAGCTCCATCTTCGATGCGAACGTAACAACACTGATTAAGGTTCTTATCCTGTATGCAGTGGGGACTGGCGCTATCAAAGGCTTTGCGATCACCACCGGTATCGGTGTTGCAACGTCAATGTTTACCGCTATTGTCGGCACCCGTGCCATCGTGAACCTGCTGTATGGCGGCAAGCGCGTCAAAAAGCTGTCTATCTGAGGAGTGCGTTGTGGCACAGGAATATACTGTTGAACAATTGAACCACGGCCGTAAAGTCTGGGACTTTATGCGCTGGGACTACTGGGCTTTCGGCATTTCAGGTTTACTGCTGATCCTCTCCCTTATCGTGATGGGCGTGAAAGGCTTTAACTGGGGTCTTGATTTCACCGGTGGTACGGTAATTGAGATCTCCCTGGAAAAACCGGTCGATATGGACCAGATGCGCCAGTCTCTGCAGAAAGCGGGCTTTGAAGAGCCGTTGCTGCAGAACTTCGGCAGCAGCCGTGACATCATGGTGCGTATGCCGCCGGTGCACGATGCGAACGGCAGCCAGGAGCTGGGCAGCAAGGTTGTTAACGTGGTTAACGAAACAACCAACCAGCATGCGACGGTTAAGCGTATCGAGTTCGTCGGGCCAAGCGTAGGTGCTGACCTGGCGCAAACCGGTGCGATGGCGCTGCTGGTGGCTCTGATCTCCATTCTGGTGTACGTCGGTTTCCGCTTTGAGTGGCGACTGGCGGCGGGTGTGGTTATCGCCCTGGCGCACGACGTGGTGATCACCATGGGCATACTGTCTCTGTTCCACATTGAGATTGACCTGACAATCGTGGCATCCCTGATGTCCGTTATCGGTTACTCACTGAACGACAGTATCGTGGTATCTGACCGTATTCGTGAAAACTTCCGTAAGATCCGTCGCGGTACGCCGTACGAAATCTTTAACGTGTCGTTGACCCAGACGCTGCACCGTACGTTGATCACATCCGGAACCACCTTGATGGTGATCCTGATGCTGTTCCTCTTCGGTGGCCCGGTACTGGAAGGCTTCTCGCTGACCATGCTGATCGGTGTCTCTATCGGTACGGCTTCGTCTATCTACGTCGCCTCCGCACTGGCACTGAAACTTGGCATGAAGCGCGAGCACCTGCTCCAGCAGAAAGTCGAGAAAGAAGGGGCGGATCAGCCGTCTATTCTGCCGTAAGACGACGTGTCGTTCGTTCCCGAAATCCCGGTCTGTTGACCGGGATTTTTTTTATCTGCTCCTGCCAAACACTCCTGACAGTATGCTGTCAGGAGCCCTGTCGTAGACTCTTTTCGAACCCAAACAACAGGCAGGAGGATGTATGAAAAGTGTGATTAACTGGTTTGAAATTCCGGTCGCTGATATGGATCGCGCTATCAAATTTTATGAGCCCGTGATGCAGGTACAGCTGAGACGAGAGAAAATGGATGTGGCTGAGTTAGCCGTTTTCCCGCATGACGATCCGGCCACCGGCGGCGCGCTGGCAAAATTTGAAGGCATTACACCGTCCGTACAGGGCGCTATTATTTACCTGCATACTGACAACCTGGCGGCAACGCTCGATCGCATCGCGTCTGCGGGTGGCGAGTGCGTGTTTGGCCCGCTGGAATTGCCGCGTGGCATTGGCACCATAGCCTTGTTTACCGACAGCGAAGGTAATCGCGTCGGCCTCCATCAACCTGCCTGAGAGCTGAATACGATATGACCCGACGCGCTGACCGTTTGTTTCAGATTGTGCAGATCCTGAGAGGCAGGCGTCTGACAACGGCAGCGCATCTGGCGGACAGGTTGAGCGTATCGGAACGGACCGTATACCGTGATATCCGTGACCTGTCGCTTTCCGGCGTGCCGGTGGAAGGGGAGGCGGGAAGCGGCTATCGGCTGATGTCCGGTTTTGACTTACCTCCGCTGATGCTGACGAACAAAGAATCTGAAGCGCTGATGGTCGCCATCCGTCTTCTGAAAACCTGGGGGGGCGACTCGCTCTCGCGTGAGCTTGAGTCGGCGCAAGAGAAGGTACTGGCGATCCTGCCCGAGGAGAGCCGACGTAAGGCGGAGCAGACGCGAATATATGCGCCGGATATTGCGCTTCAGCCGCATTCGCGCAGCGACTTTGATGTTATTCATCAGGCTATTTCTGCCCAGTGCGTACTGGCGCTGCATTATCGTGATGAAGCCGGGCATCTGACATGGCGCGACATTCAGCCGCTGGGGCTGTTCTTCTGGGGAGAACACTGGCTGCTGGCCGCGTGGTGTGAACGGCGTGATGACTACCGTTGCTTCCGGCTCGACAGGTGTCTGAATATTACGCTCACACAGAGGCGTTTTAGCGAAAGCGCGGAGCGATCGCTGGCGGATTTTCTGCGTAAGGTGAAGCAATAAAAAAGCCAGCATATCAGCTGGCTTTGTCCGTTTTTGCCTTCTTTCACATCAGAAGTTGTAACCGACAACCAGGTAACCACCCCAACCGGTAGAACGTACGCTGAAGTCGCCATTGCCGAAGTTCAGGCTTGCGTCATCGTTCCACTGACCGCCGTTGTGCCAGTAACGCGCAACAACGGAGTAATGCCAGTGATCGTAGTTCAGCGCCAGGATGTGGCTGGAGGCGATGGAGTCGTTGGTACGCGCTTTCTTACCGTTCAGATCACGGAAGTCGTTGTCGCCCAGGTCTGAACCCCAGTCAAAGTTGGTGAAACCGATATAGCTCAGGTTACCGCCCCACAGCTGGGTAATTGGCACAAAGTATTTCACTTTGAAACGGTAGCCATCCCACTCGTTTTCGTTCGCGGCACCGTAGTTCTGCCACTGGTATTTCGCATAGACGTTCAGGGACAGGCTCATTGGCAGACCGGTATCGATGTCGGTACCCAGACCCATATACCAGGTGCTCTGACGACCGGACGCGTTACGGCCCATGTCGTAGATGTAGTTGTTCGCGAAGTACCACTCTTTGAATGGACCAAACGCCAGGCTGGTGCCCGTCAGCTTATCAATGGAGAAGCGGGGTTCGATCTCCATGAACAGGGGTGAACCGTGGTTCCAGATACCTTTCGCATCGGTGTTACCGCCGAAGAAGACCGGTGCATCCATATAGCCGTAGAAATCGAACCAGTCTTTCTTGGCGAAGGCTTCGTACTCCAGGTAGGTATCGTTGCGGATCTGTGGTCCGAAACGGGTGTGATAGCTGCCGACCACGTTAACGCTCTGGTGCCACCAGTCGGAGAGGTATTGTGGTTTATCGTTTTCCGCTGCGTTAACAGTGAAAGTGGAGGAGAGTGCCAGCACGGCGCCAGCCGCGAGTAATGTTTTTTTCATAATCATGCCACTGATTGAAATTCCCTTCCGGGAGTGAAAAATGCGCGAATTGCGTTTCTAAATATTTCGTGTTTCTGCGGAGCCTATTATAGGAATCCTTGCTCACAAAAATATGTGTTGTTTCACATATCTCTCACACGCGTAATCGATTGCGTTCACGTTTGCGTACTTTAAACGGCGGGGATTGTAGCGGCAATGATTTCTGTTGCCAATCTTTGCGGATTGTAAATGTTAGCGGAGTGACATTGCACTCCGCTGAAAGGGGATTACTGCGCGGCGGGCTGGATATCGTGAATGCGGATGAAACCTAACTGATCCGGCGTAAGTCCGTTCAGCTGGATCGGAATGTCAACATCGCTCGGGGCCAGCACGCTGGCGGGTGCGGTGAACAGCTGGCTCTTCACGTTCACTTCCTGATAGTTCTCGGTGGTGCCCTGGATCTGCCCCCACTCGACGGTGCCGCTAAAGGCTGGCAGAGGATCGTTGGATTCCCCCTGAATGCGTAATGTTGCGCGAGTACCATCCGCATTGGCCGCCACGTTAACCAGCGACATTTTCAGCGTGCCAATCTGGCTGTTAAGGCGCGCCGGGGTGTTAGACCCGGGCAGCAGATAAACCCCGCTGCTGGATTTGGCATTCAGCGCGTTTTGCTGGGTGATCTTCACGGTTTCTTTGTTCAGTTTGTCCATCGCGGTATTGAGCGTATTCACGCTTTGTTTCATTTGACGGACTTCGGTTTGCTGTGCACAGGCGCTAAGGGTAAACAGACTCCCCACCAGCAATATTTTCAGGTAACGTCTTGTCATTGCGTTTATTTCCTTGAAATAACGGATCTCCGTAATGGTAGCCAGCATCGCATCAACAGGCATAGATCCTTTGTCTCAAAAAGCTCTTCCTTTGTTGTCAGGCCAGATCAGGGTAAAATGAAAATCAGTTAACCACATAACAGGGATACCGTATGCATTGCCCATTCTGCTCCGCTGTGGATACCAAAGTTATCGACTCTCGCCTTGTGGGCGAAGGGTCTTCCGTACGCCGCCGCCGGCAATGTCTGGTGTGCAACGAGCGTTTCA
Source organism: Enterobacter sp. RHBSTW-00593 (assembly GCF_013784105.1). Lineage (NCBI taxonomy): Bacteria > Pseudomonadati > Pseudomonadota > Gammaproteobacteria > Enterobacterales > Enterobacteriaceae > Enterobacter > Enterobacter sp. RHBSTW-00593. The sequence goes on from NZ_CP056393.1 coordinate 974,143, forward strand.
CGACCTTTGAGGTTGCAGAGCTGGTAATGCCGCGCGTGGTAAAAAGTAACGACGTGCGTGAGCCGTTTAACGAAGAGAAACTGCGCAGCGGGATGCTCAAGGCGCTGGAAAAACGGCCTGTCAGTGCAGATGACGTCGAAATGGCGTTAAACCACATAAAATCTTACCTTCGTGGTTTGGGTGAGCGCGAGGTGCCAAGCAAGATGATTGGCAACCTGGTGATGGAGCAACTGAAAAAGCTCGATAAGGTCGCCTATATCCGCTTCGCCTCTGTGTACCGCAGTTTCGAAGATATCAAAGAGTTTGGCGAAGAGATCGCCCGCTTACAGGATTAAGCTCATGCAGGATGAGATTTACATGGCGCGAGCCATGAAGCTGGCGCAGCGCGGTCGTTTTACCACCCATCCCAACCCTAACGTCGGGTGCGTCATTGTCAACGATGGCGAGATCGTGGGCGAAGGGTTTCACTACCGTGCCGGTGAGCCCCATGCCGAAGTTCATGCCCTGCGCATGGCCGGCGAAAAGGCGCGCGGTGCAACGGCCTACGTGACGCTGGAACCCTGCAGCCACCACGGCCGTACCCCGCCGTGCTGCGAAGCACTGATTGCGGCGGGTGTCGCGCGCGTTGTCGCGGCGATGCAGGATCCCAATCCGCAGGTTGCCGGACGTGGCCTGTATCGACTGCAGCAGGAAGGAGTTGATGTCAGTCACGGTCTGATGATGCAGGATGCAGAAGCGATCAACAAAGGCTTCCTGAAGCGCATGCGCACCGGGTTCCCGTACATTCAGCTTAAGCTTGGGGCCTCACTGGATGGTCGTACGGCGATGGCGAACGGCGAGAGCCAGTGGATCACCTCTGCGCAGGCAAGGCGCGATGTGCAACGTCTCCGCGCGCAAAGCCATGCTATCCTCACCAGCAGTGAAACGGTTCTGGCTGATAATCCTGCCATGACCGTGCGCTGGGATGAACTGAATGCCGATACCCAGGCGTGCTACCCGCAGGAAAACCTGCGTCAGCCGCTGCGTATTGTCATCGATAGCCAGAATCGCATCACGCCTGCGCACCGCATCGTGCAACAGCCGGGCGAAACCTGGATTGCACGCACGCAGGACGATGCGCGTGAATGGCCGCAAGGCGTACGCAGCATCATGGTGCCAGAGCATAACGGGCACCTCGACTTAGTGGTGCTGATGATGCTGCTTGGTAAGCAACAGGTGAACAGTATCTGGGTAGAAGCGGGGCCGACGCTGGCCGGCGCGCTGCTGCAGGCCGGGCTGGTGGATGAGCTGATTGTCTACGTAGCACCTAAACTGTTGGGTAACGATGCGCGTGGTCTGTTTGTGCTGCCGGGTCTTGAAAAACTTGGCGATGCACCACAACTCAAATTTAGCGAGATTCGTCCGGTGGGCCCGGATGTCTGCCTCCATTTAACGCCAGCGTAATTGCTCCTGAAATAGGGAAGCAGTGCGCAAAGTATTATGATAAAATCCGCCCCCCTGCGGGGCCAAATGAACCCGTAAAGGAAGAGTATGAACATTATTGAAGCTGCTGTAGCTACCCCGGACGCTCGCGTCGCCATCACCATTGCGCGTTTCAACAACTTCATCAACGACAGCCTGCTGGAAGGTGCCATTGACGCCCTGAAACGTATCGGCCAGGTTAAAGATGACAACATTACCGTTGTTTGGGTTCCAGGTGCTTATGAACTGCCACTGGCAGCGGGCGCGCTGGCGAAAACCGGTAAATACGACGCGGTGATTGCGCTGGGTACCGTTATTCGTGGCGGCACTGCACACTTCGAATACGTTGCAGGCGGTGCAAGCAATGGTCTGGCACACGTTGCGCAGGATGCAGAAATTCCTGTCGCGTTTGGCGTGCTGACTACCGAAAGTATTGAACAAGCCATTGAGCGCGCTGGTACCAAAGCCGGTAACAAAGGTGCAGAAGCTGCACTGACCGCGCTTGAAATGATCAATGTGTTGAAAGCCATTAAGGCCTGATTTTTTTGTAAGGGGAATTCCGTGAAACCTGCTGCTCGTCGCCGCGCCCGTGAATGTGCCGTCCAGGCACTTTACTCCTGGCAGTTGTCCCAGAACGACATCGCTGATGTTGAATACCAGTTCCTGTCAGAACAGGACGTGAAAGACGTTGACGTTCTGTACTTCCGTGAACTGCTGTCGGGAGTGGCGACTAATAGCGCGTATCTCGATGGTCTGATGAAGCCATACCTGTCCCGTCTGCTCGAAGAGCTGGGTCAGGTTGAGAAAGCAGTGTTGCGTATCGCGCTGTTTGAGTTGTCTAAACGTGATGATGTGCCGTACAAAGTGGCCATCAACGAAGCGATCGAACTGGCGAAAACCTTCGGTGCTGAAGACAGCCATAAATTTGTAAACGGCGTGCTGGATAAAGCCGCACCTGCGATCCGTCCCCACAAAAAGTGATCCGCAAACCGGAGTTTTGCATTGCCTGCCGGGCAGTGCGGCTCCGGTTTTTTTATTTAATTTGCTGAGGCATAACGTATGGCATGCGGCGAATTCTCCCTGATTGCCCGTTATTTCGACCGTGTCAGAACCTCTCGTCTTGATGTTGAAACCGGCATTGGCGATGACTGCGCACTTCTCAATATTCCCGAAAAACAGACGCTGGCAATCAGCACCGACACCTTAGTGTGCGGACGTCATTTTTTACCTGATATCGATCCCGCCGATTTGGCGTATAAAGCGCTGGCGGTCAACGTAAGCGATTTAGCGGCCATGGGCGCCGATCCCGCGTGGCTGACGCTGGCGTTGACGCTGCCCGAGGTGGACGAAGACTGGCTTGAAGCCTTTAGCGATGCGCTGTTTGATCAGCTCAACTACTACGATATGCAGCTGATTGGCGGTGACACCACTGCCGGGCCGCTGTCGATGACGCTTGCGATCCACGGCTATGTCCCGCTGGGCCGGGCGCTGAAACGCTCGGGCGCAAAGCCGGGTGACTGGATCTACGTGACCGGCACGCCGGGCGACAGCGCCGCAGGGCTGGCAATCCTCCAGGACCGCTTACGCGTCAAGGATGCCGACGATGCGGCATATCTGGTGAAACGCCATCTGCGCCCAACGCCGCGTATTTTGCACGGCCAGGCGCTGCGCGAGCGGGCAAGCTCGGCTATCGATCTCTCTGACGGGCTTATCTCCGATCTCGGCCATATTCTGAAGGCCAGCGGTGTGGGCGCGCGCGTAGATCTGGATCTGTTCCCGCTGTCAGAGCCATTGCTTCGCCATGTGGAACCCGAGCAGGCTCTGCGCTGGGCGCTCTCCGGCGGCGAAGATTATGAGCTGTGCTTTACCGTACCGGAGCTGAACCGGGGAACGCTGGACGTGGCGCTAGCTCACCTTGGGGCGAAGTTTACCTGTATCGGGCAGATTATGCCGGAAAGCGAAGGGCTGAAATTTGTGCGTGATGGCGCGCCGGTTACGCTTGACTGGAAGGGTTACGACCACTTTGCGTGATTCGTCGGCCGGGTAGCGCTGCGCTTACCCGGCCGAGGGATTTTGTTCCCTCTCCTTTTGGGAGAGGGGCAGGGCGTGGGCTTACTTAAACCCTACCACCGGATGCTGCTGGTACGGCGTTTCCAGCTCGGCGACTTGCTCAGGCGTCAGCGTTAAATCAACGGCACTCAACAACTCATCCAGCTGTTCTTCCCGCGATGTACCGATAATCGGTGCCGCGACTCCGCGTTTGCTCAGCAACCATGCCAGCGCTACCTGCGCACGCGTGGCACCGGTATCATCGGCAATCCCCGCTAAACGTTCGGCGATCAACGCATCGCTGGCTTCCGTACCTTCGTACAAGGTTTTACCGAATGCATCCGACACCGAGCGGGCAGTGGTCTCTCCCCAAGGTCGGGTGAGGCGTCCGCGCGCCAGAGGGCTCCATGGGATCACCGCTACGCCTTCCTGATAGCAGAGCGGCAGCATCTCGCGCTCTTCTTCGCGATAGATAAGGTTGTAGTGATCCTGCATGGTGACAAACCGTGCCCAGCCGTGCTGCGCCTGAAGATCAAGCGCTGAGGCAAACTGCGAAGCGTGCATAGACGATGCGCCTATGTAACGCGCCTTCCCGGCCTTAACCACATCGTTAAGGGCTTCCAGCGTCTCTTCAATCGGCGTGTTGTAATCCCAGCGGTGGATCTGCAGCAGGTCGACATAATCCATATTCAGACGCCGGAGGCTGTCATCAATGGATCGCAGGATTTGCGCACGGGAAAGGCCTTCAGGCAAATCACCCACCTGGTGATATACCTTAGTGGCGACGACCACATCGTCACGGCGGGCAAAATCGCGCAAGGCACGGCCGACAATCTCTTCGCTGCTGCCGTCGGAGTAACTGTTGGCAGTATCAAAAAAGTTAATCCCGCCGTCGAGTGCGCGTTTGATGATAAGGCGGCTGCTCTCTTCCGGCAGCGTCCAGGCGTGATTTCCCCGGTCTGGCTCGCCAAAGGTCATGCATCCCAGGCAAAGTCGGGAAACCTGAAGGTCTGTTTTTCCTAATGTCGTGTATTGCATGGTTCCGCTCCTGCTTTTTTAAACAATACGTTTAAGCATAGCAGGAGCGGAAAAGGGGAGGGATCAGGCAAGCCAGGAACGGATTTTCGACTCAATGCCGGCCGCATCCAGGCCAATCGCCGCACGGGCTTCGTCCTGGGTGCCTTGTGGAATGAAATGATCCGGCAGACCAAGGTTCAGTACCGGCACGGCTTTACGGTTAGCCATCAGCACTTCGTTTACGCCGCTGCCCGCACCGCCCATGATGGCGTTTTCTTCCAGTGTGACCAGCACGTCATGAGATTCCGCCATGCTCAGGATCAGGGCCTCGTCGAGCGGCTTCACAAAGCGCATATCCACGAGGGTCGCATTCAGCGTTTCAGCCACTTTCGCGGCCTCCGGCATCAGCGTACCAAAGTTCAGGATCGCCACTTTCTCACCGCGACGCTTCACCAGACCTTTACCTATCGGCAGTTTTTCCAGCGGCTGCAGTTCAACGCCGACGGCATTGCCGCGCGGGTAGCGCACCGCACTAGGGCCATCCTGATAGTGGTAGCCGGTAAACAGCATCTGACGACATTCGTTCTCATCGCTTGGCGTCATGATGACCATATCCGGGACGCAGCGCAGGAACGACAGATCAAATGCCCCCTGGTGCGTCTGGCCGTCAGCACCCACAATGCCTGCGCGGTCGATAGCAAACAGGACCGGCAGCTTCTGGATGGCAACGTCATGGATCACCTGGTCGTAGGCGCGTTGCAGGAAGGTGGAATAAATGGCGACAACCGGGTTATAACCGCCAATCGCCAGGCCTGCCGCGAAGGTCACCGCATGCTGCTCGGCAATGGCAACGTCAAAATACTGGTCCGGGTATTTTTTGGAGAACTCCACCATGCCAGAACCTTCACGCATGGCCGGGGTGATCGCCATGAGCTTATTGTCTTTAGCGGCGGTTTCACACAGCCAGTCGCCAAAGATTTTTGAATAGCTCGGCATGCCGCCGCTGCTTTTGGGCAGGCAACCGCTGCTCGGGTCGAATTTCGGTACCGCGTGGAAGGTGATGGGATCTTTTTCCGCCGGTTCGTATCCACGGCCTTTTTTGGTCATGATATGCAGGAACTGCGGGCCTTTCAGGTCACGCATGTTTTTCAGCGTGGTGACAAGCCCCAGAACGTCATGCCCGTCCACCGGACCAATATAGTTAAAGCCCAGCTCTTCAAACAGCGTACCCGGCACGACCATGCCTTTGATGTGTTCTTCGGTGCGTTTAAGCAGTTCTTTGATTGGCGGTACGCCGGAGAAGACTTTTTTGCCGCCTTCGCGCAGCGAGGAGTAAAGCTTGCCGGAGAGCAACTGCGCCAGATGGTTGTTCAGCGCGCCCACGTTTTCGGAAATCGACATTTCGTTATCATTAAGGATAACCAGCATGTCTGGCTTGATATCGCCCGCGTGGTTCATGGCCTCAAAGGCCATTCCGGCAGTGATCGCCCCGTCGCCAATGACGCAGACGGTACGACGCTGTTTATTCTCTTTTTCGGCTGCCACCGCAATACCGATACCCGCAGAGATTGAGGTGGAGGAGTGCCCAACGCTTAATACGTCGTACTCGCTCTCGCCACGCCATGGGAACGGATGCAGGCCGCCTTTCTGACGAATGGTGCCAATTTTATCGCGACGTCCGGTCAGAATTTTATGCGGATAGGCCTGGTGGCCGACATCCCAGATGAGCTGATCGAACGGCGTGTTATAGACATAGTGTAGCGCCACGGTCAGCTCTACCGTGCCAAGCCCGGAGGCGAAATGGCCGCTGGAGCGGCTTACGCTGTCGAGCAGGTAGCGACGCAGCTCATCGCACAGCTTCGGCAGGCTCTCTTTCGGCAACAGGCGTAACTCCTGGGTGGAGTCAACTAACGCCAGTGTCGGGTATTTGGCAATATCAAAACTCATCAAAGGCTCATCGAGATAGTGTGTTTATTTATCACGCTGGATTATATAGTCCGCTAGCGCTTCCAGTGCCGAAGTATCCAGTGATTGCGCGGCCAGTTGATTCAGCGACTGGCGGGCATCCTCTATCAGATCCCGGGCTTTACGTTGGGCTTGCTCAAGACCCAGCAGGGCGGGGTAGGTACTTTTGCCAAGCTGCTGATCCGCACCCTGACGTTTACCCAATGTTGCAGTATCGCCCACCACATCCAGAATGTCATCCTGAACCTGGAATGCCAGACCGATACTTTCTGCGTATCTGTCCAGTATCGGCAGGGCTTTGCGCCCCTGTTCACCCGCGCTCAGGGCGCCCAGACGAACGGCTGCACGAATCAATGCGCCCGTTTTATGGCGATGAATACGCTCCAGCTGTTCCAGATTAACCTGACGTCCTTCCGCTTCCAGATCCAGTGCCTGACCGCCACACATACCGGCGACGCCGCTGGCCATTGCCAGTTCAGAGATCATCGACAGACGGTCACGGTCGGCCACTTCGGCCATCGGCGCATCGCTCAGAATCGAGAACGCCAGGGTTTGCAGGGCATCCCCCGCCAGAATGGCATTCGCTTCGCCAAACTTGATGTGGCAGGTAGGCTGGCCACGACGCAGATCGTCGTCGTCCATGGCTGGCAAATCATCATGGATCAGCGAGTAGGCATGGATGCACTCAACGGCGGCTGCCGGGGCATCCAGCGTGGTAGCGCTGATACCAAACATATTGCCCGTGGCGTAGACCAGAAACGGACGCAGGCGCTTTCCACCCAAGAGTGCGCCATAGTGCATGGCTTCAACCAGTGGAGTGTTCTGAAAAGGCTGTGGCTCAATAAAACGGCGCAGCGCATCGTTGGCACGCGCGACGCATGCCTGAAGCTCGTTGGCGAAATCCATTTACTCGGCGTCCGGTGTGAATGGCGTAGTTTTAGCGTCTTCGCTGTCGGACAGCAGGATCTGCACGCGCTGCTCGGCCTGCTGCAGTTTGACCTGCCCCTGGCGCGCCAGCTGCACGCCGCGCTCGAATTCATTGAGCGCCTCTTCCAGGGATAAATCGCCGCTCTCAAGGCGGGTGACAATCTGCTCCAGCTCACTCAGCGCAGTTTCAAAACTGGCCGGTGCGTCGTTCTTCTTCGGCATAGTGAATTGACTCTTATATTCTCAGCCCCGACATGGTAACGGACTCGGGGCAATTATCAAATAACGCGCAATGTGCACAGGAGCGGCGTGAAGATGATATACTTGCGCGCCTGGATGCAGCCACGGGTGTGGGCTGCTATACACGTCATCCTTCAGGTTGTCTCTGTTTGGGCTACGTTTGCGCCTTTCCGTTACTTACTCGCGTAAGCTTGCGGGGGGCTGTGACTCGCCGCGTTGATGCCACCTGAATGATTTTGTGTATATTTCATTTTCCATTACAAGCCTTAAGCTTGCCTAAGAAACATTGCCGCCATGAAGTTTATCATTAAATTGTTCCCTGAAATCACCATCAAAAGCCAATCTGTGCGTTTGCGCTTTATTAAAATTCTCACCGGGAACATTCGTAACGTATTAAAACACTACGACGAAACGCTCGCCGTGGTGCGTCACTGGGACCACGTTGAGGTTCGCGCGAAAGATGAAAACAAACGTCAGGATATTCGCGACGCGCTGACCCGTATTCCGGGCATTCACCATATTCTGGAAGTGGAAGACGTTCCTTACACCTCCCTGCATGACATTTTTGAAAAAGCGCTGGTGCAGTACCGCGATCAGATTGAAGGCAAAACCTTCTGCGTGCGCGTGAAGCGTCGTGGTAAGCATGAGTTTAGCTCCATTGAAGTGGAGCGCTATGTGGGTGGCGGCCTCAATCAGCACGTTGAGAGCGCCCGCGTGCGCCTGACTAACCCGGATGTGACCGTAAACCTGGAGATCGAAAACGATCGCCTGCTGCTGGTGAAAGGCCGTTATGAAGGTATCGGCGGTTTCCCAATCGGCACGCAGGAAGATGTCCTGTCGCTGATCTCCGGCGGTTTCGACTCCGGTGTTTCCAGCTATATGCTGATGCGCCGCGGCTGTCGCGTACACTACTGCTTCTTTAACCTGGGCGGTGCGGCGCATGAAATCGGCGTGCGTCAGGTCGCGCATTATCTGTGGAACCGCTTCGGCAGCTCCCACCGCGTGCGTTTTGTGGCGATCAACTTTGAGCCAGTGGTCGGCGAAATTCTTGAAAAAGTGGACGACGGTCAGATGGGCGTGGTGCTGAAACGCATGATGGTGCGTGCAGCGTCCAAAGTGGCAGAGCGCTACGGCGTGCAGGCGCTGGTCACCGGTGAAGCGCTGGGCCAGGTCTCCAGCCAGACCCTGACCAACCTGCGTCTTATCGACAACGTATCGGATACCCTGATCCTGCGTCCGCTGATCTCCTACGATAAAGAGCACATCATCGATCTGGCGCGCAAAATCGGTACCGAAGATTTTGCCCGCACCATGCCGGAATACTGCGGTGTGATCTCAAAAAGCCCGACCGTCAAAGCGGTGAAGGCGAAAATCGAAGCCGAAGAAGAGAACTTCGATTTCGGCATTCTGGAGAAGGTGGTGGCGGAAGCGACCAACATCGATATCCGCGAGATCGCCCAGCAGACCGAGCAGGAAGTGGTTGAAGTTGAAACCGTCAGCGGTTTCGGTGCCAACGACGCGATTCTGGATATCCGTTCCATTGATGAACAGGATGACAAACCGCTGCAGGTTGAAGGCGTGGACGTGGTTTCCCTGCCGTTCTACAAGCTGAGCACCAAATTCGGCGATCTCGACCAGAGCAAAACGTATCTGCTGTGGTGCGAGCGCGGGGTGATGAGCCGTCTGCAGGCACTGTATCTGCGCGAGCAGGGCTTTGCGAATGTGAAGGTCTATCGTCCTTAACCGTTTGCCGGGTGGCGGCTTCGCTTACCCGGCTTTCTTTACACGCTACGCTTCGTAAAAATTATAAATCCCCGCCGCCATCACTAACGACGACGCCACCTCGTAGGCTTTCTCGCGCCCGACCAGCAGGTCGATAATCTTCAGTCCAAAATCGATCGCGGTACCCGGCCCCTGGCTGGTGAGCAGATTGACGCGCGGATCCCAGACCACACGTTTATCCACCCATTGCTCTTCAGGAATGGTCTCTTTCAGTCCCGGGAAACCGGTCATATTCCCGATCGGGAAAATGTTATGCGGCACCAGAACCGTGCCGGCTGCGGCACAAATTGCCGCAACGATGCGCCCCGACAGATGGAATTGCCTGACGGTTTCGACCAGGAGCGGGCTGTCGCGAAAATACTCCGCGCCCTTCAGGCCGCCCGGCAGTACGATGATGTCGTAATCCCCGTCGGCCACCTGCACAAGCGGTGCATCGGCGAGGATTTTTACGCCGCGTGAACAGGTGATGGTCAGATTACCGTCGCTGGCGACGCTGGCGGTGGTCACGTTAATGCCGCCGCGCACCATCAAATCAATGGTGGTGACGGCTTCTGTCTCTTCGCTACCAGGGGCGAGGCAGATCAGTGCTGACGCGCTCATATTCACTCTCCTTACGTTTAACCAGGTCATACAGACGGGCATTTTCCGGCACGGCAATGCCGTGGGCGCGGGCGCGTTTAAGCAAATAGCCCGTGATGTAATCAATCTCTGTGTGGCGTAATGCCCGAATGTCCTGCAACATCGAGGAGATGTTTTCTGCAGTACTTTCAATTACCTGCTCAACATAATAGCGTAAATCCTCCGCCGAGGTATGCAGGCCTTCACGTTCGATAACCGAGGCGACCTCCGCGCACAGGGTGGCAATTTCCTGCGGATGATTTTTCAGTTCCCCGTTCGGGCAGTTCCACAGCGCCGTCAGCGGATTGATCACGCAGTTAACCGCCAGCTTGCGCCACAGCTGCGGGCGGATAGTGTCATGCCAGGCCACGTCCGGCAGGACCTTCTGCAGAACATCCGCCAGATAGCTGTAGTCGCCATCCTGCGTACGGGCGGGGCCCATGTGCGTTACGCCGCTGGCGACATGCACGATAATGTTGCCATCGCGGCGTGCAGCGTGCGTGGTGGTCGCCATCAACAAGGGATGCGGGATGCTTTTCAGCTCATCAATGGTTCCCATGCCGTTATGCAGCAGCAGGATGGGGGAGTCTGGGGGAAGTTGCGCGGCCAGCGTCTTTACCGCATCTGATACCTGCCATGCTTTGAGCGTGACCAGCAGCAGATCGCTTTGCGCCAGAAAATCCGGATCGTTCGCGGTGAGTGATTCGTTGAATATACTTCCGTCTTCGTCAATCAGGTTCACACTGCAATAGGGCTGGGGCACGCGCAGCCAGCCCTGTACCTCATGTCCGTGCTTGCAAAGCGCGGTCAGCCATAGCTGTCCAAGGGCTCCGCATCCGAGCACTGTAATTTTCATTGTTCCTCCTCACCTGCAACTGCGCCAGGTGTTACGGCCTAAGTATAGCGCCGTCAGCTAAGCTTCTGTTGAGTAAACCCTGTGACATCTGTGCGGTGTTTCCTCACGTGAGCGGCCAGGGATAGCTGCAACTCGAATTATTTGGGGTATCTGCCTTGTAGCGGGTATTATGCAACGCAACAAAAATGAAGGGAGAAGAAAAGATGCCATCTTTCGATATTGTTTCCGAAGTTGATATCCAGGAAGTCCGCAACGGCGTTGAAAACGCAAGCCGTGAAGTTGAGTCACGTTTCGACTTTCGTGGCGTTGAGGCAACTTTCGAGCTGAACGATGCGAATAAGACCATTAAGGTCCTGAGCGAATCTGATTTCCAGGTTAACCAGCTGCTGGATATTCTGCGCGCCAAGCTGCTTAAACGCGGCATTGAAGGCACCTCACTGGATGTACCAGACGAGTTTGTGCATAGCGGTAAAAACTGGTTTGTCGAAGCCAAACTGAAGCAGGGTATTGAGAGCGCGGTTCAGAAGAAGATCGTTAAGCTCATCAAGGACAGCAAGCTGAAGGTTCAGGCGCAAATCCAGGGTGAAGAAATTCGTGTGACCGGTAAATCCCGCGATGACCTGCAGGCCGTTATGGCGCTGGTACGTGGCGGCGATCTGGGGCAGCCGTTCCAGTTCAAGAACTTCCGCGATTAAGACAAAAATGCCCGGCTTTACCGGGCATTTTTTCAGGCTTTGAGAGCCTGCTCGATTTCGAAGCGGTTAGTCACTTTACTGTCTATTTTGACGTAAGCGCTGCGCTCTTGTGGGGCAATAAGCACTTCACTTACCCCCTCTGTTGCTTCAAGACGCTGTTTTAGCGCGTCGGTAATCTCAACATCCTCAGGAATTTCGACCCGCAGACTGCTGACGTAGCGCGGCTCTTTCATGCTGCTGGCGACCAGCAGCCAGACCATCGCCAGAAGTGCGCCCGCGAGGAACACGGTTTGCGAATCAAACAGGCCGTCCACCCAGCCGCCGAGCGAGCCCCCGATAGCCACGCCGATAAACTGGCTGGTGGAGTAGATCCCCATTGCTGTGCCTTTATAGCCGGCCGGGGACTCCTTGCTAATCAGCGATGGCAGCAGGGCTTCCATCAGGTTAAAGGCCAGGAAGAAGAGCTGCACGCCGGCCACCAGTTCCCAGAAGTGCGGGCCGGATCCCCAGAGCACAATCTCGGCAATCAGCAGCACCGCCACGCAGCCAATGAAGACGCGCTTCATCTTGCGTTTCACTTCGGCGTAGATGATGAACGGCACGACCGAAACGAACGAAATCAGCATGGTCACCAGATAGATTTTCCAGTGCTCCGCGGCAGGGAAGCCCGCGGCGGCAAGCTGACCGGGAAGGGCGACAAAGGTCGACATCAGCAGGATGTGCAGACACATGATGCCGAAGTTAAGTTTAAGCAGGCGCGGTTCCATCAGCACTTTGCTGAAGCAGCCTTTCACCATCCCGGATTCACGGTTAAGGACGTGGTTTTTGCTGTCCGGCACCACCCAAAGGGTCAGCGCAATACCGACGGTCGCCAGCACGGCAATCATCCAGAACAGGGCATGCAGGCCGAGTTTATGGGTGATGATAGGCCCGAGCACCATCGCAATCGCGAAAGTGACGCCAAAGCTCACGCCGATAAACGCCATCGCTTTGGTGCGATTCTGCTCACGGGTTAAGTCTGACAGCAGCGCCATCACGGCGGCGGCAATCGCACCAGAGCCCTGCAGGGCGCGACCAAGAATAATTCCCCAGATGGAGTGGGAGAGGGCGGCTATCACGCTGCCGAGCACAAAAATAAGCAGGCCGCCGACAATCAGCGGTTTGCGGCCAACCCGATCCGAGAGCAGGCCAAACGGGATCTGAAATACCGCCTGAGCCAGACCGTAGATGCCAATCGCCAGGCCAATCAGCGCTTCGCTGGCACCCTGTAGCGCCATGCCGTACGTGGTCAGAACAGGCAGGACCATAAACATGCCAAGCATCCGTAGCGAGAAAACAGTCCCTAAACCCCAGGTCGCGCGCAATTCGCCTGGTGTCATTTTATAATCGTTCATTACCACCTCAATTCAAAAGCAGGCCATAGTGTAGTGCGGGGAAGGGGCGGGGTAAATAAAGGGTTATTTAACAAATATTACATGCGTTATTAATGGATTCGATGAATAAAAAAGGGTGCCGAAGCACCCTTTTATTCACCTGGTGTGACTTACCAGACGTAAGTCAGCAGGTTGTGTGAATCAGGCACCATGAAATCCACGGACATCATCACCGACAGCGAAGTGATAGCGACAATGGAGAACACGAACAGCTTACGTGCCCAGACCTTGTCATCTTCCACTTTGTAGCCGCGCAGGGCCATGCCGAGCCACCAGACGCTCACCGCAGCCGCTACCGCCAGGTATTTGTACCCGGCGTAACCGCCCAGAGAGAGCATCAGCGTTGCCACGGCAAAGGCGATGATGTACAGCGTGATGTGGTTTTTAGCCACGGAAATGCCCTTCACGACCGGCAGAACCGGGATGTTCGCTGCCTGATAATCCTTAAAGCGGAAAATCGCGATGGCATAGGAGTGCGGCATCTGCCACAGGCTAAAGATAGCCAGCAGGATCAGCGCACCGCTGTCGAACTCGTTCGTGACGGCGCAGTAGCCAATCACCGGCGGCGCAGCGCCGGAGAGAGAACCAATCAGCGTTCCGTAGACGGAGTGGCGTTTCATATACAGGCTGTAAACGCCCACATAGACAACGAACCCCATCACCCCCAGCCAACAAGCCAGAGGATTAGCGCCAAACCACAGCAGCATAAAGCCAGCAATACCCAGCAAGGTGGCGTACACCAGCGAGACGGAAGGGGCGATCAGGCCTTTAACCAGCACCCGATTTTTAGTCCTTTCCATCTTCTTGTCGATATCCATGTCGATGTAGTTGTTAAATACACAACCGGATGCAACAACCAGCGACACACCGACCAGCGTAGCGATAAAGAGGGTGTAATCGATGCTGCCTTTAGAGGCCAGCAGGAACCCCCCAATGACGGAGATCAGGTTGCCAAAGATGATGCCTGGTTTCGTGACTTGCAGGTATTGCTTAAACATACTCGCCGCTCTTAGTGAACCATCATGTTGTAGTTAAGGTTCCACATAATCCAGATGGAACCGACTACCAGGATAGCGATGATAATCACGGTAAAGATGAAAGCCGTCATGTTCCAGCCTTCATCGGACTTGGTGTTCATGTGCAGGAAGCAAACCAGATGCACCAGAATCTGAATCACCGCGGTTACCAGGATCGCACCCAGAATAACCGGCTTAGACGCAGAACCGCTCATCACCATCCAGAACGGGATCACCGTCAGAATGATCGACAGGATGAAACCTGTCATATAGGTTTTTACGCTACCGTGGGAAGCGCCATGATCGTTTGAATGACTCATTACATCGCCCCCATCAGATATACAACAGAGAACACACAGATCCACACAACGTCCAGGAAGTGCCAGAACAGGCTCAGGCACAGGATACGTGTGCGGTTAGTGCTGGTCAGGCCACGACGGGAGATCTGGAACATCAGTACTGCCATCCAGATCAGACCAGACGTTACGTGCAGACCGTGGGTCCCGACCAGTGCGAAGAACGCAGACAGGAAGCCACTACGATCCGGCCCGAAGCCTTCCATAATCAGGTGATGGAATTCATAGATTTCCATCCCGATAAAGCCAGCACCAAACAGCCAGGTCAACGCCAGCCAGGAGACAACCTGGCTCTTGTTGTTTTTGTACATGGCGATAGCCGCCATGCCGTAGGTGATGGAGCTGAACAGCAGCAGCGCAGTTTCTACCAGAACGAACGGCAGTTCAAAGATGTCCTTGCCAGCCGGGCCGCCCGCAGTGCCGTTCACCAGAACGGCATACGTTGCGAACAGACAGCAGAACAGAATGCAGTCGCTCATCAGGTAGATCCAGAAACCGAAGACTTTCGTCGGTCCTGTATCGTGGTGCGCATGTTCATGCGCGTGGGCAGTAGAGTGCGCCAAAGTATCAGTTGCCATTTTTCAGCCCCGCTTTAGAAATCTCATCGAAATGCTGGTTTTCCAGTTTTTCGACTTCACGGACTGGTACGTAGTAGTCTACGTCCTCGTCAAAGCTCTTCACAATCCAGCTGATTACGATGCCGGCGAAGCCAACAATCGCCATCCACCAGATGTGCCAGATCATTGCGAAGCCAAATACCGTTGCGAAGGCGGCAATAACAATGCCCGCACCGCTGTTTTTCGGCATGTGGATCTCTTCGTAATGAGCAGGTTGCTTGTACGCTTCACCTTTTTCTTTCATTTCCCAGAATGCGTCGCGTTCATGGACCTGCGGCACAATGGCGAAGTTATAGAACGGTGGTGGAGAAGAGGTTGCCCACTCCAGCGTACGGCCACCCCATGGGTCACCGGTCAGGTCACGGTTCTGATCGCGGTCGCGAATAGAAACGTAGAACTGAATCAGCTGAGACGCGATACCACAAGCAATCAGCACGGCACCGCCCGCTGCAACCATCAGCATTGGGTGGAACTGTGGATCAATCTGCTGGCTCAGACGACGGGTCATACCCATGAAGCCCAGCACGTACAGCGGCATAAATGCAACGAAGAAGCCGATGATCCAGAACCAGAATGCGCGTTTACCCCATTTTTCGTTCAGGGTGAAACCGAACGCTTTTGGCCACCAGTAGGTTACGCCAGCGAAGCAGCCGAAGACCACACCACCGATGATAACGTTATGGAAGTGCGCAATCAGGAACAGACTGTTGTGCAGAACGAAGTCAGCACCCGGTACCGCCAGCAGTACACCGGTCATCCCACCCACGGAGAAGGTGACGATGAAGCCGATAGTCCACAGCATTGCTGAGTGGAACACGATACGGCCCTGGTACATGGTGAACAGCCAGTTGAAGATCTTAACCCCGGTAGGGATTGCGATAATCATGGTTGTAATACCGAAGAAGGCGTTTACGTTCGCGCCAGCACCCATGGTGAAGAAGTGGTGCAGCCAAACGATGAACGACAGAACGGTAATACACACGGTTGCCCACACCAGAGAGGTGTAACCAAACAGACGTTTACGCGAGAAGGTTGCTGCGATTTCGGAGAACACACCGAAGACCGGCAGAACCAGGATATACACTTCCGGATGACCCCAGGCCCAAATCAGGTTGATGTACATCATCATGTTGCCACCCATATCGTTGGTAAAGAAATGGGTGCCCAGGTAGCGGTCCAGGGTCAGCAGCGCGATGGTGACGGTCAGAATTGGGAATGATGCAATAATCAGGATGTTGGCGCACAGAGATGCCCAGGTAAATACCGGCATCTTGAACATGGTCATGCCAGGGGCACGCATCTTGATAATGGTCACGAAGAAGTTGATACCGGTCAGGGTTGTACCGACACCGGAGAGCTGAAGTGCCCAAATCCAGTAATCGACGCCAACGCCCGGACTGTACTCAATTCCCGAAAGCGGCGGGTAAGCCAGCCAGCCGGTCTGAGCAAATTCGCCCACACCCAGTGACAGGTTAACCAGGATAACGCCGACAACCGTGAACCAGAAGCTCAGGTTGTTCAGGAACGGGAACGCTACGTCGCGCGCGCCGATTTGCAGCGGAACGACAACGTTCATCAGACCGATAACCAGCGGCATCGCCACGAAGAAGATCATGATAACGCCGTGGGCGGTAAAGATCTGGTCGTAGTGATGCGGCGGCAGGAAGCCGGCTTCACCCGCAGACGCGAGTGCCTGCTGGCTACGCATCATGATCGCATCCGCAAAGCCACGAATTAACATGACGATACCGACGATGCAGTACATGATACCCAGTTTTTTGTGGTCAACCGAAGTCAGCCACTCGTTCCACAGGTAGCTCCACTTACCGAAGTAAGTGATCAAGGCCAGTAAGGCTGCGCCACCGATGATAATTGCAGCAACCGTAACCACGATAATGGGTTCATGGTAGGGCACTGCATCCAGTGTCAATTTTCCGAACATTTTCTTCCTCGGCCCCTTAGTGAGCGGTTTCCGCGTGGCTCATGTCCATGCCTTCCATACCTTCGTGTGCGCTATGCTCACCTTCAGGCTGGGTCATGTCCATGCTCTTGCCGTGATCCATAAATTTGCCAATAACGTCTTTGAACAAATCTGGTTTCACGTTAGAGAAGTACTCCACCTTGTTATATTCGCTAGGTGCTGCCACTTTTTCGAACGCCGCCATGTCAGACATGGTGTTTGGAGACTGCTTCGCTTTTTCAACCCACTGGTCGAAAGCGGCACGGTCTGGCGTCGCGATAGCTTTGAACTTCATACCTGAGAAGCCCGGGCCGCTATAGCTGGCGGAGATACCATCGTAGGTGCCTGCTTCATTCGCGATCAGGTGCAGGTTAGTCTGCATACCGGCCATCGCGTAAATCTGGCTACCCAGACGTGGGATGAAGAAGGAGTTCATTACGGAGTTGGAGGTCACTTTGAACTGAACCGGAGTGTTCGCCGGGAAGGCGATTTCATTCACGGTGGCAATGCCCTGTTCCGGATAGATGAAGAACCATTTCCAGTCCATGGAGACCACTTCAATGGTAATCGGTTTTTCATCGTGAACCAGCGGCTTGCTTGGCTCAAGTGCGTGAGTGGTTTTCCATGTCAGTACGGCAAGGAACAGGATGATCAGGATAGGTACCGTCCAGACCACAGCTTCCACTTTATTGGAGTGTGACCAGTTAGGGCTATACTTCGCATCTTTATTGCTCGCACGATACTTCCAGGCGAAACCAACAGCCATCAAAATGGCTGGAATAACCACAATCAACATCAGGCCAAAAGCCGTCAATATCAGTGAACGTTGTTCCAGTCCAATCTGTCCTTTGGGGTCAAGTAGTGCAGAATCGCAGCCACTGAGTAATACAGTGCCTGCGAATAATGACAACCATCCCAAACTTTTATTGTATTTCCTGAGTCTCATTTAACGACCTCAATTCCACGGGAGTCTGGTGGCGTTTAAAGTGTGGGGGCATTTTACGGGAAGGTTACATTACTGTAAACATCATTAGACCTGTGTCAGGAAGGTGTTACCGGGTTCTGCCGCACATGTCACAAGTGTTGCAAATTATGTCGCTTTTTAAGACGTAAGCCGCATGGCATGGGCTTTATAACGAAAGGACCCCCAAGCATACCCTAAAAGGGGCAATTGGTATAACCATTGTGAAAAATAAACAAAAAATTAACAATTAATTATCAATAAAAAGACAACTAAAAAACGAAAAATCAAACTCTCTGATGCTGAATCGTTTAATGAAAAATAGCGTTCTGCAATTGACTCCAATAATTTCCGAATCCTATCCCGCACAAAACAACAAATATTTTTTTTAGCGGCTGGCGGCTATTTCACCGTTATAATTTCGGTTCGTGATTACAACGGGAAATAACCTTTCGGATTTTACTTCAGGTTAACTGCGTTTTACGCAGCGCCATGAAATCGAGCAGCCCGCCAGTCAGGATGCCGGCAACCGCCAGCAGCGCGCCGGCATCCAGCAGAAGCGCTTCGAGAGGCAGTACCAGAGAGGTGGTGGCATTAATAATGAGCACCACGAGCCACAGCACCAGGGCAAAGCAACCCGCCATTAACAGTCGTAACGCAAAACGGTAAGCGCGATGATATTCCGTGCGTGGCATAAAGTGTTCTGTTCGCTGGGTATATTCCAGCGTCTGGCGACAGACCAGTAACAATAAGAGCCCAGGCACTGCCGCTACCACGGAGAAGAGGTAGAACGTTGGCCAGCCATGGGCTTCAACAAACCAGCCGGCAATCGGCCCGACATACACGCGACCAACGGCGGAAAGCGCCGAGAGCAGAGCGAACTGCGTCGCGGAAAACGATTTGTTGCACAGGGTCATCAGCAGGGCAACAAACGCCGCTGTCCCCATACCGCCGCACAGGTTTTCAAAAAACACCGCGGCGCCCATGCTGATCATATGCTTATCCGTCACCGACAGCAGCCAGTAACCGGCGTTCGATGCCCCCTGCAGGATTCCGAAGATCAGCAGTGCGCGAAAGAGCGTCAGACGCTGCATTAATACGCCGCCGTACAGGGCCCCGACAATAGTCGCAAACAACCCGAGCGTTTTGTTCACCACGCCGACTTCGCCGGCATCAAACCCGACCCCGCGAATTAGGAAGGTGGTGGTCAGGCTCATCGCGAAGGCATCGCCGAGCTTATAAAGGACGATTAACAGCAGGATAAGCCAGGCGTTGTTGCGGCCAAAGAAGTCGCGAAGAGGTTCGGCAACGGCCTGCTCCAGAGAACGTGGAACCGGGATCACATCGCTCGGTTCGGGGGCGAGCAGGGTGGCAATAATACAGGGGATCAACAGGGCGGCCATCAGCCAGTACATGCCCTGCCAACCGAGATAACGGTCGGCCACCCACAGCGCCAGACCACCGGATACCAGCATCCCCAGACGATAGCCCAGCACGCTAATGGCTGCGCCGGCTCCCCGCTCTTCTGCAGGCAACACGTCCGTCTTCCAGGCATCAAAAACGATATCCTGCGAGGCAGAACAGAAGGCGATTACCACCGCAAGGGCGGCCATCCAGCGAAGCTGCGTCGTGGGTTCAAGAAAGCCCATCGCCGCGATTGCGATCAGCAACAGGACCTGGGTCATCACTAACCAGCCGCGACGACGGCCCAGGAACGGCGGGGTATAACGGTCCATCACCGGCGACCACAGGAACTTAAAGACGTAAGCCTGGCCGACGAGGGAGAAGAAACCAATGGTTTTGAGATCGATATTCTCGACGGTCATCCAGGCCTGCAGCGTGCCGGAGGTGAGGGCGAGAGGTAAACCGGAGGCGAAACCAAGGATCAGCAGAATGGCTGATTTAGGTTGCTGGAAAATGCGTAAGTAATGACTCGACATGTTCATATAAAGCTGACCCGGTGAAACACCGGGTCAGGAAGCGGGATTAACGCGCGTTTTGCTTGATGAAGTCGTGGATGCTGGTGTCCTGCGCCATATCGGAAATGGTGTCAGTCAGCACGCTGTTAACCGCGTTAGCAATATTTTTGTTGGACGCCTGGAACGCGCCTTCAACAGAGTAGCTCGCACGGTAGTTTTTGGTCATCTTGTTGCCGTTCTTCGCGGTCGCGATGATGGCGATATCCGCTTTGGTGGAGATGTTGTAGCGAACGTTACCCTGGGACACGTCAGCGTACAGGTTGTTCACGATGATCTGCAGATCAACCGCACCGCTTGGGCCAATCATATAGCCGCGGGAAGTCATCTGTTTCTCGAGCACTTCCTGCAGCAGGAAGCGCAGGTCACGTGAGGCGGTCAACGTCACCTGCTGGTTGTCGCGAGTCACTTTAGCCAGGGCTTGATCCTGACGCTGATCGGCACCGTTAATGCTCACGGTTACGCCCATCAGGCTAGGATCCTGCTGAGGCAGGGTAATCTTAGGGGAGACATCAATAGTTGTAGGCGGGGTAGCGCAGCCTGCCAGCATAAAAAGTGCTACCAACGGAAAGAAGAGTTTTTTTAACATTTTCAGGTTCTCAACGAATCGTAAGCATTACAGAGAAAAATTGCCGCCATCATAACATCGCTAACGGCCAGGGGAAGTGGTCAACGCATGTAAATTCATCGCCTTGTCCGAAAACTGACCAGCCCCGCCTTTTTCTCCACGCGCTAAGGTCAAAAGGTATGAGTCTCACAGTGAACTTCATTCGTCTGAATGAGAAAATAAGACGAAAGCTAAATATTTGTTGTCTTGTTGTAATGGAAACGGTAAAAGCGGCTAATATTTAAAGGGATGGGTGACATCCTGGCGTTGTCGGAGGAGTGATTTCATGATGATACGTGAACAGATAGAAGATAAATTAAGGGCAGCGTTCAACCCTGTGTTCCTCGAAGTCGTCGACGAAAGCTATCGTCATAACGTGCCGGCAGGTTCTGAAAGCCACTTTAAAGTGGTTCTGGTCAGCGATCGCTTCACGGGAGAACGTTTCCTGAACCGACATCGCTTGATCTACAGCACCTTGACGGAAGAACTCTCCACAACCGTACATGCGCTGGCATTGCACACCTATACCATTAAGGAATGGGAAGGCTTGCAGGATACGGTATTTGCATCGCCGCCGTGTCGCGGCGCAGGCACCATCGCCTGATAAATCGGATTTGCAACGGCTGGAGCTTTTCCAGTATGTTGCATACAGATTTCCTCAAAACGGCCTCCGGGCCGTTTTGTTTTGTCTGAGTTTTGAGCGGATGGTGCGTTTTTAAGGCTAAAAATAGCCTTAAAGTGTGAAAAAAGCCGCAGCAACATGCCCCAACCGTTCTCGACTCACCTAAGTGATGCCGCTATAATGCCGCGTCTTAATGAATGTCTTCGGGATGATTCTGGCGACAGGGAATGTGAATCTGCACTAAGAGAGCATCCCGGTATAACAGACAGATTCAGAGTTGACCGAGCACTGTGATTTTTTTGAGGTAACAAGATGCAAGTTTCAGTTGAAACCACTCAAGGCCTTGGCCGCCGTGTAACGATTACTATCGCTGCTGACAGCATCGAAACTGCTGTGAAAAGCGAGCTGGTCAACGTAGCAAAAAAAGTACGTATTGACGGCTTCCGTAAGGGCAAAGTACCGATGAATGTTGTTGCTCAGCGTTATGGCGCTTCCGTGCGTCAGGATGTGCTGGGTGAACTGATGAGCCGCAACTTTATTGATGCGATCATCAAAGAAAAAATTAATCCGGCCGGTGCGCCGAATTACGTTCCAGGCGAATACAAACAGGGCGAAGACTTCACCTACTCCGTAGAGTTCGAAGTGTACCCGGAAGTTGAGCTGAAAGGTCTGGAATCTATCGAAGTTGAAAAACCTGTTGTTTCCGTGACTGACGAAGACGTTGACGGCATGCTGGACACTCTGCGTAAGCAGCAGGCGAACTGGAAAGAGAAAGAAGGTGCTGTTGACGCGGAAGACCGTGTGACCATCGACTTCACCGGTTCTGTAGACGGCGAAGAGTTCGAAGGCGGCAAAGCGTCTGACTTCGTACTGGCAATGGGCCAGGGTCGTATGATCCCAGGCTTCGAAGACGGTATCAAAGGTCACAAAGCGGGCGAAGAGTTCACCATCGACGTGACCTTCCCGGAAGAGTACCACGCTGAAAACCTGAAAGGTAAAGCAGCGAAGTTCGTTATCAACCTGAAGAAAGTTGAAGAGCGCGAACTGCCTGAACTGACTGAAGAATTCATCAAGCGTTTCGGCGTGGAAGATGGTTCTGTAGCCGGTCTGCGTACCGAAGTGCGTAAAAACATGGAACGTGAGCTGAACGGCGCTGTACGTAACCGTGTGAAATCTCAGGCGATTGACGGTCTGGTAAAAGCGAACGAAATCGACGTTCCGGCTGCCCTGATTGACAGCGAAATCGACGTTCTGCGCCGTCAGGCTGCACAGCGTTTCGGTGGCAACCAGCAGCAAGCGATGGAACTGCCACGCGAGCTGTTCGAAGAGCAAGCTAAACGCCGCGTTGTTGTTGGCCTGCTGCTGGGCGAAGTGATTCGTACCCACGAGCTGAAAGCTGACGAAGAGCGTGTGAAAGGCCTGATCGAAGAGATGGCTTCTGCATACGAAGATCCATCAGAAGTGATCGAGTTCTACGGTAAGAACAAAGAGCTGATGGACAACATGCGCAATGTTGCCCTGGAAGAGCAGGCTGTTGAAGCGGTACTGGCGAAAGCGAAAGTGACCGAAAAAGCGACCTCTTTCAACGAACTGATGAACCAGCAGGCGTAATTTCGCCCCCAGGGTTTAAAGTTTGAACAAAAAACCCGTTGCCTTCCGGCGACGGGTTTTTTTTATCACGGCTTTACCCCAGGAAGAGTGCTAAAACGCCCTTTCAGTGTTAGCGTAACAACAAAAGGTTGTTATGCTTGAAATAGGGCAGTATGAACCCCATAAGTGTGTAATCACGATGATTGAGACTGGCTGATAATCCGTCCGTAAGGTTACAATCAGTACAGCAGGTGTTTTCAATTTTGATCCAGGAGACGGAAATGTCATACAGTGGCGAACGAGATAACTTTGCACCCCATATGGCTCTGGTGCCAATGGTTATTGAACAGACCTCACGTGGTGAGCGTTCTTTTGATATCTATTCCCGTCTGCTCAAGGAGCGCGTTATCTTTTTGACCGGCCAGGTGGAAGACCACATGGCTAACCTGATCGTGGCGCAGATGCTGTTTCTGGAAGCGGAAAACCCGGAAAAAGACATTTACCTGTACATTAACTCCCCGGGCGGCGTGATCACGGCAGGTATGTCCATTTATGACACCATGCAATTCATCAAGCCAGATGTCAGCACTATCTGTATGGGTCAGGCTGCATCTATGGGTGCGTTCCTGTTAACCGCAGGGGCTAAAGGTAAGCGTTTCTGCCTGCCTAATTCCCGCGTGATGATTCACCAGCCGCTGGGGGGTTATCAGGGGCAGGCGACGGATATTGAAATCCACGCCCGCGAAATTCTGAAAGTAAAAGCGCGCATGAATGAACTTATGGCGCAGCATACGGGTCAATCTCTTGAGCAGATCGAGCGCGATACCGAGCGCGATCGTTTCCTCTCTGCCTCTGAGGCTGTTGAGTACGGCTTAGTCGACTCCGTTTTGACCCATCGTAATTGATGCCCGTGACGCGAGTGTGCCGCTATACTCAGGTAGGGCGGCATGTTGCTAAAAGCAGCTTGCGTCTGAAAATGGCATTTGCGTCGTCATGTGCGGCACAAAGAACTTAAAAAGAGGTTTGGACTCATGACAGATAAACGCAAAGATGGTTCGGGCAAACTGCTGTACTGCTCTTTTTGCGGCAAAAGCCAGCATGAAGTGCGTAAACTGATTGCCGGGCCGTCCGTGTATATCTGCGACGAATGTGTTGACTTATGTAACGACATTATTCGCGAAGAGATTAAAGAAGTAGCACCTCACCGCGAGCGCAGCGCGCTGCCAACGCCGCATGAAATTCGTCATCATCTTGACGACTATGTCATCGGTCAGGAGCAGGCGAAAAAAGTGCTCGCCGTGGCGGTATACAACCACTACAAACGCCTGCGTAACGGTGATACCAGCAATGGCGTAGAACTGGGTAAAAGTAATATTCTGCTGATCGGCCCAACCGGCTCCGGTAAAACGCTGCTGGCTGAAACGCTGGCGCGTCTGCTGGATGTTCCGTTCACAATGGCCGATGCCACCACCCTGACCGAAGCCGGTTATGTGGGTGAGGACGTAGAAAACATCATCCAGAAACTGCTGCAGAAATGCGATTACGATGTACAGAAAGCGCAGCGCGGGATTGTTTACATCGATGAGATCGACAAGATCTCCCGTAAATCTGACAACCCGTCCATCACCCGTGACGTATCGGGTGAGGGCGTGCAGCAGGCGCTGCTGAAGCTGATCGAAGGTACGGTTGCAGCCGTTCCACCGCAGGGTGGCCGTAAACATCCTCAGCAGGAGTTCCTGCAGGTTGATACGTCCAAGATCCTGTTCATCTGTGGTGGTGCGTTTGCCGGTCTGGATAAAGTGATCTCTCACCGTGTTGAAACCGGCTCCGGCATTGGTTTTGGCGCGACGGTGAAAGCCTCGTCCGAAAAGCCGAACGAAGGCGAGCTGCTGTCACAGGTTGAGCCAGAAGACTTGATCAAGTTTGGTCTGATTCCTGAGTTTATTGGCCGTCTGCCTGTTGTGGCAACGCTGAACGAACTGAGTGAAGACGCGCTGATCCAGATCCTGAAAGAGCCGAAAAATGCGCTGACCAAGCAGTATCAGGCGCTGTTCAATCTGGAAGGCGTTGAGCTGGAATTCCGTGACGAAGCGCTGGACGCGATTGCCAAGAAAGCGATGATCCGTAAAACCGGTGCGCGTGGCCTGCGTTCTATCGTGGAAGCGGCGCTGCTTGACACCATGTACGATCTGCCGTCGATGGAAGATGTTGAGAAAGTGGTGATTGATGAGTCGGTCATTAGCGGCCAGACCAAGCCATTGCTGATTTATGGCAAGCCGGAAGCGCAACAGGCATCTGGCGAATAATTCACCAAATCATACAAGCAGTTAATCAAAAAGGGGGGATTTTATCTCCCCTTTTATTTTTCCGTATACGCGGCGTTGAATGTGTGGGAAACATCCCCATATACTGGATACATGTTAATGGTTATGTGAAGCACAGTGACATGACCAGTTTACCTGGCGGACACTAAACTAAGAGAGAGCTCTATGAATCCTGAGCGTTCTGAACGCATTGAAATCCCCGTATTGCCGTTGCGCGATGTGGTGGTTTATCCGCACATGGTCATACCCTTATTTGTAGGGCGGGAAAAATCTATCCGTTGCCTCGAAGCCGCCATGGATCATGATAAAAAAATCATGCTGGTGGCGCAGAAAGAAGCATCAACGGATGAGCCGGGTGTAAACGATCTTTTCACCGTCGGGACCGTGGCCTCTATTTTGCAGATGCTGAAGCTGCCTGACGGCACCGTTAAGGTGCTGGTAGAAGGCTTGCAGCGTGCGCGTATTACCACCCTGTCTGACGATGGCGAGCATTTCTCTGCCAAGGCAGAGTACCTTGAATCACCTCAGCTGGATGAGCGCGAGCAGGAAGTGCTGGTGCGCACCGCGATTAGCCAGTTCGAAGGCTATATCAAGCTGAACAAGAAAATCCCACCAGAAGTGCTGACGTCGCTGAACAGCATCGACGATCCTGCGCGCCTGGCGGACACCATCGCTGCACACATGCCGCTGAAGCTGGCTGACAAACAGTCCGTGCTGGAGATGTCCGACGTTAACGAACGTCTGGAATATCTGATGGCGATGATGGAGTCTGAAATCGATCTGCTGCAGGTTGAGAAGCGTATTCGTAACCGCGTTAAAAAGCAGATGGAGAAATCTCAGCGTGAGTACTATCTGAATGAGCAAATGAAAGCCATTCAGAAAGAGCTCGGCGAGATGGATGACGCGCCGGACGAAAACGAAGCGCTGAAGCGTAAGATCGACGCGGCGAAAATGCCGAAAGAGGCCAAAGAGAAAGCTGAAGCAGAACTGCAGAAGCTGAAAATGATGTCTCCAATGTCGGCTGAAGCGACCGTCGTGCGCGGCTATATCGAATGGATGGTTCAGGTTCCCTGGAATGCCCGCAGCAAGGTCAAAAAAGACCTGCGTCAGGCGCAGGAGATCCTGGATACCGACCACTACGGCCTTGAGCGCGTGAAAGACCGCATTCTTGAGTACCTCGCCGTCCAGAGCCGTGTGAACAAAATCAAAGGCCCGATTCTGTGCCTGGTGGGACCACCGGGGGTAGGGAAAACCTCTCTGGGTCAGTCCATCGCCAAAGCGACCGGCCGTAAGTATATCCGTATGGCGCTGGGTGGCGTACGCGATGAAGCGGAGATCCGCGGTCACCGTCGTACTTACATCGGTTCTATGCCGGGTAAACTGATCCAGAAGATGGCGAAAGTGGGCGTTAAAAACCCGCTGTTCCTGCTCGATGAGATCGACAAAATGTCTTCGGACATGCGTGGCGATCCGGCGTCTGCTTTGCTGGAAGTTCTTGATCCAGAACAGAACGTGGCGTTCAGCGATCACTACCTCGAAGTGGATTACGACCTGAGCGATGTCATGTTTGTCGCGACCTCGAACTCCATGAACATTCCGGCGCCGCTGCTTGACCGTATGGAAGTGATTCGTCTCTCCGGTTATACCGAAGACGAAAAACTGAACATTGCGAAACGGCACCTGCTGCCGAAGCAGATTGAGCGTAACGCGCTGAAAGCCAACGAGCTGACCGTTGAGGACAGCGCGATTATTGGCATCATCCGCTACTACACCCGTGAAGCGGGCGTGCGTAGCCTTGAGCGCGAAATCTCTAAACTGTGCCGTAAGGCGGTTAAACAGCTGCTGCTGGATAAGAGCCTGAAACACATCGTGATCAATGGCGACAACCTGCATGCCTATCTGGGCGTTCAGCGCTTTGACTATGGTCGCGCGGACAATGAAAACCGCGTGGGCCAGGTCACCGGTCTGGCATGGACGGAAGTGGGTGGCGATCTGCTGACCATTGAAACCGCCTGTGTCCCGGGTAAAGGCAAGCTGACCTACACCGGCTCTCTGGGTGAAGTGATGCAGGAGTCGATTCAGGCCGCGCTGACCGTGGTACGCGCGCGTGCGGAGAAATTGGGCATCAACCCTGATTTCTACGAGAAACGCGATATCCACGTGCACGTGCCTGAAGGGGCAACGCCGAAAGATGGCCCAAGCGCAGGTATCGCCATGTGTACCGCACTGGTATCCTGCCTTACCGGCAACCCGGTGCGTGCCGATGTGGCAATGACCGGTGAGATCACGTTGCGTGGCCAGGTGCTGCCAATCGGTGGGTTAAAAGAAAAACTGCTGGCGGCACACCGTGGTGGGATCAAAACCGTATTGATCCCTTACGAAAATAAACGCGATCTGGAAGAGATTCCGGACAACGTGATTGCCGATCTGCAGATTCATCCTGTGAAGCGAATTGAGGAAGTTCTGACTCTCGCCCTGCAGAATGAACCTTCCGGAATGCAGGTTGTAACCGCAAAATAGTGACCTCGCGCAAAGAGCGTCAATAAAAGTAAGGCTGGTAAGTCATTTCGCACTTGCCAGCCTTTTTTTGTATAGCTAATTTAGATTGCTGATTAGGCCAGCCATCAACAACGGGTGTTGTAAGGTCATGGCAGGCCTGATATAACTGCTGCGCGGTCGCGTTGTGAAGGATTCAGGCGCGATATAAATTATAAAGAGAGGAAGAGAACAGTGAATAAATCTCAACTGATTGACAAAATTGCTGCTGGTGCTGATATTTCTAAAGCTGCAGCTGGACGTGCGTTAGATGCATTAATTGCTTCTGTTACTGAATCTCTGCAGGCTGGGGACGACGTTGCACTGGTAGGCTTCGGTACTTTTGCTGTTAAAGAGCGTGCTGCCCGTACTGGCCGCAACCCTCAGACCGGTAAAGAGATCACCATTGCTGCCGCTAAAGTGCCGGGTTTCCGTGCAGGTAAAGCGCTGAAAGACGCAGTAAACTGATTGCTTTCCCATCTCAGGGAAGCCGAATAGTACAAGGGCGCATCATTTGATGTGCCTTTTTTGTTTGTCCAGGCCTGATTTGTTCGAGTTTATGCGAGTTGTGGGCTGACAATCGCACCGTTTTCTTGTCACAATACGCCTTTACGCGCGACGGGCAGGATTTTCCGTTAGCGTCAGGTAACCAGTCACCTACAGCGGAGTGTTGTTACACCATGATGGACAGCTTACGCACGGCTGCTAACAGTCTCGTGCTCAAGATTATTTTCGGTATCATTATCGTGTCGTTCATATTGACCGGCGTGAGCAGTTACCTTATCGGCGGTGGCGCGAACTATGCCGCAAAAGTGAATGGCCAGGAGATCAACCGCGGTCAGTTCGAGAATGCTTTTGCCGGTGAACGTAACCGTATGCAGCAACAGCTGGGCGACCAATTCTCTGAACTCGCGGCAAACGAAGGGTATATGAAATCCCTGCGCCAACAGACCCTGAACCGTCTGATCGACGAAGCGCTGCTGGATCAATACGCGAAAAAACTGGGGCTGGGCATCAGCGATGAGCAGGTTAAAAAAGCCATCTTATCGACTCAGGCATTCCAGTCTAACGGCAAATTCGACAATGCGCGTTACAACGGCATCATTAATCAGATGGGCATGACTGCCGATCAATACGCTCAGGCTCTGCGTAATCAACTGACAACCCAACAGCTCATCAATGCCGTTGTTGGCACTGATTTCATGCTCAAAGGTGAGACGGAAGAGCTGGCAGCCCTGGTTGCACAGCAGCGCGTAGTACGTGAAGCGACCATCGATGTGAATGCTCTGGCGGCGAAGCAGCAGGTTAGCGACGCGGACATTAACGCCTATTACGAGCAGAACAAGAATAACTTCGTTGCTCCAGAACAGTTCCGTGTGAGCTACATCAAGCTGGATGCTGCCGCGCTGCAGGAAACAGCCTCTGACGCGGAAATTCAGTCTTATTACGATCAGCATCAAGATCAGTTCACTCAGCCGCAGCGTAACCGCTACAGCGTGATCCAGACCAAAACTGAGGCAGACGCCAAAGCCGTGCTGGATGAGCTGAATAAGGGCGCTGATTTCGCCTCCCTCGCGAAGGCAAAATCCACCGATATTATCTCTGCTAAAAACGGCGGTGATATGGGCTGGCTGGAAGAGAGCACCACGCCTGACGAACTGAAAAATGCCGGTCTGAAAGACAAAGGCCAGCTTTCGGGTGTCATTAAATCTTCCGTTGGTTTCCTTGTGGCGCGTCTGGATGACATCGAGGCCGCGAAAACCAAGCCGCTGGCTGACGTTCGCGATGATATCGCAGCGAAAGTGAAGCAGGAAAAAGCGCTGGATGCTTACTACGCGCTGCAACAGAAAGTCAGTGATGCTGCCAGCAACGACAACGAATCTCTGGCGGGTGCTGAGCAGGCTGCAGGGGTGAAAGCGGTTGAGACCGGCTGGTTCGGTCGTAACAACCTGCCGGAAGAGCTGAATTTCAAACCGGTTGCTGATGCCATCTTCAACGGTGGTCTGGTTGGCGAGAACGGCACGCCGGGCAGCAACTCTGACATCATTACCGTCGACGGCGATCGTGCGTTTGTTCTTCGCGTCAGCGAGCACAAACCAGAAGCGATTAAACCGCTGGCAGAAGTGAAAGATCAGGTGGTTGCTCAGGTTAAGCACAACAAAGCGGAACAGCAGGCAAAACTGGATGCTGAGAAGATTCTGGTTGACCTGAAAGCGGGTAAACAGGATGCGCTGAAAGCGGCAGGTCTGAGCTTCGGTGAGCCAAAAACGCTGAGCCGTACCGGTCAGGATCCTGTCAGTCAGGCAGCGTTCGGTCTGAGCCTGCCTGCGAAGGACAAACCAAGCTTCGGTACCACTACCGATATGCAGGGTAACGTCGTTCTGCTCGCGCTGGACGATGTGAAAGCAGGCACGATGCCTGAAGAACAGAAGAAAGCGATGGTGCAGGGTATTACCCAGAACAATGCCCAGATTGCTTTCGAAGCGATGATGAGCAACCTGCGCACAGAAGCCAAAATCAAGCTCGGTGACGTGATGACTCAGCAGCAATAATTACGTATTTGCTCGCATATTTTCGTAACGCTCTGCAATAACTAAAGGCCGCTTTCGCGGCCTTTTCCATTTCTGCAATCTGCCGTTTGTGCCGGGTTATAACGCTGGATATTGTGGCCTGGCTGTCAACAAACAAGGAGATAACAGCATGAAATGTGGAATCAAGGCTCTGTTCATTACTCTGGCGATTGCCACCACCGGGATGAGCGCAGGTGCGCTGGCGACGACACCCGCGGCGAAAACACCGGCGGTGCAAAGCAGGTCTGACGCAGCGGCACCCGCAGCTGGCCAGACGAAAGCCACGGATGCCGGAAAAAGCGCGGATGATGACGGTACGCGAGTCAGTATCAATTCGGCATCGGCAGAGGATCTCGCCCGGGTGATGAATGGCGTAGGGCTAAAAAAAGCGCAGGCGATAGTCAGCTATCGCGAAGAGTACGGTCCTTTCAAAACGGTTGACGATCTTAAGCAAGTACCCGGTATGGGCGGAGCGCTGGTTGAGCGCAACCTCTCACACCTGACGTTGTAATCACATAATTACTTGCACGGCGGCAAAATTTTGCCAGGATAAAGAGGTCATACCAGTCATGACCTCTTATCCTATAACAACAGTAAAGGCTATTGCGCTATGCAGACAAAAATCAAAGTACGCGGCTACCACATCGATGTTTACCAGCACGTCAACAACGCCCGTTATCTTGAGTTTCTTGAAGAAGCGCGCTGGGACGGTCTGGAAAGCAGCGAAAGCTTTCAGTGGATGACCGCGCACAACATCGCGTTCGTGGTCGTCAACATCAATATCAACTACCGTCGCCCGGCCGTGCTGGGTGATGTGCTGACCATCACCAGCCAGCTTCAACAGTTAAACGGCAAGAGCGGCGTGTTAACCCAGGCGGTGACGCTGGATCCTGAAGGCCAGGCCGTTGCCGACGCGCTGATCACCTTTGTCTGTATCGATCTGAAAACCCAGAAAACCTTGCCGCTGGAAGGGGAATTGCGGGAAAAACTGCAGTTGATGATCGTCTAGACGCGTTGTGTTCATGACCCGTGCTGTCGATATTCTGTTCGCCAGCACGGTCAAAGAGGCTTATTTGAGCCCGGTTTTTTTCTTCATCGCCGACATCACGCCCGCTTTATCGGCCAGATAGTGATTCAGTCCGTTTGCGCGCAGATTACAGGCCGCACACTGACCACAACCATCACCTTTAATGCCGTTGTAGCAGGTAAGGGTTTCGCTGCGAACCATGTCCAGTTTGCCCCAGTAGTCTGCCAGCGCCCAGGTTTCCGCTTTATCAAGCCACATCAGTGGCGTTTCAAAGCGCGTCTCTTTTGCCATCCCCAGATTCACGGCGTGGTTGAGAGCCTTCACGAACTCGTCACGGCAGTCAGGGTACCCGGAGAAGTCGGTTTCACACACGCCCGTGATCACCGCTTCGGCTTTCACCTGGTAGGCGTAGATCGCCGTCAGCGTCAGGAAGAGAATGTTGCGGCCTGGCACAAAGGTGTTCGGAATGCCGCTGGCATCAGGTTCATAGTCAGGAACGGGAATACTGTCGCGGGTGAGGCTACTGACGGCCAGTTCATTTAACAGCGTAACGTCCAGCACCTTATGCGCGCGCGCGCCCAGTTTCAGCGCCAGTTCACGGGCGACGTCGATTTCAGCGCGATGTCGCTGACCATAATCGAAAGTGACACAGTGAACTTCATCGTACTGATGAAGCGCCTGAACCAGGCAGGTAGTGGAATCTTGTCCTCCGCTGAACACGACGACGGCACGTTTCATAAATCATCTCGACAGTTACGGTAAAAACATCATGTTACCGTCTGACTACGGCGACGACCAGCTTCTTCACGATTTGGGGGCCGGGAGCCAGGCTTCGGTGAAATCGAACCAGCCGCGGGTGTTAAGCCGTATGCCATTGACTCCCGGGGGCGCGCTGATTTGGTACTGGTAGTTAAACAACGGCGTCAGCACCGCGCTCTCCATGAGTTGGGTGAAAATAGCTTTCAGCCCGCGATGCCGGGCATGCTCGTCAGCCTGAGTCTGAACGGCATCCAGTGTCGCCTGCAGATGGGCATATTGCGGCGCGCTCAGCAGGTGCGGCCATAGCGCATCGCAGCGAAGCCACTGCTCAAGGGTGTATTCCGGTGCTTCGCCAATCAGCCTGTCTCCCATCATGAGGTCCGCGTCGGCAAGATGCTGACATCCGTCCCACGTTTTGGCATCGTGAAAGATGACCGTTAACGCGCAGCCCTGGCGGGAAAGATACGCTTTTAGCTGACTCGCCATGGTATGTAACTCGACGGGCAGATGGTAAATCAGGGTCAGCGTCTCAGGCAAAGGGACATCCGTGAGATCCGGCCACTCAGGAATACGCCAGCCCGGCAGCAACTCCTGCGTTGGGGTGATAAGCCCCTCATCCAGAGGAAGAGTATGCAGAAGCGTTGAGAGGTGAATGATGTTGATAAGGCGTCTTGCCTGCATTTCGCTAAGACGCGGGCTGCGCTTCAGCGTGAGGTAGCAAAACCCCAGGCTGATGCTGTTACTCACCAGCCGCAAACGGGTCAGTTCGTCAGGCTCTCCGATGGCGATTTGTACCGGATGCCGGCAGCTGGTTCCAAGCCCCTGATCAAATAGCTGAGGGGTGATCCAGAACTCGATGGCCTTCAGTAGCGGGTGGCTAAGGTGATACTGCTCATGGCTTTCCAGACGAACCAGGTCCGGCTTATACGCGGTGAGCCTGAAAGGTCCGCTGCCTGTCATCGGTTGTGCCGGGTGCGCCACACGGCTGCAATAGGTTGCCAGTCGATGCGCCAGCCAGTAGTCGGGCTTGTGTAAAATAAACGTCAGACACTGCGGATGGGTAACTTCAATGCGCAGCACGCTCTGAAAAAGCCTGTGCATGGCCGGGAGCGTCAACATCGCATTCAGACTCTCCTGTAACTGGGCCGTTTCGACTTTATCACCGTTATGCCAGTGAAGCGTGGAGCGAATATAAAAATGCCAGCGCAGCCCGTCCTCCGACACGTCCCAGTGATGGGCAAGATCGCCCGTCGGTTCGCTGCTGTTACCGTGAAAACGCGTCAGCCCGGAAAAAACCTGTCCTGCCAGATGCTGTTCCGCCCGACCGGGTAAAAAGCCGGGATGCAGTGGATCCAGCGAGCGGTAATAGGGAATGCGCAGCGTCGGCGTATCGTTTTGCCACTGGCCGCCTAAAAACGGATGAAGCAGTGACCGCAGCTCCTCCGGTGCCAGCTGGGCCAGCTCAAGCGCGTTATGCTGCTGCCCACGCTTCAGCGCCGCTTCCATCATCGCATTGCGCAGTGACTCCGGGGTGACGTGGAAAGTCAGCTCCCCACGCTTACCGCGGCCAGACTGCGCTCGCCAGCTAAGCCAGCCCGCCTCCTGCGCCTGACGCAGTAACGTACGGACATGCCGTTCGCTGCAAAAACAGCGGGCGGCCAGCTCGCTGATGGTGGCCTGCTGCGTCGCGCCAGCGGAAGGCTGCCACAAACGGTGGTACTGGTTGAGTCGGTTAAGCTGGCGCATAAGAAACCCTGAACAATAATTATCATCTATTCACTATTACTTCCGTATATCTCACGCAATACTGATGCACAAGTTAACCGCATCACATTTCAGGAGTAATCATGGCTCGTCTCGCTGCGTTTGATATGGACGGTACGTTGTTAATGCCGGATCACCGTCTGGGTGAGAAAACCCTGAGTACCCTGAAGCGCCTGCATGAACGTGATGTCACCCTGACGTTTGCCACCGGCCGTCATGTGCTGGAGATGCGCCATTTGCTGGGGGCATTTTCCCTGGATGCTTTTCTTATTACCGGCAACGGGACACGCATTCACTCTGTCGAAGGCGATGTTCTCCACCGTCAGGATCTCAACCCGGAAGTGGCAGATATCGTATTGCACAGCACCTGGGACACCCGGGCCAGCGTTCATGTCTTTAACGATAACGGCTGGTTTACCGGGCATGACATTCCGGCATTGCTGCACGCCCATGTCTACAGTGGTTTCCGCTATCAGCTTATCGATCTGCGCCGTATTCCGGCTCACGCGGTGACGAAGATCTGTTTCTGCGGCGATCATGACGATCTTTGTCGCTTACGCATTCAGCTGAATGACGCGTTAGGCGACCGGGCGCACCTGACCTTTTCAGCGGTGGACTGTCTCGAGGTTTTGCCGGTTGGGTGTAATAAAGGATCGGCGCTGGCGGTACTGAGCGATCACTTAGGCTTAACGATGCAGGAATGTATGGCGTTTGGCGACGCCATGAACGACCGCGAAATGCTGGGCAGCGTTGGTCGCGGTCTGATCATGGGAAATGCGATGCCGCAGTTGAAGGCAGAGCTTCCCTATCTACCGGTTATCGGGCACTGCGGTAACGAAGCTGTGTCTCATTTTTTGACGCATTGGCTGGACAACAACAACCTCCCATATTCCCCCGAATAGTGAGACCCTTCCAGCAAGCCAGACCCCGGTCTGGCTTTTTTTTATTTCACCAGCTGCGTAATCTGCGCTTTCCACGGCTCAATATCGCCGATGTTTGCCTGAATCCACTGCGCATTGTAATAGGTCTCAAGATAGCGCTCGCCGCTGTCGCAGAGCAGGGTGACGATAGAGCCGGTGCGCCCCTCTTCACGCATGCGAGCCGCAAGCTGCAGGGCTCCCCACATGTTGGTGCCGGTAGAAGCACCGACTTTACGGCCAATCTGTGTCTCCAGCCAGTGCGCGGTTGCCACGCTGGCGGCATCCGGCACGCGGAGCATTTCATCCACCACGTCCGGAATGAATGAAGGCTCCACGCGCGGGCGGCCAATACCTTCAATCTTACTGCCCACCGGGCTGCGCAGATCTGCATTGCGGCTTTGCCAGTAGTCCAGGAATACCGAGTTCTGCGGATCCACCACCATCAGCTGCGTATCATAGCCCTGACAGCGGATGTAACGTCCCAGGGTGGCTGAGGTGCCGCCAGTACCGGCGCTCATCACGATGTACGACGGAACAGGGTGAGGTTCGTGGGTCATCTGGCGGAAAATACTGTCGGCAATGTTGTTATTGCCGCGCCAGTCTGTGGCCCGCTCGGCAAAGGTGAACTGGTCCATATAGTGGCCATTCAGCTCACGGGCCAGCATTTCAGACGCGGCGTAAATTTCGCAGGCGCTTTCCACAAAGTGGCAGCGTCCACCGTAAAATTCGATCTGCTCAATTTTTCGTTTCGCGGTGCAGGAGGGCATCACGGCGATAAACGGCAGGCCCAGCAGGCGGGCAAAGTAGGCTTCGGATACGGCGGTTGAACCGGAGGAGGATTCAATAATCGTGGTTCCCTCTTTAATCCAGCCGTTACACAAACCGTATAAAAAGAGTGAACGCGCCAGGCGATGCTTCAGGCTACCGGTGGGATGGGTGCTTTCATCTTTCAGGTACAGCTGGATGCCAGCAAAACCCGGCAGAGCCAGGCGAATGAGATGGGTGTCCGCCGAGCGCTGATAGTCGGCATTGATTTCGCTGATGGCATGTTTAACCCAGGCGCTATTCATCGTATTTATCCGTTTGTCATTTTGTGCCCAGCATAGCGAAAAGCACAGAAAAAATTGTTGCTATATGGCCTTTAAAATAGAATGAAGGGAGAAAATTTTTCTCTGTGAGGTGGGTATGCTAGATAAAATAGACCGTAAGCTGCTTTCTTTACTGCAAAGTGACTGTACCCTCTCTTTGCAGGCACTGGCAGATGCCGTTAATCTGACCACCACGCCGTGCTGGAAGCGCCTCAAGAAGCTTGAAGATGACGGCATCCTTCTGGGGCGAGTCGCACTTTTAGATCCCGAAAAACTGGGGCTTGGGTTGACGGCATTTGTCCTGATAAAAACCCAACATCACAGCAGCGAGTGGTACAGCCGCTTCGTAACACAGGTCTCCGAGATGCCGGAGGTGCTCGGTTTCTGGCGCATGGCGGGAGAGTATGACTATCTGATGCGCGTCCAGGTGGCAGACATGAAGCGTTATGATGATTTTTACAAGCGGCTGGTGAACAGCGTACCGGGCTTGTCGGACGTCACCTCGAGCTTCGCCATGGAACAGATTAAATACACCACAGCACTACCCATTGATTAATTGAATAACTTCCCGGCGTAGCCGGATCCATACCTTCAGGAACAAACCGCGTGCGATTATTTGCCCAATTAAGCTGGTACTTTCGTCGGGAGTGGCAACGCTACCTCGGCGCTGTGGCCCTGCTTATTATCATTGCCATCCTGCAGTTAATTCCACCGAAAGTGGTGGGATACGTGGTGGATGGCGTTACAGAACAGCATTACACCACCGCACGGGTGTTGATGTGGGTCGGCACGCTGGTGCTGACGGCCATCATTGTCTATCTGCTGCGCTACGTCTGGCGGGTACTGCTGTTTGGCGCGTCCTATCAGCTGGCCGTCGAACTGCGTGAAGATTTTTATCGCCAGCTGAGCCGCCAGCATCCCGAGTTCTACCTGCGTCATCGCACCGGGGATCTTATCGCTCGCGCCACCAATGACGTTGACCGCGTCGTGTTTGCCGCCGGGGAAGGTGTGTTAACGCTGGTGGACTCTCTGGTGATGGGCTGTGCGGTTCTGATTGTGATGTCCACCCAGATAAGCTGGCAGCTCACGCTGCTGGCGTTGCTGCCTATGCCGCTGATGGCGCTGGCGATAAACCGCTATGGCGAACAGCTTCATGAGCGCTTCAAGCTGGCGCAGGCGGCGTTTTCCTCGCTGAATGACCGTACGCAGGAGAGCATGACCAGCATCCGCATGATCAAAGCGTTTGGCCTGGAAGATCGACAATCCGCGCTGTTTGCAGCCGATGCCGCCGACACGGGGGCGAAGAACATGCGCGTTGCGCGTATCGATGCGCGGTTTGACCCGACAATCTATGTCGCGATTGGCATGGCAAACCTGTTGGCCATTGGCGGCGGGAGCTGGATGGTGGTGCAGGGCTCGCTAACCCTCGGGCAATTGACCAGCTTTGCCATGTACCTGGGGCTGATGATATGGCCGATGCTGGCACTGGCCTGGATGTTTAACATCGTAGAGCGCGGCAGCGCCGCCTACAGCCGTATTCGCGCTATGCTTGCCGAAGCGCCAGTGGTGAATGACGGTAGCGAATCGGTACCGGAAGGGCGCGGCGTGATGAATGTCGACGTCCGTAAGTTTGTGTATCCGCAAACGGAACATACGGTACTGGAGAACGTCAGCTTTACGCTCAAACCGGGTCAGATGCTCGGTATCTGCGGTCCGACAGGCGCCGGGAAAAGTACCGTACTCTCCCTGATTCAACGTCACTTTGACGTCACGCAGGGCGATATTCGCTTCCATGATATTCCGTTGACGAACCTGCTGCTCGATGACTGGCGCGGTCGTCTGGCGGTGGTCAGCCAGACGCCGTTTCTCTTTTCTGACACCGTGGCGAATAACATTGCCCTCGGACGCCCGGCGGCGACTCAGGAAGAGATTGAGCACGTCGCGCGCCTGGCCAGCGTCCATGACGATATTCTGCGTCTGCCACAGGGCTATGAAACGGAAGTGGGTGAGCGTGGCGTTATGCTTTCCGGCGGGCAAAAACAGCGTCTCTCGATTGCCCGCGCGCTGCTGCTGAATGCCGAAATCCTGATCCTTGATGATGCGCTCTCCGCCGTCGATGGCCGCACCGAGCACCAGATCCTGCATAACCTGCGACAGTGGGGGGATGGAAGGACGGTGATCATCAGTGCACACCGGTTGTCGGCGCTGACGGAAGCCAATGAAATTCTGGTATTACAGCACGGGCACATTGCCCAGCGCGGACAGCATGAACAACTTGCGGAGCAACCGGGCTGGTATCGCGATATGTATCGTTATCAGCAGCTTGAAGCTGCGCTGGACGACGCCCCGGAACAGGATGAGGAGAACGCTAATGCGTAAGACCGTGACGCAGTGGCCGACGCTAAAACGCCTGCTGGCCTATGGTTCTCCGTGGCGAAAACCGCTTTCGCTTGCCGTACTGTTGCTGTGGATTGCCGCGATTGCAGAAGTGAGCGGTCCGCTGCTCATCAGCTACTTTATCGACAATATGGTGGCGAAAAGCTATTTGCCGCTGGGGCTCGTCGCGGGGTTAGGTGTGGCCTACGTTGGGCTACAGCTGACTGCGGCGTCACTGCATTACGCCCAGTCCCTGCTCTTTAACCGGGCGGCCGTGGGCGTGGTGCAGAAGTTACGTACGGATGTGATGGATGCGGCACTGCGCCAGCCGTTGAGCGAGTTTGATACCCAGCCGGTTGGGCAGGTGATATCCCGGGTGACCAACGATACCGAGGTGATCCGCGATCTGTATGTCACCGTCGTGGCAACCGTGCTGCGCAGCGCGGCGCTGATTGGCGCCATGCTGGTGGCGATGTTCAGCCTCAACTGGCGTATGGCTCTGGTGGCGATCACCATCTTCCCGGCCGTATTGATTGTAATGGTCATCTATCAACGCTACAGCACGCCGATTGTGCGTCGGGTGCGGGCCTATCTGGCCGATATCAACGATGGCTTCAACGAAGTGATCAACGGCATGAGCGTCATTCAGCAGTTCCGCCAGCAGGCTCGCTTTGGTGAGCGCATGGGGGAAGCCAGCCGGTCGCACTATATGGCGCGTATGCAGACGCTGCGACTGGACGGTTTCCTGCTACGTCCACTGCTGAGCCTCTTCTCGGCGCTGGTTCTCTGTGGCCTGCTGATGCTTTTCGGGATGAGCGCGAACGGAACAATTGAAGTTGGGGTTCTGTACGCTTTTATCAGCTATCTGGGACGCCTTAATGAACCGTTGATAGAACTCACCACCCAGCAGTCTATGTTGCAACAGGCCGTGGTGGCGGGGGAGCGCGTGTTCGAACTGATGGACCGGCCACGTCAGACCTACGGCGATGATGAGCGTCCTTTGCAAAGCGGAGAGATTACGTTTGATAAGGTCTCGTTTGCTTACCGTGAAGACCGTCTGGTGTTGCAGGACATCTCTCTTGATGTGCCGTCGCGCGGCTTTGTGGCGCTGGTGGGGCATACCGGCAGCGGCAAAAGTACCCTCGCCAGCCTGTTGATGGGCTATTACCCGGTCAGTCAGGGTGAAATCCGCATTGATGGTCGTCCGCTCGCATCACTGAGCCACAATGTGTTGCGCAAAGGCGTTGCAATGGTGCAGCAAGACCCGGTGGTCATGGCCGATACCTTTTACGCCAACGTCACCCTGGGGCGGGATTATACCCAGCAACAGGTGTGGGATGTGCTGGAAACCGTGCAGCTGGCAGAGCTGGCGCGCGGCTTTAGCGATGGGATCAATACCCGGCTTGGTGAGCAGGGGAATAACCTCTCGGTGGGACAAAAGCAGCTTCTGGCCCTGGCGCGGGTGCTGATTGAAACGCCGCAGGTGCTGATACTCGACGAAGCGACCGCCAGCATTGACTCTGGTACTGAGCAGGCTATCCAGCTGGCGCTGGCCGCGGTGCGTGATCACACGACGCTGGTGGTTATCGCACACCGTCTTTCAACGATTGTCGACGCAGACACCATCCTGGTGCTGCATCGCGGTCAGGCCGTCGAACGCGGTACGCACCGGGAGCTGCTCGAAGCAAAAGGGCGCTACTGGCAGATGTATCAGCTGCAGCTGGCCGGTGAAGAGCTGGCCGCCAGCGTGCGT
Organism: Enterobacter sp. RHBSTW-00593; assembly: GCF_013784105.1. Taxonomy (NCBI): domain Bacteria; kingdom Pseudomonadati; phylum Pseudomonadota; class Gammaproteobacteria; order Enterobacterales; family Enterobacteriaceae; genus Enterobacter; species Enterobacter sp. RHBSTW-00593. The sequence goes on from NZ_CP056393.1 coordinate 1,014,007, forward strand.
GAGGACGAATCCCTCAGCGCCTGATGCACCAAAACAAGGCAGCGCGCTAACAGTCATTACTGTTGGTGCAAAACTGAAACGCACCGTGCACTGTCATGGTGCGTTTTTTTTCACCGGTTCGTTAAACATGCTCGTGTAATGCTCATTGCAGCGCGTTTCCCTCAGGTTTTCATTTCTGGCACACCCCTTGCAATGTCTTCTGCGTATTAGCGGCGGCCATTACCGAATTCTGACTGGAGGGGATCTATGAAGCTGGTTACGGTTGTAATCAAACCATTCAAACTCGAAGACGTGCGTGAAGCATTGTCTTCCATGGGTATTCAGGGACTGACTGTCACCGAAGTGAAAGGCTTTGGTCGTCAGAAGGGTCATGCCGAGCTTTACCGCGGGGCAGAATACAGCGTTAACTTCCTGCCAAAAGTAAAAATTGATGTCGCGATTGCTGATGACCAGCTTGATGAAGTTATTGATGTCATTAGCAAAGCGGCCTACACCGGCAAAATTGGCGACGGCAAAATTTTCGTTGCCGAATTGCAGCGCGTCATTCGCATCCGTACCGGCGAATCTGACGAAGCGGCACTGTAAGTAACTCCTGGCACACAGTGATAGGGATCGAGAAAATGAAGATAGCAACAATCAAAACGGGTCTGGGTTCGCTGGCACTGCTGCCGGGCCTGGCACTGGCTGCCCCTGCGGTGGCAGACAAAGCCGATAACGCCTTTATGATGATCAGCACCGCGCTGGTGCTGTTCATGTCCATTCCGGGCATTGCGCTGTTCTACGGCGGCCTGATCCGTGGCAAAAACGTTCTCTCCATGCTGACGCAGGTTGCCGTCACGTTCGCGCTGGTTTGCGTGTTGTGGGTGGTCTACGGTTACTCTCTGGCCTTCGGCACGGGCAATGCGTTCTTCGGAAACTTTGACTGGGTCATGCTGAAAAACATCGAACTGACCGCGCTGATGGGCAGTTTCTATCAATATATTCACGTTGCCTTCCAGGGCTCGTTCGCCTGTATCACCGTCGGACTGATCGTCGGTGCGCTGGCTGAGCGTATTCGCTTCTCCGCCGTCCTGATCTTCGTGGTGGTCTGGCTGACGCTCTCCTATGTGCCGATTGCGCACATGGTCTGGGGTGGCGGTCTGCTGGCGAGCCATGGCGCGCTGGACTTCGCAGGCGGTACCGTTGTACACATCAACGCCGCGGTGGCGGGCCTGGTAGGGGCATACCTGATTGGCAAACGCGTTGGCTTCGGTAAAGAAGCGTTCAAACCGCACAACCTGCCGATGGTCTTTACCGGTACAGCGATCCTTTACTTTGGCTGGTTCGGCTTCAACGCCGGTTCAGCAAGTGCTGCAAACGAAATCGCCGCGCTGGCCTTCGTGAACACGGTTGTGGCAACGGCGGGTGCGATCCTCTCATGGGTATTTGGTGAATGGGCGGTACGCGGTAAGCCTTCGCTGCTGGGTGCCTGTTCAGGTGCAATTGCCGGTCTGGTTGGTATCACGCCAGCTTGTGGCTACGTCGGTGTTGGCGGCGCGCTGCTTGTCGGGCTGGTCGCCGGTCTGGCGGGTCTGTGGGGTGTGACGGCGCTGAAACGTGTTCTGCGCGTCGATGACCCGTGCGATGTCTTCGGTGTACACGGCGTCTGCGGCATCGTCGGCTGTATCATGACCGGTATCTTCGCGGCGAAATCGCTGGGTGGCGTGGGTTACGCAGAAGGCGTCACCATGGTTCACCAGGTGCTGGTGCAGTTGGAAAGTATTGCCATCACCGTCGTGTGGTCTGCCGTTGTGGCCTTCATCGGCTATAAGCTGGCGGATATGACCGTCGGTCTGCGTGTTCCGGAAGAGCAGGAACGCGAAGGTCTGGACGTCAACAGCCACGGCGAGAATGCGTACAACGCCTGATAAGCAAAACGGCAACCCAGGGTTGCCGTTTTCGTTTTGTTCCCTCTCCCGTCGGGAGAGGGCCGCAGTACAGCATCACCCGCGGTTACGCATTACCCCTTCCTGCACCGTCGACGCGACCAGCACGCCATCCTGAGTGTAAAACTCACCACGCACAAAGCCGCGCGCGCTTGACGCCGAGGTACTCTCCACGCTGTAGAGCAGCCACTCGTTCATGTCGAACGGACGATGGAACCACATGGAGTGATCGATGGTGGCCACCTGCATCCCTTTTTCAAGGAAGCCCACGCCGTGCGGCTGCAGCGCCACCGGCAGGAAGTTGAAATCTGAGGCATAACCCAGCAGATACTGATGAACGCGGAAATCCGCGGGCACGGTGCCGTTAGCGCGGATCCAGACCTGGCGCTTTGGCTCGGCCGTGTGGCCTTTCATCGGGTTATGGAATTCGACAGGGCGGATCTCAAGCGGTTTATCGCAGAGAAACTTCTCCTTTACCTGCGGTGGAAGCAGATGCGCCAGCGCACGGGCGATATCGGTCTCGGATTTGAGATCGTCTGGCGACGGCGCGGGTGGCATCGTTTTCTGATGCTCATAACCCGGTTCCGGCGCCTGGAACGAGGCGGTCATGTAAAAGATAGGCTTGCCATTCTGAACCGCTGCGACACGACGCGCGCTAAAGCTGTTGCCATCCCGCAATACCTCAACGTCATACACGATGGGTTTCGCGCTATCACCAGGGCGTAAGAAGTAGCTGTGAAATGAGTGCACCAGACGGTCTGCAGGGACGGTCTCCTTTGCTGCGTAGAGCGCTTGTCCTACGACTTGCCCGCCGAAGACCTGGCGTAAGCCGAGATCTTCGCTCTGTCCGCGAAAGAGTCCTTCCTCAATTTTTTCCAGATTCAGTAATGTCAGCAGATTGTTCAGTGCCTGACTCATAGTTGTCCTCAATAAACGCCGTAGCGAAAGATAGGCAGAGTATAACGCAGAAATGAAAGTGGTCCGATGGGTAGAATAATCTGAATATCTGGACGATTTTAGGCATAAATCAGTGATCTGTGCCAAACTTACCTGTGTTATGTGATTGAAACGACATCGGATGGGATCGATCCCGCTGGTGCATTGATGATAAGGAGACTTCAATGAAACTCGTGCCCATGCTAAGTGGTGTAGCAATTGCGGTGGCGTTGTCCGCCTGTGCAGGAAAGAGCGCCCAGGTGCCGGTGCCAGCAGCAGATCCAAACGGGATTAATACACTCTCACAGCAGTCCATTCAGCAGCCTAACGTTTCCGGGACTATCTGGATTAAACAGAAAGTCGCGTTACCGCCAGATGCGGTATTAACGGTAACCCTGTCTGATGCTTCCCTGGCAGACGCGCCGTCTAAAGTATTGGCCCAGCGTGCCGTACGTACGGAAGGTAAGCAGGCACCGTTTAGCTTCGTGTTGCCGTATAACCCATCAGACGTGCAGCCTAATGCCCGTATCCTCCTGAGCGCAGCAGTAACGATCAACGATAAACTGGTGTTTATCACCGATACGGTGCAGGAAGCGATTAACCACGGCGGGACAAAAGTTGACCTGAACCTGGTTCCGGTACAGCAAACCGAAGTGCCGGTTGCGCCACAGACTAACCAACCGTCTCTGCCAACACCTCCGACCCAGATGTAACGCTTTAAACCCTCTCCTTCGGGAGAGGGTTTAATACACCCAGCGGTACTTTTGCAAATCAATCTGTCCTGACCCCGACACCTGCACCCCTTCTGACAGTAACGCCTGACGCTGGCGCTGCAGATCCGGCCCGGTCAACGAGATCGCCCCATGACGATTTACCACCCGATGCCAGGGCAGGGTGCTTCCTTCCGGCAACCTTTTCAGTACGCCACCGACCTGCCGCGCCGCACGCGGGGAACCGGCCAGACGCGCTACGTCGCCATAGGTGGTGACATAACCTTCCGGCACAGAGGCCACAATTTGCCATACGCGTTGTGGAAAGGAGTCATGTTCGTCCATACGTCTACCTGTGGGGAATGTCTGGACAGTCATGTTAAACGAAGATAAACCCAATTGCTGCGCCAGTTTGCGCAAGAAACCAGCATCCAGTTGCGGGTCGCTTGCAATTGGCGGTAAGCACAGGGATAATGCGCCAGCGCGTTGGTTATCAACGCTCTCAATGGGGGCTCTGTTGGTTCTCCCGCAACGCTACTCTGTTCACCAGGTCAGGTCCGGAAGGAAGCAGCCAGGGCAGACGACGTGTGTGCCGGGATGTAGCTGGCAGGGCCCCCACCCATTTCTGCTCTCACCAGCACTATCCCTGTTTCTCTTCGCTTCGAATAGCCTTTAATCCACAACGTTATTAGGACTTTACTGACGCATGTAATATATATTTCATTGCATTGAAATATTACTGTCATAAACCTGTAATAATAGACTGTCATTTTAATATCGGATGTCTTTTTTCTGTCATAACTTAAAAATATATATCTGGATAACATTGGTAAGTTCGTGTATTAAATAAAGTACTTATTCCGAAGGGAAGTGACAAACATGGCTACTGCGGTGTTAAACGTTAAGATTGATCAAGCGCTAAAAGAAAGACTTCGCCACTATGCTGAAGTTAATAACGAGAATTTAAGCGTGACGACAGAGAAACTGCTGCTGCTGGCATTCGAAGCGGTAGAAGAGGCGGGAGTATCGGAAGAGGATATTGATAACCAGCATACGGAAGAAGAGAGTGTTTCTCCATTTACTCCTAAAGAAATCAAGGCTCTACGTAAAATTCTTAAGAAGAGAAAATGAAACAACAACTGTCAACTGCCAGTGACTACAACGAGGCCTGCGATCTGTTGCGTTCAGGCTACGTGAAGCATGTACGTCTTGGCTGGAATGTAGGAAGTGATGAGTTCTTTCGTATTGCGTCTGACTGGTGTGATACCGGCGCAAAAATAAAGAAAGACGGTGAAAATTTCGTTATTTCACTGAAAGGTTTTCCTATTCCTCCTCAGCACTAAATCCTGAATGGTGAAAACTGCTGACTGTATCTGTGACAGTCAGCAGTTTTTATTTTATGATCCACTTCAAATTTTTTATATCAAACCAGACTTCTTTTTATTGATGGCACGTTTTTATTCAGGGCGAGCCACAAGGGTTTAATTCTCAGTAATGCCTGTTCAAGCTCAGCCGGATCGAGTGAAAAGGGCATACGTAAATACCGATCAAACGCACCCGATAAACCAAACCGCGTGCCGGTCCCCAGGTTGATTCCCAGTATCTCTGCGCGTGCAGCAAGCTGTGTTGCCAGCATCCCCGGCAGTTCAATCCAGTAGGAAAGCCCGCCTTCCGCTTCATGGAATGTCCATTCAGGGAAGTGCTCGCGCAACAGCGCGCCGCATTGGTCTCGCCGTTCCGCCAGCATCTTCCGGCGAGCAGGCAAAAACGTTTCGCTGTTATTGATAAGCCACAGCGTCGCCAGCTGTTCGAGCATGGGCGATCCTAAATCCAGGGTATCCCGCGTCTGGGCAAGCGTAGCGATGGTGCGCGAGGAGGCACGGATCCAGCCAAGACGAAGGCCGCCCCAGAAACTTTTTCCGGCAGAGCCTAACGTTATCACGGTGGCCTGCGGGTTAAATGACGCCAGCGGCGGCGGCGGGGGCGAGTCAAACCACAGATCCACCATCGTTTCATCTACTACCAGCGTCGTGCGGGTTTGCGCGGCAATCTCGGTGATTGCCTGACGGGTGGGAATATCCATGCATCGCCCGGTCGGGTTATGAAAATCGGGCATCAGGTACGCCAGGCGCGGCGCTGTCTGGGCAAGCGTTGCGGCAAACCCATGGGTATCCCAGCCCGTTTCCGGCAGCGACACACCCACTGGACGGCACTGCGCTCCCTGAATGGCGGCGATCGCCAGCGGGTAAGTGGGATGATCGACCACGACGCGATCCCCCGGGCCGGTCATCATCCGCAGGACCAGCGCAAAACCGCTGACCGCACCATTGACCACCATCACCTCGTCTGTCCGGGTCGGAAGCCCCCGCGCGGTATAGCGTGCGGCGATGGCTTCCCGCAGCGCCGGCAACCCAAGCTGATCGTAACCCGTAAGCGAGAGATGTTGCGTAATGGCCGTGAGCGCATGGGTATAGGCCTGGTGGATCTCAGGCCCGGCATTGAGCGCCGCGGTGGAGAGATCCAGCGCGGCACTGGCTGCTGAAAGGGTCGGCACGGCGCGTGTGTCGGGCAGGATCACGCGTGAACCGCTGCCGTGGCGGCTTTCAAGATAACCTTCCTCACGCAGATGGGCGAGTGCGCTGCTGATGGTGGTCCGGCTCACATCCAGCGCAGTGGCCAGCTCCCGCTCGCCGGGTAGACGGGTGTTAAGCGCCAGTCGGCCATCAAGAATTAACAGGCGTAACGCATCCGCCAGCTGACGCCAGAGCGGGGTCCGGGACGAGGTTTGTTGCCAGTGGCCTAACAGGCGTACCAATGACTGGCTTCCGAAGCGGCGAGATGACATGTGCAGTCCACTATTTGAAAACTGGACATTAATCATAATGCCATTTTCGCTCAAGATGAAAGCCTGGTTCACTGGAGAAGATAAAAAATGGTACGTCGTCTGCTACAACTGTATGTCGGTTTAGGGCTGTATGGGCTTTCAACCACGATGTTTATTCGTTCGGATCTGGGGCTCGACCCGTGGGACGTCTTCCACCTTGGTGTGGCGATCCAGCTGGGGTTGAGCATTGGGATGGTGATTATTTTAACCGGTGCGGCGGTACTGCTGCTGTGGATCCCGCTGCGTCAGATGCCTGGTCTGGGAACCCTCAGTAACGTGATTATTATTGGCCTGGCGGCAGATGCCTCCATGGCCCTGATCCCCGAGGTGACCTCGCTGCCCCTGCGTGTCGCGCTGCTGGTGGCCGGAATTGTCGTGAACGCGATAGCCACCGGTATGTATATCGGTGCCGGTTTCGGGGCGGGCCCGCGCGACGGTCTCATGACCGGGATCCATGCCCGTATGGGATGGTCCATCCGCAGCGTGCGTACCTCGATTGAAGTGTCCGTGCTGCTGATTGGGTGCATGCTGGGCGGAACGTTCGGGATAGGCACCGTCGCGTATGCTCTGACCATTGGCCCGCTTATCCAGATCTGCTTGCCTCTGTTCCGTTATAAGCCGCGCGTTGAGAAGACTCCCCAGCCGGAGCGGGTTGTTTAATTCTGCGAAGCGCTCACATGTTTTCATGGCGTCGCTGTGTCAGAATGGTGGCCTTCGAATGACGCGATGCCAGAATGCATGAAAGCAATCACTCTCTATGATGTCGCCCTCCTTGCGGGGGTTTCTTATCAGACCGTTTCCCGTGTGATTAACGACGCGGAGCATGTCTCTGCCCGCACGCGGGAAAAGGTGCAGCAGGCGATGGCGGAACTGCACTACGTCCCCAATCTCAGAGCACAACAGCTGGCGGGTAAACGTACCCGTACGCTTGGTCTTATTACTACCGATCTGGCGCTGCACGCCCCTTCGCAGATTGTTTCGGCGGTAAAATCCCGGGCGGTTGAGCAGGGGGCGAGCGTGCTTATCTCAATGGTGGAACATCCACAGCAGTGCCAGTCTGCCCTCCAGGCGTTGCTGGCGCAGCGTGTGGAAGCTCTACTGGTGAATGTGCCGCTGGAGGATCCTCATGCTGAAGCGCTAAAAGCCCTCGCATCGCCCATTCCGGTGCTGTTTCTGGATGTCTCGCCCTCGGCTCAGGTAAACAGTCTTGTGTTTAATGCAGAGCAGGGTGCTCGTCTCGGGATTGAGCATCTGCTTTCGCTGGGGCATGAGCGTATAGCGCTGCTGAGCGGACCGGAGAGCTCTGTCTCTGCCCGAGCACGTCTCGCAGGCTGGAACGCCACGCTGGCACAGGCCGGGCTTGAGGCTGTCGCGGTGGCGCACGGCGACTGGAGTGCGGCAAGCGGATATGAGAAAGGACATTTGCTGTTATCTGCCGCGCAACTCCCGGATGCAATAGTGGTCGCGAATGACCAAATGGCGCTGGGGGTGATGCGCGCCTGTGCGGAAAAAGGGACCGCGATCCCGGGCCAGATGTCGGTTGTCGGGTTCGACGATACGGCAGACAGCGCCTGGTTTTCTCCCCCACTGACCACCATTCGCCAGGCTTTTCGCGAGGCCGGCGAACGAAGCGTGGAGTGGCTGCTGGCGCCAGTTGAGGGTGATGCATGCTGGCAGGTTCAGCTTCCGGTGACGCTGGTGACCCGCCATTCTACCGCTCGCCACGATCCGCAGCAGATCGAACGCGAGGATCTGGCACAGCAGCTCAGGAGCCTGGCGTTAGCGGCTGAGCAACTTGCCCGCCGGTAAGACTTTTGTGATCTGACTCGCTACCCCGCGATCCGACGCTTTACCGCACCCGGTAGCCAGGGCATGTTAGCTAAAATTGTGAGCGCTTCGCAAAGAGGTTAATATGTCCAATACTCCATCGCTGACTCTCAGCGCACTTCTGGCTCGTCGGGACTGGGAAAATCCCGGAGTCACCCAGTGGAATCGCCTGGCAGCACATGCTCCCTTGCACAGCTGGCGTGACGAACACTCCGCCAGAGAAGACGGGGGAACCGTCAGCCGACGCCTGCTTAACGGGGAGTGGCATTTTAGCTTCTTTCCTGCACCGGAGCAGGTTCCATCGGTATGGGTCAGTGAAGATTGCGCCGATGCGGTCCTCATGCCCGTGCCCTCTAACTGGCAGATGCAGGGGTTCGACACGCCCATCTACACCAACGTGACCTATCCTATCCCTGTAAACCCACCGTTTGTGCCGCAAGAAAACCCAACCGGTTGTTACTCGCTCACATTTGAGATGGATGATGCCTGGCTGCAGAGCGGCCAAACCCGCATTATCTTCGATGGCGTGAATTCGGCGTTTCATCTGTGGTGTAACGGTCAGTGGATCGGTTATTCACAGGACAGCCGACTGCCCGCCGAATTCGATCTTTCAACGGTGCTGCGTCCTGGCCAGAACCGCATTGCGGTCATGGTGTTGCGCTGGTGCGACGGGAGCTATCTGGAAGATCAGGACATGTGGCGCATGAGCGGGATTTTCCGCGATGTGTCGCTGCTGCATAAGCCAGAGACGCACATAGCCGATTATCAGGTTGTGACTGACCTGAATGCGGAGCGGGATCGCGCGGTGCTGAAGATGGATCTCGCGCTCGCAGGCGCACAGTTTGCGGAGTGTGAGGTGGCGTTTACCCTCTGGCGCAACGGCGAAAAATGCGCCAGTGTCACCGGGCGGCCGGGCACAGCTGTTGTCGATGAGCGCGGCGGCTGGGCCGAGCGGCTAACGGTGACGCTCCCCGTTGAGGCGCCCGCCTTGTGGAGTGCGGAAACGCCGGAACTTTATCGCCTGACGATGACCCTTCTGAACGCGCAGGGTGAGGTGCTGGAAACGGAGGCCTGCGATGTGGGGGTCCGCCGCATAGAGATCAGCAATGGCCTGCTGAAGCTCAACGGTAAACCCCTGCTGATCCGTGGCGTTAACCGACATGAGCATCACCCGGAAAACGGCCAGGTGATGGATGAAGCGACGATGCGTCGCGATATCGAACTCATGAAGCAGCATAACTTCAACGCCGTGCGCTGCTCGCACTATCCGAACCATCCGCTGTGGTACTCGCTTTGCGACCGCTATGGTTTGTATGTCGTCGACGAAGCCAATATTGAAACCCACGGCATGGTGCCGATGAGTCGCCTTGCTGACGATCCGCGCTGGCTCCCTGCCATGAGCGAACGCGTCACCCGCATGGTGCAGCGCGACCGCAATCATCCTTCGATTATCATCTGGTCGCTGGGGAATGAGTCCGGCCATGGCGCGAACCATGACGCACTGTATCGCTGGCTGAAAACCACCGATCCGACGCGTCCGGTGCAGTACGAAGGCGGTGGGGCGAATACGGCAGCGACCGATATCGTGTGCCCGATGTATGCCCGGGTCGATCAGGATCAGCCCTTCCCGGCGGTACCGAAATGGTCTGTTAAAAAATGGATCGGCATGCCGGATGAAACGCGTCCGCTTATTCTCTGTGAATACGCCCACGCGATGGGGAACAGCTTCGGTGGTTTTGCCAAATACTGGCAGGCGTTTCGCCGCCATCCTCGCCTGCAGGGGGGATTTGTCTGGGACTGGGTTGACCAGGCGCTGACCAGAAAAGATGACAATGGCACACCGTTCTGGGCCTACGGGGGAGATTTTGGCGACACGCCCAATGACCGCCAGTTCTGCCTTAACGGGCTGGTTTTTCCCGATCGCACACCGCATCCGGCGCTGTATGAAGCCCAGCGCGCTCAGCAGTTTTTCAGCTTTACGCGGGTAAGTACGTCTCCGCTGGTGATTGAAGTCCACAGCGATTACCTGTTCCGTCATACCGATAACGAGGTGCTGCGCTGGACCCTTGTCCGCGATGGCAACGTGCTGGCCAGAGGGGACGTGACGCTCTCCATTGCTCCCCAGGGCACACAGCGTCTGGACATAGACCTGCCAGCGCTGGCGCCTGAAGCGGGTGACGTCTGGCTGAACGTTGAAGTGCACCAGCCGCGGGCGACGCCGTGGTCACCGGCAAACCATCGCTGCGCGTGGGAGCAGTGGCCGGTTCCGACTCCCCTGTATATCGCCCCGCCAGTGCCAGAAGGTGTACCGCCGGTGTTAACGCAAACTGGCGACGTGCTTGAGCTGGTACATCAGCAGCAACGCTGGCAGTTCAACCGCGCGTCAGGACACCTGACGCAATGGTGGCGCAATGGCGTTGAAACGCTGCTCTCACCGCTGACGGATAACGTTAGCCGCGCACCGCTGGACAATGATATTGGCGTGAGCGAGGCCACGCGAATCGATCCGAATGCGTGGGTTGAGCGCTGGAAAGCGGCAGGCATGTACGAGCTCACCCCGCGATTACTGCACTGTGAAGGAGAGCAGCATGCAGCCGAGGCGGTGGTGAAAACCCTGCATGTCTGGGAGTTTCGCGGTAAAGCGCTCTTCCTGAGCCGTAAAGTCTGGCGGGTGGACGATCGGGGCGTTTTGCATGGCGATATTCAGGTCGATATTGCGTCTGATATCCCGGAACCGGCACGCGTAGGCCTGAGTGTTCACCTTGCCGCAACGCCGGAAACGGTTCAGTGGCTGGGGCTTGGGCCACATGAAAATTACCCGGACAGAACGCTGGCGGCTCAGCAGGGGCGCTGGACATTATCGCTGGAAGCCATGCACACGCCTTACATCTTCCCGACAGAAAATGGTCTGCGCTGTGATACCCGTGAACTGCTGCTGGGCGCGCATCGGCTGAATGGCCTGTTCCATTTCTCCGTCAGCCGCTACAGCCAGCAGCAGTTGCATGAGACAACTCACCATCATCTGTTGCGCGAGGAGCCGGGGTGTTGGCTTAACCTGGACGCGTTCCATATGGGCGTGGGCGGTGATGACTCGTGGAGCCCCAGCGTCTCGCCGGAATTTATTCTGCAGAAACGCCAGCTTCGCTATACCTTCAGCTGGCAGCAGAACCCTGACTGAGCAAAGAGGCGGCCACAGCAGTGGCCGCCTCGCTTACGCCAGGATACCGCTCAGGCCGTGCAGGCTCATGTAAATCCCGACCACAGTAATCAGGGCGGCGGAGATCCACGGTGCTTTTCGTGAAAACTCGCTGAAACCCGGCCAGCGTTTTGTCGCATGCTTAAGGCTCAGGGCGGCAATTGCACCGGAAGCGACCAGCGTTAACGCCAGACCAATACTAAAGCTGAATACCAGCGTTGCGCCGAGGGCAAAATGCTTCAGCTGCAGGCAGATGAGCAGGACCGTGATTGAGGCCGGGCAGGGGATAAGCCCTCCGGTCAGGCCAAACAGTGCAATTTGTCCGGTGGTAACGTTCTGGCCGTTGAAGCGGCGGTTAATATCCTGCGCGTGCGCGCGCTGGTGGGCGTCCTGCCACTCTTCTTCAACCAGTGGATGCCCATGGTCGTGATGATCATGATGGTGGTCATGGTCATGGTCATGGTCGTGATGATCATGATGATGGTCATGGTGATCGTGATGATGGTGGTGATCGTGTGGCCGACTCTCCTTCCAGGTTCGCCAGGCCATCCACAGGGCGATCAGCACGATCAGTATCCCCGAGACCAGCTGGAACCAGGGCTCAGACGTATGCGCATCCCAGCCCCGGCCAAACCATAATCCTGCCATGGCAATGATCCAGACCACCGCCGTATGGGAAAGCGTTGCCGCCAGACCAAGCAACACCGCCTGTTTCAGCGTACCGCGAATAGCCACAATAAACGCGGCCATCATCGTTTTGGAGTGGCCCGGCTCCAGGCCATGCAGCGCGCCGAGGAGGATAGCGCTGGGTACAAACAGCCAGGCATTGCCCTGCTGGAGGAGTGAAGCAAAATCGTTCATGGAAAATTCCGGAGTGGAAAGCGTGTTCAGATACTACTCCCCCCCAGTAGTCTAATACTACCCCCCAGTAGAAAAATACTCAGGGGGAGTAGAGCATGATATGCTTTAAAAGCCATACGATAAGGGAGACAGAGATGTCACATACAGTTCGCGATAAGAAGATGTTATTGACTCGCCTGAAGAAAATTCAGGGGCAAAGCGCTGCTCTGGAAAAAATGCTCAATAGCGACCACGAATGCGCCGACGTGTTACAACAGCTGGCGGCGATCCGCGGTGCGGTAAACGGCATGATGATGCAGGTGATCGAAGGTCATCTCACCGATCATGTGGTGAAAGAGCCTGAAGAAGCTCAGCGCGAAGCCGATCTTGGCGTCGTGTTACAGGTGATCAAATCCTATCTTAAGTAGGATGTGTTTTGAGGTTATCTTCCGCCCAAAGAATAAAGTCCGCTTTCGGCAACGCCTTGCTGTAGTACCAACCTTGCCCATACTGCACGCCGTGACGACGTAGCCAGGTGAGTTGCCCTTCGGTCTCCACGCCTTCCGCAACCATCGCCAGCTTCAGCGATTTTGCCATTTCAATAATGTGTGGCGTCACGTTTTTATATTCCAGTGCATCCACAAACGCTTTATCAATTTTTAGCGTGTCGACATCCAGATCCTGCAGGTAGCTCAGGCTGGAATAGCCCGTACCGAAATCGTCAATATAGATTGCGTGGCCTGAATGACGAAAGGCGGCGATGGCCGGTGCGCTGATTTTAGGATCGGCAAAGCCGCGCTCGGTTAACTCAAGGGCGATCTGTTGCGGATGGACTTTCCACTTATTCATTAAGTGACTCAACAGTGGCGGGAGTTTTCCCGAGGTCAAATCGGCCGGCGCGAGGTTAATGGAAATATGCTGCCCGGCATGAAGGTGCAGCCAGTAGCCCATATCCTCAAACACCTTTTCAATGACCAAATGCGTCAGCTGCGAGATGAGCCCCGTTTGCTCAGCAAGCGGCACAAAAATATCCGGTGAAAGGCTGCTCCCGTCAGGCTGGGGCCAGCGGGTTAGCGCCTCTGCGCCCACAATCTTCCCGCTAGAGAGTTCAATAATGGGCTGGTAATGCACCACAAATTCCCGGTTATTGATGGCGTCAAGCAGGCGGTTGCGTGGCGACTGGATGCGACGCAGCAGTCGCAAAACAAAGAGTGCGGCAAGCAGGCTTATCAGTATGCCGAACGGCAGCCAGATGAGAAGTTGCTGGTGCCAGGTTTCAGCCAGCGGTTTTAACGCCGCCCAGGCGACCACCGTAAACCCCAGTTCAGGAACAGGCTTCATAATGTATATCGAGCCGTTGTACTGAATACGGGTGACGCCCTGGTCCTTAACCAGATTGCGGATATGCGGATCGAGCTTGCTGCTGCTGGCAAAAATGAGATGTGATTTGCTGCCCACCAGGGCGGCATCTGTGGCGATCTCACCGAAAGGGATCACATCGACAAGCGAGGCAGGATCGAGCAGCACCAGATAGTGGCCCCGACCCAGGACCGCCATGTAGCGGCTAAAACCGAGATCGTTTTGCGTGGTGAGCCATGCGCCATAACCATCTTCCGTGATTCGCATGGGCGGCGGGAAAGGGGCCGACTGACTGGTTTGTTCCAGGGACGAGCAAAGGGGTTCAAGATTGTTGATATAAATAACTTCCTGAACATAACGCCATGAAAAAGCGACCCGCCGCATCTCCCTTAAATGCATAACGCTACAGGGGATCCCTTTAAAGGTCTGCAGGTTATTGAGCGCTTCCTTTGCATCATCGACCACCCTGGCGGTACGTATCAGCACGCGTGAGGCATAGCTATCCAGCGCATCGACAAACTTATCTTCCGCCTGGCGATGTGCCAGCCAGATGCTCAGGCTAATCGGAACCAGCACCGCAATGATAAGTACGCCGGTCACCAGACTGACCAGATGTCGGGTTTTCATGGTGCTGTTTCCTTCCTCTTATGCCCGCTCCTGGGCGCTGAAAAACCTGCCAGAGGAGAAAGATTTTACCGCTAAATGATAAAGTTATAGCACGCGCAGGTCATGATTTACGGCACAACAGAAAATATCGTCGGGGCAGAGGGGTTGTTTTTTCAGCAGGGGTTAGATATCATTTTGTTATGTTATAACAAAACATAAAGAGTTTACGATGAAACCAGATATCCACCCAGCCTATCGCACCGTGGTGTTCCACGACACCAGTGCTAATGAATACTTTAAAGTCGGCTCAACCATTAAGACCGACCGCGAAATTGAACTCGACGGTGAAACGTATCCGTATATCACCATCGAGGTCTCTTCAAAATCGCACCCGTTCTACACCGGCAAGCAGAAAACGTTCTCGACGGATGGCAGTGCGGCGCGCTTCCGTAAGCGTTTCGGCGGCTTTCTTAATGCGAAGCGGGGATAACCATGCAGGTACTTAACTCATTGCGCAGTGCAAAACAGCGTCACCCGGATTGCCAGATAGTCAAACGCAAGGGACGCTTATACGTGATTTGCAAATCCAATCCGCGCTTTAAGGCGGTTCAGGGACGTAAGAAAAGACGCTAGACGCGTGTTTCGCGCCAGCTTTCCAGGGATCTTTTCTGGTTGCCATCGGCAGTAAAATTGTCGGTGGCAAGCCAGCCTTCAAAGGCACTCGCCAGCGCCGGCCACTCTTTGTCGAGAATCGAAAACCAGTCGGTATCCCGGTTATGACCTTTCGTGACCAGCGCCTGACGAAAACGCCCCTCAAACTGAAAGCCAAGACGCAGTGCCGCCTTGCGCGAAGGCGCGTTCAGGCTGTTGCACTTCCACTCGTATCGACGATACCCAAGGGTGTCGAACACGTATCGCATCAGCAGATATTGCGCTTCCGTCGACATCGGCGTGCGGCTGAGCAGCGGGGAGAAATGAACATGTCCCACCTCCACAACGCCGTTGGTTGGATCGATCCGCATCAGAGCCAGCGTGCCGACCGGAGACTGGGTCTGGTTGTCGATAACGCTAAAGTGAATCGGATCGGATAAGTCACGCACGCTCTCTACCCACCCTGCAAACGCCTCTGCGCTGGCATCCGGCTCACGCAGCAGCCACGTCCAGCTGCGGGTATCTTCGGCCAGAGAATACGCGCTGAACAACGCCTCAGCGTGCTCCACCCGCAGCGGCTCAAGGCGACAATAGTGGCCCTGAAGCACCACACGCGAAGGGTGCTGGCGGGGTTGCCAGTCGATAAGCGCCTCGCCTACTGGCTGTCCAAACTCATTGAATGTTTTCATTTTACTGTCCGTGACGTTGATAAGAACGCCAGACTAGTGAATTACTGGTTCCTTAAAAAGTGCCACTCAGCTATGTTTTGGTGGTACCACGGGAGGCGAGATGAACATACCGGGCGATGAATTTTATACTTTGCTGAATGCCGCGTTGAAAGCGCGGGGGGAAGAGACGCTGCAGCGCGCGCTGTATCATGCACTGCGTGAAGCGATACTGTGCGGCAAGCTACACGCCGGGAGCCGGCTTCCCGGTTCGCGAATGCTGGCTCAGCAGCTCTCGCTTTCACGGAATACCGTCAATGCGGCGCTGGAACAGCTGACGCTCGAAGGGTATCTGCTGCGTAACCGCCTGGGGACGCGGGTAGCGCAGCTGGCGCAGCGTACGCTCGTTCAGGCATTGCCGGACTCTGCCGTCACGCTCGGCACCCGGGTCGCCTCGCTGCCTGCGCCGGTGCCGCGTGATACCCCGGTTCCGGCATTTACGCCGGGAACACCGGCCATCAACTACTTTCCCCTGCCGCTGTGGCGGCGCTTGTACGACCGGGTTCTGCGCGAAGAGGGCAGCGCGCTGTTAGGGTATGGCGATCCTGCCGGAGAGCCGTCGCTGCGGGCGGCCATTGCCCGCCACCTTGCCCTTTCGCGCGGCATTGACTGCGATGCCAGTCAGATAGTAATGACCGAAGGCGCGCTTGAAGGGGTAAACCTTTGCACGATGCTGCTGAGCGAACCCGGCAGCGTCGCGTGGGTGGAAGATCCTGGCTATGGCGGGGCTAAAAGCGCCTTTGCCAAAGCGGGCTTAGTCATGACGGGGATGCCGGTTGATGACGAAGGCATGTTCTGGGAAGGGCTGGATACGCCGTCCCCTGCGCTTATTTTCACCTCACCTTCGCACCAGTTTCCGTACGGAAGCGTGCTCAGTGCGCGGCGACGCCTGGCGCTGCTGGATCTGGCCCGGCAGCATAACGCCTGGATTATTGAAGATGATTACGACAGCGAGTTTCGTTATTCCGGTGAGCCCGTGCCCGCAATGCTGGGAATGGTCAACAATGCGCCGGTTGTCTATCTCGGTACCTTCAGCAAAACCCTCTTTCCGTCGCTGAGAATGGGGTTCATGGTGTTACCCCCGGCGCTGGCAAAAGCGGCCCGTCCGGCCATTGGCGCGCTGCTGCGTGGCGGGCATCGCGCCGAACAGCGAACCCTGGCGCTGTTTATTGAGGAAGGACATTATGCCCGCCACCTTGCCGCCATGCGCCGGCTCTACCGTAAGCGCTACCGACAGCTGCGTGAGGCGCTGAGTGCTGAGCTTCATACCCCGCATCGCATTCTGGCGGGTGAAGGGGGGATGCATCTGACGCTGGCAATAGACGGCATCGACGACCAAAAAGTGGTCGCGCAGGCGAGGGCGTTTCAGCTGGCACCCGCTGCACTGAGCGGGTATTACCTGGAGCCGAAGCAGGGGCAAACCGGTCTGGTGTTAGGTTACGGCAATACCTCTGCTTCTCAGTTTGTGTCGGGTATCCGACGCATACAGGCTTTAATCACGCAGCAGCAGGACGGGAAAGGGTAAAGACATCATAAAAAGAGAGCTGACCTTTGGTGGATACCATCTTCTGCAGCTTCTCTTTTTGCACTGTTTCAACCGCGGGGGAGTGCATGATGCTTTCGATCAGCTCCGGCGGCACGTAACGCGTGTTATACCATTCACCGTTATAGCAAACCCGGAAATCAAGGACGTCGATATCTTCGTAGCGGTAGCGGGGATTAACGTCAAAAAAGAAAAAGGCGTTAAACACCACAAACAGAATGACAAGCAGCCAGACGGAGTCCACCAGAGTTTCGGACTTCAGCATCACAATCAGTGTCGCCAGCCAGGCGGCATACATTGCGACAAACAGTCCAGGGTGTTTGCGAATAAAGCTGATGCTAAAGCGCGGGCGATTGTCGCGCTTTTCGCGGTGATTAAGATCGTCGATGGTGGCAGTAAGCAGGCGCTGTATCTCGGTCATTTTTTGCCTTTATGAGAATTGACAATACAGGATGTCTGCCAATTTTAGGGGAGCCATTTGGCTGAAAAAAGTAACAGTCAGGCGCTAAAAGACTATAACAGTTGACTCCCCGTCACTTTACAGCCGTTTAATGATTGTTGCCGGATTGCCGCCGACGACGACATTCGCCGGGACGTCTTTCGTTACGATAGCGCCAGAGGCCACCACCACATTATCACCCAACGTAACGCCCGGGTTAATAACCGCACGTCCGCCAATCCAGACGTTGTTGCCGATGGTCACCGGCTTGCCAAACTCCACGCCGCTATTACGCGCGTCGGCGTCCAGCGGATGGGTTGCCGTGTAAATATGCACCCCTGGCGCGAGCATGCAGTTGTCGCCAATATGTATCGGGCAGACATCCAGCATCACGCAATCGAAATTGGCGTAAAATTCTTTGCCCAGATAAATGTTATATCCATAGTCACAGCGGAAGCTCGGCTCAATATAGGCCCCTTCGCTTTGCCCGAGGAGTTCCGCCAGAATGTTCTGGCGTTCGAGTTTCTCATCAGGTGCAGTGTGGTTATAACGGTGAACCAGGTGTCGGGCGCGTAATCGGTCGGCCCGTAATGTTTCATCACCAGGGCGGTAATGTTCACCTGCAATCATCTTCTGCTTTTCTATGCTCATTGGGAACCTCACTGGTCGTCTTTACCGTAGGGTAATCGGAACAGGATAGCAGGGGAACGTTCCCGGAAAACCACTGTGACTATAATCACAATAATATTGCGGATGAGCACGTTTTACACGGAGACCTGCACTGGGGCAGGAGGGTATAGCCAGAAAGTTGAATACAGCTGAGAAAGTGGCGTAGAACCTCTACAGACACACTTCAAAGATTAACGGACAAATCTCCACACGGACGTTGGGATTTTGTCATACAGCTTATTCATGGTCAGTTCAGCAAGACGGTGGTCAGCCGCTGAATAAAATACCGCCAGTTCATTATCAGAAAGCTCGTATTTATTCTTTTCAATTACACGTTCAAGCGTGTCTATTGACTGACAGCGTCGCAAACGCATCAAATAATCGATTTTTGTGAGTGGTTTTTCAGACATAAATTTACCTTACTAATTGTAATAATTTTAACAGGAAAGACTAACGGGGTTAGCTCTGCTCACGTTGATGAAGCAACGAAATAGTCGGTTGCCCGATTTACGCCATTTCTGCAAATCTTGCGCATTAATGCCGTAGCTGCTGAACAACATAAAGGTGTCATCCAGGTATTCATCAATTTGCTCAATCAGCTTATTATCTTCATTGTACTTAATTTTATAATTAAGTGCGAAGGTTGCAATATGCTCGATCAACTCGTTTAACTGTAAATTGATGGCAGACGTTGGGTCGTTTACCCAGCCATGGTTACTTTCATCAAGATTGGCAAGGCAGTCATGGTACAAGGATTCGCAGAGAAATTTCAACTGCGCGATATCATGCCTTTTTGGCGAGTACTCGTCCATAGCGCATCCCCTTCTGAGTGATTTCTTACTCACCGAACATCATGTCGGGATGGATACAACATACTTAGCCGCACGGGTGCTGTGTTCCTGATAACTCTAACTATAATCCACTCTGATCAAGATTTCACCGCGCTATTACGAAAAATTACAAATAAAAGCACTGACTGCGAGCCTTTACGCAAATGTGCCTTCAGCGCTAAACATTTTTATCCAGATTAACGCGGAACTTTTTTCGCTCCCTTACGTTTCATTGGCTTAGCGTAAACAATCCTAAGATGTCCAAATCCGGAGTTCTCTTTGTCTGAAGATATAGTTAGGAATATTCCTAATCACTTAAGCAGGGAAATGAAATTAAAAAAATCCTGAATTCAGCGATTACGTTATCACTTAATTATGATATGTCATTGTAGGCGGCAGGAAATAAATAGAAGCACAATAAGCCTATTTTATGATTTTTTTCTGAAAAAGAAAAAGGCCGCAAATGCGGCCTTTTTATCATGTGAAACCGGTATCAGTGCGGTTCTACCGAATGACTGTGCTCAATATCTTCATTCTTGCGGCTAAAGCGGCGGCGAACCACCACGAAGAATACCGGAACGAAGAAGATAGCAAGTACGGTTGCGGTAACCATACCCCCCATAACGCCTGTACCGACGGCGTTCTGTGCACCGGAACCCGCACCGGTACTGATAACCAGCGGCATTACCCCGAGGATAAATGCCAGTGATGTCATCAGGATTGGGCGCAGACGCATACGCACCGCGTCAAGCGTCGCCTCAATCAGGCCTTTACCTTCTTTCTCCATCAGATCTTTGGCGAATTCAACGATAAGTATCGCGTTCTTCGCCGACAAGCCAATGGTTGTCAGCAGGCCCACCTGGAAGTACACGTCGTTGGTTAATCCACGGAACGTTGCCGCAAGCAGCGCACCGATAACCCCCAGTGGCACCACCAGCATAACGGAGAACGGAATCGACCAGCTCTCATACAGTGCCGCCAGACACAGGAAGACCACAATCAGTGAAATGGCGTACAGGGCAGGGGCCTGGTTTCCGGACAGACGTTCCTGGTAGGACATACCGGTCCAGTCATAGCCGATACCCGCAGGCAATTTACCTGCCAGCTCTTCCATCAGGTTCATGGCTTCACCGGTGCTTCGGCCTGGTGCGGCCTGACCCAGGATCTCCATGGATGGCAGCCCGTTATAACGTTCCAGACGCGGCGAACCGTATTCCCAGTGCGACGTAGAGAAGGATGAGAACGGCACCATCTGGCCGTTGTTGCCGCGAACGTACCAGTTGTTGATATCGTTCGGTAACATACGGTATTGCGCTTCTGACATCACGTACACTTTCTTCACACGACCACGGTCGATGAAGTCGTTGACGTAGCTACCGCCCCAGGCCGCACCCAGCGTGGTATTGATGTCACTGATGGAAACGCCCAGTGCCTGCGCTTTCTCCTGATCGATGTCGATTTTGTATTGAGGCGTATCTTCCAGACCGTTAGGACGCACGCCGACCAGAAGGTCAGGGTGTTTCGCCACTTCACCGAACAGCTGGTTACGTGCCTGCGTCAGTTTTTCATGACCCAGACCGCCCTGGTCAATCAGCTGGAAGTCGAAACCTGTCGCTGTCCCCAGTTCAACAATCGCTGGCAGGTTAAAGGCGAAGACCATCGCATCTTTAATCTGTGAGAACGTGCCCATTGCACGGCCAGTAATCGCCTCAACTTTGTTCTCTTCGCCCGGACGTTCTGACCAGTCTTTCAGAGAAACGAAGGCAATACCGGTGTTCTGACCACGACCCGCAAAGCCAAAGCCGTTAACCGCAAACACGGATTCAACGTTAGCTTTCTCTTTGGTGAGGTAGTAATCCGTTACTTCATCCAGCACCTTCTGGGTACGTTCTTGCGAGGCACCCGCCGGCAGCTGTGCCATCGTCAGGAACACGCCCTGGTCTTCATCTGGCAGGAACGAGCTTGGCAGACGAACGAACAGATAGGCCATCCCCACCACGATGATGATATAGAGCAGCAGGTAACGACCGGTGCTGCGCAGGATGTTACCCACGCTGTCGGTGTAGTGATGCGTGCTCTTATCAAACATGCGGTTAAACCAGCCGAAGAACCCTTTATGCTCGCCGTGACCGCCTTTCTGAACAGGTTTCAGCATGGTGGCACACAGTGCAGGCGTCAGGATCAATGCAACCAGTACCGACAGCGCCATCGCCGAGACAATGGTGATGGAGAACTGACGATAAATTGCACCGGTAGAGCCGCCAAAGAAGGCCATTGGGATAAATACCGCAGACAGTACCATCGCGATACCGACCAGCGCGCCCTGGATCTGGCCCATGGATTTACGGGTTGCTTCCTTCGGCGGTAGACCTTCTTCCGCCATGACACGCTCGACGTTTTCTACCACCACGATGGCGTCATCCACAAGCAAGCCGATGGCGAGCACCATCCCGAACATTGTCAGGGTGTTTATCGAGTAGCCAAAGATGGCCAGTATGGCGAAGGTCCCGAGCAATACGACCGGTACGGCGATGGTTGGGATCAGCGTCGCGCGGAAGTTTTGCAGGAACAGATACATGACCAGGAATACCAGGATGATCGCTTCTGCCAGGGTTTTAACCACTTCGTGAATCGAGATTTTGACGAACGGCGTGGTGTCATACGGATAAACGATCTTCAGGCCGGACGGGAAGAACGGTTCCATCTTCTTCAGTTCCGCACGGATAGCCGTCGCGGTGTCCAGGGCGTTAGCACCTGTCGCCAGTTTGATCCCGAGACCGGAAGCTGGCTTGCCGTTAAACTTCGCAATGATGTCGTAGTTTTCGCCACCCAGTTCCACTTTCGCCACGTCGCGCAGACGAACCTGCGAACCGTCCTGATTCACCTTCAGCAGAATTTTGCTGAACTCATCGGCGGAGGTCAGACGGGTCTGTGCGATGATCGAGGCGTTAAGCTGCTGGCCTTTCACCGGCGGAGTACCGCCTAACTGACCGGCGGCAACCTGGGCGTTCTGCGCTTTGATGGCGTTGATCACGTCCACCGGCGTCAGCTGGAAGTTGTTCAGTTTGTTCGGATCCATCCAGATACGCATCGCGTACTGAGAACCGAACAGCTGAACGTCACCCACACCAGACGTACGGCTGATGGCGTCCTTCATGTTGGCGCCCACGTAGTCGGAAATATCCTCCTGCGTCATGGTGCCGTTGGTGTTGATAACGCCAACAACCATCAGGAAGCTACTGGACGATTTCTCGACGCTCACACCCTGCTGTTGTACTTCTTGTGGCAGCAACGGCATGGCGAGCTGCAGTTTGTTCTGGACCTGAACCTGCGCGATGTCAGCATCAGTACCTGACTGGAAGGTCAGGGTGATCTGTACCGTACCGGTTGAGTCACTGTTTGAGGACATGTACATCAGGTTATCGATACCGTTCATGTTCTGTTCGATAACCTGTGTCACGGTGTCCTGCACCGTTTTTGCATCAGCCCCGGGGTAGGTTGCGGAAATTGTTACCGCCGGTGGCGCAATCGTTGGATATTGCGCGACAGGCAGCTTCAGGATCGCAAGTCCCCCAGCCAGCATGATGATTATGGCGATCACCCATGCAAATATGGGGCGATCGATAAAGAAATTAGGCATGTCTTAACGGCTCCTGTTTAAGTTAAGACTTGGTTTGTTCTGACTGGCCAGCGGCCGAAGCTTGTTGTTTATCGTCAGATTTCACTTCCTGTGCTTTGACCTGCGCGCCAGGACGAACTTTTTGCAAACCAGTAATAATCACGCGATCGCCATCTTTCAGACCTTCCGTCACCAGCCATTTATCGCCAATCGCCTGCGTGGCAGTGATGTTGCGCGTTTCGACTTTGTCATCAGCCCCGACAACCAGTGCACTCGCGTCGCCACGTGGCGTACGGGTGACACCCTGCTGAGGCACCAGAAGTGCGGTTGGGTTGGTGCCTTCTTCCAGACGCGCGCGAACGAACATACCAGGTAAGAGTGTCTTATCCGGGTTCGGGAAAATCGCACGTAAGGTGATGGAACCGGTAGTTTGGTCGACCGTCACATCGGAGAATTCCAGTGTGCCTGCCTGCGGGAACTTGATACCGTCATTGGTCACGAGCTCCACTTTGGCTTTACCGTTTTCCTGCTTCAGCGTGCCGTTTGCCAGCTCTTGTTTCAGGCGCAGGAAATCGTTGCTGGACTGGGTCACGTCAACGTAAATCGGATCAAGCTGCTGCACGGTGGCCAACGCGTTGGTCTGACCGTTCTGCACCAGCGCCCCTTCCGTGACGGAAGATTTACCGATGCGACCGCTGATTGGGGAGGTCACTTTGGTATAGGCGAGGTTGATACGCGCTGTTTCCACTGCAGCTTTCGCGGCAATCACGGCGGCGTTGGTCTGCTGTGCATCAGACAGGGCAGTGTCATAATCCTGTTGACTGATGTACTTGGTACCGAGCAGTTTTTTGTAACGGTTCAGCGTCAGTTGGGAGATTTTGGCTGCTGCTTCTGCTTTCGCCAGATCGCCTTTCGCGCTCTCATAGGAGGCCTGGTAGGTTGCCGGATCAATCTGATACAGAGACTCGCCAGCTTTCACTTCACCACCCTCGGTGAAGTTACGTTTCAGGATGATACCACTCACCTGAGGACGCACTTCTGCGATGCGGTATGCGCTGGTACGGCCCGGTAATTCTGTCGTTATCTGGAGAGGTTCGGACTTGAGCGTCACCACGCCAACTTCTGGCACCTGCTGAGCTCCTTGTTGAGCCTGTTTGTCGTCACATCCTGTTAGCGCTAAGCTGCCTGAGAGCATCAGAACGACCGCCAGAGGCGTTAACCCTCTGTTTTTGTTCATATGTAAACCTCGAGTGTCCGATTTCAAATTGATCAATGGTCCTGAGTCCAAAAACCCATTGCTGCGTTTATATTATCGTCATGCTATGGTACATACATTCACAAATGTATGTAAATCTGACTCCTGTAAATTCACTAACGTATGGCACGAAAAACCAAACAACAAGCGCTTGAAACCCGACAACACATTCTGGATGTGGCTATGCGTTTGTTTTCTCAGCAGGGTGTTTCGTCAACCTCGCTGGCGCAGATTGCTCAGGCCGCGGGCGTCACGCGGGGAGCGATTTACTGGCATTTTAAAGACAAGACAGATCTGTTCAGTGAAATCTGGCAACTCTCAGAGTCCAGCATTAGCGATCTTGAGACTGAGTATCGGGCAAAATTCCCCGAGGATCCACTCTCAGTATTAAGAGAAATATTAGTATATATCCTTGAAGCAACGGTAGTTGAAGAACGTCGCAGGTTAATGATGGAAATCATCTACCATAAATGCGAGTTGGTCGGAGAGATGGCGGTCGTCCAGCAGGCGCAGCGCAGCCTGTGTCTGGAAAGCTACGATCGCATTGAACAGGTCCTCACCCAGTGCATGCAGGCGAACCAGCTGCCGGCGACGTTAATGACCCGACGGGCGGCAGTCCTGATGCGCAGTTATATTTCCGGCCTGATGGAAAACTGGCTTTTCGCCCCGGACTCCTTTGACCTGAAGAACGAAGCCCGCAGCTATGTCGCTATTTTCCTGGAGATGTGCCAGCTCTCCCCGACGCTGCATGGCAAGTCAGGCTCGCTAACAGCCTGACGCGATTCCAGGATTTCTCTTAGAGGCTCACGTTCGCGCTATTCTGCTTCAGGCGAGCGTGATATCCTGCACGCCGGACTATTTTCGGTCATCTTCTGACATCATTCACAACTATGCTGCACACCAATCGCTCGCAACATCCTGTTCTTGTATTTTTATTGGCGACGCTGTTTTTCTTCGCAACGGCACCGCTTTCCTGGGCCCGCGCCGATAACAACAATGACATCCCTTCACGCAGTGATGTTCAGTCGCAACTCGACACCCTGAATAAACAAAAAGATCTCTCTGCTCTGGATAAGCTCGTTCAGCAGGATCTGACGGAGACGCTGGAAACGCTTGATAAAATTGAGCGTGTTAAAGCGGAAACCACACAGCTTCGGCAGAAAGTGGCGCAGGCGCCTGAAAACATGCGTAAGGCCACGGAATCGCTGAATGCCCTGAGCGATGTGGATAATGACGACGAAACCCGTAAAACGCTCGCGACCCTGTCATTGCGTCAGCTGGAATCGCGCGTCGCACAGCTGCTCGACGATCTGCAAACGGCGCAGTCCGATCTCGGTACGTACAACAGCCAGCTTGTCTCCCTGCAAACCCAGCCCGAGCGCGTGCAAAATGCGATGTACGCCGCCTCTCAGCAGCTGCAGCAGATCCGCAACCGTCTGAACGGTACGTCGGTTGGCGAAGGCACCCTGCGCCCAACGCAGCAAACGCTGCTGCTGGTGCAGCAGGCCTTACTGAATGCACAAATCGAACAGCAGCGTAAAAGCCTGGAAGGGAATACGGTGCTGCAGGATACGCTCCAGAAGCAGCGCGACTACGTAACGGCGAACATTAATCGTCTGGAACATCAGCTTCAGCTGTTGCAGGAGGCGGTTAACAGTAAGCGCCTTACGCTGACGGAGAAAACGGCTCAGGAAGCCGTCTCACCGGACGAAACTGCCCGCATTCAGGCGAACCCGCTGGTGAAACAGGAGCTCGAGGCTAACCATCAGCTGAGCCAGCGCCTGATACTGGCAACAGAAAGCGGGAACTCGCTGGTTCAGCAAAATATCAGAGTGAAAAACTGGCTGGACCGCGCGCTGCAGGCTGAACGCAACATTAAAGAGCAGATTGCGGTTCTGAAAGGCAGCCTGCTGCTGTCGCGTATTCTCTACCAGCAACAGCAGACGCTGCCGTCCGCCGATGAGCTCGAGGACATGACCAACCGCATTGCGGATTTGCGTCTGGAACAATTCGATGTGAACCAGCAGCGCGACGCCCTTTTCCAGAGCGATACGTTTGTCGCCAAATTGGAAGAAGGCCATTCCAGTGAAGTGAACCCGGAAGTTCACGACGCCCTGCTGCAGGTTGTGGATATGCGCCGCGAGCTGCTCGACCAGCTCAACAAACAGCTCGGCAACCAGCTGATGATGGCGATTAACCTGCAGATCAACCAGCAACAGCTGGTGAGCGTGTCGAAAAGTCTGCAGGAGATCCTGACCCAGCAGATTTTCTGGGTTAACAGCAATAAGCCGATGGACTGGGACTGGATTAAATCCTTCCCTGAAACGCTGAAGGCGCAGATTAAGAGCATGAAAATCACCGTAAACTGGGAGAAAGCCTGGCCTGCGGTGATGATTGCATTCCTGGCGGGGCTCCCGCTGCTGCTGATTGCTGGCCTGATCCGCTGGCGTCTGGGCTGGCTGAAGAAATACCAGGATAAGCTGGCGTCTGAAGTGGGGCAACTGCGTAACGACAGCCAGCTGCACACGCCAAAAGCGATTCTGATCGATCTGATCCGCGCGCTGCCGGTCTGCCTGATTATTCTGGCGGTGGGGCTTATCCTGCTGACGATGCAGCTCAACATCAGCGACCTGCTGTGGGCGTTCAGTAAAAAACTGGCCCTGTTCTGGCTGGTGTTTGGCGTGTGCTGGAAAGTGCTGGAAAAAGACGGCGTTGCGGTGCGTCATTTCAACATGCCTGCGCAACTGACCAGCCACTGGCGTCGTCAGATTGTGCGCGTCAGCCTGGCGCTGTTGCCGCTGCACTTCTGGTCCGTTGTCGCTGAGCTGTCTCCGCTGCACCTGATGGACGATGTCATGGGCCAGCTGGTTATTTTGCTGAACCTGCTGCTCATTGCCATCCTGATGTGGCCGATGTGCCGCGACAGCTGGCGGGATAAAGAGTCTCACAACATTCGTCTGGCCACCGTGACGGTACTGGCGATTATTCCGCTGGCACTGATGGTGCTCACGGCGACGGGGTACTTCTATACCACGTTGCGCCTGTCCGGACGCTGGATTGAAACCGTCTATCTGGTGATCGTCTGGAACCTGCTCTATCAGACCGTACTGCGCGGCCTGAGCGTGGCGGCTCGCCGCATCGCTTATCGTCGTGCCATCGCGCGTCGCCAGCATCAGGTAAAAGAGGGGGCCGAAGGCGCGGAGCCACAGGAAGAGCCAACCATCGCGCTGGAGCAGGTTAACCAGCAGACACTGCGTATCACCATGCTGGTGATGATCGCGCTGTTTGCGGTGATGTTCTGGGCGATCTGGTCTGATTTAATCACCGTCTTCGCCTACCTCGACAGTATCACCCTCTGGCAATACAACGGCACCGAAGCGGGCGCCGCGGTAATGAAAAGCGTGACCATGGGCAGCCTGCTTTTTGCCCTGGTGTCGTCAGTGGTAGCCTGGGCGTTGATTCGAAACCTGCCAGGCCTGCTTGAAGTGCTGGTGCTGTCGCGTCTGAACCTGCGTCAGGGGGCGTCGTATGCCATCACCACCATCCTCAACTACGTCATTATTATTGTCGGGGCGATGACGGTCTTTGGCTCGCTTGGCGTGTCGTGGGATAAGCTTCAATGGCTGGCGGCCGCGCTCTCTGTCGGTCTCGGTTTTGGCTTGCAGGAGATCTTCGGTAACTTTGTTTCCGGCCTGATTATCCTGTTCGAACGTCCGGTACGTATCGGTGATACCGTCACCATCGGCACCTTCTCGGGAACGGTCAGTAAGATCCGTATTCGTGCCACCACCATCACCGACTTCGATCGCAAAGAGGTGATCATCCCGAACAAAGCGTTCGTCACCGAGCGACTGATCAACTGGTCGCTCTCCGACACCACAACGCGCGTCGTCATTCGACTGGGTGTGGCCTACGGCTCCGATCTGGATAAAGTGAAAGAGGTGTTGTTAAAAGCCGCGAAATCGCATCCTAAGGTGATGCACGAGCCCGCCCCAGATGTGTTCTTCACCACCTTCGGGCCGAGCACGCTGGATCACGAGCTGCGGTTATACGTGCGTGAGCTGCGCGATCGCAGCTACACCGTGGATGAGCTGAACCGCACTATCGATCGTCTGTGCCGTGAAAATAACATTAACATCGCCTTCAACCAGCTTGAAGTTCACCTGCGTAACGAGAAAGGTGACGAGCATACGGAAGTGAAGCGCGAGATTCAGGGGGACGATCCTACCCCGGCGTAATTCAGGTTCCCTCTCCCGGTGGGAGAGGGGCAGGGTGAAGGCGACTGGCCTTCACCTTGCCTTCAAAATCCGTCTTCACTATCTCAAGTGCTTTCAGCACCGTCTGGGCAGGGATGTCATGATTCTCCAGCAGCATAATCAAATCGACGGCCAGCTTGACCTCATCGGGTGCATTTTCCAGTGACATTTACGGCTCCTGTTAACGGGTCAGACGTTCAATGACGCGTTCAATTTCATCCAGTGCCTGACGGCAACGAACGATGCGGCCCTCGAGGGCGCTAATCTCTCGCATTAATAACTGCTGCTCTTCCAGCGTCTCGCTTGCGTTCAGGCGCGTTTCCCGCTCCTGCTTCATCTCAAACAGACGGCGCGCAAACTCCTGGTTCTCCAGCCGCTTGCGCTGCCATTTACCGAGACCCGGCGACGCGCTGTCCCAGACGCGTAGCGGCCAGGCGGTCATTTCACGGTGCAGGGCGGTGATCTGCTCGGTGAGATGTTCCGCAAGCCAGGCGACCTGTTGCTGTTGGTTGTTCTCAACCGCGTGGCGCAACTCATCAAGATTCGTCTGCGCCTCATCAACATAATCCTGGATGCGCGTGCTGCGGGTACGAAAAAGCTGCCGGTTAAAGCGCGGCTTCAGCGTAGCATGCCCCATTAACGGCGTAGCCTGCGCGCGCAGGGTGGACAGCTGATTTTGCAGCGTCTCCAGAAGCAGGGCTGTTTTCAATACGCTCTCCAGTGGTAAAGTAGCCGTTCAGTTTGATAACGATTCGCATTATGCAGCGTACTATTTTAATCATCATTGGCTGGCTCGCGGTAGTGTTAGGCACGCTGGGCGTGGTTTTGCCCTTATTGCCCACCACGCCTTTTATCCTGCTGGCAGCCTGGTGCTTCGCCCGTTCATCGCCGCGCTTTCACCACTGGCTGCTTTACCGCTCCTGGTTTGGCGGCTATTTGCGCCACTGGCAAAAACATCGGGCAATGCCGCCCGGTGCGAAGCCGCGTGCGATCGCGGTGATCCTGATTACCTTTGCCATTTCATTATGGCTGGTGAAAATGATGTGGGTGCGTATTCTGTTGCTGACGATCCTCGCCTGTCTGCTTTTCTTTATGTGGCGGATCCCCGTGGTTGATGAAAAGCAACAAAAGCACTGAAGCCTTATAATGGCTGTTGCAATTATTGCGCGCAGCCAGTAAATTCGACCGTTTTCGAGCACAGCTGCGCCTGGTCAAAGGTTAAACAATTGTTACCTTGGCCGACTCGTCGCGCGCTGTGAGTAACACTGTTTCATTTAGGCACAAACCGATGACCGCAACTGCACAGCAGCTTGAATATCTGAAAAACAGCATCAAAAGTATCCAGGACTATCCAAAGCCTGGCATTCTTTTCCGTGATGTCACCAGCTTGCTGGAAGACCCGAAAGCGTACGCGCTCAGCATTGAACTGCTGGTCGAGCGTTATAAAAACGCCGGGATCACCAAAGTAGTGGGTACCGAAGCCCGTGGATTCCTGTTTGGCGCGCCGGTCGCGCTGGCAATGGGTGTTGGCTTTGTGCCGGTACGTAAACCGCGCAAACTGCCGCGTGAAACCATCGCAGAGAGCTACGAACTGGAGTACGGCACCGATCAGCTGGAAATCCACGTTGATGCGATCAAGCCTGGCGATAAAGTGCTGGTGGTTGACGATCTGCTGGCGACCGGCGGCACGATTGAAGCGACCGTGAAGCTGATCCGTCGTCTGGGTGGTGAAGTGACCGACGCGGCATTCATTATTAACCTGTTCGATCTGGGTGGCGAACAGCGCCTGGAAAAACAGGGCATTACCAGCTACAGCCTGGTGCCTTTCCCGGGTCATTAATCCCGGTTTTCACAACCTCGCTCAATGGGTGAGGTTGTGATAGCATTCCCCTCCATAAATTCACCTTCCAGCGTTGCAGAGCCTGCCCATGAGTTATCAGGTGTTAGCCCGTAAATGGCGACCACAAACCTTTGCTGACGTTGTCGGTCAGGAGCATGTGCTGACGGCCCTGGCGAACGGCTTGTCGCTAGGTCGCATCCATCACGCTTATCTTTTCTCCGGCACCCGCGGCGTCGGTAAGACCTCTATTGCCCGTTTGCTGGCAAAAGGTCTGAACTGCGAAACCGGGATCACCGCCACGCCGTGCGGCGTGTGTGACAACTGCCGTGAAATTGAGCAGGGGCGCTTTGTCGATCTGATTGAGATCGACGCCGCCTCGCGCACGAAAGTGGAAGATACCCGCGATCTGCTCGACAACGTGCAGTACGCGCCGGCGCGTGGCCGCTTCAAGGTCTACCTGATCGATGAAGTGCACATGCTGTCACGCCACAGTTTCAACGCCCTGCTGAAAACGCTGGAAGAGCCGCCCGCGCATGTGAAATTCCTGCTGGCGACCACCGATCCGCAAAAGCTGCCGGTCACTATTTTGTCGCGCTGCCTGCAGTTCCATCTGAAGGCGCTGGACGTCGAGCAGATCCGCGCTCAGCTTGAACATATTCTTGATGAAGAGAAGATTGTCCACGAACCGCGCGCCCTGCAGCTGCTGGCCCGCGCGGCAGACGGCAGCCTTCGTGATGCCTTAAGTCTCACCGACCAGGCGATTGCCAGCGGTGACGGTAAACTCTCGACCGACGCGGTCAGCACCATGCTCGGCACGCTGGATGACGATCAGGCGCTTTCTCTCATCGAAGCGATGATTTCCGCCAACGGTGAACGCGTCATGTCGCTGGTGAACGCCGCAGCTGCCCGGGGCATTGAATGGGAAGCGCTGCTGGTTGAGATGCTAAGTCTGCTGCACCGCGTGGCGATGCTGCAGCTTTCTCCGTCAGCCATCGGTGCCGATATGGCGGTTATTGAACACCGGATGCGTGAACTTGCGCGCACCGTCCCACCGGCTGACGTGCAGCTTTATTACCAGACGCTGCTGATTGGCCGCAAAGAGCTGCCGTTTGCACCGGATCCCCGGATGGGCGTTGAAATGACCCTGCTGCGTGCGCTGGCGTTCCATCCGCGCATGCCTCTGCCGGAGCCGGAAGTGCCCCGACAGTCTTTTGCTCCGGTCGCCCCCACTGCGGTGATGTCGCCTCAGCAGGTGCCACCGCAGCCGACGGCTCCCCCGCAGCAGAACGTACCGCTGCCGGAGGCCACCAGTTCGGTACTTGCCGCACGAAGCCAGTTGCAACGTGCTCAGGGAGCAACCAAACCAAAAAAGAGTGAACCGGCAGCGCCAGGAAGAGCGCGGCCGGTGAACAACGCCGCGCTTGAACGACTGGCTTCGGTTACGGAGCGCGTTCAGTCGCGCCCTGCACCGTCCGCGCTCGAGCAAAAAGCCCCGGTGAAAGAAGAGGCTTACCGCTGGAAGGCAACGACCCTCGTTGAAGAGGTGAAAGAAGAAGTTGCCACACCGAAAGCGCTAAAAAAAGCGCTGGAGCATGAAAAAACACCTGAGCTTTCCACGAAACTTGCCGAAGAGTCTATTGAGCGTGACGCGTGGGCCGCAGAGGTCAGTAAACTGCAGTTGCCGAAACTGGTTGAGCAGGTCGCGCTGAATGCCTGGAAAGAGCAGGACGGTCATCAGGTACGTTTACACCTGCGACCGGGTCAGCGGCACCTGAATTCCCCTGGCGCGCAAAAAGCGCTGGCCGAGGCGCTCACCGCATTACACGGTGCACCGGTTGAATTGACTATCATTGAAGATGATAATCCGGCGGTGCGAACGCCACTGGAATGGCGTCAGGCGATTTATGAAGAGAAGCTCGCGCAAGCGCGCGAGTCGATTATCGCGGATAACAATATCCAGACTCTGCGCCGGTTCTTCGACGCCGATCTGGATGAAGAGAGTATTCGCCCCATTTGATCGTGAGTCTGACTTACGGTTGTAATCCTTAAACGTGAAAGAAGAGAGAAGCCTATGTTTGGTGGAAAAGGCGGTCTGGGTGGCCTGATGAAGCAGGCTCAGCAGATGCAGGAAAAAATGCAGAAGATGCAGGAAGAGATCGCTCAGCTGGAAGTCACGGGTGAATCCGGTGCCGGTCTGGTCAAGGTGACCATCAACGGTGCGCATAACTGCCGTCGCGTTGAAATCGACCCAAGCCTGCTCGAAGACGACAAAGACATGCTGGAAGATCTGGTTGCAGCCGCGTTTAACGATGCTGCGCGCCGTATCGATGAAACTCAGAAAGAGAAAATGGCCTCTGTTTCCAGCGGTATGCAACTGCCGCCTGGCTTCAAGATGCCATTCTGATGCAAACCAGTCCGCTGCTCACGCAGTTAATGGAAGCACTGCGCTGTCTGCCGGGTGTCGGCCCGAAGTCGGCGCAGCGCATGGCGTTTACGCTATTGCAGCGCGACCGCAGCGGCGGGATGCGCCTGGCGCAGGCTTTGACCCGTGCCATGTCAGAAATTGGTCACTGTGCGGATTGCCGTACCTTTACCGAGCAGGACGTGTGTAACATCTGCACTAATCCGCGTCGTCAGGAAAATGGTCAGATTTGCGTGGTGGAGAGTCCGGCGGACATCTACGCCATCGAACAGACCGGGCAGTTTTCTGGCCGCTATTTTGTGCTGATGGGGCATCTCTCCCCGCTGGACGGTATTGGCCCGGACGATATCGGTCTCGATCGCCTTGAACAGCGTCTTGAGTCCGAAACGATCAAAGAGGTGATCCTCGCCACCAACCCAACGGTGGAAGGGGAAGCTACGGCCAACTACATCGCCGAATTGTGCGCACAGTATGGCGTTGACGCCAGCCGCATCGCTCACGGCGTGCCAGTGGGCGGTGAGCTGGAGATGGTGGACGGCACCACGCTGTCCCACTCTCTGGCTGGACGTCACAAGATTATTTTCTGACCAAACGGAGGCTGCAATCGCGGCCTCCGCTTGAAATTCTCCCCTCGTATCCCCATCTCTCCCTCAACGTTTTAAAACCCCATTAAATGGCATTGTTGAGGTCGACATAGATGAAAGGACAAGAAACCCGTGGTTTCCAGTCAGAAGTAAAACAGCTTCTGCACCTGATGATCCATTCCCTGTATTCCAACAAAGAAATCTTCCTGCGTGAGCTGATTTCCAACGCCTCCGATGCGGCGGACAAGCTGCGCTTCCGCGCCCTGTCTAACCCGGATCTGTACGAAGGCGACGGAGAGCTGCGCGTGCGCGTCTCTTTTGATAAAGAGAACCGTACCCTGACTATCGCTGATAACGGCATTGGTATGAACCGCGACGAGGTCATCGACCATCTCGGGACCATTGCTAAATCCGGTACCAAAGCGTTCCTCGAATCAATGGGCTCCGATCAGGCGAAAGACAGCCAGCTGATCGGCCAGTTCGGTGTGGGGTTCTACTCGGCGTTCATCGTTGCGGACAAAGTCACCGTACGTACCCGCGCAGCAGGCGACAGTGCGGATCACGGCGTCTTCTGGGAATCTAAAGGCGAAGGCGAATACACCGTTGATGACATCACCAAAGCGGACCGCGGTACCGAAATCACCCTTCACCTGCGTGAAGGCGAAGATGATTTCCTGAATGACTGGCGCGTGCGCTCCATCATCAGCAAATACTCCGACCATATTGCCCTGCCGGTTGAGATTGAAAAACAGGAAGAGAAAGACGGTGAAACCGTGGTGTCCTGGGAGAAAATCAACAAGGCGCAGGCGCTGTGGACGCGCAATAAGTCTGAAATTAAAGACGACGAATACAACGAATTCTACAAACACATCGCCCACGACTTTACCGATCCGCTCACCTGGAGCCACAACCGTGTGGAAGGTAAGCAGGAGTACACCAGCCTGCTGTATATCCCGTCTCAGGCGCCGTGGGATATGTGGAACCGCGATCACAAGCACGGTCTGAAGCTGTACGTCCAGCGCGTGTTTATCATGGATGACGCCGAGCAGTTCATGCCGAACTACCTGCGCTTTGTGCGTGGCCTGATTGACTCCAACGATCTGCCGCTGAACGTCTCCCGTGAAATTCTGCAGGACAGCACCGTCACCCGCAACCTGCGTAATGCACTGACCAAACGTGCGCTGCAGATGCTGGAAAAACTGGCGAAAGACGATGCAGAAAAATACCAGACCTTCTGGAAACAGTTCGGTCTGGTGCTGAAAGAGGGCCCTGCGGAAGATACATCCAACGTAGAAGCCATTGCTAAACTGCTGCGTTTCGCTTCCACTCACACCGACTCCTCTGCGCAGACCGTGTCGCTGGAAGAGTACGTCTCCCGCATGAAAGAAGGGCAGGAGAAGATCTACTACATCACCGCCGACAGCTACGCCGCGGCGAAGAGCAGCCCACACCTCGAGCTGCTGCGTAAGAAAGGCATCGAAGTACTGCTGCTGTCTGACCGCATCGACGAGTGGATGATGAACTACCTGACCGAGTTCGACGGTAAGGCGTTCCAGTCCGTCGCCAAAGCCGATGAGTCGATCGATAAACTGGCCGATGAAGTGGACGAAAGCGCGAAAGAAGCGGAGAAGGCGCTGGAGCCTTTCGTCGAGCGCGTGAAAACGCTGCTGGGCGATCGCGTGAAAGAGGTGCGTTTCACTCACCGTCTGACTGATACCCCGGCCATTGTCACCACGGATGCGGATGAAATGAGCACCCAAATGGCGAAACTGTTCGCCGCGGCGGGCCAGGCGATGCCAGAAGTGAAATATATCTTCGAGCTGAACCCGGATCATCCGCTGGTGAAACGCGCGGCGGATACGCAGGACGAAGCACGCTTCGCCGAGTGGGTTGAGCTTCTGCTGGATCAGTCTCTGCTGGCCGAGCGCGGCACGCTGGAAGATCCTAACCTGTTCATTAAACGTGTGAATGCGCTGCTGCTGGCGTAATTGACCCGCCTCCCCCTGGTCTTCTCCCTCTCCTGTGGGAGAGGACCGGGGGAGGGCACCAGACCGCTCCTTCCCGTTAATCTCCCTTCATTAACCGTTTCAGCCCGCCTGCCTTCCTTGAGCCATATCCGTTCTGGTGGTATTGTTTAGCGCTTTTGAAAAATTGAATCGACTTTTGAGGGGATTTTCGCAATGCGTATTATTCTGCTTGGCGCTCCGGGCGCGGGTAAAGGAACTCAGGCTCAGTTCATCATGGAGAAATACGGTATTCCGCAAATCTCCACCGGTGATATGCTGCGCGCCGCTGTTAAATCTGGCTCCGAGCTGGGTAAACAAGCGAAAGACATCATGGACGCAGGCAAGCTGGTGACCGACGAGCTGGTTATCGCTCTGGTCAAAGAGCGCATTGCTCAGGAAGACTGCCGTAACGGTTTCCTGCTGGACGGCTTCCCACGCACCATTCCTCAGGCTGATGCCATGAAAGAAGCGGGCATCAACGTGGACTACGTGCTCGAGTTCGACGTGCCGGACGAGCTGATCGTTGACCGTATTGTTGGTCGTCGCGTACACGCTGCATCTGGCCGCGTTTACCACATCAAATTCAACCCGCCTAAGGTTGAAGGTAAAGATGACGTTACCGGTGAAGAGCTGACCACCCGTAAAGACGATCAGGAAGAGACCGTGCGTAAACGTCTGGTGGAATACCATCAGATGACCGCTCCGCTGATCGGTTATTACACCAAAGAAGCGCAGGCGGGTAACACCAAATACGCGAAAGTTGATGGCACCAAAGCCGTTGCTGACGTTCGTGCAGAGCTGGAAAAAATCCTCGGCTAATTGCACCTCTCTCACCCGGGCTCTCCGGGTGAGAAAAATTCTCATCTTACCTATTGCAGCAATGGGTTTCGTTTAAACGCTTTTCCGCTACAATTGAAAACCATTCAAATGGTTAAGAGGCGTGAATGAGTCAGGCGAAAACCGGCATCCTGCTTGCCAATCTGGGTACACCAGATGCACCGACATCAGAAGCGGTAAAACGCTACCTGCGACAATTTTTAAGCGACACGCGCGTCGTGGATACCCCAAGACTGTTGTGGTGGCCGCTGCTGCGTGGCGTCATTCTGCCGATTCGTGCCCCACGTGTAGCAAAGCTTTATCAGTCCGTCTGGATGGAAGAGGGCTCACCGCTGATGGTGTATAGCCGTCGGCAGGAAAAAGCGCTGGCCGCCCGCCTGCCGGATATGCCCGTCGCGCTGGGTATGAGCTACGGTAAACCGTCACTGGAAAGCGCGGTCGACTCGCTGCTGGCGCAGGGCGTCGACCACATTGTGGTGCTCGCCCTTTATCCGCAGTATTCCTGCTCGACAGTTGCCGCCGTCTGGGATGAGCTGGCTCGTATTCTGGCGACCCGCCGCCGTATTCCTGGCGTGACCTTTATTCGCGATTACGCCGATAACGAACGCTATATTAAAGCGCTTGCCAGTAGCGCGCGCGCGTCGTTTGAAAAACATGGCGAGCCGGATCTGCTGTTGCTCTCCTATCACGGGATCCCGCAGCGCTTCGCCAATGAAGGGGATGATTACCCGCAGCGCTGCCGCGACACCACCCGTGAGCTGGTCTCTGCCCTCGGCCTGCCGCCAGAGAAAGTGATGATGACCTTCCAGTCGCGTTTTGGCCGCGAGCCGTGGTTAACGCCTTATACCGACGAAACCCTCAAAATGCTCGGTGAGAAGGGCGTGAAACATATTCAGGTGATGTCTCCCGGTTTCTCCGCCGACTGTCTGGAAACGCTGGAAGAGATTGCCGTGCAGAACAGAGAGTTCTTCCTCGAGGCGGGCGGAACGAAATACGAATACATTCCGGCCCTTAACGACTCGCCTGAGCATATTGAGATGATGGTGTCACTGGTGACAAACAGCCGCTGATCGCACTATGGGCCGGGTTTGTGCTACCATTCCCGGCCCATAATCCTTGCACAGTTCAGACCCATGAAATTTCCCGGTAAACGCAAATCTAAACACTACTTTCCCGTTGATGCCCGCGATCCGCTCCTGCAGCAAATCCAGCCGGAAAATGAAACCAGCGCCGCATGGGTCGTCGGTATCGATCAGACGCTGGTGGACATTGAAGCTAAAGTGGATGATGCGTTTGTCGCTCGTTACGGTCTGAGCGCCGGTCATTCGCTGGTGATTGAGGACGATGTTGCCGAAGCCCTGTATCAGGAGCTGACGCGCGAAAACCTGATCACCCATCAGTTTGCCGGTGGCACTATCGGCAACACCATGCACAACTACTCGGTGCTTGCCGACGACCGCTCTGTGTTATTGGGCGTCATGTGCAGCAACATCGAAATTGGTGGCTACGCCTACCGTTATTTGTGCAATACCTCCAGCCGCACCGATCTGAACTACCTTCAGGGCGTTGACGGGCCGATTGGCCGCTGCTTCACGCTGATCAGCGATTCCGGCGAACGTACCTTTGCCATCAGCCCCGGCCACATGAATAAGCTGCGTGCAGAGAGCATTCCGGAAGCGGTGATAGCGGGCGCGTCTGCACTGGTGCTGACGTCGTATCTGGTGCGCTGTAAACCCGGCGAGCCGATGCCGGAAGCCACCATGAAAGCGATTGAGTACGCGAAGAAATACAATGTGCCGGTCGTTCTGACGCTGGGTACCAAATTCGTGATAGCCGACAACCCCGAGTGGTGGCAGGCCTTCCTGAAGGAACACGTCTCGATTCTGGCGATGAACGAAGAAGAGGCTGAAGCGTTGACCGGCGAGAGCGATCCGCTGCTGGCCTCCGATAAAGCGCTCGACTGGGTCGATCTGGTGCTCTGCACTGCCGGACCGGTAGGGCTGTATATGGCAGGCTTCACGGAAGAAGAGAGCAAACGCAAAACGCAGCATCCACTGCTGCCAGGCGCCATTGCCGAGTTTAACCAGTACGAGTTCAGCCGCGCGATTCGCCATAAAGATTGCGAAAACCCGCTGCGTATTTACTCCCACATCGCGCCGTATATGGGCGGGCCAGAAAAGATCATGAACACCAATGGCGCGGGAGATGGCGCACTGGCGGCGCTGCTGCATGACATCACTGCGAATGCCTACCATAAAACCAACGTCCCGAATTCCAGCAAGCACAAATTCAACTGGCTGACCTATTCGTCGCTGGCGCAGGTGTGTAAGTACGCGAACCGCGTGAGTTATCAGGTGCTGAACCAGCACTCGCCGCGCTTAACCCGCGGTCTGCCGGAGAGGGAAGATAGCCTCGAAGAAGCTTACTGGGACCGATAAAGGCAAAACGGCAACCTTGCGGTTGCCGTATTCGTGTTTGTACCCTCTCCCGGTAGGAGAGGGGCAGTCAAGGGCTGCAGGAGGCACGCTTACCCCGTCACCACCTCGTCAACCGGCGGTTTCGTTAACAGCGTCAGCATCGCTTTTGCAATTTCGCGTTCACCCATCACCACCTGATCCGCACCCCGTTCGGTAATGTACTCCACCTCATCGTCATAATGGGCACGGGCAATGATCTCAATATTCGGGCACTTCTCACGTGCGGACGCTACAATTTCACCCGCTTCATAGCCGTTTGGAATGGTCAGCAGCAACCAGCGCGCGCAGTCCAGATGCGCGAGATTCATGATCTCTTCGTTTGCCGCATTGCCCAACACCGCGCGAACGCCGCGCTCGCGCAGCTCGTCGACACGGGTACGTGATGTTTCAATCACCACCAGCGGGATCCCCTGCGCCATCAGCTTCTCACCGAGCAGGCTTCCTACGCGGCCAAAGCCGACCAGCAGGGCATGATTGCAAATATCCACCGGGATCTGCTTCTCTTCTTCGATAGCTTCTTCCAGCGTCTGCTCTTCCAGCGTTTCGGTTTTATCGAGGTATTTTTCCAGCAACGCAAACAGGACCGGGTTCAGCATGATGGAGAGGATCGCTCCGGCGAGGACCAGGTTTTGCCCGGCCTGCGGCAGCAGATTCAGCGCCATACCCAGGCCTGCCAGAATAAAGGCGAACTCACCAATCTGCGCCAGGCTGGCGGCGATGGTCAGAGCGGTACGCGGCGAGTGGCCAAACATCCGTACCAGGAAGAAGGCGGCAACCGACTTACCAAAGATAATAATCGCCAGGGTGCCCATCACGGCCAGCGGCTGCTGAACCAGAACCATCGGATCAAACAGCATCCCGACGGAGACAAAGAACAGGACGGCGAAGGCGTCGCGCAGCGGCAGCGTATCGTGCGCCGCACGGTGGCTCAGCTCGGATTCGTTCAGCACCATCCCGGCGAAGAACGCGCCCAGTGCAAAGGAGACGTCGAACAGTTCAACGGCACCAAAGGCAATCCCCAGCGCTAGGGCAAGGACAGACAGGGTAAACAACTCACGGGAGCCGGTGGCCGCGCTGCGGGACAGGATCCACGGCACCAGACGGCGGCCCACCAGCATCATAATGGTGATAAACGCCACCACTTTCCCGATGGTGATGCTCATGTCCAGCGCCAGCGTCGCAAAGCCGACGCTCTCTTTTTCCATCATACCGGCGACGGCAGGCAGCAACACCAGCGTCAGCACCATCACCAGGTCTTCCACAATCAGCCAGCCTATCGCGATTTGTCCGCGCTGGCTGTCGATAAGCTGCCTCTCCTCAAGCGCGCGCAGCAGTACGACGGTACTGGCGGTTGAAAGACACAGCCCAAAGACGATACCGGTCATCAGCGACCAGCCAAGCACTGTCGAAAGCGCCATTCCCAGCAGCGTCGCTACGGCTATCTGTGCGATCGCTCCCGGTATGGCGATCGACTTTACCGCCATCAGATCCTTGAGTGAGAAATGCAGACCCACGCCAAACATCAGCAGAATCACGCCTAATTCCGCCAGTTCGGGCGCCAGTTTGGTATCCGCCACGAAACCTGGCGTAAAGGGACCCGCCAGCACACCCGCTAACAAATAGCCCACCAGAGGCGAAATACGCAGTTTATTGGCAATCATGCCGAGGATAAAAGCGAGCACAAGTCCACCAACAATGGTGGTGATAAGCGGTGTGGCGTGATGCATTCCGTCTCCTTTCGTTGTGGGTGTTCCATTTGGTTAAAAAACCAAAAACCGAGTAATAGTTTATGACAATTTTTGCCGTTATGTTTATGAATAATTGTTGAAGTTTGAATAAAACAGCAATATGCGTGTAAAAAAGCGCATTTTGATAAATTAGGCGGGGGGATACAGAAGAAACCCTTATGGCATCAGGGTGTCAGGTCGCCAAAGTAAAACTTTAGCGACCATTATATTACGCTTTATGACGGTTATCAGGCAGGAATATGG
Organism: Enterobacter sp. RHBSTW-00593; assembly: GCF_013784105.1. NCBI lineage: Bacteria > Pseudomonadati > Pseudomonadota > Gammaproteobacteria > Enterobacterales > Enterobacteriaceae > Enterobacter > Enterobacter sp. RHBSTW-00593. The sequence goes on from NZ_CP056393.1 coordinate 1,054,434, forward strand.
TCAACATCCCCAGAAGCGGCAGGAAAGCACAGATTTTATAGACCAGGAAGATACTGGTGTGGTCGGCAATCATGCCCAGCACTGCCGCACCAAGGCCGCCCATGCCGAAAGCAAAACCAAAAAAGAGCCCGGAAACCATACCGATACGGCCTGGCAGCAGCTCTTGCGCGTAAACAAGGATGGCGGAAAACGCCGAGGCGAGGATAAACCCAATAATCATGGTCAAAATCCCCGTCCACTCCAGGCTTGCATACGGCAAAATAAGGGTAAACGGGGCCACGCCGAGGATAGAGCCCCAAATGACGTATTTGCGCCCGATGTTATCGCCCACAGGCCCGCCGATAACCGTCCCTGCAGCCACCGCAAACAGGAAGGCAAACAGGTGAAGCTGGGCGTTTTGGACCGATAATCCGAATTTTTGCATCAGGTAAAAGGTGTAATAGCTGCTGATGCTCGCCATATAGAAGTATTTCGAGAAAATCAGCACCAGAAGCACGGAGACGGCCAGAATGACCTTATCGCGAGGAAGGGGATTGATAACCTTCGCTTTAGGTTTACCTTTGTTCACGCGATGCTGCGTGGCATACCAGCGGCTTATCTGAATCAGTACGATAATCGCCAGCAAGGCTGCCAGCACAAACCACGCCACGTTACCCTTGCCGTACGGAGCGATGATCACCGCTGCCAGCAGTGGGCCGAGGGAGCTGCCAAAGTTACCGCCCACCTGAAACAGCGATTGCGCCAGCCCGTGACGGCCCCCGGAGGCCATGCGCGCCACGCGTGAGGACTCCGGGTGAAAGACCGACGACCCCGTACCCACCAGCGCGGCGGCAATCAGCACTGCTTCAAAGCTGCCTGCCATTGCCAGCAGCACCAGCCCGCTCAAGGTAAAACACATGCCAATCGGTAGCGACCACGGCATAGGATATTTATCCGTCCAGTAGCCCACGACCGGTTGCAGAAGTGAGGAGGCCAGCTGGAAGGTCAGGGTGATCATCCCGATCTGCATGAACGTTAATGAAAACTCGGACTGCAGCAGCGGGTAGATCGCGAGAATCAACGACTGGATCATGTCGTTGAGCAGATGTGAAAGGCTGATTGCGCCTAACACTTTAAACGAGGTGCGCGACGCCGGAGCGCCAGACACGGGCTGGGTTGATTCACTGATTGCCATAGAGATGAATACCACGTCTTTTGTTATTAGAAATGCAGGGTGTAATTATTATTCAACTAACATACCCGGCAGTGACATTTGAATAAAGTCGCAATTCTGAAAACTTATTTGTCTATTCTTATTAGTCACTGTAATTTTTGCCTTTGTCTATTGGTCAGGGAGAGAGAAGATGAAGTTAATGAAGCGGAGCGTCGCGCTGGCGCTGATCGCCGCCTGGGGTCTGGTTAGCCTGCCCGTGCAGGCCTATGAAAAAGATAAAACCTATAAAATCACCATTCTGCATACCAACGATCACCACGGCCATTTCTGGCGCAGTGAATACGGCGAATACGGTCTGTCGGCACAAAAAACGCTGGTGGATGGCATTCGTAAAGAGGTGGCAGCCCAGGGGGGCAGCGTACTGCTGCTGTCGGGGGGCGATATCAATACCGGCGTGCCGGAATCTGATTTACAGGATGCGGAGCCTGATTTCCGCGGCATGAATCTTATTGGCTACGATGCGATGGCCGTCGGTAACCATGAATTCGATAACCCGCTGACGGTGCTGCGTCAGCAGGAAAAATGGGCCAAATTTCCGTTCCTCTCTGCCAACATCTACCAGAAAAGCACCGGCGAGCGACTGTTCAAACCCTGGGCGCTGTTTAAGCGTCAGGATCTGAAAATTGCGGTCATCGGGTTAACCACTGACGATACGGCGAAAATCGGCAACCCTGAGTTCTTTACCGATATCGAATTCCGTAAACCGGCAGACGAAGCGAAGCTGGTCATTCAGGAATTGCAGCAGAACGAAAAGCCGGATGTCATTATTGCCACCACCCATATGGGCCACTACGACAACGGTGAGCACGGCTCGAATGCGCCGGGTGACGTGGAGATGGCTCGCAGCCTGCCTGCAGGCTCGCTGGCGATGATTGTGGGCGGTCATTCACAAGACCCGGTCTGCATGGCGTCAGAGAATAAAAAGCAGGTCGACTACGTACCAGGCACGCCGTGTGCTCCGGACCGTCAGAACGGTATCTGGATTGTGCAGGCGCATGAATGGGGTAAATACGTGGGGCGTGCGGACTTTGAGTTCCGTAACGGCGAGATGAAGCTGGTGCACTATCAGCTCATTCCGGTCAACCTGAAGAAGAAAGTGACTTACCCTGACGGGAAAAGTGAGCGCGTACTCTACACCCCGGAAATTGCCGAGAACGCACAGATGCTCTCCCTGCTGACGCCCTTCCAGAATAAAGGCAAGGCGCAGCTGGACGTGAAGATTGGTACGCTGAATGGTCGTCTGGAAGGGGACCGCAGCAAAGTTCGCTTTGTGCAGACCAATATGGGGCATCTGGTGCTGGCGGCACAAATGGCGCGCACAAATGCCGATTTTGGCGTGATGAGCGGCGGCGGTATCCGCGACTCCATCGAAGGCGGAAACATCACCTATAAAGATGTGCTGAAGGTTCAGCCGTTCGGTAACATCGTGGTGTATGTCGACATGAGCGGTAAAGAGGTGATTGACTATCTCACCGCCGTGGCGCAGATGAAGCCGGACTCCGGCGCTTATCCGCAGTTTGCCAACGTCAGCTTTGTGGCGAAGGACGGCAAGCTCAACGACCTCAAAATCAAAGGCGAGCCGGTCGACCCTGCCAAAACCTACCGCATGGCAACATTAAGCTTTAACGCCACCGGTGGTGACGGTTATCCGCATATCGACAATAAACCGGGCTATGTGAATACCGGGTTTATCGATGCGGAAGTGCTGAAGCAGTTTATCGAGCAGAGTTCACCGATCGACGTGAATACCTATGAGCCGAAAGGCGAGGTGAGCTGGCAGTAGTGCGGTTTTGTGCCGGGGGGCGGCTATGCCTGACCCGGCCTGTATGAGAATCGTCGGCCCGGTAAGCACAGTGCCTCCGGGCCACTTCCTCAATCCCGTCGCGCAATATCCGCAAATGTCGCGTCCAGTATTTTCGCCAGATCGCCTGCGGACAGTTCAATATCCAGCCCGCGTTTGCCGCCGGAAATATAAATGGTGTCGAAGGTCTGCGAAGGGGCATCAATCAGCGTCGGCAGGCGTTTTTTCTGCCCGAGCGGGCTGATACCGCCAACAAGGTAGCCGGTAGTGCGTTGCGCAACCATCGGATCGGCCATATCCACCTTCTTTGCCCCCAGCGCTTTGGCCACTTTCTTGAGATCCAGTTGCCCGGCAACGGGCGTTACCGCGACGGCGAGGTGTTTCATATCACCGTTCACCGCCACCAGCAGCGTCTTATAAACCCGATCGGCGTTGAGCCCCAGTTTGCGCACCACTTCATCACCAAAATTCGTTTCGCTGGGATCGTGATCGTAGGTGTGGATCCGAAAGGGAATGTTGTTTTTTTCGAGTAATTTAACGGCGGGAGTCATAGCTATCCTTCTTACGACAGACAATTCATGCTGACAGCATACGCCTGACGTTTGTCTAAAAAATAGCACCATCTTGCGCAATAGTATTGGCAGTGATGGTCACTTTGAGCGACAATCGGCTCAACCGAAGGTCTCCTTCGGCATAATAAAAACGATGAAATTCCTCTTTGACGGGCCAATAGAAATATTGGCCATTTTTTTATTTCAGCAGTGACGGCAAATTCCCTTCTCCGTACAAATGTAACGCCCCGACAGCGACCACGTAACGCCCCGCAGGCAACGCATGTAACGTCTGCTGCCAGGCTTTGTTGCGTTCGTTCATCAGCACATCATACAACGATTCACTGAACGTCGACGGCAGCGCCAGTTTACCGTCCGTGGGCGGCGCATTCAGCCACCAGCCGATCATCGTTTGCAACAGACGCGCGTTGGTGTGCCAGTGGGTCAGGGTATCATCCAGCAGCATCAGCCCATCATCAGGAAGCTGGCGCAGCAGGGCTATCTGGCTGTCCGTGCCTTCGAGCTCAATGACTGACAAATGGCGTGCTCTCGCGGCATTCAACAGCTGGTAATCAATACCGTAATCCCCGCGTAGCCCCAGACGCTGCGCCTGGGTCGCCTGCAGGACCATCGCGATTTGCCACAGCGGCAGTGTGTCCAGCATGGAGAGCGACACGCCCGTCTCATCTGCTACGCGCGTCAGTTCAGCGAACTGCGTGTCGTTCAGACGTTCAGCCAGGGGGCGATCGCTTTCGAGGCCGGCAAACGGCGACGTCTGGCCCGAAATATCCGCTTCAACGACCAGCGCATCGGCGCTCTTCAGCAGTTTCATCAGACCGGCTGGCAGCGGGGACATATCCTGCGTGCCCATATGGATGCTGCCCACCAGGTGAAGGTGCTGCCCGCCGGGAAGCGAGATATCCATGCCGGGCCAGGCATAACGGCGGGGGAAGAGGGCGCGAAACGATGTTTTTATACGATTAAACAGACTCATACGCGCTCCATAAACGGAAAGGTTCATGCTAGCGCGTAGGAGAAGAAGGTTCAATCTTTCGGTTTAAACCGCAACAACCGGTTTGCGTTGCTCACCACGGTAATGGACGAGAGTGCCATCGCCGCACCCGCGACAACCGGGTTCAGCAGCGTGCCGGTCAGCGGCCACAAAATACCGGCGGCAATCGGGATACCGAGCGAGTTGTAGACGAAGGCGCCCAGCAGGTTCTGCTTCATGTTGCGCAAGGTGGCTTTTGAAATCGCCAGCGCGTCCGCAACGCCCATCAGGCTGTGACGCATCAGGGTGATGGCGGCCGTCTCAATGGCGACATCGCTACCGCCCCCCATCGCAATACCCACTTCCGCCTGTGCCAGCGCCGGCGCATCGTTAATCCCGTCACCGACCATCGCCACCTGGCGACCCTGGCTTTGCAGCGTCTTGATGGCATCTGCTTTGCCGTCAGGTAACACCCCGGCAATGACCTCGTCAATCCCAGCTTCCCGGGCGATGGCGTTCGCCGTCACAGGATTATCCCCGGTCAACATTACCAGGCGATAGCCCGCGCGATGCAGGCGTTGCAACGCCTGCACGCTGTCCTGACGTAGCGGATCGCGAATTGCCAGCAGCGCCGCGGCCTTGCCATCAACGGCAAGCAGAACCGGGGTTGCGCCCTGAGAGGCCTGATCTTTCAGGTCTTGTTCCAGGGCGGAGGTCTCAACGCCGTGCTCCTTCAGCAGTGCCTGATTCCCCAGCAGCAGCGTGTGCCCTTCGGCGGTACCGCTGACGCCTAAACCGCGCAGGGTGCGGAAATTGCTCACCTGCGGCAGGCTGGCATTCCCGGCTTTCTCAATAATGGCGTGGGCCAGCGGGTGGCTGGAGCCTTGTTCAAGCGCCGCGGCGAGACGCAGCGCGTCATCCTGCGTGATGCCTGCGGTTATCACGGCCACTACCTGCGGTTTCCCTTCCGTCAGCGTGCCGGTTTTATCAAACACCAGCGTGTCCAGCGTGCTCGCCCGCTGCAACGCATCGGCATCCCGTACCAGCACACCAAATTCAGCGGCACGGCCTACGCCTGAGATGATCGACATTGGTGTGGCAAGACCGAGCGCGCAAGGACAGGCAATGATCAGCACCGTGGTGGCAATCACCAGGGTATAGACAATTTGCGGTGCCGGGCCGAAGACATACCAGATAGCCGCGCTCAGCAGCGCGATACCGACCACGACCGGCACAAAAATGGCGGAGATTTTATCGGCCAGCTGACCAATTTCCGGCTTACTGCTCTGTGCCTGACGCACCATGCGAATAATGCGTGACAGCGTGGTATGGCTGCCGACGGCACTGGCGGTGAAAAGCACGCTACCGTCCTGCACCACCGTACCGGCATGAATGGCATCGCCCTGGGCTTTCTGTTGCGGGACGGGTTCTCCGGTCAGCATCGCTTCGTCAAACCAGGCTTCGCCCTGAGTGATTTCACCGTCGACGGGAACGCGGTCGCCGGTGGTCAGGCGCAGCGTCATGCCGGGTTGAACTTCAGCCAATGGGACATTTTTTTCACCTGAATCCGTCACGACGCGCGCGGTCGGTGGGGTTAAATCCAGCAGGCGTTCCAGCGCTTTGGAGGAGCGCTGACGGGCGCGCGCTTCAAGCATATGGCCGAGGTTAATCAGGCCGATAATCATCGCGCTCGCTTCATAATAGAGATGACGCGCTTCCATCGGGAACCACTGGGGCCAGACGTTGACGCTCATGGAGTACAGCCACGCCGCACCCGTGCCGAGTGCGACAAGGGTGTCCATCGTCGCGGTGCGATTTTTCAGGCTTTTCCAGGCGCTGGAGTAGAAGTGACCGCCTGCGAAAACCATCACGGCAAGCGTAATCAACCCAATGACCAGCCACAGCGTGCGGTTATCGTCGGTGACCATCATATTGTCACCGATCATTCCCCACACCATGACCGGCACCCCGACCAGCAGCGCGACGATGGCCTGCCAGCGGAAGCGTTTCATGGTGGCGACGGCCGTTTCCTGCTGACGTTCACGACGTTTGAGGTCATCTTCGATGGCCTCTGCGCCGTAGCCCGCTTTTTCAACGGCCTGCACTAAATCTGCGGCGGAGGCACTGCCCATCACCAGCGCAGTACGCTCCGCAAGATTGACCCGTGCCTGCGCGACACCCGGTACAGCCTGCAAGGCATTTTGTACCCGGGAGACGCAGCTGGCGCAGCTCATGCCGTTGATCAGCAGCTGTTGGCTGTCATCAATATCATCAGCTACCGGAAGCTCAGGAGTGGCCGCTGTCAGTGCTTCCGACGGGGATGATGACTCTGCCAGCGGTTTAGCCTTTGGGTGGCTCAGCTCCGCCCCATAACCAGCCTGTTTGATCGTATCAATCAGCGCATCCGCACTGGCGCTACCGGTGACGGCGGCGTGATCAAGGGTCACTTCAGCGCTGTCTACATCAGGACGCTGTTCCAGACTTTCTTTAACGCGTTTGACACAGTGGCCGCAGGAGAGGCCGTCCAGTGTCAGGTCAATAGTGTGAGACATAACAAAACTCCCGTATAATGATCTGGTCAGATGTTGACCGGCATAACGCTTTTCGCTAACTGTTATGAAGGTTAAACCTTCCATCAAGGGGAAGGTCAAGGGGGAAATGTGAATATCAGTGATGTTGCGAAAAAAACCGGATTGACCAGCAAAGCGATCCGTTTTTATGAAGAGAAGGGGCTGGTGACACCGCCGCTGCGCAGTGAAAATGGCTACCGCAGTTATACGCAACTGCATCTGGATGAACTGACGCTGCTGCGCCAGGCGCGGCAGGTGGGATTTAACCTTGAAGAGTGCGGCGAGCTGGTCACCTTATTCAACGATCCGGCACGCCATAGCGCAGACGTGAAAAAACGTACGCTGGAGAAAGTGGCTGAGATTGAACGCCACATTACCGAGTTACAGGCGATGCGTCAGCAGCTTCTGGCGCTGGCGGAATCCTGTCCGGGGGATGACAGCGCCGACTGCCCGATTATCGATAATCTGTCCGGCTGCTGTCATCGTAAGGCTCATGCCTGACAGGCTTTAACCCGCAGGGTTATCCCTTCCACCGCAATGACCTCAACCTGCGTGCCGGCGCTGAGGTCATCGTCGGCCACCACGGGCCATGAACTGTCGCCCACGCGCATATGTCCGCGCCCGTTAACCAGCGCCGTGTCGAGCGTAAAACGTTTGCCGACAATCTGCTGCCCGCGCTGATTGAGGTGGGCGTCGAGCGGTTTCTGCTCTGCCACCTGGCGGTTAAGCCAGCGCCACCACAGCCAGGCGGCCAACAGCGTCAGCACGGCAAATAACGCCCCCTGCCACGCCCAGTCGAGGGGCAGTAGCCAGACCACTAACCCGGTAATGACAGCGGCAACACCGCTCCAGAGCAGGTAACCGTTGCCGCCAAGCATCTCCGCGGCCAGCAATAAGCCACCGAGGCTTAGCCAGAATGCATGAGGATGTGCGACGATTAGCTCAATCATTTTTTGCGCTCGTTTCCGCTGTCTTTGATAAGTTCCGTGATCCCGGCGATGGAGCCCATCAGGCTGCTGGCATCCAGCGGCATCATCACCACTTTGCTGTTGTTCGCGGAGCCAATCTCTTTCAGCGCGTCAGTGTATTTTTGCGCAACAAAGTAGTTCACCGCCTGGATATCACCTGCTGCAATTGCTTCAGAGACCATCTGGGTGGCGCGGGCTTCCGCTTCTGCAGAACGTTCACGGGCTTCCGCCTGTAAGAAGGCAGACTGGCGTTCACCTTCCGCTTTCAGGATCTGCGACTGTTTTTCCCCTTCGGCTTTCAGGATCTCTGCCTGACGTACCCCTTCAGCTTCCAGAATGTAGGCGCGTTTGGTCCGTTCCGCTTTCATCTGTGCGTTCATGGAGGCGATCAGCTCTGCCGGTGGACGCACGTCGCGGATCTCAATACGGGTAACTTTGATCCCCCACGGGTTGGTGGCCTCGTCGACAATGTGCAGCAGGCGGGTGTTAATGCTGTCGCGCTGAGAGAGCATCTCGTCCAGCTCCATTGAACCGAGCACGGTACGAATGTTGGTCATCGTCAGATTTACGATAGCCAGCTCCAGATTGCTGACTTCATAGGCCGCTTTTGGGGCATCAATAACCTGAATAAAACAGACCGCATCAATGGTGACGTTGGCGTTATCCTTGGAGATCACTTCCTGGGAAGGAATATCCAGCACCTGTTCCATCATATTGATTTTACGTCCAATCCTGTCCATGAAAGGGACAATCAGGCTTAAACCCGGCTGGAGCGTGTTGGTGTAGCGGCCAAAGCGTTCAACGGTCCACTGATACCCCTGTGGGACAATTTTGACGCCAGCGCCGACAATAACCAGCGCAACGAAAATAAGGACAGGTATAACGATAAGCATAAAAACCTCCTGTTTTGCATGCTGTGACGAAGGGAACTGCGTGTGTGTTATAAGTCAGTATATCGGCTATCGGACTGAAATTCGCCCCTGTAAAGAAGGGGGCGCGACGAATACCGGTAAAACCTTTACTCCAGCCATCGACACACCCTATTCGCGCTGCGTTCGTGAAAGGATTATTCTACGCGTGGTTGCAATAAAGGTGGTTACAGGATGCATGATGAACAATAAAAATACGCTCTTGCAGGTCAGGGATGTCGGTTTTCGTGTGGCAAATACCACGATCCTTCAGCATGTCGATTTTTGTCTTTCCCCGGGTGAGTTCAAACTGATAACAGGGCCGTCAGGCTGTGGTAAAAGCACGTTATTAAAGATTGTCGCTTCACTGCTCAGCCCCACTGAGGGCGCTATTCTGTTTGAAGGGCAGGATATCGCGACACAGTCGCCAGAAAGCTATCGTCAGCAGGTCTCTTACTGCGTGCAAACCCCTTCGCTGTTTGGGGACACGGTTTATGACAACCTGGTCTTTCCGTGGCAAATCCGTCATAAAACGCCGGAGCCAGAAAAATTTATCGCCGATCTGGCCCGCTTTGGCCTGTCGAAAGAGACGCTGACTAAATCCATCAATGAATTATCGGGCGGCGAAAAGCAGCGCGTTTCGCTGATTCGCAATCTGCAGTTTTTGCCGAAGATATTGTTACTGGACGAGATCACCAGCGCGCTGGATGAGGTGAACAAACGCAACGTTAACGAGATTATTCATCGTTACGCAAGCGAGCAGAATATTGCCGTGCTGTGGGTTACGCACGATTCAAACGAAATTACCCATGCGGATGATGTCATTACGCTTGAGCCGCAGGGCGGGAAAATGCAGGAGGCAAACCGTGGGTGAGCATAATATTACGAATACGTCGCTGGCGTTTTCGATGGTGCTGGTACTGATCGCTATTGTGGTGAGCTACCGGGAAAAGCTGGGCCTGGAGAAAGATATTATCTGGAGTATCTGCCGCGCGGTTATCCAGCTCATTATTGTCGGCTATGTGCTGAAGTATATTTTTAACGTCAACCACGCGGTGCTGACGCTCCTGATGGTGCTCTTTATCTGCTTTAACGCGGCGTGGAACGCGCAGAAACGCAGTAAGTATATCGATAAGGCGTTTGTCTCATCGTTTATCGCCATTACAACCGGGACGGCGCTGACGCTGGCGGTGCTGGTGGTGTCCGGCTCAATCGAGTTTACGCCGATGCAGGTTATCCCTATTTCCGGGATGATTGCGGGGAACGCTATGGTGGCTGTAGGACTGTGTTACAACAACCTCGGCCAGCGATTTAGCAGTGAACAACAGAAGCTGCAGGAGAAATTAAGTCTGGGGGCGACACCGAAAATGGCCTCGGCGGTACTGATCCGCGACAGCATCCGCTCGTCGCTGATCCCAACGGTGGATTCCGCAAAAACGGTTGGGCTGGTTAGCCTGCCGGGAATGATGTCCGGGTTAATTTTTGCCGGTATCGATCCGGTCAAAGCCATTAAATATCAGATCATGGTGACCTTTATGCTGCTCTCTACGGCCAGCCTGTCGACCATCATTGCCTGCTATTTAACCTATCGGAAGTTCTACAACGCGCGCCATCAGCTGGTGGTGACGCAGTTGAAAAAGGCGGGGTGACCGCCTCTTTTGCAGGCCCGGTGAGCGCAAACGGCACCGGGCCTGTTCATCAGTAGAGCAGGGCGTACAGCTGACGGCGGTACGTCGACGCCAGCGCATCGCCGGTGCCCAGCGCGGCCAGGATCTCCTGGAACATTTTCCGCGCCTGACCGTCGGCGGCACCCAGATCGTTTTGCAGATGGCTGAACAGCAGTGCCAGCGCTTCTTCGTTACGTCCCACCTGATGCAGCTGCAGCGCCAGCTGGCTTGCCAGCGCGGCATTGGTCGGGTTATCGGCAACCTGCTGTTGAAGCTGCTGGATCTCCGGCGTATCCGCCGCCTGTTTCAGCAGATCGATCTGCGCGACCAGACCCTGATAACGGGTATCCTGATCCTGCAGTGGAATGGTCTTCAGCACAGCTTCCGCATCGTCGGAACGGTGCAGGGCAATCTGCGTTTCCGCAAGGAGCAGGCCAATCTGGCTGTCCTGTTTCGACAGCTGCCACGCCTCTTTGAGCAGCGGCAGCGCTTCGTCGTATTTGCCTTCCTGCATCAGTCCCATGGCTTCCTGCGCCTTCAGCTCTTCCTCGCGTGGCAGGACTTTATCCAGCAGGGCGCGGATCGCTTCTTCAGGCTGTGGCCCCTGGAAGCCATCAACAGGTTGACCATTCTGGAACAGATAGACGGTAGGAATCGCGCGCAGGCCAAACTGAGACGCCACCATAGGCTCTGCGTCACAATCCAGTTTGGCGAGAATGAACTGGCCATTGTATTGCGCGGCAAGGCTTTCGAGTACCGGCGTCAGCTGCAGACAGTGTTGACTACGCTCAGACCAGAAGTAGAACAGCACCGGTTTGGTCATGGACTGTTCGAGGGTCTGTTGCAGGTTTGCTTCAGTAATATTGACGATATTCTGTACGGACATGCGGCCTTCTCTTTTATCGGTTTGTTATTTACATGGGGGTTAGCGACGACGCTTCAACTCAACCGTGTAAAATTTTGTCCATCATCCGGCCCGGCAGCAGGCGTTTTAACCAGCCTACCGCATGGGTTACCAGCGTCACCGGATAGCGCATTTTTGGGTTTTCGCTCTCAAAAGCATGGCGCACTTTAGCGACGACTGCTTCCGGCCCGAGCGTAAAGCGTGCGGCGATACCGGGGTTTTCGACCGGTTTATCCGCCTGGGTCTGGTTAACGTTTTCCGTAAAGCGGGTGCGGATAGGGCCCGGCTCAATCAGGCTGACCTTAATGCCGCTGTGACGCAACTCCATGCGCAGGGCATCGGACCAGGCCTCCAGCGCATATTTGCTGGCGGCATAGGCCCCGCGGCCCGGGGTTGAAATCAGCCCCATCACGGAGGAGGTCATCACAATGCGTCCTTCACCGTGCGGCAGCATGGCGGGGAGCAGGCGCATGGTGAGCTGATGGACGCCAAAGAAATTGGTGGAAAACTGTTTTTCCAGCTGTTCGCGGGTGAGCGTGTCCAGGGGACCATACACGCCGTAACCGGCATTGTTAAAAAGGCCGTACAGACGGTTGTCGGTCAGGGCCAGCACCTCATCGGCTGCGCGTTCCACGCTTTCCGGTGAGTCTAAATCCAGTAACACACCGGTAAAGCCCAGCCCGTTCATGCGTTCGACGTCGTCGGGTTTACGGCAGGCCGCTAGTACCCAATATCCCTGACGCTTCAATTCGAGTGCACTTTCAAGACCGATTCCGCTGGAACATCCTGTAATTAAGACCGATTTTTGCATAACTTTACCTGTCAGGATCTCCGCTGAATTAGGAGTCATGTTTAACTAAAGGGGCCAGCCGTGTTGCCATCCAGTCGGCAATAAACGGCTGCGCATCGCGATTGGGGTGGATCCCATCGTCTTGCATCCACTGGGGTTTGAGATAGACCTCTTCCATAAAAAATGGCAGCAGCGGAATATCAAACTCGTTTGCAAGCTTTGGGTAGATCGCGCTAAAGGCTTCATTATACCGACGTCCATAGTTGGCGGGCAGGCGAATTTGCATCAGCAGCGGTTGCGCGTTCGCGGCCTTAATATCCTTAAGGATCGTGCGCAGGGTCTGTTCCGTTTGCTGAGGCTGGAAACCACGCAAGCCATCATTACCGCCCAGCTCAACCAGCACCCATCGCGGTTGATGCTGTTTGAGCAAGGCTGGCAGGCGCGACAAGCCTTGCTGCGAGGTATCACCGCTGATGCTGCCATTAATAACCGTTGTCTTACTCTGCCATTTGTCATTGAGCAGAGCTGGCCAGGCCGCGTTGGCCGCCATGCGATAGCCTGCACTCAGGCTGTCACCGAGAACCAGTAACGTGTCCGCTGCCGCCGCGCGGAAGGTCATCAGGATTAAAAACAGGAAGGGCAAATGCCAGCGGAAAACATTGTTGAAGTTCATCGTCTTAAGAAGTCCGTCGGTCAGGGGGAACACGAGCTTTCCATCCTCACCGGAGTTGAACTCGTTGTCAAACGCGCCGAAACCATTGCGCTGATTGGCGAGTCCGGCTCCGGGAAGTCCACGCTCCTGGCCATTTTAGCCGGTCTGGACGACGGCAGCAGTGGAGAGGTCAACCTGGTCGGGCAACCGCTGCATCAGCTTGATGAAGAGGCGCGTGCCGCGCTCCGTGCACGTCATATCGGGTTTGTCTTTCAGTCCTTCATGCTGATCCCGACGCTCAATGCGCTGGAAAACGTTGAACTGCCGGCGCTGCTGCGCGGCGGTAACAGCCGTGAAAGTCGCGCCCACGCCAAGGCATTGCTGGAGCAGCTTGGGCTTGGCAAACGCCTCGACCATCTCCCGGCGCAGCTTTCCGGCGGGGAGCAACAGCGTGTGGCCCTGGCCCGGGCGTTTAACGGCCGCCCGGACGTGCTGTTTGCGGATGAGCCTACCGGAAACCTCGACCGAAAGACCGGGGATAAAATTGCCGACCTGCTGTTTTCGCTCAATCGCGAACACGGGACCACGCTGATTCTGGTGACCCACGATCCGCAACTGGCTGCCCGCTGCGACCGTCGCCTGCGGCTGGTTAACGGTGAACTGCAGGAGGAAGCATGATTGCCCGCTGGTTCTGGCGCGAATGGCGCTCGCCCACGCTGTTGATTGTCTGGATGGCGTTAAGCCTGGCGGTAGCCTGCGTGCTGGCGCTGGGCAGCGTCAGCGATCGCATGGAGAAAGGGTTAAGTCAGCAAAGCCGCGAGTTTATGGCCGGAGACAGGGCGCTGCAAAGCTCGCGTCCCGTCCCGCCGGGCTGGCTTGACGAGGCGCGTAAGCGTGGGCTGAAGGTGGGGGAACAGCTGAGCTTTCAGACCATGACCTTTGCCGGCGATACGCCGCAGCTGGCGAGCGTCAAAGCCGTCGACGACCTTTACCCGCTGTACGGTGAACTGCAGACCAGCCCGCCTGGCTTAAAGCCGAAACCGGGCACGGTGCTGCTGGCGCCACGTTTAATGGCGCTGCTGAACCTGAAAACGGGTGACAGCATCGACGTGGGTGACGCCACGCTCCGTATCGCCGGGGAAGTGGTTCAGGAACCTGACTCCGGCTTTAACCCGTTCCAGCTTGCCCCGCGCTTGCTGATGAATACCGCTGATGTGGCGAATACCCATGCCGTGCAGCCGGGAAGCCGCGTCACCTGGCGCTATAAGTTTGCGGGAACGCCCGCCCAGCTTGACGCGTATGAAAAATGGCTGCTGCCGCAGTTAAAACCGGAGCACCGCTGGTACGGACTGGAGCAGGACGAAGGGGCGCTTGGTAAATCTCTCGAACGTTCTCAGCAGTTCCTGCTGCTTTCAGCGCTGTTAACCCTGCTGCTGGCCGTGGCGGCGGTGGCGGTGGCCATGGGGCACTACTGCCGCAGCCGATACGATCTGGTGGCGATCCTCAAAACCCTCGGCGCGGGCAGCGCCCAGCTGCGTAAGCTGATTGTCGGCCAGTGGCTGATGCTGCTGGTGTTGTCAGCACTCACCGGTGGGGCGATGGGGCTGCTGTTTGAAAAGCTGCTGATGGTCATGCTGAAACCGGTACTGCCTGCCGCACTACCACCGGCCAGCCTCTGGCCGTGGCTGTGGGCGATTGGCGCGATGATGGTGATCTCGGTGCTGGTGGGGCTTCGCCCGTACCGGCTGTTGCTCGCGACGCAGCCGCTGCGCGTGCTGCGCCGTGACGTGGTGGCCAACGTCTGGCCGCTGAAGTTCTATCTTCCTGTCATTGTTGCGGTGTCGGTTGGGTTGTTGGCCTGGCTGATGGGCGGCAGCACGCTGCTGTGGGCCGTACTGGCCGGGGCGGTGGTGCTGGCGCTGCTGTGTGGTGTGGTCGGCTGGGTGCTCCTTAATGTGCTTAAAAAGCTGACGGTGAAGTCGCTTCCCGTGCGGCTGGCGGTGAACCGTCTGCTGCACCAGCCCTGGTCTACGCTGAGTCAGCTGTCTGCCTTTTCGCTGTCGTTTATGCTGTTGGCACTGCTGCTGGTGCTGCGCGGCGATCTGCTGGATCGCTGGCAACAGCAGCTTCCGCCGGAAAGCCCGAACTATTTCCTGATCAATATCGCCCCTGAGCAGGTGACACCGCTGAAGACGTTCCTGGCGGAACACCAGATTGTGCCGGAGTCGTTCTACCCCATCGTCCGTGCGCGTCTGACGCAGATCAACGGCCAGTCCACGGAGGGAAACAAGGATGAATCGCTTAACCGCGAACTGAACCTGACCTGGCAGGAGAAACGTCCAGATCACAACCCGATTACCGCCGGCAGCTGGCCGCCGAAAGCGGGTGAAGTGTCGATGGAAGAGGGGCTGGCGACGCGCCTGAACGTCAGGCTGGGCGACAGCGTGACTTTTACCGGCGATACCCAGGACTTTAGCGCTAAGGTCACCAGCCTGCGTAAGGTGGACTGGGAAAGCCTGCGGCCGAACTTCTTCTTTATTTTCCCCGCAGGCGCACTGGACGGACAGCCGCAAAGCTGGCTCACCAGTTTCCGCTGGGAAAACGGCAACGGTATGCTGACCCGGCTGAACCGCGAATTTCCGACGGTCAGCCTGCTGGATATTGGCGCGATCCTTAAACAGGTCGGGCAGGTGCTGGAGCAGGTCAGCCGGGCTCTGGAGGTCATGGTGGTGCTGGTGACGATCTGCGGCGTACTGTTGCTGCTGGCCCAGGTGCAGGTCGGGATGCGGCAGCGTCATCAGGAGCTGGTGGTCTATCGCACGCTCGGGGCGAGTAAGCGACTGCTGCGCACCACGCTGTGGAGCGAGTTCGCCCTGCTGGGGCTGGTCTCGGGTCTGGTGGCGGCGATGGGTGCTGAGACGGCGTTAGCCGTGCTGCAGACCCGCGTCTTCGATTTCCCGTGGGAGCCTGACTGGCGACTGTGGTTCACGCTGCCGGTCTGCGGTGCGGTGCTGCTGTCGCTGTGCGGCGGCTGGCTCGGCACGCGATTGCTAAAAGGCAAAGCGCTGTTCCGTCAGTTTGCCAGTTAGTTCAAATCCGTGATAATTACGCACCGGTTTATCTGCTGGTGCGTAATAATTTAGCAGCACAAATCGGTAATACCCATGCGTTTAGTAGCACAAAACATTAAAAACCCGCGCACACAGCAAGATTATTTCCAGTTAATATTCACCTGCTAAATATTTAGCAGCGTGTCTATAAAGGAAAAATAATGACTATAAAAAAATCAGCGCTGGCAGTAACAATTGGCGCAGCAGTGGCATTGACCTCCTTCGCATCTCAGGCGGAAATCACGGTTCTTAAACAAGACCCTCAGGCGGGTAACCCGCTGAGCCGTCTTAACTTTACCGTTGGCGGCAGTATTCGTCCTCAGTTCAACATGATGACGGGCGACGGCGATAAAGGCTCCTACAAACGTAATGGCTTCGACGGCGGCACCCGTTTCCGTTTCGCAGCAGATTACTATCTGTTTGATGACATCAGCTGGATCAGCTACTACGAGCTGGGTGTGAACATTCCGGCGCTGTTCAACTGGGATAATCACTACGCTGAAGGTGCTAACGACACCTCTCGCCGTATGCTGTACACCGGTCTGAAGAGCGACACCTGGGGTACGCTGACCTTCGGTCAACAGAACAGCGTTTACTATGATGTGGTTGGCGTGAAAACCGATATCTGGGACTACGACATGATTGGTCAGGCTCCAGGTAACGGGATCAACGGTGACTACGACGGCTCTTATCGTTCACGCAAGATGCTGAAATATAAGAAAACCGTAGGCGATGCGGATATCTATGCATCCTACCTGTTTGAAGACAGCGAATACCTGCCGGGCAATGGCCTGCGTTACAAACGTAAAGGCGGCGGTTCACTGGGTCTGGATTACCACCTGACCACCGATCTGACCTGGGGCGCAGCGTGGAACTATACCCGCGCGGACATGCGTAACCCGGACAACGGCGACAGCAAATCTTACGACCAGAATATCCTCGGTACCGCGCTGAGCTGGACGCCGGATAACTGGACCTTCTCGGCTGGCGGCGGCTGGTACCAGAACTTCCTGACCACCAAAAAAGTGTCTACTGACAACTACTTTGCCGGTGATGCATGGGGTATTGAATACTTCGCAGGGTACAAATTCCCAATCGATCAGTATGCGGTGAAATCCATCCAGCCTTACTTCATGGGTGACCGTATTGAGTACGTGAATGGTCGTAACTACCAGCGTATCGATAACGGCGTGGGTGTTAGCGTCCAGCTGGACTACGGTTTCCGTGTTGATTACGAACACGTGTTCACCTCCAGCACGGATAACCTGGGCGACATGAACCTGGTGCGTCTGCGTTACGACTTCTAAGTTCAGTCAGCAGGGGAGTCACCCCGCTATGAAAACGGCAACCCTGGGTTGCCGTTTTTTTTTGCGCGTGATTCAGCGATTGAGCCAGTCAGCAACGTCCTCAAACGTTCCGCGATACACAATCTTCTCCGCCTTTTTTGCCAGCTGCCAGGTGTACATCGGGTCGTAATAGTCGTTCAGCAGCGGGGCAAGCCAGCGCAAATGCGCGTCGGTGCTACCAGAACGTTGTTGCTCCTGCAGCGCGGAATTCAGCAGCGCCGTAAAGTCTGCAAAGCGCTGCAGCCCCAGACGGCGGCGAATGGCAAACAGGCCGTGGTGCAGGTATTCGCTGTACGCTTTCCAGCCCGCCTCTTCGCCAAAGGCAGCAGAAAAATCCGCCCACATATGGTCGAAATACTCTTCACGCAGGCGTTCAAGACGGACATCAAACGGGTCTTCTACCACCACAACAGGTGACTGGACCATGCGGTCGCGCAGGCATTCCGGCAGGTGGTTGGAACCAATCATCCGCCCTTCATCCTCCAGCACCCAGCGTGCGGCCTCTTTTTTCAACAGCACGACGGCGAGCTGATTTTCGAAGCTCGCCTGCGAAAGCTGTGGTGTGAGCGTGCGGCCAAACGACGAGCCGCGATGGTGCGCCAGCCCTTCCAGATCCACGCCCTGCGCGTGCTGTTTCACCAGCAACGTTTTGCCGCTCCCGGTACAGCCGCCGATCAGCACCATCGGTTTTTGCACCTGCTCAGCGGTTACCTCAATTGCGGTCTGACGCAGCGCTTTATAGCCGCCTGCGATCAGCGGGTAATCCACGCCGCGCGCTTTCAACCAGGCCTGAGTGATATGCGAGCGTTGACCGCCACGCGCGCAGCAGAGGTAGCCGGTGGGGTGGGAGAGACAGGCTTCGCGCCAGGCGTTAATGCGCATCTCACGGGTACTGCCTGCGACCAGGCTATGGCCGAGAGCAAGCGCAGCGTCCGGCCCCTGGCGTTTATAGCAGGTGCCGACGGCGGCGCGTTCATCATCGTTCATCAGAGGCAGGTTGATTGCCGCAGGCATCGCGCCCTGGGCGAATTCGATCGGCGCGCGAACGTCGATTAAAGGGGTATCGGATGCGAGGATCGCGCGATAGTCCGTTCCATCGTTCATGGTTTTTCCAGAAGAAAACTAAGCTGCAATGGGCGGGGATTGTACGCCGGGGAGGGGGAAGGTCAACTCCCCGGCAGAGGAGTATTACTTAAGCTTTGATTGCGCCCAGATAATTCCGCTCGCGTATTCCGGCGGCAGGAGAGGAATAATCGCTTCCAGCGTGGCGCTCAGACGATCGGTGTCGGTATCGTTCAGGTTCAGGTGACCGACCTTACGACCCGGACGCACCTCTTTGTCATACCAGTGCAGATGCACCAGCGGCAGCTTGAGCCAGTCGTAGTTCAGATCGGTACCGATCAGGTTGATCATCACCGACGGGCTGTTGACCACCGGCTGCGGCAGCGGCAGGTCAGTGATGGCGCGCAGGTGCAGCTCGAACTGGCTGATGGACGCCCCGTTTTGGGTCCAGTGACCGCTGTTGTGAACGCGCGGTGCCAGTTCGTTAATCAGCAGACCGGACGGCGTGACAAAACACTCCATCGCCATGACGCCGACGTAACCGAGTTCGTGCATGATGGCAGAGAGCATCTCTTCTGCCTGCGCCTGCTGTTCAGCACTGGCCTGCGGGAATGCAACGCTGGTACGCAGGATCCCGTCCTGATGCAGGTTATGCGTCAGCGGATAAAAAACGGTATGGCCGTCCTGCCCGCGAGCGCCCACCAGCGAGACTTCACCGCTGAAGTTAATGCCCTGCTCAACGATGCACTCTCCGTAGCAATCGTCCGGCAGCTCGTGAGTGTCGTCGGCGCGCAGACGCCACTGTCCACGACCGTCGTACCCGCCGACGCGACGCTTCACAATTGCCAGCTCGCCCAGCATTGCGAATACATTCTTCCACTCGCTTTTATCGGACAACAGCTGCCACGGCGCAGTCGGGAGCCCGAGCTTATCGAACAGCTGCTTTTGCGTCAGACGGTCAGCAATAATGGGAAAGACGTCGCGGTTAACGAAGGCATTATGACGCGCCAGCTCGCGCGTCAGGGCCGTTTGTGGCCAGCGTTCAATCTCCGCGGTGATCACACTCTGGTGAAACGGCACGGCTTCCGGTTCGTCATCCAGCCCGACGGGCCAGACGGCAATACCCAGCGGCTCACCGGCCTGACGCAGCATACGGCCTAACTGACCATTACCGAGGACGCATACCTGCTTCATGCCGCACCCCGTGGGTCCGGATTGTCCAGCACCTCGTCTGTCTGGGCTTTACGCCAGTCCGCCAGACGCTGATGTAACGCTTTATCGTGAGTCGCCAGGATCTGCGCGGCGAGCAGGGCAGCGTTGGCAGCGCCCGCTTTACCAATGGCCAGCGTGCCGACCGGAATGCCACGCGGCATCTGAACGATGGAATAGAGGCTATCGACACCACTTAACGCAGCGCTTTGCACCGGAACACCCAGAACCGGTACCAGCGTTTTGGCGGCAATCATGCCTGGCAGATGTGCTGCGCCGCCCGCACCGGCAATGATCACCTCATAACCCTTCTCTTCGGCGCTTTCGGCGAAGCTGAACAGTTTGTCCGGTGTACGGTGTGCGGAGACCACTTCAACGTGGTGCGGAACATTCAGGATTTCAAAGATTTCGGCGGTGAACTGCATGGTAGCCCAGTCGCTTTTGGACCCCATCACGATGGCGACACGCGCCGGATTATTGCGGGAAGACATGCGTCTTAAAACTCCTGTGGTGCGAAACACACTGCTTTCGAGGGCACAGAGAATAGCATGTAATAGGGGCAAGGAAAACGGTTGCGCGGTTAAAAACTGAGCCGTTGTGGCCCTCAGGAGATAACAAAACAGACCGCGTTCTGGCGGTCTGTTTTATCAGGCATCGATGTGCTTTGATGTGCTTTTGACGGGCGGCACGGTCAGCAGACGTCTTATTTGGTCAGTTCTGCCGTCATGTGAACGCGGTTGTTAAACTGAGCGCCGGTGATTTTGTAAGACGCGCCCTGTTCAGCAGCCTGAGCGGCAATTTTCGCTTCTGCGCGGTCAAGGGTAGAGGCCGTGGCGCTGACGCTCTGAGCAAAAGAACCGAAAGAGATCAGAGAGAGTGCGGCAACAGCAACGAAAGTTTTGATGGATTTCATGGTCGTATTCCTTAAATGTTTTATCTGGGATAGGGCGTGTTGCCCTGATGTGATAAATAATAGGCCGACCACGGGCTGATTAAAATCGAAACAATTTGCCGATATTGTTCAAAAAAATAGAATGATTTTTTGGCGGGTTAAAACGGGAAAGCGATCAGTTCCACACCGTCAGGCGTGACGCTGACCATAGAACCTTCGCTGTGCCAGGCCCCCAGGACGACGCGGTGGGCCGCTTCGCCGTTGGCGGTAAGGGTATGCACATCGGGACGATGAGTATGACCGTGGATCAACCACTGAACGCGGTGTTTTTCCATGACCCTGACTACCGCCTGGGGATTAACGTCCATAATGGCCATGGATTTTCCGCTGTTGGCGGCCTTACTGTCTGCACGCATTCTGGCTGCGATCCGCTTGCGGATAAACAGCGGCAGAGCCAGGAATAGTTTTTGGATCCACGGGGTATGAACCTTAGCGCGAAACGCCTGATAGCCGGTGTCGTCAGTGCAAAGTGTGTCACCGTGCATGATTAACACCTTTCGGCCATAAAGGTCGAGTACCTGCTCTTCCGGCAGCAGCGTCATGCCGCTTTCGCGGGCGTAGCGCTTGCCGAGCAGGAAATCACGATTGCCGTGGATAAAGAAGCAGGGGACGCCGGAATCGACCAGCGCGTTAATGGCAGCCGCCATCTCACGGTGCAGCGGGTTGGGATCGTCGTCGCCAATCCAGGCTTCAAACAGGTCACCCAGAATGTAAAGTGCATCGGCACTTTTCGCTTCACCGCGTAAAAAACGCAGAAAACCGGCGGTTATCGCCGGTTCTTCTGTTTGCAGGTGCAAATCTGCAATAAAGAGTGTCGCCACGAATTACTCGCTGACGGTCACGCTGTTAATCACGACGTCTTCTTTTGGAACGTCCTGATGCATGCCGCTGCGGCCGGTCGCCACGGCTTTGATTTTGTCGACTACGTCCATACCTTCAACCACTTCTGCAAAGACGCAGTAGCCCCAACCCTGCAGGCTTTCGCCGGAGAAGTTCAGGAAGTCGTTGTCAGCAACGTTGATGAAGAACTGGGCTGTTGCAGAGTGAGGAGCCTGCGTACGCGCCATCGCCAGCGTACCACGGGTGTTTTTCAGACCGTTGTTCGCTTCGTTTTTGATCGCTTCTTTCGTCGCTTTCTGGTTCATGCCAGGTTCGAAACCGCCGCCCTGGATCATAAAGCCGTTGATCACGCGGTGGAAAATAGTGTTGTTGTAGAAACCTTCGCGGCAGTAGTCCAGGAAGTTTTTAACTGTTTCAGGCGCTTTGTCATCAAAGGTTTTGATTACGATATCGCCATGATTAGTGTGGAAAGTAACCATTTTTGCATCCTGTTCCGTTATTGTGGTACGTCGACCCGCGTTTGGGTCATCTATAGGGGCTTGTTATAGCATAACCACAGGATGCGATCACCTTGCATTGTGTGCTGCTTCAGGTTTGAATTACAGGTAGAATAACCGGTTTTCAACCACACACGTGTTTACATGGAATCTTCGATGTTAAAAATCTTTAATACAATGACGCGCCAAAAAGAGGAATTTAAACCTATCCATGCCGGGGAAGTCGGCATGTACGTGTGTGGTATTACGGTTTACGATCTCTGTCATATCGGCCATGGCCGTACCTTTGTTGCATTCGACGTTGTCTCGCGCTACCTGCGTTTTCTGGGCTACAACCTGAAATACGTGCGTAACATCACCGACATCGACGACAAAATCATCAAGCGCGCGAACGAAAATGGCGAAAGCTTTGTTGCGCTGGTGGATCGTATGATCGCGGAAATGCACAAAGATTTCGACGCCCTGAATATTCAGCGTCCGGACAGCGAGCCGCGTGCCACCCACCATATCCACGAAATTATCGACATCACCGAAAAGCTGATCGAACGTGGTCACGCCTATGTGGCCGATAACGGTGACGTGATGTTCTCCGTGCCGACTGACCCTACCTACGGTCAGCTTTCCCGTCAGGATCTGGATCAGCTGCAGGCCGGTGCACGCGTTGATGTGGTGGACGTGAAGCGTAACCCGATGGACTTCGTGCTGTGGAAGATGTCCAAAGAGGGCGAACCAAGCTGGCCTTCCCCGTGGGGCGAAGGGCGTCCTGGCTGGCACATTGAGTGCTCGGCGATGAACTGCAAACAGCTGGGCAAACATTTCGATATTCACGGTGGCGGTTCGGATCTGATGTTCCCGCACCATGAAAACGAAATTGCACAGTCAACCTGTGCGCATGGCGGCGAGTACGTGAACTACTGGATGCACTCCGGTATGGTGATGGTTGACCGTGAGAAGATGTCTAAATCTCTGGGCAACTTCTTCACCGTGCGCGACGTGCTGAAATATTACGATGCGGAAACCGTGCGCTACTTCCTGATGTCTGGTCACTATCGCAGCCAGCTGAACTACAGCGAAGAGAACCTGAAACAGGCGCGTGCGGCGCTGGAGCGTCTGTACACTGCCCTGCGCGGTACCGATAAATCTGTACCCGCGGCAGGCGGTGAGGCGTTTGAAGCGCGCTTTATTGACGTGATGAACGATGACTTCAACACGCCGGAAGCCTACTCCGTGCTGTTTGATATGGCGCGTGAAGTTAACCGTCTGAAGTCAGAAGATATGGCGGCGGCGAATGCATTGGCCTCCCATCTGCGTAAGCTCTCTTCGGTACTGGGTCTGCTGGAGCAGGAACCGGATCTGTTCCTGCAAAGCGGTGCGCAGGCGGACGATAGCGAAGTGGCGGAGATTGAGCAACTTATCAACGCGCGTCTGGAAGCGCGTCAGGCGAAAGACTGGGCGGCAGCAGATGCCGCGCGTAACCGTCTGACGGAAATGGGCATCATTCTGGAAGATGGCCCGCAGGGAACCACCTGGCGTCGGAAATAATTCTGGTGCGCGCTGATGCCCTCTCCCACCGGG
The DNA here is from genome assembly GCF_013784105.1 of Enterobacter sp. RHBSTW-00593. Classification (NCBI taxonomy): domain Bacteria; kingdom Pseudomonadati; phylum Pseudomonadota; class Gammaproteobacteria; order Enterobacterales; family Enterobacteriaceae; genus Enterobacter; species Enterobacter sp. RHBSTW-00593. The sequence goes on from NZ_CP056393.1 coordinate 1,078,040, forward strand.
AGAGGGTGCAAACACTAAAACGGCAACTGGGTTGCCGTTTTGCTTTTACCTCCGCTTCCACCACAACAGCCCCATCAGCACAACCCCTGGCAGCCACACCCACAGCAGTTCCGACATAATCACCTGATGCCCGTAGGGCGTGGTATAGCGTGACAGCGCAAACGGCGCGACCTTAATGACCTGCCACGGTGCAAAGAACCGTTCATCTGACCACGGCCACAGCCAGCCGACGCCTTTCCCACCGGTGGTGATGGAATCCAGCAAGCTGTGCGACAGCAGAGACACGGTTAAGAACAGCCAGCAGCGGGTCAGACTTGCCCGAAACCACCGTCGGCCCATCAGTACGCAAAGTATCGGCACCACAAAGGCAAACAGCAGGGAGTGGGTAAAGCCGCGGTGGCCGAACACATTGCCGTAGGCAACGCCGAACTTAAACGCCAGCACGTCGGCGTCCGGCAGCATGGCGAGGACGACGCCGGCAAACAGCAGGCGGGGAGGGATGATTTTACTTCCCAGGCCTAAGCCCAGACACAAAGGCACTGCAGCGTGGGTGATAACGGTAGGCATTGCGATTATCCATGGCAAAGCAGGGAAATATAGCAGCGAATGGGCGCAATGAGGATGGTGTTAGCGTCTTATTTACGCCGATTCCCGGGCAATAAGCTGCCCGGAAAGGGTGATACGCTGTGTTTGCAGATCCGGCTCTTTTAGCTTGCGGATGATCAACCCCGCCGCCTGACGCCCCGTCTCCTCACTGGCGGAGGAAACGTAGGTAAACGAGGGAGACGTCAGGTTCACGTGCAGCATATCTTCAAAACCGACCAGCGCGACCTGCTGGGTGAGAAACACATCTTTCCCCACGGTACGCCCCACCTGATGAATGCCGGAGATGGAGCCGATCATCGCATCTGGCGAGTGGCAGAGCAGGGCGGTAATGGTGTTGTTTTTTTCCAGCAGCTGGCGGGTGGCGAAACCTGCGGCCAGCGTGTCATCGCTACACGCAGGCGAGTATTCCTCACGCCAGACCAGACCGTTCTGGGTCATCGCGCTGCGAAAGCCGAGCAGACGCTGCTCGCGGATAAGGCAGCCTTCACGACCCCCAATGTAGGCAATGTTGCGGTGTCCGCGCTCGATAAGATAACGCGCGGCAAGGTTCGCCGCCTGGCGGTTGTCGCGCATCACCAGATTGCATTTTTCATCCAGCAGGGACTGAGAGACCACCACCAGCGGCAGCGGGCACTGGCGGATGTGTTCCGGCAGCGAGGATGCCCGGGTGTCAGAGGCCAGATAGATAACGCCGGCGACCCCCTGCTGTTTAAACGACAGCAGGCAGCGCTCAAGATGTTCATGGTCGTTCAGCGGCTGGCCGAGGAAAACCATATACCCCTGTCTCTCCAGCTCCTGGACGATGCTCGCCATCACCTTAATGGAAAAGCTGTCGCTAAAGTCGCGCAGGATCAGGCCGATCAGGTTGGAGGTGTTGGCGCGGAGGTTGGCAGCGGCGACGTTATGAACATAGCCCAGCGTAGTGATGGCAGCATTGACCTTCGCGATCGTTGCGTCTGAAATCTTCCCTTTCTGGCGCAGCACCAGCGACACGGTGGAGACCGAAACGCCCGCATGCTTTGCGACATCAATGATGCTGACTTTCTTCAAAACCGCTCCCTGAAATTTACCGATTATCAGCCAGATAAGACAACGTCCCCCAGCGTACAGGAGACGTGTCGTTCAGGCATCTTATTATTTGCCAATCATGGTGGACATGGTCTGGGCGATAAACTGTGCTCTGGCACCGAAAATCACCTGAATACCGTTATCACCGACGAACACTACGCCGCGGGCGCCAAGGCCGTTCAGACCGTCCTTATCAACCGCTTCACTTTTTGCCACTTCCAGGCGCAGACGGGTGATGCAGGAGCCGACGGAGTCGATGTTGTGCGCGCCGCCCAGCAGGTTGATGATCTCTGTAGCGAGTTCTGAATCTGACTTATCGTCCGCACTGGCGGTCACTTCTGTACGGCCCGGCGTTTTCACGTCGAAACGACGGATCACAAAGCGGAACGTGAAGTAGTAAATCAGGCCCATCGGAATGCCGATAATAATGGCGTTCAGGAAGTTAGTTTTGTAGCCGTTAAATGACGGCAGGATCCCGAACGAGAGGTAGTCGATAAAGCCCGCAGAGAACGACTTGGCGATATGCGCATGCAGCAGATACATGGTCATGTACGCCAGACCGGCCATGATGGCGTTAAAGACGTACAGAATAGGGGCGACGAAGATAAAGGTAAATTCAACCGGCTCGGTGATCCCCGTCAGGAAGCAGGTGAGCGCCGCAGAGAATAAAATACCGGCCGCGATTTTCTTATTTTTGGTGTGTGCTTCGTGGTACATCGCCAGACACGCCGCAGGCAGCGCGAACAGCATCAGCGGGAATTCACCCTGCATGAACTTACCGGCGTCCTGGTAGCTGTCGCTGCTGAAGGATTTGACCCCTTCTTCCAGCATCTTGAACCAGATGGTCTGGTCGCCGTGAATCACCTGACCGGCCTGGGTGGTGTAATCCCCAAACGAATACCAGAAAGAGGGATACCAGATGTGGTGCAGGCCGAGCGGGATCAGCGCACGTTCCACCAGACCGAAGATAAAGGTCGAGGCTGCCTGATTATCGCCATTAACCACCACGGAGAGCGCATCGATGCCCGCCTGGATATGCTGCCAGACATACGGCAACAGCAGGCCGAGCAGGAAAGAGAGAAACGCTGTCGCAATCGCCACAAAGCGTTTCCCGGAGAAGAACCCGAGGAACTCTGGCAGCTGCAGGGTGTGAAAACGGTTATAGCACCAGGCGGCGAGAATCCCGCAGATCAGGCCGCCGAAGACGCCCATCTGCAACGTCGGGATGCCGACCACCATCGCGTATTTGCCGCCCTGAGACGCCATTTCCGGCGTGATACTCAAGACGGTGCTGATGGTGATGTTGGTGACAAACACCGAGACCGCCGCCGAGAGCGCGGCAATGCCGGACTCGGATGCCAACCCCACGGCGGAACCAATGGCAAACAGCATCGGCAGGTTATCAAAGATAACCCCGCCCGCGTTCATCATCAGCGGCAGATGAAACTTATCGCCAAAGGCCAGCAGCAGGCCCGCAGCGGGAAGCAGTGAAATTGGCAGCATTAACGCGCGACCAATCATCGATAATTTAGAGAGCGATTTAACAAACCCTGATATCAGACTCATGCTGATTTCCCCCGAGTAGCGCTTTTTTGGCGCTGTTATTGTAAGTAGAACGTTTTAGTAGAACGTTCTACTTATCGTGGGGAAAGAGTGAAAAACGCGCAACAGAATTTTCACTTTTCAACAGATGAAATAGTGATTATTTGAAGTCGATCGATAATTAACCGTGATGGGTGTGGGGGAATGTGGGTTCCCTCTCCCGACGGGAGAGGGGGAGAGCATCAGGCGGTCACCGTCACGGTTTGCCCTTCAAAGCTCACGGTCTGACCCGCAACAATTTTGCAGCGCTTGCGGGTTTCCACTGCGCCGTCCACCTTAACAAGCCCGTCGGCAATGGCGATTTTGGCCTGTGCGCCGCTTTCGGTCCAGCCTTCCAGCTTCAGCAGATCGCACAGCTCAACGTGCGGGTGTTTACCTAATGAAAATGTGGCCATCTTACGCGTCCTCTACGTCGTGGTACTCTTCGCATGCCTGCAAAGTATTCTGAATCAGTGTGGCAACGGTCATCGGGCCTACGCCGCCCGGTACTGGGGTAATGTAAGAGGCGCGAGCCGCAGCATCTTCGTAAACCACGTCACCGACCACTTTCCCGTTTTCCAGACGGTTAATACCGACGTCCACAACGATCGCGCCTTCTTTAATCCATTCACCCGGAATAAAGCCCGGCTTCCCGACCGCCACGATCAGCAGATCGGCGTTTTCTACGTGATGACGCAGATTTTTGGTGAAGCGGTGGGTCACGGTGGTGGTGCAACCAGCGAGCAGCAGCTCCATGCTCATCGGACGGCCAACAATGTTTGATGCGCCAATGACCACGGCGTTCAGACCGTAGGTATCGATGTTATAACGCTCCAGCAGCGTAACGATTCCGCGCGGCGTGCACGGACGCAGACGCGGGGCGCGCTGGCACAGACGGCCCACGTTGTACGGGTGGAAACCGTCAACGTCTTTGTCGGGGGCGATACGTTCCAGCACCTTCACGTTGTCGATGCCGGCTGGCAGCGGCAGCTGAACCAGAATACCGTCGATCGCGTTGTCGGCATTCAGGGTATCAATAAGTTCCAGCAGCTCTGCTTCGCTGGTGGTTTCCGGCAAATCGTAAGAGCGGGAGACGAACCCCACCTCTTCACACGCTTTGCGTTTGCTGCCGACATAAATCTGCGATGCCGGGTTGCTGCCGACCAGCACAACGGCCAGCCCGGGGGCGCGTTTTCCGGCAGCTTTACGCGCCTTCACTTTTTCCGCGACCTCAGAGCGCACCTGCTGCGCAATCGTTTTACCGTCAATAATCTTTGCTGCCATCAGAGAGAAGATTCCGTCTGTAACGTTTGAAAGGGGGGATTGCCTGTATTTTGTCAGAAGCGAGCGCCGCTGTCAGTCACCCTTTGCGAGTTTTCATCAGGAGGCCGTAAAAACCCTTCTGAGGGGATGGTCAATTTCTTAGGCAGGATTAGGATGTGACCTGGCGAAATGACAGCGTTTTGACATATTTTAAAATACATTCATGAGCTACTTTGTCTCCTCCGAAATAAGCTTTCAATTAATCAATTGAACGTATTTCTTATTCCCGATTATTCGCGGGAAGGGTTATTTACATTTTAAAGGAATAGACATGAAACTCAGCAACATTGCTTCTACTGTTATTGCTACTCTGGCCCTGGTTGCGGGTGCCGCAAATGCAGAAGATACAGCCACTCCGGTTAACGTAAATGGCGGTACCGTACACTTTAAAGGTGAACTGGTTAATGCTGCATGTTCAGTAAATACTGATTCTTCCGAGCAGACGGTTAACCTGGGCCAATACCGTACCGCGAAGTTCACGAAAGTGGGTGACACTACCTCTAATATTCCGTTCACCATTGAACTGAATGATTGTGACCCGCTGGTTGCGAAAACGGCCGCAGTTGCGTTCACCGGTCAGATCGACGCGACCGACAAAACCCTGCTGGCGGTAACCTCTGGTAACAACGACAACTCCGCGAAGGGCGTGGGCATCGAGATCCTCGACAGCAAATCCACCACCCTGACTCCAGATGGTTCAACCTTCTCTGCCGCGCAGAACCTGATCGAAGGGACTAACACCCTGAACTTCACCGCGCGTTACAAATCAACGGCTGCGACCACCGAGCCAGGCCAGGCAAACGCTGACGCCACTTTCGTAATGAAATACGAGTAATTCCTCCGCACAGGGATGTTCAGGCCTCAGGGAAGAGGCCGTCATACGCTAAGGCCAGGAACGAAGGATGACAAGGACCGGAACACTACTGCTGTTAACCCTTGCGATGGCCTGCCAGGCCTCAGCACATACCGTGGTGATCGACGGCGGCAAAGTTCATCTCAGAGGTGAGCTGGTGAACGGCGGCTGCGCCGTGGCACCTGACAGCCAGAACATGCGCATCGAAATGGGGCAGTACCGAACCAATTCATTTTCCGGTGTGGGCAGTTTTTCCACGGTCAATGTGCCCTTCACCGTGCGGCTGCTGGATTGCAGCGTGGATGTCTCGCGCACCGTGGGGATCCAGTTTCAGGGCGTTACGCCAGCAGAAGATCCGCAGGTTTTTCTGGCGACATCGCGGCCAGGTGAATCACCGATAAGCAGCGGCGTCGGGCTGGCTCTTTTTGACGAACAACAACGTCAGATTATCCCGAACGCAACGGCCGTCAGCTGGTTGCCGGTGAATACCAGTGAGCTTGCGTTTCATTTTAGCGCCCGCTATCGGGCTATTTCCGAACACCTCGTGCCAGGCAATATTCAGTCGGATGTCTGGTTTACGTTGATTTATCCATAACACCTGCGAACACATTATTAAAGGTACGGTTGTGATGAATACCCTAATTAAACCAGGACTGTTTTTATCGTTAATTTTAATGATGGTTTCTGCATGCGCAAATGCTTCCGGCGGTATTGCGCTGGGGGCCACCCGCGTTATTTATCCGGCAGATGCAAAGCAAACTTCGCTGGCGATCACCAACAGCAATAAACAAGAGCGCTATTTAATCAACGCGTGGATCGAAAATGCGAACGGGCAAAAAGAAAAAACCTTTGCCGTGACCCCGCCGCTGTTTGTCAGCGAGCCGGACAGCGAAAATACGCTGCGCATTATTTATGCCGGGCCCGCGCTGCCTGCCGATCGTGAATCGCTCTTCTACATGAACGTGAAAGCGATCCCGTCCGTGAACAAAGCGAAAACGGAAAACAATAACGTGCTGCAGCTGGCTATCCTGTCGCGGATCAAGCTGTTTGTCCGCCCGACAAATCTGCCGATGCAGCCGGAAGAGGCGCTCTCGCAGCTGCGTTTTGAGCGCGTCGGCAACCACCTCAAAGTCAGTAACGCTTCGCCGTATTACATCACGCTGGTCAATATGAAGCTGGGCGGACAGACGCTGGATAACCTGATGGTTGCGCCTAAAAACTCGGCGCAGCAGGTACTGCCAGCCGCCGCAAGCGGTACGCTCTCCTGGCAGAGCGTGAATGACTACGGTGCCATTACGCCGGCGCGTAGCGTCAACCTGTGAGCAGAGTCAGGGCGATGAATAATCACCAGGGACGTTACTGCCCGGTCGCACTGGCGCTGATGGCAGCGCTCTGGCCACAGGCTGGCTGGAGCGAAAGCTACTTTAACCCGGCCTTCTTGTCCGATGACACCGCCAACGTGGCGGATTTATCGCGTTTTGAACAAGGTCACCAGCAGGCGCCTGGCGTTTATCGCGTGGATATCTGGCGTAACGATGAGTTTATCGCGACGCAGGATGTGCGCTTCGAGCAGGCCGACAATACACCGCCGGTTGCCGGTGGGCTGTCGCCGTGCATTACGCGCGTGATGCTGGAGCGTTTTGGCGTCAATATCGCGGCCTTTCCTGAGCTGGTTAACGTGAAAGGGGAGACCTGTATACCCCTGGCGAAGGCTATTCCCGGCAGTGAGATCGCGTTCAACTTCGCCTCGCTGCGCCTGAATATCAGCCTGCCACAGGTGGCGATGCAGAACAGCGCACGCGGCTACATTCCGCCCGATCAATGGGATGAAGGGATCCCTGCCGCGCTGGTGAACTACAGCTTTACCGGCAACCGCGGGAGCGAGGACGACAGCTATTATCTGAACCTGCAGAGCGGGCTGAACTATGGCGCGTGGCGTTTACGCAATAATGGCGCATGGCGTTACACGCAGAATAACGGGCAGCGGCACAGCAACTGGCAGAATATTGGCACCTGGGCGCAGCGCACCGTGATCCCGCTGAAAAGCGAGCTGGTGCTGGGCGACAGCAATACCGGTAATGACGTTTTCGACAGCGTGGGTTTTCGCGGCGGGCGGCTCTTCTCGTCTGACAGCATGTACCCGGACAGCCTGCAGGGCTACGCGCCAACCGTTCGCGGCATCGCCCGAACGCCCGCCAAAGTGGTCGTTCGACAAAACGGCTACGTTATCTATCAAAGCTATGTACAGCCTGGCGCCTTTGCCATCACCGATCTTAACCCAACCTCGTCAAGCGGTGATCTTGAGGTGACGGTTGAAGAGAAGGATGGCAGCCAGCAGCGCTATACCGTGCCGTATTCCACCGTGCCCCTCCTGCAGCGCGAAGGGCGCTGGAAGTATGACCTGGTGGCCGGGGATTACCGCAGCGGCAACAGCGAACAGGATACGCCATTCTTCACGCAGGGTACGTTGATTACCGGGCTTGGCGACGGCTACACGCTGTACGGCGGTACCCAACTCGCGTCACGTTATACCGCGGTGGCCATCGGGGCAGGGAAAAACCTCGGTGACTGGGGGGCGGTGTCGCTCGATATCACCCATGCCCGCAGCCAGCTCGCGGATGACAGCCGCCATGAAGGGCAGTCGCTGCGTTTCCTCTATGCAAAATCGCTTAACGGATTCGGAACCAACTTCCAGCTGCTGGGCTACCGCTACTCCACAAAAGGGTTCTACACCCTGGACGATGTCGCGTGGCGTTCAATGGAAGGCTACCAGTATGCCGACAACCAGGATGATGACGGTGTGCCGGATGTGGAGAGTTATCACAACCTGACGTGGAATAAAAAAGGGCGCTTCCAGCTCAATATTTCCCAGTCGCTGGGGGATTACGGCTCGGTCTATATCTCCGGTAGTGAACAGACGTACTGGGGCACCGATGAGTCCAACCTCTGGTATCAGCTGGGGTACGCGGGTGGCGTGAAGGGCATCAACTACTCTGTGTCCTGGTCATGGAACAAATCCGTCGGGATAGACGGCACGGACCGAATCGCGTCGTTTAACGTCTCCGTACCGTTCAGCCTCTTTACCCGCCAGGGTTTTCGTCGGGACAGCGCCATTGACCGCGCCTATGCTACGGCGTCAGCCAGCCGTAACAGTGATGGCGACACAAGCTGGCAAACCGGGGTCAGTGGGACGTTGCTGGAAGATCGCAACCTGAACTACAGCGTGACCCAGGGCCACACCAGCAATAACGGCTCAAGCGGAAGCGCCAGCGCGAACTGGCAGGCAACCTACGGCACGCTGGGTGTTGGCTACAACTACGCACGCGACCAGCACGATCTCAACTGGCAGCTTTCCGGCGGCGTGGTCGGCCATGCGGATGGCGTAACCTTCAGCCAGCCGCTGGGTGATACCAACGTTCTGATCAAAGCGCCGGGAGCATCGGGCGTGAGCGTGGAAAACCAGACCGGTGTGAAAACCGACTGGCGTGGCTATGCGGTGATGCCGTATGCCACCGTCTACCGCTATAACCGCGTAGCGCTGGATACCAACACCATGAGCAATAACACCGATATCGAAAATAACGTGAGCAGCGTGGTGCCGACAAAAGGGGCGCTGGTGCGCGCCAGCTTTGATACCCGTATTGGCGTGCGCGCCCTGCTGACCGTCACGCGCGGCAACCAGCCTGTGCCATTCGGTGCCGTGGTGCGTGAAACCCAGAGCGGCGTCACCAGTATGGTGGGCGATGACGGACAGATTTACCTGAGCGGACTGCCGCTGGAAGGTGAACTGCTGATCCAGTGGGGCAACGGGATGCAATCCCAGTGTCGTGCGCACTACAGCTTGCCAGAAAAGAGCCTGCAACAGGCAATCACACTTAAGGGGATTCGCTGTGAGTAAAATCCATTGCCTGGCTTTATCACTTCTCTCTATTTTGCCCGTGGGGAATGCCTTAGCCACCGTGTGTGTGAATGAAAAGGGCGTCCCTACGGAGGTGCATTACGACCTGACGGATAAATTTAACAGTTCGAATAACCAGATCGGACAGGTGGTGACGCTCAGCGAGAAATCGCAGTGGGTGGGGGTGAATGCCGTCTGCCCGAAGGGTACCACCGGGAACACGACCAAACGTAGTTATGTTACCGATTACCCGGTCACGGGAACAAGTGATGGCTATCAGTACCTGAAGCTAAACGACTATCTGGATGGGGCAATGAAAATTACGGACAGCTTTGCTGGCGTATTTTATCCGCCCAAAAGTTACATCCAGATGGGGAGTCACCCGAACGTCTCTAAAAACAAACCGTTTGGCGTTCAGGATTCCAGCCTCGTCTTTCGCCTCAAAGTGACCCGACGGTTTATAAATATGGTGGTGATCCCGCGCGCGACCATGTTCCGCGTCTATGTCACCACTACCTCTTCTGATCCGTTAACCTCGCCGGTCTACACCATCAGCTACAGCGGGACCATTCAGGTGCCGCAAAGCTGCGCCATCAATGCGGGGAATATCGTGGAGTTTGACTTCGGCGATATCGGGGCCTCCCTGTTCAGCAAGGTCGGGGCGGGTAACAAACCGGAAGGGGTAACCGCGCAAAGCAAAACCATCGCCATCAAATGCACCAACGTGGAAGCGAACGCAATGCTGACGATGCGCGTTGAGGCAGAAAAGGTCTCCAGCAACGCGGTGGTGTCGGATAACCCCGATGTGGGGTTTGTGATTGCCAACGAAAGCGGTACCCCGCTAACGCCCAACAACCTGACCAGCAAAATTCCGTTCCGGCTCGACGACAGTGCGCAGGCGCAGGTGGGGATCCGGGTCTGGCCGGTCAGCGTGACGGGGAATAAGCCTGCGGAAGGCCGTTTCACGTCGCGGGGTTATCTGCGTGTGGATTACGATTAAGGGGAAGAGATGCGGAACCGGAACTGGCATTTCGCCGCGATGACACTGATGATGCTTCACGCCAGCGCGCAGGCAGCCACTGCGCTGGGGGAGATCAATATTCAGATGTACGGCAACATTGTTGATTTTACCTGTGTGGCCGAGGGCAGCGATAGCGACAAGACCGTCACGCTGGGAACCTGGCCCACGAAACAGCTCAGCACCACGGGAAGCCGCACGCAGCCCATGCCGTTTACGCTGAAGCTGACCGGCTGTCCACCTGGTGCAGCGTCCATCACGTTTTCGGGTAAAGCCGACGGAAGCAATAATGGGTTACTGGCGCTCAATGACGCCAGTACGGCAAGCAACGTTGCCGTCGAGATCAGGGATGCGGATAAAACGCGTCTGGCACTTCAGCAGGCCAGCCAGCCGGTAGCGGTTGATGCGCAGGGAAATGCGACATTGTCATTTTATGCCAATTATATTGCCACTGCTGATAACCCTCAGCCCGGACGGGCTGATGCTGATGCCACCTTCATGATTAATTATAATTAGCGCTGACCGCACTCCCTGCAGCTCGGATAAGCTGCAGGGAGTGAATTCAGGTTATAGCAGTTCGTGTGCTTTGGCATAATCAATTAATTCAACGATGCTTTGCACACCCAGCTTGGAATAAATATTGGATTTATGTGCGCTGATGGTTTTGTTGCTTAATAGCAACTGCTCTGCAATCTCCTTATTGGATAAACCATTTGCCAGGTAACGTAATACCGTCACCTCACGATTCGATAATGGCATATCCGCGACCATCCCTTTCCCCGAACCCAAATGGTTTATAAAATTCAACGTTTCCGACGGGAAAAAAGAATAGCCCATCAGGATCATTTCAACGGCGTTGTAGATCTCGCCCAAATCTTTTCGTTTACTGACAAAACCATTTGCCCCGGCGCGAATGGCGCGTCCCGCGTAAAAAGACTCGGATTTTGAAGAGAGGAACAGGACCTTGATGTCTTTATTTAAGTTTCTGATTCTCTTCAGTAAAGCGAAGCCATCTGTGCCCGTAAGTTCGATGTCCAGGATCACCAGATCGATAGGGTGGTTACGGATACAGTCAAGGACTTCATGGCTGTCGCCAGACTTGAGTTTGACTGTGATGTTTTTATTTTTCTGTAGCAGGACTTCTATCGACATTCTGACGATAGGGTGTTCGTCCATAATGATAACGGATGCCGGTTTCATTTTTAATGCCTCAGACTGTTAAAAGCGTTATGCCGAGTTTGGTTAAAACTCTCGAAATGCCGGAAGGATAAATGTGCAGATCCTTATACCGTAGTATTTCCCTGGAAAGAGCGAAAGCATCCTTGTTAACGTAGTGAAGAAATCTATGCCTCAGCGCGGTCATCTCATTTGGCTGGTGTTGGCAAAAAGGTTTTTCTTATTCATATTTGATACGCGTCTTATTATACCGTGTAAGTTTTTTCCGAAAACCCTGTAAATTACCCCTCGCTTATTACTTTGTATTATCTTCTGGATCCGAATAGCTATTTTTTTAAAATTAGCTTAAATATCCTGTTATCCCATTTACCGCATCTTTTGATCTTTATGTAATAACAAAAAATGACATATCACACTGTATGTTGATCAAATGTTAACAAATCGACGGCCGTTTTCAGGGGCTGAAAGCGGGAACGGATGGTGAAAAAGTGTTCACAGAGGGCACCAGACCTTCGTTTGAAAGTGATCGGGTCGTCGCCGGAAAGGGCACCCGTCGTACAGCAGAACATACTACAGACTTCGCTTTTGACTGCCAGGCAGTCTCGCCGAGCCGCTTGTTTTTACATCATTATCGTCTTATTAACTCCTTTATCAAACACTTAACGCACGGAGGAAAGTGCTGCAGATTATTCATTCTGTGACATTTCACATGGTTTAAGCCCGTAAATTAGGAATAGTTATAAAATTGAAATTATTGTTAAAATTTAACAAATAAGTAACATGATTGATAAGTAAATTCCTAAAGGTCTTTAGGAAATAAGGGCTTAGTGGGTGGGTTAGAAGGTGCAGTCTGAGAGGTTATTGAGAAGGTGCAGCAGTTCCTGGCGATGGGTCAGACCCAGTTTCAACAGAATGCAGCTGAGACGATAGATAATGCGGCTATAGGGGCGATTCTGCATCAACGCTATCTGGCGAAGGGTCTTCCCCCGCGATAACTCCTGCAAAATAGGCCATTCGGTGCGGGAGAACCAGTCTTTATCGCAGCCCTGGGGAGGGCTGGTATCCATCAGGCTGTGCTGGAAAGCAGACGGCGTCAGTTGACGTTCGAGCACGTGAAAAGGGCCCGCCGCTTTGCAGAACAGGCGAGTATCGTAATTATCCGCCCTGACTAACAGATAGGGCGTCAGAAAAGGGGGATAGAGGCTATGCCTTCTGAGCTGATCCAGCTTGTCGATCAGCGCAGTGGAGCGGCTTTCAATATCCACCACCAGACGGGCGGATGGCCACTGGGCCAGGGCGCTAAACGCATCCTCCAGCGTGGGATAGTCGCAACAGCTGCTCAGGGGAAATTGGCCGTTGAGAAAACCGGTGCGCAGAAAATGATCCTCCGTCACCAGAATGATAAACGGAGCGTCTGTTTTGCGGGGCTGGCTGATGGACTGACTCAAAAATTCGAGCCGGTCGAAGAAGGGGGGAGCAAAAGGCGAGCGCGTAAATCCCAGTGCATCACTTCCTGTACGCCGCCGCCGGTAACGGCGCACTGTCATTCGCATGGCCTCCCCCCTGGAAATGGCTTTTTAATCCTCCGGCCATGTCCAGGACGGCCAGTAATAGCCCTGGCCGAGTTCTGCGCCTGCCTGCAGTGCCCAGGTACAATCCTGCTCAGTCTCAATACCTTCAATAAGCACTTTCCCGGCAAGCTGAAAGCACCGGGACACCAGTTGCCGTAGCACGGGCGTGGCGCGTAAACGCCAGAATGCATCCTTATCGATTTTTACGCCGCTTAACGGTAACTGGCAGGATAAAAAGGGCGGGATGAGTGTTTCATCAATGTCATCCAGCCAGATACCGTGACCTTGTCTTATGAGCTGCAACAGGCTCCGGGTAACGGTCTGCCTCTGCGCGGCTGACAGCGTTAAAAAAGCACTGGGGTCGACAAGTTCAATATTCAGCGGCGGACATTTTATCCGGCTAAGCCGCTGAAAAGCGTCGGGCTCTGTCAGGACGGTTATCGGCAGATTAATGAAAAAATTATTACAGTGCGGGGTATTTTTTAACGCGGTGAGCTGTGCTTCAAGCAGCGTTATCGACCAGTCTGCAGACTGATGGCGGAAAAAGGCTTCGCTATGCTGCGTTTCAGACAGGACGCTAAGGACCTCCACGCCGACCCTGCGTAAAGAGGAGAGGGCGACGATGGGCTCAAGTTTGATGCCGACGATGTCCTGAGAAAGGTACTGTAACCGGGGGGGCGTATAGGTCAGGTTTTGCGCTGTCACTCCATGGTCCTGTTGTCTGTCAGCCTCCAGGCGGCCGGGATACCTAACACTAGTGTGACGAGCTGACGCTCAGGAAAACAGCAGGCGTTACTTAAATGCAACTAAGCCTTTTCGCAGCGCGAAATTCTACGACGGAAAAGCGATGAATGTTGAAAAAACAGCCGTATTTACAATCGGCTAGCGGTAATTGCCCCTGAAAGCCGAAAAGGCATTGACTCACCTGTCATTGACCGTATAATTCCAGGCGTTTCACCACCGCGAAGTTCACTCTTCTCAGTGCGCCCTTAGCTCAGTTGGATAGAGCAACGGCCTTCTAAGCCGTAGGTCGTAGGTTCGAATCCTACAGGGCGTGCCATTTACTGCCTTCACCCTTTTTCGCTTCCACTCTCCCGTTTTACGCTAAATACACGTTTATGCCGATCTCATTCTGTCGATTAAATAATCGGGAAATAAATAGAACGCTAATGAATATTTGTTATTTTTCCAGCCTAAGGTTTTCTTAATCTTTATTTCATCCATTTTTATAATCTGGATTTTTATCATATTTATCCGCTGTATAAGAATATTTTACACTTTTACGACTAAACTTGATTGATACTAATTATCATTAGCGTTTTTGTATGCTTTAATCCTGTCCCACAACGCTATGCGTGGTAAATCACCCTGGTCTATAAAGGATATGTTCATGAATTCTCGCCTGTTGTCATGCTTCTCGCTTGCCTTGTTGTCTTCATCTCTTTTCCTTTCCACACAAGCACTTGCCGCTGATAACAACGAAGGTATCGTTGTTTATAACGCGCAGCATGAAAATCTGGTGAAGGCGTGGGTTGACGGTTTTACCAAAGAAACGGGTATTAAGGTGACGCTGCGTAATGGCGATGACAGCGAGTTGGGTAATCAGCTGGTTCAGGAAGGCACGGCATCACCTGCAGACGTGTTTCTGACGGAAAACTCGCCATCAATGGTTCTGGTGGATAATGCCAAACTGTTCGCGCCACTGGATGCAGAGACCCTGAAGCAGGTGCCTGCGGAATTTCGTCCTGCGCACGGCCGCTGGATCGGGATTGCTGCGCGTAGCACGGTGTTTGTCTATAACCCGGAAAAATTGAGCGAACAGCAATTGCCAACATCGCTGATGGATCTGGCGAAACCTGAGTGGAAAGGCCGCTGGGCGGCATCGCCGTCAGGCGCGGATTTCCAGGCGATCGTGAGTGCGATGCTGGCCCTGAAAGGCGAGCAGGCCACCCTTGAGTGGCTGAAGGCGATGAAAACCAATTTTGTGGCCTACAAAGGTAACAGCACCGTGATGAAAGCCGTTAACGCCGGCCAGATTGATGGCGGTGTGATTTATCACTACTACCGTTTTGTCGATCAGTCCAAAACGGGTGAAAACAGCAAAAACACCCAACTCTACTACTTCAAACATCAGGATCCGGGTGCCTTTGTCAGCCTTTCCGGCGGTGGCGTACTGGCGTCCAGCAAACACAAAGAACAGGCTCAGGCATTCATCAAGTGGATCACCGGTAAAGAAGGTCAGGAGAGCCTGCGCACCAACAATGCGTTTGAATATGCGGTTGGCGTGAACGCGGCTTCTAACCCGAAACTGGTTCCGCTGAAAGATCTGGATGCGCCGAAAGTGGAACCTTCAACGCTTAACAGCAAAAAAGTTATCGAGCTGATGACGCAAGCCGGCCTGCTGTGATCCTGAGAGTTAAGTGAACGCCTTATGTCTGGTCTGAGTCTCGACATCGGAAAAAACAGGATGCAGGAGCCTGCCCGCAGGCGACCTGCGCTGCCGATGGTTGCGTTAGCTGTCTTATTTTCATTAATGGCGCTTCTGCCTCTGGGTTTTATCATTGCCATTGGCATTGAGACGGGCTGGGAGACCATTAAGACGCTGGTGTTCCGCCCGCGTGTTGCTGAACTGCTCAGCAACACGCTGTGGCTGACGGCCTTAGCGGTTCCGCTTTGTATTGTGACCGGCGTGGCGATAGCCTGGCTCACGGAGCGTACCCGGCTGGCCGGGCGGGGAATATGGTCTGCGCTGGCTGTCGCCCCGCTGGCAATCCCCGCGTTTGTACAAAGCTATGCCTGGGTGAGCGTCGTCCCCTCCCTGCACGGTCTTTCCGCGGGAGTATTTCTCTCTGTTTTAGCCTACTACCCGTTTATCTACATGCCGGTTGCCGCGGTACTGCGCCGCCTCGATCCGACGCTTGAAGATGTGGCCGCGTCGCTCGGCACGCCGCCGTGGCGGGTCTTTTTCCGCGTAGTGTTGCCGCAGCTCAAGCTTGCTATCTGCGGCGGGGCGCTGCTGGTCGCGCTGCACCTGCTGGCGGAATACGGCCTGTACGTGATGATCCGCTTTGATACGTTCACCACCGCGATTTATGACCAGTTTCAGTCTACCTTCAGCGGCCCGGCAGCCAATATGCTGGCGGGTGTGCTGGCCTTATGCTGTCTGGCCATCTTAATGCTGGAAGGGGTGACGCGTGGAAAAGCACGCTATGCGCGCATCGGCGGCGGGGCCGCACGTGAACAGAAACGCTGGCCGCTCAAGCCGGTCGCGGCCACGCTGGGCCAGCTGTTTTTCCTCACGCTGATCGTGCTGGCGCTGGGCGTACCGTTAATTGTGCTCTGTCGCTGGGTCTGGCTGGGCGGTATTGAGAACTGGATGAGCGTGGACCTCTGGCACTCCCTGCGCCAGACGCTCATGCTCGGCGTGGGTGGCGCACTGCTGACCACGGCCTGCGTGATCCCCATTGCGTGGCTCGGTATCCGTTATCCGCACCGCGTCTTCCGGATGCTGGAAGGGTGTATCTACATCACCAGCTCGCTGCCGGGGATTGTGACCGCTCTCGCGCTGGTAACGGTGACGATTCATTACGCCCGCCCCATTTATCAGACGGAAATTACGCTCTTCCTCGCCTATCTGCTGATGTTTATGCCCCGCGCGCTCATCAACCTGCGGGCCGGGATTGCACAGGCGCCGGTAGAGCTGGAAAACGTGGCGCGTAGCCTTGGCAGCACGCCTGCGAAGGCGCTGTGGAGCGTCACCATGCGGCTGGCCGCGCCGGGTGCCGCCGCGGGGGCTGCGCTTGTTTTCCTCGGCGTCAGCAACGAACTGACCGCCACGCTGCTGCTCTCCCCGCTGGGAACGCGCACGCTTTCCACCGGCTTCTGGGCGCTGACCAGTGAGATCGATTATGTTGCCGCCGCGCCGTACGCGATGCTGATGATCCTGATTTCACTCCCGCTGACCGCCATCCTCTACGTGCAGTCGAAAAAAATTGCAGGACTATGACATGCTTGAATTAACGTCCATTTCTAAATCCTTTTCCGGTGTGCAGGTGCTCGACAGCTTAAACCTGAGCGTTGCGCCGGGGAGCCGGACGGCGATAGTCGGGCCGTCCGGGTCAGGGAAAACGACGCTGCTGCGCATTCTTGCCGGCTTTGAAACGCCGGACGCCGGGCGGATAGTGATGCAGGGCCGAACGCTGTTTGACGAAAACAGCTTCGTTCCCGCTCATCTGCGCGGCATTGGCTTTGTTCCCCAGGAGGGGGCGTTATTCCCGCATCTCAGCGTTGCAGACAACATTGCCTGGGGGCTGGACGGCACGCGCCACGAAAAGCGCCAGCGCGTAGAGGCGCTGATGGAGATGGTGTCGCTGGACAGGCAGCTCGCGACCCACTGGCCGCATGAGATTTCTGGCGGACAGCAGCAGCGTGTGGCGCTCGCCCGCGCGCTGGCTCAGCGTCCTTCATTGATGCTGCTGGATGAGCCGTTCTCGGCGCTCGATACCGGTCTTCGCGCCATGACCCGCAAAGCGACCGCTGACCTGCTGGCGGAAGCGGGCGTTGCCTCGATTCTGGTGACGCACGATCAAAACGAAGCATTATCTTTTGCCACCCAGGTGGCAGTAATGCGTTCCGGGCGCTTTACCCAGGTGGGTACCCCGTATGACGTCTACACTCAGCCCGTTGATGAAGAGACCGCGCTGTTTCTGGGCGACGCGGTGATCCTGCCCGCTCAGCTTACCGCCGGCCATGCGGTGTGCGCGCTGGGTGAGATCCCCACCAACAATACGCATGCCACCGGGCAGGGCCGCGTCATGATGCGCCCAGAACAACTGCGCGTGACGGCGTGTGCGCCGCATGAAAGCCCGGTGTCGATAATTGATGTCGATTTTACCGGTCATTTGTCCACGCTCACCCTGGCGTTTGCCGGGCATCAGGAGCCTGTTGTTCTGAAGACTGTAAGCCAGCCTGGCTGGAATCCGGGTACGGCTGTGCGTATTGATGTTGCGGGAACCGCCCGCGTTTTATCGTTCTCCCGCCGCGCCTGAAAGACCGTCCCGGAAACGGGGCGGTTATGCCACGCTATCCCGTCCATACGTCCTCCTGCTTTCCCGCGCCTGTTAACCGATTTTCTCACGCAGTGACGTGCGTTTACGCTTGCCAACAATCATGTAATGCGTATAGTTCTCATTTGCATTGCACTTGATTACATTCTAAGGCCCGACAACGGGCCCTTTTTGCGCGCACGTTTAATGAGTTAATTATGAACAACACGAAAAGGCATAAAACGCTGCTGGCTCTCGCCATTGGCGCGGTCACGCACTCCGCCCTGGCGGCGGATGAAAAGAAAGAAGACACCCTGATTGTCCAGTCTGCGCCTGCCAGCGATTTTAAACCCGGCGGCGACCAGCTTGTGCCGGCGTTCCTTGACGGGCAGGTGGCGAACGGTGGACGCATGGGGATGCTGGGGCAGCAGAACGCCATGGACGTGCCGTTTAATATCATCAGCTACACCTCGAAGCTGGTAGAAGATCAGCAGGCGAAAACCATTGCTGATGTGGTCGCTAACGACGCGGGGGTGCAGTACGTGCAGGGTTACGGCAACAGTGCCGAAACCTTCCGTATCCGTGGCCTGAAGTTTGACGGAGATGACATGACCTTCGGCGGCCTGTCCGGCGTTCTGCCGCGTCAGGTGGTGGATGCGCAGATGGTCGACCGCATTGAGATTTTTAAAGGGGCAAACGCCCTGATGAACGGCGCGGCAAGTTCAGGCGTGGGGGGAATGATTAACCTTGAGCCGAAACATGCGGATGAAACGCCGCAGGCAAAAGTGGGCGTCGATTACACCTCCGATTCCCAGTTTGGCACTACGCTGGATGCGGGCCGTCGCTATGGGGACAACGACCAGTTTGGCGCGCGCGTGAACCTCGTTCATCGCGAAGGGGAAAGCGGGGTGCCCAACGATCGCCGCCGCACTACGCTGCTCTCCACCGGCCTCGACTACAAAGGCGACAATTTCCGCACCTCGCTGGATGTGGGGTATCAGAAGAAAACCTTCCATGGCAGCCCGACCAGCGTCAATATCTCCGCCGTGGATTTCGTGCCTGAACCGCCGAAAAACGATCGCAACTTCTCGCAGAAATGGGCCTACAGCAACATCGAAAATGAATTCGGGATGTGGCGCAGCGAGTACGACATTACCGATAACTGGACGGCCTATACCGGCCTCGGCGCACAGCACGCTCACGAAGAAGGGATTTACAGCGCGCCGAAGCTGCTGGATAAAAGCGGTAAGGCGACGGTCAGCCGTCTTGATACCAACCGCATCAGCGATTCCGTCAGCGGGATGGCGGGTATTCGCGGTAACTTTGCTACCGGCTTCGTAACGCATAAAGTCAACGTCGGTTACTCCGCGATGACCAAAAACGAAAAAATCGGCTGGAAAATGTCGTCGGCGGCGGATAACCCAACCACCAATATCTATCACAATACCGGTGTGGATATGCCGGACAGCTCCAGTTTCAACGGCTTAGGCGGAAATTACAGCGATCCGCTCACCAGCGGGCGTACCCGGACGCAGGGCTGGCTGTTGAGTGATACGCTGGGCGTGCTGGACGACAAACTGCTGTTTACCGCCGGGGCGCGTCATCAGAAGGTGGTCATTCGCGGATACAACAAAATTACCGGGCAGGAAAATAAAGCAGACGGTTTCGACGGCAGCCGCTGGATGCCTACCTACGGCGTGGTTTACAAGCCGTGGGAGGCGATCTCCCTGTATGCCAACCACACCGAAGCGCTGCAGCCGGGTCAATCAGCCCCTAACACCGCCACCAACTACGGGCAGAGCACCGGCATCGTTCACTCTAAGCAGAACGAAGTGGGCGTGAAGGCGGATTTTGGTCGCGTGGGCGGCTCCCTGGCGCTGTTTGAGATCAAAATGCCGTCGGCGATCCTCAACAGCAACGGTCATTATGGTCTTGATGCCGAGCAGCGTAACCGCGGCGTGGAGCTGAATGTGTTCGGTGAGCCCCTGCTGGGCGTCCGTCTGAACGCCAGCGCTACCTGGCTGCAGGCGGAGCTGACCAAAACCAACAACGGCCTCAACCAGGGTAATGATGCGATTGGCGTTCCGAATTTCTATGCCGTTCTGGGCGCAGAGTATGACATCAAACCGATTGATGGCCTGACCGCTACCGCGCGCGTGAACCACTCCGGCACGCAATACGCGGACCTGGCGAACACCAAAAAGCTGGACAGCTATACTACGCTGGATCTGGGTATGCGTTATCGCTTCGCCGTTAACCACAATCAAAATCAGATGACGGTGCGTGCGGGTATCGACAACGTGACCAATGAAAACTACTGGTCCAGCGTGGATGATTCAGGTACCTACATTACCCAGGGCGAACCGCGTACCTTTAAAGTCTCGGTGGGCTACGCATTCTGAGAACGCCGCTCGTTATCCGGGGCAGGGATGCCCCATTCCCTTGCTACCACCAGCCTGAAGTGTTAAAACGTGCCCCTTCTAAAAAAGAGACAGGGGTAGGGCGTGAAAGACGCGTCATCCGCTTCAGGCACCGGTAGCGCTGAAGCTTCGTCGGAACAGAATCCGACGCTGCAACGTGGTTTGCAAAATCGACATATACAGTTAATTGCCCTCGGTGGGGCTATCGGTACCGGGCTGTTTCTCGGCATCGGCCCGGCCATTCAGATGGCGGGGCCGGCGGTATTGCTGGGTTATGCCCTCGCCGGGATTATCGCCTTCCTGATCATGCGCCAGCTCGGCGAGATGGTCGTCGAAGAGCCTGTGTCAGGCTCGTTCGCGCACTTTGCGTATAAATACTGGGGCCCGTTTGCGGGGTTCCTCTCCGGCTGGAACTACTGGGTGATGTTTGTGCTGGTGGGGATGGCAGAGCTGACCGCTGCTGGCATCTACATGCAGTACTGGCTCCCGGATGTGCCCACCTGGATTTGGGCGGCGGCCTTCTTCATCATCATTAATGCCATCAACCTTGTGAACGTCCGTTTGTACGGTGAAACCGAGTTCTGGTTTGCGCTCATCAAGGTGCTGGCGATTATCGGCATGATCGGTTTTGGCCTGTGGTTGCTGTTCTCGGGTCATGGCGGTGAGCGTGCCACGATCGACAACCTGTGGCAGCACGGGGGGTTCCTGGCGACCGGCTGGAAGGGGCTTATCCTTTCGCTGGCGGTGATCATGTTCTCTTTCGGCGGGCTGGAGCTGATTGGTATCACTGCCGCTGAAGCGCGCGACCCGCATAAAAGCATTCCGAAAGCGGTCAACCAGGTGGTGTACCGTATTCTGCTGTTCTACATCGGTTCGCTGGTGGTATTGCTCGCGCTCTATCCCTGGGTTGAGGTGAAATCAAACAGCAGTCCGTTTGTGATGATTTTCCACGATCTCAACAGCAATGTGGTGGCCTCAGCATTGAACTTCGTTATTCTGGTGGCGTCACTTTCGGTCTATAACAGCGGCGTCTACTCCAACAGTCGAATGCTGTTTGGCCTCTCCGTGCAGGGGAATGCGCCGAAGTTCTTAACCCGCGTCAGCCGTCGCGGCGTGCCGGTGAATTCTCTGCTGTTGTCCGGTGCGATCACCTCTTTGGTGGTGGTGATCAACTACCTGCTGCCAAAAGAGGCGTTTGGGCTGCTGATGGCGCTGGTGGTTGCCACCCTGCTGCTGAACTGGATCATGATCTGCCTGGCGCACCTGCGTTTTCGTGCCGCGATGCGTCGCAAGGGACGTGAGACGCAGTTTAAAGCGCTGCTTTATCCGGCAGGAAACTATCTCTGCATTGCTTTCCTCGGGTTGATCCTTGTGCTGATGTGCACCATGGACGACATGCGGCTTTCCGCGATGCTGCTCCCGGTGTGGGTCATCTTCCTGTTTGTGGCATTTAAACTTTCCCGTAAGCAATAATGCATGCCGCCCTCTCCCGGTGGGAGAGGGCGAGCCGTCTGGTTTCTCATCCCAACGCGATTAACCTCTTTATCGTGACCCCTCTCCCAAATCTCTCCTGATCCACAGGATCTTTATTTTGTAATCGATTACTTTCCATGTGAGGGTATTTGTAATCGATTACTTTTCTAGGGTGAGGCTCATTATGGTGTCAACAACTGAAAGTAGTGGAAAGGTGATAGGGCAGCACCGGCTGCTGGTTCCGCGTCTGTCGCTGATGATGTTTCTGCAGTTTTTTATCTGGGGTAGCTGGTCGGTCACGCTGGGTCTGGTGATGACCCAGCACAACATGTCGTTGCTGATTGGTGATGCGTTCTCCGCTGGGCCCATCGCCTCTATTTTGTCGCCGTTCGTGCTCGGGATGCTGGTGGATCGCTTCTTCGCCTCGCAGAAGGTGATGGCGGTAATGCACCTGGCGGGCGCGACTATCCTGTGGTTCGTTCCGGGGGCGCTGATCGCTGAAAATGGTGCGCTGCTGATTGGCCTGCTGTTTGGCTACACGCTTTGCTATATGCCGACGCTGGCGTTAACGAACAACATCGCGTTTCACAGCCTGGCAAATGTCGATAAAACCTTCCCGGTGGTGCGCGTGTTCGGCACTATCGGCTGGATTGTCGCGGGGATCTTTATCGGCGTTACCGGCGTGGCCTCCAGCGTCACGATCTTCCAGGTTGCGGCGGCGAGCTCCGTGCTGCTGGCGCTCTACAGCCTGACGCTGCCGCACACGCCCGCCCCGGCAAAAGGGCTGCCGGTCCAGATTCGCGATCTGTTCTGCGCTGATGCGTTTGCCCTGCTGAAAACCCGCCACTTCCTGGTCTTTTCCGTCTGCGCAATGCTGATTTCCGTGCCGCTTGGCACCTACTACGCTTACACCGCCTCGTATCTGGCGGATGCCGGGATTGCTGATGTCAGCACCGCGATGTCGTTCGGCCAGATGTCAGAGATTGTCTTCATGCTGGTGATCCCGCTGCTTTTCCGTCGTCTGGGCGTGAAAGTTATGCTGCTGGTCGGCATGCTGGCGTGGTTTGTCCGTTACGCGATGTTTGCCATGGGGGTGAGTGAGGAGGGACGTTTCCTGCTCTATCTCGGCATCCTGCTGCACGGTGTGTGCTATGACTTCTTCTTTGTGGTGGGCTTTATCTATACCGATCGCGTGGCGGGCGAAAAGGTGAAAGGCCAGGCGCAGAGCATGATCGTGATGTTCACCTACGGCATCGGCATGCTGCTTGGTTCGCAGATTTCTGGCGCGCTGTATAACCGTCTGGTGGCGGGACAGGCCGTGCCGCAGGCGTGGGTCACCTTCTGGTGGATCCCGGCGGTGGCGGCAGCGGTGATTGCGCTGATTTTCCTTCTCACGTTCAAATATGACGATGACAAGGCGTAACGTTCAGGAGGTGGTATGAGAACGATTAAGGGACCCGGTATTTTCCTGTCGCAGTTTATCAGCGCAGAAGCGCCGTTTAACTCGCTGGATGGGCTGGCAGGCTGGGCAGCAGGTAAGGGCTACAAAGCCGTGCAGATCCCCTGCAATCATCCGCACATTTTTGACGTGGAGAAAGCGGCTGAGAGCCAGGCTTACTGTGACGACATTACCGGCACGCTGGCGGAGCACGGACTGGCGATCAGCGAGCTGTCGACTCATCTGGAAGGGCAGCTTATTGCGGTGAACCCGGTCTACGGCGACGCGTTTGACCATTTCGCGCCGGCAGACGTGCGGGGTAACGACGCGGCCCGTCGGGCGTGGGCAACCAGCAAACTGAATCAGGCGGCTGCAGCCTCCGCAAAATTAGGCCTGACAGCGCACGCCACTTTTTCTGGATCGCTGGCGTGGCCATTTTTCTACCCGTGGCCGCCGCACAACGCGCAGCGTTTTCAGGACGCTTTCCAGACGCTGGCAACCCGCTGGCGGCCCATTCTGGACACCTTTGATGAGCACGGCGTCGATGTCTGTTATGAGCTGCATCCGGGGGAAGATCTGCATGACGGCGTGACGTTTGAGCGTTTTCTGGCGCTGGTAGACAACCACCCGCGCTGCAATATTCTCTACGATCCCAGCCATATGCTGCTTCAGCAGATGGACTACCTGACGTTTATCGATCTCTACCATGCGCGCATTAAAGCGTTTCACGTCAAAGATGCAGAGTTTCGTCCCAACGGGCGCAGCGGTGCATACGGTGGCTACCAGTCGTGGATCCATCGCGCGGGTCGCTTCCGGTCGCCGGGCGACGGGCAGATCGACTTCACCGGTATTTTCAGCAAACTGACCCAGTACGACTACGAGGGCTGGGCAGTGCTGGAGTGGGAGTGCTGTCTTAAGGATGGCGATACCGGTGCCCGCGAAGGCAGCGAATTTATCCGTCGTCATATCATTCCGGTATCCGGGCGCGCGTTTGACGATTTCGCCGCGGGAGGCAGCCATGATTAACGTCGGGATCGTCGGCAGCGGCTTTATCGGCCCGGCGCACATTGAGGCGCTGCGGCGTCTCGGCAGTGTGCAGGTGGTCGCCCTGTGCGACAGCTCGCTTTCACAAGCGCAGGAAAAGGCGCGCCAGCTGAATGTGCCCCATGCTTACGGGAACGTTGAGGCGCTGCTCGCCCATCCGGATCTGCACGTGGTGCATAACTGCACGCCAAACCATCTGCACGCAGAGATTAACCGCCAGATTTTGCGGGCGGGTAAGCATGTTTTTTCCGAAAAGCCGCTGTGTATGACCCCGGAAGAGGCCCGCGAGCTGGTGGCACTGGCTGAGCAGGCGGGCGTGGTACACGGCGTCAGCTTTGTCTATCGCCAGTTTGCGATGGTGCGCCAGGCGGCCAGCATGAGGCGCGAGGGCAGTCTCGGTCGGCTGTTTGCCACGCATGGCAGCTACCTGCAGGACTGGATGCTGCTGGAAACCGACTACAACTGGCGGGTGGATGCCACGCTGGGCGGTGCGTCGCGCGCGGTGGCGGATATTGGCTCCCACTGGTGTGACACGGTGCAGTTTGTGACCGGGCGGCGGATCACCGACGTGATGGCCGACCTCACCATCGTCTGGCCAACGCGCAAGGCCAGTGCGGCGGGAAACCGGACCTTCACGAATGATCGCAGCGCGAACGATGAAGACAAACCGGTCACCACCGAAGATTTTGGCTCGGTGCTGGTGCGCTTCGACGATGGCAGCAAAGGCAGCTTTAACGTCTCGCAGGTCAGCGCCGGGCGCAAAAATCGGCTGACGTTTGAAATTAACGGCAGCGAACGGTCCGTGGCGTGGGATCAGGAGGTGCCGCAGCAACTCTGGATCGGCCATCGCGCGCAGGCAAACCAGACCCTCTCCGACGATCCAAACCTGATGAACCGTGACGTGGCCGAAAGCGCCCATTTTCCCGGCGGACATATCGAAGGCTGGCCTGATGCCTTTAAAAATATGATGGCGCAATTTTACCGCGCCGTGATGCAGGGGGAGATGCCGGCACAGCCGCTGTTTGCGACGTTCCATGACGGCGCGAACGTCATGTATATCATTGATGCGATAGTGAAAAGCCATCAGCAGCAGCGCTGGGTGCGCGTTGCCTATTGACGCGTTGCCCGGTTCGCCGGGCAACGAATTTATGGTAGCCTGCATAAAACGTTAACCGCAGGAAATGCCGTCGCTATGTCCATTCAGAAAATCGCTCAGCTTGCCGGGGTGTCCGTGGCAACGGTCTCTCGCGTGCTTAACAACAGCGATACCGTGAAAGCGAAAAACCGCGAACGCGTCCTGCAGGCGATCAAAGAGAGTAATTACCAGCCCAACCTGCTGGCGCGCCAGCTGCGGACTGCCCGCAGCTATATGATTCTGGTAATGGTGTCGAACATCGCTAACCCGTTCTGCGCCGAAGTGGTGAAAGGCATTGAAGAGGAAGCCGAAAAGAACGGCTACCGCATTCTGCTGTGCAACTCCGGCTCTGACATTGAACGCTCGCGTTCGGGGCTGAGTTTGCTGTCCGGTAAAATTGTCGACGGCATTATCACCATGGATGCCTTCTCAAAGCTTCCTGAACTGGCCGCCCTGATTGGCGCCGCGCCGTGGGTGCAGTGCGCCGAATACGCCGATGCCGGTGCGGTCTCCTGCGTCGGGATTAACGATGTGGACGCCTCGCAGCATGCCGTCAGCCAGCTTGCCGACGGCGGGCGCGGGCGGATCGCGATGATTAACCACGACCTGAGTTATAAATATGCCCGCCTGCGCGAGCGTGGCTATAAGAGCGTTATCCACCTGAAAGATCTGGCTTACCAGGCGGTGGAATACGCCAGCGATCTCAGCTTCGGCGCCGGAATGGCGGCGATGCAAAACCTGCTGAAGGAAAACCCGCCTGACGCGGTCTTTGCCGTTTCCGATACCCTGGCGGCAGGCGCATTGCATGCGATCCAGCAGGCGGGATTACGCGTGCCGGAAGACATTGCGGTAGTCGGGTTTGACGGTACGGAACTGGCGGAGATGATTTCGCTCACCACCATCGAACAGCCGTCGCGGGATATTGGGCGCAAGGCGGTCGATTTGTTGTTGAATAAAATCGATAACCCGGATGCGCCCACAGAAAGAGTGATGATGGACTGGCGCTTTATCTCCCGCGCCAGCGCCTGATTATTTCGCTATTACGCCAGCCAGCGAGCGAATATCGTTTCCGGTCGGAGACTGATGAATACGCAGACCAAATTCATCCACCACCGCGAATATATGGTCGAAAATATCGGCCTGAATCGCCTCATATTCCGCCCAGACGACCGTGTTAGTGAACGCGTATATTTCAACTGGCAGCCCGTTAGCTTCTGGCGCTAACTGGCGAACCATCAGCGTCATATCTTTACGGATCCGCGGGTGATTACGCAGATATTCATTTAAATAGGCGCGGAAGGTTCCAATATTGGTCATTTTGCGCAGGTTCAGCACCGATTCGCCTTCACCGTTTTCCTGATTCCAGAGCGAAATTTCTTCGTGACGCGCCGCCATGTACGGCTTAAGCAGCTTCGCCTGAATCAGCTGCTGTTGCTCCTGCTCGTCGAGGAAGTGGATGCTGGTGGTGTCTATATTCAGGCTACGCTTGATGCGTCTCCCGCCGGAGGCCGACATGCCGCTCCAGTTGATAAAGGCATCAGAGACCAGCGCCCAGGTCGGAATGGTGGTGATGGTGTTGTCGAAGTTGCGCACCTTCACGGTGGTCAGGCCGATGTCTGTGACCGTGCCGTTGGCTCCGTATTTTGGCATCTCCAGCCAGTCACCGAGTTTAAGCATGTCATTGGCGGAGAGCTGGATCCCGGCGACAAGCCCGAGGATCGGGTCTTTAAACACCAGCATTAACACCGCCGCCATGGCGCCCAGGCCGCTAATCAGAATGGCTGGCGACTGACCAATCAGCAACGAGATAATTAAAATCCCCACCAGAATAGCGCTCACCAGTTTTATCCCCTGGAAGATGCCCTTCAGCGGGAGCTGCGAGGCTGTCGCCATCTTTTGCGAAAGATTGAAAATGACGTCCAGCAGCGAGAAGAACGAGAGCAGGGCATACACCATCACCCACAGCCTGGCGCAGGTGGTGAGCATTTCCGCGGCTTCGCTGCCTTTTTGCAGCCACAGTACCGCCTGAACGTTGACAATTATCCCCTGCAGGGTAAAAGCGACGCGGTGAAATAACTTGTTCTGGGTAATGATTTGCAACCATAAATGGCTGCTGGCCTGCGCGCGCTTCTCAAAGGCCCGCAGGACCACTTTGTGCAGAATAAAATGAACGATGAGTGCGGTAAGAAAAATAATACCAAAGATAATCACTAAAGAGGTGGTGTGATTAATTTCAATGCCTAACTCTTCAACCTGAGCAATTAATTCCTGCATAACGTCTCCTGTATTGATGCAGCCCCATAATGGCGGCTGCGGATCTATTATGCAAATTCGTCAGGGTTATTTGACGGCGTGGCAGGTCGTCACCACCGGCAGGCACAGCCGATGGCGAACCCGCAGCGTCGCCAGCGCGAGGATCACCATCAGGCCAGTTTCCACCGCGAGGAAGAGGGTGATCGCCTGAGTGTAATCTCCGTGATGATTTTGCAGACCGTGCAGCAAAATCGCGCCAAAGATGGCCGGGCCGAGTCCAAGTGCCGCCTGCTGCAGCGTGCTCAAAATGGCGCTCGCCGCCCCGGCGTCATCAGGCTGAATATCGCGCATGCCAATACGATAAAAACTGTTCACGATCAGCGCCTGACCGTAGCCGACCAGCCCGGTCGCGGGTGCCAGCGTCAGCGCGGTATTGTGCATTCCCCAGAGGCGGAAGGTGACAATCAGCGCCAGCAGGCCCGCTATCTGGATCGCCAGACCGGTCAGCAGAATGGTACTGGTGCTGTAGCGGGCAATCAGACGCGGGGCAAACCACGCTGAAATAAAGTAGGTAACACCCAGGGCGATAAAACTGTTGCCAGACTGCCACGGCGCCATCCCCAGACCGGTTTGCATGGTTAACGCCATGCAGAACATAAAGCCGGACCAGACGCTAAAAAAGAGCAACGCAATCAGCACGCCAAAGCGGATACTGCGCAACTGCAGCAGGCGCGGCGGGATCAGCGGATGTGCATCGTCCCGCTCTTTTTTGCGGGCGTTGAGGGCCATTAACCCGGCAAGCGGAATAATGGCGATAAGCGCGACCTTGAGCGGCCAGGACCAGTGCCACTGCGGGCCAAGCGCCATCGGGAACAGCAGGCAGCAGAGGATGATCGCCAGCAGGACGGTGCCCGTCCAGTCAATGCTTGATGGCGTGTCGCGGCGGGTTTCCGGCACGTAGCGGCGGCTCATGGCCAGCACCACCAGACAAATCGGCACGTTGATAAAGAAGGCGTTGCGCCAGCCGAGGCCGGCAATGTCCGCCGATACCAGCCAGCCTCCGCCCATCTGGCCGACGATAAACGCGATGCCGCCGATGCCGCCAAAGAGGCTGATGGCCTTCGCGTGGGCCGTGCCTTTCAGCGTTACGTGCAGGGTGGCGAGAATTTGCGGCATGATCAGCGCCGCGCCAGCCCCCTGAAGAATACGGGCGCCCAGCAGTTGTTCAATGTTGCCTGCCATTCCGCACAGCAGCGAGGCCAGGCCAAAGCTCGCCACGCCCCACATGAAAAGACGACGGCGGCCAAGGTTATCCCCCAGCTTGCTGCCGAGGGCAAGGCAGACGGCAAAGGCCACACCGTAAAGGGCCACAATTAATTCCAGCTCGGTGGCCGTAGCGTGCAGCGAATGGGTGATAGCATCCAGCGCCACGTTGGTGATTGAGGTATCAATCAGCGGCAGCATCTGGCCGGTTAACAGCAATATCAGGCCTGCGCGGCCCGGTGAAACGACTGACGTATTCATGGTAACTCCATTGCGTCATTCAACAGATGGTCGTAGCATCAACGATCTGATAAACGGGTACCAGTTCTTGCTTATACTGGTACTGGCACTACCATGCAGGGGGATTTATGGCGCTGATGTCTGAACCCGTCGTCTCGCTCAAGGATGACACCCGAAAACAACTTGGTGCGTTTTTACGCGCCCGACGCGAAAGCCTCGATCCGCAGCGGCTCGGCCTGCCGCGCAGCGGTCGACGCCGCACGCCCGGGCTGCGCCGTGAAGAGGTGGCCCTGCTGGCGGACGTCGGGGTGACCTGGTACACCTGGCTTGAGCAGGGCAGGGACGTCAATCCGTCCAGCGCGGTGATGGCCGCCGTGGCAAAAGCGCTGCAATGTACCCCAACCGAAGCGCGCCATCTTTTTGTGCTGGCCGGGCTACCGCCGGGTGAAGCACCGCAGGCCACCTGCTGTGAAGGGATCAGCGAAGGCACGCGCCGCCTGCTTGATACGTTGATGCCGAAACCGGCCAGCATTCAGAAACCCAATTTCGACATCGTGGCGTGGAACGACAGCTTTGGTCATCTGATGGGGGTCGATTTCAATGCGATCCCCCCGGAAGACCGCAACTGTATTTATCTGTTCCTCACCCACCCGGCATGGCGCGCCCGTCTCGGCAGACGTGACGATGTGCTGCCCGTCTTTGTCTCCTATTTCCGGGCGGCGATGGCCGAGCACCGGGGTGACCCGCTGTGGGAAGCCAAACTGGCGCGCTTCTTTGCGGTGTCTGAGGAGTTTAAAAATCTGTGGCATCAGCGCAATGACGTGCGCGGTGTGGAAAACCAGCTCAAGTTGTTTACCCATCCGGAGCTAGGGGAATTTACCCTGCAGCAGATGTACTGGTACTCTGCTCCACGAAACGGTTCCCGGTTGCTGGTGTATCTGCCAGTGGATGAAGCCGGGGAGAGAGCAATGGAATGGCTGACGGAGCAGGCAAAATGAAGGTTACTGGCAAACAGGAGCGGCTGCTACGCCGCGCACTCAACGAGTGGCAACAGGAAGGCACATTAACCGCTGATGACCATCAGCGGCTGGCCGGTACGCTTCAACGCGTGACCATGGACTGGCAGCGGCTGAGCCGCTATGCCTTCTGGACGGCACTCGCCTGCGTCATTATCGCCATCGGCAGCCTGTTTTCGGACAGCGAAATGATGGCGCGCATTATCGAATTCTTCGCTTTTTCCTCCCTTGCCCGCATCGGGCTGCCGGCACTGATGGCCGTGCTGTTTTATTTGTGGGGCTTCAGCCGCCAGCGGCGGGAGACGCAGTGGCATTACAGTACCGAAGCGATTTTGTTCCTCGGAGTCTTGTTTACCGCCATCGCGCTCTGGCAGCTGGGTGAACGGCTGGATAACGGCAGCGGCCACATCGCGCCCCTGTTCCTGGCCGGCTGTGCCGTCTATGGCCTGGTAGGCTTTTTCGGCCGCTCCGGGCTGGTCTGGCTGTTCTTCTTGCTCTCGCTTGGCAACTGGTTTGGCGCGGAGACGGGCTATATGTCCGGCTGGGGCGCTTACTGGCTGGGGATGAACTATCCGGTGCGCTTTATCTTTTTCGGCGGCGCGCTGCTGGCCCTGTGCTGGATCCTGCGTGCTGTGCTGCAGTCCCGTCATCTCTACACCACCAGTAAAGCGATGGGGCTGACGTATCTCTTTGTCGCCCTGTGGATCATGTCGATATTTGGTAATTACGATATCGATAACTGGTACAGCGTGACCCAGGCCTCATTGCTGCCGTGGGCGCTGCTGTTTGCGGTGGCGGCGGTTCTCTGTATTTACATCAGTCTGAAAACCGACGACGGCATGCTGCGCGGGTTTGGCCTGACGTTCCTGGCCATTAACCTCTATACCCGCTACTTCGAATACTTCTGGGATGGGATGAACAAGGTGGTGTTCTTCCTGATTCTGGCGGCGTCGCTGGCGGTGATAGGGCGGTATGCGGAGCGGATCTGGCATGCCGGGCGTGCGGAGAAGTAAGTTTTACGCGTTTTTATCGGGAAGACGCAGAAAACGCCGTCTGCGTGAGATGCTGGTTCAATGGCGAAACCAGGCAGATGACGCGGGATTGAAAACGGGCCGCAGTTGCGGCCCGTTTGTCTTAGCACTCGGTCACAATCGTGCTCAGCGGCAGGCGAGATTTTGGCAGCGCGGCGTTGAAATCTTCCACGCTGTGGTGTCCAACCGGGACCACCACCAGGCTGGTGAAGCCTTTCTCTTTCAGGCCAAACTCGTCGTCGAGGATGGCGGCGTCAAAACCTTCAATGGGTACGGCATCCAGGCCCAGCGCGGCCACGCCTAACAGGAAGTTACCGACGTTGAGGTAAACCTGTTTCGCCATCCACTGGTCGTCATCTTTCAGATCCACGCGGTGCATATCGGCGAAATAGCAGCGACCTTTGTGATTCGCCGCTTTTGCTTCTGGGGTGTTGAAGCGACCGTCGGCCTCTTCCTGATCGACGACGCGCTCAAGCCACGCATCGTCCATGGCGGTTTTCGCGCAGAACACCACCACATGAGAGGCGTCCATCATTTTGCGTTCGTTGAACACGTAAGTGCCTGCCGCAGATTTGGCCACGCGCGCTTTACCTTCCTCAGTGCTGGCAATAATAAAATGCCACGGCTGGGAGTTCGTGCTGGACGGGCTGTACTGCAGCAGTGTTTTGATCTTCTCCGCTTCTTCAGCGGTCAGTTTCTTGCTTGGGTCAAACGCCTTGGTGGAGTGGCGTTTCAGGGCAACGGAAATGATATCCATAACAACTCCTGGTGATAAAATTCGCCCGCGTGCGGGCGCGAAAAGGAGTGCAGATTACCGTGCGAAGCGGGAAAAGATAAGTGCATTTTGAGCGCTTAATCTGTTCGTCTCAGACGAACAATCAGCGCGGCCTGATCCATTTCTGGTCTTTTTTCGGCAGCTTATCGACGACCAGATTCCAGGAATCGTTGATGAGATCGGCCACCAGTTCCGGCGTAACATCGTCGGTGCCGTAGAGTGAAATCCAGTGCTTTTTATTGAGATGATACCCCGGCTCAACGCCGCGGTAGATCTGCTGGTTTAACAGGGATTTTTCCGGATCGGATTTCAGGCTGACATGCGGTCGCCCGTGAGCAACCGCAACAATCATGAAAATTTTGCCACCCACTTTAAACACATCAAATTCCGGCCCGAACGGCCAGCAGTGTTCGGTGAACGGCAGTTCCAGCGCCACGCGTTTGGCGTGTTCCTGCAGCGATTTACTGTCCATCAATATCCTCGGAGGCGAGTCCACGCCACATGGCTTCAAAGCCCAGCGCTTTAAAATCGACGGCGCGGGACGGATCGCGGGTGGCAAATTCCATGGTGGTTTCGGCAAGCGATAAGAACATGGCATCACCAAAGGTACGAAACTCATCGGACATAAATACCGGACGCACTGCGCGACGGCACAGTTCATGCAGCTCCGGGAACATCTCCTGCACGGCCTGCTCCGTTTCTGCGCTGATCTTCTCGCTGACGCCAAGCTGGCGAATGGCGGCGTGAGCGACAGGATTACGGATGCCCCAGTCCACGTAGCTGTTCCAGATATTGCGGGTATGTTCTTTGGGGAGGGTGAGCGTGCGATCAAGCTCCGCCAGCATCGTCTGGCAGAGATCCTGCTTCAGGTGCAGATAGAGGGCATTCAGCAGATCGTCTTTGGTAGCAAAGTAGCGGAACAGTGTGCCTTCAGCGACGCCCGCGTTCCGGGCAATTAAGGCCGTTGAGGCGGCAATACCTGACTGTGCAAATGCAGCGGTTGCTGCGTCCAGTAAGGCCTGTTTTTTATCTTCACTCTTCGGACGTGCCACTAAATTGTTCCTCCTGTCAATTGTAAAAACCTTGATTGAAACACGTGCTTTGACAGGCTGCAACGCGCAATGTCAAAGATCGAAAACGTCTTGACGACTTTATCATCATATCTATAATGAGTGCTTACTCACTCATAATCAAGTTCAACCCGCGTAAACCATCGGATGGGGCGCGTTTTCGGGTCAGGATATGAAAAAGCCTCTATTCATCTGCGTGGTGTTCGTCATGATTATTGCTTCAGCTGCGAGTTTACCTTTTGTCCTGAATCCTGGATTTGGCCAGCCACCGCAGGGTGCGCAGCTTACCGAAGTGGAGGCCTCCCCGCAGTATCGCGACGGGAAATTCCACAATACGTTGCCGACACCGGGCTTCACCGGCGAGCAAAATATGCTGGTAGCGTGGTGGCAATTTCTGACCCGCAAAACCGAAAATGCCCGTCCCGCGCAGCCGCTGCCGCTGGTGAAAACCGATCTCGCCAGTCTGCCGCTGGAGCAGGACACGCTGGTCTGGCTCGGTCACTCGTCGTGGTATATGCAGCTGGCGGGTAAACGTATTCTGATCGATCCGGTGCTCAGTAACTATGCCGCGCCGTTCTCGTTCCTCAATAAAGCTTTTGCGGGCGAGTATCCCTGGCATGCGCAGAACATGCCGGAGATCGACCTGCTGATCATCTCCCACGATCACTACGATCATCTGGATTACGCCACCATCAGGGCGTTACTGCCGAAGGTGAAACGTGTGGTTACTCCGCTGGGCGTTGGATCTCATCTGCGCTACTGGGGCATGAAGCCGGAGATTATCGACGAGCGCGACTGGAACCAGTCGGTGCGCATCAGTGATGACTTATCGGTGCACGTCCTGCCGGCACGTCACTTCTCCGGACGCGGGATTAAACGCGATCAAACCCTGTGGGGGAGCTTTATGTTCGTCACGCCGGCGCAGAAAGTTTATTACAGCGGAGACTCCGGTTACGGCCCGCATTTCAGGGCCATCGGTGAGCAGTTTGGCGAGGTGGATTTAGCCATTATGGAAAACGGCCAGTACGATCGGGACTGGAAGTACATTCACATGATGCCGGCGGAAACGGCGCAGGCGTCGGCTGACATTAACGCGAAAGCTGTCGTGCCCGGTCATAACGGACGCTTTGTGCTGGCGAAACACACCTGGAACGATCCGCTGATCCAGCTGGCGCAGGCCAGCAAAGATAAAAATTATCGGCTACTGACGCCGGAGCTGGGTGAACCTGTTCACGTGAGTGATACCACGCAAACCTTTCGTGAGTGGTGGGAATAATGTTTAAGCGAGAAGCAGAGGGGGAGAGCAGTATGACCATTTCCGCTCAAGTCATCGACACCATCGTCGAGTGGATCGACGACAACCTGCACCAGCCATTACGTATCGAAGAGATCGCCCGCCACGCGGGTTACTCGAAATGGCATCTGCAGCGTTTGTTTATGCAGTATAAGGGCGAAAGTCTCGGGCGTTACATTCGCGAACGCAAGCTGCTGCTGGCAGCGCGTGACCTGCGTGAATCGGACGAGCGTGTCTACGATATCTGTTTGCGCTACGGCTTTGATTCGCAGCAGACGTTTACGCGTATCTTTACCCGTACCTTCAACCAGCCGCCTGGCGCGTACCGCAAAGAGAACCACAGCCGGACACACTGAACGTGTCGTTATGCAGAAATCCGACCGGGTAAGGCGCAGCCGCACCCGGTTTTTTTACTTACGATGCCAGTGAAAACCAGCGACGCCAGACGAAACGCAGGATGAAGAATTCGAGGGCGCCAAGCAGTAAAAACCACACGCAGAACAAAATGGTGTACAGCTGGTTAAGATCGACCATGTGGAAGATCGTCATCAGCTTTTTCGCCAGCACCAGCCCAAGCGACGGCGCAGGTAACAGCAGGCAGGAGAGCAGGGCCATCAACAAAATGCCCCCCGCTGTGAGCAGCGATTCTAACGGGTGTTTCATCTTAATGTTAATCGTCAGTTAAAAATGTCATTGTCCGGCATCGCGGAACGTAAAGCAATATAAACCCGGCAGACGTTTTTTGTTAAATAAAATGCACTTTTCTGCGAATAAATAACAGAAAGAGAATAATCTCTCAGAAGCGATTAAATTATTATCGCGTTATGTAAATAAATGTCCTTGTCATGCAAATAATTTTACAAACATATAAGTGCTATATCCAATTAACGTGGCAATAACAATGGCTGCGACAATGTATAACGCCAGGCGGCGTGCGCGATAAATACCAAACATGGTTCCTCCTCGTTTAGCGTTGGTTTAGAAATATTTTGTAAAAATCATCGTATTCGAATAATATTTATTAGTTTTGAATATCCCGGCAGTAATTATATTGCGGTAGATCAATTCTACCCGCAAGCCTTAAAAATGAATTTATTAAAGCCAGAAAGGAATTCAGGCTTCCGTCCACCGTATATTGAAGGAAAAATACGATGACCAAAAAAAATCTCTCTCAGAACATGCCACCTGCTGGTGGGCAGGCGTATCAGCAGACCGTTGAGCAAGTGCTTGCTAACAAGCAGAGCCAGGCAAGCGGCCTCGACCGTGCTGAAGCGCAGGCACGTCTGCATCAGTATGGCCCTAACGCGTTGCCGGAGAAAAAAGGCAAGCCCGCCTGGCTACGTTTTCTCGCCCATTTTAACGATGTGCTGATTTACGTTCTGCTTGCCGCGGCGGTATTAACCGCAGTTATGGGCCACTGGGTCGATACGCTGGTTATCCTCGGTGTGGCGGTAATCAACGCGTTAATTGGCCATATTCAGGAAAGCAATGCGGAAAAATCCCTGAAGAGTATTCGCAATATGCTCTCCAGCGAAGCGCGCGTCATTCGCAATGGCAATCATGAAACGCTACCGACAACTGAAATAGTCCCGGGCGATATTATTGTATTACGCGCGGGCGATCGTATTCCGGCGGATATGCGTTTAATCGAAGCGCATAATTTACGCGTGGAAGAGGCTATTCTGACCGGCGAATCTACCGTGGTGGATAAACACATTAATCCGCTGACCGGTGAATTACCGCTGGGCGACCGCACTAACCTGGTCTTTTCCGGTACGACCGTGAGTGCAGGGGGCGGCATTGGCGTGGTCATTGCCACCGGGCAAGAGACTGAACT
The DNA here is from genome assembly GCF_013784105.1 of Enterobacter sp. RHBSTW-00593. Classification (NCBI taxonomy): domain Bacteria; kingdom Pseudomonadati; phylum Pseudomonadota; class Gammaproteobacteria; order Enterobacterales; family Enterobacteriaceae; genus Enterobacter; species Enterobacter sp. RHBSTW-00593. Next base: position 1,114,468 of record NZ_CP056393.1, read on the forward strand.
TGGCCACATTAACCAGATGATGGCGGGTATTGAAAAGCATCGTACGCCGCTGCTGGTGCAGATGGACAAGCTGGGGAAAGCGATCTTCGCCATTATTCTGGCGATGATGGCGGCACTGTTTGTCTTCAGCCTGGTGTTCCGCGAAATCCCCATGGGCGAGCTGCTGCTCTCTCTGATTAGCCTGGCGGTCGCGTCCGTGCCGGAAGGTCTGCCAGCCATTATTTCTATCATCCTTTCTCTTGGCGTGCAGGCGATGGCACGCAAGCGGGCGATTATCCGCAAGTTGCCAACGGTTGAAACCCTGGGGGCGATGACCGTGGTCTGCTCGGATAAAACCGGCACCCTGACCATGAACGAGATGACGGTGAAAGCCATCATTACTGCCGACAGTTGCTACCGCGTGGACGGTAACAGCTACGAGCCGGTGGGGAACATTTACCTGGAAGGCAGCGACGAGCCGATGCAGATCCAGCCGGGCACCGTGCTGGAGCAGTACCTGCGCACTGTCGATCTCTGTAATGACAGCCAACTGATTCAGGACGAACGCGGTCTGTGGGGCATCACCGGTGGGCCGACCGAAGGGGCGCTGAAGGTGCTGGCGGCGAAGGCGCATCTTGAGCCGGTGATGACCACCCTGATTAACAAGATCCCGTTCGATTCGCAGTACAAGTACATGAGCACCCACTATCAGATTGGTCACGAGGAGCACATCCTGATTACCGGCGCGCCGGACGTGATTTTCGCGCTGTGTAAACAGCAGCAGGCCCGTAACGGCGCTGAAGCGTTCGACCGCGCTTACTGGGAAACCGAGATGGAGCGCTATGCACGCCAGGGGCTGCGTATGGTTGCCGCGGCGTTCAAACCGGCGAACGGTGAGCAGGCGCTGACGCATGACGATCTGAATCACGGGCTGATCTTCCTCGGTATTGCCGCAATGATGGATCCACCGCGTCCTGAAGCGATTGATGCGATTCATGCCTGCCAGCAGGCCGGGATCCGCGTGAAGATGATCACCGGGGATCACCCGCAGACGGCAATGAGCATCGGTCAGATGCTCGGGATCACCAACAGCGAGCAGGCGGTGACGGGCTACCAACTGGAGAAAATGGACGACGCTGAGCTTGCAGACGCCGCGGTGAAATATGACATTTTCGCCCGTACCAGCCCGGAGCATAAGCTGCGCCTGGTGAAAGCCCTGCAGGACAAGGGTGAGATCGTGGGCATGACCGGCGACGGTGTGAATGACGCTCCGGCGTTGCGCCAGGCGGACGTGGGCATCGCAATGGGCATCAAAGGCACCGAAGTGACCAAAGAGGCGGCGGATATGGTCCTGACCGACGATAACTTCGCCACCATCGCCAGCGCGGTAAAAGAGGGGCGTCGCGTTTACGACAACCTGAAGAAAACCATTCTGTTCATTATGCCGACCAACCTGGCGCAGGGGTTGCTGATTGTTATTGCGCTGCTGGCAGGGAACATTATCCCGCTGACGCCGGTACTGATTTTGTGGATGAACATGGCAACCTCCGCCACGCTCTCCTTTGGCCTGGCCTTTGAAGCCGCCGAGCGCAACATCATGAAGCGTCCGCCGCGTCAGACCGGACAGCACGTGATGGATGCGTACGCCGTATGGCGCGTGGCCTTCGTCGGGACCATGATTGCCATCGCCGCCTTTGCGCTGGAAGCCTGGCTGGCACCGCGCGGCCACAGCGCGGAGTTCATCCGTACCGTGCTGCTGCAGATGCTGGTCTGCGCCCAGTGGGTATACATGATTAACTGCCGCAACACTGAAGGGTTCTCCCTGAACCGTGGCCTGCTGGCGAACAAAGGGATTTGGCTGGTCACAGGCGTGTTGTTCCTGCTCCAGGCGGCAATCATCTACCTGCCGTTTATGCAGATGCTTTTCGGTACGGAAGCGCTGCCTCTGCGCTACTGGTTCGTCACGCTGGCGGTAGCCGCGGTGATGTTCTTCGTTGTTGAAATCGAGAAGCGACTGACCCGCAGGTTCCGTAAGGCTGCATAACCTTTTGCCCTCACCTTAACCCTCTCCCGCCGGGAGAGGGGATGCTGACCTCCCTTTCATTGGGCAGAGGGCCGGGGTGAGGGAAACACATCAGAGGTACATCCCCATGAAATTCCCGCTCCTGTTCGTCCTCCTCGCCCTCTTTCAACCCGCGTTTGCTGCTGCCATTCCGGTTCGCGTGGCGGTTGTGGAGCAAACGACCCACGCCGCTGAACGGCACGTGCCTGGCCGCATTGAAGCCATTCATACCGTCGAGATAAGAGCACGCACGGAAGGCGTGATTACCCAGGTTCATTTTCGCGACGGACAATACGTGAAAAAAGGTGACGTGCTGTTTGAGCTGGACGATGCCGAGCCACGCGCCGCCGTGCGTCTGGCACAGGCTGAGGTAAAGAGCGCGGAAGCCACGCTGCGTCAGGCGCAGCAGCAGCTTTCACGCTTTGAAAGCCTGGGCAACAGCAATGCCATCAGCCGTCACGACGTGGATAACGCGCGCATGCAGCGCGATGTCGCCAGCGCTGCGCTGGAGCAGGCGAAAGCTCGCCTCGAAACCCGTAACGTGACGCTGGCGTACACGCGCATCACATCGCCGATTGATGGCCGCGTGGGGCACAGCCAGTTCCATGCCGGCAGCCTGGTGAACCCGTCAAGCGGCGTGCTGGTGGATGTCGTGCAGCTTGATCCGATCCGTATCGCCTTTGCGCTGGAAGAGGGGGCGTTTGCCACCAAAGCCGGACAACATGCGGATATCAGCGCCCTGAAGCGCGCCTGGCAGGCGCGGATTGACAGCAATGGTCAGCGCCTGAGCGGTGAACTGACCTCCGTGGACAATCGTATCGACCCGCGTACCGCCAGCGTGATGCTGCGCGCCGAATTTGCCAACCCGCGCCATCAGCTGCTGCCGGGCGGCAATGTGAATGTCTACCTGCGTCCGGCAAGCGCGCAGCCGGTGCTGACAGTGTCCGCTGCGGCGGTACAGCAAAACGGCGAGGGATTCTTTGCCTGGGTGGTTAACGCAGAAGGCAAAGCCGAAAAACGCCCGCTGAAGATTGCCGGACAGATTGGCCAGCAGTTTGAGATTTCATCCGGCTTACATCCCGGTGAGCGAGCGATCACCGACGGTGCCCAGCGCGTACAGCCTGGCGCAGCCGTCCAGATACTGAATTAAGGAGCCATCATGCTGACGTTTTTCATCAAACGCCCGCGCTTCGCGATGGTGATTGCGCTGGTGATAACCCTGCTGGGTGCCATCGCGCTGAAGATTATCCCGGTGGAGCAGTACCCGCAGATCACCCCACCGGTGGTGAATGTCTCCGCCAGCTGGCCCGGTGCCAGTTCGGCTGACGTGGCGGAAGCCATTGCCACGCCGCTGGAGACTCAGCTTAACGGCGTGGATCACATGCTCTATATGGAATCCACCAGTTCCGATGAAGGTGCCTACAGCCTGAACATCACATTTGCGGCAGGGACCGATCCGGATCTGGCCGCCATCGACGTGCAAAACCGCGTGGCGCAGGCTGTGGCGCAATTGCCCACCGAGGCGCAGCAAAACGGCGTGCAAGTGCGTAAACGCGCTACCAATCTGATGATGGGGGTAAGCCTTTACTCACCGGACAATACCCACACGCCGCTTTTCGTCAGTAACTACGCCAGCACGCAGGTGCGTGAAGCGCTGGCGCGTTTGCCGGGCGTCGGGCAGGTGCAGATGTTTGGCGCACGCGACTACAGCATGCGTATCTGGCTGCGTCCGGATCGCATGAACGCCCTGAACGTGACCACCGATGACGTGGCTCAGGCGTTACGCGAGCAGAACGTCCAGGGGGCGGCAGGCCAGGTCGGAACGCCGCCGGTGTTTAACGGCCAGCAGCAAACCCTGACGATTAACGGCCTGGGGCGTTTAAATCAGGCTGAGGACTTTGCGGACATCATTATCCGTGCGGGGGAGATGGGCCAGCTGGTGCGCCTGAAAGATGTCGCCGCGATTGAACTGGGGTCGCGCAGCTACAGCTCCGGCGCCCAGCTGAACGGGCATGACTCCGCCTATCTTGGCATCTACCCTACGCCGTCCGCCAACGCCCTGCGCGTAGCCGATGCGGTTCGCGCGGAGCTGGCGCGACTCTCTGCACGTTTCCCGGACGATCTGACCTATGAAGTAAAATTTGATACCACCACCTTTGTCGCCGCGACCATCAAGGAGATTGGTGTCTCGCTGGCGCTGACCCTGCTCGCCGTCGTGGTGGTGGTTTCCTTATTTCTGCAGAGCTGGCGTGCGACGCTGATTGTGGCGCTCGCTATTCCAGTGTCGCTGGTCGGCACCTTTGCGGTGCTCTATACCCTCGGTTATTCGGCCAACACGCTCAGCCTGTTCGCCATTATTCTGGCGCTTACCATGGTGGTGGATGACGCCATTGTGGTGGTGGAGAGCGTTGAAACGCTAATGGCGGAAGGGCAAAGCCGCACGGCGGCTACCGCACAGGCGCTGCGCCAGATTGCCGGGCCGGTGATTGCCACCACCCTGGTGCTGCTGGCGGTGTTTGTGCCGGTGGCGCTGCTGCCGGGGATCGTGGGGGAGTTGTATCGCCAGTTCGCAGTCACGCTCTCCACCGCCGTCACGCTCTCAAGCCTGGTGGCGCTGACCCTGACGCCAGCGCTCTGTGCGCTGTTGCTGCTCCCGCGCCCGAAGAAGCCAGCCGCGGTTTACCGCGTTTTCAACCGCGGACTGGATACCACGCGCACCGTTTATACCCGCATCGTTAACTGCATTAACCTCCGTCCGTGGCTGGTGCTGCTGGCAACGGCCGGTGCGGCGGGCGTGGTGGTGTTCAGCTTTATGTCAATGCCAAAGGGCTTCCTCCCGCAGGAAGATCAGGGCTACTTCTTCGCCAGCGTGCAACTGCCGGAAGCGGCGTCGCTGGAGCGTACCGAAGCGGTGATGACCACCGCGCGGGAGCTTATCGCCAGACACCCTGCGGTCGAGGATGTGATTCAGGTCTCCGGTTTTAACATTCTCAACGGTACCAGCGCGTCTAACGGCGGGTTTATCTCCATCATGCTGAAGACATGGAGTGAGCGTCCGCCGCTTGATGAGGTGATGGGAACGCTGCAGCGTCAGCTGCTGGCGCTGCCGGAAGCGACCATCATGACCTTCGCCCCGCCGACGTTGCCGGGGTTGGGCAACGCCTCCGGCTTCGACCTGCGTATTCAGGCCCAGGCGGGGCAAAGCCCGGCGGAGCTGGAACGCGTTACCCGCAACGTTCTGATAAAAGCTAACCAGCATCCGCAGCTTAACCGGGTGTTTACCACCTGGAGCAGCAACGTGCCGCAGCTGACGCTGACCGTTGATCGCGAGCGCGCTGCCCGCCTCGACGTGCCGGTCTCGCGCATCTTCAGCAGCCTGCAAACCGCCTTTGGCGGCACGCGTGCCGGGGATTTTAGCGTTAACAACCGCGTCTACCACGTGGTGGTACAGAACGAAATGCAGTGGCGCGAGCGTGCCGGGCAAATCAGCGAATTGTTCGTGCGTAGCAATAACGGTGAGCGGGTGCGTCTGAGTAATCTTGTCACGATTACCCCGACCGTTGGCGCACCGTTCCTGCAGCAGTATAACCAGTTCCCGTCGGTGTCAGTGAGCGGGTCGGCAGCAGACGGCGTGAGCAGCAGCACGGCGATGGTCGTGATGAGCGAGCTTCTGGCGGAAAACCTGCCTGCCGGGTACGACTATGCCTGGAGCGGGATGTCTTATCAGGAGCAGCAGACCGGAAATCAGGCCATCTGGATTGTCCTGGCCGCGGTGGTTATGGCGTGGCTGTTCCTTGTCGCGCAGTATGAGAGCTGGACGCTGCCCGCGAGCGTGATGCTCTCAGTCCTGTTCGCCATCGGTGGCGCGCTGGTGTGGCTGTGGATCGCGGGATACGCCAACGATGTGTATGTGCAGATTGGCCTGGTGCTGTTAATCGCGCTGGCAGCCAAGAATGCGATCCTGATCGTCGAGTTTGCCCGCGCACGGCGTAATGAGGGGATGGCGATTGTCGATGCGGCCCGTGAAGGCGCCTCACGCCGCTTCCGGGCGGTGATGATGACGGCGGTGTCATTTATTATCGGTGTGCTACCGATGATGCTGGCGTCCGGGGCAGGGGCGCAGAGCCGCCGCATCATTGGCACCACGGTGTTCAGCGGGATGCTGGTGGCCACCGTGGTCGGCATTCTGTTTATCCCGGCGCTGTTTGTGCTGTTCCAGCGCCTGCGTGAGTGGGGGCATCGCCTTACGGACTCGTCGCCCACAGCTCGCAATGTTTCTGAACCAGAGAAATAAGCGAACCGCCGTCTGCGATAAAATCGCGCATGCGCTGCGCCTCGCTCTTGCCCTGTTTTAACATCAGGGCTATTTCCTTAATCGCGCTCGTCGCGCCGAGCTTCTCGGCCGACGGCGCAACCTGCTCCAGCAGCCACCCAATATCTTCCGCCACGGTTTTGTGCTCGCCAGTCTGCACGTCCGTCAGAATGCCCTCTAACCCGTAACGACATGCCTGAAAACGGTTAAAGCGGTACAGCAGAAAATCCTTTTCCTGATGCTTATAGGGCCGCGTGGTCAGCAGCCAGTGAGACGTCGCCTGAATCAACCCGGCGATGTTGATCGCGTGGCCGAGCGTCAGCGGTGTATCCATCACCCGCACTTCGACCGTGCCAAAATGCGGGCTGGGGCGAATATCCCAGTGCAAATCTTTAATGCTGTCGATCATGCTGGTGGCGCTCAGACGACGAAACAACCCTTCGAACTCCTGCCAGTTGTTCACCCACGGCATCTGTCCATTATCCGGAAATCCCGAGAAGATATTGAGTCGCGACGAGGCGAACTTCGTGTCCGTACCCTGCATATAGGGTGAGGACGCCGCCAGAGCAATAAAGTGGGGGACAAAGCGCGACAAACCATGCAGCAGATAAATAGCGTCGTCGCCGGTCCGACACCCGACATGCACGTGCTGGCCGAATACCGTCGCCTGCAAAATCAGATAGCCAAACCGTTCGAGCGTGACGTTATAGCGCTCGTCATCGCACACCTCCTGACGCTGCCACTTCTGGAAAGGGTGCGTCCCACCGCCGCAGATCTGAATATGCTGCTCCGCAGCGGCGCGCAGAATACTTTGCTGCATCACCGAGATTTGTGCGGCGGCCTGATCAATGTTCTGACACACGCCGGTGGCGATTTCGAGCATGCTCTCGGTGATATCGTGCTTCACTTCCCCGCCTTTGATGTCGTCTTTGACGGCAGCGATAAGGGCGGAGGAGTCCTGGCTCAGATCGTACCCCGGCGGGTTAACCACCTGCAGTTCAAGTTCAATACCAAGGGTATAAGGTTCAGAGGAATGGAAATCGGGTAATGGCATGGTGCACTCCGTTGTCGTAGATGAAATGAGTATAGACAACGGGTATGGCTCCCACTTCAGGCGGTGGTATAAAGTGACGTGTGGCGGCTATGCTGAACGCCACGGCACACTGATTAGGGCTTTAGCGACCAGGGGAGTTAACAATGTCTGACTATCCAACCATTGCGCTGATTGGACCCGGTGCAATCGGAACCACTATCGCTGCGGTGCTGCATGAGGCTGGCCGCACGCCGCAACTGTGCGGACGTACCGCACACCCGCAATTACGTTTGCGGCACGATGAGGGTGAAATCGTGGTACCCGGTCCGGTATTAACCGATCCGACGGTCATCGATCGTCCGTACGATCTGGTTTTTATCGCAGTGAAAACGACCCAGAACGCCGACAGCGCGGGATGGCTGAACGCGCTGTGCGATGAAAACACGGTGGTTTGCGCGTTGCAAAACGGCGTCGAGCAAAAGGCCCAGCTTGCACCGTGGGTCAATGGCGCGACGGTACTGCCGTCGGTGGTCTGGTTCCCGGCGCAGCGTGAGCCGGATGCCTCCGTCTGGCTGCGGGCCAGTCCGCGGTTGACGCTGCCGGATGTGCCGCAGGCAAAACGGGTGGCTGATGCGCTGAACGGCACTCGCTGCGCGGTAGACTTGTCGGCAGATTTTCTTACCGTCGCATGGCGCAAGCTGCTGCAAAATGCGGTTGCAGGCCTGATGGTGCTTGCGAATCGTCGTGCCGGGATGTTCTCCCGTGAGGATATCAGCGAGCTGGCGCTGGCGTATTTGCGCGAGGGGCTTGCCGTGGCCCGAGCAGAAGGCGCGGTGCTGCACGATGACGTTGCGCAGGAGATCCTGGCGAATTTCCAGCGCGCACCTGCCGATTTAGGCACGTCTATCCTCGCCGATCGTCAGGCCAACCGTCCCATGGAGTGGGATATCCGCAACGGCGTGATCCAGCGCTATGGTCGTGCTCACGGTATTCCCGTTCCGATTAGCGATGTGCTGGTTCCCCTGCTTGCTGCAGGCAGCGAAGGGCCGGGTTAACGGCCGCTGACTTTTCGTTCGGCAAAATAGTGCGCGGGCGTGGTGCCCATGGCTTTCCTGAACATGGTGATAAACGCATTCACGGATTCATACCCAAGCGTTGTCGCCACGTTCTGGACCGGGACACCGCTTGCCAGCTCCTGCAGGGCAATAATCAACTGCAGCTGCTGACGCCAGCGGCCAAAGCTCAGCCCGGTCTCGCGCGCCATCAAACGTGCAAAGGAGCGCTCGCTCAGCGCCAGCCGTTTCGCCCACGCTTTCAGGGTGCTTCTGTCGTCAGGATGGCTGACCAGCGCGTCGGCCATGGCACGTATTTTGGGATGGGCTGAAACGGGCAGGCTCAGCTTCTGCTGCGGCATGCTGGCGAGCTCATCAAGCGTCACTCTGGTCAGCCGCGCGGCATGGCTCTCTGGCGGATAATCAACGCGTTCATGCGTCAAACGGTCAACCAGCGCTTTGATTAACGGGGAAATGGCCAGCGTGCAGCATTTCTCCGGCAGCGCGGCGGCACCGGGCTCAATAAACAGATAGTTGAGATGAGCATTCCAGGTCGCTTTGGCGCTGTGTGCGATCCCGCCAGGGATCCAGACGGCACAGTCTGGCGGCACGATCCAGATATCATTTTCCGCATGACAAATCACCGCGCCATACAAAGCAATAATCAGCTGCCCCTTACGGTGGGTGTGCACCGGCACTTCCGCGGCGTACTCCACGAAATCCAGATGTCGGGCTACGGCCGGGCATGCGGTGGCGTCAGGATCGAAGAGCGTATTGGCAAGTTGAGGTTTCACGTTTCTGGCAACATTTAGGTATTTTTTGACAGAATAGAGTATTTAAGCGGGTTCGCAAGCCAGTAATAATTCTGGCATGAACATATTAAACGCTTTTCATTTTCATTCGTGGCGCACCATACGTGAGCGGTTTTCTCCCGTGCTGCGTAACGATGCCAGCGCGTTGCTCTATTCCGCGAGAAGTTTTGCAGCGGCGATGCTCGCTTACTACATTGCGCTGTCGATAGGCCTCGAACGTCCATCGTGGGCCATTATTACCGTCTATATCGTGTCGCAGACGTCGGTAGGGGCCTCGCTGAGCAGAAGTCTCTATCGTCTGGCCGGCACCGTTGTGGGGGCCTGCGCCACCGTTGCGATCGTACCTGTCTTCGTCAATATGCCGATCCTCTGCAGCGTGATGCTATCGGGCTGGATCACGTTCTGCCTCTATTTATCTCTGCTGGAGCGCACCCCGCGGGCGTATGCCTTTGTGCTGGCCGGGTACACTGCGAGCCTGATTGGTTTTCCTGCGGTATCCGACCCCGGCGGGATTTTTAATATCGCCATTATCCGTGTGCAGGAGATTGTCATTGGGATCTTCTGCGCGGCGCTGATACATCGCTATGTGTTACCCGCGCGTATCTCCGGCCTGTTCAACAGTAAGTTATCGCAAACCCTGCACGCCGCGCGTGAGCGGGTGGCTGACACCCTCGCAGGCAAACCCGTCGCGGTTTCAGACCCGCTGCATCTGGCGCTGGCGCTGCAGTTTCTGCAGGGCATAAGCCATCATATTCCGTATGATTTTGCCCTGTCTGCTCCGGTGCGGCAGGGCAGAAAGGCTATCCATGACCGGCTGGCGCGGCTGGTCATCGTCAACTGTGAATTACGCGATCGCTTACCGGCGACGGTGCCTGCCGGGTTGCAGGTATTGCTCGACGACGTTCAGGCCTGGCTGGGGGATGAAGATGCTGCACGCAACAGCACGGCAGATGCGTTAATAGCACGCAGTGAACAGCTCGCAGAGCGCTACGCTGCAGAGGCCCGGACGATGAACGACGCGCTGCTGGCCAGTTTTGTCCGTTATCTGACGCAGGCCATTACGCTGTTGCAGCAGTGCGAACGTCTTTCTGATGCCATCCACCATGCGAAGCCCGCCCACGGACTGACGGCGGGCAGGGCAGTTAAAGGGTATGTTTTTCACCGCGATCCTCTTACTGCCGCCCGCACCTCGCTGGGCGCGTTCGCCATCATCCTGAGCGGCTGCCTGGTCTGGATCTTCTCCGCCTGGCCCGATGGCAGCACGGCGGTCTCTATCCTTGGGGTCTGCTGCACGCTGTTTGGCAGTTTCGACACCCCGGCTCCGCACATTGTGAAATACATTATTGGCTCGTTCTGGGGCGTATTGATTAGCCTGCTGTACAGCTTTGCGCTGCTTCCGCAGGTGAGCGATTTCCCCGTGCTGGTGGCCGTGCTGGCGCCGGTATATTTGCTGGCCGGGTCGCTTCAGGCACGTCCTCCCACCACGTTTATGGCAATGGGGATCACCCTGACGCTGCCGGTATTGTGCGAGCTGGGTGCCCACTACAGCGGAGATTTTGCCACGGCGGCCAATACCGCCATTGCGCTGTTTGCCGCAACCGGCTTTGCTGTTATCAGCATGAGCCTGCTGCAAACCGTGCAGGCCGACGCGGCCATCGCACGTCTGCACACGCTGTGCCAGCGCGATATTCGTCGCAGCGTGAAGGGCAAGCTTCTGCTGGATGAGACGCACTGGACCAATCTGATGATTGACCGCGCTGCCCTGTTACTGCCGCGCCTGCAGCGCAGCGGACGTGCCTCAGAGCAGGTGCTTAACCCGCTGCTGCGCACGCTGCGCACCGGCCTTTCGGTGATGCATTTACGCCGCTGCGATATGCCCGCGAGCAGAGAGATCAGCGCGCGTCTGTATCACCTGAACGACACCGACGCCTTGCGTGAACACATCGCCGACCACATCCGCCTCTGTTTGCCTGCCGCAGATGCACAAACGCGCCAGTTTGTCGGCCATCTGGTGGATTTACATTGCGCATTACGGAGGGCAGACGATGGTCAATGATCTGAATATCGGGGGCGTTTTTATCCCGGGACTGCTTGTCACCGCGCTCGCGGCGCTGGCCTGCACGCTGGCACTCATCGCGCTTTTATCGCTCAGCAGGCTCTACCGTCGTTTGCCTTTTCGCCCGCTGCTGGACGTTTCAACTTATCTGGTCACCTTTTTCCTGCTGATGCAGGGCCTGACCGCGCTGGGGTTATTTAGATGAAATCATTACTTTCTCTGGTCGGTCGCTATGCACTGACGTTATGTGCCGTCGCGGCGGCCACGCTTCTGGCTTTTATGATGTGGAAACATTATGCGCAAACGCCCTGGACCCGCGACGGCCGGGTACGGGCGGATGTGGTACAGATTGCGCCGGACGTATCCGGGCCGGTAATCCGCGTGGCCGTCCGGGATAACCAGTGGGTTAACCGGGGCGATGTGCTCTACGCTATCGACCCGCACTGGCTCACGCTGGCGGTGGCCAGCGCGCAGGCTGAGGTGGAATCCAGACGGCATGAGATGGTGATGCGACAGGATGCCGCCAGACGACGTGCACAGATTAAAGCCGCGATTTCCAGCGAGGATTTACAGCAAACGGGCAGCGCCGCGAACGTCGCGGTGGCGAATTATCACGGTGCGCTGGCTGCGCTGGAGCTGGCCGAGCTTAATTTGTCCCACGCCACCGTACGGGCTCCCGTCTCGGGTTATATCACCCATCTGCGGCTTCGCCCGGGGGACTATGCCACCGCCGGGGAGACTAAGGTCGCCATCGTCGATGCGCACAGTTTCTGGGTGGTGGGGTATTTCGAGGAGACCAAACTTCGCCATATTCGCGTTGGGGACACGGCGCATATCGTGTTGATGGGCTATGAACCGGTGATTGCCGGGCATGTTGAGAGCATCGGCCATGGGATCGGTGATAACAACGATGAGACGGGCGGGCTTGGGCTTCCCGACATCGAGCCGACGTTTAGCTGGGTGCGGCTGGCGCAGCGCGTCCCGGTGCGCATACATATTGATGCATTGCCGAAGGGGATTGAGCTGGTAGCCGGGTTGTCGGCGAGCGTGGAGGTGGTGCCGGAATGAGGGGCGTCAGCGTACTGAAGGGAAATCCGATCGGTGAGCGCTCTTGAGCAAAAAAACCTTACCGCCCGGCAGAGAGGCGGTAAGGACAGGCAAAGTGGCATAAAAGAGAGGAAAAATACCTGAAATGAGGGTGATGAAACTGTCTGTCAACGTGCCTTACAGGACGTAGCGCACGCCGAATACAAATTCATTGTTCACCAGGCGTCCACGCAGGTTTTCATCCTGCAGGTTACGGGCGTTGACAAAGGTGTTACGGCCGCTTTCGATATTGCCCATATCGACATAACGATAAGTGGCGTACAGGGTCAGATCGTCAATAACTTCATAAGACGCACCAGCACCCACGGAGTAGGTAAAGTTGGTTTGCGTGTTGCCAGCGAACTCGCGGGTGTCATTACCCTGCCAGCCACCCACTTTCACTTTCGCCACACCGGCACCCGCCGTTGCGTACAGGGCGAATTTATCGGTGATCATAAAGTCACGATAAACGTTGAGCATTGCACGTTCAGAATCAACTTTCATGTGGTTGAAACTGGTCGCAAACGTGGAAGAGCCGCTGGTGAATTCTGTTTTTTCTTTAAACACATATTCCGCTTCGGTACGCCAGTTATTGCCGAACTGATAGCCAGCGGCCACGGAACCGTTCAGCTTGTGCTCTTTTTCGTCCCCGGCCACAAATGAACCGATCCCCGGGCGTTCGCTCAGGTTCATGCTCTTGGCCTTCTGATGGGTGTCAATCAGGTTCAGGGCGCCGTAATAGCCTTCTTTAACGTTTTCGGCAGCCAGTACCGGGCCGGAAGCGCACAGTGAAATCACAGAGGCGAATAAAACACGTGGCGTTACGTTCATAATAAGTTCCTTTTTTATCTTTCCGATAAATGACAGATAGCTTTACTTATTTCAGCTTTTTAATAGCGTCGAGTGCACAGGCTTCATCAATATCACCGCTCGGCGCGCCGCCAATACCAATGGCACCGATGGTGGCGTTATTTTCTTTAACCGGTACGCCGCCAGCCAGTAATAAGAAACCAGGGATATCGCCGAGGTTTTTCGCCGCCGGATACTTATTTGAGTTTTCCAGAAGCTGGCTGGTCGCCGCTCCGCTGGACGCAGAGGTAAACGCTTTCTGATAGCTGGCTGTCAGGGTGTGTGGCCCGGCGTTATCCATACGCTGTACCGCACGAGTGAGACCTGCAGCATCGACAACCGTCACGCTAACGTTATAGCCTTTAGCGCTGCACGATTTAACGGCTTCGCTGGCGAGTACAGATGCCTGTTCCAGAGACAGGGTGGACTGCGTCAATGATTTAGCGTGCGCAGTCATGGTTAATGCTGTGAGCACAGGCAGAATAAGAAATGTCTTTTTCACAAGGAATACCTTTTAATTAATGAGGCGTAAATAATAAAAATAAAACGCCCGTGAGGTTGATCAGCAAGAGCATCAGAATAAGAAAACGCAGTTCTGTTGTAGTGGTCTCAAATAAATTATTTAACATGGCAACCTTCTTTATTTCAAAAACGTTGCCATGGTGACAACGGGGTCACTATATAAATTCCAGGTCAGTGAGATACATGAGGGCAGGATGATAGGCGTGTAAGGGAAGGACTATAGGCGTGTAGTCCTTGTCGGTGAAAAACAGGACAGGCCAGGCGCAGGCGCCCGCTCGACAGCGTGTGAGGAAAAGTAAACCTGAGGTTAGCGTGGTGTGGTGAAGGCTGTAATCGCCTGATTCAGCGCCGCGATGTCCCTGAGCAGGGCCTGGAGGCGGGGCACAATTTCAGACTCGACGGGCAACGTTGTCCCTTCGCATGCCTTTTCAAGACTGCGACACTGCTGCGCTATCGCAGTTGCGCCAATGATATCGGCGGCACCGGCCAGGCGATGTATATGATACGCCAGCGCTGCCCAGTCGCCCTGACGGGCCAGCGTAAGGCAGGGTTGCATGTCGCGTTGGTTTTCATCCCGCGTGGCATTCAGCAGGGTGAACAATAAGGTATTGTCATCGCCGGTTAACGACCGAAGATTGTCCACACGGATAAACTGGCCGAGGCCTTCCGGGTCAGCAGATTTTGTGGTCGCCTCTTTTGGCGATACCCGCTGTAGACCCGCCTCCAGTTGCTTCAGATTGAGCGGTTTGAAAAGGCAGTCGTCCATACCTGCGGCAATACAGCGGCTACGCTCTTCGGGCTGAGCATTCGCGGTGAGACCAAGGATAATTAACGGTTTTTGCTGCTGTTCCCGTAACAGCCGGGTGAGGGTTAGCCCGTCCATCACCGGCATATTACAATCGGTGATGACCATATCAACCTGCTGTTCGCTCCAGCGCACAAGGGCTTGTTCGCCGTTTTCTGCCTCGACAACCTCATACCCCAGGCGGATCAATTGCTGCCTGAGCAGGAGCCGGCTTGCCGGGTGATCGTCTACAGTCAGTATGCGTAGCGGGCGTGCCGCCGAAGGGGATTCCGTCACATTTTTCCCTTTAAGACCCGGTGTTGGCTCATTCTATTTTGTTGCGCAGGGCAAAATCATAAATGTCTTTCGGGCTTTTAAGATCGAGCTTTTTCATCAGGCGGCTTTTATAGGTGCTGACCGTTTTATCACTGATCATCATTTCCCCGGCGATATCGACAATCCGGCTTCCTTTTGCCAGAAAATGCAGAACCTGCAGTTCCTTATCCGACAGACTGGCAATATTCCCTTTGTCATCCAGTGGAATATCCTCTGCGGCAATCTGGCGGGCGCGATTAATCGGGAAAAAACCATAGCCACTTTTGATTGCACGGATAGCGTCATGAAGTTCCGTCAGATTATTGCGCTTGCTAATAAACCCATCGGCACCCGCACCGGCACAACGCTTAATATAATGATCGTCATCTTTACCCGTCAGAACCAGGATCCCGCCTTTAAAATCATTCGCACGGAGTCGCTGAACAACGTTAATCCCATTGATTGTAGGAATATCGATATCGACAATAACCAAATCCGGAAGTAACTGACGTGCCTGTTGTAATGCCTTAAGGCCATCATCAGTCTCGCCGATCACCGTCATCCCGTCTTTTTCCAGCAACATTCTCACCGCCAGACGAGCAACCGGGTGGTCATCCACGATTAATACGCTATTCATTTTATCATCCTGGTTCAAAGGGCTTTGCCTGATGAACACAGGCATGAATATTATGCATAACTATACCATATCTGCAACGATATTACCCGCCGGTCAATAAGCGGGAAATAGCGCTATTTCAATGACATGAAAATTAGAGTGGTGGGTTTTTCTGGCATATTTGCTCGGCAGGAACGACGGGATAATCCTTTTTATATTGGCCCAAAAGTACCGTTTTTCGTTCTTCAGGTGACTCCTGTCTTTTACGTTAATACGAAATAATGCCTCCCGAACACAACACAGAGGGAGTTCTTGTTATGAAAACGATTTTCCGTACCGCACTGTTGGTGAGCATGATGAGCGCATTTTCCAGCCAGGCCACCGCACAGGAGACAAATCAGGTGAATACAAAAACGATTCGCGCGATGTCAGGCGCTGTTGCTACGACGTCTTTATCCGCATCTGAAACCGCGTTAATCGTGGTGGATATTCAGAATGAATATTACGCGGGTCAGGACTTCCGTGGCCGGATGGTTATCCCGGATGGCGCGGATGTGTTGTTGAAAAACAAAAAGCTGGTCGAGTATGCACACCAAAAAGGGATGCCGGTCTACTTTGTGCGCCACATAACAAAAAATAGCCCGCAGCAAAACGGTACTCCGCTGTTCGCTGAGAATTCTGTATTTGCCCAGTTCCATAAGGATCTGCAGCCGATTGCGCAGGACACCATTATTACCAAGGAGACCCCGAGCGCTTTCGTGGGTACCGATCTGGATGCCCGCTTAAAGAAACAGGGAATTAAAAAGGTCATCGTGGCGGGCCTGATGACGCATATGTGTATCTCATCGACTGCACGTGATGCTGTACCGCTGGGTTATAGCGTGATTATTCCGGAAGATGCGACAGCCACGCGCGATCTGGATGACGGGAAGGGGGGCGTGGTGGATCACGACACGCTGCAGCGTGCAGCGCTGGCAGGCGTCGCGGATGTCTTTGCTGAAATCATGACCACGGATCAGGTGATGGCGCTGGCGGTGGAAAAATAAGACCGAACTGAAACCCCTGTGGCCAGCCAGCCCTCTATACTGGCTGGCTTACGGAGGCGGTCATGACATTGAAAATTGGTATCGTAGTCTTTGAAGGCATTATTCCTTTTCACCTTTCGGTGCCTTATGCCGTGTTTGAGAAAGCACTGACGCCGCAGGGTGACGCCCTGTGCCAGCTCGTGGTTTGTGCCACTACACCCGGCGCGCTTAAAACCAATGCCGGTTTTTCCATCGTGGTCGAGCGAGGTCTGGATGCGTTAGCCGGGATGGATATGGTGATTGTGCCAGGCTGGGATGTGCCCGAGCATGCACCGGAGCCTGAACTGTTAACGGCGTTACAAAACGCGCATGCGGCCGGGTCCCGCATTGTTGGGTTGTGTATGGGCACGTTCGTGGTGGCCGCCGCAGGCCTGCTGGAAAACCGTCCGGCAACGACACACTGGCGATGGGCGGCGGACTTTCAGCGTCTTTATCCTTCCGTGCAGATGGATAAAGATGTGCTTTACATTGATGATGGCGATGTTGTGACGTCAGCAGGAACGGCAGCCAGTATCGACTGCTGTCTGCATCTGGTTCGACAGGCGTGGGGTGCGGATGTCGCCAACCGCGTGGCGCGCTTGCTGGTGGTGCCGCCTCATCGTCAGGGCGGGCAGCGGCAGTTTGTGGAGCTGCCGGTGCAGAATACGCGTCGTGGAGATAACTTCACCGACGCGCTGGCCTGGGCAACAGAGAATTTACAGCTGGCCATCACGCTGGACTGCGTGGCAGAGAAAGCCTGCATGAGCCGCCGGAGCTTTACCCGCCGCTTTCAGCAAACGACGGGGGAACGTTTTTCAAACTGGCTTTTGAACCAGCGCATTCTCGTTGCCCAGCGCTTTCTTGAAAAAACCGATCGGCCAGTGGAAGATATTGCCGAACGCGTCGGCTTCCCTTCCACGACCTCTTTACGGCGCCACTTTCAAAAGCAGCTTAATACCTCACCTTCCCGCTATCGTCGCGAGTTTCGTGGTCGTTAGTCATTTCCCGGCGTCATTTCTGTTCAATAGAGATAATTACGTTTTGCCAGATCCACCAGTTCAGTCAATTTGGATATTTTAAATTTCAGCATGATGCGCTTTTTATAAGCGCTGACGCGTTTATTATTTATATTCATTATGCCGGCAATGACCTGATTACTGTAGCCCGCAGAAATGTAGCGCAAGATACAGATATCAGTATGGGATAGCGATAACAACAACGAGGCGTCTCGCGGGTATTTTGTCCGGTGCTGCCTCAGTTCATTGCCATAACAGAACTGGCCGGATGCGACTTTATTGACAGTCCGGACGATGTTGTCCAGCGTACTGCTTTTATTAAGATAGCCGGCAGCTCCCGCCTTCCTGCTAAGCTGAATGTGAAAATCACTGGATGATGAGGATAAAATCATTACCTGTGTATCAGGGATATTTTTTATTAACTGAGCCAGAGAAGAAAACACGTCTGGCTGTTGTTGCAGATGCTCCATTATTATCAAGTCGGCGTTGAACAACGAATGTTTGTCCAGCAATTCTTCCATTGTGCCAAACTGCGCAACAATCTGATGACCATGTTCTGATAATAAGCCCTGGAGTCCAGCGCGAAGCAGTGGGCTGGCGTCCATGACAATGACTTTTTTGCCTGACATTCCTGGTTGTCCTGAATCGGGAAAGGAAAAATTTATTCTCTATCCCGTCAATGCAAATTTGGCTAAGACTTGTCTTTAACTGAGACTTTATTTTCCCCCTCAGCGCTGCCCTGCCTGGCCTGCCAGATAACGGACCCTTCCTTTTATTACGTCTCCTTGCAACCTTAACCTGGTCGTTTGCGACAGGTCTTATTAAGACTCCGTCGCTCTGACAGGAAGATAGCGTCAGCCAGGGAAAGAATCCCGTATGGAAGTGCGTCTGGCGCGTTGCGCAGACACAGATCGATTATTTACACGAGAATTTAGCGAATGAATCTCAAGCCAGTAAATATTGCAGTCGTTGATAAAAATACGATTGTCAAAGCCGACGTTCTGCGCAGTGAAAAAATAGGCAGTGCCGTCAAAATTAAAGCCATCCCGAATGCAAAATACATTCTTGCTGAAGGGGAAAACGGCGTTGCGCCAGAAAACATTACCCTGAAACGTGTCGGTAAAGACCTGTTCATCATGCTGGAAGGCACTGATGAAGATCAGCCGCAGCTGATTATCGAAGACTACTTTGATAATCCGGGTGAACTGGTCGGTAAAGGGGAAGATGGTCAGTGGCATGAATACATCGCCACCGACGGTGATGATGACCACGAAGCTGCTTTCCTGCTGGACGGTGAATCCTCTGCGCAAGCGCTGGGCGCAGGCGCGATTGCCAGCCTTGACGGTTTGGCGGTTGCGGGTACCGCGTTTTCCCCTGCCTTGCTGGCACTGGGTGCATTAGCGGCGATTGGTGCGGCGATTGGCATCGGCTCCATTATTCGCCATAACCGTGGCGGTAACGACGGCGGTGATAACGGCGACGTTATTTCCCCTCCACCGACAGGTCCTGGCAAACCAACGATCGGCGAAGTTGAGGATGACGTTGGCCCGATCACTGGCCCTATCCACAACGGCGATGCCACTGACGACGCCCAGCCTGTTTTCCGTGGCGGTGGTGCGAACCCTGGCGATACCGTTGAGCTGATTGTCGACGATGAAGTCGTGGGCACCGCGATCGTGGGTGAAGACGGCAACTGGGAAGTGACGCCAGAAAAACCGCTGCCGGAAGGCGAACATGAAGCGGTAGTGGTCATCACCGACCCTGAGGGTAACGCCAGCGAACCGTCCGATCCTATTGATTTCGTGGTCGATCTCACCCCGCCGGAAAAACCGGTGATTGGTGAGGTGGAAGATGACGTCGGTCCGGTGGTTGGCCCAATCAATGACGGTGACACCACTGATGACGCCCTGCCTGTATTCCGCGGTGAAAACGGCACGCCGGGCGACACCGTTGAGCTGATCATCGACGATAAAGTCGTGGGTACCGCGGTAGTGGGTGCAGACGGTAGATGGGCAGTGACGCCGGAAAACCCACTGGCTGAAGGCCAGCACGAGGCGGTGGTGGTCATCACCGATCCGGCAGGCAACGCCAGCGAGCCGTCCGATCCGATTGGCTTTATCGTCGACCTGACTGCGCCAGCGAAACCGGTGATCGGTGACGTGGAAGATGACGTCGGCCCGATCACTGGCCCGATTAACAATGGCGATATTACCGATGATACCCAGCCGGTATTCAGCGGCGGCGGTGCCGTACCTGGCGAAACCGTTGAACTGATTATCGACGATGAAGTCGTGGGCACCGCGATCGTGGGTGAAGACGGCAACTGGGAAGTGACGCCAGAAAAACCGCTGCCGGAAGGCGAACATGAAGCGGTGGTGGTCATTACCGATCCGGCAGGCAACGCCAGCGAACCGTCCGATCCTATTGATTTCGTGGTCGATCTCACCCCGCCGGAAAAACCGGTGATTGGTGAGGTGGAAGATGACGTCGGTCCGGTGGTTGGCCCAATCAATGACGGTGACACCACTGACGACACGCTGCCTGTATTCCGCGGTGAAAACGGCACGCCGGGCGACACCGTTGAGCTGATCATCGACGATAAAGTCGTGGGTACCGCGGTGGTGGGTGCAGACGGTAAATGGGCAGTGACGCCGGAAAATCCACTGGCTGAAGGCCAGCACAACGCGGTGGTGGTGATCACCGATCCGGCAGGCAACGCCAGCGAGCCGTCCGATCCGATCGGCTTTATCGTCGACCTGACTGCGCCGGAAAAACCGGTGATCGGTGACGTGGAAGATGACGTCGGCCCGATCACCGGCCCGATTAACGATGGCGATGTCACCGATGATACTCAGCCGGTATTCAGCGGCGGCGGCGCCGTGCCTGGCGAAACCGTTGAACTGATTATCGACGACGAAGTGGTGGGCACTGCGATTGTGGGTGAAGACGGCAACTGGGAAGTGACGCCAGAAAAACCGCTGCCGGAAGGCGAACATGAAGCGGTGGTGGTCATTACCGATCCGGCAGGCAACGCCAGCGAACCGTCGGATCCTATCGGCTTTATCGTTGACACCACGCCACCGGCACAACCGACCATCGATACCGTTTTCGATAACGTTGGCGACAGAACCGGCAACCTGGCGGCAGGTGAAACCACCGATGACAACACGCCAACCTTCAGCGGTACGGCTGAAGAAAATAGCCTCGTTTACATCATCGTCAACGAGAAAGTGGTGGATTCCGTGCGCGCCACTGAAACCGGCTCCTGGACCTGGGAACCGTCTCCGGGGTTGGCTAACGGTCCGTATAACGTCCGCGTTGTTGCGGAGGATCAGGCTGGCCTGCGCTCTGAGTCGTCTGAGGACTTTAACTTTAACGTGCAGGTGGGCGGAGTCCCTACAGCGCCGGCAATTACCGATGTGATTGACGATGTTGAGTCTCACACCGGCACCGTACAGCAAAACGGTACCACCAACGACGACCGCCCAACTCTCGTGGGGACCGGTCAGGACGGTACCACCGTTTACCTGTACGACGGCGCGAACCCGGACCCGATCGGCAGTGCAGTGGTAACGGGTGGACAGTGGAAAATTGAATTTAGTACGCCGCTGGCGCAGGGCGAGCACCGCTTCCGTGCGGTAGCGGAAGATGCCACCGGCAACCGTAGCCCGGAAACGGGCGAGTGGGTCATCAACATTGATTCCGTCGCACCGGGCGAGGCGACAGACGTTGAACTGTGGGACGACTTCGGCACGCCGGGGATTATTGCCGACAACGGTACGACCGATGACAACACCCCGACCTACCGGGGTAAAGGTGAAGCGGGCGGTACGGCGATTATCGACCTGGGCGATGGCACCACCGTGCGTGTACCGGTTGATGGCAGCGGCAACTGGAGCTACACCCCGGCACCTGCACTGGCTGACGGCGACTACACCTGGCAAGTCTCAATTGAAGACAAGGCCGGCAACGTCGGACCTGCATCCGACCCTATCCACTTCATCGTGGATACCAGCGGAAACGGGATTTCGATTAGCCACGTTGTGGATGATGAAGGTGGCATTCAGGGCAACCTGGCCAGCGGCAGCCACACTGATGACACGACGCCAACCGTTGTGGGCCGCGCTACGCCTGGTGCCATTGTGAAAGTCTACGTTGACGGAAACGTGATTGACAGCGTGGTGGCCGATCCGACCACGGGTCAATGGCAGTACACCATCAGCCCGGCGCTGTCGGCCGACGGCACATATCAGATCACTGCCAGTGAAAACACCGGCACCGGTGACGGTCCACAAACCGCACCGTTTGAGCTGACGCTCGATACCCGCATTCCGACCGGCACCCTGGACGGTATAGCGGATGATGTCGGCCTGGTTCAGGGCGATCTGGCGAACCCGTCTGTGACCGACGATACCACCCCGACCCTGCGCGGTACCGGTGTGGCGGGTGACCGGGTGTTTATTTACGACGGTACGACCCTGATCGACTCCGTCATCGTCGGGCCTGACGGCAGCTGGAACTACACGTTACCGCCGCAGAATAACGGTACAGAGCTGGATATGAACGTGGTGTTCCAGAGCCCGACGGGCGTCAGAAGCGCACCGAGCGATTCCTGGAAAATCACCATTGATACCGAAGCGCCAACGGCCAGTGCGGTGGCTGACGGCCTGAGCAAAGACTCCGGCGTGAGCGATGCGGACTTCATCACCAATAACAGCGGCCCTGGCAGTCTGGTCACCGGCCATCTCTCGGCTGCGCTGGACGCGGGCGACAAAGTCCTTGTCTCCGTTGATGGCGGCACGACCTGGCAGGAAGCGCTGGTCGACGGCGATAAGTGGGCCTATGTGGACATGCAGGGACACAGCGCTGACTGGACCATTTTGACCCGTGTTGTTGATGCGGCAGGTAACTACACCGAGTCGTCGCAGAACGTGGTGGTGGATCAGGTTGCGCCGGACGCCCCGACCGACGTGGTGCGGAGCGGTAACGATGTCACCGTCACGCTGCCGGGCAGCAACGTGACGGCGGGTGATTCGGTTCTGGTGAAGGTCGGAGATGTCTCTGTCACGCACACGCTGACGGCAGCGGATATCGCGAACGGTAACGTGACGCTGAGCCTGCCGCCGGGCGGTTATACCGATATTCCGGTCGGGGCAGCCATTGTGGACGCGGCGGGTAACAGCTCGGACTACCGTACCAGCGACTTTACCAGCACCAACAACTTTGAATCAGCTGATGAGTTTACGGCGATCAATGCGGGCCAGTGGGTGCACGGAATGCGTTTCTCGCACACGACGGATACCAGTACGGCTGACTACGAATTCAACAGACAGACTATCGGGGCGGGAAGCACAAACAGCCTGTACCTGTTTAGTTCGTCAACAGATGGCGGGATGGAAGCCAGCATGTTTGTCGACTTCCAGTATGGCGCCAAAACCGTCGATTTCGATTTCAACCCGAGATTTGCGGGTCCGTCTACGGTGGTGACGTTCTATGACATCAACGGCAATGTAATTGATTCTCAGCTTGTGAACGCGCCGATCAGCAACCGTAACGTCCAGGTGTCGTTAAACAATCCGGAGGAGACGCCGGTTTACCGGATGGAAATCCACCATCAGGAGCTGTCAGGCAGCACCGGGTTTGGTTTCAGTATCGATAACCTGGTGGTGAGCGGCACGGCGAAAACCGTCACGCCGGGTGAATTCCTGGCGGATAACCAGGGCGATGTCTGGTATGGCGACGC
The DNA here is from genome assembly GCF_013784105.1 of Enterobacter sp. RHBSTW-00593. Lineage (NCBI taxonomy): Bacteria > Pseudomonadati > Pseudomonadota > Gammaproteobacteria > Enterobacterales > Enterobacteriaceae > Enterobacter > Enterobacter sp. RHBSTW-00593. Next base: position 1,137,769 of record NZ_CP056393.1, read on the forward strand.
GGCGGACAACCTCTATCAGGTGAGTGACGTGGCCAGCCTGACCGACGCGGTGATCCAGGGGGGAGAAGGGACGGACACGCTGAAGCTGTTGGGTGCGGATCAGCATCTCGATATGAGCGCGCTGACCAACAAAATCCAGTCAATGGAAGTGTTCGACATAACGGGAACAGGCAACAACACCCTGACGCTGAGCGCGGGCGATGTGCTGGAAAATGCCACACAGAACCTGTTCCACGATAACGACTTCAACCAGTTGATGGTGAAGGGCGATGCAGGCGATCGGGTCAATCTCAGCGACCTGTTGCCAAACGATATAGACCCGGGCAACTGGACAGACGGTGGCACGGTTAACGTTGGCGGAGTGGAGTATCAGTCCTTCCAGATGGAAAGCCTGAATACCGAAATCCTCGTTCAGATGGGAGTGACGGTCACGCTGCAAAACCACTAATTGATATCAGGAAACGGAGGCGCCTTTAAGGCGCCTCCGGAAAGTAAAAACGTTTAGCCGTTTTTTTAATCCAGGGATTTTCCCGAACATAAACAGAATATAGTTGGATATTGAGTATGAAAAAGACCATCGCTTCTAACAACAATACCGAGCCAAACATCGCTGCTGTGGCGACACTGCCGCCGCTGCCGACCGACGTTTTACTGTGGAACGATTACCAGTTCCCGCGTGAAATTAACAATAACGATATCAGCGAAGATAACACCCCGACCATTAGCGGTAAGGGTGAGCCGGGCATGACGGCTGTGATCGACCTCGGTGACGGGCAGAGCATTCGTGTACCCGTCAATGCAGAAGGTAACTGGAGCTGGACGCCTGCCCCTGCGCTGGCGGACGGAACCTATACCTGGTCTGTGGCGCTGGAAGATGCTGCGGGTAACCGTGGTGAAGCCACCGCGCCAGTGACCTTTATCGTCGACACCGTGGGTAATGCGGTATCCATCAGCCACGCGGAAGATAATACCGGCACGTTGACCAACCCGCTGGCCAGCGGCAGCAGCACGGATGACCTTAACCCGGTTATCGTGGGGACGGCAACGCCCGGCTCTCTGGTGACGCTGTATGTTGACGGGGAAGCGGTGGGTACGATGACTGCCGATCCAACGACCGGTGCGTGGGCCATTGAGATCAACCCTGCGCTGGAGTCGGGTAAAACCTATGAAATTACGGCAGGGGAATTCAGCGGTCCTGGTGAAATTCCACCTCCGACACGTCCATTCCTGCTGACCATCGATACCGTTGTTCCGACCGGGACGTTCGATCGCGTATCGGATGACGTTGGTCGCTATCAGGGTGACCTGCCGAATCCGGCGGTGACGGATGACACCACGCCAACCCTGCACGGTACGGGCCGTCCAGGTGACATCGTTTTCGTACGTAATGGCAGCGACATTATTAGCTCCGTAACCGTGGGCGCTGATGGCCGCTGGGAATATACCCTGCCTGAACAAACGAACGGTGCCGCGCTGGATGTGAGTGTGGTATTCCGTGGCCCAACGGGTGTTGAAAGCGCGCCAACCGATCCCTGGAAGCTGGTGATTGACACCGAAGCGCCAGTGAAACCGATCATTGGTGACGTTGAAGACGATCAGGGTCCGGTTATCGGCCCAATTAATAACGGCGATGTGACCGATGATACCCAGCCGGTATTCAGCGGCGAAGGCGCTGTGCCGGGTGAAACCGTAGAACTGATCATCGACGATGAAGTGGTGGGTACCGCGATCGTGGGTGAAGACGGTAAATGGGAAGTCACACCAGAAAATCCACTGGCAGAAGGCGAGCATGAAGCCGTGGTGGTCATCACCGATCCCGCGGGTAACACCAGCGAACCTTCCGATCCGATCGGCTTTATCGTTGACACCACGCCACCGGTGAAACCGACTATCGACACCGTCTTTGACGACGCGGGTCAGCAAACAGGTTATCTGCAAAACGGCGATATCACTGACGACAGCACCCCGACCTTTGCGGGTTCTGCCGAAGAGAACAGCCTGGTGTACATCATCGTCAATGGCCGTGAAGTTGCTTCCGTTCGCGCCACCGATGAAGGTACCTGGACGTGGACACCGCCGCTGGGGCTGGCGAACGGTCATTATGACGTGAAAGTGGTCGCCGAAGACAAAGCGGGTCTGCGTTCGGATCCTTCCGATGCGTTCTCCTTTGACCTGCTGGCGGGCGGTATTCCAACGGCACCGGCAATCACCGATGTGATTGACGATGTCGAATCACACGTCGGCACGGTACAGAACGGTGGCATCACGAATGACGATCGTCCGGTCATTACCGGTACCGCGCAGGACGGCACCACCGTCTATCTGTATGACGGCGCGAACCCGAACCCAATCGGCAGCGCGGTGGTCACCGGTGGACGCTGGACCATTGAGTTTGATTCGGCGCTGGCGCAGGGCGAGCACCGCTTCCGCGCGGTCGCAGAAGATGTGACCGGCAACCGCAGCCCGGAAACCGGCGAGTGGGTCATTATTGTGGACTCCGTCGCACCAGGCGAAGCGGCTGACGTGGAACTGTGGGACGACTTCGGTACGCCAGGTCGGATTGGTAACAACGACACCACCGATGACAACACCCCAACCTACCGTGGTAAAGGTGAAGCGGGCGGTACCGCTATTATCGATCTCGGTAATGGCACTACCGTGCGCGTTCCTGTCGATGGCAGCGGTAACTGGAGCTACACCCCGGCACCTGCGCTGGCGGACGGTGACTACACCTGGAAAGTCTCGATTGAAGACAAAGCGGGTAACATCGGCCCTGCGTCCGACCCGATCCACTTCATCGTGGACACCAGCGGTAACGGCGTATCCATCAGCCACGTCGTGGATGATGAAGGTGCCATTACCGGCAATCTGGGCAGCGGCAGTCACACCGATGACACGACCCCAACGGTTGTGGGCCGCGCGACGCCGGGCGCACTGGTGAAGGTGTACGTTGACGGCAATTATATCGATAGCGTGCGTGCTGATGCGGTAACCGGTAGCTGGCAGCTGACCATCACCCCTGCGCTGAGCGCGGATGGGACATATCAGATCACCGCGACGGAAGATCCGGGGACGGGTGACAGTGCGCCTACCGCACCGTTTGAGCTGACGCTGGATACCAGCATTCCGACAGGGACGCTGGATCGCATCGCCGACGATGTAGGCCTGGTGCAGGGCGACCTGGCGAACCCGGCGGTGACCGATGACACCACGCCAACGCTGCACGGTACTGGCCGTGCGGGCGACACCGTGTTCATTTACGACGGCACCACGCTTGTTAATTCTGTGACCGTAGGCAATGACGGCACCTGGAACTACACGCTGCCACCGCAGAACAACGGCACCGAGCTGTCTCTGAGTGCGGTCTTCCAGAGCCCGACCGGTGTGAAAAGCGCACCAACCGCGCCGTGGGATCTGACGATTGATACTGACGCGCCAACGGCACCGACCATTACCGGCATGTATGACGATGCGGGTACGCTGATCGTCGATGGCGGCCGTTCACGCGACACCACGCCAGAACTGCGCGGTACGGCTGAGAAAAACAGCCTGGTGAATATCTATGGCCCGGACAGCAAAACGCCAATCGCTTCGGTGTATGCCGATGCGGACGGTAACTGGACGTGGACATCGCCTGCGCTGGCAGATGCGAAACATGACTTCTACGTGACGTCACAGGATGCGGCGGGCAACGTCTCTGGCGAATCCAACCACTACGGTCTGGAAGTGGATACCCGCGCTGCAGCTCCGATCATTCTGGGGGCGTACGATGACGTGCAAGGTGGCATCTATAACGGCCTGGTGCCAGACGGTGGGCTGAGCAACGACGGCAATATGCAGCTGCGCGGAACCGCTGAGCCAAACAGCGTCGTGTATATCTACAACGCGTATAACAACGCGGTGCTGGATACGGTGAAAACTGATGCGAAAGGTAACTGGACCTGGGAGCATGCGGTTGCTGACACGGCTGCCGGTCGTCCGCATATGTTCTACACCATTGCGAAAGACGATCTGGGTAACGTGTCGGGTAAATCTGAGACCTATTCGATCAACGTGGATACCGTTAATGCGACACCAGTTATTACAGGTGCTTATGACAACGTAGAAGGTGGTATTTATAACGGTCTGGTGGGCAACGGTGGCGTAACGAACGACCGCACGCCTGAGTTACGCGGTACGGCGGAGGCAGGTAGCGTTGTGTATTTCGTCAACATGGCGAATGGTGCGACAGTGGCTTCCACAACGGCGGGAGCTGATGGTAAATGGTCTTATCAGGCGACAACTAACTATAACCAGACATATTCCTGGCAGGTTTACTCAATCGATAATGCTGGAAACCGTTCAGCGAACTCATCAACCTTCTCACTCACGGTTGATACGGTGAATAACGCACCTGTTATCACCGGCTCTTACGATGATGTTCAGGGCGGCGTGTATAACGGTCTGGTGGGCAACGGTGGCGTAACCAACGACCGTGGCCTGGATTTACGCGGGACAGCGGAAGCGGGCAGCGTGGTGTATATCATCGACCCGGCAACCGGTGGGACTTATGGCTCGGCGGTTGCGGCTGCGAATGGCGCATGGTCATACCCAGTGACGACCAACTACAACAAGCTGTATGAATTCCAGGCTTATTCAATCGACAGGGCCGGAAACCGTTCGGCTACCTCGTCGAAATTTGGGATCACTGTGGATACGGTGAATAACGCGCCCGTTATCACCGGCTCTTACGATGATGTTCAGGGTGGTGTGTATAACGGTCTGGTGGGCAACGGTGGCGTAACCAACGACCGTGGCCTGGATTTACGCGGGACAGCGGAAGCGGGCAGCGTGGTGTATATCATCGACCCGGCAACCGGTGGGACTTATGGCTCGGCGGTTGCGGCTGCGAATGGCGCATGGTCATACCCAGTGACGACCAACTACAACAAGCTGTATGAATTCCAGGCTTATTCAATCGACAGGGCCGGAAACCGTTCGGCTACCTCGTCGAAATTTGGGATCACTGTGGATACCGTCAACGCTGCGCCGGTGATCACCAGCGTCACGGATAACGTCGGTCCGGTAACGGGCAACGTGGCCAACGCGGGTTCAACGGATGACAACACGCCGACGCTGAACGGTACCGCTGAAGCAGGTAGCACAGTGTACATCGCGGTGAACGGTTCTACGTACAGTGTCACCGCCGCCGCTAACGGCAGCTGGAGCTTAACGCCGTCTGCACTGCCGTTGGGGAACCACACGTTTAGCGTGTTCTCTATCGATAAAGCAGGGAACCAGAGTGCGGGTGTTTCACGCAGCCTGACAGTGGTTTCTCCGAAATCGAGCGGGTTCGAAGATTTTAACACTGTACCGTTCCAGAACTTTGGAAAAGGTCTGGTCACACTGCCAAGTGGTCTGAAATTTACGTTAAACGATAAATATTACCCTGGTTATGGTGCGGCGATTTATCAGTGGGGCGTTTCATCCACCAGTCGTGTATTAGCAATGACTGGCGACATCACCATGCATTTTGACGGGGTAAATGCTGTCAGCATGAAACTTTCTGGTGCGAACGATTCCGTCCAGTCTAGCGTTGTGAAGTCAACATACACCGTTTACGACACGGCAGGGAAAGTGATCTCTTCAGGATATCTGCCAGTTGGTGAGTCAACCTTCTCTGTTAATGCCCCGTCGGGGCGTGAGATTGGTAATATCGTCTTCAGTATGGGGCGTGGTGCAAGCAGTGGTTTGTCGGGTGGCGGTAACACTATCAATACAGATCAGTACTGGATTGATGATGTCCGCTGGACAGTGAACACACCGCGCTCAGCATCCAGAAGCATGATGATGAACGCTGAAGAGCAGCATGACGATAACGCCAGTGTTGTTAGCACCCTGAACGATCGTGAAATCAACCTGGATAATCTCCAGCACAAGACGATTGATATTACCAACAGCAAGCAGGACAAGCTGAATATCAGTCTGCACGACGTGCTGACCCACGCTGAAAAAGATCTGTTTATCACCGATGGCAATAAACAGCTGATGGTGCAGGGTAATAAAGGCGACGTGGTAAACCTGAGCGATCTGCTGCCTGACAACAGCGATCCGGGCAACTGGACCAACGCCGGTAATGTGAAGGTATCGGGTGTTGAGTATCAGGTGTTCCACATGGAAAGCCAGGATGTCGAGCTGCTGGTACAAGCTGGCGTAACCGTCAACGTGAACAATCACTAACTTAAACTTTTCCAGGCCTCCTTTCGGGGAGGCCTCTGGAGGATTTATGACTTTTTTCAAGACCTCTTTATTTGCGGCGCTGTTTACCTCCTCCGCATTTTTCATGCACACCGCCACCGCTGCGGAGAATTTTGGCAAGGCGTATCAGCCTGTTGCACCCGTCGCTCAGACTCAGGCGCAAATTGTTTACTACCGTGACGCCAGTAACAGCACCGGCGGGGCGGCACATATTTATGTGGATAATGAATTCCACGATGCACTGCTGCCTGGCGGTTATACCGTTTTTTGTCTGGCACCGGGCAAGCATAATCTCGGCGCATACCAGAACGATGCGCCGCAGTATCGTGGTAAAGAACAGGGTTACAACGTCGAAATGAACGGCGGACAAACCTATTTCGTGCGCGTCAGTGACACGATGAATGCCGTGCCGGAAGCCCGTACGCGCAAGCAGGCGGAGAAGGATTTATCGGGGCTGCGCGAGCAGACCCATGTGCTTTCTCGCGCATCCAGCGTGGAAGCCTGTAAGACTCTGGCCGCGCCTCAGTACAAAGATTACACCCTGTCCGGCGATATTATGTTCCGCTTTGGACAGTCCGGTGAAAAGGGCGTTTCCGCTCAGGGCCGCCAGGCGGTGAAAGACCTGGTGGCGACAATAAAACGTGAAAACGTCGAGCTGAAACAAATTCAGGTGATTGGCCATACGGATGCTATCGGCAGCGATCGTAGCAACTACGCGCTGGGGCTGAAGCGTGCGCAGACGGTACGTACGATGCTGGCAGAAAATGGCCTTCCGGCGCGTTTGATGGTGGCGTCCAGCGTCGGCAGTAACGAGCCGGTTGTTAATGACTGTGCCGCGTCCGGCAAGCGTGAGTTGGTTTCTTGCTATGCGCCAAACCGCCGCGTTGTTGTGCGTGTAAGCGGCGATCAGAACGTGACTGCACCTGAGCAAAAATAATCTTGCGTCCTGCCTTCCCGCAATGGGAGGGCATTCTCTTTTCCCTCGTGTATCCCTCATCAAACCTGTTTCGTGACAAAAAATAACCCGTTCCATTGAGACAGGTCTCATTAATTTAAGACTGTTCCGCGTGACAGAATATTCTTAATTTAAACCAATAAATCAATTTAATTCATTGATTTAAATATAAATAATCAATCAGGCAAAACGCGAAATATGGAATCCTCAACTGCAAATTTTCAGGAGGAACAGCTGCTTGCCGCCGCTCGCGATAACCGACAAAGTGATGATTCTCTGCTCAGAAGTATTGCCTGGGTGTGTGAGCATTATGGTCTCGGTAAAAGCGATGATGTTTTGCTGGCGGGTCTGCCTGTCGAACAACTCCTCACTCCCTCTTTAGCGCTTGATGCGCTCAAAAATGCCGGTGTGACCGGAGGGCTCATCAAGCGTAATAGCGCAGAACTGCCGGAGCAGATCTTCCCGATGATTTTGCTGCGTAAGGGTGCTGGCGGGATGGTGCTGCTGGGACGCGAGCGTCGTAAAAATGCCGACGACAAATGGGATCTGTTCTATTCCCTGATCATGCCGGATGTCTCTGACGAGCCGGTTGAATTGAATCATGAAGCGCTTAACGAGCTGTATGTTGGCTACGCGATCGCGGCTAAACCGACTGCGCGTATTGACAGTCGGGTTAGCGATATCGCGCCGCCGCAGCCGAAAGGCCACTGGCTGTTCAGTACGCTGTGGCGCTACCGTCGTTACTATCGTAGCGCGGCGCTGGCGTCGGTGCTGGTGAACGTGCTCGCGCTGGCCACCGTGTTCTTTACCATGAACGTTTATGACCGCGTGATCCCTAACCAGGCGTTTACCACGCTCTGGTCGCTGGCGATTGGCGTGCTGGTGGCAATGATTTTTGAAGCCGTAACCCGTAGCGTGCGTGCTCACCTGCTGGATACCGCAGGAAAAAAAGCGGATCTGATTGTCGGCAGCGTGCTGTTTCGTCAGGCGCTGGCGGTGAAAATGGAGCATAAGCCCGCCTCTTCTGGCTCTTTTGCCAACCAGCTACGCGAATTCGAATCCGTGCGTGATTTTGTCTCATCCGCGACGCTTGCAACCCTTGCCGACCTGCCGTTCGTTCTGCTGTTTATTGGCATTATCTTCGCCATCGGCGGCCCGCTGGCGATTGTCCCGTTGCTGATGCTGCCAATGATCCTGCTGGTCAGTATGGCCATTCAGTGGCCGCTGGCCAAAGTGATGAAAGCCAGCCTGCAAGAAGCATCGCTGAAGCAGGGCGTCCTGATTGAATCCATCGAAGGGATGGAAACGCTGAAATCCGTGGGAGGCGAGTCATGGATGCAGAGCCGCTGGCAAAAGTTCAGCGCCATGCAATCGTCCAGCTCGGCGGCGTCTAAGCACTACTCTACGCTGGCGATGAATTCGGTGAGTTTCCTGCAACAGCTGCAGACGGTCATGCTGATTGTCACCGGCGTGTACCTGATTGATGCCGGCACCCTGACGCAGGGCGCGTTAATCGGTACGGTCATGCTGGCCGGTCGCGTGACCGCGCCGTTAAGCCAGGTCGTCGGTTTAGCCGTGCGTTATCAGCAGGCCAAAGCCGCGCTGACTTCGCTGAACAAGCTGATGGAGAACCCAACCGATCGCAGCAGTGAGATTGACTACATCAAACAGCCTGAGTTGAACGGTGATATCGAGCTTAAAGGCATTACCTTCTCTTATCCGGCGCCGCCCATGCAGCCAAACCCGGATATCCTCAAAGGCGTGAATCTGACGATAAAACCGGGCGAGCGTGTGGCGATCGTCGGGAAAATCGGCAGCGGTAAATCCACGCTGCTGCGCATCATTGCCCGCCTTTACACGCCGGTGAAAGGGCAGATTTTCAGTAGCGGTCTGGACGTGAATCAAATTGAGCCGTCTGACTGGCGAAACAACGTAGGGTTTGTGGGGCAGGATGCGCGTCTGTTTTACGGCACATTGCGCGAAAACATCATGATTGGCCGTCAGAATGCGTCGTCTGATGAGTTCCTCAAGGTACTGCGTTTAACCGGGCTGGACCACATTGCCGCGCGCCACCCGCGTGGCATTCATATGCCCGTTGGCGAGCAGGGCAACAGTTTGTCCGGCGGCCAGCGTCAGCTGGTTTCCCTGGCGCGAACGCTGTTGGCGCGTCCTAACCTGCTGCTGCTGGATGAACCGACCAGCGCGATGGATGCGCAGACCGAAGCCCTGTTCCTGCAACACCTGAAAATCGCGACTGCCGGACACACGCTGGTTGTTGTCACACATCGCCCGTCGTTGCTGGCGCTGGTGGACAGAATGGTGATTATTGAGGACGGCAAAATCGTTGCGGATGGTCCAAAACAGCAGATTCTGGCTGCGCTCAACGGCACGCCAACAGCGCAACCTGAGCAGACGCCCGCTAACGACAGTACGCCAGCGCAAGCTGTGCCAGTAAAAGAGCAGGCGGAGGCCAGCGCATGAAATTTCTAAAACAGAAGAAAAATAAACCGCTCTCAGCGCGTGATGCAGCCTGGATGAGCGATATCCAGGAGGCGCTGTTCTCTCAGACCACGCCAAAATCGCGGCTGGTGTTATGGCTCATCCTGGCGGTGTTCATCGGCTTCTTAACCTGGGCGCATTTCGCCAAAGTGGAAGAGATCACCAAGGGTGATGCGAAGATCGTCTCAAAAAGTCGCGAACAGATTATCCAGAGCCTCGAGGGCGGGATACTCGAAGAGTTGAATGTCCGAGAGGGCGATATCGTCGAACCGGGGCAGGTATTGCTGAAAATCGACCCGACGCGTGCGCAATCGAGTTATCAGGAGACGCTGCGCAAGGTGGTGGCACTGGAAGCGACCGTTAACCGCCTGCGTGCGGAAGCGTATGGTCTGCCGCTGACCTTTAGCGACCGCGTGAAAAAGTATCCTTCTGAGGTCGAGCTGGAAACCCGCGCTTACAACAGCCGTAAGCAAGCGCTGGAAGAGGGCGTGGCTTCGCTTGAGAAGAGCTATCGTCTGGCGCAAAACGAAATTGCCATGTCTGAGCCGCTGGCGGCGCGCGGCCTGCTTTCCGAAGTAGAGCTGCTGCGCATGCGCCGTCAGGCAAACGACCTGCAATCGCAGATTGTTGAGCGCCGCAACCGCTATCAGGCGGATGCCAACGCCGACCTGATCCGTCAGGAACTGGATCTGGTGCAGGCTGAAGAGAGTCTGACCGGTCGCGAAGATATTGTGAACCGCACAACCATTACTGCACTGGTAAAAGGCACGGTCAAAAATGTGCGGGTTACCACTATTGGCGGGGTTATTCAGCCTGGTGAACACATCATGGAGATCGTGCCGCTGGAAGATCAGCTGCTGGTGGAAGGGAAGATCAAACCGTCTGACGTGGCCTTCCTGCATGCCGGTTTGCCTGCCATGGTGAAAATCACCGCTTACGATTTTGCAATCTACGGCGGCCTGAAGGGGCAAGTGTCTCTCGTCAGTCCGGATACGTTAAAAGATGACGCTAAAGCTGCGGCGGGCCGTCCTGATGATACGTATTACCGGGTGATGGTCTTAACCGACAGCAGTACCCTCAAAGCAGGGGATAAAGCCCTGCCGATTATTCCCGGCATGATTGCGACCGTGGAAATTCGTACGGGCGAAAAAACCATTCTTGATTACCTGCTGAAACCTATTTTCAAAGCGAAAGAAGCCTTCCGGGAGCGTTAATTTACGATGAAAAAGTATTCTCCAGTACAGCGTCGCCTGGCGGCGACGCTGACGGTACTCTCTTGCCTGATTTCAGGGAAAAGTGTCGCCAGTAGCGAGGGCTTATTAGCCTTTCAACCTGTCGCTCCGCAGGCAAAATCCGGCATGGTGATGGCCTCCACCCCGCCTGCACCTCTCGCGCCACGGGTGGCGCAGAAAAGCGCGGTGGATAACCATGCTACTAGCACAACCCACACCGCGTTTGCGAAAAGCAACGCGACAAACGTTGACCGGCAGACCGCCCGTGCGCCTGGCGAGAATGAAATCCGTCTGCTCTTTAATGATGCGGTCAATACTGCCCTGGGTATGAGCCCTGAGGTTCGTGGCGCGCAGTTCAATACCGAGGCGGCACAGGCCAACGTTGATGAAGCGAAAGGGCAACGCTGGCCGCAGGTGGATGTCGGGACGCGTTCAAAAAGCGTCCAGTTCGGTGGCGGAGAACGGGGCTACAGCGACAGTCGTCCGGCGGTGACCGTGAATGTCGCAACCACATTGCTCGATTTTGGTCGTACCAGCAACACCATTAAAAGCCGTGAAGCGCTGCATCTGGCCGCGAAAGAGAATACGGGCGCACAGGCGGAAAACATTGCCTGGCAGGTCAGTAGTGCACTCATTGAGTTGAGTAAGCAGCGCCAGATCATTGTTCTCAGCCAAAAGTACGTGGCGCGTATGAATGAACTGGTCGAAATGCTGGACGGCATTGTGAAGGTTGACCAGGGGCGTCGCAGTGAACTGACGCAGGCCAGAGGGCGATTTTTACAGGCGCAATCTTCTTTAGATACGGCCATATCGCGCGCGCGTGATACGGAAATCATCCTCAACCGCCTGCTGGGGGATACGCCCGTTCCTCTGCCAACTGCAGCGGTGTGGAACCTGAAGCCAGGGGAGCTGAACAAGCAGTTATCCGCCATTGAAAGCCATCCTACCATTCGACAGGCGCAGGCAGAGACCGCATCAGCACTGGCGGATGCAGAAGCGGCGCGCTCTGCCGCCTACCCAACGGTGACGTGGAACGTTGGCAAAAGTACCGGGCGCGATGAACTGGGACGTGAACAGGCGTGGGAAACCAATGTAAACTTAAGCTGGCCGATTTTCCGGGGCGGTTCACAGCGGGCCGCTGAGCTTTCTGCCGCACGCCGTGCAGATGCCAGCAGAGAGGCCATTGAACAGCAATCCCGCGATCTGGATAACCGGGTACGTGCTGCCGATCAGGATGCCCATAGCATGCTGGAGCGCGCGGAGTTGTATCATAACTTATCGATTGAATCCGATCGTATTCGTCATGATTTCTTCGATCAGTGGTATCACCTCGGTCGACGTACTCTGTTAGATGTGTTGAGTGCAGAAAGTGATTTTTACGGCAACCAGGTCGCGGAAGTGACTAACCGTTTTGATGGCTATTCCGCTATTTTTCGTAGCTATGCCAGTTCCGGTACTTTATTGTTATGGTTACGGAATAATAATTAAGTCTTTTTTAAAGATGGCTCACACTGCAGGCATAAAAGAGAATATGTATGAACCCGTTTTCAGGTAAAAAAATATACGTCGCTTTACTCGACGATCACCCGATTGTCCGTAAGGGGATGGAAATTATATTTAGCCAGGAGCCTGATTTCGAACTAAAAGGCAGCTTTGCCACTCGTATCGAACTCATGAATTTTTTACGCAACAACCGTGTTGATGTGTTGGTTCTTGACTATTTGCTTGGTGATGAAGAGATCGACGGTTTACCGATGATCAAACAGCTCATGAGCACCTTCCCGTGGCTGAAAATTCTGCTTTCCTCCACGCTGGAAAACACGGCGATTGTGCGCATGGCGTTAAAAATCGGCGTGCGCGGGCATGTCGGTAAAAGCCGTGATTTATCGGAAGTGGTGAATGCGGCGCGCCAGGTCGCGGCGGGGCGTATCTCCCTCTCAGAAAGCATGGAGAAAGAGTTCTACCTGATTTCCGAGCCTTGTGCAGACACGAAATCGGGTTCAGAGGGTGACAACGCGCCGCAGGTGATTGAGGGCATTGGCCGCCTGGATCAGCTGTCTCCTAAGGAGCTTGAGGTGCTGCGACTCTTTACCGGTGGAATGTCTGTCCTGCAGATTTCAGAGAAATTCAATCGTAGTCGTAAGACGGTCAGCGGTCAGAAGAAATCGGCCATGAAAAAGCTGGGCGTGAAAACGGACTCTGAACTGTTTCTTTGGCACGACCAACTGCTTTAATCCCATTACAACCGATTCATTCGAGACATTATCAGGAGCCTTTTACAGGCTCCTTTTTTATTTCAGTGAGACGGTATCGTCCGATGCTTTGTGCTCAATGGGATGAATATTTCGCAGTGCAGCCGCGAGATGATTGATTGAGCAGGGCTTAAACAGGCAATCATTCATACCAGCCTGTAAACAACGCGCCGTGATCTCATGCATGGCATTGGCGGTAAAGCCGATAATCCAGGCCGCGGCCCTGTGCTGTTCCTGCTCGCGCGTGCGGATTATGTGAGTCAGCTGATAACCATTCATGCCGGGCATGTTGCAGTCGGTAATGATCACGTCGAAATCTGTTTTTTCCCAGATAGCCAGTGCCTCATTTCCCTCTGACGCAAGATACGCATGCTGTCCTAACCAGGCCAACTGTTTAGCCAGCAGGATCCGGTTGGCAGGGTTATCGTCCACGACCAGGATCTTCAGGGCTGGAATTTTGTCTTCGTCTTCGTGCTGCTGGACATCCACGGCCGCCGCCGTTTTTACTTTCGGCAGTGTAAAGGTTGCTCTCACCGTGGTGCCCACGTTTTTCTCACTGGTCAGCATAAGCGTGCCGCCCATGCTTTCGCAGATGGTCCGGCTGATATAAAGGCCCAGCCCCGTTCCTGCGCGGCGGTTGTCTGCCTGACTAAAGGGCCTGAACAAGGCTGCCTGCTGGCTGGCATCGATCCCCACGCCGCTGTCCTTGACGTCAATGATGTAGTGAACGCTGTCATTTACCGGGTCTTCAGCCTGCTGCAGCGTCAGGGATACGCCGCCGACGTCGGTAAACTTAATGGCATTACTTAACAGGTTCGACAGAACCTGCTTGATGCGTAAGGGGTCGGCACAGACATCGATTATCGGTTCCGTCGGGAACGCGCGGGTGAGTTCGATATTTTTCTCAATGGCCACGCCCTGGAAAACCCGCATCATATTGTTAATCAGCGTACCGAGGTTCGTGGCTTCAGGATTGAAATCGAGATGCCCCCCCTCAATACGGGAGATATCCAGAATATCGCCAATTAATCCCACCAGTCCTTCTGCCGATTCATACGCCACCTCGAGCGCCTGAATATCTTGCTCACCACGGCGTCCTTTTTTCAGCACGATATCCAGCATGCCAATAATGGCATTCATCGGCGTGCGGATTTCATGACTCATGGTCGACAGGAAGACGGATTTTGCGCGGTTAGAATCCTCGGCCCTGTCTTTGGCTTCCTTAAGTTCTACCAGCAGCGCTTCACGCTCGGTGATGACCTCGCGTAATTGCACAAGCTGGGTGTTCATCTGACGACGAAGTGCCGCTTTACGCGCGATTTGTCGACGCAGGTAGAGTGCCCAACCCAGGGCCAGAATAATTAAGACGGCGCTAAAGACGGCGGTGGCAATCAACACTTCCCGATAGCGATACCAGAAGCTGTCGACAACCACCAGTTCGTTGGGCCGCCAGCGGTTGGCCAGATTTTCCAGCTCAACAGGGGGAATGCTTAGCAATATTTTATCTAAAATCCCCTGAAGTTCCGGATTGGACAGCCCGACCCCGAAAGAGATCCAGACAGGGGCGTCACCCACAATCGACACCACTTTGAGTTTGTCCTGAAAGTTGGTGAAGATTTGATAGTCACTCATGATCAGAATACCCACTGCGGCATCCGCTTTTCCCTCAAGTACGGTGGAAAGCAGCTGTGATTCATTGCCCACGTGAACAATTTCAATTTCCGGGTAACGCTGGCGCACCATACTTTCCACACCAATGTTTTTTACCATCGCCAGCCGTTTTCCACGCAGGTCTGCCAGCATATGAATGTCGTTACGATTTGTCGCTGTTGCCAGGGAAAAGGCGCTCCGCAGATAGGGGCGGGTGAAAAGAATTTTATTTTTACGCGCTTCACTGGGGGTGATTGAGGCGAGCATATCCGCGCTTGACTCGTTCACCTGTTGAATCAGTTCCTCGGTGGTGCTGCCCGTTTCAAAACGAAACTGTAAACCGGTTCTGAGCGACACAACGGAAAACAGATCGGCGGCAATACCGCGCAGCACACCTTTATTATCAATAAATGAGACCGGGGCTGCATTGTCCTGGCTGTAGATCAGAACGTTAACGATGGGATGTTTCTTGATCCACGCTTTCTCTTGCTCGGTAAAGAGAAGGGATTTCGACCCCTGTGCGAGATCAATCCGATCGGGCTGCCAGAGACGATAAAGCTCCTGCTTTTCATCTTCTGGCACGGCCTTGATTGCGGCATTAATCAGTGTGAGCAGTTGTGGTTTTTTTTGGCTGACGGCAAATCCCACTTCACGGCTGGTCAGGCGTGAGAATCGCTCAACATGAATATTGTTCAGGTAGTTGCGGCTGAGCGAGTAACTGTTGCCCAGGTAAACCCGCGACTGACCAAACGCCACCGCGCTCAACGCTTCCTGATAACTGTCGAACAGGCGAAAACGGGCGTTAGGGTAGGCGGCCTGAGCCTGTGACAGGGGCAAATAGTCCCTCGGCATTGCGACGTCGGTATCACGCAGATCCTCTGCCA
Source organism: Enterobacter sp. RHBSTW-00593 (assembly GCF_013784105.1). Lineage (NCBI taxonomy): Bacteria > Pseudomonadati > Pseudomonadota > Gammaproteobacteria > Enterobacterales > Enterobacteriaceae > Enterobacter > Enterobacter sp. RHBSTW-00593. The sequence continues at coordinate 1,153,478 of NZ_CP056393.1, forward strand.
GAGGGGCGGTATCGCTATCGTTGAGCCCCAGCACCGGTTTATCGCTGGCATAAGGTAAAGAAAAGGCAAAGGCATCGTTATCCGGGAAGGCGGCCACGGACGGGATCAGGTCAATATCGCCACGTGCCAGCGCCTGCCACGCCTCTTCAGAGGAGCTAAACACTTTTATCTTAACCGGGAGGTTAAGTTGCCAGGCGACCAGTCCCGTATAATCCGCGCTCAAACCTTCATACTCATTGCGAATGTTACGCATGCCAAACGGTGGGGCATCATAATGGGTCACGCCCACGTTCAGTTGTCGTTGTTGTTTAATAAACGCGGCTTGATCGGCGGTAAGAGATAAACGCTGTAATCCCTGGACCGGTGTTCTCATCAGGATCTTATATTCATCGCCTATCGCTGAAGGCATTGAAAGCGAGAGTGAAACCAGCAGCACAAAAAAGCGAAAATAGTGACGCATATCTCTTTAACTGACTCCTGAAGACGAAGTGAGCCTGGGAATATCTTCCCCGGACATCGGGTGTGCTGTGAATGAAACATCATAAACAACCTGTACGGGCTAGCCCATAACTTACTGTATAGCCGATGAAAAGACATCCTTCATGCCTGACCTCAGCAATACCGGGGTCGAATTATACCGATGTCATCTTCATTTATGTGTGCGCAGTATGATGAAACAGACGATAAAGGGTTATAAGACCTGACTTGGTTATTTTTTTTAATGAAATAACATCTCATTATAAACGGTAATGGTATTAATTAAGTTGCTGTAAAATACTCAGCTTAAGTGAAATTGAATAAGAGGCGGAAATCGCTTTTTACCTGCCTGTACCGGGGCTGTACTCTCTTCAGGGAATATCAAGACGGGTCTTATCGTGAGCCACCCGTAACAATGAAAAAATCGGCTTAATTTTTCTGATTAAATAATTGAGCGGATTTTTATGCGCCCGGTACCTCAACGTCGACCTGTTAACCACGCCGCAATAAGCCAGCAGTTACATTCACTGGCGGAGATTTATCGCCAGTCTATGGCTGACGGGGATTACGCCAGCGCCTCGCGCTGCTGTGAAAAAGCCCTGGCCGTATTGCCCAAAAATATGTCAGTGCAAAGTGACTATGCGCTAAGCCTGATGCGTCAGGGAAAGTACGATCAGGCGTATAAAGTGTATCGTAAAATATACCAGTCGCCGCAGCGTCATGAAGCCTCTGAAACCTGGCTGGATGGTTTTGCAGAACTGTGTGGGCACATGGGCAAAACCCAGGAGATGCGCACCTATGGCCTTGAGTCGCTGACGCTGTCGGATCAACGCTTTGGTCACGGCACATGCTGGCCGCTTCCCTCAACGCCGCCGCGTCCTTTTGATGCCACGCAGCGCGAAAAAAATATTATCGCCTTCAGCCTGTTCGGCGATCGGCCGCGCTATTGCGAAACGCTGATTAAAAACATTGAAGCCGCAAACTCGCTGTTTCCTGGCTGGTGCTGCCGTGTGTATCTGGATAATTCTGTGCCGCAGCACGTCTGGCAACGTCTGCAGGCGGGCGGTGCTCAACTGGTCGATATGAGCCACGAAAAAACCATCTATCCCACGTTATGGCGTTTTCTGGTGATGGACGACCCGACGGTTGAGCGGTTTTTAGTTCGTGATGCTGACTCGTTGCTCTCCGAACGCGAGCAGGTTTGTGTCGAGGCGTGGCTACGTTCGCCCTGGTACTTTCACCATATGCGTGACTATTTCACGCATACCGAGTTGTTACTCGCCGGGATGTGGGCTGGATGTGGCGGCATCTTCCCGAACGTTGCAAGAATGATGCGTGAGTTTGTCGTGCAGTACCGGGGCAATGCGCGCTTCACTGACCAGTATTTCCTGAAGGCGGTGCTGTGGTCCACCGTGCGGCAAAGTCTGCTTAGCCATGATGATATTTTTGGTTTTCATCATGCTGAACCCTGGCCGGCGCATCCTCCTGTTCGCTGGAAGGCAGAACACTTCCACGTCGGGAGCAATGCCGGGTTTACGATCATGGCCGGGCCAAGCCATAAACAAGACGGGGAAAAGCAGGCTGTGCTGCTGAAAATGGACGGTAATGCCTGGCGGTATACGGCACCCGTGCAGCAGGGGCAGTGGAAACTGCCGATGCCTTTTTTTCTTGCCGAGGGATTTCGTCAGGGAGACGTTAAGGTCGAGATAGTGAACGACGACGATCGTCAGGGGAGCTGAGACAGATTGCGGGACTCCCGGAAACGCAGCGTCCCGCGTGTCTCCAGGACCGCATGACGCCTGCATTTACATATTATTGAGGGCGACCTGCATACCGACCTGAACCAGCAGTTCCGTTTCCATACCTGAATGCTGATATACGGCATATTGCACGCCATCGACAGTTACTGAGCCCCGGGCTTTCGTCCATTCACCCATTTCCGCGCCTTCGGGAAGTAGGTCCGAGAGGTTAATTACATCCCCTGCATCACCTTTTATCATCAGTTGCTGGCTGGTATCGTCGGCAAAAAGACGCGCTTCATTCTGAATTAAAACGTCGTCGAGCGTTATTTCCAGCACCACCGGAAATGGCGTATCGCGGTCCCCATCCGTGAGGGCCTCTGGCGCGATATCGCGATTATCAATATTGTTGTTCATCACGGATTAACCTGTTCAAACGTAAAAAAGTGCTTTCCTGGTAAAATGGAGGAGAAATTTTTACCGGGACGGAACAGGCGCGACAATAAGTCCGGTCTTATACTGTCGGGATCTTGTCTGCCACTGAGGTATCTGCGCAGAACAAGACAAAGCTTACTCAGGGTAAGCCGGGTCATCGATATAATTTTATTTTCCAGCATGTTTTATTCAGGGAACGACTCGTACGATGCGTTTTTTATCAGCCCGGCTATTGAGCCTGCTTCTTACCGTGTGTTGTGTATGGCAACTGCACGCCCAGCCACTGGAACTGCAGCGTCGCGTTCAGGTTAACGCGCCGCATGTCCAGTTCAGTGAGGCGGCGCAACGCTGGCTGGACAGCCATTCCACGCTGCATGTGGGGGTTTGGGGGCAGGAGCAACCGCCGTTAAGCGAAGGGATGGGCCATGGCGTCTTTGGCGGCATTGCCGCTGATTACCTGGCAATGCTGGAAGACAGCCTTAAGGTAAAAATTAAGCTGCATTACTACGAAAACAGCAGTGAAGCGTTACTCGCGCTGAAGCGCCAGGAAATACAGATGGTGGCTATCTGGAATCCGGAACTGTGGCCAAGCCCGGACCTGCAAGCCTCACCGCCCTGGCTGCTGGATAAAGCGGTTTTGATGACCCCAAAATCACAGGGTGAAACGCCTGTCGATCTGCGAAATAAAGTGATTGGCGTCGTCTCAGGCAGCCAGGCCAGTGAAGCGCTTCGCCGCCAGTATCCGGACAGCACCCTGCGCTTCCAGTCGTGGTATAACACCGCCGTCAGCGCGCTGGCCTTTAAGCAAATCGATGCGCTGTGGATTAACCGGGCCAGTGCGGAATATCTTACGCAATACCACCAGGTCAGAGACCTGAGCTGGACGTTCAGCCCGACGATACCTAATCTGAACATGAGTTTTGGTATCGACCGACAGCTACCGCTGCTGGCGGAATCCATCGATACCGTATTTAAACATATCTCGTTAGCCAGCCGTTTACGCATTGCGACCAGCTGGGGCCTCAACCGGAGCTTTGTGATCACCGCCAATCCACTGGGGTTAGATCCCGAGGAGGAAAGCTGGCTACGCGAGCACGGGCAAATTCAGGTCATTATTGACCGCCGTCAAAGGCCTGTCACGTTTGTCAGCGAAGGTGAACCTCAGGGGCTGGTGGTCGATCTGCTTAACCAGTTTAACGACCAGTACGGCATTCGCTTTTCCTTCCTCAGCGTTGAAAGCGATGCTGAACTTCTGGCAATGAAGCGCGCTCACCCTGACGCACTGTTTGTTGAACAGGTTATCGATACGCCACAGCAGACCAAAAGCGGTGCAGCGAAAACGCCTCCGTTGCTTACCACGCCCGCCGTGGTGGTGATGGATCAGGGCATCAAGCGCCCCAGTGATTTCTCACAGTTGAAAGGCGAGAAAATTGCCATTCAGGCGAATGACCCGCTGTTACCCTGGCTGGACACCTGGTATCCCACCATTAAGCTGGTGAAAGTTCCGCATATGGACGACGCCCTTGAACGCTTAAAACGTGGAGAAGTCCGTGGGGTGATTGCACCGCAGTTTATTGCCAGTTATCTCGTGACTCTCCACCATCCAACCCGTTTTCATCTGGCGGTGACCCTTCCTGTGACACCCGTCGATCTGGTGTTGTCGGCGCAAACGGACAGCAGCCAGCCGATCAATATCCTGAACAAAGCGCTGGCCGATATGCAGCCACGGGCGCTGATGCAAATGGCGGGTGACTGGCGTCAGGCGGCGATAGAAAACAGTGAAACCTGGAATAAAAGCACGTTCGTGAACTCGCTGCTGTGGGGCATATTGCTCTTTCTGGTCGTGGTGGGCTGCTGGCTGTGGATCCAGTATTTGCGCCGTGCATTACGCCGCGGCAACGTCTGGCAGCAGAAGCTGGCTGAGCAGCTGAAATTTACCCAATCACTGATAGACGCCTCTCCTGTTGCGCTCTATGTCCGCGATCGGCAGGGGAATTTACTGCGTTATAACCAGGCCTGGAGCGATACTATTGGCCTGTCAGGGCAGGATCTGAAAGGTCTGCCGATCACCGCCATCAATACGGTTGAGCCTTCAGAGTTGGCGGCGATCGAAGCCCGCTATCGCCAGGCATTGCAGGATGGTCAACCGCAGAAATGGTCCGCCAGGTTTCAGGTGGGTGAGCAGCCACGATACTTGCAGGGGTGGGTCGTGCCGTGGCATGACGGGCAGGGCGAGATTGGCGGGTTAATTGGTGGCTGGCTGGATATCACCGAAAAAGAGCTGTTAATTACTCAACTCTCTGAAACAAAAAGTAATCTTGAGCAGGCGATTGCCAGTAAAAATGCCTTTATGCTGAGCATGGGGCATGAGGTTCGCACACCGCTTAACGTGATTACGGGTCTGCTGGAACTGGAACTTCAGGCGCTGGACGAGCGCCATGAACGCAACGAGAATCTGAACCTCATCTGGGAGTCCTCCCTTAATCTGCTTTCGTTAATTGGCGACATGTTCGATGTTTTCCGTGCCGATAACCCGCAACTGCTCGGCTTAACGCGCAGCACGAACCTGCCGCAGCTGATTGACAGCACGGTCGCTCTCTATCGTCAGCAGGCAGAAGCGAAAGGTATGAGCCTGAACGTGCTGATCGAGCTTTCAGCGCAACGCTACGATACCGATCCGCTGTTAATTATCCGCATTCTGTCGAGCCTCCTGCGCAATGCCATCAAGCATGCTGACGGCGATGCCATTGATATCGAGGTGTATGAGGGAACCCGTGACCCACAGGTTGAAAGCGTCCGGCTGGTGATTGAGGTGTGCGATGGGGGGCCGGGGATTTCTGAAGGAACCCAGGCACAAATCATCGAACGCGCGAACAACGTGACGCTTAAATCGGAGTGGACCGATACCGGCTTTAGTTTGCCCGCCTGTCTGCATATGGCGCGCGCTGCCGGGGCGGAGGTGCGCATTGAGAGCGAGCCGCACGAAGGATGTGTGGTGAGTTTCCTCTTTAATGCGACACCCTCAGCGAAAATAGCCCTGCATCATCCGGCACCGGACAGCGTAGCCAGCCTGCATATTCTGGTGGTGGATGATTATCCTCCCGCGCGTCAGACCTTGCAGCAGCGACTCGAATCATGGGGACACCGCGTCTCTTTGGCCACGCAAGGAGAAGAGGCGCTGGCAATGTGGAAAGCGCAGCCAGCGCGTTATGCCGCCATTATTACTGACTGTACTATGCCGGTGATGGATGGTTACGAACTGACCCGGCAGATCCGTGAGCATGAACAACGGGAAGGGCGTGAGGCGATCCCCATTTTTGGCCTGACGGCCATGAGCGGCACAGAAGCGGCCGCAAGCTGTATTGATGCCGGGATGGATGAATATCTGGAAAAACCGCTAACGCCGCAAAAATTGCAGGAGATGCTGGAGCGGTATTTCGCCAGTGCCGGAAAGACGGACGCCACCGTTGACGATAAAACACGCCAGCTTCAGCTCGAAATGATCGCCGTGAATCATGACGACGCCGAACACCTTAAACAGCGACTTGAACAGCGAGAACGCGACAAGGTTGGCCGCATGGCGCACCGGATTAACGGCGGCGCGCGGTTGATGAATTTTACCTCGCTGAAAGAGGCCTGTGAGGCGCTGGAACTCGCCTGCAACAACGAACAAGGCTGGGAATCCATCGAACCGTTGGTCAGCCGTGTGCTGGAAGAGATGGAACGGTTTAACGCGTGGCTGGAACGCCAGACGTGAGACGTCGGCAAGAGGGAATGTTGCGGCATAACGGCGATACCAGGGCAAATATCCTGTACCCTGACGCTTATTGGATATACTTCATGTGGCAGGTTGTGCTGTTTCCGGATTTTTCAGCCAGAGCGGAGACACCGCATCGTACATCCTGCAACGGGAACCAATGAAAATGTTCACCATGAAACAGTTATGGAGGTGTGGAAGATGGGATTATTAAGTTTTGTGAAAGAAGCGGGCGAGAAAATCTGGGATGCCGTATCCGGCGGTAGCAAGGAAGATCAGGCCGACAAGCTGAAAAAACATATTGATAGTCTTAACCTGCCTGGTGCCGAAAAGGTCAACATTAATGTCGCGGACGACGGTACGGCGACGGTGACCGGCGACGTGGGCTCCCAGGAAGATAAAGAAAAAATTCTGGTGGCGGTAGGTAACGTCACCGGGATTGGTCAGGTCAATGATAGCGTGACCGTCACCCAAAGCGGGGTGGAAAGCCGCTATTACACGGTGAAATCCGGCGATACCCTGAGCGCCATCTCAAAAGCGATGTATGGCTCTGCCAATGAGTATCAGCGTATTTTTGAAGCCAATAAACCGATGCTGACGCATCCCGACAAAATCTACCCGGGTCAGGTACTGATTATCCCGGCTAAGTAAGCCGTCAATCAGGACGTGTTAGCGATGTTTGTAGGGAGTCTGTGATGGGATTATTAGATCAAATCGGCAGCCTGGCCGGCGGGCAGGGCGGTAAGACGGAGCAACTCCAGGCGATCATGGCCTGGATTGAGCAGCAGGGTGGCATTCAGGGGATCCTCGAAAAATTCCGCAATGGCGGCCTGGGCGGCGTTGTCGAGTCGTGGCTTAGCCAGCAGAGTAATCAGTCGGTGAACAGCGAACAGATCACATCGGTGTTTGGATCGCCAGCGCTGCAGGATCTCGGCGCAAAACTGGGCGTGGATTCTCAAACCGCGTCGACGCTGATTGCTGAATACCTGCCTAAAATCGTCGACGGCCTTTCACCGCAGGGCGAAGCCCCGGCCCAGGGCGACCTGATGTCTGCGGGACGTAACCTGCTCAAAGGTAAGTTCCTGAGTTAGTGCAATCCGCAGCGTCATGACGCCGTGTACATACCAGGCCTGTATTCAGGCCTGGTATGTAGTATCAGGCTTAATGGGAAGAGACAAATATCGATGCCTGCTGCACAGGCGGAACGGCGAAATTACGCTGCATGCGTTTTATTTCCTCTGCGGGTGGCAAACCAAACAGCCGTTTGAATTCACGATTAAACTGCGACGGACTTTCATAACCGACGGCGTAGCTCGCGGCGGCGGCGGTAATATGCTGACGCACCATCAACATCCTTGCCTGGTGCAGGCGCACCGATTTCACATATTGCATCGGCGGCATACGGGTTATCGCTTTGAAATGGGTGTGAAACGTCGGCACACTCATTCCGGCCTCCATCGCCAGTTGATTAAGCGTTAACGGCTCAGCGTAGGCGGCATGGATGTGCTGCAGTACTTTGCCAATTTTGCCGAACTGCCCCTGTAAGGCCAGCGCGGCGCGCATGGCCTTGCCCTGGGCGCCCGTCAGGACGCGGAAATAGAGCTCTCGCACCCGCGCCGGGCCGAGGATCGCCGCCTCAAGCGGATTGTTCAGCACTTCAAGCAGGCGCAGCACGGCCGTTTTTACCGCGTCGTCCATCGGGCTCGACATCATGCTTTGTGGCGCAGCGGGAGGATGTGGGGCGTGATGCTGCTCAATCTGCAACATCAGTTCAGCGGCAAGCTGAAAATCCAGATGCAGATATATCGCCAGTAAGGGGTGTTCTGCCGACGCGTCGGTTTCCATCACAAACGGCACCGGTACTGACACGGCCAGATAGTGCTGTTCATCATACTGATAGGTCTGCTGACCGAAAAAGCCGCGTTTGCTGCCCTGGCAGACAATCACAATCCCCGGATCGTAAAGCACGGGCGTTCGCGCAAGCGGGCGGTCGGCACGCAAAATTCGCACATCAGGCAACGCCGTCAGGTTGTACCCCTCCTGCACCGCCAGTGCTTTTACTAAGGCAATCATCCCGGACATCACTGCACCTCATAAAATCAGGCAATAAAAAGAGAAGATATGGCCTAAAAATACGGCAGAGCAGAGAATACCATGCAACCTTCACTGTTCATGGGAGTTATTTATGGCATCTGCAAAAACAATCTTAATCACCGGCGTCAGCAGCGGCTTTGGTCGTGCTCTGGCGGAGGAAGCCCTCGCCGCAGGCCATCGGGTCGTGGGGACCGTGCGCACCCCCGAAGCAAAGCAGGCATTCGAGGCACTCGATACGCAGCGGGCATTCGGCTGCCTGCTTGATGTCACGGACTATGCGCACATTGATGAAGTGGTTACGCAGAGTGTGTCTACCGTCGGCCCGATTGATGTCCTTGTGAACAATGCCGGTTACGGTCACGAAGGCATACTGGAAGAGTCCTCGCTCGCAGACATGCGCCGCCAGTTTGAGGTGAATGTGTTTGGCGCCGTCGCGATGATCAAAGCCGTGCTGCCGGGCATGCGCCAGCGTCGTCACGGCCATATTCTTAATATCACCTCGATGGGCGGTTTCATCACTCTGCCCGGCATCAGCTATTACTGCGGCAGTAAATTTGCGCTCGAAGGCATATCAGATACGCTGAGCAAAGAGCTTGCTCCGTTCAATATACATGTCACTGCGGTGGCACCGGGCTCGTTTCGCACCGACTGGGCAGGACGCTCGATGGTACGCAGCGCGCGCAGCATCCCGGACTATGACGCGTTATTCGATCCTGTCCGCCAGGCTCGTCAGGAAAAAAGTGGTCAGCAACTCGGCGACCCCGTAAAAGCGGCGCGCGCCATGCTGGCTATCATTGAGAGCCAGAACCCGCCGACGCATTTATTGCTTGGCAGTGATGCTTTGAGTTTAGTGCGGGAAAAGCTTGCGTGTTTAGGTGAGGAAATCGATCGCTGGGAAGCGTTAACACGTTCAACGGACGGCTGAGCGGCGAACACGGGGACATGATTACAGGCCGGTTTGCCACCGGCCAGTACGGGTCGCGGTGAAAGCCGCGACACTATGTTGATTGCTGGCGTTCAGTGCAGACGGTACTGCGTCGCCATGCCCCGGGGGCCTGACCATACTGACGCTTAAAGCTGCGGTTGAAGGACTGCTGGGAGTCAAAGCCCAGCGCGATCGCCACGTTCAGGATCGGTTCATCGCTGTGGGTTAAGCGCTCGACCGATTTTTGCAGCTTTTGTGCACGAATATACTCGGCCAGCGGATACCCGGTATGTTCCTTGAAGATCCGCTGGAGATGCCATTTCGAGTAGCCGGCGCGCCTGGAAACGGTGTTAATGTCCAGGCGGCTTTCAAGGTTGTTGTCGATCCAGTCGAGTAGATCATGAATAAATGCGTCAGTGTTCATGGTTTCCCCCACGCCGCGTTTTAAAAAGCATTTTTGTCTGTTGCATTTAAAGATGACTCGCTCTGACATTAAATGCAAGTTTTATTGTTGCATTTAAATCCTTGCCGAAAACGCGCCTTTTGTCCCTGAGCCAAATAGCACATAAAGTGTATTAATTATTCTTGCACTAAATCTGACGCCTTCCTACAATCGCCGCGATAGTGTATTCGCAACTGTTACAGTTTTGTGGCGATGAACGACACAAATAGTCTCAAGCCAGTCCGGACAAAGGAAGTGGCGCCGCGTCTCCCGCAGCGTCTTGCCCGGCGGCCACCATTACCGGAATAAAAATAATGAGCCTGCAAAAACCCTGGGTTAACGTTCATCTGACGGCGCTGGGAGCGATGTTCCTCTCCATGCTGCTTGTCGGATGCGATGACGGCGTGGCACAAAATGCCGTCCCACAAGCGCCCGCTGTGAGCGCCGCTGACGTGGTAGTGAAATCCATCAGTCAGTGGGATAGCTTTAACGGCCGGATTGAAGCGGTGGAAAGCGTTCAGCTGCGCCCCCGCGTCTCCGGCTACATTGATAAAGTGAATTACACCGACGGCCAGGAAGTGAAAAAGGGCGAGGTGCTGTTCACTATCGATGACAGAACCTATCGCGCTGCGCTGGAACAGGCGCAGGCCACCTTAACGAGAGCCAAAACGCAGGCCAGCCTGGCGCGCAGTGAGGCTAACCGTACCGATAAACTCGTTAATACCAACGTCGTCTCCCGTGAAGAGTGGGAGCAGCGCCGTTCGGCCGCCGCCCAGGCGCAGGCCGACATTCGCGCCGCGCAGGCTGCTGTTGACGCGGCACAACTTAACCTGGATTTCACCAAAGTGACCGCGCCTATTGATGGCCGCGCCAGCCGCGCGCTGATCACCAGCGGTAATCTGGTCACCGCGGGTGACAGTGCCAGCGTCCTCACCACGCTGGTCTCCCTGAAAACGGTTTACGTCTACTTTGACGTGGATGAAGCAACCTACCTTCACTATCAAAATCTCGCCCGCAGCGGGCAGGGCGCGTCCAGTAATCACCTGGCACTCCCGGTTGAGATTGGTCTGGTGGGGGAGGAGGGTTATCCCCATCAGGGCAAGGTGGATTTTCTTGATAATCAGTTAACGCCGAGCACCGGCACCATCCGTATGCGCGCGCTGCTGGATAATGCGCAGCGTCAGTTCACGCCAGGACTGTTTGCCCGCGTACGCCTGCCGGGCAGCGCTGAATTCAAAGCCACGCTTGTCGACGATAAAGCGGTGCTGACCGATCAGGATCGCAAGTACGTTTATATCGTTGATAAAGAAGGTAAAGCGCAGCGCCGCGATATCACGCCGGGACGTCTGGCCGCCGGTTTACGTATCGTGCAGCAGGGGCTGAACCCTGGCGATAAAGTCATCGTCGACGGTTTACAAAAAGTGTTTATGCCGGGTATGCCGGTTAACGCGAAAACCGTTCCGATGACCGCCAGCGCCGCGCTTAACTGATCCCTTACCCGAGAATCCGACATATGGACTTTTCCCGCTTTTTTATCGACAGGCCGATTTTCGCCGCAGTACTGTCGATTCTGATTTTCATCACAGGATTAATCGCTATCCCGCTGTTGCCGGTGAGCGAATATCCTGACGTCGTACCGCCAAGCGTGCAGGTGCGCGCGGAGTATCCGGGTGCCAACCCGAAAGTGATTGCAGAAACCGTGGCGACGCCGCTGGAAGAAGCCATCAACGGCGTTGAAAACATGATGTACATGAAATCCGTTGCAGGCTCTGACGGCGTACTGGTAACCACCGTGACGTTCCGCCCGGGTACCGATCCGGATCAGGCGCAGGTTCAGGTGCAAAACCGCGTGTCACAGGCCGAGGCGCGTCTGCCGGAAGATGTACGACGTCTGGGTATTACCACCCAGAAACAATCACCGACGCTGACGCTGGTGGTGCATCTGTTTTCGCCGGGCGGCAAGTACGATTCACTGTATATGCGTAACTACGCCACGCTTAAAGTGAAAGACGAACTGGCGCGTCTGCCGGGCGTGGGTCAGATTCAGATTTTTGGCTCTGGCGAATACGCGATGCGCATCTGGCTGGATCCCGACAAGGTGGCAGCCCGCGGGTTGACGGCCTCGGATGTCGTGACGGCGATGCAGGAGCAAAACGTTCAGGTTTCCGCCGGACAGCTTGGCGCCGAGCCGCTGCCGAAAGAGAGCGATTTCCTGATCTCCATTAACGCCCAGGGGCGTCTGCACACGGAAGAAGAGTTTGGCAATATTATTCTGAAAACGGCGCAAGACGGCTCGCTGGTACGCCTGCGCGACGTGGCGCGTATTGAAATGGGCTCTGGCAGCTATGCGCTGCGTTCCCAGCTGAACAACAAAGACGCGGTCGGGATTGGTATCTTCCAGTCCCCGGGCGCGAACGCCATCGATTTGTCTAACGCCGTGCGCGCGAAAATGAACGAACTGGCCACGCGTTTCCCGGAAGATATGAAATGGGCAGCACCGTACGACCCGACGGTTTTCGTTCGCGATTCCATTCGCGCGGTCGTGCAGACCCTGCTGGAAGCGGTGGTGCTGGTAGTACTGGTGGTGATCCTGTTCCTGCAGACCTGGCGCGCGTCAATTATTCCGCTGATCGCGGTGCCGGTATCGGTTGTGGGGACGTTCAGCATTCTCTACCTGCTTGGCTTCTCACTGAATACCCTGAGTTTGTTCGGGCTGGTGCTGGCTATCGGTATCGTCGTGGATGACGCCATCGTGGTGGTGGAAAACGTCGAGCGAAATATCGAAGAGGGGCTTTCTCCGCTTCAGGCGGCGCATCAGGCGATGCGTGAAGTTTCGGGGCCGATTATCGCGATTGCGCTGGTGCTGTGCGCGGTGTTTGTACCGATGGCGTTCCTCTCCGGAGTAACCGGCCAGTTCTACAAACAGTTCGCGGTGACTATCGCGATTTCGACGGTGATTTCCGCCATCAACTCGCTGACGCTCTCGCCGGCACTGGCAGCGCTGCTGTTAAAACCGCACGGTGCCCCGAAAGACTTCCCGACCCGGCTTATCGATCGTCTGTTCGGCTGGCTGTTCCGTCCGTTTAACCGCTTTTTCCACCGTAGCTCAAACGGTTATCAGGGGCTGGTGGGGAAAACGCTCGGACGCCGTGGCGCGGTGTTTGTTGTATATGTGCTGCTGCTGTGCGCGGCTGGCGTCATGTTTAAAGCGGTCCCCGGCGGGTTTATACCTACCCAGGATAAGCTGTATTTAATTGGCGGTGTGAAAATGCCGGAAGGGTCTTCACTGGCCCGCACCGATGCGGTGATCCGCAAAATGAGCGAAATCGGGATGAATACCGAAGGCGTGGATTATGCGGTCGCTTTTCCTGGGCTTAACGCGCTGCAGTTCACCAACACGCCGAATACCGGGACGGTCTTCTTTGGTCTGAAACCGTTCGATCAGCGTAAACACACGGCGGCGGAAATTAACGCTGAGATCAATGCCAAAATCGCTCAAATTCAGCAGGGCTTTGGTTTCTCCATTTTGCCACCGCCGATTTTAGGGCTGGGGCAGGGGTCGGGTTATTCGCTGTACATCCAGGATCGCGGCGGTCTGGGCTATGGTGCGCTGCAAAACGCGGTGAACACCATGTCCGGTGCGATTATGCAGACGCCGGGGATGCATTTCCCGATCTCAACCTACCAGGCTAACGTTCCGCAGCTGGATGTGCAGGTTGATCGAGATAAGGCGAAAGCGCAGGGCGTGTCGCTGACCGATCTGTTCGGTACGTTGCAAACCTATCTGGGATCGTCTTATGTGAACGATTTTAACCAGTTCGGGCGTACCTGGCGCGTGATGGCGCAGGCCGACGGGCCGTTCCGCGACAGCGTGGAAGACATTGCGAATTTGCGCACCCGTAATAATCAGGGCGAAATGGTGCCGATCGGCAGTATGGTGAACATCAGCACCACCTACGGGCCGGATCCGGTGATCCGTTATAACGGTTATCCGGCGGCGGATCTGATTGGCGATGCCGATCCGCGCATTCTCTCTTCGGCACAGGCGATGACGCAACTGGACGGAATGTCTAAGCAGATCCTGCCGAACGGGATGAATATTGAATGGACGGACCTGAGCTTCCAGCAGGCCACTCAAGGCAACACGGCGCTGATCGTCTTCCCGGTCGCGGTGCTGCTGGCTTTCTTGGTGCTGGCCGCACTGTATGAAAGCTGGACCCTGCCGCTGGCGGTGATCCTGATCGTTCCGATGACGATGCTGTCCGCGCTGTTTGGCGTCTGGCTGACCGGGGGCGATAACAACGTCTTCGTGCAGGTGGGGCTGGTGGTACTCATGGGGCTGGCATGTAAAAACGCCATTCTTATCGTTGAGTTTGCGCGCGAGCTGGAGCTTCAGGGGAAAGGAATTATGGAAGCGGCGCTGGAAGCGTGCCGCCTGCGTTTACGCCCGATTGTGATGACCTCCATCGCCTTTATTGCCGGGACGATTCCGCTGATCCTCGGTCACGGCGCAGGCGCAGAAGTGCGCGGCGTCACCGGGATCACGGTGTTCTCCGGGATGCTGGGCGTGACGCTGTTTGGTCTGTTCCTGACGCCGGTGTTTTACGTGACGCTGCGTAAATTCGTTACGCGCGGCAAGCCGGTCAACGACGTTTTACCTGCCTAGGTTTTTACAGGGCACAAAAAAACCGCCTTCTCGTTAAGGCGGTTTTTTTTCGTATCAGGAAGGGCATGACTACGCTTTTTTATGCAGGCCTTCAATTTCAGGCACCGGATCGCACCCGCTGGTATCGGCTTTTTTGACCTTTTCCAGCGCGCTGGCCACGGTATGTTGAGCCAGAACCTCTAGCGAAGCCTGCTCCGCTTCATCGGCGATAGATTTAAAGTACCAGCACGCGTTGGCGCTGACGACGCAGCGAGCCGGTACGTCAGGACGCGACGCCCACAGCTTTTTATCTTCTATGACAGAAACATAGATATCACGCAGGGTGATCTTATCCGCCGGACGACCAAGATGAATAGAACCGTTACGGCCAAGGGTTGAGACGATAATGCCGTCACGCGTAAGCGGAACCATCAACTTGCGGATAAAGCTCGGATTCGCTTCCAGTCCGTAGGCCAGAATCGCACTCGTCGAACGTTCACCCGATTGCTCCGCCATCGCTACGCTGAGAACCATCTGCAAAGCTGTCGGGAAGCGGTAATCTAACATTTCATTGTCCTGGGTTGCGGTGAATCTTGTTCTTTTTGGCACCGCAGAGGTGAATAATCAATAAGTAACAATATAACAAATACGGCAATTTTTTTGAAGCAGACAACGCCTGACCTGGCCCGTAAAAAAGCGTTTACGCTTCGCGTCGAATGGCAGCATAAGACCCATCCATACGCATTACCGATTGTATAAGCATCGTCTATTTCATCATGGTGACTGATAAAAATATTATGAAAAAATGCTGATCGAATCGCCGCTGATTTTTTGAGCACATAAAGGGAATGACATTATCCTCGCCAGAAGAAACAGGAGTCAGACCTATCCTGTCATTCATACATTAAAAAGCGGGAACGGGTCTGGTTTCTGTTTGAGTTGCCCGGCAATCTCGTTGAGTTTCAAGAGTGCTTGCTTTAACTGGCTGAACTCCGTTCCGCCAATACACAACCTGACGCCGTACTGATCCGACTGTTGACCCACTTCAGTTGAGGCCGGTGCTGTCACTTTGATGCCTGTCGCCAGCGCTGCATTGTAGAACGAGTGCGCGTCATCGCGAGAAAACGGTAACCAGAGATGAAAGCTGGGCAGCCCCGAGCGATAAACGTGCTCCCCTAAAATGTCGATAGCGAGTTGGTAACGACGCCGGGTTTCGTGTTCAATTGCGAGGGTGACGGTTTCTGCTGTGCCATCAATCAGCCATTGCTCCATGATGGAGCTGCTTAGCGGAGAGACCATCATCGCTGTTGCCCTCAGCATGGATTCTGCTCGTGAATACAGCGCCTCCGGTACCAGCAGCCCGCCAATCCGCAATGCTGGATTAAGGATCTTAGATAAACTATTCACATATAAGGTGATATCGGGGGCTATTTTGGCAATCTGTGGCAATTCTGTCGTGCTCATCAGCCGATAAACATCATCCTCAATAATCTTTATGCCCCTTTCCCGACAAACCCGAACCAGTTCCTGACGGCGGGCCAGGCTCATAATGCGTGTGGACGGACTTTGTAAGAGCGGCGTGACATAGACAGCACCGCCTTTTTCCGCATTTTCATCGAGGATCTTTTCCAGAACAGAGACATCCATGCCTTCGTCATCCATCGGGATCCCCACTAATGTGAGCTTCAGTAAATGCGACAGCTGAATCAGCCCTGAATAGGTTTGAGCCTCAACGTACAGTCGGCCAAAAGGTTCACAGACCGTAGACAACGCTACAGAGAGCGCATGCTGAGCACCGTTCGTTAAGATGAGACGCTGGTAATCTGCCGGGACACCCAGACGACTGAACCACTGCGCAAGAAGCCGCCGGTGTTCATCATGGCCCGTTGCCGGGGCGTAAGTGTTAAACATATCCATGTCAGGACGCCGGGCGAGGGTGGTGAGTGTCTTACTCAGTGACCGGGAGGTCAGTGCTGCCGGCGGGGTGTTTTGCGACAGGTCGATGAAGGTTCGGCTTCTGGAATTGGCCAGCGCGACAAACATTCCGCTGCCCTTAACGCTTCGAACCAGACCCCGTCTCTCCAGGATCCCATAGGCTTTCGTTACAGTACCCACCGCGATACCGAGCGTATCTGCCAGTTCACGATGTGCCGGAAGGCGCGCGCCGAGCCTCAGCAGGCCTGAAAGAATATCGTCTGACAACGCCTGCACCAGCCGATCGGTAGGGGATGAATTGCCTTCTGCAAGATGGGGTTGCCACGGAGAACGTTCGCGCATGTGATTACCATAAGTGTAATGTGACACTATTTATATTTACTGATAGTGTCACATCTTTTATTCTGGCGCCAGTATTTGAAATAGACGAAATGAGCGAAACGCATGAGTGAACAACGTGTGGATGTCAGTTCTGCCAGACCATTACTGGATAAGAGTGAAACGAAGAAAAAAGAAATCCTTCGTGGCCTGAAAGATGGGTTACCCGTATTACTGGGCGTGATCCCGTTTGCGCTGGTGTTGGGTGCGCAGGCAAGCCATAAGGGGCTCACGCCTCTCGACGTTCCCTTGATGACAGGATTAAATTTTGCCGGCGGGTCTGAATTTGCCGCCATACAAATCTGGACGTCGCCGCCACCTTTTTTACTTATTATGGCCGTAACATTACTGGTAAACAGTCGTCATATTTTAATGGGGGCGACGCTGGTTCCCTTACTTTCTCGTTTTCCAAAACGAAAGGTCTTACCTGCGCTTTTTTTTATGACGGATGAGAGTTGGGCACTCAGTTATAATGACGCGCATTCCAGAAATAACAAAACGGTGCCGCTGTTCAGCATGCCGTATTATATGGCGGTCTCTTTATCTTTCTATACGATGTGGGTTTTCTGTACCGCACTTGGCGCGTTAATTGGCCCGGTGCTGGGCGATGTTCACCAGTATGGTTTTGATATGGCCTTTCCGGCGGTCTTTCTTGTGCTAGTCAGAGGCATGTGGAATGGCATTCGTAAAGCTGTGCCCTGGATAGTCAGTCTGGTCGTCTCCGTGGCGGTATGTCATTTTATTGCCGGCCTGTGGTACGTCATTGCTGGCCCTTTAGCAGGATTAGCCGTTGCCGCATTTTTAGGGGGAGAGGATGCCTGATTATCAGACCTTCATCGCCATCGTATTAATGGCACTCACCACGTATGCAACGCGTGTGACCGCTTATCTTATATTACGAAACCGGGTGCTTACGCCCAGGGCGATGACGGTACTTAAATCCTCTCCCGGTTGTGTCATGCTGGCTTTCATTGCGCCTTTTTTTGCCTCCGGAAATCCCGCAGATCTGATCGCGTTAGGGTTAACGTTGATTGTTGCAATGCGCTTTTCAATGCCGGTGACGGTGATCTCCGGCGTGATGTTTGCCTTTATACTTCGCTATTATTTAGGGTAAGTTTCCAGACCTGCCGCGCAACCAGAAACAGAACCGACTTCCCACGTTTCATTCCCCGCCGCTGTGCGCGACGTGGTAATGTTGGCGTCGAACAGGTTCTGCGTTGAGGATCCCGCTATGACCACGTTTTATCAACTGACAGCCACCCGCCTGGATGGAGAGCCTGTCGCTATGCTCGACTTCGCTGGCAAGGTGGTGCTGGTCGTGAATACCGCCAGCCAATGTGGCTTCACGCCACAATACGGCGGCCTTGAGGCGCTTTATAAGAAATACGCCGCCCAGGGGCTGGTGGTGCTTGGGTTCCCCTGCAACCAGTTCGGTAAACAGGAGCCCGGCGATGCCGACGACATCGCCAGGACCTGTCACGTTCATTACGGTGTGAGCTTCCCGATATTTGAGAAAATCGAGGTCAACGGAGGCGCAGCGCATCCGGTGTTTCGCTATCTGAAAAACGAATTGCCCGGCGTGCTGGGGGGACGAATCAAGTGGAACTTCACCAAGTTCCTGATCGGACGCGACGGTAAACCGCTCAAGCGTTTTGCGCCGATCACCACCCCCGAGAAAATGGAAGCCGCAATCCTTACTGCGCTTGAACGCTAAGTATTGTGGTCATGATGGCCTGAACTCAGGGGGTATTCATTGCAGGGGGCGTTTATCGCGCATCGCAGACGCCATGTCCGCATCTAAAATAGCACTCACGGAAAGATGTCACTCCCTCTCCTCATGCTATATCTCCATAAACATATCCATTAATGAAAGGACGTATGGAGATGCTGAGAGGCAAAAGAGCGGTTATTACGGGTGGGGGCAGGGGATTTGGTCAGGCGCTGTGCGTATGGCTGGCGCGGGAAGGCGTTGAGGTAGATTTTTGCGCGCGGCGGGCTGATGATATTCAACAAACCTGCAGTCTTATCACTGCTGAAGGCGGTATGGCAAAAGGGTATATCTGTGATTTAACCCGGCCTGAATCCGTTTCTGCGTTTTCTTCACAGCTATTAACTTCAGACAAGCCCATAGATATTTTAATTCTCAATGCTGCCCAATGGTTGTCAGGAACGTTAGACGACCAGCCAGATACCGACATTATTAATACCGTCAGTTCCGGCCTGACAGCGTCGATTCTTCTGACGCAGGCTCTGCTGCCTGGATTAAGACGTTCAGACAGTGCTGATATCGTCTCAATTATCTCTTCCTGCGGGATCCCGAATTTCACGGATTCAATTGCGCACCCCGCTTTTTTCGCCAGCAAACATGGGCTCAGCGGATTTACAACAAAACTCGCTCAGCAATTGTCCGAAGAAAATATACGGGTTACCGGACTGTACCCTCCTGATTTCGAACTTACAGGGTTAGATTCGAGTGTCGATAGTCAATGCAGAATGGGAGAGCGGCTCTTGAACGGGCGATCGGTCTGGGAAGCGATTCGTTTTGTGTTGGCTCAACCGCGTAGTTGCCATATAAGTTGCCTCTACTTTCAAGGTCCAACCCGCGAAGACCTGAGTGATAGGGTCTAAATTGGGTGATGTTAAACAGAACAGTCTTCGCACGGAGCAGCATGTTGATACCAGATGAAACAGGCTGCTCTGTGCCTTAAGTGGATGCGTTGAGTCAATATGGGGGTTATGGCAAATCAGGGATTATGACAATTCAGGGATACCGACAGGATACCCGGAAGTTGACATTAAAGTGGTGAAATTGCCTCAACAACATGCTGGAAAACGTAAGGGTCAGAAAGTAGCTTGAATTCTTCATCATCCGGGTAAGTGACTGCCACATGATAGTTTTCTCCAGCAAATGCCTTCACTGACTGCAGATCCTGCCAGTAAGTTGCCAGAAAGAAATGCTCCCAACTTCCCTGCGTTTCTCTGCGAACGAACGCGCCTTTGTTCCCCGATATGCTCCTGGAATGCTCTACCCCTGTTTTTTCAAGGTGTTTTGCAAAACCTTCCGCATGTTCAAGCGGAACACATCCATGCCAGGTCCTTACAATCATTAGTGTTCTCTCTTTAAGGATGGTGAGGGTATAACCATATCATCAGAAAGCACCTCATGGTGTGATTAACGTAGAACGCTTTCTCGCACATCGGTTTATCGGACATTCTTCACCTTGCTTCAGACTGAATCTCATGACCACGATAAAGTTAGGTCACTTCCGTTTTTTGCTCGTAGCTGATCGTACGGCTTTTATGTCGGTCCGCTTTGTGCAAGAAGCGGACCTCCGTTACTATTCTGAAGAGGAAGCACAGAAATATTTAGGTCTGTTGGGTAATAATTACGATATATAATAAAAACTCCTCCATTTCAGAATCCAAGAGTATGGGCATACGCAAGGATGCAATTATGAAATCCAAGAGTGCGTTAGTTTTAGAAGAACTCAGATCCAAATTACGTACTGCATCTGTGGCACAAGTCGGTGGTTTCCGCCCTACAGCAGACCCAATTACATCCTGGTTTTTAAAAGGAGTCGCTCTTCCAGGTGAAGGGTTGCCAGTTTGGAAGGGGCAGCCGATGTTTCCGCTTCTCCAGATTCGCGTAGATGAGCTTCCCGTGATTCCTGAACAACTGAAGGGGATCGCGCTCTTAGTGCTTTATCATAATATGGAAAGCCATCCATTTGATAAACCTCATGGCGAGGGGTGGCTAATACGAGAATACGCCACCCTTGATGGGCTTGAGTTATTGCCTGCAATTAACACTCCATATCGAGCATTTCCGGTTCGGTGGGTGAGTGTCAATGATGATGCTCCAGGATGGGAGGATGCTTGGGATATTATTGACTTGTCTGACGTAAACGATGATGAGGATGCAAGTGATAGATTCTATGATGGTTTTAACCGGTACAGGGGAACCAAGGTTGGAGGATATCCAATGGAGATACAACATGGTGTGGGGATTCAAGATTTTGTCTTTCAAGTGGGGTCAGAAGAAAAAGTAAACTGGATGTGGGCGGACAATGGTATCGGCTACTTTCACAAATCCCCAGAGGGACTTTGGACGTTTTCATGTCAGTTTTACTAGAAACTCAACGTCCTCTCATCGCTCACAGCGGACCTTCTGCTCCGTTAGTTTGGCCGCTTTGTGCCAGGAGCGGACGCGGTCTCCTCTGTTCGAAGGACAAAATTTAATGAGCCACTACACTATCAAACAGACCTTTTTTCCGGTGGCTCTGAGCAAGTTGTAGTACCTGCACCGTGGAAAATACCTGACGTTAAGATACTTGGAAGTAGTGGTTTGAAATGAAAAATGAAATAAAGAAAACAGTAACTGACATCATTAAAATACTATCCTCAAATGAGGAGGGTTCATGGGCAAAAACATTTGAAAAACTGGCCATCGAACTCGATGTTGATTGTGAGTCATCCATTTACTCATTGAAAAAACTCTACGGCGGGATGGGGTCATTTAACGATATTGTTCTCCATAAAAATGGAATACCTCTAATTCGAGAAAATGACGAGTTAGATGATTTGAGACACAAACTCTATAAGCAACTTGACCATGCAATCGGCTTGTTAAAAGCAGGAGATTTACCCTAACGTCGTTACCGGTAGCGCCTTTGAGTTACTGGCGACGCTTACGATGAGAAAAGATAAAACTGCTATGTATTGACCCGGAAAACGACTGGAAACGCGCCCGGTAAAATATATCCGGATGCATGACTATGCAGCCAGCTGAATTACCACTCGGCTCGCCGAAACATGACCAATCGGCGGACAGCACTAAGGTCCGCTCCTCGCTCGTAGTGGACCTTCTGATCAATTAGTTTGGTCGCTTTGTGCCAGAAGCGGACGTTGCAAATATCACTGTTTTAATCGATGGGGAGCAGGTCAACGATAAACAATAACCCTGAATCAGCTCATTTTAACGGCAAAAAGATATCCGTGAGTAATTCATGTTCTGCTACCTCATGCACAAAGTTGTGGTAATGAAAGAAAAGCGGGAAGTCGCGAAGTTCCTCTCCGCTCTCTGGCAACCAGTCACGATACAGAGACTTAGCCAACTCGGTTAACGCATCATGCGATCCCTGATGACGTAACACCGCACAGCGACCAGCCGGAATGTCACTATTTATCACCCCGAAGCGATTGTCTTCAATAATGGGTGACGTGACGGTTCCGCAAATATGGAACTCAAATTCATCCGGCGGCGTTAAGGTTGGATCGTGTGGTGCAATACCGTATGTCTGGCTACTGGCAACCGGTGAAAAACCCGTGGTTTTTCGCCATTCAATAAAGCGAGCCGCCGTTTCGTTTATTCGCTCCGGTTGTCCATAATGTGTCAGCATTGCGACTGACGTCGCGGGGAAAGTAATGATCCTGACCTGGCTTTGCATGGTTTGTCTCCTGGCTTTGTAAGGTTCGGATATGCGCTTATGCCAATCCACCCAGGGGGGCTGCTGGCGGAATTGCGTCGGTGATAGACCGAACATTTGTCTGAAAGCACGGCTAAATGATTCAGAATGCTGGAAACCGGCGTCGTACGCGATATCAGTGATTTTCTCTAACGGATTAAAAGCCAGTCGATAAGATGCGCGTTTTAAGCGCATCATCTGGATGTAACGGCCAGGTGGCATCCCACAATAACTACAAAACTGACGATGGAAATGAAATGGCGAGAAGTGAGCCACTTCACTCAGTTTTTCCAGTAATAAAGCGTCATCGAGATGGTGGTCAATATAATCAAAGACCTGTTTAAAGCGTCTGGCGTAACTATCAGTTTTATTATCACACATGACTTCCTCCGTGCTGCTTAATATGCTCGAAGGCGATTCAGTTTGCCTGACCGATCTTGCTCAATGACGTACAAAGGAGAGCATTTCCAGGTGGCTATCTTTCGAACCTTTGACTTGCTCCCCATTGCTCAAGACTCTCGATGTCAATATGCATGCCGAACTTCCACTGTTCGCTCAAAGTTGCTCCTCAGCTCCACGTCAGGCGCGGAGTAAACGCATCCGTGTAAGTGCACAATTTTCATGTGCCACTAAAGCAGCGTGTTCCCATCGACATTCTGTCAGCTTTATACGCCTGCCACTCGCGCCAGACATTCTCTGGATCAATATCGCGGTAGCCACGCTCTCTGATTATATCCTCGGCTGCTTCGGCCGGCAGGCGGATGGCTGTAGCGTCATCGCGGATGGACTCAACCTCATCGCGGGTCAATTCACGTCCCATGCCCTGTTCTTTATCAATCAGGACTATGATCAACGCAGGGATAAAAACAATCTTCATACTGATTAGTCTCTGAAATATTCGCATACCACTGTATCACTAACAGTTTTGATATAGTTTGACCTGTTCCCAGTTGATTGATACACGACATTGTGAGCAAGATCTATGGCGACTTAATTATGAACGTCTGCTGATTGCTCATAGCGGACCTTTTGCTCAGTCAGTTCGTCCGCTTCGTGCCACAAGCGGACATTTAACAAGGCGCTGAATTGAATAACACCAGCTGGCTCATCTTCGCTTACGTAGCGCATTAAGTAGCGTCTGCGTTGCATCAGAAGACGCTCCAGATGACGAACAAACCAGCCCAAATTCCCGGTGTATAGCAGGCGTCAAAGGCGCCACGCACAGGTTGCGCAGCGTCTCCGGCAGGGCTGATTCAGGTACAAGGGCGACGCCCATCTCTTCCCCGACCAGCTTACAGGCGCTAATCCAGTCGCGTACTGTCACGCGTATATCAGAAAGTTGCAAACCAGCCATTTCCATCAGGCTTTTTCCATTAACGACACATCCGCCTGTCGCCAGAATAAAGGGCTGGTCTGCCAGCGCCTTTAGCGTTATGCCATAAGCCCTGGCATGATGTGCCAGCTGATGTTTAGCTGGTATTACCGCGACCCATGCATCCTGTCCTAATATAACCTCTGCACGCCCGGGGCCGGGATTCATGACCACCCCAAGTTCTACGGTATCAGCGGCAAGCCACTCCTCGACTTCCTCGTCCGAGCCTTCCAGGACAACGATTTCAATACCCGGGTGCAGGCGCTTAACGTCGCGCAGAAGCCCTGGCAACAATGTGGATGTCACTGAGGGAAAACTGGCCAGGCGAATGCGCCCTCGGTGTAAGTCTCGGCTCTTATCAGCCAGTATGCGAATGGCATTCAGCTGCAAAAGCATGTTTCGTGCATTTTCAATAACCTGCTCACCCAGCGCGGTAATACCGATATACCGTCGCTCACGCGTAAATACCGGAAATCCAAGCGAAGCTTCGAGCTGGGCGATGGCCTGGCTGGCACCTGACTGAGTCATTCCTATCTCTTCTGCGGCGCGCGAGATGTTGCCGGCATCGGCGACGGCCACCAGCAGGCGCCAGTGTAAAAGATTCATCATGATTATCAGTAGCTCAGCTAATAGTTAGATTCTATATCATTAATTTTACAGCGAAATACGCGTCAAATACAGTGAGTTCAGAATTGCTTCGAATTTCTCGATGGCTTTACACATTTAACGGAGACAACATGAAACTCTATTACGCCCCGGATGCCTGTTCGTTATCACCGCACATTGTGCTGCGCGAACTGGAAATTGAATTTGAACTGGTGAAGGTTAACAACAAAAGCAAGCTCACTGCTGATGGTCGCGACTTCCGCACCATTAACCCTAAAGGTTATGTCGCTGCACTTGAATTGGATAATGGGCAGATACTCACTGAGGGGCCAGCCATTGTGCAGTACCTCGCCGATCTTAAACCAGAATATGGCCTGGCACCGCGCGCAGACAGTTGGGCTCGGGTGCGTCTGCAGGAATGGCTAAACTTTATCACTAGTGAAATACACGCTGGCTCGGCACCGCTGTTCAACCCCGCACTGCCCGAGGACATCAAAGCGATTTTTCAGAATAAGCTCTTCCGACAGTTCGATTTACTCCAGGCGAGGCTCAACGAAAACACTTTTCTGACTGGCTCATCCTTCAGCGTAGCGGATGCCTATCTTTTTACGGTGCTGGGTTGGTGTAAATTCTTCTCAATCCAACTGGAACGCTGGCCAGCGCTACCGGCGTACATGGAAAAAATAAATGCCCGACCTGCTGTACAGGCTGCATTACTGGCTGAAGCGTCTCAGTAGGGTAGGTAATCGCTTATTGCTGGACACAGCATGTTGAGTGTCTGCAAAGAGGTCGTCTGCCCTTTGTTCTACGCGGGCCTGAAGTTGCGCGTAGCGTTCTGCTCCGTAGCATGAGCTGACGCTGAAACCCATTCCCGGCGGCATTCACTGCTGCTTTCGTTTCATTATGGACTCAACGCCACGCGACTTTTTGCCTTCATCTATGCCTCAAGTCAGACCTTGCGGCTCTTATATCAGGCCGCTTTATGCCCTAAGCGGACGTTACGCCTGGCCACTCGTTTGTCGTGAGGAAACGTAAAGGCTCAAAATAATGCACTGTTTAAGATATAAAATTATACCGTCGGGACAGTACCGCCATCGATCACATATTCCGTACCGGTAATAGTGGCAGCACAGGATGACGCGAGGAAGACGATGAGGTTCGCCACTTCGATGGGCTTTGAGGGACGGCCCAGCGGAATTCCACCGAGTGCATTCATGATGATCTGCTTACCGCCCTCGTAGTCCGTTCCTGCCTGCTGAGCAAGTCGTTCCGCCATCGCTACCGATGCTTCGGTTTCTACCCAGCCAGGCGCCACACGCACCACCCGAATTCCCTTAGGGGACACCTCTTTCGACAGGCTTTTGCTGTACGCCGACAGTGCCGCTTTGGCCGCCGCATATCCGGTGGTCGATTCCGGTAACGGCAGTTCACGCTGAATAGAGGTGACGTGGATGATCACCCCATCCTGTTGCGCCAACATCCCTGGCAACAACGCGCGATCTAAGCGTACCGCAGGCAACAGATTAAGATTGAGCTCCTGTTGCCATTCTTCTTCCCCAAGGGCTGCAAACCCACCGCCGGGAGCGGTAGAACCGCCTGCTACGTGGATAATGATATCGACGCCGCCCAGGTGTTTCTGAACGGCGTCCACGACTAAATTACATCCCTGGATGGTGGTCAGATCCGCCGCCACGAAAGCGTCTGCGGTAGATTCTGCGGGCTCGTGACGCGCGGTGGTTAGCACCGTTGCCCCTTGCTGTATTAAAAGGTGGACAACTGCTTTGCCGATCCTTTTGGTACCTGCGGTAACCAGAACACGTCTGCCCTGTAAATCAAGATCCATCAGCATCAGATTATCTCCAGAGTCGCAATCTTGTCGCCAGCGAGGCCGAAAGTATGTGTAAGCATCACGGGGCTGCCGGGAAAATTACCGACAACGTTCGTGGTGACTATTACCCGCTCGCCTTCAGTGAGAACTTCAATGGGGTGAACGCTATAGTCGAAGGCAGCCCGCGCCGCGCGTTGCCACGCTTCGATTGCCGCGTGCCCCCGATGGGTTTTACCTTCGTCGAACACGACGGCATCGAGGGTAAAACAGCGCTTAACGCTGGCAATATCGGCACCATTGCCGATCGCAAAATAGGTTGAAATAGCTTGCGGTAGAGATAATGACATGGCCCTTACTCCCGTTATTTACAGTACGGGAATTTTTAACATAGACTATAAAATTGACAAGTACGCACAAAAAAGTGAGCAACTGAATTATGAGTAAGTTATATAGCCCTGAAACCGCCGCAAGCGGCGTGGAACAAGTTCTGCGAATGCTGGAAGGTCGCTGGAAACTCATTATTCTGTTTCATCTTTTTGACGGAAAGGTGCAACGCTATTCTGATTTTGAAAAACTGATCCCCGAAATTTCGCAGAAGATGCTGGCACAACAGCTGCGACAGCTGGAGGCCGACGGCATTGTGTCACGTAGGGTATATCCCCAGGTTCCACCGAAAGTCGAATATCGGCTCACTGAGTGGGGGCAGGCGCTGTGTCCGGCTCTCGATGCAATGCTGAAATGGGCGGAAAAACGCGAGGTTTAGGGGCTCGGGTACATTTTTGTTTATGGTCGAAAATTGTTGATGTTCATTCCTTGCTGATAGCAGACCTTACGGCTCTTATTTTGGTCCGCTTTGTGCCGGGAGCGGACATTATTTTTCTCGACTTATTCTAAATTCAATGCAAGGTACTATTATTGAATATATTGTCTGGGTTAAATTATGAACACAACCAATCCCATAATGGGCAATATTATGAAAAGGAGGAATATTGGCATATGGCCTCATGGCCGCATCCCTGCTCATAGGCTGTTATGCGGACGTACAACGCATTGAGTGGAGTAGGGAGCATGATAAAGAGCGAAGTATGAAAATCGAAATCTACTAATCCTCGTAGTACCGAAGATTGCCGGCATACTATAGACTCTGGCACCCGCAGCGTATCATATTCTAAAAGTCCTCAAGAAAGCTAAACAAGGCGTCCTGATTCTGTGAACGCTTTGAGCTTATGGAGCATATTTGCATTAATTAATCAAGCTCAGCTGATTATATAATAAACAAGATCCACACTATTTTCTATATTTAAATAAAACGGATAAAAACCGAGCCGGTTTAGGTGCTATGAAATGTTATTAACTCTTAAAAAAATTTGTTATGATAATTTTAGATTTGTTTTAAGTGGGGCGTTTTTTATAATTTCAGTATCCATTGTTGTTATTGTTAATTTTATTGGTGCGCGTTATAATTTGGTCATTAATCGCACCTTGGTTTTTGCTTTTCTGTTATTAACACTTCTTTGCATCAATAGAAAAATATTAAAAAACCTTATTGGCTTTATAGCCTTAACATTAATCGCTGCTGATTTATCTCTTCAGATGTATGCCTGGAGTCACTTCAATGCTAAATTTGACTATGGTTTTGCATTAAGTGTAATAAATACTACAGGTAGCGAAGCATTTTCAATGTTAGGCGTTTATTGGAGAAGTTGTGCAATTTTTATGGGATTGCTGTGTTTATTTATTTTAACTATTAACTGTAGCACAAGTACCCTGCCGTTAAAGTATAGGCGATACCCTGCAATATTATTCGTGCTTTTGTTAACTGGCTATACTGTACAGGGTATACTGCATCAATTACGAAAAAGCAATGTTGATAGCCTTGCTCAACGTGTTGTAAATTCAACTCCACTGAGCACGGCTACAGTCTTTATGCAAGCCATCTCTGATATGAGTATTGCCTCCAGTATTAATAATAATACACCTGACTATTCAATATCACTATCAGATACCGGAATTGATAATTATGTAATTATTATTGGGGAGTCTGAGCGCAGTGCAAATATGAGCATATATGGATATGAGCGAAGCACGACTCCTGAACTGGAAGCAGAAAGGAAAAATCTTCTGTTGTTCCAGCATGCCATTAGCCCAGCGCCAGTGACCATTATGGCTGTGCCACTTGCGCTCACTGCTGATTCAGTACAGGAAGCAGATCCCGCTAAGTACAGTGACAATATTATTAGTATAGCGAACAAAGCCGGGTACGATACGTACTGGTTTAGCCACCAGGGAAAAGGGGGCGCATATAATAATGTGATTACAGGTATCGCTATGAAAACCAAACACCATCAGTGGATTGATCAGGGGTTCGATGACTCTTTGCTCCCAGAACTTGAATCAACGCTGAAAACATCTGGTAAGAAATTAATTGTGCTACATCTATATGGTAGCCACGAACCTGCCTGCGCGCGCTTCCCAAAAGATGCTTCCGTCTTTAAAGATGGAAATAAAGATGATGATTGCTATGATAACTCTGTGCGCTTCACGGATTATGTTATGGGGAAAGTTTTTAACCAACTTTCAAATACACGCTCTTCTGTATTTTACTTTTCTGACCATGCCTTAATACGCGATCCTTCACGTTCAGTGGTATATTATCATGCGGGGGCTAATCCCCCCCGGGAAGCGTTATCTGTCCCAACTTTCATTTGGTATAGCCCTAAAGTTAAAAGAAAGAATAAGTTGATCGGAGACTACGATACACCATGGTCTACCGATGATGCGAATACCCTATCCGAATTATGGCTCGGAATACATCGGGTTGAAAATGATATCGTTAGCTTGCAAAAGTGGCTACAGGACTATCAAAAACCGATTGTAATTAAGGATACAACGGGTAAGAAATTTAATTGGACGGATATAAAGTAATAGAAACGATGATTCTTAGTTAAAAATTATTCTGCCGATTGACTGAAAAAAATTCATGACTATGGGAGCCAGGCCTGAAGAGGTACTGGCTCGTACTCTCAATATTTATGACCAACTCTCCATTGATTTATACACTATGCTCTGAGTCAATCTTCACCGGGTGTGATAAAAATTGCGACGTCCGCACCTCATTCACCGCGGCCGTCAGGACAATGTAAATGAACCTTCCATGACAATAACGCTTTTTCCTCCTACCCGAACTGACGGGATTTCTGCAGTGCCGTCATAGCCTGAAAATAATATGCTGGCGCGCCCCATATCAACGCCCTGGCTTACGCGAAGAGAGAGCTCTTTTTTATTGCGAAGCTGGGCCAGCAGGGCTGTCACTGCGCCAGTCGCGCTGCCTGTTGCCGGATCTTCGGTCATGCGTGGCGTAAACATCCGGGCCTGCAAATCACATGGGTCTTCAGGATCCGTTTCCAGCGTATAGGCGTAAATGGACACCGCACCGTCGAGGGGCAAAATAGCCCGGAACCCCTGCAAATTGGGTACGCAACAGCGAAGCGCATTTCGGGTCGCGAGTTCGACAATCAAAAAAGGCAGGCCAACAGAGGCGACGACAGGCATATGCGTTTCAGTGCGTATATCACTGGCTTCAAGAGAGAGGCAGGCCGCCACGTTTTCTGGACTGACTTCTGAATGGCAGGATAAAGCTTGCGGAACAAGAAGCTCTGCACCCGTGACCTTTGCATTTTCTCTGATAATCCTGACAGGTACCCGCCCGGCGGCTTCTTCGAATATCAGCGTTTCAGGTAGCGATTCGCCATTCAGTTCAGCCTGATACGCCAGGACAAAAGCAGTCCCAATATTGGGATGACCAGCGAAAGGGATTTCACGCGTCGGGGTAAAAATCCGTACCCAAGCCGTATGTGATGGTTCTTCAGGAGGTAAAACAAACGTTGTTTCACTGTAGCCAAATTCTAACGCGAGCAGCTGCATTTGCTCAGTGGTCAATCCCTCGGCATCCAGAACGACAGCTACCGGGTTACCGCAAAACGGTTTATCAGTAAACACATCTGCAATCACATAACGTCTTCTCACCAGGACCTCAACTTCCGTGCCTTAAAATGAATTTATACTCAACGAGTTTGTCGTTTTAATATACGCTCACGTGAAAACATAACCCACTGGCATTTACCTGTATGCGTATTTTTCACCTTAACGACGGAAGGTGATGTTTACCTGATTTTGTTCATCCACTCCGTTAAGGTGAGTGAATACAAAAGGCTCGGCGGTGCGTCTTTAATATCATGTATATCTCTGACATATCTCAGTCCCGTTTTTTCAAGAACGTTCTGTGATGCCAGATGGTTAGCTCTAACAACGGCTGAGATCTCGGTGAGTTGCATATCATCAAAACCATACCTTACCGCGCGTGTAGCAAATTCTGTCGCCAGGCCTTTTCCCCAGGCATCTGTCGATAACCGATACCCAAGATTGTTAATCACACAATCGCCATAGCTACGGATGCTCAGACCACCAAATCCGATGATTTTTTCAGGAGAGCCAAGAAGCGATATGGCGAAGCTACCAAAGCTGTGAGTTTGCCAGTGGGCGAGCCAGCGATTGAGAACCGTTTTTGCATGATCAATATCCGGGTAGGGGCCTGCGGGGTTAAACGTGTTCGTCGCCGGATCACCATAAATTCTGTAGAGATCCGCTACGTCTGATGCCATTACCGGGCGAAGGCACAATCGAGTTGTTTCAATTCGCAAACAGACCTCCTGATATGTGTTGACGGGAATATGTCTTTCATTAATTGATGTTCTCTGATTTAAGCATATATGTGTTTTGACGTAATTCGACAGATCCGATTGTGTGCTGTCGTGGCGAAACGCACACGACGAATACCCTGGTGTGTTAACCAATGGGCACAGGTCAGCCTCACCAGATATCAGTTTGCGATGGACAGAATACGGACAAAAAAAGACCCGCAGTACGCGGGTCTGTATAAATGCTGAAAAGGGTAATCAGAACGACCAGCGCAGGTTAGCGTTGACCGAATTGATGCGGGTGTCTTGACCGAGTTGCCCCTGATAACCGACATCCAGCGTCGCAGCGCGCGACAGCTGTACGCTGACGCCGATATCGCCCACCATCACGTCCTCATCAACGGCCTGGCCCTGGGTGATGAACGCGTCACTGCCGGCAAATGCCATCCGCGATGAGGTGTTTTTATCCCCGTAGGCGTGCTGCCAGCCCAACGAACCATACAGGTTAACGTTTTTCGGCAGCTCGGTGACACCGCGCATCCCGAGCGTGGAGTAGAAGGTGTTCATCGTTTCATTACGCACGCTCAGCGCGGCGGCACCGCCATCTTCCCTGAAACTGTCGGTATGCAGTCGAATCCAGGACAGGTTGATAAACGGTTCAACATTCATCGCCGGCTGGCCAAAACGGTAGCCCGCCTCGGTAAACGCCAGCAGCGAGTTGGCGTCGTAATCTGACTTCAGGCGGTCCGAGAAACCACTGAAATCAACGTTGCGCTCGCCTTCAATCTTGTGCCAGGTGTAACCCAGCGCGCCGCGCAGTGAGAACGCATTCTGTTGCCCTGCGGCATACAGGCCAAGGTGATAGTTATCGGTATCCGTGGATGAATGGCGGCTATCAACGTCGTAATCACCACGGCTATAACCAAAGTACCCCCCGACACGTACGTTATGGTCAGCCAACTTGCGATCCGCGCCCAGCAGGAAGCCGGTGGTGTTGCCGTCCAGCTTGCCTGCGTTACCGTTGTCGCGCGTTCTGCTCCAGGAACTGAAGGTCTGGCCCCATACGCCGTTATTTTGTTGCTCCGGCTGTTGTACCAGCGACATCGCTAACGGCGGTATCGGCAGACTGTCATTATCGAACGCGCGCTGCATGCGCTGGTTCAGTACGTTGAACAGCTGAGTGCTGCCGGCGATCAGGTTAGACTGTACCGACGGGTAAACTTCACCTGACAGCTGGTTGAACGCCTCGCGCGCTTGCGGTGCGCTGAGTACCAGCAGAGAGTTATAGAGCGCCAGGGAAGGGCCGTTTTGTGTCAGCGTGGAAAGCGCGCCGGCGGTATTCCACTGGTTGCTGGTGTTGGCTACCGTCTGGAAAATACCCGGTTTACCGCTTCCTGGATTCTCGCCGCCTGGATTCTCACCGCCAGGGTTTTCACCACCCGGATTTTCACCCCCTGGGTTCTCACCGCCCGGATTCTCACCACCCGGGTTTTCACCCCCAGGATTCTCTCCGCCGGTCTCTTTCTGCGCGATGGTGAGATCGACAGCGTCGGTGCTCTGTTTCAGTGCCACGTCCAGGAAGGCGGATTTGGAGATGGCCCCGGCGAACTGGCCGTCAATTCCCCCCTCGGAGGTTAGAATGCGATAGCTTTGGCCCGTTTTGTAGCTGGTCTGCGGATCCAGTGCGGTAACCTGTACTTTAGCCTGATCGCTGATGGTCGTTTTGCCAGACACCAGTAACTGATCGCTGCGGCCGTCACCGGCGATATCAACGTCATAGAACGATTCACCCACAAAGTTCAGGTAGCGCTTCAGCGTCAGCGTGCCGATAGTGCCATCACCGGGCGAGATATGGCCGCCGGAGAGGATCTCTGTCTGGCCCAGCGTGCCGTCACCGCCCAGCGTGCCGCCGGCTTTGATCGATGCGGCGCTGCTGTAACCTTGTCCGTTACTGACCTCCGATCCCGCCGTCGCGTTGAGGATGAGCGTGCCGCCGTTCTCGGCGCTAAGCGTCTGCACATCAAAAATATCGTCTTCGGGTTGGGTGTTGATATTGCTGGCAATAATGACTTTTCCACCGCGCGCGGTCACGTTCGCCTTGAGCCCTGAAAGATCGCCGTTCAGCGTGGTCTGGCCGGAGGTATTGATCACTTCACCTTCGCCGCTCATCTTGTTGCTGAAAACGTAATTTCCGTCGGTATGGTTGAAGTAGACATAGCTGCCGAATAACCCACCCCGAAGGCTGATTGCCGTCTTCGCATCAAGAGTGCCCGCGCCGCCCGCCGCGCCGAGGGTCGGCTCCGTTAAACCGGTGCCGGAGTCCATATTGCCGCGGCTGCCGATTATCAGCGCGCCCCGGTTCGAGCCGGAACCCGTCATCCCCACTACCAGCTCATTACCGCCTGCGGAAAATGCACCGCCGTCCATGACCGACAGTACGCCATTGCCGTAATCGCCAACGCTAACGCTGCTGGCACTGGTAAAACGCGAGCCCTCGCCCGCGATAACCAGCTCGGCGGTTTTACGTGCGCCAGAGACGCCCGCCACCTGAATGTTGCCCACGCTAACCGCTCCGCCGTTGAGCACGTCCAGATCGCCATAAAGCGTGAGCGTACGGCCAACATTCCATTGCGAACCGGATCCCGTGACGGTGGCTTTTGGGCTCAGCTTGTCGGTTTCATCTGGGCCGGAACCATTGCCTATACGGGCATCGTAGGTGGTGTTGAGCGTCGCACCGTTTTCAATCGCCAGCGTGGAACGGGCTCCCAGGTCAGTGCCAACGCTGAGAAAATTACTGACGACGCGTGAACCGGCGCCCGTAGCGATAAGGTGGCTGTCGTAGCCACGGGTGGTACCGACCACGATCTCCTTCGCGCTGGCCAGCGCACCGTCTTCGACTCGCAGGGTGCCCAGGCCAAGATTCAGGCCACCACGCAAAATGTACTGATCGTTAACCGCGTTCAGCTCAGCGTTTGGTCCGCGGACCGTGACCACGCTTTCATAAATTTGGCCGTTGAACAGTCGACCGATATTGATGTTATAGGCAGTGATTTTGCCATTATCGATCAGCAGGTTTCCGCGTTGGTTACGGCCGACGTAAACATCGCCGGTGTAACCTAAAGATTCGGTAACACGCGCGTCGCCGTCAAAAATGGCATCCGCTGCGCGAGCGAAATCGGCAGGGGAGAGCATCAACAGCGGTGCGGAAAATAGAGCGAGGTAAAGTCTGGAAAGCGGTGTCTTGACCGCTAAAGAATGCGATGTAGAGTTATTCACGGGCTATCTCCGTACTCATTAGCATGATGTCTGGAAAATCGTTTTTATATGAAACTCAAATGTGTCGGGAAATTTAAAAGGCGTTATTATTTGTACGCCTTTTAGTATTGAGAAAATTATTTATGCGTGACAACCGGCGTACAGGTCGGCGCGCTTAGCGTCGGCGCAGATCCTAAAATTCCAGGCATCATCATTGATGAGCAATCGAAAATTCGCCCTTTTTCTGTCGTGGCGCGATAAGAAAGTTTTTGCCCGCCCAACGCATCCGGTTGGGCACCATTCACGTTGGTCACCGTTATTTCGTCCGATGAGCCCAGCCCCAGCATTTTAGCGGTTTCCGCCTGCAGCAGTGGAATAGCCTGATCGGTTTTCAGGGTGGAACAACCGGCTAGCATCAACGTAACGGTTAAAGCGATTAGTGGTCTTTTCATAAATTATCCTTTATATCCAACCAGTTAAAATCACTGATTGTATTTATGTTTTCTATTACCCAAATCAGCGGGTAATATATTTCTCTTTCCTAATTGAAAAAACCCTCCTAAAGTAGGGTGGGTCGATAATAATTCATCTGTACTCTCAGATACGCGAAGGTGAAAGGAGATTCCTTTGGGGCAGAATTATGCGTTGGTCGTTGATGATCATCCATTGGTAGCAAGCGGCATCGCCAATTTTCTGATTACACATTGCCGGTTCAAACAGGCGTATGTCGTGACGAATGAAGAAGATTGCTACCGTCATATTAGGGAAAATGGCCCGCCACGTTTACTGGTAATCGATTTTTGGCTATCTTCCGGTACGGCGTTGAAATTACTCAAAGAAGTGAAACAACGTTACCCTCAGGTGCGCCTCCTGGTCGTCAGTGGGGATGAAAATAACGATATCTGGCAGAAAGTGCATACGGCAGGAGGACACGGTTTCGTATTGAAAAGCGAACCTCCTGAATTATTCTCACGGGCCGTTTTTGCCCTGGCGGATAATCTGACATGGTTTCCTTGTGCAAACGAATGTGCCGTTAAGACGAATAATGAGCAGTTAAGTAAATTTAACTTAACGCCGCGGCAAATTGATGTTTTGAATATGATTATGCGCGGCCTGCCAAATAAAAGAATTGCCGCCCAGCTTTCTATTTCTGAGCCCACGGTAAAAGAACACATCAGCAATATTCTGAAAAAGATAGGCGTTAACAGTCGGGTGGAAGCCATCACGCTACTGCATGGCAAACGGGAGCCGTCGGAATGAGGTTTTTCCAGGGTTCACAGAACGATGGCATCTCTCCCCCCGCGCAAATTCGCCTGCTGAATAATACATTTCTGCGGCTGGTATTCAGCTTTAGCGCTGTGCCTTTTGTCGGCATTCCTTTCGCTATCTGGATCCATTTGCTGGGGGACGATCTGGGTCCAACCATTACCTGGATAATAATTTACTTGCTCTGTGCTGTGGCGATCCGAATAGTGCATCGGCGCTATCAGCAAGAGGTTAAAGAAAATGATGATGAGGCCGTCCTGCGCCGCTGGCTTCCGCGCATTAATAAGGTGGCCTTTTTTCACGGGCTGGGGATTTCATCACTCTATTTAATTACCCCGCAGACGCAGAATTTTGACTTTTTCCTGCTCCTTAATATCAGCATTGCCGCTATTGTCGCTGCCAATGCGACACATCTGACGCCGGTCATCAGCACCTTCACACGGTTTTTCTTTGCCTCCTGGGGGGTTCTGACTCTCGGTATCATCCTGCGACTGTATGACCTGATGTTCATCGTGCTGATGCTGAATCTGCTGTACGGCTTCGCAATCTACCGCCATGCGTTAACGTCCCACGCGTTCTTTATCCAGCAAGCACTGCTGGAAGAGCAAAGCTCACGCCTGGCGGAGCAGTTCCGGCAGGCCAAAGAAGAAGCGGAACAGGCGTTGCTCGATAAAAATCAGTTCCTGACGACCGCCAGCCACGATCTGCGCCAGCCAGTGCATGCCATGGGCTTTTTGATCGAAGCCATTATCCACAGAAACCAGGACGACAGCCTGACGCCACAGCTGCTTGACCTGCAACAGAGCGTTCGTTCGGTGCACCTGATGTTCAATTCCCTGCTCGATCTCAGCAAAATTGAATCTGGCAATGTGATGACCGCCCCTACACGCGTGGACATCGGCACGCTTCTCGACTCGGTGATCACCCTGTTTCGCGAAGAGGCCAACAGTCGCGCACTGCGGCTGCGAATCTGGCGGCCCAAACGTCGCCTCTTCGTGATGGGGGACCCGCTGCTGGTACGTCAGTCCTTGATTAACCTGATACAAAATGCCCTTCGCTATACGCAACAGGGCGGTGTGCTGGTTGCCATCCGTCCGCGCGGTGCCGAGTGTCTGGTGGAAGTATGGGACACCGGGGTGGGGATCGCCGACGACGAAAAAAGCAAAATCTTCTCGCCTTACTACCGCCCCGAGCTGGCATGGAAGATCGACAGCGCAGGGCACGGGCTGGGCCTGGCGGTGGTTGCCCGCTGTGCCAAGCTGATGAACGTGAAGTATGGAATGCACTCCATTGAAGGCAAAGGTTCACGCTTCTGGATGCGCTTTACGCAATACACGGGTGACGTGAAAGCGGTGGATCCACTGCTCGCCGGTGACAACATCGCTTCCCCAGTACGCTATGCGCCACTGCATGGCTCCTGCCTGGTCGTTGACGACGATCCGCTGGTGACGTCCGCCTGGGAGAGCCTGATGAGCCTCTGGGGGATTAACGTGCGCTGCGCGGCCTCGGCCGAAGACGCTTTTGCCATCATTGACGACGGTTTCACGCCATTTGCTGTACTGTGCGACCAGCGCCTGCGATCCGGCGAAAGCGGGTTCGACATCCTGAAAGCACTTTTCGAACGTCTGCCCGACATGAGCGGCGCGATGGTCAGCGGGGAGTTTAACTCGCCGGTTCTGCTGGAAGCGGAGCAGGAAGGCTACCTGGTGTTGCGTAAGCCGCTGGAGCCAGCCAAACTGCATGCGCTACTGACACAGTGGTCTGCAGGCTCGGGCTAAAACGAAAGTACAATTTGACTGCAACACAATTCTGGAAATGCTATACTGTATATAAATACAGTATGAGAGGTGCATAATGGCTGTTGAAACAAAATATGTTGTCGTACGAAAAGGTGAAGAGAAAATGACATTTGCCAGTAAAAAAGAGGCTGACGCTCACGACAAACTGCTCGACATGGCAGAAGCGTTCACCGACTGGCTGTTGCAAAGCGGCATGCAGATGGATGAAACGCAGGCTGAAAATCTTGGGCTGTATCTCGCCGAGCAGAAAGAGGCCGTGCAGCATATTCTGCGTACCAGCAAGCTTCCCGATTTCAATGCCGCCACTGCCACAGATAACCCCGAGCCAGATGCGGCTGGCAGTAAAAAAATCAGAGCCGTTAAAGCTGCCTGATCGCCAGAGTGCATCATCGATTCTGATGCCCCGAGTCAGGGGGTCATCAGGGCGTGTTGAGTGCCGCCCCGTTATCTGACAGGGGCGGGACGAATACATATTTATTGAGAGTTCAGAGAGAGAAGTCGTCGGGAAGCACTCATCCCATCACGATCAGAAGCTGTACGTCATTTTCAAACTTCCCGTGGGCGATGTTTTTCGTTGAACAATGGGGCTATTGCCTGCATCTCCCGTCAACTGCGTAACACCTGTTGCGACAGCTACGCTCCAGTCCGGGGTGAGCTTGTGGGTCCAGTCCACATTCAGCGAATAAGCATAAATACCGGATCCAGTATCATGTCGGGAAAACCCCGATGCTGCTGACTGTGCGGCATTCACCCCGTAGTAAGTCTGCATGTATTTGCTGGATCCCCAACTGGTGGTCAGGGCCAGCGTCAGGGAATTTTTCGGTGATGTATAAAGCGGGCTGATAATACCGAAGTGCAGGGCCTCACCGTTGTTTCTTTCAGAAACCGGCACTTCAGCCTGCAATTGCACACTCAGCCAGTCGGTCACCTTATACCCCAGTCCGGGCACAATGATGGCCGAGCCTTTGACGTCACCCATACCCCGCAAGTCGTCACTGCCGGAGCTTATTGAATCGCTGTTCACGTCACGATCCTTGCGACCAGCGCGGTAGCTCAGCGCAGCGTTGTACTCCAGTTTACCGACACTGTTACCGTAACCGATACCCCGCGTGGTGCTGATAAAGACGCCATTTGCCATGGAGTAATCAAGCACTAATGCTGTAGTGGCGCGGCTTTTATCCGAACCAGAATAGCGTGGCGCAATATCCACACCTCCCCCCAGGGTCAACACGTTACCCTGGTTCTGTTCTGCCGCCAGTGTCGGGGTGGTCAGAAACGCCAGAACGACTCCCGGCACTATTTTTTTCAGACTTCGAGGCAGGAGCAAAGGAGGAAACTGATGACGCAGTGCGATGTTTCTCATTAAAGAAGTCCTTGTGGATTCAAATGATGACGATACAAGCGGTTATTCACGCCAGTTTTCTCAGTTTGAATACGCACCCTAAGGTTCTTATGAGCCGAAAATGAAGAAACGCTGAAGCAAGTACCGCTGCAGTAAACCTGATAGATTTATCGAAACCGTTTTTTTCTTAAGACGTTCTTCATTCACTGTTGATACCGTTACCAATGTGAAAATTCTACTAATCGAAGACGACCTGGATCTGGGCAATGGCGTGCGGATCGCCCTTGCAGATCAAGGATTTGATGTCATATGGGTTCGCCGCAAAGAGGATGCGCTGCATCAGCTTGATGCCTGCGTGCCAGAACTGATATTGCTCGACCTGGGACTGCCCGATGGCGATGGCATGGGCCTGATGACAAGCTTGCGGCAGCAGTTCAAGGGGATCCCTGTCATCATCCTGACTGCTCGAGGCACGCTACAGGATCGCCTGTGCGGGCTGGATGCCGGTGCAGACGATTACCTTGTTAAACCTTTTATTCTCGCCGAGTTGTTGGCCAGGGTAAGAGCGCTTGCGCGACGCAGTTACGGTTTTCAGAATGAGGCGATAGAAATCAGAGGGTTATCTCTGCATGTGCCAACGCGTCGCGTGACGGTGAGTGCCCGTCATGTGGAGTTGACGGCAAGTGAATACGCGCTGCTTGAAACGTTAATGTTGCGCGCTGACCGCGTGCTTACACGACGATTTCTGGAAGAAAGAATCTTCGGCACCAAAGAAAATCTGAGTAATGCTCTCGACGTGCATATGGGGAATTTGCGTCGAAAAATCGGGGACGGTTATGTGCGAACGGTGAGAGGGGTAGGGTATGTCATTGATACTGTACCGATCTACAAAGGCGGTGATTGATGCGAAATATCTGGCGCACCCTGAGACTCCCCACGCTCGTACGGCGAATCATCATCGCCCAGATGCTGCTGCTGACCTTGCTGTGGTGTCTTTTTTTGACTTTTGTTTTGTGGGAGGACTTGCGTAGCCCCCCGATATTAACGGGCAGTAAGACCTACGAAACCCTTTTTACGCTGGTGGACAGTATGGACGATCGCCCGCAGGAACGCACCGATGTGCTGAACACGTTCAGTAAGGCGTTGCGGGAAGGATATGGCGGAGGTGAAGATCCCGAACTGTCAATCAGCCTCATTATTCGCAAACATAACGAGATAATTTATTCATCTGATGGCGCACCAACAGGGGTCGTAAACACCCAACTGGGGGAATTACAGCGCATTGAGAGTGAGGGGCGCACCTGGACCAGCCGTACGCTAAAATCCGGTAACTCCGATGTGGAGGTGACACTTGTGACGCCTGCCGGAGGATGGAACTTCTTTATCTATCTGAACTCGCGTGGCTATTACATATTGCCGCTACTGGTATGCATTCCTTTTCTTTTATTTCCCGCGTGGCTGTCAATTCGTATTGCAATGCGACCCTGGAGCAAGGTCGTAAATGAAATATCCTTGCGAACGCCAGACGATCTCTCTCCATTAAAAGCCATGCCAAAACACAGGGAGCTTCGTCAAATGGTGGACGCAATAAACGTATTTCTTGCCAGGGTGCGCGAAAGCGCGGAAAGGGAACGGATTTTCATTGCTGATGCCGCTCACGAGCTGCGTACTCCTCTGGCTGCAATGCGAATCAACGTGGAGGCGCTGCAGTCGTATGTAAGCAATGAGACTCAACAGGAATTACTGGCGGGGATTGTTCGCAGCAACAGCCGGGCTGCCCGACTCGTCAATCAATTGTTGCTGATGATGCACAGTGAAGCACGTATTGATGCCGTTATGCAGCCAGTGCCGCTGACGACGCTCATTCAGGAGCGAATGGCAGCACTGGAACCGCTGGCTACGGAGCGCAGGATAGAGCTTGAATTCGTCTCTGATGATGAAATCTGGATCACAGGCATCAGGGAGCGCCTGATGTCGCTGATTGACAATTTGATTGAGAACGCAGTCAAGTACAGCCCTGAGGGCGGACGAGTTGAAGTAGAGATACGATCGCGGGATAAAGCCACGCAGCTTCGTGTCTCAGATGCCGGGCCCGGTATTCGGCCTGAATTGAGGGAGCGTGTGTTCGACCGATTTTTTCGCGACCCCAACCAGATGCAAAGCGGGAGTGGACTGGGACTTGCCATCGTCAACGCGGTTGCGCAGCAACACAACAGCAGCGTAGGCCTGTGTACGTCTGCAGAAGGCGGGCTGCTGGTCACTGTCGATTTCCCAACTCAGATAGCCGAAGATGCGTAGCAAAGGCCAGAAGCAGACAAATCAGAAAAACGACCTGGCGTTTTATTCGCAGAGAATAGGGGGACTCTGTTTGCATCAACGTTATTTTAAAGGCCTGTTTTATCGAGCCATCTGGACACACGCTGGGCCAGTTCATCCGCTTTTTCCAGAGGAATAAGATGTCCACAACCGTCGACATAATCTACACAGGTTCCGGTTAGCCTGGCGAGTTCTTCTGCCTCTTCTGTTGAACGCAGCCGATCATGTTTCGCTGCAATAACGTAGGTCGGGCATGAAATGGGTTTTAATGTTATTCGCTCGCGGTTTAGCCCTGACTGGACTCTGAATACATCGGCTCCCAGCCTTTTTCCCATATTACGGATTTTCTCAATGATGGCCGTATTACTGGCGAGATCAGCATGAAGTGATTTTCTAATGGCCATTGTGCTCAGCCCACTAAATTCTCTGGAGGAATTGATATTCGCTGCAGCAACACGGGTATTTATCTGTTCTGCCGAATCCTCTCTGAGAGACGTGGCAATGAGGATCATCGCCGTTGTCCGTTCCGGAAAAGCCTCATAAATAGCTCTGGCAACATAACCACCTAGCGAAAAGCCGGCCAGCACAAAACGCTCCGGTAGTTTCTGGACTATATTAGCGGCAATATCCTGGATTGTGGTTCCCTGGCCCAGGCTCGCAGGTATAAAGAGCCTGCGCTCGGGAAATGCGGTGATAAAATCGTCCCACAGTGTTTCATCAAGCATAAATCCCGGGATAAGTACCACAGGAAGGTTCTCTGCATTCATCGGCAAGTCCCATTTTCTGGCCGCAGTGCCATTGCCAGGGTTTCTGAATCTGTAAACATAGCCTATTGCAGTTGATGAAGACATTGTCGTCTCGTCGAGGTCTGCCGTTTGTTCGTAGCAGACCTTGCGGCGCTTAAGTCGATCCGGTTCGTGCCTGAGGTGATTTGGGGACACACGGCGGCACTATTTTTTAGCCACAATCCGCATTTCCACCAGCGCATTTTCTGGAATGAACGCTGATACGCCTATGGCAGTCCATGCCGGGTAGGGTGCCTTAACATAGTCATCTTTCACTTTAGAAAAAACGTCTATATGTTTTTTTAGATCAATATGAAAAGTGGTCATCTCAAGAATATTTTCATACCCTAAGCCTGCGGCTTTCAAATAAACACCAAGCTTATAAAACGCATCATGGAATTGTTCTTCCGGATGCTGACTTATCGGTTTGTCCTTCCGTGCCGCGGTAACACCAGAGAGATACACCGTGCCATCTGCTTCGATGACGGGGGAGAAGTGCCAGTCATCGAAATAGTGTTGAAATTCTTCAGGGACTATCGATTTTTTCATGATTTTTTCTCAGGTTGATACAGGAGTACGTGCTGCGGGTAAACGGCACGCTGGGGAGGAACATGAGCAAGGATGTCCACGCCTCAGCCAGTTGATTGTCTGTTACGTTACTTGATAGACGCGCCGCTCGCAGCAGAAAATAAACCGGAGGCCTGCCGGATAAGCCGGATGCTTAGCGCGGCACCCGTGGCCAGGCATATCGCCATCGCCAGAAGGGCGACGATAAAGGCATGCGTAATATTTGCACCGCTTCTGCCGGTGTCCAGCATGCTGTAAAAAATGCCACCGATGACGGCGACGCTCAGCGCAGTGCTGATTTGGAGTGTCGAGCTGGTTACCCCGGCAATCATGCCTGAAAACGCCGGTGCAACGCGGCCTGTCACCATCCGGACCAGCGTCGGCATCGCCAGTCCCTGGCCGAGGCCGGTGATAAAAAGCAATACGGCGAGTGGCAGCATGGACGGTGCGTTACCCGTCATAGTATGGGCAATCAACCCTGCCAGGCCTGCTAACCCCAACGTCTCGCATCCCATCCCGATTGCGCTCAGGTAATTGCCGACAAAACGCCTCAGATAAGGTGTTAGCAACGGACCGATCAGAAAACCTACGCCAAAAGGCAGAAAAAGCAGGCCCGCAGTCAGGGCGTTTAACTGCAACGCATCTTGTAGATAAACGGAGAACAAAAGAAAGAAGGCCCCGATAGAATAAAACAGCAAAACGATCGCCAGCCCCTGGCCCAGCCCCGGTGCGCGTAACACGACCGGATCAAGCAGAGGCGAACCGCCGTTCTGGCTAAGGCGACGCTCATAACGCCATAACAGCGACGCCAGCAGCGGGACAGCCAGAAATGACAGCCATGTCCACCAGGGCCATCCCGCTTCACGGCCTTCAATTAACGGCACAATCAGCGCACTCAACGTGGCGCTCGCCAGTAACATGCCGACCGGGTCCAGTCGTTGTGCGGATGGCACACGCGTCTCTTTCAGCAGTGGCAACCCGAAGAGAATGACCAGCAGCGCCACCGGCAAGTTAACGAGAAAAATAGCGCGCCATCCCAGGTGAAACAGATCCGCTGAGATCAGGATACCGCCCACTACCTGCCCGATAACCGAGGCCAGGCCAAATACAGCGCCATAGATACTCAACGCGAACGGTTTTTCCGCTTCCGGAAAAATGGCCTGTACGGAAGCCAGTGCCTGAGGCGCCATAATCGCGGCCGTAGCACCCTGTAACACGCGTCCGCTAATCAGTACCCATGGTGACCAGGCTAAACCGCACAGCAGCGATGCCGCCGCAAAACCGATAAGCCCTATAAAAAACATCTTCCCACGACCATAAATATCACCCAGACGGCCGCCGGTAATTAAGGTTACGGCATACACGGCTGCATAGGACGAAATGACCAGCTGTTCAGCAGAGGAAGAGGCGCTCAGCTCGTCCTGAATAGCAGGCAGCGCAACATTGACGATAAAAAAATCGAGCGGGGGCAAAAATGCACCAACCAGCAGGATGACAAACATTGCCCAGCGACGCGGCTCGGCTTGCGGGAGGATAGGGGTCGACATGGAACACTCCACAGGTAACGGTTATGTGCAGAGATTGAGAGGCAG
Organism: Enterobacter sp. RHBSTW-00593; assembly: GCF_013784105.1. Lineage (NCBI taxonomy): Bacteria > Pseudomonadati > Pseudomonadota > Gammaproteobacteria > Enterobacterales > Enterobacteriaceae > Enterobacter > Enterobacter sp. RHBSTW-00593. Next base: position 1,197,195 of record NZ_CP056393.1, read on the forward strand.
GGCGTTAGCGCATGCCACCAGAGGCAAGAATCACCTCACCGGAGATCCATCCCGCATCGTCTGATGCGAGAAATGAGACGATTGGCGCAACATCCTGCACCTGACCGATGCGGCCGAGTGGGGTCTGCTTTTCATTCCATGTCTGGAAGTCCGAGTTCATCGCGCCTGCACTATGACTGCCTTCCGTTTCGATAAGGCCAGGGTTGACCGCGTTGACGCGAATTCCCCGGGGGCCGAGTTCTCGTGACAGTACCCCGGTAATAGCATCGATCGCCCCTTTGGTGCCGCTGTAGATGGCACTCTCGGCGATAAAGACGCGGGTGACGAACGAACTGATGTTAATGATGCTGCTGCCTTTATTCAGATGCGGCGCAGCAGCGCCGGACATTAACAGCGGGCCCAGAACATTGATGTCGAATTGTCTGCGGTAGAGTGCCTCTGTGCTCTCTTCAATGCGGGCGAACTCATAAATGCCGGCGTTGTTCACCACAATGTCCAGCCGCCCGAAAATGTCGATGGCCGCGTTAACCAGCGCCTCAACCTCAGCCTGACGGGTGACATCCGCCGCGACCGCTACCGCCTGCCCACCGGCAGCCTGTATATCGGCAACGACGTTATCAGCACTACTTTTGCCTGACGCGTAATTGACAATGACCTTCGCGCCGTCAGCCGCCAGTTGACGGGCAATCCCGGCTCCGATGCCTTTGGAACCACCGGTTACAATCGCCACTTTGTCTTTTAATTTGTACATGTCATTCATTTGCTGACTGGGGGGGGTGAGGACGCTATAGTGATATCGACAAAGTTGTTTTGGAACTGCCACTTTTGTATATTCAATGTTCATTTTTGTACGGTGAGACACTGGCATGGAATGGGGCGACGTCCGGGTATTTCTTGCAGTTATGCGTAAGGGCTCTTTCGGCGAGGCGGCACGAAGCCTGGGTGTGAGCCATCCGACGATTGGTCGCCGGATAAAGGCGCTTGAGGAAGAGGCGCAGCAAGCGCTATTTCGCCGGACACAGGAGGGTCTGGTTCTGACCGACGCTGGCGACAGGGTGCTGAAGCTGGCAGAAGCGATGGAAAACTCCGCGCTGGCGATGGAGCGGCGTCTCGCCGGTAATCACGAACGTCTTGAAGGGATATTGCGGATCTCTTCAGCAGAGTGGTTTGCCAACTATGTACTCGCACCTGTCCTGGAGGAACTGACGCGCCGCCATCCGGCGATTGTGCCGGAGCTTATCGCAAGCTACCGCCTACTTAACCTGTCGCGGCGTGATGCCGACATTGCGTTTCGCATCGTTCCCTTTACCGAACCGGATATTGTCCAGCGCCGCCTGATGCGCATCCCCTATGCGCTATATGGAACGCCGGAAATCGCCGATATCGCCCGACGTGATCCGGCCGCAGTGGGGCTTATTCTGATGAACACGGCACAATCCCACTTCTCTGACGTCGCCTGGCTGCTCGACAGGTTCCCCCAGTCACGACGTGTGTTCACCAGTACCAGCCGGGCCGTACAGGCACAGATGTGCCAGCGCGGAATGGGCATCGCCGTGTTACCGCGCCCGCTTGGTGATGCCATCACCGGCTTAGCGGCTATCAGCATGCCGGAGCCACCGCCGTCCAAAGATATATGGGTAGGGTATCACTCTGACCTCCGGCATATGGATCGCCTGCGGGTTATGCTGGATATCGCCGATGCGATGCTTGCCGATCCCGCGGCGCCGTCAACGTGAGCGACGGTTTACGCAGCCATTAAGCGTTCACCTCAAAGCGTTCCCGATAGAGAGAAACCAGCCAGTCTACAAAAATCCGGACACGGGGAGACAGCTGTCGGTGCTGTGGATAGATAGCCGAAAGTTGCATGGCCGGGCTTTTCCAGTCGCTTAACACTTCCTGTAGCAGGCCATCCCGAAGGGCATCGTCCACATGATAACGTGGAAGCTGAACCAGCCCGCATCCACGCAACGCGCAAATAACGTAATTCTCTGCGTCATTCACTGTCATCCAGCCTTTGGTCGGATAGCTTTTCTCTTTACCGTTAACAATGAGTTCCAGAGGATAGTTCTTACCCCGGCTGGTGGAAAAGAAATTGACGCTCTGGTGAGAAAGCAGATCGTCAGGGGTCATCGGTCGGCCGTGCTTACGAAGATAGTCCGGACTGGCGCAGATAACCTGAGGCATCTGGGCTAAAGGCCGGGCAATTAATGATGAATCAAAGAGCTTGCCCGCGCGTACGGCGCAGTCAACGCCTTCCCGAATCAGATCGACCAGACGATCCCCACTGCTGATAACCAGCCTGATGGCGGGATAGCGGGCGTGAAACTCGTCAATACGGGGCAGTACAATGCGGGTTGCATGGGCCCCGTGAAGATTCACGCGCAAAATCCCCTGTGGTCTTACGCCGGAATGACGCAGGGAAGACTCCGCATCGTCCAGTTCAGAAAGAATATGCACGCAGCGTTCATAAAATGCCTCGCCATCCAGCGAGGCCCGCACGTGTCTGGTCGTCCGCTCCAGCAGACGACACTCCAGGTTTTTCTCCAGGCTTTTTATTGCATTGCTGGCCGTCGCTCTGGGGATCCCTAGCTGGTCCGCGGCCTGACTGAAGCTTTGAAGCTCTACAATGCGGGTGAAGAGCAGCATGGTATCAAATTTATCCATCACGGATCCTGAAGGCGATTATTAACGATAATGGAATTATGTTATCAAATATCACCCATTTATCTCTCCCGCTAAAACATTAATATCTCCATTCAGACCCCCTTTCACTGAAACCGGAGAGAACGATGGACAAAGTCAATAAAACTGCCCTTGTTACGGGCGGTTCCCGTGGTATCGGCCGCGCCATTGCTGAGCGTCTCGCGCGGGACGGTTTTACCACTATCGTGAATTACGCAGGTAATGCCGAGGCGGCAGAGCAAACCGTGCAGAGCATCGTTGCTAAAGGTGGCCGTGCGACGGCGATTCAGGCTGATGTTGCCAGCGAAGCGGATGTCAGCCACTTGTTCCAGCAAGCGAAAGCGGTTACCGGCAGACTGGATGTGGTGGTGCACAGCGCGGGGATCATGCCAATGGCGAAGATTACCCCTGCCGGTCTTCACGATTTTGATCGTGTCATTCATACCAACCTGCGTGGCGCATTTCTGGTGCTGGCAAATGCTGCTGAAACCGTGAGTGAAGGCGGCAGAATCATTGCCCTTTCGACGAGCGTGATCGCCAAATCCTTCCCGGCTTATGGTCCCTATATCGCCTCTAAAGCAGGCGTGGAAGGGCTTGTACACGTGCTGGCAAACGAACTGCGGGGCAGAAATATCACCGTTAATGCCGTTGCCCCGGGCCCCACCGGGACTGAGCTCTTCTTTAACGGTAAGAGCGAAGAGCAGGTTGCGGCCGTTGCAAAACTGGCCCCGCTCGAGCGCATCGGTACCCCAGAAGAGATCGCCAGCGCAGTAGCGATGATCGCCGGTCCGGACGGGAGCTGGATCAACTCGCAGGTTATTCGTGTAAACGGTGGCTTCGCCTAATCCCCCCGACAGGCGGATGCATACGCTTTCGGGGTAAATGAGCGATGAGGCCTGCACGGTCATGCCGCTCAGGCAATAGTCAATATCGTCAATACACCTGCGGGAAACGTCCCTTCCGGGTTGATATTGATCCGACTGATGAGAGTGCGGCGGTGGTCAATGCCATTGCCGAGCGCATCCGCCAGCAATTTTTACAGCTGGCTTGCCGATAAGATATTTGGATTTAAAGAGTATGAAGAAAATGACCTCCCAGAACTTTTCCTGGGATGATTTGAAAACCGTTATGGCTGTAGGTGAGCACGGTAATCTGTCACGCGCCGCAGATGCTCTGGGCATCAATCATTCCACCTTGTTTCGTCGGTTGGGGGCCATTGAGACGTCGCTGGCATTAGCCCTCTTTCTGCGTCGCCGCACCCACTACGTTCCGACAAAAGCCGGAACCGCGCTGATCGCCCTAGGACACCGCATTGAAGAGGATATCCACTATGTTCTACAGAACATTGAAGAGGATGAATGCGGTTTTTCGGGGGAGATAAGGGTCACCACGTCGGATGCCCTTTTGCAGGATTACCTTAACCCGCTGATCGCGTCATTTAGCCGGGTAAATCCCCACATTACCTTTCAGGTCTCGACAGGAAATGAATCCGTCAATTTGTTCGATGGCGGGGCGGATATCGCGTTTCGAGCCACCAGAGACATTCCGGAGCATCTTTCCGGCCGCAAGGTGGGATCGGCGTTCTGGGCAGTGTATGGTTTACGTGAACAATGGGAAAAAAAGCAAGTCAATGCTATGGCGCTCACGGAGCATCGCTGGGTCTCCTTCCATTACGCAATGTCTAAGTTAAACGCCTTTCTGTGGATTGAAAAAAATATTCCCGAGAAAAATATCACCTTTCGCGGCGACTCCGTTCTCAGTGTTGCGTCGGCAATCTCAAGCGGGATTGGGATCGGTTTGTTACCCTGCATGCATGGCAATCAGATAGATAAACTGGCTCAGATTAGCCCCATCGTGGAGGGACTGGGTGAAGACATTTGGCTGCTCGCGCATCCTGATGTGAGGAAATCAGCAAAAATAAGGGAATTTATGAATCACTGTTCCCACTATTTAGCAGAGAACAGAAAGAGAATATTCGGACAGACATATTAATTCCTTTTTTCATATAAAATTCATTAATATTTCACAGCGTTCATTTTTGCAATAAGCCCTTTGCAAAAATGAACGGACAAAAGAATATTTCGTTTTGTATAGTTTTCTCGTGTTCACGAATCAGGTCATTAATACACTGATAAATTTAAACAAACATCGCGGAAACTATTATGACGATTAAAGCAACACCTGCAGCGGCCAGAAATCTGTTAAGCCCGGAAAACCATGCGCTGATCCTGCTGGATCACCAGAGCCAGATGGCGTTCAATGTGAAAAATATTGATATCGGCCTGCTGAGACAAAATACCGCAGTCCTCGCGGAAACAGGCAAGGGGTTTAATATTCCGACCCTTGTTTCAACGATTTCACGCCATGATTTTGCGGGCCCGGTATTTCCTGAAGTTTCAGCGGTATTCCCGGATGACGCGTCGTATGTTAACCGATCCACCTCCAACGCATGGGAAGATGGTAATTTTGTTGATGCCGTCAACAAACTGGAGCGCGACCGCCTGGTGTTTGCAGGTCTGTGGACCTCGGTCTGTCTGAATGGTCCGGTTCAGTCTGCCATTGAGCAAGGTTTTGACGTTTATATCGTCACAGACGCCAGCGGTGACATGAGTGCAGAAGCTCATGAACGCGCTGTGCAACGCATGATTCAGGCTGGCGCAAAGCCGATTACTGCCCTGACTTACCTGCTTGAACTGCAACGTGACTGGGCACGTCATGAAACCTACGAACTGACCACTTCGATCAGCCAGAAACATGGCGGAGCGTTCGGTATTGGCATCCAGTATTGTGCAGATATGGTTCACGCCTAAGATAACTCGCCATACGATTTTTTTTGCTGGGGGAGTGGAATGACCGTATGGCCGGTATGCGGGCAGGATGCAGTATTCCTGCCCGCATGTTTTTTCTGAGTTCTGTTCATCTTTCTTCGTTCCCCCTCGCTCGCCGTTTCGGCAGCCTGTCTTACCCCGAATTCTTTTGAAAACCATTCCGAACAAACATGGCATCCAGCATTGAGTAAAAAATGAGTGATGAAATTGACACTAAACCTACCAACTGGTAGGTTGATTTTCGTTCGCTTTCCAGCCAACCGGATCCGGGCCTGAGAACGTTATTTTTTTACCTATGCGATAAGTGAGATCGGTAATGGAGAAAAAGCATGAGTTAGCGGCAGGGCCATCCATTCAGGGAGATGGCATTGCGGAAACAACGACAGCGATCGAGGTTTTTTCCGGCCCCGGCATGAGTATCAACCTGCGTTTTTGCCTGATGAAAGAGGTTGCGGCGTATAAGGCGCAGCAGGGTCAGGCAATTGCCGACCCTGAACAGGAACGGGACGTGCTTGAAAGAGCCTTTGCTGTCGCCCACGCGTCAGGGCTGGAAAGAGAGAGCGTCAGGTCTTTCATTCAACTGCAGATGGACATTGCGAAGGCTATCCAGCATTTCCATTGTGCCGACTGGCTCATGGAAGAAGACACACCGAGGACACCGATGCCGCTCTCTGTGGTGAGAGCAAAAATTGCCCATGCCGATGAATCAACGCTTCGCAGTATCGCCCGGAAATTAAAAACGGAGGGCGGCTTTTCCGGAGCTGATAAAGCGGCATTCATGCGAGAAATTCAGCATGAAAAAATACGTGACAGAGATAAAGAGCGGCTCTGGGCTACAGTTAAAAAAATCCTGCTTCATTCATCCTGTGGCGCGTCTTAATGGGCGAGTTATCACGCCAGCAGCGAAAGACGTGCTTAATGTTTTCAGGAATACGTTCTCGCGTATTTGATTGTGTATTCACTGTGTGAGCAAAAATATGACGAACACTTCACTTTCCACCGGCCAAAAAATAGTCCGCCTGTGCCTGGTCGCGATTATTCCCCTTGTCTTGATAGCGCTGTTTCTCTGGTCAGGCGGCTGGCTGACGCCGAATCGTCTGACGTCTGACAAACTGGTTTCGGTATTGCAGAAATCGGATGGGGAACATCCCGGTTTTCGCCGCAATCACGCGAAGGGCGTGTGCGTGGTGGGGGATTTTATCTCTAACGGCCAGGTCAGTTCGTTATCGCGAGCAGCGCTGTTTGCCCCTGGCGAAACGCCAGTTACGGGCCGTTTCGCCATCGCAGGGGGTAACCCAAAAGCGCCGGATTATGCCGTTCCCGTGCGCAGCATGGCGCTGCAATTCAGGCAGAGCAACGGCGAGCAGTGGCGAACAGGCATGAACGCGATGCCACGCTTTCCGGTCTCTACCGTTGAAGACTTCTATGCGCTGCAAAACCTGACTCTGCCCGATCCGGCAACCGGTAAACCCAACCCCGATAAGCTTAAGGCGTTTGTGATCGCGCATCCTCAGATGCAACCCTACCTCGCCTGGGCAAAGCAGTATGTACCTTCATCCAGTTGGGCAAGCGATCGCTTTAATAGCCTGAATGCATTTCGCTTTATTGATAAAACGGGTAAAGAGCATCTGGTCCGCTGGAGTATGGTGCCGCATATTGGCTCTCAGCCGATGAGCGAGGCGGATAAAAATGATAAAGATTTTCTGCAACACGATCTTGAAGAGCGCCTGAAGCAAGGGCCGCTGAAATGGGATCTGATGATTACCGTCGCTAAACCGGGCGATCCGGGCAACGATGCAAGCCAGGTCTGGCCTGAAGATCGGCAAACCATCAATGCCGGCATGCTCGTGCTGACGCGTGCAACACCGCAGCAAAACGGTCCGTGCAATGACATCAACTACGATCCGCTGATTTTGCCCGATGGCATTGCCCCTTCGGACGATCCTTTACTCAATGCGCGCTCGGCGGCCTATGCCAAATCCTACAATGCGCGTACCCGTGAACAGTCCCGACAGTCAGGAGCTGGCTTATGAAACAGGTTGCTTATTTCCATCCGGCGTTGCGCATTCTGCACTGGTTCATGGCAGCGGCTATCGTGGCAATGTTGTTTATCGGCATCGCGATGGTTTCAACCATTTCGTCGAAACATGCCCTGCTGGTGGCGATCCACAAACCGCTGGGGCTGATGATTCTGGTTCTGGTGGTGGTCAGGCTATGGCTGAGGTTTTATACCTCCGTCCCTTCGCTACCGGCTTCCATACCGGCCTGGCAGCGCCTGATAGCGCATCTCTCACACTGGGCGTTATACATCATGATGTTCCTTCAGCCCCTGATTGGCTGGGCGATGCAGTCAGCGGCGGGGTACCCCATCACCCTCGGGGGCGGGGTTGTTTTGCCACCCATTGTTCCGGTGAATAACGACTGGTTTGCTATTCTGCGGCCTTTGCACTCTCTGGTTGCGCTGATGCTATTTGCTACCGTGATGCTGCATTTGGCGGCCGCGCTTTTTCATGCGTTAGTGCTGCGTGATGGCGTCTTTGACAGTATGGCGGGGACCGGCAGACGGCGGCAGTAAAGGCGGCCTGTCGGTAGGTTTTCGCTCTGCTCTCTGATATCTTATTGATCTGTATACTGACAATGGGTTACGGCTATGTCCACCGAACGTTCACAGAAAGCAAACGACATTATATTTTTCACCCGACAATTGCTTACCACCGGTGGCTACCGAAGCTTCAGTTTTGCCGACCTTTCTGAAAAGGTGAATATTCGCAAGGCGAGTATTCACCACCATTTTTCAAGCAAGGCGGAGCTGGTAAGGGTCGTCGTGAGCGAGTATCGCCAGGAGGCCCGCGCCGGAATGCAGGCATTAAGCCGTCAGCTAAATAATCCGGTTGCTGAACTTCAGGCCTATGCCGATTATTGGGCCAAATGCATCCAGGACGGTTCTGCGCCATTTTGTATCTGCGCGATGCTTGCCGCCGAACTGCCGACGTTGCCGCCCGAAGTCGCTTCGGAAGTGACGGGACATTTCGCCGATCTCTCTGGCTGGCTGACGGAGTTGCTTCAGAGAGGAGAAAGGGAAAAATGCTTTACTGTCCGGTCAACCCACGCCAGCGAGGCGGGGCAGTTAATGGCAACGGTACATGGTGCCATGTTAGCCGCACGCGCGTTTAACGACGCGAAAGTATTTCAGCAAATCGTCCAGCCGGTGATCGACAATATTCTTGTGTCGGATTGATCGCTCGATAGCACGACATTGCCCTTTTAACCTGCTTATAAGGGCGCAATGTGCACCTCTCCTGAGGGTATTCCGTACCAATAATTGACCACTCCGCACAAATTCTGACCGTTTAAGACGCAACGGGGGATTAGAAACGACAATTTTTTCAAATTCCGCCTTCGTCCAATTTTAATAACCTGCTCTGTCTCATATTATCATGGTGTAAAAGGGAGACAGGGACACGTCTGAAGGCTAATCTTTGTTAATGACGATACGGCAAGCAACAACGTCGGGATGGCTGTCATGGACCGTTAAACGAGAGTATAACGGGACCGTTTCGTCCTGGAGTCTTATCTGGTTGGCTGGTAACAATTTGTGTCAGAATAGACGACAAGACATACCTATTTCCTTATTGGAGTCATCGCGCATGAGAATGGCAATCACCCTACTTTTCTTGATTATTTCGACCTGTTCCTGGGGAAAGGAACTCCCTAAGCTTGAAGGGAAACCCGTGTTAACCATCTCCGGGAAAATCGAGAACAGTAATCAAAATGGCGCTGCAGTCTTTGATATCGCTGGCCTGGAAAAAATCGGCCTCGTTACGATGCGTACCCGTAACCCATGGTATAATGACCAGACAAGCTTTGAGGGTATTCCCATGAAAAAACTCATGGAACTGGTCGGCGCCAAAGGCACTGTTCTGAGTGTAACCGCGCTCAATGATTATACGACTGAAATTCCCATTGAAGACTTCACAAAATATAACGTGATCCTTGCAATAAAAATGAACGGCCAATATATGCGCGTTCGCGACAAGGGCCCTCTGTTTATTGTCTATCCTTATGAAAGTAACAAAGAGTTGGATAACCAGGTCTATTACTCGAGATCAGCATGGCAGATTAGCAAAATGGTCGTAGAGTAATAATCTGGAGAAATGCATGAACAGGATCCTGGTAGGCATTATATTTTTCCTATTCATTACAACCGGGTATATTTCATTTCTTTTGCATGAGCGGCAGGAGGATCTGCAAAAACTCAACCATTATAAGGACTCCTGGTCTGTCTCTCAGATGGTTTCAGAATACTACAGGCTGGAGTCGTGGATCAGCCGTTATTCTGACAATAATCCTGATATCACCATGGACGATCTCCGCATGCGGCTGGAGATCATGCTTAGCCAGCGCGAGTTACTGAAAGAAGGCGATTTAGGGAAATATGTAAAGTCGAATAAAAGCCATAATGCACTGGCAAAAAACCTGCATGAAACGCTTGATTACCTTGATCATCATCTGGAAGGGATGAGTCGCGCTCAACTTGCTGATTATCTTGAGAAAATGTATGCGCTTGATTCCTCCCTTAGCCAGTTTTCATCCAGTGCACTCTCCAATGATGTTAACTCTATCAACGAGACAAACCAGAATATACAAAAGCTGTATCGTATCTATTCAGGCCTTTCGGTTCTGCTGATTATTTTAAGTGCGATATTGGGTGTTTTAAACGTCTGCCAGAACAGGAAGATACTTAAAACTCACCGACAGGTTACCAGCCTGGCAAATGAACTTCAGAAATCGAAGGAAATACTCCAGCAACAGAATAAAAAACTGGCGTATGACGTTTACCATGACTCGTTGACGGGGCTTAAAAACAGGCTTTATTTCTGGGATGATCTTATTAATAACATCTCGATAGCGAGCCGCATACACAGGCCAGTCACGGTCATGTTGTTTGATCTCGATCGCTTTAAAGAAGTCAATGACAGCTTTGGTCACGATGCCGGCGATCTGTTATTGCGTGAGGTTGCGCACCGGTTATCCTCCATGAGCAACGAAACAAATACATTCTATCGCCTCGGGGGCGACGAGTTTGCATTATTGTCGCATGAGCTGACAGAAGAAAGTGCCGTTAATCTGGCCATGGAAATCTGTGAGTGCATTAAAAAGCCTTACATAATAGGTAACTCTAACGTCACCATTGGTACCTGCGTCGGTATTGTTGTTTCAGAGTTAGAACGACGTTCAGATTATCTTTATAAGTTTGCCGATCTGGCTCTGTATGAAGCTAAACGTGCAGGCTTAAACATGATCAAAGTGTTTCGCCGCATCATGCTGCAAAAGCTCGAGGAAAGCAGAACCCTGGAGCGTGATTTATCAGTGGCAGTCGCAAATAAAGAGTTGGTCGTTTACTATCAGCCGATTGTTGATTCGTACACCACTGAAATATATGGCTATGAAGCCCTTCTGCGCTGGAATCATCCCGTTAAGGGCATCATTGCGCCGGATGATTTTATTTCGGTAGCAGAGAAAACGGGATTCATTCATGAGATAGGCAAAGCCGCACTTGAAATCGCCTGCAAGGAAGCGACGACATGGAAGGTGCCGGCAAGGATCTCTGTCAACGTGTCTCCGGTGCAGTTAAGCAGTATGAATTTTGTCGATACAGTACGCGCAGTGCTGGCCGAAACGGGGTTGCCCGCGACCCGACTCGAACTGGAAGTGACGGAATCTTCGCTGTTTACCGACAGTGAAACCCCTATCGAAATCCTTATGGCGCTCAGAGTGCTGGGCATAAAAATCTCTATTGATGATTTTGGTACGGGCTATTCCTCCCTTTCAAGATTGATTCAGTTAGGCTTTGATAAAATAAAAATCGATAAATCTTTTGTGCGAACAATATCCACGGATGAAGAAACTCAGACCATCGCAAAATTAATGGTCGGCATGGCGAAATGCCTTGATATGGTAATTATTGCTGAAGGCGTTGAAACAAATGATCAACTCTTATGCCTTCAACGTTTAGGGTGTGATTTGGCACAAGGATATCTCTTTGGAAAGCCCGCGCCCTTTATCAGTCAATCAATCAAAGCGGGTGAAACACTTGTTTAATCCTGCGGTGACGCTCCCTGGTCAACACGTGTGCCTGGCGCCTGGAAGAGAAGAGAGGGCGATATGCAGGCGCAACGGCTGATGGGGGAGGGGTATGAACCGTACGTTGAGCAACAGGGCGACAGACTGACCTACTCTTTGCCGGTCGATTCCGGATTTGTCAGTTTTAACTTCACGTTTGATCTTCGCCAGACCGATCTGGATGTCCTGCTGTCGAGCGATTACAGGCGAGCCGTCCTTGAGATCACGGCCCATACCTTGCTCCAGCATTCGACACTGAAGGGGAATGACCGTTTCACTCAGAAAGACTTCGACAATCTGGTCGCAGTCACACTCCACGCATCGCTGGCGCTTTTGCACATATTCATTTCGCGCGTGAGCCGTGAGCACAATATTGCCATTGACCATTATGTCGAAGAAATACTCCACCGACGAACGCGCCGCGGCTGAACAGGCCCGGAGCCTGATCAATGTGTTCCTGATACTCCCCTCAACGCAAACATGACTGCCCCTCAACAGAAGCAGCCTGCATCTGCAATTTGCCGCAGCATGGTCGCGTTATTCGGCAAAGTTCAACAGCGCGTTACCCTCCAGGCGATAGCGTACCCATTCGTTTTGAGGTAATGCGCCAATGCTGAGGTAAAAATCAATCGCGGGCTGGTTCCAGTCCAGTACGCTCCATTCAAGGCGTCCGCAGCGCCGTTCCACGGCATATTGCGCAATTTTCTTCAGCATCGCTTTTCCCGCGCCCTTGCCGCGATAATCGGGGGAAATATACAGATCTTCCATATAAATACCGTTACGTCCTAGCCATGTGGAGTAGCTGGTGAAGAACACGGCGTACCCGGCGATTTTCCCTTCAATCTCGCAGATTAATGCTTCGGTATGGCTGCCGTCGCCAAAGAGTGTTTCGCGAATCTCATCCGGTGTAGTGACCACTTCTTGCGGGGCTTTTTCGTAAACCGCCAGCTCATAAATCATATCGTAAATAGCGGAGGCATCTTCCGGGCGGGCCTGGCGAAGGCTGATATTCATATGTTTTCCTGTCTTTTTTACAAGGCATCGTTATTGATGGCGTTAAGCATAGGGGGTATTGTCAGAAGAATTAAGTGCAATGAAATCACCCCATGATGAATATTATGCATCCAGCGCTGCGACGTCTTGATTTAAACCTGCTGCTCATTTTTGACGCCATTTATCGGCACTGTTCCGTTCGCCTCGCTGCGGATGAACTGGCGATGAGCACCTCTGCGTTGAGCCACGCACTGTCCCGACTGCGTATTGCGCTCAATGACCCGCTATTTTACCGGGAAGGCCACCGGATGTGCCCAAGCGTGTATGCCACCCAGCTCGCGCCCTCTATTGCATCAGCACTAAAATTTCTCAATCAGGAGCTGACTGTACAACCGGCGTTCGTGGCTTGCGAAAGCACGGAGCGGATCCAGATTGCGATCACGGACTTTACCGCGTTGTGCATTTTCCCGACGTTGATGCAGAGACTGCAGCAGGAAGCGCCTGGCTTGCGCTTTGATTTACGCTATTTGCCACACAGCCCGGCGCTGAACGAACTGTTGGCAGGAGAAGTGGATCTGGCGCTGGGATTCAGTACACCCGACGATATCCGCCACAATGAACTGGACGAGATAAACTGGTTTGAGGATGAGTATGTTGTCATCAGCAATACCCGCCGAACACAGCTGACGCTGGAAGATTATCTTGCCGCACGGCATCTGGTGATAACCCCCTGGAACGAAAAGCAGGGGGTACTGGATTTACGGCTTGAGCAGTTGGGGTATACGCGGCAGATAGCGCTTAAGACGCCATCCATGCTGAGTGCCCCGTTTATCGTTGCGGAAAGTGACCTGCTAATGGCCATTCCCCGTTTTGCAGCTGAGAAGCTGAAACATGCTGCCAGTATTCAGATTTTTTCATTGCCGTTCACCATAAGCCCGTTTGAAGTAAAGATTTACTCGCATAAACGCAGTGGCCAGAGAGGGGCAACCAAATGGCTGAAGACGACACTTCACATGCTGGCGGACGAGTTGCCGCAAAACATTTATGGCCATGCAACTGACAGTCGAATTTGAATGAGGGTAAATGCCATGCTTCTGGAACAGTTGAAAACGCTGGAACGCACGCTTCATGGCAGCAGGCGCAACGATTGTGAATGGCTTGAACAGATACTTCACGACCAGTTCAGGGAAATGACACGATCAGGTGTGTTGATTGATCGTTCGCAGACAATAGAGGCACTTTCTGCCGAAGCAGTTATCCCGACCATTCTCAGCAGCGACTTTCAGCTCATTCAAATAAGAGAGGATGTCGCGATATTGCACTACAGGACATTCAATGCGGACGGCACTCGCCCGACTTTGCGTTCTTCGTGTTGGGAGCGTTCAGGGAGCGGGCAATGGAAACTGGTATTCCATCAGGGGACACCTGATGCGGAGAGAGGATAGGGTGGCCGTAGATTACTAACAGAAGCACTGAGTTCAGAGAAGGCAGTTTGGTGCCATGAGTAGTCGTTGCCATTGCCATTCAGTGGCATAAGCTCAATTCATTAGGAATAAGGCTAAATTCTAAAGATATTTAATTAATATTAATTTATTCATCTGTGTCAGAAAAATAATCATGGGTTTGGTTTTAAACCCATGATTATAATTCTTAACAAGCGCATTCAAATAGTTTTATAGCCAAGAGTGATATACTTTTTGCATGATCGCCTTCAATTTAACGGGGATTTCGTCAAACTCACTTCCCCATTTTAACGTTTCCTTATAGGCGTTAAATGGTTTTTCGGATGTAGGAACTGGATACCCAAGAATGTCTTCTATACATTCCTCGACAACAATTACTTTTTCAGGGTTACCTGCTGCTTCAAGTATATGTGGGTTAAATAACTCTGCGCCCTTAACTCCTTTATCTCGGTCATGAATGACAATAAAGTCAACATCTAACGCAGTAAGATATTTTATCAATCCTATTATAGCCGCTTTACCACGTGCTTTAACTAATTCAGTATTGGTTAATATTTTATTTCGTGCACTTGCCGGAACTCGACGGAGAGCTTCTTTAAAAATGATTTCCTCCGTATCCCCCTCTACAACTATAACTTTTTTAGTGAAAAAAATGCGAGACATATGATCATCTAATTTCATTATCATCTTCACATAGCTCTTATCATCTTCTGATAGTTGCTTATATTTTTCCGTGACGGAGAATGGATTGATAGAAGTATGATTAGAATCATAATGAAATCTATTTAGGATTTGCCTCGGTTTTCTGGATAGATCAATTAAATATGGTGAGTGCGTTGTGGCGATAATTTGTGATGATAGCCCTGATAACTCATATATTATATCTCTCATCTGGTTTGCAGCACTTGGATGGAGATAAATTTCTGGTTCCTCGAAACCAATGATAAGGCTTCTCTCATCTTCACCTCTTTTCTTTAACCATGCTTGCCTGAATCTTAGAAGACCAAACACGGCAGCCCTTACCATGCCTGTTCCTTGATTGGATACCGCGGTTCGTATATTACTTGACATCTCAATGGAAAAACTGGGGGATAATGCCGTGTCAGGGTTAGAAAGGTCGGCTGAGGCGTAGATCTTTGATTCAGGGAATACACAACATAGAACTTTATTCAATTCCCCCATCATTATACCAAACTCTGATTCTTCATCAGAGGGATTTAATTCTTTTGCAAGTTCATTTAGACATTCCTGTGCTCGTTTATAATTAGCAGAGCTTCCTCGTACATCCTTGAATAGTTCGTTAAGTGTTTTTTGGAGTACGCCAGTTTTGTCTTCAATCTCAGTAACTCCCGATTCTGCAGGAATTAACAAAAAACTCGGTAGTTTTGACAGGACTACCCCGCCTATCCCCCCGGGGTTTTTATCCCAAACTTCTTCCTTTGTTATATCCCAAATATCATCAATGAGTTCAAGCTTTGACTTGTCACCGGTGCTTATATTTTTATCTAATGCAGGAAATAATTCATTTATTATTTCAGGCTTTATACCAGCATCAATGTAATCAGAAGGTTTTTTTAAATTTTCAAATTCTTTTTTCAAATCTCTTTTTAATGATTTAAGCTCTATAACAACATCCTCACCAAGAGAATAGCTCTTTCTATAAAAAATACTATTGCCTGTTTCTCCAGTATCAAGAGGATCATATGTAAACACTCTTCCTTTAAATCCTCTCCAGTTTTTTGCTTCATCCGGAATATTTCTAAATTCCGCTTCGAGTATCACATCTTTACATGTTACTTTATTTTCTCCAGTTTCTGTATCAATCTCTGAACAATAACAGTCAGTTGCCATCCTTTTTTTATCCGATAGCAGCCATTCTATGGCTTTTAAAACTGAGCTTTTCCCGGCATTGTTAGAGCCAATAAGAAATGTAGTGTCACCAAAATTTACTTGTGCATTATGAATTCTTTTAAATCCATTGATTTTAAGGGTGTGTAGTCTCATTAATATGCCCACGTATTAGTGTAAATGTTAAGATATTTAAAGTGTCATTATTTATAATTGCCTATGAATACTAAGTTCTTAACTCAAAGGAAAATGGGATTTATATCAAAAAAAATATTCTTTTTTTTAATTCTATTTACTACATCCCTCATTGCCATAGATAAAAATGTGACCTGCACCAATTTATTTTTGTCAATCCAGTGTTTGTAAAGCTCGTTTTCATTACCAAAATCAGCCCCCCTGAACGAGGATCAACCAACCTCCTGCTAAAACCACCCACAACCCGCAACACTGCCCGTAAAACGCAATGCCCCTGATCCCTCCGCATCACACTACACTTATCCCTTAAAGCCAAACCTGACACAGGGAGTCATGTATGTCTGCGGAGAATTTATCCCAAATGGGTGCGGCAAAAGTGCAACGTTTGGTGGATCAATATGGTCAGCAGGCCATAGAAAAATGTCCTGTTAGCCCTGTGGAATACGCTTTCTACGAGCATGCGGCGGAAGAGCTCAACAGCAGGGGGATCAAAACGCCGACGCTGTTGTCTGCCGATCCACATCTACGCCGGTTAAGGCTGGAATATATCCCTGGAAAAGTGTCTCAGGATGAGGTGTCGGGGGATGACATATTGAAATGCCTCTCTCATCTTCATCGCACTCCACCGGACCCAACCTGGGTGTATCACCCTCATTCCTGGTCCGAGAAAGCGCTTGAAAAATCATTGGCGCTTTTGAAATTACCGGACCGCTCGGCCCACCAGATGCGCTGTTTTCAGCAAGCGAGCAGCGTTTTGTTTCGGCAGAAATGTTTAATCTCAGGGGATACCAATGCCGGTAACTGGGGGAGGAGAGAAAACGGAGAGTGGGTTCTCTTTGACTGGGAAAGGTTTGGCACGGGCAGTCCGGCTATCGACCTCGCCCCGCTGGTAAAGGGGATGGGCTCCAGGCAAAGCATTTTACAGCTTGCGGAGCGTTACAGCGTGCATTATCTGCATATGCCTGCCCGACAGCTAGCGACGGAAATAACCCTTGCTAAAGCATGGATTGTGTCAGAGGTGATGTCCCTGCTCTATGACCGGAACAAAACAGATTTTGAGCTGTACCTGAACTGGTACAGAGAAACGCTTCCCGGCTGGCTGGACGAGGCTATCTCAGTACTTTAACCCTTCGTCTGCATGGGTTTTTTATATTATTAAGGCCGAAATTCTGGCTCACAGACCAGCTGGATTTCGGCCCTTAAGCTCTGGCCTTAGTGCGCCGTGATATACGGCTCCTTGACGAACTCCGCCAGCAGCCAGACCATATCATGTAGCAGACCGGTCAGCTCTTTTGCCACGTTTGCAGGCAATGTTCCGCCCATTACCGCCTGCGTTAACGCCAGCGCATAGTCCACCTGGAGCGACGTATCCTGCCAGCAGTCCGGAACGCAGGAGACAATCTTCTCTCCTGCAATCAGCTGTTCGACCAGATAAGGCGGGAGGGCAGAATCACAACGCGCGCGAAGGCGTTTAAGGACTGCCAGCAAACGCGTGCACAGTGTTGCATGGGTGACCGCATCGTCGGTTTCTACCAGCACGCTTACATACGCGGTGCAGGCATCGGCCAGTTCGAAGAGATCTGCAGATTCAGGCAGTTGTAGATGAATCAGATGGTGTATAGCGCTTTCTTCAGAGAGCGCGTAAGACAGGGAAGGGACAGTTGTCATGTGATTTTCCATTTTAAAAAAACTCCAGACCATCCAATAAGTTCCTACGCTCATGGGTGGTAGCGCTGACGGAGGTAGGAATACCGCACACGACAAAAACGGCCAACCTTTCGGTTGCTCCGCCAGCGCGACCGTAGTGTAACGGGATGAGCGCTGCCGCGACAAAATAATTGTCGTATCGTGATATGCGGGTTCCTACGCCCGGTTGCGGATGTGCCGCAACGCAGGCACTTTACGGCCGGGAGGAGAGTAAGAAAAGCAGTAACCCTGAATTACACAGGGTTACTTGCAGGTTTGCGAGGCGGCTTCCAGAAAGGCCTTAGCGGGCGCAAGCAACGCCGCGCCATTACCCTTCACTCAGCATCGCCAGAAACCGTTTCACCGTCCGCGAACGTTCAAAACGCCGCCAGCACAGCGCGATATCGGTATAAAGCTCCGGTGATGTCAGCGCATGGTAGGTCACATTGGGGGGTGAAATGGCGGCCATCGACTTCGGCACCAGGGCGAACCCGCCGCCAGCGGACACCATGCTCAGGGAAGAGGAAAGTTGCGAAGACTGCAGCGTGTGCTGCACGTCAATTCCGGCCCGCTCGCAGCAGCCGTAAACGCGATCGTACAGCCCTGGCGCGACCTCCTGCGGGAACAAAACGACCGGCGTATCCCGAAGTTGCTCCAGCGCCAGCGATCCACACTTCGCCAGTGGATGGTCGCGATGCAGCGCCACAACCATTGGCTCACGGTCGAGAATTTTTAGCTCAAACGCTTTGCTGCTCTCACACGGCAGACGCACAAACGCGATATCCAGCTCACCCTCCGCCAGCATCGCCGTCAGCGAAGACATATTGGCTTCTACCTGGTGCACTCTCACCGCCATGTTCTGCAGCTGATACTGGCGAATAAGGGTGAAAATTTTGGGGTGAAAGGCGTCTGAACTGGTGATCCCAATCGACAGACTGCCGTTCAGCCCGCGGGCAATGCCCCGGGCTTTCTCCAGCGCGGCGTCGCTCAGCGCCAGGATCTTACAGGCGTCCTCATAGAAGGCTTCTCCCGCTTCAGTCAGCTCCACGCCTCGCGTCAGGCGTCTGAATAACGGCGTGCCCACTTCTTCCTCGAGCCGTTTAATCTGCTGACTCAGAGGAGGCTGTGAAATACCCAGCGCTTTGGCCGCTTTGGTGAAGTGTCGCTCACGTGCAACGGCGACAAAATACCGCAGATAACGAAGTTCCATATCAAAAACGTCTCAAACCAGCATGGATTCTATATTGGAACTCTATGCTGAATCGGGTCAACATTTATTTAACCTTTCTAAATAAAGTTGAAGAGGACGAGCATGATGGTGCATTCATCTGCATGCGACTGTGAGGCCAGTTTGTGCGAGACCCTGCGTGGGTTTTCTGCCCAGCATCCTGACAGCGTGATCTATCAGACATCGCTAATGAGCGCCCTGTTAAGCGGCGTGTACGAGGGGGATACCACTATCGCCGATCTGCTTGCGCACGGCGATTTTGGTCTGGGTACGTTCAACGAGCTGGATGGCGAAATGATTGCCTTCAGCAGCCAGGTGTATCAACTGCGCGCCGACGGGAGTGCCCGTGCCGCGAAGCCGGAGCAAAAAACACCGTTTGCGGTGATGACCTGGTTCCAGCCGCAGTATCGCAAAACCTTCGATGCGCCGGTCAGCCGTCAGCAGATCCACGACGTGATCGACCAGCAAATCCCCTCCGATAACCTGTTCTGTGCGTTACGCATCGACGGTAATTTCCGCCATGCCCACACCCGTACCGTTCCGCGTCAGAAGCCGCCATACCGTGCGATGACCGACGTGCTGGACGACCAGCCGGTGTTCCGCTTTAACCAGCGAGAAGGGGTACTGGTCGGGTTCCGCACGCCGCAGCATATGCAGGGCATTAACGTCGCGGGATATCACGAACATTTTATCACCGACGATCGTCAGGGCGGCGGGCATCTGCTCGACTACCAGCTTGAGAGCGGCGTGCTGACCTTCGGTGAAATTCACAAACTGATGATCGACCTGCCTGCCGACAGCGCATTTTTACAGGCCAACCTTCACCCCAGCAACCTTGATGCTGCAATCCGTTCCGTCGAAAACTAACAGGAGAACCACCGTGAACAGTGATAAACAGGCACGTCAGTGGGCGCATGGCGCCGATATGGTCGTAGGCCAGCTGGAAGCGCAGGGCGTGAAGCAGGTTTTCGGTATTCCGGGTGCAAAAATCGACAAAGTGTTTGATTCCTTGCTCGATTCCTCCATCGAAATCATTCCCGTGCGCCACGAAGCGAACGCGGCGTTTATGGCCGCAGCGGTAGGGCGCCTCACCGGCAAGGCCGGGGTCGCGCTAGTCACCTCCGGACCGGGCTGCTCAAACCTGATCACCGGGATTGCCACCGCCAACAGTGAGGGCGATCCGGTGGTCGCGCTGGGCGGTGCCGTGAAGCGGGCAGATAAAGCGAAGCTGGTGCATCAGAGCATGGACACGGTCGCCATGTTCAGCCCGGTGACGAAATACGCCGTAGAGGTGAGTTCACCGGATGCGATTGCCGAAGTGGTCTCGAACGCGTTTCGCGCCGCCGAGCACGGCAGGCCTGGGGGCGCGTTCGTCAGCCTGCCGCAGGATATTGTCGACCAGCCCGCCACGGGCGCGATTTTGCCGGGCAGCAGTACTGCCAAAATGGGGCCAGCACCGGAGTCCGCCATTAACGACGTGGCGAAGCTTATCGAAAAAGCCAAAAATCCGGTCATTTTACTGGGGCTGATGGCCAGCCAGCCTGCCAACAGCGCCGCGCTGCGTAAGCTGCTGGAGAAAAGCCGCATCCCGGTCACCAGTACCTATCAGGCGGCCGGGGCGGTGAATCAGGAACATTTCACCCGCTTTGCCGGACGTGTCGGCCTCTTTAACAACCAGGCAGGCGACAGATTGCTGCATCTGGCGGATCTGATTATCTGCATCGGTTACAGCCCGGTGGAATACGAACCGTCCATGTGGAACAGCGGCGACGCCACGCTGGTGCATATCGATGTGCTGCCCGCTTATGAAGAACGCAATTATGTGCCTGACCTCGAGCTGGTGGGGGACATCGCCGAAACGCTGAACCTGCTCGCGAGCCGGATCGCCCACAAACTGGAGCTCAGCGCACGTGCGTCAGAAATCCTGGTCGATCGTCAGCATCAACGGGATCTGCTCGATCGCCGTGGCGCCTCGCTTAATCAGTTTGCCCTGCATCCGCTGCGCATCGTGCGGGCCATGCAGGACATCGTCAATAACGACGTTACGCTTACCGTTGATATGGGGAGCTTCCACATCTGGATCGCCCGCTATCTCTATAGCTTCCGCGCACGTCAGGTCATGATCTCTAACGGTCAGCAGACCATGGGCGTTGCACTGCCGTGGGCGATTGGTGCGTGGCTGGTCAATCCTGGCCGCAAGGTGGTCTCGGTGTCCGGTGACGGCGGCTTCCTGCAGTCGAGCATGGAGCTGGAAACCGCCGTGCGTCTTAACGCCAATGTGCTGCACATCATCTGGGTAGACAACGCCTACAACATGGTTGCGATCCAGGAAGAGAAAAAATACCAGCGCCTTTCCGGCGTAGAGTTCGGCCCGGTCGATTTCAAAGTCTATGCCGATGCCTTTGGGGCGAAAGGCTTTGCCGTCGAGAGCGCGGATGCGCTGGAGCCTACGCTGCGTGCTGCAATGGATGTCGATGGCCCGGCCGTGGTCGCCATTCCCGTCGACTATAGCGATAACCCGCTGCTGATGGGCCAGCTCCATCTCAGCCAGATTTTGTGAATCAATATAAGGACAGAGAAATGCAAAAAGTTGCTCTCGTAACAGGCTCAGGCCAGGGGATTGGTAAAGCGATTGCGCTTCGCCTGGTGAAAGACGGTTTTGCCGTCGCCATCGCGGATTACAACGAAGAGACAGCAAAAGCCGTTGCCGATGAGATCGTCCGCAATGGGGGGAAGGCCGTCGCCGTGAAGGTGGATGTCTCCAGCCGCGAGCAGGTGTTTGCAGCGGTGGAAAAAGCCCGCACCGCGCTGGGCGGTTTCAACGTGATCGTCAACAATGCCGGGGTCGCGCCTTCCACGCCAATTGAGTCGATCACCCCGGAAATTGTCGACAAAGTTTACAACATCAACGTCAAAGGGGTTATCTGGGGTATCCAGGCCGCCATTGACGCCTTCCGTAAAGAAGGGCACGGCGGCAAGATCATCAACGCCTGTTCACAGGCAGGCCATACCGGGAACCCTGAACTGGCGGTCTACAGTTCCAGTAAGTTTGCGGTACGCGGGTTAACCCAGACGGCGGCACGTGATCTTGCGCCATTAGGGATCACCGTTAACGCTTACTGCCCGGGCATCGTCAAAACGCCGATGTGGGCGGAAATTGACCGCCAGGTCTCCGAAGCGGCGGGTAAACCGCTCGGCTACGGCACTGAAACGTTTGCCAAACGCATTACGCTTGGCAGATTGTCCGAACCCGAAGATGTGGCCGCCTGTGTCTCTTATCTCGCCGGGCCAGATTCCGACTACATGACCGGTCAGTCCCTGTTGATTGACGGTGGTATGGTGTTCAACTAAATACTAATAAGCTCTGACATGAGTTTTCCCCTGCCCCCGTGCAGGGGCTTTTTTTTGTCTCCTCAGCCATTGTGGATTACACTGCGCGCTGCAAAACTTTAGTCTTAGAGATCTGACAGGCGGTAACAGCGATGAACGGTACAATCACAACGTGGTTTAAAGATAAAGGCTTTGGATTTATCAAAGATGAAAACGGTGACAACCGCTATTTTCATGTGATTAAGGTCGCCAACCCTGATCTGATTAAGAAAGACGCAGCGGTGACCTTCGAGCCCACAACCAACAACAAAGGCCTTTCCGCCTATGCGGTGAAGGTGATCCCGGAAAGCAAACACCTCTATATCGCAGGCGAGCGCGTGAAGCTCACCTCGATCAAATCGTTTGTGGTGTTCAGCGAAGAAGAGCCAGCAGATACCGGCATCGATAAAGAGAACGCGGTACTGTCCGTGGGGCTGCTGATGAACAACATCAAACCCAAGTCTGACAAAAAACCGGGTGAAATGCGCACGGTGAAGAAGCTGGCTATCACCACCTTCCAGAATACGACGATGATCTTCACGGAAGATGAGATCGACATCGACGCTACGGTGAAGCTGCTGAAATAATGCTTTGCCGGGTAGGACGACGTCTTACCCGGCGTACCGCTGTCATCCTGGCGTGCAAACGCCACTTCCCCCGTTTTCCCGAGCAGGCGATACGCCGCGTCTCTTTTCGTCCGCTTTTTAACCTGCTATAACAAAACCCTTATCCTTCCGGGAGTCAACGCCGTGCCCGAGCTTAATCAACATGGTCAAACTGTTAACGATATCGTCCCCGACTGGAAATGCGCCCGTGCGTTAACCCGCACTCCGCTCGTCGGTCAGTATTGTCGTCTTGAGCCGCTGGATGCCGAACGCCACGCGGCAGATTTGTATGAGGCCTATGCGCTGGGGGACGACAGCGACTGGACGTGGCTTGTCAGCACCCAGCCCGTGAGCGTTGAAGACACCGCAGAATGGGTCCTTGGCAAAGTACTGGATGATGAGCTGGTGCCGTACGCCGTCATCGATTTACGTACCGGGCAAGCGGTGGGGCTGGTGAGCTATATGGCAATAGAGCGCATGCAAGGGTCGGTGGAGATCGGCCACGTCACCTGGTCACGCAAGATGAAAGGCTCCCGCCTCGGCACGGAAACCGTATGGCTGCTGCTCAGGAATGCATTCGAGCATGGCTATCGTCGGCTGGAGTGGAAGTGCGATTCAATGAACACTGCCTCGCGTAATGCGGCGGAAAGGCTGGGGTTTGTCTGGGAAGGCCGGCTGCGTCAGAAGCTGGTGCGCAAAGGGCGCAACCGCGACAGCGATATGCTGTCAATCATTGATGGCGAATGGCCACAGCGGGATGCCGAACTCCGCGCCTGGCTGGCTGAAGTGAATTTTGACGGGGAAGGGCGGCAGCGTAAAAAGCTGGAGGCGTTTCGTCTGTAAAATATGCCCCTCACCCGTTGGGAGAGGGGCTGCTTAGCAAACTGCGTTACAGGCGAACCGGTGCACCGTTGGCGACATGATATGCCGCGGTACTCTTCGCCAGCGGCTCGCGTCCGCGAATGGCATCGGCAATTTTCTCGCCAATCATGATGGTGGTGGCGTTCAGGTTGCCGGTGATGATCTGCGGCATAATGGACGCATCCACCACGCGTAATCCTTCCAGCCCATGAACGCGACCCTCGCCGTCGACCACGGCCATTTCGTCATACCCCATCTTACAGGTGCCGCACGGGTGGAAGGCGGTTTCAGCGTGGTTACGCACAAACTCGTCCAGCTGTTCGTCGGTCTGGCACTCAATGCCCGGGCTGATTTCCCGTCCACGGTATTTATCCAGCGCCGGCTGGTGCATGATCTCACGGGTGATGCGGATCGCATCGCGAAACTCCTGCCAGTCCTGTTCGTGGGACATATAGTTGAACAGGATCGCCGGATGCTGATGCGGATCGCGTGATTTAATCCGTACATGCCCGCGGCTTGGTGAGCGCATGGAGCCAACGTGGCACTGGAAACCGTGCTCTTTGACCGCGTTCGACCCGTTGTAGTTAATGGCGACCGGCAGGAAGTGGTACTGAATATTCGGCCATTCAAACTCCTCGCGGCTGCGGATAAACCCGCCCGCTTCAAAGTGGTTGCTCGCTCCCACGCCGGTGCCGCCAAACAGCCACTCCGCGCCAATTTTCGGCTGGTTCCACCACTGCAGGGCAGGGTAGAGAGAAACCGGCTCTTTGCACTCGTACTGCAGGTACATCTCTAAGTGATCCTGCAGGTTTTCACCCACACCCGGGAGGTCATGTACCAGCGGGATGTCAAACTGCTTCAGCAGTTCCGCGTTACCCACGCCGGAGCGCTGCAGGATCTGCGGAGAGGCAATCGCCCCGGCGCACAGCAGCACCTCTTTGCTGGCCGTCGCTTTTGACGGAATCGTGCTCTCGCCTTCCAGCCACTCGACGCCTGCCGCACGTTTGCCGTCAAAAATAATGTGATCGGTCATGGCATGGGTGCGAATGGTCAGGTTCGGGCGTGATTTCGCCTGATCCAGATAGCCGCGTGCGGTACTGGCGCGACGGCCCTGCGGCGTCACGGTTCTGTCCATCGGACCGAAGCCTTCCTGCTGATAGCCGTTAAGGTCGTCAGTACGCGGGTAGCCCGCCTGCACACCGGCTTCTACCATCGCTTCAAACAGCGGGTTTACGCCGGGTTTAGAGGTGGTCACGCTCACCGGGCCGTCGCCGCCGTGGTAGTCGTTTGGCCCCACGTCACGGGTCTCTGCCTTACGGTAGTAGGGCAGGCAGTTGAGATAGCTCCAGTGTTCCAGACCCGGCTCAGTTGCCCAGTTGTCCAGATCCATCGCGTTACCGCGGATGTAGCACATACCGTTGATCAGGGATGAGCCGCCCAGCCCTTTGCCGCGACCGCACTCCATACGGCGGTTGTTCATGTGCGGCTCGGGCTCGGTTTCATACGCCCAGTTGTAACGCTTGCCCTGCAAGGGAAACGCCAGCGCGGCAGGCATCTGGGTGCGGAAGTCAAAACGGTAATCCGGGCCGCCCGCTTCAAGCAGCAGAACGGTGGTATTGGGATCTTCCGTCAGTCGTGTTGCCAGTACGTTGCCGGCAGAGCCGGCACCAATAATGATGTAGTCAAATTGCAAAAAAAACCTCCCGGTTAAAATATGGACTGGAATTTACCCATCTCAACCTGGATGGACTTCACCTGGGTATAACTCTGGAGCGTCATTACGCCGTTCTCGCGGCCAATGCCGGAGTGTTTGTAGCCACCAACCGGCATCTCTGCCGCGGATTCACCCCAGGTGTTGATCCAGCAGATACCCGCTTCAAGCTGGTGGATCGCGCTGTGTGCGCGGTTCAGGTCGGCAGTCACGATGCCCGCCGCCAGACCGTAATCGGTGTCGTTGGCGCGACGAATCACCTCTTCGTCGGTTTCGTACGTGAGGATGGACATCACCGGCCCGAAGATCTCTTCGCGCACGATGGTCATCTCATCGGTGCAGTCGGTGAACACGGTGGGAGCCACCCACGCGCCGTTGTCAAAGCCTTCGCCTTTCAGCACGTCGCCACCGCACAGTACACGCGCGCCTTCTTCTTTGCCTTTGGCGATATAGCGCAGCACGTTTTCGCGGTGCGGGAAGCTCACCAGTGGGCCAAAGTTGGTGCGTTCATCGAACAGATCGCCCGCGCGAATACGTGCCACGCGCTCAACAATTTTCTGCTCAAACGCGGCTTTGAATTTCGCCGGCACGAACACGCGGGTGCCGTTGGTGCATACCTGGCCGGAACTGAAGAAGTTGGCCATCATGGCGATGTCCGCCGCGAGATCCAGGTCGGCATCGTCGAAAATAACCAGCGGGGATTTCCCGCCCAACTCCATCGTCACCTCTTTCAGGGACGAGGCCGCCGAATTGGCCATCACTTTTTTGCCGCTGGCAACGCCGCCGGTGAAGGAGACTTTGGCGATGCCCGGGTGCTCGGTCAGGAACTGGCCGGTTTCTGCGCCCACGCCCGGCAGAACGTTGAACACGCCGTCCGGCAGACCCGCTTCGGTGTAGATCTCGGCAAGCTTCAGAGCGGTGAGGGGCGTCACTTCGCTCGGCTTGAAGATCATCGCGTTACCTGCGGCCAGCGCTGGCGCGGATTTCCACAGGGCGATCTGGATCGGGTAGTTCCATGCGCCAATGCCCGCGACCACGCCCAGCGGTTCACGACGGGTATAGACAAATGAGGTATCGCGCAGGGGGATCTGGCTGCCTTCCAGCGCCGGGATCAGCCCTGCGTAGTACTCCAGCACGTCCGCGCCGGTGACGATATCAACGGTGCTGGTTTCTGAGTACGCTTTGCCGGTGTCGAGGGTTTCCAGCTTCGCCAGCTCGTCGTTACGCTCACGAAGAATGTCTACCGCACGGCGCAGAATGCGCGAGCGCTCCATGGCGGTCATTGCCGCCCAGATTTTTTGCCCGCGCTGCGCGCTTTCTACGGCGCGATCGACATCCTCGCGCCCGGCGGCCTGAACGATCGCCAGGACTTCACCGTTGGCCGGGTTGATGGTCTCGAAGGTGCGACCGCTGGTGGCCGATGTATAACCACCATTGATATAAAGCTGCTGTTCTGCCATTCGGGACATAAATTCTCCTCGGTTAATCGGTCGGTAAATGCTGGCTAATAAAGTGGCTGGTGAGCGACTGGGCCAGGGTTTTATCCAGCGGTTTGCCACTCAGCGCGGCGCGCAGCCACAGCCCGTCAATCAGCGCCGCGAGCCCGTAACCCGCCTCCTGCGCCTGTTCGCGCGGCAGCTCGCGGCGGAACTCATACACCAGGTTCGACAGCAGACGGCGGCTGCTCACCTGCTGCAGACGGTAGAGCATTGGCTGATGCATGCTGCTCGCCCAGAAGGCCAGCCAGGCTTTCATTGCCGCGCCGCTGATCTGGGTTTCATCAAAATTGCCGCCGACAATCGCCTGCAGACGCTGCTCAGCGCTGCCGTGCGGTAAGGCATGCAAACGGTTCAATACCGCGTCGCGCAGCTGGCCGGTGATGTCGCGCATGGTCGCTTCCAGCAGGCCATTTTTGTCCTTGAAATAGTGACTGATGATGCCCGTGGAAACGCCCGCCCGACGGGCGATCTGCGCGATGGTCGCGTCATGCATTCCCACTTCATTTATTGCTTCCAGCGTGGCGTCGATCAGTTGCCTGCGCCGGATTGGCTGCATCCCCACTTTGGGCATTTTTGCCACTCCATTCATCAGCGTTGGTTAACCATTAAAGCGGTTTTTGATTGGACGTTCAATATAAAATGTGTCTTAATTGTTGCGGTTTTGGATTTCAATAGTTACAAAAACAGTGGGGGTACTGGATGACAGATCTTTCGCAAGACAGAGAAAAGGACAAAATCAATCCGGTTGTTTTTTATACATCCGCAGGACTGATTTTGTTGTTTTCCCTGATGACGATCTTCTTTAGCGATTTTTCTGCCGAGTGGATTGGGCGCACCCTTAACTGGGTGTCGAAGACCTTCGGCTGGTACTACTTGCTGGCGGCGACGCTCTATATCGTCTTCGTCGTCTGCATCGCCTGCTCGCGCTTTGGCTCGGTAAAGCTCGGGCCGGAACAGTCAAAACCCGAGTTCAGCCTGCTGAGCTGGGCCGCGATGCTGTTTGCCGCGGGCATTGGTATTGACCTGATGTTCTTCTCTGTGGCGGAACCGGTCACGCAATATATGCAGCCACCGGAAGGGGCGGGGCAGACGATGGAGGCCGCGCGACAGGCGATGGTCTGGACATTGTTCCACTACGGCTTAACCGGCTGGTCGATGTATGCCCTGATGGGGATGGCGCTCGGATACTTTAGCTATCGTTATAATTTACCCCTCACGATCCGCTCCGCGCTCTATCCGATTTTCGGTAAAAAAATTAACGGACCGATTGGACACACCGTGGATATCGCGGCGGTGATTGGTACCATCTTTGGGATCGCCACCACGCTCGGTATCGGCGTGGTGCAGCTCAACTACGGTCTGAGCGTGCTGTTTGATATCCCGGATTCCATGGCGGCCAAAGCGGCGCTGATCGCGCTGTCGGTGATTATCGCCACCATTTCGGTTACCTCCGGCGTGGACAAGGGCATTCGCGTGCTTTCTGAGCTGAACGTCGCGCTGGCGCTGGGGTTGATCCTGTTCGTGCTGTTTATGGGCGATACGTCATTCCTGCTCAATGCGTTAGTGCTGAACGTGGGTGATTACGTGAACCGCTTTATGGGTATGACGTTGAACAGCTTCGCCTTCGATCGCCCGGTCGAGTGGATGAACAACTGGACGCTGTTCTTCTGGGCGTGGTGGGTCGCGTGGTCGCCGTTTGTTGGCCTGTTCCTGGCGCGTATTTCGCGTGGACGTACCATTCGTCAGTTTGTGATGGGCACGCTGATTATCCCGTTCACCTTTACGCTGCTGTGGCTGTCGGTGTTCGGCAACAGCGCGCTGCACGAGATCATTCACGGCAATGCGACGTTTGCGCAGGAAGCGATGGTGCATCCGGAGCGGGGGTTCTACAGCCTGCTGGCGCAGTATCCGGCGTTTACCTTTAGCGCCTCTGTTGCGACCATTACCGGCCTGCTGTTTTACGTCACCTCGGCGGATTCCGGCGCGCTGGTGCTGGGGAACTTTACCTCGAAGCTCAAGGACATTAACAGCGATGCTCCTAACTGGCTGCGCATCTTCTGGTCTGTCGCCATTGGCCTGCTGACCCTGGGCATGCTGATGACCAACGGTATTTCTGCCCTGCAGAACACCACGGTGATCATGGGTCTGCCGTTCAGTTTCGTGATCTTCTTCGTGATGGCCGGGTTGTATAAATCTCTCAAGGTGGAAGATTACCGCCGCGTCAGCGCCAGCCGCGATACCGCGCCACGCCCGATGGGTGCGCAGGACAGACTGAGCTGGAAAAAGCGGTTGTCACGCCTGATGAACTATCCGGGCACGCGCTACACCAAACAGATGATGGAAACGGTCTGCTTCCCGGCGATGGAAGAGGTGGCGCAGGAGCTGAAGCTGCGTGGTGCGTATGTTGAACTGAAAAACCTGCCGCCGGATGACGGTGAGACTCTGGGACACCTGGATCTGCTGGTGCATATGGGCGACGAACAAAACTTTGTCTACCAGATTTGGCCACAGCAGTATTCGGTGCCCGGATTTACCTATCGCGCACGCAGTGGGAAATCAACGTATTACCGCCTTGAGACGTTCCTGCTGGAAGGGAGCCAGGGGAATGACCTGATGGATTACAGTAAGGAACAGGTAATTACGGACATACTGGATCAGTATGAGCGGCACCTGAACTTTATTCACCTCCATCGCGAGGCGCCGGGGAATAGCGTGATGTTCCCGGATGTTTGAGCGGGATAACTAAGTGAATAAAGCGGTATCCTGGAGCAGGGTACCGCTTTTTTTAATGGCGTGGCACATTCGTGCTGCGCAATATTAATGATTCTGAAAATGAATACCGGTTTTCCATATAAAGAAACTCACAGTGTCGACTAATTTTGAATCAGCTTCTGCGTAGGTGGCCGCATTGTGTCCTCCTTGACTGTAAGCTAATACCAGCACCGGAACATTCCACGGTTTGTTTATTGTCTGCAATCGGGCTGCGAATTTTGCTGTCTGCCAGGTGGAGACACGTTGGTCATGCAGGCCGACCGTTAACAACACCGGGGGATAGCGTTTACCTGGAACCAGATGCTGATAAGCGTCTATTTTTAACAAATTGAGCATACCTGATTGTGTAAAAGGTGAACCCAACTCTTCAAAATTCATCTCGCCTATTGGAATTTTATCCAGTCGACTGGTATTAAGTATTCCGACGTCTATCGCCACAGCTGAAAATAGTTCTGGGCGAAGCGTCATTGCCATACCAATTATAATCCCCCCCGCGCTCTCACCACTGATCACCAATTTTGACGGTGAGGTGTATTTATTATCAACGAGATATTCAGCGCAACGAATAAAATCATTAATAGAATTTTCTTTCTTATTCGCTCTACCTCCTTCATGCCATGCTGGACCCAGTTCACCTCCTCCTCGAACATGCGCGATTGCGATGGCTCCGCCTTGTTCAAGCCAGAGCAAGCGGGAAATATCAAATTCAGGAAGGGTACTTACTCCATAAGCGCCGTAAGCTGTCAACCAGATGGGGGTGGCACCATTGTGTTCAATTCCTTTATGATGAATTAAAGTTAACGGAACGCGGACGTTATCTGCTGTGAGAACCCATATTTCTTCCGTCACATAGTCTGTAAAGGATTGTTTTACCGGTGATATTAAATTCGTATCTCTGATGCGATTATTGACCGGGTTATACTGGAAAATAGCAGGTTGCGTGAGCCAACTCTGTCGGGTGAAGAGGATATCCTTGCGGTTATTGCTGGCGAATATTGCACTCACATTTTCATCTGCTGGTGCTGGAATGAACTGGTGTTTATTCGGGTCTTCAAAAGGAATACGTACGAATTTATTGGTACCAGAGTCATGGTATGCAATATAAAGTGAATCCCGACTGGTGGTTAGCTGGGTGAGCTCACCATTTGCCCAGCTCATCACATGCTCTCGTTTTGAAGTAGGAGTACTCAGATCGACTCTTGAGATATCGTAACCTGATGATGAATTCATGTTAGCAAAATAAATCCACTTTCCAGAGCAAACAAAGGCAGAAACATTCTCATCAACATCAATGATTTTGGCCCAGTGTAATATTCCGTTGAGTGCGGGATCGTTTTTTGCAGAAAAAAGATAGCCGCCATAACCACTGATTGATTTCGAAAAATAAACGATGAGATATGCAGAGTCGGGGGATGCAAACAAATTAACGTTTTCACATTTCTTCTGTGTCAATTCCGGGAGAGTATGCCAGTCAAAAGTCATAACATCATTTTGGCTCCCTAAATGATGGTAGTAGACTTTTCCGCATGTTTGTCGCCCGGTATCATGAGTTGTATCGTTAAGACTGTAATAAAATGACTGGTTATCCGCTGCCCAGACAACATTAGGATAGCGAACCGCGGAAATTTCATCTTTTAATACGACACCATCCGCAACTCTGATGACATTTATTGCCGTAGTTTCAGTACCATTTTTCGATAATCCAAAAGCCACATAGTGACCGTCTGGAGATGGGCTAAAAAAATTAATCCCATATCCGACGGGAGGGGTAATAACCACTCGTTCAGGTTTTCCCTTTTGTTGCACAAAAAGCCGCAGATAAGGATGTTCAGTTGTCGATCGTAGGTAGAAACGACGATCGCCCGCATCATAGATATCAGATAGAGTTGGTTCTGTGTTAACCAGTATGCTTAGTCTTTTCGCCAGTGCATTTCGCCAGGGGAGGGTGTGTAATATTTTAACCGCCTGGTCTGATTGATGGCTTAGCCAACGAGCTGTCTGTTGTCCGTCGGTTTCCATCCAGCGATAAGGATCTACGTTGTTGTCAACATCAGCGTTTCTCCCATGGGCATGAGTGAAAAAAACGCAGCCAAACAAAATGACTATTATGAATAATGTCGGTTTTATACTCAGTCTTACGCAATTTTTCATTCAGAGTGCAGTCCATGCTGTTCTGTCTGTGGCATTAATCGAATCACACGCTCAACAGATGCGATGGTTGATTGTCTGTGAGCAATGATTATTCGGGTGATGTTTAGCTTTTTGATAGCCTGATTAACATACGTTTCACTCTCTTCGTCCAAGGCACTGGTTGCTTCATCCATAAATAATATCCCGGGTTTACGATAAAGTGCGCGGGCAATAAAGATGCGTTGTTTCTGTCCTCCAGACAACCCCTCACCAAGTTCTCCAACTAATGTATCGTATCCCATGGGCATTTTTACAATAGCACCATGGATAAAGCTTGCGCGAGCGCACTCTTCCATCCATTCGTAATCGGCATTTTCATCGAAGCCACAAATATTTTCTCTAATAGAACCAGAAAATAACTTATCATCCTGCATTACGCACCCGATTATTTTGCGGTAATTGTTTAAACCAAGTTGTTGAATGTCATTACCATCGATCATTACTGAACCTGTCTGCGGTTCAAACAATCCACAAAGAACCCTCATAAGCGTTGTTTTACCTGCACCTGACGGGCCTGTAATTGCCACACTTTCTCCAGCTAAAACCTGGAAAGAAAGACCACGAAAGACAGCGGCCGAATGGTCATCATATCGGTAGCTTAATGCATTTATTTCTAGGGCTACAGGTTTCATCGTTTTTAATATTTCTCTATCGGGCTTTTTCTTTTCCTGAGTATTAAGTGCAATATCTGCCACACGTTCATTATGAAGGTGCATCATGCGCAACTTAGTCAGGAAATTAGTTAATGACCAAACTCTGTCGGCAAATTGTTCTCTGAATACACCGAAAGCGATGAACATCCCAATTGTTATATCGTTATCTATAATGAGTCTTGAACCCAGCCATAGCATTGCTATCTGCTCGCAAGCAGTGATAAGGGAGTTTACGCCACCAAAAAGCAAATCCATTTTGGTGATTTTTATTTCAGTGTTAATTGTGTCAATTTCCAGGTTCAGCCAGTGGATGCTTCTTCTTTCACTAAAACCTTGCATTTTAATGGTCGCTATACCGTACAACGTTTCCATGAAATAAGATCGGGTTCGGGCGTCTCTAACGAGAATTTCCTCCGATAATTCGCGGTAGGTACTGTACGTCATAAGACGGATGAGGACATACAGAGCAGTAAAACACATAACAACGCCTGTGAGCCAGCCGCCATAAAGTGCCATCATAATGACAACACCGATCAACATCGTTCCATCGATGAGTGCTCCAACGATACTACTGGTAAAGGTTTCCCGAAGAGTGTTCAACGATCCAAAGCGCGACTGAATGTCACCTAACTTGCGTCGCTCAAAATAACTCAAAGGTAGCCGCAGTAAATGTGAAAATAACCCGGATTGCCACTGAACATTGATGAGCGTAGTCATTAATAATGAAGACCATGAACGCAGTGCGCTCAATGCCAGGCGTAAGAAAGTAAAGAGTAACAGACCAATACAAATCAGTGTCAGTAAGCCCACATCTGCAGCGGGAATAGCATGATCCAGTGCAAGCTGAGTACCTATCGGGATAAGAAGATTTATGGATTCAATAATGAGCGAATAGAAAAATATTTTCGCTAGCGTACCCTTAAGACCATGTACCTTTGCTGCAAGGGCTTTGAGGCTGAAGTGGTGACTTTCTTGCTCTTCGGTAAATGTACTTCCAGGCCATACTTCGAGTGCTATGCCAGTGAAGTATTGAGACATTTCCTCGAGATTTATCGTTCTACGGCCTCTGGCAGGGTCGTGTAGGATCACTCGATTTTGTTTCACACCGACCAGAACTACAAAATGGTTAAAATCCCAATGTAAGATGCAGGGGATCTTAAGCGAGTTGAGTTCATGAAGTTCCAGGGATAAACAGCGAGATGCAAGTCCTAATTGTTCAGCAATTTCTTTCATTCCTGCCAGTGTTGTCCCACGTGCAGATAGGTTGAATTGTTGTCGCAAGGAGATGAGATTGCTATTTTTTCCAAAGTGATTACAAATCATCGCAAGACATGCCAAACCGCATTCTGAGGATTCCGTTTGATGAACTAGTGGAACCCGAGAACGCAGATGAAGATCGAGTTGTCCGAGAAGCGTTTTAAAAGCACGTTTACTCATTTATCGGGCCCTCTATGCTATTTTTCATATCGTAGAAGGGGGAAAGCATCCACTGATAGATCTTCCTTTTTTCCAGAAATAAGGTGCTTTGAGCTTGCATTCCATTACCCAAGCTCAGACGTTTACCCGCGTACGCAATATTTTGTCTGTCAGGTTTGATAATAACTTTGTAGTAGGGTGCAGCTGAAGATGAGGCCACTTTAAGCGCCCCTTGATAGGTTTGCATTTCCTGTGGGGAGGCTGGGGAACGTGAGATGACAGAAATTGCTCCGCCAAACATACCGAATTTTTCAGCAGGAAAGGCTTCATAGCGGATGTTCACGCGGTCTCCAGCATTAAGATAGGGGACTGCGTCATTCGGTACCCAAATGACAAGAGAGAAATGATCGATATTGTATGGGATGATTTGTAGCAGACTGTCGCCCGGCTTGATCATCTGCCCGACGGTGACGCTAAGGGAATCTACCCTCCCGTTAGCCATGGCTCGGATAATAATAGCGCCTCCAGCATCAATACTCAGACGTTCTTTTTGCAATTCATAGCGCTGAAGTTCCATTTGATGAATCTGGTTATCAAATTCAGCGGCCTGCGTCTGAATTTGACTCTCCAGTGTTGTTACCTGCAACGCGTTTTGGTCACTCTGGGCAGACAGGTTAATCATGTTATTCTGTCGTTCGTAGTATAAGGCTATCTGATTAATCAGCTGATCCTGAGTAATAAGACCACGCGCCTGATAATGCCGGTAGTTCTCCATGTTAGTTTTCATTACATGGAGGCCTTCCTGGGCTTGGGTGATAATATCTGAGGAACGTTTGAGAGCAGCGCTATATTGTTCTTTTTGTTTTTTGAGCATCTCAAGAGTGTTTTTTTTATTTTCCTGGAGAAGAGACATGATTTGAGATATACGTGTCAGCTGGTTGTCAACATCCATACGCTGATTATCGCTGACGACACCGCTACGTGTGCTTTTACTAACATCGATCATGTAAATAGCATCACCTACTTTGAGCAGTTGACCTTCTTTGACAAATTGTTTAACTACCACCCCCTGAACACTGGCGTAAACGTTAGATGAACGAGGATAGGTGGTTATTTCTCCCACTACAGTTATTCTTCTCGTATAGGTGAACGTTAGGACGAAGGTTAGAAAAGCAATAACAAAAAAAACAGATAGCCCTGCAACCAACCAAACAGGGATCCCAGACAGTAATATGGCTCTTCCTTGCCATCTCAATTTTTTGTGATCAACCGCTTTTTGGCGATACACGCACTTTTTCCTTTTTTTAAAAGATTTCGTGATTTTGTGTGGTTCACCAGGTGACAATTTTAAGTCAATTGCACCTGGTTATTCTGCATATCCAGGGGTGTCGTGTTTTTTCCTGCATATGTAATTTGCTTTGCTGCGCTTCGGTAATACTATTTCTTCGACGACTCAACCATCCCTACCGTTACGGCCATCGTGTCCACCGGGACCACCTTTACCGCCTTTGCCCCCTTTCCCTCCAGGGCCACCATTTCCACCATCACCTCCGTTCCCGCCTCGTCCCCCGTTACCGCCATTACCACCATTTCCAGAACCACAGGTTCCTCCATTACCTCCGCGGCCGCCATTACCGCCTGCGCCCCCGTTACCTCCACTTCCACCATCGCATTGCGAACCCCCAGAAATACCTTCACTCTCTGATTTCAGTAGTTCTCGCATTTTTACTCCTGATAAAGTAATGCATCACGCACAGCGACCCGCCATGACAAACTTACAGCGGGTCGTCGTTTTGGTTTTTAATGATGGCTATCGACGACCGCCATTATTGCCACCGCCGCAGCTTCCGCCGTTACCCCCATTACCGCCATTACCGCCGCGGCCACCATTACCACCATTGCCGCCATTACAGGTACCACCATTACCACCACTATTGCCATTGCCGTTGCCACTGTGATTACCGTTCCCATTACCGGCACCAATACCACCGGCCACAATACTCATTTCATTTTGATTTAATTCACGCATTAGACTTTCCTTAGTTATATGGAGTTAAAGTAAAACAGCCTTAACATAATGTTCCTGAAATAAAGAAAATGGAAATGACTTATTTCATCTTTCACGGTTTTTTTATCTTTGGGTTTTTGACCTACCTCTAAGTTTCGTTGCGTAATTCTGTTATGGAAAGCATGGTGGCGAGTTGTGGATTATGTTCTAAAATTAAATTGGTTTTATCTAACTATTAAAAGTAGTAGGAAGGGATAGATTCTCTTAACATTTGCACTCAAGGGGTGTATGTTTCCCACATCGAGATAGGTTGTGAGGTGCTATATTTTTTATACATGATCGTAGGCGTGATAAAGCTGCAAGGATATTTCTTTGTGGTTGGGTTTTATATTAATAATTGTTTTGTTTTCAGTAATGATATTTTATCAAAAGAGTAGGGTGTTGAATTTTTCGGATAAAAAGTCAAAACTATTCCTGAACGACGAGCAACGTGCATACGCTTTCGTCCATAATTTGCCATGCCAGGTTAAAACACAATCCCTCGTAATAACACCCTATGGGTTGGGCAAGTTTTAATACCAGCGTTTTCTCATTCAATGCACTGACCCGTGCGCATTCAAATCCCATGTATTCCCTCACTACAGGAAAAAGCGCTTTAAACAGGCTCTCTTTGGCGCTGAATGCGAGCGTCAATGTAAGCGCGAAAGGCTTGCCCGACTGCAATAGGCGTGTTTCTTCCTGTGCGTCGATGACACCTTCCTTTATTTCGTGAGCTTCGTTTTCGGAAAGAATGGCTTCCAGATCAATGCCGATTAGCGCATGCGGATAGCGCGCAACCACCGCCATCGCCTGTGTACCGCTGTGGGTAATGCTGCCAGTGATGCCTTCCGGCCAGAGGGGTTCCCCGCTGGGACCGATGCCGGGAACGGCGCATTCGTTAATCGCTCTGAGTGTGTGGGCGGCGGCGATGCGACCGGCAAGGTGTTCGGTTTTTCGTTTTCGTCCGGCGTCGGTTAGCTGGGCCTGGTGAGGAAGCCAGAGGAGGTCGGCGTCGGTAAAGGTGGTGGGATCGAAGGTAATTTGGTGGACCGTGGTTCCGGCAAGACGAAATGTGGAGTGGGTGGTGCGCATGTTTTCTCGTCCTGACGTTGAGGAATAGTGCGGCCTGATGCCTTCACCCCGATCCTCTCCTGCCGGGAGAGGAAGACATTCAGCCCCTCTCCCGGCAGGAGAGGGGAGACACAGCCTGCCTTAGAAGTGCGTGTTCACGCTCATAAACCAGGTTCGGCCCGGCTCATTATAGGTGTATGCACCCGCGCCGTACATATACGCACCGGTTGTGGCGTTGCCGGTGGTCTGGGCATTACCCGCGCGCCACTGGCGTTTATCAAAGACGTTATCCACGCCGCCGGTCAGGCTGACGTTTTTGGTCACGTCCCAGGTCGCACTCAGGCCAACGATGCTGTACGGGCTGACTTCGTCTTTCTCAGACCCGGTCACCGGCTGGCCTTTGTAGTTGTACTTCTTCGGCTGCTGCTTGCCGTACCAGGTGAAGGTCGACTGCAGCGACACATCCTGATGTACCTGCCAGCTCAGGGTTGAGTTCAGCGTGTACTCCGGGATGATCGACAGACGGTCGCCGGTCTCCTTGTTCTTGCTTTGCAGCATATAGGTGATGTTGTTGGTCCAGTTGATCGTGTCGCTGACCGGCACGTTCAGGGAGCCTTCCAGACCTTCAACCACCGCTTTAGGCACGTTTTCCCACTGGTAAATATCGGTGGTCACTTTACTGGTGGAGGTCTGGCCGACTGGCGCATACCCCGCTTCAATCTTGTTGCGGTAGTCGTTACGGAACCAGGTCACGCCCGCCAGCCAGCCGTCGTGTTTCCACTCCAGACCAATCTCTTTGTTAATGCTGGTTTCGGCTTTCAGGTCGTCATTACCCATCATGTAGCAACCCACGCCGTCGGAGCTGGCGTAGCAGCCCTGGCCTTTGCTGTACAACAGATAGTTCGGGTTGGTCTGGTACAGGCTCGGCGCTTTATAGGCGCGGGCGATACCCATCTTCAGCGTAAAGTCGTCACCCAGGCCTTGCGACAGGTTCAGGGACGGGCTCCAGTTGTTACCGACGATCGTATGGTGATCGAAGCGCAGCGCCGGGGTCAGCATGGTGCTGTCCGTCAGCTCCATGTTGTTTTCGGCGAACAGGGAGAAGATCTCCGCCGAGGTATACGGGCTACGATCGTTGCTGAGCCCCGGAATGGTCCCGCCCTGCTGGGTTTGCGAGAAGGAGGTCGAGTCCTTCATGCGCTGCTGGTTCCACTCGGTGCCCAGCGTCAGGTTCTGGTTGACGAGGAAATCAATCGGCAGGTTGATTTCACTGTGCAGCATCACATCAGCCAGGTCGGTGTCGGTGAATTTATTGCTGTTGAACAATCCTTCCGTACCGCCCGCCAGGCCTTCGCCGAGACGCGAATTGCGGGTGTGCTCGTACTGCGCCCAGTTGCTGGTGGTGATGCCATTATCCCAGCCGCCGTTCCAGGTCACCGCAAAGTTCTGGCGATAGATACGGTTAGTCTCTTTACCGTAGTTTTTCTTCACCAGACCGCTGGAGCTGTTGTCGTTGTTGGTGTTCTGGGTATCACCCGCGTAGAGGTTGTTCTGGCGGCTGTAGCCCGCTTCAAACTCCAGGGACTGCATGGGCGCGAAGTCCCAGCGGACCACGCCGTTAATGTCTTTGTTCTCGACCCCTTCACGGCCTGCAGGCAGGGTGTCGGCATAGGTACCGGTACGATCGGACTGGTGACCCTGGTTGATGTCCCACGCATCGGCCTGGGTTTTGTCCAGGTTACCAAACATGCGGAAGCTGAAGTCGCCGCCCAGCGGGCCGCTCAGGCTGAAGTTGGTGCGCTTAGTGGAACCCTCATCCTTATGTTCTGGAGCATTCAGGTAGGTGTTCCAGGAGCCATGCCACTGGTTGTCGAATTTTTTGGTGATGATGTTCACCACGCCGCCTGCCGCACCGTTACCGTAGCGAGCTGCGGCCGGGCCGCGAATGACCTCAATGCGTTCAATCATCTCTGGCGGTACCCAGCCGGTGTCACCGCGGGTATCTCGCTCGCCGCGCCAGCCCAGACGGATGGAGTTGCGGCTGGTGACCGGCTTGCCGTCAATCAGGATCAGGGTGTTTTCCGGACCCATACCACGAATATCAATCTGACGGTTATTGCCGCGCTGTCCGCTGGTGGAGTTCCCGGTCAGGTTAACGCCAGGCATGGTGCGGATGATTTCGGCCACGTCACGTGCGGGCGGGTTTTTACGGATTTCATCGGCGGTGATGGTCGATACCCCTGGTGCCTGCAGGTTCTGCTCTGCGGCGGTGATCACCATGGTGTCTTCGTGCTGCGCGTTGGCGGTGTTGTCGTCTGCCAGCGCTGGCATCGCAACGCCGTAAATCCCTAAGTTGACCAGCAAGGCCAGGGAGTGAATCTTCTTATTCATTGTACGTCCTGCTTTTCGCGCCGCATCCCCGGGCTCCATTCCCGAAAGGGAGAGGAGGCGG
This sequence comes from Enterobacter sp. RHBSTW-00593, assembly GCF_013784105.1. Taxonomy (NCBI): domain Bacteria; kingdom Pseudomonadati; phylum Pseudomonadota; class Gammaproteobacteria; order Enterobacterales; family Enterobacteriaceae; genus Enterobacter; species Enterobacter sp. RHBSTW-00593. Next base: position 1,236,887 of record NZ_CP056393.1, read on the forward strand.
CATGGTGTCACCCGCAGTTTGCGTAAGCAGCCCCGTCCTCGAGCGCACACAACGCGTGGCATGGTTGTTTTATGAGCGCGCTTCCCACAGCGCGGCCACTACGCTATTGCAAATGCAAATAGTTATCAATAATATTATCAATAAAATTTGTCCTGAAACAAAAAAGACTGATAAACATGAGGTTATACGGGTGACGGGGTTAAAAACGGGAAGTGAAGCCTGGTGGCAGTCGAAAAATGGACCCGAATGGACCCGAGAGAAGGGGCACTATCGCGTCACTTTCTGGTGGCGTGACCCGGCAGGAACGCAAAAAACCTCGCCGCTAAAACGCGTCTGGCTCTACATCACCGGCGTGACCGATCACCATCAAAATGCCCGTCCGCAATCCCTTGAGCGCATTCCTGATACTGACGTCTGGCAGTGGCAGGGCGCGTTCACCCCGCAATGGCGCGGCAGCTACTGTTTTATCCCCTCAGTAAACGACGATGATTTTGCCGACGCGGTCTTCCACGGCGAGCAACCCGATCGTTTGGCGCTGCGTGAAGGCTGGCGAAAGTTGCTCCCCGCGGCGATGGCCGATCCGTTAAATCCGCAAAGCTGGCGCGGCGGACGCGGGCATCCCGTCTCGGCGCTCGAAATGCCCGAGGCCCCGGTTCAGCCCGGCTGGAACACGCCCGCAGCGCCCGGCAACGCGCCCGTCTGCTTTGAATGGGAAAGCGTGCGTCTGAATAACCGCCGCCGGGTGTGGGTTTTCACCACCGGTGAAGACAGCCCGGAGCGGCCGCTTGCCGTACTGCTCGACGGCCAGTTCTGGGCCGAAAGCATGCCCGTGTGGTCTCCGCTAACCGCGCTGACAAACGCGGGCAAACTGCCGCCTGCCGTCTACGTCTTAATCGATGTGATCGACATGGCGCATCGCAATCACGAGTTACCCTGCAACCCGGATTTCTGGCAGGCGGTGCAGGAGGAACTTCTCCCGCGGGTGAACAGCCGCACTCCGTTCAGCGACCGCGCCGACCGAACGGTAGTCGCGGGTCAAAGCTTTGGCGGCCTCTCTTCACTTTATGCCGGGCTTAACTGGCCCGAGCGCTTTGGCTGCGTATTAAGCCAGTCCGGCTCCTACTGGTGGCCGCACCGTGGCGGTCAGCAGGACGGATTGCTCATCGAACAACTTAAAGCGGGCGACCTCACCGCGCGCGGGCTGCGTATCGTTCTTGAAGCCGGGCGCAATGAGCCGCTCATCTTCCGCGCGAATCAGGCGATTTACGCCGAACTGCACCCGCAGCAACCGGTTATCTGGCGTCAGGTTGACGGCGGACACGACGCGCTTTGCTGGCGCGGTGGGCTGACGCAGGGGCTGATGACCCTCTGGCAGCCGCTTATTCACTAACGGAGTCTGTATGGAATTCAGCAACCCTTTCGATAATCCGCAGGGTCAGTTTGCGATTTTGCGTAACGACCAGGGACAGTACAGTCTGTGGCCGCAGCAGTGCCAGCTGCCGGCGGGCTGGCGCGTGGTCTGTGAAGCGCAGTCTCAGGAAGCCTGTCAGCAGTGGCTCGCCGACCACTGGCAAACCCTGCAACCGTCTTATTTTGCGGGAGAGAAAGCATGAACCGTCTTCCCCTTGTCGCCGCCCAGCCGGGTATCTGGATGGCGGAGCAGCTTTCCTCCCTGCCAAACGCCTGGAGCGTGGCGCACTACACCGAGCTGAAGGGCAATATTGACGCACCGCTGCTGGCAAAAGCCATTGTTGAAGGGATGCGGCAGGCCGACACCCTGCGCATGCGTTTTGTGCAAGAGAATGGCGAGGTGTGGCAATGGGTGGATGACGCTATGTCACTGCCTGAACCGTCCGTGGTTTGCGCCGAATCCCATGACGCGGCGATGGCCCTGATGGCAGCGGATTTAAACCAGAACCTGCGTGTGGACAGCGGTCAGCCGCTGGCGTTCCATCAGCTGATTCAGGTAGGCGAAGGGCACTGGTACTGGTATCAGCGATATCATCATCTGGTGGTGGATGGCTTCAGTTTTCCGGCGATTACCCGCCAGATCGTCGCCATTTATCGCGCATGGCAAAACGGCGAGCCCACGCCCGCGTCGCCGTTTACTCCTTTCGCCGAGGTGGTGGAGGAGTACCAGCGCTATCGCGACAGCGAAGCGTATCAGCGCGACGGGGCGTTCTGGGCGGAGCAGCGTAAGCAGCTTCCTTCCCCGGTCTCGCTGTCGTCGGCACCGCTGCCGGGCCGTGCGGCGACCACCGATATTCTGCGTCTGAAGGTGACGGCTGACCGCCGCGCCTTTACCCGGCTTGCTCAGGCGGCGGGGTCGGTTCAGCGTACCGATCTGGCGCTTGCGCTGGTGGCGCTGTGGATCGGGCGTCTGACCGGACGGCTGGACTACGCCGCCGGGTTTATCTTTATGCGCCGAATGGGGTCGGCGGCCTTAACGGCAACCGGTCCGGTACTGAACGTGCTGCCGCTGGCGGTGAACATTGCCCCGCACGAAAGCCTGCCTGCGCTGGCGCATCGTCTGGCAAATCAGCTGAAAAAAATGCGTCGCCATCAGCGTTATGACGCCGAGCAGATCGTGCGCGACAGCGGCCGTGTCGGGGGCGATGACGCGCTGTTTGGCCCGGTACTGAACGTCAAGGTGTTTGATTATCAGCTGGATATGGATGGCGTGGACGCCATCACCCATACGCTGGCCACTGGCCCGGTCAATGACCTTGAACTGGCGCTGTTCCCGGACGAGCAGGGCGGACTGAGTATTGAAATCCTTGCCAATAAGCAGCGCTACGATGAAGCGACGCTAACGCGCCACGTTGCACGCCTGAACGCCATGCTGATGCAGTTTGCTGCCAACCCGGATTTGCGCTGCGGCGAAGCAGAAACCGTTTCAGAGCAGGAATACCAGCAGCTGGCGCGTATCAATGATACCGGGCTGGCGCTACCGTCAACCACGCTGGCTCAGCTGGTGGCAGACCAGGCGGGCAAAACGCCGGATGCCCCCGCGCTTGCTGATGAGCACATCGAACTGAATTACCGCCAGATGCGCGAGCAGGTGGTGGCTCTTGCGACATTACTGCGGGAACGCGGCGTTAAGCCTGGCGACAGTGTGGCGGTAGCCCTGCCGCGCTCGGTGTTTCTTACCCTGGCGCTGCACGGCATCGTGGAGGCGGGCGCCGCGTGGTTGCCGCTGGATACCGGTTACCCGGACGATCGTCTGCGCATGATGCTGGAGGATGCGAAACCGTCCCTGCTGATCGCCTCTGACGATCAGCTTTCGCGCTTTAGCGATCTGCCGGTCCCTGTATTTAGTTACAACACACTATTACCCCCAGCGGGCAGTGAACCGCTGCGGCTGGCAAAGCCGGCGCACACGGCGTACATCATCTTTACCTCAGGCTCAACGGGGCGGCCAAAAGGCGTGATGGTAGGGCATACCGCCATTGTTAATCGCCTGATGTGGATGCAGGATCACTATCCGCTGGACGTGCATGACGTGGTGGCGCAGAAGACGCCGTGCAGTTTTGACGTCTCGGTCTGGGAGTTCTGGTGGCCCTTTATCGCCGGCGCGAAGCTGGTGATGGCCGAGCCGGACGCGCACCGCGATCCGCAGGCGATGCAGAACTTCTTCGCGCATTATGGCGTGACCACGACACACTTTGTGCCGTCGATGCTGGCGGCATTCGTTGCCTCGCTGACGCCGGGAAATGCCGACTGCTGTCAGACCCTAAAGCAGGTGTTCTGCAGCGGGGAAGCGCTGCCGACAGAACTGTGTCGGGAGTGGGAGCACCTTACTCATGTCCCGTTGCATAACCTTTATGGTCCAACAGAAGCGGCGGTGGACGTGAGCTGGTATCCGGCGTCGGGTCCGGAACTGGCTGCGGTGGCGGGCAACAGCGTGCCGATTGGCTTCCCGGTGTGGAATACGGGGCTGCGCATTCTGGATGCGATGATGCGTCCGGTGCCGTTCGGCGTGGCCGGTGACCTCTATCTTACCGGGACCCAGCTTGCGCAGGGGTATCTCGGTCGTCCGGACCTGACCGCCAGCCGCTTCATTGCCGATCCCTTTGCACCTGGCGAGCGGATGTACCGCACCGGTGACGTGGCGCGCTGGCTGGATAACGGCGCGGTGGAATATCTGGGCCGCAGTGACGATCAGCTGAAAATTCGTGGTCAGCGTATCGAACTTGGCGAAATCGATCGTGCGATGCTTTCGCTGCCTGACGTGGCGCAGGCCGTAGCGCACGCGTGCGTCTTTAATCAGGCGGCGGCAACCGGGGGCGATGCCCGACAGCTGGTAGGGTATGTCGTCTCCGGGTCCGGCTTGCCGCTGGACCGCGATGCGCTGCTGCACTCGCTTAAAGCTCAATTGCCGCCCCATATGGTGCCGGTGGTGCTGCTGCAAATCAGCGCGCTGCCGCTCTCTGCCAACGGAAAGCTTGACCGTAAGGCGCTTCCGTTGCCGGAATTGACCCGCAAGACGTCCGGGCGGGCGCCAGAAACAGACGCTGAAGTGGCCGTCGCGCAGGCATTTTCTGCCCTGCTCGGCTGCGAGGTGAACGACATCGAGGCCGATTTCTTCGCCCTCGGCGGTCATTCCCTGCTGGCAATGCGCCTGGCCGCGCAGCTCAGCCGTACGTTTGCCCGCAGGGTCACGCCGGGGCAGATTATGGTGGCCTCAGCGGTCAGCATGCTCAGCGCGCTGCTGGATTCATCGATGAATGACGAACAGGCACAGCGACTGGGCTACGAGACCCTTCTGCCGCTGCGTGAAAGCAACGGTCCGACGCTGTTCTGCTTCCATCCGGCATCCGGCTTTGCCTGGCAGTTTAGCGTGCTGGCGCGCTATCTCAGCCCGCGCTGGTCAATCACCGGCATTCAGTCGCCGCGTCCGGAAGGGCCGATGCAGCAGTGCGCTACGCTGGACGAGGTGATCGAACATCATCTGCAGACTCTGCGCGGGCAACAGCCGCAGGGGCCGTATTATCTGTTCGGCTACTCGCTTGGCGGCACGCTGGCGCAGGGCATTGCGGCCCGTCTGCGCGAGCAGGGTGACGCGGTGGCGTTTCTCGGCTTGCTGGATACCTGGCCGCCGGAAACCCAGAACTGGGCAGAGAAAGAGGCCAATGGTCTCGATCCGGACGTACTGGCAGAAATTGAACGCGAGCGGCAGGCGTTTATCGCCGCGCAGCAGGGGCAAGGCTCTGGCGAGCTCTTTAACGCCATCGAAGGGAATTACGCCGATGCCGTCCGCCTTCTGACAACGGCGCACAGTTCACGGTTCGACGGTAAAGCGACGTTGTTTGTTGCCGGGCGCACGCAAACGCTGGATCCGCAGCAGGCCTGGGCGCCGTGGGTGGGGGAACTGGAGGTTTACAGCCAGGATTGCGCCCACGTGGATATCATTTCACCGCAGGCGTTTGAGACGATAGGACCGGTGCTGAAGGCGATATTGGGGTAGCGGTTTCCCCTCACTCTCACCCTCTTTTCCAGGAGAGGGTGAGGGCATCAGACTGCACGCTTGCCCAACGGTACCACCAGCGGCGTACCGGCCACGGGATCGTCGATAATCATGCAGCGCATGCCGTAGATCTGCGCGATCAGATCCGGCGTCACAATCTCTTTTGGCGCACCCTGCGCCACAATTTCGCCGTCACGCAGCGCAATCAAATGCGTGGCATAGCGGCATGCCTGATTTAAATCGTGCAGCACGGCCGCCAGCGTATAGCCCTGCGTGCGGTTCAGCTCGCTCAACAACTCCAGCAGATCGATCTGATGGCTGATATCCAGCCACGTGGTTGGCTCGTCCAGCAGCATGATGGCGGTTTCCTGCGCCAGCACCATCGCAATCCACGCCCGCTGGCGCTGCCCGCCGGAGAGCGTATCCACGCTTTGCCGGGCCAGATCGGTAATGCCCGTCGCCTGCATCGCCCGCTTCACCGCCTCATCATCCTCTTTACGCCAGCGAGTAAACAGCGGCTGATGCGGATAGCGCCCGCGTGAGACCAGTTCCTGCACCGTGATATCCCCAGGCGTGGTGGCGTTTTGCGCCAGCAGACCGATACGGCGCGCCACCTCTTTGCTGGCAAAGCGCTGGATCTGCTCGCCGTCGAGATACACGCAGCCCTCAACCGGCGTCATCAGGCGGCTGAGGGTGCGCAGCAGGGTCGATTTACCGCAGCCGTTCGGGCCGATAATCGCCGTAAAATGGCCGTCCGGGATAGCCACCGTCAGGTCACGGGCAATGATTTTTTTGCCATAGCCGAGGGTTAAGTGTTCGCCGCGCAAGCGGGTTGTGCTGTTTGTCATTTCTTGCGTGACTCCTGAACTAACAAGACGATGAGGTAAATCCCGCCGAGGCTGACGGTCACGACGCCTACCGGAAGTTGATAAGGCATAAATAACCGCTGGGCGCAGAGGTCGGCGGCCAGCAGTAACGCTGCGCCACACAGCGCCGCCTGGGTTAATCCCCAGCGCGCCGTGCCGCTGATGCGCCGGGCAATATGCGGTGCAACCAGCGCGATAAACGAGATCGGCCCGGCGATGGCGGTGGCGGCAGCGGTCAGTAACACCGCCACCAGCATCAGCATCAGGCGCGAGCGCTCAACGCCCACACCCAGCGCGCAGGCGCTGTCATCACCCATCTCCAGCAGGCGCATCCGGCGTACCAGCAACACCGCGCCAAGAAACATCACCAGGATCAGCGGGGCAGCGGGCCAGGTTTTGCCCCACGTCAGGCCATTGAGTGAACCGGCATACCACAGCCCGGCAGAGAGCGCGGTGTCGAGCGAAGCCTGCAGCAATAGCCAGGTGTTGAAAGCCATTAACATGGCGCGAATGCCGATACCGATAATGATCAGGCGGAAGGTGTCGATACCGTTGCGCCAGGCCAGCGCCCAGATAATGAGCGCGGTGACTATCCCGCCGGTCATCGCGGTGAACGTGATGGCCGTCAGGTGCTGACCAAACAGCACCATCGCCACCAGCACGCCGCTCCAGGCGCCGGTGTTCAGCCCCATCACGTCCGGGCTGCCAAGCGGGTTGCGCATCAACGACTGAAAAATGGCACCGCTGACGCCGAGCGCCGCGCCCACCAGAATCGCCATCGCCACGCGCGGCAGTCGCCACTCGGTGACCACCAGGGTGACATTGCGCGGCGCACTGCCAAGCAGCGCGTTAAAAATCTGCGCGAAATCGAGCGTGACCGCGCCGCTGCGCAGGCTCCAGACCGCCAGCATCAGAATGACGACGGCCAGCAACGACACGCTGGTGACTAAACGTCGGGACGGGGCCATCATGCGCCACCTCCGCGTTTACGTCGCACGAGGAAGATCAGCACCGGTGCACCGATAAACGCGCTTACCACCGAGACGCGCAGTTCACCAGGCACCAGCAGGCGACCCACAACATCCGCGAACAGCAGCAGGGCAGGGGTAGCCAGCAGCGTGACCGGCAGCGACCAGCGGTGATCGGCACCCACCAGCCAGCGTGCCATGTGGGGCATCATCAGGCCGATAAACGCTATTGGGCCGACTACCGCAGTTGCGCTGCCGCACAGTACGGTGATCGCGATAAGACCCGTTAGCTGCGTGCGCGCCACGCGGTTGCCGAGCGCGGTTGCGGTGTCGCTCCCGAGGCTCAGGCTGTTGAGCGCCCGGCTTAAACACAGCGCGACGGCGGCGGCAATGACGACCGGGATCACCACCACTTTTAAAGTTTCCAGGGTGCGGATATCCAGCGAACCGGCCTGCCAGAAGCGCAGCTGGTCATAAACATCCGGGTTAAGCAGGGCGATGCCGTTGGATAACCCTTCCAGCACGGCGGCAAGCGCCACGCCCGCTAGCGTCAGGCGTACCGGACTCAGCTGTCCGCCACCCTGGCTACCGGTAAACGCCACCACCAGCGACGCCGCCAGCGCGCCGCAGAAGGCCATCACCAGTTGCTCAGACGGAGAGGTAAAACCGAAGAGCGCCGCGCCAAGCACAATCGCAAAGCTGGCGCCGCTGTTTACCCCAAGAATACCGGGGTCGGCCAGCGGGTTACGGGTGAGCGTTTGCATTAAGGCACCGGCAAGACCCAGCGCCCCTCCTGCCAGCAGTCCGGCAAGGGTACGGGGAAGGCGGGCATCGAGCACGATGGTGCAGTCGGCGCTCTGACAGCTGCCAGTGAGCGCATCGACAATAACGGACGCGGGCAGCGGCTTCGCGCCGACCAGCAAACTGAGTGCAATCGCAAGGATTAACAGTAGCAATAACACGGGCACGGCAACGGCGCGCACCGCGGAAGAGGAAAACGACATAGCAACATCCATGATTTGATAATGATAGTGATTATCGTTATCTATCTTATTTGGCTATGTTAGCATGTGCGCCAATGGAATTGGTAGAAATACACTCAAGGCCTTGTCATGAATCAAAAATCCTGGCTGCTCAACCTCAGCCTGCTGAAGACGCACCCCGCATACCGCGCTGTCTTTATCGCCCGTTTTATCTCCATCCTCTCCCTCGGCCTGCTTGGCGTTGCCGTGCCGGTGCAGATCCAGTCCATGACCCACTCCAGCTGGCTGGTGGGGCTTTCGGTCACCTTAACCGGTGGGGCGATGTTTATCGGCCTGATGGTGGGCGGCGTGCTGGCGGACCGGTATGAGCGTAAAAAACTGATCCTGCTGGCACGCGGCACGTGCGGCGTAGGCTTTATCGGGCTGTGTCTGAACGCCATGCTGCCGGAGCCGTCACTGATTGCCATTTACGCCCTCGGTCTGTGGGACGGTTTTTTTGCGTCACTCGGCGTCACGGCGCTGCTGGCAGCCACGCCCGCGCTGGTCGGGCGCGAAAACCTGATGCAGGCGGGGGCAATCACCATGCTGACCGTGCGCCTCGGGTCGGTAATTTCACCGATGGTCGGTGGCCTGCTGCTGGCGACCGGCAACGTGGCGTGGAACTACGGGCTGGCGGCGGCGGGCACCTTTATCACTACGCTCACGCTCCTGCGTTTGCCGCGTCTGCCGCCTCCGCCACAGCCGCGCGAACATCCGCTGACATCACTAATGGCCGCGATCCGTTTTCTGTTCAGTAATCCGTTGATAGGTGGCATTGCGCTGCTCGGCGGTTTGCTGACGATGGCCAGTGCCGTACGCGTGCTTTACCCGGCGCTGGCGGGCGTGTGGCAGATGAGCGCGTCGGAAATCGGCGTGCTGTACGCGGCTATTCCGCTCGGCGCGGCATGCGGCGCGTTGACCAGCGGTAACCTGGCGCAGAGTGCGCGTCCCGGGCTGATCATGCTGTTGGCTACCCTGGCGTCGTTTATTGCGATTGGTTTCTTCAGCCTGATGCCGGTATGGGCGCTGGGCGTAATGTGCCTGGTGATTTTTGGCTGGCTAAGCGCCATCAGTTCATTGTTGCAGTACACCCTGATTCAGACCCAGACGCCGGAAGGGATGCTGGGGCGTATCAACGGTCTGTGGACCGCACAGAACGTGACGGGCGATGCCATTGGCGCGGCTATCCTCGGCGGGCTGGGGACGATAATGACCCCGGTGGCTTCAGCGAGCAGCAGCGGCTTTGTCCTGGCTATGCTGGGAGCGATATTGCTGGTGGTCCTGGTTGAGCTGCGTCGGTTCAGGCAGGAGGTTGTGTTGAACGACAGTGCGGCCTGACGCGTTCACACCGGCCCTCTCACCGAGAGGGCCGGGTTAGCCTCTTACCTGAACTGTGCGTCTAAACGCTGCAGTACCCGCATTGCACTGTAATAATCCAGGCGGAACGTCTCTGTTCCCAGTGCCCAGACGCGCTTGTTCTGCACGGCTGGAAGGTGCGCCAGCAGCGGATTGGCGTAAATCGCATCCACATCTTTCTGATCTCCGGCAAACAGGAACAGCCCTTCGCCGTTCAGCCCGGTCGCCAGATTTTCCCCGCCTAACTGAATAATATCGTGACGCTGACCCTGGCTTTTGGAGGTGTGCAATCCGGCAGGCAGTTCAGCCAGCGTAAAGCCCAGCTGCTGCAATAACTGGCCCTGAGCGGATTCCGTCGTCCACAGGTTTGCCGAGTGTGCGGCGGCGGTGTAGACGATGGCGTTCACCGGCTGCGGCGGTAATGTCATCTGCTGTTTCACCTGGGCAAGCTGCTTATCAAACGCGGCGATGCGCTCGGCGGCCTGTTTTTCCTGACCCGTGATTTTGCCGAGCTGTTTGAGCAGCGCCTGCCAGCTTTTGTCGTCGTAGTTAATAACAAGCGTCGGCGCGATAGCTGAAAGCTGGTCATACAACGCCAGCGCCGAATCCCCGCCGGTGGCGCTGATCAAAATCAGGTCCGGCATCTGGGCGGCCACCGCTTCGGCGCTCGGCTCGCCAATGTACAGACGCGCAAGCTGACGCTGTTTCGCAATATCGCCCCACTGGCGCAGGAATCCCTGCGCATCCGCCACGCGGTTGTTGGGCGTGGTGGCGCCGCTGGCAATAACCGGCGCGTCAATCGCCAGCAGGGAGCCGGTCAGGGTCACGCTGGTGGAGACGATGCGCGTCGGTTTGTGCTCAAGCGTATGCACGCCGCGGCTGTCTGTCACCTGACGCGGCCAGTCGGCGGCAAGCGCTGAGGTAAGTCCTAAAACAAAAAGTCCAATGAAAAGCAGGGGATTACGGCAGACGGCAAGGCATTTCACAACGTGGCATCCTGTTTCTGTTGAAGTTAATGCTTCTCATTTTCATGTCTGCGACGACGGGATGCAAGCGTTACCCGAAGAAGATGTTTGCTCTGCGGTTGACAGCGACGCGATGTGAGATTAGGTTAGCGAGCGTAAATATAAATGATAATCATTATTACTGCCTTTATCATTTTAGGAGGATGAAATGGATACGTCCCTGGCTGAGGAAGTTCAGCACACCGCCAGCACGCTGCAATCGGACAGCTTTTTCTTTATGTCGCCTTACCGCAGTTTTACCACGTCCGGCTGTTTTTCCCGCTTCTCTGAATCCGCCGTCGGGGGTGACGATCCGGCAGGACAGTTTCAGCAGAAATTAGCCCAGGCTTTCCGCAACGCAAAAGCCAGCGGCATTGCCCATCCTGTGATGGTGGGTGCCATTCCGTTTGATACCCGCAAGCCGTCGTCTCTGTTTATACCGCAACGCTGGCAGACCTTTTCTCGCCCGGCGCGTCAGCAGTCCGCCCGCTATGTTGCTGGCTCACAGGCGCTGAAGGTGGAAAAACGCACCGAGATCCCGCCGCAGCCGGTATTTGAAGAGATGGTCGCCCGCGCGGCTGCCCTCACCGCCACGCCGCAGGTGAACAAAGTGGTGCTGTCGCGCCTGATTGATATCGTTACCGACAAACCGATTGATAGCGGTGCGCTCATGGAGCGGCTGATCGCCCAGAACCCGGCCAGCTACAACTTCCACGTACCGCTGGAAGACGGTGGCGTGCTGCTCGGCGCAAGTCCGGAACTGCTGCTGCGTAAAGAAGGGGCGCATTTTAGCTCTCTGCCGCTGGCAGGCTCCGCGCGTCGTCAGCCGGATGACGTGCTGGATCGTGAGGCGGGCAACAAGCTGCTGGCGTCCGAAAAAGATCGTCACGAGCATGACCTGGTGACCCAGGCGATGAAAGCCATTCTCAAACCGCGCAGCCATCACCTCAGCATGCCTTCCTCCCCACAGTTGATCACCACCCCCACGCTCTGGCATTTGGCCACGCCGGTGGAAGGTGAGGCGCGTGAAAACGAAAACGCGCTGACGCTGGCCTGCCTGCTGCACCCGACGCCAGCCCTGAGCGGTTTCCCGCATCAGGCTGCTAAGGCGTTGATCGCCGGGCTGGAGCCGTTCGATCGCGAGCTGTTCGGCGGCATCGTCGGCTGGTGCGACAGTGAAGGCAATGGCGAATGGGTGGTCACCATCCGCTGCGCACGTCTGCAGCAGAATACCGTTCGCCTGTTTGCCGGCGCGGGCATTGTCCCGGCCTCTTCACCCGTGGGCGAGTGGCGTGAAACCGGCGTAAAACTCTCCACCATGCTCAATGTTTTTGGTTTGCACTAAGGAACACTCATGACCCTTCCCTTTACCCGTTGGCCCGAGGATTTTGCCCGGCGCTACCGTGAAAAAGGCTACTGGCAGGATCTGCCGCTGACCCACATCCTGACGGATCAGGAGAATAACGATGCGGTGGCGATCGTCGACGGTGACCGTCGCATAACGTACCGCGAGTTTAACCAGGCCGTGAATAACCTGGCATCGCGGCTGCAGGCGTTGGGGCTTCATCGCGGTGAAACGGCGCTGGTGCAGCTTGGCAACGTGTGCGAGTTTTACATCACCTTTTTCGCCCTGCTGCAGGTGGGCGTGGCGCCGGTCAATGCGCTCTTTAGCCATCAGCGCTCGGAGCTGAACGCCTACGCCGCGCAGATCAAACCTGCGCTGCTGATAGCCGATCGCGAGCACGCCCTGTTTGCAGGGGATGACTTCCTCAATACTTTTGTCGATGAGCACCGTTCGGTACGCGTCGTGCTGCTGCGCGGCGACAAAGGTGAACATGCGCTGGACGCGGCGATTGCGCATCCGGCAGAAAATTTCATTCCGAACCCGACTCCTGCCGACGAAGTGGCGTTCTTCCAGCTCTCGGGCGGGAGCACCGGCACGCCGAAGCTGATCCCGCGTACGCATAACGACTATGACTACAGCATCCGTCGCAGCAATGCGATCTGCGGGATTACCGCGGACACGCGTTATCTGAATGCGCTGCCAGCGGCCCATAACTACGCCATGAGCTCGCCCGGCTCGTTAGGCGTCTTTACGGCGGGGGGCTGCGTGGTACTGGCAAACGATCCGAGCGCCACAATCTGCTTCCCGCTGATAGAAAAACATCAGATCACGGTTACCTCGCTGGTGCCCCCGGCGGTCAGCCTGTGGCTGCAGGCGATTGCCGACGGTGCAGGGAATGCTCCGCTCTCATCGCTGACGCTGCTGCAGGTCGGTGGGGCGCGCCTGTCCGCGTCGCTCGCGGCGCGTATTCCGGCAGAAATTGGCTGCCAGCTGCAGCAGGTGTTTGGTATGGCGGAAGGGCTGGTGAACTACACCGCGCTCGATGATACGCCGGAACGCATTATCAATACGCAGGGGCGCCCGATGTGCCCGGATGACGAAGTGTGGGTGGCGGACGAGCACGGTAATCCGCTCCCGCGCGGTGAAGTCGGGCGTCTGATGACCCGCGGGCCGTATACCTTCCGCGGCTATTTCAACAGTCCGGAGCACAACGCCAGCGCCTTTGATGCGGACGGCTTTTACTGCTCCGGGGATCTGATCGCCATTGACGAACAGGGCTACATCACCGTTCAGGGACGGGAGAAAGATCAGATCAACCGCGGCGGCGAAAAGATTGCCGCAGAAGAGATTGAAAACCTGCTGCTGCGCCACGACGCGGTGATCCACGCGGCCCTGGTGAGCATGGAGGACAGCCTGCTGGGTGAAAAGAGCTGCGCGTATCTGGTGGTGAAAGAGCCACTGCGTGCGGTGGAGGTGCGCCGCTTCCTGCGTGAGCAGGGCGTTGCAGAATTTAAACTGCCGGACCGCGTGGAGAGCGTTGATGCGCTTCCGTTAACGCCCGTCGGCAAAGTCGATAAGAAACAGTTGCGCCTGTGGCTAGCTGAACGCGCCCGGGGCTAAGGAACAGAGTATGGCCATTCCACAATTAACCGCTTATGCGCTGCCGACGGCCGCAGACCTGCCAGATAACAAAGTGAACTGGGCGTTTGAGCCAGAACGTGCCGCGCTGTTGATCCATGATATGCAGGAGTATTTCCTGAACTTCTGGGGCGAAAACAGCCCGATGATGGCCCAGGTGGTCGCGAATATCGCCAGACTTCGCGATTACTGCAAGCAACACAATATTCCGGTTTACTACACCGCGCAGCCGAAAGCGCAAAGCGATGAAGACCGCGCCCTGCTGAACGATATGTGGGGACCGGGGCTGACCCGCTCACCAGAGCAGCAGCGCATTGTGTCTCAGCTGACGCCGGATGAAGCCGATACGGTACTGGTGAAGTGGCGCTACAGCGCGTTCCACCGCTCGCCGCTGGAGTTGATGCTGAAAGAGACGGGACGCAACCAGCTGCTGATCACCGGGGTTTACGCCCATATTGGCTGCATGACGACCGCTACAGACGCCTTTATGCGGGATATCAAACCGTTCTTTATCGCCGATGCGCTGGCCGATTTTACCCGCGATGAGCACCTGATGTCCCTGAACTACGTCGCAGGGCGCGCCGGCCGGGTGGTTATGACGGACGACCTGCTGCCGTCCATTCCGGCCACGAAAGCGGCGCTGCGTGACATCATCCTGCCGCTGCTGGATGAATCAGATGAGCCGATGGATGACGAAAACCTGATCGACTACGGTCTGGACTCGGTGCGCATGATGGCGCTGGCAGCCCGCTGGCGCAAAGTGCACGGCGATATCGACTTCGTGATGCTGGCGAAAAATCCCACCCTCGACGCCTGGTGGGCGCTGCTCTCCCGCGAGGTGAAGTGATGGCGGGGTTCGATTTTACCGGCAAAACCGTCTGGGTAACGGGCGCGGGTAAGGGCATCGGTTACGCGACGGCACGGGCGTTTGTTGAAGCGGGCGCGCAGGTCACCGGATTCGACCTGGCCTTCCCGCAGGAAGCGTATCCCTTTGCCACCGAAACGCTGGACATCGCGGATGCCGCACAGGTCCGCGAGGTGTGCGGGCGCGCGCTGGCGAGGCTTGAGCGTCTGGACGTGCTGGTGAACGCGGCGGGAATTCTGCGTATGGGCGCGACCGACCAGATTGCGCAGGAGGAATGGCAGCAGACCTTTGCGGTTAATGTCGGCGGGGCATTTAACCTGTTCCAGCAGACGATGGGCCAGTTCCGTCGCCAGCAAAGCGGGGCGATTGTCACCGTGGCGTCTGACGCGGCCCACACGCCGCGTATCGGCATGAGCGCCTACGGTGCGTCGAAAGCGGCGCTAAAAAGCCTGGCGCTGACCGTCGGGCTTGAGCTGGCGGGCAGTGGCGTGCGCTGTAATCTGGTGTCGCCCGGGTCAACGGACACCGATATGCAGCGCACCCTGTGGAAAAGCGACGATGCTGAGCAGCAGCGTATTCGCGGCTTTGGCGAGCAGTTCAAGCTCGGTATTCCGCTGGGCAAAATCGCCCGTCCGCAGGAGATTGCCAGCACGGTGCTGTTCCTCGCCTCCGATGCTGCCAGCCATATCACGTTGCAGGATATCGTGGTGGACGGCGGCTCCACGCTGGGGGCGTAGATGATCTGGAAACGTCACTTATCGCGTGAAGAAATGAACGCCACCAGTCTGAACTCCATGGTGGCGCATCTGGGCATCGTCTATACCCGCATCGGTGACGATACGCTTGAGGCCGAAATGCCCGTGGATGCGCGTACCCATCAGCCGTTCGGTCTGCTGCACGGCGGGGCGTCGGCGGCGCTGGCGGAAACGCTGGGGTCGATGGCCGGGTTTCTGATGACCCGCGACGGACAAAGCGTGGTGGGAACGGAACTGAACGCAACGCACCATCGCGCGGTATCGCATGGGAAGGTGCGCGGAGTGTGTCAGCCGTTGCATCTTGGGCGAACCAGCCAGAGCTGGGAGATTGTGGTGTTCGACGAGCAGGGACGGCGGTGCTGTACCTGCCGGTTGAGTACCCAAATTTTGGGCTAGCGTTGCACGGTCAACATCCCTCTCCCCGTTGGGGAGAGGGATAAGGCTTACAGCATCGAAATCACCCGCTTCAACAAGCGTATTCTCGGCGCAATCGACGCTTTATCCAGCCACTCCGCCGGGCTGTGGAACCCGGCACCGATTGGCCCCAGCCCGTCCAGGGTCGGAATGCCCAGCGCGGCGGTGTGGTTGGCATCACTGCCACCACCGACCGCCTGCCAGGTAATGGCTATTCCTTCCGCCTGACCTGCCGCTTCAACCTGCTGCATCAGCGCCTGCGTGGCTTTACTCGCTGCCATCGCCGGTTTGTGGTTCACGCGCGCCAGCGAGGTCGTGACGCCCTCTAAAAAGCCTTTTTCACACAATGCCTCCAGCGCCTGGTTCACCCGGCTGTACTCATCGTTTTCCCAGAAACGCACGTCCAGCTCGGCAACGGCTTTATCGGCCACCACGTTTGCCGCGCTGCCGCCGTGGATCACGCCGACGTTGAGCGTGGTGCCACGTTCCTGGTCGGTCAGGGCATTAATGGCAATAATGCTGTTTGCCAGGGCGGTTATCGCCGAGCGGCCTTTCTCCGGTTCGTTACCCGCGTGTGCCGCCACGCCGCTGAACGTCAGGTGATAGCCCGCCATCCCTTTGCGAGCCTTCACCAGCGAACCGTCGGCGCGCGCGGCTTCGCATACCAGCACGCAGCGGGCGCGTTTTGCCAGTTCGCCAATCCATTCGTGTGAATAGACGGAACCGGTCTCCTCGTCGGGATTCATGGCGATCGCAATGGCCAGACGATCGTGGTCGGCTGCGTCCAGCTCACGCATCGCCCACAAGATATTCAGCAGGCCGCTCTTCATATCCGATACGCCAGGGCCATAAAGACGGGTGGCGTCCTCGCTCAGCGGACGCTCGGCGACGGTGCCGGGGGCAAATACCGTATCAAGATGGCCGACCAGCAGAACGTCGAACTGTGCCGCCTGTGGCTTATTACTGACGAATACGCCCGGGCCGACCTTGTCGCCCAGATTGACCCGTTCGGTGTGCCAGCCTTCGCGTTGCCAGAGCGTTTCAATAATGCCAGCCACGGTTTCGACGCCTGCGACAGTACGGGTGCCGCAGTCCACGTTCACCAGGGTTTTCAGCTCTTCAATATAATGGTCAAGGTTCATAATAACGTCCTGTTCAGAGAATAATGCGCATCAGCAGCATGGCTAAGAAGGCGTTGATGACCGAAATGGCAATCATCAGCGGAATACGTTTGGCGCGGGTGCCGATCACACCCAGAATGCGGCCGAGATACTGCACCTGTGAGCCCATCAGATAGATAGCAGGTGCCAGAATCGCCAGGTGCTCGCCGGTAATAATGCCTTTATCAAACAGGCCGATCGCCACGCCGATCCCACCGCCCATCGACATCCAGCCGCCAATCAGCACGGCAGCCGCTTCACCCGGCAGGCCAAACAGGCCCATCAGCGGGGAGAAGATCATCCCCAGTCCTTTCAGCGCCCCGGTAATTTCCAGCGCCTTGATGATGATAAAAGCCATGACCACGTTGGGCAGGGTGCTGCCGGTGGCAATACTCCAGCCCTTGCGTGCGCCTTCGACAAACACATCGGTAATCACGGGATGAGATTGTGGGGCACTCATACGGTCTCTCCTTGTGTCGGTTGTTGCTCAGGGGCATCTTTGCCGATGACGGTCAGGATCAGGCGCAGCAAATTCGCGCCGACAATCTTCATGATGAACATCACGGCGATGCAGGCACCAATGGAGGTCGGCACCGCGGCCGTCCCGTCAACGGCGACCAGGGTAAAGAGGATGGCACCAGAGGAGAAAAAGTTGGTGATCATCGCCCCGGCGGAGAACTGGAACATGGCGAAAACGTCTTTCTCTTTTTCGCTAATCTGCCCTTCATCGGACAGGTTGCGGGTGAGGGATGCACCCACATCGGTGCTCTGCAGGCTGCCAATCAACGCCAGCCCGGTGGTGCCTGGAATACCCAGCAGCGGGCGCAGCAGCGGCGTTAACAGCTTACGGGCTGCACGCAGCGCACCATAGTGCTCCAGCACGTTGATCATCCCGAGGGCAAACATCACGGCCGGAATTAAACCGAGCGCAAAGAGAAACCCGTCCATTGCGCCACTGCCGCCGGTACCGCGAAAGGCGCTGGTGGCGGTAGTCAGGGTGCCGTCTTCAAGACTGGCCTTGCTGACCACCTTGCCAAACGCACCGTTGAGGGTGGTGAAATCAAACACGCCGTACCACTCTTTCCCGCCCAGCAGGCCAGAGAAGAAAACGGCTGCGAATGCCAGCGCAACGTACGCGCCGGGCCCGACCTTGAGATCCTGAGGTACTGAACTGTTCATATCCTTTTCCTTGTATGCACGCGATTGCGCAGGGTCATTCTGGCGAGGTTTTGAGCAAAAAAAATGATACAAATCATTTCGTAAGGCGGTGTCGGGACGAAAAAAGCAAAAGTGTGACCCGTGGCGGCAGGGGTGTTTCAGCGGAAGGTGATCGGCTTAACAATGTGGTGTAAATGTCTGGTTTGACCACGCATTATTGCGTTTCAAAGTTGTTAAATTTTGAGCGTTGTTCTAGAAACAAAATGTAACATCTCACTGTTTCACAACAACGGACAACAACTATGAACAACTCAGGGAAATACCTTACGTGGGCAGGGCTCTCCGTTGTGGGAGCATTTGCCCTGGGCTATATCGCCCTCAACCGGGGGGAACAGATCAACGCGCTGTGGATCGTTGTCGCCTCGGTCTGTATTTATCTGATCGCGTACCGTTTTTATGGCCGCTATATCGCGAAGACGGTGTTAGGGGTCGACGGCACGCGCATGACGCCTGCGGTTCGTCATAACGACGGTCTGGACTATGTGCCTACCGACAAGAAAGTGCTGTTCGGTCACCATTTTGCGGCGATTGCCGGCGCGGGCCCGCTGGTGGGGCCGGTCCTGGCGGCGCAGATGGGTTATCTGCCGGGGATGATCTGGATCCTCGCGGGCGTCGTGCTGGCCGGTGCGGTGCAGGACTTTATGGTGCTGTTCGTCTCCACCCGCCGCGACGGACGTTCGCTTGGTGAGCTGGTGAAAGAGGAGATGGGAGCCACGGCCGGGGTGATCGCCCTGATCGCGACCTTTATGATCATGGTGATCATCCTCGCGGTGCTGGCGATGATCGTGGTGAAAGCGCTGACCCACAGTCCGTGGGGAACCTATACCGTGGCCTTTACCATTCCGCTGGCGCTGTTTATGGGGATCTACATTCGCTACCTGCGTCCGGGACGCATTGGTGAAGTGTCGGTCATCGGCCTGGTCTTTCTGGTGTTTGCCATTATCTCCGGCGGCTGGGTGGCTGAGAGTCCGACGTGGGCGCCGTTCTTCGATTTCACCGGCGTACAGCTGACGTGGATGCTGGTAGGGTACGGATTTGTGGCGGCGGTGCTGCCGGTGTGGCTGCTGCTGGCCCCGCGCGATTACCTTTCTACCTTCCTGAAAATCGGCACGATTGTGGGGCTGGCAATCGGCATTTTAATTATGCGCCCAACGCTGACCATGCCTGCGCTGACCAAATTTATTGATGGCACCGGCCCGGTCTGGACCGGCAACCTGTTCCCGTTCCTGTTTATCACCATCGCCTGTGGCGCGGTGTCTGGCTTCCACGCGCTGATTGCCTCCGGTACCACGCCGAAAATGCTCGCCAATGAGAATCAGGCCTGCCTGATTGGCTACGGCGGCATGCTGATGGAATCGTTCGTGGCGATAATGGCGCTGGTCTCGGCCTGTATTATCGACCCGGGCGTTTACTTCGCGATGAACAGCCCAATGGCGCTGCTGGCACCGGCCGGCACCGTTGACGTGGTGGCCTCTGCCGCGCAGGTGGTAAGCGGCTGGGGCTTTGCCATTACCCCTGACACGTTGACCCATATCGCCAGTGAAGTGGGCGAGCAGTCAATTATTTCCCGTGCGGGCGGCGCGCCAACGCTGGCGGTGGGCATGGCGTATATTCTGCACGGCGCGCTGGGCGGGCTGATGGACGTGTCGTTCTGGTATCACTTCGCCATTCTGTTCGAAGCGCTGTTTATTCTGACGGCGGTGGATGCAGGAACGCGTGCGGCACGCTTTATGCTGCAGGATCTGCTGGGGGTGATTTCACCGAATCTGAAACGTACCGATTCATTACCGGCGAACCTGCTGGCAACGGCGCTGTGTGTACTGGCGTGGGGATATTTCCTCCATCAGGGCGTCGTCGATCCACTGGGGGGGATTAACACCCTGTGGCCGCTGTTTGGTATTGCCAACCAGATGCTGGCGGGCATGGCGCTGATGCTCTGTGCGGTAGTGCTGTTCAAAATGAAGCGTCAGCGTTATGCGTGGGTGGCGTTACTGCCGACCGCATGGCTGCTGATTTGTACCCTGACGGCAGGCTGGCAGAAAGCCTTCAGCCCGGACAACAAGGTGGGCTTCCTGGCTATCGCCAACAAGTTCCAGGCGATGATCGACAGCGGTAAGATCCCGGCGCAATATACGGAATCACAGCTGTCGCAGCTGGTGTTTAACAACCGTCTGGACGCCGGGCTGACCATCTTCTTTATGGTGGTGGTTGTGGTGCTGGCGTTGTATTCTCTGAAGACTGCACTGGCGGCGCTGAAAGAAGACAAGCCGACGGCAAAAGAGACACCGTATGAGCCAATGCCTGAGAACCTGGAAGAGATTGTGACCCAGGCGAAAGGGGCGCATTAATCGCTCAACCTCACCCTCTCCCCGCCGGGGAGAGGGGATAAAAGACGAGACATCCACTATGTTCGACACCCTCTCCAAAGCAGGAAAATACCTGGGCCAGGCCGCCAAAATGATGATCGGCGTACCGGATTACGACAACTACGTCGAGCATATGCGCGTCAACCACCCTGACCAGACGCCAATGACCTATGAAGCTTTCTTCCGCGACCGCCAGGACGCCCGCTACGGCGGCAAGGGCGGCGCGAAGTGCTGTTAACCCTCTTTCGGTAAACAAAGGCTGATCTGCTTTTGTTTACATTCAACATGCGATCAGGCGTTTAACCCGCCATCGACATCCAGTCCCGTGCCGGATATTTGTCCGGCGGCAGGACTGGCCAGGAAGGTGACCGCGGCGGCGATGTCTTCCGGCTGGCCGTAATGTCCCACCGCAATCATCTGGCGCTGAGATTCAGCCTGTTCTCCATCCTCCGGGTTCATATCGCTGTTTGTCGGGCCAGGATGCACAAGGTTCACGGTAATGCCGCGCGGGCCGAGATCGCGAGCCAGACCCCGGGTAAGGGAGTTGAGTGCAGATTTGGTCATCGAATAGACGGCAATACCGGGCATCGCCACACGGTTTGCCAGACAACTGCCGATGTTGATAATGCGCCCGCCGTCAGACATATGCACCAGCGCTTCCTGAATGGCGATCACCACGCCCCGGATATTGACGTTAATCAGGGCGTCAATATCCGCCAGCGTCATGGACTCCAGCGGACCGCCGCGTGCGATCCCGGCGTTGTTGACCAGAATATCCAGCCCGCCCAGGGAGCGTGCCGCATGGGTAACCGCATCCTGAATGGCCTGTGCGCTGGCGCTGTCGGCCTGAATCGCCTCGCTGTGGCGCCCAAGCGCCTTTATCTCTTCGGCGACCGCCTGGGCTTTGTCGGCGGATTTTTCATACGTAATAACCACATCGGCACCGGCGCGTGCCAGTGAAAGTGCGATGGCACGACCCAACCCACGGCTGGCGCCGGTAACCAGCGCCTTCTTACCTGTTAAATCGATCTGCATGATGACCTCGTTGCGAGAGTGATGAGAATCATCATTAGGTATAGTCGGTCGGAACGATTAACGGCTGAAGGATTCCACTTTCTCAAACGCGGCGCGCAGAACCTCAGGGGTGAGCGCGACCGGCAAATAGTGGATAGATTCCACCGGGCGCAGCGTATGGGCAATGACCTTGTCCAGCCCGTCGCGGTTGTTGATATCCACCTCCAGTTCGCGAAGCGTGGTGGGCAGGGTAAAGCGCTGATAGGCCGCCACCAACTCGGCCAGCACGTCATCCTGGCCGAGTAGCGCACTTTGCACCAGGATGCCGTAGGCCACTTTGGTACCGTGCAGGTATTTTTCCGTTTGCGGCAAAACGGTTAAACCGTTGTGCACCGCATGCGCGGCCGCCACGCGGGTATAGCGCTCGCCCAGACCGCCCACCATTCCGCCCCCGGCAATAATGGCATCCACAACGTCCCTGAACGCCTGCGTCGCTTCGCCACGCTGCTGGTCGGCCAGCGCCTCTTCGCTACGGGAAAGCAGCACGTCACGGATCGCCAGCGCGCCGTTGATCCCCAGCCGTACGGTCAGAGGCAGGTTTTCGGGTTCTGGGGCCAGGACAACTGCTTCATACCACTTCGCCAGCGTATCGCCGATGCCTGCCAGCAGGTACTCCGCTGGGGCTTTGAGGATAATGTGCGGTTCCACCAGCACCAGGAAGTTAGCATCGTCGAACACCTCAAACTGCAGCGCCTGACCTGCATCGTTATACCAGACGGAGAGCGGCGTCCAGGCGGCGCAGGTGGCGGCGATGGTGGGAATAGCCACCACCGGCACGCCGAGACGGCGCGCCACCGCTTTGGCGGTATCAAGCAGTGCGCCACCGCCGACACCAATCACCACGCTGGCGTTATTGCCAGACGCCGTCACCAGATCGGTGACATCACGTTCGCTGCAGTGCCCTTTAAAGAGCAGATGTTTCGCCCCCGGTGTGTGAAAGCTTTCCGGCAGGAAAGGGCGCGCGCCTTCAATGGCGCGTTCGCCATAAATCCACACCGCGCGGGAGAGCTGTTCCGGCGTAAAGAATTCATTCAGGTGCGCAAGGCTTCCCGGATGCGAGAAATAGTTCGCCGGGCCTGGCACGACGCGGATATCGGTGTTGCTCATGTGTTGTCCTTTTTTTAGCAAGCGCTAACCCGATGTTATGTCTGGACATCCGGATGGCTAATAATATTTCGCTTTATCTTATGCCTTTTCCGTCGTTGTCAGTCAACCGGAGCTGTGAAAAATTCGATAAATCACAATATGAAAGAAGGATTTAACGCGGATGGTTTCCAGTCGCCTTGAGATGCGCGGTATCAGCCTGGCCTTTTCCGGCTTTCAGGCGTTGTCGCGCGTGGATTTGACGTTAATGGGCGGCTCCGTGCATGCGCTGACCGGCGCAAACGGCGCGGGGAAATCGACGCTGATGGCGGTGCTGTGCGGCACTTACGATCGCTACGAAGGTGAGATCTGCATTAATAACCAGCCGGTGACGATCCGCGAGCCGCTTGATGCCAAACGGCTGGGTATCCACCTGGTGCAGCAGGAAGTGGACGTCGCGCTGATACCAGGGCTGAGCATTGCCGAAAACATCATGCTCGATCAGCTTGCACAGCCGGGGCATCGCTATCGCTGGCGCGCAATCCGCCAGCAGGCGAAACAGGCGCTGGCGCAACTGGGTATCACTCTGGATGTGCGACGCATCGTCGACACCTGCACGCTGGCAGAAAAGCAGCAGATTTTGCTGGCGCGGGCGCTCTCACACCACTGCCGTTTTCTGATTCTGGATGAACCGACCGCGCCGCTGGATAGCCATGAAAGCGAACGGCTTTTCGCCGTAGTGAGACGTCTGCAAAAGCAGGGGATTGGCGTGGTGTTTATCTCTCACCGTATTCACGAACTGAACGCTATTTGCGACACCTTAACCGTGCTGCGCGACGGCAAGCTGATTGAATCCGGCCCGATGGCGAACCTCAGCGGTGACGCAATCGTTGAGAAGATGCTTGGTCATGAGCTTAACGATATCTATCCGCCGGCCCGTCCTGCGCACAGCGACGAGACGTTACTGCGCGTGGAAGGGCTGCACGATGACGCGCTGTTGAAAGATATCTCCCTGCACCTGCGAAAAGGCGAAATCCTGGGCATTGCCGGGCTGGCGGGAGCGGGCAAAACGGAACTCTGCAAGGCGCTGTTTGGGGCCAGCAAAAGCCGTGTAGCGCGTGGTGAGCTAAATCATCAGCCCTGGCAGCCGCGCGATCCGGCGGATTCGGTATTGCGCGGTCTGGCGCTGGTACCGGAGGAACGGCGCAAAGAGGGCATTTTTATTGATGAACCGGTGAGCATGAACCTGGCGGTCACTGCGGATAACAGCTTCTCGCGCTGGAGCCTGTTCGGCCACCGTCAGGCGTGGCGCTGGGCGGAAGAGGTGATTGCCCGCGTCGGCGTGCGTGCGCGTGGGCCGGGGCAGGTGCTACGTCGTCTGTCGGGGGGCAACCAGCAGAAGATTGCCATCGGCAAGTGGCTGCGCAACGACGCCAGCGTGTTGATTTTCGATGAGCCGACCAAAGGCGTCGATGTCAAAGCGAAAACCGATCTGTTCCAGTTAATTGACGGCCTGGCGCGCGAGGGCAAAGGGGTGATTTACGCCTCCGGTGAATTCGCTGAACTGGTGGGGCTGTGCGATCGCATTTGCGTGCTGTGGGACGGACGTATTGTGGCGGAAATCGCCGGGGCCGAGGCCCACGAAGAGACACTACTTTATTATTCAACCGGAGGAACGGCGTCGTGAGCAAGGCCCTTTCAGTAACGGCGGCGGCGTCTGGCCGTCAGCAAATTTTTGATTTTCTCTACAAGTGGGGCATGTTGCTGACCGTGGTGGCGCTGGTGACCATCTTTGGCCTGGCGTCGGACAACTTCCTCGATCCGAACAACATTATCAATATCCTGCGCTCAATTGCCATCGTGACGGTGATTGCTATCGGGGTGTCAATTTCGCTGACCATCGGCGGGTTTGACCTGTCGGTTGGTTCAACGGCATCGCTGGCTAACGCGCTGGTGGTGTCACTGTTCGTCTGGTACGGCTTCGGCACCACCGAATCGATACTGATTACCCTGGCGCTCTGTACCCTGGTTGGCCTGTTTAACGCGTTTCTGATTGTCATCCTGCGGATCCCGGACATGCTTGCCACGCTTGCCAGCCTGTTTGTTATCCAGGGCGTGGCGATGACCTACAGCTACGGCGGGTCAATTACCGAAAACATGGTGCTGCCGAGCGGCGACATGGCTGAAGGGACCATTCCGGCGGCGTTCAGCCTGCTGGGACAGGTACCGACTATCGTGATCATCATGCTGGTGGTAACGATCCTCGCACAGCTGGGGCTGTCACTGACCACCCACGGACGACGCATGTATGCCATCGGCGGTAATCCGGAGGCGGCACGTCTCTCCGGTATTCGCACCACGCGCTACAAGGTGGCGGCCTACGTGATTGCCTCTCTGCTCGCCGGACTAGGCGGCATTTTACTGGCCTCGCGGATTGGCTCGTCACAGGTGAATGCGGGCGGCGGCTATCTGATGGATGCGGTTGCGGCGGCGTGGATTGGCTTCTCGCTTGCCGGGTCCGGAAAACCGAACGCGCTGGGTACGCTCGTCGGGGCAGTCATTCTTGGCGTGCTGTCGAACGGTCTGGTGATGCTTTCCGTACCCTATTACGCGATGGACATTATAAAAGGGCTGGTGCTCGCCGTGGCGCTGGCGATTACCTACATACAAAAACGCTAACGATTGATCACAACACAACGGAAAAACAGAATGAAAAAAATCACCCTCTCTCTGGTGGCATTAGGGTTACTGACGTCGCTGCCAGGCCTTGCGGCAACCCCCGCACCGCTTCCGCCCGCCATTGCAAATCATGATGGCCCCATCCGCATTGCGGTGATCCGTAACCTCGGCTCTGACGACAACACCACGCAGTTTGTCGCCGGTGCCATTCAGGAGGGCAAAAAGCTCGGCTTTAAGGTCAGCACCTTTTTGAGCAATGGCGACGACGCCAAATTCCAGGACTTCGTTAATCAGGCGATCAGCCAGAAATATGACGGGATTATCCTCTCTCAGGGGCGCGACCCCTATGCGACCGCGCTGGTGAAAAAAGCCGTCGATGCCGGCATTAAAGTGTCGGTGTTTGATACCGCCGTTCAGGGCGACATTCCCGGGGTGACCGTGACCCAGCAGGATGATGCTTCCCTGACCCATCTTTCCTTCGGCCAGCTGGCGAAAGATTTCAACGGCAAAGCCAACATCGTGAAGCTGTGGGTTGCCGGTTTCCCGCCGATGGAACGTCGTCAGGCAGCCTATAAAGCGCTGCAGAAGCAGTATCCGGACATTAAAGAGCTGGAGTCTATCGGTGCCGTTTCGTCTGACGTGCAGGGAGATACCGCGAATAAAGTGGGCGCTATTCTGGCGAAATACCCGAAAGGCAAAATTGACGCCATCTGGGGAACCTGGGATGCCTTCAGCCAGGGGGCCTACAAAGCCCTGAAAGAGAACGGCCGCACCGAAATCAAACTCTACAGCATCGATATCTCAAACCAGGATCTTCAGCTGATGCGCGAGCCAGGCAGCCCGTGGAAAGTGAGCGTGGCGGTGGATCCGAAGCTGATTGGTGCAACCAACGTACGTCTGATTGCCAACAAGATTGCCGGTGAAACCACACCCGCCACGTATGATTTCAAAGCGGCGGCGATCCCGCAGGCGCTGCTGACCGCCCAGCCAGGCGCGGTGAACGTGGCGTCGCTGGGGAAAATCATCCCAGGCTGGGGTCAGACCGAAGATTTTATCGCCCCGTGGTTTGCGACGCTTGAAGCGAAACATCAATGAGTGTGCTTCCCACGCCTGAATACAGCCGCAATATGCGGCTGATTGGCCATAGCGACCAGGGCGGTCGCCCGGACGGCGTGCAGCTGATGGTGCATCGCGGTTTCGCGTACATCGGGCATATGGTCTCGCAGGGCTTTTCCATTGTGGACGTGCGCGACCCTAAACATCCCAAACCGGCAGGCTATATGCCCGCGCCGCCCGGCACCTGGAACGTTCATCTCCAGGCGCACGACGATCTCCTGCTGGTCATTAATGCGCGAGACTTGTTCGCGGATGCCCGTTTCGCTGACGAAAAGGTCTACTACACCCGTCAGGTAGGGGAAACCGTACGCGACGTGCAGGACAAAGGCTGGAGCGCCGGGATGCGGGTGTTTGATATCTCCACCCCTGACAAACCGCGTGAGATCGGTTTTTTATCCCTGAGCGGCATCGGCATTCACCGTATTTGGTACGTCGGCGGGCGCTGGGCGTATGTTTCGGCGCTGATCGATGGCTTTACCGACTATATTTTCCTGACGATCGATCTGGCCGACCCGAAAAAGCCTGAGGTGGCCGGGCGCTGGTGGCTGCCGGGGATGAACCAGGCCGACGGTGAGCAACCCAATTGGCCGGAGGGTAAACGCTACGCGCTGCACCACGCGATTATCGCCGGGGATACCGCTTACGGGAGCTGGCGCGACGGGGGACTGACGCTGCTGGACGTGAAGGATCGCACGCAGCCGAAGCTGATTAGCCATCGCAACTGGAGCCCGCCGTTTGGAGGTGGCACGCACACCGCGCTGCCATTGCCGGATCGTGACCTGCTGGTGGTGCTGGATGAAGCGGTACTGGATAACCAGGAGGACGGTGAGAAGTTCATCTGGCTGTTTGATATTCGCGAGCCGTCGAACCCGGTAAGTATTTCCACATTCCCGCAGCCGCAGGAGCGGGATTATGTGGCGAAAGGGGCGCATTTTGGACCACACAACCTGCACGAGAACCGGCCGGGAAGCTTTGTCAGCTCTACGCTGATTTTTGCGACCTGGCAGAATGCGGGCGTGCGCGCGTTTGATATTTCCAATCCTTACCGTCCGGTTGAAACCGGTGCGCTGGTGCCGGCGGCGCCTGAGAGGATGATGGATACGCGGCCGAATCGACCGCAGGTGATCCAGTCATGCGATGTGTTTGTCGATGCGCAGGGCATTATCTACAGCACGGATTATAACGGTGGATTGTCGGTGATTGAGTATCTGGGGTAACGGCGCGCAGGTGTTTTTCTGACGGCCCTCTTCATCGGGAGAGGGCCGAGGCGTTTAACTGTACTGACGCACCCGCGCCACCAGATCTTCGGCGGTGTCGATACGGTCGGCAATCACAATCAGCGCCTTGCCAAGCGTAATCGCGTGGCGCAGGCATTCGTGGCGCATTGCTTCATCCTGAATGGTCTCGATATCCGCCACGTGCGACAGACCGACACTGCGGCGAATCAGCTCCGTGCCGCAGAATCCGATCGCGTCTTTCCACACCTTTTTCAGGAATTCAGAGGCGTAGCCCGGGGCAGCAAGTGCCGCATCGCGCGTTTTCTCACTGGCCAGGATCTGGAAGCGCTCCGCGAAGGTGTTCCACAGCGTCTGAATGTCGGCCAGACGCTGTTCACGGGCCGCGGCGGCATCGCGAATACCCAGATGCCCCGGCAGGCCGCAGAAATTGAGCAGCAGGTTGCCGATGGCGGTGCCGACGTCAAAACCGATGGGGCCGAAATAGCCGAACTCTGCGTCGATGGCTTTCAGACTGCCGTCTGCCACGAAAATCGAGCCACTGTGAATATCGCCATGCAGCAGGGCTTCAGCATGTGAGAAGAAGCGGTGCTTCAGCGAGGCCACGGCAATTTTTAACTGAGCGTCATCGCGCAGGGCGGCAACGTCTTTTTCCAGTTCAGCAGGGTAGTTGTTACGTTCGTGGACCTGATACGGATCGTTGAAGAACAGATCTTCGGTGATCTCGCACATCTCCGGATTAAGGAATTTCGCGACCTGCGCTTTCTTTTCATGCGGGTGCAGGTAAAAGTCGCTGGTATGGAACAGCGTGTGCGCGAGGTATTCACCCAACTGACGCGCCGCCTGCGGGTAGTAGGTGTTTTTGATCAGCTCCCCGCGCCAGATGGCATGGCTGGAGAGATCTTCCATCACCATCACCGCCAGTTCGGGGTCGAAGTGGTGGATTTTCACCGTGTGCTGCGGGCTGTGCTGGTAGTGTTCGACCAGCGTTTGCGCCTCCAGGCGGGCGCGATCCAGGGTCAGTGGCCAGGATTCGCCGACGCAGCGCACATACGGCAGCGCCTGCTTAACAACGATGCGGCTCACGCCCTCGGTATCGAAAATTTTGAACACCAGATTGAGGTTACCGTCGCCCACTTCCTGCGCCTCCACCAGCGATGAGGGATCTTCAAGGCCGCCGAACTGCTTTGCATACTCCACGGCATCCTGGGCGGTAAAGGTACGGTATTGCGACATTGCCTGTTCCTCACTGGTTTAGCTAATAAAGACATTTAGACGTCTATACATCTGGATTTCATCCTGACACAATGTGCTACAACAACGCAACAGGGAATTAACGACATGCAGACATTACAGACGACCAGCCTGCGAGTGGCGGAGAATCAGTTATTTATTCTCGATCAGCAGGCGCTTCCTCAGGAGAAACGCTGGCTTGACGCCTCGACGGTAGAGGCGCTGGTCGGCCATATTCACGCCCTGCGCGTACGCGGGGCACCGCTGATTGGTCTCTCTGCAAGCCTGCTGCTGGCCCTTCTGGCGGAAAACGGCAAAAGCCGTGATGAACTGGCTGTGGCGCTGGAGACCCTGCGGGCATCCCGTCCGACGGCGGTGAACCTGATGAACAACCTCGACCGCATGAAGCTGGCTCTCTGGCAGGAGGATTTTGTGCCTGCGCTGGTGGCGGAAGCGCTGCGTCTGATTGATGAAGACAAGCAGCTGTGCGAGGCCATCGCGAATGCCGGCAGTACGCTGGTGAAACCCGGCAGCCGTCTGTTGACCCACTGCAATACCGGCGGGCTGGCGACGGCAGGGGTTGGCACCGCGCTCGGCGTGATTGCCCGCGCGCATCAGGAAGGACGCGTCAACACTGTCTGGGTGGATGAAACCCGCCCCCTGTTGCAGGGGGGAAGACTGACCGCATGGGAGCTAGGCGAGCTGGGCGTGCCGTATCAGCTGATCGCCGATTCCATGGCCGCCAGCCTGATGGCAAAAGGGCTGGTTGACGCGGTGTGGGTGGGCGCAGACCGTATTGCGGCCAACGGCGACGTGGCGAATAAAATTGGCACCTATTCTCTGGCGGTTCTGGCAACGTTTCACGGTATTCCGTTCTATGTCGCCGCCCCGCACACCACGCTTGACCCGGCGTGCCCGAACGGTGAGGCAATCCCCATTGAACAACGTGCGGCCAGCGAAGTGACGGGCGTGGCCGGGAGCTTTGGCGCGGTGCGGTGGGCTCCTGAAAACGCGCAGGTCTACAACCCGGCCTTTGACGTCACGCCAGCGGCATTGATAAGCGGTTGGGTGCTGGATACGGGCATCGTCACGCCGGAAGAGGTGGCAAAAGGGAAATTCGCCTGAGGACGACTATCCTTTAAGGGGTTCCCTTTAGGAGGACAGTCACGTGACGCTTGATCCTGATACAGACTTAAAACTGGAACGCGTGGTGGATGCCCCGCGCGATCTGCTGTGGCTCTGCTGGACGACACCCGAGCACATCAAAAACTTCTTCATTCCGGTTCCGCACAAAGTGACCGAGTGTGATCTTGACCTGCGCGTTGGCGGGCGGTTTAACACGGTGTTTGAGGTAGACGGGCAACGGATGGATAACCGGGGTGTGTTTCTCGAAATCGATCCCGGCAGGAAGCTGGTCTTTACCGACGGTTACACGGAAGGCCGGAAGCCCGCCGAAAAGCCGTTTATGACGGCCATTCTACTGCTGGATGATGTGGGGGAGGGCAAAACACGTTATACCGCCATTGCTCGCCATCCAACGGCGGAAATCCGCGAGCAGCATGAACAGATGGGCTTCCACGAAGGGTGGGGCATTGTGCTGGACCAGCTGGTGGCGTATACGAAGGGATTGAAGCACTGACGTTTTTTCGCCCCCTCTCCCTGGAGGGAGAGGGGAAAAATCATGCCAGACGCGGATACGCATCCGCAATCGCATCGCCGGTGAACTGCGCAATCCACCCCTCGGGGTTATCAAAAATACGAATGGCGGTAAAGTTCGGCTCTGAGCCCATATCAAACCAGTGCGGCGTTCCGGCAGGCACGGAAATCAGGTCGTTTTTCTCACACAATACCTGACACACCTCGTCGCCAATGTGCAGGCAAAACAGCCCCGCACCCTCAACAAAGAAACGCACTTCATCTTCCCCGTGAGTATGCTCGTTCAGGAACTTTGCGCGCAGCGCCTCTTTTTGCGGGTTGTCGGCACGCAGGCTGATGACATCCCAGCTCTGATAACCTTTCTCTGCCACTAACGTGTCGATCGCATGCTGATAAGCCGCGATAACCGCATCGGGGGCAGGATCGCGGCCTAAGTCGCGGTCTGCGGCCCAGCGTTCAAAACGCACCCCTCTGGCGTTGAGCTGTTGGGCGATGTCGGCAGCGTCGGTGCTGTGCCAGCGAGGTTGACTGGGGTCTTTATCGGAATAAATGGTCAATGCGCTCATGAAGGGATCTGCTCCGGGTTAATCTCGTCGAACTGGTGTACCTGATGGTGATGGCTTGCACCGTCATCATCGCCGCGAATCAGCTGCAGGGTGCGAAAACCTGCCTGCTCAGCGGCGTCCAGCTCCTGATGTATATCCGACAGGAACAGGATCTGCGACGGGGGGATACCCGTTTGTGCCGCAATGTTCTGGTAAGACTGGACGTCGCGCTTGGCACCGATGTGGGTATCAAAATAGCCGCTGAACAGATGAGTAATATCACCTTCGTCGCTGTAGCCAAATAACAGTTTCTGCGCCGCGACGGAGCCTGAGGAATAAACATAGAGATCAATACCCTGCGCTTTCCATTTTTCCAGCGCAGGCAGTACGTCCGGGTAGAGGTGGCCGGTAAAATCGCCGTTAACGTAGCCGTCGTGCCAGATGATCCCCTGCAGCGCCTTTAACGCGGTTGACTTGCGGTCTTCATCCATAAACGTAAAGAGTGTGTCGATAAGGTCGCTTACGCTGGCGTGCGGATGGTTAATTTCATCACGCAGGTTGTCCAGAATCGATTTGACCGGCTCGGCGTACTGCTGCGCGGACACAAAGGCCGACAGACGCTCACGCGCGTAGGGGAACAAAACATCATGGACAAAACGGATATCGCTGGTGGTCCCTTCAATATCCGTCACAATCGCGCGAATCATACTCTCTCCCAGTGTCGTAAACGCATTTCGCATTCAAATAAGAATTCCAGTCCTTCCAGATGACGGCGGGCCTCGGCCACATCGCGTCCCCAGCAGGTTAAGCCATGACCGCGCAGAAGAAAACCATAATTAAGCGGGTGCGACTGAGCGTATTCGGCAATGCGCGCGGCGAGCGCATTGATATCCTGGTCGTTATCAAACACCGGGATGGCGACCGTATCCAGATGCGTACTCTGCCCGGAGAGGGATTTTTGCATCTCAAAGCCGGTGATCTTCAGCTCAGGCTCTTTGACCAGCCGCGACAAGACCGTGGCATTGACGGTATGGACGTGCAGAACCGCGTTGGCTTCGGGAAACAGACGATAGATGAGCGTGTGAAGCCCGGTTTCAGCCGACGGCGTGCGGCCAGAGGGTGCACGGTTGGTCGCAATCTCCACCTGCAGAAAATCGTCGGTGGTCAGGCTGCCTTTATCTTTACCGGATTCACTGAGCCAGCACAGATGTGCATCCTGACGCACGGACATGTTGCCGCCGGTCGCAGGAGCCCAGCCTTTGGCGCCGATCCAGCGGCAGGCGTCGACCAGGTGTGTGAGTTGCAGGTTGTCGGTCATCTTCCTTTTTCCCTCTCGGTCAGGAATATTCATATTGTTTAGACGTCTAAGCGTCTTGATTGCCAAAGACTAACATCGTGTTATAGTGTCAGCAACATAAGTATTACATGCAGGCACAACACAATGAGCAATAACGCATTGATTCCTCAGAGTAAACTTCCCAGTCTTGGTACCACCATCTTTACGCAAATGAGCGCACTGGCCCAGCAGCACAACGCCATTAATCTCTCGCAAGGGTTCCCGGATTTTGATGGCCCGCGTTATTTGCAGGAACGTCTGGCGTACCACGTTGCGCAGGGGGCGAACCAGTATGCACCGATGACGGGCGTGCAGGCACTGCGGGACGCCATAGCAGACAAAACGGCTGAGCTGTATGGCTTTAAGCCAGACGCTACCAGCGACATCACGGTGACGGCAGGGGCGACCGAAGCGTTGTATGCCGCAATTACCGCGCTGGTGCGCACGGGTGATGAGGTGATCTGCTTTGACCCGAGTTATGACAGCTACGCGCCGGCGGTTGAACTCTCCGGCGGCGTGGTGAAACGTATCGCGCTACAGCCACCGCATTTCCGTCCGGACTGGCAGGCGTTTGCTGCCTTGCTGAGCGACAAAACCCGTCTGGTTATTATCAATACTCCGCACAACCCGTCGGCGACCGCATGGCAGAAAGCCGATTTCGCAAAGCTGTGGCAGGCGATTGCCGGGCGTGAAATTTACGTGCTGAGCGATGAAGTGTATGAGCACATCTGTTTTGCGCAGGAAGGGCATGCCAGCGTGCTGGCCCATCCGCAGCTTCGCGAGCGTGCCGTGGCGGTATCGTCATTTGGTAAAACCTATCACATGACCGGCTGGAAGGTGGGGTACTGCGTGGCTCCCGCGGCCATCAGCGCTGAACTGCGTAAAGTGCATCAATACCTGACGTTTGCCGTAAACACGCCGGCCCAGCTGGCCCTGGCTGATATGCTGCGCGCCGAACCGGAGCACTACCGCGACCTGCCGGCATTCTACCGTCAGCGTCGGGATCTGTTTGTGAATGCGCTAAGCCAGAGCCGTCTGGAGATTTTACCCTGCGAAGGGACCTACTTCCTGCTGGCGGACTACAGCGCGATTTCGGATCGGGATGACGTGAGTTTTTGCCAGTGGCTGACAAAAGAAGTGGGCGTTGCTGCCATTCCGCTGTCCGTATTTTGCGCCGACCCGTTCCCGCATAAGCTGATCCGGCTCTGTTTTGCGAAACAGGAATCGACGCTTCTCGCGGCGGCGGAGCGGCTGAATACACTCTGAGCGTGTCATCCCTCTCGCGTTAGAATAACGGCGGTCTGCCCATAATAAGTGAGAGTAATATCAGTCAAAATAACGCGAAAGCGCGTTATAAAATATAAGTCAGGATTATGTATTAACAAAGAGAACGGGCTGTGAGCGACACAGCCCGTCGCTGTTATTTTTCTGTTACTTCGTTAATAAATTTCGCGAATGCCGTACTGTTTAATGCCGAACGGTTATAAATCATAAAAATGTCAAGCGAGGGAAGGGTGAAGGGGGCAGTGATTTTTTTGAGTCTTAGCACTTCACTGTATTTATCAAATAACACTTTGGGTATGTAACCAATTAAGTGAGAAGCGCTTATCATAGAAATAATCGTAAACATGGAATCACAGCGAAAACCGATTGTCTTTTCCGCATGCACTTTTTCTGCCATCGATTGATAGGTTTTAACGCCCGGCTCATCACTGAGGAATATCGTAAACTTCTCTTCCTGAAGCTCTTCCATGGTGGCCACCTCTTTCATCCGCGGATGATCCTGGCTGCAGACCAGCAGGACGGAATAAGATGCATATGGCACACAAATCATTGAACGGTTACTAACCGGGGCCATTGAGAAAATTAAGTCTGCCTTACGGTATGCCAGCAGATCCTCTGCGGAGTCAGCAGAGAGCAGCATATCATGCAGTTCAATCTCGTAATTGTGCTCACGCATCAATAATTTAAGCGGACCCAGCAGGTTTTCGGTGGTCAGGATTTGCGGGCTGTACACCACAAAATTCTTTTTTAGCGTTGAGCCATGCATGATGTTAATCGTCTGCTCAAGCTGGTTGAGGTTTTGCTCAAGATGATGGTGCAGGTTCACGCCTACCGTGGTGGGCGTAATCCCTTTCCCGGAACGAATGAACAGGGGATCGTTGAGCTGATTACGCAACCTTTGCAGCGACTGGCTGACCGCCGAGGGCGTAATATAGAGCGTTTCTGCTGCCTTGCTGATGCTTAAGTGCTGATAAATACACTCGAAAATTACCAGCAGATTAAGATCAAATTTTTTCAGATCGTAGAGATTAGCCATGTTTCATCCTGAGTGGACTGCGTTGCGTTAACACATCACTGATAACTATAGAAGGAAGTTAATCATTTACCATCCATGCAATTAACTTACTTAATTAGAGTTGTATGTTGACTTAATATATCACGATGGCAGATTTATAAAATAGAGCTTCAATGAATATTAAGATATTTTTATCTCTAAAACTGCGAGGGTGTTTGCATTAAAATAGTCTCAATTATATATAGACAAATAATTATCATTCATTTTTATTAATCCTCGCCGGCGCGTCTTCACTCCTGCGCGATAAACCGTGTTCGATGAAACCTATCACAGTCATAGATACGATTGGCGCTCATGTGCATTGCCCTCGCGCTGTGCGGGTGTTGTAATCAAGGCGCTGTTACGGCCTTGATATGAGGTATGTAGAGCGCAACGCAACGCCAGCAATTGCTGGCACTGAAAGTTCCTGTGGAAAGTTCAGGTATCAGGGCCGCCCACCAGGGCGGCCTTTTTACTTTTGGCTTTTCGTTAATTCAGTTCATCACGTTGTCTTGTTCGGGTTGTTAGGTATGGCTGATTGATTTGATAAAGCAAACGCATTAGCCCACCCGGCGAAAGTTGGTTACCTTACATCTCAACGAAAACACGGAGGAAGTACAGATGTCTTTGATTAATACCAAAATTAAACCTTTCAAAAACCAGGCGTTCAAAAACGGTGAATTCATCGAAGTGACCGAGAAAGATACCGAAGGCCGCTGGAGCGTCTTCTTCTTCTATCCGGCTGACTTCACCTTCGTTTGCCCGACGGAACTGGGTGACGTTGCAGACCATTACGACGAACTGCAGAAGCTGGGCGTAGACGTTTACTCTGTTTCTACCGACACCCACTTCACCCACAAAGCATGGCACAGCAGCTCTGAAACCATCGCGAAAATCAAATACGCGATGATCGGCGACCCGACTGGCGCCCTGACCCGTAACTTCGACAACATGCGTGAAGATGAAGGCCTGGCTGACCGTGCTACCTTCGTTGTTGACCCGCAGGGCATTATCCAGGCAATCGAAGTTACCGCTGAAGGTATCGGCCGTGATGCTTCTGACCTCCTGCGTAAAGTGAAAGCGGCGCAGTACGTTGCTTCTCACCCAGGTGAAGTTTGCCCGGCGAAATGGAAAGAAGGCGAAGCGACTCTGGCACCGTCTTTAGACCTGGTTGGCAAAATCTAAGTTTCCCGCCGTCTTTCGCGCAGAGCATCGCCTGCTCTGACGCGACAGGCTCCGGAAATGACAGTCGTAATGGGCGCGCCCGCGCCCATTTTATTCCAGCACCATGATGCAAGTTGCATTCAGGCCGCCCGAATAAGGCAGCTTGCATGATGACGTTTTTAGAGAGGGAAGAACAATGCTCGACACCAATATGAAAACCCAGCTCAAGGCCTACCTTGAGAAACTGACCAAACCTGTTGAGCTGATTGCCACGCTGGACGACAGCGCTAAATCGGCAGAGATCAAGGAACTGCTGGCAGAGATCGCCGAA
Organism: Enterobacter sp. RHBSTW-00593; assembly: GCF_013784105.1. NCBI lineage: Bacteria > Pseudomonadati > Pseudomonadota > Gammaproteobacteria > Enterobacterales > Enterobacteriaceae > Enterobacter > Enterobacter sp. RHBSTW-00593. The sequence continues at coordinate 1,273,121 of NZ_CP056393.1, forward strand.
CTGTCACCGAACGTGACCTTCAAAGAAGATAACGGTCTGGCGGTGCGCAAGCCTTCCTTCCTGATCACCAATCCGGGTTCTGACCAGGGGCCGCGTTTTGCCGGTTCTCCACTGGGCCACGAATTTACCTCGCTGGTGCTGGCACTGCTGTGGACCGGAGGTCATCCGTCAAAAGAGGCGCAGGCGCTGCTCGAGCAGATCCGCGACATTGACGGCGATTTTGAGTTTGAAACCTATTACTCACTCTCCTGCCATAACTGCCCGGACGTGGTGCAGGCGCTGAACCTGATGTCGGTGCTGAACCCGCGCATTAAGCATACGGCGATTGACGGCGGTACGTTCCAGAACGAAATCACCGACCGTAACGTCATGGGCGTTCCGGCGGTCTTTATGAACGGTCAGGAGTTTGGCCAGGGCCGTATGACGCTGACCGAAATCGTTGCCAAAGTGGACACGGGTGCCGAAAAACGTGCGGCAGAAGCGCTGAACAAACGTGACGCGTATGATGTTCTGATTGTCGGCTCCGGCCCGGCGGGCGCGGCGGCGGCGGTTTACTCCGCCCGTAAAGGCATTCGTACCGGCCTGATGGGCGAACGCTTCGGTGGCCAGGTGCTCGACACCGTGGATATCGAAAACTACATCTCTGTGCCGAAGACCGAAGGCCAGAAACTGGCTGGCGCACTGAAGGCGCACGTCAGCGATTATGAAGTGGATGTGATCGACAGCCAGAGCGCCAGCAAGCTGGTTCCGGCCGCGGTTGAAGGGGGGTTACACCAGATTGAAACCGCCTCCGGCGCGGTGCTGAAAGCGCGCAGCATTATCATTGCCACCGGCGCCAAATGGCGCAACATGAACGTCCCGGGTGAAGATCAGTATCGCACCAAAGGCGTCACCTACTGCCCGCACTGCGACGGCCCGCTGTTTAAAGGTAAACGCGTGGCGGTGATCGGCGGCGGTAACTCCGGTGTGGAAGCGGCGATTGACCTGGCGGGTATCGTTGAACACGTCACCCTGCTGGAGTTCGCCCCAGAAATGAAAGCGGACCAGGTGCTGCAGGACAAAGTGCGTAGCCTGAAAAACGTCGATATCGTGCTGAATGCGCAGACCACGGAAGTGAAAGGTGACGGCAGCAAAGTGACCGGTCTGGAATACCGCGACCGCGTGAGCGGTGACGTGCATAGCGTGGCGCTGGCGGGGATCTTCGTACAGATTGGTCTGTTGCCAAACACCACCTGGCTGGACGGCGCGATTGAGCGCAACCGCATGGGCGAAATTATTATCGATGCGAAATGCGAAACCAGCGTGAAAGGGGTGTTCGCGGCAGGGGACTGCACCACGGTTCCGTACAAACAGATCATCATTGCCACCGGTGAAGGGGCGAAAGCGTCTCTGAGCTCGTTCGATTATCTGATTCGCACCAAAACGGCATAAAAAGAAAGCAAGACTACACCTGCAACAGCAAGAGGCCACCGAAAGGTGGCCTCTTTTTTTTACCTGACGACCATCACCGGAATGTGGGTGTGGCGGATCACGCTCGACGCGTTAGAGCCCAGCAGGTGGGTGGTAATGGAAGGATTACGGGAACCGATCACCACGACGTCTGCTTTCAGTTCATTGGCCAGTTCATTAACGGCATCCCGCACGCTGCCGAACCTGACGTGAGTTTTGATCCGTGAAGGGTCGATGCTGAAATGCCCGACCATGGTTTGTAGACGATTTTCAGCTTCGTGCTGAAGATGCTCTTCGAAGCGACGTACATCGGCGGCAAAGCGGTGCAGACTCAGGCTGGCGGAACCCGGTAACACGTGTAAAAGATGGATGATCCCGTCCTGCTGCGCCAGGAACTCCGCGTGGCGTACGGCCTTGTCGCTCAGCTCCATCTCGAAAACATCAACCGGCATAATGATTGTCTGATACATACCCGTTTCTCCTTGTTTATAAACGCTGAATTCATTCAACCACAAAATATGAATGGTTTCTGTAAGCGCGGCGCCACTTTTTGATCTCGCCAGGAAAAATCTCAAAAGATCCGTCATCACGGGCAAGTCTTCTGGGGTAGCTACCCTTTATACACTGTCCTGGATCCTTTCGGAGGTTGCATGAAAGCACTCACGTATCACGGCCCACATCATGTTCGCGTCGAGAATGTCCCCGATCCCATCATTGAACAGCCAGACGATATTATTCTGCGGGTCACGGCTACGGCGATTTGCGGGTCCGATCTGCATCTCTATCGCGGCAAAATCCCGAAGGTGCAACACGGCGATATTTTTGGTCATGAATTTATGGGGGAAATCGTTGAGTGCGGCAGGGAGGTGAAGAATTTACAGAAGGGCGATCGCGTGGTTATCCCGTTTGTGATTGCCTGCGGTGACTGTTTCTTCTGCCGTCTGCAGCAATACGCGGCCTGCGAGACGACCAACGCCGGGCAGGGCGCCGCGCTGAACAAAAAGCAAATTCCCGCGCCAGCCGCGCTGTTTGGCTATAGCCATCTTTACGGCGGCGTGCCGGGAGGCCAGGCGGAATATGTTCGCGTACCGAAGGGGAACGTTGGGCCGTTCAAGGTGCCGCCGCTGTTGTCCGATGACAAAGCGCTGTTCCTGTCAGATATTTTACCCACCGCCTGGCAGGCGGCAAAAAATGCGCAGATCGAGAAAGGATCGAGCGTGGCCGTGTTCGGCGCCGGGCCGGTGGGGTTGCTGACCATTGCCTGCGCGCGGTTGCTCGGGGCGGAACAGATCTTCGTCATTGACCACCACCCGTATCGCCTGCGATTCGCTCAGGCGCGCTACGGCGCAATCCCTGTCAACTTTGATGATGATAGCGATGCCGCCGAAAAAATCATTGAGCAAACTGCCGGCCAGCGTGGTGTCGATGCGGTGATTGATGCCGTCGGGTTCGAAGCCAAAGGCAGCACCACGGAAACAATCCTCAGCAACCTTAAAATTGAAGGCAGCAGCGGCAAAGCGCTGCGTCAGTGTATCGCGGCTGTCCGGCGCGGCGGCGTTGTCAGCGTCCCTGGCGTTTACGCCGGGTTTATTCACGGCTTCCTGTTTGGCGATGCCTTCGATAAAGGGCTGAGTTTCAGGATGGGGCAGACACACGTCCACGCCTGGCTGGGCGAGTTGCTGCCGCTTATCGAAAAAGGGCTGCTTACGCCGGAGGAGATTGTGACCCACTATCTGCCGCTGGCGGATGCGGAACGCGCCTACAAGATTTTCGAAAAACGGGAGGAGGAGTGCCGCAAGGTCATTCTGGTGCCGGGGGCGGAAACGCCTGACGCGGCGGCACAGCAGGTGAAAGGCCTGGTCAATGCTTTCCCTGGTGGGGTGGTGTGAGATTATCGCTTACCGATGACGCTCAAGATAAAGCACCGCCATGACGATGATCGCCAGAATAATGAGAAAAATAAGTGTGATAACAACTATCTCACTCATGACCGTCCCCGCGGCACCCAAACAGATTAAGCGTGGGTTAAGGGGTTTTCGGGCGATATAGGATAATCGGGTGAATTTGCGGAAAGAGGATGCGGGTGCATCCTCTGTGCAACGCGGGAGCGTTTGTTCAGATGGGGTTAACGCAGGTAGTCGCCCGCGGCTTCTGGCTGGTAGAGCAGCTCCAGCACTTCCAGATGCGCCGCAGCACCGCCCGGCAACGCCCAGTTGATAGTGTCTCCCGTACGCAGACCAAGAAGCGCGGCACCCACAGGAGCAAGGACCGAAAGCTGTGCACTGCTGTCGGTCATCTGCGCCGGGTAGACCAGCGTTCGGGTCAGCTCTTCACCGGTGGCCAGGTTACGGAATTTAACCCGGCTGTTCATGGTGACCACGTCGTGCGGCATGGATTCAGGCGTGCACATCTGCGCCCGGTCAAGCTCTTCATTCAGGGCGTCAGCCACCGGAAGCGAAGCGAATTCTGCTTTTTCCAGCAGTCTGTCAATACGTTCTGCGTCAAGCTCATTGATGATAATGGTGGGTCTGGACATTTTTTACTCCATGTCGTTAATGCTGCGTGTAACGCAGAAACCAATCCAAAAGAAAACCCTCGCCGTCTGGCAGCGAGGGTTTAACTCTTCTGATGATACTGGCTGAGCGCACAACTTTGAAGTGATACAGGTCACATTCATGGGTCATATGAATTTTCGGTGAAAAACGTGCTCCCTTGCCAATTTGCATTATTCTTTTTAAGCGCCCCCTGCGGGCGACTATCCGCATTCAGTGTTTCTTCTCAGGAGATCTCATGAGCGATTACGACAAAATTACGTTGAAAGACGGCAGTTATTTATATTTTAAAGACTGGGGAAGCGGGCAACCCGTGGTGTTTAGCCACGGCTGGCCGCTGACGGCGGATGCCTTTGAAGACCAAATGTTATACCTGGGATCAAAAGGATTTCGCGTAATTGCACATGACCGCCGCGGACATGGCCGCTCAGCGCAGCCGTGGGATGGGCACAATATGGATCAGTACGCCGACGACCTGGCTGAGCTGACGGCGCGTCTGAATCTGAAAGACGCTGTTCACGTGGGGCATTCAACCGGCGGTGGCGAAGTGGCGCGCTATATTGGTCGCCATGGTACGGATCGCGTGGCGAAAGCGGTACTTATTGGTGCCGTGACACCGATTATGATCAAAACCGATTTCAACCCGAACGGTGTGCCGAAAGAGGTGTTTGATGGTATTCGGGAAGGCGTGATTAACGATCGCGCAGCTTTCTTCTATGCGCTGACCGAGGCGTTTTATGGCTATAACCGCCCGGGGGCGAAAGAGTCCAAAGCGGTGCGGGAGAGCTTCGTTGAGCAGGGGCTTCAGGGGTCGATCAAGGCGCTGTATGACTGCGTAAAAGCGTTCTCTGAAACCGATCTGCGTGAAGATCTGAAAAAGATGACTATCCCGACGCTGGTGATCCACGGCGACGACGACCAGATAGTCCCGATCGAGACCTGTGGTCGGGTGGCTGCAGAGATCCTGCCGAACGCTGAACTGAAGGTCTATGCCGGGGGTTCTCACGGCATATGCACCACGCATAAGCACCAGATCAATGACGATTTGCTGAAATTTATTCAGTCTTAATTCCTGGCGGATTGCGTTACGCTGAGTGTCCTGATCCAGGGTACTGAGCGAAACGCAATTCGTGTCTGCCCCACCATTAAGAGAGCACTATGTATTTCTATCAACCTTCTCTGGGACACGGCCTGCCGCATGACCCACTGAACGCGATTATTGGCCCACGCCCGATTGGCTGGATCTCCTCGTGCGACAACGCCGGTCAGCTGAATCTCGCGCCGTATAGCTTCTTTAACTGCTTTAACTATCGTCCGCCCATCATCGGTTTTTCCAGCAACGGCTGGAAAGACAGCGTGCGTAATATTACCGAAACCGGCGAGTTTGTCTGGAACCTGGCGACGCGCGATCTGGCTGAAGCGATGAATGCGACCTCGGCGATGCTTCCCCACGATGAAAATGAATTTACCTTTGCGGGATTAACGCCAGCGGCCAGCCAGCTGGTGAACGCCCCGCGGGTGGCAGAAAGCCCGGTTAACTTTGAGTGTCGCCTGTCGCAGTGTATTCAGCTTACCGGGGCCGACGGCACACCGGTTGATACCTGGCTGGTGCTCGGCGAAGTGGTGGGTATTCACATCGCCGAAACGTTGCTGGAAGAGGGGATTTATCAGACGGCGAAAGCGCAGCCCATCCTGCGTGCGGGTGGGCCGACGGCTTACTATGGCATCAGTGACGAGCACCGGTTTGACATGACCCGACCAATCGTCAATCAGTGACCGGCTTTATCAATGACGAATTGTTTTCCGCAGTTACCCGGGTGTGGCTGCGGAGCAAATGAGGTTGCAGAAAGCGGGTTATTAATGGTGTCTGCCTTCAGTGAGATCTGCATTTCGGTCAGGTAGGACGGGTTGCCATTACAGGTAAGTTTGAACGCTTTGACATTCTCCTTGCCCCAGCCCTTGGCCACGGCGCTGTCAAAATCGCTGCGGCTTACGGTTTTTCCATAGTTATCGGCGAGGAACTTGCCGACCGCGCTGTTTTTTATCTCCTGATTCATGCGCACCATTGTGCCGAAATACGCGTCAGGATCAAAACCAAAGCATACGCCGTGTTTGGCATATTCGTAGCGTTCCAGGCAGGAGTTACCGCCAGCACCTGGCATAACGCTGTTCAGCTTCGCAGCACCTGAAAGCGACAGTCCGGTTTCGGCGGCAGCGCATTTGCGGCTGGCCTTCACCTCCGGCATGTTCGGGATTGGACGGGTCGCGCAGCCAAAACGCATCCAGCGACGTTCATCCACACCCCGTGCGGCAACAGATTTTGGCAGCCCCGGCCATAATCCGTGCACGGTCAGAAAATCGGTTTTGTTATCACTCTCTTTTTGTAAACGGCACTCTTCGGGCTCGTTGCGGTTACGGTCGGCCATGCTCTGGCAGAACCCGGTTTGCCAGGAAAGAGCCAGAACGTAGCGATCGAAATCGCCATACTGCGTTGCCTTGAGTGGGTCGGCCTGTGCGGAGAATACACAGAGTGCCAGCGCGATTGCGCCAGACGGAATAACGATATCCTTCCTGAACATGTGATTTCCTGATCGAATGAGCATGAATAATTTCTGGAAATTATTAAAGCACAAAAAGCGCCCGCAGGCGCTTTCTGGATATCAGGAATTTAGCTTAAGCTGCGCCGGGTACCAGCACCTGCGTGGCAATAATCACGATAATCAGCCCCACAATCACGGGGACGGAGGTGCGTTTGATCACTTCGAAAGGCGAGATTTTTGCCATCCCGGCAACGGCTACGACTACTCCCGATACCGGCGAAATGGTGCGACCGAGGTTTGACGCCTGCAGCATGGGGATGGAGAGATAGGCCGGGTTAATGCCTGAGGAGTGAGCCAGTTTCGGGATCATCTCAACGAAGGCGTAGAACGGCGCGTTACCTGAACCGGTGGTCATGGCGGCCAGCATGGTCAGCACCACCAGAACCAGCATCAGGATAATACTGGCCGAGCCGAACGAGGTGGCGATGGAAATCAGGCTCTGAATAAAGCCGATGGTGCTCAGACCCTGGGCGAAGACGCCTGCTGCAACCAGCAGCATAACGACCCCTGCAAACGCATCCGCCATACCGCGATAGGCCACTTCCAGACCCGAGAAGACTTTCTGCGTGTTAAACCCACGCACAAACTCCAGCAGGGCGGCCAGCAGCATGCAGATCACCAGAATGGTGATGATGTGCAGCTGCGGGCCCCATTTACCGTCAAAAATAAGCACGCCAATAATAGGTGTGAACGGCAGAATGGCATAAAACGCCGGCGCGGTGGTGGTGATTTCACTCACGTCCAGCATCTCGTGGCTGATGTTCTCCTTCTTATCGAGATAACGCTGCCAGAAGAAGTGCGCGATGCCCATGCCGACAATGGCGACGATAGAAATGGGCAGCGTGGTTTTGAACGCAAAGTCGATAAGCGACATTTCAGCGGCTTTGGCTGCGAGCACGACATCACCGGAGGTGGGGGAAAGAATAATGGCGGCCGGCGAGGCGCAAATCGCGGCGGCCGCGCCGCGGCTGATACCGACGTTAACCATAATCGGGAACAGGGTGGCCATTAACAGTACGCCCAGACCGGTGGCGGACGACACGGCGAGGGACATCAGGCAGGCAAGGAAATAGGCCGCGACCATCAGCAGATAGGGGGAGTTAATGTACTGCAGCGGTTTGGACGCCAGTTTAACCACCATATCATTCGCGCCGATATGGGTCATGTACGCCGCAAAACCGCACAGCATCATGATCATCATACCCAGGTCGCCACCGCGGCTCATGAGCAGGATTTTAATGTATTCAACAATGTCAGTGGCGGTGTAGCCCGTACTGTCTGCGCTGGCCGGTAACACCTGATGGCCCATGATGGCGCTGATAATGAGCAGGGTTAGCCCGCCGACAAATAACACCCCTGTGGCCGAGTAACCTTTAATGATGTAGCGCGCTACACCGACAATGACGACGACTCCGATAAGGAGCTCGATAAACGTAAGCATGGTTTCCCCTGTGTCCTTGCTGCCCGAGAGCACAAATAATCAATAAAAAAGAAGGATGAAATGTGCCGAATTAATGTTCTGTCCTTGCTGATTAAAATCAATAAACAGACTACTAAAGAAGATATTAACGGCATTTTTGCCATCGCCCCGGCATTTATCTCATGCGCATATTGACCGGTATAGATATTACTATATGTCAATCAAATGATAATGGGTTGTTAAATATTTTGTGGGTTTAAATTCGCCGCAGAAAGAAAAGGCAAAAACCCTTTGGGAATTGAGTTTTTAATGGCTGCCGGCAGCCCTCCGGAACGGGCCCTGGAGACCGTCATTGCTGGCGTTGGTGAGGTTGTCCAGTGTATTAAAGTCTAATAAAGACTTACTTTTTATGTGCTTATTATGGCGTGAAGGTATGTTCCTCTCAGAATATTCCCAGGAAGACGCTGATTAATTAGGAATAACGCTGATGCTGTTAAGCTTTGATTAAACTATTTTATGGTAAACTTTGCCTCGAATACTAAGAATGGTAATTGCATTGTGATTGTACGTAATAAATTTTTCCTCATTTTGTTGTTTATTTTTGGGCAGTTAGCATTGTCGTCTGTTGCACACGCCGAGAGCAATGCAACCGATAAAGGCTGGTTCTCCACCTTCACTGATAATGTATCGCAGACCTGGACTGCGCCAGAGCATTATGACCTGTATGTTCCGGCAATAACGTGGCATGCGCGTTTTGCCTATGACAAAGAAAAGACTGACAAATATAACGAGCGCCCGTGGGGGGCTGGTTTTGGTCAGTCGCGTTGGGACGAAAAAGGGAACTGGCATGGCATCTATCTGATGGCCTTTAAAGATTCCTTTAACAAATGGGAACCGATCGGGGGTTATGGCTGGGAGAAAACCTGGCGTCCGTTAGCCGATGAAAACTTCCATGTGGGGCTGGGCTACACCGCCGGTGTGACCGCACGCGACAACTGGAACTACATTCCGATTCCGGTGCTGCTGCCTCTGGCCTCTATCGGCTATGGTCCGGCAACGTTCCAGATGACCTATATCCCGGGGACATACAACAACGGTAACGTTTACTTCGCCTGGATGCGTTTTCAGTTTTAACTGAAAAAACGTCACGTACTGGTGAAAAAGTGTGCAGTCGTTGATTCCGTTGAGATAAAAAACCGTCAGCAGAAATTAACGCGACTTTAGTCACTTTTTATCAAAGAACCGCTGGACAAAAGGTCCCACAATTGATGTACTGGTACCCGACACAGCATTTGTGTCGTTTTTTAATGTAAAGGTAATTTTGATGTCTAAGATTAAAGGTAACGTTAAGTGGTTTAATGAGTCCAAAGGATTCGGTTTCATTACTCCTGAAGATGGCAGCAAAGACGTGTTCGTACACTTCTCTGCAATCCAGTCTAATGGTTTCAAAACTCTGGCTGAAGGTCAGCGTGTAGAGTTCGAAATCACTAACGGTGCCAAAGGCCCTTCTGCTGCTAACGTAATCGCTCTGTAATTCAGACGCGTCAGCAAGAATTTCAAAACCCGCTCACTGAGCGGGTTTTTTTCGCGTGGAATCAGCTAAGCAGATACATTTTGAGGAAGCTGGCAACGATCAGCACGCTCAACAACACCACACCTGCGCTCATCAGGTTCTGTTTCATTCTGTCACCCTCGTTCAGTATTGCGTTCAGAGTGACAGAGAAAAATTAAGCCAACATTAACGCAGCGTCTGTTAGTGCGTCGTGGCGGAGGAAAATAGCCAGAATGCGATCCCCGTCATCGCAAAGGAGCCGAGCATATTAATCGCAATGTTCATCAGCGCCCAGCCGACACGCCCTTCCTGAAACAGGAAAACCACTTCCGCCGAGAACGTTGAGAAGGTGGTTAAACCGCCGCAAAAGCCGGTGGTAATCAATAGCTTCCACACGGGATCGATATGCGTCATACGGTTAAACCAGGCCAGCCCCACGCCAATAATGAAAGCCCCTATCAGGTTAGCCGCCAGCGTACCCATTGGAATAGCCTGATGCAGGGGATTAAAACGCATACTCAAAAACCACCGCGCAACGCTACCCGTACCCCCACCAATAAAAACGGCTAAAAGTAGTTGTAACACTGTAAATACCTGCTATTTGATGTGTAAGAGTGGCGAGTTTAACGCGGTTTTTGCTGAGGGGACAAATATGTATGTTGCGGTAGGACAGTTTGCGGTTACGCCTGACTGGCAAGAGAATGCAGATAAATGTGTCTCTCTGATGAGGCAGGCCCGCCTGAAAGAAGCATCCTTGCTGGTGCTGCCGGAGGCGCTGCTGGCAAGAGATGACCACGACCCGGACCTGTCGGTGAAGTCTGCCCAGCCTCTGGACGGCGGATTTTTACAGCACCTGCTGGCGGAAAGTGCGGGCAATCGTTTGACCACCCTCCTTACGGTGCATGTCCCCTCGACGGCGGGACGGGCGGTAAATACCCTCGTGGCCATCCGTGACGGCGCGGTCGTTGCGCGCTATGCCAAACTCCATCTTTATGATGCCTTCAGCATTCAGGAGTCACGGCGGGTGGATCCGGGAGACAGCATCCCACCGCTGCTTGATGTCGATGGCTTTAAGATTGGGTTGATGACCTGCTACGACCTGCGTTTTCCTGAGCTGGCTCTTACGCTCGCGTTAAAGGGGGCTGACGTGCTGGTAGTGCCTGCCGCGTGGGTCAAGGGACCGCTTAAAGAGCATCACTGGGCAACGCTCCTTACAGCGCGTGCGCTGGATACTACCTGTTATGTTGTGGCCTCGGGGGAGTGCGGCAATAAGAACATTGGGCAGAGCAGGGTGGTGGATCCGCTGGGTGTTACGATAGCCGCTGCGGCGGAGGCCCCGGTTTTGCTGATGACAGAGTTACAGCGGGAGAGGATTACGCTTGCACGGCAGCAATTACCGGTTCTTCGCAACCGTCGGTTTGCGCCACCGCAATTATTGTGATGTTTTTTTCAACAATGCTTGATTCACCTTGTTACAGATTGCTATTGTGTGCACGCGTCAAATGACCGTTAATACAATCAGGTTTTTGGCGCTGAATGCAGCCTGGTTTATGTAAAGAAGGTATCTATGGGTGAGATTAGTATTACCAAACTGCTGGTGGTTGCCGCACTGGTCGTCCTGCTGTTTGGTACCAAGAAGTTACGCACGCTGGGTGGTGACCTGGGTGCCGCCATCAAAGGCTTTAAGAAAGCAATGAACGACGATGATGCGGCTGCGAAGAAAAGCGCCGAGGGTGACATCCCGGCAGAGAAGCTTTCTCACAAAGAGTAACGGCAATGCCTGAGGGCTTGCGAAAAAAAACCGGCTCAAGAGGCCGGTTTTTTTGCATTACTGTAAGTGAATATTACAGTCTTATTTCACTTCTTCGCCTTTTGCCTGCATATCGGCATGGTAAGAGGAGCGAACAAATGGGCCGCAGGCTGCGTGGGTAAAGCCCATCGCCATCGCTTCGGCTTTCATCTCATCAAACTCATCCGGGCTCACGTAGCGCTGCACGGGCAGGTGGTGGCGGCTTGGCTGCAGATACTGTCCCAGCGTCAGCATGGTCACACCGTGGCGGCGCAGATCGCGCATCACTTCGATGATCTCAGCATTCGTTTCACCGAGACCAACCATCAGGCCTGACTTGGTTGGAATATGGGGATGCGCTTCTTTAAAACGCTCCAGCAGCTTCAGAGACCAGTTATAGTCCGCACCAGGACGTACCTGACGGTAGAGACGTGGCACGTTCTCCAGGTTGTGGTTAAACACGTCTGGTGGCGTCGCGGTCAGGATGTCCAGCGCGCGATCCATACGGCCGCGGAAGTCTGGAACCAGCGTCTCAATTTTGATGTTCGGGCTTTTCTCGCGAATAGCGGTAATGCAGTCAGCGAAGTGCTGAGCACCGCCATCACGCAGATCGTCACGGTCAACGGAGGTAATAACGACATAACGCAGCGCCATATCGGCGATGGTCTGTGCCAGTTTCTGAGGTTCGTTAGCGTCGGGCGCTACCGGGCGGCCATGAGCCACATCGCAGAACGGGCAGCGGCGGGTACAGATGGCACCCAGAATCATAAACGTCGCGGTACCGTGATTGAAACATTCAGCAAGGTTCGGGCAAGAGGCTTCTTCACAGACGGAGTGAAGGCCGTTCTTGCGCATCGCCGCTTTGATCCCCTGGATACGCGAAGAGTCAGCCGGAAGTTTGATTTTCATCCATTCCGGTTTTCTTAACAGCGCTTCGCGCTCTGTAGCCACGTTTTTAACCGGGATAAGGGCCATTTTATCGGCATCGCGGTATTTAACACCGCGTTCCATCACAATGGGTTTACTCATAGCGTGCGTGTTCCAGTTGCGAATATCGAAGGAAAGCGTTTCTATTCAAGGGAATGTTGTATTTATCAACTATTTTTGAACGAACGACAGGCAGTATATCATTGAAACGGTCGGTAAAGCAGCCTGCCAGGTCGCCAATTTGTAAAATAGTTGTTGTTTTGTGCGTTTTACCCGGCAGGGGGCAGGGGCTTGTGCTGTATCAACCAGTCAGAAGGCCTGGCGGATGACGCGGATAACGTTTTCCAGCACCGGATCGCGCAAGCTGAGTTTGTTGTAATGCAGTGAAATCTCGATAGATTCCGCATTGAGCTGGTTGAGAGGAATGCTCTCCAGCGGCCAACATTTACGCAACAAGGTATACAGACGCGAAGGCATGATGCAGAGCATGTCGCTGCTGCCAATCAGGGAGGCAGTGGTGAACATATTGTAACTACTGAAGCTGATCTGGCGTTCCGGGAATATCTCATCGATTCGCTGACGCAGCGCATGATTGGACTGTCCTTCGGTCATGAAAGACGAATGATCATAGTTACGCAGATTTTCAATGGTCAACGGCCCGCTCAGGGCGGGATGCTGCTGGCGGCACACCAGCACCAGGTTATCCGCATACAGGACATGTTGTCCGAGCGCTCGGGCGCTAAAGCTGCCGCTTTCTATAATCAGGTCGGTCTGAAACTGAGCAAGCTGAATATCAGGCTCGTTGAGCGGCACATTTCGCAGCAGGAGTTGGGGAACATGCTCTTTTATCGCCTGAAAAATAGCGGGCATCACCAGCACGCCGACAGACGGGGTGCAGCCGATAGTGATGGTTCTCTGTTTGTCATAGCTGCCGGTTAAATCCAGCGCACCCAGAATCGACTCCAGCCCCTGGCTGATGTACTCATGCAGATGGGTAGCGTAGGCCGTCGGCGTAACCCCCTGGCCCTTACGAATAAATAACGGGTCGGGAAATATAGCGCGCAGTTTTTGAATTGACTGGCTTATTGCTGAAGGCGTGAGATTAAGAATTTTCGCAGCATTAACGATACCCTTATGGACATATACTGCCTCAAAAATAGTCAACAAATTGAGATCAATATTACGTAAAGTCCGAAAAATTTGTGGCTTGTCCTCACCACCTGGGTCATTCAGTCGTTTGGCTGGTAAATTATTATACTCCACGCTTTCACTCCGTATACATTCACATTATGAATGATAGTTGAATTTATTTATTATGCTTGTAGAGATTCGTAAAGTGTTGGTTTTGTTTCACTTGTTTATCAAAAACAAACAGTTGTGTGATTATCACGCAAGTTACTTACGCCCTGTATGCAGTTCTGGCTGGAGGCTAAATAATATGTAGCGGTAATATTCGGGCGCTTCGAAAATATAGAATAAGCGGATTATTGTAAAGCGTAAAAGCGGTAAATAAGCAGTGGCCCGTCAAATAATCGAGCCATGATGCATGATATATTAAGCAGTGATATATTCGTAAGATGGATTGTTAAGTAGGGCTAAAACGTTCTTCAAAAGCACAGGACGAATATTCTCTGGCGTTGCGCTTTCAACCCACTGGCGCATTTGCGTCATCTCCATTCCGGCGTAGCCGCAGGGGTTTATGCGCTGGAAGGGGGTAAGATCCATATTAATATTCAGTGCCAGCCCATGGAAGGAGCAGCCCTTGCGGATACGCAGCCCCAGTGAGCAAATCTTACTTTCTCCCACATAGACGCCCGGCGCATCGGCACGCGGATGGGCTTCAATACCGTATTCCGCCAGCGTGTTAACCACGGTTTGTTCCAGCAGGGTAACCAGTTCGCGAACGCCGAGCTTTCTGCGCTTCAGGTTCAGCAGAACGTACATCACCTGCTGCCCAGGTCCGTGGTACGTGACCTGCCCACCGCGATCGCTTTGAATTACCGGGATATCACCCGTCATCAATAAATGTTCCGCTTTTCCCGCCTGTCCCTGTGTAAATACCGGCAGGTGTTCGACCAGCCAGATCTCATCAGGGGTGGTGTCATCGCGTGAATCGGTGAAATCATGCATGGCCTGGGAGACAGGCTCGTAAGGTTGCAGCCCGAGATGACGGACAAGAATTTTATCCTGATACAAAAGGACGTCTCCGAAGACGAGGGACAAAAGGTGAGGGAGAGTATATCACAAGCGGGGAGGTGGGTTACCCGGCAAACCGGGTAACCGCAGAGGGACTACAGCACCATACGAACAATTTCGATATTGCCGAGCTCTTCGTACAGCGTCTCAACCTGCTCAATGTGGGTTGCGGTAATGGTAATGGATACCGAGTGGTAGTTGCCCTTGCTGCTTGGTTTTACTGACGGAGAGTAGTCACCCGGCGCATGGCGCTGTACCACTTCAACCACCTGATCAACCAGCTCAGGTTTCGCCAGACCCATTACTTTGTAGGTAAACGGGGTAGGGAATTCAAGCAGTTCGTTAAGTTTGGTTTTCATGTCAGCTCCGGCGTAACGTCAAAAAGAATAACTCCCACGACAGGTGGGAGTTATCAGGATATCTAGTATATGGGGATCAAAATCACACTTTCAAGTGTTCAATTTTTAGCCAAACCAGTGATGGAACATCAATTTAATGTAATCAATGATTTTGCCGAAGAAATTGCCTTCCGGGATTTCTTGCAGAACAACCAGCGGACGCTGATCGATGGTTTTACCATCCAGCTGGAAGTTGATGGTGCCTACCACCTGGTTTTTCTGCAGTGGCGCGTGCAGCTCAGTGGTGTTCAGCACGTAGCTGGCTTTCAGATCTTTCATGCGACCACGAGGAATGGTCAGGTACAGATCTTTATCCACGCCAAGGGAAGCACGGTCGTTATCACCGAACCAGACTGGCTCAGAAGCAAACTCTTTACCGGCTTTCAGCGGGTTCACGGTTTCGAAGAAACGGAAGCCCCAGGTCAGCAGTTTCTTGCTTTCTGTCTCACGACCTTTGAAGGTACGACCGCCCATCACGGCAGAGATCAGACGCATCTGACCTTCGGTGGCAGAAGCAACCAGGTTGTAGCCAGCTTTATCGGTATGGCCAGTTTTGATGCCGTCAACGTTCAGGCTGTTATCCCACAGCAGGCCGTTACGGTTGGTCTGACGGATACCGTTGAAGGTGAACTCTTTCTCTTTATAGATGGAGTATTCGTTCGGCACGTCACGGATCAGCGCCTGACCAATCAACGCCATATCACGTGCGGAGCTGTACTGACCATCTGCGTCCAGACCATGTACGGTCTGGAAATGGCTGTTCTTCAGACCCAGCGCGGTGACGTAGCTGTTCATCAGACCGACGAAGGCATCCTGGCTTCCCGCGGCGAAATCGGCCATTGCCACGCACGCATCGTTACCGGATTGCAGGTTAATACCACGGATCAGCTGAGAAACAGGAACCTGCATGCCCGGTTTCAGGAACATCAATGATGAACCTTTAAATACCGGGTTGCCGGTTGCCCACGCATCGTTACCGATGGTGACCAGATCCGTTTCTTTGAACTTCCCTGCTTTCATGGCCTGGCCGATAACGTAGCTGGTCATCATTTTGGTCAGGCTGGCCGGATCGCGGCGGGCGTCGGCATTCTGTTCAGCCAGCACTTTGCCAGAGTTGTAGTCGATCAGGATATACGATTCCGCGTCGATTTGCGGAACGCCAGGGATCATGGTCTTGATATTCAGGTCATCGGCGTGAGCTGCAGAGAGAGCAGTTGCGCAAAGGGCCGTGGTCAGCGCCATGCGCTGCACAAAACGAGCAGAAAAAGTGGTCTTCATGGTCAGAACAACGACATCCGTGATGGAATTAAAAAAAGTGCCTTACTATAGCAAATGCTATTCAGGCAGGCATCCGACTTTAAGCATGAGTTTGTGAATGTGTTTTACACAAATTGACACTTTGGATACCGCCAGTTCATTATTTCGCTACAGCGATAAATGATTGTAGTTGGGCTTCATTTTGCAGGCGCTGCTGCAGAGACGCTGCCTGCGATTTGCTGGCAAACGGCCCCATCTGAATACGCCATACTGCGCCGTTTTGCGCAACGCGTCCCGGAACACCAAACTGCTGGCTCAGACGCTGTTGATACTGCTGCGCACGGGCCTGATCGCTTACCGCCCCAACCTGAACCACAAAGCCGCCACTGGCCGCCGCTGGAGCCGCAACCGGTGTGCTTTGCGCCGTCGCCGGAGCCGTTACGGGCGCAGGCTCTGTGGCAGGAGCGGCAACAGGAGCCGGTGCTGGCGTTGGTTCGCTGCCTTCCAGCACGCCGGTGGCTAACGTGGTCGGCGCGCCAAGGAAGCCGCTACTCTTTACCGGCGCACCCGTCGTGTCTTCGCTCTGCAACGTATCATTGCTGATTGGGCGCACTTCTCCTGCTGGCTGAGAAGGCTCTGCCGGAGAAGAGACGCTTCCCATGCCGCCGTCCAGGTTCGGGCGGTCAGGAAGGGCGTAAGTCTGTTTCGCCACCGTCGTACACGCGGTACCTGGCCCGGAGAGGGTGCCATCCTGCGCCACGATAATCGGGTCAATACGGACTTTGGTATTGTTCGAGGTGTTCAGGCGGTCTGCAGCCGCGCGTGACAGGGAGATCACCCGGTCGTTACCGTAGGGACCACGATCGTTAATGCGTACCACGATCATACGACCATTCGCCAGGTTGGTGATACGGGCGTAGCTCGGGACAGGCAGGGTCGGGTGAGCCGCCGTCAGTTGCATCGGATCGAACGCTTCGCCGGTCGCCGTCAGGTTGCTGCCTGGCTCGGCATCATAAATGGCGGCAAAGCCAGCCTGGCTAAAGCGGGAGGGATCCTGAACAATTTTGTAGCTTTTGCCGTCGCGCTCGTAATCCTGATTCGCGCTGGCATTGAGCGGTTCATAAACGGGATCGGCACCGCTGATTTCAACGATCGGGCCATTACAAACCGCAGGCTGCGGCGGCGCGACGGTTGCCTGTTGCTGACCATCATCACTTGTGCAGGCCGCAAGTAAACTTGCCGCAATGCAGATCCCCAGCCACTGCTTACGCATTCCGATCCCCTTATTTTTATACGCTTTTTGACAACATTTTTCTGTGGGTATGGATCGACATCACGATACCAAACCCGGCCATCAACACGATCAGTGCCGAGCCTCCGTAGCTCACCAGCGGGAGCGGGACGCCAACAACCGGCAGAATACCACTCACCATACCAATATTTACGAAGACATAAACGAATAAAATCAGCATCAACCCGCCTGCCATCACGCGGCCAAAGGTGGTTTGCGCACGCGCGGCGATCCACAGCCCTCGCATGATCAACAGCACATACAGCGCCAGCAGAATCAGGATGCCAACCAGGCCCAGCTCTTCCGCCAGAACCGCAAAGATAAAGTCGGTGTGGCGTTCCGGTAAGAACTCCAGCTGGGACTGGGTGCCGTGCAGCCAGCCTTTACCGCGCAGGCCGCCGGAACCGATCGCAATCTTGGACTGAATAATATGATAGCCCGCACCCAGCGGATCGGTTTCCGGATCGAGCAGCATCATGACGCGTTGTCGCTGGTAATCATGCATCAGGAAGAACCAGAGAATCGGGATGAACGCTGCCACCAGCACAACTGCAATGCCAATCAGACGCCAGCTTAAACCCGACAGGAACAGGACAAACAGGCCGGAGAGGGCGATAAGAATCGAGGTGCCGAGGTCAGGCTGCGCCGCAACCAGCAGCGTCGGCAGGAAAATCAGCACCAGCGCAATGGCGGTATTTTTCAGCGAAGGCGGGCAGACGTCACGGTTAATAAAACGCGCCACCATCAAGGGAACCGCTATTTTGGCTATTTCAGAGGGCTGGAAGCGGACAACGCCCAGATCCAGCCAGCGCTGCGCGCCTTTAGAGATGGCCCCAAAGGCATCTACCGCAACCAGCAGCACAATACAGAATATGTACAGGTACGGTGCCCAGCCTTCGTAGACCCGCGGCGGGATCTGCGCCATGACCACCATAATGACCAGACCCATCGCGATCTGGCCGATTTTGCGCTCCATCATTCCGATGTCCTGGCCGCTGGCGCTCCAGATAACCAGGGCGCTGTAAACCAGCAGAGCCAGCAGGATCAGCAGCATGGCTGGGTCGATGTGGATTTTATCCCACAGCGATTTTTTATTTGGATTATCCGTCATGATTATTGGTCCTCCGCCGCAGCGGCGGCCGGGTTTTCAGCCGGCAGTTCGGTGTTGTTATCACCCAGCATAATGTGGTCGAGGATCTGGCGCATGATGGTCCCCACGGCCGGACCTGCGCCGCCGTTTTCCAGAATCATCGCCACCGCAACCTGCGGGTTATCATAAGGGGCAAAGGCCGTCATCAGCTTATGGTCACGCAGACGTTCAGCAATGCGGTGCGCGTTATAGGTTTCATTGGCTTTCAGACCGAAGACCTGCGCAGTACCGGATTTGGCGGCCACTTTATACGGTGTGCCGGCGAAATACTTATGTGCGGTCCCGTTCGGGCGGTTCGCCACGCCGTACATACCGTCTTTGGCAATTTCCCAGTAACCGGAATGAATGTCACCCACCGGGGCTTCATGCGGCTGGATCCACGGCACTTTTTTGCCGTCTTCAACCGTACTTTGCAGCAGGTGCGGAACTTTCACTACGCCATCGTTGATGAGGATCATCATCGCTTTGTTCATCTGAATCGGGGTCGCCGTCCAGTAGCCCTGACCGATACCCACCGGAATGGTATCACCCTGATACCACGGCTTCTTAAAGCGCTTCAGCTTCCACTCACGGGTTGGCATGTTACCGGAACGTTCTTCTGAAAGGTCAACGCCGGTGTAATGTCCGTAACCGAATTTGCTCATCCACTCTGACAGGCGGTCAATGCCCATGTCATACGCAACCTGGTAGAAGAAGGTATCCGCAGACTCTTCCAGCGATTTGGTAACGTTGAGGTGACCATGGCCCCATTTTTTCCAGTCGCGATAGCGTTTTTCAGAGCCTGGTAATTGCCACCAGCCCGGGTCAAACAGACTGGTATTGCGGTTGATGACGCCCGCGCTCAGCGCAGAGACCGCCACGTACGGTTTTACCGTTGACGCTGGCGGGTAAACCCCTTGTGTGGCGCGGTTCACCAGCGGCGTATTCGGGTCATTGAGCAGACCGGAATAGTCTTTGCTGGAGATACCATCGACAAAGAGGTTCGGGTCGTAGCTTGGCATGGACACCATCGCCAGAATGCCGCCGGAACGCGGATCGGTGACGACAACGGCAGCACGGCTGCCCGCCAGTAAGGTTTCAATATACTGCTGCAGCTTGAGGTCGAGCGTCAGGTAGACGTCATGCCCCGCCTGCGGTGGCACTTCTTTGAGCTGGCGAATGACGCGGCCACGGTTGTTAACTTCAACCTCTTCATAGCCGGTCTGCCCGTGCAGGACATCTTCGTAGTAGCGTTCGATCCCCAGCTTACCGATATCGTGCGTCGCCGCGTAGTTCGCCAGTTTGCCGTCTTTATCGAGGCGTTCAACGTCTTTATCGTTGATCTTGGAAACGTAACCAATGACATGCGTCAGCGCGGAACCGTAAGGGTAGTAGCGACGCTTGTAACCTTTCACTTCCACGCCGGGAAAACGATACTGGTTCACGGCAAAGCGGGCCACCTGGACTTCCGTCAGGTTCGTTTTAACCGGGATTGAGGTGAAACGGTGGGAGCGGGCACGCTCTTTTTTGAACGCGGCGATATCATCGTCGGTCAGATCGACAACGCCTTTTAGCGCTTCAAGCGTATCCTGCACATTATCGACTTTTTCCGGCATCATTTCGATTTGATAAATGGTGCGGTTTAACGCCAGCGGAGTGCCGTTACGGTCGTAGATAATGCCGCGGCTGGGCGCGATGGGCACCAGCTTGATACGGTTTTCGTTTGAACGCGTCTGATAATCGGTAAAGCGGACAATTTGCAGATTATAGAGGTTGGCGATCAGCACGCCGGTAAGCAGCAAAATCCCCGTAAAGGCGACCAGCGCCCGGCGCACAAACAGCGCGGACTCAGCCGTATAGTCGCGAAAAGAATTCTGTAGTTTCATCCGCTGCTTAATCTACCCTGGTCAGTCACTACTCGCGGTGATATGGGTGGTTGGTAGTAATGCTCCACGCGCGATACAGGCTTTCTGCCACCAGTACCCGAACGAGCGGGTGGGGAAGCGTCAGCGCGGAGAGAGACCAACTTTGTTCAGCCGCCGCTTTGCAGGCAGGAGATAACCCTTCAGGCCCGCCAATCAACAGACTGACGTCACGACCATCCTGCTTCCAGCGCTCCAGTTCGTGCGCCAGCTGCGGCGTATCCCAGGGTTTACCTGGAATATCGAGGGTGACGATGCGGTTTTTGCCTGCGGCAGCCAGCATCAGCTCTCCCTCTTTATCGAGAATACGTTTGATATCGGCGTTCTTGCCGCGTTTCCCGGCGGGAATTTCCACCAGTTCGAACGGCATGTCTTTTGGAAAACGACGCAGATATTCAGTAAAACCGGTTTGTACCCAGTCCGGCATTTTGGTGCCGACGGCGACCAGTTGCAACTTCACGCATTAACCCCAGAGTTTTTCCAGCTCATACAGGCGACGGCTCTCTTCCTGCATGACATGGACAATCACATCGCCGAGATCGACAACCACCCAGTCAGCGGTCGCTTCACCTTCAACGCCAAGCGGTAACAGGCCTGCTGCGCGCGATTCCTGAACAACGTGGTCGGCAATCGAAACAACATGACGCGTTGAAGTACCGGTGCAGATAATCATGCAGTCGGTGATGCTGGATTTACCCTTAACGTCGATAGCGATGATGTCCTGACCTTTCAGGTCATCAATTTTGTCGATAACAAAATCCTGGAGTGCTTTACCCTGCAAGTTTTCCCCCTGGGGTGAATGAGATTGTATAACTATGAATTCGTGGCCAGACAGTATACCTGAACTGACGCCAGTGTCGGGACAAATGTCTCCGGCCGGGCTTTTGAAGGCGGGTATCATCCCACCCTCCGCCTGAGATTGCATCGCCATTTTTGTAAAACAATTTCTGTAAAGCAATGATCGGCGGGAAAGTCTGGCAGCGGAGGATAACAGTATGGCTTAACCTGTCAAGGCAGGATAATCATTACGCCGCTTTTTCATGCGCCCCCGCTATGCGTCTGCGCTTTTCTGATACAACCCATGCGCGTGAATGTAGTCCAGCACAGCTGATGGCAGCAGATCGTCACAGGCTAATCCCTGCTGCAAACGGTCGCGAATGAGGGTCGCAGAAATATCGAACCACGGCGTCTCTGCCAGATAAATCTTCCCGGCAGGCTGGTTGTGCAAGTCTTCAATATTGTCTGTGAGATGCGCCTCAAGCCACTGCTGGTACTGCTCTTCTCGCATGGTCAGCGGATAGCCCGGACGGCGACAGACAAGCAGGTGGCTGTTTTCCAGAATGGTTTCATACTGGTGCCAGGTGGGAAAATTGAGCAGGGAGTCCTGACCAATAATAAAGGCCAGCGGCGTGTCCGGCCCTTGCTCGGCTCGCCACTCCTGCAGCGTTTGCGACGTCCAGGACGGTGTGTCGCGGCGCAGTTCTCGCTCATCAAGGCTAAAAAGCGGTTTATCCGCGATGGCCAGAGTGAGCATCTCTTTTCTTTGCTCGCTGCTCGCCTCAGGTTGCGGACGGTGTGGCGGCACATTATTGGGCATGATGATTACGCGCTGAAGGCCGATCAGATTCGCCAGAATTTCAACCGGCTTCAGATGTCCGTAATGGACCGGGTCGAAGGTGCCACCGTACAGGGCCTGTAAAGAATGCATACTATCCATCGATAAATACGTCTGCCAGCGCCTTATGGCAGAGCAGCAGAGAGAGACTTTCCAGCTCCGCCCAGACCGACTGACCATAATCTTGTTTCAACGTAAGCTCAGCGCGCATCAGAAGCTGCACGGCCTGACGCAGCTGTTCATGGCTCAGGCGGTTGATGGCCTCGGTGGTCATCGCCCGACGGTTTTGCCACACGCGATGTTTATCAAACAGCGAACGTAATGGCGTATGTGCAGACTGACGCTTGAGGGTAATCAGCAGTAATAATTCACGCTGAAGAGTGCGCAGCAAAATAACCGGTTCGCTACCTTCCAGACGCAGCTGTTGCAGTATATGCAGGGCGCGTTTGCTTTTCGCTGCCAGCAGTGCATCCACCCAGTGGAAGGGCGTAAAGTGCGCGGCATCGTTAACGGCCTGCTCCACGCGTGGCAGTGTCAGCTTACCGTCTGGCCAGAGCAGGGAGAGCCTGTCCAGCGCCTGCGCCAGTGCCAGCAGGTTGCCTTCATAGCAGTAGCAGAGAAGCTGGTTTGCGGCGTCGTCCAGCTGAAGATTGTTTTGCTTCGCTCTTGTCGCGACCCATTTTGGCAGATGGGCTTGCTCAGGCGTCTGACAGGTCACCATAACCGCATTGGCCGCGAGCTGGGTAAACCAGGCCGCGTTTTCCTGCGCTTTGGTGAGCTTGTTGCCGCGCACAATAAACAGCAGATCGCTGTGCAGCAGACTGACCAGCGTTGCCAGCTGTTCATTGATGGCCGCGTTAGGGCCATTCTCCGGTAGCAGGATCTGGATGGTCTGGCGCGATGCGAAGAGGCTCATCGCCTGGCAAAGCGAGAAGAGGGCATTCCAGTCGGTGTTGTTATCCAGCTGGACGGTGTGGTGTTCATCAAAGCCCTGAGCGGCCGCCGCCTGTCGGACGGCATCCAGGCTTTCCTGAAGTAATAACGGATCGTTTCCGAGAAGCAGATACGCCGCGCGCAGCCCTTCATTGAGCTGCGCGCGGAGTTGTTCAGGATACAGCCTGATCATCAGTTACCCATGGAGGCAGAAACAGGAGGCGTGGTGGCATCCGGTTTTTCGATGATGTCAGAACCCTGTTTCGTTGACGCGGCAACGCCCGGCAGCTTACGGATCAGCTGCTCTGCGGCCTTATCGTACATTTCGTTAATGATAATCTGCTGCTCGGCGTCTTTTGCCAGAGCCGTCTGCGGGTTATCGAAGAACGAACGGTACACTTTCGTGCTGATTGGGTAGATGTCTTTACCCGGGATCAGAACGGCGGCATTAACCGACAGGACCATCTGATACTCCGCGGTACGGCCGTCCTGGAAAATGGACGCCGTGTCTTTGGCTAAGGTTGAGCCCAGAACGCGCAGGGATGGAACATCCTGACGTAACGTCCCTTTCTCAATCAACTCAACATCGTTAAGCCGCAGCTGGTTTCGAATTGCCCGGCTGAGTGGACCATTCGGATCCGATGAGTCGAAAATCATCGTTTTCATTTCAGCAGGCACTGCCGTGGTATTGCGCAGATGCCAGCCACAACCAGCGGTGACAAGCACCGCCAGAGATAAGAGTATTGTTGCCAGTTGTCGCACGTTTCCTCCCGCGCTTAGCCAACGACCAGATTCAGCAATTTACCCGGTACGTAGATCACTTTACGTACGGTAACGCCCTCAAGATATTTCGCAACCAGATGTTCCTGGCCTGCGCGTTCGCGAACCTGTTCTTCGGTAGCATCGACCGCCACGGTAATTTTACCGCGAACTTTGCCGTTAACCTGGACCACAACCAGCGTGGTGTTTTCCACCATCGCGGATTCGTCAGCCACTGGCCACGGTGCGTTGTCGATATCGCCTTCGCCTTTCAGCTCCTGCCAGAGGGTGAAGCTGACGTGCGGGGTGAACGGGTTCAACATGCGAACGACGGCCAGCAGCGCTTCACGCATTAAGGCACGATCCTGCTCGCCATCCTGCGGGGCTTTTGCCAGCTTGTTCATCAGTTCCATAATAGCCGCAATTGCGGTATTGAAGGTCTGACGACGACCAATATCATCGGTCACTTTTGCAATCGTTTTATGAACATCACGACGCAGCGCCTGCTGATCTTCAGTCAGTGCCGCGACGTTCACTGCCGGAGCATCACCCTGAGAGGTGTGCTCATAAACCAGTTTCCAGACACGCTTCAGGAAGCGGTTAGCCCCTTCAACGCCCGATTCCTGCCATTCCAGGGTCATGTCAGCCGGAGAGGCAAACATCATAAACAGACGCACGGTATCTGCGCCGTAACGCTCAACCATCACCTGAGGGTCGATGCCGTTGTTTTTAGACTTCGACATCTTGCTCATGCCGGTATAAACCAGTTCATGACCTTCGGCGTCTTTCGCCTTCACGATACGGCCTTTCTCGTCGCGCTCAACGATCGCGTCAACCGGAGACACCCAGTTACGCTCGCCGTTCGCCCCGACGTAGTAGAAGGCATCGGCCAGCACCATTCCCTGACACAGCAGCTGTTTTGCTGGTTCGTCAGAGTTGACCATGCCTGCGTCGCGCATCAGCTTGTGGAAGAAGCGGAAGTAGAGCAGGTGCATGATGGCGTGTTCAATACCACCGATGTAGATGTCCACAGGCAGCCAGTAGTTTGCTGCATCGGAATCCAGCATGCCTTCCTGAT
Organism: Enterobacter sp. RHBSTW-00593; assembly: GCF_013784105.1. Taxonomy (NCBI): domain Bacteria; kingdom Pseudomonadati; phylum Pseudomonadota; class Gammaproteobacteria; order Enterobacterales; family Enterobacteriaceae; genus Enterobacter; species Enterobacter sp. RHBSTW-00593. Next base: position 1,297,988 of record NZ_CP056393.1, read on the forward strand.
ACTGCGGGCAGGTGTAACGCGCGTAGTACCATGACGATTCCATAAAGGTATCAAAGGTGTCAGTTTCACGCAGCGCTGGCTGGCCGTTAACGGTCGTTTTTGCCCACTCAGGATCGGCTTTGATTGGGCTGGTGATACCGTCCATGATCACATCTTCCGGCAGGATCACCGGGAGTTGATCTTCTGGCGTTGGCATCACGGTACCATCTTCCAGCGTCACCATTGGGATAGGTGCTCCCCAGTAGCGCTGGCGAGAGACACCCCAGTCGCGCAGGCGGTAGTTGACTTTACGCTCACCGACGCCCAGCGACGCTAACTTGTCGGCAATCGCGTTGAAGCCATCTTCAAAGCTCAGACCGCTGAATTCACCCGAGTTGAACAGGGTGCCTTTTTCGGTCAGGGCTTGTGCGGAGAGGTCTGGCTCAGAACCGTCAGCCGCGAGGATGACAGGCTTGATGGTCAGGCCATATTTGGTGGCAAATTCGTAGTCACGCTGATCGTGGCCTGGAACGGCCATGACGGCACCCGTACCGTACTCCATCAGCACGAAGTTGGCTGCCCAGACAGGGATTGCTTCGCCCGTCAGTGGATGGATAGCCTTAAAGCCGGTATCAACGCCTTTCTTCTCCATCGTCGCCATGTCGGCTTCGGCCACTTTGGTGTTGCGGCACTCGTCGATGAAGGCCGCCAGTTCCGGGTTGTTTTCCGCGGCTTTCTGTGCCAGCGGGTGACCAGCGGCCACGGCCAGATAGGTCGCACCCATGAAGGTGTCCGGACGGGTAGTGTAGACGGTCAGGGTCCGATCGTCGTTCTCAACGTTGAAGGTGATCTCCACGCCTTCTGAACGGCCGATCCAGTTACGCTGCATGGTCTTGACGGTATCAGGCCAGTGATCCAGATTATCCAGATCGTTCAGCAGCTCGTCAGCGTAGGCGGTGATTTTGATAAACCATTGCGGGATCTCTTTACGCTCAACTTTGGTATCACAACGCCAGCAGCAGCCGTCGATAACCTGCTCGTTCGCCAGTACGGTCTGGTCGTTCGGGCACCAGTTAACGGCAGAAGTCTTCTTGTACACCAGGCCTTTTTTGTACAGCTCGGTGAAGAATTTCTGTTCCCAGCGATAGTATTCCGGGGTGCAGGTTGCCAGCTCGCGGCTCCAGTCATAGCCAAAGCCCAGCATTTTGAGCTGGTTTTTCATGTACGCGATGTTGTCGTACGTCCACGGGGCAGGTGCCGTGTTGTTTTTGACCGCCGCGCCTTCTGCAGGCAGACCAAACGCATCCCAGCCGATTGGCTGCAGGACGTTTTTGCCGAGCATACGCTGATAGCGGGCAATCACATCACCAATGGTGTAGTTACGCACGTGGCCCATGTGTAGTCGACCAGAAGGATAGGGAAGCATCGACAGGCAGTAATACTTCTCTTTGCTCTCGTCTTCGGTTACTTCAAAGGTGCGCTTCTCGTCCCAGTGTTGCTGGACTTTTGATTCTATCTCTTCCGGGCGGTATTGCTCTTGCATGGCAGCCAGTGGTCCTGTTTTCAATACAGCTACAAATGTAGCCAATGGATGTGGTAATTCAGATCCGCATAGCATAGCCCAAACGCCCGCGCCAAAACAGCCTTTCGCACAAATGCGCGCGTGAGGAATTTGTCGGGTCTGTGGTTCACCTGGCAAAGCAGTGGCGAAATAAGGTCTATTATTAGAGTCAGTTACTTACCCGGGAGGCAAAATGATGAACAAGGTTGCTCAATTTTACCGAGAACTGGTGACAACACTGACGGAACGGCTGCGTAACGGCGAGCGTGATATCGATGCGCTGGTGGAACAGGCGCGGGCCCGCGTGACGCAAACGGGTGAGTTAACGCGAACCGAAGTGGAAGAGGTGACGCGCGCCGTACGCCGCGACCTGGAAGAGTTTGCGCGAAGCTACGAAGAGAGTCAGAACGAGGTTACCGACAGCGTTTTTATGCGGGTAATTAAAGAAAGCCTGTGGCAGGAGCTGGCGGATATCACCGATAAAACGCAGCTGGAGTGGCGTGAAGTCTTTCAGGATCTCAACCACCACGGGGTCTATCACAGCGGAGAAGTGGTCGGACTGGGGAATCTGGTGTGCGAGAAATGCCATCACCACATTGCAGTCTATACGCCGGATGTGTTGCCGCTGTGTCCAAAGTGTGGACACGATCAGTTCCAGCGTCGGCCGTTTGAGCCCTAAGTAAAAGCCGCCCTCTGCCTTCAGGTCAGAGGGAGGGCATCAGGCCACAGAGCAGTCTACCATGCCCGGTGGCCATCGCTTACCGGGCCTGACTGTAATAGCTGAGTCTTTCCGCCAGCAAATCCACGAACGCTTCCCGGTCGATATCCACCATCAGCGTGGTATTGGGTTGATTGCCCGTCAGTGAATAGTAGTCCACCACCGTCATACCCTGAGTGTATTTCCCCTGGGTTTCCACGCCCACCCACCGTTCTACTGTGGTAAACATCTCCGGTTTGAGCAGCCAGGCAATGGTGCACGGATCGTGCAGCGGCGCGCCGTGAAAACCCCATTTCTCGGCTTTGTGATACGCCATAAAGAAGTCCAGCAATTCTGCGACGGTTGTCGCCACCGGGTTGCCAATGGCACGAAAGCGCGCAATGTCGTGCGCCATTATTTGTGCGCGATGGGTGACGTCCAGGCCGGCCATGACAATCGGCAGGCCAGACTGGAAGACAATCTCTGCGGCTTCCGGATCGACAAAAATGTTGAACTCCGCCGCTGGCGTCCAGTTCCCGAGTCCCATTGCGCCGCCCATGATCACGATTCGGGCGATTTTACTGTGCAATTCCGGATGGCTGTTGAGCAGCAGCGCAACGTTGGTTTGCGGGCCGGTGGCCACCAGCGTGACCGGTTCCGCGCTTTCACGCAGCACTTTCGCCATCAACTCTACGGCGGTGCAGGGTTGCGCTTCAAACCCCGGTTCGGGCAGTGCCGGGCCATCCAGCCCACTTTCACCGTGCACGTTGTCGGCAATGATCAGATCGCGCATGAGCGGTTTGACAGCACCACCGGCGACCGGTATATCGGTGCGTTTGAGCAACGTCAGCATACGCAGGACATTACGCAGCGTTTTCTCCGGGGTCTGGTTTCCGGCAGAGGACGTAACGGCTTTGATGTCCAGTTCAGGGGAGGCAAGTGCAAGGACGAGGGCGATCGCGTCATCATGACCCGGGTCGCAATCGAGAAGGATAGGTTGTGCCATAGCGTGCTCCATACGTAGCATTATTTTGTGACAAGGTTAACGCTGCAATGTGACGCCGACGAGAAGAAGAGAGCTAAAGCGTGAAGCAGTGCGCAATCCGCAGATTGCGCACCGGGGAGATTAGTGCAGGATTTTGGCGAGGAAGTCTTTTGCTCGCTCGGATTTTGGATTGGCGAAGAACTCTTCTTTCGGCGAGTCTTCAACAATCTTCCCTTCGTCCATGAAGATCACGCGGTTCGCCACTTTGCGGGCAAAGCCCATTTCGTGGGTCACCACCATCATCGTCATCCCTTCGTGCGCCAGCTCAACCATTACGTCCAGCACTTCGTTGATCATCTCGGGATCGAGAGCGGAAGTCGGTTCATCAAACAGCATGGCGACCGGATCCATACACAGGGCGCGGGCAATAGCCACACGCTGCTGCTGACCGCCAGAGAGCTGCGCCGGAAATTTATCAGCATGCGCAGAGAGCCCCACGCGTTCCAGCAGTTTCAGACCTTTATCGCGCGCGAGCTTTTTATCGCGTTTCAGCACTTTTACCTGCGCCAGCGTCAGGTTCTCGATAATGGAGAGGTGCGGAAACAGCTCAAAGTGCTGGAACACCATGCCGACGTGGGAACGCAGCTGAGCAAGGTTGGTTTTCCTGTCATTGACTTTGGTGCCATTGACGAGGATCTCACCTTGCTGCACCGGCTCCAGGCCGTTAACGGTTTTGATCAGCGTGGATTTACCGGAGCCGGATGGCCCACATACCACCACCACGTCACCTTTTTTCACTTCGGTTGAGCAGTCGGTCAGCACCTGAAAGTGCCCATACCATTTAGAAACATTTTTCAGGGAAATCATTATACAGTCCTTTTCTTCAGCCAGCTGACCAACAGCGACGCGCTTAAACTAATCACAAAATAGACGCCACCCGCGAAGAGCACCATTTCGACCTGCGTACCGTCACGTTCACCGATGGTAGACGCGGTACGGAAGAAGTCTGCCAGGCTCAGTACGTAGACCAGAGAGGTATCCTGGAACAGTACGATGCCCTGGGTCAGCAGGAGGGGAACCATGGCGCGAAACGCCTGCGGCAGAATAATGAGCTGCATGGATTGCCAGTGCGTCATCCCCAGCGCCAGCGCGGCGCTGGACTGCCCACGGGAAATACTCTGAATACCCGCTCGGATAATCTCTGAATAGTAGGCAGCCTCAAACATTGAGAACGCGACCATCGCGGAGATCAGGCGGATATCGGTTTTCGGCGATAGCCCCAGCACGTTTTGCAGAAAGCCGGGAACAATCAGGTAAAACCACAGCAGTACCATCACCAGTGGGATGGAGCGGAAAACGTTAACGTAGGCCGTGGCAAACCAGGCGAACGGTTTAAAGGCCGACAGGCGCATGACCGCCAGCAGGGTGCCCCAGACGATACCCACCACAATAGCAATCACGGTGATTTTTAAGGTGATCAGCAGACCATCCAGCAGGTAAGGCATGGATGGAACGATAGAACTCCAGTCAAATTCGTACATTATTTGCCCCCCAGATTGCCCGGCAGGCGGATTTTGCGTTCAACCAGGTTCATCACCAGCATGATGAAAGTGTTAATCAGAACATAGGCGAGTGTGATCGCCGTGAAGGATTCCCACGCGTGGGCGGAATAATCCAGCAACTTGCCCGCCTGTGCGGCCATATCCACCAGACCGATGGTCGAGGCGATGGCCGAGTTTTTCACCAGGTTCATCATCTCAGACGTCATTGGTGGAACAATGACGCGGTAAGCGTTAGGCAGCAGTACATAGCGGTAAGTTTGTGGCAGCGTCAGGCCCATCGCCAGGCCAGCATTTTTTTGTCCGCGCGGCAGTGACTGAATGGCGGCACGCACCTGCTCGCAAACGCGCGCGGCGGTGAAGAGCCCCAGGCAGAGCATGGAGGAGACAAAGAACTGCACGTTCGGATCCAGTTCCGACTTAAACCACATGCCAATATTTTCCGGCAGCAGTTCCGGGACGACCAGATACCAGGTGAAAAATTGCACAATCAGCGGAACGTTACGGAACAGTTCCACATACAGGGTGCCGAGAGATGAGAGAAAACGGTTAGGCACGGTGCGCAAAATACCGAACAGTGAACCGACAAGAAACGCGATAATCCACGCCGTGATCGATAAGGCGACGGTAACCTGAAAACCGCTCCACAGCCAGCCAAGATAGGTGGTGTTGCCGAACGGGGCTTGTTGCAGGAATATGCCCCAGTTCCAGTCTATTGACATAATAAACTCCAGAAAAAAAAGGGTAGCAGCGCTACCCTCGAAGATTGGTGAGAAGCTCATTTTTCGCGTTGAGTGGGGAACGACCACTCAACGTATAGTCTGTCCATGCTTCCCGACAATCGAGAGGGCAGGAGATCCCGCCCCTGTTGTTCTAATTAGTTAAGAGCCTTGTCGTTTGGTGATTTGAACAGCGCTTTCATGTCGTCAGACAGTTCGAAGTTCATGTTAAGATTTTTGGGTGGAATCGGGTTCTTGAACCATTTATCGAACCATTTTTCCGCTTCACCGGAGGTCTGAACCTGAGCGATGGTGTCATCGATCAGCTTCTTGAACTGCGGATCGTCTTTACGCAGCATACAACCGTACGCTTCTTTAGATTGCGCCGTGCCGACGATATCCCAGTTGTCTGGTTTCTTCGCTTTTGCACGTTCGCCTGCCAGCAGGGCATCATCCATCATAAACGCCACAGCACGGCCACTTTCCAGGGTACGGAAAGAGTCGCCATGATCTTTCGCGCTGATGATGCGCATATCCATTTTCTTCTCGTCGTTCAGCTTGTGCAGCAACACTTCGGAAGTGGTACCGGAGGTAACAACAACGGCTTTGCCTTTCAGGTCCGCAAAGTCTTTGATCTCGCCGCCTTTCTTGGTCAGCAGGCGGGTGCCCACGACGAAGATGGTGTCAGAGAAGGCAGCCTGTTTCTGACGCTCAAGGTTGTTGGTGGTGGAACCGCACTCAAAATCGAACGTGCCGTTTTGCAGCAGTGGAATACGGTTTTGTGAAGTGATTGGAATCAGCTTCACCTGCAGGTCAGGTTTGTTCAGCTTTTTCTTCACAGCTTCAACGATAGCGTTGGAGTAATCCTGTGAATAGCCCACGACTTTTTGCGTGTTGTCGTAGTAAGAGAACGGGACAGAAGATTCACGGTGGCCGACCACGATCACGCCGTTTTTGGCAATCTTGTCGAGAGTGCTCCCGGCAGCCGGAGCATCTTCAGCGTGAACGACGCTTGCCGACATCCCCATAACCAGCATTGCTGTGGCCAGTTTACGTAATTGCATACCCAACTCCTTTCTTATCAGCGCCAGTGACGCATTGATACCCATTGTGATGTTGTTATATCTCGCGCTATGCGAGTGCAGTGTTATGCAAGCTTGTTAACATTTAGTCTGGCTTAATGTAAAGATTTTGCTGCGTTATTGTTTATTTTTGCGAAGCGCGCCGCACCAATCAGAGGCAAATATCTCTCGTTGCACCGTTTCGGTGCTACCGGTGATCTACGCTGGTGCGACGAAGTTGCACGTTAAGCCAAACTGCGTTTACGTGGGGAAATAAAGCAAGAGACGTGCCAGAAATGCCCTCTCCCAACGGGAGAGGGGAAGAGAGGGGAAATTATCGACGACGCTGACGCAAGCTCATCAGCACCGCGCCAAATCCGAACAGCGCGGTCAGGATCCACAGCGGCCAGTTGCCGGTGCGGGCATAAGGCGTCAGGCCCGTCGCAGGCGTGACGTTGGTCGTCAGCACTTCACGGGTGAACTGCGGGATCATGGCCTGGATTTCGCCCTGCGGGCCAATCACGGCGGTAATGCCGTTGTTGGTGCTACGCAGCAGCGGGCGCGCCAGCTCCAGGGAGCGCATCCGCGCCATCTGGAAGTGCTGCCACGGGCCAATCGACTTACCAAACCAGGCATCGTTGGAGATAGTCAGCAGGAAGTCAGTGTCCGGACGGAAGTTATCGCGCACCTGCTCGCCGAGGATAATTTCGTAGCAGATGGCCGCTGTCAGGGCAAAACCGTGCGCATGTAGCTGAGGCTGAACGTACGGACCACGGCTGAATGAGGACATCGGCAGGTCAAAAAACGGTGCTAACGGGCGCAGAATGGACTCCAGCGGTACAAATTCGCCAAACGGTACCAGGTGATTCTTATTATATCGGTCAGTGGAGTTGTAGCTGTATTCGCTGTCTTTACCCAGCGTAATGATGGTGTTGTAGGTGTCGTAGCGGTTCTGCTGATTCAGACGCGCATCGACAATCCCGGTAACCAGCGTACTGCCGCGAGCCAGCAGTAGATCGTTCATCATGTTCAGGAACGGCTGCTGGTTAATTTCCAGATCCGGAATCGCCGACTCTGGCCAGATGATCAACTGCGATTTACCCATGACCGCCTCGGTGGCGTTAGCGTAGATCTTCAGCGTGTTCAGCAGCTCTTTCTCGTCCCATTTCATTGACTGAGGGATATTCCCCTGCACCATTGAAACCTGCGTGGTGCGCTCTGGCACCAGGCTGTACCACTGGATATAACGCAGTGGGAAAGGCAGGGCAAACAACACCAGCGCCACGACCAGCGTCTTCCAGTTATGTGTGACCAGCGCCAGGACCAGCAGTCCGCTCACCACCATCAACAGGAAGTTAATCGCTTCAACGCCCATTACCGGAGCAAGCCCCTTTAGCGGGCCATCAATCTGACTGTAACCGAACTGCAGCCACGGGAAGCCAGTCAGTACCCAGCCGCGAAGGAACTCGGTAATTTGCCAGACAACCGGCGCAGCAATGGCAACGCGCAGCCAGGTGGTTTTTGGCCACAGGCGAGAAAGGATACCCGCGAACAGGCCGGTATAGAGCGAGAGATAAGCGGCCAGCAGCACCACGAGGAAGACGTTAACGGGTCCTGGCATACCGCCAAACTGGGCGATGCTGACATAGACCCAGTTGATGCCGGAGCCAAACAGCCCCAGTCCCCAGAAGTAGCCAATCGCTGCCGCCTGGACGGGACGACGATTCAGGGTTAAACCCTGAAGTCCCATCAGGGAGAGAATGGCTGCAGGCCAGATATCGTAAGGAGAAAAAGCCAGCGTTCCGCTGGCTCCGAGTAACAGCGCCAGCAGCAGACGTACGCGCTGGCGTTCAAGTAATGGGGCAAATGCCATTTACATTAATCTTCCAGTTTTGGCACCGGTGAGTCGTCCGGCGTTCTGACATGAACCTGTATAATACGTCGGCTGTCGGCCATTGCCACTTTGAACTGGTAACCGTCGATGTCAACGGTCTCGCCGCGTGCCGGAAGGTGGCCAAAGGCCTGCATCACCAGCCCGCCAATGGTATCGACCTCTTCATCGCTGAAATGGGTACTAAAGGCGTCGTTAAAGTCCTCAATCGAGGCCAGCGCGCGGACGGTCCAGGTGTGGCGGCTAAGCTGACGGAAGTCGATATCCTCTTCTTCGTCATACTCATCTTCGATTTCGCCCACGATCAGCTCAAGGATATCTTCGATCGTGACGAGACCGGAAACGCCACCAAATTCATCAATAACAATCGCCATGTGGTAGCGCTGAGAGCGAAACTCTTTCAGCATCCGATCCACACGTTTACTTTCCGGCACAACCACGGCCTGGCGTAACACTTTTTCCATGCTGAAGGCTTCGGCATCGCTGCGCATAAACGGCAGCAGATCTTTCGCCATCAAAATCCCTTCAATGTGATCTTTGTCTTCGCTGATGACCGGGAAACGCGAGTGTGCGGATTCGATGATCACATCGAGGCACTCGTCCAGAGTCTGGTTACGTTTCAGGGTGATCATTTGCGAGCGGGGGATCATGATGTCGCGAACGCGCTGGTCGGCGATGTCCATTACCCCTTCGAGCATTTCGCGCGTATCTTCATCGATAAGGTCGTTTTGCCCGGAATCACGAATCAGCTCCAGCAGTTCGTCACGGTTTTTAGGTTCGCCGTGGAAAAGCTGGTTCAGAATGAGGGAGAAAAATCCCTTTTTGGTGTTTGTCGTGTCGCTACTGTGTGAATTGTCGTCGCTCATGGCGTTTGTTAAGGGTTCTCTTGTTAGTTCAACGTTTACCGCCGCGCTATTTCCCTACGCGGCGGCATGTTAGTCAGTCGGTCGACTGACTATTCTTTCTCGGCAATGTACGGATCCTCATAGCCCAGAGCAAGCATTATCTCTGTCTCGAGGGACTCCATCTCTTCCGCTTCGTCATCTTCAATATGGTCGTAGCCGAGCAGATGCAGGCTACCGTGTACCACCATATGCGCCCAGTGGGCTTCCAGCGGTTTTTGCTGCTCTTTAGCTTCCTGTTCCACGACCTGGCGGCAGATGATCAGATCGCCCAGCAGCGGCATCTCAATTCCCGGTGGGGCTTCGAAGGGGAAAGAGAGCACGTTGGTCGGCTTATCTTTCCCGCGGTAGGTCAGGTTAAGCTCATGGCTTTCGGCTTCATCCACCAGACGAATCGTGACTTCTGATTCTTCCTGAAACGGGGGGATAACCGCATCCAGCCATGTCTGAAACTGTGCCTCTTCTGGCAAGCCGGAATTATCGTCACATGCCAGTTGTAAATCGAGGATCACCTGACTCATTTTTGTTCTTGCTCCTGCGCTTCGCGCTTACGTTCTGCGGCCAGTTCGGCCTTACGCTTCTGATCTGCTTCTTCCCATGCTTCATAAGCGTTAACGATGCGCGCCACAACCGGGTGACGGACCACGTCTTCGCTGTGGAAGAAGTTAAAGCTGATTTCGTCGACGTCGGCCAGCACTTCAATGGCATGGCGCAGACCCGATTTGGTGCTGCGCGGCAGGTCAATCTGCGTGACGTCACCGGTAATGACCGCTTTTGAGTTAAAGCCAATACGTGTCAGGAACATTTTCATCTGTTCGATGGTAGTGTTCTGGCTTTCATCGAGAATAATGAATGCATCATTCAGCGTACGGCCGCGCATATAGGCGAGCGGGGCAACTTCAATCACGTTACGCTCAATCAGCTTCTCAACTTTCTCAAAGCCGAGCATCTCGAACAGCGCGTCGTATAACGGACGAAGGTAAGGGTCAACCTTCTGGCTCAGATCGCCTGGCAGGAAGCCCAGTTTTTCACCCGCTTCCACCGCCGGACGGGTCAGCAGGATGCGACGAATCTCCTGGCGTTCGAGCGCATCAACCGCCGCGGCAACGGCCAGATAGGTTTTACCCGTACCCGCCGGGCCCACACCGAAGGTGATGTCATGGTCGAGAATGTTGGCGATGTACTGCGCCTGGTTTGGCGTACGCGGCTTAATGACGCCACGTTTGGTCTTAATATTGATGGCCTTGCCATAGTCCGGCACGCTTTCTGCGCTTTGCTCAAGCACGCGCGCCTCTTTGATCGCGAGGTGGATCTGTTCTGGCTCGATATCCTGTATTTCACCGCGCATTGGGGCGGTATCCACATACAGGCTACGCAGAATATCCGCAGCGGCGTTGACGCAGAGAGGGCGTCCGGTGAGTTTGAAATGATTATCGCGACGATTGATTTCGATACCCAGACGTCGCTCCAGTTGTTTGATGTTGTCATCAAACGGCCCGCACAGGCTCAGCAGGCGAGCGTTGTCTGCTGGCTCAAGGCTAATTTCACGCGTATCTATGTTCAAACTGTTCCTCTTTGATTGATTAACTGACCCGGTGCCACCTGGCGTAATAAAACGGTCATTACCGAAATTATTCACGCCATAGAATAAAGGCGCAAGCGTTGCGGAAGATATTGGGGGCGATGAGAGGAAATACAAGGCCTGCCGAACCGGCAGGCCGGATGGCGTTATGGCTGGTAAATGCCGACGCCAGCGTCGCTTTCTTTGCGGGTGCGGGACATGACGGATTCCGGCGACTGTGCGATGCGCAGACCCATTTCGTCTTCGGTACGGACCACTTTCGCGCGCAGGGAGTTGGTCAGTACGTCGACAATCTCCACGTCCACAAATTTACCGACCATGTCTGGCGTGCCTTCAAAATTCACGACGCGGTTATTTTCGGTGCGTCCTGACAGCTCCATAATGCTCTTACGGGAAGTGCCTTCCACCAGAATACGCTGGACGGTGCCGACCATACGACGGCTCCAGGCGTTGGCCTGCTGGTTGATACGCTCCTGCAGAATATACAGACGCTGCTTTTTCTCTTCTTCCGGCACATCGTCGACCATATCGGCCGCAGGAGTACCTGGACGCGCTGAGAAGATAAAGCTGTAGCTGACGTCAAAATTCACTTCGCCAATGAGCTTCATCGTGCGCTCAAAGTCATCCGTGGTTTCGCCCGGGAAGCCAACGATAAAGTCGGAGCTAATCTGGATGTCAGGACGGGCTTCACGCAGCTTGCGGATGATGGATTTGTACTCCAGTACCGTATGTGGACGTCCCATCAAGTTCAGCACGCGGTCGGAACCGCACTGAATCGGCAGATGCAGGAAGCTCACCAGCTCTGGCGTGTCGCGATACACATCAATGATGTCATCGGTAAATTCCATCGGGTGGCTGGTGGTGAAGCGAAGGCGGTCGATGCCGTCGATCGCGGCCACCAGGCGCAGCAGTTCTGCAAAGCTGCCGGTGGTACCGTCGTAGTTCTCGCCGCGCCAGGCGTTGACGTTCTGGCCCAGCAGGTGAATTTCACGCACACCCTGTGCCGCCAGTTGCGCCACTTCAAACAGAATGTCGTCAGTCGGACGGCTCACTTCTTCGCCGCGGGTATACGGTACGACACAATAGGTGCAGTACTTGTTACAGCCTTCCATAATGGAGACGTAGGCTGTTGGACCATCCGCGCGTGGTTCTGGCAGACGGTCAAATTTTTCGATTTCCGGGAAGCTTACGTCAACCACCGGGCGGCGATTCTCGCGAACGGCGTTGATCATCTCCGGCAGGCGGTGCAGCGTCTGCGGGCCAAAAATAATATCAACATAGTGAGCACGCTGGCGGATCAGTTTGCCTTCCTGCGAGGCCACACACCCACCCACGCCAATGATCACATCGGGTCTTTTGCGTTTGATAAGCTTCCAGCGGCCCAGTTGATGGAACACCTTCTCCTGCGCCTTCTCACGGATCGAACAGGTATTGAGCAGCAACACGTCCGCTTCGTTCGCGTTGTCAGTCAGTTGATACCCGTGCGTGGCATCCAGCAGATCGGCCATCTTGGATGAATCGTATTCGTTCATCTGACAGCCCCAGGTTTTTATATGGAGTTTTTTTGTCATCGACTTGCTCATGCTCAGGAATGCAGGGCGCGTATTGTAATGCTTTGCTGCGGTTGTGACCAGTATGAAGGTTGTCAACCTCAAGACCGAAAAAATCCGGTAAACTTAAGGTATATACCATTAAGGATAATTGACCATGACTCTCCAACAAACCGAAATTGCCGTTGTCGGCGGCGGTATGGTCGGCGGCGCACTCGCGCTGGGGCTGGCGCAGCAGGGATTTGAGGTGACGGTTATCGAGCAGGCTGCCCCTGTTGCGTTTGACCCGACGGCAAAGCCGGATGTGCGAATTTCAGCTATCAGCGCCGCCTCTGTCGATCTGCTGCGCGGGCTGGGCGTCTGGGATGCCGTGCTCGGGATGCGCGCGCACCCTTACAGCCGTCTCGAAACCTGGGAGTGGGAGAATGCGCATGTCGCGTTTGATGCCGCTGAACTGAAGCTGCCCCGTCTGGGCTATATGGTGGAAAACACGGTCCTCCAGCTGGCGCTCTGGCAGGCCCTGGAGGCGCATCCGAAAGTGGCGCTGCGCGTCCCGGCGTCACTTAACGCACTGCATCCCCACGAAGGCGGGTATTTGCTTGAGCTGGATAAGGGGGATGAGCTGGCCACGAGGCTGGTTGTCGGAGCGGATGGTGCCAACTCACAGGTCAGGCAAATGGCGGGAATTGGCATTCATGCCTGGCAGTACCAGCAGGCGTGCATGTTGATCACCGTGCAGTGTGAGAATGACCCGGGTGAGAGCACCTGGCAGCACTTTACCCCGAATGGCCCGCATGCCTTTTTACCGTTGTTTGATCGCTGGGCGTCGCTGGTGTGGTATGACAAACCGGCGCGCATTCGTCAGTTGCAGGGGCTGTCAATGGAGCAGCTGCAGCGAGAGATCCATCAGCACTTCCCACGCCGTCTGGGCAACGTCATGCCGGTTGCCGCCGGGGCGTTTCCGCTTACCCGTCGCCATGCATTGCAGTATGCCCGTGCAGGGCTGGCGCTGGTGGGGGATGCGGCACACACCATTCACCCGCTGGCGGGGCAGGGCGTGAACCTGGGATACCGTGACGTTGAGGCTTTACTGGATGTGCTGGGCAATGCGCGCGCCCACGCGGAGGCCTGGGCCAGCCATCCGGTACTGAAACGTTACCAGACGCGACGTATGGCGGATAACTTTATCATGCAGTCGGGGATGGATCTGTTTTACGCCGGGTTCAGTAACGATCTTGGTCCGGTGCGCATTCTGCGTAACATTGGTTTGATGGCGGCGGAGCGTGCCGGTGGGCTGAAGCGTCAGGCGCTGAAGTACGCGTTAGGCCTTTAATCTGGGCGCCTTCTCCTGCGGGAGAGGGCTTTCGGATGCGGTACATAATCCAACAAAAACAAAAAAGCCCGCAGAGCGGGCTTTTTTGTTACTAAGTGGCTGGGGTGCAGGGATTCGAACCCCGGAATGCTGGTATCAGAAACCAGAGCCTTACCGCTTGGCGACACCCCAATTGCGTTAAACAATGTGCTTAACGACTTTTTTAAATTGGCTGGGGTACGAGGATTCGAACCTCGGAATGCCGGAATCAGAATCCGGTGCCTTACCGCTTGGCGATACCCCAACAATTTTTTCTCGTCTACCGAATCATTCGACAGATGACTAATTTGGTGGCTACGACGGGATTCGAACCTGTGACCCCATCATTATGAGTGATGTGCTCTAACCAACTGAGCTACGTAGCCAGTACTGCAATCTTCGATGGCTGGGGTACCTGGATTCGAACCAGGGAATGCCGGTATCAAAAACCGGTGCCTTACCGCTTGGCGATACCCCAATACCGCGGAGAACCGCAAAATCGAAGAAATATGGCTGGGGTACCTGGATTCGAACCAGGGAATGCCGGTATCAAAAACCGGTGCCTTACCGCTTGGCGATACCCCATCCGTGCAACGCTTACCTGGGAATGGTGCGGGAGGCGAGACTTGAACTCGCACACCTTGCGGCGCCAGAACCTAAATCTGGTGCGTCTACCAATTTCGCCACTCCCGCAAAAAAGATGGTGGCTACGACGGGATTCGAACCTGTGACCCCATCATTATGAGTGATGTGCTCTAACCAACTGAGCTACGTAGCCATCTTTTTTTCGCGTTACCTTATCGGCGTTGCGGGGCGCATTATGCGTATAGACCCTTGCAGCGTCAACACCTTTTTCAACGAAAATAGCCGGAATGTGACTGTTTGGTTAGGTTGCGAACAGCGTGACCGAATATTCGGCAATTATTGGTTATTTATCGTTTTTGGGGAGTGAAATAGGGGGCAAAAAAAATCAGGCCCCGCAGGGCCTGATTGGATGCTTTTCGATTACTTATAGGCAGACTGGTGTACGCCTACCGCACGTCCTGATGGATCGTTCATTGACTTGAAAGATTCATCCCATTCAATGGCTTTAGCCGAAGAACAGGCAACGGTCGGGCCGCCCGGAACACACTCCGCCGCACTCGGCACCGGGAACAACTCTTCAAAGATTTCACGGTACAGATACGCTTCTTTGGAGCCTGGCGTGTTGTACGGGAAGCGGAAGCTCGCGGTTTCCAGTTGCTGATCGGAAACCTGTTTTGCCGCCACCTCTTTCAGGGTGTCGATCCAGCTATACCCGACACCGTCAGAGAATTGCTCTTTCTGACGCCATGCCACGCTCGCCGGCAGGTAGGATTCGAAACATTCACGCAGGATATGTTTCTCCATTTTGCCGTTGCCGCACATTTTGTCCTGCGGGTTGATGCGCATTGCCACGTCGAGGAATTTCTTATCCAGGAAGGGAACACGGGCTTCCACCCCCCAGGCAGACATCGCTTTGTTGGCGCGTGCGCAGTCAAACATATGCAGCGCCTGCAGTTTACGTACTGTCTCTTCGTGCAGCTCTTTTGCGTTCGGCGCTTTGTGGAAATAGAGGTAGCCGCCAAACACTTCGTCAGACCCTTCACCGGAGAGCACCATCTTTATGCCCATCGCTTTGATCTTACGCGACATCAGGTACATCGGCGTGGAAGCGCGAATGGTGGTCACATCGTAGGTTTCGATGTGGTAGATAACATCGCGGATCGCATCCAGGCCTTCCTGCACGGTGAAGTGGATCTCATGGTGCACGGTACCGAGATGGTTTGCCACTTCCTGCGCGGCTTTCAGATCCGGTGCGCCTTCCAGGCCCACAGCAAAGGAGTGCAGTTGCGGCCACCAGGCTTCTGAACGTTCCTGATCTTCAACACGACGCGCGGCGAATTTCTTGGTGATCGCGGAGATCACGGACGAGTCCAGCCCGCCGGAGAGCAGTACACCGTAAGGCACATCTGACATCAGGTGGCTTTTAACAGAATCTTCCAGCGCCTGACGCAGTTCGGCTTTATCAGTCACGTTGTCTTTAACCGCATCATAGTCGAACCAGTCGCGCTGATAGTACTGACGTATCTCGCCGTCTTTACTCCACAGGTAACTTCCTGCCGGGAACTCTTTAATGGTGCGGCAAACCGGCACCAGGGCTTTCATTTCTGAGGCGACATAAAAGTTGCCGTGTTCATCGTGACCCATATACAGCGGGATAATACCAATATGGTCGCGGCCAATCAGATAGGCATCTTTTTCGCTGTCGTACAGGGCGAAGGCAAACATACCCTGCAGATCATCGAGGAATTCCGGGCCTTTCTCCTGATACAGCGCCAGGATCACTTCACAGTCAGAACCGGTCTGGAAGGCGTAACGGTCGCCGTACTCGGCGCGCAGCGCCTGATGGTTATAGATTTCACCGTTGACAGCCAGCGCGTGTGTTTTTTTCTCGTTATACAGCGGCTGCGCACCGGCGTTGACGTCAACAATGGACAGACGTTCGTGTGCCAGGATGGCTTTATCGCTGGCGTAAACGCCGGACCAGTCCGGGCCGCGATGGCGCATCAGGCGGGACAATTCGAGTGCCTTTTTACGCAGTTCGCCTGCGTCAGTTTTAATATCCAGTACGCCAAAAATTGAACACATAACCTTCTCCGTTAACCCTGTTGCTTTGTAATGTTGCTTGCTTATGAAAATGCCGCAAAGGGGGAGGGCGCGCAAGGGTTTTACGGGATAAAACGGAAATAGTGCAATGCTGATTGCCGAATAGTGAAAAACGAGTACGTCATGAACGCTTTTATTGATGATTATGCAATAAATCGGCTGTTTTGTTAGATGTGAGGTTGTTTGTCGGGCGTGAAAATAAAAAACCACGCGCTGAGGCGTGGTTTGGGATCAGATAATATCAATTTCTTCGACGGAGGGATAAATCCAGCTCGGTCGGAAGGGCATGGCGTCAATATCGTCGAGCGTGGAGACACCGGAAAGCACCAGAATGGTTTCCAGGCCCGCCTGGAATCCGGCCAGGATATCGGTGCGCAGGTTGTCGCCGACAATCACCGTTTCTTCGGAGTGGGCCTGCATCTTGTTCAGCGCGGCACGGATGATCCACGGGCTGGGCTTGCCCACGTAGAACGGTTTCCGGCCAGAGATCTTTTCGATACCGGCACACAGCGCGCCGCAGGCAGGGTAAAAACCACGGCCGTGGGTATCCGGGTTGGTGGCAATAAAACGCGCACCGTTGGCAACAAAGTAGGAGGCTTTGTGCATCATCTCCCAGTTATAGGAGCGCGTTTCGCCAACGATCACAAAGTCCGGGTTCACATCTGTGATGGTAAACCCTGCCTTATATAACTCGTGGATCAGCGCCCCTTCACCCACCACGTAGGCCTTTTTTCCTTCCTGGCGCTTGAGGAAATCAGCGGTGGCCATGGCAGAGGTATAAAACACGCTGTCCGGCACGTTGACGCCTGCTGTGGCAAAGCGGTTTGCCAGGTCCTGACCGGTCTGAGAAGGGTAGTTCGTGAGAAGAACCAGAGGCATTCCTTTGTCGATGATGCGGTGAAGAAATTCCGCAGCACCTGGTACAGCAACGTTGTCGTGCATCAGCACGCCGTCGATATCACAAATTACATTCTTAATGGTCATGGACATTCCGACATCAAAAAAAGAAGGCGTTACTATAAGACCCGATCAACTTTCCAGCAAATGTTGCAACAGAATACCGTTGAGCATGGCGCGTTTAACCAGCGCAAATGCGCCTATCGCTGAGCGATGGTCAAGCTTAGAACGAACGACGGGAAGGTTCTGGCGGAAGGCTTTCAGCGCCTGAGTGTTAATGCAGCCTTCAATGGCGGGCAGCAGGACCTTCTCGGCCTCCACAATCTCACCGGCGATCACCACTTTTTGCGGGTTAAACAGGTTGATGGCGATGGCGATGGTTTTACCCAGATGGCGACCCACCTGCTCAATAACTTCACAGGCCAGCGCATCGCCTTTGTTGGCGGCTTTGCAGATAGTCCCTATCTTGCAATCGTCCAGCGTGACGCGGCTCTGGTAACCCTGTTCAAGCAGATGGCGCACCCGCTGTTCAATCGCCGTGTTGGCGGCAATCGTCTCCAGACAGCCAAAGTTTCCGCAGTGGCAGCGTTCGCCAAGCGGCTCTACCTGAATATGACCAATCTCACCGACGTTACCGTTGCGGCCAATAAAAATGCGGCCGTTAGAGATGATGCCTGCTCCTGTCCCGCGGTGTACGCGCACCAGAATCGAATCTTCACAATCCTGGCTCGCACCAAAGTAGTGCTCTGCCAGGGCCAGTGAGCGGATGTCGTGCCCCACGAAACAGGTCACTTTAAAGCGTTTTTCCAGCGCATCTACCAGCCCCCAGTTCTCAACCTTTATATGGGGCATATAACGGATCACGCCGCTTTCGGGGTCTACCAGGCCTGGCAGGATCACCGAGATCGCAATCAGTTCACGGATTTTGCGCTGACAGCTCTCGATAAAGTGTTCAATGGTATTCAGCAGCGCGTGTTCCAGCGTCTCCTGAGTGCGCTCCGGAAGCGGGTAGTGTTCTTCCGCGATGGCTTTGCTGCTCAGATCATAGAGCGTAAGGGTGGTGTCATGACGACCAAGACGGACGCCAATCGCCTGAAAATTGCGGGTTTCGGTAATAATAGAGATGGCGCGGCGGCCTCCGGTGGAGGCCTGCTGATCGACTTCTTTGATCAGTCCGCGCTCAATGAGCTGACGGGTAATTTTTGTCACGCTGGCGGGAGCAAGCTGGCTTTGTTCGGCTATCTGAATGCGCGAGATTGGCCCGTGTTGGTCAATCAGACGATAAACCGCCGCGCTGTTAAGTTGTTTAACGAGATCGACATTACCGATTTGAGCTTGTCCGCCTGGTGTCATACTTTTACTTACTCAGTGACGACCTCGTTACCATTAACGATGGTCTTGATAATTTTATAATCGTGTGTGAATGCCGTCAGGTTTGCAACCATACCTGGTGCAATTCCGCCAAGCTGTTTATCTACGCCCATCGCGCGCGCAGGATAAAGGGTCGCCATACGCAGGACTTCATCAAGCGCAATCCCGCAATGTTCAACCAGGTTACGCACCCCTTCTATCATCGTCAGGGAGGAACCACTCAGCGTACCGTTTTCATCAACACACAGTCCATTGCGGTAGTATATTGTTTTACCGGCAAAAATGAACTGCTCAATATTTGCCCCTGCCGGTGCGGTGGCATCGGTTACCAGACAGAGTTTGTCACCTTTCAGGCGCTTGGCGTTGCGAATGTTGGTGTAATCAACGTGCAAGCCGTCAGCAATAATGCCGCAGTAAACGTCCTGCTCATCGAGAATTGCCCCGACCAGCCCAGGTTCACGACCGGTGATATACGGCATCGCGTTGTACAGGTGCGTCGCAAAGGTAATGCCGGCGCGGAAACCTGCTTTCGCTTCTTTTTGCGTTGCGTTTGAATGGCCCGCTGAAACGACAATCCCGGCGGCGGCCAGTTTGCTGATAACGTCAGGTCCCGCGATTTCAGGAGCCAGCGTCACTTTGGTGATCACATCGGCGTTGGCACACAGGTAGTCGACCAGCTCAGCGTCAGGTTTACGCACGTAATCCGGGTTATGCGTCCCTTTTTTCACGATGTTCAGCCACGGTCCTTCAAGATGCAGACCCAGCGCCTGATTAGGGTGTTTTGCCAGGTAGTCGCGCATCACGCGGATACCCTGTTTCATGAGCTCATCACTGCTGGTGATGAGGGTTGGCAGATAGCTGGTGCAGCCCGATTTCTCGTTGGCTTTCTGCATGATTTCCAGCGTGTCGACCGTCACCGCCTCCGCGGTATCATTAAATTGCACACCGCCGCAGCCGTTCAGCTGTACGTCGATGAAACCGGGGGAGATTACTGCTCCATTGAGTGAGCGCTGTTCAATCCCCGGCGGCAGCTCTGCCAGTGGGCAAACACGTTCAATCAGGCCATCGGCGATAACAATCGCATGGTCATCCAGAATATCATGGCCGGTATAAATCCGACCGTGGGTTAAAGCGTACATAACGACCCCCGGTTAAAAAAAGCGGCCGCCTCTTGATGAAGAGGCGGTTATTCAATTACAGACCTTTGATGTTCTCAGCTTCTAACTCGTTGAAGTATTTCAGCGTTTTCACTTTCAACTCCATCGTGGACGGTTCGTCGCACACGATGACTGATTTTGGATGCAGCTGCAGGCAACTGATGGTCCACATGTGGTTAACGTTGCCTTCAACGGCAGCCTGGAGCGCCTGCGCTTTCACGCCGCCCAGAACCAGAATCATCACTTCTTCGGCATCCAGCAGGGTGCCTACGCCTACGGTCAGGGCGTATTTTGGTACCTGGTTAACATCACCGTCAAAGAAGCGGGAGTTTGCCACGCGCGTGTCATGGGTCAGGGTTTTAATACGCGTACGGGAAGCCAGAGAAGAGGCCGGTTCGTTGAACGCGATATGACCATCGTTGCCCACGCCACCCATGAACAGGTGGATTTTACCGTAGGAACGGATTTTTTCTTCATACTGACGGCATTCTGCGTCAATATCAGGCGCGTTTCCATTCAGCAGGTTAATATTTTCAGCCGGAATATCAACGTGATCAAAGAAATTACGGTGCATAAAGCTATGGTAGCTTTCCGGATGATCCTTGGGTAAGCCGACATACTCATCCATGTTGAAGGTCACAACATGTTTGAAGCTAACCTGGCCTGCTTTATGCATCTCAACCAGGGCTTTATACGCGGTCAGCGGCGTGCCGCCGGTAGGAAGGCCGAGAACGAAAGGACGATCGGCGGTGGGTTTGAACGCGTTAATACGGTTAACGATATGACGGGCGGCCCATTTACCGACTTGTTCAGCAGTTGCCAGGGGAATCAGTCTCATTGTTCACCTCAAGAGTTAAAGTAGAAGAGTGGGCGGATGGCTATCGGAACCTGAACTAAGCGTAACCTGGAACCTTTCAGGCCGGATCAATCCGTCTTGATTTTTTGAATGATAAAATAAGTTTTCACTGTTAGCCAGAGAAAGGGAGGGTTATTAACGATATTTGGTGACAAAAATCACAAAAAATACGTGTTTAATTTGCGATACGAATTAATTTTTCACACACTCACAATGCCAGTGAATCATCAACTGTATTTATCGTTGTCGACACAATAAAAACATAGTTTATGCACGAGCCTTAATAAGGGTCTCGTAGGGGGAATAGGATGAATATTTTAGGTTTTTTCCAGCGCCTCGGTAGGGCTTTGCAGCTCCCTATCGCCGTGCTACCGGTTGCAGCACTGCTGCTGCGATTCGGGCAACCCGATCTGCTTAATGTGCCATTTATCGCGCAAGCGGGTGGCGCGATTTTTGACAATCTGGCGCTGATTTTCGCCATCGGTGTGGCATCCAGCTGGTCAAAAGACAGCGCGGGTGCAGCGGCGCTGGCCGGGGCTGTCGGTTACTTCATCCTGACGAAAGCGATGGTGACGATAAACCCAGAAATTAACATGGGCGTTCTGGCAGGTATCATTACCGGTCTGGTCGGCGGGGCTGTTTATAACCGTTGGGCGGGGATCAAACTGCCAGACTTCCTGAGCTTCTTCGGTGGAAAACGTTTTGTGCCGATTGCGACAGGCTTCTTCTGTCTGATTCTGGCCGCGATCTTCGGCTACATCTGGCCACCGGTGCAGCACGCTATCCATGCGGGCGGTGAGTGGATTGTTTCCGCTGGCGCAGTGGGTGCGGGTATCTTCGGTTTCATCAACCGTCTGTTGATCCCAACCGGCCTGCATCAGGTGCTGAACACCATTGCCTGGTTCCAGATTGGTGAGTTTACCAACGCCGCTGGCGCGGTATTCCACGGGGATATCAACCGCTTCTATGCAGGTGACGGCACCGCGGGCATGTTCATGTCGGGCTTCTTCCCTATCATGATGTTTGGTCTGCCGGGCGCGGCGCTGGCTATGTACCTGGCCGCACCGAAAGCGCGTCGTCCAATGGTTGGCGGGATGCTGTTGTCAGTTGCCATCACCGCGTTCCTGACCGGTGTTACTGAGCCGCTGGAATTCCTGTTCATGTTCCTGGCTCCGTTGCTGTACCTCATGCACGCTGTGCTGACGGGTATTAGCCTGTTTGTTGCAACGCTGCTGGGTATCCATGCGGGCTTCTCCTTCTCCGCCGGCGCGATCGACTACGTGTTGATGTACAACCTGCCCGCGGCGAGCAAGAACGTCTGGATGCTGGTCGCAATGGGTCTGGTGTTCTTCGTTATCTACTTCGTTCTGTTCACCGCAGTCATTCGTATGTTTAACCTGAAAACACCAGGCCGCGAAGATACGAAAGACGACATCGTTACTGGCGAAGCTAACAGCAATACCGAAGAAGGGCTGACCCAGCTGGCAACCAATTATATTGCCGCAGTAGGCGGTACGGATAACCTGAAAGCTATCGATGCATGTATTACCCGTCTGCGCCTGACGGTAGGTGATTCTGCGCGCGTTAACGATGCCATGTGTAAACGCCTTGGCGCATCCGGCGTGGTGAAACTGAACAAGCAGACCATCCAGGTTATCGTGGGTGCGAAAGCGGAATCGATTGGCGATGAAATGAAGAAAGTGGTTGCCCGTGGACCGATCGCGGCTTCTGCAGCGAACAGCGCGCCAGTGACGGAAGCCCCAGTGGCAAAACCGCAGGCCGTCCCTAACGCAACGACCATTGCCGCGCTGGTTTCACCGATTACCGGTGAAGTGGTTGCGATTGAGCAGGTGCCTGACGAAGCGTTTGCCAGCAAAGCTGTCGGTGACGGTGTGGCGGTGAAACCAACGGACAAAACCGTGGTGTCACCGGCTGCCGGGACCATCGTTAAAATCTTCAACACCAACCATGCGTTCTGCCTCGAAACTGAAAAGGGCGCGGAGATCGTTGTCCATATGGGTATCGATACCGTCGCGCTGAACGGCCAGGGCTTCACTCGCCTGGTGGAAGAGGGGGCCGACGTGGTGGCAGGTCAGCCGATTCTGGAAATGGATCTGGATTACCTGAACGCTAACGCGCGCTCCATGATTAGCCCGGTCGTTTGCAGCAATATCGACGACTTCAGCGGCCTGGTGATTCAGGCGAAAGGTCAGGTCGTTGCGGGCCAGACGCCACTATATGAGATTAAAGGCAAGTAATCGCTCCTGAGTAGAGTCATGCCTTAAGCGGCGGGGGTTTTCCTCCGCCGCTTTTTTTTGCAGCAATTGCCCCCATTATTTTCTTCAGAGACGTTTTAAGGGTTGTCACTACGTCCGGCTTATAAGATCATATGCCGTTATACGTTGTTTACGCTTTGAGGAATCCACGATGAGTGAGGCTGAAGCCCGCCCGAGTAACTTTATTCGTCAGATCATCGATGAAGATCTGGCCAGTGGTAAGCACACCACAGTTCATACCCGTTTCCCGCCGGAGCCAAACGGCTACCTGCATATTGGTCATGCAAAATCGATCTGCCTGAACTTTGGCATCGCGCAAGACTACCAGGGACAGTGCAACCTGCGTTTCGATGACACCAACCCAGTAAAAGAAGACATCGAATACGTTGAGTCTATTAAGAATGACGTGCAATGGCTGGGCTTCAACTGGTCTGGCGATATCTGCTACTCCTCTGACTATTTTGATCAGCTGTACGCCTATGCGGTCGAGCTTATCAATAAAGGTCTGGCGTATGTCGACGAGCTGTCTGCTGAAGAGATCCGCGAATACCGCGGCACGCTGACCGCGCCGGGTAAAAACAGCCCGTTCCGCGATCGCAGCGTTGAAGAGAACCTGGCGCTGTTTGAAAAAATGCGTGCGGGTGGCTTCGAGGAAGGTAAAGCCTGCCTGCGTGCCAAAATCGACATGGCATCACCGTTCATCGTGATGCGCGATCCGGTTCTGTACCGTATCAAGTTCGCTGAACACCATCAGACCGGTAACAAGTGGTGCATCTACCCGATGTACGACTTTACCCACTGCATCAGCGATGCGCTGGAAGGCATTACGCACTCCCTGTGTACGCTGGAGTTCCAGGACAACCGCCGTCTGTACGACTGGGTTCTGGATAACATCACGATCCCGGTGCATCCGCGTCAGTACGAATTCTCTCGTCTGAATCTGGAATACACGGTGATGTCCAAGCGTAAGCTGAACCTGCTGGTGACCGACAAGCACGTTGAGGGCTGGGACGATCCGCGTATGCCAACCATCTCGGGTCTGCGTCGCCGTGGTTATACTGCCGCGTCTATTCGCGAGTTCTGTAAGCGCATCGGCGTGACCAAGCAGGATAACACCATTGAGATCGCCTCTCTGGAATCCTGCATCCGTGAAGATCTGAACGACAACGCGCCGCGCGCAATGGCCGTCATCGATCCGGTAAAACTGGTTATCGAAAACTACCCGCAAGGCGCGAGCGAAATGGTCTCCATGCCTAACCATCCGAACAAACCGGAAATGGGCACCCGTGACGTGCCGTTCAGCGGTGAAATCTGGATCGATCGTGCTGACTTCCGCGAAGAAGCGAACAAGCAGTACAAGCGTCTGGTGCTGGGTAAAGAGGTGCGTCTACGTAACGCATACGTGATCAAAGCTGAGCGTGTTGAGAAAGATGCGGAAGGGAATATCACCACCATCTTCTGCTCTTACGACGCTGAAACCCTGAGCAAAGATCCGGCAGATGGCCGCAAAGTGAAAGGCGTGATCCACTGGGTAAGTGCAACACATGCGCTGCCGGTTGAAATTCGCCTGTATGATCGTCTGTTCAGCGTGCCTAACCCAGGTGCAGCAGAAGACTTCCTGGCGACAATCAACCCGGAATCTCTGGTCATCAAGCAGGGTTATGCTGAGCCGTCTCTGAAAGCCGCTGAAGCGGGCAAAGCGTTCCAGTTCGAACGTGAAGGCTACTTCTGCCTCGACAGCCGTCACAGTACCTCGGAAAAACCGGTGTTTAACCGTACCGTTGGCCTGCGTGATACCTGGACTAAAGTCGGCGAATAATAACGCTGCTCTGGTCAATGAGAGACAAACGCCGCGTAATGCGGCGTTTTTTTATTGAATGATCATATCGTTAAGCGCGAGCAAAAATAATGTCTGCGCAATATTCAGGTCAATGTGGTGCTACTTATTTTTCTAAAAAAAGTTTGTATATTTCTGAAAATAGTGAAGACCTGAAAATAACCAGTAATTTACACAATTACTGGCTTAAATTTAATGACTTGCCCCGCCAAATCTCGTCTCCCGCTAAATGTTACAAAGCACTACGAATTATGTGCACTTCGTCATAATCCTGACTTTTGCCCACTGAAAAGCATTGATAATTCGCGTCGCGAAAAATAACCTAAAGGCGGTAGTTAATTCGAGGGTATTTCTGACTACCCCTGACCTTTTGGTCTTTTATATTTTTCGCCGTTCAGGCGTTTTAATTCGTCAAAGAGGAATAATCTATGCGTACGTTCAGTGGCAAACGTAGTGCGCTGGCGCTGGCTATCGCCGGTGTGACAGCAATGTCAGGCCTGGTGATTGCGCCAGAGGCTAAGGCAGCAGGCTTCATCGAAGATTCTACCCTCACGGGCGGTATTTATTACTGGCAGCGTGAACGTGACCGTAAAGACGTTACCGAAGACAAATACAAAACCAACCTTTCTCACTCTACCTGGAACGCCAACCTCGACTTCCAGTCAGGCTATGCCGCCGATATGTTCGGCCTGGATATTGCCGCATTCACGGCAATTGAAATGGCGGAAAATGGCGACAGCGGACACCCGAACGAAATTGCCTTCTCGTCCAGCAATAAGGCCTATAAAGAAGACTGGTCCGGCGATAAAAGCGGTATCAGTCTGTATAAAGCCGCTGCAAAATTCAAATATGGTCCAGTCTGGGCGCGCGGCGGATATATTCAGCCAACTGGCCAAACCCTGTTAGCGCCACACTGGAGTTTTATGCCTGGTACTTACCAGGGCGCTGAAGCTGGCGCTAACTTTGACTACGGTGATGCGGGTGCGTTGAGTTTCTCCTATATGTGGACCAACGAATACAAAGCCCCGTGGCATATCGAAATGGATAAGTTTTACCAGAACGATAAAAAGACCAAAGTGGATTACCTCCACTCGCTGGGTGCGAAGTACGATTTTAAAAACGACCTCGTGTTAGAAGCCGCTTTTGGTCAGGCTGAAGGTTATATCGATCAGTATTTTGCCAAAGCCAGCTACAAGTTTGATATCGCAGGGAGTCCGTTGAGTACCAGTTACCAGTTCTACGGCACGCGAGATAAAGTCAGCGATGGTGGCGTCAACGATATTTATGACGGCACGGCCTGGCTGCAGGCGCTGACCTTTGGCTACAAAGTGGGTCAGGTGGATTTGCGTCTGGAAGGGACATGGGTGAAGGCGGAAGGGCAGCAGGGTTACTTCCTGCAGCGTATGACCCCGACTTACGCATCTTCCAACGGTCGTCTGGATATCTGGTGGGATAACCGCTCTGATTTCAACGCCGACGGCGAAAAAGCGGTCTTCTTCGGCGCAATGTATGACCTGAAAAACTGGAACCTGCCGGGCTGGGCGGTGGGCGCCTCCTACGCGTATGCCTGGGACGCTAAACCGGGCGACATGGCCACACCGGATGCGTACTACGATCCGAACTACCGTCTGAAAGAGTCCTCTTACAGCCTGGATGCCATCTATACCGTGCAGGACGGACGTGCGAAAGGCACGATGTTCAAGCTGCACTTCACGCAGTATGACAACCACTCTGATATTCCAAGCTACGCGGGCGGTTACGGCAACATCTTCCAGGATGAACGTGACGTGAAATTCATGGTTATCGCACCATTCACTATCTTCTGATGAACGCTCCGGCGGGTTCCGTCCCGCCGGAATGGAGACTGCACATGATGAAAAAAATGGTAATCGTCGCGTTGCTGGCCTCGGGGCTGGTGGCTTGCGCCCAGGACCCGGCGACGAAAGAAGATTCTCGCCTGAAGGAGGCTTACAGCGCCTGCATTAACACCGCTGAAGGCTCACCGGAGAAAATTGAAGCCTGCCAGAGCGTACTGAATGTGCTGAAGAAAGAGAAGGCGCATGAGCAGTTTGCAACGCAGGAAAATGTTCGCGTGATGGACTATCAGGCCTGTATTCAGGCGCGTAAAACCGGTAACGATCAGGAAGTGGCGAAGCGTTGCGACCAGATCTGGAAGGAAATACGCAGTAACAACGGAAATTAAGTAAGCGTGTTAAGGCCCGGTGGCGCTGTGCTTACCGGGCTTTTTTTTGCCGGATGACAGGCAAAAAAAAGCCAACCTTGCGGCTGGCTCAGAGTATGAAAGTTCGACTTATTTGGCGTCGTGTGCGTGATCGTCTTCGCGGCAATCACCTTCAGCACAGTGACCATACAGATACAGGCTATGGTTGGTCAGGCGGATACCATGACGAGCAGCGATTTCACGCTGACGTGCTTCGATGGAATCATCGCTAAATTCAATGACCTTGCCACAATCCAGGCAGATCAGGTGATCGTGGTGCTGCTGCTGGGTCAGTTCGAATACAGATTTACCGCCTTCGAAATTATGACGGGTAACAATGCCCGCGTCATCAAACTGGTTCAGCACGCGATAGACGGTTGCCAGCCCAATCTCTTCACCCATGTCGATAAGACGCTTGTAAAGGTCTTCCGCACTGACATGGTGATTGTCTGGACCCTGAAGCACTTCAAGGATTTTTAACCGAGGAAGCGTAACTTTCAGGCCAGCCTTCTTTAATGCGGTATTGTTGTCAGTCATGCGGAATCTGTCCTGTTGCTAAACGATTCACTTCTGGAGGAAGTGACAGAAAATGCACCTGGAATAATGCGTCTCATTATAGAACTGCCATGGCTAAATGAAAACTGCAAGTCTCAGGCAAAGTATGCTTATAAAAACGTGGTATCACCGACAAACTTACTCAATGGCACCCCATTTTACCTGGGAGACATTGTACAGGTCTGGGCGAAAAAGTTAAAAGATTGTAGCGATTAATTTAATCGTTTGACCTGGTTCCTGGGCGCAACCGGGGTTGCGCCACACTAACAATCAGGCGTTAAGAATATCGTCCAGGTGCAGTTCTTCGCGGATCTGCTTCACCCACTTCTCAACGCGTTCTGCGGTCAGTTCTGGCTGACGGTCTTCGTCGATCGCCAGACCCACGAAGTGGTCGTCATCGGCCAGGCCTTTAGACGCTTCGAAGTGGTAACCGGCAGTCGGCCAGTGGCCTACGATAACTGCACCATTCGGTTCAATGATATCGCGGATAGTGCCCAGTGCGTCACAGAAGTACTCAGCGTAGTCTTCCTGATCGCCGCAGCCAAACAGGGCGACCAGCTTGCCGTTGAAGTCCACTTCTTCCAGCGTCGGGAAGAAATCATCCCAGTCACACTGGGCTTCACCGTAGTACCAGGTTGGGATACCCAGCAACAGGATGTCATAGCCTTCGAGATCTTCTTTGCTGCTCTTGGCGATGTCATGCACATCGGCAACGTCTTTACCGAGCTGTTTTTGAATGTTTTTTGCGATATTTTCGGTATTGCCGGTATCACTGCCGAAGAAAATGCCGATGATTGCCATGAGTAAAATAACCTCTTGAAACTTAATGGTATGGTGGCGCAATTTGTCCACGGATAAGGGCAATAATAGCAGAACTGGCAACCCCGCGGAAACAGCTATCGCGCAGGACTGCACTCTGTGCTACATGAAAAGGGTAAGAAAGGGGATTTTCAGACTTATGCCTGGCGGCGCAACGTCTCAAGCTGGGCGATCAACATCTCTTCAATGAGCTCGCTACGGCTGATATTACGCGCTTCAGCCAGTTCGTTAAGCGCATCGACGGCGTCGGCATTGAGCTTCAGTTCGACACGCTTAAGCCCACGATTTTTATCGCGTTTAAGCTGGTTGCGTTTATTAATACGCAGCTGTTCATCGCGCGAAAGCGGATTCGTTTTCGGTCGTCCCGGTCGACGCTCATTCGCGAACAGATCTAGTGTCGTACGGTCCGTTTGTTCTTTGGCCATGATTCTGAGACTTCGGGGGAAACAAGCCGCCCTGCTATTGCCCGGGCGATGAGCGCGCCATCATACATCACCAAAAACGGCACGCCAACGACTGGAAGCCCGCAACCTTCCAGTCGCTCTCTTTTTAATCAATTCGCAGTATCAGAGAGATAGCGGCGGATGGCGCGTAACACGGCGTCAGGTTTTTCCGCGTGAACCCAGTGTCCGGCACCGGCGATGACATGGGCGCGGGCCTGCGGGAATTGCGCCAGCAAGGTGTCGCGGTAGGCGTCGGTGACATAAGGGGAGTTACCGCCGCGAATAAAGAGGGTAGGGTGTTGCCAGGCGGGCACCGTATCCCAGCCGACGATGTTGTTGTACTGCGCCCAGAGTACCGGCACGTTGAAACGCCACTGGCCGTCGACAAACGACTTCAGCAGAAACTGAATAACGCCTTCTTCATTAAGATGTTCGCGCATGACGGCTGTGGCCTGTTGGCGGGTTGAAACCCCAGCCTCTGTCACCGCATTGACGGCAGCAAAAATGTCGTCATGACGGCGCACGTCGTAATCCACCGGGGCAACGTCGATCACGACCAGACCGTTGATTCTGTCCGGTGCCAGCGCCGTCAGGGCCATTACCGCCTTGCCACCCATAGAATGCCCGATGAGCGTCACCTTCTGAAGATGGTTGGCATCAAGCGTATCGAGCAGATCCTGGGCCATTGCCGCGTAGGTCATCTCCTCTGAACGCCCGGAAAGACCGTGATTTCGCATATCGACCTGCAAAATATCGTGATCGGTAACCAGATCGCGCGCCAGCACCCCCAGGTTATCCAGGCTGCCAAAAAGCCCGTGAACCAGTACGATGGGAGAATTATTGTTCGGCGATTGTGCAGTTTGCGCTCGGGTATTCAATTTCATGGCAAAGTTCTTTTTTTACGTATGTCAGGTTAGGGTATCATGTTGACCATTCTGCCGCCCGGCTGCAAGGTTCCAGTTTAATCTGACTTTTGCCGCCAACCTGGTTTGACGCTATCCGCTGTTGGAATTTAACTTTATAATCCCAACGACTTGTATTCAGATAAGATATCGCACTGGATTAAGATGAAAACAATCGAAGTTGATGACGAACTCTATCAGTATATTGCCAGCCAGACGCGGCATATCGGGGAGAGTGCGTCCGACATTTTACGGCGCATGCTTAAAATTTCCGCCGCCTCACAGCCTGCTACCCCAGTCACTAAAGATGTCGTGTCTCAACAAAACGTTGTTGCACAAGCAAAACCTGCCGTCGCGCAAGTGAAAGACAAAGTACGTGCGATGCGCGAGTTGCTGCTCTCTGATGAGTACGCCGAGCAGAAAAAAGCGGTTAACCGCTTCATGCTGGTGCTGTCTACACTCTATTCACTGGATAACAAAGCGTTTGCTGAAGCGACCGAGTCGCTGCACGGTCGTACCCGCGTCTATTTCGCGGGCGACGAGCAAACGCTGCTGCAAAATGGCAACCAAACCAAACCTAAACATGTCCCAGGCACGCCGTACTGGGTCATCACCAATACCAATACGGGCCGCAAGTGCAGCATGGTTGAACACATCATGCAGTCCATGCAGTTCCCGGCGGAATTGATTGAAAAGGTTTGCGGTACAATTTAACCCTTGCATCAGAAGGACCCGGTAATGGCAAAT
The DNA here is from genome assembly GCF_013784105.1 of Enterobacter sp. RHBSTW-00593. Lineage (NCBI taxonomy): Bacteria > Pseudomonadati > Pseudomonadota > Gammaproteobacteria > Enterobacterales > Enterobacteriaceae > Enterobacter > Enterobacter sp. RHBSTW-00593. The sequence goes on from NZ_CP056393.1 coordinate 1,328,594, forward strand.
CACAGCCGTGCAGGCCAACCTGCACAACAAAGCGATTTGATTAACGTCGCTCAGCTGACCGCGCAGTATTACGTGCTGAAACCGGTCGTGGGCAACGCAGAACACGCAGTGAAGTTTGGTACATCTGGCCACCGCGGTAGCGCGGCGCGCCATAGCTTTAACGAACCGCACATTCTGGCTATTGCTCAGGCCATCGCGGAAGAGCGCGCTAAAAACGGCGTTACCGGTCCGTGCTATGTGGGAAAAGATACCCATGCTCTGTCTGAACCGGCGTTCATTTCCGTGCTGGAAGTGCTGACGGCGAATGGCGTTGACGTCATTGTTCAGGAAAATAACGGCTTCACGCCGACCCCTGCGGTCTCTAACGCGATCCTTGTCCACAACAAAAAAGGCGGCGCGCTGGCTGACGGGATTGTGATCACCCCATCACACAACCCGCCGGAAGACGGTGGGATCAAATACAACCCGCCTAACGGTGGACCGGCAGACACGAACGTCACGAAAGTGGTTGAAGATCGTGCCAATGCACTGCTGGCGGATGGCCTGAATGGGGTGAAACGCCTCTCTCTGGATGCAGCCATGGCGTCCGGCCATGTGAAAGAGCAGGATCTGGTGCAGCCATTTGTGGAAGGTCTGGCGGATATCGTCGATATGGCGGCCATCCAGAAAGCCGGTCTGAAGCTGGGCGTTGACCCTCTCGGCGGCTCCGGTATCGAATACTGGAAACGCATCGCAGAGCATTACAAGCTGAACCTGACCATCGTTAACGATCATGTTGATCAGACCTTCCGCTTTATGCACCTGGATAAAGACGGCGCAATCCGTATGGACTGCTCTTCCGAGTGCGCGATGGCGGGCCTGCTGGCGCTGCGTGATAAATTCGACCTGGCGTTTGCCAACGACCCGGATTATGACCGCCACGGTATTGTCACCCCGGCAGGGCTGATGAACCCGAACCATTATCTTGCGGTTGCCATCAACTACCTGTTCCAGCATCGTCCACAGTGGGGCAAAGAGGTGGCTGTAGGTAAAACGCTGGTCTCCTCGGCGATGATTGACCGCGTGGTTGAGGCGCTGGGCCGTAAGCTGGTGGAAGTACCGGTAGGCTTCAAATGGTTTGTTGACGGTTTGCACGACGGCAGCTTCGGTTTTGGCGGTGAAGAGAGCGCGGGCGCATCCTTCCTGCGTTTTGACGGCACGCCATGGTCTACCGATAAAGACGGGATTATCATGTGCCTGCTGGCAGCGGAAATCACGGCTGTCACCGGTAAAAATCCGCAGGAACACTATAACGAGCTGGCGGCACGCTTTGGCGCGCCAAGCTATAACCGTATTCAGGCTGGCGCGACCTCCGCGCAGAAAGCAGCGCTGTCTAAACTCTCTCCGGAGATGGTTAGTGCCAGCACGCTGGCCGGTGATCCTATCACGGCCCGTCTGACGGCGGCCCCGGGTAACGGTGCCTCTATCGGTGGTCTGAAAGTGATGACCGAAAACGGCTGGTTTGCCGCGCGTCCATCCGGTACGGAAGATGCGTACAAAATCTATTGTGAGAGCTTCCTCGGTGACGAACATCGTAAGCTGATTGAGAAAGAAGCGGTAGAGATTGTCAGCGAAGTGCTGAAAAACGCGTAAATCGCGGTGGGCTGATGCCCTCACGATGCAGTCAAAACGGCAACCCTGGGGTTGCCGTTTTGCTTTTGCATTAACTGTGTTTATTTTTCAATTCAAACCGTGGTGATACCAGACCGTACAGCGTCCAGCCCATAAAGGTCACCATCGCACCATACAGCATGGCTTCCTGGCCGGAAGAGTAGAGCGCATAGAAGCTGTAAATTGCCCCAATCAGCGCCACAATATTCGCCACCCTCGCTTTGCCTGCGTCCACCTTCGCCACCTTCTGAATGATGACCAGCGCCGCCATCGACAGAATATACGGAATGATATTGGTCACTACCGCCAGGTTGACCAGCACGTTGAACTGGCTGTTCAGCGACGGGCTGATGGTCATCAAAGATAACCCACTCTGGAAGATAACAATCGCCAGCATGCCCTGAACCGGTGCCTCTGCTTTGCTGACCCGGGAGAAGATTTTCGGGAAATACCCTTCGTCAGCGGATGATTTAAAGACCTGAGCGATGGTGAACTGCCAGCCGAGAAGCGAGCCGCAGCAGGACATCACCATCAGCCCCATGATCACTTTCCCGACACCCGGCGTAAACATCTGCGCAAAGGCCAGACCGAACGGTGCCGTGGAACTGGCAAGATCCATGTTCGGTACAATCCCTGCAATCACGTTGGTTGAGACAATGTAAATGGCCGCAGCGCCCAGCGTACCGCCAAGCACGGCAATCGGTACGTTCTTCTCCGGGTTTTCCACCACTTCGGCGTTAGCACACGCAGATTCCAGCCCCAGGAAGGCCCACAGCGTCATGGCGATGGAAGAGCCCACTGCGGTGAAGAACGGAACATGGTGTGGGTTCCAGGAGTTGACGTACAGCGTGGGGCTAAACCAGAACCAGCCGATGATGCACAGCCCAACCACCGGGATAATGACCCCCCAGACGGTAATACTGCTGATCTGTCCGGTAATGCGCGCGCCGCCAAAGTTAGCCACGGTGCAGATCCACAGCACGCCGATGGTCGCCAGCCCGATTTGCACCGGGGTCAGCGCCACACCGAATAGCTCAGTACCGTAACCCACGGCGGAAATGGCAATCGCCACGTTAGCGATCAGCAAAGAGACGCCATAGGTGTAGTTGGCCATGAAGTTCCCGGATTTGCCAAAGGCATATTCGGCGTAGCCGCCCATCCCGCCGGGCTTGCGGCTGAACATACCGCACTTGGCGAATGCCCAGGCCAGTGCCATTGACCCCACGGCGGTCACCATCCAGGAGATAATCGAAATGGTTCCTACTTCCGCAAGCTTGGTGGGCAACATGATGATCCCGGACCCCATCATGTTTACCATGGTGAGAATGGTCAGCTGTACCACGCCCATTTTATTGGACTTGCTCATAATTTTTCTCCTTTCAGCAGCGATGGCTGAGCGGCAGCGTGTTTGATGACGTTACAACGAACCTGCTTACGACAGTCACACTCCTCAACGTAAACGCCCTGCAGTTCCGGCGCGAAGCCCGGTAAAAGGTTGATACCCTCTTCCAGCGCAGCAAAGTAGCGCAGCACGGAACCGCCCCAGACTTCACCCGGCACAACGCACAACACCCCTGGTGGATAAGGAAGGGCACCTTCGGCGGCAATGCGACCTTCCGCATCGCGCAGCGAGACCAGCTCGACCTCACCCCGCAGGTAGGCATAGTTCGCCTCTTGCGGGTTCATCATGACGCGCGGGAAGTGAGACTTGCGGAACATCTCTTTTTGCAGCTGCTTCACGTTGTGGCGGGCGTACAGCTCATGCATTTCCTGGCAAATCTGGCGCAGGGTGTAATCTGCATAGCGCTCCGGATACTGTTTACAGACAGAAGGCAGTACCTCTTTGAGAGGGGCATCCGTCTCGAGCAGTTTTTCGAAGCGTACCAGTTGCGCGACCAGTTGCTGCAGTTTGCCCATATCCTCGGCAGGCGTGAGCAGGAACAGGATGGAGTTGAGATCGCATTTTTCCGGCACGATGCCGTTTTCACGCAGGAAGTTGGCGAGAATAGTGGCGGGGACGCCGAAATCCTCGTACTCACCGGTCCTGGCGTTAATACCCGGCGTGGTCAGCAGCAGTTTGCACGGGTCGATAAAATACTGATGTTCGGCATAGCCTTCGAAGGCGTGCCAGTGTTCACCGGGCACGAAGTGGAAGAAGCGCAGGTCCGTGGCAATCTCAGCGGTGTCCCAGCTTTCCCACGGACGGCCATCAACCAGTTCCGGCACGAATGGGCGAAGATACTGGCAGTTCTGCAGGATCAGCTTACGGGCTTCGATACCGGTCACCACGCAGTCCATCCACATGTTGCGGCCGCTCTGTCCCTCATGCATGCGGGCGTTGATATCCAGTGCAGCAAACAGCGGATAGAACGGGCTGGTGGACGCGTGCATCATGAAGGCATTATTCAGCCGCTTATGCGGAACATAGCGCTGCTGGCCTTTGATGTGGCTGTCCTTCTTGTGGATTTGCGAGGTCTGTGAGAAACCGGCCTGCTGTTTATGGACTGACTGGGTGACCAGGATCCCTGGATCGTTTTCATTCAGCTCCAGCAGCAGCGGAGAGCAATCGGCCATCATCGGTATAAACTGCTCGTAACCCACCCAGGCAGAGTCAAACAGGATGTAGTCGCACAGATGGCCAATGTTATCCACGACCTGGCGAGCGTTATAGATGGTGCCATCGTAGGTACCCAGCTGGATCACCGCCAGGCGGAACGGACGCGCGTCGCGGGCACGGCCCGGCGCCACTTCGGACACCAGCTCACGCAGATAATTCTCCTCGAAGCAGTGGGCGTCGATGCCGCCAATAAAGCCGTACGGGTTACGTGCGGTTTCCAGATAGACCGGCGTTGCGCCCGCCTGAAGAAGTGCTCCGTGGTGGTTGGATTTATGGTTGTTGCGATCGAACAGGACCAGGTCGCCCGGAGTGAGAAGGGCGTTGAGCACCACTTTGTTGGACGATGAGGTTCCGTTCAGCACGAAGTAGGTTTTATCGGCATTAAAGACTTTCGCCGCATGCTGCTGCGCAATGCAGGGTGCCCCTTCGTGGATCAGCAGATCGCCCATCGCCACGTCGGCGTTGCACAGGTCTGAGCGGAAAAGGGTTTCGCCAAAGAAATCGACAAACTGATTGCCGGCAGGGTGACGGCGGAAGAATTGCCCGCCCTGGTGACCCGGACAGTCGAAGGCGCTGTTACCCTGTTTGACATAGTCGACCAGAGCCCGGAAAAACGGCGGACGCAGTTGGGTTTCATACTTCTGCGCGGCTGCTTCCAGTTGGCGTCCGTGGAAGTCGTTGCTGGTGTCTGATGCTTCGAATACGCCGTGGATCCGCGATAAATACTCTGCCGGGATAATTTCTTCTTTATGCGTCGCGACAAAAACAGGAATGCCAAATCCGGTTGCTTCTATTTCTTCTATACGACCAGTGAAAATATCGCTGACGGCCAGAACAATGGCGGCAACATCAATATAATCCGTGGCGTTGATATCCACCAGTTCACGGTGAGTGGTAAAGCAATCAGGGCAGGCGCGGCTGGCTGCAATTTTTAAACTTTTCATCTTTCTCTCTTTATTTTAGGTAATAACAGTCCCTCGATTTCTTGCAGAAAAGAAATCGATAATATGCCGGAAAACAGCAAAAGGAGGCCGCTGATTAAAAAATCAGTAATGCGTTTTTTGCTGAATAGAATTCAGTCCGCCCGGTCGCGGATGAGCCTGAATTAAGATGAATGAGCGCACGGGTTCACAGGCAAAGGCCTGTAAAATAGGGTGTTTCAGGATAACCTGTAAGCGGGTGCGCCAGAAGTCGAAGGACTACCGGGCATTAAAGATATGAAAGTCAAAACAGTTTCGGTGGGCAAACATCATGATATGAGTTGTCCGCCTTATATGGGGCATTAAACGATTATTGTTTTCCATGTTTCATTTCCTTTCAGTAATTGAAAGCATGGACATTTTATCCTGGAAAAAGCGATTAACTGTGAAACAGATCACCGTTAACCGATCAAATCAGAAATAAATATTCGCTTTTGATGAATATCGCAGATCAAAATGCTGATATGTTGATGTTGCGTTAACGGATTGTGTTATGAATGTGCTGAATGGACATAAATACACCAAAAAATAACCCGGAGATTATTTTTGCGCGTATTTTATGGGAGGGTAGGCGTTTATTTAAAAATAAACTGAATAGTTATTCAAAGCATGAACCGATAACCGATACCGGTTTCAGTTAATAAATGACGAGGACGCGCGGGGTCAACTTCCAGTTTTTGTCGAAGGTGTCCCATATATATGCGTAAATAGTGACTATGTTCCACGGCGTTTGGCCCCCACACCTGACTCAACAGCTGGCGCTGGGTGAGTACCTTACCGTGATTATTGAGCAAAACGGCGAGTAGCCGAAACTCGATGGGGGTGAGATGGATTTCCTCTTCACCGCGAGCGATGCGCCGTGCTGCCAGATCAACCCGAATATCACCAAACGTGTATGTTGGGTCGGCAGGGGTGGTGGCGCTGTGACGACGCAGCGCGACACGAAGGCGAGCCTGCAGTTCGCCAATACCAAAAGGCTTAATCAGATAGTCATCCGCTCCGGCATCCAGCGCCGCGATTTTATCCGACTCTTCGGTACGGGCTGACAGCACCAGAATGGGCATCTGACTCCACTGTCGAACCTCACGAATAAAATCGATGCCGTCGCCATCCGGCAGGCCGAGATCGAGGATCACCAGATCAGGTTTGCGCGTGGCCGCTTCAATCAAACCCCGCTGGAGCGTGCCGGCGTCATGAACGCGCAGGCCATCGCCTTCCAGCGCAGCACGCAGAAACCGGCTAATGGCGATCTCATCTTCAACAATCAGAACGTTGATCACAAATCCTCTGGTAATTCATTAAGTTCTGGCGGGGCTTCCAGAGGAAGTTTAACACAAAAACGTGCGCCGCCTTCCGGGCGATTCTCCGCCGAAATGGTACCGCCATGAACGTCAATAATCGCCTGGCAAATCGCCAGACCCAGACCCACGCCGGGAATGGCCGACTCTTTATTACCGCGGGCAAATTTCTCGAAAATAGCGAACTCCTGTCCGGCAGGGATACCCGGCCCGGTATCCCAGACGTCAAGCCGTAGCGTGTGATCTTCCACCGTGGCATCCACCCCAATCCGGGCGTTTGCTCCTGCGTATTTGCCGGCATTTTCCAGCAGATTGATCAGCACGCGTTCAAACAGCGGGCCATCAACGTGAATTAACGTTAGCGGTTCGGGCATGTTCAGCGCAATATGGCGTCCACCGAGGCCTGGCTCCAGCATTTTCAGGGCGCTACCCACCACCTCTTCGAGCGTGAGCCACTCTTTTTTGAGGTTAAATCCGCCCGACTGAATACGCGCCATATCAAGCAGATTATTTACCAGGCGTGTGGTGTTCAGCACATGCTGGCGGATCTCGCTGGCCTGCAACGCATGTTTCGAGCCTTCCGCTGCCAAATCCAGCGTCAAAATTTCTGACTGGCCAAACAGCACGGTGAGTGGGGTGCGAAGGTCGTGGGAGAGGGCGGCCAGCAATGAGTTACGAATGCTCTCGCGCTCGCTTGCCAGACGGGCCTGTTCTTCGCTGGCGGTAAGCGCCAGCCGTTCCAGCGCGCTTGCCACCAGCAGGGTAAATGTCTCCAGCAATCGCTGCTGTTCGGGGATCATCAACTGGCGCAGATTCGACGGTTCAACGATCACCAGCCCCTGATTTTTATCGGCGCTGCGCAGCGGCAGAATTTGATACGGTACGCCGGGCAGGGTGTCCGTCCCTGCACCCGCAGGAAGTCCTTTATCAAAGCTCCAGCGCGCAATGGCTTCATCCCAGGGCGTCATGCCTGAGGCCGAGGTCAGCGGGCGCAGTTTTCCGTGTTCGTCCGGGAGTAAAATCAGGTTGCTGGCGTGAAAGGTCGAGCGGATAAACTGCTCGCTGGTCTGCACAATATCCAGCGGTGTACGGCCAACCGCCAGCGATTTAGACATCTCATAGAGATGCCGTGTGCGCTGTTCGCGGTAGCGGGCGATACGGGCCTGATAGCGTACGCCCGCCGTCAGATTACCGATCACCAGCCCAACGGTGAGCATCACGGCAAAGGTGAGAATGTACTGCACATCCGAAACGGCGAGCGTTCCGCGGGGCGCGATAAAGAACAGATCGAAGCTGATGACGTTGATGAACGTCGCCAGTACTGAGGGCCAGCGCCCGTAAAAGAGCGCCACCACGACCACGCCGAGCAGGTAGATCATCACCAGATTGGCCGCATCGAAGGCAATCAGCCAGTGGCTGGCAATCACGGTGATCAGCGCGCAGAGCACGACGGCGACAAGACAGCCGCGGATCTGAATTCGCCATTTATCATTAAAAGTGCGGCTGTCCGGTGCGCGGTTGGGTAAAGGGGTGGGTTTGTCATCCAGTGCGACAATCACCAGATCGAGGTCGGGAGCACGCCGGGCCAGTTTGTCAGCAAAGGATTCGCGGCTAAACCAGCGACGATGCTGACGACGGCCAATGACAATTTTCCCGAGGTTGTGCTCACGCGCGTAGCGCAGAATGGCTTTATCTTCCTGGGGATCGGAGAGGGTGGCGGTTTCTGCGCCCAGCTCCTGTGCCAGACGCAGCGAACTTAAGATCGCGCGGCGCTGGTTTTCAGGCAGCGCGTGAAGCTGCGGCGTCTCGACATAGACCGCATGCCAGACGCTGCCAAACTTGGCCGCCAGGCGCGCTGCGGTGCGGACGAGCTTTTCATTGCCGCTGCCGTGACCCACACACAGCAGAATGGCATCCCGCGTATGCCAGACGCGCTCCTGCCCTTGCAGGTCACGCCAGGCGCGCATCTGATCGTCCACGCGATCCGCCGTGCGACGCAGGGCCAGCTCGCGCAGGGCTATCAGGTTGCCTTTGCGAAAGAAATGTTCGATGGCGCGTTCGGCCTGACCTGCAATATAGACTTTTCCTTCATGCAGTCGCTGGCGCAGATCGTCTGGAGGCAGATCGACCAGCACCACTTCGTCCGCAGAGTCGAAAAAGGGATCGGGTACGGTTTCGCGAACCTGAATCCCGGTCACGCCGCTGACCACGTCGTTCAGGCTTTCGAGATGCTGAACATTTACCGTGGTGAAAACATCAATGCCTGCTTCAAGCAGCTCTTCAACGTCCTGCCAGCGTTTGGGGTGGCGCGAGCCTGAAGCATTACTGTGTGCCAGTTCGTCCATCAGGATAAGCGCGGGCCTGCGGGCGAGGGCGGCGTCGAGATCGAACTCCGTGACCAGACGCCCACGATGGCTGATACGGCGAGGCGGCTGTGTCGCCAGCCCCTTCAACAGTGCTGCCGTCTCTTTCCGGCCGTGGGTTTCCACCACGCCGATAAGAATATCGAGCCCCTGCGCCCGAAGCCGCTGGGCTTCTGTCAGCATGGCGAAGGTTTTCCCGACGCCAGCACAGGCGCCGAAGAAGATTTTCAGTTTGCCGCGATGGGCTTCAGCCGTCTGTTCGAGCAGCCTGTCCGGATCCGGGCGCATGGGCTCGTCGGTCATTTAGTTTTTCCTTAGCGCGTCCAGCGCCAGATTCAGCTCAACAATATTCACCACGGGCATGCCGATGAAGCTGACCAGCGGTTTTTGCGTATGCTCTGCGACCAGCTTGCTCACCTGTTCCACCGTCAGCTGACGGGCCGCCGCGACGCGGGGGATCTGCCATGCCACCGCCTTCGGCGTCAGGCTGTAGTCCAGCCCGCTTGCAGAGGCCGTCACCAGCTCCACAGGCACCTCCCGGCTGGCCTGTGGATTTGCGGCGCGCAGGGCGGCTACACGTTCGGCAATGGCTTTATCCATCTCCGGGTTGCTGCCGGCCAGGTTACTGCCACCGGATGCCATCGGATTATACGGGCTTTCGGCAGTGGCGGAAGGGCGTCCCTGGAAGTAACGGGCGTCGGTAAAATTCTGTCCAATCAGACGCGAACCGCGGTTTTCACCGTTTTGCACGATCAGCGAGCCGTTGGCCTGATCCTTAAACCACCACTGGCCCAGCGCGGTGGTCACCAGCGGGTAAAGCCCGCCGGTAATAAGCGACAACAGAATAAACAGAAGTATAGCGGGACGTAACATCGTCATTTGATTCACCTTTTAAACCAGCCCAAACAGCGTCAACAACAGGTCGATAACCTTGATACCGATGAAGGGGACAATCAGCCCACCCAGCCCGTAAATCCACAGGTTGCGGCGCAGCATGGCGGCCGCGGTCAGCGGTTTATAGCTCACCCCTTTGAGCGCCAGCGGGATCAGGAAGACAATAATCAGGGCGTTAAAAATAACCGCACTGAGAATGGCTGATGCTGGCGAGTGCAGATGCATCACGTTCAGCGCATTAAGCTGCGGATAGGTGGCCGCAAACGCCGCGGGAATGATGGCAAAGTATTTTGCGACGTCGTTGGCGATACTGAACGTTGTCAGTGAACCGCGCGTCATCAGCATCTGCTTACCGATGTGCACAACTTCAATCAGCTTGGTCGGGTTCGAGTCGAGGTCGACCATGTTGCCCGCCTCTTTCGCCGCCTGGGTACCGGAGTTCATGGCCACCGCCACGTCGGCCTGCGCAAGGGCTGGGGCATCGTTGGTGCCATCACCCGTCATCGCCACCAGGCGGCCTTCCGCCTGATACTGACGAATTAACGCCAGCTTGGCTTCAGGCGTTGCCTCCGAGAGAAAATCATCCACGCCTGCTTCGGCAGCAATCGCGGCGGCGGTCAGACGGTTGTCCCCGGTGATCATCACCGTTTTGATCCCCATTTTCCGCAGCTGGGCAAAGCGCTCTTTGATCCCGCCTTTTACGATATCCTTCAGCGAAATCACCCCCAGCACATGTGCCCCTTCAGCCACCACCAGCGGCGTCGCGCCCTGACGTGCCACGCTCTCGACCAGGTTGTCCACTTCTGGTGGGAAATGACCATTGTTGGCTTCAATGTGGCGACGAATTGCGTCGACGGAGCCTTTACGGATCATGCGGTCCTGAATGTTGATGCCGCTCATTCGGGTTTGTGCCGTGAAGGGAACGAAAGTCGCATGGAGACTCTGAACGTCGCGCTGGCGCAGGTTAAAGCGCTGCTTGGCGAGGATCACGATACTGCGGCCTTCCGGCGTTTCATCGGCGAGCGAAGAGAGTTGCGCCGCATCCGCCAGCGTTTTTTCATCCACGCCGGGGGCAGGTAAGAACTCTGACGCCTGGCGGTTACCGAGGGTAATTGTCCCGGTTTTATCCAGCAGCAGAACGTCCACATCCCCTGCGGCCTCGACCGCACGTCCGCTGGTCGCGATGACGTTCGCGCCCAGCATACGGCTCATACCGGCCACACCGATGGCCGACAGCAGCCCCCCGATGGTAGTCGGGATCAGGCAGACCAGCAGCGCCACCAGAACGGTGGTGGTGACCGCGGTACCGCCGTAAGCGGAGAATGGCCACAACGTGGCGGTTGCCAGCAAAAAGACAATCGTCAGCGCCACCAGCAGGATGGTCAGGGCAATTTCGTTTGGTGTTTTACGACGCTGCGCGCCTTCCACCATGGCAATCATACGGTCAAGGAAGGTTTCACCCGGGTTGACGCTACACTGGATCACCAGCCAGTCGGAGAGAATGCGTGTCCCGCCCGTCACGGAGGCGAAATCACCCCCGGATTCACGTATGACGGGAGCGGATTCCCCGGTGATGGCACTTTCATCTACCGACGCGCCGCCTTCGATGACTTCACCGTCGCAGGGGATAATGTCCCCGGCTTCGACCAGCACCACGTCACCTTTACGTAGTTCATCTGCCGGGACATGGTCCATCTGGGCACCGTATTTCGGTTCGCGTAATTTGCGCGCAAAAGCGGTCTTTTTCACCCCTTTGAGGCTATTGGCCTGCGCTTTGCTGCGGCCTTCCGCCAGCGCTTCCGCAAAGTTGGCAAACAGTACGGTGAACCACAGCCACAGGCTGATAGCGCCGGTGAACATCGCATTCCCCTGCAGATGACCCGTTCCCATGGCAATCGCCAGCGCGGTGGTGAGTAAACTCCCTATCCAGACGATAAACATCACCGGGTTGTGCCACTGCACGCGCGGGCTCAACTTTTTCACCGCATCCATGAGGGCCTGTCGAACTAACGACGGTTCGAACAGGGCCATTTGTTTACGACTCATGACAAATTCTCCGCAAAATCAGCGTAAAGAGAGGTATTCCGCGACCGGGCCTAACGCGAGGGCGGGGATAAAGGTCAGGGCGCCGACCAGCAGCACGGTACCGGTCAGCAGTCCGATAAACAGCGCGCCGTGGGTCGGCAACGTCCCGCTGGTGGTCGGTTGAATTTTTTTGCTCACCAGCGACCCGGCAATCGCCAGCACCGGCACAATGACCCCGAAACGACCCACGAACATGCAGAACGCCAGCAGACAGTTCCAGAACGGTGAGTTAGCGCTTAAGCCTGCGAAGGCACTACCGTTATTGTTAGAAGCAGAAGAGACGGCATAAAGCACTTCGCTAAAGCCGTGGATGCCAGGGTTGAAGATGCCGCTGCGTCCGGCCTCCGTCATCAGTGCCAGTGCGGTACCAGCCAGCACGAGGGCGGGGGTGACCAGAATCGCCAGCGCGGTTAACTTCATCTCACGGACATCGATTTTTTTGCCCAGATATTCCGGGGTGCGACCAATCATCAGACCCGCAATGAACACCGCCAGCAGAACAAACAGCAGCATGCCGTAAAGACCCGAGCCTACGCCGCCGAATACCACTTCACCGATCTGCATCAGCCACATCGGGATCATGCCGCCCAGTGCCGTGAAGGAGTCGTGCATAGCATTGACCGCCCCGCAGGATGCCGCCGTCGTGACCACGGCATAAAGGCTGCTGGCGAGAATGCCAAAGCGGCTCTCTTTCCCTTCCATATTCATGGTGCCGTCAGCGCCCAGCGTCAGGAAATGCGGGTTACCTTGCCATTCGGCCCACATCACCAGCGCAACACAGACGACAAAGATTAGCGACATGGTCCAGAGCAGGGTGCGACCCTGACGACGATCGTTCACTACATCGCCAAAAGCAAAGCACAGCGCTGCGGGGATCAGGAAGATCGCCAGCATTTGCACAGCGTTGGTCAGTGCCGTTGGGTTTTCAAACGGATGCGATGAGTTGGCATTGAAGAAACCGCCACCATTCGTACCGAGCATCTTAATGGCTTCCTGTGAGGCCACAGGCCCCATCGGCAGAAGCTGTTTTGCCCCTTCAAGCGAGGTATAAGGGGCGTAAGGCAGCAGGTTTTGCAGCGTACCTTGCTGAATAAAGAACAGCGCGATGAGCAGAGCAATCGGAAGTAAGACCCACAGAGAAATGCGTGTGAGATCAACCCAGGCATTGCCCAGCGTACCCATATTCTGACGTGCAAACGCACGCGTCAGCGCGAAGACAACCGCGATACCGCTGGCTGCTGAGAGGAAATTTTGTACGGTTAATCCCACCATCTGGCTGAAGTAGCTCAGCGTGGTTTCGCCGGCGTAGGATTGCCAGTTGGTATTGGTGACAAAGCTGACAGCCGTATTCAGCGCAAGATGCCAGGACAGGCCCGGTAACTGTTGCGGGTTCAGCGGCAGGCTACCCTGCAACATCAGCATAACAAAGAGCGCGACCAGCCCAACAATATTCAGCAGCAGAATAGCGACCAGATACTGACGCCAGTTCATCTCCTGATCGCGTATTCCCAGTACGCGCCAGATCCCTTTTTCGATACTTCCCGTACCCGGTAAGGACACGTTGTTGATCAGCCGCGCGAGCCCCGTTCCCAGCGGTCTGGCAAGCACCAATAAGACCAGTAAAAAGCTGGCTATAAGTAAAAACGCCTGAGCAGCCATCAGAAGGCCTCCGCATTAATCAGGGCGTATACCAGATAACCCAATAACAGGAACACCAGCACGATGCCGGTAATCAGACCTGCACTCACAATCCACCTCCGAGTGACATTTGTATTTGTGTTAACGGTAGGATTTATGGCGCAAAGATTTCGCAAAAATCGGCAGGGTGGGTGTAAAAAAAGTATAAAAATGGAAAAGGCACAATTTAACTATTGGTAAGTAAATCGTTAACTTTTTTGTAACTTACTTACGGCGGAAATGTAAATATTCACTAAATGGATGAAAATAACTGGTCTGATGAGTAGTAAAATTACAAACAAAGCGGTATTATTTTAGCCAGATCACAGATTTCAAATTTTCCGGAGCATGTTTCCGGCCAACTATAGGGGAGAAAATATGGATCTTTATAAAGCGTATCCGGCTCATATCGTTTTCATGCGTCGCACTTTCGCCGTAGTGGCTGGCGTGCTGGCCCTGCCGGTGATGCTCTTCTGGAAAGACCGCGCACGTTTTTATAGCTATTTGCACCGCGTCTGGGCCAAAACCAGCGAGAAGCCGGTGTGGATGGATCAGGCCGAGAAAGCGACCTGCGATTTTTACTGATACGAAGACGACACACAGCAATAAAAAAACCGCCTACAGCAATGTGGCGGTTTTTTTTATCCCTCAGGATCCGCGGTCCGTTGGGCCGTTTTTGGGCTCTCGTCAGAGCGTGTGTCCACCGACTTATCACCGGTGGTGAACGGTGGAGCGGTTAGCAGCAGGGACCGCATGATGAAACGCTCTTTTTGCATTGCGTTCATTGTCACCAGCGTACTCGTGGTAAGACGTGATGAACCGACAGTGTTTATTGCTTTTACCATGATGGCGCAAGATACGTAGCGTTAAGGCCGCCCCGGGCGGCCTTTTTTATTTCATCGCGTCTACACTTCATGGCAAAGTAGATAAAAGCCAGCCGCATTTTCTCTTTAGTGGCATGGCCTTACGGACATAATGGATAATTGCCAGGAGTTTTATGCCCACCCATCTGGTTTGGTTTCGCGCGGACCTGCGCGTACATGACAATCTCGCCCTTGCGGCTGCCTGCCGCTCCCCGGAAGCCCGCGTGCTGGCGGTGTTTATCGCCACCCCCGGGCAGTGGCAGCAGCATGCTATGGCACCACGCCAGGCGGCTTACCTCAGCTCACATCTGAATGGCTTGCAGTGTTCGCTTGCCGAAAAAGGGATCCCGCTCATTTATAAAGAGGTCAGTGACTTCTCCGCGCAATGCCAGGCTGTGAAGGCAATCTGTGAGCAGTACGATGTCACCCACCTTTTTTACAACTATCAGTACGAATTCAATGAACGTCAGCGGGATCGTCAGCTGGAGAAAATCCTGCAGGATGTAGAGTGTCAGGGTTTTGATGACAGCGTCATGCTGCCGCCGGGCAGTGTCATGACCGGCAACCACGAGATGTATAAAGTCTTTACGCCGTTTAAAAATGCCTTCATTAAAAGACTGAAGGAGGCGCTGCCGGAATGTGTGGCTGCACCCACCGTGAGGGGAGAGGCCATAACGGAGATACCCGAGCGGGAGTTTGACTATCCGCAACAGGCGTTTGATGAGACTCTGTTCCCGGCTACCGAAAAAAACGCTATTGCGAAGCTGCGCCAGTTTTGTAAAGCGGGGGCAGGCGATTACGACGCGCGCAGGGATTTTCCCGCGACAGAGGGCACCAGCCGTTTATCGGCCTGTCTGGCACTGGGCGTGCTCTCACCGCGCCAGTGCCTGCATCGTCTTCTGGCGGAACAACCACAGGCACTGGACGGGGGCCCCGGCTCCGTCTGGCTTAACGAACTTATCTGGCGCGAATTTTATCGCCATTTGATGACGTATCACCCTGATTTATGTAAGCATCGTCCGTTTATACCCTGGACTGATAACATAAAATGGCAACACAACGAGAGCCACTCACAGGCCTGGCAGAAAGGCGAAACGGGTTTCCCTATTGTTGATGCCGCGATGCGCCAGCTCAATGAAACCGGATGGATGCACAACCGGCTGCGAATGATTACCGCCAGCTTCCTGGTGAAGGATCTGCTTATCGACTGGCGTGTCGGGGAGCGGTATTTTATTTCTCAGCTGATCGATGGCGATCTGGCGGCGAATAACGGCGGCTGGCAGTGGGCGGCGTCCACCGGAACCGACGCCGCGCCCTATTTCCGTATTTTTAATCCTGCCACGCAGGGACAAAAATTTGATGCAGACGGCGAGTTTATCCGCCGCTGGTTGCCCGCGCTGAGCAATGTCCCTGCAAAAGCGATCCACGACCCGTGGGCATGGGCGGATAAACAGGGCGTGAAGCTCGATTATCCCCGTCCGATTGTTGACCATAAACAGGCGCGTGTCGCCACGCTGGCGGCGTACGAGGCCGCCCGCAAAGCTTAAGAGAGTGATGATGAAAAACA
This sequence comes from Enterobacter sp. RHBSTW-00593, assembly GCF_013784105.1. Taxonomy (NCBI): domain Bacteria; kingdom Pseudomonadati; phylum Pseudomonadota; class Gammaproteobacteria; order Enterobacterales; family Enterobacteriaceae; genus Enterobacter; species Enterobacter sp. RHBSTW-00593. The sequence goes on from NZ_CP056393.1 coordinate 1,344,588, forward strand.
GCGAACTGGAAAGCCTGATTAACGAAAAACTGAACAGCGCCTCCTTCAGCGATTACGGCCCGAACGGCCTCCAGGTTGAAGGACGCGAAACGGTGCAGAAAATTATCACTGGCGTGACGGCAAGCCAGGCGCTGCTGGACGAAGCCGTCCGTCAGGAAGCGGATGCCGTTATTGTCCATCACGGTTATTTCTGGAAAAACGAAGCACCGATCATTCGCGGTATGAAGCGAAACCGCCTGAAAACGCTGCTGGCAAATGATATCAACCTGTACGGTTACCATCTGCCGCTGGATGCGCACCCGGAGCTGGGCAATAACGTACAGCTCGCGCAGCTGTTGGGGATTACCGTCATGGGTGAAATTGAGCCGCTGGTGCCCTGGGGAGAGCTGGCCATGCCGGTGCCCGGCCTGGAGCTGGCTTCCTGGATTGAAGCGCGTCTGGGACGCCGTCCGCTCTGGTGCGGTGACACCGGTCCGGATACGGTGAAGCGGGTTGCCTGGTGTACTGGTGGTGGTCAGGGCTTTATTGATAGCGCGGCACGCTTTGGTGTCGACGCCTTCATCACCGGAGAAGTGTCCGAGCAGACCGTCCATTCGGCGCGTGAACAAGGTCTGCATTTTTACGCGGCAGGTCACCATGCCACCGAGCGTGGCGGAATTCGCGCCCTCAGTGAATGGCTGACTGAAAATACCGATCTGGATGTCACGTTTATTGATATCCCTAACCCGGCCTGATGAGAGGTATCTGAGTGCAGCGAGCGCGTTGTTATCTTCTGGGGGAAACGGCAGTGGTTCTGGAGCTGGAACCGCCAGTGACCCTTGCCACGCAAAAGCGTATCTGGCGGCTAACGCAGCGCCTGGCCGATGTGCCTGAAGTGGTTGAAGCGATTCCGGGTATGAATAACATCACCGTGGTGCTGCGTAATCCGCATACGCTGGCGCTGGATGCTATTGAACGTTTGCAGCGCTGGTGGGAAGAGAGCGAGGCGCTGGAGCCGGATTCCCGGACAATTGAGATCCCGGTGGTGTATGGCGGCGAGCATGGACCCGATCTTGGCGTGGTGGCGGAACACTGCGGATTAACGGAAAAGCAGGTGGTTGAATTGCACGCCTGCGTTGATTACGTGGTCTGGTTCTTGGGTTTTCAGCCGGGCTTCCCCTATCTGGGGGGGCTCTCACCGCAGTTGCATACGCCGCGTCGCGCCGAACCCCGCCTGAGCGTGCCGGCGGGCACGGTGGCTATCGGTGGTGAGCAGACCGGCATTTATCCTCTGACGTCACCGGGTGGCTGGCAGCTTATCGGGCATACGTCCAGGCCGTTATTTGAACCAGGGCAGGAGGTTCCCATACTCCTTCGTCCCGGCGATACCCTGCGCTTTATCCCGCAGAAGGAGGGGGTATGTTAACGCTGATTCGCGCCGGGCTTTACACGTCCGTGCAGGATGCCGGCCGCTTTGGCATGCGCCAGTCGGGCGTGAGCTACTGTGGTGCGCTGGACAGGCCTGCGCTGGAGATTGCTAACGTGCTGGTGGGCAACCCTGGCAGCACGGCAGCACTCGAAATTACGCTTGGCCAGTGTGTGATTGAATTCGGCGAGGAGACCTGGTTTGCCTTAACCGGGGCCGCCTGTGATGCCGAGCTGGATGGCAAAGCGGTCTGGACAGGCTGGCGGCTGCGGGCGAAAGCCGGGCAGCGTCTGACCCTTAAACGTCCTGTGCACGGCGTGCGAAGCTATCTTGCGGTCGCAGGAGGGATTGATGTGCCAGAAGTGCTGGGTTCATCCAGCACCGATCAGAAAGCCGGCATTGGCGGTCATGAAGGGCGCCTGCTGCGTGACGGCGATCGTCTGGCGGTTAAACCCTCAACGCGCCACTTCTCGACGGCCCAGGGGGTAAAACAGCTGTTATGGACCAACCAGATCCGTGCCTTACCGGGGCCGGAATATCAGGAGTTCGATGAAGTCGCTCAGGAGACGTTCTGGCGTTCGCCGTGGAAGATCAGCCCGCAAAGTAACCGTATGGGATACCGCCTTCAGGGGCAGCCATTGACCCGTACGACAGATCGGGAATTGCTCTCACACGGTTTATTGCCTGGCGTCATTCAGGTGCCGGGTAACGGTCAGCCGATCGTGCTGATGAACGATGCGCAAACCACGGGGGGATACCCGCGTATTGCCTGCATTATTGAAGCGGATCGCTACCATCTGGCGCAAATTCCTCTCGGACAGCCGATTCATTTTGTGCAATGTTCGCTGGAGGAGGCGCTGAAGGCACGCCAGGATCAGCAGCGTTATCTGGAACAACTGGCATGGAGGCTCGATGGCAAAGATTGATTTAAACGCCGATCTGGGTGAGGGCGGAGGTGCCGATGCTGAACTGATGACGCTGGTCTCTTCGGTCAATATTGCCTGCGGGTTTCACGCGGGTGACGCGCAAACCATGCTGGTCAGCGTGCGTAATGCGATTAAGCACGGCGTGGCGATAGGGGCACATCCCAGTTTTCCTGACAGGGATAATTTTGGCCGCACGGCAATGGATCTCCCTCCTGAGACGGTGTATGCCCAGACGCTCTATCAAACGGGCGCGCTGGAGGCGATTGTGCGTTCCCAGCAGGGCGTGCTGCGCCATGTGAAACCCCACGGCATGCTCTACAATCAGGCGGCCAAAGATCCGGCTCTCGCGGATGCCATTGCCCGCGCGGTGCGGGACTGCAACCCGCAGCTCATCCTGGTGGCGCTGGCGGGGAGCGAGCTTATTCGCGCCGGACAGCGGCTGGGGTTAACCACCCGTCAGGAAGTTTTTGCTGACAGAGGGTACCAGCCGGACGGCAGCCTGGTTCCCCGTTCACTGCCCGGTGCGCTTATTACCGATGAATCACAGGCGCTGGCGCAAACGCTGGCGATGGTATGTGAGGGGTCGGTAAAGGCAATTGATGGTTCAACGGCCAGAGTCCAGGCGGATACGGTGTGTTTACACGGTGATGGTGAGCATGCGCTGCAGTTTGCACGCCGCTTACGGGCGGCCTTTGCGGAGCAGGGTATTCTCGTGAGTGCATGACATAACGATAAGGACAGAAAAATGCCTGAAGGCCCGGAGATCCGCCGTGCTGCGGATAGCCTCGAGGCGGCGATAAAGGGCGAACCCCTGACGGATGTCTGGTTTGCTTTTCCTCAACTGAAACCGTTTGAAGCCCAGCTGGTGGGGCAGACGGTGACGCACATTGAAACGCGCGGCAAAGCGCTGCTCACGCATTTCTCCCATAACCTGACGTTATATAGCCATAATCAGCTGTACGGCGTTTGGCGCGTGGTGAAGGCAAACGAGCAGCCGCAAACTACCCGCGTGCTGCGCGTCAGGCTACAGACGGCAGACAACGCGATTCTGCTCTACAGCGCATCCGATATCGAAATGTTAACGCCAGAGCAGCTGCTCACTCATCCGTTCCTGCAGCGCGTCGGGCCGGATGTGCTGGATATGAGCCTGACCCCGGGCGAGGTGAAAGCCCGTCTGGTATCACCTCGGTTTCGTAACCGACAGTTTTCCGGACTGTTGCTCGATCAGGCGTTTCTGGCTGGATTAGGAAATTACCTGCGGGTGGAAATCCTCTGGGAAGTGGGCCTGGCGGCGCAGCATAAGGCATCGCAACTCAGTGATGAACAGCTGGAGGCGTTATCTCACGCACTGCTGGATATCCCGCGCCTGTCGTACAACACGCGTGGCGTTGTGGATGACAACAAGCACCATGGGGCATTGTTCCGCTTTAAGGTGTTTCATCGTGAAGGGAAGGCGTGTGAACGGTGCGGCGGGTTAATTGCGAAAACCACGCTGTCGTCGAGACCGTTTTACTGGTGTCCGCACTGCCAGAAGTAAAATGAAAACGGTAACCCAGGGGGTTACCGTTTTTAATGTCTTCACTCTCTCGGAGTAAGAGAGAGATGGGGTGAGGACATCAGGCCACACCCCGTTAACATCAGCGTTTGATGTCAGACTTAAAATCACGCTGCTCGTAGCCAGTATACAGCTGACGAGGACGGGCGATTTTCATGCCTTCGCTGTGCATTTCGTTCCAGTGCGCAATCCAGCCAACGGTACGTGCCATGGCGAAGATCACGGTGAACATGGAAGACGGAATGCCCATCGCTTTCAGAATAATGCCAGAGTAGAAATCGACGTTCGGGTAGAGTTTCTTCTCGATGAAGTACGGGTCGTTCAGCGCAATGTGCTCAAGCTCCATCGCCACTTCCAGCAGGTCGTCTTTTGTACCCAGCTCTTTCAGCACTTCGTGGCATGTTTCACGCATAACGGTAGCGCGTGGGTCGTAGTTTTTGTACACACGGTGACCGAAGCCCATCAGACGGAAGGAGTCATTCTTGTCTTTCGCGCGACGCACGAATTCAGGAATGTGCTCAACGGAGCTGATCTCTTCCAGCATCTTCAGTGCCGCTTCGTTCGCGCCGCCGTGCGCCGGTCCCCACAGGGAGGCGATACCCGCAGCGATACAGGCGAACGGGTTCGCGCCTGAAGAGCCTGCGGTACGGACGGTGGAGGTGGAGGCGTTCTGTTCGTGGTCGGCGTGCAGGATCAGAATACGGTCCATCGCACGTTCCAGTACCGGGTTCACTTCGTACTCTTCACACGGCGTGGAGAACATCATGCGCAGGAAGTTACCGGCGTAGGAGAGGTCGTTACGTGGATAAACAAACGGCTGGCCGATGGAGTATTTGTAACACATCGCTGCCATTGTCGGCATTTTGGACAGCAGGCGGAACGCCGCGATATCACGGTGACGTGGATTATTCACGTCCAGCGAGTCGTGGTAGAACGCTGCCAGCGCACCGGTAATACCGCACATCACCGCCATTGGGTGAGAATCACGACGGAAAGCATGGAACAGACGGGTAATCTGCTCATGAATCATGGTGTGACGGGTGACGGTGGTTTTGAATTCATCGTATTGTGCCTGCGTCGGTTTTTCGCCGTTCAGCAGGATGTAGCACACTTCCAGATAGTTGGATTCGGTGGCTAACTGATCGATGGGGAAGCCGCGATGGAGCAGGATACCTTCGTCACCATCAATGAAGGTGATTTTGGATTCGCAAGATGCGGTAGAGGTAAATCCAGGGTCGAAGGTGAATACACCTTTAGAACCCAGCGTACGGATATCAATAACATCCTGACCGAGCGTGCCTTTTAGCACATCCAGTTCAACAGCAGTGTCACCATTTAGGGTGAGCGTTGCCTTTGTATCAGCCATTTACGGTCTCCTTAGCGCCTTATTGCTTAAGACTGCCAATTACCGGATTTGCATTCTGCTGATTTCTCACCGTTACCAGTTTGTTATTTGGCTTACCGCTCAGCTCACGAGGAGAAACCAGGGTACAGAGCTATGGCGCCTTGCAGGTAAAAACATGAAAAATCAGTGAAACAACAGCAAATCAGTGTCTTCGCAGTCCGAATTATTCAAACCTGTATATCACTAATAACTGTCCTGATAACTTCGGTCAATACCATCACACTGTTACATAACTATTTGTCAGGTGAAAGTGAGACCTCATAACTTTTGCGCATTATATGCCTTTTCTGATGACGTTTGTAACAATATTGTTTAACATTTGTCAAATCAGATGATTAAAAATTAAAAAGATGTTGTTATCGTGACCCTGATCACTGTTCCAGAGAAAACCCGACAAACTGTATGTAGGTTAATTGTAATGATTTTGTGAACGGCCTATACTGCCGCCAGGTCTCCGGAACACCCTGCAATCCCGAGCCACCCAGCGTTGTAACGTGTCGTTTTAGCATTTGGAAGCAATGTTTTGCATGACGCGCAGTTATAGAAAAGGAACGCTGTCTGACCCGCATCGCAGTCCGGAGGAAGGAAACAATAAGAACAGCATGTGGGCGTTATTCATGATAAGAAATGTGAAAAAACAAAGACCTGTCAATCTGGATCTCAAAACGATCCGGTTCCCTGTAACAGCAATAGCGTCCATTCTGCACCGCGTTTCTGGTGTGATTACGTTTGTGGCGGTCGGCATTCTGCTGTGGTTACTGGGTACCAGCCTCTCTTCTCCTGAAGGATTCCTCCAGGCCTCTGCCATCATGAACAGCTTCTTCGTGAAATTTATCATGTGGGGCATTCTGACTGCGCTGGCGTACCACGTTGTTGTGGGCATTCGTCATATGCTGATGGACTTTGGCTACCTGGAAGAGACTTTCGAAGCCGGTAAACGCTCCGCTAATATTTCATTTGTATTGACTGTCGTGCTTTCACTTCTCGCAGGAGTTCTCGTATGGTAAGCAACGCCTCCGCATTAGGACGCAACGGCGTACATGACTTCATTCTGGTCCGTGCTACCGCCATCGTTCTCACCCTTTATATCATCTATATGATTGGTTTCTTCGCGACCAGCGGCACGCTGACGTGGGAAATCTGGAGTGGGTTCTTCGGATCTGCCTTCACCAAAGTGTTCACCCTGCTGGCTCTGTTCTCCATCCTTATTCATGCCTGGATTGGTATGTGGCAGGTGTTGACCGATTACGTTAAACCACTGGCGATTCGCCTTCCTCTGCAGCTGGTCATTGTCGTTGCACTGGTGGTTTACGTTATTTATGGATTCGTTGTGGTGTGGGGTGTGTAATGAAACTGCCAGTCAGAGAATTTGATGCTGTTGTGATTGGTGCTGGTGGCGCAGGTATGCGTGCAGCACTGCAAATTTCCCAGAGCGGCCAGACCTGTGCGCTGCTCTCTAAAGTCTTCCCGACCCGTTCCCACACTGTCTCCGCGCAGGGCGGTATTACCGTTGCGCTGGGCAATTCCCATGAAGATAACTGGGAATGGCACATGTATGACACGGTCAAAGGTTCCGACTACATCGGCGACCAGGATGCTATCGAATATATGTGTAAGACTGGCCCGGAAGCGATTCTGGAGCTGGACCACATGGGTCTGCCGTTCTCCCGTCTGGAAAATGGCACCATTTATCAGCGTCCGTTTGGCGGCCAGTCGAAAAACTTCGGCGGCGAGCAGGCGGCACGTACCGCAGCTGCGGCTGACCGTACCGGTCACGCACTGCTGCACACGCTGTATCAACAGAACCTGAAAAACCACACGACTATTTTCTCCGAGTGGTACGCGCTGGATCTGGTGAAAAACGCCGATGGCGCTGTTGTGGGTTGTACTGCGCTGTGTATTGAAACCGGTGAAGTGGTCTACTTCAAAGCGCGTGCTACCGTGCTGGCGACCGGCGGTGCAGGCCGTATTTATCAATCTACCACCAACGCCCACATCAACACCGGTGACGGCGTAGGTATGGCTATCCGCGCCGGCGTACCGGTGCAGGATATGGAAATGTGGCAGTTCCACCCAACCGGCATCGCCGGTGCCGGCGTGCTGGTAACAGAAGGCTGCCGTGGTGAAGGGGGTTACCTGCTGAACAAACACGGCGAGCGCTTCATGGAGCGTTATGCCCCGAATGCGAAAGACCTGGCGGGTCGTGACGTGGTGGCGCGTTCCATCATGATCGAAATCCGTGAAGGCCGCGGCTGTGACGGCCCATGGGGTCCACATGCGAAGCTGAAACTCGACCATCTGGGTAAAGAGGTTCTGGAATCACGTCTGCCAGGCATTCTGGAGCTGTCTCGTACCTTCGCGCACGTCGATCCAGTGAAAGAGCCTATCCCGGTAATCCCAACCTGTCACTACATGATGGGCGGTATTCCGACCAAAGTGACCGGCCAGGCGCTGACCGTGAACGAGCAGGGTGAAGACGTTGTTATCCCGGGCCTGTTTGCCGTCGGTGAAATTGCCTGCGTATCCGTACACGGTGCAAACCGTCTGGGCGGGAACTCCCTGCTTGACCTGGTGGTATTTGGTCGTGCGGTAGGTCTGCATCTGCAAGAGTCTATTGCCGAGCAGGGTGCGCTGCGTGATGCCACCGACGATGAAATTGATGCGTCGCTTGAGCGTCTGAACCGCTGGAACGGCAACCGTAATGGTGAAGATCCGGTGGAAATCCGCAAAGCGCTGCAGGAATGTATGCAGCACAACTTCTCGGTATTCCGTGAAGGGGATGCGATGGCCAAAGGTCTTGAGCAGCTGAAAGCGATCCGCGAGCGTCTGAAAAATGCCCGTCTGGACGACACGTCCAGCGAATTCAATACCCAGCGCGTTGAGTGTCTGGAGCTGGATAACCTGATGGAAACGGCGTTCGCTACCGCGATGTCGGCAAACTTCCGTACCGAGAGCCGTGGCGCGCATAGCCGCTTCGACTTCCCGGATCGTGACGATGAAAACTGGCTGTGCCATTCCCTGTATCTGCCAGAGTCGGAATCCATGACGCGTCGTAGCGTCAATATGGAACCGAAACTGCGTCCGGCGTTCCCGCCGAAGATTCGTACTTACTAATGCGGAGACAGGATAATGAAACTCGAATTCTCAGTTTATCGTTATAACCCGGATGTAGATGATGCTCCGCGTATGCAGGATTACACCCTGGAAGCGGAAGAAGGCCGTGACATGATGCTGCTGGATGCCTTAATCCAGCTGAAAGAAAAGGATCCGACACTGTCGTTCCGTCGCTCATGCCGTGAAGGCGTTTGTGGCTCTGACGGTGTGAACATGAACGGTAAAAATGGTCTGGCCTGCATCACGCCAATTTCAGCGTTGCAGCGCGCGGGCCAGAAAATTGTTATCCGTCCTTTGCCAGGTCTGCCAGTCGTTCGTGATTTGGTGGTAGACATGGGGCAATTCTATGCACAATATGAGAAGATTAAGCCTTACTTATTGAATAATGGGCAAAATCCACCGGCTCGTGAGCACTTACAGTCTCCTGAGCAGCGTGAAAAACTCGACGGTTTGTACGAGTGTATTCTCTGTGCATGTTGCTCGACCTCTTGCCCGTCGTTCTGGTGGAACCCGGACAAGTTTATCGGCCCGGCCGGTCTGCTGGCTGCCTATCGCTTCCTGATCGATAGCCGCGACACCGAAACCGACAGTCGTCTGGAAGGACTGAGTGATGCTTTCAGCGTATTCCGCTGCCATAGCATCATGAACTGCGTCAGTGTATGTCCTAAGGGGCTGAACCCGACGCGCGCCATCGGCCATATTAAGTCGATGCTGCTGCAGCGCAGTGCATAAGTAACAGGAGGGGAGCGTTGTTCCCCTCACCCTGACCCTCTCCTGACAGGAGAGGGGATAAAATGTAGGAAACCTCTAAAAACTGCCCCGAGGTGCAGACAGTTTTTAAAGGTTCCTTCGCGAGCCCAAGACAACATAAGAGCTCGCAGGTGAACCCCGGCACGTACGTGTTGTACGTGGTAGTTTCTACGGCGAAAGTAAGCATAAAAATGCTTAAGGGATCACGATGCAGAACGGCGCAATGAAAGCCTGGCTGGACTCTTCTTACCTCTCTGGTTCAAACCAGAGCTGGATAGAACAGCTCTATGAAGACTTCTTAACCGATCCTGACTCAGTGGACGCAAACTGGCGTTCCATGTTCCAGCAGTTACCTGGCACTGGAGTCAAACCGGATCAATTCCATTCCAAAACACGTGATTATTTCCGTCGTCTGGCGAAGGATGCCTCACGTTACTCTTCTGCGATTTCCGACCCTGACACCAATGCGAAGCAGGTTAAAGTCCTGCAGCTTATCAACGCTTATCGCTTCCGTGGTCACCAGCATGCGAATCTCGATCCGCTGGGACTGTGGAAACAAGATCGTGTGGCGGATCTCGATCCGGCGTATCACGATCTGACCGAGGCCGATTTCCAGGAAAGCTTTAACGTAGGTTCCTTTGCCATCGGCAAAGACACGATGAAGTTGGGCGAGCTGATTGACGCGCTCAAGCAAACCTACTGCGGCTCCATCGGCGCGGAATATATGCATATCACCTCTACAGAAGAGAAACGCTGGATCCAGCAGCGCATCGAATCTGTGGCGGGCCACGCGAATTTCTCTGCTGAAGAGAAAAAACGCTTCCTCAGCGAACTGACCGCAGCAGAAGGCCTTGAGCGCTATCTGGGCGCGAAATTCCCGGGTGCGAAACGCTTCTCGCTGGAAGGCGGCGACGCGCTGGTACCTATGCTGAAAGAGCTGATTCGTCACGCAGGCAAAAGCGGTACCCGTGAAGTGGTGCTGGGTATGGCGCACCGCGGTCGTCTGAACGTACTGGTCAACGTGCTGGGTAAAAAACCGCAGGACCTGTTCGACGAATTCGCGGGCAAACATAAAGAACACCTCGGCACCGGTGACGTGAAGTACCACATGGGCTTCTCGTCTGATATCGAAACCGAAGGCGGTCTGGTTCACCTGGCGCTGGCGTTTAACCCGTCACACCTGGAAATTGTGAGCCCGGTGGTTATCGGTTCTGTACGCGCGCGTCTGGATCGTCTGGACGAGCCGAGCAGCAACAAAGTCCTGCCAATCACCATTCACGGTGACGCGGCGGTCACAGGGCAGGGCGTGGTTCAGGAAACGCTGAACATGTCCAAGGCGCGTGGTTACGAAGTGGGCGGTACCGTTCGCATTGTTATCAACAACCAGGTGGGCTTCACGACTTCTAACCCACTGGATGCGCGTTCTACCCCGTACTGCACCGACATCGGTAAGATGGTTCAGGCACCGATCTTCCACGTTAACGCGGATGACCCGGAAGCCGTGGCGTTCGTTACCCGTCTGGCGCTGGACTACCGTAACACCTTCAAACGCGATGTGTTCATCGACCTGTTCTGCTACCGCCGTCATGGCCACAACGAAGCTGACGAGCCAAGTGCAACGCAGCCGCTGATGTATCAGAAAATCAAAAAACACCCGACGCCACGCAAAATCTATGCTGACAAGCTGGAAGGCGACAACGTGACGACGCTGGAAGATGCGACCGAAATGGTCAACCTCTACCGTGACGCGCTGGATGCGGGTGAATGCGTAGTGAAAGAGCTGCGCCCGATGAACATGCACTCCTTTACCTGGTCGCCGTACCTCAACCACGAGTGGGATGAGAGCTACCCGAACAAGGTAGAGATGAAGCGCCTGCAGGAGCTGGCTAAACGCATCAGCACCGTACCAGACGCTATCGAGATGCAGTCTCGCGTAGCGAAAATTTATGCTGACCGTCAATCAATGGCGGCGGGCGAGAAGCTGTTCGACTGGGGCGGGGCGGAAACACTGGCTTACGCAACGCTGGTTGATGAAGGCATTCCTGTTCGTCTGTCCGGTGAAGATGCGGGCCGTGGCACCTTCTTCCACCGTCACGCGGTTGTTCACAACCAGACTAACGGTTCAACCTATACTCCGCTGCAGCATGTCCATAACGGTCAGGGTCAGTTCAAGGTATGGGACTCCGTCCTGTCTGAAGAAGCGGTACTGGCATTCGAATACGGCTACGCCACTGCGGAACCGCGCACCCTGACTATCTGGGAAGCGCAGTTCGGTGACTTCGCCAACGGTGCCCAGGTCGTTATCGACCAGTTCATCTCGTCCGGCGAGCAGAAATGGGGCCGTATGTGTGGCCTGGTGATGCTGCTGCCACACGGTTACGAAGGTCAGGGTCCGGAGCACTCCTCCGCCCGTCTGGAACGTTATCTGCAGCTCTGCGCTGAGCAGAACATGCAGGTCTGCGTGCCGTCCACTCCGGCTCAGGTCTACCACATGCTGCGTCGTCAGGCGCTGCGCGGTATGCGCCGTCCGCTGGTGGTCATGTCGCCAAAATCCCTGCTGCGCCACCCGCTGGCGGTGTCCAGCCTGGACGAACTGGCGAACGGCACCTTCCTGCCTGCCATCGGTGAGGTTGACGAACTGGATCCGCAGGCCGTTAAGCGTGTTGTGATGTGTTCTGGTAAGGTTTATTACGACCTGCTGGAACAGCGCCGTAAGAACGACCAGAAAGATGTCGCCATCGTGCGTATCGAACAGCTTTATCCATTCCCGCACCAGGCGGTGCAGGAAGCGTTGAAACCGTATGCTCACGTGCATGATTTTGTCTGGTGCCAGGAAGAGCCGCTCAACCAGGGCGCCTGGTACTGCAGTCAGCATCATTTCCGTGAAGTCATTCCATTTGGGTCTGCCCTGCGTTATGCAGGTCGCCCGGCCTCCGCCTCTCCGGCGGTAGGGTATATGTCCGTTCACCAGAAGCAGCAACAAGATCTGGTCAATGACGCGCTGAACGTCGATTAATTAAAGGATACATAATGAGTAGCGTAGATATTCTTGTTCCCGACCTGCCTGAGTCCGTAGCAGATGCGACCGTCGCCACCTGGCACAAAAAACCGGGCGATAGCGTTAAGCGCGATGAAGTGCTGGTAGAAATCGAAACTGACAAAGTGGTACTGGAAGTACCGGCTTCAGCGGATGGCATTCTGGATGCAGTCCTGGAAGACGAAGGGACAACCGTAACCTCCCGTCAGATCCTGGGTCGCCTGCGTGAAGGCAACAGCGCGGGCAAAGAGTCCAGCGCGAAGTCTGACGAAAAAGCGTCTACCCCAGCCCAGCGTCAGCAGGCCTCTCTGGAAGAGCAAACTAACGACGCGCTCAGCCCGGCGATCCGTCGCCTGCTGGCCGAGCACAACCTGGATGCGGCTGCCATTAAAGGCACCGGTGTCGGTGGTCGTCTGACCCGTGAAGATATCGAGAAGCACCTGGCGAAAGCCCCTGCTCAGGCAGAAGCTAAAGCGCCAGCAGCGGCAGCGGCGCCGGCAGCACAGCCTGCGCTGGGTGCCCGTAGCGAAAAACGCGTGCCGATGACTCGCCTGCGTAAGCGTGTGGCTGAGCGTCTGCTGGAAGCGAAAAACTCCACCGCGATGCTGACCACCTTCAACGAAGTGAATATGAAGCCAATCATGGACCTGCGTAAGCAGTACGGTGACGCGTTTGAAAAACGTCACGGTATCCGTCTGGGCTTTATGTCCTTCTACGTGAAAGCGGTTGTTGAAGCGCTGAAACGCTACCCGGAAGTTAACGCCTCTATCGATGGCGATGACGTGGTTTATCACAACTACTTCGACGTCAGCATGGCAGTCTCTACGCCACGTGGTCTGGTTACCCCGGTTCTGCGTGATGTCGATACTCTGGGTATGGCTGACATCGAGAAAAAGATTAAAGAGCTGGCTGTAAAAGGTCGCGACGGCAAGCTGACCGTAGACGATCTGACCGGCGGTAACTTCACCATTACCAACGGCGGCGTTTTCGGTTCACTGATGTCTACCCCGATCATCAACCCGCCGCAGAGCGCGATCCTGGGTATGCATGCCATTAAAGATCGTCCAATGGCGGTAGACGGCAAAGTGGAGATCCTGCCAATGATGTATCTGGCACTCTCTTACGATCACCGTCTGATCGACGGCCGCGAGTCCGTGGGCTTCCTGGTTGCCATTAAAGAGCTGCTGGAAGATCCAACGCGTCTGCTGCTGGACGTCTAGTTTTAGCAGTCTTGCCCGGCGGCGCGTTGTCTGCCGGGCCTACAAAAGCACTACCTAACGATTACCTGAAGGATGGATAGAACACATGAACTTACATGAATATCAGGCCAAACAGCTGTTTGCCCGGTATGGCTTACCGGCTCCGGTGGGTTATGCCTGTACTACCCCGCGTGAAGCAGAAGAAGCCGCATCTAAAATCGGTTCCGGCCCTTGGGTAGTTAAGTGTCAGGTTCACGCTGGTGGCCGTGGTAAAGCGGGCGGTGTGAAGGTTGTTAAGAGTAAAGAAGAGATTCGTGCGTTTGCTGAACATTGGCTCGGCAAGCGTCTGGTAACGTACCAGACAGATGCGAACGGTCAGCCTGTCAACCAGATCCTGGTTGAAGCTGCAACTGACATCGCGAAAGAACTGTACCTGGGCGCGGTTGTTGACCGTAGCTCCCGTCGTGTGGTGTTCATGGCGTCTACCGAAGGCGGCGTGGAAATCGAGAAAGTGGCAGAAGAGACGCCACACCTCATCCACAAAGTGGCGATCGATCCGCTGGCAGGCCCAATGCCTTACCAGGGCCGTGAGCTGGCGTTCAAACTGGGTCTGGAAGGCAAGCTGGTTCAGCAGTTCACCAAGATCTTCATGGGTCTGGCCACCATCTTCCTGGAGCGCGACCTGGCGCTGATCGAGATCAACCCGCTGGTCATCACCACTCAGGGCGACCTGATCTGCCTCGACGGCAAACTGGGCGCTGACGGCAACGCACTGTTCCGCCAGCCGGATCTGCGTGAAATGCGCGACCAGTCTCAGGAAGACCCGCGTGAAGCGCAGGCTGCACAGTGGGAACTGAACTACGTGGCGCTGGATGGCAACATCGGCTGCATGGTTAACGGCGCAGGCCTGGCGATGGGCACCATGGACATCGTTAAGCTGCACGGCGGTGAGCCTGCAAACTTCCTCGACGTGGGCGGTGGCGCAACCAAAGAGCGTGTAACCGAAGCGTTCAAAATCATCCTCTCTGACGACAACGTCAAAGCCGTGCTGGTTAACATCTTCGGCGGTATCGTGCGTTGCGACCTGATTGCAGACGGTATCATCGGTGCGGTAGAAGAAGTGGGTGTTAACGTCCCGGTTGTGGTGCGTCTGGAAGGTAACAACGCTGAACTCGGCGCGAAAAAACTGGCTGACAGCGGCCTGAATATTATTGCAGCGAAAAGTCTGACGGATGCAGCTCAGCAGGTTGTTGCCGCAGTGGAGGGGAAATAATGTCAGTTTTAATTAATAAAGATACCAAGGTTATCTGCCAGGGCTTCACCGGTAGCCAGGGGACTTTCCACTCCGAACAGGCGATTGCCTACGGCACGCAGATGGTTGGTGGCGTAACGCCAGGTAAAGGCGGCACCACGCACCTGGGCCTGCCGGTATTCAACACCGTGCGCGAAGCAGTTGAAGCGACGGGCGCGACCGCGACCGTTATTTACGTTCCGGCTCCGTTCTGCAAAGACTCGATTCTGGAAGCGATTGACGCGGGCATCAAGCTCATCATCACCATCACCGAAGGTATCCCGACGCTGGATATGCTGACCGTGAAAGTGAAGCTGGATGAAGCTGGCGTGCGCATGATCGGCCCGAACTGCCCGGGCGTTATCACCCCAGGCGAATGCAAAATCGGCATCATGCCGGGTCACATTCACAAACCGGGTAAAGTGGGTATCGTCTCCCGTTCCGGTACGCTGACCTATGAAGCGGTTAAGCAGACTACCGACTACGGTTTCGGCCAGTCCACCTGTGTGGGCATCGGTGGTGACCCCATCCCAGGTTCTAACTTCATTGATATCCTGAAAATGTTCCAGGAAGATCCGCAGACCGAAGCGATCGTGATGATCGGTGAAATCGGCGGTAGCGCAGAAGAAGAAGCGGCTGCGTATATCAAAGAACATGTGACCAAGCCGGTTGTCGGTTATATCGCAGGTGTGACAGCGCCGAAAGGTAAGCGTATGGGTCACGCAGGCGCGATTATCGCAGGCGGTAAAGGTACGGCTGATGAGAAATTCGCCGCGCTGGAAGCCGCAGGCGTGAAAACCGTTCGCAGCCTGGCGGATATCGGCGAAGCACTGAAATCCATCATTAAGTAAATCCTCTCTGCTCCCTGTAAAAGGGAGCGTTGAAGTAATAAGTGTCCGTTTCGACATGGTTGGCCGCTGTAAAGCGGCCTTTTTTAATGCCTGCGTTTCGCGACCAGCGTGAATTTGTAATCGTCGCTGTTAAACACGTTACGGCTGTATTCAAACACCCGCCCATCCTTCAGAAAGCCGCGTGACACCTTTTCCAGTATCGGTTTTGCCGGATCCAGCGCCAGCGCGTCGATCGCCTCCTGTGAGGGCATGATCGGAACCAGTTCCTGTTCACTGCGATCGATAACCATCTTCTTGATCTGTTCGATGTAGTGATATTTGGAATTTTCCATCACCTCCCAGGTGAGGTCGGCGAACATCGCCAGCGGCATCCACGTCTCTTCCAGATTCACCGGTTTTTGCTTAATAAAGCGCACCCGTTTGACATGCCACACTTTGTCATCCGGGCGAATGTTAAGCGTCTCAGCCAGTTTCACATCCGCTTTGATCACTTCGAATGTTTTTACATCGCTGTGGGTATCGACGTTTCGGTCCGCCAGTTTTTCATAAAAGCCGGTAAGCTGATAAATGTCGTAATTGACGCGCTCCTCTCTCACATAGGAGCCGCTGCCCTGAATGCTCTCGATAATCTGCTCTTCAGTGAGGAGCTTCAGTGCCTGCCTCACCGTGACGCGACTGACGCTAAATGTCTCCTGCAGGCTGGATTCCGTCGGTAACGCATCACCGGGTTTTAACTCACTGGCGGTAATTTTCTCGCGAAGCGCATCCGCTATCTGCCGGTACATCGGTTTATTGCCCATGTCGTCTGCCTTCTAATACCTTTTCACGGAATTATGCCTCCAGTACAGAATTTGTAAATAATACAAGTTAAATACAAATTATCGGTGTTAGTGAAAATGATCACATAAAGGTATCAGTTCGTCTGTCACAATCGATCCTGAACAATTACCCTTGAGTGTGAGGATCCTGATGAACCTGACGACCCTGACCCATCCCGACGCTGTCTGCGTGCAGGCGCAGTACACCAGTCGTGATGAAGCAATACGCCAGCTCACGATGCGGCTGGTGACGCTCGGCAAAATTACCGACGGCAATGCGTTTTTAACCGAAGTCTTTCATCGGGAATCGCTAGGCCCTACCGCGCTCGGCGAAGGGCTGGCAGTCCCGCATGGTAAATCAGCGGTGGTGAAAGAGGCGGCTTTTGCCGTAGCCACCCTGTGTGAACCGCTGAGCTGGGAAGGCGTGGATGGCCCGGAAAATGTCGAGCTGATTTTCCTGCTTGCCATTCCGCCGGCTGAAGCTGGCTCAACCCATATCCAGGTGCTGACGGAACTTACTTCTCGTCTGGCGGATGAAACTCTTCGGGCGCGCGTCATGGCGGCTACCACGGCAGCAGCGCTACTCGCCGCGCTGGACGATGTGCCACAGGAAGATGACGTTGTCGCGTTCGTGGATGCGCCAACCATCGTTTGTGTAACTGCATGCCCCGCCGGCATTGCGCATACCTATATGGCAGCTGAGTATCTGGAAAAAGCGGGGCGTAAGCTTGGCGTAAACGTGGTGGTGGAAAAGCAGGGGGCGAACGGTATCGAAGGGCGGTTGACCGCGCAGCAGTTACGCACTGCGCAGGCTTGTATCATTGCCGCAGAAGTGGCTCTCAAAGAGAGCGAGCGTTTTCAGGGCATCCCGACGCTGTCCGTGCCGGTCGCGGAACCGCTTCGCCATGCCGAAGCGCTTATTAAGCGTGCGTTGGCCTTACCCCCCGCGGGAACGGATCGCCAGGTGCACACCGGCAATGATGTGAGCAAGAGCCTTAAAACGGAGCTTAAGCAGGCCCTGCTCAGCGGTATTTCCTTTGCCGTGCCGCTGATTGTGGCGGGAGGCACGGTGCTGGCCGTTGCGGTATTGCTGGCACAGATGTTGGGATTACAGCATCTGTTTGAGCAAGAGAACTCATGGCTGTGGATGTATCGCAAACTCGGCGGGGGGATGTTAGGCACGTTAATGGTGCCGGTACTGGCCGCGTATACCGCCTACTCGCTGGCAGATAAACCTGCTCTGGCGCCGGGTTTTGCGGCCGGTCTTGCCGCCAATATGATCGGTTCAGGTTTTTTAGGGGCGATTGCAGGTGGCCTGATTGCCGGCTATCTGATGCGCTGGGTGAAAAACCATATCCGTCTGAGTCAGCATTATAACGGCTTTTTAACCTATTACCTCTACCCGGTGATTGGCGTGCTGGGCGCGGGCAGCCTGATGCTGTTCGTGATCGGCGAGCCGGTCGCGTGGATCAACACCTCCCTCACGGCATGGCTTAACGGGCTCTCCGGTGCCAATGCGCTGCTACTGGGCACTCTGCTCGGTTTTATGTGCTCGTTCGATTTAGGGGGACCGGTCAACAAAGCGGCCTATGCGTTCTGTCTGGGGGCGATGGCCAACGGCGTTTACGGGCCGTATGCCATTTTTGCTTCCGTCAAAATGGTCTCGGCTTTTACCGTCACGGCTTCAACCATGCTGGCACCGCATCTCTTTAAACCGTTTGAAATCGAAACCGGCAAGTCGACGTGGCTGCTGGGCCTTGCGGGCATCACCGAAGGGGCAATTCCGATGGCCATTGAAGATCCGCTGCGGGTGATTGGCTCGTTTGTTGTTGGCTCGATGGCAACAGGGGCGATTATCGGTGCAATGGGCATCGGGTTGTCTACGCCGGGGGCGGGCATCTTCTCTCTCTTTTTACTGCATGACGCGGGGATGGGTGGCGCGATCGCGGCGGCAGGCTGGTTTGGCGCTGCGCTGGGGGGAACGATGCTCTCTACGCTCATCTTACTGTTCTGGCGACGTCAGGGCGTAAAAAAAGGCAAATACCTGACGGAAGACGTCACGCCATAAATTCATTTACAGGAAACGAAGATGAAAGCTGTATCTCGCGTTCATATCACGCCACATATGCACTGGGACCGTGAGTGGTATTTCACCACCGAAGCGTCGCGGATCCTTTTGGTCAATAACATGGAGGAGATCCTGACCCGTCTGGAGCAGGACGAAGAGTATAAATACTACGTTCTTGATGGACAGACCGCGGTACTGGAGGATTACTTCGCCGTCGTACCGGACAACCGGCCCCGGGTAAAAGCGCTGGTTGAGCGCGGAAAGCTGATTATCGGGCCGTGGTATACCCAGACCGACACCACGATTGTCAGTGGCGAATCGATCGTTCGCAATCTGATGTACGGGATGCGCGACTGCATGGAATTCGGTGAGCCGATGAAAATAGGGTATCTGCCGGATTCGTTTGGCATGTCCGGGCAACTTCCGCATATCTATAACGGCTTTGGTATCACCCGCACGCTGTTCTGGCGCGGATGTTCTGAGCGTCACGGCACCGATAAAACAGAATTTTTATGGCAGAGCGCAGACGGCAGCGAAGTTACGGCGCAGGTACTACCGCTGGGCTACGCGATTGGTAAGTACTTACCGGAGGATGAAGCGGGGCTGCGTAAACGGCTCGATACCTGGCTTACATTGCTGGAGAACGCTTCCGTGACGAAAGAGATTCTGCTGCCTAACGGTCACGACCAGATGCCCCTCCAGCAGAACATTTTCGCGGTGATGGATACCCTTCGAAAGATGTACCCGCAGCGGAAATTTGTGATGAGCCGGTTCGAGGAGGTCTTTGAACATACTGAAGCGCACCGTGACGAACTGGCGACGCTGAAAGGGGAGTTTATCGACGGCAAATACATGCGTGTACACCGGACAATCGGCTCCACACGGATGGACATCAAAATTGCCCACGCCCGCATTGAAAACAAAATCGTGAATATCCTCGAACCGCTGGCGGCGCTCGCCTGGATGCTGGGCTTCGAGTATCACCACGGTTTGCTGGAGAAAATGTGGAAAGAGATCCTCAAGAATCATGCTCACGACAGTATTGGCTGCTGCTGCAGCGATAAAGTGCATCGTGAGATTATGGCCCGGTTTGCGCTCGCTGAAGATATGGCCGATAACCTCACGCGTTTCTCGATGCGCAAGATTGTCGACAATATGCCGCAAAGCGAGGCCGACAAGCTGGTGATGTTCAATCTGATGCCCTGGCCCCGTGAAGAGGTGATTAACACCACCCTTCGTCTGCGCGCGAGCCAGTTCCGGTTGCGGGATGATAAAGGCAATGAGATCCCCTGTTTTATTCGCCGCGCCCGGGAAATAGACCCGGGGCTGATTGACCGGCAAATCGTGCACTATGGTAATTACGATCCGTTTATGGAGTTTGATATCCAAATCTGTCAGATCCTGCCCGCGATGGGATACCGCACGCTTTACATCGAGCCCCAGGCTCCTGAAAAGAGGCTGCCCACGAGGGCAAAAACGGATGCTCTGCTGGAAAACGCCTTCTGGCAAATTGATATAAATGACGATGGCACGCTGCGCCTGCATGATAAAGAATCCGGACTTATTTATGACCGCGTACTGGAAATTGAAGAGGGGTCGGATGATGGCGATGAGTACGACTACTCGCCTTCTCGGGAAGAGTGGCGGCTCACTTCAGCGCACGGGCAGCATCATGTTGAGGTGACACAGGAAGCCTGGCAGAGCAGGGCGGTGATCCAGCATCGCATCGCCGTTCCGGCAAACCTGGCCGAGCGGTCAGCCCGCCTGCGCAATGGCGCTCTTGCGGTGGAATTTGAGGTTACTCTCAGCCATAACAGCAGGCGTGTAGATGTTGTGGCGCGTCTGGATAATCAGGCTGACGATCACCGGGTCCGCGTACTTATCCCGACGCCGTTTATGACGGAGCAGGTACTGTCAGATACGCAGTTTGGCTCTATAACGCGCCCGGTTCGCGATGACGCGATGGCTAACTGGCAAGAAGAGGGCTGGAAAGAAGCACCGGTTCCCGTCTGGAATTTACTTAACTACGCCGTGCTGCAGCAGGAACGAAACGGGCTCGCCCTGTTCACAGAAGGGTTACGCGAATTTGAAGTGGTGGGGGAGGCGGAAAAAGCGTTTGCTCTGACCCTTCTACGCGGTGTGGGCGTGCTCGGAAAGGAAGATTTGCTGTTACGCCCGGGCCGGCCGTCCGGCATAAAAATGGCCGTTCCGGACTCGCAGCTTCGGGGTCGGCTCGATTGCCGTTTTAGCCTTCTGAGTTTTAGCGGCTCTCCCGAGAACGCCGGCGTTGCTCAGCAGGCAAAAGCGTGGCTTACCCCCGTCCAGTGTTATAACAAAATCCCCTGGGATGCCATGAAGCTTAACCGTGCGCCGTTCAGCACGCCGGACAGATACAGCCTGCTGACCCTTTCGCCGACAGGCTGTGTTATGAGCGCGATAAAAAAGGCGGAGGATCGGGACGCGCTTATCCTTCGTCTGTTCAATCCGTCGGAATCTGTGTCCTGTGATGCCTCTTTATCGTGGAATCAGGCGCTTAAAGGCTGTTGCGAGACGGATTTAAATGAACAGGTACTGGCAGGCAGGGGAGAAGAAAAGGGCATTACGGGCCTGTTCAGGCCTGGGCAATCGCGGACTTTTAGCCTGAAAACGGAAAGGTAGCGTCTGAAGTGAACAAAAGGCTGCGCGCAGGGCAGCCTTTTTTATTGAATAGTCACATTGAGGTGTTAATTTTAAGCGTGTCGCAGGTAAAATAAATGTAATTATCTGCGGCTGTCGTCGCACAATGGAAAAAAAACGCGCTGACGACTACCTTTATACGTTAACGCGAATGTAAAGATGCGTTGTTCTTCAGCGTTAAAATAAATCACGTCTGTTTATATTCTTTCTTGCTTTTGATAACTCCAAATATCTCGTCGTACACATAGCATTAACAAGGTTTTTACCATTCACACTACATTTAAACATGGTTAACAGAAACGGTGCTTTTTGATTTAAATCAAAGTTTAATCCTTGGAAAAAGGTGTCGAAAGGCGGTAAATTGTCCCCGATCAAAATGGCTGAAAAGTGGTAATTTTGCTATAAATTGATCGCCGTCGAAAAACGTAAATGTGATTCAATAAAAACCTGTTTATTGTAAGGGTTTTGCAGCGTATTATATTTGCGGGATCAATTTGAGTTTTTTATTAACGTATTTGTAACCTATCGTCATTGCTTTTATCCTTTCTCAGGCTAAGCGCGACGACATGGATGCGAATAATTTGTATTGGGGCATGTGTGTGAATCCTTTTCTAACGGGGTTCACTCTCGGAGTCTTCATGCGATGAGCAAGGAGTCATGATGTTAGATATAGTCGAACTGTCGCGCTTACAGTTTGCCTTGACCGCGATGTACCACTTCCTGTTTGTGCCACTAACGCTCGGTATGGCGTTCCTGCTGGCCATCATGGAAACGGTCTACGTCCTCTCCGGCAAACAGATTTATAAAGATATGACCAAGTTCTGGGGCAAGTTGTTTGGTATCAACTTTGCACTGGGCGTGGCTACCGGTTTGACCATGGAGTTCCAGTTCGGGACTAACTGGTCTTACTATTCTCACTACGTTGGGGATATCTTCGGTGCGCCGCTGGCCATTGAAGGTCTGATGGCCTTCTTCCTCGAATCCACCTTTGTAGGTCTGTTCTTCTTCGGTTGGGACCGTCTGGGCAAAGTCCAGCATATGGCGGTGACCTGGCTGGTGGCACTCGGTTCGAACCTGTCCGCACTGTGGATCCTGGTCGCGAACGGCTGGATGCAGAACCCTATCGCGTCTGATTTCAACTTCGAAACCATGCGTATGGAGATGGTCAGCTTTGCCGAGCTGGTGCTGAACCCGGTCGCACAGGTTAAATTCGTTCACACCGTGGCGTCTGGCTATGTGTGCGGCGCGATGTTTGTACTGGGCATCAGCTCTTACTACATGCTGCGTGGTCGTGACTTCGCGTTTGCTAAGCGCTCCTTTGCTATCGCTGCAAGCTTCGGTATGGCTGCAATCCTTTCTGTTATCGTGCTGGGTGATGAATCCGGTTACGAAATGGGTGACGTGCAGAAAACCAAGCTGGCCGCTATCGAAGCCGAATGGGAAACCCAACCCGCGCCTGCTGCCTTTACTCTGTTCGGTGTTCCCGACCAGGATGCACAGGAAAACCGCTTCGCCATTCAAATTCCTTACGCGCTCGGCATCATTGCTACCCGCTCCGTCGACAAGCAGGTGACGGGTCTGAAAGAGTTGATGGTGCAGCATGAAGGCCGTATCCGTAACGGTATGAAAGCCTACGCGCTGCTGGAGCAGCTGCGTGCGGGTTCTACCGACCAGGCCGTGCGTGACCAGTTCAACGATGTGAAGAAAGATCTGGGTTACGGTCTGCTGCTGAAACGCTATACCCCGAACGTCTCCGACGCGACGGAAGCGCAGATCCAGATGGCGACCAAAGACTCCATTCCACGCGTGGCGCCACTGTACTTCGCATTCCGTATTATGGTGGGCTGCGGCATCATCATGCTGCTGATCATTGCGGCGTCCTTCTGGTCCGTGATTCGTAACCGCATCGGTGAGAAAAAATGGCTGCTGCGTACCGCGCTGTATGGTATCCCACTGCCGTGGATTGCTATCGAATCCGGCTGGTTTGTTGCGGAATATGGCCGTCAGCCATGGGCGATCGGTGAGGTGCTGCCAACGGCGGTAGCGAACTCCTCTCTGACTGCAGGCGATCTGATCTTCTCCATGCTGCTGATTTGTGGTCTGTACACCCTGTTCCTGGTGGCTGAACTGTTCCTGATGTTCAAGTTCGCGCGCCTTGGCCCAAGCAGCCTGAAAACCGGTCGCTATCACTACGAGCAGTCCGGTGCGACTACTCAGCCGGCACGCTAAGACAGGAGTCATCAAATGATCGATTATGAAGTATTGCGTTTTATCTGGTGGCTGCTGGTCGGTATTCTGCTGATCGGTTTCGCAGTCACTGACGGTTTCGACATGGGGGTGGGGATGCTCACCCGTTTCCTCGGTCGTAATGACACCGAGCGTCGAATCATGATTAACTCCATCGCCCCGCACTGGGACGGTAACCAGGTGTGGCTGATCACCGCAGGCGGCGCGCTGTTCGCTGCCTGGCCGATGGTCTACGCGGCTGCGTTCTCCGGTTTCTATGTGGCGATGATTCTGGTGCTGGCTTCTTTATTCTTCCGTCCGGTTGGTTTCGACTACCGTTCCAAGATTGAAGACACCCGCTGGCGCAACATGTGGGACTGGGGCATCTTCATTGGTAGCTTCGTTCCACCGCTGGTGATTGGCGTGGCGTTCGGTAACCTGCTGCAGGGTGTACCGTTCCACATCGATGAATACATGCGTCTTTACTACACCGGTAACTTCTTCCAGCTGCTGAATCCGTTTGGTCTGCTGGCAGGCGTGGTGAGTGTGGCAATGATCATTACTCAGGGTGCGACCTATCTGCAGATGCGTACCGTAGGTGAACTGCATCTTCGCTCTCGTGCAACGGCGCAGGTTGCTGCGCTTATTACTCTGGTGTGCTTCGCACTGGCCGGCGTATGGGTGATGTACGGTATCGACGGTTATGTCATTACGTCTGCAATTAACCACACGGCACCGTCTAACCCGCTGACGAAAGAAGTGGCACGTCAGGCTGGCGCGTGGCTGGTGAACTTCAATAATATGCCTGTTCTGTGGGCTATTCCGGCTCTGGGTGTGTTGCTGCCGCTGCTGACGATACTGACGTCACGTCTGGAAAAAGGTGCCCTGGCATTTGTATTTTCCTCACTGACGCTGGCGTGCATTATTCTGACTGCGGGTATCGCGATGTTCCCATTCGTCATGCCGTCCAGCACGATGATGAATGCAAGCCTGACCATGTGGGATGCAACGTCCAGCCAGCTGACGCTTAACCTGATGACGTATGTTGCTTGCGTGTTCGTACCGATTATCCTGCTGTACACCGCCTGGTGTTACTGGAAAATGTTCGGTCGTATCACGAAAGAAGATATTGAAAGCAACACTCATTCTCTGTACTAAGTAAGGAGCTGAATATGTGGTATTTCGCATGGATTTTAGGGACGCTTCTTGCCTGTGCATTTGGTGTCATTACTGCCCTGGCGCTTGAGCACGTCGAAGCGTCTAAAGCAGGTGAAGACAAACACTAATGAACATTATCGCGACGCTTTACGCGGTAATGGATAAGCGCCCGTTAAGGGCGCTTTCTTTAGTGATGGCATTACTGCTGGCAGGTTGTATCTTCTGGGACCCTTCGCGCTTTGCAGCGAAGACCAGCGAGCTTGAGATCTGGCACGGCTTCCTCATTATGTGGGCGGTGTGCGCAGGTGTGATCCACGGCGTAGGCTTTCGTCCGAAAGCGCTGCACTGGCAGGGGATTTTCTGCCCACTTATCGCCGATCTGGTGCTTCTCGCTGGCTTGATTTTCTTCTTCTTCTGAATAAGAAATGTCCGTTAATGATATGGGCTTACCCTGGCCCATAAAAATTTACTCTCCGTTTACTTTCTCCCATTCCAAACCATCTTTCCCGCGCGTATAGTAGCGAAGTTTAAAAGCTCTAACTTTTGTTGCATTACCGGGATGTAAAGTGAATACAACGCTGTTTCGATGGCCGGTTCGTGTCTATTACGAAGATACCGATGCCGGGGGTGTGGTTTACCACGCCAGCTACGTTGCTTTTTATGAACGGGCACGCACAGAGATGCTGCGCCATCATCACTTTAGTCAACAGGAGCTGTTGGCTGAGCGAGTTGCCTTCGTGGTTCGCAAGATGACGCTTGAGTATTTTGCGCCTGCCAGACTCGACGATATGCTCGAAGTCCAAACTGAAATTACATCAATGCGCGGAACCTCAATGGTTTTCACGCAGCGGATAGTCAATGCAGAAAATACGGTACTGAACTCAGCTGAAGTCCTGATCGTCTGTGTTGATCCAACCATAATGAAGCCTCGTGCGCTTCCTAAGTCTATTGTCGCGGAGTTTAAGCAGTGACTGACATGAATATCCTTGATTTGTTCCTGAAGGCAAGCCTTCTGGTTAAACTTATCATGTTGATTTTGATTGGTTTTTCAATCGCATCCTGGGCCATCATCATCCAGAGAACGCGTATCCTCAATGCGGCTGGCCGTGAAGCAGAAGCGTTTGAAGATAAGTTCTGGTCGGGTATTGAGCTTTCTCGTCTGTATCAGGAAAGCCAGGGACGCCGTGATAACCTCGTAGGCTCCGAACAGATTTTCTATAGCGGATTCAAAGAGTTTGCTCGTTTGCATCGCGCAAACAGCCACGCGCCTGAAGCGGTTGTGGAAGGTGCCTCGCGTGCGATGCGTATCTCCATGAATCGCGAGCTGGAAAACCTTGAAACGCATATTCCTTTCCTGGGAACCGTTGGTTCCATCAGCCCGTATATCGGTCTGTTTGGTACGGTCTGGGGGATTATGCACGCCTTTATCGCCCTGGGGGCGGTGAAGCAGGCGACGTTGCAGATGGTTGCCCCGGGTATTGCAGAAGCACTGATTGCGACCGCTATCGGTCTGTTTGCGGCGATCCCGGCGGTTATGGCTTACAACCGTCTGAACCAGCGCGTGAATAAACTGGAACTGAACTACGACAACTTTATGGAAGAGTTCACCGCGATTCTGCACCGTCAGGCGTTTACCAGTACCGAGAGTAACAAGGGGTAAACCATGGCCAGATCGCGTGGACGAAATCGTCGCGAGCTCAAGTCCGAAATCAATATCGTTCCACTGCTGGACGTTCTGTTGGTACTGCTGCTGATCTTCATGGCGACAGCACCCATCATTACCCAGAGCGTGGAGGTTGATCTGCCGGATGCGACAGAATCACAGGCGGTAAGCACCAATGACGATCCTCCGGTCATCATTGAGGTTTCCGGTGTAGGGCAATACAGCGTAGTGGTAGAAAAAGATCGTATGGATCAACTGCCACCTGAGCAGGTTATTGCTGAAGCGCAGCGACGCCTGGAGTCAAATCCGAAAACGGTCTTCTTAATCGGTGGCGCGAAAGACGTACCATACGATGAAATTATTAAAGCGCTGAACTTGCTACATAGCGCGGGCGTTAAGTCAGTTGGCTTAATGACTCAGCCTATTTGATCATCTGCGTAGTTTTTGGGAACCGATAGTGTCAAAGGCAACCGAACAGAACGACAAGCTTAAGCGAGCGATAATCGTCTCCGCAGTGCTGCACGTTATTCTTTTTGCAGTGCTGATCTGGAGTTCGTTCGACGAGCACATTGATGCATCATCGGGCGGCGGTGGAGGCTCTTCCATTGACGCCGTCATGGTGGATCCCGGTGCGGTAGTGCAGAACTATAACCGCGAGCAACAGCAGAAGGCGAGTGCAAAACGGGCTGAAGAGCAGCGTGAAAAACAGGCGCAACAGCAAGCGGAAGAACTGCGTGAAAAGCAGGCCGCTGAGCAGGAGCGACTGAAGCAGCTTGAGAAAGAACGTTTGCAGGCGCAGGAAGCAGCGAAAGAGCAGGCGGAACAGCAGAAGCAAGCTGAAGAGGCCGCGAAGAAAGCTCAGGAACAGCAGAAGCAGGCGGAAGAGGCGGCAGCCAAAGCCGCGGCGGACGCGAAAGCACAAGCTGATGCCCAGGCAAAATTAGCGGCGGAAGCGGCGAAGAAAGCCGCAGCCGATGCTCAGAAGAAAGCTGAAGCCGAAGCGGCGAAGAAAGCCGCAGCCGATGCTCAGAAGAAAGCTGAAGCGGAAGCGGCAAAAAAAGCTGCTGCTGATGCTCAGAAAAAAGCTGAAGCGGAAGCCGCAAAGAAAGCCGCTCAGGAAGCAGAGAAGAAAGCTGCTGCCGATGCTGCGAAAAAAGCGGCTGCTGCTGAGAAGGCTGCAGCCGAAAAAGCGGCCGCTGCTGAAAAAGCCGCAGCAGAGAAGAAAGCCGCCGCCGAGAAAGCGGCTGCTGACAAAAAAGCTGCAGCAGAAAAAGCCGCTGCCGATAAGAAAGCTGCTGCAGAGAAAGCCGCCGCCAAAAAAGCGGCCGCCGCTGAGAAAGCCGCGGATGCCGCTGGCGTTGACGATCTCCTGGGCGACCTGAGTTCTGGTAAGAATGCGCCGAAAGCGGGCGGTGGTGCGAAAGGAAACAATGCAGCACCAACAGGTAGTGGTAACACTAAGAGTAACGGTGCTTCTGGTGCAGAAATCAACGGTTATGCCGCGCAGATTAAATCCGCTATCGAAAGCCGATTCTATGATGCGTCTTCCTACACCGGTAAAACGTGCACGCTGCGTATAAAACTGGCGCCGGATGGCATGCTCCTTGATATTAAGTCCGAAGGTGGCGATCCCGCTTTATGTACTGCAGCACTTGCCGCAGCGCGTCAGGCTAAGATGCCTAAGCCGCCGTCACAGGCAGTCTACGAAGTCTTTAAAAATGCACCGCTGGACTTCAAACCTTAAGTTACATTTTCCCCGTGCAAACGGGGAAAAATAGACCAGGGTTAGTCACAGGGTTTAGTAGTTTTGTCTATTTGGGTTTGTTAACATTCTGCTAAATTATCGTGGGTAAGGTTACCCGGATAAGGGAGATATGATGAAGCAGGCATTACGTGTAGCATTTGGTTTTTTAATGCTGTGGGCAGCAGTACTGCACGCAGAAGTACGTATCGAGATCACCCAGGGGGTGGATTCGGCACGCCCAATCGGTGTTGTTCCGTTCCAGTGGGCCGGTCCTGGCGCTGCGCCTGAAGATGCCGGTGGCATCGTTGCGGCTGACCTGCGTAACAGCGGTAAATTCAACCCATTAGATCGTTCTCGTCTGCCTCAGCAGCCGGGCAGCGCGCAGGAAGTACAGCCTGCTGCATGGTCTGCACTCGGTATTGATGCTGTCGTTGTTGGTCAGGTTACACCTAACCCGGACGGCTCTTACAACGTTGCATGGCAGCTGGTTGATACCGGCGGTGCACCGGGTACCGTTCTGGCACAGAACTCTTACAAGGTCACTAAACAGTACCTGCGCTACGCGGCACACGCTGCCAGCGATGCGGTATTTGAAAAACTGACCGGCATTAAAGGTGCGTTCCGTACCCGTATTGCTTATGTGGTACAGACCAATGGCGGTCAGTTCCCGTATGAGCTGCGCGTATCTGACTATGATGGTTACAATCAGTTCCTGGTGAAACGTTCTTCTCAGCCGCTGATGTCTCCAGCCTGGTCTCCGGACGGTTCTAAACTGGCTTATGTTACCTTCGAAAGCGGTCGTTCAGCGCTGGTTATCCAGACGTTGGCTAACGGTGCTGTTCGCCAGGTTGCGTCGTTCCCTCGTCACAACGGTGCGCCTTCGTTCTCTCCGGACGGTACCAAACTGGCGTTTGCGCTCTCTAAAACCGGTAGCCTGAACCTGTACGTGATGGACATTGGCTCTGGTCAAATTCGCCAGGTGACCGATGGTCGCAGCAACAACACCGAACCGTCCTGGTTCCCGGACAGCCAGAACCTGGCATTTACGTCTGACCAGGCAGGTCGTCCACAAATCTATAAAGTGAACGTCAACGGCGGTGCTCCACAGCGGATTACCTGGGAAGGTTCGCAGAACCAAAACGCAGATGTGAGCAGCGACGGTAAATTTATGGTAATGGTCAGCTCCAACGGTGGGCAGCAGCACATTGCCAAACAAGATCTGGTAGCGGGTGGCGTTCAAGTTCTGTCGTCAACGTTCCTGGATGAAACGCCAAGTCTGGCACCTAACGGCACTATGGTAATCTACAGCTCTTCTCAGGGGATGGGATCTGTGCTGAATCTGGTTTCTACAGATGGGCGTTTCAAAGCGCGTATTCCGGCAACTGATGGACAGGTAAAATCACCTGCCTGGTCGCCGTATCTGTAAATAATAATTAATTGATTACTAAAGGAATCATAGAAATGCAACTGAACAAAGTGCTGAAAGGGCTGATGATCGCTCTGCCTGTAATGGCAATCGCAGCGTGTTCTTCTAACAAGAATGCAAGCAATGACCAGAGCGGCGAAGGCATGATGGGTGCCGGTACCGGTATGGACGCGAATGGCAATGGCAACATGTCTTCTGAAGAGCAAGCGCGTCTTCAGATGCAGCAGCTGCAGCAGAACAACATCGTTTACTTCGATCTGGATAAATACGACATCCGTTCTGACTTCGCTGCGATGCTGGATGCTCACGCTAACTTCCTGCGTAGCAACCCGTCTTACAAAGTCACCGTAGAAGGTCACGCGGACGAACGTGGTACTCCAGAGTACAACATCTCCCTGGGTGAACGTCGTGCTAACGCCGTTAAAATGTACCTGCAGGGTAAAGGCGTTTCTGCTGACCAGATCTCCATCGTTTCTTACGGTAAAGAAAAACCTGCAGTACTGGGTCACGACGAAGCGGCTTACTCCAAAAACCGTCGTGCCGTACTGGTTTACTAAGAGAATTGCATGAGCAGTAACTTCAGACATCATCTGTTGAGTCTGTCGTTACTGGTTGGAATAGCGGCCCCCTGGGCCGCTTTTGCTCAGGCACCAATCAGTAGTGTCGGCTCAGGCTCGGTAGAAGACCGGGTCACTCAACTCGAGCGTATTTCTAACGCTCACAGTCAGCTTTTAACCCAACTCCAGCAACAACTTTCCGACAACCAAAACGATATTGACTCTCTCCGTGGTCAGATTCAGGAAAGCCAGTATCAGCTTAACCAGGTTGTGGAACGTCAGAAGCAAATCTTGCTGCAGATGGATAGCCTCAGCAGCGGTGGCGCAGCTGCGCAGCCAGCAGCAGGCGATCAGAGCGGTGCGGCGACGTCGACCCCTGCTCCTGCGGCAGATGCTTCGGCCTCGACGGGAGCGCCTGTTCAGAGCGGTGACGCGAATACGGACTACAACGCGGCCATTGCCCTGGTACAGGATCAATCTCGTCAGGATGACGCTATCGTTGCGTTTCAGAACTTTGTGAAGAAATACCCTGATTCCACTTATCTGCCAAATGCAAATTATTGGCTGGGTCAGCTGAATTACAACAAGGGTAAAAAGGACGATGCGGCGTTTTATTTTGCCTCAGTGGTGAAAAATTACCCGAAATCGCCAAAAGCGCCTGATGCGATGTTTAAAGTCGGCGTCATCATGCAGGACAAAGGTGACACTGCGAAAGCGAAAGCGGTTTATCAGCAGGTGGTTGCTAAATTCCCTGACACCGAAGGTGCGAAGCAGGCGCAAAAACGTCTGAATTCGATGGGATGATTATCGCATGACCAGAAATCGCGTTATTTCTGGTCGTGCAGCATGATTCGTAAGCAGTTAAGTGATCTTCATCGAAATTTTTGTTGCGCTGAATTCTTAAATCAGTAATATATGCCGCCGTTGCCACGGGATATCAAACAACGTGAAAACAGCGTAAAAGTGGGTCGTTAGCTCAGTTGGTAGAGCAGTTGACTTTTAATCAATTGGTCGCAGGTTCGAATCCTGCACGACCCACCACTTAAAGCAGTTCCGGTAGTACAGAGTGGGTGATTAGCTCAGTTGGTAGAGCATCTCCTTTACACGGAGGGGGTCGGCGGTTCGAGCCCGTCATCACCCACCACTCCGGGTCGTTAGCTCAGTTGGTAGAGCAGTTGACTTTTAATCAATTGGTCGCAGGTTCGAATCCTGCACGACCCACCAATTTTAATGTCTTACTAAGATGTTAAACGTGAAGGATAACGTTGCAACAGCAACGGCCCGTAGGGCGAGGCGAAGCCGAGTCATCCTGCACGACCCACCAGGTTATTGGTATGAGTAAAAATTCAGGCAACACCCAAGCGGGTCGTTAGCTCAGTTGGTAGAGCAGTTGACTTTTAATCAATTGGTCGCAGGTTCGAATCCTGCACGACCCACCAGCCTGAATAGAGTTGCAGTACATCCCGCAAGGGGTCGTTAGCTCAGTTGGTAGAGCAGTTGACTTTTAATCAATTGGTCGCAGGTTCGAATCCTGCACGACCCACCAATGTAAAAAAGCGCCCTAAAGGCGCTTTTTTGCTATCTGTATTCCGCATATTTTGACCTTGCAGGTCGGCTCCGGCGAAGTCGCCATCCGCTGCGTGCTACGCACACCTATTTCCGGTGACTTTTTCTCGCAAATTCGCTATCTTGTTTAGTATACAAAACACATTTGCCGTCCGTTTTGCTATGTCATGCAAAAGAAAGGCAATAATGTTAAGCCAGTAAAACGAGAAGCCATAATGAGCGTGATGTTTGATCCAGAAGCCGCAATCTATCCCTTCCCGCCAAAGCCTGTCCCGCTGAGTCAGGATGAGAAGCAGTTTTACCGTGAGAAGATCAAACGTCTTCTCAAAGAGCGAGATGCAGTGATGGTTGCACATTACTACACCGACCCGGAAATCCAGCAACTGGCGGAAGAGACCGGGGGCTGCATCTCTGACTCTCTGGAGATGGCACGCTTTGGTGCCAGACATCCTGCTTCCACGTTACTGGTCGCAGGCGTTCGCTTTATGGGGGAAACCGCAAAGATTCTCAGCCCTGAAAAAACCATTCTGATGCCAACGCTACATGCGGAGTGTTCACTCGACCTCGGCTGTCCGATTGATGCGTTCTCGGCCTTCTGCGATGCCCATCCGGACCGTACTGTGGTGGTCTATGCCAATACCTCTGCCGCAGTGAAAGCGCGGGCAGACTGGGTCGTGACGTCAAGCATCGCCGTTGAACTGATTGAGCATCTGGACAGCCTGGGCGAGAAAATCATCTGGGCGCCTGACCGCCATCTCGGTCATTACGTGCAGAAGCAGACCGGCGCTGACGTGCTTTGCTGGCAGGGTGCCTGTATTGTTCATGACGAATTTAAGACGCAGGCGCTCTCGCGCATGAAGGCGCTTTACCCGCACGCTGCGATCCTTGTTCACCCGGAATCACCGCAGTCCATTGTCGACATGGCCGATGCCGTGGGATCCACAAGCCAGCTTATCAATGCTGCCAGGACGCTGCCGCACAAGCAGCTCATCGTGGCAACCGACCGCGGTATCTTCTATAAGATGCAGCAGGCCGTGCCTGAGAAAGAGCTGCTTGAAGCACCAACGGCGGGCGAGGGGGCGACGTGTCGTAGCTGCGCGCACTGCCCGTGGATGGCGATGAACGGCCTGAAAGCTATCGCTGAGGGGCTGGAGAAAGGCGGAGCAACGCATGAAATCCATGTGGATGCTGCTCTGCGTGAAGGTGCGTTAATTCCGCTTAACCGCATGCTGGATTTTGCGGCTACACTACGTACTTAATTAATACGCCCTGGGGAAAAGATGGATTTTTTTAGCACACAGAACATTCTGGTTCATATACCGATTGGTGCAGGTGGCTATGACCTGTCATGGATTGAGGCCGTGGGTACGCTGGCTGGGTTATTGTGTATCTGGCTGGCAAGCCTGGAGAAGATCAGCAACTACGCGTTCGGGTTAATTAACGTTACGCTCTTTGCGATTATCTTCTTCCAGATCCAGCTGTACGCCAGCCTGCTTTTGCAGTTGTTCTTCTTTGCGGCGAACATTTACGGTTGGTACGCGTGGTCGCGGCAGAACAGCCAGCAGGAGGCGGAGCTGCAAATCCGCTGGCTGCCCTTACCGAAAGCCATCGCCTGGTTTGTCGCCTGCGTTGTTGCCATTGGTTTAATGACCGTCTATATCAACCCGGTGTTTGCATTCCTGACCCGTGTCGCGGTGTCGGTCATGTCTGGCCTCGGGCTGAATGTCGCTATGCCATCACTCCAGCCGGATGCTTTCCCGTTCTGGGACTCCTGCATGATGGTGCTGTCGATTGCTGCGATGATCCTGATGACCCGTAAATACGTTGAGAACTGGCTGCTCTGGGTCGTCATTAACGTCATTAGCGTGGTTATTTTTGCGCGTCAGGGCGTCTATGCGATGTCGCTGGAGTATCTGCTGCTGACCTTCATTGCCCTGAACGGGAGCCGGATGTGGATTAATAGCGCGCGTGAGCGAGGCTCTCGCGCGCTTTCGAACTAATGATGGTGATGATGTGAATGGCCGGACTGCGCCTCGTTCAGGTGGCAGTCCGGGCCGTTACAGGGCTGGTACTCCATCTGGATGGTGGCGTGGCCAATCTCATAGTGATGTTCGAGAAAGTGCTGGATGCGCTCAAGCAGGCCATCATGGTCATGGGTAGGGATCACCTGGACGTGCAATGTCATGACCGGTTTCTCACCCACCAGCCAGACGTGAACATGATGCACATTGCGCACCTCGGGCACGGAACGACGCAGGTTGCGTTTAAGCTCGGCAATGTCCACGGATGCCGGCGCCCCTTCAAGCAGTTCATTCACGCTCTCCTTCAGCAGCCGCCAGGCACTGCGCAATACCAGACACGATACCAGCACGGAAAGAATCGGGTCGACGGGCGTCCAGCCGGTATAAAGGATCACCAGCGCGGCCACAATAGCGCCGACGGAACCCAGTAAATCGCCCATGACATGCAGGGCCGCAGCGCGCACGTTGAGGTTCTTTTCCCCGCTGCCGCGATGCAAAATCCAGAACGCCAGAAGATTCGCCAGTAGACCTGCTACGGCGATAACCATCATTGTCGCTCCGGCGACCGGCTGTGGGTGACGAAAGCGCTGTATGGCTTCCCAGACGATAAGAAGGGTGATAACCACCAGAGCAATAGCGTTAACAAACGCCGCCAGAGTGGTCAGTCGCAGCCAGCCAAAGGTATGACGCGCGTTAGGCGGACGACGGGCAAACTGCACGGCCAACAGGGCAAAGAGCAGGGCGGCGGCATCGGTAAGCATATGTCCGGCATCCGCCAGAAGCGCCAGAGAGCCGGATACCAGGCCACCAATGACCTCGATAACCATAAACGTTGCCGTGACGCCGAAGGCCAGCATAAGGCGTTTAGCGTTGTCATCGCCAGGAGATGGGGTGTGTGAATGCGTGTGCGCCATATCAGCTTTCCTTTTTGTTATTGTTTTTAGTGTAGCGTTTTTAATGGCTTACTCCAAAAGAAAGGAGAGCCAGAGCTCTCCTTTTACGTTTACATCCGTCACGGATTATTGGGTTGTGCCATCCGTTTTGGTATTGGCATCGTCGCCCACTTTGTCATTCGAATTCGGACACTTACCGTCTTTGCACATAGTGTTCTTATGCATCTCATCGGTACTCATCGTGTCATGATTCATGGTGCCAGAGCCGCTACTGTCCGGATGCAACATCGTGCCTCCGGTATTGGTGTTCCCGGTATTGATCTGGCTGTTATCGACATTATTCGGGGCGATATTCTGTTTTGCATCAGGGGCGACCTGACCCGCCGCCGCCGCGGCATTTGCATCACCGTTGTTATCTGTTGAGCCCGTCTCAGCGGCAAGGACGCTGCCGCTTGCCAGGGTAAGGGAGGCTGTGAGGAAGAGGGTTGCCAGTTTCGTCATTTTCATCTTGGTGCTCCTGTTCTTGTCGTTACGCTGGATAACATTTTCCAACAGTGCATCTTTTTCAGAGGCGAAAGATTCCGTCATACGGACTTACGTCAGTATGGAATCGCGTTTAATCAAACAAAAGTGGTTGTTACAGTTAAAAAGCTTAGGTTAGATCTCGTTTTTCGCTATTTTGTGGCGATTTTTAGGTGAATTCCAGGAATTATCTGCGTGAAGTGTAAAACCGTGTTTACACTTTCTGGTCGGCAAGTTAGATTGAAAGGATTGCTTTCATTACTAAAGATATGGCAGAGCTGGAAAGAAAATGAATTATCAGAACGACGATTTACGTATTAAAGAGATCAATGAGTTATTACCTCCTGTAGCACTCCTTGAGAAATTCCCCGCCACTGAAAATGCCGCAAACACGGTGTCTCATGCTCGTAAAGCGATCCATAAGATCCTGAAAGGTAATGACGATCGTCTTCTGGTGGTGATTGGCCCTTGCTCAATTCACGATCCTGCTGCGGCCAAAGAGTACGCAGCAAGATTGCTCCAGCTTCGCGAAGAACTGCAAGGCGAGCTGGAAATTGTCATGCGTGTTTACTTCGAAAAGCCGCGTACGACCGTTGGCTGGAAAGGGCTGATTAACGACCCGCATATGGATAACAGTTTCCAGATCAACGACGGTCTGCGTATTGCGCGCAAACTGCTGCTGGAGATCAACGACAGCGGTTTGCCGGCTGCCGGTGAGTTCCTCGACATGATTACGCCGCAATATCTGGCGGATCTGATGAGCTGGGGCGCAATCGGTGCGCGTACTACAGAATCTCAGGTTCACCGCGAACTGGCGTCAGGTCTCTCGTGTCCGGTTGGTTTTAAAAACGGTACCGATGGCACCATTAAGGTGGCAATTGACGCCATCAATGCCGCCGGGGCACCGCACTGCTTCCTGTCCGTCACCAAATGGGGTCACTCCGCCATTGTAAATACCAGCGGTAACGGTGACTGTCATATTATTCTGCGTGGCGGTAAAGAGCCGAACTACAGCGCAAAACATGTGGCAGACGTGAAGGTCGGGCTGGAAAAAGCGGGTCTGCCACAACAGGTGATGATCGACTTCAGCCATGCCAACTCCAGCAAGCAGTTTAAAAAGCAGATGGAAGTCGGCGCCGATGTTTGTCAGCAGATTGCCGGCGGTGAGAACGCGATTATTGGCGTGATGATCGAAAGCCATCTGGTGGAAGGTAACCAGAATCTGGAAGGCAGCGAGCCGCTGGTCTACGGTAAAAGCGTCACGGACGCCTGCATCGGCTGGGACGATACGGATGCCCTTCTGCGTCAGCTGGCGAATGCGGTAAAAGCGCGTCGCGGCTGAGTTTCAGGAGCCAAATAAAAAAGCGTGGATTGCTCCACGCTTTTTTTATGTCCAGCGAAAATTATTTCGCTTTACCCTGGTTCGCTACAGCCGCGGCTTTTGCAGCGATCTCATCAGCGTTGCCCAGATAGTAATGTTTGATTGGTTTGAAGTTTTCGTCGAACTCATACACCAGCGGAACGCCAGTTGGGATGTTCAGTTCGAGGATCTCGTCTTCACCCATGTTGTCCAGGTATTTCACCAGCGCACGCAGGGAGTTACCGTGAGCTGCGATGATCACGCGCTCGCCGCTTTTCAGGCGTGGCAGAATGGTTTCGTTCCAGTAAGGCACAACGCGGTCGATGGTCAGCGCCAGGCTCTCGGTCGTTGGCAGCTCAGCATCCGTCAGTTTCGCGTAACGCGGGTCGTGGCCCGGGTAGCGCTCGTCATCTTTGGTCAGCTCTGGTGGGGTTACCGCGAAGCCGCGACGCCACTGTTTAACCTGCTCATCACCGTATTTTTCAGCGGTTTCCGCTTTGTTCAGACCCTGCAGCGCACCGTAGTGACGCTCGTTCAGTTTCCAGGATTTCTCAACCGGCAGCCAGGCCTGATCCAGTTCGTCCAGAACGTTCCACAGTGTATGGATGGCACGTTTCAGCACAGAGGTGTAAGCAAAATCAAAGCTGAAGCCTTCAGCCTTCAGCAGTTTACCTGCTGCTTTTGCTTCGCTTACGCCTTTTTCTGACAGATCAACGTCGTACCAACCGGTAAAGCGGTTTTCGTTGTTCCACTGGCTTTCGCCATGACGCACCAGGACCAGCTTAGTTACAGCCATATCGTACTCCTCATAAGCTTTATTGAATGATAACAATTCTCATTATATTGCCGTGACAGTGCCAGCAGCAACGCTTAACCCTAACCATAGCGAAAATAGTCTCTGAGTGTAAGATGCTTGTGAATCCAGGGTTATGATTTTGTCTGCGATCGGCGCTATTTTCAGCAAGACGGAGAGAAAAAGCCCTCCGCAAGGAGGGCTGGGAATTATGAATGCGGGATGAAATGATATTCTGTCACGCTAACGTACTCTTCACCCGGGCGCAGCACACAGTCCGGCTGTGGCCATTCTGGATGGTTCGGGCTGTCCGGCAGGAACTCGCTTTCCAGCGCCAGACCTTGCCAGTCGCTGTACTCTTCATGTTCGCGTGCCGTGGTACCGCCAAGGTAGTTGCCTGAATAGAATTGCAGGGCAGGGGCCGTGGTGTAGACCGTCATCTGCAGTTTTTCATCCGCAGACCAGACCTGTGCGGCAGGCTGAGTCACATCGCCTTTCGCCTGCAGCAGGAACGCGTGGTCATAGCCTTTTACCTTGCGCTGATCGTCATCGCTCAGGAAATCCTGCGCGATGGTTTTTCCGCTGCGGAAATCAAAGCTGGTACCGCTGACGGCCTTGAGTCCCTGATACGGGATCCCCATTTCATCCACCGGCAGATAGGCATCGGCCAGGATCTGGAGCGTGTGATTACGCACGTCGCACTGGTTGCCGTCCAGGTTGAAATAAGCGTGGTTGGTCAGATTGACCGGGCACGGCTTATCAACTTTCGCGCGATATTCAATGGCGATACGGTTATCGTCAGCCAGCGTGAAATGCGCGAACGCGGTGAGGTTACCGGGGAATCCCTGGTCACCGTCACGCGAGTCAAGTGAGAACAGCACTTCGCGGTCGTTTTGCTGAACGATTTTCCAGCGGCGCTTATCGAACCCTTCAGGTCCACCGTGTAACTGATTTTCGCCCTGACTGGAAAGCAACGAGTAACGCTCGCCATCAAGTTCGAAAGCGCTTTTCGCGATGCGGTTAGCATAACGGCCGACAGACGCGCCAAGATAGGCGGACTGATTGACATACTGCTCAGGCGACGCGCAGCCAAGCAGGGTTTCACGTACGCTGCCATCAGGCATTGGTACGCGAGCGGATAGCAAAGTGGCACCCCAGTCCATTAACGTAACCACCATTCCTGCGCTGTTGCGAAGGGTTAACAGGCGATACGGCAGGCCATCCGGGGCAAGGGTTGGCGTTTCGTTTAGCACTGTCCTGCTCCTTGTGATGCTTTACACACGTAGAAAGTTTCTTTAATACCTGTTTTCGCTTCGTACTGTTTTTCCACCGCCTGCTGGACGGCAGGGACGAGCTCTTCCGGCATCAGGGCAACAATGCAGCCACCGAAGCCGCCGCCGGTCATGCGCACACCGCCTTTATCGCCAATCGTGGCTTTGACGATGTCCACCAGGGTATCGATTTGCGGAACGGTGATTTCAAAATCATCGCGCATGGAGGCGTGAGATTCTGCCATCAGTTCACCCATACGTTTCAGGTCGCCTTTCGCCAGCGCGGACGCTGCTTCAACGGTACGGGCATTTTCCGTCAGCACATGACGAACGCGTTTCGCCACTACCGGATCCAGTTCGTGCGCCACTTTATTGAACTCGTTGAGCGAAACGTCACGCAGCGCAGGTTGCTGGAAGAAGCGTGCGCCGGTTTCACACTGCTCGCGGCGGGTGTTGTACTCGCTGCCCACCAGCGTGCGTTTAAAGTTGCTGTTAATAATTACCACAGCTGCGCCTTTTGGCAAGGGAACGGCTTTGGTGCCCAGAGAGCGGCAGTCGATAAGCAAGGCATGCTCTTTTTTACCCAGCGCAGAGATCAGCTGGTCCATGATGCCGCAGTTACAGCCCACAAACTGGTTTTCCGCTTCCTGACCATTCAGGGCGATTTGTGCCCCGTCCAGCGGCAGATGATAAAGCTGCTGGAAGACGGTACCCACGGCGACTTCCAGCGACGCGGACGAGCTTAACCCGGCGCCCTGAGGCACGTTTCCGCTGATGACCAGATCAGCGCCGCCCACGTTTTTATTACGTTTCTGCAGGTGTTTTACCACGCCGCGCACGTAGTTAGACCATTGCTGGCTGTCGTGGGTAACGATGGGTGCATCGAGGGAAAACTCATCCGTCTCATTGTTGTAATCCGCTGCAATAACGCGGACTTTGCGATCATCGCGCTTAGTGCAGCTAATGACCGTCTGGTAATCAATGGCGCACGGCAGAACGAAACCATCGTTATAGTCGGTATGTTCACCAATCAGGTTCACGCGGCCAGGCGCCTGAATGACATGGGTGGCAGGGTAGCCAAATTTCTCAGCAAACAGGGATTGTGTTTTATCTTTCAGACTCATTTTTTAGACTCCTGATTCGCGATAATGGACGTCACTCACAGCACGCAGGCGTTCTGCAGCCTGTTCTGCCGTCAGGTCACGCTGGGTTTCTGCCAGCATTTCATAGCCCACCATGAATTTACGTACCGTCGCAGAGCGCAGCAGCGGCGGATAGAAATGGGCATGCAACTGCCAGTGTTGATTCTCTTCACCGTTAAACGGAGCGCCATGCCAGCCCATTGAGTACGGGAAGGAGCACTGGAACAGGTTGTCATAACGGCTGGTCAGTTTCTTCAGTGCCAGGGCGAGGTCATCGCGC
The DNA here is from genome assembly GCF_013784105.1 of Enterobacter sp. RHBSTW-00593. NCBI lineage: Bacteria > Pseudomonadati > Pseudomonadota > Gammaproteobacteria > Enterobacterales > Enterobacteriaceae > Enterobacter > Enterobacter sp. RHBSTW-00593. Next base: position 1,384,305 of record NZ_CP056393.1, read on the forward strand.
TGTGCGTCGCTCAGATCGGTGATGCGCAGAACCTGTGCTTTTGGCAGAAGCAGCGTCTCAAATGGCCATGCTGCCCAGTAAGGTACGACGGCTAGCCAATGCTCGGTTTCCACCACCGTTCGGCTGCCATCGGCCAGTTCACGACGGGTGTAATCCACCAGCATCGGCGATCCATTTTCCGCGAAATAGGCTTTTTGCAGACGGTCTTCACGCTCGGCTTCGTTTGGCAGGAAACTGTTGGCCCAGATCTGACCGTGCGGGTGCGGGTTAGAGCAGCCCATTGCCGCGCCCTTGTTTTCGAACACTTGTACCCACGGGTAGGTCTGGCCCAGTTCAGCAGTTTGCGTCTGCCAGGTGCTGACGACCTCTTTCAGCGCGTCAACACTCAGCTCCGGCAGCGTTTTGCTGTGGTCGGGCGAGAAACAGATAACACGGCTGGTGCCGCGTGCGCTTTCACAGCGCATCAGCGGGTCCTGGCTATCCGGCGCGTCGGGCGTGTCGGTCATCAGGGCGGCAAAATCGTTGGTGAAAACGAAGGTGCCTTTGTAGTCCGGGTTTTTATCGCCCGTCACACGCGTGTTGCCCGGACACAGGAAGCAGTCCGGGTCGTGCTGGGGAAGCGTCTGTTTTGCAGGCGTCTCTTGCGCCCCCTGCCAGGGACGCTTGGCGCGATGCGGAGAAACCAAAATCCATTGCCCGCTTAGCGGGTTAAAACGACGATGCGGATGATCGACGGGATTGAACGAAGTCATGACGGATCCTTAGTCCGGATAACCTTGTGGATGGCGAGACTGCCAGTGCCAGGTATCCTGTGCCATTTCATCAAGCGTGCGGGTGACACGCCAGTTAAGCTCTTTATCGGCTTTGGAGGCATCGGCCCAGTAAGCCGGGAGGTCGCCTTCACGGCGCGGTGCGAAGTGATAGTTCACAGGCTTACCGCAGGCCTTACTGAAGGCATTCACGACGTCCAGCACGCTGCTGCCGATCCCGGCGCCGAGGTTATAAATATGCACGCCTGGCTTATCGGCCAGCTGCTGCATTGCCGCCACGTGGCCGTCGGCCAGATCCATGACGTGGATATAATCACGCACACCGGTACCGTCTTCGGTTGGATAATCATTACCGAAAATAGCCAGAGACTCACGGCGGCCAACGGCCACCTGGGCGATGTACGGCATCAGGTTATTCGGGATGCCCTGTGGATCTTCACCCATATCGCCTGACGGATGGGCGCCAACCGGGTTGAAGTAGCGCAGCAAGGCGATGCTCCATTCAGGCTGTGCTTTTTGCAGATCGGTGAGGATCTGCTCCACCATCAGTTTGCTTTTGCCATACGGGCTTTGCGGCGTGCCGGTCGGGAAGCTTTCAACGTAAGGGATTTTTGGCTGATCGCCGTAGACGGTTGCGGAAGAGCTGAAGATAAAGTTTTTGACGTTCGCTGCGCGCATGGCGGAGATCAAACGCAGGGTACCGTTGACGTTGTTGTCGTAATACTCCAGCGGTTTCGCGACGGATTCACCCACCGCTTTCAGGCCGGCGAAATGGATCACCGTCTCAATGGCATGGTCGTGAAGGATCTCGGTCATCAACGCTTCATTGCGGATGTCGCCTTCCACGAAGGTTGGTTGTTTACCGCCAAGACGTTCAATCACAGGCAGCACGCTGCGCTTACTATTGCACAGGTTGTCGAGGATGATGACATCATGACCGTTTTGCAGCAGCTGCACGCAGGTATGACTACCAATGTAACCGCTACCACCTGTTACCAAAACTCGCATATTTCGCTCCATTGGGCTTATGGTATGTAATAACCATAGCATAACAGAGACGCGAAAAGTGTGACATGGGATAAAATAGTGGAATCGTTTACACTGCTTTTAAAATCCGTTTTTTGGCGGCAATGCGACATTGTAGATCAAAGGGATAGGGAAGTCTTTGTGCAGGTTATCCGAAAAAACGGAGGGGCAGAGCCCTCCGGAGTTAATCGATTTTGCTCAGCAGGTACTGATAGCGTTCACCGTCGGGCACAAACTCGAGGCGATGCGTAATGCAGGACGGGGCATCTTCGGCATGATGGGAAACGAACAGCAGCTGCGTTTCGCCTTCGCTAATCAGGACATCCACAAAACGGCGGATCAGCTGGCGGTTTAATGGGTCCAGCCCCTGTAGCGGTTCGTCGAGGATCAGAAGGGTCGGGTGTTTCACCAGCGCGCGAACGATCAGCGCCAGACGTTGCTGTCCCCACGAAAGGCTATGAAACGGCGCGTCAGCGACCCGGTTATCCATCCCCAGAATATCCAGCCACTGTTGGGCCAGCTTATGCTGTTTGTCCGAGACCGCCTGATAAATGCCGATGGAATCAAAATACCCGGACAGGATCACATTGCGCACCGTGGTGCTGACCCGGTAATCCAGATGCAGGCTGCTGCTGACATAGCCGATATGCTTTTTGATATCCCAGATCGTTTCACCGCTTCCGCGGCGGCGGCCAAACAGGGTGAGATCGTTACTGTAGCCCTGAGGGTGATCGCCGGTGATCAGGCTCAGCAGCGTTGATTTTCCCGCGCCGTTGGGGCCAACAATTTGCCAGTGTTCACCCGGGTTGACCGTCCAGCTGAGATGATTAAGGATCGGCCGATCGTCATACGCTACCACGCCATCACGCAGCACGATGCGAGGCTGGTGGGGATCTAACGCGTGGCGGGCAGAAGGTGCGTCCGGTTCCGGCAGCGTGATGCCGTCCAGGTTTTCACTGTGCGCCAGTTGGGCAATTAACGCCTGCTTAAGTAACGCCGATTTTTCGCCGGTTTCAGTCAGGTTGCAGTCAGCGAGCACGCCGGCGTTCTGAATAAACTCAGGAATTTCATCAAAACGGTTAAGCACCAGTACCAGCGTATAGCCCTGCTGGTTAAGCGAGCCGAGCAGGGTGGCCAGCTGTGCGCGGGACTGCACGTCGAGACCGTCGAACGGTTCATCCAGAATCAACAGTTCCGGCTCGCTCATCAGCGCCTGACACAGCAGCGTTTTCCGGGTCTCACCGGTCGAGAGGTATTTAAAGCGCCGGTTCAGCAGGGAGGTGATGCCAAACTGTTCTGCCAGATACGCACAACGGGCAGGATTGTTGACCTCATCCTGAATAATGTCTGCCGTCGTGCGGCCCGTATCCTCTTCGCCCGGGCTGAGTAAATCGGTGTTATTGCGCTGCCATTCATCGCTCACCAGCTTTTGCAGCTGTTCAAATGACAGGCGCGTCAGGCGCGTAAAGTTACACTGGTATTCACCTTTAAGGTGCGCGAGCTCTCCGCTCAGCGCACGGGCCAGCGCTGATTTCCCGCTTCCGTTTGTACCGACAAACGCCCAGCTTTCCCCGGCGCGTATTGTTAAATCAGAAATCGTCAGCGTTCGGGTGTCGCTAAGACGAAACGTGCCTTGCGAAATATGCAATGATGACATGACTTATCCCATTTTTTGCAGCAACAGTTGTCAGGGATACTCACTGTCGACACGCTTGTCAATGTGCTCAGCACAATGTGGCGATAATCACCCGGTCGGCGTTGAAATATGCGGTCACCACAGCACCTTCTTCTAATTCTGCGGCGTCGCTGAGGGGAAGGGTTGCGCAGAGTTCTTGCCCGTCCGGCAGGGTCATCAGTACTTCACACTGCTCTTCACCGCGTTCAACGTGGCGGATGGCACCGCGTAGCTGGTTATCAGCGGCTTTTGCTTTTTCGGCATCGGCAGTGATATTCACCCACGGCGCTTTCAGTAACACCAGCACCTCTTTACCTTCATTCAGCGCCAGTCGATCTGCGCTTTGTGCGGTAATCGCGGCTTTCAGACGGGTTGTTCCATCGGCAAGCAGGATCTCAATATGACGCTGCACCTGGGCGTTATCGCCCGCCATCACCGTACCAAACCACTGGTTACGGGCGCTGGTTTGCAGCGAAAAGCGGGAAATGGCAGCCAGCAGGCTGTCCAGCGGGAGATTATCGTCGTCACTTAACACATCAAATGCTTTTTGCTGGATCTGCGCCAGCAGATCATACAGTTGAACCAGGCGCTGGCCGTAACGTGTCAGGATCGCACCTCCACCGCCTTTGCCGCCCGTGGCCCGGTCAACCAGCGTTTGCTCGCTCAGGGTGTTCATGTCGTTGATGGCATCCCAGGCGCTTTTATAGCTAATGCCAGCGTTCTTAGCCCCCCGGCTTATTGAACCGGTTTGTTCTATTTGTTTAAGCAGGGCGATACGTCGCGGATCGGCGAAAAGCTTCTGCTGTAGTCGTAGAGTGAGGAGAATTTCGGCCTGCATAACACTGTCCTGGCAAAAAGTGCATTGTGACCCAAATGGCGAAGGTCGCAAAGGGCACCGCACAAAAGGGGATGTTTTTCTCACTTTTCAGGGTAGAATAAGCCATTCACAATATCTGGAGAAAACCATGTTGGAATTGTTGAAAAGTCTGGTATTCGCCGTGATCATGGTACCAGTAGTGATGGCCGTTATCCTCGGTGCCATCTACGGCCTGGGTGAAGTGTTCAACGTATTTTCGAACATTGGTCACAGAGACCAGGCTAAAAAGCAGCATTAATTTCCCCCCGAAACGCCCGGCTTGCCCGGGCGTTTTGCTCTCAAGTATTTCCCTTACTCGCCGATATTATTTAAAGCATCAGCTTGCTGTACCCCTTGAGCGGTACGATTTAGCGCTGGGATCTCCCCGGAGTTACCGTTATATTAGTGTGTATATAACGATACTCACAGGAGCTACAAATGGCACGTACATGGGTACGCCTTTTCGCAGGGGCAACGCTGACACTTTCGCTGAGCGGACACGCGCTGGCTAACGAGGGTAAAATTACCGTCTTTGCGGCGGCGTCGTTGACCAACGCGATGCAGGATATCGCGACAGCGTATAAAAAAGAGAAGAACGTCGAGGTGGTCTCCTCTTTTGCTTCTTCATCGACGCTGGCACGTCAGATTGAAGAGGGAGCACCGGCCGATCTGTTCATCTCTGCAGACCAGAAGTGGATGGATTACGCGGCTGAAAAGAAATCGATTGATGCGACAACCCGCGAAACATTGCTGGGGAATAGCCTCGTCGTGGTGGCGCCGAAAGCCAGTAAGCAAGGCGAAATCACTATCAACAACGAGACCCCCTGGACCCGGTTGCTGAACGGAGGACGCCTGGCCGTTGGCGATCCGGAGCATGTACCGGCGGGGATCTACGCCAAAGAAGCATTGCAAAAACTGGGTGCCTGGGAGACGTTATCGCCAACACTGGCTCCGGCTGAAGATGTGCGCGGTGCTCTGGCGCTGGTTGAACGTAATGAAGCGCCGTTGGGGATAGTCTACGGGTCGGACGCCGTCGCCAGTAAAGGGGTGAAAGTGGTTGGTACGTTCCCGGAAGACTCCCACAAGAAAGTGGAATATCCTGTTGCGATTGTTGATGGACATAAAAATGCGACCGTGACGGCCTTCAGCGAATACCTGAAGGGACCCGAAGCGTCCGCAATCTTTAAACGTTACGGATTTACGACTCACTAATGATATTGACCGATCCCGAATGGCAGGCTGTCCTGCTGAGCCTGAAAGTCTCTTCCCTGGCGGTTGCGCTGAGTTTGCCCTTTGGGATCTTCTTTGCCTGGTTACTGGTTCGCTGTAAGTTTCCCGGCAAAGCCCTGCTGGATAGCGTTCTTCATCTTCCCCTCGTGTTGCCACCGGTGGTGGTTGGCTACCTGCTGCTGGTGTCGATGGGGCGGCGCGGTTTTATTGGCGAATGGTTATATGACTGGTTTGGGCTGACGTTTGCGTTTAGCTGGCGAGGGGCGGTACTGGCGGCGGCGGTGATGTCATTCCCGCTGATGGTCAGGGCCATTCGCCTGGCGCTGGAAGGGGTTGATATCAAACTGGAACAGGCTGCCCGTACGCTGGGTGCCGGGCGCTGGCGCGTCTTTTTCACCATCACGCTCCCGCTTACGCTGCCGGGCATTATTGTCGGCACGGTACTGGCGTTCGCCCGCTCGCTGGGTGAGTTTGGTGCCACGATTACCTTTGTGTCGAATATCCCCGGTGAGACGCGAACGATCCCGTCAGCAATGTACACCCTGATTCAGACGCCGGGTGGAGAAGGTGCCGCGGCGCGGCTGTGCATTATCTCAATTGTGCTGGCGCTGGTCTCGCTGCTGGTTTCGGAATGGCTGGCGCGACTCAGTCGCGAGCGGATGGGGAAATAGTCATGCTCGAACTTCAGTTCACCCAGACGCTGGGAAATCATACCCTGACCCTTAACGAAACGCTGCCTGCGAGCGGCATTACCGCCATCTTTGGCGTATCAGGTGCAGGGAAAACCTCATTGATCAATGCCATCAGCGGACTGACGCGGCCGCAGTCCGGACGGATTGTGCTCAACGATCGCGTCTTAAACGATGTTGAGAACAAAATTTACCTGGCACCGGATAAGCGGCGAATTGGTTATGTTTTTCAGGATGCGCGATTATTTCCGCATTACAGCGTGCGCGGTAATCTTCGCTACGGCATGGCCAAAAGCATGGCCGCGCAATTTGATAAGCTGGTGGCGCTGCTGGGCATTGAGTCACTGCTGGACCGGCTCCCTTCATCGCTTTCTGGTGGCGAAAAACAGCGCGTAGCGATAGGCCGCGCGTTGCTCACCGCGCCAGAACTGCTGTTGCTCGACGAACCGCTGGCCTCGCTGGATATTCCGCGAAAACGTGAACTGCTGCCCTATCTTCAGCGCCTGGCGCGCGAAATCAATATCCCGATGCTCTATGTCAGCCACTCGCTGGATGAGATCCTGCATCTGGCCGATAAAGTGCTGGTGCTGGAAGAGGGCAGCGTTAAGGCATTCGGTAATCTGGAAGAGGTGTGGGGCAGCAGCGTGATGCACCCGTGGTTACCGAAGGAGCAGCAGAGCAGCATCCTTAAGGTGAGCGTGCTGGAACATCACCCGCATTATGCGATGACCGCACTGGCGCTGGGCGACCAGCATTTGTGGGTCAACAAAATCGACAAACCGCTGCAGTCTGCGTTGCGTATACGTATTCAGGCTTCAGATGTCTCTCTGGTGCTGCAAGCGCCGCTGCAGACCAGCATTCGCAATATCCTGCGCGCGAAAGTGGCGGAGTGTTTTGATGATAACGGACAGGTTGAGGTAAAGCTCGAAGTGGGCAGCAAGACGCTCTGGGCGCGCATCAGTCCGTGGGCCAGAGATGAGTTAGGAATCAAGCCTGGCCTGTGGCTTTACGCGCAAATCAAGAGCGTCTCCATCACCACCTGATTACAGCAGGTGGGTATAAATATACTGCGCGATGCTGTCGGTGGTGTTATCACCAATCACGACGTTAGCACGCGCTTTTACCGCATCGTCGGCGTTGCCCATTGCCACGCCTGTACCGGCGGCCTCCAGCATGCTGATGTCGTTGTAGTTATCGCCAAAGGCAATCACATCCTGCATTGACCCGCCCTGAGACTCCACGAACTGCGTCAGACGCTTGCCTTTGCTGTTGCCTCTGCGGGCGATATCGACCTGGTCGTGCCAGGACCACTCGCACTCCAGACCCAGCGTTTGTTCAACGTGCGTCGCGAAGGCATTCAGTTTGGTGGTATCTTCATCCGTCAGCGCAAATTTCCAGATAGCATCGACATCCTGAGCCGCCTGTCGCAGGGAGGAAACCTGGGTAAAGACCGGACGCTGCGCTTCAGGCAGAGACAGTGCCCAGTTGCTGGTGCGGATCACGTGGCCTGTCGGACGTTCATACACCATTGCGTTATCCACATACATCAGGCCGTGAATGGCATGCTCATCAAGCAGATCAATCAATTGCAGCGCCTGAGGCACGGGCAGCGGATCGGATTCTAAAACCTTTTTTGCCTGATAATCATACAAATAAGTGCCATTACAACAAATTGCAGGTGTATCTAACGCCAGTGCCTGATAAAAAGGATGAATGGCAACGTGATGTCGACCCGTTACGATAAGGAGTTGATATCCCACTTCCTGCGCGCGTTTGAGTGCTTCAAGGGAAGAGGGGAGAAGGGTTTTCTGCGGAGTAAGTAAGGTACCGTCTAAATCCAGAGCTATTACACGCGAGGTCATTTGTTTTTCCGGGTTAATATTGAATTTACGTTCTGAAGGGATGGTACACCGAGAGGCAAAGGCTTCAAAATTCCCGATGACAATTCAGCATTCACCGTCAAAAGTTAACTACTTTCATGCGCAGTGAGGAGTGAATATTCATGAAACAAACCGTTTATACCGCCAGTCCTGAAAGCCAGCAGATCCACGTCTGGCGTTTAAATACCGAGGGTACCCTCACGCTGGTTCAGGTTGTTGATGTGCCAGGTCAGGTGCAGCCGATGGTTATCAGCCCGGATAAACGTTTCTTGTACGTGGGTGTGCGCCCGGAGTTTCGCGTGCTGGCCTACCGCATCTCGCCGGACGACGGCGCGCTGACTTACACTGCGGAAGCACCTTTACCGGGCAGCCCAACGCATATCTCCACCGATCGCAAAGGCAACTTCATCTTCAGCGGCTCTTACAATGCGGGCTGTGTCAGCGTAACGCGTCTGGAAGCGGGCCTACCGGTTGAAACCGTGGAGGTGGTTGAAGGGCTGGAAGGTTGCCACTCGGCGAATATTTCTCCGGATAACCGTACGCTGTGGGTCCCTGCGCTGAAACAGGATCGTATCTGCCTGTTTACCCTGAGCGATGACGGTCACCTGGTGGCGCAGAATCCTGCAGAAGTGACCACCGTTGAGGGCGCGGGCCCGCGCCATCTGGTGTTCCACCCGAACCAGCAGTACGCCTATGTGGTGAACGAGCTGAACAGTTCTGTGGACGTATGGGAACTGAAAGATCCTAACGGCAAGATTGAGTGCGTGCAGACGCTGGATATGATGCCGTCTGACTTCTCTGACACCCGCTGGGCGGCTGATATTCACATCACACCGGATGGGCGTCATCTGTATGCCTGCGACCGTACCTCCAGCCTGATTACGGTATTCAGCGTTTCTGAAGACGGTAGCGTGCTGGCGATTGAAGGTTTCCAGCCTACCGAAACCCAGCCACGCGGGTTTAATATCGATCACAGCGGTAAATACCTGATTGCGGCGGGGCAAAAATCCCACCACATCGCGCTGTACGAAATCAAAGGTGCGCAGGGGCTGCTGGAAGAGAAAGGGCGTTACGCCGTCGGCCAGGGGCCAATGTGGGTGGTGGTAAACGCACACTAAAAGGCTTAAAACAAAAAACCTCGCAAATGCGAGGTTTTTTTATGCCCGGTGGGCGCCGGGCGAGTACAGCAAAAGACATCAACGCATTCTTTTATTGCTTAGGCTCAGCAACCACTTTGCTGCCCAGACCGCGGTTGTTGTATTCCCACATGCGGTTGAAGTTAGCGTCATTCAGGTTGCGCTGCACGTTACCTTTATCATCCACGCTACCGGTATTGCCGGAGAAAGGACGTTTGGAGATAGCGGCATCGGCCCATGGCTTAGCCATGTTGAAACCTTCGTTGATCACGCTGTCACGAATAACAACCTGACCGTTGGTGGCAGAGTCCACATCCAGCGAGCGACCCAGCTGCGCGACGCCGTCACCGGACGCGTTAAAGCGGCTGTTAACGGCCAGGAAGCCGTAGAACAGGTTAGATTGCGTGGCCGGGGCAAACACATAACCTTCCTGCTGAGTGCGTGAATTCACCACGCGGAAATCGGTGTTCTCAAACACTACCGCGCCGCGACCGGAGACCAGATCCACGTCGCCTTCAACGTAGCTGTTAGTGACCAGCGTACGGGTCAGACGGTTATTCTGCAGCGTGTTCTGAACACCGCTGTTCGTCACAAAGAAGGTGTTCTGACGGCCGAGAATATTCACGTTGTTGATCTGTACTTTATCGCCATCGCTACGCAGTGCAACGGCCTGGTGGTTACCGGCATCCACGCTATCGCCCAGGGTATTCTGAATGGTCAGGTTTTGCAGCTGCAGGCCATTATTCTGCGACCAGACGACCGCCGAACACATCACGCCGATAGTAGCTGCACGCTTGCTCTGGCAGTTGTCAAACATATACCACGCCGGTTTGCCTGGCATGTATTTACCCGCCGGGTTGACCAGGCGACGCCAGGTGTTGCTGTCGATTTCAGAATCAATCGCCAGACCAATTTTCACGTCGACCGCTTTCTCGCCTGTCCCGTAAAGGGTGATGCTGCCCGGTGCTGCCGGAACGTAAACGGTGCCTTCATATTCCCCAGGCAGGATCGCGATGTACTGGCGAGAGGCGCTGTGTTTTGTGATAGCCGCGTCAACCGCAGCCTGAATCGTCGTGTGCGTCACGCCCTGCGTGCCTGCCGGACCGACAACGAAGTCAGGTTGTTTCGGCAGGTTAATAGAAGACGGTGTCCACGGCGCAGCGTTAGGGTCCATCGCCGAGAAGTAGTGTGCACGGTCAAAGTTCTTCGCTTCATCAGCGGACAAAATCGGGCGAGAGGGCGTACCCGGTGCAACCTGCTCAGAAGGCTGCTGGTCCGGTGGGGTAGAACTGCATGCGGATAATGTCACGCCAAAGGCGAGCGCTAACGCCAGACGGGAAATCCTGGAAATGTTCAAGGTAAAGCTCCTGGGTATGCAAGTCTTAACGGGATAGACGAAATAGCCTGCTTTTTTATACTAAGTTGAGCGAAACGGGAAGATAAAAAGGGTAAAAGATGCATTTTTTACCCGCGGGAGGCGGGAAAGTCATCACAAATAAATAACATTTTCCGCCAGAGCGGTTGACAGCAGGGGGCAGATGAAAATAAATGTCTATACAACCCATGACAAGTGGAATGCCCATGCAGCAGCTTCATCCCGACGATGTAATATGGCGCAATGCGCGACTGGCGACAATGATCCCGGACGACAGCACGCCTTATGGCCTGAAAGCGCAGCACGCCCTGGTGGTGCGCGGCCAGACGATTCTGGCCGTTATTCCCGAATCTGACATCCCTTCCGGCCACCGTCACTGTGTCGATCTGCACGGTCGTCTGGTCACCCCCGGGCTGATTGACTGCCATACCCACCTGGTGTTCGGTGGCGATCGTGCGGCAGAGTGGGAGCAGCGTCTGAACGGCGTCTCTTATCAAACCATCAGCGCGCAGGGCGGCGGGATTAACGCGACCGTGACGGCGACGCGGAGCAGTTCGCCCGAGACCCTGCTCAGGCTGGCGCAACAGCGTCTGCAGCGGCTGATCGATGAAGGGGTGACCACGGTTGAAATCAAGTCGGGATATGGTCTCAACGCCGAAGCGGAAGAGAAGATGCTGCAGGTCGCCCGCCAGCTGGGCCAGAACAATCCGGTAGAGATCAGCCCAACGCTTCTGGCTGCGCATGCGGTTCCGGCGGAATACAGCCATGACGCGAACGCGTATCTCACCACGGTGTGCGAGCAGATGATGCCCACGCTGTGGCAAAAAGGCTTATTCGAAGCCGTGGATGTGTTTTGCGAAAATGTCGGCTTCACGCCAGCGCAAACCGAGCGGCTTTTCCGCGCTGCCACTGCCCTGGGGATTCCGGTCAAAGGACACGTGGAACAGCTTTCAAATCTTGGCGGCGCGGCGCTGGTCAGCCGCTTTAAGGGGCTTTCCGCCGATCATATTGAATATCTCGACGATGACGGTGTTCAGGCGATGGCGCACAACGGCACGGTTGCGGTATTACTGCCGGGGGCGTTCTATTTTCTTCAGGAGCGCCAGCGTCCGCCGGTTGAACAGCTCAGAAAAGAGGGCGTTCCCATGGCTGTCGCCACCGACTATAACCCCGGCACCAGCCCGTTCGCGAGTATTCATCTCGCGATGAATATGGCCTGCGTGCAGTTTGGCCTGACGCCTGAAGAGGCCTGGGCTGGCGTGACGCGACATGCTGCCCAGGCGCTGGGTCGCGGGGCCACGCACGGGCAGCTGCAGGCTGGATTCGTGGCTGACTTTGTCGTCTGGGATGCACATCACCCGGTCGAAATGGTCTACGAGCCGGGACGCAATCCGTTGTATCAACGTATTTTCCGTGGGGAGAGCGTATGAGACTCTGGCGGCCGGTTGCCGAGACCGTCTGGCAGGGGCGTGACGACAGCGCCGAGGCCAGCAATGCAAAACGTATTTTTCAGACCCTGCGACAGATGCCGGTATTTACCCCTCAGTCGTCCGGCATCGCTTTGATAGGGTTTGAATGTGATGAAGGGGTAAAACGCAATCAGGGCAGGCCCGGCGCCGTACAGGCCCCGGAGGTGCTTCGCAAAGCGCTGGCGAACATGGCAAGTCATCATGGACATGACCGGCTGGTAGATATGGGGTCGGTGTATGTCGAGGGCGATAATCTGGAAGCGGCTCAGCGGGCGTTAAGCGATGCCGTGCAGGCCTGCCAGCAGTCCGGCATGCGTACGCTGGTTTTTGGCGGGGGACACGAGACCGCCTGGGCGCATGGCCGCGGGGTTCTGGATGCTTTCCCGAACGCGCGCGTGGTGGTGATAAACCTGGATGCACACCTTGACCTGCGCAAGGCGGACCACGCGACCTCCGGCACGCCGTTTCGTCAGCTGGCACACTACTGTGCGGAACAGGCGCGCGATTTTCAGTATGCCTGCCTGGGCGTCAGCCGGGCGGCGAACACGCAGGCGCTGTGGGATGAAGCTGAGCGACTAAACGTCACGCTGGTGGAAGACCTTCATTTCAGGCGAGATGCGTTATCGGCTCTGGACAAGATTCTGGCCCAGGCCGACCGCGTTTACCTCACCATTGACCTCGATGTTTTGCCTGCTGGCGAAATGCCAGCCGTCTCAGCGCCCGCGGCGTTAGGGGTACCCGCGCTGGATCTTCTGCCGGTGATTGAACATATCTGCCGCAGTGGAAAACTGCAGGCTGCCGATCTGGTAGAATTTAACCCGCAGTACGATCGGGACGGACAGGGGGCAAAGCTTGCCGCCCGTCTGGCCTGGCAAATTGCTCACTGGTGGGCATAACAACGTTTAAGGAGTCAGGATGTTTTCACGCTCACCGCTGCCGCAGTCCAGTCCTCCCGCGCCTTTCTACGAAAAGGTGAAGCAGGCCATCAGCGAAAAAATCGCAACCGGCGTCTGGCGGCCGCACGATCGCATTCCGTCCGAGGCCGAACTGGTCGCACAGTTTGGTTTTAGCCGAATGACCATCAACCGGGCGCTGCGCGAGCTGACCGATGAGGGCCTTCTGGTGCGTCTGCAGGGGGTCGGGACCTTCGTCGCGGAGCCGAAAGGGCAATCGGCACTGTTTGAGATCAGAAGTATTGCCGATGAGATAGCCTCGCGAAACCATCAGCACCACTGTGAAGTGCTGGTGCTCGAAGAGACACAGGCCAGCGCCGAGCAGGCCGTGGAGCTGAATGTCAAAGAGGGAAGCCGCATCTTTCATTCCGTGATGGTGCATTATGAAAACGACATCCCGGTGCAGATTGAAGATCGCTGCGTGAACGCCGGTCGGGTGCCCGAGTACCTGGATCAGGATTACACCCAGACCACGCCACATGCCTATCTTTCGCTCATCGCGCCACTGACGGAAGGGGAACACATCGTGGAAGCGGTTCGCGCTACGCCGCAGGAGTGCGAACTGTTGCGGATCAAAGAGCACGATCCTTGCCTGCTCATTCGTCGCCGTACCTGGTCTTCTTCGCATATTGTGTCGCATGCCAGACTGCTGTTCCCGGGAAATCGATACCGGCTGCAGGGCCATTTCATGTCGTAAGGGTCATACGTTTTAAAAGCGTGATAGCTAACGCAATATAACAAAATTGTATCTTTTTTGTTAAATCCGACCTTGTGTGTGCTTGTCTATACAAGTATATCTGAATACATCATCTGTCCCGTATGAGGAGCACACAATGTCGTCAGGTAAATTCCGCCAGCAGGATGTCCGCGCCGCGCGCGGCACCACACTTACCGCCAAAAGCTGGCTCACCGAAGCCCCGCTGCGCATGTTGATGAATAACCTCGATCCTGAGGTCGCGGAGAACCCACACGAGCTGGTGGTGTATGGCGGCATAGGCCGCGCCGCGCGCAACTGGGAGTGCTATGACGCGATTGTTGAATCCCTGACTCATCTGGAACATGACGAAACCCTGCTGGTGCAATCCGGCAAACCGGTCGGCGTGTTCAAAACCCACAAGAATGCACCGCGCGTGCTGATCGCCAACTCTAACCTTGTCCCGCACTGGGCGACCTGGGAACACTTTAACGAGCTGGACGCCAAAGGGCTGGCGATGTATGGCCAGATGACGGCGGGAAGCTGGATCTACATCGGCAGTCAGGGGATTGTGCAGGGCACCTACGAAACCTTCGTGGAAGCCGGTCGTCAGCACTATAACGGTTCGCTGAAAGGTCGCTGGGTACTGACCGCCGGTCTGGGGGGAATGGGGGGCGCACAGCCGCTGGCCGCGACCCTTGCCGGTGCCTGCTCCCTGAACATCGAATGTCAGCAGAGCCGCATTGATTTCCGACTGCGTACCCGTTACGTCGATGAACAGGCTGAAAACCTGGATGACGCGCTGGCACGCATCAAAAAATACACGTCAGAAGGCAAAGCGATGTCGATTGCGCTCTGCGGCAACGCGGCTGACATTCTCCCTGAACTGGTGGCCCGTGGCGTACGCCCGGATCTCGTCACCGACCAGACCAGCGCACACGACCCCCTTCACGGCTACCTGCCATCGGGCTGGACGTGGGAAGCGTACCAGCAAAACGCCGAAAGTGACCCGGAAGGCACGGTGCTCGCCGCTAAACGTTCCATGGCGGAGCACGTGAACGCCATGCTGGCCTTTAGCCAGATGGGCATTCCGACATTTGATTACGGCAACAATATTCGCCAGATGGCGAAAGAGATGGGCGTGAGTAACGCCTTCGACTTCCCGGGGTTTGTGCCTGCCTATATTCGTCCGCTGTTCTGTCGCGGTATTGGTCCGTTCCGCTGGGTGGCCCTGTCCGGCGACCCGGAAGATATCTACAAAACCGACGCCAAAGTGAAGGAGATCGTCGCCGACGACGAACATCTGCACCACTGGCTGGATATGGCTCGCGAGCGCATTAACTTCCAGGGCTTGCCGGCGCGGATCTGCTGGGTCGGGCTGGAGTGGCGACAAAAACTGGGTCTGGCCTTTAACGAAATGGTGCGCAGCGGTGAAGTCTCCGCGCCGATTGTTATCGGACGCGACCATCTCGACTCGGGCTCTGTTGCCAGCCCGAACCGTGAAACCGAAGCCATGCGCGACGGCTCCGATGCCGTCTCCGACTGGCCACTGTTGAATGCCTTACTGAATACCGCCAGCGGGGCGACCTGGGTGTCGCTGCATCACGGTGGTGGCGTAGGAATGGGCTTCTCCCAGCACTCGGGAATGGTCATCGTGTGTGATGGTACGGATGAAGCGGCAGCGCGTATCGCTCGCGTGCTGCATAACGACCCGGCAACCGGCGTAATGCGCCACGCGGATGCCGGTTACGAGATTGCGATTGAATGTGCCAAAGAGCAGGGCCTGAACCTGCCGATGATCCCTGCCACACAAGGAAAGCATTAATGAACGCCTTAACCCTCACTCCCGGCTCACTGACGCTCAAACAGCTGCGTAACGTCTGGCGTCAACCGGTCACGCTCTCACTTGATGAAAGCGCCCACGCCGCGATTAACGACAGCGTTGCCTGCGTTGAAGCCATTATTGCCGAAGGACGTACCGCCTACGGCATCAACACCGGATTTGGTCTGCTGGCGCAGACGCGTATCGCCACGCACGATCTGGAAAATTTACAGCGCTCGCTGGTGCTTTCGCATGCGGCGGGTGTCGGTCAACCGCTGGATGATGACATTGTCCGCCTGATGATGGTGCTCAAAATCAACAGTCTGGCACGTGGGTTCTCCGGAATTCGCCTCAGCGTGATCGAGGCGCTGATGGCGCTGGTGGATGCGGAGGTCTATCCGTGGATCCCGGCAAAAGGTTCCGTCGGTGCATCCGGCGATCTTGCGCCGCTGGCCCATATGTCGCTGCTGCTGCTCGGTGAAGGTCAGGCTCGCTGGAAGGGCGAGTGGCTCCCTGCGAAAGAGGCGCTGAAAAAAGCCGGGTTAACCCCGATAACGCTAGCGGCGAAAGAAGGGCTGGCGCTGCTTAACGGGACCCAGGCCTCGACGGCGTTTGCGTTGCGTGGTCTGTTTGAAGCCGAGGATCTTTTCGCCTCCGCGGTCGTGTGCGGTGCGCTGACCACCGAGGCGGTGCTTGGCTCACGTCGTCCGTTTGACGCCCGTATCCACGAGGTGCGCGGCCAGCGCGGGCAGATTGACGCCGCGGCGATGTACCGTCACCTGCTGACCGAGACCAGCGATATTGCAGACTCTCACCATAACTGTGACAAGGTACAGGATCCCTATTCGCTTCGCTGTCAGCCCCAGGTGATGGGAGCCTGTCTGACGCAGCTCCGCCACGCGGCAGAAGTGCTGCTGGTGGAGGCGAATGCGGTGTCTGATAACCCGCTGGTGTTCGCTCAGGAAAACGAAGTGGTCTCCGGGGGGAATTTCCACGCCGAGCCTGTGGCGATGGTGGCGGATAATATCGCGCTGGCGATTGCGGAAGTAGGGGCCTTATCCGAACGTCGCATCGCGCTGATGATGGATAAACATATGTCCCAGCTGCCGCCGTTCCTGGTCCGCAACGGCGGGGTTAACTCCGGTTTTATGATTGCCCAGGTGACGGCCGCGGCGCTGGCGAGCGAGAATAAGGCCCTGTCGCATCCGCACAGCGTGGACAGTCTGCCAACGTCAGCGAACCAGGAAGATCATGTTTCTATGGCCCCGGCCGCCGGACGTCGTCTGTGGGAGATGGCCGCCAACACCCGCGGCGTGCTGGCGGTGGAATGGCTGGCCGCATGTCAGGGCGTTGATCTGCGTGAAGGTCTGACATCCAGCCCGCTGCTGGAACAGGCGCGTCATCTGCTGCGTGAACAGGTCGCGCATTACGATGATGACCGTTTCTTTGCGCCGGATATTGATAAAGCGATCGCGCTGCTGGAGAAGGGAAGCCTGGTGGGCTTACTGCCTTCGGTGCTCTAAGATTTGCCCGGCGGCCCGGACACGTTCAGGCCACCGGTTTTTTTACGAATACATCGCCGTGATCGATGCGCTGCCCAGCGAATGAAAATGGACGTTAAAGCCGACCATTGCGCCACTCGCACCCTCATCCACCTCAATCTTGTCCACATCCAGCGCGTGAACCGTGAAGATATAGCGGTGCGTTTCCCCTTTTGGCGGCGCGGCACCACCGTAACCCGCTTTGCCAAAATCGGTTCGGGTCTGGATAGCGCCTTCAGGCAGCGCCACCAGGTCAGAGCCGGAACCTTGCGGCAGAACGCGCGTATCCGCAGGCAGGTTCGCCACTATCCAGTGCCACCACCCTGAGCCTGTAGGAGCATCCGGGTCATAGCAGGTGACAACAAAGCTTTTGGTTCCCGCCGGAACATCGTCCCACGCCAGATGCGGAGAGATATTATCCCCCTGATAACCCATGCCGTTAAAAACGTGGCGTTCAGGCAGTTTTTCCCCGTCGCGCAGATCTTTACTGATGATTTTCATACGATTTACCTCGGTATCCGATTATGCAAAAAGTGTAATGCATAAACAGAGTACCGACGTTAACGCTCGGGGTTAAATCGCAAAATGTGCGGGAATGTTAACGGCGTCAACTACCGCAGCCGTTAACTGACGTAGCTGAGCCGACGAGATAACATAAGGCGGCATCAGATAGATAAGCTTGCCGAAAGGACGCACCCACACCCCCCGTTCCACGAAGAAACGCTGCAGCGCCGCCATGTTAACCGGATGGGTGGTCTCAATCACGCCGATGGCACCCAGCACGCGCACATCCGCCACGAATTCAGCCGCTGACGCTGCGCTCAGCTCCTGGCGAAGCTGCGCTTCAATCGTCGCGACCTGCGTTTGCCACTCGCCGCTCTCGAGAATGGCCAGGCTTTCGCTCGCCACCGCGCAGGCCAGCGGGTTGCCCATAAACGTCGGGCCGTGCATAAAGCAGCCCGCGTCGCCGTCGCTGATGGTGTCGGCAACGTGGCGCGTTGTCAGCGTGGCGGACAACGTCATGGTGCCGCCGGTCAGCGCTTTACCCAGACACAGAATATCCGGTGCGATCCCCGCATGCTCGCAGGCGAACAGCTTGCCGGTGCGGCCAAAGCCGGTGGCGATCTCATCGGCAATCAGCAGAATGCCCTCGCGATCGCACATCTTACGAATGCGCGTCAGCCACGCCGGGTGGTACATCCGCATCCCGCCTGCACCCTGCACAACCGGCTCAAGAATAACGGCGGCAATCTCATGGCGGTGGGCAGCCATCAGCCGCGCAAAACCGACCATGTCCATTTCATCCCACTCCCCGTCAAAACGGCTTTGCGGTGCCAGGGCAAAGAGGTTCTCTGGCAGATAGCCCTTCCACAGGCTGTGCATGGAGTTATCCGGATCGCACACCGACATCGCGCCGAACGTGTCGCCGTGATAGCCGTTGCGGAAGGTGAGGAACCGCTGGCGGGTCTCACCTCTGGCGTGCCAGTACTGCAGCGCCATTTTCATCGCCACTTCCACGGCAACAGAGCCGGAATCTGCAAGGAAAACGCACTCCAGCGGGGCCGGGGTCATCGCGACCAGACGCCGGCACAGGTCAACCGCAGGCTGATGGGTGATACCGCCAAACATCACGTGCGACATCTGGTCAATCTGCGCTTTCATCGCCGCATTCAGACGCGGGTGGTTATACCCGTGAATAGCCGCCCACCAGGATGACATGCCGTCCACAAGCGACTCACCGCTGCTCAGGGTCAGTTCGCACCCGTGAGCCGAGGCGACCGGGTAAACGGGGAGGGGGCGGGTAGTGGAAGTGTAAGGGTGCCAGATATGCTGCTTGTCGAAGGCGAGATCGTCCTGGGTCATAATCGACTTGTAAACCATTTTGAAAAGTTTTAGGTTTACGAGTATAAACCGATCTGAAAATTAACAAAACCCTTTGGAGAAGCCCCATGGCTCACCACGCACGCTGGACGATGTCGCAAGTTACTGAATTATTCAATAAACCTTTCCTTGAGCTGATGTTTGAAGCCCAACAGGTGCATCGTCAGCACTTCGATCCACGCCATGTGCAGGTCAGTACGCTGCTGTCGATCAAGACTGGCGCATGCCCAGAAGATTGCAAATACTGCCCGCAGAGTGCGCGCTATAAAACCGGGCTTGAATCTGAACGTCTGATGGAAGTGGAGCAGGTGCTCGACTCTGCCCGTAAGGCGAAAAATGCAGGCTCAACCCGATTCTGTATGGGCGCGGCATGGAAAAACCCGCACGATCGCGACATGCCGTATCTGGAGCAGATGGTGAAAGGGGTGAAAGAGATGGGGCTGGAAGCCTGCATGACCCTTGGCACGCTGAACGAAGAGCAGGCGCAACGCCTTTCCGCGGCAGGGCTGGATTACTACAACCACAACCTCGACACCTCCCCTGAATTTTACGGCAATATCATCACCACGCGGACCTATCAGGAGCGTCTCGATACGCTGGATAAAGTGCGTGACGCCGGCATCAAAGTCTGTTCAGGCGGGATTGTGGGACTGGGCGAAACGGTGAAAGACCGTGCGGGTCTTCTGCTGCAGCTGGCGAACCTGCCCACGCCGCCGGAAAGCGTGCCGATCAACATGCTGGTGAAAGTTAAAGGTACGCCACTGGCGGATAACGAAGACGTGGATGCATTTGATTTTATCCGCACCATTGCGGTGGCGCGTATCATGATGCCGACCTCCTACGTGCGCCTCTCGGCGGGTCGTGAACAGATGAGCGAGCAGACGCAGGCGATGTGCTTTATGGCCGGGGCCAACTCCATCTTCTACGGCTGCAAACTGCTGACCACCCCGAACCCGGAAGAGGACAAAGACGTCCAGTTGTTCCGCAAGCTGGGGCTGAACCCGCATCAGACCGACGTCCTGACGGGGGATAACGAGCAACAGCAGCAGCTGGAGCAGCAGATTTTCAACGCCGATACTGACCAGTTCTACAACGCGGCAACCGTATGACCTGGCAGGCACGTATCCATTCCGCGCTTGAAGAACGGCGGGCGGCAGATGCCTTTCGCGTTCGCAACGTGGTAGAAAACGGCGCAGGCCGTTTTCTCACCCGCGAGGGCCGGCAGTTTTGCAATTTCTCCAGCAATGATTATCTCGGGCTGAGCCAGCACCCGGCGATCGTCCGCGCCTGGCAACAGGGGGCGGAGCGGTTTGGCGTCGGCAGCGGCGGTTCGGGGCATGTCAGCGGCTACACCACGGCGCATCAGGCGCTGGAGGAGGCCCTTGCCGACTGGCTGGGGTATCCGCGTGCGTTGCTGTTCATTTCAGGTTTTGCCGCCAACCAGGCGGTCATCACCGCGCTAATGGGCAAGGACGACCGCATTGTTGCCGACCGCTTAAGTCACGCCTCGCTGCTGGAAGCGGCAAGTTTAAGCCCTGCGCAGCTCCGCCGCTTTGCCCATAACGATGCGGCTCAGCTTGCTGGCCTGCTCGATAAGCCCTGCACCGGACAGCAGCTGGTGGTCACAGAAGGGGTGTTCAGCATGGACGGCGACAGCGCACCGCTGCGTCCGCTGCATGAGACGGCGCAGCGACAAAACGCCTGGCTGCTGGTTGATGATGCCCATGGTATTGGCGTGATGGGTGAGGAAGGGCGCGGTAGCGTCCATCAGCAAAACGTGAAGCCGGAACTGCTGGTGGTGACTTTCGGGAAAGGTTTTGGCGTGAGCGGGGCGGCCGTGTTGTGCAGCGAGTCTGTCGCCGACTATCTGCTGCAGTTCGCCCGTCATCTCATTTACAGCACCAGTATGCCACCCGCACAGGCCGTGGCGCTGTCTGCATCACTGGCGGTGATCCGCAGCGCTGAAGGTGCGGAACGACGAGCGCGTCTGGCGGAACATATTCGGCGTTTTCGCCAGGGGTTACGCCATCTCCCGTTCCAGAGCACCGATTCGCAGAGCGCAATCCAGCCGGTGATGGTGGGGGAAAACGGTCTGGCTCTCACGCTGGCGCAGACGCTTCGCGAGCGCGGGATATGGGTGACGGCTATTCGTCCACCAACCGTACCGCCAGGCACTGCCCGGCTGCGTCTGACGCTCACGGCGGCGCACGAAGCAGAGGATATCGAGGCACTTCTGGAGGCGCTGCATGACACCCGTGAATAAACAGGCGATCGCGGCGGCATTTGGCCGGGCCGCGCGCAGCTATTCGCAGCACGATGAACTCCAGCGTCAGAGCGCGCAGGGGCTGCTTACTTTACTCAACGAGACCCGGTTCCCTCAGGTGCTGGACGCCGGGTGTGGGCCGGGTGCCAATAGCCGACACTGGCGTGCGGCCGGCAGCGAGGTGACGGCTATCGATCTGTCGCCCGATATGCTCGAGGAGGCCCGTCAGCAGCAGGCCGCGCACCACTATCTGGTTGCCGATATTGAGTCCATTCCGCTGCCGGATGCGCGGTTTGATCTGGTCTGGAGCCATCTGGCGGTACAGTGGTGCAGTAGTCTCCCGCAGGCATTAAACGAGCTTTATCGCGTGGCGCGCCCGGGTGGATGCGTGGCCTTCACCACGCTGCTGGAAAGCTCTTTACCGGAGCTCAATCAGGCGTGGAAAGCGGTGGATGAACAACCTCACGCTAACCGTTTTTTGTCGCACGAGCAGGTCATCCACGCGCTGGCGGGATGGCGCTATCGCTGTGCTGAGCAGACCATTACGCTGAATTTCGACGATGCCTTCAGCGCCATGCGCTCCCTGAAGGGCATTGGCGCGACCCATCTGCATGCGGGGCGTGAAAAGAAACCTCTTACCCGCGGCCAGTTGCAGCGTCTGGAGCTGGCGTGGCCGCAGCAGCGGGGGCAGTTCCCGCTCTCATATCAACTTTTTCATGGGATTATTGAACGTGACTGAACGTTATTTTGTCACCGGAACAGATACCGAAGTGGGCAAGACGGTTGCCAGCTCAGCGCTGCTGCAGGCGGCGCGCATGCAGGGAAAAACCACCGCCGGATATAAACCTGTCGCCTCCGGCAGCGAGATGACGGCGCACGGGTTACGCAATACCGACGCGCTGGCGCTCCAGCGCAACAGCACGCTTGAACTTGCCTATTCAGCGGTGAATCCGTACACCTTTGCCGAGCCCACCTCACCGCATATTATCAGCGCCGATGAAGGTCGCCCGATTGATTTTGCCGTGCTTTCTGCCGGGTTACGCGCCCTTGAACGCCAGGCTGACTGGGTACTGGTGGAGGGCGCCGGTGGCTGGTTTACGCCACTTTCGGCGGACCAGACCTTTGCTGACTGGGTGCAAATCGAGCAGCTGCCGGTAATTCTGGTGGTAGGGGTCAAACTCGGCTGTATCAACCATGCGATGCTGACTGCCCAGGCCGTTCAGCAGGCCGGGCTGCGCCTGGCCGGCTGGATAGCCAACGACGTGGTTGCGCCGGGCAGGCGACATCAGGAGTATCAGGCAACGCTGAAGCGGGTGCTTCCTGCGCCGTTTCTTGGGGAGATCCCGTGGCTGGCTGACACTGCCGGGTGCGCTGAAACCGGGCATTACCTCGATCTCAGCGTCTTGCCTCCAGCGACATCCAGTGGGCGATAAGCTCGTCATCCAGCTCGTTAACGTGGCCCTGGGCCACGTTACGCCCGCGATACAGCATGCAAAAGCGCTCCGCGACCCGGCGGATAAACGACAGCTGCTGCTCAGCTAACAACACCGTCATTCCCAGTTCCCGGTTTAACCGCACCAGCAGCTGGCTCAGCTTCTGGGCGAAGCTGTGGCCCGCGCCATGCATCGGTTCATCCAGAATCAGCATCCGCGGACGGATGACCAGCGCATTGGCCAGCGCCAGCTGATACTGGTCGTCTGGCGAAAGCGTGTTGGCCCGGGTTTGTCGCAGCGCATAGAGTTCCGGAAAGAGGTCGTAAACGTCACTTTTCGCTTCAGGGTCAGGTTTCCCTGTCGCGCGCATGGCGATATGCAGATTTTCATCAATGGTTAACTGGGAGAAAATCCGCCTGTCCTGCGGGACATAGCCTATTCCCGGGCCAGCGAAGGGTTCTGGCGTCTGGCTAAGCAAATCTCGCGGCGGTGCACCGGCTTCGTGCCAGATGATGGTGCCGCTGTCGACAGGCACTTTCCCGGCGATGCAATTCATCAGGGTCGTTTTGCCCATCCCCGGCAGGCCAACAACGCCTGTACACATGCCTTTGGGAAAATCTAAATCCACGTTCCATAGCGTATGTTGGCTTCCGTAAAACTGGTTAACTGCACGCAGACTCAACATCTTTCTCTCCTTAAAATCTGTGTGGATGAGGCTCATTGTGGGATGTGCAAAACTCCTGCCAGAAACCCTAAATTGATTAAAAAAGAGACTTTTTTAGGAATTTGTCCCGGATAAGCGGTGTGTGATTACCCCCTTTGCACATCCGCGGTGCCGGACGTGATGAGTTGTGGTGCAGGGTTAAAATGGTGGAAATGTGAGCAAGATCGCATCGGTTGGTTATGAATGACACAACTGTTTATCAGCAAAAAATAGCTATAAAAAATTTTTGCTGCCGTTTCGTGGGAAAAGTCGGGAATTTGCTGAGCGGCGGTCTGCACGGGCTGGAAGCAGTTATCCACTATTCCTGTGGATAACCATGTGCATTAGAGTTAGAAAACACGCGATAAGCGAGAGAAGACGCGGGTTACGACCAAATTGGCGCGAAACGCGGCTTTAGAAAATATCGCTTAATATTTAATTGGTTAGATAAAAGCAATTGCCGTAATGAAAGTGTCACCTGTTGCCATAAAACTATCATTACCTGGCTTGACAAATGTTAAAAAAGAAAAAGTTCTGGGGATAACCCGTCCTGACTGGTGTTTTATGTTGTCACAGTCCAAATTTTGACCGCTATCGCGCTAATCACCCTGCCGGTACTCTAAATATCCTGACATGCTACTGGTTTTTCATCCAGTGTTTTTTACTGGCATTCCTGGCAGCAACGAGTAAAATTACTCACCTGCCGCTTATAACGTCATCAGGTTGTCGCCCATGAGTAAACCGTTCAAATTGAATTCTGCATTCCGTCCTTCCGGCGATCAGCCTGAGGCGATCCGACGTCTCGAAGAGGGGCTGGAAGATGGGCTGGCGCACCAGACGCTGCTGGGGGTAACCGGTTCGGGCAAAACGTTTACCATTGCCAACGTTATCGCCGATCTGCAGCGCCCCACGATGGTGCTGGCCCCAAACAAAACCCTGGCCGCTCAGCTTTACGGCGAGATGAAAGAGTTCTTCCCGGATAACGCCGTGGAATATTTTGTCTCCTACTACGATTACTACCAGCCTGAAGCGTATGTCCCGAGCTCTGACACCTTCATTGAGAAAGATGCCTCGGTGAACGAACACATTGAGCAGATGCGTCTGTCGGCGACGAAGGCGCTCCTTGAGCGTCGCGATGTGGTGGTGGTGGCGTCAGTGTCGGCTATCTACGGTCTGGGCGATCCGGATCTCTATCTCAAGATGATGCTGCACCTGACCCAGGGGATGATCATCGATCAGCGCGCTATTTTACGCCGTCTGACAGAGC
This sequence comes from Enterobacter sp. RHBSTW-00593, assembly GCF_013784105.1. Classification (NCBI taxonomy): domain Bacteria; kingdom Pseudomonadati; phylum Pseudomonadota; class Gammaproteobacteria; order Enterobacterales; family Enterobacteriaceae; genus Enterobacter; species Enterobacter sp. RHBSTW-00593. Next base: position 1,408,968 of record NZ_CP056393.1, read on the forward strand.
TGCAGTACACCCGTAACGATCAGGCGTTCCAGCGCGGTACCTTCCGCGTGCGCGGCGAGGTGATTGATATCTTCCCGGCAGAGTCGGACGATATCGCCCTGCGCGTTGAGCTGTTTGACGAAGAGGTTGAACGCCTGTCGCTGTTTGACCCGCTGACCGGCCACGTCGAGTCGGTCGTTCAGCGCTATACCATCTACCCGAAAACGCACTACGTGACGCCACGCGAGCGTATCGTGCAGGCGATGGAAGAGATCAAAGTTGAGCTGGCAGACCGCCGTAAGGTGCTTCTGGCGAATAATAAGCTGCTGGAAGAGCAACGCCTGAGCCAGCGCACCCAGTTTGACCTGGAGATGATGAACGAGCTGGGCTACTGCTCCGGTATCGAAAACTACTCACGTTTCCTCTCCGGGCGTGGTCCGGGCGAGCCACCGCCGACGCTGTTTGATTATCTGCCGGCAGACGGTCTGCTGGTGATCGACGAATCTCACGTGACTATCCCGCAAATTGGCGGGATGTATCGCGGTGACCGGGCGCGTAAAGAGACGCTGGTGGAGTATGGTTTCCGTCTGCCATCGGCACTGGATAACCGTCCCATGAAGTTTGAAGAATTTGAGGCGCTGGCACCCCAAACCATCTACGTCTCGGCTACGCCGGGCAACTACGAGCTCGAAAAATCGGGCGATGAGGTGGTTGACCAGGTCGTGCGTCCGACCGGGCTGCTGGATCCGATTATCGAGGTGCGTCCGGTCGCCACTCAGGTTGACGATCTGCTGTCAGAAATCCGTATCCGCGCGGCCATCAACGAGCGCGTGCTGGTAACGACGTTGACCAAGCGCATGGCGGAAGATCTCACCGAGTATCTTGAGGAGCACGGTGAGCGGGTGCGTTATCTGCACTCGGATATCGATACCGTCGAGCGTATGGAGATCATCCGCGACCTGCGTCTGGGCGAGTTTGACGTGCTGGTGGGTATCAACCTGCTGCGAGAAGGCCTGGATATGCCAGAAGTCTCGCTGGTGGCGATTCTGGATGCCGACAAAGAGGGCTTCCTGCGTTCTGAACGCTCCCTGATCCAGACCATTGGCCGTGCCGCGCGTAACGTTAACGGTAAAGCGATCCTTTACGGTGACAAAATTACCCCGTCAATGGCGAAAGCAATTGGCGAAACGGAGCGTCGTCGTGAGAAACAGCAGCGTTACAACGAAGAGCACGGTATTACGCCGCAGGGCCTGAACAAGAAAGTGGTGGATATTCTGGCGCTGGGTCAGAACATTGCGAAGACCAAAGCGAAAGGGCGCGGGAAGGCGCGTTCAGTGGTTGAGCCGGATACCGTCGAGCTGACGCCAAAAGCGCTGCAGCAGAAAATCCACGAACTGGAAGGGCAGATGATGCAGCATGCGCAGAACCTCGAATTCGAAGAGGCCGCGCAAATCCGCGACCAACTGCATCAGCTGCGCGATCTGTTTATCGCCGCCTCCTAGGTAAAAGCAAAATGACAGCCGCAGGCTGTCATTTTTTTAGTGTTTGCTCTCTCCCGTGGGAGAGAAGTTGGGTGAGGGCATAATCTCTATCCCAGGTCCTGAATCGCTTTCTCCAGCGCTTCACGCAGCAGGTGACGGTCGTGGCGATATTTGATATCGCTTGCTTCCAGCGGCTCCTGAACCACCACGCGATCGCCAATCCCTGATACATCAACTTTCGGGCCGACCACTACGCCATCGATGATTTTCTTCCCGACGTACTGCTCCATCAGAGTCAGTTTATCCGCCAGCGACAGGCTCGCCGCCGCCGGGCTCAGCTCACGGCCTAAATTGCCGATGTAAACCATGGGGGCGGGCGTTCTGCGCAGGGCCTGTGCCAGCTCTTTGACCAGTAAAATGGGCATCAGGCTGGTGTAAAAACTGCCCGGCCCAATCAAAATCAAATCCGCTTCGCCGATGGCCTCAATGGCTTCACGCGTGGCGGGCACGCTTGGGTAGGTCATCAGCTCTTTTGGTGGCACGGTAAGCTGGTCGATGTTCACTTCGCCATAAACCTCGTGCCCTTCCGCATCGATCGCCATTAAATCGACCGGTTGTTCGGACATTGGGATCAGGAACGCGTCAACCTTGAGCAGGTTTCGGATCAAATTGATGGCTTCCAGCGGGCGCACTGACAGGTGATCCAGCGCTTTAAGCATCAAATTTCCAAGGTTATGCCCGGAAAGTTCGCCGTTACCGCCAAAACGGTACTCAAACATCGCCGAAGCGACGCTCGGCTCGGTAATTAACTGGTTCAGACAATTACGCATATCGCCCCAGGCGATACCCCCTTCCGCGCGTCGAATACGCCCGGTGGAGCCGCCATTATCCGTGGTTGTCACTATCCCTGTCAGCCTTGAGCCAAGTGAAGACAATGAAGACATCACTCGCCCCAGACCATGGCCTCCGCCAAGAGCGACAACACGGTCAAGATCCGCAAAAGTGCGATTGCGCATACACATTCCTTATCACGTTCGATCTGCGTAACACTACCCTAACTACCCCTAAAAGACGATGCCTCACCCGGCGCAAAATGACGTATATCAATGTGAATATGCTGTTTTTAGGTATTCTGTAGCGAAAATACACGATTATGTCGTTATGTATATGGTTATATAGCGTTAAGTGATAATGGCGAAGGGAAGATTTCCGCGCTACTATCGCCATAACCACGTTTTCAAATTTGAAAACATACACTCGAGCCCTGGCGCCTGTGTCGAAAGATATGGCGTCCTGGCCGTGGCGAATATGCCACCAGGGTACAGAAAGAAATGACTGTGCCTCCCGTCTCTGGAAAGGTGTACATGGCTTCACAACTTACTGATGCATTCGCGCGTAAGTTTTTTTACTTACGTCTGTCGATTACCGATGTGTGCAACTTCCGTTGCACCTACTGCCTGCCCGATGGCTACAAACCGGGCAGCGTCACCAATAACGGCTTTCTCTCCGTGGACGAAGTGCGCCGCGTCACGCGCGCATTCTCTGAACTCGGCACGGAAAAGGTCCGCCTGACCGGAGGGGAACCCTCTCTGCGTCGTGATTTCCCCGATATCATTGCTGCGGTGCGTGAGAACGATCGTATCCGTCAGATTGCGGTCACCACCAACGGGTACCGCATGGCTCGCGACGTTGCGGCCTGGCGCGACGCGGGCTTAACCGCCATCAACGTCAGCGTGGACAGCCTCGATGCCCGCCAGTTTCATGCCATTACCGGCCAGGATAAATTCCGCCAGGTGATGGATGGAATTGACGCGGCGTTCAGTGCCGGGTTCCAGAAGGTCAAAGTCAATACGGTGCTGATGCGTGACGTCAACCATCACCAGCTTGATACCTTCCTGGCGTGGATCAAATCCCGCCCCATCCAGTTGCGTTTTATCGAGCTGATGGAAACCGGCGAGGGCAGTGAGCTGTTCTGTCGGCATCACATCTCCGGGATGGTGTTGCGTGATGAGCTGCTGAAACGCGGCTGGATCCACCAGATCCGTCAACGCAGCGACGGCCCGGCGCAGGTCTTTTGTCACCCGGATTACGAAGGGGAAATCGGGCTTATCATGCCGTATGAGAAAGACTTCTGTGCCAGCTGTAACCGTCTTCGCGTCTCCTCCGTTGGTAAGCTGCATCTGTGCCTGTTCGGGGATGGCGGTGTCGACCTTCGCGATCTGCTGGCGGAAGACGCCCAACAGGCCGCGCTTGAAGCGCGGATTTCTGAAGCTCTGACGCACAAAAAACAGACCCACTTCCTGCATCAGGGCAACACCGGCATTACTCAGAACCTGTCCTACATTGGCGGGTAATCAGGCTTAAGAAGGAACCAGAAGATGAGTCAGGTTAGCGCGGAATTTATCCCGACACGCATTGCTATTCTTACCGTTTCCGACCGCCGCGGTGAAGAGGATGACACCTCCGGCCACTGGCTGCGCGATGCGGCACATGATGCCGGGCACAGTATTGTTGATAAGGCGATCGTGAAAGAGAACCGTTATGCCATTCGTGCACGGGTCTCTCAGTGGATTGCCAGCGATGAGGTGCAGGTGGTGCTGATCACCGGTGGCACCGGTTTTACCACAGGCGACCAGGCTCCCGAGGCACTCGTCCCGCTGTTTGACCGGGAAGTGGAAGGCTTTGGTGAAGTGTTCCGCATGCTCTCGTTTGAAGAGATTGGCACCTCCACGCTGCAGTCGCGTGCGGTTGCCGGTGTGGCGAACGGCACGTTGATTTTTGCCATGCCCGGCTCGACAAAAGCGTGTCGCACCGCGTGGGAAAATATCATTGCGCCGCAGCTGGATGCCCGTACCCGTCCGTGTAATTTCCATCCCCATTTAAAGAAATAAGTTATGTCGCAACTGACCCACATTAACGCCGCTGGCGAAGCACATATGGTGGATGTCTCCGCCAAAGCCGAAACGGTGCGTGAAGCGCGTGCTGAAGCCTTCGTGACCATGTTGCCAGAGACCCTGGCGATGATTATTGACGGTAGCCATCACAAAGGCGACGTCTTTGCCACCGCCCGCATCGCCGGGATCCAGGCTGCGAAACGCACCTGGGACTTAATTCCGCTCTGCCACCCGCTGATGCTGAGCAAGGTGGAAGTTAACCTGCAGGCGCAGCCGGAGCACAACCGCGTGCGCATCGAGTCGCTCTGCCGCTTAACCGGGAAAACCGGGGTTGAGATGGAAGCCCTGACGGCGGCCTCTGTCGCCGCGTTGACTATCTATGACATGTGCAAAGCGGTGCAGAAAGATATGGTGATTGGCCCGGTTCGTTTGCTGGCGAAAAGCGGTGGCAAATCCGGTGATTTTAAGGTGGACAGCCATGATTAAGGTGCTCTTTTTTGCTCAGGTCCGCGAGCTGGTGGGCACCGACAGCCTGACGCTTGATGCCCCGTTTGACACCGTTGCCGACCTGCGTGCGCATCTTGCCGCGCAAAGCGACCGCTGGGCGCTGGCGCTGGATGAAGGCAAGCTGCTGGCCGCGGTTAACCAGACGCTGGTGGAGCTGACCCATCCGCTGACGGCCGGGGATGAAGTGGCCTTCTTCCCGCCGGTGACAGGGGGCTAAGATGGCTGAAACCCGAATTCTGGTAGGTCATGATCGTTTCAGCGTTGGTACAGAATATGACTGGCTGGCAGAGCGTGACGAAGACGGTGCGGTTGTCACCTTCACCGGCAAAGTGCGTAACCATAATCTCGGCGACAGCGTAAAGGCGCTGACGCTGGAGCACTATCCGGGCATGACGGAGAAATCCCTCGCGGAGATCGTTGAACAGGCGCGTGGCCGCTGGCCGCTCGGGCGAGTGACGGTTATCCACCGTATTGGTGAAATGTGGCCTGGCGAGGAAATCGTTTTTGTCGGCGTGACCAGTGCCCACCGTAGTAGCGCGTTTGCAGCTGGGGAGTTCATTATGGATTACCTCAAAACCAAAGCGCCATTCTGGAAACGTGAAGCGACGCCGGAAGGCGACAGGTGGGTTGAGTCGCGTGACAGCGACAAAGAAGCCGCCAGTCGTTGGTAGTCGGTTTGCGTGGATGTGTTAGTCTTAACGTGTGTGTCTACTTAATCAGGAGTGAATCATGGACCGATTTCCGCGTTCCGATTCAATAGTACAGCAGACCCGTACCGGGCTGCAGACGTATATGGCTCAGGTTTATGGCTGGATGACGGTCGGTTTACTGCTGACCGCCTTTATCGCATGGTATGCAGCCAACACGCCTGAGCTGATGATGTTTATCTTCTCGAGCAAAATCACTTTCTTTGGGCTGATCATCGCGCAACTGGCGCTGGTCTTTGTTCTCTCCGGCCTGGTGCAGAAGCTGAGCGCCGGAATGGCGACCACGCTGTTTATGCTCTATTCGGCACTGACGGGGCTGACGCTCTCCAGCATCTTCATCGTGTATACCTATTCCTCCATCGCCAGCACGTTTGTGGTCGCTGGCGGGATGTTTGGTGCGATGAGCCTCTACGGCTACACCACGAAGCGTGACCTGAGCGGTTTCGGCAGCATGCTGTTTATGGGGCTGATTGGGATTGTGCTGGCGTCGCTGGTGAACCTGTGGCTGAAGAGTGAAGCGCTGATGTGGGCGGTGACCTATATCGGGGTGGTGATCTTCGTCGGTTTGACGGCCTACGACACTCAGAAGCTGAAAAATATTGGCGAACAGATTGACGTACGCGACAGCTCAAACCTGCGCAAATACGCGATTCTGGGCGCCCTGACGCTGTATCTGGACTTTATCAACCTGTTCCTGATGTTGCTGCGTATTTTAGGCAACCGTCGTTAAGTGTATTTCCCTTACCCGACCTGCGTTGCGCAGGCCGGGTAAGTTCCCCCGCCAGACCTCACTTCGCTAACGCTTTCTCATTCTTCGCCCGCAGTTTCTTCGCCCGACTCTCCAGCACCAGATAACACACCGTTGCCAGCGCCAGCGGCAGGAAGTAATAGAGCATACGGTAGGCCAGCAGGGCGGCAATAATCGTACCCTGTGAAACATGCTCTCCGGCGAGCAAGGCGATAAATACCGCCTCCAGCACCCCAATCCCCGCCGGAATATGCACGATCACGCCGGCAATGCTGCTGACCAGCAGCACGCCCAGCACAAAGAAGTAATTCACATCTTCACCAATGAGCATCCAGATAATCGCCCCCATCGCCATCCAGTTGGCGCTGGACACGGCCATCTGCAGGACCGCGAATTTCCACGAAGGCAGCACCAGTTTTTGCCCCTTGATGGTCATGTGTCGGCGTTTGGCAAAGGCGCAGGCCCAAAGATAGAGCGCAATGATGAGCAGTAATGCAAAGCCTAAAATCCGCAGCGTGGTTTCATCGATGTACCAGTGCGCAGGCAATTGCACCACGCCGATGGTGAAAATCACCCCGCCAAGCAGAATGTAACCCAGCCAGTTGGTGGTGATGCTGAGGGAAAAAATGCGCGTAATGGTCCCGCCCGGCAGGCCGAGGCGCGAGTAAAGGCGATAGCGCATGCCGATGCCACCCACCCAAGTACTCAATGTCAGGTTAAAGGCGTAACAGATAAACGACACCAGCATGACCTGGCGCTTCGCAAGCTTATGGCCGCAGTAGGCGCGGCCCAGAAGGTCATAGCAGCCGTACATGAGGTAGCTCACAATCACCAGCCCCACCGCGCCCAGCAGCACCAGCCGGTTGTAGTTGCGGATAACTTTCCACACCTCTTCCCAGTCAACTTTCTGGGCGTAAACCACCAGCAGAACCGCGACGGCGATGAAAAACAGCCAGGTGAGGATCTTTTTAGCCAGCCGCCAACGTGGATGTGATTTCGACATCAGGTTTTCCCTCCATCTTCCGCTTCAACGCGGTCCTGGGTTTCCATTTCGGGCTGGACAGGCGGATCCACCAGCGCAAGTTTTGGCGTGTGCGCCGGCAGCCAGCCCACCATCGCCGGGAAATGACGCAGGAAGTGGAACACCACCACGCTAATGCCCAGATTCCACCAGGTGCGTTTGGGCACCATGGATTCGTCCACGCGCACGCAGTCGTTCACGATCAACGCCTGCAGGTTATCCCTGAGAGTCTGGTTGAAATGGCGATCGTGGATGATCAGGTTAGCTTCAAGATTGAGTGATAAACTCAGCGGGTCGAGATTGCTGGAGCCCACGGTGGCCCAGTGATCGTCCATCAGGGCAACTTTGCCGTGCAGCGGCCGACGGCGATATTCGTAAATTTGTACGCCACCTTTCACCAGATAGTTGTACAGCAGCCGGGCACCGATTTTGACAATCTGCATGTCCGGCTCGCCCTGAACAATGAGCTTCACGCGAACGCCGCGTCGGGCCGCATTGCGCATGGCATGCAGCAGGCGATAGCCCGGGAAAAAGTAGGCGTTGGCGATAATCACTTCGCGCTTCGCATTCGCCAGCATCTTCAGGTAATGCCGCTCAATGTCGTCCCGGTGCTCACCGTTATCCCGCCAGACAAACAGCGCCTGCGCTTCACCGGGGTGACGGTTCTCTTCCGGACGATGGTGGCGGCGCTGCCACCAGCGGCGGGCAGCTTCTTTACCGGGCAGGTTTTCCAGCTCAAAGAGCAGGATATCCTGCACCACCGGTCCTTCAATGCGAATCGCGTAATCCTGCTTGGCTTCCGGGCCGTAATCGGACATATGTTCAGCGGAGTAGTTAATGCCGCCAACAAACGCTACCGTCTCATCCACCACCACAATTTTGCGGTGCATCCGGCGGAAAAGATTGGTACGCATGCCGAAAAGGCGAGGGCCAGGATCGTAATAACGGAACACGACGCCTGCTGAGGTGAGCTCATTGACGAACGCATCACTGAGGTCCGGTGAGCCATAGCCATCCAGCAGCACTTCGATTTTGACGCCACGCAGGGCAGCACGCAGCAGCACGCTGTGCAACTGCTTACCGACGTCGTCTTCGAACCAGATAAACGTTTCAAGGATCACTTTCTGCTTTGCGTGGTCAATCGCGTCAAACACCGCGGGGTAATATTCATCCCCGTTGACCAGCAGCGTGATCCGGTTGCCTTCCTGCCATGAACATTTCATAAGTGGATCTCCGCGCTGAGCGGCGCATGGTCGGAAAGATGTCGCCAGTTAAGTAACGCCAGTGCGGTCGGGCTGCTGGCATGGGCGTTTTTCACGTAGATTCTGTCGAGTCGCAAAAACGGGAACCGTACCGGAAAGGTGCGTGCAGGCCTGCCGTTTGCACGGGTGAAAATCTCCTCAAGTCCGGCATCAACCTTCAACGGATGGTTAGCCCGCTGCCGCCAGTCGTTGAAATCACCGGCCACGACCACGGGTTCACCTTCGGGCAGGGCATTGGTCCATTCGGCCAGCATTTTTAGCTGAGCCTGGCGATGGGCTTCGCGCAGGCCCAGATGAACACAGCCCACGTGCACCGGGAACGCCAGATCCGGCGGGGCGATACGGCAGTAAAGCAGCCCGCGTTTTTCACTTTCACCCACAGAGACGTCGCGGTTTTCGTAATGTTCGATGGGAAAACGTGACAGCACCGCATTACCGTGATGCCCTTCCGGGTACACCGCGTTGCGCCCGTAGGCGTAATCACTCCACATGGTGTCGGCCAGGAATTCGTAGTGCGGGGTGTCCGGCCAGTTTTCAAAGTGAAGCGGATGCACTTCGTGCGCGCCCATGACTTCCTGAAGGCAGACAATGTCCGCGCTGACGGTGCGTACCGCATCGCGCAGCTCCGGTAAAATGAAGCGGCGGTTAAATGCTGTGAAGCCTTTATGAATGTTTATCGTCAGCACTTTAAGCGAGAAATGCTGCATTTTTTTGGTCATACGTTCCTTCCAGGGTGACTATCCCGATGAAAATAAAGTGTAGTAGGCGTCACAAAAAGATGCGGTGTTACGGAATTTTCCGTAAAGTGCGGTAGTCTGATTAAGCAGAGAAAAATCCTTCAGGAGAGAAGCCATGAAGTGGCAACAACGCGTTCGTGTCGCAACTGGCCTGAGTTGCTGGCAGATAATGTTGCATTTACTGGTCGTGGCCGTACTGGTGATGGGCTGGATGAGCGGCACGCTGGTGCGGGTCGGCTTAGGGCTATGCGTCCTCTATGGCGTCACCGTACTGTCGATGCTGTTTTTACAGCGCCACCACGAAGCACGCTGGCGTGAGGTGGGTGATGTGCTCGAAGAGCTCACCACCACCTGGTACTTTGGTGCGGCGATGATTGTGCTTTGGTTGCTGTCGCGTGTGCTGCAAAACAACCTGCTGCTGGCCCTGGCCGGTCTGGCAATCCTCGCAGGGCCTGCCGTGGTCTCGTTACTGACCAAAGAGAAAAAGCTACGCGATGTTTCGTCTAAACATCACGTACGCCACTGAGCCCGTCGTGGCCGCTATAATCAGTAGCGGCCACAAACTTCCCCAGACAATGTCCAGACTCGCATCCTTCAGATAGATCTGCTTGGTGATATCCGTGAAGTGCCGAATCGGGTTTATCCACGTCAAATCCTGTAACCATACCGGCATGTTCTCGACGGGCGAGACGTAGCCCGAAAGCAAAATCGCCGGCATCATAAAGACGAACACGCCAATAAATGCCTGCTGCTGGGTAGAGCAGAGCGCGGAAATCAGCAGTCCAAACCCGACCAGCGACAGCCCGTAAATCACCATCGTGAAGTAGAACAGCGCCAGCGAACCGGCGAACGGGATCTGGTAGGCCCATATTCCCACGCCCAGCACGATGGTGGCCTGGAAGGTCGCGACAATCAGCGCCGGAACCGCTTTGCCGACGAAAATTTGCCATGTTGCGAGCGGGGAAACCAGCAGCTGATCGAGCGTCCCCTGTTCGCGCTCACGGGCGACGGAGAGCGACGTTACGATCATCACTCCGATGGTGGTGATCATGGCGATCAGCGATGGCACCACGAACCATTTGTAATCCAGATTCGGGTTATACCAGTTGCGCACCACCAGCTCGCTGTTGTTAGGTTTTGGTTTCCCGTCCATCAACTCCTGTTGGTAATCCTTCACCACCTGCTGAAGATAGTTGGCTGCAATCTGGGCGCTGTTGGAGTTGCGCCCGTCGAGGATTAACTGCATTGGTGCCGTCTGGAAGGTATCCAGGTTGCGGGAAAAATCGGCCGGAAAACGCACCAGCAATAACGCTTTTTGCGTATCGATGGTGGGCTGGATCTCCTGCGGGCTTTTCAGCAGCAGGATGTGGGTAAAAGCCTTCGCGCGGGCGAAACGCTGCGTCAATTCGACGGAATGTTTGCCGTTATCTTCGTTGTAGATAGCAATGGTGGCGTTAGTCACCTCCAGCGTGGCGGCAAACGGGAAGAGCAACACCTGAAGCAACACCGGTAATACCAGAATGGCGCGCGTCTGCGGCTCGCGCAGCAGCGACTGCAGCTCTTTGCGTATCAATGTCCATAAACGGTGAAACATGTTCGCTCCTTAATCCAGACGCCGTTTGGTCTTTATCCACGTCAGCCCAATAAACATCGTTGCCGATGCCAACAAAAACAGCGTGTTGATGATCAGCACCACCGGAATATTCCCCGCCAGGAACAGGCTTTGCAGCGTACTCACGAAGTAGCGCGCCGGAATAATGTAGGTCACGGCACGGATCACGGCGGGCATGCTGTCTATCTGGAAAATAAACCCGGACAGCATAATCGACGGTAAAAAGGCGGCGTTCAGGGCCACCTGCGCGGCGTTGAACTGGTTACGGGTGATGGTGGAGATAAGCAGCCCCATCCCGAGGGTGCTCAGTAAAAACAGACTGGTGATAAAGAACAGCACCACCAGCGATCCACGGTACGGCACGCCGAGGATAAACACCGAGACCAGCATGCAGAGCAGCATCGCCAGCATGCCGAGGAAGTAGTAGGGGATAAGCTTACAGAGCAGCAGTTCAACCCGTGTGACCTCGGTAGACAGCAGCGCCTCCATGGTGCCGCGTTCCCACTCGCGGGCAATCACCAGCGAGGTCAAAATGGCGCCAATAACCGTCATGATGATGGTCACCGCACCCGGGATAATAAAATGCTGGCTAATGGCCGCAGGGTTAAACCAGTAGCGCGTCTGCACGTCGATCAGCGGTTCGAAGGTTTCCCCGCGATCTTCGGCGCGCTGCATTTGCCACAGCTGCCAGATGCCCTCCACATAGCCTTGTACAAAGTTCGCGGTGTTTGGCTCGCTGCCGTCGGTGATCACCTGCACCGGCGCACTGGCATCGGTGCGCGCCATGTTGGCGGCAAAATCCACCGGGATCACCACCAGCCCACGTATCTTCCCGGCCTGCATCATCTGGATTAACGCCTGCCGGTTGTCGCTGATGGTGGCGTCAATGTAAGGGGAGCCGGTCATGGTGTGGGTGAAATCAAGCGCCTCTTCGCTCTGCTGCTCCAGCAAAATCCCGACCCGCAGTTTGCTGGAGTCGAGGTTGATCCCGTAGCCAAAGATAAAGAGCAGCAGCAGGGGGATCACCACAGCGATCAGCCAGCTGCTGGGGTCACGCACGATCTGGCGCGTCTCTTTGATACACAACGCACGCACCCTGCGCCATGAAATGGCGTTATTGCGCATGGGCATTCTCCTTATCCCAGTCGTGGATGAGGGTAATAAACGCCTGTTCCATGGTCGGGTCCGGCACCTCGTCATCGGCGGCCTGTTCTTTCAGGTCGTCCGGCGTACCGTGGGCAATCAGCTTGCCGCGATACACCAGCCCGATGCGGTCGCAGTATTCCGCCTCATCCATAAAGTGGGTGGTTACCATGACCGTGACCCCTTTCTCCACCATGCTATTAATATGCAGCCAGAACTCGCGGCGGGTGAGGGGGTCAACGCCGGAGGTCGGCTCATCGAGAAACAGGATATCGGGCTCATGCATTAATGAGCAGGCCAGCGCCAGCCGCTGCTTGAAGCCGAGCGGCAGTTCGTCGGTGGCATGGGAAGCAATGCCCGTCAGGCCAAAGGCCTCGCTCATGCGGTGGATTTTCTCGTTCTGCGCGCGGCCCCGCAGGCCGTACACACCGGAGAAAAAGCGCAGGTTCTGCTCGACCGTCAGGTTGCCATACAGCGAGAATTTTTGCGCCATATAGCCCAGATGCTGACGCGCCTTGCCGGAGCTGACCTTCAGGTCCATGTCGAGCACCAGCGCTTTCCCCGAGGTCGGTACCAGCAGGCCGCACATCATCTTAAAAGTGGTCGATTTCCCGGCGCCGTTTGGCCCGAGCAGGCCAAAAATCTCACCGCGTTTCACCGCGAAATTGACGTTATCGGTGGCGGCAAAATCCCCAAATTTTTTGGTGAGGGATTTGGCCTCAATCACCGTTTCACCCGGCGTGCCTTCAACCGTGTGCAGGATCGCGGCGAGGGGGGATTCTGATGTCCCTGCGCCGCCGAGCAGATCGATAAACGCATCTTCAAAGCGTGGCGCGGTCTCCTCCATCTCAATTTCAGGCATTCCCGGTGCACGGCGTATATCGTCCGCGGTCGCCTCTTTCGTGAGGATCACGCGCACCGAACGGCCCTGAATCATTCCGTCGCTGACCTGAGGTAGCTTCAGCACCCGCTGCAGCAGCTGACGGTTGGAGGCCTGGGCGCTGTGCAACAGGAAGCTGCGTCCAGCCATGCTCTGCGTCAGCGTGGTCGGCTCCCCCTGATAAAGCAGCTCACCTTCGTTCATCAGCAGAACGTCACGGCACTGTTCCGCTTCATCAAGGTACGAGGTGCTCCAGAGGATCAGCATCCCATCGCCGGCTAACTCATGCACCATCTGCCACAGCTCGCGGCGCGAAATCGGGTCGACGCCCACGCCGGGTTCATCGAGCAAGAGAACCTTCGGCTCGCCCACCAGCGTACAGGCCAGCCCCAGCTTCTGTTTCATCCCGCCGGAGAGCTTGCCCGCCAGCCGGTCGGTGAAGGGGCCAAGTGAGGTAAATTCCAGCAAACGGGCAAAGGTCTTCTGACGGGTTTCGCCAGTGACGCTGCGCAGGTCAGCATACAGATTGAGGTTTTCCATCACCGTCAGGTCTTCATACAGACCAAACTTCTGCGGCATATAGCCCAGCATGGCATGGAGCGCGCCATCGTCTTTAATCGGGTCGAGTCCGAGCACGCTGGCGGTTCCTTCATCAGGCTTTAACAAACCCGCCAGCATCCGCATCAGCGTCGTTTTGCCTGCGCCGTCCGGGCCAACCAGCCCGGTCACATAGCCTTTCTGAATGGTACAGTTCAGCGGGGCGACGGCAGGTTTTTCCATCCCCGCGAAGCGTTTGACCAGATTGTTGAGCTGAATAACCGCGTCATTCATGTCGTTCCCCGTCGCTGACTTTTACGGTGACAGGCATGCCCTGACGCAGCGCGTCGTCGGCATCGGTCACGATGATGCGCAGGCGATAAACCAGGTCGGTACGCAGATCCGGCGTTTCAACCGTTTTGGGTGTGAATTCAGCCGTCGGTGACACAAAGCCAACTTTGCCACGATACGGTTTATCCGGCCGACCGTCGGTGTAGAGCAGCAGCTCGCGGCCCGGCTGCATCTGGCCGAGATTAGGCTCATCAATGTAGGCGCGCACCCATACCGGACGCGTCAGCGAAAGCGTCAGGACGGTGCTTCCCGCGCTTAACATGCTGCCCGGCTCCACGGCGCGGGTCATTAGCGTGCCGTCAGACGGGGCAATGAGCGTGGTGTCGTGCAGATCCAGTTCCGCCTGCGCCAGCTGCGCCTGCGCCTGTTCCAGGCTGGCTTTTGCCTGCGCGATGTCCTGCGGGCGATTACCGGTGTGGTACTGGCTTAATTTATCCTGGGCGGATTTCAGCGTCGCCTGGGCCTGGTCGCGGGAGGAGCGGGCGTTTTCCAGGTCGTTGGCAGAAATGGTGCGGCTTTTCCACAGCCCCTGCTGACGGGCATAGAAGTTTTGTGCGTAGTCATAGGCGGCCTGCGCCTGTTTGACCGCGGCGGCGGCCTGAGCAATCTCTTCGTCACGGTAGCCGGCCAGCATCAGGTCATATTGCGCCTGCGCCACGGAAACGCCTGCTTTCGCCTGCATCAGCGCGTTCTCGTACGGGGCCTTGTCGAGCATCCCCAGCATCTGACCGGTTTTGATGGTATCGCCTTCATCAACGGTGAGGGAGGCCAGGCGCCCCCCGACGCGGAAACTCATATTCACGGTGCGAATATCGACGTTACCGTACAGCGTCAGGCCTCTGTCCTGGTGACTTTGATACCACAGCCAGCCGCCGATACCTGCGGCAAGCAGAACAACGACCACCAGAAAGATGGCGACAGGTTTTTTCATGACTTCAGGCTCCTTTGCGTTAAGCCTTGCAGGATCAGATCGAGATGACAGGTGATGACCTGGCTAATCTGCGCGGCTTTATCCTCATCAAATTGTGTCCAGCCGGTGCGTAACAGGATCGTTTCGCGCCCAAGACGGAAGGCGAGAATTTCACCCAGCAGGGCGTGGGTATGCAAAATAGTCTCGGTATCGTCGGCGTCTCGTCCGGTATAGGCCGCGATCAGCCGGGTCAGGTGCGTATGCATCGGAGCAATCACCTGATCGTGCACTCGCTGGTAAGCCGCCGTAGGGGAGAGCTGCTCGCGGGAGATGAACTTACTCAGGCTCAGCGTCTCGTCGTGGGTCAGCAGGCGAATCATATTGTCGCAGGCGCTGATAATCAGCTGCCTGATGGCGGCGCGATCCGGCGACGGCTGGCTCAATAGCCCGCTGGCCTCTTCAACGTGTGGCCGAAAATGGTTACCGATAAAGTCGGCGATCCACTGGGCACAGGCGAGGTACAAATCCTCTTTTGAGCCAAAATAGTAGGTAATGGCCGCAATGTTTTGCCCGGCCTGCGCCGCGATGTCCCGCGTGGTGGCATGCAGACCATATTCGCCAAACTGCGCCAGCGCGGCGGCAATAAGCTGGTTTTTGGCCTGTTCACCTTTCGATGTCGTTGGGGTCGTATTCATGGCGGTTTTAAAAATTAATCAATCGATTGATTAACATTATGCCCGGTTGCCCTTTTTGTCCAGTGACCACACGGCGGGAAATCTTTCGTCAACGCAGCGCCGCGGGATATTTTATGCGCCACGTCACAAAACCTGCTACACTCCGCTGCTTCACGACATTGTGGTTTTTGTCCTTCCCTATTCGTTATATCTCCCTGAAAACTACACCTGTGATGGTCGGGGCGGTTCGGAGTTTTTATGTCTTTTGATTCCCTTGGCCTGAACCCTGAAATTTTGCGCGCTATCGCAGAGCAGGGCTACGTCGAGCCAACCCCAATCCAGCAGCAGGCTATTCCGGCCGTTCTGCAGGGCCGCGACCTGATGGCCAGCGCCCAGACCGGTACCGGTAAGACCGCGGGTTTTACCCTGCCGCTGTTAGAGCTGCTGGTAAAAAATCAGCCGCACGCCAAAGGACGTCGTCCGGTGCGTGCCCTGATCCTCACCCCAACGCGTGAGCTGGCGGCCCAGATTGGTGAGAACGTGCGTGAGTACAGCCGCTATCTCAACATTCGCTCGCTGGTGGTTTTCGGTGGAGTAAGCATTAACCCGCAGATGATGAAGCTGCGTGGTGGCGTGGACGTGCTGGTGGCAACGCCGGGTCGTCTGTTGGATCTTGAGCACCAGAATGCCCTGAAGCTTGATAGCATCGAAATCCTGGTGCTGGACGAAGCTGACCGCATGCTGGATATGGGCTTTATCCACGACATTCGTCGCGTGCTGGCTAAGCTGCCACCGCGTCGTCAGAACCTGCTGTTCTCTGCCACCTTCTCTGATGAGATCAAGGCGCTGGCGGAAAAACTGCTGCATAACCCGCTGGAAGTGGAAGTGGCGCGCCGCAACACCGCCTCTGAGCAAATTACCCAGCACGTACACTTCGTTGATAAAAAGCGTAAGCGGGAACTGCTCTCCCATATGATTGGTCAGGGCAACTGGCAGCAGGTGCTGGTCTTTACCCGTACCAAGCACGGCGCTAACCATCTGGCGGAACAGCTGAATAAAGACGGTATCCGCAGCGCGGCGATCCACGGCAACAAAAGCCAGGGGGCACGTACCCGCGCGCTGGCTGAATTTAAATCCGGTGACATTCGCGTCCTGGTTGCCACCGACATTGCTGCCCGTGGCCTGGATATTGAAGAGCTGCCGCACGTCGTCAACTACGAGCTGCCAAACGTACCGGAAGACTATGTTCACCGTATCGGTCGTACCGGTCGTGCGGCGGCAACCGGTGAAGCGCTTTCGCTGGTGTGTGTGGATGAACACAAACTGCTGCGTGATATCGAACGTCTGCTGAGAAAAGAGATCCCGCGTATCGAAACCCCAGGCTATGACGTGGACCCGTCCATCAAGGCGGAGCCTATTCAGAATGGCCGTCAGGGCGGCGGCGGTGGTCGTGGTCAGGGTGGCGGGGGGCGCAGTCAGCAGCCGCGTCGTTCTGAAGGCGGTGCACCGAAAGCCGCGGGCAAACCTCCGCGTCGTAATACAGAGGCTAAGCCAGGCGGTGAAAGCCCATGGCGTAGCGGCGAGGGGAAACCGGCAGGGGAAGGGCAGCGCCGACGCCGCCCGCGTAAACCTGCTAACCCGCAGTAGTCTGGAAGCCCGGTCGTAAAGCCGGGCTTTTCTTTTGCGGCAGCGGAAAGAAAGTGCCACAATAGTGGCTGTTTATACAGTATTTCAGGTCCTCCGATGGCTTTAACCGCGGCGCTCAAAGCGCAAATTGGCGCCTGGTATAAGGCGCTACAACAGCAGATCCCCGATTTTATCCCCCGAGCGCCTCAGCGGCAGATGATTGCTGATGTGGCAAAAACGCTCTCCGGGGACGACGGACGACATCTGGCGATTGAAGCCCCGACGGGTGTCGGGAAAACCCTTTCGTATTTAATCCCGGGCATTGCCATAGCGCGGGAAGAGCAAAAAACGCTGGTGGTCAGCACCGCTAACGTGGCCCTGCAGGATCAAATCTTCAGCAAAGACCTGCCGTTGCTGCGCAAAATTATCCCTGAACTGCGATTTACAGCCGCCTTTGGCCGCGGGCGTTATGTGTGTCCGCGCAATCTCGCGGCTCTCGCCAGCAGTGAGCCCTCTCAGCAGGATCTGCTGGCCTTCCTGGATGATGAACTGACGCCGAACAACAAAGCGGAACAGGAGCAGTGCGCGAAGCTAAAAACCGAGCTCGACAGCTACAAGTGGGACGGCCTTCGCGATCACACCAGCCATGCCATCAGCGATGATTTGTGGCGCAGGCTCAGCACCGATAAAGCCAGTTGCCTTAACCGCAACTGCCACTACTACCGCGAGTGCCCGTTCTTTGTCGCACGGCGGGAGATTCAGGAAGCGGAGGTGGTTGTCGCTAACCACGCGCTGGTCATGGCCGCGCTGGAGAGTGAGGCCGTCCTGCCGGAGCCCAAAAACCTGCTGCTGGTGCTCGATGAAGGCCACCATTTGCCCGATGTGGCGCGGGATGCGCTGGAAATGAGCGCCGAAATCACCGCGCCATGGTTCCGCCTGCAGCTGGATCTGTTCTGCAAGCTGGTGGCGACCTGCATGGAGCAGTTCCGCCCGAAAACCACGCCGCCGCTGGCGGTGCCCGAGCGGCTGAGCGAACATTGCGAAGCGGTCTACAGCCTTATTGCTTCCCTGAATAACATACTCAATCTTTATCTCCCGGCGACCCAGGAAGCAGAGCACCGCTTTGCGATGGGAGAGCTGCCCGACGAGGTGATGGAGATCTGCCAGCAACTGGCGAAGCACCTTGAAAAGCTGCGCGGGCTGGCGGAGATGTTCTTAAACGATCTCAGTGAGAAAACCGGTACCCACGACGTGGTACGTTTGCACCGCATTCTGCTGCAGATGAACCGTGCGTTGGGCATGTTCGAAGCCCAGAGCAAGCTCTGGCGTCTGGCCTCGATGGCGCAGGCGTCCGGTGCGCCGGTCACCAAATGGGCAACCCGTGACGTGAAAGACGGACAGGCGCACCTGTTTTTCCACTGCGTGGGGATTCGTGTTGCCGATCAGCTGGAAAAGCTTATCTGGCGCAGCGTGCCGCACGTTGTAGTGACTTCCGCGACGTTGCGTTCCCTGAACAGTTTCTCCCGTTTACAGGAAATGAGCGGGCTGAAAGAGAAAGCCGGCGACCGTTTTGTGGCGCTGGATTCGCCGTTTAACCACTGTGAACAGGGCAAGCTGGTCATTCCGCGCATGAAGTATGAGCCGCTTATCGACAACGAAGAACAGCACATTGCCGAAATGGCAGCGTATTTCCGCGAGCAGCTGGAGAGTGAAAAATATCCCGGCATGCTGGTCCTGTTTGCCAGTGGAAGGGCGATGCAGCGTTTTCTGGAGCACGTTACCGACCTGCGATTACTGTTGCTGGTGCAGGGCGATCAGCCTCGCTACCGGCTGGTAGAGCTGCACCGCAAACGCATTGATAACGGGGAACGTAGCGTGCTGATCGGGCTGCAGTCATTCGCGGAGGGGCTGGATCTGAAGGGGGATTACCTGACGCAGGTGCATATCCATAAAATCGCCTTCCCGCCCATCGACAGCCCGGTCGTCATCACCGAAGGTGAATGGCTCAAAAGCCTCAATCGCTATCCGTTCGAGGTCCAAAGCTTACCCGCGGCGTCGTTTAATCTGATTCAGCAGGTGGGGCGTCTGATCCGTAGCCACAGCTGCTGGGGAGAGGTGGTGATTTATGACAAACGTCTGCTCACCAAAAATTACGGCCAGCGGTTACTCAACGCTCTGCCTGTTTTCCCGATTGAACAGCCAGACGTGCCCGACGTTAAAAAACGTCCGGCAAAACCTGCCGCCGGACGGCGTAAAAGCATCCGTACGAAGGGGCGCGGTTCTACTGGTAAGTAAAGGTCACCTGGACCACACTGTTAAACGTTCCGGCGGTGACGGGCAATGCGCTGGCATAATAGCGGGCAGCCAGAGGAAACGATGCCGTGTGGTCCGCTGAGTTAACCGGAACGTTAAAGGCTGCCTGCGGGGCAATGAGTATATTGTCCTGGCGGTCTGCCAGTTCCAGAGCCAACCCTTTCGCACTGCCGATATTGGCGAATTTTGTCGGGTGCGTACTGTCGGCCTGACCATAGAAAAAGGCGGTCGCCAGCGCAAGTGTGGGAGGGCAATGCGAGACCGAGAGCGTAAAGTCTTTCCACGCGCCGGTATCGCCCACATTTTTAAAATCCCCTGATACCGCCTGGCCTAAATCCACCGTCAGGTTGCGGCTGGCGCTGTCAATAATGCAGGTGTTGGCGTAAATATTGCCTGTCATCTGGATCTGAATATCGTCCGCCTGTGCCCGGGCAATCAAGCCGAGAATCAGGATCGCAAGTGTCTTTTTCATGTTGGTCACTTATAAGCCAGAGTGATCGTCGCCACGGTATTGGCCGGCCCCGGTGTCACCACGTTGCTGACCTGTTCGTAACGAACCTCGAACGGTATTCGCAGGGTTTCGTTGGCGATGGCCTGGCTTCGGGTGCTGACATAGGTGTCAAAGGTGGCGAGATGGTCATCAAAGAGCATTCTCACGCCCACGCCGGTTGCCATGCCGTTCTGCTGAGTCAATTTGATCACCCCTTCGAATGCCGTTTCGTAGCCGTTTGCGCTGGTCACCTTTAGCTCAGGCTGGACAGTGCTGTCGCAATTAATCGTGACGTCAAAGTTTTGTGCAGGGCTGGATAGCAACCCGATACTGATAAAATCACTGACGGGAAAATCGCCCAGGTTCACGGTGAGGTTTTTAGGCAGGACAGAGCAGGTAACCGTTTCGAGATTCACATTGCCCGCATAGGAAATCGTATTAGGATCGCTGATGCCTTCATGCTGATAAACCCCGACACCAAATTTAGACTCCGCCTGAGAAAGCGAACCTGATTTGACCGTATTGCTCGTTTTCACCAGTTCCAGCGTGACATTAAAGTTAAAGGACTCAGAAATGTCGTTGGAGACATAGCCCAGCGGCGTGCCGCTTGAATTACAGTAAATTCCCCCGGCACCGGTAATTCGCTGGCCTTTGTCATTCATCAGCGCTACGCCAATTCCTTCCAGCCCTGATTCATACACCCCAGAAAGACCGGGGATCTCCAGACCTGCGCCGTAATAGCACGCAACAATCGGAAGCCCGAAGTCAGAAGGGTTATAGCAGTTGCCCGCTACGTGAACGGTCTGCTCGGTGCCCGGAATGGTGGCACCTACCGGCAACGTGCTCGAGACGGATACGGAGGCCACATTAATCTGTTTTGGCAGATCGGAGGAGGTACAGAGCGCGTTAGCATGTGGCATAAATAACGCGGCGGTTCCCAGAACCAGGAAGAAAAAGCACTGTTTAATCATTTGCATAATGGTTTGCCTGAACGGTGAATCAGTGGCACTGCGCAGCAGCGTTAAGGATGTTGGTTTTCTCTGTCTCATCCGTAAGGGCGTAATCGGCCTCGCAATGCTCGCTCGCATCCTGTCCCCAGGTGACGGCGAGATGCCCTTGCTTTGGCAGGCCGGAGAGATAGGTCTGGCCGTCATTGCCGACAATAAATTCGCTGTCCTTATCCTCCGTTGTTACCGTCGCACCGAAGGGCAGCGGTTTACCGTTGTGCGTCAGCGTCATCAGCACGCGGCTGCCCACGCGGGTATTAAAGCTGGCGCGCACCACGGCCCCGCGTGTCGGGGTAACAACGTACGCTGCGTGCGTCACGTCGGCCTCGTCGGGCAGGGTTTCGGTATCCAGCGCAATGGTATTGTGGCGATAAGGGGTAACAAACGGCACGACGGTATAGCCGCGGAAGTCGGTCTCAACGCCCGTCTGATTGGCGATATGCGTACCGTGTGTTCCCGGTGCTTTCACCAGCGCAATGGTCTCTCCGAGCGGCTGGCTCAGGGTTATCCCGTTGGCGTGCACGATCGCGCCACCCTGCAGCCCGACGTTTACGGTTTGCTGATATTTATCCTGGCTTACCCCGCCGCTCACTTCGCCATAGGTCGCTTTATAATCGGCGTTCATGCTGGTGGAGTTTCCGCTACCGGTGCTGCTCAGCCCCTCCTGAATATTCCAGTTGAGGTTGTCTCCCTTCAGCGCGGTACCGTTAAGGCCGATGTTCTGCGTCGTACCGTCTTTGGTGTTGTTGAGGTTGTAGGTGGCCCAGGTGTTATGCATCCAGCGATCCAGTGGAACGGAGACGTTTAGCGAGAACTGGTTGTCGTTCATCACATCGTCACCGTTCGCATCGCTGTCCTGGGTGTTTTTGTTCATGCTGTAGCTCAGGCTGTAGCTGACGCCGTGCCAGCTGTTGTTGTAGCTGACGCTCATGGAGGTCATATCCTGGCTCTGGCTCCAGTAGGTCTCTTTGACCAGGCTCAGGGTGACAGAGCCCCAGCCCGCGGGCAGCGTCTGGTCGACGGTGGCTTCCGTTCGGGCACGTCGCTGCTGCGGCGCAGACCCGTTGTCTGAACGGGTGTAAGACTCCATCGTGTCTTCCAGGGTGTAAAACCCTTTGCTGTTGTAGCGATAGCCCGCCAGGGAGAAGTGAGTGCCCGAGGCGACAAAATCTTTGCTGTAGCGAACGCGCCAGGAGCGGCCTTTGCTGGCCTGCTGCTTTTTCAGCAGCGCTTTGGCGCGGGTGACATCAAGGGAGAAGGCACCCAAATCGCCCAGGTTTTTCCCGACGCCCAGCGCCCGGGACTGATAATGGCGACTCTGCTGCGCACCACCGTAGGCGGTGAAACCCAATGGCATGCCGTAGATGGCGCTGCCCTCGGCAAACGGGGTTTGCTCTACGTCCTTATCGTAAGACCGGTAACGCCCGGCGGTCACGCTGTAGCGGAGATTCTTTTCACGCTGCAGTACCGGGACCGAGGCGTAGGGCACGACAAAGTGACTTTCGCTGCCGTCGGTCTCTTTCACGGTGACCTGCAGATCGCCGCTGCTGCCGGTGGGATAGAGATCGTTAATTTCAAACGCACCGGGTGCAACCGTGTTCTGATAAATGACGTAACCGTTCTGACGAACCATCACCAGCGCATTGCTGTGGGCAGTGCCGCGAATAATCGGCGCATAGCCTTTTTCACTGTCCGGGAGCATGTCGTTATCGGATTTCAGTTCAACCCCGGTATAGGGCACGCTGTCGAAAACGTCCGACGGCGAGGTGCTTTGCCCGACGGTCATATCGCTTTTCATCGCCACGATATCGCGTTGAGCATAGGTGTAGACGGAGGAGAACCTGTGCTCTTCCTCGTTGCCCGTTGTACTGCGATTCCACGTGGAATAATTGCGTATGCGCCAGGCCCCCACATTGAGGCCCGGGCGCAGGTTAACGTACTGGCTGCTGTTATCCTGCTCTCCCTGCACACGGGCATGGCTCTGGCTGGCGGTGGCGCTGTAGTTCAGCAGACCTGCGGTGATCCCTTCGTCGAACGTTTTCGGGTCGATATACCCGCGCGGGACCTGGCCCAGCGCCGTTTGTGGAATACTGAGCAACAGTTGCTGATGACGAACCTGAAACGTTGCAGATGCCGCGGGAATAGCGTTTATATCGGCGCACTGGCCTTTAGCCATCAGCGGGGGATACTGCCGGGTTTTGATCCCAAGGTTTTTTAGCTCATCCAGGCTAAAGCAGGGTTGAAGAGAATGATTGCCCTGAGCGTCTTTTATTAATTTGAACGTGACATCACGGGTATCAATTTTATTATTGTTGATGAAAATATTGACCTGATATTTCCCGGGGGCTTGTCCCGGTCCTTTTTCATAAACAGACAGGTCGGTTTTCCCCTGTTGAGGATTATCAATATCCAGTAATGCCGGGTTGAAATAATCATCAGCCATAACCTGCTGCGCAAAGATCGCCAGTGCCAGGCCACATAAAATGACCAGCATTGAAGAAAGGCGATGGATGAACGGCTTTTTATGGCTGTACATGATGATATTAATAGCCTGAGTGGGTGTTAATGAACGGATGCCGACCAGGTCTGACTGATGCTGCCGTAATCAGTAATAATGGAGTAAGTGACGGTCGACCCGCTGGCATTATCGGGTAAGGCAAAGTGCGTTTCCGTTTTGGGGACTGCCCAGGTGGCTTTATCCACTTTATGGCCGTTAAGCATCACCGTCTGGAAATTCATATAGAAAGGTGTCGGGTTATTCACAACCAGGTCGTGACCTTCACGATGCCACTGAAGCTTGTCCGCCACAGCGTCGGGTTTGCCTGTTATTGCTGACGGGCGATATAACAATTTAATGCGTGTATTAATGGCAATCTGCAGGGTATTTACCCCTTCGACGTGCTTTGACGAGGGAATAGCTTTGATATTAAGCCAGTAGAGAGATTCACGATCCTCGGGCAAATTCCCGCCGGTGCGCACGACACGCAGGACGTTATCCTCTTTCGCATCGAGACGAAACAGCGGTGGGGTGATCAGGAAGGGGGCTTTAGCCGGGTTTTTACCGCCAGAATCAACCCAGGACTGTACCAGATAATCCGTGGCATCTGGGTTTGAAAGACCCAGAGACGACTCCTTTTTGTCGCCCTGATAGACCAGGCGTGTGCCATTAATGACGACACCGGCATGGGAAGTGGCGGCTACCAGTAAAAGAGCACTCAGTAAATAACCGTGGCGCATAAAGGTATCTCAATAAAAGAAGAGATATTAACTCTCAGAACAGAGCTAATATCTCAGGATGGATAATATCAGTTATAAATAACGGTGAAGGTCGACACGGCGTTTGCCAGGCCTGCGGTGATTGCAGCCTGGGTCTGAATATAACGGGCTCCAAATTCCAGGTTATTGACCGCCGTACCGGAGGCTAACGGATATTGCTGAGAGGGCGTATACAGACTCACCGGTTGCTCAGATGCGTCCACCAGTTGAATAGCGACACCTGTTGCAGCATCTACATCCGGCGTTAATGCCAGCGTAGTGTTGTTATCCGGATCCGGCGTGCCACCGAAGTTAATGGCGGCGGAAGTCACGGTCTCCGGGCAATTCTTTAATTGAATATCAAACTTGGTTAATGTGCTGGTAGATCCAGCCCCGGTAAATACCGTTTTAGACACTTTGCCTAACTGAACATTTAATGGATTACTTAACCCGTTCACTACCTGACAAGCAGAATCAATAATTTCACCGGTGAAGTTAATCTGACCTTCACCGTTTGTTGCCGCAAATGCGGATGCAGAACATCCTGCCGTTGCGGCGATAAATAAACCTATAGCAACCTTGTTCATAACAAATCCTGGTATGTTTCTGGTGAGAACGTTGCCTGGACGTTTTCACCGTTGACCTTAAATGATTTTCCGTTGGTTATTTAATCAGAAACGGGTGGGGTAAGAATCTTCAACGGCAATCACAAATAATTGAAATAGTGCTTGAGTTTCTTTTTTCGTCATAAAAACAGAAGGATGATCCGGTTCAAAAACACTAACGGCCAGACGTTCTTCAGGGCTATATTGTTAACAAGATGAAGCTGTCAGGAGAGATGTCGTGGATTATCGCAAAATTATCAAAGAGGTAGGACGAGGGAAAAATCATGCCCGCGATCTGGACCATGAAACCGCTCGTGCGCTCTATACGCATATGCTCAACGGTGACGTACCCGACCTTGAAATGGGCGGTATCCTGATAGCGCTGCGTATCAAAGGAGAAGGCGAAGCGGAGATGCGCGGCTTCTACGAAGCAATGCAGGCGCAGACCCTGCGCTTAAATGCGCCAGTGGCAAAACCGATGCCGATTGTGATCCCGAGCTATAACGGGGCACGCAAGCAGGCCAACCTGACGCCGCTGCTCGCTATTTTATTGCACAAGCTGGGCTTCCCGGTGGTGGTGCATGGCGTAAGCGAAGATCCAACCCGCGTGCTGACCGAAACGATTTTCGGCATGCTGGGTATCGAACCCACACGGCATGCCGGCCAGGCACAGGCGAAGCTTGATGGCCATCAGCCGGTTTATATCCCTGTCGGAGCCCTTTGCCCCCCGCTGGAGAAGCAGCTGGATATGCGCTGGCGCATGGGCGTGCGTAACAGCGCGCATACGCTGGCGAAACTGGCTACGCCGTTTGGCGAAGACGCGGCTCTGCGTCTTTCCAGCGTCTCTCACCCGGAGTACGTGACGCGCGTGGGGAAATTCTTTGAAGACATAGGCGGCAGGGCCTTGTTGATGCACGGCACGGAAGGCGAGGTTTATGCTAACCCGCAGCGCTGCCCACAGATGATGCTGATTGATTCCGCTGGCACGCGCGCCATTCTCGAGCGAGGGGAAGAGCGTTCCGACGCGATCCTGCCTGACGCAAAAGATCCGCATACCACCGCCCACTGGATTGAGCAGTGCCTGGCCGGAAAGGTTCCGGTACCGCACGCGATCAAGCTGCAGATGGCCTGTTGCCTGCTGGCGACCGGTGAAGTTGAATCCGTAGAGGCAGGGATGGAACGCGTCGGGAAGACGTTTTAAGCCCCAAAAAAAAAGCCCGTCCAGTGGCGGACGGGCAAGCAAGGGTAACAACAACAGGGTCAATGAGGGTTGGAGCAGCTCACCAGAGGGTATGGCGAGGGTGGAGCATTCAGTCAATTACTTATAGATAACCGCAGTACCGCTCAGTTTGTTATTGGTGTTCGCGGAGGTGATGGTGTATCCGCTTGCACCGGCAGCAGCAGCTTTCTCAGCCAGTTTCGCTTCCAGACCGTCCAGAGTGGTCGCGCCTTCAGCACTTACCACACCGAGTTTGTTCATGCTCTGCGCCTGAGATGGAGACACAGGTTCTGCAGCAAAAGCGCCGAAAGACAGAGCGGACAGGGCAACAGCAGCAACAGCATATTTGATGGTTTTCATAATTAATCTCTCGCAGGTGATTCTGTTAAGGGGACGATGTTCCGTCGATGTGATAAGTATCACGTTTTTTTATGCGAGAGAAAATCGAAGAGAATTGACGTGGTTGCTCAAAAAAATTGAATGACAAATAACTTATTGAATATTAATAAATTCAGAGGACGACTTTACACTTCTTGTAGCTGCGCTTTACAGACGCGACGAGAAGGGCACATTTTGCTACGCGGTTCGCAAAAAACCGTGAGCGTAAAGGTAACCGCCTGCGCCGTTAACTTCGGTAAAGGAAAGTCAACGTAGCTGGCTGTCTTTCGATCCCCTGCGATTATATCCTGAGTGAGCGCTATTTTTCGAATCTTTCTCCTGCTGGCAGGCGATGCATAACCGTACGCCCGGTATGGCTTTGCGCCGCGCTTCCGGGATCACTTCTCCGCACTCTTCACATTCATAGAGACTTTCACCGCGCGGAATTTCACCGCGAGCGCGTGCAACCGCATCTTCAATTGTACTGTTGATTTGTTCGTTAACGGCGTCATCATTCGCCCAACCGGAAGCCATGGTTTACTCCTGGAATCTGTTAAACCCTGTTTTTACTATGGGGTGAAAAAACGTGCAGTCAAGGCAGAGAGGAACTGCATCTGTCAGGCAGATGCAGTTTGTTTATAGAAAGAGACGTTATTTATAAATGGTCGCCGTGCCATACATATGGTTATCCCCGCCCGCGGCGTTAACCACGAAACCTTTAGCCCCTTCCTGGCGGGCTTTTTCGGCGAGTTTATTCTGGAGATCGTCAAGGTTACTTGCGCGGCTTACCGAGACGGTGCCCGCAGGCTTAAGCTGGCTGGTGTCTGTATTGTCGGTCAATGACTGTACCGCCATGGCAGAGAATGACGCGGTAGCCAGTGCACCCGCGAGAACAACAAGGGTCAGGTATTTTTTCATAATCACATCCTCATGAGGAAACAACAGGTGATTCCCTTTAAGTTTAGAAGCCTGGCGAGTGTGATTTAGCGCAAAAATTTGATGATGATCTGCTTATTTTTTGAACGATAAAAACTGACGTTTTACTGACAGATCATAGACATAAAGGTGTTTGATTTATGACGGGTTTTTGAGCGTCGCAGAGAAATATTTACCGTTGAGCCTGCAAAGGGTATCTTACGCCGCTGTTTAAAGGAGAAAGCCATGACTTCCCAAAAGCCGGGATTGCACCCACGAAATCGCCATCGTAACCGCTATGACATGAATGCGTTGTGTCAGAGCTGTCCTTCGCTGCAGGACTACATTGTGCAGACACCTGCCGGTGAACCTTCGGTCAACTTTGCCGATCCGCAGGCGGTTAAAATGCTCAATAAAGCCCTGCTGGCACACTATTACGGTGTGGCGCACTGGGATATTCCGGAAGGCTTTCTCTGCCCACCCGTGCCGGGGCGGGCCGATTATCTCCACCATCTTGCCGATCTTCTCGCAGACGATCGCAACGGTGTCATCCCTGAGCAAGCATCCGTGCTTGATATCGGTACCGGGGCGAACCTGATTTATCCGTTGATTGGCGTTCATGAATATCACTGGCGCTTTACCGGCAGTGAAATCGGTAATGAGGCGTTTTCCAGCGCACAGGCGATTATCAACGCCAACCCTGGGTTAAGCCGGTCTGTCCGCTTGCGTCGGCAGAAAGAAGCCGCATCGATCTTCAACGGGATTATCCACAAGAACGAAAGCTACGATGCCACCCTGTGTAACCCACCGTTCCATGACTCCGCGGCCACCGCCCGTGCGGGCAGCGAGCGCAAACGCCGCAATCTCGGTCAGGCGGAAGATGCCGCGCTGAACTTTGGGGGGCAGCAACAGGAACTGTGGTGCGAAGGGGGAGAAGTGGCATTCATCCTGCGAATGATTGAGGAAAGTAAAGTATTTGGCCGTCAGGTTAAATGGTTCACGACGCTGGTATCCCGTGGGGATAACCTGCCCCCCCTCTACCGTGCACTGACCGATGTGGGTGCCGTTAACGTGGTGAAAAAAGAGATGGCGCAAGGCCAGAAGCAGAGCCGCTTTATCGCCTGGTCTTTTATGGACGCTAACAAGCGCAGTAAATAACCCACAGGCAGGCCGGGTAAGGCGACGCCGTTACCCGGTCCCCACGCTATAAGGTGGGCTCCTGTGGCGGTGTGGGGGACGCCGGTGAGGGTAATACCTGGTAGGTCTGCACCGGCATCCGCACCGCGGCCAGGTCAAAGTGTTTTTTCACCATACTGTCGAGCGCAAAGCGCACCGTCCACTGCTTCAGTGGCTGCGTGGTGAACGACACGCGCAGGGTAAATGCCGTGTTCGTCAGGCCGACAATACCGGCAAACGACGGCTCTCCAATCACCAGCCCGCGAATATCCTCCATCGCCATCATCTCTTCCACGGCGTCCCGTAGCGCCTGTTTCGCTTTATCTGCATCTTCATGACGGTCAATGTCGTAGTTGGCCACTACCGAGCCAATGCCTCGGACAAAGTTAGCGAAAGTGGTTATCGATGACCAAGGAATTATGTGGTACGCCCCGGTGTCCTGGCGCACGCCGACGGAACGAATGGACATGCGCTCTACCGTGCCGGTTAACGGCCCAATCGTGACCAGATCCCCGGTGTTCATCCCGTTCTCAAACTGGATAAAGACGCCGGTGATTATATCCTTCACCAGGGTTTGCGAACCAAAGGAGATAGCCAACCCCAGCGCGCCGGCACCTGCCAGCAGTGGCGCGATGTTCACGCCGATTTCCGAGAGCACAATCATGATGGTAATGGTGCTGATAATAACCGCCAGCGCATTGCGAAACAGCGTCAGCAGGGTGCGGGCACGGGCGCTGGGCAGGGGGCGGCCGTGAATGTCGGAGACCAGACGGTTCTCGATAAGGCTCGCCAGCAACGTCCAGCCAACCGCAGAGAAGAAGAGGATCAGCGCGATGCGAATTAAAATATCGACGGTCTTTTCGCCCGCGCCGTTGTGCAGCCAGTTCCAGAAGTCAAACAATCCCCATGCGTTAAGCAACAGCATAATCGCCACGCAGACGGTGAGAATGCGCGCCACTTTCAGTGATACCGAGATCCAGCCGTTGACCCTTTTTTGCAGTTCCGGATAACTGCGCTGCACCTGTGGCGAGAGGGTGAAGGTTTTCGATAGCCAGCGCGACAGCAGGCCAGAGACAAATGCCGCAATGCCAATGATGGCCAGGCTCTTGAACGTCGCCCCCATCATAAATTTCAGGCTGTTGCCCGGGTCGAACAGCGAGAAGAAGCACAACACGATAAAGTAGGCGCTCGCCAGCCAGTGCCACACCAGCGCGAAGGCGCGGATAAAGAGACTGAAAAACGACAGGGAACGATCGGCCAGATGCAGCAAGCTTTGGGTAATGGTCTTTTTGTTATGGAAGATAAGGTACAACGCCCAGACGGTAATGCAGATCATAATCAGCACATTCGCCAGGGCGCCAAACTGCACGTTGACCTGGTTGGAGATGATCGGCACGGCAACCAGCAGACCGTAACCAATCAATCCACTGAGCACGCTGAGGCGCAGCGCCCAGTATCTGGCGCTCTCATCCCGAATCGAGAAGGGACGAAGATCCGGTACGTGCGGGCAAAATATCAAACGCAGCAGCGCCTTAAAGAACTCAATCAGCGCAAAGGCGTTGAGGAAGAGCGCCTGCTGGAAAGCGATGGTTTTATTGCCGGCGTTAAGCCTGTCGGCCAGGACCTGGCCCATAAACAGCGTCAGCGCCAGCAGCAGTAAATCGATGATAAACGCCGACGCTATCATCAGCGGCAGGTGTAACCAGCTGCTTTTCTGCTGGTTCTTCTTGCGCCCCCATTGCCCCATCTTACGGTAGAGCGGCCATGCGCACAGGCGTACCAGCCAGTAAAACAGAAATACAGCGCCCGCCAGCATCAAAAACTGCGTGGCGGCTGTCGTAAACGTATGGGGATTAAACGGTTTATGGGGCGAACCAATCAGGTTGCGATAGAGCTGGGCAAAGCGCGAGGAGAGTTCGCTTCCATAGTGACGGCTCACGTCGGTGACATTTTCCAGCACCGTTTTTTGTTCTTCCACTTGCGGAGGGGTAATTGTCGGCACCGGCTCCTGCGGCGGCGTGGCGGCGACTTTTCGCAACTGTCCGATTAACTCCTGCCGGGAGGTATCGTTTTCAAGCACATCGGCAAGGGCACTGTAGGCGGCTTTTTTCTGTTCAACATCCGGCTCTGGGGGCGGTGTCGTTTGCTGTGTGGCGGTCGTGCCGGTGGTGACGCCGGGGATGGAAACGGCGAACGATGGCGCACAAAACAGGCTAAGCAACAGCAAGATCCACGGCACGGCATCCTCCGGTGAAAATAATGAACAAAAAGATAAGTATAGAGGGCGAGGCGCGCGGGAGGATTTTTGGGAACAATCTGGCGTAAAAAAGCCGGGCATGCCCGGCTCAGAATGGCGTAACTGAAGCGCTTTCAGGAGACGTGCTGCAGGAACTCCTGCAGGCGCTGGCTCGGTGGATTGGCGATCAGCGCTTGTGGGTTACCGTCTTCAGCGATACGGCCCTTATCAATAAAGATCAGGCGGGAAGCCACTTTCTCAGCAAAGCCGATTTCGTGGGTCACGATAACCATCGTCATCCCTTCTTCAGCCAGATCCTGCATGACTTTCAGCACTTCGTGACGCAGTTCCGGGTCAAGCGCCGAGGTTGGCTCATCGAACAGCATCATCTTCGGTTTTACCGCCAGTGCGCGGGCGATAGCCACACGCTGCTGCTGTCCACCGGACAACTCAGAAGGGTAGTGATGAGCACGTTCCGCGAGGCCGACTTTAGCCAGCAGATCTTTAGCCAGCGTTTCCGCCGCCGCTTTGCTGGCGCCACGTACGCGCAGTGGACCAAACATTACGTTTTCCAGCGCCGTCAGGTGCGGGAACAGGTAGAACTGCTGGAACACCATGCCGGCTTCCTGACGAATCAGACGGTCGTCGACTTTCGGGTCATTCACCTTCAGGCCATCGACAATCAGATCGCCGCTGGTGATCTCTTCCAGCTTGTTGATGCAGCGCAGCAGGGTCGATTTACCGGAGCCGGATGGCCCGATAATGACCACCACTTCACCCTGTTTGATGTTCAGATCGATATTGTGCAGCACCTGGGTTGGGCCAAAGTGCTTAGAAACGTTTTTAAATTCAATCACAGGATTTTCATCCTTCTTTCAAGACGACGCAGAACGAAACTCAGAACCAGAGTGATGATCAGGTAGACAACGGCTACCGCACTCCAGATTTCCAGCGCACGGAAGTTGCCCGCAATGATCTCCTGGCCCTGACGGGTCAGCTCAGCAACGCCGATAACGATGAACAGCGACGTATCCTTAATACTGATGATCCACTGGTTTCCCAGCGGTGGCAGCATGCGGCGCAGGGCCAACGGCAGAATGACGTGGCGGATCGTTTCGCGACGAGAAAGGCCTAACGCCAGACCCGCTTCACTGAAACCTTTATGAATCGACAGGACCGCACCACGGGTAATTTCCGCGATATAGGCACCTGAGTTGATCATAATGGTCACGACAGCGGCGCTGAACGGGTCAATGCGCAGGTCGGTGAAAGCCATTGGCAGGGCGAAGTAGATGAACATGACCTGAACGACAATTGGGGTGCCGCGGATCACTTCGATGAAAACCAGTGCGATGTGGTTTGCAATCCAGCCGCCGTAGGTGCGGGCGAAACCGGCGACAAGACCGATAATCAACCCACCAACCAGACCGAGGACCGAAATCCACAGGGTCATTTTAGCGCCTTCAAGCAAGATAGGAATGGCAGGCCAGATGGCGCTCCAGTCAAACTGCATGATAGTTTCCTGTTACTGTTACCGTGTTTCTAAAATAGCAGGGGCGAAAGGTCGCCCCCGAGTGAACGTCATTTTTAAGAATTATTATTTAGGCTCGGTACCGAACCATTTTTTATAGATTTCGTTGTAGGTGCCGTTCTCTTTCAGGGTTTTCAGCGCGCCGTTAACTTTCGTACGCAGGTCGTCGCTGCCTTTCGGGAACGCAATACCGTACTGCTGGGCTTCCAGAGAATCACCGACGGCTTTGAACTTGCCGTTGCCCGCCGTTTTGATGAAGTACAGGATGTTAGGGGTATCGTGCAGCACCGCGTCAGCACGGTTGGTACCCAGCTCCATGTAGGCGTTATCGATGTTCGGGAACTGACGCAGGTCTTTGGTTTTGATGTTTGCTTTCGCGTAATCAACAGAACCGGTACCGCCTTTCACCGCAACGACTTTACCGTCGAGGTCTTTCACGCTTTTTACATCGTTATTATCGGCTTTCACCATCACCAGCAGGCCGCTTTTGTAGTAGCCGTCAGAGAAGTCGATCGCTTTTTTACGTTCTTCAGTAATGGTGATACCGGCCAGGGCCAGATCAACGTTTTTCGTTTGCAGTGCCGGGATGATGCCGCTGAAGTCCATTGGCTTCAGGGTGTAATCCAGTTTGAGTTCTTTTGCGATAGCAGCCCACAGATCAACATCAAAGCCAACGTACTTATCACCCTGTTTGAATTCAAACGGAACGAACGCCGTGTCGGTCGCCACAACCAGTTTGTCGGCAGCCTGGGAAGAGACCGCAAAAGCCAGGGTAAGTGCAGCCAGTGAAACTTTTAATACAGACTTCATAGCATTTCCTTTTATATCCACGGGGCGATCCCCTGCGAGAACGAGTGGCACAATGAAAAAATCGTGCCAACTTTACAAGCTGTTGTTTTACAAAGGGGATGATGTCATGCATTGCACAGAAAACGGGGCAATGAACTTTTATTGCACCAAAGTGGAGCACCGTTTTGGTGCGCGTCATTTGGCTCAACAGACGAAGCGTTATTTAGCGTAAATTCTGACGAAAAAACAATCTTCCGTTAACGGTTGTGTGAGGTGATTATTACAATTTTTTCACTTTTGCAGCGTCTCAGGCCAAAAACGTGCACCATAGATGTGCAAAACCCTCACCGGAGGGCGAGGGTTGTATAGGAAATTCTTATGAATTATTCGATGTTGGACTCAATGAACCACAGGAACTGGTCCAGGTCGCGGGAAGCGGCGGTGAAGATATCGGCTGTATCTTCGTCTTTCGCTTCGCCGATAGCTTTACGCACATCATTAGCCACTATCGCGTAGCGGTCTGCCAGCTCTTTCAGGTGATCCTGAACGGTATGGATATCCAGCGGATAACTTTTCAGTGGCGTCTTGCTGTTAATTACCTGCGTGGTACCCAGTGCCACACCGCCTAACTGTACGGCACGTTCGGCCATGGTATCGAGGTGGGTAACCAGTGCTGTGCGGAAGCCATCCAGCATTTCATGAACGGCAATAAAGTTTGCACCGCGCATATTCCAGTGGGCCTGTTTGGTGATCAGCGAAAGATCGATGAACTGGATCACCTGGCGATTCAGCAACTCAATGGTCGCTTTTTTGTCGCTATCCGATACATCGTTACGGGTATAAAGCAGATTAGACGCTTTCGTTTTCACCAGTTTAGCGGTACTCATAATCTCATATCCTCTTGATGTTTGTGTCCCAGGTAATTGCGGGATTAAGTATAGCACCGGATTTTTTCCCTGCGGGGAGGCTCTGCCTATCAGTTTAATAGCGAGAAGGACGTTGTGTTTACAATGGTATGAAATTAAAGGGATTATTTAAAATTGATGCAGATCAATCCTAATTCAGGAAAACGTTATCGACAGCGGGGGAAATATTTCACGAAGAGTGCAAAGTATGTAAAAAAATATTTTAAACGGGAAACTGGCCTTTATTCTGCATGGCTATAAAGCCACGCAGAATATAGGGCGCTAATTGAGGTCAATTTTCTCAACTTTAGGTTCCGGGCGCATCGTTAGCGTTGAGCCCATTGAGGCGGCGATAATCGAACACAGGGCCAGCGTCTGGGTGAAGGTCAGGGTTTCCCCGAGGAAGACCATCCCTGACAGGGCGGCGAGCGCGGGCTCCATGCTCATTAGCGTGCCGAAAATGCGCGTCGGCAGGCGCGTAAGGGCTATCATCTCTAAAGAGTAGGGAAGTGCTGTGGAAAGAATGGCGACCGCCAGCCCGATGGGCATGACTGACCATTGCCAGATGGACTCGGTGGCCTGAGCCATACCCACCGGCACAAAGATGATAGCGGCAATCAATGAACCGAGTGCCACCGTCGCCGGGCCATGCTCTTCCCCGGCGCGCTGTCCGGTCAATATATAGATAGCCCAGCAGGCACCCGCCCCCAGAGCCAGCGCCGCGCCTGTGAGATCGATCTCTGAGACGCTCTGGCCCAGCGGCAGCAGGAACCACAGGCCAAGAACGGCTAAAATTACCCAGATAAAGTCAACGGGACGACGGGACGAGAAAAGCGCTACCGCCAGCGGGCCAGTAAACTCCAGTGCCACGGCAATCCCCAACGGAATTGTCTGGATGGAGAGATAGAACATGTAGTTCATCGCTCCCAGGGACAGCCCGTAAAAAAGCAGCGGTAAGCGTTGTTCTTTTTTAAAGCGTAAACGCCAGGGTTTGAAAATCACCACCAGGATCGCGGTTCCGAGGGCAATACGCAGGGCCGTGACCCCAGGCGCACCGACCAGCGGAAAGAGAGATTTGGCCAGCGAGGCACCGCTTTGAATGGACAACATGGCGATGAGTATGACGACAACCGGCAACCAGACCGACGACGAGCGGGATAACCCAGGCATCCTTTCTCCTGTCAACTTATGTCAAATGAAGTAAAGGTTGCAGTGTAAAGGAAATAAGCTGCAACGGTTGAGAGACCGTTGAAAAAAAACGTGTAAATTCCGTAAAATGGTTAAGCGCTGGTGGATTTATCGCCTGTCAGATTAGGAATAATCTGGATGAATGTAACGGCGCAGACGCGCAGTATGAGCGTTTTATAGCGAAAATTGTATGTGATTTGAATGAGATAGCTGACGCTGGAAACGTTCTGTTACAGGAAAGGTTCAGTTAGACATCACGAATCACAAAGAGTTTCGCAAATTTTTTTGATATATTTAAAACTTACGGACTTACTTGAAGCACATTTGAGGTGGTTATGAAAAAAATTGCATGTCTTTCAGCACTGGCCGCTGTACTGGCTGTTTCCGCAGGTACCGCTGTAGCTGCTACTTCTACTGTAACTGGTGGTTACGCTCAGAGCGATATGCAGGGCGTGATGAACAAAGCTAACGGTTTCAACCTGAAGTATCGTTACGAGCAGGATAACAACCCACTGGGCGTGATCGGTTCTTTCACCTACACCGAGAAAGATCGTTCTGAAAACGGCGCATACAACAAAGGCCAGTACTACGGCATCACCGCTGGTCCAGCTTACCGTCTGAACGACTGGGCAAGCATCTACGGTGTTGTAGGTGTTGGCTACGGTAAATTCCAGCAGACCGAAAACCAGGGTCTGAACCGCACTGCAAGCAACAGCGACTACGGCTTCTCCTATGGCGCGGGTCTGCAGTTCAACCCAATCCAGGACGTCGCTCTGGACTTCTCTTATGAGCAGAGCCGTATCCGCAACGTTGACGTTGGCACCTGGATCGCGGGCGTAGGTTACCGCTTCTAATCACTTCGGTGAGCCAGTAAAAAATCCGCCCAATGTGGCGGATTTTTTTTTACGTTAACCCCTCGCCTTGCAGGAGAGGGTAGCAGATTGCCCGGATTATTTACTCTTAATATCGAAGATATCGGTTCCCAGATGGTTATAGTCAACTTTCTGTAACTTGAAGTTGGTAATGTAAACTGGGGGAGCCTTCTTGTTAGAGACAAACGGGTACGCATTTTTTATCTGCTGTGCCGAAATCCCCGTCCACTGCGAGAAGAAGGTCAGGAAATCATTGGCCGAACGCCGCGCTTTAATAATGCGATGCGTTTTATCATCACTCGACACAACCATAAACGGTACCTGGAAGTTCTGCTGGAACTTGTCGTCGTGCGCCAGATACTGCACCTCTTTACCGCGCTCTTTAAACGCCAGCCCGTGATCCGAGAAGTAGACCATCGAGAAACTGTCACCCGTATTGCGTAACTGATCGTACAGTTTGCTGAGCAGGTCGTCGGTTTGCGTCATGGTGTAGAGATAGCATGAGGTCTCTTTGGACTGCACAAACTCTGCGTATTTACCGCCGGTCCGATCGCAGGCCTGCGGGTGAGACCCCATCAGGTGCAGAACAATCAGCTGCGGCTGGGTACGCGGAGAGGCAAAGACCTGCGCCGTCATTTTCAGCAACGCTTCATCTTTCGTATTCTTGTCCGCTTCAAAATCACCGTTCTTCAGGAACTGCACTTCGTCGGCGCGTCTGGCGATACTGGCAATGGCCGTATCGTATTCGCCAATTTGCCCCTGATTGGAGAACCACCAGGTCTGGAAACCTGCGCGGTTCGCCAGGGTAACAAAGTTATCCTGAAACTGGGGTTTGTCGTCGACCACCCGATTTAGCGTCAGGCCGAGAGATTTCTGCGTTGAGCCGCTGGCCGCAACATAATCGGTAAACAGGGTGCCTTTGACCGAACTGGCGAACGGCGTGTTGTCCCAGTGTCCGCCAAAGGCTCCCATGGCGTCGCGACGTGCACTTTCACCAATCACCACCACATAGGTGTGATATTTGGGTTTCACGGCCAGCACGTTCCAGGTGTCTTTCATATTTGAAAGCTCAGCCATACGTGCCTGTTCGTCGAGCACCTCTTTATTGTTAACGACGACGTCTTTCACAAAACGGAACACCGGATAGCCGGTATCCTTCAGCTTGAACACCCCACCCCAGGCCAGGTTTTGTACTGGTGCGACAAAGAATGCCACCACGCTGAACGCCAGGCACAGGTGCTCAATTTTTCCCCACGTTTTTTTCTCTTCCGCTTTACGGCGAACGGCTATCACGCCAAGGGCAAAGATAAAGAGGCCGACCACGTAGCTGTACCAGGGGAAGATCGTCAGGATCTCTGTCGACTCTTCCATATTGGTCGAGTGCAGCGCCAGCAGGGTATTAAAGTTCGGCGAGCCGTAAGCCTGACCAAACGGGAAATAGAGTGCAGCGACCAGAGAACAGATTCCGACTAACGTTTTTTGCGCGCGCGGAGCCGTTCGCCACAGCACATGCAATATGCAGGTAAAGGCCACGGCATAGAGCAGGCTAAAGGGATAGCCCAGCGCAAAGTTAATCAGTAATGACTGCAAAAAGTAAAATCCCGTCCACGGGCTTAAGGCCCGGCTACGGGTAACAACGGTGTCTATCAGGGTTAAATTCATAGGTCACTATCATGGATAAAAACGCCATGTGCTCACCCTGGCGTCAAGGGTCATAACCTGCCTGACAGTGCGTGGAGAGGGAATGAGGGTCCGCTTCAGCGAGCCGCAAATTGTGCAGGGCTGCAAGAAGATAGTGCGAGCGCTAAATAATAGCAACAGTTGCTAAGCAGATGTTTTGCGAAGGGGATTGCAAATCCGTAAAAAAGATCGGGAATAGGGCGGCTGAAAGCCAGTGTACAGAGGGTTTGTGACGGAAAAATGAAGCGGCGTACCGCAACGCCGCTTAGTGGGAAGGTTTGTCGTCCTGATGCGGGGGTTTGTTGTTAAACATATCGCACAGCATGTTCAACAGCATCAGGCGTACTTTAAAGGGAGAGTGGGTAAACACGTTCATACACCTCTTGAATTCGTTCATGAGACCTCCTGATTTTTGATCCCTTCGATCCGTGAAGGGTGACTGCATTACATACAGATATAGCACAGGCTATATTGTATAGCTATGGCTATTTCGTTAATTTTTTGTGCTTGTAGAGGGATGGTTTACAATGTGCGCTCTCGATACCGGGCGCTGGAAGCGTCACCCCACTGAGGAAGTACAATGAACCGTCGCGCAGGTAAGCCAACAATCAGAAAAACGACGCAACTGGTGAATGTTGAAGAACATGTCGAAGGTTTTCGCCAGGTACGTGAAGCGCACCGTCGTGAGCTGATTGATGACTATGTTGAACTGATTTCCGATTTGATTCGCGAGGTCGGGGAGGCGCGCCAGGTGGATATGGCT
Organism: Enterobacter sp. RHBSTW-00593; assembly: GCF_013784105.1. NCBI lineage: Bacteria > Pseudomonadati > Pseudomonadota > Gammaproteobacteria > Enterobacterales > Enterobacteriaceae > Enterobacter > Enterobacter sp. RHBSTW-00593. Next base: position 1,447,359 of record NZ_CP056393.1, read on the forward strand.
GCACGGCTGGGCGTTTCCCAACCGACAGTGGCAAAAATGTTAAAACGTCTGGCCTCCGTGGGCCTGATTGAAATGATCCCCTGGCGCGGCGTCTTTCTGACGCCGGAAGGGGAGAAACTCGCCCAGGAGAGTCGCGAGCGCCACCAGCTCGTCGAAAACTTCTTACTGGTGCTGGGCGTAAGCCCGGAAATTGCCCGCCGGGACGCGGAAGGAATGGAACACCACGTCAGCGAAGAGACGCTGGTTAAGTTTCGCGAATTTACCCTTAAATATGGTCCCTCCGCTGAATGAACATCCCCGGACTGCAGGCCCTGGCACGCGATCGTTTCTTCCATCTCTTATTCATCATTGGCGCAGTACTGAGCATCTTTGTGCCGTTTGCGCCACACACCTGGCCTGCGGTGATTGACTGGCGCACCATCATTACCCTCAGTGGCCTGATGATGCTCACCAAAGGGGTAGAGTTGAGCGGCTATTTTGACGTCCTGGGACGTAAAATGGTGCGCCGCTTTGCCACTGAACGCCGCCTGGCGCTGTTTATGGTGTTCTCTGCTGCGGTGCTGTCGACGTTTCTGACCAACGACGTGGCGCTGTTTATCATCGTGCCACTCACGCTCACGTTGCGTAAGCTCTGCGAGATCCCGGTTAGCCGGCTGATCATTTTCGAGGCGCTGGCCGTTAACGCCGGTTCGCTTCTGACCCCTATCGGCAACCCACAAAATATTCTCCTCTGGGGACGCTCCGGGCTGTCGTTTGCCGCTTTTACCTGGCAGATGGCTCCGCTGGCGCTGGTGATGATGGTGTCGCTGCTGGCGGTCTGCTGGTTCGCGTTCCCGGTCAAAAAACTGCAGTACCACAGCGGTACCACGGGCCCGCAGTGGCAGCCGCGTCTGGTGTGGAGTTGTCTGGCGCTGTACATCGTTTTCCTGTTCGCGCTGGAACTGAAGTATGAACTGGCGGGCGTACTGCTCGTCGCCGCCGGTTTTTTATTCCTGGCGCGGCGCGTGCTGGTCAGCGTGGACTGGACGTTACTGCTGGTCTTTATGGTGATGTTTATTGATGTGCATCTGCTTATCCAGCTTCCGGTACTGCAACACGTTTTGCACAGCGTCAGTGGCCTGTCGCAGCCGGGATTGTGGCTCACGGCGATTGGTCTGTCACAGTTCATCAGCAACGTGCCTTCCACCATTTTACTCCTCAACTACGTTCCCCCTGACACGCTGCTGGCGTGGGCGGTGAATATCGGCGGGTTTGGGCTGCTGCCCGGTTCGCTTGCTAACCTGATTGCCCTGCGTATGGCTAACGATCGTCGTATCTGGTGGCGTTTCCATGTCTGGTCGATCCCGATGCTGATTTGGGCCGCGGCGATCGGTTTCGGAATTTTCCTTCTCATATAGTGCGCAATTTGTCAGTTTTTCCTGGCAAACGTATAGCAACGTCCTAGCTTTAGTGAACGGCATAGTGTGATGCCGCTCACTGACAGGACTGTTGCTGACCTATGGCTGAAGATCAAAACCTGCCTGCTGACGAGCAGGAAAACAACACTAAACAGCGTAAGCGCCCGGGCAAAAAACCGTTAATCATCCTTGGCATTGTCGTGGTGGTGATGGTTATCGTGGCGCTGGTCTGGTGGTTTTTAACCCGTAACGAAGAGACCACTGACGACGCCTTTACCGACGGTGATGTGGTGACGATTGCCCCGAAAACGGCAGGCTATGTCACCGAGCTGCGCGTGCGCGATAACCAGCGGGTGAAAAAGGGTGACCTGCTGGTGGTTATCGATCCGCGTGATACCACCGCCCAGCGCGATCAGGCGCAGGCCCAGCTTGGGCTGGCGATCGCCCAGCTGCATCAGGCTCAGGCGCAGCTGGCGCTGTCAAAAGTCCAGTATCCCGCTCAGCGTGATGAAGCTAAAGCGCAGGTGATTAAAGCGCAGGCCGATCTGGCCAATGCGCAGGCGGAGTATCGCCGCCAGCGAGGCGTTGACCCGCGAGCGACCACCCAGCAAAGTATTGATACCGCCAATGCCCAGCTGCGCAGTGCCCAGGCGGGCCTGGCAAGTGCGCAGGCGCAGCTTGAAGTGGCGGAGCAGGTACAGCTGCAGATCCGCCAGCAGGAAACCAATGTGGAAGCGCGTCAGCGCCAGGTCGATCAGGCCAAAGCGCAGCTGGAAACCGCGACGCTGAACCTCTCTTACACCGAAGTCCGCGCCCCGTTTGACGGTTTTGTCACTAAACGCAACGTCCAGCCCGGCACCCTGGTGCAGGCGGGTACCGCGCTGTTTTCACTGGTCTCTCCGAATGTGTGGGTGGTGGCGAACTTTAAAGAGTCGCAGCTCGAACGCATGAAGCCGGGCGATAAGGTCGAGGTGTCCGTGGATGCCTGGCCGGATATGGCGCTCGAAGGCCATGTCGACAGTATTCAACAGGGCAGCGGCTCGCGTTTCTCCGCCTTCCCGTCGGAAAACGCTACCGGTAACTTTGTCAAAATCGTTCAGCGCGTGCCGGTGAAGATCGTGATTGATAAAGGGCTGGATCCCAACAAACCGCTGCCGCTTGGGCTGTCGGTTGCACCGAAGGTGACAGTGGAATGACGGATCACAGCCACGACAACTGGCGACCTGCCAGTAATCCGTGGGCGGTGGCGATTGTGGTCACGCTGGCGGTGTTTATGGAGATCCTCGACACCACTATCGTTAACGTGGCACTCCCGCATGTGGCCGGGTCGCTCTCGTCCAGCTACGACGAATCCACCTGGGTATTGACCAGCTACCTGGTGGCAAACGGCATAGTGCTGCCGATATCGGCTTTCCTGAGCCGGGTTTTTGGCCGCAAGCAGTTCTTCCTCATCTGCATCGTGATGTTCACCGTCTGTTCGTTCCTGTGCGGGATCGCCACCGAGCTGTGGCAAATCATTCTTTTTCGCGTAATGCAGGGCTTTTTCGGCGGGGGGCTGCAGCCCACGCAGCAGTCGGTGCTGCTCGACTACTTTAAACCTGAGGACCGGGGTAAAGCGTTTGGTCTGTCGTCAATCGCCATTATCGTTGCGCCGGTACTTGGCCCAACGCTGGGCGGCTGGATCACCGATAACTACTCCTGGCGCTGGGTTTTCTTCATCAACATTCCAGTGGGGATTGTAACGGTGCTGGCGATCTACCAGCTGCTGGAAGACCCGCCATGGGAAAGCAAATCGAAAGAGAAGCTGTCTATCGACTGGACGGGGATTGGCCTGATCGCGCTGGGGCTGGGCTGCCTGCAGGTGATGCTCGACCGGGGAGAAGATGAGGACTGGCTTTATTCGAACTTTATTCGCACCTTCGCCGTGCTGACGCTCATCGGCATTATTGGAGCGATTTACTGGCTGATGTATGCCAAAAAACCGGTGGTAGATCTGCACTGCATGAAAGATCGCAACTTCGCCATCTCCAGCCTGCTGATGGCGGGCATGGCGATGATTCTGTACGGCAGTTCGGTGGTGATTCCGCAGCTTGCACAGCAGGACCTGGGCTATACCGCCACCTGGTCCGGGCTGGTGCTTTCGCCGGGCGCCGTGTTGATCGTATTGACTATCCCGCTGGTGCTGAAGCTGATGCCGGTGGTGCAGACGCGCTGGATTATCGCTTTCGGTTTTACCTGCCTGGCGGTGTCGTTCTTCTGGTCACGTACGCTGACCCCGGATATCGATTTCGAAACGCTGGTGCTGTTCCGCAGCGCCCAGTCGATAGGGCTTGGGTTCCTGTTTGTTCCTCTCACCACCATTGCTTTTATTTCGATACCGAGGCGGCTGAACGCCGATGCGGCGGCGCTGTTTACCATGTTCCGCAACGTGGCGGGCTCAATTGGCATCTCGCTTTCTACGGCGGCCATTACCGAACGTTCCCAGGCGCACAGCGCGCATCTGGCCTATCACGCGTCACCGTTTAATGAACAGTTCCAGCTGGCGATACGCGAAAGCGCGCAGGCGATCCAGAACTTCACCACTCAGGTCGGGGACCCTACCGGTATCGCCACCGGGCGCATGTACCAGACCATGATCGAGCAGTCGCGCTTCCTGGCGTATATCGACGTGTTCACCATTCTGAGCGTGGTAGCCATGTTACTGATTCCGTTTTGTTTGTTGCTCTCGCCGGTTAAGAGCGAGGGGAGTGCAGGAGCACATTGATGATACACAGACGTTTAACCCCCCTGATGATCATGCTGCTGGCAGGCTGCGCCGTGGGGCCGGATTACCAGCCGCCGGCATCGCAGACCCCGACACACTGGAACGACCCGGGTGACAGCGGCGTGAAGTCAAAAACGGCCTCGACGGCAACCAACCCACGCTGGTGGAAAACCTTCGGTTCACCGCAGCTGGACAGCCTGATAGAGCGCGCGATCGCGGGAAATTTATCCCTGCAGCAGACGGTATTGCGTATTGCCGGGGCGCGCGAACAGATTAACCAGGCGGGTGGGGCGTTTTACCCTTCCGTAAACGGTAATCTGCAGGCCACGCGCCAGCAGCTTGGGCTGGAGGGAGAGCTGAAATCCCACGGCGTGTACGACCAGCTTGATAACGTGGATCCTGAACTTAGGGGCGCGCTAGGGCCGCTGACGCAGCCAATCAATCTTTACCAGGGGAGCTTCGATGCGCAGTGGGAAATCGACCTGTGGGGCAAGGTGCGCCGACAGGTAGAGGCTGCCGAAGCGCAGCAGAAAGCGGCGATAGAGCAGCGTAACGACGCGCTGGTGTCGCTGGAGGCGGAAGTGGCGCGCGCATGGCTGCAGCTGCGGGGGGCGCAGAGCATCATTGCCACGCTGAACACCCAGATTAAGAGCGCGCAACAAACCCTGGAACTCACCGAAAGCCGCCAGCGGGGCGGGCTGTCACCGCAGATGGACGTTGAAAATGCGCGTGCCCAGTTGGGGAACCTCGAAGCGCAGCTTCCTCAGTATCAGGCCCAGGCACGGCAGGCAATGAATGGCCTCGCGATTTTACTCGGCAAGCCGCCGGGGGCGCTGGATGCGGAGCTGCAGTCGGCGCAGCCGATGCCCGCCCTGCCGGATATCGTACAAACGGGTATCCCCTCCACGCTGGCCCGTCGTCGTCCTGACGTACGCGAGGCGGAAGCCAACCTCCACGCCGCCACGGCGCAAATTGGCGTTTCCGTGGCGCAGCTGTTCCCGAGCTTTACCCTCTCCGGGCAGTTTGGTCTGCGAAACAGCGAAACCAACTGGCTGACGGACTGGAGCAGCCACTTCTACAGCTTCGGCCCGCAGGTCTCGATACCGATTTTCCAGGGCGGAAGACTGGTGTCGAGCGTGAAGGTGGCGCGTGCGCAGCAGGGCGCGGCAGTGCTCGACTACCGCCAGACGGTGCTCACCGCGCTCGGGGACGTAGAGAATGCGCTGGTGAGCTACCGCACCGATCAGCAGCGTGAAGCCGGCCTTGCTAAAACCATCGATGCGTTGCAAAACGCGTTCGATTTGGCAAGCGACAGCTACCGGCAGGGGATCGCCAGCTTTATTGACGTGCTGGATGCCCAGCGGCAGCTGGCGCAGGCGCAGCAGCAACGCGCGCAGGCGCAGGTACAAAGTGCTCTCGATCTGGTGGCGCTCTACAAAGCGCTGGGCGGCGGCTGGGAGCCGTATCAGCAGGTGCAATTACCGGATTACAAGGTCTTTGGTGAGGCTCCGCGCGGATAAGATTCAGAGGATTGGGCAAGAAACGGACAGGAACACCACATTCGCGATGGCTATGGGGCGGGTATAACTATCGGGTACCCATCGAACGACATGCGAGGATTATCTTATGCGTTATCAAAAACTGGGCAATACCGGTCTGTTTGTGTCTGAACTGTGCCTTGGCACCATGACCTTCGGCGGAGAAGGCGGCATGTGGGGCAAGATTGGTCAGCTGCAGCAAAGTGAAGCCGAGCAGCTGGTGGGCCGTGCACTGGATGCCGGAATTAATTTCATCGATACCGCGGATGTGTATTCGGAAGGGCGCTCGGAGGAGATCACCGGCCAGGCGCTGAAGAACCTGAAAATTCCGCGCGAAAATGTGGTGGTTGCCACCAAAGTGTTTGGCGAAACGGGCACGGCCGGGGTGAACTCCCGCGGCAGTTCGCGCTATCACATCATCAGTAGCGTCAAAGAGAGCCTGCGCCGTCTGCAGCTCGATCATATCGATCTGTATCAGCTCCACGGTTTTGACCCGGCAACCCCTGTCGAAGAGATGCTCTACGCGCTGGATAACCTGGTACAGCATGGGCACGTGCGTTATATCGGCGTCTCTAACTGGGCGGCGTGGCAGATTGCCAAAGCGCTGGGCATTTCCGAACGCCTTGGACTGGCGCGTTTTGCTTCGCTGCAGGCGTATTACACCATCGCCGGGCGCGATCTGGAGCGTGAACTGATACCGATGATGCAGAGTGAAGGCGTCGGGTTGATGGTCTGGAGCCCACTGGCAGGCGGTCTGCTTAGCGGAAAATATGGCCGTGACGGGCAGAGTGAATCCGGCGGTCGCCGCCTGGAATTTGACTTCCCGCCGGTGAACAAAGAGCGTGCTTTCGATTGCGTGGATGTGATGCGCACCCTGGCCGAGCGCAAAGGTGTCTCTGTGGCGCAAATTGCGCTGGCGTGGTTGCTGCATCAGAAGGCCGTAACCAGCGTCATTATTGGTGCCAAACGTGTCGACCAGCTGGACGACAACATTGCCGCCACCGGGATCCGTTTAAGCGAAGACGAGCTTAAACAGCTTGATGCCGTCAGCGCGCTGCCGCGCGAATACCCGGGCTGGATGCTGGAGCGGCAGGGTGAATATCGTCGTCATCAGCTCGCACAACAATAACCGTCCTTCCCCCCGGTCTCGCTTCGCTGACCGGGTTTTTTTCCCGCCTTGCTCACAAAAAACGATCCTCCTCTTTGATTGATTTTTCGTCTTCGCCTATATGACTAGTCATGAAATTTTAAATGACTAGTCATATAGGGAGCGATCATGAATCAATTTCTGCCAGCCAATTTTTTATGGGGCAATTCCGTATCCAGTATGCAGACGGAAGGGGCCTGGAATGAGGGAGGAAAGGGAATGTCGGTATATGACATTCGCGAAGCCGGGGAGAACGTTTCTGACTGGAAAGTCGCGACCGATTCCTACCACCGCTATCGGGAAGATTTCGACCTGATGCAGGATCTGGGCATGAACTGCTACCGCTTTCAGATCGCCTGGAGCCGCGTATGTCCACAGGGCGACGGTGACTTCAACGACGAAGGTATCGCCTTTTATGACCGCTTTATTAACGATTTAATTGCCCGCGGCATTGAGCCGATGATCTGCCTCTACCACTTCGATATGCCGCTGGCGCTGGCGCAGGAGTACAACGGTTTTAACGATCGCCGTGTGATGGACGCGTTTATCCGCTACGGCAAAAAGATGATCGACTGTTACGGCGACCGGGTGAAGTACTGGCTGACGTTTAACGAGCAGAACATCTTCCACATGCCGGAAGCCTTCCGGATCTCGGGCTATATGAAAGGCGAGAAAACCCTGCGCGAGCTGTATGAACTGCAGCACCACACCATGGTCGCGCATATGACCCTGACCGAATACCTGCACCAGACCCGTCCGGGCCAGCTGATGGGCGGTATGCTGGCGCACCAGCTGGTCTATCCGGCGACCTGTAAACCGCGTGATATCTTCTGCGCCCAGCAGTATGACGAATTCCTTAACCAGAACCTGCTGCGCGTCTTTGCCGGCCAGGGTTACAGCCCGGCGGTGATGGCGGTCGTGGAACAACAAGGTTTTGCGGATATCTACCGCGCTGAGGATCTTGCGCTGCTGGCGCGTACCAAAAACGACTATATGGCCTTCAGCTACTACGCCAGTAAAACCCTCGACAGTGATGCGATCCCCGAAGGAACGCCGGTCAACGATTACCTTCTGCACGGTGATAAAAATAACCCGTACCTGAAAGCGACCGAATGGAACTGGCAGATTGATCCGCTGGGCTTTCGCACCATCATCACCCGCTATTACAACGACTGGCGTATGCCGGTATTCCCGATTGAAAACGGTATTGGGGTGATCGAGTCCTGGGACGGTGTGAATCCGATTGAAGATACCTACCGTATTGACTACCACCGGGCGCATATCGAGGCGATGAAACAAGCCATGTTTGAGGATGGCGCAGAGGTGATCGGTTACCTCGGCTGGGGCTTAATCGACATTCTGAGTTCACAGGGAGACATGCGTAAGCGTTACGGCGTGGTCTATGTGAACCGTGAAAACCACGACCTGAAAGACTTAAAGCGCGTGCCGAAGAAGAGCTACGCATGGTTGAAACAGGTTATCCATACCAACGGACGCGAGATGTAAGCCGTACGCTGCCGGGCCGTTTTTGTGACTGATTGAAGGGAAATATCCGCTATGTCTGATACAAAAATAACACCGCATATGCAGTCTTTTGTCGACAGATTTGTTGAGTTCTCGGCGCGCCTGGCAAACCAGGTGCACCTGCGTTCCCTGCGCGATGCCTTCGCCACGGTCATGCCCATTTTCATCCTTGCCGGTCTGGCGGTGCTGGTGAATAACGTGGTATTCCCATGGATTTTTGAAGGCGACACGCTGGCGCATTTTAAGGTGTGGGGCGAGGCGATTATTAACGGTACGCTGAATATCGCCGCGCTGTTGCTGGCACCGATGATTGCCTGGTCGCTGGCACGCAACAAAGACTTCGACAACCCGGTCTCGGCAGTGGTTATCGCCATCAGCAGTTTTATCATTATGATGCCGATGCGCTTACAGCTTACGCCCGTCGGCAGCGACGCCACGGTGAACGTCACGCAGGTGCTGACGTTCTCCAATATTGGCTCAACCGGCATTTTTGCCGGGGTGCTGATTGGTCTGCTCTCAACGGAACTGTTTATCGCCATTTCTCGTCTGAAAGCGCTGCACATTTCTTTAGGTGAAAATGTACCGCCGGCGGTCAGTAAATCGTTTACCGCGCTGATCCCGACGATCCTGACGCTTTCCCTGTTTGCCATACTGGCCGCGCTTCTGGCGAACGTGTTGCACACGGATCTCATCCATCTGATCACCACTTTTATTCAGCAGCCGCTGCGCCTGATCAATACCAGCCTGCCGGGCACGATTTTTATCTATAGCTTTGGTAACTTCCTGTTCACGCTTGGGATCCATCAGTCAGTGGTTAACAGCGTGGTGCTGGAGCCGTTTCTGCTGATCAACACCAACGAGAATATGCTGGCCTTTGCCAACGGTCAGCCTGTCCCACATATCATCAACAATATCTTTGTACCGACCTTTGGTATGGTGGGGGGCACCGGCAGCACGATTTCCCTGTTGATTGCCATTTTCGTCTTCTCACGGCAAAAATCGGCGAAACAGGTGGCCCGTTTGTCGCTGGCGCCGGGTCTGTTTAACATCAACGAGCCGGTCATTTTTGGCCTGCCGATTGTGTTCAACCTGCCGCTGATGATCCCCTTTGTGCTGCTACCTGCCATAGGTATCTGGTTTGCGTGGTTCTGTACTACCCTGGGGTTAATGTCGCGCTGTGTGGTTATGATCCCGTGGACAACTCCGCCCATTCTGAGCGCCTGGCTGGCAACGGCAGGGGACTGGCGCGCCGTGGTCGTGCAGTTGGCAATCATTGTATTTGGTGTATTCTTCTACCTGCCTTTCCTCAAAATTGCCGAGAGAGTGGCATTAAAAAACAGCGGGACAGAAAACTAACAGAAAGGAAGGACGATGGCGGCGAAGTACATCACCATAGCGCGGGAAATTAAGAAACGCATTATTAGCTCGCAATACGCCGCCAACGAACCGCTCCCGGACCAGTTTGCCCTGGCGGCGGAGTTCAGCACCAGCCGGATGACCATACAGCAGGCCATACGCCAGTTAATCGTGGAAGGGCTGATCTATACCCGTCAGGGGCAGGGGACGTTTATCCGCAAAAATTTCCTGCAACTCTCGCAGTGGGATCTTTCCGGCAGCGACTACTTCGGCGCAACAAAAACCTGGGAGCATCTGGGCACCGTTTCCAGCGTCGTGGTCCATTTCGAGTTGCGCTTTCCGAACGAGAAGGAGCAGGCCTCGCTGATGATTAACGCCGATGCGCCTGTCTATGACTTTGTTCGGCTGCGTCTGCTCAACGGTGAGCCGATGTCGCTGGACTCCACCGTAATGCCGCTTAATCTGGTGCCCGGTCTGAATAAAAGCCATCTTGAAGGCTCCGTGTTCCGCTACGTGCAGGAGACGCTGGGGCTGAAAATCATGGGGTCGTACCGGGTGGTGCGGGCGCTAAAACCGAACGCGCTGGATATGCAACACCTTATCTGCGAGCAGACCGATCCGGTGCTTGAGGTGGAGCAGGTTATCTATCTGGAGGATGGCACACCGCTTGAGTATGCCCACTGTCACTACCGTTACGACCACGGCGGGATAGTTATCGTCAATAACGGATAAAAAAAGCGGGCATCAGAGCCCGCTTTTTTATTCTCAGACCCGGTCAGCAAAGCGCCACCGGGCAGAGGGTCAGTTCAGACGCACTGGCATACCAGAACGGTTCTGAACGGCCTGGTCAACAATCGCTGTCTCTACATCCGGCTGAGAGGTCACGGACTGCACCGCGCTGTTCAGCGTAACCGGAACGATTTCGTTGTTGTTGATCTGGTCTTCGCTGGTGGACAGCGGGTTGTGTACTTCAATGTAACGGCTGCCATCCGGCTCAGACGTCGCTTTAACCGGTTCGTTGATGAACTGGACGCGGGTTCCGACCGGCACGTTTTCGAACAGGAATTTGATGTCTTCGTTACGCAGACGTACGCAGCCGTGGCTTACGCGCAGGCCGATACCGAAGTTGGCGTTGGTCCCGTGAATCGCGTACAGACGGCCAATGTACAGCGCGTACAGACCCATTGGGTTATCCGGGCCTGCCGGTACAACGGCTGGCAGGGGTTCACCCGCAGCGATGTACTCCGCGTGCATTTTGGCGGTTGGCGTCCAGGTTGGGCCTGCTTTCTTACGCTCAACTTTGGTCGTCCAGTTCATTGGGGTGTCTTTACCCAACTGGCCGATACCGATTGGCAGCACGATAACCGTGTTGGTGCCTTTCGGGTAGTAATACAGACGCATTTCCGCGCTGTTGATGACGATACCTTCATGGACGGTATCCGGCAGGATCAACTGCTGAGGAATGTTCAGCACGGTACCGGCTTTAGGCAGATACGGGTCAACACCCGGATTCGCTTCCAGCATGTTAGACAGGCCCAACTGGTACTGCGCCGCGAAATATTCCAGTGGCTGAGCGTTACCTTCAGGCACCGTGACCACCTGGTTTTGACCAACCAGACGGCTACCGTCTGTCGGCAGCGGATAAGTCACCGCAGAAGCGGTTTTGCAAAAACCTACTACGGCTAACGCCGCCGCAAAAAGCGTTGTTAATTTCATGTTCATGTTGTGCGAGGTATCTAAGCCATTCCGGCGATGAGTTGATAAGTCTGAATCTTGATGGGAGCGCATTATATGTGCATTCCCGCTAACAGGGAATTCAGATGTGTACGAAATCACATTTTTTTCGATTTTGTTAAAGTTTAGCGGATTGCCGCAACGCGGGATCTCAATTCGGAATTGTGGCATAATGCCGTGTTTATCACACTTTTCGCAGGAATCTCCCCGTGTTAGTTACCAGCAACGTCACTATGCAGTTTGGCAGTAAGCCGCTGTTCGAAAACATTTCCGTCAAATTTGGCGGCGGCAACCGTTACGGCCTGATTGGCGCCAACGGTAGCGGTAAATCTACTTTTATGAAAATCCTCGGCGGTGATTTAGAGCCGACGCTGGGCAACGTTTCGCTCGATCCAAACGAGCGCATCGGTAAGCTGCGTCAGGATCAGTTCGCCTTTGAAGAGTTCACCGTCCTTGACACCGTTATCATGGGACACGCGGAGCTGTGGGAAGTGAAGCAGGAGCGCGATCGCATCTACGCTCTGGCGGAGATGAGCGAAGAAGATGGCTACAAAGTGGCCGATCTCGAAGTGCTGTACGGCGAAATGGATGGCTACTCTGCGGAAGCGCGTGCGGGCGAGCTGCTGCTGGGGGTGGGTATTCCGGTAGAACAACATTACGGCCCGATGAGCGAAGTCGCGCCAGGCTGGAAACTGCGTGTTCTGCTGGCGCAGGCGCTGTTCTCTAATCCGGATATCCTGCTGCTCGACGAACCAACGAACAACCTGGACATCGACACCATCCGCTGGCTGGAGCAGACGCTGAACGATCGCGACAGCACCATGATCATCATCTCGCACGACCGCCACTTCCTGAACATGGTGTGTACACACATGGCGGACCTGGACTACGGCGAGCTGCGCGTTTATCCGGGCAACTACGACGAGTACATGACGGCAGCCACGCAGGCGCGTGAACGTCTGCTGGCGGATAACGCCAAGAAGAAAGCCCAGATTGCTGATCTGCAGTCTTTCGTCAGCCGCTTCAGCGCGAACGCCTCTAAATCTCGCCAGGCGACCTCTCGTGCGCGTCAGATTGACAAGATCAAGCTTGATGAAGTGAAAGCGTCCAGCCGTCAGAACCCATTCATCCGCTTCGAGCAGGACAAGAAACTGTTCCGTAATGCGCTGGAAGTGGAAGCCCTGGCTAAAGGTTTTGAAAACGGTCCGCTGTTTAAAAACTTTAACCTGCTGCTGGAAGTGGGCGAGAAAATTGCCATTCTGGGTGCCAACGGCGTGGGTAAATCCACCCTGCTGAAAACCCTGGTCGGCGAACTGCAGCCGGATAACGGTACCGTGAAGTGGTCTGAAAACGCGCAGATTGGTTACTACGCACAGGACCATGAATACGAGTTCGAAAACGACCTGACCGTCTTCGACTGGATGAGCCAGTGGAAGCAGGAAGGCGATGACGAGCAGGCGGTGCGCAGCATTCTCGGTCGTCTGTTGTTCAGCCAGGACGACATCAAGAAGCCTGCTAAAGTGCTTTCCGGTGGTGAAAAAGGGCGCATGCTGTTCGGCAAGCTGATGATGGAAAAACCCAATATCCTGGTGATGGATGAACCGACTAACCACCTGGATATGGAATCTATCGAATCGCTGAACATGGCGCTGGAGATGTATCAGGGGACTCTGATCTTCGTCTCTCACGACCGTGAATTCGTCAGCTCGCTGGCGACCCGCGTGATCGAAATTACGCCTGAGCGCGTGGTGGACTTCACCGGTAACTACGAAGATTACCTGCGCAGTAAAGGTATCGAGAGTTAAAAAAAGCCCGGTGGCGCTACGCCTACCGGGCCTGTGTTTGATGCCCTCTCCCGGTGGGAGCGGGCATCAGGCCGCACTAGACCACCCATTCACTCCCTTCAATACCATTCACCAGCAGCGTGCGTTTTTCCCCGGCCGGTAACGATATCTTCAGCGCTTTCCACGCCGGACGATAATCTCCCCGCGCACTGACCTTCAGGTTGATGGTGGCACCGTCGCATGCCATGTCCCATTCCACCCACAGCGCATTGCCGTTCTGATAGCCCCAGCTTTCACCATCGTCTTCAAACAGCAGGCCCGCGGTTGAACCGACGCCTTTCACCGGGAACAGTTTCAGCTCACGGGTAGTGTCTTTTTCCGCGCTGACATGCGTAATGCGTTCGCTGAGCGGCAGACCCGCACCGGCACGTACCAGCAGCGGCAATTTCTCCAGCGGCGCATCACGTACGATCCACTGCCCGCCAGCGAACCACTCGTGGGTGTAAAAATCGTACCAGCCCGTTTCGTTATCCGGCAGCCAGACGCGTCGCTCGCGCTGCCCGGCCTCCACCACGCTGGCCACCAGCAGGTCGCGACCCAGCAGGAAATCATCGTTCTCTTCAAACGTCTGCGCATCGTGTTCGTGGTCGAGGAAGGTCGGGCGTAGCATCGGTTCGTCGTCAGCATGCGCCTGCCAGAGCAGGGTATAAAGGTACGGCAGCAGACGATAGCGTAATTCAATGGCACCACGAATAGCCGGCGTCACGCCCGGATACATCCACGGCTCGTTAACGGTGTGGTCATCATTCCATGAGTGAATGGTAAAGCGCGGATGCATCACACCGTTTTGCACCCAGCGTACGAACAGTTCCACGTCGGGTTTGTCGCCGGAAAAACCGCCGACATCATGCCCCACATTAAACAGCCCGGACAGGCTCATTCCCAGACCCATGCGGGTGTTATAGCGCAGGGTGTCCCAGCTGGTACGATTATCGCCGCTCCAGGTCTGGACGTAACGCTGCATGCCCGCGCAGCCGGAGCGGGAAATGAGATACGGACGTTTTTCCGGGGCAAAACGCTGCTGCGCTTCCAGCGAGGCACGCATCATCAGCAGCGGCATCACCGGGCGAATGTGCTTGATCGCGATTTCCTTGCCAAAGCCGTGGCAGCGGGCTTCGCCATCCCACACTTCATATTCGTTGTTGTCGTTCCAGGTGGAGTCGATCCCCATCTCAAGCAGCTGCGTGGTTACCCCTTCCTGCCACCATTTCACCGTCTGTGGATTGGTAAAATCGAGGTGAGAACCTTCGTCATCCCAGAAGCTGGAGCGTTCTGGCGCGTCGGTTTCTGAATCGCGGATAAACAACCCGTTTTCCGCAACTTCGTTATAGCGCGGGTGATCCTGCAGCAGGCATGGCTTGATGTTGGCCGCCAGCTTTAACCCCGCGTCGTGGAAAGCCTGGGTCATCACCTTCGGCTGCGGCACCTTGTCGTGGTTCCAGTTAAAGACGTAGCGCTTGCCGTTGATCGAGGTATAGCCCGAAGAGAGCTGGAACGAGTCGCAGGGAATAGCATGTTCTTCGCACAGACGAATAAAGTTCATCAGCTGGTTCTGCGCATCCGGCGCGTCGGTGTAATGCATGGTCGAACCGCTGTAACCCAGGCTCCATTTCGGCCCGAAGAGCGTTTTCCCGGTCAGACGCACGAAGGCTTTGGTCACGTCCAGCGCCCGTTTTCCCGTGAACAGGTAGTAATCGATGTCGCCCGCTTCCGCCTGCCAGCGACGATAGGCAGTGTGATAGTTGTCAATCTCGTTGCCCAGATCCAGCCAGCAGCTGCTCAGGTTGTCGTAGAAGAGACCGTAGCTCACGTCATCGCGACGGGTGAGGGTGAACGGAATATGTTTGTACAGAGGATCGGTGCTGGCCGCGTTGTACCCCATTGCATCGAGGTTGCGCATCTCGTAGCGTTTACCGTTACGCTGCAGATCGCCGGCTTTCTCACCCAGACCGTAGAAGCGTTCATCCTTGCGGCGGCTCAGGTAGTGCGCTGCACCGTCGCCATGGGCATTCAGCAGATAGGCACTGGTTGGACGGTCGTTGACCAGCGGCTGCCACTCACCCGCCTCATTGCGGTAGTGCCACTCCAGCCACAGCGGCTGATGCACGGTCACACGCAGCTGTTCGGTAGCAACCGTCAGCACGTCGTCCTGTTGCGTTAGCGTCCAGGCGGGGCAGGTGAAACCACTCAGGTCGTCGCGGCGGCGACCTTCCCACGGCACATCTTGTTGCGGGGCGATGCTCCAGGTGCGATCCAGCGTCAGCTCACCTTTGCGTTTAATCAGCACGCGGAACAGATTTTCTTCCAGCACATACAGGCACAGACGGTGCTGGTTATCGACCAGCAGTTCCAGATGATTTGCCGACTGCTTATCAACGGTCCAGTTTTTCAGGGTTTTCATATGCAATACATCCACTATCAGGCGCGCTTGGCGCGACGTTCAGCAATAAATGCCACCAGGAAAACAGCGCCAATCAGGTCAAAGAACCCCATGGCAATAAAGAGCGGGTTAAAGCCGATTTTGTCGGCGGTCACCCCAATTAACAGGGAGAACAGGAAGCTGGCGATCCAGGCCGCCGAGCCGCGCATGCCGTTAACGGTCGCCATCTGACCTTTATCAAATGACTCCACGACCAGGGCGCTGAGCATGCAGGAGATGATCTGATGCCCGAAACCGCCGATGGAGATCAGCACGATGGTGATATACGGGTCGCGGGTAATGGCCACGACCGCCAGGGAGATCATCAGGAATGCGCCGGTGACGGAGCTGGCCACCACCGAGTTCACACGGCTGCAGCCGAACAGTCGGGCATACAGACGGGTGAGGTAGCCGCTTGCCACGCTGCCGAGGTCCGCGGCAAGGAACGGCAGCCAGGCAAACATCGCAATCTGCTTCAAATCCATGCCGTGCTCTTTGGCGAGATACAGCGGAACCCAGAAGCTCAGCACGGCCCAGGCCGGTTCGGCCATAAACGCCGGAAGGGCGATACCGTAGAAGCGCTTATTTTTGGAGACATTTTTCAGCGCGGTGAGGAAGGGCAGTTTTACCGCAGGCGGTTCGTTATCCTGCTTGATAAACGCCAGCTCGTCCTTGCTCAGGTTCGGATGCTGTTCCGGGTTGTGGTAAAAAGCCCACCAGAGGATCACCCACAGCAGCGCCAGCACGCCGGTAAACATAAACGCGCCCTGCCAGCCAAACGAGGCGTGCGCGAAATAGATGATGGGCGGTGCCAGCATCGCGCCAATGGAGAACCCTACGCCCGCCCACCCGGCCGCGACAGGACGTTCCGATTTCGGGAACCACTCGCCAATGGTTTTCGCATTCGCCGGCGTGGCGGCCGCTTCAGAAGCACCCATAAAGAAGCGCAAGATAGCCAGGTGCAGCCAGCTGCCCGCCCCGGCGTGGAAAATACACATCAGCGCCCAGATCCCGGCGCAAACCATAAAGCCAATTTTCAGACCAATCACGTCGATCAACCAGCCGCACAGAGGCTGGAAAATGGTGTAGGCAATCTGAAATGCCCCGACGATCCAGGAGTATTGCTCGGTGGTGATCCCAAGGCTCTCTTTCAACTCAGGGGCGAGAATACCCAGCGAGTTTCGGGTGATGTAGTTAACGGTGACGCCCAGTAAGAACAGCACCAGCACATACCAGCGCAGGTTCTTAATGACGCGACGGGTTTTGCTTGTCGCAACGGTGTTATTGATGTCCTGACTCATTTTACTCTCCACAAGACGGACGGTAAGGGGACGGAGGTTCAGGTGTCACACAGATTTTTATGGCTTTGATTTCTATCCGTTTTAATTTAGAAGTTGCTATACAACTAGTATGGAAGTGGTGTGACAAATTCACCTTAAGGGAGAAAATGAGCGGGCAATAGTGGATTTTGTGCAAAATTTCTCATCAATGACATAAATCATCTGGCATGATGCTTTTTATGCCCGTTACTGCCTGATGAGTACGCTATGAAAATTTTTTCATTTCGCAAATGGAGCCAGATCACAAAATGGACAAAAGGCTAAAAATCACCGAAATTGCCGCCCGCACGCAGCTCTCCATCAGCACCGTGTCGCGGGTGCTGGCAGGAAAAGCGAACACCAGTGAAAAAGCGCGCGCCAGGGTGCTGGCCTGCGCGCGGGAGCTGGGGGTGATGGACGGTCTGGCGGCGGGGCGTCTGCTGCTCAACAGCCTGGTGGTTTTTGCGCCACAGCGCGCCTTTGACGAGCGGTCCGACATCTTTTACTACCGGGTGATCCAGAGCGTGAGTAAAGGCCTTGCTTCCCACGATGTCCGTCTGCGTTATTGCGCGCTGGAAGAGAATGACAGCGACGCACAGCTTTTTCTGGCACGGATGAACGAGCCGGAGACACAGGCCGCTATTCTTCTCGGTATCGACGATCCGCATATCTACGATCTGGCGGTGGATGTGGGTAAACCCTGCATGCTGATTAACTGCCGCGACCGGCATATGCGCCTGCCTGCAGTGGCACCGGACCACCGCGCGATAGGTGAGCGGGCCGCGGACTATCTGTTTGAAATGGGACACCGTGAGGTGATGAATGTCCTCTGCCTGCGGCGTTACACCATGGAACTGCGTCTGGCCGGGATCCGCGATGCGTGGCAATCTCACAACCTGAAATTCAACGATAAACGCGATCTGCTGGTGGCTCCGAGCTTCAGCGCGCGTGAAACGGAAGAGCTGGTCACCTCCTGGCTCCGTCAAATGCAGGGTAAGGATCTGCCCACCGCATTTTTGGTCGGCGGCGATTTTATGGCGGCGGGCACCATCAGTGCGCTGCAAAAACAGGGCTTGCGCGTGCCGCAGGATATCTCGGTGATGAGCATTGACGGGTTTAATCTGGCGGCCATTCAGGATGTTCCGCTCACGGCGGTGCACGTACCGCGCGATGAACTGGGAACCGAAGCGGTGCATATGCTTCAGCAACGGCTGATGCGCCCGGATGCGCCGGTGGGAACATTATTGCTTAACGGCACGCTGGCCGTGCGGGGATCTGTCCGGCGGATACGTCAGGGGAAACGACGTACCGCCGTGGAGCGGGAAGGGTTATACGACAATTAAGCCATGCCCAGTGCACGCTTGCCGTGAATATTCAGATCGTTCACGGTAAAGCGGTCCTGCCAGTTTTTTTCATAATCTTCGCGCGGGAAATCGCCCGGCGATGCACCGGTTTCCAGCGCTGCTTTCACTTTTTTCGCATAGGCGAGGTTTTTCTCGCACATCGGGGCGGCAGGGATATACATTACGTTGCCCCAGCCTTGCTGATTTTCCACCGGTGCAACGGAGTGGATCACGTCACAGTGCCACCACACGGAATCGCCTGCTTCCAGTGCTGGGATGCTGCTCAGCGCTTCGATTAACAGCGGATGCCATTTCTCGGAGACCGGCAGGACACGTCCCGGCGCGACGCCGCAGAGTTCATCTTCCGGGACATCATCCAGCAGCGGACGCAGCAGAATGTAGGCCATCGCTTCCGGAATAGGCACCACATGCAGCAACCCCTGACCCGGGATCATATCTGACAGCGCCGTCCAGCCCTGGAAGGTGCGGAATACAGAACATTTTGTGGTGTTATCCACGGTGTACTCTTCCACTTCGGTACGGTGTGCGGCGTTCCACGGATCGTATTTATCCACGTTGCCGTCAAAAACGCGGGCAAAGACCTGCTGATAGGCCGGCAGCAGCCAGCGCTCCAGCGCGCCGGAATCGGTATGCGCGCCCAGCCCTTTAGAGGTGGTACCCGGTGGGCGACGACGAATACGGTCCGGATAAATGACGCTGACGTCCGGATCGAACCACTGTTTGCCATTACTCTCGAAGGTCCATAAACGGTTCAGGAACGACTGTACCTGCGCCATCTCTTCACTCTGCCGGGCCTGCATTTGCGCCTGCGACCAGTAGATAGGATAAATTTCCGGACGTGAGGCGGTTAAGGTACCAAAGAAGTTATCGCCCGGACCTTTATAGACCTCATCAAACCGGTTGAGATCGAGGTAGTCGAGCATCGATTGATCCCACGCCAGCGCCTGCTCGCGAGGGAAGTGTCCTTTAATCACCGCGCAGCCACGGCGTTTGACCGCGTCACGCTGTGCCTGGGTGATCGTCCCGTTTTTCACATCCGCAAACGGGATAACCGGCCAGACGGTTTCACCTTTGTTCTTCAGGGCATTAATTTCCGCCACGCGGGTCGCGATTTTATCGCTGAGCGTGTCGAATACCGCCTGAACGTCTCCGATCTGCGCACGTAGTTCACGCTTCAACTGACGAATCGCTGCTTTATGGTCCGCAGGCAAACTTTCACTGGTAAACGTCATAACTGCCTCGCATCTTTCATTCGAAAGTAAAAATATCTACAAGTGATACTTTAAGTTAAAAATTAGTTAATGCAAGTTTAAATATTTGACGTGTTCCACAGGATGGAAAAAGAGTGAGGTACCGGAGCAGTGCTCCGGCAAGAGAGAGATTACGCGTCGAACGGGGAGTGGTCGTCAAGCACGGCCTGAATCACATTCAGTGCGCCCTGATGGTTGTTGTCATCCGTGCTGTAGCGGCAGATCGTTTTGATGCTCTGCGCCGCGTTGCCCATGGCAAAATTGTATTTCACCAGCTTCAGCATTTCCGCATCGTTGCCGCTGTCGCCGATGGCCACGCACGCCTGTGGGGAGATTTTCCAGCGCTTCAGCAGACGGCTAATACCGTTGGCTTTGTGCAGGCCCGGGATAATCAAATCGACAAACCCAAAACCGCTGGTGACGGGTTTCATAATCCCGTCGAGGGAGACGTGCAGTTTGTCGACAAGATTCGGGATATCGCTGTCCGGCAAATTCAGGGAGAATTTGAACAGCACGTCGTCAATTTCGCGGTAATCACGGATGCGTTTTAAGCGGTGGTAGTGCTTTGACATGAGCGCCACAAACGCGTCTGGCGCCCGTTCGCTGACGTAGGCGCTCTCCAGCCCACAGGCCACAAAGTTGAGCGCGTTGTCTTTCAGCAACTCGCCAATGACAATTTGCGACTCATGGCGGGTCAGTTCACCGTGAAAAATCTGCTCACCGTGATCGAACACCAGCGCGCCATTTTCCGCCACGAAGGAGATCTGATCTTTCAGTTCCGGGAAGAAGGAGATGAGCTGGTAATACTGGTTGCCGCTGGCGACAACAAATTCAATATCACGGGCTTTAAGCTGCTCAAACTGTGCCTGAAAGCGGTCGCGGTCGTACTGCTTGGCATCATCAAGGAAAGTTCCGTCCATATCGGTGACGATAACTTTTACGGTCATACTGTGCTCCTGAGTCACTGCGTTTGAAACATTCTAATAACAAGGTGACGGAGAGCACAAATTTAATTTCATTCGAAAGTCAAAGCAAAGCGGCAACCGAAATTGCCGCTTAAAGACAGGTTCCCTCTCCTTGATGGGAGAGGGCATAAGTTTGAAGAGAGTTAAAGCGTGTGCTCGGTACGCGCAATAATATCGTCCTGCGCATCCGGCGACAGGGCGGTAAAGAACGCGGAGTACCCTGCGACGCGCACCACCAGGTCACGATACTGGTCCGGGTGTTTTTTCGCTTCCAGCAGCGTTTCACGCGAAACGATGTTGTACTGAATATGCCAGCCCTTGTGCACTTCAAAGAAGGTACGCAGAAGCACCATCAGTTTCTGACGGTCACTGTCATTTTCCAGCGTCGATGGGTTGAGCTTCTGGTTTAACAGTACCCCGCCGAGGATCGCTTCGGTTGGCAGTTTGCCGACAGAGCCGATCACCGCCGTCGGGCCGAGGTGGTCAGTACCGGAGGCCGGGCTGGCTCCTTCTGCCAGCGGAGTATGCGCCTTACGTCCATCCGGGGTTGCCATCGTTGCCGCGCCAAACGGCACGTTCGCGGAGATAGATGACGTGCCGGCATAGTAGTTACCGCCAATCGGACCACGGCCATAGCGCGGGTTATGGTACTGCTTCAGCTCGGCGATATAGGTTTCGTAGGCACGGGTCAGCAGCATATCCACGCTGTCGTCATCGTTACCGTATTTTGGCGCGCCGTTGATAAGCCGCTGACGCAGCTGCTCGTGGGTCAGCCCGTCGAAATCATCGGCCAGAGCGGCGGCCAGCTGTTGCTGACCTATCGTACCCTGTTCGAAGACCAGTTTTTTCACCGCGGCCAGGCTGTTGCCCAGGTTAGCAATACCCACCTGCAGGCCTGACACCCAGTCATACTTCGCGCCGCCTTGTTTGATGCTTTTCGCGCGCTCTATGCAGTCATCCACCAGCGCTGAGCAGAGAATATCGGGGACGTTCTCTTCAAGCATCGTGTCCACCACATACTCAATCTCGATAGATTTGCGGGTGTAGTAGCGGATCTGGGTATCCCACGCTGCCATCACCTCTTCGAAGTTATCGAAGTTACCGGCAGAGAGTGCTTTCTCCTGTGGCAGGAATACCTTACCGCTGGTGGCATCGCGGCCGCCTTCCAGCGCTGCCAGCATCACGCGGGCAAAGTTGATAAAGCTCATGCCGGTGCAGCGATAACCCCATTTGCCACCCACTGCGGTTTCGATGCAGCCAATTGCGGCATAGTCATAGGCATCCTCTTTTTCGACGCCGAGCTTGATGAATTCCGGAATGACAATCTCATCGTTGTTGAACGCGGGCATACCAAAGCCGCAGCGGATCACCTGCACGCAGGCGTCGAGGAAGTCATTGCTCATGCCCGCATGATAACGCACGCTCAGGTTTGGCTGCGTGGAGCGCAGGCGACCACAGGATTCCAGAATCGCGTAGCTGAGCGGGTTGACCGCGTCCATAGGCTCACCGTTGATCAGCGTCTGTCCACCGATGGTGACGTTCTGATACAGCGGGCTACCCGCTGAGGCTTTGGAGTGCGAGCCGGAGCGGATTTTGTTCACTTCCAGCAGCTTCAGCCAGCAGCTGTGCAGCAGCTCAATGGCATGTTCGCGGTCGAGGCTCTGGTTTAGCTCCACGTCGCGGCGGTAGTACGGATAGAGGTACTGGTCCATGCGGGCAAACGAGACGGAGTGGCCGTTGGACTCAATCTGCAGAATCAGCTGAATGAAGTAGCACAGCTGCAGCGCCTGCCAGAAGGTTGTTGGCGGCTGATGGGCGATTACATCACAGTTTTCTGCCATCGCCAGCAGCTCGTCGCGACGGCTTACACGGGATTCGGTTGCCGCCATTTCACGCGCCAGCGCGGCGAAACGTTCGATGTGCAGGCTGACCGCTTCCAGCACAATATCGATCGCTTTCAGGAACTGTTCCCCGTGAAGGTCGTCGAGCACCGTCAGGTTGATACGCGAACGACGCTCGGCCACTTTGTCGCGCAGACCATCGAGACCTTTTTCCAGCAGCAGCGGGAAGTTAACCGCCAGGTGTGCGTCGCCGGAGGTCATGTTACCTTCCGCTTTGATAATGCCGGTTTCCAGCAGCCCTTTTTGCTCGTCGGTGAACATGCCGTAGCAGCGATCCTGCACCGTCTGGCCGCGCCACCATGGGCAGATCTCATGCAATACGCGCTTGTTTTCTTCGCTCACCGCAAAGCCTGCGCCCGGACGGTCCGCCAGATCGTCAATCTCTTTTTCAATCCACGAGACGGTGTATTCCGGGAAAATTGGCGCGGCGCGGACTTCACTGGCCTGGTTACCGATGATCAGCTCATCATGTTTTATCCAGATGGTGCGCTGCGCGAGGTGATGTGCCAGCGCCAGCGCGCGACGCACCGGGATCGGCTTGTCCATATGCTGCTGGTACATCTCGGTGTAATGCAGGGCGCGCTCGGTACAGACCGGCGGCTTCACGATATGCACGAGGGCCGTTTTGTGTGCTTTTATGCGCTCGCTAAGGGTGCTGAGATTCAGGGTCGTCATAAGTTTATCCTCGTAAGGTCGCGGTTAACCCTTTCTGGCAGGCGTACTGCTGTGCGAAGTCCAGAAGCGCAGGATCATCCAGCGGTTTATCAGGGGCAGAGTAGGGTTGGCCGAGCAGGGTATATTTGTTCATGCCCAGCGTGTGGTACGGCAGAAAATGGATCTCGCGGACGTTGAGTTCGTCTGCGGCAAAATTGGTGATGGCGGTAATCGACGCTTCATCGGCGTTGAAGCCCTGAATCAGCGGTACGCGGAGGGTGACCTGTTTACCGGCGGCGGCCAGGCGTTTCAGGTTATCAAGGATCCGTTTGGCGGAACCGTCGGTCCACTGTTTGAACGTCCTGCCATCAACGTGTTTCAGGTCCGCCAGGAACAGATCGACATACGGTAATGACGGTGCAATATAATGCCATGGCACGTGGAGACAGGTTTCCACGGCGGTATGTATGCCTTGCTCATGGCTGGCTTTAAACAGGGCATGAGCCAGATCGGGATTCATAAACGGTTCACCGCCGGACAGGGTTATCCCGCCGCCGCTGCGGTCATAGAAGGGCTTGTCGCGCAGTACGGTGGACATAATCTCTTCAACCTGCTTTTCTTCACCACAGACGGTGAGCGCCTGCGTTGGGCAGCAGTCGGTGAGGGCGTCGAGAGTCTTTTCGTTAAGCTTTTCACGGTGGATAACCAGCCCATTCAGCGCACGATCGATAATGCCCGGCGCCGCTTTCTGGCACAGGTCGCAGCCTTCCAGGCACAGCCGCGCGTCAAAGAGCACATCCCGGTGGCGGGAGCGGCTTTCCGGATTCTGGCACCAGCGACAGCCCAGCGAGCAGCCTTTCAGGAACACCACGGTACGAATACCGGGGCCATCGTGGGTAGAGTAACGCTGAATATTGAAGATCATGTTTTCGCCTCTCATATTGCATATGAAGATTAAATTACTTTCGAATGAAAGTTATCTTGATGCAGGTCAACTCCTGAGCAGGTTTTGTCGTGATAGGGTAAGTGCAGGCTAAATTTGAGGGTTACATCATGGAACTTTATCTCGATACTTCCGACGTCGCGGCAGTGAAACGGCTGGCGCGTATCTTCCCGCTGGCGGGCGTGACCACGAACCCCAGTATCGTGGCGGCAGGGAAAACGCCGCTCGAGGCGCTGCTACCGGCGCTGCAGGATGCGCTCGGCGGGAAAGGTCGCCTGTTCGCGCAGGTCATGGCGACCACCGCTGAAGGGATGGTGGAAGAGGCGCGTAAACTGCGCACCATTATCAACGACCTGGTGGTAAAAGTGCCGGTAACGGCGGAAGGTCTGGCGGCGATCAAAATGCTGAAAGCGGAAGGGATCCCGACGCTGGGTACGGCGGTGTACGGTGCAGCACAAGGGATGCTATCCGCGCTGGCGGGCGCTGAGTATGTTGCCCCTTACGTTAACCGCGTGGACGCGCAGGGCGGGGACGGGATCCAGACGGTGGTTGAACTGCAGCAGCTTCTGACGCTGCATGCCCCGCAGTCAAAAGTGCTGGCCGCGAGCTTCAAAACGCCGCGTCAGGCACTGGACTGCCTGCTGGCAGGTTGTGAATCCATCACCCTGCCGCTGGATGTTGCTCAGCAATTTATTACTTCGCCTGCGGTGGATGCGGCAATAGTGAAGTTTGAGCAGGACTGGCAAGGGGCGTTTGGCAGAACGACGCTCTGATACGGTTGCCGGGTTATGCTAACGCTTGCCCGGCTACCATTTAGCGTCCGCATACCTCACAGCCGGGGTTGCGCATCAGTTTCATCTCGCGGAACTGGCAGGTCATCGCGTCATACATCACGATTTTCCCCGCGGCAGGCGTCCCGTAATGCGCCAGCACTTTGATCGCTTCCATAGCCTGCAACGAACCTATGACGCCGACTAACGGAGCCATGACGCCCGCCTCCACGCAGGTGAGGGCGTTCTCGCCAAACAGACGGCTCAGGCAGCGATAGCACGGTTCGCCCCCGGCGTAGGTAAAGACGCTGATTTGGCCTTCCATTCGAATGGCGGCACCGGAGACCAGCGGCGTTTTGTGGGCAAAACATCCTGCATTCAACTGATTGCGAATGGTGACGTTATCGGTACAGTCCAGCACCAGATCGTGTCGTGCTATCTGTGCCGACAGCGCCTCATCATCCAGCAGGGCGTCAATCAGGGTGAACTTCACGTTAGGATTGATGCGCACCAGCGCCGCGCGGGCCGATTCCACTTTGGGCTGGCCGAGGGTCGCGTCGCTGTGCAGCGTCTGGCGCTGAAGGTTCGACACCGACACGGTATCAAAATCCAGCAGCGTCATATTGCCCACCCCCGCCGCGGCCAGATACTGGGCCGCAGCGCAGCCCAGCCCCCCCAGCCCTACGACCAGCACCCGTGCTGCCTTAAGCGCTTCCTGGCCGTCGAAATCAAAACCGCGCAGAACAATCTGGCGGTTATAGCGCATCATCTCCTGGTCGCTGAGTTCAGCCGTCATGTTAGCCTCCGAAGAGGTGGTTAAAGCTTTCCACCTCAACCCATTCACCCGGCTCCACGCTGCCGCGTTCACGCTCGAGAACGATAAAGCAGTTGCCCTGGCTGAACGAGCTGAAGATATGCGAGCCCTGGTGTCCGGTGGTGCTCACTTCCAGCTCGCCTTCAGCGTTGCGCGTCAGAATACCGCGCTGGAAATCAAGACGGCCCGGTGATTTCTTCAGGCGCGTCGCCGCTCGTACGCGCTGGCGAACCGGCAGCGGGTGGGCCTGGTTACCAGACAGTTTTGCCAGCAGCGGAATGACCAGCTGGTAGAAGGTCAGGGCGGCGGAAACCGGGTTACCCGGCAGGCCGCAGAACCAGCTGTGTTTCAGCTGACCAAACGCGAACGGTTTGCCCGGCTTGATGGCCAGTTTCCAGAAGCCGATCTCCCCCAGCTCTTCAAGAATGGTTTTGGTGTAATCCGCTTCACCTACGGAAACGCCGCCGGAGCTAATTACCACGTCCGCCGACCGGTCCGCTTCAATAAACGCGGCGCGCAGTTTCTCCGGATCATCCGGAATGATGCCAAGGTTAATGACCTCACACCCCAGCTGTTCAAGCATCAGGTGTACCGCGAGGCGGTTAGTGTCGTAAATTTGGCCGTCCTGCAGTGGCTGGCCCGGAAGCTGGAGTTCATCGCCGGTGGAAAAGACCGCCACGCGTACCTTACGGATAACGTCAATTTCTGCAATGCCGAGCGAGGCCAGCACCGGCAGTTCGCCCACCGTCAGTTTCTGCCCGGCGGCAAATACCGTTGCGCCACGCGTGATGTCTTCACCGGTACGACGGATATTCTGTCCCGCTTTAACACTCGCGGTGAAGCGGACGCCCGCTTCCGTTTGTTCGGTCTCTTCCTGCATCACCACCGCTTCGCAGCCTGGCGGTACGGGGGCACCGGTCATGATGCGTATGCAGCTACCCGCAGGCCACTCACCGTTAAACGGCTGACCGGCAAATGCCTTACCCGCCACGGGCAGCGCCGTATCCGTCCGGATATCCGCCAGGCGTACCGCGTAGCCGTCCATTGCGGAGTTATCGAACCCGGGCACGTTAAGCGGAGAGACGATATCGCGCGCGGCAATACGACCAAAACAGCGCACCAATGGCAGCGTCTCGTGGTCGTGCAGGGGGGAAATTCGGTCAAGCATCTGCGTGAGTGCCGCCTCAAGCGGCATCAGTCCGGCGGTAAAATCCATGGTGGGCTCCTGCGGAGTAACGACGAAAGCGTCCATTATGGCAGAAAAGTGCCACTAACTGTATGACCCGATGGGTGTACGCTTTACATCACAGTTGCGTCTTTCTATATTCAAAAATCATCTGAAGTTTCAGCGACGATAATGATATTTATAGAAAAAGCCGCAAATCAGGCTAACGGGTGATGGGAATGGTTAATGCGGTAATCGCAATTCATGGTGGCGCCGGGGCAATCACCCGTGCCCTGCTCAGTCCCGAGCAGGAAAAACGTTATATTGATGCGCTGTATGCCATTGTGGAAACGGGCCAGCGGATGCTGGAGGCGGGCGAGAGCGCGCTGGATGTGGTTACCGAGGCGGTACGTCTGCTGGAAGAGTGCCCGTTGTTTAACGCGGGCATTGGTTCGGTCTTTACCCGCGATGAAACGCACGAGCTGGATGCCTGCGTCATGGACGGTGTCACCCTTAAAGCGGGCGCCGTCGCGGGGGTGAGTCATCTGCGTAATCCGGTGCTGGCCGCGCGTCTGGTGATGGAGGCGAGCCCGCATGTTCTTCTGACCGGGGCCGGGGCAGAGACGTTTGCCGCGGAACATGGCATGACGCCAGTTTCTCCCGATCTGTTTTCAACGCCGGAGCGTTATCAACAGCTGCTTGAGGCGCGCTCTGCAAACATGGCGCAGCTTGACCATACCGCGCCGCTCGATGAGCGCAGCAAAATGGGCACGGTAGGGGCGGTGGCTCTTGATAAAGACGGGAATCTGGCTGCGGCCACGTCGACCGGCGGTATGACCAACAAACTGCCGGGCCGGGTAGGTGACAGTCCATTACCGGGGGCAGGGTGCTATGCCAATAACGCCACGGCGGCAGTGTCGTGCACAGGAACCGGTGAAGTGTTTATTCGCGCCCTCGCGGCGTACGACATCACCGCGCTGATGGATTACGGCGGGTTAAGCCTGGCCGAAGCCTGTGAACGCGTGGTGATGGAGAAACTGCCCGCACTGGGGGGTATCGGTGGGTTAATTGCGGTGGATCGTGAGGGCAACGTGGCATTGCCGTTTAACAGCGAAGGTATGTACCGCGCGTGGGGTTATGCCGGTGATGAACCCAGTACGGGGATCTATCGTGAATAAGGGGGCAAAGCGTGCCGCACAGTGAAGAGCTGGACAACCGTGAAGTGCTGGCTGTCCATCAACTGAATATTGCGTTTCAGGAAGAGCGGCAGTTCATCCCCGCAGTACAGAATTTATCGTTCTCGCTCAACCGCGGTGAAACGCTGGCGATTGTGGGCGAGTCCGGTTCAGGGAAATCGGTCACCGCGCTGGCGCTGATGCGTCTGCTGGAACAGACCGGCGGACAGGTCAGCTGCGAAAAAATGCTGCTGCGCCGGCGTAACCACCAGGTCATTGATTTAAATGAGCTGAGCGCCTCGCAGATGCAGAGCGTGCGCGGGGCCGATATTGCGATGATCTTCCAGGAGCCGATGACCTCGCTGAACCCGGTCTTTCCGGTCGGGGAACAGATTGCCGAGTCCATCCGCCTGCATCAGGGGTTGAGCGGTGATGAGGCGCTTCGTGAAGCGAAACGCATGCTCGACCTGGTACGCATACCGGAAGCGCAGGCCATTCTGGGACGCTACCCGCATCAGCTTTCCGGCGGTATGCGTCAGCGCGTCATGATTGCGATGGCGCTCTCCTGCCGTCCCGCGGTGCTGATTGCCGACGAACCCACGACGGCACTGGATGTGACTATTCAGGCGCAAATTCTGCAGCTTATCAAAGTGCTGCAGCAGGAGATGGAGATGGGGGTGATTTTCATCACCCACGATATGGGCGTGGTCGCCGATATTGCCGATCGCGTGCTGGTCATGCACAAGGGCAACGCCGTGGAAACCGGCACGGTTGAGCAAATTTTCCATGCGCCGGTTCATCCTTACACCAAAGCGCTGCTGGCGGCGGTTCCGCGGTTGGGGGCGATGAATGGCAGTGATTTACCGCGCCGGTTCCCGTTGATTTCTCTCGAAGCGGCAGGCCAGCAGGAAGATGAAATCGAGCAGGATACCGTGGTACCCGGCAAGCCGATTCTGGAAGTGCGCGATCTGGTGACCCGTTTTCCCCTGCGCAGCGGAATGTTTAACCGCGTGAAGCGCGAGGTGCATGCGGTTGAAAACGTCAGTTTTGATTTATGGCCAGGCGAAACGCTGGCGCTGGTGGGAGAGTCAGGCTGCGGCAAATCCACCACCGGGCGGGCGCTGCTCAGGCTGGTGGAGTCCCAGGAGGGCAGCATAACCTTTAACGGGGAACGCATTGATACCCTTCCGGACACCAAACTGCAGGCGGTAAGACGAGATATCCAGTTTATTTTCCAGGATCCGTATGCCTCCCTCGACCCGCGCCACACGGTGGGGTATTCGCTTATGGAGCCGCTGCGGGTGCATAACCTGCTCGATGGTGAAGCCGCGCAGCGTCGGGTGGCCTGGCTGCTTGAACGCGTGGGGCTGAAGCCGGAACATGCCTGGCGTTATCCGCACGAGTTTTCGGGCGGTCAGCGGCAGCGTATTTGCATTGCCCGCGCGCTGGCACTTAACCCGAAAGTGGTGATTGCAGATGAATCCGTCTCGGCGCTGGATGTCTCTATCCGGGCGCAAATCATTAATTTACTGCTCGACCTGCAGCGGGATATGGGGATTGCCTTCCTCTTTATCTCCCACGACATGGCGGTGGTTGAGCGTATCAGCCACCGTGTCGCGGTGATGTTTATGGGACAAATTGTGGAGATAGGACCGCGCCGGGCGGTATTTGAAAATCCACAACACCCTTACACACGCAAGCTTATCGCCGCGGTGCCGGTTGCCGACCCTGAGCATCGCCACGGCCAGCGTGTGCTGCTGCAGGACGAAATGCCGAGCAATATTCGTAAACGGGGCGAGGCGGTGGAGCGCGTGGCGCTGCGCGAGGTTGGCCCGGGGCATTTTGTGGCCCCTCCGCGTCAGGACAATGCATTCTCGCGGTTATAACTTAAAACAGGCAGGAGAACACAATGGTTAAATTTGTAGCGCGCAGATGGTTACTCGCCGCGAGCGTGACGGCAGCCCTGGCCGCCGCGCCGGCGTTCGCTGCCAAAGATGTGGTGGTCGCCGTTGGTTCCAATTTCACCACGCTGGATCCGTATGATGCCAACGACACGCTCTCCCAGGCGGTGGCGAAATCGTTCTATCAGGGGCTGTTTGGCCTGGATAGCGAGATGAAACTTAAAAATGTGCTGGCGGAAGGGTATACCGTTTCCAGCGACGGGCTGGTGTATACCCTTAAGCTCAGAACCGGCGTGAAGTTCCAGGACGGTACAGATTTCAACGCGGAGGCGGTGAAGATAAACCTCGATCGCGCCAGCAACCCGGAAAATAGCCTCAAGCGCTACAACCTGTATAAAAACATCGCCAGCACCGAGGTGGTTGACCCGACGACGGTGAAGATCACCCTGAAAGAGCCGTTCTCGGCGTTTATCAATATTCTGGCGCATCCTGCCACGGCGATGATTTCGCCTGCCGCGCTGAAAAAATACGGCAAAGAGATCGGGTTCCATCCGGTGGGGACCGGCCCCTACGAGCTGCTCACCTGGAACCAGACCGACTTTGTGAAGGTTGAGAAGTTTGCGGGTTACTGGCAGCCGGGCCTGCCGAAGCTGGACACCATTACCTGGCGTCCGGTGGTGGACAACAACACCCGCGCGGCGATGCTGCAGACCGGTGAGGCGCAGTTCGCGTTCCCGATCCCCTATGAGCAAGCCGCCATTCTGCAGAAAAACAGCAAGCTGGAGCTGGTCGCCAGCCCGTCCATTATGCAGCGCTATATCAGCATGAACGTGACGCAAAAGCCGTTTGATAATCCAAAAGTGCGTGAGGCCATCAACTACGCCATTAACCGCCAGGCGCTGGTAAAAGTCGCCTTTGCTGGCTATGCCACGCCGGCTACCGGCGTGCTGCCTCCGGCGATCGCCTATTCGCAAAACTATCAACCGTGGCCTTACGATCCGGCCAAAGCGCGTGAGCTGTTAAAAGAGGCGGGCTTCCCGAACGGCTTTAGCACCACGCTCTGGTCGTCGCATAATCACAGTACCGCTCAGAAGGTGCTGCAATTTACCCAGCAGCAGCTGGCGCAGGTAGGTATCAAGGCGCAGGTCACCGCGATGGATGCCGGTCAGCGTGCGGCTGAAGTGGAAGGGAAAGGGCAGAAAGAGAGCGGCGTACGGATGTTCTACACCGGCTGGTCGGCCTCTACCGGTGAAGCGGACTGGGCGCTGTCGCCGCTGTTCGCCTCACAGAACTGGCCGCCGACCCTGTTCAATACGGCCTTCTACAGCAACCCGAAGGTGGATAAAGACCTGGCGGATGCCCTGAAAACGACCAAACCGGAAGAGAAAGCGCGCCTGTATAAAGAGGCGCAGGATACCATCTGGAAAGAGTCGCCGTGGGTACCGCTGGTGGTGGAAAAACTGGTTTCCGCGCATAACAAAGCGCTGACCGGGTTCTACATCATGCCGGATACGGGCTTTAGCTTTGATGAAGCAGATTTAAAATAATACTCATGCCCGCAGGCCACTGCCTGTGGGATGAGAGGGAAAGGCATGCTGAATTATGTTTGTAAACGCCTGTTGGGGCTTATCCCGACGCTGCTGATTGTGGCGGTGCTGGTGTTTTTGTTTGTTCATATGCTGCCGGGCGATCCGGCACGTCTGGTTGCAGGGTCAGATGCGGATGCAACGGTTATCGCGCTGGTGCGAAAACAACTGGGCCTCGACCAGCCTTTGTATATGCAGTTTCTCCACTATATTGGCAACGTTCTGCAGGGTGACTTTGGCACTTCTATGGTGTCACGTCGTCCGGTGTCGGAAGAGATTGCCAGCCGCTTTATGCCCACGTTCTGGTTAACCATTGCCAGCATGAGCTGGGCGGTGCTGTTTGGTCTTGGCGCAGGAATTGTCGCTGCCGTCTGGCGCAACCGCTGGCCGGATAAGCTCGGTATGGCTCTGGCCGTCACGGGCATTTCCTTCCCGGCATTTGCGCTGGGGATGCTGCTGATGCAGATATTCTCCGTGGAGCTGGGCTGGCTGCCGACGGTCGGGGCCGACACCTGGAAACACTACATTCTGCCCTCGATGACGCTGGGTGCTGCCGTTGCAGCCGTGATGGCCCGCTTTACCCGCGCCTCGTTCGTTGACGTGCTGAGCGAAGATTATATTCGCACCGCCCGGGCGAAAGGGGTCAGCGAGAAATGGGTCATCCTCAAACACGGCTTTCGTAACGCGATGATCCCGGTGGTGACGATGATGGGGCTCCAGTTTGGTTTTCTGCTGGGCGGCTCGATTGTGGTGGAGAAGGTCTTTAACTGGCCGGGGCTGGGACGTCTTTTGGTGGATTCAGTCGAAATGCGTGATTACCCGGTTATTCAGGCCGAAGTCCTGCTTTTCTCACTGGAATTTATTCTTATCAACTTAGTGGTGGATGTGCTCTACGCCGCCATTAACCCGGCCATCAGGTATAAGTAAAATGCGATTGTTGAACTGGCGTCGTCAGGCCATGTTAAACGCTATGCCGGGGCTAAAGCCGGACCATATCCGCACGCCGTGGTCTGAATTCTGGCGGCGTTTTCGCCGTCAGCCGGTCGCCATGACGGCGGGGCTCTTTGTCCTGCTGCTGATTGTGGTGGCGGTCATTGCGCCGTGGGTAGCACCGTTTGATGCGGAAAACTATTTTGATTACGACCGTCTCAATGATGGACCGTCGATGCTGCACTGGTTCGGCGTGGACTCGCTTGGGCGCGACATCTTCAGCCGCGTGCTGGTGGGGGCGCAGATCTCTCTCGCCGCCGGGGTTTTTGCGGTACTGATTGGCGCGGCAATCGGCACCGTGCTGGGTCTGGTCGCCGGATATTACGAAGGCTGGTGGGACCGCATTATCATGCGTATCTGCGACGTGTTGTTTGCCTTCCCGGGCATTCTGCTGGCGATTGCGGTGGTGGCGATAATGGGCAGCGGTATGGCTAACGTCATTATTGCGGTTGCGGTCTTCTCAATACCGGCGTTTGCGCGTCTGGTGCGAGGCAACACGCTGGTGCTCAAACAGCAAACCTTTATTGAGTCTGCGCGCAGCATGGGGGCCAGCGATGCCACTATCCTGTTCAGCCATATTCTGCCGGGGACGGTGTCGTCTATCGTGGTCTATTTTACCATGCGTATCGGCGTGTCGATTATCTCGGCGGCCAGCCTGTCGTTTCTGGGGCTGGGTGCGCAACCGCCTACGCCGGAGTGGGGCGCGATGCTGAATGAAGCAAGAGCGGACATGGTCATTGCACCGCACGTGGCCATCTTCCCGAGCCTGGCCATTTTCCTGACCGTGCTGGCGTTTAACCTGTTGGGCGATGGGTTACGCGACGCGCTGGATCCGAGGATTAAGGGGTAGGATGGAAACCCTCTCCCGGCGGGAGAGGGTGAAGGGAAGGGTAAAACGCCGTTAAACCCGGGTTCCCCACAAATCATACTCGTCGGCGTTTTCAACTTTCACGCGGACAATATCGCCCGGCTTGACGCTGGTTTCGCCGTTCAGGTAGACCGCGCCGTCGATTTCAGGGGCGTCAGCCATGCTGCGGCCAATTGCGCCTTCTTCGTCCACTTCATCGATGATGACCAGAATTTCGCGGCCCACTTTTTCCTGCAGACGTTCAGCAGAGATCTGCTGTTGCAGCTGCATGAAGCGGTTCCAGCGCTCTTCTTTCACCTCTTCCGGAACCTGATCCGCCAGTTCGTTGGCGGTCGCGCCTTCGACCGGGCTGTATTTGAAGCAGCCTACGCGGTCCAGACGTGCTTCTTTCAGGAAGTCGAGCAGCATCTGGAAATCTTCTTCGGTTTCGCCCGGGAAGCCCACGATGAAGGTGGAACGCAGGGTCAGGTCCGGGCAGATTTCACGCCACTGTTTGATGCGTGCCAGCTGGCGATCGACGGAGCCAGGACGCTTCATCAGCTTCAGAATACGCGGGCTGGCGTGCTGCAGCGGGATATCCAGATACGGAAGAATTTTCCCTTCTGCCATCAGCGGGATGACATCGTCAACGTGCGGATACGGGTAGACGTAATGCAGACGTGTCCAGATACCCAGTTTGGCAAGCTGTTCGCACAGGCCAACCATGCTGGTTTTCACCGGCTCGCCGTTGTGGAAACCAGAGCGATGCTTCACGTCGACGCCATAAGCCGAGGTATCCTGGGAAATGACCAGCAGCTCTTTAACGCCTGCGTCTGCCAGACGTTTGGCTTCTGCCAGCACTTCACCAATCGGACGGCTGACCAAATCGCCACGCATGGACGGGATAATGCAGAAGGTGCAGCGATGGTTGCAGCCTTCGGAAATTTTCAGGTACGCATAGTGACGCGGGGTCAGCTTCACGCCCTGTTCTGGCACCAGGCTCAGGAACGGATTGTGCTTAGGTTTAGGGACGTAGTGATGAACATGCTCCAGTACCTGCTCGTAGCTGTGCGGGCCGGTGATCTCCAGCACTTTCGGGTGCACTTCGCGGATCTGGTCCACTTTCGCGCCCAGACAGCCGGTCACAATCACTTTGCCGTTTTCCGTCAGGGCTTCACCGATGGCTTCCAGTGACTCCTGAACCGCGCTGTCGATAAACCCGCAGGTGTTAACGATCACCATGTCGGCGTTGTCGTAGCTTGGCACCACGTCATAGCCCTCGGTGCGCAGTTCGGTCAGGATGCGTTCAGAATCCACCAGGTTTTTTGGGCAGCCCAGGGAGACGAAGCCGATTTTAGGCTGGTGCGTAACATTGCTCATAGGTTAAAAATTCATCAATTATGGAGTTATCAGGGCGGGATTTTACAGCGTTCCGCGGGGGATTTATACACTCTTTGCGAGGCGGATGACCGACGAGAAGGTTGTAACATTGTAAATAATGTTAATCAGTTAAGAATTATTGATCTCAGGCATTAAACTGTACAAAAAATAACCTTATTCTGAATATGCACAATGGCTGACAGAGGAGGAAAGAGCATGTCCGTTGACAGACTGAAACGCGATCTGCTTAACAAGCTGATCAATGCCCGAATCGACCTTGCCGCGTACCTGCAGTTGAGGAAGGCAAAAGGGTATATGTCAGTCAGCGAAAGCGAACATCTGCGTGATAATCTCTTTGAACTTTGCAACTTCATGCGTGAAAAAGCACCCGTCCTGAAAGCGGAATACGCCGAAAGCGAACTCGTTGCGCTGCGCCGCGCCGCCGAGGTGCTCTCCATTGCAGGGGTATGTTTGATGAACGGACGCCACGACTGCCCGAATTTTATCGCTGTTAACGCGGAGAAGCTTGAAAACTGCCTGACCACGCTCTCTCTATGCATCATGTGTCTGAACAAGCACGAGACGCTTGAACAACACTGACACCGGGGGAGGCAACTCCCCCTTCTGATTAAGCTTTTGTAAAAGTGATAACGTGCCCGGACCCAGTGGCTAACCTTTATGCCATAAACCGATAAAGGAGCGCGTTATGCATCGATCTTCGCTGATTTTCCTGCCTGCGTTTTTTTTCCCGATTTCTCTCCTCGCCGCCCCTGACGCGGTAAAAGTCGACGTTGTGCAAAACCGGCTCGATCATCCCTGGTCGATGGCGTTCCTGCCGGACAATAAAGGGCTGCTGGTGACCCTTAAGGGAGGCCAGTTAAAGCACTGGCAGGCCGGAAAAGGGCTTTCCGATCCGATCGTCGGCGTACCCAAGGTCTGGGCAAACGGCCAGGGCGGGTTGCTGGATGTGGCACTCGCCCCGGATTTTGAAAAATCGCGCCGCGTCTGGCTGAGCTATGCCGAGGCGGGGAATGACGGCAAAGCGGGAACGGCGGTTGGCTATGGCCGCTTAAGCGATGATCTCTCCCGAATTGAAGGTTTCCAGGTGGTCTTCCGTCAGATGCCGAAACTGTCCACCGGTAACCATTTCGGTGGTCGACTGGTCTTCGACGGTAAAGGCCATCTGTTTATTGGTCTGGGCGAGAACAACCAGCGTCCGACGGCGCAGGATCTGGATAAACTGCAGGGCAAAGTTGTGCGCCTGACGGAGGACGGCAAAGTGCCTGCCGATAATCCGTTTGTGAACACTCCCGGCGCACGGCCCGAAATCTGGTCTTACGGCATTCGTAATCCGCAGGGGATGGCGATGAACCCCTGGAGCGACACGCTATGGCTTAACGAGCACGGCCCGCGCGGCGGGGATGAAATCAATATCCCGGAGAAAGGCAAAAACTACGGCTGGCCGCTGGCGACGCACGGTATCAACTACAGCGGCCTGAAGATCCCGGAAGCCCAGGGCGAGCACGTCGAGGGAACGGAAAAGCCGCTGTTTGTCTGGAAAGTGTCCCCCGCCGTGAGCGGGATGGCGTTTTACAACAGTGACGTATTCCCGCAGTGGAAAAATACGCTGTTTGTCGGGGCGCTGAAGGAGAAAGACGTTATCGTGCTGAGCGTGGAGGGCAACACGGTTACCGAGAAGGGGCGAATTTTAGGAGACAGAGGCCAGCGCATTCGCGATGTACGGGTGGGGCCGGATGGGTATCTGTATGTCCTGACCGATGAGACGGACGGGCAACTGTTGAAAGTCAGCCCGTCCGGATCGTAATCAGGTCACCGGGATCATCACCACGTGACGGTATGCCGGGCGCTCGCTCAGTTGCTTCAGCCAGCGCGCAAGGTGCGGGCGCGGCGTCCAGGTAACGTCAATGTTGGTCAGGTTCCAGATGAAGGGCGCAACGGCAATATCGCCTACGCCGAAGCGTTCGCCTGAGAACCACGGATGCTTCGCCAGTTCGTCGTCCATCATCGCAAACAGGTTTTCACAGGTGTCCTGGGCTGCATGAATGGCAGGATAGTCGCGGTCAGCTTCGGGGGTTCTGACAAGCCCCATCAGGATCACACGGTGTGCGGGGGAGAGCGTCTGGTTTGCCCAGTCCATCCACTTTTCACCCTGAGCGCGTTGGGCCGGACTGTCCACCCACAGGCGGCTCTGACCATACTGTGCCGCGAGGTAACGCACGATGGTGTTGGACTCCCACAGCGTCACGTCGGTCTCTTCGTCGCGCAGCAAGGGCACCAGACCGTTTGGGTTCATGGCCAGATAGTCGGCATCTTTATTTACCCCAAACTGCAAACCTGCCATCACCTGCTTAAACGGTAAATCCAGCTCCTCCAGCGTCCAGAGGACTTTCTTAACGTTGGTTGAATTGTTCCTGCCCCACAGCGTAATCATAGAAACTCCCGAAATAGTCAAACAACCTGAGATGTGAATCAACGCCAGCGATTTGCCATGGTGAGATAAACCTAACAATTACGCAACAGAAGACAAAAAAATCGCCTGAATCAAAGCGTATCTGAATGTTATTGCATAAACTTTAATAACTTTACCTTGGTTAGGTTTCTTTAACCGTTTTAGTGCGCTATTACTCATCGCTTCTTGCGACACGGTGATGTGACGTAATTTTTGAATGGACACTCGGGTGGCATTTATGACGCGAAAAATGACTTCTCTGCGCAGCCTGGCGGCAGGCTCTGCGCTCCTTTTCCTGTTTGTACCAACTCTCTACGCAGCGGAACAGGCTGCGCCCGAAGCGCCGCCTGTGGATGCGCGCGCCTGGATCCTGATGGATTATTCCAGTGGTAAAGTGCTGGCGGAAGGCAATGCGGATGAGAAACTTGACCCGGCAAGCCTGACGAAAATCATGACCAGCTATGTGGTGGGTCAGGCGCTGAAAGCGGGTAAAATCAAGCTTGACGATATGGTCACCATCGGGAAGGACGCCTGGGCGACCGGCAACCCGGCGCTGCGTGGGTCATCGGTGATGTTCCTCAAACCCGGCGATCAGGTGTCAGTGTCTGATTTGAATAAAGGGGTCATTATCCAGTCCGGTAACGATGCCTGTATTGCGCTGGCCGATTACGTTGCGGGCAGCCAGGACTCCTTTATTGGCCTGATGAACGGCTACGCGCAAAAACTGGGCCTGACCAATACCACCTTTAAAACCGTGCACGGCCTGGATGCGCCGGGTCAGTTCAGTACCGCGCGCGACATGGCGCTGTTAGGCAAAGCGTTGATCCACGACGTGCCGGATGAATATGCCATCCACAAAGAGAAAGAGTTTACCTTCAATAAAATCCGCCAGCCGAACCGTAACCGTCTGCTGTGGAGCAGTAACGTCAACGTCGACGGTATGAAGACCGGCACCACGGCCGGCGCGGGTTATAACCTGGTCGCTTCCGCAACTCAGGGCGATATGCGCCTGATCTCGGTTGTGCTGGGCACCAAAACCGACCGCATTCGTTTTAATGAATCAGAAAAATTGCTGACCTGGGGTTTCCGCTTCTATGAAACCGTCACGCCCATTAAACCGGATGCCACGTTCATCAGCCAGCGCGTCTGGTTTGGTGACAAGAGTGAAGTGAACCTGGGGGCGGGTGAAGGCGGGTCGGTGACCATTCCCCGTGGTCAGCTGAAAAACCTGAAAGCCAGCTACACCCTGACCGACAGCCAGCTCACCGCGCCGCTGAAAAAAGGCCAGGTGGTCGGGACGATTGATTTCCAGCTTAATGGCAAATCGATTGAACAGCGTCCGCTGATTGTGATGGAAGCGGTAGAAGAGGGCGGTTTCTTTAGCCGGATGTGGGACTTCGTCATGATGAAATTCCACGGATGGTTTGGCAGCTGGTTCAGTTAAGCCTCCATTGCCGGGTGGCATCGCGCCACCCGGCATGACCTCTGCACCTGACTCAGTACATCAACTTCACCTGCTGCGCTTTCGCGTAGGCCACGGTCTCTTCATCCGGACGGCAATCGCTGACGATGGCGTCAAAGCGCGATAACTCCCCCATTCTTGCCGGACGAACCTTGCCAAACTTGCTGTGATCGACCACCAGCACATGGTACTGCGCGGCGCTTAATGCCCAGTGCTTGACCGGCAACTCTTCCAGGTTAAAGCAGGTTGCTCCCTGACGGACAGTGACCCCCGCTGCGGAATAAAACGCGATATCCGGACATACGTTGCTGAGCGTATCCTGCAGATTCAGCGGCTTAAAGATGGCGTTGCTGGCGTGAAACTCACCGCCACAGAGGATCACCCGGCACTCGGGTTTCTCCTGCAGTGCCAGAAAGGTATTCAGCGAGTAACACACCGCCGTAAACGGGATGCTGCTGTCGATCGCTTCGATTATCCACGGCGTGGTGGTGCCGCAGTCAAAAAACAGCGTCTGATGCGGCTGCACCAGCGAGGCCGCAAGCCGGGCGGCTTTGCGTTTCTCTTCCACCAGGCGCGTCTTTTGGTCGCTGATCAGATAATGGCTGGCGCTACGCGGCTCAAGCACAATGTATCCGCCCAGCAGCACGACAGGCGCGCTCTCGCTGTTCAGATCCCGGCGAATGGTCATCTCAGAGACCCCGAGGAGGCTGGCGGCTTCCTTAAGATGAAGCTTATCACTGCGCTTCAGCGCCTGTATCAGCTGAGCAATGCGGTCATCGCGACGTGTTTCCATAGTTCCTCGGGATAAAAAAGTGAACCCCCGCAGGGCGGGGGTTCAAGTGTAACCTGTCAGACTGGGGTTAGTCACGTACCCAGCCTTTGCGGATCGGGATAGCAAAAAGGGTACGATACAGATAAGACAGGCCGCGGTAGAGCGCTTCACCGAAGAGATTCCACAGGATCGCTGCGCTGACGCAGCCGATGAGACCGACCAGCAACCCCCCCACCATATCCATCGGCCAGTGGACGCCGAGATAAACGCGAGACCAGGCGATAGCCCCGGCCACCACCATCAGCACCGCACCCGACCACAGACGATGCCAGAACAGGAAGGCCAGCGCGAAGGTAAAGATAACCGTCCCGTGATCGCTTGGGAACGAGTCATCCGGAGCATGGTGCAGGAAGGTATACCCCGCGTGGTCGACGAAGGGGCGGTCGTGCGGGAACGTCAGGCCCAGAATGTAGCTGACCAGCACGCTGATCCCGAGGGCCATCGCCATCTTAATTACCAGCTGGCGCTGCGCCTTCACCTGGCTTCTCGGCCCCCACAGCCAGAGGATCGCCGCCAGCACCGGCACGATACTGATCAGATCTTTTGCCAGGAAGGTGGCGAAATCAATCATCCACTCTGGCGAGGCCGGAGTGGCGTTGATGAGATAAAACAGCTGGTAATTCAAATTCTCTAACATAGCGTTGTCACTCTTTAGCAAACCAGGTGGAGACCAGACCGTAGACCACCAACTGGGAAAACCAGACCCACCACCCAGCCCACAGGTTGTGAGAGAAAAAATGCGCCCCGCGCATGACCTGGCCGTAACCCATCGCCAGACCTAAAACGACGCCCAGCACGACGAAGCACCAGGCAAGACGCGGACGCTCGCGCCAGAAGGCAAAGAACAGTCCCATCACCATAAAGCCGCTGGAGGCATGACCGCCGGGGAAACAGCGCCCCGGACCGCTGTCAGCGGGAGCGGCACTGAACAGCGGATAAGAAACGGCCTTACCGCCATACTCCACCAGATCCCACGGGCAGCTGTGATGGCTTATGCTTTTCAGTACGCCAACCACCAGCGCGCCAAGCCCCATCAGCAGCGCGGCCGTGACCAGTCTCGCATTGCGCCTGAACGCGCCATAAATGAGCGCAACAGCACCTGCGGCGATGGCGATGTACTTCGCCAGTCGATGGTTCAGCAGGTCCAGCAGGTGGTCTTGCTGCAGTGGAAAACGGTGAGCAGCCGCGTCATACCATAAACCGGTGATCCCTCTGTCGAGCGTTTCATCGCGGGATAGCCAGGTAAACAGCACGGCAAGGGCTATCAGTATTAAAAGCTGATAACCATAAAAGCGGGGTGGTAGACGGTAAAGTCGTTTTGTCTTATTTGTCTGTAAGTTAGACAATTCTGAACGGCTGGAAGTGGGTGCCATAATCCGGAGTCGTTGACGAGAAATGGGGCTATCATAAATCTGTCAACTTAAGGAAACCTTAAACAAAGACGATATGTGCTTTATTTCTGTTTCTTCTGGATAAATCACTATCTCGGGCCAGGGCATTTCATTACACTCGTCGCGATTTTGTCACGATAAAGAGATTGCATGTTAAACCGTTCTTCTTCTGGTTCACGTCTGGGTCGTCAGGCGTTGCTTTTCCCCTTGTGTCTGGTGCTCTACGAATTCTCTACTTACATCGGCAACGATATGATCCAGCCCGGCATGCTGGCCGTTGTTGAACAGTACAACGCAGGGATCGAATGGGTACCGACCTCCATGACCGCCTATCTGGCTGGCGGCATGTTTTTGCAGTGGCTGTTAGGGCCGCTGTCGGATCGTATTGGCCGTCGTCCGGTGATGCTGACGGGCGTGGTGTGGTTTATCGTGACCTGCCTCGCCACGCTGCTGGCGCAAAATATTGAGCAATTTACCCTGCTGCGCTTCCTGCAGGGGGTGAGCCTCTGCTTTATCGGTGCCGTCGGGTATGCCGCCATCCAGGAATCGTTTGAGGAAGCGGTGTGTATTAAGATTACCGCGCTGATGGCGAACGTGGCGCTGATCGCGCCCTTGCTGGGGCCGCTGGTGGGCGCTGCCTGGGTACACGTTGCACCGTGGGAAGGGATGTTCGTGCTGTTTGCCGTGCTGGCCGCCGTCGCTTTCTTTGGCCTGCACCGCGCGATGCCGGAAACCGCTACCCGTCTGGGTGAGAAACTGTCGCTAAAAGAGCTGGGGCGGGATTACAAAGAAGTGCTGAAGAACGGCCGCTTTGTGGCGGGCGCGCTGGCGACGGGGTTTGTTAGCCTGCCTCTGCTGGCGTGGATTGCCCAGTCGCCGGTCATTATCATCAGCGGCGAGCAGCTCAGCAGCTATGAGTATGGCCTGCTGCAGGTGCCGATTTTTGGCGCGCTGATTATCGGTAACCTGGTGCTGGCGCGTCTCACATCCCGTCGTACGGTGCGTGCCTTGATCATTATGGGCGGCTGGCCCATCGCTGCCGGGCTGGTTCTGGCGGCGGTCGCGACAGTGGTGTCGTCCCATGCGTATCTGTGGATGACCGCAGGATTAAGCGTTTACGCGTTCGGTATCGGTGTGGCGAATGCCGGGCTGGTGCGCCTGACCCTGTTTGCCAGCGAGATGAGCAAAGGCACGGTGTCAGCGGCGATGGGCATGTTGCAAATGCTGATTTTCACCGTTGGAATCGAGGTGAGCAAACACGCCTACGCATTTGGCGGCAACGGTCTGTTCAGCCTGTTTAATCTGGCTAACGGCGTGCTGTGGGTTGGGCTTATCGTGGTGTTCCTGAAGGATAAACGCGTCGGGAATGCTTTACAGCCGTAAGCCGTTTACCCTCTCCCGGCGGGAGAGGGCCATGGTGGCGTTAATAAAACGGCGCTTCGCCGTTCAACACTTTATCAATTACATCCAGCACGCCTTCGTCGTTATTGTGCGGGGCTTCAAAGCGCGCCACCGCCTTAATATGCGGCCTGGCGTTTGCCATCGCAAAGCTGAACCCTGACTGGCGCAACATTTCTACGTCGTTCCCGCTATCGCCAAAAGCCACCACTTCGCTGTCATCAATGCCCCAGCGCTTTTGCAGTATTCGCAGACCGTTGGCTTTATGCACACCGGGGATGATGAGGTCGATACTGCCGTGGCCGGTCGTGACGGGCACCATAATGTCGTTCAGCTTTTCGTGCAGCATCGCCTGAATACGCGGGATGTCGTCGT
Organism: Enterobacter sp. RHBSTW-00593; assembly: GCF_013784105.1. Classification (NCBI taxonomy): domain Bacteria; kingdom Pseudomonadati; phylum Pseudomonadota; class Gammaproteobacteria; order Enterobacterales; family Enterobacteriaceae; genus Enterobacter; species Enterobacter sp. RHBSTW-00593. The sequence continues at coordinate 1,490,034 of NZ_CP056393.1, forward strand.
CAGAGACGTTAAGCCCGAATTTGAAGAAAATATCGTTCAGGTTGCCGAAATCACTCACCATTTCGAGACGGTGGTAGTACTTTGCCGCGATATCCTTAAAGCCGTCGTCATAGTGCTTCAGCGTATAGGCGCTGCTTTTTCCGCAGGCGATAATCTCAATGCCCGGCACATCGTTTAACACGGCGGCAACGGTGTCGAAGTGCGTCTTCGACAGTTCACCGTTAAAGACATCTTCCCCGGCGCTGACCACCCAGCCGCCATTTTCCGCGACAAACGCAATTTCATGGGCAATCTCCGGGAAAAAGGAAATCAGCTGGTAGTACTGGTTGCCGCTGGCAACCGCAAAGCGAATGCCTTGCGCTTTCATTCGTGCATATTGCGCCAGAAAACGCGGGCGGTTATAGGTTTTGGCATCGCTCAGAAACGTGCCATCCATGTCGACGGCGATCAGTTTAACGCTCATATCCCTTCTCCAGTGTCGTTTGTTCCGTTTCCGGCTTCGCGACCGCACGCGCTACCAGCGCTGCGATGATCACTAACCCTAACACCACCAGCATGGCGCTGCGCAGCCCGTAGTGCTCACCGAGGAAGCCAAGCAACGGTGGCCCCACCAGGAAGGCGAGGTAGCCCGTGGTCGCCACCACGCTGACGCGGGTCGGTGCATCCGGGCCAGTGTCGCTGGCGGCTGAAATGGTGAGCGGGAAGCCAAGCGAAGCCCCCAGACCCCAGAGGATCACCGACACACCGGCAATCCAGTCCACGTCCACAAAGATGATCATCGCAATCCCCAGCCCGCCCAGCAGGGCGCTGGCACGCACCACCGCCACGCGGCTGTAGCGGTCAATAAACCAGCCGCCGGTAAAGCGCCCGACGGTCATCCCGAGGGTGAAACCGGCGTAGATCAGGGAGCCGGAAGTTGGGCTAAAACCGTGGCCGTCAACCATCAGCAGCGGCAGCCAGTCGTTAGCGGACCCTTCCGCAAAGGCCATCGCCAGCACCACCACGCCGATCAGCATCAGCTGAATGTCGCGGTAAAACGGCAGCCCTTTTTCCGCGGTGGCGTGTTCGTCAGAGGTGTTCTTGCCGGTGCCGTCAGGGATCGCCCGGATACCGGTCAGAATGGGGATAATACATACCAGTGCGGCCAGCAGAATATGCAGGTTCGCGGCGACGCCCGAGGCCGTCAGCGCCATCCCCACACCCGCACCGGCCAGCGTGCCAAGGCTGTAAAAGCCATGCATCATCGGCAGTACGGTTTTATTCATCTCACGTTCAACCGATGCCCCTTCAACGTTAATGGCCACTTCAGCGGCACCGAAGCTGCCGCCAAAGACCGTCAGCCCAAGGGCAAACAGCACCGGCGAGGCAAACCACAGCGCCACGCTCAGCACCAGCATCCCGAACACGGCACAGCACATGGTGGTGCGGATGACCGCCCGTGTACCGAAGCGTTTGACAAGCCACGCGGAGCACAGAATACCGCTCATGGAGCCTATCGACAGGCCAAACAGCACGATGCCCATCTCGGCCGTTGAGACGGATAAAATATCGCGAATGGCCGGGGTACGCGTGGCCCATGAGGCCATTAGCAGACCGGGAATAAAGAAGAACATAAACAGCGCCCACATGCGCAGTTGCAGGGTTCTACGGGGGGAGGTCAGAGTCATTGAAGTCAGCACCGGAAGTACAACAATAGCGACAACACTAGCAAGTTTGTGTACATTTGTACACAAACCACGTGGGGAATTTATGAGCAGAGCACCGAACGATCCTCAACGCCGGGAGAAGATCCTGCAGGCGACCCTGGACACCATTGCAGAGCACGGTATTCATGCCGTGACGCACCGGAAAATCGCCACCTGCGCGGGCGTGCCGCTGGGGTCGATGACCTACTATTTTGACGGTATGGAGTCGCTGCTGGAAGAGGCCTTTACGTGGTTTACCCGGCAGATGTCGCAGCAGTATCGGGATTTCTTCGCCGGCGTGACCGGGCCAGAAATGGCGTGCGAATCCATCACCACGCTGATCCACAGTTCGCAGGTCACGACGCCGCAGAATATGGCGCTGATGTACCAGCTCTATGCCTTTATGCACCGCAGTGCGGCGCTCAAAACGGTAATGCAGGACTGGATGAAAATGAGCCAGACCACGCTTGAGCAGTGGTTCGACCCGGTGACCACCCGCGCGCTGGATGCCTTTATCGAAGGGATGACGCTGCACTTTGTGACCGACAGAGCCCCGCTCACCCGGGAGGAGATCCGGGCGATGGTCGGCAGGATAGCGGGCGAGAGTGGACGTTAGATTGTGGTCGCGCCGGCCGTCATGTTCACCGTTGTTCCCGTGATGGCACCGGCTGCATCTGACGCCAGAAACGCGATGGTATCTGCCACCTGCTCCAGCGTCGGCAGGCGATTCAGCATCGTGCTCTGTGCCGCGCCCTCCAGAAACTGCTCCACTGTGATGCCCATCGCCTGCGCCTTGATGGCGAACAGGTCACCCACACCGGAACCGGCCTGAACCGCGTCGGCTATCGCATGCGAACGCACGCACAGGACACGAATATTCTTTGCCCCCAGCTCCGCCGCGAGCGCACGGGTTAACGCTTCCGTTCCCGCACAGCCAACGATATGCCCGAGATGTCCCGGCATCGCCATATTTGCAGCCGGCGCAACGACGGTGATAAGCGTTCCGGCACGCTCACCGCCCATATGGGGTGCGACAGCTTTGGCGATGTTGAAATAGGCGGCCAGAAAAGGGTCGAACCCCTGTCTGAATTCACTGAGCGTTAATGCGTCGAGGCGTTTACCCTGGTCGTGCATAAAGCCCGTGGCATTCACGACGATATCAATGCCGGTAACGTCCGGGAGCGTCGCGTCGGCATCGAGAGCATCGAAAACAAACAGCCGGGCTGACCCGCCAGCGGCGTGAATGCGGTTAGCGACGTGCTCCAGCCTGGCCTGATCGCGTGCCGCGAGGTAGACCGTTGCCCCTTCACGGGCGAGCGCGTACGCAGCGGCGCTGCCAATAGCGCCGCTGCCACCAAAGATAACGGCGGTTTTATTTTTGAGACTCATACCTGCATCCCCTCACCAGACCGGTCCATCAAATTATGGGTCGGGTGACGGCGGATGCAACTCCGCCACGGGGCAGGGTATGTGGCTGACAAGACTTACGGCATCACTATCAGCAGATTAGCTGCCGGAGATTTTTTTTCCGCTGGCGTCCACCACCGCTTCGCCATCTTCTTTCGTAAACGCCCCTTTCTGTGCATCAGGCAGGATATCGAGTACGACTTCGGAAGGGCGGCACAGGCGAGTGCCCAGCGGCGTCACCACGATCGGACGGTTAATCAGGATCGGATGCTGCAGCATAGAATCGATAAGCTGGTCGTCGGTAAACTGGTCCCCGGCGAGGCCCAGCTGTTCATAAGGTTCGACATTTTTGCGCAGCAAATCCCGCACGGAAATCCCCATCTCAGCAATCAGTCTGGTCAGTTCATCACGTGACGGTGGGTTCTCAAGGTACAGAATAATTTCGGGTTCAGTGCCGCTGTTGCGGATCATCTCCAGCGTGTTGCGTGAGGTGCCGCAGGCTGGATTGTGGTAAATGGTGATATGGCTCATATCCGTTACTCATTACAGTGTGAAGGAGAGACGTAACGCCAGCGCGGCGAGCGTCACAAACAGAACCGGCAACGTCATGATGATGCCTGTCCGGAAATAATAGCCCCAGGTGATCGTCATGTTTTTCTGCGCCAGGACATGGAGCCAGAGCAGGGTGGCCAGGCTGCCGATAGGTGTGATCTTCGGACCCAGGTCGCAGCCAATCACGTTGGCATAAATCATCGCGTCCTTAATCACACCCGATGCCGTGCTGCCATCGACAGAGAGTGCCCCAATCAGGACGGTCGGCATATTGTTCATTATGGATGACAGGAACGCCGTGATGAACCCGGTACCGAGCGTGGTGGCCCACAGGCCATGTCCGGCGAGGAGATTGAGTACCCCTGACAGATACTCCGTCAGCCCGGCATTGCGCAGGCCATACACCACCAGGTACATCCCCAGCGAGAAGATAACGATCTGCCACGGTGCGCCACGAAGCACTTTTCCCGTATTAATGGCATGCCCGCGCTTTGCAACGGCAAACAAAATCAACGCGCCTGCTGTCGCGATAGCACTGACCGGAATGCCGAGCGGTTCAAGTACAAAGAACCCGACAAGGAGCAGTAACAGAACAATCCAGCCCGTTCTGAAGGTTGGAAGATCGTTGATCGCGCGGGAAGGCTCGCGGAGTTTTGACAGGTCGTATGCCGGTGGAATGTCCTTTCGAAAGAACAGGTGCAGCATCACCAGCGTGGCCGCAATCGCGGCGAGATCCACGGGGATCATCACCGAGGCGTATTCGCTGAACCCCAGCGAGAAGAAGTCTGCCGATACGATATTGACCAGGTTCGAAACGATCAGCGGCAGGCTGGCAGTGTCGGCGATAAATCCAGCCGCCATGACAAACGCCAGCGTGGCCTGCTTGCTGAACCCGAGGGCCAGCAGCATGGCGATAACGATGGGCGTGAGGATAAGCGCCGCGCCGTCGTTGGCAAAAAGCGCCGCAACGGCCGCACCCAGCAGAACGATATACGTAAACAGCAACCGGCCCTTGCCATTACCCCAGCGGGCCACATGCAGCGCCGCCCACTCGAAAAATCCGGACTCATCAAGCAGCAGGCTGATGATGATGACGGCGATAAACGTGGCCGTCGCGTTCCAGACAATATTCCACACCACCGGAATATCGTTAATGTGGATCACGCCGCTGACCAGCGCCAGTACAGCACCCATCGTGGCGCTCCAGCCTATACTTAACCCTCTGGGCTGCCAGATGACCAGCACCAGTGTAAACAGAAAAATTGCCCCAGCCAGAAACATCGTGAACTCCGTTATATCTGTTTTTATGAATGTGTTTTAACACGCGCCCGGAAGACGGTTTTTCAGCTTTGCGCGGGTCTCTTCCCGCAAGCAGTTCCAGCTGTTGTCAATCACGGTGGCAGCCCATGCCGGCATAGTGGGGGACAAACGGTAATAAACCCATTTCCCCTCCCGGCGATCGCTCACCAGCCCGGATTCACGCAGCAGCGCCATATGGCGAGATACCTTGGGCTGTGATTCAGCCGTGGCGGAACAGAGATCGCAGACGCACAGCTCCCCGGCTTCGCGCAGAAGCATGACGATGGACAGGCGGGTCTCGTCGGAGAGGGCTTTGAAAAGTTGGACCGGATGTAGCATCGGCTTTCCTGCGGTTGGTTATATATGGTTAAGCATATATGTTTGGATGGAAAGAGGGAAGGCGGAATGTTGAAGAGGGGAATTTCAGGCAACAAAAAACCCATCAACCTTGAACCAAAACGGCGGGGTTGATGGGCTCCACAAATTGGGGACATCAAAGAAAAGCAGTGGCAATAGTTATGACTGCCCCCTGATAAAAAAGTTCTGCGCGTAACGAAAATTTTTTCGTCGTGCGCAGAACTTAAGAGTTATCCGAGTCCAGGCCAGATGATGATGATCAGCGTACCCGCCAGCGTAAGCAGTACGTTAGCGATAGCGTAGGTGCCCGCATAGCCCAGCGCAGGAATATTGCTGCGTGCAGTATCACTGATAATTTCCATTGCCGGGGCGCAGGTACGGGCCCCCATCATTGCCCCGAAGAGCAGGGCGCGGTTCATACGAAGCACATAAGCACCGAACAGGAAGCAAATCACGACCGGTACCAGGCTGACGATAAGTCCGGAAACCAACATCTGCCAGCCAACAGCACCCAGGCTGTGGCCAATGCCGCTACCGGCGCTTAAGCCGACACCCGCCATAAAGACCATCAGACCAAACTCTTTCACCATATTGAGCGCCCCCTGCGGAATGTAGCCGAAGGTCGGGTGGTTCGCTCGCAGGAAGCCCAGCATGATGCCGGCGAACAGCAGCCCGGCAGCGTTACCGATGCCAAAGCTAAAGTTGCTGAACTGGAAGGTGATCATCCCGATCATCAGGCCAACGATAAAGAAGGCGCAGAAGGCCAGCAGGTCGGTGACCTGGCTGTGAATAGAGATAAAGCCGATGCGGTCCGCAACGGTTTTAACGCGTCGCGCATCGCCGCTGACCTGCAGAACGTCGCCTTTGTTCAGCACGACGTTGTCGTCAATTGGCATCTCAATCTGGCTGCGGATCACGCGGTTGAGGAAACAACCATGATCGGTCAGCTTCAACTGCGCCAGACGACGGCCGACGGCGTTATGGTTTTTCACCACAATCTCTTCGGTGACGATACGCATGTCGAGCAGATCGCGGTCAAACACCTCTTTACCGTTGCGGAAGCTCGGGTCGAGGCGGGCGTGGGCATCCGGGTAACCGACCAGGGCAATGTCATCGCCCATCTGCAGCACGGCGTCGCCGTCCGGGTTTGCCAGAATGCCGTTACGGCGAATACGTTCGATATAGCAGCCTGTCTGGCGGTAAATCCCCAGCTCGCGGAGGTTTTTCCCGTCCGCCCATGCAACCAGCTCGGGCCCAACGCGGTAGGCGCGAATCACGGGCAGATAGACTTTACGCTTGCTGTCGGTGTCCAGACCGCGTTCGCGGGCAATTTGCTGGGCGCTGGTCTGCAAATCCTGGTGCTGCAGTTTTGGCAGGTAGCGGGCGCCCACAATCAGGCTCACCAGACCAATCAGATAGGTCAGGGCATAGCCCAGGCTCAGGTGGTCGAGCGCGGTAGAGAGTTGCGCACCGGCCATGCCGGAGTGGCGCAGGGTATCGCCTGCACCCACCAGCACCGGCGTGGAGGTCATCGAGCCGGCGAGCATACCGGCCGTCAGCCCGATATCCCAGCCAAACAGTTTACCGAGCCCTAAGGCGATCAGCAGCGCACTGCCGACCATGGCCAGCGCCAGCATCAGATAATTTTTGCCGTCGCGGAAGAAAATTGAAAAAAAGTTGGGCCCGGCTTCCACACCAACACAAAAAATAAACAGCATAAAACCTAAGTTGAGCGCGTCCGTGTTAATGCTGAAATGCTGCTGGCCTAATAATAGTGAGACGACTAAAACGCCAATGGAATTACCAAGTTGAACCGAACCAAGGCGCAATTTACCCAGGCAAAGGCCCAGCGCCAGTACCACAAATAATAACAGGATGTAATTCCCATTTAACAAGTCTGCGACGTTTATATTCACGGAGGCTAACTTCTTGTTTACCAGTAAGTTGTTGAATGAAAGGACTTTTTGGGCTACTGTTTTCTGGGTCAGGGAAAGGCTTTAACGCTCCCTGTTTCCAGCTTTATTCCCTAAAACATTAGCTGGCGGTTAGTTTAATCGTATTAGCTACTGACAGCCACCTATTATCGCTTCACCCTGTGTGTACTTTGGCAAGGATTGCCGCATTGCTTTATCTGACTGGGCGTCTACCCGACGAAAGTGTATTTGATAGAGATAAGTCAGGAGGATAGTTTGAACATTAAACGAAACTGGGCGGGGGTGATCAGCTGCTTTTTGCTGTTCATTGTCGTTTGCATGTCCCTCGCTTTTAATGTGAAGGGAGCATTCAGGGCGTCGGGTCATCCGGAGCTGGGGTTGCTCTTTTTCACCCTGCCAGGGGCTGCTGCCAGTTTTCTCTCCCGCCGGGGGGAAGTGGTGAAACCGTTACTGGGCGCAATACTTGCAGCGCCGCTGTGTCTGCTGCTGATGCGGTCACTGTATATTTCAACGCGAAGTTTCTGGCAGGAGCTGGCGTGGTTGCTGAGTGGCGTCTTCTGGTGCGCCCTGGGAGCGCTATGCTTTTTGTTTGTTCACAGCATGTTGGCCCGGCGCAGACAGCACAAATAAAAACGCCCTCAGGGTGAGGGCGTCTTAGAATTACTGAGCGGCAAACAGGCCCAGATGTTCTTTAGCGTATGCTTCAAAGTCTGTGCAACCGCCGATGTGTTTCTGATCGAGGAAAATCTGCGGTACGGTTTCAACCGGTTTACCCACGGTTTTTTCCAGATCGGCTTTGCTGATCCCTTCCGCGTGGATATCAACATAACGGAAGTTAAAATCATCACGCTCTTCGGTCAGTTTCTCAGCCAGCTCTTTCGCGCGCACACAGTAAGGGCACCCTGGACGACCAAAAATTACTGCAAACATTTCTCTCTCCTCGAAAACAAGCCTGACGGCGAATGGGTCTATAGTGCCCGATAACCTGCCGTCATTAAAGAAGGTTTCGCCTGTCGTTATAATACCTCTCAGCTATGTTTCGCCAATTACATCGCGCGCATCATTGCCTATACTGGCTGCGATATGATTCACGCAAGACAAAGAGAGACAAGATGACGCCAACCATAGACCTGCTACGTTCCCATCGTTCAATTCGCCACTTCACCGACGAGCCGATAACGCCGGCGCAGCGTGAAGCCATTATTGACAGTGCAAGGGCGACATCCAGCTCCAGCTTCCTGCAGTGCAGCTCCATTATTCGCATTACCGACCCGGCAATGCGTGAACAACTGGTGACCCTCACCGGTGGACAGAAGCATGTGGCACAGGCAGCCGAGTTCTGGGTGTTCTGCGCCGATTTTAACCGCCATCTGCAGATCTGCCCGCAAGCCGAGCTTGGCCTTGCCGAGCAGCTGCTGCTGGGCGTCGTGGACACCGCGCTGATGGCGCAAAACGCGTTCACGGCGGCGGAATCGCTGGGGCTGGGCGGCGTGTACATCGGCGGGCTGCGTAACAATATCGAAAGCGTTACCGAACTGCTGAAGCTGCCAAAACATGTTCTGCCCCTGTTTGGCCTGTGCCTTGGCTGGCCTGCGGATAACCCGGACCTCAAGCCGCGCCTGCCTGCGGCGATGCTGGTGCATGAAAACCACTACCAGCCTGTCGATCAGGATGTGCTGGCGCAATACGATGAAGAGCTGGCGCACTACTACATGACGCGCGACAGCAATAACCGTCGCGATACCTGGAGTGACCACATTCGTCGCACCATCATTAAAGAGAATCGCCCGTTTATTCTCGACTATCTGCACAAACAGGGCTGGGCGACACGATAGCCCATTCATCCTGCGCCTGCCTGCGTGTATGATACGCAGGCTTTTTCCATGTCTTTAGAGAGGTGCAGGGTGAAAATTGCCATTTTGTCCCGGGATGGAACGCTCTATTCATGTAAACGCCTGCGAGAAGCGGCGGCAAAACGGGGGCATCAGGTTGAGATCCTCGATCCGATGTCCTGCTATATGAACATTGATCCTGCTGCCTCATCGATTCATTACAAAGGCCGCAAGCTCCCGCATTTTGATGCGGTTATCCCCCGCATCGGCTCCCAGATAACCTATTACGGCACGGCCGCGTTGCGCCAGTTTGAGATGCTGGGCAGCTATCCGCTCAATGAATCCGTTGCGATATCTCGTGCCCGCGATAAGCTCCGTTCGCTGCAACTGCTTGCCCGGCAGGGAATCGATCTTCCGGTTACCGGCATTGCGCATTCACCGGACGACACCAGCGATTTAATCGATATGGTGGGTGGCGCGCCGCTAGTGATCAAGCTGGTGGAAGGCACTCAGGGCATTGGTGTGGTGCTGGCCGAAACGCGGCAGGCGGCGGAAAGCGTGATTGACGCCTTTCGTGGGCTGAATGCCCATATTCTGGTGCAGGAGTACATTGAAGAAGCCAAAGGACGCGACATTCGCTGTTTTGTTGTCGGTAACGAGGTGGTTGCGGCCATCGAACGCCAGGCAAAAGAGGGCGACTTCCGCTCTAATCTGCACCGTGGCGGCGTGGCGAGAGTCGCGGATATCAGCGATCGCGAGCGTGAGATTGCCGTGAAGGCGGCGCAAACGCTGGGGCTGGATGTGGCGGGTGTTGATTTACTGCGGGCGACGCGCGGGCCGCTGGTGATGGAGGTGAATGCCTCACCGGGACTGGAAGGGGTGGAAAAAACCACCGGGGTCGATATTGCGGGTAAAATGATCTCATGGGTCGAGCGCCACGCAACGCCGGGCTACTGTCTGAAAACGGGCGGTTAAATGGATTACAGCGCACTTTTTGCGTACTCTATGCGAAGTTTTTAATAAAGAGGCTGCACAGCGATGGATTTACAGGTCGTTCCAACACTGGATACGTTACGTCAATGGCTCGATGATGCCGGTATCACTTTCTTTGAATGTGATTCCTGCCAGGCGCTGCATTTGCCTCATATGCAAAATTTCGATGGTATTTTCGATGCCAAAATCGATCTCATTAACGACGTGATCCTCTTCTCTGCGCTGGCCGAAGTGAAACCGTCTGCGCTGCTGGCCCTGGCCTCTGACCTGTCGGCCATCAACGCCAGTTCTTTGACGGTGAAAGCATTTCTCGATATACAGGATGATAATCTGCCAAAACTGGTCGTTTGCCAGTCTTTATTCTCCGGTGCTGGCCTCTCTTTCAAGCAGTTCTCCTGGTTTATGCGCTTGAGTGAAGAGCAAATTTCGATGGTAATGATGGAAGCGAATGCGCACCATCTGCTGTATAGCACGGAAGATGATGCAGAGAATAATGATGCATCTCCCAATTTTCTTCACTAAGCCTGTCTGACTTTTGCGCAGTCGCTGCCATAGCGGCTGCATAACGCCATTTTTTCTGCTGCTTTTAACCTTTCTTTAAAGAATTTTTCACCTCCCCAAACGCCATTTCGGCTTATCACGTAGACATAACCTGCATAAAAAATTGATAAAAGGCGTTTTTTCGTCTGGGCTATAGCCGGAGACACGGGCTACAGTTATTCTTGCGATGCTTAAAAAAGCGAGCGGATCCTGCCGGGTAAAGAGGTTTCTTTTTATTTCGTGCAGAGCGACAAACTATGCATGATTATTGCATATCTTCAGATTGCACAGTTTTAGTTCGTTTGTTAACGAGCTTTCAGAAGGAATAACGATATGATCGCCTTGAATAAAAAATGGTTATCGGGTCTGGTTGCGGGTGCTCTGATGGCCGTCTCTGCCGGCACGCTCGCTGCGGAACAAAAAACGCTGCACGTTTATAACTGGTCTGACTATATCGCGCCGGATACCGTCGCTAATTTCGAAAAAGAGACCGGCATTAAAGTGGTCTATGACGTTTTCGATTCCAACGAAGTGCTGGAAGGGAAACTGATGGCGGGCAGTACCGGTTTTGACCTGGTGGTACCTTCCGCAAGCTTCCTTGAGCGTCAGCTGACGGCAGGTGTTTTCCAGCCGCTCGATAAGAGCAAATTACCGAACTGGAAAAACCTCGATCCGGAAGTGCTTAAGCTGGTCGCCAAGCATGACCCGGACAACAAATACGCGATGCCGTATCTGTGGGCGACCACCGGTATTGGCTATAACGTCGATAAAGTCAAAGCGGTGCTGGGTAAAGATGTCAAACTCGACAGCTGGGACGTGGTGCTGAAGCCGGAAAACCTTGAGAAGCTGAAAAGCTGCGGCGTCTCTTTCCTGGATGCGCCAGAAGAGATTTTCGCCACCGTGCTGAACTACCTGGGCAAAGATCCTAACAGCAGCAAGGCCGATGATTACACCGGCCCGGCAACCGATCTGCTGCTGAAGCTGCGTCCGAATATTCGTTACTTCCACTCCTCGCAGTACATCAACGACCTGGCAAACGGCGACATCTGCGTGGCGATTGGCTGGGCAGGGGACGTATGGCAGGCGGCTAACCGCGCCAAAGAAGCCAAAAACGGCGTGAATGTTTCCTACTTCATTCCAAAAGAGGGCGCGCTGGCGTTCTTCGACGTCTTCGCCATGCCGGCTGACGCGAAAAACAAAGACGAAGCTTACCAGTTCCTTAACTACCTGATGCGTCCGGAAGTCATCGCGCATATCAGCGATCACGTCTATTACGCTAACGGCAATAAGGCCTCTGTGCCGCTGGTCAGCGAAGAGATCCGCAATAACCCGGCTATCTATCCGCCGGCGGATGTGTTTGCCAAGCTGTTCACCCTGAAAGTTCAGGATCCAAAAATTGACCGCGTGCGTACCCGTGCGTGGACCAAAGTGAAAAGCGGTAAATAACGGCGTCCGGTACGGTTGCCCGGTGGCGAAAACGCTCACCGGGCCTGCTAAACCCGTCGGTCGGGCTGGCGTGAGCGCCGCCCGACGATGCGCACCCTGATGGTGCGTTTGCACCAGTTTTGATTTCTGCCGGAGAGCACCCCGTGAATGACGCGATCCCCCGCCCGCAGGCGAAAGTCCGTAAAGCGCTGACCCCGCTTCTTGAAATTCGTAACCTCACCAAATCTTTCGATGGTCAGCATGCCGTGGACGACGTCAGCCTGACTATCTACAAAGGTGAAATTTTTGCCCTTCTGGGCGCATCTGGCTGCGGTAAATCGACCCTGCTGCGTATGCTGGCCGGTTTTGAACAGCCTACCGCCGGGCAAATCATGCTGGATGGTGTCGATCTTTCCCGCGTGCCGCCGTATCAGCGCCCGATAAACATGATGTTCCAGTCTTACGCGCTCTTCCCGCATATGACGGTGGAGCAGAATATCGCCTTTGGTCTTAAGCAGGACAAACTGCCGAAAGCCGAAATCACCGCCCGCGTGGCAGAGATGCTCAGCCTGGTGCACATGCAGGAGTTCGCGAAGCGTAAACCGCATCAGCTCTCTGGTGGCCAGCGTCAGCGCGTGGCGCTGGCCAGAAGCCTGGCGAAACGGCCAAAGCTGCTGCTCCTCGATGAGCCGATGGGCGCCCTGGATAAAAAACTGCGTGACCGTATGCAGCTGGAAGTGGTGGATATCCTTGAGCGTGTGGGGGTGACCTGCGTGATGGTTACCCATGACCAGGAAGAGGCGATGACCATGGCCGGGCGTATTGCGATCATGAACCGCGGTAAGTTCGTACAGATTGGCGAGCCGGAAGAGATTTATGAGCATCCGACCACCCGCTACAGCGCGGAGTTCATCGGGTCGGTCAACGTCTTCGAAGGGCTGCTGAAATCGCGCGAGGAAGACGGTCTGGTGATCGAGTCGCCGGGGCTGCAGCATCCGCTTAAGGTCGATCCGGATAGCTCGGTGGTGGATAACGTGCCGGTGTATGTCGCGCTCCGCCCGGAGAAGATCATGCTGTGCGAAGATCCGCCTGCCGATGGCTTTAACTTCGCCGTCGGGGAAGTGGTGCACATTGCTTACCTGGGCGACCTCTCCATCTACCATGTGCGTCTGAAAAGCGGGCAGATGCTCAGCGCCCAGCTGCAGAACGAACATCGTTATCGCAAGGGACAGCCGACCTGGGGCGATGAAGTGCGCCTGTGCTGGGATGCGGACAGTTGTGTAGTGCTGACGGTATAAGGAGCGGACAATGAGTACCTTAGAACCTCCAGCCCGCGTTGAAAAACCGGGTGGCTTTGCGCACTGGCTGGCGCGCATGCAGATGAACCACGGACGCAAGCTGGTGATTGCCATGCCTTACGTGTGGCTGATCCTGCTGTTCCTGCTGCCGTTCCTGATTGTTTTTAAGATAAGCCTGGCGGAAATGGCGCGGGCGATCCCGCCCTATACCAACCTGCTGGACTGGGCTGACGGACAGCTGACGCTGACCCTTAACCTCGGCAATTTCCTGCAGTTGACGGAAGATCCGCTCTATTTCGAAGCTTATCTGCAGTCGTTGCAGGTGGCGGCGATCTCGACGATCTGCTGTTTGCTGCTGGGTTACCCGCTGGCATGGGCCGTGGCGCACAGTAAATCGTCGACGCGCAACATTCTGCTGTTGCTGGTGATCCTGCCGTCATGGACCTCGTTCCTGATCCGCGTCTACGCGTGGATGGGGATCCTGAAAAACAACGGCGTGCTGAATAACTTCCTGATGTGGCTTGGGGTTATCGATCAGCCCCTGACAATCCTGCATACCAATCTCGCGGTCTATATCGGGATTGTTTACGCCTATCTGCCGTTTATGGTGCTGCCAATTTATACGGCGCTGACGCGTATCGATTATTCGCTGGTGGAAGCATCGCTTGACCTTGGTGCCCGCCCGCTTAAAACCTTCTTCAGCGTTATCGTTCCGTTGACCCGGGGCGGCATTATTGCCGGGTCGATGCTGGTCTTTATCCCGGCGGTAGGGGAGTTTGTTATCCCGGAACTGCTCGGTGGCCCGGACAGCATCATGATTGGGCGTGTGCTGTGGCAGGAGTTCTTTAATAACCGGGACTGGCCTGTGGCGTCTGCGGTGGCGATCGTGATGTTGCTCCTGCTGATCGTACCGATCATGTGGTTCCACAAACATCAGCAGAAACAGATGGGAGACCACGGATGAACAACTTACCGGTAGTGCGCTCCCCGTGGCGAATTGCCATCCTGGTGATTGGCTTTACTTTCCTGTATGCACCCATGTTGATGCTGGTGATCTACTCGTTCAACAGCTCCAAACTGGTAACGGTATGGGCCGGCTGGTCGACGCGCTGGTACGGCGAATTGTTCCATGATGACGCGATGATGAGCGCGGTGGGGCTGAGCCTGACCATCGCCGCGCTGGCGGCCACGATGGCCTCCGTGCTGGGGACCATTGCCGCGCTGGTCATGGTGCGCTTCGGGCGTTTTCGGGGGTCGAACGGCTTTGCCTTTATGATCACCGCGCCGCTGGTTATGCCAGACGTTATCACCGGTCTGGCGCTGCTGCTGCTGTTCGTCGCCCTGGCGCATGCCATTGGCTGGCCGGCAGATCGCGGCATGCTCACCATCTGGCTGGCGCACGTCACCTTCTGTACCGCGTACGTGGCGGTGGTTATCTCTTCGCGTTTGCGCGAGCTGGACCGCTCCATTGAAGAGGCGGCGATGGATCTCGGTGCGACGCCGCTGAAGGTCTTCTTCATTATCACGCTGCCGATGATTATGCCGGCGGTGATCTCCGGCTGGCTGCTGGCGTTTACGCTGTCGCTCGACGATCTGGTTATCGCCAGCTTTGTCTCAGGACCGGGCGCGACGACGCTGCCTATGCTGGTCTTCTCCAGCGTACGCATGGGGGTCAATCCGGAGATTAACGCCCTGGCCTCGATCATCCTCGGGGTGGTCGGAATTGTCGGATTTATCGCCTGGTATTTGATGGCGCGCGCGGAAAAACAACGTGTGCGTGATATCCAGCGTGCAAGACGCGGCTGAAGGATTTAAAATTTCCAGTGATGTGCCGCGCATGACGCGGCACTGTTTTTCAGGGAAGTAAAACATTGGGATTATTAAAAAAATCACGTCTTACGCACGCTCGTCCAAACGTTCCTGCACTGGTGCAGGTGGCGGCGCTCGCTATTATTATGATCCGCTGTCTTGATGTGCTGATGATCCTTAACACCCTGGGTGTCCGCGGTATGGCTGAATTCATTCACCGCAGCGTACAGACGTGGAACCTGACGCTGGTCTTTTTGAGCAGCCTGGTACTGGTGTTTATCGAGATTTACTGCGCATTTTCGCTGGTCAGAGGACGCAACTGGGCGCGCTGGATCTATTTGCTGACGCAAATTACGGCGGCAAGCTATCTGTGGGCCGCCTCGCTGGGGTATGGCTATCCGGAACTGTTCAGCATTGCGGGTGGATCAAAACGCGAGATTTTGCACGCGCTGTTTTTGCAAAAACTCCCGGATATGCTGGTGCTGTTCTTCCTGTTCGTGCCTGCTTCCAGTCGGCGGTTCTTCCAACTGCAATAATGTGTATAATCGCAGCCCTCGTGATTCTTAAGGTTTTGATATGCAGTGCGCACTCTATGACGCCGGTCGCTGCCGCTCCTGCCAGTGGATAGAACAGCCGGTTTCTCAGCAACTCACCGCCAAAATGGCCGACCTGCAACACCTGCTGGCAGACCATGCCGTGGGGGAATGGTGCGCACCCGTCAGCGGGCCGGAGCAGGGCTTTCGTAATAAAGCCAAAATGGTGGTGAGCGGCAGTGTTGAAAAACCGCTGCTGGGCATGTTGCATCGCGAGGGTACTCCTGAAGATTTAACCGACTGTCCGCTTTATCCTGCCTCCTTTGCGCCGGTCTTTGCTGCGCTCAAACCGTTTATTGCCCGTGCCGGATTAACGCCCTATAACGTTGCCCGCAAGCGCGGCGAGCTGAAATACCTTCTTCTTACCGAAAGCCAGGTAGACGGCAGCATGATGCTGCGCTTTGTTCTACGCTCAGAAGCCAAGGTGGAGCAGCTTCGCGCGGCGTTGCCATGGCTTCAGCAACAGCTTCCGCAGTTAACCGTTATCACCGCGAATATTCAGCCGGTGCATATGGCTATCATGGAAGGGGAGCGGGAGATCTTCTTCACCGAAGAACATGCGCTGGCAGAAACGTTCAACGATGTACCGCTGTGGATCCGTCCGCAAAGCTTCTTCCAGACCAACCCGACCGTCGCGAGTGCGCTTTATGCCACCGCCCGTGACTGGGTGCGGGCGTTAAATATCCATCATATGTGGGATCTGTTCTGCGGGGTAGGTGGCTTCGGTCTGCACTGCGCCACGCCAGACATGCAGCTTACCGGGATTGAGATCTCCGCCGAAGCGATTGCCTGTGCCAGACAGTCTGCCGCAGAGCTTGGGTTGACCCGGCTGCACTTCCAGGCGCTGGACTCCACGCAGTTCGCGACGGGGCAGGACAATGTGCCTGAACTGGTGCTGGTGAACCCGCCGCGCCGGGGCATCGGGAAAGCGCTGTGCGACTATCTGAGCCAGATGGCACCGGACTACATCGTCTACTCCAGCTGCAACGCGCAGACGATGGCAAAAGATATCGCGACGCTGCCGGGCTACCGCATTGAACGCGTCCAGCTGTTCGATATGTTCCCGCATACCGCGCATTATGAAGTCCTGACGCTACTCGTTAAATCTTAAACAAAATGTGAACTCTGTCCGCCTGCGAAATCAGGTAAGCTTATCTCATCAGAATTGAAGAAGGCTTACCCATGAAGCAGATCCTGCTGGTGGAAGATGACCACGATATCGCGGCGCTTCTGCGCCTCAACTTAGAAGATGAAGGCTACGCCATCACCCACGAGCCCGACGGGGGCAATGCCTTACAGCGCCTCGAAAAGCAGCCGTGGGACGCGGTGATCCTCGATTTAATGCTCCCCAATGTCGACGGTCTGGAGATTTGCCGTCGCATCCGCCAGATGACCCGCTACCTGCCGGTGATCATCATCAGCGCCCGCAGCAGTGAAACCGACCGTATTACCGGGCTGGAAACCGGGGCGGACGATTATCTGGCCAAGCCGTTTTCGGTACAGGAGCTGATCGCGCGTATCAAGGCGCTGTTCCGACGCCAGCAGGCGATGGGGCAGGCGCAAAGTGCCGGGAATATTCAGGCTCACGGCCTGACGCTCGACCCGCTGGCGCGCAGCGTGCTTTTGCACGGCCAGGTGGTGGATCTCACCCCGCGCGAGTTTGAACTGCTGTACTTTTTTGCCCGTCATCCCGGTGAAGTTTTCTCGCGTCTGGCGCTGCTGGAACAGGTCTGGGGCTATCAGCACGAAGGTTACGAACACACCGTCAACACCCACATTAACCGCCTGCGCATCAAGATTGAGAAGGACGCCGCCGAGCCGGAGATCATTCGCACCGTCTGGGGCAAAGGCTACAAATTTGCGGAGCCAAACGATGCGCCGCTTTAGCCTGAGCCAGCGCCTGACGCTGTTGTTTATTCTGCTGCTGACGCTCTGTGCGACCATCGCCTGCGCGGTGCAACTTTACAGCACCACGCAGTACGGTAATGCGATGGTGCAGCGGCTGTCTGGTGGCCTGGCGCAGCAGATTGTCCAGCGGGAACCGATTCTGGATGCGCAGGGCAGGGTTGACCGCCACGCGCTGAAGCCGCTCTTTGACCGGCTGATGACCTTCAATCCAAGCGTCGAACTGTACGTTGTCTCGCCTGATGGCGAACTGCTGGCTGACGCCGCGCCGCCGGGGCATATCCAGCGGCAAAAAATCGACCTCGGGCCGGTGCAGACTTTCCTCAGTGATGCCGCGCGGCCGGTACTGGGCGATGACCCGCGAAGCCAGAACAAAAAGGTTTTCAGCGCAACGCCGTTGCGTCAGGACGGAGAACTGAAAGGCTATCTATATATTATTCTGCAGGGCGAAGAGTCAAACGCGCTGGCGGAGATGGCCTGGCATCAGGCGCTCTGGAGCACCGTCCTGTGGTCATTAATGTGGGTCGCGCTGTTTGGTTTGCTGGCGGGGTTACTGGTCTGGTACTGGGTAACGCGTCCGGTCAAACGTCTTACGCAGGAAGTGGCCGGGCTGGAGCAGGACAGCATTAGTGCCATTAAGCAGCTGGCGGCGCAGCCTACTGAAACCACGGTAAAGGATGAAGTGGCCACGCTGCGCAATACGTTTATCGAGCTGGCCCGTAAAATCACCCTGCAGTGGGATCAACTGGCCGACAGCGATCGCCAGCGCCGGGAGTTTATCGCCAATATTTCGCACGATTTACGCACGCCGCTCACCTCCTTGCTGGGCTATCTCGAAACGCTGTCGCTGAAATCCGCGACGCTGACGCCGCAGGAACACCAGCAGTATCTCGCCACGGCGCTGCGGCAGGGGCAGAAAGTGCGTCATCTTTCGCAGCAGCTGTTTGAACTGGCGCGTCTTGAGCACGGCGGCATCAAACCGCAGCGCGAGCGTTTTGCCATGGGTGAGCTAATTTCAGACGTGGCGCAGAAATTTGAACTCACGGCCCGCACGCGGGAGGTGAACCTGCGCATTGATGTACCGGGCCCGTTGCCGCTGGTGAATGCCGATGTCTCGATGATTGAGCGGGTGGTGACTAACCTGCTGGATAACGCGATGCGGCATACGCCGACCGGTGGAGAGGTCCGTCTGGCGGTCTGGCAGGAGAACGCGCAGCTACAGGTTGAGGTGGCTGATAATGGAACCGGCGTTGATGCTTCTCTTCGCAACGATCTGTTTGAACGTCCTTCGACGTTAAATCCGCAGGCATCACGGGAAAACCGTGGCGGGTTGGGGCTGTTGATTGTGAAACGCATGCTGGAACTTCACGGCGGGGGGATCAGGCTGATGGAGTCCACGAACGGGGCTCGTTTTCGCTTCTTTGTTCCACTGTGAAATTGCCGGGTTTGCCCGGCCTACAGACCACCCCCGTAGGCCAGGCTACCCGACAAAAAGCTATTATTGCGGGAACCACCGATCGCTGATTTTCTTGTACGTGCCGTCAGCTTTAATTGCTTTCAGTGCGCCATTCAGTTTTTCCAGCAGGGCTTTGTTATCCGGACGCACCGCAATGCCCAGGCCCGTACCGAAGTACTGTGGATCGGTCACTTTTTCGGTCGCGGTGCCGAGCTGTGGGTTGGTTTTCAGCCACTCGTTCACCACCGCAGTGTCACCGAAGACACCATCAATACGGCCATTTTTCAGGTCGATTATGGCATTCTGGTAGCTGTCATAGGCCACGGTTTTCACTTCAGGATGTTTGTCCTGCAGGTATTTCTGGTGCGTGGTGCCGTTTTCCATCCCAATGCGTTTGCCTTTCAGCTGGTCAAAGGATGTATAAGCCCCTTTCTTCGCAATGACCACCGCCGAGTTGGCGTAGTACGGGTCGGTGAAGGTGACCTGCTTGCTACGCTCTGGGGTGATGTCCATCCCGGAGATCACCGCGTCGTATTTTTTGAATTTCAGCGACGGGATCAGGCTGTCAAACGCATGGTTAGTGAACGTGCAGTCGGCCTGCATCTGTTTGCACAGGGCTTTGGCGAGGTCGATATCAAAACCGACAATCTGGTTGCTGGCATCCAGCGACTCAAACGGCGGATAGGTGGCCGAAACGCCGAAGTTGATTTTATCTGCAGCTGATGCGCCAGCGGCGAAAGTGGCCAGTAAAGCGGCCAGAACTAACTTTTTCATTGTAATGCTCCCGTCTGTCAGTCTGTCTTATGCGCCGTGTCTGCGGCATGGAAATACAATGCCATTTAATGAATTTATATTCAATAAAAATGATTAAATATTATTTAATCCATAAAAAAAGACGGGCTGTCGTTAGACTTGCCCGTCTTCGTCAATAAAGTTTATGCAAATTTGTGATTAATTACGGCGCTCAAACGCCAGCGCTTTACGCTCGATAAGGCGCATCATCAGCGTCAGCAAACCGTTCACCACCAGATAGACCACGCCCGCGGCACCGAACACCATTACGTCATAGGTGCGTCCATAGAGCAGCTGCCCGTGGCCCATGACTTCCATCAGCGTGATGGTGTAGGCCAGAGACGTACTCTTGAAAACCAGCACCACTTCGTTGGAGTAGGAGGAGAGCGCACGTTTAAACGCGTACGGCAGCAAGATAGCCAGCGTGTCTTTCTTGCTCATGCCCAGCGCACCACAGGACTGCCATTGCCCTTCCGGGATGGCACGGATAGCCCCGTAGAAGAGCTGCGTGGTATAGGCCGCACTGTTCAGCGAAAGGGCAATCAGGGCGCACAGCCATGGCTCAGAAAGCAGGTGCCAGATAACCGGATACTCCTGCAGCGACGGGAACTGGCCCGGGCCGTAGTAAATCAGGAAGATCTGCACCAGCAGCGGTGTACCGGTGAACAAGGTTATGTAGGCTCGCACAATCCATACCAGCACCGGCGTTTTTAGCGTCAGGACGATGGTAAAGATCAACGCCAGGATCAGCGCCACGATGATCGATGCGACGGTCAGCGTCAGGCTGGTGTGCAGCCCTTTCATCAGCTCCGGAAAATAGTCAAGCATCAGCCTGGTCTCCGTTCAAAGCGCGTCGCACGCAGGTCAATGCGCTTGAGGATGTACTGACTCACCAGCGTGATCACCAGGTAGATAGCCGCCGCCACGATGTACCAGGTAAACGGCTCCTGGGTACGGGTCGCGATACTTTTGGTTTGCAGCATTAAATCGTTCACGCTGATCAGGCTTACCAGCGCGGTATCTTTCAGCAGCACCAGCCACTGGTTACCCAGCCCGGGCAGCGCATGACGCCACATCTGCGGCATCACCAGACGGAAGAAGATCGCCGATTTCGACAAGCCTAACGCCTGGCCAGACTCCCACTGTCCCTGCGGAACCGCTTTCAGCGCACCGCGCAGGGTTTGCGAAGCATACGCGGAATAGAGCAGAGAGAGGGCAATCACGCCGCACAGGAACGGGCTGACGTCAAAGTTCTCAATCTGCATCTGCACCGGGATCTGCACCACACCCAGATTGAGGGTGAAGCCGTCCGACAGCGTTAACAGCAGCTGCGAGGAGCCAAAATAGATAAACAGGACCACCAGAATTTCAGGCAGCCCACGCAGCACGGTGACCAGCGCTGAGCCGGCCCATGCGACAGGGAACCATTTTGCTGATTCCCATACCGCAAAGATCATCGCCAGCACAAGGCCGATAATCAGTGCGCAAACGGCAAGGCCGACGGTCATCCCGGCGGCGCTTGCTAAAGGAAAAATTTCATTCATCAGGAATTACTTCTGGAACCATTTTTTGTAGATGGTTTCGTAGGTGCCGTCTTTCTTCACTTTTTCCAGCGCAGCGTTGAATTTCTGCTGCAGCTCAGTGTTGCCCTGACGAACGGCAATACCCAGACCCGTGCCGAAGTAATCCTTGTCGGTCACTTTATCGCCCACTGGTGCCAGTTTATCGTTGGCTTTCAGCCACTCGGTCACCACGGCGGTGTCGCCGAACACGCCATCAATACGGCCGTTCTGCAGATCCAGCTTCGCATTCTGGTAGCTGTCATACGGAACGGTGGTGATTTCCGGGTGTTTATCCATGATGAATTTCTGGTGCGTGGTGCCGTTCTGCACGCCCACTTTCTTGCCTTTCAGCTGATCAACCGACGTGAATTTGCCTTTCTGACCAATAAACAGGGCAGAGTTGTCGTAGTAAGGGGTGGTGAACAGAACCTGTTTTTCGCGCTCAGGGGTGATATCCATTCCGGCCATAACGGCGTCGATACGGCGGAACTTCAGGCTTGGGATCAGGCTGTCGAACGCCTGGTTGCTGAAGGTACAGGTTGCGTCGATCTCTTTACACAGGGCGTTTGCCAGATCCACGTCAAAGCCGACAATTTTATTGTTCGCATCAATGGATTCAAACGGAGGATAAGACGCTTCAGTCGCGAAACGAATCGTCTGGGCTGCGGTAGCGGAAAGGGTGACGCTGGCGAGCAGCGCGGCAAGTAATACTTTTTTCATTATCATTTCCCCTGACACAATCAATGAGATAAATAGTTTTTGAACGCATCGGTTTGCGGGTTTGAGAAGCAGCTCGCATCACCTTGCTCAACGATATACCCGTTTTCCATGTAGACCACGCGGCTGGCCGTTTTGCGCGCCACTTCCACTTCATGGGTTACGATGACCTGAGTAATATGGGTTTCCGCCAGCTCGCGAATGATGCTCACGATCTGGGCGGTAATTTCGGGATCCAGCGCCGCGGTCGGTTCATCAAACAGCAGTACCGCAGGCTCCATCATCAGCGCACGGGCAATCGCCACACGTTGCTGCTGACCACCGGACAGGTGCAGCGGATAGCGGTCGCTGTAAGGCTTAAGGCGCAGACGCTCCAGCAGCTTATCCGCACGCGCGATCGCCTGATCTTTGCTTAAGCCCAGCACGCGGCACGGGGCTTCGATCAGGTTTTGCAGTACGGTCAGATGCGGCCAGAGATTGTATTGCTGGAAGACCATGCCAACGTTTTGACGCAGTTCACGAATCGCTTTATCAGACGGTGTTTTCGCGAAATCAAAATGGTTACCGGCGATAGCCAGCGTACCCGAACGGGGCATTTCAAGCAGATTAAGGACACGCAGAAGGGAGCTTTTACCTGCACCGCTTGGGCCAAGCAAAACCAGCGTTTCGCCTTCCGGGCAGTCCAGCGTGATGTCAAACAGCGCCTGGTGTGCGCCGTAGAAGCAGTTAATGCCGTTTAGTTTAATACTCATCGGGGCAGTCTTTACTCATCCAGGCAATCTATAGCAATTGAGGCCGCAGATAGTACCGTTGACAGAATAGTTATGCAATATTTCTGCGTTAAAAGTTAAATATAACCCGCAATACCCTCTAAACATAGCACAAAATAGCGAACGGCAATGTCGGCGAGTATAAATGTCGGCATTCCGCATGAAATGCCGCACATTTTACGGGGTTAACGCTTTTTAAACGGGAGGCTTAGCGGTTTTCAATCGACTGGCGGAGCGTGCCTGCCGGGGCGTGAACGCTGCCACCGACGTACCTTACGTCGTCCACCGCCCAGCACTGGCCTTCACGGATCATCAGCACTTCATCCTGCCAGGTTTGGGTTCCCTGGGTCAGTTTGACGCGCAGGGGAATGTTTCGCGCATCGGTGTTTGGGATCGTTGAAGCACTGGTGACCTCGGCGCTGTCAGGCAGCGTGGCGCGGCTGGAGAACGGATCGGATTTAAGCAGCGCGTTATGCTGCGGATCGCGGGTGGCGTCGCTCAGCAGTTTCGCCAGGCCGTCACTCAGATACGGTCGCAGGGCGGTAATATCATTGCTGCGGTGCTGTATGCGGTAATCATAGAACTGTTGCGCCACGGTATCCGGGCCGCCCTCAATGCATGGGCCGCTGCGGGTACCAATATCCTTAAAGGCTGGCGTGACCGTGGTGGTGCAGGCGCTGAGCACCAGCGCGCAGGGCACGAAAAGTGTTAAAGCTGAATAGCGCATGTTGATTTCCTTATTTATTAACTATCCTTTCAATCATAGCGTAACGAACCGATAATGCTGTACCTAAGGCATTGAACGCTAAAGAAGGAGAGAAAGTATGCAGTTTTCAACAACGCCTACCCTGGAAGGGCAACCTATTACCGAGTACTGCGGCGTGGTCACCGGCGAAGCCATACTGGGCGCGAACATTTTCCGGGACTTCTTTGCCGGCATTCGCGATATCGTGGGGGGACGTTCTGGCGCGTATGAGAAAGAGCTGCGCAAAGCCCGCGAAATTGCGTTTAAAGAGCTTGGCGAGCAGGCCAAGGCGCTGGGTGCAGATGCCGTGGTAGGCATCGATATTGACTACGAAACGGTCGGTAAAGATGCCAGCATGCTGATGGTGAGCGTAAGCGGTACGGCGGTGAAAACCCGTCGATGAAGCGCTCGCTTGCCACACTCCTGCTGGCGCTGTTGCTGGCAGGGTGCGCCACGGAAAAAGGCATTATTGATAAAGGTGCCTATGAGCTGGATACCCGCCATCAGGCCCAGGCGGCTTACCCGCGTATAAAGGTGCTGGTGATCCACTACACCGCCGATGACTTTGACAGCTCGCTGGCGACGTTAACCGACAAGAATGTCAGCTCTCACTACCTGATCCCCGCCAAACCGCCTACCCCTGAGGGCAAACCGCGTATCTGGCAGCTGGTGCCGGAGAGCGAACTGGCATGGCATGCCGGCATCAGCTTCTGGCGCGGCACTAACCGTATTAATGACACCTCCGTGGGGATTGAGCTGGAAAACCGGGGCTGGCTAAAAACGGCGGGAGTAAAACATTTCACCCCGTTCGAGCCGGCGCAAATTGCGGCTCTGATCCCGCTCGCCAAAGACATTATCGCCCGCTACGACATTAAGCCGCAGAACGTCGTCGCGCACTCTGATATTGCCCCCCAGCGTAAAGACGATCCCGGCCCGCTGTTCCCCTGGCGCGAACTGGCGCAGCAGGGAATTGGTGCCTGGCCCGATCCGGACCGCGTCAACTTTTATCTCAATGGGCAGCCACGCTATCAGGAAGTGGACAGCGCACTGCTGCTCGATCTGTTAGCGCGGTATGGCTATGAAGTGCCGGAGGCTGCCACAGCCCAGCAGCAGAAAAGAGTGATTAACTCGTTTCAAATGCACTTCCGTCCACAGCTGTGGAATGGTGTGGCTGACCGTGAAACGCTGGCCATCGCTGAAGCGCTTCTGGAAAAGTACGGACAGGGGTGATCCTGCGGGATACCCCCTCGTAAGTATTTTTCGCGTAATTTAAGTAAGATTAATCTTAAGTACAAACTCAATTCATTTTTAGTTAATTGACTTAAAATTATCCGGATTTAAGATGGACACATAGCTTGCTAAGTAAAGCAGCAAATTAACGTAAACAATTTCTACTTTTATTTTCTCCTTGAGTGTTTCATCAGGAAAATATTCCTGGGTTGAGGCCTTACGTCTTAATCCTGAGTTTTATATTTCACATCTTAAATTGGGTATAATAATGTTAAGCATCTACGGTAAAAAATTACGTCCGCAAAACGAAGTCAACGCAATTATTTCTGCAACGTCAGGATTTGAAGAGAAGACGTTAAAAAAGTGGCAGAAAATATCTACCAGTGATTCACAGTATATTCATATTATCGTCAGTGGCGACGTTGAGTTCCGCCGCGAATCTGATGAACTGTGCATGTTCACCGTTCAGGGGCCGTGTATATTTGGGCTTTGTTCTATGTTTTACAGCGCCACGCACATGTATGGCCTCATTCGGTCAAATACCGTCGTGCGCTCGATAAAAAAAGAGGACTTCGCCCAGCTAATGACTGAAAACAATCTGTGGCCGGAACTGACGAAAGTGCTCTCCTGGTATATTTGTATGCTGAGCAAGCGTGACGATGTGCTGGTTGCCCGCAGCGCCTATTCGGTAGTGCGCGAATTTTTATACGAGATTAATGAACTGATTGTTCAGCATCAGCGTGATATCAATATATATGACTATATTCAGGAATACACCAACCTGGCACGCAGTACCATTATTAAAATTCTCTCCGACCTGAAAAAAGGTCAGTATATTGTGGTGGAAAAGGGGCGACTCCTTAACCTGACATCCTTGCCTGAAAAATATTAATTACTCCAGCCGGTCTCCTTTATGACGTAAAGGGGACCGGGAAATATCCTGCGTTTCGTCAACCGGCGGCGCGGGAATTTTGCCTTGCGAATAATCCTGCTCTTGTTCTTTTAACGCCTGCTTAAACAATTCTGTTAATGAGGAACTGTCGCTGCCAGCCCGTGCAGAAGCGTCGGTGTGTGCCCCGGTACCGGGTAACGTATCCCGCGCGGTATCGTGCTGAGCCGCTCCTTCAGGCGCCTGCTGCCAGTCGGTATCATCGCCGTTAATCGGCAGATCCTGCAGGGCAGGCATATCCTCATGCACCGGCGCAGGTTTAGGGTGCGGATGCGGGAAGGGTTTGCTCACATACACATAATGCATATCTGAAAGCTGTGTTTCCGGTCTGGCGCTGCTCGCGTTGATGGGGGCGGGTGCAGGGTGGCGCAGATCCCAATACACATGCGCGTACAACCCGGCCATCAGCATGGCGCACAGACCCAGGAGTCCTAAAACGGTGTGGGCAAAAACGTGTCTCAGTCCGGGAAGACGATATGAAAACCAGACCGCTTCCCCGGTGGTGTAACTGCGCTGAGCCGCAAGGCTGATAGTAGACATCAGGAATGCTTCTCCTGCATTTTCGCATCCGGTATTGCATGCGAAGCCTGGATCAATACGCTCGGCGTGGTGTTGGTTTCCCGCATTAACTGCATCAATGTCTCTTCGCCGGGAATACCGTCCACATGCAGATGCATTTTTTGCTGGAACGCGCGGGTGCGTTTCATCATCTCCGCAGTCCAGCGCTGAGCGTGGGTTTCAGGTTGAGAAAGGGCCTGGCTTAGCTGCTGATCAAGCCAGGTCATCTCTTTGCCGTCACTGGTTGCGCTGATGGCGTCTTTACCTTCCGGCGTCAGGCGGTGCAGTTGCGTATAGTTTCCGGTTGCATGTTGGTTAAACCAGTTACGACTGACCTGCCAGGTCCGGTTATTCATCAGTAAGTCCATCGAGGTTTCTCCGACGCGGGCGACCACCGCATAGTTAAGATGATTGCCGGTTTTGAGCTCGCTCACCCACGGATAACCTTCGCCTGCCAGCGCATCCGGAGAGGCATTTCCCTGCTTACACATCAGGTTTACCTTCACCGCGTTTTGACACAGCGCATCGTCCGCCGAGGCGTCATACCCCCACATCAGATAAAGCTGATGCATCGCGTCCGGCTGATTGACTATTTCCTTGTCGATAACCGGCACGACGGGGGCCTGAACGGGGGCGGCCGGGTGTTTCCAGCTTATCGGGACCGGCAGAGAAACCGGGAGGCGAGCAGTCATTGAGGCGGTGAAATACCAGCCGCAAGCCGCGAACAGCACAGAGGCAAACAGTGAAACCGTTGCCAGACGCTTACCCTGTTTTTTCGCGGGCAGCACCTCTGCGGCCGCCAGGCGTAAATGTCGCGGACTGACCTGGCTTGCGCGTTCGGTCCAGGCCGCGAGCATCGACAGGTGCGCCAGCGCATTCAGTTCACTGATTTTCCCTTTTGTCATTGCGTGCATCTTACGCACGCGTGCCGGGGATAACGGCGAGCTTTCGCCCCCGTGCTCTTCGCACTGCGCCTGCACGTAGCTGAGATATTCACGGCAGGTCAGGGGGCGCAAGGTGTGGTGGGTATGCACATATTCACGCAGATCAGATTGCTGTAGCCGCGCCGCCTGATTTTCCGCGCCCGTCAGCACCACCGATAAATGAAACCCCAGCTCCTGCGCGCGGGTGAGCAACATCCCCAGCACCGTCCGGCAGGTCTCTTTCATGGCTTCAGTATGGGAAATGACCAGCACGGTGGCCTGAGTTTTCCCTGCCTGCCACTGCTGCAGCACGGTATCGACCGCCTGAATACGGCTGGCGATCGCTTTCGTGTCCGGGCTGAGCTTGTACAGCAGGCTACTGGCGCTCAGTTTTGGAAACGCGTTGATGGCAAGAACGCGGTTGTCGCTGTTTTTCAGCGCATCGCTGAACTGGCCCAACAGCGAGGTATCGTCGCTAAAGAGCCCGCATAATCCCGCCTGTTGGGTTTTCTCTTTCAGCAGGTTAAAGACGTCCTGATGATAAGGCACCAGAAAATCCCCGGATAAGCGGGTGACCTTCCTGAAGGGCGGGGTTTTAAAAGTAAAGTGGCTCTGATACATAACGACTTACCGTCTCTGATTAGGAATAGCAACAGGTCGTGAAATTACGGTAAGGAGACGGGGCGATCAATTTTTCAACTGGGTAAAAATATCCGGCAGAAATGTCCTAACACCTCGATTTTAGACGGTCAATAATTTTCTTTATTAAAGTTGGTGGCGAAGTCGATGGTCGTATTCACCGCGTCTCATTACTCTCTTCACACGTTTTGTCGCAGCGTGATGCTGCTTATTTTCGCTTTGTTAAAGGCCAGATGAAAAATGAGGTTCTCATTTCTGTCACGGTGGATAACCCCTTGCATGATGTTGGCGCTGTTAATTTTTAGCGGCCAGCAAGGGTATTTCACGTTTAAAGATTATAAAAAGGTTACGAATAGGTTGGCTAACTCTGATGCGCAGCCGCTGAAAAACCGCCGCGAAGAGAAAATCTTCACCCTTTTCACGGCGGCAGCACGTCAGGACACTGGGCCGGCTGCGCTAAAAGCCCCGCTGGCGGCGGAAATAGAAGGCATTGTGCGCAGTGATGCCCCCTGGCTTTCCTTCGCTGTTATTAAAACGCCCGCGGGCCAGAAGAGCTACCGCGAAGGGGAGCCGCTGACCGGTTTTAACGATGCCTTTATTCAGGAAATTAACAAAGACAGTGTCGTCGTGAATTATGAAGGCATCACGCAGACGCTGGCCTTAAAGAAACCGGATTATTTCAAGGGCGGCGTTGATAGCGGCCCGGTAACCAAATCGACAAAAGATGCAGGCGCAGACATGCTGCATCTGAATGATTATCTGGTATTAAAACCGGTTGTCGAAAAAGGCCAACTGGAAGGCTATGCCATTAATCCCCGGAATGCCTCTTCCTTTTATAGCCATTCAGGACTGAAAAAAGGGGATGTGGCAGTCGAAGTGAATGCTGTCGATATGACCGATGAAGTAAAGGCAAAAAATATTATTGCTGAATGGTCAAAAATGAAAGAAGCGGAGGTTGTCGTCAGACGTCACGCTCACCTTGAAAATATTCGGGTCAATGTTCTTAACAATTAATAAGTGTACAGACATGAAGAAATTTCCATGGGCGTGCGTGGCGCTGACCGCATTGTCGTTATATTCGGGTTCGCTGCTCGCAGCCAACTTTAGCGCGAGTTTTAAAAATACCGATATCCGCGAGTTTATCGATACGGTAGGCCGCAACCTTAACAAAACCATTCTCGTCGACCCGTCGGTTCAGGGCTCTGTATCCGTCAGAACCTACAACGTGCTGACGGAGGATGAGTATTACCAGTTCTTCCTGAGCGTGCTGGATCTCTACGGCCTCTCGGTGATCCCGATGGATAACGGCATGGTTAAAGTGGTGCGCTCAAGCGTGGCCCGCACCGCCGGTGCGCCGCTGGCAGACAGTACAAACCCGGGCAAAGGCGATGAGATTATTACCCGTGTCGTGCGCATGGAAAACGTGCCGGTGCGTGAGCTCGCGCCGCTGTTGCGTCAACTGAACGATGCCACCGGCATCGGCAACGTGGTGCACTTCGAGCCTTCCAACGTGCTGCTGTTAACCGGTAAAGCGTCCGTGGTGAACCGGCTGGTGGATCTGGTCCAGCGCGTGGATAAAGACGGTGTTCAGCGTCGCGAAATCGTCCCCCTGCGCTTTGCTTCCGCCAAAGCGCTCTCCGACATGTTGAATAATCTCAACAACGAAGAGCAGAAAGGGCAGAACGCGCCGCAGTTGGCCACCAAAGTGGTGGCGGATGACGAAACCAACAGCCTGGTGATCAGCGGTTCGGAAGATGCGCGCACGCGTACCCGCAGCCTGATCCATGAGTTAGATCGCGAGCAGAACAACGAGGGGAATACCCGCGTCTTCTATCTCAAGTACGCCAGCGCAACCAAAGTGGTTCCGGTGCTCACCGGTATTGGCGAACAGCTGAAAGACAAAGCCGGCACCGCGAAGACGAAAACCGCCACCGCGGCAACCGATCTGAATATTACCGCCGATGAGTCAACCAACTCGCTGGTGATCACAGCGCAGCCTAACGTGATGAACTCCCTTGAGAAGGTGATCGACAAGCTCGACATCCGCCGTCCGCAGGTGCTGGTGGAAGCCATCATTGCTGAAGTGCAGGACGGCAACGGTCTGGATCTCGGCGTGCAGTGGACTGGCAAGCACGGTGGCGTCCAGTTCGGCTCCACCGGCCTGCCCATTAGTCAGATAAAAAATGGCACCATCAAGGGTGCCAGCTTTACTGGCCTGGCGACCGGCTTCTTTAACGGTGATTTCGGTGCGTTGATGACCGCGCTTTCAACCGACGGCAAAAACGACATCCTTTCCACGCCAAGCGTGGTCACGCTGGATAACAAAGAGGCGTCATTTAATGTCGGTCAGGACGTGCCGGTGCTTTCCGGTTCGCAGACCACCAGTGGCGATAATGTCTTTAACTCCGTAGAGCGCAAGACGGTGGGGACCAAACTGAAAATTGTGCCGCAAATCAACGACGGCGACATGATCCACCTGAAGATTGAGCAGGAAGTCTCAAGCGTCGACAACAGCGCAACGGAAGATGCCAGCCTTGGCCCAACCTTTAATACCCGAACCATCAATAACGAAGTGATGGTGCACAGCGGGCAAACGGTGGTGCTCGGTGGCCTGATGGAGAATGTCACTAAGCAGTCGGTCTCCAAAGTGCCGCTGCTGGGGGATATTCCACTGGTCGGGCAGCTTTTCCGCTACACCTCGCAGGACGCGTCCAAACGCAACCTGATGGTCTTTATTCATACCACCGTGCTGCGTGACGACGACAACTACAGCGCGGCGTCGAAAGAGAAATATGACCAGATCCGCGCCCGCCAGCAGCAGCGCGTTGAGGAGAAAAAGCTCGGGATCATTGAACCGGCGGATAACGCCGTGTTACCCGCATTCCCTGCTGCGAGTGCTGCAACGGTGAAAACCAGCGCGTCCCGCAATCCGTTTAAAGAGTAAGGCGGAGGTATCACGTGGACGAACTGAGCAAAACCCTGTGTAGCAGCGGCTACGCAAAAGATAACGGCGTTTTATTTTATCACGATGCGGTCTATATCCGTGATGACACCCCCGCGCTAGCGCTGCTGGAAGTGCGTCGGGTGCTGGGACGCGCGTTTGTCCCGGTCACCCTGACGGCGGAAGCCTTCGATGAAATGCTGGCCAGGATCTGGCAGCAGAGCAGCGGGGTGTCCCAGCAACTGGTGGACGATATGGACGCCGATATCGATCTGATGGCGTTAACCGAGGAGATCCCGGACAACGAAGATCTGCTCGATAACGATGAAAACTCGCCGGTGATCCGCCTGATCAACGCCATTCTCGGCGAGGCGGTAAAAGAGGGCGCGTCGGATATTCATATTGAAACCTTCGAGCGTACGCTGAGCATTCGCTTTCGCGTCGACGGCGTGTTGCGTCCGGTGTTGCAGCCCGCGCGTAAGCTCGCGCCGCTGCTGGTTTCGCGTATCAAGGTGATGTCCCGGCTGGATATCGCGGAGAAACGTCTGCCGCAGGATGGCCGTATTTCCCTGCGCATTGGCCGTAAGGCGGTCGACGTGCGCGTATCGACCATTCCGTCCCAGTATGGTGAACGCGTGGTCATGCGTCTGCTCGATAAAAGCAATCTCAAGCCTGATATCAACAAGCTTGGGCTGATTGATGAAGAACGGGAGAAGTTACAAGGGCTGATTGACCGCCCGCACGGCATTATCCTGGTCACCGGGCCAACGGGTTCCGGTAAAAGTACCACCCTGTACGCGATTCTCTCGGCGCTGAACGGCCTTGAGCGCAACATCCTGACCGTAGAAGATCCTATTGAATACGAGCTGGAAGGGGTGGGGCAGACGCAGGTTAACCCGCGCGTGGACATGACCTTTGCCCGCGGGCTGCGCGCAATTCTGCGCCAGGACCCGGACGTGGTGATGATCGGCGAAATCCGTGACGCCGAGACGGCACAAATTGCGGTGCAGGCGTCGCTCACCGGTCACCTGGTCATGTCTACGCTGCACACCAACAGCGCCGCCGGGGCGATAACCCGCCTGCGGGATATGGGGCTGGAGTCGTTTTTAATCGGTTCATCGTTACTGGGGGTCATTGCCCAGCGTCTGGTGCGTCGGCTGTGTCCGCACTGCCGTACCACCAGTCCGCTGGATGACAATGAAAAGGCGCTGTTCAGCTTTATGGACCAGCCGCCACACGCGATTTATCGCGCGGTGGGGTGCGAACACTGTCGCCAGAGCGGCTATCAGGGGCGCGCCGGTATTCATGAGTTTCTGGTGGTCGACAGCACCCTGCGCCGCGCCATTCATGAAGATAAAGACGAAATGGCCATCGAAACCGA
Organism: Enterobacter sp. RHBSTW-00593; assembly: GCF_013784105.1. Taxonomy (NCBI): domain Bacteria; kingdom Pseudomonadati; phylum Pseudomonadota; class Gammaproteobacteria; order Enterobacterales; family Enterobacteriaceae; genus Enterobacter; species Enterobacter sp. RHBSTW-00593. The sequence continues at coordinate 1,522,326 of NZ_CP056393.1, forward strand.
ACTCTTTAAGCAGGCCTATAGCCTGCGTGAGAACGGGCTGCTGAAGGTGATCGGTGGCGTCACTTCGCTGGAAGAGGTGATGCGCGTCACCGCCGAGCGCGGAGGAGATGCGTAATGGCCTTCTACGCCTGGACGGCGAGGGATACCGCGGGCAAAACCCGGCGTGGCACATTGCAGGCTGAGGGGCAAAAGCAGGTCCGCCAGATGTTGCGCGAGCAAAAGCTGATGCCCGTCAGCATCAACGAAACCCGTGAGGTTGCGGCTGCCGGTAATGCGAACGCCGGGGCAAAACTCTCCACGCCGGTGCTGTCGATGTTTACCCGTCAGCTGTCGACGCTCGTCAACGCTGCGCTGCCGCTGGAGAGCGCGCTGAAGGCAATCGCGAAACAGACGGAGGACAAAAAGCTCGCGGCGATGGTAGTGGACATCCGCGAGAAGGTGGTGGAAGGGCATACGCTGTTTGAGGCTTTCAGCCAGTTTCCGCGCAGCTTCGACAAGCTCTACTGCACGCTGGTAATGGCCGGTGAAAAGACCGGCCATCTGGGCGACGTGCTGGAAAAGCTGGCCGAGTACAACGAGCAGCGTCAGAAGATGAAAAGCAAACTGACGCAGGCGATGGTCTACCCGATCACCCTGACCGTGGTGGCCATCGCGGTGATCGGCATTTTGCTGGTGGCGGTTGTGCCCCAGGTGATTGAGCAGTTCACCCATATGAAACAGCAACTGCCGATCACCACCCGCACGCTGATCGCGGTGAGTGATTTCCTGCAGGTTTACGGCCTCTATATCGTCGGCAGTCTGGCAGGCGGGATGATGGGTTTTAAGGCCTGGCTTCGAAACGCTAAAAATCGTTTTCGCTGGCACGGCTGGCTGGTGAACGGCTCGCCCGTCAAAAAGCTGGTCTGCGCCATCAACAGCGCCCGCTATATCCGTACCCTGAGCATTTTGCAGGCCAGTAGCGTGCCGCTGCTGGAGGGGATGTATATCGCGATGGACGGGATCGAAAACCGGTATGCCCGGCAGGTGCTGGAGCAGGCGGCGGATACCGTGCGCCAGGGTGCATCGCTTTATGCGGCTCTGGAGCAGGCGAAATTATTCCCGCCGACCATGCTGTATATGATTGCCTCCGGGGAAGAGAGTGGGGAATTAGGCCATTTAATGGACCGCGCGGCGGAAAACCAGGAATCGGCATTACAGCATCGTATTACGTTAACGTTGTCGGTATTTGAACCGGCACTGGTGGTATCTATGGCGACGATTGTTTTATTCATCGTCCTGTCAATATTACAACCGCTTCTGCAACTTAATAATATGGTAGGTTAAATCATGGCTATAAAACGTAAACACCTGGCTCGCCAGGCGGGCTTCACCTTGCTCGAATTAATGGTGGTTATTGTTATTCTCGGCGTACTCGCGAGTATGGTGGTACCCAATTTAATGGGTAATAAAGAAAAAGCGGATACCCAAAAAGCGACCAGCGATATCGTCGCGCTCGAAGGCTCGCTGGATATGTATAAGCTGGATAATCACCGCTATCCCACCACCGAGCAGGGCTTGCAGGCGCTGGTCACGAAGCCAGAGATTGCGCCCATTCCCAACGGCTACCGTGCGGACGGTTATATCCGCCGCCTGCCGCAGGACCCGTGGGGCGGGGATTATATTCTGGTCAGCCCGGGTGAACACGGTGCCGTAGACGTTTTCTCCGCAGGTCCGGATGGCGAAGCCAATACCGCCGATGATATTACAAACTGGTCTCTGGATAAGAAAGAGAAATAATGAAACGTCAACGCGGCTTTACGTTGCTGGAAATTATTCTGGCGCTGGTGATATTTGCCAGCTGCGCCATGATGGTGGTTTCAACAATACCCTCACGCAGCGGTGCGGATATATTTGGTCAGCAATTAAAAGCCCTCGTTGATTATGGTTCAGACCGGGCAGTGATGGACGGAAATATCGTGGGGTTGGTTATGACCGCGGATAAATACCGGCTGGTGACGCTCGAGGATAAAAACGGTGAACGTCACTGGGTGTCGTTATCCGCGGGGCGGATAACGACCCGGGGTGATTTCCCGCCGGAGATGCACGTCTCGCTCACGCCGCAGCGTCTCGCCGCCACGGTGACATCCGAACCGCAGGTGTTATTTCTGCCGGACGGTGAAATCAGCCGCTTTACGCTGGCGCTGCAAAGCCGCGACAACGCGCACCATTTCCGCGTGGTGTCGCAAGGCGCGGCCCCTGTAACGGTAGAAAACGATGGCTAACGGCAAGAGAAAGCAAAAGGGGATGACGCTGCTGGAGGTGATGGTCGCGCTGGTCATCTTCTCCACCGCCGCACTGGCGCTGATGAACTCGGTCTCCCTGAACGTGCGTTTCACCCACGGGCTGGCCGATACATTGCAGGCCAGCTGGGTCGCCGAAAATCAACTGGCGGAGGCGCAGCTCAACAGACGTGATTTTCCTGACGCTGAAGCGCAGGGGGCAGAGGTCATGGGCGGGCGCAGCTGGGCCTGGCGAAAGCAGCGCGTAAAAACCGCGTCTAACGGCTGGGCGAATGCCATCCGCGTCTATGCAGAAGGCGATGAAAGCCAGCCGGTTATTTCACTGCAGGTTATCGCGCCGGGAGAGGAACCGTGAAGAAAATCCGACGCCAGCGGGGATTTACCCTGCTGGAGATCATGATTGCGCTGACCATTTTTGCGGTGATCAGCACCCTGGCCTGGCAAATCCTCGACGGGGCGATGCGCACCAGTTCGGCGACGGAGGCCAGCGCGGCAAAGCTCAATCAGCTTCAGCGTGCCTGGAGCCTGATGGAGCGCGATTTCTATCAGCTTCAGGCGCGTGCGCCGCGCAACGAGCCGGATACATTTCGTCAGGGGGATGACGGCCTTGAGCTGACCACGCTGAACGGCGTGAGCGGAACCGTACAGCTGGAGCACGTGCGCTGGCGGCTGGAAGAGGGGCGACTGTACCGGGATGTCTGGCCGGTGATTGACAGCCCGGCGGATGCCAGACCCGATGCGGTGCCGATCGTTGGCGAGGTGAAATCCCTGCAGTGGCGTTTTTACCGTCAGGGCTGGCAAAAAAGCTGGAACGACCCGGCACATCTGCCGGATGGCGTCGAGCTGACGCTGACGATGGAAAACGGGGAAACCTGGCGCTGGGTGTTTACGACGCCGGGCGATATCCCCGAGGCCGCCGCGCCAGCGCCCGCAGACGCACCTGCCGCGCCACCTGCAGCGGAAGCGACATCATGAAGGCTTTACGTAAACAGAAAGGCGTCGCGCTGCTGGTGGTACTGATCCTGCTGGTCATGATGTCGGCGCTGGCTGCCAGAATCAGCCAGCAGTTCTGCCGCAATCTGCAGAAAACCCATTACCAGGTGAGTCAGCAGCAGCTGCGCTGGGCCATGCAGGCTCAGGAGAAGGTGGTCAAAGATCGTCTGCAGAGCGACGCCAGCGGTGAGAGTAAAGCTCTTACCCTGCAGGGTGACTGGCATCAGCCGCTGGAGACCCGGGGTGACGATTACACGGTGGTCAGCCAGGTGGAAGACGCCCAGGACTGCTTCAACGTGAATAACCTGCTGGCGGCCGATGACATCGCGCAGGGGCAAAATGCGCCCGCGGTGCCGGAAAAACCGCGAAAAGAGCAGATTGTTGAGCAACTCCTGACCGGGAGTGGCCTCAGCCAGTCCACAGCGCACGAGGTTTACTCGCAGCTGGTGGACTATCTGGATGGCGATACCACCACGGCCAGCGAGGGGGCGGAGAGCGATGCCTGGGCGGGCGTGGTGCCCCCCCGGCAGCCCGCAAACCAGATGATGCGCACGATCGCTGAGATCACGCTGCTGCCGGCATTTCCGGCAACGGCATACCGGAAGGTGAGCACGCTGCTGTGTGCCTTACCGGATACCGCCAGCAAGGTGGATGTGAACACCCTGAAACCGGAACAGGCCGCCTTACTGGCCGCCATGTTCCCCGGAAAAATAACGCAAGACGATGCCGTTCGCCTGATTGAATCGCGTCCTGAAACCGGCTGGGAAAATATGGAAACCTTCAGCAACGCGCTGGAGCAGGCCTTCCCGCAGGTGAAAGACGACCTTCCGCAGGTGGCCGGACAACTCTCCACCCAAAGCCGGTACTTCCGCGTTAACTATACCGGCAACACCGATGCGCTAACGCTTCGCGTGGTAAGCCAGCTTCAGGTCAATAACGAAGCCGGTGAGATCGTGACGTGGCAACGTCGTTACCGAATGATTGAATAAGAAAAGCAGATGGCTATGAAACAGGTACTTTTTGTTCGTCCCGACAGCCGTGAGGGCGGGAAAATAATGTGGTGTGCTTCCGGCAGCCAGCAGGTTGACGTTGTGGAGCGCCTTGACGCGCTGGCAGACCATCCTCTCGCGGCCCGGGTCTGTTTACTGTTGCCTGCGGGCAACATGATCTTCCGTCATTTTACGTTGCCGAAAAAAGTTGCCTCTCAGACGGCGGCGTTCTCGTGGCTGGCGGAAGAGACGCTCATTGGCGAGGTGGACAACCTTCACTGGACGGTGCTTCACAAAAAGGGGGCCAACGTTGACGCGGTGGCGATTGATACCGATGTTCTGCGCGGGTGGTTAGCCCGTTGCCAGGAGGCCGGTTTGAAGGTGATTCAGGCGCTGCCGGATGCCTGGCTGCTGCCGGTGACGGCAGGAGGAAGCACGCTGGTTGCCCTGGATGACCGCTACTGGCTGCGCCTGTCGCCCCATGTCGCCAGCGAAATGGAGGCCAGCCTGCTGCCGCTGCTGATGCAAAAAACCCCAGACGGTGACGTGTGCTGTTACGGCGAACCGCCAGCCGGTGTCGGGGTGGATCTTCTGCACCCGTGGCAGCATCCGCTGGTGTTGATCCAGCCTCAGTGGCAATCCTGTCGTGTCACCCTCCTGCACGGTGAATTCAGCCCGAAGGCAGGGAAAGGCAGCGCGTCTAAAGGAATAAAAATCGCGATGGCGGCGGCGGGCCTGCTGTCTCTCGGGCTGTTGCTGGGCCCGCGGATCGCGATGGCCTGGATGCTGGTACAGCAGGAAAATCAGGTTCAGCAGGAGATCGTTCAGGTTTATCAGCACCATTTTCCCAGCATGCGCCAGCAGACCAATATCAAATACCACTTTGGTCAAAACATGAAAAAGCAGCACAAAGGGATATTCCTGCAGCTGGATGATCTTGAGCAAGCCAGGCAGGCCGTACCCGCACTTGAGATCTCCCTGCTTGAGTACGATGCGCAACAAAATGCGCTGACCCTGAGCGTCAGTGCGCAAAGCCAGGCCGCGCTGCAGTCGTTTGTGGAGAAAACAGGGGAGCATTTTGATTTCACCCTACAGCCTGTTTCTACCACTGCACCTTATACCGCCATGATCGCAGGGAAATATAAATGAAAGAGCGAATCACGAAGCTTACGTCGCGTTATCAACAATACAGCATCCGGGAGAAATATATTTTCAAAACCGGTGCCGTTGCCCTCCTGGCCGCGGCTGTTTATTACGCGGGCATGATGCCACTGGATAATATGATTCAAAATAGCAAATCAACGCTGACCCGACAAAAAGAGACGCTGAACTGGATGCGCAGAGAAATAGATAAACACCACCTTCCGGTGATGATCATTAAAACGGATAACCCGCGCACGGTGGTGGAGAACAGCGCTCATGAAATTAACCTTTCCCTGACGGAGGTGCGTCAGGACGGGCAAACCTTATCGTTCGTGGTGAACCGCGTAAACGTGTATGAATTAAAAAACTGGCTGCGGGAAATCAACCAGACCTCCGGCGTCAGGCTGCAAAAAATGAACCTTATACCGGTCGATCACCTCAGTGACGTGAAAGCCGAAGTGCAGCTCACCTGGCGCAAAACCGCATGAACACCGTTGCGCTGATGCGGGAAATCTACCCGGTGGGGTTCCCGGTGATGAGTGCGATCCTGGGCAGCATGGTGGGCAGTTTTCTGGGGGTTGTCGCCGAGCGCGTGCCGGGCATGGTGATGGAGGAGGAAGGCGCGGGCAACTTGCTGTTTCCGGCCTCTCACTGCCCGGTGTGCCAGCATGATCTTGCGGCCTGGGAGAATATCCCGCTGGTCAGCTGGCTAGTATTGCGCGGGCGCTGCAGGCAGTGCGGCACGGCCATCCCGCTGCGCTTATTGATGCTCGAAATCGTCACCGCGCTCTTTTTTGGCCTCACCGCCTTGTGCATTCCGGGCGAACCGGCGTTGTTCTCACTGTGGTTGCTGGCCGCGTTTCTGCTGCCGCTGGCGATGATTGACTGGCAGCATCAGCTGCTCCCTGACTGTCTGACCCAGCCGTTGCTGTGGGCAGGACTGTTGTTACACCTCGTTGACCACACGCTGCCGCTTAAGGATGCGCTGGTGGGGGCGGTGGCTGGCTACCTTTCGCTCTGGTCTCTCTACTGGGCATTTCGTCTGCTTACCGGACGAGAAGGATTAGGCTATGGCGATTTTAAACTTCTGGCGGCGTTAGGCGCCTGGTGCGGCTTGCAGGCACTGCCCACCCTGGAATTGATTGCCGCGTTAAGCGGTATTGTCGGATATTTCGCGACAACACATGCGAACAAAAATAACCGCATTATTTCTTTCGGTCCTTATTTAGCTTTTGCCGGCATGACGGTTTTTGTTTATCAGGTTGCCTGTTCCACATTCTGAATACACCGGTCAAGTTTTTTTAGTGATTTTTTCGATTGGGGAATGAAAGGAATACAATATTTATTCAGCGTATCGTTAAAGACATAAGCTTCACAGAATTCGAGCTTGTATCTTTTAATGGAGGAATACAGCGCGCCACAGAAATAGCGGTTAACGATTATTGCTTAAGTTGAAATTCAAAGTCTGTAAAAAACTATTCCATGTTTTAAAGGAAGACATGGGTCATTAACGTTTACAAATAAATTTATCAGGAAATAAAAATGAAATTTATGAAGCCTAAATATCTGGCGCTTTTCGTTGCAGCGGCGTCCAGCTCTGCCTTCGCGGCGGCGCCAGGTACGCCAACCCTCAGCAGTGGCAATGATAAGTTTGCGATTGTTGAAGTTGACCAGGCAGCGCAAGACTATAACAGCCTTGTGAAAGTCCATGATGGCGCGGATGTGAAAGTTGAGTGGAACGTCTGGAGCGGCGATGCGCCAACCTCGGCGAAAGTGCTTCTGGATGGTCAGGCCGTGTGGAGTGGCGCCGCAAGCGCCTCCGGATCAGCCACCTTCAAAGTGAAAAAGGGCGGACGCTATCAGGAGCAGGTTGAACTCTGTAACGCCAGCGGGTGTTCTAAAAGTGCCAGCAAACTGATCATCGTGGCGGACACGGACGGGAGCCATCTGCTGCCGCTGAACACCACCCTGAAGGAAAATAATAAAACTTTCTCTCAACATACGGACAAAGTGGTGGGTGCCTATTTCCCTGAGTGGGGCGTCTATGGGCGTGAGTTCCCGGTGGATAAAATCCCTGCGGCGAACCTGAACCACATTTTGTACGGTTTCATTCCGATCTGTGGTGGTGATGGCATCAACGACGGGTTAAAAACGGTTGAGAACGGCAACAGCTTCGCCGCGCTGCAGCGCGCCTGTGCGGGCCGTCAGGATTACACCGTGGCCATTCACGATCCGTGGGCGGCATTGCAAAAACCGCAGGCTGGCGTGACCAACTGGGACGACCCCTACAAAGGTAACTTTGGTCAGTTGATGGCGCTGAAAAAAGCCCATCCGGATCTGAAAGTGCTGCCTTCCATTGGCGGCTGGACGATGTCCGATCCGTTCTTCCAGATGCATGATTCAGCGATCCGCGCGCGCTTCGTCTCTTCCGTGAAAGAGTTCCTGAAAACCTGGAAATTCTTCGACGGGGTTGATATTGACTGGGAATTCCCGGGGGGTGGTGGCGTGTCGGAAAATCTTGGCAACCCTGCTCAGGACAAAGCCACCTATACCGCGGTGATGCACGATCTGCGCGCGATGCTGAACGAGCTGTCAGCAGAAACGGGCCGTACGTACGAACTGACCACCGCCATTGGTTCCGGTAAAGACAAAATTGAAGACGTGGATTACACCACGGCGCAGCAGTATCTCGACCACATCTTCCTGATGAGCTACGACTTCTACGGCGGCTGGAGCAATACTGATCTCGGCCACCAGGCGGCGTTGCACGGCGCGGAGTGGAAACCGGACACCAACTACACCACTGAAAACGGCGTGAACGCGCTGCTGGAGCAGGGCGTGCAGCCGGGCAAGATTGTTGTGGGGGCGGGCATGTACGGTCGCGGCTGGACCGGCGTTCATGGTTACACCGGCGACAATCCGTTCACCGGTACGGCAACGGGCGCGGTCAAAGGCACCTGGGAACCGGGCGTGGTTGACTACCGTCAGATTGCGAACGAGTACAAAGGCAAGCCAGGCTGGGAATACAAATACGATGCCGCGGCAGAAGCGCCGTATCTGTTCAATAAAGCCACCGGCGATCTGATTACCTATGAAGACGCGCGTTCTACCACGGCAAAAGGTAAGTATGTGCTGGCGAAAAACCTGGGCGGTCTGTTCTCCTGGTCCATCGACTCGGACAATGGCGACATCCTCAATGCGATGAACGAAAGCCTGTTGGGCGGCGGTTCAACGCCGGTTGATCCCGTTGTCACCAACCATGCGCCGATCGCTGCGGCTGCCGACCAGACCGTGACCGGGCCTGTTACCGTCACCCTCGATGGCTCTGCGTCTGGCGATCCGGACGGCGACGCCATTACCTATAAGTGGACCCAGATTTCCGGTCCAGCCGTGACCCTTACCAACAGCACGAAAGCCAAAGCCTCCTTCGGCGCGGCGGCAGTGACTCAGAACCAGACGCTCTCTTTCCGCCTGACGGTGAAAGATGCGAAAGGCCTGACGAACGCCATTGATGTTCAGGTCGTGAACAAAGCACCTAAAGCGAACCAGGCACCGGTGGTCAACCCGATGGAAAGCATCACGCTGCAGGCGGGTGAAACCTATGCCCTGCATGCGCAGGCGGCCGATCCGGATGGTGACGCGCTGACCTATGCCTGGAGCGTGCCGGCGGACATGAACGCAACCGGTACTGACACCGCGAACGTGAATATCACCGCACCGGCTGTTGCTTCCGATTCCACCTACACCCTGAGCGTGGTGGTCAGCGACGGTAAAACCAGCGTTCAATCGAACGTGCAGGTTATTGTCACGCCAAAAGCAGCCGATGAGGTCACGCCGCCATCTGACGAGGTAACACCACCAGCCGATGAGGTCACGCCGCCATCTGACGAGGTGACACCACCTGCCGATGAGGTCACGCCACCTTCTGATGAAGGCTCTGCCACCGGCAGTTGTGATGCACCTGTTGATGCCAATGCCAGCCAGTACCCGGCCTGGAGTGCGAGCAAAATTTACAACAGTGGTGACACCGTGAGCGCCGACAACCTGGTGTGGAAAGCGAAGTACTGGACACAGGGCAATAAACCTGGCTTTGACGCGGATGCGTGGGAGCTGGTCAGCCAGGTGAAAATGAACTGGCGTTCAGATGTGGTTTACAACGGTGGCGATACGACCACCTACCAGGGGTATGTCTACCGTGCGAAATGGTGGACCCGTGGTGATAAACCAGGTAACAGCGATGTATGGGTGAAAGAAGGCGCGTCAGCAGACTGCAAATAACCTTCTTAGCCTGAGGTTGCGGGTTTGATATCGCCTGCAATCGTTGACCACACCCCGTTTCGGGTGTGGTCAACCCCTTCCGGAATAAGACAGCGTGCGCAAGGAGAAGGATCGTCAGTAAATAAACAGGTAATGAGATGAAACGCTTTTTATTGTTATTGCTTATTTTAAGTCAGAGTGCGGCAGCAAATTGCTGGGATAAAGCGGCGCATTATTATCATGTCGATCCGTATTTATTATATGCCATTGCGCAGGTGGAATCCGGTATGAATCCGAATGCCGTGGGGTGGAATCAGGATGGCTCGCGGGATGTGGGATTAATGCAGATTAACAGCACGCATTTCAGCGAACTGCAGCGCCAGGGCATTGATGAGAACCGGCTTGTGACCGAGCCCTGCACCTCCATTATGGTGGGCGCGTCAATACTGTCGACGATGATCAACGTATATGGCTATAACTGGGAAGCCGTCGGGGCTTATAACGCGGGAGTGAAAAAAGAGAATTATTCAAAGCGTATGAATTATGCCCGCAAGGTCTGGGCGAAATATCAGGAGATAAAACCTCGTTCCTCTTATTAATTCTGCTTTTTGTTTTTTGAAGCGTACCCAGAGGTGCGCTTCAGAAAATGAAAAATTACCGCACTCTTTGGTTTATTTATTAAGGGAATAATACATAAACCGTGATTGCATTAACCCTTGTTGCTATATATAGGATGAGTTGAAATGACCAAAAGGACCTTACTGAGCGTGCTCGTTGCGGGTGCATGCATTGCGCCTTTCATGGCACAGGCTGCGACGCTGCAGGCAACCACCAGCGAGCCGTTCACCCTGAAAGCCAGCGATCTGGCGAAGAAAGAACAGGAACTGACTAACTTTCCACTGATGGCGTCGGTTAAAGACACCATTCGTACGCTGGATAATGCCCAGGTTGAGCTGATTGAGCCAGGCCGTGCAGCGAACCCGGATAACGTTAAACGCGTTGAAGGCATTGTGAAGGCCAGCGACTGGGAATACCTTTTCCCGATGCGAGCGCAGTCCTACACCTACAGTAACTTTCTGAAAGCGGTGGGCAAATTCCCGGCGCTGTGTAAGACCTACAACGACGGCCGTGACAGCGACGCCATCTGCCGTAAAGAGCTGGCCACCATGTTTGCCCACTTCGCACAGGAAACCGGTGGCCACGAAAGCTGGCGTCCGGAAGCCGAATGGCGTCAGGCGCTGGTTCACGTTCGCGAAATGGGCTGGACCGAAGGGCAGAAAGGCGGTTACAACGGCGAATGTAATCCTGATATCTGGCAGGGACAAACCTGGCCGTGCGGCAAAGACAAAGACGGCGATTTCGTGAGTTACTTTGGCCGTGGGGCTAAACAGCTGTCTTATAACTACAACTACGGTCCGTTCTCTGAAGCGATGTTCGGCACTGTCCGCACGCTGCTCGACAAGCCGGAGCTGGTGGCTGACACCTGGCTGAACCTGGCAAGCGCCATCTTCTTCTTCGCCTATCCGCAGCCGCCGAAACCGAGCATGCTGCAGGTTATCGACGGCACCTGGCAGCCAAACGATCATGACAAAGCCAACGGCCTGGTTCCGGGCTTCGGCGTGACCACCCAGATCATTAACGGTGGCGTAGAGTGTGGCGGCCCGACTGAGATTGCCCAGTCTGAAAACCGTATCAAGTACTACAAAGAGTTTGCGAAGTACCTGAAAGTGCCTGTCCCGGCAAATGAAGTCCTCGGCTGTGCCAACATGAAGCAGTTCGATGAAGGCGGCGCCGGTGCGCTGAAGATTTACTGGGAGCAGGACTGGGGATGGAGTGCCGATACGCCAGACGGTAAAACGTATTCCTGCCAGCTGGTCGGTTATCAGACGCCGTTCAGCGCCTTTAAAGAGGGTGACTACACGAACTGCGTGAAGAAATTCTATAACGTCAACATTATCAACGATGACGGTTCCGCCGTGACGCCGGACGAGCATCCGGTCACTCCGGCACCGACGCCATCGGAAGATGAAACCCCGGCACCGGCACCGGTTCCGGACGAAACGCCGGCAGAACCGACCGTGGTGAACCACGCCCCGGTCGCGCAGATTGCGGGCCCAATCGGTGCGGTGGAAGCGGGCGCGCAGGTATCCCTGAGCGCAGAAGGATCCACTGACCAGGACGGCAACACGCTGACCTACACCTGGCGTTCACAGGATGGCCAGACGGTCACCGGTGAAGACAAGGCGGTGGTGACCTTTACCGCGCCAGAGTCTGCGACGGCTCAACAGTACGAAGTCAGCCTGACCGTGAGCGATGGCGAGCTGAGCAGCACCACTTCCTATCTGCTGAACGTTAAAGCGAAAGCCACGACGCCGTCTGAAAACGACGGTACTTCAGGTGCTTACGCCGCGTGGAGCGCGAACAGCAAGTACAAGGCAGGCGATATCGTGAATAACCACGGTAAACTGTTCCAGTGCAAACCGTTCCCGTACAGCGGCTGGTGTAACAATGCCCCGGCGTACTACGAGCCAGGCGCGGGTCTGGCGTGGTCAGACGCCTGGACGGCACTGTAAAACAAAACGGCAACCTTCGGGTTGCCGTTTTCGTCTCTGTTCTCTGAGATGAGCGCACTCAACTAGCGATGTAATTTACCGTGGTCACGCAACCAGGCGGCAGTACGCACAATCCCTTCATCCAGGGAGACAATCGGCTTATACCCCAGTTCGTTCTCTGCGCGGGTGATATCCAGCGTAAAATCAAAGTTGAGCTTTGACACACCGTAGTGCGTCAACGCAGGCTCTTTCGCCGATTTACTCCCAAGACGCTCCATACTGCGGGCAATCATATCCAGCATCGGGTAGGGCACGGAACGAATACGGCAGTCGATTTGCAACTCGTCAATCAACCTTTGCACGATGCTGCGCAGCGTGCAGGGCTCACCGTTGGTGATATTATACGCGCGACCGGAAATCAGGGTATCGCAGTCTGGCTGGCTTGCCAGCCACATGGCGTGGACCGCATTTTCGTAGTACGTCATATCCACCATCGCATCGCCACCGCGGGGCAGCAGCACGCTGCCGTAGTGGTGCATCATCTGCGCCAGACGCGGGATAAACACTTTGTCATGCGGGCCGAACAGGCTCTGAGGACGCAATACGGTAAAACGGGTGTGCGGGTTCGACTGCGCCAGCAGATCGATCACCTCTTCGCTGGCCGCTTTACTGCGGGCAAACTCACAGGCAAAGCGCGCCGGGCGAAAATCTTCCTGCACGTCGCGGTGATGGTGATAGTCGAAATAGAGAGACGGGGAGGAGATATGAATAAAGTTACGCACGCCCCAGGCCACGGCCCATTCACCCAGACGACGGGTGGCACGCACGTTGGCGAGGTCAAAAGCTTCCTGGGTGCCCCACGGGGAGGTAAAACTGGAGCAGTGCCACAGCGTATCAATACCGGCCAGCATCACCTTGGCCTGAGAGGAGACCAGCTCCGTCAGGTCGGCATGGACAAACTCTGCGCCCATTTTTTGCAGCAGTTTACCCATCGCTTCGTTGCGACCGGTGGCCCTGACGCTGATGCCTTTGTTGCGCAGAAACTCGACCGCATTTCGGCCTAAGCCGCTGGTCGCCCCGGTAACCAGTACCTTCATATCAATCCACTGTGTTGAAAAAGAATTTCGTGCGCATTCTTTCGTGAATTACGGCGGGTTGCAATGGGAAAGGTGAAAGAATAAGAGTTTTATTGAGTTATTTTCGTCTTTTGTTCTGCCAGCTGCGCGATACGTTTCGCCATTCCGCGAAAGATAAACAGGTGAGCGGGGATCATTAACAACCAGTAGAAAAGCCCCGGCATACCGTGCGGGTGCCACCAGGCACGAACGTCCAGTTCACGATGGTCGCCTTTGTCTTTTAGCGTAAAGCACAACCGTCCCAGACCGGGCGCTTTCATGCCAAACAGCAGCGCCAGCTGTTTTTCGGGCTCGACGATAATTACCTTCCAGCTGTCAACCGTATCGCCTACCGCAAGATACGGGTGCGCAGGACGGCCTTTCGCCAGCCTGTGTCCTACCAGCAGATCCAGTGCGCCACGGGTTTGCCAGAGGATATTGCCGAAGAAATAGCGTTCTTTGCCGCCAATCTGATTCACCACCTCCCACAGGTCCGCCAGACTGGCCGGGGTGTTCACCGTGCAGCCCGCCTGTTTAGGAAAGTAACCGTACTCAGGCCGCCAGCGGGCAAACGCCTGGGCGTCGTAGCCCCAGTCGCTGGAGTTCATCAGCTGTTCCTCTTCCTTGAGCGTATTGCGTACCGCATCATCGAAACGGATCAGCGTCTGGGGGATCAGCGCACGCAACGCGCGATCGTCGGCCAGCAGATCGTGTTTGAGCCCCTGGATCAGCGCTTTTGCGGTCGTCGGCGGCACGGACGTAATGACGGTTAAAAACCACACCGAGATCCAGCGGGTAGGGAAGGGAATGGGGATCAGCCAGCGTCGGCGGCCGCTGACGCGCATAAAATGTTCGAACTGTTGCTGGTAGCTCAGCACTTCCGGGCCGGCAGCCTCAAGCACGCGGTGTTGCTCAGCCGGATGGTCCAGCAGGGCCACCAGATAATGGCGTAAATTTTCCAGCGCAATCGGCGTGGTGCGCGATCGCACCCAGCGCGGCGGGGTAAGCACCGGCAGGTTGTACACCATGTCGCGCATCACTTCGAACGCGGCGGAGCCGGCCCCGACGATGATCCCCGCCCGCAGTTCGGTGACGGGAATATTGGCGCCGCGCAGGGTTTCAGCCGTGAGCTGACGGGCGCGAAGATGATCGGACTGCTCGTTAGCAGGCGCCTGCAGCGAGCTTAAAAAAATCACCTGCTTCACCGGTGTGCGCAACAGCGCGTCGCGGACGTTCATCGCCACCTGACGTTCATGGGCGATAAAATCGCCCCCTTCGCCCATGCTGTGAACAAGGTAGTAAAGCGTGTCGACCCCTTCCAGTAACGCCGGCAGCGTCGTGGGCCAGTTGAGATCGACGTTGTGACAGGTCACCCCGGGCAGGTGCAGTTTTTGCAGACGCTCCGTGTTGCGTGCCACGGCCAGCACCTGATGTCCCTGCTGACTTAACGCAGTGGTGAGATGCTGACCGATATACCCACTGGCACCGAGTACCAGAATACGTTGCGGCACGCTCTGCTCCTTAGCGCTGTAAAAACGCCTGCCAGTGTTTCACCACGTCTGCCAGCTGCTGACGATTAACGTCCAGGTGCATAACCAGGCGTACCACCGGCGAGGCGTTGATCAACACGCCACGGGCTTTCATAAACTCACCCAGTGCGGCAGCGTGCTCTTCGCCCACGCGAATGAACAGCATGTTGGTATCGTGGCGCATAACGTCTGCACCAATCTCGCGTAGCTGTGCGGCCATCCACGCGGCGTTTTCATGGTCGTCTTTCAGGCGGGCCACGTTGTTTTTCAGGGCGTACAGTCCGGCTGCTGCCAGAATACCGGCCTGGCGCATCCCGCCGCCGGTCATCTTACGCCAGCGGACCGCGCGTTTGATGTAGTCCGCATTGCCCACCAGCAGCGAGCCAACGGGCGTCCCCAGCCCTTTAGACAGGCAAATAGTGAACGAATCGCAATACTGCGCGATGTCTTTCAGCTCGCAGCCATACTCCACCACGGCGTTAAAGATGCGCGCGCCGTCCACGTGCAGCCCGAGTTTGCGCTCGCGGGTGAATTCCCACGCTGCTTTCAGGTACTCGCGCGGCAGCACTTTGCCGTTGTGGGTGTTTTCCAGACTGAGCAGCCTGGTGCGGGCGAAATGCACATCATCGACTTTGATTTTCGCCGCGACCTTGTCGAGCGGCAGGGTGCCGTCCGGGGCGGCATCAATCGGCTGAGGCTGAATGCTGCCCAGTACCGCCGCACCGCCTGCTTCGTACAGGTAATTGTGCGCGCCCTGACCGGCAATATACTCTTCACCGCGTTCGCAGTGGCTGAGCAACGCCACCAGGTTGGCCTGGGTGCCGGATGGCAGAAACAGGGCGGCCTCTTTACCGCTTAGCTCGGCGGCATAACGCTGCAGCGCATTCACCGTTGGATCGTCACCGTAGACGTCGTCCCCGACCGGGGCGGCCATCATCTCTTCGAGCATGGCGCGACCCGGACGGGTAACGGTATCACTGCGTAAATCAATCATTTCACATCCCTTTAATTTAAGAGGTTATGTGAAATGTTTTACCTGAGCCAGTTGGTTTTTGCCAGTTCGATTACCTCATCACCGCGTCCGCTGATGATCGCGCGCAGCATATAGAGGCTGAATCCTTTGGCCTGCTCGAGTTTAATCTGCGGTGGGATCGCCAGCTCTTCTTTCGCCACCACCACATCCACCAGTACCGGACCGTCGATGGAGAAGGCGCACTGCAGGGCTTCATCGACTTCTGAGGCTTTCTCTACGCGAATACCCGTGATGCCGCAGGCTTCAGCGATGCGCGCGAAGTTGGTGTCGTGCAGCTCGGTGCCGTCCGTCAGATAGCCACCTGCCTTCATCTCCATCGCCACAAAGCCCAGCACGCTGTTGTTAAAGACCACGATTTTCAGCGGGAGCTTCATCTGCACAACCGACAGGAAATCGCCCATTAGCATGCTGAACCCGCCGTCGCCGCACATCGCCACCACCTGACGCTCTGGTGCGGTGGCCTTGGCCCCCAGCGCATGCGGCATGGCGTTGGCCATCGAACCGTGGTTGAACGACCCCAGCAGACGGCGTTTGCCGTTCATCTTCAGATAGCGTGCCGCCCAGACGGTCGGGGTGCCCACGTCGCAGGTAAAGATGGCGTCGTCGTCCGCGAAATGGCTAATTTGCTGCGCCAGATACTGGGGATGAATGGCTTTGTCGCTCGGTTTGGCAAGATCGTCCAGTCCTTTGCGTGCATCGCGGTAATCACTGAGGGCTTTGTCGAGGAACTTCCGGTCGGTTTTTTCTTCCACCAGCGGCAGCAGGGCTGCGAGGGTGGATTTGATGTCTCCTACCAGCGCCATATCGACTTTACTGTGGGCACCAATACTGCCCGGGTTAATATCAATCTGAATGATTTTGGCATCCGTCGGGTAAAACGCGCGGTACGGGAATTGGGTGCCGAGCAGGATCAGCGTGTCGGCATTCATCATGGTGTGGAAACCGCTGGAAAAACCGATCAGTCCGGTCATGCCCACGTCATACGGATTGTCATATTCGACGTGCTCTTTGCCGCGCAGGGCGTGAACAATCGGGGATTTTAACTTGCCGGCAAATTCCACCAGCTCTTTGTGCGCGCCTGCACAGCCACTGCCGCACATCAGGGCGATATTGCTGGAGTAACGCAGCAGCTGCGCGAGCTTTTTGAGCTCTTCTTCAGCCGGCGTGATGACAGGCTGTGGGGCGTGATACCAGTGCGAACTGGCACCTTCAGGCGCGGCCTTCAGCGCCACGTCACCGGGAATAACGACCACCGAAACACCGCGGTTAAGCACGGCTTTGCGCATTGCAATGGCCAGAACCTGAGGGATCTGTTCTGGTGAGGAAACTAATTCGCAATAGTGGCTGCATTCACGGAACAGCTCCTGAGGATGCGTCTCCTGAAAATAGCCGCTACCGATTTCGGAAGAAGGGATGTGCGCGGCAATCGCCAGGACCGGTACGTGATTGCGGTGGCAGTCAAACAGGCCGTTGATCAAGTGAAGGTTGCCCGGTCCGCACGATCCGGCGCAGACGGCCAGTTCACCCGTCACCTGCGCTTCCGCCCCAGCCGCGAAGGCGGCAACCTCTTCATGACGGGTTGGCATCCATTCAATGGTTTTCATCTTATTGAGGCTATCGCTCAGCCCGTTCAGGGAGTCGCCGGTTACGCCCCAGATGCGCTTTACGCCTGCCTGCTCGAGGGTTTTTGCTATGTATGCAGCCACGGTTTGTTTCATGGGTGTCCATCTCCTTTAAGTGATATCGCTTACAAGCTTAGAAGAAAGTCACTGTATTGCCGCGCTTTCCCCCTTATTAAAAGGTGCTTTTCACCCGCAATGATTCGGCATAATCTGGTCATCACACAGATGAAAACAGGAATCATTTCAAATGGTTAAATCATTGTTAATTGCTGTTAATGAAAAGCTATCGTGCGACGATGCCGGCAAACTCTTGTTACGACTTGCCGTCGGTGGGCTGATGCTTTTTCACGGTTTACACAAGTTATTGGGTGGCGTGGGGTTCATCAGCGGCATGCTGGTGGAAAAAGGATTACCGGGGTTTATCGCCTACGGCGTGCTCATTGGCGAAGTGGTGGCGCCTGTCCTGATTATCGTGGGGCTTTTTACGCGCCCGGCGGCACTGGTGCTGGCGTTTACCATGATTGTGGCGTGGCTGATGGTCGGGACGGGGGAAACCTTTGCGCTGGACGCGGTAGGTGCCTGGGCGATTGAGAGCCTGGTGTACTTCTTTATCGGTGCGCTGGCGGTAGCATGTTTAGGCGCTGGGCGTTTTGCGTTGGGGAAAGCGCCGGTCTGGCGGTAGGCGTACTAACCGGGGGTAAACGCGAGCGCTTACCCCCGTCATTCGCTACGCCAGCACAAGATCGCCCTGTGGATGACACGAGCACGCCAGCACGTATCCGTCGGCAATTTCTGCCTCGGTCAGCGTCATGGTGCTCGTCACGGTGTACTCACCGGAGACCACTTTGGTCTTGCAGCAGCCACACACGCCAGCACGGCATGCTGCCACCACCGGCACATTGTTGCTTTCCAGCGCGTCCAGTAGCGTGGTGCCGACCCGGCCAAAGAAAGTCTGAGCAGGTTGCAGCCTGGTGAACGTAATTCCGCTGGTTGCCGCTTCCGCGACCGGGGTGAAGAACTGCTCTTTGAAGAAGCGGGTCACGCCCAGCGCTTTCACGTCCTGCTCAACGATATCCATATACGGCGCCGGCCCACAGGTCATCACGGTACGATCCGCGAGATCCGGGACGCTTTGCAGCAGTTCACGGCTCAGACGTCCGGCGACAAAACCGTGGGTTGCGTTATGTTCCGCCACCAGCGTCACCGGATAGTTACGCCACTCTTCGGCAAAGATCACATCTTCCGGCGAGCGCACGCTGAAGATCACCTGAACATCAGCCTGCGGACGGTTTTTCGCCAGCCAGCGACGCATTGACATGATCGGCGTGACGCCGCACCCGGCGGCCAGCAGCAGGAATTTATCTTCCGCTTTATCGTCACAGGTGAAATCCCCGTGTGCGTCCGACAGCCAGAGGTAATCCCCGCGCTTCACGTCCCGGGTCAGCCACTGCGAGCCTGCACCATCATCGATACGGCGGATAGTGAGCGTGATGTACTCGCTCACGCCCGGCGTTGAGGAGATCGTGTAGGCGCGCAGCGTGTCCGCTGAGTTGCGGACACTGACCAGCGCATACTGACCTGCACGGTACGGATAGTAGTCATGGCACAGCAGGGACAGCGTCCACACATCCGGCGTCTCCTGATGGATGTGATGAACCTGCATCCGCCACGGACATTGTGAGGTTGGCATGGTCATGAATAACTCCTTACGCGCTCAGCAGCTGCTGCATATCTTCTTCTACAGTGGTCACGGAACGCAGACCAAACTTCTCGTTCAGCACGGCCAGCAGATCCGGTGTGAGGAAGCCGGGTGCGGTGGGGCCAGTCACAATGTTGGTCACGCCGAGAGAGAGCAGGGTCAGCAGGATGACAATCGCTTTCTGTTCAAACCAGGAGAGCACCAGCGACAGCGGCAGATCGTTGACGCCGCAGCCCAGTTTTTCCGCCAGCGTGACGGCCAGAATGATGGCAGAGTAGGCATCGTTACACTGACCCGCATCGACCAGACGTGGCAAACCTTCAATGTTGCCGAAGTCCAGCTTGTTGAAACGGTATTTACCGCACGCCAGCGTCAGGATCAGGCAATCTTCCGGTACGCTGGTGGCGAAATCGGTGAAGTAGTTACGCTCACCGCGCGCGCCGTCACAGCCGCCAATCAGGAAGATATGGCGCAGTTTTTCACGGCTCACGAGGTCAATCAGTGAATCCGCGGCACCGAGCAGGGTTTCACGACCAAAGCCGACGGTGATCAGATGTTCGATTTCGCTGTACGGGAAGCCACCCATCTGCTGCGCCTGGGCGATGACCGGGCCGAAATCATCCCCTTCCAGGTGGCTCACACCCGGCCAGCCAACGATGCTGCGGGTCCAGATGCGGTCGTCATACGCGCCAACGGTGGGGTCGATGATGCAGTTAGAGGTCATCACGATGGGGCCCGGGAAACGGGCGAACTCAACCTGCTGGTTCTGCCAGCCGCTGCCGTAGTTCCCGACCAGGTGTTTAAATTTACGCAGTTCCGGGTAGCCGTGTGCGGGCAGCATTTCGCCGTGGGTATAGACGTTAACGCCCGTGCCTTCGGTCTGCTTCAGCAGGTTATAGAGGTCTTTCAGGTCATGGCCGGAGATCAGGATGCACTTGCCTTCGGTCGCTTTAACGTTAACCTGCGTCGGCGTCGGGTGGCCGTAGGTGCGGGTTTCACCGGCATCCAGAATACGCATCACGTTGAAGTTCATCTGGCCGATTTCCATTGAACATTCGAGCAGCGGATTCATCTCGGCAGGCCAGGTACCCAGCCACGCCATGATTTTGTGGTACTGAGCATAGATAGCGTTATCGTACTGGCCCAGAACGTGCGCGTGTTCCATATAGGCCGCGGCCCCTTTCAGGCCGTACAGGCAGAGCAGACGCAGGCCGAGAATGTTCTCGCCAATCGCCGCTTTATCTTTGTTGGGGGTGAATTCTGCTGCCTGACGCTGCAGCTCGCCCAGGTCGTCGCTCACCAGCTGCAGGTCTGCCATTGGGTTTTCTACCCGTGCGTTGGCATCGGCGCTCAGGCACTGCGCTTTCAGCGCTTCACGCAGCGCAATTGCTTCGCGGGCATAGCCGACGATGCGCGGGGAATCAAAGTTAACGTTAGTCAGCGTGGAGAAAAAGGCGCGGGGGGCGAAACTGTCTACATAGTGGTCAATAATGCCATATTCGCGGGCCTTGAATGCCCATGCGGAAAGGCCTTGCAGGGCGGCAATCAGCAGATCCTGCAGGTCTGATGTTTCTGCGGTTTTGCCGCACATACCTTGCGCATAAGAGCAGCCATTGCCTGCCGGGGTACGGATGGTTTGTTCACATTGCACACAAAACATAATCACACCTGTTAAAGTTATATTTGATATACATGTTTGAGATTATGCCTGTGACTGAACGGTGAAAAGGGCTTTCTTCTACAAAATAGAGGGAGATTGATTTAGCGCAATTTTGGCGGCAGAAAGTCTACCGCCAGAGGAGTATCAGGCGGAGAAAAACGCCATCAGAACGGGAACCAGCAGGCTCAAAATAAAGCCGTGTACGATGGCGGCAGGCACCATCTCCAGCCCACCTGAACGCTGCAGAACCGGCAGGGTAAAGTCCATCGACGTGGCGCCACACAGACCCAGTGCGGTCGAGCGACTGCGGCGCACCAGGCCCGGGATCAGCATAATGGCAATTAATTCTCGCGCCAGGTCGTTAAAGAAGGCGGCGCTCCCGATGACCGGACCGAACGATTCGGTCAGCAGAATACCGGAAAGGGAATACCAGCCAAATCCGGAGGCCATTGCCAGACCGGTTTTTAACGGCAGGCCGAGAATAAAAGCGTTAATCACGCCCGCCACCAGTGAGCTAATGACGACGATAACCGCGACGATCATTCCACGGCGATTCAGGACAATCTGTTTCAACGTCATGCCATTATTTCGCAGCTGAATACCGATAAGGAACAGCAGGAAAATGAGGGTATATTCACTGGCTTCCGTCGCGTGCTGTAAAAAATTCCATCCGCTTAACCCAAGAACAAACCCCAGCACCACGACGCCGCATAATTTTAAAGATTCCAGCGCCATTGCAATTCGTGACGGCAGTTTTTCCTGATGGTGGTGATTTTTCCACGGAATAGTTCGCTCAAGCCAGAAAAGTGCGGCAATATTGCACAGCAAAATAACGGCGCAGGTGACGACAGAATAATGCAGGATCGCCAGCAGATTGGTGGCCAGATTATCCAGAAACGCCAGGCTTATCCCCATAAAGAAAAGAATGACGTAGACAATCCAGCTCAGAAAACGGTTGATAAGCCGTAACGCGGATTCGCGATGTAGCGGGATAAGGTAGCCCACAATCAGAGGCAGCAGAATGATGAGGAGTCCTGAAAACATGAACAACGGGTCCTTGTGAATATCTGTTAAGCGCCAGAGACACTACCCAATAAACGTTGTCAGGTAAAGGAGCAACAAAAAAGCCGGGTGGCAGCAACGCCTGACCCGGCCTGAGTGTTGTCATGCAGCTCGGGTAAGCGTAAGTGCTACCCGACTGCACACGCAATTAATCGCGTTTTTCCAGCAGGGTGCGATACAGCACGCCGCCCAGAATACCGCCGATGATTGGCATTACCCAGAACAGCCACAGCTGCTCAAGCGCCCAGCCGCCCTGGAAAATAGCGACGGCAGTACTGCGCGCCGGGTTTACGGAGGTGTTGGTGACCGGAATAGAGATCAGGTGGATAAGCGTCAGCGCCAGACCAATGGCAATAGGTGCAAAGCCCGCCGGGGCGTGTTTGTCGGTTGCGCCGTGGATCACCAGCAGGAAGCCTGCGGTCAGCACAATTTCAATCACGATGGCAGAGAGCATGGAGTAACCGCCAGGGGAGTGTTCGCCGAAACCGTTTGAGGCGAAGCCGCTTGCGGCGGCGTCAAAGCCGGCTTTACCGCTGGCAATAACGTACAGAACCGCTGCAGCAATAATCCCGCCAACAACCTGGGCCACAATATAACCAATGACTTCTTTAGCAGGGAAACGACCGCCCGCCCATAAACCTAATGTCACCGCCGGGTTAAAATGACCACCGGAAATATGACCCACGGCAAACGCCATGGTTAATACGGTTAAACCGAATGCCAGCGCAACGCCGACAAAACCAATACCTAATTCCGGAAATGCTGCTGCCAGAACGGCGCTACCGCAGCCACCAAACACCAGCCAGAATGTACCAAAGCATTCTGCTGCTAATTTTCTAAACATAACCACCTCAATAATAAACTTCACACGCGTTCCTGCGTGCGGGATATCGTCAAAAAAGGGATGACGACTCAAAGAGCCATTATTTTAAAAACAAAAACATCCCTTCGCCACTAAAATTAATTCGGTTAATTTGATTTATGGCAACGTGATGTCATTCCTTGTTCAAATCGACGGTAAATAGAGCATAGACCAATTCTCTACAGCACGAAGGTTGTGCTGTCGTGTCAAAGTTCCTGCCGCTATACTGCTGATAATTTAAAGGAAAAAGTGATCATCTCGCGGGGGATTTATGCTTCTCGAACGTGTGGAAATTGTTGGGTTCCGCGGTATTAACCGCCTGTCGCTGCAGCTTGAGCAGAACAACGTCCTGATCGGTGAGAACGCGTGGGGTAAGTCCAGCCTGCTGGATGCGCTGACGCTGCTGCTTTCGCCCGAAGACGATCTGTATCACTTTGCCCATGATGATTTCTGGTTTCCTCCCGGCGATGTGAACGGCCGCGAAAAACACCTGCACATTATTCTGACATTCCGCGAATCCGAGCCGGGGCGTCACCGCGTGCGTCGCTTCCGGCCGTTATCACCCTGCTGGGTCCCGTGCGACGACGGTTTCCACCGGATTTTCTACCGGCTGGAAGGTGAGATGGCAGAAAACGAGGGCGTATTAACCCTGCGTGATTTCCTCGATGAGAAAGCCAACCCTATTCCGCTGGATGACATCGACGACCTGGCTCGCCACCTGATTCGCCTGATGCCGGTGTTGCGCCTGCGTGATGCGCGTTTTATGCGGCGGATCCGCAACGGCACCGTACCGAATATGCCGGAAGTGGAAGTGACCGCCCGCGAGCTGGATTTCCTGGCGCGAGAGCTGGTGGCGCGTCCGCAAAATCTGACCGATGGTCAAATCCGCCAGGGGTTGTCGGCAATGGTACAACTGCTGGAACACTATTTTTCCGAGCAGGGGACGTCGGAGTCGCGCCATCGTCTGATGCGCCGCCGCTCTCACGATGAACAACGCAGCTGGCGTTACCTCGATATCATTAACCGGATGATCGACAGGCCCGGTGGCCGTACCCATCGGGTGATTTTGCTGGGGCTGTTTTCTACGCTACTGCAGGCCAAGGGCACCGTTCGTCTCGACCGTGACGCCCGCCCGCTGCTGCTGGTGGAAGACCCGGAAACGCGCCTGCACCCGATCATGCTCTCGGTGGCGTGGCACCTGCTGAATCTGCTGCCGCTGCAGCGCGTAACCACCACCAATTCCGGCGAGCTATTGTCGCTGACCCCGGTTGAACACGTCTGCCGTCTGGTACGTGAGTCTTCCCGCGTCACCGCCTATCGCCTCGGGTCGGGCGGGATGAACGCGGAAGAGGGACGTCGTATCTCGTTCCACATCCGCTTTAATCGTGCGTCGTCGCTGTTCGCCCGCTGCTGGCTGCTGGTTGAGGGAGAAACGGAAACCTGGGTTATCAACGAACTGGCGCGTCAGTGCGGCCACCATTTTGATGCCGAAGGTATCAAGGTCATCGAATTTGCCCAGTCGGGGATCAAGCCGCTGATCAAATTCGCCCGGCGGATGGGCATTGAATGGCATGTGCTGGTGGATGGTGACGAGGCGGGGAAAAAATATGCCGCGACCGTGCGTGGCCTGCTAAATAATGAGCGCGAAGAAGAGCGCGACCACTTAACCATGCTGCCGGCCATGGACATGGAGCACTTTATGTACCGTCAGGGGTTCGACGACGTGTTCCACCGGATTGCGATGGTGCCGGTGGATGTGCCAATGAACATGCGGCGCGTGATTGCCAAAGCCATCCACCGCTCTTCAAAACCTGATTTAGCGATTGAGGTGGCGACGGAAGCGGGGAGACGGGGCGTGGAGTCCGTGCCGACGCTGCTGCGCAAGATGTTCTCCCGCGTGCTGTGGCTGGCACGCGGGAAAGCGGATTAAGTGCGGGTCGCCTGCGTGACGTGTTGCGTCAGGCTGTCCAGTAGCGCATAGCGGCGGCGGTACTCAGCGCGCTTTTTGCTCGCAATCTCTTCCATCGGCTTACGGGGCATGGCGAGCGGCAGCATGAAGTGGCCGTTATCCTGTTTTTGCCCACCGAGGGAGAGCCAGAAGCTGTCATAATCGGCCAGCAGTTTTCCCTCTTTTTTCTTGCGGTAACGCCAGCTGCGGTAGATATGCGTGGCGTTACTCACCGCGACAATATGCTCAACCGGGAAAGCTGCGCCAAGCGTCATTGCCGTTTCAACCAGCAGGCGTTTCGGGAACAGGCCGTGACACGCTTTGGTCGCCCCCTGGATCAGTTCATGTGGAACATGTGCTTTTGCCCCCTGCAGGCCGCCGATGAACAGCGTTGTTTTTCCTTCAAACGGGCACAGCGTGAAGGTCATTTCCGCCAGCACGGTATTCTGATGGTTACAAAAGACGAGGGTGGCTTCACCCTCTTTATCCATGAAGGCGTCGGCGCACAGGCGCACAGTAAACTGCTGTTCGTCTTTTCCGGTCAGGGTCAGCAGGGTTGCCCCCTGCGGTGAAAGGTAACCCTTGACCAGCGTTGCCGGAAGCTGGCGCGTCATGGTCTGGTAGTGCCAGGTCAGCGATTCCAGCGCCTGTCGGCGATCCATGTCCACCGTTAACCACGGGCGGTGCAGGCGGCACGGCAGCCCCGGCTGCACCTGCAACATTTGCATCAGGCGCGGCTGCTTTGCCAGCTCTGACAGCAGACGCGTGGTGCTGAACGGTGTCATCAGCGAACGGAGCATGAACTTACGTCGATAAGCGGGGTTTTGCCATGCCAGCCCCGGAGTGATCTTCCCGAAGGCCAGATTATTGAAGAGCTGCCAGCCGGATTTAGGCTGGGGCTGATGAGAAATAAGTGTATCGACGATGGAAGACATGTTAGATCCTGCTTCTGAAGGAAGGGTTCTATTTCAGCAGGCGAAATTTCAATAACTCATCAACAAATCGAGGCGATTTCGGTGCGCGGGGGTTTCGTTGAGGAGTCGTTTAGATAGAATCAACGTTTATAATTGCCAGAACATTTATTTGGAATATTTATGAACCTCAAGGGAAAACGCAGAACGTGGTTTCTGCTGCTGGCGGTAATTGTTATCGGGGGAGGGTTCTGGCTATGGCAGATCCTGAATGCCCCTGTACCACAGTATCAAACACTGATTGTCCGTCCGGGCGAGCTGCAGCAAAACGTGCTGGCGACGGGAAAACTGGATGCCCTGCGCAAGGTTGACGTGGGTGCACAGGTAAGCGGTCAGTTGAAAACGCTGTCGGTTGAGATTGGCGACAAGGTGAAAAAAGGCCAACTACTGGGCGTTATCGATCCTGAGCAGGCGCAAAACCAGATCCGTGAGGTGGAAGCCACGCTCATGGAACTGCGTGCCCAGCGTGCACAGGCGCAGGCTGAGCGTAACCTGGCCCAGGTGACGTTAACGCGTCAGCAGGCGCTGGCCAAAACGCAGGCCATCTCGAAACAAGATTTAGACACGGCCGCCACCGAGCTGGCGGTTAAGCAGGCGCAGATCGGGACTATCGATGCGCAGATCAAGCGCAACCAGGCCTCGCTGGATACGGCCAAAACCAACCTCGACTATACGCAGATTGTGGCGCCCATGGCCGGGGAAGTGACTCAAATTACCACGCTGCAGGGGCAAACGGTGATTGCGGCGCAGCAGGCGCCCAACATTCTGACCCTGGCGGACATGAGCACCATGCTGGTGAAAGCCCAGGTCTCAGAGGCGGATGTTATTCATCTGAAGCCGGGGCAGAAAGCCTGGTTCACCGTCCTCGGCGATCCTCAGACGCGCTATGAAGGCGCGCTAAAAGACATTCTGCCGACGCCGGAAAAAGTGAACGATGCCATCTTCTACTATGCGCGCTTCGAGGTACCTAACCCGCAGGGCGTGTTGCGTCTGGATATGACCGCACAGGTGCACATTCAGCTTACCGGCGTGAAAAATGTGCTCACCATTCCTCTCTCTGCGCTGGGTGAATCCACCGGCGAGAGCCGCTATAAAGTGAAAGTGCTGCGCAACGGCGAAACGCGTGAGCGAGAAGTGGTCATTGGTGCGCGTAATGACACCGACGTGGTGGTGGTCAAAGGGCTGGAAGAGGGTGAGGAGGTTGTCACCAGCGAAAGCCTGCCCGGAGCCGCTAAATGACGGCGTTGCTTGAGCTGAATGACATTCGTCGCAGCTATCCGTCGGGTGATGGCCCGGTTGAGGTGCTGAAGGGGATCACCCTGCGCGTCGAAGCGGGCGAGATGGTGGCGATTGTCGGTGCGTCCGGCTCCGGTAAATCGACGCTGATGAATATTCTCGGCTGTCTGGACAGACCCACCAGCGGCACCTATCGGGTGGCCGGAATGGATGTTTCCACGCTGGACGGTGACGCGCTGGCAAAACTGCGGCGGGAACATTTCGGTTTTATCTTCCAGCGTTACCATCTGCTCTCTCACCTGACGGCGGCGCAGAACGTCGAAGTGCCGGCGGTCTATGCCGGCGTCGAGCGGAAAAAACGCCTTGAGCGCGCCCAGATGCTGCTGACGCGTCTGGGGCTGGCGGAACGGGTGGAGTACCAGCCCTCGCAGCTCTCCGGCGGCCAGCAGCAGCGTGTCAGTATCGCACGCGCGCTGATGAACGGCGGTCAGGTGATCCTCGCAGATGAACCGACCGGGGCGCTCGACAGCCATTCGGGTGAAGAGGTGATGGCGATCCTTCACCAGCTTCGCGATCAGGGGCATACGGTCATCATCGTTACCCACGATCCGCAGGTGGCTGCGCAGGCCGAGCGCATCATTGAGATCCGCGACGGAGAGCTGGTCAGCAACCCGCCGGCGCGTCACGCCCGGGCGGCGGCGCCGAAAGAAGTCCTGCCGGCGTCAACCGGCTGGGGACAATTTTCCAGCGGGTTTCGTGAGGCGCTGACCATGGCCTGGCTGGCGATGGCTGCCAATAAAATGCGCACCCTGTTGACCATGCTGGGCATCATCATTGGTATCGCCTCGGTGGTGTCGATTGTGGTCGTGGGCGACGCGGCCAAACAGCTGGTGCTGGCGGATATTCGGGCCATCGGGACCAACACCATTGATGTCTATCCCGGCAAAGATTTTGGCGATGACGAGCCGCAGTATCAGCAGGCGCTGAAGTATGACGATCTGGCGGCTATCCAGAAGCAGCCGTGGGTGAATTCGGCCACGCCGGCGGTCTCGCAAAACCTCCGTCTGCGGGTAGGCAATGTTGACGTTGCTGCCAGCGCCAACGGCGTCAGCGGCGATTACTTTAACGTCTATGGCATGACCTTCAGCGAAGGTGCCACCTTCAATGCCGAGCAGTTAGCGGGCCGGGCGCAGGTGGTGGTGCTTGATGCCAACTCGCGCCGGCAGCTCTTCCCCAATAAAACCAACGTGGTGGGCGAGGTTATCCTGGTCGGAAACATGCCTGCGACGGTGATTGGCGTGGCGGAAGAGAAACAGTCGATGTTTGGCAGCAGCAAGATCCTGCGCGTCTGGCTGCCCTATACCACCATCTCCGGGCGGATTATGGGGCAGTCCTGGCTGAACTCCATCACCGTTCGCGTGAAGGAGGGCTACGACAGCGCGCAGGCCGAGCAACAGCTGGAACGGCTGCTGACGTTGCGTCACGGGAAGAAAGATTTCTTCACCTGGAACATGGACGGTCTCTTGAAAACGGCGGAAAAGACCACACGTACTCTTCAGCTGTTCCTGACGCTGGTGGCGGTGATCTCGCTGGTGGTTGGCGGTATCGGGGTGATGAATATCATGCTGGTATCGGTCACGGAACGTACCCGGGAGATTGGCATCCGCATGGCAGTCGGTGCCAGAGCCAGCGATGTGCTGCAGCAATTTTTGATTGAAGCGGTGCTGGTGTGTCTGGTGGGCGGCGCGATGGGCATTGCGCTGTCGATGATGATCGCGTTTGCTCTGCAGCTTTTTTTACCCGGCTGGGAGATTGGTTTCTCGCCGGTGGCCATTCTTACCGCATTTTTGTGTTCGACTTTTACCGGCATTTTGTTTGGCTGGCTGCCTGCCCGCAATGCGGCGCGTCTGGATCCTGTGGATGCGTTGGCTCGCGAATAGGCTGAAAATAAAAATGCCAGCCGATCGGGCTGGCATTTTGACGGCGGGATGTACACAATAAAACAGAGAGCTATGCGACCGTTTCTGCTTCAATGGGTACGATCAGGCTTGCATGATTGCCTTTTGGTCCCTGGTGTACATCGAACCGGACGGATTGCCCGGCTTTGAGCGTTCTGTAACCATCCATCTGAATGGTGGAATAGTGAGCGAAGATATCCTCGCCGCCGCCTTCGGGGCAGATGAAGCCAAACCCTTTGGCGTTGTTGAACCACTTAACAGTACCCATTTCCATGCTTCGACATCCTTCGTAAATCTTATAAGTTAAGATGGAATGAACCGGTGGTGGAGTGGGGGCTGTTCAAAACCTCGCCATCTCACGCTTGTACAATTTAGAGAAACGAAAGAAGTCGTCAAGCGTTTGGCGCTTGAGATGGGACAATAATCAACCAAAGTTTGAAGCAGTTAACGCTATTGCAACAGTTTGTGACAGACATCGCGGATGACAGTAATAGATGATTGTTATCTAACATCTGAGGTAGATTCAAAGTGGTTATGCAAAATGGGTAAGACCAACGACTGGCTGGATTTTGACCAGCTGGCGGAAGATAAAGTGCGTGACGCGCTAAAACCGCCATCTATGTATAAAGTTATGTTAATGAACGATGATTACACGCCGATGGAATTTGTTATTGACGTGCTACAAAAGTTCTTTTCTTATGATGTAGAACGTGCAACGCAACTGATGCTTACCGTTCATTATCGTGGCAAAGCTATTTGCGGCATCTTTACCGCCGAAGTGGCGGAGACCAAAGTCGCGATGGTGAACGATTATGCGAGGGAGAACGAGCATCCGTTGCTGTGTACGCTGGAAAAGGCCTGATAAGGCATAAAATTTGGGGGAGGTGCCTATGCTCAATCAAGAACTGGAACTCAGTTTAAATATGGCTTTCGCCAGAGCGCGTGAGCACCGACATGAGTTTATGACCGTCGAGCATTTACTGCTCGCACTGCTTAGCAACCCATCTGCCCGCGAAGCGCTGGAAGCCTGCTCCGTGGATCTGGTGGCGCTACGTCAGGAACTCGAAGCCTTCATCGAACAAACCACACCGGTGCTGCCAGCCAGTGAAGAAGAGCGCGACACGCAGCCGACGCTCAGCTTCCAGCGCGTGTTGCAGCGTGCGGTCTTCCACGTCCAGTCTTCCGGACGTAGCGAAGTGACGGGCGCAAATGTGCTGGTCGCCATCTTCAGCGAGCAGGAGTCACAGGCTGCCTACCTGCTGCGCAAACACGAAGTCAGCCGACTCGACGTGGTTAACTTTATCTCTCACGGAACGCGTAAAGACGAGCCGAACCAGGCATCGGATTCCAGCAATCAGGTCAATAACAATGAAGAGCAAGCAGGCGGGGAGGATCGTATGGAAAACTTCACCACCAATCTCAACCAGCTTGCTCGCGTTGGCGGTATCGACCCGCTGATTGGTCGCGATAAAGAGCTGGAGCGCGCGATCCAGGTATTGTGCCGTCGCCGCAAGAACAACCCGCTGCTGGTGGGTGAATCCGGCGTCGGTAAAACCGCGATTGCCGAGGGTCTCGCCTGGCGTATTGTGCAGGGCGACGTACCGGAAGTGATTGCCGATTGCACCATCTACTCGCTGGACATTGGCTCGCTGCTGGCGGGCACTAAATACCGCGGCGATTTTGAAAAACGCTTTAAGGCGCTTTTGAAACAGCTTGAGCAGGACACCAACAGCATTCTGTTTATCGATGAGATCCACACCATCATCGGTGCCGGTGCGGCCTCGGGTGGCCAGGTGGATGCCGCTAACCTGATCAAACCGCTGCTCTCCAGCGGTAAGATCCGCGTGATTGGTTCCACAACGTATCAGGAGTTCAGCAACATCTTTGAGAAAGATCGTGCCCTGGCGCGTCGCTTCCAGAAAATCGATGTGACTGAACCCTCTGTTGAAGAAACCGTGCAGATCATCAACGGTCTGAAACCGAAGTACGAAGCACACCACGATGTGCGTTATACCGCCAAAGCGGTACGTGCGGCGGTGGAGCTGGCGGTGAAATACATCAACGATCGTCATCTGCCGGATAAGGCCATTGACGTGATTGATGAGGCAGGGGCGCGTGCGCGTCTGATGCCAGCCAGCAAGCGTAAGAAAACCGTTAACGTGGCGGATATCGAGACCGTGGTGGCCCGTATCGCGCGTATCCCTGAGAAGAGCGTTTCTCAGAGCGACCGTGACACGCTGCGCACCCTTGGCAATCGCCTGAAAATGTTGGTCTTTGGGCAGGATAAAGCCATTGAGGCTTTGACCGAAGCCATCAAGATGGCCCGTGCCGGACTGGGGCATGAACATAAGCCTGTCGGTTCCTTCCTGTTCGCCGGTCCGACCGGTGTGGGGAAAACCGAGGTCACGGTTCAACTCTCCAAAGCGCTGGGCATTGAGCTGCTGCGTTTTGATATGTCCGAGTACATGGAGCGTCACACCGTCAGCCGTTTGATTGGTGCGCCTCCGGGCTATGTGGGCTTTGACCAGGGCGGTCTGTTAACCGACGCGGTGATCAAGCATCCGCACGCGGTACTGCTGCTCGATGAAATTGAGAAAGCGCACCCGGACGTGTTCAACATCCTGCTGCAGGTGATGGACAACGGGACGCTGACCGATAACAACGGGCGCAAGGCGGACTTCCGCAACGTAGTGCTGGTAATGACCACCAACGCCGGTGTACGTGAAACGGAGCGCAAATCTATCGGCCTTATCCATCAGGATAACAGCACCGATGCGATGGAAGAGATCAAGAAGATCTTTACGCCGGAGTTCCGTAACCGTCTGGACAACATCATCTGGTTCGATCACCTCTCTACCGAGGTTATCCATCAGGTAGTGGATAAGTTCATCGTCGAACTGCAGGTTCAGCTGGATCAGAAAGGCGTGTCGCTGGAAGTGAGCCAGGAGGCCCGCAACTGGCTGGCTGAGAAAGGCTACGACCGTGCGATGGGTGCCCGTCCAATGGCGCGTGTGATTCAGGACAACCTGAAGAAACCGCTGGCGAACGAGCTGCTGTTTGGCTTGCTGGTAGACGGCGGTCAGGTGACGGTCGCGCTGGACCAGGAGAAGAATGAGCTGACGTACGATTTCCAGAGTGCGCAGAAGCACAAGCCGGAAGCGGCTCACTGATTTCCTGCATTAGTCTTAAAAACCGGGCAATTCACTGCCCGGTTTTTTTATGCCTGCCCGCACCGAAACTTTGCGAGGCGCTTTCCATATTTTCATCTCACTCATTGCTGTATAAATTCACAGTCCTAGAATGGCGACGCATCTGCAAAATCAGGTGCCAGGATTGGCGTCCTGAAAGTGTGTGAGCAGCACAATTGCTGCAGGCTTCGTTCGCCCTAAGGAAAAGGGTATAATTCTGCATCTGGCGGGCGAATCGGAAGCTTCTTTTGAAGCGCCAGTAGCACACACACTGGTACGCCAATTCCTTTTCGTCCGCCGCCAGCGAATCTGGCGTTTCCTGCGGTGGTAACTCAACGTGTGTGAAGGTATTACCCAATGAATACAGAAAACTGTTTCTCCCAGCTCTACAGCGAACTCTCCCTCAACCCCGATCTCCCGACCCTGGCCGGGCGCTGCATGCTGCTCACCGAAATTCTGCTGGACTGCAACGCCCACCCGCAAACGCAGGCCGTGTGCCGCTGTTTAGGCGCGTATCTGGAAGAAGTCAAAACCGGACTCACAGAATCAATGCGTGATTTTCAGATAGTGGAATTTGAGGAGGACGCTGAACCACCGCGACAAAAAGCGTGGCTTCTGGAAGATACCGAAACAAAGTGCGACTACTGCCGGGCAGTAAACCACGTGCTGCTGGTGTCCCATTTTGATCGGGATATGCTGCCGCACCTGACGGGATTGCTGCATGATATGGCGCATTCCATGGCCGGGGATTTAATCACGCCGGCGCAGCCCCGCATGACAATACATCTTCCTGCCCGGCATTAAACCGTTAAATAAAAAAGGCCGGGGTTAACCCGACCTTTATATATTCATCTGCCATTACAGGCGAAAACAATTAGCGACTACGGAAGACAATGCGGCCTTTGCTCAGGTCGTACGGGGTCAGTTCAACAGTCACTTTGTCGCCCGTTAAAATGCGGATATAGTTTTTGCGCATTTTACCGGAGATGTGCGCAGTTACCACGTGACCGTTTTCCAGCTCTACGCGAAACATGGTGTTAGGCAACGTATCAAGTACGGTACCCTGCATTTCAATATTGTCTTCTTTGGCCATCTAATCCTCTGGGGTATCACTACCAAGTTTTGAACCGGCAAGATAATGCCGAAATTCATCAATTAAGTAAAGAATTGCGCGTTTAAAACGCAGCAAAATAGTTTCGGCGCATTGCCCAAGCGTCACGGTACAACCGAACGGAAAGCGCATTCGTAAAGGGGATACAACAGGATAAACGTCAGGACGTTATCTGAAGCGGAGGACCCAAACGGCGGCGAGGCAACAGGCAGAACCTACTCTGCGGCATAATTATAACACCCTCACAAAAAATATGCGGAAAACATTTAGGCATTGGGCATAAAGAGCGTTCTTGGTACCCAGAAGTCTCGCGGGAGCTTCTCCTGACGGCAAACGTCCAGATGTTCTATGTAGTGGCGGCGGGGGATTTCAACCGCGCCGAGCGAGGCCGTATGCTCATTGAGGACCTGGCAATCCATTAGTTTTCCGCCGCGCTGGGCAAACTCCTGGCAGAAGATCAGCAGCGCGGTTTTCGAGGCATTCACGGCACGGGAGAACATTGATTCGCCGCAAAACAGCGTCCCCTGCGCAACGCCATACATCCCGCCGACGAGTTCACCGTCTTGCCAGACTTCAATGGAGTGCGCGAAACCCAGCTCATGCAGCTGGTGATAGGCGGTAATGATATCGCGGGTGATCCAGGTTCCTTCATGACGGTCTTCGGCACAGCCTTCAATGACCTGACCGAAGGCATGATTCAGGGTGACGCGGTAGGGTGATTTCGCATGGAAACGCTTCATGCTGCGGCTCAGGTGAAACTGCGCCGGCCACAGCACGGCACGGGGATCGGGCGACCACCATAAAATCGGGTCGCCGGGTGAAAACCACGGGAAAATGCCGCGCTGGTAAGCCATCAAAAGCCGCGCAGGACTGAGGTCGCCGCCAAGGGCCAGCAGCCCATTAGGTTCACGCAGCGCTCCCTCCGGCGAAGGGAACGCGATGTTATGACGAGAAAGCTGGACCAGGCGCATGACAGCAGAACTCCAATACGCGAGTTAGGATCGGTACAAATATAGTCTACAGACGCTGTTTAAACTGGTAGTAGCGACCCTGTTTCGCCAACAGTTCTGTGTGACTACCTTGCTCAATAATATGTCCGTTGTCCATCACAATTATCTGATCAAAACTCGCCAGCCCGCGCAGGCGGTGGGTGACCATCAGCACGGTTTTTCCGGTCATAACATGGGCCAGTAAATCAAGGATTTGGCTCTCGGTTGTTGCGTCCAGCCCTTCGGTGGGTTCATCAAGCAGCATCAGCGGCGCATCGTGCAGCAACGCGCGTGCAATCGCCAGACGGCGCAACTCGCCGCCGGAGAGCTGACGACCGCCTTCCCCGAGCCAGCCGTTCAGCCCATCGTTCTCAAGCAGTTTTTGCAGCCCAACCTGCTCCAGCATGGCGCGCAGATCATCGTCGGAGGCCTGAGGTGCCGCGAGCAGCAGGTTATCACGCAGCGTCGCGCTGAAGAGGTGCACGCGCTGCGGAACCACGCTCACGGTCTTGCGCAGCGTCTGTTCGCTGAAGTCGGTCAGCGGCGTATCGTTAAACCGAATCTGACCGTGCTGCGGATCCCAGGCGCGGGTCAGCAACTGAAGAAGGGTGGATTTACCGCAACCGGTACGACCGAGGAGCGCAATCCGCTGGCCTGCTTTAACAGACAGCGTGATCCCTTCCAGCGCGTTCTGCGCCTGTTTTTCATAGGCAAAGGTGACGTTATCCAGGGTCAGCGCAACCTGCGTCGGCACGGCGGTCTGAGCGCCGCTGAATGTAACCTCCGGCTCCTGCTCGGCAATCTGGGTGATGCGCAGGGCAGAAGCGATGACCTGTCCGAGATGCTGGAAGGCGCCCGTCACCGGGGCCAGCGCTTCAAACGCGGCCAGGGCGCAGAAAACGAAGAGGGCAATCAGAGGGCCGGGCTGGGTATTCCCGCCTACGCCACCTGAAGCCATCCACAGCATGGCGATGACCGCCACGCCGCCGATTAACATCATCAGCGCCTGGGAGAATGCCGTCAGCTCCGACTGGCGGCGCTGGGCTTCGTGCCAGTTCAGCTCAGTGCTTTCCATTTGACTGCGATAACGCGTGCTGGCACCAAAAATGGTCAGTTCCGCCTGTCCCTGCAGCCAGGATGTCAGCTGCTGTCGGTAGTCGCCGCGCAGTCGCGTCAGGTTCTCTCCGGTGGATTTACCTGCACGATAAAACAGCGGTGGCAGGATAATCAGCGTCAGCAGCATGATGCCACCCAGCGTGAGCGCAACGGGAACGTCCAGAACCGACAACCCCAGCGTGACCACCACAATCACCACAAACGCCCCCACGATGGGCGAGATGACGCGCAGGTAAAGGTGATCCAGCGTGTCGACATCGGCTACGACACGGTTGAGTAACTCACCCTGACGAAAACGCGCCAGCCCGGCAGGGGAGAGGGGTAACAGTTTGCTGAAGGTGTAAATGCGCAGGTGCTGTAGCACGCGGAAAGTGGCGTCGTGGCTGACCAGACGCTCAAAATAACGTCCGGCAGTACGCGTGATTGCGGTGCCGCGAACGCCTGCCGCCGGAAGCATATAGTTAAAGCTGTATAAACCCGCGAACCCCGCGACGGCCGAAGCGGACAAGAACCAGCCGGAGAGCGTAAGCAGACCGATGCTGGCAAGCAGGGTAACAATCGCCAGCACAATGCCCAGCAGCAGCATCCATTTATGGCGTTTATAGAGCGCAAGATAGGGAAGCAGAGCACGCATCAGATATCCTCCTGACGGTTTGCCAGCAGGGTGGCAAACGGGCCCTGCGCGGCAACGAGAGAGGCGTAATCGCCTTGCTCAACAATATGACCATTTTCCATGACCCAGATCTGATCCCAGTCAGCAATACCTTCCAGCTGATGGGTGACCATCAGGGTGGTCTGCTGCCGCGAGGCCGCATTCAGGGCATCCATGACGCGTTGCTCACTGTGTGCGTCAAGGCTCGCTGCTGGCTCGTCGAGCAGCATGAGCTGGCATGGGTTAAGCAGCGCGCGGGCAACCGCCACACGCTGGGCCTGACCGACTGACAGGCCGGCAGACTGGTCACCGACAACGGTATCGACACCCTGCGGAAGCTGCGGCAGAAACTCGCTGACCCAGGCGCGGTCGAGCACGGATTGCAGTTCATCGTCACGCGCGTCCGGGCGAGCCAGCAGCACATTGTCTCGCAGCGTGGCGGCAGGAAGCTGAGGGTTTTGTCCCACCCAGCTAAGCTGTTTACGCCAGGCAAGCGGATCGAGATCGCGCAGTTCAGTTTGGTTGATCCGCAGCGATCCGGTGTAGGCCATAAAACCTGATAGCGCATTGAGCAGAGAGCTTTTCCCTGAACCACTGATGCCTACGAGTACCACACGTTTTCCGGCCGGAAGGGTAAAGTTAAGCGGGCCTGCCAGCACGTTGCCTTCAGGCGACAGAATGGAGAAATCACGCGCTTCAAGGGTAACCGGCTCTTTGGCGTTCAGCGTCACGTCACCGCGTTCCGGATGCGCCAGTGGCGTTTCCATAAACGTCTTCAGGCTGTCAGCCGCGCCCACGGCCTGCGCTTTTGCATGATAGAAGGTGCCCAGATCGCGAAGCGGCTGGAAAAATTCGGGGGCCAGTATCAGCGCAAGGAAACCGGCTGAAAGGGTCACCGCCGTGCCGTAGTGGCCAAAATCCAGCGCGCCGAGATATGAGAAGCCAAAGTAGACCGCCACGAGCGCAATCGACAGCGAGGTAAAGAATTCGAGTACGCCGGAGGAGAGAAACGCCAGACGTAACACTTCCATGGTGCGCTGACGGAAATCCTGCGATGCGAGGCGGATATTTTCAGTTTCCGCTTCACCGCGGCCAAAAATGCGCAACGTTTCCATGCCGCGCAGACGGTCAAGGAAATGGCCGCTTAAGCGACCCAGAGCCAGAAAGTTACGTCGGTTAGCATCCGCGGCGCCCATGCCCACCAGCGCCATAAACAGCGGGATCAGCGGGGCTGTGCCCAGCAGGATCAGCGCTGCCATCCAGTTGACCGGGAAAATGGCGATGACAATCAGCAACGGAACGAAGACGGCTAGCGCCATCTGTGGCAGATAGCGCGCATAGTAGTCATGCATATCGTCAATCTGCTCAAGGATCAGCGTCGCCCAGCTTCCCGCGGGTTTACCCTGGATCCACGCCGGACCGGCCTCCTGAAGGCGGTCAAGCACCTGACGGCGGATCTCATAGCGGATATGCTGTCCGGCGTGAAAACCCACGCGCTCACGCAGCCAGACCACCCAGGCACGAAGAACAAAAATCAGGATCAGGACGATAAAGGGTAACAGGAGCGCTTCGCGCGGAATGTTCTCCATGATCATGTGATTAAGAATGCGGGCCAGCAGCCATGCCTGGGCAACAATCAACAGACCACTGACAAACCCCAGAAAACGGGAGATGGTTAGCCAGCGGCGGGAAAGAACGCTTTGCTGTTTCAGCCAGCGTGTTAACTCTTGTTGACGGGTTTTTTCCATTGCGTACTTAGCAGGTGACGTTATTAGAAGTTGGGCAGCGCAATGTTACAACGGAGAGACAATAAAGGCGACTTATCGCCGCCTTTATTTACGTTTGTTACTGACTTGTAAAGATTATTTACCTTGTTCCGCCAGCCCGTCGAGGTAGCGTTCCGCGTCCAGCGCGGCCATACAGCCGGTGCCAGCAGAGGTGATCGCCTGACGGTAGATATGGTCCATCACATCGCCAGCAGCGAATACGCCAGGAATGCTGGTCTGGGTCGCGTTGCCGTGAATACCGGACTGCACTTTGATGTAGCCGTTTTCCAGCTCCAGTTGCCCCTCGAAAATCGCGGTGTTCGGGCTGTGACCGATCGCCACAAACAGACCCGCCACTTCCAGCGTTTCGACGTTATCGGTGTTCTGGGTATCACGAATACGCAGACCGGCAACGCCCATCTGATCGCCCGTGACTTCTTCCAGGGTACGGTTGGTGTGCAGCACGATATTGCCACTCGCCACTTTATCCATCAGACGTTTGATCAGGATCTTCTCTGCGCGGAAGGTGTCACGACGGTGGATCAGGTGCACTTCAGAGGCGATGTTCGCCAGATAAAGGGCTTCTTCCACGGCAGTGTTGCCGCCACCGATAACCGCCACTTTCTGGTTGCGATAGAAGAAACCATCGCAGGTTGCGCAGGCGGAGACGCCACGGCCTTTGAATGCTTCTTCAGACGGCAGACCGAGGTAACGGGCAGAAGCGCCGGTCGCGATGATCAGCGCATCACAGGTGTACTCGCCACTGTCGCCCGTCAGACGGAACGGACGGTTCTGCAGGTCAACCTTGTTGATATGATCGAACAGAATTTCGGTTTCGAATTTCGTCGCATGCTCGTGCATACGCTCCATCAGCAGCGGCC
Source organism: Enterobacter sp. RHBSTW-00593 (assembly GCF_013784105.1). Classification (NCBI taxonomy): domain Bacteria; kingdom Pseudomonadati; phylum Pseudomonadota; class Gammaproteobacteria; order Enterobacterales; family Enterobacteriaceae; genus Enterobacter; species Enterobacter sp. RHBSTW-00593. The sequence goes on from NZ_CP056393.1 coordinate 1,560,937, forward strand.
CGGTCAGGTCGTTCGGGTCGCCTGGCCAGTTTTCCACTTCCGTGGTGGTGGTCAGCTGACCGCCTTTTTCCATGCCGGTAATCAGAACCGGTTGCAGGTTAGCGCGTGCAGCATAGACCGCCGCGGTATATCCCGCAGGTCCAGAACCAAGAATTAGCAGCTTACTGTGTTTGGCCGTGCCCATGAGATCCCCATTGTTGTTGACAGACATTTGGCTGGATTGTAGGGAATTTGTTGCCGTAAAAAAAGAGCGCAGCAATTTTGATATCGATATGTGCAATAGCCAGCGACGATGAATTAAGCGCTATAACATCACGCTTTGCGCCGAAATTCGCTCGTTTGTACGGCAATAAAATGAGGATTAATACCCTGCCGTAATGAATATCCGGCATGTTGTACTAAAAATCGATGTTTTGCTTTGACAATCCCCTGCGCTTTTGCGAAAACATTCAAGGAAGAAAAAAACCGCGTTAACCGCATGCCGCATAGGCATGCACGTAAATGCCATTTTTACCGGGTCAGTGAAATCTACGCATGGCGTGGACAGACGCCATACGTGATATCGGTGACTGCCTTCGGGCAACGGTCTTCTTACCAACAGAACCCGAATCCGCATCGCGTCTAATACATAACCAGGCGATGTGATGACTAACGGGTACAGGCTCTGAACAGTGATGTGCACAGGGTCCAGGCAGGAGTAGGGAAGGAATACAGAGAGACAATAATAATGGTAGATAGCAAGAAGCGCCCTGGCAAAGATCTCGACCGTATCGATCGTAACATTCTTAATGAATTGCAAAAGGATGGGCGTATTTCCAACGTCGAGCTTTCAAAACGTGTGGGACTTTCCCCGACGCCGTGCCTTGAGCGTGTGCGCCGACTGGAAAGACAGGGTTTCATTCAGGGCTATACGGCTCTGTTGAACCCGCATTATCTGGATGCCTCACTTCTGGTATTTGTTGAGATTACTCTGAATCGTGGTGCGCCGGATGTGTTTGAGCAATTTAACGCCGCTGTACAAAAACTTGAAGAAATTCAAGAGTGTCATCTGGTATCCGGTGATTTCGACTACCTGTTGAAAACCCGTGTGCCTGATATGTCCGCCTACCGTAAGCTGCTGGGTGAAACCCTGCTGCGTCTGCCGGGCGTGAATGACACCCGTACCTATGTGGTGATGGAAGAAGTCAAACAGAGCAATCGTCTGGTTATTAAGACGCGCTAACACGGAACAGGTGCAAAATCAGTGTAGTTTGATTACACTCCTGTTAATCCATACAGCAACAGTGCCGGGGATACCCGGCGCTGTTGTCCGTTTTAGCAAACAGGCAGGATATGCCTGATACCTGGAGAGCCTTTCTTGAGCCAGGAATACACTGAAGACAAAGAAGTCACATTATCGAAGCTAAGCAGCGGACGTCGTCTCCTCGAGGCTTTGCTGATTGTTATTGCCCTTTTTGCCGTCTGGCTGATGGCAGCCCTACTCAGTTTCAACCCCTCAGATCCCAGCTGGTCACAAACCGCCTGGCATGAGCCTATCCATAACTTAGGCGGTGTTCCCGGCGCCTGGCTTGCAGATACGCTCTTCTTCATTTTCGGGGTGATGGCCTACACCCTTCCCGTCATTATCATTGGCGGATGCTGGTTTGCCTGGCGCCATCGTCAAAACGATGACTATATCGACTATTTCGCGGTGTCGCTGCGCCTGATTGGCGCACTGGCGCTGATCCTCACCTCGTGTGGGCTGGCGGCTATCAACGCCGATGATATCTGGTATTTCGCCTCTGGCGGGGTGATCGGCAGCCTGTTGAGCTCTGCGCTACAGCCCATGCTTCACAGCAGTGGTGGCACGCTTGCGTTGCTCTGTATCTGGGCGGCAGGACTGACGCTGTTCACCGGCTGGTCGTGGGTGAGCATCGCCGAGAAGATTGGCAGCTTTATCCTTACCCTCCTGACCTTCGCCAGCAACCGTACCCGTCGCGACGATACGTGGGTTGACGAAGATGAATATGAAGATGAGTACGAAGAGGAAGACGATGCTCCCGTTCAGCGTCGCGAATCTCGTCGTGCCCGCATTATGCGAGGCGCGCTGGCGCGTCGTCAGCGTGTTGCCGAGAAATTTGCAAACCCGCTAGGCCGTAAAACCGATGCGGCGCTCTTCTCCGGCAAACGCATGGATGAAGACGATCAGGTTGAATATCGTGCAGCCGGTGCGGCTGTCGATCCAAACGATGTGCTCTTCTCTGGCAACCGTGCCACGCCGGGAGCGTTTGATGAATACGACCCGCTGTTAAATGGCCACTCCGTGACCGAGCCGGTCGCTGCAGCGGCCGCCGCCACTACGGCTTCACAGGCGTATGCCGCTCCAGCCGATGCGGTGATGCCTTCAGCACCGGTTCCACCACCCGAATCCGCCATTCAGCAACCTCAGGTGGAGTGGCAAACCGCCCCTGGCGTTCATACGCCTGAGCCGGTTATTGCGCCAGAGCCAGAGAGCTATATTCCTGTCCAGCAGGAAGCCTGGCAGCAGCCTTATCAGCCGGAGCCGGCATATGAGCCTCAGGGATATCCGCAGTACGCGCAGCCTGCTGCACAGCCTCATCAGGAGTACGTGCCGGAGCCGGTTGAACCTGAACAGCCATACGTAGCGCCTCAGCCGGAGCCTGACGTGGTGGAAGAGGCGAAACCGTCTCGTCCGCCATTGTACTATTTTGAAGAGGTCGAAGAGCGTCGTGCCCGCGAGCGTGAACAGCTGGCGGCCTGGTATCAGCCTGTGCCTGAACCGGTGCAGGAGCCTGTAACCAAAGCACCTTCTGTTTCGGTTCCTCCGGTTGATCCAACGCCTGCCATTGCACCTGTTGCTGAAAGCGTGAAGCAGGCTACAGCGGCAGCCGCTGCGGCAGCCCCGGTCTTTAGCCTCGCCACAGGCGGTGCGCCACGTCCACAGGTGAAAGAGGGCATTGGCCCGCAGTTACCTCGCCCAAACCGTGTTCGCGTGCCAACGCGGCGTGAGCTGGCCTCCTACGGTATCAAGCTCCCTTCTCAGCGTATGGCTGAGGAGAAAGCGCGCGAGAATGAGTATGAAGATGACGTTGATGAAATGCATCAGGATGAACTGGCGCGCCAGTTCGCCGCGCAGCAGCATCAGCGCTATGGCGAAGAATACCAGCATGAAGTGCATCATCCGCAAGACGAAGATGACGCGGCTGAGGCGGAATTAGCGCGCCAGTTCGCGGCCACGCAGCAGCAGCGTTATGCCGGAGAGCAGCCCGCCGGAGCGAATCCGTTCTCGCTGTCGGATTTTGAATTCTCGCCAATGAAAGATCTGGTTGATGATGGCCCGAGCGAGCCGCTGTTCACGCCGAGCGTGATGCCGGACGCTGAACCGACGCGTCCGCAGACTGCGCCAGCGCCGCAAGCGTATGCACAGCCGCAACAACCGGCACCGCAGGCGTATGCACAACCGCAGCAACCGGCGCCGCAGGCGTATGCACAGCCGCAACAACCGGCACCGCAGGCGCATGCACAGCCGCAACAACCGGCACCGCAGGCGCATGCACAGCCGCAGCAACCGGCACCGCAGGCGTATGCACAGCCGCAACAACCGGCACCGCATGCGTATGCACAGCCGCAACAACCGGCGCCGCAGGCTTACGCGCAACCGCAGCAGCCACCACAGCCGCCGCAGTTCCAGCAGCCTCAGGCACAGCCGCAGGAGAGTCTCATTCACCCGCTGCTGATGCGTAACGGCGATAGCCGTCCGTTGCAGCGTCCAAGCACGCCTCTGCCGTCGCTGGATCTGTTAACCCCACCGCCGGCTGAAGTCGAGCCGGTCGATACCTTTGCTCTTGAGCAGATGGCTCGTCTGGTGGAAGCGCGTCTGGCGGACTTCCGTATCAAGGCTGATGTGGTCAACTACTCCCCAGGGCCGGTGATCACTCGCTTCGAACTTAATCTGGCACCAGGCGTAAAAGCCGCGCGTATTTCTAACCTTTCCCGTGACCTGGCGCGGTCTCTGTCGACCGTGGCGGTGCGTGTTGTAGAGGTTATTCCGGGTAAACCTTATGTCGGTCTTGAACTGCCGAATAAGAAACGTCAGACCGTTTACCTGCGCGAAGTCCTGGATAACGCGAAGTTCCGCGATAACCCGTCACCGCTGAGCGTGGTTCTGGGTAAAGATATTGCGGGCGAGCCGGTGGTGGCCGATCTGGCAAAAATGCCTCACCTGCTGGTGGCAGGTACCACCGGCTCCGGTAAATCCGTCGGTGTGAACGCCATGATCCTCAGCATGCTCTATAAAGCGCAGCCGGAAGATGTCCGTTTCATCATGATCGACCCGAAAATGCTGGAACTGTCGGTCTATGAAGGTATCCCGCATCTGCTGACAGAAGTGGTTACCGACATGAAAGACGCGGCCAATGCCCTGCGCTGGAGCGTGAATGAGATGGAGCGTCGCTACAAGCTGATGTCTGCGCTGGGCGTGCGTAACCTTGCCGGTTATAACGAGAAAATCGCCGAAGCGGCACGGATGGGCCGTCCGATTCCGGACCCTTACTGGAAACCGGGCGACAGCATGGATGCCCAACATCCGGTGCTGGAAAAACTGCCTTACATCGTCGTGCTGGTGGATGAATTCGCTGACCTGATGATGACCGTCGGTAAAAAAGTGGAAGAGCTGATTGCACGTCTGGCGCAAAAAGCGCGTGCGGCCGGCATCCACCTGGTTCTGGCGACGCAGCGTCCGTCTGTGGACGTTATTACGGGTCTGATCAAAGCGAACATTCCAACCCGTATCGCGTTTACCGTATCGAGCAAAATTGACTCGCGTACTATTCTCGACCAGGGTGGCGCGGAGTCGCTGCTGGGTATGGGGGACATGCTTTACTCTGGCCCGAACTCCACCTCTCCGGTGCGTGTTCACGGCGCATTTGTTCGCGACCAGGAAGTTCACGCCGTGGTGCAGGACTGGAAAGCGCGCGGTCGTCCGCAATATGTTGATGGCATTACCTCCGACAGCGAAAGCGAAGGCGGCGGTGGTGGCCTGGACGGCGGCGAGGAGCTGGATCCGTTATTCGACCAGGCGGTTAACTTCGTCACCGAAAAACGTAAAGCCTCTATCTCGGGTGTGCAGCGTCAGTTCCGCATCGGCTACAACCGCGCAGCGCGCATCATCGAGCAGATGGAAGCGCAGGGCATTGTGAGCGAGCAGGGGCACAACGGTAACCGTGAGGTGCTGGCACCGCCGCCGTTTGATTAACCTTCAGTGATTGCAAAGAAGGGTAAATCAGCCAAAATTAAGCATTTTCTTCTGTCGCCTGCCTTCGGGCAGGTACACAATAGAGGGCAGAACCCCATATCGGGATGACGTATTTTAAGGAATAACAATGAAAAAAATCGCAATCGCCTGTGCATTACTCACCAGTTTTGTCGCCAGCAGCGTCTGGGCTGATGCGGCCAGCGACCTTAAAAGCCGACTGGATAAAGTGAGCAGTTTCCACGCCAGCTTCACGCAAAAAGTGACTGACGGCAGTGGCAATGCGGTGCAGGAAGGTCAGGGGGATTTGTGGGTAAAACGCCCGAATCTGTTTAACTGGCATATGACTCAGCCGGATGAGAGCATCCTGGTTTCTGACGGTAAGACCCTGTGGTTCTACAACCCGTTTGTCGAGCAGGCTACCGCGACCTGGCTGAAAGACGCGACCAGCAATACGCCTTTCATGCTGATTGCGCGTAACCAGTCCAGCGACTGGCAGCAGTACAATATCAAACAGAATGGTGATGAATTTGTTCTGACGCCGAAAGGCAGCAATGGCAACCTGAAACAGTTCACCATCAACGTGAGCACCAACGGAACCATTAATCAGTTTGGTGCGGTTGAGCAGGACGACCAGCGTAGCAGCTACCAGCTCAAGACCCAGCAAAATGGCGCGGTTGACGCGTCTAAATTCACCTTTACCCCGCCGCAGGGCGTAACGGTGGACGATCAGCGCAACAAGTAAGAGGCATGAGTGAGCAATCTGTCGCTCGATTTTTCTGAGAATGCGTTTCAACCTCTGGCCGCTCGTATGCGGCCAGAAAATTTAGCGCAGTACATCGGCCAGCAACACCTGCTGGCTGCGGGGAAACCCTTGCCGCGTGCCATTGAGGCCGGGCATCTGCACTCTATGATCCTCTGGGGCCCACCCGGTACAGGTAAAACTACGCTCGCGGAAGTTATCGCCCGCTATGCTAACGCGGATGTCGAGCGCATCTCGGCGGTCACGTCCGGCGTGAAGGAGATCCGCGAGGCGATTGAACGTGCGCGGCAGAACCGCAATGCCGGGCGACGTACCATTCTCTTTGTCGACGAAGTTCACCGTTTCAATAAAAGCCAGCAGGATGCTTTCCTGCCGCACATTGAAGACGGCACCATTTTCTTCATCGGTGCCACCACCGAAAACCCGTCGTTTGAACTCAATTCCGCACTGCTTTCCCGTGCACGTGTTTACCTGCTCAAATCCCTGACCGTGGAGGATATTGAACAGGTTCTCACGCAGGCGATGAACGATAACGCGCGCGGCTACGGCGGGCAGGATATCGTTCTGCCTGACGACACGCGCCGGGCGATCGCTGAGCTGGTTAACGGCGACGCCCGCCGGGCACTCAATACGCTGGAAATGATGGCCGATATGGCCGAAGTGGATGCGTCCGGCAAACGGGTACTGAAACCGGCGTTGCTCACCGAAATCGCCGGGGAGCGCAGCGCGCGTTTCGACAATAAAGGCGATCGGTTTTACGATCTGATTTCGGCACTGCATAAGTCGGTGCGCGGCAGCGCGCCCGATGCGGCGCTTTACTGGTATGCCCGCATTATCACCGCCGGTGGCGATCCGCTGTATGTGGCCCGTCGCTGCCTGGCGATTGCCTCTGAGGATGTCGGGAATGCCGACCCGCGCGCCATGCAGGTGGCTATTTCGGCCTGGGACTGCTTTACCCGCGTCGGGCCTGCTGAAGGCGAGCGTGCTATCGCTCAGGCGATTGTTTATCTGGCCTGCGCACCGAAAAGTAACGCTGTCTATACCGCCTTTAAAGCGGCCATGTCCGACGCTCGTGAACGCCCGGATTATGACGTGCCGGTACATCTGCGCAATGCGCCGACCAAACTGATGAAAGAGATGGGGTATGGGCAGGAGTACCGCTACGCCCACGACGAACCCAATGCCTACGCCGCCGGGGAGGAATATTTCCCGCAGGAGATGGCACAAACCCGCTATTATCACCCCACAAACAGAGGTCTTGAAGGCAAGATTGGCGAAAAGCTCGCCTGGCTCGCCGGACAGGATCAAAATAGCCCTATAAAACGCTACCGTTAGTGCGATCGTTGCGGTAATGTTGGCAATGTATCCCTGTGGCCGCAGGCTGTGGTCACATTTTCCTATTTTAATTCGATAAGCACAGGATAAGCATGCTCGATCCCAATCTGCTGCGTAATGAGCCAGACGCAGTCGCTGAAAAACTGGCACGCCGGGGCTTTAAGCTGGATGTAGATAAGCTGCGCGCTCTTGAAGAGCGTCGTAAAGTTCTGCAGGTACAAACTGAAAATCTGCAGGCAGAGCGTAATTCTCGATCGAAATCCATCGGCCAGGCGAAAGCGCGCGGGGAAGACATTGAGCCATTACGCCTGGAAGTGAACAAACTGGGTGAAGAGCTGGATCAGGCGAAAGCGGAGCTGGACGTGCTTCAGGCCGAGATCCGTGATATCGCGCTGGCGATCCCGAACATTCCTGACGATAGCGTACCTGTCGGTAAAGATGAAAACGATAACGTTGAAGTGAAACGCTGGGGTACGCCTCGCGAGTTCGACTTCGAGGTTCGCGATCATGTGACCCTGGGCGAAATGCATGCCGGCCTGGACTTTGCGGCCGCAGTTAAGCTGACCGGTTCTCGCTTCGTTGTGATGAAAGGCCAGATTGCTCATCTGCATCGCGCTCTGGCGCAGTTTATGCTGGATCTGCACACCGAACAGCATGGCTACAGTGAAACCTACGTCCCGTATCTGGTTAACCACGATACGCTGTACGGTACTGGCCAGCTGCCAAAATTTGCCGGCGATCTGTTCCACACCCGTCCGCTGGACGAGGAAGCTGACAGCAGCAACTACGCGCTGATCCCAACTGCGGAAGTGCCGCTGACTAACCTCGTGCGTGATGAGATCATCGACGAAGACGACCTGCCAATCAAACTGACAGCACACTCTCCGTGCTTCCGTTCTGAAGCGGGTTCTTACGGTCGCGACACCCGCGGTCTGATCCGTATGCACCAGTTCGACAAAGTAGAGATGGTGCAGATTGTCCGCCCGGAAGAGTCGATGGACGCGCTGGAAGAGATGACCGGCCACGCTGAGAAAGTGCTGGAGCTGCTGGGTCTGCCGTACCGTCGTATGGCGCTGTGCACCGGTGATATGGGCTTTGGTGCCTGCAAAACCTTCGACCTGGAAGTCTGGGTTCCTGCGCAGAATACCTACCGTGAAATCTCCTCCTGCTCTAACGTCTGGGATTTCCAGGCGCGTCGTATGCAGGCACGTTGCCGCAGCAAGTCTGACAAGAAAACCCGTCTGGTGCATACCCTGAACGGTTCTGGTCTGGCTGTCGGTCGTACACTGGTTGCCGTGCTGGAAAACTATCAGCAGGCGGACGGTCGTATTGAGATCCCTGAAGTGCTGCGTCCATACATGAAAGGCCAGCAGTACATCGGTTAATGATTTGACGTGAAACAAAAAAGCGCCTCAGGGCGCTTTTTTTATACCTTAGAATTGATACGACGCAATAACCCCTCCCTCCAAAGTAGTAATACTCCTCCGAATGAAAGTCAGCATAAAAAACCAATAACGAAGTTATTCGTTATATATAAAACTATATAGCGGCATATGCCGCCTCTCTTTTCTTTGTGAGCAACCAAAGTGAGTCTCTATGAAAATCAAAGCGCCTGAAGCGTTAATGGCTGCCGAGGTCACTCGCCGTGGGTTGATGAAAACCACGGCAATTGGTGGTCTGGCCGTTGCCAGCAGCGCCTTTACGCTCCCTTTTTCTCGTCTGGTGTCGGCGGCGGATGCATTGTCCCCGGCCACCCCGGAAAAAGTGGTGTGGAGTGCCTGTACCGTAAACTGCGGTAGCCGTTGTCCACTGCGTATGCATGTGGTGGATGGTGAGATTAAATATGTCGAAACCGATAATACCGGGGACGATAACTACGAGGGGTTACATCAGGTCCGCGCCTGCCTGCGCGGCCGTTCAATGCGTCGTCGCGTTTATAACCCGGACCGCCTGAAGTACCCGATGAAACGCGTTGGCAAGCGTGGAGAAGGGAAGTTCGAGCGCATTAGCTGGGATGAAGCCTACGACATCATCGCGACGAACATGCAGCGTCTGATCAAAGACTACGGCAACGAATCCATCTATCTGAACTATGGCACCGGGACGCTCGGCGGCACGCTGACCCGCTCCTGGCCACCGGGGAAAACGCTGGTGGCCCGTCTGATGAACTGCTGCGGCGGTTATCTGAACCATTATGGCGACTACTCTTCGGCGCAGATTGCCGCCGGTCTGAACTACACCTACGGTGGCTGGGCAGACGGTAACAGCCCGTCTGATATCGAAAACAGTAAGCTGGTGGTGCTGTTCGGCAACAACCCGGGTGAAACGCGCATGAGCGGTGGCGGGGTAACGTACTACCTCGAACAGGCGCGCGCCAAATCGAATGCCCGCATGATTATTATCGACCCGCGCTATACCGACACCGGTGCAGGGCGTGAAGATGAGTGGATCCCGATTCGTCCTGGCACTGATGCTGCGCTGGTCTCCGCGCTGGCGTGGGTGATGATCACTGAAAATCTGGTCGATCAGCCGTTCCTCGATAAATACTGCGTCGGTTATGACGAGAAAACATTGCCAGCCAGCGCGCCGGCTAATGGCCACTATAAGGCCTATATTCTCGGTCAGGGCAGCGACGGTATTGCCAAAACGCCGGAATGGGCGTCCACCATCACGGGAATTCCGGTAGACCGTATTGTTCAACTGGCACGCGAGATTGGCTCGGCTAAACCGGCCTATATTAGTCAGGGCTGGGGTCCACAGCGTCATGCGAACGGTGAAATTGCCACCCGTGCCATTTCGATGCTCGCCATTCTGACGGGTAACGTGGGCATTCATGGCGGTAACACGGGTGCGCGTGAAGGCTCCTATGAAGTGCCGTTTGAACGTATGCCGACGCTGGAAAACCCGGTTCAGACCAGTATCTCCATGTTTATGTGGACTGATGCCATTGAACGCGGCCCGGAAATGACTGCGCTGCGTGACGGCGTGCGGGGTAAGGACAAGCTGGATGTCCCGATCAAAATGATCTGGAACTACGCCGGCAACTGTCTCATCAACCAGCATTCTGAAATTAACCGCACCCATGAAATCCTGCAGGATGACAAGAAGTGCGAGATGATTGTGGTGATCGACTGCCACATGACTTCTTCGGCAAAATATGCCGATATTATTCTCCCGGACTGCACGGCCTCTGAGCAGATGGATTTCGCGCTGGATGCCTCCTGCGGCAACATGTCCTACGTTATCTTTACCGATCAGGCCATTAAACCTCGCTTTGAGTGCAAAACCATCTATGAGATGACCTCTGAGCTGGCGAAACGTCTTGGCGTTGAGCAGCAATTTACCGAGGGGCGCACGCAGGAAGGGTGGATGCGCCATCTGCATGAACTCTCCCGCAAAGCGATCCCTGACCTCCCGGATTTCGATACCTTCCGTGAGCAGGGGATGTACAAACAGCGTGATCCGGAAGGCCACCACGTGGCGTACAAAGCTTTCCGTGACGATCCGCAGGCCAATCCGCTGACCACGCCATCGGGCAAAATTGAAATTTATTCAGAAGAGCTGGCAAAAATTGCCTCTACCTGGGAGTTGCCGGAAGGGGATGTTATCGATCCGCTGCCGATCTACACGCCGGGCTTTGAAAACTACAACGATCCGCTGACCGCGAAATTCCCGCTGCAGTTGACCGGCTTCCACTACAAAGCGCGTGTTCACTCTACCTATGGCAACGTCGACGTACTGAAAGCTGCCTGCCGTCAGGAGATGTGGATTAACCCGATGGATGCCAAAGCCCGTGGGATCAGCAATGGCGACCGCGTGCGCATCTTTAACGGTCGCGGTGAGGTACACATTGAAGCCAAGGTGACTCCGCGCATGATGCCTGGCGTTGTCGCGCTGGGGGAAGGGGCCTGGTATAGCCCGGATGCGAATCGCATCGACCAGGCAGGCAGTATTAACGTACTGACCACGCAGCGTCCGTCGCCACTGGCGAAGGGCAACCCGTCCCACACGAACCTTGTTCAGGTTGAAAAGGTGTAAGGAGTAACCGATGACAACCCAGTATGGATTTTTTATTGATTCCAGCCGCTGCACCGGGTGCAAAACCTGCGAGCTCGCCTGCAAGGATTACAAAGATTTAACCCCGGACGTCAGCTTCCGCCGTATTTATGAATACGCGGGCGGTGACTGGCAGGAAGACAACGGTGTCTGGCACCAGAACGTGTTTGCCTACTACCTGTCGATTGCCTGCAACCACTGCGAAGACCCGGCCTGTACCAAGGTCTGCCCGAGCGGGGCGATGCACAAGCGTGACGACGGGTTTGTGGTGGTGGATGAAGATGTCTGCATCGGCTGTCGCTACTGCCACATGGCCTGTCCGTACGGTGCCCCGCAGTACAACGCCGCCAAAGGGCATATGACCAAGTGCGACGGCTGCCACACCCGCGTGGCAGACGGCAAAAAGCCAATCTGCGTGGAGTCCTGCCCGCTGCGCGCGCTGGATTTCGGTCCTATCGACGAGTTGCGTAAAAAACATGGTCAGCTGGCAGCCGTCGCACCGCTGCCGTCCGCGCACTTCACGAAGCCGAGCATCGTGATTAAACCTAACGCCAACAGCCGCCCGACAGGGGATACCACCGGCTACCTGGCAAACCCGAAGGAGGTGTGAGATGGGAAGTGGATGGCATGAATGGCCGCTGATGATCTTCACGGTCTTTGGGCAGTGTGTGGCGGGCGGTTTTATTGTCCTCGCGCTGGCGCTGCTGAAAGGGAATCTCACTGCTGAGCAACAACAACGTTTAGTGTTGAGTATGTTTGGCCTGTGGGTGCTGATGGGAATTGGCTTTATTGCCTCTACGCTGCACCTCGGCTCACCAATGCGCGCGTTCAACTCCCTGAACCGGGTGGGCGCGTCGTCACTCAGTAATGAAATCGCCAGCGGGGCGATCTTCTTTGCTGTGGGTGGGCTGGGTTGGCTGCTGGCAGCACTGAAGAAATTGCCGGCAGGGCTGCGCAGCGTGTGGCTGATTGTCACGATGGTGCTGGGCGTGGTGTTTGTGTGGATGATGGTGCGGGTCTATAACACCATCGACACCGTGCCGACCTGGTACAGCATCTGGACGCCGATGAGCTTCTTCCTGACGCTGTTTATTGGTGGGCCGCTTCTTGGCTTCATGCTGCTGCGCGTCGCGGGTGTTGACGGTTGGGCGATGCGTTTGCTACCTGTCGTTTCACTGCTGGCGCTGGTGGTGAGCGCAGTCGTCACCCTGATGCAGGGCGCGGAGCTGGCAACCATTCACAGCTCTGTTCAGCAGGCGTCTGCCCTGGTGCCGGCATACGGCTCGCTGATGGCCTGGCGCGTGGTACTGCTGGTGGCGGCACTGGTGTGCTGGATTGTGCCTCAGCTTAAGGGGTATCAACCCGCGCTGCCGCTCCTGTCACTGGCTTTTGTGTTGGTCCTCGCAGGTGAACTGATCGGCCGCGGTGTGTTCTACGGTTTGCATATGACCGTAGGTATGGCCGTCGCCAGTTAGCGTTGCCGTGGGTGAGATAAAGCCGGGACGGAGCGCCCGGCTTTTTTTATTTTAATCATGAAATTTTTCGACTGACGTTTTGTTTTCACTTCGGGCATTAATAAATAAAAACAGATACATAATTCATATCTATAGCAGGCGTTGCATTAGCAGGATAAGTTTTTTAAATCGACAGGGAACATATCGTGCGTGGCGGTGAAATCAGTGGATTGACTTTGTTTTTGCCAGTGGCATGATGCGCACGAAATCTGAACTTCCTCACGGTTTTTAATCCATGACCATCTATACCCGGCCAGTGCTTTTATTGCTCTGTGGCCTGCTTCTGCTGACCCTGGCGATCGCAGTGTTAAATACGCTCGTCCCGCTGTGGCTCGCCCATGAAAACTTACCGACCTGGCAGGTGGGTATGGTCAGCTCGTCCTTTTTTACCGGCAACCTGCTGGGTACGCTGGTTACAGGAAGCCTGATTAAACGCTTTGGTTTTAACCGCAGCTATTATCTGGCCTCGCTGCTCTTCGCTGTCGGATGTGCCGGGCTGGGCCTGATGGTCGGCTTCTGGAGCTGGATGGTATGGCGCTTTATCGCCGGAGTGGGTTGCGCGATGATTTGGGTGGTGGTTGAAAGCGCGCTGATGTGCAGCGGCACGTCACGTAACCGCGGACGCCTGCTGGCAGCCTATATGATGGTTTATTACATCGGTACCGTGCTTGGTCAACTGATGGTGAGCAAACTGCCAACCGACCTGATGAGCGTTTTGCCGTGGGTGACGGGAATGGTGCTGGCAGCAATCCTGCCGCTGCTCTTTACGCGCATTGTGAACCAGAACAGCGAACACCAGGAAGCAACCCACGTCTGGCCAATGCTGAGACTGCGTCAGGCGCGCCTTGGCGTTAACGGCTGTATTATCTCCGGAATTGTGCTTGGTTCACTGTATGGCCTGATGCCGCTTTATCTGAACCATCAGGGCGTCAGCGATTCCGGGATCGGTTTCTGGATGGCGGTGATGGTGAGTGCGGGGATTGTCGGTCAGTGGCCGATTGGACGCCTGGCCGATCGCTTTGGTCGCCTGCTGGTGCTGCGTGTTCAGGTTTTTGTGGTGATCATGGGCTGTCTCGCCATGCTCAGCAATGCGGCGATGGCGCCTGCGCTGTTTATTCTGGGTGCCGCAGGTTTTACGCTCTATCCGGTCGCGATGGCCTGGGCCTGTGAGAAAGTTGAACACCACCAGTTAGTGGCAATGAACCAGGCGTTGTTACTGAGCTATACCATCGGCAGCCTGCTGGGACCGACCTTTACCGCGATGCTGATGCAGAATTACTCCGACAATTTGCTGTTTATTATGATCGCCAGCGTATCGTTTATTTATCTCTTAATGCTGCTGCGCAAAGTGGGAGAACACCCGACGCCTGTGGCGCATGCCTGATTAATAAAAAGCCAGTCGATGACTGGCTTTTTTGTCCCCATCACATATAAGACTTTTACGTATTGTTTGTTTATTGCACCAGGCGATAATTCAGGTGAGTTATATCACTAAAAGGCAACAATCATGTCTACTCGTCGTTTTACCACTACCGCTCTGGCAGTAGTGTTGTCTTTAACGTTTGCTGCAGCTCCGGTCATGGCTAACCCGGGTAACGGGAATGGCAGTGGTCACGGGAACAGTGGCGGACAAGGTAATGGCGGCAGTCACGGCAATTCCGGTAGTCATGGCAACGGAAATTCCGGTACCCACGGTAATAAACAAAATAACGGTCAGGAAAATCCAGGTAAATCGAATAAAAGCGTCAGTGACGATGTCGACGCCCGTGTGAGCTTCGATCATGCCCGTCACCTGGCACTGAATTACGGCTTAACAGGTTATGAGTCACTGCCTCCGGGTATTGCGAAAAACCTCGCACGCGGTAAACCGCTCCCTCCGGGCATTGCGAAGAAAACCGTGCCGGCCTCTATGCTGGGCCAGCTTCCTTCCTATCCTGGTTATGAATGGCGTGTCGTCGGTGACGATCTGGTCTTAATTGCGCTGAGTACTGCGGTTGTGACCACCATTATTAATGGCGTCTTCAGATAATATAAAAAAGGCCCGGTTCTCACCGGGCCTTTTCTTAATACATTACCTTGTGGCCGTACTGTTCAAGAATACCTTTCACGCGTTCCATCGTCTCTTTCTTCGGCGGCTTAACGCCATCGAGTTTATATTCTTCGCCCATGGCGACCCACTTGTGTTTACCCAGTTCGTGGTAGGGCAGAAGCTCAATTTTCTCAACGTTGCCCATATCGCGGGTAAATTCTCCCAGCCGATGCGCGGAATCGTCATCATCTGACCAGCCAGGTACAACAACATAGCGGATCCAGGTTTTGATGCCTTTCCCGGAGATGTATTTGGCGAACTCCAGCGTACGGTGGTTGGAAACACCCACCAGATTCTGGTGGATCTCATCGTTCATCTGTTTGAGATCGAGCATCACCAGGTCGGTGACGTCGAGCAGTTCATCAATGACCGGATCGTAGCGGCGGACAAAACCGTTTGTATCGAGACAGGTATGAATGCCTTCTTTGCGACAGGCGCGGAACCAGTCGCGCACGAATTCGGCCTGCAGAATGGCTTCACCGCCGGAAGCGGTTACGCCGCCGCCGGATGCGTTCATAAAATGACGATAGGTCACCACCTCTTTCATCAGTTCTTCGACGGTCACTTCTTTGCCGCCGTGCGTATCCCAGGTGTCACGGTTATGGCAGTACAAGCAGCGCATCAGGCAGCCCTGGAAAAAGGTGATAAAGCGGATACCCGGGCCATCGACAGTGCCACAGGATTCAAAGGAGTGAATGCGACCAATAATTGACATTGCGGTGATATCTCCAGCATCGGCCCGTCCGGGGCCTGTGTATGCACAGCTCAAAACCGGCTGTGTTTAAGTCTGTTTTGGCTGTTATCCATAGAGTATAGATAGCGGACAAAAGAGACTGTGATGGAGAGAGTGTTAAAAAGGCCCCACGTATGTGGAGCCTTTATTGTACGCCTTTTAACGCGTGATTTCAGTCAATTCCACTTACATGGACTGAGTGAAAGTACGGGTGATAACGTCCTGCTGCTGTTCTTTCGTCAGGGAGTTAAAACGTACTGCGTAGCCGGATACACGGATGGTCAGCTGAGGATATTTCTCAGGGTGTTCCATCGCATCAAGCAGCATTTCACGGTTCATTACGTTCACGTTCAGGTGCTGACCACCTTCAATGGACGCTTCGTGGTGGAAGTAACCATCCATCAGACCCGCGAGGTTAGTTTTACGTACTTCGTCGTCTTTACCCAGCGCATTTGGCACGATAGAGAAGGTGTAAGAGATACCATCTTTCGCGTAAGCAAACGGCAGTTTAGCAACGGAGGTCAGAGAGGCAACAGCACCTTTCTGGTCACGACCGTGCATTGGGTTAGCACCAGGACCGAATGGCGCACCCGCGCGACGACCGTCCGGAGTGTTACCGGTTTTCTTACCATACACAACGTTAGACGTGATGGTCAGAACAGACTGAGTCGGGATAGCGTTACGGTAAGTGGTCAGTTTCTGAATTTTCTTCATGAAACGTTCAACCAGGTCAACCGCCATGTCATCAACGCGAGAGTCGTTGTTACCAAACTGCGGATATTCGCCTTCGATTTCGAAGTCAACAGCCAGACCGTCTTCGTCACGAATTGGTTTAACTTTCGCATATTTGATTGCAGACAGGGAGTCAGCCGCAACGGACAGACCTGCGATACCACACGCCATGGTGCGGATAACGTCACGGTCATGCAGCGCCATCAGAGAGGCTTCGTAGCTGTACTTGTCGTGCATGTAGTGGATAACGTTCAGGGCAGTGACGTACTGTTTAGCCAGCCAGTCCATGAAGTGATCCATACGCTCCATGACTTCATCGAAGTTCAGAACGTCGCCTTTGATTGGTTCAGACTTAGGACCAACCTGCATTTTCAGTTTTTCATCAACGCCGCCGTTGATTGCGTACAGCATGGTTTTCGCCAGGTTTGCACGCGCACCGAAGAACTGCATTTGTTTACCAACAACCATTGGGCTTACGCAGCATGCGATAGCATAGTCATCGTTGTTGAAGTCCGGACGCATCAGGTCATCGTTCTCGTACTGCAGAGAAGAGGTGTCGATGGACACTTTAGCGGCGAATTTCTTGAAGTTCAGAGGCAGTTTTTCAGACCACAGAACGGTGATGTTCGGCTCCGGAGAAGGACCCATGGTGTACAGGGTGTTCAGGAAGCGGAAGCTGTTTTTGGTAACCAGAGTACGGCCATCAACACCCATACCACCGATAGATTCCGTTGCCCAGATTGGGTCACCAGAGAACAGCTCATCGTATTCAGGGGTACGCAGGAAGCGAACCATACGCAGTTTCATGACCAGGTGGTCAATCATTTCCTGAGCGTCTTGCTCGGTGATTTTGCCCGCTTTCATATCACGTTCGATGTAAGCATCCAGGAAGGTGGATACACGACCGAAGGACATTGCTGCACCGTTCTGAGACTTAACTGCGGCCAGGTAGCCGAAGTAGGTCCACTGGATAGCTTCCTGAGCGTTGGTTGCAGGACCAGAGATATCGCAGCCATATTTAGCCGCCATTTCTTTGATCTGACCCAGCGCGCGATGCTGTTCAGCGATTTCTTCACGCAGACGGATAGTCGCTTCCAGGTTTACACCGTTTTCCAGATCAGACTGCAGGGAAACAAACTGCGCGTATTTGTCTTTCATCAGGAAGTCGATACCGTACAGCGCAACGCGACGGTAGTCACCGATGATACGGCCACGGCCATAGGCATCTGGCAGACCAGTCAGAACGCCAGATTTACGGCAGTTCAGAATGTCTTTGGTGTAAACATCGAATACACCCTGGTTGTGGGTTTTGCGGTATTCGGTGAAGATTTTTTTCAGCATTGGGTCCAGCTCGCGGTTATACGCTTTGCAGGAACCTTCAACCATTTTGATACCACCGAACGGGATGATCGCACGTTTCAGTGGTGCTTCAGTCTGCAGACCAACGATTTTCTCAAGGGCTTTGTTAATGTAGCCAGCATCGTGAGAAGTGATGGTAGAAGCAACGGAGGTGTCAAAATCAACTGGCGCGTGAGTGCGGTTTTCCAGTTTTACGCCTTCCATTACGCTGTCCCACAGCTTGGTGGTCGCGTCAGTTGCACCAGCCAGGAAGGATTCGTCACCTTCATACGGGGTATAGTTTTTCTGAATGAAGTCACGTACGTTTACTTCATTCTGCCAGTCACCTTTCGCAAAACCTTCCCAGGCTGTGGCTAACTTTTCATTAAGCTCGGACATGTAACACCTACCTTCTTAAGTGGATTTTTTATTTACTGCCTGAGATAACCATCAATGATGGTCGTCGCCACGCAGGTAAATGACCCAGTATGTCAACCCAACTAACAGACCCCCACCGATAATGTTCCCGATAGTGACAGGGATCAGGTTATCAGTAATGAAATTCATAATAGTCAGGTGAGAGAAACTTTCCGGGGTTGAACCAACAGCAGTCCAGAACTCCGGGCTTGCAAAGTTGCGGATTACAATTCCCATTGGGATCATAAACATGTTCGCAATACTGTGCTCGAAGCCGCTGGCAACAAACATCGCAACCGGCAGAACCATAATCATGGCTTTATCCATCAGGCTACGACCCGAGTAGCTCATCCAGACAGCCAGGCATACCATCAGGTTAGCGAGGATGCCGAGAGCAACGGCTTCGATAAATGTGTGGTGCATTTTGTGGTCTGCGGTCTGCAGGACGTTGAGTCCCCAGCCACCGTTGGCGGTCATATACTCGCCAGAGAGCCACATCAACAGAACAAAGAGCAGACAGCCAATCAGGTTGCCAACATAGACATTAAGCCAGTTGCGCGCCAGTTGACCCCAGGTAATTCTTCCGCTGGCTTTTGCCACGACAATCAACACTGTAGAAGTGAAGAGGTCGGCGCCGCAGATGACGCAAAGAATCAGTCCCAGTGAGAAGCAAATACCGCCAATCAGTTTCGCCATGCCGAAAGGCATCGCGGCAGTACCGGTGGTGGCAGTGATGTAGAAGACAAACGCGATAGAGATGAACACACCAGCCGTGATCGCCAGATAGAACGTCTTCATCGGGTGTTTCGTTGCTTTATAGACACCCGCTTCTTCGGCAACTTTGGCCATAGCAGCTGGGAGTAAAAGATCAAAAGGGTTGTCAGCTTTCACACTAACTCTCTCTTTATTAAGTCGGCGACGAGATACTAACAAAGCATTATAGAAGAGAAATTGATATAGATCATATCTCGCCTGGCTTATAGGCCCGCAATGTGTATGGATTTACAGCAAAAGCGGAGTAAGTATTTGATTATCCGTAT
The DNA here is from genome assembly GCF_013784105.1 of Enterobacter sp. RHBSTW-00593. Classification (NCBI taxonomy): domain Bacteria; kingdom Pseudomonadati; phylum Pseudomonadota; class Gammaproteobacteria; order Enterobacterales; family Enterobacteriaceae; genus Enterobacter; species Enterobacter sp. RHBSTW-00593. The sequence continues at coordinate 1,580,205 of NZ_CP056393.1, forward strand.
AAAAATAAATTTTAAAAGTTATGAAAAGAGTTGAATTATTTCTTTCGGCCACCTCTGCAACAGTTAATTAATATGGAGTAATTACCATAAAAAGTAACAGTAAAGCCCAGGTAAATATTATTATATTTACCCATATTTAACTTTATTATTACAATCAACAGTCATTGCCGAAAAAAATAAAAAACGGGGCAATGAAATTGCCCCGTAATATAGCCCAGACGATTGAATACGCCTACAGCTGATAATGTTATATGCGCTTATTTTGACCAGTAAGCGGATTTCGCCTTCTGCAATTTTTCATACGCTTTCAGCAGAGACTGATGTGCCGGGAAGGCTTTCAGGTCGCTATCCACAGCCTGAAGACCATAGAACGGCGCTTCACCGCTCAGTGCTGCGCTGGCGGCTTCAACGGCGTCAGCACCGTACATGCGAACAAACGCATTCAGGTATTGCAGCGGCTGACGATCTTCTTCCTGCGCGAGAAGCAGCAGGGTTTGCAGGCAGCGATAGTAGTTAGTGCGCTCGGCAGAGAAGACAGACTGGTTAAACTCCATAGTCCACTCGGTCCAGGCCAGAGCCTGATCCAGATCGCCGCCAGCCAGTGCCAGCATTGCTTTCAGCTCACCAATACGCAGGGTATACCAGCCGTTATCTTTACCGGTCGCCAGGCCCAGCAGCTCGCGTACGCGGGTGAAGTCATCATGGCCTTCCTCGTCCAGTTGCGCGATCAGGTTCAGGTAATCTTCTTTTTCCCATTCGCTGCCCGGCAAGGCCAGCAGGGTTTCACGCAGGTGCGCGCCCATGCTGTTGTTCGCCAGCCACAGATCTTCTGCCGGATAGATGTCGGACATGCCCGGCACCAGAATGCGGCAGGCGTACACGCCAAGGTGTTCGTAGTCAGCGATGTAGACTTCTTTATCTTCCGCCTTAAAGATAGCCATCAGCGTGGCGAACTCTTCTTCGGTGGTACCTGCAAAGCTCCAGTCGACAAACGGATAGTCCGCGTCCTGCTTAAACAGATCCCAGGAGATCAAACCGCTGGAGTCGATGAAGTGGGTTTCAAGGTTGGTGTGCTCGGCCACTTCTTCATCGTCAAAGGTCGGTGGTGTAAACACGTCCAGATCTTTCAGGCCACGGCCCTGCAGTAACTCGGTGACGGTACGCTCCAGCGCTACGCCAAAGTCAGGGTGCGCGCCGAAGGAGGCGAAGCAGGTTCCGTTTTCAGGATTAAACAGCACCACACAGATAACCGGGTATTTACCGCCCAGTGAGCCGTCATAGGCAAAGATTGGGAAACCTTCCGCTTCCAGCCTGGCGATGGATTCCACCACGCCCGGGTAGCGCGCCAGCACGTCAGCCGGAATTTCAGGCAGGCTGATGGATTCGGCAATGATGCGGTTTTTAATGTGGCGTTCGAAGACTTCAGACAGCCCCTGTACGCGCGCTTCATTACGGGTATTACCGGCAGACATACCGTTGGACACATACAGGTTGCCAACGATGTTCATCGGGATATAGACGGTCTGCTCATCAGACTGACGCGTGAACGGCAGGGCGCAGATACCACGATCCTCATTGCCGGACTGCAGATCGATCAGCATGCTGGCGGTCAGTTCGTTTTCCGGATCGTAGAACGCACGCAGACGCGCGTCGAGAATGCCTTCCGGCAGCGCGTCGTCTTCAGGCAGCGGGAACCATTTTTCGTTCGGATAGTGCACGAACGGGCCGTTGGCGATGGTTTCACCCAGCCAGAAATCGGCGAAGAAATAGTTGGTCGACAGACGTTCAAAATACTCACCCAGCGCAGAGGCCAGTGCCGCTTTTTTTGTCGCGCCTTTACCATTGGTAAAGCACAGGGCACACTCTTTATCGCGAATATGCACGGACCAGACATGAGGCACTGGGTTGAGCCAGGAGGCTTCTTCGATATTAAAGCCCAGGTCGGTCAGTTTCTGCTGGAAGCGAGCGATGGAATCTTCCAGAGCGGCGTCTTTGCCGGGGATAAACGTTTGAGTCATGGCGTTCACTTTTATCGTACGTAAAGCGCGCAATGATACGGGTTTTGCGTGACAGGTGCTATCTTCGGCGAAAATAAAAGACTCGACTATGCTTACAGACAGTAACTTACTGTTAAGGCATAGAAAAATGAAAGCATTTGATCTCCAGCGGATGGCGTTTGATAAAGTTCCTCCCGAATTTTTGGGCGAAGTGGCCCTGCGCAGCCTGTATACCTTTGTATTGGTCTTTCTGTTTCTCAAAATCACCGGGCGGCGTGGCGTCCGGCAGATGTCCCTCTTTGAGGTGCTGATTATTCTGACGCTGGGTTCAGCGGCGGGGGATGTCGCCTTTTACGACGATGTGCCGATGGTGCCGGTCTTTATCGTTTTTGTCTCACTGGCGCTACTTTACCGGCTTGTCATGTGGCTGATGTCGAAAAGTGAAAAGCTGGAAGATCTTCTCGAAGGGAAGCCGGTGGTTATCGTCGAGAACGGGCGGCTGGCCTGGGAAAATGTACAGAGTGCCAACATGACCGAGTTCGAGTTTTTTATGGAACTGCGTCTGAATAGCGTTGAACAACTCGGGCAGGTGCGGCTGGCAATCATGGAAACGAACGGGCAAATCAGCGTCTATTACTATGCTGACGACGAGGTGAAGCCGGGGCTCTGTATTCTGCCGGATATGCTTATTGAGCGTTTCACGACCGTGCCTGAGTCAGGCGAATATGCCTGTATAAGATGTAGCCATGTTGTGGCGATGCAACCGGGCGATCATCAATTATGTCCCCGCTGTACAAATCCGGAATGGACGAAGGTTAGCCGGGCCAAACGCCTTACCTGACAGCCATATTGTCGGTTTTGCCGCAGTGAGATGGCAGATTGTATTGTGTGACGCGGGACACATTTCACCGGTCATAAGTTTTAGACATTGCGGCGCGTGTCACTGAATGATAAAACCGATATCCACAGTTATAACTTATTGCTTTTAGCGTGGTGAGGGGAAATGGCTCAAGTCTTTAATTTCAGTTCAGGTCCGGCGATGTTGCCGGCAGACGTGCTTAAACAGGCTCAACAGGAACTTTGTGACTGGAACGGTCTGGGTACGTCGGTGATGGAAATCAGCCACCGTGGTAAAGAGTTTATTCAGGTGGCGGAAGAGGCAGAAAAGGATTTTCGCGATCTGCTGAACATTCCCTCAAACTACAAAGTTTTGTTCTGCCACGGCGGTGGCCGCGGTCAGTTTGCTGGCGTCCCGCTGAATATCCTCGGCGACAAAACCACGGCAGACTACGTTGATGCGGGTTACTGGGCGGCAAGTGCGGTTAAAGAAGCCAAAAAGTACTGCTCGCCAAATGTTATCGACGCCAAAATTACCGTTGATGGCCTGCGTGCCGTGAAGCCGATGAGCGAATGGCAGCTCTCTGATAACGCTGCGTACCTGCACTATTGCCCAAATGAAACCATCGACGGGATTGCCATCGACGAGACCCCGAACTTCGGTAAAGACGTGGTGGTTGCAGCCGATTTCTCCTCTACCATTTTGTCCGCGCCAATTGACGTCAGCCGCTACGGTGTTATCTATGCGGGTGCGCAGAAAAATATCGGCCCGGCGGGTTTGACTATTGTCATCGTGCGCGAAGATTTGCTGGGTAAAGCCCATCAGTCTTGCCCGTCTATTCTGGATTATACGGTCCTCAACGATAACGACTCCATGTTCAACACCCCCCCTACGTTTGCCTGGTACCTCTCTGGCCTGGTCTTTAAATGGCTCAAGCAAAACGGCGGCGTGGCGCAGATGGACAAAATCAATCAGCAGAAAGCCGACCTGCTGTATGGCGTGATCGATAAGAGCGATTTCTACCGTAACGATGTCGCGAAAGCTAACCGTTCTCGTATGAATGTGCCGTTCCAGCTGGCGGATAGCAACCTGGATAAAGTCTTCCTTGAAGCGTCCTTCGCTGCAGGCCTGCATGCGCTGAAAGGCCACCGTGTTGTAGGCGGTATGCGTGCCTCTATCTATAACGCGATGCCGCTGGAAGGGGTTAAAACCCTGACCGATTTCATGATCGACTTCGAACGTCGCCACGGTTAATTACGCTGTTTTTCACCCCCGTAGCCCTGCTGCGGGGTTTTTATTATGTTGAGTTGAGAGTTAAGTTTCATGGAATCCCTGACGTTACAACCTATCGCGCGGGTAGATGGCACCATTAATCTGCCTGGTTCAAAAAGTGTCTCGAACCGCGCTCTGCTGCTGGCAGCTCTGGCAAACGGCACCACCGTCCTCACAAACCTGCTGGACAGCGATGACGTGCGCCATATGCTCAATGCGCTGAAAGCGTTGGGAGTTCATTACACGCTGTCTGACGACCGCACCCGCTGTGAAGTGACCGGCAACGGCGGCGCGTTACGCTCGGCTGAAGAGCGTGAACTGTTTCTGGGTAATGCGGGGACGGCAATGCGCCCGCTGGCGGCGGCCCTGTGCCTGGGCAGCAACAATATTGTGCTGACCGGTGAGCCACGCATGAAAGAGCGTCCCATTGGCCATCTGGTGGATGCCCTTCGTCAGGGCGGCGCGCAGATTGAGTATCTGGAGCAGGAAAATTACCCGCCTCTGCGTCTGCGCGGTGGTTTCAATGGCGGTAACGTCGACGTGGATGGCAGCGTCTCCAGCCAGTTCCTGACGGCTCTGCTGATGACTGCGCCGCTGGCACCACAGGATACGGTCATCACCATCAAAGGCGACCTGGTCTCTAAACCGTACATTGATATTACGCTGCACCTGATGAAAACCTTCGGGGTTGAGGTGGAAAACCGCGCTTATCAGCAATTCGTGGTTCGCGGTGCGCAGCAGTACCAGTCTCCGGGTCATTACCTTGTGGAAGGTGATGCTTCGTCTGCCTCCTATTTCCTGGCGGCAGGGGCGATTAAGGGCGGTACGGTGAAAGTGACCGGCATTGGCCGTAACAGCGTTCAGGGCGATATCCGTTTTGCTGACGTGCTGGAAAAAATGGGCGCTACGATTACCTGGGGTGATGATTTCATCTCCTGCACCCATGGCGAGCTGAACGCTATCGATATGGACATGAACCATATCCCGGATGCGGCGATGACCATTGCCACGGCGGCGCTCTTCGCAAAAGGCACCACGACGCTGCGTAACATTTACAACTGGCGCGTAAAAGAGACTGACCGTCTGTTCGCGATGGCGACCGAACTGCGTAAAGTGGGCGCCGAAGTGGAGGAGGGCGAAGACTACATCCGCGTCACGCCTCCGGCAAAACTGCAATTTGCGGAAATCGGCACCTATAACGATCACCGCATGGCAATGTGCTTCTCGCTGGTGGCGCTCTCCGATACGCCGGTGACCATTCTCGACCCGAAATGTACGGCGAAAACCTTCCCGGACTACTTCGAGCAATTGGCGCGTATCAGTACCCCTGCCTGATTTGCCTTCGCGCCAGCCTCTGTGCTGGCGCGCTTACACCGTTCCCACTCATTGACGTGATGATCTACACTTCTGAAGATGTGCGCCTGCCGCCTGCAAGCAACGCGAACGATGTAGAAGTATCATTGCGCAATAATTCTTCATCTAAATACCTGTAATTCGCGTTTTTGCACACAACGTTAACGATTGTGGGCATTGGCGCGTATAATGCGCGGCGTTTACGTTAACGGTATGCCTGTTTAAGGAGATAAAGATGACGGCAATTGCCCCGGTCATAACCATTGATGGCCCAAGCGGTGCAGGAAAGGGCACCTTGTGCAAGGCAATGGCGGAAGCATTGCAATGGCATCTGCTGGACTCTGGTGCTATTTACCGCGTGTTAGCGCTTGCGGCGCTGCATCACCATGTTGATGTGGCCTCCGAAGACGCGCTGGTTCCGCTGGCTACCCATCTTGATGTTCGCTTTATCTCAACCAACGGAAATCTGGAAGTGATTCTCGAAGGTGAAGATGTCAGCGGTGAAATTCGTACTCAGGACGTGGCGAATGCCGCTTCACAGGTTGCCGCTTTCCCGCGCGTGCGTGAAGCACTGCTGCGCCGTCAACGCGCCTTCCGTGAACTGCCTGGCCTGATCGCTGACGGGCGTGACATGGGAACCGTTGTCTTCCCTGATGCGCCAGTGAAAATTTTCCTCGACGCCTCCTCGGAAGAACGGGCTCAACGCCGCATGCTTCAGTTGCAGGAAAAGGGGTTTAGTGTTAACTTTGATCGCCTTTTGTCCGAGATAAAAGAGCGCGATGACCGCGATCGTAACCGCGCCGTCGCCCCACTTGTTCCTGCAGAAGATGCATTAGTTCTGGATTCAACCAGTTTAACTATTGAGCAAGTGATTGAAAAAGCGCTACAATATGCGCGCCAAAAACTGGCACTCGCGTAATTGCGACCGATTTAGCAGTACCCCCGCTGCAATGGATTGACGGCGGGTATGTGAAACAACCCCATCCGGCACGGAGCCAGGTGGACGTTATATTAACCTGAAGATTAAACATGACTGAATCTTTTGCTCAACTATTTGAAGAATCCTTAAAAACAATCGAAACCCGTCCGGGTTCCATCGTTCGTGGTGTTGTTGTTGCTATCGACAAAGACGTAGTACTGGTTGACGCCGGTCTGAAATCTGAGTCCGCCATTCCGGCAGAGCAGTTCAAAAACGCCCAGGGCGAGCTGGAAATCCAGGTTGGTGACGAAGTTGACGTTGCTCTGGATGCAGTAGAAGACGGCTTCGGCGAAACCCTGCTTTCCCGTGAAAAAGCTAAACGTCACGAAGCTTGGATCACGCTGGAAAAAGCTTACGAAGAAGCTGAAACTGTGGTCGGTGTTATCAACGGCAAAGTTAAAGGTGGCTTCACTGTTGAGCTGAATGGTATTCGTGCGTTCCTGCCAGGTTCTCTGGTAGACGTTCGTCCAGTCCGTGACACCCTGCACCTCGAAGGCAAAGAGCTTGAGTTCAAAGTAATCAAGCTGGACCAGAAGCGTAACAACGTTGTTGTATCCCGTCGTGCCGTTATCGAATCCGAAAACAGCGCAGAACGCGATCAGCTGCTGGAAAACCTGCAGGAAGGCATGGAAGTCAAAGGTATCGTTAAGAACCTCACTGACTACGGCGCATTCGTTGACCTGGGCGGCGTTGATGGCCTGCTGCACATCACCGACATGGCTTGGAAACGCGTTAAGCACCCAAGCGAAATCGTGAACGTGGGCGACGAAATCACTGTTAAAGTGCTGAAGTTCGACCGCGAGCGTACTCGTGTATCCCTCGGCCTGAAACAGCTGGGCGAAGATCCATGGGTAGCTATCGCTAAGCGTTACCCAGAAGGTACTAAACTGACTGGTCGCGTTACCAACCTGACTGACTACGGCTGCTTCGTTGAAATCGAAGAAGGCGTTGAAGGCCTGGTGCACGTTTCCGAAATGGACTGGACCAACAAAAACATCCACCCATCCAAAGTTGTTAACGTTGGTGATGTAGTGGAAGTTATGGTTCTGGATATCGACGAAGAACGTCGTCGTATCTCCCTGGGCCTGAAACAGTGCAAAAACAACCCATGGCAGCAGTTCGCGGAAACCCACAACAAGGGTGACCGTGTTGAAGGTAAAATCAAGTCTATCACTGACTTCGGTATCTTCATCGGCCTGGACGGCGGCATCGATGGCCTGGTTCACCTGTCTGACATCTCCTGGAACGTTGCAGGCGAAGAAGCAGTTCGTGAATACAAAAAAGGCGACGAAATCGCTGCAGTTGTTCTGCAGGTTGACGCAGAGCGTGAACGTATCTCCCTGGGCGTTAAACAGCTCGCAGAAGATCCGTTCAACAACTGGGTTGCACTGAACAAGAAAGGCGCAATCGTAAACGGTAAAGTCACTGCAGTTGACGCTAAAGGCGCAACCGTAGAACTGGCTGACGGCGTTGAAGGTTACCTGCGCGCTTCTGAAGCTTCACGTGACCGCGTTGAAGATGCCACTCTGGTTCTGAACGTTGGTGACGACGTTGAAGCTAAGTTCACCGGTGTTGACCGTAAGAACCGTGCAATCAGCCTGTCTGTTCGTGCTAAAGACGAAGCTGATGAGAAAGATGCAATCGCCACTGTTAACAAACAGGAAGATGCAAACTTCTCTAACAACGCAATGGCTGAAGCTTTCAAAGCAGCTAAAGGCGAGTAATATCAGGTTGTCCGCATCATTTTGAGCTGTAACGCATTTACAGCGAGAAGGATGAGGAGCAAACTTGACAGATTAGAGGATTCGTCCTGTAATCAATAACAAAGGGCGGCTACGGCCGCCCTTGTTTAATGAGCTGTTCAGCTAATTGGTTTGAAAGGAACCGGAGGAATCATGACCAAGTCAGAATTGATTGAAAGACTTGCCAGTCAGCAACCGCATATCCCTGCGAAAGCAGTGGAGGATGCCGTAAAAGAGATGCTGGAGCATATGGCCTCCACTCTTGCCCAGGGCGAGCGCATTGAAATCCGCGGTTTCGGTAGTTTTTCTCTGCACTATCGTGCTCCACGTACCGGGCGTAACCCGAAAACTGGCGATAAAGTCGAACTGGAAGGTAAGTACGTTCCACACTTTAAGCCGGGTAAAGAACTGCGCGATCGCGCCAACATTTACGGCAACTGAGTTTAGCCATCAGCGCTAAACTGGGTTCGAAAGAAAGCACCTGCGGGTGCTTTTTTTGTGCCTGTCGCTTTTATTCTGAAGATGCCGCGCAATTTTCCTTTTATTTTCTGCAAACGGATAAAAATGCTTCAGCGCCCGCTGTAAACCGCGTTTCTTCTGGCTGACGACTCACCCTGCATGCTTCCATACTGTCACCCTCAAACAGGGAGGTAGTAATGGGCATTCCCGCGATAAGTCTTTGCGCCATTCTGGCGATCATGCCGTTACTCTGGTTACCCGTCCTGCCTGAACGTCATACCGTGTGGGTAATGATAGCCGGTGGGATAGCGCTGGCCGCCCAGCGACACAACGTCCTGAAGTATATGGGGATCATGGTGTTATTTTGTGTCTGGGGTCTTCTTGCTGCGCAGGAAAGCGTCTGGCCGATGCAACATTTAACGACGGGAGCAGTGCAGGCAGAGATAGAAATCACGGCCACTGATGGTGCAACAATGCATCAGGGCAACATTCTGCGTATCGATGGTCAGCGCTGGTGGGCATCCACGGGCGTGACGCTGTATGGCAATTACCTGCCGCAAAAGGTATGTGCCGGTCAGCGCTGGGCTATGACGCTCAGGCTCCGGCCTGTGCATGGCGAGCTAAACGACGGGGGATATGATCCCCAGCGAAGCGCCTTTGCCCGACACCAGACGCTCAGCGGACGTTTTACGCAGGCGAAAATCGTCGATGAAAACTGCAGCTTGCGTGCTCAGTACCTGATGTCACTGCAACACCGGCTTTCTGCTTTTCACTGGGGCGCGGTTATGCTTGGGCTGGGGATGGGAGAACGTCTGGAGGTGCCCCGGGAAATTAAAGATCTGATGCGCGACACCGGCACGCTGCACCTGATGGCAATTTCGGGTCTGCATATTGCGCTGGCCGCATCCATCGTCTGGTTACTTGCGCGTGGGCTTCAGTTCTTGATGCCGGGCCACTGGATCCACTGGCAGATTCCTCTCCTGGCCGGGTTGCTCTTTGCCGCTTTCTACGCCTGGCTTACTGGGCTGCAACCGCCCGCATTGCGAACGGTTATCGCACTTGCCGTGCTGGCGGCATTGCGCATTGGCGCCCGTCAGTGGTCTCCCTGGCAGGTGTGGTGTTGCTGTATCGCGGCAATCCTGATAAGCGATCCCTTAGCCGTGCTTTCTCAAAGTCTGGCCCTTTCAGCTTTTGCCGTCGCCGCGCTGATTTTCTGGTTTCAGTGGCTGCCTCTTCCTCGCGGGCACCGGGTTCGCTGGTTACAGCCTTTGCTGAATCTGCTCTATCTGCAAACCGGCATGTTGCTTCTGCTCATGCCATTACAGGTGCTGATTTTTCATGGGTTCAGCCTCTCTTCCCTGGTGGCTAATCTCTTTGCCGTCCCCCTGGTCACTTTTATCTGCGTACCGCTGATCCTGTCCGGAATGTTGCTTCATCTGTTGCCGCTGACGGCGCTGGAAAGTGCCCTCTGGTTTGCAGCCGATAAATCCCTTGGGGGGTTGTTCTGGATGCTGATGCGCCTGCCGGATGGCTGGCAGAATGTAGATGAACGGTGGCAATACCTGACGTTATTGCCCTGGCTTGCCATTACCGGCTGGCGCTTTCATGCCTGGAAATCTGTTCCTGCAGTTTGTCTGGTAGGGAGTGTCTTACTGGCATTTCCGCTCTGGCGAACGGTGAGAAGTGAGGGCTGGACACTGCATATGCTGGATGTGGGGCAGGGGCTGGCAATGGTCGTTGAACGCCACGGTAAAGCCCTTCTTTATGATACCGGGCTCGCCTGGCCGGGTGGTGATAGCGCCCGGCAGTTAATCATTCCGTGGCTACGCTGGCACCATTTGCAACCAGAAGGCGTCATCCTCAGTCATGAGCATCTCGACCATGCGGGCGGCCTGGCGACGCTGCAAAAAACATGGCCCACGTTATGGATAAGAAGCCCGTTAGGCCGGGCGGAACATCGGCCTTGTTTTCGCGGGCAGAGATGGATGTGGGAGGGGTTAACCTTCACCGTCCACTGGCCACCTGAGGGCTATTCCGAAAGGGGGAACAATCGCTCCTGCGTGGTAAAAATCGACGATGGTGAGCAGAGTGCGTTGCTTACGGGGGATATTGAAGCGCAAGCGGAACAGACTATGCTTAGCCATTACTGGCGTCATCTGACGTCCACTGTGATACAGGTACCCCATCATGGCAGCAATACGTCTTCATCATTGCCACTGGTGCAGCGGGTAGAGGGGAGGATCGCGCTCGATTCTGCGGCCCGCTATAACGCATGGCATTTTCCGTCGGCAAAAGTTATCAGACGTTATCGAAAAGAGGGCTATATCTGGCACGATACCCCCCATTCTGGACAAATATCGGTGACATTCTCGCAACATCGATGGCAAATACAGCGCGTACGTGATGAATATTTACCGCGTTGGTATCATCAGTGGTTTGGCGCGCCCGTAGATAACGGGTAGAATATGCGGCTATTTCAACAGATGCTGGTTTTTTGAATGCATAACGACAAAGATCTCTCCACGTGGCAAACCTTCCGCCGACTCTGGCCGATGATTGCACCTTTTAAAGCAGGCTTGATCGTGGCGGGTGTAGCGTTAGTTCTCAACGCAGCCAGCGATACGTTTATGTTATCGCTTCTCAAACCGTTACTGGATGACGGTTTTGGTAAAACAGATCGCTCAGTGCTGATATGGATGCCACTGGTGGTTATTGGACTGATGATCTTACGCGGTATCACCAGCTACATTTCGAGCTACTGTATCTCCTGGGTTTCCGGGAAAGTCGTTATGACCATGCGCCGTCGGCTGTTTGGCCACATGATGGGCATGCCAGTAGCGTTTTTTGATAAGCAGTCTACCGGTACCTTGCTCTCACGTATTACCTACGACTCCGAGCAGGTGGCATCATCGTCGTCCAACGCGCTGATTACCGTGGTGCGTGAGGGTGCATCGATTATCGGTCTGTTCATCATGATGTTTTATTACAGCTGGCAGCTGTCACTGATCCTTATCGTGCTGGCACCGGTTGTCTCTATTGCTATTCGCGTCGTTTCAAAGCGTTTTCGCAACATCAGTAAGAATATGCAGAACACGATGGGCCAAGTTACGACCAGCGCTGAGCAGATGCTGAAAGGGCATAAAGAGGTGTTGATTTTCGGCGGGCAGGAAGTCGAAACCAAACGCTTTGATAAAGTCAGCAACAAAATGCGTCTGCAGGGGATGAAAATGGTTTCGGCCTCTTCAATTTCTGACCCTATCATCCAGTTGATCGCTTCTCTGGCGCTGGCCTTTGTTCTGTATGCGGCCAGCTTCCCGAGCGTGATGGAGACGCTGACGGCAGGTACCATCACCGTGGTCTTCTCATCGATGATTGCCCTGATGCGTCCGCTGAAATCACTGACGAACGTCAACGCTCAGTTCCAGCGCGGGATGGCTGCCTGCCAGACCCTGTTCAGCATTCTGGATACCGAACAGGAGAAAGATGAAGGTAAACGCGAGATTGAACGCGCCCACGGCGATGTTGAATTCCGCAATGTGACTTTCACCTATCCTGGCCGCGAAACGCCGGCTTTGCGTAATATCAACCTGTCCATTCCCGCGGGTAAAACCGTTGCGCTGGTAGGCCGCTCTGGCTCAGGTAAATCCACCATCGCCAGCCTGATCACCCGTTTCTATGATATCGACGAGGGTGAAATCCTGCTGGATGGCCATGACCTGCGGGAGTATACCCTGCAGTCGCTGCGTAACCAGGTGGCGCTGGTCTCCCAGAATGTGCATCTCTTCAACGATACGGTGGCAAATAACATTGCCTATGCGCGTACAGAAGAGTACAGCCGTGCGGAGATTGAAAAGGCCGCTCGTATGGCCTATGCGATGGACTTTATCAACAAGATGGATAACGGTCTGGATACCATTATCGGTGAGAACGGTGTACTGCTCTCCGGTGGCCAGCGCCAGCGTATCGCCATTGCTCGTGCGCTGTTGCGTGATAGCCCGATTCTGATTCTGGATGAAGCAACCTCTGCGCTGGATACGGAATCTGAACGTGCCATTCAGTCTGCGCTGGATGAGCTGCAAAAGAACCGTACGTCGCTGGTGATTGCGCACCGTCTGTCGACTATCGAGCAGGCTGACGAAATCGTTGTTGTTGAAGATGGCGTGATTGTCGAACGCGGAAGCCACTCTGATTTGCTGGCGCACCGCGGCGTTTACGCCCAACTGCATAAGATGCAATTCGGCGAATGATTGCACGCATCTGGTCCGGTGAATCACCGCTGTGGCTGCTGCTTCTGCCGCTTTCCTGGCTTTATGGCCTGGTGAGCGGCGCCATTCGTCTGCTTTACCGTCTGGGGTTGAAGCAAGCATGGCGCGCGCCGGTGCCGGTTGTCGTGGTGGGTAACCTGACGGCTGGCGGCAACGGTAAAACACCGGTGGTGATCTGGCTGGTGGAGCAACTGCAAAAACGCGGTATACGCCCAGGCGTGGTATCGCGTGGGTATGGCGGAAAAGCGGCGCAGTATCCCCTGTTGCTGACGGCGGAAACTACGACCGCTGAAGCGGGTGATGAGCCAGTATTGATATACCAGCGTACAGGTGCACCTGTTGCGGTTTCCCCGGTACGCAGTGATGCCGTTCAGGCACTTCTTGCCGAACACACGGTAGACATTATTATTACTGACGATGGTCTGCAGCATTACGCGCTGGCGCGTGATAAAGAGATTGTGGTCATTGACGGGGTTCGCCGGTTCGGTAACGGCTGGTGGCTACCCGCCGGGCCAATGCGCGAACGCGCTTCGCGTCTCAGGTCCGTTGATGCGGTGATTGTTAACGGTGGAGAGGCCAAACCGGGTGAGATCCCTATGCATCTCAGGCCGGGAATGGCGGTGAATCTGTTGACCGGAGAGCGCCGTGCTGTCTCGTTGTTACCCGCGCTGGTGGCCATGGCGGGTATCGGTCATCCTCCGCGTTTCTTCGCGACGCTGGAACAGTGTGGTGCCCGGCTTGAAAAACGCGTTCCGCTGGCCGATCATCAGGCGCTGGTGCCAGATCAGGTTGCGGCCCTGACTGCGCCGGGGCAGACGCTAATCATGACTGAAAAAGATGCGGTGAAATGCCGTGCCTTTGCGAAGGATAACTGGTGGTATCTGCCGGTTGACGCTGAACTCAGCGGTGAGCAACCGGAACAATTGCTCAAGGAACTGATTGCGTTAGTGCAGTAATGGCTTACGCGGTTCTGGTGGCGCTTTGACTGACAGGAAAACGCATGTCTTTACCGCAACTCTCGCTTTCAGCCGCACGTCATTTGCACCTTGCCGCACAGGGGCTGCTCAAAAAGCCCCGCCGCCGCGCGCAGCCCGCCGATATTCTCTCTACCGTTCAGCGCATGTCGCTCCTTCAAATTGACACCATTAATATCGTGGCCCGTAGCCCTTACCTTGTGCTGTTTAGTCGGCTGGGGAATTATCCGCCTCAGTGGCTGGATGACGCGCTCAGTAAGGGGGACTTAATGGAGTACTGGGCGCACGAGGCCTGTTTCCTGCCGCGCAGCGATTTTGCCCTGGTTCGCCATCGCATGCTGGCCCCCGAAAAGATGGGCTGGAAATACCGCCAGGAATGGATGCAGGAGCACGCGACTGAAATTGTACAGCTTATCGAGCATATTCAGCAAAACGGTCCTGTACGTTCCGCCGATTTTGAGCATCCGAGAAAAGGGACCAGCGGCTGGTGGGAGTGGAAGCCGCACAAACGCCACCTTGAAGGACTGTTTACGTCCGGCAAAGTCATGGTGATTGAACGGCGTAATTTTCAGCGCGTGTATGACCTGACGCACCGCGTGATGCCCCACTGGGACGATGAGCGTGACTTACTCACCCAGGAGGCAGCGGAAGCTATCATGCTGGAGAACAGCGCCCGCAGTCTGGGCATTTTCCGGCAGCAGTGGCTGGCGGATTACTATCGCCTTCGCCAGCCGGCCCTGAAACCGCTGCTGGAAATGTGGCAGCGTGAACATCGTGTTATCCCCGTCACGGTAGAAACCCTCGGGGACATGTGGCTGCATTCGGATCTCCTCCCGCTCTTACCCCAGGCTCTGGACAGTAAGCTTCAGGCAACCCACAGCGCGGTGTTATCGCCTTTCGATCCGGTCGTGTGGGACAGAAAACGGGCCGAACAGCTGTTTAATTTCAGCTATCGGCTTGAGTGTTACACCCCCGCGCCAAAGCGTCAGTACGGCTACTTTGTGTTGCCTCTGCTGCACAAAGGGCAACTGGTCGGTCGAATGGACGCCAAAATGCACCGCAAAACCGGCACGCTGGAGATTATCGCGCTCTATCTTGAAGAGGGGATCAAGACCACCGCGGCGCTGGAAAAAGGATTAACCTCCGCCATTAGCGAATTCGCATGCTGGCAGGGGGCCCACGACGTGGCGCTGGGTCGGGTGCCTGACGGGTTGTTTAGCACCTGTCGACGTGGCTGGGAAACAGACACTCCCTGAAAAAGGAATGTGTTAAGCTTTAGCGATTACCCATACGGAGGAACTATGGATCACCGTTTACTTGAAATTATTGCCTGCCCGGTGTGCAACGGCAAACTTTATTACAGCCAGGACAAACAAGAGCTGATTTGCAAGCTGGACAGTCTGGCATTCCCGCTGCGCGACGGTATTCCGGTATTGCTGGAAAACGAAGCCCGCTCCCTGGTGGCAGAAGAGAGCAAACCATGAGTTTTGTTGTCATTATTCCTGCGCGTTATGCATCAACCCGTCTGCCGGGTAAACCGCTGGTGGATATCAACGGCAAACCGATGATTGTGCATGTCCTTGAACGTGCGCGTGAGTCCGGTGCTGAGCGCGTTATCGTGGCAACCGATCATCCGGACGTTGCCCGTGCGGTTGAGGCGGCTGGCGGAGAAGTGTGCATGACCCGCGCCGATCACCAGTCCGGCACAGAGCGGCTGGCAGAAGTGGTTGAGAAATGCGGTTTTAGTGATGATACGGTCATCGTTAACGTACAGGGCGACGAGCCGATGATCCCGGCGGTCATTATTCGCCAGGTGGCGGAAAACCTGGCGCAGCGCCAGGTCGGTATGGCTACGCTCGCGGTACCTGTGCTCCACGCTGAAGAGGCGTTTAATCCGAACGCGGTGAAAGTGGTGATGGATGCCGAGGGCTATGCGCTCTACTTCTCTCGCGCCACTATTCCCTGGGATCGTGATCGTTTTGCGGTTTCAAAAGAGACCATTGGTGATTCATTCCTGCGTCATCTGGGGATCTACGGCTACCGCGCTGGCTTTATTCGTCGTTATGTCACCTGGGCACCCAGCCCGCTGGAGCATATCGAAATGCTGGAGCAGCTCCGCGTGCTCTGGTACGGGGAAAAAATCCACGTTGCCGTTGCGCAGGAAGTGCCAGGTACGGGTGTTGACACCCCGGAAGATCTTGAGCGCGTCCGCGCCGAATTGCGTTAATAGCGCCCGCATCCCTCCTTACGGGGGGATGTTCTCTCCCGGTTATTTTCCCTTTCTTTTCCATAATTGATCTCTGTCGGGTGACATCTTCTGTCCGCGCGCTCATTATAAAAGCAGTAGTCTTAATGGGGGTAATCTCATATGGAACAGCTGCGTGCTGAACTGAGCCATCTGCTGGGTGAGAAGTTAAGCAGGGTTGAGTGTGTGAACGAAAAAGCAGATACCGCACTCTGGTCGTTATATGACAGCCAGGGAAACCCAATGCCGCTGATGGCCCGAAGTTTTACCTCGCCGGGCGTTGCCAGGCAGCTGGCCTGGAAAATGTCGATGCTTGCGCGACAAGGGACCGTCCGCATGCCGACGGTGTATGGCGTGATGACGCATGAAGAACACCCCGGCCCTGATGTCCTGCTGATTGAGCGGTTACGTGGCGTGCCTGTGGAAGCGCCTGCTCGTTCACCGGAACGCTGGGAACAGCTGAAAGATCAGATTGTCGAGGCGCTGCTGGGCTGGCACAGACAAGACAGCGGTGGGCTCGTCGGGCCGGTAGACAGCACCCAGGAAAACCTGTGGCCACTGTGGTACCGCCAGCGGGTCGAAGTGTTGTGGGGCACCCTTAACCAGTTTAATAACACCGGTTTGACCATGCAGGACAAACGTATTTTGTTCCGCACCCGGGAGTGTTTGCCCGCGCTGTTTGACGGCTTTAACGACAACTGCGTGCTGGTTCACGGCAATTTTACCCTGCGCAGTATGCTGAAAGACCCTCGCAGCGACCAGCTTCTGGCAATGGTAGGGCCGGGGATCATGCTCTGGGCACCACGCGAGTACGAGTTGTTCAGGCTCAGCGACAGCGGGGCCGCAGAGGGGTTACTCTGGCATTATCTCCAGCGGGCGCCGGTTGCAGAAGCGTTTCTCTGGCGCCGCTGGCTCTATCTGCTCTGGGATGAAGTGGCGCAACTGGTCAATACTGGCCGTTTTAATCGCGCCAACTTCGATCTCGCCACGAAATCACTCCTGCCCTGGCTCGCCTGACGCCCCTTTTAGCCATTGCCAGAGGCGTCCAAGCGTTTCGTAACCGACACGATCGCTGTGCATCAGCCATACCGGGGACGGGATCGCCCGTTCCCACGGGTTAAGCGGCGCGTCGATGGCCATCTGGTTAGCCGGCGCGGGGAGGGGATGCAGGCCAACTCTTTCGAAGAAAATCATCGCCCGCGGCAGGTGCGAGGCGGACGTAACCAGCAGGAACGGGGCATCGCCAATCGCCTGCTTCACGGCGGCAGCTTCTTCTTCAGTGTCTTTTGGGCTGTCCAGCGTGATGATAGCGGAACGCGGTACACCCAGCGATTCAGCCACTCTGGCTCCGGCTTCGGCCGTGCTGACCGGGTTTGTTTTTGCCGCCGCACCGGTAAAGATCATTTTCGATCCCGGATTCGCCAGCCACAGGCGAATGCCTTCGTTCAGTCGAGGCAGGCTGTTGTTAATCAGGTTTGAACTGGGCGCCCAGTTCGGATCCCAGGTGTAACCCCCACCCAGCACCACGATATACTTTACCTCCTGATGACCCTGCCATGTCGGGTACCTGTTTTCGACAGGACGTAACAGGCTATCCGCAACCGGCTGTAGGCTCAGCAGCAGCATGACCAGCCAGCCGACGGTAATAAGCGTTTTGCCACTTTTCTGAAAGCGACTAAACCACACCAGCGCCAGCCCCAGCGCAATGATGATAAGCAGCAGTGGAAGGGGAAGCATCATCCCCCCAATGTATTTCTTCAGGGTAAAAAGCATCCTTTTTGGTTCCTTTTTTAACCATATAGCAGGTGATTACTCGTGATATTACACCAGAGAGGTTCATTCTCCGCGCGGGTGTGACAAAATAGCGGTTTTGCAGTTAGCGAGTGGAACTCTCCCAATGCGGGATCGCAATTTTGATGACATCGCGGAAAAGTTTTCGCGCAACATTTATGGCACCACGAAAGGGCAGTTGCGTCAGACGATCCTCTGGCAGGATCTGGACAACATCCTGGCCTCGTTTGAGGGGCAAACGTTGCGCGTGCTGGACGCTGGCGGCGGTGAAGGGCAGACGGCTATCAAAATGGCCCAGCGCGGTCATCACGTAACGCTTTGCGATCTTTCTGCTGAGATGATCGCGCGTGCGACGCGTGCCGCAGAAGAGAAAGGTGTGAGCGACAACATGCATTTTATACAATGCGCCGCTCAGGACATCGCACAGCATTTGGAAACCCAGGTTGATCTGATATTGTTTCATGCAGTGCTGGAGTGGGTTGCCGATCCGCAAAGCGTGTTACGCACCCTGTGGTCGATGTTGCGCCCGGGCGGTACGCTGTCACTGATGTTCTACAATGCTAACGGCTTCCTGATGCACAACATGGTTGCGGGTAACTTCGACTATGTTCAGGTCGGGATGCCAAAAAAGAAAAAACGCACGCTTTCCCCGGATTATCCGCGCGATCCACAGCAGGTGTATGGCTGGCTGGAAGAGATTGGCTGGCAGATAACCGGGAAAACGGGCGTCAGGGTGTTTCATGATTATCTGCGTGAAAAACACAAACAGCGTGACTGTTTTGACACCTTAACAGAATTAGAAACGCGGTATTGCCGTCAGGAACCTTTTGTCAGTCTTGGCCGCTATATTCACGTCACCGCGCACAAGCCGCAGATGCAAGGATAACCTATGAGTGAATTTTCCCAGACAGTCCCCGAACTGGTTGCCTGGGCCAGGAAAAACGATTTCTCCATCTCGCTGCCGGTAGACAGACTCTCTTTCCTGCTGGCGGTTGCCACGCTGAACGGCGAACGGCTGGATGGCGAAATGAGCGAGGGTGAACTGGTGGATGCGTTCCGCCATGTCAGTGATGCGTTTGAGCAAACCAGCGAAACCATTAGCGTGCGTGCCAACAACGCAATCAACGATATGGTGCGTCAACGTCTGCTGAACCGCTTTACCAGCGAGCAGGCGGAAGGAAACGCCATCTATCGTCTGACGCCACTGGGTATCGGCATCACCGATTACTACATCCGCCAGCGTGAATTTTCCACGCTGCGTCTTTCCATGCAGCTCTCGATTGTGGCGGGTGAACTTAAGCGCGCCGCCGATGCAGCGGATGAAAACGGTGACGAATTCCACTGGCACCGTAACGTCTATGCGCCGCTGAAATATTCGGTGGCAGAGATTTTCGACAGCATCGATCTGACCCAGCGTCTGATGGATGAACAGCAGCAACAGGTAAAAGACGATATCGCACAGTTGCTGAATAAAGACTGGCGTGCGGCCATCTCCAGCTGTGAAATGTTGCTGTCGGAAACCTCGGGTACGCTGCGTGAACTGCAGGATACGCTGGAAGCGGCAGGGGATAAGCTTCAGGCGAACCTGCTGCGCATCCAGGATGCGACCATGGCCCATGACGATCTGCATTTTATTGACCGTCTGGTGTTCGATCTGCAGAGCAAACTCGATCGTATTATCAGCTGGGGTCAGCAGTCGATTGACCTGTGGATCGGTTATGACCGTCACGTGCATAAATTTATCCGTACCGCGATCGATATGGATAAAAACCGCGTCTTTGCTCAGCGTCTGCGCCAGTCGGTACAGACCTATTTCGATGCGCCATGGGCGCTGACTTACGCCAGCGCCGATCGTCTGCTGGATATGCGCGACGAAGAGATGGCTCTGCGCGATGAAGAAGTGACCGGTGAACTGCCACCGGATCTGGAATATGAAGAGTTCAACGAAATTCGTGAGCAACTTGCGGCGATGATCGAAGAACAGCTCGCTGTCTACAAAACCAGACAAGTGCCGCTGGATCTTGGGCTCGTGGTGCGCGACTATCTGGCGCAATATCCTCGCGCGCGCCACTTCGACATCGCCCGCATCGTGGTAGACCAGGCCGTGCGTCTGGGCGTCGCACAAGCAGATTTCACCGGGCTGCCGCCGAAGTGGCAGCCGATTAACGATTACGGAGCCAAGGTACAGGCGCATGTCATTGACAAATATTGAACAAGTGATGCCAGTTAAGCTGGCACAGGCGCTGGCGAATCCGTTGTTTCCGGCGCTGGACAGCCAACTGCGTGCCGGTCGTCACATTGGCTTAGACGAGCTGGACAATCACGCCTTTTTGATGGACTTCCAGGAGTACCTGGAAGAGTTTTACGCCCGCTATAACGTGGAGCTTATCCGCGCACCGGAAGGGTTTTTCTACCTGCGTCCACGTTCCACAACCCTGATTCCGCGTTCCGTGCTCTCTGAGCTGGATATGATGGTCGGCAAAATTCTTTGCTACCTCTATCTCAGCCCGGAGCGTCTGGCAAATGAAGGCATCTTCACCCAGCAGGAGCTTTACGACGAGCTGCTGGCGCTGGCGGATGAGAGCAAGCTGCTTAAGCTGGTGAACAACCGCTCCACCGGCTCGGATCTTGACCGCCAGAAATTGCAGGAAAAAGTTCGCTCTTCCCTTAACCGTCTGCGTCGTCTGGGCATGGTCTGGTTTATGGGCCATGACAGCAGCAAATTCCGCATCACGGAATCTGTCTTCCGCTTCGGCGCCGATGTGCGTGCGGGCGACGATGCGCGTGAAGCGCAGCTTCGCATGATCCGCGACGGTGAAGCGATGCCGGTGGAAAACCATTTGCAGCTCGATGATGAGCATGAAGAGAATCTGCCGGATAGCGGGGAGGAAGAGTAATGATTGAACGCGGTAAATTTCGCTCACTAACGCTGATTAACTGGAACGGCTTCTTTGCCCGGACGTTCGATCTGGATGAGCTGGTTACGACGCTCTCCGGTGGTAACGGTGCGGGTAAATCCACCACCATGGCGGCGTTTGTTACGGCACTGATCCCCGATCTGACGCTGCTCCATTTCCGTAACACCACCGAAGCGGGGGCGACCAGCGGCTCTCGCGATAAAGGCCTGCACGGCAAACTCAAAGCAGGCGTCTGTTATTCGGTACTGGACGTCATTAACTCCCGACATCAGCGTGTGGTGGTGGGGGTACGTCTGCAGCAGGTCGCAGGCCGTGACCGTAAAGTGGACATTAAACCGTTTGCCATCCAGGGTCTGCCAACCTCCATGCAGCCCACAGCGCTGCTGACGGAAACCCTGAATGAGCGTCAGGCGCGCGTGCTGACGCTGCAGGAGCTGAAAGATAAGCTCGAAACCATCGAAGGCGTGCAGTTCAAGCAGTTCAACTCCATTACGGATTACCACTCCCTGATGTTCGATCTGGGCGTTGTGGCGCGCCGTCTGCGCAGTGCGTCTGACCGTAGCAAATACTACCGTTTGATCGAAGCATCGTTGTACGGTGGTATCTCCAGCGCCATTACCCGCTCCCTGCGCGACTACCTGTTACCGGAAAACAGCGGCGTGCGTAAGGCCTTCCAGGATATGGAAGCCGCGCTGCGTGAAAACCGCATGACGCTCGAAGCCATTCGCGTGACGCAGTCTGACCGTGACCTGTTTAAGCACCTGATTAGCGAGGCCACCAACTACGTGGCGGCGGACTATATGCGTCACGCCAATGAACGTCGTGTCCATCTCGATCAGGCGTTAGAGTACCGCCGCGAGCTGTTTACCTCCCGTAAACAGCTGGTGGCTGAGCAGTATAAGCACGTCGAAATGGCGCGTGAACTGGGCGAGCACAACGGTGCCGAAGGCGATCTGGAAGCCGATTACCAGGCGGCCAGCGATCACCTGAACCTGGTGCAGACCGCCCTGCGTCAGCAGGAGAAGATCGAGCGCTACGAAGCGGATCTCGATGAGCTGCAAATTCGTCTCGAAGAGCAAAATGAAGTGGTGGCGGAAGCTGCCGACATGCAGGAAGAGAACGAAGCACGTGCCGAGGCCGCCGAGCTGGAAGTGGATGAGCTGAAAAATCAGCTGGCCGATTACCAGCAGGCGCTGGACGTGCAGCAGACGCGTGCAATTCAGTATACCCAGGCACTTCAGGCGTTACAGCGTGCAAAAGAGCTGTGTCATCTGCCTGACCTCACCCCGGAAAGCGCTGACCAGTGGCTGGATACCTTCCAGGCCAAAGAGCAGGAAGCGACCGAGAAACTGCTCTCGCTTGAACAGAAGATGAGCGTCGCGCAAACGGCGCACAGTCAGTTTGAGCAAGCGTACCAGCTGGTTGTGGCAATTAACGGACCGCTTGCGCGTAACGAAGCGTGGGAAGTTGCCCGTGAACTGCTGCGCGACGGTGTGAACCAGCGCCATCTGGCCGAGCAGGTTCAGCCGCTGCGTATGCGCCTGAACGAACTGGAACAGCGTCTTCGCGAACAGCAGGAAGCCGAGCGTATGCTGGCGGAGTTCTGTAAGCGCCAGGGCAAAAATTACGATTTCGACGATCTTGAAGCTCTGCATCAGGAGCTCGAAGCGCGTATTGCTGCGCTTTCCGATTCCGTATCCAACGCCAGTGAACAGCGCATGACGCTGCGCCAGGAGATGGAACAGCTGCAGTCCCGTTCTAAGGTGCTGCTGCAGCGTGCACCAGTCTGGCTGGCTGCCCAAAGCAGCCTGAATCAGCTCAGTGAACAGTGCGGCGAACAGTTTGAGTCCAGCCAGGATGTGACCGAATATCTGCAACAGCTGCTGGAGCGCGAGCGCGAGGCGATTGTTGAGCGCGATGAAGTC
This sequence comes from Enterobacter sp. RHBSTW-00593, assembly GCF_013784105.1. NCBI lineage: Bacteria > Pseudomonadati > Pseudomonadota > Gammaproteobacteria > Enterobacterales > Enterobacteriaceae > Enterobacter > Enterobacter sp. RHBSTW-00593. The sequence goes on from NZ_CP056393.1 coordinate 1,602,963, forward strand.
GGCGCCCGTAAACGTGAGATCGATGAAGAGATTGAGCGTTTAAGCCAGCCTGGTGGTTCGGAAGACTCACGTCTGAACGCCCTGGCTGAACGTTTTGGCGGCGTGCTGTTGTCCGAAATCTATGACGATGTCGGTCTGGACGATGCGCCGTACTTCTCAGCCCTGTATGGCCCATCACGTAACGCGATTGTGGTCCCGGATCTGTCGCTGATTGCTGACCAGCTGGCAGGGCTGGAAGATTGCCCGGAAGACCTCTATTTAATCGAAGGGGATCCGCAGTCGTTCGATGACAGCGTATTCAGCGTCGATGAGCTGGAAAAAGCGGTTGTCGTCAAAATCGCCGATCGTCAGTGGCGTTATTCTCGCTTCCCTGAGCTTCCGCTGTTTGGTCGCGCAGCGCGTGAAAACCGGATTGAAAGTCTGCACGCCGAGCGTGAGACGCTGTCTGAACGTTTTGCGACCCTGTCGTTTGACGTGCAGAAAACCCAGCGTCTTCATCAGGCGTTCAGCCGCTTTATCGGCAGCCATCTGGGCGTGGCGTTTGAAGCTGACCCGGAAGCCGAAATTCGCAAGCTCAACACCCGTCGTGGCGAGCTTGAGCGTGCGATCTCAAACCATGAAAATGACAACCAGCAAAGCCGCGTTCAGTTCGAACAGGCGAAAGAGGGCGTTGCGGCCCTTAACCGCATCCTGCCTCGCCTGAATCTGCTGGCAGATGACACGCTGGCTGACCGCGTGGATGAGATTCAGGAACGTCTGGATGAAGCTCAGGAAGCGGCACGTTTTGTTCAGCAGTACGGTAATCAGCTGGCGAAGCTCGAACCAATGGTCTCCGTGTTGCAGAGCGATCCGGAGCAGTTCGAGCAGTTAAAAGAAGATTACGCCTGGTCGCAGCATGTGCAGCGCGAAGCGCGCCAGCAGGCGTTTGCCCTGACGGAAGTGGTGCAGCGCCGGGCCCACTTCGGCTACTCCGATTCCGCGGAGATGCTGAGCGGTAACAGCGATCTCAATGAGAAGCTGCGTCAGCGCCTTGAACAGGCTGAAGCGGAACGTACTCGCGCCCGTGACGCGATGCGTAGCCACTCGGCACAGCTGAACCAGTACAATCAGGTCCTGGCCTCGCTGAAAAGCTCCTTCGACACCAAGAAAGAGCTGTTAAACGATCTTCAGAAAGAGTTACAGGACATTGGCGTCCGTGCTGACAGCGGAGCAGAAGAGCGGGCGCGTATCCGTCGCGATGAACTGCATGCGCAGCTCAGTAATAACCGCGCACGTCGTAATCAGCTGGAAAAAGCGCTGACCTTCTGTGAAGCGGAAATGGATAACCTGACTCGTCGCCTGCGCAAGCTGGAGCGTGATTATCACGAAATGCGTGAGCAGGTCGTGACCGCGAAGGCGGGCTGGTGCGCCGTCATGCGGATGGTGAAAGACAATAACGTTGAACGCCGTCTGCATCGTCGCGAGCTGGCCTATCTCTCTGCGGATGAACTGCGCTCTATGTCGGATAAGGCGCTGGGTGCCTTGCGTCTGGCGGTGGCGGATAACGAACACCTGCGCGATGTGCTGCGTATGTCCGAAGATCCGAAACGCCCTGAGCGTAAGATCCAGTTCTTCGTAGCCGTTTATCAGCACCTGCGTGAGCGTATTCGTCAGGACATCATTCGTACCGACGATCCGGTCGAAGCCATTGAGCAGATGGAAATCGAACTGGGCCGCCTGACGGAAGAGCTGACCTCCCGCGAGCAGAAACTGGCTATCAGTTCCCGCAGCGTGGCGAATATCATCCGTAAAACCATCCAGCGCGAGCAGAACCGAATTCGCCAGCTGAACCAGGGCTTGCAGAGCGTATCGTTTGGTCAGGTAAACAGCGTGCGTCTGAACGTGAACGTGCGTGAAGCGCACTCGACGCTGCTGGAAGTGTTGTCTGAACAGCACGAACAGCATCAGGATCTGTTCAACAGCAACCGTCTAACCTTCTCCGAAGCGCTGGCGAAACTGTATCAGCGCCTTAATCCGCAGATTGACATGGGGCAACGCACGCCGCAAACCATTGGTGAAGAGCTCCTGGATTACCGTAACTACCTGGAAATGGAAGTGGAGGTTAACCGTGGTTCAGACGGCTGGCTCCGTGCGGAGTCCGGTGCACTCTCTACCGGTGAAGCTATCGGTACCGGGATGTCGATTCTGGTGATGGTGGTCCAGAGCTGGGAAGATGAGGCGCGTCGTCTGCGCGGCAAAGATATCTCCCCATGTCGACTGCTGTTCCTGGATGAAGCTGCGCGTCTTGACGCCCGCTCAATTGCCACGCTGTTTGAACTCTGTGAGCGTCTTGATATGCAGCTCATTATCGCAGCGCCGGAGAACATCAGTCCTGAGAAAGGCACCACGTATAAACTGGTGCGTAAGGTATTCCAGAATACCGAACACGTTCACGTGGTCGGGTTACGCGGTTTTGCCCCACAGCCGCCAGAATCCTTACCGGAAACAACGGCAGACGCGTCCTGAGGCGTTTTCTAACCGTGAGCGGCGCACCAGCGCCGCTTTTTTTTCGCTTAACTTGTGTTTAAGGCTGCGTTATCTTTAAACTTCTTTACATAAGGTAAGGCAACAGGTTTGCCGTCACCCTATAATAAAAGAAAGCCCCAACGTGATGGGCATGTCGTGAAAACAGGGGGCAAGGGATGTTGCTAAAGAAAAAATGTGGTCGTCAGCTGTCTGCGCTAAGTTTATGCCTGGCAGTGACGTTTGCTCCACTGTTAATCGCTCAGGCCGACGAGCCTGAAATTGTGCCGACTGACAGCACAGCAACGACTGGCACACAGCCAACGTCGCTGTCTCAACCGCTGGAGCAGTCTCCTGCGACGGCCATCATGGCCGGTATTAAACCGTTGCCAGAAGGCATCGACGCGGAATCGCTTCGCCAGCAGCTGCTGTCTGGGCTGCCAGCAGGCTACACGCCTGTCTATACCAGCCAGCTCACGCTGCTCTATGCGGCGCGTGACATGAAACCCATGTGGGAAAACCGTGATGCCGTGCGCGCCTTCCAGCAACAGCTGGCAGAAGTCGCCATTGCAGGGTTCCAGCCGCAGTTCACAAAATGGGTTGAGCTCTTAACCGATCCTGCTGTCACCGGGCTGGCGCGGGACGTGGTGCTTTCCGATGCCATGATGGGGTATCTCCAGTTTGTGGCCGGTATTCCGGTCAATGGTAACCGTTGGTTGTACAGCGATAAGCCTTACAAGCTGGCGACTCCGGCACTGTCGGTAATTAACCAGTGGCAACTGGCGCTGGATAGTGGCGATCTGCCGCGCTTTATTGCGAGCCTCGCGCCGGCACATCCGCAATACGCGACCATGCATCAGTCGCTTCTGGAACTGGTCGGGGATTCACGTCCATGGCCGCAGATGCGTGGTACCGCGACGCTGCGTCCTGGACAGTGGAGCAGCGATGTGCCTGCCCTGCGTGAGATCCTCAAACGCTCCGGTATTCTGGATAGCGGGCCTAAAATTGCCCTGCCGGGTGACGATGCGCAAAGCGTCGTTGTCAGCCCGTCAGCCCCGGTGAAAGAGAAAAAAGCCGCCGTTCTGAGTGATAAGCCTGCGGCCTACGATCGGGAGCTGGTTGCAGCGGTTAAGCAGTTTCAGGCTGCTCAGGGGCTGGGTGCTGATGGCGTGATTGGCCAGTCAACGCGCGACTGGCTGAACGTCTCACCTGCGCAGCGTGCAGGGGTGCTGGCGCTCAATATCCAGCGTTTACGCTTGCTGCCAGGGACCCTCTCTACCGGCATCATGGTGAATATTCCGGCGTATTCGCTGGTCTATTATCAGAACGGCAGTGAAGTGCTGGCGTCACGCGTGATTGTGGGACGCCCCGATCGCAAAACGCCGATGATGAGCAGTGCACTGAACAACGTGGTGGTTAACCCGCCGTGGAACGTACCGCCGACGCTGGCACGTAAAGACATTCTGCCCAAGGTCTGGAACGATCCGGGTTACCTGGAACGCCATGGCTATACAGTGATGCGCGGCTGGAACAGCAAAGAGGCGATAGACCCCTATATGGTCGACTGGTCAACCATTACCGCGTCTAATCTGCCATTCCGGTTCCAGCAGGCACCCGGTGCGCATAACTCGCTCGGACGCTACAAGTTCAATATGCCGAGTTCAGATGCTATCTATCTGCACGATACGCCGAACCACAATCTGTTCCAGAAAGATACCCGCGCGCTGAGTTCAGGCTGTGTGCGTGTCAATAAAGCCTCGGAGCTGGCTAATATGCTGTTGCAGGATGCAGGCTGGAACGATACGCGCATCTCTGACGCCCTGAAGCAGGGGGATACGCGTTACGTTAATATTCGCCATAATATTCCGGTCAATCTTTATTATCTGACGGCGTTTGTGGGTGAGGACGGGCGGACGCAGTATCGTACAGATATTTACAATTATGATCTCACGGCGCGATCCGGCGCACAAATTTTGCCAAAAGCTGAACAATTAATCAGGTAAATGAAGCAGTTCGGGAAAATAGGTTGTCGTAAGTAATGGTGAATACGGGGCTATATGGCTGGAGGCCGCGTATTTACTGGGGTTGGGTGCCTTGACGTAGTCGGCTTTGCCAGTTAAGGTGCCCTTCGTGCGCTAAGCATATTTACGATAAACATTGACCTGTAGACCTGATTATCATGGACAAATTTGACGCTAATCGCCGCAAACTGCTGGCGTTAGGTGGTGTTGCGCTCGGCGCAGCGGCCATCTTGCCGACGCCAGCATTTGCCACCCTCTCGACACCTCGTCCGCGAGTTTTAACGCTCAACAATCTCCACACCGGTGAGTCGTTAAAAGCGGAGTTCTTCGATGGCAGAGGCTATATTCAGGATGAATTAGCAAGACTTAACCATTTTTTCCGTGATTTCCGCGCGAATAAAATAAAAGCCATCGACCCAGGACTGTTTGATCAGTTATTCCGCCTTCAGGGCCTGCTGGGTACCAGCAAGCCAGTGCAGCTTATTTCTGGTTATCGCTCTGTTGATACCAATAATGAACTGCGCGCCCACAGCCGTGGGGTAGCGAAAAAAAGCTATCACACGAAGGGACAGGCAATGGATTTCCATATTGAAGGCGTTTCGTTAGCCAATATTCGCAAAGCTGCGTTATCTATGCGCGCAGGTGGTGTAGGATATTACCCAAGTAGCAACTTTGTGCATATTGATACCGGTCCGGTCCGGCACTGGTAATAACGAAACACAGGAGCAGTATGAACTATCGTATTATTCCGGTTACTGCATTCTCCCAGAATTGTTCATTAATCTGGTGTGAGCAAACCAAACTAGCCGCGCTTGTCGATCCCGGCGGTGACGCTGAGAAAATCAAGCAGGAAGTCGCTGATAGCGGTGTCACGCTGATGCAGATTTTACTGACGCATGGTCATCTTGATCATGTTGGTGCGGCGGCGGAGCTGGCACAGCACTTCGGTGTGCCTGTGATCGGTCCGGAAAAAGAAGATGAGTTCTGGCTGCAGGGTTTACCAGCCCAGAGCCGCATGTTTGGCCTTGATGAGTGTCTGCCCCTGACGCCCGATCGCTGGCTAAATGAAGGAGAGCGCGTTAACGTAGGGAATGTGACTTTACAGGTGTTGCATTGTCCTGGGCATACGCCAGGCCATATTGTCTTCTTTGATGACCAGTCCCGTCTGCTGATTTCCGGCGATGTGATTTTCAAAGGTGGCGTAGGACGCAGCGATTTTCCACGTGGCGACCACGGACAGCTGATTCAGTCGATTAAACAGAAGTTGTTGCCGCTGGGCGATGATGTGACGTTTATCCCTGGACACGGTCCGATGTCGACGCTGGGTTATGAACGACTCCATAACCCGTTCCTTCAGGACGAAATGCCTGTCTGGTAACCAGAATAAAAAAAAGCCTGCATTATGCAGGCTTTTTTTATGGGGGCAATTTACAGCACGGCGACGATGGCTTCGCACAGCGGCGCCATATTGTCTGGGGTCATGCCTGCAACGTTGACGCGGCCAGACGCCACGGCGTAGACGCCAAACTCTTCACGCAGACGCAGAACCTGTTCTTTGGTCAGGCCGCTGAAAGAGAACATACCGTTCTGCTTAATAATAAAGCTGAAGTCACGGTCAGCGCCTTTCTCCGCAAGGGTGTTCACAAACAGCAGACGCATGCGCTGAATACGCTGACGCATATCGTTCAGCTCTTGTTCCCAGATAGCGCGCAGTGCATCGTTGCTCAGGATAGTCGCAACGACAGAGGCACCGTGTGCAGGCGGGTTAGAGTAGTTAGCGCGGATCACGGATTTCATCTGGCTGAATGCACGATCAACGGTTTCAGTGTTCGCCGCAACCAGCGTACAGGCACCGACACGCTCATTGTACAGACCGAAGTTCTTGGAGTAAGAGCTTGCCACGATCAGTTCCTGATGCACGGCAGCAAAAGCGCGCAGGCCTTCCGCGTCTTCTTCCAGACCACGGGCGAAGCCCTGGTATGCAAAGTCAAACAGCGGCAGCCAGCCTTTTTCTACGGAGAGCTTCGCCAGCTGTTCCCACTGTTCCAGCGTTGGATCAATACCGGTTGGGTTGTGGCAGCAGCCGTGGAACAGCACCACATCACCCGCCTGAGCCTCGTTCAGGCTGGCCAGCAGACCGTCGAAGTCCAGAGAGTGGTTAGCCGCGTCGTAGTAAGCATATTCGCGTACTTCCAGGCCTGCAGAGTTGAATACGCTCTTGTGGTTTGGCCAGCTTGGGTTGCTCACCCAGACACGCTTAACAGAGGTGTTTTTCGCAAGGAAATCCGCCGCGACGCGCAGCGCGCCGGTACCGCCAGGAGTCTGTGCTGTACGCGCACGCTTGTCGCTCACAATTGCACTGCCTTTGCCGAACAGCAGTTCCTGAGTGCAACGACCAAATTCAGGGATACCATCAATACCGAGGTAATTTTTGGTGGTTTCATTTTCCAGCAGATACTGCTCAGCTTTTTTAACGCTGGTCAGCACCGGGGTTTTGCCGGTTTCATCTTTATATACACCAATACCCAGGTTGATTTTACCAGGGCGGTCGTCGGCACGAAACAGATCGGCCAGGCCCAAAATAGGGTCGGCAGGAGCGGCGGTAATGTTCTCAAACATGACGAAGTTCCATTGTGATTACAGAAGTGAAATCCGCTATCAGGTTAACGGTAGATTTACAAAATGCCAACCGTTTGCGACAAAAAGCGTGCGGCTTTTCAAAAGTCGCCATTTTTTGCTATCAGACATAAAAAAAACAGGGCCGAAGCCCTGTTCATTAAGCATATAACAAAGTGGTGTACTGATTAGAACTGGTAGGTCACACCCACAGCTGCCATATCGTCGTTGCCGTTCAGACCGCCAACCGCTTTCGCGTAGTCGGTGTCTTTGTCCAGCAGGTTGATGTAGTAGTCAGCCCACACGTTGAAGTTTTTGTTGAAGTAGTAAGTGGTACCCACCTGGATGAATTTAGCCAGGTCTGCATCGCCACCGCTGAAGCCGCCGACGGCAGCCAGGTCTTTACCTTTGGTCTGCACGTAGGAGATGGCTGGACGCAGGCCGAAGTCAAACTGGTACTGAGCAACCACTTCGAAGTTCTGAGTTTTGTTAGCAAAACCAGCATCACCGCTAGAACCGGTACGGGTGGTGTTACGGGTTTCTGCATAGGTGGTTGCCAGGTACAGGTTGTTAGCGTCGTATTTCAGACCAACACCCCATGCTTCAGCTTTGTCACCCTGACCATCAGCCTTCTGGTTCAGAGTACGGTTAGCGTTGCTGTAAGATGCGATTGCACCGAAGCCTTCGCCGAAGTCGTAACCCAGGGAGTAACCTACGCCGTCACCGTTAGAGGTTTTAACGTCAGCACGGTCGTTTTTACCCTGGTACTGTACGCCCATGCTCAGACCGTCAACCAGACCGAAGAAATCGCTGTTACGATAGGTCAGCAGGCCAGTGCCACGGCTGGTCATAAAGTTATCAACGTAGTTACCGCCCCAGGTCATACCTGAGAAGGACGGCGCCATATCGGTGTATGACTCAACGTCATAAACGATACCGTAGTTACGACCATAGTCGATGCTGCCAGCGTCACCCGCTTTCAGGCCCGCGAAAGCCAGACGGTTTTTGTTCGCCTGAGCAGTGTTCTCAGCCTGGTTAGCCATGAAACGGTATTCCCACTGGCCATAACCGGTCAGTTGGTCGTTGATCTGAGTTTCACCTTTGAAACCGATCTGCGCGTAGGTAGCGTCGTTGTTATTCGTGTTATCGCCAGAGGTCACGAAATCGTGCTCGGCGTTAACTTTCCCGTAGAAGTCCAGTTTGTTGCCGTTCTTGTTATAGATTTCTGCAGCGTTAGCTGCACCGGCTACCAGCAGGGCAGGGATTACCACTGCCAGAATATTGCGCTTCATCATTATTTATTACCCTCATTGGTTTTTTTATGACACTCGCCACTGCCGTCAATAAATTCTGTCAATAAATATTTCCGGAACTATTGATGAGAGTTAGGTGTCTTTATGTATCTGACAGGCATCTTTCCATTCATAGAACCGTTTCGCTAGCCTGAAAGTGCTACAATTCTCAAGATTAAGTTACAAAAAGAAATCATGTGTAACTAAATGTGTATTTTTCGGAACTTTGTGAACCACCTCAAATTTCAGCGTCCACTGGCGAATTAAACGGCAGATACTTTGATATCTATATGAAAAGCTTATAATTAATTTAGATAAAGGCAATTCGTATAAACAGAAGCCAAACGGCTCATTTTTTCTTATGACCCGAAAAAGACTTCTGGATGGCTGTAAAGCTGGTTGAATTTTGTGCTATTGCTTCAGATTGCAATAAGCGCAATAAGAGTGGGGTTTATTTTTTGTGCGTAGATGTTTCGTGGAAACAAAACGTAACAGGTAGTGGTTGTAACGGGGTTGTGGTTTAAAAATGCTGACTTTGCGCTGACGAAAACTGACAATGCAGAATAAAATAATGGCCAGCAATTGCTGGCCATTTGTTATTCAGTCGATTAGAAACTGGCGTTACGCGGTGTGCGTGGGAATGGAATAACGTCACGGACGTTCTGAACACCGGTGACATAGGCGATCAGACGCTCAAAGCCCAGACCAAAACCGGCATGCGGGACGGTACCGTAACGGCGTAAATCGCGATACCAGCTGTAATCCGCAGGATTAAGGCCCATCTCTTCCATGCGTGCGTCCAGTACGTCAAGACGCTCTTCACGCTGAGAACCACCGATGATTTCACCAATGCCCGGTGCCAGGACGTCCATCGCCGCAACGGTTTTACCGTCTTCGTTAAGGCGCATATAGAAGGCCTTAATATCTTTCGGGTAGTTTTTCACCACAACCGGTGCTTTGAAGTGCTTCTCAGCCAGGTAACGCTCGTGCTCAGAAGCCAGGTCAACGCCCCAGTAAACCGGGTTCTCAAACTTCTCACCGCATTTCTCGAGGATGGCCACCGCGTCGGTGTAGTCCACCTGCGCGAAATCTGCCGAGACGAAACGTTCCAGACGTGCGACAGCATCGCTGTCGACACGCTCTGCGAAGAATTTCATGTCGTCAGGACGCTCTTCCAGCACCGCTTTGAAGACATATTTCAGCATCGCTTCTGCCAGACCCGCGACATCATCCAGATCTGCGAACGCCACTTCAGGCTCCAGCATCCAGAATTCCGCCAGGTGACGGCTGGTGTTGGAGTTTTCTGCACGGAAGGTAGGACCAAAGGTGTAGATTTTGGACAGCGCGCAGGCGTAAGTTTCACCGTTGAGCTGACCAGAAACCGTCAGGAAGGCCTCTTTACCGAAGAAGTCTTTGTCATAGTCCACTTTACCTTCTGGCGTACGCGGCAGGTTTTCCATGTCCAGCGTAGAGACGCGGAACATTTCACCCGCACCTTCCGTATCGGACGCAGTGATCAGTGGAGTAGACACCCAGAAATAACCCTGCTCATCGAAGAAACGATGCAGCGCCTGCGCCAGCGTATGACGCACGCGGGCAACCGCACCAATCAGGTTGGTGCGTGGACGCAGGTGCGCCACTTCACGCAGATATTCAATGCTGTGACGTTTTGCCGCCATTGGGTAGGTGTCGGGATCTTCAACCCAGCCAGTGACTTCAATGGCAGAGGCCTGAATTTCGAAACTCTGACCCTGACCAGGCGATGCCACAACAACACCGGTTACGATAACGGAACAACCCGTTGTCAGGCGCAGAACGTCATCATTGTAATTGGGCAGAGAATTATTAATGACGGCCTGTACAGGATCAAAGCAGGAACCGTCATAGACGGCAAGGAAGGAGATGCCAGCTTTAGAATCTCGGCGAGTACGCACCCATCCGCGCACGGTGACTTCTTGGTCAACGGCGACACGGCCCTGGAGTACGTCGGCTACAGGCACAACGCTCATAATATTCTCTCTGTTAATAGTCGGAAAAAATAAACACTTGTCCACCCTTACTGGGGGGGATATCTATGTTACCTGGCATCCGCCATCAGACAAGCAGATTTCGCAGTCAAAAGAGAAGAATTAAGAAATAAATTGAGGAGAGGGGAGCCTGAAAGGCTCCCGAAAGCAGTTAACTGGCTTTTTTGATCTGCGGCAGATCGAATGCTTTGCGTAATGCGCGCACAAAGGCTTTGTCATGGCAGATGGTTTTACCGGGGCTATCGGAGAGCTTCGCTACCGGCTTACCGTTACATTCCACCAGTTTTATCACGATGTTCAGAGGTTTTACCTGAGGGATGTCGCAGGTCAGACGGGTGCCAATCCCAAAGCTCAGGTTAATTCTGGAGGTGAAATGACGATAGAGATCGACCGCTTTCGCCAGATCGAGGTTATCGGAGAAGACCAGCACCTTGCTCATTGGGTCAATGCCCAGTTTTTCGTAATGGGCAATGGCCTTTTCACCCCATTCAACCGGATCCCCGGAATCATGGCGTAATCCCTGATAACGTTCGGCAAATTCAGGGCCAAAATCACGCAGGAACGCGTCCATCGTAATACAGTCGGTAAGCGCGATGCCCAGTTGATTGGGATATTCTTCCAGCCACGCGGCCAGTGCGGCACGTTGGCTGTTTGCCAGGTCCGGGCTTATCTGCTGATGCGCCTGGAACCACTCATGCGCCTGGGTGCCCATCGGGGTCAGATCCAGACGACGTGCCAGATCGTAGTTGCTGGTGCCCACGAACCACGGCTCCTGCTGCAGACGCTTCACAATAGCCAGCTGCACTTCGCGAGAGAAACGGCGACGCGTGCCAAAATCCATCAGGCGGAAGCGGGACATATCCAGCCCTTCGGTCAGCGTTGAGAATGCGGCCAGTTTATTTTCCAGCGACGCGACCGCCTGCTCAACGCCGGTTTCCGGCGAACGGTAGCGGTGGGCCAGTTCACTGATCACCGCGAGAAGCGGAACTTCCCACATGATCACTTCACGCCACGGGCCTTCAAGACGAATATCCAGCTTGCCGTTATCATTGACCACGGTCACCTGCTCCGGCTTATAGCGGAAGTCGCGCAGCCAGTTCAGGTAGTCAGCTTTAAAGAAGGGCAGGCCAGAGAGCCACTGATATTCGTCGTCCTGCAGCGTCAGATGCTGCATAGCATCGACCTGTTCACGAATGGAGTCTGCGTAGATACCGAGCAAGTCGTCACCACGGCAGCGGAATTCCGCCGCGACATGGACGTCATAGTAATGGTGGAAAACGGCTTGCTGCATATGCAGTTTATACGCGTCGGTATCCAGCAATGTATGCAGAACAGGAGAAGCGAATTGAGTCATAGGTGCGCAGTAGCATCCTCTCACAGGAGCGTTTAGTACAATAAACAACTCCGGAGTATACCTTGTTTAGTGATTTATTGAACCCCGATCACAACATAAGCGCTCTTTATGGTCGAGGGCATTTTGTGCCCCGTGTTATACAAATGTAGCGAAAAAGGTGTTTGTACCTGAAAAGATGAACATTCTGCATAGCGCGTTTTACACAACAGGAATAGACTGGATTCGTTATTCGACAAACGATGCATAAGGTTTTCTATGACACAACAGCCACAAGCCAAATACCGCCACGACTACCGTGCGCCGGATTACCTGATTAGCGATATCGATCTGACTTTTGACCTGGATGCCACTAAAACCGTTGTCACGGCGGTAAGCCAGCTCACGCGCCAGAGCGCGACGGCTGTGCCGCTGCGTCTGGATGGTGAAGACCTGACGCTGGTCTCCGTGCAGATCAATGATCAAGCATGGTCTGACTATAAAATAGAAGGCAACCAGCTGGTTATCGACAACCTGCCGGAACGCTTTACGCTGCGCATCGTGAATGAAATCAGCCCGGCTGCCAACACGGCGCTGGAAGGGCTTTACCAGTCTGGCGTCGCCCTGTGCACCCAGTGTGAGGCCGAAGGTTTCCGCCACATTACCTGGTATCTTGACCGCCCGGACGTGCTGGCACGCTTTACAACGAAAATCATCGCCGATAAAACCCTCTATCCGTTCCTGCTTTCCAACGGCAACCGCGTAGGTGAAGGCGAGCTGGAAAACGGTCGCCACTGGGTACAGTGGCAGGATCCGTTCCCGAAACCGTGCTACCTGTTTGCGCTGGTGGCGGGTGATTTCGACGTGCTGCGTGATACGTTCAAAACCCGTTCAGGCCGCGACGTCGCGCTGGAGTTGTTCGTCGACCGCGGCAACCTGGACCGCGCGCCATGGGCGATGACCTCGCTTATCAACTCCATGAAGTGGGATGAAGAGCGCTTTGGCCTCGAGTATGACCTCGACATCTATATGATCGTTGCTGTCGACTTCTTCAACATGGGCGCGATGGAGAATAAAGGTCTTAACGTCTTTAACTCCAAATACGTGCTGGCACGTACCGATACCGCAACCGATAAAGATTACCTGGATATTGAACGCGTCATCGGACACGAGTATTTCCATAACTGGACCGGAAACCGCGTCACCTGTCGTGACTGGTTCCAACTGAGCCTGAAAGAGGGCCTGACCGTCTTCCGTGACCAGGAGTTCAGTTCCGATCTGGGTTCCCGTGCGGTGAACCGCATTAACAACGTGCGCACCATGCGTGGCCTGCAGTTTGCGGAAGATGCCAGCCCAATGGCACACCCTATCCGTCCCGATAAAGTCATCGAGATGAATAACTTCTACACCCTGACGGTGTACGAAAAAGGGGCGGAAATTATCCGTATGATCCATACCCTGCTGGGTGAAGAGAACTTCCAGAAAGGGATGCAGCTCTACTTCGAGCGTCATGACGGCAGCGCAGCCACCTGCGACGATTTTGTGCAAGCGATGGAGGATGCGTCTAATGTCGATCTTTCCCATTTCCGCCGCTGGTACAGCCAGGCCGGGACGCCGATTGTCACCGTCAAAGACGACTACAACCCGGAAACCGAGCAGTACACCCTGACCATCAGCCAGCGCACACCGCCAACGGCAGAGCAGGAAGAAAAACACCCGCTGCACATTCCGTTCAGTATTGAACTGTATGACAACGAGGGTAACATGATCCCGCTGCAGAAGGGCGGTCATCCGGTCCACCACGTCCTGAACGTGACCCAGGCGGAACAGACCTTTATCTTTGATAACGTCTATTTCCAGCCGGTTCCCGCGCTGCTGTGTGAATTCTCTGCGCCCGTGAAACTGGAATATAAGTGGAGCGACCAGCAACTGACGTTCCTGATGCGCCATGCGCGCAATGACTTCTCACGCTGGGATGCGGCGCAAAGCCTGCTGGCGACCTACATCAGGCTGAACGTTAATCGTCATCAGCAGGGCCAGCCGCTGTCGCTGCCGGTTCACGTTGCGGATGCATTCCGCGCAGTCCTGCTGGATGAGAAGATTGACCCGGCGCTGGCGGCTGAAATTCTGACGTTGCCATCCGCAGGCGAAATCGCCGAACTGTTCGACATCATCGATCCGATTGCCATTGTGGCGGTGCGTGAAGCGCTGACCCGTACGCTGGCGAACGAGCTTGCAGACGAATTCCTCGCAATCTACAACGCCAATAAGCTTGACGCTTATCGTGTGGAACATGCTGACATCGGTAAACGTTCCCTGCGTAACACCTGCCTGCGTTATCTGGCCTTTGGTGAGCGCGAGCTGGCAAACACGCTGGTGAGCAAGCAGTATCACGAAGCAGACAACATGACCGACGCGCTGGCAGCCCTGGCTGCAAGTGTTGCCGCCGAACTGCCGTGCCGTGATGCGCTGATGCAGGAGTACGATGACAAGTGGCATCAGGATGGTCTGGTGATGGACAAGTGGTTCATCCTGCAGGCCACCAGCCCGGCGGCCGATGCCCTCAGCAATGTACGCAGTCTGCTGAAGCATCGCTCCTTCACCATGAGCAACCCAAACCGCGTGCGTTCCCTGATTGGCGCGTTTGCCAGCAGCAACCCGGCGGCGTTCCATGCGGAAGATGGCAGCGGTTATCAGTTTATGGTGGAAATGTTGACCGAGCTGAACAGCCGTAACCCACAGGTGGCGTCACGCCTGATTGAGCCGCTGATCCGTCTGAAACGCTATGATGCACAGCGCCAGGCGAAAATGCGTGCTGCGCTTGAGCAACTGAAAGGGCTGGAAAACCTGTCTGGCGATCTGTACGAGAAGATCGCTAAGGCACTGGCCTGATCGAAAGACCCATCCTCCCTCTCCCGGTGGGAGAGGGAGGATGTCAGCCGTGAGCCGTCATTAACGCTCGCTCGCTGACCCCGCGCTTCATCACCCGATTCAGCACTTCCGCCTCCAGCTCTGCCAGTCTTGCCGACCCTACGCGGCGCGGACGCGCAATATCGACCGTGACATCAAGACCGATTTTCCCTTCTTCTATTAGCAGCACGCGGTCTGCCATCGCGACGGCTTCGCTCACGTCGTGCGTCACCAGAAGCACCGTAAAGCCATGCTTTTGCCAGAGTGCGGCAATCAGGTCCTGCATTTCGATTCGCGTCAGGGCGTCGAGCGCGCCGAGTGGCTCATCCAGCAGCAGCAAGCCCGGACGATGTATCAGCGCCCGCGCCAGCGCCACGCGTTGCTTCTGCCCGCCGGAGAGCGCCGCAGGCCATTCACCCGCACGGTTTTCCAGCCCTACGGCGGCCAGCGCCTGGCGGGCTTCATCCCGCCAGTTGCCGTTGAGGCCCAGTCCGACATTATCAATCACCGTTTTCCAGGGCAGCAGGCGCGCGTCCTGAAACATCATGCGGGTATCATCCTGAATAGTGGCCAGCGGTGTCGCGCCTGCCAGAATTTCGCCGCCGTTGGGGGATTCCAGCCCGGCTAAAAGGCGTAACAACGTACTCTTGCCGCCGCCGCTGCGGCCCACAATGGCGACAAATTGTCCGGCAGGAATATGCAGATCCAGCGCGTTGAGAATCGTGTTTTCGCCATAGCGCTTCGTGACACCGTTAAGGAGCAGCGGTGTACCCTGAGTCAGTCGGGCAGTATTCATGCTTTAGCCTCCTGTGAAATATAGGCTGGATTCCAGCGCAGCCAGCTGCGTTCCAGCCACTGGGCGCTGACGTCGGCAAGTTTGCCGAGCAGGGCATAGAGGATAATGGCCACCACCACCACGTCCGTTTGCAGAAATTCGCGGGCGTTCATCGCCAGATAGCCAATCCCTGAGTTTGCAGAGATGGTCTCTGCCACAATCAGCGTCAGCCACATCAGGCCGAGCGCAAAGCGCACGCCGACCATTATGGAGGGCAGGGCGCCCGGCAGGATCACATGCATAAAGAGGGCAAAACCGGACAGGCCGTAACTGCGTGCCATTTCGACCAGTCCGCGATCGATGTTGCGGATCCCATGCCAGGTATTAATGTAAATCGGGAACAGCGTGCCCAGCGCGACGAGAAAAATTTTGGCGCTCTCATCAATACCAAACCACAAAATGACCAGCGGGATCAGCGCCAGATGCGGCACGTTACGCAGCATCTGAATGGAGGTATCGAGCAGCCGCTCGCCCCAGCGAGAAAGCCCGCTGATCAGACCCAGTACCAGGCCGATGCTTCCACCAATCGAAAAACCAATTACCGCGCGCCATGAGCTGATGGCCAAATGCTGCCAGAGTTCGCCGCTGACGCTCAGCGACCAGAATGCCTCTATTACGCCCTCCGGAGAGGGCAGAATACGGCTCGACAGCCAGCCGGCAGAGGATGCCAGTTGCCAGACAAGCACAATGCCAACGGGTAAAAACCATGGGGCGGCACGTAGCAACCATTTTTGTGAGGGGGCAGACATGGCAACTCCTTAGCTTTGTGCGGCTCTTCGCGGGATAAACTCGTTAGCCACGGCTTCGCCCTGAAGCTGGAGCTGGCGGGGCTGCGGTACGTCCGGGATGGCGACATCCAGATGCGGGAATAACAGCTCGCCCACTTTGTAGGCCTCTTCCAGGTGCGGATAACCGGAGAGGATAAAACTGTCGATACCCAGGTCCGCGTATTCATTGATCCGCGCAGCCACCGTTGGACCGTCGCCGACCAGCGCGGTACCCGCACCGCCGCGCACCAGGCCGACGCCCGCCCACAGGTTCGGGCTGATCTCCAGATTCTCGCGCTTACCGTTGTGCAATGACGCCATTCTGTGCTGGCCGACGGAGTCGGTTTTCGCAAACGCCGCCTGAGCTTTAGCGATAGTCTCATCATCCAGATGCGCGATCAGCCGGTCGGCCGCCTGCCAGGCTTCTTCATTGGTTTCACGCACAATCACATGCAGGCGAATACCAAAGCGCACCTTGCGACCATGCGCTGCCGCTTTGGCGCGCACCTGGGCAATTTTCTCTTTGACCAGCTCGGGCGGCTCACCCCAGGTGAGGTAGAGATCAACCTGTTCAGCCGCCAGATCCTGCGCCACATCTGATGAGCCACCGAAGTAAAGAGGAGGGCGCGGCTGCTGCACCGGCGGGAAGTAGAGCCTGGCGTCGCGAACGTGAATATGTTTACCTTCGAAGGTGACGGTTTCCCCCTCCAACAGACGTCGCCAGACGCGGGTGAACTCGGCGGACGCTTCATAGCGTTCGGTGTGATCGAGGAACACGCCGTCACCCGCCAGCTCCTGCGGATCGCTTCCGGTGACCAGGTTAAACAGGGCCCGGCCGTTAGAGAGCCGGTCGAGCGTTGCCGCCTGGCGCGCCGCGACGGTCGGGGAGACCACGCTCGGGCGCAGTGCCACGAGGAACTTCAGGCGTTGGGTCACGGGGATCATCGATGCGGCTACCAGCCACGCATCCTCGCACGAGCGTCCGGTGGGGATCAGTACGCCGGTAAAACCGATTCGGTCAGCTGCCTGCGCAATCTGCTGCAGATAGCCGTGGTCAACCGGGCGTGAACCCTCTTCTGTACCAAGATAGTGTCCATCACCGTGGGTGGGTAAAAACCAGAAAAGATTCAGACTCATGATTTGGTTCCTTCTTTGCCTGCGGGTTGCCAGATGCGTTCGCGAATATTCACCTGTTTTGGAACAAGGCGATTTTGATAGAAGATATCTGCGGTTTGCTGCTGGAGCGCAGCGACGTGTGCGTCCACCGGGGTAATGGTGGTCTGTGGACGGTGATCGAGATAGCTCGCGATCACCGGCTCAGGTAAGCCCATGGTTTTCGCCAGCAGGGTAATGCTCTCCTGACGTTGGCTTTGCGTTAGCGCATCCGCCTGAGTAAAGGTGTTAAGAACATCCTGAATAAAAGCGCCATTCTTTTCCGCATACGGGCGCGCGGCGAGGTAGAACGAGCCGGTTTGTTTCAGCGTGGTGCCATCTTTTAATACCCGCACGCCACCCTGCAGTAAAGCTGCGGAGTAGTAGGGATCCCAGATAGCCCACGCGTCGACATTGCCCTGCTGGAAAGCGGCGCGAGCATCAGCCGGCGTCAAATAAACGGGTTGAATGTCGGTGAATTTAAGCCCGGCCTCCTGCAGGGCCCGCAGCAGCAGGTTATGCGAGCTGGAGCCTTTCTGGAATGCAACCTTGTGGCCTTTGAGATCGGCGACCGTCTTAATGGTGCTATTTTCAGGGACCAGAATGACCTCAGCCTTCGGCTTGGCCGGCTCAACGCCGACATAAACCAGGTCGGCCCCCGCCGCCTGCGCGAATATTGGCGGAATATCCCCGGTGCTGCCGAGGTCGATGCTTCCGACATTCAGGGCTTCCAGCATTTGCGGGCCAGCAGGGAACTCAATCCAGGAGAATGTGGTCTTCGGGAAGCGTTTTTCCAGAAGCTGATGGCTTTTGGCCAGCACCATACTGACGCTGCCTTTCTGATAGCCGATGCGTAAATGTTCAGGCGCCGTCTCTGCCGCGTGGGCCAGCGAGGTGAGCGCTAACAGCCCGGCCAGTCCGAGACGGGTTAATCTTTTAAACATGGGCGACTCCCTGTGACGGGTTAAACGCCGGGGCGTGGATATCTCTGCGGTGCAGGGCATGCCAGAAGGTTTCCAGGGCGCTGTCGAGGCGGGTTTGCAGATTCGGCGTGAAGCGAGGCTTGTGTTGATAATCGATAACCTGCGAGTCGTCGGCAAAGACGCCGTGGAGGATCTCCTGCGCTTTTAGCGCATTGAGTACCGGCTTGAGGGCATAATCCACCGCCAGTAAATGGGCCACCGTGCCGCCCGTTGCCAGTGGCAGAACCACTTTGCCGTCCAGCGCACGTTCAGGCAGCAGATCGAGCAGCGTTTTCAGGGCCCCGGAAAACGAAGCTTTATAGATAGGCGTCGCCACGATTAAGCCATCAGCCCCTTTAAGCTGTTCAGTCAGCGTTTGCAGCGCCGGACTGTCAAAACGGGCGTAGAGCAGATCCTCGGGGTCGAAGTTATGCAGATTCCAGTGGCATACTTCCACATCCAGAGCATTGAGCTTTTCACGGGCATATTCCAGCAGTGCGCTGGAGCGAGAGGGGAATCGTGGACTTCCGGCCAGGGTTATGACGCGCATGCATGCTCCTTATAACTAATTGTTTGCTTTTATCTAACATTCATAACAATTTTCAGGAGTGTGACACTGCCCGGTTATTCCACTAAATGATTTATCTGCAATTAAAATGCGAAAAAGCGCATAAGAACGGGGCTGCAAGGTAAACGATTGCGTCTAACGGTGTTTTTTTTGCCACAGGTCAATTCCCTTTCCGGGCCGGATCGCACATAATCCCCTCCCGGTTTGCACACCGGGAATCCAGGAGAGTTCATGTACTACCCCTTCGTTCGTAAAGCCCTTTTCCAGCTCGATCCTGAGCGCGCTCATGAATTTACATTCCAGCAGTTACGTCGTATTACCGGAACGCCGCTGGCCGCACTGGTGCGTCAAAACGTGCCGGAAAAACCTGTGCAATGCATGGGCCTGACCTTTAAAAATCCGCTGGGTCTCGCGGCGGGTCTGGATAAAAATGGTGAGTGCATTGATGCCCTGGGCGCGATGGGCTTTGGCTCCATCGAAATCGGTACCGTCACGCCGCGTCCGCAGCCAGGTAATGATAAGCCGCGTCTGTTCCGCCTGGTCGAAGCCGAAGGGCTGATCAACCGCATGGGCTTTAATAACCTCGGCGTTGATCACCTTGTTGAGAACGTAAAAAAAGCCCATTTTGATGGTGTATTAGGCATCAATATTGGCAAAAATAAAGACACGCCGGTAGAGCAGGGTAAAGATGACTATCTGATTTGTATGGAAAAAGTCTATGCCTACGCGGGGTATATTGCGGTGAATATTTCCTCACCAAATACCCCAGGTCTGCGCTCTTTACAATATGGCGAAGCACTGGACGATCTTCTGAGTGCCATTAAAAATAAACAAAATGAGCTCCAGGCGATCCACCATAAATATGTTCCGGTCGCGGTTAAGATCGCACCGGATCTTTCTGCTGAAGAATTGATCCAGGTTGCCGACAGTTTAGTTCGCCATAATATTGACGGGGTGATTGCGACCAATACCACACTCGATCGCTCGCTCGTTCAGGGAATGAAAAACTGTGACGAAGCGGGTGGGTTAAGTGGACGTCCGGTACAATTAAAAAGCACAGAAATTATTCGTGCCCTGTCAGCAGAATTAAAAGGACGACTGCCGATTATTGGCGTCGGTGGTATCGACTCCGTGATTGCGGCTCGCGAGAAGATGGCGGCGGGTGCCTCACTGGTGCAAATCTATTCCGGTTTTATTTTTAAAGGACCGCAGCTGATTAAAGAAATCGTTACTCATATCTAATCTTTTCTCTTTATCAGACAACCAGGGCTTTATTTCCAGCCCTGGTTGTTTTATATTCCGTCATTGTTGCTTATTTAGTCATTATAGTCTTTTATTAATGGTGTTATAAACGAAGCGGCGAACAGGACATTTTTAGTACAGGAAGTTTGGGGACGGGAGAGAAACATGCGAATTAAACCTGACGATAACTGGCGCTGGTATTTTTGTGACGAGCATGACCGCATGATGCTCGATTTAGCCAATGGTATGTTGTTTCGTTCCCGTTTTGCTCGCCGAATGTTAACCCCGGACGCCTTCTCCCCGTCAGGCTTTTGTGTTGACGACGCTGCGCTTTATTTCTCCTTTGAAGAAAAATGCCGCGACCTGGTGCTTTCTAAAGAGCAGCGTGCCGAACTGGTATTAAACGCGTTAGTGGCTATTCGATTCCTGAAACCGCAAATGCCGAAAAGCTGGCATTTTTTACCGCACAGCATGAACTGGACCCCCGCCACCGGCGATGCGGCAAGCGTAAACCTGAGCGATACCGCTGAAGAGGTGAGCCTGCTGGTGGTTGAGCCTGGCGAAAATGCCGCACTCTGTCTGCTGGCCCAGCCCGGTGTGACCATTGCCGGGCGGACGATGCAACTGGGGGATGCCATTAAGGTAATGAATGACAGGCTGAAACCGCAGCAACGCGTAGACGCTTTCAGCCTCGAGCAGGCCGTTTAAGCTTCCAGCTGTACCGACGTTTTCGGAATACAGCTGCAGCACAGAATTGTACCATCATCGCCAATCGCGGATTTTTTCAGCGCGCTGACTTCCCCTTCGACCAGCTTGATTCGACAGCACCCACAGATGCCTGCCCGGCAGGAGTAAGGTACGCGGATCCCCGCTTGTTCCAGCTGTTCAAGTAAAACCTGCTGATTGTTGCCGCGGATAACGGTGCCCTGCCAGTGAATGTCTACGGGCGAGCTGGCCGGCGTCTCAACGTCGACGAACTCTTCTTCCTGACCTGCGCCATACACTCTTGCGGGTCCACGGGCGAGAATTTCGACTTCGTCGCCCACGCGGATGACGCCGCTTGAGCGCGGAATGAGGTTCTGGCCGAAATCCACATCGCCATTGTCCTGCGCTGTGCGGAATGACTGCAGGGTTTTTAACGGCTCGCCGGAAGGGTGTTTCTGGCCTTTTTCGGGACTGACGGTGGTAAAGATACAGCGGCTGCAAGGCTTCACGACATCAAATACCACGCTGCCGATACGTATCACCTTCCAGGTATCCTCTTCCCAGGCGTCAGCGCCTGTAACAACCAGGTTGGGACGAAACTGCTCCATCTGAACGCTGGCTTTACAGCGACGCTGCAGGTCGCGCAGGGAGGCGTCGTTAGTCAACAGGAAGGGGAAGCCGTCCGCGAATGAGAGCGGGACCGCCTCGTGGCGCTTAACGCGCCGCGTCAGCGCCGGGCCGACCCAGCGCAGCTGCACATCCCGGGAGAAGAAGCCGCTCAGCCAGCGGTTAATGTCATCCGGGGCGATGCGCGCGGTAAAATGATTGCCCCACACTTCCGTTGGCGCTTCGACAGGCGCAAAATCAGCAAAGCGGATCACCACGCTGGAGCCATCCGGCGCGGTGAGATGCAAACCGTCATAAAGCGGGGAAGGGGTAAAGCGAACCATTTGTGGGAACTGGCGTGCGGTAATGAACGTACCGTCAGGTTCGGTGACCATAAAGATACGATCGAAGGCAAATCCGCTCATGTCGGCCAGCGCGTGTGAAACGCCGATCCCGCGCATGGATTTCACCGGATGAATAAAAAGCCTGGATAACGTCGCCACTGCACAGCCCCTCGAATGAAAATAAGCCTTCAACTTTATGACATACACGCCATATTAGCTATAATGCGCGACAATTTTCTAAGAGTAAAAGTGACGATATGAATTCTCTGTTTGCCAGTACGGCCCGTGGGCTGGAAGAGCTGTTAAAAACTGAACTGGAAACCCTGGGCGCGCAAGAGTGCCAGGTGGTTCAGGGTGGTGTCCATTTTGAGGGCGACACACGGCTTATTTACCAGAGCCTGATGTGGAGCCGTCTGGCATCACGCATCATGCTGCCGATGAAAGAGTGCAAGGTTTACAGCGACCTTGACCTCTATACCGGCGTACAGATGATCGACTGGACAGAGATCTTCTCCCCGAATGCCACCTTTGCCGTGCACTTTAATGGCGTGAACGATGAAATCCGCAACAGCCAGTACGGTGCCCTGCGCGTTAAAGACGCCATTGTGGACTGCTTCACGCGTAAAAATAAGGAACGCCCAAACGTCGATCGTGAAAATCCCGATCTGCGGATCAACGTCTGGCTCAACGGCGACACCGCCAGTATCTCTCTGGATCTGAGCGGCGCGGGTCTGCACCTGCGTGGTTATCGCGATCGTACCGGTATGGCGCCCATCAAAGAGACTCTCGCCGCCGCCATCGTGATGCGTTCCGGCTGGCAGCCAGGCACACCGCTGCTCGACCCGATGTGTGGCTCCGGTACGCTGCTGATTGAGGCCGCTATGCTGGCCACCGACCGCGCACCGGGCCTGCACCGCGGCCATTGGGGCTTCAGCGGCTGGGCGCAGCACGATGAGGCGCTGTGGAAAGAGGTCAAAGACGAAGCGCAGACCCGTGCACGTAAAGGTCTGGCGGAGTACACCTCCCATTTCTACGGCTCTGACAGCGACTCACGCGTCATTGAGCGTGCGCGCAGCAACGCCCGCCGTGCCGGTATCGGCGAGCTGGTCACCTTCGAAGTGAAAGACGTGGCGAACCTGACCAATCCGCTGCCAAAAGGCCCATACGGTACCGTTATCAGCAACCCGCCTTACGGCGAGCGTCTTGATAGCGAACCGGCGCTGATTGCCCTGCACAGCCTGCTGGGCCGTAATATGAAAAATGACTTTGGCGGCTGGAACCTGTCGCTGTTTAGCGCCTCGCCAGAACTGCTGAGCTGTCTGCAACTGCGTGCCGAACGCCAGTTTAAGGCGAAAAACGGTCCGCTGGACTGCGTGCAGAAAAACTACCATCTGGACGAGAAAGCGGCGGACAGTAAACCATCGGGTGTGGCGGAAGATTACGCTAACCGCCTGCGTAAGAATCTGAAGAAATTCGAAAAATGGGCGAAACAGGAAGGTATCGAATGTTATCGCCTGTATGATGCCGATCTGCCGGAGTATAACGTGGCGGTTGACCGTTACGCTGACTGGGTTGTGGTGCAGGAATATGCGCCGCCAAAAACGATTGATGCACAAAAAGCGCGTCAGCGTATGCTGGACGTGATTGCGGCAACAATTTCGGTGCTGGGCATTGCGCCTAACAAACTGGTGCTGAAAACCCGCGAGCGTCAGAAAGGGAAAAATCAGTATCAGAAAATGGGTGAGAAGGGTGACTTTATCGAGGTGGGCGAATACAACGCGCGCCTGTGGGTTAACCTGACCGATTATCTGGATACCGGTCTGTTCCTTGACCACCGTATCGCCCGCCGCATGCTGGGCCAGATGAGCAAGGGTAAAGACTTCCTGAACCTGTTCTCCTATACCGGCAGCGCCAGCGTGCATGCTGGCCTTGGCGGCGCGCGCAGTACCACCACGGTGGATATGTCCCGTACTTACCTGGAATGGGCAGAACGTAACCTGCGCCTGAACGGTCTCACCGGGCGTCAGCATCGTCTGATGCAGGCTGACGTGCTGGGCTGGCTACGCGAAACGGACGAACAATTTGATCTGATCTTCATCGATCCCCCAACGTTCTCTAACTCCAAGCGTATGGAAGATAGCTTTGACGTTCAACGCGATCACCTGCGCCTGATGACCGACCTGAAACGCCTGCTGCGTAAGGGCGGTACCATTATGTTCTCGAATAACAAACGCGGCTTCCGCATGGATCATGAGGGGCTGGCTGCTCTGGGACTGAAAGCACAAGAAATTAGCCAAAAAACGCTGTCCCAGGACTTTGCCCGTAATCGTCAGATCCATAACTGCTGGTTGATCTCCGCGGTCTGAAAGGAATAATACATGTCTTTAATTAGTATGCACGGCGCGTGGCTCTCTTTCAGCGACTCGCCGCTTCTCGACAATGCAGAACTGCACATCGAGGACAACGAGCGCGTCTGTCTGGTCGGCCGTAACGGCGCGGGTAAATCCACGCTGATGAAAATCCTCAACCGCGAACAGGGCCTGGACGACGGGCGTATTGTTTACGAGCAGGATCTTATCGTCTCTCGCCTGCAGCAGGATCCGCCGCGTCACGTGACCGGCAGCGTTTACGATTTTGTTGCCGAAGGTATCTCTGAGCAGGCCGAATACCTGAAGCGTTATCACGAGATTTCTCACCTGGTGATGACCGACCCGAGCGACAAGAATCTTAACGAACTGGCGAAAGTGCAGGAGATGCTCGATCACCACGGCCTGTGGCAGCTCGAAAACCGCATCAATGAAGTGCTGGCGCAGCTCGGACTGGAACCGGACATGGAGCTGTCGGCGCTTTCAGGCGGCTGGCTGCGTAAGGCCGCGCTTGGCCGCGCGCTGGTCAGCGGGCCGAAAGTACTGCTGCTGGATGAACCGACGAACCACCTGGATATCGAAGCGATAGACTGGCTGGAAGGGTTCCTCAAAACCTTCAACGGGACCATTATCTTTATCTCCCACGACCGTTCGTTTATCCGCAATATGGCCACGCGTATTGTCGATCTCGATCGCGGCAAGCTGGTGACCTACCCTGGCGATTACGATACCTATCTGCTGGAGAAAGAAGAAAACCTGCGTGTGGAAGAGTTGCAGAACGCTGAATTCGACCGCAAGCTGGCGCAGGAAGAGGTCTGGATCCGTCAGGGCATCAAAGCTCGTCGTACCCGTAATGAAGGCCGCGTTCGCGCGCTGAAAGCGATGCGTCGTGAACGCAGCGAGCGCCGCGAAGTGATGGGCAGCGCCAGAATGCAGGTTGAAGAGGCCTCCCGTTCCGGCAAAATTGTCTTCGAAATGGAAAACGTCAACTATCAGGTTGATGGCAAAGTGCTGGTGAAAGACTTCTCCGCACAGGTTCAGCGTGGGGACAAAATCGCGCTGATCGGGCCGAATGGCTGCGGTAAAACCACGCTGTTGAAGCTGATGCTGGATCAGCTGAAGCCTGACAGCGGCCGCATTCATTGCGGGACTAAGCTCGAAGTGGCTTACTTCGACCAGCACCGTGCGGAGCTGGATCCGGACAGAACGGTGATGGATAACCTGGCGGAAGGTAAACAAGAGGTGATGGTTAACGGTAAGCCGCGCCATGTGCTGGGCTACCTGCAGGACTTCCTGTTCCATCCGAAACGTGCGCTGACGCCGGTACGCGCGTTGTCAGGCGGTGAGCGAAATCGTCTGCTGCTGGCACGTCTGTTCCTGAAGCCAAGTAACCTGCTGATCCTCGATGAACCAACAAACGACCTGGACGTGGAAACGCTCGAACTGCTGGAAGAGCTGATCGACGGCTATCAGGGAACCGTGATGCTGGTAAGCCACGACCGTCAGTTCGTCGATAACACCGTGACCGAGTGCTGGATCTTCGAAGGTGAAGGGCGAATCGGACAGTATGTGGGCGGCTATCACGATGCGAAAGGACAGCAGTCGCAGTCTCAGGCGCTAAAACAGGCTAAATCCAGAACCAGTTCCGAACCTGCTGTAACAAAAGCAGAAACTGTCAAGAAAACCTCGGTTAAACTAAGCTATAACCTGCAGCGCGAACTGGAAGGACTCCCTCAGCGTCTTGAAGAGCTGGAAGCCGCACTTGAAGATCTGCAGGCGCAGGTCGCTGATGCGTCATTCTTTACCCAATCGCATGACTATACTCAAAAAGTACTGGCAGAACTGTCCGCGGCTGAAAAAGCCCTGGAAGAAGCATTTGAGCGCTGGGAGTACCTTGAGTCTCTGAAGAACGGCGCATAAACAGGGATACAATATGTGTGACCAGCACCATGCCGACAGGCATATATTATGCTCTCAATGCGATATGCTCGTGGCGTTGCCAGAGCTTGGTCACGGACATAAAGCCCTGTGTCCCCGTTGCGGTACGACGTTGACAACCGAGTGGGACGCACCAAGGCAGCGTCCCACTGCTTATGCGCTGGCGGCGTTGTTCATGCTGCTGCTTTCCAATCTCTTCCCCTTCATTTATATGAAGGTGGGAGGGATGACCAGCCAGGTCGATTTGCTTGAAATTCCGGGGGTTATGTTCTCGGAAGACTATGCCAGCCTCGGCACCTTTTTCCTCCTGTTCGTACAGATCGTCCCGGCTTTTTGTCTGGTCGTCATTCTGTTGCTGGTGAACCGCGTCGCGATGCCCCTCGCGCTTAAAATCTGGCTCGCGCGTATCCTGTTCCAGTTAAAAAGCTGGGGTATGGCCGAAATCTTTCTGGCAGGTATCCTGGTCAGTTTCGTCAAACTGATGGCGTATGGCGATGTGGGTATCGGCAGCAGTTTTGTTCCCTGGTGTCTGTACTGCGTGCTGCAACTGCGCGCCTTCCAGTGTGTGGACAGACGTTGGGCGTGGGACGATATCGCGCCGGCACCGAGGCTGGTGCAGACGGTAAAGGTGGGGGTGCCAGGCATCCGTCAGGGGCTTCGTTCTTGCCCATGCTGCACCGCTGTGCTGCCAGCCGATCTGGATGTGTGCCCGCGTTGCGAAACAAAAGGATACGTGCGACGTAAAAATAGCCTGCAGTGGACAATGGCGCTGCTGGTGACTTCCATCATGTTGTACCTGCCGGCCAATATCCTGCCGATTATGATCACCGATTTGCTCGGTGACAAAATGCCCTCGACAATCCTTGCCGGGGTAATACTGCTGTGGGGTGAAGGCTCCTATCCCGTTGCGGGGGTGATCTTTATTGCCAGTATTATGGTACCCACGTTAAAAATGATCGCCATTGCCTGGCTCTGCTGGGATGCGAAAGGCCATGGCAAACGCGACAGCGAACGCATGCACCTGATTTATGAAGTCGTCGAGTTTGTTGGACGCTGGTCAATGATTGATGTGTTTGTTATTGCCGTTCTCTCTGCACTGGTGCGGATGGGCGGATTGATGAGTATTTATCCCGCGATGGGGGCATTAATGTTTGCGCTGGTCGTTATTATGACCATGTTCGCGGCCATGACCTTCGACCCTCGTTTATCGTGGGATCGTGAGCCTGAATCAAGCCATGAGGAACAGTAAGAGCATGGAAAATAAGAGTGGAGAGGCGAAAGTGCAGAAGGTCAAAAACTGGTCGCCGGTGTGGATTTTCCCCATCGTGACCGCGCTGATCGGTGCATGGATCCTGTTTTATCATTACAGCCATCAGGGACCGGAAGTGACGCTCATCACCACCAATGCCGAGGGGATTGAGGGCGGTAAAACGACCATCAAAAGCCGTAGCGTCGATGTGGGCGTGGTTGAAAGTGCAACCCTGACCGACGATTTAACCCATGTGGAAATCAAGGCACGCCTGAACGCGGGCATGGAAAAACTGCTGCACGGTGATTCTGCTTTCTGGGTGGTCAAGCCGCAGGTAGGACGTGAAGGCATCAGCGGCTTAGGTACGCTGCTCTCCGGCGCCTACATTGAACTTCAGCCGGGTAAAAAAGGAAGCCAGCCGGCGCAATACCAGCTGCTTGACTCGCCACCGCTTGCGCCGCCAGATGCGAAAGGCATCCGCGTGATCCTGGACAGTAAAAAAGCGGGCCAGTTAACGGCGGGCGATCCCGTGCTGTTCCGTGGTTATCGCGTGGGATCGGTTGAAACAAGTACCTTTGATCCGCAAAAGCGCACCATCAGCTATCAGCTGTTCATCAATGCGCCAAACGATCGGCTGGTCACCAGCAACGTCCGTTTCTGGAAGGACAGCGGGATCGCGGTTGATCTGACGTCAGCGGGAATGCGCGTGGAGATGGGCTCCCTGACCACGCTGTTTGGTGGCGGTGTAAGCTTTGATGTGCCGGAAGGGCAAGATTTGGGACAGCCGGTTGCAGAGAAAACGGCGTTCAGGCTCTTTGACGATCAACGCAGCATTCAGGACGCACTCTATACCGATCACATCGACTTCCTGATGTTCTTTAAAGATTCCGTCCGTGGCCTTCAACCGGGCGCCCCTGTTGAATTCCGCGGCATTCGCCTGGGTACGGTGGGGCAAGTTCCGTTCTTTGTACCGGGTCTGCAGCAGGTACTGGATGACGATTACCGCATTCCGGTGCTGATTCGCATTGAGCCGGAACGTCTGCTCAACCAGATTGGCGAGAATCAGGATATTGGTACGCATATTACCGAACTGATGAACCGGGGTCTGCGTGGGTCGCTGAAGACGGGCAACCTGGTGACCGGTGCGCTGTATGTGGATATGGACTTCTATCCAAAAGCCCCGCCGATTACCGGTATCCGGGAGTTCGGTGGTTATAAGATCATCCCGACGGTGAGCAGCGGCCTGGCACAGATCCAGCAGCGTCTGATGGAGACACTGGATAAGATTAACAATCTGCCACTGAATCCGATGATTGAAGCCGCGACCAGTTCGCTCAGCGAAAGTCAGGCAACGATGCGTCGCCTGCAAACCACGCTGGATAACATCAACAAGATCACCGCAAGCCAGAGTATGCAGCAGTTGCCACAGGATATGCAGAAAACGCTGCGTGAGCTTAACCGCAGTATGCAGGGCTTCCAGCCTGGCTCGGCGGCGTACAACAAGATGGTGGCAGATATGCAACGTCTTGATCAGGTCTTGCGTGAACTGCAGCCGGTTCTGAAAACGCTCAATGAGAAGAGCAACGCGCTGGTGTTCGAAGCGAAAGATAAAAAGGATCCTGAGCCTAAGAGGGCAAAAGAATGAATAAATGGCTATTAATGGTTGGCGCTCTGCTGTTAACGGCGTGCAGTTCAGGCGTGGAGAACAAGAGCTACTATCAGTTGCCTCTTGCAGCGCAAAACGGGGTACAAAGTACCGCCAGTCAGGGAAACCGTCTGCTGTGGGTTGAGCAGGTTGCCGTGCCGGATTATCTGGCAGGCAACGGCGTGGTCTACCAGACCAGCGACGTAAAATACGTGATTGCGACAAACAACCTGTGGGCCAGCCCGCTGGATCAGCAGCTGCGCAACACGCTGGTGGCCAATCTGGGCAGCCAGCTTCCGGGTTGGGTTGTCGCGTCGCAGCCGCTGGGTAACGACCAGGATACGCTGAACGTCACGGTTACGGGTTTCCATGGCCGTTATGACGGTACGGTGGTGATTAGCGGAGAGTGGTTGCTGAACCATCAGGGCCAGATGATTAAGCGTCCTTTCCATCTTGAGCTGAAACAGCAGAAAGATGGCTACGATGAAATGGTGAAAGTGCTGGCCCAGGGGTGGGCGCAAGAGTCGGCCAGCATCGCCAGGGAGATTTCCCGGCTGCCATAAGTAAAATTCATCGGTAAAAACCGCAGTCGGCCTGTTGCTGATTGCGGTTTTTTTTTCAGTTTCACTTCAGACCGTTACTTGTGCCGGGTCACAATTTTTGTACAAATGATCTTCCAGGTAGCTCACAAATATGACACCCGTATGAATTTTGAACATTGACGCTGCGACTAATTCGGGGTATTCGTTATCTGTGCCTGCGCAAGTTTGTACAGACACTGTTTTCTTTCCACCAGACAAAAGAATGAGGGAAACGAGGCATGAAGAGACAGAAACGAGATCGCCTGGAACGGGCTCATCAACGTGGTTATCAGGCCGGCATCGCTGGACGATCTAAAGAAATGTGTCCTTATCAGACGATAAATCAAAGGTCACAATGGCTTGGAGGCTGGCGAGAAGCCATCGGCGACAGGGCACTCATAGCCTGATAACGTCTCTTTCAAAAAAAGAAACCTCCGCACTGCGGAGGTTTCGCCTTTATGGGGTCGCTCAACGCGAAATCAGAACGCGGAAGTGTCCTGGAACAGACCCACTTTCAGGTCGTTTGCGGTATAAATCTGACGACCGTCTACCAGCACTTCGCCATCTGCCAGGCCCATAATCAGGCGGCGGTTAACGATGCGTTTGAAGTGAATACGATAGGTCACTTTCTTCGCAGTAGGCAGAACCTGTCCGGTAAATTTCACTTCGCCCACACCCAGCGCACGGCCTTTACCTTCACCACCCAGCCAACCCAGATAGAAGCCAACCAGCTGCCACATTGCATCCAGACCCAGACACCCAGGCATTACCGGATCGCCAATAAAGTGGCAACCGAAGAACCACAGGTCCGGGTTGATATCGAGTTCTGCTTCTACGTAACCCTTATCGAAGTTGCCGCCGGTTTCGGTCATTTTCACGACACGGTCCATCATCAGCATGTTCGGGGCCGGTAACTGTGGGCCGTTAGCGCCAAACAGTTCACCGCGACCAGAGGCAAGAAGGTCTTCTTTTGTATAGGATTCGCGTTTATCTACCATGTTCTCAGTAAGCCTTATTTTAGTGAAGGACGCAGGATAGCTAACACGTGTACGCTGAACAAGTCCGATCAGTTTGAACTAAACCAGCCTAACCAGCGTAACGGCCAGGGATAACGATGACGAGCATCCTGCTGCGTCGCCTGAGCAATGCGCTCCTGGATAGTCTGCATCAGGGTTGTTTGCCCTTCGCCGTCCCATACCAGGTTTGTCAGTAAGGGTAGTGCATCATCAATGCCTTCGATGGCCCAGATGGTGAATTGTTCCTGTTCCACGGCATCCAGAATGTCCTGGCTGAGGCTCAAATGGCGCGCGTTAGGGGCAGGAATAATCACCCCCTGTTTGCCGTTTAACCCACGCTGCTGACAAATCGAGAAGAAGCCTTCAATCTTTTCGTTCAGACCACCCACTGGCTGCGCACGACCAAACTGATCGACCGAGCCGGTGATCGCGATGTTCTGATTAACTGGCACTTCTGCCAGGGCGCTGATTAAGGCGCACAGCTCCGCCATAGAGGCGCTATCACCGTCGACTTCACTGTATGATTGCTCAAACGTCAGCGAGGCGGAGAAGGGGATTTGCTGCTCAAGCTGCAGCTCTGACATCAGGAACGCCTGCATGATCATCATGCCTTTAGCGTGAATGTTGCCGCCCAACTCGGCTTTGCGTTCGATATCAGTGAACTCACCGTCACCGACATGCACAACGCAGCTGATACGGGAAGGCTCTCCGAAGGCGCGCGGGTGGCCGGGGAATTCAATCACCGACAGGGCATTGATCTGCCCGATACGTTCGCCTTCGGTCTCAACCAGAATTTGTTCCAGCAGAATTTCATCCTGCATACGGTCAGCAAGATAGCCTTCACGCCACTCACGCTGCGCCAGCATCTGCGTAAGCTGCTCACCGGTGAATGCGCCGTTACCGCTGACGACACCCACTTCACGTAACTGCTTGCCGATCCACAGCGGGCAGAGCGGCAGCGTCTCCTGGTCACCGGTATAGCGAACCGCTTCGCGGATCAAACCAGGCCAGGCGTCGGCGGCCGGCGTTGGCAGTGCGAAACGTTCCGCAACGCTCAACACCCACTGGCACCACTGTGCCATATCATCGGCATCGGTAATCTGGATGTTATCTTCGTATTCGCTGTAGACCGCCTGCTCAGCCAGTTCGGGCTCCATCTCCTGGAAGTCAGCCAGCGATTCACGATCACCCGTCAGCACCACGGTCAGCGACAGCGGCATTGAAGGAACTGAGACAGGCAGGGGACGAGACTCGTCGTAGCCAACCCAGTCAAAACGCTGCTGATTAACCACCGTTTTCAGGCGCATCCACAGCAGAGGTTGTGAGAGAAGGGTGCGCAACGAGATGATCAATACGCCGCCATTCGCGCGGTGCACCAGCCCAGGTTGCAGCGAGAGCTCACCGTTAAACTGGCGCAGACAACCAAAGAGTTGTTCAGCCTCGACCCAGTTAGCGGTAATCACTTCACCCCTGGCAGCAAAGCGGTCGTCGGGCTGCTCTGCCGGTTCGAATGTGACATCATGTCCCGCGATACGATATTGGCCGCCAAAGACGGCGTTCGCTTGCGGTCGCAACTGGCGCATGGCATCACCCAGAAGCGTCAGATATTCCGCTTCTTCCGGGGCCTTGAGCATCATGAAGGGTGATGTTGCCCAGGGGCTTAACACCTGCTCCAGCGCATAATGCAAACGGGGTTGCGTATCGCTAAGGATGAATTCGTGTTCTTTTGCGAGATCGGGTCGTGCAAACAGTTCCTGATAGCTCTCGGTATCCGGAACGAGGTCACGCCATGCAAGTTTCGTAATGGTCAAAGTTGATGTTTTTTAGTTAGATGTAAAAGCGTGGAGTATACCGTAAGCGGGGGGCTCTACCCAAGCAGGATTGGGCATTTCGGCAGGGTGATTGGCTGCATTCACTCACAGGATATGATTTCTTTTCAGCAGATTGCCAAAAAACTGATATTCTGAACAGAGTTACGTGGTAACACTGAGATCGCAATGAAATATCAACAACTGGAAAATCTCGAAAGCGGCTGGAAATGGAAGTACCTGGTCAAAAAGCACCGTGAAGGGGAGCTGATCACCTGCTACATCGAAGCCAGCGCAGCGCAAGAAGCCGTGGATATTTTGCTGACCCTCGAAAATGAACCGGTACAGGTTAACGGCTGGATTGAGAAACACATTAATCCTGCGTTGTTAAACCGGATGAAGCAAACTATTCGTGCGCGTCGCAAGCGGCATTTTAATGCGGAGCATCAGCACACTCGCAAAAAATCCATCGACCTGGAGTTTATGGTCTGGCAACGTCTGGCAGGGCTTGCGCAACGGCGTGGGAAAACGCTGTCAGAAACGATAGTGCAGTTGATTGAAGATGCCGAGCATAAAGAGAAGTACGCCAACCAGATGTCGACGCTGAAGAATGATCTTCAGGCTCTGTTGGGTAAGAAATAGATTTTTGTTTTCTTCAGATTCAGATAATAAAAAACCCCGCAATGCGGGGTTTTTTTATAAGACGATAACTTATGCCGCTGGCTGAGTTACAACGTCTTTGATGCCTTTAACTTCGATCTCTACGCGACGATCTGGAGCCAGGCAGTCGATCAGTGCAGCGCGAGCTTTAACGTTGTCACAGGTGTTGCCAGTAACTGGGTTAGCTTCGCCCATACCACGTGGGGAGATCTTGTTAGCTGGGATACCTTTAGAGATCAGGTAATCAACAACAGACTGAGCACGTTTCTCAGACAGTTTCTGGTTGTAAGCGTCAGAACCGATACGGTCGGTGAAGCCCAGAACCACTACAGAACCGTCTTTAGGATCCAGGTTGCTCAGCTGGGTGTACAGCTGATCCAGTGCCTGCTGACCTTCTGGTTTCAGGGTAGCTTTGTTGAAGTTGAACAGAACGTCAGACTTCAGAGTGAAGTGCTTGGTCTGTACTTCTGGAGCTGGAGCCGGCGCTGGAGCAACGATTGGCGCTGCATCTTCCTGCTGGCCGAAACGGTAGGAAACACCTACGCTCAGCATGCCGTTGTCCGGACGAACACCAACGGTGTTGCCGTCGCCGATGTTGTTAACCCACTGGTATTCCAGACGGGTAGCGATATCACGGGTCATAGCCCACTCAACGCCACCAGCGAATACTGGGGAAACACCGGTGTCATGGTCGTCGCCAGCGATGCTGTTGCTGGAGTCAGCGCGCCATACCATGCCGCCCAGACGAGTGTACACGTCCAGATCGTCAGTTACTGGGTAACCCAGTTTAGCGGTCAGCTGTACGCCCTGAGCTTTAAAAGCGCCGTTTACGTTGTCGCCTTTGTATGGCATACGACCTAACCAGTCGTAACCCATTTCAAAACCAACATACGGGTTAACCTGATAGCCACCGAACGCACCTGCACCAAGCTGGCTCTCGTGAGTAGGGCCATCGTTGTTCAGGCTGCTGTTGTACCAGCCGGTGTCATGGAACTGAGACCAGCCCAGTTTACCACCTGCATACCAGGTATTATCTTTCGGAGCGGCCTGCGCTACGGTAGCGAAGCCAGCCAGTGCCACTGCAATCGCGATAGCTGTCTTTTTCATTTTTTGCGCCTCGTTATCATCCAAAATTCGCCATGAAGGTCTCAATAGAGATTCACGGTTAAATCCTTCACCGGGGGGCGTGGTCAAATATAAATCTACCGATATCTTCGGCTTAGGCCGAGCACCCCTGGCGATGTAAAGTCTACAACGTAGCTGAAAACTTACAAGTGTGAAGTCCGTCAGGCATATGAAAAAAAAAGTTCCGTATACCGATTATTTAACATTTTTCGAACGAGTTTTGTGCAATAAAATTAAGGAGAACCGCACCAGACAAGCCTTGCCGCAGTTTTGGCGCCTGGAACTAAAATCGCATCTTGTGGTCAAAAAAAATTCCAGGAATAATCTTAATTTTCCTCAATGATACAAATTTGAGTGAATTTTTAGGCCAGAAAGTTGTCCTCTGCGATAAGAATCTGGTCGAACCGGGCGCATGATCAACCCGATCGCACTACCTTCTTCAGCCGCTTCCGTCAGCCGAAAATGATCCTCATCGGTCAATTCGTCGGATAACCATCCAATCACCACGCTGTAATTCCCCGTACGTAACGCCCGGATCATCGATTCCACAGTATCGCAGGGAGAGAGTTGGTTAATTTGCATGACCTTTGTCAGCGGCAGGCCTGCGGACTGCACCCATTCACGGCTCAGTTTTTGTTGAGGCGTCAGCCAAAGCTGCCAGCGCGACTGCTGACCAAGCTGTTGTAATAACGGCAACAGCAGAAGTTGAGTGAGCAGGGGCTGGTCTTCACGATAAACCACTTCACTGATAAGCCCTGTCGAAACACGCCCGGTGGAATTCTGCGTGACATTGCCAGCGGAAGAAGAGAGAGAGGTTGAGCGATTTGCATAGCCTGAAGTGTACATATTCATTCCAGCCCTGTAGTTACTGTATGGATATACAGTAACCCCTGTATGCATAAAGATCAACCTCATTTTCGGAAAGCGACTCGCAAAATTCATTCATTATTGATGTGCCTGGAAAAATCATCTTGCTCAACGACGATAAGTTGCCTATTTTCCTGCTAACGGATCCGCTAGTAAGAAATTTCGTTGTTACTTTATGATTTTGAAGGGAAATATCATGAAAAAGATATCTTATGAACGGATTTATAAATCCCAGGAATACCTTTCACCCTTAGGTGAAATCCACCATCGTGCGCTGTTCGGGGGGTATACCCTGGCCGTAGATGATGCCGTCTTCGCTATGGTCTCCGATGGGGAACTGTATCTCCGGGCCTGTGAGGAAAGTGCAAAATACTGTGTAAAAAATGCCTCGTCATTCTTAACCCTGATGAAACGGGGTCGCCCGGTGCTGCTCAATTATTATCGTGTCGATGACGGACTGTGGCAGGACAGAGAACGGCTGCTTCAGCTCTCCTCGTTCGCACTCAATGCGGCACGAAAAGAGCGTTCGCAGCGTGATCGGCGAAACCGCCTCAAGGACTTGCCCAATCTCACCTTTCAGCTTGAAGTGCTGCTCTTTGAAGCCGGAATCACTGATGAAGAGACGCTGCGGGAGTTGGGTGCCCGTGCGAGCTGGCTAAAGATGCGGGCGAAAAATAAAGCGCTCAGCATTAAAGTGCTCTTCGCACTGGAAGGGGCCATCGCCGGACTTCATGAAGCGGCACTCCCGGCGGGAATTCGCCGGGAGTTAACGGAGTGGTTTAATGCGCTGCCTGAGCCACAGGAGAATCACTCCTCCAGGTAGCGATCTGCAATTGCAGTCGGCAAATTTCTGGCAGCAGAGCGATAAGGAGGCCAATCTGCTGAAGAACCAGCGGTGCTTTGCTGTCGCTTCCCGGGTCAATATGCGTAATACGCTGAGCCAGTTCATCCAGCGCGTGTTGAACGCGAGGCTCATCGGCTGGTCGGTGATGAAGCGCGTCATCGACATAGCATACGGCATCATCCAGCAGGGCGAGGATGGCCGGGTGAGTCAATTTCTCACGGTGGGCACCCAGCGTCGAAATATAGCTGGTGAAGGTATGGTTCAGACAGAGCAGGCGGAAAGCCGTTTCCCGAATTTCTGCCGTGGCGCGAGGCTCCGTGGACATGTTAGAGACCACTGAAGCCAGTTCAGCATCACAGTTATGCGCATCGCGACGCGCGATACGATAAGCCAGACGGTTATCGCGACCCTGATGATACTGCTCAAGGATGGCATCAAGGTATCGACAGTTCGCGTTCATCGCCCTGTCTACCACACGCGGTAAATTACGGAACCGCCAGTCCGGCCAGATAAAACTGACCGCCGCCCAGGCGATAGCGCAGCCAATCAGCGTATCTATCACGCGGGGCAGGGCCACTTCAAATCCTTCACCCAGCAGGTTAAAGCAGAGTAGCACCAGCAGCGTGATGAACATTGTGGCATGCGCGTACTGCACATTACGAAAGGCGAAGAACAACACACCGGTGATCACGATCAGGATCAGCTGGCCTTCGACAGAGGGCACGAAATAGAGCACCGGCAGCCCAATAGCGACGCCCACCAGCGTACCGATAATACGTAGCGCAAGGCGGTGGCGGGTGGCGTTATAGTTTGGCTGGCAAACAAACAGGCTGGTCAGCAGGATCCAGTAACCGTGATGTAACCCGGTTATCTGAATGATGGCATAACCCACGCACAGCACCAGTGACATCCTCACCGCATGGCGAAACAGTGCCGATTCCGGCGTAAAGTTGCGGCTCAGTCGCAGCCACATATCGCTGAAGCTATGCACGCTGTCATCAGCAAGCTGATTCTCCACATCTTTATCGGGGAGCACCATCGCCTGCTCGGATTCAATGGTAGCCAGTTGAGCATCTATCGCCCGCAGGTTATTCAGCAAAAATCCCAATGCTTTAATATGTTCCGGCGATGTTCCACTGGCCTGAACGCGATCGAGCGCCGCATCAAGATGGCTAAATACGCGTTCGAAGCGCGGGTCATGTTGATAGGGCGTACGCAGCAAAATGGAGCGTGCCAGCTGCTGGCATGCCTGAGACTGCATCGACAGCAGGCGCTGGAAGCGGAACATCACGTCGCTGTAGCGGAACTTCTCGCGCAGGGCAGCATACTGAACGTGCGAGGAGCTGGCACGCTCATGTATATCCTGCGCCGCGAAATAGTAGTGCAAGGTTCTTCGCGTTCCGCGCTGACCGCGATCGCCTCGCAGACGGGTAAGCAGTGAGGCTTTCGTCTGGTTAAGTGTGGCGACCAGTTGACCGTTGGCCAGAGCCAAATCGTAAAGCGGAGACTGGCTCTCCTCCTCGATATCCGGATCGAAGAGCCGGGATTTTAGCTCAAGATAGTGGGCCAGTTGCTCAAAGCTGCGGGCAAGGTTGTCCTGAAGAGGGCGAACCGGAAAAATAAGATGCCCGGTTAACGTCAGCAGGTTATACCAGATGGCCCCCAGCAACAGCAGTATGGGTTGCTGGTACCATTGATCGTAAAGGGAAACACCCAGCATGGTGTAAATGGCGATCAGCAGGGCACCAAAGGCGATAGTGGCATAGCGCTGCCCAAGGCCGCCAAGCAAAATAAATCCGCTGGTAGAGAGCGTAAGGCCAATGGCAAACAGCCAGGGCCAGGGGAAGAGCAGCTCCACGGAGGCTGACGCGATAAAAAAACAGACCAGCGTAATCACAAGATTACGCAGGCGCCCGGCAAGGCGATCGTCCAGATCCGCCAGCGCCCCCGCAACCACTCCCAGCGTGAGCGGGATGGTGAGTTTTACGTCATTCAGCCACCACGGCAGGGCAACCGTGCCGCACAGTGCGATAAATATTCTGACGTTATAAAGCCAGATGCTGTTCCAGGTATAACGGCGAAGCAGTGGGCTTAGCATAAGCACGGCCAGTCCTTATTTACTGAAAACGACGACGCGCGTTTGCTTCACGTGCCGCCTGTGCCACTTCTACCGGAACGACCCTGCGCCCGACTGGCCAAAGCGCGATGGCGGCAATCTTAAAGTTCGCGATCCCCACCGGAATACCAATAATGGATATGCACTGGGCAATACCGGCAAAGATATGCATCACACACAGCCACCAGCCGAAGAAAACCAGCCACAGAATATTGAGGACCGTGCCTCCCGTGTTAAGCAGTGCGTTTTTGCTTTCCGGGTTCAGTTCGTCAACGTGGACGGCTTCATTCCCGTACGGGATGAAAGAGAGTTTGGTGATTTCCCAGCAGGAGCGGGTCAGGGGGAGCGTAAAAATAAGGACGATGCTCACCAGCGTGGCAAAAAGCCAGGCAAGAGTGGTGGCAAAACCGCCTAACACAAAATTCAAAACATTCAGAACAGTACGCATAAACCCTCAGTTCCTTTCGATATGATTAACGCCCAGTGATTGTAACGTTTTTTTAGGCTGGAGCACCTTAAAACTGGCAGTTAAACTGTCAGGTAAATTATCTCTTCGTGGATTCGGCTGGACATGGAACTGAAAGCAACATCATTAGGCAAACGCCTGGCGCAACACCCCTACGACAGGGTTGTCCTCCTTAATGCCGGAGTGAAAGTCTCCGGAGAACGCCACGAATACCTCATTCCGTTTAATCAACTGCTGGCTATCCACTGTAAACGCGGGTTGGTCTGGGGCGAACTGGAGTTTGTCCTGCCTGACGATAAAGTCGTGCGCCTTCACGGTACCGAGTGGGCTGAGACCCAGCGCTTCCATCATCACCTGAATCTGCTCTGGCAGCAGTGGAGCCAGGATATGAGCGTGATTGCCGCTCAGGTACTGCAGCAGGTACTGAACGATATTGCACAAAGTAATGAGCAACAAACGTGGCTCACCCGCCAGCAGACGGCCGGGTTGCAGCAAAAGATCAGGCAGGCGCTGGCGGCACTGCCGTTATCCGTGACGCGTCTTGACGAGTTCGACAATTGCCGTGACGCCTGGCGTCAGTGTCAGGCCTGGCTTGGCGATACAGACAAGAGCCGGCTGGCGCACAACCAGGCGTGGACAGATGCCATGCTGACCCGTTA
Organism: Enterobacter sp. RHBSTW-00593; assembly: GCF_013784105.1. NCBI lineage: Bacteria > Pseudomonadati > Pseudomonadota > Gammaproteobacteria > Enterobacterales > Enterobacteriaceae > Enterobacter > Enterobacter sp. RHBSTW-00593. The sequence goes on from NZ_CP056393.1 coordinate 1,642,182, forward strand.
TGCCGACTTTTTCAGCACGGTTGAATCTTCACCGCTTAACCCTGCACAGGCGCGCGCCGTGGTTAACGGCGAGCATTCCCTGCTGGTGCTGGCGGGTGCCGGAAGCGGCAAAACGTCGGTGCTGGTGGCCCGTGCGGGTTGGCTACTGACAACGGGTGAGGCTGTTGCCGACCAGATACTGTTGCTGGCGTTTGGCCGTAAGGCAGCCGAGGAGATGGACGAACGCATACAGGAACGCCTGCATACCCGGGATATTACCGCCAGAACCTTCCATGCCCTGGCGCTGCATATCATTCAGCAGGGCAGTAAAAAAGTGCCTGCCATCAGCAAGCTGGAAAACGACACGCAGGCGCGTCAGGCGTTGTTCATTAAAACGTGGCGTCAGCAGTGCAGTGAGAAAAAGGCGCAGGCTAAAGGGTGGCGTCAGTGGCTGGAAGAAGAACTCAACTGGGACGTACCGGAAGGCAATTTCTGGCAGGATGAAAAACTGGCTCGTCGCCTGGGCTCTCGCCTCGACCGCTGGGTTAGCCTGATGCGGATGCACGGCGGATCGCAGGCCGAGATGATTGAAAGCGCGCCGGAGACGATCCGCGCCCTGTTTTCGAAGCGGGTTAAGCTGATGGCTCCGATACTGAAAGCCTGGAAAACCGCGCTGAAAGAGGAAAATGCCGTCGATTTCTCCGGTTTGATCCATCAGGCCATTATCATTCTTGAGAAAGGCCGTTTTGTCAGCCCGTGGAAGCATATCCTGGTGGATGAATTCCAGGATATCTCGCCGCAACGTGCCGCGCTGCTCTCGGCGTTAAGGGCGCAAAATAAACATACCTCGCTGTTTGCGGTGGGCGATGACTGGCAGGCTATCTATCGCTTCAGCGGGGCACAGCTCTCCCTGACGACTGCATTCCATCACTATTTTGGCGAAGGCGATCGCAGCGATCTGGATACCACCTACCGCTTCAATTCCCGGATTGGTGAAGTTGCTAACCGCTTTATCCAGCAGAACCCGCATCAGCTGGCAAAACCGCTAAATAGCCTCCGGGCCGGGGACAAAAAAGCCGTTACCCTGCTGGCGGACGATCAGCTGGAGCCGCTGCTGGACAAACTGAGCGGCTATGCGAAGCCGGATGAACGTATTCTGGTGCTGGCACGCTATCACCATCTTAAGCCTGCGGCGCTGGAAAAAGCCGCGACCCGCTGGCCGAAGCTGCAGCTCGATTTTATGACCATCCACGCCAGCAAAGGACAGCAGGCCGACTATGTGATAGTGATGGGGCTCAAAGAGGGGAGCGATGGTTTCCCGGCTCCGGCACGAGAGTCGGTAATGGAACAGGCGTTACTGCCGGTCCCGGAGGATTTTCCGGATGCCGAAGAGCGGCGTTTGCTGTACGTGGCGATGACCCGCGCGCGTCATCGCGTGTGGCTGCTGTTCAACAAAGAGGAGCCGTCGGTGTTTGTCGATATTCTGAAGAGTATTGATGTCCCAGTGGCGAGGAAGCCTTAACGGGATAGCGGAGCGGTAATATTGCAGGCCCGGTAAGCGTGTCGCCACCGGGCAAAAAACTACTTCAGTCTTTCGGAAAGATAGCGCTGATAATCCGGGATCAGGATCTCAACCGGTGAGTTGAAGTGCGGGGATTCAATGATGAAATCTGCCGTCGACAGGTTCGTCGCCACCGGAATATTCCATACCGTTGCCAGACGCAGCAGGGCTTTGACATCCGGGTCGTGCGGAACCGCATTCAGCGGATCCCAGAAGAAAATCAGTACATCAATTTTCCCTTCAGAAATCTGAGCGCCGACCTGCTGGTCGCCGCCCATCGGGCCACTCAGCATGGCATTGACCTCCAGACCCGTTTCGCGGTGGATCAGGTTACCGGTTGTCCCGGTCGCTGAGAGAGCATGCTTTTCCAGCAATGGCTGATGGCGGCGAACCCAGTTAAGCAGCATTTGTTTACAGTGATCGTGCGCAACCAGAGCAATGTGTTTGCGTTCCGGTAGCGTGCGTGTTGTCAGTTCCATAATCTTATCCATCAGGTTAACTGACTACACGATGACGGGAACCGCCTGACGCTGCAAGAGAAAGGCGAAAAAAATGTGGCTTATGATGAAGGTTGTTGCTTTACCCACTGTAAAAAACGGGCCCGGGTCTCAGGATCGGCCTGCTGGAACCAGAATTTAAGACGCTGTTCCGTCAGCGTCTGGGACTGTGGCGGAATAACATCCAGCTCTGAGACACCGGACAGCAGCGTACTGTCGTCGGCCATCCTGGTGGCAAACTGTGGAAGGGAAGCGCGTTTGCCCGCCTTGTTATAGATTTCGGTCGCGGCCTCGTAATCGGTGCCTTTCGGGGACGAGGTTAACGCCAGAATATCGAGTTTTACCGGAATCGGCATTGAATCCCCGTCCAGCAGTTCAAGGCGCGGAGAGGCGTCAAAGGCCGCCGACTCTTTTTCGGTTTCAAGACGCGGGAGGGTAATGTTCACCTGACTGACCCGCTGGGTATTAAAGCTGACAATCAGCGGCGCAGAGATATACATGCGTTGTTCATGATTAGCGAGGCCGATGGTTTTTTCTACCCGCAATACCAGCTGGTGTGGCCCATTATCAAGTTCGATGCTGTCCGCACCGCGCAACAAGGAACTGGACACTTTTTTTCCGTCCAGCACCAGCAGATCAATATCCGTTGTAAGCCGTAGCGTGGTCGCAAAGACGCAAACTGGCATCACTAACGCAATCACAGCAGTGGCAATGCCGGTTTTCATAGAGGGCTCCTGTTGAAATGACTCGGCCGCGGTAATGTATCCAAATATTTCGATAATCACGTTTACTAACATATAGACATATTCTGCCGTTTTGCCCTCATGCATCTGCATGGGATGCATGGTTGAGATGTGCGCTTTGACGTACACTCATAAAAAAGCCTGGAGGAAAACCATGAAAGAGAACGAAATTGCCGAGATTCTGACATCGACGCGCACGATTGCACTGGTAGGGGCAAGCGATAAACCGGATCGCCCAAGCTACCGGGTGATGAAATACCTTCTCGATCAGGGCTATCACGTCATCCCTGTGTCGCCGAAAGTGGCCGGTAAAACCTTACTCGGTCAGCAGGGATACGCCACGCTGAACGAGGTACCTGAAAAAGTCGACATGGTGGATGTTTTCCGCAATTCCGAGGCGGCGTGGGGAGTGGCACAAGAGGCCATCGCCATCGGCGCGAAAACGCTGTGGATGCAGTTGGGTGTCATTAACGAGCAGGCGGCGGTGCTGGCGCGAGAAGCCGGTCTGACGGTGGTAATGGACCGATGTCCGGCGATTGAGATTCCCCGTCTGGGGCTGGCGAAGTCATAAAAAAAAGCCCGTTTATCGGGCTTTTTTTACACGCTTAGTTCCGCAGGCGCGGGGCCTGTAACTGTTTGCGGATAGTCTGAGCAAGTTCATCCATCGTGGGTTGCTCTGGATGCTCATCCTGCAGTTCGCTACTCAGCTGCGCTTCAGCAAGGTAGGTGTGAACGGGTTGTCCATCATCTCCCTCCATCACCACATGATACCAGGGCGCGGCGCGAAGCTCTGCGTTAACCGCCAGCTCATCCGCTGACGGTTCATCAAGGGAATACTCCGGGTCGATATCCACGACCACACCCAAATACCCTAGCAAAGTGTGGCGGACCTGCTGGCCGATACCGAATTTGCTGGCAATCATAGTCACCTCCCGGGAAACACTACTTACACGTTATGTGCGGGCAATATTTCTCTTTTCAAGTTACATGACGCGACAGGCAAACCCTTTCAGATACAGCCCTTCCGGGTAGGTAGCGATCACCGGGTGATCGGCTGCCTGACGGAACTGTTCTATAAATTGTACATCACGACCAGCATCTATTGCGGCATCAGCGATGATTTTCTGAAATAAATCTGTGGTCATCAGGCCGGAGCAGGAGAAGGTGAGAAGCACTCCACCCGGGCTCAGCAGCTGGATGGCCAGCATGTTGATATCCTTATAGCCGCGGCAGGCACCCATCAGCTGACTTTTGTTCTCCACAAACTTCGGTGGATCCATCACGATGACGTCGAATTTCTCGCCCTGATCGCGATACTTACGCAGCAGCTTGAAGACGTCATCGCGAACAAACTCGGCTTTGCTCAGATCCAGCTTGTTCAGCTCGACGTTTTGTTTCGCCACGTCCAGCGCTTCCTGAGAGGTATCAACGCTGACAACCTGGGCACAGCCGCCCATCAGCGCCGAGACGGCGAAACCGCCGGTATAGGAGAAGCAGTTCAGCACGCGTTTGTCGGCAACATACTGGCGAGTGGCCAGGCGGCTGTCACGCTGGTCCAGGTAGTAACCCGTTTTATGGCCGCCCTGGATATCCACCAGCAGCTTCATACCGTGCTCTTCGATTGGCAACAGGGCAGGCGGCAGTTCTCCGGTGACCGGACCTTGCGTCAGCTCCATGCCCTCTTTTTTGCGCACTGCCACATCGCTGCGGTCATAAATGGCGCATTCCGGGAAAACCGATTGCAACGCGCTGATCAGCGCAGCACGTTGATATTCAGCCCCTGCGCTTAACAGTTGCAGTACCAGGAAGTTACCGAAGCGGTCGATCGTCACGCCAGGCAGACCGTCGGACTCACCGGCAATCACACGGTAGCTGTCCAGACCGTCACGCGTTGCCAGCCACTCACGCCACTGCTGCGCCTGCTGTAAACGACGAACGAAGAAATCAATATCGATCGTTTCATCTTTATCAAAGGTCCAGACGCGAGCGCGGATTTGGGACGCTGGCGAATATGCGCCTCGCGCTAACCATTTCCCCTGATGGTCAACGATATCGATGGTCTCTCCGAGGCTGGCTTTGCCTTCCATACGGGCTACTGCACCGGAAAAGACCCAGGGATGGCGGCGCAATAATGACTTCTCGCGCCCTTTGGCTAACACTAAACGTACACTCATAATTTGCTATTCTGTCGATTCCAGGGAAATGGCGCGTAGAGTAGCACATTCAGCAAGTCGCAATCATCTGCGGATGCCTTTGAGCGTTTCGGCACAAAATCAAATCGCTTAGGCACAGTGCTGCACTGCAGTGGGCTTTACAGTAGGGTTTCCGGTATAGCAAAGGGAAACACAAATGAAAAAGCGCCGTGCGATAGCAGTAACCACCCTGGCGGTGGTCAGTGTTCATGTTTTAGCGGCATCGTCGTTCACCATCAGCAGTCAGGATCTGGCCAGTGAACGCCCGTTGTCGCAACAGCAGGTGTTTAACGGGTTTGGGTGTCACGGTGGGAATCACTCTCCACAACTGGCGTGGAAAAATCCGCCTGTCGGGACGAAAAGTTTCGCAGTCACGGTATTTGACCCTGATGCCCCTACCGGAAGTGGATGGTGGCACTGGACGGTGGTCAATATTCCCCTCCAGACGCTGACGCTTCCCGCCGATGCCGGAAACCCGAAGGGGGAGACATTACCGGCCGGGGTTGTGCAGGGGCGTAATGATTTCGGTTATTCTGGTTTCGGCGGCGCATGTCCGCCCAAAGGGGATAAGCCGCACCGTTATCAGTTTACCGTCTGGGCGCTGGATGTGGATAAATTGCCTGTCGACAGGAATGCCAGCGGCGCGCTGGTGGGTTTTATGCTTAACAGTCACGTCCTGGCGAAGGCCAGCTTAACCGTTACCTACAGCAGATAAGGATGGCATGGTGCAGGGAGTCCAGTTTCAACATAAACATTTGACGGCCGGTGAAGTGAGCGCCAGTAAAATGCATCACCTGCACCAGGTTAAACTCTTTCTTCCTGCCATTTGCCATATCACTCACGGCAGTAAAGTGATTGTTCAGGACGATAACCGCCTGGTGGCGACGAAAGCGTCGCTGATCATTATTCCCGCCAATACGCCGCTGGAGATCATAAATCAACCCGCGAATGGTCTCTTTCGCTCTGACTTATTGATGTTGTCACCGGAGCTTCTGGCGGAGTTTAAAACGCATTACCTGAAATCCTGGCCGCGCACAGAATTACATTCCCTCTGTGCTCCCCTGAGTGAGGGGCTGGCATTTATGTGGAGTAACCTGCTGCATGCCGTGCGTCAGGATTTACCGGAGGCGTTACAAAAGCATCAGGCTTTCGGCCTTTTGCTGGCATTGCTTCATGACGGCGTCGCAGGGCCGTTGCTTATAGAGCGTAATAGCCACCTGTCCGAGCAGGTGCGGCAGTTCATCATGCTGTCGCCCGCCAGGGCCTGGACTGCACAGGATGTTGCCAGCCGCCTGGCATTGAGCGTGCCGACGCTACGCAGACGGTTACGCGAAGAGTCGCAGAGTTTTCGCCAGCTTGTTGAGGAGGTGAGGATGGCCGTTGCGCTGTCACACTTACAGTCAACCCGGTTACCTATTGGCGAAATCGCATTACAATGTGGTTATCTTTCCAGCTCTCGTTTTACTGCCCGTTTCCGGCAACATTATGGCTGTTTGCCAAAAACGCTACGTTAAGGAGTAGAAAAATGTCAAAAATCTGCACAATTGCCTGGGTACACGGCATGGTTCAGGGCGTCGGATTCCGTTACAGCACGCAGCGCGAAGCTATGCAACTGGGGCTCACGGGATACGCGCGAAACAGGGATGATGGCAGCGTTGAGGTGGTTGCCTGTGGTGATGCGGAGCAGGTTGAAAAGCTGGTGGCGTGGCTGAAAGCAGGTGGGCCGCGCAGCGCGCAGGTTGATAAGGTTTTAACCGAACCCCATCAACCCGGCCGGGAATACGTTAACTTCGGTATTCGCTACTAAATGCATTTCACCGGTTTTGGCAGGCCGGCGATTTTGGTGGCCTGTTTTGCCGGGCCTTTCGGGAACAGGCGATACAGGTAACGGCTGTTGCCTTTCTCTTCACCGAATTTATTGGCCATCGCCTTGACCAGCATGCGGATCGCCGGTGAGGTGTTGAATTCGAGATAGAATTCGCGCACAAAACGCACCACTTCCCAGTGTTCCGGGGAGAGGGCGATACCTTCGTTTTCGGCGATTTTTTCCGCCAGCGGCTCGCTCCACTGGCTGCTCTCTTTCAGATAACCGTCGTTATCAGTTTCAATCTCTTTACCTTCAAAACTCAACATAGTCATTCACGCGTCAGTCAAAAACCGCAGCAGTGTACCAAAAAACAAAGCCCCGCATAAGCGGGGCTCTGGTTCACAGCATTGTTGATTAATCGCGGCTGGCGAAGCCCAGGATGCTCAACAGGCTGACAAAGATGTTGTACAGCGATACATACAGGCTCACGGTGGCGCGGATATAGTTCGTCTCACCGCCGTGAATGATATTGCTGGTTTCATACAGGATTGCGCCAGAAGAAATCAGAATAAACACGGCGCTGATCGCCAGGTGCAGGGCAGGCAGCTGCAGGAAGATGTTTGCCACCATACCTACCAGCACCACCACGATGCCTGCCATCAGCATACCGCCGAGGAAGGACATGTCCTTACGGGTGGTCAGCACATAGGCCGAACAGCAGAAGAACACCAGCGCGGTACCGCCCAGCGCCATGCCAATCACGTCGCCCATACCGGCGGACAGATAGGCGTTGAGGATGGGCCCCAGGATATAGCCCAGGAAACCCGTAAAGGCGAACGCGGACAGAATACCCACCGGTTTATCAGCAGTTTTGTAGGTCAGGAACATCAGACCATACATCCCCACCAGCGTCAGGATCAGACCCGGTGACGGCAGCATCAGCACGGTGCTGGCCGTTGCGGTCATCGCCGAGAATGCCAGCGTCAGGCTGAGCATGAAATAGGTATTGCGCAGCACCTTGTGGGTACTGAGTAGCGATGTGCGGTCGCGTGAAGAAGTAATTATACGATCCATGAGTCACTCTCTTATGACAGATGTAATTAGCGGAAAGAATAGGAAACGGCGCGCCAGTCTCAAAGTGGTTTTACCCATCTTTACTCAGGACGTTAGCGTTACTGCTGGTTGTTTATTCTTCAGAAAACCTTTTCAGCAGAATGAACAACGGTTTGCTTCATTTATTCAGATCAAGCTCTTATAGGTTACTGAAAAATATTGCGTTATTACACGTTGAGCGCTAAGTGTTATTTCCGGATCGTCAAAAAACAGACAATAAGGCGAAGGAAATGAAACCACAAGCACGCACGCGCTTTACACTCTCTTTGTTAACGGCAGGGATCCTGTGCGCCAGCACGGCGACCTGGGCGGCTAACGTGCCAGCAGGAACACAGCTGGCCGATAAACAGGAACTGGTCAGAAACAACGGTAATGAACCGGCCTCACTTGACCCGCATAAAGTCGAAAGCGATGTCGAATTCAATATTATCAGCGATATCTTCGAAGGGCTGGTTAGCGTTTCTCCGACTGGCGAAATACAGCCACGGCTGGCAGAAAAATGGGAGAACAAAGACAACACCGTCTGGACTTTTCATCTGCGTCCAGGCATCACATGGAGTGACGGCACCGCGATTACCGCGCAGGATGTGGTCTGGAGCTGGCAGCGTCTGACAGACCCCAAAACCGCCTCACCGTATGCCAGCTATCCGGGCAACATGCATATTGTCAACGCCGCTGATATCGCTCAGGGGAAAAAAGCACCGGATACGCTGGGTGTAAAAGCCATTAACGATACCACGCTTGAGGTCACGCTGACTCAACCTAATGCCGCATTCCTTGCCATGCTGGCCCACCCGTCGCTGGTGCCGGTGGATAAGGTGCTGATTGGTCGGTTTGGTGATAAGTGGACCAAACCGGAGCATATCGTCACCAGCGGAGCGTATAAACTGTCGCAGTGGGTGGTTAACGAGCGCATCGTGGCGGAGCGTAACCCGCGCTACTGGGATAACGCACATACCGTTATCAATAAGGTGACCTATCTGCCGATCACCTCCGAGGCCTCGGATGTAAACCGTTTTAAAGCAGGTGAAATCGATATTGTTTATACGGTGCCGATCAACCAGTTTGCCCAGCTCAAGAAAACCCTGGGTAGCCAGCTGGATGTCTCCCCGCAGCTTGCCACCTATTACTATGAATTCAACACCACCCGGCCGCCATTCAACGACGCGCGTGTACGTAAGGCGCTGAACATGGCGCTGGATAAAGAGATCATTGCCGGGAAGGTATTAGGGCAGGGGCAGCGTCCGGCGTGGCTTATCAGCCAGCCAGATATTGGCGGTGTGACGCTCCAGAACCCGGACTATGCCAGCTGGCCGATGGATAAACGTATCGAAGAAGCGAAAAAGCTGCTGGCCGAAGCAGGCTTTAACGCCAGCCATCCGCTGCGTTTTAACCTGCTCTATAACACCTCTGAATCGCACCAGCGCATCGCGATTGCCGCCAGTTCGATGTGGAAGAAAAACCTTGGGGTGGAGGCGAAGCTGCAAAATCAGGAGTGGAAAACGATGCTCGATACGATGCATACCCACGACTTCGACGCAGTGCGCTACGCCTGGATTGCCGATTACGACGATGCTGCCACTTTCCTGAACAACTTCCGTACCGGTGACAGCGAAAACACCAGCCAGTACAGCAATCCGGAGTATGACCAGGCGCTGGTGAACGCCGCGAAAGCCAAAACACCGGCAGAGCGCGGTAAGTTCTATCAGCAGGCGGAAGATTTGCTGGCGCGCGATGTGCCTGCCATTCCGGTTTATCACTATGTCCGCACGCACCTGGTCAAACCGTGGGTGGGAGGATTCACGCCGGACAAGCTGGGGTACTATTTCACCAGGGACATGTATATCAAAAAACACTGATCATGAACGCTGAATTTTGTGCTGATAAAATGGCCGATACGTTGTCTATTCAACCGATTAAACGCGTTTTGGCTATTTTTAAAGCGAACGAATGCGGTCACTCTTTACAGCATGCGGAGAGGTGTTTATAGTTCGCCTCACTTAGGAAGTGTGGCCGAGCGGTTGAAGGCACCGGTCTTGAAAACCGGCGACCCGAAAGGGTTCCAGAGTTCGAATCTCTGCGCTTCCGCCAGACATAAAAGCCCTGCGATAGTCATATCGCGGGGCTTTTTGCTTTTAAGGGGCATGGATAGCACCCGCAGAAAAAAAATAGAAAAATTCCTGCTTTACAAGGCGCTAATAGATGTTTATAGTGCGCCTCACTTTGGAAGCGTGGCCGAGCGGTTGAAGGCACCGGTCTTGAAAACCGGCGACCCGAAAGGGTTCTAGAGTTCGAATCTCTACGCTTCCGCCAAATTTGAAACCCAGGTCGTTATGCGACCTGGGTTTTTTGTTTTTGTCGGTTTTCAGTATGCCATTGCCGTCTGGCTTGTATCGGTGGGGCTAAGAATTCATCGGACGGATTAGTAACCGGCATCTGTTACATCTTGCTCCTGGTGTTCCAGGATAATGCCAGCGATGATGTCATTGGGGTTATCCACCCGTTCTGGTCGTTTAATGACGTGAGTCGTTCCCTTCTCAAAATAGTTAATAGCAAACATCTCATCTTCATCACGATTGCAGTGCCTGTTTTCATCAATGAGAGCATTCAGTCGTCTGGTTACATTTTCATGGTTATCGGATGTAGCCACACGATCTAAGGGAATCAGCTTCACAGGTACGCCCTTATGCATATAACTTACGGAACGATCGACACCCTTCCGAATTTTTTCAAACTACACAGAACAGGTTGTTGTTCAAGGTCGTACCCAGACCTCGAACGATACCTGAGATGTACATATCACGAGTACTGGGGCGAGGCATGCAAAAATCCCCTGTGATATTTGTTTTTCTGATGAAAATAATAAGACCCATTTAAATAAATAATAAAAATGGTGAAGGCCAGTAAATGTCGCCAATTTTTCATACAGGCAGGCACGTTCTGCCTTTCATTTTTTGATAAAAGTACAAAATCAGATATTTCATGTTATTGATGAGATTTTATACAAAGTTGTCCCTAAATTAAATTGATCACTTACTGTACACCCTTATTTCATAAGGGTTAAAGGGGTATGCAAGAAAATTCTTATAAATCAGAAAGATGATCTTTGGCTGTCAGGATTTCTATTGGAAGCATTTTGTTACATTTTTTGATTTCCGATCGGGTGGGGAACGTTCCTACACTCCGGCCATTGGGTCTTATCCGAAATTTTTTCATTTCAGACAAATACTCAAAAACACAATGTCGATATGCTGGTGAATGGAATGTGCCCGCTTTTAATTCCGGGGTTTTGATTTTCGTCCGATGACGTGAGCCTGGAAGTTGTTCTGGCTGGGTTTGCCTTTCTTATTAATTTCTCACTGGCATTGACCGTTTTTATAACTCCATAAAACAGGGATAGCCATGTCTAACTCTTCTTTTCAGTCCGAAATACCCAAGGCACGTATTAATTTAAAGCTTGATTTGCATACGGGCGGAGCGAGCAAGAAAACTGAGCTCCCCCTGAAATTACTGGTGGCGGGAGACTTCAGTAATGGTCAGGAGACTGCACCACTATCGGAGCGCAAAAAAGTTAATCTGAATAAAAACAACTTTGACTCTGTACTTTCCGAATATTCCCCAATCGTAAATATTACCGTTAAAAACACGCTTGCTGGTGATGGCAGTGAAGACAACATCAATCTGACATTCCAGAGTATTAATGATTTCTCTCCGGAGCAGGTTTCGCGGCAAATACCTCAGCTGAAGGCCATGCTCTCCATGCGCAATTTGCTTCGCGATTTAAAAGCAAACCTGCTTGATAACCAGGCTTTCCGAAAAGAGCTGGAAAAAATTCTTCTCGACCCTGCATTAAGTGCAGAACTCAGAGCCGAACTCTCAGCCCTGGCTCCGAAACAGCCATAACGGCCATATGCTTTTAACGGATTAATAAGGAATATGTTGATGTCTGTAAAAAATGAGAATGCCGCGGGTAACGAGAGTGTAGTGCTTGAACGTCCTGCAGCAGGCGGGGTATATGCGTCCCTGTTTGAAAAAATCAATCTTAACCCTGTCTCTGAGCTAAGTGCGCTTGATATCTGGCAGGATGCACAGGCGATGTCGGATGCAACAGCAGACGAACGTTTAACTGCCGGCATGAAGGTGTTCCTGGAATGTCTGACAAAAGCGGGCTCAAAAGTTGAGAAACTCGACAAAAACCTGATTGACCACCATATCGCGGAACTGGATTACCAGATCAGCCGTCAGCTTGATGCTGTTATGCATCATGAAGACTTTCAGGCGGTAGAAAGTCTGTGGCGCGGTGTGAAATCTCTTGTCGACAAAACCGATTTTCGCCAGAACGTGAAAGTTGAACTCCTGGATATGTCTAAAGAAGACCTGCGTCAGGACTTTGAAGATTGCCCGGAAATCGTCCAGAGTGGGCTGTATAAACATACATATATTGATGAGTATGATACCCCGGGTGGCGAGCCGATTGCTGCGCTGATTTCCGCTTACGAATTTGATGCGTCTGCGCAGGATGTAGCCCTGCTGCGCAACATCTCTAAAGTGTCTGCGGCTGCACATATGCCGTTTATCGGTTCTGCCGGCCAGAAATTCTTCCTGAAAGACAATATGGAGGACGTGGCGGCCATTAAAGATATCGGTAATTACTTTGACCGCGCTGAGTACATTAAGTGGAAATCCTTTCGCGAGACGGATGATTCCCGCTATATCGGTCTGGTTATGCCGCGTGTACTGGGGCGCCTGCCTTATGGTCCGGATACCGTACCTGTGCGTAGCTTCAACTACGTCGAAGAAGTGAAAGGTCCGGATCATGACAAATACCTGTGGACCAACGCCTCGTTTGCCTTTGCATCCAACATGGTACGCAGCTTCATTAACAACGGCTGGTGTGTACAAATTCGTGGCCCGCAGGCCGGTGGCGCCGTTCAGGACCTGCCTATTCATCTGTACGACCTCGGTACCGGCAATCAGGTAAAAATCCCGTCTGAAGTGATGATCCCGGAAACCCGCGAATTTGAGTTCGCGAATCTGGGCTTCATTCCACTTTCCTACTACAAGAATCGCGATTACAGCTGTTTCTTCTCGGCGAACTCCACGCAGAAGCCGGCCACGTATGACACCGCTGATGCTACTGCCAACAGCCGCATCAACGCCCGTCTGCCTTACATCTTCCTGCTGTCGCGTATCGCGCACTACCTGAAGCTCATTCAGCGCGAAAACATCGGCACCACTAAGGATCGTCGTCTTCTGGAGCTGGAGCTGAACACCTGGGTTCGCGGTCTGGTGACGGAAATGACCGATCCCGGCGATGAGCTGCAGGCGTCCCACCCACTGCGCGATGCGAAAGTGGTGGTGGAAGATATCGAAGATAACCCGGGCTTCTTCCGCGTGAAGCTGTACGCCGTGCCGCACTTCCAGGTAGAAGGGATGGACGTCAATCTGTCACTGGTATCCCAGATGCCGAAAGCCAAAGCATAGGGCAGGAGCAGGGATGAAAATATATCGTCCACTGTGGAACGAGGGGGCTTTACTGTCCCCTCAACAGTTCCAGCAGCAGGCTGAATGGGAGTCTTTTCGCGGTGCCGGTGCATCAGCGCTAGCATCCCCATTCCCCTGGGGGGTAGAAAAGATTGAGTTTAATGACAGCCTTCTTTCGTCTGGTCTGATCCAGATTACGCAGCTACGCCTCTGGCTGGACGATGGATCGCTGATTGATGCTCAAAGGAGCGATCTGCCTCCACGTCCACGGGAGTTAGATGCCAGCCAGCTGGCAGGTCTCGATTCCGTAACCGTTGTCATCGCACTGCCTCACATGCAGCCGGGTATTGCCAACGTAGAACAGGAAGGTGTTACCGCAGACCGCCCGCTCCGCTATCGCGAGGAATGGGTGACGTTGCAGGATGCCTTCGGGTCCGAAGAAGAATCCATAGCCGTTGCCCGGTATAATTTCACCATCCGGTTTGCCCATGAAAGCAATGATTCCTGGAAAGTGTGCCCGGTGGCCAGACTGATCCGTGATGGACAAAATGCATGGCGACTGGATCCGTCCTTTATTCCGCCCGTTGCGTCTTTTGCGGCAAGCCCTGTCCTTCGCGAACGTCTGGTGCTACTCAATCGTCAGTTACGCTCCCGGCGCCAGCGTCTGATGACGATGCGTCGTGAAAGCAACGAAAGGCTCGCCGATTTTGCCGTCGCCGATGTTTCCCTTTTCTGGTTGCTGAATGCACTGAATTCTCACGCCAGAGTGCTGACAGAATACGAACGTTTTCCTTCCCGGCCACCTGAACAGGTTTGGGCGGAGCTTGCACGTCTGGCAGGCAGTATGCTGACCTTTTCCCTGAACCATGATCTTGACGCCATTCCGGGTTATGACCACGAGGAACCGGCCAATGCGTTTCCTCCGCTGTTTGATCTGATAACGGGTTTGCTGGAGGCCAGTCTGCCATCCCGGGTCATTGCCCTGGAAATGTCACGCCCGGACGGACAGACATGGAAAGCCAACCTCCACGATATCCGCCTGCGTGAAGAGGCCGACCTCTGGCTCTCTGTGCGCTCCGATATCCCGGCCTGGCAGGTCGCCGAGAAATTCCCTGCACTCTGTCAGGCAGGTTCACCTGATGATGTCAGCGAGATCTATGGCGCGGCACTTAAGGGTATCCCGTTGATCCCGGTGAGCAGGGTCCCGGCAGCGTTGCCTGTACGCATGGAAAACCAGTACTTCGCACTCGATATGGAAAGCCCCGCTGCGCATGAAATGCAGGAGCAGGGCGTGTGCATGTTCTATGTGCCTGAGTTGCTTGGTGCTCTTGAACTAGAACTGTTCGCGGTATTGCGCTCATGAGACAGGATATCGACATCGACCTGCTGATGACGGAGACCTGGCTCACCGTCACTATGCTTAAAAAAGGTGCCGTTACGCTTAATGGCACTGCGCTTTACAACAAATGCGTTAAACAGGTTGAAAGTGTGCGGGAAGCGCTGGAGCGTGCCGGGTATGACGAAGCCAGTGTGGAGCATATTTCCTACGCACAATGTGCCTTGCTGGACGAAACGGTGATGAGCCGTAAGTCTGAAAAAGGCGAGGAAGGAGAGGAGCCGAAAGTTGATGAAGGCCAGGTGGCCTGGCGTAAAGCGCCGCTTCAGGCCCGTTTTTTTGGCTCATTCCGGGCAGGCGAAGCGTTGTGGGATCGGATTGCAGAGGTTCTGCGTCAGCCCTCACCTAATCCGGCCGTTTTAACCTGCTATCACCGGGTGATAGCGCTGGGTTTTCAGGGGTTATACAGCCTGAAAGCGGTCAGCCAGTCGGAGCGTGATGAGGTAGTGAAAGCCCTTTCTGAACGGGTTTCTCCGCCTGATGCAGACCTGTCTCTGGTTGTTCACCGGATGGGGAAACATCGCTGGAGTCTGATGCGCTCAGTCTGGTTCTGGATAGCGCTCGGCGTCATTCTTACCGGCGTTATCTGGTGGGGTGGTCACCTCTGGCTCCAGTCACTGTTGTCGGCACAAATACCGGAGCTGCATGGCTAATGCGTAGAACAGTCATCATTCCGGTCGTCCTCCACGCCCTGGTAGCCGTTGCCACGTTGCTGTGGTTGCTGTGGTATTTCATCCCGACAGGCACCGTTTTTAAAGGCCTGGCCACTCTGCTGATCCTCCTTCTGGCAGGCTGGACTGTTTTTAAAAACTGTCTGAGTGAAGAGCACACATCTGACGTTACCCTCCCGGCTGCTGAACTGCCATTACTCGACACCCAGAGCCCCGTTGTACTGGTGTGTGGTGACATGCTGGAAGCGTTGTTTCAGGGAGGCCCTCTGCGTAAAACAGCCCAGGGATGGTGGCTTCGGGCCGGTGACGTCAGCCGGTTAACTGACGTTGTCCGCAGCATACAGAAACAATTCCCTCGGCAGGTTGGTCAGCTTTCGGTGATGTATCGCTGCCTGCCAGATGAACATCAGGATGAAGCGGTACTGCGCTCCACACTGAAAACGCTCCGCCAGCAGTGTAAACAAATTAAATCCCTGACGGGTTTCACACTGCCGGTGGTGGTGAATGCCGAATTTTCCGGGCCCGAAACGCCGTGGATCATCGTTCGCGGTGACAAGCCGATAGTCTGTCCGGTTAATGATTCGCCTCAGGCGTTTATTGACTGGCAGCAGGCGGAAGACAATATCCTGCTACTGCCAACTGTCAGCCAGGCATTTTCCTTTATCCGTAATACGCTGACTGACGAGCTGGAGAAACCGGACCGGCTAACGCCGCTTGTACGTGTTTTTTCCGTGGCCATGCGCCTCGGCGTGGTCAATCCTGAGGCTCAGTCAGTCTGGTCCACCTGGCTTTGTGCCCGGACCTGCTTGCACTTTTCCCGCCAGCCCGGTCAGTCAGTTCTGGCAACCCTTTTCCCGGATGCCGTTCTGCCACTTCTGGCACCTTTTGCATCAACCGTTCAGGGGGGGCAGCGTACCCGCCGCCTGGTGCTGCTGATGTGGCTGTGCGCGCTGACCGCATTGGGTATTTCCGCGCTCAATAATCGTGACCTCATCCGTCAGGTGAGTGCCGATTTACAGCGCTGGAACGCGATCCCGATGAATCACTACCGTCCTAAAGCGGACTCGCTGGCTGCTCTGAAACAGGATGCACTCCTGCTTGAACGCTGGCAACGGCAGGGAGAGCCTTTACGTTACAGCTTGGGCTATTACCCGGGACAACGCCTGTGGCTGGCCTTGCAGCAGGCCATAGATACCTGGACACCTCCACCTGCCCCTGAACCAAAACCGGTCCCGAAAATAGTTCGTCTCGATAGCATGTCGCTTTTCGATTCCGGCAAATCAGCGCTCAAAGAGGGGTCAACCAAAATACTCGTCAACGCGCTGGTGGGGATCAAAGCCAAACCGGGCTGGCTGATCGTGGTCAGCGGCCACACAGACAATACCGGTAGCATACAGCTCAATCAGACCTTGTCTTTACAACGCGCTGAAGCCGTCCGTAACTGGATGCGTGATACCGGGGACGTCCCGGAGAGTTGCTTTGCCGTTCAGGGCTACGGCAACAGCCGACCGATTGCTTCAAACGATACGCCTGATGGCCGTGCGCATAACCGGCGTGTCGAGATCAGTCTGGTACCGCAGGCTGACGCCTGTCGTCTGCCAGGCTCAAAACATGCGTCACAGGATGTACGTGACGTTTCAACTCAAGAAATGGAGAAGTAAACATGGCAATCCCAGTTTATCTGTGGCTGAAAGACGATGGCGGCGCTGACATTAAGGGCTCTGTAGATGTGAAAGATCGCGAAGGAAGCATCGAAGTTGTTGCTCAGGAACACACACTGTATATCCCGACTGATAACAACACTGGAAAGCTGACCGGAACCCGCATTCACACGCCATTCCTGTTTACCAAGGAAATCGACTCTTCCAGCCCGTATCTGTACAAAGCCGTGACCACGGGCCAGACCCTGAAGTCTGCTGAGTTCAAGTGGTACAAGATCAACGATGCCGGTCAGGAAGTTGAGTATTTCAACACCAAACTGGAAAACGTCAAGCTGGTGAAAGTTGCACCAAAAATGCACGACATCAAGGATGCTTCCTTCGAGAAGCATAACCACCTTGAGCAGATCGAGCTGCGCTACGAAAAAATCACCTGGACCTACAAAGACGGCAACATCATTCATTCCGATTCCTGGAACGAAAGAACCACCGCGTAAAAACCAGGCGGACAGTTTCCCTCTGTCCGCCTTTTATTTTGTTCCGCACAGCGCCTGCCAGACGGACGCTTTGCAGAGCAGTTTCACCATTTATCGGCATGAACCTTATGGGCATCGGTTGACGGCCAGGGGCGGTAGCGTGCCTGAACACGAGGGAACGACATGGAACATCATTCAGCAGTCCTGTTACGACGACTTAACCCTTACTGCGCCAGAGCGCTGGAAGGTGCAGCCTCTTTATGCCAGACCCGTGCGCATGCAGAAATCACACCTGAGCACTGGTTGTTAAAATTACTGGAGCAGGGCGAAGGTGATCTGACCGTTCTCGCCCGCCGTTATGAATGGGATATGGATACCGTCTGGCAGTCACTCCTGAGCTGGCTGGATGCACAGCCACGTTCTGTCCGCACCCGACCGGAGCTCTCAGTGTCTCTCCAGACCCTGCTGAAACAGGCCTGGCTTGCCGCCACGCTTGCCGGAGATGAGCAGATCCGCAGCGTACATTTGCTCGCGGCCATGGTTGAAACGTCCGGGCTGACACGCTGTGATGGCCTCTGGCCTTTGATGACGCTGACCACCAGCCAGCTGGAAAGGTTACGTCCCTTGCTGGAAGCCCAGTCGGATGAGCGGCATGACGTTGCGCTCAGTGAGAAGCCTTGCAATGTCAGCATTATTGGGCGGGCCGCACCGTTACAGCATGAAGCACAACACCAGGCTGAAGGAGGAAGTGCGCAGCCTGCCGTTTCACAGGAAGAGTCCGTTCTTAATCGCTTTACGGTCGATGTGACCGCCCGTGCCCGGGAAGGAAAGATTGACCCGGTCTTTGGACGCGATAACGAAATCCGTCAGATGGTGGACATTCTCTCCAGACGCCGTAAGAACAACCCGATCCTGGTCGGTGAACCCGGCGTGGGTAAAACGGCCCTGGTTGAAGGACTGGCGCTGCGTATCGCTGAAGGTAATGTGCCCGAAAGTCTTAAGCCTGTCATCGTCAGGACCCTGGATCTGGGCTTGCTTCAGGCGGGAGCAGGTGTAAAGGGTGAATTTGAGCAGCGACTGAAGAATATCATCGACGCCGTCCAGCACTCCCCGGTGCCGGTGCTGCTCTTTATCGATGAAGCACACACCATCATTGGTGCCGGTAATCAGGCGGGCGGGGCAGATGCAGCCAACCTGCTGAAACCGGCTCTGGCTCGCGGCGAACTGCGAACCATTGCGGCCACCACCTGGAGTGAGTACAAGCAGTATTTCGAACGTGACGCAGCCCTGGAGCGCCGCTTCCAGATGGTCAAGGTTGATGAGCCCGATGATGACACCGCCTGCCTGATGCTGCGTGGCCTGAAATCACGCTATGCCGAACACCACGGTGTACATATTACCGGCGATGCCGTCCGCGCAGCGGTGACGTTGTCCCGTCGTTATCTGACCGGACGCCAGTTGCCAGATAAAGCAGTGGACCTGCTGGATACCGCAGCGGCCCGGGTGCGGATGAGCCTGGACACGCTGCCGGAACAGCTTACCCGGTTGCAGGCTGAACTGACTGCGCTTGGCATGGAGCAGCAGGAGTTACTGGAAGATATTTCGCTGGGTAACAGTGTTGATGCCAGTCGTCTGCCGCAGATTGAACAACGGACCCAGGCGCTCAGTCAGCAAAAAATGGCCCTTCAGTCACAGTATGAGACCGAGAAGCAGCTCACCGACTCGCTGAAAGCCTGCCGTGAAGACATTAGCCGCCAGGAGGAACTCTCCGCCCTTCAGCACGAGCTTTCTCAGATTCAGAATAACAGTCCACTGCTGGGTCTGGATGTTGATGTCCGCACCGTCGCGACCGTGATCGCCGACTGGACAGGGGTTCCTCTCTCGTCGCTGATGAAGGACGAGCAAACCGAATTACTGACGCTTGAAGAACAGCTGGCAACCCGTGTAGTTGGCCAGAGTCCTGCACTGAATGCCATTGCCCAGCGCCTGAGAGCGTCAAAAACCGGACTGACGCCGGAAAACGGTCCGCAGGGTGTGTTTTTACTGGTGGGTCCAAGCGGAGTGGGTAAAACAGAAACCGCACTGGCGCTGGCTGACGTTATGTATGGGGGTGAAAAATCGCTCATTACTATCAACCTGTCGGAATACCAGGAGCCGCACACCGTTTCGCAACTGAAAGGCTCTCCACCGGGGTATGTAGGATACGGCCAGGGCGGCATTCTCACCGAGGCTGTGCGCAAGCGGCCCTACAGCGTGGTGCTGCTGGATGAAGTGGAGAAAGCACACCGGGATGTGATGAACCTGTTTTATCAGGTGTTTGACCGGGGCTTTATGCGCGACGGGGAAGGGCGTGAAATTGATTTCCGCAATACCGTGATCCTGATGACCTCCAACCTGGGCAGTGACCCGCTGATGCAGTTGCTGGAAGAACAACCAGAAGCCACTGAGAGCGATCTGCACGAGTTGTTACGTCCGATCCTGCGCGATCACTTCCAGCCAGCGCTGCTGGCTCGCTTCCAGACGGTGATATACCGCCCGCTGGCAACGGATGCCATGCGTACCATCGTCGGTATGAAGCTGGCACAGGTGAGCACACGCCTGCAACGCCACTACGGTATTTCCACTCACATTGATGAAAGCCTCATCGACACGCTGACAACCGCCTGTCTGCTACCGGATACCGGGGCCCGCAACGTGGACAGCCTGCTTAATCAGCAGATTCTGCCGGTTCTGAGCCAGCAGTTACTAAGCCATATGGCAGCAAAACAAAAGCCTTCCTCGTTACAGCTGACCTGGGATGATGAAGAGGGCATTGTGCTGGCCTTCGATGAAAATACAGAAGTGGTGGCGTCATGACCGATTCTTTAATAAGCAAGGCAAACAGCCAGATACAACAACTGCTGGGCCAGTCACGCTACCGCGTTGACGTGCATGGCTGCACTGAGTTTCTGGATGTGGTGAGCTTCAGTGCGGTGGAGTCACTCAGCCAGCCCTGGCAGTATGACGTGGCGGTGACCTGCACCTCTGGGGATATCGCCTGCGACACGTTACTGCTGAAACCGGCGTCATTTACTTTCCAGACACCCGTGTTTGACGGGACACCAGCGCTGCCGGTCCGGACGATATTCGGCGTGGTTAAGTCATTTCGGCGCGTGTCCACCTCGAATGATGAGACCCGTTACGCACTGACGATCGTTCCCCGTATCGCCCTTCTGGACTATACAAAAGGGAGCGAAATCTACCTCAATCAGTCAGTTACAGAAGTGGTTGAACGGGTATTGCGTAAGCACGGACTTGAAGGTCCTGATTTTGAGTTCCATCTGTCTCGTGACTATCCGGCCCGCGAACTCATTACCCAGTGGCGGGAAACCGATCTGGCATTTATCCAGCGCCTGCTGGCGGAGGTGGGCATTTACTGGCGCTATGAAATGGACAGCCGTCTTGAGCAGGACGTGGTGATTTTTCAGGACAGCCAGCAGCAATATGAATTTGGTGTCACGCTGCCATTACGCAACCAGGCCGGGATGAGTGACAGCGGGCAGGAGAGCATCTGGGATATTCAGACCGCATATAACGTGGTAAGCGGAAGTGTGGCCACCCGTGACTACAACTACCGTGATGCACTGACGCCTCAGGACAGCGCCGAAAGTATTTTCAGCAAAGAGGGGATCACCACCGGGGAAACGTATCATTACGCGGAACCCTTCCTGACAGCAGGTGACGCTGAAAGTACAGATACCGGGGCATACTTCGCCCGTCTGCGTCACGAACGCATTCTGAACGCGCAGTATCACGTCAAAGGTCATTCCTCCAGCCCTCATCTGGCACCGGGTCAGGTACTGGAAACGGACGGCTCATTACCCGATGCCGTAAAAGGCGGTATCGTCATCACCACGGTACGCACCAGCGGTTCACGCAAAAGTAGCTTTACGCTGACGTTTGAGGGCATCCCCTACAGCGAAACCGTCTGCTGGCGTCCGGCATTACTTAATCGCCCGGTCATATCCGGCTCGCTTCCGGCCCGAGTGGAAAGCACTCAGAAAGGCGATACCTACTCCTGGCTCGACCCGGAAGGGCGCTACCGGGTGAAACTGGACTTCGACCGCAACAGTCCGGAACAGGGCTATGCCTATTTGTGGCTTCGGCTGGCAAAACCCTATGCCGGTGATACCTACGGATTCCACTCCCCGCTTATCGACGGAACGGAAGTGGCCATCGTATTTGACGGCGGAGACCCGGATCGTCCCTACATTGCTTATGCCCTGCATGATTCAGAACATCCGGACCACGTCACCAGTGACAATCATACGCGGAACGTCTGGCGCACTCCGGCGAACAATAAGCTGCGGATGGAGGATAAGCGCCAGGAAGAGCATATCAAGCTCGCGACGGAATACGGCAAAACGCAGCTGAACATGGGACACCTGGTCAACAGCCAGCGTGAAAAGCGCGGGGCCGGTTTTGAACTGCGAACGGATGAACATGGCGCTGTACGTGCGGCAAAAGGGCTGTTCCTGACGGCGGATGCCCAGGCCAAAGCCCAGGGACCGGTTCTGGAAATGGCGCCTGCGATTAACCAGATTAACCAGGCCAACAGCCAGATGCAGGCCCTGAACAGCGCCGCTGAAGCAGCCGGTGCCCTGGTATCCGACATCAGCACCCAGATTAGCCTCGTAACCGACAAAATCAAAGACCTCCAGTCTGCGGTCCTGCTGGGGAGTGCTCCACAGGGCGTGGCATTTACCTCAGGTGAACACCTTCAGCTCAGCAGTACCCGCAATACCATGATCAATGCAGGGCAGCATCTTGATGTCGGTGCGATGAAAAATTTGTCCGTGAGCGTTGAAAAAGCGCTTGGTCTGTTTGTGCATAAAGACGGGGCGAAGCTGGTTGCCAACCAGGGTGACATCGAGATTCAGGCTCAGCACAACACGATGGCCCTGTTTTCTGAAAAGCAGCTGACGGTGACCAGTAGTGAAGACGAAATTATTATCAGCACGCCTGAAACACTGACGCTTAACGGCGGCGGATCTTACCTGAGGCTGAGTAAGAACGGCATTGAACATGGCTCATCTGGTGAGTTCATTATGAAGACGTCTGACTATCTGGTACCAGGCTCAGGCGCAAATCTCCCCAACGACACACCCAATTTCAGCCTGACGGATATCACTCAGGAAAGCAAAATTAGCAGCAAGTCATTTAACGACTGACAGGGAGTGTGAATCGTGTCTGTTTTACCCAAAATTGTCTGGCCGATCCCCTCCAATAACCGGGGAAGTGAGTTCAAAAATCAGGAAGAGATCCTCTCTCATTTGGGCGGAGAATCTACCGGTCTGTACATGATAGGCCGCAGCGGCATGTGGCATGGTGGGATCCATATCACCGAAGCCACAACGCCATGGTGTGCGCTTAGTGGTAAGTCCCCACTTGAAGCGATAGATTTCCCGGTCCCCTTTAAAGGTGAGCAGGCTGTGCGATGCATGGCTGACGGGGAAGTGGTTGCTTACCGTGTCTGCAAGGATTATCTGACGATTGCATGGGAATCAGGTCCGCTTAGCTTTTCCGGTTCGTTTGTTCTGGTTAAACACTTTATTCAACCGGGAGAGAAGGAATCCAGCGGGCTGCATTTCTATACCCTGTATATGCATCTTGCGCCGTATTCAGCTTATGAAGCTGAAGCAGAAAATCAGTGGGTCATTCAGGATACTCTAAGAGCATATTCTGAAATGGACTGGCTGACGGCGAAACTGACTTCAGATAAAACTTCTCCACAAATTGCCGGACACATGCCTAAAGGGGTAAGAGTGGAATGGGACCCAGCAGACAGCAATCTTAACGCCACAGGAAATAACAAGCGACAATATGGCCTTGTAACACTGAAAGGATTACCAGAAGAAACCAGCAGTACCCTCACACCTGGTCAGCGCTATTGGGTTATTGTGGATAACAACAATATTAAGCTAGCACCGGGGGCCGGTCCAGGCTGGTGGCGGCATTTGCTTCCTCCCGCAAAGGAAGTCATGGTATTCGATAAGACAGTAAGCCTCAGTTCTCCATTTGCTATTAAGGCCGGTGACCCGATTGGCCACATGGGCTACTATCAGGCACCAAAAGACGGTAGTTATGAGGCACGATACCAGGTACATATCGAATGCACGAGCATGGATGATAATCTGGAGAAGTTCCTGACCAACCCGGAAAAAGTGGGGGAGAAAAACCCGCTCTGGTTGAAGTATTCTCCTGGCCTTGCTCTTTTCACAAAAGATGTTGCGAAGGGCACCTTCGCAAAGGGCTCGACGTCGACAACGCGGACAGGCATTCTACCGTTGAGTAAGGTCACAACTGAAACTGATAACTCAACAAAGCAAGAATACTGGCAGCTACGGCTGGAAAATGCCTATGTGCCCAAAGGCCAGGCGGAGCCTCAACTTCTGTCACAGTATGATCTGGCGAAACTAGGCTTCAGAACTGAAACCTCAGAGCCTACCAGTTTTGATTACCTGGATGGGAAAAACCAGCCTACTGGATTCTTCCGTAACCTCATCGATTCGCTCTACCAGGCCGCGATAGATGATACGCGAACCAGTCATGCTCTCGTGAAGCATAATTATCAGCGTCTGCTGGATAAAATTGACAGCGGAAGTGACCGATATTCGCCAATGGAGTACTGGAGAGCACTTCACAATCCCGACTATCGTGACGTTATTCAGAAAACAATCGTAAAACATCCAAGCGACTGGTACTTCAAAAAAGGTGATGCTATCTGGCAACCTTTCCTCAATGCGCTGAAAAAAGAAGCCCCAGAATGGAAGAAATATAGCGAAGATTTTCTTGATAAAATGGCCTGGATGCAGGATGTGACCACTGAGAAAATGGGACCTTCGTTGTGGCATATGCATCCATTACAATTTTTAGGGTGTTTGAAACAAATTAGCCGCTTTACTTATATTTATACCAATTATGATTGTACATTGGATGAAGCCCTAAGTAAGCAAATGGCGTTGGCTGGAGGCAATCGTCCGGTTTACGGTAACACGGGGGCTGTTACCAGAGCTCAGGTTCGTAATTACATGAACCCTGAGCAACATATAAATGGCGCTGATATTTATCAATTCGTTGACCTTTCAGCACCTTCTGGCTTGACTGAAAATGACCTTGCGAAAATTTTAGACGGTAAAGGAGTTCTCTCCGGAAAAGCATCCATATATTTGGAAGCAGCTGCAAAATATCACGTTAGTGAAGTGTATCTTGTATCCCATTCTTTACTTGAAACCAATAATGGTAGAGCCCCATTTGCGAATGGCAGCAAGGAATACAATGGACGAACTGTATACAACATGTATGGGATTGGTGTTTTCAATAGCAACCCTCAGAATGGCGTAAAATTAGCCTACAATAAGGGTTGGTTTTCTGTTGATGAAGCCATTGATGGCGGAGCAAGATGGATATCCGAAAATTTCATCAACAAAAAAGGAATCTCAAAAAATACTTTATATAAGATGAGGTGGAACCCCGCAGCACCTGCAACAGGACAGTATGCTACGGATATTAACTGGGCACTAGCCCAAAAAAATGACATGAAAAAAATGTTTGATTTATTCCCTGATGCGAATATTACCTTTGACATACCAGTTTATAAGGACTCTTCATTGTGAAAATCAATTCTTTAATGCTTCTTTTTTTATTGTCAGGTTCTGCACTTGCAAATTGCGACGAACATTGGGAAACATTTTCTCAGACACAATTCATAAATAAAAACATCGTTCAATATAAATCTTTCTATTATTCTGCGCCATCCGAAAAACATAAGTTACCAGATCTCTTTTTGATTAAAGGGGATGATTTTAACTCTTATTTAAAAAGTAATGGTTACACATTTGGAACGTACACTAGGAAAAATGGGACTGTTGTAAGTGGCTGGCTAAAATCTGAAACATTAGTTGTTGTCCCATCTAAATCGTCGAATTCTCCACCGGAAGTGTCAAGGTCCGACTTTGTCATTATTTCGCCATATAAAAATATCGAGCTAGGTAGTTCATACGAGCAATTCTATAAAATATGGGGAGACTGCGAAGTAAATAAACAACCTGACATTGGAATTTCAGGTAATTTTATTACTGCGGGGAATGAAACGTATAAATATTTTGATAACTTCTGGAGTGGATTTTCAATTCGCTCATCAAACATCAACTTCCAGCAGACAGGAACTGATTACGACGCTTATAGAATAACGACAATCACCGTCAACAACAAAAAATACATGACCAGAAGAGGCATTACCATAGGGGATACAACTCAAAATATAATTGCTGCCTATGGAAATCCTTTGAAATTAGACAAAAATAAAGTGACATATAAATTTAAAAATAACGAACTGTCATTTGCTCTTAAAAATGATGAAATCAAAAGCATAGTTATGGATGAAAAAGTAGAGTAACAGTCCAGAATCAGGACTTGATTTTCTTCTATCTAACTTAACTGAATATTATGAGGTTAATTTATGCTTCAAATTACTTGAGGATTCTAAAAATGGGATGCAATAAAAAATCAAACAAATTTTTGCTTTTTGTGTCATGTATGCTCTTGTCTTTTGGAGCATACTCACAAGACAGTTCTAATCCTCAGTTTACTGACTACCTGGTTCCCGTAAGCAACGGTCCATTTGAACAAAATATTCACTTTAATAAAGAGCAGAAAAACTACTCGCCACACTGGAAAAATGCAGCCCAAGAGCAACTAAAAAAAACTGTTAACTTTGCAGGGCACTTTAGAATCTATACAGACTTTGGAGGTCATGGTAAAGAATGCCTTCGTGATAATTGGGTATGTGGCTGGGTTATTGATAAACTATCAGGGGAAGTTGTAGCAACACTACCATCAGATAATAATGGTGGTTATAATTATGCAGATATTTCTGATAATGGTACCCCTGTTGGCCTTCCATTTGAGATGGATGCTTATAAAAATAGTTCTATGATTGCAATAACCGGTCAATCTATCTCAATCAACAAGAGTGATAGTCCTGTATGCAAAACGGCCTTATTTAATTTTAATAATGGTAGATATGTGAAATTGATAGAATCATTGGAAGGGTGTAACAACCAATGAGCCTCTCATAAAGCTCCGGCATAACGAGAAAGCGACAGTAGTAAAATTCGTATACAGCATGCATCAGAGGGCGACCAGGGTTGAGTTAATAAACTCAACCCTAACTGAGTAATAAATGTTAATTTAGGCTAGTCAAATGGGATTTAGACCAACACAATTATTGCTCTGTATTTTATCACATTTAATAGTCTTGCTATTGCAGATGAAACACTAAGGATAAACACGTCTTCAGAAAATAATACATGTAGCATAAAAATTAATGACGAACTTGTTGATGGTTACAAGTGTGAGTTTTATCGCGCACCATCAGTATGGTCGCATTCATATTTGTACGAAGCCAGCAAACAAATAATAATATTTATTGATAGTCCAATGGGGAATGCATGCGATGGAGGCCCATTACATGTGTTTAGCAAAACGGATGATGAGAAATTCAAACATCTGAAGACAATTGACTTCTGTGGCGGGCATTACCCATCAATAACCAGTGGCCCAGAAACATTCATAATAAAAGTCCCTTCAATCTCTATTGACGGCACGGATAAAAAGATCCCAACTGAGACATGGGAATTAAATAATGATGAATTAGTTAAGAGACAAGGAAGAGGAATTTAATAATGCTCCAGATTATCCGTAAAGGCGATAAAACCACTCACGGCGGCTCGGTCCTGACCGCTTCCGATACGATGACATTCGGTGGTATCGGTGTTGCCCGTAAAGGCGACAAAGTGTCCTGCCCGGTTCCGGGGCATGGCCCTACAACCATCGTAGAAGGAAACCCTGATTACCTTGATCATGGTATCCCGGTAGCCTTTCACGGTCACAAATGTGCCTGTGGTTGCACATTGATTAGTTCATTTGCCGCTGCCAAGGTTGCCTGATTATGCCCGTCTGGCTGGATGCCATCCCTGAACAGGCCCCTAAGGTAGCTCGCCCCGGCACTCTTCGCTGGGTACTGTTCCTGGCATTTCTCATGCTGGGGGGCATAGCACTCACGCTATGGTGCTGGACGTCAGAAAGAACAGGATTTGTCTTCTGGTTCACCGCGATGGGGCTTCCGTTTTGCACCTGGGGGCTTCTTTTCGGTTTACGCCGGTTTGCCTATAAAGCCGAACAGGTGGGAGCCGAGTCCCGTAATGTTGAGCGAGAAGCGCTTATTGACAGTGAAATTCTGCGCGGTCAGCGCTGCGGCTGGATCCTCGGTACGCACATCCAGGCTCCGGCCGGAAACAAAACCGACGATCTGCTGGAAGTAATGAAACTCGCCGCTCCCGCTATCGATTTCTCGCACCCAAGAGGATGTGACAAACCGGTCAGGTACGCGGCCTTAACAGAATATCAAACGGATTTATCGAAAGCGCTCAAAGCAGCAGTCACTAAGCTGACCACGCGTGTGGATGTAATCGTTCAGCCACTTCCACCAGAGCTGCCATGCTGGCTGATGCTGGACTGTGACAGTGACCTGCATCCCCTGGTTGAAGAGCAGCTAAAAGCCGATCTCTCACTCAAGACGGGCAGGATTTTTCGCCTGATGCCTGGAAAAGGGCTGGGGGCGTTTGATGCCTGGCTGGACAAGCGATGGGACAACCCAGGCATTCTGGTTGCCATCACGCTGTCGTTACCGGCGTCTCCCCGGGAAGAAGATGCTGATGCTGTCTCAATGGTGGTATTAAGCAACCGCAAAGCCCATGCCTGGCCGGATGCGCTTCGCCTTCATCGCCCCGAAAGGGGAACAGAAACAACACTCACAAAGACGCTCAACCGGGCGCTGCTCTGGGCGAAGACCCTACCCAATGAACTCAAAGGAAGCTGGATCTCCGGTCCCACATTGACGTCGGGCAGCGGCTGGAATAATGCCTGCGAAGAGAGCGGTGTTGAATTTAGCCTTTCAGAAGACAATTCCAGTATCGATCCCGTGCTGGGCTATACCGGCCATGGTGCCCCATGGGTCGCCATCACGCTTGCTGATGCAGCCTTTGAACAGCGCGGAGTGCAGGTTATCGCTGCACAACCCGCCGCTGACAAAGACGACATCTGGGTAGCGGTCATCACCAAAGAAGAAGTTCGCAAGGGAACGCCCAAAAATGTCTAAGGTAAAAGTAAAAACACTCATCGGCTCCGTTGTGACTGTCGCCTTTTTTCTGACGGTTATCGTGGCATTTCTCTTTTATGCCTTTCCGGAAAATGTCGCCTTGGTCACGGGGTTTGGGCCGTATGACGGGCAACGGATCCTCACGTTCAGTGCCATCCTGGTTGCCGCGATGCTTTTATTCGGCTGGCTGATTGAGAAGGCCTTCGACTTCGCAGGTAAATCGGGGCTGTATTTCCACTGGGGTCAGAAAAAGGCTCAGATGGTCGCCCCGGCAACAGGCACCATTGCGAGCGAAGATGATGAAGAAGAGCCTGTCTTCAGCGAGGATGCCGTATCTGAGCACCTCCGTTTCCGTTATGGCCGTCGCTGGCAGCGTAAAGTGCGAATCCTGCTGGTGATGGGTAATCCGGACGACGTCCAGAAAGCGGCCCCGGGCCTGTCTTATGACCTCTGGCAGGAAGGCGACGGCAACGTGCTGATTTATGGCGGTGATGCGCAGTCACTCCCGGATGAGATCTTCCTTTCAAAACTGAAGCGCCTGCGATCTGGCCAGCCGATTGATGGCATTATTCAGGTGATGAGTACTTCAGCGCTCCCGACGGATAGCGAACGGGATGCTTTCTTGCGTTGCCGCCAGAAAGCCGATCATCAGCTGGGCTGGCAGGCGCCTGTCTGGCTGTGGCTGACTGACAAAGCCAAAAGTGCTCAGCAGGACGCGGAAACGGCTGCGAAAGGGGTGATATTCGGACCAGAAGGCACTGTAAAAGAGGCGGATAAGGCATTGACTACGCTGTCTCAGCGCCTGCAAAAAGTCGGTATAACACAGATACTGAATAATCCGGCACATAACGGCCTGCTTCAGTTATCTTCCCGTCTTCAACACGAATTGAAAGCCAGTCTGGCTGTTTTACTCAGCGGGCTGATGCAGGGATCTGCGGCATGGCGTTTACGTGGTGTCATGTTCAGCCCCGAACTGGCCGTTGCCGGAACGGTACCAAATACACGCATCGACACACCGACCTGGAAAGCCGTCATTGATGACTGTGATGCCGTCAGCGGCAGAAAGCTGGGCTTCGACTGGCTGAAGATGCTGCGGTTAATTCTGCTTTCCCTGATTGTTCTGTGGGGGGCCGGTACACTGCTGTCCCTGATCGTTAACCGTACCCAGATTTATCAGGCACAGGAAACGGCGAGTCAGGCAGCGGATACCACAAAACCCCTGGCAGAACGCCTGCACAACCAGCTCGTACTCCAGCAAGCCATTGCCCGTCTGCAACACCGTGAGGCGACCGGTGCTCCATGGTATACCCGATTTGGTCTTAATCAGGACAGCGACACGCTGGCCGCACTCTGGCCGCTGTATGCGAAAAATAACGCACAGCTGATAAGGGATGTCACCGCAGATAGTCTCAGGCAGCAGCTGAATGCCTTTGTGCAACTTCCTCCTGCCAGTGATGCCCGAATGCAGGGTACACAGCATACCTACGACGTGCTCAAAAGTTATCTGATGCTGGCCCGTCCGGACAAAGCGGACGCAGGCTGGCTGGCAAAAAACGTGCTGAAAGCCTTACCGAAACGCCAGAATGTGCCGGATGGCACATGGCAGGACCTCGCACCGAAACTGCTGGGCTTTTATGCGCAAAACCTCCCGGCACATCCGGAATGGAAAATTAAGCCTGACGCGGAATTAATCAGCACGATCCGTCAGATCCTGCTCAAGCAGATTGGCCAGCGTAACGCTGAATCCGGGTTGTACCAGGACATGCTGAAGCGGGTTGCCAGCAACTGGCCTGATTTAACGCTTGCCGATATGACAGGCGACACCGATGCCTCAACGGTATTCAGCACTGACGAAGTCGTCCCGGGAATGTTTACACGCCAGGCCTGGGAAGAGCAGGTTCAGGATGCGATTAACGAGGTCGTCAAGACACGCCGTGATGAAATTGACTGGGTACTGACGGATAAGACGCACCAGACAGGGAGCGATATCTCCCCGGAGGCGCTGAAAGCCCGCCTGACTGAACGCTATTTTACCGATTTTGGCAATGCCTGGCTGAACATGGTCAACAGCATTCAGTGGCAGGAAGCCACGTCACTTTCTGAGGCGATTGCCCAGCTCAACCTGATCGGCGATGTCCGTCAGTCGCCGCTGGTGGCACTGATGAACACGCTGGCCTGGCAGGGAAAAACAGGGCAGAAAGGTGAGGCACTGGCTGATTCGATAGTGGACTCAGCGAAAAAGCTAATCGGTCAGAAAAAAAATGCCAGACAGTTTATTGAACAGGCACAGGGCCCAAAAGGGCCGCTCGATGAGGTGTTTGGACCACTGATGGGGCTGATGGAAGGTAAAGAGGGCACCGGTGCCAACGGTAACCTCAGTTTCCAGTCCTGGCTTGCCCGCGTCACGCAGGTACGCCTGAAACTCCAGCAGGTTACCAGCGCCCCGGATCCGCAGGCCATGTCGCAGATGCTAGCCCAGACAGTATTCCAGGGCAAAGCCATCGATCTGACCGATACCCGCGACTATGGCAGTCTGGTTGCGGCGAGTCTGGGGCAGGAGTGGAATGGATTTGGCCAGTCGTTATTTGTGCAACCGCTTGATCTGGCCTGGCGGCAGGTACTTGCCCCGGCAGCGGGAAGCCTCAATGCCCGCTGGCAGTCGACTATTGTCGAACAGTGGAATAAGGCCTTTGCGGGACGCTATCCGTTTAAAGCCACCGGCAGCGATGCCTCGTTGCCGTTGCTGGCTCAGTTCCTGCGTAGCGACTCGGGTCGAATCACGACCTTCCTGAAAACGAATCTTGGCGGGATCCTCCACCAGGAGGGAAATCGCTGGGTCGTTGACCTTTCCGCAAGTCAGGGGATGGTTGTCAGCCCGGATTTCCTCCGGGCGATTAATCAGCTGGCGGAACTGTCAGATATCGTGTTTTCTCAGGGCGATGCGGGTGTTCACTTCGAACTGATGGCGCGTCCTTCACGGGATGTTGCCAGAGTGCAGCTTACTCTCGATGAGCAGAACCTGGATTACTTCAATCAGATGGAAAGCTGGCAAAGCTTCACCTGGCCTGGAAACACTTACTATCCTGGCGTGTCGCTCAGCTGGCGTAGTGTGAACAGTGGCATGCAGCTGTATGCCAGTAACCAGGGCAACTGGGGTTTCATTCGCCTGCTGGACAAGGCTCTCATCACTCCGCTTGACGCCAGCCGTACACAACTGGTGTGGATCACCGCCGATGGCAACCCTCTGAAGTTTGTGATGCGTAGCGAGCTCGGTACAGGTCCCCTGGCATTGCTGAAACTTCAGGGATTCACGCTGCCCGACACTATCTTTAGCGTCGCAGCTGGCGGAGAAGAGCGCCAATAATGATGGGCGGGAAAATTTACCCGGCACTGGCTTTCGCAAAACAGGTTGAAGGCTGGTCTCTGGGTATTTGCAGCAAAGTGAACCGATGGCACGAAACTGAATCCTTATCCCCATGCCAGTTTATGACCTTTCGGTAGTGTCGCGCATGGCTCAGCGACTGGCTGAAGCATAATCCAGCGCCAGGTACACCAGGGGACAGCGCCTCCGCGCCCCATCGGCGCCTTCGTCCCCATGTCAGAAAAGCCCACTGGTGAAGCTACTGGAAGGCCAAACCCACTCAGGGGGAGGAGAAAAGTATGCTGCTGAAATGGAAGCTACCGCAAATCGTCAATGGTAAGGACGACGATTCTCTGGACGCGGTCGTGAGGTTTATAAAAGAGACAAACAAACGGGAAAAAGAATGAGCTCACCGGAAGAACTGTTAACCGCCTGCGCCACCAGGCAGGAAGAAAGGCAGCGCCTCATCTCGCGGGCAAATGATGCCCTGTCGCTCTGGGATAACTGGCTGCACCCGTTCACCTTCGGGGCAGAAACCGGGGACGATCCCGCATATGATGATAATTTTCAGCTGATGCGTGAGGAGATCAACAAGCTTTCAGGTACCGATTCAGCGTTATTGTGTGAGCTGGCCCAGAAGTGTCTTTGCGAATGCGCCAAAGACATTCGTGTCGTGACCTGGTACGTGCAGGCCCGACTCAGCCGCGACGGTGAAAAAGGGTTGTCCGAAGGCTTACTGCTGCTTGTCGCGATGCTGGCCCGCTACGGGCAGGCATGCCATCCCCGGCGTCCCGTAGCCCGAAAAGCTGCGCTGGAGTGGCTGAACAGTGCAA
The DNA here is from genome assembly GCF_013784105.1 of Enterobacter sp. RHBSTW-00593. NCBI lineage: Bacteria > Pseudomonadati > Pseudomonadota > Gammaproteobacteria > Enterobacterales > Enterobacteriaceae > Enterobacter > Enterobacter sp. RHBSTW-00593. The sequence continues at coordinate 1,675,153 of NZ_CP056393.1, forward strand.
AAGTGATTGATGCACTGCTGTTATGGCCCGAGGTGGACAGCAATGATGCCGGTCTGACGGCTGGCGTCATCAGCCTGCTTGAATCCACAGTGGCTGACTGGCCGGAAGCCGAGAAACCGTCTTTTGCAGGCCTTTGTACCGCTCTTGAAAACCGTCTGGCACGTTCGGGTGGCATGGAAGCGCTGGTCCCCCAGAACAGCAGTACGCATGAGCACGGGCGTGAACCTGCCCATTCTGATTCTCCGCAGCTGTCAGCCGTGAAATCTGGCCGCGATTTACTCGACCAGGCAAAGTTACTTTCCCGCTGGCTGAGCGAGCAGCCGCAGGGCTGGCTGGCTTCTCATCGACTGATAAAGACCGTGCGGTGGGATACGGTCGATCAGATCCCTCCGCTGGACAGTAGCGGGCGCACCCGCCTGGTACCGCCTAAACCCGAGTATCGAGCTCAGTTGAAGCGCCTTTACCTTCAGAAAAACTGGGTCGAGCTGGTTGAGCAGGCCAGCCAGATGTATTGCGAAGGCGTGAATCATTTCTGGCTCGATCTCCAGTGGTATCTCTGGCAGGGGCTCAGCCATGCGGGTCAGCCCTGGGATACCTGGTCAGACTCTGTCCTCTTCGATCTGCGGTTGCTGCTTAAACGCCTCCCGGGCCTTGAAGGGCTGGCATGGAATGACGGCACTCCCTTTGCCGACGAAGTCACTACTGCCTGGATTGCTGAAAAAGTGAATGAAGAGGGCCTGTTGTACGGCGATGAATCCGCTAACGTCGTTAATGGTCAGGCGGACGATGTGCTGCTTCTTGAGTCCGAAGCCATGGAAAAGGGAGACACTGAAGGGCCTGAAGCAGCGCTTGCCTGGCTCCAGTCCCGACCGGGGATGGATACCCCGCGCCATCGCTGGCTGATACGCCTGCTCATGGCCCGGGTGGCAGAGCAGTATGGCCGAAACGATATGGCGCTTCACCTGCTTGGTGAACTCACGACCCGTGCGCCACTGCTGACGCTGGAAGACTGGGAGCCCGCTCTGTTATTTGAAGTCCAGGCCCGACGCCTGAAGCTGCTACGCATGAAAGCCGGTCGCAGCGAATCTGATAAAGCCCGTCTGATGCCTGAGATGGATACGCTATTGGCAGGTCTGATCGCCATTGACCCGGCCCGTGCCATGGTACTTTGCCAGTAATATTGAATGGATACAAATAAGGAATATTATGCGTTTTCGCTTTATTGCCCTGGCTTTATGCCTTCTTTCTGGTAGCAACGTTGCAGTATCTGCGGGATTTGATTGTTCCCTTGTAAATTTATCACAGACAGAAAAAACGATATGTAGCAATGAATATTTATCAGGGCTTGACAGTGCTCTAAACAATTTTTTCAAAAAGACCTATGACAGTTCTTTAAGCCATGGAAGCCTGTCTGAGCGTCAAAATGAATGGCTAAAAGAGAGAAACAATTGCAAGAGTGATGTAACCTGTATTACCAACAGCTATTTAATACGCAATAGAAATCTGTCAGGAAGCAACACCCTCCAGAATGTCAATGATATTTTTAATCGCGATGGCGACAAACTGGACGAAGCATTAGATGCCCCAATTAAGACCAAATCCGGATTTACAATAACTGACTCTCCATGGCATGTAAAAGAAATATTTTCTTCTGAAAGCTTCGAGGGTGGAATTAATCTTGAGAGCAAGAATGTATCGTCAATACTAACATACCAGATAATTAAGAATGATTTATACATTTACATTTCTGTTAGCGGGCGGTACCAGGATAAAGACACTACACTGCTCGTAGAGCTTAAGGACGATACTTACCCTCGCATCATTCAACAATATGACGGTAATATAAATTTAATATCCCGTGCCAGAGATGCACAAGGAAACGCTTTAGCCTATTTTTCTATTGGCGATGATACTCATAAAGACTATCATTATTTATTTATATCTCCGAGTGGCGAAAAAGGCATTTCTGATATATCCCCAGAGCAAGCTGATTCCTTAACAAAAAAAACCACACCATGGGCTGGGTATTGTGGCAGCTCAGAGTGCAATGCTTCATTGATATCACCTGATGGCAAATGGCGACTTACTTCAAGTGATGGTAACGTTAAAGATCCAGATGAAGGTATGTACGTATTTCCGGCCAATCGTCCGGACCTGGGTTTGAATGTTTTTGCAGACAAAGCGGATAACTCTATCACTGACGATATATTTGGATATACACGGCAATATGTCTGGGGAGATGACAGCAATTCATTTTATTTTGATAATAGCGGCGCTTTAGGTTGCATCTGGAAAACCGATATTGGCAATAAAACAACAAAGCGGATTATTCCCGTAGAAGGTATTTTAGATCCATTTTATATAAAGTATGACGGAGAGGACCTGATTCTTTCTGTTTATGCATATTCTTATCAAGATGATTTTAAGTCAGAAATATACATAGCAAAAGAACCTAATTAAATAAAATCAATCTATCGGGATTTATAATTTATATGGATGATTTAACCCTGCGCTATTACGAAGCAGAGATGCGCTACCTGCGAGAAGCCGGTAAAGAGTTTGCCCGGGTTCATCCGGATCGTGCTGCGATGCTTAATCTGGATAAACCCGGCGCCCGCGATCCTTATGTGGAACGCCTGTTCGAAGGCTTTGCTTTCCTGATGGGCCGTCTGCGTGAAAAGCTTGATGACGACCTGCCAGAGCTGACCGAAGGTCTGGTGAGCCTGCTGTGGCCACACTATATGCGGACCATCCCGTCGCTGGCCATCGTCGAGTTCTCGCCTGACTGGCGTAGTCTGCGTCAGGCCGAAATGCTGGCTGAAGGCTTCTCCGTTCTGTCTCGTCCTGTCGGGCCGCACAAAACCGCCTGTCAGTACCGGACGACTCGCGATGTGCCGCTACAACCGCTGCACCTTGCAGATGCCCGCCTCCATACTGAAACCAATGGCCGCTCTGCTATCCGTCTGCGCTTCGAATGCCCTGAAAAAGTGGACTGGAGTAAAGCCGGGATCGACAAGGTCGCCATCTTCCTCAATGCAGAAAGTCCAGTTAGCTATGCGCTGCATCTGGCAATGACCCGTCGTGTTCACGCCATGTATGCCCGTCACGCCGGGACCTACATCGAACGCCATCAGTTCGATGGCTGGTGCAAACCCATGGGCTTTGATGACAATGATGGACTGTGGAAGAAAGCCGATACCGCCTTTAGCGGTTACCAGCTGCTGCTGGAGTATTTCAGCTTCCGTCCGAAGTTTATGTTTGTTGAGTTACGTGGACTCGACAGCATCGGGCTTTCTGCCACAAGCACCTGGTTTGAAATCGACATTGTGCTCAGTGAAGCCTGGTCATCCGATCTGCCTTTTGAGACAGAAAACTTCCGTCTGCACTGTGCACCGGTCATTAATCTCTTCACTCTGGAAGCCGACCCGCTGACCCTGGATCCGCTCGATAATGAATATCTGCTCAGGCCGCTGCGTCTTCAGGATGGTCACACCGAGATTTACAGCGTCGATAACATCCACGGCGCGGTGAAGAATGGCAAACACCCCTATGTACCGTTCACCAGTTTCCGCCACCGGGGCGGTATGATGCGCCACGATGCCCCTGAGCGTTACTTCCATACCCGCGTGAAACGCGGCCCCTCTGGTCTGTATGACACATGGTTAATTCTCGGGGGCCGCTCGTTCGAGCTGGAGCAGTTGTCTGATAAACCAGAATCCCTTTCGATGCGAATAACCGGGACCAACGGGCAGCTTCCGCGTAAGGCACTGGAAAGCACACTACTAGACAGGGCCGTGAAAGCAGGCAAAGTGCCCGTCAGGGTACTGAACCTCTCGGCCCCCACCATGCCACTGTATCCACCGGCAAACGACCGTTTCCACTGGCGGGTGATGAGTCACCTCGGATCAAACTTCCTCAGCATGATGAATAACCCTGAAGTCCTGCGGGGGACGCTGGCGCTCTATGACTGGACCGACGATGAAATGAACCGCCGTCGGCTTGAAGCAATCGTCTCCGTGAAGCACACCCTGATCCGCCGTTTTGAGAAGGGCTTTATGCTCCGGGGCGTGGACATTGAGGTCACGCTGAATATGGATAATTTTGCAGGCGAGGGTGATGTGAATCTCTTCGGGGAGATGCTGCACCGGTTCTTCGCGCTCTATGCCGATATTCACCTCTTTAATCAGCTCACGCTGGTGCTGCAACCGACAGGGAAACGACTGAGATGGCGCGAGAATCACAGCCAGCACGTACCGGGCTGACGCTGGCCCTGGCCCTTAACAAAGATATCTGGCGGGCCAATTTCTATCGTTTCTGCCAACTGCTGGAGCAGGAAAATCCGGACGCCCCGAAACTGGGTACCACCAGCCATCCGGGCGACGATCCGGTGCGTTTCAGGCCCTGGCCTGGTATGGGTTTTCCGGTCAGTACCCTGAAAGCGGTGGAGAACGACGAAGACCAACCGACATTGCCACCGACCGTCCGCACCACATTCCTCGGCATGTATGGCGTGGATTCGCCTCTGCCGACGACCTACCTGGACGACATTGCGCAGCGCCGTGAAGGACACGAGGCGATCACCTCATTTCTGGATATTTTCAGCCACCGGATCACCACACAATATTACCGGATCTGGCGAAAATACGCCTATCCGGCGACCTTCGAGGCAGGTGGCCGCGATGCCATATCACAGTGTCTGCTGGGGCTGGTCGGCCTTGGTATACCGGGCACGGCTGAGCAGGTGGCAACGCCGGTTTCACGCTTCCTGGCCCTGTTGGGCACCATGCGATTACCCACCCGCAATGCTGAAGGCATCCGGGCCCTGGTGAGCCTGCTGGCACCGAATACCCGGACAATTATCACCGAACCCGATCCGGTTAAGGTGCATATCGATAACCGTAGCGGGCTGGGTATCGGGAGCCAGATCCGTCTTTCGCAGCGAGCCACGCTGGGTAAAACCGCAAAAGAAGCATGCAGCCGGGTCCTGGTGTCACTGGAGACAGCGGATCCTGACGAGGCGGAAGGCTGGTTACCTGGTGGTGTCCTTCATACCGATTTGATGGTCCTGCTGCGTGTCTACCTCGGCTACCGCAGTGACGCCCGAGTGCGCCTCACCGTGCCTGTGCGATTGCTCCCTGAGCCTCGTCTGGGCAAGGGCAGGCGTATACAGCTGGGCAGAACCGGTTTACTGGGTCTGAAGGAAGGCAAACTCAATACGCCACGGGAAAGTCTGACCATCAACCTGGGTTGCTATGAAGGGCTTCACTATTCGGTACTGCAACCCGCAGAAGACGGACGTTACCGCTTCGACTAATCACGTATTCCCTCTCTCAATAAAGGAACTTTTGAATGGCAACAGTAACCCGCTGGTGGGCGCTGACGCTTATTGCCTGTGGTCTACTCGCAGGCTGCGGTCTGACGCAGACCGTCACGGACGGTACGGTCAGCATCACGAAATCCATCTTCTATAAGAAAATTAAAACGGTGCATCTGGATTTTACCCCACGCACGGCCATTAACGCCGATGCCGCACAGACGCCGCTGGCAACAATGGTGCGGGTTTATCTCCTCAGGGATCGGAAAGCGGTTGATGCCGCCGATTACCAGACGCTGCTGCGCAATGCCGATACGGTACTTAAGGACGATGTACTGGCATCAAAAGAGCTGCTGGTGATGCCCAACGGCAGCGTTTCTCTGAATATGCCCATGGATGAAGACGCACAGTTCGTGGCGGTGGTGGGGCTGTTTAACCGACCGGATCAGAAGGACAACCGCTGGCGTCTGGTACTGACCCGTGACGACCTCGATCCGGACAAGCCCCGGACCATCGAGCTGGGTGATGGCTGGCTCAGCCTCGTGCCGGTAAAGGAGTGACATAATGGATAACTGGCTGGCGCTTTTTGACGGGCAGACTCGCTATTTTCTGGATATCAACGACAGCCAGGTAAAACCGGATGTTCTGCGATTTCGGGGCAGGGAAGCACTGAGCGAACCGTTCAAATGGGATATTGAGTTCACGACCCAACAGGCGAATATCCCCCCTGAACAGGTCCTGATGAAATATGCCTCTTTCCGGATGCGGAGCGGTAAAAATGTCCACGGCATTATCACCCGCCTGGAATGGCTTTCCACTTCAAAGGATCATTCCCACTACCGTCTTACGCTCAGTTCCCGCCTGGCGCTCCTGGGATACACCCGGCAATGTGCGGTATATCAGAACCAGTCCGTTCCTGAGGTGGTTGAGCAGGTGCTGCGCAAACACGGGCTGGAGGGACCTGATTTTGAGTTCAGACTGGAGCGCACGTACCCGCCGCGTGAAATTATCACCCAGTGGCGGGAAACGGACCTTGAGTTTATCCGGCGCATTCTGTCTGAAGTGGGGATTTACTGGCGTACGGTGATGGACGACGTGCGCGGTCTGGATACGTACATACTGGCCGACAGCCAGCTCAACTACCAGTTTGATGTGCGCCTGCCCTACAGCGAGCCATCGGGTTTGTTTGACGGTGCGGAAGAGTCGGTCTGGGATGTACGAACCTGGCACACCCTTGCCACCGGCACGGTCGCCACGCGGGATTATAACTACCGGACAGCCTCCACACCGATGGATGCGACGGTCAGCGCGCGTAACGACGCGGTCACCACCGGAGAGCATTACCGCTACGCAGCGTCTTATCGTGACGCAGGTGATGACACCAGCCCGGAGCCGGAGACCGAATCCGGCGCGTTCTGGGCCCGGCTCCATCATGAGCGGGAGCTGAACAGAACGGCCCGCATTCACCTGTTCAGCAACGCTGCCCACCTTGCACCGGGACAGGTGCTTGAGCCGCAGGGCGATGTCATAACTGCCCTGAAAGAGGGCGTTATCCTCACCCTGGTGACCTACCGGGGAGCCCGTGATTCCCGTCTGCATGTGTCGGTGTGGGGAATGCCTTACACCGAGCGTTACTGCTTCCGTCCTGTAGAAGTCCCGCGTCCGGTCATCCCGGGTACGCTTCCGGCCCGGATTGAGAGCCGGGAGAAAAATGATATCTACGCGCACCTGGATGCGCAGGGGCGCTACCGGGTGAAGCTGGACTTCGACCAGGAGGGGACGGAACCCGGATACGGTTACCTGTGGCTGCGGATGGCGAAACCTTATGCTGGTGAAACGCTGGGCTGGCATGCGCCGCTCACCGACGGGACCGAAGTGGCCATTGCCTACAGCAACGGCGATATTGACCTGCCGTACATCGCGTATGCACTACACGACTCGGAACACCCGGACCTCGTGAACCGGGATAATCACACCCGAAATATCCTCAGAACACCCGCTAACTCAAAATTGCGGATGGAGGACAAACGTGGCGAGGAGCATATCAAGCTCGCCACGGAATACGGCAAGACGCAGCTCAACAGCGGGCACCTGGTGGACAATCAGGGCAAATCCCGCGGCACCGGTAGCGAACTGCGCACTGATGAATACGGGGTTATCCGCGCCGGAAAGGGACTGTTCATCAGTGCAGATGCACAGGCGAAAGCGCAGGGCGAAGCCCTGGACATGGATGCCGCGCTGAAGGAAATAGACAGGCTTAATCAGCAACTGCAACAGCTGGAAATAGCCGCCGAAAATGCACAGGCCCTGAAAGCGGATGTCGACAGCCAGATACAGATATTTGAGCAGCGGCTGAAACCGCTCAATGAAGCTGTGCATTTTACAGCCCCGGAAGGCATGGCCCTGACCAGTGGTGAAGATATGCAACTGGCCGCAGCACGAAACGTGGTCGTCAACGCCGGGGGCGATATCAGCGTCGGAACTATGGGCAATCTAACCACGCTGGCCGGAGAAAAACTGGGGCTATTTGCCCGGACCGGACAACTGAGCGTCAAATCCGGAGAAGGGCCAATAGATATCCAGGCGCAAAACGCCAGCCTGCGGTTGTTTGCTGAGAAGAAGCTGACGCTGAGCTCGGCGAGTGACATTTCATTCGCTGGGAAAAAACGTATCACGCTGATCGGCGGCGGAAGCTATCTGCGACTCGAGGCCGGGAAGGTCGAGTATGGTACGACGGCGTCTTATTTGCGGAAGGTGAAGCGGACGATGTTTGCTGGTGCAACCAATCTACCAATTGAGTCATTGAAGCAGATGGTAATGATCACTCAGTATTACGACAGAAAGTTAAATTTCTCTTCAAATGTCAATTATCGTGTTGAAACAATGGAGGGAGAGGAAATACTTTCAGGCTCTGGCACAGATGGATATATCGACAAGAAAGACAGTGAGTCTGAGTATTGGGTATTTTTAAGCTGAGTAATAATTCAATGAAAAAAATAAATATTGAAGTCGATGGCACCCCCTATTTTATTGTTACAAAAAATGAAAAAACGGAATTAGGAATAAAAGGTAATACCACGCCTGAAAAAGATGAAGAAGCCCATAAAATTGAAGTGCCAAACATTTTGATAATCACAAGAAAAAACGCTGATGTTTTGTTCGTTTTGAGAGGGGGTGAAAAGGATTCTTTTAAAATCATGACAGCTCAAGAGTTGTATGATAAATTCCAGTATCAATGGTTTGAACCATTGGCAGATAACTATCGGAAATTGTTGTATGTTAACGAAGCTGATTACGCAAAAGAAGCTTACAAAATATTCACTTGGGATGATATTGCAGAATTTTCAGTTATCGATAGAACGCCTTTGGCTTTTCGTCCAAAAGGTGAGGGCGACTGGAAAAATAATAGTGTGGGTGGTGCCAGCTATCTCCTCGTAATGATAAATAAAATCCCATACTGGACTGATGCCGTTGGGCAAATACCTTTCGCCATAGATACATATAGAATGGAAAAAAATATACCATCAACTGTTGAAACCGGTATGATATGGGGAACTGGTAAACGTACTGATGTTGCCGATAGAACTAATACGTATGATAATTTCTTTGTACTCCGAGGGGCGTTATATGCAAGCCAAAGATTTACATATAGCATTAAATCTGGTGGTAGCACTTACCCTGCTGTGAATGTTGTCGAGCAAGATAATGGAGCGTCAACTGATGCATTAGGTAACTCTATAACCTCAGAAGAGTATGATAACTATGCGGCATGGAATAAATAAAAACATTAATTCATTTAATAGTAAACTACTGATCGGCTTGTTAGCATGTATGATCTATAGAATCATCACCATTTCGATTTCTTTACTTTACGCCCAGTTTTTTATTCCACATAAAACCCACATATCAACAAACCTATATGGTTTTTATGTATATTTAATTCTTGTGTTTTGCATATTTATATCAGCAGTTGTTCCCAAGCAAGCAATAGGTATCATCGTAGCAATAAGTTCAACTCTGCTATTGGGGATTGAAATCTTTGAAGCTGATTTTCCATATAGGGCCTTATTGTTTATTTTCTCTTCTTCTTTGTCTTATCTATTTGTTTTCTCATTAAATGGTCAATTGAGAAAAGTACCTTCTGAGTCGCACACATCCAAAACAGCAAGGCGACTTAAATATATTCTGTTAATTGTTTATCCAGCATACCTCTTCTTTGAAGTGGAAATGTTCAGGAATGTTTCATTATTCATTGCCTGCGTTATATTTCTGGCCTTTTCTATATCTTGGTTGAATAGAAATTTACAATAAAGGCATAAGCAATATATAAATTCTCACCGGCAATTTTACAGGTAATCTTCTTCTTGAGCTTACAAATGAGGAAGATCCCAGAGTACAGTTAACATTTATGAGTGTCTCAATATATGGGGAATGGCTCCAACGCTTTTCCAAATAGTCGATATCTGCAAGGCAAGAAGTCAACAAAATGTTAGCGCTTTTTGACGGACAGACCCGTTACTTTCTGGATATCAACGACAGCCTGGTAAAACCGGATGTTCTGCGATTTCGGGGCAGGGAAGTACTGAGCGAACCGTTCAAATGGGATATTGAGTTCACGACCCAACAGGCGAATATCCCCCCTGAACAGGTCCTGATGAAATATGCCTCTTTCCGGGTGCGGAGCGGTAAAAATGTCCACGGCATTATTACCCGCCTGGAATGGCTTTCCACCTCAAAGGATCAGTCCCACTACCGTCTTACGCTCAGTTCCCGCCTGGCGCTCCTGGGATACACCCGGCAGTGTGCGGTATATCAGAACCAGTCCGTTCCTGAGGTGGTGGAGCAAGTGCTGCGCAAACACGGGCTGGAGGGACCTGATTTCGAGTTCAGACTGGAGCGCACGTACCCGCCGCGTGAAATTATCACCCAGTGGCGGGAAACGGACCTTGAGTTTATCCGGCGCATTCTGTCTGAAGTGGGGATTTACTGGCGTACGGTGATGGACGACGTGCGCGGTCTGGATACGTACATACTGGCCGACAGCCAGCTCAACTACCAGTTTGATGTGCGCCTGCCCTGCAGCGAGCCGTCGGGTCTGTTTGACGGTGCGGCAGAGTCGGTCTGGGATGTACGAACCTGGCACATCCTTGCCACCGGCACGGTAGCAACGCGGGATTACAACTACCGGACAGCCTCCACACTGATGGATGCGACGGTCAGCGTGCGTAGCGACGCGGTCACCACCGGAAAGCATTACCGCTACTCAGCGCCTTATCGTGACGCAGGTGATGACACCAACCCGGAGCCGGAGACCGAATCCATTACATTTCTAGCAACATCTATAAAACCAAAGCACTCTTCAGTAATCTTTGGTCTGGTTATTATCTTTATGTTTTATTCTTGGTATGGAACAAATCCACTTCGAGTAATATTGATGTTTTGTTCCTCATTATCCGGTTGTTCAATAATTATTTTTGCAAAAAAATCCTTAAAAGAAACATAAGGTAATTCACATCCCTTAGAACCTAAATCTCTATCATTTAAAATAATTTGCTATATTATGAATCAAAAAACGCCCTCTTTATATGAAATTCTTACCGGCAACTTTACAGGGGATCTTCCCCTTGAAGATGTAAACGAAGAAGACCAGGTCATTTTATCTGTACTGGATAACATCCAGCGTATTTTGAACGCCCGAGCCGGGACCATATCCCATTTACCAGATTATGGTTTGCCGGACATGACCAAAATTCTGCAAGGCATGCCGGGTACAGCCCACGAGCTGATCGATACGCTGGCCGGTGTCCTGCTCAAGTATGAACCCCGTTTGCAGTCCCTCAATGTAACTTTACTTGAACAGCACGTGCCAGGAGAGTTGCGTTATGCCATTGATGCTGAGCTTAAGGGCATTGGCCTCGTACGTTACGGCACCGAGTTTATGCCCGAAGGACGCGTGATGCTGAGGCACCTGAAGCAACAGCAGTATCTCGATACCGCAATTCGTGTGTAAGGCCAGACAGCTTTCATCAGTTCCAACACACGGTAAGAGTCAGGCCGATATTGCAGATTTTTGCCAGCGAATGCGCAGCTTCAGGAGCAAATGGACGCGTGGCTGGAGGGTACCGGATTGAACGAGGGGACGCTGAATACATCCGTTACGGATCTGCTGGTGGAGTACGGGGCTCTTGAGATTACCGATATCTTTCTGTGTGTAGATGACCAGTCTGTGAAATTTACACCAGTATTTTTGTACGGCCAGGGCGTGACCGGATGCGTGGAAGTGACCCTTCATGCAGAAGGCTGCGTGATCTCTCTGGGGCGCCTGTTCATACGGGCAGGTCATTTCAGTGACTGGACCTTTAATCCCCCGGGGATGTTGCTGCGCACAGTACAACCTTTTGATCAAAGTACTTCTTTTTGTCTGATTTTAGCGCTTCTTTCATAGCTGTTAACCTGGCAGTACCAGCAGACTTGTGGTGAAGCTGCATAAACAGGAAGTACAGCACCGCAACCTTCATTTGGATATTCAGCCATGAATGACATCAATCCACGAAAAATCAAAACCGGTGGCGATCCGCGCACGCTAGCGGATTATGCCACCCTGCGTGATGAACTGAGTAAACTGACACATCCGGCCCGTCCGGATGTGAACTGGCATTATGTCGAAAAACTCTGCCTTTCACTGTTTGAGCAAAACGGTGTGGAGTTACAGACGGCGGCCTGGTACACGCTGGCACGGACGCAACTGGCCGGCTTATTCGGCCTCAATGAAGGCCTGGCGATACTGGATGCGCTGATAAGCCATCAATGGGGGACACTGTGGCCGCAGCCGGTACATGCCCGCATGGAAATCCTCAGCAGTCTGAACCAGCGTCTTCAGCAGCGGATGCGCTCGCTCCCGCTCAATTACAGCGACCTCAGACAACTGTATCGGGCTGAGCAACTGCTTGGCAGTCTGGGGGAGGTGCTTCAACGTCTTGAGCTTAAGCATCTGAGCCAGCTCGATACGTTGCGTTCCCTGATGCACAACAGTGCTGTCCGGCTGGAAAACAGCAACGATACAACCGGTACCGGGTCGAATATTCAGTCTGGTATTGTCCTGCCTGCCACCGTAAAGAATGGTGCAGTCATATCAACAGGCTCTCATACCGGTAGTCTCTCTGAAGAGACCCCAGCGCCAGACAGCCCAGTGAAATGGGTATTCGTTGCACAGCCAGAACACCACGCAAATGTGGAAGTACTGACGGCAATGCCCACTCAGGTAAAAAAGTGGAAATCCTTCGCTGCCGGAATGTGTACCATGCTGATAATAAGTACGGGCGCAGTGTGGAGCTGGCAATTTCTTCACCGACCAGACCCGCTACAGACTCAGCTTGCTGCCTCACTGGCTCCGTTACCTGCACCTCTCGCGCCTGAAAAACTGGATATGTTGCGTCAGCAATCTCCGTCATCACAAACAATGATAGAACAAACACAGCAGCAGCTTGCCCGACTGGATAAATTGCCTCCTGACTGGAGTATTACTTACAGCCGAAAACTTACAGAACAGGCTCAGGTGCTGTGGCCGGAGCAAGCAAAACCCCTGATACAACAGTGGCAGCAACACCTTAATGCTGCCGCATTACCGGTAGAACAGCTCAATGGTTGGTATAAGGGGATGTCATCGCTACAAAAATTGAGTGACCGGCTGAACGGGCTTGATGAGCAGAAAGGCAAATACATGACGGTCAGTGAACTGAAGTCCGTTGTATTTTCCGTCCGGCAGTCTTTTAACCAGTCCATACCGGCTGAAGAGCAACTGCGTATCTTGTCAGAAAATCCTCCTGGTGTACCTTTACCTGCAGCTGCGAGGTCGCAGCTGGAGATGCATCTGAAACAACTGGCAGCCCGATATGCTGAAATAAAACGGAATGCATCAGAGTAAATCCATCGTTAAGATACTTTAAAACTCGTCATTATGACGGGAAGCTTCACGGATATTTCCCCGTTTTAAGATGATGAAGCGTCAGGCCAGTTATGCTGCCATGAGGGATCGTTTTATCGTCCGTTCCGCTGTTTTTGAGGTGATATCGGTGATAATGGACATGCTTTTTCTCCGAAGCCCGGTATGCCGTTTGTTTTGACTATCCGTGGATCCCGCCAAATCCGAAAACCCTGCGATAGCAATATCGCAGGGTTTTTTCGTTCTACAACCCAATCACCAGTTCCCCTGTATGGCTTCGCGAGCAGCACAGCGCCACCTGCTGGTCTGCCGCGCTTTTCTCCGCCTCCGACTGCACGCTATCCCGGTGATCCACTACGCCATCGATAACTGGCGTCAGACAGGCGCCGCAAATCCCCATTTCACAGGAGAGCGGTACCGCCACGCCGTTTTCCAGCAGCACCTGCGCGATAGTTTTGTCCGCCGGCACTGGCCAGCGCTCGCCGGTTGATGCCAGCTTGACTGTAAAAATCTCGCCCGTTTCATTACAGTCGGCGGGCATAACGGGCTGGAATGCTTCGCTGTGAAGATTGCTCTCCGCCCAGCCTCTCGTGAGGGCGACCTGATACACTTTCTCCATAAAGCCTGCCGGCCCGCAGACCCAGGCGTGGAAACCGGGCGCTGGCGTGGGCATGTGCTCTGCCAGCGCAGTGCGCGGGCTGATGGTATGGATGACACACTCGCCGTGTTTAAATTGCATGAGTTCACGTGCAAACGCCGCGTTGCCATGCTCTTTAACGTAATAGTGCAGCGTAAATGGGGTACCGGAAGCCTCCAACTGCCGGGCCATCGCATACAAGGGCGTTATGCCTATCCCTGCCGCCAGCAGCAAGAAGCGTTCAGCCTCGTGCAGCGCAAACAGATTGCGCGGTGAGGAGATAAGCAGTTTCTGCCCCGGACGTAGCGTCTCGTGAACATAGCGTGACCCTCCGCGCGAGGCGGTTTCACGTCCTACGCAAATAAGATAGCACTCGCTGTCGCTTGCCCCGGTCAGCGAATACTGGCGAACCAGCCCGCAGGGCAGATGCACGTCAATGTGCGCCCCGGGCTGCCAGCCAGGCAGGGCTTCACCGCATTCTGACACCAGCCTGATGGCGAGACTCTTATCCCCCTCACGCCAGAGACCGTCGACAATAACGCTCAACATTTCGCTCATCACGTTCCTCCGTCACACCAGGAAAAACTCGCCGAAGCCCATCTTTTTCAGCCCCCGGCGGTAGGCAATCGAGCTTTTATCCGCAGGGATGTGGGCTTCCAGAGTCAGATCCAGCGGCAGGCTTTCCGGGCGCTGCGTCTCAACCATCAGGCGGTCTTCTTCAAAAATACGCAAATTGAAGGCGTGCACTTCCTCTACCGGAATATGCAGGTCAAAGTTGCGCGCAATAGGGGCGAACATGCGGGTTACCCGTGAAGAGACGGGTGAGGCGGCGTTCATGATCACCAGCCTGGCTTCCCCCGGAAAATGGATCGTCAGCGTGGCGGTAAACGGTAAATGCATTTCAAAATGACGCAGCCACTGGAAGCCTTCCGGGGCCTGGACATCGGAGCTGGCGGGGTAATTGCTCACCGAGCTCCAGTAATCGGCAACAAAGCCAAACGGCGTCTCCTGGGGCTGATAATGGGGAACCAGCGGATTATTGGGGTCAGCAAAGGTGTCAGTGTGGATCCAGGCAAAATGCGCCACGTCCAGAAAGCCTTCCACCTGACGGCCGGCGAAGCCATTCACTTCAAACGCCGGGCAGTTGATCTGCTGAAATCCGTCGTTATCCCAGTGCGGCATGGTGGGCAGCGGCATTGGGTTATCGGGATCAAACGCCAGGCAGGTCCAGATCAACCCAAAGCGCTCCTCCACGGCATAGTTAATCAGGTTAAGCTTCGCGGGAACCGGCTGGTCAGGGCTGGACGGAATGCGGTTGCAGCGTCCATCTTCACCAAAGCGTAAGCCATGATAAGGGCAGATTATCCCGTGTTCATCGTGAAAGCCCAGCGTCAGCGGTACGCCGCGGTGCGGGCAAACGTCCCGGGCGACCACAACCTGGTCTTTGACGCGGTAGATAACCAGTTGTTCGTCGAGCAGGGTGGCTTTGACCGGTGCCGCGCCGATGTCGCAGGCGCGAGCAACCGGATGCCAGCATTTTGCCAGACGCAGCCAGTCCTCTGGCTCAAACGTACAATGGGCGGGTGGAGTCGGTTGTATTTTCATGGTTGTCCCTCTCGCGTTCAGCCTAAAGGCCCGGCCTGAATGGTGTCGCACAGACCGTTAATGATGCGCTCTCCGGTCTCCTCTTTGAGCTCCTGGTACCAGGCCCGGGTCAATGCCATGTCTTTGCCATGCGTGATATCACAGCGTTTACGGGCCTTAAGCACCAGGTCGCGGACCCGGTCACAGCGCAGCGCTTCGTACTGCCGCAACGCCAGTGCGATGTTGTGGTTCTCGCGCAGGCAGTCACCCAGCACCACGGCGTCCTCCATCGCCGCGCATCCGCCCTGGCCGATATCCGGCGTGGTGCTGTGCGCGGCATCGCCAAGAAGCGCCACGTTGCCGCGCACCAGGGTGTCGAACGGTTCAATGTCGTGGATTTCGATACGGTTGGTGGTCCCGGGATCCAGCGCGGCGATGAGCTTCTGTACCGGTGCCGCCCAGCCGCGGAAGTAGCCCGTGAGATCGGCGCGAAGAGTGGTGCGATCTTCCGCCAGCCCGAGGGGGAGCGGAACATCAAAAAAGAAATAGAAGCGTCCGCCGGCGACGGGCATCAGCGAAACGCGCTTGCCCTCGCCGACGAAGGTGGTCCACTGGTGCGCAGGGGCAATCTCTTCATCAATCTTCACCAGCCCGTTCCAGTTGACGTAACCGGCGTAGCGGCGCTCGGGCGTATAGCCCAGCACGTACGGGCGAACCGCGGAGTGACTGCCATCGGCGGCAATCAGGAAATCCCCCGTCGCGGTAGTACCGTCGGTGAAGGTGACGGTGACGCCAGCCGCGTCCTCACGGACGCTTTCAACGCGTTTGCCGAACTGAACGTTCTCGTGCCCCCAGAAGTTCAGCATTTCGCGCTGCAGTTCCGTGCGCGACACGGGGCAAGGGCGACCGCCCGTGCGCTCGACCAGCGGGGCAAGGCTAAAGCGGGTGAGGGTATCGCCGCGCCGGTGATCCTTATAGGCCATAAAGCGCATAGGGCCGCCGTAGGTCTCGATGATGTCGCCCATCCCGAGGTGCTGCATGCATTTCACCCCATTGGGCCAGATGGAGATGGCCGCACCGACGGGCTTCATCTCTTTCACGGCCTCAAACACGGTACAGTCGATTCCCGCCTTCTTCAGCGCTACAGCGGCGCTCAGGCCGCCAATGCCCGCGCCAATAACGATTGCTCTCATCCTTCTCTCCTTTTGCAGGGTGTAAAAAGGGAAGAGCAATTTGCGTACCAGGCTGCAGAGTGGCGAGAAGCGCGTTGTATGGGGTGGTTTTGCACTGCTAAGGTGCGCAAACGCGGTGAGAATGCCTTTTTATGAATCAATAATTTCCTGTTGTGCGATCCGGAATCGACTGTTTCATGGGGGATGGCAAGAGTGGCGTAGTTTGTGCAAAGCGAGAAAACGACGATATGACGGGAGTGAGTATGATTGCATTGCAAACTTTTAATCAACTGAGCCACGAAGAGGCGCTCGCGCATTTGCAGCCCTGCGTGGCGTTGCCCGACTGGGCCGATGCGCTGGTGCAGGGGCGGCCCTATTCACACCGCAAAGCACTGTTCGACGCCGCCCGGACATTGGCACAAACCTGGGATGAAACGGCGCTTACGCAGGCCCTGAATGCGCACCCGCGAATTGGTGAGAAACCGACGGGAGCCCGGGCGGAGGCGGTGCTTTCGCGCCAGGAGCAGGGTGCCGTCGACAACCGCGACAGGCAGCTGGCACAGGCACTGCAGGAAGGGAACGCTCGCTACGAGGCCCGTTTTGGACGCGTGTTTTTGATCCGCGCGAAAGGCCGTAGCGGTGAGGAGATTTTACGCGCCCTCAACGCCCGGCTGGAAAACAGCGATGCGCAGGAGGTACAGGCCGCACTGGAACAGCTGCGGGAAATTACGCTGCTTCGGCTGGAAGGAGTCATTGACGAATGAGTACGTTAAGCACACATATTCTTGATATTTCGACGGGAAAACCTGCGCAGGGCGTAAGGGTTTATCTTGAGCAGGACGGCGTCGTATTGGCCACTGCTTTCACTAACGCCCAGGGGCGCATCACCGCGTTTATCCCTTTCCTGCCTGCAGGACGTTACCGGCTGGTGGCCGAGATAGGGGCTTGGTTCACCGAAACCGGCCGCGACACGCTTTACCCCTGCGCACAGATCGATTTTGTGACGGGAGAAACGGCAGACGAGCACTTCCACCTGCCGTTTGTGATTGCGCCGGGCGGGTGGTCAACCTACCGCGGCAGTTGACCACACCTGCACACCGTTGACCCAGGTCTCGCTAATATTGCGCTCGTCGCCCAGGGTCATCAGCACAAACAGCTGCTCATAAATGTCCTGACAGCGCCGGTTACGCAGGCGCTGTAGCGGCGTAACGGCCGGGTCGATGACGATAAAATCGGCCTCTTTGCCGGGGGCGAAATTGCCAATCTTATCGTCCAGCCTCAGGGCGTGAGCGCCTCCCAGCGTGGCGTGATAAAACGCTTCGCTGGCGCGCAGGCGGTAGCTCTGCAGCTGACCCACCTTGTACGCCTCCCCGAGGGTGCGCAGCATGCTGAAGGTGGTTCCGGCACCCACATCGGTGCCAATGCCCATACGCACCTGGTGTTGCCAGCAGGCGGGTAAGCGGAACAGTCCGCTGCCAAGAAACAGGTTCGAGGTGGGGCAAAACGCCACTGCCGAGCCGGTATCGTGCAGACAGCGCCATTCACTCTCATGGAGGTGGATCCCATGGGCAAACACGCTGCGTTCGCCGGTCAGCCCGTAATGATGATACACATCCAGATAACGTTCATGTTCCGGCCACAGATCGCTTACCCAGGCCACTTCATTTGGGTTTTCGCTCAGATGGGTCTGCATCCACGTGTCGGGAAACTCCTCTCTGAGCAGGCTGACCGCGGCCAGCAGTTCCGGTGAGGAGGTCGGGGCAAAGCGTGGCGTAATGGCGTAGCCCAACCGTCCACGGTGGTGCCAGCGCTGGATCAACTCGCGCGTCTGCCGGTAGCTCTCTTTCGCGGTTTCACTCAGGTAGTCAGGCGTGTGGCGGTCCATCATCACCTTGCCGGCGATAAGGCGCATGTTAAGGCGCAGGGCCTCGGTGAACAGCGCCTCGACCGATTCAGGATGCAGCGTACAAAACACCAGCGCGGTGGTGGTGCCGTGGCTGACCAGTTGGTTGATGAAAAACGCCGCGATCTCTTTCGCATAGGCCTCATCGGCAAACTGGCTTTCTACCGGGAACGTGTATGTGGTCAGCCACTCCAGCAGTTGCTCACCAAAAGCGCCAATCATCTCCGTCTGCGGGTAATGGACGTGGGTATCGACAAAACCCGGGAGCAGCAGTTTGCCACGCAGGTCGGTGTACCCTTTATAGGGATCAAGATACTGCTCGCCCTCCTGCCAGGCCATCTGCGCCAGAATTTTGCCGTTATGGATGAACAGCAGCCCGTCTTCAAGGTAGCGCGCCTGTTGGGCGATAATGTCTGCACTGTCGCAGACCCGGGCAATATCAAAAAATGCACCGCGGATCGCAGTCTGGTAGTCCATCATGATTCCTGCCTTAGTGTTTGCGTAGCGGGGTGATGAGACTGAGCAAAAACGGTGCCAGAATGAAAAAGGCCGCAGAGGAACTGCGGCCCGGAGGAAGGGTTACTCTTTTTGCGTCGCCACGCGGGGGCTGAACGACGAGGCGTCTGCCGCTTCACGCTCTTCCCGCGCCAGCCAGCGGTAGGTGACCCCGCCCAGGAAGACGCCGATAAACCAGCTAAAGTTTGCCACTTCATGCAGGGAGGGAATAAAGCTTATCACCAGCCCAACGGCAACGGATGGCACCAGCGCGCCGATGGCTTTCGGGTTGAAACCGTTGCGATACCAGTATTTGCCTTTTGGCGTGTCATCAAACAGATCGTCTACGGAGACCTTGCCGCGCTTAATCAGGTAAAAATCGGCAATCAGAATCCCGAACAGCGGGCCAATAAACGCCCCGAGCACGTCCAGAGTGTAGTGGATAAGCTCCGGCGAGTTAAACAGGTTCCACGGGGTTAACAGGATAGAGCCGACGGCGGCGATCATCCCCCCGGTGCGGAAGCTGATTTTTTGCGGTGAACAGTTAGAGAAATCAAACGCCGGGGAGACGAAGTTCGCCACGATGTTGATCCCGATGGTGGCGGTGATCATGGTCAGCAAGCCAATGGCCACCGCCAGATCGTTGCCCACACGGCTGACGGTTTCAATCGGGTCAGTGATCATGCGGCCAAACAGCGATTGCGTACCCGACACAATCACCACGGTAACGATGGAGAACAACAGAAAGTTAAACGGCAGGCCCCAGCGGTTACCGCGGCGGATCTCCCCCATGCTTTTACCGTAGCGGGAGAAGTCACCAAAATTGAGCAGCGGGCCGGAGAAGTAAGAGACCACCAGCGCCGTGGCGGTGATCATCTGCCAGGTCTGCTCACCGGCGCTCAGGGATTTGCTGGCAAGGGTAAAGGAGATGCCGTCAAAACCGGTCTTGTATACAATCCATCCCGCCAGCGCCAGCATCACCACGTAGACCGCCGGACCGGCGATATCAATAAAGCGCTTAATGGCGCTCATGCCGTGCCAGAAGACCATCGCCTGCAGCACCCACATGATAGCGAAACAGATCCAGCCAAGATGCGACAGGCCCAGGAACGAACCGGTGGTGAGCGTCGCGAGTGAAGGCCAGAACTTAAGCGCCACCAGCATCAGCGCGTTGGCGGCCAGGTAGGTCTGAATACCGTACCACGCGAAAGCAATCAGCCCGCGGATCACCGCCGGAATATTGGCCCCGAAAACGCCAAATGCCTGACGGCAAATCACCGCGTAGGGTACGCCTGCCATCTGACTCGGTTTCGCCACCAGGTTGGCGCACAACTGCACAATGCAAATCCCTATCAGCAGGCAGAGCAAGACCTGCCAGCTTGCCAGCCCGAGCGTAAAGAAGCTCGCGGCAACAACATAACCCCCCATGCTGTGGACGTCCGACATCCAGAAAGAAAAGATGTTGTACCAGCTCCAGTTCTGGTCACGCGTCGGTGCCAGATCCTCATTGCAAAGCCGTGGGCTGTAAACCGCACCGGAATCAGCGGCCGTACCGTGCTGCGCGTTTTGTCTGTTTGGCATGAAACCTGCTCCTGTGAATGAAAACCCGTTAAGTGGGAGTGCAGACGGTGTTGCAGGATCCAGGCCAAAATAATAAATCTTGTATGCAATATTTTATTTTTATGTATACGATTCGATAACGAAAAGTAAAAATCGGAGTGGTGAATGAACAACATAAACAGCCTGCAGACCGCGCCAGACCTGCATGACAAAGATGAATCTATCTTTCAGGCGCTGATGACCGCGATAGTCGAACATCAGTTGCTCCCGGGAAGTAAATTGCCTGAAGAGGCGCTGGCTGAGGTCTTCGGCGTGAGCCGCACCGGTATTCGCAAGGTGCTGCAACGACTCGCCGCTGTGCAAATGGTCACCTTAACGCCCAAACGTGGTGCACACGTGGCCAGCCCGACGGTAGAAGAAGCGCAGCAGATCTTCCGCACGCGCGCGCTGCTTGAGGTGGCTAACCTGCCGGACGTGCTGGCCCACTGTCAGCCGCCGCATCTGGCTGCACTGGAAGGGATTATTCGCCAGGAGCAGCAGGCGCACGAAGCGTATGACGGCCCCGCCGCAATCCGCCACTCCGCC
This sequence comes from Enterobacter sp. RHBSTW-00593, assembly GCF_013784105.1. NCBI lineage: Bacteria > Pseudomonadati > Pseudomonadota > Gammaproteobacteria > Enterobacterales > Enterobacteriaceae > Enterobacter > Enterobacter sp. RHBSTW-00593. The sequence goes on from NZ_CP056393.1 coordinate 1,696,345, forward strand.
AATTTCCATATTCAGCTTCAGGCCATTTCAGGCAATCAGGTGCTGACAGAGATGGTGACCGGACTGAGCCAGCGGTCGTCGCTGGTGATCGCAGCCTGGGGCGCGCCGTGGCGTCAGGGCTGCCGCTGCAATGACCACGAGCAACTGGTGGAACTCTTGCGCCAGAAGGCGCTCCAGCCCCTGAGTGAGGCCTTAATGCACCATTTTGAACATATTGTCGCCAGTCTCTGTTTCGAACGGGCCGGTGAGTGCCTGCCTGATTTTGCCCGGCTGTTCGCCAGCCACAAGGAGTCGTAATGTCGTCTGTTTGTATACAAGTGATTAACCCCAACACCAGCCTCGCGATGACGGAAACCATCGGCGCCGCAGCCCGCGCGGTAGCAGCACCGGGAACGGAGATCCTCGCCGTCTGCCCGAGCGCAGGTGTGCCCTCGATAGAAGGTCATTTTGATGAGGCCATCGCCGCCGTGGGCGTTCTCGAACAGATAAAACGCGGACGGCAACAGGGCGTGGATGGACATGTGATTGCCTGCTTTGGTGACCCCGGCCTGCTGGCGGCGCGCGAGCTGGCGCAGGGGCCGGTCATCGGTATCGCAGAAGCTGCGATGCATATGGCCACGCTGGTGGCAACGCGCTTTTCCGTTGTGACCACGCTGCCGCGCACGCGGATTATCGCCCGTCATCTGTTGCACCAGTATGGTTTCCAGGACCACTGTGCAGCCCTGCATGCCATCGATCTGCCGGTGCTGGCACTGGAAGACGGTAGCGGCCTGGCTCAGGAGAAGGTGCGCGCGCGCTGCATCCAGGCGCTGAAAGAAGATGGCTGCGGCGCGATTGTGCTCGGCTGCGGTGGAATGGCGACGCTGGCGCAGGAGCTGACGCGTGAGCTGCACGTGCCGGTGATCGACGGCGTCAGTGCGGCGGTAAAAATGGTCGAGTCGCTGGTGGCGCTGGGGCTGTCAACCAGCAAGCACGGGGACCTGGCTTTCCCGGAGAAAAAAGCGTTGAGCGGACACTTTCAGGCACTGAATCCATTTTAATTGAGGGGGTGATAATGGCGCTTTTTAACGAGGATTATCCGCGGGACTTACGCGGCTATGCAGGCAAGCCGCCGCACGCGCAGTGGCCGAACCAGGCGCGCATCGCCGTGCAGTTTGTACTCAATTATGAAGAAGGGGCGGAAAACCACGTGCTGCACGGTGATGCCGGCTCAGAACAATTCCTCTCGGACATCATCGGTGCGGCCAGTTATCCGGACAGACACATGTCGATGGACTCCCTCTATGAATACGGCAGCCGTGCCGGGTTCTGGCGGATCCATAACGAATTCTGCAAGCGTGGCCTGCCGCTGACGGTCTTTGGCGTGGCAATGGCGCTGGCGCGACATCCCGATATCGTCGACGCCATCAAAGCAGCTGATTACGACGTGGTTAGCCACGGCTGGCGCTGGATCCACTATCAAAGTATGGATATCAACCAGGAACGCGAGCACCTGCACAAGGCGGTGCATGTCCTGACTGACCTGTTTGGCAAACCGCCTGCCGGCTGGTACACCGGGCGTGACAGCCCAAACACCCGCCAGCTGGTAGTGGAGCATGGGGGCTTTGACTATGACAGCGACTACTATGGCGATGATTTACCGTTCTGGACGCAAGTGGCGTGCAGCGACGGCACGCGCAAACCCCACCTGATTGTGCCGTATACGCTGGATGCCAACGACATGCGCTTCGCGACCGCTCAGGGGTTCAACACCGCCGAGCAGTTTTATACCTACCTGAAAGACAGCTTTGACGTGCTGTACGAAGAAGGGGAACGTGCGCCGAAGATGATGTCCATCGGCATGCATTGCCGTCTGCTGGGGCGTCCGGGGCGTTTTCGTGCTCTGCAGCGGTTCCTTGATTACCTTGCGCAGCACGATCGGGTATGGGTCTGTACCCGCCAGCAGATAGCCGATCACTGGCGTGAGGTGCACCCGTTTCAACAATAACGATCCAGCAGTGCGCCGGGCGGGCGGTGACGCCTGTCCCGGCCTGCTGCTTATCTGATGGGAAAAGCGCCACCGGGCAGGGTTATAAACATTACGCCATCACGCTGACCTGCGCCGCCACAATTCGCCAGCCGTACGGGAAGCGTACCCATGTCTGCTGCTGGCGGCCAATCCGCTCCGTTCCTTCGCGGGTGAATTCGGTGCTACACACGGCGTAATCCTCTCCGAAGGTGGTGATTACCGTATGGCGCAATGTCCTTTGCAGACCCGCGGATGGGCGCGCCGCCCGAAAGGCGCGGATTTCCTCAATGCCGTACAGGTTTTCGCCCGCACCGAGACGCACCGTGTTTTTGTCGTGCCAGAACAGCTCATCCAGCACCGGAATGTTGTTGCTTACCAGCGCATCTTCATAGCGGTAAAAGGCTGCGGTCACTTCTGCAACGACCCACGGAAGGTTAATGTCATCGTGATTTATCATGGTGCCATCTCCGCCGGCCGGGCATCGGTTATTCCGCTTGCTTCCAGCACCCGCGCCACGCGCAGGCAGGCTTGCTCGTTAAACGGTGCGGCGATCAACTGCAGGCCAACAGGTGCGCCCTGAGCGGTGCGCAGCGGGACGGTGGTAACGGGTAAACCTAAAAACGAAATCGGCTGCGTCAGCATGCCCATGCTGGCGCGAACCGGTAACGGCTGGCCGTTGATCTCCATAATCTCTTCGCCAATTTGCGTTGCACTGCGCGGCGTGGCCGGGGCGATCAGCACGTCGGCCTGCGCAAACAACGCTTTAAACGCCTGTCGGGCCTGCGTGCGAAAACGCTGGGCCTGAATATACCAGGCTGAAGGGATCATCGCGCCGGCCAGCAGTCGCTCGCGGGAGTGCGGTTCAAAACGCCCGGGCTCGCGGCGAAGCGCGGGCAGGTACTGATTTCCGCCTTCCGAGGCGCTGATGATAAACGCCGCGGAGCGGGCCAGTTCGGCATCGGGGAATTGCAGCGTTTCCTGCACGTCGAGGGCTTTTGCCACCCGCGCCACGGCGTCTCGCATGTCGCTGTCGCACCAGGTACTGAAATAGCCGCCGAGCACCGCGCAGCGCAAACCATCCAGACCGCGGTCGAGCAGGGGCCGGGTCTGCTCCCGGGAGCTCTCCGCCTGAAATCCGTCGCTGGTATCCCGACCCTGCAGTGCATCGTACACCGACGCCAGATCGCTCACGCGACGGGCAAACGGCCCGATGTGATCCAGACTGGCGACAAACGGATGGCTGCCGGCGCGTGACAGACGACCAAAAGTGGGCTTAAGACCGTATATTCCGCACAGGGAGGCCGGTACGCGAATCGACCCGTTGGTGTCGGTGCCGAGCGAAAAATGAACCAGTCCGGCAGCGACCGCGGCGGCAGAGCCGCCGGACGATCCTCCGGCAATGCGCGTCACATCGTGCGGGTTACGCGTTGCGCCGTAGTAACTGTTTTCCGTCGTAAAGCCGTAGGCGTAGGCATCCATGTTGACCATCCCCGACAATAAGCCGCCGGCACTGCGCAGCTGGCGTACCGCAAAGCTGTCAGCGGTGGCGGGGGGGCGCTGGCTGAACAGCTCTGCACCGGCAAGGGTCGTATGCCCGGCGACGTCGAACAGGTTTTTCACCGCGTAGGGAATACCTGCCAGCGGCGGCAGAGGGCGTTTCTCCCGACGCAGGGTGTCGATATTCTCGGCTTCGGCCAGCATGCGTTCTTCCGTGACGGTGGTCCAGGCGTTGATATGGGGATTGATGCGCGTAATGGCTTCCAGGGTCTGGCGGGCGATGTCATGGGCGCTCAGGTCGCCTGCACTCAGCGCCTGCTGGATCTCACTGATACTCATCTCGTGTAGCGTCATGCTTTGTATACTCCTGCGATCTCCAGACGGTCATCAAGCGGCAGCGCCATCAGCGGGGCGGCCATCGCCGCGATACGGCAGAACTGCACATGGAGTTCTGCCCGGCGGGCGTCATCCAGCTCAACGCCCAGCACGGACTCCATTTGCGCCAGATAGGCATGCCAGTCAGGTTGTGTGGTATTCATCAGTCTCCCCTTAAAATCCGGCGGCGGCGCCGTTGCTGCGCGGGTCAAATGCCCCTTCAAACAGCCCGTTGGGATGACGAACAATCGCACCCGCGTGGCCCATGGCTTCGCTGAATTCCGGGAGGCTCTCCACGTCGTGGCCCAGCGCCCGCAGGCGCGCGACGGTCTGCGGCGTAAAGCGGCCTTCCACCTTCAGAGTGTCGGATGTCTGTCCCCAGGTGCGCCCCAGTAACCAGCGCGGGCGGGCGATGCTCTCTTGCAGTGGTACCCCCTGCACCACATAGCGGGTAAACAGGGTGGCCTGGGTTTGCGGCTGGCCGTCACCGCCCATCGAGCCGTAGACCATGACGCGTCCGTCATGCAGACGCGCGGCTGCCGGGTTCAGGGTGTGGAACGGTTGTTTTCCTGGCGCAAGCGCCAGCAGGTGACGGGGATTGAGGCTGAATGAGGCTCCCCGGTTTTGCCAGACGATGCCGGTATCAGGCAGGACCACGCCGCTGCCGAACTCGTGATAAATGCTCTGGATAAACGACACGGCAAGACCGCTGTTATCCATCACTCCCATCCAGACCGTATCACCAGGGCCTTTGCCGCAGCCCCACGGTGCGGCCTGGTTATCATCGACCTGGTCGGCGAGGGCGGCGAGGGCGGCAGGTTCCAGCAGACTCTGGATATCGGTTTTCAGCTCGCGCGGGTCGGTGATATGGGCATCGCGCAGACCAAACGCCAGTTTGGTGGCCTCTACAATGCGGTGAACGGTGGTCGCTTCGTCAGCATCGGCCATGGACAGGCGGTCGGTTATCCCGAGGATCGCCAGCGACACCAGCCCCTGCGTTGGCGGCGCAAGGTTCCACACTTCGCCCTGCTGATGCTGTAATTTCAGCGGCGTGGTGCGCCGGGCGACATGCGCGTTTAGGTCAGCCAGGGTGATGGGCAGCCCCAGCGTTTCCATGCCCCGGGCCAGACGCTCCGCCAGCGGGCCGCGATAAAAACTGTCCAGACCGTCTTCTGCGAGGTGCGAGAGCGTGGAGGCCAGCGCCGGTTGATAAAACCGGCTGCCGACCTGCGGCGGCTTGCCGTCCGTCAGCCAGGTCTCCGCGAAGCCGGGCAGGTCCTTCAGTTCATCCAGCTTACTGGCCGTGGCGGCGGCCTGAGACGCGGTCACCGGCGTGCCGTTTCGGGCATAGTCAATGGCGTCTGCCAGCAGGCGATTCAGGGGAAGAGCGGTGCCCGTCAGCGTGCGCGAAACCTTCAGCGCTTCGTCCCAGCCGCTCACCGTTCCCGCTACGGTCAGCGCCGCGCGAGGCCCGCGATGGGGGATCTGAGAGACATCGTCATAGGCGGCAAGCGTCGCCAGTGAGCCAGCTGCGCCGCTGGCGTCAATGGCGACCGGTTCGCCATCGGGCGGCACGATAAGCCAGAAACCGTCCCCACCGAGACCGTTCATGTGCGGGTAAACCACGGCAATGGTTGCGGCGGCGGCGACCATTGCCTCAATCGCGCTACCGCCTTCGCGCAGAATGGCCAGAGCGCTCTGGCTGGCAAGATGGTGGGGCGCCACGGCCATTCCGTGTACGGAGACATTACTTTGCATGGAGAGTCCTCATAACCCAAAAGTCACAAGGTGCTGCAAAAGCTGTTCCAGTTATGAATGAAAAGTTTCACGTCAGTCGTAACATAACGTTTTAAGAAGCTGGCATGCTTAATGAAAGGTATAGTGAGGTGAAACAAAAGTTACAGAGGCTTTATGGAACAGCTTGATGAACGTCTGAAAGCGCAATACGCGTCGTTGTCACCGCAGGAGCAACGGGTGGCTGATTTTATTTTTGATCATTTCGACGACCTCATTAGTTATAACAGCGCCGAGCTGGCGCAGCTGAGCGGGGTGTCGAAAGCCACGGTGAGCCGTCTGTTTAAGCGTCTGGGCTATGAGAAGTATAAAGAGATGCGCGACGAACTGCGCACGCTGCGCCAGAGCGGCATGCCGCTGACCGATAACCGCGATGCGGTGCAGGGCAACACTCTGCTGGCGCGGCATTATAAGCAGGAGATGGCAAACCTCACCCAGTGGGTCAACGCTCTGGATGCTCAGCAGTTTGCCGAGGCCATGGCCTCAATGGTGAAGGCACGGCGGATTGTGATTATCGGGATGCGCAACGCCTATCCGGCGGCGCTGCACCTGCGCCAGCAGCTGTTGCAGGCGCGCGGGCAGGTGCTGCTGCAGCCGCAGCCGGGGCAGAGTCTGAGCGAGGAACTGGTCGATCTCACGCCCGACGATCTGGTGATTATGATGGCGTTTCGCCGTCGCCCGCGGATCGTTCGGCCGCTGTTGCAGCAGCTTCAGCACAGCGGTATTCCGGTTCTGCTGATGTGTGAGCCGCAGGCACACAGCCTGTTTCCGCTGACCAGCTGGCAGCTCTGCGCCCCGCTGGACAGCGTCTCGGCGTACGACAGCTACTCGTCGGTCAACAGTCTGATCAACCTGCTGGCTAACGCCTTCCTGCATGAAATCCTCGATAAAGGCCGTCCCCGGATCCACGATATCGCCTCCCTGTATCAGCAACTGGACGAACTGGAACAGCGATAATGGGGCATCAGGCTGGTGCTTTGCATTAAAATAGTGCAGAAGAGCGGGGCGGAAAAGGGAGGCCTTTTCCGCCCCGCTCTCGTTTTATCAGGCCTTCAGAGAAAATTTCCCGTTTCGCTTCATCTGGCACATTAGTTGCAAAATCCAACTCAAAGAATCTTTTGTTTCATGTTAACGTTACGGGGAAGCACCATGAAAAAGTTATTGATTGCACTGACCGGGGCCGTCTGTCTGTTTGCAAACCTGCCAGCAAAAGCTGACCAGCTTCAGGATATTGAGAAACGCGGCACTCTTCGTATCGCCGTCCCGCAGGATTTTCCTCCGTTTGGTTCAGTCGGGACCGATCTCCAGCCGCAGGGCTACGACATCGACATGGCGCGCTATCTGGCAAAACAGATGAAGCTCAAGCTGCAGCTGGTGCCGGTGACCAGTGCCAACCGCGTGCCGTATCTGCAAACCGATAAGGTGGATCTGGTGATCTCAAGCCTCGGTAAAAACGCCGAGCGTGAAAAGGTGATCGATTTTAGCCGTGCCTATGCGCCGTTCTTCCTCGGCGTGTTCGGCCCGAAAGGGGCTGAACTGAAAGATGCTGCTCAGCTGAGTGGAAAAACCATTGGCGTGACGCGCGGTGCGGTGGAGGACATGGTGCTGACCAGCCTTGCGCCGAAAGATGCAGACGTCAAACGCTACGAAGACAATAACACCACCCTGTCGGCTTACCTGTCCGGTCAGGTCCAGTACGTGGCGACAGGCAATCTGGTCGTGGCGGCGATTTCCCGCCAGAACGCCGCCAAAGCCCCGGTTCCGAGCTTTATGCTGAAGGACTCGCCGTGCTTTATCGGGCTGAAGAAAAACGAACCGGCGCTGAAAGCGAAAGTTGATGCGGTGATTGAGCAGGGAATTAAAGACGGCACCCTGAATAGCCTCTCTGAGCAGTGGCTGAAAGCGCCGTTGCCGGCAAGCCTGGGCGTGTAAGGCGATGACAGAGCAACTCCATTTCTCTGCGCTCTGGCCGTACTGGCCGGCGCTGCTGGCAGGGCTGTGGGTCACCATTCAACTGACGGTGATGGCAACCCTCGGCGGGCTGGCGATCGGTATTTTCGGGGCGGCGATTCGCAGCGGCCGGACGACGTGGTTCAGCAGGATCTGGGGCGGCTACGTGGAGATTATCCGCAACACGCCCTTTGTCGTGCAGCTGTTTTTCATTGTGTTCGGTCTGCCGAATCTGGGGCTGAAGATGACGGCGGGCGAAGCGGCGCTGCTGGCAATGGTCGTCAACCTGGGCGCGTACAGCACGGAGATTGTCCGTGCCGGTATTCAGGTTACGCCCAAAGGACAGTGGGAGGCCGGCCGCGTGCTGGGGCTTACCCGCCTGCAAACGTTTATACGCGTGGTGCTGCCACCGGCCCTGCAGCGTATTTATCCGGCGCTGGTCAGCCAGTGCATTATCGTTATGCTCGGTTCGTCGGTGGTGTCGCAGGTCTCCTATGAAGAGCTGACTTTTGCCGCCAACCTGATTCAGTCAAGAACGTTCCTGAGCTTTGAGGTCTATCTGGTGACCACCGGAATTTACCTGGTGCTGTCAATTACCCTGCGCCAGCTAATGATGGCGGCAGGACGGAAGTGGCTGGGGGTACAGGCATGATGACCACCTTTACCGACTGGGACATTATTCGCAATCTGCTGCTCGCCGGACGCTGGACGGTGCTGCTGTCGCTGGTGGCGTTTGTCGGCGGGGCGGCGGTAACGCTGCCGCTGTTGCTGTTGCGCCTCACGGGCGGGCGTACGGTAAAACGTCTTATCCGCGGCTATATCGAACTGTTTCAGGGCACGCCGCTGCTGATGCAACTGTTCCTGGCCTTCTTCGGCGTGGCGCTGTTGGGTATCGATGTTTCGCCGTGGACCGCCGCGTCGCTGGCCCTGACGTTCTACACCAGCGCCTTTTTGCTTGATATCTGGTTTGGCAGTATTCGTGCGCTGCCGAAAGGGCAGTGGGAGGCGTCGCGCTGTCTGGGGCTGACCTTCGGCCAGACGCTGTTTCGCGTGGTGGCTCCCCAGGCGTTACGCATCGCCATCGCCCCAACGGTGGGGTTCGCCGTGCAGGTGATTAAGGGGACCGCGCTGGCATCCATTATCGGTTTTATCGAGCTGACCAAGGCCGGGACGATGCTGACCAACGTGACCTATCAGCCGTTTAAAGTCTTTGCGCTGGTGGCGCTCGGCTACTTCATTCTGTGTTATCCGCTGTCGCGCTACAGCCGTTATCTGGAGACTAAATTCAATGCCTCTCATCACCATTAATCAGGTGCAGAAGTACTACGGCGATAACCACGTGCTCAAGGGCGTGGATCTGGACATCGACATGGGCCAGGTCATTTCAATTATCGGGCGCAGCGGTTCGGGTAAAAGCACGCTGTTGCGCTGCATTAACGGCCTCGAAGGGTATCAGGACGGCAGCATCAAGCTCGGCGGCATGACCATTACCGACCGGGATTCCCAGGCGCGTGAAATCAGCCGCTCGGTCGGCATGGTATTTCAGAACTTCAACCTTTTCCCGCACATGACGGCGATGGAAAACGTGATGCTCGCGCCACGTCGGGTGCTGAAGAAAAGCGCAGCAGAATGTCAGGTGCTGGCGCAGCGCATGCTGGAGAAAGTCGGGCTGGGTGACCGTCTGGATTACTACCCGTCAAGCCTCTCCGGCGGCCAGCAGCAGCGCGTGGCGATTGCCCGTGCTCTGGCGATGTCGCCTAAAGTTTTACTCTGTGACGAGATAACTTCCGCGCTCGATCCGGAACTGGTAGGCGAAGTGCTCAAGGTGCTGGAACAACTGGCCGCTGAGGGGATGACGCTGATCCTGGTGACCCATGAAATGAATTTTGCCCGCGAAGTGGGCGACCGCGTGGTGTTTATGCATCAGGGGCGCGTCTGGGAGCAGGGCGACAGCAAAACGCTGTTCGCTAACCCACAGACCACTGAGCTTAAACAGTTTATCTCCTCCGTGCGCGGCCTCAATTAACTAAGGACTAAAAAATGGATATCGCTCAATTTCCGCAAATCAATCCGCCACAACGTCTGCTGATGGGGCCGGGGCCAATCAACGCCGATCCGCGCGTGCTGCGAGCCATGTCGAGCCAGCTTATCGGCCAGTACGATCCGGCGATGACCCACTACATGAACGACGTCATGGCACTCTACCGCGGCGTGTTCCGCACGGAAAACCGCTGGACGATGCTGGTGGACGGCACCTCCCGCGCGGGGATTGAAGCGATTCTGGTATCGGCCATTCGTCCGGGGGACAAAGTGCTGGTGCCCGTTTTTGGTCGCTTCGGCCATCTGCTGTGCGAAATTGCCCGCCGCTGCCGCGCAGAGGTCCACACCATCGAGGTACCGTGGGGCGAGGTGTTCACACCGGATCGGGTGGAAGATGCCATTAAACGCGTGCGTCCGCGCCTGCTGTTAACCGTGCAGGGGGATACGTCCACCACCATGCTGCAGCCGCTTGCAGAACTCGGGGCAATCTGCCGTCGTTACGATGTCCTGTTTTATACCGATGCTACCGCGTCGCTCGGCGGCAACGCCCTGGAGACCGATGCCTGGGGGCTGGATGCGGTCTCGGCGGGGATGCAGAAATGTCTTGGCGGTCCGTCCGGCACCTCGCCTGTTACCCTGAGCCCACGGATGGAAGAGGCAATCCGTCGCCGCAAATGCATCGAAGAGGGGATCCGTACCGATGCCCATCGCGACGGCGACGAGGAGATGATTTACTCCAACTATTTCGACCTCGGCATGGTGATGGATTACTGGGGACCCGAGCGTCTGAACCACCACACCGAAGCGACCACCGCGCTGTTTGGCGCCCGCGAATGTGCCCGCCTCATTCTGCAGGAAGGGCTGGATAACGGTATCGCCCGCCACAAGCTGCACGGGGATGCGCTGCTGAAAGGTATTCAGGCGATGGGACTCGAGACCTTCGGCGACCTCAGGCACAAGATGAACAACGTGCTGGGCGTGCTTATCCCTCAGGGCGTAAACGGTGACCAGGTGCGTAAACTGATGCTGGAGGATTTCGGCATTGAAATCGGTACTTCGTTTGGTCCGCTGCACGGCAAAGTGTGGCGTATTGGCACCATGGGCTATAACGCGCGTAAAGACTGCGTAATGACCACCCTGAGTGCGCTGGAGTCGGTACTGAACTACCTGAAGTTTTCCACTACGCAGGGTGCCGCGATGCAGGCCGCGTGGGATCATTACCGCACTGAGACGGCGCTATGAATCACGCGACACGCCAGCAGGCGGCAGAACGTGTGATGGCCCGCGCCGATGCGCTGGCCGCCATCAGCGAAACCCAGGATTCCCTTACCCGCGTGTACCTCTCTGCCCAGCATCTGCAGGCTAACCAGCTGGTCGGGCAGTGGATGAACCAGGCGGGCATGACCGTCTGGCAGGACAGCGTGGGGAATATCTGCGGACGTTATGAAGGCGAGCAGGAGGGCGCACCGGCGGTATTGCTTGGCTCGCATCTGGATACCGTGCGCAATGCCGGACGCTACGACGGGATGCTGGGGGTGCTGGCGGCCATTGAAGTCGTTGACAGCCTGCACCAGCAGGGAAAACGGCTGGCGCAGGCCGTTGAGATTGTCGGCTTTTGCGATGAAGAGGGTACCCGCTTTGGTATCACGCTGTTGGGCAGCCGCGCCCTGACGGGCACCTGGCCTGTGGGCTGGCTCGACACGTGCGATCCCAGAGGTATCAGCGTGGCGCAGGCGATGGTACAGGCAGGGTTAGATCCCAGCCGTGTCGCGATGGCCGCCCGACGCCCGGATGATTTCAGCGCCTGTCTGGAGCTGCATATTGAACAAGGACCGTGTCTGGAACAGGCCGGTCTGGCGCTGGGCGTGGTTGAAGCCATTAACGGCGCGCGTCGTCTGAACTGCCGCTTCACCGGTGAGGCCGGCCACGCCGGGACCGTGCCGATGGCGCATCGTAAGGACGCGCTGGCCGCCGCCGCCGAATGGATGGTGCTGATTGAAAACACCACCCGTCAGCACGGCGGCAACCTGGTGGCCACGGTGGGTGAGTTGCGCTGTCTGCCTGGTGCGGTAAACGTCATCCCCGGCGAGGTCGCGCTCTCGTTAGATATTCGCGGCCCGCAGGATGCGCCGCTTGACCTTCTGCTTACTGCACTGCTGACGCAGGCGCAGGCGATAGCGGCCCGTCGCGGAATACATTTTGCAGCCGACGAATTTTACCGAATCGCCGCCACGCCATGCGATACACGTCTGCAGGCGCTGCTGGCGGAGGCTGTAGAATCGGTGCAGGGGAAGACATTATCGCTGCCGAGCGGTGCCGGTCATGACACCATCGCCCTGGCGGAGCGCTGGCCGGTAGGGATGTTGTTTGTGCGGTGTAGGGGAGGCGTCAGCCACCATCCGGCGGAATCGGTGATGGCTGAGGATGTCGCGCTGGCGATTGATGCCTTTACGCGTGCGGTAACGCGTCTGGCGGGTTAAGCGACCGAGCGTACCGCTTCATCGATGTCGGCGCTCACCCGCACATCCTGCTCGTCAAACACCATGCAGTGGCGATCGTCAAAAGCCACATCAATTTGCTGCCACGGTGCGAATTTCACATCGCCCGGCAGCAAAATCTTCACATTGTCATGGCCGTAGCACTGACCAAAGAGGTAGGTGTTGTTGCCCAGACGCTCAACCACTTCACAGTTAAACGTCAGCCGCGTGCCGTGGCGGAGATCGGTGGTTAAATGTTCCGGACGGATGCCCAGCGTCACCGGGCTGCCTGCGTTCAACGGTGTGGTGGTCAGGGCCAGTGTGAGCGTCTTCTGCTGGGATAATCTCACCGTCAGCTCACCCGGTTGCCAGGCCTCTACCGTTGCCGGCAGGAAATTCATCTTCGGCGAGCCGATAAACCCGGCCACGAACTTGTTCGCCGGTTTGTAGTAGAGTTCCATCGGCGCGCCCATCTGCTCAACCTTTCCGTAGTTCATCACCACAATTTTATCAGCCAGGGTCATCGCTTCTATCTGGTCGTGGGTGACATACACCATGGTGGTTTTCAGTTCCTGGTGCAGACGGGCAAGGTGCAGACGCATCTCCACGCGCAGCTCGGCATCCAGGTTGGAGAGCGGTTCGTCGAACATAAAGACCCGCGGATTACGTACGATGGCGCGGCCAATAGCCACACGCTGGCGCTGGCCGCCGGAAAGCTGCTTAGGTTTGCGATCCAGAAGGTGGGAAAGCTGCAGCGTTTTGGCCACCATCTCGACCTGATGGCGGATCTGATCTTTCGGCACCTTATTGACCTTCAGGCCGTAGCCCATGTTTTCGGCCACCGTCATATGTGGGTAGAGCGCATAGGACTGAAACACCATCGCCACGCCGCGGTGGGAGGGGGCAACGTCGTTCATCACCTCGTCACCAATTAACACTTCCCCTTCGCTAATGTCCTCCAGTCCGGCAATCATGCGCAGCATTGTCGATTTACCGCAGCCGGAAGGACCGACAAAGACGGCAAACTCACCGTCTTCAATCTCAAGATTCACGTTGTGCAAGGTTACGGTGTCGCCAAAGCGTTTGGTGACATTCCTCAATTGTATGTTCGACATCTGTATTCCCCGAGTAAACCGCCGCGTATGTATTACGTATAACAATTATTTGCTACATGGCTGGACGGTGCAATTTGTCTGCTCTGACTATAACTTCCAGTATTCACGCACCCTATACCGATATTCCATTAATGTTATGACGATCACACAACTTACAGTTTTTTGTAGAGTTATCATGATGTGAAGGGTAGCGTATACCAAACCAAAGGCATTTGATGTTATACGTTGTACGCCAGTGTTAGTCGGTTTTCTGGCGAAGGTGTATGGCGGTGGAATGCAATAACAACCATAAAATTGTTATACCTTCACATGAGGTTGATAATGAAAAAGAACATACTCGCTGCTCTGATCCTCTCTACGCTCGCGGTGCAGGCTTATGCCACCACGCAGCTTAACGTCTGGGAAGACATCAAAAAGTCGTCCGGCATTAAAGACGCGGTCGCCGATTTCGAAAAGCAGTACGACGTTAAGGTTAACCTGCAGGAGATGCCTTACGCGCAGCAGCTGGAAAAACTGCGCCTCGACGGCCCGGCAGGAATTGGCCCGGACGTGCTGGTCATTCCCAATGATCAACTGGGCGGGGCGGTTGTGCAAGGGCTGCTGACCCCCCTGAATCTGGAGGCGAAGCAGACCGAACAGTACACGCCGGCGTCAATAAATGCCTTCAAAATGGATAACACCCTTTACGGTGTGCCGAAAGCGGTTGAGACGCTGGTGCTGATTTACAACAAAGACCTGATCGCGAAGCCGCTCAACTCACTTCAGGACTGGTATGACTTTTCTAAACAGCAACGCGCCAAAAACCAGTACGGCCTGCTCGCCAAGTTCGACCAGATTTACTACAGCTGGGGGGCTATCTCCCCGATGGGCGGATACATCTTCGGTAAAAACGATAAAGGCGGTTATAACGCCAGCGACGTGGGCCTGAACAAGCCGGGCGCGGTAGACGCGGTCACCTACCTGAAAAAATTCTATACCGATGACGTGTTCCCGGCGGGGATCATTGGCGATAACGGTCTGAACGCGATCGATTCTCTGTTTACCGAGAAAAAAGCGGCAGCCGTCATCAACGGTCCGTGGGCGTTCCAGCCGTATGAGGCGGCGGGCATTAACTACGGCGTTGCGCCGCTGCCGACGTTGCCGGACGGTAAGCCAATGAGTTCATTCCTGGGCGTGAAGGGCTATGTCGTCTCTACCTGGAGCAAAGACAAAGCCATGGCGCAGAAATTTATCGAATTTATCAACCAGCCGCAGTACGTCAAAACGCGCTATATCGCGACGCGAGAAATTCCGCCGCTGACCGCGATGATTGACGATCCGCTCATTAAGAACGACGAGAAAGCCAGCGCGGTTGCCGTGCAGGCCGCACGGGCGACAGCGATGCCGGGCATTCCGGAAATGGGTGAAGTCTGGGCTCCGGCGAACGCGGCCCTCGAGCTGAGCCTGACCGGTAAACAGGATCCGAAAGCCGCGCTCGACAGCGCAGAAAAACAGGTTCAGATGCAAATCGAAGCCATGCAGGTTAGCAACCAGTAGTTTTCTGACGTCGCAGAACGGGAGGGTGTCTCTCCCGTTTTTTGAAAGGAGTTGTTTGTGAGTATCATCCCGGAACATTTTGCCAAACCGCGCGTGGCCGGGCGTCACGCCTGGACCAGCCTGCTGCTGGCGGTCATTCCCGGCTTCGGTCAGTTTTACCACCGTCAGTGGCTGAAAGGGGTCATCTTCCTGGTGCTGCTTGCCAGTTTTATCGGCGTATTTGCTGATTTTCTGCGCGAAGGGCTGTGGGGACTGGTGACGCTGGGTGAGGAGGTGCCGCGCGACAACTCCATCTTCCTGCTGGCGGAGGGGATCATCAGCGTGTTAATCGCTGCGTTCGGCGTGATGGTGTATTACCTGTCGATGCGTGACGCGTGGGTCAATGGCCTGAAACGTGACGAAGGGTTGCAGCTTAACAGCGTGCGTAAACAGTATCAGATGCTATTGAGCGACGGCTTCCCGTATCTGATGATCACCCCGGGCTTTATCCTGCTGGTGTTTGTGGTGGTGTTTCCCATTTTGTTCGGGTTTGCCATCGCCTTTACCAACTACAACCTCTACCACACGCCGCCGGCTAAGCTGGTTGACTGGGTCGGGTTTAAGAACTTCATCAATATCTTTACGCTCTCTATCTGGCGTTCCACCTTCTTCGACGTGCTGCAGTGGACGGTGGTCTGGACGCTGCTCGCCACTACGCTGCAGTGTACGGTGGGCGTACTGCTGGCGATTCTGGTGAACCAGAAAGATTTACGCTTTAAGCCGCTGATCCGTACCATCTTTATTTTGCCGTGGGCGGTGCCGGGCTTTGTCACCATCCTGGTTTTCGCCGGGATGTTTAATGACTCGTTCGGGGTGATTAACAACGCCATTCTGGCCTTCTTTGGGATTGCGCCTAAAGGCTGGATGACCGATCCGTTCTGGACCAAAACGGCGCTGATCATGATGCAAACCTGGCTTGGTTTCCCGTTTGTTTTCGCCATGACCACCGGCGTGCTGCAGGCCATTCCTGATGACCTGTATGAAGCGGCCACCATGGACGGCGCCAGCAGCTGGACCCGGTTGCGGACCATTACGCTGCCGCTGGTGCTCTACGCCATTGCGCCGATCCTGATTACGCAATACACCTTCAACTTCAATAATTTCAACATCATCTATCTGTTCAATAACGGCGGGCCGGCGGTAGTGGGGTCGAATGCGGGCGGCACCGACATTCTGGTGTCGTGGATCTACAAACTGACGATGTCATCTTCGCAATATGCCATTGCGGCGACCATCACCATCCTGCTGTCTGTTTTTGTCGTCGGCCTGGCGTTATGGCAGTTCCGCGCCACTAAATCTTTCAAAAATGACGACATGGCGTAAGGGACGTAACAATGGCTAAATCACAAAGTATTAAACGTGAGAAATGGGTCCGCCTTTCACTCTCCTGGCTGGTTATTGTGCTGGTGTCGGTCATCATCATTTACCCGTTGGTGTGGACGGTGGGCGCCTCACTCAACGCGGGCAACAGCCTGTTAAGCTCCTCTGTTATTCCGCAGAACCTGTCGTTCCAGCATTACGCCGACCTGTTTAATGGTCAGGTGAACTACATGACGTGGTACTGGAACTCGATGAAAATCAGCTTCCTGACCATGGTGTTGACCTTAATCAGCGTTAGCTTTACCGCCTATGCCTTCTCGCGTTTTCGCTTTAAGGGGCGGCAGAACGGACTGATGCTCTTCCTGCTGCTGCAGATGATCCCGCAGTTCTCGGCGCTGATTGCCATCTTCGTGCTCTCGCAGCTGTTGGGCTTGATCAACAGCCATCTGGCGCTGGTGCTGATTTACGTTGGCGGCATGATCCCAATGAACACCTATCTGATGAAGGGCTACCTGGACGCCATTCCTAAGGATCTGGATGAGTCCGCGCGCATGGACGGAGCCAGTAACTTCCGCATCTTCATCGAGATCATCATGCCGCTTTCCAAACCCATTGTGGCGGTGGTGGCGCTGTTCTCCTTCACCGGGCCGCTGGGGGATTTCATTCTCTCCAGCACCATTTTGCGCACCCCGGACAAATACACCTTACCCATCGGGCTTTATAACCTGGTGGCGCAAAAAATGGGTGCCAGTTACACCACCTACGCGGCAGGCGCGGTGCTGATTGCGGTGCCGGTCGCGATCCTTTATCTGGCCTTACAAAAATACTTCGTCTCCGGTCTGACCTCCGGGAGTACTAAGGGATAACCATGAAAAGACTCAAACCCGCTTTGCTTGCTGTTTGTCTTTCTTGCGGTCTTGCCGCGAGTGCGTTCGCCGCGGACGGGGTAAAAACGCGTCCTTTTAACGCCATGCCGGCAGACTTTATTAAGGGGGCGGACATCTCGACGCTGCTCGAGGCGGAACAGCATGGCGCAACATTTTATAACCAGAATGGCCAGCAGCAGGACGCGATTGCCATTCTGAAAGCCAACGGCGTGAACTATGTGCGCCTGCGTTTGTGGGTGGATCCGCAGGATGCCAACGGAAATACCTACGGGGGCGGCAGTAACAATCTGGAAAACACGCTGGCGCTGGCGAAGCGCGTGAAGGCCCAGGGCATAAAACTCCTGCTCGATTTCCACTACAGCGATTTCTGGACCGACCCGGGCAAACAGTTCAAACCAAAAGCCTGGGAGAAGATGGATTACCCGCAGCTTAAAACGGCAATCCATGACTATACGCGCGACACCATTGCCCGCTTTAAAAAAGAGGGCGTGCTGCCGGACATGGTCCAGATTGGTAATGAAATCAATGGCGGAATACTCTGGCCGGAAGGCAAAAGCTGGGGGCAGGGTGGCGGCGAGTTTGACCGCGTAGCCGGGTTACTCAACGCCGCAATCAGCGGGATGAAAGAGAACCTGACCGACGGCGAGCAGGTGAAAATTATGCTGCACCTGGCCGAAGGCACTAAAAATGACACCTTCCGCTGGTGGTTTGATGAGATCACGAAGCGCGATGTGCCGTTCGATATTATCGGCCTGTCGATGTACACCTACTGGAATGGTCCGATCGGCGCGCTGAAAGCCAATATGGACGACATCAGCAAACGCTATAACAAAGACGTCATTGTGGTGGAAGCGGCCTATGGCTATACGCTGGAGAACTGCGATAACGCAGAAAACAGTTTCCAGGCCAAAGAAGAGAAGGACGGTGGCTATCCCGGCACCGTGCAGGGTCAGTACGATTATATCCACGATTTAATGCAGGCCGTGATTGACGTTCCCGATCGTCGCGGTAAGGGTCTGTTCTACTGGGAGCCGACCTGGATTGCCGTACCGGGCACCACATGGGCCACCAAAACCGGCATGAAATATATCCATGATGACTGGAAAGAGGGAAATGCCCGCGAAAACCAGGCGTTATTTGATTGTCATGGCAAAGTGCTGCCGTCGATAACGGTATTTAAATAGTATTCTGTTTCACTTCAGGACGTTTTTAATATGAATAAATTTGCGCCTTTAAGTTCGAAGGTCGCTGCGTTATTGCATGGCGCCGACTATAACCCGGAGCAATGGGAGAATTACCCCGGTATTATTGAAAAAGATATTGCCATGATGCAGCAGGCGAAATGTAATGTCATGTCGGTGGGCATATTTAGCTGGGCGAAGCTCGAACCGCGTGAAGGGGAATATGATTTTGTCTGGCTGGATAACGTCATTGATAAATTATATTCAGCGGGGATCCATATTTTCCTCGCCACGCCGAGCGGTGCGCGACCGGCATGGATGTCGCAAAAATACCCGCAGGTGCTGCGCGTAGGGCGTAACCGCGTGCCTGCGCTGCACGGTGGGCGTCATAACCACTGTATGTCTTCCCCTGTGTACCGTGACAAGACATTCAAAATGAATACCTTACTGGCTGAGCGTTATTCACAGCACCCGGCGGTGCTGGGCTGGCATATCTCCAATGAGTACGGCGGTGAGTGCCACTGCGATCTGTGCCAGGAGCGCTTTCGTGACTGGCTGAAAGCGCGCTACAAAACCCTGGATGCGCTGAACCACGCATGGTGGAGCACCTTCTGGAGCCACACCTATAGCGACTGGTCGCAGATTGAGTCCCCTGCGCCGCAGGGCGAGGTGTCCATTCACGGTCTGAACCTCGACTGGCGCCGCTTTAATACGGCGCAGGTAACAGATTTCTGCCGCCATGAGGTTGCGCCGCTAAAAGCCGTCAACGCAGCGTTGCCGGTGACGACCAACTTCATGGAGTACTTCTACGATTACGACTACTGGCAGCTTGCGAAAGCGATCGACTTTATCTCCTGGGACAGCTACCCGATGTGGCACAAGGAGAAAGACGAAACCCAGCTCGCCTGCTACACCGCCATGTACCACGACATGATGCGCAGCCTGAAAGGCGGCAAACCTTTTGTGCTGATGGAGTCCACACCGAGTACCACCAACTGGCAGCCGACCAGCAAGCTGAAAAAGCCGGGGATGCATATTCTCTCGTCAATGCAGGCGGTGGCACACGGGGCCGATGCCGTACAGTACTTCCAGTGGCGTAAAAGCCGCGGTTCGGTGGAGAAATTCCACGGGGCGGTTATCGACCACGTGGGGCATCTTGATACGCGTGTCGGGCGCGAAGTGACGCGTCTGGGCGAAATGCTTGAGCGCCTGCCGGGGGTGGTCGGGTGTCGCACGCAGGCACGGGTGGCGATTATCTTCGACCAGCAAAATCGCTGGGCGCTGGACGATGCCGAAGGGCCGCGCAACATGGGGATGGAGTACGAAAAAACCGTTAACGAACACTACCGTCCGTTCTGGGAAAAAGGCATCGCGGTGGATGTGATTGATGCCGATGGCGATCTCAGCCAGTACGCGCTGGTGATTGCGCCGATGCTTTATATGGTGCGGGAAGGCTTCGCCGAACGCGCAGAAGCGTTTGTCGCCGGGGGCGGCCATCTGGTGACCACCTACTGGAGCGGCATCGTGGATGAAAGCGATCTTTGTCATCTCGGCGGGTTCCCGGGGCCGCTGCGTAAACTGCTCGGCATCTGGGCAGAAGAGATCGACTGTCTCGGTGAGGGAGAACGTAATCTGGTACAGGGGCTGGCGGGTAATGCGGCTGGCCTGCAGGGCCCGTATCAGGTTCGTCATCTGTGCGAACTGATCCATGTCGAAAACGCTCAGCCGCTGGCGACCTACCGGGATGATTTCTACGCCGGTCGGCCTGCCGTGACGGTGAACCGTTTCGGTAAGGGGAAAGCGTGGCATGTGGCGTCGCGCAACGATCTGCCGTTCCAGCGTGATTTCTTCGCCGGGATTATTGACGAACTGGCGCTGCCGCGGGCCATGGAATGCGATTTCCCACCGGGTGTGGTGGCAACGGCCCGCACGGACGGCGAAACCACGTGGGTGTTTGTGCAGAACTACACCGCCCAGCAGCAGCTCATTACGCTGCCGCAGGGGTATATCGACTGCATGACCGATGCCGCCGCCACGGGTGATACCGCTCTGCTGCCGTGGGATTGTCGGGTACTCAGGCGTAAAGCGTAGTCGCTGAGGGCGTCGCGTCGTACAACCCTGGCTAATCAATCTGAAGGCGCCTGCTCTATGAGCAGGCATTTTTTTATCTGCATAACAGAGAGGCGTATTATGGACAGTGAAATAACTCAGCGTTTAATTCCTGCATTCGGCGGCGACGATAATATCGAACATGTTGAAGCCTGTATTACCCGTCTGCGCGTCACGGTAAAAGATTTAAATAAGGTGGATACGCAGGCGTTACAACAGGAGGGGGCGCTGGGCGTGATTATTATCGGCCAGCAGGTGCATGCGATATTTGGCCGGCAGTCTGATACCTTGCGGCAATTATTAGATGCGCATTTTAATCACTAATAATAAAAAAGGGATAGCCAAAATAATGGCTATCCCAAACGAGGAGAATAGACTGCCAGTTGTTGGAGATACAATAACGATTAACGCATATCAGGAAATAAATATTACCACCAGGCTTCCACCTGCACGCCAACGTTCCAGGTATTATTTGCGGTGCCGTCTTCGAAGGATTGTCCTTTCTCGGAGTCATTCAGGTAAGAGGCGAAGACGCGCAGTTCCGGACGCGACATAAAATCAGACCCATCCGCCAGTCCGAGTGCGAGGGTGTACTTCTCTCCGCTCTGCTTGTAGCTGGAGCCGTCGGTGTAGGTATCTTTCTGGTAGAAACCGCCCACTTCACCAATCAGACGCACATATTCGGTGAACTGGTACTGTGCGCGACCCACCAGAGAGACAAGGCGCGATTTATCGGTGAATTGCGTGGTGTCATCCGCCGAGCCCCAGGTCAGCACGTGGTTGAAGGAGAGCTTGTCCGTAATCGGAATTAAGCCGGTGTTAATCACACGGTAGCCGCTGGCGTCGTTCACGTAGTTCCACATGTCATACCAGCCGCCGCCCTGGGACACCATGTTCTGCGCCAGGCCTTTGTTCGCATACTGCAGCACCAGCTTGTTGTAGCCGCCTAACATGTCCTGGCTGATCTCACCGGTGACCATGACGCCGTTATCGGCCTCATACAGCCCACCGTACTCTTTCTGCTTATTGGTGGGGTTTGGCATGGCGTAATCAATGCCCACTTCAGTCCATGCACCCGCCCACGGCTTCCAGCCCGCATAGCGAAGGTCGATGTAGTTGATATTAACGTCGCTATCGCCGTCCACGCGGTAGTCCACGTCGTTGGCATCGCCACGGATCCAGGCCACGGACACCGCACCCGGTCCGAGCGTGTAGTTTTCGATACCGGCACCCGCGCCTGAGATGTTCCAGTATTTGGTGTCAATGATGTGCAGGTCATGGCGCTGGTAGTAGCGCTTACCGCCCCAGATCACCGCGTTCGGATCGCCGGGGATCAGGCCCTTGATCTGCAGATTCAGCTGACGCAACCCGAACTGCGCATCGTCGCCGAAGGTGGTTTCATTGTCGTTAGAGCCGTCAGAGACCATGCTCACCATGCTGTCGAGGTAGAAGCTGACATCGTTCTTTTTGTACACCTCTGAGCCCAGCTCCAGCTCGCCGTAGGTATCCGCCTCGTTACCCAGACGGCCAATTTTATTTTTTTGCCACTCCTCCATCCCACCATCCCGTGAGACGCCCACACCGGAGCGAAGATACCCATGAAAATCAATTGGTACTGAAGACGCTGCAAACAGCGAAGGAGACGCTAACGCGGCAGCCAACGCAACAGATACAGAGCGGATCGTCGTGTTCATTGTTACCCTCTTATTGTTTTGTAATACGTTCACAAATCCGCTGTCATAAAATGCCTAAACCTTTTTTCTGGCAATTGCGTGATCGTTAATCTGTGATTAAGTGCAAATAAAATAGCCAATTTTGTTACGATTGATGAGGTGTGACCAGAAATGTAGTATTGTGAACGTAATACTTTTTGATGGTGTTATGGCAGCCAGAAGTGGCCAGTGGGCGTTTTTTTATATCGCCCCTGATACAATCAGCGCATAACAACATAAGGAACCGGACCATGAAGTCGAAAAGCGCAACGTTAGAGGACGTCGCACGCCATGCGGGCGTCTCCTATCAGACCGTGTCCAGGGTACTGAATAAATCTGCCAATGTATCCGAAGCCACGCGTCACAAGGTGGAGAAATCCATAGAGTTATTGCGGTATGTCCCGAACCGCCTGGCGCAGCAACTGGTTGGAAAGCAGACCCAGACCGTCGGACTGGTGACGATTTCGCTGGCTTTGCATGCGCCGTCACAGGTCGCCGCGGCGGTAAAACGCTATGCAAATGTGGAAGGGTATCAGGTGTTGATCTCCATGATTGATGAGAACGTCAACCACAGCATCCAGGATTCGATCAATGAACTGAAATCTCAGCTCGTCAGTAAGGTGATCATCAACGTCCCGCTGGAAGCAGAGCAGGCGCAGAAAATCGCGACGGACAACGACGATATCGTCTGTCTGTTCCTCGACGTTGACCCTTACAGTTCCGTGTTTAACGTTTCGTTTAACCCGGCAGATGGCACCCGTGCCAGCGTCAAATATCTCTACGAACTGGGGCACCGGGAAATCGCGTTGCTGGCGGGGCCTGCGTCTTCTGTCTCGGCGCAGCTCAGGCTGAAAAGCTGGATTGAAACCCTGAAAGGTTACGGTCTGGAGCCGGCCTCGGTGATCCGCGGGAACTGGGATGCGCAGAGCGGTTACGCGGGTGCGCTGCAGATGCTGCGCGAGACGCCGCAATTTTCTGCCGTGCTGGTGGCCAACGACCAGATGGCGCTGGGGGTACTAAGTGCTTTCCATCAGCATCAGATTTCCATTCCGGGTGAAAAATCGGTGATTGGCTACGATGACACCTACGAAAGCTCATTCTTCTATCCGGCATTGACCACGGTATCGCTGGACCTGGATCTGCAGGGGAAAGAGGCGGTGCGCCGCATTCTTGACAGTGGCGAAGACAATGCCGTGCGCATGTCATCCATTTTGCCTGCCCGGCTGGTGGTGCGGCAGTCGACCGGGCCGAAAGGTGAGAAGGGCAAAAACCTGCAGGCGCTGGCGCAACAGCTTCGTGATATCGCACATCAGCTTGGCGATATGTAAAACGGTGAGCACCTCAACCCGGTGGGTGAGGTGCTGCACTCTTATTCCAGCCCCAGCGTGTACTGCGCAATCTTGAAGTAGATAATCAGACCGGTTCCGTCGATAAGCGTCGCGATAAAGGGCGCGGAAACGACGGCCGGGTCAATGCCGCAGCGCTTCAGTACCATCGGAATAACTGACGAGACAATCGCACTCCACAGCGTAATACAGACCAGCGTCAGGCTGACGATAAGGGTAATTTCCAGCCCGATACCCATCATCCAGGCGCGAACACACCCGGCAAGACCAAGCGTGGCGGCAATCATCAGCGAGGTGGTCATCTCCTTTCGTAACACGCGGCCAACGTCGCGCAGACGCACTTCACCCAGTGCCATTGCACGCACCAGCGTGGAGGTGATCTGCGTCCCGCTGTTCCCACCGGTCCCTATCAGCAGCGGAATAAAAAAGGCCAGGGCAATGGCGGATTCCAGCGCCTCTTCGAAGTGCTGAATAACCGAGCTGGTATAGGCTTCAGCGACAAACAACAGCAGCAGCCAGACGGAGCGTTTTTTCCACAGGCTGAAGGGGCTGGTTTCCAGATACGGCTTTTCCAGTGGCAGCGTTGCTCCCTGGAGCTGGGCATCTTCGGTGACATCATCTTCCAGCAGATGGGCGATTTCGCGTTCGGTCAGGCAGCCGACCACTTTACCGTGCGTGACCACCGGCACGACATCCGCCTCGCCGTGGGCCAGCAGCCCGGCGACATCGGCACGCTCGTCTTCCGGTTTGACCTGCAGAAACTGAGAAATCATCAGCGTTTTCACCGGCTGTACCGTATCGGCGGTCTGCAGCAGTTTGCGCACCGCAACCATGCCTGCCAGCCGACCGTTATCTTCGAGGAAAATATGCGATGGAATATCATCGTCTTTTAATTTTTCGAAAAATTGC
Organism: Enterobacter sp. RHBSTW-00593; assembly: GCF_013784105.1. Classification (NCBI taxonomy): domain Bacteria; kingdom Pseudomonadati; phylum Pseudomonadota; class Gammaproteobacteria; order Enterobacterales; family Enterobacteriaceae; genus Enterobacter; species Enterobacter sp. RHBSTW-00593. Next base: position 1,720,640 of record NZ_CP056393.1, read on the forward strand.
TCGCGTGCCAGCGCCACGCATAATGAAATATCGAGGACGATAAAATCGGTATTCATATATTGCGCGATTGCGCTGTCATTGAATGCCAGGTTTTGATTGTGAATAGCGTAAGACATAGTGAATTCCCTTTGAATAATAAAATCTCTCAGGGGCGAGCAAGACAGGGCATGTCGAAGAGGAGATCCCCACGTCCTGGGTTCAGCACTGTACACCGTATCCCGTAAGGGAAGTTATACTGACAAAGCCTTGATTCGACAGTGCCTGTTTTACCCTGTGCCGGTTCTCTCGAACCCACCAGAGCGATAACGTGTATTTGTACAGGAGCCTCGCCATAACGAGATCGTTGTAAAACGAGAGGGATAATACGCCACTTTAAAAATCGCGCTGTGGAATTTAAAAGACGTTTAAGAAACGTTTAGAACAATAATTTAATCCCGCGTATTAATGACATCGATTATTCATCAATGACGGTGGTTATTGCTCAAGAGAGTATAATTCCACACCTCTGTGTTTCTAAATGGCGCTGACATTTTCGCGTGTCGTTAATGCCTTCCTGCTGGAGGTCTGAGCGGTTGATACCCCATTTAAGGTTGTTCGTTTCTAATGGTCAGCATCACGAACGCTGCGGGGTGGAATATGACGTGGTTTGACAATCTGCTGAATCATTTTGCGCTCTATCCGACGCATCTGTTCGCGCTGCTTTTCGTCATCGCGCTGAGCAAGTCTACGGTACTGGTTTCCTCCGTGCTTCCGCCGGCCTCGGTGATGCTGCTGGCAGGGATCACCGTCAGCCAGACCAGCCTGCATCCGGGACTGACGTGGCTGGCTGTCGCGGCGGGTGCCACAACAGGGTCGGTATTGAATTATCATATCGGCCAGTTGATGGGCCACACGCGGCTGGTCACGCGCTTCACCTCCCGGCACGCCGAGAAATTTTTGCGGGTACAACATCAGCTGCAGAAAAACGGCGTGCTGGTGCTCTTTACCGCGCGTTTCCTGGCGGTGCTGCGTTATATCGTCCCGCTGGCAGCGGGCATGCTCAGACTGAACGCGGCGAAGGTGTACGCGGTAAGCCTGATTTCAGCCGTCGTATGGGCGGCGCTGTATGTCGGCATCGTCACCGGCATCAGCGCCTTTTGACCTACAGGTTTCCCATTCCGCCGTCGACCAGCAGTTCCGTTCCCACCATATAGCGCGATTCGTCAGAGGCAAGATAGAGCGCGGCTTTCGCCAGCTCCGTCGGCGTGCCCATTCTGCCCAGCGGCACAAGTTTGGTGATATCCCCCAGCATCGCCTTGAGCGCTTCCTCGCTTAACCCCGTTTTATTAAATGCCGGTGTTTCTACCGGACCCGGGCTCAGGCCGTTGACGCGAATACCGCGCGGCAACAGCTCCCCTGACAGCGTGCGTGCCAGCGACAGTAATCCCGCCTTGCTGGCGGCATAAACGCTGCTGGCAGGCAGCCCGATGCGGGCGCTCACGGACCCGCACAAGATCACAGAGGAGGGATTATTGAGCAGCGGCAGCAGGGCCTGAATCAAAAAGAACGGTCCTTTAAGGTTGATGCCCATCAGGCGATCCCAGGCGTCTTCCTGCCACTCTTCAAGCAGCCCGTGCGTCACATCGCCGGCGTTAATAAACACGGCATCAAGACGTGGCCAGCGAGAGGCGAGCGTGTCCGCCAGCGCTTTTTGCGCGGCGATGTCACCCGCATCGGTCGGAATAACCCAGGCATTATCGCCCAGAATGCGTTGTGCTTCGGCAAGGGTATCCGGGTTACGTCCGGTGACAGCAACGTGCGCCCCTTCGGCAATAAATTCCTGCGCGGTAGCGAGACCAATACCGGAAGTGCCGCCGGTAATCAGCGTATATTTACCTGCTAAACGACCCATGTGCTTCTCCTGAAATGACTCTGGAGAAAGCACTATAGAAACGTTAGTATCGAAAGGAAACCAGGTACCATTTGGATACTAATGAGGCTAGAGGTGTGCTATGGCGGAATCACTCAATATACCCTGTGAAAAAAAATCTGAGGTTTATCTCTGCCCGATGACGCAGTTTGTAAACCTGATTTCCGGTAAGTGGGCCATCCCGGTGCTCTATCGCCTGATTATGCTCAATGCACCGGTCCGGTTTGGCGATCTGCTGCGCGCCGCTGCCCCCATCACGCAAAAAGAGCTCACGAAGCAGTTGCGCCTGTTTGAGCAGCGCGGGCTGGTGTCGCGCACTATCTACCCGGAGATCCCACCGCGGGTGGAGTATCAGATAACCGCGCTGGGGTTAACCCTCCAGAGCGCGCTCTCCCCGCTGGCCGACTGGATGAGCGAATACGGCGATCGCCTTGAAAAGTAATCCTCAGTTTGCGAAACGCTTCCCGGAAAATTGTCACGAATCTGTCACACTCACTGCGACATTTTAAAACGAGTGAGGAATTAGGGATGAGAAAAGCACTACTCGCGCTGGCAATCGCCGGTTCCATTGCAGTGACATCTGGCGTGCAGGCGCAAGAGACGCCGGAAGGGTATCAGCTGGAACAAGTTTTAATCATGAGTCGCCATAATTTGCGCGCGCCGCTCGCCAATAATGGCAGCGTGCTCGAGCAATCCACACCGAAGCAGTGGCCAGAATGGGAGGTGCCAGGCGGTCAGCTCACCACCAAAGGTGGCGTGCTTGAAGTCTATATGGGCCACTATATGCGTGAGTGGCTGGCACAGCAGGGGATGGTGAAAACCGGCGAGTGCCCGGCCGCGGATAGCGTATATGCCTATGCCAACAGCCTGCAGCGCACTGTCGCCACCGCGCAGTTCTTTATCACCGGCGCCTTCCCGGGGTGCGATGTGCCTGTGCATCATCAGGAAAAAATGGGCACCATGGATCCGACCTTTAACCCGGTGATTACGGATAACTCACCTGCATTCCGTGAAAAAGCGCTGAAGGCGATGGAGACTGAGCGGCAGAAAATGCAGCTTGGCGAGAGCTACAAGCTGCTGGAGCAGATGACGAATTACGCCGATTCACCGTCCTGTAAAGAGAAGAACGTGTGCTCGCTGGCGGAGGCGAAAGATACCTTCAGCGCTGACTATGAAAAAGAACCTGGCGTATCGGGGCCGTTAAAAGTCGGTAACTCGCTGGTGGATGCCTTCACGCTGCAGTATTACGAAGGCTTCCCGGCAGACCAGGTTGCCTGGGGTGAAATTAAAACCGATCAGCAGTGGCGCGTGTTGTCGCAACTGAAAAATGGCTATCAGGACTCGCTGTTTACCTCCACCGAGGTGGCGCAAAACGTGGCCAAACCGCTGGTGAAGTATATCGACCAGGCCCTCGTCACCGGGCAGGCGAAAGCGCCGAAAATCACCCTGCTGGTGGGGCATGATTCCAATATCGCGTCGCTGCTTACGGCGCTGGATTTCAAACCGTACCAGCTGCATGACCAGCACGAGCGGACGCCAATTGGCGGGAAAATTGTTTTCCAGCGCTGGCATGATAAAAACGCCAACCAGGAACTCATGAAGATTGAGTATGTCTATCAGAGCGCCGACCAGCTGCGTAACGCCAGCGTACTGTCACTGGATGCGCCGGCACAGCGTGTGACGCTGGAGCTGAAGGGGTGTCCGGTTGATGCGAACGGTTTTTGCCCAATCGATAAATTTAATGCGGTGATGAATAACGCGGCGAAATAGGTAAAACCCCCCGCTCAGGCGGGGGGAAACGTTCAGACGTTTTTACGTTCGATGGTTTGCTCACCCCAGAAGAGCGCGTCTTTGTCCGTTTTCCCGAAGGCACGTTCCAGCACTTCATCGCTGCCTTCTTCCCAAATCTGCTCTGCCAGCTTCTCGTCATAGTTCGCGACTTCAAAAATGGCTTCGGCGATCTCCGGAGAGGTGTTGCGTAAACTTGCCCATTCACCCACGCGGTGGGCTTTGGATTCTTGAGTTGGCATGCTTGTCCTCCTGTTGAGTTAGCCGTTCAGTTTTTTGGCGAGGCCTGCGACATACTCACCCTGATAGCGGGCGATAGTGAGCTCTTCGTTGCTCGGCTGTCGGGAGCCATCGCCACCGGCAATGGTGGTGGCGCCGTACGGTGTCCCGCCACGAACCTGGGAAATATCAAACAGTTCCTGCGCGCCGTAGCCAATCGGCACAATCACCATCCCATGATGAGCAAGGGTAGTCCAGGTTGACGTAATCGTCTGCTCCTGACCGCCGCCGGTCCCGGTGGAGCTGAAGACGCTGGCGAGTTTGCCGTATAACGCTCCGGATGCCCAAAGTCCTCCGGTTTGATCGAGGAAGGTCCGCATCTGGCCTGACATATTGCCAAATCGGGTAGGGGTGCCGAAAATAATGGCATCGTAATCAGCCAGTTCCTGCGGGGTGGCAACCGGGGCATTTTGTGTTTTCCCCCCGGCTTTGGCGAACGCCTCAGCCTGCATCGTTTCCGGTACGCGTTTCACCACAACTTCTACGCCGTCCACTCTGTTTGCACCTTCTGCTACCGCGTGAGCCATGGTTTCAATGTGTCCATACATGGAATAATAGAGCACCAGAACTTTTGCCATTTTGCATCACTCCTCGTTTGTGTTTTCTGACAGCGGATCGCTGCGTTCATTTAAAGATAAGTCATCACAGCCAGACTGCAAAAATGAACGGCATTTCTTTGATTTATAACAATATGGATACAAAAGCGCTTTGTAGCAAAATGAAACAACTTTCCCGCTGCGGATTTTTAAAATGATAAGAAAGGCTTATAAATGGCCGTCGCGTAATCTCACCCGAATGGCTGAGATCATGTTGCAGAATATTACCTCTGACTTGCCGGATAGCCGCATTCCACTAAGCTTAATTTCACGCGGCACAGATAAAGGCACTTTCCTTCAGCCGCGCGGTGAAAGAATCCTCTTTTACTGAATGCAATATGATGTCTAATGTTTCACACTCTGGAGGTTAGAGATGGCAAACCATCGTGGTGGTTCAGGTAATTTCGCTGAAGACCGTGAAAGAGCATCAGAAGCAGGTCGTAAAGGTGGCCAGTCTAGCGGGGGGAATTTCAAAAATGACCCTCAGCGGGCATCAGAAGCTGGCAAAAAAGGGGGCAAAAACAGTCATGGCAGCAATAAGTAATACGCCGGACTGATACCCTGCCGCCGGGATCTCCCGGCGGTTTTTTATTTCTGCAACATTGAACTGTCACCAAAGGCATCGCACACTAGAGGATTGATGCTTATTTGCTGGTGCCGCATGTCTCTCTCCCGTTTCACATTCTCCGTCAAACCTCAGGAAGCCCTTCTCATTCTGATCACCATGTTCTGGGGCGGAACCTTTCTCGCCGTCCAGTACGCGGTCACGCTGAGCGGTCCGTTCTTTTTTGTCGGCCTGCGCTTTGCGACGGCGGCGATTGCCGTGGGATTACTCTCGCTTAAAACCTTGCGCGGGCTGACGCTTAAAGAACTGAAGGCCGGGGTGGCCATTGGGGTTGCGATTGCCATGGGCTACAGCCTGCAGACGTGGGGATTACAGACCATCACCAGCAGCAAATCGGCGTTTATCACCGCCATGTATGTGCCGCTGGTGCCGTTACTGCAATGGCTCTGTCTGGGGAGAATACCGGGTCTGATGTCCTGCACGGGGATCGTGCTGGCGTTTATTGGCCTTATCTTGCTTGCCGGGCCGGAAAACAACCTGCTGGCGCTGGGGCCGGGCGAAATCATTACGCTGGTGGGCGCTATCGCGATTGCCGCGGAAATTATTCTGATCAGCGCCTGGGCTGGCAAAGTGGACGTCAAGCGCGTCACCGTGGTTCAGCTGGCGACCGCGTCGCTGGTGGCTTTTGCCACCATGGTGCCGGCAGGGGAGTCTGTTCCGCCGATGTCCACCGGGCTGGTTGTGGTGGCGCTGGGGCTGGGTATCTTTAGCGCCATTATCCAGGTCACCATGAACTGGGCGCAGCGCAGCGTTTCCCCGACGCGTGCGACGGTTATCTATACCGGCGAACCGGTATGGGCGGGCATTTTCGGGCGTATCGCCGGAGAGCGTTTACCGCTGCTGGCGCTGGTGGGTGCGGCGTTTATTGTCGCCGGCGTGCTGGTGAGTGAGCTGAAGCTGAAACGGAAGAAAAAAGCGCTGCCTGAGCGTGACAGCGCTGCGATAAATCAAGAGTCCTGATGTACCACGTCGCCCTGCGGTGCAGCCGCTTCCCGGCGGCTCAGCAGGGCGTTAAGCAGGATTGCGCCAAAGGTTGCGGTGCCAATCCCACCAAGGGTGAAGCCGCCCAGCGTCAGGGCAAAATCTCCCGCCCCCAGCACCAGCGTGACCGCCACCATAATCAGGTTGCTGTTCTGGCTCAGATCGACACGATGCTGCACCCAGATGCGTGCCCCGGCAACGGCAATCAGACCAAATACCACAATCGATGCCCCACCAATCACCGGCGCGGGAATGGTGTGGATCAGCGCGCCGAATTTCGGTGAGAACCCGAGGAGCATCGCCATCACCGCTGCCGCCACGAAGACCAGGGTGGAGTAAACTTTGGTCACTGCCATCACACCAATATTTTCAGCGTAGGTCGTTACACCGCTACCGCCGACCGAGCCGGAGAGCATGGTAGCCAGACCGTCGCCGACAAAGGCGCGGCCCATGTAAGGGTCCATGCTGCGCCCGGTCATACCCGCAACGGCTTTCAGATGGCCTAAGTTTTCTGCCACCAGGATCACCGCAACCGGCGCGATTAACATCATCGCCTGCGTGTTAAAGACCGGAGACGTCACCTGCGGCAGGCCGAACCAGGCGGCGTTATGCAACAGTGTAAAATCAACCGGCTTGCCCAGACCGAAGACGTTTGCCAGCAGGGCGTACACCAGACAGGCAACGATTAACCCCACCAGGATCAACAGTCGCTGGATCATCCCCCGCGTAAACACCGCCACCAGGCCAATGCAGAGTACCGTGATCACCGCCATCCAGCTTTCAAAGGGCGAACCGGAGACGCTTCTGACGGCTATTGGCGCAAGGTTCAGACCAATTGCCATCACCACAGCCCCGGTGACGACGGGAGGCATCATCCGCTCTATCCAGCGCGTCCCGACCTTCATGACCACCAGGCCAATCAGCGTGTAGACCAGCCCGCAGGCGATAATGCCGCCGAGCGCGACGCTCAGATTCGGGTTGATACCCTGACCGTTAAAGCCGGTGGTGGCGATGACCACGCCGACAAACGCAGCGCTGGAACCAAGATAGCTGGGCACGCGCCCGCCGGTGATGAAAAAGAACAGCAGGGTACCGATACCCGACATCAGAATGGACAGATTGGGATCAAGCCCCATCAGCATGGGCATCAGCACCGTTGCGCCGAACATCGCGACCGCGTGCTGAACCCCCATCACTAAGGTTGGCCCGAGCGGGAGCCTTTCATCCGGCGCGACCACGCCAGGTTCTGTAGAGGTCGATTTCAACTGCCAGTGGGGAAAACCGAACATTGCCATGAGCTGACTCCTTAAGGAGGGTTAACAGGCGGGTCGCATAAGCGCGTGATAGCCGCGGTCAAACCACACCAGCCCTTGCGGCGCGGGGTGGCGAATAATCGAAACGATGTCGCAAAACAGGATGTCGTGCGTGCCCACGCTCACCACCTGGCTGATACGGCAGTCAAACGAGGCCAGCGCCTCCTCCAGACGCGGGCACCCCGTTTCGCCGGTCTCCCAGCGCGCGGCGGCGAAGCGCTCGTCCATCGGGGTTTTCCCCCCAAACAGGTTTGATAGCGGCTCTTGTCCGGCGCTCAGGGTATTGACGCACAGGGTGCGGTTTTCACTGAAGGTCGGCCAGACGGATGCGCCACGGTTCAGGCATACCAGCAGCGTGGGCGGTGAATCCGTTACGCTGCACACCGCGCTGGCGGTGAAACCCGCCATCCCGGCAGGACCGTCGGTGGTGATGATATTGACCGCCGCACCGACGCAGGCCATGGCATCACGGAAGGTTTGTTTATCGGGTGTCATCATGGTGGCTCCTTATGCCAGTGCGCATGCGTCTTCAAAGGCCAGACGCGGCAAACGGCCGTAGAGTTTGCTGGTATCGCCATAGCCAATATTGATAAGCAGATTACTTTTCAGCGACGTGCCGGTGAAAAACGCGTCGTCGACTTTTTGGCGATCAAAGCCTGACATCGGGCCCGTATCGAGCCCCAGCGCCCGACAGGCGAAAATCAGGTAAGCCGCCTGCATCGCGCTGTTGCGAAAGGCTGTCTCTTCGGCAAGCGCCGGGCTTGAGGTAAACCAGCTCCGCGCATCCCCGTGGGGGAACAGGGCGGGAAGGCGTTCATAAAATTCACTATCCCAGGCGACAATCGCCGTAACCGGGGCGGTGAGGGTTTTCTCCAGGTTGCCGCTGGAAAGCGCCGGGCGCAGTTTTTCTTTTCCCTCTGCGCTTCGTACAAACACAATCCGCGCTGGCGAGCAGTTGGCGGACGTGGGACCCCATTTCATCAGGTCGTAGATCTCGCGCAGCGTCTCGTCGCTGACGGGGATCGCCTGCCAGCCGTTATGGGTGCGTGCGCCGGTAAACAGTGATGCCAGCGCGCCAGGGGTAATCGCTTCGCTCATCAGGGCTCCTTATAAAGCGGGTTCAGGGCTGTGCAGCAGGCTGGCAAGCCCGTTCAGCAGCAGCGTATTAAAAGTTTCTGGCTCGGTGACGTTGCAGGCGTGCCCGCCCTGGCGCATTACCACCTTGTGGCTGCCGGGGATGGCCGCCTGCAGCTCAGTGGAACAGACCGCAGGGATGAGCAGATCGTCGGCGGAGCAGATAAGGTGTACCGGGCAGTGAATACGTGAGGCATGGCGACTGAAGTCCGCTTTCTTCAGGGCATTCAGCCTGTGCAGCAGGTTGTTTTTGCCCTGGAAGTGGGCCAGTGCCAGGGCCTCTTCGGCCTCCAGGCGCGGCGCGCGGGCGGCCATCCAGTCGGCCGGGTAAAGAAACAGCGGCTGCGCCTCTACCCACGCCTGTGCGCCGCCTGCATGAAGCAGGCGTTCACGGATCTGGAAACAGCGTCGGGTATGAGCATTCAGAGTGAGCCAGCCGTTCACGCACACCAGCGCGCTGAGGGCATCGGGGTGGTCGAGCGCCAGCTGCAGGCCGATCAGCGCCCCCAGCGCATGACCCACGACGCAGTAACGAACGATCCCGGCGGCATTCAGCGCCCGGGCCAGCTCGTCGGCCATCATCGCCAGGCTGTAGGCTTCCGGCAGCACGTCGGGATTATTGCCCGTCCCGCGCTGGTCGTAGCACACCACCTGGTACTCTTGCTCCAGGACGGCAAGCTGCGGTAGCCAGTAGCTGCCGCCCCCGCCAAGCCCGGCAATCAGGACAACCGTGGGCGCGCCGTCGTAAGGGGGAGGTGAGACAGAGAGCTTCATGGCCGCCTCACTTTGCGATGTGTGCAACGGTCGCGATTTCAACCAGCGCATCTGGCCTCACCAGCCCACACTGAATGCAGAACCGGGCCGGTTTATCACCGGGAAAGAACTCGGCGTAAATGTCGTTAATCGCGGCGTAGTTTTTCCAGTCGGTGATAAAGATACTGTTGAACGTCACATCCTCCATTGTGCCACCCGCTGTTTCGATCACTTTTTTGATCGTCTCCAGCACGTGGCGGGTTTGCGCCTTTGGGTCGTTGGGGTAGACCACGTTATTGTGCTGATCAAACGGCAGCGTGCCGGATACATACACCACACCATCGGCCAGCGTGCCGGGCACGAACGGGGCAATCGGAGTACTGGTTCCTGGCGGAATAATCACGGATTTCGGCATGGTCTTGTTCCTCAGGCAATACGGGCTAGCGGTGGATTCAGGGCGTCGCAAAAATCCGCGACGTTGCTGACCCAGCCAAAAAAGGTTTCGATGTTGAACAGGGCCGCTTGCTGCGCAAACGCCGGCCCGGCCTGATGGGTGGCGTCTTCCAGCACCACGCCAAAATATTCCAGGAAGAAGCCGTCGCGCAGGGTGGATTCCACGCAGACGTTGGTAGCGATGCCGGTAAAGACCAGATGACGGATCCCCCGGCTGCGCAGCAGGCTGTCGAGCGGGGTGTTGAAAAAGCCGCTGTAGCGCGGTTTGGGCAGCACGATATCGCCTGCCTCTGGCACCAGCTCATCCACCAGCTGGTAATCCCAGCTGCCTTTCGCCAGCAGTGTGCCCTGCAGTTCGGGCCGTTTGCGCATGGTTTTCAGGGCGTTCGATTTATGGAAATTGGGAGAGCCCGGGCCACCGGCCTCCACATATTGATCGTCCCAGCCGTTCTGGAACCAGACGATCAGCATGCCAGCCGCGCGGGCTGCGTTGACTGCGGTTTTAATGTTCTCAATCACCGGTCGGGTGGCGGAGACGTCAAATCCCGCCAGATCCAGATAGCCGCCCTGGCTGGCATAGGCGTTTTGCATATCCACCACAATCAGGGCACTTTGGTGCGGCGCAAAGGTGATAGCTTCCGGACGTGCTGCAAGCGTGGTCATTACGCGACCTCCTTTGTGATGGCAGGAATGTGGGCGCGGCACTGCATCAGCGGCTGAATGCGCTCGCCGAATGTTTCCACACCGGTCAGGAACTCATCGAAGGTCAGCAGCACGCCTTCCGCACCGGGCACGGCGGCCACTTCATCGAGCATTCTGGCGACGCTGGCATAGGAACCGACCAGCGTGCCCATGTTGATGTTGACCGCTGAGGTCGGGTCGGCCATCTGACGGACGTTGGTGTCCGAGCCGGAACGGGTATCTTTCTGGCTCTGTTCGGTGAGCCAGCTCAGCGCTTCATCGTCCGCGCCCGCCTTATACCGTTCCCATTTCGCGCGGGCGGCGTCGTCGGTTTCGTCGGCAATGACCATAAACAGGACATAGGAACCCACATCGCGACCGGTTTTGTCCGCGGCCTCTTTCATGCGTGCCGCGGTCGGGGCGAAGGCGGCTGGGGTATTCACGCCTTTGCCAAAGCAGAAGTTGAAGTCGGCGTATTTAGCGGAGAATTCCATTCCTGCGTCGCTCTGCCCGGCGCAGATCACTTTCATCGGGGCGGAAGGCTGCGGGCTGACGCGGCAGTCGTTCATGGTGAAGTAATCACCTTTGAAGTCGCTTTTGCCGGTGCCCCAGAGATCGCGCAGCACCTGCACATACTCGGTCAGGTAGTCGTAGCGGCGGGAGAAATACTCGTCGCCCGGCCAGATCCCCATCTGCTCATATTCAGGTTTTTGCCAGCCCGTAACCAGGTTAACGCCAAAGCGACCACCGGAAATGGAGTCGATGGTGGAGGCCATTCTGGCAACGATCGCCGGCGGCAGGGTGAGGGTGGCGGCCGTCGCGTAGATCTGAATGCGCGAGGTGACGGCTGCCAGCCCGGCCATCAGGGTGAAGGACTCCAGGTTGTGATCCCAGAATTCGGTTTTGCCGCCGAAACCCCGCAGTTTGATCATCGAAAGCGCAAAATCGAAATGGTAGTGCTCCGCCTTTTGCACGATGGCCTTATTCAGCTCAAAAGTAGGCATGTATTGCGGGGCGGTGGTCGAGATTAGCCAGCCGTTGTTGCCGATAGGTACAAATACGCCAATTTTCATCACGAACCTCTCTTTACGACGTTGCAGGTAAAGAGGGTTTTGCAAAGGCAATGCCAGTTTTGAAAATGGCTTTGTTATTAATGTGTTAATCAATGGTTGGTTAATTGAGATACGCAAATGTGGACTAAATGGTCAAAAACATTGCACAGAAAACAGGCATTCATGCGCGATCGGAGTGCAGAGTGTCGTGGTCGGTGAGGGGTTTTGCTATGCTGATGACAACGCAAAATATGGAGAGCGGGAATGACACAAGGTGCAGTGAAAACACCCGGTAAACGTTCGCAGGCGGTCAGTGCGAAGAAGCAGGCCATCCTGAGTGCGGCGCTGGAGACCTTTTCGCAGTTTGGTATTCATGGCACGCGCCTTGAGCAGGTGGCGGAACAGGCTGGGGTGTCGAAAACGAATCTGCTCTACTACTATCCGTCGAAAGAGGCGCTTTATATTGCGGTGATGCAGCAGATCCTCGATATCTGGCTGGCGCCGCTTAAGGCGTTTCGCGAAGAGCTTGCCCCGCTGGTGGCGATCAGGGAGTACATTCGCCTGAAGCTGGAGGTGTCGCGTGATTATCCGCAGGCATCACGGCTGTTCTGCCTGGAGATGCTGCAGGGCGCACCGCTGTTGCAGGCGGAGCTGACCGGGGATTTAAAACAGCTGGTTGACGAGAAATCGGCCATTATTGCCGGATGGGTGGCGGGCGGGAAGCTGGCTCCAGTTGACCCACATCATCTGATCTTTATGATTTGGGCCTCCACTCAGCATTACGCTGACTTTGCGGCCCAGGTTGAAGCGGTGACCGGTAAAACGCTCCAGGATGAGGCGTTTTTCCACAGCACGCTGGAAAACGTTCAGCAGATGATCATTGAAGGGATCCGCGTGCGTTAGTTTCCCGGCGGAAGAGGGCAGCTTAAATCGCCCTCTTCACACTGCATCAGTGAGGCAAGAAACGCTTCACGCTCAACGGTTTTTTCGTTCAGGCACTGGCTGATGATCATCGGCTGGACGCTGCCTCCCTCAGTACCCGACCCGATAAAGTTGCAGTCGGCATCGCGCAGGGCAATCCACGCCTGCTGTGCCTTTTTCAGAAGCTCACGCTGTGGGGCTTCTGCGCGTTTGATGGCAGCCTGATACGTCTGATTCAGTTTTTTATCGGCTGTCTGGTACTGCTGCGCCGTACAGGTGTTCATTTCAAGCTGGGTGGTCGCATTTGCGCACTCTTCTGCCAGCGCGTTCGCGCTCAGCAGCAATGCAGCCCCCGCGATCAGATATCTTTTCATCATCCCCTCCATGTAAAAAAGCCGGATGCGCTGTGCTTATCCGGCCCTGGGTTATTTTGTCACCCCGGTAAGCGTAGTGCCACCGGGGATATTTTACACGATTAACCGATTGTCATCAGGCTCGCGTTACCGCCCGCCGCCGCGGTGTTCACGCTAAGCGAGCGCTCAACGTACAGACGTTCCAGCAGCAGATTGGTTTCGCCGCGGGCAAAGCCCTGTACCGAAACAATCGCACCGCTGCGGGCCGCTACCTGCTCGCACAGTTCGCGCAGCTGGTCGGAATCACCGTGATAGATAACGGCATCAAACGACTGAGTCAGCAGAGCATCGGGCTTCGCAAAATGAATGCGGGCAGAGACCGTTTTCGGCAGCTGTTTCGCGAGGTCACGATGCAGTGCATCTTCCGGCCACAGCACTTCACAACCGGTTGCAGCAGCGGCGGCCAGCTGAACCAGCGCATCCTGCTCGTTGTCCGCCACGCACAGCACACGCTCGCGCGGCATCAGCGTCCAGGTGTTGCGCTCACCGGTTGGCCCCGGCAGCAGGCGCTGCGTTCCCGCCTGCGCCAGTTCGCCATACTGCTGTGCGACAGCGCGCAGTTCCGGGCGTGTTTCTGCCCACGTGATGAGCGCCTCCAGCGGCTGTGTCAGCACGGCCTTCAGCTGCGCGTCCACCGGACGTTCGGCATCCTGACGTGCCAGCGTCACGCCGAGCGCATTGTCCGGACGGTTTGCCAGCAGACGGTACAGGTAGAGTGGACCACCGGCTTTTGGACCGGTACCTGACAGACCTTCACCGCCGAACGGCTGTACGCCCACCACCGCGCCGACCATGTTACGGTTCACGTACAGGTTGCCTACTTTAGCGCTGCCGGTCACCTGAGCGATGGTCTCATCGATGCGGGTATGCACGCCGAGGGTCAGGCCATAGCCGGAGGCGTTAATCTGTTCAATCAGCTCGTTGAGGTTGTTACGGTTGTAGCGCACCACGTGCAATACCGGGCCAAAGACCTCTTTTTTCAGTTCGTCGAAGCTGGCCAGTTCAATCAGCGTTGGCGGCACAAAGGTGCCGGTCTGCCACTCGCGGGCATCCTCGCTGTTTTCACGCACGGCCTGGAAGACCGGACGGCCTTTGGCGCGCATGGTCTGAATGTGGTTTTCGATATTTGCTTTGGCTTCCGCGTCGATAACCGGCCCGATATCGGTCGTGAGACGGCCCGGGTTACCCATGCGGCATTCGGCCATCGCGCCGCGCAGCATCTTCAGCGTGTGGTCTGCCACGTCATCCTGCAGACACAGCACGCGCAGGGCGGAACAGCGCTGGCCCGCGCTGTCGAAGGCGGAGGCGAGAACATCGACCACCACCTGCTCGGTGAGCGCGGAGGAGTCGACGATCATGGCGTTCATGCCGCCGGTTTCAGCGATGAGCGGCGTTGGACGCCCCTGCGCATCAAGACGGGTGGCAATATTGCGCTGCAGCAGGGAGGCCACTTCAGTCGAGCCGGTAAACATCACGCCGCGCACACGGTTATCGGCGGTCAGTTTCGCCCCGACCGTTTCACCGCGGCCCGGCAACAGCTGTATGACACCCGCAGGCACGCCCGCTTCCAGCAGAATGTTAATACCCTGAGCGGCAATCAGCGGGGTCTGCTCCGCCGGTTTTGCCAGCACGCTGTTGCCGGCGGCAAGTGCGGCGGCAATCTGGCCGGTGAAGATCGCCAGCGGGAAGTTCCACGGACTGATACACACCACCGGACCGAGAGGACGGTGGGTTTCGTTATCGAAATCATCACGAACCTGGCCTGCGTAGTAGTGCAGGAAGTCGACCGCTTCACGAACTTCGGCAATGGCGTTGCTGAAGGTTTTACCTGCTTCGCGCACCAGGATCCCGATGAGCGACTGCATCTGGTCTTCCATCAGCACCGCAGCACGTTCCAGAATGGCGCCACGCTCTTGCGGCGGCGTCGCGAACCAGATTGGCGCGTTATTCACCGCGCTGTCCAGCGCCTGATCCACTTCTGCTTCGGTTGCTTCCCGCACGTAGCCGACGATATCTTTTGGCTCCGCCGGGTTAATCACGGGCTGCATTTCGCCATCAGCGACGGGCTGCTCCAGAATCGGTTTGGCCTGCCATTTCTGCAGCGCGCTGTTGAGCAGGGCGGAGGAGAGGGAGGCCAGACGGTGTTCGTTCGCCAGGTCCAGGCCCGCGGAGTTCACGCGACCTTTGCCGTACAGTTCACGCGGCAGCGGGATCTTCGGATGCGGCAGGCCAATCTGACCTTCCTGGGCCGCCATCTTCTCAACCGCCTGCACCGGATCGGCAACCAGCTCGTCAAGCGGCAGGGTGGTATCGGCGATACGGTTAACGAAGGAGGTGTTCGCCCCGTTCTCCAGCAGACGACGCACCAGGTACGCCAGCAGGGTTTCATGGGTGCCCACCGGGGCATAAATACGGCACGGACGGTTCAGTTTGCCATCCGCCACTTTACCGGTGACCTGCTCGTACAGCGGTTCACCCATGCCGTGCAGGCACTGGAACTCATACTGACCCGGATAGTAGTTCTGACCGGCCAGGCTGTAGATGGCCGCCAGAGTGTGGGCGTTATGGGTGGCAAACTGCGGGTAAATCAGGTTCGGCACGCCGAGCAGTTTTTTCGCGCAGGCAAGGTATGAGACATCGGTGTAAACCTTGCGGGTATAGACCGGATAGCCTTCCAGACCTTCCATCTGGGCGCGTTTAATTTCGCTGTCCCAGTAGGCGCCTTTTACCAGGCGGATCATCAGGCGACGGCGGCTGCGGCTTGCCAGGTCAATCAGGTAATCAATCACGAACGGACAACGTTTCTGATACGCCTGGATAACGAAACCAATTCCGTTCCAGCCTGCCAGCTCCGGCTCGAAGCACAGTTTTTCCAGCAGATCGAGGGAGATCTCCAGGCGGTCGGCCTCTTCGGCATCGATGTTGATACCGATGTCGTACTGGCGCGCCAGCAGGGTCAGAGACTTCAGGCGCGGATAGAGCTCTTCCATCACCCGGTCGTACTGCGCACGGCTGTAGCGCGGATGCAGGGCCGAGAGCTTGATGGAGATCCCCGGGCCTTCATAAATACCGCGACCGTTTGACGCTTTACCAATGGCGTGAATCGCCTGCTGGTAAGAGACCATATAAGCCTGCGCGTCGGCGGCGGTCAGCGCCGCTTCACCCAGCATGTCGTAAGAGTAGCGGAAACCTTTATCTTCGAGCTTACGGGCGTTGGCCAGCGCTTCCGCGATGGTTTCGCCGGTAACAAACTGCTCGCCCATCAGGCGCATCGCCATATCCACGCCTTTGCGGATCAGCGGTTCACCGCTCTTGCCGATGATGCGGTTCAGGGAGCGGGAGAGGTTGGCTTCGTTATGGGTCGAGACCAGTCGGCCGGTAAACAGCAGGCCCCATGTCGCCGCGTTGACGAACAGCGACGGGCTGCGGCCGATGTGTGACTGCCAGTTACCGTTGCTGATTTTGTCGCGGATCAGTGCGTCACGGGTGGCTTTGTCAGGAATACGCAACAGCGCTTCCGCCAGACACATCAACGCTACGCCCTCCTGAGAGGAGAGGGAAAACTCCTGCAGCAGACCCTGTACCATTCCGGCGCGGCCGGTGGCATTTTTCTGGTTACGCAGTTTGTCGGCAAGCTGATACGCCAGGCTGTGCGCCTGAGAGGCAATGGCTTCTGGCAGACGGGCCTGCTCCAGCAGCATCGGTACGGCGTCGGTTTCGGCACGACGGTAAGCACCGGTAATGGCGGCGCGGCTGACGGACTGAGGCAGGATCTGCTCGGCGAATTCAAGGAACGGCTGATGGTTTTCGTCAGCAGCGGCGGAAACCTCATCACTTTCATTGGCTGCACCCGCCAGCAGCGCGGGCAGCTCTGGCAGCCCCTCATCGCTTTCGAGCCTTTCAAGGTAGTTAAAAATCGCCTGCTTGATTAGCCAGTGCGGCGTGCGGTCAATGCGGGTTGCTGCGGTCTTAATCCGTTCGCGGGTTGCGTCATCCAGCTTAACCCCCATGGTGGTCATACCCATGCCAAAGCTCCTGTTGTTCTGTCGTCGTGTGCTATCGATAGCGTGAAATATCCACCATGTTGCAACTTTGTGCAACCATGTTAAATGTGACCTGGTTTGCAACCCAGAAAATGAATGGATTGTTAAGAGATGGTTAGCTGGAAAAAAGTGCTGGCTTCTGGATGAGAGGCCTGTTTTTATGCGGGACTTAACACTTTTAAAAGGTGCAACCCGTAAAAGCGTGAGCGAGTGCAACCTATACGAAAGACGTATAAAACCAGGGATGAATTTGATGTAAATGCAGTGTTAAATCGTTTGTGTGCGAGCACTGCTTACGGCAGGATACGCGCGGCCAACAGAAACACATACACACATCACTACGTTCCGGTGATGACATAACAAGGCAACCCGGACGGTTGTCGCTCGACATTTTGGAGAATTTGAATGGCAATTAGCACACCGATGCTGGTGACATTTCTCGTTTATATATTTGGCATGATCCTGATAGGGTTTTTGGCATGGCGTTCAACAAAGAACTTTGACGACTACATTCTGGGCGGGCGTAGCTTAGGGCCGATGGTTACCGCACTCTCTGCGGGCGCGTCCGACATGAGCGGCTGGCTGCTGATGGGGCTGCCGGGGGCGATTTTCATCTCCGGTATTTCTGAAAGCTGGATCGCCATTGGCCTGACCGTCGGGGCATGGATCAACTGGAAGCTGGTTGCAGGCCGTCTGCGCGTGCATACCGAAGCCAACAACAATGCGTTGACCCTGCCGGATTACTTCACCGGACGCTTTGAAGATAACAGCCGCGTGCTGCGCATTATCTCTGCGCTGGTTATCCTCGTGTTCTTCACCATCTATTGTGCCTCTGGTATTGTGGCCGGTGCGCGCCTGTTCGAAAGCACCTTCGGCATGAGCTATGAAACGGCGCTGTGGGCCGGTGCTGCGGCAACCATTCTTTATACCTTCGTGGGCGGTTTCCTGGCCGTAAGCTGGACTGACACCGTGCAGGCGAGCCTGATGATCTTCGCTCTGATCCTGACGCCAGTCATTGTCATCTTCACCGTCGGCGGCTTTGCTGATTCGCTTGAAGTGATTAAGCAGAAGAGCATTGAAAACGTCGACATGCTGAAAGGGCTGAACTTTGTCGCCATCGTTTCTCTGATGGGCTGGGGTCTGGGCTACTTCGGTCAGCCGCACATTCTGGCGCGCTTCATGGCCGCTGACTCTCACCACACGATTGTTCATGCCCGTCGTATCAGTATGACGTGGATGATCCTCTGTCTGGCGGGTGCCTGTGCGGTTGGTTTCTTCGGCATCGCTTACTTCAACAATAACCCGGCGCAGGCAGGTGCAGTAAACCAGAACGCCGAGCGTGTGTTCATCGAACTGGCGGGCATTCTGTTCAACCCGTGGATTGCCGGTATTCTGCTCTCCGCGATCCTGGCGGCCGTGATGTCCACCCTGAGCTGCCAGCTGCTGGTCTGCTCAAGTGCAATCACCGAAGACCTCTACAAAGCGTTCCTGCGTAAAGATGCGAGCCAGAAAGAGCTGGTATGGGTGGGGCGTTTCATGGTGCTGGTGGTGGCCTTAATTGCCATTGCGCTGGCGGCAAACCCTGAGAACCGCGTGCTGGGCCTGGTGAGCTACGCGTGGGCGGGCTTTGGTGCGGCGTTTGGTCCGGTGGTGCTCTTCTCGGTGCTGTGGTCGCGCATGACCCGCAACGGCGCGCTGGCGGGGATGATTATCGGTGCGCTTACCGTTATCGTCTGGAAGCAGTTCGCCTGGCTCGGTCTGTACGAAATTATCCCGGGCTTCATCTTCGGCAGTATCGGCATTGTGGTGTTCAGCCTGCTGGGTAAAGCGCCTTCTGCCTCAATGCAGAAACGTTTTGCTGAAGCAGACGCACACTATCACACTGCACCGCCGTCTAAGCTGCAGGCTGAGTAATCTTCGCTGATAGTCAGGCCGGGTAAGCGCGCGCGCTACCCGGCTTTTTTCTTGCCAAAATCCGCAATTTACGATGATATCGCTGTGCTTATAACAATGAGGATAGCGAAGCATGACAATCAAAACAGGGGTAATGGCAGCGGCATTATTGATGCTGGCGGGCTGCAGTGTGCCGTCGCAACACGCGGCGATGGAGACCTGCAAAGCGGATAACCAGATGCAGCAAACCACGCTCTATTTCGGGCTAAACCGTCCCGCAGGGGCGCAAATCACCACCGGCGAGTGGCAGCAGTTCGTTGACCAGGACGTGACGCCGCGTTTTCGCGATGGCCTGACGGTCTTTGATGCGCGTGGGCAGTGGCTGGGTAACGACGGGAAAGTGGCGCGTGAACCGAGCAAGGCGCTTATGCTGATCCACGGTAAAGATGCGCAGAGCGAGAAGAATATTGAAGCGTTGCGCGGTATTTATAAATCACGCTTCGCGCAGGAGTCGGTGATGCGAGTCGATCAGCCGGTGTGCGTGCAGTTTTAATGAAAAACGGCGGGAGAACCCGCCGTTATCGCTTACAGCACCAGTCCTGCAAAGCTGGCGGACAGCAAACTGACCAGCGTCGCGCCATACACCAGACGTAAGCCAAAACGCGATACCACGTTCCCCTGTTGCTCGTTCAGGCCTTTGATCGCCCCGGCCACAATGCCGATAGAGGCAAAGTTAGCGAACGACACCAGGAAAACGGACAAAATGCCCAGTCCGCGTGGTGACATCTGATGCGCAATTTTTTGCAGCTCAATCATTGCCACAAATTCATTTGCGACCAGCTTGGTTGCCATAATACTGCCGGCATTCAACGCGTCGCTCAGCGGAATACCGACCAGCCATGCCAGCGGGTAAAATACATAGCCCAGGATCTGCTGGAAGCTCATACCAAATACGCTGGAGAAGAGGGCGTTAACGGCGCTAATAAGGGCAATAAAGCCAATCAGCATCGCCAGAATAATCATCGCCACTTTAAAACCGGCCAGAATATACTCGCCAAGCATTTCGAAGAAGCTCTGGGACTCGTGCAGCTTTTCAAGCTTGATGTCCGGCTCTGCTTCCGGGCGCGCCGGGTTGATAATGGAGAGAATAATAAAGGTGCTGAACATGTTCAGGATGAGCGCGGCAACGACAAATTTGGCGTCGAGCATGGTCATATAGGCACCGACAATCGACAGGGATACCGTCGACATGGCCGTGGCCGCCATGGTGAAGAGACGACGAGAGGAGAGGTCGCCCAGTACACCCTTGTAGGCAATAAAGTTTTCAGACTGTCCGAGGATCAGCGAGCTCACCGCGTTGAACGATTCCAGCTTACCCATGCCATTCAGTTTTGACAGCAGTGTCCCGATCACCCGAATAAAAATCGGCAGAATTCGCCAGTGCTGAAGAATACCAATCAGTGCGGAGATAAAAATAATCGGGCAAAGTACGCCGAGGAAAATGAACGCCAGTCCTTTTTCACCCATCCCGCCAAAGACGAAATTGGTGCCTTCAGCCGCGAATTTCAGCAGTGACTCAAAGAATCCCGAGACATATTTAATAATGAACAGCCCGCTTTCGGCATGCAGGAAAAAGAACGCCAGGGCTATTTCAATGACAATCAGCTGTAAAACAAAACGAATGCGAATTTTTCGGCGGTCGAAACTCACCAGCCAGGCAAGCGCAAGAATAATCACCAGCGCCAGCAGGAAATGGATAATGTTAAACATGGTTAATTTTCAGTTGGTTTTTGAGGCAGATATTTAGCCACAGCCCTGATTAACCGTAAATGGGCATTTTCGCTATAACTTATAAACTTAACGATAACGCCAGCAATTATTACCAGGCTGGGTGTTTACAACTCGTCATCAAAACAACACACATTTCGCTTGTTTTTCTTGCTGTCGTAATGATAATCACTATCACAAGAATTTACCTTTCTTTGCATCAGTTGACCGCGATAAACATTTAAGGTGTCGGCATGTTTGTTCCATTTCTCATTATGTTACGTGAAGGTCTCGAAGCGGCCCTCATCGTCAGCCTCATCGCCAGTTATCTGAAGCGAACCCAGCGTGGACGCTGGATTGGTGTCATGTGGATTGGGGTATTCCTCGCCGCAGCACTCTGTCTGGGCCTTGGCATTCTTATCAATGAAACCACCGGTGAGTTTCCCCAGAAAGAGCAAGAGTTGTTTGAAGGGATCGTGGCCGTTATTGCCGTGGTAATCCTTACCTGGATGGTGTTCTGGATG
This sequence comes from Enterobacter sp. RHBSTW-00593, assembly GCF_013784105.1. Lineage (NCBI taxonomy): Bacteria > Pseudomonadati > Pseudomonadota > Gammaproteobacteria > Enterobacterales > Enterobacteriaceae > Enterobacter > Enterobacter sp. RHBSTW-00593. Next base: position 1,741,765 of record NZ_CP056393.1, read on the forward strand.
CGTAAAGTGTCCCGCAACGTGAAGGTGCAGCTGGAGCAGGCGGTGGATAACGCCCTGCAAAAGGGCAATAACCACGGCTGGGCGCTGATCATGATGGTCTTTTTCGCCGTGGCGCGGGAAGGGCTGGAGTCGGTTTTCTTCCTGCTGGCGGCATTTCAGCAGGATGTGGGGATCTGGCCACCGCTGGGTGCGATGCTGGGTCTGGCCACTGCGGTGGTGCTGGGATTCCTGCTCTACTGGGGCGGCATTCGCCTTAACCTGGGTGCATTCTTTAAATGGACCAGCCTGTTTATTCTGCTGGTGGCCGCTGGGCTGGCGGCGGGGGCGATCCGCGCTTTCCACGAAGCGGGCCTGTGGAATCACTTCCAGGAAGTGGCGTTCGACCTCAGTAACGTGCTCTCAACGCATTCCCTGACCGGTACCTTGCTCGAAGGTATTTTTGGTTACCAGGAAACGCCGAGCGTCAGCGAAGTGGCGATGTACTTTATCTATTTGGTTCCGGCGCTGGTGCTGTTTGCCATGCCGCCGCGCACCGGCACTCAGACGTCGCGCGTTGCGCCGTAATCTGTCTGCATTAGTTACAACATACTTTTAAAGGGAAGAGTCATGGCAATTCAGTTCCGTCGTAGTGCGTTATGCGCAGGCATTGCCGCGCTGTTCGCTTCAGCATTTTCCGCCTGGGGCGCGGATGTTCCGCAGGTCAAGGTTTCGGTCAATGATAAGCAGTGCGAGCCGATGACCATTACGGTCAACAGCGGCAAAACCCAGTTTATTATTCAGAACCACAGCCAGAAGGCGCTGGAGTGGGAAATCCTGAAAGGCGTCATGGTGGTGGAAGAGCGTGAAAATATCGCGCCGGGCTTTAGTCAGAAGATGACTGCCAACCTGCAGCCGGGTGAATATGAGATGACCTGCGGGCTGCTGACGAACCCTAAAGGCAAGCTTATCGTGAAGGGCGACGCCACGGCCGACGCCGGAAAAGGCACGGCCCTGTTGAGCCTGGGTGATGCGATTACTGCTTATAAAGCGTATGTCATCAAAGAGACGGCGGACCTGGCTACCGGTACCAAAGCCTTCACCGATGCAGTAAAAGCGGGCGATATCGCGAAAGCGAAATCCCTGTATGCGCCAACCCGCCAGCATTACGAGCGGATTGAGCCGATTGCCGAGTTGTTCTCTGACCTGGATGGCAGCATTGATGCCCGTGAAGATGATTTTGAGCAGAAAGCCGCCGACCCGAAATTTACCGGCTTCCACCGTCTGGAGAAAGCCCTGTTTGGCGATAACACTCTCAAAGGGATGGATAAATATGCCGATCAGCTGAACAGTGACGTGCTTGAGCTGCAAAAACGCATCAGTGAGCTGGCCTTCCCGCCATCAAAAGTGGTGGGCGGTGCCGCGGGTCTGATTGAAGAAGTGGCGGCAAGTAAAATCAGCGGTGAAGAAGACCGTTACAGCCACACCGACCTGTGGGACTTCCAGGCGAACGTCGATGGCGCGCAGAAAATTGTCGATCTGCTACGTCCTCAGCTGCAGAAAGATAACAGCGAACTGCTGGCGAAAGTGGATGCCAACTTCAAAAAAGTCGACACCATTCTGGCGAAGTACCGTACCAAAGACGGGTTTGAAACCTACGATAAGCTGACCGATGCCGACCGTAACGCGCTGAAAGGCCCGATTACCACACTGGCGGAAGATCTCTCCCTGCTGCGTGGCGTACTGGGTCTGGATTAAGCACGATGAACAAGCAGAATGAACACGACGTGGTAGAACCTTCACGTCGTCGATTGTTAAAAGGGGTAGGGGCGCTGGGGGGCGCCCTTGCTCTGGCCGGAGGGTGCCCGGTGGCGCATGCGGCGAAACCGCAAAGTGCTCCCGGCACGCTGTCACCCAATGCACGCATGGAGACGCAGCCTTTTTATGGTGAGCATCAGTCGGGCATTTTGACACCACAGCAGGCCTCCATGATGCTGGTGGCTTTTGATTCGCTGGCAAGCGATAAAGCCGATCTTGAGCGTTTGTTCCGCCTGCTGACGACGCGCATCGCGTTTCTCACCGCCGGTGGTCCGGCGCCGGACACGCCTAACCCGCGTCTGCCGCCGATGGATTCCGGTATCCTCGGGGCATTTATCGCTCCGGATAACCTGACGATAACCGTTTCGCTCGGTGAGTCGCTGTTTGATGCGCGCTACGGGCTGGCAAAACAGAAGCCAAAAGCGCTGCAGAAAATGACGCGTTTCCCGAATGATTCTCTGGATGCTGCTCTCTGCCACGGCGATCTGCTCCTGCAGATTTGCGCCAATACCCAGGATACGGTGATCCACGCGCTGCGCGACATCATCAAGCACACGCCGGACCTGCTGAGCGTTCGCTGGAAGCGGGAAGGGTTTATCTCTGACCATGCCGCCCGCAGCAAAGGGAAAGAGACGCCGGTTAACCTGCTGGGCTTTAAAGACGGCACGGCCAACCCGGACAGCCGTAATGACCCGCTCATGAAAGAGGTGGTCTGGGTGACGGCCGATCAGGGCGAGCCGGCATGGGCTGTGGGGGGAAGTTATCAGGCGGTGCGGATTATTCAGTTCCACGTGGAGTTCTGGGACCGTACGCCGCTCAAAGAGCAGCAGACGATTTTTGGCCGCGATAAACAGAGTGGCGCTCCGCTCGGGATGAAGAACGAGCATGATGTGCCTGACTACGCCAGCGATCCGAATGGCGATGTCATCGCGCTGGACAGCCATATCCGCCTGGCCAATCCGCGTACCAAAGAGACACAATCCAGCCTGATGATGCGTCGGGGATATAGCTATTCACTTGGCGTAACCAACGCCGGCCAGCTCGATATGGGGCTGCTGTTTGTCTGCTATCAGCACGACCTGGAGAAGGGCTTCCTGACCGTACAGAAACGCTTAAACGGGGAAGCGCTGGAAGAGTACATTAAACCCATCGGCGGCGGTTATTTCTTTGCCCTGCCTGGCGCACGCGATCGCAACGCCTATCTCGCTCAAGGGTTGATTGAAGCCTGATAATTGTCCCTGCGATAATTCGCGGGGACATTATTTTTTCATATGCCTGTCCTGCTGTTATATTTCTGTAATATTCCTGTATGAGACTGATTTCCACTGTAGGGACAGTCTTAAAGTTACGTTCAGGTAAAATAAATGTTGCATTTATGATAACTCCTGATGTACTTAAGATAAGACAGCGGTAGTTCCCGGCAGTGATGCTGAATCACTATGGAGATCGCGAATGGTTGCGTCCTGTACTGGACATGGTAAACACAAAACCCGCAGCACCCGGCGCGGAGGCTCAGACTCCGGCAGCGATTTCCTCACCACAAAATTATCCCCCTCGACTCAAGAATCTCTTTCGACCGACGTGCAGAATGGTGCGCGTAGCCGTTCTGTTGCGTCATCCGGTAAAGCAAGCAATGGCTTACAAGGAAGCCAACCCTCTGATGTTCGTGCGCATAATCGTGCTGAAACTGGCACGTGTGATGAATACCAACAACTCAAGGTGCTATCCATGGGAAGACAAAAAGCAGTGATCAAAGCTCGTCGCGAAGCAAAACGTGTGCTGAGACGGGATTCACGTAGTCATAAACAGCGTGAAGAAGAATCGGTCACCTCGCTTGTGCAGATGAGTGGCGTAGAAGCAATTGGCATGGCCCGAGACAGCCGTGATAATTCTCCAATTGTGGCGCGCAATGAGGCTCAGGCGCACTACCTGAATGCTATCGAGAGTAAACAGCTCATCTTTGCAACCGGCGAAGCCGGATGCGGGAAAACGTGGATCAGTGCAGCCAAAGCGGCAGAGGCGCTGATCCATAAAGACGTGGAGAGAATTATTGTCACCCGTCCGGTACTGCAGGCTGATGAAGATCTTGGCTTCTTGCCCGGAGATATTTCAGAGAAGTTTGCCCCTTACTTCAGGCCCGTCTATGACGTGCTGGTGAAACGTCTGGGAGCATCCTTTATGCAGTACTGTCTGCGACCAGAGATTGGCAAGGTGGAAATCGCGCCGTTCGCTTATATGCGCGGACGTACATTTGAAAATGCGGTCGTCATTCTTGACGAGGCTCAGAACGTGACCGCAGCGCAAATGAAGATGTTTTTAACGCGCCTCGGGGAAAACGTGACGGTCATCGTCAATGGTGATATTACCCAGTGCGATCTGCCATCGGGCGTGAAGTCCGGACTGAGCGACGCCATGTCACGTTTTGAGGAAGATGAGATGATTGGGGTGGTACGCTTCACGAAAGAAGACTGCGTGCGTTCAGCGCTCTGCCAGCGCACGCTGCAAGCGTACTATTGAGTTAGCCGTTGTGTTCAAAGCCCGGGAAACCGGGCTTTGTTTTTTGTGCGGGCGTCCTGTCCGGGGAATATAAAAGAAAAAAGCCCGTACTTTCGTACGCGCTCTCATCTTGAATATGGCGGTGAGGGGAGGATTGACTCGCTTCGCTCGCCCTGCGGGCAGCCTGTTCGCTGCGCGCTCAGTCTGTCCAACTGGCTGTCGCCCGTTGTCGAACCCCGGTCGGGGATTCTCATCCCCCCTGTCCGGGGGATATAAAAGAAAAAAGCCCGTACTTTCGTACGCGCTCTCATCTTGAATATGGCGGTGAGGGGGGGATTGACTCGCGTCGCTCGCCCTGCGGGCAGCCTGTTCGCTGCGCGCTCAGTCTGTCCAACTGGCTGTCGCCCGTTGTCGAACCCCGGTCGGGGATTCTCATCCCCCCTGTCCGGGGGATATAAAAGAAAAAAGCCCGTACTTTCGTACGAGCTCTTATCTTGAATATGGCGGTGAGGGGGGGATTGACTCGCTTCGCTCGCCCTGCGGGCAGCCTGTTCGCTGCGCGCTCAGTCTGTCCAACTGGCTGTCGCCAGTTGTCGAACCCCGGTCGGGGATTCTCATCCCCCCTGTCCGGGGAATATAAAAGAAAAAAGCCCGTACTTTCGTACGAGCTCTTATCTTGAATATGGCGGTGAGGGGGGGATTCGAACCCCCGATACGTTGCCGTATACACACTTTCCAGGCGTGCTCCTTCAGCCACTCGGACACCTCACCATATTGTTTTGCTGCCTGACCGCTTGGGGGGCAACGGGGCGCTACTATAGGGAGTTGCGCTAAAACGGTCAAGCAGATTTTCTGCTTTAGTGCTTGTTCGGTTAAGCAATAATCAGCTCCACGTCTTTTTGACCGTGGAGCCGGTGATTAACGCTGTGAATCGAGCACTTCGCTGTTTTTGACCACCTCTTGTGCTCTGGTATAGCTTTCGATCAGCAGCTGATAGGCAGGGAAGATATGGGTATACACTTCAGCCCACTCGGCTGCATCTTCCCGGTTCCATGTCCGCTGGATCTCAGAGGCAACCGCCGCGGTATCCATTGGTACCACCCCGGCCTGGACCACGCGCGCCAGAGTGATCTCCTGAGCCATTTTGCTGTAGGTGCCGGAGGCATCAATAACCGCAAACACTTTATAACCCTCCGCGACTGCGCTAATAGAGGGAAACGCCATGCAGACGCTGGTGATGGTGCCGGCGATGATCAACGTTTTGCGCCCGGTGGCTTTCACCGCAGCCACAAACTCCGGGTTATCCCAGGCGTTGATCTCACCTTTACGTGGAACGTATTGCGCATGTGGCGCATTAGCGTGGATCTCCGGGATAAGGGGGCCATTCGGTCCCTGTGGAACAGAAGCGGTGGTGATCACCGGGATCTTCGCCAGGGTAGCGATTTTTGCCAGCGCCGCAGCACGTGCGCGCAACTCTGGCATTGGCATATCCCCCACGGTCTGGAAAAGTCCGCTCTGGTGATCGATAAGCAACATCACCGCATCGTTTACATCAATAACCGGGCGTGAGCCGTTAAAATTTGCAGGTGCAGACATCTTCTTCTCCTTTATTACCATCAGATCTGGCCGAAGCGGCCGGAGTTGAAATCACGAATGGCTTCCGCGATTTCGGTTTTACTGTTCATCACAAACGGCCCATAGCCCACGATGGGTTCATTCAGCGGCTCGCCGGCCATCAGCAGGACTTTGGCATTGAGGCTCGCTTCCAGATGGAGTGTGTCGCCTTGCTGGCTTAATACAACCAGCTGTGCCTCGCCTGCCTGGGCTGTTCCGTTCACCGTAATGGTGCCTTCCATCACAACCAGCGCCGTGCTCCATCCCTCCGGCTGACTGAGCGTGAGATGGCTACCCTGATTGAGCGCGATGTCCCAGACATTTAGCGGTGAAAAGGTGTGCGCGGGGCCAGCAACATCCTCGTAGCGACCTGCGATAACCCGCAGCGAGCCGCTGTTATCCGGCAGCGTGACCATAGGGATATCCGCCTTAGTGATGCTCTGGTAGCCCGGCGTCGCCATTTTGTCTTTGGCAGGCAGGTTGACCCACAGCTGCATCATTTTCAGTTCACCGCCTTTCTGCGCGAACGCGCTGGAGTGGAACTCCTCGTGCAAAATGCCAGCGCCCGCCGTCATCCATTGCACGTCCCCGGGGCCTATTACGCCGCCTCTGCCGGTGGAATCGCGATGTTCAACTTCGCCGGAATAGACGAGGGTGATCGTTTCGAAACCCCGGTGCGGATGCTCGCCGACGCCGCGCTTTGCCCCATCCGCCGGGAAGGTGTATGGCCCGGCATAATCCAGCAGTAAAAACGGGCTGAGCGGCTCGCCGTGTGTCTGGTAAGAAAACATTGAACGTACCGGGAAACCATCACCAACCCAGTGTTGACGGGGAGCGGTGTACACGCCTGTTACGTTTTTCATGATGAACTCCTGAAGCGTTGTTGATGTAATTAGCTTATATTCAGCGTTAATATCCCGGTAGATAGTGAAAATGGCATTCACTGTTCTGAAAATAGAACGATGAGGATTTATGCAGGATCTCAATGACTTCGTCTGGTTTGTGAAGGTGGTCGACTATGGTGGTTTTGCTGCAGCGGGGCGTGCGCTCGATTTGCCGAAGTCCCGGCTAAGCCGCCGGATAGCTCAGCTGGAAGAGCGGCTTGGCGTGCGGTTAATACATCGCACAACGCGGCAGTTTACGGTGACAGAAGTTGGCCAGACCTTCTATCAGCACTGTAAAGCGATGATGGTGGAAGCAGAAGCTGCAGAGGAGGCGGTGGCCGCGTTACAGGCTGAGCCGCGCGGTATTGTCAGGATCACCTGCCCGATAACATTGTTGCATGTCCATGTTGGCCCGATGCTGGCGAGATTTATGGCGCGCTATCCAGGGATCGCGCTGCAGCTTGAGGCAACCAACCGGCGGGTAGACCTGGTGGGGGAGGGGATTGATGTCGCGATCCGTGTGCGCCCGCGTCCGTTCGATGACAGCGATCTGGTGTTAAGGGTACTGGCGGACCGGGGACATTGCCTGGTCGCTGGACCGGCGTTGATTCAGCGGATGGGTAAACCGTTGGTGCCCTCTGAACTCAGTGCCTGGCCTGGATTAAGCACGAACGAGGGTAAACACATCCATAAATGGGAACTGAGCGGTCCCGAAGGGGCGAAGGCGGAAATCCATTACCATCCTCGCCTGATCACTACCGATATGCTGGCGCTGCGTGAAGCGGCTATAGCGGGTATCGGCGTGGTGCAGTTGCCGATATTGATGGTGAAAGATCAGCTTGCGTCAGGGGACCTCATTCGCGTACTTGATGCCTGGGAGCCACGACGTGAGGTGATTCATGCTGTGTATCCTTCAAGACGCGGGTTACTCCCGTCAGTGAGGGCACTGGTGGATTTTCTTACCGAAGAGTATGCGCGGATGGTGGAAGATTAATCTTTCCCTCTCCCCTGGAGCGAGGGTGAGGATCTTACACCACACAAGGTCTCATGCTGCACTGGCGGAGAATATAAAAGAAAAAAGCCCGTACTTTCGTACGCGCTCTCATCTTGAATATGGCGGTGAGGGGGGGGATTGACTCGCTTCGCTCGCCCTGCGGGCAGCCTGTTCGCTGCGCGCGCAGTCTGTCCAACTGGCTGTCGCCCGTTGTCGACCCCCGGTCGGGGATTCTCATCCCCCCCTGTCCGGGGAATATAAAAGAAAAAAGCCCGTACTTTCGTACGAGCTCTCATCTTGAATATGGCGGTGAGGGGGGATTGACTCGCGTCGCTCGCCCTGCGGGCAGCCTGTTCGCTGCGCGCTCAGTCTGTCCAACTGGCTGTCGCCAGTTGTCGAACCCCGGTCGAGGGTTCTCATCCCCCCTGTCCGGGGGATATAAAAGAAAAAAGCCCGTACTTTCGTACGAGCTCTTATCTTAAATATGGCGGTGAGGGGGGGATTCGAACCCCCGATACGTTGCCGTATACACACTTTCCAGGCGTGCTCCTTCAGCCACTCGGACACCTCACCATATTGTCATCCCGTTGTTGCCGGGACGGGCGCTAATGTAAGGAAAAGCCGAACTGGCGTCAACTCACTTTTTCAGTAAATCAGTGCATTTAGACAAACTTCAGTCAACATGGCTTTTAAATGTGCTGAAAGCGCCTTTTTTATCAACAACGCGGTGGAGGTAAAAATTTGTTATGCTGGCAATCCAGTTGAAAATGAACACAAAACAGCGCAATAAAAGGCAGGAATGACTATGGATATAATCTTCTATCACCCCACTTTTGATACTGCTTACTGGATTAAGGCACTTTCGGCGGCGTTGCCTGGGGCGCGCGTGCGTGAGTGGAAACGTGGTGATAACGAACATGCTGACTACGCGCTGGTCTGGCATCCGCCGGTAGAAATGCTCCAGGGCCGTAAACTGAAGGCCGTTTTTGCACTGGGCGCCGGCGTGGATTCGATTCTGAGCAAACTGAAAGCACACCCTGAAATGCTGCCGGAAGAGATCCCTCTTTTCCGTCTGGAAGATACCGGCATGGGACAGCAAATGCAGGAGTATGCCGTCAGCCAGGTGCTGCACTGGTTCCGCCGCTTCGACGACTATCAGGCACTAAAACAGCAATCCCACTGGGAACCGCTGCCGGATTATCAGCGCGAAGATTTTACCATTGGTATCCTCGGGGCTGGCGTGCTCGGCTCAAAAGTCGCTGAAGCACTTGCTCCGTGGGGCTTCCCACTGCGCTGCTGGAGCCGTAGCCGCAAGGATTATCCGGGCGTAGAAAGTTTTGCCGGCGCTGATGAGCTTCCTGCGTTCCTGAACGGTACGCGCGTGCTCATCAACCTGCTGCCAAATACGGCCGAAACGGTGGGGATTATCAATGGTGCACTGCTAAATCAACTGGCTGACCAGAGTTACGTAATGAACCTGGCGCGCGGGGTACACCTTGTTGAGTCCGATCTGCTGCAGGCGCTGAACAGCGGAAAACTGAAAGGGGCGATGCTGGATGTGTACAGCCGCGAGCCGTTACCGGCCGAAAGCCCGCTGTGGGCACATCCGCGTGTGGCGATGACGCCGCACATTGCAGCGGTCACGCGTCCGGCGGAAGCTGTGGCCTATATTACCCACACCATCAGTGAGATGGAGCAGGGCCATCCGGTAACCGGACAGGTCGACAGACAGCGCGGCTACTGAGTGAAACCCGGCGTTAGCCGGGTTTTTGCTAATATTCGCTGCAGATAACTGCTATCCTTTGGAAAAACCGCAGAGGAGAGAAAGATGTATCCCGTTGACCTGCATATGCACACCGTCGCCAGTACCCACGCGTATAGCAACCTCCATGATTATATCGCGCAAGCGAAACGCAAGGGCATTACGCTTTTTGCGATTACCGATCACGGCCCGGACATGGCAGATGCGCCGCACTACTGGCATTTTGTGAATATGCGGATCTGGCCACGTCTGGTGGACGGTATTGGGATACTGCGCGGTATCGAGGCAAACATTAAAAATACAGACGGTGAAATCGACTGCACCGGACCGATGCTGACCTCTCTGGATCTGATCCTTGCCGGTTTCCACGAGCCGGTTTTCGCGCCGCAGGATAAAGAGACGAACACCCGAGCGATGATTGCTGCTATAGCCAGCGGCAACGTGCACATTATTTCTCATCCGGGTAATCCTAAATACCCGATTGATATCGAGGCTGTTGCCCAGGCGGCAGCGAAACACCGCGTGGCGCTGGAGATCAATAACTCTTCTTTTGTTCACTCGCGTAAGGGCAGTGAAGCAAACTGTCGCGCCGTTGCAGCTGCAGTACGGGATGCCGGCGGCATGGTGGCGCTGGGTTCCGATTCCCATACCGCGTTTACGCTGGGTGATTTTAGTGAATGCCTGAAAATACTGAATGACGTGGATTTCCCGGAAGACAGGATCCTTAACGTTACCCCACGCCGCATGCTTGATTTCCTCGAGTCACGTGGAATGGATCCGATTGATGAATTTGCCGATCTTTAATTGTGTAATGGAATAAAAAAATGAATGAGTTTTCCATCCTTTGCCGCGTGCTGGGTACGCTGTTCTATCGTCAGCCGCAAGACCCGCTGCTGGTTCCACTCTTTACCCTGATTCGTGAAGGGAAACTGGCGCAAAACTGGCCGCTGGAACAGGATGAGTTGCTGGAGCGTCTGCAAAAAAGTTGCGATATGCAGCAGATTTCAACGGATTACAACGCACTGTTTATTGGCGACGAATGCCGCGTTTCGCCGTACCGTTCAGCCTGGCAGGAAGGGGCGACGGAAGCGGAAGTGCGCGCGTTTCTCTCTGAACGCGGAATGCCGCTGACGGATACCCCTGCGGACCATATCGGAACGTTGCTGCTGGCTGCATCCTGGATTGAAGATCACGCCGCTGATGATGAGAACGAGGCTATCGAAACGCTCTTCGAAGCGTATCTGCTGCCGTGGTGCGGTACTTTCCTCGGCAAAGTTGAAGCACATGCGACCTCGCCGTTCTGGAGAACGCTGGCTCCGCTGACCCGCGACGCCATTGCGGCAATGTGGGATGAGCTGGAAGAAGAGGATGAAGAGTGATTTAGTTCACATAAATTCTGCAACCATACATTTCATCTTGCACGGAATGTGCATCTGATCTCATTTCCATGGTGCGCTTCTGCTAAGATGCGCACCATGAACATTTTACTTTGTATCGCATTAACGACAGGCATTCTCTCCGGACTATGGGGATGGGTGGCGGTCTCTCTCGGGTTGCTCAGCTGGGCCGGGTTTCTGGGCTGTACGGCCTACTTTGCCTGCCCGCAGGGCGGCGTAAAAGGGCTTTTCATCTCTGGCTGTACCCTGATGAGCGGTGTTATCTGGGCACTCGTGATTATGAAGGGCAGCGCGCTGGCCCCGCATCTGGAGATGCTGGGCTATATCATGACCGGCGTAGTCGCGTTTTTGATGTGTATCCAGGCAAAGCATATGCTGCTGTCGTTTGTACCCGGTACCTTTATGGGCGCATGCGCGACGTTTGCAGGGCAGGGGGACTGGGCGCTGGTGCTTCCCTCGCTAATGCTGGGGTTGGTGTTTGGCTATGCCATGAAGAACAGCGGCCTCTGGCTGGCCGCCAGACGGGATAAAACGCAAAACATCACTGCGGTAAGCGAATAAAAAAAGGCGAGATGATGATCTCGCCTTTTTTATGCGCTTCCTGTCAGGATTCCGGAGGCACTGACATATCGCGGTATTTAACCAGTATCGGGTTTTGCGCCTCTGCTTTGTTCTGCAGGTCCCACAATCCACGATCGATACCATCATTAATCAGGAAGATTACCCCGGTTTCTATGGCTGACATCAGACACATCATGACCGGTTCGTTAGAGGTATACCCGATTTCACCCTCCAGCAAACGCTGGTAATCGATGAAGCGGAAAACCCCGGCCTGCACTTCATAAGAAAGAATGGTTTTGCTGGTCGTTACCGAAGAGAGCACTTCGCCCGTGCTGACGTTGACGACACGCAGGTTTACGGCGATTTGGTCGAGCTGATATTGCGTATCAGCACCGATACCAAAGTAACGCGCGCCCACACCACCCGATTTAACGTTGCTTTCATAACCGATAATCGATCCCTCGATCATGACGTTCGCCGCAGCCAGTGATTCCAGCGGCATGCGGTTATTATTCGCAACGGTGCCATTTTCCTGCGCAGCGCGAATAATTTTCCGTTCATTTAACAGGTTCTGCAGACCCTGACGTTCCAGAGGAATAAACCAGTGCGAATCTTTCAGGGCGGTCACCAGCATGGCGGTGGCGCTCTGTGGCACTGCCGTAGAGAAGTTACTTGCCGGATAAGGTTTAAATTGTCCCGTTTCATCCTGAATGTTGTAAACCGAGACAAATATTTTACCGGTCGGCGCAGGTAAATGTGTTAAATCACGATAGCTTTGAGCCCGAGGCATTAATGTTGGTTTTGCAGCTTCTTTAGGTGGAGCAGTTAAACAACCGCTCAATAAGCACACTGCAACAAATATCAGGAAGCGCTGCATGATCGTTGTCCTTATTTCGTTGTTGTTTAAAAGTTCGTTGAATCACTTTGTAGACCGGAAACCTGAATGGTGGAGGTTTTCCCGGTTTTTCGATCGGTAACGTTCAACTGGAGTTGTCCGTCCTTGTTGGCGATGTCGACAATGAAGTCGTTGGTCACCATTCGGCCGGGTTTGCCGGTATTAATGTTGGTCAGCAACCCTCCCAAAATCTGCGACTGGATAGCCTGCGTGAAGTTGTCCAGTGCCGATGGGGTATCGACGCTAAAATCCTTAAAGCTGGGATCCTTATAGGAGTTTTGCGCCTGGGCTTCGTTCAACAGAAACGCCCCATTATTGGGATTACCGCCAAAGTTAGGGTTACGGAACTGGAACGTCATATTTCCGGCCCAGCTTATAGGGGTTATTAGCATTATCGAAACAACTGCATATGCAATACGCATGACAGCCTCCGGATATAGGTTCGCTAGAATTCGTCTTTTGCTAAATCGCTGGTGCTTAATAGCGCTTTATCAATTTGCAGGCGATTAATAGCATCTTCTGATTGAGCCAGTGCTAAGGCTACGTTTTTATCGAAGTCTATTTTCGTGGGGAATAAAAATGTTTGATAAATAACGTCCTGATTAGCCGTTATTGTTATCCAACTTCCCCATCGTGCACTGGGCCGCTCGTTGATTGTTATATTTCCAGTAAATGTACTGTCCCATTTGTCACTGAATGCACGATAAAAATTGTGCCCGACCGAGGAGACAGTGTGGTCTGTTAACAATCCGGGAACTTCGACCTCGACGGCCCGTACGTTCCCGGCAGCGAGCATGAAACTCGCTGCGGCGATCCAACTCAACGTGCGTTTCATTTGATTAACGCCTGAGGTTATCGTTTGCCCATGAAACAGCCTGAGTTCGGTTCTTAACAGCTATCTTCTTGAAAAGATTATAAAGGTGCGTCTTTACCGTATTTTCGCTGATAAATAACGAACGGGCGATTTCAATATTTGAAGCACCAATGCGCAATTTGTTCAGGATCTCTTTCTCACGGTGCGTTAGCAGCGCTGACTCTGAACTGTTATAGCGGTAATTTCCGGAGTGCGTGATGAGGTAGCTGGCAAGTTTTTGCGAAAAATAACACTCGCCGCGCAATATACCTTGCAGACCTTCGACCAGCCGATCTTCTTCTTCCGTGATATAGAACACACCATTGATATGCGGCCAGCTTTCAATATCTCTGAAGGGATACTCATCAGGGGTATTCAATAATAATACGCGGATATTATTGTTTTTCCTGCTTAAATTATCTTGCCAGTAATGGATAAGCTTTTTATCCGCTTCCATCATATCAATCAGAATGATACTGCCAGGTGCAATATCATCAAAAGAACGTTGAATATTATGTAATTTCCCGTGCAGAGACAGCGAGTGCTTTAAATGTTGTAATAAAGCGGTCGCTTGCAACGAAGGTTTTGTGATCAACAGTAACGTATGACCATGTAAACTTTGGACTTCATTATACATGATGAAACCCCACTTTTTTATGACACCTGACAGCGGTCCTCCAGATAAAAAAGAGGACCCCAGAAGTACTGACAGATGTTGCACTGCTGTGTGAAGAAAAAAACCATAACCTCCAGCAGGAGGTAAATATAAAACAAATTTCGTACATCTGATTTCAATCTAGCTATTACTAACTTTAAAGCAAGTGTTAAACGTGTAACAGGATGTAAAAATCAATATTAATTTGTGAAAATGGACTCTTTTAAATGTTGTGGAATGATAAGAAAGTTGTACATGTAAATAACCCTGCACAGATTTTAAAAATCATACAAATATTTATAATTGTTTGATTTTTATGAATATTAATTATTTATTTCTTCCCGTAAAGAGGTATGAGTCACAGAGATTTTCTAAGTCCTGGAATGAACGATGCTGCGTCTTAAGAAAACAGGTCTCGTGTCACGTGTTGTGTAAAATGTCCTCCTGGCGTTTCGTTTAGCGTCCGTTGCATGGGGGCTTTACCCCTCTCGCCCCGCTGCACAATCGATTATTAAGAAAGGCTTAATAGAAAAATAAGAACCCCGATCTATAACGTTTTTTTGCATGGAATTACTACTTTGAGGTGACGTGATAAATAAAAATAAGCCACGCGGGTGAGATATTTAAAATGTTTCGGCAGACATACTCATCACCGTAACGACGCGTTAACAAATTACGAGTCGTTCTAACACGAAGTCACAGTAACAAGGTTATGGCGTTATCAAATAGCCAGGTCCAGGGTGACAACATGAAAAATACATCGTTATTTATGATGTTTACATTACTGGGTGCGCCTGGATTTGTAATCGCGGCTGATTCAGATTTGGCTAACGCTGAATATAACTTCACGGTTAATGAATTAAGTCGTTCATCATTAAATCAGGCAGCCATTATTGGTCAGCAGGGCATGTTAAATGATGCTCAGGTTCGCCAGGACGGGTCAAAATTATTGTCCATTGTTTCTCAGGATGGAGCAGGCAACAGAGCGAGAGTTGATCAATCAGGGACTTATAATATTGCCTGGATCGATCAGAGCGGTAGCGCGAATGATGCAGGTATTACGCAAGATGGATATGGTAATAGTGCGAAAATTATCCAAAAAGGGTCGGGTAATAGAGCAAATATTACGCAGTACGGTACGCAGAAAACCGCAGTTGTAGTGCAGAGACAGTCGCAAATGGCGATTCGCGTTATTCAGCGTTAGTTATTTAGCGGCGACTTTAATCAATCCGATGGGGGTTTACCATGAAATTTATCAAAGTGGCAGCAATTGCAGCAATCGTAGTTTCTGGTAGTGCTATGGCCGGTAGTATTAATCAAGGCGGTTGGGGTAACGGGCATGGCCACGGTGGTCATGACAGTGGTCCAAATTCAACGCTGAGCATTTACCAGTACGGTGGCGGTAACTCGGCTCTCGCTTTGCAAACCAGTGCGAGAAATTCCACACTGACCATTAATCAGAGTGGCGGCGGTAACGGCGCTGACGTTGGCCAGGGCTCTGATGACAGCTCAATTAGTCTGACTCAGAATGGTTTCGGTAACAGCGCAACGCTTGACCAGTGGAATGGTAACCACTCGGTGATGAACGTTAGCCAGTACGGTGGTGGCAACGGTGCTGCTGTTGATCAAACCGCATCCGGATCCACTGTGACTGTTCAGCAGGTTGGTTTTGGCAACCACGCGACTGCACATCAGTATTAATTTCCAGTCTGTGCTACAAAAAAACAGGGCATTTGCCCTGTTTTTTTTCGGGAGTTCATCATGAATACCTTAATTCTCCTCGCGGCGCTTTCCAGTCAGATCACGTTTAAAACGTCGCAACAGGGAAATATGACCACCATTATTCCGCAGGTTATTCTGACGGAACCGTGTGAATGTCAGGTGCAGATTGTCTCTTTGCGACAGGGGCAGGGGGGACAAAGTTCTTCACGGCAACAAAACACACTTTTTATTCCCGCTTATCAGACGATTGATTTAATGCGGCTGAGTTTAAATATAGATTCCGGAGACAAGGTGAACATTACTGTCACCGTCTCTGACGGGAAATCGCTTCATTTATCACAGCAATGGTCCCCGGCGGGAAGTGCGCTCTAATGATTATGAAATCAAGACGTTGTGGATATGGCGGGCGTGCGCGGTTGAGCTATGCTGTTATCAGGAACGGTGCAGTGCTGTTCCATAACGTGATGCTTTGTTTGCCCTAACGGAGCGCGTTTACCCCTCAAGGACGACTTTCATTGAGGAGTACATATAGTGACCAAATATTTAGCCCGACGGGTTTATGGTTTAGGTTTGATCCTCTCTGCATTTATTACTCCCGCTTTTTCAGCCACGATTGTCGACGGTGGTGTGATTCATTTTCGCGGCGCTATTGTCGCAGACCCCTGCGTGGTCACACCGCATCATGACGCGTTTGCAATGACATGCCCGGATAATAATCGGATGCAAACGCGCAGGGTCAGCTATGAAGATGTACTTAACGGTCAGGTCAACGATTCCAGTCTCGCAACTCTCAGCATGAAGTACCTTAATCCCGAAAAAACGCTCGCGGTTGTTCAAATTCAGTATCGTTAATTCTCGCTCTTCCGCTCCCCGGCGGAAGAGGTTTTTCCCCGATAGTTTTTTATCCATACCTCCTCTGCGATACACTTAAGAAAAAGGCGGGTAGCAGAGGGTACGTATGAAACCGCAAATTGAAGTCATTCATGGCGATATTACGACGATGCACGTCGACGTGATCGTTAATGCGGCCAATCCATCACTGATGGGCGGGGGCGGTGTTGACGGCGCAATCCACCGGGCTGCAGGACCGCAGCTCCTTGAGGCCTGTAAAGCTGTGCGTCAGCAGCAGGGTGAATGTCCTCCGGGTCATGCGGTGATTACCCTCGCGGGAGATCTTCCTGCCAAAGCGGTGATTCACGCTGTGGGGCCTGTATGGCATGGCGGCGATCGGCATGAGGCGAGTATTCTGGAGGAGGCGTACCGCAACTGCCTGCGCCTGGCAGCGGATAACGGCTATAAGACGATGGCTTTTCCGGCTATCAGCACTGGGGTATACGGATATCCAAAACCTGCCGCTGCCACGATAGCGGTAGAGACCGTTTACCGATACCTCTCCCTCAAGCCGATGCCTGAGAAGGTGATTTTTGTCTGTTTCGACGAAGAAACCACGCACCTTTATCAGCGGCTTCTCACGCAACGTGGACAGGATTTAGAGGGCTAAAACAAACGCGGCGCACTCAGTGCGCCGCGTTTGTTTATGAGGCTTTAGCCTGCGGTTTCCCTGAAAAGAGGAAACGCAGGAGCGGGATCCGCAGATGGATTTCATAGAGCACGATGGCAATCCCAATCACAAAGACCAGTCCGGTAAAGAAACCCAGCGTGTTGGACGCAATATGTGGCGTGATATAAGCGCCGAAGAACAGCGTCAGCGGGTGGTGCACCAGGTAAATAAACAGTGAAGCATTGACGAAGTAGGTCACGCGGCTGGACTTAAAGTTCAGCAAGCGGTGTCCCAGCGCGAAGACCACATTCACCATCCACAGACCCAGCAGCATGGTGATCACGCTTTCTGTTTCATACATCCAGCCATCGCCGCTGCCATAGCGCTGATTTAACAGATAGGCCGCAAACGCGATAGCGGCACCCAGGGCGCACCATGGCGACGGGGTGGTAAACAGCGATTTAAGTTTGGGATGAATAAATGCCAGCGCACCGGCTAAAAAGAAGGGGATGTAAAACAGCGACTGCATCACGACGAAATTGAACAGCCCGTCACTCAGTATCGGCGGATACACGATAAATAGCGTGCGTCTCACGGCCGCATAGGCGATACCCAGCAGCAAAAAGAGCAGAGACAGTTTACCCAGCGTAATATTGGCGAAGAAGGTATCGGCCTGGGTACTCAGGCGATGGCGCAGGCGGCTGAAAATGACCAGACTGACCGTGGTGAGCACCACCAGGACCAGCAGGAACCACAGGTGAGACACCAGTTCCCAGACCAGGGTATTGTACTTTTCATACAGCGTCAGATTTGGCCAGTTCTCCGCTTTGCCTTTGACGTACTGCAACATAATAAACTGCGGCAACGTCAGCAGGGGAATGGCGGTCAACATCGGAATGCCCACACGCTCCACGCGCACTTTCCACCAGCGTTTTACCGGGTAGCGTAAGAACAGCATGTAGGAGAAATAGCCGGATATGACAAAAAACACCTGCATACGAAAGGCATGGATAAAGTCATTAAACAGCGTGAGCCACCAGGAAGGCATCTGGCTATTCACATGCCAGGTGTGGCTGGAGTAAATCAGTGAAATGTGAAAGGGGATCCCCAACAGCATCAGCCATGCCCGGATCGAGTCGAGGAAATATTCACGTTCTACAGGTGTTGAGCTCATATAACTTTGTGCATTCTCAGACTTTTCGCCTTATCCCTAAGACTCATAATGGTTACATTCGAAGCCAACCCTACACCAAGACCGACACCCTGTCTCCAGGATAAGCACGCAAAGTGAAAAGCGGGTTCTTTCATTTGCTTAATCCATGAGCCAGCGAGCTGAACAAAGCAGTGATAATGTTGTCGGATTGCCTGAGTTTCCATTAAAATGGATCGGATCGATATAAGCACACAAAGGGGGAAGTGCTTACTTATTATGAAACATAAACCACAGATGATGAAAATGCGTTGGTTGGGTGCTGCAGTGGTGTTATCTCTGTATACCTCATCGGCACTGGCCTTTAACATCGACGATGTCGCAAAACAGGCAAAATCGATGGCAGGCAAGAGCTACGAAGCGCCAAAAAGTAACTTGCCCTCCGTTTTCCGCGACATGAAGTATGCGGACTATCAGCAGATCCAGTTCAACCATGACAAAGCGTACTGGAACAACATTAAAACCCCGTTCAAGCTTGAGTTTTATCATCAGGGAATGTACTTCGACACGCCTGTTGCCATTAATGAAGTGACGGCGACCGCGGTACGTAAAATCAAGTACAGCCCGGATTACTTCAATTTTGGCAATGTTCAGCACGATAAAGATACGGTTAAAGACCTGGGCTTCGCTGGCTTCAAGGTGCTTTACCCGATCAACAGCAAAGATAAAAACGACGAAATCGTCAGCATGCTCGGTGCCAGCTACTTCCGCGTGATCGGGGCAGGGCAGGTGTACGGGCTTTCTGCGCGTGGCCTCGCCATTGATACCGCGCTGCCATCAGGTGAAGAGTTCCCGCGTTTCCGCGAGTTCTGGATTGAACGTCCAAAACCAACCGACAAACGCCTGACTATTTATGCACTGCTGGATTCCCCGCGTGCGACCGGTGCTTATCGCTTTGTGATTATGCCTGGCCGTGACACGGTCGTTGACGTGCAGTCCAAAGTTTACCTGCGCGATAAAGTCGGCAAACTGGGCGTTGCACCGCTGACCAGTATGTTCCTGTTTGGGCCGAATCAGCCGTCACCGGCGACGAACTTCCGCCCGGAACTGCACGATTCCAACGGTCTTTCTATTCATGCAGGTAATGGTGAGTGGATCTGGCGTCCGCTGAATAACCCGAAACATCTGGCTGTTAGCAGTTTTGCGATGGAAAACCCGCAAGGTTTCGGCCTCCTGCAGCGTGGCCGTCAGTTCTCCCGATTTGAAGATCTGGATGACCGCTATGACCTGCGCCCAAGCGCCTGGGTCACGCCGAAAGGTGACTGGGGTAAAGGTAAGGTTGAGCTGGTTGAAATTCCAACCAATGACGAAACCAACGATAACATCGTTGCTTACTGGACGCCGGATCAGCTGCCGGAAGCCGGTAAAGAGATGAACTTCAAATACACCATTACCTTTAGCCGCGACGAAGACAAACTGCATGCGCCGGATAACGCGTACGTCATGCAGACTCGCCGTTCTACGGGTGATGTGAAGCAGTCTAACCTGATCCGTCAGCCTGATGGCACCGTGGCCTTTGTTGTGGACTTCGCGGGCCAGGATATGAAAAAACTGTCCCCGGATACCGCCGTTGCCGCTCAGGCGAGCATCGGTGATAACGGTGAAATCGTTGAGAACACCGTACGCTATAACCCGGTAACGAAAGGCTGGCGTCTGACGCTGCGCGTGAAAGTGAAAGATCCGAAACAGACCACTGAAATGCGTGCTGCGCTGGTCAGTAACGATCAGCCGCTGAGTGAAACCTGGAGCTATCAGCTACCTGCCAATGAATAATACATCTGAATATATTGATGCCATGCCGCTGACGGACATTGAAAAAGCGGCGCTGCCTAAAAGCGACATCCGCGCGGTGCATACCGCGCTGGATGGCGAACATCGTCCGTTTTCCCGTGACGATGATACGCCGCTGGGGTCAGTAAAGGCGCGTCTGGAGCAGGCATGGCCAGACTCGCTGGCAGAAGGGCAGTTGATTAAAGACGACGAAGGACGCGATCAGCTTCAGGCAATGCCGAAAGCCACGCGTTCCTCAATGTTCCCTGACCCGTGGCGCACCAACCCGGTTGGCCGCTTCTGGGATCGCCTGCGTGGGCGTGATGTTACGCCGCGCTATCTGTCGCGCCTGACGAAAGAAGAGCAGGCCTCCGAACAGAAATGGCGTACCGTGGGGACCATTCGTCGTTACATTCTGCTGTTACTGACGCTGGCGCAGACCGTGGTCGCTACCTGGTACATGAAAACCATTCTGCCTTACCAGGGCTGGGCGCTTATCAACCCTGCAGACATGATGGGCCAGGATATCTGGGTCTCCTTCATGCAGCTGCTGCCGTATATCCTGCAGAGCGGCATTCTTCTGCTGTTTGCCGTTCTCTTCTGCTGGGTGTCAGCCGGTTTCTGGACCGCGCTGATGGGCTTCCTGCAGCTGCTGATGGGGCGGGACAAATACAGCATTTCAGCCTCAACGGTCGGGGATGAACCCCTTAATCCTGAGCACCGTACGGCGCTGATCATGCCTATCTGTAACGAAGACGTTGACCGCGTATTTGCGGGTCTGCGTGCGACCTGGGAGTCCGTAAAGGCAACCGGTAACGCGGCGCATTTTGACGTCTATATCCTGAGTGACAGCTACAACCCGGACATTTGCGTTGCCGAGCAAAAAGCCTGGATGGAACTGATCGCGGAAGTGCAGGGTGAAGGCCAGATCTTCTACCGCCGTCGTCGTCGTCGCGTGAAGCGTAAAAGCGGAAACATCGATGACTTCTGCCGTCGCTGGGGGAATCAGTACAGCTACATGGTCGTGCTGGATGCTGACTCCGTAATGAGCGGCGACTGCCTGAGTGGTCTGGTGCGTCTGATGGAAGCCAACCCGAACGCGGGGATCATCCAGTCTTCGCCAAAAGCGTCCGGTATGGACACGCTTTATGCGCGCTGCCAGCAGTTTGCAACCCGCGTCTACGGGCCGCTCTTTACCGCTGGTCTGCACTTCTGGCAACTGGGTGAGTCTCACTACTGGGGTCACAACGCCATTATCCGCGTGAAGCCGTTCATTGAGCACTGTGCGCTGGCTCCGCTGCCGGGTGAAGGTTCGTTTGCAGGGTCTATTCTGTCGCACGACTTCGTGGAAGCGGCGTTGATGCGTCGTGCTGGCTGGGGCGTCTGGATCGCCTACGACCTGCCGGGATCTTACGAAGAGCTGCCGCCGAACCTGCTGGATGAGCTCAAGCGTGACCGCCGCTGGTGTCACGGTAACCTGATGAACTTCCGCCTGTTCCTCGTAAAAGGGATGCACCCGGTTCACCGTGCTGTGTTCCTGACTGGCGTAATGTCTTATCTCTCCGCACCGCTGTGGTTTATGTTCCTTGCGCTCTCTACTGCGCTACAGGTGGTGCATGCTCTGACGGAACCGCAATACTTCCTGCAACCGCGCCAGCTGTTCCCGGTGTGGCCGCAGTGGCGTCCGGAGCTGGCGATAGCGCTGTTTGCCTCCACTATGGTGCTGCTGTTCCTGCCTAAACTGCTCAGTATCATTCTGATCTGGTGCAAAGGCTCGAAAGAGTACGGTGGTTTCTGCCGCGTGACGCTCTCGCTTCTGCTGGAAGTGCTGTTCTCCGTGCTGCTGGCGCCGGTGCGTATGCTGTTCCATACCGTGTTTGTGGTCAGCGCGTTCCTCGGCTGGGAAGTGGTCTGGAATTCACCGCAGCGTGATGATGACTCCACGCCGTGGGGGGAAGCCTTCATGCGTCATGGCTCGCAGCTGCTGCTGGGTCTGGTATGGGCGGCAGGTATGGCCTGGCTGGATCTGCGCTTCCTGTTCTGGCTGGCGCCGATTGTCTTCTCGCTGATCCTGTCACCGTTTGTGTCAGTGATTTCGAGCCGTTCAACGGTGGGGCTGCGTACCAAACGCTGGAAACTGTTCCTGATCCCGGAAGAGTATTCGCCGCCACAGGTGCTGGTGGATACCGACACGTATCTGGAGCAGAACCGCAAACGCTCGCTGGAAGATGGTTTTATGCACGCGGTGTTTAACCCGTCATTTAACGCTCTGGCGACGGCCATGGCGACAGCGCGTCACCGTGCAAGCCAGGTACTGGAGATTGCCCGTGATCGTCACGTTGAGCAGGCGCTGAACGATACGCCGGAAAAACTCAACCGCGACCGTCGTCTGGTGCTGTTGAGCGATCCGGTTACGATGGCACGCCTTCACTACCGTGTGTGGTCAGCGCCGGAAAAATACTCTTCGTGGGTCAGCCACTATAAAGAGATTAAAATTAATCCACTCGCGCTGAAGGCGAAGTAAGCCTTCTGTGCCCGGCGGCGTTACGCTACCCGGCAAATAAAATACCGGCTGAAAAGCCGGTATTTTTTTAGAGGTCATTGATGAAAATAATCCTCGCCGTGATGATGGCGTGTTTACTCAGCGGCTGTGGCAGCATCATCAGCCGCACCATTCCAGGGCAAGGCCACGGTAATCAGTACTACCCCGGGGTAAAATGGGATGTACGTGACTCAGCGTGGCGCTATCTCACCGTGCTCGATTTACCGTTTTCACTGGTATTCGATACGCTATTGCTGCCGATCGACGCTCAGCACGGCCCTTATGAATAGGGGAAATTAACGCTCATCCCACTCATCGGCTGCGGTCTGTCCTTCTTCCGTATCCAGCGGCGGCTCGAGCTGAAATTCGCCCTCATCCCACTCGTGCAGGGTGTTTTCTTCAAGCCATTCCTGCCGTAGTTCGATTTCGTCATAGTCGCCATCAAAGACGGCCTGCGCACCTTCTCCGCTCAGGACCGGCAAACATTCTCCTTCCTCGCCATCATCAGCAAAGAATTCGGCCTGCCACATAATATCCCCGTCCTGCAGAACGTATTTCTGGATATTAAGTTGTTGCACGTCAGCATTTTCTTCCTCAACGCCGGGATTATCGGCGAGGAACTCTTCACGAGCGGCATCAATAGCTTCTTCCAGTGTGGCGTACATGGTCATTGGTGTCTCCCTGTTTTCCTGAAGGTTTCAGGGAAAGAATAGCTGAATATCGGGTTCTGCAAGTATGAATGCAAAAATAAGCTGTCACGCGTTCGTCTTATTAACGACCGGTCGTAAAGCCCTCGATAAACTGAACCACGAATAAATCGCATTAAACAGCACCACGCCCGCGGTGACGATAAACACGGCGCGGAAACCAAAACTGGCGGAAATTCCGGCTCCGACAAGCGGTCCGGTGACGTTGCCGATATCGCGAAATGACTGGTTATAGCTAAAAATGCGGCCGGCTATCTGGTTCGTTGAGTTGTAAACCAGCAGGGTCTGAACCGCGGGCAGTAACGCGCCGTCTGCCGCTCCCAGTAAGAAACGCAGCAAGCCAAGTTGCCACGGCGCTTGTACCATCGACATCGGAATGAGGAGCAGAACGGAAATCACCAGGGCGCATATCAGGATTTTTTCCGGGCCCACGCGGTCCCCCAGTTTTCCCAGCCTCGGGGCGCTGAGCAGCGCTGCCACGCCGGGCACCGACGCGATAAGCCCGCTGATAAACGCAATATTACTGACGTCACCGGCCAGATCGCGAACGTAGAGCGTCAGAATAGGGGCAATCGACCCGGTTGCTACCTGAATAATCAGGGTCGTTACGAACAGGCTTAGCACCAGCCTGGGGTTTTTAAGCGAGGTCAGCACATCCCGTGCGTGGAGCATCTCTTTTCGAGTGACCGGGGTGAAACGTTCACGAATACAGAGCAGCGTGACGATAAAGCAGAGAAAAAGGACGCTGGCAGTAATGAAAAAGACCGGACGCAGGCCGTAGTTATCCGCCAGCAGTCCGCCTGCCAGCGGTCCCAGCAATGCGCCGCTCACGCCACCGGTGGAGAGCGTTCCGAGCGCCCAGCCGCTTTTGTGTCGCGGAATTTGGGTGGCAATGAGCGCATTTGCGTTAGGAATAAAGCCCCCCAGCAGACCCAGTAACGCGCGCAAAATCAGAAATTGCCAGACGTTCTGCGCAAGGCCCATCAGCGCCATGATGATGGCCATCCCCAGTGCTGAACGCAGCAGCATGATCTTTCGTCCTTTGCGATCGGCAAGGCCACCCCAGAAGGGCGAAGCAATCGCGGAAAAGAGAAAGGTGATACTGAAGACCAGGCCAGACCACATATTGAGCGCACTGTGACCGGTGACGCCAAGTTGTTCAACGTAAAGCGGCAGGAAGGGCATCACCAGGCTAAACGCCGCACCGGTGAGAAAACAGCCAAGCCACGCAACCGTGAGGTTACGCTTCCAGTTTATGGGGGCATCTGAGGGTGACATAACAATCCGCATAATGAGGTGCAGAGCACCATAGGCCTGAAGTAATAAGCCTGCTAAGTATGCGCCTGGGTTATGATCGCTGCAATGCGGAGGCGCTTTTAAAGCTAAATGAGCGTGCGGCCCTGATGGCCGCACGGAAAATTAATAGCGCGACGGCATACCCTCTGGCCGCGTTTTGAAGCGACGATGGAGCCACATATACTGCTCCGGCGCGAGCATGATGCATTTCTCAACCACTCTGTTCATCCAGCGAGCGGTCGTTTCCGCATCGTCCAGCGGCGGCGCGAGTTCCGGCTCGAGCATCATTAACTCGTAGCCTGAGCCATCCGGCTTGCGACGCGGGACAAACGGGACGATCGCGGCTTTGGACATTTTCGCCAGCATCCAGGTACCGGTGGTTGTGGCCGCCTCTTCAACGGCGAAGAACGGGACAAATACGCTGGATTGTGGGCCATAATCGTGGTCAGGGGCATACCAGATCACTTCACCTGATTTCAGCGCGCGGATCATCCCCTTCAGGTCTTTACGGTCGATCATACTTTTGTTGGAGCGCATACGGCCGTTGGTCTGGATTAAATCGATCACCGGGTTATCGTTAGGGCGATAAACACCAATACCGGGTGCCTGCATGCCAAACATACGCGCACCGATCTCCAGCGTCAGAAAATGCACGCCAATGAGCAGTACGCCTGTCTTATTGGCCTGAAGCGTATGCACAGGCTCCATACCCGTCCCGGTGACTTCACTCCAGCGGGCCATCCGTTTGTCTGGCCAGAACCATGCCATACCGGTTTCCATCAGCCCCATGCCAACGGATTCGAAATTCCTGGTAACCATCTCATGACGTTCCGCCTCGCTCATCTGCGGGAAGCACAGCTCAAGGTTGCGGTAGGCAATCCTGGCGCGGCGTTTCATGAATTTTTGACCAATACGGCCCACACATTTGCCCACACGGAAAATCACAGGGTAAGGGAGTTGGACCATCAGCCATAAAAAACCAATGCCAAGCCAGGTCAACCAATAGCGGGGATGCAAAAGGGCGACAGTAAATTTCGGTAACTGGGTCATGTCTTTCCTGTGTTCTAACGTCCTGTTTAGCTATTGTCTCATTTTTTGAGGCGTAGCCAAAATGTCTGTCTTCGAAACGTGTACGAATGCAGCAATTGTTAAGTCTGACTAACTAGGGTGTGTGAAATGTAGCGTAAATTGTGTGGATGTAAATTGTCATTGTTTGCTATATGATGCCGACCGATTTTTCATTCTCTCTAACGATTGCAGGACTTGTACACCATGCCAGTGTTACACAACCGCGTTTCGAATGAGATGTTAAAGGCGCGTATGTTGGCTGAAACCGAACCGCGCACGACAATCTCATTCTACAAATACTTCACCATCAACGATCCACAAGCGACCCGCGATGCGCTTTATCAGGCCTTCACGACGCTGAATGTTTTCGGTCGCGTCTATCTTGCCCGTGAAGGCATCAATGCCCAGATCAGCGTACCGGAAAGCAAAGTAAACGCCTTCCGCGACCTGCTTTACGGGTTCGATCCGGCTCTCAACGGTGTACGCCTGAACATTGCCCTGGATGATGACGGTAAATCATTCTGGGTACTGCGCATGAAAGTGCGTGAACGCATTGTCGCGGACGGTATTGACGATCCGGCGTTTAACGCCGCTGATGTCGGGGAATACCTGAAAGCGGCGGAAGTGAATGCGATGCTGGACGATCCGGATGCGGTGTTCATCGATATGCGTAACCATTATGAGTACGAAGTGGGGCATTTCGAAAACGCGATGGAAATTCCGGCTGATACCTTCCGCGAGCAACTGCCAAAAGCGGTTGAGATGATGCAGGAACATAAAGATAAAAAGATCGTGATGTACTGCACCGGCGGGATCCGCTGTGAGAAGGCCAGCGCCTGGATGAAGCACAACGGGTTTAATAAGGTCTGGCACATTGAAGGCGGCATTATAGAGTACGCCCGCCGTGCCCGTGAGCAGGGTTTACCGGTGCGTTTTATCGGTAAGAACTTTGTCTTTGACGAACGAATGGGCGAGCGTATTTCAGAGGATGTGATTGCCCACTGTCACCAGTGCGGTACGCCGTGTGATACCCATACCAACTGCAAAAATGACGGATGTCATTTGCTGTTTATTCAGTGTCCGGCCTGTGCCGAGAAATTTAACGGATGCTGCAGCGAACTGTGCAGTGAAGAGAGTATGCTGCCGGAAGAGGAACAGCGCCGTCGTCGTGCAGGACGGGAAAACGGTAACAAGATTTTTAATAAATCCCGTGGCCGTCTGAACACCAAACTGGGTATTCCCGACCCTGAATAAGGCTGATGCCCGGCAGTGTGAAAGCCTGCCGGGCGTCGTTATTAAGACTTCTGCTGAACGCCTTCAACGGAAATAATCAGTTCGACATCCTGAGAAGCCGGGCCCAAATCGGTAGTAATATTAAAGTCTTTCAGGTGAATTTTACCTGCGGCTTCAAATCCGGCACGTTTCCCCCCCCACGGATCGTCACCCTGGCCCATTAATTTTGCATTCAGCGTAACCGGTTTTGTCACGCCGTTGAGCGTCAGGTTGCCGGTAATATCCAGCTTATCGCCATCTTTTTTCACTTCCGTGGAGGTGAAGGTGGCCTGCGGGAATTTAGACACGTTCAGGAATTCCGCACTGCGCAAATGTTTATCGCGTTCTGCATGATTGGTGTCAACGCTGTTGGTATTAATGGTCACGTTGACTTTATCGGCGGCAGGATTTTTTTCGTCAAAGCTGAATGTGCCGTCAAAATCATTAAAGGTGCCATACAGCCAGCTATACCCGAGATGCTGAATACGGAAATTGACGAAAGCATGTTGGCCCTCTTTATCAATTTTATAGTCAGCAGCAACGGCTGAGCCGGTGGTAAATAACAGAGAACCCAGTGCGATACCCAGCAGGTGTTTTTTCATTTTAAGCTCCAGAGTCAACTGACGAGCGGCCAAGCATGCGCTTTAGCGTATCGTCTTTATCGATGAAATGATGTTTAAGGGCGGCAAGCCCGTGCAGCACGGACAGGATAACCACGCTCCATGCCAGCCAGAGGTGAATCACCCCGGCAATATCGGCCTGTGATCCCGCATCGGCAAGCGTTGCCGGGACATCAAAAATGCCAAAAACGCTTATTGGCTTACCCTCTGCTGTCGAGATGAGATAGCCGCTGATCAGAAGAGCGAAGAGCAGCGCATAAAGCGTAATATGCGCGGCAACAGCGCTGATACGGGTAAATTTACTGTGGGTCTTTGGCGCGGCAGGCGGGGGTGAAATGTGTCGCCAGATCACGCGAATAACCAGCCCCATCATCAGCAGCACGCCGATGCTCTTATGCAGCTCCGGGGCCTGGTGATACCAGCCATCGTAATAGCTGAGCGTCACCATCCAGAGGCCAAGTCCGAACATGGCATAGACCGCAATAGCAAATATCCAGTGCAAGCTTATGGATATTATTCCATAGCGCCGGGAGGTGTTACGCAATTGCATCAGGATTACCATTATCAAATAAACAGAGCAGTAAAAATGAACGGGAAGGAATGATATTGCAACTGAAATAAGTCGATATTGATTTTTATTTTATTTATTTCAGCGGTTTTGAAAATGATCCGCAAAGGTAATTCAATGTCTTCGTGCAAGACTTAACAAAGGGCTAATTGAGGAATTGTTCTAACTTAAGTAAATATAAAGTAATGTCAATAAATGTCAGGCGGGCTTTCAGTAAAATACAATGTAAATAAAATCAATGATGGCCAGCAGCGCCCACAATAAGATATAGAGCATCAAATGCTCACGAATATTATTGATGAGAAAACCCACAACTTTGCGCATAGCGCCCCGCAAACCGTAACAAAAAGACGGGCTCCGGAACGTCCGAAGCCCGTGGTGGATTATCCCTTAAAACGTGAAAGAGAGAAGGGCGTCAGATCAAACTGCGGTGTAATACCCTGGGCAAACTGCGCGGCAATTTCACCCAGCACCGACGCGAACTTAAAGCCGTGACCGCTCAGACCGGTGATGAGCAATGTATTCTCATGCCCGGGGAGCGTATCGATAATAAAGTCTTCGTCCGGCGTGTTGTCGTAGGTGCATGCCGCGCCATAGAGTAAGCCACCGACGCCCGGCAGAATATTTCGCAGGAACGAGAAGGCTTCAGAGCCATCCTGTGGGCAGGCGCCAAACGGTTTGCGTTCTTCAGGAGAGGAGATGATTTGTCCCCCATTGTGTTTCCCGATTTTGAGCGCGTCTTTATCCGAAGGGAAGCCGTAGAACTGATCGCCGTTGGGTAACTCGCCGGTGAACGCCGGGAATTTATTCTGCGTACTGTAACGGCCATCAGACTGGAACCAGGAGAAGACCTTGCGCACCGGCTGTACGGGCAGGTCTGGCAGCAGACGGGTTACCCAGGTACCCGCACTGATGAGCAATCGGGAGGCCGTGTACTCTCCGTCCAGGGTTGTCACCGTGACGCCGTCAGCGTCATGTTTAATGGCCTCGACCGGGCAATTGAAAAGCTGGGCGCAGCCTGCTTTCGCGGCCAGCGCTATCCAGGTTTTTATTGCTGTTTCGCAATGCAACACCCCAGAATGGGCTTCAAAGAGACCAACATAATCGTCCGGGACGGTGATTTCCGGCCAGCGTGACATGATCCCCGCCGCGTCGAGCTTCTCAACGTCCAGGTTGAATGTCTTCGCGCTGCGTTCGACGCTGGCGAGAAAATCAGAGCGGGCCGGACCAAGGTTAATGATACCCGTGCGTTCGAAAATGCGTTCCTCAGTCTGTTTAGCCAGTTCGTCCCAGAGCGCTTGCGCGCGAAGTACCAGCGGGACATAGCGCTCGCCTTCACCATAGGCGTGACGAATGAGGCGAGTATCGCCATGATGACTTCCCTCTGAATGAGGGGGAAGATGGGCATCTATCATCAGAACCTTGAGGCCAGCCTGGGTGGCATAATATCCGGCGGCAGAACCAACGGAGCCGCTACCAATAATAATCAGATCATATTTCATGGGCATCTCTTAAACTAACGCTTTGTTAGCAGAGTAATTAACATCGGGGGCTTATACAAGGGAGAAATAAATAAGGCACCCCGAGGGTGCCTGTAGAGTGAAAAGTGGGCTAAACGCTAATGCCGTTTATACTCATTTTCCTGGTAGTCGCCAGATTCTATTTTTGCGATGCCTGCTTCCAAAATAGAAATAAACTGACGGGCGACGTCTGTCGTAAGCCACAGCGTCTGTCCAACTTCCGCTTCTTCACGGTTCAGCTGATTTGGGGTCTGGTAGTGCAAACGCAGCATCAGTGCATCGTAGCTGTCTACGGTACTGATATCCCAGCCAACGAGTGGGTGGGTCTGGATGACTTCGCTATTCTTTTCCATTATAACCCCCATAATGCGTGTTAGAAGACAACGACTTCGAGGTTCAATGCATGTTTTTCTGAAGCAACTTCAGTATACAAGTAATAAGGGTTCCTAAGGGAAAAATAAACAGCTAGCAACACATTTTTCTGCTTTTTAGGATTGTTCGAACAATAAAACACCATGTTGTTCACGATTTTTAAAGAAGTTGCCGAATTAATTTGAACTTTCTGGATTTTCAGGCGAAAAAAAGCCGGGGCGACCCGGCAAAAAAACACAATGAGGGAGCAGTGTTAATCTGTGATGAACCAGTCGTCGGCGCTTTCCCACGTTTCCTGCAGGATTTCGGTGATACGCGCTTTATCTTCTTTCGCGCCGCCAATGACGGAGAGGTTGTTTGCGGCCGCGTAACGCACCGTTACGGCACCGTCGTTTTCGGGAAAGGTGTTGTTAATACGACGGGATAATTCGCCTGCAAGCGCATCAAGCGCGCCGGCAGGCAGAACGGTAGTTTTGGCTATGGTGACTTCAATACGCATAAATGCCCCCTGTGTAATATACTGTTTATTTATACAGGTATATTATCGGTTTGACAACAAGGGGCACTGATTTTTTAGCGTTTTACCGTCCAGCGAACGGTTTCACCTGCCAGGAATGGGATCAGCGTGTCATCGGTCAGTGGAATGGCTTCCTCAACCTGGCTCTCTTTACGTTCCAGCTCAATGAAGGTCTCATTGACCGGCAACCCATAAAAACGGGGGCCATTGAGTGAGCAGAACGCCTCGAAATGCGGCAGGGCATTCATCTCTTCAAACACGGTTGCATAGCTGGCGAGAGCGGTTGGGGCATTAAAGCAGCCCGCACAGCCGCAGCTTGCTTCTTTGCGATGACGCGCATGAGGTGCGGAATCCGTGCCCAGAAACGCGCGGGAGAAGCCGCTGGCAACCAGTTCGCGCAGCGCCTGCTGGTGAATGTTACGCTTGAGGATCGGCAGGCAGTACAGATGTGGACGTACACCGCCAACCAGCATGTGGTTACGGTTAAACATCAAATGCTGTGGCGTGATGGTGGCGGCGATAAGCTCGTTACCGTCGCGGACATACTCAGCGGCATCTTTGGTGGTGATATGCTCGAAGACCACTTTGAGTGCGGGAAGGCGCTGACGCAGGGGCTCCATCACGGTGTCGATAAAACGGGCTTCACGGTCAAAGATGTCGATCTCGGCATGCGTGACTTCACCGTGAACCAGCAGCGGCATACCCACTTTCTGCATACGCTCCAGTACCGGCATGATGGCATCAATGCTGGTAACGCCGTGGCTGGAGTTGGTGGTGGCATTGGCCGGATAAAGTTTCGCAGCGGTGAATACGCCTTCGTTAAACCCGCGCTCCACTTCGTTTGGATCCAGGGAATCGGTCAGGTAGCAGGTCATCAGCGGGGTGAAATCATGGCCCGCCGGGACGGCATCCAGAATGCGCTGGCGATACGCCATTGCGGCATCGACGGTGGTGACTGGTGGCACCAGGTTAGGCATGACAATCGCGCGGCCATAAATTTCGCTGGTATAAGGCACGACGGTTTTGAGCATATCGCCATCGCGCAGATGGATATGCCAGTCGTCAGGGCGGCGGATTTTAAGAACCTGGGGTTGTGCAGTCATGGAAGCTCCGGCTTGTCAGGAATCAGTCATTCGGATGGCTGTTTTTGCCGGACACAAATCATAAGCGGAAACGTTTTCGTTTGCACACTTTTCCGTAAAAAAAAGGGCGCCTCGGCGCCCTACGGGTTAATCAGTGAAGGGAATAATGATTTCTCCCGGTTTCACCTCTATCCCTTTAGCATACTTTTTCGCAAGCGCTTCACCCTTGCTCTTGTCTTCACTTAAGACATAGGCTGGCTGCTGATTAAAATAGTTACGCAGCGACTGATTCAGATAAGGCATCAGGGTTTGCAGCACAGATTTCATCTTGTCCGGCGTGACTTCCGCATCGACGACTTCCATCTCCTGCAGGTAAATAGCCCCTTTCTCTTTGTTAAAGACCGGCAGCGCTTTCAGCTTTAGCTTGATATTGGCTTTCTGGTTGCCGAAGAGGGAGGTCATATCGAGGTTTGCATCCCCGTTCAGCGTCACTTTGTTTGGCTCTTCACGTCCTATCTGGCTGGTCAGGTTGCTGAGGACGATATGCGCATCGGCAAGCCCGGGCACGCCGATGTCTTTTGAAAAGTTGTTATGTTTTTCCAGCGCCTGATTAATTTCCTGTTCACTGACGGTGTATTGCGTAATCTGGTTACAGCCCACCAGCAGACCGCTGACAATGAATGCAGCGGCAATGACAATTTTCTTCATAGTGTTCCTCAACGAAAAATCGGCGCTTCTGTCCTGTTACGTCAGTATGTCAGTGTGAAATGGCAGAAACCAGCAGAAAAAACTGAGAAGTGAGGCGGGAGCGACCTCCCGCCAGAGGGAAGGGCTACGCGCCCGGTTCGAGCATGCCGCTTGCGCTGCGCTTCTGGCTGAACTGCCACCAGAGGGCCAGCAGCGTCATAAAGCCCACCGCGCCGAGCATCATCCACGGCAGTTCCGGTTGATTCAGCGCTTTGCCTGCATCAAACAGCCAGCCGCCGCCGGCGTAACCCAAAGCCCCACCAAAGGCCAGACCGAGTCGGCTGAACCCCATATAGCTGCCGCGGGCACGTGCATCTGCAAGCGAGGCGCTCAGCGTCTCACGAGCCGGCTCGGCGATGATAGAGCCGATATAGAAGGTGCAAATCAGCGTAAACAGCTGCTGGAGAGAATTCACCAGACCGATGGGCATCATGCTCAGCGTCATTAAAAACAGTCCGGCCATCAGACGATGCTCCAGGCGAAAACGCCGTTCGCTCCAGCGGGCAATCGGATAGAGCAGCGTCAGCGAAAGCGCGGCTTCGATGGCGTACATCCATTTCACGGCGGCCGGGGTTCCCGCAATATCATTGACCATGATAGGCAGCATCAGCATCACCTGCACGGCAAGCATGTAGTAACCCGTCAGGGTCAATACGTAGGTGACAAAACGTTTGTCGTGCAGGACGCGGCCCAGCCCTTCGCGTACCGGCGCTTTCACCGTCGACAATTTCCATGCGGGCAGATACAGGCCATTAAAGAGGGCGCACAGAATAAAGAGCACCGCGCCAGCCGCGCAGACCAGACGGAAATCGTACTGCAGCAACCAGCTCCCCAGAAGCGCGCCAATTACCGCGCCCGCGCTGTCCTGCATCATCAAAATCGAGAAGAAACGTCCGCGGTGCTGCGGGCGAATTAACTTCACCACCAGCGCGGTACGCGGCGGGTCAAACAGGGTTCCGCCGATCCCGGAGAGAAAGCAGGAGAACCACAGAAGCCAGGGCTCATGGGCAACCGCCATCGTGGCAAAGCCTGCCGCACGAAGCAGCATACCGGTCACAATCATCGGTTTCGCGCCGAAGCGGTCAGCAATGGCGCCGCCAAACACCCCAAGGCCTTGCTGGACAAACTGGCGTAACCCCAACGCGATGCCAACCATCAGCGCCGCCCAGCCCATCTGATCGACAAAGCGGATCGAGATAAGAGGAAACACGACAAAAAAGCCGAGCACGACCAGCATGTTATCGACTAGCAGGAAATATTTACCCAGGCTCCTCGCCTGTGATACGCGGGACATTTTCCCTCCAGGGAAAACAGGATGGTGAGCACGCTAACATTCTGCGGGGTTACTGCGCGTTTTCCCACCCCTGGGCGTGACAATATTTTTTTATCAAAAGAGCGCTTTGATAGAGAGTTCTCATCGAAAAATGTGAAAAGAGGTCAAAATGGTATGTCACTGTTTTCACAGACGGCGCAGGCACAGGTATAGTAAAGCTAATGGGTCAGCAGAAGTGACGGGAAGGAGTGGTATCGATGTTTGGCTATCGCAGTAATGTGCCAAAAGTGCGTCTGACAACGGACAGGCTGGTCGTTCGTCTGGTGCATGAGCGTGATGCCTGGCGTCTGGCGGATTATTACGCCGAGAATCGCCAGTTTTTAAAACCCTGGGAACCCGTTCGGGATGAGAGCCATTGTTACCCATCCGGCTGGCAGGCGCGCCTCAGTATGATTGCGGAATTTCATAAGCAGGGAAGTGCGTTTTATTTTGCGCTGCTGGATCCCGAAGAAAAAGAGATCATCGGCATCGCCAACTTTTCAAACGTCGTGCGCGGATCGTTTCACGCCTGCTACCTCGGCTACTCCATCGGTCAGAAATGGCAGGGGCAGGGGCTGATGTATGAAGCATTAACGGTGGCGATCCGTTATATGCAACGCACGCAACATATCCATCGTATTATGGCGAACTATATGCCGCATAATCAGCGCAGCGGTAATTTGCTGGCGCGTTTAGGGTTTGAGAAAGAGGGTTACGCCAAAGACTATCTGCTGATAGATGGAGAATGGCGCGACCATGTCCTCACGGCATTAACCACCCGGGACTGGACAGCGGGTCGCTAAGGAGAAGAGATGAAATATCAGTTAAGCGGTGCAGAAGCGCGCGTCGTCGGATGCCTGCTGGAAAAACAGGTCACGACGCCGGAGCAATATCCGCTCTCTGTCAACGCCGTCATGATGGCCTGCAACCAAAAGACCAACCGCGAGCCGGTAATGAACCTCAGCGAGCATGACGTTCAGGATGTGCTGGATGAACTGGTGAAACGCCATTATCTGCGCACCGTCAGCGGCTTCGGAAACCGCGTCACCAAGTACGAACAACGTTTTTGTAATTCCGAATTCGGCGACCTGAAGTTGAGCGCCGCGGAAGTGGCGGTGATCACGACCCTTTTACTGCGCGGGGCACAGACTCCCGGCGAGCTGCGCACACGGGCTTCCCGTATGCATCAGTTTGCGGATATGCAGGAAGTGGAACAAACCCTGGAAGGGCTTGCAACCCGCGAGGATGGCCCTTACGTGGTGCGTCTGGCACGCGAACCGGGCAAGCGTGAGAGCCGCTATATGCATCTCTTCAGTGGCGAGGTGGATACCGCGACGCTGGCAACGGAACAAGAGTCCACTGTTGTCAGCGGCAGCCTGACGGCGCGCGTGGACGCGCTGGAAGAGGAGGTCGCTGGGCTGAAACAGCGCCTGGACGCACTGCTGGCACATTTGGGAGATTAACAGTGAAAAAATTACGTGTAGGCGTGGTGGGGCTTGGCGGTATTGCACAAAAAGCCTGGTTACCGGTATTAGGCGCGGCAACGGACTGGACGCTTCAGGGCGCGTGGTCACCTACCCGCGAGAAGGCTGAACGCATCTGCGCAACCTGGCGGATACCATACG
Organism: Enterobacter sp. RHBSTW-00593; assembly: GCF_013784105.1. Classification (NCBI taxonomy): domain Bacteria; kingdom Pseudomonadati; phylum Pseudomonadota; class Gammaproteobacteria; order Enterobacterales; family Enterobacteriaceae; genus Enterobacter; species Enterobacter sp. RHBSTW-00593. The sequence goes on from NZ_CP056393.1 coordinate 1,777,121, forward strand.
CTGCTTCGCTGTCTGATCTTGCCCGCGAGTGCGATGCGGTATTTGTGCATACCTCAACGGCAACGCACTATCAGGTGGTCAGCGAACTGCTGAATGCCGGTGTTCACGTCTGTGTGGATAAGCCCCTGGCGGAGAACGTTCAGGATGCCGAGCGACTGATAGAGCTGGCGGCACGCAAGAACCTGACGCTGATGGTGGGCTTTAACCGCCGCTTCGCTCCGCTTTATCAGCAGCTGAAGGCACAGCCGGGCGCGCTGGCCTCTCTGAGGATGGATAAACACCGTACCGACAGCGTCGGGCCAAACGATCTGCGCTTTACGCTTCTCGATGATTATCTGCACGTGGTGGACACGGCGCTCTGGCTGACGAACGGGCAGGCTCAGTTGAAAAGCGGGACCCTGATGACCAACGATCTGGGCGAGATGGTCTACGCCGAGCACCACTTTGCGCTGGAACATCTGCAGGTGACCACCAGCATGCATCGTCGTGCGGGCAGTCAGCGGGAGTTTGTCCAGGCCGTCACTGACGGTGCGCTGTATGACATCACTGACATGCGGGAGTGGCGAGAAGAGAAGGGCAACGGTGTGGTCACGCTTCCGGCGCCGGGCTGGCAGAGCACTCTGGAGCAACGCGGCTTCGCGGGATGCGCCCGTCACTTCATTAGCTGCGTGCAAAATCAGACGGTTCCGGAAACCGCCGGTGAACAGGCCATCATGGCGCAACGCATCGTGGAACGGCTCTGGCGAGAGGCCATGAGTGAATAACCCTCTGTAACATCTGCCGATAGTAATTCCCTTAAATCCGGGTAGACTAAGCGCCGATTGTTGGTTTCGCCGGGAGGCTTTTCGCTTACCCGGCCTGCAAATCCGAAGGCCTGCGCAAGCGCAACGCCGTCGGGCATTCATTACGCCTGCTCTGCAGGCGTTTTGCCGTATGGTTGTGGAAATTCACATTAATGAACTTATTAAAATCGCTGGCAGCCGTCAGCTCGATGACCATGTTTTCTCGCGTTCTGGGTTTTGCGCGCGATGCCATTGTGGCAAGGGTTTTTGGTGCTGGGATGGCAACGGACGCCTTTTTCGTCGCGTTCAAACTGCCGAATTTATTGCGCCGTATTTTTGCTGAGGGGGCTTTCTCGCAGGCTTTCGTTCCAATTCTGGCGGAATATAAAAGCAAGCAGGGCGAAGATGCTACGCGGGTGTTTGTCGCCTACGTCTCCGGGCTGCTGACGCTGGCGCTGGCTATAGTGACAGTCCTGGGGATGCTGGCTGCGCCCTGGGTGATTATGGTGACCGCGCCGGGGTTTGCCGACACCGCCGATAAATTTGCGCTCACCACCCAGCTGCTGCGCATTACCTTTCCTTATATCCTGCTGATCTCGCTGGCCTCGCTGGTGGGGGCAATCCTCAATACCTGGAACCGCTTCTCCGTTCCGGCGTTTGCGCCGACGTTTTTGAATGTCAGCATGATCGGCTTTGCCCTGTTTGCCGCACCGCATTTCAACCCGCCGGTACTGGCGCTGGCCTGGGCGGTGACCGTGGGCGGCGTCCTGCAGCTGGCATATCAGCTGCCGCATCTGAAGAAAATTGGCATGCTGGTTCTGCCGCGCATTAATTTCCGTGATGCCGGCGCAATGCGCGTCATGAAGCAGATGGGACCTGCAATCCTCGGGGTTTCTGTCAGCCAGATCTCACTTATCATCAATACCATCTTTGCCTCTTTCCTGGTGTCCGGTTCGGTCTCCTGGATGTACTACGCTGACCGTCTGATGGAGTTTCCTTCTGGCGTACTGGGCGTCGCGCTGGGGACGATTCTGCTGCCGTCGCTCTCGAAAAGCTTTGCCAGCGGCAACCATGATGAGTATTGCCGCCTGATGGACTGGGGCTTACGCCTCTGTTTCCTGCTGGCACTGCCAAGCGCGGTGGCGCTGGGGATCCTCGCGAAACCGCTGACCGTCTCGCTGTTCCAGTACGGTAAATTTTCAGCCCATGATGCGTCCATGACTCAGCAGGCGCTGGTGGCGTACTCGGTGGGATTGATGGGTCTGATTGTTGTTAAAGTGCTGGCACCAGGGTTCTACTCCCGTCAGAACATTAAAACGCCGGTGAAGATTGCCCTGGTGACGCTGGTGATGACCCAGTTGATGAACCTGGCGTTTATTGGCCCGCTGAAGCACGCGGGTCTGGCTCTGTCTATTGGTCTGGCGGCCTGTCTGAATGCCGGGCTGTTGTACTGGCAGCTGCGTAAGCAGGATATCTTCACGCCGCAGCCGGGCTGGGCGAGTTTCCTTGTGCGACTGGTTATCGCGGTGCTGGTGATGGCAGCGGCGTTGCTCGGCATGATGCACGTGATGCCAGAGTGGTCGCTCGGCACCATGCCTTATCGTCTGCTGCGACTGATGGCCGTGGTGGGTGTTGGGGTTGTGGCTTACTTTGCCACACTCGCCGTGTTGGGCTTCAAAGTGAAAGAGTTTGCCCGCCGTACGGCATAAACACCAAAAGGGGAGTTCACCTTATGGTGCTCCCCACTGCTTGATTTGTCGCTTATGCTTCAAATCGAAATCTTTTTCCCGCCCGTTATACGTGCCGTCGCTGTCTGACCATCCGCACCGTACAGCCCGGTTTCTTTATGCGGTTTTAACACCTCAAGCGCTTGCTGATTACGCTCTATCTGACCTTCAAGCAGCCAGCCGTTATGCTGGTTGAGATCGCGAAGGTGCTGGGTTTTTTCTGTAATAGTCTGCCAGCGCTCAACGATATCGTCGTTAGCACTGCGCTTAGGATCCTGCTCAGCGCGACGTTGCTGCTCAAGGTAATCCAGCGTCGCCAGAAGCGAGCTTTTGTCTTCAGTAATACGCTGCAACGCGCTGCCGTTGATGTGACCGGAAGAGAGGTGCTGTTGCTCAGCGTCCATTACCGTTTTCAGGTCGTTCAGGACAACCGTCATTTGATCCAGTATTTCTGACAGTCGACTCATACGGTTAGTTACTCTGTAAGAAACTCTGCGCTTCCTGAATCAGGGCGTCAGCAATTTTGCTGGTGTCCATTTTCAGCTCGCCGTTACGAATAGCCGTTTTCAGCGCTTCAACGCGTTCCATGTTGATATCGTTGCCGCCTGGCTGCATCAGTTTTGCCTGGGCATCGCTCAGGGTTACGCTGGTGCTGTTAGACGTTGACGGTTTTTCCAGACGCGTTTTCTGCGGCGTAGCGTCATTCGTTTCGCGAGGTTGTACAGCGCTTACCGGCTTCAGGGCTGATGTACGATCAATGCTCATAGTGTTGTCCTCATCGAGGGTTCGCGGCGTGGGCGCCTGACATCATCATTAGTTGAATATTTATCGGCAGCTGCAGCGAAATCTTTAAAAAGATTATAGGTTAATCAGAATATTCCCATCAGAATCGACGGTTCCGCTAACCACCTGCCCTGAAGACATTCTGACGCGGGCATTTTGCGCCACCGCGGCATTGTTTAACGCTTTCCCTTCACTGTTGATACTGAAGCCATCTCCATTGGCCACCACCATCACCTGCTGACCCGCCTTGACGCGCCACGCCTGGCGCAGCATCGACAGCTGTATCGGCTGGCCCGGTGCGACATCACGCAGGCTGACGGCGTCCTGCGCCTGGTTAATTTCAAGCATTGTCCGTGGCGGCAGCTGATCCAGACGGCCGCGTTTCAACGTCACGCTGTTGGCCTGCAGTGCGGTACCCCGGGCAATGGGGACAGCGGCGACAACATAATTGCCTGTCGCCTGGACTGCAACCTGTAAATACCGTTTTTCGTTGGCGCAGCGTGCCAGCACGTTCACGTTCCCCCACAGTCTGGTGGTGCCGGTCACGGTAAATGACGGCTGCTCACAGGAGGGATACAGATTCGGTGGCGTGCGTACCGTGACGACAACTTCATCGCTAAAGCCCGCCAGCTTCTGGGCAAAAAAGGTGTTTAGCTGATCCTGTAAACCATCCGCCTGCACCAGGGGGCTAAAAAGCAAGAAAGTTGCCATCAGGCCACGTTTTAACGTTTGCATCGCAAGTTCCACCGTTTCCAGAATTGAGTGAATTCTACCTGCAGTGGTTTTTCATCAACGCAATAAATAGCGACGCATTTTGCGCTTATTCCGTCGATAAGGCGGATGGGTTGAGATTTAAGCTGTGAACTGAAATTTTGCCATCAGCGGAGGAGACATGCTCGATAAACTCGACGCCGCGTTACGTTTTCAGCAGGAAGCGCTCAATTTACGTGCCCAGCGGCAGGAAATTTTAGCCGCCAATATCGCTAACGCCGATACGCCAGGGTTTCAGGCGCGCGATATTGATTTTTCCAGTGAGCTTAAAAAAGTGATGGAGCGTGGACGCGCAGAAGGGAGCGGTGTCGCGCTCGCGCTGACCTCCTCACGCCATATTCCCGCTCAGACGATGACCGCACCAACGACCGATTTGCTTTATCGCATTCCCGACCAGCCTTCACTCGACGGTAACACCGTGGACATGGACCGGGAGCGTACACAGTTTGCCGATAACAGCCTGAAATACCAGACAGGCCTGACCGTTCTCGGCGGACAAATCAAAGGCATGATGAACGTCCTGCAGGGGGGCAACTGATAAATGGCCTTGCTGAATATTTTTGATATCGCCGGCTCGGCGCTTACCGCGCAGTCCAAACGTCTGAACGTAGCCGCCAGTAACCTGGCGAACGCCGACAGCGTGACCGGACCAGACGGTCAGCCTTATCGTGCGAAACAGGTCGTCTTTCAGGTCGATGCGGCGCCAGGCGCGGCCACCGGCGGTGTGAAAGTCTCTGATGTGGTTGAGAGCCAGGCACCGGACAAGCTGGTGTATGAGCCTGGCAACCCGCTGGCGGATGCGAACGGTTACGTAAAAATGCCTAACGTGGATGTGGTGGGTGAGATGGTGAACTCCATGTCGGCGTCACGCAGTTACCAGGCAAACGTCGAAGTGCTTAATACCGTGAAGAGCATGATGCTCAAAACACTCACTCTCGGCCAGTAAAGGAGACATGCATGTCCATCGCCGTAAATGTGAATGATCCCACGAACTCAGGTGTTAATGGCGCCAAAAGTTCGACGGGTTCCAACGCCCTGACGGGCAGTAACGCGTCCGATCTGCAGAGCAGCTTTCTGACGCTGCTGGTGGCGCAGCTGAAGAACCAGGATCCCACCAATCCGATGCAGAACAACGAGCTGACCACGCAACTGGCGCAGATCAGTACCGTCAGCGGCATTGAAAAGCTCAATACCACCCTTGGCTCCGTTTCCGGTCAGATTGATAACAGCCAGTCTCTGCAGGCTGCGAATCTGATTGGTCATGGGGTGATGATCCCGGGGACCACGATCCTTGCCGGCACCAGCACTACCGAGGGGACGTCAACCACGACCACCACGCCGTTTGGCGTTGAGCTGCAGCAGCCGGCTGACAAAGTGACTGCGACGATCAGCGATGCGAGCGGGGCAGTGGTACGCACCATTGAGATTGGTGAGCTGAAGGCAGGCGTACACACCTTTACCTGGGACGGCAGCCTGACCGACGGCACGAAAGCACCAAACGGTTCTTACAAAGTGGCGATCAGCGCCAGCAACGGAACCACCCAACTGGTGGCGCAGCCGCTGCAGTTCGCGCTGGTTCAGGGCGTGATTAAAGGCGCTGGCGGTAACAAACTGGATTTAGGTACCTCAGGTACCACCACGCTCGACGAAGTTCGGCAGATTATCTAAGCCTTAACACTTATCAGGAGTAAGTCATGGCCTTTTCTCAAGCGGTCAGCGGCCTGAATGCTGCGGCCACCAACCTGGATGTCATTGGCAACAACATCGCCAACTCCGCGACCTATGGTTTTAAATCCGGTTCTGCCTCATTTGCAGATATGTTTGCCGGTTCCAAAGTGGGTCTGGGCGTGAAAGTTGCGGGCATCACTCAGGACTTTACCGACGGTACGACGACCAACACCGGTCGTGGTCTGGACGTCGCCATCAGCCAGAACGGTTTCTTCCGTATGGTCGATTCCAACGGCTCTGTGTTCTACAGCCGTAACGGTCAGTTCAAACTGGACGAAAACCGTAACCTGGTGAACATGCAGGGTCTGCAATTAACCGGTTATCCTGTTGCGGGTACCCCGCCAACGGTTCAGACCGGCGCTAACCCGCAGGCGATCAATATCCCAACGACCTTGATGGCGGCGAAATCCACCACCACCGCGTCCCAGCAGATCAACCTGAACTCTACTGACACCGCGCCAACCACGGCCTTTGATCCGACCAACCCTGACAGCTACAACAAAAAAGGGACGGTGACGGTCTTTGACAGCCAGGGTAATGCGCACAACATGAACCTGTTTTACGTTAAAGACGCGACTCCGGCAAACTCCTGGAAAGTCTATGCCCAGGACGGCAGCGTTGCAGGAAGCACGCCATCCCTGGCGACCACGCTGACCTTCAATACCAGCGGCGTACTGACCGGCGGCGGCAGCATCAATATCACTACCGGCACCGTTCCAGGTGCAACGCCAGCCACGTTTGCGATGAGCTTCGCCAATTCCATGCAGCAGAACACCGGCGCCAATAACATCGTGGCAACCAACCAGAACGGTTACAAACCGGGTGATCTGGTGAGCTACCAGATCAACGACGACGGCACCGTGGTGGGTAACTACTCCAACGAACAGACCCAGGCCCTGGGCCAGATCGTGCTGGCTAACTTCGCCAACAACGAAGGTCTGAAGTCTGAAGGCGATAACGTCTGGTCTGCCACCCAGTCTTCCGGCGTGGCGCTGCTGGGTACCGCGGGCTCCGGTAACTTCGGTACGCTGACCAACGGTGCGCTGGAAGCGTCTAACGTGGATCTGAGTAAAGAACTGGTGAACATGATCGTCGCGCAACGTAACTATCAGTCGAACGCACAGACCATCAAAACCCAGGATCAGATCCTCAACACGCTGGTTAACCTGCGTTAAGCGGCTGACAGGAAAGCGCAATGGATCACGCAATATATACCGCGATGGGCGCGGCAAGCCAGACGCTCAATCAGCAGGCTGTTACTGCCAGCAACCTGGCAAACGCCTCTACACCGGGCTTTCGTGCGCAGCTTAATGCGCTGCGTGCGGTCCCGGTGGAAGGGCTCTCCCTGCCGACGCGTACGCTGGTCACGGCCTCCACGCCGGGTGCGGATATGACGCCAGGGCAGATGGATTACACCTCACGCCCGCTGGACGTTGCCCTGCAACAGGACGGCTGGCTGGCGGTGCAGACCGCTGACGGCGGTGAAGGATATACCCGTAACGGTAACATCCAGGTGAGTGCCACGGGCCAGCTGACGATTCAGGGTCATCCGGTAATGGGTGAAGCGGGTCCGCTGACGGTGCCGGAAGGGTCTGAGCTGACTATCGCGGCCGACGGGACCATTTCGGCATTGAATCCGGGCGATCCGGCCAATACCGTTGCGCCCGTCGGGCGTCTGAAGCTGGTGAAGGCGGAAGGCAAAGAGGTGCAGCGTGGCGATGACGGGATGTTCCGTCTGACCCAGGCGACCCAGGCCACTCGGGGGGCCACGTTACAGGCCGATCCGAGCATCCGCGTGATGTCCGGCGTTCTGGAAGGCAGTAACGTCAAGCCGGTCGAAGCGATGACCGACATGATCGCCAGTGCCCGTCGTTTTGAAATGCAGATGAAGATTATCAGCAGCGTTGATGAGAACGCGGGCAAGGCTAACCAACTTCTGGCTATGAGTTAACAGGACTCCTTATGATCAGTTCTTTATGGATTGCGAAAACTGGCCTGGACGCGCAGCAAACCAACATGGATGTGATTGCCAACAACCTGGCAAACGTCAGCACCAATGGTTTCAAGCGTCAGCGTGCCGTTTTCGAAGATTTGCTTTATCAAACCATCCGCCAGCCGGGAGCGCAGTCTTCTGAACAAACGACGCTGCCATCCGGTCTGCAGATTGGTACCGGTGTTCGTCCGGTAGCCACCGAGCGTCTGCATAGCCAGGGCAACCTGTCTCAGACCAACAACAGCAAAGACGTGGCAATCAAAGGCCAGGGGTTCTTCCAGGTGCAGTTGCCTGACGGTACTTCTGCCTATACCCGCGACGGATCGTTCCAGGTCGATCAGAATGGTCAGCTGGTGACGGCGGGTGGTTTCCAGGTTCAGCCTGCGATTACCATCCCGGCGAATGCCCTGAGTATTACTATCGGGCGTGACGGCGTGGTGAGTGTGACGCAGCAGGGGCAGGCCGCACCTGTTCAGGTTGGACAGCTAAACCTGACCACCTTCATGAACGACACCGGTCTGGAAAGCATTGGTGAGAACCTCTACACCGAAACGCAATCCTCCGGTACGCCAAATGAAAGCACCCCGGGCCTCAACGGTGCGGGTCTGTTGTATCAGGGTTATGTGGAAACCTCGAACGTGAACGTTGCGGAAGAGCTGGTGAATATGATCCAGGTCCAGCGCGCGTATGAAATTAACAGTAAAGCAGTGTCGACGACCGACCAGATGCTGCAGAAACTGACGCAACTCTAAGGTGTAGCCCGGTGCGGTCAACGCCGCGCCGGCTCCCTGTTTTCGAAGATGAAGGCAATGCAAAAAAACGCGGCGTTTCGTTATCCGATACTGACTGTTCTGGCTGTCACCCTCAGCGGGTGTGCCTTGATCCCGTCTAAACCTTTAGTGCAGGGTGCGACTACCGCCCAACCCGTTCCTGGCCCGGCGCCAGTGGTGAACGGCTCCATTTTCCAGACCGCGCAGCCAATCAATTATGGCTATCAACCGCTGTTTGAAGATCGCCGCCCGCGTAATGTCGGCGATACGTTGACCATTGTGCTGCAGGAAAACGTCAGCGCGAGCAAGAGCTCGTCGGCGAATGCCAGCCGCGATGGCAAAACCAATTTCGGTTTCGATACCGTTCCACGCTATCTGCAGGGCCTGTTCGGCAATGCGCGTGCTGATGTCGAGGCCTCTGGCGGCAATACCTTTAACGGTAAAGGTGGCGCGAATGCCAGCAATACCTTTAGCGGCACGCTGACGGTGACGGTTGACCAGGTGCTGGTTAACGGCAATTTACACGTTGTGGGTGAAAAACAGATCGCCATCAATCAGGGCACTGAGTTCATTCGTTTCTCGGGCGTGGTTAATCCTCGCACCATCAGCGGCACCAACACCGTTCCGTCCACCCAGGTGGCGGATGCGCGCATCGAGTACGTCGGTAACGGCTACATCAATGAAGCGCAAAATATGGGTTGGCTGCAGCGTTTCTTCCTTAACTTATCGCCGATGTAAGCGAGGTGACCCATGTTTAAATCGATCTTCGCCGTGGCGCTGGCGCTGGTGGCAACGTTTGCCCAGGCTGACCGTATTCGCGATCTCACCAGCGTTCAGGGCGTACGCGAAAACTCGCTGATTGGCTATGGCCTGGTGGTGGGTCTGGACGGAACGGGCGACCAGACCACCCAGACGCCATTCACGACTCAAAGTTTGAACAACATGCTTTCCCAGCTCGGTATTACCGTCCCGGCGGGAACCAACATGCAGCTGAAAAACGTGGCCGCGGTCATGGTCACCGCCTCCTACCCGGCGTTCGCGCGCCAGGGGCAGACGATTGATGTCGTGGTCTCGTCAATGGGTAACGCCAAAAGCCTGCGTGGCGGCACGCTGCTGATGACTCCGCTGAAAGGGGTCGACAGCCAGGTTTATGCGCTGGCGCAGGGGAACATTCTTGTCGGCGGTGCCGGCGCGTCTGCGGGTGGCAGCAGTGTGCAGGTGAACCAGCTGAACGGCGGGCGTATCACCAATGGTGCAATCATTGAGCGTGAACTGCCGACCCAGTTTGGCGCAGGTAACACCATTAACCTGCAGTTGAATAATGAAGACTTCACAATGGCGCAGCAGATTGCCGACACCATCAACCGTAGCCGCGGCTACGGCAGCGCCACGGCACTGGATGCCCGTACCGTGCAGATCCGCACTTCTACCGGCAGCAGCAACCAGGTCCGTATGCTGGCTGATATCCAGAATATGGAAGTGAATGTTCCGGTTCAGGATGCCAAAGTGATTATCAACTCGCGCACCGGTTCGGTCGTAATGAACCGCGAAGTGTCGCTCGACAGCTGTGCCGTGGCGCAGGGTAACCTCTCCGTGACGGTCAACCGCTCCGCCAACGTCAGTCAGCCTGATACCCCGTTCGGGGGTGGCCAGACCGTGGTGACGCCACAAACGCAGATTGATTTGCGCCAGAGCGGTGGATCGCTGCAGAGCGTACGCTCCAGCGCGAACCTCAATAGCGTGGTTCGGGCCCTGAATGCCCTGGGGGCGACGCCGATGGATCTGATGTCGATTCTGCAATCCATGCAAAGCGCGGGCTGTCTGCGCGCCAAACTGGAAATCATCTGATGCTGACCGATAGCAAGCTGTTGACCGGTGCTGCCTGGGATGCCCAGTCGCTCAACGAACTGAAAACCAAAGCAGGTAAGGACCCGGCGGCGAATATCCGCCCGGTCGCCCGCCAGGTGGAAGGGATGTTTGTACAGATGATGCTGAAAAGCATGCGTGAAACCCTGCCGAAAGACGGGATGTTCAGCAGTGATTCAACCCGTCTTTACACCAGCATGTATGACCAGCAGATTGCGCAGCAGATGACCGCCGGGAAAGGACTCGGTCTGGCTGATATGATTGTCAAACAGACCGAAGCCGCGCAGGGCATCCAGCCGGATGATAAGCCACAGCAGGTGCCGATGAAGTTCGACCTGCAAACGGTGACCAGTTATCAGAATCAGGCCCTGACGCAGATGGTGCGCAAAGCCGTACCGAAGGCCACGAGTACCAGCGATGAGCCACTTTCTGGCGACAGCAAAGACTTCCTGGCGCAGCTCTCGCTGCCGGCACGTCTTGCCAGTGAACAGAGCGGCGTGCCTCACCACCTGATCCTCGCGCAGGCGGCGCTGGAGTCCGGCTGGGGTCAGCGGCAGATCCGTAAAGAAAACGGCGATCCGAGCTTTAACATCTTCGGCGTGAAGGCCACGTCGAGCTGGAAGGGGCCGACAACCGAGATCACCACCACTGAATATGAAAACGGTGCGGCGGTGAAGGTTAAAGCCAAATTCCGCGTCTATAGCTCCTATCTGGAAGCCTTATCCGACTATGTGGGCCTGTTGAGCCGAAATCCGCGTTACACCGCCGTTACACAGGCGGCAACCGCGGAGCAGGGCGCTCAGGCACTGCAGAACGCGGGCTACGCCACCGATCCGAACTATGCGCGTAAGCTCACCAGCATGATTCAGCAGCTGAAATCGATGGGCGAGAAGGTCAGTAAAGCCTATAGCACAGATATCGAAAATCTGTTCTGAAAGTTCTCAAGTCCCGGTGGAGGCTGCCGATAACCTTCATCAGGACTCGTGTCTGAACGTATAAAAGGAACCCCCATGTCCAGTTTGATTAACAGTGCCATGAGTGGCCTCAGTGCTGCGCAGTCGGCACTCAATACCGTCAGTAATAATATTTCAAGCTATAACGTGGCAGGTTATACCCGCCAGACGACAGTGCTGGGCGCGTCGAACAGCACGCTGACCGGCGGTGGCTGGGTAGGTAACGGGGTTTATGTCTCCGGTGTCCAGCGTGAGTATGATGCATTCATTACCAACCAGCTGCGCGCCGCGCAGACCCAGAGCAGCGGCCTGACTACGCGCTATCAGCAAATGTCAAAAATCGACGATGTGCTCTCGGATACCACCAACTCGCTCTCTACCACGCTGCAGGACTTCTTCAAAAGTCTGCAGACGCTGGTGAGCAACGCAGAAGATCCGGCTGCGCGCCAGACGGTGCTGGGCAAAGCGGATGGCCTGGTCAATCAGTTTAAAACCAACGATCAGTATCTTCGCGATCAGGATTCTCAGGTGAATACCGCGATTTCTGCCAGCGTCGATCAAATTAATAACTACGCCAAACAGATTGCGAACCTGAACGATCAGATTTCCCGTCTGACCGGCGTGGGTGCTGGCTCATCACCAAATGACCTGCTCGATCAACGCGATCAGCTGGTGAGCGAACTGAATAAAATTGTCGGTGTTGAAGTTTCTGTGCAGGATGGCGGCACGTATAACGTCTCATTTGGCACCGGTTACAGCCTGGTACAGGGGAGCAAAGCGAACCAGCTGGCTGCGGTGAAATCCAGCGCAGACCCAACCCGTACAACGCTGGCCTATACCGATGATGTTACAGGCAATATCGAAATTCCTGAGAAGCTGATTACCACCGGCACCCTTGGCGGTTTACTCACCTTCCGTTCTGAAGATCTGGATAAAGCGCGTAATAGCCTTAACCAGATGGCGCTGGCCTTTGCTGACGCGATGAACAAGCAGCATGAAGCGGGTTTTGATGCTAACGGCGATGCTGGCGGCAAGCTCTTTGACTTTGGCTCGCCTGCGGTTGTGTCCAACAGCAAGAATTCAGGTACCGCCGCGCTGACAGCCTCCGTGGCTGACAGTACTAAAGTCCAGGCAACCGATTATAAGCTGCAGTTCAACGGAACCGACTGGACCATTACGCGTACGTCGGATAAGACCAGTTTCACGATGAGTCCGGATGCGAGCGGCAATCTGTCTTTCGACGGCCTGAATGTCAACGTGAGCGGTACCGCGAATAACAAAGACAGTTTTGTTGTTAAGCCCGTTTCTGATGTCATCGTAAACATGGAACTCAAGTTTAATGATGAGTCCAAACTGGCGATGGCATCGACAAGCGCCGGTGGCGAAAGTGACAACCGCAACGGTCAAAAATTGCTGGATCTGCAAAATAGCAAGCTTGTCGGCGGGAATAAGTCTTTCAATGATGCTTATGCTTCCCTCGTCAGTACCGTTGGTAGCTCAACAGCGGCACTGAAAACCAGCAGCGAAACGAAAGCGAATGTGGCGACGCAGTTAACCAAACAGCAGCAGTCGATCTCAGGGGTAAACCTTGACGAAGAGTACGGCAATTTGCAGCGCTATCAGCAGTATTACCTCGCTAATGCGCAGGTTCTACAAACTGCCAGCTCGCTCTTTGATGCAATCATTAATATTCGCTAAGGCTGAGGTGAAACATGCGTATTAGCACCCAGATGATGTACGACCAAAACATGCGCGGGATCACCGATTCCCAGAGCAAGTGGTTGAGTTATGGTGAACAAATGTCCACCGGCAAGCGTGTCAATCGCCCGTCGGACGATCCCATCGCGGCGTCGCAGGCTATTGTTCTGTCACAATCACAGTCACAAAATAGCCAGTTTGCGTTGGCGCGTACGTTTGCTACGCAAAAAGTCTCGCTCGAGGATAATGTACTGGCTCAGGTTAACACCGCCTTATCGAGCGTGCGTGAGAAATTAGTTTACGCTGCAAATGGGACATTAAGTGATGATGACCGCCTTTCCCTGGCAACTGATATCCAGGGCGTGCGCGATCAGCTCATGAACCTGGCCAATACAGCCGATGGTAATGGTCGTTTTATCTTTGCAGGATATAAAACAGAAAGTGCACCGTTTGATTCTGCTACCGGGGATTACAAAGGTGGCCTTGAGCCGATCACTCAGCAAGTCGATACGGCACGAAACATGGCAATTAGCCATACTGGGCAGCAAATTTTCGAGAGCATTACGAGTAATGCACAGGAAGTGCCGGGTGGGGGATATGGCGAAACAAATATGTTCAAAATCCTTGATGCCACCGTTGCCTCGCTGAAAACGCCGATTGAGAACGATCCGACAGCTGCAGCTGCGCAAGCTCAGGTGATTGCAAATGCTCAAATTGGTATCAAAAATTCCCAGAACAATATCCTTACTGTTGTTGCTGATGTGGGTACCAAGATGAACGAGCTTGAAAAGCTGGATACACTTGGTGACGATCGTGCACTGGGCCAGACTAAGCAGATGAGCGACCTGGTTGATGTGGACTGGAACGCAGCGATCTCCTCTTACACCATGCAGCAGGCCGCGCTGCAGGCATCTTATAAAGCGTTTAGCGATATGCAGGGCATGTCCCTGTTCCAGCTGAACAGATAACATCTTGACCTCTTGGAACATGTCTTGAAACTGGGCATGTTTTACTGCCCAATCCGTGTGGATTGGGCATTTTTTTTACGCGATTTCTGCCGGTGCGGAGGCGACGCGTGCACTTTCAATCAGACGTATTGCCAGCGCAATGACACCGCATACCGTTGCCAGGGCAACCACGCCCGTCCAGCCAGCCAGCGTGTAGATTTTACTCCCCGCAGCCGAACCCAACGCCATGCCGATAAAGACCACCGTAAACAGCAGGGCATTAAGACGCCCCCTGGCCTGAGGCTCAAGGCTATAGACCAGATTCTGGTGCGCCACCAGACTGGACTGCAGGCCCAGATCAAACCCGATGGCTGAGACAGCAATCAGAATCAGTTGTCCATGAAGACCCAGCGCGGGCATCAGGAACATCAGGGCAAACGAGACGGTAACCAGTGCCGCGCCAAGCTGCGTGACTTTTCCGGCGCCCAGCTTGTCCGCCAGACCTCCCGCCAGCGGGGCGGCTAAGGCCCCCGCGGCCCCGGCAATACCATAACCACCCGCGACGGCGCTCCCCAGGTGATAGCGCTCCAGCAGCATAACCGCCAGCGTTGACCAGAAGGCGCTAAAGGCAATCGACAGAAAACCCTGTGCCAGTGCTGCACGACGCAGAGCCGGATAACGACGCCACAGATGTTCCATTGAGCGCATCAGGGCGGGATAACTCAGCGTGGAGTGAATGGCAAAACGCGGGAGTACCCGCCACATCACCGCCCCAATGAATGCGATACTTACAGCGGCCAGCTGATACATGACGCGCCAGCCAAAAGCTTCACCCACCACACCGCTGACGGTTCGCGACAGCAAGATGCCCATCAGCAACCCTGTCATCACGGTTCCCACGGTTTTTCCCTGCTTCCCTTCGGGGGCGAGGATAGCCGCTGCGGGAACGATATCCTGTGCCATGGTCGCGGCCATGCCAATCAGCAGGCTTGCCATCAGCAGTGAGTGCTGCTGCCCGGTCAGGCTGCAGCCCAGCAGAAACAGTGCCAGGGCGGCGCTTTTTATCAGGATTAACGTCCTGCGGTCGTGACGATCGCCAAGTGGCAACAGAAAAAGAATACCGAGCGCGTAGCCTGCCTGGGTCAGCGTCGGGACCAGCCCCATCCCTTCAATACTAAGATGAAGGTCGGCGCCTATCAGCGGCAGCAGCGGTTGCGCGTAGTAAATGGATGCGACGCTAAAGCCAGCCCCCAGAGCCAGCATAAAAATCACCCAGCGACTGGCGGCATGGGGAGCAGTTGTTGTGTTCATAAGACGTTCCTCACTCATAATGTGCTGCTATTTTTTATCACTACGCCTTGCGACGGTAGAGGGCCTGGTGGTAAAACGCTTATACGTTTGGCGTATAGCAGGGAAAATGATGAAGCGAGTTGAGCGTATAGACAGGCTTGAACTCATGCGCACATTTGTTCGTATTGTGGAAAGCGGATCGCTATCCGGGGCGGCAAGACTGCTTGCGACGAGCCAGGCCACGGTGAGCCGCCGTCTTCAGTCTCTGGAAACGCTGCTGGGGGTACGGCTTTTATTGCGAACCACCCATGCAACAAAACTTACCGATGACGGCGAGCGCTGCTATCAACATGCCCGGCGGGTCATTGATAGCTGGCTGGCACTGGAAGATGAAATCGGTCAGACAGAGGACGAGCCGGTCGGGGTGTTACGGGTACGTGCACCGCACGCCTTTGGGCAGGATCAGCTTCTGAGGCCGTTAACGGAGTTTTTGCAGCGTTATCCTCAGCTGTCGGTGGAGTGGATGCTCAACGATAAGTCGGTGGATTTTCTGAGCGACAATCTGGATTGTGCTATTCGAGTTGGCGCAGAGGTGGATCCGGCAACCGTCTCCGTGCTGCTGGCGGAAGTGCCACGCTGTGTGGTGGCTTCGCCTGCGCTGCTGGACCAGTTTGCGCCGGTTCACACACCGGAGGATCTGCAGGCGCTGCCCTGGATTGCCATCAGCACGTTCTATCAGCGACATGTGGAGTTGTGGGATGATCTTTCGCAGGTAAAACGCATCTCCATTGCGCCACGGCTAAGCACGGATAGCCTGCATGTTGCGCGCAATACCGCCCTGACAGGATTAGGGGTGGCGATGGTTTCAAGCTGGACGGTCAAGCAGGATATCCAGGAAGGGCGCTTAGTGCATTTGCTTCCACAGTGGCAGCCCGCCGCGCTCCCGGTTCATCTGGTTTATCCGTGGTCGCGTTATTATCCGGCGCGTTTACGCCGTTTTCTGGAGATGATGAAGAGGGTGATGCCGGACATTGCGGGTATGAGAAAGCCGGCACGCGAGCAATAAAAAAGCCGACCCGAAGGTCGGCTTTTTACGCTATGTGTCGTTACTCAACAGACTGCGGACGGGTAGCCGGTGCCGTCGCCTGATGCGTTGCACTGTGGCCACCGGCAGAGCCTTTACCGTCAAAGTTGAACGCAGGGCGGACCCAGTCACTGTGACGCGGCGCTTCCGGCACATATTCCGGCGCTGGTGCGCGAGTCATCGGGGCTGTCGCAACGTGAGCAGGGGCCGGCGCTGTGATTACCGGCTCGGCTTTCACTTCTGGCTCTTCTGCTTTCGCGGCTTCACGCACCGGTTCGACGTCAATTTCAACGTCCTGAACCACGTCTTCAGTCACGGTTTCAACAACCACGTCCGGGGTCTCTTCTACCGCTGCTGCTGGCTGAACCTCAGCAACAACGTCTTCAGCGACCACGGTGTCTTCTTCAGCAATAAGCTGCGGTGCGGCGTCAACCGGCGCGGCAATCACTTCTGGGTGCGTGGTTTCAACGTCTACTGCATGAGGCGCTTCTGACTCAACGGCCTGTGGCTCAACCACGATAGCGGCTTCATTTACCGCTTCTTCAGTTGCGGCTACCGGGGCAATCACCTCTTCGGTGACAGCCTGTTCTTCCACAACCTGCTCCTGACGAGCAACCGGGTAGCGGATCCAGACTTTACCGGATGCCATTTCAGGAGACGCGCACGCCACGGTTAATGGCATTGGCGACTGTGTCGGGTAACGCTCATCGCGATAACGACGACGACGTTGACCGCTGACGCGCAGGTGACGCGGAGAACGGCGTGAACGACGTGGCATACCCGCGTTATCACGGCCTTCACCGTTATCGTCTTGCTCAGCGTTGTTTTCGACGACGGCAGGCAGATCCACTTTCTCCAGTTGAGTGCCTGGTGCAGTGTCACTTGCTTCTGCAGGGACGATGACGGTCTCTTCCACCGGCAGGGCACCTACACGCACTTTCTGTGACAGCTGACGCTGCTTACGACGCGGCATAACCTGAGTACGTTCTTCCTGCTCGCTTTCCTGTTGTTCAACAGGCTCTTCGCGGTTCAGGTTTTTGACTTCCTGCTGCGCCTGGCGCTTCTCGTCGTTACGACGACGGCTACGCTCACGGCGTGGCTGCTGCTCGTCGCGCTGTTTGCTCTTCTCAGACTCATCGCCCGCCTGCTGGCGAATTTCACGATCTTCAACATTCTGCGGTTGCTTCTCGCGACGGTTGCGACGGTTGTCTTCGCGTTGCTCACGACCCTCATTATTGTCCGAACGGTTGTCACGGCGTTCGTTACGGTCATTACGATCGTTACGGTCACGGCGGTTGTTCTGACGTTTACGACGGTCCTGTTGACGTTCAGGTTTCGCTTCTTTCGGTGCTTCTTTCGGTTGCTCAGGCTGCTGGACTTCTTCGCCTGCAAACATCTTTTTCAGCGCACCGAAGAGGCGGCTCAGCAGACCCGGTTGTTCTGGCTGGGCTTTGACCGCAACGGCTTCTGGTTTTGGCGCAACCGGTTTGGTCACGGGTTTTTCCAGTGCCGTTTCTGGCGGAGCTTCAGGCATGATGAAGGTCGCTAAGGCTGGCTGCTCTGGCAGTTTGCGCTCGGCAGGTTCTTCATCGGAAGGCAGCGCCATCTCTTCTTCATGCAGCTTAGGCAGCAGATAGCTGAGCGTGCTGGTCTCTTCACCCTTACGGACACGCAGCACGTGGTAGTGCGGGGTTTCCATCTGATCGTTAGGCACGATGATGCAGCGAACATCGCCCTGGCGTGATTCAATTGCGCTGACGGCCGCACGTTTTTCGTTCAGCAGGTAGGACGCAATTGGCACGGGAACAATGGCATGAACCTCTTTGGTGTTCTCTTTCAGCGCTTCTTCTTCAATCAGACGCAGAATAGAGAGGGACAGAGATTCGTTATCACGAACGGTACCGGTACCGGAGCAGCGCGGACAGACGTGATGGCTGGATTCACCGAGTGAAGGGCTCAGACGCTGACGGGACATCTCCAGCAAGCCGAAGCGTGAGATATGGCTAATCTGGATACGAGCACGATCCTGACGTACCGCTTCGCGCAGACGGTTTTCAACCGCACGCTGGTGGCGAACAGGGGTCATGTCGATAAAGTCGATAACAATCAGACCACCCAGGTCGCGCAGGCGGAGCTGGCGGGCGATTTCATCAGCGGCTTCAAGGTTGGTGTTGAAGGCGGTCTCTTCGATATCACCGCCGCGCGTAGCACGTGCGGAGTTGATGTCGATGGCGGTCAGCGCTTCGGTCGTATCAATAACGATAGAACCACCGGATGGCAGACGCACTTCACGCTGGAAAGCGGATTCAATCTGCGATTCGATCTGATAGTGGCTGAACAGCGGGATTTCACCGGTGTACAGTTTAATTTTGCTGGTGAAATCCGGACGACCCAGCGCAGCGATGTGCTGGCGCGCCAGCTCAAGCACTTTCGGGTTATCGATCAGAATCTCACCGATGTCCTGACGCAGGTAGTCACGGAAGGCACGCACAATCACGTTGCTTTCCTGGTGAATCAGGAACGGCGCTGCGCGGCTTTCTGCCGCTTTCTGGATTGCTTCCCAGTGCTTCAGACGGAAGCTTAAGTCCCACTGCAGCGCTTCGGCAGATTTGCCGACGCCTGCGGTACGCACGATAAGCCCCATGCCGTCAGGCAGCTCAAGACTTGCCAGCGCTTCTTTCAGCTCGGTACGGTCATCACCTTCGATGCGGCGAGAGATACCACCGGCACGCGGGTTGTTTGGCATCAGAACCAGATAACTTCCCGCAAGACTGATAAAGGTGGTCAGTGCGGCACCTTTGTTGCCACGCTCTTCTTTATCAATCTGAACAATGACTTCCTGACCTTCACGCAGCACATCTTTGATGTTTGGGCGGCCATGGGAGTTATAGTTTGCAGGGAAATATTCGCGGGCGATTTCTTTCAGAGGGAGGAAACCGTGACGCTCAGCACCGTAATCGACAAATGC
Source organism: Enterobacter sp. RHBSTW-00593 (assembly GCF_013784105.1). Classification (NCBI taxonomy): domain Bacteria; kingdom Pseudomonadati; phylum Pseudomonadota; class Gammaproteobacteria; order Enterobacterales; family Enterobacteriaceae; genus Enterobacter; species Enterobacter sp. RHBSTW-00593. The sequence goes on from NZ_CP056393.1 coordinate 1,796,481, forward strand.
AGCTTCAAGGCTTGGTTCAATGCGGGTGATTTTACCTTTGTAAATGTTCGCTTTTTTCTGTTCGTGTCCAGGACTTTCGATATCCAGATCGTACAGGCGCTGCCCATCCACAAGGGCGACACGCAACTCTTCTTGCTGAGTTGCGTTGATTAACATTCTTTTCATCGTAACTTACTCGTTATTCTTACATTGACGACAAAGCTGCGGGCAAGGTGACGCTTTCCGGGGTATGAACCGATGGCCTCGTGTCTATTCACGTCGCCAACCTCACGGTTGTCGCTCGCTTAAGAGGCGCAGAGTGTCGGTTGCCTGTATTTCATACGGAAACACAGCGCAATTATCAGGGGAATTGCCTGGGTAGAACTCTCCAGAGAACAATCCTTATACCGGGAAGTACTGCAACCCGCAGCCCGCTAACTGCCTGAAAGATCAATACGTCTTACGCCATTGCTGCGTGGATGATCGGTCAGACAAAATTGGTCATTCCGTCGAGATCCTTACTTAACCAGGATTTAACACGGAAAACGAGTTCATTATTCCACTGCTCGCCGGGTTATAGCAAGATGACTTTTACCAATTATCACCCGGTTACTCACAGTTTCTTCACTTCAAGGTGGTGATTGGTTTAATAACCACCAAATCGATTGCGTGAAACAGGGGACAGGCCGGATAAAAGTAAATATAAGCATAGAAAAATGAGTGGCGCTAATGGCTGACGATATTTAGAATCGCCAACCATGAAAACAGAGACTCCAGCCGTAAAAATGGTTGCCATCGCGGAAGACGACGCGGGGCAACGTATCGATAACTTTTTGCGCACCCAACTCAAAGGCGTGCCAAAGAGCATGATTTACCGCATCCTGCGCAAGGGTGAAGTGCGGGTTAACAAAAAACGCGTGAAGCCTGAGTACAAACTCGAAGCCGGTGATGAAGTGCGTATCCCGCCGGTCCGTGTTGCGGAACGCGAAGAAGAGGTCGTTTCACCCAGGTTGCAGAAAGTGGCCGCCCTGAGTGACGTTATCCTTTATGAGGATGATCATATCCTGGTGCTGAATAAACCGTCAGGTACCGCTGTCCATGGCGGGAGTGGTCTCAGCTTTGGCGTGATTGAAGGCCTGCGTGCGCTGCGCCCTGAAGCCCGTTTCCTTGAACTGGTTCACCGTCTCGATCGCGATACCTCCGGCGTGTTGCTGGTCGCAAAAAAACGTTCTGCCCTGCGTTCCCTGCATGAGCAGCTGCGTGAAAAAGGGATGCAGAAGGATTATCTGGCGCTGGTTCGTGGCCACTGGCAGTCCCACGTTAAGGCGGTGCAGGCACCTTTGCTGAAGAATATTTTGCAAAGCGGTGAGCGCATTGTACGTGTGAATCAGGAAGGGAAGCCGTCTGAGACGCGTTTCAAAGTGGAAGAGCGCTATGCGTTCGCCACGCTGGTGCGCTGCAGCCCGGTAACCGGCCGTACCCACCAGATCCGCGTACATACGCAGTATGCCGGTCATCCGATCGCATTTGATGACCGCTATGGTGACAGGGAGTTTGATAAGCAGCTGGCGGGCACCGGGTTGTCACGCCTGTTCCTGCATGCGGCGGCACTGACGTTCACTCACCCGAATACCGGCGAAACAATTCGCATTGAAGCCCCCCTTGATGAGCAGTTAAAACGCTGCCTGAAGGTGCTGCGCGGCTGATTTGGCCGGCACTTACCGGCCTGAGGTCTCTCAGGCCGGTAAGTGATGCATCACCCGTAATACTCACATCTTCAGCGGATTACACTCCTCGCGTCTGAGCATCTGGCACAATGCTATCAGCGGCAACCCGACCAGCGTGTTCGGGTCACGTCCGTCCAGCTTGTCGAACAGGGCAATCCCCAGACCTTCACTTTTGAAGCTTCCGGCGCAATTGAGCGGTCGCTCCCGACGCACATAGTCGGCGATTTCCTGCTCGCTAAGATGGCGAAAATGGACGTCGAAAGGTTCGCATTCGGTTTGCAGGTGACCCGAGGCGGAGTTGTAGAGCGCCAGACCCGTATAAAAGGTGACGATATTGCCTCGCGCTTGCATAAGCTGCTGGCAGGCATTCGCTTCAGTGTGCGGCTTTCCGGTGATAACACCGTCCAGCACACAAACCTGATCGGAGCCTATAATCAAATGCGAAGGGTAGCGTGCGGCAAGTGATTGCGCTTTCTCCTTCGCAAGACGGGTGACCAGGTGACGCGGTGATTCGCCCGGCTGTGGCGTCTCGTCAACCTCCGGCGCCGCGCATTCAAACGGGATCCCGAGCTTTTCCAGCAACATTCGGCGGTAGGGTGAGGTGGAGGCAAGAACGAGATTTGGCATATTTTTATCACCAGATATAGCGTATCGATGCCAGCCATTTTAAACTACAGGCCGCAATGTGTGCGAATAATTGGCAAAAGGCAGCTGTGGTTGCCTTTTTCTTTGACTATATGACGTTACAAAGTTAATATGCGCGCCCTATGCAAAAGGTAAAATTACCCCTGACTCTTGATCCGGTTCGCACGGCTCAAAAACGCCTCGATTACGAAGGTATTTATACTTCCGATCAGGCTGAGCGTGTCGCCGAATCCGTAGTCAGTGTGGACAGTGATGTAGAATGCTCCATGTCGTTCGCTATCGATAACCAGCGTCTCGCCGTTTTAACCGGTGATGCAAAGGTGACGGTAACCCTCGAATGTCAGCGTTGCGGGAAACCGTTTGTACAGCATGTTCACACAACGTATTGTTTCAGTCCGGTCCGTTCTGACGAACAGGCTGAAGCACTCCCGGAAGCGTATGAACCGATTGAAGTTAATGAATTCGGTGAAATCGATCTTCTGGCTCTGGTTGAAGATGAAATCATCCTCTCCTTGCCAGTCGTTCCGGTGCATGAATCTGAACACTGTGAAGTGTCCGAGGCGGACATGGTCTTTGGGGAACTGCCTGATGAAGCGCAAAAACCAAACCCATTTGCCGTATTAGCCAGCTTAAAGCGTAAGTAATTGAGGAGTAAGGTCCATGGCCGTACAACAGAATAAACCAACCCGTTCCAAACGTGGCATGCGTCGTTCCCATGACGCGCTGACTGCAGTTACCAGCCTGTCTGTAGACAAGACTTCTGGTGAGAAACACCTGCGTCACCACATCACCGCTGACGGTTTCTACCGCGGCCGCAAGGTTATCACTAAGTAATCACGCGTCAGCGTGATTAGGCTTAGTGAGGATTTCCCCGTGCAAACGGGGAATTTACCGAACCAGGCTGTGACGATACCTTGACACGTCTAACCCTGGCGTTAGATGTCATGGGAGGGGATTTTGGCCCTTCCGTGACAGTGCCTGCAGCTTTGCAGGCACTGAATTCTAATTCGCAACTCACACTTCTTTTAGTCGGCAATCCCGACACAATCACGCCATTACTTGCAAAAGCTGACTTCGAACAACGTTCGCGTCTGCAGATTATTCCTGCGCAGTCAGTTATTGCCAGTGATGCACGTCCATCGCAGGCGATTCGCAATAGCCGGGGCAGTTCTATGCGAATGGCGCTGGAGCTGGTGAAGGAAGGACGCGCGGAGGCTTGCGTCAGTGCGGGAAATACCGGCGCGCTGATGGGGCTGTCGAAATTGTTGCTCAAACCTATTGAAGGTATTGAGCGTCCGGCGCTGGTGACGGTATTACCGCACCAGCAGAAGGGCAAGACCGTGGTGCTCGATTTGGGTGCTAACGTCGATTGTGATAGTACAATGCTGGCTCAGTTTGCCGTGATGGGGTCGGTGCTGGCAGAAGAAGTGGTCGGGATAAACAATCCCCGTGTTGCGTTATTGAACATCGGTGAAGAAGAGACCAAAGGCCTGGACAGTATTCGCGAAGCTGCCGAATTGCTCAAACAGGTTCCCTCCATCAACTATATTGGTTATCTCGAAGCCAATGAGTTGCTGACGGGGAAAACGGATGTTCTGGTGTGTGATGGCTTCACCGGGAACGTAACGTTGAAGACCATGGAAGGGGTCGTGCGAATGTTTCTCTCACTGCTTAAATCGCAGGGAGAAGGCAAAAAAAGCGCCTGGTGGTTGATTTTATTAAAGCGTTGGTTACAAAAAAGCCTGACGCGGCGATTCAGTCACCTCAACCCCGACCAGTATAATGGCGCCTGTCTGTTAGGATTGCGCGGCATCGTGATTAAGAGTCATGGTGCCGCCAATCAGCGAGCATTTACTGTCGCCATTGAACAGGCAGTGCAGGCGGTGCAGCGACAAGTCCCTCAGCGGATTGCCGCTCGCCTGGAATCTGTATTAGCTAAAAGTGACTGAGCGTACATGTATACGAAGATTTTAGGTACCGGCAGCTACCTGCCAAAACACGTGCGTACCAACGCCGATCTTGAAAAAATGGTAGATACGTCTGACGAGTGGATTGTCACGCGCACAGGTATCCGTGAACGTCGTATTGCCGCGCCAGACGAAACCGTTTCGACCATGGGTTACGAAGCCGCGCAGCGTGCTATCGAAATGGCGGGCATTGATAAAGATCAGATTGGCTTGATCGTGGTTGCCACGACCTCTGCCACGCATGCCTTCCCAAGCGCAGCGTGCCAGGTGCAAAACATGCTCGGCATTAAAGGCTGCCCGGCATTTGACGTTGCCGCAGCGTGCGCAGGGTTCACCTATGCGCTGAGCGTTGCCGATCAGTATGTTAAATCCGGTGCCGTGAAATATGCGCTGGTCATCGGTGCTGACGTGCTGGCACGTACCTGCGATCCAACCGATCGTGGGACGATCATTATTTTTGGTGATGGTGCGGGCGCGGTACTGCTCGGTCAGTCCGAAGAGCCGGGCATCATCTCTACGCATCTGCATGCCGATGGCAGCTACGGCGAATTACTGACCCTGCCTAACGCCGATCGCGTTAATCCGGATAACGCTATTTACCTGACGATGGCGGGTAATGAGGTGTTCAAGGTGGCGGTGACTGAGCTTGCGCACATTGTCGATGAAACGCTGGAAGCGAATAACCTTGACCGCTCCGCACTCGACTGGCTGGTGCCGCATCAGGCGAACCTGCGCATCATCAGCGCGACCGCTAAAAAGCTGGGCATGTCGATGGATAACGTTGTGGTGACGCTGGATCGTCACGGCAATACCTCTGCGGCGTCAGTACCGTGCGCATTTGATGAAGCGGTACGTGACGGACGAATCAAACGGGGCCAGTTGGTCTTGCTTGAAGCCTTTGGTGGCGGGTTCACCTGGGGTTCCGCGCTGGTTCGTTTCTAGTATAAGGATTAAATAATGACGCAATTTGCTTTTGTATTCCCGGGCCAGGGTTCTCAGGCCGTTGGGATGTTGTCTGAAATGGCAGCAAAGTATCCGGTTATCGAAGAGACTTTCCGTGAAGCTTCCGCTGCGCTGGGTTATGATTTGTGGGCGCTGACCCAACAGGGACCGGCCGAAGAGCTGAACAAAACCTGGCAGACTCAGCCAGCGCTGTTGACGGCGTCCGTTGCGCTGTGGCGTGTCTGGCAGCAGCAGGGCGGTAAAGCGCCAGCGCTGCTCGCGGGCCATAGCCTGGGTGAATACTCTGCGCTGGTGTGTGCCGGTGTTATCGCGTTTGCTGACGCGGTGCGTCTGGTTGAACTGCGCGGTAAGTTCATGCAGGAAGCAGTACCTGAAGGCACCGGTGGCATGTCTGCTATCATCGGCCTCGATGACGCTGCGATTGCAAAAGCGTGTGAAGAATCCGCTGAAGGTCAGGTGGTGTCTCCCGTTAACTTCAACTCGCCAGGCCAGGTGGTTATCGCCGGTCATAAAGACGCGGTTGAACGTGCTGGTGCAGCCTGTAAAGCTGCAGGGGCGAAGCGCGCTCTGCCGCTGCCCGTCAGCGTACCGTCCCACTGCGCACTGATGAAACCTGCTGCCGATAAACTGGCCGTTGAGCTTGAAAAAATTACTTTTAACACACCGACAATTTCCGTTGTGAACAACGTCGATGTGAAATGCGAAACCTCGCCGGACGCTATCCGTGATGCGCTGGTTCGCCAGCTCTACAGCCCGGTACAGTGGACCAAAACCGTTGAGTTTATGGCCTCTCAGGGCGTTGAGCATCTGTATGAAGTCGGCCCAGGTAAAGTCCTCACCGGTCTGACAAAACGTATTGTTGACACCCTGACTGCTTCGGCAATTAACGAGCCGGACGCGATGTCAGCGGCACTCTCGCAATAAAAGAGGAATACCATGAGTTTTGAAGGAAAAATTGCCCTGGTCACTGGCGCAAGCCGCGGTATCGGGCGTGCAATTGCTGAAACACTGGTTGCGCGCGGCGCGAAAGTGATTGGTACAGCAACCAGCGAGAATGGCGCTAAGGCCATCAGCGAGTATCTGGGTGCGAACGGTAAAGGTCTGGTTCTGAATGTGACCGAACCTGCATCTATCGAATCTGTTCTGGAAAATATTCGCGCAGAATTTGGCGAAGTGGATATTCTGGTAAATAATGCCGGGATCACTCGTGATAACCTGTTAATGCGAATGAAAGACGACGAGTGGAACGATATCATCGAAACCAACCTGTCATCTGTATTCCGTCTGTCAAAAGCGGTAATGCGCGCTATGATGAAAAAGCGTCATGGTCGTATTATCACTGTCGGTTCTGTGGTTGGTACCATGGGAAATGCTGGTCAGGCTAACTACGCTGCGGCGAAAGCAGGTCTGATCGGTTTCAGTAAGTCGCTGGCACGTGAAGTTGCGTCCCGCGGTATTACTGTAAACGTTGTTGCTCCGGGCTTTATTGAAACGGACATGACGCGTGCGCTAACTGATGAGCAGCGTGCGGGTACGCTGGCAGCTGTTCCAGCGGGCCGCTTAGGCGACCCTAAAGAAATTGCCAGCGCGGTTGCATTTTTAGCCTCTGACGAAGCGGGTTACATCACTGGTGAGACCCTCCACGTCAACGGCGGGATGTACATGGTTTAATCACGATGAAAAATATTTGCGTTATTAGGGCGAATGGCCTCAAAATAACGTAAAATCGTGGTAAGAACTGCCGGGATTTAGTTGCAAATTTTTCAACATTTTATACACTACGAAAACCATCGCGAAAGCGAGTTTTGATAGGAAATTTAAGAGTATGAGCACTATCGAAGAACGCGTTAAGAAAATTATCGGCGAACAGCTGGGCGTTAAGCAGGAAGAAGTTGTGAACTCCGCTTCCTTCGTTGAAGACCTGGGCGCAGATTCTCTTGACACCGTTGAGCTGGTAATGGCTCTGGAAGAAGAGTTTGATACTGAGATTCCGGACGAAGAAGCTGAGAAGATCACCACCGTTCAGGCTGCCATTGATTACATCAACGGTCACCAGGCGTAAGTGAACATCTCCAGGCGGTCATTCGACCGCCTGAGTTTTATCTTTTTTGTCCCACGAATCCCTTTTTTATCCCTCCCTGGAGGACAAACGTGTCTAAGCGTCGTGTAGTTGTGACCGGACTTGGCATGTTGTCTCCTGTCGGCAATACCGTAGAGTCCACCTGGAAAGCTCTCCTTGCCGGTCAGAGCGGCATCAGCCTAATCGACCATTTCGATACTAGCGCCTATGCAACGAAATTTGCTGGCTTAGTAAAGGATTTTAACTGTGAAGAGATCATCTCGCGCAAAGAACAGCGCAAGATGGATGCCTTCATTCAATATGGAATTGTCGCTGGCGTTCAGGCCATGCAGGATTCTGGCCTTGAAATTACGGAAGAGAACGCAACCCGTATCGGTGCCGCTATCGGTTCCGGGATTGGCGGTCTGGGTCTGATCGAGGAAAACCATACATCTCTGATGAATGGCGGCCCGCGTAAAATCAGCCCGTTCTTCGTTCCGTCCACGATTGTTAATATGGTGGCAGGTCATCTGACCATCATGTTCGGCCTGCGTGGGCCAAGCATTTCTATCGCTACCGCATGTACCTCTGGCGTGCATAACATCGGCCAGGCCGCGCGCATGATTGCGTACGGCGATGCAGATGCTATGGTTGCGGGCGGTGCGGAAAAAGCCAGTACTCCGCTAGGAGTGGGGGGCTTTGGTGCAGCGCGTGCGCTGTCTACCCGCAACGATAACCCGCAGGCGGCAAGCCGTCCGTGGGACAAAGACCGTGATGGTTTCGTGCTGGGTGACGGTGCGGGTATGATCGTACTTGAAGAGTACGAACATGCTAAAAAACGTGGCGCGAAGATTTATGCTGAAGTTGTCGGCTTCGGGATGAGCAGCGATGCATACCACATGACGTCACCACCAGAAAATGGTGCGGGCGCCGCGCAGGCAATGGCCAACGCGATTCGCGACGCGGGTCTTACCCCGGAGCACATCGGTTACGTTAACGCGCACGGTACTTCTACGCCTGCAGGCGATAAAGCAGAAGCTCAGGCTGTTAAGTCTATCTTCGGCGAATACGCCAGCCGCGTGCTGGTGAGCTCCACGAAATCCATGACCGGTCACCTGTTGGGGGCGGCGGGTGCAGTAGAGTCTATCTACTCTATCCTTGCGCTGCGCGATCAGGCTGTTCCGCCAACCATCAACCTGGATAATCCGGATGAAGGTTGTGACCTGGACTTCGTTCCTCACGAAGCGCGTCAGGTAAGTGGTATGGAGTACACCCTGTGTAACTCCTTCGGCTTTGGTGGTACTAACGGTTCACTGATCTTCAAAAAGATCTGAGCCTGACTGCATCATGGCGATAAAAAAAGGTCCGCTTGTCGGGCCTTTTTTATTAAGCCTAATCTTCTTGTCGGCTGCATGGCATCCTGCCAGACTAAATGCCCACGCATAAGGAGCCACCATGTTTTTAATCAATGGCCTTGAGCAAAACACGCTGCCTGCTGGTGACAGGGCAACTCAGTTTGGTGATGGCTGCTTTACGACAGCGCGCATTCTCGACGGCAATGTCTGCCTGCTCGAGGCGCACCTTCGTCGTCTTCAGCAGGGTTGTGAAGCCTTGATGATCCCCTTCACGCACTGGGACACATTGCGTCAGGAGATGTGCCATCTGGCGGCCGGGAAGCAAAGCGGTGTTCTGAAGGTGATTATCAGCCGCGGCAGCGGTGGCCGGGGATACAGCGGTTCAGCTTGCCAGCACCCAACGCGGATCCTTTCGGTGTCTGCCTGTCCTGCTCATTATCCGCGCTGGCGTGAAGAGGGCGTTACGCTGACGCTCAGCCCGGTACGTCTGGGGCGAAACCCCATGCTTGCCGGTATAAAACACCTCAATCGCCTTGAACAGGTACTGATTCGCACTCATCTTGAACAGACGGACGCTGATGAGGCGCTGGTTCTTGACAGCGAAGGGTTTATTACGGAATGCTGTGCGGCTAATTTACTCTGGCGGCAGGGGAACGATGTTTATACGCCGTCGCTCGAGCAGGCCGGCGTCAACGGGATTATGCGTCAGTTTTGTTTGCAGCAGCTGGCACACTCTGGCTTTCGCGTTGTCGAAGTGAGCGCGAGAGAAGAGGCGCTGCACCAGGCTGATGAAATTATCATCTGTAATGCGCTGATGCCGGTTGTACCCGTCCGCGCGTATGGTCAATACAGCTTGTCCTCGCGCGAGCTGTTTCAGTTTTTAGCCCCGATATGTGAGCAAACCCGATAGTCATGAAGAAAATGTTGCGCTTTGTCCTCCTCCTTATCGTTGCGCTGGGTCTTGCCGGCGGAGCGGGAGTGTGGAAAGTTCGTCAGCTGGCGAACAGTAAGATCCTGATTAAAGACGAGACGATTTTTACCCTGAAAGCGGGGACGGGCCGCCTGGCGCTTGGCGAACAGCTTTATGGCGACAAGATCATTAACCGTCCGCGCGTGTTTCAGTGGCTGTTACGTATCGAGCCTGAACTGTCTCATTTCAAAGCCGGTACCTATCGCTTTACGCCGGGGATGACCGTCAAAGAGATGCTTCAGCTGCTGGAAAGCGGTAAAGAAGCGCAGTTCCCGCTGCGTTTTGTTGAGGGGATGCGCCTGAGCGATTATCTCGAGCAGCTGCGCGATGCTCCGTACATTAAGCATACCCTGAAAGATGACCGCTATCAGACGGTGGCCGAGGTACTGAAATTTGAACACCCTGAGTGGGTGGAAGGCTGGTTCTGGCCAGACACATGGATGTACACCGCAGGCACGACCGATGTAGCTATCCTTAAGCGGGCGCATAAAAAGATGGTTGCAGCCGTCGATTCCGCCTGGGAAGGTCGCATGGACGGTCTGCCATACAAAGATCAAAACCAGTTTGTCACGATGGCCTCAATTATTGAGAAAGAGACGGCCGTCGCCGCCGAACGCGATCAGGTGGCATCGGTCTTCATTAACCGCCTGCGTATCGGCATGCGTCTGCAAACGGACCCCACCGTCATCTACGGAATGGGCGAGAGTTATACCGGTAAGATTTCAAGAAAAGATCTGGAGACGCCAACGGCGTATAATACCTACGTGATTAGCGGTCTGCCGCCGGGCCCGATTGCCACGCCGAGCGAGGCTTCCCTGCGTGCGGCTGCGCATCCTGCTAAAACACCGTATCTCTATTTTGTGGCTGATGGAAAAGGGGGGCATACCTTTAACACCAACCTTGCCAGCCACAATCGCTCCGTTCAGGACTATCTGAAGGCACTTAAGGAAAAAAATGCGCAGTAAATATATTGTCATTGAGGGACTCGAAGGGGCGGGTAAAACCACGGCCCGCAACGTGGTGGTGGATACGCTCAAATCGCTTGGCGTTGCGGACATGGTATTTACCCGCGAGCCCGGCGGTACGCAACTGGCCGAAAAGCTGCGAAGCCTGGTGCTGGATATCAAATCCGTAGGTGACGAGGTCATCACAGATAAAGCCGAAGTATTGATGTTCTACGCGGCGCGCGTGCAGCTGGTGGAGACGGTCATTAAACCGGCCCTGGCTAATGGCAAGTGGGTAATTGGCGATCGTCATGACCTGTCGACCCAGGCTTATCAGGGCGGTGGACGTGGTATTGACCAGACGATGCTGGCCACGCTGCGCGATGCGGTGCTGGGTGATTTTCGCCCTGACCTGACGCTCTATCTGGATGTGACGCCGGAAGTGGGTCTCAAGCGCGCCCGTGCTCGCGGTGAGCTGGACCGCATTGAGCAGGAGTCGCTTGATTTCTTTAACCGTACCCGCGCGCGCTATCTGGAACTGGCGGATCAGGATGGCAGTATTCGCACCATTGATGCGACGCAATCCCTGGAAGAGGTCACCCGCGCAATTCAGAAGACGGTTACGCAGTGGCTACAGGAGCAACAGGCATGAAATGGTACCCATGGTTGCGCCCGCATTTTGAAAACCTGATCGAAAGCTATCAGGCTGGTCGGGGGCATCATGCGTTACTGATTCAGGCACTGCCGGGAATGGGGGATGATGCATTGATTTACGCCATCACCCGCTTCCTGATGTGTCAGCAGCCGCAAGGCCATAAAAGCTGTGGTAAATGCCGTGGCTGCCAGTTAATGCAGGCGGGCACGCACCCTGACTATTACACGCTCGAGCCTGAGAAGGGCAAAAGCGCGCTCGGTATTGATGCCGTGCGTGAAGTCAGTGAAAAATTGTACGAACATGCGCGGCTCAGCGGCGCAAAAGTCGTCTGGCTCAAAGACGCAGCACAGCTTACCGAGGCGGCGGCGAATGCGCTGCTTAAAACGCTGGAAGAACCGCCGGAGAAAACGTGGTTCCTTCTCTCCTGTCGTGACCCGGGGCGTTTGCTGGCAACGCTGCGCAGCCGTTGTCGTCTTCATCACCTCGCGGTGCCTCAGGAATCATGGGCGCTGAGCTGGCTTGAACGAGAAGTGACAACGTCACAGGAAGGGGCGCTCTCTGCGCTGCGCCTGAGCAGTGGTGCGCCCGCGGCGGCGCTGGCATTACTGCAGCCAGAGGTCTGGTCACAGCGAGACGCGCTCTGCCGGGCCGTTGAGTCTTCCATCACCAGCCGCGACTGGCTAAGTTTATTGCCTGTGCTTAACGGCGAGCAGGCCGCGGAACGTCTGCACTGGCTGGCTTCCTTACTTCTGGATGCGCTCAAACTCCAGCAAGGAGCAACGCTACTGACCAACCCGGACGTCTGGCCGCTGGTTAACACGCTGGCAAACAGCCTGTCAGGAGCATCATTACACGCTATCCTTCACGATATCTGTCAGAGTCGTGAACAGCTTTTAACAGTGACCGGTCTTAATCGCGAGCTTTTACTGACCGACCAGTTGCTGCGTATCGAACATTACCTGCAACCAGGCGTGACAGCGCCTGTTTCCCATCTCTGAGAGAGACATTATGTTTTTAGTCGACTCACACTGCCATCTTGATGGCCTGGATTATCAATCCCTGCATAAAAACGTGGACGACGTGCTGGCCAAAGCCGCTGCCCGTGATGTGAAGTTTTGCCTTGCCGTGGCGACAACGTTACCGGGGTATCGCGGCATGCGTGAGCTGGTGGGCGAGCGGGAGAACGTTGTTTTCTCCTGTGGTGTGCATCCGCTCAATCAGGATGAAGAATACGACGTTGAGGAACTGCGCCGGCTGGCCGCAGAAGAGGGCGTCGTGGCGATGGGGGAAACCGGGCTGGATTACTACTACACGCCGGAAACGAAACCGCGCCAGCAAGCGTCCTTCCGCCATCATATTCGCATTGGTCGCGAGCTCAACAAGCCGGTGATTGTCCATACCCGTGATGCGCGCGCCGATACGCTGGCGATCCTGAAGGAAGAAAAGGTGACGGATTGCGGTGGCGTACTACACTGTTTCACAGAAGACAGAGAAACAGCGGGTAAACTGCTTGATTTAGGGTTTTATATCTCGTTTTCGGGGATCGTGACGTTCCGTAACGCTGAGCAACTCCGCGAGGCTGCACGCTATGTTCCGCTCGATCGCATCCTCGTGGAAACAGACTCTCCGTATCTGGCACCGGTGCCGCATCGCGGTAAAGAAAATCAGCCAGCCATGACGAGAGACGTAGCCGAGTACATGGCCGTGCTTAAAGGCGTCAGCATTGAAGAGCTGGCCCGCGTCACGACGGACAACTTCTCTACGCTGTTCCATATCGACCCCGCCCGCCTGCAATCTGTTTGATACGCCTGTTTTTTTTAGGCTCGTAATTAATACATAAAACGAGTAAAGTTCACCGCCTCATTTGGGGCGGTGAAGGTGTATTTAGACACATCCAGAAATGCTTTTTGTAAATAACTGAAAGTTTTTCGACCGTCTTAAGCTGAAACGTGATAGCCGTCAAACAAACTCAGAGGGAATTATTTTACTCTGTGTAATAAATAAAGGGCGCTTAGATGTCCTGTCCACGGCACGGTACTCCCCCCGGGCCAATGCGTGAAAGCGTAAAAAAAGCACAAATACTCAGGAGCACTCTCAATTATGTTTAAGAATGCATTTGCTAACCTGCAAAAGGTCGGTAAATCGCTGATGCTGCCAGTATCCGTACTGCCTATCGCAGGTATCCTGCTGGGTGTCGGTTCTGCTAACTTCAGCTGGCTGCCAGCCGTAGTTTCCCACGTGATGGCCGAAGCAGGCGGTTCCGTCTTTGCTAACATGCCTCTGATCTTCGCTATCGGTGTGGCGCTGGGCTTCACCAATAACGACGGCGTTTCTGCGCTGGCTGCAGTTGTTGCCTACGGCATCATGGTGAAAACCATGGCAGTGGTTGCGCCACTGGTTCTGCATTTACCGGCAGAAGAGATCGCTGCGAAACACCTGGCAGACACCGGTGTTCTGGGCGGTATCATCTCCGGTGCGATTGCAGCGTACATGTTCAACCGCTTCTATCGCATCAAGCTGCCTGAGTATCTGGGCTTCTTCGCGGGCAAGCGTTTTGTTCCGATTATTTCTGGTCTGGCAGCGATTTTCACTGGCGTGATCCTGTCCTTCATCTGGCCACCAATCGGTTCCGCTATCCAGACCTTCTCTCAGTGGGCTGCTTATCAGAACCCGGTTGTAGCGTTTGGTATCTACGGCTTCATCGAGCGTTGCCTGGTACCATTTGGTCTGCACCACATCTGGAACGTTCCATTCCAGATGCAGATTGGTGAATTCACCAACGCAGCAGGTCAGGTATTCCACGGTGATATCCCACGTTACATGGCGGGTGACCCAACTGCAGGTAAACTGTCTGGTGGCTTCCTGTTCAAAATGTACGGTCTGCCGGCAGCGGCAATTGCTATCTGGCACTCTGCTAAACCAGAGAACCGTGCAAAAGTGGGCGGTATCATGATCTCCGCAGCGTTGACCTCGTTCCTGACCGGTATCACCGAGCCGATCGAGTTCTCCTTCATGTTCGTTGCGCCGATCCTGTACATCATTCATGCGGTTCTGGCGGGTCTGGCGTTCCCAATCTGTATCCTGCTGGGTATGCGTGACGGTACGTCCTTCTCTCACGGCCTGATCGACTTCATCGTTCTGTCCGGTAACAGCAGCAAACTGTGGCTGTTCCCAATCGTTGGTGCGTGCTATGCCGTTGTTTACTACACCATCTTCCGCGTGCTGATCAAAGCACTGGACCTGAAAACACCAGGTCGTGAAGATGCGTCAGAAGACAGCAAAGCCACCGCGACAAGCGAAATGGCTCCGGCTCTGGTTGCCGCATTCGGCGGGAAAGAAAACATCACTAACCTGGACGCGTGCATCACTCGTCTGCGTGTTAGCGTTGCCGACGTCGCGAAAGTAGACCAGCCGGGTCTGAAAAAACTGGGTGCAGCAGGGGTTGTTGTTGCTGGTTCGGGCGTTCAGGCAATCTTCGGGACTAAATCCGATAACCTGAAAACCGAAATGGATGAGTACATCCGCAACAGCTAAGCTGTGACCTGGGGAGACTAAGGCAGCCGAATGGCTGCCTTTTTTATGGGTAGAAACTTAAAAAGAGTAATTCGCGCTGACGGAGACGTTCAGCGGCGCGCCATAGACAACGTATGACCCGACGTAGTCGTAGTATTTTTTATCAAACAGGTTGTTAACGTTGGCCTGCAAGGCCAGATCCCTGGTGACCTGATAACGGCTGAAGAGATTCACCAGCGCATAGCTGCCCTGTTCTGCACGGGACTGGCCTGCCGGGCCACCCTCCACATCCGTCCACACTTTATTCTGCCAGTTCACCCCGCCGCCCACCGCCAGTTCCGGCAGCATAGGCAATTGATAACGGGTAAACAGCTTCATGGTCGTACGTGGCTGATCGGAACTGATGGCATTCCCGCGCTTATCTTCTGCAATAAACCGTGTCGCCCCGAAGGTTAACTGCCAGTTGTCGGTCAGTGCACCGTTTAGCTCAAATTCAATCCCTTTGCTGACCACGCCATCCAGTGATTCATAAATAGATTCACCGCTCGGCATATAGGTGTAGGTATTGCTCGCCACGTTATCCTGTTCAATACGGAAAACGGCCAGTGAGGTGGTCAGGCGGGTGTTGAACCAGTCCGCTTTCACCCCCGCTTCGTAGCTCTTACCGGTCGTAGGGTCGAGGTAACGACCGCTCGCGTCACGCTTGTCCTGTGGCTGGAAAATAGAGGTGTAGCTGACATAGGTCGACCAGTCTTCATTGATGTCATAAACCAGTCCTGCATAAGGCGTTACGTCATCTTTGGAACTTTCCAGACGGGTATCCGGGGAGCCTGCCGGGTTATAGCGAATGTTATAGTTGGTGTAACGCGCGCCAAGGATCAGGTGCAGCGGGTCGGCCAGCGAGAATCGGGCCGAGGTATACGCCGAAGACTGGCGAATGTCGTCCTGGCTATAGAGCTTCCACGGTGTCCACTGCGGGTCGGCGATAGTGCCATTCCAGTTTTTAAAATTACCCACATCCACCATACCGTATAACGCATCCGGCATGCTGTTATCGTAATGGTTACGCTGGCGGCTGAAGCTCCCGCCAAACATCATCTCATGCTGACGACCAAAAAGGCTGAAATCGCCACGCAGGAAGGCGTCGATGGCATCCTGCTTACGTTCACCGCGGTTCCAGCCGCCGTAGCCGACCATGCCTGCCCCGGTCTCTTTATCCGGATAGCCTGACATATACATCAGTTTGCTGTCGAAATGGGTTTCCGCATGCATGCCGTTGATGTGCGCTTCCCAGCCGTTGTCAAAACGTTGGGTCAGGTTGGCAAAGATACGGGTGTTGTCTTTATCCGAGTAAGCCCAGTCAGGCGCAACGGTCTGGCTGCGGTCGTAATGCGTTTTGCTTCCGTCGCTATACCAGGTTGGCAGCCCGCCCCAGGTGGGATCGGCGGTGTGACTTTCCTGGTATTCATAGCCTACGGAGAGGGTCGTGCTGTCGGTGACGTCGGCATCCACCACGCCATAGAGGAATTTTTTACGGTAGTGGTAGTTATCCACAGCGCTGTCGTTGTCCTGGTAACCGGTGATCAGACGACCGCGCACCTTGCCGGATTCTACCAGCGGGGCCTGTAAATCCAGCACATAGCGCTGCTTGTCCCAGCTGCCGTAGCTGGCGGAGACGTTCCCTTTGAATACGTTACTGTCTGCGTGCTTGCGCACCATATTGACGTAGGCGGATGGGTTACCGGTGCCGGACATCAGCCCGGTAGCGCCGCGAACCACCTCTATACGGTCATAAATGGCGGTGTCGGCGGCGGTGTCGCCAAAGTTCCATACTTCGCTGATGGAGGTCGGCAGGTCATCGAACGCATAATTACTGACGAAGAATCCGCGCGAGTAAAATACGGTGCGGTCGCTGTCCTGCACCTGGGCCGTTACGCCGGTGGTGTTGGTTAACACCTGGCCGACTGACTGCAGGTTCTGATCTGCCATGCGCTGCTGGCTAATCACGCTGACGGACTGGGGGATATCGCGGGGAACAAGTAACAGTTTGGTCCCGGTGGTGGTGGTTTTTACGCTGTAGTCCTGATCCTGTCCGCTGGAGGGATCCTGTACGTTATCAAAGCCACCCTCCACAACTACCGTATCTTCGGTCGTGGAGGCGGCAAAACTGACGGTTGGCATCAATGCCATAGCAATACAGGCTGTCAGCAACGAAGGTGTTGCGACAGGCTGGCGTTGCCCATCCCTGGTATGAGTAATGAAAGACATCATCAAACCCTTAATGAATGGTGAAGGTGGTCTGCATCAGTCCCGCATGTACGGGCTGATGTCGTTTTCTATGTTGAAAATGCGCATGAAAATGCAAATGCGAAATATACGCATTGAGATTAACGGTGTAAACAGATGTGTCAAAAGGAACTGAAATAATGTTTCAGGCGATCGCGACGCGTCAGCGCTCACTCTCCAGGCAGCTGGAGGACATTCAGGAAAGAAATCGGTGGAGAAGGTTGAAAGGACAGGAGAATCTCGCTCATACTCTTGTGTTGTGTCACACAGTAATACTGAGAATGTGTTAATGGCGGCGCACTACGCCAGATTAAACAAAAAAGGAAAAGGTCATGGCTGAAGAAACGATTTTTAGTAAAATTATCCGCCGCGAAATCCCTTCGGATATCGTTTATCAGGATGAGCTGGTGACGGCTTTCCGGGACATTTCTCCTCAGGCTCCGACACATATCCTTATTATTCCTAATATTCTGATTCCGACCGTAAACGACGTAAAAACCGAGCATGAAGTAGCGTTAGGTCGTATGCTGACAGTGGCCGCAAAAATTGCTGAGCAGGAAGGGATTGCTGATGACGGTTACCGTCTCATCATGAACTGTAATCGCCACGGTGGTCAGGAAGTTTATCATATTCACATGCATCTGCTGGGTGGACGTCCTCTGGGGCCGATGCTGGCACATAAAGGTCTTTGACATGCTTAAAGGGCGTATTGCAGCGCTGGTAATGACGATGTTGATCGTAGGGTGCAGCACGCGTCCGGCGATCCCCGTCAGCGATGAACAGACGCTGGTGATGGAATCCTCCGTACTTGCTGCGGGTATCACGGCGCAACAACCTGCGTTGTCGATCAGTGAAATCAACTCTTCTGCTTCCTCTACGCTCTTTAATGAAAGACAAGAACCAGTGACGGTGCACTACCGTTTTTTCTGGTATGACGTACGAGGTCTTGAAATGCATCCGCTGGAAGCGCCGCGCAGCGTCACTATTCCGGCAAGATCGTCGGTAACGCTCTATGGCAGCGCCAACTATCTGGGTGCACATAAGGTGAGACTTTATCTTTATTTGTAAGGGGTGAACCTTGATTAAAAATTTGAGCCGTTATGCGCTCGTGACTGCTTTCGCTCTGTTCCTCGCAGGGTGTGTGACCCGAACTGAAGAACCTGCGCCTGTGGAAGAGGCCAAACCGGGTACCGAGCAGCCGACACAGCCAACGCAGCCGCCGCCAACCGTACCGACTGTGCCGTCTATTCCGTCGCAGCCTGGTCCAATTGAACATCCGGATCAGACATCGCAGCCTGCGCCGCGCGTTCGCCATTACGACTGGAACGGTGCGATGCAACCGATGGTCGGCAAAATGCTGCAGGCTCAGGGTGTGACCGCGGGCAGCGTATTGCTGGTTGATAGCGTGAATAACCGTACCAACGGTTCGCTAAACGCGGGCGAAGCGACAGAAACCCTGCGCAATGCCCTGGCTAATAACGGTAAGTTTACGCTGGTCTCGGCACAGCAGCTCGCGGTAGCCAAGCAGCAGTTGGGCCTGTCACCGCAGGACAGCCTCGGTTCACGCAGCAAGGCGATTGGGATTGCCCGTAACGTCGGTGCGCAGTATGTGCTTTACTCCAGTGCCACCGGTAATGTGAACACGCCAGCCCTGCAGATGCAGCTGATGCTGGTTCAGACAGGCGAGATTATCTGGTCAGGTAAAGGTGCCGTTACGCAACTCTGACAGGACGCATGAAGAGATCCTGACGCGTTATTTTCCACAGTATCGCCTTATCGCGCCGCAGGCCCCTTCCGGGCTTGGCGGCGCGAGTTGCATTATAGAGCAGGGCGAGCAACGTCTGGTATTGCGGCAGAATCACGATCCCTTAGCGTCATCATCCCATTTCCGCCGTCAGTTTCGGGCACTGAAACGCCTTCCGGCGGATCTGGTGCCAAAGCCCCGTTTTTACCGCCAGGGCTGGATGGCCGTGGAGTATCTGGCAGGGGAGATCGGCAACACGCTACCGGAAACGGCAGTGCTTGCGGCTATGCTCTGTCATCTGCACCGGCAACCGCGTCTGGGGTGGCGGGTGACGCTGCTGCCGTTGCTTGAACAATACTGGCAGCAGGCTTCAGCCGACAGGCGAACCCCATTCTGGCTGGCACAGCTAAAACGGCTGCGTAAAACGGGCGAACCGCAGCCGCTTCGGCTCTCGCCGCTGCATATGGATGTTCATGCCGGAAATATTGTTCATACGTCCCTCGGTGCGAGGCTTATCGACTGGGAGTATGCCGGTGACGGAGACGTGGCGCTGGAGCTGGCGGCAGTCTGGTCGGAAGATGATGCTGCGCGGCAGCGGCTCATCACCGACTACGCCCGGGTAGCGCACATGAATGTCGGTATCCTGGGGCGTCAGGTGAGGCGCTGGCGACCGTGGGTCGTCATGCTGATGGCTGGCTGGTTTGAAATGCGCTTTCAGCAATCCCGAGACAAACAATTTATTGCGCTGGCAGATGATGCCTGGCGTCAGTTACAAACTAAAGGATAAGAGAGGTTGGTGTGGGTCCAGTCATGTTGGATGTAGAAGGGTTTGAACTGGATGCGGAGGAGCGTGAAATACTGGCGCACCCGCTGGTGGGAGGCCTGATCCTGTTCACCCGCAACTATCACGATCCGGCGCAGTTGCGAGAACTGGTGCGCCAGATCCGTGCTGCATCGCGCAATCATCTGGTGGTGGCCGTCGATCAGGAAGGCGGACGCGTACAGCGTTTCCGCGAAGGCTTTACTCGCCTGCCTGCCGCCCAATCTTTTGCGGCATTACTGGGCACGGAAGAGGGTGGCAAACTGGCGCAAGAGGCTGGCTGGCTGATGGCCAGCGAGATGATTGCCATGGATATCGACATCAGTTTTGCGCCGGTTCTGGACGTGGGGCATATCAGCGCCGCCATTGGCGAACGCTCATACCATGAAGATCCGCGTATTGCGCTGGCGATAGCGAGCTGTTTCATTGACGGTATGCACGACGCGGGAATGAAAACCACCGGGAAACATTTCCCGGGACACGGTGCGGTGACCGCCGACTCGCACAAAGAGACGCCGCGCGATCCGCGTCCGGAAGCTGACATTCGTGCCAAAGATATGTCGGTGTTCCGCTCCCTGATCACCGATAACAAGCTGGACGCCATCATGCCAGCGCACGTGATTTACAGCGACGTCGACCCGCGTCCTGCAAGCGGGTCCGCGCACTGGCTGAAAACCGTTTTGCGTCAGGAGCTGGGGTTTAATGGCGTGATTTTCTCTGACGATTTGTCGATGGAAGGGGCGGCGATTATGGGCAGCTACGCCGAGCGCGGTCAGGCGTCGCTGGACGCAGGTTGCGATATGATCCTCGTCTGCAATAATCGTAAAGGTGCCGTCAGCGTGCTGGATAACCTGTCGCCGATCAATGCACAGCGTGTTACACAATTGTATCATAAAGGTTCATTTAGCCGTCAGGAGCTGATGGACTCGGCGCGCTGGAAGACGGTCAACGCGCAGCTTGAAGCCCTGAATGAACGCTGGCAGGCACATAAAGCCAGCCTGTAAATCCTCCCGGAAGGCGTAGCGTGGTGAGAAGACAATGATCATCTATTTACACGGTTTTGACTCAAACAGTCCTGGTAATCATGAGAAGGTCCTGCAGCTGCAGTTTATCGATCCGGATGTCCGGCTGATCAGTTACAGCACACGCCATCCAAAGCATGATATGCAGCACCTGCTCAAAGAGGTGGACAAGATGTTGCAGCTCAACATCGATGACCGTCCGCTGATTTGTGGCGTGGGATTAGGTGGCTACTGGGCAGAGCGGATTGGATTCCTGTGCGATATCCGCCAGGTGGTGTTCAATCCTAATCTTTTCCCGAATGAGAACATGGAAGGTAAAATTGACCGCCCTGAAGAGTATGTCGATATTGCCACCAAGTGCGTCAGTAATTTTCGGGAGAAAAACCGCGACCGTTGTCTGGTGATCCTGTCGCGTAATGATGAAGCCCTTAACAGCCACCGGGCGGCTGAGCTGCTGCATCATTACTATGAAATTGTCTGGGATGAAGAACAGACCCACAAATTCAAGAACATCTCCCCGCATTTGCAGCGGATCAAAGCCTTCAAAACCCTGGGCTAAGCCACTGCGTACGACCTGCCAGGCCCGGCCGCGAAAGCGCGCCGGGCTTTCTTTTTGTCCAGAATTGTCTACTTTTAAGCCATCAAAACTTGATGCATATCAATTTTGGTATGACCAATGCGCCTGACGTGGTATTCTCAATGCACCTGAATGGTTTCAGTGCTGTAACCTGTTGTTAATTAAGGGTTATTTTTATAACTTTTAATTAACAATTGGTTAATAATTTGAGGGGGTCACGTTGACTACGCCATTGAAAAAGATAGTGATTGTCGGCGGTGGTGCTGGCGGGCTGGAGCTGGCTACACAGTTAGGCAAGAAGCTCGGTCGCGGCAAAAAAGCCAAAATTACGCTGGTGGATCGTAACCACAGCCACCTGTGGAAACCGCTGTTGCACGAAGTGGCGACCGGTTCACTGGATGAGGGCGTGGACGCGCTGAGCTATCTGGCACATGCGCGCAATCACCATTTCCAGTTCCAGCTGGGCTCCGTGGTGGATATCAATCGTGAGAGCAAAACCATTACCCTGGCAGAGCTGCGCGATGAAAAAGGGGAACTGCTGGTTCCTGAGCGCAAACTGCCGTATGACACGCTGGTCATGGCGCTGGGCAGTACCTCCAATGACTTCAACACACCAGGTGTAAAAGAGCACTGTATCTTCCTCGATAACCCACATCAGGCACGTCGTTTCCACCAGGAAATGCTGAACCTGTTCCTGAAGTACACCAGCAATATGGGTGCGAACGGGAAGGTTAATATCGCGATTGTTGGTGGGGGGGCGACGGGCGTCGAGCTTTCTGCTGAGCTGCACAACGCGGTGAAACAGCTGCACAGCTACGGCTATAAAGGCTTAACCAATGACGCGCTGAACGTGACGCTGGTTGAAGCGGGTGAACGTATCCTGCCGGCGCTGCCTCCGCGCATTTCCGGCGCGGCGCATAATGAACTGACCAAGCTGGGCGTGCGGGTTCTGACCCAAACCATGGTGACCAGCGCGGACGACGGCGGCCTGCACACCAAAGATGGCGAGTACATCAAAGCAGACCTGATGGTCTGGGCTGCTGGCATCAAAGCGCCTGATTTTATGAAAGAGATTGGCGGGCTGGAAACGAACCGTATTAACCAGCTGGTGACCGAGCCGACCCTGCAAACCACACGCGATCCGGATATTTTCGCCATCGGCGACTGTGCTTCCTGCGCGCGTCCGGAGGGCGGTTTTGTGCCTCCGCGTGCTCAGGCAGCGCACCAGATGGCAAGCCTGGTACTGCACAATATTCTGGCGCAGTACAAAGGTAAGCCGATGAAAGCTTATGTCTATAAAGACCATGGTTCTCTGGTATCGCTCTCGAACTTCTCTACCGTCGGCAGCCTGATGGGTAACCTGATGCGCGGCTCCATGATGGTGGAAGGGCGTATTGCACGCTTTGTCTATATCTCGCTCTATCGTATGCACCAGATTGCCCTGCACGGTTACTTCAAAACCGGGCTGATGATGCTGGTGGGACGAATCAACCGCGTTATTCGACCACGCCTGAAGCTGCACTAATATTCTCTCCCTCCGGGGCCTCCGGAGGGGATTTTTAGCATATCATGCTGCTCATCGTACATTGAGTGCTTAAGAGTTCTCCTAAACACAATATATCTCTCCTCCATGTCCACTTTTTGATCCTTTGTCTTATTGGCGAAGCGCGACCTGCATTGCAAAATTGTTACCAATAGCAACAAAGGAGGAAGTCCCGTGAATAAATCAATGTTGGCGGGTATAGGGATTGGCGTCGCTGCTGCGTTAGGTGTGGCTGCCGTTGCCAGTCTCAACGTACTGGATCGCGGCCCACAATACGCACAGGTCGTGTCTGCTACCCCGATTAAAGAAACCGTGAAAACGCCTCGTCAGGAGTGCCGTAACGTCTCCGTGACCCATCGCCGTCCGGTACAGGATGAAAACCGTATCGCCGGTTCAGTACTGGGTGCGGTTGCCGGTGGTGTGATTGGCCATCAGTTTGGTGGTGGTCGTGGTAAAGATGTGGCGACCGTGGTCGGCGCGCTGGGCGGCGGCTATGCCGGTAACCAGGTGCAGGGCGCTATGCAGGATAACGACACGTACACGACGACTCAGCAGCGCTGCAAAACCGTCTATGACAAGTCGGAGAAAATGCTGGGTTACGACGTGACGTACAAAATTGGCGATCAGCAGGGCAAGATCCGCATGGATAAAGACCCGGGTACTCAAATTCCGCTGGATGGAAACGGCCAGCTGGTACTGAATAACAAAGTGTAAAAAAGATGTTCTCTGAACTTAGCTCCTCAAGCGCTCAGGCTGAGGAGCTTTTTTTTTGCGTCAGATTTTGAGCAGTTCAGGCCACAGTTTCAGCGTGGTCGCGGTAATGGTTTGCAGTTTTTCCAGCGTAGCCCCTTCACGAGCGCTTATCGACATACCCTGCAAAATACAGTTCAGGTATTGCGCCAGCATCTGTGGATTGCAATGCGCAGGAATTTCACCTCGTTGTTGGCGCTGAGACAGGAACGCGCTTAGCGTCTCTTCCTGCATGGCATGGCGCGATTTCACCGTGTTGGCAATCTCTTTTGAGGAGGCCGCAAGGGTGGCAGAGGTGTTAATCATAAAGCAGCCCGCAGGGGTATCTTTACTGGTGAAGCAGGTCGCGACGGTGGTGAAGTAGTCCCGTAGCGCCTGTTCGACGCTTTTCTCTTCACAAAACAGCTGGGCTTCGTGTTTCGCCGCAAAGCGTGAAATGTATCTGTCCAGCACTGCCCTGAACAGCCCCTCTTTATTGGTGAATTCAGCATACAGCGTGGGTGCTTTGGCACCGGTAGCTTCCACCAGATCGGAAAGCGAGGTCGCTTCATACCCATGTTGCCAGAAGAGAGTCATGGCCTTATCAAGCGCTGCATCCCTGTCGAACACTTTTGGTCGGCCACGGCTTTTCTTCGCGCAACTCGTCACGTCGGTTGTCATTTGCCGTTGGTCCTCTGTTGGTTTGTTGAATAATCATTATAAAAATAATCGCGGGTGACCACCAGCACTGATGAGAGAAAAATAAATTAATCATATGGGTATGAAAAATAACGGATTTAAAATTTAATTAATGTTCGTTATAAAAAGATGTTGACGCGTGAGCTGGATCACATTTATGATTTACCTATCGATCGTTAACTAAATAGCTAACGACCTCCAAATCATCTGCCCAAAGGTAAAAATCATGAAAAACGTAAAAACCCTCATCGCTGCTGCTGTTCTGAGTTCACTTTCTTTCGCAAGCTTCGCTGCTGTTGAAGTGCAATCAACCCCTGCTGACCAGCATAAAGTCGGGACTATCTCTGCTTCTGCCGGGACTAACCTGGGCTCACTGGAAGATCAGCTGGCGCAGAAAGCTGACGAGATGGGTGCAAAATCTTTCCGCATCACCTCCGTGACCGGTCCTAACACCCTGCACGGCACCGCTGTTATCTACAAATAAGCCTGGCTAAACCCTCATTTATGCCACTGCGATGCCACTGTAAAAAAGCCCTGCTCAGCAGGGCTTTTTTTATTGGGGATTACATCGACTGCTGGGTGACATCCTGATGCCGGGTGACATCGGTGGGCATCCCGGAACGCGCCTCCATCGCACGCTCCATCACGATGCCATCCGTGCGGGCATTCGTTTTAAAGCTCACCATCGCGGCATTCAGATTAATTGGCAGTGTCAGCGGATCGTCGCCAATGTTTTTCGATAACGGCTGGTGAATTTCAACCAGTCTTACGCCACCCGGCTCCTCAGAAACCTTAATGGGCGTATTAATAATATTCACTCGAGTACCAGGCGTGATCACGCTATAGAGCGTCTTGATATCATCATCGCGCAGACGAATACAGCCGGAACTGACGCGCATCCCGATACCGAAATCCGCATTTGTTCCATGCAGAAGGTAAACGCCACCATAGGCCGCAAGACGGATCGCGTGGTGACCCATCGGATTCTCCGGACCCGCTGGCACCACAGCCGGCAAATCAATCCCCTGTGCTTTATAGCGAGCACGAATATTAGCCGTTGGCGTCCAGGTTGGGTTGGCACGTTTATCCGATACGGTGGTGACCATTGTTGGGGTCAGCGTGTCGCCGCCCAGCTGGCCAATACCGATTGGATAAACGGTGACTTCATTTTTACCCGGTGGGTAATAGTAAAGACGCAGCTCGGCAAGGTTTATCACGATCCCTTCGCGCGCTACATCCGGGAGAATGGTCTGCAACGGGATGGTCAGGACGCTGCCAGCGCGTGGCACATAGGGGTCGACGCCAGGGTTAGCCTGCAGCAGAGCCAGAAAGCCTACGTTATATTTTTTGGCAATCGCTTCGAGCGATCCCCCATTATTTTCAACCACATGAAAACGGTTTTCGCCCACGACCTTGCTGCCAGCAGGGGGAAGAGGCCAGGTATTTGCGCGTGCAGGAAGCGCAACAGCGACCGTTGCTGCCAGCGCAAACACGGTTATCCAGCGGGTAAAACGCGAAGAGGTCATCATCACCATAATCCATATAAATAATAAGGTTATTGTTTTATAAGGCGTTAACGATAATTATGGCGAATGGGTATGTCGGGAAATCCAGGTGAAGTGCAAAGAGTTTGTAAATTGTCCCCCCGTAAGCATTGCGCCAACGGGGGGAAGGGGAATTATGCGACAGCGTTCTCTTCCAGCTGACGCATAAAGTGACGAACCCACTCCATCCGGTTTTTACGATCCGTCAGCTCCTGCGTAAATTTCAGACGCGTTGGACCATCCAGACGGAAATGCTGCGGCTGTTTCTGGAGCAGACCGATTAGCCACATCGGATTAACGTGATTCTTCTCGGCAAATTCAATCACGCCACCTTTTTCATTGCCTTCGAGCTTACGAATGCCCAGCTTCTGTGCCTGCTGGCGCAGCCTCGCAATATCCAGCAGGTTTCTCGCGGCATCCGGCAACAGGCCAAAGCGATCGATCAGCTCTACCTTAATTTCATCCAGTTCGTTCTCATTTTTCGCACTGGCGATACGTTTGTAGAACGACAGACGCGTGTTCACATCCGGAATAAAATCATCCGGTAGCAGGGAAGGCATGCGCAGTTCCACCTCAGTTTGCTGGCTGGTCAGATCTTCCAGCGATGGCTCACGTCCGGCCTTCAGGGCATCGACCGCATTTTCCAGCAGCTCCATATAGAGCGAGAAGCCGATGGTTTCCATCGAGCCGCTCTGGTCTTCGCCCAGAAGTTCACCTGCACCGCGGATCTCAAGGTCGTGTGTCGCCAGCGCGAAGCCCGCGCCCAGATCTTCCAGCGATGCGATAGCCTCCAGACGTTTTTGCGCATCGGTGGTCATCGCTTTCGGATGCGGGGTCAGCAGCCAGGCGTAGGCCTGATGGTGCGAGCGGCCAACGCGGCCACGCAACTGGTGAAGCTGCGCCAGTCCAAAGTGATCCGCGCGCTCAATAATGATGGTATTGGCCGTCGGAATATCGATCCCGGTCTCAATGATGGTGGTACACACCAGGACGTTAAAGCGCTGGTGGTGGAAATCGTTCATCACCCGCTCCAGCTCGCGCTCGCGCATTTGACCGTGACCGATAGCGATGCGCGCTTCCGGCACCAGTTCTGCCAGCCTGTCCGCCGCTTTCTGGATATTTTCCACGTCGTTGTAGAGATAATAGACCTGACCCCCGCGCAGTACTTCACGCAGAATAGCCTCGCGGACGACCAGGTTGTCGTACTCACGAACAAAGGTTTTTACCGCCAGACGACGTGCCGGCGGCGTGGCGATAATCGACAGGTCGCGCATGCCGCTCATCGCCATATTCAGCGTTCGCGGAATCGGTGTGGCGGTGAGGGTGAGGATATCGACGTCGGCACGCATCGCTTTAATACGCTCTTTATGACGGACCCCGAAGCGGTGTTCTTCATCGACGATCAACAGCCCCAGATCTTTCCACTTCACATCACTCTGCAGTAGCTTGTGGGTGCCGATCAGAATATCGATCTTACCCTCGCTGGCCTGTTCCAGAATCTGCGTCTGCTCTTTGGTACTGCGAAAACGTGACAGCATCTCAATACGAACCGGCCAGTTGGCGAAACGGTCACGGAAGTTGTCAAAATGCTGCTGGGCGAGCAGGGTGGTAGGCACCAGCACCGCGACCTGTTTGTTGTTTTCTACCGCGAGGAAGGCGGCGCGCATCGCCACTTCGGTTTTGCCGAAGCCGACATCGCCGCAAACCAGCCTGTCCATCGCCAGCGGCTGGCACATGTCGCTCAGCACAGCATTAATGGCCTGAGCCTGATCCGGCGTGGTTTCAAACGGGAAGCTATCGCAGAACATCTGGTACTGTTGTTTATCATGCCTGAAGGCAAAGCCTTCTTTGGCCGCGCGTTGGGCGTAGATATCCAGCAGCTCTGCCGCCACATCACGCACTTTTTCCGCGGCTTTCTGCCGCGCGCGCGCCCAGGCGTCGCCGCCCAGTTTATGTAATGGCGCATGATCTTCTGCACCGCCGGCATAGCGGCTGATGAGATGCAGTGAAGAGACCGGCACATAGAGTTTGGCGTCATTGGCGTAGGTCAGCATCAGGTATTCGCCCTTGATGCCACCGGCTTCCAGCGTCGTCATGCCCTGATAACGGCCCACCCCGTGCTCGAGGTGAACAATCGGCTGGCCGGGGTGCAGTTCGGCGAGGTTACGGATCAGCGTGTCCGGATTAATGGTGCGACGGCTGTCCTGACGGCGGCGCGCCACGCGTTCCCCCAGCAGGTCGCTTTCGCAAATCAGCGCCAGATTGTTGAGGGTATCCACAAACCCGTGTTCGGCGGAGCCAATCATCAGATAACGGCCATTACCGGTGGCTTCACTCAGGCGCAAAATACGTTTCGGCGCGATTTTGATCCGCCCCAGCAGTTCACCCAGCGCTTCCCGGCGGCCTTCGCTTTCAACGGAGAACACGACCGGCCCGGTAAAGGATTCGAGGAACTTGCGCAGATTATCCAGCGGCGACTTCTGCTGCGCCTGAACGGATAAATCCGGTAGCGTGCGGAAGGCGAGGTTGGTATTGGCGGCCTTGTCGGCGAGCGAATCGGTTTTGAGCTGCATACGCGGCCAGCGTTTCAGCTCGGCGTTCAACTCGTCGGTGCGCAGCCACAGCACCTCCGGTGGCAACAGCGGACGCATCGGGTCCACGCCCCGGTTTTCAAAGCGGGCGCGAGTTTCGCTCTCAAAACGGCTGGCGCTGGCGTCGATATCACCGGTGTTAACAATCAGCGTATTGGCCGGGAAATAGCTGAACAGCGCGGGCAGAGGCTCGTTAAAGAACAGCGGCTGCCAGTATTCAATACCCGCCGGCAACGTCCCTTTGCTGACCTGCTGGTAGATATGTTCGGCATCGCGTTTGACGTCGAATTTGTCGCGCCACTGGCTGCGGAACAGTTCGATTGCGGTTTTGTCTGTCGGGAACTCATGTGCGGGCAGTAAATTGATGGAGTCCACTTCTTCCAGCGTGCGCTGCGTGTCGGCGTCGAATATGCGCAGGCTGTCGATTTCATCATCGAAGAAATCCAGACGATACGGCTGGTCGCTGCCCATCGGGTAAAGATCGAGCAGTGCACCACGCGTGGCATATTCCCCGTGCTCCATCACCTGATCGACATGGCGATAACCGGCGCTGTCGAGCTGTGCACGCAGGGCATCCCGGGACAGGCGCTGGCCTTTTTTCATCACCAGCGCATGGCCATGAAGATAGCTGTGCGGACAGACGCGCTGCATCAGGGTGTTTACGGGGACGATCAGCACGCCGCGCTGCATCGTCGGTAACTGATACAGGGTCGACAGACGAGAGGAGATGATCTCCTGGTGCGGTGAGAAACTGTCATACGGCAGCGTTTCCCAGTCGGCCAGACTGAACACCAGATTGTCAGTGAACTGGCGAATTTCATCATGCAGACGCAGGGCATTTTGCATATCCGGGGCAACCAGTACCACCGGACCCGGGTGCCGCTCAGCGATTTCTGCCACCAGCGTGGCGCACGCCGCGCCAGTAAGTTCGCCCAGCTGGCGCTGATCGCCCGCTTTGACAGGCAAGGAATATCGATAGTGTTCAGGCATGGCTATGTCAGAGTCTCTTGGGGATATACCAACAGTATTGGGGCATATCACTGATACGCAATGTCTTTATTATCCTCGATCGTTTTACATAATCAAACCGGAACCGCACAGGGAGGAAATTCGCCCCCAAAAGGGGGCGAAAAGCGCATCAGCGGCTGGCCGATGACGGAGAAAGCGTGGAAGGCGGGGAGAAGAACACATCACCAAACAGTGCGGTGGAGACCTTTCGCACCCCAAGCCCGGCAACGGTGCAGAGCAACAGGCTGGCAAACGGGTAGACCAGAATCAACGTCAGCTCCGCCCAGACCGGCCAGTATGCGGCATTCATCTCACCAATCAGGAACAGGCTAAAGGCCTCAATCAGGATGCGATGGGTGGTATAAATCGCGATGGTATTAGAACCGATCACGTTAAGCAGATTATTAGGATGGACGGCATAACGTTGCTCAATGCTGTAGAAAAGCTTCATGATCAACACAATCGACAGCAGGGAGAGCAGCAGCGGGACGTTAGCAAACCACAGCACCACAGAAACGGCAGCGAACGCGGCTAACGCCAGCCAGGCGCGACGCAGATTGAACCCTTTCATCCACGCCATCAGCTCAGCGCCATACCACGCGCCGAGGCTGTAGTAGATCATGTTGCGCACCACGCTGTTCATTCCCCACCACGGCAGCGGCAGGAAGTTTATCGCGACGCTCGCCAGTGCCAGCAGCCCCAGTACCGGCAGCTTCCAGCGGCTCAGCAGTTTACACAGCGTGAAATAGACCACCAGGGCATACAGATACCAGAGACTGGTGCTGGCGGTGAGCATTCCCTTCACAAACCCGGAAAGGGAATCGGCATAGGCCGCATTGGAGGAAGTGGCCAGTTCACGCTCGGGAGCAAGCCAGGCGTTGAGGTGGCTCAGCGCCTGCCATTGCAGAACGCCCCACAGCGCCAGTACCCAGACAATGCTCCAGATCCGTTTATCGAGACTGGTACGCCAGTCCACCTCATCAATGTAACGTCGAATCAGATAGCCGGAAATGAAGAAAAACACCGGCATGCGGAAGGGAGCAAGATAGAGATTAAAATAGACCCAACATTTGGCGAGAAGACCGGATAACGGATGTTGTAACCCATTGAGATGGGGATAAAAGGTGATGACTGAATGGTAGATAACCACCAGGCAAATACACAGCCCTTTTATCTGGTTAATCCATAATGCTTTTTGCTTCATTGTTCGCGACTACCTTTTTGCCATAAACGAACGAACAATTGTTGTTAAACAAAACCGTGATGTAACGGGTAACAGTCTGTATCAGGAGGTTTTTCGGAAAAGGTGGAGGCTGTACAGGGAGGTTTCAGAGAGTAGCACCCTGATTTATCTGAATTTTTCAGAAAAATGATTACCAAAGCTTACGGTTTCAGTCATTTACGCTTAAGGGATTCGCTTATATACTCGTGGGTCTGCTATCAGCAAACAGACGGATTTCATGTACCAACCTGTCGCACTCTTCATAGGCTTACGTTACATGCGTGGGCGCGCCGCGGACCGCTTCGGTCGTTTTGTCTCCTGGCTTTCGACTATTGGCATTACGCTTGGCGTAATGGCTCTGGTGACGGTTCTTTCCGTCATGAACGGCTTTGAGCGCGAGCTGCAAAACAACATCCTGGGGCTGATGCCGCAGGCTATCCTCTCCTCAACCAACGGTTCCGTTAACCCACAACAGCTCCCGGAAAGCGCGGCGAAGTTACAGGGTGTCACGCGCGTTGCGCCGTTAACCACGGGCGATGTGGTGCTGCAAAGCGCCCGTAGCGTGGCGGTCGGCGTGATGCTGGGCATTGACCCGGCGCAAAACGACCCACTGACGCCATTCCTCGTGAACGTGAAGCAGACCGACCTGGAAGCTGGCAAATATAACGTGATCCTCGGCGAGCAACTGGCCGGGCAGCTTGGCGTCAACCGTGGCGACCAGCTGCGTGTAATGGTACCGTCGGCCAGTCAGTTTACGCCGATGGGACGTTTGCCAAGCCAGCGCTTATTCACGGTGGTTGGCACGTTTGCCGCCAACAGCGAAGTCGATGGTTATCAGATGCTGGTGAATATTCAGGACGCGTCACGTCTGATGCGCTATCCGGCGGGGAATATCACCGGCTGGCGCCTGTGGCTCGACGCCCCGCTAAAAGTGGATACCCTCAGCCAGCAAACGTTGCCGGAAGGGACCAAATGGCAGGACTGGCGTGAACGCAAGGGCGAGCTGTTCCAGGCCGTGCGGATGGAAAAAAATATGATGGGGCTGCTGCTGAGCCTGATCGTGGCGGTCGCGGCCTTCAACATCATCACCTCACTGGGGTTGATGGTGATGGAAAAGCAGGGTGAGGTCGCCATTCTGCAGACTCAGGGGCTAACGCCGCGCCAGATCATGGCGGTATTTATGGTGCAGGGTGCCAGTGCCGGGATTATCGGTGCGCTACTCGGTGCGGCGCTGGGGGCGCTGCTCGCCAGCCAGCTTAACAATTTAATGCCGATCATCGGCGCTCTGCTTGATGGTGCGGCGCTGCCCGTGGCTATCGAACCGTTACAGGTGATTGGAATTGCGCTGGCTGCGATGGCCATTGCGCTGCTTTCTACGCTTTATCCTTCCTGGCGCGCTGCCGCCACTCAACCCGCTGAGGCTTTACGTTATGAATAAGATCCTGTTGCAATGCGACAACCTGTCCAAACGCTATCAGGAAGGCACTGTGCAGACTGACGTGTTGCACAATGTGAGCTTCAGCGTGGGCGAAGGTGAGATGATGGCGATTGTGGGCAGTTCCGGCTCCGGGAAAAGTACGTTATTACACCTGCTCGGTGGGCTGGATACACCCACCAGCGGTGACGTGATTTTCTCCGGCCAGCCAATGAGCAAAATGTCATCTGCGGCAAAAGCGGAGCTGCGTAACCGCGAGCTGGGCTTTATCTACCAGTTTCACCACCTGCTGCCGGATTTCACGGCGCTGGAAAACGTGGCGATGCCGCTGCTGATTGGTAAAAAGAAACCCGCAGAAATTAACACCCGCGCCAGCGATATGCTGAAAGCGGTTGGGCTTGGGCATCGCGGTAATCATCGTCCTTCTGAACTTTCCGGCGGTGAACGCCAGCGTGTGGCCATTGCGCGTGCGCTGGTCAACAATCCGCGCCTGGTACTGGCGGATGAGCCAACGGGTAACCTGGACGCCCGCAACGCGGACAGTATTTTCCAGCTGCTGGGTGAGTTGAATGCCTCGCAGGGAACCGCGTTTCTGGTGGTAACCCACGATCTCCTGCTGGCAAAACGGATGGGACGTCAGCTTGAGATGCGCGACGGTCATCTGAACCCAGAACTGACCCTGATGGGGGCGGAGTAATGGCTTCACCGTTATCGTTACTCATAGGGTTGCGTTTTAGCCGCGGACGTCGTCGCGGCGGCATGGTGTCACTGATCTCGGTGATCTCCACCATCGGTATTGCGCTGGGGGTGGCGGTGCTGATCGTGGGCCTTAGCGCCATGAACGGTTTTGAGCGTGAACTGAATAACCGCATCCTGGCGGTGGTCCCGCACGGTGAAATCGAACCGGTGAATCAGCCGTGGACGCACTGGAGCGATGCCCTGAGCAAAATCGAAAAAGTGCCAGGCATCGTGGCGGCCGCGCCTTACATTAACTTTACCGGGCTGGTCGAGAGCGGCGTTAACCTGCGCGCCATTCAGGTAAAAGGGGTGAACCCGGTGCAGGAAGAGCGCCTCAGCGCGTTGCCGAAATATGTGCAAAACGGCGCGTGGGCAAACTTTAAGGCCGGTGAACAGCAAATTATTATGGGCAAAGGCGTTGCCGAGGCCCTGAAGGTTAAGCAGGGCGACTGGGTCTCTATCATGATCCCGAACGCCAGTGCCGACCACAAGCTGCAGCAACCTAAACGCGTACGTCTGCACGTCACCGGTATTCTTCAGTTAAGCGGCCAGCTCGATCACAGCTTTGCGATGGTGCCGATGGAAGACGCGCGCCAGTATCTCGACATGGCCGACAGCGTGACGGGGATTGCCATTAAGGTCAACGACGTCTTCTACGCCAATAAGCTGGTGCGTGATGCCGGCAGCGTGACCAATAACTATGTCTACATCAAAAGCTGGATTGGCACTTACGGTTATATGTACCGTGATATCCAGATGATCCGCGCCATTATGTATCTGGCGATGGTGCTGGTGATTGGGGTCGCGTGCTTTAATATCGTCTCGACGCTGGTGATGGCGGTCAAAGACAAGAGCGGCGACATCGCCGTCCTGCGTACCCTGGGGGCAAAAGACGGTCTTATTCGCGCCATCTTTGTCTGGTACGGTCTGCTGGCTGGGCTGTTCGGGAGCCTCTGCGGCGTGGTGATTGGCGTGGTGGTTTCTCTGCAGCTGACGCCAATTATCAATGGCATCGAGGCGCTTATTGGCCACCAGTTCCTGTCAGGTGATATCTATTTTATTGACTTCCTGCCGTCTGAATTGCACTGGCTGGACGTTTTTTATGTGCTGGTAACGGCACTTTTACTGAGTCTGCTGGCAAGCTGGTATCCGGCGCGTCGCGCAAGCCGAATTGATCCGGCGAGGGTATTAAGTGGCCAGTAATTACGTCATGATTTAGCGGTCGTCAGGCCGCCAAATCAAAAAGAGGAATGCGTGATGTATTATGGATTTGATATTGGCGGCACCAAAATTGCGCTGGGCGTGTTTGATAAAAACCTCAAACTGCAGTGGGAAACCCGCATTCCCACACCACGCGAAAGCTATGATGAATTTTTAACTGCCATTGCCGCGCTGGTGGCGCAAGCTGATTCACGTTTTGGCGTGAAAGGCAGCGTCGGCATTGGTATTCCGGGAATGCCCGAAACTGACGATGGTACGCTGTATGCGGCCAACGTTCCTGCTGCCAGCGGTAAACCGCTGCGCGCCGATCTCTCCGCTCTGCTTGAACGCGACGTGCGTTTAGATAATGATGCCAACTGTTTTGCACTCTCCGAGGCCTGGGACGATGAGTTTCAGCGCTATCCGCTGGTGATGGGGCTGATCCTCGGCACGGGCGTAGGGGGAGGGATCGTCATCAACGGTAAGCCGATTACCGGGCGCAGTTACATTACGGGAGAGTTCGGCCATATCCGCCTGCCGGTTGATGCCCTGGCGGTCGTCGGGCGCGACTTCCCGCTGACCCGCTGCGGTTGCGGTCAGCATGGCTGTATTGAGAACTACCTCTCCGGACGTGGGTTTGCATGGCTTTACGAACACTTCTATCATCAGAAACTTGAAGCCCCTCAAATCATTACCTTGTGGGAGCAGGGGGATGCGCAGGCGCGAGAGCACGTTGAGCGCTATCTGGATCTGCTGGCGGTGTGTCTGGGAAATATTCTCACCATCGTCGACCCGGATCTGCTGGTGATTGGGGGAGGGCTTTCAAACTTTAGCGCGTTAACGGAACAGCTGTCCGGGCGTTTGCCCCGACATTTATTGCCGGTTGCCCGCGTGCCGCGTATTGAACGTGCGCGACACGGGGACGCAGGAGGGATGCGCGGAGCCGCATTCCTTCATCTCACCGATTAGTTTACGAGGTTTTTATGCTGTCGCGTCGCTTAGGTCGACTCAGCCGTTTTCGCAAAAATAAACGCCGCTTACGTGAGCGCTTGCGCCAGCGGATCTTTTTCAGAGACAGAATGATGCCAGAAGCGATGGATAAACCCAGAGTGGTGGTGCTGACCGGGGCGGGGATCTCCGCAGAGTCAGGTATTCGTACTTTCCGCGCTGCGGACGGGTTATGGGAAGAGCACCGTGTTGAGGATGTGGCGACGCCGGAAGGCTTTGCCCGCGATCCGGATCTTGTACAGGCGTTTTATAACGCCCGCCGTCGTCAGCTGCAGCAGCCAGAGGTTGTGCCTAATCCGGCGCATCTGGCGCTGGCGAAGCTGGAAGAGGCGCTTGGCGATCGTTTTTTGCTGGTTACGCAGAATATCGACAATCTGCATGAACGGGCCGGTAACAAAAACATCATCCATATGCACGGTGAACTGCTGAAAGTTCGCTGCGCCTGGAGCGGTCAGGTGCTGGACTGGAAAGAGGACGTGCTGCCTGAAGATAAGTGCCATTGCTGCCAGTTTCCATCGCGCCTGCGCCCGCATGTGGTCTGGTTTGGTGAAATGCCGCTTGGTATGGATGACATTTACAGCGCGCTGGCCATGGCGGATGTCTTTATCGCCATTGGCACGTCTGGCCATGTCTATCCGGCGGCCGGGTTTGTTCACGAAGCGCGGCTGCACGGCGCGCATACGGTTGAGCTGAATCTGGAGCCGAGCCAGGTGGGCAGCGAGTTCGAAGAGAAGCACTATGGCCTGGCCAGTACCGTCGTACCGGAGTTTGTCGATAAGCTCCTGAAAGGGCTGTAATCGCGATAGCCTGAAAAGGCACCCGTCCTGCGGGTGCCTTTTTTGTTTATGGCGTAAAGTACGCCAGCGTTTTCTCCAGCGATTTCGCCTGTTCGTCCAGCGACAGGGCCGCTGCCGAGATCTGTTGTACCAGGGACGCGTTCTGCTGGGTCGTGCTGTCCATCTGATTGACGGCAATGCTGACCTGGCTAATTCCCCGATTCTGCTCATCCAGAGCCTGAACAATATCGTTAATCACCAGATGCACATGCGACACGGCCTCGATGACCTGCTTCATCATGACGCCGGTTTCATTGACCAGCTCAACGCCTTTGCTGACACGGCCTGAAGACTCGGCTATCAGCTGGGAGATCTCTTTTGCCGCGTTGGCGCTTCGCTGGGCAAGGTTGCGAACTTCACCCGCCACCACTGCAAAACCGCGCCCCTGTTCGCCCGCGCGCGCCGCTTCTACGGCGGCATTCAGCGCCAGAATATTGGTCTGGAAGGCGATACCGTCCACAATGCTGTTGATCTCTCCAATCTTACGGGCGCTTTCGTCAATTTCCCCGATCACCACCACGACATCGTTCACCAGCGTCTCGCCATGTCCGGCAAGGGTCGCGGCACGATCGGTAAGGGTGGTAGCTTTGTGCGCATTGTCGGCGTTATTTTTCACCGTGACCGAAATCTCTTCCATGCTGGCTGCGGTTTCGACAATCGCCGCTGCCTGTTCTTCGGTGCGTGAGGCCAGATCGAGATTGCCTGCCGAAATTTCACTGGTGCCACCGTGAACGGAGTGGCTGGCTTCGCTGATGTTACCCACGATGCGCTTGAGCTGCATCTGCATGGTGTGTAGGGCGTAAAAAATACTGCTGGTATCCCCGGGACGCACCGGGATAGCGTTGTTCAGGTCGCCGCCGGCCACGGCCAGCGCGATCCCGGCGGCATCTGACGGTTCGCCCCCCACCGGGCGGTCCACTTTACGGGTAAAGATTTGCGCCATGACCAGGCTGACAACCACAATGCTTAACACCATCAGGAGGATGGCTTTCAGTAAAAATTGTCTTGCCTCGGCCATCACTTCGCTGACCGGGGTGACGATAGCCAGCTTCCAGGGCGTCTGACTGTTGCCGATGGTAATCGCCTGCCAGGTGATAAACGCCTCTTCCTTCAGTTGAGGATCGTTTGTGCGTATCACCTCATCCCCTGTGACAGTTCCGGTGTAAGGCTTGCCTACGGCACGTTTATCCGGGCTGGAAACCACGCTGTTGCCCGCCGACAGAAGCAGGGCGTAGCCTGTACCGTTCCACGGCTTAATCGCCCCGATCATCGATTGCAGGGTGGCGAGTGAGAAATCCGACGTGACGGACCCCAGGAACTGACCCTCACGCATGATGGGGGCGGCAATCGAGGTGAGCATTACGTCCACCCCATTGTAGGGATAAATATAGGGTTCGATGATGACATCTTTTTGCCGTTGCTTCGGCAGCAGATAATAATCGCCGCTGCCGGGCGTTTCGATGTCCGTCAGCAGATGTAATGCCGGTTTGCCTGTGGCGTCGCGGTCAACGTAGCGGGCGTAACGTCCGGCAGGATCTTCACCGCTCTGACCGGCAAAGGTGGCATCGTTGCCATCGAAGGCATCAGGTTCAAAGGCCATCGACATTGAAAGAAACTGAGGGTGCGCTGAGAGATAATGGATTAGCAGCTGGTTGAGTCCCTGTCGATCAACGATGCCCGCGTCGCGCAGTGCCTGAGCGCTATTTCCCATGTCACGCGCGGCCGCCAGGGCGGAATCCATCTGTTTACTGACCTGCAACGACTGCACTTCAGCAATCTGACGGATGTGTTTTTTAGCCAGCACTTCTTGCTGATCCATCCACTGCCACATCATAAAACCGATCGTTGCCGTAAAGCCCACCGTCACGGTGAGGAAAATGGACAATAGCATCAACGTCTTGACTCTTATTTTTTGTTTTCGGACCATGGCGTCTTTCATTCTCAACTCCCGTAATGACGTGCATGTCGGGCAGGCACAGATCACTTATCGGATATTTCGCCATGTTTCTGTAGAGCACCGGGTATATTTAATTTAAATTTTTGAACGCTAATTCCCGTTAATTAGTGTGGATGCTTTTATTTTGTGCATTCAATCAAATTAGTGTTCGATAATGCTCGTTATCGTTGTGCAGATAGGGGATGCTAATAAATATAAAGACGTTCAGGAGGATGGGATATGTATGGATTTATCGCGAGACAACCCATTTTTAACCTCGATATGAATACCGTGGCCTATGAGCTGCTTTTCAGAGACGGAATGACCAACCGTTTCCCCGATGTGTCGGCGGAATATGCCACATCCAGAATGATATCAGACCAGTTCTTATCCGTGCCGTCCCAGCGCATCGCCGGGGAACATACGTCGTTTATCAATTTTCCTTCCCGGATGATTATCGACCGCAGCGCTGAGGCGCTGGACAAAAACAACGTGGTCATTGAGATCCTGGAAGATGCTGACCCGGGTGAGGCGCTTTTGCAGGCCGTGAGAGAAATGTATGAGCACGGGTACTGCTTTGCGCTCGATGATTTCACTCTCGCACCGGAATGGGATGTTTTCTTGCCCTATATTTCCATCATCAAATTCGATGTCCAGAATTACACCTTAGCGCAAATTCAAAATTACCTGAGTGAGCGTAAAAGCCTGACCGGGCATATTAAATATCTGGCTGAAAAAATTGAGACTAAAGAGGAATTCAAACAATACAGCGATGCCGGATTTTCTCTTTTCCAGGGATATTTTTTCTGTCGTCCGGAGGTGATTAAATATAAACGGCTATCGCAAAATCAGCTTGCAATTTTCCGTCTGCAAATGGAAGTAGGACGCAATAAACCTGACTTTCGGATCATCGAGGCGTTAATCAAAAGCGACCTCACGCTGTCCTATAAAATCATGCGCTATATGAAGCACACCGCTTTTAAACACATGGGGGCCTGTAATTTCAGCAAGTTAACCCTGAGTGAAGTGCTGAGGTATCTTGGAGAAAATCAGCTCAGAAGGTTTGTAGCCGTTGTAGTGCTGGCAAGTGCAGCCAACGACACCGTCACCGAGCTTTACCCGATGAGTATGATGCGCGGGAAATTCTGTGAACTGATTGCCGAGAAACTGAACGAGCCGATGCTGGCTGAGAATGCGTTCATGTGCGGTCTGTTCTCACTGCTTGATACCCTGCTTGAGCTGCCGATGGCAGAGCTGATGACGCAAATTGCTGTCCCGCAGAGCGTGAGTAATGCGTTGTGCCATCAGGAAGGGCAGTTAGCGGACATGGTTCGCCTCTGCCATTACTACGAGCAGCAGCAGTGGGATGAGGCAAGCA
Organism: Enterobacter sp. RHBSTW-00593; assembly: GCF_013784105.1. NCBI lineage: Bacteria > Pseudomonadati > Pseudomonadota > Gammaproteobacteria > Enterobacterales > Enterobacteriaceae > Enterobacter > Enterobacter sp. RHBSTW-00593. Next base: position 1,835,574 of record NZ_CP056393.1, read on the forward strand.
GAATAAGTCACGCGCTGGGGCTGGCAGAGGACGAGATCGTAGAGGCGATGAGGAAGGCCACGATCTGGGCCGGGGAGAACGCCGTCAGTTAATCGTTCCTCACTCCGCTAAGACGGAGTGAGGAAGAAAGCCTGGCCGCTTACCGGCCCGCTTTTAATTTCTGGTAATACTCTTCATAGATGCGGCTTGCGTCACCGACATCGTTTTGCCACTCGCCTTTACTGATGGTTTGCGCATCCGGATAGAGCGATTTGTCGTTCGCGACGGCCGGGCTGAGCAGCTTGCGCGCAGCGAGGTTCGGGGTGGGATAACCAATGGTCTCCGCAACTTGTTTCGCGACGTCCGGGCGCAGCAGGAAGTTAATCAGCTTCAGGGCACCGTCAACGTTCTTCGCGTTTGCAGGAATAGAGAGGCTATCCATCCAGAAGATCCCGCCTTCTTTCGGCCACACTACCTCCAGCGGCGTACCGGCCTGACGGGCAACATACGCGGAGCCGTTCCACACCATGCCCAGATTCACTTCGCCTTCCATATACGGGTTTGCCGGGTTATCAGAGTTGAATGCCGCCACGTTAGGCATCAGCTTTTTCAGCTCGTTATAGGCCGCTTCAATCTCTTTCGGGTCCGTCGTATTGCCTGAGTAGCCGAGCTTACGCAGCGCTACCTGGAACACTTCGCGCGCGTCGTCGGTTAACAGCAGGCTGCCTTTGTATTCCGGTTTCCACAGATCGGCCCAGCTTGTAACGGTTTTCGGATCGATAGCCTCGCTGTTGACACCAATGGCGGTTGCGCCCCAGATGTAAGGAATGGAGTAGTCGTTATTCGGGTCAAACGGCTTATTGAGCATCTCCGGATCGAGATTGTTGAAGTGAGTGAGCTTCGTTTTATCGATCTTCTGAATCATGCCCTCTTTGCGCATTTTATCGACGAAATAGGTCGACGGGACGACCAGATCGTACGCGCCTTCTTTGTAAGTTTTGAGCTTGGCGTACATGGTTTCATTCGACTCATAGGTAGAATAGATAACCTTGATGCCCGTCTCTTTCGTGAACTGCTCCAGCAGGCCCGGTGGCACATACTCGGTCCAGTTATAGAAATAGAGCGTTTTGCTGTCATCAGCGTGCGCGGCACCCATTCCGAGCACCAGTGCCGCAGCGGCAAGCATTTTTTTCATTTCATTGTCCCCTGAGATTTTGTTTTATCACGAGCAATAACCTGGCTGGCAATCACCAGCACCAGCGAGAACACTAACAGTATGGTCGCCAGCGCGTTCACCTCGGGCGAGACGCCGACTTTCACCATTGAATAGATCTTCAATGGCAGAATTTCATAACTCGGGCCGGTGACGAAGGAGGAGACCACCACATCGTCCATCGACAGGGTAAAACTCAGCAGCCATCCGGCAGCCACGGCGGGCATCGCCAGCGGCAGGATGATTTTGCGCAGGATGGTCATCTCACTGGCACCCAGATCTTTTGCGGCTTCCAGCATGCGTACGTCAAACCCTTTCAGGCGTGCGAAGACGGTGACCACCACAAACGGCAGGCAGAAAGTGATGTGGGAGAACAGCAGTGACCAGAAACCCAACTGGACGCCCAGCAGCATAAACAGCACCAGCAGCGAAATCGCCATGACGATATCCGGCGACATCATCACCACAAACAGCATCCCGCTGACGAACGGTTTACCCCGGAAGCGATAGCGATAGAGCGCCACGGCGGTAAGCGAACCAATCAGCGTGGCGAAGGTGGCGGAGAAAATCGCCATCGTCAGGGAGTGCTGAGCAGCCTGCAGCAGGCTGTCGTTGTTCATCAGCAGGCTGTACCAGTTGGTAGTGAAACCTTGCCAGTTGATGCCGAAACGCGAGCTGTTAAACGAGTTCACGATCAAAATAATGATCGGAATATAAAGATAGGCATAGATGGCGGTCATAAAACCGCCGCGAAGCAGTCGACCGATCATTCGAGTTCCACCTTTTTATTCAGTAATCGTGAAGCACGCCAGTAGATCAACAGCATCAGGCCCATCACCACCGTGAGCGTAATGCTGGTAGCGGAACCGAACGGCCAGTCGCGAATGTTCAGGAACTGGCTCTTAATCACGTTGCCGATAAGCAGGTTTTTCGCGCCGCCCATCAGGTCGGACACGTAGAACAAGCCCATTGCCGGCAGCATTACCAGCAGACAACCTGCAATGATGCCAGGCATGGTCAACGGAATGATAATCCGGATAAAGGTCTGCAGTTTGCTGGCGCCCAGGTCTCTCGCAGCTTCCAGCAGCGGTTTATCCAGCTTCTCAATGCTGGAATAGAGCGGCATCACCATAAAGGGCAGCAGGATATAGACCAGACCCACAATGACCGCACCCGGCGTAAACATGATGCGCACTGGCGTATCAATCACGCCCAGCCACAACAGGAACTCGTTCAGATAGCCTTTGGTGCTGAGGAAAATTTTCAGCCCGTAGATGCGGATCAGGGAGTTGGTCCAGAAAGGCACGATCAGCAAAAAGAGCAGCAGTGGACGCACTTTTTGCGGCAGACGTGCCAGAAACCATGCAAAGGGATAACCCAGCACCAGGCAGGCAACGGTGGCGATCAGCGCCATATTAAGCGAGTGCAACAGCACGTCAAAATAGAGCGGATCGAGCAGACGCGAGTAGTTGTCCAGCGTAAAGACCAGCTTTACGAAGTCAGTATCGTCGCGGGTCAGGAAGCTGGTGGCGATGATCATCAGGTTGGGTAAGAAGACAAACAACACAAGCCAACCGACGATAGTAGCAATCACCACATTCTGGAATTTACTTGTGTTCTTCATCAGCCAGTACAACCTCCCAGCTTTCTACCCAGTTGATAACCATTTTCTGGTCGAGGGAGTGGTCGAAATCAGGGTCGTCCTCATTAAAGAACTCACTGACCATCACCATCTTACCGTTTTCCAGTTCGACGACAGACTCCAGCGTCATCCCTTTATAGTTGCGCTCCCGGATATAGCCAATCAGGCCCTCGGCATCAGTATTGCCGTGGATCTCTTCAACGCGCAGATCCTCCGGGCGCAGCAGGACGTTGAGCTTTTGCCCTTTTTCGACGGCAAAATTCACGGTGATATTGCACTCGCGGCCTTCTACGTTGGCCCGCACGCGCTGTTCGTCCAGGCGTTCAATCACCGTGGCGTTGAAAATGTTGATTTCCCCAATGAAGCTGGCCACGAACAGGTTTTTCGGCTCTTCATAGATTTCACGTGGCGTGCCGTCCTGCTCGATTTTGCCGTCACGCATCACCACGATACGGTCCGACATGGTGAGTGCCTCTTCCTGATCGTGGGTAACGAAGACAAAGGTAATGCCGAGCTTGCGCTGCAGGGCTTTAAGCTCGTTCTGCATCTGCTTGCGCAGTTTATAGTCCAGCGCGGAAAGTGACTCATCCAGCAGGAGCAGACGCGGTTTATTGACCACAGCGCGGGCGATAGCAACGCGCTGCTGCTGGCCGCCGGAAAGCTGGTGTGGCTTACGCTGGGCAAATTCTTCCAGTTGCACCATGCGCAGCGCGTCGGTAACGCGAGCCGGGATCTCGCTGGCCGGGGTTTTTTGCATCCGCAGGCCAAATGCGACGTTCTCGAACACGGTCATGTGCGGAAACAGGGCATAGCTCTGAAAGACGGTATTCACGTGCCGCTCTTCGGCGGGGACCTGGGTGATATCCTGGTTTTCAAGGTGGATGTGACCGCTATCGACGTTTTCCAGTCCGGCGATAAGGCGCAGTACGGTTGTCTTGCCGCAGCCAGAGGGGCCAAGCAGCGTGAGGAACTCACCGTCATTGATGGTCAGGTTGAGCCCGGAAATAACATCTTTACCATCAAAACTTTTACGAATTCGTTCCAGTTGCACCAGCGGTGAACGTGAACGGGATTGTGTATTCAATTTTTGCGCTGTCCCATATAGACGCTCCGGGATGCAGACCGAAGCGGGGTTTGTGTGTAACCACCTTGGTGACTCGTAATGAGGGCGGACATTCTACGGCAAACCACTGTAATCGCCAATCCTTGTCACTGATTCATAAGCTACATTTACTAACGGATACGATATAAACGGAAAATATTCTCGTTTGCGGGATAAAAGTGACCTGACGCAATATTTGCCTTTTGATGCTTATTGATAATGTTGTCACAAAAAGTGAGGGTGACTGCATGGATAAATTACTTGAGCGTTTTTTACAGTACGTTTCGCTGGATACCCAATCTAAACCGGGTGTCCGCCAGGTGCCAAGCACCGAAGGCCAGTGGAAGTTATTAAACCTGCTCAAAGAGCAGCTCGACGCCATGGGGCTGGTTAACGTCACGTTAAGCGAGAAAGGCACTGTGATGGGAACGCTGCCTGCGAATGTCTCCGGTGATATCCCGGCGATTGGCTTTATCTCCCATGTCGACACCTCTCCGGATTTTAGCGGTAAACATGTGAACCCGCAGATTGTTGAAAACTACCGCGGCGGCGACATTGCGCTGGGGATTGGTGACGAAGTACTGTCGCCGGTGATGTTCCCGGTGCTGCACCAGCTGCTCGGTCAGACGCTCATCACCACCGACGGCAAAACGCTGCTGGGTGCCGATGACAAAGCGGGTATTGCCGAGATCATGACGGCGCTGGCGGTGCTGAAAGAGAAAAATATCCCGCACGGGGATATCCGTGTCGCCTTTACGCCGGATGAAGAGGTCGGCAAGGGGGCAAAACACTTCGACGTAGATGCTTTTAACGCGAAGTGGGCCTACACCGTCGACGGTGGCGGCGTAGGGGAACTGGAGTTCGAGAATTTCAACGCCGCGTCCGTGACAATCAAAATCGTCGGAAACAACGTTCATCCTGGCTCCGCCAAAGGGGTCATGGTGAATGCGTTGTCGCTGGCGTCGCGTATTCATGCGGAAGTTCCGCCAGAAGAGAGCCCGGAACAGACCGACGGTTATGAAGGTTTTTATCACCTGACCAGCATTAAAGGCACCGTAGACAGTGCGCAGATGCACTACATCATTCGCGACTTTGACCGTAAAGCATTTGAAGCGCGTAAACGTAAGATGATGGAGATAGCCAAAAAGGTCGGTAAGGGCCTGCATCCGGATTGCTATATCGAGCTGATTATCGAAGACAGCTACTACAATATGCGCGAGAAAGTGATGGCGCATCCGCATATCCTCGATATCGCGCAGCAGGCAATGCGTGACTGTGATATTGAACCGCTGTTAAAACCGATTCGTGGCGGCACAGACGGTTCGCAGCTGTCGTTTATGGGGCTGCCTTGCCCGAATCTGTTTACCGGTGGCTACAACTATCACGGCAAGCACGAGTTCGTGACGCTGGAAGGAATGGAAAAAGCGGTGAAGGTGATTGTGCGAATTGCGGAGCTGACCGCGGCGCGGTAATGACAAAAAAAAGGCCGGGTCAGGCGAAGCCGCCACCCGGCACGCTTTTCTTTACGGTTTAGTCCTCAAAGAACCAGTACCCGCTGTTCACCAGCGCGGCGAGCATCGCGAGGAAAGAGGGATCTTCCAGCGCATCGCCAAAGGTATCGGCCGTTAAGGTCAGGTGGCTGGCAATAGCCTCCAGCGCCGGACGGTGAGGGGAGTCCAGCTTCTCGCCGTTAACGAAAACATCTTCACCGATGCGCAGTACGCGCAACCCGCCCAGACGAACCAGTTTGTCGCCCTGTTGCAGTGCGTCATAAATCTCGTCGGCCTGGTATGGCGGCTCTGGCGGTGCCACATCCAGCTCATGGCGTGACTGGCTGATAAACTCACCAAACCACTGGCTGAAATGCGCCGGTTCATTGATCAAATCCAGCATCATGCCGCGAAGCTTGTCCAGTTCGGCTGGCACAATATCGGCCGGGTGCTCGCGTGCAGGCACATCCGGATCGCTGTAACGATGGCTGCCCAGTTCACGCTGCAGCACGTAGTCAGCAAAGCCGCTGATCATTTCGCGACCGCTTGGTGCGCGGAATCCGACGGAGTAGTTCAGCGAGTTTTCCAGCGAATACCCTTCGTGCGGGAACCCTGGTGGGATATAGAGAATATCACCCGGCTCCAGCTCTTCATCGATAATCCCTTCAAACGGATCGACCTGAAGCAGGTCCGGATGCGGGCAGTGCTGTTTCATCGGCACTTTGTCGCCCACGCGCCAGCGGCGGCGGCCTGTACCCTGAATGATGAACACGTCGTACTGGTCCAGATGCGGACCAACGCCCCCTCCTGGCACGGAGAAGGAGATCATCAGATCGTCCATTCGCCAGTCGGGCAGGGCGCGGAACGGACGCATTAACGCCGCAGTCGGTTCATGCCAGTGGTTAACCGCCTGAACCAGTAATGACCAGTTGTTTTCACCGAGGTGATCGTAGCTTTCGAAAGGACCGTGGCTGACCTGCCATTTCCCGTCCTGGTGGCTTACCAGGCGGCTGTCGACTTCACTCTCCATGGCCAGGCCGGCCAGTTCGTCAGGGGAGAGAGGATCGACAAAATTGCTGAACCCGCGTTTAAGAACGACCGGGCGTTTCTGCCAGTAACGTTCAATAAATTCGGGCCAGTTAAGTGTTAAGTGATAATCCATATTTTTTTATTCCGCAGGCTCTTACTGACTCGGATTATAACGGAAGCACAGGAGCCTGGGTGCGAGATCCTCGCATTTTTCACATAACGGGTTAACTATCGTTCGATGTGGGCTGCTGGCGACCGAAAATGACCTCCATTCTGGCGCCTCCGAGTAAACTGTCTTCGGTTTCAATTTTTCCGTCGTACTGGTCGACGATTTCGCGTGCCACCGCTAACCCAACCCCCTGGCCGGGGCGTAACGTATCCGCACGCTGTCCGCGGTCGAATACCACATCACGTTTATTGCGTGGGATCCCCGGGCCATCATCCTCAACGATAATATGCAATTCGTTATCCGTCTGACGCGCGGAAACTTCCACGAATTCCAGGCAATATTTACAGGCGTTATCCAGCAAATTGCCCATCACTTCCATGAAATCATTTTGTTCACCAACAAAGCTGATTTCGGGAGAGATATCGAGGCTGATATTGACCCCTTTGCGCTGGTAAACCTTGTTGAGCGCGGAGATGAGGTTATCCAGAAGCGGTGCCACAGGATGCAGTTCGCGGCTCAATAACGCGCTGCCGGAACGCATGCTGGCACGGTGCAGATAGTAACCAATTTGCTGAGAAATACGGCTGATCTGTTCCAGCATCACCGGCTCGGCGTCATCAACGCTCAGCTTTGAGCTGCGCATCGAACGCAGGGTACTTTGCATCACCGCCAGCGGCGTTTTCAGGCTATGCGTGAGGTCGGTGAGGGTGGTGCGGTATTTATCATAGCGCTCACGTTCGCTTTTCAGCAGACGGTTGAGGTTACGCACCAGGCTTGTCAGCTCGCGGGTAGTCTCCGGGTTGAGCTTCTCACGATGATGTTCTTCCAGCTCGCGCACCTCTCTCGCCAGCGATTCGATGGGGCGTAAACTCCACCACGCGGCGAGCCACAGCAGCGGGATTACTAGCAGCAGATTCGCGGCCAGAACATAGACGAACCAGTTCCATACCATATAAGAACGTTTAAGTTCGACCGGGATGGTATCGACCACCACGATGGTTAACTGCGGCATGTTCATCGTGGCCGGGTAGAGGTTAATCGCCACGGAGTGCGTCATTTCTGTTTCGGCATCGTCTGCGCGGATCTCATTCAGCTTTTGCTGCAGGGAGCGGTCCTCGCGCAGCAGCGAGCTGGTGGTGTTCAGATCGGCTTCAAGTTCGTGGAAACCATTGGTCTTAAGCCATTCCGGACGAATACTTTTAACCAGCCATGGGATATCGCGTTGTGCCCAAAGTAGTTTTCCCTTTTCATTATAAATCAGGGCCAGCGTCGGGCTTTGCTGGTTAAGGTTTTCCGGCATTTCGACGGTGATCGTGTTGTTTTCCCATTTCGCCAGGGTATAAAACAGGTTGCTTTCACCACGCAACAGTCGAAAAGTTGTTTTATCAAAACTGACGCTGTAGCCCACCAGAGCCACCATGCCGTAGGAGAGGGATAACACCAGCACGACGGCGGCCGTTGCCAGTAAAAAGCGAACCCGCAGCGAGAGGGGCAGAATATGACGCAAGATCCCTTTCATTTAGCGTATTTCGAACAGATAACCCTGACCACGGACGGTCGTGATCACGTCCTGCGGGTACTCCGCCTGAATTTTCTTGCGCAGACGTCCCATCAACACATCAATCGTGTGGCTCTCACGTAGCTCGGCATCCGGATAAAGCTGAAGCATTAAGGAGTCTTTGCTCACCACTTTGCCACTGTTGCGGATTAACGTTTCCATGATGGTGTATTCAAACGCGGTCAGCTTAATGACTTCATTATTGATCGAGAATTCACGACGGGAGAGATCAACCTGGAAAGGGGGAATCGAAATCACCTGGGAGGCCAGGCCGCTGTTGCGGCGTAGCAGTGCCTGCATGCGTGCCGCCACTTCTTCGATGTGAAACGGCTTGGTGACGTAATCATCCGCGCCCGCGCTGAGCACTTCAACCTTGTCCTGCCAGCCTTCACGAGCGGTCAACACCAGAACCGGAAGGGAGACATCATGGCTGCGCCAGCGACGAATCAACGACAAACCGTCTTCATCAGGCAATCCGAGATCGACGATGGCGATATCCGGCAGGTGCTCATTGAGATAATAATCGGCTTCTTTTGCATCTTCGGCATCGTCCACCTGATGTCCCATCTCCTGAAGCTGAACCTTCAGGTGATGGCGTAGCAATGCGTTATCCTCAACAACCAGTACGCGCATCATCTTTTCTCCCTATATGAATGGTATGAATAGTTTAACGCTGATTATGTTGTTGTGGGGATAAACATTAAGTAAACCGGGGAAAAGCAGCCCCCTTTCCAGGCGGAAAGGGGGAAGGGAGGTTACTTCAGCTCGTCAACCATGGTGATGGCACGGCCGATATAGTTTGCCGGGGTCATCGCTTTCAGGCGGGTTTTCTCGTCTTCTGGCAGTTCCAGACTGTCGATAAACTGTTTCATGCCTTCGGCGTCTACGCGTTTACCGCGCGTCAGCTCTTTCAGTTTCTCGTACGGTTTTTCAATGCCATAACGACGCATGACGGTCTGAATGGGCTCTGCCAGCACTTCCCAGTTGTGATCCAGCTCGTCCAGCAGACGGTCGCGGTTCACTTCCAGTTTGCTTACACCTTTCAGGGTGGACTGATACGCGATCAGCGCGTAGCCGATACCCACGCCCAGGTTACGCAGCACGGTGGAGTCAGTCAGGTCGCGCTGCCAGCGGGAAACTGGCAGTTTGCTCGCCATGTGCTGCAGCACCGCATTCGCCAGGCCCAGGTTGCCTTCGGAGTTTTCGAAGTCGATTGGGTTGACTTTGTGCGGCATGGTTGAGGAGCCAATTTCACCGGCGATGGTCTTCTGTTTGAAGTGGTTCAGCGCGATGTAACCCCACACGTCACGATCGAAATCGATCAGAATGGTGTTGAAGCGAGCGATGCAGTCAAACAGTTCCGCGATATAGTCGTGCGGCTCAATCTGGGTGGTGTACGGGTTCCACTGAATGCCCAGAGAGGTCACGAACGCTTCGCTGAACTGATGCCAGTCCACTTCCGGGTAGGCGGCGATGTGGGCGTTGTAGTTACCTACCGCACCGTTGATTTTACCCAGAATCTCGACCTGCTCCAGCTGACGATACTGACGTTCCATACGGTACGCCACGTTTGCCATCTCTTTACCCATCGTGGAGGGAGTGGCCGGCTGACCGTGGGTACGGGACAGCAGCGGAATATCACGATATTCGACAGACAGTGCTTTTACCGCGTCGATGATTTTACGCCAGTAAGGCAGCACCACGTCTTTACGTGCGGTGGAGAGCATCAGTGCATGAGACAGGTTGTTAATGTCTTCTGAGGTGCAGGCGAAGTGAATGAATTCAGACACGGCATGCAGCGCAGGCACGCTTGCCACTTTCTCTTTAAGGAAATACTCAACCGCTTTTACGTCATGGTTGGTGGTGCGCTCAATAGTTTTAATGCGCGCAGCATCTTCTTCGTTGAAGTCAGCAACGATTTTATCGAGGTAATCGTTTGCCTGGGCGTCAAAAGCAGGAACTTCCTTGATTGCTGCCTGGGCGGCCAGCTTTTGCAGCCAGCGTACTTCAACCTGAACACGGAACTTCAGCAAACCATATTCGCTGAAGATCCCGCGCAGCGCGCTGACTTTATCGCCGTAGCGTCCATCTACAGGGGATACGGCGGTCAGTGAGGATAATTCCATAATTCGCAACTCCGGGAGGTTAACAATGAGCAAGAATTTGTTTTGCCTGAGTCGTCAGGCGATTACGAGAAAACATTAACTGCAGGCGGCCACCGCCAACCTGATGCCACAGCACGGCGGCACGAATACCCGCCAGCAGGGAGGCGCGGACTTTTGCCTGAACCTGCGGGCTTTGCAGCACGGCAGGAGAGCCGGTGACCTGAATACGTGGGCCCAGCGGGCTGATGACGTCAACATAAATGCCGGCCATGGCACTGAGCAGCGTTTCGGACTGCAGATCAAAATGGTCGAGCTGGCGCTGCAGCCCGGCAATGCGGTCACCGAGCGTATCAAGCGCGCCTTTGGCCGCACTGAGCTTACGCTCCAGTACCATCAGGCTTAACGTGTAGCGGGTCAGCTCCGCGTTCAACCCCTGACGGCTACTGGCGTTAAGCACGCCAAGCAAAGTTTCAAGACCGAGACGAAGATTGGTTTCACTCCCACCGAAGACACCCAGAGTCGAACCGGGGTTGAGGTCGATAACGCTGTTGAGTGAAACGTGCAGCGCGTCAGCATCGCAATGACCCTGATGCGCCAGCTGTTGCACCAGACGGGCAGACTGGCAAATTCCAGCCAGTGCCAGGGTGATGTCATAATAGTTCTTCGCCACACGTTCTCCTTTATGAGTGCAATCGTGTTAAACGGCCGGCAGCGGCAGGCGCTGTTCAATGATCCCGCCGCCCAGACAGATTTCGCCGCTGTAGAATACGGCGGACTGGCCTGGGGTGACCGCCGCAACCGGCTCGTCGAAACGCACATCAATGCGTTCATCATCCAGCGCGGTGACGGTACAAGGGATATCGGTCTGGCGATAGCGTGTTTTTACCGTGCAGCGCAGCGTACCCTTCAGCGGCTCACGATCGACCCAGTGCAGCTGTTGTGCGATGAGGCCGACGGACATCAGACGCGGATGGTCGTGGCCCTGAGCAACAACCAGAATATTGTTTTCGACATCTTTATCTACGACGTACCACGGATCTTCGCTGCCTTCTTTGGTGCCGCCAATACCCAGCCCTTTACGCTGGCCCAGCGTGTGGTACATCAGCCCCTGATGTTGACCAATCTCATCACCGTCGACGGTAACGATTTTGCCCGGCTGTGCCGGCAGGTAACGACCAAGGAAGTCGCGGAATTTGCGCTCGCCGATAAAACAGATACCGGTGGAGTCTTTTTTCTTCGCGGTGATCAGATCCAGCTCTTCGGCGATTTTACGCACCTGCGGCTTTTCAAGCTCGCCTACCGGGAACAGGCTTTGCGCAATCTGTTCGTGGCTGAGTGTATAAAGGAAGTAGCTTTGATCTTTGTTGCCATCCAGACCGCGCAGCAGCTGGCTTTTGCCATTCACATCGGCACGACGCACGTAGTGCCCGGTCGCAATATAGTCTGCACCCAGATCTTCTGCGGCGAATTCCAGGAAGGCTTTAAATTTGATCTCTTTGTTGCACAGAATGTCCGGGTTCGGGGTACGACCGGCTTTGTACTCTTCCAGGAAAAGCTCGAAGACGTTGTCCCAGTATTCTGCGGCAAAGTTAACGGTGTGCAGTTCAATGCCCAGCTTATCGCACACCGCCTGCGCATCGGCGAGATCCGCAGCAGCAGTGCAATATTCCTCGCCATCATCTTCCTCCCAGTTCTTCATGAACAGGCCCTCCACCTTATAGCCCTGTTGTTGCAACAGGTAGGCGGAAACGGAGGAATCGACACCGCCGGACATGCCGACGATCACTTTTTTCTGGCTGTTATCTGACATGGAATACTCACGACATTGAACTTCAAGGCGGCGTATTCTATCACGCCCCCCCACCATTGGCACCCTCTGTAAACGGCCAGTTAAATTCTCCAATCACCTCAAGCGGCAGGCGACCAGCAGACTGCCAGCAGCGGATACTCTCGGCAACCAGCGGCGAGCGCAGGTTTGGCGCGTTCAGGATCTCTTCGGCAGTGACCCACAGGCAGCGATCGATATCATCGTCCTGCGGCTCTGTGGCGCACGTTTCGCTAAGCTCGACGGCAAATAAAAAGCGCAGGAACGGAGTGTGATCAGGGGCAATCCACTGGTGCATACGGATGAAGTGTTGCGGCTCCGCGTGGATACCGGTTTCTTCCCACAATTCGCGTTTGGCGGCCTGCAGTAAGGTTTCATTGGCTTCAAGGTGCCCGGCTGGCTGGTTCCACAGCGCCTTGCCGTTAATACTCTCTTCTACGACCAAAAACTTACCCTGCGCGTGAACCACGCAGGCGACCGTGACATGCGGTTTAAACATAGTGACTCCTTAAGGGGTAACGTCCCGCCATTCACCGTTTGCCAGTGAATCCAGGGTGTAGTTGCCCATGGCGTAGCGAATAAGTCGCAGGGTAGGGAAGCCCACGTGTGCGGTCATCCGGCGAACCTGGCGATTACGGCCTTCATAAAGGGTGATTTTGAGCCAGCTCGTCGGGATGGATTTGCGCTCGCGGATCGGCGGCGTGCGTGGCCACAGCCATTCCGGCTCGCTGACGAGCTCAATACCTGCAGGCAAGGTAGGACCATCGTTTAACGTCACGCCACGGCGTAATGTCGCCAGCGTCTCTTCATCCGGTTCACCTTCAACCTGGACGAAGTAAATCTTTCCCGTGCGTTTGCCCGGCTGAGTGAGCCGGGCCTGTAAGGCACCATCGTTGGTTAAGACCAGAAGTCCTTCGCTATCCCGGTCCAGACGGCCAGCGGCGTAGACGCCCTGAACAGGAATGTAATCCTTCAGCGTGCTGCGTCCGGCTTCGTCAGTAAACTGCGGCAAAACATCGTAGGGTTTATTGAACAAAATCACCCGCTTTGGCTGGGATTCTTGTGGTCTTCTGGCGGCTTGTCGTGAGCTGAATCGCTCAACCCGGTGTTTTGTAAAAGAAGTTTTCTTCATGGTATTTTCAGACGTTATCAATTGCCGCATTATAGCCTATTAACGAAGACCTTTCATGGCGTCGGACAATCAGGTACTATCGAAGGGCTCATTACAATTTATTAACATAAGATCAGTAACAACCAGAAGCGCTCGAAGGAGAGGTTAATGGAAAGCAAAGTAGTTGTTCCGGCGGAAGGTAAAAAGATCACCCTGCAAAACGGCAAGATTAACGTTCCTCACAATCCGATTATCCCGTTCATCGAAGGTGACGGTATCGGTGTAGACGTTACCCCGGCAATGCTGAAAGTGGTTGATGCCGCTGTTGAGAAAGCCTACAAAGGCGAGCGTAAAATTTCCTGGATGGAAATTTACACCGGTGAAAAATCTACTCAAGTTTATGGCCAGGACGTTTGGCTGCCAGCTGAAACGCTGGACCTGATCCGCGACTACCGCGTTGCTATTAAAGGCCCTCTGACAACTCCAGTCGGTGGCGGTATTCGTTCCCTGAACGTTGCGCTGCGTCAGGAGCTGGACCTGTACGTGTGTCTGCGTCCGGTTCGTTACTATCAGGGCACCCCAAGCCCGGTTAAGCACCCTGAACTGACCGACATGGTTATCTTCCGCGAAAACTCAGAAGACATCTACGCGGGCATCGAGTGGAAAGCGGACTCTGCTGACGCAGAGAAAGTGATTAAATTCCTGCGCGAAGAGATGGGCGTGAAGAAAATTCGCTTCCCTGAGCATTGCGGTATCGGTATCAAGCCTTGCTCCGAAGAAGGGACTAAACGTCTGGTGCGTGCGGCCATTGAATACGCGATCACCAACGACCGTGACTCTGTGACGCTGGTTCACAAAGGCAACATCATGAAGTTCACCGAAGGCGCATTCAAAGACTGGGGCTACCAGTTGGCGATGGAAGAGTTCGGTGGTGAGCTGATTGACGGTGGTCCATGGCAGAAGATCAAGAACCCGAACACCGGCAAAGAGATCATCATTAAAGATGTGATCGCCGATGCGTTCCTGCAGCAGATCCTGCTGCGTCCTGCTGAATATGACGTTATCGCCTGTATGAACCTGAACGGTGACTACATCTCCGACGCCCTGGCGGCGCAGGTTGGCGGTATTGGTATCGCTCCTGGTGCGAACATCGGTGACGAGTGCGCACTGTTCGAAGCGACCCACGGTACGGCACCAAAATATGCCGGCCAGGATAAAGTGAACCCAGGTTCTATCATCCTGTCTGCAGAAATGATGCTGCGTCATATGGAATGGTTCGAAGCCGCAGACCTGATCGTTAAAGGTATGGAAGGCGCGATCAACGCGAAAACCGTTACCTATGATTTCGAACGTCTGATGGAAGGCGCTAAGCTGCTGAAATGTTCAGAGTTTGGCGACGCGATTATCGCGAACATGTAATCCAGAGTCTGGGTTAAACAAGAACGGGAGCCGATGGGTTCCCGTTTTTTATTATTCGATTTCGTACGGTTATCAAAACCCCTCCTTCAATAGCATTTACCGTCCACACTCTACCGGGCCATCATGAGCTTTCGCCGTTTGATTCGGCGATGTATGCCCCAAAATTTCTTGAATATCTTAATTCCACGTCTCACTAAATTCATTGTTATGGTGTCCGGCCTCACCCGGTGCCGCGCTCATGAATACCTGATCTGACTTATCGGGTACGACGCGATTACGGTGAAACTCTCATTAATTCTCTTGTCAGCATAACTTTCTGGTGTGCGGAATATCACTCGTATTACGGGAGATAGCACAACGTGAATTAGCATCATTTTAAGCAGGCGGCTGTTATAAATATCCCTGTCGCAGCAAGTTATTTAATCAAACGGTATTGCTGCGCTGGCACTTTCCGCGGTAGTGGGAAAAGTCAGACAAACTGTACGAAAAAATAAAGCCGGGAAATGTCGGTTTTATTGTGTACATAGCAAACACGCATGGTCATTCATTGCCATGTATTTTCCAATCGAGACGTAAGGATATTCTACAAATGAGTACTTTTACTGTAGTACCCGCAAATCAGTCTGCAGATAATAATGCGAAAATGATTTATCAGTGGTTGAGTGGTCTGTCCGAACGACAGGGTAAAAAGCTCATTTCAGGTATTTTTGGTGGCTATAGCAATATCGGCGGCGTCGATGCTTTTTCCCTGCAACAAGGAAAAGAACTGCAGGCCCTGACCGGGAAATTCCCCGCTATTTATAGCGCTGACTATGCCCGTGGCTGGGATGCCTGTACCCCAGGAGAGGAAGCCAGTTTGATCGATTTTGGTTGTAATGCCGATCTGATCGACCACTGGAAAAAAGGCGGACTGGTCGCGATCAGCCACCATTTACCAAACCCTTGTTTTGCGGGGAATAATCCAGGTGATGGAAAGGGGGCTCTCAAGCATCCTGTGAGTAATGATGAATTTTCTGCAATCTTACAGTCTGGAACACCGTCGCGTGGGCGCTGGCTGGCAATGCTTGATAAAGTCGCTCAGGGCCTACAGCAACTGAATGAGAAAGGTGTCACCGTCTTTTATCGACCCTTGCATGAGATGAATGGCGAGTGGTTCTGGTGGGGGGCAACCGGTGAGAATACAAACGATACTGTACGTATGGATCTGTATCGACGCCTGTATCAGGATATCTTTAACTATTTCGTTAAAACGAAAGGGTTAAACAATTTACTCTGGGTCTTCTCTCCTGATGCAAACCGGGATTATAAGACATCTTATTACCCTGGCGCAGAGTATGTTGATATTACTGGCCTGGACTTGTATACAGACAATCCTGCCACTGTAAACGGTTACGATGAAATGGTGGCATTGAATAAGCCGTTTGCCTTTGCAGAAGTGGGGCCATCAACAATTAACGGCCAGTTTGATTATGCAAACTTAGTGAGTGTTATTCTTCAGAAATACCCTAAAGCAACCATGTTTATCCCCTGGAACAATGACTGGAGCCCGCTGAAAAACCTGAATGCCTCTGGTGCATACAATAATGACCGGGTAATAAATCTCGGAGATGTATGGAACGGCAGCGTTCTGAGTTAACGTTCGTTCCGGTGTCATGTTGATGCACCATATTAAATGGTTGAAGTCGCTGGCCCGATCGTTAACGCTATAGAAGATGCTAAAATGTTCAGAGTCTGGCGACGCGATCATCGCGAATATGTCATCCAGATTCTGGGTTAAACGTGAACGGGGGCCAGACGGTCCTCGTTTTTTTCCTCTGCCTGCGGGAGACTGCAAGATGTTAGCTACGATCCTTGTCGCTATTGTTGCATTAATTCATCTCTACATACTTGTTCTGGAAATGTTCCTGTGGAACACAAAAACAGGCCACAAGGCATTTAATCTCAGCCCTGATTTTGCACGCGATACCCGCGTGCTGGCCGCAAATCAGGGGTTGTATAACGGTTTTCTGGCAGCGGGACTGCTCTGGGGACTGTGGCTTGGTGAAAGCGGTGTTCCTGTGGTCTTCTTCTTTTTGACCTGCGTGTTGATTGCGGGCATTTACGGTGCCATGACCGCCAGCCGAAAAATACTCTATGTTCAGGCTTTACCGGCGCTGGCTGCATTGATTGCATTGTGGTTGCGTTGATTAACAAGGCTTTGGTCTAAGAGTGCCGTCCGATATACTTACGCATTACCCTTAAAGGTCAGAGAAGAGACTGTTTATGCCCAATGAAATTCCACTTAAGTATTATGACATCGTCGATGAATACGCGTCGGAAGCCGCGGAGCCGGTAAGTGAGGCAGAGCGCGATCCTCTTGCCTGTTATTTCCAGTTGCTGCTCACCCGTTTATCGAACAATGAAGAGATCAGCGAGGAAGCCCAGCAAGAGATGGCGAGTGAAGCCGGCATCCGTAGCGCGCGCATTGATGATATTGCGAACTTCCTCAATCAGTGGGGAAATGAATAGTCCACCTCAAAAACCGTTGTGCTGATGCTTTGCTAAACAGCTCAGCATCACGCTATCGGACCACATGCATTTTTTATCCGGGATGTGCGTTGAGGGTTTACCGATGAGCAGGGCGAAAATAACGATCAGGAAAAAGAGTACCAGCGGAAACAACAGAGAATTTTTCACGTTTTAACCAAATGAGAGTGTGCTTCAGGGTAATCTACGGTCTGAATGTGACGACTATATGTTTTTAGGAAAGAAATGGAAACGTCTGATCTGGAAAAACATTACCACGACACCAACGCTAAGACGCTGGCGCTCTGGGAAAAGCGGGACGGTATCGGAGCGGTAAGGGAGCCGTTTTATGCTACGCAAAAGCTCGCACTGGCGACAGGTTTCCAGCCGGAAATGACCGCGTCTCTCGACATGTTGTTTCGGGAACTGCGGGCGTTGACCCGCCACGACTCGTTAGTAGACCTCCAGCCGCCATCCGGCTTCCATTTCACCTTCGTACCCATAACGCTCCCTCTCTACGACGAGAATGCACCGTTACCGGCGAAGACGCATCAGCTTATCGACGCATGGACCCCTTTTGCCGGTCTGGGCATCACGGTTCGGGAACTCAGGCTGGTGGCATTGCCCAACCAGCTCTTGCTTGCAGGCATACCCGATACACTTGCCTTGAGGCAGCGGCAGGCGTTTTGTGAACGTCTGTTAACCACGGACTGGCAAGAGGCGTTGCGCTTACGTCATGGCAATACCCTTTTGCCAGCGCCGTTCTGGCACACTACGCTGTTGCGCTACCAGGCAGACTGTCTGCCTGAATCACTGAGGGCGTTTTTCCGTGAGCGCCGCATGCAGCGTTACGGTGAGGTTTGCGGAGAGCTAAAACTCAACGTCGTGAATTATAACTGGACGCTATGCAGAGCCGTCACGTCGTCAATGTTGACATGCTAACGCGCTGGTTTTTGCTTATCGTTGTTAAGTTGCTGCGTCAGTTCATCAATGGTCAGTGATTTAGAGAAATACCATCCCTGAATCAGGGCATCAGGATACCGGTCTGCGATAAAGCGATATTGCGTTTCGCTTTCCACACCTTCAAAGACGAGCGTTTTATTCAGTCTGGCGAGGGCGTCACTAAAGATGACGAATATATTCTGTTTATAATGCTCATTAATACCATCTACCAGCGATTTGTCTATTTTGATCTCATCGTATTCCAGAAGCGATATGCGGGCGAGGTTAGAGTTTTGCACTCCAAAATCGTCAATTGATATTCTCACACCCAGTGATTTTAATGCCTGACAAAACCCTTCGAGAACATCCGCAGTGGAGACCGCCTTTTCAGAGAGTTCAACTTTTATCAAGGAGAGTGGAATGCTGTTCACTAAACACTCACGACACAGAATCTTAATGAATTGCTCGTCTTCAATCTCGGTTCGGCCAATATTTAATGAAATCACCAGCTGATGTTTAATCGCCAGCGAGGCGATTTCTGCCAGGGATTTTTCGATGATATTGATATAATACTTTTGATACAGGCCAATTTTCTTAATTAAGGGAATAAAGAGCTCAGGCGAGACCTCTCCATGATTGTTATCGCGCCATCTCGACAGAACTTCGACGCCCACCATTTTTTTATCCTGGATTCGAATAATGGGCTGGTAGTTAACGCTGATGGTATTGGCTTTTACCGCGTTAACCAGCGTGCGCTCCAGTGAGAACCGATCTTCATAGATGCGGAAGAAAAACAGCGTGATCGCTATCCAGATGAAAGCCAGAATTGCCGTGAGAAGGGTAAACACCACCAGAGACAATGAAGCCAGCCCTGCGTTGTGATGCTTCACGATCACACACAAATCCCATACGGCGCTGCACTGCGTCAGGGTTAAGGTAAACAGATTCGAATGCAGCCAGCTCTGTTCTTTTATCACCGGGGAGGCTGAGAAAAATGTTCTGCCGAAATCTTTGGTCGTCGTACTCAGTGAATAGTTCGCCGTAATCGGCGTGAACTTATCGTAAGCATAGCGGGAGGTGAATATAATCACGTTATTATAAATTGCCGCATTGCCTGTAAAAAAATCTTTTCTGGAAAACTGTGCCAGAAGAAAACCCCGTGGCGTTTTATGCAGCTCTGCAGGAAGGGCAACGGGAGTGGCGAGTTTACCCCAAAAAGCAGTACAGGCTATTTTCCCCTTTTCAATAAAACCGATATCCCCGAAATAGAGGCTATCTAACTTTATCTGCCTGTAACTATCGAGACTGGTTTTATCACAACCCTGTGTAGTAATGCTTTTGAGCGCCTGCGCCACACTTTGAGAGAGGCCTTCTGAATATTGCAAAAGGGAATGGGAAACCTCGAGCTGTTTGCTCTTTTGCTGGGCCACGATAACCGCATTAACCGCGTAGAGAGAGAGGGCGACCAGCAACGTTGAAATGATAGCAACGGCAATGATCTTTTTCATTTTCCAGTTGTCCCGTTCGCTCCCTGATTTCACAAATCTTAACACAGCCAGGGCAAGGCACAAGCCTGATAATAACGGAGGTTTATCTTATTCAGTCAGAGTAACTCATGCGGAAGTACCAGTTTTTTAAGATAAATCTTAACTAAACTTTTCACATTGCTTTAAGCAGCGCAGAGTTTGCCAGGCGATCGCCTTATACAGGTCATAAATGAGCGTTTTTCTCTTAAGGAAAAAATCGTGCGTAACGTTATGCTCCCCATTCTGTGTGCCTTATTTGTGTTTCTGAGTGGCATGCTGATCATTAACTGGCAGTTGTGGCATATGGCCCGGTCAAATTATGCCGAAACCGCCGCCGCAAGCACGCGTAAAATTGAGGCCATTCTTGCTGAGGCTGTCAGTGCTGCAGATACCGCAAAACGGGTTGCCGCTGCAGGGTGTACCGACACCGGACAGCGTGAACTGGGTTCGGAAGCTGCGCTGAAACCGCATCTTCGCGCCATTATGATTGAGCAGCAGGGCAGGATCGTCTGTACCTCCCTTCCCGGAAACGGCGTATTGATTGTTCGCCCGCAGACGCTGCCCAACAAAGAATTGATGCTGCTCCCCGGTAATCGCCTGGTGAACGGCATTCCGGTGTTACTTTTCCAGATGCCCGTCGCGAAAGGGCGCGTTATCGTAAGCGTTAGCGACGCGCATTTGCGGGATGTTATTGCGAGTGCAGCAAACAGCACGGGACTGAGGCTGGTTGTTGGCGAAAAAGCGATAGCCGGCGCGGGGGATGTGACCGGCTGGCCCCCCGTGAAGTGGGCGGGCTCCTTAACAGCATCGGCACATTTTCCGTTTAGCATGGCCTGGCAGCCTCCCGCCTTTTTCAGCCTGACGCGTTTACTGCATCAGGGATGGAGCCTCATACTGCTTATCCTTGCGTTATCTGCAGCTGTTGGCATTCTTATCCGTCGCTACAGGGGGAAAAGCAGCTCGTTTGAAGACGATCTGCGTAAAGCCATCATCCACGGCCAGATCGTTCCGTACTATCAGCCGATCGTGAATGGCGATACCGGCGGTTTGTATGGCGTGGAAGTGCTGGCAAGGTGGAAGCACCCAAAATCAGGCTTTATCCCACCGGATGTTTTTATTCCGATTGCCGAGCGCAGCGGTCTGATAATTCCGCTGACCAAAGGGTTAATGGCGAAAGTGGTGACCGAGCTTAAGCCGCTTTTGCCTAAGTTGCCGGACGGATTTCACATCGGGGTGAACATCAGCGCCAGACACATCAATGCGCCTTCTTTTATCGCTGACTGCCGGGTCTTTGGAAAAGGCTTTTATGGTAAAGAGGTCAAACTGGTTCTCGAAGTGACCGAGCGTGAACCGCTGATCGATAATCCTCATCTGGTGGAAAATCTCAATGCGTTACATAACGCCGGTTTCGTCATTGCGCTTGATGACTTTGGGACCGGGTATTCCGGACTCTCCTGTCTGCACGCGCTGGCGATTGATTATATTAAAATCGATAAAAGTTTCGTGAACCGGGTATCAGAGGCGAAAGACTCTACGATCCTGCTGGACTGTGTGATTGACCTGGCGAAAAAACTCTCACTGCATATCGTGGCTGAAGGGGTAGAAACGAAGGAGCAACTGGACTATCTCAACCGTAATCAGATTACCCTGTTGCAGGGATACTATTTTGGTAAACCGGTCTCGTATAAAGAATTTATTAAAGTCATCTTATCTAAGCCGCTGGAGAAGGTCAGTCTGTAAGAGATTTTTTTCTGTGAAAGGGGCCCAGTAATAATATCTGATGCCCGTTTGCGAAAAGCGAAATATCATCAAATTTCTGTTGTATGCTTAAGTGCAATTCATTTTCCTCTTATCCTGAGCTTTGTTACAGTGACTCAAGTTGTCAGCCAGGGATGTCAGGCGTGATAAGGTGGAAGAGCTCGTGCATGTGAAAAATACTTTTTACACAACAACTATTACCGTCATCATTGTCTCATTGATCATTTCGCTGTCGCTTGCCGTCCAAATTACCACGTCCAGGCAGCAGTCAATCCAGCAAATAAATACCAGCGTTGCTAACCTGAGCCATACCTTAGACGTGTACAGCGAAGGGATCATGCGCCAAAGTGAAATGTTGATTACTTCGGTTTCCGACATAATCAAAATTTATGGCATGACCCCACAACAGGCCAAAAATATCCAGCGGATGATAAGCAATCAGGATAATCTTCTTATCCAGATAAATAATGTGGTTGTTTACGATGCGCAAGGGAATATTTTTACGGCACTGCATGAAAGTTTTTCCGGACCCCGGAAAGGGGTGGACAGGTCGTTTTTTATCTACCACAAAGAAAATAAGAGCCAGCAGATTTTTATTGGCCAGCCGGTGGTCAGCAGAACGAATGGTAAATGGGTCATAACCATTAGTCGTCGGCTGGAAACCCCTACCGGCGCGTTTAACGGTGTCGTTGTGGTTACGCTGGGTATCGAAAATTTTCTGGCGTTATACGGGCAGATCAATATTGGTCACTCAGGCGTGATCGGCTTAACAACCCAGTCAGGCGTGTTGCTGGTACGTCATCCGTTTAAAAATAATTACATCGGCGCGATTGTTTCGGATTCGCCTCTCTTCAGGACATACCTCAAGGTACAAAACGCGGGTATCGCCAGCTCTGTCTCACGGTTTGATAAAATCGAACGCATTTATGCTTTCGAGAAGAACAAGCGCTACGGGCTCGTCACCACCGTGGCGGTCAGTACGCAAGAAGCACTCGCCCCCTGGCGCAAGCAGGCTCTCCAGCTTTCTGTCCTCATTTTGGTTTTTACCGCGATACTCATTGCGGCGTCCTGTTTCCTCTATTCCGATTTATCCAGGAAAACACGGGATAACAGAGCGCTGAAGATTATTGCGTCTGAAGATGCGCTAACCGGGCTTTTCAACCGACGTATTTTTGATGAAAAAATTCTGTCAGAAATTGCGGCCTGTGCGGCCAGCGACGCCCCGATTTCGGTGTTGATTGTCGATGTGGACTACTTCAAAAAATACAACGATAACTATGGTCATCCCGAAGGGGACCGCTGTTTAACCCTGCTGGGAAATAGCCTCAGGGAGAGCCTCAACCGGGACAACCAGGTTGTGGCGCGCTATGGTGGGGAAGAGTTTGCACTGATCCTGCCAGACACGGATATCCAGGAAGCGCTCCGCCTCGGTCAGACGATCATTCGCAATGTCTTTTCGCTGCATATTGAACATGCTTTCAGTCCCTTCGGGCGGGTCACGGTTAGCGTCGGGATCTCCACTGCGCGTGCCGTGGATATCGCGGGCAGCCAGCAGAACATCATTATAGCCGCCGACCAGGCGCTCTATCAGGCAAAACGTGCAGGGCGAAACCGGCACGCTTTTGTAGCGGTGTAGGCAAAAAAAAGCCCACTCTAGAGTGGGCAAGAAATACTGGAAGCAATGTGAGCAATGTCGTACTGAATACCTGAGCGTTTCACTCAACTATTCAGTGTTGAGAAAGATAATCTTTCTCAACAAAAGATGCAACCCCATATTTCTTGTGGTGCTGTTGATGAATAAACGCGCACTCTCTCACTGTGATGCTTATCACAAATTTCCTTTCTGAAATCCTGTGCTATCCTTTCTTGTGTCGTTGATTTAATGACAAAAACCATACGGAGAGGAAACTTATGGGAATTTTATCCTGGATTATCTTTGGGCTTATTGCAGGTATTCTGGCGAAGTGGATTATGCCGGGCAAAGATGGCGGTGGGTTTATCGTCACCGTAATACTGGGGATTATCGGTGCAGTGGTGGGCGGTTGGATCAGTACGCTGTTCGGCTTTGGTAAGGTCGATGGCTTTAACTTCGGCAGCTTCGCTGTCGCGGTGATCGGTGCGTTGGTTGTTCTGTTTATCTACAGAAAAATCAAAAGCTAAGCCTGATAAATGTTGAAAAAGGCTGCCATATGGCGGCCTTTTTACGTGGTGGGTTTACCACCAGCCTAGCTGCGAGCCTGCAACAGCCACGATTGCCACGATCAGCATAATGAGGGTTGTTTTTCTCATTTATGCCCCCGGAGCAGCGTAACCACCGACAAAAAACCAGGCCAAAAACACTACCGCCGTTATAAAAATAACGACCGGGAAGAGGATCCCTATTCTCATACCATCACCTGTTTCGGTTTTTATAACGCCGTAGAGTGTACGGGGTTAATCCATCGCGAGAAAGCGCGTTTTGCTTTTTCCTTTCTTATGCTGATACATCGCGACATCAGCCGCGCGTAACGCACTGTCCGGATCGGTCACGGCGGGGTCAACTTCAATCACACCGAAGCTGGCGCCAGGATAAATAATGTTCACGCTCCCCAGCCAGTATTCTCCTGCAATACGGGCGTCGAGGCGCGTTTTAAGCAGGTTAATCAGTGTGCTCTCACCCGTACTGTTGGTCTGGCTAAGCGAGGCCACCAGAAACTCATCACCGCCCAGCCTGCCAATTATTTCGTCCGCCTGTTTTTCTTCAGTCAGACGTTTACCCACTTCAATCAGGAACCGATCGCCTGATTCATGCCCGTAACGGTCGTTAATCAGCTTGAAATCATCAAGGTCGATAAACGCGATGATGGCGTTGCGTTTAAGGTGCTTTGCCAGTGAAAACAGGGTCGTCAGCTCTTCGAAGATGGCGCGACGGTTTGGTAATCCGGTAAGGGCATCGGTATAAGAGTGCGCAATGAGTGCCGCATTGGCTTCCCGAAGCTGGATCACCAGCGACTCTTTCTGAATATACTGGGCAATCAACCCGGCGAATAATTTCAAAACTTGTTCACCGCGATCGCTGGGATGTTTCTTTTCCGTGCTGGTGGCGCAGAGCGTGCCATAGAGTGAACCATCCGCAAGATGAATAGGGATACTCATGTAGGTTGTAATGCCAAGGGCTTTCGCGGCATCGCAATCCGGCCAGCGCTCTGCCACCTCGTTACTGAACAACGTACCACTCTCGATGGCGCGCTTACACAAGGTGTCGCCCCATGGAACGCTCAGCCCCTCAGGGATCTGCATCTGCTTGCTGTTGCGGGCGTAGAGGATATGCTGCAGCCGCGCATTGATATCGACCTTCGTCAGGTAGGTGGACTCCATTTCAGTCACAATCTCCAGCATCTCCAGCAGCTGGCGGACGAGACTTTCAAGGGACTGCTCAGTGGCGAGCGTTTCTGAAACACGGGCAAGGATAATATCCGACATGACGTAGGCTCACTCCCATGCAGAAGACGTCTGCATCTGCATGTTATGCTGAATTTTTCGACTTCGGGCATAGTAAAACATGAATATAAAAATTTTAATATTCATCACAGGGGAGCGGGGGAGAAAAAAAGCCCCGATGTTGAGACCGGGGCAAAGACATCTTGATTACGGAATGATGTTCTCTGGTCATTGAGAACACGTGCCACTGTAGTGTGGAAAAGTGCAGTTAAGATGGAGAAATCGTGGAGAAAGCGGCGATGACCCGTTACCCTTAAAGTCTGATGAAGTGAAAAGGATCAATGAGATGAGATTACTGCTTCTGGCACTGGCGTTACCGCTGGCCGCCTGTACCTCCAAAACAACCCCGCCTGATGCCCCGAAACCGCCCCATGTTATCGGGATGGCTAATCCCGCCTCCGTCTACTGCCTGAATAAAGGCGGGGAACAGGTCCCGGTTCAGAGCCCGCAAGGGGTTCGCACGGAGTGCAAGTTGCCCGGCGGCGAAGTGATCGATGAATGGGCGCTTTTTCGTCGCGATCATCCGCAACCTGCCAGGTGACAGCGGGACAGTGGCTGCGGTACACTTCTCTTTAGGATTATTCTTAGCCTTTCGATGGCTACCGTTATCGTGAGAGAAGTATGTTTCAGCTTAAACCGGGCAGCATGGCGATGATCATTGGTGCCCGCACGGCGTCCGGCCGTCGTAATATTGGTAAATCTGTTGAACTGTTTGGCCTGTTTCAGCCCGGCCAGCGTTTCGTTAATCCGGTCAATGGCGTCATGACGCAGTTACCCGCCACCTCGGATCGCGCGCTTTGGCTGGTGACCGGTGATGTCTTCGCGTTTGACAATCAGCACGGCTTTGCGTTTATTCGCGCCGAACATCTGATGCCGCTTACCCCGGATACGGCGCCGCAAATCCTTGATGAACTGATGATCGACTGACTAGACATTACGCAGCCAGTCGGCTAACACCAGGGCGTGATTGTGTTCCTTATCTTTCGCGCCATAGAGAAGGGTTAAGGTCTGCTTGCTGGCCAGCGCCGCAAGACGCAACCCCTCGTCCTTGTGCTGCGCCAGCTCTTCCCGGTACGCCTTGCTGAAGGCGTTGAAATCAAGGGTTTCGCTATGAAACGCCTTGCGTAAATCGTTGGACGGGGTGAGCGTTTTACACCATTCATCATACGCGAGATCGGTTTTCTTCACGCCACGCGGCCAGAGTCTGTCTACCAGCACCCGATAACCATCGTCCGGGCTTGCCTGTTCGTATACGCGTTTACACTGGATCATCTTTTCTCCTCACCTGCGGCAAAACGTTCTGCGTATTACTCTAGCACTTTGTCTTTACCCACCCAATTTAAGGTATTGTGATAATTGCAGAAGATCGGTAGTCTGAGGTTCCTTATGTTATCTGCTAATACTCAGGCATAAGGAACCTTTCATGGAACACCTCCCGGCTAAAACCACACTGCGCATTGCGCTGGTTGGCGATTACAATCCCGATGTTATTGCGCACCAGGCGATCCCGCTGGCAATTGACGACGCCGCTGCCGTTCTTGACCTCACCGCTGATTATGACTGGCTCGCGACCACGGAACTGACCAGCCCGGAAGATCTGGTGGGTTATGACGCTATCTGGCTGGTTCCCGCAAGCCCGTACAAAAACACGGCGGCGGCCTTTATCGCTGCACGCTACGCACGCGAAAACAGCATTCCCTTCCTCGGCACCTGCGGCGGGTTCCAGCATGCGCTGATTGAGTACGCCCGTAATGTGCTGGGCTGGCACGATGCGGCGCACGCCGAAACGGATACCGAAGGCACAATGGTGATTGCGCCATTAACCTGCTCGCTGGTGGAAAAAACCGATGCAATTGAGCTGCGCAACAATACGCTCATCGCCAAAGCCTATGGCAAACCGGAAATCGTGGAGGGATATCACTGCAATTACGGTGTGTCGCCGGAATTTGCACGGGAGCTGGAGAGCGGCGAAATGCGCGTCACCGGCTGGGACGAGCAGGGTGAAATTCGCGCCGCGGAGCTACTGACCCATCCGTTCTTCGTGATCACTTTATTCCAGCATGAACGTGCCGCGCTGGAAGGTCGACCGGTGGTGCTGGTACAGGCAATGCTGCGCGCGGCGCGCGGATAAAAAAGGCAGACCTGGTGGTCTGCCATTCTACTAACGGGGCGTGACCTCCCGGTCACGCCCGGCAAGCATACCGCAAACGGCCATGATCACGGCGGCCAGTGCACAGGCCAGTAGCGGATACCGCCAGTCACCGGCAGCATCGTGAATTTTGCCCATCAACGGCGGGCCACAGGCGGCCAGCAGATAGCCAACCGACTGTGCCATGCCGGACAAGGCCGCGGCCTGATGCGCAGAGCTGGCGCGCAGCCCGATGAAAGTCAGGCCAAGGATCATCGTTGCCCCGGTACCAAAACCAAAAACCAGCGTCCACATGACCGCCATTCCCGGCGCAAACCACAATCCTGCTGCGCTTATCGCGCACAACAGCGCCACGACGCCGGCGATTGCTCGCTGATCCTTCAGACGATGGAGGATCAGCGGGACAGCGAGACCCGGCACGGCGGTGGCCAGCTGTAAGAGTCCGTGCACAGAACCCGCCTGGGCTTCGCTATACCCGTGGCTGAGCAGGATCGCCGGTAGCCAGCCGATGATGACATAGTAAATCAGCGAGTTAATCCCCAGAAAAAGGGTGACCTGCCAGGCGAGGGCAGAGCGCCAGATGGCGCGGTTATGTAACGCGCCTGCACCGGTCACCGTCGCAACGTGTTTCTGACGCCACTGTGGCAGCCAGAGCAGTAGTGCAGCCAGCGGAAAGGCCATCAGCATTAGCAGGGCGCCATGCCAGCCGGCTTCCCCTTGCGCCAGCGGAACAATCAGTACGGAACCTAACGCCGCGGAGATCCCCATCGTCAGGGAATACGCACCGGTGAGTCTGGCAACCTGTCCCGGGAAGTCACGTTTAATTAACCCAGGCAACAGCACATTGCCCAGTGCGATACCGCAGCCAATCACCGCCGTACCGATGAAAAGCAGGGGGGCGGAAGGCAGGGAGCGCACAGCAATGCCGACGCAAATCAGCAGCAGGGCGATAAACAGGCTGCGCTCCATGCCGATACGCCGGGCAACACCTGCGGCGAGCGGGGAGATAAGGGCGAAAGCCAGCAGAGGCAGGGTGGTCAGCAGACCGGTTTGCGCTGTACTCAAGCCATAATCGAGACGAATGGTATCGAGCAGCGGTGCTGCTCCGGTAAAGGTGACGCGAAGCGTAGTGGCAATCATCAGGATACCTGCGATCAGCAGCGCGCCCTGTTTTCCTGAAACCCGAATTGCAGTAGTCATTGTGTTCTCATACGTTCAAGCGAGCGCACACAATACCGATTTTCTCCACGGTTGAAATCAGGCTAAAATGACAGTTTATCGCTAATATCGGACAACCTGATGATTGGTCTCGGACTGGACGGCTACGATCCCGATAGCCAGCATGATGCGGCTGTCGCGTTTCGCATCCGCGTGGTGGCGCAGGAACAATACATTCCGCGACACCAACATCGTAAGGGACAGCTGATTCTGGCGCTGGGGGGAGCCATTACCTGCGAAGTGGAAAACGCCATGCTGATGGTACCGCCCCAATATGCCGTGTGGATCCCTGGCCAGATGCCGCACAGCAATAAGGCCACGCCGGGTGCCCAGCTTTGCTTTTTGTTTATTGAACCCGGAGCGGTAAGTTTGCCCGATCGCTGCTGCACCCTGAAGATCTCCCCTCTGGTGCGGGAACTGATCTTATCGCTGGCGGAAAAATCACGTGAAGCACTTTCGCTTGCTGCCACATCGCGTCTGGTGGATGTTCTTTTTGACGAGCTACCGCTGCAGCGTCAGGAACATTTGCAACTGCCCGTTTCGCCTCATCCAAAAATCCGGCTGATGAGCGAGAAGATGGCGGAAGAGCCTGCCGCCTGGCAGACGCTGGCGCAATGGGCGAGCCACTTCGCCATGAGTGAGCGCAATCTGGCGCGCCTGGTGGTGAAAGAGACGGGCCTGAGCTTTCGCCGCTGGCGGCATCAGCTGCAGCTTATTGTGGCGTTACAGCTGTTGATTGGGGGAAAGTCGGTACAGCAGGTGGCACAGTCGCTGGGGTACGACTCCACCACCGCGTTTATCACGATGTTTAAGAAGGGGCTGGGGCAGACGCCAGCGCGCTATATTGCCAGCCTGACTATGACTTCCCGATAAACAGTGAGACCAGCCCGGCTGCAATCAGCGGGCCCACCGGAACGCCACGAAAGAGCGCCACGCCCAGCACGGTTCCCACCAGCAGACCGGCCACCAGCGAGGGCTGGCTGCTCATCAGCGTTACGCCACGCCCGCCCAGCCACGAGACAAAAACGCCTACCGCTATCGCTATCAGCGATTTCCAGTTTACAAACGAGTGCAGCAGCGTTGAGGCAGGCAGCGTACCGCTGGCGATAGGTGCCATCACCCCAATGGTCAGAATGATGATCCCGATGGTGAGACCTTGTTTTTCTATCCACGGGAAAAAGGTGTTTAACGGGGTCACGCGCACAATGATCAGCACCAGAATTGAGATAGCGACGGTGGTGTTATGGCTGACAAAGCCAAGCGCAGCGAGGGCCAGAAGAATGAGCAGAGTTGGGTCAAACATAAGGAATCCTTGCCAAAAGAGTAAGCCTGCTTACTTTACGCGGAAACACGGCTGAAGACAGTTTTTAAAAAGATTTTACTGCTGTCATAACCCTGTCATTTACGGGGGATAAAACAGAGGCAGGCATCGAAAAAGGGTCGCAAAAATGTACGATCACATGTTTGTCGAAACGCTGATCATCTCTTCATCGTTTTTCGCTGTTGCCATTATCCTGGTCGCGTCAGTTATTTTTCTGGAAAAAAAAGGCTGACGTGATGCCAGCCTACACGATTACGCTTTATGGAACGTCACCAGCTCAGGACGGGCGATACGCAAATAATCCTGCGTATCCATAATCACGGATTTTTCCAGCAGACCGGCGTTAAACGCGATTTCATCAAAACGCTCAAACAGGAGCGGGTCGGCCACCAGTGCCAGATCGGGATGGAAGCTAAAAGGCGGAATGGCGCCAAAAACGCAGGCGGTCAGGGTATCGACTTCGGCAGGGCTTGCGAGAGACGCTTTTATCCCCCCAAAATGGCTGGCAAGCTGGCTTAAATCGGCCTGCAGATCGGCGGCGAGGATCGCCAGAACGTGTTTTTTTACGCCGTTTCCCTTCACCTTACAGACCAGTGCTTTTGCCCCTTGCCCCAGATCGGTTCCGCGGATCTCACTCACCGCTTCGCATTTCCCCACGGCGTCATGCTCCATGACGCGAAATCGTGCGCCCTGCTGGGTTAACAACGTAATGAGTTGCTGGTGGGTTGTTGTTCCCTTAACGTCATCAGACATAGCGATTTACCTGTTAAATACCAATACGCAGCGTTTAACCTTAGCACAGAATATTTCGCCGTTGGTATAGACGTTGCTGTTGGGCGATTGCTTTACCCGCTGATTGTGTGTCGGCATCAGAAGAGATTATATCCAGCTGCAATGTGCAGGTGAGATCGGAGAAAGATTTAAAAACGCTTAACAGGCATGAAGCTTCTCAGGTTTCATAAAGTGAAAGTCCTGAGAAGCGAGAAAAATTACAGATGTGATTTCTTTATCTCGAACTATTATCGGCGATACTCTTCAATTGTTCGTCAATAATATTCAGTATAGGCCGAACATCAGTATCCATCACGCGGCGCTCTTTCAGTCTAACCTGGATAGCTGATTCATAGTTTGGCCCCCAGACATCAGCATTATCTGCCTGAGCGACAAGCATTTTAAATGGATAGAGGCAAATTAGTTTTTTCTTAAATGCTCTGGATACATGCACGAATGATGTATCTGGAGAAATCACGAGTGCACTCTCTTTTATGATTTGTGCAGCCGAAAAGAATGAGGGCAATGAACTCTTAGTGACATGATCTGCATCGGGAATAGGCTTTATTTTATGTTGTTCGCCAAGAATGATTAAGTGAAAAGTATCTTTATATTTAGCCATGTGACTGGTAATGGCCTCAATCTGCGCTGTTGAGAAGAAACGTTCACTAACACTGCCGTAAGGAATGAACGCAACCGTTTTTTTATCAGTGGTTTTCTTAAGAAAATCCTTTGCTTTTTGTACATCGTCGTCAGGTATGATCACAGTGTAATCATAGTTCTGTGCCGATATCCCCAGATGCTTCAGGAAATCAATGTATCTTGTGCTTATATGTGACAAAGGGCAGCTAATGTTAATTACTTCGTCATAGATACGATACTTCCTGGTAAAACCGATTGTTTTGTGTGGTTTTATTAGTCTGATTAAATTAAATGTTTCGACATTTGAATGAGTTATTTCATGCGAGTCAACAAATACAAAAGGTGGAAGTTCCCTTAACACCTTGATTAGCATCTTTTTGTTGTTAGGTTCATAAAAGTAAAGAGCTTCTAAATTGTGCCATTCTTTGAAGAGAAAGTGTGTCCTTTTATCTGCAATAACAGAGACCTGAAAATTGTTTCTTACCAGAGTCTCAATCACACCACCAATGACAATAGCATCACCAATCCCTTTACCAATGAAGGGGATAATCAGATGGTTTGTGCCCGACCCATGTCTCGTTCGAGAAGTACGCCCCTGAGCGGCAATCATACTCAATAAGTTAAGTTTTAACTTAAGTTTGATCCTTTTCAAAAAATAGTTTTTAGATCTGTTTGCTTTTTTTATCCATCGAAACATTAAAGACTCCTTGAATACTTATCTGGTGTTAGTTAGCGTGGTACCAATTTCTTTTCATTTTGGCTAAAAGTCAGCTCGACATCCATAAAAATAGTATATGCATTCCCATCCACGAGGAGGCTCTCCACCCGTATATTACCTGTAGTGATTGCTACCAGTCATTACTGCGAGGTAGGCCACCTGTGCGTCAGTAAGCTCTGGCGCGCCCTGGAGTTGGGTAAGTTGTTCTGCCGTCGGTGGAGAAATAATTTCAATGGCTGCATAACGCATCTGTGAAAAGGCCCTACGGGGCTTAACGCTTAAAATTATGTGTAAATGGCCGCGAGTTGATGACTCTAACACTGGAGGTAAGGTGGATTCAATGTTCGGTTTTGGTAGATCAGCAATACGTTCCTGCTTTGGGCAATTTTTATGCGCCTGTTGTTCTTCCTTCTCCGGATATGCTTATCCTTAGTTTATCGTATAGCTTATCCAACAAACATATAACCCTGGTAGGGGTGTGCCAATATCGGAAGAAAGAATTTTAGTCAAACATGGGATTGTTGAGGTATTAAATAATCCGCTTGCCCTTTACAGGCTAATTACCCTGAAAGCCAAAAGATCAGCCAGTTAGTATAAATAACTGGCTGATTAATGATGATTAACTTGTTGTTGAACTTTGTTTATGGAACAGTTCCCTGAACACTGGATAGATATCATCCTGATCGCGGATATGCTGCATGGCAAAGTTATCGAACATCGATTGCAGATGTTCATACTCACGCCACAGCGTCTGGTGAGCACGGCGGGTAATTTCGATATAGCTGTAGTAACGCACCACCGGCAGAATTTTCTTCGCCAGAATATCGTGACACAGCGGGGAGTCATCCGCCCAGTTATCGCCATCTGATGCCTGCGCGGCATAGATGTTCCACTGCGCCGGGTCGTAACGCTCTTTCACCACTTCATCCATCAGTTTCAGAGCGCTCGACACGATGGTGCCACCGGTCTCCTGCGAGTAGAAGAACTCATGTTCATCCACCTCTTTCGCCTGAGTGTGGTGGCGTATATAGACCACTTCCACGTTCTTATAGGTTCTGCTCAGGAACAGATAGAGCAGGATATAAAAACGCTTCGCCATATCCTTGGTGGCCTGGTCCATCGAGCCGGAGACATCCATCAGACAGAACATGACCGCCTGGCTCGACGGTTCGGGGCGTTTTTCGTAATTTTTGTAGCGCAGGTCGAAGGTGTCGATAAACGGTACCCGGTCTATTTTAGCCCGGAGTTCGGCTATCTCTTTGCGCAGGCGTTCCTCTTCCAGCAGTTGTGCCGGTTCCGTATTTTCCACCACCTTCAGGTTGCTCTCCAGCTCGCGGAGTTCGCGCCGTTTACCTGCCGTCATGGCCGTGCGTCGCGCCAGAGAGTTCTGCAGCGAACGGACCACGCTGATGTTGGCGGGCACGCCGTTTGCGGTATATCCCGCGCGATGGGTTTTGTACTCGTTAAGCTGACGATGCTGGTTCTTTTTCAGATTCGGCAGCGCAAGATCCTCAAACAGCAGGTCGAGATACTCATCTTTTGAAATCTGGAAGACAAACTCATCCTGTCCTTCACCGTCCTGGCTGGCCTGTCCCTGACCGCTTCCTGAACCGCCCCCGCCGCCTTGCGGGCGCTCGATTCTGTCGTTCTGCACGAAGTGGTCATTACCTGGGTGTACGCGATGGCGCAGGCCGCCACGTCCCTGATGAAACATCGGTTCGCTGATGTCATCGGTGGGGATGGAGACAGATTCGCCGCTGTCGACGTCGGTCACCGAGCGTTTGTTGATGGCCTCGGAGATCGACTGTTTAATTTGCGCTTTATAACGGCGCAAGAAGCGCTGGCGATTTACCGTGCTCTTGTTTTTGCCGTTAAGACGACGGTCAATAAACCAGGTCATATATCCCCCGTACTGCATTTGCCAACTTGCAGTGTCCGGACGTGCCGGACATTTTTTTGTAGCCCGGCAGGCGTATGCGCTACCGGGCATTTGTACTTGTATTAAGACGATTTACGTACGCGCAGATACCATTCGCAGAGCAGGCGAACCTGTTTACGGGTGTAGCCTTTCTCCATCATACGGTCGACAAAATCGTCGTGCTTTTTCTGCTCATCGGTTGACGTTTTGGTGTTAAACGAAATCACCGGCAACAGCTCTTCGGTATTGGAGAACATTTTCTTCTCGATTACCGTGCGCAGTTTCTCGTAGCTGGTCCAGTTCGGATTACGTCCGTTGTTATGCGCTCTGGCGCGCAGGACGAAGTTCACAATCTCGTTACGGAAGTCTTTCGGGTTACTGATCCCGGCCGGCTTCTCGATTTTTTCCAGCTCTGCGTTCAGTGATTCCCGATCGAACAGCTGGCCGGTATCCGGGTCGCGGTACTCCTGATCCTGGATCCAGAAGTCAGCATAGGTGACATAACGGTCAAAAATGTTCTGCCCGTACTCTGAATAAGACTCCAGGTAGGCGGTCTGGATCTCTTTGCCGATGAACTCCGCATATTTCGGGATCAGGTAGCCTTTCAGAAACTCAAGGTAGCGTTCAGCCTGTTCCTGCGGGAACTGCTCGCGTTCAATTTGCTGCTCCAGCACATAGAACAGATGAACCGGGTTTGCCGCCACTTCCGCATGGTCGAAGTTAAACACGCGGGAGAGGATCTTAAAGGCGAAACGCGTGGACAGACCGTTCATCCCTTCGTCCACACCGGCGTAGTCGCGGTACTCCTGATAAGACTTCGCTTTCGGGTCGGTATCTTTCAGGCTTTCCCCGTCATACACGCGCATTTTCGAGTAGATGCTGGAGTTTTCCGGCTCTTTCAGGCGCGAGAGAATGGAGAAGCGCGACAGCGTTTCCAGGGTGCCTGGTGCGCAAGGTGCGTGTACCAGCTCACTGTGGTTAAGCAGTTT
Organism: Enterobacter sp. RHBSTW-00593; assembly: GCF_013784105.1. Lineage (NCBI taxonomy): Bacteria > Pseudomonadati > Pseudomonadota > Gammaproteobacteria > Enterobacterales > Enterobacteriaceae > Enterobacter > Enterobacter sp. RHBSTW-00593. Next base: position 1,870,153 of record NZ_CP056393.1, read on the forward strand.
CTCGTAAATTTTGATCTCTTCGGAGATCCGCAGGCAATAAGGCACTTTGACGATGTAGACACGGTCAAGGAACGCCTCATTGTTTTTGTTATTACGGAAGGAGACCCACTCAGATTCGTTTGAGTGTGCGAGGATAATGCCGTTAAACGGCAGGGCGGAAATACCTTCCGTACCGTTGTAGTTGCCTTCCTGGGTGGCCGTCAGCAGCGGATGCAGCACTTTAATTGGTGCTTTAAACATCTCAACGAACTCCATAATCCCCTGGTTGGCGCGGCACAGCGCACCCGAGTAACCGTAGGCATCCGGGTCGTTTTGCGCGTAGTTTTCCAGCTTACGAATATCGACTTTACCCACCAGGGCGGAGATATCCTGGTTGTTCTCATCCCCCGGTTCAGTTTTGGCGATAGCAATCTGTTCCAGAATGGATGGCCACACCTTGACGACGCGGAATTTGGTGATATCCCCACCAAACTCGTGCAGGCGTTTTGCCGCCCATGGCGACATGATGGTGCCAAGATAGCGCCGCGGAATACCAAACTCTTTATCCAGAATTTGCGCATCTTCCTGCGGATTAAACAGGCACAGCGGATGGTCATTCACCGGGCTGCGTTCACCGTTAGCGCTCAGCACATAGATAGGGACGCGTTGCATCAGTGATTTCAGACGTTCAGCCAGTGATGATTTACCCCCACCCACAGGGCCGAGTAAATAAAGGATCTGTTTCTTCTCTTCCAGACCCTGGGCGGCATGCTTCAGGTAGGAGACAATCTGTTCGATGGCATCTTCCATACCATAGAACTCTTCAAACGCCGGGTATCGGGCGACCACCCGATTCGAAAAGAGACGGGAAAGCCGAGGTTCCAGGGCAGTATCAACCATGTTTGGCTCACCAATAGCCATTAATAGCCGTTCTGCCGCATTGGCATAGGCACTGCGATCTTGCCGACAAATGGTAAGAAACTCCTGCAGTGTGAACTCTTCGTCCTTGGCAGCTTCATAACGCTGGCGATAGTGATCGAATATATTCATGGCATGCCGTCCTTTCGTTTTTTAGCACAGGATAAGAGCCGTTCGTATGAGTAGTGGAGGCTCCCGGAAGAGAATCTCTCGCACCTCACTGCCAGAGCAGCAACCTGTGTGCCAGGTCAGACGCTAAGAACCGCAGGGTGTTCAGAAAAAACTCTTCTTAATTTAAAGCGTAGATGGCATTTGCAAAACTTGCATGCCGATAAAATCTAATTTCAATGACATATCAATAACTCATCCAAAAATTTCCCCTGCTGTTTTAGGGTAAAAGCACGTTTTTCATTCAGTAGTCATATAAATGAAAGCAGGCTGTCACCTGAAAAGTTGAAAATAACGGGTTAATCAGACTGATTAGCAGGCAAAAAATTTTGGGATGTACGACAATGGCGGTTAAACTTCTCTCGCTGATTATTTGACTACAGGAAAGAATGGATTGTGACCAAACTCAAACTTCTGGCATTGGGCGTACTTGCCGCAACCGCTGTTAGCACCGCACAGGCGGCGGAAAGTCAGTGGACTGTTGGCGCGGGCGTTGGCGTGATTAACAGCCCATACAAACAGTATGATCGTGATGTTTATCCAGTTCCGGTTGTCACCTATGAAGGCGATAACTTCTGGTTCCGCGGTCTGGGCGGTGGCTACTATCTCTGGAATGATACGGCCGACAAGCTCTCCATCATGGCTTACTACGATCCGACGCACTTCAAGCCGGGTGACAGCGACAGCCATGCGCTTCGCCAGCTCGACAAGCGTAAGAGCACCATGATGGCGGGACTCTCTTATGTGCATAACACCGAATATGGCTTCCTGCGTACCGCGCTTGCGGGGGATACGCTGGATAACAGTAACGGTTTTATCTGGGATCTGGCCTGGCTCTATCGCTACACCAACGGTGCGTTAACGCTAACCCCGGGTATCGGTGTGCAATATAACAGTGAGAACTACAACGACTACTACTATGGTGTTTCTAAGAACGAATCCCGTCGTAGCGGTCTGAAGAGCTACAGTGCGGACGACGGCTGGGATCCGTACCTTGAGCTGACGGCAAGCTATAACTTCCTCGGTGACTGGAACGTCTACGGTACCGGGCGCTATGAGCGTCTGAGCGATGAAGTGAAAGACAGCCCGATGGTTGATAAGTCCTGGGCGGGCATATTCTCAGTCGGTGTGTCCTACAAGTTCTGATTGTGCATTAAAACAGTGCAATCATTGCATCAAAACGGGGCGTTTGCGCCCCGTTTGCATTGGTGTGGTGCAACGAAAAAGAGGGGATGATATGAGCGTAAAAACCGTGACCTTTTCCGCAGGGCGTCCACTTCCGGCTATCGGACAGGGTACCTGGTATATGGGAGAAAAAGCCAGCCAGCGTAAATCCGAAGTGAATGCACTGCGGGCGGGCATTGATCTGGGGTTAACGTTAATTGATACCGCTGAAATGTATGCCGAAGGCGGAGCGGAAGAGGTGGTCGGGGAGGCCATTAAAGGCCAGCGCGACAACGTTTTTCTGGTATCAAAAGTCTACCCGTGGAACGCTGGCGGTCTGAAAGGCCAGGCGGCGTGTGATGCCAGTCTGCGACGTCTCGGGACAGACCACATCGATCTCTACCTTCTGCACTGGCGCGGTAACTATGGCCTGGATGAAACCATTACGCTGATGGACACACTCCAGCAGCAGGGAAAAATTGGCCGCTGGGGCGTCTCAAACCTGGATTATGAAGATATGCAGGCGCTGTGGCGTGAAGAGGGCGGTTCCGCCTGTGCCACTAATCAGGTGCTTTATCATCTGGCGTCACGGGGAATTGAATTTGATCTGCTTCCCTGGTGTCAGCAACAGGCGATGCCGGTGATGGCTTACTGCCCGCTGGCTCAGGCCGGGCGCCTGCGTTCGGGGCTGATGAACCATCCGGTCGTGAATGCCATCGCGCATAACCACCGCGCCACTGCCGCCCAAATTCTGCTGGCGTGGGTTATCCGCCATCAGGGTGTTATTGCCATACCGAAAGCGGCCTCGATTGAGCATGTTAACGCCAACGCTGGAGCGCTGGAGATAACCCTCACCGCGGAAGAACGTCACAAACTGGATAATGCTTTCCCACCACCCACCCATAAACTCCCGCTGGATGTCGTTTAATCCTGACGCATGCCCCTCTCCTTTACAGGAAGAGGGGCGGTAGCGTATTAGCGCTTCACAATACTGATTGTCTGCCCTAAGCGAGACGGTTTTTCTTCGCTGGTTTTTTGTGGCGCAGTGACGCACGCCGTTTCCACACAGACGAAGGTTTTGTAACCGTCATCAGGCACGTCGGCCATACTGGCAGAAAGTGCCGGGCCTGGGTTCCAGCCCACCACGTTGCTGTGATGGTGGTGTACCACTTCGATACCACGGTTCAGGGCGCTGTCGTGGATCACGTTGCACGCTTCCGGATGCAGGTAAACGCGGTCAGTACGGTCCGGGAACGTCTGAATGCCGTCGCTCAGTTTTCCTTCTTTCGCGTTATCCACTTTGTCGATAAAGGTATCGCCAAGGCCGCTCACCTTCACGGCGCTGATGTCACCAACGTTGAAATAGGTGTGCAGGGCGGAGGTGGTTTCAAATTCACCGTGCGCTTCCAGTTCGATTTCGCAGGTTTTGCCCAGCTTGAAGCGTGCGTACAGGGTGAAATCGTGCGGCCACAGGGCGCGGGTTTCCTCATTCGCCTGCAGCTCAAAGGTCAGTACCGCACCGTTATCGTCTTCATTGTGCGCTTTCAGCGTCCACTGCTGGTTACGGGCAAAACCGTGAGAAGGCAGGCCTTTCTCAGCGGAAGGACCAAACCATGGCCAGCAAATAGGCACGCCGCCGCGAATCGCATCCCCTTTTTTAAAGGAGGTCGCGTCGCTCAGCCACAGTGCTTCCGTTTCGCCTTCAGGTTTCCAGGAGAGCAGATGTGCGCCGTTCAGCGCCACGGAGGCTTTTACGCGCGGGTGGTCAACGACGATGATATCCGCCCCATCAATCTGGCGGCGGGAGAGCACAGGGGTAAGTTGTTCGACTACCGGAAGTGCAAAAATTTTATTAATCATTAAGCAATCCTCTGTCTAAAAACAATAAAAAAGGCGACCGAAGTCGCCTTTTTGGATCAAGAACTCATCTCAACTTATTTGGAGATGTGAGCGATCAGGTCCAGTACTTTGTTAGAGTAGCCGGTTTCGTTGTCGTACCAGGAAACCAGTTTCACGAAGTTGTCGTTCAGTGCGATACCTGCTTTAGCATCGAACACGGAAGTGCACACTTCGCCGTTGAAATCGGTAGATACAACGTCGTCTTCGGTGTAGCCCAGAACGCCTTTCATTGCGCCTTCGGAAGCAGCTTTGATTGCTTTCTTAATTTCTTCATAAGAAGCAGCTTTTTCCAGACGAACGGTCAGGTCAACAACGGATACGTTAGGAGTTGGAACGCGGAACGCCATACCAGTCAGTTTGCCATTCAGTTCTGGCAGTACTTTACCTACAGCTTTAGCTGCACCGGTAGAGGATGGGATGATGTTCTGAGCCGCGCCACGACCGCCACGCCAGTCTTTGTGAGACGGGCCGTCAACAGTTTTCTGAGTCGCGGTGGTCGCGTGAACGGTAGTCATCAGACCTTCGACGATGCCGAAGTTGTCGTTGATTACTTTAGCCAGCGGTGCCAGGCAGTTGGTGGTGCAGGATGCGTTAGAAACGATGTCCTGGCCAGCGTAAGTTTCGAAGTTTGCACCACGAACGAACATTGGGGTGTTGTCTTTAGAAGGACCGGTCAGAACAACTTTTTTCGCACCCGCGGTGATGTGTTTACGCGCAGTTTCGTCGGTCAGGAAGATACCGGTAGCTTCAGCTACAACATCAACACCGATTTCGTTCCATTTCAGGTTAGCTGGGTCTTTCTCAGCAGTAACGCGGATGGTTTTGCCATTAACAACCAGGTGGCCGTCTTTCACTTCAACGGTGCCGTCGAAACGACCGTGAGTTGAGTCGTACTTCAGCATGTACGCCATGTATTCAGCGTCCAGGAGATCGTTGATACCAACGATTTCGATGTCAGAACGTTTCTGAGCAGCACGGAAAACAATACGGCCGATACGGCCAAAACCGTTGATACCTACTTTGATAGTCATATATTCCACCAGCTATTTGTTAGTGAATAAAAGGTTGCCTGTAAAATTACAAAAACCTTACGCAGCGTCAAGCGGAATCGTGTCAATCATTGCGACAAATCAATCCTGTGACTAACGTTTGTGCGACTGACTCGCCTCACTTTCCCTTTGAGCTAGCAACCACATGGGGGCTGCGCGCGGCATTTTAAAGTCCTCGCAGGATAAAAATGTGAACATGGTCACAATTGCCTGACCGCCTTTTCGCGACACATAAGTTTAGAACAAAAGTGCACGCAAGGGTGTTAATGTTTTGTTAGAATCCGGGTTAAAAGGTGTCTGTTTCTACAGCGAGATGTAAGCATATGTCGAACCAACGTAACCCTGACGATTTGAAAAAAAACCTCACCGAAATGCAGTTTTACGTGACGCAAAATCACGGAACCGAACCGCCTTTTACCGGCCGTTTACTGCACAACAAGCGCGACGGTGTCTACCACTGTCTGGTATGTGACGCCCCGTTGTTCAATTCCCAAACGAAGTTCGATTCTGGCTGTGGCTGGCCAAGCTTTTATGAGCCGGTCAGCGACGATGCGATCCGCTACCTGAGCGACACGTCGCACGGCATGGTACGTACTGAAATTCGTTGCGGAACCTGTGACGCCCACCTTGGACACGTCTTCCCGGATGGCCCTCAGCCGACGGGTGAGCGTTTCTGTGTGAATTCAGCGTCGATGAGCTTCACCGATGATGAAAACGGTGACCAGATCAAAGGTTGAAAAAACGATTCAGCAAATTATTCCTTTGAAAGGGAGAGATCGTGAATATTGATGACATGATTAGCGGTATGACGCCGGAGGTGTATCAGCGCCTGGTGACTGCTGTTGAACTGGGAAAATGGCCGGACGGTGTCGCGCTCACGCCGGAGCAAAAAGAGAACAGTCTGCAACTGGTGATGCTCTGGCAGGCGCGTAACAATACCGACGCGCAACACATGACTATCGACACTCAAGGCCAGATGGTGATGAAGAGCAAGCGCGAGCTGAAAGAGGACTTCGGTATCACGCCAAAGCCGATCGCGACGATAAAGATGCAGTAACGGTGGGGCGGCAGTCCTGCCAGCGCCCTCTCTCTGGAGAGAGGGCGTGCTTACCTTACTCTTTGGGTTTAATTCCCAGCGACTCCGCCAGCTGTTTCGCTAACTGGTTATTGTCATCCGCGCCGTACTCCCAGAACATCGCCCCGGCGAGACCTTTCTCCTTGATGTATTCCGCTTTGATGGCGACGGAACGCGGGTTCTCATAGGAAAGGGCAAACAGCGCCTTGCCGTCCGCCGCATTCACTGAAAGCCACGGCACTTGCGCCCGTTCGTCCCAGTGTTCGGTAAAACGCTTCTGCGGATCGTTTAAGAGCTTTTTCACAATATCGTTGTACTTCACATACGTATCTTTGGTCAGGTCGTAACCCAGTGACGCGAACAAGCCGGTCTCCTGAGGCCCAAAGTAGGGCTGGGTCACCGGATGGTTTTGCGCATCGGGTTTTGTCCAGTCAATACCGGGCTCCAAGGCGCGTTTCGGCACGCGGCCGTAAAAACCAATCCCGAGGTTCATCTGCTGCGGCTTCAGCCCGGCCGCCAGATAGTTGTTCACCACAAAATCCACGCTGTATTTGTCTGCGGCGGCCACCGTTGGCCAGTCGCTAGAGTCATACAGATTGGCGTTGAAATACTGTGTGCCATACGCCATGTCGTAGGTCATCAGGTTGATGTAGTCGAGCAGCGGGGCAATGGCCTTTACATCCACCCAGCTTTTCGGACTTTCTGCATTTGCCCCCACCGCGATGGTGACCAGCTTTTTATGGCCGAAGGCGGCGCGCAATTCTTTCAGCAGTGCGGTGAAGTTATCGCGATCGGCTGGCGTGCTGGCCACCAGTCCCCATGCGCCATTTACCGGGTATTCCCAGTCAAGATCGATGCCGTCGAGTGCATATTTTTCGACAATCTCCTGAGCCGAGCGGATAAACACCGCACGGCTCTCTTGGGTCGCGGCTGCGCCGGAGAAGCCACGCGCACCCCATCCGCCCACGGAGAGCAGCACTTTCAGGTTTGGATTTTGCTTACGCAGCGTCGGGATTAGCGCCAGATCGGCGGCGACTTTTGGCGACAGCCAGATCTGATGAAGTTTCGCCGGATCTTTCAGCGCAGCATGGGTTTCGTCTTTCTCATCGTTATAGACCAGACCAAATGAGTAGTTCAGGTGGGTAATCTGACGAACGTCGAGCGTATTGATATCGCCACCGGGACCGGCGGTGACATCGCCACCGCCATTAAAATATCCCACAGACATCAGGGGAGTGGCGGAAGCAACTGACGCGCAAAGCAGGGGTAATGCTGCCAGCAAAGGCAAACGTTTCATACAAGTTCCTCTTTGACTTAACAAAAATAACCACGCCACGGAAAAGGCGTGGCGAAAAAACAGCCTGAAGAGAATAGCATTGCCGCTTCGCTGGTGATGCGAGGGAGTTCACTTTATGGGGAATGAGACGGGGCGTGCCGGGCAGCACTGTGGCTTGCCCGGCGAGAAGGTCAGGCGTGCGTTTCCAGCCAGTCTTCCAGAGTATACAGGGTGGCGCCTTCCGCGGCCATATCCATAAACGCCTGTGCGCTGTCCTGCGGTTGAATGTTCACCCCGCGACAGCCGTCGGTGATGACGCTGACGGTATAGCCTAGCTGGAGGGCGTCCAGCACGGTGAACTTCACGCAGTAATCCGTCGCCAGACCCAGCACAATCAGTTCGGTGATTTCGTGATGGCGTAACCACCCGTCCAGCGCCGTTTTCTGGCGATGTCCGTTATCAAAGAAGGCGCTGTAGCTGTCGATAGACGGGTTTTCCCCTTTATGAAACATCGCGTCGATGGCCTTCTGATTCAGCAGCGGATGCAGCTGCGCGCCTTCCGTCTGCTGCACGCAGTGATCCGGCCAGAAGGTTTGTGCCAGGCCGTCAAGTTCACCGTGCGTGAAGGGCTCAACGCCGTGCTGGCTGGCAAAACTGCCGTGGTCAGCCGGGTGCCAGTCCTGGCTTGCGACAACCGCCTCACCCCGCGTTTTGCACCACTCAATCAGCGTATTCGCCACGTCTACGGTGCTGTCACCTTCAGCGACGGCCAGTGCGCCGCCCGCACAGAAATCATTTTGCAAATCGACCAGTAACAGGGCGCGTTGCGTCATGGTGCCTCCTTATTCGTCCGGCGTCAGTTCGCCGCGCAGGTTTTGCATCATCGCGCTGCGGATGGACTGAATGTCCAGATCCTGACTCAGTAAATAGTGAAGTTTAGTCAGCGTGGCTTCAACGGTCATATCGAATCCGCTGATAACGCCTGCATGCGCGAGGGCGTTACCGGTGGCGTAACCGCCCATGTTGACTTTACCGGACATGCATTGCGTCAGGTTAACCACCACGATCCCACGCTCGCTCGCTTCCTGCAGCTCTTTCAGGAACTCGCCGTTCTGCGGGGCATTGCCCACGCCGTAAGAGCGCAGGATCAACGCTTTCACCGGCTGGCGCAGGAAGTTACGCACCACATCTGCAGAGATACCCGGGTAAATCGTTACCACGCCAATCGGTTGCGGCGTGATCGGATGAACAATCAGTTCGCCCGCCGTGCTCGGCGCAGGCGGGGTGCCAAGACGACGAATATGGATGCCCGCCTCCAGCAGCGGCTGCAGGTTCGGTGAGGCGAAAGCGTCAAAGCCATCGGCGTGCGCCTTCGTGGTCCGGTTGCCGCGATACAGTCGATTGTTGAAGAACAGCGACACTTCGTTAATCGGGTAATTCGCTGCCACATACAGGGAGTTGAGCAGGTTGATCTGCCCGTCAGAACGCAGCTCCGCCAGCGGAATTTGCGAGCCGGTGACGATGACGGGTTTGCCCAGATTCTCCAGCATGAAGGAGAGTGCCGAGGCGGTAAACGCCATCGTGTCGGTACCATGCAGGATCACAAAGCCGTCGTACTGGTCGTAATGGGCTTTAATGTCGTCCGCGATATGCTGCCAGTCTTCCGGCGTCATATCGGAGGAGTCCATCAGCGGCTCGTATTCGTGGATGGTGAAGTCAGGCATTTCAGGACGGTGGAATTCAGGCATCAGCGCGAGCTGGCGCTGAAGGTGGCCGGAGACCGGGATATAGCCGTTTTCAGAGCGCTGCATACCGATGGTACCGCCAGTGTAGGCTACATAAATCGATTTCTTCTGCATGGTAGTGAGTTCTTGTTCTTCAAAAGAAAAAAATCCCCTCTTCACGGGAAGAGGGGACGGTGTTTAACGGACGTTTGCACAGGTCAGACAAAACGCGTAACGGCTTTGTGGATCGTTAAAGGCCGCGAGTTTGTCGCTTTCCGCTTTCATCGCTTTAGCCGCCGTCGCGACTGGCGCAGGCAGATACGCCTGCAGCGCCTCAGGCAGCATGGCACGCACGGAGCCGGACATGCTGTTCATCACCAGGTCAAAGAACGACGGCTCGTCCTGGTAATACTCAACGTGCCACTGCTTGAGCTTCGCCAGTTCGGCGGCTTTCTTCACCGCGTCATCAAAGTCGCCCAGGCTGTCTACCAGACCATTATTCTTCGCATCCTGGCCGGTCCAGACGTGGCCCTGCGCAATGTCGTCGATCTGTTGCGGTGTCTTTTTACGGGACTCTGCCACCAGCGTAATAAAGCGCTTGTAGCCGTTCTCGATATTGAGCTGCATCATCTCAGAGACTTCAGGCGGCAGCGATTTGGTGACCGACACATCCGCCAGCGGTGAAGTGGCAACGCCATCGGTATGGACGCCCAGATAATCCAGGCTGTTTTCCACGGTGTTAATCACCCCAAAGATGCCAATCGAGCCGGTCAGCGTGCTCGGGTTGGCGACGATGTAGTTAGCCGGGGTTGAAATCCAGTAACCGCCCGATGCTGCCATTCCCCCCATCGACACCACTACCGGCTTGCCAGCTGCACGTGCCGCGGCAAGTTCAGCGCGGATCACTTCAGAAGCGCTGACGCTGCCGCCAGGGCTGTTTACGCGCAGTACAATCGCCTTCACTTTCGGATCAAGGCGAGCATCACGGATTTGCGATGCGGTGGTATCGCCGCCCACGTTACCCGGCGTTTCCTCGCCGTCCATGATGGCACCATTAGCAAAGACCACCGCGACGCTGTCACCGCTGTCATCCGGCTTTTTGGTCGCATAATCGTACATGCTGATAGCGCTGAAGTTTTTATCCTCTTTGCTCCAGCCAAACTGTTTGCTCAGTGATTTTTCGATATCCGCGCTGGTGCCCAGCGCATCGACCAGTTTGTTATCCAGCGCATATTTTGCGGTATCACCATCAACCTTGCGCAGGCCTTCCAGCACGCCCTGCGCGCCAGGGAACACCTGTTCAGCGGTTATCTGGCGGTTAGCGGCCACGGTGCTCAGATAGTTCTGCCACAGCTCACCAATCCAGCGGCTGTCCGCTTCACGGGCCGCAGGGGACATATCATCACGAATAAACGGCTCCACGGCGGATTTATAGGTTCCGACGCGGAAGACGTGGGTGGTGACTTTCAGTTTGTCGAGCAGCGATTTGTAATACAGACCGTTAGTGGCAAAGCCATGCAGATCGACCGTACCCTGCGGGGAGAGCCAGATTTTATTGGCGAAGCTGGCCAGATAATACTGCCCCTGGCTGTAGCTGTCCCCGACCGCAATCACCGGCTTGCCGCTGTCGCGGAATTCGCGCAGCGCTTTACCAATGTATTGCATTGAAGGCTGGTCGCCGCCGGCAAAATCTTTCAGATCCAGCACGATGCCGGTAATGTTGCGGTCATCTTTTGCCTGACGAATGGTGTCGACGATATCGAACAGGGAGTTTTCCTGAAGACGGTCTGATGTCGCGCCAAACAGCTGACGGCCAATAACGCCCAGACGATTGCTGGTGGACGGCTTATCGACGATGACGCCCGTGATATCAAGTAACAGCGCCCCGCGAGTCGAATGCTGCGCCTGATTTGCGTTGCTGATATGCATCCAGACGCCTGCGCAAACCAGAACCAGGAGGATGAAGAAGATATTCATCACCAGGTTGCGGACGAAGTTGAGCAGTCGCCACGTCCATTTAAAGAAACCGGCAATGATTCGCCAAAGGGTTCGCATGTATTCTCCCTAACCAGAAAATGACTGTTTCCGTCGCCACGGGACGGCAATGTGCGGTTATCGTAATGACCCAACCGTCACTTGTCAGCAGGAATCGCCTGCTACGCTGTAACAAAATCTGCCGCCGTGTTAATTTTGTGAGTAAATTTCAAGAAAGGAGTTAACCAATGGACGCACTTGAACTGCTTGTTAACCGCCGTAGCGCTTCACGTCTCACCGAGCCGGCGCCGGCAGGGGAGCAACTGGAGAATATTCTGCGTGCCGGCCTGCGTGCACCGGATCATGGTACGCTGCAGCCATGGCACTTCTTTGTGATTGAAGGTGAAGGCCGCGATCGTTTCAGTCAGATACTGGAGCAGGGGGCGGTTGCCGCAGGTCAGGATGAGAAGGGTATTGAGAAAGCCCGCAGTGCACCATTCCGTGCGCCGATGATCATCGCTGTCGTGGCGAAATGTCAGGCCGACCACAAAGTGCCGGTCTGGGAGCAGGAAATGTCTGCAGGCTGTGCCGTCATGGCAATGCAAATGGCCGCCGTGGCGCAAGGGTTTAACGGTATCTGGCGCACAGGGCCGCTGACCAACAGCCAGCCGGTTCGCGACGGATTCGCCTGTGGCGAACATGATAAAATTGTCGGCTTCCTCTATCTCGGCACGCCTCAGCTTAAAGCCTCCGCCACCATTAATGTGCCGGACACCACGCCTTTCGTCAGCCGTTTCTGATAACGCGCGCTAAACTGTCTGGATTCTGAGCATCTGCCGCAGAATTCAGACAGTCATACTTACCTCTTTATGGAATGAGCGCTACCATAGCGCGATTGAGATGACAGGAGACGTCCATGAGCGAGCAAACCATTCGTTTAACGCAATACAGCCACGGAGCCGGTTGCGGTTGTAAAATTTCCCCGAAAGTGCTGGAGACCATTCTCCACAGTGAACAGGCGAAGTTTGTCGACCCGAACCTGCTTGTCGGTAACGAAACGCGTGACGATGCGGCAGTTTATGACCTGGGTAACGGCACCAGCATTATCAGTACCACCGACTTCTTTATGCCGATTGTCGATAACCCGTTCGATTTCGGGCGTATTGCGGCCACCAACGCCATCAGCGATATTTTCGCCATGGGGGGCAAACCGATTATGGCGATTGCCATTCTGGGCTGGCCGATTAACACCCTTGCCCCTGAAATTGCCCGTGAGGTGATTGAAGGGGGACGTTTTGCCTGCCAGCAGGCGGGGATCGCGCTGGCCGGTGGTCATTCTATCGATGCGCCGGAGCCGATCTTCGGTCTCGCGGTCACGGGCGTGGTGCCCACCGAGCGCGTGAAACGCAACAGCACCGCGCAGGCGGGCTGCAAGCTGTTCCTCACCAAACCGCTGGGCATTGGTGTCCTCACTACTGCGGAGAAAAAATCGCTGCTGAAGCCGGAACACCAGGGGCTGGCAACCGAGGTCATGTGCCAGATGAACCTCGCGGGTGCGGCTTTCGCGAATATCGACGGCGTGAAAGCCATGACCGACGTGACCGGTTTTGGCCTTCTCGGGCACCTCTCCGAAGTGTGTCAGGGCGCGGGCGTACAGGCGCAGGTCTGGTATCAGGACGTGCCGAAGCTGCCGGGTGTGGAGGAGTACATTGCAGCGGGCGCCGTTCCGGGCGGTACCCAGCGTAACTTTGCCAGCTATGGTCATCTGATGGGCGAAATGCCTGAAGCGTGGCGCAATCTGCTGTGCGATCCGCAAACGTCCGGTGGTTTGCTGCTGGCGGTCACGCCAGACGCTGAAGCCGACGTCCAGGCGACGGCCGCAGAGTTTGGTATTACCCTGACGGCGATCGGTGAACTGGTGACCGCGCGCGGTGGCCGACCGATGATTGAGATCCGTTAATTCAATGCGGTTGTTTATTGCCGAAAAGCCGAGCCTGGCCCGTGCCATTGCCGATGTGCTGCCGAAGCCGCATCGCAAGGGAGACGGCTTTATCGAATGCGGTAACGGGCAGGTGGTCACCTGGTGTATCGGTCACCTGCTTGAGCAGGCGCAGCCGGATGTCTACGACAGCCGCTATGCCCGCTGGAACCTCAATGACCTGCCCATCGTCCCTGAAAAATGGCGCCTGCAGCCACGGCCTTCCGTCACCAAACAGCTCAACGTGATTAAACGTTTTTTGCATGACGCGACGGAAGTCATCCACGCGGGTGACCCGGACAGGGAAGGGCAACTGCTGGTGGATGAGGTGCTGGACTATCTGGAGCTGGCGCCGGAAAAACGCCAGCAGGTCCAGCGCTGCCTGATTAACGACCTCAATCCGCAGGCCGTGGAGCGGGCCATTTCACGTCTGCGCGCGAACAGCGAGTTTATTCCGCTGTGCGTTTCCGCGCTGGCCCGCGCTCGTGCTGACTGGCTTTACGGGATCAACATGACCCGCGCCTACACCATTCTGGGGCGTAATGCCGGTTATCAGGGCGTCCTCTCCGTCGGGCGTGTGCAAACGCCGGTGCTGGGGCTGGTGGTGCGTCGTGACGAAGAGATTGAGAATTTCGTCGCCAAAGATTTCTTTGAGGTTAAAGCGCATATCGTCACGCCGAAAGAGGAGCGCTTTACCGCCGTCTGGCAGCCAAGCGATGCCTGCGAATCGTATCAGGATGAAGAGGGGCGGTTGCTGCACCGTCCGCTGGCGGAGCACGTGGTCAACCGGATTACCGGTCAGCCTGCTATTGTCACCAGCTATAACGATAAACGGGAATCAGAACCCGCGCCGCTGCCGTTCTCGCTTTCCGCGCTGCAGATTGAAGCGGCGAAACGCTTCGGTCTGAGCGCGCAGAACGTCCTTGATATCTGCCAGAAGCTCTACGAAACCCACAAACTCATTACCTATCCGCGTTCTGACAGCCGGTATCTGCCGGAAGAGCACTTTGCCGGCCGTCACTCGGTGATGAACGCCATTGCCGTTCACGCGCCGGATCTGCTGCCGCAACCGGTTGTGAATCCGGACATTCATAACCGCTGCTGGGATGATAAAAAGGTGGATGCCCACCATGCGATTATCCCGACGGCGCGCGCCAGCAACGTTAACCTCACGGAAAACGAAGCGAAGGTGTATAACCTGGTGGCTCGTCAGTATCTGATGCAGTTCTGCCCGGATGCAGTGTTCCGCAAATGCGTGATTGAGCTGGAAATTGCCAAAGGGAAATTTATCGCCAAGGCGCGTTTCCTGGCGGAGGCTGGCTGGCGCACGCTGCTTGGCAACAAAGAGCGTGACGAAGAGAATGACGGCACGCCGCTGCCGGTGGTTGCCAAAGATGACGAGCTGCTGTGTGAGAAAGGCGAAGTGGTTGAACGCCAGACCCAACCGCCGCGCCACTTCACCGATGCGACACTGCTCTCGGCAATGACCGGGATCGCCCGTTTTGTTCAGGATAAGGATCTGAAGAAGATCTTGCGTGCCACCGACGGACTGGGCACGGAAGCGACCCGTGCGGGCATTATCGAGCTGCTGTTTAAGCGCGGTTTTCTGGAGAAAAAAGGGCGCTATATCCACTCGACTGAACCGGGGCGCGCATTGATCCACTCACTGCCTGAGCTGGCCGCAAGGCCGGACATGACGGCACACTGGGAATCTGTGCTGACGCAAATCAGTGAAAAGCAGTGTCGCTATCAGGATTTTATGCAGCCGCTGGTGGGGACCTTGTACGAGCTGATTAACCAGGCGCGTAATACGCCGGTGAAGCAGTTCCGGGGGATGGTTGCACCGGGTGGTGCGCCGAAGAAACCGTTCAAAAAGAAAAAAAGCGCAGCCTGATGTGCTTTCGGCTGTTGCCCTCTCCCGACGGGAAAGGGCGACAGCGTGCTTAGATAACCCCTTGCCCAATCATCGCATCCGCGACCTTCACGAACCCGGCGATATTTGCGCCACGCACGTAGTTGGTTTGCGATGCCTCACCGCCGTACTCGACGCAGGCGTGGTGAATATCCAGCATAATGTGGTGCAGACGCGCATCCACTTTCTCTGCCTTCCAGCCGAGGCGCGCGGCGTTTTGCGCCATCTCCAGGCCAGAGGTCGCCACGCCACCGGCGTTCGCGGCTTTGCCCGGCGCAAACAGCACGCCAGCCTCAAGGAACAGATCGGTCGCTTCGATGGTGGTTGGCATATTCGCCCCTTCGGCCACGGCCTTCACGCCGTTGGTAATCAGGGTGCGTGCGGCCTCGGTATCCAGTTCGTTCTGGGTCGCACATGGCAGGGCGATATCGACCGGCACGCCCCACGGCTGTTTGCCTTCGAGCCAGGTCAGACCAAATTCACGGGCATAATCCGCCAGACGGCCGTCGCGGCTGGCTTTAATGTCGCACAGGCGTGCCAGCTTCTCGGCCGTAAAACCGGCTTCATCCACCACGGTACCGCGTGAATCTGACGCGGTAACCACGCGGGCACCAAACTGCATTGCTTTCTCAATGGCGTACTGGGCCACGTTACCGGAGCCGGACACCGCCACGCGCATACCTTCAAACCCTAAGCCGTGGCGCTTCAGCATCGCCTCGGTAAAATAGACCAGCCCGTAGCCGGTGGCTTCCGGACGGATCAGGCTGCCACCAAAGGAGAGCCCTTTGCCCGTAAAGACACAGGCGCTGTTATTCGAAAGCTTTTTCATCATGCCGGCCATGAAGCCCACTTCACGCGCACCGACGCCGATATCGCCCGCCGGAACGTCAGTATCGGGACCAAGATGACGATAGAGTTCGGTCATCAGCGCCTGACAGAAACGCATCACTTCGCCTTCGCTTTTGCCTTTCGGATCGAAATCACTGCCGCCTTTCCCGCCGCCCATGGGCAGGGTCGTAAGGGCGTTTTTAAACGTCTGCTCAAAGCCGAGGAATTTTAAAATCGACAGATTCACGGAAGGGTGGAAACGCATCCCACCCTTAAACGGGCCGATGGCGGAATTAAACTGCACGCGCCACGCGCGGTTAACCTGGACCTGATTACGGTCATCTACCCAGGTCACGCGAAACTGGATCACGCGCTCCGGCTCCACGAGGCGCTCAAGCAGTGACATCTGGCGATAACGCGGGTTTTCTTCAAGGAACGGCCATAACGTGGTCATGACTTCACGTACGGCCTGCGCAAACTCACTTTGATGCGGGTCGCGCTGTTGAACATAAGAGAGGAAAGTTTCCAGAGAGCGTGTCTGATCCATAGATATAAGAACCCCTTATATTATTTTATGTATATTGCTTATACGAATTGTGTTGTTTTTTTGACTATACCATCCGTACCGCTTTGTGAAGCAAGCAGAAATGCATGCCGAAAGGGAAATTAATCAGCGGGGCTGCGTCATAACCAAAAGCGATGACGAGATAAATTAAAGGTTCTGCGCCGGATTACCGTTATAGTCTTTATCAGGGCACAACAGGAAGATAAGTCTATGAACCGTTACGTGATAACCGCGTTATGTTTGATGTTTACCGCAGGCGCGCAGGCAGACCGCATTCGCCCGGATGTGGACGTGAATGTGCCGCCGGAGGTGTTCAGCTCCAGCGGCCAGCGAGCGCAGCCGTGTAACCAGTGCTGCATCTATCAGGATCAGAACTATTCGGAAGGGGCAGTGGTAAAAGCGGACGGCATTCTGTTGCAGTGCCAGCGTGATGAACGCACCATTAGCACGAATCCGCTGGTCTGGCGTCGCGTAAAACAATAAACGCCTCCAGCAGCGGGATGTCCGCAGGCGCTAAGTTGAAACCAAATGCGTCTTCGGGCGTACACCACACCAGCGCACTGTGGTAATGCGCCGTCAGCGCGCCGCTGAACGCCGGAACGTGCCAGGCGTGAAGGTTGATTAACCGCTGTGACACCTCGCGCTGATGGCTTGCCACATACTCACCAGGCTGCGCGTGGATGCCGAGCTCTTCGTGCAACTCGCGGACAAGCGCCTCGGGCTGCGTCTCACCGGCTTCTACTTTTCCGCCTGCGAATTCCCACATGCCCGGCTGGTCGGCATGAGCCGGGCGCTGGGCCAGTAAAATTTTGTTGTCTTTTTCGATGATTGCCGCAACGACATCGACTGTTTTTAGCATGGTCGTCAATACTTGTTAGCGAAAAACACCATATTATCGTGCCCTTTCTAAGAGTCCAGCCATCAGGAGAATCAGGTGAAAGAGACGTCCACCTGGGTAGATCCCATCGCCACCCTTCCGGTCAGCATAAAACCGATTGCCGCCATGCAGAAAAAACACTTTGGTGCCGTGCTTAACCCCACGCGCTGGTGGGGAAGGATGCCACGTCTTTTCTGGCTGGTGGCATTGTTCGTCGGTTTTCTCGAACGTCGTCACGCGCGCCTGTCGCCGGTGCTTCGTTCGCTGTTAATGACCCGGGTATCGCAGCTTTGTCACTGCGCTTTTTGTATCGATGCCAACAGTTTGCGCCTGGCGGAGCGCTCGGGCGCATTGGATAAGGTTCAGGCCGTCAACGCGTGGCGTGATTCCGCTCTTTTTAGCGAAGAGGAGCGTGCGGCGCTGGCCTATGCCGAGGCTGTCACCGCGACGCCGCCCCGTGTGGATGACGAAATCAAAAGTGAGATCACACGCCATTTCAGCGAGGACGCGATCGCCGAAATGACGGCGCTGATTGCGTTTCAGAATCTCTCTGCACGCTTTAATGCCGCGCTGGACATCCCGGCGCAGGGGTTATGTGCCACGTTTAAAGAGGATCCCCATGCTTGATCGTCATCTGCACCCGCGGATTAAACCCACGCTCAACCGACTGGTGTCAGTACTGGATAAGCCGGGGATCACGCCTGACGGATTAACCCTGACCGGGTTTGCCATAGGCGTGCTGGCCTTACCGTTTCTGGCCCTCGGCTGGTATCCGGCGGCGCTCGTCGCCATCGTGCTGAATCGCCTGCTGGATGGTCTGGACGGTGCGCTGGCGCGCCGGCGCGGGCTGACGGATGCGGGAGGCTTTCTTGATATCGCCCTCGATTTTCTGTTTTACGCGCTGGTTCCCTTCGGATTCGCGCTGGCGGCCCCCGCAGAGAATGCGCTTGCCGCTGGCTGGCTGTTGTTTGCCTTTATCGGTACCGGGAGCAGTTTTCTGGCATTTGCCGCGCTGGCAGCGAAACACAACATCGACAACCCTGGCTACGCGCATAAGTCGTTTTACTATATTGGTGGGTTAACGGAGGGGACGGAGACGATCGCGCTGTTTGTGCTGTGCTGCCTCTTTCCAGCGCACTTCAGCGTGCTGGCGTGGATATTTGGCGCGTTGTGCTGGCTGACCACCACAACGCGCATCTGGAGCGGGTATGTGACGCTGAAGTCACTTACCCGTTAGCGTGAACTTTCTGGCCCACGTTTTCCGCTTGAGACGGGGTTCTGTGGATGACTGCTCCACTCGTACCAGCCGCCGTCATAGACGGCGACATTTTTCCAGCCCATCGCCCGTGCGTACATAAACGTCTCGGACGCACGCCAGCCGGTGCCGCAGTAAAACGCGACGTGCTGTTCCGGCAGGATGTTCCAGATTTTCCACATGGCGGCGATGTCGTCAGCGCTGCGCATGGTGCCATCCGGATTATGGAAATCTTCCATATGGGTGGCGTCGCTACCGGCATGCCCCCAGCGGGCACCGGCAATCTCACCTTTTGGCTTGATGTAGCTGTAGCCGCTGGTTTCGCCGATGAACTCCGGCCAGGAACGAATGCTGACCAGCGACGCGTCCTGGCGATGCAGCATCCCGCGTGCTTGCGCCATATCCACCATCAACTGCGGCTGGCCGGGGATCGGTGCACCAAAATCGGGGGCGGGCTTCACGTCTTTGGGCATTCCCCGTTCAACCGGCAGACCCGCGTCAGACCAGGCTTTCCAGCCGCCATCAAGAATGCGGACGTCCTTCACGCCCGCATACAGCATGATCTGCGCCACGCGGGCGGCGGCATATACGTCACGGCCATACAAAATGACGGTCGTATCGTGACGGATCCCGTGCTTCGCCAGCATCGCTTTTAGCGTGTCGTCAGAAACTTTATTCCACAGCGGTTCGCTTTCCACTTCGTTGGTATCAATGTAGCCGGCACCGGGAATATGGTTCAGCAGATAAAACTTCGGCGCGCCCCATGCGGCTTCAATGACTTTCCAGTCGCCCGTCGGCGCGGCAGTGACGGGTTTACCCTGCTGAAGCTGGTGGATCCACTCCGGGTAGACGAGTTGTTCAAAGTGCGGCAAACGCTGCAGACGCTCAGGTACTTGCAGGGCATCGTTGAGCACGGAAATCTGGTGGTAACCGGCTTTTTCCAGCCGCGCTTTGACCGCCTGATTATCGGCGTCGCGACCGTAGAGCGCGATCGTCATGGCCGGCGTAAGCTGGTGCTGTCTGGCCCAGACGGCAATCTGGTCATCGCTCATCGCGCCAAGCCAGGTGGCGGAAAGGTTAAGTGCGGCGGGCTCATGCCCGGAGGGCGCGCTCAGCGTTTGCGGCCAGCCGTTGTAAAACGCGCTGGCGCGGGTGTCGATCACCGCGCCGTGTTGTGCCTGAAGTTGAGACAGCGTCATGGCGTGCGGCATATCAGCAGCCAGAGAGGAAAATGAAGCGAGGCCGCACAGCATGGCCAGCGCGGTCAGTTGAGAAACACGTTTCATCGAATAACCTGACGTCAGTAAAAGAGGGGGGCATTGTCGTCTCTCCTGAAAGGTAAAACATTGCGTTAGCACATTATTGCCAGCGAGAAATCCCAATCACTTCGCCGCCCGGGGGCACGTCTTCGTCGTCATGCGTGACCAGAACCACCGGAATATTGCGTGCGCGGGTAGTGTCAAATACCCATGCCCGAAACGAGGCGCGTAACGCATTATCGAGACGGCTGAACGGTTCATCCAGCAGTAACGCCTGCGGCTCTGCAAGCAGGGCACGCAGCAGACTGACCCGGGCACGTTCGCCGCCGGAAAGGGTCGCCGGATCGCTGGCGTAATGCCCGACAAGCCCGGCAGAACCGAGCGCCTGCTCGACCGCTTCCCGCCGTGCTCGTCCGACAATCCGTTCAGGTAATGCCAGCAGCAAATTTTGTCCGACGCTGAAATGGTCAAACAGCAGGGCATCCTGAAAGAGGATCCCCAACCCGCGGGCCTCCACGGGCAGTCCGTCGCAGCGACGTTCATCAAGCCACAGTTCGCCCTGAGCCTGAAAGTCGTCTGGCAGTGCGCCCACCATCCAGGCAAAAAGGGTTGATTTTCCGCTGCCGGAAGGCCCCATCAGCGTGACTATTTCGCCGCGTGGTACACAAAAATTGACCTCGCGGAAAAGCGGTTCAATGGTGAGATTGCTGACCTGTAGCATTAACGTAATCCTCGTCGGTAACGGCTTGCGAGCCGGGATAGCAGGGCGGCAAGGCCAAACACACTCCCCGTGACCAACAGCAACCCCAGCGCCCGGTTAGCCAGAAGCGGAATGCTGCCTCCACTGCTGAGCGCCACGGTTTCAGTGGTCAGCGTCGCAAAACGGCCTGCGCCCAGCCAGAGGGTTGGCATGTATTGCGCCATGCTGACGGAAAACCCGGTCGCGAAAGCCAGCAGCGCCGGGCGTACCAGCAAGGGGCATTTCAGCCAGCAGAAGATTTTTCCCCGCCGCCAGCCGAGCGTTCTGGCGGTAAGGATCAGCCGGGGATCGATCCTCTGCCAGGCTGGCTGGAGGACCAGCAACATCCACGGTAAAACCCACAGCAGATGGCTCCACAGCACG
The DNA here is from genome assembly GCF_013784105.1 of Enterobacter sp. RHBSTW-00593. Taxonomy (NCBI): domain Bacteria; kingdom Pseudomonadati; phylum Pseudomonadota; class Gammaproteobacteria; order Enterobacterales; family Enterobacteriaceae; genus Enterobacter; species Enterobacter sp. RHBSTW-00593. The sequence goes on from NZ_CP056393.1 coordinate 1,891,176, forward strand.
GCGGCATAGTGTCCGTCGATACCCAGTCGCAACGCGATAACGTATTGTCCGGTAACGAGGGGCAGCGCCGGCAGCGCCAGCGGCAACCACACCCACTGTGTGCCTCGCTGCGGTCCCCACTCAAGCCAGAGAACAATTACCCCCAGCGAAATCAGGCTGGCGAGCAGGCCAAAGGAGAGGCTGGCGCCAACCGCACCGATGTCGTCCCGCTGCGCCAGCATGAGCAGCACGACCGCGCAAAGCACCCCGCAGGCGGGCAGAAATCCGCTGAGCAGACGCGCTGGTGGCGCGATAAGCGACATTCGACGGCGTCCGCTCAGATCCGGCAGCGTGCGACGCCAGAGTCTCCATGCGCCGTAACCCAGTGCAGAAAGCGCGGCCAGCAGCAGAAGGAGAAGCAGGCACAGCAGCGTTCCCTTTGTCTGCTGCTGCGCATCGCCCTGACTGAGCCACTGCCACGCCAGTACGGCAAGCGTCGGGGGATTGCCAGGCCCGAGCATCATCGCCACGTCCACAACCGACAGGGACCAGGCCAGCACCGCCAGCATCACCGCGCCAAGAGCTGGCGCGATCGTTGGAAGGATGAGCCAGTTCAGCGCCTGAAAACGCCCGTAGCCGAAGGTATGCAGCACGACCTTTTGCTGCGCAAGGCGTTTTTCCGGCAGGACGGCGTAAAGGGCCCACAGCACAAACGCGCTCTCTTTTACCGCAAGCGTCAGCCCCAGCCCTGCACCGTATCGGTCAAGCGGTGGCGTACAGACGCTACACACCTGATACAGCAGGCCCCCTTCGGCAAACAATAGTAAAGCGCTGGTGGCAAAGGCCACATGAGGAACGGCGAGCAGCCACGGCAGTCGGCTGCTGAGCCGTCGCCAGCGCTCGCCCGGCCACAGGAGGGCCACGATCACCAGAGCGATAAACATCGACCCCAGCGACGCGATAAGCGTTGAGACCAGCGTGGCGACCGTAGCCTGTGGCAGTTGCGGGTCGTTAAGCAGCAACTGCCAGTTGTTCAGCGAGAATGCCGGGGCAAACAGTATGGCGGCGGCGGGGAGCAGCGGCATATAGATGACCGCCATCGCCAGCCAGACGAGCCAGCTCAGCGGGTGCCGTAACGACGCAGCCATTCCTGCTCCAGCGCGTTAACCCAGGCAGCGTGCGGCTCGGGAAGTATTTTCGGCAGCCCTGCCGGCGTATGGGCAGCGAGCTGCTTCGCTTCTTTTTCGGGCAGTGTTTTCGCATCCAGTACGCTCGGGTCTCCCCAGATGGCCGGGTCGGCCTTGCGAATTTGCGCCTGCGGTGAAAGGAGGAAATTGGCGACCACCTTCGCGCCTGCGCTTGCGCTGGCATTCGACGGAATGGCCACAAAATGGACGTTGCCTATCATTCCGTTGTCAAAACCAACGCTGTAGCTGTCGGCAGGCAGTTCACCGCTGGCCACTTTTTGCTGCGCATGTGCCGGGTTAAAGGTCAGGGAGAGATTAAGACTACCGCTGGCAAGCAAGGTATCCGTTCTGGCGGGCGAGGGAGGAAAGTCCTCTCCCTTTCGCCACAGCAGCGGGTGTAATTTGTCCAGGTAGTGCCACAGCGGAGCCGTCACCTGGGCAAAGGTGTTATCAGGGGCTTTTTGCAACGCCTCCGGGTGAGCGGTGAGGGTCAGGAGCAACTGTTCCAGAAATGCCGTACCGGTAAAATCGGGCGGGCGTGGGTAGCTGACTTTGCCCGGATGCTGCTGCGCATACGCCAGCAACGCCTGAGGATCGTTTGGGGGCGCAGGCAGGCTTGCGTGGCGGGCAATAAAGGTGAGTTGTGCACCGCCCCACGGGGATTCCGCGCCATCGGTGGGGACAGCAAAATCCTCCATAACCGGTTTACGGGTATCGACATAGCGCCAGTTGGGCAAGGTCTGCGCCCATCCGGTTTGCAGCAGGTTAGCGGCTTTAAGGGTACGGAAATTCTCACCGTTGACCCATAAGAGGTCGACTGACCCGTTCGTTTTCCGGCCTGCGGCGGCCTCTGTTTGAATACGTTTGACCGCATCGGCGGCATCCGCCAGTGGGACGATTTTAAGGGTTATGTCGTAATGCGTTTTCATCTCACCGCTTACCCACTCGAGGTAGCGGTTTACCGCCCGATCGCCGCCCCAGGCGTTAAACCAGACGGTCTGGCCTTTAGCTTGTTGTTGGATAGCCTGCCAGTTGTCCGCTGCAAACAGCGGGGCTGCCAGCAGCAGACCGCTCAGAAACGTGCAAAAACGCACACGGCGCATAATGCCTCACTTTTTTGATGATGGGGTAAAACGGGAAAACAGCCAGCGCGTCGCCAGCGGCAATAACCCCAGTAGTGTAAAGGCGAATATCAGTCCCGGCGATAAAATATCGCGAAGCGAATTCACTTTCCCCAGCGCGCGTCCGGCGTTCAGAAAGATAATGGTTGCAGGCAGCATGGCGACCTGGCTCACCCACCAGTAGCGACTGACCGCAATACGGGTCAGCCCCATGAGCAGATTCACCAGAAAAAACGGGAACAAGGGCATCAGACGCAGGGCAAAAAGATACCTTGCACCGTCTCGCGCCATACCGGCATTCACCGTATTCATCTGCGATGTGAATCGCCGCTGTACCCAGTCGCGCAGCAGATAACGGCTGGCAAGCATCGCCAGCGTGGCGCCGAGGGTAGAAGCAAACGAGACCAGCAGGGTACCTTCCCACAGCGTAAACAGCGCTCCCGCCAGCAGCGTCAGTATCGCCGCACCGGGTATCGACAGGGCGGAGACCAACACGTAGAGGGCGAAAAAGAAAAACGCGCTTTGCCACGGTGCCTGTTCCACATGCAAGAGAAGCGACTGCTGGTGCGTTTTGATGGTTTCCAGGGAGAGCGTCCCCGGCGGAAGAAAGACGAAGGTCAGAACAAATGCGCCCAGAAGGGCGCACATCAGGAGTATTTTTTGCGTGTTCACACGAGGTTACAGTTTGAATTTCGCCCAGACCGGCGCATGGTCAGACGGTTTTTCCATGCTGCGGATATCGTAATCGATGCCGGTTTCGATGCAGCGTTCCGCCAGCGGCGGGCTGGCCAGCAGCAGGTCTATACGCAGACCGCGGTTGTCATCAAAGCCTTTTGAGCGGTAGTCAAACCACGAGAAGCGATCCTGCGTTTCCGGGTTGGCGGTGCGGAAAGTATCAACCAGGCCCCAGCCGAGCAGGCGTTCCATCCACTCGCGTTCTTCCGGCAGGAAAGAACATTTACCGGTACGCAACCAGCGTTTGCGGTTCTCTTCTCCAATGCCGATATCGAGATCGGTCGGGCTGATATTCATGTCGCCCATGATCAGCACCGGATTCTCTTTTTTCAGTTCGGTGGTCAGGTAATCCTGCAGATCCTGATAAAACTTTGCTTTGGCCGGGAATTTTGTCTCATGGTCGCGGCTCTCACCCTGCGGGAAATACCCGTTAATCACCGTGATATTGCCAAGTGGTGAAGGAATTTCCGCCATGATGATGCGACGCTGCGCTTCGCCATCATCGCCCGGGAAGCCACGACGTACGGAAACCGGCGTCTCTTTGGTCAGCAGCGCCACGCCATAGTGACCTTTCTGTCCGTGATAGAAGACGTTGTAACCGAGCTTCGCCACCTCTTCGAGGGGGAACATATCGTCGTGAACTTTTGTCTCCTGCAGGCCGATCACATCTGGCTGATGTTGCTCAACAATTGCTTCAAGCTGGTGAGGGCGGGCACGCAGGCCGTTGATATTAAAAGAGACAAATTTCATAGTCGCTGCCAATGCAAGGTGAATAGTGCATGGATGGTAGCAGAATTTGCGTCAACTGTTACGGGGTTCGACCAATAACTGCGACAGATCATGCCAACGGTGCAATATTTGCACCATTCTGACGCGCATTGCCCCCCAACAGGGCGTAAAGAACCGATAAATTTCGCGAGCGATCACAATTCCAGAATTATATTTGGCTTCTGCATACTCTTTCTTATTTTCGTGCGGCAAAGCGCCGCTTGTCGTAAAAATATTCACTTTTTATGCAATAACAGTGAATAACTCCATATCGTAACTTATTGATATTCTGTAACCCTAACCCGTTTATGCATTTTTATCGCTGGCTGGCACGAAGGCTGCAATCTACATTCACAGTGCAAACACTCAATTATTTAACATCTAAATAACCTTTTATTTACCGGATGAGGTCGCTATGTCTCTGTCAATTACGCGTGAAAATTTCGATGAATGGATGATGCCGGTTTACGCTCCGGCGGCTTTTATTCCGGTACGGGGGGAAGGCTCACGCCTGTGGGATCAACAGGGCAAAGAGTATATCGACTTTGCAGGCGGGATTGCGGTAAACGCTCTGGGTCACGCGCACCCGGCACTGCGTCAGGCGTTAAACGACCAGGCGGCGAAGTTCTGGCATACCGGTAACGGTTTTACCAACGAGCCCGCTCTGCGACTGGCGAAAAAACTGATCGACGCAACGTTTGCCGAAAAAGTCTTTTTCTGTAACTCAGGTGCGGAAGCAAACGAAGCTGCCCTGAAGCTGGCGCGTAAATATGCACACGATAAATTCGGCGTTCATAAGAGCGGCATTGTGGCGTTTAAAAACGCGTTCCACGGCCGCACGCTCTTTACCGTCAGCGCCGGCGGTCAGCCGTCATACTCGCAGGATTTTGCGCCACTGCCGCCGGATATTCGTCACGGCGTGTATAACGATCTGCAGTCCGCCAGTGAGCTTATCAACGACACCACCTGTGCGGTGATCGTCGAACCTATGCAGGGTGAGGGCGGGGTCCTTCCGGCGCAAAAAGCGTTCCTGCAGGGGCTGCGTGAGCTGTGCGATCGTCATCACGCGGTGCTGATTTTCGATGAAGTCCAGACGGGTGTGGGGCGTACCGGTGAGCTGTATGCCTATATGCACTACGGCGTAACGCCGGACGTGCTCTCTACGGCGAAAGCGCTGGGCGGCGGCTTCCCGATTGGCGCCATGCTGACCACTGATAAATTCGCCAGCGTAATGACCGTGGGTACGCATGGTACAACGTACGGTGGTAACCCGCTGGCTACCGCCGTGGCCGGGCAGGTTCTCGACATCATTAACACGCCGGAAGTGCTCAAGGGCGTTAAACAACGTCATGACTGGTTTGTTGAGCGCCTGAACGCCATCAACAGCAAGACGGGACTGTTTAAAGAGATCCGCGGTCTGGGTCTGTTAATTGGCTGCGAACTCACACCTGAGTTTGCCGGAAAAGCTAAACTTATTTCACAGGAAGCGGCAAAAATGGGCGTGATGGTACTGATTGCCGGTGCCAACGTGGTGCGTTTTGCCCCTGCGCTGATTGTCAGCGAGGAAGAGGTGAGAACCGGTTTAGACCGTTTTGCACTGGCCTGTGAACATGTGAAGTCCGGGGTGTCATCATGATGGTCATCCGTCCCGTTGAGCGCGGCGATATCGCCGGGCTCATGCAGCTTGCCGGTAAGACGGGAGGCGGGCTGACCTCGCTTCCTGCCGATGAAAAAACGCTGTCGGCGCGCATTGAGCGCGCCCTGCAAACCTGGCAGGGGACGTTGCCAAAAAGCGAACAGGGTTATGTGTTCGTTCTCGAAGATACCGACACCGGTACCGTGGCCGGTATTTGCGCAATCGAAGTGGCCGTCGGGCTTAACGACCCGTGGTACAACTACCGTGTCGGTACGATGGTTCACGCCTCAAAAGAGCTGAACGTCTATAACGCGCTGCCCACGCTTTTTCTCTGTAATGACCACACGGGAGCCAGCGAGCTTTGCACGCTGTTCCTCGATCCTGCGTGGCGAAAAGAGGGCAACGGTTATCTGCTCTCCAAGTCGCGCTTCATGTTTATGGCCGCGTTCCGCGATCGTTTTAACGAAAAGGTCGTCGCCGAGATGCGCGGCGTAATCGACGACACCGGCTATTCACCTTTCTGGGAGAGCCTCGGCGAGCGCTTCTTCTCGATGGAGTTCAGCCGCGCGGACTATCTGTGCGGCACCGGGCAGAAAGCGTTTATCGCCGAACTGATGCCGAAACACCCCATCTATACCCATTTCTTAAGCCCCCAGGCGCAGGCGGTGATTGGCGAAGTGCACCCGCAAACCGCGCCGGCCCGGGCGGTGCTGGAAAAAGAGGGTTTCCGCTACCGTAACTATGTGGACATCTTTGACGGCGGACCTACCCTGGAGTGCGATATCGACCGCGTGCGTGCGATCCGTAAAAGCCGGCTGGTTGAGGTTTCCGAAGGCCAGCCTGCACCGGGTGAGTGGCCGGCATGTCTGGTGGCTAACGAGCAGTACAACAATTTCCGCGCCATGCTGGTGCGAACCAACCCGAAAAGTGAACGTCTGGTGCTGACGGCCGCGCAACTGGATGCCCTGAAATGTAACGCCGGCGACACGGTTCGCCTGGTGCGTCTCTGCCCTGAGGAGAAAACAGCATGACTTTATGGATCAACGGTGACTGGGTCACGGGCGAAGGCGAGCCGCGCATAAAGACCAATCCGGTCGGACAAGAAGTGCTCTGGAAGGGAAATGATGCCAGCGCCGGGCAGGTCGAACAGGCCTGTCACGCCGCCCGTCGCGCCTTCCCGGGATGGGCGAAACAACCGTTCTCCGTGCGTCAGGGAATTGTCGAGAAATTTGCATCACTGCTGGAGGCCAATAAAGCCGAATTGACGCGCGTTATCGCTCAGGAAACCAGCAAGCCGCGCTGGGAGGCGGCCACCGAAGTGACGGCGATGATCAATAAAATCGCCATTTCGGTGAAGGCGTACCATACCCGTACCGGCGAGCAACATACCGATATGCCTGACGGTGCGGCCACGCTGCGCCACCGTCCGCACGGCGTGCTGGCGGTATTTGGCCCCTATAACTTCCCGGGGCATCTGCCGAACGGGCATATCGTGCCCGCGCTGCTGGCGGGCAATAGCGTGATTTTCAAGCCGAGTGAGTTAACGCCACTGACCGGTGAGGTGGTGGTGAAGCTCTGGGAACAGGCTGGTCTGCCGCACGGGGTGCTCAACCTGGTGCAGGGGGGACGTGAAACCGGCCAGGCGCTGAGTGCGTTGAGTGATATCGACGGCCTGCTGTTTACCGGCAGCGCCGGAACGGGCTACCAACTGCATCGCCAGCTGGCGGGGCAGCCGGAAAAAATTCTCGCGCTGGAGATGGGCGGTAACAACCCGCTGATCGTTGAAGATCCCGATGATATCGACGCGGCGGTGCATTTGACCCTCCAGTCAGCGTTTATTACCGCCGGACAGCGCTGCACCTGCGCGCGTCGTCTGCTGGTGAAACGGGGTGCCCAGGGCGATGCCTTCCTCGCGCGGCTGGTGGAAATCAGCGCGCGTCTGGTGCCTGCGCAGTGGGATGCCGACCCACAGCCGTTTATTGGGGGGCTGATTTCCGAGCAGGCCGCGCTGAACGTGCTGAAAGCCTGGCAGGATCACGTGGCGCGCGGGGCGAAAACCCTGCTTGAACCAAAGCAAATCAAGCCAGGAACATCGCTCCTGACGCCGGGCATTGTTGAGATGAGTGGCGCACGCAACGTGCCGGATGAAGAGGTCTTTGGCCCGCTGCTCTGCGTCTGGCGTTATGACGATTTTGACAGCGCCATTGAGATGGCCAATCACACCCGCTATGGACTGTCGAGCGGTCTGATTTCCCCGCATCGTGAGAAATTTGATCAGCTGCTGCTCGAAGCACGCGCCGGGATTGTGAACTGGAATAAACCGCTTACCGGTGCGGCGAGTACGGCACCGTTTGGCGGGGTAGGCGCTTCGGGTAACCACCGCGCCAGCGCGTGGTATGCCGCAGATTACTGCGCGTGGCCGATGGCGAGCCTGGAAACGCCTGCGCTGACGCTGCCGGAAACGCTGAGTCCGGGGCTGGATTTTACTCAGGGGGATCGTCATGAAAGCGCGTGAAGTTAACTTTGACGGGCTGGTGGGGCTGACGCACCACTATGCCGGCCTCTCGTTTGGTAATGAAGCCTCGACGAAGCACCGTTTTCAGGTCTCTAACCCGAAACAGGCGGCGAAGCAGGGGCTGCTGAAAATGAAAGCCCTGTCGGATGCCGGTTTCCCGCAGGCGGTGATCCCGCCGCAGGAGCGCCCGAACGTGGCGGTGTTACGTCAGCTCGGCTTTAACGGCAGCGATGAGCAGGTTATCGAAAAAGCGGGTACGCAGACGCCTCACCTGCTTTCAGCGGCGAGCTCTGCCTCGTCGATGTGGGTGGCAAACGCTGCTACCGTTGCACCGTCGGCCGATACGCTGGATGGCAAAGTGCATTTAACGGTGGCGAACCTGAATAACAAATTCCACCGTGCCACTGAAGCGGAGACGACCGAGCGCGTTCTGCGTGCGATTTTCCGTCATGAGGCTCACTTTGAGGTCCATCAGGCGTTGCCACAGGTGGCCATGTTCGGGGATGAAGGAGCGGCAAACCATAACCGTCTTGGGGGGGATTATGGCGATCCCGGCGTGCAACTGTTCATTTACGGGCGAGAAGAGGGCGGCCATTCGGCACCTGTCCGTTATCCCGCCCGCCAGACGCTGGCGGCAAGCCAGGCCGTCGCGCGGCTGAATCAGGTGAATCCCTCACAGGTGATTTTTGCTCAGCAGAACCCGCAGGTGATTGACCAGGGGGTTTTCCACAATGACGTCATTGCCGTCTCTAACCGCCAGGTGCTGTTCTGCCATGAGCAGGCGTTTGCCCATCAGGAGAAGCTGCTCGCTACGCTGCATGAGCGGGTGCCGGGATTTATGCCGATTCAGGTGCCGACCCAGGCGGTCAGCGTACAGGACGCGGTTGAAACTTACCTCTTTAATAGCCAGCTGTTGAGCCGTGAGGACGGCAGCATGATGCTGGTGCTGCCGCAAGAGTCGCAGGACCATAAAGGGGTGTGGCGTTATCTGTCTGAACTGGTGAAAGCCGATAACCCGATCGATGAACTGCGCGTCTTTGACCTGCGCGAAAGCATGGCCAACGGCGGCGGTCCGGCCTGTTTACGCCTGCGCGTAGTGCTGACGCAGAACGAAATGCAGGCTGTTAATCCGGCCGTGATGATGAATGAGACGCTGTTTAACTCCCTGAATGACTGGGTGGATCGTTACTATCGCGACAGATTAACGCAGGCCGATCTGGTCGACCCTCAGCTACTGCGTGAAGGGCGTGAGGCACTGGACGCGTTAACAACAATCCTGCAGTTGGGATCGGTTTATCCGTTCCAGCGCTAAAGGAGTGGCTATGGAAAATTTACTGGCGTTGACACTGGCCGATGAACCCCCCGAACAGCGTGAGGGGGAGGGCCCCTCATTTCACTGGCGGTGGCTGGGTCGCGGCGTCCTTGAACTGACACCGGCCGCGAAGAGTGAGTTATCGCTGCTGCTTTCAACCGGTATCCATGGCAATGAAACCGCGCCGGTTGAAATTGTCGACCTGCTGCTTCGCGCGTTGTATCGGGGAGATATCACCCTGCAGTGCCGTCTGCTGGTGGTGTTTGGCAACCCGCCTGCGCTGGCGCAAAACAAACGTTATCTTGAGAGCGACCTTAACCGCATGTTTGGCGGCCGCTGGTCACAGTTTGTGCCGGGCGATGAAACGTCGCGGGCGCAGTGGCTTGAGCACGTGGTTGCCACATTTTTCGCCGCGGCCGGTCCCGTGCGCTGGCATCTCGACCTGCATACGGCAATTCGCGCCTCTTATCATGTGCGCTTTGGTGTTCTGCCCCAGCGTAACCAGCCGTGGGATGAGGCGTTTCTGAGCTGGCTGGGCGACGCCGGGCTGGAGGCTCTGGTGTTTCATCAGTCGCCGGGGGGCACATTTACCCATTTCACCTGTGAGCATTTCGGCGCGCTGGCCTGCACGCTGGAGCTGGGAAAAGCGCTACCGTTTGGCCAGAACGATCTCACGCGCTTCGCGCCAACGCATCTTGCGCTTCGCGCGCTGCTTGGAGGATTGGCACCCGAGCCAACGCAACAGACTGTCGTGCGCTATCGGGTCGTACAGCAGATCACTCGCCGCAGCGAGGCCTTCCGGCTGCATATGGCCGCCCACACGCTGAACTTCACCCCCTTTCGCAAAGGCGTTCTGCTGGCGGAAGATGGCGACGAGCGCTACGAGGTGCAGAAAACCACTGAATATGTTCTGTTCCCTAATCCATCGGTAGCGTTTGGCCTGCGCGCCGGACTGATGCTGGAAAAAGTGTCCTGAACATCTCCCCTCTCATTGCCTGAGAGGGGAACGTCAAAATATTTTTCTTAGCGATTAAAGCGCAATGACAACTATTGCAGAATATTCCTGGTGAATTGCTTTATTATTGGTCTTCACTTCGCTATACTTTTTTAAATTGCTTTGAAAATCATCATCTTGAATATTTTCGTTGCAACTCTCCATCCTTTATCCTTAATTCCTCCACATTTGGCGATAATTTGTTTTTTACACTTTCATTGTTTTACTGTTGCTCTGATTAATTGACGATAAACCCCGTAAAGTTAATCTCGTCAACACGGCATAGCGCCGAAGAATAACTGAAAGTAAGGAAATAAATTATGCGTAAGTTTACTGCACTGTTTGTTGCTTCTACCCTGGCTCTGGGCGCTACCAGCATGGCGTTCGCTGCAGATACCGCGACCACCACCACTGCCGCGCCTGTCGAAGGCAAAATGATGATGCATCATAAAGGCAAGCCGGGTATGCACCACGAGATGATGATGTTTAAAGATCTGAACCTGACGGATGCACAGAAACAGCAGATCCGCGACATCATGAAAAGCCAGCGCGACCAGATGAAACGTCCGTCACTGGACGAACGCCGCGCGATGCATGACATCATCGCCAGCGACAGCTTCGATAAAGCAAAAGCCGAAGCGCAGATCGACAAAATGGCTGAGCAGCATAAAGCCCGCATGCTGGCGCATATGGAAACCCAGAACAAGATCTACAACATTCTGACGCCGGAACAGAAAAAACAATTTAATGCCAATTTTGAGAAGCGTCTGACAGAACGTCCAGCAATGGAAGGTAAAATGCCAGCACCAACCGAATAATCGGTTCAACATCTTAAGACCGCCGGGATCCTGTCCACAAAAGCGCTAACGCTGTGGACAGGACCGGCGGTTTTTCTTTCCTGCCCTCTTGTCTGCCGCCGCCAGAGCGGTATTCTCCTGTAGTCGCTTCAGAGAATGTTTGCAGAGTCATGGCGTTATAATTTTTATTAACGTTCCGCTAAGGCCTGCCCGCTCTGCTGCCGATACTGTGTCTGTGAAAACCCAACGATAACAAACAAGACAGCAACGATAGCGATATCCTTGCCCTGGCACAGGTTGTGCCTTTCAGGAGTGGTGATGGAGTTCTTTGATATCCGTAAGATGCCGGTCAGCCTCTGGCGCAATGGCGCAGGCGAGACGCGGGAAATTTGTTGTTTTCCGCCCGCAACGCGCGATTTTTACTGGCGTGCCAGTATCGCGACCATCGCCAGCAATGGCGAATTCTCCTCTTTTCCCGGTGTCGATCGGGTGATTACCTTGCTTGAAGGGGGTGAGGTAACGCTGGATGCCGGTCAGGCGTTCTGCCATACCCTGAAACATCATCAGCCATACCATTTTTCCGGCGATCAGCCGGTGAAAGCGCTGCTTTCCGAAGGACGGATGTCGATGGATTTCAACATCATGACCCGGCGTGACCGTTGTCAGGCGAAAGTGCGTGTCGCTGACCGCACCTTTACCACGTTCGGCTCCCGCGGGGGCGTCGCGTTCGTGTTAAGCGGGGCGTGGCAGCTTGGCGATAAGTTGCTGACGGCCGATCAGGGCGCCAGCTGGGAGGAGGGCGTCCATACTCTCCGCCTGCTGGAGGCTCAGGGCACCTTATTATTCAGCGAAATTAACTGGCTGCCGGGGCACTAAGCTCAATGACCTCATACTTGCCGGTTAACACGGGCTTGCAGAGAATTTTGTAGCCATCGTGGTCGAAACCGGCGGGTGTGCGCAGCAAGGTTGCCGCATCGTTTACATCGTCAACAGCACCCAGCCAGAGCCAGTTGTTGATGATGTGATACTGGGTCATCGCGTCACCGACTTCTTTTAGCGCAACGGCACCCTCCCACGGCCAGCAGTTAACGCTAAGCGCCGCCAGCCCTGCGAGGAGCCGGGCGTGGTGTTCCTCAATGCTTTCTTTCCCGCAGCAGGCCCCTGCGCAGCGCTTTAACGCTGAGCGGAAACAGGCACGCCCGCGGGTGGTTGCTTCGAGGCCTAGCAGGCTGTAGCACAGCTGTAATTCATCGGCCAGCGTTTGCAGAGCCTGCAGAGCCGCCCGTTTGTTAGCGAACAGCCCGTAGAGATTGGGGGCGTGAGAAAAATCGACTTCGCGTGCGTAGACAACCTGCGGCTTACCGGCGTTTATCTGCAGGGAGCAGAGCTGCCGGTTGCGGCGCAGGCGCTTATTGAACAGCGGCTGTTGCTCTTTGATCAGACGGGCTTCCAGTAAGAGCGCGCCCATCTCTCCGGCGGTACGAAACCAGGTGATGCGTCGCGACTGGCGCAGCATTGCCGCCTCGTCTGGCGTGCGCAGATGAGACATGACCCGGCTGCGAATATTTACGCTTTTGCCAATGTAGAGCGGAAGGGTGTCACTCTCACCGTGAAAGATATACACGCCCGGCTGTTTAGGCAGTTCCTCAAGCCAGGGGCGAAGATGTTCGGGATATTCGTAGATAGCCGCCGCTTCAAACTCAAGACGCGGGGCGGATTGACGCCTGCTCACATACTACTCCATATACTGTTCAGGCATACAGTGTAGCAGAGCCGGTTTGGTTAAAAAAGAGCCGGATGGCGCAACGGACGGTGCGGGCGAACACCCTCTCCCCAGAGAGAGGGTGCCAGAGTGTCACTTTTTCCAGAAATCATCGAACACGGTGATCGGTGGGCGACGCTTGTGCTCGGTTTTCAGATACCAGCTTTCAATGATCTTCGCGGTACCTTCATCCAGTTTTTTGCCTTCCAGATAATCATCAATATTGTCATAGGTGACACCCAGGGCCGCTTCATCCGGCAGGGAGGGGCGATCGTCTTCCAGATCTGCCGTTGGCGCTTTCTTGTAAAGGTGCTCCGGGCAACCCAGCGCGGCAAGCAGCTGCTTACCCTGACGTTTGTTCAGACGGAAGAGCGGGTTAATATCGGTACCGCCGTCGCCATACTTGGTGAAGAAACCCGTGATGGCTTCTGCCGCATGATCGGTACCGACCACAACGCCTTTGGTCATCCCGGCAATGCTGTATTGCGCTTTCATACGTTCACGGGCTTTTTCATTGCCGCGGACAAAATCGCTCAACTCAATGCCTGCTTCGCGAAGCGCCTGCTCGCTGGCCAGCACCGATCCTTTGATATTGACGGTGAGTACGCGATCGGGCTGGATGAAGGCGATGGCATCCTGGCAATCCTGTTCATCGGCCTGCACGCCATAGGGAAGACGCACGGCAATAAACTGCAGCGCGTCATCACCCGTCTCTTCGCGGAGCTCTGAAATTGCCATCTGGCAGAGTTTACCGGCCAGGGTAGAGTCCTGACCGCCGCTGATGCCCAGCACCAGGGATTTCAGGAACGAGTGAGTTTTTAAATAAGACTTTAAAAAATCCACGCTGCGGCGGATCTCTTCTTGTGCGTCTACCGTGGGCTTTGCGCCCAGCGCCTGAATAATCTCTTGTTGCAGAGCCATCATGCCCTCCATATGCAGAACATAAACAGATTGTGTTAACTGTTAAAACTAACCCTTTGAACGAGAAACGACAAGGATCACAGTTTCGAGTGCGCTAAATTGCGGCGATTTAGCAGGTTATCGTTGTTTTATTAGAATTTTCCGAAATTCGTCTGGCGGAATTCACAAAGTTGAACAATAGTACTTTTTATTCCATGCTTAGATAACACGCTGATAAACAAGAGGACGGAATATGAACAAGAACGTAGCAGGAATTCTTAGCGCAGCGGCGGTACTGACTATGCTGGCAGGGTGTACGGCCTACGACCGCACCAAAGATCAGTTTACACAGCCCGTAGTGAAAGATGTCAAAAAAGGCATGACCCGTTCGCAGGTGGCTGCGATTGCCGGCAAGCCTTCTTCTGAAGTGACAATGATTCATGCACGCGGTACCTGCCAGACCTATATCCTGGGTCAACGTGATGGTAAGGCAGAGACCTACTTCGTTGCGTTGGATGAGACCGGTCATGTGATCAACTCCGGTTACCAGACCTGTACTGAATACGATACCGATCCGCAGGCACCTAAGGCGCAGTAACCCTTCTTGCCTGAGTATGTTAACAAACCGGCCGTTGGGCCGGTTTTTTTATACATACGTAAATCTTATTTCTTCTCGCGAATTATTTGCCTGAAATGTGAAGGTAGTCAACACGCCAGGTCAATGAGAGACAATTTGCCCCTGTGCAGAATTATCTCCTGTCTGTACCATTGCGTATACTCACTCCAACGACAAACAACAGTAAGCAAACTACCTGTCTGCCAGGATAGCGAGTCGAGTGATAGCGCGATGGCAGGTAGTCATACGAGAGGGAAGTTACTATGGAAAAGAAACATATCTATCTGTTCTGCTCAGCAGGCATGTCAACCTCGCTTCTGGTGTCAAAGATGCGTGCTCAGGCTGAGAAGTATGAAGTCCCGGTGGTAATCGAAGCGTTTCCGGAGACGCTGGCGGGCGAAAAGGGCCAGACAGCCGACGTCGTTTTACTGGGGCCGCAAATTGCCTATATGTTACCCGAAATTCAACGTCTGTTACCCAATAAACCGGTCGAAGTGATCGATTCGGGATTGTACGGCAAGATTGATGGTTTAGGTGTATTGAAAGCTGCTGTTGCAGCCATTAAAAAAGCTGCTAATTAATTTTTATTTTTCCCGTCAAAGAGTTATTTCACACACAATACGCCGTAACCTGCGTTGCGGCATTTAAGGGTATTTTCCTATGAGTAAAGTCATCGCTTCACTTGAAAAGGTATTCCTTCCTTTTGCTGTTAAAATAGGAAAGCAGCCTCACGTTAATGCCATCAAAAACGGTTTTATTAGATTAATGCCGTTGACGCTGGCTGGGGCAATGTTCGTTTTAATTAACAACGTTTTTCTGAGCTTTGGTGAAGGTTCCTTTTTTTATTCATTAGGAATTCGATTAGACGCTTCCACAATTGAAACCCTTAATGGTTTAAAAGCCATCGGCGGCAACGTATATAACGGTACGTTAGGTATTATGTCGCTGATGGCACCTTTCTTTATTGGCATGGCACTGGCGGAAGAGCGGAAAGTGGATCCGCTGGCCGCAGGTTTATTATCCATTGCCGCCTTTATGACCGTGACGCCATACAGCGTCGGTGAGGCCTATGCCGTAGGGGCCAACTGGCTGGGGGGCGCTAATATCATCTCCGGTATCGTTATCGGTCTGGTGGTTGCGGAGATGTTCACCTTTATTATTCGTCGCAACTGGGTTATCCGTTTACCGGATAGCGTGCCGGCGTCCGTTTCTCGTTCATTTTCCGCGTTGATTCCAGGCTTCATTATTCTCTCCATCATGGGGATTATCGCCTGGGCGCTCTCTCATTGGGGCACTAACTTCCACCAGATCATTATGGACTCTATCTCAACGCCGCTGGCGTCAATGGGTAGCGTGGTCGGTTGGGCGTATGTGATTTTCACCTCCCTGCTGTGGTTCTTTGGCGTGCATGGTTCACTGGCACTGGCGGCGCTGGACAGCGGTATCATGACCCCATGGGCACTGGAAAACGTTGCACTTTACCAGCAGTACGGCTCTGTTGACGCGGCGCTGGCAGCCGGTAAAACCTTCCATGTGTGGGCGAAGCCGATGCTCGACTCTTATATCTTCCTGGGGGGTACCGGGGCGACGCTGGGTCTGATCATCGCGGTCTTTATTGTTTCTCGTCGCGCTGACCATCGTCAGGTTGCGAAGCTGGCACTGCCGTCAGGCATCTTCCAGATTAACGAGCCGATTCTGTTTGGTCTGCCAATCATCATGAACCCGGTGATGTTCATTCCGTTCATTCTGGTTCAGCCGCTGCTGGCGGCCATTACCCTGACGGCCTATTACCTGGGCATTATCCCGCCCGTCACCAACATTGCGCCGTGGACCATGCCGGCGGGTCTGGGGGCGTTCTTCAACACCAACGGTAGCGTGGCTGCCTTCCTGCTGGCGATATTCAACCTCGGGATTGCAACACTGCTCTATATGCCATTCGTGGCGATAGCAAACAAAGCTGCAACCGTTATCGATGAAGAAGAGAGCGAAGAGGATATCGCCCTCGCACTGAAATTCTAAAATTGCACGGCGCGGGGCAACCCGCGCCAGCCAAAAGGAGCTTAAAAATGTTAGATTTGGACAGTATTGTCGCAGAAGAAACCGCAGAGAACGATCTGGAAGAGGTGGTGATGGGGCTTATCATCAATTCCGGGCAGGCGCGTAGCCTGGCGTATGCCGCGCTCAAGCAGGCCAAGCAGGGTGATTTCGCAGCCGCGAAAACCATGATGGAACAGTCCCGTACGGCGCTGAACGAAGCGCACCTGGTGCAGACAAAGCTTATCGAAAGCGACCAGGGTGAAGGCAAGATGAAGGTCAGTCTGGTGCTGGTGCATGCGCAGGATCATCTGATGACGTCGATGCTGGCACGTGAACTGGTGGCCGAGTTAATTGAGCTTCACGAGAAGATGCAGTAAGGCAGATTTTGCAGCAGGAGGTCAGCGCGATGGAAATAAAAACCGCACTTGAACAGCAACTGTTTAATGGCAAAAATTTTCACGTGATTATTTACAACAAGACGGAGAGCGCGAGCGGTCTGCATCAGCATGACTACTATGAGTTCACGATTGTTCTGACCGGTCGCTACTACCAGGAAATCAACGGCAAGCGCGTCCTGCTTGAGCGGGGAGATTTCGTCTTCCTGCCGATGGGGTCCCATCACCAGAGCTTTTATGAATTTGGTGCAACCCGCATTCTTAACGTAGGTGTCAGCAGACGCTTCTTTGAGAAACACTATCTGCCGCTGGTGCCGTTCTGCTTTGTGGCCTCGCAGGTCTATCGCATCAAAAACGAGTTCATGACCTGGATTGAAACGGTTATCGCCTCGCTTAACTTTCGCGAGAATGAATTTGATGAGTTTATTGAAACGGTGACGTTTTATGTGATGAACCGTCTGCGCCACCATCGTGAAGAGCAGCAGGTGAGCGATGATATTCCGCAGTGGCTGCGCAGTACGGTTGAACTGATGCACGATAAAGGGCAGTTCAGCGAAAATGCGCTGGAAAATATGGTCGCTTTGTCCGGTAAATCACAGGAATATCTGACCCGAGCAACTCAGCGTTATTATCGTAAAACCCCGATGCAAATTATTAATGAAATCCGCATTAATTTTGCTAAAAAACAGCTGGAAATAACCAACTACTCGGTTACCGATATTGCTTATGAGTCAGGCTACAGTAGCCCCAGCTTGTTTATTAAGACCTTTAAGAAATTGACTTCGTTCACACCGAACAGTTACCGGAAGAACCTGACGGTAATTAATTAAATTTCGGCGGATTTACCCGCCACAAATATTGCCTTGATTGCTTGCCCACAGAGCGGGAAGAGTACGCTACACCTTGCAGGCGATTAACCTGATATGCTAAGGGAGATATTATGCAGAAGAAATTAAAAGTCGTAACCATTGGCGGCGGCAGCAGTTATACCCCGGAATTACTCGAAGGTTTCCTGAAACGTTATCATGAATTACCGGTCAGCGAATTATGGCTGGTGGACGTTGAGGAAGGTCAGGAGAAACTGAATATCATTTTTGAGCTCTGCAAGCGGATGGTCGCGAAAGCCGGTGTGCCATTGACCGTGCATAAAACCCTCGACCGTCGCCTGGCGCTGCAGGATGCCGACTTCGTGACGACTCAGCTGCGCGTCGGCCAGCTCAAAGCGCGTGAAATGGATGAACGTATTCCACTGAGCCACGGCTATCTGGGACAGGAGACCAACGGCGCGGGCGGCCTGTTCAAGGGGCTGCGTACCATTCCGGTCATTTTTGACATCATCAACGATGTGGAAGCGATCTGCCCCAACGCGTGGGTGATTAACTTCACCAACCCGGCCGGGATGGTGACCGAGGCGGTCTATCGCCACACCGGTTTCAAACGCTTTATCGGCGTCTGTAATATTCCGATTGGCATGAAGATGTTCATCAGCGATGTGCTGGAGTTGACCGATACCGACGATCTTTCTATCGATCTCTTTGGCCTGAACCACATGGTGTTTATCAAAGATGTCATCGTGAATGGTCAGTCTCGCTTTAGCGAACTGCTTGACGGCGTAGCCTCCGGACGCCTGACCGCTGCGTCAGTGAAAAACATCTTTGACCTGCCGTTCAGCGAAGGGCTGATCCGCTCGCTTAACCTGCTGCCTTGCTCATACCTGCTTTACTACTTCAAACAGAAAGAGATGCTGGCCATCGAGATGGGTGAGTACTATAAGGGTGGCGCACGCGCTCAGGTGGTGCAGAAAGTTGAAAAGCAGCTGTTTGATTTGTATAAAGATCCGAACCTGAACGTGAAACCGAAAGAGCTTGAGCTGCGCGGCGGAGCGTATTATTCCGATGCGGCGTGCGAAGTGATCAACGCCATTTACAACGACAAGCAGGCCGAGCACTACGTCAATGTGCCGCATCACGGCCATATCGACAACATCCCGGCTGACTGGGCCGTTGAGATGACCTGCATTCTGGGACGTGATGGCGCCAGGCCGCATCCACGGATTACCCACTTTGACGACAAAGTGATGGGGTTGATCCACACCATCAAAGGGTTTGAAGTGGCAGCCAGCAACGCGGCGCTGAGCGGTGAACTCAATGACGTTCTTCTGGCACTCAATCTCAGCCCGCTGGTCCATTCCGATCGCGATGCCGAGCAACTGGCCAGCGAAATGATTCTGGCGCATGAAAAATGGTTGCCTAATTTTGCCGCCACGATTGAGAAGCTGAAATTCAAACAGCACTGAGAGGATGTGTGATGGAAAACCTGCTGATCGTCAATGCTGATGATTTTGGTCTCTCAAAAGGTCAAAACTACGGCATTATTGAAGCCTGCCGCCGGGGTGTGGTGACCTCAACAACGGCACTGGTTAATGGTGACGCGGTTGAACACGCGGCGCAGCTCAGCCGCGAGGTGCCAGCGCTGGGCGTCGGCATGCACTTTGTATTGACGCTCGGGATGCCCCTTTCACCGATGCCGGGACTGACGCGGGACGGACAGCTGGGCAAATGGATTTGGGAGCAGGCAGAGCAGGGCACGCTGCCGCTCGAGGAGATTACCCGCGAGCTGGATTGTCAGTTCAACCGTTTCGTCGATCTCTTTGGCCGTGAACCCACGCATATTGACAGCCATCATCACGTGCATATGATCCCGGCACTTTTCCCGTCAGTGGCGGAATTTGCACAGCGCAAAGGCGTGGCAATGCGCGTGGATCGTGAGGTGCAGGCGCTGCACGGGCTGTCATTGTCTTCTGTGCCCACAACGGACGGGTTCAGTAGCGCGTTCTACGGCGACGAGATTAGCGAAGCGCTGTTTCTGCAGGTGCTGGATGAGTCCGCCGCGCGCGGGGAACGGTCGCTGGAAGTGATGGCACACCCTGCGTTTGTCGATAACATTGTGCGTAAAAGTGCCTACTGCTGGCCGCGACTGGCGGAACTGGATGTGCTGACGTCGGCATCGCTGAAATACGCCATTGCCGAGCGTGGGTACCGTCTGGGCACCTTTGAGGATGTATGAAAATAGCCCGGAGGCGCGGTGCCTGCCGGGCTGAGTAAACGATGTCAATCAACGCCGGGTCGGGCAAAGCCAGACCCGGCTTTTCTTTTATGCCGGTATACGATCAATCTTACTGCTGCGTGACCACACACGGTGCGCTGCGAGCAGATCGAACAGCTTCGTCATAAACGCATCATCGACGTTATCGCCTTCGACAATGCCATCTTCACCTTGCTCAGCCACCTTCAGGTGCGCTTTAAACTGTCGCGCATCGCCGGACAGGGCGATCGGCTTCAGGTGTTTATAGGCTTCCAGCAGATAATAAATCGCATCGCCATTGTTCAGCAGACTGTCGATGTCGCCGCACGGCACAATCACCGCATCAACGGTGAGCGATGGTGCTCCGGCAAAGGTGGCCGCAACCGGCAGCACTGAACCGTCGTCGGCGGTCACTTCCCCCATACGGGAATAGAGCAGTTTGGCGTGAACGCCGTTGGTTTTCAGCGCCTGCATAATCCCCAGCACGTCGCTGGCACGGGTTTTGTCATTCAGCAGAATGGCCACTACCCGGCCTTTTATCGAGCCACCCGGCACCGCATACAGACTCAGGGACGGATCTTTCTTCAGTCCGTTAACGTCTTTCGGTGGGGCCGCGTTGCGTTGCTCGTCCGTCAGCGTAATGCCAAGGTTATCCGCCACGCTCTGGGCAAGCTGAATATCGATATGGGCGAGCTGATCGACCACGCGCTCGCGGATGTAAGTCCGCACCACTTTGCTCAGTTCAAAGCTAAAGCCGCCGATAATGTGCTGTTGCTCGATCGGCGTCTGGCTGTTCCAGAACAGGCGAGGTTGGGCATAATACTCGCCGAATGACGGGCTGCGCTCGCGGATTTTATTGCCATCGATGCGCTCCTGGTACGACTCAAAACCACCGCGTTTCGGTCCCGGCGGCGTTTCGCGCGGCCAGTTATCGTTGATGGAGTTCGGCTCATAGTTAGCCGGATTGGTATCGATATCCTGGCGATGCATCCCGTCGCGCTGGAAATTGTGGTACGGGCAGGTTGGACGGTTAATCGGAATTTCGTGGAAGTTTGGCCCGCCAAGGCGACTGATCTGCGTATCGGTATAGGAGAACAATCGCCCCTGCAGGAGGGGATCGTTCGTGAAATCCAGCCCCGGAACGATATGCCCCGGGTGGAACGCGACCTGCTCATTTTCGGCAAAGAAATTGTCCGGGTTACGGTTGAGCACCATTTTACCCACCAGCTGAACCGGCACCAGCTCCTCTGGGATCAGCTTAGTCGGGTCGAGAAGGTCGAAATCGAAGTTAAACTCATCCTCTTCCGGGATCAGCTGTAACCCCAGTTCATATTCCGGGAAGTCACCGGCTTCAATCGACTCCCACAGCTCACGACGGTGGAAGTCCGGATCGCGCCCGGTCAGCTTCTGGGCTTCATCCCACACCAGCGAGGCTTTGCCCGCCACAGGCTTCCAGTGGAAGCGTACGAATGTGGCTTTCCCGTCCGCGTTGATCATCCTGAAGGTATGAATACCAAACCCTTCCATCGTGCGGTAGCTACGCGGAATGCCCCGGTCTGACATCGCCCACATCACGTTGTGTAACGTTTCTGGCTGCAGTGAGACATAATCCCAGAAGGTGTCATGCGCACTTTGTCCCTGCGGTATGGCCCAGTGGGGCTCCGGTTTTACCGCATGGACAAAGTCAGGAAATTTATGCGCATCCTGAATGAAGAACACCGGGGTGTTATTGCCGACGAGATCGAAAATACCCTCTTCTGTATAAAATTTGGTGGCGAAGCCGCGGATATCACGCACGGTATCTGCCGAACCCGCGCCGCCCTGTACGGTTGAAAAGCGGACAAAGACCGGTGTGATTTTGTCCGGATCGGAAAGGAAATCCGCTTTGGTTATCTCTTTGAGGCTTTTGTAGGGCTGGAAGTAGCCGTGTGCCGCGGAGCCACGCGCGTGAACGATACGCTCAGGTATACGTTCATGGTCAAAATGGGTGATTTTTTCCCGCAGAATAAAGTCTTCCAGCAGGGTTGGTCCGCGCGTTCCCGCACGCAGCGAGTTTTGATCGTCAGCAATGCGCACGCCCTGGTTGGTGGTAAGTGCAAAACCTTCGCCGCCTTTACGGTGGGACTCAAGGGATTTCAGCTTCTCGTTTCCGGTATCCGGGGATTTCATACTTCCCGGCGCGGTAGGCTGTTCGCCAGGTGCGGAAGGGCCGGGGGACGGGCGGTGAGAGCCGTCCGCTGGGGCCAGAGAGTCCATGCCTGGTTGAGATTCTTCAGTGCCATGAATGGGTGATTGATGTGTTTTATCTTTGTTCGACATTGCACGCTTCTCCTTTATCCATTGCTAAAAACCTTGTTAACTATAGAACAATGTGGCGAAAGGGCGGGCGAACTAAGAGTTTTCAGATGACCTGGTTAAGGAATGCGCTATCAGAGCGATGCAGGGCGCGACGCGTGGGGGGAGGATCGGCTATCATAGAATTTTCCTGCTTCCAGAATGTGCTTTAGTGAACCCGTCGCTTATGAAACCTTTTCGTCAACAAAACCGCCCTGTCATTAGCTACGTGCCCCGCGTCGAACCCGCGCCGCCCGAACATGCCCTGAAGGTGGATGGTTTTCGTGATGTCTGGCAACTGCGCGGTAAATACGTAGCGTTTGTTCTGATGGGAGAACACTTCCGCCGTTCGCCCGCGTTTTCGGGGCCGGAGTCGGCCCAGCGATGGGCGAACCAGGTCCGCCAGGATGAAGAGATTGAAGAATAACAGCCAAAAAAAAACCGCCATCAGGCGGTTTTTTTTATTCATCCGTGATTAACGGTGCGCCAGTTCAGCGTCGTCTTCACTTTCCAGAATGGTTTTATCGGTCTGCTTCAGCCACTGGCTGGTCAACGTACCGGCGGTCATGGAACCGCTCACATTCAGCGCAGTACGACCCATGTCGATCAGCGGCTCAACGGAGATCAGCAGGGCAACCAGCGTCACCGGCAGACCCAGGGCCGGCAGGACAATCAGCGCGGCGAAGGTTGCGCCACCGCCAACACCCGCAACGCCTGCGGAGCTGATGGTAACAATCCCGACCAGCGTGGCAATCCAGACGGGATCCAGTGGGTTAATACCCACGGTCGGAGCAACCATTACCGCCAGCATTGCAGGGTAGAGACCTGCACAACCGTTCTGACCAATGGTGGCACCAAAGGAGGCAGAGAAGCTGGCAATAGATTCCGGTACGCCCAGACGACGGGTCTGCGCTTCAACGTTCAGCGGAATAGACGCGGCGCTGGAACGGCTGGTGAACGCAAAGGTCAGTACCGGCCACACTTTACGGAAGTATTTCAGCGGGCTAACGCCATTGACGCCCAGCAGGATACCGTGCACCACGAACATAATGCCCAGGCCCAGATAAGAGGCGACGACGAAGCTACCCAGCTTAATGATGTCCTGCAGGTTAGAGCCGGCAACCACTTTGGTCATCAGCGCCAGAACACCGTAAGGGGTCAACTGCATCACCAGACGGACCAGCTTCATTACCCAGCTTTGCAGGGTATCGATAGCCACCAGCACGCGCTCGCCTTTCGGCGCGTCGTCTTTCAGCAGCTTCAGCGCCGCCACACCGAGGAAGGCCGCAAAGATCACCACGCTGATAATGGAGGTTGGGCTGGCACCGGTCAGGTCAGCAAACGGGTTCTTCGGCACGAAAGAGAGCACCATCTGTGGCACCGTCAGGTCAGCGACTTTACCCACGTAGTTGGTCTGAATCGCGGTAAGACGCGCCGTTTCAGCCGTACCCTGGACCAGACCTTCAGCGGTCAGCCCGAACAGGTTGGTGACCAGCACACCGACCAGAGCTGCAATCAGCGTGGTAAATAGCAGCGTACCGATGGTCAGGAAGCTGATTTTACCCAACTGGGTGGCGTTATGCAGACGGGCAACGGCGCTCAGAATAGAGGCAAACACCAGCGGCATAACGATCATCTGCAGCAGCTGGACATAGCCGTTACCGACGATGTTGAACCACTGAATAGAATCTTTCAGAACTGGATTATCGGAGCCGTAAATAGCCTGCAACGCCAGACCAAACACGACACCCATGGCCAGACCAACCAGCACTTTCTTCGCGAGGCTCCACTGTTTGTGGCGCGCTTGCGCGAGAAGCAATAGCAATACAACGAACACTACAATGTTCGCGATGAGTGGAAAATTCATCCCCGTTCTCCTGATTTATTATACGGTCGGTTTTTACCGATCCTGTTGGCGCAAGGTTATCAGAAGTGTGATGTGGCGCTTATATCCAAATGGAATGGGTTATGACAAATGGAAATAATTTGTGTGCTTAATGTTCAATCTGGTGATTAATGAAACGATTGAACTGAAATTGCAGCGAATTGATCATCTGGGATGACCAGCGCACTGCACTGTTTTCGGGCAAGGTTTGCGGCATCCAGACGGCGTAGGCAAAGAGCGCCATACACAACACACGCTCAAGCTGATTACCTTTCTGCGGCGCAAGAATGGGCAAACGGAAACGCCAGCGGCATGGCCAGAGCAGCGGCACGCCCGCAGGCGTCAGCATATCGGCAAGGATATGGCTTAAATAACCCAGCACCATTCCCTGGATAGCATCGGCGGGCACTATCCAGCTCTCAGGGACTTTTAAATAGAACAGGGTGAGCAGGCCGAATACGGCCAGCAGGCTGTGGGTAAACCCACGGTGACCAAACGCGCGGGCGATGGGTTTTGATATCCACTTTAGCCGCTGTCCCAGGAATGACTTTGGATGGTCGATATCGGGCAGCAGACAGGTCAACACGGCGGACGGGACAATATGCCACCAGTCCCCCTGTGCGAGCACAGGGGTAAGTTCAGCGTTTTTGGCAAAAACTGCGCACGCAATGGAAAAAAGCAGATGGCCTTCCGCCGTCATGATAAAACCCACAAAACTGTCAATTCATACAGTATAGGGTTTTTATACAGTAGACGAAAGAGGTGACGGTGTAACTGTATGTCACAAACGCGCCTAGCGCGCCAGCCAGCCCCCGTCGACGGCTAACGTATGACCGTTCACGTAATCCGAGGCGGCGGAGGCTAAAAAGACCACCGGTCCCTGCAGGTCTTCCGGAACTCCCCAGCGCCCGGCAGGTATCCGGTCGAGGATCTCCTGGCTGCGCTGCTGATCATCCCGCAGTTGCTGAGTGTTGTTGGTCGCCATGTAGCCTGGCGCGATGGCGTTAACATTGATGCCGTGCGTCGCCCATTCATTCGCCAGCAGACGCGTGATCCCCAACACGCCGCTTTTGGACGCGGTGTAAGAGGGCACGCGGATGCCGCCCTGGAATGAGAGCATCGAGGCGATATTAATGATTTTCCCGCCCTGGCCCTGCGCAATAAACTGTTTAGCCACGGCCTGGGAGAGGAAAAAAAGCGATTTCAGATTCAGGTTGATGACGTCATCCCAGTCCTTTTCGCTGAACGCGAGAGCATCTTCACGGCGTATGGTCCCGGCATTGTTCACCAGAATATCGACTCGCCCCATCTCAGCAACCGCGCTGTCAACAACGTTCTGAAGACTCTCCTGCTGACTGAGGTCGGCCCGAATCGCCCTGAACCGCCTTCCGATTGCGGTAATGCAGGCAGCCGTTTCCTCCGGCGCTTTGCGGTTAACACCCACGATGTCGCATCCCGCCTGCGCCAGCGCAATGGCCATGGCTTGTCCCAGACCGGTATCGCATCCGGTGACGATGGCCACTTTTCCTGACAGAGTGAAGTTATCCAGTATCATACGCGCCTCAGAAGTAAGGTTATTGTCATTCTGACGCTAAGGATAGAAGCGGGGGATAAGAAAAGCAAACAAAATGAAACGATGTTTTGTTTTTAAAGCAGGCAGCCTGACGCTGCCTGAAAAGGGCGGGTTACTCGCCGCGCAGGTGCTGCGCCGTCAGCTCAACCAGTGAGTTCAGCTTCACGTCGGCAAGGGCAAAACGGGGATCGTGTCGGCCTTCCTCCGCGGGAACAACAATCGAGCGCATGCGCGCGGCCTTCGAGGCCACCATTCCGTTAACGGAATCTTCCAGCGCGACACAGCAGAGGGGATCAAGACCGAGCTTAGCGGCACAGTCGAGATAGACCTGCGGGTGCGGCTTGCTGTATGGCAACGTTTCCGCTGAGGCCAGCGCGTCGAAGCTGTCGCGCAGCTCAAACATGGTCAGTACTTTTTCCAGCATATGCAGCGGTGAAGCTGACGCCAGGCCAACTTTCAACCCCTGCGCTTTACACAGCGCGACGGCTTCACGCACGCCGGGCAGCAGGGGCTTGCTCTCTTCCACCAGTGAGATGGCGCGGCTGATAATGCGCGCGGTCACTTCGTCGCGATCGGGTCCCACCCACGGCTGCTGGGCATACCACAGATCCACCACCATATCGATGCGCAGACCAAGCGTATCAGGAAGTTCATTACGGCGGCTGATATCAACGCCCAGGCTGGCGATAACGTCCAGTTCGGCGCGATCCCACAACGGTTCGGAATCGATCAGTAATCCATCCATGTCAAAAATTGCGGCAAGAATCTGGCGCGGTGTCGACATCACAACGTCTCCTTATCCAGGGTGTACGACAGACGATAAATGCTAAGTGCACTCTGCAATTTAGCATATTGCCTTTAAAGAGCGGGCGAAAATGATGGTCAGCAGGTAGACTTAGGCAGAAATAACGCGTCTTTATGAAGGGGAACTGATGACGTATCAACAAGCTGGACGCATTGCTGTCTTAAAACGTATTGCTGGCTGGGTAATTTTTATTCCAGCCGTCATTTCGACGCTGATCTCTGTGCTCAAATTTATGTACGATCACAGTGAAAAACAGCCAGGTATTAATGCGGTAATGCTTGATTTTGCTCATGTCATGATTGAAATGATGCGTTTTAACACGCCGTTTCTGAATGTCTTTTGGTTCAATTCGCCGACGCCGAATTTTCATCAGCAGTTGAATCTCGGGTTTTGGGTGATCTACGCGCTGATCTTTATTGGTATGGCGTTGCAGGCCTCTGGCGCACGCATGAGCCGTCAGACGCGCTTTTTACGCGAAGGTGTGGAAGACCAGATGATTCTCGAACAGGCGAAAGGCCCGGAAGGGATGAGCCGCGAGCAGATTGAGTCCCGCATTGTTGTGCCGCGTCACACCATTTTCCTGCAAATTTTCCCGCTGTATATCCTGCCAGTCATTATCATCGTGGCGGGTTACTTCTTCTTTTCGCTGTTGGGATTCCTGTAACCGATAAGGGTGGCGACATAGCCACCCGTCCCGCCATTACGCGGCAAGCACACGTTCAAGTGCCCTCTGGGCATTGACCAGATGCTCTCCGCCAAACAGAATAGCGCGGTTCATCAGTGTGTAGAGCTGATACACCGGCTGGCGCTCAAGAAAACCCTGCGGCAGAGGCAGCACGGACTGATAACCGTCGTATATTTGCGGCGGTTGCTCAGGGTGCAGTGGCAGCATCGCCAGGTCACACTCCCTGTCGCCCCAGTAACAGGCCGGGTCGAAGATATAGGGGCCGTCAGGACCCAGCGCGCAGTTATCTGACCACAAATCGCCGTGCAGCAGAGACGGCTGAGGCTGGTGGGATGCCAGACGCTGCTGAATATGTTCGACGATGGCATCGATATTGCCAAACTCCAGACCTTTCTCCGCAGCCAGTTCCAGCTGCCAGCCAATGCGTTGCTCAGCAAAGAATGTCGACCAGCGTCGTTGCCAGGCATTGGGTTGTGGGGTGGTGGAGAGGTCGTTGTCAAAATCGAGACCAAACTGCGGCTGGTCGCTCCATTGATGCAGTCGCGCTAACTGTTGGCCGAGAATGAAGGCGTTATGGGCGTCTAACGGGCGGGCAGGAAGAAATTCCATGACCAGAAAACTGTAGTCGCGGTCGCTGCCCACGGCCCAGACCTGTGGGACCGTCACCGTTTTACTGCGCGACAACAATTCCAGCTGGTCGGCTTCGGCGGTGAAAATCGGAAGCAGCTCTCGCTCATCGCATTTAACAAAGAGATCGCGCCCGGCGTAGCGTAAGTGCCATGCGGCGTGGATTTCTCCGCCTGGCAGTTCGTTCCGCAGTTCAATTTCACCTTCACCCAGTTGCTCACTTAAAAGATGACTGATAGCCTGCCACATGTTGTCTCTCCCATGTTGTCTGCCAGATCATAAAGTTAGCGCATAATTGCGGTAAAAAAATACGAACTAACGCACACCTGAGCGGTTTAAATTCATGCAGGGCACTTATTGTTCTTTTTTCTGCCAGTTTTCCCAGGTATCAAGATCAATTTCTGCCGCTTTGTCGGTCACGCTTTCGACCAGACTGGCCGCCAGAGCGTGAACCTCTTCTTTACTCAGGGCGCTGATCAGGCCAAACGTCAGGGTGCCTAAATCATGGATATTGCCCTCGTCATCCGTGAGTGTGAGCAGGAAATTGGCCCGGGTAAAGGCGTTGTTGAGCTCATTAAGCTCGGTCAGCGACGCTTGATGAATGTTGATGGTAACGACGTAGCGGGTGATGTCACCACTGCTCATAATTCACCTCATTGTTATCTTGGAAGTTTTCTTAGCATAGTCGATAGGCTGCGTTTGGCGACTATGCCGCGTATTTCCCCTTCACAGAGAAGGGGAAAAGGGGGATTAATTTCGGGACAGGTAATCGACGATTTTTTGCGTGTCGCTAAGCGAACAGAGACGTGTGCCCTGGTTGATGGTGGCAGCGCTACCCGCTGCGACGCCGTAGCGTGTCATCTCCAGTAATGAAGCACCCTGGGCCAGTTTCAGGGCCATCGCTCCAACCATGCTATCACCTGCGCCCACGGTACTCTGGCTTTTCATCGGCGGCGGGACAACCTGAACGGACCCCGTTTCGTCCACGGCCAGGGCACCCTGCGGGCCAAGGGAGACCACGACCCGTCGCGCTTTGCCGCTGTGAACCAATTCCTGCGCGGCGGTGAGAACATCGTCCGGCTGGTTCAGTTCGCGGTTCACCAGCGCGCTTAACTCTTTCTGGTTGGGTTTAACCAGCTCAAGATTGCCCGGCGTCAGGGCTGCCTGCAGCGCCTCGCCGCTGCTGTCGACAATGCAGCGGATACCGCGTTGCTGCGCGGCCCGAATCAGCGCCGTCAGTTTTTCCGTGCTGACACCGGGCGGCAGGCTGCCGCTTATCACCAGCAGAGCACCGCTCTCAATGGCCAGCACCTTCTCTTCAAGCTGACGAAACTCATCTTCACTGAGTTTTGCACCCGGCATGACGAAACGGTATTGCTCGCCACTGGACTCCACGTGCACATGCAGGTTTTGCCGCGTCCAGTCTTTGGACTCGACGGTCTGCGAGGCCACCTGTTCATCGGCCAGCAGAGAGACCAGGTGCTCACCGGTCGCGCCGCCTGCGGGGAAAATTGCTGTCGCCTTTCCACCCAGGTGCGTTATGGCTCGCGCCACATTGATACCGCCGCCGCCGGGCTCAAACACCGGGGCGCTGCAGCGCAATTTACCTTCCGGGTAAATCTGGGGCGTCAGGGTGGCGGAGTCGAGGGAAGGGGAGAGCGTCAGGGTGTAGATAGAAACCATCATTACCTCCTTTTAGCGTGGGTTCCTTTTAGTCTGGCACCATTTGTCAGGAAGGCAATGTAAATAACAGTATGATTTTAAATATGAATACTGACATAAAGTCTGCTGCGGCTTATATAAAATAAAACGCTTTTTGAGATCGTTCTTATTCAAAAAATGAAATAAGAAATCATTGCTATGTTATTTGCGGCTTTTTATAATTTGTTACCTTTCTCTGGACGCCTTGTCATTGATCCTCAAGAAAGTTTCCGGGACCGTGTGGTCTCTTTTTTTGTTGTACGGACTCCTTAATAAAATGAAGCTTTTGAAGACAGTACCCGCTGCACTGATGCTGGCGGGTGGCGTGTTTGCTGCAATGAACGCGACCGCAGATGATTCCGTTTTTACTGTCATGGACGATCCAGCCACCGCGCAAAAACCGTTTGAAGGTAACCTGAACGCTGGCTATCTTGCACAATCCGGTAACACGAAAAGCTCCTCTCTCACGGCGGACAGTACGCTGACCTGGTACGGTAATACCACCGCCTGGTCTCTGTGGGGAAATGCCAGTAACACCTCCGCGAATGACGAACGCTCTTCCGAGAAATATGCGGTTGGCGGACGTAGCCGTTACAACATGACCGACTTTGACTACCTGTTTGGTCAGGCCAGCTGGTTAACTGACCGTTACAACGGCTATCGCCAGCGTGATGTGTTCACTGCCGGTTACGGTCGTCAGTTCCTGAACGGTCCGGTACACAGTTTACGTTTTGAATTCGGTCCAGGCGTGCGCTACGACGAGTACACCGACGGCGAAACCAAAACTCAACCGCTCGGTTACGCTTCCGGCACCTATGCCTGGCAGATGACTGACAACACCAAATTTACCCAGGGGGTGTCTGTGTTTGGTGCCGACGATACGACGCTGAACTCAGAAACAGCGCTGAACGTGGCCATCAACGAACACTTCGGCCTGAAAGTGGCCTACAACGTCACCTGGAACTCTTCTCCTCCTGATTCTGCTCCGGATCATACCGACCGCAGAACCACGGTTTCACTGGGTTATAAAATGTAATATTCTCGGGCCGATTACGCTATCGGCCCGTTTTTTATTTTTTGAAACTGTGCTGTTTTATATTAAACGCTGTTTTGAAATATCTGGTCTGCTGATATCTCCATAATTTCTTCATAATGCATTTTCATTAATTTTCGGCTTATTTGACACGAATTGATAACGTGACAGGCTAGGCAAAAGTGTGATCTGGATCTACACTCTTAGCACGGGCAGAATTCGGCCTTAAGGTATTTAGCATTATTAGCATTAAATGTAGAAAGAGAAAAAACATTATGAAAAAAATCAAAACTGCCGCAGCAGCGATGGTGCTTTCCGCACTGTCTTTTGGCGTATTTGCTGCTGATGAAACCACCCCGACAGCCAGTGACACCCACAGCCAAATCGGCATTGCGAAAGCCGCTGACGTTGAAGCCGGGTCTAACATCGCGCCAGCCTCTCAGTCCACCGGTCAGTCTATGAATGATGCTTTTGACGTCCATAAACTGGTTGCAGGTGAATGGTCCTGATGGGTTTTGCCGTGTTGTTATTGACGTTTAAACGCTAATTCAACGCGCCAAAAAAAACCGGATTTTGTGGTACCGGTTTTTTCGCGGTAAACCTATTTGACGTAAACCTATCGTCCGTATTTCGTCCTGGCGGTGAATACCCGCAAAAGGGTATTACGGATAACGATGTTATTCCCTGCGCAGTTATTTATATCCACGTTCAGCCCCAAATCATTGCCACCCAACGCAGAAGCAGCATCGCGCCGCAGATGGCAATCAGCACCAGTACCATTTTCCAGTGTTTTACGGCAAAGCGTTTTGTTGGCATAACCTGATCCTTGTAAGTTGATGCGAACAGTCTACCAAACAGGGCGGGGAAATGCCCCTTCTCCAGTGGTGAATCAGGTTATGCCTGCTTCCGGTTCGGTTAGAACCAGTGGAATCGTTCTGCAAGAATCAACAATAAACCGGTGGCTGAAAGGATGTTCAATATCACAACCGTTCTACTTGATACGTTCATGGTATGCACCTTTGGGTTTAAAGACTTGTTCAAGAGTAGCCCAGCATCTCTGGAATGCGAGCACCGGAGATATGCGCCCTGCAAATTCATGCGAAAGTGCCAGCGCAGCAATCTGCCAGCAAAGGGTGCAATCTCTCTTTTGTTAGTGTTACCATTGCAGGGCTTGCCGTAAATCCGCATTTATCTGATTTTCGGTGGGTGAATGATCGCGAGCCAATTTGACGATTGTTGGTCAGATGGTGTCGTAATCTATTGTCAAATCACGATTATTTTCTTTGTATATGCTCTTATGTGTGGGGCATCACTGCAAATAAGGATATAAAATGCCTGTAATTACTCTTCCTGATGGCAGCCAACGCCATTACGACCACGCTGTAAGCCCAATGGATGTTGCCCTGGACATTGGTCCTGGACTCGCGAAAGCAACCATCGCTGGCCGTGTTAATGGTGAGCTGGTTGATGCATCTGACCTGATTGAAAGCGATGCGCAGCTGTCTATCATCACAGCGAAAGACGAAGAAGGTCTGGAGATCATTCGTCACTCCTGCGCGCACCTGTTAGGTCATGCGATCAAACAGCTGTGGCCGAACACCAAAATGGCGATCGGTCCGGTTATCGACAACGGTTTCTACTATGACGTTGATCTTGACCATACCCTGACTCAGGAAGATATCGACGCGCTCGAAAAACGTATGCACGAGCTCGCCGAAACTAACTATGACGTCATTAAGAAGAAAGTCAGCTGGCACGAAGCGCGTGAAACCTTCGTGAAGCGTGGCGAGAGCTATAAAGTCTCTATTCTTGATGAAAACATCTCTCATGATGACAAGCCTGGCTTGTACCATCACGAAGAATACGTCGACATGTGCCGTGGACCGCACGTGCCGAACATGCGCTTCTGTCATCACTTTAAGCTGATGAAAATCGCGGGCGCCTACTGGCGTGGCGATAGCAACAACAAGATGTTGCAGCGTATCTATGGTACCGCGTGGGCCGATAAAAAAGCCCTTAACGCCTACCTGCAGCGCCTGGAAGAGGCGGCTAAACGTGACCACCGTAAAATCGGTAAGCAGCTTGACCTGTACCACATGCAGGAAGAAGCGCCGGGTATGGTGTTCTGGCACAATGACGGCTGGACTATCTTCCGTGAACTGGAAACGTTCGTACGCTCCAAGCTGAAAGAGTACCAGTATCAGGAAGTGAAAGGCCCGTTCATGATGGACCGTGTGCTGTGGGAAAAAACCGGCCACTGGGACAACTACAAAGATGCGATGTTCACCACCTCTTCTGAGAACCGTGAATACTGCATTAAGCCAATGAACTGCCCTGGCCACGTTCAGATCTTCAACCAGGGTCTGAAATCCTACCGCGATCTGCCGCTGCGTATGGCAGAGTTCGGTAGCTGCCACCGTAACGAGCCATCAGGTGCATTGCACGGTCTGATGCGTGTTCGTGGCTTTACTCAGGATGATGCGCATATCTTCTGTACTGAAGATCAGGTTCGTGATGAAGTTAACGCCTGTATTCGTATGGTCTACGATATGTACAGCACCTTTGGCTTCGAGAAGATCGTTGTCAAACTCTCAACGCGTCCGGAAAAACGTATCGGTAGCGATGAGACCTGGGATCGCGCAGAAGCGGATCTCGCCGTGGCGCTGGAAGAGAACGGTATTCCGTTCGAATACCAGCTGGGCGAGGGCGCATTCTACGGTCCGAAAATTGAATTTACCCTGTATGACTGCCTCGATCGCGCATGGCAGTGCGGTACTGTACAGCTGGACTTCTCCCTGCCGCAGCGTTTAAGCGCCTCTTATGTTGGCGAAGATAACGAACGTCAGGTACCGGTTATGATTCACCGTGCAATCCTCGGTTCTCTGGAGCGCTTCATCGGCATCCTGACTGAAGAGTTTGCCGGCTTCTTCCCAACCTGGCTTGCGCCAGTGCAGGTCGTGGTGATGAACATTACCGATTCTCAGGCTGAATACGTTAAAGAATTGACGCAGAAATTACAAAATGCGGGCATTCGCGTAAAAGCAGACTTGAGAAATGAGAAGATTGGCTTTAAAATCCGCGAGCACACTTTACGTCGTGTCCCGTATATGTTGGTCTGTGGTGATAAAGAGGTGGAAGCAGGCAAAGTTGCCGTTCGCACCCGCCGTGGTAAAGACCTGGGGAGCCTGGACGTAAGTGAAGTGATTGAGAAGCTGCAACAAGAGATTCGCAGCCGCAGTCTTCAACAACTGGAGGAATAAGGTATTAAAGGCGGAAAACGAGTTCAAACGGCACGTCCGAATCGTATCAATGGCGAGATTCGCGCCCAGGAAGTTCGCTTAACAGGTCTGGAAGGCGAGCAGCTGGGGATTGTGAGTCTGAGAGAAGCGATCGAAAAGGCTGAAGAAGCTGGAGTAGATTTAGTTGAAATCAGCCCTAACGCCGAACCGCCAGTTTGTCGTATCATGGACTACGGCAAGTTCCTTTATGAAAAGAGTAAGTCTTCTAAGGAACAGAAGAAAAAGCAAAAAGTTATCCAGGTTAAGGAAATTAAATTCCGTCCTGGTACCGACGATGGCGATTATCAGGTAAAACTCCGCAGCCTGATTCGCTTTCTGGAAGATGGCGATAAGGCCAAGATCACACTGCGTTTCCGCGGTCGTGAGATGGCCCACCAACAGATTGGTATGGAAGTGCTTAACCGCGTCCGTGACGATCTGAGTGAACTGGCAGTAGTCGAATCCTTCCCTACGAAGATCGAAGGCCGCCAGATGATCATGGTGCTCGCTCCTAAGAAGAAACAGTAAGGCCTTCAAGCAGCAAAACCTGTGGAGCCTTCGGGTCTCATAGGTTTTGTTCGCCTATGTTTCGTTTATTTAACAATGCGAAGTGGAAGTAATTAAGATGCCAAAAATTAAGACCGTACGCGGTGCTGCTAAGCGCTTCAAAAAAACCGGTGGTGGTGGATTTAAGCGTAAGCACGCAAACCTGCGTCATATTCTGACCAAAAAATCTACTAAGCGTAAACGTCACCTGCGTCCAAAAGGCCTTGTTTCTAAAGGCGATCTGGGTCTGGTTATCGCGTGCCTGCCGTACGCATAAGCCGTTAACGTTTAATTTTTTACTAAGAATATAGATACAGGAGAGCACATATGGCTCGCGTAAAACGTGGTGTAATTGCACGTGCACGTCACAAGAAAATTTTGAAACAAGCTAAAGGCTACTACGGTGCGCGTTCACGCGTATACCGCGTTGCCTTCCAGGCTGTTATCAAAGCAGGTCAGTACGCTTACCGTGACCGTCGTCAACGTAAGCGTCAGTTCCGTCAACTGTGGATTGCGCGTATCAACGCAGCAGCACGTCAGAACGGTATTTCTTACAGCAAATTCATCAACGGCCTGAAAAAAGCCTCTGTTGAAATCGACCGTAAGATCCTGGCTGACATCGCAGTATTCGACAAAGTAGCGTTCACCGCTCTGGTCGAAAAAGCGAAAGCAGCACTGGCATAAGCCAGTTGAAAGAGGGGGCTTCGCTCCCTCTTTTCATTTAACACCATCAGAACATTGACTTTTACCCGTGCAACCTTTTCAATAAGGCCTTAACGGTTTTTTACCACACAAGGTAACGCAAGCATGAATGCTGCTATTTTCCGCTTCTTCTTTTACTTTAGCACCTGAATTCAGGAGGCTAGCGCGTGAAAGATGAAACGAAAAACAGCGCCAGATAAGCCTCCTGATGGAGGCTTTTTTTGTGTCTAAATTCGAGAGAATAACTCCACCAAATCGGTGTCTGCACCGACATAATGAGGAAAATCATGTCACATCTCGCAGAGCTGGTTGCCAGTGCAACAGCCGCCATTAATCAGGCCTCAGATGTTGCCGCGTTAGACAATGTCCGCGTCGAATATCTCGGTAAGAAAGGGCATTTGACCCTTCAAATGACAACCCTGCGTGAACTGCCGCCAGAGGAACGCCCGGCAGCGGGTGCGGTCATTAACGAAGCCAAAGAGCAGGTGCAACAGGCACTGAACGCGCGCAAAGCTGAGCTGGAAAGCGCGGTGCTGAATGCGCGTCTGGCGGCAGAGACTATCGATGTCTCCCTGCCGGGTCGCCGTATTGAAAATGGTGGCCTGCATCCGGTTACCCGCACCATTGATCGCATTGAAAGTTTCTTCGGTGAGCTCGGCTTTACCGTGGCGACTGGCCCGGAAATCGAAGATGATTACCACAACTTCGACGCCCTCAATATTCCAGGCCATCATCCGGCACGTGCTGACCACGACACTTTCTGGTTCGACGCCACCCGTCTGCTGCGTACTCAGACCTCGGGCGTTCAGATCCGTACCATGAAGGAGCAGGAGCCCCCGATCCGCATCATCGCACCGGGCCGCGTGTACCGTAACGACTACGATCAGACCCATACCCCGATGTTCCATCAGATGGAAGGCCTGATTGTTGATAAGAACATCAGCTTTACCAACCTGAAAGGTACGCTGCACGATTTCCTGAACAACTTCTTTGAGGAAGACCTGCAGGTTCGTTTCCGTCCGTCCTACTTCCCATTCACTGAACCGTCTGCGGAAGTTGACGTGATGGGTAAAAACGGCAAATGGCTGGAAGTGCTGGGCTGCGGCATGGTGCATCCAAACGTTCTGCGCAACGTGGGTATCGATCCAGAAGTCTACTCCGGCTTTGCGTTCGGTATGGGCATGGAGCGTCTGACAATGCTGCGCTATGGCGTGACCGATTTGCGTGCATTCTTCGAAAACGATCTGCGTTTCCTCAAACAGTTTAAATAAGGGCAGGACAGAACAATGAAATTCAGTGAACTGTGGTTACGCGAATGGGTGAACACCACGCTTGATAGCGAAGCGCTTTCCAACCAGATCACCATGGCGGGTCTGGAAGTTGACGGTGTTGAGCCGGTTTCTGGCGCTTTCAATGGCGTCGTTGTGGGCGAAGTGGTTGAGTGCGGTCAGCACCCTAACGCTGACAAGCTGCGTGTGACAAAAGTTAACGTAGGCGGCGATCGCCTGCTGGATATCGTCTGCGGCGCGCCAAACTGCCGTCAGGGCCTGAAAGTGGCCGTGGCGACCGTGGGGGCTGTACTGCCGGGCGATTTTAAAATTAAAGCAGCGAAACTGCGCGGTGAGCCGTCTGAAGGCATGCTGTGTTCGTTCTCTGAGCTGGGTATTTCCGACGATCACAATGGCATCATTGAGCTGCCGCTTGATGCGCCTATTGGTACCGACATCCGCGAATACCTGAAACTTGATGACAACACCATTGAAATCAGCGTGACGCCAAACCGTGCGGACTGCTTAGGCATTATCGGCGTGGCCCGCGATGTGGCCGTGCTGAACCAGACTGAACTGAACGTACCGGAAATCGTACCGGTTGACGCTACCATCAGTGACACACTGCCGATTCAGGTTGAAGCCGCTGAGGCGTGCCCACGCTACCTTGGTCGTGTGGTGAAAGGCATCAACGTAAAAGCACCAACCCCGCTGTGGATGAAAGAGAAGCTGCGTCGCTGTGGTATTCGTTCTATCGACGCCGTCGTTGACGTGACCAACTATGTTCTGCTGGAGCTGGGTCAGCCGATGCACGCGTTCGATAAAGATCGTATCGACGGCGGTATTGTGGTGCGTATGGCGAAAGAGGGCGAAACCCTGGTTCTGCTTGACGGCACCGAAGCAAAACTGAATGCTGATACGCTGGTGATCGCGGACCACGTTAAAGCGCTGGCGATGGGCGGTATCTTCGGTGGCGAACACTCCGGTGTAAACGATGAAACGCAAAACGTTCTGCTGGAATGTGCGTTTTTCAGCCCGCTCTCTATCACCGG
Organism: Enterobacter sp. RHBSTW-00593; assembly: GCF_013784105.1. NCBI lineage: Bacteria > Pseudomonadati > Pseudomonadota > Gammaproteobacteria > Enterobacterales > Enterobacteriaceae > Enterobacter > Enterobacter sp. RHBSTW-00593. The sequence goes on from NZ_CP056393.1 coordinate 1,928,503, forward strand.
TCGCGCACGTCGTCACGGCCTGCATACCGATGCCTCTCACCGTTATGAGCGTGGCGTCGATCCGTCACTGCAGCACAAAGCGATGGAGCGTGCGACGCGTCTGCTGATCGACATCTGCGGCGGTGAAGCGGGCCCGGTTATCGACGTCACCCACGAAGCGACGTTGCCGAAGCGTGCGACCATTACCCTGCGTCGTAGCAAACTGGATCGTCTGATTGGTCACCATGTTGCTGACGCACAGGTCAGCGATATCCTTCGCCGCCTGGGTTGTGATGTGACCGAAGGGCAGGACGAGTGGAAAGCCGTTGCGCCATCCTGGCGTTTCGACATGGAGATCGAAGAAGATCTGGTGGAAGAAGTGGCTCGCGTATACGGCTACAACAACATCCCCGATGAGCCTGTTCAGGCGGGTCTGGTGATGGGAAGCCACCGTGAAGCAGATTTGTCTCTTAAGCGTGTGAAAACCATGCTGAACGACAAAGGCTATCAGGAAGTGATCACCTACAGCTTTGTTGATCCAAAACTGCAGCAGATGATCCATCCGGGTCAGGAAGCGCTGATCCTGCCAAGCCCAATCTCCAGCGAAATGTCTGCGATGCGCCTGTCCCTGTGGACCGGTCTGCTGGGGACTATCGTTTACAACCAGAATCGTCAGCAAAACCGCGTGCGAATTTTCGAAAGTGGTTTACGCTTTGTACCGGATAATCAGGCAAATTTAGGCATCCGTCAGGATCTCATGCTGGCTGGTGCCATCAGCGGTAACCGTTACGAAGAGCACTGGGACCTGGCAAAAGGCACGGTTGATTTCTACGATATGAAGGGAGATCTGGAAGCAATTCTCGATCTGACCGGTAAATTATCTGAAATTGAATTCCGTGCAGAAGCGATCCCTGCGCTGCATCCAGGCCAGAGCGCGGCTATCTATTTAGACGGCAAACGCATTGGTTTCATTGGCGTTGTTCATCCTGAGCTGGAGCGCAAGCTGGACCTGAACGGCCGTACCATCGTGTTCGAGCTGGAATGGAGCCCGGTTGCAGACCGCGTTATTCCTCAGGCCCGCGACGTCTCACGCTTCCCGGCAAACCGCCGTGATATCGCGGTTGTGGTCGCGGAAAATGTGCCCGCAGCAGATATTTTGGCCGAATGTAAGAAAGTTGGCGTAAATCAGGTAGTTGGCGTAAACTTATTTGACGTGTACCGCGGCAAGGGCGTAGCAGAAGGTTTCAAGAGCCTCGCTATTAGCCTTATCCTTCAGGATACCAGCCGTACACTCGAAGAAGAGGAGATTGCCGCTACCGTCGCCAAATGTGTAGAGGCATTAAAAGAGCGATTCCAGGCATCATTGAGGGATTGAACCTATGGCGCTTACAAAAGCTGAAATGTCAGAATATCTGTTTGATAAGCTTGGGCTTAGCAAACGAGATGCCAAAGAGCTGGTAGAGCTGTTTTTCGAAGAGATCCGTCGTGCTCTGGAAAATGGTGAGCAGGTAAAACTCTCCGGTTTTGGCAATTTTGATTTGCGTGACAAAAACCAACGTCCGGGCCGTAACCCGAAGACGGGGGAAGATATTCCGATTACAGCCCGCCGCGTGGTGACCTTCAGACCCGGCCAGAAGTTAAAAAGCCGTGTCGAAAACGCAACGCCCAAAGCAGAGTAATATGAACTAACTAAAAAGGCCGCTCACGCGGCCTTTTTTCTTTGCGCTCTCTGGCAAACCCGCCGTAAAATCAATTACATCACACGCTACTAAAACCATGTCCATGCTTGATTATGCCCATCGCCAGCGCCGTTTAGATCAACGACACCTGCTTTTGCTCGTGCTGCTGCTCATTGTTACCGCAGGCGTTAGCCTGTGCGCCGGGGAACAGTGGATAGGGCCTGAACACTGGTTTGAGCCTGAGGGGCAGCTTTTCGTCTGGCAAATCCGTCTGCCGCGCACGCTGGCGGTGATCCTGGTGGGTGCCGCGCTGGCACTGTGCGGCACCATTATGCAGGCATTATTTGATAACCCGCTGGCGGAGCCCGGGCTGCTCGGCGTATCGAATGGCGCGGGCGTAGGGCTGGTGGCGGCGGTGATGTTGGGCGGGGGGGAACTCTCCTCATGGGGGATTAGCCTCAGCGCCATTATTGGCGCGTTGCTGATAACGGTAATCCTTTTGCGCTTTGCCAGACGGCACTTATCAACCAGCCGGCTGCTGCTTGCCGGGGTGGCACTGGGGATCATCTGTAGCGCACTGATGACCTGGGCGGTGTACTTCTCCACGTCCTTTGACTTGCGTCAGTTGATGTACTGGATGATGGGCGGCTTCGGGGGCGTAGACTGGCGCCAGGGCTGGCTGATGGCCCTGCTGATACCGGTCTTGCTGTGGGCAGGCCTGCAGGCACAGCCGCTGAATATTCTCGCGCTGGGGGAAACCTCGGCCCGCCAGCTTGGCATGCCAATAGGCTTCTGGCGTAACGTGCTGGTCATTGCCATTGGCTGGCTGGTTGGTGTGAGCGTGGCACTGGCCGGGGCGATTGGCTTTATTGGGCTGGTTATCCCGCACATGCTGCGTCTGTGCGGGATAACCGACCATCGAACCTTACTGCCGGCCTCGGCGGTTGCCGGGGCGGTAACGCTGCTGGTGGCGGATATCATCGCCCGGCTCGCCCTGACAGCCGCTGAGCTGCCAATAGGCGTGGTGACCGCCACGCTGGGCGCGCCGGTATTTATCTGGCTACTATTAAAATCCGGACGTTAAATCACTACCCGTAAGATAACCTGAGGGAATGCTATGCAGTCTGATATTTTGAATACCGAAGTGACCACCATTGAGGGTGAGAAAACCACGCTGGAAAGCTATAAAGGCAACGTGCTGCTCATCGTGAATGTGGCCTCCAAATGTGGCCTGACGCCACAGTACGAGCAGCTGGAAAACATTCAAAAAGCCTGGGAGAAAGACGGTTTCACCGTGCTGGGCTTCCCGTGCAACCAGTTCCTGGGCCAGGAGCCGGGCAGCGAAGACGAAATCAAAACGTTTTGCAGCACCACCTACGGTGTGACGTTCCCGATGTTCAGCAAAATCGACGTTAACGGTGAACATCGCCATCCCCTGTATGCGAAGCTGGTGGCGGCCGCGCCGACCGCCGTTGCGCCGGAAGGCAGCGGTTTTTATGAGCGCATGGCCAGTAAAGGACGCGCGCCGCTCTATCCGGACGATATCTTGTGGAATTTTGAAAAATTCCTTATTGGTCGTGACGGACAGGTGGTGCAGCGTTTTTCACCGGACATGACGCCTGAAGATCCGATTGTGATGGAGTCTATCAAGCTGGCGCTGGCGAAATAATGACGTTGCTGATGCAGCTCACGGACGTCGCCGATACGGGGCGTCTGGAGCCGATAACCGGTGCCATCAATGCAGGCGAAATCCTGCATCTTGTCGGGCCGAACGGCGCAGGAAAAAGCACCTTACTGGCGCGCATGGCGGGGCTGACCGCCGGCGCGGGGGAGATAACCCTGCTGGAGCATAACCTTGCTGACTGGTCGCCAGTCTCGCTGGCGCACAGGCGCAGTTATCTGGTGCAGCAGCAGGTCCCGCCCTTTGCGATGCCCGTCTGGCACTACCTGATGCTGCATCTGCACGATAAACAGCATACGTCGCTGCTCACTGAGGTGGCGGCGGGATTAGGGCTAGAAGATAAACTGTCCCGGCATGCCAGCCAGCTTTCGGGGGGCGAGTGGCAGCGCGTGCGTCTGGCGGCCGTCATTTTGCAGATTCACCCGGCCGGCAATCCGCACGGCAGACTGCTGCTTCTGGATGAACCGATGAGCGGTCTGGATGTGGCACAGCAGGCTGCGCTGGATACCCTGTTAAGCTCCCTGAGCAGAAAAGGGATCGGCGTGGTCATGAGCAGTCATGACCTGAATCATACGCTGCGTCACGCCCACCGGGTGTGGCTGTTGGCGCGAGGAAAGATGATTGCCAGCGGCACGCGCGATGCGGTATTGACGCCGCCAAATCTTGCCCGCGCGTACAATATGTCTTTCCGCAGGCTGGATATAGAAGGGCATAAGATGCTGATTTCTACCGCGCAGGCGTAACCGTTTCTTGCCTGTTAACGCCGTTGCACGCTAAATTACGAAAAGAACAAAAAAAGCAGAGGATTCGTCTGAAAATGCGATTCTGGTTTCTCCTGATGGCCGCGTTATTTCTTGCGGGATGCAGTAGCCATCGTGCGCCGCCGCCTAACCCGCGGCTTTCAGATTCTATTACCGTCATTGCCAGCCTTAACGATCAGCTGAGCAACTGGCGCGGCACGCCCTATCGTTATGGCGGCATGAGCCGTGGGGGCGTAGATTGTTCTGGCTTTGTTCTGATGACGTTTCGCGATAAGTTTGATTTACAGCTTCCGCGCGAAACACGCAAACAGGCGGAAATTGGCACGGAAATCGATAAAGATGATTTGCTGCCCGGCGACCTGGTTTTTTTCAAAACCGGCTCTGGTGATAGTGGGCTTCACGTCGGTATTTATGATACCGATAATCAGTTTATTCACGCCTCGACCAGTCGTGGGGTGATGCGCTCGTCGCTCGATAATGTTTACTGGCGTAAAAACTTCTGGCAGGCACGACGTATTTAGTCTGTCAAAGAGCAGTCTCTTATGATGGCATGATAACTAATAAATCATGCCATTTTTCCTCAAATAAGAGTTTTAAAGTTAAATTTACGAAAAATGACTTATCTCCTCAGGTGTCTGTTTTATCTAAAACTGGCTATTACTGAGCAACCAGGATAAGATTATTTTAGATTCAGGGATAAATCTGAAAAATAATACGGAACTAATGAAATTAATCTTATTAAAATCAAGACAGTGGAATTGTGTCGGCAATTGCTCCAGGATGTCCTCTCTCATCTTTAATGCGGGGCGAGTGCAATGATTATTACGCTAGATAATGCTTACCAGTCTGAACTGATGCTTCTGCCTGCCCGTAATAGCGCTGGCGAGCTTAAAGGTTTAGAGGTTCTGGTTAACTTTACTGGCGTCGGTACCCACGTTCGGATCCCCACCGAACTCGTTATCCCGCGGCTTTCGGCTGAAGAAGAGTTAGCGTTGTTTAACGAGAAATTGCAATTGCTTGATACCTGTAAACTGTTTTTTATTCAGCATCAGTTAATTGCATGGATCAATATTACACCTGTAATTGTTGAATTTTTATTAAGTAATGGGAACGCTGTTTCAATACTTGAGCGTTATCCGTTTCTTGAGTTTACTGTTAATGAGAATTATCCAGGTTTAAATAACGGGAAGGACGATCTGCAACTGGCGAGAATGGCAATCCATTTTCCGCTGGTGCTGGCAAACTTTGGCGCAGGCGCAGCGTCGTTGAAAGCCGTTTATGATGGATTGTTTAAACGGGTCATTCTCGACAAGGGATTTATCCAGCAGCGTGCTTCTGAACTCTCTTTTGAGCCTTTTATGCGCGCAATCCTCTGGCAAATAACGCCTCACTGTCAGTCCGTGCTCGTCGGCGGCATTGATGACCACGGTTTATTGCAGCGCGTCTTGCCCTTTAACTTTGGCGCAATGCAGGGGGCGCTCTGGCCAGCCGTCTCTGCAGAGCACGTCACCACGCTCGTTCAGTGATAACCCTCTCTTTCGCCCGTGTTTAAGTCCGGGTAAACCCTCTACACTAAAAGCAGGAGGACCTATGACCCTGTCTTTTACTGCTCACTGGCATGACGAGTTGCCGGGTTTTTATACCGCACTCAAACCCACACCGTTACAAAATTCCCGTCTTATCTGGCATAACGATCGGCTGGCAGATGAGCTGGCTGTTCCACCTGAGATGTTTCAGCCCTCCGACGGCGCTGGCGTCTGGGGAGGCGAAACGCTGCTTGCCGGTATGCAGCCTCTGGCTCAGGTCTATAGCGGACATCAGTTTGGCGTCTGGGCAGGACAACTGGGCGATGGCCGGGGGATCCTGATGGGCGAACAACGGCTGCCCAACGGGGAGACGGTGGACTGGCACCTGAAGGGTGCCGGCCTGACCCCTTACTCGCGAATGGGCGACGGGCGCGCGGTATTGCGTTCGACTATTCGCGAATGTCTGGCATCCGAAGCGATGCATGCGCTGGGGATCCCCACCACCCGCGCACTGTCGATTGTAACCAGTGACACCCCGGTGGCGCGTGAAACGATGGAAAAAGGGGCGATGCTTATGCGCGTTGCGCAAAGCCATTTGCGTTTTGGCCACTTTGAACACTTTTATTATCGTCGTGAGCCGGAAAAAGTCCGCCAGCTTGCGGATTATGCCATTCGTCATCACTGGTCTCATTTCCAGGACGAGGCCGATAAGTACATTCTCTGGTTCCGCGATGTGGTAGCCCGTACCGCAACCATGATTGCCCGCTGGCAGACGGTCGGGTTTGCCCATGGGGTGATGAACACGGACAACATGTCGCTTCTCGGGTTGACCTTTGATTACGGTCCGTTTGGCTTCCTTGATGACTATCAGCCGGGGTACATCTGCAACCATTCTGACTATCAGGGACGTTACAGTTTCGACAATCAGCCGGCTGTTGGCCTGTGGAACCTGCAGCGCCTTGCGCAAACTCTGTCGCCGTTTATCAACGTTGATGCCCTGAATGATGCGCTCGACAGCTATCAGGACATTTTACTGCGCGAATACGGCGCGTTGATGCGCAACAAACTGGGGCTGGTGACGCAGGAGAGGGGCGATAACGACATCCTGAACGCTCTGTTTGCACTCATGGAACGTGAAGGCAGCGATTACACCCGCACCTTCCGGATGCTGAGCCAGACTGAGCAACACAGTAGTGCCTCACCGCTGCGCGACGAGTTCATTGACAGGCAGGGCTTTGACGACTGGTTTGCGCTTTACCGTGCGCGGTTGCAGCAAGAGCAGGTCGACGACGCAACCCGGCAGGCGCAAATGAACGCGGCGAACCCGGCGATGGTGTTGCGCAACTGGCTGGCGCAGCGGGCCATTGAACAGGCAGAACAGGGTGAGTATGACGAATTACATCGCCTGCATGTGGCTCTGCGTACGCCGTTTGCTGACCGTGATGACGACTATGTCAGCCGTCCGGCGGACTGGGGAAAACGCCTGGAAGTGAGCTGTTCGAGCTAGCCCGGGCGGACAAGACCTGACACCTTGCGGTGCCAGGTTTTTTTATGCCGATACCGCGGTCACTGTGCGACCCATCCGCCATCCATATTCCAGGCGGCGCCGCGGACCTGTACGGCGCTGTCACTGCACAAAAACAACGCCAGCTCGCCTAGCTGTTCCGGCGTAACAAACTCACCGGCGGGCTGTTTCTCTGCCAGCAGTTGCTCACGTGCGACATCCGGTGCGACGCCATCGGCAATACGTCTGTCGATTTGCTGCTGCACCAGCGGGGTCAGCACCCAGCCCGGGCAGATGGCATTGGCGGTAATACCGGTGCGGGCGGTCTCCAGCGCCAGGGATTTGGTAAAGCCCACCACGCCATGCTTGGCGGCAACATAGGCGGATTTCTCTTTCGACGCGACCAGCCCATGCACGGAGGCGATATTAATGATGCGCCCCCAGTTTTTCGCCTGCATCGCAGGCAGCGCCAGCCGGCTGGTGTGAAAGACGGAAGAGAGATTGATGGCGATTATGTCGTTCCATTTCTCCACCGGGAACGCATCAACAGGTGCGACGTGTTGTATACCGGCGTTGTTGATCAGAATATCGACTCCGCCATACCGGGTTTCGGCGTAGTGCATCATGGCTTCAATCTGCTGGACGTCACGCAGGTCCGCATCGTGATAGCCCGGCGTTTTACCCCGTTTCGCGATTTCGTCTCTTGCCGATTCACTGTCGCCGAAACCGTTAAGAATCAACTGTGCGCCGGCCTTCGCCAGCACGCCAGCGATCCCAAGTCCAATACCGCTGGTCGAGCCGGTCACCAGTGCGGTTTTACCGTTCAGATTCATTTTATTCTCCTTACACAATGCCGGTGAGATAGAACACGGCAATGACAAAAAGCACCGCCAGACTTTTGATGAGGGTGATAGCGAAAATGCCGCCATACGCCTGACGATGGCTCAGACCCGTAATGGCAAGCAACGTTATCACGGCCCCGTTATGGGGAAGCGTATCCATGCCGCCGCTGGCCATCGAGGCCACGCGGTGGAGAACCTCCAGAGGGATATTGGCTGCGTGGGCGGCCGCGACAAACGTATCGGCCATGGCCGCAAGGGCGATGCTCATCCCGCCCGACGCCGAACCGGTGATCCCGGCAAGCACGGTCACGCTGATGGCTTCGTTGAGCAACGGGTTCGGGATAGCGGCGAGCGCTTTGGATAAGACCAGAAAACCGGGCAGCGCAGCGATCACCGCCCCGAAACCGTATTCAGATGCGGTATTCATTGCCGCCAGAATGGCGCCGCTGACCGCCGTCCGGCTGCCTTCTGCCAGCCGTCCCCGGATATTGCGAAATCCAAAAAGCAGTACCATGACAATACCCGCGATCAGCGCCGCTTCCACGGCCCAGATGGCGGTGATTTTGCTGACCTCGGTGACAATCGGCTTCGCCAGTCCGGGCAGGATAAGCTCATGTTGCGTCCCGTACCAGCCGGGGATCCAGCGGGTAAACAGCAGGTTGAGGATCCCGACCAGCAGCAGAGGGGAAATGGCGATCAGCGGATGGGGCAGATTAATGTTGTCCGGCGTTTCAGGTTCATTTTTCAGATCGAAACCGTAGCCCTCATTGTTGTTGAGCGCCTTTCGCCGCTGACGCTCCAGCCAGAGCAGGCCAAAACAGAGGATAAACAGCGAGCCAATCAGCCCAAGCCACGGGGCGGCCCAGGCGTTCGTGCCAAAGAAGCTGGTGGGGATAATGTTCTGGATCTGCGGCGTACCGGGCAGGGCGTCCATGGTAAACGAGAACGCACCCAGAGCCACGGTCGCCGGGATAAGACGTTTGGGGATGCCGCTCTGGCGGAACAGTTCGGCCGCAAAAGGATAGACGGCAAAGGCCACCACGAAGAGCGAAACGCCGCCGTACGTTAACAATGCACACACCAGCACAATGACCGGAATCGCATGGCGGCGCCCGAGGATCTGGATCGCTGCAGCGACGATCGCGCGTGAGAAACCGGAAAGCTCAATCAGCTTGCCAAACACGGCACCCAGCAGGAACACCGGGAAGTAGAGCTTGACGAAGCCGACCATCTTTTCCATAAACAGACCGGTAAACGTCGGGCCGACGGCCCCCGGGTCGGTCAGCAGCACGGCACCCAGCGCCGCGATGGGGGCAAACAGAATAACGCTGTATCCGCGATAGGCCGCGAGCATCAGCAATGCCAGCGCCGCCAGGGCAATCAACACACTCATTATGACTCCTCACTATCATTGTTATATTCGGGTACCAACGAGATGTCCGGGCGCGGTTAGCGCGCAAGGGTTAATGCAATGCCTTGCCCCCCTCCCACACACAGGGTGACGAGCCCTTTTTTCGCGTCGCGGCGTTGCATCTCATGCAGCAGCGTGACGAGGATCCGACAGCCAGAGGCGCCGATGGGGTGGCCAATCGCAATCGCACCACCGTTTACGTTCACCTTACGTTCATCCCAGCCGAGCAGTTTGCCAACGGCCAGCGCCTGCGCGGCAAAGGCTTCATTTGCTTCAATGACGTCCACTTCATCCAGCGCCCAGCCTGCCCGGGCCAGAGCCGTCTGGCAGGCGTTGACCGGCCCGATGCCCATCACCGATGGATCAACGCCGGTCACGGCATAACTCACGACCCGTCCCAGGATCGGTAATCCGCTTTCCCGCGCTTTTTCACCGCTCATTAACAGCACCGCAGCGGCACCATCGTTCAGGGTTGAGGCATTACCCGCCGTGACCGTTCCATCTTCACGACGAAAGGCAGGGCGCAACTGAGCGAGTTGCTCAGCGGTGGTTCCCGGCCGGGGTTGTTCATCACTGCTGACCAGGCTCGGCGGCTTTTTACCCTCGCTTACCGTGACCGGAGCCATCTCCGCGTCAAACAGACCGCGCGCAATGGCCGACGCCGCTTTTTGCTGCGACCGGGCGGCAAAAGCGTCCTGCTGCTCGCGGGAGATACCATACTGGCGGGCAACGTTTTCCGCGGTGATGCCCATGTGATAATCGTTAAATGCGTCCCACAGGCCGTCCGTTATCATGCTGTCCTGCAACCCTGTATGACCAAAACGCAACCCTGACCGCGCACCGTCCAACAGGTAAGGGGCATTGCTCATGCTCTCCTGGCCGCCAGCGATAACCACGTCGGCATCGCCGCAGCGGATAGCCTGCGCGGCGAGCTGCACCGCTTTTAAACCAGCACCGCACACCAGATTGACGGTTGTTGCGGGCGTACTGACGGGCAATCCGGCCGTGAGAGCGGTCTGACGGGCGGGGTTTTGTCCGCACCCTGCCGTCAGCACCTGACCGAAAATCAGTTCGTCTACCTGATTTGCACACAGCCGGCTGTTCTCAAGCAGGCGACGAACCGCTACGGCACCCAGTTCAACCGCGGAAAAGGAGGAGAGCGATCCGCGAAAACTGCCTACAGGGGTTCGCGTGGCCCCGACAATCATGACCTCATTCATGTTCACTCCTCAGTTGAAGCGCATCTCGCGCACGTCGTCCGCCACGATGATTTTCCCGGCTGTTTTACTGACGATGTCGTCAATACTGACGCCGGGGGCGTATTCCCGCAGAATGAACGCGCCGTCTTCAATCTCCAGCAACGCAAGGTCGGTTAACACCCGACGGATGCAGCCAGCGCCGGTCAACGGCAGCGTGCAGCGCGGCAGCAGTTTTGACTCGCCGTTTTTTGCGGCATGGGTCATCACCACAATGATGTTCTGCGCCCCGGCGACCAGATCCATCGCGCCTCCCATCCCTTTCACCATCTTGCCCGGGATCATCCACGAGGCGATGTTGCCTTCGACATCCACTTCGAACGCCCCGAGTACGGTCAGGTCAACATGGCCACCCCGGATCATGGCGAACGACTGGGCCGAGTCGAAAATGGCGGCACCGATCCTCGCGGTGACGGTCTGTTTACCGGCGTTAATCATGTCGGCGTCAAGGCTCTGCTCATCCGGAAAGGCTCCCATCCCCAGCAGGCCGTTTTCAGACTGGAGCATCACGTCCATTCCCGCCGGAATATAGTTCGCCACAAGGGTCGGGATCCCTATCCCCAGGTTGACGTAGTAACCGTCGCGCAATTCTCGGGCGACGCGCATGGCCATCTGTTCACGGGTTAACATCTTCAGACTCCCTCTGCGCGCAGCGTGCGCTGTTCAATGCGTTTCTCGAACTGGCCGACAATCAGCCTGTCGACGTAGATCCCCGGGGTATGAATGGCCGACGGGGGCAGTTCGCCCGGGGCGACGATCTCTTCCACTTCCACCACCGTTATCCGGCCCGCGGTGGCCATCAGCGGGTTAAAGTTTTGCGCGGTATGGCGATAGATAACGTTGCCATACCAGTCCGCTTTCCAGCCCTTGATCAGCGCAAAATCGCCGGTGATGGCCTCTTCGAGGACATAATGCTTGCCGGCAAACTGGCGAACTTCCTTGCCAGCAGCCACGGGTGTGCCATAGCCGGTGGCCGTGTAAAACGCCGGAATACCCGCTCCGCCAGCGCGAACCTTTTCTGCCAGGGTTCCCTGTGGGGTGAGTTCCACTTCAAGCTCGCCGCTCAACACCTGTTGCTCGAACAGCGCGTTTTCGCCCACGTACGACGCCACCACTTTTCGTACCTGGCGCGTCTCAAGGAGTATCCCGAGACCAAAACCATCGACGCCGCAGTTGTTTGAAACCACCGTCAGCCCCTGCACCTGACGGCGTCTGACTTCGGCAATCAGGTTCTCAGGAATGCCGCACAGGCCGAAGCCGCCTGCCAGCAATGTCATTCCGTCCGTCAGCCCGTCCAGCGCCTGCGCATAGCTGCCGACGCGCTTATCCAGTCCCGCCATAATCATCCCTCCCGTTATCCGTGCCGGTATCATTAGGGGCGGCGACTCATTTGTTAATTTTGAATTTGTGACCCACTCATTTGGTTTTTTTATTAATTTCCTGTTAACTAAATTTTTTCAATTAGTTAACAAGGTGAAAAATGAGAATGAGTGTCAAACAGTTACGCGCGTTTTTAGCGGTAGCTCACACTCTGAATTTCGCGCATGCCAGTGAACGGCTGAATCTTTCCCAGCCGGCGCTTAGCCTGACGATCAAGGGTCTGGAGGAGGCGCTGGGGGGACCGCTGTTGCAGCGCAGCACCCGCAAGGTGGCGCTGACGCAGGAGGGGGAGACCTTTTTACCGATGGCGCGGCAGCTGCTGGCGGACTGGGATAACGCCGAAGAGGCCATGCATCAGTGCTTTACGCTGCAGCGCGGCAAAATCTCAGTCGCGGCGATGCCGTCATTTGCGGCGAATGTCCTGCCGGAGGTGCTCAAGGCATTTCGCGATCGCCACGCCGGGATCAACGTCACCGTGCACGATGTTATCAACGAGCAGGTAATTGAAATGGTGCGGGAAGGGCGGGTCGAGATGGGGATCGCGTTTGAACCGGCGCCGACCCATAACCTGCTTTTTACGCCGTTGGGTCTCGATCGATTTGTCGCCATTGTGCCGAAATCATCCGCTCTGGCAGCCAAAAAACGCCTGTCATGGGAGGCGCTACTGACGCTGGATTTCATTACCCTGCAGCGCCCTTCGGCCGTTCGTCTGATGATGGAAGAGGAGCTGGCCCGCAGCGGTCGTAAACTGGATGTGGCGCTGGAGAGCCATCAGCTGGTGACGGTGGGCAGAATGGTCGCCAGCGGCCTGGGCGGCAGTGCGGTCCCGGCACTGTGCGAGGCGCAGATGACCTCGTTAGGCGCGGTCTGTATTCCACTCGATAACCCGCCGATTGAAAAATGCATCGGCGTGATCCACCCCGGGCACACGCAGCTTTCAAAAGCGGCGCATGCCCTGCTTGAGACGCTGAAAGATTTTTATCAGCCCGGTCAGGGCGCGAGAAACACCTGCGGTGAGGCGTGAACCGGATGTGGGCCAACGTATACCTGCGCGCCATACCACCGGGCCAGCGCGTCGGCCTGTAAAACCGTTTCCGGCGTGCCCTGAGAAACCAGCGTGCCGTTATGCAGCAGCAGGATCCGGTCCGCCCACAGCGCTGCCAGATTGAGGTCGTGCAGCACCACGCACACGTGAAAATCGCCCTGACGGGTCAGGGATTTCAACAGCCGCAGCAGATGCTGCTGGTGGTAAAGATCCAGCGCGGAAGTGGGTTCATCGAGAAACAGCCAGCCGCGCGGCCCGCCGTCATGCCAGAGCTGCGCCAGGGCGCGGGCGAGCTGGATCCGTTGTTGCTCGCCACCGGAGAGGGCCGAAAAGTGTCGGTCTGCGAGGGGCAGGCAGCCCGTTATCGCCATTACGGCTTCGACAACCGGGGCTTCCGGGTAGCGCGTCCAGGGCGCGCGGCCCATACCCACCACCGCGTCGACCGGCCAGTCGAACCCGAGCTGCGTATTCTGACGCATCACTGCCCGGCGGCGTGAGAGCTTTTGCGGATGCCACGCCTCAAGCGGCGTACCCGCCAGGCTGCATTGCCCGCCTGAAGGCGTGAGATAGCCCGTGAGCAGGCGCAGTAACGTCGATTTTCCGGCACCGTTAGGCCCAATCAACGCCACCATTTCCCCCGGAGATAACGCCAGCGACACGTCGTTGATAAGTGTCCGTTGCCCGACCTGATAAACAAGACGTTCCGCGCAGTAGCGTTCAGCCATGTGCGCCTCCACGACGAAAAATGAGCCACAGGAACCACGGCGCGCCGAAGAGACTGGTCAGTAAACCGACCGGCATTTCAGCCGGTGCGACCAGCGTGCGCGCCACCGTATCGGCAACCAGCAGCAGCGACGCCCCGGCCAGTACGGAGCCGGGGATCACGGCCCGGTGATCGGCGCCCAGCCACATCCGTATCAGGTGCGGCACCACCAGACCGACAAAACCAATCACCCCGCTGACGGCAACCGCGGCGGCAACCAGTAAGGCGCTGCACAGCAACAGGATCCGCTGTACCTTTGCTACCGCCACGCCAAGGTAGTGCGCTTCTTCTTCACCCAGCTGCAGTAAATTGAGCGCGCAGGCAAGACGCCAGATCATCAGAACGCCTGGCACCATCAGCGAGGTGACGGCCAGCAGCGTAGACCACTGCGCCTGACCCAGGCTGCCCATGCCCCAGAGGGAGAGCTGGCGAAGCTGGGTATCATTGCTGAGCCATGACAGCACGCCGACTGCCGCACCGCACAGGGCATTGAGGGCAATGCCTACCAGTAACAGCCGTGAAAGTGTGCTGTTACGCTGCTGGCTTAGGACAAAAATGACGAAAGTGGCCGCCAGCGCACCCCCAAATGCCGCGATCATGGGAGCGTAAAGCATCATCAGCGCGGGGAGCGAGAGGGGAATAACCACCCACAGAGCCACGGCCAGCGCCGCGCCGCTGCTGATCCCAAGCAGCCCCGGATCCGCCAGCGGATTACGAAAAAGCCCCTGCATTACGCAGCCTGCCAGCGCCAGCGAGCCGCCGGTGACCAGCGCCAGCAGGACCCGGGGGAGACGAATGGTCAGCCAGATCTGACGCAGGGTTTCATCACTGCCGCGCCACAGCAGACTGACCGGCAGATGCAGTGCGCCAGCCCCGGAGGCCGCCAGCGTCATGATCGTCAGGATGGCGGCCAGCATCCACAGCGACAACGCGATCCGTCGGGACATCAGGGCAGTTGCTCCGCCCGGGTGCGCAATTGCTGTATGGCCTGCGGCGTGCGCACGCTAAAGCCCAGCAGCGCCATATCGTCGATGGCCAGCACCTGCCTGTTCCGTCCCGCCGGCGTTTGCGCGAGGCCGGGAAGTGTCCACACATTCGCTTCGCCACCCAATGCCTTTACGCCATCCTGTGAAATCACGACAAGGTCAGGCTGGCTGGCAATCACGCCTTCCTGGGACAGCGGCTGATAACGGGTAAAGCCCTGCATCGCGTTTTGCAAACCCGCTGCGCGAATGGCTGCATCCGCGGCGGTCTGTTGTCCGGCAGCCATCGCGGTCATCCCGCCGTGGTTGAGGATAAACAGCACCCGTTTGTCGAGTGGCGAGGTGGGCAGGGCTGCCAGCGCCTGGCGCAGCCTGGCGCGCAGTGCGTCACCCTGTGCTTCGCGATGCGTCGCTTCGGCAATGACTCGCACCTTGTCGTCAATCACGCTCAGGTCATGACTGCCGGGAACGGTGACGACACTGACGTGACTTTCCTCGACCTGTTTTAACGCCAGAGAGGGCTGCGCCTGAGCACTGGCCAGCACCAGCGTCGGGCGCATGGATAAGATCCCCTCCGCGTTAAGCTGGCGCAAATAGCCGACGTCGGGCAGGGCGTTCGCCGCCTGCGGCCACTGGCTGGTGCTGTCGCGGGCAACCAGTGACGATCCCGCGCCAAGGGCATAAACAATCTCAGTCACGTCACCCCCCAGGGCGACAATTTTCTGCGGTGTGGCCGCGAACGTCACCAGCGGCAGGGCGCAGAGCAGGGCGAGCCATTTTTTCATGCGGCCAGCCCTTTTCGGGTCAGGGCGTCGACCTGGCTGCGCCACTGACGCTGCTCTGGTTCACCTTCGCTGCGTTGACCGTACAGTTGAGCGATTTGCGTCCCGTCGGCGGCGAAGAGCTCCAGGCTGGTGACGTGCCCGTCAGCGGTGGGTTTACGCGTCACCCATGTTTCGGCGATGGACGTATCCCGCAGATGCAGGGTAAAGGTTGGGTTGAAGATGTTGAGCCAGCCTTTCATCGGGACGACGTTTTCCACCACGCCGGTAAAGATCTGCACGCAGCCGCGGTTGCCGACGAAGATCATCATCTCATTCCCCTCCAGGCGGACCGTTTCCAGCAGCTGTGCCAGAGCGGTGTTGTCTACCCTGCAGGCCAGATCGTCACCCACCAGCCGAAACGCCTGCTGGCGGCTCAGATTGTGGCGCTTCAGCAGGCCGAAGAACTGATGCACGTCGGTCATGGCGCGCCACTCCTGGTCAACGAGGGCGGCATCAGCCTTTTCGTTATGGGCAGGGACATCGGCATGCTTCAGCGCCAGTGGCGGATTATCGGCAAAGATAAAGCGCGTAAGCAGGTCGCCCCAGGCAGAAATATCGGTGTTATCGGTCGTGTAAACTTTCAGCAGGGCATCGCCCTGAAGGTCGAAGAACTGAATGCTCTGACGCTCACCGCGGGCGGTGGTTTCACTGATGTGGAACGCGCTCGCCCACTGGTTGAGAAACAGGCGCAGATCCAGCGCCCGCGGATTCAGTACCAGCCCGGCGTGGCCGCCAAGGTGTTGATGCGTAAACGCGCCCACCTGCTCGTGAACTGCATAGTCGTTACGACAGATGCATTTGGTCTCGCCCACGGCTTCCAGCGCGCCGATGATTTCGCGGATGTCGCCGTGCAGGCGCCAGGCGTCGTGGCCCACGCGGGCGAAGGTCAGCTCTGCTTCGCTGATGTTCATTAAGCCTGCGATGTCACGTGCGTATTGACCTGGATTTTCTTCTTTCAGCGCAAGCCAGCGTGTGTAGTGATTCATTGTCTCTTCCTTTCGAATAAGGGCCCCGGCAGGCCGGGGCGTGGGGATTACCACTGGTAACTCACAAAAATCTTACCGTTGCGTCCGTCCTGAGGAATGCCCTGAGGAGACCAGTACGCCTTGTCGAACGCGTTACCCAGCACCAGCGTCGTGGTTACCCCTTTGAGCTGCTCCTGGCCTTTATAGCTTACGTAGAAATCGTTAACCGCATAGCCAGGCTGTTCGCTGTAACTACTGCTGATATGGGTTGAGCGATCGACGAAGGTGCCGATCCAGCCGACGGAAAAACCGCTTTGCGCCACCGGGATATCCAGCTTGCTGGTGACGGTATCCGGGTTGATGCTGGAGATATACTCGCCCGTATCGGTATCTTTTCCCCGGGTGCGGTTATAGGCGACGTCGAGGTTGAACAGGTCGGCCGTGTATTTCGCCAGCACGTCCCAGCCCCAGATTTTGGCGTGGGGAACGTTCATGGACATGGTGGTCGCAGCCGCAAAATCGACGCTGGTGGAGATGTAGTCTTTGGCTTTGGTGTCGAAGTAGCTGGCCTTGAATTCCAGCGCATCGTTAGCAAGCATGACGTCGTCAAAGCGCAGTCCGAAGCCAAACTCCTGCGTTTCATTGGTTTCCGGACGCAGGTTCGGGTTCGGTACCCAGTAGTTAGTGTAAAAGCGGCCGATGGAGAAGTGTTTGGCGTCGTTATACATTTCACCCATGGTCGGCGCACGGAAGGCCTGTGCGTAAGAGCCGAACAGCATCAGCCAGTCGGTCGGGCTGACGGTCAGTCCGGCACGGGAGGACCATCTGTCCGCGTTCACATCGTCGTATCCTTCGCTGCTCCCGCGGTAATTATCGTAACGGGTACCGCCGAGTAGCGTGACCGGCAGGTCGCGCAGGGTGATCTCGTCCTGCAGCCAGCCGGAGCTGAAATCGATTTTAGCCTCCGGGAAGCCGGTGGTGGTGCCCCCCGGATGTTGCTCCTGACGGTAGTATTCGCCGCCATAGGTCAGAAGATGTGAGGCAAACGTGTCGCTGAACAGACGGGTGCGGTTTTCCACTTTGCCACCTTTGGTGGTCTGCTTGCGAAACTCGCCGGTGCCGTCAATGTTCTGGGCGTTAATGCGCGCTTCAGACCAGTAGAGTTTCGCATCGGCATTCAGCCAGTCGTTGCCCTGGGGAGCCAGGTGATAGCCCAACTGAGCGTCTCGCTGAATGGTGGAGCGATCGGTCATGGGATTGCTGCTGGCGTCCGCGGCGGGGGTTTGCGGGTTTTTGGGCTCCTGCGCCGCGTTATTGTAATAGCGCAGGGATCCGCTCAGCGTCTGGGCCGGATCGATGGCCCAGCGGCCTTTTGCCAGCATGTTGTTGATGGATTCGTCATTCGGTGCTGTTCCACCGTCGCTCTGGCGCAGATCGCCGCGATCGCGGCTCGACCAGGCAACCAGTCCGTCCAGGGTTTCGGTACGCCCGTAAGCGCTGGCCCCCATGCCCAGACTGTGATCGCCCGTCGCGCCCGTACCAAACACGCGGTAGCCGCTGTTTTTGCCCGGTTCCAGCAGGTCATTTGCATCGGCGGTTTCATACGCGATCACGCCCCCCAGCGCGCCGCTGCCGTACAGTAAGGCTGACGGGCCGCGAACCACTTCGATACGTTTAATCAGAGCCGGGTCGAGGAACGTGCTGTTCAGGTGGCCAGTGTCGGTCCCCTGGCGCACGCCATCCACCAGCACCAGTACGCCGCGACGGTCGTAACCGCGCAGGTTGACGTCCTGACCGTTGGTGCGCCCGGTGCCGTCAAGCATCAGGCCTGGGACGTAGCGCAGCAGGTCGGCGGCCGAGCTGGCGGTCTGGTTTTCCGGGGCCGCGGTGTCAATCACGCTGACCATCATCGGGGCTTCGAAGGCGCTGCGGGCGTTGCCGGTGGCGATAACGGTCATGTCATCTGTGGCCGCAAACGCGACGCCCGGCAGGGTGCTGACAACGGATAGCGCAAGGCAGGACGGGCGCAAAAATGCGGAATGCAGGTGTGGCATAGCAACTCTCCATAAAGAATCGAAAGCGCTGGCTGCCTGGGGATCACCTGGGTGGCTGGCGAAGGTTTTGTGGTATTTATTTGGTGAGGATCAGCTTCCCGGCATGGGTCTGGCGCAACAGATAAAGCTGGCCGTCATGCTCGATGATCACGCGTCCCTCGTCCCCCAGCAGGCTTTTACTGTCGATCCGACGATCGGTGCGCGCTGGGGCAGGTGCTGTGTGTGTGTTTTCGGGCGTTGCCGCGTTGTTATCCGTACGTGACATAATGTTTATAAATAACAATCAATGTAACAATGATAATCATTATCAACAAAGTGAAAATTCACGGCAAGCGTTTTTGTGAAAAAACTGTGATGGGATCAAAACAGAAGAGGATGTGGCCTTGCGCGAACGTAGACCCTCTCCCGCAGGAGAGGGTAAGGTGAGGACTAAAAACGTGAATCGACCGCTGCCGCCAGTTTCTCCAGCAGCAGTTCGCTGTCTTCCCAGCTCAGGCACGGGTCGGTGATCGACTGGCCGTAAACCATTGGCTGTCCGGCTACGATTTTTTGCGTGCCTTCCCGGATAAAACTTTCGGCCATAATGCCCGCGATGGCGGTTGAACCGCTGACGATCTGCTGGCAGATCTCATCACACACATCCAACTGGCGGCGATGCTGTTTCTGGCAATTGCCGTGGCTGAAATCCACCACCAGGTGTTCCGGCAGGTCGAACTCGGCCAGCGTTTCACACGCCGCAGCAATATCTTGCGCGTGGTAATTAGGCTTTTTCCCGCCACGCATGATGATATGCCCGTATGGGTTGCCGCTGGTCTGATAAATGGTCATCTGACCGCGCTTATCCGGCGACAGGAACATATGGCTGGCACGCGATGCACGGATCGCGTCAACGGCAATTCGCGTGTTGCCATCGGTACCGTTTTTAAATCCAACCGGGCAGGAGAGGGCAGAGGCCATCTCACGGTGGATCTGGCTTTCCGTGGTGCGCGCACCGATAGCGCCCCAGCTGATGAGATCGGCGATAAACTGTCCGGTCACCATATCGAGAAACTCGGTGGCCGTCGGTACGCCCAGCTCATTGACCTGCAAAAGCAGTTTACGCGCCAGCTCAATACCATAATTAACACGGTAGCTGCCGTTCAGGTCCGGGTCGGAAATCAGCCCTTTCCAGCCCACGACGGTGCGCGGTTTTTCAAAGTAGGTGCGCATGACAATTTCAAGGCGATGCTGGTACTTGTCCCGCAGTCCCTGAAGCCGTTTTGCGTAATCCATTGCGGCATCCAGATCGTGGATGGAGCAAGGGCCAATCACCACCAGAAGACGTTTGTCTTCGCCATTAAGGATTTTTTCAATGCGACGGCGGGATGCCGTGACATGTTCCGCTACACCCGCGGAAACAGGATGCCGCTGTGCCAGTTCAGCCGGTGTGACCAGGCTGTCAATGCGCGCAGTGCGGAGTTCATCGGTTTTATTCATGAAATGTCTCAGAAAAATTTTTGCTTCATCGGCAGACTACCGGGAAGTGATGGGCATCACCTTAAACCAATCCCTGCTGAATTCAAGTTCGGCGCGTCTGCGCGCCGAGGATGTGGTGATGATACCCGATTCTGAGTTATTGTACTAGCATGTTAGTACATGCGGCGGTTGAGTCCCATGATATCGAGGATTTTGGTGGCGATCTCTTCTACCGAATAGTTAGTGCTGTTTAGCCACGGGATCTGGTTTTTGCGGTACAGCGCTTCCACCTCGGAAACCTCCATTCGACACTGGCGCATTGAGGCGTAGCGGCTGTTCTCACGCCGTTCTTCACGTATTGCCGCCAGCCGTTCCGGGTTGATGGTCAGGCCAAACAGCTTGTGCTGGAGCGGCTTAAGGGCGGCTGGCAGCACCAGATTGTCCATGTCGTCAGCAATAAAGGGGTAGTTGGCGGCGCGGATACCGAACTGCATCGCCAGGTAAAGGCTGGTCGGGGTTTTCCCGCAACGCGAGACGCCCAGCAGTATCACCTGCGCCTGGTCGAGGTTACGCAGCGAAATACCGTCGTCGTGCGCCAGGGTGTAATCAATGGCGGCGATACGCGCATCGTATTTGGTGAGGTTGCCGGGGTTCAGCCCGTGCGTTCGGTGGGCGATAGGCGTCGGATCGAGTTTCAGTTCGCTCTGCAGCGGGGCCACCAGCGCCTGGACGATATCCTGACAGAACCCTTCACTTTGCAAAATAATCGCGCGAATTTCAGGGATCACGATGGAGTAGAAGACCAGCGGGCGGACCCCCGTCTGCTGGAAGATGGCGTCAATCTGGTCCTTCACCGCCTTTGCACGGCTCTCATTTTCCACAAACGGCAGCGTGATGCTGTTAATCGAAACGGGGAACTGCGACATCACCGCATGTCCCAGCACTTCGGCGGTAATCGCCGTACCATCAGAAATATAAAAAACGTGGCGATCGACAGCATTATCCATTTTACCCACCCTGAATATCGTACGTAATTGTCTGAAAGCATAAATTAAAAAAGTAAATTACACAGCAAAGAACTTATCCTAATTATAAATGAAACGGTGTTTTTGATTTTCCTGAAAAGTGGATTTCATTTTCCAATTAGCGACTTTATTTTTAGGGTTTTTGGCTGAATATATAGGAATCATCGGGTTAGCGGATGGTGGGAAAGTATCCGAAAAGTTGAAAATTTAAATTGCTTACACGATTCACCGTTTTTTTAGCGGAAATAATTATGCCAGTATAAATACGTAGTCAGGTGTTTCTTACTCCGATCAAATATCACAAAAGGATTGTTTCGATGTCCAACAATGGCTCGTCACCGCTGGTGCTTTGGTATAACCAACTCGGCATGAATGATGTAGACAGAGTTGGGGGCAAAAATGCCTCCCTGGGTGAAATGATTACAAATCTGTCGGGTATGGGTGTCTCCGTACCGAACGGGTTTGCCACAACCGCCGATGCCTTTAACCTGTTTTTAGACCAGAGCGGTGTAAACCAGCGCATTTATGACCTGCTGGATAAAACGGATATTGATGATGTGACCGAGCTTGCGAAAGCCGGTGCCCAAATCCGCCAGTGGATTATCGACACACCTTTCCAGCCGGAACTGGAAAAAGCCATTCACGAAGCCTACAACCAGCTCTCAGCGGATGATGCCCAGGCGTCGTTTGCCGTGCGTTCTTCTGCCACCGCGGAAGATATGCCCGATGCGTCATTCGCCGGACAGCAGGAAACCTTCCTTAACGTCCAGGGTTATGACGCCGTGCTGGTGGCGGTGAAGCACGTCTTCGCGTCCCTGTTCAATGACCGCGCCATCTCTTACCGCGTGCACCAGGGCTATGACCATCGCGGCGTGGCGCTTTCTGCTGGCGTACAGCGCATGGTGCGCTCCGACGTGGGCTCTTCCGGCGTGATGTTCTCCATCGACACCGAATCCGGCTTCGACCAGGTGGTGTTCATCACCTCGGCGTGGGGTCTGGGTGAGATGGTAGTACAGGGCGCAGTGAACCCTGACGAATTCTACGTTCATAAGCCGACGCTGGCCGCAAACCGTCCGGCGGTCGTTCGCCGCACGATGGGCTCGAAAAAAATCCGCATGATCTATGCCCCGACGCAGGAGCATGGCAAGCAGGTTAAGATTGAAGACGTACCGCAGGAAATGCGTGACCGTTTCTCCCTGACCGATGCAGAAGTGCAGGAGCTGGCGAAACAGGCGGTACAGATCGAAAAACACTATGGCCGTCCGATGGATATCGAATGGGCCAAAGATGGCAACACCGGCAAGCTGTTTATCGTGCAGGCGCGTCCGGAAACTGTCCGCTCCCGCGGTCAGGTGATGGAGCGTTATACCCTGCACGCACAGGGCAAAATCGTGGCGGAAGGCCGCGCGATTGGTCATCGCATCGGTGCCGGTCCTGTCAAAGTGATCCATGACATCAGCGAGATGAACCGCATTCAGCCAGGCGATGTGCTGGTGACCGACATGACCGACCCGGACTGGGAACCGATCATGAAGAAAGCGGCGGCCATCGTCACCAATCGCGGTGGCCGTACCTGCCACGCGGCAATCATCGCCCGTGAGCTGGGGATCCCTGCCGTTGTCGGTTGCGGTGACGCGACCGAGCGCATGAAGGACGATCAGAAAGTGACCGTCTCCTGTGCGGAAGGCGATACCGGTTACGTGTATGCCGATATTCTCGACTTCAGCGTGAAGAGTTCAAGCGTCGATACCATGCCGGATCTGCCGCTGAAGATCATGATGAACGTTGGTAACCCGGATCGTGCGTTTGACTTTGCCTGCCTGCCGAACGAAGGCGTTGGCCTGGCGCGTCTGGAATTTATCATCAACCGTATGATTGGCGTTCACCCGCGCGCGCTGCTGGAATTTGACGACCAGGACGCGAAGCTGCAGAACGAAATCCGCGAGATGATGAAAGGTTACGACTCGCCAAAAGAGTTCTACGTCGGTCGTCTGACCGAGGGGATCGCCACGCTGGGCGCGGCGTTTTATCCGAAGCGCGTGATCGTGCGTCTGTCCGACTTTAAGTCAAACGAATATGCGAATCTGGTGGGGGGTGAGCGTTACGAGCCAGAAGAAGAGAACCCAATGCTCGGCTTCCGTGGCGCCGGACGTTATGTTTCTGACAGCTTCCGTGCCTGCTTCGCGCTGGAATGTGACGCCGTGAAGCGCGTTCGCAACGACATGGGACTGACCAACGTTGAGATCATGATCCCGTTCGTGCGTACCGTGGATCAGGCGAAAGCGGTGGTGGAGGAGCTGGCACGTCAGGGTCTGAAGCGCGGCGAAAACGGGCTGAAGATTATCATGATGTGTGAAATTCCGTCCAACGCCCTGCTGGCTGAGCAGTTCCTGGAGCACTTTGACGGCTTCTCTATCGGCTCGAACGACATGACGCAGCTGACGCTCGGTCTTGACCGTGACTCCGGCGTGGTCTCTGAACTGTTTGATGAGCGTAACGAGGCGGTGAAAGCGCTGCTGTCGATGTCCATCCGCGCGGCGAAGAAACAGGGTAAATATGTCGGGATTTGCGGTCAGGGTCCGTCTGACCATGAAGACTTTGCCGCATGGCTGATGGAAGAGGGGATTGACAGCCTGTCCCTGAACCCGGACACCGTGGTGCAAACCTGGCTGAGCCTGGCCGAACTCAACAAGTAACGCCATCAGCACCAGAAAAAGGCGAGGATATATTCCTCGCCTTTTTTATTTCATGCCTTATTTGCTCCCCATCACAAATAAAGCAAAAAACCAAATATCATAATTTGTCTGTTAATTTAGACAATTGTTAGCGCGCAAAGCGTTGCTAATACTTGAGCCTTACCGCGCATTTCCCTCGCTGATGCGCAACTGGTTGAAATACGTTTTAACCTGATAAAAAGGCAAATAACAATGACAATCTCCTCTGTATTGCGTACCAAAGATAAAATAGGTTATGGCTTAGGTGATATGGCCAGTGCGCTGGTCTGGCAAACGGCAACCTTATTTCTCGCCTATTTCTATACGGATGTTTTCGGTTTGCCGGCGGCCATCATGGGAACCATGTTTTTAGTGGTGCGCGTGGTGGATGCTTTTGTCGACCCCTGCATTGGCGCGCTGGTCGACCGCACCCAGACGCGGCACGGTCGCTTTCGTCCCTGGCTGCTGTGGTTTGCCATCCCATTTGGCGTAAGCTGCCTTATCACCTTCTATGTACCGGACGTCGGGCCGACGGCGAAAATCGTCTATGCCTGCGTCACTTACGCCATCTTAAGCCTTATTTATTCCGCGATTAACGTCCCGTATTGCGCTATGCCCGGGGCGCTGACGCTGGATCCGCGTGAGCGTCACTCGCTGCAGTCCTGGCGCTTCGGCCTGTCGTTCATCGGCGGGTTGATTGTGACGGTGATCGCCTTACCGCTGGTCTCGCTGTTAGGCCAGGGCAACGTTCAAAAAGGCTATTTCTATGCCATGAGCATGATGGGCCTGCTGGGTATTATTCTCTTCTTCTGCTGTTTCCTGATGACCCGCGAGCGTTATTCCCCGCGCAATGACACCTCGGGTTCGATGATCGGCGATTTAAAACTGCTGGCCGGAAATAGCCAGTGGCGAATTGTTTTCTTGTTTAATATTTTGCTGTTAACCGCAGTGGTGACGCGTGGTTCTGCCACCATGTATTACGTGAAATATGTGCTTCTGCGCCCGGAGCTGGTATTTGCCTTTATTGTTTCCGGGATGGTGGCGTCCTTAACGGGGGCATTATTATCTGAACGTCTGTTGGGGAAATTTGACCGCGTCCGTGCCTATCAGTGGACCATTATTTCCTTCGTGATTTTCGGCGCGCTGATTTTCTTCCTGCCGCCTTCGCAGATCTGGCTGATTTTTGGCCTCAACATTATCTTTAGCTTTATTCAGAACCTGACCACGCCGCTGCAGTGGACCATGTTCTCTGATGTGGTCGATTATGAGGAGCATCGCAGCGGCCGTCGTCTGGATGGTCTGGTCTTTTCTACCGCGCTGTTTGCCATCAAATTTGGTCTGGCGCTGGGCGGGGCGGTGGTCGGTTGGGTTCTCGGGATGGTGGATTATGCGCCCGGTCAGGCAACCCAGGCACCGCACGTGCTCTCTACCATTAATGCGCTCTTCACCCTCATCCCCTGCGTGCTGTTCCTCTGTATGGTCGCGCTGCTGACCATTTACAAACTCAACAGCAAGCTCGTCAATTCCATCGCCCGCGAGCTGGCCAGCAAACGCGAGGTGCGAGACGAGACAGGACAACTCACCCCGGCCACCCATTCCGCAATACAGGAGTAACACATGACTGCGATTTATAAGGACGCGGGACGTCCCGTGCATGAACGCGTCGCCGACCTACTGGCACGCATGACCCCGGAAGAGAAGTTCGCCCAGATGCATGCCTACTGGTTGATCCTCGATGAAAACGGTAACCACCGCGAACGCAGCGATCTGAGCGATGAATTCGCGGGCGTGAGCGAACAGGCTGCGCTTAGCGAACGGCTGAAACTGGGGGTGGGACAGATCACGCGTCCACTGGGCACCCATATTGTTGATGCGAAAACAGGCGTGCGTGCCGCTAACCGCCTGCAGCGCATGATGATGGAAGAGACGCGCCTCGGTATTCCGGCGCTGTTCCATGAAGAGTGCCTGGTGGGGCTGTTGTGCAAAGATGCCACGCTGTTCCCGTCGTCGCTGAACTACGGTTCGACCTGGGATCCGCAGCTGGTGCAGCGTGCGGCAGAACAGATTGGCAAAGAAGCACGCTCTGTTGGCTGCCAGCAGGGGCTGGCCCCGGTGCTGGATGTCTCTCGCGACGTTCGCTGGGGACGCACCGAAGAGACCTTCGGAGAAGACCCGTGGCTGGTGGGGGTGATGGCCACAGCATACGTGAAGGGTTTGCAGGGCGATAAGCGCGATCTTCTGGCAACGCTCAAACATTATGTGGGCCACTCCTTCAGCGAAGGGGCACGCAACCACGCGCCGGTGCATCTGGGCTTTAGCGAACTGAACGACACCTTCCTGCTGCCGTTTGAGATGGCGGTGAAGCTGGCCAATGCCGGTTCGGTGATGCCTGCCTATCACGATATCGATAACCAGCCCGGACACAGCGACCACTTCCTGATGACAACCGTGCTGCGTGAACAGTGGGGGTTCGATGGGATCATCGTTGCGGACTACGGCGGCGTGAGCCTGCTGCACCAGCATCATGGCATCTCGCACGATGCCGCCGAATCTGCAGCGCTGGCCTTCAATGCCGGGTTGGATGTCGAACTACCAAAAGATGACTGCGCGCGTCATCTGGCACACGCCGTTGAGCGCGGACTGATTTCCATGGCGAAAGTCGATGAAATAGTGGCACGCGTCCTGACCGAAAAATTCCGTCTTGGCTTGTTTGAAAAACCGTATGCCGATGAACAGGGCATCGATTTGCAAAACGAGGCAACGCGTCAGGTTGCAAGGGAAGTGGCGACCCGTTCGCTGACGCTGCTTGAGAATAACGGCATTTTGCCCCTCGGCGGCAACCCTCGCGTGGCGGTCGTCGGGCCAACGGCAGACGATCCGCTGGCGCTCCTCAGCGGTTACAGTTTTCCGGTGCACTTAATTATTAGCGACATGGTGGAAGAGACCTCGCAGGTCACGACACCGCGCGCGGCGCTCGAGCAGTATCTGGGGGCCTCGCGGGTACGTTATGCCAAAGGCTGTCACATTATCGAAAAACGGATGGCGGGTGCGCCGGTGTTTCCGGGTGACAGCGGCGGTAAACCCATGCAGCAATCTCCGGTTTCGCAGCGTACCGACCTGATCCCTGAAGCCGTGAAAGCCGCACAGGAGAGTGACGTGGTGGTGGCCTGCGTTGGCGATCTCGCCGGGCTGTTCCAGAGCGGAACCGTCGGGGAGGGCTCTGATACCGACTCTCTGGATCTGCCGGGCGTACAGCAACAATTGCTGGCTGCGCTGGTGGCCACCGGCAAGCCGGTTATCGTGGTCATGACCGGCGGGAGGCCTTACAACCTTCAGGGGCTGGAAGATAACGTCGCCGCGCTGATGATGGCCTGGGCACCAGGGCAGGAGGGCGGCTGGGCGATTGCGGATGTATTAACGGGCCGCGCTGAACCGCAGGGACGTCTGGTGGTCAGCGTGCCGAAAAGCGCGGGAGCAATGCCCTATTACTACAACCACAAGCTCAAAAGTGGCGGCACACCGTTCGCTTTCCATTTTGGCTCCCGCTATCCCTTTGGCTTCGGTCTCGGCTGGACGCAGTTTAGCTGGGGAACGGCGCGCGTGGCTGAACCCCGCGTTCCGATCGACGGCGAGGTGGTCGTAAGCCTGGATATCACCAATACCGGTGAGCGCAGCGGCAGCGAGGTGGTACAGGTCTATGTCCGGGATAACGTCGCCACGCAGGTGCGGCCACTGCAGGAGTTGAAGGCGTTCCAGCGCGTCACGCTCTCACCGGGTGAAACCGCCACGCTCACCTTTACGTTGCCCGTTGAGATGTTCAACTTTACCCGTCGTGACGGCAAACGGATCGTCGAGCCGGGTGAATTTGAGTTGCAGATTGGTGCATCGTCGGCGGATATTCGCGAGGTGGTGACGGTCAATGTGACCGGGGAAACCCGTGTATTGTCAACGGAATGGCGGATGCTCAGCACCTGTGACGTCAGCCGCGCGTAATCAGGATAAAAAAAAGCCCATCGTGGGAGATGGGCAAAGACTACACACAGCAATTCGTTGTTTCACTCAGGGGATTTCCATGCTTATAAATCAAGGTGTTGATTTATAACCGTGTCCTAATAGTAGGCATGTCAGCTTTTAGCGTCGATCAGATTCGTCTCAATAGTTAAAGAGACGTAAAGATTTCTTGAGGTTAATAGGGGACTTAGAGCCGTAATAGCGGGTCTGACCAGTGCGCAACGAATAAATACTTTAGCAACGTTTAAGTATTATAGGGGAATATGTAGGCCGGGTACGCGACTGCGTTACCCGGCCTGTCCATTACTGCTTGTTCTTATCTTCCAGCTCTTCCAGTTCGCTCAAAATCACGTCCGGGTCCGTTCCCGGAGGTGGGATTTCGTGCACCCAGGCGGAGAACAGACGCCAGGTCACGGCCAGAAGCACCGGACCAATAAACAGACCAATCATCCCAAAGGCAATCAATCCACCAATGACGCCTGAGAGAATAAGGATCAGCGGCAGGTCTGCGCCCATGCGAATAAGGATGGGACGAATAACGTTATCCATGGTGCCGACCACGCAGCTCCAGACCAGCAGAACGGTGCCCCACGTGGTATCGCCGGTCCAGTACAGCCAGATAATGCTGGGTACCAGCACCAGCAACGGACCCAGTTGCGCAAGGCAGGTCATCAGCATGACCACGGTGAAGACGGTGGCGTACGGCACGCCAGAAATCGCAAGACCAATACCGCCCAGCACCGCCTGAACCAGCGCCGTTACCACGACGCCAAGCGCAACCGCGCGCACGGCCTGCGCCGCCAGCAGAACCGCGGCATCACCCCGTTTGCCCGCCAGGCGAGTGGCAAAATGACGAACGCCTAATGCCACCTGCTCACCGCGCCAGTACAGCAGGGCGCTAAAGACCAGCATCAGCGTACAGTGCATCATAAAGCGGCCAATGTGCGCTGCCTGACCCACAAACCAGGTGGTGGTGGTGCCAATATACGGGCGCACTTTCGCCATCAGGGCGCTGCCACCCATCTCCAGCAGGCCATGCCAGCCGCTGTAAAGTTTTGCGCCAACAACCGGAATGCTGTTGAGCCAGGCGAGATCCGGCGGTGTCAGATCGCCACTGGTCACGGCGCGAATCACCGGGCCGCTGGAGTCGACAAGGCTGTTGACCAGCAGCGCAACGGGAATAATGAACAGCAGGAACAACAGCAACGTCATCACCAGGACCGCCAGCCCACGACGTCCGAAGAGCAGTTTCTGCAACCGTAAGAGTAAAGGCCAGGTGGCAACCACAACGGTTGCAGCCCAGGCGAAGCCGAGAATGAAGGGTTGAACGATCCACAAACACGCAATAATCATGAGGGCCAGGAACAGCACCG
Source organism: Enterobacter sp. RHBSTW-00593 (assembly GCF_013784105.1). Lineage (NCBI taxonomy): Bacteria > Pseudomonadati > Pseudomonadota > Gammaproteobacteria > Enterobacterales > Enterobacteriaceae > Enterobacter > Enterobacter sp. RHBSTW-00593. The sequence goes on from NZ_CP056393.1 coordinate 1,957,734, forward strand.
ACAGCAAAATTTGCGCAACATCCCTGGGCTGGCGAAGATTGACCATAAATGAAACTTTCCTTAATTGAACACCAGCGTGGCTGGCGGGAACGGAAAACCGCGATTCTCTAATCATTAATGATTTCAGCGATTTTTGACAGGCGAATTCTGCCTGTAATTCTGCAGAGCGTATAAGAAAAAAATGTGATAAAACTTTTACGATACACGCAAACGATTTCACACCTCTAATTAGGGTCGACAGTAATGATCCCACAGATTTCTCAGGCACCTGGCGTCGTTCAGCTGGTGCTTAATTTTTTGCAGGCACTGGAGCAACAGGGTTTTACAGGGGATACCGCCACACATTATGCCGACAGGCTGACAATGGCGACCGACAACAGTATCTACCAGCTTCTTCCCGATGCAGTCGTGTTTCCCCGTTCAACGGCCGATGTGGCGCTTATTGCGCGACTGGCAACGCAGGAGCGATTTACCTCGCTGGTGTTCACGCCACGCGGCGGCGGCACCGGCACCAATGGTCAGGCGCTGAACCAGGGCATCATCATTGATATGTCGCGCTATATGAACCGCATCATTGAGATCAATCCCGAAGAAGGATGGGTGCGTGTCGAAGCGGGCGTCATCAAAGATCAGCTTAACCAGTACCTCAAGCCTTATGGTTACTTCTTTGCCCCCGAGCTCTCTACCAGCAACCGTGCGACAATCGGTGGGATGATTAACACCGATGCCTCCGGGCAGGGGTCGCTGGTCTACGGTAAAACCTCCGATCACGTTCTTGGCGTGCGCGCGGTGCTGCTGGGCGGCGATATCCTGGATACCCAGCCGATGCCGGTCGAACTGGCGGAAAGGCTGGGTAAAGACAACACGGCCAACGGGCGGATTTACCGCACCGTGCTTGAGCGCTGTCGCGATAACCGCCAGTTGATCCTCGACAAATTCCCTAAACTGAACCGCTTCTTAACCGGCTACGATCTGCGTCATGTCTTTAACGATGACCTGACGCAGTTTGATTTAACCCGCGTGCTGACCGGCTCCGAAGGGACGCTGGCATTTATTACCGAGGCACGGCTGGATATTACGCCGCTGCCGAAAGTGCGTCGGCTGGTGAACGTCAAATACAACTCCTTCGATTCTGCCCTGCGAAATGCGCCCTTTATGGTTGACGCGCGGGCGCTGTCGGTGGAAACCGTCGACTCTAAAGTGCTTAATCTGGCTCGGGAAGACATCGTCTGGCACTCGGTGAGTGAGCTTATCACCGATGTACCTGATAAAGAGATGTTGGGTCTCAACATCGTTGAATTTGCCGGCGATGACGAAGCGCTGATTGAAAGCCAGGTCACCACGCTCTGTCAGCGGCTGGACGAACTGATTGCAGCAGGTGAAGGTGGGGTGATTGGCTGGCAGCTTTGCAGCGAACTCTCCGGCATTGAGCGTATTTACGCGATGCGTAAAAAAGCGGTGGGGCTGCTGGGCAACGCGAAGGGGGCTGCCAAACCGATTCCCTTTGCTGAAGACACCTGCGTCCCGCCTGAGCATCTGGCGGATTACATCGTTGAGTTCCGCGCCCTGCTTGACAGCCACGGTCTGAGCTACGGCATGTTCGGCCACGTGGATGCCGGGGTGCTGCACGTGCGTCCGGCGCTGGACATGTGCGATCCGCAGCAGGAGATCCTGATGAAACAGATCTCCGACGATGTGGTGGCGTTGACCGCGAAATATGGCGGTCTGCTCTGGGGAGAACACGGGAAAGGGTTCCGCGCGGAGTACAGCCCGGCGTTCTTCGGTGAAGCGCTCTACGCTGAGCTGCGTAAGGTCAAAGCGGCATTCGATCCGGATAACCGTCTCAACCCGGGTAAAATTTGCCCGCCAGAGGGCGTCGATGCCCCAATGCTGCAGGTGGACGCCGTCAAGCGCGGCACCTATGACAGACAAATCCCGATTGCGGTGCGCGCCTCCTGGCGCGGTGCAATGGAGTGTAACGGTAACGGTCTGTGTTTCAACTTCGACGTGAAAAGCCCAATGTGCCCGTCGATGAAAATTACCAGTAACCGTATTCACTCGCCCAAAGGCCGCGCAACGCTGGTCCGCGAATGGCTGCGTCTGCTGGCCGACCGCGGGGTTGATCCGCTGAAGCTGGAACAGGAATTGCCGGAAAAACGCGCCAGTCTGCGCTCGCTGATTGAACGTACCCGCAACAGCTGGCATGCGAACAAAGGCGAGTATGATTTCTCCCACGAGGTGAAGGAGGCCATGTCCGGCTGCCTGGCCTGTAAAGCCTGCTCAACCCAGTGTCCGATCAAGATTGATGTGCCGGAGTTTCGCTCACGGTTCCTGCAGCTTTACCATACCCGCTATCTGCGTCCAATGCGTGACCATCTGGTGGCGACGGTGGAGAGCTATGCCCCGCTGATGGCGCGTGCGCCGAAGACCTTTAACTTCTTCATCAATCAGCCGCTGGTGCGAAAGCTTTCCGAAAAACATATCGGGATGGTGGACCTGCCGCTGCTGTCAGTCCCTTCGCTACAGCGTCAGCTCGTGGGGCACCGCTCGGCGAATATGACGCTGGAGCAGCTTGAGGCGCTGACCCCTGAGCAGAAAGCCAATGTGGTGCTGGTGGTGCAGGATCCGTTTACCAGTTACTACGATGCCCAGGTGGTAGCCGATTTTATCCGTCTGGTAGAAAAACTGGGCTATCAGCCGGTGGTACTGCCGTTCTCACCAAACGGCAAAGCGCAGCACATTAAAGGTTTCCTTACCCGTTTTGCGAAAACGGCGCGGAAAACCGCTGACTTCCTCAACCGGGTGGCGCAGCTAGGGATGCCGATGGTCGGTGTCGATCCGGCGCTGGTGCTCTGCTACCGCGATGAGTATAAGCAGACGCTGGGGGAGCAACGCGGTGATTTCCACGTCATGCTGGTGCACGAGTGGCTGCCGGCGGCGCTGCAACAGGCGACCGTGAAGGATGTGAGCGGTGAATCGTGGTATCTGTTCGGCCACTGCACGGAAGTGACGGCACTGCCGGGCGCCCCGGCGCAGTGGGCTTCTATCTTTGCCCGCTTCGGGGCGAAGCTTGAGAGCGTCAACGTGGGCTGCTGCGGCATGGCAGGTACCTACGGGCACGAAGTGAAAAACCACGAGAACTCGCTCGGTATCTATGAGTTGTCGTGGCATCAGGCGATGCAGCGTTTGCCGAGGAACCGCTGTCTGGCCACGGGCTACTCCTGCCGAAGCCAGGTGAAACGGGTTGAAGGGAACGGAGTGCGTCACCCATTACAGGCTTTACTGGAGATAATTGGATGATCTGGAAACGAGCCGTGACGCTGCAGGCGCTGAATGCCATGGGCGAGGGGAATATGGTAGGGCTGCTGGACATTCAGTTCACGCATATTGGCGAGGATGAACTGGAGGCCACGATGCCTGTCGATCATCGCACGCATCAGCCGTTTGGTTTATTGCACGGCGGCGCATCCGTCGTGCTGGCCGAAACCCTGGGGTCCGTGGCGGGTTATCTTTGCACCGAAGGGGAGCAAAAGGTCGTCGGGCTGGAGGTGAACGCGAACCATATTCGCTCGGTGCGAAGTGGACGGGTGCGCGGCGTTTGTCGCGCGCTACACGCCGGTAGCCGCCATCAGGTGTGGCAGATTGACATTCTTGACGAGCAGGATCGGCTCTGCTGCTCGTCGCGACTGACGACGGCGGTCGTGTAAAGTTTTCAGATGTTTTGCCTTTGGTCAAAAACTAGCCAGCCTCTTGTGATATACTGGTCAGGTTTTGTACATAAGCGAGGACATCATGGATACTGAAATAACCCCAACACAGCTGGCAATTGAATATTTACGTCGTGATAAAAGCAACCTGTCTCCGGCGCAGTACCTGAAAAAGCTGAAACAGCTTGAACTGGAGTTCACAGATTTGCTGGCGCTCTCTTCAAATGAGCTTAAAGAAGAGATCTACTTTGCCTGGCGGTTGGGCGTTCACGTCCATTGATTGTGACAGTAAAAAAAAGGCCGCGTCAGCGGTCTTTTTTGTATCTGACGTTCAGTACCGGGCAGGCAGTTTATTGATTTTAACGAGCCTGCCATCTTCTATCTCAATGAACCCGCCTGTTTTTAAATCCGCCAGAATACGCATTACCCCACTGCGCGACAGCTGGGTTTTTTCGCGAATATACCGCTCTGCGGTGATGGCGTTGCGATAACTCTCATCTTCATCCATCAGCTTTATCAATTGCTGGCGAATCATCTCATAGGCCGTGGGCGCGCCCTGAGGCATCACATTATTGTATAGCCGGTTATAAACAAACATCAGGTGCTTAGACAACAACCCCCATAACCCATTCTCTTTGATAACGGCTTCCACCTGAACGGTGGTAAGCATACCCGTCAGGCAGGGGGTCACGGTTTTAAGATAATCATTGAAGTAGATGTCTGTCAGATTGGCGAGGCCAAAAAGCGCCGGGCTACGTGCGGTGGTGAGCATCATGTTGTCGCTTCTGCGGTAGATAGCAACGGTGCCTTCGAGGATCAAATAGCACACGCTCTGGCCATTCACCTGGAGATCCAGCTGTTCGCCGGGAGCAACATTGCGCGTGGTACAGTAGGGTTGCAGGAATGAAATCAGTTCTCGTGCGTAAGGAGAACCACGATGCGTTTTTTCAGTAGAGGACATAACCTATAACCCGTAGCGATAACCCCCCTGATTATAGCGTTACTCCTTATCGTAAACACGAGGCCAATCAGTATTTACGTGGTAAATGACGGATTTCCAGCAGCACGCCACGCTCCATCGTGATGTACTTTCCGGTACGCAGTTCCGCGAGAATACGCATAATCCCACTGCGCGAAAGGTAGGTTCGACTCTTGATATACGCTGCCGCCGTGATGTTTTTCCGTACGGCATCTGGCTCCTGCATCAGTTCGACCAGCTGAAACCGGATAATGTCATAGGCTGACATCTGCGATATTTGCGCGCAGTGCTCGTATACCCGGGAGGCGGTATAGATGAGTAGCTTTGAAAAATGTTCCCATAAGTTTTTTTCCGCCACGATCTTATTAAAATTATCCAGAGAGACATGCGCTATTTCTGAGGTTTCAAGCGCTCTGACGTACAGATGTTCAGAGGAGAACTGGCTGCTGACACCCAGAATAAAAGGTGAGGACTCTGAGTTTAAAACAATACCATCGCCACGACGATGCAGCGCAACGCTGCCGTGTAACAGCAAAAAACAGAGGCGAACATCATTATTGTGATACTGAATAATTTCGCCTTTCGCGAGAATATGCCTTTCCGTAAAAGGCAGCACAGTACTGATTAACTTATCAATATGGGCATACGGTTTTAAATCCAGTACGGTAGATTTTACATCGGTGAGGACCGCTGTCATTCGCGTGTTCATAAGGTGCTCCACTGCTTTCATTGCGATCATGGGTGACCGGCGTAGAGAATTATCTTAAAAAACAGCGACTACGGGAATATGCAGCACAGGTCTAAAAGTAGACTTTCAATATTATCCTGACTAACATTTTGAATTTAATGATCTTAACACTCCGGTCTATTAATAGACTGCCCGTTATATGCGTAAGGCATTCCTTATTTACAATGTTTTATTTTTGTTAATTACGGGTCTACGGAAAGACTCCGAAAATGATTGTCGACGTCAACGGAGTTGTATAAATTTTATTTCATCGACAGCAAGTCATATGCGTCTTCAGACGTTTAATGAAATAAAGTTATTTCTTTTTTTTCGCTGCTGTCTGTAAAAGGCAAAACATTAAGTGGGTGAAAAAACCGACGCGTCTTTTTGTCTGAATGTTAATAATAAATAAAGTGATACAGGATATAGCATGATGAAAAAAACACTTCTTCTGGCAACGATCGCAGCAGGTTCCGTACTGACAATGGCCAATGCGTTTGCCGCTGCAGGTACCGTTAATTTTAACGGTAATATTCTGGATTCTGCCTGTGATGTTGATGTGGCATCGCAGAACCAGGTGGTTGTACTTGGGGATTATTATAAAACAGAGTTTACCGCGACGGGGGCGAGAACCGCGGCAACGAAATTCGATATTATTTTGAAAAACTGTCCGGTCTCGGTCACGAACGCCAAAGTGCGCTTTGACGGTACTCCGGATGCGTCTAATAGCAATCTTCTGGCGATTGACACCTCCGTGGCGGGTGCCGCAACGGGCGTGGCGATCAACCTGATGACCGCGGATAAAACCGACCTGCCTCTGCATGGCAGCAATGGTTACACCTACATGCTCAGCAGCTCCGCAGACAATACGCTCAATTTCTATGCCCAGTATATTTCGACCACGGCCAGCGTCACGGCAGGCCCGGCGAATTCTGTCGCCAACTTCTCGGTGGTTTATAACTAGCTCTTTTGCCTGAACGTCGGGGCCGCCCCGGCCCCCAATTTTATGAGGAACAGAATGTATTTTTTCAGAACCCCTTTACTGGCAACAGCGTTGTTATCTCTGATGCTGTCAACGGCTCATGCCGGCGTCATTATTGGTGGTACGCGCATTATTTTTGATGGCGCTAAAAAGGAAACGTCACTCAGTGTGAATAACCCTGATGGTACGCCGTATTTAATTCAGTCATGGATCGACGTGCAGGAAGGGGCGTCAGGCAAGGTGCCTTTTATTATTACGCCGCCTTTGTATCGTCTGGATGGCGGGCAAAAAAACGTTGAGCGCATCGTGATGACGGGGGCACTGCCTCAGGATCGGGAAAGTTTATTCTGGCTGAATATTAAAGCGATTCCGTCTGCCTCAACGCAGATGAACGCATTACAAATTGCGGTTAAAACGCGCATCAAACTGATTTATCGGCCCGCTGAGCTGCACGCGTCCACGCCTGACGAACAGGCCAGTCAATTACGCTGGCGCAGAACCGGGAATGAACTTCAGGTTAATAACCCGACCGCGTATGTCATCAATTTTAATGAAATCACCCTTGGGGGTAAAAAAATCGATGACGTGTCGTATGTCTTACCCGGTGGCTCAGTCCGTTTCACGTTACCGCAAGGAGCCAGCGGCAGCGTACTGACATTTAAAGTGATTAATGACTTTGGCAGCCCTGGGGGCGCGCATCAGGCAACCTTATAACCGGTGAAACGCGGGCATTGCCTGTCATAAATGAGTTAAAAGCGATGGCAATACACTATTTTCGGGCTCGACCTGCACCCCTGGCGACAGTGATCGGATTAATACTTGCAGGTTCATCGCAGGCGCTTTTTGCCGGTGAGACATTTAATGCCGAACTGGTTGAACTTGATAATCCAGGAAGGGGGAGAACGGATTTATCGGCATTTGAATCCGGATCGCAGGCACCCGGCACCTATCACGTCGATATTGTTCTTGATGACCAGCTAATGGCGACCCGCGATATCACCTTTACTGCAGTAAAAGACGAAAAGGGCAATGACGTCCTCCGGCCGTGCCTGAGCCTTGACCAGTTAAAACAGTGGGGCGTAAGAACCACGCTTTTCCCGCAGCTGGCGGCGAACAACGGTGAATGTGCAAACCTTCAGGCGATCCCGCAGGCCAGTAGCGAATTTCAGTTTGGCGCACAGCGGCTGGTGATCAGCATTCCTCAGGCCGCCATCGACCTGCCAGCCAGGGACGTGGTCCCGCCAGAGATGTGGGATGAGGGGATTAATGCCGCCATGCTTAATTACAGTCTGAGCGGCGCAAACGCATGGGCGAAGAACACTCGCGGCAGCCAGAATGATAGCCAGTACGCCAACCTGCGCCCCGGGATCAATATCGGGCCGTGGCGCTTACGTAATTACACCACCTGGTCACGGGATTCCAGCGGTGAGGATCGGTGGGACAATGTGTATACCTATGCGCAGCGCGCCGTCATTCCGCTGAAAGCACAGCTGATTATCGGGGACAGTACCGCACCGGCGGATGTTTTCGACAGTATGCCATTTCGCGGCGGTCAGTTGGCCTCGGATGATGACATGCTGCCGGACTCTCTTAAAGGCTATGCGCCCGTGGTCCGCGGCATCGCGCGAACCAATGCGCAGGTGGTGGTCCGCCAGAATGGTTATCAAATTTATCAGAGCTACGTGGCGCTAGGCGCGTTTGAAATCTCGGACATGTATCCCACCGGCGGCGCAGGCGATCTGGATGTGACCATTAAAGAGGCTGACGGGAGTGAGCAGCATTTCACGCTGCCTTATGCCTCGCTGCCGGTCCTGCAGCGGGAAGGACGACTGAAGTATGCGGTGACGGCCGGGCAGTATCGCGCCTACAACAGCCGCGTGGAGAAAACGTCCTTTGGTCAAATCACCGGTATTTATGGGGTTCAGCACGGCATCACCGTTTACGGCGGGATGCAGGGGTCTGATAAATACCGTTCAGTGGCGTTTGGCATCGGTAAAAACATGGGGGATATCGGCGCGATCTCTGCCGACGTGACCCAGGCCTGGTCAACGCCGAATAACACCGACAAAACATCCGGTCAGTCCTTGCGCGCGCGTTACAGCAAAAATATGGCGAAGACCGGGACAAACTTTTCAATTGCGGGATACCGATATTCAACCCGTGGCTATTACGGGATGCAGGACGTGCTGGATTCCTACGGCGACAGCAGCGCCCTGCAGGATCGGCGGCGTAACCGTGCTGAACTGACCATGAGCCAGGCGCTGGGCGGCGCGTTGGGTTCACTGACGCTCAGCGCCGCACGCGAAGATTACTGGAATTCTGGTCAGGCGATGGCCTCCTGGAGCGTGGGCTACAACAATGACTGGAACAACGTCAGTTACGGTTTGACCTGGACCTACAGCAAGAATGGACGCGGGAGCGCACAAAACGCGGACCACGATCGGTTGCTGGCCTTTAACGTCAGCGTACCGTTGGACAAATTCTTGCCGCGTACCTGGGCTAACTATGGCATGAACGCCAGTAAGCACAACGGCACGACGCACGTGGTCGGGCTGAACGGCGTGTCTCTGGAAAACAGTGCCCTGAATTGGAACGTGCAGCAAGGTTATGGCACACAGGGCACGGGAAATACCGGCAACCTGAACGGCGACTATAAAGGCACCTATGGCGAAATTGTCGCGGGCTACAGCTACGACAAACACAGCGAGCGCCTGAATTACGGGTTGCAGGGGGGCGTCATTGCTCACCGTGACGGCATCACGCTTTCGCAGCCGCTCGGTGAAACCAATATCCTGGTGAAAGCGCCGGGTGCACACGGTGTCGATATTCGCAATCAACCCGGAGTTCGTACGGATTACCGCGGGTATACGGTGGTTAACAATCTGTCGGTATACCGAAAAAACGACATCACTCTTGAGCCGGAAACTATGCCGGATGACGTGGAACTTGAGATTAATACGCGCACCGTAACACCGACCCGCGGGGCGATAGTGGAAGCCGATTATGTGTCTAAAATCGGGCGCCGGGTGCTAATGACCCTGTCCGACGGGCAATATGCCGTTCCGTTTGGTGCGGTCGTCACGCTCAAAGGCGACAGCAACAGCAGCTTTATTGTGGGCGACCGTGGTCAGGTCTATTTAACGGGACTGCCCGGACAGGGAGAAATCGTGGCAACCTGGGGAAATCAACCCGGTCAGCAGTGCCGCGCGCAGTTTAGCCTGCCTGCACAACCCACCTACGGCGGAATAACCGACGTTAACGCGCTTTGCCGCCAGGAAGGTTAAAAATGAAATTTGCTTTATCTCTGATCCTGCTCTGTTTACTGAGCGGGTGGAATAGCGCCCGTGCCGGCACCTGTACAACCATCACGCCGCAAATATCGACGATATCTGTGGGCACGATTAACGTGCAGCGTGATGCCCCTGTGGGCACCATTATTTTTTCTCGCGCCGCTTCATCAACGGGAACCTATTTAACGGGATGTTCTAACCCGCTGATGCTGGGATTCAGTATGCGATATAACAATGGGAACCTGAGCAGCTACGGTAACCATGTTTATGCCACCAATGTCAGCGGTATTGGTATTCGCTTTTCCTCGGGGAATTATTTTGAAAACCCGGCTTACACGTTTTCGTATAACGCGGTGACGTCGTATGTGGATTGGTTTGGTGGAAAAGTTGAGCTGGTGGTGACCGGCCCGGTAACGTCGGGCGCTTTAACGCCGGGCGTTATCGGAACCGTGGCGCTTCAGGGAAGTGACGGTGTTTATCGTGACGGTCTGACGGTCCAGTTAACTGACGGCACAATTAATGCGCTGGCATGCACGATAACGACGGCGCAGTTGACGTTCCCGATAGGCGATATTCCGGCCTCATCGTTTGGCTCCGTTATTGGAACCACGCCATCCGGCGCCCAAAATACGCAAAATCTGGGGTTAACCTGCAGTGCCGGCACCAATATCAGTGTGTCACTCAGCGGTATGCAAAATCCGGACAGCGCCAATACCAGCGTCATGGCATTAACCGGTCAGGGGAATGCCGGTACGGCAAAAGGGGTAGGGGTTCAGCTACTTTATAACGGCTCTCCTTTGGTAATGAACGGTCGCCTGTTATTAAAACAGTCTGCGGGAGGACAGGAGACGCTCCCGTTAACCGCGCGCTATTACCAGACGTTAACCACCGTGGAATCAGGCTCGGCAAATGCGTCAGCCACGCTCACGATAACCTATCAATAACCGGTGAGATGATGAAAATAATTCCCGCGGCGTTGCTTGTGTCGGGTTTACTGTGCGGCAAAGCGCTATGTGCAGACAGCGTGAATATCGGGGTCACCGGAAATATCGTGGCCTCACCCTGCCTGTTTAATAACGGCAATACGAATCTCGATATTAATCTGGGCAATATCCAGGCAAGTAATATGGTGACGCCAGGATCATCCTCAGACCCGGTTACGTTTGATCTGTTATTTACCCAATGTCCGGTGGGGACGCGTAGCGTCACCGCTACCTTTACGGGTACACCCGACCCTGTTGCCGGCGCCGACTATTACATTAACCGCGGTACGGCCACCCACGTGGCGATAGCAATGCGCGAGGCCGGAAGTGGCATACTGAAAGGGAACGGCTCCAGCATGACGGAATATATCGCCTCAGACCGGACGGCGAAGATGGCGATGCAGGCTGCGGTTATATCCACCGGAGGCAGGGCGACGCCCGGCACCCTCAGCGCAGTGGTGGTCATTACGCTGCAATACAATTAAGTCGCGCGGGATTTCACGCGCATTTTTGCTTCCCGTCGGTGTGGTCTATGTTGAATATTTTAATTAGCGAGACGGATTCGTTATTTCAGTCTGGTCTGCAGTATTTTTTTATGGATTTCTTTTGGCGTAATTTTAATGACTGTATTCATTTTGATTATGAAATGACGCCGCATAACGTCAGCACGGCGGATATTATTGTCCTCTCTTTATGCCAGGGAGAAACCCTGACCTGTTTTCCGGAATTACAGTCACGGCAAAAAGGCATTGTGATCGGCTGGGTTGATGATGAGCAACGCTCTACGGCGTCGCAATCCTGTTATCAGGATATTATTTTCATCTCCCGCAGGGCCTCTCTTGACATGATTGGTGAGACGGTATGGTGCGCGTGGCGTAAAGCGCAGTTGAAGGGGCATGTGCTGCAGAAAACGTCCTGTTTCGATTGCGAGCATAAGATATTATCACCGCAGCAAATACGCATCGTCATGAACCTGTATAAAGGCTTATCCGTTATGCAGACGGCAGACGTGTTACAGATCGGCTATAAGACCGTTTTTGCGCACAAGTACATGATCATGCAAAAATTTAACCTGCGAAGTGATTATGAGCTTATCGCGCTGCTCAACAGGATGGTGAAGAAAAACGGCACCCCCAATATTTTTCGTGATTCTGTGAGACAGGGTTTACAGGACCGCCCCTGTCTGGAGGCGTAAAGACACTTTTATTGATGACAGGAATAACGGAAACAAGTGTTCGGTTATGAAACTTTAGAGTTGCATCTGCAGCATGTTATTTTTACGTTTTATATAACGATTAATTAGCGATGCAAATTCATAAAACCCTGAAACCGATTTTTGTGACCAGGTTCAAGTGTGTGGGCCCGGAATGTTTAATTTCCTGCTGCCGCGGCTGGACAATTTCCATTGATAAAAAAACACATCAAAAATATCTTTCATCAACGCATCCCGGTATCGCTGCAATAGCCAAAGACAATCTGATTCTGCAGCGTAAAGGCAAAGTAAACTATTCCCGTATTAAACTGGATGAAAATGGGGAGTGTCCGTTTATCGATGAAAATAAGCTCTGTATGGTACACCGTGATTTAGGTGAAAGTGCCTTATCGCACACCTGCAGTACTTATCCCCGAAGCTCCACCCGCTATCTTGATGAAACTCGCCACAGCATGACCCTTTCATGTCCGGAAGTGGTCAGGCGGGTTCTCTTCGACCCCGATGCGATGTTATTGCAGGAGCAGGATGAACTGCTGGCCGTTTATAAAACCAATCTGATTGGTCAGCGCCAGTCTATGCCTCAAAGCAGCCAGGTCATTCATCTCCTTGCGTGGAAAATAATCCAGTCGCCAGCGAGGAATGTTGAAGAAAATTTGATGGCGCTGGCTCAGTTGATCCTGACCTTACAGCATGTGAACTTCGATTTGCACAATCAGTATGAGCAGGTTGAACGCTTTTACGAAGCCTTGCTGGAAGCGTTGCAGAGCGGTAAATCGCTGCTCTCTGAAAGCAATGTCGGGCGATCAAATGCGATGAAATATCTGGCGTTGTCGATCCTCGGCACGAACGTGGCGCGAGATTCTGCACGGGATGGGTATATCAACGAAGGGCATCGGCAAATTGCTGACTTTTTGAATTTCAGCCATGACAGCGATCCCGCCAGGCTGGCGCAGAAATTCGACGCGATTAACCAGCAGTGGGGGAAACTTTTCCAGGAATCCTGTCTGTCAGAGCCGTACGTATTACGCAACTATCTGTTGTACAAACTCTACAGCGGCTATTTCCCGGGTAAGAATACCGCCACCATTATGCGTCAGTTTTATCGCATTGTTCTGGACTTTTTCTACCTGAAAGTTTTCCTGAGCGTCAAATCAATGGATGAACAACTGAACCAGCAGATGGTCATGAAAACCATCGCCAGTTTCTCAGAAAAGACCCTGCACAATCAGACCATAGATGCCCGTATGGATTTTGCTATCGATAAGATTAACGGTGGGGACGACCTCTCGTGCCTGCTTCTGATTGGCTAACGTATAACGAGGCTCGCCGTGGCGAGCCTCTTTTTCCTCAGACGTTTACTGCCGTGATTAACCGCGTCTTCATGGTCTGATAAGACGACGCTGCAAAGTCTTCCGCCCAGCGTTGGTCTTCAATCGCCTCAAGCTTAACCGCACAATACTTGGTTTCTGGGGTTTTGGAGACCGGGTCAAGGTTATCTTGCGTCAGTTCGTTACAGGCACCAATCCACCACTGGTAAGTCATATAAACCGCGCCGGCATTGATGCGCTCGCTGATGCTGGCACGGGTAATGACTTTGCCCCGACGGGAATTCACCCACACCAGCTGTCCGTCTTTAATGCCCAGGTTGTCCGCATCAAGGGGGTTCATTTGTACACGGCCTGGTTCGTCGGCAAGGCTTTGCAGCGCGGCGCAATTGCCGGTCATTGAACGGCAGGAGTAGTGGCCGACCTCGCGCACGGTGCAGAGCACCAGCGGATACGTTTCGTCCGGGATCTCGGCTGGCGCGCGCCAGGCTGCCGCAAAAAGCTGGCCTTTGCCGCTCGGCGTATCGAACTGGTTATCTTTATAGAGATACGGCGTCCCCGGATGATCGAGCGTTGGACACGGCCATTGCACATGGCCCATTTCACCCATTTTTTCGTATGTCACGCCATAGAACAGCGGACAGAGCTCGCGCATCTCGTCCCAGATCTGCTGGTTGGATGCGTAATGCATCGGATAGCCCATTTCGGTAGCAAGCAGGCTGATGATCTCCCAGTCACGTTTCACGTTGCCGCTGGCCTCAATGGCTTTACCGAAACGCTGGAAACCGCGGTCGGCACAGGTAAAGACGCCCCCGTGTTCTCCCCACGATGTGGCAGGTAACAGAACATCCGCCACTTCCGCCGTTTTCGTCATAAAGATGTCCTGAACCACCACAAAATCGAGTGCTTCAAAACCGCGGCGCACCAGCCCCAGATCGGCTTCAGTCTGCAGCGGATCCTCGCCCATGATGTAATAGGCTTTTACCTTGCCTTCCAGCGCAAGGTGAGGGACTTCGGTGATACGCGTTCCAACCTCTTTGTCCATAATCCCGACATCGATTCCCCAGGCAGTGGCGAATTTCTGCCGGACCGCCGGGTCCGTAACGTCCTGATACCCCGGGAACATATTGGGCAGAACGCCCATATCACACGCGCCCTGAACGTTGTTTTGACCACGTACTGGCCCAACGCCGACGGCAGGTCGACCAAGATTTCCGGTCAGCAGCGCCAGGCTGGAGAGACCTTTGACCACGTCTACAGCCTGACCAAACTGCGTTACGCCCATGCCCCACATGACGGTGGCGGAAGGCGCAGCCGCGAACGTCCGCATCGCCTGACGCACATCCCGGGCTGGAATGCCGGTGAGATGTTCGACGTTTTCGGGCGCGTAGTCTTTGACCGTTTCCCGATAAGCGTCAAGCCCTTCGGTAAAGCGCGCGACGTAGTTTTTGTCGTACAGCTCCTCTTCCAGAAGGACATAGCCAAACGCATTGACCAGCGCCATGTTGCTGCCGTTTTTCAGCTGCAGGTGCTGGTCGGCAATGCGTGCGGTTTCAATGCGACGGGGATCGCAGACGATGATTTTCGCGCCATTTTCGCGCGCTTTTAAGACCCGACGGGCGACGATGGGGTGCGAATCGGCGCAGTTATAGCCAAACACCAGCAGACATTTTGAGTTTTCAATATCGTTAATGGAATTGCTCATTGCACCGTTGCCGAGGGTTTCCTGTAACCCGGCAACAGAAGGGCCGTGACAGACGCGCGCGCAGCAGTCCACGTTGTTGGTATTCAGTACCGCACGGGCAAATTTTTGCATCACATAGTTCGTTTCATTCCCTGTTCCCCGGGAGGAACCGGTGGTCATGATGGACCGCGGGCCATACTGCTCTTTTATGCTCCTGAGTTTATGGGCGGTATAGCGGATCGCCTCTTCCCAGGTGACGGGGGTAAAAGCCTCTCCCTTGTGGTAGCGGATCATGGGCTGAGTCAGACGGGGGGTAAGCAGACGCGTATCGTTCAGGAAGTCCCAGCCATAAAAGCCTTTCAGGCACAGGGTGCCCTGGTTTGTTACGCCTTCGGCCGCTTCGGCACGGAGGATACGGTTATTTTCGACGACAAGGTTTAATTTGCAGCCTGCACCACAGTAGGGGCAGACGCTGGCGATTTTTTTCATCAATAACAGACCTGTTAAGAAATGAAGCAAAGTTGACTGGGTAGCCCAGTCCCGTAAACGGGAGTAAGCAGGAACCATGCCATATTTACTTTGTAGGTTTTACAGGGTGTTATACGAGGAGGGAACGTGTCATCGTCAGCCCGATCGTCAGTTTTGACGATGACACGTTAGCCTTCACAGAGGGGAGGGTTTTTAGAGATCGTCCATGGTGTGACCCACAACGATTTCCAGGGTCTTACGAATGACATCTGCCTGCACAACGTCGTTTGTGCATTCCAGCGTCTGGATCAGCCACAAAATGATCGCTTTGTTGGACAGGTGTCCTTCAGAAGCCAGAACACAGCGTACTGCAGTAGAAAAAACAGCGGACTCTTCAGCAAAACGATCGCCTGCGTGACGGAAATATTCCGACAGCGCGCTTTCTAAAAAAGCGGAATGGTATTCGGGTTGAAGCTGAATATTTTGTCTCATTTGTTCTCACCGTAGCTGTAAAATTGCAGTCAATGTATTTTTCTGGGATCGGACGGTTTTCCATTTCCAAATAACGGCACTACATTGTCTCTTTTAACGTTGAGAGATCCCTCTCTATCGGTTCGTCCTTGCGCGGTTCTGCGACGTTTCAGGGCGATGTTGTTTGAACCGATGTCGGCAATCACCATCGCAAGTGTCTCCCGCCGCTGGGGATCCTTTTCATGTGCTTTCATATCCCGCAGACGCTGAACCAGAGCTTCGGTTGTGACGGGGCCTCGCTCTTTCAAAAGAGAAAGAACGGCTTCACCGATAAGCTGGTCAATCAGTCGGTCTGCATCACTGCTGTTCATAACATTACCGTTCGAAAAGCAGACCAAGCAGCATGTGGTAATGCTGTTCCTCTTCAGGCCCATCGGCCTTTTCGAGGCGGCTTAAGAGTTTGGTACAGAGCGATTTGCGATTCAGATTTCGCCCGTCGCTTAGAATCTCAACCACGACCTGACCGAGCGTCTCCTGTTGGGTAGGAAGCGCGGCTTTCTCGAAGTAGTGCGCGATCGCTGCTGCTGAATCTGCGACATAATCCTTCTGCTGCATGTTTCGCTCCTGTAAAAAAATGTAATCACTAACGTTACATTTAAGGTATACACAATTTCCAAATCTGTACATAGAAAATGTACAATTTTTTAAAATAATTGTGATATATTTTATAAAATCTATGTTTATCAGGTGGTTGAGTCATAAAAATGAAGCATTTCCGTTACAGAATATATTGTACAATACGCACGGTGATGGATAAGTTGTACAACGCAGGAAACGGATGCGTTAGGTGCCGTAAATGGTTGAGATGTAAATTATTTGTCACGTAATTAATATGCTATAACAGATGTTTACCGACGTGTTTTTGTGGCCAACCCCTAACCCCCTTCAGGATAAGCATGCTTACAACCATCATATACCGCAGTCATATCTGCGAGGACGTTCCAGTGAAAGCGCTGGAAAACATGGTAGCTGCTGCAAATAGTAAAAACCGGCAATCCAATGTCACGGGGATCTTGCTGTTTAACGGCACGCATTTTTTTCAGTTGCTCGAAGGCCCAGCGGAAAACGTTTCATCCATTTACGAGCAGATTTGCCAGGACACGCGCCACCATAACGTGGTGGAGCTGATGCGCGATCACGGCCCCTCCCGACGCTTCGGCAAGGTTGGCATGGAGCTTTTTGACTTGCGTCAGTTCGACAGGGAAGAGGTGCTTCAGCAGGTTCTCGACAAAGGCACCAGCAGGTATCAACTGACATATAGCGATCGCGCCCTGCAGTTTTTCCGCACTTTCGTGGAGGCCACGGAGAAAGCCAACTACTTTGAACTGCCCCCTGCAGATGCCTGGGATTTTATCCCGGAAGAGACGCCTTTATCGGCGCAACCGGAGGTGGTGGCTAAAGGTGCGGATTGCAGCTTTGCGTTCCAGCCTATCGTGGATCCGTTTATGCAGCAGGTCGTCTCCTGGGAGGCCTTGATCCGCACGCCCACCGGTGAATCCCCCGGAACCTATTTTGCCCAAATTCCTCGTGAAGAGGTGTACGCCTCTGATTTGAAAAGCAAGCAGGTTGCGCTCTCCATGGCGAGCGCTCTGGGATTACAGGATCAGACATTATCCATTAACCTGCTGCCCATGACGCTGGTCAACGTGCCTGGCGCCGTGGATTTCCTGCTGACGGCCATTGACGCGAATGGCTTTGTGCCGGAGCAGATTGTGGTGGAATTCACCGAGAGCGAAGCGATTTCCCGTTTTGAAGAGTTTACCCATTCGGTCAGGCAGCTAAAAAGTGCCGGTATCAGCGTAACCATCGATCACTTTGGTGCCGGTTTTGCCGGTCTGCAGTTACTGGCGCAATTCCAGCCTGACAGAATTAAGATTAACCGCGATCTGGTCGCGAATGTGCACAAAAGCGGCCCGCGGCAGGCCATCATTCAGGCGATTATCACCTGCTGTTCCTCGCTGGAGATCCAGTTCTGTGCCGTCGGCGTTGAGAAGCCTGAAGAGTGGATGTGGCTGGAGTCTGCAGGCATTTCCCAGTTCCAGGGGCATCTGTTTGCCAGCCCGCGTCACGGGGGAATTCCGGCGATCGCGTGGCCAGAGAAGAAGTTTGAATTTTGAGAAAGCTGTACATAAACCTGCAAGCTTGACTGTACGCGCGGCAAAATTTGTACAACAATACATTAACGGGTGAAGGAACTTGTATACCCTTCACCCGCTCAAAAAGAGGCCTTAGTTATACAAATGGTTTGTACAATCTGATAAGGTTGGTCTGGTTGGGTATGGAAGTTCTAAGCGTGAGGGAGTTAATGGCCTATTACAGTATCGGCGAAGTGGCCGAACGATGCGGTATCAACCCCGTTACGCTGCGTGCCTGGCAGCGCCGTTATGGATTGTTGAAGCCGCAGCGAAGCGAAGGGGGCCATCGTCAGTTTGACGATGAAGATATCCTGCGTATTGAAGAGATCAAACGCCTGATGAAAAGCGGCGTTTCGGTCGGCAAAGTCAAAGGCTTGCTGGAAAACAAAGAAGTGATGACTCAGGGTAACTGGGCATCAATCCAGGAAGAGATGATGACGGTTTTGCGTTATGCCAGCCCGGCAAAGCTGCGCGCCAAAATAGGCGAATTCCGCCGCGATCACGCGATGGATGCGCTTATCGATAATATTATTTCTCCCGTTCGTCAGCGAATGAATCAGGATCAAAATACGGTGCGTCATATGGCGAGCCTGCTTGACGGTGTGCTGATAGAATTTGCTGTCGCAAGCCTGGCGGAGTCACGTAAGAAAGCCGGTAAAGATGCTCTGCTTATTGGCTGGGAGTGCGATGACCGCACCCACCTGTGGCTTGAGGCTGCGCGTCTGGCACAAAAGGGATGGCATATTGATGTGCTGGCCGACCCGATTGATTCCCCTCGTCCGGAGCTTTTTCCTGGGCAAAGAATTTTCGTCTGGACCGGTAAAGCGCCGACGCCGCGTCAGCAGGAACTGCTTGACCACTGGCGTGAACAGGGTTTTGTTGTCTCCTTTCATCATTAATTTTCGCAGGCCTTGAAGGCCTTTTTTTGCTCGTCGTTCCCCTGGATAAAATCTATCTTAAAAATAGGCATTTCCGATGCATATTTTATTTTTCCCCTTTACTCCGCTTTTCTGATTAGATAACCCATTATTTTTCAAAGTATTGAACAATTAAATCCATCCCGCCCGCATCCGCTGACAGGGTCTATGCTTAATAAAAGTATGCAAAAAGGGCGATTTAGCCCAATGCCCCTGCTGACAGAGGGTTGAAGTGATAATCGTTATCACTAACATGGTGTTATGCCCTGGGGCTTATTAGATGAGGTGGACCTATGGAACTGCATTCAGAAACCTTCAATCCTGCCGACTTCGCCTGGCGTGGCTTAACGCTCACGCCAGCGGCGGCGGCACATATTCACGAACTGGTGGCGAAAAAGCCAGATATCCTCGGCGTGCGCCTGGGGGTGAAACAGACCGGCTGCGCAGGATTCGGTTACGTGCTCGATACCGTCACAGAACCCGAGAAAGATGATCTGGTATTCGAAACTGACGGCGCAAAATTGTATGTCGCCCTGCAGGCCATGCCGTTTATTGACGGCACGGAAGTGGACTACGTACGTGAAGGTTTAAACCAGTTATTCAAATTTCATAACCCGAAAGCCCAGAACGAATGTGGGTGCGGCGAAAGCTTTGGGGTATAGGCGGTACTATGTCTCGTAATACTGAAGCAACGAGTGATGTTAACACCTGGAGCGGCGGCCACCTCAATTATAAAGAGGGGTTCTTTACCCAGCTGCAGACCGATGAACTGGCGAAAGGCATCAATGAAGATGTCGTCCGGGCGATCTCGGCCAAACGTAATGAACCTGAATGGATGCTGGAGTTTCGTCTGAGCGCCTTCCGGGCCTGGCTGGAAATGGAAGAACCTCACTGGCTGAAAGCGCATTATGACAAGCTGAACTATCAGGATTACAGCTACTACTCTGCGCCATCCTGCGGGAGTTGCGACGACACCTGCGCCTCACAGCCTGGCGCTGTGCAGCAAACCGGTGCGGACAACAGCTTCCTGAGCAAAGAAGTGGAAGAGGCATTTAACCAGCTGGGTGTGCCCGTTCGCGAAGGGAAAGAGGTGGCGGTGGACGCCATTTTTGACTCCGTCTCAGTGGCGACAACCTACCGTGAAAAACTGGCAGAGCAGGGGATTATTTTCTGCTCTTTCGGCGAAGCGATTCACGAGCACCCTGAGCTGGTGAAAAAGTACATCGGCACCGTGGTGCCGAGTAACGATAACTTTTTTGCCGCGCTCAACGCGGCGGTAGCGTCTGATGGCACCTTTATCTACGTACCAAAAGGCGTTCGCTGCCCGATGGAGTTGTCGACCTATTTCCGTATCAACGCGGAAAAAACCGGTCAGTTCGAACGCACCATTCTGGTGGCCGATGAAGGCAGCTACGTCAGTTACATTGAAGGTTGCTCCGCACCGGTCCGTGACAGCTACCAGCTTCACGCCGCGGTGGTTGAAGTCATCATTCATAAAGATGCAGAGGTGAAATACTCCACGGTGCAGAACTGGTTCCCGGGCGATGGCAACACCGGCGGTATTCTGAACTTCGTGACCAAGCGTGCGCTGTGCGAAGGCGAAAACAGCAAAATGTCCTGGACCCAGTCGGAAACCGGCTCTGCCATCACTTGGAAATACCCGAGCTGTATTTTGCGTGGGGATAACTCGATCGGTGAGTTCTACTCCGTGGCGCTGACCAGCGGCCATCAGCAGGCAGATACGGGTACCAAGATGATCCACATCGGTAAAAACACCCGGTCGACCATTATTTCTAAAGGCATCTCCGCCGGGCACAGTCAGAACAGCTATCGTGGGCTGGTCAAAATCATGCCGACGGCCACCAATGCCCGAAACTTTACCCAGTGTGACTCAATGTTAATTGGCGCAGACTGCGGGGCACACACCTTCCCGTACGTTGAATGCCGTAACAATACCGCCCAGCTTGAGCACGAGGCGACGACGTCACGTATTGGGGAAGATCAGCTCTTCTACTGCCTGCAGCGCGGGATCAGTGAGGAAGATGCCATCTCAATGATTGTGAACGGCTTCTGTAAGGATGTGTTCTCTGAACTGCCGCTGGAATTTGCCGTTGAAGCCCAGAAACTCCTCGCCATTAGTCTTGAACACAGCGTCGGTTAAGGAAAGCACATGTTAAGTATTAAAGATTTACAGGTTAGCGTGGAAGACAAAGAGATCCTGCGTGGTCTCAATTTTGATGTCAAACCGGGTGAAGTCCACGCCATTATGGGCCCCAATGGCTCCGGGAAAAGTACGCTCTCCGCGACGCTGGCAGGACGCGAAGATTACGAAGTGACCCACGGGTCGGTCGAATTTAACGGCAAAGATTTGCTGGAGATGTCGGTGGAAGAGCGGGCCGGTGAAGGTATCTTTATGGCCTTCCAGTACCCGGTGGAGATCCCGGGGGTGAGTAACCAGTTCTTTCTGCAAACGGCGCTGAACGCGGTACGTAAATATCGCGGACTGGAAGCACTGGACCGCTTTGATTTTCAGGATCTGATGGAAGAGAAGATTAAGTTGCTGAAAATGCCGGAAGACCTGCTGACCCGCTCGGTCAACGTCGGTTTTTCAGGCGGTGAGAAAAAGCGTAACGACATTCTGCAGATGGCGGTCCTTGAGCCTGAACTGTGCATTCTGGATGAAACCGACTCCGGTCTGGATATCGATGCCCTGAAGATTGTCGCCGACGGGGTGAACTCCCTGCGCGACGGCAAACGCGCGTTCATCATCGTCACTCACTACCAGCGTATTCTGGATTACATCAAGCCGGATTTCGTCCATGTGCTTTACCAGGGGCGTATTGTGAAATCCGGTGATTTCACGCTGGTTAAACAACTGGAGGAGCAGGGTTATGGCTGGCTTACCGAACAGCAGTAATGCGCTCCAGCAGTGGCACCGTCTGTTTGAAGCGCAGGGCAATACGCGCTCGGAACAGGCGCAACAGCACCTGCAGCAGATGCTGCGTCTCGGTTTGCCGTCACGCAAGCAGGAGAACTGGAAATACACGCCGCTTGATGGCCTGCTGAACGGCGAGTTTGTCACCCGCCTGGCAGACATCAGCCCGGCGCAGCGCGATGCCCTGGCATTGACCGTGGATGCCGTGCATCTGGTCTTCGTCGATGGTCAGTTCCGCCCTGAGCTGAGTGACAGCACCCAGGACTGTGGGTTTGAGATTGCCATTAACGATGACCGTCAGAGCCTGAGCGCCCCGGTACAGCCCGAGGTCTTCCTGCATCTCACCGAGAGCCTGGCGCGGAGCGTGACGCATATTCGCGTTAAGCGTAACCAGCGTCCGGTAAAACCACTGCTGCTGATGCACATCACTCAGGGAGCAGACGGCGACGAGATCAACACTGCTCACTACCGCCACCATCTTGAGCTGGCGGAAGGGGCGGAGGCTACGGTGATTGAGCATTACGTCAGCCTCAACGAGGCCCGGCACTTTACCGGGGCGCGTTTGACAATGCATGTTGCCGCCAATGCCCAGCTTCACCATATCAAACTGGCGTTTGAAAACCCGCAGAGCCACCACTTTGCGCATAACGACATGCTGCTTGGACAAGATGCCGCGGCATACAGCCACAGCTTTTTGCTGGGCGGCGCGGTACTGCGCCACAACACCAGCACGCAGCTTAACGGCGAGAATACAACGCTTCGCATCAACAGCCTGGCGATGCCGGTTAAAACGCAAGTGTGCGATACACGTACCTGGCTTGAGCACAACAAAGGCTACTGTAACAGTCGCCAGCTGCACAAAACCATTGTCAGCGACAAAGGAAGGGCGGTGTTTAACGGCCTGATTAACGTGGCGCAGCACGCGATTAAAACCGACGGGCAGATGACCAACAACAACCTGCTGTTGGGACGCCTGGCGGAAGTGGACACCAAACCACAGCTTGAAATCTATGCTGATGACGTGAAGTGCAGCCATGGCGCGACGGTCGGGCGAATTGATGACGAACAGATGTTCTATTTACGCTCCCGCGGTATCGACCAGCAGGCGGCGCAGCAAATGATCATCTATGCGTTTGCCGCTGAACTGACGGAAGCGCTGCACGATGGCCTGTTAAAACAGCAGGTGCTGGCCCGTATCGGGCAGCGTCTGCCTGGAGGCGAAGCATGAGTTTTCCCGTAGAGAAAGTACGGGCAGATTTTCCGGTTCTGACCCGTGAAGTGAACGGTCTGCCCCTGGCGTATCTGGACAGTGCGGCCAGCGCGCAGAAACCGAATCAGGTGATCGAAGCGGAAGCGGAATTCTACCGCCACGGTTATGCTGCCGTGCACCGGGGGATCCACACCCTGAGTGCGGAGGCGACCCAGCGTATGGAAAATGTGCGTACCCAAATCGCCGCTTTCCTCAATGCACGCTCGCCAGAGGAACTGGTGTTTGTGCGCGGTACCACCGAGGGGATCAACCTTGTTGCCAACAGCTGGGGCAACGCGCAGGTCCACGCGGGGGATAACATCATCATCACCCAGATGGAGCACCATGCCAATATCGTGCCGTGGCAGATGCTCTGTGAGCGTGTCGGTGCGCAACTGAGGGTGATCCCATTGAACGTTGATGGCACCCTGCAGCTTGAGCAACTCGATGCGTTGCTGGATGCGCGTACGCGGCTGGTGGCCGTGACCCAGGTTTCTAACGTGCTGGGAACCGAGAACCCGGTGGCAGCGATTATTGAGAAAGCCCACCAGGCTGGCGCGAAGGTGCTGATTGATGGTGCGCAGGCGGTCATGCACCACGCGGTCGACGTCCAGGCGCTGGACTGCGATTTCTACGTCTTCTCCGGGCACAAGCTCTATGGGCCGACCGGGATTGGCGTGCTGTACGTGAAAGAAGATATTTTGCAGGCGATGCCACCGTGGGAAGGGGGCGGCTCGATGATCGCGACCGTCAGTCTCTCGGAAGGGACCACCTACGCACGCGCGCCGTGGCGCTTTGAAGCTGGCACGCCGAATACCGGCGGGATTATCGGGCTGGGGGCGGCCATCGCCTATGTCACGTCTGTTGGCCTTGACGCGATTCAGGAGTACGAACACCTGCTGATGCACTACGCGCTGCATGAGCTTGCCAGCGTACCGGCGCTGACCCTGTATGGTCCGGCGGACCGCCAGGGGGTGATTGCGTTCAATCTCGGTAAACACCATGCATACGATGTGGGCAGTTTCCTCGATAACTACGGCGTGGCCGTGCGTACCGGGCACCACTGTGCTATGCCGTTGATGGCGTTTTACCAGGTGCCGGCGATGTGCCGCGCATCGCTGGTGATGTACAACACAACGGAAGAGGTCGACAGGCTGGTGGCGGGGCTTAAACGTATTCACCAGTTGCTGGGCTAACGGAGAGGCGACAGATGGCAGATTTGCCGGATAAAGAAAAATTACTGCGTAACTTCGGGCGTTGCGCAAGCTGGGAAGAGAAGTACCTCTATATCATTGAACTGGGCCAGCGTTTACCACCGCTCAGCGAAGAGGCACACAACCCGGAAAATATTATTCAGGGCTGTCAGAGCCAGGTCTGGATTGTGATGGAGCAGACGCGCGACGGCGTGATCGAATTACAGGGCGACAGTGATGCCGCTATTGTGAAAGGGCTTATTGCGGTGGTATTTATTCTCTATCACCAGATGTCAGCGCAGGATATTGTCGCTTTTGATGTCCGCCCGTGGTTTGAAAAAATGGCCCTGACCCAACACCTCACCCCGTCCCGTTCCCAGGGGCTGGAAGCGATGATTCGCGCCATCCGCGCCAAAGCTGCAATCCTTAGCTAGACTTACAGAACAGCATTCATTCTGTTTCGCGAGGTGGTTCCCGCCTCGCTGGTTTTTCAGCTTTCTGGCATCCGGCCAGTGAATAAGGAATCTCAGCATGAAGCGCGCGTCTCTAATAACTCTATTACTCCTGGGTTCGCTCGGTGCTCTTAATTCGGCCCGCGCGATGGATTACCCGTTGCCGCCCGCAGGCAGCCGTCTGATTGGGCAAAATCAAACCTACACGATACAGGAAGGGGATAATAAACTTCAGACCATCGCTCGCCGGTTTAATACTGCAGCGCAGCTTATCCTTGAAGCCAATAATACTATTGCGCCGGTAAACCCTGCGCCGGGGACGGTGATCACGATCCCTTCGCAGATGCTGTTGCCCGACACGCCCCGTGAGGGGATTATCGTGAACCTGGCGGAGCTGCGGCTTTACTACTTCCCGCCGGGCGAAAACATCGTTCAGGTTTTCCCGCTCGGCATTGGGCAACTGGGACTGGAAACGCCGGTCACTACCACCCGGGTCAGCCAGAAGATCCCTAATCCTACCTGGACCCCAACACCGGGCATCAGAGCGCGCTCTCTGGAGCAGGGCATTAAATTACCGCCCGTGGTCCCGGCCGGGCCAAATAACCCGCTAGGACGCTTTGCATTGCGTTTAGGCGTGGGGCACGGGGAATACCTGATCCACGGCACCAGTGCGCCGGACAGCGTCGGCCTGCGGGTCAGCTCCGGCTGTATGCGCATGAACGCGCCGGATATTAAAGCGCTGTTTGAGCAGGTGCGGGTCGGCACGCGGGTGCAAATCATTAATGAGCCGGTGAAGTTCTCCGTCGAGCCTGACGGTAAACGCTATATTGAAGTGCATCGTCCGCTGGCGCAGGTTGAGGGTGAAAACCCCCAGATGACACCCATTTCGCATTCCGCAGACTTTGCGACGTTTGTCTCGCAGTCAGGAAGTGATAAAGCGCTTATCGATAAAGCCTTGTCACGCCGCGCGGGGATCCCGGTAGCCGTGTCGGCCGATAACGGCGCGTCAGCGCGTCAGAACGTGTTGTCAGTACAGAACAGTCGGACATCCGCTGTGGTCGCGGAAAATGACGGTGAGAAGGTGACGCAGTAGGGGTTTGACGCAGACAAAAAAAATGGCGCACAATGTGCGCCATTTTATTAACAGGTACTATTACTTACGGTATTTAGTAGCCTGGTTGTCCAGACGCTGGTTAGCGCGAGCTGCGTCGTCTTTAGCAGCCTGAACGTCGGAACGCATTGCGTTCACGTCGTTGCTCAGCTGGTCAACTTTAGCGTTCAGAGTCTGAACGTCAGAAGACAGCTGATCGATTTTAGCGTTGCTGGAGCAACCAGCCAGCAGAGTAGAACCCAGGATTACCGCGCCCAGTACCAGTTTAGTACGATTCATTATTAATACCCTCTAGATTGAGTTAATCTCCATGTAGCGTTACAAGTATTACACAAAGTTTTTTAGGTTGAGAATATTTTTTTGATGGGAATACGCCTATTTTTGATCGTTCGCTCAAAGAAGCATCGAATCGGCCCTTTTTTGGCAAAAAGCTCTGTAAAAAAAGGCATTTTTCATCGGATTCATCTTAGATAATTCGCAATTAAATAGAGAAACCCGATTTGCTTTTTGAATGACTTTGGCTAATGCATGAAATAAAAAAAGCGTCCCGGAGGACGCTTTTTATGAAAATTAATTCGTTCGGGAATTATTACAGCACGTGAACAGATGCTGTGTTGGTGGTTCCGCTTGGTACCAGCGCACCAGAAACCATGACCACAACGTCGCCTTTCTGTGCCAGGCCGCTTTCCAGCGCCAGCGCTTTACCCTGAATGTAGAAATCGTCGGTAGACGCGATTTCTTTCACCAGATGCGCAACCACGCCTTTGCTCAGCACCAGCTGACGGGCAGTGGTTTCGTTAGTGGTCAGCGCCAGGATCGTCGCGTCCGGGAAGTATTTACGGACTGCGCGAGCAGATTTACCGCCCTGGGTGGCAACCACAATCAGAGGCGCTTCCAGTTTCTCAGCGGTTTCTACCGCACCGCGGCAGACTGCTTCGGTAATACGCAGTTTGCGGCTGTCGTTGTTGAAGTCCAGACGGCTGGTCATCACGCGGTCAGTACGTTCGCAAATGGTCGCCATAATGCCAACGGCTTCCAGCGGGTATTTACCTTTCGCGGATTCGCCGGACAGCATGACTGCATCGGTACCGTCGAGGATGGCGTTAGCCACGTCGCCAGCTTCTGCGCGGGTTGGGCGTGGGTTTTTGATCATGGAATCCAGCATCTGCGTTGCGGTGATAACCACTTTACGCGCGCGAACACACTTCTCGATCATCATCTTCTGCGCGAAGATAACTTCTTCAACCGGGATTTCAACACCCAGGTCACCACGTGCAACCATGATGCCGTCTGACGCTTCGAGGATTTCGTCGAAGTTGTTCAGGCCTTCCTGGTTTTCGATTTTGGAGATGATCTGGATCTTCTCGCCGCCGTGCGCTTTCAGGTGCTCACGGATTTCAACCACGTCGGAACGTTTACGGATGAAGGATGCCGCAACGAAGTCGACGCCTTGCTCGCAACCGAAGATCAGGTCTTGTTTGTCTTTTTCAGCCAGGGCTGGCAGCGCGATGGAAACGCCTGGCAGGTTAACGCCTTTGTTTTCACCCAGGTCGCCGTTGTTCAGCACTTTACAGATAACCTTGTTACCTTCGATGGCGGTCACTTCCATGCCGATCAGACCATCGTCTACCAGCACGGTGTTGCCAACGGACAGGTCGCTGGTGAAACCTTCATAGGTGACCGCAACGATTTCGTTGTTACCGACAACAGTCTTGTCAGTGGTGAAGGTGAAGGTCTGGCCCGCTTTCAGAGAGACGTCGTTACCGCCTTCCAGTTTGATGGTGCGGATTTCTGGACCTTTGGTATCCAGCAGGATGGCTGCTTTTTTACCGGTCTTGCTCATCACGTTGCGCAAGTTTTGAATACGCTGACCGTGTTCAGCATAGTCACCGTGGGAGAAGTTCAGACGCATAACGTTCATGCCGGCGTCCAGCATTTTGCTCAGCATCTCTTCAGATTCGGTTTTCGGGCCGATAGTACAAACAATTTTCGTCTTTTTCATGACAGTCTTAGTCTTTAAGTTGGGAAGGATATGGAAATCTCGCTCCGGGGGCGCACCGCCGCGGAGTCAAACCTGTGTTGCAAAAGAGTATATGACACGCACTAAGGATAGGAGACATCAAATGAGCGTGCAGAAGAAAGTGTGCCTGAGTGACAGCCCAACGAAGGAGAGGAGTAGTTGTACGTTGTTTTTTGTATTCCAAGCGCTGAAACCATTCACCAGGGATTAGGCGCGCATTATACGCTGATTTTAAGATAAAAGGAAAATGAAAACAGCGTTTCAAAAATAATCTGTGCAGATCCACATGAGATTGTTATCAAGGCGTTAAGGTTAGATGACATCTTATCGCGGCAGGTGCGTGACCTGCCGCATTTTGCTTAGTTTTTCAGCGCCTGGCTGAGGTCGGCAATCAGGTCTTTGGCATCTTCAATGCCCACGGACAGGCGAATCAGCTGCGGTACGATGCCGTTGGCCAGCCGCTGCTCAAGCGGAATCGAAGCATGAGTCATGCTGTAAGGCTGGCTGACCAGACTTTCCACACCACCCAGGCTTTCTGCGAGGGTGAATAATTTCAGTTTGCGGATCACCTCTGTGGCCCGTTGCGCATCACCTTTCACCACCAGAGAAATCATGCCGCCCGGCAGCGCCATCTGCGTGCGGGCAAGCGAATATTGCGGGTGTGATTCCAGCCCCGGATAAAATACCTTTTCGACCTGCGGTTGTTGCTCCAGCCATTGCGCAATGGCCAGCGCGTTGGTGCTGTGTTTTTCTACCCGCAGCGACAGCGTACGAATACCGCGCAGCGTCAGGAAGCTGCTAAACGGATCCAGTACACCGCCGACTGCGTTCTGCAGGTAGGCAAGCTTGTCCGCCAGCGCGGCGTTATCCCCCACAACTGCCAGTCCGGCGACCACGTCCGAGTGACCATTCAGGTATTTGGTGGCAGAGTGCACGACGATGTCGAAACCCGTTTCCAGCGGGCGATGGATGACGGGCGATGCGAAGGTATTATCGGCCACGCTGATGACGTGATGACGACGGGCGATGTCGGCGATAGCCGCCAGATCCGCCAGTTTAAGCAACGGATTGGTTGGCGTTTCAACCCATACCATCCGCGTATCCGGCCGAATGGCGGCTTCAAGACCGGCCAAATCGTCCGGCTTGACCCAGCTCACCTGCAGGCCGGTGCTACGTTTGCGCACGTTTTCAATCAGGCGCCAGGTCCCGCCGTAGACATCGTCAATGGCGACGATATGGCTGTCTTTGTCCAGCAGTTCAAGCACGGTAGAGATGGCGGCGAGGCCGGAAGCGAAGGCATAGCCGCGGGTCCCGCCTTCCAGTTCGGCGATGGCGGTTTCCAGCGCATGGCGGGTCGGGTTGCCGCTGCGCGAATATTCATAGCCGGTGTGCTCGCCAGGTGACGGTTGCGCAAACGTGGAGGTGGCGTAAATCGGGGGCATGACCGCGCCATGCCGATCGTTAAACTCACCGCTGTGTACGCTCAGGGTTGCCAGATTTTTCATCATGTATTCCTTTATTGCTGAAGACGGTTGCGCCAGGCGGTAAGAACATCGCTGCGCGTAATCAGGCCCAGGAAGCGGTCATTGTCATTAATGACCGCCACCAGACCGCGATCGAAAATGGCGTTCAGGGCGCTTTCCGGGGCGTTTTTATCGAGGAACTCCACCTGACGGGTCATTGCCGCGGTCACGGGAAGCGAGAAGCGGTCGCCATCGCCACCGATATGGCGCAGAAGATCCCACTCGTCGATGATGCCCACGACCTGACCGTTCTCCAGGACCGGCAACTGGGAGATGTCATACAAACGCATCCGCGCCAGTACGGTGGAGAGGGTGTCATCCGGCGCGGCGGTGACGGTTGCGCCTTCATCGTGGCGCAGGGCAATGTAGTCGGAGAGATCGCCAGCCAGCGGCCGGGAGATTAAACCCTGCTGGCGCATCCAGTCATCGTTAAACATCTTTGAGAGATATTTGTTGCCACTGTCGCAGGCGAAGGTCACAACCCGTTTCGGGGTGGTCTGTGCCTGGCAATATTTCAGCGCAGCCGCCAGCAGGGTGCCGCTGGAGGAGCCTGCCAGGATGCCTTCCGTTTTCAGCAGCTCGCGGGCGGTGGTGAAAGCTTCGCGATCGGTGATGCGCCAGGCACGATTCACCCCTTCGATGTGTGCCAGCGGAGGAATAAAGTCTTCACCAATCCCCTCCACCAGCCACGAGCCCGCATCCTGATAGCGTCCCGTTTCTACCTGATCGGCCAGGACCGAACCGGCCGGGTCGGCCAGCACAAATTCAGTCTGCGGTGAGTGCTCAGCGAACCACGCCTGTAGCCCACCCAGCGTCCCGCCAGACCCCACGCCGACGACGATGGCGTCAATCTTACCGTCAAGCTGTTCATACAGTTCAGGCGCGGTGGTAGTGCGGTGCGCCAGCGGGTTGGCTTCGTTATTAAACTGATCGATGTAATACGCCCCCGGCAGTTCATTCGCCAGACGTTGCGCGTAATCCTGATAGTAGGCAGGGTGGCCCTTATTGACATCGGAGCGGGTCAGTACCACCTGAGCCCCCAGTGCCCGCAGGTGGAAAATCTTCTCGCGGCTCATTTTGTCTGGCACCACCAGGATCAGCGAATAGCCTTTCTGCGCGGCGATCAAGGCCAGGCCAAGACCGGTATTTCCCGCCGTCGCCTCAATGATGGTACCGCCTGGCTGCAGCTGACCGTTGCGCTCCGCTTCGTTAATCATCGACAGTGCAACGCGGTCTTTAATCGAACCGCCCGGGTTCTGGTTTTCCAGCTTCAGAAACAACGAGCAGAGACCGGTATCAAGCTTATGCAGCTGGATAAGCGGGGTGTGGCCAATCAGTTCGGTGACGGAGTGGTAAATCGTCATGGTGTTTTCCTTTCAGGAGGTCATGACAGGATGATAGGGCGGGGAAATTAACCCCTTAAAGAATCCTTCACTCCGTTTTAGAACAGAAAAGAATATAAATGCCGTTTTTGGATGGAGGGATAGCAAGACGTAAAGTGCTCTGGATGTGAGGATGGCTATATCAGTCAAAAATGCTGAAAAATTAACCGTTTTCATCAGGTGATGAACCACTGATATGCACATGCCAGATAATCATTTCTGAAATTGGTCTAAATGCCTGCCGGTACGAAAATCGCTATTTATTCCTGCAAGTTATAACAAATTCCTTTTTGTTCATTTAAAAGGTGATAACGCCTGTTTACTATCATTTGGACATCCATACTGCTAAACCGCCATGCGCGGGACGGATTACACATAAGAATGATTGTACTCAGCAATATTTCGAAGGTTTTTGACAACGGGAAGGTTGCACTCACTGCCGTTGATAACGTCAATTTGACGATAGAGCAGGGGCAGATATACGGCATTATCGGTTACAGCGGCGCGGGTAAAAGTACTCTTATTCGTTTGCTGAATGGACTGGAAAAACCCACTCGCGGCAGTGTGACCATCAACGGACAGGACATTTCTGCCGCAAAGGGCGAAGCACTGCGCCAGGCGCGTCTGAAAATCAGCATGGTCTTCCAGCACTTCAATCTGCTTTGGTCGCGCACGGTGAGTGAGAATATCGCGTTCTCAATGCAAATCGCCGGTGTGCCAAAAGCCAACATTAAGGCCCGCGTGGCTGAACTGGTCGATCTCGTTGGGCTGAAGGGACGCGAGAACGCCTATCCCTCGCAGCTGAGTGGCGGGCAAAAACAGCGTGTGGGGATTGCGCGTGCATTGGCCAATAACCCCGACGTATTGCTGTGCGATGAAGCCACGTCAGCCCTCGACCCACAGACCACCGATCAGATCCTCGATCTGCTGCTGGACATTAACCGCCGCTTCAGGCTGACCATTGTGCTGATCACGCACGAGATGCACGTGGTGCGCAAAATTTGCGACCGCGTGGCAGTGATGGAGAACGGCAAAGTGGTGGAAGAGGGGGAGGTGCTGAGCGTCTTTACCCGTCCGCAGCAGCCTATCACTCAGCAGTTCGTCCGCCAGGTGAGCCAGTATGCCGAGGAAGAGACGTTTAATACGGAGCTGGCAGCGGACCTTGAAGGTAGCGTCATCAGGTTGACCTTTACGGGCCACAGCACCCATAAGCCGATCGTGGGCGAGCTGACTCTGCGCTACGGCCTGCCGTTTAACATTCTGCACGGAAAAATGACCCAAACGGCCCACGGCGTATTTGGGCAACTCTGGGTACACGTCGTGGCATCGGATGAACAACTGAGCAATATCCTCGCCGACCTGAAGCACAGCGATATTGAAGGCGAGGTAATTAAACATGGCTGAGACGCTTTTTCCTCATCTGAAGTGGGAGCAACTCTGGGCGGCGACGCTGGAAACGCTGTACATGACTGCGCTTTCCGGCGTGGCAACCTTTGTTCTTGGGATCGTCCTTGGCCTGGCGCTGTTTTTAACCGCGCGCGGCGGGTTGTTCCACAACCGCGCGGTCTACAGCGTGATTTCAATTGTGGTGAACGTGTTTCGTTCTATCCCGTTCATCATTCTGATTGTGCTGTTGATCCCGTTCACGAAAACCCTTGTCGGCACCATTCTTGGCGCAAACGCGGCGCTGCCGGCTCTGATTGTCGGTGCGGCACCGTTCTACGCACGCCTGGTCGAAATTGCCCTGCGTGAAGTGGACAAGGGGGTTATTGAAGCCACGCGCTCAATGGGCGCACGGCTGAGCACCCTGGTGTTTCGGGTTTTACTGCCGGAGTCATCACCTGCACTGGTATCAGGTATTACGGTAACGCTGATTGCGCTGGTGAGTTACAGCGCCATGGCGGGGGTGATTGGCGCAGGCGGTTTGGGAAATCTGGCTTATCTGGAAGGATTCCAGCGCAACCATGGCGACGTCACGCTGGTGGCGACGGTGACCATTCTGATCATCGTTTTCATTATCCAGTTCTGCGGCGACGTCCTGACCTCACTGTTAGATAAACGATAATCTCTAATAACACACAGGAACCATCATCATGAAAAAAACACTGACACTGATCGCCGCAGCAACCCTGAGCGCCCTGAGCTTTGCCACCTGGGCTGATACCCTGACCGTGGGGGCATCCAACACGCCGCACGCCGAAATTCTGGAGCAGGCGAAGCCTATCCTGGCGAAGCAGGGTATCGATCTGGAGATCAAACCTTTCCAGGACTACATTCTGCCCAACACCGCGCTGGCGGGTCATGATATTGACGCTAACTATTTCCAGCATATTCCTTACCTGAACAGCGTGCTGAAAGATCACGCCGGTGATAAGGATTATGATTTTGTCAGCGCGGGCGCGATCCACATCGAGCCAATCGGGATCTACTCCAAAAAATACAAATCCCTGAAAGATCTGCCGCAGGGCGGCAAAATCATCATGCGTGATGCTGTGTCTGAAGAGGGTCGCATTCTCTCTATCTTCGAAAAAGAGGGGGTGATCAAACTGAAACCGGGCATCGACAAAGTGACCGCGCGTATCAGCGATATCGTGGAAAACCCGAAAAAACTGCAGTTTACGCCTAACGTGGAAGCCTCTCTGCTGCCACAGATGTACAACAACGACGAAGGTGACGCGGTCGTGATTAACGCCAACTATGCGATTGATGCGGGCCTTGATCCTGTACATGACCCGATTGCGGTAGAGAGTGGTGAAAATAACCCGTATGCCAATATCATTACCGTTCATCGTGGTGACGAGAAGAAGAAAGATATCGTCGCGCTGGTGAACGTTCTGCACTCCAAAGCGATCCAGGACTGGATCCGCACCAAATACAAAGGCGCAGTGATCCCGGTAAACAACTAATTTATTGATTTTACGAATGAAGCCCGGCGGGACTCTCGCCGGGCTTCTTTTTTGTATCCGGGCGATGAATCATTTAAGCTGAGAGTTTAGGGCAATGGAGTGATGACGATGGGTAATGTGACCAAAGACGAAGCGCTGTATCAGGAGATGTGTCGGGTGGTCGGGAAGGTCGTTCTGGAGATGCGTGATTTGGGGCAGGAGCCGAAGCATATTGTCATCGCGGGGGTGCTGCGCACGGCGCTGGCGAACCAGCGCGTAAAACGTAGCGAGTTAACCACCCAGGCGATGGAAACCGTGGTCAAAGCGCTGGCCGGTTGAAGCGCCAGCGTTTCGCAAGCTGCTCAAGGGAGCAGCAGAGCAGGTAATAGACCACACCCGTAAAGATAAAAATGGCTGCCGGGTAAATTTGCACCCGGTTGTTCACCTGGCCGGCCACCGTGGTGAGCTCAGGGACATTCACAATAAACGCCAGCGACGTATCCTTCAGAAGGCTGATAAAAATCCCCACCAGTGACGGCAGAATATTGCGCAGCGCCTGCGGCAGCAGCACGCGCGACAGCGTTTGCCGGGTACTGAAACCCTGAGACAGGGCGGCCTCGTACTGCCCTGACGGTAAGGCGCTGAGTCCGGCCAGTACTGAATGCATAACCGAGGCCGCGGTAAACCAGGCCAGGGCCAGCGTGACGGTGAGCGCCCCCGGGAGATCGCCGCCGGTGATGAGCGGCAGCAGATACCACATCCAGAAAATCACAAAGATTAACGGGATCCCGCGAATTAACTCCGCCCATACAAAGAGCGCCTTGCGCACAAGCCCCGTAAAACGCCAGGCCAGGCACGCGAGAGCAATTCCACCGGGCAGGGCGAGAGCCGCCGCGCCCAGCGCCATCAGCAATGAGAGCAAGACCCCGCCAGGCTCCCCAACTGCTGCACGTCCCCAGAGCAGGTAATCCAGGTTATCGGTAATGACATTAAGTCCGGCAAGCATGGTTTCCCCTCCCTGAGATTGGGCCGAGGCGCACCAGCACCGCCCCCATCAGCATACCGGTAAGCAGGTACAGGACGGTGCCGACGGTAAACGCCTCCAGCGCATGGGCGTTGTAGCTTTCAATCTGTCTCACCTGATAGGTCAGTTCGGCAAAGCCAATGCCGCTGGCGAGCGATGAGAGTTTCATCAGATTGAGATACTGCCCGACAACGGGTTGCCAGGCGTTGGCCAGCCCCTGCGGCAGAAGGATGTAACGAAACAAGCGCCACGCGGAAAATCCTTGTGCGAGCGCCGCTTCCCGTTGCCCGGCAGGGACTGAACGTAGTCCCGATGCCACTTCCTCAATCAAGAAAGCCGAGGTGAATACGCCTAACCCCCATGCAGAACATAAAAACTCGGGGGTAAACCACCAGACGTCACCGGGCAAAACGGACCAGCGGTGATCCGCATTCACGGCATCCCGGAACGCCTGTGGTAACCCGTTCCAGGCGGCAAAATACCAGAACAGCAGTTGCACCAGCAGCGGCGTATTGCGAAACAGCGACACCCAGCTACTGACGACTACGTTCCCGACACGTCCACCCGTCAGGCGAAGAAGCAGAAAAAGCAGCGCGAGCAGGGTTGCCAGCAGCATCCCCGCGAGCGTCACCCACAGGGTGGTGAGAAATCCGGATACGATCCACTGCAGGGGCTGTCCGGTCAGCACGCCCTGCCAGTCAAGTGTGGGCATTAGAGATGCTCCTGATGCAGCGGGTTCAGGACTTTTTGCAGGAATCGCTGAGCGCGTGGGTGCGACGGTTGCCTGAAAAATTGCTCCGGTGGCGCGGTTTCAAGAACGTGCCCGGCGTCGATAAACACAATCCGGTCGGCAATTTCCCGGGCAAATTGCATCTCATGCGTCACCACAATCATGGTGATCCCGCTGTGCGCAAGCGCCTTCATCACGAACAGCACTTCGCCAATCATCTCCGGGTCAAGCGCGGAGGTCGGCTCATCGAACAAAATGATTTGCGGTGAAGAGGCCAGCGCGCGGGCAATTGCCACGCGCTGTTGCTGACCGCCGGAAAGTTCGGCAGGGAAATGGTGTGCTTTTTCCAGCATCCCCACCTTTTCCAGCAGTGCCAGCGCCCGCGCCTGAGCTGGCTGGGCCTTCCAGCCGTGAACATGCTCCAGCGCCAGAGTGATGTTTTGACTGGCGGTGAGGTGGGCGTAAAGATTGAACTGCTGAAACACAAACCCGACGCGGCTGCGCAACTCACGCAGCGCGGTACCGGAGAGCCGTCCGGTGGGTTTGTTATCGATCAGGATCTCGCCACCGCTCAGGGTTTCAAGCTGATTGATAAGCCGGATCAGGGTGGATTTACCGGAACCCGAAGGCCCGAGAATGGCCACCACTTCACCTGGCGTGATGGTGAGGTTAATGCCCTTTAAAACCTGATGGTTACCGTAATGTTTCTGCACATCGCGAAACTCGACGCTGGCGTGTTCCAGATGTGAAAAATCCGCGGCACCGGCCGCGGAGTGTGAAAAAAGCGCTGAGAGCATATTACTGAGCTTCTATTTTAAAGGCACGAGGCTGTGGGGAGGGGGTATCCGGACCGAACCAGACGTCATAGATTTTTGCCGCCTGACCGTTCTTCTCAAGGTTAACAAGCTCGTCGTTGACGGCTTTCAGCAGTGCGGTTTCGCCTTTTTTTACCCCCACGCCAATCTCTTCTTTGCTGAGCAGATCGGGCAGGATTTTGAAGTTCGCCTTGTCCGGCGCCTGCGCCAGCAGACCGGCCAGAATCGTACTGTCCTGAGTGATAGCCTGCACGTTACCGTTGCGCAGGGCCGTCAGCGCCAGCGGAATATCGTCATAAGAGAGCACGCGGGCGTGCGGGAAACGCTGGTGCAGCGCCTGTTCACCCGTTGTGCCTTTTACCGCGCCAATGCGCGCCCGGCTATAGGCATCAAGCGTATCGGCAGCTTTTACCGGTACCAGGAACTGTTGGCCGGTCACGAAATAGGGAAGGGAGAAATCAACCACCTGCGCCCGTTCCGGGGTAATGGTGATATCTGCCACAATCAAATCCGCCTTACCGGACTGCAGGAGGGGAATGCGGTTAGCGGGGTTGGTGGCGACCAGTTCAAGCTTCACGCCAAGTGCACTGGCGAGCGCTCTGGCGAAATCGACGTCGTAGCCGACAATCTCATGGGTCTTTGCATCGATGGAGCCAAACGGCGGATTGGCATCAAAGGTGGCAACTTTGACCACGCCTGCGGCTTTAATATCCGCCAGTTGATCGGCCTGCACCTGCATCGAGAACAGACCGCCTGCCGCCAGTAAGCCCAGCACCAGTGTCCTTTTTTTAAACCCTTTCGTGTTTGCTGCCATAGTGATTGTTCATCCCGTTGTTTTTGTTTTACCCCGTTACGCTCCCATAAGCGAAAGCTCTCGCCAAATAAGAAATCGTTCTTTGCTATTAGCAAAAAAGCATTAGTGAACAAGGTGTTAATGGCGAGTAAAAGAATGGAGGGCTATTTGCAAATCCTGCACATCGACAGTGGATTTTGGTATTTCCCCTGTGCGGGTGTTGGGTGTTTAACTTAGGACAAGTGAAGCGAGAGGGGGAAAGACGATGAAAAAGTGGATAAACACGTTACGGCGGTTTTTTGCGACCCGACCAGCGAATGCGGAGAACAGCGCGCAACGTGTTCTTGAGTCCGTACTGCCTGTCGCCAGCCTGTATGGCGTGGACGTTGCCAACATTGATCCGGAGTGGTTCCATGATAAAACGTCACGCTGAACTGCGCCGCACGCGCGAAATGTACTGGAATGAGCTGTGCGAAATTTTGTTCTGACAACGGTTAACTGCTAATGTCGGCAGGATGAATCTCCTGACCCGTTAACGGAATGAATAACACTCTTTTCAGGCGCACGGTTATTGTCTGGCTCCTGGCGTGCCTCATCAGCGGCGTTTTGCTTTATGCCGAACAGATCCGCCGCCAGTTCTGGGAACGCGATCGTGAGTTTTCGACACGCTATTCCACCCTTAGCGCCGTGCTGACGCAAAATGAATCTGTTTTGCCGTTACTCAACGGCGAGGAAGACCTCGCGGCCCTGCGCAAAAAATTCCCGCACATCCTCGCCCTTGAGAAAACCTCAGGCCGTGCGCTGAACGCTGCCCGTGTGGAATCGACCCGCGATTGTCAGTACTGGCTGTATAATCCCTGGCGTCAGATCCGCGTACTTATCGATCTTGCGCCGCTGCTCAGCACCCAACATACCTTTGACGCACTTGCCATTCGCTTCAATGACGCAGATAACGCGCCCCCTGCAGGGGCTTTCTGGCACTGGCAGCGGACCTTCACGCAACCCACACAACCTTTTACCCTTATGGCCACAGCAAAGCCGCACTGGCTGGCCGTCTCCTGGTGGGTATATCCGTTCCTGTTCTTCGGCTGGGCGGTGCTTATCGCCGCGGCCAGCCTGCTGCTCTGGCAACGGCGGCAGCGCCAGCACGCCGAACAGCGCGCACACTATTACCAGCATGCAAGGCTCAACACCTTGGGAGAAATCACCGCTGGGATCGTGCATGAGATTAACCAGCCGCTGACTGCCGTTCAGACCTGGATCCAGGGTGCTCAGCGCCAACAACTGCAGGCGAATCCGCAGGCCGTATCGCAGGCGCTGGCTGCCGCGCTGGTACAAACCCAGCGTATCAGCGCGCTCTTAACCCGCTTTCGCGAACATGTGGTTCAGGAAAAAGTCACCTTGCGCGACATCGACCTGAAACCGTGCTGGCAGCAGGTGGTCGATCTCCTGGAACATGAACGCCGCTCTGAGCATATCGCGGTAAGCCATGCGTTCGCGGCAGGTGCCACGCGGGTTCTGGCAGACCGACTCTGGCTTGAACAGGTGCTGCATAATCTGCTCAGTAATGCCATTCAGGCCCAGCAAGAGTGCGCGCAAGGGTGGGTGAAAATAACCAGCGAGAAACGGGAAAACTGGATTTATATCACCCTCACCGATGGCGGACCTGGCTTTAGTCCGGAGGCCTTGCAGAACGCCTTTATGCCGTTTTACAGCGGACGGACGGAAGGAATAGGGCTGGGAATGACGTTAACGGAGTCGTTGATGACGCGCATGAACGGATCAATTACGCTGGGCAATGCGGCCCAGGGCGGGGCGCAGGTCCGGTTACAACTGGCGAGTGGAGAGGTAAATACGCGTGGATAACACAGTCTGGCTGGTTGATGACGATGAATCCATCCGTGAGTCGCTGGCCTTCTTACTCTCGGGAATGGGCTGGCAGGTCAATGGGTTTGAAAGCGTTGACGCGTTTACGTCAGCGCACGGTGGGCGCGCGGCGCTCGTCGGCTGTCTGCTGCTGGATATGCGCATGCCGGGAAAAGGCGGGCTGACCTGGCTGGAGGAGGGCAAATGGCCCTGGCCGCTGTTGCCGGTTATCGTCATGACCGGACACGGCACCGTTGATGCCTGCCGCCGCGCCTTTCGCAATGGCGTCTTTGAATTTTTCACCAAGCCGCTGGATGCCGATAAGCTCATTGAAACGGTAGGGCTCGCCTTCGAAGAGAGCCAGAGACGACTGACCCGCTGGCAGGAAACGTCGCGGATTAAAGCGCGTTTCGAACAACTGACGGCGCGTGAGCACGAGGTGCTGGCGGTGCTGATGGAAGGATGCAGCAATAAAGAGGTGGCCCTGCAGCTGAACCTCTCGCCCAGAACGGTTGAAGCGCACCGGGCCGCGGCGTTCGCCAAGCTTGGCGTGACCAGCCTGGTGCAGGCAATCCGCGATTACGACAAATTACAATCCGTATAACTACCAGGATAATTGCGTAATCAACCGAATTACGCCTCATCGCGCGTCTGAGTACGATCGAACGGTATTCAATCATTCGAGGACGTGCGATGAAAAAAGTAATGATGGCAGCCGCGCTTGTCGCCGGTAGCGTAAGCCTGACGGCACAGGCCGACGCATTGAACCAGAAAAATCTCTCCCTGGCGCAGGCCAACGCGCTGGCGACCTCCGCCATTCAGGCCTGCGTAGCGAAAAACTACCAGGTGACGGTCACCGTGGTGGACCGCGCCGGTGTGGTCAAAGCGGTGCAGCGTACCGACAATGCCGGGCCACACACGGTAAAAGCCAGCGAAATGAAAGCCTATACCGCGCTGAGTGCAAAAAATGCGTCAGGCAAGGTTATGGAAGCCGCGCAGAGCAATGCCGGCGCACAAAACATGCGTGATATTCCGGGCTTCCTGCTGCTGGCCGGTGGTCTGCCGGTGAAAGAGGGGGATGAGGTGATCGGCGCAATAGGGATCGGCGGTGCGCCGGGTGGTCATCTGGATGAAGCGTGCGCGCAGGCGGCGATTGACGGGCTGAAGAAATAATATAAAAAAGCACCGGGTTTTCCGGTGCTTTATCATCAGATCTTGCAGGCATCACCGCAGTCGTCATCGGCGATAATCGACTGCGCTTTTTTATCAGCGTCGTCGAGACGTTCCGCGTTACGCTCTTCAGCTTCATCCAGCCCGTTAAAGACCAAGTTTTCGAGATCAATTTCCATATGGCACCTGCTTTGTTCGGTTTTTGATACTGGCACAGTATAGGGCAAAAAGAGCCGGCAATGTACCGCGCAGCACATAACGATAATCCCTGCCATACTCAGTGCTTTATCGCTGAGGAGAGCTCATGATTACACTGTGTAAAACCTGCGGTACCTCTTATGATGCAACGCCGGCGCGATGCCCTGTGTGCGAGGATGAACGCCAGTATGTTCCGGCCAGCGGCCAGGCGTGGAGTGATTTTGCGACGGTGATGGCCACACACAGCAATAAATGGCAGCAGCTTGAGCCGCGGCTGCTCAGTATCAAAACGGTGCCCGCTTTTGCCATCAACCAGCGCGCGCTGCTTCTGCGTACCCCCCACGGCAATATCCTTTGGGATTGCATTGCGAATCTCGACCCGGCAACCAGAACCATCATCACGGCGCTCGGCGGCATCAGCGCGATCGCGATTTCACATCCTCACTACTACACCACGATGCAGGAGTGGGCCGGGGCTTTCGATGCGCCGGTTTACCTGCACGCGAACGATCGCGAGTGGGTTATGCGCGACAGCCCGATGCTCCACTTCTGGCAGGGCGATACGCTGGACATTTTCCCCGCGGTAACGTTATTACGTCTCGGAGGACATTTCGCTGGCGGAACGGTGCTGCACTGGCAGGAGGGTGATGGTGTCTTACTGGCAGGCGATATTCTACAGGTCACGCCGGGCAAAGATGCCGTCTCGTTTATGTGGAGCTATCCGAATATGCTGCCGTTGCCCGCCCGCAGCGTCGAAGACGTGACCAGGCGGCTGGTGGGGAAAAAATTCGCTCGCCTGTACGGCGCTTTTGAAGGGCAAAATATCCTGGCGAATGCGGATGAGATTGTGCAGCGGTCGGGCCAGAAATATATTGCTTGTCTGAAGTAAAGTCCGGTGGGTAAACTTTACTTGTGTGATCCCGATCATACCTAAACTAAAACAGATAAAAGAGAAATTGCTATGCAACATATCATTGAAGGTTTTCTCAGCTTTC
Organism: Enterobacter sp. RHBSTW-00593; assembly: GCF_013784105.1. Lineage (NCBI taxonomy): Bacteria > Pseudomonadati > Pseudomonadota > Gammaproteobacteria > Enterobacterales > Enterobacteriaceae > Enterobacter > Enterobacter sp. RHBSTW-00593. Next base: position 1,999,016 of record NZ_CP056393.1, read on the forward strand.
AAAAAGAGATTTTCCCGCAACGTAAAGAGCTCTTCCGCAGTTTAGCGTCCAGCCAGAATCCCAAAGCGCTGTTCATCTCATGCTCCGACAGCCGTCTGGTCCCAGAACTGGTCACTCAGCAAGAGCCAGGACAACTCTTTGTCATTCGTAATGCTGGCAACATCGTGCCACCGTTCGGCCCTGAACCAGGCGGTGTCTCCGCAACGATTGAATACGCGGTTGTCGCGCTGGGCGTGACCGATATTGTTATCTGCGGCCACTCCAACTGTGGGGCGATGAAAGCCATTGCCGACAATGCGGACCTCGAACCTATGCCGGCGGTTTCTCACTGGTTACGCTATTCCGATGCGGCAAAAGCGGTGGTTGAGAAGAAAACCTGGGATAAGCCAATCGATAAAGTGAATGCGATGGTGCAGGAAAACGTGTTTGCGCAGCTGAGCAACATTAAGACTCACCCGTCAGTGGCGGTGGGCCTGCGCAACAACGCCATCCGTCTTCACGGCTGGGTGTATGACATTGAAAGCGGCAAAATCCTTGCACTGGATAAAGAGACGAAAACCTTCGTCTCTTTATCCGATAACCCGCAGGTTTACTTCGAGTAATCCCGCGTTGCAGGGCACGGATGCCCTGTCAGTCATCACTGTACGGTAATTTCCTTCTTGAACCCGATGCGGTTTTCTCTGCGGCTTTTGCCATCGCCTCTGCTATCTCTGCACATTCCGCCAGTCCCTGAACAAAAGGGCGATCGTGCATCAGCCACGGGATTGCGCCAAATGCAATGCGTCCGCGAAGCGTTTCCGGCGCTTTTAACGTGTAATCCTCGCCAATATCCGGGATCTCATCGCCCGTCGCCTGTAGCTGCTTGCGCAGCGTCGGGAAGGGCAGATCTTTTGTTTTAAGCGGCTTTTGCCCGCGGGCATCAATAAAGACGTCGAAACGGTAGGTCGTTTCTTTTGTGGCGATGACCGTCTGCGCACTGCCAATATCCAGCGTGTAATCATCACCCAGCGCCACAACACTAATGATGCCAGCCTCACGAAGCGCGAGAAGCCTGCGAATCGACTGCGGGGGGATGGCGGCATAGTTGTCGATAAAGACGCGTGCCAGCCCGTTTTTAAAGCGTTCAGCGTCCTTTTCGGTAAGATGAGGAACCATCTCCTGGACCACTTCATGCAGCCGAAGCACGGTGTAGCGCCAGGCCACCGTGCGCCGGTCACGTTTGTTCCGCTCGACCTCAATCAGGTTCTCTTCAGCCCAGGTAAACGGACCGTGCTGTTTTCGATCCTCAAACCACGCTTCGCGAAGGCTGTCCGCCGTCTGCATGCGCAGCGATATTTTCTCACACCAGGCCGGGTCGGCGAGTTCAAGCTCTTTCACCATCAGGGCGAAAATGCGGTCAAGCAGACCGTCTGATCCTTTGGCGATTTCGGCTTCGAGTACCGATTCGGTTAATACCGACAGCGGTTCGTACGGAATAGGGCAGTAAAAATCGGCCTCTGGCAGAATCCCGGACCTGGACATGAGTACAATTTTTAACGCTTCACTTCCTTTATCGAGGAGGAACGTGCCGTCGCGAAATTCACCGTGCTGCATGACCACGGCCATCGCCGCGTCCAGCCCGCTTAAGGATGTTCCCATAATACCGACGCGGCAGGGGCGGATGCGGGCATCCATCAACCCTGACCACGGGCTTGGGAAATACGCGCGCGTGGCTTCCTCTTCTTCTGGCCAGACATGCCCGGTGGCGATCACGGCGAGATCGAATTGTTCCGGAAACGGCGTGTCATTGACCGAAAGCGTCACGCCGGAGGAGGACGGGGCAACATCGGTGACGGTGGCAGACGTGTGGATCTCAACCTGAAATCCCCGCCTCTTAGCTTCCTGGACTATCGTCTGGAAACTGTCGCGAAAATACTCGCCCAGCAGAATACGGGGCAAAAACTGTCTGTCATGCAAGGTGGCTTTATCAACCTTAAAGCGCGCCAGATGGGCTTCACTCTGGCGCTTAAGCCAGTCGAGGTAGGTCATAAAAAGGGGCGGGATTTCAATGCTGGCAATGTTGGCCAGCATCAGGCGAGAGTTATCGTCGTCGTTGTAGGGCATTCCCACGCCAGCTTCGTCTGCCTGTTCAAAAACGGAGACAGAGAGCGGCGACGCGTTCTTAAGAAGAGAATAAAAGGTGTAAATCCCTGTAGGGCCGGAGCCGATAATGGCGATTTTCTTCATCGATAGTCTTCCTGTTTTTTTTCCATAAGAAAAGCGTAGCAGGAGAATAATGATGAAATTGGGGTATTAAGAAAAATCAGGCATTAAGAAGAGGATTTGCACCATTTCAGGACTGAAATGGTGCGTCCGAGTGGACTCGAACCACCGACCCCCACCATGTCAAGGTGGTGCTCTAACCAACTGAGCTACGGACGCAGAATGGTGCGTTCAATTGGACTCGAACCAACGACCCCCACCATGTCAAGGTGGTGCTCTAACCAACTGAGCTATGAACGCAATGTGTTGTCGGTGACAACGGGGACGAATATTAGCGGCACAGCATCGTTGAGGCAAGAGGGAAAATGCATTTTTCTCTCTGATTTCACGCGATTGCTTTATTACCGCGCAAAGTGAAGAGAAAGTAGCCGCCAGCTGGCGGCTACTGCGTATTTAACGTGCAGCGCGTTGCAATATTACCGAGGATGACTGGCGTTGCAGGAAGCGCATGCGCAGCATCATCATAATTGCCGCAGAGGTTAAGCCGATGATAAAGCCCATCCAGAATCCTGCCGGCCCCATGCGGTCAACCACCAGATCGGTAAGCGCCAGGATATAACCACACGGCAGACCCAGCACCCAGTAAGCGATGAAGGTGATAAAGAAGATCGAACGCGTATCTTTATACCCACGCAGTACGCCGCTGCCAATCACCTGTATGGAGTCGGAGATCTGGTACACCGCGGCAAGCAGCATCAGGTGGGAGGCCAGGGCCACCACTTCCGGGTTATCGTTGTAAAGCAGGGCAATTTGCTCACGCAGCGTGATGGTAAACAGTGCCGTACAGATGGCCATACAGACACCGACGCCAAGCCCTGTGCGGGCCGCCGTTTGCGCATCCAGCGTCGAACCTTGCCCCAGACGAAAGCCCACGCGAATGGTCACCGCTGCGGCCAGCGACATCGGCAATACGAACATCAGGGAACTGAAGTTCAGCGCAATCTGGTGACCGGCTACGTTCACAATGCCGAGCGGAGAAACCAGCAGGGCGACCACGGCAAACAGCGTCACTTCAAAGAACAGCGCCAGTGCAATCGGCAGGCCTAACTGCACCAGACGCGTCATGATGTTCCAGTCTGGCGTGCTGAACGAACGTTCATTGCGGATATCGCGCATTGAACGGGCACGTTTCACATAGGAGATCATACTGAAGAACATCACCCAATAGACGGCAGCCGTCGCCACGCCGCAGCCGACGCCGCCGAGCTCCGGCATACCGAAGTGACCATAGATGAAGATGTAGTTCACCGGAATATTCACCAGCAAGCCGATAAAGCCCATTACCATTCCGGGCTTGGTTTTCGCCAGGCCTTCACACTGGTTACGCGCGACCTGGAAGAACAGATAGCCAGGCGCACCCCACAGCAGGGCTCGCAGATAGCCGACGGCTTTGTCAGCCAGAGCCGGGTCAATATTATGCATGGCGCGGATGATATGACCGGCATTCCACAGCACAACCATTATCAGCACGGAGACAAACCCTGCCAGCCAGAACCCCTGTCGAACCTGATGGGCAATACGTTCACGTCGCCCTGAGCCATTAAGCTGAGCGATAACTGGGGTGAGGGCGAGCAGCAGGCCGTGGCCAAACAGGATGGCCGGAAGCCAGATCGAGGTGCCTATTGCCACGGCGGCCATATCGGTGGCGCTGTAGCCACCCGCCATTACCGTATCCACAAATCCCATTGCGGTCTGGGCCACTTGCGCGATGATCACTGGTATAGCCAGTGCCAATAACTGGCGCGCTTCATTCATGTACTTCTGCACGTGAACACCTTTATATTCTAGTTATTTGAGAGACTAAAAAGGCCGCCGTAACTGGCAGCAAGAAGAAAATGCAGGGGGGTGCCAGCTATTGTAGCGGGGTTTAGCTATTTATCTAGTGAAAAAATCGCCACAAAATGCGCTCCGCTGGCAACCTGTTTTTCCAACTGTTATTGTGGTGGGATTAAACGGTGTCACCACCGTCCGGAAAAAACAGGAGTTGTAAGCATGTTTACTGGTATTGTGCAGGGCACCGCCAAAGTGGTGTCCATTGATGAAAAACCTAATTTCCGAACTCATGTGGTTGAGCTTCCGGAATATATGCTTGATGGCATTGAAACTGGCGCCTCGATTGCACATAACGGCTGTTGCCTGACGGTAACCGAAATTAACGGGAACCAGATTAGCTTTGATTTAATGAAAGAGACGCTGCGCATCACCAACCTGGGCGAGCTGGTGGTAGGGGATACCGTAAACGTAGAGCGTGCGGCCAGGTTCAGCGATGAGATTGGCGGCCATCTGATGTCAGGCCATATTATGACCACCGCGGAAGTGGCGAAGATTGTCACCTCGGAAAATAACCGTCAAATCTGGTTTAAAGTGCAGGATCCTTCATTAATGAAATACATCCTGTATAAAGGATTTATTGGTATTGATGGGATTAGCCTGACGGTTGGGGAAGTGACGCCGACCCGTTTCTGCGTGCATTTAATTCCTGAAACTCTCCAGCGTACAACCCTGGGGGCGAAAAAACTGGGGCATCGGGTTAATATCGAAATCGATCCGCAGACTCAGGCGGTTGTGGATACCGTTGAGCGGCTGTTGGCGGCAAAAGAAGCCGCAATAATAAAGACCGCAGAAGAAGAATAAAATGAACCCCGGATATCCGGGGTTTTTTTTAGCGTGCGACCCGCAAACCGTGTTCTATCCCTCGGCTGAAAACAACCTGCCAAAGTTGAATATCACGCGCGCGAAAGGCGCCTGCGCAGGCATTGAGATAATAGCTGAACATCCGTTTAAACCGTTCAGAATAGTTGTCCGCAATTTCTGGCCAGGCTTCCTGGAAACGTGAATGCCATGCCATCAACGTGGTGTCATAATCCGCGCCAAAGTTATGCCAGTCTTCCATAATGAAATGAGGTTCACTGGCGTTAGCAATCTGGCGAACGGACGGCAAACAGCCATTCGGAAAGATGTATTTGTTGATCCACGGATCGACGTTATTGTCGGTGCGCTTAGAACCAATGGTGTGCAGCAGGAAGATGCCGTCAGGTTTCAAGTTACGGTCCACCACGCTGAAGTAGGTGTCATAGTTTTTCGGCCCCACGTGTTCGAACATGCCGACGGAGACTATGCGATCAAACTGCTCGTTCAGGTCGCGATAATCCTGAAGGCGAATATCCACATCAAGGCCCTGGCAGCGCTCCCGTGCCATTTTTTGCTGTTCAGCTGAAATGGTCACACCGACCACGCTGGCACCATAATGCTTCGCCATAAAATAGGCCAGACCACCCCATCCACAACCGATATCCAGCACACGCATGCCCGGCTGTAGCTGCAGTTTTTCACAAATCAGACGCAGCTTAGCCTGCTGGGCTTCTTCAAGGGTTGAGGCCTCTTTCCAGTAGGCGCAGGAATATTGCATGAAAGGATCGAGCATGCGGCTGAACAGGTCATTACCGAGGTCGTAATGCTCCTTGCCGACGATCCACGCCCGTTTTTTGCTTTGCAGATTAAACAGCCGGGCGGAGGCGACACGTAATGTATCTTTCAGATTGCGGGGGAGCTGGTTTTCCAGACCGGCGCGTAACACGCTGGAGAAAAACATATCCAGCCGTTCACACTCCCACCAGCCGTCCATATAACTTTCCCCCAGGCCTAACGATCCCTCTCGCAATACGCGTTTAAAAAAGTCGGGATGCTTAACCTGTGGATCGGATGGCGAAGATCCATTAATAGTGATGCCTGCGCGACCTAACAGTTCACTGACGATCCGGGACCAGTTATCGTCCGGAACGCTGACTTCTTCTATACACGATGAACTCATAGCTTCTCCATCACCTTACTGTGATCAGAACCTTCAAACAGCGTAGACGCTTTTTATGGTTTGTGAGAAATCTCACGGTATTTCCCCGTGAGGCTAGTATCCGACGTAGAACAGAGGAAGGGAGATAACCCTTGCCGAAATGCCTTCCATGGTAAAACGGGAGCGCTCCGGCTCCCGTTAACACTTAATATTTATCGTATTTAATCGAACCAAATTTAGTATAGGCCTCAAAATTTGGTGATTCAATAGAAAATTCTTAGCAACCTAATCACTGATATTTAACATAATTTCTGGCGCGATTATGCATGCGAGGTTTTCACCTCTGCGCGGTCATCCTGCTCACGTTGTGCCGCAGACTGCATACGGTATCCCAGAAGGGCCAGCGCAACCGTAACCAGCATGACGCTGGTGGTGGTCAGGAGCGGCGTGGCAATCAGCGCAGAGACCACCAGGCTTGCCAGGAAGCACAGACCCAGCTGCAGGGTATTCTGAAGCGCGGCCGCACGACCTGTTGCCTGTGGGAACGGACGTAACGCCTGGGCTACGACGATAGGGTAAATCGCACCGTTCGCCACGGCCATCACGCAGAATGGAATCAGAATTTCTGCCAGACCGGCGCCCGGGATAAAGCCCACAGCCCAGGTGGCCATCACGCTCAGCGCGTAGAGCACCAGCAGCCAGGGCAGCATCTGCTGACCTTCCCATTTTTGCAGCGCCGCGCGACAGCCATAGCCCCCGACCAGAAACGCGATGGTCTGCGGGACATAGCTCAGACCAATGGCGGCCGGGCTGTAACCCATATCGTGAAGAATGAACGGTGAACCGGTCAGCCACGCGAAGAAACTCGCCGAGCAGGCGGCATAAATCAGGACATTACCGCGGTACGCTTTGGTGCTCAGCAGAGAGGTGAAGGTCACCGGTGTCGTGTCAGCAGGCGTCTCTTTCTTATGTGCCGCTTTGAGTGTGAATGCCGGGATCATCAGGACCAGCGTGATGGCAAACAGCGTAGCGAAAATGGCCTGCCAGTCGAAATGCGCCAGGATCCAGCTCCCGAGCAGCGGGGCGAGGGCAGGCGAAAGCCCTACCAGCGGCATAATGGTGGCGAAAATGCGGTTTGTACGGTTGGCCGGATAGTAGTCGGTGACCAGCGCCTGCCAGGTCACCGCGGCAGCACAGACGCCAACGGCCTGCACGAAGCGCAGTACCAGCAGCCAGGTTGCATCGCGTACCCATAACATTCCCAGACAGCCGACGGCAAAGATAGCCAGCCCCAGCAACAGCACCGGTTTACGGCCAAAGCGGTCAGAGAGAGGCCCCCAGAGCAGCTGCGCGAAGGCAAAGCCCGCGAGGAATAAGCTCAAGCTGGCGCTGATGGCTGCCGCCGGGGTCTGTAAATCTTCCTGCATTGCGGCGAAGGCGGGCAGGTACATATCAGTGGCTAAAAAGCCCAGCACGCTTAAACCACCGAGCCAGACTAAAAATCCTTTCCTGGGTTGCATTGTTTTTTTCTCCTGAGGGAGGCAGGTCTATGTTTGCGCAGAGTGTAGGGAGTGCAAAGCAGCTTGTGAAACGCTAATATTTGGCGAGTGCATTCAAAATTTTTGCAGGCAGAAAATGTGGTCAGATTATTCTCTTGAAGTGGTCGATGCTGTTGCGCGCAACGGCAGCTTTAGCGGTGCAGCGCAGGAGTTGCACCGCGTCCCCTCGGCAATCAGCTATACGGTGCGTCAGCTTGAGGAATGGCTGGCCGTTCCGCTGTTTGAACGGCGTCACCGTGATGTGGAATTAACGCCCGCCGGGGCATGGTTTTTGAAAGAAGGGCGTTCTGTTATCAAAAAAATGCAGATCACCCGCGAACAGTGTCAGCAGATCGCTAACGGCTGGCGAGGACATCTTTCGATTGCCGTGGATAACATCGTAAAACCGGAACGTACCCGGCAAATGATTGTCGATTTCTATCGCCATTTCTCGGATGTCGAATTGCGGGTATCCCAGGAAGTGTTTAACGGCGTCTGGGATGCGCTGGCGGATGGCAGGGCAGAGATGGCGATCGGTGCCACGCAGGCGATCCCGGTTGGGGGACGCTTTGCCTTTCGCGACATGGGCATGCTCAACTGGAAATGTGTGGTGGCAAGCGATCATCCGCTGGCTGACCTGGACGGGCCGCTCAGCGACGAAACGCTCCGTAACTGGCCCTCGCTGGTGCTGGAAGATACCTCGCGTTCGTTGCCCAAACGCATTACCTGGCTGCTGGATAACCAGCGACGGGTGGTTGCGCCGGACTGGGAATCCTCAGCAACATGCCTCAGCGCCGGGCTGTGCGTTGCCATGGTCCCTGGCCATTTTGCACGGCCCCGAATCGACACCGGTGAATGGGTTGAACTGATGCTGGAAAATCCTTTTCCGGATGCGGCCTGTTGCCTCACCTGGCAACAAAATGATGTGTCGCCCGCAATGGCCTGGCTTCTGGATTACCTGGGAGACAGTGAGACGCTTAACCGGGAATGGCTACGGGAGCCAGTATAACTGGCCCCGTAAAAGATTAACGACGATAGTCGCGGAACGGACCATCCGCAACGGAACGGCGTTCGATAAGACGCGGGTGAACTTCAATGGACTGAGACTCTTCACGCTTGTTGACGATCCTGTCCATCAGCATATTGAAGGCCGTTTCACCCAGCGAGTCTTTTGGCTGGTGGATGGTGGTCAGCGCCGGGGTAAAGAAGCGCGCGTTGCGCACGTTGTCATACCCGATCACGGAAATGTCCTGCGGCACGCGCAAACCCAGTTCATCGGCGGCACAGAGAGCACCCATCGCCATAATGTCACCGCCACAGAAAACGGCTGTCGGGCGATGCGACTGGGAGACAATCTGCTGCATCGCGCGGTAACCGGATTCCGGTTCAAAGTCACCCTGCACGATCCAGTTTTCCGGCACGGTAATCAGCGCCTCTTCCATTGCTTTCATAAACCCGGCCAGACGCCCGGCACCGGTGTTGCGCTCCAGTGGACCCGGGATCACACCAATCTCGCGGTGACCGCGTTCAATCAGATAACGGCCTGCCATATAGCCGCCTTCAAACGCGTTATCGATGACGGAGTCGGTGAAGTCTGCACGTGCTTCGCCCCAGTCCATGACCACCATAGGAATATGGCGGTACTCTTCCAGCATGGAAAGCACGGACTCCGGATACTCTGAACACATCACCAGCAGGCCATCCACACGCTTTTGCGCCATCATGGAGAGATAAGCGCGCTGTTTTTCAATGCTGTTCCACGCGTTGCCCAGAATCAGGGTATAGCCTTTCTGGAAGCAGTTTTTCTCGACCGCTTCAATGATCTCGGCAAAATAGGCCGCTTCACTGCTGGTTGCCAGCAAACCAATGGATTTGGTGTGATTAACTTTGAGGCTGCGCGCCACCGCACTCGGTGAATAGTGTAATTCTTTGATTGCCGCCCAGACGGCGTTGCGCGTCTCTTCCGCCACAAAGCGGGTTTTGTTAATTACATGTGATACGGTTGTAGTGGAAACGTTTGCGCGTTTTGCTACGTCTTTAATTGTTGCCATTAAATGTCACTCCAGACCATATCCTAAACTCCTGAAAAACTTGAAGGTAAACGTTTGCCTTCTCTCACCCTTATCACGCAATCTTGAATTGCGGCACGCCGGGAAAACGACACAGGACGTCAGGAGGGGGTCAATGGCCGGTACGCTAATAAATTTAGCGTGGAATTTTGTCCTATCTTGATGAAAAGGGGAAGAGCTAAAGTGGTTATCAGTTTAAATCCAGGAAGATTTTTGAACTAAACTGTGTAAAAATGAGCAGGCTCACTTTTCGTGGGGAGATTAAAAGGAGAAAAATTGATGAGCTACGATCTGAAGTTTTCGCTGGTGACCACCGTTATTGTACTGGCTCTGATTGTTGCGGCGGGTCTGACGGCTGCATTGCACTGATTTACACGGAGGGAGAGCTCTCTCCCTCTCAGTTTTCCTGATTGTTACGCCTGCGGCAAAAATCTTTTGCCAATTTGTTAACTTCTCATTTTTTGTGATTGATGTCATGCTTTCGGCTTCTTTGTTCTGTGTCACGACATGACACGGCATCCGGAGTTGACGCATGAAAATCAATTTTCCCCTGCTTGCCCTGGCGATTGGCGCTTTTGGGATTGGCACCACTGAATTCTCCCCGATGGGGTTACTGCCTGTTATCGCCCGGGGCGTGGATGTTTCTATCCCGGCGGCCGGGATGCTCATCAGCGCCTACGCCATTGGCGTGATGGTGGGGGCACCGCTCATGACGCTTCTGCTTTCACACCGCGCGCGCCGCAATGCGCTGATTTTCCTGATGGCGATATTTACGCTGGGCAACGTGCTCTCCGCCATTGCTCCGGATTACACCACCCTGATGTTGTCCCGCATTCTGACCAGCCTTAACCACGGCGCGTTCTTTGGGCTGGGATCGGTTGTGGCCGCAAGCGTAGTGCCAAAACACAAGCAGGCGAGTGCCGTGGCAACCATGTTTATGGGTCTGACGATTGCCAACATTGGCGGTGTACCTGCCGCAACCTGGCTGGGTGAGGCGATCGGCTGGCGCATGTCGTTCCTGGCGACGGCTGTGCTGGGTGTTATCGCCATGGTGGCGTTGTACTTCTCCTTGCCGAAAGGCAGCGCTGGTGAACGTCCTGATGTCCGCAAAGAGCTGTCGGTACTGATGCGCCCGCAGGTGCTCTCCGCGCTGTTGACCACCGTACTGGGGGCGGGCGCCATGTTTACCCTGTACACCTATATTTCACCGGTGTTGCACGATATCACCCACGCGACGCCTCTCTTTGTGACCGCGATGCTGGTGCTGATTGGTGTCGGGTTCTCTATAGGCAACTATCTCGGCGGGAAATTCGCCGATCGTTCCGTGAGCGGGACGCTGAAAGGTTTTTTAACGCTGCTGATTGTCATCATGATCGCCATTCCGTGGCTGGCGCGTAATGAAGTCGGGGCGGCGATGGCGATGGTTGTCTGGGGGGCTGCGACCTTTGCCGTGGTTCCGCCGTTGCAGATGCGCGTGATGCGCGTTGCTCATGAGGCGCCGGGTCTCTCGTCGTCGGTTAATATTGGCGCGTTTAACCTTGGCAATGCGCTCGGTGCCGCTGCCGGTGGTGCCGTCATTTCTGGTGGCCTGGGATACAGCTTTGTGCCGGTGATGGGGGCGATAATTGCCGCGCTCGGCCTGCTGTTAGTGATGATGTCTGGCCGTAAACAGCCGGAAGCAGCGTGCGCTGCTGAATAATGAAAAAACGCAGAAGGGCAACCCCTTCTGCGTGTCTCTTACGCGGCGAAGTTCTTCGCCACAAACGCCCAGTTAACCAGTGCCCAGAAGTGCTCCAGGTAGTTCGGGCGCGCGTTACGGTAATCAATGTAGTAAGCGTGTTCCCAGACGTCCACGGTCATCAGCGGCGTTGCGCTGGTGGTCAGTGGCGTACCCGCGTTCGAGGTGGAAACGATAGCCAGTTTGCCATCCGCGTCTTTCACCAGCCACGTCCAGCCAGAACCGAAGTTCTTGACTGCAGCATCCGTAAACTTCGCTTTAAAATCAGCAAAGCTGCCAAATGCCGCGTTAATCGCGCCAGCCAGTTCACCCGTAGGTTCGCCGCCTGCATTCGGTGCCAGGCAGTGCCAGTAGAAGGTGTGGTTCCACACCTGAGCGGCATTGTTAAAGACACCGCCCTCTGAACTGCGGACGATCTCTTCCAGCGTTTTGCCTTCAAAATCGGTGCCCTTGATCAGGTTGTTCAGATTGGTGACGTACGTCTGGTGATGTTTGCCGTAGTGATACTCCAGGGTTTCCGCAGAAATGTGCGGGGCCAGGGCGTCTTTTGCATATGGTAGTGCAGGTAATTCGAACGACATTGCTTCTCTCCTTATTGTTTTTTATGTTGCCAATAACCACACAGACAACAGGGACAGGATAGCAAATTGAAAGGGTATGCAAAAGAGGAACTTACCCTGCCACGGCTGTGGCAGGGCAGGGGTTAGCGAATGGTTTTTGGCGTCATCACGCGGCGTGCGCCGACATAGTGACGTACCCAGTAGTCTTCACTGAGAGAGGTTATCTGGATGTCCTGGCCGCTACGTGGGGACTGGATAAATTTCCCGTTGCCTACATATACGCCAACGTGGTCAGCCGTGCCGCGCCCCTGAGTGCGGAAGAAGACGAGATCGCCATTCTCCAGTTCACCGCGGTTGACCGGTGACGCGTCGCGCAGGTGATACATCTCATTGGCGGTACGTGGAATTCGGAACTTCACCAGATCTTTATAGGCGTAATAGACGAGGCCGCTGCAGTCGAAACCGGTACGCGGTGAGCTGCCGCCCCAGCGATAGGGTTTGCCAATCTGCCCCATCAGTTTGTTCAACGCCGTTTTTTGCGCTTTCTGTACGCGAACCTTATGCACTTCCGCTATTTTCGTGACCTTCGTGCATTTCGCTTTATGACCTTTGCGGGGGATGCATTTTTCCGTCACGAGATTAGCTGCAGTTTGCGAGGCTTTGCTTTTGGTTGCGTGGGCAGTGCGGGAAGGTTTTGTTTTCGTCTTGCTGGAGGCGGTCTTTTTAGTCTGGGTGGTGGTCTTTTTCTTGTCGTTCTTGCTGGTGGTTTTTTTCTTACGGTCTGTGGTTTTGGCCAGATGCGTTTTTTGTACAGCAGAGTGCCGCGCCTGTTGAGAGGCGTTCGCCACTGGCGTGAAAGTGAGTGTTGTAAACAGTAAAGCACAGAGCGTGATCGAGATTTTATTTATCCGCGCCACTGGGCAGTCCCCTGATAAATGCAGGTCATCAATAATACCCGCGAATGATTTACAAAGCCTGTCGATTCTAATCTATAAAAACCCGATAAGTTAATAGCATTTTTCAATCTACAATCCTGTTTCGTTAGCAAGTGCAAAAAAATTCATCAATCTGTCGCACTATTGTTCACTCCCTAAACAAAACCCTGAGTGCCGCAGGGTTAAACACCATTTGCAATGCAACTTTTCATCACTCGCGGTAAAATAAGAAAGACGTGACAAAAATGTTATTTTCCGATGGCAGTCTGAACCGCTACAATGACAGACGAATGCCGTAACAGAAGTTAAAGGAAGCAAGACATGAGCACCACTATTGAAAAAATCCAGCGCCAGATCGCTGAAAACCCGATTCTGCTGTATATGAAAGGTTCTCCGAAGCTGCCAAGCTGTGGCTTCTCCGCGCAAGCGGTTCAGGCGCTGTCTGCCTGTGGTGAGCGTTTTGCTTACGTTGATATCCTGCAGAACCCGGACATCCGCGCTGAGCTGCCTAAATACGCTAACTGGCCGACGTTCCCACAGCTGTGGGTAGACGGTGAGCTGGTCGGCGGTTGCGATATCCTGATCGAAATGTATCAGCGCGGCGAACTGCAGCAGCTGATCAAAGAAACGGCTGCGAAGTACAAAACGGAAGAGCCAGACGCGGAGTAAGTTATCTGCGAAGACAAAAAAGCGACCTCATGAGGTCGCTTTTTTTTATTCTTCATTGTCACCCATCGGCAGCGGCCAGCCACCCAGACGCTTCCAGCGGTTCACAATTTCGCAAAACAGCTCCGCCGTCCGCTCGGTGTCATAAAGTGCGGAATGCGCCTGCGTACCGTCAAACTCAATGCCTGCCGTAATACAGGCCTTTGATAATACCGTTTGTCCCAACGCCAGACCGCTCAGTGCCGCGGTATCGAAGGTCACAAACGGGTGGAAAGGGTTACGCTTGAGCGACGCGCGCTCGGCTGCGGCCATCGTAAAGGTGTGATCGAACGTGGCGTTATGCGCCACCATAATGGCGCGGCTGCAGTTGCTCTCTTTCATGCCTTTACGCACCATTTTAAAAATGGCGTGCAGCGCGTCATATTCACTTACCGCACCACGCAGCGGGTTATGCGGATCGATGCCGTTAAAGGCCAGCGCCTCGGGCTGTAAGTTGGCCCCTTCAAACGGTTCAACGTGGAAATGCAGCGTGGTGTCCGGTGTAAGCCATCCCTGTTCATCCATCTTCAGCGTGATGGCGGCAATTTCAAGCAGCGCATCGGTTTTAGCGTTAAATCCGGCTGTTTCAACATCGATCACAACAGGATAAAAACCACGAAAACGGTCGCACAGACCGCTAAATTGAGCGTTATCGGACATCAGGGTCTCTTACATGGGGAAAAAAGCAGTGCGCATTATGGCAAATTTTGGATGGGGATGCAGTAAAAGTACGGGCGCATGTTGCGCCCTGCGGGATCAGTTGCCCAGACCGCGACCAGCGTCTTTGGCTTCAATCAGCTCGATTTTGTAGCCGTCCGGATCTTCAACAAACGCGATCACGGTGGTGCCGCCTTTGACCGGGCCAGCTTCGCGCGTCACGTTACCGCCGTTGCTGCGAATACGTTCACAGGCTTCGGCTGCGTTGTCCACTTCCAGCGCGATATGACCATAAGCGGTGCCCAGTTCATAGCTGTCCACGCCCCAGTTGTAGGTCAATTCGATGACCGCTTCGTCCGTTTCCGGGCCGTAACCCACAAACGCCAGCGAGTATTTATATTCCGGGTTTTCGCTGGTGCGCAGCAGTTTCATACCCAGTACGTTAGTGTAGAAATCGACAGAACGTTGCAGATCGCCAACGCGCAGCATGGTGTGAAGTAGGCGCATAATTTCCTCATTAACCAATGGAATAGAATATCTATTTGAACAGAAACGATGTTTTAGTATAGCGGCGAAAGGTCGCCGCTATCAATGAGCAATGAAGAGATTACAGGGTAGGGTAGTCGGTATAACCTTCAGCGCCGCCGCCGTAGAAGCTTTCCGGACGCTGAGGGTTCAGCGCGGCTTTCTGCTGCAGACGGGCGACCAGATCAGGGTTAGCGATAAAATCGCGACCAAATGCAACGGCGTCGATCAAACCTTTGCTAATCAGATCTTCAGCTTTCTCAGGGGTATATGCACCTGCACCGATGATCACACCGTGGAAGCGTTCGCGTACTTTCTGACGGAAGGCTTCAGTGTAAGGCTGACCACCGGCCCAGTCTGGCTCGGACATATGCAGATACGCGATACCCCGTTTTGCCAGCTCTTCAATCAGATAAAGGGCATCCGCTTCTTCGTCCGGGCCGTTATCAACGTTCTGGAAAGAACCAATCGGGGAAACGCGGATACCAATGCGATCCGGGCTCCACTCCTGACATACGGCATCCACCACTTCCAGCACCAGGCGCGCACGGTTTTCAACGCTGCCGCCGTACTGGTCGGTACGATGGTTAGAGGACGGTGACAGGAACTGGTGCAGCAGATAGCCATGCGCGGAGTGCAGTTCAACCAGGTCGAAGCCGGCTTCACGCGCATTCGCCACGGCCTGGCGGAAATCGTTAACAATCCCCGGGATCTCGTCCAGTTCAAGAGCGCGCGGCATAGACGTATCAACGCGGATCGCATTGCCGTTTTCATCACGCAGAGAGGTGCGGGTGTTCGCGCTCAGGGCAGAGGCGGAAACCGGTGCCTGACCGCCAGGCTGGATGCTGCTGTGAGAGATACGACCGGTATGCCACAGCTGGACGGCAATACGACCCTCTTCAGCGTGAACGCCAGCCGTGATTTTTTTCCACGCGGCAATCTGTTCCGGGCTGTGCAGACCTGGTGCGCCAGCGTAACCCTTAGCCTGAGCAGAAATCTGAGTGGCCTCGGTGATGATCAGGCCAGAGCTTGCGCGCTGACGGTAATATTCACCCATCAACGGGGTAGGGATATCACCCGGCTCAATGCTGCGCAGACGGGTAAGCGGGGCCATGAACACACGGTTTGGCGCGGTAACGGCACCCACTTTCAAGGGGGTAAATAATTTTTCAGCGGACATAAAGGCTCCTGAGTAGACCAGTCGTCTAGTAATTACGTAAATAAAAACGCCTGCTATACGCGAGGCGTAGCAATGCTGCTTTTTACATGTGCCAGTGCGCTTTCAAGCGGCACCGCACTGCGTGAAATCTTGGCCTGCAGGTTCGCGCCTAACCAGAGGGCGTATAAAACCTGCGCCTGGGTTAAAGGTTCGCCGGGAAAAGTCAGCGTTTTTTCATCGCGGCCTTTCTCCAGCGCCTGTGCCATGAGGGCGATAACCCCGCGGGCCCCTTTATCCATTGCTGTGCGCATATCTTCTGAAAGATCGCACACTTCGGCAGAAAGTTTTACCGTCAGGCAACCGCTGATGATGCCCTGCTGACAGAACTGGTTCAGCGTTTCCTGATAGAAGTGCAGAACACGATCGCGATAATTACCTTCGCCCGTGGCAAAGTGCGCTGCCAGGCGCTGATGGTAGCTGGCATAGTGCCGCTCCAGCATTGCCACGCCAAACGCCTCTTTGGACCGGAAGTAGTGATAAAACGACCCCTTCGGTACCTCAGCGGTTTTTAATAACTCGCTCAACCCCATACCGGTGAACCCGCGATGCATGCAAAGTCGCTCGCCGGTCGCCAGTAAATGTTCTCGGGTATCGTGTTCTGTATTTCTGCTCATGGCCGCACTCTAATAGACCGTTCGGTCTATTGCAAGCGTGTTCAGTGGCGACATGCGTGCAGAATATCCAGCTGCTGTTGATAAACCTTTGATTTAATGTCCATCATACCCAATACGGTAGAGAACAAATTGTCCTGCGAAACCGCATTTTTTGCTGCATGGTCACGTAAACACTGCGCGTTGACGCCGAAATTTTTCGCATAGTCTGGTGATAACCAGAACATAAACGGAATGTGCGTTTGTTGCTCTGGTGCCAGCAGATACGGCGTGCCGTGCAGATAAATCCCGCTTTCGCCCAGCGATTCCCCGTGATCCGAAAGGTAAATCAGGGCGGTATTCATGCTCGCCTGACGCGCTTTCAGGGCATCGATGGTTTTGCTGACCATGCTGTCGGTATACAGGATGGTGTTGTCATAGGTATTCATCAGCGCCTGGTGATCGCAATCCTGAATTTCATTGGTATCGCAGGTTGGCGTAAATTTGCGGAAATTATCCGGATAACGGCGATAGTATGCCGGGCCGTGGCTGCCCATCAGGTGGATGACCAGTACGGAGTCTTGCTTCAGGCCATCCAGAACATTGTCCAGACGGGTGAAGTTCACATCGTCAATGCAGGAGTTGTCTTTGCAGAACTGATCGAGTTTCCACTGGGTCATGTCGGTATGGGGAACGCGATCGCAGGCGCCTTTACAACCGCCATCATTGTCACGCCACAGCATATTGATCCCCGCATGGGCGAGCACATCCAGCAACCCTTCCTGGTGATGGGCCAGATCGGCATCGTATTTACTGCGTGTCATACCGGAGAACATGCAGGGCACGGAGACGGCTGTTTCGGTGCCGCAGGAGGAGGCCTGCGGGAAGTTAATCACATCCTGCTTTTTCAGCTCGGGGTTTGTTTCACGCCCGTAGCCATTCAACGAGTAGTTCGCGGCGCGTGACGCTTCACCGATGACCAGCACCAGAACGGTTTTCTTTTGTTGGCCTGCAATCAGCGGCCCTTTATGGGCATCTTCACCGATTCGGACCAGCGTTTGATCGCCTGCAAACCAGCGCATTTTGCTGTATTTGACCATCGCGCTGACATAGTTTGCGGGGGTCACCATTTTGACGATGCTTTTGTTATTGCGAAACAGCGACGCGTAGTCTTTATAAAACAGGGCGGCGATGAGGATGATAACCAGCAGGGCGCCGAGCATTGCGGCAAAACGGGTCAGCAGGGCGTACCACCATTTCCCGGTGCGAATGCGGATCATGGCCAGCACCACGGACGGAACAAGACCGGCAACGACAATCCACAGGATCATCTGCGGCGTCACCAGGGCGGTGGCTTCCTGAGAGTTGGTTTCGAACACGTTAACAATCATGTTCTGATCGATAACCGCGCCGTAGGTATACATAAAGTAGGTCGCGGCGGCGCATCCGACGGTCAAGACAATCAGCAGCGGCTTACGGATAAACGGGATATTAAGCAGACTAAAAACAATGACCCAGCCGCAAAACAGCACCAGTGGAACGGACGCGGCAAAGAGGACGTCATGGATATGCGCGGGCGCGATAATTGCCCAGCTACGCTGAATAAACAGCGCGTTTAATACGGTAAAGAAAAGTGCACAGCCCAGAGTAAATTTTATATCGTTACATTGTAACTTTTTGATTAGCCACATCGATCAGAAAACCTGCAATTTTAATGATGGGGCGAGTATAGAGAACGAAGATTAGTGAAACCTTAATGCCACAAAACTGTGGTAAAGCCCTTGCACGCGGGACGTTTAGCGTCTTCACTGTAGGTGATAGTCGTTATCGGGAGGTGAGTGTGGCAGAGCAACTGGAGTTTTTCCCCATCCAGAGCCCGTGCCGGGGTATTTGTCAGGTGGATGAACGCGGATATTGCCGTGGCTGCATGCGCACGCGCGATGAGCGTTTTAACTGGCAACACTTCAGCGACACGCAGAAACAGGAGGTGCTCCGTCTCTGTCGACAGCGACTTCTGCGCAAAATACGCGCAAACAAAGCCGGTGACACCGAAGAACCCCAGCAACCTTCACTGTTTTAACACGGTAATTGCGTATACTCATGACATCACGTCCTTGAGGAAAATGTTATGGTTCAGCGAATTACCCTTGCCCCCCAGGGGCCAGAATTCTCCCGCTTTGTGATGGGCTACTGGCGCCTTATGGACTGGAATATGTCCCCCCTCCAGCTGGCAAGCTTTATTGAAGAGCATCTCGACTTAGGGATCACCACGGTCGATCACGCTGATATTTACGGCGGCTATCAGTGTGAAGCCGCGTTCGGCGAGGCACTCAAACTGGTTCCTGCGTTACGCGAACGCATGGAGATCGTCACCAAATGCGGGATTGCCACGACGGCAAAACCGGAGCATGCCCTCGGCCATTACATTACCGACAGCGCGCACATCATTAAGAGCGCCGAACAGTCGCTGGTTAACCTGGCGACCGATCATATCGATCTGCTACTGATCCACCGCCCCGATCCGTTGATGGATGCCGATGAGGTGGCCGAAGCGTTTCTGAATCTGCATCAAAGCGGCAAAGTGCGTCATTTCGGCGTATCAAACTTTACCCCTGCACAGTTTGCGCTGCTGCAGTCTCGTCTGCCGTTTACCCTGGCCACCAACCAGGTTGAAATTTCTCCGGTTCATCAGCCGCTGCTGCTGGATGGCACGCTCGATCAGCTCCAGCAGTTGCGTATCCGTCCGATGGCGTGGTCGTGTCTGGGCGGTGGACGCCTGTTTAATGATGATGAATTCCAGCCGCTGCGCACTGAGCTTGAGACCATTGCCCGCGAACTGAATGCCAGGAGCATCGAACAGGTGGTGTACGCGTGGATCCTGCGTTTGCCGTCAAAACCACTGCCAATCATTGGCTCGGGCAAAATTGAACGCGTACGCGCCGCCATTGCCGCGGAAGAGTTGCAGATGACCCGTCAGCAGTGGTTCCGCATCCGCAAAGCGGCGCTGGGTTACGACGTCCCGTAACCGGTAAAACGTGACTTTCCGGTGAAATCTTTGCCCCTGGTATAAACTTAAGGGGCAAAAAACAACCCGTGGAGGTCATATGAAGCGTTTTACTCTGGCTCTCGTCACGCTGGTGGTCTGTGCAGGTGCGCAGGCGGCCAGTGATGAAGTGGAAATGAATCTCGTCACCTCTCAGGGTGTAGGTCAGTCCATCGGCACGGTGAAAATCACTGAAACCGACAAGGGACTGGAATTCGCGCCCAATCTCAAAGCCCTTCCTCCTGGCGAACATGGTTTCCATGTCCATGCTCACGGTAGCTGTCAGCCCGCATTAAAAGAGGGTAAAGCCTCGGCTGCGGAGGCGGCAGGCGGCCACCTCGACCCACAACATACCGGTAAGCATGAAGGTCCTGACGGTATGGGACATCTGGGCGATTTGCCGGTGCTGGTGGTGAATAACGACGGCAAAGCCACGGATCCCGTCGTCGCGCCGCGGCTGAAAAAGCTGGATGAAGTGAAAGGCAAGGCGCTGATGATCCATGTCGGCGGCGACAATATGTCCGATCAGCCAAAACCGCTTGGCGGTGGCGGGGCTCGCTATGCCTGCGGGGTGATGTGATCCCCAATTGTACCCGGAGCCGGTGCCTGTTCCAGCTGCGACAGTGAGCAGTGCAGGCGCCAGATTATCGAGGCTAAATCTCGTGCTGCAGGCGAGTGGTGGTGCGCAAGGGTATCGCAAATTCGCTGAAGTTCAGCAAGCGTGGTTTCCAGTGGACGCTGCTGGACACCGCGTTCGCTCATGACATCGCGTAGCAGGGTGATGCAGACATCACGAACCTGCGACAGCGGGTCGGACCGTGTTTCCCATGCCCTAAGTTGCCAGACCACGTGAGAGCAGTTCAACAGCACCACGCCCCAGCGCAACAGCCAGCGGCGCGAAAGGGAGTCCTGGCTGTTATTGAGCTGGCTGACATAGTGATAGACCAGCGATTCATACTCACTTTCATGTAAATGCGGTTTTCGACTCAACTGGTCGACAAAACCTCTGCGTAACTCGCGGATATGCCGGCGACTCTTGCGCGCATCTGAACCCGGACGTAACACCGCAAATGCCAGCCACGCCAGCCCAACGCCAAGGATCTTCGCCAGATTGTCATTGAGAAAATCGGCGTAGTCATAAACCGGCGGGTTAGTGACGGAGATAAACGAGCCCATAAATACAATCAGCTGTCCCCACAGCCCCGCGAGTTTGGGCATTTGCAGCTTTAGCAGCTGCATGGTGGTTAACAGCGGGAACAGGAACAGAAGGAACTGCCACAGGTCGCTTATCTGCACCATCAACCCAAACTTCACGGCAAAACTAAACAGCGAGAGCAGCACCAGGGTGCGCAGCAGCAGCGTGAGGGAGTTGAACGGTGACGCGGCGACGGAGTACAGCACGCAGCTGATAGCAGCAAGCGTCAGGGCCGCAGGGCCTGACTCCCACTGGGTGGTGATACTCCACGCGCCAACCAGCGTGAGCGCGCAAAAGGTACGAAAACCGCTCCACAGTGCCTCCATCGAGTCTGTGTGTCGTGCCAGCGCCGGGCTACCGGGGACAGCGAACTCGGTGACCGGGGTGGCATTTTCCACGGCGTTAATCCAGCGGCTGCTGCGCAGATACAACCGGCAAAAATAGTTGAGACGCTGCCAGAAGGCGCGGTGACGGTAATCGTACTCATCTACTGGCGCGAGCGGGGCGATAATCTTCGCGACGGTGTAGATGTCGGCATCCGGGCGTGCAAGCGCCGCGAGCAGCGTTTCAATTACGGCGCGCGTATGTGCAGGGGGCGTGGGCCAGTTGAGCAGCATCCGGCGCAGGCTGGAGATTGAACTGGTCATACGCAGCTGCTGATGCAACAGATAGTTCAGCAGGGTGTTCTGACGACGAAAGCGATAGTGGCTCCAGAAGGCCTGAATGCGTAACAGATTCATGGTCAGGATCTGGCCGATCACCTTTTCGTGCGCAAGACGGATGTCGTCGTTGGTATCCGGTTGCCAGAGCAGGCTTGCGTGCTCCAGTAAACGGGTATGCATGGTCTTCAGGGCGGTAATAAGCGCGGTGCCATCGGAGGTGCTCGGCAGTATCATCATCATGAAACCGCCGCTCAGAATACCGACAATCACTTCGCAGACGCGCGCCTGAGCGATGTCCCACAGCTCGGTGGTATCGAGCACATTCACCACCGGAAAGGCGATAATGGCGGCGGTATAGCCGGCCAGTTGGAAGGCATAGGCAACGTTATTCGTAAAGTGCGCGCAGGCCCAGGTACAAAAGCCCAGCCATATCGCCATGCTCAACAAAAAAAGCCACGGATCGTTCAGCGTATGACCTGCAATGATTAACGCTGCAGTGGCACCCAACAGGCTGCCGGCAATACGTCCAAGACTCTTGCTGATCACCCCGCCGACGGTGGGGAAACTCACCACCGCGGCAGAGGTCATTGCCCAGTAGGGCTGATCAAGGTTGAGGTAATAGGCAACAGTCAGCGCCAGACACATCGCAATGCCATTACGCAGCGCATAGCGCCACTGCGGACGTGTCGCTTTCATCCACGGCGTATTTCGCCAGGAGAGGGCCTGCAGGTTCATCAACGGGTCCCGATGGCGACAGTGCAGGTTGTGCCGGAGACCAGCGTCATGTCCTGCGGTAAACGGTCAAACTCCACACGAACCGGTACGCGCTGGGCCAGACGCACCCACGGCACGTTCGGTTTGATGTCCGGTACCAGGCCTGAATCCATTTCAACACTCTGATCGTAAATGGCGCGGCCAATGCTGGAGACGTGACCCTGTAACTTTTGCGAGCCGCTGTAAAGCGTAATGGTAGCGGGAGACCCTTCGCGAATATGGCGAAGCTTGGTCTCTTCAAAATAACCCACCACATAGAACGAGTGGCTGTCGACAAGGGCGAAAACGGGTTGCCCGGCGGTGGCATAATTCCCCACGCGGGCTGACAGGTTGGTGATCCATCCATCGACTGGCGCGGTAATAACGGTTTGTGTCAGCTCCCACTGCGCCTGTTTGAGCGTAGCCTCCGCGACGTTCACGCTCGCCTGCATGGCCTTAACGTTGATATTGGCAGTATCTAAATCTTCTGCGGAAATATAATTGCGCGACAAATGCCGGCGGCGATTGGCTTCGTTATTGGCTTTTGCTAAATCAGACTGGGCCTTCGCCAGCTGTGCCTGGGCGTTAAGGATCGCAATATGATAGGGGGTGTCGTCGATACGGAATAACACGTCACCCTTTTTAACGTACTGGTTATCTTTCACAACAAGCGTCGTAATGCTGCCCGATACCTGTGGGGTAATGCTGACCTGTTCAGCCCGCACTTTGCCGTCACGTGTCCAGGGTGACTGCATATAAAAATTCCAGAGCCACCACCCGGCAACCAGGGCCAGGGCAAGAACAATCAGCGTGGAAAAGTACTTCAGCGTTTTCAGGGGCATATTCACCACACAATCAAGACAGCAAGGCCCAGGCATACGGAAAGGGCAAACAGGGAGAGGTCCATTAACATGGGGTGCCAAATCTCGCCGGAGTACATCCAGTCGCGAAGCAGGCGATGGGCTATGAGCCAAATCATAAAGCCGACCAGGACGGCCTTAAACAAGGGCGGAAAGTAGACTGACGCACCGAAAATCAGGTCCTGAAGGGGGAGTCCCACGGAGCTTTGAAAAAACGTCACGGGCAGAGATCCTTTGCAGTGAACAAAATGCCGCGAGGGCGAGTCTTAATCTGATGGAACATCACAATTCAGTGTAAGTCATCCTTTTAAGTTCGATGAATGCAGTATTGCATTTGTTTTGCCAATACAAATGCTGCACACTATTCTAAAATCAGTATAATAACTTAGCAAGCTAATTATAAGGAGATGAAATTGGAATCGCCATTAGGTTCTGATCTGGCAAGGTTGGTACGCGTCTGGCGTGCTCTGATTGACCATCGCCTGAAACCTCTGGAATTGACACAGACGCACTGGGTCACGCTGCATAACATTCATCAGCTGCCACCCGACCAGTCACAAATTCAACTGGCAAAAGCGATCGGCATTGAGCAACCGTCACTGGTACGTACGCTTGACCAACTGGAAGAGAAAGGACTCATCTCCCGGCAAACCTGCGCCAGCGATCGTCGCGCTAAGCGGATTAAGCTCACTGAGAAAGCGGCACCTATCATTACTGAAATGGAAGCCGTTATCACCAAAACGCGCGGCGAAATCCTTTCCGGGGTTTCACCCGCAGAGCTTGAACTGCTCATCAGCCTCATTGGGCGCCTTGAGCAGAACATCCATGAGCTGCAGTCACGCGACTGAGACCATCACAAGGCCTTGCAGCAGCAAGGCCTTTTTTTACCTCGACACAACGACACGGTTACGTCCGGTCTCTTTCGCTTCATACATCGCCTTGTCAGCATTCTCCACGCACGCTTCAGCGGTCGTCGTCGGAGAGGTGGCGGTAAACACCCCCATGCTAATCGTGATGGATTCAGGTAACTGACCTCCGCTGCTGACCTTATCAAAACTGCTCAGCTTTAGCCGTATGCGTTCAGCCACCTGGTACGCTGCTTCCGACGAAGTATTGGTCAGCATCAGGACAAATTCTTCCCCACCAATACGTGCCGCGATGTCCTGCGGGCGGACGGAATCCATCAGCAGGTTGGCGACAAACTGCAATACTTTGTCTCCCTGCAGATGGCCGTAGCAGTCGTTGATGCGCTTAAAACGGTCGAGGTCGCTGACGATAACCGACACAGGGTGGTTGGCTTTGCTGATGCTGAGTGCCTGATTTAAGGCGTCGTAAAAATAACTGCGGTTGTAGAGGCGCGTCAGCGGGTCGCGGATCGAGTTCTGATAAGACTGCTGATACTTTATGTGCGAGTCGCGATAGAGGTTAAAGACGTCGTACAGCAGGACAAAAATAATCATCAGCGTCGCCACGGTTTCGAATAAGCGAGCGTGATACCAGGACGTGTCCTCAGCATGCCCGCCGGCTAACAGTAATGAGAGCGTCAGGACATAACAAACACATAAGAAATTACCGCCAACCCAAAAAAGATTCCGCACCCGGGTAATCGTCATTAACGTTGCTAACGCCACAACCCAGAGAAGAATCAAAAAGATATTTATGACCTGGCTCCAGAGAACCATAAATTGCCGGGTTTCATTATCCACCAGATCCAGCGTTATCAGTGCCGAGTGGCTGGAGCAGAACCAGGCCAGGGCGACCATAGAAACCGTAAACAGCATTGTACCGATAACCACGGCAATATGCGCGGGGCGTGAAAGGGGATAATCCCGAATAGAATAGAGCAAGGCTGAGACTATTATCAGCACCGCCATAAGAATATGACGGAACATAAAGAAGATCATGGCGTCGTTATAGTCGACAACATTGAACTGATAGAGATCCAGCCATGACGGGAAGCTGGACAGGGTACCGGCCATCAGCATCGTCGAACCGGCGAAGGCCGAGGCGAGGGCGATAAGGTACAACCGCCGTCTGTCACACCAGTATTTCATGACCATGAAGCAGGCAATAAACAGGTGGAATACCAGCAAAAATATGGTAAGTGTCGGGAATAGCAGCGGTGAGAATGAAGGGACTAATTCAACCAGTTTTACAAAGAGACCTTGTAATATTCCAACGACGACGATGCATCCAAAACAGAATGTAATATAAGGGTTCTTAAAATATCGTTGTAGTGCAAGCATAGGGATTTGACGGAATAATAAAATTAAAAAATGTAAAGTAAGAAAGAGAGTAACAGGCGTGGAGAGTAAATACTTTGCGCAGGAACAAGATATACCGCGCTTAATGATTCATGGCGGGAATGTTTTTTGTAAATATATTGCTGATTATTATATTATATGTAAACAGATTTGTTTACTGGATTTGCTAAATGGATATGCTAAATGGATGTGGTCTGATGACCACATCCAGTTTGAATTAGCGTGGAGAAACGGTGACCTGGCTTCCGTTGCTCGCCAGAACAACGCGCTGGCCGGCAGAGAAACGGGTATTACCTTGTTTCTGTACTACCATGATGGTGCTGCCGTCATCTTTACGGATTTCCAGTTCTACGCCCTGGCTTTTGTTCATTGCACCCTGAACGCCCTGGCCTGCAACACCACCCGCAACGGCACCTGCTGCCGTGGCCAGCGAACGGCCCGTGCCACCGCCTACGGTATTACCGAGGAAGCCACCCAGCACAGCACCGCCGATGGCACCCATCACGTTGCTGTCATCGCCACCCTGAATTTGTACAGGGCGTGCGTTAACAACGGTACCGTAAGTGACGCTCTGAACCTGTTTGGCTTCAGAAGCGCTGTACACGTCGCCAGAAAGTGAACTGTCATTCACACAGCCTGCAAGGGTTAAACCGATCAGCGAAACGCCCAGTACACGTAAAATCATTTGAATCTCCTGTTCACCAAAAACGCCCGATGGCGGGCATCCGTTATGGCTAAATTATATGGCATAAGGGGCCATAGTTCATATCTTTGCACTAACAATAAGAAAATTGTACTTGAATTTAACTTAACGAGACATAAACGGGCACCCGGCAGGTTACCTGTCTGAGATTGTTAAAAAATATTATCGCCGGATAGCAAACCGGCGCTGTTTATGGTTGAGTGGAGAGCATTAGCCCACGCAACGTAAGGAAAGCGCATGAAATCGGGTCGCTACATTGGTGTGATGTCGGGTACCAGTCTGGATGGCGTAGACGTCGTTCTGGCCGCTATTGATGAAAACATGGTGGCACAGCAGGCGAGCCTGACCTGGCCTATCCCCCTGGCGCTGAAAGAGGACATTCTCAGTGTCTGTCAGGGGCAGCAACTGACGCTTTCTCAGCTTGGTCAGCTTGATGTGCGGCTGGGGGCGCTGTTTGCCGATGCGGTACTGGCCCTGATGCATAAAGAAAAGCTTCGCCCGCAGGATGTCGTCGCCATCGGCTGTCACGGACAAACGGTCTGGCATGAGCCGGTCGGCGATGCACCGCATACCCTGCAAATCGGCGACAACAACCAGATTGTGGCGAAGACGGGCGTGACCGTAGTCGGTGATTTTCGGCGTCGCGATATTGCGCTTGGCGGGCAGGGTGCGCCACTGGTGCCCGCTTTTCATCAGGCATTGTTGACCCATCCGACAGAGCGCCGAATGGTGCTGAACATTGGCGGTATCGCCAACCTGTCTCTGCTTATCCCGGATCAACCCGTACGCGGCTATGACACCGGCCCGGGTAACATGCTGATGGATGCCTGGATCTGGCGTCAGCGTGGTCAGGCGTATGATAAAGACGCGCAGTGGGCCAGCGAAGGCAAAGTGATCATCCCGCTGTTGCAGTCCATGCTAAGCGATCCGTACTTCGCTTTACCGGCGCCCAAAAGCACGGGGCGCGAATATTTCAACTATGGCTGGCTCGAACGTCAGCTGGCGCAGTTCCCGGCGCTTGCACCGCAGGATGTCCAGGCGACGCTCGCCGAGTTAACGGCGGTTTCGATATCGGAACAGGTTCTTCTCAGCGGTGGATGCGAACGCCTGCTGGTGTGCGGCGGCGGCAGCCGTAACCCGTTGGTGATGGCACGTCTTGCCGGGTTATTGCCGGGTACCGAGGTGACGACCACCGATGAAGCCGGCATCAGCGGCGATGATATGGAAGCGCTGGCCTTTGCCTGGCTTGCCTGGCGCACCATTGCCGGGCTTCCGGGCAATTTGCCGTCGGTGACTGGCGCACGTGAGGCCAGCGTCCTCGGGGCCATTTTCCCGGCGAATCCGCGTCATAATCAGAGTTAACTGAAATTCAGCGCGGCGTGTGGTCGTTAGAATGGAATGAAACAGGAGGGCAGCCATGCCCTCCAGGACCAGGAAAGTCTTCGGAATACGCCCATGAAAAAACTTCTTCTTATTGCCGCGCCTTTATTGCTGTCAGGATGCAGCGTCTACAACCAGTTCCTTGATCGCATGCAGACCGATACCCTGGAGTATCGCTGTGATGAAAAACCGCTGACCGTTAAGCTGAACAATCCGCGTCAGGAAGCCAGTTTTGTCTACGACAACAAATTGCTCACCCTCAAGCAGGGCATTTCTGCCTCCGGCGCACGCTACACGGACGGGATTTATGTCTTCTGGTCGAAAGGCGACAGTGCCACCGTCTACAAACGCGACCGTATTGTGCTGAACAATTGCCAGCTCGAAAATCCGAAGCGTTGAGATTTTTACAGGGGCGGCGCACAATAGCGCCACCCAATGTCAATGTCAGCTAACGCCATGTCAGATAACGACGAACTGCAGCAAATTGCGCATCTGCGCCGTGAATACACCAAAGGCGGCCTGCGTCGCCAGGATCTTCCCGCCGAACCCCTCGTGCTTTTTGAACGCTGGCTGAAACAGGCCTGCGAAGCGAAACTCGCCGACCCAACGGCAATGGTTGTCGCAACGGTAGATGAAAACGGTCAACCGTATCAGCGTATCGTCCTGCTCAAACATTATGACGAGAAAGGCCTGGTGTTTTACACCAACCTGGGCAGTCGTAAGGCACACCATTTAGAAAACAATCCTCGTATCAGCCTGCTGTTCCCGTGGCATATGCTGGAGCGTCAGGTGATGGTCACCGGCAAAGCAGAGCGTCTCTCCACGCTGGAAGTGGTGAAGTATTTCCACAGCCGCCCGCGTGACAGCCAGATTGGCGCCTGGGTCTCAAAACAGTCCAGCCGTATTTCGGCGCGTGGCGTGCTTGAAAGCAAATTCCTCGAACTGAAGCAGAAATTCCAGCAGGGCGAAGTTCCGTTGCCCAGTTTCTGGGGGGGCTTCCGCATTCCGATCGAGCAGATGGAATTCTGGCAGGGCGGCGAACACCGTCTGCATGACCGCTTTTTATACCAGCGTGAAAATGGCGGCTGGAAAATCGACAGGCTGGCACCGTAATCGCCGAAATTTGTTGATTTAAGCGCTAGCGCAGGCCGCGCTTGCGCTTTATTCTATGTACCTTTCGCATCAGGCGAAAAGTCGTGTACCGGCAAAGGTGCAGTCGTTTATACATGGAGAATTTGATGGCAAGCAGTAACTTGATTAAACAATTGCAAGAGCGGGGCCTTGTGGCTCAGGTGACGGACGAGGAAGCGTTAGCAGAGCGACTGGCGCAAGGCCCGATCGCGCTCTATTGCGGCTTCGATCCTACCGCTGACAGCTTGCATTTGGGGCATCTTGTTCCATTGTTATGCCTGAAACGCTTCCAGATGGCGGGCCACAAGCCTGTCGCACTGGTTGGCGGCGCGACCGGTCTGATTGGCGACCCAAGCTTTAAAGCTGCCGAGCGTAAACTGAACACCGAAGACACCGTGCAGGAGTGGGTGGATAAGATCCGCAAACAGGTTGCGCCTTTCCTCGACTTTAACTGCGGTGACAACTCTGCGATTGCGGCCAACAACTATGACTGGTTTGGCGGCATGAACGTGCTGACCTTCCTGCGCGACATTGGCAAACACTTCTCTGTTAACCAGATGATTAACAAAGAAGCGGTGAAGCAGCGTCTAAACCGTGACGACCAGGGCATCTCCTTTACCGAGTTCTCCTACAACCTGCTGCAGGGTTATGACTTTGCCTGCCTGAATAAACTGCACGGCGTCTGCCTGCAGATTGGCGGCTCTGACCAGTGGGGCAACATCACGTCGGGTATCGATCTGACGCGTCGTCTGCACCAGAACCAGGTCTTCGGTCTGACCGTTCCACTGATCACCAAAGCCGACGGCACCAAATTTGGCAAAACCGAAGGCGGCGCGGTATGGCTTGATCCGAAGAAAACCAGCCCGTACAAATTCTACCAGTTCTGGATTAACACGGCGGATGCCGATGTTTATCGCTTCCTGAAGTTCTTCACCTTTATGGACATTGAGGCGATCAACGCTCTGGAAGAAGAAGACAAAACCAGCGGTAAAGCGCCACGCGCTCAGTACGTACTGGCTGATGAAGTGACCAAACTGGTTCACGGTGAAGAAGGTCTGGCCGCGGCAAAACGTATTACTGCAAGCCTGTTCAACGGGACGCTGAGCGATCTGAGCGAAGCGGACTTCGAACAGCTGGCGCAGGATGGCGTGCCGATGGTTGAGATGGAAAAAGGTGCCGACCTGATGCAGGCGCTGGTGGACTCCGAGCTGCAGCCATCCCGCGGTCAGGCGCGTAAAACCATCGCCTCGAACGCTATCACCATTAACGGTGAAAAACAGGCCGACCCGGAATACACCTTTGCTGACAGCGATCGTCTGTATGGCCGCTACACGCTTCTGCGTCGCGGTAAGAAAAACTACTGTCTGGTCTGCTGGAAATAATTAAAAGTATCCAGGGGCGTGGGAAACCACGCCCCTTTTGTTTTTTCAGGGTTTGGTAAGTAAAAATGAAGAACATCCTCGCCATTCAGTCCCACGTGGTCTTTGGGCATGCTGGCAACAGCGCCGCGGAATTTCCGATGCGCCGCCTCGGTGCCAACGTCTGGCCCCTCAATACCGTGCAGTTCTCAAACCATACACAATACGGTCAATGGACCGGCTGCGTGATGCCGCCTTCGCACCTCACCGACATTGTGCAGGGCATTGCCAATATCGATCAGCTAAAACGCTGTGATGCGATACTGAGCGGATATCTCGGTTCGGCAGAGCAGGGAGAGCATATCCTGGGCATTGTCCGCCAGGTGAAAGCGGCAAACCCGGCGGCGAAATACTTTTGTGATCCTGTTATGGGGCATCCGGAGAAAGGCTGTATCGTGGCCCCCGGCGTGGCTGAATTCCATGTGCGTCACGCGCTGCCGGCCAGTGATATTATTGCGCCGAACCTGATTGAGCTGGAAATTCTCTGCGAGCATCCGGTGAATAGCGTAGAAGAGGCGGTAAGCGCTTCTCGCGAGTTAATAGCCCAAGGGCCGGAGATTGTCCTGGTGAAACATCTCGCGCGCGCAGGGCTGAGCAGGGACCGTTTTGAGATGCTGCTGGTGACGAAAGACGAAGCCTGGCATATCAGCCGTCCGCTGGTGGACTTCGGCATGCGTCAGCCGGTGGGTGTCGGTGATGTGACAAGCGGTTTGCTGCTGGTGAAATTACTTCAGGGGGCCACGCTGCGGGATGCGCTTGAGCATGTAACTGCTGCAGTATACGAAATCATGAAGGCGACGAAAGAGATGCAGGAGTATGAACTGCAGGTGGTCGCGGCACAGGATCGTATCGAGAAACCGGAGCATTACTTCAGCGCGACCCGGTTATAACGGTTCACGTTCCTGTCGGCCGGGTAGCGACAGCGCCACCCGGCCATACAGTGCGCCGGTCAGTTCAACCCTTCTGCTTTAAGCGCTGCAGCCACCGCAGGACGCGCGGCTACGCGATCCATGTACGATGCAATGTGGTCCAGCCCGTCCATGTTGAGCTTAATGGCCCGCGCCCAGCGCAGCACGGTGAACAGATAGGCATCGGCAATCGTAAAACGCGCGCCCCCAATCCACTGATCGTCTTTCAGCGATGCGTTAACGTACTGCAGTTTTTTCTCCAGTTGAGCACGTACGGTCGGTTTGTACTCTTCCGGCGTCTCCGGACGGAACAGCGGCGTAAAGCCTTTGTGCAGCTCGGTCGCAATGTAGTTCATCCACTCCAGCGTTTTGTAGCGAGAAACCGTGCTTACCGGTGCCAGCAATTGCCTGTCGGGCACACTATCGGCGAGGAACTGCATAATCGCCACGCCTTCGGTCAGCAGGGTACCGTCATCCAGCAGCAGAGCCGGAACTTGTCCCTTCGGGTTAATAGCAAAAAAATCATCGCCGTTTTCCAGGCGTTTTTTCATCAGGTCAACGCCATCCAGCGTGAAATCTTTGCCGCTCTCGCGCAGGGTAATGTGGGAAGCAAGAGAGCACGCGCCCGGTTTGTAGAACAGTTTCATCGGTAACTCCTTTTTGCTGAGGTTTCAGCTATGTTAGTGCGCGAACGGGTAAAAAAAAAGCCGCTAATACATTAGCGGCTTCTGTTCAGTCGTTTCTCAGTGACATTATGCGGTAGCGGTTTCGGTCGCTTTCGCCGTCTTGTCGTCGTCCTGAGTCATGCGATTCAGCTTCGGCGCAGTCAACATCATCAGAACCGCGATAACCGCAGTAGCAATACCAATCTGCATGAACACGGTACCGTAGACGTTCAGAGAGACCAGTGGGTCAGTCACGTTATCCGGCACGGCCATCAGGTTTGCAATTTTACCTGCGATGATGGCGGCACCCGCAGTGGTCAGGAACCAGCTACCCATGATGAAGCCCATCAGACGCTGAGGAACCAGTTGTGCAACCATCGCCAGGCCCAGACCGGAGATCATCAGTTCACCGATAGACTGCAGCGCATAGCTCAGGATCAACCAGTTAACGGAGACGATACCGGCGTCAGTCGCAAATTTCGTACCCAGCGGCAGTACCAGGAATGCGCCAGAACACAGCAGCATACCGATAGCAAATTTGTGCGGCATCGGCAGACGGTCGCCCATCTTGTTATAGATAGCAGCCAGAATCGGGCTACCAATCATGATCCAGAACGGGTTCAGGGCCTGATACTGCTCCGGCTCGAACGCGATACCCAGGATTGAGTGTTCAACGTTACGGATAGCGAAGAAGTTCAGAGACGTTGGCATCTGGCTGTACAGAACGAAGAAGATAATCGCTTCCAGCATCAGGATGAAGGCCACAATCATCTTACGACGAGCGGCACCCTGCATGGCGAAGGCTTCTTTCGCGAAGATGATCACGATACCCAGCGCAACCACACCCAGAACGGCACGCGCGATGCCCTGGTTATGCAGCAGCCAGGTTGCGATTGCCGCGAGGATCACCACGCCGACAATGGTCGCCAGCAGTTTGCCAATATGAACCGGTTCGAAGTCTGGTTTGGAGCCGTAGTCTTTCACCCAGCGTTTGCAGAAGGCAAAGTTAACCACGGTGATCAGCATACCGACAACGGACAGGGAGAACGCAACGCTCCAGCCGAATTTAGCGGCCAGCCACGGGGTTGCCAGCATGGAGAAAAAGGAACCGATGTTCACGGACATGTAGTACATGGTGAATGCACCGTCCAGACGCGGGTCATCTTTGTTGTAACAGGTAGAGAGCAGGGAAGACGGGTTCGCTTTGAACAGACCGTTACCGACGGCGATAGTCGCCATACCCATATACACCACAGCGGCATCGTGACCAGACCATGCAACCAGTGCATAGCCAACGGCCAGGACAATCGCACCCAGCATAATGACACGTTTAGTCCCGAGGACTTTATCACCCAGCCAGCCGCCGATAGCGACCAGACCGTACACCAGGGCACTGAAAGAGGAGAACAGCGTAATGGAATCTGCTTCGGACATACCCAGCTGTTTTACCAGGTAAACCGCCATGATCCCTTGCAGGCCGTAATAACCAAAACGCTCCCATAACTCGATAGAGAAGATGAGATAGAACGCTTTAGGTTGTTTAAAAGCGTTAAGACTTACGCTTTCATCTGTTGGTTTATTGTTTGCAGTCGACACATATACCTCTTTTTTTACATCCCATATTAACGGGGGTGTTCATCGCGTGATGGCCGTAGTCCATCCGCCTTATAGTTATATTGGGAGGAGAAACGGCGGGTAATGTTCACTATCCTGCACCGTCTGGCAATACGTTTGTAATAATCTGTTACATATAACTGGGCCGCTATAATCGGCGGTTCATACAAATGTTATTCAGCGTTAAATTTCATACGATCTGTAAAGGGAGTTTTTTTGACTGGCATTCACCCATAATTTGCCCTCAATGGCGATATGTTCTGCTATTTGAGGCTTATTGCAGTGATATAGCCCATATTCTGAAAAATAGCTGGTCTTATGTGTTGCTCATGATGAGTTTGATCTTGTCTGGCAAAGGGTTTACGCCGCTTTTAACAACAAAAATTCAACACGAAGTTATCAGGGTGATCTTGATCACATATGTATAGAAATTTTCGGCTATGAAAAAAGTATTAACCTGTTTGAGCGTTAAAGGCTCGAACAAGTGATAAGGGAAGCGGTAAGGAAGGCGGATAAATTATGGTCAAAAGAAGGTCTTCTGGTAGACCCTCTTTTGGTAAGGAATTGCCGTTGCGTCAGAAAACGAAAAGCGCAAGATATCAGGGATACACTTTCTCTTTGTACTCGCAGAGATCTTCGATGATACAGGAGCCACAGCGAGGCTTACGGGCAATACAGGTATAACGGCCATGGAGAATGAGCCAGTGATGGCAATCCACCTTAAATTCGGCGGGAACCACTTTTAGCAGTTT
The DNA here is from genome assembly GCF_013784105.1 of Enterobacter sp. RHBSTW-00593. Taxonomy (NCBI): domain Bacteria; kingdom Pseudomonadati; phylum Pseudomonadota; class Gammaproteobacteria; order Enterobacterales; family Enterobacteriaceae; genus Enterobacter; species Enterobacter sp. RHBSTW-00593. The sequence continues at coordinate 2,032,952 of NZ_CP056393.1, forward strand.
CTCTTCAACCTGCTCGACATTCTTGCCCGGTGCGAAGTTAGTGCGGTTAGAGACGCGGAAAATATGGGTATCAACGGCGATAGTCGGCCAGCCAAACGCGGTGTTAAGTACCACATTCGCAGTCTTGCGTCCCACGCCGGGTAATGCTTCCAGCGCGGCGCGATCTTCCGGCACTTCACCCCCGTGCTGTTCCAGCAGGATCCGGCAGGTTTTGATCACGTTCTCAGCCTTGCTGTTAAACAGACCGATGGTTTTGATATAGGACTTCACCCCGTCCACGCCCAGTTCCAGCATCGCCTTTGGCGTGTTGGCGACCGGATAAAGCAGGGCGGTCGCCTTATTAACGCTCACGTCGGTAGCCTGCGCAGAGAGCAGCACGGCGATCAACAGCTCGAACGGGGAGTTAAAATTCAGCTCCGTCGTCGGATGTGGGTTCTCATCCCGCAGACGGGTCAGGATCGCAATGCGCTTTTCTTTATTCATGAGGCCTTCTCGGGTATCCCTTCCTGTACGCTGCGCTCAGCCACGCGGCGCTTACGTTTTTCATCAATCAGGTATTTTATCGCCAGCATCATGCCGAGGCCAATAAACGCGCCTGGCGGCAGCATGGCCAGCAGGAACGGCGTATCGGTGTGGAAGACTTCGATGCGCAGCGCTTTAGCCCAGCCGCCGAGCAGCGCATCTGCGCCATCAAACAGCGTTCCGTTACCCAGGATCTCACGCATTGAGCCGAGCACGAACATGGCACCGGTTGCCCCCATACCAATAGAGAAACCATCCAGAGCCGACATCGCCGGGCTGTTTTTTACGGCAAAAGCTTCCGCGCGCCCGACCACAATACAGTTGGTTACGATGAGGGGAATAAAGATCCCGAGCGACTGATACAGACCGAACGCATAAGCGTTAATCAGCATCTGGACGATACTCACCACCGACGCGATGATCATGACGTAAATCGGAATACGGATTTCCGATGGCGTCCAGCGGCGCAGGGCAGAGATGGACAGATTGGTCAGGGTGAGAACCAGCGTGGTTGCCAGCCCCAGACCCAGCGCGTTGGTGGCGGTGGATGTCACTGCCAGCAGCGGACACATCCCCAGCAGCTGTACCAGCGCGGAGTTGTTCTTCCACAATCCCTGGACGATAACCTCTTTAACCTGGCTCATGATTACTCCTCACAGGCCGGAAGATTGTTCATCTGCGCGGGCAGCGTTTCCGCATACAGCCCGGCTCGTTTTACGGCATTGACCACGGCCCGTGGGGTAATGGTTGCCCCCGTGAACTGGTCAAACTCGCCGCCATCCTTTTTCACAGCAAATGCAGGATCCGCTTCGCCGTGGATCACTTTTCCGGCAAAATGCAAAATCCAGTCGCTCAGACGGGTTTCAATTTTATCCCCCAGGCCTGGCGTCTCATGATGTTCCGTCACGCGCGTACCCAACACGGTACCGGAGAAATCGCTGCCGACCAGCAGTTGAATCGCCCCGGAGTAGCCATCGGGCGCCGTCGCTTCCATCACCGCGCCTACCGCGTTATCTCCCTTACGGGCAATAAAGACGCGGTGCGGGCCTTTTCCTAACTGAGGTGCCTGGACCACGAAGCAACTTTTCTGCAGGTCATTATCGTAGAAATCAGGGGGGATCACCTGATCGAACAGGGCTTTTTGCTGCTTCACCGCCTGTTCGTCGATGGTTGATTTGGTCAGGTTGTTTACCAGGGCCGTCAGTCCGGTGAGGACCGCGGCGAAAATGGCCAGCGTGACGCCGTGTTTTTGCATTGTTTTCAGCATCGCGAAACCCTTAACGGTGGCCGTACACGCGCGGACGCGTGTAGTAGTCGATGAGCGGAACGGTGATGTTCGCAAGCAGAACCGCGAATGCCACACCGTCCGGGTAACCGCCAAAGCTGCGGATGAGCCACACCAGCAAGCCGGCCAGCGCACCGAAGATCAGGCGGCCACGGTTCGTGGTAGATGCCGTTACCGGATCGGTCAGGATAAAGAACGCACCCAGCATGGTTGCCCCCGAGAGCAGATGCATCTGTGGGCTGGCGAGCGATTCTGGCGAGAACACCCATCCCAGTGTGGCGCAGACCGCCAGCGTCACGAGGAAGCTGACCGGAATATGCCAGCGGATCGCTTTCTGCTGCAGCAGGAACAGCCCGCCCAGCAAATAAGCAAGGTTCACCCACTGCCAGCCCGCGCCCGCCAGCATGCCGCTGAAGATGGCAGATTTCATAATCTGATCGACGGAGTGCCCGGCATGCAGGGAGGTTTTAAACGTATCGAGTGGTGTGGCCTGGCTGATGCCATCCACGCCCATACGCAGCGCGTTCATATCCGCACCGAGCGCGGTATGGCCGGTAAAGATAACGTGCAGGGCATCCATAAAGCCGGGTACCGTCGCGGCAATGTCATGCGGCGGCAACCAGCTGGTCATCTGAACCGGGAAGGAGATCAGCAGTACGACGTAGCCAATCATCGCCGGGTTGAACGGGTTATGGCCCAGCCCACCATAAAGTTGTTTGGCAATAATGACTGCAAACACCGTACCGAGCACCACCATCCACCACGGAGCAAACGGTGGAATACTGATTGCCAGCAACAGGCCAGTCAGCAGTGCTGAGTTATCGGCAAGGATGCGGGAAACCGCCAGCTTACGCAGTTTAAGCACCAGGGCTTCTGCCCCTAAGGCGCTGGCACAACCCAGCACTATCTGGAACAGCGTTCCCCAGCCGAAAAACCAGCACTGAACGGCAATGCCCGGCAGCGCCGCCAGGCACACCAGCATCATGATGCGTGATGTCTGGCGCTGATTATGGGTGTAAGGGGAACTTGCGATTCTGAAAACCATTTAATCCTCGTTAACTGCTTGCTGTGCGGCTTTCTTCGCCTGAACGCGCGCAATGGCGGCGGCGACTGCGGCTTTACGTGGGTCGTCGTTTGCGGCCGGTTGCTGTTCTTCCTGCTGCGCTGCTTTGCGGGCCTTGGCGCGGGCAATGGCGGCTTCGACAGCCGCCTTACGCGGGTCGACAGGTGCTTCAGGTGCAGCGGCTTCAGGCTGCGCCGCCGCTTTACGCGCTTTGGCACGGGCAATGGCGGCTTCGACAGCCGCTTTACGCGGGTCGACGGGGGCTTCAGGCGTAGCGGTTTCAGTCTGCGCCGCTGCTTTGCGCGCTTTAGCGCGCGCGATCGCCGCTTCAACAGCCGCTTTACGGGGATCTACGGCCTCCACTTCTTGCTCAACCACCACGTTTTGCTCGCCGACTTTGCGCGCTTTGGCGCGCGCGATCGCCGCTTCAACAGCCGCCTTACGGGGATCTACGGCCTCCGCTTCTTGTTCAACTACCACGTTTTGCTCGCCGGCCTTACGGGCTTTGGCGCGGGCAATGGCGGCTTCAACGGCGGCTTTACGCGGATCGATCTCAGCGTCAGAGGAGGCTGACTGTGCTTTTTCTGCCTGACGGGCGCGCGCAGCCGCTTTACGCGCTTCGCGGGCGGCAATCGCTTCGCTGTTATCCGGTTTTTCACCGGCCGGGATCACCACGGTCTGGGCTGCCGTCGCTTTTTTCTCCCGCACGCGTGCCAGTGCGGCATTAATCGCATCCTGGTCTTTTTCGCCGGGCTGAACTGCTGCCTGTTTGTGACGCGCCTGACGGGCCAGTTTTTCACGCTCCAGACGCGCCTGACGCGCTTCAAAACGCGCTTTCGCTTCGGCTGCGCGTTTCTCTTCCATGGAGATGGCATAAATCTCGGCCTTCTCCTGGCGGAAGTACTGCACCAGAGGAATGTTACTTGGGCAGACCCAGGCGCAGGCACCGCATTCGATGCAGTCGGCCAGGTTATGGGCCTGCGCTTTATCGTGCAGCTGACCTTTGCTGTACCAGTACAACTGTTGCGGAAGTAAATCCGCCGGGCAGGCATCGGCACAGGCGCTGCAGCGGATACAGCCTTTCTCCTCCTGCTCTTCACCCATTTCGGTCGGGGAGGGGGCAAGAAGGCAGTTTGTGATTTTTACTACCGGGACATCGAGCCACGGCAGGGTAAAGCCCATCAGCGGGCCACCCATGATCACCATCTGGTCGCTGCCCGGGCAAAAATCAGCCTGTTCCAGCAGATGACGAACCGGCGTACCCAGACGCGCCCAGACGTTGCCCGGACGTGCGACAGATTCACCGGTCAGCGTAACCACGCGCTCGGTCAGCGGTTCACCGTCCACCACCGCACGTTTCACGGCGTAGGCTGTCCCGACGTTTTGCATCAGCACCCCGATGTCCGAAGAGCGTCCGCCATGCGGAACCTGCTTGCCGGTCAGAATTTGCGTCAGCTGTTTGGCACCGCCAGAGGGGTACTTGGTTGGGATAACGCGCAGGCCGATATCGTGGCTGCCGTTGAGGACGGCACGCAGCATCGAAATAGCCTGTGGCTTGTTATCTTCAATGCCAATCAGCACTTCGCGCGGCTGCAGAATATGGGCAAGAATGCGGATCCCTTCCACGACCTGCGCGGCGCAGTCTTGCATCAGACGATCGTCGGCGGTGATGTAGGGTTCACATTCTGCTGCATTGATGATCAGGGTCTGAATTTTATCGCCGCCGCCGTGCAGTTTGACGCCGGTAGGGAACCCTGCGCCGCCCAGGCCGGCAACGCCGAATTGATGAATACGCTCGATAAGCGCTTCGCGGCTCCGGTTGCGGTAGTCGCTCCAGCCGTCACGTTCTATCCAGCGGTCTTCTCCGTCGGCTTCAATAATGACGCTCAGCTCGGAGAGCGCAGAGGGGTGTGCAACGGTATGGGGGGCGATCGCCACCACTGTACCGGACGTCGGAGCGTGGACCGGCAGCATACGTCCGCGACCGAACGTTAACGGCTGGCCGCGAAGGACGGTATCGCCTTCTTTCACGCACAGTTCACCCTCAGCACCGATATGCTGTTTCAGCGGCATGACGTAACGGGACGCCAGCGGAATTTGGCGCAGCGGCGTGCCGTTGGACTGGGTTTTCATTTCAGGTGGATGGATACCACCGTCAAAGTCCCAAATCTTCTCTTTTCTGAAAGCAGAAAATAACTTAAGCATGTTGTTCCACAGGAATGATGCGAACCGGAATGGTTTGAAGATCCCACTTCCAGCTTTCGGTAGTCGGTTCAACCGGGCGCAACGCGATACATTGCGTCGGGCAGGGTGCCACGCAGAGGTTACAGCCGGTGCACAGATCCGCCACGACGGTGTGCATGGCGCGCGTTGCGCCAACGATGGCGTCGACAGGGCATGCCTGGATGCATTTTGTGCAGCCGATACAGTTCGCTTCGTCAATCACGGCGAGGGCGCGAACCGGCTCCTGCACATCTTCATCGCCGTCAACAGGTTGCGGGTCAACGTTAAGCAGGGCGGCTATTTTCAGCATTACCGCTTCACCGCCGGGTGCGCAGCGGTTAATTTTTTCACCCTGCACGCCTACCGCTTCGGCATAGGGGCGGCAGCCAGGATAGCCACACTGCCCGCACTGGCTTTGCGGCAGAAGCTCATCGATTTTTTCTACAACAGGATCGTCCTCTACCGCGAAACGGCGGGAGGCGTAACCCAGAATAAGGCCAAACACCAACCCCAGCACGCTGATAGAGGTGATGGCTATCCAGACAGTACTCATTACAACTTCACCAGACCACTAAAGCCCATAAAGGCCAGAGACATTAAACCTGCTGTCACCAGGGCGATCGCGTTACCGCGGAATGGCGCAGGGATATCCGCTGCTGCAAGGCGCTCGCGAATCGAGGCGAACAGCACCATCACCAGAGAGAAACCGACGGCGGCAGAAAAACCGTACAGCGCCGATTGCATGAAGTTATGCCCAAGGTTGATGTTCAGCAGCGCCACGCCAAGTACTGCACAGTTGGTGGTAATCAGCGGCAGGAAGATACCCAGCAGGCGATAGAGAGCCGGGCTGGTTTTACGCACCACCATTTCTGTGAATTGCACTACCACCGCGATGACCAGAATAAAGGACAGCGTACGCAGATAGATTAAATCCAGCGGGATGAGGATCCAGTTATCAATCAACCACGCGCAGATAGACGCCATCGTCATCACGAAGGTGGTGGCCAGCCCCATGCCCATTGCAGTTTCCAGCTTTTTGGAAACCCCCATAAATGGACACAGGCCAAGGAACTTCACCAGGACGAAGTTGTTAACCAGCACAGTGCCGACAAAGAGCAGTAAGTAATCGGTCATTATTTAGCCTGAAATAAAAAAGCCGCCTATTATCGGACAAACCACCGCAGGCGACAACAGGTTATCTGTAAGGTTATTACGGGTTCACAAAGGTGTTCTTCACCCGCGTCGAACGCTTGAAATAGGGCACCAGCAGCGCCGCGGCCAGTAACGGAAAAAGCAGCTGGCGAACGGCCAGGGCATCAGAAACTGGCGAAAAAGCAAAGGCTTTCACCGCCAGCAGGACCGAAATCAGCAGCCAGATAATGTAGTGTTTAGGGACACCCTTACGGCGCTTAAAGAAGGCAATGGTCAGCCATAGCGTGTAGTACCACATCCCGATCGCAAAAACGAACGACACAAACCACATCGTAATATTAAGCACACTTTGCGACATCAGGGTCTGGATTGCATGAGGTGTAATCAGTGCGGTGGTATAAAGCAGCAGCGCAAGTGATGCGCTTAATAAGGCAACCAGCAGCCATGCCAGTGGGGCGATTAACCAGCCTCCAATTCGTTCTCCAGGCGTTGCGGTCATGAACTCTCCCATAATCTGCGCGAAATGTTGTACAGCCAGTTTGCAGGGCGGAGAGTATATAACATTTCGCGCGGATGGCTACTTTCTTATAAAACGTAGCGCCATACAGACTTAGGCACTTCACCGACGTTGAACAAACGGCCACCGGAGACCAGCTCCGCACGGCGGTGGTCAGCGGCGCGATACATATTGATGATTTCCTGATTATCCGACAGCGTGTAGTTCAGATGGTCAAACAGTTTTTCCAGGCTCTCAAGCGAATTGATCTTGCGAAATTTTAATAAATAGTCCTGAACTGTCATATTAATAAGTTTCCATATAAAAGTGAGTAATACCAGTTAAGGTAATTCGTCCGAATAATAAACGGATTAATAAAGACGTAAACAGCCCACTCAGATAACGCGACTAAATTAGGAGTTTTCTTTGCTGAAAGTACAGGCATCAGACGATGCCTGGAAGAGAAGGTTAACCGTGTTCACCAGGGCTGGCAATAAGTAACTGACATATTATGTCACTCTTTATTGCGGTAACCGGTTACTTAGGTTGGGCGACGGTGACAGGCTCCGGCGGCTGGTAGTTATCGATATGGCTGGCAACACCAAGCAAAATGACCGATACCCCAAGGACAATCCATCCCGCTAATTCAATGATTCGATTAATAATTGACGTCATGACTGGTACGTGTAATTTATCCATAAATACAGGTTGCAAATGTTACAGCGCCGTTCCCCCCGCGGCAAGTGCTTTGGGAACGGTTCCCCTAAACAAAATCAGAACGTTAAATCTATGTAACAAAAACAACCGGCATAGCCTGCTATTTTACGTCATATGGCACATGATTAATCTGTAAGAACGTCAGAGTAGCCAGTGTGAAATAAGATAGTCATAAAAGAGGGCAACATTATGAGTGATAGCATCCGCGTCGGGCTTATTGGTTACGGGTACGCGAGCAAGACTTTTCATGCGCCTCTGATTGCCGGGACGCCGGGCATGGCGCTGGCGGCAGTTTCCAGTAGCGATGCCACGAAAGTGCATGCAGACTGGCCCTCCGTGCCGGTTGTTTCTGAACCTAAGCATCTTTTTAACGACCCTAATATTGATCTGATCGTCATTCCCACCCCCAATGACACGCATTTTCCGCTGGCAAAGGCTGCACTGGAGGCCGGTAAGCACGTTATTGTCGATAAACCCTTCACGGTGACGTTGTCACAGGCACGCGAACTGGATGCGCTGGCAAAAAGTTTTGGCAGAGTGCTTTCGGTATTTCATAACCGCCGCTGGGACAGTGATTTCCTGACGGTAAAAGCGCTCCTTAATGAAGGTACGCTGGGCGAAATCCTCTTTTTTGAATCGCACTTTGACCGGTTCCGCCCTCAGGTCCGAAACCGCTGGCGTGAGCAAGCCGGGCCGGGCAGCGGCATCTGGTACGATTTAGCGCCGCATCTTCTCGATCAGGCCGTAAATTTGTTTGGCCTGCCGGTCAGCATGACGGTCGATCTGGCCCAGCTCAGACCCGGAGCGCAAACCACCGACTACTTTCATGCCATCTTGAGTTACCCGCAGCGGCGTATTGTACTGCACGGGACAATGGTGGCAGCCGCCGAATCAGCGCGTTATATCCTTCACGGTACGCGCGGGAGCTATGTGAAGTTTGGTCTCGATCCTCAGGAAGAACGCCTGAAAAACGGCGAGCGTTTGCCGCAGGAAGACTGGGGCTATGACATGCGGGACGGGGTTGTGACGCGGGTGGAAGGCGAGGAGAGGGTTGAAGAAACGTTACTGACGATCCCGGGTAACTATCCGGCGTATTATGCCGCTATCCGTGATGCGCTAAACGGGACGGGGGATAACCCGGTTCCGGCCAGCCAGGCGATTCAGATTATGGAATTGATTGAACTGGGGATTGAATCAGCCAAACACCGCGCAACGCTCTGTCTGGCGTGATTCTGGCAAAGCCGGGTAAGGGGACGACCCCACCCGGCAACGGGCTTAGCCGCGGGCGACCTTATCCCGCAGCGCCTGTTTCTCTGCTGGTGTCAGGAAGGCGATGTCCAGGCCGTTAATCTGCGCCTGGCGGATCTGATCCTGACTCAGGCCAGCCTGCGGTGCGGCGACGGTATACTCATGAATAATATCCACGCCCTGTACTGCCGGATCGTCCGTGTTCAGTGAGGCCAGAACACCGTGCTCCAGGAAGGTTTTCAGCGGGTGATGCGCCAGTGATGCCACTGTGCTGGTCTGAATATTGGACGTCAGACACGATTCAATACCAATACGCTGCTCGGCAAGGAAATCCATCAGGGCACGATCTTCAACGGCTTTGACACCATGACCGATACGCTCTGCACCCAGCTCACGGATGGCCTGCCAGATGCTTTCAGGGCCTGCCGCTTCACCGGCATGTACGGTAATGTGCCAGCCGGCGTCACGCGCGCGGTTGAAATGAGAAAGGAACAGACTGCCTGGGAAGCCGAGTTCATCACCCGCCAGGTCAACGGCAGCGATCGCATCACGATGCGCCAGTAACCCTTCCAGCTCCTGCAGACAGGCCGCTTCACCGAAGGTACGGCTCATAATGCCAATCAGGCGAGCCTGAACGTCGAAGGTTTTACACCCTTCGCGCACGCCGTCAATTACCGCTTCAACCACGCCTGCAACGGGCAGGTTGTGGGTCATCGCCATATAGCCTGGCGAAAAGCGCAGTTCAACGTAGTGCAGGCCATTACGGGCGGCATCTTCAATATTTTCGAAAGCAACACGGCGGCAGGCATCCAGCGAGGCCAGCATCTTCACGCCCCAGTCGAGTTTGCTCAGGAAACTGACCAGATCCGGTTCATTTGAGGTGACCTGAACGTGGGGGATGAGGGTCTCAATCGTTTGTGCAGGGAGCGTGAGATTGTACTGGCGGCCAAGATCGAGGATGGTTTGGGCACGAATGTTACCGTCAAGATGGCGGTGAATATCAGTTAGTGGCAGGCGTGTATCAATCATGGTCGCACTCTTTTCTGGTTAAAGTGCGTCATATTATAAAAACAAAACGAGGTAAAAAGCTATTTGCGCAAGGGAATATTCCGTTGCGCAATCTGATTACAGGAGCGTCGTTATGCCGGCGATCAGCCGCTGAACCCCTTGCTCAAGCTTGCTACGCGGGCATCCCGCATTCAGACGGACAAAACCGTTACCCTCTTCGCCGTAGGTGTATCCCGGCATGATGGCGACCTTTTGCTGCTCAATCAGGACTTTTTGTAGCATTTTGTCGTCAAGGTTGAGTGGACGTAAATCGATCCAGGCCAGATACGTGGCTTCGGGTGGCTGCCAGTTGAGCGTCGGAAACGCGCGGTGTAATTCGCGTGCAATGTACGCCAGATTTTCTTCCAGATACGCCCGCAACGCATCCAGCCATGGCTCTCCCTGCTGATAGGCAGCAATGTGGGCCGTCAGCGCCAGCACGGAAGGGGAAGAGAGCCCGTCACGACCTTTTAATGCGCTGAGGTAACCGTTACGGCTCTCTTTATCGCCAATCAGCCCCCAGGCACCGGTGAGCGCCGGTATGTTAAAACTTTTTGAACCAGAGCTCAGAAGTGCCCATTTGCCGCCTGCCACTTCATTCCACGGCGTATGGCGACGGCCTCCCCACACCATATCCATATGAATTTCATCGCTGATCACCGCCACGTCATAACGGGCGCACAGTTCTGCCATGTGACTCAGCTCTTCACGGGTCCAGACTTTACCCGTGGGATTTTGCGGGCTGCACAGCAGCAAAATTTTGTTTTCCGGTTTTGCCAGCGCCGCCTCAAGTGCGGCCCTATTTCCCTGCCAGCCCGTGGCATGTTTTTCCATCGCCACGCCGACCACCTGTCGGGCATTCCCCTCGATAGCCTTATAGAACGCATCGTAAGCGGGGGTGTGGACCACCACGCCGTCGCCGGGAGTTGACCAGAGGCGAATCAGTTCGGATACCATATAAATAACGGAAGGCCCGTACACGAGCGAGTCGGTATCAATGTGGCTGTTAAAGCGCTGCCGGAACCAGTACGCCACAGCGGCGAGAAACTCTTCATTTTTCCAGCGGCTGTAGCCAAACACCCCGTGATGAATACGTTGGTGCAGCGCTTCGGTGATGCAGGGCGCGGTCGCGAAATCCATATCGGAGATGGTGAAGGGCAGCAGATCGGCCGCGCCAAAGCGGTCGGCGACATAGTCCCACTGCGTGCACCAGGTGCCGTGTCGATCCACGACGGTTGAAAAATCGAACATGACTCAAGTCCTTAAAGAAAAACCCCCTCAGCGCGAGGGGGTGAGGCATCAGGCTTCCACTGTACGCATCAGGGTTGCCAGCTCATCTTTCACTGACTGAACCTGCGGGCCGATAACCACCTGCAAATTATGTTGATTTAACTGTACCACGCCGATCGCCCGGTTGGCTTTCAGGGCATTCGTGTCCACTTTCGACATATCCGCCACCGACAGGCGCAGTCGGGTGATGCAGTTATCCAGAGAGGTGATGTTATCCGCACCGCCCAGCGCCGCCAGAATAGCAGGGGTGTTATAGCCGGACTTACCCACGGTACCTGCAACAGCCTGCTCAACGCTGCTGGCGGTATCGGTATCCCGCCCAGGCGTTTTGAGGTTAAAGCGGGTGATGGCGAAGCGGAAAATGCCGTAGTACACCGCGAACCAGATAGCGGCGACCACCGGTACCAGGTACCACTTGGTCGACAACCCGTGCAGGATCCCGAACACCACAAAGTCGATGACGTTGCCGTCGGTATTCCCGATGGTGACGCCCAGCACCGCCATCACGGTGAAGCCCAGACCGGTCAGTACCGCGTGGATGAGATACAGCACTGGCGCGACAAACAGGAACAGGAATTCGATTGGCTCCGTTGTACCGCCCACGACACAGGCGATAACACCGGAAATCAGCAGCCCTTTAATTTTATGGCGGTTTTCCGGACGAGCACAGTGATACATGGCCAGCGCCGCACCCGGCAAGCCGCCGAGGAAGGCCGGCATTTTACCCTGTGACAGGAAGCGGGTCGCACTTTCAGAGAAGCCGTGCGTGGTCGGGCAGCTCAGCTGTGCCTGGAAGATGGTCAGCGCACCGCTCACATCGTGTCCGCACACCTCCATTGTGCCGCCCGCTTCGGTAAAGCGGATCAGCGCCACCAGAATATGTTGCAGACCAAACGGCAGCAGCAGACGTTCGCCGGTTCCGAAGATCATCGGACCAAAGTCGCCCGCACCGTTGATGATGCGGCCAATCCCATTAATCCCCAGCGCAAAGACTGGCCAGATCAGCGGAATAATAAGGCCAAACAGACCCATGACCACAAGGGTTACAATGGGTACAAAGCGGGTGCCCCCGAAGAACGCCAGCGCATCAGGCAGGCGGATATTGTGGAAGCGCTCATGCAGCATCCAGATAATCACCCCGGCGATCACCGCGCCGAGGATCCCGGTATCAATGGACTGAATCCCGATAACGCTCTGAATGTTGTTCGCTTTAAGCACGGCGGCATCGGTGGTGGGCAGAATGCTTTTAGCCGTCAGCCAGAAGTTCACCGCAAGGTTCATTACCGCATAACCGACAAACCCGGCAAAGGCGGCCACGCCTTTGTTCTCGCGTGCCAGACCCAGCGGGATAGCAATACAGAACATCACCGGCAGGAAGCTGAAGGCGAAGGAGCCGACTTTACTCATCCAGATAAAGATCGCCTGCAGCACAGGTGTCCCGAGGAACGGGATCAGCGTGATGACGTCCTTACTGCTCAACGAACTGCCGATCCCGAGCATGATCCCGCAGAACGAGAGGAGTGCCACGGGCAGCATAAAGGTTTTACCCAGTTGCTGGAAAAATTCCCACAGCGATATTTTTTGTGCTGCTTTCGCCGTCATAAAACGACTCCTTTATTGTTAAAATCAGTTTATCTGCTTCAATGCTGCGAGAAGATAAAACGTTTTATCAAAGTTTAGTGCGCTCTGAATCACATTCTCAGGCTTTGACTGGTAGTATAAAGATTACATATTGATAAAACGTTTTACCGATCTCATTTCAGGGAGTCACGCCGACACATGGCTGTAGCGAAAAAAATCACCATCAACGATGTCGCGCTGGCGGCGGGGGTTTCCGTCAGCACCGTTTCACTGGTGCTCAGCGGGAAAGGACGCATTTCTCCCGCGACCGGGCAACGGGTTAACGAGGCGGTTGAGCAACTGGGCTTTGTACGTAACCGCCAGGCATCAGCGCTGCGCGGCGGCCAAAGCGGTGTGATCGGTTTGATTGTGCGTGACCTGACCTCTCCCTTTTATGCCGAACTGACCGCGGGCCTGACCGAAGCGCTTGAAGCGCAGGGACGGATGGTCTTTTTGCTTCACGGCGGTCGCGAGGCCGATCAGCTCCTTTCCCGTCTGGATATGCTCCTTACGCAGGGCGTCGACGGGGTGATCGTCGCCGGCGCGTCGGGGGTGAGTAATGACTTGTGCGAGCGCGCCGCCGAAAAAGGCGTGCCGCTGGTGTTTGCCTCGCGCGCCAGTTATCTGGACGAAGCCGATACCCTGCGACCGGACAACATGCAGGCCGCACAAATGTTGACGGAGCATCTCATTCATCGTGGGCATCAGCGCATTGCCTGGCTTGGCGGAAAAAGCTCGTCCCTGACGCGAGCCGAGCGGGTAGGCGGTTACTGCGCGACGCTGATTAAATACGGCCTCCCGTTCCACAGCGAATGGGTGGTGGAATGCGAATCCAGCCAGAAGAAAGCCGCGGAAGCGATAAACGCGTTATTACGGAGTAGCCCGACGATAAGCGCCGTGATTTGCTATAACGAGGTGATTGCGATGGGGGCCTGGTTTGGCCTGATCCGTGCCGGGCGTCAGAGCGGCGAGGGTGGGGTTGAAACCTTCTTCGGCCACCAGGTGGCGTTAGGGGCATTTGCCGATGTTGGTGAAAACGCGCTGGACGATCTGCCCATTGTCTGGGCCACCACACCTGCCCGGGAGATGGGTTACACGCTGGCGGACAGGATTATGCAGCGCATCGAAAAAGCAGACGTGCAGGCCGGGCACCAGATTGTGTCGGCAAGGTTAGTGACGGTGAAATAGTATTTCGTGGCACCAGTCTGAGTACCTGCAACCGATAATAAAAAACCCCTCAGAGAGGGGTTTTGATGATTACTGCTGTGGTGCAGCGGGTGCAGCGGGTGCAGCGGGTGCAGCAGGTGCTTCAGGCACGGCCGGCGCTGCAGGTTCAGCCGGTTCCGGCATCCCCAGGGCAGGCATACCAAACATCCCGACAAAATCTTCCAGCGGCATTTTATCGCCGTTTAGCGTGACCTGACCGTTGGCATACTGCAGGCTGGTGGAAATGGTGTTGTCTTCCATCTTCGTGATGCGGAACATCTGGCCCATTGCCGCCAGGCCTTTCACCTGCTGGCTCGCCAGCTTGCCGGCATCTTCATCGCCATACCCTTCAAGCTTCGCAATCTGGGTCATAAACTCGGTCGCCATATCCACAGGGATGGTCAGCTTGCTGTCGAGTGACTTCACGCTGCGATCCACTTCCTGCGCCAGCGTCTGAGGTTCACCCGTTGCGGTTGTCGGGTCTTTCAGGAACAGGGACAGATTAAAGTTGGTTTCGCCTTTGCTGTTTTTCCAGCTCAGCGGGGCCACGGTGATAACCGGCTCGCCTTTCAGCAGGATGGGCAGGTTGTTCATCAGCACCGCCATGGCCTGCTGCTGGTAAACTTCCGGATTCTGCTGCAGCGCGGCATTGCTCAGCAGTGCCTGGCTCTCTTTGCTGTATTTCTGGCTAAATTCATGCCATGCCTGACCGTCGATATTGCCAATCTTCAGCGACAGTTTGCCGGTCCCGAGATCCTGGTTCTGCACTTTCAGGCTCTTCAGGGCGTAATCCAGTTGGGTATTGATGCTCTTACCGTCTTTAGACACGTCGGATTTGCCGTCCACCTCCATGCCTTCCAGCACGGCCATCTCTTTCCCTTCAACCGCGATAGCAATCTTGTCAAAAGAGAGTTTCTGATTACCGATACGCTCTTTAAAATCGGTCATCTTGCTGTCGCCGTCGGCTTTCAGGTTATTGAACGTCAGCTGAACCTTTTGACCGTATTCATTGACGGCATTGATCAGGCCGCTCTCTGCTTCACCGGTCAGGGAGAAGACATTTCCATCGCGGTCAGCATCAACCTTGAAATTCCCCCCGCTAAAGGTCACTTTCTCGTTATCTTTCTCGTAGTTCAGTGCTTTCAGATCGATACTGGAACGTGTGTCACCGGCGTAGCTGATGCGGGTGTTAACCTCGAAAGGTGACTCGTTCTTTGCCAGATCAAACAGAGGTTTGGTTAAGTCGTTATTCACCAGTACAGTGTGAACAGACGCCATCGACGGGATCAGGTTAAAAGACGTTAACTGTGCCAGCGGGAACGGACCGTGGCTGACCACTTCATCCAGCACCACGCTTTGGCCCGGTTTCAGCCAGCCATTTTCATTACCGGCAACAGGCTTGACAACCACCTGCATATGGCTGGTAAAGATACCACGCTGATAATTCTGGTAGGCAAGCTCCACGCCTGCTTCCGGCGCGCCACGCTTAAGCTCTCCGTTAGCCTGTGCCACCATCTCAGCCAGACGGTTTTCCAGCTGTTTCCCGGTAAACCAGGAGGCACCTGTCCAGACCACGCCTAACGCTACAATCACTCCTACCGCTACGACCGATTTTTTCATTGCGACTATCCCTAAAATGAAACCAGGCGGTAGAAACCGCCCGGTGATGTAAAGTCTTCAACTAGCTTAGCAAGAGTTGTTAAAAAATTCAGTAAGTGCTTATAGCTTATTAAAAACACGCGCCAGACGACCGGTTCCGCTCACGCTCACCGGCGACTCGTTTGCCGCTACAAATGCCGATTCGCCTGGCTTGAGCACCAGACGCTCGCCACCTTTATGCAGCGTTGCTTCACCCTCAACGCAGAACAGGATTGCCGCGCTCTCCTGCGCGATGGCGGTTTCTGCCGGGCTCAGGTCATGCAGTGAGAAGGCAAAATCATCCACCGGGATCGGGAAGTCCAGCTCCGCACCCTGTTTAACAGGCTGAGTCAGCAGGTGATCCGCAGGCTTCGCCTCAAACTTCACGTTGGCAACCAGCTCAGGGATATCAATGTATTTCGGCGTCAGGCCTGCACGCAGTACGTTGTCTGAGTTGGCCATCACCTCCAGCGCCACGCCCTGCAGGTAGGCGTGCGGGGTTTCAGCAAACAGGAACATCGCCTCGCCCGGGTTCAGCTTCACCACGTTCAGCAGCAGAGGGGAGAACAGGCCGCTGTCGTCCGGGTAGAATTCAGAAATCAGGCGGATGGTATCCCACGGCTCACCGTGCTGGCTGTCCAGCGCTGCTTTCAGCACCGCCAGGGCGTGAGATTTCTCTTCTCCCTGCATGTTCAGCAGGCTGGCGAAAAGCTGGCTCAGGCCTGCTGCATTCGGGTTTTCCAGGAAGTGAGCGATCGCGTTGTTAGCACCCGCCACCGGCTGCAGCAGGGAGATAATTTCTGAGAACTCGCGAAACGCGTTCATCGCCAGGAAGGGAGTCAGCGCAAAGACCAGTTCCGGCTTGTGGTTAGGATCTTTGTAGTTACGCTCGGCCGCATCTAACGGAATACCGGCCGCGTTCTCTTTCGCAAAGCCCATCTCAGAGGCTTTTTTATTCGGGTGAACCTGGATGGAGAGCGGCTGGTCGGCGCACAGCACTTTAAACAGGAACGGCAGCTCACCAAAACGGCTGGCAACCTTGTCACCCAGCAGGGTAGCTTTGTCGGCATCAATCACGTCGCGCAGAGAGCGAACCTGGCCACTTGCGTCTTCAATTTTTGAGCTGCTCTTCGGGTGCGCACCCATCCACAGTTCTGCCATCGGCAGGTTGTTTGGGTTCGCGATACCGTAGAGATCCGTTAACGCAGTTTTACTTCCCCAGGCGTAGTTTTGCACTGAGTTAATGAGTTTTTGCATTATCAAGCCCTGATTCAATGGTGGAATTAACTCCGGGTATTAAAGCAATAAACCACATGGAAGTAACCTGTGGATGTAAAAAGTCGTACTAGTCTCAGTTTTTGTTAAAAAATTGTGTAGGATAAGCTGACTCGCTTTTAAGCGGGCAGCGGAACATCTGCCCAAATAATCAGACTGAAGCAGTAAGTGAGAGAACAATGTCGAACAAACCCTTTCATTATCAGGATCCTTTCCCCCTCAGTAAGGATCAAACCGAATATTACCTGTTAACCCGCGATCACGTCTCCGTCTCTGAATTCGAAGGGCAGGAGATCCTCAAGGTCGATCCGCAGGCGCTGACGTTACTGGCGCAGCAGGCTTTCCACGACGCCTCGTTTATGCTCCGCCCTGCGCACCAGCAGCAGGTTGCCGATATCCTGAGCGACCCGCAGGCCAGCGAAAACGACAAATACGTCGCCCTGCAGTTCCTGCGTAACTCGGATATCGCGGCGAAAGGTATTTTACCTACCTGTCAGGACACCGGCACGGCCATCATTGTGGGTAAAAAAGGCCAGCGCGTCTGGACCGGCGGCGGCGACGAAGCGGCGCTGGCGCACGGCGTGTACAATACCTACACCGAAGACAACCTGCGCTACTCGCAAAACGCGGCGCTGGATATGTACAAAGAGGTCAACACGGGCACAAACCTGCCTGCGCAGATTGACCTGTATAGCGTGGACGGTGATGAATACAA
This sequence comes from Enterobacter sp. RHBSTW-00593, assembly GCF_013784105.1. Lineage (NCBI taxonomy): Bacteria > Pseudomonadati > Pseudomonadota > Gammaproteobacteria > Enterobacterales > Enterobacteriaceae > Enterobacter > Enterobacter sp. RHBSTW-00593. The sequence continues at coordinate 2,050,449 of NZ_CP056393.1, forward strand.
ATTCCTTTGCATCGCCAAAGGTGGCGGTTCAGCGAACAAAACCTATCTCTATCAGGAAACCAAAGCGCTGCTCACGCCGGGCAAGCTGAAGAATTATCTGGTTGAGAAAATGCGCACGCTCGGCACCGCTGCCTGCCCGCCGTACCATATTGCCTTTGTGATTGGCGGTACGTCAGCAGAGAGCACCCTGAAAACGGTGAAGCTGGCGTCGACCAAATACTACGACGGCCTGCCTACCGAAGGGAACGAGCACGGCCAGGCGTTCCGCGATGTTCAGCTTGAACAGGAACTGCTGGAAGAAGCGCGTAACCTCGGCCTGGGCGCGCAGTTCGGCGGCAAATATTTTGCCCATGATGTGCGTGTGATCCGTCTGCCGCGCCACGGCGCCTCCTGTCCGGTCGGGATGGGGGTCTCCTGTTCTGCGGATCGTAACATCAAGGCGAAGATCAACCGCGAAGGCGTCTGGATCGAAAAACTGGAGAACAACCCAGGGAAGTACATTCCTGAAGCGTTGCGCAAAGCGGGAGAGGGTGAAGCCGTTCATGTTGACCTGAACCGTCCGATGAAAGAGATTCTGGCGCAGCTGTCTCAGTATCCGGTGTCGACCCGTCTCTCTCTTAACGGAACCATCATCGTTGGTCGTGACATCGCTCACGCGAAACTGAAAGAGCGTCTGGACAACGGTGAAGGGCTGCCGCAGTACATCAAAGATCACCCGATTTACTACGCAGGCCCGGCCAAAACGCCAGAAGGCTACGCCTCTGGCTCGTTAGGCCCGACCACCGCAGGCCGTATGGACTCGTATGTTGACCAGCTGCAGGCCAACGGCGGCAGCATGATCATGCTGGCAAAAGGAAACCGTAGCCAGCAGGTGACGGATGCCTGCCATAAACACGGTGGCTTCTACCTGGGCAGCATCGGCGGTCCGGCTGCCGTACTCGCGCAGGGCAGCATTAAGAGCCTTGAGTGCATTGAATACCCGGAACTGGGTATGGAAGCTATCTGGAAAATTGAAGTGGAAGATTTCCCGGCGTTTATCCTTGTGGATGACAAAGGTAACGACTTCTTCAGGCAGATCCAGTCCTCTCAATGTTCGGCGTGTGTGAAGTAATCTACTATAGCCGGGTGGCGTTCACGTCACCCGGCACATCAAAGAGCGCACAAAGCGCCATATCTTTTCTGTAAAGCACTCAATACTTATCTCTGAAGCATGTGAGCAATCCCGACAGTGTTATCAAGGAGAAAGTAATGACTACGGTACGCCGTGAGAAAGACTCTATGGGCGCGATCGATGTCCCGGCTGACAAGCTATGGGGCGCGCAAACCCAGCGTTCGCTGGAACATTTCCGTATTTCGACCGAGAAAATGCCCGTCTCGCTGATTCAGGCGCTGGCGCTCACTAAACGTGCGGCCGCCAAAGTGAATCAGGATTTAGGCCTGCTGGCGGCAGATAAGGCCACCGCGATTATCACTGCTGCCGATGAAGTGCTGGCCGGCAAGCATCCCGATGAATTCCCCCTCGCCATCTGGCAGACCGGTTCTGGCACCCAGAGCAACATGAATATGAACGAAGTGCTGGCGAACCGGGCAAGCGAACTGCTGGGCGGCGTGCGCGGTATGGAGCGTAAGGTTCACCCGAACGATGACGTAAACAAAAGCCAAAGTTCGAACGACGTCTTCCCGACGGCGATGCACGTGGCGGCGGTGATTGCGCTTCGTGAACAGCTGATCCCGCAGCTCAACGTGCTTAAAACCACTCTTGGCGAGAAAGCGCAGGCTTTCAGCGATATCGTCAAAATAGGACGTACTCATCTGCAGGATGCCACGCCGCTGACGCTCGGCCAGGAGATTTCCGGCTGGGTGGCAATGCTAGAACATAACCTCAAGCACATCGAGTACAGCCTGCCGCATCTTGCAGAGCTGGCGCTGGGCGGAACGGCGGTCGGTACGGGGTTAAATACCCATCCGGAATATGCGGTGCGCGTTGCCGACGAGCTGGCGGCCATCACCGGGCAGCCGTTTATCACGGCGCCGAATAAGTTTGAAGCGCTGGCCACCTGTGATGCGCTGGTTCATACCCACGGTGCCCTCAAGGGTCTGGCAGCGTCGTTGATGAAAATCGCCAATGATGTGCGCTGGCTGGCCTCGGGTCCCCGTTGCGGTATCGGTGAAATTAGCATTCCGGAGAACGAGCCGGGTAGCTCTATCATGCCGGGCAAAGTAAACCCGACCCAGTGTGAAGCCATGACCATGCTCTGCTGTCAGGTAATGGGTAACGACGTTGCCGTTAACATGGGCGGCGCATCCGGTAACTTTGAGCTCAACGTCTATCGGCCGATGGTGATTCACAACGTGCTTCAGTCCATACGCCTGCTGGCGGACGGTATGGAGAGTTTCAACGAGCACTGTGCGTCAGGCATTGAGCCAAACCGCGAGCGCATCAGCCAGTTGCTCAATGAGTCGTTGATGCTGGTGACCGCGCTGAATACCCATATCGGCTACGACAAAGCCGCCGAGATTGCGAAAAAAGCGCATAAAGAGGGGCTGACGCTGAAAGCCTCCGCTCTGGCATTGGGTTACCTGACGGAGGCTGAGTTTGATGCATGGGTACGCCCGGAATCGATGGTCGACAGCCTGAAATAATCACTGCGCCACATACAGGTGCAGCCGCGGAATAATCAGCTGCAGCGGTTGCGCCTGAGGTCTGTAACGATGCTGGACATTTTCAGCATCGTAATTCAGCAGTTCGCCAATATCCGGCACAATGGCCCCCTGATCGGCATCATAAAGTGCGATCAGCGGCGTCGGGCAGGCATACTGTACCTGCTTTTGCTGGCCGGAATACCAGACGCGTGCGATAGGCTGCACCTTCACCGGGCGCTTAATCTTAAGCCGGGTATCCGCCGGCAGTGAGGCGATGCTGTGGTACTCCTGCTCAAGCCGTTCAATCCACTGCTCGCGTGACCACGGTGCGACAGTCCGCGGTGCCTTCAGACTCTTTTCCAGCTGCGCCAGAATGTCATCACGGGTGAAGTTTTTAATGATGTGCTTGTTGGCCCAGCCGAAGCGAAGCGTAGCGGGATGACGCAGTACCGTCAGCGTACGGTAGGCATTCAGGGTGATTAATCCCGGTAGCTGTCGGTGTACCCATTCAAAGCGGGCGGCAGGGGCCAGACCTGACTCTTCAGTGATGATCTTTTCAAACGTCGCCTTAAGCGTGTTGATATGCGCAATCTGGTTTTCCAGTGCTTCTCGCGTTGTTGCATCAGTTTGCAGGCAGATTACGCCCGGCAGACGAACGGCCGCCTTACTGCTGCGGTTTTCTGACTGCTGCTGGATAAACAGGCGACGGTAGTGCCGCAGCGTCAGTTCCAGCGCCGCTTTGCCGATATGCTGCTGTACCTCTATGGTTTCCAGCGGGTCGTGTTCAGCGCCTTTCACCACATCCGGCAGGGTAAAGACGCGCGCGGCTAACAGACGGCAGGTCTGCAAACGTTCGGTCAGGGTCAGTAACTCGTGTTCAATGTCGCGGAATGTGCTGTTCAGCCTTTCGATGAGATCGTACGTCGCCATGATAACTCTTCATTAGTTACAACATACTTATCATATAGCACAGCACGCCGGGTCAGGCCAGCGAGCGATAAAGGTCAGGCAGGGACGGGAAGGGTGATGTTGTGATATACCGGCCAGCTAAAGCAGAAGCGCGCGCCGCCGAGTGCGCTCTCTTCACAATGCACCGTGCCGCCCATCGCCTGCGCGATGGAGTAGACAATTGCCAGCCCGAGCCCACACCCCCCCGTGGCACGATCGCGGCTAGGGTCGAGGCGTACAAACGGCTCAAACACCGTTTCACGCGCTTCCGGGGCGATGCCCGGTCCGTCGTCCTCAACCGTCAGACAGGCCTGACTACCCTGTAAATCTAAGCCAATCTGCAGCGTGCTCTCGCTATAACGCATGGCGTTGTTCATCAGATTATCCAGCACGCGTTCCATCAGACGCATATCCAGTGCACCATAATCGCCGGGCGTGACGTGTGTCAGCAGGGTACGTTGCGGGTTTACGCTCTGGACATCATCGATATGGGTTTGTAACCAGCCGGGCAGGTCCGGCGTACTGAGGTTCAGTTCGTTTTGCGGGCGATCGAGGCGCGCGTAGGTCAGGAGTTCCTCAATGAGGCCCTCAAGCTGACCAATGTCGCGGTTCAGCGCCTGCGACTCGGCCTCCGTCAGGTTTTCGCTCATCTCCAGCCGATAGCGCAGGCGTACCAGTGGCGTACGCAGCTCGTGAGCAATTCCGTCAATGAGCTGTTTTTTACTGATAATCAGCGCATTGATGTTATCGGCCATCTGGTTAAACGCCACGCCAAGACGTTCGAAGCTGGAACCGCTGTCGAAGTGAATGCGCTCGGTAAAATGCCCGTCACCAAAACGTTGCGCAGCAGATTCCAGTTTCAGCATGTCCTGCCAGTGTGGCCTCATCCAGATAAAGACCGGGAACGCGAGCGAAATGGCAATGAAAGCCAGCAGGGCAAGGTCCAGCAGGCGCATCTGGTGCAGATAATAGAGATAAGGTACCGGCCCCACGGCCAGAACGTAATGGCTCCGTGGAATGCGCTGGATAAAGGTATATTTCTCATCCAGCGCCACAATGTCCCCGTCACGCAGTCGCTGCATGGCGGGTGGCTCTAAATCGAAATCCTTCATCGGCTCGATGCGCAGATCAAACGACAGGTTCAGATCCAGCTCTTTTAAGGTCTTGGCCCAGTCGTGTGGCGGAATCTCTCGCAGCTCGCTGCGCATCAGGTAGAGCGAGCTTTTCATTAAATCATCCAGTGACTGCCTGCCCGCACGTTCGGCGGTGAATTTATAGACCAGCCCAACCAGCATGGTCATCACCAGGAAGCAGACAAACAGCAGGAGATAAAACTGTACGAACAGCTTTTTCATTCAATCTCACCGAAAATCAATACGTTAACAACCTGCGTCGAAGACAAACACGCAAACCCAAACTAGTTACACATACCGCTCGGTTTTTTACGGGGTCCGCATTGTGAGTAATCCCACAGAACGTACCCTTTTGATTTCATACAGTCTTCTATTTTTTTGATCCTGGAATCTTGCTGTTCTATCGTTTCGCCCGGCAGCAGGCGGTTGCGACTGAAGCTTTCGTCCCATGAATTGAGCGAATACTTTCGATCAACGCCGCAGGCGTACAAATCCTCACGGCGTTGTTGCACATTGGTATGGCCCGGGGTCCTGGGATTCTGGATAGTCTGAATATACGGAACATAGTCAAAATGACTTGAATCCATATCTGCGACAACGCACCCGGTTAACCCAAAACAGCAGATCAGGCTGAGTGTTCTTATTTTATGCAACTGTCAGACCTCGTCTGCGTAATGTTTTAAACAGTGTCGTTCGGGGAACCGGCATCAGGTTTCCCAGGCGTGAGGCGCGAACAGATAGCCCTTGTTACGCACGGTTTTAATGCGGTACGGCTCAGTGGCATTATCCTGCAGTTTTTTACGCAGGCGCGAAATAGCCACGTCAACGCTGCGATCCATTCCGTCGTAGCTGACGCCGCGCAGGTTTTTCAGTAATGCATCGCGGTCCATGATCTGCCCGGCGTGGGTTGCCAGTTCCCAGAGCAGGTCAAAATCTGCGGTGGAAAGGGCGATAAGCTCGCCAGAAAGCAGAACCTGACGGTTAATCGGATCAATAGACAAGGTACCAAAACGCATCGCTTTGTGCGGGGTCAGCGACTGAGCAGGCGCTTCTCGTTCAACGCTGGCACGCTGGCGTAAATGAAGGCGCAGACGAGCAAGGAGGACGGCAGGGGGCGTGGTTTTCAGAATGTAGTCATTGGCACCCATTTCGAGTGACAAAATATGGTTCATGTCGCTGTCCAGCGAGGTCAGCAGCACGATAGGGCCCTCCCACCGGGCGCGCAGATCGCGGCAGACCGTCATGCCATCTTTGCCGGGCAGCATAATGTCCAGCAGCACCAGGTCCGGGTTTTCACGTAAGACCACCTCTTCGGCACGATCGCCACGAGGCTCAACAATGACGTCCATATCATGTTTACCCAGATAGGCGGCGATCAATTGCCCCACTTCGGGCTCGTCTTCAACATAAACAATCTTATTCATACAACGTCTGTTATCGTGAAAAAAGCCAACATACACCGCACAACCTTAACGTTCCATTAATCTTTCATAATTAACGCCAGTTCCGTTATTCTGGCTCATAGTGTTATTTGATTGTTATAGGGAAAAAGATGGGGCTGGTGATAAAAGCCGCGTTGGGTGCGCTGGTGGTGTTACTGATTGGTATTCTGGCTAAAACCAGGAATTATTATATTGCCGGGCTGATCCCACTCTTCCCGACCTTTGCGTTAATAGCGCACTATATTGTCGCCTCAGAACGAGGCACGGAAGCATTGCGTACGACTATCGTGTTCGGGATGTGGTCGATCATCCCTTATTTTCTTTATCTGCTTTCGCTCTGGTACTTCACCGGTTTTATGCGACTTCCCCTGGCGCTGAGCGGGGCCGTTGTCTGCTGGGGGCTCAGCGCCTGGGTGCTTATCTTCTTCTGGAGCCGCTTTCACTAGCGCAGCGGTCGACCGCCGTCCACGGCAAAGGTTCTGCCAGTGACATAGCAACTGGTGAGCAGATAATCGATAAGATCGATAACCTCTTTTTCACCTGGCGCAATTTTCATCAGCGATTTATTTAGCGCCTGCTGGCGATACTCCGCATCATCGTCTTCGTTGAATAAAATCATCGCCGGGGCGATGGCGTTCACCTTAACTTCAGGGGCAAGTTTACGGGCGAACGAGCGCGTCATGTTATCGAGTGCAGCTTTACTGGCCGCATAGGCGATGTGCTTGTCGCTGCCGCGCTCCACGACGTAATCGGTGAAATGAATAATATCACCCGCCGCATGTCCGTGACCGCGCAACAGGTCGAGCAGGGCATGGTTCAGCAGATAGGGCGCATTGACGTGGATCTGCAGCATGCAGGAGAGCGTTTCGCTGAGTGGCGTACCGGATTTTTCGGGAAGCCAGGCGCTGGCATTATGGATAATGGCGCGCAGCCCGGGGGTGGTAGATTTTACTTTTTCAGCGAAGGCCAGAATACCGTCATCGGTTGAGAAATCGGCCTGAATGCAGATCGCACCGGCTTTGCGTAGCCCCTCAATCGAGGGATATTCGCTGCGGTAACTGATGATGACCGGATGGCGAAGATTGAGAAAGTGATGGGCAAGGGCGAGGCCGATACGACGGCCTCCACCAGTAATCAGTATTGGGCGTTGCTGCGCGTTTCCCATCGTGTTCTCCTTTTCAGTTCAACAATGGGAAAGGCGATTCTATCCCATTAACATCCAGGTTGCCGGTACGGCAGCAACCAGTAACAGCCCGATTAAGGCCATCTCACGGCGTCTAAGCGCGTTCTCTAACTGATGCGTGCGGCGGGCGTAGATAAACACCAGCAGGCCCGGTGCATACAACACCACCGACAGCAGCAGATGCATAGGCCCGGAAGCATACAACAACCACAGGCCGTAAATACAGGCTCCGACACCCACCACATAGTGCGCCGGACGTGTGGCGATTTTTAACAGATATGCACCCACTAAGAAATAGGGTACCAGAATCATCTCCGAGGCGATGGTCAGCAGAGTGTTATAGTCTGAACCTGTGAGCCAGATCAGCACCAGACAGACCTGAACGCTGATGTTGGTCAGCCAGAGTGAGGCCGACGGCGCGCTGTTTTTGTTTTGACGAGCAAACAGGCGTGGAAATGCTTTGTGCGTTGCGGCCAGAAACGGCACTTCTGCCGCCATGATGGTCCAGCTCAGGTACGCGCCGCACACGGAGATAATCAACCCCGCGGCAATCACCACGTCACCCCACGGTCCGAACATTTTCACCATCAGGCCCGCCATCGACGGGTTACGCATTTCGGCCAGTTCAGGACGCGCGACCACACCCAGCGACAGCAGCGTCACCATCAGATACACGCCCAGCGCCGCCAGTACCGCCAGCAGCGTGGCGCGACCCACATCGCGCTTATTCCGCGCCCGGGCAGAGACCACGACGGCCCCTTCAACACCGATGAAGACCCACAGGGTGATCAGCATGGTGTTTTTGACCTGCTCCCAGACCGGTACGCCCAGCGCGACACCGCTGAAATCGAGACTGAACACATCGAGACGGAACGCCATAAAGGCCAGCACGATAAACAGGCCGAGCGGAACCAGTTTGGCCAGGGTTGCCACCAGGTTAATGCTGGCCGCCGTCTGTACGCCACGTAGAATCAGCCAGTGAACAACCCACAGCAGTACCGAGGCGCCCACAATGGACTGCCAGGTATTGCCGTCGCCAAAGAACCGCAGTTCAGGGGTATCGGTAAAGAAACTGAGCGCCGAAAAGACGATCACCAGGTAGGAGACGTTTGCGATGACCGCACATAGCCAGTAGCCCCATGCGGAACAGAAGCCAATCAGTTCGCCGAAACCTTCACGGGCGTAAGTGAAAATCCCCCCATCCAGATCCGGGCGGATGCGGGTCAGCAGCAGCATTGCGAACGCCAGCAGCAAAATCCCGGCCCCCGTGATGCCCCACCCTATAAGCAGTGCGGCAGGGCTGGCGACCGCCGCCATATTCTGCGGTAAGCTGAACACGCCCGCACCCAGCATTGAGCTCAAAACGAGTGCAGTCAAAGCACTCAGGCCTAGTTTCTTTTCCATTGGCTTCCTGTTATGAAAGGTCCAAATCCAGAATAATTATTTCGCACAGGCGCATAAAAATGGTGGATCACACTAAGGCGCGGGATTTTACGGAGTGTCACGAAAGCATGCAATGACGTGGGGCCGAATTTCAAAAAAAAGTAACAAAAAAGGCGGCATTGCGCCGCCTCGGGTCAACCGTTCTGTTACTTGTACAGGTCGGCGCTGATGGTCACGTTGTTACCACGTTCCTGCCACTGGCGGGTGATGTGGTAATACTTCGCCCCTTTCTTCGCCGCACGTTTCGCGACCTGATAAGAGACTTCCGTCATGTTGCCGTAGTTGCCGGTAAATTTAATGCTGTCGAACGGCACCATCTGCGCTGCAGTGGCTTTGTTCAGCTCTTCAATTTTGGTTCCGTCTGGCAGGGTAACGGAGTAACGGCCACCTTTGGTGGATTGCGTTTCGAAGAAACGGCCCACTTCAGCGCTTGGTGCGGCAGAGGTGGCTACGCCTGGAATTTCCACTTTCTTCGCTTCTTCGCCGCCTTTCGCTATCGCCGCACGACCCGCTTCGGAATCAGCAGGGATGGCGTCCGGGCTTTGCAGAACGCGTTTTTTCGCATCTTCTTTATAGATGAACGCGGTAATGCGCTGGTTGCCACCCTGGTTAGCATCGACCTGACGCACGATAAAGAAAGAGTACGCGCCTTTTTCTTTTGCGGCTTTGGTGATGGCATCATTCACTTCAGGCTGGCTGCGATAGAAGCCCTGCACGGTGACGGTGTCATAAGGTTCCAGCTCAATCGCCTGATCTTTCGGTAATTCAACGACGCCGTTAATCACGCGGTTTTTCGGTGCGTCAGCTTTCGGCGCATTGTCTTTATACAGCGCAATGGTCACGCGCTGGTTACCGCTGTTGCCGGAGTCAGACTGATCAACAACGTAAAACGAGGCCGCACCGTTTTTATCGGCGGCTTTTGATGCGGCGGCGACGGCATCGCCAATAGAATTATAACGACCCACAATGACCGTATGGTCAAAAGGTTTTAACGCTGCCGCTTGCTCCGGCGTTAACTCTGTCGCGGCATTCGCAGACAGGGCGGTCGCGGAGAGAAGTGCGGACGCCAGGAGTGTGTTCTTAAGCTTCATAAAAATAATCCTTCGCCTTGCGCAAACCATGTACTGGTATTGTTGTTAATTTGAGACGGTCCCGATTATGGCATTTAAAACCCGTCGCTGTCTGCGCCATTTTTCACAGCCTGTGCTCACTGAATCATCTGATTTGATAACATTTAGTGATATGTTGAAAAAACAGGCGTCTGACAAGCAAAACTGATAAAGCTTATGACTTTTACAAGTTAATTTAATGTTAATAAGTTGTTCTCTAATGGCGCTATATCATGTTTTTACCGCTTCGCTTGCGCTATTTATCGGTCTCAGCGATGAATTTAAGGTAAATATCACTGTCAGCGACGCAGATCACTTATTTTTCACAGATAAAGTAAGAAATAGTGTTTTCTGGCGGTAGATCACGGGCGTTATTTTCAGTAGGTTATAGAAAGTTTGTTACTGTTTTATTTTCTGGGGTTAATCATATGTCGTCGCTGTCCTGCTGGCGAAAGTTGATACAAACCGCGGGCATTTATCGACAAACCATCATCAAAAACCGATGGAAGGGAAAACTATGCGTATTGGGGTACCAAAAGAACGGTTAGCCAATGAAACCCGCGTAGCGGCAACACCGAAAACGGTGGAGCAACTGCTTAAACTGGGTTTTACCGTCGCAGTTGAACGCGGCGCGGGCAAACTGGCGAGTTTCGATGACGAGGCCTTTATTCAGGCTGGCGCGGAAGTGGTGGACGGTGCTGAAGTCTGGCAGTCGCCCGTTATTCTCAAGGTTAATGCGCCGGAAGAGAGCGAGATTGAACTGCTTAATCCTGGCACGACGCTGGTGAGCTTCATCTGGCCTGCACAGAATCCTGAGTTGATGGAGAAGCTGGCAGCACGTGGCGTGACCGTGATGGCCATGGACTCCGTGCCGCGTATTTCGCGCGCGCAGTCGCTGGATGCCTTAAGTTCCATGGCGAATATCGCCGGTTACCGCGCGATTGTTGAGGCGGCGCATGAGTTTGGTCGCTTCTTTACCGGTCAGATCACCGCGGCAGGGAAAGTGCCTCCGGCGAAAGTGATGGTGATTGGCGCGGGCGTGGCGGGTCTTGCGGCTATCGGCGCGGCAAACAGCCTGGGCGCTATCGTACGCGCTTTTGACACCCGTCCTGAAGTAAAAGAACAAGTACAAAGTATGGGTGCCGAATTCCTTGAGCTGGACTTCAAGGAAGAAGCGGGTAGCGGTGACGGTTACGCGAAGGTCATGTCCGAAGCTTTTATCAAAGCGGAAATGGAACTCTTCGCCGCGCAGGCAAAAGATGTCGACATCATTGTCACTACCGCGCTTATCCCCGGTAAACCCGCGCCGAAGCTGATTACCCGTGAGATGGTTGACTCAATGAAGTCGGGCAGCGTGATCGTCGACCTGGCGTCGCAAAACGGTGGCAACTGTGAATACACCGTGCCAAATCAGGTGACCACCACTGCTAACGGCGTGAAGGTGATCGGGTATACCGATTTGCCGGGCCGTCTGCCAACGCAGTCTTCTCAGCTGTACGGTACCAACCTTGTTAACCTGCTGAAACTGCTCTGCAAAGAGAAAGACGGCAACATCACCGTTGATTTTGACGATGTTGTTGTGCGTGGCGTAACGGTGGTGCGTGAAGGCGAAATCACCTGGCCTGCGCCACCGATTCAGGTGTCCGCGCAGCCTCAGGCGGCACCGAAAGCGGCGCCTGAGCCTAAAGAGCCAGCTAAACCGGCTTCTCCGTGGCGCAAGTACGCGATCATGGCGCTGGTCATTATTCTGTTTGGCTGGCTGGCAGACGTCGCGCCGAAAGAATTCCTCGGCCACTTTACCGTCTTCGCGCTCTCGTGTGTGGTGGGGTACTACGTCGTGTGGAATGTCTCCCATGCGCTGCATACGCCACTGATGTCGGTCACTAACGCCATCTCCGGGATTATCGTGGTCGGGGCGCTGCTGCAGATTGGCCACGGCGGCTGGGTAAGCTTCCTGAGCTTTATCGCGGTGCTGATCGCCAGTATCAATATTTTCGGTGGGTTCACCGTGACTCAGCGCATGCTGAAAATGTTTCGTAAAGGCTAAGGGGTAGCATATGTCTGGAGGATTAGTCACAGCCGCATACATTGTTGCTGCAATCCTGTTTATTTTCAGTCTGGCGGGGCTTTCCAAACACGAAACGTCTCAGCAGGGAAATAACTTTGGTATCGCCGGGATGGCGATTGCGCTGATTGCCACCATCTTCGGGCCGGACACCGGCAACGTTGCATGGATCCTGGTGGCGATGATCATCGGTGGCGCGATTGGTATTCGCCTGGCGAAACGCGTTGAAATGACCGAGATGCCGGAGCTGGTGGCCATTCTGCACAGCTTCGTGGGGCTGGCGGCGGTGCTGGTGGGCTTCAACAGCTACCTGTACCACTCACCCGGTCTGGAACCGATTCTGGTCAACATCCATCTGACGGAAGTGTTCCTCGGCATCTTCATTGGTGCGGTGACCTTCACCGGCTCAATTGTCGCGTTCGGCAAACTGCGCGGTAAGATCTCTTCTAAACCGCTGATGCTGCCAAACCGTCACAAGCTGAACCTGGCGGCGCTGGTCGTGTCCTTTGTGCTGCTGGTGGTCTTCGTGCGCACTGAAAGCGTGGGCCTGCAGGTGCTGGCGTTACTGGTGATGACCCTGATTGCCCTGGCCTTTGGCTGGCACCTGGTGGCCTCCATTGGTGGTGCCGATATGCCAGTGGTTGTCTCCATGCTGAACTCCTACTCCGGTTGGGCCGCGGCAGCAGCTGGCTTCATGCTGAGCAACGATCTGTTGATCGTCACCGGTGCGCTGGTCGGTTCTTCTGGTGCGATCCTGTCTTACATCATGTGTAAGGCGATGAACCGTTCGTTTATCAGCGTTATCGCGGGTGGCTTTGGTTCTGACGGCTCCTCAACCGGTTCTGACGAAGAAGTGGGTGAGCACCGTGAGATCACCGCGGAAGATACCGCAGAGATGCTGAAAAACTCACACTCGGTCATCATTACCCCAGGCTACGGCATGGCGGTGGCACAGGCTCAGTATCCGGTTGCGGAGATCACCGAGAAGCTGCGTGCGCGTGGTATCAAGGTTCGCTTTGGCATTCACCCGGTAGCGGGGCGTTTGCCAGGCCACATGAACGTGCTGCTGGCGGAAGCGAAAGTGCCTTACGACATCGTGCTGGAGATGGATGAGATCAACGATGATTTCACCGATACCGACACCGTCCTGGTTATTGGTGCCAACGACACCGTTAACCCGGCGGCGCAGGACGATCCGCGTAGCCCAATCGCCGGTATGCCGGTTCTGGAAGTGTGGAAGGCGCAGAACGTGATTGTCTTCAAACGTTCCATGAACACCGGTTATGCAGGGGTTCAGAACCCGCTGTTCTTCAAAGAGAACACGCACATGCTGTTTGGCGATGCAAAAGCCAGTGTCGATGCGATTCTGAAATCGCTGTAAATCAGCGACAAAAAAACCGCCGGAAACGGCGGTTTTTTTATGTCTGAACTTAGTCGTCTTCCGGGTCGTCCAGTTCAACCGGTGTCTGATACTCATCCGGCTTGATGACCAGCAGGTCACAGCGCAGATGGTCGATCACCTGTTCGGCGGTATTGCCCAGGAATGCGGCAGAAATACCGGTCCGGCCAATGGTACCCAGTACCACAATCCCCGCCTGCAGATGTTCTGCTAAATCCGGGATCACCTCTTCAGGCAACCCTTTTTCCACATGTGTCATTTTCTCATCGATGCTGAATTTCTGGCGTAACGCCTTCATGGCCAGCAGGTGCTGCCCCCGGATCGCATCGTTATACACGCTCGGGTCAAATTCAGGCAGCTCGATAGCAATATTAATCGGTGTTACCGGGTAAGCGCCCACCAGATGGACTTCAGTGTGGTTAACCTGCTCGGCAAGTTGGATCGTCTCCTTGACCAGCTTTTCATTGAGCGAATTGTGGTAATCCTCCTCGCTCGCCAGGTTGACCGCCACGACGGCCTTGCCGCCTTCTGGCCACGGCTGGTCTTTTACCATCCACACCGGGCAAGGGCATTTACGCAGCAGGTGCCAGTCGGTAGGGGTAAAGATCACGGATTCCAGCTTGTCATGCTGGTGCGCCATTTTCAGCAACAGGTCGTGCCCACCGGCGACCACTTCCTGGATAATGGCTTCGAAAGGTCGGTTATGCCAGACCACTTTAATATCGATAGGAACACCCGCTTCCAGGTAATATTTGGCCTGTTCACGGATCCACGCGGTACGCTGGCTGATCACTCCCTGACGCATTGCGGTGCGTTCGTCAGGCGACAGAAGGGTGGTCATCTCATATGAGAAGTCATAGATCGGCAAAAACGCTTTGATTTTGCCACCAATCCGTTGATGTAGATACACAGCACGTCGTAATGCCGGCTGATCGTCCTGGTTAGGATCGATAGCCACCAGCATGTTTTGATACTTTGCCATACAGGTCTCCTTACTACTGTCACCACAGTCTGTAATTAAAAGAGTAACCTATATATCTTGAATGAAACAGGGGGGAAGTTTTTGTCAGATCAATAAATCATGAAAATCTGTCACAGAAAAAGAACCGTTGTTGTTACCGCGATAAAGGCAATCAACAGCAGTACCATCACCGCAATCGCAAACGTCGTTGAATCCTGTACGTAGGTTTTTTCTTCACCCTTCATTGGCCCGACAAGCATGATCCAGATGAATATGAAGGTCACTGAGGCGATAACGACTGAAACGAAAAATAAACTTTCTCTCAATTCATAACCTCAACAAGAACCTTTCAGGGACTGAGTGGGGCGGTGCCAGGGAAACGTGGTGAAACGGAAGTGGTGACGTACCAGACCAATAAATCATAAAAATTTATCGGCCTGGCATCAATCATGCGGGGGCGTTATGCCACGTTGCGGGAGTGACCGGCAAGAACGGCCAGAGCTTCACCGTTTTCGATGGTAATGTATTTACCCTTAACGGCCAGCATTCCGCTTTTCTGGAAACGACCCAGCAGGCGGCTGATGGTTTCCACGGTCAGGCCCAGGTAGTTACCGATATCGCCACGCGTCATGGTCAGACGGAATTCACGCGGGGAGAAACCGCGCTCCGCGAAGCGGCGTGAGAGGTTATAGATAAACGCGGCCAGGCGTTCTTCTGCATTCTTTTTGGAAAGTAGCAGAATCATGTCCTGATCGCCTTTGATCTCACCGCTCATCAGACGCATCATCTGCTGACGCAGATTGGGCATTTTGCCTGAGAGATCGTCCAGCGTTTCAAACGGGATTTCGCAAACCATTGAGGTTTCCAGCGCCTGAGCAAAGCTCGGGTGATGGCCAGTACCGATGGCATCAAAGCCAACCAGGTCACCCGCCAGATGGAAGCCGGTGATCTGCTCATCACCCTGTTCCGTGATGGTGTAGCTTTTGATGGTGCCAGAACGGATAGCATAGAGCGATTTCAGTTCGTCTCCCGCTTTAAACAGCGTCTGCCCTTTCTGAATAGGCTTTTTGCGCTCGATGATATTATCAAGCTGATCGAGTTCATGCTCATTCAGGGTAAACGGGATACAGAGCTGGCTGATGCTGCAATCCTGGCAATGGATAGCACAACCGCCAGACTGAATGCGTCGTATAATTCGCTTTTCCGGGATCATAGGTTTGCTCAAGCCTTAATTGATATTGGTCAATTTTAACATCTTTTTGGTAAGTACGTAAGCCTGCCAAACCATCAATAAGGACAAGAGACGGCAACCTGTTGCCATCTTCTTGAAATTCCACAGCTTGATTATGGATTTTTAGCCTAACCGGAAGAAAATTAAGCACTAAAAGCCTGGAAACTAGAGCAGGAGATACCCCTCGTGACGCAGTAACCACTCCTTGCGCTGCACGCCACCGGCATAGCCGGTCAGGGTGCCGTTGCGGCCAATCACGCGGTGGCAGGGGACCACAATACTGACGGGGTTAGCGCCATTTGCCGCGCCGACCGCGCGGGCCGCGCCGGCACGGCCGAGTTGCCCGGCGAGCTGGCCGTAATGCATGACCTGTCCGCACGGAATACTGCGCAGCGCCTGCCAGACTTCGCGCTGGAAAGGTGTGCCTGCCGTGGCGGTCGGCAGGGTGTCAATGATGCTGAGATCGCCCTCGAAGTACGCCGTCAGTTTGTCGCTCAGGCCGCCGGGGTTGGTGGCGCTGATACGTTCATAACCCTGCGCGCGATAGTGCACGTTGAGCAACGTGTCCATCCTGTCGCTGTGTTCTTCCCACTCAACGGCGCGCAGACAAAACTGCTCGTCTGCAATCACCCACAGTGGACCAAGCGGCGTGGCAATTTTATCTTCGAGTAATCTCAGCATCGTTAATCCTTTAGTGCAGCCTTGGGTAAATCCCCGGCCCAATCGGCAGACCGACAAGATACCATGCCACCAGCATCACCAGCCATACCCCTAAAAAGATAAGCGGATAGGGTAAAACCAGCGAATAGTAGGTACCCAGTTTTGCCTCTGGTTTATAGCGCTGCAGGAAGCCCAAAAACAGCGGAACAAACGGTGAGACCGGTGCCAGGGGGATGACGGAGGAGTCTGCGATACGGAACAGGATCTGGGCAAACGCCGGGTGGAACCCCAGCATCATAAACATCGGCACAAAGATGGGGGCCAGAATCGACCAGATTGCCGAGCCGCTGGCGATAAACATGCACAGCAGTGACGACAGCAGCGCAAGGCCGACAAATGCCGGGACGCCGCTTAACCCCGCCGCTTCCAGCGCATCGGTCAGCCCCACGGCCATAAATTTGCCCATGTTGCTCCAGTTAAACATCGCCACGAACTGCGCCAGCGGGAACACCATCACAATAAAGCCCGCCATCTCTTTCATGGGTTCGATCATCAGCTGCGGCAGATCGCCCTGACGGCGAATTTTGCCGGTGGCGATCCCATAGGCGAGCGAAACGACAAAGAAAAACAGAATAATCAGCGGCACAATGCCCTGAATAAACGGCGAGGGGAGAACGGTATGTTTAACCGGATCGCGCAGGATGCCGTTTTCCGGTACCACCATCAGCGCGACCGCGGCAATAAACGCCAGCGAGACCACGCCTGCCACGCGCAGGCCAACGCGTTGCTCTTTACTCAGCGTCTCCAGCTTCTCATCGCTTCGGCCTTCCCATTTCCCTAAACGCGGCTCAATGAGCTTATCGGTAATCAGTCCACCCACCAGGGTCAGCAGGACCACCGAGCTGGCCATAAAGTACCAGTTGTCGATGACGCTGACGTGCATCGCGGTGTCGATGGTTTTGGCCGCCTCCGTGCTGATGCCTGAGAGCAGGACATCGGTGGTCACGATCAGCAGGTTGGCGGTAAAGCCGCAGCCTACGCCCGCAATCGCCGACAGCAGACCCGCCACGGGATGGCGTCCGACGGCGAGGAAAATCAGAGCGCCCATGGGCGGCATGATCACCAGCGCGGCATCCGAGGAGATGTGGCTAAAGAAGGCGATAAACAGCACCATGTAGCTGGCGTAACGTGCGCTGACGTGGGAGGCCATTTTCACCATCAGCGCCGGTAACAGTCCGACACGCTCGGCAAGCCCGGCGCCCAGTACCAGCGCCAGAATGGCCCCCAGCGGGGCGAAGCCGCTGAAGTTTTTAACCACATTCGGTAAGAACCAGTGCAACCCTTCGACACTTAACAGGTTCTTGACCGCCACCATACTGCCATCGGCCGGACTGCGCACGCTGACATCAAAGGCGGACAGCACCGCTGTCGCCACCATCAAAACCACGATCAACCAGATAAAAAGCAGGAAAGGGTGCGGCACTTTATTGCCGATCCTTTCAACCCAGCCATAGAGCTTACCGGATGGGGAATGCGAAGGTATGGAAGACATACTCATGGGCGTTCCTCGGGACTGTTGTTGTGTTGTGTTGTTGTGTTGTTGTGTTGTGTTTTATTATTTTAAAGGTGACGGTGTCACGCCTGCCGGAATCGGACACACGTACGGCTTTTCGGTGATTTGTTGTTCGAACTCTTCCCGGCATTGTTGCAGCAGCGTTGCATCCTGGAGCAGATTTAGCGCGGTTGCGCCCATCACTTTTCCGGCCAGCAGCATGCCTTTATGAGCAATGGAGGTTCGCCCCTGAGCCACGAGTTGCCAGGTATGCAAAGGCGTTCCGATGGTAAAGCAGGGGCTGAAACACTGTGCCACCGGCATTTTCCAGCTGACATCGCCCACATCGGTTGACCCGGCCAGTACGTTATCGGTAATGGCGTAAGGTGCGACCTCATCTGTCAGTAACATCTCCTGCTGACGGCGCGCAAAAGCGTTACCGGCTTCTCCCCCCGTCGCGGCAATGTTCTTCAGGCTGTTTTGCAGGTCATTTGGCGTTAGCGTGGCACGAATATCCTGCGCAAACTGGCGCTCCTCTTCCGTCCACTCCGGTGTGCCGTAATGTTGCAGGGCGCGATACATCGCCGCTTCGAGCGTGCGATTGGGCAGGTAGCTGGAGCAGGCTTTATCAAAGCGACACGCAACGGTGGTTTCGGTCATCATTGCCGCGCCCTGAGCGATTTTCTCGATACGTTCGTAGATCTGCTGCGCATCGGCCATTTCCGGCGCGCGGATCAGGTACAGCACTTCAGCCTGCGCCTGCACCACGTTGGGTGAGATTCCACCGGTATCGGTGATAGCGTAATGAACGCGCGCTTTCTCAATGATGTGTTCGTTGAGGAAATTGGTGCCGGTGGTCATCAGCGTTACGGCATCCAGCGCGCTACGCCCCAGATGTGGCGAGTTAGCAGCATGCGCCGCCACGCCGTGAAACCGCCAGGCGGCCTGAATATTGGCCAGCGTGCTGACGTTAAACATGCCGGCAAATGCTTCAGGGTGCCAGGTGACGGCGGCATCAACGTCATCAAACAAACCTTCGCGCACCATAAAGGTTTTCCCTGAACCGCCTTCTTCACCAGGACAGCCGTAGAAACGCACGGTGCCGCTCCCCCCGTGCTGCTCCAGCCAGCTTTTCACCGCAATGGCACCCGCCAGCGCTGCCGTTCCCAGCAAATTGTGGCCACAGCCGTGGCCGTTGGCACCCGGCGTGGCGGACTGTGCCGTCGCGCAATGTGCCTGCTGGCTCAATCCGGCCAGAGCATCATATTCCCCCAGCAGGGCGATAACGGGTTTACCGCTGCCGAAGCTGGCGATAAAGGCATTCGGAATCCCGCCGGCTTCACGGGTCAGGGTGAAACCTTCCGCTTCCAGCGCGCCGGCAATCCGTTCCGCGGACCAGAACTCTTCAAAACGCGTTTCAGGGTGATCCCAGATGTCGTCGGCAATGCCGGTTAACAGCTGACATCGCGTGTCGATGGCATCGGCAATAAAAGCGTAGTTCTCCTGCATTACACACCTCGCGTCCACGGGAAATTAAGCGCAGTGCGCGCCAGCGTTTCGATAGCGAGGTTCATGACCTGCTCATCAAAATCAAATTTTTCATTGTGATGACCTGCGCTTAACTCGGTACCGAACACCATATACGACGCCATTCCGCCGTTCTGCTGCACGCGGGCCATCATCAGCGTCGCGTCTTCGGAACCTGCGGGGGCGTTGACTCTGTCAATGGCCTGCACCACGCCGGTAACCTGGCTTGCCTGCTGGCGCAGATAATCTACCCAGGCCGGTGTAGGGGCACTGGCGGTGGCGGCGCCCATCAGACGCATCTCGACGCTCACGCCGTAGAGTGCCGCCGCACCGGTAATCACGGCCTGCGCGCGTTCAAAGACGTACTGGTTAATGGCTTCGCTTACGCCGCGGGTTTCAACCTTGAGCAGGGCGTTAGCCGGCACGACGTTGCGTCCGCTGCCGGCCTGCATCACGCCGACATTCACCCGCGATGCACCTTCGCTGTGTGGGGCAATGCTGTGAAGCGCGATAGCGGCCTGAGCTGCGGCGAGCAGGGCATTCCGGCCGTCCTCCGGTTTACCGCCGGCGTGTGCGGCAACCCCGGTAAAATGCACATCGAACTTGGTGGTGGCCATAAAATTATCGCTGCCGCAGATCACCACACCGGCGGGCACACCGGTGCCAATGTGAATCGCGGTGAAGTAGTCCACATCGTCGAGCGCCCCGGCGGCCACCATGGCGCGAGCGCCTCGGGTGCCTTCCTCGGCAGGCTGGAAGATCAGTTTGATGGTGCCATTGAGTTGCGATTCATTCTGCTTAAGCACGTGCGCCAGCCCCAGACCAATGGTGGTGTGGCCATCGTGGCCGCAGGCGTGCATCATCCCCGGGTTGCAGGAGGCAAATCCGTCGCGGAACGGGCGATGGCTGTCATCGAGTGCTTCGCTTAAATCCAGCGCGTCCATATCCACGCGAAACGCCAGCGTCGGTCCTGGGCGGCCGGTATTCAGGGTCGCCACAATGCCGGTAAATCCCCCTTCAAACGGGGCCAGCCATTTCTCTGGTGCGCCTTGCGCCCGGGCGCGGGCAAACTCTCGCGCCAGCGTGGCGTCATCGGGTAATCCCATACGGCTTTCGGCGTCTACCACGTCGCGGCCCATCGCCAGCGAATAACCCAGCTGGTCTAAGATTTCCGCGACTTTCGCCGCCGTGCGAAATTCGAGCCATCCGGACTCCGCGAAATGGTGAAAATCGCGACGCCATGCGCTCAGTTGTGGGGCTAATGTCTGGATGTACTGCGCCAGTGATTCCATATCTGTTCCTGTCATCATTAAAATATGTGAACTGCTTCACGCTGTGATAGTTTTTACTTATCACTAACCGCTTTTTCACAGTTTTAACCGTTCAGGAATTACCCTCGCACATCCATTTCCATTAAAGTAGATGACAGTTTCTTTACTCTGATAAACAACGGTTATCGGTCGGGCTATGTCATTTCAGATTAAATTTCATCAAATCCGGGCGTTTGTTGAAGTCGCGCGTCAGGGCAGTATCCGCGGTGCCAGCAGGACGCTTAATCTTTCGCAACCGGCGCTGACCAAATCGATCAAAGAGCTGGAAGAGGGGATGGCGGCGCAGCTTTTTGTGCGCAGGAGTAAAGGCGTCGCATTGACCGAGTGTGGGGAAGGGTTTTACTCGCGCGCCAGGCTGATTCTGGAAGAGTTACGCGCGGCGCAGGATGATATCCGCCAGCGCCAGGGGGAACTGGCCGGGCAGATTAACATTGGAATGGGAGCCAGTATTTCGCGAAGCCTTATGCCCGCGGTGATCACCCGCTTTCATGCACAACATCCGCAGGTAAAAGTCCGGATTATGGAAGGGCAACTGGTGTCGATGATCAATGAATTACGCCAGGGCGAGCTGGATTTCACCATCAACACCTATTATCAGGGGCCGTACGATCATGAGTTTACGTTTGAAAAATTGTTTGAAAAGCCTTTCGCCGTATTTTGTCGGGAAGGGCATCCGGCGACGGGCGCGACATCCATTACCGAATTGCTGAATTATAACTGGACAATGCCGACGCCACGCGGGAGTTATTATAAGCAATTAGAAGATGTTTTTACTCATCGCTCGCAAATACCGCGCATTGACGTTGTTTGCGAAACGTTTTCTTCCTGCATTAGTCTTGTTGCACAAAGTGATTTTTTAAGTATCCTGCCAAAGGAACTGGGCTGTGACCCGCTGCTGGCGCACCGCCTGGTTATGCTGCCCGTTGTCGAATCGCTACCTAAAGCGGCCTATTATTTAATTCAGCGCCGTGATTCTCGTCAGACACCCCTGACCGAATCGTTAATTACGCAATTCAGAAGAGAGGCGCGGAAAATAGTATCGGAGTGAAGTGGGGAGTAAAATAAAAAAACAGAGCCTGTCCGACATCAGACAGACCCTACAACACACAGCAGTGCTTCCCTTCGCAGATCCTGAATGTTATATCCGTGAAGCAGGTTTATTTAATTATAACAGCCCACCCTCAAAAAGATATGTTTTAGCATCATTGATTCCACATTTTTTTAACCTAAACTTTCTGTTTTATGTGTGCTGAAATTTAAGTTAAGTCGCGTTTAACTTTTGCGAAGAAATAATTTTTATATTCATTAGGTTAATATTTATGTCCTTATCCTGGGGGGCGGTTATTGAGGCTCATGCCTGGCGCAGGTATAGTACAGGCTCAGATGTAGCGGGAGGATGTCCATGAACCCTGACGACAAATCACTTTTTCTTGACGCCATGGAGGGTATCCAGCCCCTGAAGCGCTGCACGGATATTCACTGGCAGCCGAGCCGCAACACGCGAACGCGTCAGGAGATTGATACCGAGCAACTGGATAACTTCCTGACCCTGAGCTTCCTGGAACTTCTGCCCCTGGAGGAGCCGCTGGCGTTCAGACGGGAAGGGGTGCAACAGGGCGTTATTGATAAGCTCCGCTCGGGTAAATATTCCCGCCAGGCCAGCTTAAATCTGTTACGCCAGCCCGCCGAGCGTTGCCGGCAGATGCTGTTTTCCTTTATCCGCCAGGCTGGGCGCGATGGATTACGTAACCTGGTGATCATTCATGGAAAAGGGCGGGAGCAGAACGCTCATCCCAACGTGGTACGCAGCTATCTGGCGCGCTGGTTAACCGAGTTCGAGGAAGTGCAGGCCTTTTGCGTGGCGCTGCCGCATCACGGCGGCAGCGGAGCATGCTATGTTTCGCTACGAAAGTCTGACGAAGCGAAACAGGAGAACTGGGAACGGCACGCTAAGCGCAGCCGTTAAGCGCTTCTGGCGGGCGAGACGTTCGCCCGCCTGTCACTCAGAAGGTTTCCCAGTTGCTGTCGGTGGCGGTGTTGGCCGTTGCCGGGCGTAACAGCTGTGGGGTTTTCACCGTGGCCGGGCGGGGTGCGGTGGCTTTTTCCTTTCCGTTCAGGCGAAACGCTGCCACAGCCTGGCGCAGTTGTTCCGACTGATCTTCCAGGGCCGCCGCCGCCGTGGCGGATTGCTGTACCAGCGCGGCGTTTTGCTGTGTGACGCTGTCCATCTGCGAAACGGCCAGGCTCACCTGTTCGATGCCGCGGCTCTGTTCATCGGACGCCGACGAAATCTCGCCCATGATATCGGTCACGCGGGTCACGGCAGCGACAATCTCCTTCATGGTTGCGCCCGCTTCGCTGACCTGCTCTGAACCGGTATTCACCCGGCTGACGGAGTTCTCAATCAGCCCTTTGATCTCTTTCGCCGCCTGCGCACTGCGGCTGGCCAGCGTGCGGACTTCACCTGCGACGACCGCAAAGCCACGACCTTGCTCCCCGGCACGCGCGGCTTCCACCGCCGCGTTAAGCGCCAGAATGTTTGTCTGGAAGGCAATGCTGTCAATCACGCCGGTAATGTGCGCAATTTGCTGCGAGCTGTCGGCGATTTCGGTCATGGTACGGACAACGTTATCCACCACGTGACCGCCACGGGCCGCCGTTTCTGAAGCGTTCTTCGCCAGTAGCGTAGCCTGGCGGGCGTTGTCGGAGTTCTGTTTAACCGTTGCGGTCAGCTCTTCCATGCTGGCAGCCGTCTCCTCCAGCGAAGCCGCCTGTTGCTCGGTGCGGGCAGACAGATCGTTGCTTCCGGCGGCAATTTCACCTGCGCCTGTGTAAATGGAATCGGTGCTACCACGCACGGCGCTGACGGTGGTCACCAGCGACTGCTGCATCTCATGCAGACCCGCCGCCAGCTGGCCCATCTCATTGCGGCCAGACAGGGCGATATCCTGCGTCAGATCGCCGCCCGCAATGGCGCGAATATGGTTCATAATCATGTGGAGCGGTTTTAACAGCAGGTGTTGTAAACCCTGCCAGATCACCACCAGCACCGCGATAACGGCCAGGAAGATCGCTGCCAGCGTCCATTGCATCTGGGTAAAGCTGCTCTGGTTCTCTTCGGTTGCGGCTTTCAGCAGGGTGTTGTTTTCGGCGCGCCAGCGGTTATAAACCCCTTCCATATCGTCCTGGGCCTGTTGGGCATCCAGATCGCCATAGGCCTGGTAGTTGTCGGCACGCAGATACGCAATGGAAAGACGCATCACTTCATGCATCTGGCTCCATGATTTCTGCATTTCGTCGGTTAATGCCGCGTTCTGGCCGTTAACCTGCGGCATTTTCTGCCACTCTTTGTTATAGGCTTCAGCTTTAGCCAGAGAATCAGCCGCGGTGCCAAGCAGTTTGTTGATCGCCGCAAGGGACGCCGGGTCGCGCTGGTTTTTCAGGTAGCGGATCGCCACGCGGGTGACGGTGACGCGCGTTTTGATCAGCGTGTTCACGCTGTCGCTCAGGCTCTCCTGCTGGGCATTGAGCACCCCGGAGTTCTGGAAGTTATGGCGGTCGTTGCTGACGGCAGAGTAGAACAACCCTCCCGTGACAACTTGCAACAGACAGAATATGGTGAGAGCAAAGATAATACCGGTAATCACGTGCAGATTTTTCAGCATAGCGGTCGTCCGTTAGAGAAGATGCAGGGTTACACAAATACTATCGTCGTAGAGAAATTAAACTTTAATTTAACTCGCGCTTAACTACGGGGTCTGTTAAGGAACTCGTTGTAAATCCGGATCATTTTTATGAGGAAGGTCGACATGAGCAGCATTGATAAAAGCGGGACGTACGCACTGGGGTCGCGGACGGTTAAACGGCTTGGCTATGGCGCGATGCAGCTTGCCGGGCCAGGCGTGTTTGGTCCTCCAAAGGACAAAAATGCCGCGCTGGATGTGCTCCGCGAAGCGGTGGCTGCTGGGGTGAATCACATTGATACCAGCGATTTTTACGGGCCTCATATCACCAACCAGCTGATCCGCGAGGCGCTTCATCCGTACCGCGACGATCTGACGCTCGTCACCAAGATCGGTGCCCGTCGCGGCAGTGATGCCTCCTGGCTGCCGGCCTTCTCCGCGCAGGAACTGACGCAGGCGGTACATGACAACCTGCGTAATCTGCAGCTGGATGTGCTGGACGTGGTTAATCTGCGCATCATGTTCAGCGCACACGGGCCAGCAGAAGGCTCAATTGCTGAACCTCTCACCACGCTGGCCGAGTTACAACAGCAAGGTTTGGTGCGCCATATTGGCCTGAGCAACGTCACGGCCACCCAGGTTGCGGAAGCGCAGAAGATGGTGCAGGTGGTGTGTGTGCAGAACATGTACAACATCGTGAACCGTGGCGATGATGCGCTGGTGGATTCGCTGGCGCAGCAGGGGATTGCGTATGTGCCGTTCTTCCCGCTGGGCGGTTTTACACCCCTGCAATCATCCGGGCTGCAGGCGGTCGCTGATTCGCTGGGCGTAACGGCAATGCAGGTCGCGCTGGCGTGGTTGCTGCAACGTTCGCCGAACATCCTGCTGATCCCCGGCACCTCCTCCGTGGCGCATCTGCGACAAAATCTTGCGGCGGCGGAGCTGGTACTCCCGGCTGACGCGCTGGAAACGCTCAATTCGCTGGCGGATTAAGCCAGACAGGCATAAGCCCAAAGCAGTGCTTTGGGCTTTTTTGTCCCTCTTGAAACCTGAATGTCGCTGCCGCAGGCGTTATCTGGCTATTCTTTCGCCGATGCGCAGGATACGGCTGAATTAAATCCGCTCACACTTCAATGCGTTTGGGGGAACCCCCGTAAAGGACCTTGATCCTTGTCCATAATCCGTAATACTGTATTTATATACAGTATCTGGCGAGAAAGGCATTTATGGACACTCTCTTTTCTTATTATCCAAAGCAACCTCTTGAATTACCGTTATTTGTAGAACGCGTAGCGTGTGGTTTTCCAAGCCCGGCACAGGATTATGTGGAGGATCGTCTCGATCTTAACCGCCTGGCCGTCAGGCATCCCAGCGCGACCTACTTTGTGAAGGTAAGCGGAGACTCGATGATCGGCGTTGGGATCGGCGATGGCGATCTGCTGGTCGTCGATCGTTCGTTAAACGCCGTGCACGGGGATATTGTGGTGGCATCCGTCGCGGGTGAGTTTACGGTCAAAGAGTTGCAGACCCGTCCGATCCTGAGGTTAGTGCCGCATAACGTTCGCTATCAGCCGATCACGTTTCAGTCCGAAGAGGAACTGCAGATCTTCGGTGTTGTCACCCACACACTCAAAACGCATAAACATGTTCGCGCTGGTTGATGTGAACAGCTTTTATGCCTCCTGCGAGACGGTGTTTCGGCCCGATCTGCGGGGCAAACCCGTGGTGGTGGTCTCCAATAACGACGGCTGCATTATTTCGCTGTCGCGGGAGGCAAAGCAGTTCGATATAAAAATGGGCGAGCCGTATTTCAAATTCAAAGAGAAGCGCTTTCCCGCGCGGGTTTACGTCTTTAGCTCGAA
This sequence comes from Enterobacter sp. RHBSTW-00593, assembly GCF_013784105.1. NCBI lineage: Bacteria > Pseudomonadati > Pseudomonadota > Gammaproteobacteria > Enterobacterales > Enterobacteriaceae > Enterobacter > Enterobacter sp. RHBSTW-00593. The sequence continues at coordinate 2,076,621 of NZ_CP056393.1, forward strand.
CTATGCGCTTTATGCCGATCTCAGCAGCCGGGTGATGCAGACGCTGACCGATTTCGCCCCGGCCATAGAGATTTACTCCATTGATGAGGCGTTTGTGAACGTTGCTGGCATCAGCAACTGCATGGCGCTGGAGGCGTTTGGTCATCATATGCGCACGCAGGTGTTTAAAAATACGGGATTAACCGTTGGCGTAGGCATTGCCCCCACGAAAACGCTGGCGAAGCTGGCCAACTATGCGGCAAAGCGGTGGAACAGCACGGGAGGCGTAGTGGATTTATCGGATCGCGAGCGGCAGCGTAAACTGCTGGCGCGCGTACCGGTAGAGGAGGTGTGGGGCGTCGGGCGGCGCATTACCAAAAAACTTAATGCGATGGGCGTCACCACGGCGCTGGATCTGGCACAAGCTTCCTCGTGGGTCATCCGCAAACATTTTAATGTTGTCCTGGAGCGCACGGCGCGCGAGCTGCGCGGCGAGCCCTGTCTTGATCTGGAAGAGTTTACGCCCACGAAGCAGCAGATTATCTGTAGCCGCTCGTTTGGACACCGTATTACGCAATACGAGGAGATGCACCAGGCCATTTGCGCCTACGCTGAACGGGCTGCGGAAAAGCTGCGCAGCGAGCATCAATATTGTCGCTTTATCAGCGTGTTTTTGCGTACCAGCCCGCATGCGGACAACGAGGTTTATTACGGCAATCAGGCGTCTGTCACCCTGATGACGCCCACCAATGACTCGCGCGATATCATCCGTGCCGCCACCGATGCGCTGGGGCGCATATGGCTTGACGGCTATCGCTACATGAAAGCGGGGGTGATGCTGGCGGACTTTTTCAGTAGCGGCGTCGCCCAGCTGAATTTATTTGACGATAACCGTTTGCGCGCCAACAGCGCGGCGCTGATGGAGCTGATCGACAGCGTGAATCATTCCGGGAAAGGGAAGATATGGTTTGCCGGGCAGGGGATTGAGAAATCCTGGGCGATGAAGCGCGAGATGTTGTCACCGGCTTATACGACGCGGTACGCGGATTTGCCGGTAGCGAAGTAGACGCCGGTTATTTGGCAAGCGTCGGCAGGATTTGTTCGATCACCTGTATCACGCTTCTGACGCGTTGTGGGATAAAGCGGGCGTCGGGGTAGACGGCATAGAGATACCGGTCAGGTAACCGCCAGGCCGGTAATACCGGCACCAGCGTGCCGGCTTGCAACGCCTTTGCCGCAAGCGGCAGCTGCATGCCGCCAATCCCGAGGCCTGACTCCAGCGCCTGTAACAGAGCGTCACTGGTGTTGGCACGAAAAACGGTATGCACTTTCACGTCAATTGTTTCCTCACCGGCGATCAACCGTAGAGGCGCATCCCGCGGGATGCCGCTAAATCGCACATGGGGATGTGCCGCCAGTTCGCTGACGGAGTGTACCGCCTGAAAGCCGGGAGCAGCGAACAGCGCGGTTTCAATCCGCATCAGAAGACGTGCCGCATGCGATTGCGGAGGCTCAGCGCTAAGGCGTAGCGCGACATCCACCCCTTCGCTCACCAGGTCGGCGATGCGGTCATCGAGGGACAGCGTCAGGTGCAACGCCGGATGCAGGCGCTGAAGCGCCAGCAGAGGGGGCAAAACGATCTGCCCCAGACCGCTTGGCAACTGAACATGGACGCTGCCCTGAAACTGATGATCGGCAGGGTTCAACCGTCTCTCCGCTTCCTGCATGGCATCCAGCAAAAGCTGCATATCACGGCGATAACGTTCACCCTGCTCGGTGAGCTTCATCATTCGCGTTGTCCGATGCAGTAATACCACCCCGAGCTCCTGTTCCAGGGCGGCAATCTGCTGGCTGACGGCAGACTGCTTCATTCCGCTCTGGCGAGCGGCTGCCGAAAAGGAACCCGCTTCTGCGACGCGCAGAAAGGTGGAAATGGCGTTGAGCTTATTGTTCATTTAATGTTTTTTCTTATAAGTGCCATCGAATTCAGGGGATATGTAGGGAAAAAATAATATATCACACTGTGTCTGTCACCCTAACTGGAGAAACACCGTGAATAAGATGCAGCCACAAAACGTCGCGCTGGTCGCTGGCGCCAGCGGGATCGTAGGCAGACAGCTCGTCAAAACGCTCCTGGACAATAAATGGCAGGTGATTGGCCTGAGCCGCCATGCCTTATCCCATCCTGATGCTATTTCGCTGATCAACGTTGATTTACTGGATGCGGAGGATAGCGCCAGGGCTTTGCAAGCCGCTGGCGAGATCACCCATATTTTTTACAGCGCCTGGATGAATGCCGGGAGCTGGACGGAAATGGTTGAACCGAACGTCACGATGTTGCGCAACCTGGTCAGCAATATTGAAAAAACGGCGCCTTTGCAGACGGTAAGCCTGATGCAGGGATACAAAGTGTATGGCGCGCACCTGGGACCGTTCAAAACCCCGGCACGCGAAAGCGATCCGGGCGTACCCGGGGCAGAATTTAACGCCGCTCAGCTCGCGTGGCTCCGTGATTTTCAGCGGGAAAAACGCTGGCACTGGAATGCCATCAGGCCAGGCGTGGTGGGCAGTTCGGTGCCAGGCAATACCATGAACCTTGCGCTGAGCATCGCACTGTATGCGTCCCTGTGTAAGGCTCTGGGTTTACCTCTGCGTTTTCCCGGTTCGGAACAGACCTGGCACAGCATTGTTGATCATACTGACGCCGGATTGCTGGCGGAGGCAACGCTGTGGGCAGCCACATCACGTAGGGCTAACAACCAGGCTTTCAACGTGAATAATGGGGACATCTGGCGCTGGAGTGAGCTGTGGCCGCGCATCGCTCGCTGGTTTGAACTGGACTCTGCGCCGCCGGTCAGATTGTCATTCCATCAGCTGTTTAAGGACTATCGTGCGTTATGGCGCGACATTGCCGGGGATCGGTTGGTGGAGGCGGATATTTTGCAGCTGAACGACGGGCATTTTGCCGATTTTGTCTTTAGCTGGAATTACGACATGTTTGGCGACGGCAGTAAGCTCCGCCGGTCAGGGTTCACGCGAATGCAGGCAACCGATGAGATGTTTTTCAGCCTGTTCTCGCAGCTAAGAGCGGCACGTATTATTCCGTAAAAAAAGGGGAGTGCGTTTCTGACGGCAGTAAAAAACGCGAACCCGGATGCAGGGAGTAAAGAGCGCTCAATGTTCCCTTTCTGGAATAGGGCCAGAGGAGCCGGCCAGTTCATGACAAAGTGCGCCAATCCGATCCACCGCATTCAGCAGGAGGGGCGTAGGCTCGTTGGCACAATTTAATCGCAGGAAATTCGTTAAGTGTGCGCGGGGGGAAAACAGCGGCCCGGGGCTAACGCCAATGTTCAGTGTCAGCGCGCGGCGGTGCACCTCCAGTGCATTCACCTGGTGTGGAAGTTCAACCCACAACAGGAAACCGGCAGCCGGCACGTTAACGCGTGTTCCGGGAGGGAAGCTTGCCTTGACGCGCGCAATGACGGCACCAATCCCTTCTGCGATGCGCCGCTTTAGCCGCCGCAGATGACGATCGTAGTCGCCACTGGCCAGGATTTCGCTCGTTGCGGCCTCAAACAGCGGCGCGCCTGCCCAGTCTCCGGCCATACGCGCCTGCAGGACCTGGGCGTGGTAACGTCCGGCCGCAATCCAGCCGATGCGCCATCCGGGCGCAAGCGTTTTAGACAATGAACTGCAGTAAATGACATTCCCGCTCTGGTCGAACGCTTTACAGGCCGGAGGACGTTGCCCTTCGCCGACCAGATCGCCATAAACATCGTCCTCAATTAACGGGATACCTGCATCTTCCAGCAGGGCAACAAGTTCCTGCTTGCGGGGGACGGACATACTGGCGCCCAGCGGATTTTGCACGGTGGGCGAGGCCAGAACGGCCGCTGGATGATGGCACCGAATAGCATCGGCGAGCGGCGCCAGCAACAACCCTTCTTGAGGATCGGTTGGGATCTCCAGCGCCTTCAGGCCCAAATCTTCCAGCAGCAACAGCGTACCGAAATAGGCGGGTTGTTCTATCGCTACCACGTCGCCAGGCTGGCACACAGCCCGCAACGCCAGACGCAGCGCCTGTGTCGCGCCAGCGGTAATGATGAGATCCTCTGCACCAAAACGGCCGCCCCATTGCGCTGCCCGGGCTGCAATCTTACTGCGCAAATCAACCCGTCCCGGAGGCAGACTATAGCTTTGCCCACGTGCTTCCAGACGTCGACCTGCAGACTGCAGCGCACGTTGCAGGGTATCGCCTGGTAGCCACGCGGGGTCGGGCAAGGCAGCCCCCAGCGGTACCAGCCGGGCTTCTGCACTACTGAATAACGATCGCGCGACGGCTGACATTGTCACAGGCACGGGGCCGGGCAGGGAACGCGTGGGCTGCACGCATCGGGACTGGCGGGTCTGACGGACGTAGTAGCCCGAACGCGGACGCGCAACGATCAGGCCTTCGGCCTCAAGGCAGCGGAGTGCTTCCAGTGCCGTCGGGAGACTGACCTGTTCGCGCTCGGCCAGTTTACGTGCAGAGATCATCCGGTCGCCGATTTGCAACGCGCCTGAAGCCAGCGTAAGACGCAGCATCTCAGCAATCCGACGGTAATGGGGGGACGGGGCGGCCATGGGGATCTGTGCAGTCAAATTTTCGATAAAACTGACTATACAGCCAATGAAGTGCCCCATCTATAGTGTCCGGCATGTTCCACACAAGGAGGCACTATGCACAGCGACAATTTCGATATTTCTGCCTATTTCAGGCGCATAAACTATACCGGTCCGGCGGCTGCCGATACTGCAACCCTGCATGCGCTTATGCGCCATCAGCTCTTTTCGATACCCTTTGAAAATGGGGATGTACAGGCGGGTAAAGTCGTCTCGCTGGTCCCCGAAGACATTGCCGATAAGCTGTTGAGGCAGAAGCGCGGCGGTTACTGCTATGAGGTGAATGGGCTATTTGCGATGGCGCTGGAGGCATTGGGCATTCACTGGCGTTTTGTCGCGGCGCGCCCGATGTTCTACCCGGTGCGTCGGCCTAAAACCCATATGGCACTCATTGCTGAGATTGACGGTCGTCAGTGGCTTTGTGACCTCGGGTTCGGTAGCTACGGCATCCGTGCGCCGATGGCGTTAGACATGCTTGATACGGATATCCGGCAGGATTTCGACACGTTCCGGCTGACCCGTAACGCGGAGGGTGAGTATCTGCTTCAGGCGCGGGTGGAGGGTAAATGGGCCAGTCAGTACGGCTTTGACCTCTCTCCTCAGGAGTGGATTGATTTCGTGCCTGCCAACTACCTTAACTCCACGCACCCGGACGCCATTTTTGTGCAGAAGCTGCTCGTCGTACAGCATCGCCCTGAAGGACGCCAGATTTTGCTGGGTAACGTGCTGAAAACGATCACCGCGCAGGGCGTGGAAACGCAGCAGCTGGCAGAAGATGATATTGCCTCTGTACTGAAAAATTGTTTTGCGCTGACGGTTGAGTGATCCGCAGGGGGACGCTGGACTGTATCGAGTCTGCGCATGCGTCCCCGGCTTATCATCGACAATGCGGACTGTTAAATACAGAGGCTACCTGAGACGTCTTCAGGGCAGAAACCGTATCCGCTACGTAAAAAGCGTCGTAATAATCAACCCTATAATATACAGGGAAAGGATGCCCTGGATGCTACTTAAAGCCCACCGCAAGTAGCGCCACTGGTAGCATTCTCTGGCATTGGCCTCGGCAATGGGGCCGGTAGCGTCAGGGGCTTCTTTTCTGAAGCGCTGCAGGGTTTGATGACACCACCACACCAGCAGTAATACCAGCACGGTTTTCGTGAGCAGTGAGCCATAAGCATTGAAAAAAACGTCCCAGTAGCAACGGAGTGTATCCATATCCTTTTACCTGTAACTGTGCGGCCCATATGACGAAGAGGGGCAATATTAGGGAATTATTTTTTCTTATTCATCATCGCTTTTAGATCGGCAAACGGGTTGAAAGTGGCCACGCCCATGTCTTTTTGCGCGTCTTCACCCGCCACAACGGTAGTACCGTACTGATCTGCTTCGGTGTATTTCGAGTGTTCATGGTCGTGGCAAAACAGGCACAACAGCTCCCAGTTGCTGCCATCTTCCGGGTTATTAGTATGATCGTGATCGATATGGTGAACCGTGAGCTCGCGCAGGTTTGAATAGACGAACTCGCGTGAGCAGCGTCCACAGACCCAGGGATAGATTTTTAATGCCTTTTCACGGTAGCCACTTTCCAGTCGCGCGTAGTTTTTAGGGATCAGAGCCATTGCCGGTTTTACCTGCCAGGGAAAAAGAAAGACGCACTATATCTCATTATGGGGCGTCATTGCGATCCGCTCAATTCAGTCAATTTATTTGAATTATTCCGTTAAATAAAGGGCATTTATTCTCCCCGGGTAATGCGTAAAGTAGAGATAACGCAAAGCATCATCAGGATATCTCGTTATGAAAAAGATCGGCTTTTTGTCATTTGGTCACTGGACACCGTCACCTCAGTCCGGCACGCGTTCCGCGGCGGACACCCTGTTGCAATCCATCGACCTGGCCGTCGCCGCTGAAGAGCTGGGCGCAGACGGTGCCTATTTCCGTGTGCATCATTTTGCCCGTCAACTCAGCTCTCCGTTCCCCTTACTGGCGGCGATCGGTGCGAAAACGAAAAGCATCGAAATCGGTACTGGCGTGATCGATATGCGCTATGAAAATCCGATGTACATGGCGGAAGATGCGGGCGCGGCGGATTTAATCTCCGGCGGACGTTTGCAGCTGGGGATCAGCCGGGGCTCTCCGGAGCAGGTCATTGATGGCTGGCGTCATTTTGGTTATGTCCCGCAGGAAGGGGAAAATGAATCAGATATGGCACGCCGACACACCGAGGTACTGCTTGAGGTGCTGCGCGGAGAAGGGTTTGCAAAACCGAACCCACAACCCATGTTCCCAAATCCACCGGGGCTGCTGCGCCTGGAGCCACATTCCGAAGGTTTACGTGAGCGCATCTGGTGGGGCGCAGGGTCGAACGCGACAGCGGTATGGGCTGCAAAACTGGGGATGAACCTGCAAAGCTCAACCCTGAAAGATGATGAAACCGGTGAGCCATTCCATATTCAGCAGGCAAAACAGATCCGCGCCTACCGACAGGCATGGGCGGAAGCCGGGCATACTCGTCAGCCGCGCGTCTCGGTCAGCCGCAGTATTTTTGCGCTGATGGACGATCGTGACCGCATGTACTTCGGCGCAAGCCGGAACGACAGCGATAGCGTGGGTTACCTTGATGAGAAAACGCGCGCAATTTTCGGACGTAGCTATGCCGCTGAGCCTGAAAAGCTGATTGAGCAGTTGAAACAGGATGAAGCGATTGCCGAAGCGGACACCTTATTGCTCACCGTGCCGAACCAGCTCGGAGTGGATTACAACGCGCATGTTATCGAATCCATTCTGAAGCATGTTGCACCGGCAATGGGATGGCGCGAGTAGCCATTTTGTTGTGCGCCGAACGCCGCGCGCGAAGGCCGTAACACCTGCCTGTCTCGTCACCCCCGGTAAGGGGGACGAGGCAGGCATCTGCGGAGGTTATTCGACTGGCTTATGGCTCATATCGCTCAGCAGCACGGCGATACTTTGCCCGCCCGCCGTCTGTTCGAGGCCAATCTTCACAATGATGGTCAGCGGAACGGAGAGCAACATGCCGACCGGGCCGAGCAGCCATCCCCAAAATATAAGGGACAGAAATACCACCAGCGTGGACAATCCCAGACCGCGCCCCATCATGCGTGGCTCAAGAATATTCCCGAACACCAGGTTAATCACCAGATACCCGGCCAGCAGAATCAGCGCATCATAGAACCCACTGAACACCAGCACCTGCAGAATAGGGGGAATGGCGGCCAGCACCGAACCGATGTTGGGGATATAGTTGAGCGCAAAGGCCAGTAATCCCCAGACGAATGCAAACCGGACATCCAGCGCCATCAGCATTCCCCAGACCACGGCCCCGGTGACCAGGCTAATGGCGGTTTTCAGGACCAGATAGCGGGAGACGCTATCCAGCGCGCGTTGAATCGCCCCCATGCCTTCAACCGGACGGACCATTATTTGCTGCAGTTTTGCGGGCAGTTGCGGCACTTCCAGCAGCATAAACACCACCGTTAAAAACAGCAGGAAAATCGAGGTCATGGCGTTAGAGAGCTGCGCCAGCAGGCCGGTGACGAGGGTCATGGCGGCATTTGGATCAATGTACTTCAGCAACTCCTCAACGGACACTTCGATTCCCGCACGCTGCAGCCAGGGTTCAAGCTGCAACAGCGGTATCGCCAGCGACGAGCGGTATTTCGGTAACGTTCGCGTCAGTTCATTCAGGGAGGTGCCGAGATAAGCGACCAGCAGCACCATGGCAATAATAATGATGCTGATAAGCATCGTGATTGCCAGCACGCGCGGGATGCGGAACCGCGTCATGCGCTGTATGAGCGGGTTAAGGATCACCGCAATAAACAGGGCCAGAATAAACGGCACGATGATGTCGGCGGCAAAACGAACGCCCGTCAGTATGATCACCAGCATGCCCAGCATGATGACAATTTTTAGCCCGTTCAGGGTAATGATGGGTTTAGCCATGGGGGTTCCTGAATAATATTTTTATTTATAATAAAGGCGAAAGCCGTTTCAATAAACTAACCAAAATCAAACGGGATGGGTAAAGAATTGAAAAGACTTTGAGTAAAAGCCTTACTTATGGTACAAATTTGGCGTGTTCAACTACCGAGGACAATTTTCATCCGCAAAGACGAGAAGCAACAACGCGGATAATTGTAATTTTATGGACAATTTGTTCAGGACGTATTCTTCAAACAACACCGCTGTATTTTTCACTTCCTTCTGCCTTCTTTCTGGTGAGCAACACTGGCGCAACGCGCTATAGTCACATCTTCTGCCTGAGCTGGCGCTACGCGCTTAGCTGTCTGATTTAATTTCATATTTTTGGGTTTGCTGCACGCAGCAGGCCACGATGGATTATATTCTCAAGCAGGAGAAAAACATGTTTTACTGGATTTTATTAGCCCTTGCTATTATCGCTGAAATTACCGGCACGCTGTCGATGAAATGGGCAAGCGTCAGCGATGGCAATACCGGCTTTATTTTAATGCTGGTGATGATTTCACTTTCCTATATTTTCCTGTCGTTTGCAGTGAAGAAAATTGCGCTGGGTGTGGCCTATGCGCTGTGGGAAGGGATCGGTATTTTGTTGATCACCCTGTTCAGCGTCTTATTATTTGACGAAACATTATCAACAATGAAGATTGCCGGGTTAACGACGCTGGTAGCAGGTATCGTGCTGATTAAATCGGGTACACGCAAACCGACTAAGCAACCGAAGGAGCAGACCCATGCAGCAGTTTGAATGGATCCACGCGGCCTGGTTGGGGTTTGCCATCGTGCTGGAGATTTTAGCGAACGTCCTGCTAAAATTCTCTGACGGTTTTCGTCGTAAAATTTACGGACTGTTGTCGATTGCCGCCGTACTGGGGGCGTTCAGCGCCCTGTCACAGGCGGTGAAGGGTATCGATCTGTCCGTGGCCTATGCGCTGTGGGGCGGGTTTGGTATTGCCGCCACCCTGGCAGCCGGCTGGGTGCTGTTCGGTCAGCGTTTAAATAACAAAGGTTGGATTGGACTGATATTGCTGCTTGCCGGCATGATCATGATAAAACTCGCCTGATACACGTTAAGCCATTATTTACAGGCAGCGAAATTCGCTGCCTGTATTACTCTTAAAAAAAGCAAAACATTGAAGAGGATGGCTAATGTATCGCACATTAAGCTGGCGCAATATTCCCACCGCGAGAACATTGTTCGCCATGATCTTCATGGCGGGGATCGGCTTAATCATCTCCATTGTCGCGCTGCTCTATTTATCTCTGCACCTGATCAGCACCAAAACCAATGAAATTGACGAGCACCGCACCACGCTTTCCGTGCAGGGTGCGATACAAACGTCGGTTAACCGTGTCTCGACCCTGGTGATTGATAATGCCGTCTGGGACGATGCGGTACGCGAGGTCTACCGCCCAAAGCTCGATACCGAATGGTTATACAACACCTGGGGAGCGGGCTTTAAAGTCAATAACCTCTATGACGGCACTTTCGTGCTGGATGAGCATTTCAACGTCATCTGGGGATCGTTTCAAAGCCAGCCTTTTGCGGAGTCGAATCTCAACTTTTTTGGCAAAGGCCTGCAAGCGCTTATTCAGCAGCACGGACGTGAATTACCCAGCCAGAAGAATATTTATGCCGGGATCACCCGAACGCGTCACGGCGTCGCGTTTGTCGGAATAGGGCTGATCCGACCGATGATCGGGCGATTGCAGGTTAACGACGGTACACGCCGCTATCTGGTGATTACCCGCCATTTGAATGGCGGCATATTATCCGATCTGGGGCAGACCTTTCAGATTGATAACCTCAACTTTACCCCGGATAAAATCAACAGTCTGAGTATGCCGCTGCGCAGTTCTGCAGGGGAGTTACTGGGGTACCTCAACTGGCAGGCACGCCTTCCTGGCGCGCAGGCGGCCCGGGCCGCATCATCCGATATTACGCAGATAGTGGTGCTGGCATCGGTGCTGATCCTGCTGTTCATTATGGTGAGCTGCGTGGGCCTGTACAAACTGGCCCGCGGAGAAAGCCAGGCGCGTCTGGTCGCCAGAACGGACTGGCTAAGCCATCTGCCGAACCGCCGCGCACTCATCGAAGCGCTGGACCGCGTGAGTTTGCGTGGCGATATTGACGTCAAAAGCGTGGTGTTTATCGATCTGGATGGCTTCAAGGACGTCAACGATATCTACGGCCACAGCGTCGGTGACGATCTCATTGTGACCATTGCCAAAACGCTGAATGAATGCGTTCCACCGGGCGGGATGCTGGCGCGCATGGGAGGCGATGAGTTTGCCATGACCATCGGCGGTGAAGGGGCAGAAGCGCTGGCGACCACCTTTGCTGAATCCGTACTGGATTTTCTCAATACCCCTATTCGTCTGGGGGGGCGCACCATTCATATCGGCGCCAGCATCGGGATTGCCAGCGGAACCCTGATTGAATGCACCAGTTCCGAGCTGTTTCGCCGCGCCGATATCGCCATGTACCATTCCAAAATTAGCGGGAAAGGGCGTGTCACCCACTATGACGCGGCGCTGAATAACGCCCGGGAACGCAAGCTTGCGATTGAAAACCAGATCCGTAACGGACTGGAGCGAGACGAGTTTGAGGTCTGGTACCAGCCGATTATTGACGCCCGCAGTCAGAAAATGAGCAGTGTGGAAGCGCTGGTTCGCTGGCCGCGTCGTCCGGAAGGCGAACTCGGTCCAGATACCTTCATTTCCATTGCGGAAACGAGTGGGCTGATTTACAAACTGGGCCAGTTTGTTTTGCAGCGTGCCTGCCAGGATCTGGAGCCGTACAGCGAATTAAAGCTCTCCGTTAATATCTCCCCGGCGCAGTTTCGCGACCCTGAATTCGAAGAAAAAGTGGCCTGGGTTCTGGAAAGCACCCGTTTCCCGGCCAGGCGACTCCAGCTCGAAGTCACGGAGACCTATGTGCTGGAAAACCCCGAGCGTGCCCGCACGGCGATTGCCAACCTTAAAGCACTGGGCACCGCGGTGGCGCTGGATGATTTTGGCACGGGCTATTCGAGTATTGGCTATTTGCGGCGTTTTAATTTCGACACCATTAAGATCGATAAATCACTGGCCGGGCTGGTGGACAACGATGAGCAGGCGGCGGCGCTGGTGAGCGGCACGGTGAGGATCGCCAATGCCCTGGGCATGGCGGTGGTCGCTGAAGGGGTGGAAAACGAAAAGCAGATGAAATTGTTACGGCTGGCTGGCTGCGATCAGCTGCAGGGATTCTGGTTCAGCCAGCCGATGCCGATTGAATCAATCAGGGCGTTACGTCAGGTCAGACAGTGCTGAGCTACTGCTGCGCCAGTGCTTCCAGCTTGTCACGAAAACCTGTCACGGCTAAGGCCCGGTTATCTGCACGCCATCTGTCTTTTGCCGCTGGCGCAGAGCTTTGAACACCAATCAGCTGCCAGCCGTTATCCGTTTTTAACATCAGCGGCGAGCCGCTGTCACCGGGTAACGTATCGCACTGATGTGAGAGCACGCTGTTTTGCGCCCATCCTGTGACAATACAGTCCGTGTGGGTGTAAAGCGCGTCCAGATGATCGACAGGGTAGCCTGATTGCGTCACCTTACGGTCGGCGGCTTTCAGTGCGGCAGTGAGCGCGGCTTTGTCTCCGTCAAATAACGGAAGCGGGGTAATGCCAGAGGGCGGGTAGCGCAAAATGATCAGGCCAAAATCCCAGGATGCCGCTGACGGAGGCACTATCCAGCCGTCACCGTCAGGCTTCAGACGTTTGCCGAGGGAAGCATCAACCCGTCCCTCAATACCGTGAATTTCATAACGCCACATCCCTTTTTGCGACACAAATCGCAGGGCAACGGCTTTGTCTGGCTTGCCGTCTGGCGGTGTCAGCAGGCAGTGGCCTGCCGTCAGGGCAAGTTGCGGGGTAATCAGCGTAGCGGTACATAAATTACCGCTGGCGGTTTCCAGTTGCCCGATAGCGTCCCAGGGTGCCTGGGTAGGATCGGCGACGCGCGTACGATCGTCATGACCGAAAAACAGCGTTTTAAGCTCTTTCGCGCTAATGGTTTCATCACCGCCATCATCCGCATGTGAGAATCCAGAAAAAAGACCAAACGTTCCCAGTAACAACACAACAGATTTACGCATATCACACTCTGGTGGGGGCAATTATGATTATTAAAAGTGAACCCTATGAAAATACTATAGACGGGACAGCGCTAAAGTGGGAGTAAAATCAGCGTGCTACGATCAGGAAAGATAAAAATGGCTTGCGATGAGCGCGCATAAAATAAGCAGGATAAGAATCAGCTCAAACCGATAGCGCCGCAGCATACGCCCTCCGGATAAAAAAAACGGCGCTGGACCTTTCCGGTTCAGCGCCGGTTTACCAACGTGCCCCGAAAGGCACGGTTAAGCTTGTACTCTTACGCAGCTGGCTGTGCAGCTGGTTTAGCAGCTTCGTGTTTTACTGCTTTTTTGTGATGCTTTTTAGCGGCCTGGGCTTTCTGTTCTACAGCAGGTTTGGTCGCTTTTTTGTGGTGCTTTTTAGCGGCCTGCGCTTTCTGCTCTACAGCCGGTTTAGCGGCATCTTGTTTAACGGCTTTTTTGTGGTGTTTTTTAGCAGCCTGGGCTTTTTGCTCTGCAGCAGGTTTAGCGGCTTTATGGTGTTTCTTGTGGTGTACGGTTTTTGCCGGAGCAGCAGTCGTCGTTGCAGCTGGCGCAGCAGCAGCCGGTGCAGCAGTGGTTTCAGCAGCAAACGCAGCAGAAGACAGACCCATAGCAGCGGCAACAACCAGAGCTAATACTTTTTTCATGTTCATACCCTCGAATTTGGTTTTTCATTTAACCCCACTGCGGGGCCGTTGAAAGAACTATATCCCTGTAAATTCGGGGTTTCCGTGAGTGATTGGTATCGGCGTGTAACGGAATGTACAAAGGGCGGTACAGGGTGCGCAAAAGGAAAACGGCCGGAGCGTACTCCGGCCGCTGGATTACAGATAACGGGACGTCAAATGCTCGCGGAAGTAACGGATATTCAGGTCTTCACCCGTCGCCTGGGTAATCAGTTGCGAAGTGGTGAAGCGGCTACCGTGCTGCCAGATGTTCTGACGCAGCCAGTCAAACAGGGCGGAGAAATCGCCCTCAGCGATGGAGGACTGCAGACCCGGCAGCGCCGTTTTGGCTGCATGGAACAATTGCGCAGCGTACATCGCGCCGAGCGTGTAGGACGGGAAGTAGCCAAAACCGCCGTCGGTCCAGTGAATGTCCTGCATACAGCCGTTGCGGTAGTTATCTTTGGTTGATAACCCGAGCCAGGCCTGCATTTTCTCATCCCACAGTGCCGGAATGTCATCCACCTCGATATCGCCATTGATCAGCGCACGTTCAATTTCATAGCGCAGCACCACATGTGCCGGGTAGCTGACTTCGTCGGCATCGACGCGGATATAGCCCGGTTTCACGCGCTGGTTCCAGGCAATAAAGTTCTCTTCACTGAACGCCGCCTGACTGCCAAAACGGGCGTGAACCGCAGGGAGGAGATGTTTAAGAAAAGCGTCGCTGCGCCCCAGCTGCATCTCAAAGAACAGGCTCTGGGATTCGTGGATCGCCGTTGAACGGGCCAGCGCGACAGGTTGACCGGCCCACGTTCGCGGCAGGTTTTGCTCGTAGCGCGCGTGTCCGGTTTCGTGGATCACGCCAAACAGCGCGCTGAGCAGCTCGTCCTCATCATAACGCGTGGTGATGCGCACATCTTCCGGCACGCCACCGCAGAACGGGTGTGCACTGACGTCCAGGGGACCGCCGTTAAAGTCAAAGCCGAGCATCTTCATGGCTTCAAGCCCGAGTTCACGCTGCGTTGCCGTCGGGAAGGGGCCCTGCGGCGGAACGAACGACTGCTGAGCCTGTTTTTCCACAACGTTTGCCAGCAGATCCGGCAGCCAGGATTTCATATCCGCGAACAGTACGTCCAGACGCGCGCTGGTCATGTCCGGCTCGAAAATATCCAGCAGCGCGTCGTAAGGGCTGCAGCCTTTGGCTTCAGCACGCAGACGAGCCTCCTCGCGGCTCAGTTTGACGACCTCTTTCAGGTTGGCGGCAAACCCCTGCCAGTCATTGGCCGGGCGCTGAGTACGCCAGGCGTGCTCACATTTGCTGCCTGCCAGCGATTTGGCTTCCACCAGCGCTTCCGGCAACAGCGACGCCTGCTGGTAATGACGCGTCATTTCACGCAGGTTGGCTTGTTCAATATCATTCAGGTCCTCACCGGCCGCGGCGGACAGCCATTCACCCACCTTTTTATCGGTCAGGATCTGGTGTTGCAGAACGCTCATTTCGGCCAGCGCTTCACCGCGCGCGGCACTGCCGCCCGGCGGCATCATGGTAAACATATCCCAGCTGGCGATGGCGGAGAGGTGGGAGAAACGGGAGAGGCGCTGGAAGGTGCGGGTGAGTTGTTGGTAGTGGCTGTTTTCGCTCATTTCGTTTTCTCTTTGCAAGGCGATGTTTCAGGCATGAAGAGTGAGTAGTATCAAAATTCCCGCCTGAATCCAAGCCATTACCCCTTAGAGTTTGGTGCTATTTCGTTCAGTAACGCTGTGTTATAACCCTAAAAAAAACGACTGCCGGATGGAAAATGAACAAGGTTGTGAGTGTAGGGATTGCAGTGTTGCTGACGGGGTGCCAGACACATCATCATGAGGTGATTCCGTTCAACACCGAAGAAGACTCTGCGCACGCATGGGCGTTTGCGTATGTGGAAACAGTGAAACAAAGGATGACGACCACAGAGCAGTATGAAGGGAAGCTCTGCTCGTTAAAGATTCACCAGCCCAAAGGCGCGACCTATGTGACCCACATTCAGGTGGTAAAAGGCAGCGATCCTGAACTGTGTAAGGCC
This sequence comes from Enterobacter sp. RHBSTW-00593, assembly GCF_013784105.1. NCBI lineage: Bacteria > Pseudomonadati > Pseudomonadota > Gammaproteobacteria > Enterobacterales > Enterobacteriaceae > Enterobacter > Enterobacter sp. RHBSTW-00593. Next base: position 2,092,148 of record NZ_CP056393.1, read on the forward strand.
GCCATTGCGGCCTTACAGTCTGCCAGTGACGATCATGTGCTCCCAGTGGTACCTGATGAGCGTATCGGGGAAAACTACACGCTCGATTTCAAACCCTGAATCAGTGCAGACGCTGGTGTAAACGGGTCCCTACCAGCAGCGCCCCGCAGAGCATCAGCGCAATAAAACCGCCCACGCCGTTCCAGCCATAGTTATGCCAGAACACCCCACCCAGCGTCCCCGCAAAGCTGGAGCCGAGGTAATAGCTGAACAGATACAAAGATGACGCCTGGCCTTTGGCCCGGCGAGCGCGTGGCCCAATCCAGCTGCTGGCCACCGAGTGAGCGGCGAAGAAACCGGCAGAGAAAAGCAGCATCCCGGCGAAGATAAGCCACAGGGAGGCGAAAAGGGTCATCAACAGGCCGAGCAGCATGACGGCGGTAGAGACCAGCATAACCGGACCGCGTCCAAAGCGGGCCGTCATCGCTCCGGCTTTAGGTGAACTCCACGTACCGGTGAGATACGCAACAGAGAGCAGACCTACCACCGCCTGGCTCAGGTGCCACGGGGAGAGCATCAGGCGATAGCCGATATAGTTAAACAACGTAACGAATGAGCCCATCAGCAGAAAGCCGGTCAGGAACAGCAGCGGCAACCCTTTGTCACGCCAGTGCAGACGGAAGTTGATAAACAGCGTTTTCGGGCGCAGGGAGGTGGAACGAAAATGACGTGATTCCGGAAGGATTCTCCAGAACATCAGCGCAGACGCAAGGGCAAAGCAGCCGATCACCGCCAGCGCAATACGCCAGTTAAAGAAGTCCGTAAACACCCCGCTCAGCAGACGTCCACTCATTCCGCCAATCGAGTTCCCGCTGATGTACAGCCCCATAGAGAAGGCGACAAAGCTCGGGTGGATCTCTTCGCTGAGATAGGTCATCCCGACCGCCGCCACGCCGCTCAGGGATAACCCAATTAACGCCCGCATCACCAGGATACCGTGCCAGCTGGTCATCATCGTCGAGAGTAACGTACAAATCGAAGCCAGCATCAGGGCGGTAACCATCACCGGTTTACGGCCAATGGCGTCGGAAAGTGGCCCGGTGAAAAGCAGACCAATCGCCAGCATGCCGGTAGAGATGGAGAGCGAAATACTGCTGCTGGCAGGCGATACGCCAAATTCATGGGAAAGAACGGGCAGGATCGGCTGAACGCAATAGAGCAGGGCGAAGGTTGCCAGACCCGCTGAGAAAAGCGCCAGCGTGACGCGCATAAACTGGGGGGTACCACGTTTAATGAACTGAACCGGCTGCGATGCTGCGGGTAAATCATCAATATCTCTGGCCGGATCGATATCAATGGTAGATGTACGACTCACACAATGTCCTTGCTTAAACATCCCCGTGGTTTCGGGTGACGGGTATGACCACACGATCAGAGTAGGAAAATGTAAATATTCTGTCTAATATATTAATAATCTCAAATGATACTTTAAAAATATGAATATCGAACTGCGTCATCTGCGCTACTTTGTCGCCGTCGCTGAAGAGCTTCATTTTGGCCGCGCGGCGGCAAGACTGAATATCTCACAACCCCCGTTAAGCCAGCAGATCCAGATCCTTGAGCAACAGGTTGGGGCGCGCCTTCTGGCACGGACCAACCGCAGCGTGAGCCTGACGGCGGCCGGGAAGCAATTTCTGGCCGACAGCCGACAAATTCTCAGTATGGTGGATGAGGCGGCAGCCCGGGCAGAGCGGCTTTATCTCGGGGAAACCGGAGAGTTGCGGATTGGGTTTACCTCGTCTGCACCGTTTATCAGCGCTGTTTCGCAGACCCTGTCGTCGTTTCGCCGGCATTTTCCGGATGTGCATATTCAGACGCGCGAAATTAATACCCGCGAGCAAATCGCTCCGCTGAATGAAGGTTCTCTTGATTTAGGTCTGATGCGTAACACCCAACTCCCGGATACGCTGGCGTGGCAGGTTATTCTGCGCGAACCGTTGATGGCAATGATCCCGCACGATCATCCGCTCGCCTCGCGTTCGGCGGTCACGCTGGCAGAGCTGGCAAAAGAGCCGTTTGTTTTTTTCGACCCGCAGGTAGGTACCGGTCTGTACGACGATATTCTGGGCCTGTTACGACGCTACGATCTTGCCCCGATCATTACGCAGGAAGTCGGGGAAGCGATGACCATCATTGGGCTGGTCGCGGCGGGGCTGGGCGTCTCTATTCTTCCGGCCTCGTTTAAACGGGTACAATTGCGTGAAATGCGCTGGGTTGCTATCGCCGAAGACGATGCTGTTTCGGAAATGTGGCTGGTATGGTCGAAACATCATGAGCAGAGCCATGCAGCGCAGCGGTTTAAAGCACAGCTGTTAAGCGCCTCTGCAGAACGATATTTAGAGGGAAAAGTGGGTAAAAATGTGCAGTAAATCACATGGCTAAGTAAATATTTGACGACGGCCATTGAAGTGCTTCACCATAGCCCACAGTTTATTTCGATGCTCGAAAATAAGGGAGTACGAGGTGGTTGCTGATAGTCAGCCAGGGCACATTGATCAGATTAAGCAGACCAACGCTGGCGCGGTTTATCGCCTGATTGATCAGCTTGGCCCGGTTTCGCGTATCGATCTTTCGCGCCTGGCACAACTGGCACCTGCCAGTATTACCAAGATTGTTCGTGAAATGCTGGAAGCCCACCTGGTCCAGGAGACGGAAATTCAGGAGCCGGGCAGCCGCGGCCGTCCGGCGGTCGGCCTGGTGGTGGAGACCGAAGCGTGGCACTACCTGTCACTGCGCATTAGCCGGGGAGAGATCTTCCTTGCCCTGCGCGATTTAAGCAGCAAGCTGGTGGTAGAAGACCGGCTGGAGCTGCCGCTCAAGGCTGAACAATCGCTCCTCGATGCCATTGTCACCCATATCGATCACTTCTTTATTCGCCATCAGCAACGCCTTGAACGCTTAACGGCCATTGCGATCACCATGCCGGGTATTATTGATACCGAAAATGGAATCGTGCACCGCATGCCGTTCTACGACGATGTTAAAGAGATGCCGCTGGGCGAGGTGCTGAAAAATCACACCGGCGTGCCGGTCTATATTCAGCATGATATCAGCGCCTGGACGATGGCGGAGGCGCTGTTTGGCGCATCCCGCGGCGCAAGGGACGTGATTCAGGTGGTGATTGACCATAACGTCGGGGCGGGCGTCATCACCGACGGACGCCTTCTGCATGCCGGAAGCAGTAGCCTGGTCGAAATCGGCCACACGCAGGTCGATCCCTACGGCAAGCGCTGTTACTGCGGAAACCATGGCTGTCTGGAAACCATCGCCAGCGTGGAAAGCGTGCTGGAGCTGGCGCAGGTCAGGCTCAGCCAGTCCATGAGCTCTTCGCTACACGGACAACCGTTGACCGTCGATTCACTGTGCGCCGCAGCGCGTCAGGGGGATCTGCTGGCAAAGGATATTATTACCGGAGTGGGGAATAACGTTGGCCGCATTCTGGCCATTATGGTGAATCTCTTCAACCCGCAAAAAATCCTGATTGGCTCACCGCTGAGTCAGGCGGCGGAAATTCTCTTCCCGGCTATCTCGGCCTGTATTCATCAACAGGCGCTCCCGGCCTACAGCAAAAATATTGCCGTGGAAAGCACCCAGTTTTCCAATCAGGGCACCATGGCTGGTGCAGCCCTGGTCAAGGACGCCATGTACAACGGCTCGCTGTTGATCCGCCTGTTACAGGGTTAACTCTTTTCCGCAGATGTACGAAAAATTGCGCTATCTCAAGCTGGGTAGCGCACGCATCCCGTAGACTTCCCCCACTGAATTATTTCTCTGGTTTATATTTTCGAAGCATACCCAAGAGGTGGAATGAGTCATGCTTAAGCGTTTCTTTGTTACGGGTACAGATACCTCTGTCGGCAAGACCGTTGTATCCCGCGCGTTGCTTCAGGCTCTGGCAGCAAGCGGTAAACGCGTTGCAGGGTACAAACCGGTCGCAAAAGGCAGTAAAGAGACGCCCGAAGGATTGCGGAATAAAGACGCCCTGGTGTTACAAAGCGTCTCGTCACTGGAACTGCCATATCACGCGATCAATCCCATTGCCTTAAGCGAAGATGAAAGCAGCGTGGCGCACAGCGGTCTGATTAATTACACCCTGTTGTCCGACGGTCTGGCGAACCTGAGCGAGATGGCCGACCATGTCGTGGTGGAAGGTACCGGCGGATGGCGCAGCCTGATGAACGATCTGCGCCCGCTTTCTGAGTGGGTGGTGCAGGAGCAACTGCCGGTGATCATGGTGGTCGGTATTCAGGAAGGGTGCATCAACCATGCGCTTCTGACGGCGCAGGCGATTGCCAATGACGGATTGCCGTTGATTGGCTGGGTCGCAAACCGTATCAACCCGGGCCTGGCGCACTACGCGGAAATCATCGACGTGCTCAGCAAAAAACTGCCGGGACCGTTGGTGGGCGAGCTGCCTTATCTGCCGCGTGCCGAACAGCGTGAATTAGCGCAGTACATCGATCTCTCTTCCCTCGGTCGCATGTTGTCCGTAGATCGAGTCGTGGCGTAACGTCCGCGACAAGACGGACGCGATCACGCAGGCAATCAGCAAACCGGGCAGCAAAAAATACTGCCCGGTCATTTCACAGACCATCAACGCAGACATAATGGGCGCATGGGTCGTCGCGGCGAGTAACGTCGCCATGCCTGCCAGCCCCAGCAAAATCACCGTTTCAGATCCCGGAAACCACAGCCCGAAGAGTTGTGCAAACAGCATTCCTGTGGCCAAGCCGACAAACAACGTCGGTGTGAAAACCCCGCCCGGCGCACCAGAACCGCTGCTTGCCAGTACCGCCAGCAATTTACAGATAAATACACCTGCTATCACTGACAGCAGCGGTGGGGCGAGCAGAAAAGCCTGAACCACGCTGTAGCCATTCCCCCACACGTCAGGCGTCAGGAGCGACAGCAGCCCGACGATCGCTCCGCCGAGCGCCAGTTGCCAGGGCGGCGAAAGCCTGAGACGCAGAAATAACGAATGGCTGAACGCCATTAGCCACATCAGCAGCGGTCCGCACAGGCCCGCCAGCAGGCCTGTCGCGACAAGCAGGCCATAATCTGTCGCACTGAGTAGGCCACTCAGATGGACGTCATAGAGCGTACCGGCACCGGGCGCTAAGAGTCGCGTGGTAAGCAGGGCTACCACCGCCGCAATCACCACCGGCCCGAGCGAGGCCAGCATCAGCGTGCCAAACAGAATTTCGGCAATAAACAGGCTACCGGCCAGGGGCGCGTGATAGGCGCTGGCCATCCCGGCCGCGGCTCCGCAGGCAATCCATAATTTCCATTCGGATTTCGGCGTAAAGCGTTGGGCGAAAAAGGAGGCGGCCAGCGCCGCAAGCAGGATCATGGCACCTTCGCGGCCGATGGCGCTCCCGCTGGAGACAACCAGCAGTGACGCAAGGGATTTTACGAGGCTCGAGCCATAATCAAACTGGCCGTCGCCCGTCTCCAGCGCTTCCATGTAATCGGTCGGCGCATGAGGACGTTGCGCCGTAAGCCGCTGCCATCCCCACAACAATAACCCCGCCGCCAGCCCTCCCAGCGCGGGCGTCAGCGCGCGACGCCACGGGGATAACGCCGCCGCGGCATTCACCAGACTGCCGCTGTTGTTACTGAGAAACAGCCACTCCAGCAGATACATGCTGTGGCGGAACACCGCGACGGCCAGCGCGGCCAGTATGCCGGTAAGGGTGGCAATCAGAAGTTTGCGAAACATCGCGCGGATGTCGGGATAAGCGTGAAGACGTTGCATGGGCCGCAATTAAACGTGGGAGATACAATATTGTGAGGGGAAATCGCGGGGTTAGCAAAAGGTATGCGTGCGATGAACCGTGTCGGCCTGAGCAAACGCGCTGTAGGGGAGCGTGCCGCCGGGCAGGTCAGCGCCATACGTCTGGCCCGCCCGGCGGAGTGTTTTCGCTTAACTCTCGCTGTGAATATTCAGCGCCCGGCGCGTACGGCCGGAGCTGAGATACTCGGCAATATAATCCTGTGAGATCTCGCCGTTATAGCGGCCCTCTTCGTCGACAATCGGCATCCAGCTGGTGTTGCTCTCATACAACCGTGAAAGCACCACGCGCAGGTTATCCTCCGCTTTGCCGGTCATACGGAACGGATGCAGGATATCGGCACAGGTGCCGCTGGCATTACGCGCTTCCCGACGCTTCACAAAGCCCAGCGGTTTACCCCGATCGTCCACGACGGTAATGGCGCGAATATCGTTGTCATCCATGATCGCAAAGGCGTCAGAAAGCAGGGTAGAGCCCCGCACGATGAGGGTCGGTTGCTGGTCGGTGACATCACCTGCCGATACCAGCAGCAAACGCTTGAGCGTACGGTCCTGGCCGACAAACGAGCCGACGAACTCGTTCGCCGGTTTTGCCAGCAGTTCGTCCGGGCTGGCGCACTGGACAATACGCCCCTGGCGGAAGACGGCGATACGATCCCCAAGCTTCAGGGCCTCGTCGATGTCATGGCTGACCAGCATCACGGTCTTTTTCAGTTTACGCTGCATCTCCAGGAACTGGTTCTGGATCACCTCGCGGTTTATCGGGTCCACCGCACCGAACGGTTCATCCATCAGCAGTACCGGAGGATCCGCCGCCAGGGCGCGGATCACGCCGATACGCTGCTGCTGACCGCCGGACATTTCACGCGGATAGCGGTTGAGAAATTTATGCGGGTCCATGGCCACCATATCCATCAGCTCTTCAGCGCGGGTTTTACACCGGGCTTTATCCCAGCCCAGCATGCGCGGCACCACGGTGATGTTTTCCTCAATGGTCATGTTCGGGAACAGACCAATCTGCTGAATAACGTAGCCAATATTGCGGCGCAGGGTCACGGTATCCATCCCGCTGGTGTCTTCACCGTTAATCAGGATCGTGCCGCTGCTTGGTGCGATCAGACGGTTAATCATCTTCAGGGTGGTGGTTTTCCCACAGCCTGACGGGCCGAGCAGGACGCACATTTCCCCTTCAGGCACGTTGAGGTTGACGTTGTCGACGGCCTTAACGCTCTGGCCGTGTTTCTGTGAAAATTGTTTGGTGAGGTTTTCCAGTTTTATCATTATCGTATCCCCTTTGGAGTCAGAACGACCTGCAGACGATGCAGCAGCCAGTCGAGCACAATCGCTAAAAGACAGATCATCAGCGCACCCGCAATTAACATACGAATATCGCTACCGCCGATACCGTTAAGCAGCAGCAGGCCAAGGCCGCCAGCGCCAATCACTGCGGCAATGGCCATCACGCCGATGTTCATCACGACGGCGGTGCGGATACCGCCAAAAATCACCGGCAATGCCATCGGGATTTCAACCCAGCGTAAACGCTGCCAGAAGGTCATTCCGATACCGCGTCCGGCTTCACGCAGGCCCGGCGGCAGGCTGTCCAGCGCGGTATGGGTGTTACGCACAATTGGCAGCAACGAGTAGAGAAACACCGCCGTGATAGCGGGCAGGGCACCAATGCCCTGACCGATCAGCGAAAAGAGCGGGATCATCAGGCCAAACAGCGCAATGGACGGTATCGTCAGCACGATGGTGGCAATCCCCAGCACCGGCGTCGCCAGCCATTTGTGGCGGACAATCAAAATCCCCAGAGGGACGCCGATGAGTATGGCTAGCCCAACCGCCAGCGCCACCAGCCACAGGTGTTGCAGCGTCAGGGTTAGCAGATAGTCCCAGTTATCCAGAATGTAGTGAATCGTCTCCATAGCGCCTCCTACAGCAACTGTTTGCTACGCAGGAAATCACGGGCGACCTGCTGCGGTGACTGATGGTCGATATCCACCTTCTTATTCAGTTCGGTGATAACGTCGTTATTGAGCTGGGCGGAGAGAGTATTCAGCGCCTCTTTCAGACCCGGATTGGCGTCAAGGGTGTCTTTACGCACCACGGGAGTGACCGCATAGCTCGGGAAGAAGCCTTTATCATCTTCCAGCACCTTCAGGTCGAAGCCTTTTACCCGCCCGTCGGTGGTATAGATAAGCCCGGCATCGACGAAACCGTCCCGCACCGCGTTATAGACCAGGCCCGGGTCCATCTGGCGGATCTGCGGGCGATCCAGTTCCATGTTGTATGCCGCCTGCAGCGGTTTCATCCCGTCGCTGCGTCCGGCAAATTCGAGGTCCAGACCGAGCAGCCAGTTTTTATCCGGATCGGTTTTACGGATCTGCTCAATCTTTGCGACCATTTCAGACATGGTGTTGATGTGTTCCGCTTCGGCGCGTTTACGCTGCATGGCGAAGGCGTAGGTATTGTTCATATCGGCGGGGTTGAGCCATACCAGACCGTGCTTCGCGTCCAGGCGTTTCACCGTCTCGTAAGACTCCTGTGGCGACATGCGCTTGTTGATGTGGTTAAAAATGATTAACGACGTGCCGGTGTACTCCCAGGTCATATCAATTTGTTTGTTGATCATCGCGTTGCGGGAAATGACCGTGGCAATATTGGTCTGTGGCTGGACCTGAAACCCCTTCTTTTGTAAATACTGGACGGTCATGGCCGAGAGAATGTGCTGCTCGGTAAAGCTCTTGGTCGCCAGGATCAGCGGGGCCGCTATCGCCTGGCTGGTGAACAGTGCCGCGGCACACAGCGCCGTCAGGCTGGATATCAGTCTCATAAAAGCTCCTTGTTATTGTTATCGAGCGAGATGCGGACTCATCACGCGACCCAGCGCAGCCAGCAGGGTGTCGAGGATCAGAGCAAACAGGGCGGTGGCCGCCGCGCCGAGGATCAGCGTCGGGAAGTCGTTGAGGTAGATACCGGGAAAAATCAGTTCGCCGTAGCTGCTGGCACCAATCAGGAAGGCCAGCGGGGCGGTACCCACGTTGATGGCGGTGGCAATGCGGATCCCGGAGAGCATTACCGGCCAGGCGTTGGGAAGTTCGACCTGGCGCAGACGCTGCCATTTCGCCATCCCAATGCCATTAGCCGCTTCCAGTAACGACGCCGGAACCGAGCACAGTCCGGCATAGGTGTTTCGCACTATCGGCAGCAGCGAGGCGAGGAACAGGGCGATAATCGCAGGCGTATCACCGATACCAATCACCACCATTGCCAGCGCCAGAACGGCCAGCGGCGGCAGGGTATTACCGACGTTAAAGATCTGCATCACGTATTCAGCGATACCGCGTGCTGACGGGCGGCTCAACAAAATGCCGCTGGGAATACCCATCAGCAGGGCAAAGAACATGGATGAGAATACCAGGATTAAATGCTGTTGCCCGAGGTAAATCAGGTCAACCTGACGCGCCTTAATTGTATCCAGCCCAATTCCCCAGGTGAGGAGGGCAACGACCACAATAATGGCGCCGACAAAAAGCAGCGAACGTTTGAGTAATGGGTGCATTGCGATGTGTCTCCCTGTGCGCATGCGTTATAGCAACCACGGGTTGCCTGTTGTTATGCCATGTTTCGGCAGGGGTAGATGACCTATAGCAAGCGTTTGGGATGGGTTCCAGCGAAGGGGGAAAATCAGTAACCCTATGAAATTAGTGACAACCTTAGGTTAAGCCTTATGGAGCAAGGGCTGGCTGTGGGGCAGACAGAATTGTCCTAAAGCGTAATTTAAAATGTGACAGTGTCACATGGCGTGAGCATATCCTCACGCCTGCGACCCTCATTATCGGCTGAAGGCGGCGCGAACCCGGCGAACGCGCACTGAGGTGCTGATGATGGAAAAGGCGGCGACAACGACGAGCATCACCCCAAGCGCCAGCATGGCGTTAAACCCAATCCACCTGAACAGGATCAGCCCGGCGATACCGCCGGTAATAAACGAGAAAATGGTGGTTAAGTGGGTTTTGAGCTGACTTTTTTGCGCTGCCGTATCTTTGGAATAATCCCGGCGGAGCATCGCCACCAGGACCGAGGCCAGGGATATTCCCGCGTCCGTCAGCGTGCCGGTAATATGGGTTGATCTTACCCGGCCGCCGGAAAGCTGGGTCGATGTTGAATTATGAATCCCCATCAGACCACAAAGAAAGATAATAATTTCACGGTTAGTCGTGAGGGCATGGAAATACATCTCGTAACAGGAAACGCCGGTCAGTAATAATCCCTCGACCAACAGTATCTGGCAAAAAACCAGCCTGATATTATGGATAATCCCCCATAACACGATGATACGGGCCATGATTGCGCCGGCAACAAAAGACAGAATAAGGGTGCCAAAGAACAAAATATCATTCAGATCGGTAGAGGAAACTTCGCTGGATAATTGGGAGGTATTGCCGGTCATATGGGAGGGAAAAAAGCCAAATGCCCCGAGGGCGATGGCGTTGAGCAAGCCTGCAGAGGTCGCCAGCCAGAGTGCGAGCAGGCGATCCTCCTGATGCGTTCGTTCTTTTTTGAGTTTAATCAGCAAGAATACCTCCGGGTTGAGCTTTGCCTGACTATTCAGGCTAGCAAAGCGGTGCAAGGGGCTGTCCAGGATATTGCTTAATTATTATTCCTGATAACGGCATTCAGGGTTTTGTAATTAAATAAAATATCCTTGCTGAATGTGTGTGGGCTGAAAACTTACACCATACCGTTATTCCCGTGACGTAAAAATGCCGGTCGCTGATTAAGTCGTTCGAACCAGGCGTTAATTGCCGGCACATCAGGCTTATCAAATGGCGTCATTTTCCAGCGGTTCACCGAAAGACCAAGTACCACGTCTGCAAGGGTAAACACCTCGCCCGCCGTATAGGCTGCAGTGCGTTGCAACTGCTCCTCCAGAATAGCGATGCAGTGGTTCCACGCTTTAATTCCGGCGGCAATACGCTCCGGGTCGTTATAGTCCGGGTTATTGCGTCCCAGTGCCGGAAAGACATACCGCCAGGCATTGTTGAATTCGCTTGCCTGCCAGTCCATCCAGCGTTCGACGTTGGCGCAGGCCTGCGGTTCCGTTGGCAGGAGATCCTCACGGCCGGCTTTACGTGCCAGATAACGGCAGATTGCGTTAGATTCCCAGAGGACGAACTCGTCATCGAGCAGCACGGGAACCATGGCGTTGGGATTCAGAGCGCGGAAGGCAGCGGTTTGCGTGGAGGCAAAACCGCTGCCGTAGTCTTCCTGGTGATACTCGATACCCGCTTCTTCGCAGGTCCAGAGCACTTTACGTACGTTGATCGAGGTTGTCTTGCCCAGGATGCTTAACATGATGCCGGTGTCCTTTTAGAGATGCAGTGTTTAAAAACTCTACACCGGTTCTGGCGAACGGGTGGAGAAATCTGGAAACGATATCGCAGGCAAGGAAACGAAACGCTTAGTCAGTGGTGACAACGAACATTTTTGCCTGCTGTGCCAGCTGGCGTTCAGCTTTGATCGGGGCATATTTTTCCGAATGGTAAAACGCCAGCGCCTGCTGCAGTGAAGGGAACTCAAAAATGCCAGCAAAGGGTAGCGGTTCTTCATCGCCTTCAAGGACTTCAACAACAGGACCAAAATGCAGAATTTTGCCGCCGGCCTCTTCAAGTGCCAGTCTGAAGCGAGGGGCAAGATTGGCCTGCCGTGCAGGGTCGATAACACGTAAATTGATATGGATAAATGCGGGCATCATGATACCTTGAATAGCGTTAATAGTGTATATACACTATTTTATCTCACCGTATCTGTCGAGCGTAAAGTATGAACACTGTTGATCTGGCGTTACTAAAAACCATCCCCGAGACCTGTCCGGCGTATCAGGCACGTGCAACCGCACGGGCTATTACGCGTTATTACAACGCCTGCTTCAGACCTTATGAATTGACGGCAGAACAGTTCAGCCTGCTGGTGGGGATCGGCGGTGGCGTAAATGAAACGGTGGCAGGGCTTGCATCAAAGGCCGGGGTGGATGCAACCACACTGAGCCGAAACATACGGATTATGGAGTCCCGTGGGGTTATTGAATCAACGGGGGGGCGCGGACGCCGTGGAAAACAACTTAGCCTGACCGCGCAGGGGTGGGCGCTTCTGACATCCGTGATCCCCGTATGGCAGTCCGCAAGAGAGGAATTGTCACGTAAAATGGGAAGTGAACAGCTCAGCCTGACGACGACGATGATGAAAGACCTGGCAAAAACCAGCACATCATTTTGAGCCTTTCCTGCTGTCGCAGACACGTACTGTGGGCAACGCCGTCAGCACCACGCGTCATCCCAAAGAGCACCAGCACGGTGCACTCAACTCGCCGTGTCTCACCAAAACGGTGAAACAGCCTGCACAGGCAGGCTTAACAGTTTAATAATTAACATAAAAAATTCTGGCATATCCCTTGCAACGCTTAACACTGAAGGGCAGCACACCACAATTTGAAAAATAGCTGGCTAGGGTTCCGGTTCACTGCGGTGAATGGCTGGTCCAAGAGCTGGCGACCTCTGAGAGGTTACACGGCGGGACAAAAGCCCGGGAGACAGCAGCACCTGAAGGTGTCGCGCTGCCCCCTAATTTTGTGCCACTCAGAGGTCAAGCATGAAGAAAACGCCATTATTCCGCACCCTGGTACTCTCCCTGGCGATGCTGGTCAGTCTCCCCACCTTTGCTGCGGTGAAGAAAGAGTTCAACGTCTGCTGGACCATCTACGCCGGCTGGATGCCCTGGGGCACCCTCAGCAGTAGCAAAATCATCGATAAATGGGCCGATAAATACGGCATCAAAATCAATGTTGTTCAGCTCAACGACTATATCGAATCCATCAACCAGTACACTGCGGGCCAGTTTGACGGCTGCACCATGACCAATATGGATGCGCTGACCATACCGGCCGCGGGCGGCGTTGATACCACGGCGCTGATCCTTGGCAGCTATTCAGAAGGCAACGACGGCGTGGTGATGAAGGGCGAGGGCAAAACGCTCAACGACCTGAAAGGGATGAAAGTCTACCTGCCTGAGCTCTCTGTTTCCCACTATCTGCTGGTGCGCGGCCTGGAAAAAGCCGGCCTGGCCGAAAAAGACGTCACCGTGGTAAACACGTCTGACGCGGACATCGTCTCCGCTTTTGGCACGGCAAATGTGCAGGCGGCGGTAGCCTGGAACCCGCAGCTGTCGGTCATCAAAGGCACGCCAAAAACAACAGAAGTGTTCAGCTCCTCTCAGGTACCGGGTGAGCTTATCGACATGATGGTGGTCAACAGCGAAACCCTGAAAGACAACCCGGCGCTTGGCAAAGCATTAACCGGCGCATGGTACGAGATGATGGGGCTGATGAAAGCGCAGGATGCCACCGTGCTCAACGCAATGGCCGCCGCCTCCGGTACCGATCTGGCCGGTTATCAGGCGCAGCTGAAAACAACCCACCTGTTCTATACCCCGCAGGACAATATTGCCTTTTTAACGTCGCCGGAGCTGGCGAAAACCATGCAGCGCGTAGCCACGTTTTCGTTCGATAAAGGGCTGCTGGGCGATGGGGCGCAAAGCGCGGATTTCATCGGCATGCGCTTCCCGGGCAATGTCACCCAGGGCGATGCCAGCAACGTGAAGCTGCGCTTTGACGACAGCTTCGTGAAAATGGCCGCTGCCGGCACGCTGTAATAACGGACGGAACATCCATGCGACAAATTAATCGCCATCCCACGCCCGGCATGCGGCTGATGCTCGTGATGCTGCCTTTCGTCCTGCTGCTGGCCGCATACTTTTTCGGTTCTGCGGTCAGGCTGGAGGCTAACCCGCAGGACAAGCTGCTGCCTGGCCTGCAGCAGATGCTGGACGCGCTATCACGCATGGCGTTTACCCCGGATAAACGCAGTGGTGACTATCTGTTCTGGTTGGACACGCTGGTGAGCCTTGCCCGTCTGCTGACGGGGCTGGTCATCGCCTCGATCATCGGCCTCTGTGTTGGTGTCACCGCCGGTGTTTTCCCGCTGTGGCGCGCGTCGCTCTCGCCGCTGATGACGGTGCTGTCGATGATCCCGCCGCTGGCGATCCTGCCGGTGCTATTTATCGTTTTCGGGCTGGATGAACTGTCGAAAGTGATGCTGATTGTCATCGGCATCACGCCGATGCTGGCGCGCGATCTGGAGCATCGCGCGTGCGAAATCCCACCGGAGATTCTGATCAAAGCCCAGACGCTGGGTGCCAATAGCTGGACGCTGGTGTTGCGCGTGGTACTTCCGCAGCTGTTATCGCGGCTGCTGACCTCGCTGCGTCTGCTGCTGGGGTCGGCATGGTTGTTTCTCATTTCGGCAGAGGCCATCTCCTCAACCGCCGGGCTGGGCTATCGCATTTTCCTCGTGCGCCGCTATATGGCGATGGATGTGATCATTCCGTACGTCCTGTGGATCACGCTGCTGGCCTGGCTGATGGATCTGGCCCTGCGCCAGTTACATAAAACCTGGTTTCCCTGGGCGGAAGGAGGGAAAGCATGAGCTTTATCACCATCAACAATATCTGGCAGGAGTACGGCGACCACGTGGTGCTGGAGCGCCTCAATCTGCAGGTGAAAGAGGGCGAGTTCTGCTCAATGGTGGGGGCCTCTGGCTGCGGAAAATCCACGTTTTTGCGCCTGCTGCTCGGTCAGGAAGCGCCCAGCCGAGGGGCCATTACGCTCGACGGTAAACCGTTGCGCGCCGAGCCGGACAGCAGCCGGGGCGTGGTGTTTCAGCGCTACTCCGTTTTCCCGCATCTCAGCGTGCTGGATAACGTCACCATAGGGCTCGAACTGCCGCAAGCGCCGCTGTTCGGGCGCCTGTTTGGGGCAAAGAAACGCGCGGCGCGTGAGCGGGCCACCGGGATGCTGGAAAAAGTCGGTCTCGGGCATGCGATGCACAAATACCCGGCCCAGCTTTCCGGCGGTATGCAGCAACGTTTAGCCATTGCGCAGGCCTTCATTATGCAGCCGCGCGTGTTGCTGCTGGATGAGCCGTTTGGCGCCCTGGACCCGGGTATTCGTAAAGATATGCACGCTTTGTTGCTTCAGCTGTGGGGGGAGACCCGCATGACCGTCTTTATGGTCACCCACGATCTTTCGGAAGGCTTTAACCTCGGCACCCGCTTACTGGTGTTCGACAAAGTGCGCCTCGACCCGCAGGCGCCCAACGCCTTTGGCGCCCGTATTACCTACGACATTCCGCTCAACGAGACGCGGCTCTCCGCGCTGAGTGGAACGGCTCCCGATAACGTTTATGCATTAAGGGGTTAACACCGTGAATACCATGACCATGTTACGCGAAGAGATCCTGCCCGGTGGCGGTCACCTCTCGTTTGTGCTTAAGCGCGGGCAGATCCTGCGTATGACCGACATTGAAGGTGGAGCAAACGTCAGCCTGCTGATGCTGAATCCGCACGAGAAAAGTGAACGTCTGAACCTGCCCGACACCCTGAAAGGCCAGCACACCGCGCGTCTGACCGCCGGACACTGCTTTTACTCCGACATGGGACGCGTGCTGGCAGGCATCACCGCAGATACCTGCGGCTGGCATGACCCGTTTGGCGGCGTACTGAACGCCGCCGAGGTGACTGAAAAGTATGGCCAGGGACGCTATCAGGAACTGCGTAACGGGTTTTACCGAAACGGAACGGACAACCTGCTGGTGGAGATGGGTAAGTGGGATCTCAATCTCGAAGATCTGCTGATGGTGGTCAACTTCTTCAGCAAAGTCACCGTCGATGACCGCGGTCAGTTCACCTTACACGGCGGCTATTCGCAGCCGGGCAGTTACGTGGAGCTGTACGCGCCCATGGACACGCTTGTGGTGATGACCGCGCTGCAGCATCCGATGGATCCGTCCCGGGAATATGCCCCACGACCGGTCGCGCTGAGCTGGCGACAGGCTGAGGATGAAGAGGGGGCCGTTAACGCGCTTCTGACGCGCCTGGAAAACGAACGCGCCATGACCAATACCCGGCTTTTCGCCCTGTAAGGAGCAGTAAAATGACCATGATCTCTGAAAAGCATGTGCAAGACGCGGTATTTCGCCACGTGATCCCGGCAGGTGAACCGTACCTGTTCGAGGTGAAACAAGGGCAGACGTTGCGCCTGCTCGACCTGGAAGGTAACCAGGCGGTCGACACGCTGTTCTACAATGCCGATAACCCGCGTGAACGTTACGATGCGCAGCGCACATTGCGCCGTCAGAACAACGCCTATCTCACGCGTGGCAGCGTCCTGTACTCCAGCCTCGGTAACCCCCTGCTGACCATTATCGACGATAACTGCGGGCGTCACGATACCCTCGGCGGGGCCTGCGCCCAGGAGAGCAACACCGTGCGATACGCCCTCGATAAACGCCATATGCACAGCTGTCGCGATAACTTCCTCTGCGCCTGTCTGCACGATGGGCGTCTGCAAAAACGCGACATCACGGCCAACATCAATTTCTTTATGAACGTGCCGGTGACGCCAGAGGGCGGGCTGACGTTTGAAGATGGTATCTCCGCGCCGGGGAAATACGTCGACCTGCGCGCCGAGTGTAACGTCATTGTCTTGATCTCCAACTGTCCACAGCTGAATAACCCCTGCAACGGCTGGAACCCAACGCCTGCTGAGGTGCTGGTATGGAACTGACGCCCACCCGCTGGCAGCGACTGCGCCAGGCGCTGTACCGCCTGTTTGAAGTCCGTGCCGGACGCATTCTGCCGTAACCGCTTTTTCCCCCATGGACGACCATGGGTGAGCCGATTTTCGGCGGGACGACCCGCCACGATTGAGTCTGACCTATGTTGACGACACTCCTGATTGCGAACCGCGGGGCGATAGCCTGCCGCATTTTACGCACCCTGCGCACCATGAAAATCCGTGGTGTGGCAGTCTATTCCGAGGCGGATATTAGCAGCCTGCATATTCGCGAGGCCGATGAAGCGCTGAGTCTGGGCGATGGCCCGGCGGCGAACACCTATCTGGATAGCACGAAGATCATCGCCGCCGCGAAAGCCAGCGGCGCACAGGCCATTCATCCGGGCTACGGTTTTCTCTCGGAAAACGCCGCGTTCGCCGAAGCGTGTGACGCCGCGGGGATTGCCTTTGTGGGCCCCACGCCGGAACAGCTGCGTCTGTTTGGGCTAAAGCATACCGCTCGCGCGCTGGCGAAAACGCACGGGGTTCCGATGCTGGAGGGCACCGACCTGCTGGCCGATGTTAACCAGGCCGTCAACGCTGCCGCCGAAGTGGGATATCCGGTGATGCTGAAAAGCACGGCGGGAGGCGGCGGCATCGGTATGCGCGTCTGCTATGACGCAGAAGCGCTGCGTGACGCGTTCGATGCGGTAGTGCGTCTGGGGAAAAATAACTTCAGCGACGCGGGTGTATTTATCGAAAAGTACATCGAGCGGGCGCGTCATCTGGAAGTACAGCTGTTTGGCGACGGCAAGGGCGAGGTGATTGCCCTCGGCGTGCGCGACTGCTCTGTGCAGCGGCGTAACCAGAAAGTGCTGGAGGAGACGCCCGCGCCAAACCTGCCGGCGGGCATGGCGCAGGCACTGTGCGAGGCGGCGATAACGCTGGGTAAAGCGGTCAACTACCGCAGCGCGGGCACCGTTGAATTCGTTTATGACAGCGACGCCGCCCGCTTTTACTTCCTTGAGGTGAATACCCGTTTGCAGGTGGAGCACGGCGTGACCGAACAGGTGTGGGGCGTGGATCTGGTGCGCTGGATGATCGAACTTGCCGCCGGAACGTTGCCGCCACTGGCGACACTGCGTGACACCCTGAAACCGAAGGGGCATGCCATTCAGGCCAGGATCTATGCCGAGAACCCGGGCCGCCAGTTCCAGCCTTCACCGGGACTGCTCACCGACGTGGCTTTCCCGCCCGATGACCGCGTTACGCTGCGCATCGACAGCTGGGTTGAGGCCGGATGCGAAGTCCCGCCGTTTTTTGACCCCATGTTAGCCAAAATGATCGCCTGGCAGCCGACACGCGAAGCCGCCATCCGCGTGCTGCATTCCGCGCTGGGGGAGACCCGTCTTTATGGCGTTGAAACCAACCGCAGTTATCTGCAGCAGATCCTGACCTTCGCGCCGTTTGCCGCAGGTGAGCCCTGGACCCGCTGTCTTGAGCATCTGATGTACCAGGCGTCCACGCTGGAGGTGCTCAGCGCCGGTACGCAGACCACGGTGCAGGATTACCCGGGACGCACAGGCTACTGGGCGGTTGGCGTTCCGCCATCCGGGCCAATGGACAGCCTGGCGCTGCGTCTGGGTAACCGTCTGCTGGGCAATAAAGACGATGCCGCCGCGCTTGAGATCACCCTCAGCGGCCCGACGCTGAAATTCAACTGCGATGCGCAGCTGGTGGTGACGGGCGCTGAAATTGCGCTCACGCTGGACGGTGAACCGCTGGCCAATAATCACGTTTTTCGCGTACGTGCGGGCATGACGCTGCGTATGGGAGAGATCCGCGGTGCGGGCGTGCGCAGCTATCTTTGCCTGCGCGGCGGGTTTAACGTGCCGGAATATCTGGGCAGTAAAAGTACCTTCACGCTGGGGCAGTTCGGGGGGCACGCCGGACGGGCGCTCCGCACAGGTGACATTTTGCACCTGGCTCCGTTAACCGAGCCGGTTGCGGATGCGCCGCTGCCGCAGGCGCTGCACACGAGGCTGGACGCGGTGCGCGAACTGCGGGTGATTTACGGCCCGCACGGTGCGCCGGAGTATTTCACGCCGGATTACATCGCGACGTTTTTCGCCACCGAATGGGAAGTGCATTTCAACTCCAGCCGGACGGGGGTACGCCTGATTGGCCCGAAACCGGAGTGGGTTCGCGACAGCGGCGGCGAGGCGGGCCTGCATCCGTCGAACATTCATGACAATCCGTATGCCATCGGCGCGGTGGATTTTACCGGCGATATGCCGGTGATCCTCGGCCCGGATGGTCCAAGCCTGGGCGGGTTTGTCTGTCCGGTCACCATCATCGAGGCCGATCTGCACGCGGTAGGGCAACTGAAGGCGGGAGATTACGTTCGCTTTGTGCCGGTGGATATTGCCACCGCGCGACGGCTGGCGCAGGCGCAGGAGCGCCAAATCGCCAGCCTGACCCCGCAACCTGTCATGTGGCAACCTGCCGGTCTGGACTCACCGATTGTGCTGACGCAGGGGACTGACGATAAACGTCTGGTGGCGAGAGTGTCGGGTGATACCCATCTGCTGCTGGAGATTGGCGAGCCAGAGCTGGGTCTGGTGCTGCGTTTTCGCGGCCACGCGCTGATGCAGGCGCTGGAGGACCGGGCGCTGAAAGGCGTTATCGATCTCACGCCGGGGATCCGCTCCCTGCAAATTCATTATCAGCCGGAAACGCTGCGCCTGGATAGCCTGCTGGAGGTGATCGCCGGGCTGTGGCAGGGCGTTTGTGACCAGGACTCGCTGGACGTGCCGTCGCGCATCGTCTGGCTGCCGCTTTCCTGGGACGATCCGGCGTGTCAGAAAGCCATCGACAAATACATGACCACCGTGCGCCGCGATGCGCCGTGGTGCCCGAGCAACCTGGAGTTTATCCGTCGCATAAACGATCTGGCTAACATTGATGAAGTGTATAAAACGGTGTTCGACGCCCGTTATCTGGTGATGGGGCTGGGGGATGTCTACCTCGGCGCGCCGGTGGCCACGCCGCTCGACCCGCGACACCGTCTGGTGACCACCAAATACAATCCGGCGCGTACCTGGACGGCGGAGAACTCGGTGGGCATTGGTGGGGCATACCTCTGCATCTACGGTATGGAAGGGCCGGGCGGGTATCAGTTTGTAGGGCGAACCCTGCAGATGTGGAATCGCTATCGCACGGTAGAGGATTTCGGCGGCAAGCCCTGGCTGCTGCGTTTCTTCGATCAAATTCGTTTTTATCCGGTCTCAGCCGGGGAGTTGCAAACCATCCGCCGGGATTTCCCGCTGGGGCGTTATCCGCTGCGTATTGAACACACCACGCTGAAACTGGCGGAGTATCAGCAGTTTCTGGCTGACGAAGCACCTGAGATTGAGGCATTCCGTGCGCATCAGCAGGCGGCGTTTAATGCCGAGCGTGAGCGCTGGATAGCGGGCGGGCAGGCGCATTTTGACAGCAGCGACGAAACGACGGATGACGGTGACGACGCGCCGTTACGGTCGGGAGAATCCGGTGTTGAAAGCCCGGTTGCCGGCAACCTGTGGCAGGTGAACGTTGAGGTCGGCAACACCGTGCGCGAAGGTGATGTGCTGGTGGTGCTGGAGTCGATGAAAATGGAGATCCCGTTAGTTGCCACTCAGGACGGCGTGGTCAGTCAGGTCCGTGTCCAGCCGGGGTCGTCGGTGCGGGCAGGCCAGTGCGTGGTCGTTCTGGAGAAAACAGCATGAAGCCTCTTTATGATTTACGTCTCTCTGTGCTGGCAGAGGCATACCGTGAAGGCCAGATCGCCCCGCGTGAGGTGATAACGGCATTACGCGAGCGCGCGCTGGCGCTGAACCCGTCATTTAACGCTTTTATTTATCTGCTCACCCCTGAAGAGCTGGAGCCGTACCTTGCCGCGCTGGAGGGCGTAGCGCCGGACACACTGCCGCTGTTCGGCGTGCCCTTTGCCATCAAAGACAATATCGATCTGGCAGGTATCGACACCACCGCCGCCTGTCCGGCATTTGCGTATCGGGCAGAGCAGGATGCAACGATAGTTTCGCGGCTGATTGCGCTGGGGGCGATTCCTCTGGGGAAAACTAACCTCGATCAGTTCGCAACCGGCTTAAACGGTACGCGCTCGCCGTATGGCCCATGTCGTAACAGCGTTCATCCGGATTACCCGTCCGGTGGCTCCAGCGCGGGGTCGTCGCTGGCGGTCGCCCTGGGTCTGGCGAGCTTCGCGCTGGGAACGGACACGGCCGGCAGCGGGCGCGTACCGGCCTCGCTGAATAATCTGGTCGGCCTCAAGGCAACCAAAGGTCTCATCTCCACGGCAGGGGTTGTGCCTGCCTGCCGCACGCTGGACTGCGTCACGTTTTTCACCGCGACGGCAGCAGAGGCCAGCCAGCTGCTGGCACTCACGGCGCGACAGGATCCGCGTGACGAATACAGCCGGTCAAACCCGGCGTGGAACGGTCCGCAGGCTTTTGGTGTCCCTGCTGCGGGCTTTCGCTTTGGCGTGCCGGAGACGCTGGAGTTTCTCGGCTGTGCAGAAAGCGAGGCGCTGTATCACCGCGCGAAGACGGGGCTTATCGCGCTGGGTGGCGTGCCCGTGACTCTCGACTTTGCACCGTTTCTGGCGGCCGCGAAACTGCTCTATGACGGCCCGTGGGTTGCCGAGCGTTATCACCTCGCGGGTGCGCTGATTGAACGCCAGCCCGACGCGGTGTTGCCGGTTATCCGTGATGTCCTGCAAAACGCGCCTGCAGCCACTGCGGTGGCGGCGTTTGACGCGCAGTACAAACTCCAGCGGTATAAAGCCGAGTGCGATGCCATGATGGCCGACCTGGATTGCGTATTAATCCCGACGTATCCCCGCCCGGTGAGTCTGGCTGAGCTGGCCGATGAACCGGTTAAAAGCAACTCGGCGCTGGGCATCTATACCAACTTTATGAACCTGCTCGACTATGCCGCCGTAGCGGTCCCGGTCGGTGAAATGAACAATGGGCTGCCATCCGGCGTCACGCTGTTTGGCCGCGCGTTTACCGATCAGTATCTGCTCAGTCTGGCCGATGCGTTACAACGTCACACAAAATTAACATTACCGGGCAATCGTGCCATGCTGGACGACGCGCCGACCTGCACCGCAACCCATGACCGCCTGCGGATAGTGGTCTGCGGTGCGCATATGGACGGTCTGGCGCTCAATGTTCAGTTACGTGAGCGCGGAGCACGCCTTGTAGACGCGACCACCAGCGCACCTCATTACCGTCTGTATGTGCTGGCGGACGGTAAACGTCCCGGAATGGTTCGGGTGGCAGACCAGGGGGCCGGGATTGCGGTCGAGGTCTGGGAGCTACCGCACAGCGAAGTGGGGTCGTTTCTCGCCGGGATCCCCGCACCTCTGGGGCTGGGAAAAATCGAGCTGCAGGATGGACGGTGGTTGACCGGGTTTATCTGCGAGGCGTATGGCCTGGAGGGGGCACGGGATATCACCGAATTTGGTGGCTGGAGAGCCTGGCTTGCCCGGAAACGGTGAGCAAGCCAGGTGCTGGCGTTAGCGGTACAGCGTTTTTTCCGCGACCGGAATAATTAACGTGTCCTGCCAGTCCGCGAGCGTCAGCTGTGCGAGTTTGCCCAGTGCGGTGTAGAACGGGTGCCCGGCGTTTTCAACAAACACGGACAGAAAGCGGGTACTCCACGGCAGCAGGTGCCATGCCAGAAGCTGGTCGCGTTCAGCGTCGCGGCCATTTTCTGCCAGCCACGCGGCCAGTAACAGCAGGGTACCGATGTGATCTTCCGGTTCGTTCTGCTTCATCTCGAAGGCAATGTTGTTTTCACGCATCCACTGGCGCAGCGCGAGGGTGGAGTCGCCGAAGAGCACGGATTCCCGATCCAGCCAGACGGAACCCCACGGCGGTGACGGCAGGGCGTAAGGGCCAATAAACAGACGTTGCCAGGCATCTTTCAATGCTTCATCTGCTGGCGTTTTGAACGCATCTGCAACGGGCTGCAGCGTTTCCGGCGCCAGCGGCCAGTCCTGAATCCAGTCGCCTGCGGTGAGCGCCTGCACCAGCGGCGCAGTCTCCTCACTATCCGGAGCAAAATAAAACAGCGCGCCCAGTACCCGGGCGCTGAACGCGAACGAATCACGCTGTGAGACTTCTTTCATGAGTACCTTCCTTGCTCGCGCGGAGTAGCCCGCGCGACTGTGTTAACCCGCAATCGCCATACCTGCGGTCATGTGCAGACCATAGAAAAGACCACGGCCAATCAGTTCACCCACGACGACCAGTATCACGCCTGCAAAAAGAGCGAGGGTTTTAGGCTCCTGCCGACGCATCAGCGGGCACAACCAGCAGCCGAGTCCGGCGGCAAGCAGTACGATACGCCAGATTTGCAGTGCGCCATAGTCAGGCAGCAGGGCACTCGCCTGTTGAACGGAACTGTGGATTGTCGCCAGGTCATTGCTCTGCAGCACGATGACCGCCACGCAGGCCAGGAGTCCCAGCACGCTGACAGAGGCCGCGAATGTGCTTTTATATGTCGTGTTTGCCACGCGCAGCAACAGGGCTGCAAACAGCGGCCCTCCCAATACCAGCGTCAGGAAAAAGGCCAGCGTGGTGTAACCCGTGTACCAGGTCGGTACGGTATCAATTTGATAAACCCGGGTCATCGCCCAGACAAAGACAACGCCCAGGATCTGGCTAACGACCAGCCAGATTTTACCCAGTGCCGGGGGCATTTTACCGATAACGGATACCAGCCACCAGAAACCGCCCACGGCAAAGAAAACGGATCCCGCGGCAATTTCGTTACTGAGCGCCGAAGCACCCACGCGGTTGAGCGAGTTAAAGGCCCGGAGCGGGGAGCCAAGGTGCAGCACGGACGCCAAAAATCCGATGCCCATCACCAGCCACAGAAAGAACATACTGCGGACAAGGCGTGTTTTCACCGCGTCGTCTTTTTCAGTAAGCCAGACGAGCCCCATAACGATCAATGCCCCGGCGACGCACTGTCCGAAGACGGTGAAGATCACCAGCGGCCATTCATGCCATCCACTTCCCATCTCACACCTCTTTCGGGTTTGCCAGGTAGCCGGTGGTATCCCCTGTCGGGCGGCTGTTGGCGTTAGGTTTAATCACGATGCTTGGCTTCGTGAAGTGCGCGGACGGCAGCGGCGCGACGGCCGCCAGCTGACCATGTTTTTTACGCAGTTCGTCGATAGGACCGAAGTCCAGCGCACGCAGCGGGCAGGACTCCACGCAGATCGGCTTTTTGCCGTCTGCCACGCGGGTGTGGCAGCCGTCGCACTTGGTCATATGCCCTTTGGCGGCGTTGTACTGCGGGGCACCGTACGGACAGGCCATGTGGCAGTAGCGACAGCCGATGCAGACATCTTCATCCACTACCACGAACCCGTCGTCACGCTTGTGCATCGCCCCGCTCGGGCAGACCTTGGTGCAGGCCGGGTCTTCGCAGTGGTTGCAGGCAATCGACAGGTAGTAGGCAAACACGTTCTGGTGCCAGACACCGTTGTCTTCCTGCCAGTCACCGCCCGCGTATTCGTAAATACGACGGAAGCTGACGTCCGGGGTTAAATCTTTGTAATCCTTGCAGGCGAGCTCGCAGGTTTTGCACCCGGTGCAGCGGCTGGAATCAATAAAAAATCCATACTGAGTGGTCATCACTTACTCCTTACGCCTTCTCGATCTGCACCAGATTGGTGTGCTGCGGGTTACCTTTGGCCAGCGGTGACGGGCGGTGCGTGGTCAGGGTGTTGATGCATGAACCGTGGTCGACACGATCGCCGTTCATATTGGCGTCATGCCAGGCTCCCTGGCCCATCGCGCTCACGCCGGGCATGATGCGTGGTGTGACTTTCGCTTCGATGCGCACCTCGCCGCGATCGTTAAACACGCGCACCGTATCGCCATTTTTGATGCCGCGTTGCGCCGCGTCCACGGGGTTAAGCCAGACCTCCTGACGGCAGGCGGCTTTCAGCACGTCGACATTGCCGTAGCTGGAGTGGGTGCGGGCTTTGAAGTGGAAGCCGAAGAGCTGCAGCGGGAATTTATGACGTTCCGGGGCGTCCCAGCCGTCGAAGGTCGAGGCGTAGACCGGCAGCGGGCTGATGGTTTCGTCGTCGGCGAGCTCCCAGGTAGCCGCAATCTCTGCCAGCTTGCTGGAGTAAATTTCAATCTTGCCCGAGGGGGTGTTGAGCGGATGAGCCTGCGGATCATCGCGGAATTTTTTATAGGCCACGAAGTGCCCGGCCGGATCTTTACGCTTATAAATACCCCTCTCTTTCAGTTCGTCATAGGACGGCAATTGCGGATCTTTGTCGAGCATTTTGGCATACAGATACTGCAGCCACTGCGCCTGGGTACGTCCTTCGGTAAATCGCTGATGAATATCCGGGCCGAGGCGTTTCGCCACTTCACTCATGATCCAGTAGATCGGTTTGCGCTCAAACTTCGGTGCGGTCACGGGCTGAAGGAAAATCAGGTAGCCTATGTTGCCTGCATAATCGTTAGGAATAATGTCTTCCTGCTCAACAGTCATTAAATCGGGCAGCAGAATGTCAGCATATTTCGCCGACGAGGTCATAAAGTTGTCGATCACCACGATGGTTTCGCATTTACTCTCGTCCTGCAGAATATCGTGGGTTTTGTTGATGTCGGAATGCTGGTTGATGATGGTGTTGCCGGCGTAGTTCCAGATGAATTTGATCGGTACATCCAGCTTCTCTTTTCCCCGCACGCCGTCGCGCAGGGCGGTCATTTCGGGTCCGCGCGCGATGGCGTCGGTCCAGCTAAAGCATGAGATTTGCGTTTTCACCGGGTTATCCGGCAGTGGCATACGCTCAATGGTGATCGTGTAGGTCGATTCACGTGCGCCGCTGTTACCGCCGTTGATACCGACGTTTCCGGTCAAAATCGGCAACATGGCAATGGCGCGGGAGGTCAGCTCGCCGTTGGCCTGGCGCTGTGGGCCCCAGCCCTGACAGATGTAGGCCGGTTTGGTACTGCCAATTTCCCGTGCAAGCTTGATGATGCGATCGGCCGGTATGCCTGTGATGCGCGAGGCCCATTCCGGCGTTTTGGCGATGCCATCATCACCCTGACCGAGAATATACGCTTTGTAATGCCCGTTAGCAGGCGCACCTTCCGGCAGCGTTTTTTCGTCATAGCCGACGCAGTACGTGTCGAGGAACGGCTGATCGACAAGGTTTTCGTCGATCAGTACCCAGGCGATACCTGCGACCAGCGCGGCGTCCGTCCCCGGGCGAATCGGGATCCACTCGTCTTCGCGCCCGGCGGCGGTGTCGGTATACCGCGGATCGATGACGATCATGCGCGCGTGAGAGCGCTCGCGGGCCTGCTCGAGATAATAGGTTATCCCGCCGCCGCTCATTCGCGTCTCTGCCGGGTTATTGCCGAACATCACCACCAGCTTCGTGTTTTCAATATCCGAGGTGCTGTTGCCGTCGTTGCTGCCGTAGGTGTAGGGCATTGCACAGGCTATTTGCGCGGTGCTGTAGGTGCCATAGTGGCTTAAAAAGCCGCCGTAGCAGTTCATCAGACGCGCGACCAGCGAAGCATAAGGGGAGGAGCGGGTGATATTGCCGCCCACAATGCCGGAGGAGTAGTTAATGTAGACCGCTTCGTTGCCGTATTTTTCGACGACATCTTTCAGGCTGCGGGTAAGGGTGTCCAGGGCTTCATCCCATGAGATACGCTCAAATTTGCCTTCACCGCGTTTCCCTACGCGCTTCATGGGGTAGTTCAGACGATCGGGGTGATTGATCCGACGGCGAATAGAACGCCCGCGCAGGCAGGCGCGAACCTGATGATTGCCATAAATATCCTCACCGGTGTTATCCGTTTCGACCCAGTAAACTTCTTCATCACGGACGTGAAGACGCAGCGCACAACGGCTCCCGCAGTTGACCGAGCAGGCACCCCAGACCACTTTGTCTTCAGCGGGCTTTACGGCGTTTTGTACCGCGGCAGCGGCGCGTTTGAGGCCAAAAGGCAGTGAAATCCCCCCGGCGGCAAGTGCCAGAGAGCCTATTGCAGTGGATTTAACCAACGTTCGACGGCTGATCCCGCCGTGATTATCGACATCGGACATAACTCACCCCATCATTTTAATTGCGTATTATTTTCGCCCGTGATTACAACCGGGCTAATGATGGGGTGAATGTTACTTATTTGGAGGTATTAAATATTAATCCTCATCAAGTCAAAGGGAATTGGCCGCGAGAAAGTGATTAAAATCACTGAGGTTCGCCCTGACCATTATCCTGCATCCCTGATGCGGCACCGCTACCGGTGCGGGTATAGAGAATTTTAAAGGTATCGTTCGCACAATGACCGACAACCTGTGCATCCGGCTGGTCAGCCTGATCGTTTGGCACAATATTCAACGTAAAGCCGGACTCGGGCACGCCGTTATTGATGATTTTCTGCTGAATGTCGCTTTTTACGCGCTCGCAGGAATCCGGTGCAGCCAGAGCCGCTGTAGAAGCGCTCATTAACAGCAGGGCGGTAATCCAGGGTAACCGTTTCATCTGTAGCTCCTTTTCTCTGTGTGTCGGTTAAGCTTAGCAGGGTTCGTGTAAGCTTTTGTTATTGGAGATAACTTTCTGAACAATCTTATACAGGCTTCCTGCGCTCATTTTCCCCAATTTCCATCAACACGTCCTGCGGGCGGTTATACCCGCCCGGCATCGCGACGCTAAGCGCGGTGCGTTTTGCTCTGCACCTGTCGTTCGCCGGAGTGATGCCGTAAGTCATCACACATCGCCTGTAACTCATTGAACAATCTTGCCACATGGAAACCATCGCACACGGAATGATGGACCTGCACGGCGAGGGGCAATAATACTTTTCCACCCTGATTGACGTATTTCCCCATAGTGAACATGGGGGCAAAAAAGTTCTGCATATTGGCTACGTTGATATTAAAACTGGTAAAACTTGACCAGGGGATCGCCGACACGAAAAATACATTTTCCCGTGACTCTTCCTTCGGCCAATAAGAAAGGCTATTACCATAGCGAGCAACATCTTCCGAATAAACGTTCTGGAAATGATCAATATTGCCATCGAAGTGACTCCATAAAGAAGAAAAGGTCTCCGTTTCATTATGGAAAATGGTATAGCTTGGATGAATTTCATTCCATATGACAAGTTCATTGTTCTTCATGGCCATACGGAATTCCGAATGGTTGTTGACGATTTTAGAAAGGAGGGAAATCATCGTCGGATAAAATTTCCAGCCCAGTTCTTTTATATCCTTGAGCAA
Source organism: Enterobacter sp. RHBSTW-00593 (assembly GCF_013784105.1). Lineage (NCBI taxonomy): Bacteria > Pseudomonadati > Pseudomonadota > Gammaproteobacteria > Enterobacterales > Enterobacteriaceae > Enterobacter > Enterobacter sp. RHBSTW-00593. Next base: position 2,119,987 of record NZ_CP056393.1, read on the forward strand.
TGCGGTGATGTCTATTTGAACAGTTTGATTAAATGTAGATTGAGCAAAGGACTGAAATACCTCGAAATGTTCTTTTCTGGCCCAACGTGATAAGTCAACAGGCGTATATTCAGGGATTGTTTTTTTCATTTTTTAACCTTTGATGAGCAATCAAAAATCAGCGTTTTGCCTACGTTTTTTCATGAATAAAGAAAGCATAGAGATTCCAGGCGGTTTTGGACGCGAACGCATTTGTGAGGGTAGCGCATCCTTATAGAGGAAGAAAGGGGATGTTAAACATTTAATATATCAAAGAATAAAGTTAGATGGCGCAATCTGCCGGCGTTTTCATGTTGTTAATATGTCACAGAATATCCGTCATGCGCTCAAAGCAGGTGTGTTTCCTGTTCAACGGCGGGCACAGCGCCTTCTCGTTCTGGCGAGGTTTTGCAGAGGGTAAGAGAGATTAATGCATTGATTGTACGTCTCTTTTCGCCTGACATTTTGCTATCGTGTGAACAACGGTATTTGCTAATATGATCGGGAATACTCTCCCTGATTCGGTAAATGATGTGAAGAACTACGCAGCGATAACGCTACTGGCAGCAACACTGGTGGGGTGCGACAACCCTTCCGCGCCGCTGTCGTTTACGCCCGAGATGGCGAGCTTCTCCAATGAATTTGATTTTGACCCTCTGCGCGGCCCGGTAAAAGACTTTACCCAGACACTGTTCAACGACAAAGGTGAAGTCTCCAAACGGGTAACCGGTACGATGTCGACGGAAGGGTGTTTCGATACCCTCGAACTGCACGACCTCGAGGCCAATACCGGCGTGGCGCTGGTACTGGATGCTAATTACTACCTTGATGCGGAAACCCAGCAGCGAAAAGTGAAACTGCAGGGGAAATGCCAGCTGGCCGAATTGCCGTCGGCGGGCGTAACGTGGGATACCGACGATAACGGGTTTGTGGTGGCGGCGCACGGCAAAGAGATGGAAGTGAAGTACCGCTATGATGCGGATGGCTATCCGCTGGGGAAAACCACCGTCTCCGGGGACCAGCATTTATCCGTCCAGTCGACGCCGTCTAAAGACCTTCGCAAAAGAATGGATTACTCCGCCGTGAGCATGCTGAATGACAAGCCGCTGGGCAACGTCAATCAAAGCTGTGATTACGATCGACACAATAATCCGGTGAGTTGCGATCTGACGATCACCGACAACAGCGTGAAGCCCGCCGTTGAGCGCAAGTACACCATTAAGAACAGTATTGAATACTACTGAGAAAAAGCCGCGCAGGTTACTGCGCGGTGGGTTTCAGCAGGCTGGCGCCTGACGGTTTGTGTCCGGCCAGGTGCTGATGCTGGAAGATGCACATGCGAATGGTGTTGCGGTATTCACCGTTGATAAAGAACTCGTGAACCAGTTCGCCTTCCACCATAAAGCCCAGCTTGCGGTAGATATGGATCGCTTTCTCGTTCTCTTTATCCACGATGAGATAAAGCTTGTAGAGATTCAGGACGTTGAATCCGTAATCCATCGCCAGCTTCGCCGCCCGCGTGGCAAGACCTTTCCCCTGATGCTCAGGTGAAATGATAATCTGGAATTCTGCCCGACGATGAACGTGGTTGATCTCAACCAGTTCCACCAGACCGGCTTTTTCACCTTCACACTCCACGACAAAACGGCGTTCGCTTTGATCGTGAATGTGCTTATCGTAGAGATCCGACAGCTCAACAAACGCCTCGTAAGGCTCTTCGAACCAGTAGCGCATCACGCTGGCGTTATTGTCGAGCTGGTGGACGAAGCGCAGGTCTTCACGCTCCAGCGGGCGGAGCTTAACGTCACACTGCACTGACATTATGGCGCTACCGTGCGGCCAGTTCGACGATCCAGGCAGCGCAGGGTATTTGGCTCCCAGTAGGCGTTAACGTTGGCACTTTGCTGACACTTATCGCGCGCGTCGAAAGCGACATCTTCTTTGTCCCACTCTTTTTCAACACGTTTGTTCACCTTCTGACGAAGGCTACGGGTGTCATTCCATTGTTCTTTGTCCATGGCGGCGTTCTGACGGCTTTGCGCGCTGTCGCCAGACTCAATAATGAGTTTGCTGGTTTCGGCGGTGGCAGAGGCGGCAAAGGCGAACGATGACAGCGCCAGCAGGGCTGTCAGACAAAGGCGTTTGCTTAATGTAGTCATAGCGTTTCCTTTTAAATGGGCGCAGATAATTAAGTTATCCCGTTCAGATTCTACACCAAAGAGAAATAACGGCATACCCGCGACACGGGTATGGAAAAGTAAACGATATCATCAGGTATGATGTCTAAATAAATCATCACATGACTGTAAATATGCTCAAAACCACTCTGCTTTTTTTTGCCACCGCGCTGTGTGAAATCATCGGCTGCTTCCTTCCGTGGCTCTGGCTGAAGAAGGGGGCAACCGTCTTCCTGCTGATCCCGGCGGGCATTGCGCTGGCCCTGTTTGTCTGGCTGTTGACGCTGCACCCGGCGGCCAGCGGGCGCGTCTACGCCGCTTATGGCGGGGTTTATGTCTGTACCGCGCTGCTGTGGTTACGCGTGGTGGATGGTGTGAAGCTCAGCGCGTATGACTGGGCCGGGGCGCTGGTTGCACTGTGCGGCATGTTGATTATTGTTGCCGGATGGGGGCGCGCCTGAGCGCCCGATTTTTTTTGTGACCGTTCGCTGATTTTATGATCATTATACTTGTATGGTAGTAGTGCAGAAGAGTAAGTTTCCAGCATCACAATGAGCGATGTAAGGAAATGGATTATGAAGATTGTCGGGGCTGAAGTCTTTGTTACCTGCCCGGGGCGTAACTTTGTCACCCTTAAGATTACCACCGACGAGGGCATCGTCGGCCTGGGTGATGCCACCCTCAACGGACGTGAACTTTCGGTGGCCTCTTATCTGAAAGATCACCTTTGCCCGCAGTTGATCGGCCGTGATGCGCACCGCATTGAGGATATCTGGCAGTTCTTCTATAAAGGCGCCTACTGGCGTCGTGGTCCGGTCACCATGTCGGCCATTTCCGCCGTGGATATGGCACTGTGGGATATCAAAGCCAAAGCGGCCAATATGCCGCTCTACCAGCTGCTGGGCGGCGCATCCCGGGAAGGGGTGATGGTCTATTGTCATACCACCGGACACTCCATTGATGACGTGCTGGAAGATTACGCCCGGCATAAAGAGATGGGCTTTAAGGCGATCCGCGTTCAGTGCGGCGTGCCGGGTATGAAAACCACCTATGGCATGTCGAAAGGAAAAGGGCTGGCCTACGAGCCCGCCACTAAAGGTGACTGGCCGGAAGAGCAGCTCTGGTCCACTGAAAAATACCTCGATTTCACACCGAAGCTGTTCGATGCGGTGCGCAGTAAGTTTGGCTTTAATGAGCATCTTTTGCACGACATGCACCACCGTTTGACCCCGATTGAGGCGGCGCGATTCGGTAAGAGCATTGAAGCATTCCGTATGTTCTGGATGGAAGATCCTACGCCTGCGGAAAACCAGGCCTGCTTCCGTCTGATCCGTCAGCACACGGTCACGCCGATTGCGGTTGGAGAAGTGTTTAACAGCATCTGGGACTGCAAGCAGCTTATTGAAGAGCAGCTTATCGACTATATCCGCACCACCATTACCCACGCGGGCGGCATCACCGGCATGCGGCGCATCGCGGACTTCGCCTCGCTTTATCAGGTGCGTACCGGCTCACATGGACCGTCGGATCTGTCGCCTGTTTGCCACGCCGCCGCGCTGCATTTTGACCTGTGGGTGCCAAACTTTGGTGTACAGGAATATATGGGTTACTCCGAACAAATGCTGGAGGTCTTCCCGCACAGCTGGCGCTTTGATAATGGCTATATGCATCCGGGCGACAAACCCGGGCTGGGTATTGAATTTGACGAAAAACTGGCGGCGAAATACCCGTACGATCCTGCCTACCTTCCGGTTGCCCGTCTCGAAGATGGCACGTTGTGGAACTGGTAAACGAGGAGCGAACGATGAAAAGCGTAGTGATTCAACAACCCAATGCACTGGTGATTGAAGATCGTCCACTCCCGGAACCCGCGGCAGGTGAAGTGCGCGTCAACGTCAAACTGGCCGGTATTTGCGGTTCAGACAGCCATATTTACCGCGGGCATAATCCGTTTGCGCGATACCCGCGCGTGATTGGCCATGAATTTTTTGGTGAGATTGATGCCGTTGGTGAGGGAGTTGACCCGGCCCGCGTGGGCGAGCGCGTCTCGGTTGACCCGGTGATCAGCTGCGGACACTGCTATCCGTGCTCCGTGGGCAAACCCAATGTCTGTACCTCTCTGGTGGTGCTGGGTGTTCATCGCGACGGAGGCTTTAGTGAGTATGCCGTCGTACCGGCAAAAAATGCCTGGGTTGTTCCGGATGCTATTCCAGATAAACACGCGGTAATGATCGAGCCGTTCACGATTGCCGCTAACGTGACGGGCCACGCACAACCCACCGGGCAGGATATCGCCCTGATCTACGGCGCAGGCCCCATGGGGCTTGTCACCCTCCAGGCATTGAAAGGTGTCTATAAGGTGAAGCAGGTTATCGTTGTCGATCGGATCGATGAACGGCTGGCGATGGCGCAACGCAGCGGCGCGGACTGGGTGTTCAACAACGCAGAGCTGTCGTTACAGGCGGCGCTGGAAGAAAAAGGGATCAAACCGACGCTTATTATTGACGCAGCCTGTCATCCGACAATTTTACAGGAAGCCATCACCATTGCCTCTCCGGCGGCACGCATCGTGCTGATGGGGTTTTCCAGCGACCCAAGCCAGATTGTTCAGCAGGGGATCACCGGAAAAGAGCTGGCGATATTCTCATCACGGCTGAATGCCAACAAATTCCCCGTCGTCATCGACTGGCTGGAAAAGGGGCTGATCGACCCGGACAAACTGATTACCCACACTTTTGACTATCACCACGTAACAGACGCCATCGAACGGTTTGAAAAAGATCAGCGGCAGTGCTGCAAAGTCTTACTCACGTTCGGGCAATAATAATTCACGCGGTTAAGAGCCTGCGCAGACAGGCTCTGAGTGGTACGCATCTTACCTTGCAGAGATAGCCATTATGACGCAAACACAACCACAAAGAACGACTTCAGATCTGGTGAAAGCCGCCGTTTCCGGCTGGCTGGGTACCGCACTGGAGTTTATGGATTTCCAGCTCTATTCGCTGGGGGCCGCACTGGTATTCCATGAGATCTTCTTCCCGGAACAATCGGCCGCAATGGCGCTGATTCTGGCGATGGGGACGTACGGCGCAGGCTATATCGCGCGCATTGTCGGCGCCTTTATCTTCGGCCGAATGGGCGACAGCATTGGCCGTAAAAAGGTGCTGTTTATCACCATTACTATGATGGGGATCTGCACGACCCTGATCGGGGTCTTGCCGACCTACGCGCAGATTGGGATTTTCGCGCCCGTCCTGTTAGTGACGCTGCGTATTATCCAGGGGCTGGGGGCAGGGGCTGAAATCTCCGGCGCCGGGACCATGCTGGCGGAGTATGCCCCTAAAGGGAAACGCGGCATTATCTCCTCGCTGGTGGCGATGGGCACCAACTGCGGGACGCTAAGTGCAACGGCTATCTGGGCAATTATGTTCTTCGCCCTCGACCGCGAACAGTTGGTTGCCTGGGGCTGGCGTGTCCCGTTTCTTGCCAGCGTGGTGGTAATGATCTTCGCCATCTGGCTGCGAATGAACCTCAAGGAGAGCCCGGTATTTGAAAAAGTGAACGAGGCTGAGACAACCGCACCGGTGACAAAACACGATTTATCATTTGCAGCGATGGTCAAGAGTAAGTCCTTCTGGCTGGCAACCGGGCTGCGTTTTGGTCAGGCGGGGAATTCAGGTCTGATCCAGACGTTTCTTGCCGGGTATCTGGTTCAGACGCTGCTGTTCGATAAAGCGATCCCCACCGATGCACTGATGATAAGCTCAATTCTCGGGTTTATCTCTATCCCGCTGTTGGGCTGGCTCTCCGATAAAGTAGGGCGTCGTCTGCCGTACATTCTGCTCAATATCTCCGCCATTATTCTGGCGTACCCGATGCTGTCGATTATCGTTGATAAGAGCTATGCGCCGGGCGTGATCATGCTTTCCATCATCGTTATCCATAATTTCGCCGTACTGGGACTGTTTGCCCTGGAAAACATCACGATGGCGGAGATGTTTGGCTCGCGTAACCGCTTTACCCGGATGGCTATCTCAAAAGAGGCGGGCGGGCTGGTGGCGGTAGGCTTTGGGCCAGTGCTCGCCGGGATCTTCTGCAATATGACCGGTTCCTGGTGGCCAATTGTCGCCATGATGATCGCTTACTCCGTGATTGGGCTGATCGCCGCCATCTGCATGCCAGAGGTCTGCGATCGTGATTTGAGTGTGGCGGAAGATGCGGCGGAGGGGCCGGCACGTGATTCCGTCGGCTATGGGGCGGTTTCATCGCGGCGGTAATGGTTTATATCTTTAGTGACCTATCACACAACTTTATGGTCATGTCACACCACATGCGTAAAAGTTAATATAAATCAAAATCTCAAACTGCAGGATCAGTATGGTTAATGGCAGTTCTTTTTTACCCCGACTGCCATTCTAGTTGGTGTAGTCAGCAGGCGCTGCTGCTCATATAGAGCGGCAGCGAATCCCAGCGTACATAACTTAACGAGTCTTAATCATGGAAAACCGGTTATTACAGGCGAAAGCGACGCTTCCTCAGTACGATCGCGATCGCCTCAAGGCACGCATTGTTCATTTAGGGTTTGGCGCATTTCACCGTGCGCACCAGGCGGTGTATGCCGACATTCTCGCCGCGGAACACAACAGCGACTGGGGTTACTGTGAGGTAAACCTGATTGGCGGTGAACAGCAGATTGCCGATTTGAACGCACAGGATCATCTCTACACCGTGGCGGAAATGTCTGCCGATGCGTGGACATCGCGGGTGGTGGGCGTGGTCAGGAACGCACTGCATGCACAGGTTGACGGGCTGGAACGCGTGCTGGCCGCACTGTGTGAGCCGCAGGTGGCGATTGTCTCGCTCACCATTACTGAAAAGGGATATTGCCACTCGCCGGCGACCGGGAAACTGATGCTCGATCACCCGTTAATCGCCGCCGACCTGCAAAACCCGCATCAGCCGAAATCTGCGCCGGGTGTGGTGGTGGAAGCACTCGCGCGACGCAAAGCTGCCGGGCTGCCCGCGTTTAGCGTCATGTCCTGTGACAATATGCCGGAGAACGGTCACGTCATGCGTAATGTGACCTGCGCTTATGCCCGCGCGGTTGACGGCGAGCTGGCAGACTGGATTGAATCCAGCGTCACTTTCCCGTCCACCATGGTGGATCGCATTGTTCCCGCGGTTACACCGGAGACGCTGGATAAAATTGAACAGCTGACCGGCGTTCGTGACCCGGCAGGCGTGGCGTGCGAACCGTTCCGTCAGTGGGTGATTGAGGACAACTTTGTTGCAGGCCGTCCACAGTGGGAAAAGGCCGGGGCGGAGCTGGTTTCAGACGTCATTCCGTTTGAAGAGATGAAGCTGCGCATGCTTAACGGCAGTCACTCTTTCCTCGCGTATCTTGGCTATCTGGCGGGGTACCCGCATATCAACGACTGCATGGAAGACGCGCACTACCGTACTGCCGCCCATGCGCTGATGCTGAACGAGCAGGCGCCGACCTTAAAAGTGAAAGGCGTTGATTTAGGCCACTATGCTGACCTGTTGATTGCCCGCTACAGCAACCCGGCGTTACGTCACCGTACCTGGCAAATCGCGATGGACGGCAGCCAGAAGCTCCCGCAGCGTATGCTCGATTCCGTGCGCTGGCATCTGGTGCATCAAAAAAGCTTCCCGCTGTTGGCATTAGGCATTGCAGGCTGGATGCGGTATGTCGGTGGTGTCGATGAGCAGGGCAACGCTATCGACGTGAGCGACCCGCAGCTGGCGGTCATTCAGGCGGCGGTGAAGGGAAGTGCTGAGGGCGAAGACCGGGTGAAGGCGCTGCTGGGCATTGAGGCCATTTTTGGCAAAGAACTCCCGCATGAAACCGTCTTTGTGGATGCGGTAATGCGTGCTTACCAGGCGTTACTGCAAAAAGGTGCAAAAGCCACGGTCGCAGAGTACGCGGCGAACTGCTAAGTCATCACATGCCGCCGCGTGCGGCGGCGTGATGTCGCACGAATCAGTGCATACCCAGGCGAATCAGTTCAATCGGTTCGAACTTACCTTCGCAACCTTCCACTTCTACCGTTTTGCTGCGACGCACCTGCGCGGCATCCAGCCCTTCGCTGTGGATCGCTTTAATCACGCCGGTGTGTCCTGTGCCATTGATCATTACACGGCTGCCGGTGGTAATTGCGTTACGGTTACGGTCGTATGTCATCATGGTATTTTCTCCTCTCTCACTTATCCGTTACGGCGCTATTTCAGGTTTCACCGTTCACGGGGCACTATAAATACGCCTGTCTGCATCTCATTTTTTTGTTTTTGATCAAACTCACACTTTTTTCTCAATATTGGTGGGTGCTGACGGTTCACGACAGCAATTTACAAAGCCCACATTTATTTTCCTTTATTGATAGTTTCTGCAGGCAAGCGTTTAGGGTTTGTTTATATTCCGGCTGTCATTCTTGGAGCAGGGAATACCCCTTTCACAGGAATAAGGAGTCAGGCTTATGTATAAGAAGATTTTAATGCCTGTTGATGTATTTGAAATGGAATTGAGCGACAAAGCGGTTCGCCACGCGGCCAACCTTGCAAAGGCGGAAGGCGCGTCGATTACGCTGGTGAACATTCTCCCCAACAGCAGCCGCTCGTTGCTGCGCGGATTCAACGCCGATATCAAAAAGTTTGAAGCGTTTATGACCGCTGAATCCGGGAAGAAAATGAACGAGCTGAAAAGGCTGTTTGATCTCCCCGGGGAGAATATCGACAGCCTGGTCTGCTTTGGCAACGTGCGTGATGAAATTATCAAACTGAGCAAAGAAGGGGAATATGACGTGATCGTCATCGGGTCGAAAAACCCGAGCATCAGCACCCATCTGCTCGGTTCAAATGCGGAATCTATCCTGCGCTATGCGAGTATTCCGGTGCTGGTGGTTCGCTAATCTCTTCGCCGCAACCGAAACGGGGGCGGCGTATTTTACTCTTCGCTAAACCAGTCGCTGTTTTCCTGACGAATTAACTGTACGGATTCGCTGATTTCCTGCAGGTGCAGCGTCATCGCTTTTTCTACACCGTCCTGATCGCGTTTTTCCAGCGCACTGAAAATATCATGATGCTGTCGGAGCAACATTTCCGGTGGGGAGACATGGTCGAGACTCATATAGCGCACGCGGTCGATGGTGGCTTTGATGTTTTCAATCGTGTCCCAGGCCAACTGACAGTCCGCAATTTGCGCCAGCTTCTGGTGAAACTCGTCATCAAGCTGGAAGAAGTCGTTGAGCTGTTTGCGGTCAATCGCAATACGCTGCTGATGCAGGTTTTGCTCCAGCAGGTAGCACTGGTTATCGTCAATCAGCGATGCGGCACGGCGCGCCACCGCGCACTCAATGGCCTGACGGACAAAACACCCGTTACGCACCTGGGAGAGCGAGATTTTGTTTACATAGCTGCCGCGCTGCGGGCGGATCTGAATCAGACCGTTTTCTGCAAGCTTGATAAACGCCTCACGCACGGGCTGGCGGGACACGTCAAACCGCACGGACACCTCTTTTTCAGAGAGCGGCGTTCCGGGTGGGATCAGGCAATGGACAATATCACGTCGCAAAATGCGATAGATTTGCTGGTTTACGGGCTGGGTAGGATTGAGTTGCGATTCAGCGGCCATGAGTTGTCATTTCTCAGAGAGTTAGCCTGAACATACTACCATTCTTTTATGGCCTGAAACAGACCCGGCCCGCAGGCCGGGAAGGGCAATTTTAGCCACGATGGACGCTAAGTCCGCCAAAACTCTGGCTGACTGGCATCATTTCTACCGTGTTAATGTTGACGTGTTTTGGCAGCGTTGCCACCCACCAGACCGCTTCGGTGACATCTTCCGGCGTCAGGGCGTTCGCATTCTCGTAGGTTTTGTCTGCTTTCGCGTCATCACCTTTAAACCGAACGTTGGAAAATTCGGTTCCGCCTACCAGGCCCGGCTCAATATCGGTCACGCGAATGGCGGTGCCGTGCAGATCGGTACGCAGGTTAAGGCTGAACTGACGCACGAAGGCTTTGGTCGCGCCATAAACATTACCGCCCGCATAAGGCCAGCTTCCGGCGGTCGAACCGATGTTAATAATGTGGCCGCGATTGCGCTCAACCATGCCTGGCAGCACGGCGCGGGTCATGTACACCAGCCCCTTGTTATTTGTGTCGATCATGTTTTCCCAGTCTTCGACGCTGGCTTTGTGGGCAGGCTCCATACCGAGCGCCAGACCGGCATTGTTGACCAGCAGGTCAATGGCACGCCATTCGGCCGGCAGGTTAGCAATCATCTCTTCGATGGCGGCACGGTTACGGACATCAAGCTGCGCGGTCAGGATGCTGTCACCCAGTTCATCTTTCAGCTCCTGCAGACGCTCCTGACGACGACCCGTCGCAATCACCATATGCCCGTTGGCGACGAAGCGACGCGTGATGCTTTCACCAAAACCTGCCGTTGCCCCGGTAACTAAAATAATCATCTCACTGTTCCTCAACGCTTTTTGTGTTGTACTAACATAGCACGGCCGCGAAGGATGCGTTAAGGCAACATTTGTATGACGGCATTGCAGGCAGTGGCGGCCTGGCCTACTCTGGGAAGATAACCGTACTCAGGAGTGAAAGATGTCGGCCACTAATCCCTTTTTTGAAAGCAGCCTGTTGCCTTATCAGGCACCCCGATTCGACGAAATCAACGACGGCCACTACCGCCCGGCATTCGATGAAGCGATACGCCAGAAGCGAGCCGAAATTGACGCGATTGTCGCGCAAACGGCCGCCCCCGATTTCAACAATACCGTGCTGGCGCTCGAAAAAAGCGGTGCCATGCTCTCGCGTGTCAGCAGTGTTTTCTTCGCCATGACCTCTGCGCACACCAATGATGACTTACAGGCGCTTGAGGAGCAGATCTCTACCGAGCTTGCTGCCCTGGCGAACGATATCTGGCTTAACGACACGCTGTTCTCTCGCGTGGAGAGCGTCTGGCAGGATTGTGCTGCGCTGGACGCCGAATCCCGTCGGCTGGCAGAAGAGACGTACCAGCACTTTGTGCTGGCCGGTGCGCGGCTGAATGATGCAGAAAAAGCGGAGCTGAAAGCGCTGAATACCGAGGCGGCGACCCTCACCAGCCAGTTTAATCAGCGTCTGCTGGCCGCCACCAAAGCCGGTGGGCTGGTCGTGGATTATGCACATCAGCTTGATGGACTCAGTCCTGACGAGATTACGACGGCTGCCCATGCCGCCGCGGAGAAAGGGCTGAACGATCGCTGGTTGATTCCGCTGCTGAATACCACTCAACAACCCGCACTTTCCGCGCTGCGTGACCGTCAGACGCGCGAAAATTTGTTTAACGCGGGCTGGACGCGTACCCAGAAAGGGGATGAAAACGATACCCGGGCACTGATCCTGCGTCTCACCGCGTTGCGTGCGCGTCAGGCAAAATTGTTGGGGTTTGAGGACTACGCAAGCTGGAGTATCGCCGATCAAATGGCGAAAACACCTGCCGCCGCGTTGGCTTTTATGCGCGGAATTGTGCCCGCCGCACGCACCCGAGCGACGCTTGAGCAGGCCGATATCCAAAACGTGATTGATAACGAGCAGGGCGGGTTCACCGTGCAGGCGTGGGACTGGGCCTTTTATGCTGAGCGTGTGCGCCAGGCGAAATATGCTCTCGACGAGTCGCAAATCAAGCCGTACTTTGCGCTCAACACCGTGTTGCAGGATGGCGTATTCTGGGCTGCAAGCCAGCTGTTTGGCCTCCGCTTTGTCGAGCGTTTCGATATTCCGGTTTACCATCCTGATGTCCGTGTGTGGGAAATTTTCGACCACACCGGTGAAGGGATGGCGCTGTTCTACGGTGATTTCTTTGCCCGCGAATCGAAAGCCGGTGGGGCGTGGATGGGGAATTTCGTCGAGCAATCGTATGAGTTTGCCTCGCGCCCGGTTATCTACAATGTCTGCAACTATCAAAAACCGGCTAACGGTCAGACGGCGCTGATCTCCTGGGACGATGTGGTCACCCTGTTCCACGAGTTTGGTCATACGCTGCACGGTCTGTTTGCCAGCCAGCGCTACGCCTCCCTCTCCGGCACCAATACGCCGCGTGATTTTGTCGAGTTCCCATCGCAAATCAACGAGCACTGGGCGAGCCATCCGCAGGTGTTTGCCCACTATGCCCGCCACTATCAGACCGGAGAGCCGATGCCGGAGGCGCTGCGCGATAAAATGCTTAACGCGACGCAGTTTAATAAAGGTTATGACATGACCGAGTTGCTTAGCGCTGCGCTGCTGGATATGAACTGGCACGGCATCAGCGAACCCGTGGACGATGTTGACGCTTTTGAAGCGGCAGCACTGCACAAAGAGGGGCTGGATCTGCCCGCCGTTCCACCGCGCTATCGCAGCAGCTACTTCGCCCATATCTTCGGCGGCGGCTATGCGGCGGGGTATTACGCCTACCTGTGGACCCAGATGCTGGCAGACGATGGCTATCAGTGGTTTGTCGAGCAGGGTGGTTTGACTCGAGAAAACGGACAGAAATTCCGCGAGGCTATTTTGTCGCGCGGGAATAGTAGTGATTTAGCTGAACTTTACCGCCAGTGGCGTGGGCACGATCCGAGGATTGAACCGATGCTGGAGAATCGTGGATTGAGTGTTTAAGGGCTTTTTTAGTATGGGAACAGAACCGGGCGCGATGCCCGGTTTTTTGTCCGATTTTTTCTTCCCCAAAATCATTAACGCCGCATAAAGTGCCTGGATAAAATCCGGAAGGATGACCATCGTTACCAGAAAGCCGGAATAATGTTGGGTGACTTCTTCAGCCTGGGGTTGGCCCAGCTCAACCTTTTCGATGAGAACGCACCGTATGCTGGCAGCGAAAAGTTGATTGAGGTGCTCGATCACCTGAATGCGAAAGACGGGAAAGGCACGCTTCACTTTGCAGGGCAGGGCATATAGCAGTATTGGCAGATGAAACGTGAAATGCTGTCGCCGAGATATACGACCAGATATTCAGATCTGCTAAGTGTCCGGTGATTTTCCCAATTTCCAGGGCCGTTATGTGCCAGAAGCGGACCTCCGTTACTATTCTGAAGAGGAAGCACAGGAATATTTAGGTCTGTTGGGTAATAATTACGATATATAATAAAAACTTCTCTATTTCAGAATCCAAAAGTATGGGCATACGCAAGGATGCAATTATGAAATCCAAGAGTGCGTTAGTTTTAGAAGAACTCAGATCCAAATTACGTACTGCATCTGTGGCACAAGTCGGTGGTTTCCGCCCTACAGCAGACCCAATTACATCCTGGTTTTTAAAAGGAGTCGCTCTTCCAGGTGAAGGGTTGCCAGTTTGGAAGGGGCAGCCGATGTTTCCGCTTCTCCAGATTCGCGTAGATGAGCTTCCCGTGATTCCTGAACAACTGAAGGGGATCGCGCTCTTAGTGCTTTATCATAATATGGAAAGCCATCCATTTGATAAACCTCATGGCGAGGGGTGGCTAATACGAGAATACGCCACCCTTGATGGGCTTGAGTTATTGCCTGCAATTAACACTCCATATCGAGCATTTCCGGTTCGGTGGGTGAGTGTCAATGATGATGCTCCAGGATGGGAGGATGCTTGGGATATTATTGACTTGTCTGACGTAAACGATGATGAGGATGCAAGTGATAGATTCTATGATGGTTTTAACCGGTACAGGGGAACCAAGGTTGGAGGATATCCAATGGAGATACAACATGGTGTGGGGATTCAAGATTTTGTCTTTCAAGTGGGGTCAGAAGAAAAAGTAAACTGGATGTGGGCGGACAATGGTATCGGCTACTTTCACAAATCCCCAGAGGGACTTTGGACGTTTTCATGTCAGTTTTACTAGAAACTCAACGTCCTCTCATCGCTCACAGCGGACCTTGCGGCTCTTATGCCGGTCCGCTTTGTGCAGAAAGGTAAATTCAGCTGTATTCAATAATATCAAACCCTTCATCAGCCGTTGGCTCTGCGAAAAAGTGCGTTATGGTTTCAAATTGTTGATCTGAGGCTATAAATTTATGCATTCCTTCTGCATTACGGGCGCGCAAGCGGGATTTACATACTTCATCAGTAACTTTCAGGTAATGCAGCCTGTTACTGGCACCTGACTCCTTAATGATGCTCATCATCCATTCACGATTGGTTTGTGTGTTTGCCGGAAAGTCCAGAACTACGGATAAACCCGCTTTGAGTAGCGACACCAGGTGAGGCTTCATAGCGTTTCTGAGTCTTGAGGAATACTGCACATAATTAGCTATGGATTGCATTTCATTGGCAAAGAGGGCAGCCAGCCAATAATCTTCACTGACAATTATGGTGCCAGGTAATGCACCTAACTTTGCTGACAATGTGGATTTGCCTGATGCAATTTTCCCACATAACAAGTGCAAAGTGGGTTTTTCTGACGTTGTGACTGAAGCGATATCCATTATTTACCTCACTGGATTGTTACCGGTAAGGCCCGCCTTACCGGCGGGAAAATGGCGAAAGTTATCCCACCTGAGTCAGACAGGTGATAATAATCATTGAATGGAATAGGACAGAGTGTGTTTTCATTGTCATTCAAGTTAACAGGGCCTGAATGCAAAATCAGCAATTTTTTCCCTTATACATTGAATGTCCAATCCAGTGAGTTTGGCCGCTCTGTGCCAAGAGCGGAAGTTATTTACACCTTGCTATGCAATTTACGGCCAGCCGGTCAGTTCGTCATCTCAGTTTCATTTCAATGGGTTGTAAACTTTGAAGCCGGGATTTTTTTCAAAAATCTCAGCAACAAAATCCATGAACACAATCGCGCGTTTTGGTAAAAGTCGATTTGCAACATAAACAGCCTGAATGGGAACGGGAGATGCAGTGTAATCCGCAAGTAATAATTGTAAGTTGCCATTTGCCAGTCCCTCCTCGAACAACCATTCTGGGCCCTGTGCGATCCCAACCCCCGCATTGACAAATTTCTGCACTGCTTCAGGTGAATTGACCCTGAGCCGGCCAGAAACAGGCACATCCATATCCCGAAATCTCCAGGTAGCGCCCGTTGATAACAGGGTATAGATCAAACAATCATGTTTTTTTAAATCCTCCGGGGTGTCAGGAATCCCATGTTCAGCCAGGTACTTGTGACTGGCAACACAGACTCGCTCATACATGCCAAGTCTGCGGGCACGCATTGCACTGTCCTCAAGGTGACCAATGCGGATTGCCAGCTCAGCGCCTTCATCAACGAGATTGATATAGCGGTCATTAATCTGTAGATCGAGTGTTAGCTCAGGGTAGCGTTCTAAAAAATCGGGTATGCGTGGAATCAAAAATGTGTGAGCCAGTGCAGTGGGACAAGCAACGCGCAGTAACCCTGTGGGCGTCACATTTTCTCTGAAAGAAGACTCTGACTCTTCGACCGCTTCCAGAATACGCCTTGCTTCCAGATAATAACGTTCTCCTTCAGGAGTCAGGGAAAGCTTGCGGGTTGATCGGTGGAGTAATCTGGTCTGCAAATGCTCTTCGAGGGTTGCAACATGACGACTCACGTTCGGTTGCCCTAAGCCTAAATCCCTGCCTGCTGCAGAAAAGCTGCCTGTCTCCGCAGTGCGGACAAAGCATGTCATCAAAAGTAATCTGTCCATCCTAAACCTATTTATGCTTTTAACGCATGGAACATATTCATAAATACAATCTTATCACCCTTAAAGCATGAGTATAGAGTGGCGATCAAATCGGTCATTTGCCGATCAGCTGTTAAAACTCACGGGAGATATGTTCATGTCCAGATTACAAGGTAAACGCGCACTCATCACGGGTGGAACAAGTGGTATTGGTCTTGCAACCGCGAAGCTGTTTGTCGCAGAAGGTGCACGCGTAATGGTTACTGGTATTAACCCTGATTCTGTCGCAAAGGCGAAACTCGAGCTGGGTAAAGATGTGGTCGTCGTGAGCGCGGATTCTGCAGATGTGAATGCACAGAAAGCGCTGGCTCAGACGGTTCAGGAACATTTTGGTGAGCTGGATATTGCTTTCCTGAATGCGGGTATATCAATGTATATGCCAATTGAGGCATGGACAGAAGAAATGTTCGACCGCATTTATGATATCAACGTTAAAGGTCCTTATTTCCTGATGCAGGCGCTGTTGCCAGTGTTCGCAAGCTCTGCATCAGTGGTCTTTAATACATCTATAAATGCGCACACGGGCCCGGTGAACTCTTCAGTTTATGGCTCCACCAAAGCCGCATTACTCAACATGTCGAAAACACTGTCTAACGAGTTACTTTCTCGCGGGATCCGTATCAACGCGGTGAGCCCAGGCCCGGTTGACACGCCGCTTTACGATAAGGCGGGGATCCCCGTGGAATATCATGATCAAGTGATGAAAGATATCGTTGCAACCATCCCTGCCGGTCGTTTTGGTAAGCCTCAGGAAGTCGCGCAAGCGGTGCTTTACTTTGCCTCCGATGCGTCTGCCTGGACCGTGGGTTCAGAAATCATCATCGACGGCGGCGTTTCAATCTAAGCCACCAAAATAAGATTTACAATTCATCAAGCCCGCCACCTTTTATGGCGGCGGGCTATTATTTTATCTGGAGGTTGAGATGTCTACCCATGACCTGACACTGATTAGCCACCCATTGTGTCCCTTTGTGCAGCGTTCAGCGATCGTTCTTCTCGAAAAAAATGTGCCATTTGACCGTGTAAATGTAGATCTGTCGGCGAAGCCTGACTGGTTTCTTGCTCTGTCACCCACCGGCAAGGTACCGCTACTTAAAGTGCATCATGCAGAGGGCGAAGATGCCATTATTTTTGAGAGCATGGTGATCTGCGAGTATCTTAATGAAACGCAAGATGGTGATTCGCTGTATGCTGACGATGCATTAGAAAGGGCTAGACAGCGAGCATGGATCGAGTTCTCTACATTAATGCTTGGAAATGCCTGGCAATTTTTAAATGCGACTGATCAGGCCATGGCAGACAGCAAACGCGCTGTGCTCCGTGAGCAACTTGAATATATTGAATCTGAATTGAATTCAGGGCCTTATTTCTCGGGTTCCAAATTTAGTATGGTTGATGCGATCTACGCTCCTGTTTTCCGTTACTTCTCCATCATTGATGCATCAGTATCTGAGGCGATTTTTGAGGGACTTCCGCGGATTTCCGCATGGAAAACTGCACTTGCGAAAAGGGAAAGCGTAAATGCCGCTGTATCACCAGATTATGCAGAACTTTTCCAAAATCATCTTCGTCAGCATTCTGCAATTCTCGCTGCCTGAAGATATTTTTTGAGAAACCGTGACCTGCTCTTCTCCCTGTTGATTATCAGATGCCAATGATAGTCCCAGCTCCCGGTTGTTACGACAAATGCGAACTTCCGCTTTTCGCTCACAACAGACCTTCAGCCTAGCCATCTTGTCCGCTTTGTGCCAGAAGCGGACATTTCTCGCTGTTAGGTGCAGGAAAAATCGTGTTTTTAGGCTTAGGAAAAGGCATAGGGGTATGCCGAATCTGAAAGCCTAAATCCTGTTAGTTTTTCTCCAGTTGCCGCCACTAAACTAATTACAATTCCTGAGCCGTTGGTCTGAAAATAATTTCACTCACACCAACATCTTCTGGCTCATTTATTGCGAAGGCTACCATGCGTGCAAAGGTTTCTGCTGGCACGCCAATATTTTCAACGTAATCCTGGTTTGCAGCCTTAACATCTTTATCCGTTATATGCTCCAGCAGTTCTGTTTTAACAGCACCGGGGGAGACTAACGTGACGCGAATGTTATACGCCGCCATTTCCTGGCGCAAACCGTCGGTTAATGCACGAACAGCAAATTTTGTCGCCGAATAGACAGCAGAACTCTGGAAGACAAGGTGTGCAGCAACAGATGCGGTGTTAATGATATGACCTGTTTTTTGTGATTTCATATAAGGCAGCACCGCAGCAATCCCGTGTAGAACCCCGCGCAGATTGACATCAATCATCTGATTCCATTCATCGACATTTCCCTGTTCAAGGCGGGAAAGTGGCATCAGGCCGGCATTATTGATAAGAACATCTACACGACCGAATTTGTTGACCGCAGTCTCAATGAGGTTGTTTACGTCATCAAGTTTCGTCACATCGGTTGCGACGGCGATGGCTTCTTTATTCTGCTTTTGGAGCTCACTCGCAATGGCCTCTATGCGGTCTATTCTCCGCGCTGCCATCACAACCTTTGCTCCTTTTTCAGCAAGATAACGTGCAGCCGCTTCACCCATACCGCTTGATGCGCCCGTGATTACAATTACTTTGCCTATGATGTTATCTGTCATTTTTACTATTCCTGGATAGGAGATGGGCTGTTGTCACCACTATCAGACTGAGATCAGGTTCAATCTCTTCAGACTTCAGTGACACATTCCTGAACAGGGATAATCTTAGCAGTAGAGCATTAATTCGATAATGCGTATAAACTTATATTGATTATGAGTACAGCTCATTAATTGGAGTTACGTTACGGGTAGTTCGTGTGAGCAGTAGGATCTGCAGCCGTTATTCCCGCGCCGATATTGCCTGACTGAAAGCCGGTTGCGCCCCCTGGTTAAGCCTCCGCACGGGTTAAACTGCCTTCGCGGGTGACGGTAATGGAATAAAGGAGGCCATTCAGATTACGTTTCATCGGTGAAATACTCACAAAACATAACTATAGCTTATAAGCCCATTAAGCATTCATTAGCTAGTCAGCATTCATCTTTCGTGTAGAATTTTCAGTAAGAGAGGAGTCCGGTGAAAAGCATACGGTTCTGAACCCATTTGATAAATTGACTTCTTTTTCAAAGCTTATCTAAAATAATCATTGATGCTGCACCTGAAAGGTGCAGCACATTTGCGGGAGAGAATCTGGATGAAAAAAATATTATTCCTGTTATTTGTTATCATCACGAGCTTTTTATTCCCGGTTCGTGCCAGTAATTCTTTGCAACCAGACAAGGAAGAAGCCGTGACCATTAAAATGACTATCAATCAGCAAACTTTTTACGTTGAACTTAAGAATAATCCAGCCGCAAAGGCATTTATTGAACAGCTTCCCCTGACTCTAACGATGGAGGAACTTAACGGGAACGAGAAATTTGCTGATCTGCCCCGTCCCTTACCGACCCGCCAGGTCAAACCTGGAACCATTAATCAGGGCGATCTCATGTTATATGGCCATCGTACCCTGGTACTTTTTTATGAGACCTTTCAGACAAACTACGGATACACACCCGTTGGTAGAATAATAGCGCCAGAAAATCTTGGTAAACTAGCAGATGAAAAAGAAGTAATAGCAACGTTTACAGCAGATAAAAAAGGTTGACCTGTATTATCAAACACTGAATCTGGATTACCTTTAGACGCAAATGCTGGCAGACGATGGCTATCAGTGGTTTGTTGAGCAGGGCGGCTTAACCCGCGAGAACGGGCAGACATTCCGCAAGGCGATTTTGTCGCGCGGGAGCAGTAGTGATTGAGCTGAACTTTACCGCCAGTGGCGTGGGCACGATCCGAGATTGAACCGATGCTGGAGAATCGTGGATTGAGTGCGTAGCGCTTATTCAGGTCAGAAACCAAACCGGGCGTGATGCCCGGTTTTTGTTTGATTATGTCTTACCCACAACTTTAATTATTTATGCCGTGTAAAAGGTATAAAAATTTCTGATGCCGTATGAAACATTTTAATAATTGCCGAATGTGATGCAATTCGTAATGACCATTAATGTGGGATGAGATATAACATCTTTTGAAAAATTAACATTCTCATAACGTCATTAAGGTTAAGCAAATGAAGCAGGTTGGTATTGTTGGTTGGCGAGGAATGGTGGGCTCTGTTTTGTTACAAAGAATGGTCGAAGAGAACGACTTCGACAATATTTCCGCGCATTTTTACAGTACTTCCAGTGCAGGTGCCGCTGGTCCCGTCATTGGTGGCGTCAACCACACACTCAAAGATGCTAATTCTATTAGCGCTCTGGCCGAAATGGATATCATCATAACCTGTCAGGGCGGGGATTATACCAAAGCAATTTATCCGGCGTTGATTAGCCATGGCTGGCAAGGTTACTGGATTGATGCGGCCTCAGCGCTCCGGATGGATGAAAAAGCCTGCATTATTCTCGACCCGGTCAACCGCACAAATATCGATCGTGCCATCAAAGAGGGAATTAAACTTTTTGTTGGGGGCAACTGTTCCATTACGCTGAGTCTTATGGGACTGTCAGGGTTAATTAAAGCTGACCTGATAGAATGGATGAGTGTGATGACCTATCAGTCTGCATCCGGAGCGGGTGCTAAATATGTCCGGGAATTAATTGCTCAAAGCGCTTATATCAGTAAACATTTATCTTCTGATGAGCTGGAATCCTCAGGTTCAGTGCTTCCTTTAGTCAATAAAGTGAGTGAATTAATTACCAGTGCTAACATGCCCATCCAGAATTTCGGCGCGCCTTTAATGGGCAATATTATTCCATGGATTGACAGCGATTTAGGGGATGGTAATAGCAGAGAAGAATGGAAGGGTGAGGCAGAAACGAACAAAATTCTTGGTCTCTCTCCGGGTACGATTGCAGTAAATGGCTTGTGTATTCGGGTCGGTGTGATCCGTTGCCATAGTGCTGCAATAACCCTGAAGCTCAAGCGTGAAGTCAGCGAAGAAGAATTTGCAGAGCTTGTGACGCATTCCCATCCATGGGTTAACTATGTGCCCAATAATAAGGATGACAGTGTCAGTAAATTGACTCCCGCTAACATTAGCGGTTCGCTGCAGGTGGGTATTGGCCGTTACAAGAAAATGTCGCTTAACAATGACCCTATATACTCGGTTTTGACGGTCGGCGATCAGCTGTTGTGGGGCGCTGCGGAACCCTTGCGACGGATGTTGAATATTCTGCTTGGTAAAGTCTAATCACGCTCACACGGTCATGGCGCGCTGCGCGTAAGGCGTGGGTTTAACGAGAAGCTGGAGACTGAACTCCAGCCTCTAGGAATGGGTTTCAATCTGAGGCCGTTTCGCCTGGGGCTTCCTTTAACGACTCGATACTTATCTCTGAGTCATTAGTTTCGAGTAGCTGGGTTAATAAAATCAGGTTATTGAATTCGTTCAGTAACATTTCAGCGTCGGATTTGAGCAGCGTATCTGCTGCTTCAAGCGCCGCGTTGATCGCTTTTCTGACATTCTCGAGCATTTCGTTCATACCGCCATTTTTACCAATGGTCAGTAACAACGCGCCTATCAACAAAGACTGTGCTTCTACTTTGGCCGCCAGCTCTTTAGCTTCAGCGTCCATTTTGGAAATTTTTGCGATAACACTGAGTATCAAGTTTTTCATAATGCCCCCTTATTTTCTTTGCGAGATTAACTCCTTAATAAATTTTGAGCGAGGTTTATTTTATGGCGACAGCAATTGTCTTTGTTGATGAAGCAGGGCACGGTGCCAGCAGTGATCAACACCGTGCGCTTCCTGTTAACGGAAGAAGTCTGCCAGGGCCTCACTCAGGGCCTGAGGTTGTTCATCCGGAATGAAATGACCGCAATGAGCAAGCGTAATGCCACTCACCGTCTCTGCAAACTGGCGAAGCGGGGCAGCCATATCGGCAATCGAACCCTGATCGGCACTGACGGCCAGCAGCGGCACCCGAAGTTTTTGCGTTTCAGCCAGCGTCCGGTTCTGAACAGCGGAGACCGCCGCTTCTCTGTAAGGGGCCAGCCCGGCACGCAGCGCGCCGTTTTGCTGCATCAGGCGGACATACCGGGCGATATCCGCATCGCTAAAGGCCATCGGACTGGCGGTTTTTCGCCGCAGGAACCATTCGAGGTAAATCTCTTCACGCCCGCTAATTAAGGCTTCCGGCAGGTCGGGGAGAAGATGAAACGCGAAGTGCCAGGTTTTCCAGGCTTTTTCTGGCGTCGCGGGCAGGGCGTCCGGCAAAGTAATACCCGGGATACCGGCATCAAGCAGAGCCAGCTTGATTACCTGCTGTTCATAACGCAGGGCATACGGCCAGGCAACCCATGCACCTACATCGTGGGCGGCCAGGTAATGTCTTGTGATCCCGAGTGTCTGCACCAGCCCAAAAACCGAACTGGCAAGCGTAAGGGTATCGTAGCCAGACTGTGGCTTATCGGAGTCGCCCTGGCCCGGGAGGTCGAGTGCAATGATATCGTAACGATCGGCTAAAAGAGCCATCACCTTATGCCAGGCAAACCCGCTTTGCGGGAAGCCTGCAAGCAGCACGATTGTTTCACCTTGCGTCTGTCCGCCTCTGACATAGTGCAGACGAACCCCATCAACCGTTGAGTAATAGTGCGCAAAATCGGGCAAGCCCGCGACAGGCTGCGACCACGGAAGGGGGATTGAATTCTCAGACATGACTACCTCCAGCTATTTAGGAAATGATCATTTCCTTTATGGATAAATTTTTTAGGCGAGTAGCGCCATCACCGTCTCTACCAGCCGTTCGCGTGCCGGTAATTCTCCGGCTTTGCCCGCCACACGCATGCCCAGGACCAGGCACAGCAAAACGCCGCTCAACGCCTGCGCGTCGTGTCGCGAATTAACTGAACCGTCATGCATACCCTGTTCGATCAGCTGGAGGATCGCGTGCTGATTTCGCGCAAGCGCGCTCTGCACCAGCCCGGCAATTTCGCCGTCAAACTGGCTGAGTTCAAGGGTGCTGCCGACCACCAGGCAGCCGCGGCGTCCTTCGACAGCGCTGGCCGATTCAAGATAAAAGTTCAGCAGCTCGGCTATTTTGGCCCGGCCATCAGGTTGTCGCGCCAGACGCTCGCGCAACGATTGATTGCGCAGGGAGGTATAACGCGCGAATACCTGCAGGAACAGGCCACGTTTATCGTGAAAGGCTTTATAAATACTGCCCGCAGTGAGCTGCATCGCGTCGCTCAGGTCACTTATCGACGCGCTGTGGTAACCCTTTTCTCTGAATACCGGCATCGCCAGATCCAG
The DNA here is from genome assembly GCF_013784105.1 of Enterobacter sp. RHBSTW-00593. Lineage (NCBI taxonomy): Bacteria > Pseudomonadati > Pseudomonadota > Gammaproteobacteria > Enterobacterales > Enterobacteriaceae > Enterobacter > Enterobacter sp. RHBSTW-00593. Next base: position 2,143,173 of record NZ_CP056393.1, read on the forward strand.
GGCCGCATCGAGATCAAACTGCCGCGGACGTCCGCGCTCGCGTGCGTTCTGTAGCTTCTCAGACATTGTGTTCATCATTTAGGAAACAATCGATTCCTAAATACTCCCATAAATGGGCGTATCTGGAAAGCGTGAAGTTCTATAAAAAGAGTTTGCCGCGGCAGAAGAGTGGAGAGGTCATTTTAGCTTCAACACGCTCCGGTATACTGCATCGTGATTTTAACAGGGCGTCGAACGTACAGGCCGTCGCTAACAGAGCCAGCCAATATGCAAAAGGCAGGAAGTATGTCTCTTCGTTCACTGCGGGCGTTGTGCCTGACAAGTTTTTTCATTGCTGATGTTCGCGATGGCCTCGGGCCCTTTCTCGGCATCTTCCTGACGGAACGTCACTGGACCCCGGATGATATCGGCATCCTGATGACCGCCGGGGGGCTGGCGGGATTACTGGCAACGCTGCCGGCGGGATTTATTACGGATACCTCCCGCAATAAGCGTTCGGTTCTGGCACTGCTTTGTATCGCCATTACGCTGAGTACGCTGCTGCTCTGGTTTAGTCAGCAGAGCGGCGTCGTCGCCGTCTCGCAAATTATCACCGGTATCTGCGCGGCGTTTGTGGGGCCACTGATTGCGGGTATTACGCTGGGTCTGACGGGCCCGAGCGGGTTTAGCGCGCAGATGGGGAAGAACGAGGCGTTCAACCACGCCGGCAATTTCCTGACGGCGGTGATTGCAGGCGGCATTGCCTGGTTCTGGGGCGTCGGGGGCATTTTCCTGCTGATGACCTGTACGACGCTTCTGACGTTGTGCGCGCTGCTTGCCATTCGTCATACAGATATCGACAACGATGCGGCGCGGGGGCTGACCTCTTCAGACCGTCAACCGGTCCCCGGCGTCGCGGTGCTGATTAAAAACCGGGCGCTGTTGATAACCGGGCTGACGCTGCTGCTGTTCCATCTGGCCAATGCCGCACTGCTGCCGATGCTGAGCATGAGGGTTGCTGCGGCACCGGCAACCATCAATCCCGGATTATTTGCGGCGGCCACCGTCATCATTTCTCAGGCGGTGATGATCCCCGTCGCCATGGGGGTGGCAGGTCGAATTGAGCGCTACGGTTACTGGCGTTTCATCATGCTGGCCCTGCTTATTATGCCCGTTCGGGCGGCACTGGCAGCCTCCACAGACGCCCCGTTGATGATGATCCCGGTACAAATTCTTGATGGTCTGGCCGCGGGGATCCTGGGCGTTGTCGTGCCGTCGTTTATCGTGGTGCTGTTGCGCGGGAGTGGGCACGTGAATGCCGGGCAGAGCGTGGTCATGCTGATGCAGGGTGTCGGGGCAGCAATGAGCCCGGCGTTAACCGGCACGATTGCCGGTCATTACTCTTTTGCGACGGCCTTTAGCGTGCTCAGCGCCATTGCGCTGCTGGCTGTCCTGCTCTGGTGGCGCTTTGCTCACCGGTGCTGGAAACCAGACCGGGCGTAGCTGGCCGGGCAGGGCAGAGCCGCACCCGGCATATAGATTTACACGATAGTGTTAGGGCACTCTTCACCCTTTTCCAGCTGCTGCAAGTTCCCCAGCGTGGTTTCTGAAATGCTGATCAGCGCTTCGGCAGTCAGAAACGCCTGGTGTCCGGTGAACAGGACGTTATGGCAGGCAGACAGACGGCGGAATACGTCGTCCTGGATCACGTCATTAGATTTGTCTTCAAAGAACAGATCGCGCTCATTCTCATACACGTCCATCCCCAGCGCGCCAATCTTCTGGGTCTTCAGCGCTTCAATAGCGGCCTGGGAATCAATCAACCCGCCGCGGCTGGTGTTGATGATCATCACGCCATCTTTCATCTGGTCAAACGCCGCCTGGTTGAGCAGGTGATAGTTTTCCGGCGTCAGCGGACAGTGCAGGGAGATAACGTCAGACTGTGAAAACAGCGTCGGCAGGTCGACATATTCCACGCCCAGATCCAGCGCGGCAGCGCTTGGGTAAGGATCAAACGCCAGCAGACGCATACCAAACCCTTTCAGAATGCGCAGGGCGGCGACGCCAATCTTACCGGTACCGATAACGCCCGCGGTTTTACCGTACATGGTAAAGCCGGTCAGCCCTTCCAGAGAGAAGTTGGCGTCACGGGTACGTTGATAAGCACGGTGAATACGACGGTTCAGTGACATCATCATACCGATGGCATGTTCCGCGACCGCTTCCGGAGAATATGCCGGGACGCGGACCACCTTCAGCCCCAGCTCTTTTGCGGCATCAAGATCTACGTTGTTGAAACCAGCGCAGCGCAGGGCGATATATTTCACGCCCTGTTTTTTCAACTCTTCCAGCACCGGACGGCTGCCATCATCATTCACAAAAATGCAAACGCCTTCACAGCCGTGCGCCGTTTTGGCGGTTTTTTCGGACAGCAGAAAGTCGAAAAATTCAAGCTCAAACCCGTAAGCCTCGTTAACATGTTGCAGATACTTTTTGTCGTACTGCTTTGTGCTATATACCGCGAGTTTCATAAGACTTTCTCCAGTGATTTTGCATTCACGTTAGCATGATTAAAATTATCTTACAATTTCTGAAATATTATTGAATTCAATAAGTTCTATCAATTATTTTAGAGCATCTTTACCCGTTAACTCTATGATATTCAATCTACACCCCTGCTTAAGTATAGATTTGATGCACCCTGGGGCGGAGGTGTCAGAAGGTGGGCGAAGTGGAAGCGTTACAGGATGGCAGATGTACCAGATTGCTAAAGAGAATTGATTATGTCACCACAACTTGAGTTATCCCTAAACCCACCTATGTGGCCCGCTTTTTGCTATTTTATTGTATCTATTGCAATTTTTGTCCTCCTGTATCTGGGGAAGATAAAAATCAACCGACTCCGCAAATACCCTCTCTTCATTGCTTATACATTGCTCGTGATTGCAGTCGCTGCCGTACAGATAAACATTTTTGCGAATGGTCATGAGTTTGTGAATGGATTTTTGCACATAGATTTTGATCCTTATCGGTATGACTCCGTGTACTGGGGTTCCCTGGTTTTTGCGATGGTTTACCTGCTGGCAATGCCGCGCAACAAATTCTAACTTTTGACGCTACAACGCTGAAGGTCGTCTTGAAATACAGCCTAACCCATTGAATTTAAGATGACTTATTGACGTTAAGTATAATAAAATTTTTAGCGCATACGGTCAGAGCATCTATCCTTAAATTTGGCATTCTCTTCAACTGACTGGCTAAACATGCGACAATGATCGGCACTGTCGGCTTAATTCTTTCGCTAAATCAGGATATTAACTGCCCATGAGGGGTACATACAAAGCCGCAATCGCGCTCTTACTGCTGTTCATTCTGGTGCCGCTGACGCTGCTGATGACCCTTGCCCAGTGGGTACCAACCCTTGCCGGGATCTGGCTTCCTGTCGGGACACGCATCGCCTTTGAACAAAGTCCCAGACTCACGCGTCATGCCCTGATCATCCCCGATCTTCGCTATCTTGTGGATGACTGCGAAATTGCCCGAGTCGATAACGCGACCCTGTCGCACCCCAGCCGCTGGAAACTGGATGTCGGCGCGCTCGAACTGAACTCCGTTTGCCTCAATAAAATTCCCCAGTCCGCACCGTCCACGGTCGCGCCCAAAACGCTGGCGCAGTGGCAGGCGGTGTTACCGAATACCTGGCTTACTGTCCATCGTCTGACGCTCTCGCCCTGGCAGCAGTGGCAGGGAGAACTTCAGGCGTCGCTGACGCCCGCGCGTCAGGAGATTGCCTACAACGGTGAGCAGGTCAGTATTAAAGGGATGCTCCGCGGTCAGACCCTCTCTGTCACCCAGTTCGATGTACAACTTCCCGACCAGCCACAGCCGATAAAACTGGTGGGACAATTCACCCTGCCGCTGGTGCCGGACGGCGTGCCGGTTAAAGGCCATGCGGTTGCGACCTTTAACGTGCCACAGTTAACCTCGCTGGTCGATGCCGATCTCGACTGGGAAGCCAATCAGGGGCAACTGGTGGTCATGGCGCGGGATAACCCCGATCCGCTGCTCGATCTGCCGTGGCAAATAACCGCGGAACAGCTGAATATCAGTGACGGACGCTGGAACTGGAACCTTTCCGGCATGCCGCTGAGCGGGCGCGTTGGCCTTCGTGTCGATAACTGGCAGGCGGGGCTTGAGAAAGCGACCCTGACCGGGCGTCTGAATGTGCTCACTCAAGGGGATGCGGGGAAGGGCAACGCGGTGCTGAATATCGGACCGGGCAGGCTCAGTATGGAACAAAGCGACATGCCGCTTCATCTGAGTGGCGAGGCGAAACATAACGACCTGGTGCTCTATGCCAGACTGCCGGCAAAACTGACCGGAAGCCTGTATGAACCACAGCTCTCCTTTGAGCCGGGCGCGCTGCTGCGCTCACGTGGTCGCATTATCGATTCACTGGATATTGATGAAATTCGCTGGCCGCTGGCGGGCGTCAGGCTGACCCAAAAGGGTGTCGATGGACGCCTGCAGGCCATTTTGCGGGCGCACGAGAACGAGATGGGTGATTTTGAACTGCATCTGGATGGCCAGGCCAGTGACTTTTTACCCGACAACGGCCTGTGGCAGTGGCGCTACTGGGGCAAAGGGGGCTTCACCCCAATGAATGCGCGCTGGGATGTTGCCGGAAAAGGCGAATGGCGCGACAAACTTATTGAGCTGACCGCGCTTTCAACCGGTTTCGACCAGCTCAAGTACGGTGCCATGGAGGTCAGTAAACCCCGTCTGGTGCTGGATAACCCGGTGCGCTGGTATCGCGATCCTGACAAGCCGACGTTCAGCGGAGCGCTGTCGCTGAATGCCGGGCAAACCCGTTTCAGCGGCGGCAGCGTATTGCCGCCGTCGGTGCTGACCTTCAGCGTAGACGGAACAGACCCGACACTGTTCCAGTTCAAGGGCGATCTGCATGCCGATGCTATCGGACCGGTACAGGTGAACGGACGCTGGGACGGGGAACGCCTTCGCGGGCAGGCCTGGTGGCCGAAACAATCGCTCACCGTGTTCCAGCCGTTGATCCCGCCAGACTGGAAAATGACGCTGCGTGACGGCGAACTGTATGCGCAGGTGGCCTTCTCGGCCGCCGCGGGTCAGGGCTTTGAGGCGGGCGGTCACGGCGTGCTGAAAGCCGGTAGCGCCTGGATGCCAGACAACCAGATCAACGGCGTCGACTTTGTCCTGCCGTTCCGGTTTAGTGAGGGCACCTGGTCGCTGGGAACGCGCGGCCCGGTAACCTTGCGGATTGGCGAGGTGGTAAACCTGGTGACCGCGCGAAATATCACGGCGGACCTGCAGGGTGACTACCCCTGGAGTGAGGCGAACCCGCTTCTGCTCACCAATGTGAAGGTGGAAACCCTCGGCGGAAAAATCACCATGCAGCAGTTGAGGATGCCGCAACATGATCCGGCGCTGTTGCGGGTAGACAATATCTCCTCCAGCGAGCTGATCAGTGCCGTTAATCCGAAGCAGTTTGCGATGTCTGGCCCGGTGAGCGGGGCGCTGCCATTCTGGCTGGACAATGAAAAATGGATCATCAAAGATGGCTGGCTGACCAACCCCGGCCCGATGACGCTGCGTATCGATAAAGACACGGCTGACGCCATCGTAAAAGATAATATGGTGGCGGGCGCCGCAATTAACTGGCTGCGCTATATGGAAATTTCTCGCTCGTGGACAAGAATCAATTTAGATAATCTGGGTGAATTAACCATGCAGGCGACCCTTAAGGGAACCAGCCGGGTAGAGGGTAAAAGCAGCTACGTTAATCTGAACTATACCCATGAAGAGAATGTCTTTACCCTCTGGCGTAGCCTGCGTTTTGGAGACAACCTGCAAACCTGGTTTGAGCAACACGCGGCAATACCTGGTATCCGCAGTTCGACTGGCAAGGAAAGTGAGGAACAACAATGAAAAAGATGGCTGGTGTGCTCACCGTTGCCGTTGCCGCGCTACTGACCGGCTGTACGCCGCGCATTGAAGTCGCCGCGCCGAAGGAGCCGATTACCATCAATATGAATGTCAAAATCGAACATGAGATCCACATTAAGGTCGATAAAGACGTTGAAACCCTGCTGAAATCACGCAGCGATCTGTTCTGAGGATGCCATGAAACGATTAGCTCTGATGTTACTGGCGCTCGGCATGAACGTGCAGGCGGCAACGCTGACCTTAAATGACGCCCGGACGCAGGGGCGCGTGGGGGAAACCCTGAGCGGTTATCTTGCGCCAATCAAACAGGATGCGGAAACCCTGGCGCTGGTCAATCGCATTAACGCCGCGCGCACGGAAAGCTATCAGAAGCTGGCTGACAGCAACAATCTGCCGGTGGATGAAGTGGCGAAAATGGCAGGGCAAAAGCTGGTTGCCCGCGCCCAGCCGGGCGAGTACGTGAAAGGCATCAACGGGAAATGGCTGAAGAAGTAGTTAGCGAAAGCGCTTACGATATTCGCCAGGCGAGACGCCAAAACGTTGCTTAAAAGCGGTTGAAAAATGGCTGTGGTCGGAAAAGCCCCAGCTGTAGCCAATGCCCGCCAGCTTTTCATCATCGCTGGCGGAGCGCAACACTTGTGCGCACAGGTCGAGACGGCGGTTTTTAATGTACTGGGCGACCACCAGCCCCTTATCAGCAAACATGCGGTAGAGGCTTCGCACCGACATCCCGCTCTGTGCGGCAATCCATTCCGGTCGCAGTGATTCAGACTGAATATGATCGTCAATCAATGACAGCACATTGCGGAACAGGCGTTCTTTACGTGGCTGAGCCACGTCGCGCTGCTGGAACGCGGGCCGAAGCAGACAGATCATCGCTTCCAGCGCCGCTTCACTCTCCCGGTCACTCAGATCGGCATTCCCCATACTTTCCATCAGCAGGTGGTGGCTTAACTGAACGGTGGGCAGCGTGCGCGAAAGGGTGAGCGCGCATCTTACCTCCTGAAAACGACACTGTTGCTCAATAATCTGGCGCGGAACCAGCAGCGAAATCTGGCGGGATTTTTCATGCCAGGCAATGGAGCACGGGCGGGAAGCATCAAGCAGCGTGATATCGCCGGTCTTCAGCACCGCGCGGCGGTCGTCCTGTTCAATCTCCGCGCTGCCTTCCAGCTGAAATACGGTGTAGAACCAGGCATCGTTACTGTCGTTAATCTCATGGCGGGATCGGAACAGGTTAACGCCACCTGCGGTTACGGTGCTTAACTTCAGGCTACGGGCATAGCTGGTTTCCAGCTCGCCGACGAATTCCCCCTCCAGCGGACGCGCATTAAAACGCCCGCAGACCTGGTTAATTTGTGCCAGCCACTGTTGATACTGTTCCTCTTCGCTTGCACACGCCATCGCTTATCTCGCTGCACCGTCAATGTTTTTGCATTGTTGCATTTGTGTTGCATTTTGTCAGAGCTATGAGGCTGACTATAGGAAAGAACACTCACCGGTAACAGCGTTATAAGACGGAATTATCACGATTTGCGGAGCCTGTCACAGGTGGCAAAGCGAATGTCACAGAGACAAAAGCGAGAATCCAAAACCCCTCTTAGACTGCATTAACACCCTGCGAATAAAAACGAAGGAGTACCCTATGTCTGAATCTCAGGTAGCCGTTCAGCCTGCCGTACAGCAGTTTTTAGACCGACATCATGGCCTGTGGATTGAAGGGCGTCAGGCCGCGTCGGACAGTGAAAAGCGGCTCAATGTCTATAACCCGGCAACGGGCGACGTCATCGCTTCCACCGCCGATGCCAGCATTGATGATGTCGACCGCGCCGTGATGTCCGGCTGGCGTGCATTTGTTGCCCGTAGCTGGGCCGGAAAATTACCGGCGGAACGTGAGCGTATCCTGCTGCATTTCGCCGATCTGGTTGAGCAGCACAGCGAAGAGCTGGCCCAGCTTGAGACGCTGGAGCAGGGGAAATCCATTCATATCTCCCGCGCCTTTGAAGTGGGCTGCACCCTGAACTGGATGCGCTATACCGCAGGGCTTACCACGAAAATTGCCGGTAAAACCCTCGACCTCTCCATCCCCTTACCGCAGGGGGCCCGCTATCAGGCGTGGACGCGCAAAGAGCCGGTTGGCGTGGTGGCCGGGATTGTGCCGTGGAACTTCCCGCTGATGATCGGGATGTGGAAAGTCATGCCTGCGCTGGCGGCGGGGTGTTCCATTGTCATTAAGCCTTCAGAAACCACGCCGCTCACGATGCTGCGCGTGGCGGAACTGGCAAGTGAAGCGGGCATCCCCGACGGGGTGTTTAATGTGGTCACGGGAAGCGGTGCGGTGTGCGGTGCCGCGCTGACCTCACATCCGCATATTGCCAAAGTGAGCTTTACTGGCTCAACGGCGACAGGCAAGCAAATTGCCCGCGCGGCGGCGGATACGCTCACGGGGGTGACGCTGGAGCTGGGGGGTAAAAACCCGGCTATCGTGCTGAAAGATGCTGACCCGGCCTGGGTAATTGAAGGCCTGATGACCGGCAGTTTCCTGAACCAGGGGCAGGTTTGTGCGGCGAGCTCCCGTATCTATATTGAAGCGCCGCTGTTTGACACGCTGGTCAGCGGGTTTGAACAGGCGGTGAAATCCCTGAGCGTCGGGCCGGGCATGTCGCCGGAGGCGTTCATCAACCCGCTGGTCTCCCGCGCGCACTGCGATAAAGTGCAGACTTTCCTCGACGAGGCAAAATCGCGCAATGCGGAGTTGATCACCGGTAACAGGGGGCCGGATGGCAAAGGTTATTACGTGTCGCCGACGCTGGTGGTGAACCCGGATGCCGCGCTGCGACTCACCCGCGAAGAAGTGTTCGGCCCGGTGGTCAACCTGGTGCGCGTCGCGGATGGCGAAGAAGCGCTGGCGCTGGCCAACGACACCGAATACGGGCTGACGGCCAGCGTCTGGACGCAAAATATCAGCAAGGCGCTGGAATACACCGACCGGCTGCAGGCGGGGACCGTCTGGGTGAACAGCCATACGCTGATCGACGCCAACCTGCCGTTTGGTGGCATGAAGCAGTCCGGCACCGGGCGCGATTTCGGCCCGGACTGGCTGGATGGCTGGTGTGAAACCAAATCGGTATGTGTGCGATATTAAAACAAAGCGTGTCGGGCTGGCGCAACGGCCACCCGACACGGCTATCGTGACCAGCGGTCCCGTCCGGCCGCTTTCGCCCGGTACAGCGCCTCATCGGCGCGGGCGATAATCTCCGTCCCCGCCAGACCCTCTGCCATTCCTGCAATGCCCATGCTTACGGTGACGTGATCGCTGATTTTTGAGGCATCGTGCGCTATTGCCTCCGCGCGCAGGCCGTCCTGAATACGCATGGCAACTTTTTCGGCTGTGTTTTCCGGGCAATCAAAGAGGATCACCACAAACTCTTCACCGCCGTAGCGAGACACGACATCGTCAGGTGTTCGCACCGACTGCCGGAGCACCTGCGCCACGCGGGTCAAACATTCGTCACCGGCCTGATGACCATAGGTGTCGTTGTAAAGTTTGAAATAATCTATATCCAGCATAATCAGCGAGAAGGCTTTTTTCTGCTCAACGGCATTCTCCAGTACCACTTCCATCTTGCGACGGTTGGCGGTCTGGGTTAACGGATCCTGATGCGCCAGCGCTTCCAGCCGCGAAATCAACAACTGGTTTTGCTGGTTACGTCGCCAGGCTTCATCAAACCAGCTTATCAGGATGAAACGCCCGCAGAGCAAAATCAGCGTAAAGACGGTCCAGACGGCGGCAAAGTGAAGGTTGACACCATCATTGAGTACCCAGCTTGCGACCGGTAGCGTGACCCAGAGCGGGATCACGAAGGAGAGTAACCCATGGGGGTAAAAGTAGAGCGCCGTCAACCCGGCAAGTAACAGAATCGCGCACAGGGGCCAGACGTGAGGCAGCAACAGATCGGTGATAAACCAGAAACAGGATATCGACCAGATGACGCTACAGAAAAAGAGCACCACGCTGATGCCGGCAATACGTCGCCAGGCCATGATGATTAACGCAGCTGACAGAATAATAATGCCGAACATCGAGGCATCGATAAACTTCAGCAGAGGCAGCGACCGGAGGTAGAGGGGGTCGTCGGGCTTAAGCGAGACGTGGCGCAGCAGGATCATCACGGCGAAGCTGATGTTGACGAATGCCAGCCACGGCAGGTTCATCGCCAGCCCGTGCATGACCATCGCCTGACGCGTCGGCCAGGCAGCCCGCTCTGGCGTCGTTTTTTTTCTTTTTTCCATAAATGCTCTTTATCCTTTTCTGGGAGCAAGTGAGACAGGAACGGGCGGAGGAACCGTCCGAACATATCGCCGTTACGGTGTCACAATATTAAACCATAAGAGCTAACCCATACAGCCAAGTATGGCATCGCGTTGGGCGCTGTCACGACGGAACTTAAGACTAGTCAGCAGAAGGTGTTAAAGAATGGCTGGAGTAAGATAACGATAAGCAGGACGAGACAGTCAGCAAATAAAAAACCGGGCATTACGCCCGGTCTGTTTTTATTTCTGCGCGTCTTTTTTCCTGCCGAGTGTCGGCGTTTCGTCGAAGAAGTTCCACGGTTTGAGCAGGGTATGCACCCATTCCGTTGGCATGATTGGCCACTCTTCGGCGCGCGCGACGTGGGTTGTGCCGGTGGTCATCCAGACGACGTCATCCTGATCGTTTAGCGACTCGTTATCTTTGCTGTATTTGCCAAGCCCCGTATCGTGGGTTGAGCGGTTTGGGAATTTGCCCTCCGGGTACATCTCATCCGGATGGTAACGCGTGACCCACAGCTGTTTATCCATAAAGCTCAGGCGGTGATAGATCCACTCGTCCGGGGCAAATTTCGCGCCGGTCGCCACCGGGTGCGTCCCCCCGGCGTAAGGGATTATCTGATACGAAATTGGGTTCCCCATGCGGTTCTCTTTGCTGGTGTTGCTCAGCAGACGAATGGTGCCCGGGTCAAATTTCTGCGCCGCCTGCTGCTCGGTATCAATAGCGTACTGATTGATCTGCATGGTGCTGGTTCGCGGGCCGCCGGCGGTGTTCGGTTTCACCTGTGGATCCATTGCCACCAGCGTGTTGTTGATGCCATCCACATCCATATCGAGACGGAAGTTATAGATGTGCTGGTGGGTGGTCCCGACGATGTTGTGATCAATTAATGTGCCGTATCGGGTATCGTCTTTGGCAGTAGGGTCATGCATCGTTTTCGCCTGTACGCCTTTCACCGCCTCAATCCCCGTTGCACCGGCATCAATCCCGATGGTGCCATTTTCGTGGAATACCCAGTCGAAAATATAGTCGTAGTTGCCAACGGTGCTCACCCAGCGAACCACCAGCTCGCGCCGCTCGGTACTGACGTTAGGCTGACCCATCTCCTGGTGTTTATATTCCGGTCCTGCGTAGCGTTCAAAAATGGCGATGGCGCGGGGGATCTCCATCGGCGCACCGGTATAATCGGCAATGGTTTCATTGATCATCACGGCGTTGGACGGCACGTCTTTGCCGCGCACCAGCGGAGAGGTCAGGGTGCCCATGCCGTAATCGCCGGAATCCAGATAGGCTTTGAAGTACCAGCCCACGTCAGGGTCACCGTAAGGGACGATCATCCCGCCCAGGGAGCCCTGATACATAATCTGGCGTTTTTTGCCGTTATCATTGTAGGTGACGGTCGAAATCATTGGGCCCACGCGGGAATCCAGACTCAGATGGAAATCCCAGTTCTGCCAGTGAATCATATCGCCGGTAATGGTGTAGTTTTTGCCTTCTGGTTCAATAATGTTAAGCGGTTTTTTCGGCGTGTTAATGCGGTCACGTCCATCATACGGACGCGGCGTCATCGGCACCGGCACAACGGCACCTTCTTCAATCTTCTGGATCTTCTTCTGCTCAAGGTCGACCACTGCCACCAGGTTCTCAATCGGGTGCGCCCAGTAGTTGCCGTCGCCCACGTCCAGATAGCTCACCACTTTCAGCAACCGGTCTTCCTGTTTCAGGCCATCTTTGCCGTCAAAATAGCCGACGGTCAGTGGCGTGGTGATCACTTTCTTCGTATCGGTAATGCCGCGCTTTTTCAGAACCTCGGCAAACTCTGCACTCTCGTTGATGATCTGCTGAACGGTCGCAAAATCATCCAGCAGCACCATGCCGTGGGCATCTTTAATGGCGTCCCAGCGCAGGATCTTTTTATCCTTCAGGTCCACCAGACTTTCAATAACGTGTTTCCCGTCCAGCATGGTGATGTTCGCCTGGCGGGGAGAGTCCACCGCCGTGCCGTTGAGCACAAAGTCCCACACTTTGGCTTTCTCGGGTTCGGCCAGGGCTATCTGGGTGAAGCGGGTGTTCGGTTTAAAATCCGCAGAGCCTTTCACAATCTCCACGGCTTGCTTAATTTCGTCAGCCGTTAGCGCGTTTAACGGGTGAGGGCGTTTTTCAACCTGGAAGGTCTGGTCGAGACCCGACTGGAAAACGTCGTTGATGAAGGTCTCGGAGATGAACGCTTTTTTGCCTTTCATGACCACCGGCACCTGCAGCGTGAGGGTTTTGCCGTTCACAATAGCGGTTTTCGCGCCGGGCTTGACCTTCACATATGCCCCGTCCTTCGCAAGGGTGAACATCTGTGCGTAATCATCCCACTGCACATCGGCGCCAAACGCCTGCAGCGTTTTGTCCATCGGGACCATATGCGCCTCACTGCCGTGTGCGAAAACAGGTGATTGCCAGGCGCAACACAGCGCAACGGCCATAGCCAGTGCCGTTCTACGGGCAGAAAAAGAAGAATTGCTTCCCATCGTAGACCTCATCTTGTTGTGTTTATTGTGTTGTGACAGCCTTATCCTGACAGGCGCCCGAGAAAAGCGTTTGCCTGCATCTGCCAGGTTATTTGTTAGTCTTGCCAGGTTAAAAAAAGACCGGGGCGATATCACACCCCGGTCAACGTGCGAGAGAGGAACGTGTCAGAAGTCGCCGTGCTGGCGCGCCACCAGCGTCAGGATGGAGTAGAGCGCGACCGCCTGCTGGTGCTGGTTAAAGATCTCAACGGCCCATTCGACCACGCCGGTTGGCTTCTCATCGGCGGTCCGTTGTTTCTTGAGCGTTTTACGTTTACAGGTGAGGCGCACCTGAATGGTATCGCCCGGCTTAACCGGTTCGATAAAGCGCAGGTTTTCCATGCCGTAGTTGGCAATCACCGGCCCAACGCCGGCATCAACAAACAGACCCGCCGCGGCAGAGATCAGGAAGTAACCGTGTACCACCCGTTCGCCAAAGATGGATTCTGCCGCGCCGATTTTGTCCATATGGGCGTAGAAGTGATCGCCGCTCAGGCAGGCAAAGTTAACGATATCGGCTTCTGTCAGGGTGCGGCGCGGGGTCAGCAGGCTGTCGCCCGGCTGCAGTTCTTCAAAGTATTTCCGGAACGGATGAACGCGATCTTCATGAACCGCAGCACCCCGTACCCACTGTTTGCCGATGGTGGCAAGCATGGTCGGGCTGCCCTGAATGGCGGTGCGCTGCAGATAGTGCTTCACCGCACGCAGTCCTCCCAGCTCTTCACCGCCACCTGCGCGGCCAGGACCGCCGTGCACCAGCTGCGGCAGCGGAGAGCCGTGTCCGGTGGACTCCCTGGCGGATTCGGCGTTAAGGATCTGAATTCGTCCGTGCGCCCGCGCCGCGCCGGCAATAAACTGGCGGGCGATAGCCGGGTCGGCGGTGACCAGCGTACCGGCCAGACTCCCGCCACCCGCCCGTGCCAGCTGCATCGCGTGGTCTGAATTGCGGGAGGGCATCAGCGTGGCGACCGGCCCGAAGGCTTCGGTGCAATGCACGGCGGGGGTTTCATCTGGCTGTGGGCAGAAAAGCAGCGTCGGCGGGAAGAATGCCCCCGCAGCCTGCAGATCGGCTTTTCCGCCGAGTCTGACCTGGCAACCCGCCGCAATCAACAGATCGACTTTCTCCTGCACGTCCGCGCGTTGCTCGCCGTTCACCAGCGCGCCCATCTTCACCCCGTCCTCTGCCGGGTCGCCGACGACCACGTTTTGCAGCCGCGCGATCAGCGCCTGGCTGACGGCATCCATCCGATCCTGAGGCACAATTATGCGGCGGATGGCGGTACATTTTTGCCCTGCCTTGGCGGTCATTTCGCGTACCACTTCGCGAATAAACAGCGCGAATTCTGGCTGTTCCGGCGTCACATCCTCACCCAGAACGCAGCAGTTGAGGGAGTCGGCTTCCATGGTAAAGGGAATGGAGTTCGCCACGATATTCGGGTGAATGCGCAGGCTCTGGCCGGTGCTGGCGGAGCCGGTAAAGGTCACCACATCCTGGCTGTCGAGATGATTCAGCAGATCGCCCGCGCCGCCGCAGACAAGGCTGATAGCGCCGTCCGGCACCAGACCGCTCTCCACAATCGCTTTCACCATCGCCTGCGCGACCTGCGCGGTGGCGGTGGCGGGTTTGATAATGGCTGGCATCCCCGCAAGCCAGGTGGGCGCCAGTTTTTCCAGCATTCCCCAGCACGGGAAATTAAAGGCGTTGATATGGACCGCCACGCCCGATTTTGACGTCAGTACGTGACGCGCAGCAAAGCCGCCTTCCTTCGACAACGGGATCAGCTCATCTTCCGGCCAGAGTGTGTCATCAGGCAGCTCGCGGCTCCCCAGGCTGGCATAGGTGAACAGCGTCCCGATCCCACCCTCAATATCCACCCAGCTGTCCGCTCGGGTCGCCCCGGTCTGGGCAGACAGGGCATAGAACGTCTCTTTCTCACTAAGCAGATGTTTCGCCACCGCCTTCAGCATGGCGGCCCGGTCGATAAAGGTCATGGCGCGCAGGGCTTCGCCGCCACGCGCGATCGCATAGCGACGTGCATCCGCCATGTCCAGCCCTTCGCTGGTCACGGACCACAGCGCTTCGCCACTGATGGCGTGATGGATAGTACGTTCGCGGCCCCGGCCAGACTGCCAGGCACCGGACAAGAAGCTGGCTAACTGCTGCATCGCTTATCTCCAAGTGTTACGTGATTTCACTATCAATAGTTTAATCATGAATCATAAAAAGCAAGCTGAGTTTTAATGAATTGTTAACATTGTGATCCAGCATAATGAAGCAGAGGGCCGTAAGCCCCGTCGTGCAGGCCTTGTGCAAAAAGCCTTGCGAGCACCATCACAAAATGGGGAAACATTTCTTGGGGTTATATTTAACCTTTGTGTAACTTTTAAGAAATGAAGTGATTCAATATTTCACTTTAAGTGGTAAATAATCGAATCATAAAGGTGATGACGTGACGCAAGAACAACGCTTTGAGCAGCGCATAGCGCAGGAGACGGCGATTGAGCCTCAGGACTGGATGCCTGATGCCTATCGTAAGACGTTGATCCGCCAGATTGGTCAGCACGCGCACTCCGAAATTGTCGGCATGTTGCCGGAAGGAAACTGGATCACCCGCGCGCCGACGCTGCGCCGCAAAGCGATCCTGCTGGCAAAAGTGCAGGACGAAGCCGGGCACGGTTTGTACCTCTACAGCGCGGCCGAGACGCTGGGCTGCGCGCGGGAAGACATCTACCAGAAGATGCTCGACGGCAAGATGAAATACTCCTCCATCTTCAACTACCCGACCCTGAGCTGGGCGGATATCGGGGTGATCGGCTGGCTGGTGGACGGTGCGGCGATCGTCAACCAGGTGGCGCTCTGCCGTACCTCATATGGCCCCTATGCCCGCGCGATGGTGAAAATCTGTAAAGAAGAGAGTTTCCACCAGCGTCAGGGCTTTGAAGCCTGTATGGCGCTTGCGCAGGGGAGTGACGCCCAACGCCAGATGCTGCAGGACGCCATTAACCGCTTCTGGTGGCCCGCTCTGATGATGTTCGGCCCAAACGATGACAACTCGCCGAACAGCGCCCGCAGCCTCGCCTGGAAAATCAAACGCTTCGGCAATGACGAACTTCGCCAGCGCTTTGTCGACAACACGGTTCCGCAGGTAGAAATGCTGGGTATGACGGTTCCGGATCCTGACCTGCGTTTTGACGAAGAGAGCGGTCACTACCGCTTTGGCGAGATCGACTGGCACGAGTTTGATGAGGTCATTAACGGGCGCGGTATCTGTAACCACGAACGTCTGGCTGCCAAACGTAAAGCCTGGGAAGACGGGGCGTGGGTGCGTGAAGCCGCACTGGCGCACGCGGAAAAACAACACGCCCGCAAAGTGGCTTAAGAGGAAACACGATGAGCAATGTCTACTGGCCGCTGTACGAAGTGTTCGTACGCAGCAAACAAGGGTTGTCCCACCGTCATGTGGGAAGTCTTCATGCCGCCGACGATCGCATGGCGCTGGAAAATGCGCGTGATGCCTATACCCGTCGCAGTGAAGGCTGCTCTATCTGGGTGGTGAAGGCGAGCGAGATTGTCGCCTCTCAGCCGGAAGATAGCGGCGAGTTCTTCGACCCGGCGGAAAGTAAGGTTTACCGCCATCCTACGTTTTACACCATCCCTGATGGCATCGAGCACATGTGAGGTCAGGGATGAAAACATTATCCGCATATGCCCTGCGTCTGGGCGACAACGGTCTGGTGCTCTCCCAGCGTCTGGGCGCCTGGTGTGGTCACGCGCCGGAGCTGGAAATCGATCTCGCGATCGCCAACATCGGTCTCGACTTGCTGGGGCAGGCGCGCAATTTCCTGACCTATGCCGCAGAGCTGGAAGGTCAGGGCGATGAAGACACCCTGGCGTTTGGGCGTGATGAACGCCAGTTTCACAACGTGTTGCTGGTGGAACAGCCTAACGGCAGTTTCGCCGACACGCTTGCGCGCCAGTACTTTATGGATGCCTGGAACGTAGCGCTGTATGAACGCCTGACCCACAGCAGCGACAGCCAGCTTGCCGCCATCGCCGCGAAAGCCATTAAAGAGGCGCGCTACCACCTGCGCTTCAGTCGTGGCTGGCTGGTGCGTCTGGGGGACGGAACGGAAACATCTTCACAGCGTATGCAGCAGGCGGTCGACACCCTGTGGCGGTTTACGGCCGAGCTGTTTGAAGCCGATGACGTCGAGCTGGCGTTGATTGCCTCCGGCGTCGCGGTTGATCCGCGCGAGCTTCGTCAGCCGTGGGAGCAGGAAGTGTTTTCCGGTTTGCAGGAGGCCACCCTGAGCGTGCCGTCGGAAGTGGCGTATCGCACGGGGGGCAAGCGCGGGCTGCATACCGAACATCTCGGCCCAATGCTCGCAGAAATGCAGTATCTCCAGCGTGCCCATCCGGGTCAGCAGTGGTAAGTACGGAGGTGAAGATGCAGCGTTTTGCCGGGATTGCACCCGCGGAGATCCCTCAAATCTGGTCGCTGTTAAGCCAGATCCCGGACCCGGAAGTGCCGGTGTTAACCATCACCGATTTAGGCATGGTGCGTAGCGTATCGCCGCAGGGCGAAGGCTGGGTTATTGGCTTTACGCCAACCTATTCAGGCTGCCCGGCGACGGAACATTTGCTTGGCGCGATTCGCGAGGCGATGACCGCACACGGCTTTACGCCAGTACATATTGTGCTTCAGCTCGAACCGGCCTGGACCACCGACTGGATGACAGCGGATGCGCGCGAACGCCTGCGCGCATATGGCATCAGCCCACCGGTGGGCCACAGCTGCCACGCGCATGCCCCGGCCGAGGTGAGTTGCCCACGCTGTGCCAGCACACATACCTCGCTTATCAGTGAATTTGGTTCGACGGCCTGCAAAGCGCTTTATCGCTGCAACGACTGCCGTGAGCCTTTCGACTATTTCAAATGTATTTGAGGTTGCCATGACAACGTTTCATTCATTAACAGTGGCAAAAGTGGAACCCGAAACCCGCGACGCGGTGACCATCACTTTCGCGGTACCGCAGGCGTTGCAGGACGCCTATCGCTTTCGTCCCGGACAACATCTGACCCTGAAAGCGAAGCTGGGTGAGGATGAGCTGCGTCGCTGCTACTCCATCTGCCGCAGTACCGCGCCGGGTGAGATCAGCGTAGCGGTGAAAGCCATCGAGGGCGGACGTTTTTCCCGCTATGCCCGGGATGAGATCAAACAGGGCATGGCGCTGGAGGTCATGGTGCCACAGGGCCAGTTTGGTTACCAGCCGCGCGCTGACCGGGAAGGGCACTATCTGGCCATTGCCGCGGGTTCAGGCATTACCCCGATGCTGGCCATTTTGTCCGCCACGCTCGCCATCGAGCCGAACAGTCATTTCACCCTGATCTACGGCAACCGCAGTAGCCAGAGCATGATGTTTCGCGAGGCGCTTGCCGATCTGAAAGACAAATACCCGCAGCGTCTGCAGCTGGTCGCCATCTTCAGCCAGGAGGTGCTCGACAGCGATCTGCTGCATGGACGTATCGACGGTGAGAAGCTGCAGGCGCTGGCAAAAACCCTGATCAACTTCCGCCAGTACGACGAAGCCTTTATTTGTGGCCCGTCCGCCATGATGGACGACGCGGAAGCGGCGCTGAAAGCGCTGGGGATGCCAGAGAAATCGATTCACCTTGAGCGTTTTAATACGCCAGGCTCGACCGGCAAACGCACGGTCAGCGTGCAGGCTGAAGGGCAGAAAGTCACCGTGCGTCAGGACGGTCGCGACCGGGAAATTACCCTCACGGCAAACGATGAAAGCATTCTTGATGCCGCCCTGCGTCAGGGCGCCGACCTGCCGTATGCCTGCAAGGGCGGCGTATGCGCGACCTGCAAATGCAAAGTGCTGCGTGGCAAAGTTGATATGGCGACGAACTACAGCCTCGAGCCGGACGAACTGGCGGCCGGGTATGTGCTGAGCTGTCAGTCGCTGCCGTTAACCGCTGACGTGATCGTCGATTTCGACTCTAGGGGGATGGCATGAGCGAACTGATGGTCACCCGTCATGGTCGTGTCATGCAGCTGACGCTTAACCGTCCGGCGGCACGCAACGCGCTGAATAACGCCCTGTTAGAGCAGATTGCTGACGCGCTTGACGCCGCTGCGGCCGATCGCGATCTCTCCGTTTGCGTGATTTACGGCAACGCACGCTGCTTTGCTGCCGGCGCAGATCTCAACGAAATGGCGGAGAAAGACCTGCCTGCCACCCTGAACGATATCCGTCCCCAGCTGTGGGCCCGGATCAACGCCTTCAATAAACCCCTGATTGCCGCCGTCAACGGCTTCGCGCTGGGTGCGGGCTGCGAGCTTGCGCTGCTGTGCGACGTGGTGATTGCCGGGGATAACGCCCGTTTTGGTCTGCCGGAAATTACGCTCGGGATCATGCCCGGGGCGGGCGGTACGCAGCGCCTGATTCGTAGCGTGGGCAAATCGCTGGCCAGCAAAATGGTGCTGACCGGGGAGAGCATTACCGCGCAGCAGGCGCGCCGCGCCGGGCTGGTCAGCGATGTGTTCCCGGCTTCATTGACGCTGGAATATGCCCTGAAACAGGCGGCGCTGATGGCACGACACTCACCGCTGGCGCTCCAGGCGGCGAAGCAGGCGCTGCGCCAGTCTCAGGAGGTTTCCCTGCAGGCCGGACTGGTCCAGGAGCGACAGCTGTTTACGCTGCTTTCAGCGACCGAAGACCGGCGAGAAGGCATCGACGCATTCTTACAGAAACGTACCCCCGACTTTAAAGGACGCTAATCGTGGAATTTATTCTCAGTCATGTAGAACAAGGCGTGATGACCCTGACGCTGAACCGCCCGGAGCGTCTGAACAGCTTTAACGACGTGATGCATCAGCAACTCGCTGAGTGCCTGAAGCAGGCCGAGCGCGATGACACCATCCGCTGTCTGCTTATTACCGGGGCGGGGCGCGGCTTCTGCGCGGGTCAGGATCTTAATGACCGCAACGTCGACCCTAACGGTCCGGCGCCGGATCTGGGAATGTCCGTGGAGACGTTCTACAACCCGCTGGTTCGCCGTCTTGCGACGTTGCCGAAACCGGTGATTTGCGCGGTCAACGGCGTGGCCGCCGGGGCCGGGGCCACGCTGGCACTGGGGTGTGACATGGTCATTGCCGCCCGTTCTGCCACCTTTGTGATGGCCTTCAGCAAGCTCGGATTAGTGCCGGACTGCGGGGGAACATGGTTCCTGCCGCGCGTCGCCGGGCGCGCCCGCGCAATGGGGCTGGCGTTGCTCGGAGACAAACTTAGCGCCGAACAGGCACACGCCTGGGGGATGATCTGGCAGGTGGTGGATGACGAACACCTCTCCGCCACGGCCCAGCAGATGGCGCTGCACTTTGCTTCTCAGCCCACCTTTGGTCTGGGGCTGATTAAGCAGGCGATTAACACGGCAGAGACCAACACCCTCGACGCCCAGCTTGACCTGGAGCGCGATTATCAACGTCTGGCCGGTCGCAGCGACGACTACCGGGAAGGGGTCAGCGCCTTCCTTGCCAAGCGCGCACCGACATTCACGGGGAAATAAGATGGCGATCACGGTTCGTACTGTCGCCGTCATTGGAAGCGGCACGATGGGCGCGGGAATTGCGGAAGTCGCGGCGAGTCATGGGCATCAGGTTCTGATGTATGACATTGCTTCAGACGCGATTTCACGCGCGATTGACGGGATCCGCCAGCGTCTCGCCTCCCGGGTGACTCGCGGAAAACTTTCCGCCGATGCTGGCAGCCAGATACTTGCCAGGCTGCTGCCGGTAACGGATATCGAAGCGCTTGCCGCGGCAGATCTGGTGATTGAAGCCGCGTCTGAGCGTATCGACGTCAAAAAAGCGCTGTTTGCGCAACTGGCTCAGATTTGCCCGCCGCAGACCTTGCTGACCAGCAATACCTCCTCCATTTCTGTTACGGCGATTGCGGCGGATGTTCACCATCCGGAGCGCGTCGCGGGGCTGCATTTCTTTAATCCTGCACCGGTCATGAAGCTGGTCGAGGTGGTGAGCGGGCTGGCGACATCGCCCGAAGTGGCCGATGCGCTGTGCGAGCTGGCGCTGAACTGGGGGAAACAGCCCGTCCGCTGCCAGTCAACGCCAGGGTTCATCGTCAACCGCGTTGCGCGTCCGTTCTATTCTGAAGCCTGGCGCGCCCTGGAAGAGCAGGTCGCCGCGCCAGAAGTGATTGATGCCGCCCTGCGCGACGGCGGCGGTTTCCCGATGGGACCGCTGGAGCTGACCGACATGATTGGTCAGGACGTCAACTTTGCGGTGACCTGTTCCGTATTCAATGCCTTCTGGCAGGAACGTCGTTTCCTGCCGTCGCTGGTGCAGCAGGAACTGGTGCTGGCGGGGCGGCTGGGCAAAAAAAGCGGGAAGGGCGTTTACGACTGGCACGGCGAGAAACCGTCTGTGCCGTGGCTTGACGCAGTAAACGACAGCTTTACCCCCATGCGCGTGCAGCGAAGAGGTGACGGTGTCACGGAAATTGATGAGCTCCTGTTGATTGAAACCCAGGGGGAGACCGCTCAGGCGCTGGCCCGGCGTTTTCACTGTCCGGTCGTGGTGATTGACCGCATCGAACGCGACGTGGCGGTGATCGCAGCCGCATCGGATAACCCGCATACCGCCACGCAAAAAGCCGTCTGGTACCTGCAACAGCAGGGACACCGGGTACTGCGCATTGCCGATTACCCCGGCCTGCTGGTCTGGCGGACGGTGGCGATGATCGCCAACGAAGCGCTGGATGCGCTGCAAAAAGGGGTGGCCAGCGAGAAGGATATCGACACCGCCATGCGCCTCGGCGTGAATTACCCGAACGGGCCCATTGCCTGGGGTGAGCGTCTGGGCTGGCAACGGCTGTTAACGCTGCTGGAGAATTTGCAACGCCATTACGGCGAAGAACGCTATCGCCCTTGTTCACTGCTGCGCCAGCGTGCGCTTCTGGAGAGTAGCTATGAGTCATAACGCCTGGCATAACGCCCGCACCATGTATGAACAGGACGCCTGCGCCCAGGCGCTGGGGATCGACATCATCGACATGGACGATGGCTACGCGGTAGTAACGATGACCATCACCCCGCAGATGCTCAACGGCCACAAAACCTGCCACGGAGGACAGCTGTTTTCACTGGCCGATACCGCTTTTGCCTACGCCTGCAACAGCCAGGGGCTGGCGGCAGTGGCGTCAGGCTGTTCAATCGATTTTCTGCGCCCGGGGTTTGCCGGCGACACGCTGACCGCCACCGCGCGGGTTAAGCATCAGGGCAAACTGACCGGCGTGTATGACATTGAAATTCAGAACCAACAACAGAAAACCGTTGCCCTGTTTCGCGGAAAATCTCACCGCATCGGCGGCAGTGTGACAGGAGAAGCCTGATGCGTGACGCTTTTATTTGTGATGGCGTTCGAACCCCGGTGGGGCGCTATGGCGGGGCGCTGGCCAGCGTTCGCGCCGACGATCTCGGCGCGGTGCCGCTGCGTGCGCTGCTGGCCCGTTATCCGCAGCTCGACCTCGAGCGGATTGATGATGTGATCTTCGGCTGCGCCAACCAGGCGGGGGAAGATAACCGCAACGTGGCGCGTATGTCGCTGCTGCTGGCCGGACTGCCTCAGACGGTCTCGGGCACCACGCTGAACCGCCTGTGCGGTTCGGGTCTGGACGCGATTGGCTTTGCCGCACGGGCGATCAGGGCGGGTGATGGCGACATGCTGCTTGCAGGCGGCGTCGAGTCAATGTCCCGGGCGCCGTTTGTGATGGGTAAAGCCACGGCGGCGTTCCAGCGTCAGGCGGAGATTTTCGACACCACCCTCGGCTGGCGATTTGTGAATCCGCTCATGCATCAGCAATTCGGAACTGACAGCATGCCGGAAACGGCAGAGAATGTAGCTGAATTGTTAAATGTCAGCCGGGCCGATCAGGATGCTTTCGCGCTGCGCAGCCAGCAGCGTACTGCTCAGGCGCAGCAGAACGGCATTCTGGCGCAGGAGATTGTGCCGGTGCAGGTGCCCGGCAAAAAAGGAACGGTTACGGATGTTTCGGTAGATGAGCATCCCCGTGCTGATACCACGCTTGAACAACTTGCCGCGCTGAAAACACCGTTTCGCAGGAACGGTGTCGTGACGGCGGGTAACGCCTCCGGTGTAAACGATGGCGCTGCGGCGTTGATCATCGCCAGCGAGTCGATGGCGCACGCGCAAGGGCTTGTGCCGCGCACGCGGATCGTGGCGATGGCTACCGCTGGCGTGGAGCCACGTCTGATGGGCTTAGGACCGGTGCCAGCCACCCGCAAAGTGCTGGAGCGTGCCGGGCTCAGCATCAACGATATGGACGTGATTGAGCTTAACGAAGCTTTCGCTTCTCAGGCGCTGGGCGTGTTACGTCAGCTGGGATTGCCGGATGACGCTGAACACGTCAACCCGAACGGAGGGGCCATTGCGTTGGGCCACCCGCTGGGCATGAGCGGTGCCAGGCTGGCGCTGGCCGCGAGCAATGAATTGCATCGACGCAACGGGCGCTATGCGCTGTGTACGATGTGCATCGGTGTGGGTCAGGGCATTGCCATGATCCTTGAGCGTGTTTGAGCGAATAACAGTGTGAGTACCCTACAATGACAAATACAACAAAGCTTGATCCGATCGAAACGGCCTCCATTGACGAATTACAGGCGCTGCAAACCGAGCGTCTGAAATGGACGCTGCATCACGCCTATAACAACGTTCCGATGTACAAACGCAAGTTTGACGCCGCGGGCGTTCACCCTGACGATTTTAAAACGCTGGAAGACATCCGTAAGTTCCCGTGCACCACCAAGCAGGACCTGCGTGATAACTATCCATTCGATACCTTTGCCGTACCGATGGAGCAGGTGGTGCGTATTCACGCCTCTTCCGGCACCACCGGAAAGCCAACCGTCGTCGGTTATACCCAACATGACATCGACAACTGGGCCAACCTGGTGGCCCGTTCTCTGCGCGCCGCGGGCGGCAGTGCGAAAGACAAAATTCATGTGGCCTATGGGTATGGCCTGTTTACCGGTGGGCTGGGCGCGCACTATGGCGCAGAGCGTTTAGGGGCGACCGTTATCCCGATGTCCGGCGGCCAGACGGAGAAACAGGCGCAGCTGATCCGCGATTTCCAGCCGGATATGATCATGGTGACGCCATCCTACTGCCTCAATCTGATCGAAGAGCTGGAACGTCAGATGGGAGGCGATGCAAGCGCCTGCTCCCTGCGTGTGGGGGTGTTTGGCGCAGAGCCGTGGACGCAGGCCATGCGCCGCGAAATCGAGAAACGTCTGGGGATCACCGCGCTGGATATCTATGGGCTTTCCGAGGTCATGGGGCCAGGCGTGGCGATGGAGTGTATCGAAACCGCCGACGGTCCGACCATCTGGGAAGACCATTTCTATCCGGAGATCGTCAACCCGAACGACGGTACGCCGCTTAATGATGGCGAGCAGGGCGAACTGCTGTTCACCACGCTGACCAAGGAGGCGCTGCCGGTGATTCGTTATCGCACCCGCGACCTGACGCGCCTGCTTCCTGGGACCGCCCGCACCATGCGTCGTATGGACAGGATCAGCGGTCGCAGTGACGATATGCTCATCATCCGCGGCGTCAACGTCTTCCCGTCCCAGCTGGAAGAGGAGATCGTGAAGTTCGAACACCTCTCCCCGCACTACCAGCTGGAGGTCAATCGCCGCGGCCATCTTGATTCACTTTCCGTGAAGGTGGAGCTCAAAGAGAGCAGTCTGACCCTGACCCACGAGCAGCGCTGCCAGGTGTGCCATCAGCTGCGCCATCGGATTAAATCGATGGTCGGGATCTCCACCGACGTGATGATTGTCAACTGCGGCAGTATCCCGCGCTCAGAGGGCAAAGCCTGTCGGGTGTTTGATTTGCGTAAAGTTGCGGCTAACGGTTGAGTTTCCCTCATCCTAACCTTCTCCCCAGAAGGGAGAAGGGACGTTGTCTCCCTCTCCCTTTGGGAGAGGGCCGGGGTGAGGGGAATATGCTATGATTCATCCAGACCAAAAATAACAACAGAATGAATCACATGAATAAACTCGATGCCTTTATCCAGCACGCGGTTAGCTCGGTTCCCGTTAGCGGAACGTCGCTTATCTCCTCATTATACGGTGACGCGCTTTCACATCGCGGCGGCGAGATTTGGCTTGGTAGCCTCGCCGCCTTACTGGAAGGGATGGGGTTTGGCGAGCGCTTTGTGCGCACTGCGCTGTTTCGTCTTAACAAAGAGGGCTGGCTGGATGTGTCGCGCATCGGACGACGCAGCTTTTACCGGCTGAGCGACAAAGGGCTGCGTTTGACCCGCCGCGCGGAGAGTAAAATCTACCGTGCTGAACTCCCCGCGTGGGACGGCAAGTGGCTGTTGCTGCTCTCGGAAGGCCTGGATAAAACCACCCTTGCTGACGTCAAAAAGCAGCTGATCTGGCAGGGTTTTGGCACCCTGGCTCCCAGCCTGATGGCCTCCCCGTCGCAGCATCTGGCGGATGTGCAGTCGCTTTTACACGACGCAGGCGTGGCGGAAAACGTCATCTTCTTCGAGGCCCATTCGCCGCTGGCGCTGTCCCGCGCGGCGCTGCGTGCCCGGGTCGAGGAGTGCTGGCAGTTGACCGAACAGAACGCGATGTACGAGACGTTTATCCACTCGTTCCGTCCTCTTCTGCCGCTGCTGAAAGAGGCCGCGCCGGACGAATTAACGCCGGAACGCTGCTTCCAGATCCAGCTGTTGCTGATCCATTTTTACCGTCGCGTGGTGCTGAAAGACCCGCTGTTGCCGGAGGAGTTATTGCCTGCACACTGGGCCGGACAAAGTGCGCGACAGCTGTGCATTAATATTTATCAGCGTGTGGCACCGGGGGCGCTGGCGTTTGTCAGCGAGAAAGGTGAAACCTCCGTCGGCGAACTGCCTGTGCCCGGCACGCTCTACTATCAACGCTTTGGTGGTCTTACTATCGTATAAGGAGTGGAGATGCCCGTTTATCAAATTGACGGTCTGACGCCGGTGGTGCCTGATGAGAGCTACGTTCACCCGACGGCGGTGCTCATCGGCGACGTGATCCTGGGCAAAGGCGTGTATGTTGGCCCGAATGCCAGCCTGCGCGGCGATTTTGGCCGGATTGTGGTGAAAGACGGTGCGAACATTCAGGATAACTGCGTCATGCACGGTTTCCCGGAGCAGGACACGGTGGTGGAAGAGGACGGACATATCGGCCACAGCGCGATTCTGCACGGCTGTATTATCCGCCGTAACGCTCTGGTAGGGATGAACGCAGTGGTCATGGACGGCGCGGTGATTGGCGAAAACAGCATTGTCGGCGCGGCGGCCTTTGTGAAAGCGAAAGCGGAGATGCCCGCCAACCATTTGATCATTGGCAGTCCGGCAAAAGCGATACGTGTGCTGAGCGAGCAGGAAATTGCCTGGAAGAAGCAGGGCACGCGTGAGTATCAGGTGCTGGTGGATCGCTGCAAGCTGACCCTGCATCAGGTCGAACCCCTGCGCGAAGTGGAGCCCGGTCGAAAACGTCTGGAGTTTGACGAGGATCTGCGACCAAAATCGGCGTCATGAAGGGGCGCGCACCTGCTGATGTCAAAGCAGCGCATCGAAAAAGGCCCCGTCAGGGGCCTGTGCATGTTTACGCTGGCCTGATGCGTTGCGCGAAATCAGAACCTGTATTGCAGACCGGCGGTAACGGTATAGTTTTTGTTGGAAATGCCCGCCGCATCACCGCCAATTGACCCGGATTCGCCCGTGTTAGTATCAATAATCTGCGTGCCGCCTTTGCCCTCTTTGTAACGGCTATACGCGAACTCGGCAAAGACTTTGGCGTGTGGCGTGACGTAATATCCTGCATCCACTGACGCACCATAATAGCGAGAGTCTGAGGTTTTCTCGCGGAAGGTCAGGTCGCGCATATAGTGCTCGTCGTTATCATGAGCACGCACCCAGTCACTGAATTTAAACAGGCCATTAAATTCGAAATTATTAATACGATACTGACCCACAAGCCCAATATAAGGCATTGAGAAGCGCTGGCTATAACCAATGCCGCGTTCGCCCGCCGGGAAATTCCCCGTGTTGGTACCGTTATCATAATTATAAGAGCCACCGGTCGCCGTCCAGCTAAAACGGGTTTCCTGATAACCGGCAGTCACGCCCGCTTTATAGCTTTCGCCCTGCAATATCCAGCCTTTTACATTGAGATCGTATTCATTGGCATAATTGACGTTAGTTGCCGGATGCGTCGAATGATCTGTCCAGCTGGATTGTCTTTCGTTCATCCAGTCATAGTCATCCATATGACCCGACCCGGATGCCAGCGAGGTCCAGCCGCGTGCGTTCAGGGTCAGGAAAGGGTATGCATCCCAGGAAATATCGCCTTTCAGGATGGCGACGTTTTTAATTTTCCAGTCCAGCTGGCTGATTTTTCTGCCTGTGACGTCGTCATACACCATTTCATGGGATTTCCCGCTGAGCATCCCGCCCGAGGCTGAAACGGTGACGCTGTCAGGTGAGAAATTCGGCGTAAATTGCGTTTCCCCTGCGTATACTGTGCCTGAAAAGGCGGCCATCATCGTCAGTAAAAGCGTATTTCTTGTCATTTTTATGTCCCTAATTAAAATTTAATAAATACCTTGCAATTAAATTTTAAAAGCCACACAAATAACAATCAACTGCCAGTTTTAGTCATTATTCGCATTTGCGTTGTGTATTCCTTTCACAAAAAACGTCCCTCACCGAGATAATATTGCCGTCCCGCCTCCGACAATTAGCGTGAATATCTTTAGCAGGATATTAATCAAAGTACGGTTTTAAAATGACTTCCGTCCAGTGCATAAAAGCTCTGACACGCTGCGATAAATTACGCCGATGGGCGACCACAAAAGCGGCATTAAGCGGTTCAGGAGGCAAATGGGAAAGCACTTCAACCAGCGCGCCGCGCTGGATATGGGGCGCCAGCGCGGAATACCCGCCCTGGATTAAGCCCAGACCCGCCAGCCCGGCCTCATGATAGGCCGGTACGCTGTTGACCCGCGCGGCGCCGGGTAACATGACGGACCGGTAGCCATCACCGTCCGGGTACTGCCAGCCATCAGGCCGGGCACCAAAATTTCGCATGTAATGCACCATTCGGTGTCCCTGACGAAGCAGGTCGTCGATCGTCTCGGGCACTCCGACGCGCTCCAGATAGCGTGGGCTGGCGGCGTTAATCATCCGTAACTGACCCAGCGGTCGGGCAATGAGGGTCTCATCAACAATGGGCCCAAAACGAATCACGCAGTCAAAGCCTTCCTGAACCAGATCGACTCGCCGGTCTGTGCTTGAAAGTTCTATTTCAAGTTCAGGATGCGCGTCCAGCAGTTGTGGCAGGGCGGGAATCACTACGCTTTGGGCCAACACTGCTGGCATATCGACGCGTAAACGTCCCCGCAGTGACATGCCGCCAGGCGCAAACATGGACTGCAGATCTTCAGCATCTGCTAACAAATCCCGGGCGCGGGAATAAAAAGCCCGACCGTCTTCGGTCAGCTGTACCGCGCGGGTAGTCCGGTGCAACAGCGTCGTCCCGAGGTCATGCTCAAGCTCACGTACGACCGTTGAAACGCGGCCTTTCTTAATGCCCAGGCTCTCCGCCGCCTGAGTAAAGCTCTGCATTTCTGCGACGCGCGCAAAAATAGTCAGTGCATGCAGGTTTTTCATTGTTCACCTTACAGGTAACAGTGCGTTATTTTTTGGGTGATTTATTCCCTTATTGATGACTAATAGAGTGTCTTCATACCGCGTAACGCTGTCAAACAGGTTGATGCGTTTTACACCACCGGCAACAGTCCTCAGGAAGGATAAAGAAGATGAATAAAGGTTATTTAATCGCCCACGTGACCGTCACAGATCCTGCTGCCTATGCAGAATATGCGAACGCTGCTGGGGAAGCGCTGCAGGGGTTCAACCCCCGGGTCATCGTCTGGTCAGGGGAATATGAAAATCTCGAAGGGGAGGCGCATGAACGCCATGTCGTTTTAGAGTTTGATTCGTATGCTGAGGCCAAACGTTTTTATAACAGTCCCGGGTACGTGGCCGCCAGAAAGCTGCGCGCGGGGGCGGCAACCGGGACATTTGTTGTGGTTGAAGGGGCTTAATCCTGCGCCAGCGGCAGGAAGGCGTCGGCAAATATGTCCGGCTCATACCCGGCTGAGGTAAAGAGATGATGACGTGATTCATCAATGGCCTCGCGAAGGCGGGTGATGTCGACCCCCAGCACGTTGCCGTCTTGCTTCACGATTCGTCCGGCAATCATGACGGTATGGATGTTGCTGCGCTCTGCCGCATGGACCACCGTGCCAAATGCATTGCCGGACGGATAGAGGTTGAGATCGCCGGCGTTAATAAGCACCAGGTCGCCCTGTTTGCCCGGCGTCAGGCTGCCGATGCTCTCCTGTAACCCTGCACAGGCCGCACCATCGACGGTGGCTGCTTTCAGGAGCTGTTGGGTATGAAGCGTATTTACGGTGTGCGCTGAACCACAGCAGTGCTGCTGATGCATGCCCATGACGCGCTGGAGGTAAAAAGCCACGCGCATTTCCATAAACATGTCGCCGCTGTACGACGTTTCATTGTCAACGCTGAGGCCGGGGCTGATGCCGTGGCGCAGCGCGGACTGAAGGGCAAACATGCCGTCTTCGATACCGTAGTGCGCATCGGAGCGGGGGCAGACGTTCACGCGTACGCCCGCGTCCCGCAGGATTTTCCATCCGTCGTCCGGCAGTGCGGTGCAGTGATTAAAAATATTGTCCGGTCCCAGAAGCCCCTGCTGATGCAGCGCCTCAAGCTGCGACGCCATTTCACCCCCAAAGAATTCGGTCACGATTGGCAACCCCAGCCTGCGGGCCTCCAGCCATCTCTCCGGCTCCAGCTGGGCCATGACCGCCAGCGAAACAAGACTTTCAGGGTTATTCTGGAAATACTTTTCTTGCAGGCGCTGCCAGTTACCGGGCCAGTGCGCGCGGTCCCATTCTCCGGACACCGGTGCACCGGAAGCGTGTACGGCGCGGATCCCTGCATCCAGCAGGGCCTCAACGGCCGCGTCCGAATGCGCAGCGGTGCGGCTGTTATGGGAATTATCAATCACCGTAGTGATACCGGCATCAATACACCCCAGGGCGGTGAGCAGGTTGCCGATATAAATATCGGCAGGGCGATAATACCTGGCAAACGAGAAGTGCGTGGCGTTGCAGTAATCTTCAAGCGTTTTGGCGTCGGGGTTAATGCGGCGCAGTTGTCCCTCCCAGGCATGACGATGGGTATCCACCAGACCCGGCATGGCAATCATATGTGTGGCATCTATTATGCGGGCGCCTTCTGCTGCCAGATTTTCACCAATGGCGACGATCTTTGCGCCTTCGATAAGGATATCGCCGCGTTCAAAATTACCCACCCTGTCATCCATGCTGAGCAGGGTTGCGCCCTTAATCAACGTGGCGGGTGGAGTTATGCTTTGATTGTTAATCATATTTCTCAGGTAATCGCTCATCTTCTTGTCCTTTGTCTCTTCATGGGTGAGAAATTACGCCACCCGATTACGGCGAAAAAGATGCTTAACGTGTTTTCATTATTCATAATCTACGAAGAATAATGTGAGCGACGGTCGGGGGAGAAAAAATGGATCGTATTCAGGCAATGCAGATCTTCATGCGGGTAGCGCAGGCCGGAAGCTTTGTCCGCGCAGCCGAAACGCTTTCTCTGCCTTCGTCAACGGTCACCAGCAGCATAAAAAATCTGGAGAATTACCTCCAGGTGCGCCTGCTTAACAGAACGACAAGGCGGGTGAGCCTCACCGCTGAAGGTGTGCAGTATCTGGCGCAATGCCAGGAAATACTGGCGTTAATCGATCATGCCGAAACGAGCCTGACGGCGTCAGTCCGGCGCCCGCAGGGACGCTTGCGGGTGGATATGCCGGGCGGGATCGCGGATTTCATCGTGATGCCTCACCTGAAAGATTTTTATCGGCTTTATCCGGATATCTACCTGATGTTGGGCGTCAACGATCGGCAGGTTGATCTGGTGCAGGAGGGGGTGGACTGTGTGATCCGAACGGGTGATCTGAATAGCTCGACTCTTGTTGCCCGTCCTCTGGGCCGGTTTCGCTGGGTGACCTGTGCCTCACCGGACTATCTCAGGAAGTTCGGTACTCCCCGCTCGCCAGACGACTTATCACAGCATCGGGCGATACACTATTTTTCCGATCAGACCCGACGGGCGGATGCGTTACGCTTTGTCCGCGGGACAGAGACCGTCTCCATCCCTGTCCGCGGCGAAGCGGCCGTAAATGCCACCGGGCTTTATATCAACATGTGCCTTGAAGGTTTCGGGCTGGCGCAGCTGGCTGAGAGTATTGTCTCAGCGCATCTGCGGGAGGGAAGGCTGGTTGAGGTTCTGGCTGACTGGCAACCGCCTTCGGTGCCCGTCACGTTGCTTTATCCCCATCAGCGTTTTCTCTCTCCCGCAGTGCGTGCCTTTGCAGACTGGATTGCCGGGCTTATCCCGGACGCCAGCCCGGCACCGTCAGGCGGCGGGCTTGATCCGAAACCAGATCGCATACATTGCAGGCAGGAAGACGAGGGTAATAATGGTTCCCCCTAGCGTTCCGCCAATCAGCGTGTAGGCCAGCGTTCCCCAGAACACGGAGTGCGTCAGGGGAATGAACGCCAGCACGGCGGCCATGGCCGTCAGTAAGACCGGCCTCGCGCGCTGTACGGTCGCCTCAACCACGGCGTGGAACGGATCGAGACCGTCCTTCTGGTTGTGATCGATTTGACCAATGAGAATCAGCGTGTTTCGCATCAGGATCCCCGAAAGCGCGATCAGGCCGACGAGGGCATTGATGCCAAACGGCTGATTGAAAAGCAGCAGCGTAGGAACCACACCAATAAGCCCCAGCGGTGCGGTCAGGAATACCATGACCATGGCCGAGAGTGAACGCACCTGCAGAATGATTATCAGCAGCGTCAGGGCAATCATGATGGGGAACAGCGGGGCCATGGCCTGGGTGGCTTTGCCGGATTCCTCAATCGATCCCGCCATTTCGATGCGATAGCCAGGTGGAAGCGAATCAACAATGGGTTGCAGCTGTTTCATGATGGCGGTTGACACATCCGGGGGCTGAAGGTTTTCGGCAATGTCTCCCCGCACGGTAATCGTGGGCGTACGATCGCGACGGCGCAACAGCGGATCTTCCATTCGGATCTCAATCTCCCCGATTTGTGACAGCGGAACGCGTTGCCCGGCGTTACCCACCAGGGTAAAGCCCTCTATCTTCGCCGGATCAAGGCGGATATCACCCGCGGCGCGGCCCGTAACCTGTACCGAGCGAATATCTTCCCGCACGGAGGTGATGGGAACGCCCGACAGCAGAAACTGAAGCTGCTGGGCAACGGCGTTCGACGTTAAACCGGTAGCCTGCAGGCGGTTCTGATCGAGGGTGAAATGCAGGGTCGGTACGCGTGAACCCCAGTCGGTATTGACGGTTCTCATCATCGGACTGGCCTGCAGCACACCTTTGACGTTATCTGCAATGTCACGCAGTTTATTGACATCCGGTCCCATTACTCGCCAGGCGACCGGGAAGGGAGAATAAGGCCCGAACACCAGCTGCGTGACCCGCACGCGTGCCTCCGGAGCCAGCCCGCGGGCTACCGCTTCGCGAAGGCGGAACTTCAGCGCCTCGCGTGACTTCTCGCTGTCCGTCATGACGACAACCTTCGCGAAAGAGGGATCGGGCAACTCAGGGGCCATCGCCAGATAAAAACGCGGTGAACCCTGGCCAATGTAGGCGGTGACGATGCTGGCTTCAGGCTGTTTGCGCAGCCACGCTTCGATTTTCGCGGTGGCGGCGCTGGTTTGCTCAATCGATGTGCCATACGGCATCTGCACTTCCACCAGCACCTCGGGGCGGTCGGACGTCGGGAAAAACTGTTTTTTAACCAGTCCCATCCCCAGTACTGCGAGGGTGAAGATGGCCACAACGGACGCGGCGACGATCCATTTTCGGGCGATCACGCGGCTCAGGGTATGACGAAAACGGTTATAGCGCGGGGTGTCATAGATGGCGGCATGACCGCCTTCGACTTTTGCGATGTCCGGCAGGATTTTGACGCCCAGATAAGGGGTGAATACCACCGCCACAAACCACGAAGCTATCAGGGCGAGGCCGACTACCCAGAACATATTACTGGTGTACTCCCCGGCGGTTGACTGCGCAAAACCATTCGGCATAAACCCGATGGCTGTCACCAGGGTTCCTGCCAGCATTGGCGCGGCGGTATGGCTCCAGGCGTAGGCGGAGGCTTTGATTCTGTCGTAGCCTTCCTCCATTTTTACCACCATCATTTCGATGGCGATAATGGCATCATCAACCAGTAAGCCGAGGGCGAGAATAAGGGAGCCCAGGGTAACGCGGTCGAAGTTTATACCGGAGGCTTCCATCACGACAAAAACGACCGCCAGCGTCAGCGGCACTGCCGCCGCGACAACGATGCCCACGCGCCACCCCATACTGACAAAACACACCACCATCACCACCAGCAGGGCGACGAAGAACTTGATCATGAACTCATCGACCGACGAGCGGATATTCACCGACTGATCGGTGACTTTCGTCAGGGTCATCCCCAGAGGCATATTGGCATTGATGTTTGCCGTTTCAGCATCCAGCGCTTTACCCAGCGCCAGGCCGTTCCAGCCTTCACGCATCACAATACCGAGCAGGAGGGTGGGTTCTTGCTGGTTACGGATCTGCAGGGTCGGTGGGTCCTCATAGCCCCGTTCAACCGTTGCCACGTCGGACAGCCGGAGCGTTTTGCCCTGCGCGATCAGGGGCGTATCGCGGATCTTCTGCAATTTATCGAAAGCGCCGTCGAGGCGGATAAAGATTTGCGCCCCGCGCGTTTCAATCGAGCCCGCCGCGGTTAATGCGTTCTGGCTGTTGAGCGTGGTGAAAATATCCTGCGGCGAGAGTCCCAGGGTCGCCAGACGGTCATGCGAAAAGGAGATGTAAATCCGCTCGGCCTGTTCCCCGATGATGTTCACTTTCTTTACGCCCGGAACGTGCAAAAGCTGCTGGCGCAGGGCTTCGGCGTCACGCACTAACAGACGCTGTGGTTCGCCTTTCGCTTTCAGTGCAAAAAGGGCAAAGGTGACATCGGAAAACTCGTCATTGATCATCGGCCCCATGACGCCCGCCGGAAGGTTTTTGGTTTCATCCCCCAGTTTCTTTCGCGCCTGGTAAAACTCTTCCTGAACCTGAGAAGGCGGGGTTTTGTCCTGCAATGACAACGTGATAAACGCCATACCGGGGCGGGTATACGTTTCCGTGCGGTCATACCATTTGAGTTCCTGCAGACGTTTTTCCAGCGGCTCGGCGACCTGATCCTGAATTTCCTGTGCGGTTGCCCCGGGCCAGACGGTGATAACCGTCATTTGCTTAACCGTGAAGGGGGGATCTTCCGCGCGGCCAAGGCCAAAAAACGAGAAAATACCGGCAAGGGTAACCAGAATAATCAAGAACAGCGTGACCGAGCGCTCGCGTACCGCAAGCGCTGACAGGTTGAAGTGACCTCCACTCATGGTGTCATCCCCGCCTGAGTGGCATCGCGCTGTTCCGCCAGCCGGACCGCTTCGCCTTCGTGCAGAAGATGGACACCTAACGCAACAATCTTCTCTCCGGGCTGCACGCCGCCGGTTACTCTGGCGATATCATCCCCTACGCTAAGCACCCTGACAGGCTGCCAGACGACTTTTGTCGGCTGAGCGGAAATACGCCAGACGCCAGGCCCTTTCCCCGCATCGTAGAGAGACGCCAGAGGAACCTGCATTACCCGGCTATCGCCTTTGCCGTGTTCGATGCTCAGCGTCACGGTCGCCCCCAGCGGCGCGTTCGCCAGCGCGCCATCCAGCACGTATCGGGCCTCAAAGGTACGGGTGGTCGCATCGGCTGAATCAGACAGCAGGCGCAGCTTCGCGCTAACGGGCTGTTTTTCGTTACCGTAGAGCGTTGCCAGGGCTGTACTTCCTACTGCAGGGCGCAGGGTTTCCGGCAACTGGACCAGCGCCTCGCGCTGCCCCGCGCGGGCCAGACGGACCACCGCCTGCCCGGCGCTGACCACCTGTCCAGGCTCGGCAAGCGTCTCCATCACCACGCCGTCTGAATCGGCAAGTAGCACGGCATAACCGGTGGCGTTTTGCGCCACGCCTGCCTGTGCCCGGGCAGCGCTGAGCTCCGCTCTGGCGCTGTCGGCTGCGGCTTTAATCTGGTCGTATTCCGACGCCGACACTGCACCGGATGCCACAAGGCCGCGATAACGCGCCTCATCGCTGGACGCTTTACGCGCGCGCGCCTGGGCAGCATCCACCGCTCGCTGCTGGGCCTGCGCCTGTAATTTCAGATCAACAGGATCCAGACGCATTAAAGGCTGGCCCTGCTTAACGGTCTGACCCGTATCGACAAGACGTTCGAGAATTTTGCCCTGCACCCTGAAGCCTAAATCACTTTGCGTTCTTGCCACCACCACGCCGGTAAAGGCGCGTGACGTCTCGTTCGCAGGGATCACGGACGCAGACCTGACAAGCGGTGGCTGCGTGCGCGGATCGTCACTGGCGTGGTTATCGCCGCATGCCACCAGGGCAAACGGCAGGAGGCATACGGCAAGGCGGGCTGAATGAAGCCTGAGCATGGGAACCCTTATTACATTAACAGGACGGTATCCGCATTCTCATTCGAGTGACCAATAAAGTCAATGGTCACTAATCAGGGGGCCAGGCTTCGCAAAATCAGAGAGGAGAGGACAACCGCCGCGGTCGGGGCGGCTTCGAGGTTGTACTGCAGCTGAACAGGGTTAATGAAAGGGCACATCACCATATAGATCGCCAGTGTAGCTTCGTCCAGAGGGGTTTTTCTCTCGAACTCACCGGCTTTTCTGCCCTCGACAACAATGCTCTCAATCAGCTTCAGCAGACGTTCGGAATACCTTTCGGTTGAAGGCCACTTGTCCCGCGCGGCAACGGCGGCAATGTCGTAGAGTTTACGCTCATGGAAAAACAGTTCACTTCCCGCCTCGGTGAGCGCCCTGAACAGACGACGCAGCTTTTCGCTTGCGGATGGCGCATCAGCGATGGCTGCATTGACCGCCGCCATGATCATATCAAGACGGTTCGCGCAGATGACCTCGCCGATTGCCTGCTTGGAATCAAAAAATTTATAGATATAGGCTTTTGAAAAACCGATGGCTTTCGCAAGTTCGGCGACGGTGGTTTTTTCATAGCCGTAATGGCCGAAGTGCTCATACGCAGCTTCGACGATTTGCTCTCGGACCGTGTGATCGAGTGGACCACGTGTGGATGGGGTGTTCATGTCTTTAGTCATTATTTCAGCTTAGCGTGACAGGCTCCGATTGACAACGTGTGACCATTTGGTAATTGGGTCACATGGTTGAGTGGGCAGATGGCACATGCACAGTCGTCTGTGGAACCCGAGGGATAATACTCGTTAGCCCTGAGCCGTTAAGACTGCATCATCAACCAGGTCGGCTAAGTGTATCACTGTTTTTCGCGGGATATTGTCAGTCTTTGCGAGAGATTGCGCGCGTTTCAGTGCAATTGCGCGGCACTGAAACGTCACGCTTTGGCCTGAACGGGATTATGCGTCTGAGCGCGTCCCCTGACCGGCGGGCTTAGGTCGTAATACTTTTTCAGCAATGATCGCCAGACGTCGGCGGGTGACAAACCGGTGTAACTGGCCCAGCAGCCAGTTGCCGCAGCCGGGGATCAGCGTATTGCGTTGCGTATCCACGGCCCGTAACGCCAGCGCGACCACGTTCTGCGCTGGCATTCTTTTGCCCACTGACGCTTCCTCGGCATTCACCACCTCAAAAAAGGCGGTATCCGTTGCGCCGGGGCAAAGCGCCAGCACGCGGATGCCGTGGGCGCGGTATTCTCCCCACAGCGCGTTCGAAAAGGAGAGTAAAAATGCCTTTGTTGCCCCATAAATTGCCATATACGGATCCGGTTGCATGGCAGCGGTTGAGGCCACGTTAATCATCACGCCTGAACCTTTACGCAGCATGGCGGGCAGCAGGGCGTGCGCGAGCGCCACGGGGGCAACGCAGTTGACGTTGATCTCTTCACGCTGGCGCGCCAGAGATAGCTTTTCAAATCGCCCGTAGGTGGCAAACCCCGCGCTATTAATCAAAATATCGGGATAAAGCCGTAACGCTTCCAGCCGTTCCACAATGTGGGTAATGGCCTCAGGCAGCGTTAAGTCCTGCACGATAACGGTGAGTGATACGCCGTGCGTTTTGTGAAGCTCAGCCGCAAGCGCCTGCAGCGTTGCCTCGGAGCGGGCAACCAGGATTAACCCCACGCCACGGGCCGCGAGCTGGCGGGCGAACTCCCGTCCTATGCCCGAGGATGCACCGGTAACCAGTGCTGTTTTTCCTGTATAATCAAAAGAATTCATAACATAAATCCCGTTTTCCCTGTCTGTGCGGCACAGGATAAACCGTGTACTCAGGTACACGGTCAAGCGTGATTTTTACAAGGTGAGAACGACGCGATGAGGATCGGCGAGCTGTGTGCCAGAACTGGGTTATCGAAAGAGACGGTGCGTTATTATGAAAGGGCGGGCTTGCTGGAAAAAATTCCGCAGCCAAACGGCAGTAATAACTACAAAGTCTACTCGGCTGTGGATTTACAACGGCTGAAGCTGATCGGGCATGCCAAAATGCTGGGGTTTACCCTGGCTGAAATCGCCGATGTTCTGGCGGTCTGGGTTGATGACCGCTTTACCGCGGAGGAAAAACAGGCCGCTTTGCGGCGCAAACTGGCGCAACTGGCGGAGAAAGAAGCGGCGCTGAATGAACTTCGGACCCGCTTGACCGATGCCCTTCATAAAGTCGGTCAGCCGTGTGTTGATGTATTTTAATCGGCCGACGCGGGCCGTTTAACGCAACAGGCGGC
The DNA here is from genome assembly GCF_013784105.1 of Enterobacter sp. RHBSTW-00593. Taxonomy (NCBI): domain Bacteria; kingdom Pseudomonadati; phylum Pseudomonadota; class Gammaproteobacteria; order Enterobacterales; family Enterobacteriaceae; genus Enterobacter; species Enterobacter sp. RHBSTW-00593. The sequence goes on from NZ_CP056393.1 coordinate 2,181,072, forward strand.
TTTACGACGTCATCAGCTCACCGCGTTCAGTCTTTTTAAGCCAGTCGATAAAAAACTGGCTAAATGCGGTGACCTGAAGCGGCTGGAGTTTCCGTTGCGGATAGACAAACTGTAGCCCGACATCTTTGCGATCAAACCGGCTAAAGCCGGTGAAGCTTCCGGCAAGCAACACTTTCAGCCTTCCTTTCTCGACATCGTCCTTCACGTCCCACCACGATTTGCCCGCAATGCCAGCCCCGTCGAGGGCCCACTGACGAAGCAGTGCCCCGTCATCACAGACCATGGCAGGCTCTACGCGAACGACGCGCTCTTTCCCCTCAACCTCAAACCGCCATTCATTCATCACCACCCCTTGCGACTCCAGCGCCAGACAGCGGTGGTCCGTCAGCGCGTCACAGGAGGCAGGGATACCCTGGTCGTTAAGATACGCTGCTGATGCGACCAGCACCCGGTGATTGGGACGGATATTTCTGACCACCAGGCTGCTGTCCGGCAGGTTGCCGAAGCGAATGCTCATATCCAGCCGGTTAGCGACCAGATCCTCTACGTGTTCTCTTAAGTAAATGAAAAATTTGATTTCCGGATGCAGGCGGGAAAATGCCATGACGGCGGGGCTGAGATACTGCCTGCCAAAGTCAGAGGGGGCGGAAAGACGAATGTTGCCGCTGAGCACGCCCTCTTTTTGTGCCAGTAACGACTCGGCATGATGCATCTCTTCCAGCACGCGCAGTGCCGCATGGTAAAACTCTTCACCCGCCCGGGTGAGGGAGATAGCCCGCGTGGAACGGTGAAACAGGCGCGTCTGGTAGCGTTCTTCAATCGCTTTGAGGCGGGCGGTCATGGTGGCCGGGGAAAGTGACAGGCGGCGGCCAGCGGCGGAAAGCCCGCCAGCCTCGGCCACTTCAACCAGCAGCGCCATATCTTCGAGTTTACCCATTATTCATATTTACCGAAAAGTGCATCTGATTTTAGTGTAATTATCAAAATCAGATGCCGCCTGTAAAGTGATTTCATCGTAACCACAAGGGACGTCCAGATGAACCAGACCTCACTTTTTGAACGCTACAGGTTAGGGGATCTCAACCTGAAAAATCGCATCGTCATGGCACCAATGACCCGTGCCCGCGCTCTTCAGCCGGGAAATATTCCCTCGACGCTGATGGCTGAATATTACCGACAGCGGGCCAGCGCGGGCTTAATCATCACCGAAGCCACGCAGATTTCGCCTCAGGGCCAGGGCTATTCATGGACTCCGGGGATCCATACGCCAGAGCAGGTTGCGGGGTGGCAACTCACTACCGGCGCGGTCCACCAGGCGGGAGGGGTGATTTTTTCCCAGCTCTGGCACGTGGGGCGGATGTCTCATGCCCGTTTTCACGAAGACGGACTGCCCGTCGCGCCCTCCGCGCTGGCACCCGATGCGAAAGTATGGGTGGTGAATGAACATGGCGAAGGTCAAATGGTTGACTGCCCGACGCCACGCGTGCTGTCGCGAAAAGAGATCGTGCGCGTCGTCGATCAGTACCGACAGGCGGCGCTCAATGCCGTTCAGGCCGGGTTTGATGGCGTGGAGGTGCACGGCGGAAACGGCTATCTGATTGATCAGTTCCTGAGAACTACGTCAAACATCCGCACGGATGAGTATGGCGGCAGTCTCGTGAACCGGATCCGCTTCGCGCAGGAGGTGCTCGATACCATTGCGCAGGCCATTGGCGCTGAGCGCACCGGTATCCGGCTTTCGCCGTTTATTACACAGCGGGGAATGAACGATCCGCAGGTCATCGAAGCCATTCTCGCCCTCGCGGCCTGGTGCCAGCAACGAGGCATTGCGTTTATTCACCTGGCGGAAGCCGACTGGGATGATGCGCCACAGGTTCCGGAGAGTTTCCGCAAAAAACTGCGCGAAACATTCCGTGGCACCCTGATCGTGGCAGGAAATTATACCCCCGAAAAGGCGGAAAAAATCCTCGCAGCTGGGTATGCCGATTTAATTGCGTTTGGACGCCCGTTTATTGCCAACCCCGATTTACCACAGCGGCTGGCGCATCACTGGCCGCTGAATGACGTCAGCGATCCCGCCACGCTCTTTGGTGGTACAGCGGTGGGGTATACCGATTACCCCACTTACAACCTGAGTGAGGAAAAATGATGACCCGTAAAACGTTAATTATTGGCGGCGCGTCCGGTATTGGTTTTGCTGTAGCCCGTGCCCTGGCAGCACGCGGCGACGCCATTATTCTCGCGGGACGCAATAAAGAGAAACTGAACGCTGCCCGCGCGCGGCTGAGTCCATCTCCCGCCTCTGTTGAGACCCTCGTCCTCGATATTAGCAATGAAGCAGAGGTGATCGCGTTAAGCGAAACGCTGGGTGAGGTCGACAATATTATTGTCACGGCCGGCTCTCAGGCACCGGGAGGGCCGCTTTCCAGCCTCGACTCTGGCGCGGCGAAACTGGCTTTTGATACCAAATTTTGGGGCAGCATGCATGTCGCCAGGTATTTGAGCGGGAATATTTCGCTCCGCGGTACGCTGACGCTGACCAGCGGATTTGTTGCACGCCGCGTGGTAGCCGGTGCCATAGTCAAAACCACCATGAACGCCGCCATCGAGGCGGCAACAAAAGTGCTGGCAAAAGAACTTTCACCGCGTCGCGTAAACGTCATCAGCCCGGGTCTGACCGATACCGAAGCCCACGCCGGGATGGATGCGGCTGCGCGGGAAAAAATGCTGACTGTTGCAGCACAAACGTTGCCCGCTAAAGCGTGGGGACGAGCGGAAGACGTTGCTCAGGGCTATCTCTTTGCCATCGATAATGCCTTTGTTACGGGCTCGGTGATTGATATTGAGGGCGGGGCATTACTTAACTGACCCCGTGTTGATCCGAATTGATTCCGGCAGTGAACATGCTGGCGGAAAACGTAATCTCAGGTTGTAAGCGTTTATGCAATATTCAACATATGCACGTCCAGCTGTGCTGGCGTTAATTCTGGCTGGCGTATCCGGTGTGGCTTATTCGGCCCAGAGCGACCGGGTGAAACCGAATCTTCTTATCGTGGATAACACGCTGTCGCAAACGCAATTAACGGCGAGCGAACATGCGGCCGTTACGTATGCCACGTTCTGGGATACCGGCAAAGAGTCTCTGGCGCGGGAAGCGCTGGCGGTTAATTTTGTGGATAAAACCCCACCGGAAGGCCGTAAACAGGGGCCGGAGGGCGCCATTATGGCCTCAAGGGTATTTCGTACCGCGGTGCCGGATTTACGCTGCGAGGTGGAACAAATGATCGTTACGGGTAATCGTGTCGTCTCCCATTTGCATTTCCACGGCCATTTCAGCGGGACATTTGGCAAAATAAAAGGGCAGGGTCAGAACGTGGATTTTATCGCGACGGATATCTATGAGATCGGCAACGGTAAAATAGTGTCCAACTGGCATATTGAAGATAACCTGACGCTGATGAAACAGTTGGGTGTGATTTAAATAATAGTCTGCCTCTTTTTCGTGGTGTAAAAGATAAGCCCGCCCGGGTAACCGAAAGGTTACCCGGAGCGTATAACCCCCCGTAATGGCGAAGCATGATCCTGACGAAACCTACAGCCCCAGGTCGCTCAGTGAAGGGTGGTCATCAGGACGTCTGCCCAGCGGCCAGTGAAACAGGCGCTCAGACGCTTTTATCGGCATATCGTTGATGCAGGCGAAGCGGCGCTTCATCAGACCATCCGGCTCGAATTCCCAGTTTTCATTACCGTAAGAGCGATACCAGTTGCCTGAATCATCATGCCATTCATAGGCATAGCGCACGGCGATACGGTTTTCCGTAAATGCCCACAGCTCTTTGATCAGACGATAATCCAGCTCTTTTTTCCATTTGCGCTCCAGGAATGCCTGCGCTTCCTGACGGTTAGTGGCAAACTCCGCGCGGTTTCGCCACTGGGTATCCAGCGAATAGGCAAGTGCGATTTTGGCCGGATCGCGACTGTTCCAGCCATCTTCTGCCAGTCTGACTTTTTCGATGGCACTTTCACGCGTAAAAGGCGGTAAAGGGGGGCGTGTGTTCATTTCGGCTACCTCTGGTTGGTATTAGGTAGACAGGTCTGTCTACTGGTGTTAATCTAGGCCTGAAAAATAACGCTGTCAACCTGTCAATTGAGGCCGTCGATCTGTGAACAGAGTCAACTTGAATAACGATAAAACAATCAGTGTGAGGGAAAAAATATTGCTTACCGCGCACGATCTGTTTTATTCCAGCGGATTTAAAGCAACGGGCGTGGATACCATTATCAAGCAGGCTAAAGTCACGAAAGTGACGTTTTATCGCCATTTTCCGGGAAAAAGTTTACTGATTGTTGCCTATCTCCACTATCGACACGAAATATGGATTGACTGGTTTGAAAACACGCTGCGTCGACATCTTGCTGCGGGTAAAACCCCGGCCAGTGCATTATCTGACACGCTGTATGAATGGTTTATTTCGCCATTATTCCATGGGTGCGCCTTTATTAATGCCAGCGCAGAAGCAAAATCTGAAGAAAATGAACGCGAAATAAAAGATATTTGCCGCAATCATAAAACCGAAACAAAGGCAAAAATAGCATCCCTGACCGGCATAACCGATGAGAAAACCGTTAATGAAATCATGATGCTGATCGACGGTGCGATTATTCATGCGCAAATGGGGATCGCAGCGGATGAGGTCATAAGCTCATTGAAAAAGGGAGTAGAACGGCTAACAGAAAACGCCGCCTGAACCGGGGCACGATCGGCCGTCGACGAAATACGCTTAGCATGGAAGGGCTGGCGCTGAGCCTGGCAGTGAATGCCAGGCTCCTGCCTTTAGTCATCATCTTCTGCCCGTTCCGCCATCGCCAGCGAGCTGGCACTGGCCGGATCAAACAGGGAAATACTCTCGATCTGATTTAGCATGATCACCTTTCTGAAGTCCATTGCGCTTCCGGGTTCTGAATCCAGAGTAATGTCGTGGCGGGCATACCATTTGCTGTAATTATTTTCGATGCAAATCCGCATTGTCTTCTCATCGCGGTAGCCGCTTAGCATAGGGATCAGCACGATATTGGCGGTTTTTTCATACTCGAGCGTTGCGGTGTGGATCATGCCGACATAAATCCGTCTCGAGCGCAGCGTCACCTGCGCCAGCTCCCCTTGCTCCATACACTGATACAGCAGTTGTTCGATACCGCTCGACTGCGCGAGACGTTTGTAGAGCTTCTTCCTGCCTTCTCCGTCCAGCCTGGCGCTGCCTGCCCAGTTAGAACGATAAAGACAAAACAGGATGGCGAAGGCCAGCATGACGACAACAGGTGCCTGAATACCTAAAAAGCTCCAGTTCATAAAATCTATTTGCCAGTCGGCATAGGTTTGCGCCGTGAAGTGGAAGGTGTTGTCGGCGGCAGAAAGTGCATAGAGCAACAGCCAGAGCAGCCCCGTGGCGATCACCCCTTGCAGAACGAAGATACAGCCATACAGGGCAACGAGAAAATAGACATCCCAGCCGAAAGATCGCTTGATTTTAAAACGGGTCGACAGGTCACGGCTGGTGTACCAGTACCCACAGACCATCAGCACCATAAAGATAGCCGTTCCCATATCAGGCCCTCTTCAGCGCGTTAACATGACGCAGGAAATCCTGTCGCACCTCGTTGCTCTTGTAGTTCACCGAGGCGTTCCCGTCCTGGTCGATGATGATGCGATCGCCATCCTCCACGGCTTCGATAATTTCCTGCTGGCTCATCACCTGGAGCAATGATTCCGGACTGGAGAAAAGTGACAGAAAGAAACGTTTCATCGCGGGGTTTCCTCATCCTTATGATTAAAAAGGATAAGTCTGGAAGAAGAAGGGGAAATGCGCCTTAAGGTAAAACTGAAAAGCAAAACGGGAAACAGGTGCGTCAGAAAATGTTCTGAAAAAAGCATCGGCAACACAGGTGTAACATTTTGAAAAATAATATAAATAAAAAATAGTTGTACACAAACTTGGACAAATAACGTTAATTGTGTAAGTTTTAATTATGCGATTACGCCACGTTGTTTACCGCCAGGATGTGACCCATGAGCACTTTGCCCTCTGTCGTGAGTCGGTTTGTTGAGTACTACACCGCACTGGATAGCCAGCCGCCCTCAGCGCTGGTCGGGCTTTATCATTCGGATGCCACGCTTATCGATCCGTTCGGCGAGCATGACGGGATTTTCGCGCTCCAGCGCTATTTCACCCATCTGCTGGCCAATGTTGAAAATTGCCGTTTTACCATTGATCCTCCGCTGTTCGGTGACCGCCGTTTCGTTGTCACGTGGATTATGCACTGGTCGCATCCGCGCATTGCCGGAGGCGAGCCGCTCGACCTGCCGGGATGTTCGGTGGTGGAGACCGAACATGGGTTGATTACTCGCCAGCGTGACTATTACGACGCCGGAGAGATGATCTACGAACACCTTCCGCTGCTCGGTTGGGCAGTGCGCGGCGTGAAGCGGAGGGTGAACGCATGAGCACGGTTCTGATTACCGGAGCAAGCTCGGGCATCGGCGCCGGGCTGGCGAAATCCTTCGCCGCTGACGGCCACACGGTTATCGCCTGCGGGCGCGATCCGGCGCGTCTGGACGCCCTGCATCAGCACAGCCCCACTATCACGGTTCGCCTGTTCGATATGACAGACAGGGACGCCTGTCGCCAGGCGCTGACGGGCTGCTATGCCGACCTGGTTATTCTCTGCGCCGGTACCTGCGAATACCTTGAGCAGGGCGTGGTGGATGCAGCGCTGGTAGAGCGGGTGATGACCACCAATTTCCTCGGGCCGGTGAACTGTCTGGCCGCGTTACAGCCGCAGCTGGTTTCAGGCAACCGCGTGGTGCTGGTCAGCTCCATGGCGCACTGGCTGACGTTCCCGCGCGCAGAGGCTTACGGCGCGTCCAAAGCGGCGTTGAGCTGGTTTGCCGACAGTCTGCGGCTCGACTGGGAGCCGAAAGGGATCGCCGTGACGGTGGTATTCCCGGGCTTCGTTGATACGCCGCTGACCCGAAAAAATGACTTTGCCATGCCGGGCAGGGTGAGCGTTGAGGAGGCCGTGCAGGCCATTCGGACCGGGCTGGCAAAAGGGAAAATGCAAATTGCGTTTCCGGTGGGGTTTGGCCTTATCTTGCGGTTGCTCTCAGGGCTTCCCGCATTTCTTCAGCGCGCACTGCTGCGCAGGATGGTGCGTTCATGAAGATTGCCATTATCGGCAGCGGCATCGCCGGGTTGACCTGTGCCTGGCGTCTTGCCGGTCATCATGAGGTGACGCTGTTCGAAGCGGGGGCCACTCCCGGCGGGCATACCGCGACGGTTGACGTGCCGACGCCCCAGGGCACTTTCGCCATCGATACCGGTTTTATCGTCTACAACGACCGTACCTACCCACGATTTATGGGCCTGCTGAGCGAGCTGGGTATCAGCGGGCAAAAGACGCAGATGAGCTTTTCGGTGCATAACCCGCAAACCGGGCTGGAGTACAACGGACACACCCTGACCTCGTTATTTGCCCAGCGTCGAAACCTGGTGAACCCATCGTTCTGGCGGCTGCTCGGAGAGATTGTCCGCTTTAATCGCCTGGCGAAACAGGCGCTGGAGAGCGAGCCAGACCCGCACGCGACGCTGCAGACGTTTCTGGACAGGCACCGCTTTACGCCGTTTTTCGCACGTCACTACATTCTGCCGATGGGGGCGGCCATCTGGTCATCGTCGTTGCAGGAGATGAAACGTTTCCCGTTGCCGCTCTTTTTGCGTTTCTTTGACAATCACGGCCTGCTGGATGTGACGCATCGTCCGCAGTGGTACGTCGTGCCCGGAGGTTCGCGGGAATACATCCGCGCCATGCTGGATAAACTCGGTGACCGCCTGACGCTACACCTCAACGCCCCGGTGCAGCGGGTGATTCGTCAGCAGAATGGGGTAACGATCCAGCTCGACAACGCGAGCCACAGCGTTGATCAGGTGATTTTTGCCTGTCACTCCGGGCAGGCGCTGGCGATGCTTGACGCGCCGAGCGCGGCTGAGCAGGACGTGCTGGGCGATATCGGCTGGCAGCGTAATGAGGTGGTGCTTCACAGCGATCCGCGCTGGCTACCGGTACGTCAGCGTGCCTGGGCGAGCTGGAACTACCGTCTGAGCCAGCAGGATCAGGCCAGCGCCTGCGTCACCTACAACATGAATATTTTGCAGGGGTTGCCTGCGGGTAGCCCGTTGTTCTGCGTCACCCTTAATCCGGACATCCCCGTGGATGAACGCTTCGTTCTGAAACGCTTTGTCTATGAACACCCGCTGTTTAACCCCAAAAGCTGGCGTGCACAGGCGCGTCGCGGTGAGATTAACGGCCACCAGCGTAGCTGGTTCTGCGGCGCTTACTGGTACAACGGCTTTCATGAAGATGGCGTGCGCAGTGCGCTGGACGTGGTGAATGCAATAGCCGCCGGGGAGGGGAACTGAAATGAACAGCTGCCTCTATCACGGTGTATTACGCCATCGTCGCTTCCGGCCGAAAGCGCACCAGTTCCGCTACAGCGTCTTTATGGCCTGGCTCGATCTCGATGAGCTGGAGACGTTGCCCGCGGTCGGGGTCCGTCGCAATCGTGTTGCCGCCGCCTCGTTCCATGATGCGGATTATCCGCTGGGCACGCCGCTTAAAGATAATGTCCTCACCAGGCTTGAAAGCCTGACCGGAGAACGGCCGCAGGGGCGGGTTATGCTCCTGACGCAGCTGCGCTACTTCGGATTCCATTTTAATCCGGTCAACTTTTACTACTGCTATGACCGGGCGGAGACGCTGCGCTGGGTGCTGGCGGAAGTTCGCAATACCCCGTGGAATGAGCGTCATTACTACGCGGTGAATGGGCAGGATGCGCGTCCCACAGAAAAAGCGTTTCATGTTTCCCCTTTTAACCCGATGGACATGGTCTACCACTGGCGCTTTAACCCGCCTGACGACTCGTTGCATATGCACATTGAAAACCATCAGGAAGCGAAGGTGTTTGACGCCACGCTGGCGCTACGCCGGGAGCCGCTTACCCGGGCGGCACTGCGGTCGCTGCTGCTGCGCATTCCACTGATGACCCTCAAAACCGTTTTCGCTATTTACTGGCAGGCGCTGCGGCTGTGGCTCAAGCGCGTGCCGCTGTATAACCATCCCGTCAGCAGGAGTGAACGCTCATGACCGATCCCGTCTTTGCGCTTGAACCCGATATCCCGCGCAACGTCCGCATCGCGCGCTGGCTGCTGTTTCGTCTGTTAAGCGGTATCCGCGGCGGCTCGCTGACCCTGCGTGAGGGTGCTCAGACGTTCCATTTCGGCGAGACATCCGCTGCGCTGCATGCGGACGTTCAGATCCTGAGCCCGGGCGTGTACTGGCGTGTCTTAACGGGGGGCAGCCTCGCCGCCGCTGAGGCCTGGATGGATGGCGAATGGGAAACCACACAGCTCACACCATTGCTTGAGATCCTGGCGCTTAACGGGCAGGTGCTTGGCCGGCTGGAAAAGGGATTTCGTCTGTTCAGCAGGCCACTTGAACGGCTTCGTCACTGGACGCGGCGAAACTCACGCGCCCAGGCCCGCGAAAATATTGCCGCGCATTACGATCTGGGTAACACCTTCTATGCCCATTTTCTGGACAACGAGTTGCTTTACTCCAGTGCGCTGTTCACCGCAGATGAGCAGGATCTCACGGCGGCTCAACAGGCCAAAATGGCTCGCCTGTGCGATCAGCTGGCGCTGAACGCCAATGATCACCTGCTGGAAATTGGCACCGGCTGGGGTGCGATGGCGGAATATGCCGCCCGTCATTATGGCTGTCGGGTGACCACCACGACGCTGTCGCAGGAGCAGTATCTCTGGGCGAAAGAACGGATTGTCCGCGCCGGGTTGCAGGATCGCGTTGAGGTACTGCTGTGCGATTACCGCGACCTCACCGGAGAGTACGACAAGCTGGTCTCGATAGAGATGATTGAGGCCGTGGGGCAGCGCTATCTGCCAACCTTCTTCCGCACCTGTCAGGCCAGGCTGCGACCGGGAGGTCGTATGGCAATACAGGCCATCACCATTCAGGACCAGCGCTATCGCGACTACAGCAAAAGCGTCGACTTTATCCAGCGCTACATTTTTCCCGGCGGTTTTTTACCAAGCATCACCGCCATGAATGAGCTTATGACACGCCACACCGATTTCGTGATGCGCAATCTCTTTGATATGGGGCCCGACTATGCCCGCACGCTGGCTCTCTGGCGCCAGCGCTTCGTGCATGCATGGCAGGAGATTGAAAAGCTTGGGTTCGATGAGCGGTTTCGTCGGATGTGGCTGTACTACCTCGGCTACTGCGAAGCCGGGTTTAACGCCCGCACCATCAGCGTGGTGCAGCTGACCGCCGAGCGCGTATGAAACATTATTTGCAGGTCTTTCTGCTGGCTATCGCGTTCGATTTTTACTGGGCGCTGGTGGTGCTCTTTCGCGAGCAGGGCCTGATTATCTGGATCGTGCTGGCGGTTGTGGCCTGCCTGCTGTTGCCGTCCGCGTACCGACTTTACGCCATTGCGCTGGCCGCGGCAGGGAGCCTGCTGGATACGCTCTGGGCGTTGACGGGCCTGCTTGCGTTTACGGGTGAGTCACTGATGCCGCTGTGGATGGTGGCATTGTGGCTGATGTTCGCCACCGTCTGGACTCAGCTGACGCGCACAACAACATTACCCGGCTGGCTGCTGACCCTGCTGGCAACCGTGGGCGGGCCTGTCGCCTATCTGATTGGCGAACGGCTTGGTGCCATTACTTTTCTGGAGCCGACCTTTATTGTCATCAGCTGGATGGCACCGGGCTGGCTGGTATTGATGCTGTTTTTCCATCTGCTGGTGGGGAGACAAAAATGAGAGCTGCGGCACTGCTTCTCTGGCTGATAATCCTGTCCCCCGTGGCTCAGGCTGCCGACTGGCTGACATGGCGCAAGGTCGGTGACGCCACGCTGACCTGGGGGCCGTTCACCGTCTATACCTCACAGCTTCGCACGCCGGAGGGGCGTTACAGTGGGGAGAACGGGGATCGGGCGCTGATCATCACTTACGCGCGTGAAATCGACCGTGAAGACCTGGTTGAGGCAACGCGCGATCAGTGGCAGGCGCAGGGGATCCTCGAGCAGGAGCCCCAAAGCGAAGCATGGCTGCGTATGCTCCAGTCGCTCTGGCCCGATGTTGGGCCGGGCAGCCAGCTGGCGTTTGTGGTCACCGACAGGCAGGGGCAGTTCTGGTACCGCGCTTCGGCGGCGCAGAAAGACTTTATTCCACTGGGACCACGTCAGTCCGCCGCGTTCAGCACGCGCTTTCTGGCAATCTGGCTCAGTCCCCGCACGCAATATCCCGCGCTGCGTCAGCAGCTGACAGGAGGGCAACAATGAAACGTATACTGGTCATCGCGCTGGCGGTAACGATGCTGCTGGCCGGCTGCAGTACAGAGGTGACGGAATACCGTCAGCAGCAGCCGAAGCTGGATATCTTCCACTATTTTCAGGGGAAAACCGAAGCGTGGGGCATGGTGCAGGATCGCAGCGGTAAACAGTTGCGCCGGTTTCACGTTGAGATTGCCGGGGACGTTATCGGCGATACGCTGACGCTCAATGAACATTTCGTCTATGACGACGGCGAAAAGCAGCAGCGGGTATGGCATATCCGACGGATGGGTGACGATCGCTACGAAGGCACGGCAGGGGATATCGAAGGGGTGGCAACCGGGCAGGCGGCGGGAAACGCCTTCAACTGGCATTACAGCATGCAGGTGAAAGCCAATGGCAGCACCTGGCTGCTGCACTTTGACGACTGGATGTACCTGCAGGATGAAACCCATCTGTTCAATAAAACAGAGCTGAAGAAACTGGGCGTCACCGTCGCCACGGTGACGCTGTTCTTTACCCGCAAGGCGTGACGTTACTCGCTCCCGGGCGCCGGTTCGGCTGGGGTTTTGCTGCTGAGGTAGATGAAGATCAGCGCAATGGCCAGGCAGACGATGGCCCCGAGACGGCTCAGCGAAAACGGAATGACGGCGTTACCCAGCCAGCCAAAGCTGTCAATCAACATGCTCATGGTGAGCTGGCCGAAGATCACCGCGACCGTGGCAACGGCGGTACCGATACGTTGTACCGCCAGTACCATTATCACAATGTAGGGCACGCCGAACAGGGCACCGAGCAGCTGCCATTTGGGCACGTCCATCAGGGTAACGGCCTGTTTGGGTTCAAAGAAGAAGATTAGCAGGGCGGTGACCAGCGCACCAACGGAAAACGTCAGAAACGCGCTTTTAAAGACGCCCACGCTGCTTCCCAGCTGTCCGTTGATGGCGGCCTGGATGCTCAGCGTCGCGCCGCCACACACTGCCAACATAATCATAATCAGTGTCATTTTGTTACCCCTGTGCAACCAGAACCAGCGCGGCAATGATGAAAAGCAGCGCGATGATGCGTTTACCGTTAATCTTTCTGGGCGTGGTGCCCAGCAACCCATAGTGGTCAATGATAAGACTCTTAAAGACCTGACCTGCCAGAATGCCAATCATCGTCAGGGCAATGCCGATGGCCGGCGTGGCGAGGGTCAAAATGACGACGTAAACGGGCCCGAGTACGCCGCCGAGCAGTTGCCATGCGGGCTGTGCGAAAAACGACGGACTGTTACGCGGGCTGAAAAACAGCATCAGCAGAAACGTCAGCGCGGCACCTGTACCGAAAATACTGAACGTGGCCCATAAATCGCCGACTTCCCCACCCAGTGGCCCCAGCAAGCCAGCCTCTACAGAGAGGCCCATGCCGCCGAGAATAACCAGTAAAATTAACAACCATTGCATATTCATTATCTCTACGTTCTGAAGGTGAAACAGACTAGACCTGAACATCGATGAGAAAAATGCCATAATGCAGGAAACACCTTTGCAGGAAATGCACTAATGGTTGATGCCGGAAATATGAATATCCGCTCGCTGCGGGTTTTTATTGCGGTTTACGAAGCGCAAAACTTTTCTGTGGTCGCCCGGCGGGAGGGGATGTCTGCCTCGCAGGTTTCACGCGTTATCCATCAGCTTGAGGATGCGCTCGGCCAGCAGCTTTTCTATCGTAATACCCGGGCGGTGATCCCAACGGAAAGCGGCCACCTTTTTATCCGCTACGCCAGAGCGATGGTGGAAAGCCTGGAGGAGGCGCGTCGGGAGCTGGATGAGCGTTCGACGGAGCCTTCCGGCACGCTGCGCATAAATGGCCCGGTGTACTTTGGGCAGCGGCACGTTGCCCCTGGCCTGCCTGCACTGGCGGCGCGGTATCCCCGGCTGAATATAGAGCTGACGCTGACCGATGACTTTATCGACCCGCACAAAGATGCCGCCGACGTTATCTTTCGCATCGGCATGCTGACGGATTCAACCTTTCACGCGCGGGTTTTTGGCCAGCAGCGTTACCATCTGGCCGCGTCGCCGGACTATTTGCGAAAACACGGCGTGCCAGACGGGCCGGATGACCTCAGTCGCCACCGGTGCCTGGTCTACCGCGGGTCGTCAGGTCCCAATCGCTGGCTGGTGCGAGGTCAGGGGGAAGCCTGGGTACATTACCCCGTGGTGCCGCTGATGACCTCCAATAATGCGGAGTCGCTGCTCATTGCCGCGCTGGGCGGGATGGGGATCGTGCTGTTTCCGGACTGGCTGATTGGCGACAGACTGCAGAAGGGGGAACTGGTCGCACTCCTCGCGGAACGGGAGTGCGCCATAAACACCGAGCCGCTGAACATTGCGGCGATCTATCCTCACGCCCGTCATCCGCCCCTGAACGTCAGGGCGGTGATTGATCATTACGTGGCGCTTTTCGGCACCCCGCCTTACTGGCAGACGTAGCGATTACGCGCCGAGTTCTTTACGGATAATGTCGGCGCCGGCGCTCAGGGCGTTGAGCTTTCCGTTGGCTACCTGACGTGAGAGCGGGGCCATCCCGCAGTTTGTTGATGGCCACAGCTTGTCGGCATCGACAAACTGCAGCGCTTTACGCAGCGTATCGGCCACTTCCTCTGGCGTCTCAATGGTATTGGTCGCCACGTCAATGGCACCCACCATCACCTTTTTGCCGCGGATCAGTTCCAGCAGGTCCATCGGTACGCGGGAGTTGTGGCACTCCAGCGAGATGATGTCGATATTGGACGTCTGCAGTTTAGGGAAGGCTTCTTCATACTGCCGCCATTCTGAACCGAGCGTTTTTTTCCAGTCGGTATTGGCTTTGATGCCATACCCGTAGCAGATATGGACCGCGGTCTGGCAGCGCAAACCTTCGATGGCGCGTTCCAGCGCGGCAATACCCCAGTCGTTCACCTCATCAAAAAACACGTTAAAGGCCGGTTCATCAAACTGGATGATATCAACGCCTGCCGCTTCTAACTCCCTCGCTTCCTGGTTGAGAATTTTGGCAAATTCCCAGGCCAGCTTTTCGCGGCTTTTATAGTGAGCGTCATAGAGGGTGTCGATCATGGTCATCGGGCCGGGCAGAGCCCACTTGATCGGTTTATCCGTGAGCTGACGTAAATACTTTGCGTCATCAACGAACACCGGTTTTTGACGCGCGACGGCATCCACCACGGTCGGCACGCTCGCGTCATAGCGGTTACGAATTCGCACGGTCTGGCGGTTCTCAAAATCAACGCCGCTGAGATGTTCAATAAAGGTGGTGACGAAGTGCTGACGAGTCTGTTCCCCGTCGCTGACAATATCAATGCCCGCACGGATCTGCTCATCCAGAGATAAACGCAGCGCATCCTGTTTACCGGCAAGTAATTCCTGATCCTGCAATTTCCATGGCGACCAGAGCGTTTCGGGTTGCGCAAGCCAGGTTGGCTTAGGCAAACTGCCAGCCGTTGAAGTCGGGAGCAATGTTTTCATAGTAGAAGACCTTTATTATTGATTAATTAAAGCGTGTTGTGACCTGACCACTGCTCAAGAAGAGGTTTATAGGGCTTGATGAAATACGCTTCCGTAAATTTGCCCTGTTCAATTGCCAGCCGGCTGCGTTCTTCGCGGTCATAAACAATTTTTGTTAATGAATGATCCTCATGATTCAGATCGGGCTGGTAGCATTCTCCGGCTGTCGAGTTCGCATTGTAAATTTCAGGGCGATAAATTTTCTGGAAAGTCTCCATGGTGCTGATGGTGCTAATCAACTCCAGGTTGGTGTAATCCCGTAATAAATCGCCGGTGAAATAAAACGCAAACGGCGCTGCGCTATTCTCAGGCATAAAGTAACGAACCTGCAGACCCATTTTCCCGAAATACTGCTCGGTTAAGGATGTACCGTCCGGACGATACTCGATGCCCAGCACCGGGTGCTGGTTGCCCGTGCGGCGGTAGGTGTCTTTGCTGGAGACGCTCAGGCAGATCACCGGTGCCTTTTTGAAGTTCTCTTTGTATTCAGGTGAGTTAACGAAATGCCGGAAAATAGTGCCGTGCAGCTCACCAAAATTATCCGGGATCGCGAAGCGGGACTGATTTTTATTGTGCTCCGGCAGCAAGACGCTGAAATCATAATCGCGGACATAGGACGAGAAATTATTTCCAACGATACCGTCGATGCGCTCATGGGTCTTTTTATCAACGATCGTTGTCTGCAATATTTCGATAGCCGGGAAGGGCTTCTCAGCGCCGATATGCAAATCCACAGAAATAATGTCCAGTTCGAGCGCATAGCGATCGGCTTTTGGGTTGTCCCAGCGCGCTAACGCGTTAAAACGGTTATTCATCATCACCAGCGTATTACGCAGGTTTTGCTGGCGTTTTTCGCCACGGGCCAGGTTGGCGAAGTTGGTGGTGGTACGCGTATTTTCTGAAGGGTTATAATTTTCATCAAAGCAACTACGCTTAAGGCTAAATGTAAAAGCATTACTCATCGTCGTTATACATCCTAAGTTCTTGTTGCTAAGAAGTTACCAATGCATAATTTATGCCTGAGCCCGTGACGGAGGGGAAGTGACTTAATTTCACTGCAACATGAGCTATCTTCATGAACAGCGCCTTTCCAGGTATAATCCCCAAAATTTCAATACGGTTTAGAAACGATCATGACAAAACTCACCCTACAAGAGCAGATGCTGAAAGCAGGCTTAGTCAGCAGTAAGAAGATGGCTAAAGTTCAGCGCACGGCCAAGAAATCGCGCGTTCAGGCCCGTGAAGCAAGGGAAGCAGTAGAAGAGAATAAAAAAGCGCAGCTCGAGCGTGACAAGCAGCTGAGCGAGCAGCAGAAGCAGGCGACGCTGGCGAAAGAGTTTAAAGCGCAGGTCAAGCAGCTGATCGAAATGAACCGCATCACCGTGACCAGAGGCACCATCGCCTTTAACTTTACCGACGGCAATCTCATCAAAAAAATCGAGGTCGACAAGCAGACGCAGGCCCAGCTGATCAATGGCCGCCTGGCGATTGCGCGTCTGGTGATTAATGCCAATGGCGACTGCGACTATGCGATTATCCCGGCAGTGGTGGCCGATAAAATCGCCCAGCGCGATGCCGAGAGTATCGTGTTAAACAGCGCCCTGAGTCAGGAAGAGCAGGATGAAGACGATCCGTACGCAGATTTCAAAATTCCTGACGATTTGATGTGGTAAGCAGCGCTTAAAACGGTGCGGCGTGACGGGCGTTAATTGCCTCTGCGCTCACCGGATGCACAAAATCCAGCTCGCTGGCGTGCAGCATCAGCCGTGGTATCTGTTCGGTGCCCGGCAGTGCAAGACCACCATACAGATCGCAGCCTAAAATAGGGTAGCCCAACTGCTGGCAGTGAATACGCAGCTGGTGGGTTCGCCCGGTCTCCGGGGTCAGTCTGACCCGCGTTAACGGCAGTGCCGCATCATAAAACCGGTCCATCACCTGATAGCGTGAGCGTGCGGGTTTGCCGGTAATTGCACAAATCGACATCAGCGGAAACAGCGCCGGATCTTTAGCAATCGGGGCATCAATCACTCCCTCGTCGTGTTCCACATGCCCGCAAAGCAGGGCGCTGTATACCTTTCGCACGGCGCGCTGGCTAAACTGGTGACAGAGGGCGGCGTTAATCGCTTTATTGCGCGCAATCACCATCAGCCCGGATGTACCGAAATCCAGACGATGCACCAGCGTGCAGCCGGGAAACGTCTGTACCAGTCGATAATGCACTGAATCGCGGTTTTGCGGATTTTTGCCTGAAAGGCTGAGCAGACCGGAAGGCTTATTAATCAGGACCAGATGTTCGTCCTGCCAGAGGATCTCGATCTCGTCGTGACACGGTGGGGCAATAAAAGAATCTATAATCGCAGACATCAGACGGCCCGACAGAAGAGTGGGTGCGGATGATAGCGAATTTTTAGCGGTGGGGACAGTAAGAAACCCTCCCACCAGGCGGTGAGAGGGGGATGATTAAGCGGCTACGAGGCTGTCGATAGCGGCTTTCGCGTCGGTCTGCGCTTTGGTCGCAACTTCCGGGCCGTAGGCAATACCTTCAGCAAACACGAAATTCACGTCGGTGATACCGATGAAGCCCAGGAACAGAGTCAGGTACGGTGCAACCAGGTCAGTTGGGGTGTCTTTGTGAATACCGCCACGGCTGGTCAGTACAATCGCACGCTTACCTTTCACCAGACCTTCAGGACCGTTTTCAGTGTAACGGAAGGTTACGCCGGCACGGGCCACCAGGTCGAAGTAGTTCTTCAACTGAGTAGGGATGTTGAAGTTGTACATTGGCGCGTTGATCACGATAACGTCGTGCGCCTGCAGTTCAGCAATCAGCTCGTCAGAGAGGGCCAGGGCTTCCTGCTGACGTGGCGTCAGGGGAGCGTCGCCTGGACGCAGCGCGCCAACCAGTTCGCCATCCAGCACAGGAATCGGGTTTGCAGCCAGGTCACGCACGGTGATTTCATCAGCAGAATGCTGTTCACGCCACTGTTCAACGAAGTAGTCAGAAAGCTGACCAGACTGTGAGTACCCTGCCAGAATACTGGATTTCAATACTAATACTTTGCTCATGGGTGATTCCTGTTTTTGCATTTGATTGAAGGGGGTTGCCCCGTTGCTTGTTGACACTCTATTCACAATCCTGTCGCAGGGATAGCGCAATATATCGAAGTCTATGTTCGAATTTTTTGAATAAGGCACTCAAAGCGCCAATGTGATACTCTATAGCAATCATTAAAAAGAGATTTTACCCGGCAGTGCACTGCCCGTTAACGCTATGACAGAACAACAAAAATTAACCTTCCCGATGCTCCTGCAACAGCTTGATTCACTGATGCTGCGTGATAAACAGCGGTTTGCCCGCCGTCTGCACGGGGTGAAGAAGGTTAAAAATCCTGATGCACAACAGGCCATTTATCAGGAGATGGCGAAAGAGATTGAACAGGCGGCAGGGAAAGTCGTGCTGCGCGAAGCCGCACGTCCGGAGATTACCTACCCGGAAAACCTGCCGGTCAGTCAGAAAAAACAGGACATTCTTGACGCCGTGCGCGACCACCAGGTGGTGATTGTCGCAGGGGAAACCGGTTCAGGGAAAACCACTCAGCTGCCGAAAATTTGTATGGAGCTGGGGCGTGGGGTGAAAGGGCTGATTGGTCACACCCAGCCGCGTCGTCTGGCGGCGCGTACCGTGGCGAACCGTATTGCCGAAGAGCTGCAAACGCAGCCCGGCGGCTGCATTGGGTATAAGGTGCGATTCAGCGACCACGTTAGCGATAACACCATGGTCAAGCTGATGACTGACGGTATTCTGCTGGCGGAAATCCAGCAGGATCGTCTGCTGATGCAGTACGACACAATCATTATCGATGAAGCGCACGAACGCAGCCTGAATATCGACTTCCTGCTCGGGTATCTGAAAGAACTGTTACCGCGTCGCCCGGACCTGAAAATTATCATCACCTCCGCCACCATCGATCCGGAGCGTTTCTCAAAGCATTTCAACAATGCGCCGATTATCGAGGTCTCTGGCCGAACGTATCCGGTGGAGGTGCGCTATCGCCCGATAGTGGAAGACGCGGACGATACCGAGCGCGACCAGCTGCAGGCCATCTTTGATGCCGTCGACGAGCTGGGAAATGAAAGCGCGGGCGACATTCTGATTTTCCTGAGCGGCGAACGGGAAATTCGCGATACCGCTGACGCCCTCAGCAAGCGCGATCTTCGCCATACCGAAATTCTGCCGCTGTATGCGCGCCTGTCTAACAGCGAACAAAACCGCGTGTTCCAGCCGCACAGCGGACGTCGTATTGTGCTGGCCACCAACGTGGCGGAAACCTCGCTTACCGTGCCGGGCATCAAATATGTGATTGACCCGGGTACGGCGCGTATCAGCCGCTACAGCTACCGCACCAAAGTGCAGCGCCTGCCAATTGAGCCGGTTTCTCAGGCTTCCGCTAATCAGCGTAAAGGCCGCTGCGGCCGTGTGTCGGAAGGGATCTGTATTCGCCTCTATTCCGAGGACGATTTCCTGTCGCGCCCGGAGTTTACTGACCCGGAAATTCTGCGCACCAACCTGGCGTCGGTCATCCTGCAGATGACTGCGCTAGGGCTTGGCGACATCGCCGCGTTCCCGTTTGTCGAAGCGCCGGACAAGCGCAATATTCAGGACGGCGTGCGCCTGCTGGAAGAGCTGGGTGCCATCACCACCGACGAGCAGGCTAGCGCCTACAAACTGACGCCGCTGGGCCGTCAGCTCAGCCAGCTGCCGGTTGACCCGCGTCTGGCGCGCATGGTGCTGGAAGCACAGAAACACGGCTGTGTGCGTGAAGCAATGATCATTACCTCCGCGCTCTCGATTCAGGATCCGCGCGAGCGTCCGATGGACAAGCAGCAGGCGTCTGATGAAAAACACCGTCGGTTCCACGATAAAGAGTCCGACTTCCTCGCCTTTGTGAACCTGTGGAACTACCTCGGCGAGCAGCAGAAAGCGCTGTCGTCGAACCAGTTCCGCCGCCAGTGCCGCGTCGATTTCCTCAATTATCTGCGCGTGCGCGAGTGGCAGGATATCTACACGCAGCTGCGTCAGGTGGTGAAAGAGCTGGGCATTCCGGTTAACAGTGAACCGGCGGAGTACCGCGAAATTCACATTGCGTTGCTGACCGGGCTGCTCTCCCATATCGGGATGAAGGATGCCGACAAGCAGGAGTATACCGGGGCGCGTAACGCCCGTTTCTCCATCTTCCCGGGGTCCGGTTTATTCAAGAAACCGCCTAAATGGACCATGGTGGCCGAACTGGTGGAAACCAGCCGCCTGTGGGGCCGCATTGCGGCGCGCATTGATCCCGAATGGGTTGAACCTGTTGCCCAGCACCTGCTGAAGCGCTCATACAGTGAACCGCACTGGGAGCGCGCGCAGGGCGCGGTGATGGCGACCGAAAAAGTGACCGTTTACGGTCTGCCGGTGGTTGGCGCGCGCAAGGTTAACTACAGCCAGATAGATCCCGCGTTGTGTCGGGAGTTGTTTATTCGTCACGCGCTGGTGGAGGGCGACTGGCAGACGCGTCATGCATTCTTCCGTGAAAACCTCAAACTGCGTGCCGAAGTGGAAGAGCTTGAGCATAAATCCCGTCGCCGCGACATTCTGGTCGACGACGAGGCGCTGTTTGAGTTTTACGACCAGCGTATCAGCCACGATGTGATTTCTGCCCGCCACTTCGACAGCTGGTGGAAGAAGGCCAGCAAAGAGACCCCGGACCTGCTCAACTTTGAAAAGAGCATGTTGATCAAAGAGGGAGCGGAGTCGGTCAGCAAACTCGATTACCCGAACTTCTGGCATCAGGGCTCTCTCAAGCTGCGTCTGACCTATCAGTTTGAGCCGGGCGCGGATGCGGATGGCGTCACCGTACACATTCCGCTGCCGCTGTTAAACCAGGTCGAAGAGAGCGGATTCGAGTGGCAAATTCCGGGGCTGCGTCGCGAGCTGGTGATTGCGCTGATCAAATCGCTGCCAAAACCGGTGCGTCGTAACTTTGTGCCTGCGCCAAACTATGCCGAAGCGTTTTTAGGCCGCGTAACGCCGCTGGAGTTGCCGCTGCTGGATTCGCTGGAGCGTGAGCTCAGGCGCATGACGGGCGTAACCGTCGACCGCGACGACTGGCACTGGGATCAGGTGCCCGATCACCTGAAAATCAGCTTCCGCGTGGTGGACGACAAAAACAAAAAGCTGCAGGAAGGCCGATCGCTGACCGAACTGAAAGAGGCGCTGAAAGGTAAAGTCCAGGAGACGCTTTCTGCGGTGGCTGATGACGGTATCGAGCAGAGCGGATTGCACATCTGGAGCTTTGGCGCGCTTCCGGAAAGCTATGAGCAAAAACGCGGCAACTACCGGGTGAAGGCCTGGCCTGCACTGGTGGATGAGCGTGACAGCGTGGCCATCAAACTCTTTGATAATCCACAGGAACAACAGCAGATGATGTGGCGTGGTCTGCGTCGTTTGCTGCTGCTTAATATTCCGTCACCGATTAAATATCTGCACGAGAAGTTACCGAACAAAGCCAAGCTTGGCCTCTACTTTAACCCATACGGTAAAGTGCTGGATCTGATTGACGACTGCATCTCCTGTGGTGTGGACAAGCTTATCCACGAGGCGGGCGGTCCTGTCTGGTCAGAAGCGGAGTTTGCGGTACTGCATGAGAAAGTCAGGGCAGAACTGAACGACACCGTGGTCGACATTGCGAAACAGGTCGAGCAGATCCTCACCACCGTGTTCAATATCAACAAACGCCTGAAAGGGCGCGTGGATATGACCATGGCGCTGGGGCTGTCGGACGTGAAAGCGCAGATGGCCGGGTTAGTGTACCGTGGATTCGT
Organism: Enterobacter sp. RHBSTW-00593; assembly: GCF_013784105.1. NCBI lineage: Bacteria > Pseudomonadati > Pseudomonadota > Gammaproteobacteria > Enterobacterales > Enterobacteriaceae > Enterobacter > Enterobacter sp. RHBSTW-00593. The sequence continues at coordinate 2,202,893 of NZ_CP056393.1, forward strand.
TACCGGCAACGGCTTCAAACGCCTTGGCGATACGTTGCGTTATCTGCAGGCGATCGAAAAACGTCTGGAGAAAATGGCTATCGATCCGCATCGTGACCGCGCGCAGATGCTGAAAGTGGAAAGCGTGCAGAAGGCATGGCAGCAGTGGCTCAACAAATTGCCGCCGGCGCGCCGTGACGATGAAGACGTGCAGGCGATCCGCTGGATGATCGAAGAGCTGCGCGTCAGCTTCTTTGCCCAGCAGCTCGGAACGCCGTATCCCATTTCGGATAAACGTATTTTGCAGGCAATGGAGCAGATTTCGGCGTAACGTCGGGTGTTCGCCCTCTCTCTGTGAGAGAGGGCATCTGCGTTTAGCGATTCACCACGGCCAGGGTAAAGCCATCCCATCCTTTACTGCCCACCGTTTGTAGCGCGGTCGCCGTCAGGCGCGGGTTATCCCCGATCATCTCAATAAATCGTCTGACGCCCTGTACGCGGGCATCGTCACTTTGCGCGTTAATCACTTCGCCGTCACGAACCACATTATCCCCGACGATCAGCGTTCCCGGGCGTGAGTAGTACAGTGCCCACTCCAGATACCCCGGATTGTTTGGCTTATCGGCATCGATAAAGATCAGGTCGAACGGTGGAACATCACCGACGTGTTCAAGAGAGTGCAGCGCAGGGCCTTCAATGAGCTCAATCCGATCGCTGAGCCCCGCCAGCTGGATATTCTGACGTGCAACGCGGGCATGGATGGGGTCCGCTTCGAGGGTGATCAACTTCCCGTCAGGTGGCAGCGCACGCGCCATCCAGATAGTGCTGTAGGCGCCCAGCGTGCCGATTTCAAGGATCCGCCGTGCCTGCGTCATGCGGACAAAAAGCGCCAGCAGCTGCCCCTGATTGGCTGCGACATCATGTTCGGGTAAACCAGCTCGCTGGTTGTTTTCCAGCACCCGCTGGAGGATATCATCCTCGGGAATGAGTGAAGAGATCATGTAATTATCGACTGCAGACCACTGTTGTTGCATAGATTGACTCCTGAGTGGCAAACACCGGGTTGCGCTGCGATCCGGTTTTCGCCCTCTCCATGCCGGAGAGGGCTTGTGGGGTATCAGGTCACGCGTTGCTCCAGCCTCCGCCCAGTGCTCTGTACAAATCAACCTGCGCCAGCAGCAGGTTATTTTTGACCTGCACGACGCTGGTTTGTACCGAGAACAGCGTGCGCTGGGCATCCAGCACATCCAGGTACGACGAATAGCCGTTGCGATAGCGGTTTTGCGCTATGCGCAGCGTCTCTTGCGCCACATCTTGTTGGGCAAGCAGCTCCGTCAGTTGTTCCTGATAGCGCGTGATAGCATCAAGACTGTTATTGACCTCGGCAAAGGCGTTACGGACGGTTTTTTCATAACTGTAAAGCGCCTGGTTGCGCTGGGACTGCGAAATATCCACCTGTGCGTTCAGCGCCTGGCGGTTGAGCAGCGGAGCAAGAATGCTGCCGCCGACGCTCCAGAGCTGCAGCGGGTTGTCGAGTAAGCCGGAGAGCGTGCGATCCTGTATCGATCCGGTTGCGGTCAGGTTGATCGACGGCAGCAGGCTGGCGCTTGAGGCAGCCAGCGAGGCATCAGCCGCAACCAGTTGCTTTTCAGCCTGCACAATATCCGGACGGCGATTAAGCAGCGAGGAGGGCAGTTGCGAGGGCAATGTCAGGGGCGTCAGGGCCGCGAAGTTTTCACTGCGCGCGACCTCGCCCGGGTTGCTCCCCAGCAGCAGGCTCAGGGCGTTCTCCTGCTGTGCAATCTGATGCTGCAGCAGGGGAACCTGCGCCCGCGTGGAGCGCAGTTCGGAGTCGGACTGCATCAGCTCCAGGCGTGAACTGTAGCCCGTTTCAAACTGGCGTTTAGCGAGAGTGAATGCCTCTTCCCGAGACTTCAGCGTGGAGCGGGTGACGCGAAGCTGTTCATCGAGGGACAGCAGGGTGATATAGCCGGAGGCGACCGAGGATGCCACGGTAAGATCTGCCGCCGCCGCCGCGGCTTTCTGCGCGTCCAGCGAGGCTTCAGCCGCATTCGCGGTGCTGCGGTTTACGCCCCAGATATCGACATCATAGCTGGCGGTGAGGCTGCCTTTATACAGGCTGCTGTAGATCGGCAGACCGGTGGCAGCAGATTGTGTCCGCGCGCGGGTGCCCGTGACGCCAGCATCCAGCGACGGAAACAGGCTGCCGTCGGCCGCGTAGACCCGTGCCTGATACTCGTTAATCCGTTCGCGGGCAATCAGCACGTCGCTGTTGTTCTTAAGCGCCAGGTCCACATAGCGGTTCAGATTATTGTCGTGGAAATTACGCCACCAGAGCTGTTCTGCAGGGCTTGCCGGGCCTGCTGTTGCTCGCCATTGCGTGGGGATGTGCAGCGACGGCTGCGCCGGTTTCACGTCGACCGACTGGCAACCGGCCAGCACGGTCATGATCATCAGAACGGCTATCGGGCGAAGGGTCATTGCTTCGCCTCCCGCGTATCAATGGTCACCTGCACCGACATGCCCGGACGCAGAAGCTGATAGGCTTCCTGGTCACCCAATACTTCAATTCGCACCGGAATACGCTGGGCAATTTTGACAAAGTTACCCGTGGCGTTATCCGGCGTGATGGCGCTGAACTCAACGCCGGTTGCCGGAGAGATGCTCTCCACGCGGCCCTGATAGGCCTTATCATTTAATGCATCGACGGTGAATTTCACCGGCTGACCCACCCGAAGCTCCGCCAGCTGCGTCTCTTTAATATTGGCGATCACCCAGTGCTGAGGCGGCACGAGGGTGGTGAGGTGGGTTCCGGCGGTAACGTAAGCGCCCAGACGAACGGCGATCTGACCAAGCTGGCCGTCGCGAGGCGCCACAATGCGCGTGTTTTGCAGGTCAATTTGCGCCAGCTCCAGCGCCGCTTTGGCGTTTTCCACATCCGCCTCCAGCGCGCCGCGATTGACGATCACCGTTTGCAGATCCTGGCGCGACATTTCCAGCGTGGCTTTCGCCTGGTCAATGTCGGCGCTGCCCTGGGCTGCGCTTGCCAGCGCGGCGTCGCGCTCACGGATAGACAGTGAACCATCCGCCGTCAGGTCCTTTACGCGTTTCAAATCCGCCTGGGATTTCAGACTCTGGGCGCGGGCATTTTTCAGAGCCGCTTCGTTTTTGGCGATCACCGCTTCGGCGCTTTTGCGCTGTTGCAGGTTGTTGTTCAGGGCGGCAATCTTCATCGCCAGCTGCGCTTCGGCCTGATGCACCCGCTGGCGGTAGATACGGTCATCAATCTGCAGCAGCAGCTCGCCCTTTTTGACCCGGTCGAAATCCTGCACCTTCACCTCAGTGATATAGCCGTTAACCTGCGGGCTGATAAAGGTCGTCTGTCCGCGCACGTAGGCATTATCAGTAAACTGCGAGTGGCGGGTGAACGGGGGTAGCTGCCAGGCGTAGAGGATCACCAGTACGCCGACAATACCGATTGCCGCCGCGGTGAAAACCGAAACGATACGGACATTTTTACGGGTGTTGGCCTGCTCTTTAGCGGCATCCTGCTGACTCATAACATCTCCAGAGAAATCATCTTCATATTCATTACTTGTTGCCTGTTGCCTTCTTCAGGGCCATACGGGCAGTCAGGCGCAGGCGCAGCAAGCGCCATAAAATCCAGACCAGGGTGGCGGCGGCGATGCTCGCCGTCAGTAAATAAGTATCGTTATAAGCCAGAATATTTGCCTCAAGCGTTGAAACCGTTTGCAGCTGGGTGATGGCCTGGGTACCCAGCAGCGAGCTGTCGCCAATCAGGTTCCGGTACAGCCCGGTGTAAGCCTGAATACGGTCATTCACCAGCGGGTTCAGGGTTGTGAGCTGATCGGCCAGCATGCTGGAGTGGTATTTCTCGCGCCAGGTCTGGAAGGTCCCCAGGATGGCAGAGCCGAGCAGGCCGCCGAGGTTCTGGCTCATGCCAAACATCACCGAGAAGCTCACCAGGTTGCGCGGATCGGCGATAACCCCGCCAATCGCGGCCAGCATGGCGGGCGCGAGGAAGAAGGCGCTGCCGAAGCCCAGCAGGAACTGGCTTAGCATCAGCTGGTCCGGGCGGGTCAGGTTGTTCGACTGGCTGTCCAGCAGGGAGGCAACAATCATAAGCGCCAGCGAGGTAATGATCGGCCACGCCAGTTTTGTGGGCTTGATGGTCAAACAGCTGGTCACAATCCCGCAGACAATACCGGCAAAAATAGACCACGCCAGGTGGGTCATCTGCTCATTCTGCAGGCCGACATACTGCAGCCAGCCGATAACGCCGGTGTTTTGCTCCGCCAGCACGATGCGGATCAGCAGCATAATGAGCCCGAGACGCACGATGCTGCCGCTCGACAACCAGCGGGTATTCAGCAACGGGTTAGAACGGTTATGTTCAAACACGATCGCAGACACGATTAATACCAGCGCTAATGCCAGCGACCAGCCGATCCACGGCGCTTCAAACCACCAGTAAAGACGGCCTAAGGAGAGCACCGCGCAGAGCAGCGCCATCCCCGGGGCCAGTAAAAAGAAGGTGATGAAGTCTTTTTTCTCGAAGACCTTGCGCCGGTCGCCAGGAGGCAATTTCAACGCTATCACGCAGGCCAGTGAAATGAGCGCCAGCCCGAGCTCAAAGAAGTAAAGCCCGCGCCACTCGTCAAGCTGCAGCAGCTCGGTCGAAAAGAGGCGGGCGAGGGGGATGGCGAGCGATGACCCGGTAATCCCGATGGTCAGTGCCTTCAGACGGTGTTTCGCGGGCCAGGCCTGTATCTGGTAGTAAATACCGAGGGAGCTGAGCGCGGCGGCCACCATCCCGTGTGCGGCACGCACCATCAGCGCGGAGCTGAGATCGTTTACAAACAGGTGGAAAAAGGTGACCAGCACATACAGCACCAGAAAACCTTCCGTGAAGGCGCGCAAACCATACTGCTGGCGGAATTTCACCAGCAGCAGGTTGATGGAGATGTTGGTCATCACATACACCGCCGGGAGCCAGGCGATTTCTGTCGACCAGGCCCCGAAGGTTCCCTGCAGATTTTGCAGATTGGCGGTGACCACCGCATTACCCAGCGCCCCCGTCAGGCACACCAGCAGACCGACAACCCCGTAGGCAATCCGTTTTGGCGTGCTGTGTTCTGGCGTGGAGGGCGAACCCAACAGGGCGGGTTTCTCATGAGGCTGCCACTCGCGAGGAGCATAAGGGTCGCGTTCGGGCAGGCGCATAACGTCTTTTACCTTAGAAAAAATTGAATAATGAGTGGGCTAACGATTCTACGTTTGCCGCAAATGATAATTCAAGTGAATATGATTTTCGCAGGTTAATCAAATGTTGAAGAACAGGTTAAGGAAAAAGAGCGGCCCGGGAGGCCGTTGTTTTGTCGATCTGAAGTCGTTAATCTGAACCTGAGCAACTGAGGACATCACCATGGTTCAGACGCATTTTCCCCTTCTGCCGGAGTCAACCCTGGCGGCAATCAACACGGTCGGCCAGTGGCTGGCACAGGATGATCTGGGCGATACCCGCGACGTGGCGGCGGTTGACAGGGTTATTCTGGCCGGAAACGCGGTGATGCCGACCATCGACGCTGCCTGCCGTCTTGCCGCTGAACACGACGTTCCGTTACTGATTAGCGGAGGGATTGGCCATTCGACCGCGTTTTTGTATGCGGCCATCGCTCAGCATTCGCGTTATCACACTGTCCCGGTAACGGGGCGAGCGGAAGCACGTATTCTGGCCGATATTGCCCGCCAGTTCTGGCAAATCCCTGATGCGCACGTGTGGGTTGACGATCAATCAACCAACTGCGGAGAAAACGCGCGTTTTAGCTGGAACATGCTCAAACAGCATCAACAGACGTCCGGGCGCGTGCTGGTCGTGCAGGATCCGACCATGCAGCGCCGCACGATGGCAACCTTTGCCCGCGTGTGCCGTGACGAGTCTGCTTCGCCGCAGTGGGTCAGCCACCCGGGCTATACACCGGTGCTGAAAAATGGCGAAAACGGGCTGGTGTTCAGCGGGGAGAGCGCTGGCCTCTGGCCGGTAGAGCGTTATCTCTCGCTCATTTTAGGCGAGCTTCCGCGACTCTGTGATGACATGAACGGCTATGGCCCGGCCGGGCGTGATTTTATTGCACACGTTGAATTCCCCGACGAGGTGACTGCAGCGTGGGCACGGTTAAAGCAGGATCCTGTGCTTACGGATGCCCTGAACCACCGGTCGCTTCTCTGAGCAGAGGCCGTTTGCGGTATTCCCCTCTCCGCGGAGAGGGGACAGGCATTACAGCGAGGCGAATTTGTCCAGCGTGCGCACCAGTTGGGTGACGAAACCGTATTCGTTGTCATACCAGGCGACGGTTTTCACCAGTTGCAGATCGCCAGCCTCTGAAACTTCGGTCTGTGTGGCGTCAAAGACAGAACCAAAGTGAGAGCCAATCACATCAGACGAAACAATCTCTTCATCGGTATAACCAAAAGATTTATTCCCCTGCGTCGCTTTTTTCAGCGCGGCGTTGATCTCCTCAACGGTGACCTTTTTACCCAGAATCGAGACCAGCTCGGTCACTGAACCGGTTTTCACCGGTACGCGCTGGGCGTGGCCTTTCAGCTTGCCGCTGAGGGCCGGAATCACCAGACCGATGGCTTTGGCCGCCCCGGTGGTGTGCGGAATGATATTCTCCGCCGCGGCGCGTGAGGCGCGAAGATCTTTCCCGCGCGGGCCATCCACCAGCGCCTGCGTGCCGGTATAGGCGTGAATGGTTGTCATGGTGCCCACTTTTATTTCAAACGCATCGTGCAGGGCTTTTGCCAGTGGGGCGAGGCAGTTGGTGGTACAGGAAGCAACGGAGATAATCGTATCACTGGCGTCAATGGTATCGTCATTCACGTTATACACGATGGTTTTCATCTCACCGGCAGGGGCAGAGATCAGCACTTTTTGGGCACCGGCCTCGAGGTGTGCCTGTGATTTTTCTGCCGACGTGTAGAAGCCGGTGCATTCCACGACGATATCCACGCCCGCGGCTTTCCACGGGATATGTTTTGCCTCTTTTTCGGCGTACACGGCGATAGTTTTTCCGTCAACAATCAGGGCGTCTTCGGTGAAATCTACGCTCCACGGGAAGCCACCGTAGTTGGAATCATGCCTGAGCAGATAAGCCAGTACTTTGGGAGAAGTAAGATCGTTGATGGCGACGACGGTGTTGCTGTCCTGGGTTTCAAGAAGGCGACGCAGGACAAGGCGTCCTATGCGTCCAAATCCGTTAATGCCAATTTTACTCATGGTGTACTCCTGTGAACGCGTCTTTGCGACAGTTTGAACTCATCCAGGCTTAGACCATCACGGACAGGGCGGCAATTGAAGAAGCTTCATGCGAGGGGAAGTATTTGAAAAACCATACAGAAAAATTAATGAATTTTTAAGGAAAGGGGATTATGTTGGCGCGATATCGGTTATTTATCAGGAAATCTCATGCGTACTAAATATACAAGCCTGCAAATTGCTATCCACTGGCTGGTGTTTTTGTTAATCATCGTCGCCTACTGCGCGATGGAGTTCAAAGGCTTCTTCCCACGCACCGCCCGGCCGGTAATCAACATGATCCACGTTTCGTGCGGCATCTCTGTGCTGGTGTTGATGGTGACGCGTTTAGTGGTTCGCCTTAAATTCCGCGCACCGCCGATTGAACCGAAGCCAAAACCGATGGTGACCGGACTGTCCCATCTTGGCCATCTGGTGGTATATCTGCTGTTCATCGCGTTGCCGCTGATTGGTATTGTCATGATGTATAACCGCGGTACTGACTGGTTAGCCTTTGGTCTGGTGATGCCGCACGCGGCAGAATCGAATTTTGATCTGGTCGACGTTCTGAAAGAGTGGCACGAGACGCTGGCCAACGTGGGGTACGTTGTGATTGGTCTGCACGCGATGGCGGCGCTGATGCATCACTATTTCTGGAAAGACAACACCCTCCTGCGCATGATGCCAAAAAAACGCCAGTAACCCATAACCGCGAGCCCTGCAGCAGTCTGCAGGGCTTTTTTTTAGCGTTTTATTGCAGTTGAGCGCGTTCTTCCGGGGTTAACTCCAGCGCCTGAGTGGTGCCCGTCTCTGAGGATTTCACGGCCGCTTCCAGTACCGCCATCACCGCCAGCGCCTCGACCGGATGAACCGGATTGGTGATTTTTCCGAGTAGCGCATCACGCACGTTGATGTAGTACTGACGCTGATCGCCTTTCGGCGTGGTAACGGTCTGCGGCTCACCGTTTGCACCAAAGAACACCATGCTGTCACTGTCCTCGCCCCAGGCCTCACTGCCGGGGATCACGCCCGCCAGCAGCTGCGCTTCCTGTTGGTCGATTCGGGCTTTCACCACGCTGCCTTTATCGCCGTGAACGGTAAAACGTGCCGTTCCGCCAGCCACCAGCATGCTGCAGTGCAAAATCACTTTATGTTGCGGATAATCTAAGACCACGTGTGCCCAGTCGTTAATTTCCGCGCCGTCACGCAGCGTGGCGATATTGCCCTGTACCGACTGTGGCAGTCCAAAGAGCTGCAGCGTCTGGTCAATCAGGTGCGGCCCCAGATCAAACCACAGACCACTACCGGGCACGTTTTGCTCTCTCCAGCGCACGCGCACTTCCGGGCGGAAACGGTCAATGTGCGACTCAAGGTGTTTGACCTTGCCAAGGGTTCCTTGCTCAATAACCTGCTTAATGCCGAGGAAGTCGCTGTCCCAGCGGCGGTTATGGAAGACGGAGAGCAGCAGTTGCTTCTCTTGCGCCAGTGCAATCAGGTCGCGGGCTTCCTGCATGTCGAGCGTGAACGGTTTATCCACGACCACATGTTTGCCTGAATTCAGGGCAAGCGTTGCCAGCGGCGCGTGGGTGGCATTAGGGGAGGCAATTACCACCAGATCGACATCTGGATGCTGAATTGCTTCTTGCGGGGTTGCCACCACCTGAACATCAGGAAGATCGCGTTTAACCTTCTCTTCATCACGAGACGAAACCACCGCCAGCTTAAGGCCGTCCACGGACTGGATCAGCGGGGCATGGAAGGTCTTGCCTACAAATCCATACCCGATCAGCGCAATGTTGATTGTCTTCTTTTTACTCATGACCTTCTCCACGTTATTTCGCGCAAACCGTAATGTGCATTGCGCCAGGGTCCCCAAGCTCAGGCCAGGGACGATCTAAAAAGAGGTGCTGGATGTTGGATAATCCGCTGACCAGATACGGTTCACAGCGGTTTAGTTTCAGATGGTCGGCGACAATCCAGCGCTCATGGCTGGCCGCGAGCATCGCCCGTTTGACCTCGGCATCGGCCTCTTTTCCGGCGCTCAGACCGAGTTCAGCATGGATAGCACAGGCCCCCAGAATGGCGATATCCGCGCGGTAGCGTGACAGCAGGGAGAGGGTGGCGCTGCCGGCAAACAGTCGCTGCTTGTGATCCCATTTTCCGCCGAGCAGGATCAGTTCGATATCGTCACGGTCGCTGAAGTGCCACGCGATATCCAGCGAGGTGGTGATGATTGTCAGCGGTCCCTTCAGGAACGAGGCGACAGCCATTACCGTGCTCCCCGCATCCAGAAACAGCGTCGAACCTGGCGGAACAGTCTGCGCCACCTGTTTACCAAGACGTTGTTTGGTTTCCGGCAGCAGTGTATTGCGCCCCTGACGATTCATGGCCGACAGATTCAGGGCAATTGCCCCGCCGTGGTTCTTTTGCGCCAGCCCCTGTTTCTCGAGATCGGTCAGATCCCGGCGGATGGTGTCCGCTGAGACCTGCAGTTTGTCCGCCAGTTCCGTAATGCTGGCCTGCCCGTGCTCACTAATGATATCAAGCACATATTTTTGTCTGGCCGTTTTGTGCATGGATGAATCCCGCAAAATGTCGCAATAAGTTGCATATTACAGCATTTTGCCGCAGAGGGAAGGGTGTTGATCGCCAGTAAGTATCAATGTCCGGTATTGTTCATATTGGTTATTATTAAAATGTTATTAATACGGTGTGAGTGATTCATTCCAAATGTTAACAGCAATGTTATTGTTGTGTTTTATTAAACACACTGGCGGATATAACCATTGTGATACCAATATGCAACCATTAATGCTTTAATGAAATTAATAAATAGCAATAAATTCTGTGTATATTTATATACACAGATATTAATGTTGTATATGGCATTATGGTTACTTAAACTGACATTTCTTTGAAAATCTTTGTGTCTGACGCATGCTGAAATTAACGCAAAAATGTGCATCCGGCGATTCTAAAATTTTACTTAAATAACAAAGACTTTATTTGTTTCATTTGAAAGCCCCTTTTTAAGGTTTTGTCCAGAAACCCCATCTTTTTTCTTATCTGTAACACCACATTAACATTGTGGGTGTAGTTGCCTATAGCGCATTTTGTTATGCTGCAAACCAGTTAAAGAAATAAGTAAATTCTTATTGTCATAAGAATATGGTCGGCTCTCATCTCCAATGGAAATGGGGTTGGGGAGCGTTTGTCCAATATTTATTCGGACCCAGGTAAGATATTTGTCGAATTATTTATACCCCTTTAGGGGTAAATATTTAAGCGTCATTCAGAGTCAGGGAGATAAAAATGACTATCATGCGAAATAATATGTTGCTGAGATTTCCAGTCGCCCTGGCATTAATTTCGTTGGCCTTTAATACGGCCTCTGCGAATAGCCGCCAGGTGGGGATTGCTCCGATTGCCGCGACAACATTAAAAGAGAGTATTCTTTTTGCCATCGATCGCGATCCGTCGATTAGCCAGCAGGCCGCGCAACTGGGAATAGGTCAGGCACAAATAGATGAAGCACGCAGCGGCTGGATGCCACAAATATCGTTAAACGGTAGCACCGGCCATAGCCAGACCACCGATTCCAGCGGCTCGCTGCGCAATTCTGCGGCCTGGGGATTGAGTCTGACGCAGCTGGTATACGATTTTGGCAAGACCAACAACAGCATCGACCAGTCCACGGCGCAGCGCGATAGCTATCGTTACCAGTTGATGAGCACCTTGTCTGCGGTGGCGGAAAAAACGGCGCTCAGCTACGTAGAAGTTAAACGCTATTCCGACCTGTTACAGGCCGCCAAAGAGAACGTTCAGGCGCTCAAAAACGTTGAACAACTGGCCAAGCTCCGCGCCGACGCAGGCGTCAGCTCAACCTCTGACGAGCTTCAGACGCGCACGCGCATTGCCGGTATGCAGGCCACGGTCGAGCAGTATAACGCAGCGTTAAACAGCGCCCGCGCACGGCTTGCGGTGTTGACTGGCATGGAGGCCGAGCGCTATTCACCTGTACCGGCGAAGCTTGCCGTTGAGCAAGACTCGCTTAATCGCATTGATTACTCGTCCATTCCCGCGGTCATGGCCGCGCAGAATATGGAGCGTTCAGCTCAGTATGGCGTGGCAACGGCAAAGTCTCAGCACTGGCCGACGTTAAGCCTGAAAGGAGGCCGCACCCGCTACGAGTCCGACAACCGTTCTTACTGGGATGACCAGATTCAGCTCAATATTGACGCACCGCTATACCAGGGGGGGGCCGTTTCAGCCCGCGTTCGCCAGGCCGAAGGGGCAAGGGCCATGGCATCGTCTCAGGTTGACCAGGCGCGGTTCGATGTCCTGCAAAAAGCCTCTGTCGCGCAGGCTGACTGGACCGGCGCGCAGGGGAGAATGCAGGCGGGGAAGCTGCAGCTGGAAAGCGCGTTACGCGCCCGGGATGTTTACAGAAATGAATATACCCTGAGCAAGCGGAGCATTAACGATTTGCTCAGCGTTGAACAGGATGTCTGGCAAGCCACCTCAGCCAAAATAATGGCTGAATATGATGGCTGGAGTTCGGCGATTAATTACGCATCTGCCGTTGATAATTTGATGCCGCTGATCGGAATAGAGAAAAACGCTGCCGCAAAATTACCTGATTTGAGTTAAAAAACACGCGTCTTTTTGTGCGAAATAAGTAAGAAAATAATGGGTGCTTTTTCCCAGGGATAGCTACATCCATTTGGTGGACATATCCACAGGAATCCGGACACCTGCAAGGAGAGGAAAATGAGTAACGTAAAAATTGTTGATGTCATCATTCGCAAAACGGCCGAGAAAACGAAATTAACCGGTGAGGGTAATTTGTCGGTTTCTATTTCTTCGCCAAGTGTGATTGAAATTCAGGGTTCTGCTCAGGATGTTGTGCGTTATGTTCGCCAGGGTAAAGACCTGCTTATTTATATGAAAGACGGCAGCGTTATTCGCTGCAATAACTATTTTGTTGAAGATCCACAGACCCATAATCAATCAGAACTGGTCTTCAACGATCAGCAGGAACTGACGCATATTTCTTTTGCCGATGCCGGGGAAGCGTCTGGCGTTGCTGTTACCGAGTTAACCGCGCAGGCTACGCCGGTTGCCAGCATTGAGCCTTTCCTTGAGCAGGGAAGCGTTCTCAATGACGCGCCATGGGGATGGATTGCAGGCGCTGCGTTGGGCGGCGGTGCCATTGGCGCACTGCTGGCGCACGGGGGTGACGGCGAAACCAAAACCAAAGTCATCGACAACACCAAAGATGTTGAAAGCGCGACGCCGACCTTTTTGCTGACGGACAACGCGGGTGATAAGCAGGGTGTGCTGAGTGGAAAAGCGATCACGGACGACAACACCCCAACCTTTAGCGGTACCGGGCAGCCGGGCGCGACCATTCAGGTTAAAGACAGCAGCGGAAGCACCATTGCCAGCACCATGGTCGGGAAAGAGGGTACCTGGACCGTAAAACTCCCGACTCAGGCTGACGGCGAACATACCTGGTCTGTCGTGCAAATCGACGGGAGCAAAACGACGCAGGCGGGCAGCATTACCGTCACAATCTCTACCGCTGACGCCAGCATCACGCTGGGGACAACGGCCGGTGACAACGTGATCAATGCCAGCGAACACTCCGCTGGCTTTACGCTGTCCGGCACCAGCAAAAATCTGGCGCAGGGAACCGGGCTTACCGTCACGCTGAACGGCAAAACCTACACGGCGGAAGTGGGGGCCGGCGGCGCATGGAGCGTGAACGTGCCTGCCGCGGATGCGCAGGCGCTGGGTGACGGCACCTGGACGGTGAACGTCAGCGGTAAAGACGCCGCGGGCAATACCGTGAGCGGCAGCCAGACGATAGGTGTGGATACCAACGCGCCAGCGCTTTCTGTTGATACGATTGCGCAGGACAACGTCATCAACGCGGCTGAGCACAACCAGGCGCTGACGCTCACCGGTAAAACCGATGCGGAAGCCGGCCAGATTGTGACGGTAACGCTCAACGGGAAAAATCATACCGCCACGGTGGGGAGCAACGGCACGTGGTCCGTTACGCTTCCCGCCAGCGAGGTGCAATCGCTGGCGAATGGCGACCATACGCTAACGGTGAACGTCAGCGATAAAGCGGGGAACGGATCTTCCACGACCGTCGATTTCACCGTGGATACCGCCGCCCCGGTCGTGACGATTAACACCGTTGCTGACGACAATATCCTCAATACCAGCGAGCAGGGCCAGGCGCAGATTATTTCCGGTACGGCGAGCGGCGCTGCAGCAGGGGATGTCGTGAGCGTAACCGTTGGCGGTCAGACCTTCACCGGTGTGGTGCAGGCGGACGGCAGCTGGAGCGTGGGTGTGCCTGCGTCTGTGGTGGGCTTGCTGGGAGAAGGCAACCACAACATTACGGTTTCCGTTACCGATGCCGCGGGCAATACCGGCAGCGCCACACACGGCATTACGCTGAGCGGTAACCCACCGGAATTTACCGTTCATGCCATCAGCCAGGATAACGTTCTCAATGCTCAGGAGGCTATGCAGCCGCTGAGTCTGACCGGCACCAGCACGCTGCCAGACGGCAGCGCCATCACCGTGACGCTGAACAACGTCAATTATCAAACCGTTGTCGAGAACGGGAGCTGGTCAGTTCAGGTACCGGTTTCCGACGTCCTGCAACTGGCGAACACGCTGTACACCGTCAGCGTCAGCGGTACCGACAGCGTGGGCAACAGCGGCTCAGCGGAGGCCACACTGCTGGTTGATGCCGTGTTGCCACAGGTGGTCATCAATACCTTTGCCGGCGACAACCGGGTGAATAACGCCGAAGTGGCCGCCGATCAAACGATCAGCGGTCGTGTCACGGGTGCAGCGGCAGGGGATACGGTGTCTGTTTCCGTTGGCGGCAAGCATTACAGCGCCACCGTGGGTAGCGATCTGACCTGGAACCTCACTATCCCGTCTGCGGATCTCAGGGCATTCGGCGACGGCGACCTGACCATTACCGCGTCAGTCACCAACAGCCACGGCAATACGGGCAGCGGCGAGCGCGATATCAATATCAACGCGGCGCTGCCGGGTCTGCGCGTCAACACCCTTTCCGGTGATGACGTGATCAATGCCATTGAGCAGCATCAGGATCTTACCGTGACCGGCTCCAGCAGCCATCTGGCCGCAGGCACGCAGATCACCGTCACCATCAATAACGTCGACTATGTCACCGTGGTCAACGCCACCGGTGGCTGGCAGATTGGTGTCCCGGCGAGCGACCTCCAGTCCTGGACGCCGGGCCATATCGCGGTGCACGTCAGTGCAGAAGATGCGTGGGGCAATGCCGTTGCCGCTGAACATCCGATCGAACTCGACCTGAACGCCGTGGCGGTGACTGTTGATGTCATCTCCGGTGATGACCGGCTGAACGCGGCGGAAAAAGGCAGCGATCTCACGCTCTCTGGCCAGACGCAGGGCGTGGAAGCCGGGCAGACTGTGGTGGTGAAATTCGCCGATCGGACCTATACCGCGCAGGTACAGCAGGATGGCTCCTGGAGCCTGACCGTACCGGCCAGCGCCATGGAAACGTTGATTGACGGCCGCGCGCAGGTGAGCGTCAGCGTGACGAACGTTAACGGCAACAGCGCCGATGCGTCGCGCGTGGTGACGGCCGATACGCTGCCTCCGGACA
Source organism: Enterobacter sp. RHBSTW-00593 (assembly GCF_013784105.1). NCBI lineage: Bacteria > Pseudomonadati > Pseudomonadota > Gammaproteobacteria > Enterobacterales > Enterobacteriaceae > Enterobacter > Enterobacter sp. RHBSTW-00593. The sequence continues at coordinate 2,217,898 of NZ_CP056393.1, forward strand.
TCACGATCAATAATCTGACCGATGACAACATCATCAGTGCTGCCGAAGCGCAGCAGGATATCGTGTTAAGCGGTAGCAGCACGGCGGAAGCGGGCCAGACGGTCACCGTCGCGCTGAACGGTAAAACCTACCAGACCACCGTTCAACATGACGGTAGCTGGCAACTGACAGTACCTGCTGCGGACGTCGGCGCACTGGCCGATGGCACCGTCACGGTAACGGCAACCGTGAGCGATGTGGCAGGTAACAGCAGCAGCACGGATCGCGTCGGGCTGGTGGATGCCACCGTACCGCAGGTGACCATTAACGATTTTGTCACCGATACCAATACCATAAACCAGCTTGCCCATACCCAGGCGCAGGTCCTCAGCGGCTCCGTGACCGGAGCGGCAGCGGGTGATTGGGTCACGGTGACCATCAATAACGTGGATTACACCACCGTGGTGGATGCGGCGGGCAACTGGAGCCTCGGCCTGCCTGCGTCTGTGGTACAGGGCCTGGCGGACGGAACCTGGACGATAACGGTCTCTGTGACCGATCAATCTGGCAACACCGGCAGCAGCACGCTGGAGGTGGTGGTTAATACCGTGACGCCGCAGATAGGTATTCACACTCTGGCGGCGGACGACGTGATTAACGCCACCGAAAAAGGCGAAAATCTGCTGCTTTCCGGGACCAGCAACCAGCCAGAAGGCACCTCGATCACCGTGGCCCTGAATGGCATTCACTACACCGCCATTACGGATGCCAGCGGTAACTGGCGTGTTACCGTACCGGCCTCCGCAGTAAGCGCGCTGGGCGAGGCGCACTATACGGTGACGGCGAGCGTCACGGACAGTGTGGGTAACAGCGCGTCGGCCACGCACGATGTGCTGGTAGACAGCTCGCTGCCGGTGGTCACGCTCAACACGCTGGCGGGCGATAACATCATCAACGCGGCGGAACTGGCGGCAGGCCAGACCCTGACGGGGAAAGTCGCCAACGCGGCGGCAGGCGACATTGTCACCCTTACCCTGGGCGGCCAGACGTATACCGTTGCGGTGCAGGACGATCTTACCTGGAGCCTGCCGTTAACCCAGAGCCAGTTAACCGCGCTCGGTAACGGTGAGTTGACGGTTACGGCCAGCGTGACGAATGCGCACGGAAACACCGGTTCTGCCGCGCTGGACTTCACCATCGACGCCCAGTTGCCTGGTCTGCGTATTGATACCGTGGCGGGCGACGATGTTATCAATATCATCGAGCACGGGCAGAACCTGATTGTTTCCGGTACCAGCACCGATCTTGCAGCGGGCAGCACCGTTACCGTGACCATTAACAACATTGAGTACGTCGCCACGGTCCTGGCCGACGGAACCTGGAAAGCGGCTGTGCCTGCGGCGGATGTCAGCCAGTGGGCGGACGGTCCTCTCGACATTACAGCCCGCGCACAGGATGCTTCCGCCAACCCGGTGAATATCGGGACCGTGGTGGATGTCGATCTCGCCCCGGTCGCGATAAGCGTTAACAGCGTGACCCCTGATAACGTGCTGAATGCGGCGGAGAAGGGACACGATCTGGCGCTCTCCGGCACCACGTCTGGGGTCGAAGCCGGTCAGACGGTGACGGTCACCTTTGGCGGCAAAAGCTACACCACCACCGTGGATGCGAATGGCAACTGGGCTTACACCGTTCCGGCTGCGGATGTAAGCGGCCTGAAAGAGGGCGATGCCCGCGTTCAGGTGAGCGTGAGCAACGTGAATGGCAACCCGGCGTCTTCGTCACACGAATTCAGCGTCGATACCACTGCGCCGACGGTCACCATCAATACGGTCAGTCACGACAACATGCTCAATGCGGCAGAGGCGGCACAGGATCTCACCCTGAGCGGCACCTCGACTGCCGAAGCGGGGCAGACGGTCACGGTGACCTTTAATGGCAATCAATACACCGCACAGGTACAGGCTGACGGCAGCTGGACGCTTGACGTGCCGGCAGCCGATCTGGCCGGTATCACCGACGGCACTGCCGTCGTTACGGCGGCCGTGTCGGATAAAGCCGGTAACCCGGCCAGCACGGATGCGTCTGTGCTGGTGGACACTACCGTGCCGCAGATCACCTTCAACACCGTTGCCGGTGATGACATTCTGAATATTGCTGAACACGATCAGGCGCTGATCGTTTCTGGCACAGTCACCGGGGCACAGGCAGGCGACGTGATCACCGTGACGCTGAACGGTAAAAATTACAGCGCAATGCTGGACGCGTCCGGCAACTGGAGTATGGGTATTCCGGCGGCTGACGCGGGCGCGCTGGGCAATGGCGACCATACGATGTCTGCGACCCTCACCGACAAAGCGGGCAACAGCACCACGCAGACGCATGAGATTGCGGTTTCCCTGACCGCACCGGTTATCGCTATCAATACCGTTGCGGGCGATGATGTGATCAATGCCATCGAGAAAGGCGAAGATCTGCAACTCTCCGGCACCAGCAACCAGCCGGACGGCACCACGATCGTCGTGACCCTGAATGGCATTAACTACACGGCCACGACTGACGCCAGTGGCAACTGGAGCGTGACGGTACCGGCAGCAAACGTCTCGGCGCTGGGCGAAGCGAACTACACCGTTACCGCGAGCGTGACCGATACCGCAGGCAACAGCGCGAGCACCAGCCATCAGGCACTTGTCGACAGTGCGCTACCGGTGGTGACCATTAACGCTGTCGCCATTGATGATGTCATCAATGCGGCGGAAGTGACTGCGGGACAGACCCTGAGCGGAAAAGTCAGCGGTGCCGCAATCGGTGACACTGTCACGATTTCAATGGGGGGCAACACCTGGACCGCCACCGTCGAGGATGATCTGAGCTGGTCGGTCAATGTGCCGCCTGAAGTCTTAAAGGCCATTGGCAACGGCGATTTGACCGTGACGGCAAGCGTCACTAACGGTCACGGCAATACCGGCTCCGGCAGCCGCGACATCACCATTGATGCCAACCTGCCGGGTCTGCGGGTCGATACCGTGGCGGGCGACGATGTGATTAACAGCATCGAGCATGGTCAAAACCTGATTATTAGCGGCTCCAGTGATGGGCTGAAAACCGGCTCTGCGTTGACGGTGACCGTCAATGGTAAAACCTATGCGGCGACGGTTCTGGCCGACGGAACCTGGACGGCAGCGATCCCGGCCGCCGACGTCAGCGCGCTGAACGCAGGCAAGGTGACGGTAACCGTTGAGGGTCAGAGCACCGCAGGAAACCCGGTGACGATCGCGCATGACGTCACGGTCGATCTGGCCGCGGTGGCGATCAGCGTCAACGCGATTGCCACCGACGACGTGATCAACGCGGCGGAAAAAGGCACTGATCTGGTCCTGTCGGGTACCACCACCCATGTCGAAGCTAACCAGACCGTGTATATCACCTTCGGCGGCAAGTCTTACACCGCGACCGTGGATGCCAGCGGTAACTGGACCGCTACCGTGCCTTCTGCTGATTTAGGCAGCCTGAAGGAGGGCGATGCCAGCGTGCAGGTGAGCGTCACCAACGTGAACGGCAACAGCGCGTCAGCGGGCCGTGAATACAGCGTGGATACGACCGCGCCGACGGTCATTATCGACATTGTCAGCGACAACAACATCATTAATGCGTCTGAAGCGCAGCAGGATTTGGTGGTTAACGGCATCACGAACGCGGAAGCGGGTCAGACCGTGACCGTTACGCTGAACGGCAAGGATTACACCACCACCGTGCAGGCGGATGGCAGCTGGAGCCTGAGCGTACCGTCAACCGACCTGAGCGGCATTATCGACGGAAACTACACCATCACCGCGGCGGTATCCGACAAAGCGGGTAACCCGGCCTCGGTGGATCGTGACGTGCTGGTGGATACCACGGTGCCGCAGTTGACCATTCACACCGTTTCGGATGACGACGTCATCAACAGCGTTGAGCACGCGCAGGCGTTGATTGTCACCGGGTCTGTCACCGGCGCGGCAGCGGGTGATGTGGTCACCGTCAGCATCAATAATAAATCTTACACCGCCACGCTGGATGCTGCGGGCAACTGGAGCGTGGGAGTGCCTGCGGCCGACGTCAATGCTCTGGCCGCCGGGGATCACACCATCACCGCGACCCTGACCGATAAAGCGGGCAACAGCAACAGTGCGACGCACGACGTGGCCGTCAACCTTACCGCTCCGGTGCTGACCATTGACACCGTTTCAGACGACGATGTCATCAATAGCACCGAGAAAACGCAGGATCTCACCCTCACCGGCACCGCGTCAGGTCTGGCGGCGGGCGCGATCGTCACCGTGATGCTGAACGGCAAAGCCTACAGCGCGACGGTGGATGATAACGGGCTGTGGACGGCTACCGTTCCGGCGGATCAGGTCGGCGCACTGGGTGAAGCGATCTACACCCTCACCGCGTCTGCAACCGATGCTGTTGGCAACAGTACCAGCGTGACTCACACCGTGAACGTGGAGTCTGTCCTGCCGGGTGTCACCATCAACACCGTGGCTGGCGACGATATTATCAATACCGCGGAGCTGGCGACCGGCCAGACTCTCAGCGGTACCGTGGTGAACGCCGAAGCGGGCAACACCGTCACCGTGACCCTCGGCGGTAACACCCTGACCGCAACGGTGCAGGATGACCTGACCTGGTCCGTCAACGTACCGGAGTCCGTATTAACCGCACTGGGTAACGGCGAACTGACCGTCACCGCCAGCGTGACTAACGGCGTGGGCAACAGCGGCTCCGGCGAGCGCGATATCACCATCGACGCCAGCCTGCCGGGCCTGCGTGTGGATACCGTGGCGGGTGACGATGTGATCAACAGCATCGAGCATGGTCAGAACCTGATCGTGACCGGCACCAGCGAAGGACTGGCGACAGGAACCGCACTGACCGTAACGGTAAATAATAAAACCTATCCGGCCACCGTGCTGGCTGACGGCACCTGGAGTGCGGCTATTCCGGCGGCCGATGTTGGCGCGCTGGCGGCAGGCACGGTAGCGGTCACCGTTGAGGGGCAGAACAGCGCCGGTACGCCGGTGTCCATTACCCACAATGTGACGGTGGACCTTGCGGCGGTCGCCATCGGGATTGACGCCATTGCCACGGATGATGTGATTAACGCGGCTGAGAAGGGCGCGGACCTGGTGCTCTCTGGCACCACCTCCAACGTGGAGGAGAATCAGACCGTTAGCATCCTCTTCGGCGGTAAAACCTATACGGCGTCGGTGGATGCTGACGGCAAATGGACGGCGACGGTGCCGTCTGCAGACCTGGCCGGCCTGAAAGAGGGCGATGCCAGCGTGCAGGTGAGCGTCACCAACGTCAACGGCAACAGCGCGTCTGCGGGTCGCGAGTACAGCGTGGACACCACCGCGCCGTCCGTAACGATTAACACCCTGGCGGCTGACGACATCCTGAATGCGACCGAAGCGAAAGCTGACCTGACGGTGTCCGGTACCAGCACCGCCGAAGCGGGCCAGACGGTCACCGTGAGCCTGAACGGGAAGCACTACACCACCACCGTGGGGGCAGACGGCAACTGGACGCTGGACGTTCCGGCAGCCGACCTGGCTGCGCTCACGGACGGCAGCGTGACCGTGACGGCCGCCGTCAGTGACAAGGCGGGTAACCCGGCCTCGGTGGCTCACAACCTGGCTGTCGACGTGACGGTGCCGGTCGTGACCATCAACACCGTGGCGGGCGACGACGTGATTAACGTGGCTGAGCATGCGCAGGCACAGATCGTCAGCGGCTCCGCCACTGGTGCGGCGGCGGGCGATAAAGTCACCGTGACCGTTGGCGGCCAGACCTACACCACCGTGCTGGACGCCGCGGGTAACTGGAGCGTGGGCGTTCCGGCGAACGTGATTTCTGGCCTCAGCGACGGCACCGTGACGGTCAGCGTCAGCGTCACCGATGCCGCGGGCAATACCGGATCCGGCACCCATAACGTGACCGTCGATACCGGGCTGCCTTCCGTGGGCTTCGATACCCTCAGCGGCGACAACGTGCTGAACGCGGTGGAGAAAGGTCAGGATCTGAGCGTCAGCGGTACCAGCGCTAACCTTGCGGAAGGCACCCTGGTCACCGTGACCCTGAACGGCAAACAGTACACCGCAACAACCGCGGCGGACGGCGGCTGGAGCCTGACGGTACCGGCAGCGGATCTGGCCGCGCTGGGTGAGGCGAACTACACCCTGAGCGCAACCGCGACGAACACCGTGGGGAACAGCGTCAGCAATACGGCGAACCTGCAGGTCGATACCGCGATGCCGACCGTCATCATCAACACCGTGGCCGGTGACAACGTCATCAATGCGGCGGAAGTGGCTGCCGGGCAAACCCTGAGCGGTACCGTGGCCCACGCGGAAGCGGGCAATACCGTCACCGTTACGATGGGCGGTAACAGCTGGACGGCGACGGTGCAGGATGACCTGACCTGGTCCGTCAACGTGCCTTCAGAGGTGCTGACAGCGCTGGGTAACGGCGGACTGAGCGTGACGGCCACCGTCACCAACGGGCACGGCAATACCGGTTCCAGCGAACGCGATATCACCATTGACGCCAGCCTGCCGGGCCTGCGTGTCGATACCGTGGCAGGTGACGATGTGATTAACAGCATCGAGCATGGTCAGAACCTGATTGTCAGCGGCTCCAGCGATGGGCTGGCAGCGGGCACGGCACTGACCGTCACCGTGAACGGCAAAACCTATGCGGCGTCCGTACTGGCGGACGGGACCTGGAACGCAGCCGTGCCGGCCGCAGACGCCAGCGCGTGGCCGGAAGGCACTGTGAAAATTACCGTTACCGGCGATAGCCCGACGGGCAACCCGATGACCATCAGCCACGACGTGACGGTGGATCTGGCGACCGTGGCGATCAGCATTAACGCCATCGCTACCGATGACGTGATTAACGCGGCGGAAAAAGGGACCGATCTGGTGCTGTCAGGTGCGACCACCAACGTGGAAGCCGGACAGACCGTCACCCTCGCCATGGGCGGTAAAATCTATACCACCACTGTCGATGCCAGTGGTAACTGGACTTATACCGTACCGTCTGCCGACCTGACCGGTCTGAAAGAGGGCGATGCCAGCGTGCAGGTGAGCGTCACCAACGTCAACGGCAACAGCGCGTCTGCGGGCCGCGAGTACAGCGTGGACACCACCGCGCCGTCCGTAACGATTAACACCCTGGCGGCTGACGACATCCTGAATGCGACCGAAGCGAAAGCTGACCTGACGGTGTCCGGTACCAGCACCGCCGAAGCGGGCCAGACGGTCACCGTGAGCCTGAACGGGAAGCACTACACCACCACCGTGGGGGCAGACGGCAACTGGACGCTGGACGTTCCGGCAGCCGACCTGGCTGCGCTCACGGACGGCAGCGTGACCGTGACGGCCGCCGTCAGTGACAAGGCGGGTAACCCGGCCTCGGTGGCTCACAACCTGGCTGTCGACGTGACGGTGCCGGTCGTGACCATCAACACCGTGGCGGGCGACGACGTGATTAACGTGGCTGAGCATGCGCAGGCACAGATCGTCAGCGGCTCTGCCACCGGCGCGGCGGCGGGCGATAAAGTCACCGTGACCCTTGGCAGCCAGACCTACACCACCGTGCTGGACGCCGCGGGCAACTGGAGCGTGGGCGTTCCGGCGAACGTGATTTCCGCGCTGCAGGATGGCACCGTGACGGTCAGCGTCAGCGTCACCGATGCCGCGGGCAATACCGGATCCGGCACCCATAACGTGGCCGTCGATACCGGACTGCCTTCCGTGGGCTTCAGTACCCTGAGCGGCGACAATGTGCTGAACGCGGTGGAGAAAGGTCAGGATCTGAGCGTCAGCGGTACCAGCGCCAACCTTGCGGAAGGTACCCTGGTCACCGTGACCCTGAACGGCAAACAGTACACCGCAACAACCGCGGCGGACGGCGGCTGGAGCCTGACGGTACCGGCAGCGGATCTGACCGCGCTGGGTGAGGCGAACTACACCCTGAGCGCAACCGCGACGAACACCGTGGGGAACAGCGTCAGCAATACGGCGAACCTGCAGGTCGACACCGCGCTGCCGACCGTCACCATCAACACCGTGGCCGGTGACAACGTCATCAATGCAGCGGAAGTGGCGGCAGGCCAGACGATCGGCGGGAAAGTGGTGAACGCCGAAGCGGGTAACACCGTGACGGTCTCTGTCGGTGGCAATACCTACACCACAACGGTACAGAGCGATCTGAGCTGGTCGGTTGACGTCCCGCAGTCCGTGCTGACCGCGCTGGGTAATGGCGACCTGACCGTCACCGCAACGGTTACCAACGGGCACGGCAATACCGGTTCCGGCGAGCGTGATATCTCCATCGATGCCAGCCTGCCGGGGCTGCGTGTCGATACCGTGGCAGGCGACGATGTGATCAACAGCATTGAGCATGGTCAGAACCTGATTGTCAGCGGCTCCAGCGATGGGCTGGCAGCGGGGACCATGCTTACGGTAACGGTGAACGGCAAAACCTATGCGGCGTCCGTACTGGCTGACGGGACCTGGAACGCGGCTATTCCGGCGACGGATGTAAGCGCGCTGCCGGCAGGAACGGTAACCGTTACCGTTGCAGGCCAAAGCACCACGGGCAATCCGGTGACCATCAGCCATGACGTCACTGTTGATCTGGCGGCCGTCGCCATCAGCATTGATACCATTGCCGTTGACGATGTGATTAACGCGGCGGAGAAAGGGGCAGATCTGCTGCTTTCCGGCACCACCAGCAACGTGGAAGCCAACCAGACCGTCAGCATCACCTTTGGCGGCAAGCACTACACGGCCACCGTTGATGCCAGCGGTAACTGGACGGCGACGGTACCGTCTGCTGACCTGGCCGGTCTGAAAGAGGGCGATGCCAGCGTACAGGTGAGCGTCACCAACGTGAACGGCAACAGCGCCTCAGCAGGGCGCGAATACAGCGTCGATGCGACCGCGCCTGGCGTGACAATTGATACAGTTGCCGGCGACAATGTGATCAACGCCAGCGAAGCGTCTGCAGGTGTGGCCATCACCGGCACCACCACGGCAGAAGCGGGTCAGACGGTCACCGTAACGCTCGGCGATAAGCAGTACACCGCGCAGGTTCAGGCAGGCGGCACGTGGAGTGTGAATGTGCCCGGGGCCGACCTGACTGCGATGGCCGACAACGGCTACACCGTACAGGTTAGCGTGAGCGATGCGGCCGGTAACCCAGGCAGTGCGGCTAAAGCCATTACCCTTGACACCACGCCACCGGTTATCAGCTTTAACGCGGTCGCCGTTGATGATGTGATCAACAGCGTGGAGCATGCGCAGGCGCAGATCGTCAGCGGTAGTGCAATCGGTGCAAACGTCGGCGACAGGCTGGTGATTACCGTCGGGTCTCATCAGTACACGACAACCGTGGATGCGAGCGGCAACTGGAGTGTGGGCGTACCGGCCAGCGTCATTTCCTCGCTGGCTGACGGCACCGCGACCCTCAGTGCAACCATTACCGACAGTGCGGGCAACAGCAGCACGAAGACCCATGATGTGGTGGTCAACACGGCCTCGGTGGCGCTGACCGTGAATACCATTGCCGGCGACGACGTGATCAACGCGGCAGAAGCAGGCTCCTCACTGGTGATTAACGGCTCGAGCGCGCAGTTTGCCAGCGGGACGCAGGTCACGGTAACCCTGAACGGTAAAAGCTACACCGCCACCATTCAGAGTGACGGCTCCTGGACGACTACCGTGCCGGCTGCTGATGTGGGCGCACTGACCGATGGCGGACATTATCCTGTCTCCGTTGCTGCCCAGGACAGCGCGGGCAACAGCGCGTCGGCAACGCACAGCATCAGCGTGGATACCACCGCGCCGGTGATCGGTGTGAATACGCTCTCTGGCGACGACGTGTTAAATGCAGCAGAAGCACAGCAGCCGCTGACCGTGCACGGTTCTACCAGCGCGGAAGCCGGGCAGACCGTTACCGTAAAGTTGGGGGGGAAAACCTACAGCGCAACGGTGGCGAGCGATGGTACGTGGACGCTGGATGTGCCGGCCGCCGACCTGGCGGCCCTGAATGAAGGGGCGCTGACGCTGACCGCTTCAGTCAACGATAAAGCGGGTAACAGCGGACAGACCACTCACACCCTGACGGTGGATACCGTGGCGCCAACCGTAACCATCGGCACTGTGGCGGATGACGATATTGTCAATAACGCTGAGCAGCTGGCAGGCCAGACCATCAGCGGCACCACCACGGCGGAACAGGGCCAGAGGGTGACGGTTTCCTTCAACGATCACAACTATCAGGCGACCGTGGGGGCGGACGGCTCATGGTCGGTCTTTGTGCCGGGGCATGATTTCCTCGGCCTGAGCGACGGGAATTACACCCTAACGGCGACGGTGAACGATAAGGCCGGTAACCCGGGCAGCGCGACGCACGACGTGACGCTGAACGGTGATGTTCCGACCATAACTATCCATACCTTTGCGCAGGACGATATCGTCAGCGCCGCTGAACATGGTATCCCTCTGGTGGTCAGTGGTACCACCGACGCGCCTGCGGGCCAGACGGTGACCATCACCCTGAACGGCAAAACCTACACCACAACCGTTCAGGCTGACGGTAGCTGGAACTACACCGTAGGCAGTGCAGACGTGACCGCGCTGGCAGACGGAGGATCGTATGTGATCCATGCCCAGGTGAGTAACACCATCGGTAACACTGCCAGCGACGATCACACCGTGACCGTGGATCTGACCGCGCCGTCAATGGGGATCAGTATCGACGCCCTGCAAAACGATACCGGGCTGAGCGCGAGTGATTTCATCACCAACGACAGCCAGATTATTGTTAACGGTTCATTGACCGCGCAGCTCGGCAATAACGAGAAAGCGCAGATCAGCGTGGACGGCGGGGCGAGCTGGATTGACCTGGCCGTCACGGGCACCACCTGGCGCTACACCGATGGCCGCACCCTGACGGACGGTACGTATCAGTACCAGGTCCGCGTGATTGATAACGCGGGTAACGTAGGGGCAACGGACAGCCAGAACGTGGTGGTGGATCTCACCGCGCCTGCGGCGACGACCATTACGATCGATTCCGTCAGTCAGGATACCGGTTTGTCTGGCAGCGACTTTATCACCAGCGATAACCATATCAGCCTGAAAGGGACGCTCGGTGCGGCGCTGGGGAGTGGCGATCACGCGCAGATCAGCCTCGACGGCGGCGTAACCTGGACGGATGTCAGCGTCAGCGGACTGAGCTGGACCTGGGTTGATACCCGCACGCTGGCGGACGGCGATTATAACTATCAGCTTCGCGTGATTGACGATGCGGGCAATATCAGCGCCACCACCAGCCAGGTGGTCACCATTGATACCGTGGCACCCGATGCCAGTAAAACCATCGCCATTGACAGCATCAGCGATGACACTGGCCTGAGCAGCAGCGACTTTATCACCCATGATACCTCGCTGACGCTGCATGGCTCGCTCGGCGCGACGCTGGCTGACGGCGAATATGCGCAAATCAGCATCGACGGTGGCGTGACCTGGCAGAACGTGATTGTCACCGGCAACAGCTGGTACTACGTGGACGGCCGCACGTTGGGTAATGCCACTTATGACTATTATGTGCGCGTGGTGGATGCCGCAGGTAACGTGGGATCCAGTGCCCATCAGCAGGTGACTGTCGATACGGTCGCCCCGGATGCGGCGATTACGGTGACCGTGGATAACATCACCGTGGATACCGGCTTTGACAACAACGACTTCCTGACCAGTTCAACGTCATACACCCTGAACGGGACGCTGGGGGCGCAACCCGGTGCGGGCGAGTATGTTCAGGTCAGTATGGATGGCGCCACCACTTGGGTTAACGCGACGGTGAATGGCACACAGTGGAGCTATAACGACACGCGTACCCTGTCCGACGGTAGCTACAACTATCAGGTGCGGGTGGTCGATCTGGCCGGTAACGTCGGGGCTACCACGTCGCAGACGGTCACGGTTGATACCCATGCGCCTCAGTACGGCATCACCATTGACAGCATCAGTGAAGATACCGGGCAGTCCGGCACTGATTTCATCACCATGGACACCACGCTTACGCTCAACGGCTCGCTTGGCAGCGCGCTGGCCAATGATGAACGCGTGCAGATTAGCCTGGACGGCGGGAATACCTGGACAGATGCAACGGTAACCAACCAGCGCTGGAGCTACACCGATACCCGCGATCTGGCTGACGGTGATTACACCTACCAGGTGCGGATTATCGACCAGGCGGGCAACGTGGGCTCAACCTCATCGCAGGTGGTGACGGTGGATACCACGCCGCCAACCACCGTGGGAACCGTGGTGAGCTATACCGATGACGAAGGTGAGCGTCTGGGCTCCTTTGGCAGCGCGATGGCGACGGATGACAGCTCGCCGCTGATCAACGGAACGCTGAACCGCGCGCCGGATGACGGTGAGATTGTGCAGCTTTATCGTGACGGGATCCTGCTGGGCCAGGTCACGATGAACGGTAGCGCAAGCTGGTCCTTCCAGGATAACGGCCTGAGCGATGGCAATCATACGTATATCCTGCGGGTAACCGATAAAGCCGGTAACTATACGGAATCGGACGGGTTTGTACTGAACGTCGATACCAGTATCCCGACCACCACGGCGGCAATTACCGCGCAGACAACATCGGATACCACGCCGATTGTCAGCGGAACGGTCTCCGCGGATCTGGTGAACGGCGAGTACCTGGTGGTGAATGTGAACGGTAAAACCTACACGTCGCAGACGGGCGGCGCGGTGGTGGTCGACCCGGATCACAACACCTGGTATCTGCAGATCCCGGACAGCGATGCACTGAGCGTTGCCAGCTATAACGTAACGGCACAGGTGAAGAGCAGCGCGGGTAACGGCAATACCACCGGGACGGCGAGCGGCAGCCTGGTGATTGACACCACCACGGTGAATACCAGCTGGGCCACCACGGCGGGTAACAGCGATAACTCGACCATGACCGTCGGCATGAACAGCAGCGGCCTGTGGAATATCATTGCTAACGGACAGTCCTATTCCAGCAGTGATGATTCAACCTACGCGGCGAACGCGCTAACCAATACGCGTGGCTTCCCTGCCGTAAGCCAGACCGCCGCCGATTTCGACCGTAACGGCACGCAGGACATCTTTGCGACTGAAACCACCTACGGCGGGTCTACACAGGTGATGTGGACCTACGATGGCAGCACTTACAACGCCAGCCAACTGGGTATGGGAACCACTATCTGGTACGGCGGTGTCATTGCCTACGATAAAACCGGTGACGGGTATCTGGACCTTGCGTATGGCGATGCCGGTGCGGACTCCATTACCTACCTTATTAACAACAAAGGGGTGCTCACGCCGGATGGGAGCTATGGCGGCGCCGGGTTCTGGGGACAATTCACCACCATGCGTGAAATCTCCGGCGTTGACCTGAATAACGACGGCACCGTGGATGTGGTTCAGCACACCAACCGCAGCGGCGCGTACTCGCTTACCGTGATTAACAACAACGGTAACGGGACGTTATCCCTCGGTCAGAACCTGACTAACGTGTTTGTGGCAAACGTGGCGAATACCACCACGGCGGCGTCGATGACGTGGGCGGATTTCAACGGCGATGGCTACATGGATCTGTACCTGGGCAGCAGCTACAACAACAACGGCGGGGTGATCTACTACAACGACGGTACCGGGAAACTGTCCACCACCAAGAGCGCGGTTGAGGCCTCTAACGCGTCAGCAGGGTATCTGTCGGTGGCGGTGGACTGGAACGCTGACGGCCAGATGGACGTCATCAAGCTCAGTACCTACAGCGGAGCGCAGACCGCAACCCTGTTTACCAACAACGGTTACGGTTCAAGCTGGACATCAAGTCAGCTGGCTTCCGGACTGGCGAACGTCACCGGTGTGGCCGCCGTGGATTACAACTGGGACGGCGCGCAGGATCTGCTGGTGTCGCAGCAGAACGGCAAAGTGGTGCTGGTGCAAAACAGCAAAACCGTTGCGGACGGCACGGCGATGCATCTGCACATTGTCGACAGTGAGGGTATCAACGCCTACTACGGTAATACGGTCAATCTGTATAACGCGGCGGGCGTACTGGTGGCCTCGCAGATCATCAACGCCCAGTCCGGTATCGGTTCGAACGATACCTCTGCACTGGTGAGTTTCTACGGTCTGGATCCGAATGAAACTTACTCGGCCGAGATCCTGAAAATCACCAATGGCGTGTCGGATAACGTCACCTGGAGCGGTCTGGAAGCCGGCAACGGCAAAGAGGGCTACGTCCTCACTGCCGAAGCAGCAACCGGAGGGCACAGCGGGACGCTTACCGGTACCGGGTATAACGATACCTTTATCGCCGAGGACGGCACGTATACCTATAACGGTTCCGGCGGCTGGACGACCCACTCGGATCACGACACCTGGAGTAACACCGGGGGGATGGACGTGGTGGACTACCGCAATGCGACGTCCGGCGTGACCGTCGATCTGCGTCTTTCTACCGCGCAGGACACCGGGTTTGGTACCTCACGCCTGCTGAACATTGAGGGCATTAACGGCTCGGACTTTGATGATGTCATTACCGGCAACAGCGGTAACAACCAGTTCGAAGGCCGTGGCGGTAACGACACGTTCAATATTGGCAGCGGCGGTCACGATACGCTGCTCTACACGTTGATCAACGCCTCCAATGCCACAGGCGGTAACGGCAGTGATGTGGTGAACGGCTTTACGGTAGGCACCTGGGAAGGCACGGCGGATACGGACCGTATTGACCTGCGCGATCTGCTTTCAGGCAGCGGCTACACCGGTACGGGCTCAGCGAGCTATGTGAACGGGGTCGCCACGCTGGACGGCAGTGCGGGGAATATCACCGATTACATCCGCGTGGTGCAGAACGGCAGCAATACCGAAATCCAGGTTGACCTGGACGGTAGCGGCGGTCAGTTCTCACCCACAACGCTGGTCACGCTGAACGGCGTGCAGACCGATCTGGCTACGCTGCTGGCAAATCATCAACTGTTAATTGCGTAAAACTATGCCGCGAGGAGCGATCCTCGCGGCCTTTTGCGTGGCTACAACGAAGAGCGATAAAAGATTTCACAACATTATGAAGACACATCCACAGTACGAACCCTGGTTGCAGGGCATGCTCATCATCGCGAAGCACTATCGGCTGGACTTCTCGGCAGAGCATGTTCGGGTCACGATTAACCATGAAAGCCAGTCTCCACGCCAGCTGGTGCTGGAAGAGATGGCACGCCAGCTTGGGTTAGGGATGCGTATGGTGGCGGCCGACGCGGTCTCCCTCGACCCGTGGCGTTTACCTCTGCTTGCGGAATTTACCGGCGGGCAAATCGCGGTCATTAACCGCATGGACAGCGAGGGCAACGTGAGCCTGCAGTTCAGCGGTGACGGCGGCCTGGAGACGACGCTGACGCGTGAGGCGCTGTGCTCACGGTTGACAGGACTGCTGGTGCTGCGCCCGCTCGAGTCCACGCCGGATGCCCGGGTGGATGATTACATCAAACCGTATGAGAAAAACTGGTTCTGGCAGCTGGCCCTGAAGGACTGGCGACGCTACAGCGATATTATGCTGGTGGCGCTGGTCGCTAACGTCCTGGCCCTTTCCGGCATGGTCTTTTCCATGCAGGTGTATGACAGGGTGGTGCCCTCGCAATCGGAAGCCACGCTGTGGGTCCTGTTTGGCGGAGTGATGATCGCCATTGTTTTCGAATTCATCATGCGCATGCTGCGCGTGCACATTTCGGATGTGGTGGGTAAACGTGCCGACCTGCGTATTTCTGAACGCGTTTTTGCACACGCGCTGCGGATTAAAAACGGGGCGCGCTCTAAGTCAACCGGGTCGTTTATTGCCCAGATCCGCGAGCTGGAGTCGGTACGTGAACTGATCACGTCCACCACCATTGCGGCCATCTCCGATCTGCCATTCTTCCTGCTGTTTGTGTTCATTTTGTGGATGATTGGCGGTCCTCTGGTACTGGTTGTCCTGCTTGCCGTGCCGCTGCTGCTTATCCCGGGCCTGCTGGTCCAGCGCCCGCTGGGCAAACTGTCCAGCGAAGGGATGCGCGAGTCTGCCATTCGTAACGCCACGCTGGTGGAAGCGGTTCAGGGCATTGAAGACATCAAGCTGATGCGCGCTGAACAGCGCTTCCAGAATCAGTGGAATAACACCAATGATGTTGCCGCTAACGTCGGCATGAAGCAGCGCTGGCTGACCGGGCTGTTGCTGACCTGGACGCAGGAGGTGCAGTCGATTGTGTATGCCGTGGTGCTGTTGGTGGGGTGTTACCTGGTTATCAGCGGGGACATGACCACCGGTGCGCTGGTGGGGACCTCTATTCTCGCGTCACGGACCATCGCGCCGCTGTCGCAAATTTCAGGCGTGCTCTCCCGCTGGCAGTCGGCGAAAGTGGCGCGTAAAGGACTCGACGATCTGATGCAGCGCCCGATTGACGATCCTCAGCAGGGCAAGAAGGTGCATAAAGCCCATCTGCGGGGGGATTATGCGCTGGAAGAGGTGGGGTTCTGGTACGACGATGAAGAAAAACTCACCGTTCTGAACATCAGCAAACTGCAGATTCGCGCCGGTGAGCGGGTGGCGGTGCTCGGACGCAATGGCTCCGGCAAAAGCACGCTGCTGCAACTGCTGGCAGGGATGCAGGAGCCTCAGCAGGGCAGCATTCTGCTGGATAATATCGCGTTGAACCACCTGGACCCGGCTGACGTGCGCCGCGACATGCAGCTGCTGAGCCAGCAGGCGCGGCTGTTCTTTGGCTCCGTGCGGGACAACATTCTGATGGGCAACCCGCTGGCCACCGACGATGAGATCCATCAGGCGCTGGTGAACAGTGGTGCGCTGGAGTTTGTCCGCAAACAGAAAATGGGGCTCAACTACATTATCAACGAAGGCGGTGCGGGCCTGTCCGGCGGGCAGCGTCAGGCGTTATTACTGGCTCGCGCCCTGATCACCTCTCCGAACATTTTGTTGCTGGATGAACCTACCGCCTGGCTTGACGAGATGAGTGAGAAGCAGTTTATCCAGCACCTTAAACCGTGGTTGGGCAAGCGCCGGACGCTGGTGGTCGCGACCCATCGTCTGCCTATTCTGGAACTGGTTGACCGTATCATCGTGCTGGAAAACGGCAAGGTGATCATGGATGGCCCGCGCGACGCCATCCTTCGCCAGCACGGTATGGCGCCGCAAAAAGCCTCACAGCGTACCGTGACCATGAAACCGACACCAGTAGCAGAGGAGGGCGTAGCATGACTGATTTCTCTCGCGTCAACAGCCGCCTGAAGGAGCCACGCTTGCCGCGGTCAACCTGGGTCGCCTGGTCGCTGTTCGCCCTGCTGGCGGTATTTATCACCTGGGCAAGCCTGTTCAGCCTTGATGAGGTCACCACCGGTAGCGGCAAGGTGATCCCCTCTTCGCACGAGCAGGTGATCCAGTCCCTTGAGGGGGGCATTATTCACAGTTTGCTGGTGCGTGAAGGCGACATCGTTGAGCGTGGTCAGCAGCTGGCACAGCTTGACCGGACGAAAACCGAATCAAGCGTGCTGGAGAGTGAATCGCGCCTGAATGCCGCGCTGGCAACCGCCTCGCGTCTGAAGGCCGAAGTGAACGACACGGCACTGGCTTTTCCGGCAGAGCTGGATGATGACGTTGAGCTGGTCAAACAGGAAACGGCGCTGTATCAGTCTCGTCGCGAAAGTCTTGAAAAAGGGCTGGCGGGGTTACGGCAGGGGGCCGAACTGGTGCAGCGTGAGCTGTCGCTAACCCGTCCGCTGGTGACGCAGGGGGCAGCCAGTAAGGTGGAGGTGTTACGTCTTGAGCGTCAAAAAAATGAGCTTGAGAACAAAATCACCGAGATGAAAAACCAGTATTACGTTCGCGCCCGTGAAGAGCTGGCGAAAGCGAACGCGGAGATTGAAGCGCAACGTTCGGTGATGAAAGGGCGTGAAGATTCGTTGACCAGACTGACCTTCAATGCGCCGGTGCGCGGGATCGTTAAGGATATCGACGTGACAACCGTGGGAGGGGTGATTCCGCCAAACGGCAAGCTGATGAGCCTGGTTCCGCTTGATGACCAGATGGTGATTGAAGCGAAAATCTCGCCGCGCGATGTCGCCTTTATTCATCCGGGACAAAAAGCGCTGGTGAAAGTGACCGCCTATGACTACTCCATTTACGGTGGGCTGGAGGGCGAGGTGACCATGATTTCGCCGGATACGCTTCAGGATGAGGTGAAAAGGGATGTGTATTACTATCGGGTCTATATCCGCACTGACAGTAACCATCTGACCAATAGACAAGGCAAAGCCTTCCCGGTGTTTCCGGGGATGATTGCGACCGTTGATATTAAAACAGGCAGTAAAACGATTCTGGATTATCTGTTGAAACCGCTTAATAAGGCGAAAGAGGCACTGCGGGAACGGTAAACAAAGGGCGTTCGGGAAACCGAACGCCAGAAACATTATACCGTCGACGTTACGTTAACAACGTGGCGTCGTTCTTTAGGAACAACGTTAATATAGTGAGTCACATAGGCGAAGTATAATCCGGCATAGTTTTCGACCAGTTCTATAAACGCCGGGTAAATCGACATCTGGCCATCACCCTGATCTTTAAGATAACCCGCCTCTTGCGCCGATTTGATAATACGGTTGACGTGGATCCGTGAAACAAAAAATTCTTTAGCCAGTAAGTTGGCTGAATAAGGTATGACTGCGCCATGTGCGGTTTTATTTTTTATGGCCTGCAGGTAAAGATATAACATTATCATCCGCCCTCCGTCTTTATCAATAAACAATCCCACTTCAGGCAAAACCTTCCTGAACGTTAATCCCCTGAAAAGGTATTCCGCTGCGCGACGGAAAAAGTTATTTCGCAGGATGTCGTTATCCAGCAGATTAACGTTGATATTAAACTTTGGGAAAAGAATACTTACCGGCAAAAATGCGCCGGACATGTAGCGTTTAAGTTCATTGAGTCCCTTTTCAGTCGGTGCGATTCTCGTTTTGCGTCTGTCTTCACTGCAGCGCCAGGTCTTGATACGCCCGGTGGTTCTGAGCAAGGTGATGATCGCAATCACACTGTTGGGGCTGGCTATTTTATAACGGGAACATAATTCTTTAATTTCTGATACTGACTCAGCCTGATTTCCAAAGATAAAACAACACATGGAAAGAATAATGTTGAACCGTGATTCCTGAAGCATCGTTTTGTAGAACAAAGGTTGTTTTTTGTAGATGGCGTCATTAATGGTGTAGTGCTCTGTTATTGCCTCACTGAATCGCGGATTGTTTTTAATGACATCCCTTCGATGTAGCAAGGCCCTGGATGAGATATGATTATCCATAGCGTTTGTCTCTTATATGAATGAGCCGATAGATGAAGTATCCAGTCTTCTTTCGGATTTTTCATTATACCTTGAGATTGACATATTTACCGTTATTATTTGATGCGAATTTTATATTTATACTGCATATGAATACAGGCGGTGATTAACACAAAGATGTTCTCGTTAGTCACGTTGATAACGGTTTCTTAACCTGATGGTGTACTGTAAAATTATTATCAACAACAGGGTTTTTATATTTTGTTACATTCACAAATGGGATATGTGTTTTTGTGCCCAGGAGCAGGTTATGACCCAAAATATTTCTTTCAGAAATGCTGCTTTTTATGAGCAAAAATTTGTCATCTCAACCTGCCATTTCACATTTCAGGGGTACAGTCTGTTGCTTAAACAGTACGGTATAGACGCTTCGCACGTTCGTTTTGAGGGGGATGAACCTTCCCGGCAGGATCTGGAAAATATCCTTAGCAGTCAAAACGCTCAAATCTCGGTGTTTCTCGGAAAAGGTGTGGTCTCTCTGCTGGAGAGCCTGAAGCGACTCGCTTGCGTGCTAAATAAACTTCCTGTTATTCGAAAGGTAACCCTGTACGGGGAAATGCCGGATGGCTGGCTGTATCGAACGCTGGGGAATCTGTTAAATAATACTTTCCAGCTTTCAGTGATTCGTATAGCCAGCGTGTCTGATGTTATGACCTGTTTTCGTATGCATAATGACGTATTTAAGGATAACTCACGTTCATTGCGTGACCAATACTGGGGGGTGTCTTATCAGGAAAACGTAAAAGGTTTAACCGAAAGAGAGGTAAGTGTTTTATTAAATTTTTATCGCGGAATGTCAGTAAAAGAGCAGTGTGAAAAAATGGGGCTGTCTAATAAAACGGTTTATACCCACCGTAAGGAAGGGGTGAAAAAATTACACCAGATCCGACGCTGGCTGAAAGATCCGCATGCCTTAAGAATGGAAGGCAGCACGGAACGGTTAACGCAAAAAGAAAGTCTCTCTGCCAAAGAGACGGCGGTTTATAATGCATTGCTAAAAAGAGAGATATTCCCTGCATATCAGATCATAACCGATCGTTATAAGAAAGGGGTGGGGTTTGAGATACTTATTCGCTGGAATAATAATGGTAAAATTATCAAGCCAGTTAATTTTCTTACTGATATTTCAAGCCAGGAAATATGGCTAAAAATTACTGCGCTAGTGATTCATGCTGCGGTGTCAGGTATTAATAAATATAACGGTAAATATTATTTTTCCGTCAATATCCCCCCGCGACTTGCCTCGGGTAATGCACTTCCCGACATGGCCAAAAAGGCTGTGGCGATGCTGCTCAATCCGCAGTGGGCCGACAAACTGGTCTTTGAATTTGCCGAAGATATTGATGTGACCAAGGATAGGACGATCCCAGAAACCATGCGGCGTTTACGCAATACCGGGTGCCGGCTGTTTCTCGATGACTGCTTTTCCAACCATCAAACCATGTTCCCGGTAAGGCAGGTGCATTTTGATGGATTAAAGCTTGATCGGGATATCGTCGAGCATTTTGTGGCGAATGATAATGATTATAATCTTATTAAAGCGATACAGATATACAGCGATATGACCGGCACGGATTGTATTGCTGAAGGGGTGGATAGCGAAGAGAAGTTTGAGAAGTTAGTCGCCCTTGGGGTTAAAAGCTTTCAGGGCTATTATCTGTCGCGGGCGGTGAAAGAAGACGAATTAGATCGCATGGTCAGATTGTTTAGCTAAAGCGCAAAAATAAAGCCCCGAAGGGCCTTTATTTATTTTCGACCCAGTAACAGGCCGAGAACAATACCTACCGCCCCCGCAGCAATTAAACCCGTCAGGGGATTATTTCTCACCGCTTCAGTGACATCGGAAACGGCGTCGCTGGCCTGTGCGGCATATTTTTTGGCAGCACCTTTAACCTGATGCTTAGGGGAGTCAACGAAATCGCCAAACTGCTGCTGGGCTGAGCCTGCCAGTTCATCGAGTTTATTTTTCGCTTTGTCTTCTGCAAACTGTGTATTTTTATCAGTATTGAAATCAGTCATTTTTGCCTCCTTGTGTTGATAGTATAAGGATAGCCTCTCTTTTGCGTTTTAAGGGACGCAGGGCGGAAATTGGCACAAAATCCTCCTGTTTTCGGATATATCTCTATGCCATAAACCCTTTATTTCTCATTCTCATCCTGACCGTAATACAGTTTCCCAATCCGGATAAGCGGGCGGCCCTGAGACTTGCGGTGCAGGTTACTGTCCCTGAGCGAATACACGCACCCGCAATATTCCTGCTGGTAAAACTGTTCTCGCTTGCTTATCTCAATCATGCGCGAGGAACCGCCCTGTTTGCGCCAGTTGTAGTCCCAGTAGACCATCCCCGGATAGCGCGCTGCCGCACGCTGGCCGCAGTCATTTATCTGCTGCATATTCTTCCAGCGGGAGATCCCTAATGAACTACTGATGACGCGAAAACCATTTTCTGCCGCATATAACGCTGTGCGTTCGAAACGCATATCGAAGCACATGGTGCAGCGGATGCCGCGCTCGGGTTCCCATTCCATGCCCTTAGCGCGTTCAAACCAGTTATCGGTGTCGTAATCGGCATCGACAAACGGCACGCCGTGTTTTTCCGCAAAGCGAATATTCTCCTCCTTACGGATGAGGTATTCCTTTTGCGGATGAATATTGGGGTTATAGAAAAATATGGTGTAATCAATTCCCGACGCCTGGATCGCCTCCATCACTTCTCCCGAGCAGGGGGCGCAGCAGGAGTGCAGCAGCAGTTTGTCGGCGCCGTCTGGCAGGGTAAGTTGAGGGCGGATAAAGGGGGTTGTACTCATCGTATCAACTCTATGTGAATGAAATTTATTGAATTGTAGTCCCGTAACCGAAGAAAGTGAACGTTCAGGGCAAACCCCGGCGAACGTAAACATCCACGTTTCTTTTCTATGGCTCCGATCACGTCACCTCATATTCCCCCGATCCTGCGACGACTCGCAGCAATCACGCATTGACCGAAGGAATAAATTCGACATAATTTATTTCCGTGGTGAATCCTCTCTGACGAGAGGACGTTCCAGACTACTGCTGTCCGCAGGTATACACGCGTCTTTGCTTACCTGGGGAGAGTCACTGGGATGCACCCGACACCACGATTCTTTCTTTAATTTTTTATCCCATTGGAAGGGTATAGAGTGCACAAGTTTAATTCCTCTCTTCTTGCGATTTTTTTGCTGACAGGTTGTAGTTCCGATCTGGTTCTCAGCCCACCTCAAAAACCTGAATACAAGGCTATGCCAGAGATAACCCAGTCTGTGACGCCATCCCAACAGCGTGCGATCATGGCTGGCGAGAGGCCTGATTGGTCAGAAAGGACGCCAGTCGGCACCATGAAACGATATTGATAAATACCTAACGACCAGGGCTGCCATTCGGTGGCCTTTTTTATTGTGATGAATGCGCGGGATGTGATGGCCGCAGCCAAAACGCAGAAGGCATGGTGAAAACGACCCTGCGCCTGGCGTTGATAATCACCAGACGTGTGGAATGCAACTGAATCAAGTTAATGTTCTATATGCTTATTTTATCAATGCACCAATTCCTGATAAGATTGTTCCTAATTTTTACTGATGGAATAGGGACATGAAAAAAATTGTTGGCGTGATATTACTTTCCTGCTTACTTGCCGGTTGCGATAAACCTAAAATTGACTCATCAACTGATGATGCAATGAAATCGTCTATAGCTAAAGTCAGAGAGTCACTTCCGGAGAATAAGCGGGAGGAGTTTGATAGCGCTCTGCAAGTTGTGGCATTCAGTAACATCAACATGGCTGATCTCATGCATGCCTCATCAGACAATGACAAAGAAGACCTCAGCAAAAAGATGCGCGAACCCCTGTCGGGAAAGACTGCTGAGGAAGTCATTTCTTATGCTCAGAAAGTAACAGCAGAGCGAGAGCTTAAGCAGAAAGAACAGGCAATTCAGGAAATTAAAACGCTAGAAAAGAAAAAAGCTGACTCAGATATGGCTAAAGAGGAGCTGAAGAAAATCCAGGTTTTATCAGCCAGATTTACCAGGGAGCCTGAGGCAGACGGTGAGCCACAACCCGTAATTAGACTGGTTGTAAAAAACAAGAGTGAAAACGTTATTTCCAGAGCCTACCTGCATGGAGTGATAGCAAGCAGCGGACACTCAGATCCCTGGTTGGAAAGTAAGTTCTTTTACGATATTCCTGACGGGCTTAAACCGAATGAAGAAGCTACATGGGCTCTGGCTCCGCCTAAAAATTCTGAATGGGGTCAACTTTATGCCCCAAGCGACGCTGTTTTCACTGTGACAGTCATGAGAGTAGACGGTACTGATAAGCGGGCGTTGTTTGATGCAACAATGTTTACAGAGGAAGACGGTAACAAGCTTGATGAATTGAAGAAAAAATACCCGTGATTTTTAGCTAAAAAAATGACCCGCTTAGGCGGGTTTTTTTACGTCCGGAGGAAACGTGGCGACAGATATATTCACCTGGTGAACCCAGATACGGGCAGAAAGGGAAGGGAAGTTTAGCCACACGATTCGTTCTGCATCCTTTGGTCGTGGTTATGAGCAAATCGCAGGAGATGAACTAACCCTGAGCAGCAATTCTGGCTGATGACCCTCTCAGCTAACTACACGATAACCACGTAAAACCTAATGTTTACATAAAGCTGTTTTAAAAGATACAATACCCCCCTATAGTATCAGGAGGGCGTATGCCGCATTCACCCGCAGATAAAAAACGTATTCTGACGCGCGTCCGCCGCATTCGAGGGCAGGTTGATGCTCTTGAGCGTGCACTGGAATCGGGCGACCCCTGTCTGGCCATCCTGCAGCAAATTGCCGCCGTGCGCGGTGCTGCGAATGGGCTGATGGGCGAAATGGTTGAAATTCACCTCAAAGATGAGCTGGTGACCGGGGAAACAACGCCGGACCAGCGGGCCGTTCGCATGGCAGAAGTCGGCCATTTGCTGCGCTCTTATCTAAAATAAACCCACAGACCTCACAATAAGGGAAGAGACATTATGAAATCTCGCGCTGCTGTCGCATTTGGCCCCGGCCAGCCGCTCAAAATCGTTGAAATCGACGTGGCTCCGCCGAAGAAAGGCGAAGTCCTGATCAAAATTACCCATACCGGCGTGTGCCATACCGATGCGTTTACCCTTTCGGGTGACGATCCTGAAGGCGTTTTCCCGGCGGTACTCGGCCACGAAGGCGGCGGGATTGTGGTGGAAGTCGGCGAGGGCGTGACCAGCCTGAAACCGGGTGACCATGTGATTCCGCTGTACACGGCAGAATGTGGTGAGTGTAAGTTCTGTAAATCCGGCAAAACTAACCTCTGCCAGGCGGTTCGCGCTACTCAGGGTAAAGGTCTGATGCCAGACGGTACCACTCGCTTCTCCTATAACGGTGAGCCGATCTATCACTACATGGGCACCAGTACCTTCAGCGAATACACCGTGTGCGCGGAAATTTCGCTGGCGAAAGTGAACCCACAGGCGCCGCTGGATAAAGTTTGCCTGCTGGGCTGCGGCGTGACCACCGGGATTGGCGCGGTGCATAACACCGCAAAAGTGAAAGAGGGCGACACCGTTGCGGTGTTCGGTCTGGGCGGTATCGGTCTGGCGGTTATCCAGGGGGCGGTGCAGGCGAAGGCGGGTCGTATTATCGCTGTCGATACTAACCCGGAGAAATTCACCCTGGCAGGCCAAATGGGTGCCACTGATTTCGTGAACCCGAAAGACTACGATAAGCCGGTTCAGGATGTGATCGTTGAGATGACCGATGGCGGCGTTGACTTCAGCTTCGAATGTATCGGTAACGTTAACGTGATGCGTTCCGCGCTTGAATGCTGCCACAAAGGCTGGGGTGAGAGCATCATCATTGGCGTTGCCGGTGCGGGCCAGGAGATCAAAACCCGTCCATTCCAGCTGGTGACCGGCCGTGTGTGGCGTGGTTCAGCGTTTGGCGGCGTGAAAGGGCGCACCCAGCTTCCGGGCATGGTGGAAGATGCAATGGTCGGGAAAATTCAGCTCGACCCGTTCATTACCCATCGCCTGCCGCTGGAGCAAATCAACGATGCGTTCGATTTGATGCATGAAGGTAAGTCCATCCGTACCGTGATTCACTTCGGCGACAAGTAACTCTTCTGCCAGCGGTTTTTTTGCCGCTGGCGTTTCCTGCATAATCTTCTCTAAAGTGTGACCTGCCTTGCGCTTTTAGCCGTAAGCTAATCTCCAGCCGTGCCGATGACTATTTTACAGGCGTGTTTTTACGCATCTTACCTACAAGAGAGTCGACGGTCATGGACAACACAACAACGGTGCAGGCGCAGCGCACGCTGAGCTTTTTGCATCATATCAGGCTGGTTCCGCTGTTTTCCTCCATTCTCGGTGGCATTATTTTGCTGTTCGCCTTGAGCTCAGGTCTGGCGGGCTATTTCCTGCTGCAGGCAGACGCCGATCAGCAGGATGTCACATCAGAAATTCAGGTGCGTATGGGGCTGTCGAACAGTTCTAACCATCTTCGCACCGCGCGTATCAATATGATCCACGCTGGCGCGGCCAGCCGTATCGCTGAGATGGATGCAATGAAGCAGAACATCAGCGAGGCGGAAAAACGTATTAAGCAGTCTCAGGATGGCTTTAATGCGTACATGAACCGCCCCGTTCGTACGGCGGAGGATGAAGCACTGGATGCCGAACTGAAAACACGCTTTGACGCCTATATCGCAGGTCTTCAGCCGATGGTTAAATTTGCCAAAAACGGCATGTTTGAAGCGATCATTAACCATGAAAACGAATCCGCGCGCCCGCTGGATGACGCCTATAACGCCGTCCTGCTGAAGGCGATTAAGATCCGTACCGACCGGGCCAATGCCCTGACGGCGCAGGCGCACAGCCGCACGCAGCTGGGCCTGATGTTTATGGTCGGGGCGTTTGCCCTGGCGCTGGTGCTGACTGCGCTGACCTTTATCGTGCTGCGCCGCACGGTCATCAATCCGCTTCAGCGTGCTGCCACGCGAATCGAGAACATTGCGAAAGGCGACCTGACGATGCCGGATGATGTCGCCGGGCGCAGCGAAATTGGCCGACTGACGCGCGACCTGCAAACCATGCAGCACTCGCTGGAGACCACGGTTGGCACCGTACGCCAGGGGGCGGAAGAGATCTATCGTGGAACCAGTGAAATCTCGGCTGGCAACACCGATCTCTCATCCCGTACCGAACAGCAGGCGGCCGCCATTGAGCAGACTGCCGCAAGTATGGAACAGCTGACCGCGACGGTGAAACAAAATGCCGATAACGCGCACCATGCCAGCAAGCTGGCGGAAGATGCCTCCGGTAAAGCCAGCCGTGGCGGCCAGATGGTCTCCGGCGTGGTGAAAACGATGAGCAATATCTCCACCAGTTCGAAGAAGATCTCTGAGATTACTGCAGTAATTAACAGCATTGCGTTCCAGACCAATATCCTGGCGCTCAATGCGGCAGTAGAAGCAGCGCGTGCGGGTGAACAAGGACGCGGCTTTGCGGTGGTGGCGAGCGAAGTGCGTACCCTGGCGAGCCGAAGTGCAAATGCCGCGAAAGAGATTGAAAGCCTGATCAACGAGTCGGTTTCCCTGATCGATCAGGGTTCCGGTGAAGTGGTCGCCGCGGGCAACACCATGAACGACATCGTCGATGCGGTGAAACGCGTCACCGATATTATGCTGGAAATTGCCGCCGCCTCCGACGAACAGAGCCGCGGTATCGAGCAGGTCAGCCAGGCGATTTCGGAGATGGACAAAGTGACGCAGCAGAACGCCTCGCTGGTGGAAGAAGCCTCTGCGGCGGCGGCCTCCCTGGAAGAACAGGGCGCGCGTCTGACCGAGGCTGTCGGGGCATTTCGTCTGAGTGGCGCAAAGCCTGGCCGTTCAGTCTCGTCTGCGCCAGCGGTGAAAAACGCACCTTTACGTCCTGCGCCTGCGGTGTCGGGTGATAACTGGGAAACGTTCTGAGTCGTCCGGGGTAAACGGGTGAAAAAAAAGGGACCGTCAGGTCCCTTTTTTATTGCGTTACTGCTTATCCGGCAGCGCGTAGGCAATCACGTAATCACCGCGATCCGGCGACTGACGGGCACCCCCCGCGTTGATGATGATGTACTGTTTACCGGTTTTCGGTGAAACATAGGTCATCGGTCCGGACTGGCTACCGACCGGCAGACGGTCTTTCCAGATCTCTTTCCCGGTGGCGGTATCAAACGCGCGCAGGTAGAAATCCTGGGTGCCGGCAAAGAACAGCAAACCGGACTGGGTAGCGAGTGACGCGCCCAGGGTCGGCATACCGATTGGGATCGGCATATGCATGCGAATGCCAAGCGGGCCAGTATCTTCCACCGTACCGACCGGAACCTGCCACACCAGCTTGCCTGATTTCAGGTCAACGGCTGACATGGTGCCAAACGGTGGCTTCTGACACGGAATGCCCAACGGCGACAGGAAGCGTTCACGCATAGCCCCGAACGGTGTACCGTCCATAGGCACAATACCCATTTCGATGCCGCTGGCGTTTTTCGCCACGTTGGCACGCGGTACCATGTAGTTTGCCAGGCCCAGGCGCATATCGTTAACGAACATCAGGCTGTTGTTCGGGTCGATTGAGACGCTGCCCCAGTTCATCCCGCCAAGGGAGCCCGGGAACTGCAGGGAACGGTCGAGACCCGGTGGGGTGAAGACGCCCTGGTGACGCATCTCTTTAAACTGAATGCGGCATAGCAGCAGGTCGACTGGTGTCGCCCCCCACATATCCGATTCGGTCAGCGTCTGGTTGCCAATCATCGGCATGCCAACAGAGTACGGTTGGGTCGGGGAGTAACGTTCACCTTCAACGTTACCGGCCGGTACCGGGCGCTCTTCCACTTTCGCCACGGGCTTGCCGGTTTCGCGGTTGAGCATAAAGATCATGCCCTGCTTGCTGGTCTGCACCAGCACCGGCGTGGTGCCACCTTTACCGTCGGGTAAATCGTACAGCAGCGGCTGGGAAGGGAGATCAAAGTCCCACAGGTCGTGGTGGGTGGTCTGGAAATGCCAGCGCACCTGACCGGTGGCGGCGTCCACCGCCACGATGGAGGAGCTGTACTTGTCATCCAGCGCCGTACGCTCACCCGCCCAGAAATCTGGCGTGGCGTTGCCGGTTGGCAGATAGATCAGGTTCAGTTTTGCATCGTAAGACATGGCAGACCAGACGTTCGGCGTGCCGCGTGTATAGGTCTGTCCTTCCGGTGGAAGGCCGGTCAGTTGCGGATTACCCGGATCCCATGCCCATGCCAGCTTACCGGTATGAACGTCATATGCACGCACGACGCCCGGCGGTTCGCCAGTGGAGAAGTTATCCGCGATACGACCGCCGACCACCACCACATTCCCCGCGACCAGTGGCGTGGAGGTCTGCTGATAGTAGCCCGGCTTGATTTCCCCCATCCCGATGCTCAGGTCAACGGTGCCACGATCGCCAAAGTCTTCACAGACTTTGCCGTTATCCGCATTGATGGCTATCAGTCGCGCATCGGTGGTCGGCAGGAACAGACGACGAGGGCAGGCCGCAGGCTGTGCATCTGCCTGTGACGTTGTCACGCTGCTGTGGTCTTCAAAATAACCCAGACCGCGGCAACGCTGCCAGTTCGGTGCCGAGGCTTTCGCGTCGTAACGCCATTTCTCTTTACCGGAGTCGACGTCCAGCGCCAGGACTTTACTGTACGGCGTACAGACATACAGCGTGTCGCCAATTTGCAATGGGGTGTTCTGATCTTCCGCACCGGAGCCGTTGCTCTGAGGAATATCCCCCGTGTGGGCAACCCAGGCCACCTTCAGATCGTTCACGTTTTGTTTGTTAATTTGATCGAGGGCGGCGAAGCGGTCACCGTGGGTGGTATTGCCCCAGTGCGCCCAGTTTTTCTGCTCCTGACCCGGTGCGACCGGTTTTACCGGTACCGGCTCATTCGCCACCACCAGCGTTTGCGGCTTGAACATCCAGCCGAGGCTCACCAGCATCACGACCGCCAGAACGGCCGCGACGCCAAACGCCGGTGCTTTATTCGGGGCGTTGTGGTTTGCGGCGCGCATAAACGGCCAGACGATGGCACAGAGGAAGGCCAGCACGGCAAATGTAAAGAGGCGCGAGAAGAGCGGCCAGAAATCCCATCCGGCATCGCTGACGGCCCAGAACAGCGAGGCGATAAACGCGATGCCATAGAGGACGATCCCGCTGGCGCGGTTGATGAAAATCAGAACGGCGGCAATCACCATCGCCACGCCCATGATCAGGAAGTACCCACTTCCGCCTACGGTAACAAGCTTTAAACCTAAGCCGCCAACAGCCAGACCGATGAGCGTCATCAGTCCGGCAAGGAGCCACTGCAGGATACGGGGTATCCCACGTGGCGCGCTGCCAAATGCCATTTCTGTCTCCTTTAAATCCCCCGCGTTGCGGAACGGTGCCGAATATGTACCAATTGGGTAATAATCGCGGAGGGGGATGAGGTTTTATACGGTTTATCCGCATCATGTGCGGTTGAATTCCTGTTTAACAAATAGCATGCGAACCATTTGGTGAATTCGAGGCTATGATAAAACTGTTAAATTGTTTTACGCAATTGTTAATGGATGATTTCGCATTTTTTGACCACAGAAACAAAAAACCCGTCGACAGGACGGGTTAGTGGTTGAGGTTGTAAAGGCGTCTCAGGCAGGCATGGATTTGCGGATGGCGCTGAGCAGCGTCTGCGCACCCGGGGAGAGCGGGGTATCCACGCGGGTTAATATACCGATAGGTTCGCCCGCACCTGGCGACGTCACCGGCAGTGCGGTAAGCGTGCCCTGGCGGAGATCATCTTTCACCGCGCCGGAGGGAACGAACCAGACGTAATCATAATCCACCGTAAGCTGGCGCGAAAGTGAGGCCGACAGCGTTTCGATGCAACCTGAAGGCAGTGAGCAGCCCTGCATCTGCAGCAGTGTCTCAGCGTTCTGACGCGGAACGGTGCCTTTTGGGGATACTACCACCGGCCACTCCATCACGCGGCTTAACGTCACCGTATCCTGCAGCAGGGGGTGACCGGGACGCACGACCAGCTTCAGGGATTCCAGGAACAACAGCTCGTAGTTAAGCCCGCCCATAAGCTCGGGGTCGGACATGCGCCCGATACCGAGATCCAGTTCGCCGGATTTTAGCCCGGCGAGCAGCATAGTGTTATTCATGGTGGCAACCTGAATAGTGGTATGCCGCTGATGTTTGTGGAACTGTCCAATGACCGGAGGCAGAATGCCGAGCGCCGCCGTTGGCAGGGCACCCACGCGCACAATCTCCGTGGCGTGCTCCTCTTTGCGGTTGAGCGACTGTCCGGCAGTATTCAGCGCATCGAGAACCTTGACGGCGTGCGTCAGGAATTGTTCACCCACGAGGGTGAGTTGTGCCCCCAGCCGACCGCGGTCGAAGAGACGGGTGCCGGTGAGTTGTTCCAGCTCGTTCAGCGTTTTGGAGAGCGCAGGCTGGCTTAGGTTGAGAGTTTCAGCCGCTCGCCCCAGCGTTCCCTGTTGAGCGACGGCCACAAATGTATGCAAATGGCGCAAGCGTATGCGCTGACTGAACAGACCATTTTTTTCCATAGGCGATGTTAAAAACAGAGCGATGCGGGTGACAAGCTAAGTTGTTTAATTTTGATAACTTGATAGCAAAATATTTTTAACATTTGATCTGTTTGAGTTACAACATGTTTTTTGGCAGGGGGGAGAGGAAGAACGTCCTTGTTCTTTTCGAGCACATTGAGAGCGTTACGTCAGTGTATAGCCGGGTTAAATCACGCCATCACCGCCGTCAGAGCACCATACCTGACCGGAGGTAAATGAACATTCATCCGAGGCCAGCGTGACATAGAGCGGTGCGATCTCAACAGGTTGACCCGGACGTCCCAGCGGGGTATCACCACCAAACTCTTTCACTTTTTCCATCGGCTGGCCGCCGCTGGATTGCAGCACCGTCCAGTAAGGACCCGGGGCAACCGCGTTGACGCGTATTCCTTTTGGACCAAGCTGTTTCGCTAAGGATTTGGTGAATACCGCCAGACAGGCTTTTGTCTGGGCATAATCCAGCAGCACAGGGCTGGGCTTAACCGCCTGGACCGAGGAAGTATTAATGATAGAGGCCGACGGTTTCAGATGGCGCAGCGCCGCTTTGGTTATCCAGAAAGGCGCATAGACATTGGTTTTGAAGGTCGCGTCAAAATCTTCCGTGGTAAGCTCTTCAAGGGATTCCCGGTATTGCTGACGACCGGCGTTATTCACCAGAATGTCCAGTCCCCCCAGTTTGGCCACCGCCTCTTCTACCAGATTCTGGCAGAACGTCTCATCACGTATGTCACCCGGCAGCGCGACGGCAATGCGTCCTTCCGCTTTGATAAGCTCAATGACGTCAACCGCGTCTTTCTCTTCTTCAGGCAGATAGTTGATTGCGACGTCAGCCCCTTCACGGGCGTAAGCGATCGCGACTGCGCGACCAATACCGGAGTCACCTCCGGTGATCAATGCTTTCTTGCCGGCAAGGCGGCCATGCCCTTTATAGCTCGTTTCCCCGTGGTCGGGTACGGGTTGCATTTCTGATGCCAGTCCCGGCGGCGTTTGCGGTTGCTCCGGGAAAGGGGGTTGCGGGTAAGCGTTCTGACGTTGTGTAGTATCACTCATAGCTGACTCCTTAAGCCAAGGGGTGAGATTTGATGGATAGTTGCAGCGTTAACGCTTCGCTGAATTATTTCTGCAAATGATCGACGCGCACGACAGGTGGCGATGATTTCTTATCAAGCGATCCGTTGATACTGATCATCTGATCGGGTTTTACTGTTCTGCCGTCGAATACTGCCTGGGGAATAATAACGTCTATTTTTCCGGTTTTATCCTGGAATACAAACTTATCGCCGTTACCGTCAATAAGGTTTCCGCGTAATGAAATAGTCGCACCATCATGCATTTCTTTTGCATGATCGATGGTCATAATTCGTGCGTCATCGGTTCCGCGATAACCGCTATCCAGTGCGTGCGGCGGTGGCGGTGCTTCACCTTTTTGTAACCCGCCGTTATTATCTGCCCATGCGGCCGGTACCAGAAATATCAAAAAAGCGGAAATAAGCGATAATTTCATCTGATATCCTTCATTTTGTGTGTCTTGACTTATTAAGTATTGTTGCTATTCCTTTATGTGGCAAATGTGATAAGTCTTAAAAACATTCGCTTTTGAAATCAAAAATATCGGTTAATAAGCGAAACGGTGATAGCCGCCATGAAGCGTCAAAGTGATAAGTTACCTGGGATAGATGAGAATTACCGATTGCTGACGTTTGAATATGGATTTCGTCAGGTGGGGTTTATTGTCCTGCTGGCCATTATCGTTGCGGCGATAGCGGGTTTCTTTTCAAGCGGAGTGGTGAGTGATACGCAAAGAACAAACTCGGCAAAGTCGCTGACCATCAACTACGAGCGCTTTGGCCGACGCCAGACGGAGTCGAAGATCCACCTTTCATTCCCGGTCAAAACAGAAGGGAAATACACCCTGAGTGTGACCAGCGAGAGCAACGATGTTTACGAGCCAGGAAGCGTTTGGCCGCAACCGGACAGCATGTTCAGTCGCGGGAATACGCTCTTTTTTGTTTATAACAACCTGAAAATGTCCGACAACTTCTCTGTCTTACTTTTCACGACCCCTGCACGCGCAGGTAAATGGAACAATGTCGTTCGCATAAACAACGAGCCGGAAATCCCTTTCTGGCAATTAATTTACCCGTAGGAGGCTGATATGGATATGGTCTTTCGTGCGTTGGCTATTTACCTGTTCCTCGTCGTGGTATTTAAAGTTGCCGGACGGCGCGCTTTGCTGCAGATGACCAGCTTTGATCTGATTCTCCTGTTAATTATCAGTGAGGCGACGCAACAGGCGCTGCTCGGGGAAGATTTTTCGGTCACCGGCGCAATGATTACCATTACCACGCTGGTGGTAGTGGATATTATCTTTGGGATAATGAAAAAATATTTCTCACCGGTAGAAAATATTCTTGATGGTACTCCGGTGATATTGGTTGAGAACGGCGTGCCGTTAGCAGATAAACTCAAAAAAGTCGACGTTTCCTGTGATGATATTCTGGTATCGGCACGCCAGAATAATGGTGTTACGCAGCTGAGTGAAATTAAATATGCCATTCTTGAGCGCAATGGTCATATTTCAATCATTCCTTTTGAGAAGTAAGAGGCCACGAAATGAGCAACCTTCACCACGATAACAATTATACCGTCGCCGAACTGACCAAAAAAGTGGCGAGCAAATTGACAGACCTAGGGCTTCGCTTAACCACGGCAGAATCCTGCACCGGCGGAAAACTCTCCGTCGCCCTTTGTGCTGAAGAGAACACGGCCGAATTTTATGATGTCGGCCTGGTCGTGTTCAGTGACGGCGCAAAAGAGCGCATTCTGGGCGTGCGTCCTGAGACCCTTGAACGGTATACGGCCGTGAGTGAACAGACGGTAACTGAAATGGCCGCCCGGATCCTGGAGATTGCCCAGGCAGATGTCAGTATTGCCATCAGCGGTTATGCCGGGCCAGAAGGGGGCGACGATGGCACGGCGGCAGGGACCGTTTGCTTCGCCTGGAACCTTCGCGGACACACGGAAACCCGTACCGTCCTGTTTTCCGGCGACTGCCAGGATGTGGTAGAGAAGGCGGTGCAGTATTCATTGTCTGAATTAGTGACCAGATTATCAGGCTGGGATAACGAGTAAATTAGCGCGGAGGTTCTATGGCCGTGATTGTCATTACCGGCGGTACGGCGGGTGTGGGGAAGGCAACGGCGCTGCACTTCGCAAAGGCAGGCTACGATGTGGGCATTATTGCCCGCGATGAGACAAGCCTGCACTCGACCCAGGAGGAGTTAACACGATTTGGCGTCAAAGCCTGTGCGGTACAGGCGGATGTCGCCGACAGCCAGGCGGTGGTGGACGCGGCAAACGAGATTGAATATCGCCTCGGTGCGATTGATGTGTGGGTTAACAATGCGATGGGTGCTGTGCTGGCACCGTTTCGTACCCTGACGCCGGATGAATTTCGCCGCGTCACTGACGTGACCTATCTTGGCTTCGTAAACGGAACCCGCGCCGCGCTGGAATTGATGGTGCCACGCGATCGCGGCGTGATTATTCAGGTCGGGTCCGCGCTGGCCTACCGCTCGATCCCGTTACAATCGGCCTACTGCGGCGCCAAAGCGGCGATTCGGGGATTCACCGATGCGGTGCGCACGGAACTGATGCATGAGAACAGCCGGGTGCAGCTTTCAATGGTGCAGATGCCGGGGCTGAATACACCGCAGTTTGACTGGGCAAGAAACAAATTCGCCTGGTCTATGCGTCCGGTTCCGCCGGTGTTTGAGCCTGAAGTTGCCGCGAGCGCGATTTTTAAGGTCGCGCAAAAACCGGTGCGCGAACTGTGGGTGGGCAGCAGTACCATTCAGTCGATCGTCGGACAATTCCTCTTCCCGGGTTTCCTGGACCGGCTGATGGTGAAGAAGGCCTGGGAAGGTCAGATGACTGACGATCTGAATGACCGGGATCGCCAGGATTATCTCGACCAGCCGGTCAACGACCTGCATAAAATCCATGGACGTTTTACCCCGGAAGCGAAAAACCGCGCCACGGCGATCACGTCAGGTGTGCCCGGGAAAGTCCTGTTAGGCTCCCTCGCGGTGGCGGGCGTTGTGCTGACGCGGCTGATGACCCGGCGTAAAAGGTAATCAGCGCAGCGCGCTACGGTTAGTCCAGAACCAGCGATAGCCGTAGCCGCTGAGGGTAAGCTGGACGGTTTTGCCACAGATCAGCGCGTCGTCATAGCGTTTATCCGCCAGGCAGGCGGTCCAGGTGGCGTGACGGATCCCGCGGGCGGTAAACTGGACCGGCTTGTCGCTAAAGTTAACGAAGGTCAGGATACTGCGCGCTTCGGCTTCGTAATAAATGCCCAGTACCGCGTCATCATCAATATTGATGAGACGAAACGGTGCGACAGCAATCTCCGGAAATTCAGAGCGCGTATTGGCCATGTCGATGATCCGGTGCAGCAGGGAATTGCGGTGCAGCAGGGAATCGGCCACGTTGATTTTCTGATAACGCCAGGGACCGCGATCGATGATTGGGGCGATAAACCGCTCAGGATCCGCTGCTGAAAAGCCACCGCCTTCTGACCCCGCCCACTGCATTGGCGTTCGCACGGCATAGCGCTCTTCCAGCGTCAGATCATCACCCATGCCAATCTCATCGCCGTAGCGCATGACCGGCACGCCTGGGAGTGAGAAGAGCACCGCGTGGCAGAACGCCAGCCGTTTTTGATCGCCCTTTAACATCGGTGCCAGACGGCGTCGTATCCCGCGCTGGTAGACGTTCATCTCTTCGTCAGGGGCGAAGGTGTCGACCACAATCTGTTTCTCTTTTTTACCAATCCCTTCCAGATCTAACTCATCGTGATTGCGCAGCCAGTTGGCAAAGCAGCACGAGTCAGGCGGGACAATCATCTTCCTTATGGCATTGCGCAGCGGTCGGGCGCTTTTCCTGGCAAGGCTGACGTAGAAATACTTATTGAGCCAGAAATTCAGCACCAGATTCAGACGGTTATTTTCGCCGAAATAGTCTTTATACGCCTCCACGTCGACGTCCACCTCACCGAGCAGGATCGCTTCCGGATTACGTGCTTCAATAAGGCGGCGCATATGCTCCAGGATCCATAACCCCTTTTTCTCGTCACCGCCGCCTGCCTGCGCGGTCAGGTGCGTTGCGGCATCGAGGCGAAATCCCGACACCCCGAGCTTGAGCCAGAAGAGGATAATATTTTCGATCTCGTTGAGCAGCGCGGGGCAGCTCAGATTCAGGTCGGGCTCGTGGTGATAGAACATATGTCGGTAGTATTGCCCGGCCTCGTCATCCCATGTCCAGACGCTCTCTTCCACGCCGGGAAACATCGGGGAGATATCGTCCTCGTTATTATCCGACCAGATGTAATAGTCACGAAAAGGTGAAGTTGGGTTGCGGCGCGCCTGCTGAAACCAGGGATGGGCGTCCGAGGTGTGCTGAATCAACAGCTCAATAATGACCTGCATACCCAGCTCCCGGGCCTGTTCAATAAAGGCGATAATGTCGGCCAGCTTTCCGAAGCGAGGATCAACCTGCAGATGGTCGCTGACGTCGTAGCCTTCATCCAGAAACGGGGTGAGGTAGAAAGGGGTGATCCAGATAACCGTCGCCCCCATGCGGCGAATGTAGCGCAATTTTGCGCCAATCCCGGCGATGTCCCCGCAGCCATCGCCGTTTAAATCATAAAAGAGTGCAGTATCAATCTGATAAATAATGGCTCGGGTGTGCCAATCTGCCATAGTTCACCTCAGTGATAACCTTCCGTGTCGGAAACTTTGCCCCGGAAAACGTAGTAGCTCCAGGCGGTGTACACCAGAATCACCGGAATGATCAGTAATGTTCCGACCAGCATAAATAGCTGGCTGGCCGGTGGTGCCGCAGCCTCCCACAGGGTAATGTGCGGCGGAATAATGTTAGGCCACAGGCTAATTCCCAGACCGCTAAATCCGAGGAAGATCAGCCCAAGGGTCAGCAGGAAGGGACGCGAGTGGCTGGCCGGGTTGCGCGTCAGTCTCCAGATCCACAGGCTAAACACGCCTACCAGCAGGGGAACCGGCAGGAACCAGATGAAGTTGGGGAAGGTAAACCAGCGGTCGGCAACGTACTGCCAGCCGAGCGGCGTCCAGATACTCACCACCGCGATCACCACCACCAGCGCCAGCAGCACGTGCCGGGTCAGTTCACGCATGCGGTTTTGCAACGCGCCTTCACTTTTCATGATAAGCCACGTAGTGCCGAGCAGGGTGTAGGCCACTACCAGCCCGATGCCGCAGAAAAGATTGAAGGGCGTTAGCCAGTCAAGGGCGGAGCCGACAAAACGCCGGCCCTCAACGTCAAAGCCGTTAATCACTGCTCCCACCACCACCCCCTGGCTGAAGGTGGCAAGCAAAGAGCCGCCGGCGAAGGCGTAGTCCCAGAA
Source organism: Enterobacter sp. RHBSTW-00593 (assembly GCF_013784105.1). NCBI lineage: Bacteria > Pseudomonadati > Pseudomonadota > Gammaproteobacteria > Enterobacterales > Enterobacteriaceae > Enterobacter > Enterobacter sp. RHBSTW-00593. The sequence continues at coordinate 2,255,479 of NZ_CP056393.1, forward strand.
TTTGCGGTGCGAAGGCGTTGCCTTAAAGCGGAACTCAAAGGCCACGCCGCGAAAGATAAGGCCAATTAACATGGCGGTAAGAGGGATGGTCAGCGCATCGATAATCACCGCATAGGCCAGCGGAAACGCGCCGAACAACCCCGCACCGCCGAGCACCAGCCAGGTCTCGTTGCCGTCCCACACCGGCGCTACGCTGTTGACCATTACGTCACGCTCTCTGGCATCGCCCACGAAGTTAAAAAGCAGCCCGATGCCCAAATCAAAGCCATCCATGATGATATACATCAGCGTGGCGAACACGATGATGGCAAACCAGATAACTGAGATATCGACGCCCATCAGTTTCTCTCCTGTTCCGGAACAGACTCAGCGGCAGACAGCGGACGGGCAGGGGTGCCCGAGGTATTTGACGTCAAGGTATCAACGGGCTGCGGACCTTTCTTGATAAGCCGAATCAGGTAGACGTAGCCCACGCCAAACACCGACGAATAGACCACAAAGAAGGCCAGCAGGCTGATGCTCATCTGCAGCGTGCTGTGCAGCGAGACCGCGTCGATTGTGCGCAGATAGCCATACACCACCCACGGCTGACGACCCACTTCGGTGGTGACCCAGCCGGCCAGCAGCGCCAGTAGGCCCGCCGGTCCCATGCACAGCGCGAACCAGTGGAAGGGCCGCGACTGGTAGAGTCGATGGCGATAGCGTAGCCAGACGCTGACCAGACCCAGCGTGATCATCAGTAGACCCATGCCGACCATAATGCGGAATGACCAGAAAACAATCGGTGAGTTCGGGCGATCTTTTTTCGGGAAGTCTTTCAGTGCCGGGACCTGTTTATCCAGGCTGTGGGTCAAAATCAGACTGCCAAGGGCAGGAATTTCCAGCGCGTAGCGGGTGCGCTCCTGCTCCATATCCGGCAGGCCAAACAGCAGCAGCGGTGTCGCTTCGCCTGGTGGGTTCTCCCAGTGACCTTCGATGGCGGCAATTTTGGCCGGCTGGTGTTCGAGGGTATTCAGGCCATGCATATCACCGACGACGGCCTGAATGGGCGCGACCAGCAGGGCCATCCACATCGCCATGGAAAACATGGTGCGTATCGCGGGCGTGTCGTTGCCGCGCAGCAGATGCCATGCGCCCGACGCCCCCACAAACAGCGCACTGCTCAGGAACGCGGCGATAGCCATGTGAATGAGACGGTAAGGGAAGGAGGGGTTAAAAATGATGGCCAGCCAGTCCTCCGGAATAACCTGACCGTTCTGAATACTGAACCCCTGGGGCGTGTGCATCCAGCTGTTGGAGGCGAGGATCCAGAAGGTGGACATCAGCGTACCCAGCGCGACCATACAGGTCGAGAAGAAGTGCAGGCCCGGGCCGACCTTGTTCCAGCCGAACAGCATCACGCCAAGAAAACCGGCTTCGAGGAAGAAGGCGGTTAAGACTTCATAGGTCAGGAGGGGGCCGGTAATACTGCCGGCAAACTGTGAGAATCCGCTCCAGTTAGTGCCGAACTGATAGGCCATGACCAGACCGGAAACGACCCCCATACCGAAGTTAACGGCAAATATCTTTAGCCAGAAATGGTACAGCGAGCGCCACACCTCATTTTTGGTGCGAAGCCACATCCCTTCGAGCACCACCAGATAGCTGGCAAGACCGATGGTGATCGCCGGGAATAGAATATGAAACGAGACGGTAAAAGCGAACTGGATTCTGGCGAGGTGAAATGCGTCGAGTTCGAACATGGTCCGTACCTCTGGAACTGTTGCGCACGAGGATTGCCAGGCAGTCCGGGGCTGCCTGGCAAAATCGGTTACGGTTTTTTCTTCCCGGCACCCAGTTCGGCGCCGGTCAGCGGGTCGGAATGTGGATCGGACTTCGTGCGGGCCGACATCGCTTTGACCAGCGTGGCCTGTTCGGTCGTCAGCGTCACGCTTGCACTCCCGTCTCCGCCGTCAACGGCAGGTTGGGGGGATTCAACGTAGTCGAAATGTTTATCGCTGTTCCAGCTTCCGCGAACCTCCCCACCTTCAGACATATTGTAGTACTTGTTGGTGTATTCCTCGATTGGCGGCAGTTTTCCCGGAGGGAAATTATTACGAATGGACTGAAGCGCCTTCTCAAAGGAGAGCTGATGCGCTGCCTCACGCGTCATCAGAAACGCCAGCGCATCCTTCACGCCCGGATCGTCCGTGACGTTAATCAGCCGTTCATAGATGATCTTCGCTCGGGCCTCGGCAGCCACATTTGAGCGCAGATCGGCGGTCGGCTCGCCAATGGTGTCGACATAAGCTGCCGTCCAAGGCACCCCGGCGGAGTTGGTCAACGGAGTACCGCCACCGTAAAGCAGGGAGGTGATATGGCTGTCGTTACCGTTTTCGGTCATGGACCGATACAGCTCGGCTTCATTTTCCACGCCCTCCGCCAGTGCGCCTTTAGCCCCTTTATTAAGCATACCCACCAGGGTACCGATAATTTCAAGGTGGCTTAACTCTTCGGTCGCGATATCCATTAGCATATCTTTACGACCCGGGTCGTCATCACTCAACCCCTGAGTAAAGTAACGGCAGGCGGCGGCCAGCTCGCCCTGAGGACCGCCGAATTGTTCCAGTAATAAATTGGCAAGGCCGGGATTCGGTTCGGCAACCCGAACCGTATATTGTAATTGTTTGACGTGTCGAAACATGTCTTCTCTCCTGAGGTTATTTTTTTGCTTCGACACCGGATGCGTCTGAACGCAGCAGGAACTGTTCGGTGGTCTGTGGAATGTGGCGAATCAGCCAGTCGGCCATCTCGCGCTCTTCCGCCAGGATACTTTCGATGGCGGGCACGGAAGCCATGTCGCCCGCTTTTTTGGCCGCGGCCAGCAGGGAGGTGTAGCAGGCTATTTCAAATTGTTCGAAAACATAGCCGCTGATAGACCCTTTGACGATCTCATCAGAGGGGAACATCCCGCCAATGGATTGTCCGAGCGCCGCCATTTTACTCATCGAATCTTTTAAAACCGAACGAGAAATATCATTACGGTCGAGGATCTCTTCCAGTAAGGTAATTTGTCGCTTTGTTTCACTAATATGCTGCTCAATTCTGGCGCGAACATCGGGATAATTATCGATACGGCTGGCCATGGATTCCAGCATAGATTCGGCTTGCTTTTCCATCGCATGGGCATCGCGTAGCCAGTCATGGTAGTGTTCTACGTGATTCATTATAATGTCCTCATTATGGTGTCGCTTATTTGGTCTCACTCTCAGCAGCCTGATCGGCACGCGCAGCACTGTAGCCAGATAAATGGCCGACAATATTGGCGTAGATACTGATGATAATGACCCATAGCACGCTGCTCTTCCACCATAAAACGGAAGGGATAGCGAGTATGAACCATATTATTGCTGCCGTTAAATGGCACCGTTTAATAGTCCTGGGACTGATGCTCATTTTATTTAACCTTTGCTATAGCGTCATTTTTGCGCTTTTTGGTTAATATTTCCTACGGCCAGGTCGGTAAGTTTAAGATCAGTTTCTTTCTCTTCTTCCAGCGTTTCGGCCAGAAGTTTAACGGCTTTTTTATAGCCCAGTTGTTCTGCTAATGTGGCGAGGGTACCGTAACTGGCAATTTCGTAATGCTCCACTTTTTGTGCTGCGGCAATTAATGCGGCGTCACGCACCTCATTTTTCTCGGTGCTCTCGATGACCTCATTGGCCTCTTCAATCAGGCCTTCCATTGCTACGCACTTCATACGTTTGAGCTTAAGGCCAGATTCTTGCTCGATAATCTGGTCGATACGCTCAATCTGTCCCTGCGTCTCTTCAAGGTGTGCACTAAAGGCTGCGCTCAGTTTTTCACTGGAGGCAGCACGAGCCAGTTTGCCGAGCGCGCGGGTCAGCTGCTTCTCAGCGCTGTAGGTATCGGACAGGAGGTGAATAAACACATCTTCGACACTTTTCATATTCATCATTACGCTCCGGTAAAATAAAGAAGGGGTACTGCGAGCCTGGAGGCCCGCAGCATGCTCTCTGTTTTAAATAAAAGAGATTTACATCAGATCAGGAGTTTTTACGGCCACCACCGTGGCTGTTTTCTCCTCCTTTCTTACCTGCTTCAGATGCGCGTTGCGGATCGTTTTTAAAATTACCGCCGCTGTGCTGGCCACCTTTACGTCCAGCTTCTGATGCTTTTTCACGGTCTTGTGAGAAATTACCGGAACCACCACGATGCTCTGCCATATTAAACCTCATATATTGGTTATGTCAGTTAAGATACGAAAATATTCCGTATCACTCGTCGTTCGAGTAATAACTTTAGTCGGTGTTTCATATTCGTCAAATATGTTTTGTAAACCATCGCTTCGTTGCTGGTTTATTTCTGATGGTTAACGCTTCGTTTAATATGAATATATCCTGGACGGCTTGCGGTTAACTGTCTGTCTTCATGGAGTTAATCCGCGAGCCGCAGAGGATAACTGTTTTTCTTGCATTGTTTATGCCTGAAGCGCGTGCGGCAGTCTAAAAATTACAGATTAATCTCAAGGAAAAAAATGGGAGTACGCTTGTTGCATTAACGAAATAAGATATATGCCGCTGATATTTGTTTTTAATGAGATGTTACCTCTTAAGATAATACTATTAATTACCTCTTAATGGTTAAGCGATGAGGTTATTAATAATACAATTTGATCAGAAAACGCTTTATTTAGAGAAGGTGAATCTACATTTAGAGAAGGTGTATCTGCCAGGTCATATGGGTGTCAGGGGCAGGCCAGCACACGCTTTAACCACTCCTGTCTTAAGATCACAAATCGGAAATTCTTCCCCCCAGAGGGAACGGGTTTCTCTACACTCCAGGTAATATTCACTGGAGGCATGACATCATGGCGAACACCATCACGGCTGATGATATTCGGGAACACTTTTCGCAGGCTATGTCGGCGATGTACCAGCAGGAAGTTCCGCAGTACGGCACCTTGCTCGACCTGGTTGCGGACGTAAACCTGGCGGTTCTGGAAAATAACCCACTATTACATGAACAACTGGCGAACGCGGATGAACTGGCGCGCCTGAATGTGGAGCGTCATGGGGCGATCCGCGTGGGTACCGCGCAAGAGCTTTCGACCTTGCGTCGTATGTTTGCCATTATGGGGATGTACCCGGTCAGCTATTATGACCTCTCTCAGGCGGGTGTGCCCGTCCACTCCACGGCGTTCCGCCCGGTCGATGATGCGGCGCTGTGCCGAAATCCGTTTCGTATCTTTACCTCGCTGCTGCGCCTCGAACTGATTGACAACGTCGTCCTGCGTGAGCGTGCCGCGGAGATCCTGTCTCACCGCAATATCTTTACCCCGCGTTGTCTGGAACTTATCGCGCTGCATGAGGCAGAAGGGCACTTTACGGATGCGCAGGCGCAGGCGTTTGTACAGGAGGCGTTAGAAACCTTCCGCTGGCATCGTCATGCGACGGTCGACCAGGAGACCTATCTGGCATTGCATAACGAGCACCGACTGATTGCGGATGTGGTCTGTTTCCCGGGTTGCCATATTAACCACCTCACGCCACGTACGCTGGATATTGACCGGGTGCAGGAGCTGATGCCGAAGTACGGGATTGAACCCAAAATTCTGATTGAAGGGCCACCGCGCCGCGAGGTTCCCGTATTACTGCGCCAGACCAGCTTTAAAGCGCTGGAAGAGCCGGTGCTGTTTGCCGGGGAGCATACAGGAACGCATACCGCGCGCTTTGGCGAAATTGAACAGCGCGGCGTGGCGTTGACGCCAAAAGGTCGTGCGCTTTATGACAGCCTGCTTGCAGAGGCCGGTACCGGTAAAGATAACATGACGCACCAGCTCCATTTGCGCGAGATCTTCAGCGCCTTCCCGGACAGTGAATTGTTGATGCGCCGTCAGGAGCTGGCCTATTTCCGCTATCGCCTGACGCCATCCGGGGAAGCGCATCGACATGCGTTTCGTCCGGGAGACGATCCACAGCCGTTAATTGAGCGCGGGTGGGTTGTCGCTCAGCCGATTACCTATGAAGATTTCCTCCCGGTCAGTGCCGCAGGGATTTTCCAGTCGAATCTGGGCAATGAAACCCAGGCGCGTAGCCACGGTAACGCCAGTCGCGACGCGTTCGAAGCGGCGCTGGGTTGCCCGGTGTACGATGAGTTCATGCTCTATCAGGAGGCTGAAATCCGCAGCAAACAGCGTTGCGGTTTGCTCTGAAATCGTTACTCTTCTGGGGTGTGATGGAAACAGAAGGTTGTTATGCAAAATCCCTCCGCCCCTGTGATTGAAACGCGCCAGGGCGCACTGTCTGGTTTAACGGATGAAAACGTTCATCTCTGGTGTGGTATTCCCTATGCGGCGCCTCCCGTTGGCAACTGGCGCTGGCGTTCGCCACGGCCGCCTGAACGCTGGGAGGGGCTGCGCCTGGCCACCGCTTTTTCGCCCTCAAGCTGGCAGAACAGTGAGTATTGCCAGGCGTTAGGCGGTGGCGATCCCGGCCGGTTTTCAGAAGATTGTCTGTATCTTAACGTCTGGTCACCCGTCGAGCGCCCGACGCCGCTTCCCGTCATGGTCTGGCTGCACGGCGGGGGGTTTACCATTGGCGCGGGTGGCCTGCCGCCCTATAACGGTAAGGCGCTGGCAACGCGTGGCGTGGTGGTTGTGACGATCAATTACCGTCTTGGTCACCTTGGCTTTTTTGCCCATCCCGCGCTGGAGGGAGAAGAAGACCGGGTGGTGCATAACTTTGCGCTGCTGGATCAGATCGCTGCCCTTGAATGGGTTCGGGAGAATATTGCCGCTTTCGGTGGCGATCCTGACAACGTGACCCTGTTTGGCGAATCCGCCGGCGCGCGCAGCGTGCTGTCGCTGCTGGCGTCTCCGCTGGCGAAGGGACTCTTCCACAAGGCGATTGTGCAAAGCGGATACACCCTGCCGGATACGCCGCGGGAACAGGCCCTGCAAAAAGGGGAAGCGCTGGCGGCGCATTTCGGCCTTGAGGAGGCGTCAGCAGAACAGTTACGTGCCATTCCCCCCGAAGCGTTCTGGCCGCTGGCCGCGCCGCTGAACATCGCCCCGGCCCCCATCGTCGGAGACTGTGTTCTGCCGGAATCAATGCTCGATGTGTTCTTTGCCGCGCGTCAGCATCCTGTTCCGGTGATGATCGGGTCGAACAGTGACGAAGCCAGCGTGATGGCGGTATTTGGTATCGATCTCGCCGGTCAGATCCAGAAGCTTCGCCGTGAACGTCGCTTTGGACTGGGGCTGATCAAACTGCTCTATCCGGGGGTGAAAGGGGATGTGGAGCTTGGCAGGCAGGTGTGCCGGGATATGGCTTTTACCACCATGGGATATGTGGTGATGCAGGCCCAGCAGCGCGTGGGCGGCTTGTGCTGGCGTTACTGGTTCGACTATGTGGCGGAAGCAGAGCACGCAACCTATATCAACGGTGCCTGGCACGGTAATGAGGTACCGTACGTGTTTGACACCCTTGGTGAGATTGAGCCTTCCTGCCACTACGTTAATGCGCGAGACCGGCAATTCGCAGCGCAGGTTGCAGATTATTGGGTGAGTTTTGCGCGTGACGCCGGTCACCGGGAAAGTCTTCCTGGCCCGACGCACTGGCCGGCCTGTCGAAAAGGAAGGGACGTGCTGCTACGTATCGGTGTGAATAAACATGCAGGTTTCAGGCTTGAAAACCGCTTTATGCGCGCGCGCATGAGCCTCTTTAAGCGCGTCATGAAACACCATGTGAGCCTCGACTGAGCAGGCAGGCGCGAAACGCCGCCAGCCCATTTTCCTGGCCAGGCGATTCGCGCAGAACCAGTCTGTAGCTCGCACCCGTTTTAATGCTGCTCTCAAAAGGCCGCGCCAGCCTTCCGGCGCGGACATCTTCTTCCACCAGCGTTTCGTCGGCAATGGCCACCCCCAGCCCCTGAATGGCGGCCGTGATGGCAAGGTCCATCGTGTCGAAGTGTTGATTTTTGTGCATAACAACCCCCGGGCCTTCCTGCTTCGCCAGCCACAAGGACCAGTCTGTCTTATCCCGTGTCGGGTGAAGGAAGGTTAACGCACCCAGTTCGCAACCTGCTCGCAGGGGGCTCATTACCGGGGTTAACGCCTCTTCAAACAGCAGATCGCCCGCGCTCATATGGGTGCCAAATACAATGGCCGCGTCGTAAGATTCCGTTTTGAAATTGACGTTATGGTCGGTAGTGGTGGTCAATGCGATCTGCATATCCGGCTGCTCGCGCTCCACCTCCAGCAGACGAGGCACCAGCCAGCGCATGGCGCAGGTGGGTGCTTTGAGTCGGATCACGGTTTGCTGGGTACGGGCCCGATCGGCCAGGGTCAGCAGCGTTTCAAAAGTGGATTGCAATTCCGGAAGCAGGGCGCTGCCCTGTGGGGAGAGGCGCAGGCCGCGCGCATGGCGCTCGAACAGCGGAAAGCCGAACCACGCTTCAAGGGTGGCGATTTTGCGACTTACGGCTCCCTGCGTCAGACAGAGCTCTGTTGCGGCATGGGTCAGATTCAGATGACGCGCGGTGACTAAAAAGGCGTCGATGGCATTAAGCGGGAGCGAACGGCGCGACATTAACCACCTCAGGTATGCGTTTTTCTCATGGCTATTATGACAACAATTCGATTGTCCCGACAACCGACTTGTTGTTTGAATAGTTATGCATTCATCATGAGAAAGGAAAGAGGATGACGTTACACACTCCGGTGCACACCCGTTCCAAATTACCCGATGTGGGAACCACGATTTTTACCGTTATCGGCCAGCTCTCCGCCCGGCATAACGCCATCAATCTTTCTCAGGGTGCACCCAATTTTTCCTGCGATCCCAAACTGGTCGCCGGGGTGACCCGGGCGATGGAGGCAGGGCACAACCAGTACGCGGCAATGACCGGCCTGCAGCCGCTTAAAGAGCGTATTGCGGATAAAATTGCCACCCTCTACGGCACGCACTATGACCCGGCCAGCGAAGTGCTGGTCACCGCCAGTGCCAGTGAAGGACTCTATTCGGCGATCAGCGGGCTGGTGCACCCGGGCGACGAAGTGATCTACTTTGAACCGTCGTTTGACAGTTACGCCCCGATTGTTCGCCTGCAGGGGGCCACGCCGGTTGCCATTAAACTGACGGTGCCGGATTTTGCCGTCAACTGGGATGAAGTCCGTGCGGCGATCACCCCGCGTACACGCATGATTATCATCAATACTCCGCACAACCCGAGCGGGCAGGTCTTTTCAGCAGAGGACCTGCAGCAGCTGGTGGCGGTGACCCGCAATACCGATATCATTATTTTGTCTGACGAAGTGTACGAACACGTCGTCTTTGATGGTGAACCGCACCACGGTATGGCGACACATCCGCAGCTGGCGGAGCGGAGCGTCATTATCTCTTCCTTCGGAAAAACCTATCACGTGACCGGCTGGCGCGTGGGTTACTGTGTTGCTCCGGCGGTACTGATGGATGAGATTTGTAAAGTCCATCAATTTCTGATGTTTTCTGCCGATACGCCAATGCAGCATGCGTTTGCAGAGCACATGATTGACCCGCAAACCTGGCTGTCGCTGGCGGCGTTTTATCAGCGCAAACGCGATCTGCTGCAAAGTTTGCTGGAAGCATCACCGTTCAGACTCTTGCCGAGCGCCGGTTCGTTTTTCCTGCTGGCCGACTACAGCCAGTTTAGCGATGAGCGCGACAGTGAACTGGTGAAACGGCTGATCGTTGAGTATGGAGTGGCCACCATTCCGCTGTCGGCGTTTTATGCGGATGGTACGGATAATAAATTGATTCGTCTCTCTTTTGCGAAAGATGAGGCGACGTTACGGGCAGGTGCCCAGGCCCTGTGTCGGGTTAAACCACGCTAAGGAGTTGGAGATGAAATTACGCGCGTTAGTTGTCGGCATGGGATTGCTGTGTACGTTTTCGTCATTCGCGGCTACCGAACTGCGGTACGGGCTGGAGGCGGAATATCCGCCGTTTGAAAGCCGAAATGCTGCTGGCGAACTGGAAGGGTTTGACGTTGAGCTGGGCAATGCCATCTGCAAAGCCGCAGCGCTGAAATGCACCTGGGTTGAAACCTCTTTTGATGCGTTAATACCGGGCCTGGTGGCGAAGAAATTTGATGCCATTAACTCGGCGATGAACATCACCGAACAGCGACGTAAAAGTATTGATTTTACCCAGCCGATTTACCGCATCCCGTCGCAGCTCGTTGGCAAGGCCGGTACCGCGGTAGAGGCAACGCCCGCGGGGCTTAAGGGCAAAACCATCGGTGTCCTGCAGGGCTCAATTCAGGAAACCTACGCGAAAGAGCACTGGGAAAAGCAGGGTGTCACCGTGGTGTCTTATAAAGATCAGAATATGGCCTGGGGCGATCTGCTGAATGGCCGTATCGACGCCTCGCTGGTTATGTCCGCGGCCGGGCAGGCAGGTTTCCTCAGCAAGCCGCAGGGGAAAGGGTTTGGCTTTATCGGCAAACCGGTGTCGGACGACACTATCCTCGGCAGTGGGATCGGCTTTGGGTTGCGTAAAGGGGACGAGGCCACCAAAAAGCAACTTGATGCCGCAATTGATAAAGTGCGTGCCGATGGCACGATCGCTAAACTCGCTGATAAGTACTTCCCAGGTATCGATGTCAGCGTAAAATAACCGCCTCATTTGCCCCGACTGACGATGTCCAGCCGGGGCATTTTTATACACGTCTTTATACCTTTCTTTACACCTTTTTCGGGTCGTTCTGGTCGACAGAAAATATTTCGCACTTTGTACAGATAATCGCCGCCCAACAATTGGATTCTTAACCATTTTTGTTTAGGCTGTGCGTTCTTTCTTGCCGTCATTTCGCCGAGTGCGAAACACATTCACACGACCATAAGGACGTTTTTCCAGGCATGAATCGCAGACGTTTTCTAAAAGGCTCGCTGGCAATGGCAGCCCTGAGCGGCACAACTGGCCTTGCTTCCCTGTTTTCCAAAGCGGCTTACGCTGCTGACTCTGACATTGCTGACGGTCAGAGCCGTCGTTTTGACTTCTCCGTACTGCAATCCATGGCCCATGACCTGGCGAAAACCTCGTGGGGCGGAGCACCGCGACCGTTACCGGACACGCTGGCGACCATGACGCCGCAGGCCTATAACGCCATCCGTTACGATGAAAAACAGTCACTGTGGAATAACATTGAAGGCCGTCAGCTGGACGTGCAGTTCTTCCATATGGGCATGGGTTTCCGTCGCCGCGTGCGCATGTTCTCGCTGGATCAGTCAACGTCACAGGCGCGCGAAATCCACTTCCGTCCTGAGCTGTTCAGCTACGGTGAAACCGGTGTTGATACGAAGCAGCTGGAAGGGCAAAGCGATCTTGGGTTTGCCGGTTTCCGTGCCTTCAAGGCACCGGAACTGGCGCGTCGCGATATCGTCTCATTCCTGGGGGCGAGCTATTTCCGTGCGGTTGATGATACCTATCAGTATGGTCTTTCCGCGCGGGGTCTGGCGGTGGATACCTTTACCGACACGCCGGAAGAGTTCCCTGACTTCACCGCGTTCTGGTTTGAAACCGTCAAACCGGGCGACACCACCTTCACCGTCTATACGCTGCTGGACAGCCCAAGCATCACCGGTGCGTATAAGTTCGTGATCCACTGCGAGAAGAGCCAGGTGATCATGGAGGTGGAAAACCATCTCTATGCGCGTAAAGACATTAAACAGCTCGGCATTGCGCCGATGACCAGTATGTTCAGCTGCGGTACAAACGAACGCCGCATGTGCGATACCATCCACCCGCAAATTCATGACTCCGACCGTCTCGCCATGTGGCGCGGTAACGGGGAGTGGATTTGCCGTCCGCTGAACAACCCGCAGAAGCTGCAGTTCAATGCGTTTGTGGACAAAAACCCGAAAGGGTTCGGCTTGCTCCAGCTCGATCGCGATTTCTCGCATTATCAGGATGTCATGGGCTGGTATAACAAACGCCCAGGCCTCTGGGTGGAGCCGCGTAACGACTGGGGTAAAGGTGCGGTTGGCCTGATGGAGATCCCGACAACGGGTGAAACACTGGATAACGTGGTCTGCTTCTGGCAGCCAGAAAAACCGGTGAAAGCGGGCGATGAGCTGGACTTTAAATACCGTCTTTACTGGAGCGCCATGCCGCCGGTCCGTTCCCCACTGGCGAATGTCTTCGCGACCCGTACCGGTATGGGTGGGTTCCCGGAAGGCTGGGCGCCGGGCGAAAACTACCCGAAAGTGTGGGCCCGTCGCTTTGCTATCGACTTCGTCGGGGGCGATCTGAAGGCTGCCGCGCCAAAAGGCATTGAGCCGGTCATTACCCTCTCCAGCGGTGAAGCGAAGCAGGTTGAGATCCTCTACGTTGAGCCGTTTGACGGCTATCGCATTCTGTTCGACTGGTATCCTACCTCGGATTCGACCGAACCGGTGGACATGCGCCTGTTCCTGCGCTGCCAGGGGGATGCGATCAGTGAGACCTGGCTGTATCAGTATTTCCCGCCTGCGCCGGACAAACGTAACTACGTTGACGATCGCATCATGCGTTGACCATTTATTCCCTCTCCCCGGCGGGGAGAGGGTGACGGGAAGGGACCATGACCGCCACTGAATCTGAAATAATCCAGGTGACTGACCATCTCGAGCTTCGCGCCGTCGAAGAGCGCTATACCGCCGATTTGCACAACATGGTCATCAGAAACAAAGCCTGGCTGCAAACCGCCTTTGACTGGGCGCAGCATGTGGGCACCGAAGATGACACCCGTCGTAATGTGCTGAGTAATCAGATGCTGCACCAGCGCGGCTACGCCAAAATGTTTCTGATTTTCAAGGATGAGGACCTGGTCGGCGTGCTGTCGTTTAATGCGATTGAACCCGCCAACAAAGCCGGATACATCGGTTACTGGCTGGATGAGGCGCATCAGGGACAGGGCATTCTGTCGCAGGCGCTGCAGGCGTTTATGCGCTATTACGCCGAGCGAGGCGAGATCCGCCGTTTTGTCATTAAGTGTCGGGTGGCGAATAAACCCAGCAACAACGTTGCCCTGCGCAACGGTTTTACGCTGGAGGGGTGCCTGCGGGAAGCAGAGTTCCTGAATGGCCGTTTTGACGATGTGAATCTCTACGGCAAAATTTACCCGCTATAACGCTCCCAACAGAGGCGTACGGGTGATGCGCTGGTCGCCGTTAATCACCTTTTCTCCGCGCAGATGGATGTTCTCACCGGCAAAAGCCTCAATCACCGCATCGTCGGTGATTTCAACCCGATGCTCAATAAGCACATCGCCGCTGATGCGCGCCCGTCCCTGGATCACGACCTTATCGTCAAGCAGGATAGGGCCGCCGCGCAGCCAGGCCTGACCGCCAATCAGGACGTGGTGTTTAATGACACAATTTCCTTCCACCACCGCGTTCTCTGCCACCTGAGAGCTGTAGCGGACGGTAGGGATGGCATCGTCGTCAAAACCGGCAATGACGCGGGCGTTACCGTACACTTTTGCGCAGTCACATACCCAGACGTTATTGAGATCGTTGCCTTCGAGGATGGCGCTGTCGAAAACTTCCGCCCGGTGTTCAACGAAGGCATAATTAACCATTGCTTCGCCGTAGATTTGCGCCTGATGCACAATGCGTGACTGGCTCACCGTCGCCTTGTCATAAATTTTCAGGATCTGCTCATGGTCCGGCGTAAGCCCTTTGGCAGCAATAACCACGCTGTTATGAAGCACCCGCGCCTCGCCGAAAATATGGCATTCGCCGCGCACACAGGATTGCTGTATCGTGACGTTGTCACTTATGCGCGCACCGTGACTGACCTCCGCGCCGTCCAGCCAGCAGTTGTCGCCAATCTGCGCGTCATGACTGACGATGCAAGGCAGGGTAAGGCGCGCGTTGCCGGACACCGTCGCACCGGCAAAGACGACGCTGTTTTCATCGTAGATCCAGCAGTCGCCTTCGTGCGCGAGGGCGCTCTCATCTTCAACCCAACCGCCTTTCGTGCCGCTCACGATGTCGTTAAAATTCGCCGTGGCAATAATCTGTCGTAACGACGTCGTGTGCGTTGTCTCGCCGTTTTTCCATTGCCAGAGGCGGGTGTCCTCGCTGAGCCTGTACTTTTTCATCATGGAGTCTCGGGTAAGCGTCTCCACTAAACGTAGCAAACTTTCGGTGTTTCGTAGTGCTGGCATCCGTCGCGGAAACCCCTTAAAATGGCATTTAAAATACATTTTAAAAATTCAAATTAATGAATAAAAATAACAACGCTCAACAAGTGCTTAACCTGCCCGCGGGTTACTTCGGTATGGTGCTTGGCATCATTGGGATGGGATTCGCCTGGCGATACGCCAGCACGCTCTGGCCCGTAACGCGCTGGCCGGGTGAGAGCCTGGTGGCCCTTGCGATTGTGATTTGGTTTTTGCTGACGGTGGCGTTTATCGCCCGGGCGATCCGTTTCCCGCGAAGTGTGCTGGCCGAGATGCGCCACCCGGTGATGAGCAGTTTTGTCAGCCTTTTTCCCGCCACAACGATGCTGGTCGCCATCGGTTTTGTGCCCTGGCTGCGTCCGGTGTCACTGGTGTTATTTGGCGTCGGGGTGGTGATACAGCTGGCTTATGCTGCCTGGCAAAGCGCCGGATTATGGCGCGGTAACCATCCGCAAGAGGCCACCACGCCGGGGTTATACCTGCCCACGGTGGCAAACAACTTTATCAGCGCCATGGCGTGCGGCGCGCTGGGGTTTAACGATGCCGGGCTGGTGTTTCTCGGGGCGGGCGTTTTTTCCTGGCTCAGCCTTGAGCCGGTGATTTTGCAACGACTTCGTAGCGCCGGGGAGTTGCCTTCCGCGCTGCGAACCTCGCTGGGTATTCAGCTGGCCCCCGCGCTGGTGGCCTGCAGCGCCTGGTTTAGCGTTAATGGCGGTGAGGCGGATACATTTGCCAAAATGCTGTTCGGCTACGGCCTGTTGCAACTGCTGTTTATGTTACGGCTGATGCCATGGTATTTGTCCCAGCCGTTTAACGCCTCGTTCTGGAGCTTCTCGTTTGGCGTGTCGGCCCTGGCCACCACGGGGCTTCATCTTGGGCAGAGCAGTCCGTCGGGCTTTTTCCACGCCATTGCCGTCCCACTGTTTATCTTTACCAATGTCATCATCGGGATGCTGCTGGTACGAACGTTTATCTTGCTGATACAGGGCAAACTTCTGGTGCGCATTGATAAAGCGCTGCTTATGCAATCTGAGGAAAAATAATGGCTGTTGATGAAAATTACTTCACAGAGAAATATGGCTTAACCCGTACGCACTCAGAAGTGCTGTACAGCGCGGGCATTGTGAAATCGGGTAAAACGCTGGATCTGGGCTGTGGTAACGGGCGTAACAGCCTCTATCTGGCAGCCAACGGTTACGACGTGACCGCGTGGGATAAAAATCCCCTGAGTATCGATAATATTGAGCGTATCAAAGCGGAAGAAGGCATCGTAAACCTGCAGACGGCAATCAAAGATCTGAACAACCTGAGCTTTGAGGGCGAATACGATTTTATTCTCTCTACCGTGGTGCTGATGTTCCTGGAAGCGAAAATCATTCCGGGCCTGATCGGCAATATGCAGCGCTGCACCAGACCCGGCGGTTATAACCTGATTGTTGCCGCGATGGACACGGCGGATTACCCGTGCACCGTCGGCTTCCCGTTTGCGTTCAAAAGCGGTGAACTGAGCAACTACTACGAGGGCTGGGCGTTGCTCAAGTACAACGAAGAGGTGGGCGAACTGCACCGCACCGACGAGAACGGTAACCGCATCAAACTGCGTTTTGCCACGCTGCTGGCGCGCAAGCCCGCTTAACGGGCGGCCAGCAGGCAGAGCTGCAGGGCCGTGTTGTATGAGGCCTCGAACGACGACAGCGGCAGAAACTCAAACTTCGAGTGGAAGTTATGCGCGCCGGTGAAGAAGTTTGGCGTGAGCAGGCCTTTTGCCGAGAGCGCTGCGCCGTCAGTACCGCCGCGCATTGGCGTCGGTTTGGGCGTGATCCCAAGGGATTCCATGGCCTCAAACATCAGGTCGATAGCGCGACGATCCTCACCAATCGCATTGCTGATATTGCTGTAGGTATCTTCAATGCGATACTCCACCTTTGCCGTAGGATGCTGTCCGGCAATCAACGCCGCGACATCGGCAATCTGCTGCTTGCGGGCGGCAAACTGTGCTTTATCGAAATCACGGATATTCGCTTTTAAGACGGCCTCGCTTTGCCCCGCCTGAATGCCGTTAAACCAGATATAGCCTTCACGCCCCTCGGTGCATTCCGGGGTTTGCTGGCGGTCAAAATGGCTGATGAAGTCTGTCGCCATCAGCAGTGGGTTAACCAGCACGCCTTTGGCGGACATGGGGTGAGCCGTTACGCCGGTAAAGCGAATTTCTGCCGCCGCGGCGTTGAAGTTCTCGTAAACAATCTCACCCAGCTCACAGCAGTCAATGGTCCAGGCAAAATCAACGTCAAAACGGTTTAGATCCAGCGCCTTCGCGCCACACAGGCCGATCTCCTCATCCGGCACAAACGCGACCACAATGTCGCCATGCTGGTGTTCTGGCGTCAGGTTTTCCAGCAGCGTCATGACCACGGTGACGGCGGCTTTATTATCTGCGCCTAATACGCTGGTCCCGTCGCTGAAAATAATCTCTTCACCCGGGTAAGCCAGAATTTCTGGATGCTCTTTTACGCGTAACCAGATTGATTTCTCTTTATTCAAACAGAGGTCTTCACCCGCAAATTTTAATATTTGTGGATGAATATCCGGTGATAAACCGACATCGACGGTATCAATATGGGTAATAAAACCGATGCGTGGCGCCCCGGCTACATTACCTTTTTTAACCGCAGTAACCGTCGCGTATTCATCAATCACAATATCGTCTAAACCCAGCTGCGCCAGCTCCTGGGCCAGCTCACGCGCCATGTCGTGCTGGCCCGGCGTAGAGGGAAGGGTGTTCACTCTGGGATCGCTCTGGCTGGTGATGGCGAGATAGCGGAAGAAGCGGTGCGTTAATTGTCTGGAGAGTGCCGAGCCCATAGTGATTCCTTCTGTATTTATTTTTCAGGTGTTTGCTACATCACTTTAATGATATTTATGAAATGGCAAAAGAATTAATTAGCCGTCGAATTAAAAAGACAGGAATAAATGATGAAAAGCAAACTCACAATGTTAACGCTGGCACTTGCTGCGCTCACGGTCAGTTCCACCGTCGCGGCAAAAACGCTGGTGTATTGCTCTGAAGGATCGCCGGAAAACTTTAATCCTCAGTTATACACGTCGGGAACCAGCGTGGATGCCAGTGCCGTGCCGGTCTATAACCGGCTGGTCGATTTCAGGGCGGGTACAACGGAACTGGTCCCGAGCCTCGCGGAACGCTGGGAGGTGAGCGAGGACGGCAAGGTTTATACCTTCCATCTGCGTAAAGGGGTGAAATTCCAGAGTAATAAATCGTTCAGGCCGACGCGCGACTTTAACGCCGACGACGTGATTTTCTCGTTTATGCGCCAGAAGGATGTAAACCATCCCTATCACAACGTCTCTAACGGCAGCTATTCCAACTTCGAGAGCCTTGAGTTCGGTAGCCTGATCACGGCCATTGATAAAGTCGATGACCACACCGTGCGCTTTACGCTCGCTCATCCGGAAGCGCCGTTTGTCGCCGATCTGGCGTGGTATTTCGCCTCGATCCTGTCGGCGGAGTATGCCGACGCGATGCTGAAAGCCGGCACGCCGGAAAAGGTGGATATGGACCCGATTGGCACCGGGCCGTTTAAGCTGGCGCAGTACCAGAAAGATTCGCGCATCCTGTTCACTGCGTTTCCGGAGTACTGGCAGGGCAAATCGAAGCTGGATCGACTGGTGTTTAGCATCACGCCCGATGCCTCGGTGCGTTTTGCTAAAATCGAGAAGAACGAATGTCAGGTGATGCCGTTTCCAAACCCGGCGGACCTGCCGCGCATGAAGGCTAACAAAGACATTAATCTGATGAGTAAAGCCGGTCTGAATACCGGTTTTCTGGCCTTCAATACGCAAAAACCTCCGCTGGATAACGTGAAGGTCCGCCAGGCGCTGGCAATGGCCATCAATAAGCCGGCCATTATTGACGCGGTATTCCATGGCACCGGCACGGCGGCGAAAAACCTGCTGCCACCCGGCGTCTGGAGCGCCGACAGCGAACTGAAGGATTACGACTACGATCCTGAAAAAGCGAAAGCGTTGTTGAAGGAGGCTGGTTTTGCAAACGGCATCAGCATCGATTTATGGGCGATGCCGGTTCAGCGTCCCTACAATCCGAACGCAAAACGGATGGCGGAGATGATTCAGGCCGACTGGGCGAAGGTTGGCGTCCAGACCAAAATCGTCACCTATGAATGGGGCGAGTATCTTAAGCGGGTGAAGGGCGGTGAACATCAGGCCGCGCTGATGGGCTGGACGACCGCAACCGGCGACCCGGACAACTTCTTTGGTCCGTTATTTACCTGTACTTCGGCTAACGGTGGATCTAATTCCGCCAAATGGTGCTACAAACCATTTGATAAAATTATCGCTGAAGCGAAATCGATAACCGATCATGATAAACGCGTGGCGCTGTATAAAGAGGCCCAGCAGATGATGCATGACCAGATACCGGCAGTAATGATTGCCCATTCGACGATTTTTGAACCGGTGCGCAAGGAAGTCACGGGCTATGAAATCGATCCGTTTGGCAAGCATTTGTTCTGGCAGGTTGATATTAATCAGTAGTTTTTCTCTGCCCGGCGTTCAGTCGGGCAATCTTTTCGCAATTTGTGCTGCTTACATCATTTTTTGTCACAACAAACCCGCCAGACTTTTGCTATAACTTCAAATGCATACTTGCAGATAACATGGAATACCATCATGCGTACTCACACTTTTTTTAAAGTTGCAGTGCTTTCTGGTCTGTTGGCGTTAGCGGGCTGTTCGTCTAAAGTCGCCGCCCCCGAACAATATTCAGGCTTTTTAAAAGATTATTCTGGATTGCAGCAAACAACGTCCGCAACGGGTAAACCGACGCTGCGTTGGGTCGACCCGTCGTATAACGAGGCAAATTACGACAGTATTTTATGGACGCCAATCACCTATTATCCAGCGCCAAAACCAACGACCCAAATTGGTCAAAAAACGCTTGATGAGCTTCTGGCTTATACCAACACCAAAATGAAAGCGGCAATCAGCCAGCGTAAACCTGTTGTTACAACGCCAGGTAAACACAGCCTGATCTTCCGCGGTGCGATTACCGGTGTGAGTTCACAGAAAGAAGGTCTGCAGTTCTATGAAGTAGTGCCCGTCGCGTTAGTGGTTGCAGGTACGCAGATGGCAACGGGGCACCGCACTATGGATACCCATCTCTTCTTCGAAGGCGAGCTGATTGATTCGGCGACGAATAAGCCGGTCATGAAGGTCGTGCGTAAAGGCGAAGGTAAAGAGCTGGCGAACGAAAATACGCCAATGGGCTTCGCAACGTTAAAACAGGTTGTGGATGACATGGCGACGGATGCCACCATGTTTGATGTTAAGAAAACCGCGAAATAATCAAAACGGCCTGCAGCAATGCAGGCCTTTTTTTATGCCATACGCAAACGTCTGAACCAGGTTTCCGGTTTCGTAAACATCACCATATTCCCGCCCAGAATCAGCAGTAATCCAATGATGCCGTTGAGATGCCACACGTAACCTTCATAGACCGTGGAGATGGACAGCGCCACCAGCGGGAAGAGCAGCGTACTGTATGCCGCTTTGCCCGGGCCAATGCGTCCCACCAGCGTGAAGTAGGCACCAAAAGCGATGACCGAACCAAAAATGGCGAGATAAAGCAGCGCGCCAATGTAACTCACCGTCCATTCGGGGATAAAACTGTCACCCCGGAACAGGGCAATGCAGCCCATAATGGCCGTACCGTAAAACATCGCCCAGGCATTGGTGGTCATGGTCTCCAGCCCTTTTCGCTGGTGGCGCATGCTGATCATATTGCCCAGCGAGAACCCGTAGGTCCCCAGTGCTGAAAGGCCAATCCCCGTCAGCAGGGAGGCACTCCAGCCACTCGCCAGCAGGTCGTCCCAGAAGAGGGTGATGATCCCGATAAGTCCCAGGGCCGCCGCCGTCCAGAAGCGTGCGGGTGGGCGCTGACCGAAGAAAATAAAGCTGTTGATGGCGTTATACAGTACGGCCATCGAGAAAATCACCGACTCCAGCCCGGTATTAATGTGCGCGGCGGCGGTATAAAAACACCAGAAGTTGAAGCAAAAAACGCAGCATCCTTGCAACATGCATAAGAGATGATCCCGCAAGGCCAGCTTACGAAGCCGGCGCAGGGCAATTAAGACGATCATGATCGTGGCGCAGGCCACGGCAAAACGCCAGAAAATTGAGACCGGGGCTGCGACTGGTCCCTGTTGCAGGAAAATGGCAATCCAGGTTGTTCCCCATATCACCACCACCAGTCCATAGAGTAATGCGTTCATTGTTGCTCTCTTCTCACATACTGAAAAGTGCAGTCTGGCGCGAGTGGCATGACATTGCTTTCACCGATTTGCGGTGGACTTGCATATTCTTGCGCTTTTTTGTGGCTGCAGATCTGGCATCGTGGCGCAACACTTCATAGACTGAGAGTCTGATTACTCACCCGTTAATAGCTATGTCTCGCGCTTACGATACCTTTGAAACGCTACGCCAGCAGAACGCCGTGCTGCGGGAAACCGTTGCGCTGAATTCCGGTATTCAACTGGCAGCCTGGTACAACAAGCACGACACGATAACCGTGAAAAGTAATCACCATACCCTCAGCCTGTACGTGGCGGACGGTTATGAGAGCTATCAAAAAACGCCGGGCGGCTGGAAAAACGGCGGCGGCCCGGACCGTTTCTGTCTGATGCCAAAGGAGAGTGAATCGACGTGGGATATTCGCGATGACCTGTCGTTTGTCCATCTCTACTGCACCGATGAGCATCTGCGTGATGTTGGGGAAAAAATCTGGGACAAGCGCCCGCTGTCCCTGACGCTGGATGAAAAGATCTTCGGCAGCGACCCGAAAATTACCGCGCTTTACCGTCAGTTTTTGCTCGGCTGCGACTGGCAGCAAAAAGCTAACCAGCTCACCCTGAGTACCGCGTCTACGCTGTTGATGACCCATCTGTTACAGAATTACTCCAGCGTGCAGTGGAAACTGCCGGTGGTGACCGGCGGGTTGTCGCCGTTTGTGCTGCGTAACGTTCTGGCGTTTATCGAAGAGAACCTTTCCCAGCCGCTAACGCTGGCGGAACTGGCCGAACAGGCCGCGCTGAGCGAGTATCATTTCGCCAGAATGTTCCGTCAGTCCATGGGGCTGGCACCGCATCAGTACGTGATGCAGCGTCGGATGGAGAAAGCAAAAGCGCTGGTGCAGTATACAACCACACCGCTCACGGATATCGCGCTGGCCTGCGGGTTTAACTCCGCCAGCCATTTCAGTAACCGCTTTCGCAGCATGATGGGCATAACGCCCTCGCAGCTACGCGCGGCGAAGGTGTGAAAAGACCGTATAACATACGCCGCCCAACACCAGCCCCCAAAACGCAGAGCCAATACCCAGGATCGTGACGCCGCTGGCGGTCATCAGAAAGGTGACAATTGCCGCGTCGCGCTCCGTTTCATTGTTCAATGCCTGATACAAGCTCCCGCTGATGGTGCCCAGCAGCGCCAGGCCGGCGAGCATCTGGATCCAGCTCAGGGGAAGGGAGGCCATCAGCCCGGAAATGGAACCGCCAAAAATGCCCGCCAGCAGATAAAACCCGCCTGCGGCCACGGCGGCAAGCCAGCGTTTGCTGGCATCCGGGTGCGCATCCGGGCTCTGGCAAATCGCAGCGGTGATCGCGGCGATACAGATGGAAAAGACGCCGAACGGGGATAACACCAGTGCCAGCCCTCCGGTGACGATCATCAGCGGTGATACGGCCAGCGGATAGCCGGAAGCCTGCATCGTGGCGAAGCCCGGCGCATTCTGGGACGCCATGGTGACCAGGAAGAAGGGCACGCCAATGCTTATCAGACTGGTTAACGTAAAGGTTGGCGCGATAAACGTGGGCATCACCACGGAAAGGGTTAACTCTTTTGTGACAACGTCACCTCCCGCCCAGGCCACCATACTGCCCACCAGCAACGTGGCGACAATGGCGTAGCGAGGGGCCAGCGCTTTGGCGAACAGCCATGCCGCCAGCATGCTGCCGCACAGTAAAAAATGTCCCTCAAGATTGCTGAACGCCTGCAGTCCAAACCTGAGCAGCACCCCGGCGAGCATAGCAGCGGCAAGGGAATGCGGGATAAGCTTCATCAGGCGAGCAAACAACCCGGTTACGCCGCACAGCAGAATGAGCGCGTTGGCAAAGATAAAAATCCCGATGGTCTCGGCAAGCGTTACCCCGTGCAGGCTGGTGGCTAACAGCGCCGCGCCGGGTGTAGACCAGGCGGTAAGCACCGGGGCTTTATACCACCAGGAAAGCGCCAGCGTGCTGACCCCCATACCTATCCCCAGGGCCGTCATCCAGCCGGCGATCTGCTGCGCGTTTGCGCCTGCGGCGGCAGCGGCTTGCCAGATAATGGCGGCGGAACTGGCATATCCCACCAGAACGGCGACAAAACCGGCGAGAACGGCAGGAAAGAGTGAGGATGAAGGGCGCATAAAAACTCCGTTGTGCGTTATAACGTCCGCCCTAAGGTAACACTGTGCGTTATAGCGTACAAGTGGTATGATCGGTCGCATCAGGAGGGAACATGGACATCACACAACATCTTGCTTACACACTGAAAACCGAGCGTCAGGCGCGTGGCTGGAGCCTCGCCAGACTGGCGGAAGAGACCGGCGTTTCAAAGGCCATGCTCGGGCAAATCGAGCGCAATGAATCCAGCCCGACGGTATCCACGTTGTGGAAAATCGCCACGGGGCTGAACATCCCTTTTTCTGCCTTCATCACGCCGGCAGCTGACAGGCAGGCGGTATTCGACCCGGAACAGCAGGCGATGGTGGTGAAACCGTTATTCCCGTGGGATGAGACGCTAAAGTTTGACCACTTTTCGATAACCCTCGCTGCCGGCGCCCTGAGCGAATCCACGCCCCACGAGGCTGGCGTGATTGAACACGTGGTGGTGATCAGCGGCGAACTGGAGATGAACATCGATGGCGAGTGGCAGACCATTACTGCCGATTCGGGGGTGCGTTTTGCCGGGGATAAACCGCACGCCTACCGCAACAGCAGCGACCGGCCGGTGCATTTTCACTCCCTGATCCATTATCCCCGCTGAAGCGACGCAAAACTGTTTCGCTGCCGCATACTTCTGACTACAATAGCCGCCATTTTGACCATAACGGATAACGACGAAGTATGCGCCTGCAATCCCATCATCTCGAACTCTTAAGCCCGGCCCGCGACGCCTCCATCGCCCGTGAAGCGATCCTTCATGGTGCTGATGCCGTCTACATTGGTGGGCCTGGCTTTGGTGCCCGTCATAACGCCAGCAACAGCCTGAGCGATATTGCTGAACTGGTGCCGTTCGCCCATCGCTTTGGGGCGAAAGTGTTCGTGACCCTGAACACCATTCTGCATGATGATGAGCTGGAGCCTGCGCAACGTTTAATTACCGATCTCTACCAGACCGGCGTCGATGCCCTGATTGTGCAGGATATGGGCGTGCTGGAGCTGGATATTCCTCCCATTGAACTGCACGCCAGTACCCAGTGCGATATCCGCACGGTAGAGAAGGCGAAGTTTCTTTCTGATGTGGGTTTTTCCCAGATCGTGCTGGCGCGTGAGCTGAACCTGAACCAGATCCGCGATATTCACCAGGCGACCGACGCAACCATTGAATTCTTTATCCACGGCGCGCTGTGCGTCGCCTATTCTGGTCAGTGCAATATTTCCCACGCCCAGACGGGGCGCAGCGCCAACCGCGGCGACTGCTCTCAGGCATGTCGTCTGCCGTATACCCTGAAAGACGATCAGGGCCGCGTTGTGGCGTTCGAAAAACACCTGCTCTCGATGAAAGATAACGATCAGACTGCCAACCTGGGTGCGCTGATTGACGCCGGTGTGCGCTCCTTCAAGATTGAAGGGCGTTATAAAGACATGAGCTACGTGAAGAACATCACCGCTCACTATCGTCAGATGCTGGATGCCATCATTGAAGATCGCGGTGACCTGGCGCGTGCGTCGGCCGGTCGTACCGAGCATTTCTTTATTCCGTCAACGGACAAAACTTTCCACCGCGGCAGCACTGACTACTTTGTGAATGCCCGTAAAGGGGATATCGGTGCGTTTGATTCACCGAAGTTTATTGGTTTACCGGTGGGTGAAGTGCTGAAAGTGGCAAAAGATCACCTCGACGTGGAAGTGACCGAGCCGCTGGCCAACGGCGATGGACTGAACGTGATGATCAAGCGTGAAGTGGTGGGCTTCCGTGCGAATACGGTGGAAAAAACCGGTGAAAATCGCTATCGCGTATGGCCAAACGAGATGCCTGCGGATCTCTACAAAGCGCGCCCTAACGCGGCACTGAACCGTAACCTTGACCATAACTGGCAGCAGGCGCTACTGAAAACCTCGAGCGAACGCCGTATCGCGGTGGACATTGAACTGGGTGGCTGGGAAGAGCAGCTGATCCTGACCATGACCTGTGAAGACGGTATCAGCGTAACGCACACGCTTGATGGTCTGTTCGAGGTGGCAAACAACGCGGAAAAAGCCCTTAACAACCTGAAGGATGGCGTGGCGAAGCTGGGGCAGACCCTTTACTACGCGCGTCATATCGACGTTAACCTGCCGGATGCCCTGTTTGTTCCGAACAGCCTGCTGAATCAGTTCCGCCGCGAGACGGCAGAAATGCTGGATGCCGCCCGCCTGGCTAACTATCCACGCGGCAGCCGCAAGGCCGAAACCGTTCCTGCGCCGGTTTACCCTGACACGCACTTGTCCTTCCTGGCGAACGTCTATAACCACAAAGCGCGTGAATTCTATCACCGTCACGGCGTACAGCTGATTGACGCAGCCTATGAAGCGCATGAAGAGAAGGGCGACGTGCCGGTGATGATCACCAAGCACTGTCTCCGCTTCGCCTTCAACCTCTGCCCGAAACAGGCGAAAGGGAATATTAAAAGCTGGAAGGCCACACCGATGCAGCTGGTGAATGGCGACGAAGTGCTGACCCTGAAATTTGACTGCCGTCCGTGCGAAATGCATGTGATTGGCAAGATGAAAAATCATATTTTCAAAATGCCGTCACCGGGTAGCGTTGTGGCCTCCGTGAGCCCGGACGATTTAATGAAAACCCTGCCTAAGCGTAAGGGTAATTAATTACCGAAAGTGCGTGTCCGGTTTGCGCGATTTCTGCCACAGGTGGTGTTCGCGCAAACCTTCCGCAGACTCTTCTGCAACGCTGCGTAATTCATCGCTATCCGCTTCATGGCGGAGCTGATGCTCCACATTCTTTACCCACACATATTCATGGCCTTTATGTCCTGCCATCAGCTGACCTGAAAATAACCCACACACCAGCAATATCAGCGTTAACCCTTTTCTCATCATTATTTCACCGTTGAATGCCATCGCGGGACTATCATGCCAATAATTTCTTCGGGAAATTATTCAAAAATTCAAATTAGCGCAAAGAGAGTGTCAAATTCTGTGCGGCGACAGCTGTGATGAGACTTTTCCTAAAATTAGCATCAAGTTTGTTAACCGCCAATTCTGGTACGTAATTAGCCACTAGCTTTAAGGATAAATCCTATATAATGGTTAAACTCTGGCTAAGGAATGGGTCTTGTTAAATGAAAAAAATGATAGCGCTTGCGCTGCTGGTGGTTGCTGTTGGGGCGGGTGCAGGTATTTACTCTATTAGTAATGACGAACCAGAATATATTCAGTCCGCGAAAGCGCGTGTTGGGTCATATTTAACCAGCGATTACGGACGCGTGGCCTGTAATAGCACCAAAATTGATGACCAGCGCTGGCAATTAGGCTGCACCAATCAGGCAAGAGGTAAAACATTCGAGTTCGCGGTTTATCCGTCTGAAAAAGCACCGTATGGTGTGTCGCGTTCGTTTTATCTGGAAGCCATCAATGATGATGCAAAACAGAGCGCGGAGCAGGGTCTGATGCGTTATTTGCAAATCAATACCAAAGCGGGTTAATCAGGCTGTTTACCTTTCATTGAGACTATGGATGTTAGTTTGTAAGAGATCCGCTGCCCGGCCATGGAGTGTCGGGACGTAGAGACCAAAATACAAATCTATCCATGCAAGCATTTACCGCCATATTATGGCGGTTTTTTTTGTCTGCAATCCGGCCACTAGCGGGCAGGACGCGAATAGTGTTTGCGATACTGGGCCGGGGAAAGGGCGAACTGCTGCCGAAAATGGTGACGCAGGGTCGATGCCTGACCGAATCCGGTCTGCTCCGCGATGCTGTCGATACTTAAGCGACTGCTTTCCAGATAATCCTTTGCCCTCAGCAGGCGCTCATTGAGCAACCAGCGCGCGGGCGTGGTGCCGGTCGCATCCTGAAAGCGGCGCAGAAAGGTGCGTTGACTCATGCCGACCCGACGCGCCAGTGAATCAACGCTGTGCGATACGGCAAGATGGGTATGCAGAAAATCAAACAGCTGACCGAGACGCTGACTTTCGCGCAGTTGCGCCACCGGGCGGCTTAGCTGCTGCGGCTGTGAGCCATCCCGGTGCGGGGGAATGACCAGACGACGCGCTACGGTGTTGGCAATTTCCATCCCATAATCCCGCCGGACTACGTGCAGGCATAAATCGATGCCTGCCGCGCTGCCCGCCGAGGTGAGAATGTCGCCGTCGTCCTGATAAAGTACATCTTCAACCACCTCGATGGCCGGGTAATGGGCCTTAAGCGCCTCAATATAGCGCCAGTGCGTTGTGGCTTTACGCCCATCCAGCAGCCCGGCAGCGGCAAGAACAAACACGCCGGAACAGATCGACAAAAGCTGGCATCCCCGCGCATTGGCCTTACGTAATGCCGCGCAGAGCGCGGGTGGAACCGGTGAATCCAGTCCTCGCCAGCCGGGCACGACGATCAGGTCGGCTGTCTCAAGCAGGGTTAAATCGCCGTCGGTGATGAGGCGAATCCCCCCGGTCGCCCGAAGTTCACCGCTGTCTACGCCCGCCACGGCAAAACGATACCATTCGTCTCCCAGCTCCGGACGCGGCAGACCAAAGATTTCCACAGCCACGCCAAACTCAAAGGTACACAAACCGTCATACGCCAGCACAATGACCTGAGGGCGGGAAATCTGTCTTAAGTTTGTCATCTTTTTGCTGTTTTCTGGCATAAACGAGCGCATTCACGGGCTGAATTTGTGGATAGAGTAGTGTTAACACAAACGCCAAAGATGAGGAAGGATCATGAGTTATGTTACTGAATTTCCGGCTGCTGAACCGCAGGAAGCCGTTACCCATTTTCTGCGCCGCCTGAGCGTCGAGACCGATTGCGCCGATGTGCATCATGCCATCACGAATCACGAGCAGGATTTCGTCCTGCTGCACGTCGTCGGAAGCCCGCAGCAGTTCGCCCGCCGTCACGTTCCCGGTGCACTACATATGCCGTGGCGTCAGATCACCGCCGAACGCATGGCCCAGTGGCCTGACGGCACGCTGTTTGTGGTCTATTGCGCCGGGCCTCACTGCAACGGTGCGGACAGAGCCGCGCTAAAGCTGGCGCGTCTGGGGCTGCCGGTGAAAATTATGCTCGGCGGGATCACCGGCTGGGAAGATGAAAAGTTTGAGTTTGCGAGCCAGGAATCGCTCTCCGCACTGTGAAGATGAATTTTTTTCAACACCCGTGAAATTTTCTCGTTTGCCGGCTGGCGGCAGGTATGACATCTTTTTTGGACATTTAGACATCCAGAAGTCTAAAAATTCAAATAATGAATTATCACTGCAGGCAATTATTGTCGGCAGATAAAGGAGATTTCCATGCAACGACACCATGCCCCATACCGCGCCGATGTAGTCGGCAGCTTTTTACGTCCGGATGCCATCAAACAGGCTCGCCTGAAATTCGCCAGCGGCGAAATTGATGCCGGGCAGCTTCGTGCGGTTGAGGATGAGGCGATCCGCCATGTTGTCGAGCAGCAGTGCGCCTGTGGCTTGCATGTGGTGACCGACGGTGAATTTCGTCGTGCCTGGTGGCACTTTGATTTCTTCGACGGTCTGCAGGGTGTTGAGCGTTACGATTCTCAGCAGGGTATTCAGTTCAACGGTGTTCAGACTAAAGCCCACGGCGTGCGCGTGACCGGCAAGCTGGGCTTTGGCGATCACCCGATGCTGGCGGATTTCCGCTACCTGAAAAGCATTAGCGGCAATGCTCAGCCGAAGATGACCATTCCCAGCCCGAGCGTGCTGCATTTCCGCGGTGGGCGCAAAGACATTGATGCAACGGTCTACCCGGATCTGAAGGACTATTTTGACGATCTGGCGACCACCTGGCGGGACGCGATCCGGGCGTTTTACGACGCGGGCTGCCGTTATCTGCAGCTGGATGACACCGTCTGGGCCTATCTCTGTTCGGACGATCAACGTCGTCAGATCCGCGAGCGTGGTGACGATGCCGACGAGCTGGCGCGTATATATGCCCGCGTTCTGAATAAGGCACTGGAGGGCAAGCCGGACGATCTCACCATCGGGCTGCATGTCTGTCGCGGAAACTTCCGTTCAACCTGGATTTCCGAAGGGGGCTATGAGCCGGTGGCTGAAGTGCTGTTCGGGACGGTCAACGTGGATGCCTTTTTCCTTGAGTACGACAATGACCGGAGCGGTGATTTTGCGCCACTGCGTTTTGTTCGCCCGGGCAAGCAGCAGGTGGTGCTCGGTCTTATCACCACTAAAAATGGCGAGCTGGAGAACCCTGAAGGGGTGAAGGCGCGTCTGGAGGAGGCGGCGAAATACGTGGCTAAAGAGCAGATTTGCCTGAGCCCGCAGTGCGGATTTGCCTCTACCGAAGAGGGCAACAGCCTGAGCGAAACCCAGCAGTGGGACAAAGTCCGTCTGGTGACGCAGATCGCCAGCGAAGTCTGGTAAACCTTCCGCCACAGCGCTGCATTATAAAAGTGCAGCGCTGTACCATTCTGAGTCGTTCTTTTTACATCCTTCATTACTTCTCCTGTCATAGCGCTTTATCCATCCTGGCATCCTTTTTGCTCTCTCTAAGCTGACGTTTTTATTTTCTGCGTCCACGCCGTAACGGACGCCTTTGCACAGCTTTCTTTTTCAGGAGTGAAAATATGCACCGTCGTACCTTATTAAAAGCCTTCGCATTGTCCGCGTCTGTCGTAGCTATGGGGATGAGTTTTGGCGCTCAGGCGGCCGATACCATCAAGGTGGGGATCATGCATTCCCTTTCCGGCACGATGGCGATTTCCGAAACGCCGCTTAAAGATGTTGCGCTGATGACCATCGATGAGATCAACGCCAAAGGGGGCGTGCTGGGTAAGAAGCTGGAACCGGTAGTGGTTGACCCGGCCTCGAACTGGCCGCTGTTTGCCGAAAAAGCGCGCCAGCTGTTGAGCCAGGACAAAGTGGCGGTGGTGTTTGGTTGCTGGACGTCGGTGTCGCGTAAATCGGTGCTGCCGGTGTTTGAGGAGCTGAACGGACTGCTGTTCTACCCGGTGCAGTATGAGGGTGAAGAGATGTCACCTAACGTCTTCTATACCGGTGCCGCGCCAAACCAGCAGGCAATCCCGGCGGTGGAGTACCTGATGAGTGAAGACGGAGGCAGCGCGAAACGCTTCTTCCTGTTAGGCACCGACTACGTTTATCCCCGCACCACGAACAAAATCTTGCGTGCTTTCCTGCATTCGAAAGGGGTGGAAGATAAAGACATTGAAGAGGTATACACCCCGTTTGGTCACAGCGATTACCAGACTATCGTTTCCAGTATCAAAAAATTCTCTGCCGGAGGGAAAACCGCGGTGGTTTCCACCATCAACGGCGACTCCAACGTTCCGTTCTATAAAGAGCTGGCTAACCAGGGCCTGAAAGCTACCGATGTTCCGGTTGTGGCCTTCTCCGTGGGAGAAGAGGAGCTGCGCGGGATCGACACCAAACCGCTGGTGGGCAACCTGGCGGCGTGGAACTACTTTGAGTCCGTTGATAACCCGACCAACCAGGCGTTTGTGGCGGATTACAAAGCGTATGCCAGGGCACACAAATTGCCGAACGCCGACACCGTGGTCACCAACGACCCGATGGAAGCCACCTACGTCGGGATCCACATGTGGGCGCAGGCGGTTGAAAAAGCAGGTACCACCGACGTCGATAAAGTTCGGGCGGCAATGGACGGTCAGTCCTTCAAGGCACCTTCAGGCTTTACGCTCACCATGGATGCCACCAACCACCATCTGCATAAGCCGGTCATGATTGGCGAAATTGAAGGTAACGGCCAGTTTAATGTGGTCTGGCAGACGGAACAGCCGGTGCGCGCCCAGCCGTGGAGTCCCTTCATTGCCGGTAATGACAAAAAGCCCGATCAGCCGATGAAAACCGCCAGCAACTAAGTTATCACCGCAGGGAGAAAAGTCATGAACGCCATACGCACGATCATCGCTATTGTGTGGCTTACCGGACTGCTGCCAGGGATGGTGCAGGCATCGGATGCCGACCAATTCGTGGCCGCCAGTCGCAGCCAGCAGGCAGAATTGTTGACGCAGTGGGCAACCGCGCCGGAGGCGGCACGGTTGCCGCTGCTCCAGGCGCTGCAGAGTGAAAGTCTCTACACCGACAGCCAGAAACATGCGTTTGCACAACGCCAGGGGGCAATGGTTCCCCTGGGTGAAACAAAAGCCGCAGCAGGCCAAACCAAAGCCGTGCGTCTGACCAACCGGCTGCGCAATCTGGTGGCGACGGCAATGGCAACCCATCAACTCGTGAGTGACAGTGTCACGGAAAGGCGTACGGCAGCCCGTCAACTCCAGCGGGATGCACAGCCTGAAATGCTCGATTTCCTGCAAAAACGGGTGAGCAGCGAAACGGATGATGTGGTCCGTCAGTCGCTGAAGCTGGCGCTGGCGAACCTCCAGCTGGCAAGTCCGCAGGCTGCGGTACGCCTGAACGCTGTGGCGCTGTTAGGGCAATCAGACGATCCGGACGTTCAGTCCCGGCTGATGCCGTATACGCAGGCAGGATCGGAGCCGGATGCCGGCGTGCGTGCTGCCGCTGCCGAAAGTCTGAAACAGATTGAGCATCGCCTGATGTGGGGCGATCTGCTTGGTCAGGCGTTTATGGGGCTCTCGCTGGGGTCGGTACTGTTGCTCGCCGCGCTGGGGCTGGCAATTACCTACGGCCTGCTGGGGGTGATTAACATGGCTCACGGGGAGATGCTGATGCTGGGCGCGTACGCCACCTGGATGGTTCAGCAGGTGATGGCCGGCTTCGCCCCACAGTGGCTGGCGCTCTACCCGATCGTTGCGCTGCCGGTGGCGTTTATTGTGACCGCCAGCATCGGGATGGTGCTTGAGCGTACCGTTATTCGTCATTTGTATGGCCGACCGCTGGAAACGCTGCTGGCGACATGGGGTATCAGCCTGATGATTATTCAGCTGGTACGCATGACGTTTGGCGCCCAGAACCTGGAGGTGGCAAACCCGGCATGGCTGTCCGGTGGCGTGCAGGTGTTTGCCAATCTGACGCTGCCGTGGAACCGCATTGTGGTACTGGGTTTTGTGCTGCTGGTGCTGTTCTTCACGTGGCTCATTCTGAACAAAACCCGTCTTGGACTGAACGTGCGCGCAGTGACGCAAAATCGCAGCATGGCAGCCTGCTGCGGGGTACCGACAGGTCGCGTCGATATGCTGGCCTTTGGGCTTGGCTCGGGGATTGCGGGTCTGGGGGGCGTGGCGTTATCGCAGTTAGGCAACGTTGGGCCAGAACTGGGCCAGGGTTACATCATCGACTCGTTCCTCGTGGTGGTGCTTGGCGGGGTGGGTCAACTGGCAGGTAGCGTGGCCGCGGCGTTTGGGCTGGGGATCTTTAATAAAATTCTCGAACCGCAAATGGGGGCGGTATTGGGCAAGATCCTGATCCTGGTGGCGATTATTCTGTTTATTCAGAAACGTCCGCAGGGGTTATTCGCACTGAAAGGGAGGGTTACTGACTGATGAGCCAGCCGCTTACCTTAACGCTGGCGCGCAAAGCGCCACGCACGACGCAGATAGCCGGTAGCCTGATCGTGGCCTGCCTGCTGGTTTTACCGTTTTTCGCCTTACTGCCCGCGACGCATCCGCTGGCGATCTCGACCTGGATGCTCACGCTCACGGGTAAGATCCTCTGCTATGCCATTGTCGCCGTGGCGCTCGATCTGGTGTGGGGTTATGCCGGAATGCTCTCCCTGGGCCACGGTATCTTCTTCGCGCTGGGCGGCTATGCGATGGGCATGTACCTGATGCGCCAGGCGGCGGGTGACGGGCTGCCCGCGTTTATGTCGTTTCTCTCCTGGAGCGAACTGCCGTGGTTCTGGTGGGGGACGCAGCACTTTGTCTGGGCACTGGTATTAATTGTGATGGTGCCGGGGCTGCTGGCGCTGGTGTTTGGCTGGTTTGCCTTTCGCTCAAAAATCAAAGGGGTCTATTTTTCGATCATGACCCAGGCGCTAACGTACGCGGGGATGTTGCTGTTCTTTCGCAATGAAACCGGCTTTGGCGGGAATAACGGTTTTACCGGTTTTACCACGCTGCTTGGGTTTTCCATTACCGCGACCACCACCCGTATCGCGCTGTTTCTGGCTACCGTGATGCTGTTGCTGATAGCGCTGGGCACAGGCTTCGCGCTGGCGAAAAGTAAGTTCGGTCGCATTCTGACCGCGGTGCGTGATGCCGAAAACCGCCTGACGTTTTGCGGGTACGATCCCCGCGGTTTCAAGCTGCTGGTGTGGACACTTTCAGCCGTACTCTGCGGTCTGGCCGGTGCACTGTATGTGCCGCAGGTGGGCATTATCAACCCGGGTGAAATGTCACCAACCAACTCGATTGAAGCGGCCATCTGGGTTGCGCTGGGGGGGCGCGGCACGCTGGTCGGCCCGGTGATAGGCGCGGCGCTGGTGAACGGTGCGAAGAGCGTCTTTACCGTCGCCCTGCCGGAATACTGGCAGCTGTTTCTGGGGCTGATTTTCATCGCCGTGACGCTGTTTTTACCGCGCGGTGTCTACGGTCTGTTTCGTAAGGGAGAACACTAATGCAGCCAGCCGAAGGATTATTTACCCGCCAGTTACCCGGGGATCGCTATCGCGACCAGACCGATCCGGTACTGCAGCTTGAAGCCATCAACGTGAATTTTGATGGTTTTCAGGCGCTGACGGACCTCTCACTGAACATTGGCGTGGGTGAATTGCGCTGCGTGATTGGCCCAAACGGTGCGGGAAAAACGACGTTAATGGACGTGATTACCGGCAAAACGCGGCCTAAAAGCGGCAGAGCGCTGTACGATCAGTCCATCGACCTGACGGCGCTTGAACCCGCCGAGATCGCCCGCCAGGGCATCGGACGTAAGTTCCAGAAGCCCACGGTCTTTGAAGCGCTCACGGTGTGGGAAAACCTTGAGATTGCGATGAAAACCGACAAATCCGTCTGGGCGAGCCTGCGGGCCAGACTCAACGGCGAGCAGCGGGACCGTATTGACGAGATGCTGCTCTTGCTGCGGCTTGGCGGCGAGCGCAATCGCCGCGCCGGGCTGCTTTCGCACGGGCAAAAGCAGTTTCTGGAGATTGGCATGCTGCTGGTGCAGGACCCGCATCTGCTGTTGCTGGATGAACCGGCGGCCGGAATGACCGACGCGGAGACCGACTATACGGCTGAGCTGTTCAGAACCCTTGCGGGCAAACACTCCCTGATGGTGGTCGAGCACGATATGGGCTTTGTCGAAACCATTGCCGACCACGTGACGGTGCTGCACCAGGGACGCGTGCTGGCGGAGGGGTCACTTCGCCAGGTGCAGGCCAATGAGCAGGTCATAGAAGTCTATCTGGGACGCTAAGGAGCCGTCATGTTACAGGTGAACGAACTGAATCAGTATTACGGCGGCAGTCATATTCTGCGGGGGGTCAGTTTTGAAGCGGCGACCGGTGAAGTGACCTGTCTGCTGGGGCGCAACGGGGTGGGGAAAACCACGCTGCTCAAGTGTCTGATGGGCCTGATCCCGGTAAAAACAGGCGACATTATCTGGCAGGGAAAAAAAATCACCCACAGCAAACCGCACCAGCGCGTGCAGTCGGGTGTGGCCTATGTTCCGCAGGGGCGTGAGATTTTTCCACGCTTAACGGTCGAGGAGAATCTGTTGCTCGGGCTGTCACGCTTCCCCGCCCGCGACGCAAAGCGCGTCCCGGAGGATATCTGGCAGTTGTTCCCGGTGCTTAAAGAGATGAAGCATCGTCGTGGAGGCGATCTCTCCGGCGGTCAGCAGCAACAGCTGGCGATTGGTCGCGCCCTGGCGAGCTGGCCACAGCTGTTAATCCTCGATGAACCCACGGAAGGTATTCAGCCGTCGGTAATCAAAGAGATAGGCCTGGTGATCCGCCAACTGGCGGACAGAGGGGATATGGCAATCCTGCTCGTAGAGCAGTTTTACGATTTCGCCGCTGAACTTGCCGACAGCTATCTGCTGATGTCGCGCGGGACCATCATTCAGCGTGGACGGGGCGATACAATGGAACAAGAGGGCGTTCGCGGACTGGTTGCGATTTGAAATGTTATATTATAACATCCTCATTCTTATAAAACGGAGTGAGGAGTTTGTTTTGGCTGCACATATTGGCAAATTTGCAATGACTCTGGGGGCGCTGCTGGTAAGCGGTCAGCTGTTTGCCCATTCGCATGGTCATCAGATGACTGAAGCGGAACAGAAGGCGGCGAACGGCGTCTTTGAGGATAAAGACGTCAAAGACAGAAAGCTGTCTGACTGGGATGGGACATGGCAATCCGTCTATCCGTTTTTGCTCGATGGCGCGCTGGATCCGGTTTTTAAACAGAAAGCGCAGAAGGATAAAAAATCCTTCGACGAGGTGAAAGCTTACTATCGCACAGGGTATGCGACGGACGTTGAGACTATCGGCATCGAAAACAACGTGATGGAATTCCACAAAGGTAAGGCTATCAGTCGCTGCCAGTATGATTACAGCGGCTATAAGATCCTGACTTATGCATCAGGTAAGAAAGGGGTTCGCTATCTGTTCGAGTGTAAAGATCCGGACAGCAAGGCGCCGAAGTTTGTCCAGTTCAGCGACCATACCATCGCCCCAAAAGCCTCTTCCCATTTCCATATCTTTATGGGCAACACCTCCCACGAGGCGCTGCTAAAAGAGATGGATAACTGGCCGACGTACTACCCGAACGAAATGTACAAACAGCAGGTGGTCGACGAGATGCTGCACCATTAATGGCCTGCCCGATGCCGGGTGGGCGTCATGCCGCCCGGCGTTGAGGACTTAAGCCACTTTCGGCATTTCGCACCACGCCTTCACGCTCATTCCACGCAAAATCATCAGCCAGGCAATCACGATGGCAACCATCATGATCGCAAACAATGACCAGTGCGGCAGGTTGGTAAGGATAATACCGGTGATCATCGGGTTTGCCGCCGCCCCAAGCCAGCCCAGCGCCTGGGCAGAGAAGTAACTCGCTTTCATACCCGGCGGGGCAATATTGTCGATCAGCATATATTCGCCCGGTGCATAGATAATCTCACCCAGCGTAAACACTGCTGCCGCAATGCCCCAGTAGACCAGGTTTTCCCCGGAGAGCATAAAACCGCCCAGACCCAGGACGAAGAAGAGTGTTCCCACCGTCATCAGCGGACGTATATTGGTGGCGGAGATCTTGCGACCGATAACGTATTGCAGGGTGACAACCACCGCAGCATTCACCGGCAGCACCACGGCGACCACGTTTTGCGCAAAGTTGCTGTCGGCATTCGCAGCCAGCACGTACTGCGAAATACAGCTGGCGAATGACCCGCCCACATACGACGCCAGCAGGCCGGAAAGGGTGTACCAGAAGAGCGCGCGGTCTTTAAGCAGTACTGACGGTTGCCACGGCATTTTCTCTTCGGTGGCATCGAGCGCAACGCTTTTTTGCACGAAGAAATGGATAAAACCGAGCGGCAGTGCGGCACAAAAAGCGGCCAGCCAGAACGGAAGCTGCAGGCTGTACATCACCAGTAAGGTGCCCACCGGCGGCCCGATCGTCCAGCCAATGTTCAGGAAGCTATAGTTTAGCGAGAAAACGCGCGCTTTTTGGCTCGAGGTCAGCACATCGGCAAACCAGGCCTTCAGCACCGTTGAAAATACCGAATAGGCGCAGTTAATCAGGGAAAAGAAGAGTACCACCAGCGTGACGTTATCCACCAGCGGGATAGCAACAAACCCGGCAATAAAGGCGACGATAGAAATCAGCATGTAGCGCTTTTTATCAAACTTATCGGCGAGGATGCCAAACCCCATACTGAATACCACACCGACGGTAAGCGCAATGGTCAGGGCATAACCAATATTCTCAACGCTCATATTAAATACACGTGTGAGATAGATGGTCATAAACGGCAGCGTTGCCCCACGACCAATGGTTAATAATAACGACGACGCCAGCAGCGCTGCGGTTGAGCGCCTGAGTGATGGTTTCATATTCCTGCCTGACAATTGCGTTTGTTTTTTTTGAGCCGCAGAGATTCTGGCCGCGCTTGCTCGCCGCCATCCTGCAACGTGTATTATTTTAGGTATATATCAGGAGTATCACGACATAAGGGGCTTGTATAGCGCCTAATTTATCCGTAAGTGCTTCAGTTGACTGCCAGAAATAATGATCTTCTCGTGGCATGTTTTTTTCGTTACCTTGAAGTGTTTACAAAAATTTAATCATTCAGGGGCAGAGTATGACGCGAAAAGACGGGCTGCTGGCGTTGCTGGTGGTCATCGTATGGGGTCTGAATTTTGTGGTCATCAAGCTTGGGTTGCATAACATGCCCCCACTCATGCTGGCCGGTTTGCGTTTTCTGCTGGTGGCCTTCCCGGCGCTCTTCTTTGTCGCGCGCCCGAAAATTCCGTTCAGACTCTTACTGGGATACGGCCTGACCATCAGCTTTGGCCAGTTCGCGTTTCTGTTCTGCGCCATTAAGTTCGGGATGCCCGCCGGTCTGGCTTCTCTGGTGTTACAGGCTCAGGCGTTCTTTACCATCATTCTCGGGGCGTTTGTCTTTGGCGAGCGTCTGCAGGGTAAACAGCTGGCGGGGATCACTCTTGCGGTGTTCGGCGTGCTGGTGCTGATAGAAGCCAGCCTGAACGGGCAGCACGTGGCGTTACTGGGCTTTATGTTAACGCTGGCAGCGGGGTTGAGCTGGGCCTGCGGGAATATCTTCAACAAGCTAATTATGCAGCATGAGGCGCGCCCGAAGGTGATGTCGCTGGTGGTCTGGAGCGCCTTGATCCCCATTGTTCCGTTTATGGTTGCGGCGCTCATTTTTGATGGGCCGGACGTGATGCTGAAAAGCCTGGTGGAAATCGATCTCACCACCATTTTATCGCTGATCTACCTGGCGTTTGTGGCCACCATTATTGGTTATGGGATCTGGGGATCGCTGCTGGGTCGCTACGAAACCTGGCGCGTGGCGCCGTTATCCCTGCTGGTTCCGGTGGTAGGGTTGGCCAGCGCCGCGCTGTTGCTCGATGAAAAGCTGAGTGCGCTGCAGCTGCTGGGGGCCGTGCTGATCATGGCCGGGCTGTACATCAACGTGTTTGGTTTGCGCGTGCGTCGGGTAACGCGGGCAAGAGGATAGGCATAAAAAAAGCCCCGCATCCGCGGGGCAAAAACGAATCAGAAGCTGTGCTGATTATAATAAGGCACGCCTAACTCGTCGGATTTGTCACTACCAGCACCCATGTGGTTGAAGTCATAAGGTGACTGGTCATGTGCTGACGGCAAAATCATCGTGTCACGATTATTTTGCTGCGTTGCACGAGGGGTTTGCTCCGCGAAGGTCTGGCTGGAAAACAGCACCAGCAAGGCGAGGGCGGCGGAGGCTGTAACTTTCATGATTTCCTCGGTTACGTCTTTACAGGCGATGATTAACTACAATGTTTTAGTGGATACAGGTATCGGGATTCACCCGGCACGCTGGTAATACGGTATTTGTGAGGCGGCACGTCGAAGTAGTTCTTAAACGTACGCGTCAGGGTTTGCTGTGATTCAAAACCGTAACGTTCCGCCAGATAAAGGATCGGCTCATTGCTTTCTTTCAGCTTCTGGGCAATTTCCGTCAGCTTGCGGCTGCGAATATATTGACCTAATGAATGGCCGGTCTCTTTTTTGAACATCCGTTGCAGGTGCCATTTGGAGTAACCTGAACGCTCTGACACTTTTTCAAGGGAGAGCGGCGATTCCAGGTTATCTTCGATCCAGTCCAAAATGCTATGAATAGTAATAGCGTCAGTATTGCGTCTGGACATCGTCATACCTCTTTTTCTGTTTACGGCAGTATTTTCTTAAGCAAAAGCTCAAGCGTTGCCACTTCATCTGCCGTTAAGTTTTTTGTTAGTTCCTGATGCAGTGTTTGTCCTACTAGTTGATGACATTGCTCGCACATAGCCGCGCCATCGCTGGTGAGTTTCACCAGGACGCCGCGTTTGTCATTCGGGTTAGGGCTTCGTTCTATCCATCCTTTGCAAACGAGACGATCGAGCATGCGGGTTAGCGCACCCAGATCGACAGAGAGCACCTTTTTCAGCTCAACCGGCGTGATACACACTTCGCAGCGAATGGAGCACAGCACTTTGAACTGCGTGGCGGTGATATCCAGCGGTGACAGATAGTCATTGAGCAGGCGATCTTTTTTCTGGTTAACCATATGAATAAGACGACCCAGCGGAATAATGTCGTTAAAGAGATCACTGGTGCTTTTCACAATGGTTGCCCTGGCAAGTAGTTTAGTCACGGCAGATATTATTGCTCAGGCAAGTATAAGTCAACTGAATGGATCAGCGGATGCCACGAATTGCTAAAACGTTTCATGAACTTTTTTTGCATGCTTTCAATTCAAATAGATAACGAAGGGTTATCGTTAATGACCGTAAATAATCGTTACGTTGAGCGAATGGCTGAACGTCACACTTTCACCCTATAATTGCGGTGATAAACATGGATAAGGACAACGACGCACTATGTTGGATTTGATTAAAGCAATTGGTCTGGGGCTGGTGGTACTGCTGCCGTTGGCTAACCCGCTAACGACGGTTGCGCTCTTCCTGGGGCTGGCAGGGAACATGAACAGCGCCGAGCGTAACCATCAGTCGATGATGGCCTCGGTCTATGTGTTTGCCATCATGATGGTGGCTTACTACGCCGGACAGCTGGTGATGAACACCTTCGGAATCTCCATCCCGGGTCTGCGTATTGCCGGCGGACTGATTGTCGCCTTCATCGGGTTCCGTATGCTGTTCCCTGCGCAGAAAGCGCATGAGTCACCTGAGGCCAAAAGCAAATCCGAAGAGCTGGAAACCGAGCCCAGCGCGAATATTGCTTTTGTCCCGCTGGCGATGCCCAGTACGGCGGGGCCAGGAACGATTGCGATGATCATCAGCTCCGCGTCAACGGTGCGGGATGGCTCGACCTTTCCGGACTGGGTCATTACGGTTGCGCCCCCGCTGATTTTTGCACTGATTGGTATCATCGTATGGGCATCCTTGCGCAGTTCAGGCGCGATCATGCGCTGGGTCGGTAAGGGCGGTATTGAGGCGATTTCCCGCCTGATGGGCTTCTTACTGGTGTGTATGGGCGTGCAGTTTATTATCAACGGTGTGCTGGAGATTATTAAGACGTACCATTAATCACCCGCCCGGTAATGCAAAACGGCAACCTCGGTTGCCGTTTTACGTTGACTGCGGTCTACCCGTGATGGGCCTGTTCTTCCAGTGCGACCGGCCATTTACGGAAGATGAGCAGGGACCAGATGAGCGCCACCAGTGCCGGAATGGCACCCAGATAGCCAATCGCAGACATCGACACGTGAAGGCTAATCTGATTTCCCAGAAGCGCGCCCGCGCCAATACCGAGATTGAAAATCCCCGAGAACAGTGACATCGCCACATCCGTTGCGTCCGGGGCGAGGGCCAGCACCTTCACCTGCATACCCAGACCGATAATCATGATCGCCACTCCCCAGAACAGGCTCAGGACGGCCAGATGACCCTCGCTGCCCGCCGCTGGCATGAGTAACACCAGGCACGCGAGCAGTAAACCAATGGCGCTGCTGACCAGCGCCGACGCGTGCTGATTGCCGAGCTTACCAAACAAAATACTGCCAATAATGCCCGCGCCCCCCAGGATCAACAGCAGAACGGTGGCAAAGTTGGCGCTAAAGCCGGCCACGACCTGAACGAACGGCTCAATATAGCTGTAGGCGGTGTAATGCGCCGTGACCACAATGACCGTCAGCAGATAGATACTCAGCAATGCCGGACGACGCATTAACAGCGGCAGGCTTTTCAGCGAGCCGGAGTGTTCGCTTGGCAGCTTTGGCAGCAGTTTAATCAGACAGACCAGGGTGATCATTGCCCCCATGCCGATAGCGAAGAACGTGGTTCGCCAGCCAAAGTATTGCCCAACGATACGGCCAATCGGCAGGCCCAGGACCATAGCCAGTGCCGTGCCGGTGGCGATCAGGCTCAGCGCCTGCGCGCGTTTACCCGCTGGTGCCAGGCGGATGGCCAGTGACGCGGTGATCGACCAGAATACGGCATGGGCAAAGGCAATACCGACGCGGCTGATGACCAGCACCGTAAAGTTCCACGCCAGAAACGACAGGACGTGGCTGACGATAAACAGAGCAAACAGCCCGATCAGCAGCTTTCGCCGTTCCATCTGGCTGGTCAGCAGCATAAACGGCAGTGACATCAGTGCCACCACCCAGGCATAGATGGTCAACATAATGCCCACCTGCGCGGTTTCCATCTGGAAACTTTCAGCGATGTCAGACAACAGCCCAACCGGAACAAATTCTGTGGTATTAAAAATAAACGCGGCAATTGCCAGCGTGACCACGCGTAGCCACGCGACTCTGCGGGTAACTGTGTTCGTTGTCATAGCGATGTCGGAGATTCGTTGCTGAAAAGAAGAGGAGACGATCTTAAAACGTCAACCGGCGAAAACTCAACCATTATGTGATGCAGATCTCAAAATTCACCTGGTAAAAGCGGTAGCCGGGGGCATGGTTTTCATTGAATATAAAAGAACATCACAACAAAAACAGGCGGTAAGACAATGCAGGAGATTGATTTTTATCTGGTAGATGCGTTCAGCAATGCTTCTTTTGGTGGAAACCCGGCGGCCGTGTGCCCGTTAGACGCATGGTTGCCTGATGAGACACTGCTCAGAATGGCACAGCAGCATAATCAGTCGGAAACCGCGTTTTTCGTCTGCAGTAAAGCGGGAATTGAGTTACGCTGGTTTACCACCCTTACCGAAGTCAACCTTTGCGGACATGCCACACTGGCAGCCGCGTACGTCCTGTTTAATGAACTCAACTATCCTGACCCGCGTATCCACTTTGATACCGCCTCTGGCCAGCTGACGGTTAGCCGGGAAGGGGACTGGATGACGCTGGACTTCCCGGCATGCCCGACGCAGGAAGAGACGCCCCCGCCGGCGATGCTTGCGGCGCTGGGGATCGGCCATTACGTAGAAGCCCGTAAGGGGCGTGCCTGGGTGGTGGTTCTGGAAAACCGCCAGCAGGTTGAGGCGCTTGCGCCGAATATCTCGGCAATGACGCCTGGCGAACATAAGGTCAGCGTGACGGCGCGGGGAGAGGGGGATTATGATTTTGTGAGCCGCTTTTTCTCACCGGGAGTTGCCGTCTGGGAAGATCCGGTCACCGGATCCGCGCATACAATGCTTATTCCCTACTGGAGTGAAAAACTGGGTAAAACAGCGATGTTTGCCCGCCAGGTGTCGGCTCGTGGCGGTGATCTGCGCTGCGAACTGAAAGGTTCACGTGTGTTGATGAGCGGGCAGGCCTCGCTTTATCTGAAAGGCACCGTCTTTCTGCGCTAAATAACCATAACAAAAGAGGAAAAGACAATGCAGGAAATTGATTTCTATTTGGTCGATGCCTTCAGCGACAGGGCGTTTGGCGGCAACGCAGCGGCGGTTTGCCCCCTGGAAGAGTGGCTGCCGGACGAGACGCTGCTCAACATGGCGCAACAGCACAATCAGTCTGAGACGGCTTTTTTCGTACGCACTGACGGCGGATTCGAGCTGCGCTGGTTCACTACCCTTGACGAAATTAACCTGTGTGGACATGCCACACTGGCGGCATCGCATGTCATTTTCGAATACCTTGATTATCCACACACGGAAATCACCTTCACCACCCGTTTCGTCGGCGAGCTGACGGTAAAACGCAGCGGTGACTGGCTGACGCTCAACTTCCCGGCCTGGCCAACGGAGGTCGTCGATAATCCGCCAGCGCTGCTGTTGAGCGCGCTGGGCGTTGAGCAGGCAAAAGAGGTGCGTGTCGGGCGCGACTACATGGTGGTGCTGGAGAACCAGCAGCAGGTAGAGGCCCTTACGCCGGATATCTCGGCAATGATTCCGCTGGATAAGATGGTCTGCGTCACGGCACCGGGCGATGAATATGACTTCGTCAGCCGCTTCTTCTGTCCGGGAGAAGGGGTGCCGGAAGATCCGGTCACGGGGTCCACTCACAGCATGTTGATTCCCTACTGGAGCGACAAGCTGGGCAAAACCGTGCTGAACGCGCGCCAGGTCTCGCGACGGGGCGGGGATTTACGCTGTGAACTGGCGGGGGACCGGGTGTTAATCGGCGGTCAGGCCACCCTGTATCTGAAAGGGCATATCTATTTACGCCAGGCGATGTAAGCCAGGAATGGGCCACCGTCATTTCATCATCGGGAATGACGGTGGCTTGCGTTAATCAAACGTTCGTTTTTCCCCCTGCCAGCCAGACGCAATCAGAAATTCACGCCACGTTAAGGTGGCAGGGTTTATGGTTCTGCTCCAGGTAAGATCCCGGTCTTTTCCGTAATAGCCGTAGTTCACGGCATATTCCGTCATGCCGGTAATTTCACTGACCAGTGCCGCGTTGTCTGCGAAATCGGGGAAGTGGTGAAGGAGTGCTTCTCGCGTGTAGGCTGAGCGATACCGGGCTTTTATGCCGGTGACCTCCGTGAAGGTTTCCACCATCTCACGCGGCGAAAGACACTCACCGACAACGGGTAACGTCATGCCGTTGTAGTGTTCGGGGTTATCGAACATCTCAAGCACAGCAGGGCCGGTTGCCGTGAGCGGATCGACAAAGGGCGCCCGAACGTCTTCCGGGAGATAGAGGGGAAAGATCAGCTCGTCGCCTTCTTTACGCGGCGGATAATATTCGGCCAGATTGGTGTAAAAGAACGCCAGTTGAATAAACGACGCGCTGACGGGGAGTGTGCGGATGTACTCTTCAATTCGGCCCTTATCGCTGAAATGAGGAGCCCACAGAGTTCCGGCCGTTATTCTCTCGACGTTTTCCAGACTGCTGAAGACAAGGTGTTTTACCCCGGCGTTGACGGCGGCATCTGCAAGCCTGTAACCCAGCGCCGTTTCACCCGTTGGCATCTGCGTCGATACGGGGATGAAACCGGGTGTCATCAGAAACGCTCCGTCTGACTCGGCAAACGCCCCGATCAGATGCGCATCATTGCCCGTCTGAAGGGTGATTTGTCTCAGTTCAGCGCCCCGTTCCGCCAGCTGTTTCGCCGCAGGAGAGTCC
The DNA here is from genome assembly GCF_013784105.1 of Enterobacter sp. RHBSTW-00593. Taxonomy (NCBI): domain Bacteria; kingdom Pseudomonadati; phylum Pseudomonadota; class Gammaproteobacteria; order Enterobacterales; family Enterobacteriaceae; genus Enterobacter; species Enterobacter sp. RHBSTW-00593. The sequence goes on from NZ_CP056393.1 coordinate 2,299,314, forward strand.
GTGTTTTGCGTTAAGGCGCGCACCCGATAGCGCCCACTTTGCAGCAGGGTTCTGGTTACGCTACGTCCTTGTTTACTGGTGGCACCAAAAACTGTTATGAGTGGTTTTTTATCATACGACATTTCATTCTCGCTCTGTGTTGTTGCGGTAGTGCATTATCGGAATGCGGACGGCGAGCGTGAAATCGATTTATTTCTTACATGATATCCACCCTATGAATACCAAAAAGCCTGACGTAAACCTGCTGCTGACTCTGGAAGCGCTGGTCGCGGAGCAAAATGTCACCAGGGCCGCCAGCCGGCTTTGTCTTAGCCAGCCTGCCGTCAGCGCGCAGCTTAACCGGCTGAGGGGGATGTTTAACGATCCGTTATTGATCCCGGGGCGCAGGGGGATGACGCCAACCCCCAAAGCTCTTGAGCTGATGGCGACGCTTGGCGGGGCGCTGGCAAAAATACGGGATACGCTGCAATCACATGAGGACTTTGATCCGCTGCACGATTCGCTAACGGTCTCTCTGGCCTGTACTGATTACGTGCAGGCCGCGGTCATTATGCCGCTGATTGTGACCCTGCAAGAGATTGCCCCCGGCGTGCGTATTGCTGTCAGGAATTACGATCCGCATCAGCTGGCCCATCAACTGAGCTCAGGCGATGTTGATGCTGCCATAGCCACGCCAGACCCTGCTCAGGCGCAGCTCAGAACGCAATATCTCTATGACGAATCGTACGTGCTTATCGGGCGCCCTCAGCATCCTGAACTGAACGATCAACTGACAATGGAGGCGTTCGCAAAACTTGAGCATATTATCGTGTCCCCCTCGGGGGGCGGTTTTACCACGCCGCTGGATGTCATGCTGGCGGAGTCAGGGTTGCAACGTAAGGTTGCGGTGTCTGCGGCATCATTTCTGTTTGTTCCCGGCATGGTGCAGATGAGCCATCTGGTAGCACTGGTGCCCCGACGATTAATTATGGGAACCGTTAACCCGCTCACCGTGGTGGAACTCCCCTGGCTGAAAGAGACGTTTGACGTCAGTCTTATCTGGCATGAACGCAGCCATAACCACGCCGGACACCGCTGGTTAAGGAATACCCTCGTCAGCCTGAACGGCAATGCTGATATAAGTTAACGGTATGAAGCACGTGTGCAGGGCTGCGCTATGTTGAAATAAAAACAACAAGGAGCCCGCCATGTATTCCATTACCGCTGAATCTGCACATCACCCTGATATTTTGCATCTGATTGCCGCGCTTGACCGCTATCAGAGCGAACTCTATCCCGCTGAAAGTAACCACCTGCTCGATCTGACCGAACTGCCGACAGCCTCGCTGATCCTGATGATTATTCGGGACCGGCAGCTTCATGCCGTCGGGTGTGGTGCCGTGGTGCTCAACGGCGACGGGACCGGTGAAATGAAACGGGTGTATATCGATCCGGCTCATCGCGGGCAACATCTCGGCGAGATGCTGCTGGCGGCGCTGGAAGATGAAGCCCTGAGCCGTCACTGCCACACGCTTCGCCTGGAGACGGGCATCCGGCAACATGCCGCCGTCCGTCTGTATGAGCAGTGCGGCTATGAGCAACGTCCGGCGTTTCCGCCGTATGTTGATGACCCGCTGAGCCTGTTTATGGAGAAGGCACTGGTGGTTGACGTTCGTTTAGCAGCGCTATAAAAGCCTCCAGCGGGCGGGTCATAGCCCCGCGGCGCCAGACCAGCCAGGTGGTAAGCCAGCGCCAGTTTTCTGCCAGCGGCCAGGCTTCCACCTGATGGTGGCCTGGCATACTTTCCAGCATCGAACGAGGCATCAGCGCGATACCGGCGCCCGCGATGACGCAGGCGAGCATGCCGTGATAAGACTCCATCTCATGAATACGCCCGGGCGTGGCTCTGTCGGCGTGAAACCAGCTTTCCAGATGTCGGCGATACGAACAGTTTGCGCGAAAGGCGTAGACGTCACTGCCGCTTACCTGCGTGGCGCGTGCTACTTCTGCATGCCCGGCGGGCGTGACCAGCATCATCTCTTCCCGGTAAACCGGCATGCCTTCCAGTTCCGGATGCGAAAGGGGGCCATCGACAAACGCGGCGCTTAAGGTTCCCTCCAGTACGCCGTCAATCATTGTGCCGGACGGCCCGGTAGAGAGGGCAAACTGGATACGTGGATAGCGCTGGTTAAACTGCGCCAGGCTTTCCGGAATACGCACGGCGGCGGTACTCTCCAGCGCGCCAAGCGCAAATAATCCCTGCGGTTCATCACCGGCGACGACCATTCGTGCCTCATCGACCAGCGCCAGGATCTGCTTGCTGTAGCGCAGGAAGTTATGCCCGGCGGGAGATAAACGTAAACGCTGGTTCTCACGAATAAACAGCTCAACGCCAAGATCGGCCTCCAGCTGGCGGATGCGGGTGGTCAGGTTCGATGGAACGCGATGCACCTTTTGCGCTGCCTGGGTGATGCTGCCGGTGAGCGCCACGGCGTTAAACATTTCAAGCTGAGTTAAGTCCATGCTGTTCTCGATTCGTGAACAAGGTGGTTAGTATTATTCATTTTTAAGAAATAGCAGAGTGCGCCACAATGAATCAACCGTTATTACGTGGAGACCATCATGACTTATTCCTCTGCTACACATGCCCTCTCTGTTAACCCAGCCACCGGTGAGACGCTCGCGGCGTATCCGTGGGCGAGCACCGACGACGTTGAACGCGCAATTGCGCAGGCTGATGCCGGTTTTCGTCAATGGAGACGCGTAAGCGTTTCAGACCGGGCGCAGAAGCTGCGCGATCTCGCCAGCGCGCTGCGCAACCGTGCAGACGAGATGGCCCGAATGATCTCCCGTGAGATGGGCAAACCCATTTTGCAGGCGCGTGCTGAAGTGGCAAAATCCGCCAGCCTCTGCGACTGGTATGCGGAACACGGCCCGGCAATGCTGCAGCCTGAACCTACCCTGGTAGAAAACCAGAACGCGGTGATTGAATACCGACCGCTGGGACCTGTTCTTGCCGTCATGCCGTGGAACTTCCCGCTCTGGCAGGTACTGCGTGGCGCGGTACCCATCCTGCTGGCCGGGAACAGCTATCTGCTCAAGCACGCGCCAAACGTACTCGGCTCGGCTGACCTCATTGCGCAGGTATTTGCTGACGCCGGTTTTCCGCAGGGTGTCTTTGGCTGGGTGAATGCCACGAATGAGGGCGTGAGCCAGGCGATCAACGACCGTCGTATTGCCGCTGTAACCGTAACCGGCAGCGTGCGCGCGGGGGCGGCGATCGGTGCGCAGGCGGGGGCAGCACTGAAGAAATGCGTTCTGGAGCTGGGCGGTTCAGATCCGTTTATTGTGCTCAATGATGCTGATTTGGATCTGGCGGTGAAAGCAGCCGTGGCCGGTCGTTATCAGAATACCGGACAGGTTTGCGCCGCCGCTAAGCGCTTTATTGTGGAAGAGGGCATCGCTGATGCTTTCACCCAACGTTTTGTCGAGGCGACGGCAGCCCTGAAGATGGGCGAGCCAGATCGCGAAGAAAACTTTATTGGCCCGATGGCGCGATTTGACCTGCGCGATGAACTGCATCAGCAGGTGCAGGCCACGCTGGCCGAAGGCGCCACGCTGCTGCTTGGCGGGGAGAAAGTTGCCGGTGAAGGTAACTACTATGCACCGACCGTGCTGGGGAATGTCACTGCCAGCATGACGGCATTTCGTCAGGAGCTGTTTGGTCCGGTTGCGGCGGTTAGCGTTGCGAAAGACGCGGAGCACGCCCTGCAGTTGGCTAACGACAGCGATTTTGGTCTGTCCGCAACCGTCTTTACCGCGAACGATACGCTGGCGGAGAAATTCTCCCGTGAGCTGGAGTGCGGTGGGGTGTTCATCAATGGTTTCAGCGCCAGCGATGCGCGCGTGGCCTTTGGCGGCGTGAAGAAGAGCGGTTTTGGTCGTGAGCTTTCCCACTTCGGTCTGCATGAGTTCTGTAACGTGCAAACGGTATGGAAGAACAGAGTCTAGTTCGCTCTCCGATAACGGCCTTCAGCACGAAGGCCGTTGTCATTTTCCTGCAATGGTTCTGTCATTTTCGTTTCGTAGACTCGCACGCGTCTAACGTCTTGTTACTGAAGAAAATTATGAACCTAACGCAAATTTTTCGCCGTATTGCGCAGCGCCTCATCCCTCGTCAGTTTGGCCTGCTGACCGGTATTTTCTGTATTATTGGTCTTTTCTCCGCACTGCAACTCTCCTCTTCATTTTTGCTCAATGCTTCCCTGAAGGACGCTCAGCGCAACGAGCAGCAAAATCTGCTGGCGTACCAGCAACAGAGCAAACTGGATCTGGCCCGCGTGTCTCTGCTGGCAGCAAGCGATCTGCTTAACCGCTCCGGCGTCTGGTTTATGCAGGATAAAGAGACCGGCTCTGAAGGAAGCTGGCACAGCCTGATGGACGAAGCTCAGGCGTCGCTGACGGTTTCTCAGCAGGCCTGGAACGCCTGGCTGGCGCTTAATCCGCCAAAAGATGACGCCCTGATCACCAGCTACCAGCTTTTCTACGGTGCCATCAAGGAGCAGGCGGAAGGGCTCATCAAGACCAACACGATCGATGCCTTTTTTGCCGTACCTGCCCAGGCTTTTCAGACTGACTTCAACGAAAACTATGCCCGCTATCAGCAGGCCAGCGAGAAGCAGGCGATGCAGGGCCGCCAGAGCCTGATGGCGCAACTCTCTGGCCTGCAAACGCTCTTCCTGGCTGCACCGGTTCTGCTACTTGCCATCGCCATTCTGGTGTGGTTCGGCATGTCCCGGTGGGTCATTACGCCGCTGCGTCGGTTGATTGCTCACATTAACCAGCTGGCGGCAGGAGACCTGTCCGGTACACCGCCAGGCGTGCTGCGCTTTAACAAGGAGATCGGACAGTTGAGCGACAGTGTTTCCACCCTGCAGCACGGACTGCAGGAACTGGTGACCCAGGTCAGCAATGCCACCCACGCAATGGTCGAAAATATAGGCTCGCTGGCGCAGGGCAACCAGAAGCTGTATCTGCAGTCGGCTCGTCAGGCGAAAGAGCTTGAGGATGTGACGACACACATTGCCGCGCTGGAAAACCACGTAGAAGGGAATACAGGTTATGCAAAACTCGCCAGTTCCAGAGCGGACGAGGCGCGCCAGGTAGCCGCGGGTGGCGATCGGATGATGACAACCGTCAATGCCTCCATGCAGGCGATCGTTGACCGATCGTCAGAGATGCGCGGGATTGTGGCGATGATCGACAGCGTGGCGTTTCAGACCAACATTCTGGCACTGAATGCGGCCATCGAGGCTGCCCATGCGGGGAACCACGGGCGCGGGTTCGCCGTTGTCGCCCGGGAAGTGGGGCTGCTGGCCAGAAAGAGCAGCCACTCGACGCAGACTATTCAGGCACTGATCAATCACTCTTTGCAGGGCATCGAAGACGGTTCCCGGGCCGTTAACCTGCTGGAAGATAATCTGCAGCAGGTGATCGGGCTGGTGGCTAATTTAAGCAGTCTGCTGAATGAGATCTCGGTCGCGACCCTGAGCCAGGGGGAGAGCATTCATCAGATGACGCGGCAGCTTCAGGCGCTGAATCAGGTTTCCCGTCAGACCGACATGCTGGTGTCTGACGCGTCGGATGCCTCTGAACGGCTGCATAAGCAATCCGATCTTTTATTGCAGGCGGTTTCGCGTTTTCGTCTTAGCGCCTGACGCAACATATAAGCCTCTGTTATACTCGCAGCCCGTTTTAGCCTGAGGGCAAGGAGCAAAGTGTGGCTGCGGTCATCCATAATGAGATGTTGGACGAGATTCTGTCGCAGGTTCGTCCGTTAATTGGAAAAGGGAAGGTTGCCGACTATATTCCGGCCCTTGCCTCGGTCAGCGGGAATAAGCTGGGTATTGCCATTTGTACGGTAGACGGGCAGCGTTACCAGGCCGGTGACGCAACCGAGCGTTTTTCAATTCAGTCCATTTCAAAAGTACTCAGTCTGGTTGCGGCCATGCGCCAGTATGAGGAAGACGAAATCTGGCATCGCGTGGGGAAAGATCCGTCCGGGCAGCCTTTCAACTCACTGCTTCAGCTCGAAATTGAACAGGGTAAGCCGCGTAACCCGTTTATCAATGCCGGTGCGCTGGTGGTTTGCGATATGCTGCAAAGCCGTCTCAGCGCCCCTCGCCAGCGCATGCTTGAAATTGTCCGCCAGCTCTCGGGCGTCGCGGATATTGCCTACAATGCGGTGGTGGCGCGCTCGGAGTTTGAACACTCCGCCCGTAACGCGGCTATCGCCTGGCTCATGAAATCGTTTGGTAACTTCCATAACGATGTCGCCACCGTGCTGCAAAACTATTTCCATTATTGCGCGCTCGAAATGAGCTGTGTTGAACTGGCACAGACATTCTTGTTCCTCGCCCATCAGGGGCATGCGCCGCACCTCGCGCAAGATGTTGTCTCGCCCATGCAGGCGCGTCAGGTGAATGCCCTGATGGCGACCAGCGGGATGTATCAGAACGCCGGAGAGTTTGCCTGGCGCGTCGGTCTTCCGGCCAAATCGGGTGTCGGCGGCGGGGTGGTGGCAATCGTGCCTCACGAAATGGCGATTGCCGTCTGGAGCCCGGAGCTGGATGAAACGGGAAATTCACTTGCCGGTGTGGCAGTTCTGGAGAAACTGACCCAACGTCTGGGACGTTCCGTATACTGATGTCGACCCTGGATCCGCTTTTTGTCCGCCTGGCGCGATCGCCTTTTCGTTCGCGCTTTCGCTTAGGCACGAAGGAACGGCAGTACTGCTGGGACAAAGGTGCCGAAACCATTGACCAGCACGCCGCCGATTTTATTGCCCGGCGTCTTGCACCGGCCCATCCCACCAATGACGGGAAACAGACGCCCATGCGCGGTCATCCGGTGTTTATCGCTCAGCATGCCACCGCCACCTGTTGTCGTGGCTGTCTGGCAAAGTGGCATAACATTCCGCAGGGTGTTCAGCTCAGCGCGCAGCAACAGCATTATATCGTCAGCGTGATCCACCACTGGCTGGTGCTGCAGATGAACGCCTAAATTTGACGAGTTATGATCCTGTTGTATTTGTGTTATAGATGCAGGTTAAGTTAGTTCAGATCCTGCTGACGATCGACATAATCGCCATAAGTTATTATACGGAATGATATTTAATGCGTTCTGCTCTCTCTGCCTTCAGGTTTTTTCAACCCGATACTCCGCTGCGTAATGCGTCGTGGATCTTTATTTTCACCACCTTATTTTATTTTGTGGGTGCTGAATTGCGTCTGGTTGAAGCGTTGTCGCTGTTCTGGCCACTGAATGGCGTTATGGCGGGAGTATTCGCCCGTTATGCTTATCTGAATCGTCTGCATAACTACGCGATCGCGTATGTTGCCATGCTGATGTACGACGCGGTCACCACCAGCTGGGGAATGGCCTCGCTGGTGATTAACCTGTCGAATATGATTTTTATCGTCGTGGTCGCCATACTGGTTCTGCGTGATAAACGGCTGATGAAAACCCCCGATCCGCTTAATGCGCTGCGTCTGTTTAACTACTGCCTGATTGCTGCGCTGCTGTGTGCCTTGCTTGGCGCGGTGGGGTCGGTCGGTATCGACAGTCACACCTTCTGGCCGCTGTTTGCCGACTGGTTTAGCGAGCAGTTTTCAACGGGGGTGCTGATTGTGCCGTGTATGCTGACGATTAGCCTGCCCGTGCGTGATATTCAGCTACGCCTGGAGCAGCTGTTCCCGGTTATGGCGTTGATAGTCTCGGTGGTCGCGTCGGTGGTGATTGGTGGCGCGGGGAGCCTCTGTTTCCCGCTGCCGGCGCTTATCTGGTGTGCGGTACGCTACCCGCTGCCCGTCACCTGTTTACTGACGTTTCTCACGGGCGCCGTTGAGATCATTCTGGTTGCCAACTCCATTATCAATATTGCCGTAGCGACACCGCTTTCGACCCCGATGATGTTCTCAGCCCGGCTGGGCATTGCCACTATGGCTATTTGTCCGGTGATGGTCTCCGTCAGCGTGGCGGCCATTAATTCACTGATTCGTCAGGTGTCACTGCGGGCAGATTATGATTTTCTGACGCATGTCTATTCCCGCTCCGGGCTTTATGAAGCGTTAAAGCAAGAAGAGGCGCACCGGCATTCGCGTTTTTTAACCGTCATGCTGCTGGATATCGATTACTTCAAAAGCATCAACGATAACTACGGTCACGAGTGCGGTGATCGCATACTGGCGGCCTTTGCCCGGCAGGTTCAGCAGGTTGTCGGTGAGGACGGTATGGTGGCGCGAATGGGCGGAGAAGAGTTCGCGGTGGTCGTGAACTCCGGGGATGCGCAGCACGGTTTTGAACTGGCTGAACGCATCCGAACCACCGTCGCACATCATCCGTTTACCTGGCGCCAGCAGACGCTGTATCTGACCGTCAGCATTGGCCTGGGCAGCGGTAAATCTGAGTCATGGCAGTTGACGGAGGTCTTTAATAAGCTGATGGCTGAAGCGGACGATCATCTCTATCGTTCAAAGAAAGCGGGGCGAAATCGGACCAGCGCCCGGTTGTCGGATGAGCAGGTTACTGCAACGTCCGGCAGCGAAACATCACTGCATTAGTCGTCATGAGCCAGTGACGTTAACAAATAGCGTCTGAACAGGATATTCGTACACTGACAATGTCTCTGTTTAAGCTACGCTTTTAGTAAAGCTTGCGTCAGGAGACGTTATGAAAACACCTGCAACCCCTGAAAATGAAACGGAACGTCTGAACTCGCTGCGCGAATCAGGCCTGCTTGAAATCGACAGTTCGCCGGCCTTTGACCGCCTGACGCGTCTGGCAAAACGCTTTTTCCAGGTGCCGCTGGCGATGGTCAATCTTATCGATGAGCATTCGCTGATCGTGAAGTCAGCGGATGGCCAGGCACCGGACTCGGTCCCGCGCAATATCTCATTTTGTGGCCATACGATCCTCAGCGAAGCGCCGCTGGTGGTGGGGGACATGCGTCAGGATGACCGCTTTGCTGATAATCCGCTGGTGGCCGGTGAGCCCGGCGTTCGTTTCTACGCTGGTTTCCCGCTGCGTCTGCGCGACGGCGCGAGTGTAGGATCGCTTTGCCTGATTGATTATTCTCCGCGCGAGTTTACGGCGGCCGATCTTGCCGTGCTGGGAGACCTGGGCGCGCTGGCAGAAGATGAATTTGCTGCCGTCAGTGCGGCGACTACCGATGAACTGACGGGCTTATTCAACCGTCGGGGCTTTAATCAGCTTGTCCGGTTTACCCTGTCCGTCGCCCGACGCCGTGCAGAGCCGTTAACCCTCGGCTGGCTGGATCTGGATCGTTTTAAGGAGATAAACGATCGCTACGGCCACGAGGAAGGGGATAAGGCGCTGAACGTGATGGCGCAACTGATGCGTTCCTCCTTCCGTGAGGCGGATCTGCTGGTTCGCTTTGGCGGGGATGAGTTTGCCGTGCTGTTCGCCGATACGGATGAGCAGGGGGCCTGGATTGCGATGCAGTATCTGGCCGAGCAGGTCGAAAATTATAATGCCCGCAAACTGCATCCGTGGTCGCTTCTGTTCTCGTGGGGCCTCAGTGAATTTGACCACAATGGCCATGACCTGCAACAGTGGCTAAAAGAGGCCGATGAAAAGATGTATGCCATGAAGCAGCAACGCCACCGTGAAAGATGACATAACAAAAGCCTATGATCGATCCGTTTGCGTTAATAAGATGTTAATTGCACAGTGACGGTATTCAACGTAAGGAAAAACAATGAATACCTCACTGCACATCAAAAACCTCACCCGGGAAGAGATCCTCACCCACCTCGATGCGTTGTCCGCGATCCTCGAAAACTGCGTTAACGGCGGCGCATCCGTCAGTTTTATGTTGCCCTTTAGCCTGGAGAAAGCGCGTGCTTTCTGGCGCGGTATTGCTGAGAGCGTGGGACGCAATGAACGTCTTGTGCTGGCCAGTATCGATCCGCAGGACGGCGTTATCGGCACGGTACAGTTGATCACCGATCAGCCGGAGAATCAGCCGCATCGCGCGGATGTGGCAAAACTGCTGGTCCATGAAAAAGCGCGCCGTAAAGGGGCGGCAATGGCCCTGATGGAAGAACTTGAAGTTCAGGCCAGAGCCAGAGGCATTTCGGTCCTGGTACTGGATACGTCCACCGGCAGCGGTGCCGAGACGTTCTACCAGCGTGCTGGCTGGCAAAAAGTGGGGGAGATCCCGCGCTATGCATTGATGCCGGATGGCGCGATGACCGCCACCTCCGTGTTCTATAAGTTCTTATAATTATTTTTCACAACTCCATCATGAATTGATCAAAACAGGGTTCCCGGTCGTAAAGTTTTGATAAGTTATCGTACCAATCTTATCAGGCTGTATGACTAATTATAAAAGGAACCCATTGTGAACACACTTAACCGTCATGATTTTCCCGGTCCACACTATCCGGAACGTATCATTCAGTTTGGTGAAGGTAATTTCCTGCGGGCGTTTATCGACTGGCAAATCGACCTGTTAAACGAACATACCGATCTTAACGCCGGTGTGGTGGTCGTTCGTCCCATTCAAAGTGATTTTCCGCCGTCGCTGAATACGCAGGATGGTCTGTATACCACGATCATTCGCGGCCTGAACGAAAAGGGCGACGCGGTGAGCGATGCACGTCTTATCCGTTCCGTTAACCGCGAAATCAACGTTTATAACGAATACGATGCGTTCCTCAGGCTGGCTCATAACCCGGAGATGCGCTTTGTGTTCTCGAATACCACGGAAGCGGGGATCGGTTATCACGCGGGCGACACCTTTGAAGATGCGCCTGCCGTCAGCTACCCGGCGAAGCTGACGCGATTGCTCTTCGAGCGTTTCAGTCATTTTAACGGTGCGCCAGACAAAGGCTGGGTCATCATTCCGTGTGAACTGATTGACTACAACGGGGATGCGCTGCGGGAACTGGTGCTGCGCTACGCGCAGGAGTGGGCGCTGCCGACGGCCTATACTGAATGGTTGAACGATGCCAACTGCTTCTGCTCGACCCTGGTTGACCGCATTGTAACGGGTTACCCGCGTGACGAAGTGGTCGCCCTGCAGGCTGAACTGGGTTATCAGGACGGGTTCCTGGATACCGCCGAACACTTCTATCTGTTTGTGATTCAGGGCCCAGACTCCCTTGCCAGCGAACTGCGTCTTGATAAGTTCCCGCTCAACGTATTGATCGTGGATGACATCCGGCCTTACAAAGAGCGTAAAGTCGCCATTCTGAACGGTGCGCACACGGCGCTGGTACCGGTAGCCTTCCAGGCCGGGCTGGACACGGTAGGCGAGGCAATGAACGATGCTGACGTGTGCGCTTTTGTCGAAAAAGCTATCTATGAGGAAATTATTCCGGTACTGGATTTGCCGCGTGATGAGCTGGAATCGTTCGCCAGTGCGGTAACGGGCCGTTTCCGTAACCCTTACATCCGGCATCAGCTGCTGTCGATTGCCCTCAACGGGATGACCAAGTACCGCACCCGCATTCTGCCGCAACTGCTGGCAGGGCAGAAAGCAACCGGGTCATTGCCTGCGCGACTGACGTTTGCTTTAGCGGCACTGATTGCGTTTTATCGCGGGGAGCGTAACGGGGAAAGTTACCCGGTTCAGGACGACGCGCACTGGCTGGCGCGTTTCCAGCAGCTGTGGACACAGCATCACGATCGCCAGATCACTACCCGCCAACTGGTAAAATCGGTACTGAGCGTGAGCGAACACTGGGAGCAAGATCTTACGCAGGTTAACGGCCTGGTCGAGCAGGTTACGCGGGATCTGGATGCTATTCTGCAACAGGGAATGCGTGCGGCGGTTAAACCGCTCTGCTAACACCGTTGCCCGGCTTCGGCCGGGTTTTAATGGGGATCTTATTAGTTACAACATACTATTTGCTCTGTTTTTAAAAAACACCTCTGGCACCGTGCGGTTTAGGCTAGCCAGGTCAGAAAATTCAATGTTTTATTAACATGCTTGCAACCGTGAGGGGGATCACGTTTAATAGCCACGCTCTTTTTCTTTCCTGAAACTCACTATGATTGTTCGTCCTAAACAGCACTGGTTACAACTCATCTTTGTCTGGCATGGCTCGGTACTGCCAAAAATCTATACCCGCTTGCTACTCAACTTTCTGCTTTCTATCGCCGTGATCCTGATGCTGCCGTGGTACACGTCCCTTGGCATCAAATTTACCGTTGCGCCATTTAGCATTCTCGGTGTGGCGATCGCTATCTTTCTCGGTTTCCGAAACAACGCCTGCTATTCCCGCTACGTTGAGGCGCGCCAGCTTTGGGGGCAACTGATGATAGCGGCACGCTCTCTGTTTCGCGAGGTAAAAAACACCTTGCCGGACGATAAACATCTTGGCGAGTTTGTCCGCCTGCAGATTGCCTTTGCCAACTGTTTGCGCATGACCCTGCGCCGGGAAACGAACGCCGAACAACTTTCCCGTTATCTTACGGAAGATGATTTACGCAAGGTGATGAACGCCAACTCGCCGGCGAACCGTATTTTACTGATCATGGGGGAGTGGCTTGCCGTCAGGCGTCGCAATGGTGAGCTCTCAGATATCCTGTTCCACAGTCTCAACAACCGACTGAACGACATGTCCATCGTCCTGTCGGGTTGCGAGCGTATTTTGACGACACCCGTACCGTTTGCTTACACGCTGATCCTTCATCGTACGGTGTATCTGTTCTGCATCATGCTGCCGTTCGCGCTGGTCGTCGATCTGCACTACATGACGCCTTTTGTGTCGGCGCTGATTTCTTACACCTTTATCTCGCTGGATACGCTGGCGGAAGAGCTGGAAGACCCGTTTGGTACCGAAGATAACGACCTGCCGCTGGACGCCATCTGCAACATGATGGAACGTGACCTGTTGCAGATGAACGATGAAGAAGAGATCCCCGAAAGACTGTTACCGGATAAGTATTATCAACTAACCTGACGGGCATTCCATTCGTCACGGGTGATCTCCCACAGTTCGGAATCCAGCATGCCGCTGACGTACGCTTTCTTTTCTGTCCTGATAAGCCGCATGCCGCTACTGTCTGAAATACGACGGGAGCGGCTGTTAGCAGCCGCTTTTGGCGCACGCAACACCGGCTTGTTCAGGGTGTTAAACCAATAATCCGTCGCCGCAATACTGGCCTCACGCATGTATCCCTTACCCTGAAACTCCGGCGCCAGCCAGAACCCACGGTTATTATCTTCAACATCGTACAGACAGATAATCCCCATCAGCTCATCCGGTGCCTCGCGACGTCGAATACTCCAGAACCAGGCAATGCCTTTTTCCATATCCGGCAGCGCAACGTTATTAACATAATACTCCGCGCCGTTATCCGGGTAGGGCCAGGGCACTGAGGAGACCATATAGCGAACGATTTCCCAGCGCGGATAAAGCCGCTGTATCTGGACGGCATCTTCCGCGACCAGGGGAATGAGTAACAGGCGTTCTGTCGTTAGCGTCGGTATTGTCATCCGTGGTTCTCCCTGTTTAAGCGTTATGTTTTTGTTCACCTTCTGGTATTTTCATCTCTATCACATTCTTTTTCGGTGTGCTGGAATTCTTTACTACCAATAACTGCTTTTAAAAGGCTTTCGATTTGTAATATGAGGAATATATGGCTGTTACGGTAAGAGCTTTACGCGCAGAAGATTATTCCCAGTGGCGTCCGCTGTGGGACGGCTACACACATTTTTATGACTGTGTCCTCGATGAGTCCGTGACCGCCGCGACATGGCAAAGGGCGCTCGACGAGCGATCATCGATGTTTTGCCGGGTTGCGGAAAGCGACGGCAACGTCATCGGCTTCGCCATGTGTATTTTGCACGAAGGAACCTGGTCGACAGCGCCCGTTTGTTATCTGGAAGACCTGTTTGTTGCTGCCAGCCAACGGGGAGCAGGGACTGGAAAAGCGCTCATTGACGCCCTGATGGACGAAGGCAAGCGCGAAGGGTGGTCAAAACTTTACTGGGTCACGCGGCAGAACAACCCGGCACGTAAACTCTACGACCAATATGGCGAAGCCGACGATTACGTTCGTTATCGCGTCTCGCTTTAAGACGCAATGACCTGTGTTTGTATCACATTGTATCAACGCCTCTGATACATACACAGGCTTGCAATAAAGGCCCATTCGCACATATCCGCTATACAAACCGATGTTGTTATATCCCCGTGAATCGTACTCAATCGGAGATAACAACATGTTCAGCAAACTCGCATACTCAACTCTCGCATTAACCGTTTCTCTTGGTACCGTCATGTCCTGTCAGGCCGAAGCAACCGGTACTGATTTCGCGACGGCGTTTGATCATCCTCAGCAGATTAACGCCGGCGATCTTAACGTCGGTTATGTCGACATCGGCCCGAAAAATGGTCAACCGATCATTTTATTACACGGCTGGCCCTACGATATTCATAGTTATGCGCAAGTTGCTCCCGCGCTGGCTGCCAAAGGATATCGGGTGATTGTGCCTTCTCTGCGTGGCTACGGAACTACCCGTTTCCTCTCAGACAAAACGCCGCGTAACGGCCAGCCTTCGGCCATGGCGAAAGACATTGTGAACCTGATGGATGCCCTGAACATCAAGCAGGCCGTTTTTGCAGGATACGACTGGGGTGCCCGTACGGCGGACATCGTCGCGGCGCTGTGGCCAGAACGCGTTAAATCGCTGGTCTCCGTCAGTGGATACCTGATCAGCAGCCAGCAGATTGGCAAACAACCCTTACCGCCGAAAGCAGAAGTTCAGTGGTGGTATCAGTTCTATTTCGCCACCGAACGTGGTGCTGAAGGCTACGCCAAAAACACCCATGACTTCGCCCGTCTGATCTGGTCACAGGCATCACCTGACTGGAAATTTAGCGATGCAACGTTTAACGCCAGTGCCAAATCCCTTGATAACCCGGACCATGTCGCGGTGACGCTCAGTAACTATCGCTGGCGTTTAGGACTGGAAAAAGGGGAGCGCAAATACGACAGTTATGAGCAAAAACTGGCAACGCTTCCGAATATTACCGTCCCGACGATCACCATTGAAGGCGGAAACAACGGGGCGCCACATCCTGCTCCACAGGCCTACGCCGGGAAATTCACCGGTAAGTATGAACACCGTACCTTTGGCAAAACCGTAGGTCACAATCCTCCGCAGGAAGATCCGCAGGATTTCGTCAACGCAGTTGTGGACGCAGATAAACTCTGAAATGTGCTATTTTCAATACGTTATCCTTCAGTCTGGAGATTTCTGTGGAGCATATTGATCATATCCTTGTCGTCGATGACGACAGGGATATTCGTGAGCTGATTGTCGATTACCTCGTTAAGTCCGGATATCGCGCCTCTGGCGCGGCAAATGGCAAAGAGATGCGAGTTGTGCTTGATAAACAGCATATCGATCTTGTGGTGCTGGATGTCATGATGCCCGGCGATGACGGATTAACGCTGTGTCGTCAGCTCCGAAGCGGTAAACATAAAGACTTGCCTATTCTGATGCTCACGGCGCGTAACGAGGAAACAGACCGGATCCTGGGGCTGGAGATGGGGGCAGACGATTATGTCGTGAAGCCTTTTGTTGCACGCGAGTTACTCGCGCGGATCAAAGCCATTTTACGTCGTTTCCGCACAATGCCCCCCAATTTACAGGTGACGGAAGCCGGGCGACTGGTCACGTTCGGAGAATGGCAACTGGACACCGTGGCCCGTCATTTAATCGACAGTGAAGGGATGGTAGTGGCGCTCAGCGGAGCGGAATATCGTCTGCTGCGCGTGTTCCTCGATCACCCTCAGCGCGTCCTGACCCGGGATCAACTGCTAAATCTGACCCAGGGGCGCGATGCCGAGCTTTTTGAACGATCGATTGATCTGCTGGTGAGCCGGGTGCGTCAGCGTCTGAATGAAGACGCCCGCACGCCGGCCTATATCAAGACTGTGCGCAGTGAAGGTTATGTCTTTACAATGCCGGTGACCATAAAAGAGGCCAATGAATGACGCTTTGGCCACGCTCGTTGCTGTCCCGGCTGTTGGTCATCGTGCTGGCTGGACTCTTACTGGCAAATACCCTCAGCCTGACGCTGGTGATGGTTGAACGCATGCACAGCGCCCGCACCGTAATGCTGGGTAATCTGGAAAACGATGTAGCCACTAGCGTGGCCATTCTTGACCGGCTTCCCGCTCAGGAGCGGGCGGCCTGGCTGCCGCGGCTGGAGCGCGGTAACTATCGCTATATTCTTGGGCCTGGAGAACCGGGCGCACCGCCTGAGGATAAGCGTTCACGCGATGCCATTCGAACGCTAAAAGAGACCCTTACGGCTGACTACCCGCTCACGTTTACCGCCGTTCCCGGTCCCATTTCCCATATTCAGGCGCATCTCACCTTACGTGATGGCGCACCGTTGACCATCGATCTGACGCCACGCATGCCGCCGGTCGCCAGCTGGTTACCTGTTGTGCTGGTATTGCAGCTGCTGCTGCTTGCGGCCTGTGCCTGGATCGCCGTGCGTCAGGTGATTCGGCCTTTTTCTCAGTTTACCCGTGCAGTTGACGCGCTGGACCCGGCGGCAAACACACCAATGACGGAGAAGGGGCCGGTAGAAGTGCAAAGAGCCGCGCATGCCTTTAACGCGATGCAGGCGCGCATTCAATCCTATCTTCGCGAACGCGCGCAGATCCTGGCATCCATTTCTCACGACCTGCAGACGCCCATCACGCGCATGAAATTGCGCGTCGAGATGGCCGATCAACCCGAGTTACGCGACAAGTTATTGAACGACCTCGATAACATGACCCGTCTGGTGCGGGAGGGGATTGCCTATGCCCGGTCATCAGAATCCCTGGAAGAGACCTCGCTAAAGCTGGAGCTCAATGCCTGGGTAAACAGTATTGCCTGTGATTATCAGGACATTGGTAAAAACGTGCAGTTTCAGGCAAACGACGCCCGCCTGCCGATAGTGACTCGGCCGCAGGCGCTTCGCCGGGTGATGACCAACCTCCTGGATAACGCGCTTAAGTTTGGTGGCTATGCCGTTATTGAGATTGATGATTCTTCTGCCGGACACATTGCTATCCATATTCTGGACGGCGGGCCGGGGATACCCGAGGCTGAACTCGACGCGGTATTACAGCCTTTTTATCGGGTAGAAACATCGCGTAACCGTGATACCGGCGGAACCGGCCTGGGGCTGGCGATTGCCGCACAGCTGACCGCGCAGCTTGACGGGAAACTGCGGCTGGCAAACCTTCCTGAAGGCGGGCTGAAGGTCACGGTAACGCTGCCGCGTCGCTGATTGTACGGTTTTGTATCCGGTTGCGTGACCGATACGAGAGCAGACAAATCGTCCCCTTTTGCACACATCCCAAACACATCCGTACGATGAAATACCCTCACTGCAGCGTCGCAGGCCATCTGTAATGTGAGGTTTTTATGTTTTTGATAATCGCGTTTCTGGGCGGGATGATAAGCCTGCTCAGTCCATGTACGCTCCCGGTGATACCTCTTCTGTTTGCCGGTTTTCAGGGGCAGCGAAGACATATCCTGGCTCTGCTGGCAGGGATGATCGTGATGTTTACCGTGGTGGCGATGGTTGTCACGGTTGCCAGCGAATGGATCACGGATGCCACGATAATAGGGCGCTGGCTGGCACTCATTATTCTGGCTACAGCCGCGCTGGCCTTGATTTTCCCGTCCTTCGCCCAGCGTATAGCCGGGCCCGCGGTCAGCGCGGGCAATATCCTCAACACCCGCAGCGGACAAACGCGCGGAATGTTTTCCGCTTTCCTGGCCGGACTTGCCGTCGGTCTGCTCTGGTCTCCCTGTGCCGGACCGATCCTTGGGGCTATTTTCAGTATCAATATTGCGGGTCATTCGGCCATCACCACCGGCGCGCTGTTGGCGGCGTATGGCAGCGGATGTGCGCTTATGTTGGGTCTGCTTATGGCCGGCGGTCGGAAACTGATGACACCGCTGCGGGCCAAATCAGCGCTGATGGAAAGGTTGCGCAAGGGGGCGGGCGTGGTGATGTTAGCGGCTGTGGCGTTCAACGCCACGGGGATGAACTCGGTGCTGAAAGGTGCAAATGGGGTGGCAGACCGTCTTGAAACCACGCTATTGACCCTGGCGAAGCCCGCCACTGCGCCAGTAAAACTGCAGCCGGTCGTCATGACCGAACCCAGCAGTCAGTTGCCTTCGTTAAGTGGCGGAACCGGGTGGATTAATGGTGACCCTGTCACGTCTGAATCATTGCGGGGTAAAGTCGTCCTGATTGATTTCTGGACCTGGGACTGTATCAACTGCCAGCATACGCTCCCGCATGTCCGCGACTGGGCCACGCGATATCAGTCCCAGGGTCTGGTGGTCATTGGCGTGCATACGCCTGAATATCCGTGGGAAAAACCGCTCTCGTCGGTGAAAAACGCGGTGAACAAATGGCAACTGCCGTATCGGGTCGTGACGGATAATAACTACCAGATCTGGAACGCCTTCGGGAACCAGTACTGGCCGGCACATTACTATTTCGATGCCAAAGGGCAGTTACGTTATACCTCTTTTGGCGAAGGTAACTATGAAGAACAGGAAAAAGTTATCCAGCAACTGCTTAAAGAGGCCCGCTCATAACGTTGCTCAGGGCTGACGTTGAGCAATGATAAACAACCGTGGAAAAGCCAGCAGTATCTGCCCGTTTTCCTGGAGCGGATACTGCTCTTCCAGCATTTCATGGTAGCGCTTGAGAAAACGTTTCTGCTCGCTCTCATTAAGCTCCTGCAGCCACGGACGTAAACCGGTCGCGCTTACCCAGTCAATGATGGCCTGGTGTGAGCTCATTTTATGGAAATAGGTTGTCCGCCAGATATCCACATCACAACCGGCGTCTGTCAAAATGTCGTAATAGGCATGCACGCCGGGCAAGGCTTCACGACCCCGATCGGGATAGCCTTGTTCCCAGGCAACTTCACGCATCGCCACATGAGTGGGCTCAAGCCAGTTGTCAGGCATCTGAATGGCCAGTACGCCATTTAACGTGAGCAGAGAGACCAGGTGCGGCAGAAGATCGTAGTGGTCGGGCACCCACTGCAACGAGGCATTGGCGTAAATCAGGCTCAGCGGCTGGCCGGGCTTAAACTGGCGGATGTCGGCCTCAACAAAGTGGCAATCCGGTAAGGCGCTGCGGGCTTCGTCGAGCATCGCAGGTGAGTTATCGACCCCTGTGATGTGCGCTGAAGGCCAGCGATGTTTTAACAGCGCCGTACTGTTTCCAGGCCCGCAGCCCAGATCGACGATGGATGACACGTCATCCAGGGGAATTCTGGCGAGCAATTCAGCGGCGGGGCGCGTACGTTCGGCTCCGTATCGCAGGTACAGGGAAGGGTTCCAGTCGGCCATCTTTGCATCTCCGTTGTGCATGCTTCAGCAAGAATAGCACACGCAGACACCTGCACTGCGGCAGGTGTCTGTCCTGCGGCAATTACAGAATGCCTTTCAGGGCAACATGATAAAGCAGCATGATGGTTTTCCCGTCGACAATCCTGCCCGTTTCAATGCCGCGCAGTGCCTCTTCCAGCGTCATTTCCAGTACGTCGATATCCTCACCCTCCGCTTTGAGTCCACCGCCTTCACTGGTTCTGTCTTTCGGCTGGTATTCGGCGAGATAAAAATAGAGTTTTTCAGTGACGGAGCCCGGGCTCATGTAAGCTTCAAAAATTTTCTCAACGCGGGAAACGCTATAGCCGGTCTCTTCTTCCGCTTCTGCTTTAATCCGGCTTTCCGGATCCATGTTATCGAGCAAGCCCGCAGCAGCTTCAATAAGGTCATCTTCGTGCCCGTTAATAAAGACAGGGAAACGGAACTGGCGGGTCAGGATCACCGTCTTTTTATCACGGTTATAAAGCAGGATGGTGGCTCCGTTTCCCCGGTCGTAAACTTCGCGATTTTGCCGCTGCCATTCGCCATCGCGTCGCTGAAGATCAAAGGTATATTTTTTCAGGATGTACCAGTTATCAGACAGTGTTTCACTTTCTATGATGCGTACATCTGCACGTTTTGATTGCACGTTTGTTCCTCCTTACGTAGAGTAATTATCATAAACAGCATTGTCGTGCAGTTTCAAGATTAAACGTGCAATATCAGGAATTCCTTATGCTCACAACGCAGCGAAAACAATTGATCCTTGAAAAGCTCGAGGCTGAAGGTCAGGTCCAGTCTAAAGCGCTCAGCACGCTCTTCGCGGTGTCTGAAGACACCATTCGGCGCGATTTACGCGAGCTGGCGGCAGAAGGGCGTTTACAGCGTGTTCACGGCGGGGCGCTGCCGTCATCCTCGGCCATTGCCCCGTTTGCTGAGCGTAAATCGGTAAAGATGGATGCCAAGAAAAATGTCGCCCGTAAAGGTGCGCAGCTCATTTCTGACGGCCAGGTGGTGATCATTGACGGCGGCACGACCACGTCAGAGCTGATTACGTTTCTGCCTCCTGATTTGAAGATAACCGTGGTCACGCACAGCCCAGGCATTGCACTGGGACTTGTCGAACATCCCTCCATTGAGGTTATCCTGATCGGTGGCCGTCTGTATAAACACTCTATTGTTGCGGTCGGCGCGGCTGCTATCGAAGGCATCGAAAAAATCCATGCGGACCTGTTCTTTATGGGAGTGACCGGCATCCATCCTGATGCGGGCCTGACGACCGGTGATTTTGAAGAGGCGAGTATCAAACGTGCATTTTCCGGCAGAGCCGCCGAAACGGTTGTGCTGGCTTCCCCCGAAAAAATCAATACCGCGTCATCTTTTGTGATTGGCGATCTGTCGCTGGTGAACACGATTGTCGTTGAAGACGATACCGATAGCGCCTGGATTAACGCGGTAAAAGAAAAGGGGATTTCCGTGGTGATGACCTCAGCACGGGAAAAGGCATAACCCACGCGAAAAGCCTTTATGATCCGGCCTGTCGGTAAGCCGACAGGCTGGCAGGCAACATCAAATCTGAGGGATATCCTCAAGCGCAGTGTAAATCTTAAGCCCCAGCGTTTGCGCCACCTCTATGTCCATATCGGCCCCTTTGGACGCGCCGGCAATCCGGTAGATAGCATCACATTTCGCAATGAGTCGGTGCGCGACGGGATACAGCATTGCTTCACTGATTTCATCACCCATCGATTTTGAGCCAGCCGCTTTTGCCAGCGGTAAGGCCAGCCATTCACCAATAACCGGAACGTGGCCACGTTGATAGACGGCTAATGCCGCATTTTCAAGACGAGCAAGGTTTTCATCAATGCGCGCCTGCACGCCATCGGTGCCGCTACGATAGGGGCCGGCGATTAAAATCAACTGTTGTGTCATATCAACCTCAGTAAGTAAAAATGCATGAGTTTGCACGTTTGTGCGTCTTTTGTTTCTGGCTTCATATTAATAGGCAATTTCGTGCAATTTCAAGTAATATTGTGCATTGTGAGTTTTTTAAGACAGTTGCAGAAGAGTCGAGCTGGTCTATGCTCAAAAAGCAGAGATCAACCATTCTCTGGGCGTATTGAAAAATAACAATAATCTTGCGTTTCAGGGGGGGGGAATGAAGAGGATCCTGCTCGTTACATTGTCATGCTTGCTCTCGGTAATCTCCTTTCTCAGCGTAGCCGCAGAGCCGCGCCAGGAGCCGACAGATCGGGAGCGCGCCAGAACGGTTTATATTTTCCATCAGCCGATTGTTATGCTGCAGGCAAAATTCGGTCTGACCACGCCTGAAGAGCGAGTTTTGCGCATTCGTAATACGCTGCGCAATTTCTCTCAACAGGATGTTCGGGAGCCCCTGAAAATTATTCCGGTTACCCGTTACAACCAACCGGGAAGACTGATTGTGATGAACGGCAAGCCGGTGATGTTACTGGCACAAGCCGATCTCGATGAGGGCGACGACCTGACGCTTGATGAGGCAGCTCAACGTGTGCTGACCCGAATGGAGGCACAACGTACGGCGCTTCGCGATCAATATGACGCCGGGTGGCTGGCATTATCGGCAGGCAAAACGGCCGCAGGGCTGCTGGCACTGTTTGTTTTCTGGTACGGTGCCTGGCGGTCATGGCGTGGAGTAAGGCGTTTTTACCGAGGCCGCATTCTTGAGAACCGCAGTATCATTCCACAACGCTGGCGCAGGTTTGTCGGCGCGATTGAGACTCGTTTGTATGCTTTGCTGATGATTATTTTGGGTATTCTCGGGCTTTATATCTGGCTAAGTTGGGCATTCAGTCTGTTTCCCTGGACGCGCGTTTGGGGGGCATCGCTGGGTGACTGGACCATGCGTGTTCTGCGGGATATTGCACTGTCGATTGTCTCGGCTATGCCGGGCATTTTAATCGTCCTGATTATTTTTCTTATCACAGCCTTCATTCTAAAACTCCTTAAAGTCTTGTTAAATCAGGTAGAAGCAGGGCGTTTACACCTTCCCGGGATCCATCCTGAAACCGTCGGCGCGACGAGGAAGTTAATTTCTGTGGTGGTATGGTTATTTGCTCTGTCTGCAGCATACCCGTTTTTACCGGGGGCCAATTCACTGGCCTTTAAAGGTATCAGTGTATTCTTTGGGCTGATGTTGACTCTGGGATCTGCCGGGGTGATGAATCATGCCATGAGTGGCCTGGTACTGATTTACTCGCGAGCCTTGAGAAAAGGCGACATCATTCGGGTCGCGGATAACGAAGGGTTGGTCACAGAGATAGGTATGCTCGCGACGAAAATCATTACGCGGGAGAATTATGTTGTAACCGTACCGAATGCTGTCGTAGTTAGCGGCAAAATCACTAATCTCAGCGCGCAAAATCCAGATGGTGGCGTGAACCTGACGACAGGTGTCACTATCGGATACGACACGCCATGGCGGCAAGTTCATGCCATGCTGGAGATAGCCGCCAGACGGGCGAAATGTATCGATCAGTCACAACAGCCGCTGGTAAGACAATTGAGTTTGATGGACTGGTATATTGCTTATGAACTTCAGGTGAAGCTGCGTGCCGGGCAATCACTGGCGGAGGCCCGCAATGAACTGCACAGCAATATTCAGGATGTCTTTAACGAGTTTAATGTACAAATCATGTCGCCAAACTTTGTGATGCAACCAGAAGGCGCGGTCGTCGTGACGGAAGATAACTGGTATGCAGCGCCGGCAGAGAAGCCAGAGAATAAACAGCGTGAATGAAGATGGCTATGCAGGTTTAGAGGATTCGGAGCAGATAAGGTGCATTAGAGGATGTCAAACACCAGAACAAGGATGACCATAAAAAGCCAGATTCTGCCTTAATCTATGTAAGTGCGCATAATGTATATTATGTTAAATTGACTATTATGATCCATTCATGGGCAACACTCATTTCGCAATCCTACCCTTTTCTAATTCCAGGCCATCCTGGCTGACCACAGGATATTGGCTCAACGTTTTAACACTGCTATCATCGAAATCATAAATTAAGCGTTAAGCCTAGAGTATTCAAATGCTTAAAGAGCTATCCCGTCGTCTACAACACTGTAACGACATAGCGGTACGTATAAACAATGCCAACGATTCGCAGCTGCAAGAACTGAAAACGCAGTTGGCCCAGCAGATGGGTAAGCCCATGGGACTACATACTATGGGCATCCCTGCGGTAATCAGCACCCTCGGGGTGATTGTCAGTTTTGCTATTCCGCAGCTATGGTTGGGCTACGGCGTATTCGCCGCACTCAATCAGCCGGCAGAAAAGGTATTTGTGTGGGTAGTGCTGATTGCCCTTCTGTTCGCCGGCATCAACGGTCTGACGATGTTTATGATGGGTAAAGGCAGCATTCGCGCCGTGCGGGTACATCTTTCTCTGGCATTCATAAGCCTTCTGCTGACGGTCGTTTATCTGCTTGCGGCGCTGAGCGGCACCATCTGGCCAGGCGTCAATTTAACAGCCGCACTGGTGAGTGTTGTCATGTTGCTGCTCAGCGGTTTCTGTATACGATCTCCTTCCTTCTATAAGATGCTGCTATTTACCCTTCATAATCGCGCCTGGCGCCAGCAAATCCGCCAGACACGCAATAACATGCAGCGTTAAACACATTCCCGCCACTACTGGCGGGACTTCGCCCTGTGCCTGCGCAACCTTATCGCTCGGTCGCGGAGATCAAAAAATCAATCAGGGCTTTCACCCTTTTCGTTTTCCCCGCGTTTTTCGGGTAATAGAGATACACTGGCGGATAGGTTTTCCAGAAGCTCTCCATCACAGGTACAAATTGTTCCCGATCTGGCTGTAACCGCCAGATGGGTTCGAACAAGCGCCCAATTCCCAGTCCGTTACGAATTCCGTCTGCCATAACATCAATATCGTTGCTGATTAACTGTCCGGGCATCTCAACGGTTAACTGTTCTCCGCGATCGTTCAGGATCAACGGAAGGATGCGGTTGTTAGTGATAAAACGGTAACCAATCAATCGGTGATGACTGAGATCTGCCGGCACCTCAGGCATACCCTGTTCAGCGAGATAGGCAGAGGATGCGTATAACACTTCACGAAACGGTTTCATTAACGGCCGTGCTACCACCCCACCCTCCAGAATATCGCCAAAACGAATCCCCAGGTCAAAACGCTCCTCGATAATATTCACGGTACCGTCGAAGACCGAAATTTCCAGTTGAATCCTTGGGTATTGCTGACAGAACGCGGCCATTGCAGGCTTGAGAATTAACAAGGCGATCCGCTATCTGGAAGAATGCTATCAGCCCCACTTTCTGACGGGGGTTATGGCGCAAAATACGCCGCATACCAAAGACGTTAAGCAGGTCTGGACGCGGTAGCCTGTCTCTGGTTTAGAAAAAGGATCATCATGAAAAAGAGTCTCATGTTTTTAACTTGCCTGCTAATAAGCAGCCCTGCCTTTGCAAAAAGTCAGGGCATACAGGATACGCCCGTGATGAATATCGTTGAGATAAGCATCACGCCCGATCGGGACAGGCATTTTGATAAGGTTGCCAGGCAAACAATCACCGCTTCGGTTGATCATGAAGTGGGCACGCTGGCGATGTACGCGCTGAAACGCAGTGACAATGCGCGTCAGGCATATATGGTTGAGCTTTATGCAAGCGAGTTGGCCTACCGCAAACATCTGGATGCCTCTCCATACAAAGCGTTTGTTACTCAAGCACCTGATATGATTGATCGGAAGCTGAAAATCACACTCGTGCCGCAATTTACAGGGGACAAACACATCATACCCGATGAGCGGACCATCAATAATCTGGTGGTAGTTGAGGTGAAGCCGGAATATCAGACTGAATTCAAAAACATTGTCCTTCCTGAAATGGCTCAGTCCCTCAACATAGAAAAAGGCGTGCTTGCCATGTATGCCGCGACAGACGTAGATGATCCCCACCGCTGGTATTTCTATGAGATTTACGCCAGTGAGGAAGATTATCAACTCCACAGACAGACGCCGCACTTTAGGGATTATCTAAAGCAAACGGCGCACATGAGTACCCGTAAAACGTCTATTCCTGTCAAACCACTATTTCTGCGTAATAAAGGCGGGATAACTGCAGATATCGTCCCTGGCGGCTAAAGCGTAGAAAAATGGCGTTTAAGCAGGCCAGGTGTGATACATTCCGGGCGCTCTAATGACCACCACACATGACAGGTATGCAGAACATAACTCAACAATTTCGCTGGCTTCTGCTTGTTATCCCGTCATTGAGCGGTTGTGGCACCCTCTCGCAAATGTCCTCCCCGGCAGGAACACAGGAACTCCTCACCCATAAATCGCTGGACGGCGACGTTGATAGCGTGGTCCGTCACTATATGGCGCAAAAATCCGTTCCCGGGATGACGGTTGCGGTGATCCATAATTACGGTTCTCCGCAGTTTTACAGTTGGGGCGTAACCGATGCGGCCAATCGCTACCCGATCGGGTCCAATACCTTGTTTGCCCTCGGTTCGCTCAGCAAAGGGATTACGGCGGAAGTGGTGGCTTGTCTGGTGAACGAAGGAAGGCTGAGTTGGGACGATAACCTGGCGACATTGCTGCCACCGGGTACGCCCTTAAGCGCAGATGCACAAAAAATTACTCTACTGGAACTGGTGACCCACACCTCTGGCCTGCCCCGTCAGAATATGGATGTTCCGATGCTGGGAAAATTCATCAGCTATTTAAGCAGTGGCGATAACTTTTATGGCGAACTGGATAGCGATAACGTATTGCGCTATTTAGCCAACTGGCATGCACCGCAGCATAAAATGCCGCAATACTCTAATACCGGCTATGCCCTGATCGGCTATATCCTGAAACACAAAACCGGCGAAGATATTCAGAGTTTAGCCTCGCGCTATATTTTTCAACCGCTGCAAATGGCTAACAGTAGTTTTACTCCCCAGACGTTAAAGGGATACCCACAGCGTGCGCTTGGCCACGCTGGCGATCAGCCCAAATTCATCCCGCGCGGGCAGCTGACGCCCGACTGGCATTTTTCCAACAACATGGTAGCGGCAGCGAGTTTATACAGTAACGCCGAAGATCTGGCCGCGTATGCTCGCTATCACGTGGCGACAACCGACAATCGCTTATTGGATAGCGTCTTTGCTGAAGTCAGTAATACCGATATTCAACGCCCCGACGGTGTACAGGGCATTGCCTGGACCACCGACTTTATCGGTCTGGAAAAAATTACTTATCAGGTAGGCTATATTGGCGGCTACTCAAGCTTTATCGGTTTCGATAAACAAAAAGGCAATGCGGTAGTCGTGCTTCAAAATGCGTTTAACTGGAGTAACTATATTGGTATCGCGCTATTAATGGATATGGCGAAAAACGATAGCCAGAGAGAAGAACATTCTCGCGCGCTGTAACCTCGCCTGGTCATGTCTGCAAACCAACTGCAGCGCTTCTCCGTATCAGCATGATACTGCTCAGCGGTGGCTGCATTCTTACTGCGACCTTCTAAATGATGCTGAAAACGCCCCTCACTCGAGGAGCGTATACCCGTGACATCCACCACGCGCCAGTTAATTCGCCTGATTCATACGGCGATGTTTCTCTGCCTGTTGCTGATGAATAACAGAAGACTGCCCATTGTTCACCGTTTCATGCACAACGGCGGCCTTCTCATGCTCATTCATCGCAGAGAAAGACTTTGCCGATTCGGGAGTAGTATTACAGGGGCCAGCTTTGAGCATTTTCTTGTGCATCTCAGCCATGGTTTGATGCGCAGTTGCCTGAGCGTTATTAACCTGGTCGTGCATGTTGATCGTTTCTGCTGCCCAGCCAGATGAGGTGACAGCCATAATGGTGACAATGGATAACAGGATCTTTTTCATGGTCGAATCTCCTAAGTTTACATGCTCTGCAATATCGCTGAATGAAAAGTCAGAGATAAATGCATCGGCGTCTGAATTATCATTGATTATAAAAACCGACCTCTGTTTATCCCGTGACGGGCTGATGACATTTCTGTCACTGGGCCATACGGGGAATAACCCTCTCCCCCATACGCATAAAAAAGGACACTCCAGCGTGTCCTTTTAATATCGTCGCGCGTTTATTTATGTCTTCGCAGCCAGATTAATTTGTAGGCGGCCGGAATAATGAACAGGGATAACAGCGGAGCCGTAATCATTCCTCCAATCATCGGCGCGGCTATCCGGCTCATGACTTCTGAGCCCGCACCGGTTCCCCAGAGGATGGGCAACAGACCGGCAATGATAACCGCTACGGTCATCGCTTTCGGTCTCACGCGGAGTACCGCCCCCTGATAAAGGGCTTCATCGAGACCTTCCGCGGTAAAGGTTTCCCGCTGGGCAAGCGCCGGATGGGCTTCAATGGCATGACGCAAGTACATCAGCATCACCACGCCAAACTCTGCTGCCACCCCGGCCAGGGCAATAAAGCCGGTTCCGGTCGCCACGGACATATGGAAGCCCTGCCAGTACAGGAACCAAATTCCGCCGACCAGGGCGAATGGCAGACTCATCAGAATAAGCAGTGCCTCATCAACACGACGGAATGCCAGATATAACAAAATGAATATGATCATTACCGTCATCGGCACCATCAATTTCAGTTTTTTATTGGCGTGCTCCAGCAATTCAAACTGTCCGGAGAAAGAGACACTGGTGCCCGGTCTTAATTTTACGTGCTGGCTGATAGCGGTTTTAATGTCGTTTACAACCGACACCATATCCCTGCCACGGGCATCAATATAAATCCAGCTGGCAGGACGGGCATTTTCCGTTTTCAGCATGGTAGGTCCGGAAACGACACGAATATCAGCGACATCGCCCAGGGTAATTTGCTGTTTCATGGGCGTCAGAATGGGCATCTGTTTCAGTGCCTGTGGGCTGTTTCGGTAATCCTGAGGGTAGCGGATATTGATCGGGTAACGGGCTACGCCCTCAACCGTCTCGCCGGTTGTTGCGCCACCGATGGCTGATGAGACAAACAGCTGCACATCACCCACCGTCATTCCGTATCGGGATGCTTTCTCCCGGTTGATATCCACGTCGATGTAGCGTCCGCCTTCCAGACGTTCTGCCAGTGCTGAAACCACGCCCGGCACGGTTTTGGCCACCGCTTCGATACGTTGTGCCGTGGCATCAATATCAGACAAAACGGTGCCAGACACCTTGATACCGATTGGGCTTTTAATGCCGGTGGAGAGCATATCTATACGGTTACGGATCGGCGGTACCCAGAGGTTAGCCAGGCCGGGTAAACGCACGGTCTTATCCAGCTCATCAACGATCTTGTCAATCGTCATTCCTGGTCGCCACTGATCTTCAGGTTTGAGCTGAAGGGTGGTTTCGACCATTTCCAGTGGCGCGGAGTCGGTCGCCGTTTCGGCCTTACCGGTCTTACCAAATACGGACGCCACTTCAGGGACGGTTTTGATTAATTTGTCTGTCGTCTGCAAGAGCGCGGCAGCCTCTGCCGGCGATACGCCAGGTAACGTTGAAGGCATGTACAGCAGATCGCCCTCATTGATCTTTGGCAGAAATTCCCCCCCGACCTGACTCAGCGGCCATATGACCGTAAAAATAGTTAACGCCGCAATCAGCAAGGTCGTTTTCGGCCAGTGGAGCACGCGAAGCAATAACGGATGATAGGCATTAATCAGCAGTCGGTTCAGCGGGTTGCTGGTCTCCGCGGGGATTTTCCCTCTGATCCAGAACCCCATCAGTATAGGAATGACGATGATTGCCAGCGCGGCCGCGCCCGCCATGGCATACGTCTTCGTGAAGGCCAGCGGCCCAAACAGGCGCCCTTCCTGTCCCTCAAGCGTGAAAATGGGGATGAACGACAAGGTGATGATCAGCAGGCTGATAAACAGCGCCGGGCCCACTTCAACGGACGCATCGGTAATGACCTTCCAGCGGGTTGCGTTGTCTATCTGCTCCCCTGGGTGTTGATGATCCCACTCTTCCAGCCGTTTATGCACATTTTCAATCATCACAATGGCGGCATCCACCATCGCCCCCACGGCAATGGCAATCCCGCCCAGAGACATAATATTGGCGTTTAGCCCCTGGAAATGCATGACGATAAAGGCAATGCACAGGCCAAGCGGCAGAGAAACGATCGCCACCAGCGCAGAGCGGATATGCCAGAGGAACAGCGCACAGACGATGGCTACCACGATAAACTCTTCAAGGAGTTTGTTACTCAGGTTATCAATGGCGCGGTCAATTAACTGGCTGCGATCATAGGTAGTCACCACCTCGACACCCTCTGGCAGGCTGGCTTTCAGCGTCTCCAGCTTGTCTTTTACTGCGGTAATGACTTCACGTGCGTTTTTCCCCGAGCGCAGGATCACGACGCCACCAGCAACTTCGCCCTGGCCGTTAAGCTCTGCAATGCCGCGCCGCATCTCCGGGCCCGTTTGCACGCGGGCCACATCGCGCAGATAAACCGGCACGCCGTTCTCGCCCGTTTTCAGGACGATATTATTGAAATCATCAATGGACTGAAGGTAACCGCTGGCGCGGACCATGTACTCCGCTTCCGCCATTTCAATGGATGATCCCCCTGCTTCCTGGTTAGATGATTCGAGAGCCTGTTTAACGTCGGGCAGCGTGACACCGTACTGCGCCAGCTTCAACGGGTTAACCTGAATCTGATACTGCTTAACCACGCCGCCTACTGACGCAACCTCCGCGACGTTAGGGATGGTTTTCAGTTCGAATTTCAGGAACCAGTCCTGAAGGGAACGCAGTTCTGCAAGATCGTGTTTTCCGCTGTGATCCACCAGGGCATATTCAAATATCCAGCCGACACCGGTGGCATCTGGTCCTATTTCTGAGCTTACACCGGCAGGCAATTTGCCCTGAACCTGGTTCAGGTATTCCAGAACGCGCGAGCGGGCCCAGTAGAGGTCAGTACCGTCTTCAAAAATGACGTACACATAGGAGTCACCAAACTGGGAAAAACCACGCACGGTCTTTGCGCCGGGTACCGACAGCATGGTTGTCGTGAGCGGATACGTGACCTGATTTTCAACAATCTGCGGGGCCTGACCGGGATAGCTGGTTTTTATGATCACCTGTACATCAGAGAGATCGGGCAATGCATCCACAGGGGTATTGATGATAGTCCATGTTCCCCAGACGCTGAGAAACAAAGCGCCCATCATCACCAGGAAACGGTTGGCGACGGAGCGCCGGATAATCCATTCAATCATCATCGTCTCCTTAATGGCCCGAATGCGCGTCGTCAGTTTTTTCAGGATGACGCATGCGCTCCAGCGCACCGCTAATATTGGCTTCGGAGTCAATCAGGAACAGACCGCTGACCACGACAGCATCGCCTTCGTTCAGTCCGCTGCCAATCGCGGACTGTTGCTGAGATTCATGCAGAACATGAATGCTTTTCGGCACAAAACGCCCTTCCGCATCGACCACAATCACCCGCTGTTCTTTGCCCGTATCAATCACGGCCTGGGATGGGATCAGCAGCATCTCCTGGCTCCTGGCGTTCAGTTTCAGGTAGGCGTTCATGCCGGGTTTCAGGCTTTCGTCTTGGTTGGAGACCTGCAGACGGACCTGCAGCGTGCGGGTAGTTTGATCCACGCTGGGGAGAATGTTCCATTTTTCAACGGCAAATGATTTATCCGGATACGCGGGCACTGAAATTTCAAACTGCGAGCTGTCTTTGAGAAGATACGCAATGGATTCCGGCACGGCCGCACTGATCCAGACCGGATCCATCCCCTGTATCTGTGCCACCACGTTATCTTTGGTAATGTTCATGCCCGTGCGCAGGTTAAACGCCGTAATCACGCCATCTATGGGGGCCTTGATAGTAAAACGGGTCTGGATACTCCGGGTCGCACGCAGTCGTTGAACATCCTCTTCCGGCATGCCGGCAAGACGTAGTCGCTCCAGAACACCTTTTATCTGGGTAGGGGTTCCGCCGGTACCCGATAACAACAGGAACTCGCTTTGCGCTTCTACCCATTCCGGAATGGTGATATCGATAAGCGGCGTCCCTTTTTTAACATGATCGCCCACGGTCAGTGGGTACACTCTCTCAACGAAACCCTCAGAACGCGCCTGCACAATGACAAACTGATATTCGTTATAACTGACGTTGGCCGGTATGGTCTGGGCGTAATTCAGCGATCCCCGCGTCACTTTCTGCGTTTTGAGTCCCAGGTTCTGAACCTGCGTCGGGTCAATACGAATACCCTCACTGCTTTTTTCGTCATTTTCATCGGCATATTTCGGCACCAGATCCATATCCATAAACGGAGATTTGCCGGGTTTATCAAACCGGGTATCCGGCTTCATCGGGTCATACCAGAAAAGAACTTTTCTCTCCGTCGTGGTCTGTTCTGTTTTTTCTGCGGGATACACCGACTGCCAGGCGATAACTGAAATCAGCCCTCCTGCAATAAGGCTGCCGATGATGACGGCAGCAAACTTTATTCTTAAAGAGGCCATGCTTTTTCTCGCTATTTAATGCTCTTGAGTAAAGAGATATTGCCCTGCTGAACAAACGTAAAATTAACGTGGCTGCCGGCTTTTAAGGCGAGAATAGTTTCGTCTGCCTGGACAAAGGTGAAACGCATGGTCATGGCGGGCCAGCTAATCGCTGGAATAGCATCATGCGCGATAGTGATTTTTTTAGTGCTCAGATCAACCGCTTTCACCACGCCAGTTCCCGCGATAACCTGCTCTGGCGTGGCTTGTGCTGCTGTGTTCATCTCCCCGTGCTGATGTGTTTCAGCATGCAGGCCTGCAGAAAATATAACGGAGAGTGCACCCAGTACGACCGCGTTAAATAAACTGTTCATTTTTTGATTTCCTGATGGAGTAATTAAAAGGAATTACTCAACCAAACCGCCACCCAGCGCGGTGAATAAGTTAATTTCATTCACCTGTCGGGAATAGATAAGGTCGAGAATGGTTTGTTGTGTTGCAAAAAGAGAACGTTCAGCATCGAGCACTTCAATGTAACTGACCGCGCCACTGGAATATAAACCTCTGGCTCGCTGCAGGGTGATGTGTAGCGAATCAAGATAACGTTGCTGGGCGTCGAGTTGCTGACTGATGCTGTCCCGCAATGCGAGCGCGTCGGCGACCTGTTTAAAAGCCGCCTGAATTTTTTGTTCGTAATTGACGATTGACTGCTGCTGGCGAATTTCAGCCAGTTTGAGGTTGGCTTTATTCCTTCCGGCATTAAAAACAGGAATGTCAATTTTCGGAATAAAATTCCACATCCCGCTTCCTGCGGTGAAGAGGCTGGATAATTCCGTACTGCTTGCTGAAAGCCCGCTGGTTAGCGTAATGGACGGGAAAAAGGCGGCGCGCGCCGCGCCAATATTGGCATCAGCCGCTTTCAGTTGATACTCCGCTTCCATAATGTCCGGGCGCTGAAGCAATATTTCTGACGGCAGACGAGGCGGCAGTTTGACGGGTGAAATCTCATCGACGCTGCCTCCTTTCTCTGCCGGCAGCGCGCGATAGGTTCCCAGAACCTGCTGCAGGGCATTATTGGCCTGAGCCAGCTCGCCTTCTCTTTTCGCTATTTCTGCACGGGTACTTTCAATCTGCCCCCGGGCCTGTTCAAGTGCCAGAACGTTGGTGCTGCCCGTTACCAGCTGTTGTTCAACAAAAGCCCAGGATTGTTGATAGTTTTTTAGCGTATCGCGGGCAATACGACGTTGTTTGTAGGCCAGCTGCTGGCTGAAATAGCTCTGCGACACGCTGGAGACGAGCAGGATATGCACGGCACGGCGGGCCTCCTCGCTGGCAAAATAGTTCTGTCTGTCAGCATCACTCATATTCCTGAGCTTGCCGAAGAAATCGAGTTCGTAACTGAGGTTCAACCCTGCGTCGTACTGCTGTGTGGTCGGCTTGTCCGTTTTCAGCCCGCCGCTGTAGGTCACACCTGACGAAGCATTCACCTGCGGATACCGGTCGGCATCCGTCACGTTGAACTGCGCGCGCGCCTCTTCAACCTTAAGGGCGGCCATTTTTAAATCACGGTTGTTATTCAGGGCTTCGGCGATCAGTGCTGCGACCTGAGGATCGGTAAAAAAGCTACGCCATCCGCTGTCGTGATACCCCGCCACCACCGGCGTGAGGCTATTTCGGGATAACGAGAACTGCTGCGGAACCGGTGCTGGCGGGCGCGCATATTCTGGTGCCAGCGAGACGCAGCCTGCCAGGAAAAATATTGTGCTAATGCTAAGTCGTTTTAATGTGCACATCACGCTTCTCGTCCAGGCAGGCCTGGTAAATGTTTCAAATGAAGTCCAGAGTATTACCAGGGTTACTCTACAGCGTGCTTCCTGTTTGCCTGGTGACAGGATAATGACAATGTTGTCATTCTTAACGTAAGTCATTGATAACGGTTTGAGGCTCTCTAGAATGTCCAGAGCAGCCAGTCAGGGGAGCAACATGAAAATACTGATCGTTGAAGACGAGATAAAAACCGGGGAGTACCTCAGCAAGGGGCTGACTGAGGCGGGGTTTGTGGTGGACCACGCTGACAATGGCCTGACCGGATATCATCTCGCCATGACCGCCGAGTATGACCTCCTGATTCTGGATATCATGCTTCCCGACGTGAACGGCTGGGATATCATCCGCATGTTACGTTCTGCCGGGAAGGGAATGCCGGTTCTGTTACTCTCAGCCCTTGGCACTATTGAACACCGGGTGAAGGGTCTTGAACTGGGCGCGGATGATTACCTGATCAAACCCTTTGCCTTTGCGGAGCTGCTCGCCCGCGTCAGGACGCTTCTGCGACGGGGCAATACGGTGATCACGGAAAGCCAGTTTCAGGTGTCTGATCTGATGATTGATCTCGTGTCCAGAAAGGTGAGCCGCGCGGGGAACCGCATCCTGCTGACCAGCAAAGAGTTCAGCCTGCTGGAGTTTTTTATGCGACACCAGGGGGAAGTGCTGCCCCGCTCCCTGATTGCATCCCAGGTCTGGGACATGAATTTTGACAGCGACACCAACGCGATTGATGTCGCCGTCAAACGGCTTCGCGCGAAAATAGACAATGATTATGAGCCGAAGTTGATCCAGACGGTCCGCGGCGTGGGGTACATGCTGGAGGCACCGGATGCGCGTTAAATTACCCAGACGCCCTTTTTCACTAGCCCTCAGGCTGACGTTTTTTATCAGCCTCTCCACGATACTGGCATTTTTCGCCTTCACCTGGTTTATGCTGCACTCCGTTGAAAAGCATTTTGCCGAGCAGGATATCAACGATCTGCAGCAAATCAGTACCGCGATGCACCGTATCCTGCAGTCCCCGGCAGATCCGGACGAGAAGAAAATCAGTAAAATCAAAGAGTCAATTGCCAGCTATCGTAACGTTGCGGTTCTGCTTCTCGACGCGCGTGGGGAGGTGTTGTTCAGTACGGCGCAGGGGGCAGCGTTACGCCCTGCCGTGAACACGGCGGCGTTCAGCACGCACAGCCGGGCACGGGATGTGTTTCTCTGGACGGTGGATGACTCCACCCGGCAAAGTCATTCCGGCGCTGAGATGAAAAGTGACACGTACCGGATTATCGCCTCGTCAGGCATGGCGACGCTGCAGGGAAAAGCGCAGAATTACGTTATGCTGATCGGGCTTTCTATTAATTTCCATCTCCATTACCTCGATGCGCTGAAAAAGAACCTGATTGCGATTGCCGTGGTGATCAGCCTGCTGATTATTCTTATCATTCGAATCGCGGTCCGTCAGGGACACCTGCCGCTGCGTAACGTCAGCAATGCCATTAAAAATATCACCTCTGAAAATCTCGATGCGAGGCTGGAACCGTCACGCGTTCCGGTTGAACTGGAGCAACTGGTGATTTCGTTCAACCATATGATTGAAAAGATTGAAGATGTGTTCACCCGCCAGGCGAATTTTTCTGCCGATATCGCCCACGAAATCAGAACCCCCATCACCAATCTGGTGACCCAGACTGAAATCGCACTCAGCCAGAACCGGACGCCGAAAGAGCTGGAAGATATCCTCTACTCCAGCCTTGAAGAGTATAACCGGATGACCCGGATGGTCAGCGATATGCTGTTCCTGGCGCAGGCGGATAATAATCAGCTGATCCCGGACAGGGTGATGTTTGATTTAAGCGCGGAGGTCATCAAAGTCTTCGATTTCTTCGAGGCCTGGGCGGAAGAACGTCATATCACGCTGACGTTTCACGGGATGCCCTGCCTGATCGAAGGCGATCCGCAGATGTTCAGACGCGCAATCAACAACCTGTTATCCAATGCCCTGCGCTATACGCCGGAAGGCAAGACGGTGACCGTCTCAATCGCCGAACGGGAAAACGATTTTGAGCTGATGATTGCCAACCCCGGGAAACCTGTCCCGCAAGAACATTTACCCAGGCTGTTTGACCGTTTTTACCGGGTGGATCCTTCCAGGCAGCGAAAAGGCGAAGGCAGCGGGATTGGTCTTGCCATTGTGAAGTCAATTGTCACCGCGCATCATGGCAAAGTCCGCGTCGAATCGGATGCTCAGTCGACACGCTTTATCTTGTCCGTGCCTAAGCGGGTTACTCAGCACTGAGTGGTTGCTGCACAGTCCGACACACGTCCAGCACTTTCTCTCTCAGCCAGCGGTGCCCCGGATCCCTTTCCATTCGCGGGTGCCACATCTGCGATACCGTAATGGTTCGGGTTTTAAACGGCAGTTCAAAGACATGCACACTCTGCGCCATCGGCTGGTTCAGCAGATACAATGCCGGAACCATGGCGATCAGATCGGACGCCAGCGCCACGGATAACGCCGTCGGGAAACCGGGCACGACGCTGGCAATTTTGCGCTTCATCCCCACTTCTGCCAGCGCATCGTCGACAAAGCCGTGTAGCGACCCGTCGGGCGCGGCAACCACGTGGCCCCAGGAAACATAATCGTGAAGGCTGACCGTGGGTTGTGCCGCCAGCGGATGTCCCTTACGCACCGCGGCAATGAACCGATCCTGAAATAATCGCTGCAGGCGTATTTCAGGTCCCATGTTGCTCTGCACGCCAATTTCCAGGTCAACCAGCCCTTCCCGCAGATAGCGTGACGTTTTCTCGGGCTTCGGCGAGAACCGAATACACACATCGGGCGCAGCTTCGGCCACGGCGGCAATCAGCAATGGGCCAAATGCGACCACAAAACCATCATTGGCTCTGATGGTGAACAGCCGCTCGAGGTTTTCCACCTTCAGCGTTTCAGTGGAGGGCTGCAGTACGGCTCTTGCCTCATACACGGCGCCTCGGGCTCGCTCCCGGGTGGCCTCGGCCCAGGGCGTCAGCACCATATTACGCCCTGCCCGCACCAGGATCGGGTCGCCGGTCACCTCTCGCAGCCGGCTCAGGGTACGGCTCATGGCTGACGTACTCAGGTTTAAACGCCGCGCAGCACCCGCCACGCTGGCTTCGGCCAGCAGGACGTCGAGGGCGACAAGCAAATTAAAATCCGGATCGGACATGATGCATCCTCAGATAGGGCGTTGTATGCAACTGAACAGTGCAACTGCTGCGTCTTCCGCCTTGTATATCCCATGATTATAGTTTCGTCATCAACATTCTTTCCGGAGTTACGACGATGACGCTATTTTCAAACCAGCCCGGCGACGAAGGATTGCCCGGCCATGAACGCGCCCGGGTGATCGCCGCGGTAATGACCACCACGCTGATGGGCGTTTTTGATGGCACCATGATCAACATCGCCTTGCCTTCGATGGCAAGCGCGATGCAGGTGCCCGCGAATGTGGCCGTCTGGTTCGCCAATGGGTATCTGTTGTCCGCGGCCATGACTCTGGCCATCTTCGCTGCCCTGGCGGCCCGCGTTGGCTACCGCCCGGTGTTTCTGACCGGACTTGCCGTCTTTACACTCACCTCGCTCGGCTGCGCGCTGGCCCGCACCCCGGACATGCTGATCGGGATGCGGATTTTGCAGGGGATTGGCGGGGCGGCCACACTGAGTATTGCCCCGGCGATACTGCGCGCCGTCTTTCCCGGTCGACTGCTTGGCCGCATTCTGGGACTGCACGCCCTGCTGATCGCCTCCAGCACGGCCATTGCACCCGTACTGGGCGGGACGATCCTGGACGTACTGCGCTGGCAGTGGTTATTCGCCATTAACCTTGTTCCCGGAACGATTGCCCTGCTGTTGGCCTGGAAGGCCTTACCACGACAACCGGCTTCAGATCCTTCTCCGTTCGATGCCCCGGGGGCACTGCTCTCCGCGGTCCTGTTGGGGGCGATGATCATGACGGCCAACAGTTTCCAGCATGCTTCGCACCACATCAGCCACGAGGCCATCAGCTGGGCGTTGCTCGCCACGATTAGCGCCATCACCTTTGTCTGGCATATTCGCCGCGCCCGAAGCCCCATACTGCCTCCCGTTATTTTCCACAACGGACGCTTTACGCTCGCCGCGCTCACGTCGCTGGCCTCGTTTGTGAGCCAGGGCATCACCTTTATCGCCCTGCCGTTCCTGTTTCAGAGCGTGTACGGCTACAGTCCGGTGGTCTCCGCGCTGCTGTTCACGCCCTGGCCGATAGGCATCGTACTGATCGCGCCGCATGCGGGCCGCTGGGCAGACACAATTTCAGCCCCGCTGATATCTACCCTTGGGCTTATCGTGTTTGTGGTGGGGTTGATCCTGCTCGCGACACTGCCCGCCAGCCCTTCCGCTTGGAATATCTGCCTGCGAAGCCTGGTGTGCGGGATCGGTTTTGGCTGTTTCCAGAGTCCCAATAACCGGGAAATGCTCTCTAACGTGGTGCGGGAGTATGCCAGCTACGCATCCGGCGTACTGGCTATCGTGCGGACGTTTGGACAATGCCTGGGGGCTGCCGTGGTCGGCGTTCTGCTGGCCACAACGCAGAATCAGCCGGCCTTTGACGATCGGGCCGTTCATTATTCACTGTGGATTGCGGTCATTGCTTCGGCGGTTTCTGTCATGTTTAGCGTGAGCCGGCTGCGCGCCACGCGTCAGGCTACGGCATAAACACGGTGCAGCGCACTACGCGCTGCACCTGTGATTTACTCCAGCGCCAGCAGCGCAAAACTCGCCAGCCAGTGTCCACCGCTGTAGTGGCTTCCCACCACATGCTCGACGCTTGCCGCCAGATGTCGGTTGACTGCCTCGCGCAGCGCCTGTTGTCCCGGATGGTTATCCGGCAACGCGCGGGCAATATGCTTCATGCACCAGGCGCGGCTGAGGTTTAACCCATCCAGATGGGCAATTTTCGGGTCGGTACGATCGCTCACTTCTGCCGGGTGCATCAGGGCCGAAACAGACCCCACATCAGGAAGAAAGGCGTCAAACCACGCCGGGAAATGCTCCGCCACCTTACTCATCAACAGCGCTTCCGTCAGCGCGCCGGAAATATACTCATCACCACCCGGTTCATAGTGGGCCGGGTAATGCGTGTCAGCCAGATAAAAGCGCGTCGCCGCCGTCAGAATAGCCTGTTCAAGGGCGTTATCCTGCACTTCACGGGCGTAATCAATCCCCAGCGCCAGGGCAAAAGCGGTGTTGTAATGCGTACCGACACGGATCGGATAGGTGAGCTTGCTGAGGTAATCCACCAGCCTGTCGCGAATGTCCTGCGTTAACGGCTGCAGTGTCTGATACCAGCTGGCGGCCTGAGGTAACGCGGATTGCTTCAGCTCCTGTGCCAGCGCCAGAAGCCAGCCGTAGCCATAAGGGCGCTCGAACGAGGCGCGAAACGGTGCCTTGAAATAGGCCAGCTCTTTCGCCACCTTCTCCTGCGTGATGTGTTCATCAAACAGGGCGACAATTTCATCCCGGCACGACAGTTCAGGGTAAAGCCGCACGCAGCGCAGCAGCAGCCAGTAGCCGTGCACCGCCGAGTGCCAGTCGAAGCAGCCATAAAAAATGGGGTGCAGTTCGCGAGGTGGCAGGACATCACCGTCATCATTAAGCAGGTGCATAATGTGGTTCGGATATTCCTGGCGTAAATAGGTCAAAGGCATGCGGGCAAACGCGTCGGCCTGGTGTTGCGTTAATTCCATATCAGCTCCTTAGATCGTTGCCGCGCTTAGCGAAAAACGAGGAAATACATTAAGAACACGTTGACCACCAGCAGGGTTAACGCCGTTGGGATCTGGATCTTGATCACCTGGTACTTATCTTTAAGCTCCAGCAGCGCGGCCGGGACGATATTAAAGTTGGCCGCCATCGGCGTCATCAACGTGCCGCAATAGCCCGCGTACATGCCAATCGCCAGCAGCGGTGCCGGGTTACCATGGTGAACGTTAATCAGGAACGGCAAAGCGATACCGGCGCTGAGCACCGGGAATGCCGCGAAGGCGTTGCCCATGATCATGGTGAAAAGCGCCATGCCCACGCAGTAAATCACCACCAGCATGAACCGGCTATCGGGGTTCACAAACAGGCTAACGACCTTCTGGACTGACTCGCCGGTGTTCGCCACCACAAACACCCCACCCAGCATGGCCAGCATCTGTGGCAAAATCACCGCCCAGCCAATGGTGTCGACCAGGCGCCGGGACTGGCGAATAGCCTGTAATGGCGTGCCTTTTGTCAGCCACCAGCCGGTCAGGATCGCCGCCACACAGGCGACGCACAGTGCCGCCAGCGTGAGCTGTTTCTGGTCAAGAAGGAATACGCCCCCTATCGACACCCCTTTCAGGAATAATGTCCCGATCACCGTAACCACCGGGATCATCAGCGCAGGCAGGAACAGCCAGTTTTTCAGCCGCGTTGACGAGGCTTCGCGCTCGGCATCGGTAGCCATTTTATAATGCCCTTTGCCGACCAGACCAAAGCCCGCCAGCAGTGCAATCACAATGACGCAGCCGCCGATAATTCGATAAGCAAGGGATTTACCCAGCTCCTGCACCATCAGGTCGCCAAACAGGAAGATCCCGCCGAACAGGAACCAGAACAGCGCGGTGGTAAAACGTTTAGGATTCGCGCGATCGCGCAGGGTCATCACGACCAGCAGCATCACGACAAAGCCGATCAGGTAATACACGCGGTTAATGGTGATCAGGGTCATCATGGCGCGATCTCCTGTGTACCCTGCTCAGCGCGCCAGGACATAACGTCACGACGGATGCTGGCATCCAGACGCAACAGGCGCGTCATATGAATAATCAATGCCGCGATGGCGGTCGGAATGGCCCACAGACCGATATGCAACGGTTCAATGCCCTGTATCCCATTCTCTTTCAGGAAAGCGTCGATCAGCAGCACCGCGCCAAACGCGATAAAAATATCTTCGCCAAAGAAAACCGCGATGTTGTCGCACGCCGCGGCATGCGCTTTGATCTTGTCCCGGATATGTTGCGGCAGTTCGCCATACTCATTGAGCGCTGCGCCTTCGGCCATCGGTGCCAGCAGCGGACGAACGGTCTGAGCATGCCCACCCAGCGACATCAATCCCAGCGCGGCCGTCCCTTCACGCGCCACAAAATAGAGCATCAGAATACGTGCCGAGGTGGCGCTGGCAATCTTTGCCACCCACGCCTGCGCCCGCTCTTTCAACCCGTAATATTCCAGCAGGCCAATAACCGGCAGGATCAGAATAAAGGTTGCCAGGGAACGACTGTTGACGAACTTCTCGCCAAAGGTCTCCAGCAACATCCCAAAATCCATGCCAACCAGCAGTCCGGTAGCCAGCCCCGCCACCACAACCACCAGTAGCGGGTTGAAACGCAGAGCAAAACCAATAACCACCACCGGTATACCGATGAGCGGCAACAGTGTCGAACCGTCCATAAACGTTTACCCTATCCAAAGTGAGCGTTGCGCGCCGGCGGCTATTTTTTTAATACTTCGCATCATGGCGAAGCGGGATGCAGTGCGGCGCGCGATGTTGTGTTTTGCGTCAGGCTCCGCAGAACCTGCACTAAAAAGCTATATCTGAACCACAAAAACATGTAAACAATTTATCAATAAAATGTTCTTATTTTATCGATGAGTTTACATTTCCGGGCCAACGTCACCCCCCCGTAAGGAACGTTATGACTGCAAAGAAGAGTGCTGGATCATCAAATCACGACGATATAACCGATGGCCGTATCGTGTCCTCTCGCCATCTGGTATCGGAACGTTGCGCGGAATTATCAGAGCTGGAGTACGCGTTGATCATGACCAGCAACGCGTTTAACAAATGGATGGTGCGCTGCATGACCGCCGCCGGTGAGCCAGATATGGGCGCTTTTGATGTCTCGCTTCTGCATCACGTGAACCACCGCGACCGCAAGAAAAAGCTGGCCGACATCTGTTTTGTCCTGAACGTGGAAGATACCCATGTGGTGACGTATGCACTGAAGAAGCTGGTCAAGGCGGGCTACGTGACGAGTGAAAAAGCCGGAAAAGAGCTCTATTTCTCAACGACGGAGGAAGGGAAAGCGCTATGCATGAAATACCGCGACGTGCGGGAAGCGTGCCTGATCAATATCCATGCGGAGAGCGGGATTTCCGGAGCGTCTATAGGTGACACCGCGCAGCTGCTCCGGACCATATCTTCCCTGTATGACACCGCCGCGCGGGCGGCGGCATCACTGTAGTTAAGGGCGTCTGAAAAGCGAAATACTTCGTCCGGCCAGATGGTATTCCACGGCTTTGGTGATGACCGTCCCGGGGACAACGTCATCCGCCGTGGAGAGTTCCAGTACCCAGCCTCCTTCGCCAAACTGGGGGATCTGGAACGGCACGGTGCCTTCAAACGGGTTAAACAGCATCAGCACATCGTGCCAGAGGCCCGGCTCCTGTCTGAGGTCCGGTCTGCTGATGGATACGCCGAGGGTTGAACCTTCATCCCACTGCTCATCCTGCTGCGGGCCGCCGCCGGCGTTAAACCAGCGGATCTCAAGCCCGTCGCGCCAGCTTTCACGCCGCAGCAACGGCTGTTTCGCGCGAAGGGCAATCAGATGGCGGGTAAAGTCGCGCAGGGCGGTGTCGTTTTCCGATAATCCCTTCCAGTCGATCCAGGAGATCTCGCTGTCCTGGCAATACCCGTTATTGTTGCCCTTTTGCGTACGGCCAAACTCATCCCCGGCCAGCAGCATTGGCGTGCCATGAGAGAACAACAGCGTGGTGAGGAAATTACGCTTCTGCCGCTCCCGGGTAGCGATAATATCCGGATTCTCTGTCGGCCCTTCCTCTCCGTAGTTATACGACCGGTTATCGTTGTGCCCGTCGTTATTGTCTTCACCATTGTCGGCATTATGCTTTTCGTTGTAAGACACCAGGTCGTTCAACGTAAAGCCGTCGTGGGCGGTGATAAAGTTGATGCTGGCCCACGGACGGCGTCCGCGCAGGTCGTACAAGTCACCGGAACCGAGCAGGCGCGCGGCGAAGTCGTTAGACACGTTATCGCCCTTCCAGTACTCACGTACGGTATCGCGATATTTGTCGTTCCACTCCCCCCAGCCCGGCGGGAAGCCGCCGACCTGATAACCGCCAGGGCCGATATCCCAGGGCTCACCAATCAGCTTCAGACGGGATAACACCGGATCCTGCGTGACGGCATCGAAAAAGCCACCGCGCGGATCAAAGCCTTCGGGCTCACGGCCCAGAATTGTCCCGAGGTCGAAACGGAAACCGTCAATATGCATCGATTCGGCCCAGTAGCGCAGCGAATCCATCACCATCTGCAGCACTCTCGGGTGGGAGGTATTCACCGTATTCCCCGTGCCGGTGTCGTTAATGTAATACCGGTGTTGATCGGGTAAGGTGCGGTAATAGCTGAAGTTATCGATGCCCTTAAACGACAGCGTTGGGCCGAGCTCATTGCCTTCTGCCGTGTGGTTATAGACAACATCGAGGATCACCTCGATGCCTGCGTCATGATAGGCGCGCACCATATCGCGAAAACCCTGGATCCCCGCCGGACCGTAATAGCGTGACGCCGGTGCAAAGAAGCCGAGCGTGTTGTAGCCCCAGAAGTTTTTCAGCCCCCTGTCGAGCAGGTGTTGATCGTCCGGGAACCAGTGAACCGGAAGCAGTTCAACCGAGGTGATGCCAAGGCTTTTGATGTAATCGACCGAGGCTTTGTGTCCCATCCCTTCAAACGTACCGCGCAGTTCAGGCGGGATCGCCGGGTTAAGCTGGGTAAAGCCCTTCACGTGGCTCTCATACACAACGGTATTCGGCCACGGAATGGTTGGCCGGTTATCATCCTGCCAGTCAAAAGCATTGGGGTCGATGACCTTGCATTTTGGCGTGAACGGCGCGCTGTCGCGGGTATCAAAACTGAGGTCGAGATCGTCATGACCCAGCTCATAGCCGAAATGGGCGTCGTTCCAGTCGATATCGCCCACCAGTTCACGGGCATACGGATCGATAAGCAGTTTATTTGGGTTGAAGCGATGCCCGTTTTCCGGGTCATAGGGGCCGTAAACACGATAGCCGTACAGCGCGCCAGGCTTCAGATCCGGCACATAGCCGTGCCACACTTCATGGGTATATTCCGGCAGCTCCAGCCGGGCGATTTCGGTTTTTCCTGAAGGGTCAAACAGACAGAGCTCAACTCGCTCCGCATGTGCTGAAAACAGCGCAAAGTTGACCCCCTTCCCGTCATAATTTGCGCCTTGCTGCTGGCCATGACCGGCCCGAATTTCAAACGTATTATCCTTTGGCATTTTTTGTTCTCCACGATCATTC
This sequence comes from Enterobacter sp. RHBSTW-00593, assembly GCF_013784105.1. NCBI lineage: Bacteria > Pseudomonadati > Pseudomonadota > Gammaproteobacteria > Enterobacterales > Enterobacteriaceae > Enterobacter > Enterobacter sp. RHBSTW-00593. Next base: position 2,343,445 of record NZ_CP056393.1, read on the forward strand.
GCAGGTAAGCAGAACCATTAAGCATCCCGTTTCAGACGTTACATCCAGCGTCTCTTGCAGAACCCGGCTTTCACCGGTGAACAGATCCCGGTAGCGTTTTCCTGCCAGCGCATCGGGTATAGCAATAGTGGTATTGGCCCACAGTGCTTCATGGGTCGTCACGTCGAAGACCAGCCGCGGCACGGCAACAATCAGCGCCTCCTCGTCTTTCACGCGTGCATAAACAATCAGGTTCTCCGCCCGCTCGCCGCTCACCTTCAGCGGCAGCCAGTCACCGTAATGGAATAGCGCGGCATAATGCGGACGAAGCCGTAACAACGTTGCGGTGACATATTGCTTAACGCTTCCGTCTCGCCAGCATTCCGGGCGGGCAAATACCCCGGCATCCGCCGTGCTGAGGTGGTGCACCAGCGCGGGGAAATCCGGTTCCCGTCGGTTATCCGGGTCGACAAGGCTAAAGTTAAGCGCTTCGCAGCCCTGATAGATGTCCGGTACCCCGGGTGCGGTAAGTTTGATCACCGTCTGGCTGAGGCTGTTCATCAGCCCTGCACGGATAAAGGGCTGCATCGCCTCACTGAAATCCTTCAGGAACAGCGTGTTGTCCGGTGAAAGCAGATGCCGGGCATAGCTCAGCACCACGCTCTCATAGCTTTCGTTGCTGTCTATCCAGTCTGTGCGTTGTTTGGCTTCGCGCAGCGCTTTCTCCAGGAAGCCGAGGAAGCGCTCTTCGAGTGATTTCAGCCCGTCGACATCGTCAGGTGACAGCGTGGCGGGCCAGACGCCGGCCAGAGCCTGATAAATCATCCAGGTATCGGCAGCGTTCGGCGCAGTACCGTCGCTCAGAAAACGCACGTGGGTTTGATTCATCTGCCGCCAGCGGGCCAGATTTTCGCCCCACTGTTCCGGCGCTTCCGTCAGGGTATAGAGGCGTGCCCGGGCATCTTCACCACGCTTCGTGTCATGGGTGGATGTCCCGAGTAAGGCGTCAGGCTGGCGGGCAAGACGGATGCGCATTTCCTGATGAAAACGCGATAGCGAAAAGGCGCGCGGCGTCGGGTCTGCCCCCACTTCGTTAAGCGCCAGCTCCAGGTTATGGCGAAAGAACAGCGTATCTTCCACGGATTTCGCCATCAGTGGCCCGGTGAGCTGCTGGAAGCGGGTTCTGAAACGTGCCGCGTCGTCGTGGCAATTTTCAGGAAGATCGCCGGTAAGAATACATACGATCAGGCTCAGAGCCGCTTCAGAGGTGTTAACGCTTGCGACAACGCGATTGAGCAGCGCCACGTCAGAGGCGGTTAATCCTTCACGGGTGCCGTAGGTCCGATACACCGGAAACGCGATCAGCAGCTCGCGCAACGCATGGTGGATCTCGTCGGGTTGCAGTTCAACCGCATTGCGTCGGGCAAGATCGGTGGCGATAGTTAACAGGGTAGTGAATTCGCCCTCAAAATTGCGATCGGTCATCAGCCCTTTGGCATCCCGTAACGCTGCAAACCGATCAACGGTTTCCCCGAGCGTGTCGTCATGGATTTTCTCCAGGCGGTCAAGGCGGCTGTCGTCCACCAGAACTTCCGCCAGCGAGGCAATAAACTCGTACCCCGTGGTGCCGGAGACTGGCCATTCGACGGGCAGCTGTTCCCCCTTGGCGAGAATTTTTTCAACCGTGATGTAACACGCCGGTCCGGTTGCCTGGCGCAGACGCTGCAGATAGCCCAGCGGATCGGCCAGACCGTCGATATGGTCAATTCGCAGACCGTCAACGACGCCAGAATGAACCAGTTCAAGGATCAATCGGTGTGTATCCATAAATACCGACGCGTCTTCAACCCGCACGCCCACCAGGCCGGTGATTTCGAAGAAACGCCGCCACGAGAGCTGTTTCGGGGCTTCACGCCAGGACATCAGCCTCCAGTTCTGGGCCTCGTGCAGCGCCGCAATGCTTTTACCCTCCACAAAGGTACCCGGGTTAAGAGGATAGGCGGTGTCGTAGTAGACCAGCGCGGCTTTGTCCGTGACAGGGTCACGTTTTACAGTGATGGCACCCTTCTCAAGCTCCGCCTCAAAGGTGTCGCCCAGAAACGGCAGCGTAAGCGGCCGTGACCAGTCAATATCGAAATAGCGTGCGTAGCGGCTCTGTTTGCCATGCTCAATCACGTCTCGCCACCAGTGATTCTCCAGCGAGGTCGACATGTGGTTAGGCACAATATCCAGTATCAAGCCCATTCCCGCCTGCCTGAGCGCGGCCGCCATACGGTCGAATCCTTCTCGTCCGCCAATGGCGGGGTCGATTTCATTCGGGTCGGTCACGTCATAGCCGTGGGTAGAGCCGGTCGTGGCGGTAAACACAGGTGAGGCGTAAAGATGGCTGATGCCGAGATCTTTCATATACGGCACCAGTTCCACGACACGGTCAAACGTCATGCCGTTACGGAACTGAATACGGTAGGTCGCGGAAGGGATCATAACGATGCTTCTCCATCAGCAAAGCGAACAACAATACTGTTCGGCGGTAACACCTCGTTCACCTCCGGCCAGCTAAAGAGCGTTTCTCCTGCCAGTGCAGGCACATCAACAGCCTTATTGCCGGTATTGAACGCCAGAGACAACGTTCCGGTCGGGAATCGCCAGCTCACTGCAATCATGCCGGGTGCCGTTCTGATGACTTTGCTCTCCACCGTGACGCCCTTTCGCAGTAACGGAACGATATGACGATGGCGCAACGTCAGCAGCGTTCGCGTGAAGCGAAGCCACGTTTTACCGTCATCGGTGGCGACCTTATTCCAGTCAATTTTAGAGCGAACAAAGGTCTGCACGTCATTCGGGTCGGGGACGGACGCACCGTGCCCGGCATGGCCGGTAAACTCTTTTGCGCGCCCTTCTCGCACGGCTTTGGCAAGCTCACCGTGAAAATCGGTAAAGAACAAAAACGGATTGGTTTCACCAAACTCTTCCCCCATAAACAGCAGCGGAATATGGGGCGAAAGCAGCAGTGCAGCAAGCAACACCCGTGTTTTATCGGCCCCCGCAAGGGCGATCAGTCTCTCTCCCTGAGCGCGGTTGCCGGTTTGATCGTGGTTTTGAATAAAATCGACAAAAAACTGTGGCGGCTGCGTGTGACATTCCACGCCGCGCGATTTGCCGGTCTGGAGAGAAACCTCGCCCTGATAGACAAAACCTTCCGTCAGCGCACGGGCGAGTTTTTTCTCCGGTTCAAAGGCAAAATCCTGGTAGTACGCATGCGTTTCGCCTGTGGCAAAGACATGCGCGGCATTGTGAAAGTCATCGTTCCACTCCGCGGTAAAAAGCGGTGTCGCACCGTGTGCGTCACGCGGATGCAGGAAGATAACGTTACGGCTGTCTTCGGTGGTGAGATGGATCTGCCGCCCGGGGATAGCCTCGCGAATGCGTTCGGCAATCTCCTGCAGGATGTGTTTATCCGACGCGTCTTCAATCTGGTCGATGGCGTCAAACCGTAATCCATCAAGATGGTATTCCGTCAGCCAGAACAGCGGGGCTTCGGTAATGTATTGCCTGACCGGCTCAGTCTCGTAAGCAATCCCGTTGCCCCAGGGCGTCATCCGTTCCGCGTCGAAAAACGCGGGTGACAGCACAGGCAGATAATTGCCTTCCGGGCCGAAGTGGTTAAGCACAATATCCAGCACGACAGAAAGCCCAAGCCCATGGGCAGCATCGATAAAGGCGTGGAAGTCTTCTGGCGTGCCATAGGCAGAGTGCGGTGCATACAGCAATACCCCGTCATATCCCCAGCCGCGCGATCCACCAAACTGTGAGACGGGCATGACTTCAATCTGGGTAATGCCAAGTTCAGCCAGGTAAGGCAGTTTTTCAATGGCGGCCCGGAAGGTGCCCTCCGGGGTAAAGGTGCCGATGTGCAGTTCGTAAATGACCGTGTCTTCCCACGGACGCCCTGCCCACTCCCGGTTGCCGGGCGGATACCGTCTGGCATCGATAACAACCGAGGGATCGTTAACATCCCCAGCCTGGGCGCGCGACGCCGGATCGGGTACGGCCATGCCGTCCTGCAAAACATACTGATATTCTGTGCCGTGCGTGACGCCGGGGACGTCAATCTGGAACCAGCCGCTGCCGACCGCCGTCATTGGCAAGTCGTTTTCTGCCAGACGTAGCGTAAGTTCTTTCTGTCCTTCTGCCCAGACGCGAAAACGTACAACGTCATTGGATATAAACTCAGCACCCCAGTGTTTTTGAAATGTCCTGAATTCCATTCATTGTCCTCGAATGACCCACATTTTACGCGGAATGAAGTACAAGCTTAGTTCAGGATCAAAAGAGTGTTACGCCAGCGGTTTTAATGGCTTCATCTATTATTTATAAAAATATTCGCCACAAGGAATACCATGCAGATTCGAAAAGGATTAAATACCGACCTCGCACGTCTTGAATGCTGTGACTTTTCATTCACCGTCAGTCACGTTGCGCGGGAGCCTTTTATACATTGTGATTTGCATATCGACGCTGTCGCCGTGCCTTATCGTAAAACGTATGAGCTCGATATGCAGACCCTTGAAAATCATTGCGTTAATCCGGATGCCATATTTCTTGTGGCCGAAACAGATGAGGGAGAAATTGCCGGTTTTATCACCGCGTCAATGAGCTGGAATAAATTTATCGCCGTTGACTATATTGCCGTTGAGCGCACGAAACGCAGAGCTGGCGCGGCGCAAAAATTGATGGCGGCCGCACACGTGTGGGCGCGTAGCGTCAACGCGGCTGGATTAAGGCTTGAAACCCAGAATGTGAATGTTTCTGCCTGCCTGTTCTACCGTCATTATGGCTTTACGTTAGGCGGATACGATCGTTTCCTCTACAACGCATTACCGGAAAAAGACGAAATCGCCCTGTTCTGGTATTACATGCTGATCTGACTCTGGCTCTAACGGATATTGGCGGACGAAAGCGATTTGTCTGAAAATTACCCACCCGGCGCGCAAGGGAATGTGCGTCAGAATATGACTCGCCTGCCTCCCTTCATTTTTCTGTCACTTAATTTCAATACGCTTACATGATTTTGACAATGACGTTAAGGAAAGAAGAGTGAATTCAATGGCTAAGGCATTACTGCTGGCATTACCTGTTATAAGCGCGACCGCCACGGCAGCCGACCACGAAATCTGTGAGCCGAAAGCGTATGAGATGGCGCTGCGCTACCAACAGAAATCGGCAGAAATCATGGCACTTCAGCTGCAGACCTATCGTTTCGCCACCGAGCGTTTTAACGAAAAAATAAAAGGGCTGACTGCGCCTGAGAACTATGCCGTTGTGATGGATCTTGATGAAACGGTGCTGGATAACACTCCGTTACTGGCGCGTGATGCCGAACAGTGCCACGACTACACGAAATGGGACACCTGGAGTGACTGGGAAAAACAGGGAAAACCGGGATTAATTCCTGGTGCGAAGGCGTTTCTTGATCGCGTGAATCAAAGTAAGGTCCGTATTTATTATGTATCTGACCGCATGCAGGAAAACAAAGCAGATACGCTCAATACATTAAAATCCCTTGGCTTACCGCAGGTTTCAGAGGATAGCGTTCTGCTCGATACGGTCAGTAAAGAAGCCCGCCGCCAGAGCATCCTGAAGAAACAGCAGATAATCATGCTCTTCGGTGACAGCCTGCCTGATTTCGCCGCGCAATTTAAAAACAAAAAGCCGAGCGAAGCGCAGCGTGAACTCGTTGAGGCCAGCGCCGATCGCTTTGGCAGTGACTGGATTGTGCTGCCCAATGCCGCGTATGGCTCGTGGTCAAAAGCCACGCTTGAAGGCTGGAAAGCCCCGCTGAAGCAATAACGTCTGGCTTGCCGGGTGACACATTGCTGCCACCCGACATTTGATCCGACCTATTCATCCCGTTTATAGGTCCTATCATTATCATGCGGGTTCATATAATTTTACGGAGAAGTAAGATGAGCTCTTTCTGAAGGAGACCCTTATGCTGACCGTAAAAAAACTTGCCCTGACAACGCTGATTTCCAGTTCGTTATTGTTCTACCCTGCGCTTCAGGCTTCGGCAGAAACGCCCCAGCACGTGGTTAAACAGCCTGCCGGGGGGTACAGTGTGCAGGTTGGCGATATTATGGTGACCTCGTTTACCGACGGTACCGTGGCGCAAGACCTGCACAAATTACTTCGTCGGACGACCCCGCAGAAAACCGATGCGTTGCTCACACAAAATTTCCAGACCAACCCGGTAGAGGCGTCCATTAATGCGTTTCTGATTGCGCTACCCGGCCACAAGATTCTGGTGGATACCGGCTCAGGCCAGCTTTTTGGCCCCGGTAACGGCGGGCGACTGATTGAGAGTCTGGCAACGCAGGGGATCGCGCCGCAGGACATTACCGAGATTTTACTGACCCATGCACACTCCGACCATGCCGGTGGCCTGGTTAAAGATGGCAAGGCGGTGTTTACCAATGCGCGCGTTTTTGTCGGCAAACCTGACATCGACTTTTTCTTTAACAACGATAATCAGAAAAAAACCGGCTACGACCAGAACTACTTCGATGTCGCGCAAAAAACCTTAAAACCGTATCGTGATGCCGGCAAGGTAGTTCCTTTTTCCGGAACCTCGCAGCTTCTACCCGGGATAACCGGCACGGTTCACCCGGGCCATACGCCTGGATCAGCCTTCTATACGCTGGAAAGTAAAGGCGAGAAAATCACCTTTGTCGGCGATATTATCCACGTCGCGGCGGTACAGTTCCCGCAGCCCGCCGTGACCATCGCCTACGACCAGGATCAGGACGGTGCGGCACGTGTCCGCCAGGATGCTTTTGCTGATTTTGTGAAAAACAGAGACCTTGTCGCAGCCCCCCACCTGCCGTTCCCGGGTATCGGTTACGTCACGAAAGGCGAGCACGGCGGTTACGCCTGGGTGCCCGTCACCTATACCAATCGTGACAGCCACAGCGCAAAGTAAAACGGATAACACGATGACGCCCGTTGCTGAGATGGATATCGACCTGATCCTGACGCTGGATGCATTGCTCCAGGATCAGAACATCACCCATGCGGCCGCGCGGCTCGGCATCAGCCAGCCCGCGATGTCCGCCCGTCTGGCGCGCCTGCGTTCGCTCTTTGGCGAACCGTTGTTTATCCCTTCCCCACATGGACGTGGGGTGTTGCCCACGCCCAGAGCGGAGGCGCTGCGACCGCAGGTCAAGACCGTATTGCGGGGCATTAACGCGATGTTTGCCCCCACCACCTTTGATGCGCAAACCAGCCAGCGGACATTTGTGATTGCCCTGCATGAAAATCCGGCCCTGATGCTGGGTGCGGAACTGCTTAATCAGTTCCGGGCCCATGCCCCGGGGATCCGCTTGCGGTTCGCGCTGCCAGAAATGGCAACCCTGCCACAGCAGCTGGAAAAGGGTGATGTGGATGTCTATATCGGTGTGAGCGCCGGCGCGCACGACGGCTGGGTCAGACGCAAACTTTTCGATGACCAGTTTGCAACAGCCCAGCGAAAAGGCCACCCCCGCGGTGTTGGGCCACTGGATCTGGAGCACTATTGCGCACTCTCTCATCTGGTGGTCTCTTCAGAGGGTGACCCGTTTACCGGCTTTGTGGATCAAACCCTGGGCGGACTGGGGTATCAGCGCAACGTGGTGATGTCCACGCAGAGCTACGCCATGGCACCTCCACTTGTCGCCAGCACGGACCTGCTCTGCACCTTACCGGAACGTATGCTGCAACGCTTTGCCTCGACGCTGGATATCTTTCCCCCGCCGCTGCCGCTGCAGCCGATTACCATCAGCATGTACTGGCACCCGAAAAACAGTCAGGATCCGGCAAGCCTCTGGCTGCGCGAGCAACTGCTGCTGGCCGCGGGACGTCAGATGTGATCGAGAGTGTGCAGGAATTTCTTTAACACCTCTGAGCGAATGATCCGGTGGCACACCAGCTTCAGCTCGCTTTCCCTGAGCCTGTCAATGATGTCGACGTACACGACATTCTCCACGCTGACCGCCCTGGCCGAGGCCGGCAGTAGCGCCATGCCAAACCCCGCAGAGACCAGGCTGATGACGGTAGGTACGTCGGTGGCGTTTTGTACCACCTCAGGCTGGAAACCTGCACCGTAACAAACGTCATAGAAGTACTGTTCGAGGCCCATTCCCTCCGGGTCGCGCAGGGAGATCCATTTTTCATCTTTCACCGAGGCGAGCGTAACCGCGGACGATTTCGCCAGAGGATGCTGTGAAGAGAGCGCCAGCATCGTTTTCTCGGATGTAAACGGGCGGCTTTGCAGGTCGTCAGGCAGAGACGGCAGCGGTGCCCGGATGATGGCCACATCCAGCTGGTTGCTTTGCACGGCGGTATAGAGCGTCTGCACATTCCCCGTCATTAGCGACATGGTGATGGCAGGCCACCGACTGTGCATCTGGCGCAGCGCGGCAGGCAGCCTGGTGTCAAACATGGCGCTCGATACGCACCCGAGATTCAACACCCCTTGCTCCCCCCTCGCCGTTTGCCTGGCGTCCAGTACCGCCTGTTCCGTCAGGGCGATGGCCAGCCTGGCTTTCTCCAGGAAAGCTTCACCGGCCGGCGTCAGGGTTAAACGGCGGTTCGCCCGGCTGAAGAGCGTAACGCCTAACCGTTCCTCTAACGTTTTAATCTGCTGACTCAGCGCGGGTTGTGCCATGTTCAGGCGCTCCGCAGCCCGGTGCATGTGAAGCTCTTCCGCAACGACAATGAAATTACGCATCTGACGAAATTGCATAACGCTTACCCGGATTTTTTGATAATAAATTTCTTATCAAAATAGCAGTAATGATGCAATTGATGCTATGGGCTATTGCCATAAAAATGGAGGCATGCAAACACGGGAGGAAAAAATGGAAAGCCCAGTCAACGATCTCAGAAGTGCCATCGCGTTACTGCAACGCCACGAAGGACAATATATTGAAACGGATCATCCGGTGGATCCCAACGCGGAGCTGGCGGGTGTTTATCGACACATTGGTGCGGGCGGCACGGTGAAACGCCCTACCCGAACGGGCCCGGCCATGATGTTCAATAACGTTAAAGGTTATCCGGATTCGCGTATCCTGGTGGGCATGCACGCCAGCCGGGAAAGAGCGGCACTCCTTCTGGGATGTGAACCCTCGACGCTCGCGCAGCACGTCGGTCAGGCCGTGAAAAACCCGATCGCGCCGGTTGTTGTCCCGGCATCGCAGGCCCCTTGCCAGGAGCAGGTATTCTACGCTGACGATCCTGATTTTGATCTGCGTAAACTGCTTCCGGCCCCGACAAATACGCCGATTGATGCTGGCCCATTCTTCTGTCTGGGGCTGGTACTGGCAAGCGATCCGGAAGACAGTTCGCTGACTGACGTCACGATTCACCGTCTCTGCGTTCAGGAGCGCGATGAGCTTTCCATGTTCCTGGCCGCGGGGCGCCACATTGAGGTCTTTCGTAAAAAGGCTGAAGCAGCCGGAAAACCGCTGCCGGTGACGATCAACATGGGGCTCGACCCGGCGATTTATATCGGCGCCTGCTTTGAAGCGCCCACGACGCCATTTGGTTATAACGAACTGGGCGTTGCCGGGGCGCTGCGTCAGAAACCGGTCGAACTGGTGCAGGGCGTGGCGGTAAAAGAGAAAGCGATCGCGCGGGCTGAAATCATTATCGAAGGCGAACTGCTGCCAGGCGTGCGCGTTAGAGAAGACCAGCACACCAACAGTGGCCATGCAATGCCGGAATTTCCGGGCTACTGCGGCGAGGCAAACCCTTCTTTGCCCGTCATCAAAGTGAAAGCCGTCACCCTGCGTCACCAGGCAATCCTGCAAACGCTGGTGGGGCCAGGTGAAGAGCACACCACGCTCGCAGGCCTGCCAACGGAGGCCAGCATCCGCAATGCCGTTGAAGAGGCCATTCCGGGCTTCCTGCAAAATGTCTATGCGCATACCGCGGGCGGCGGTAAGTTCCTCGGCATTCTGCAGGTGAAAAAACGCCAGCCATCCGATGAAGGACGTCAGGGACAGGCGGCGCTTATCGCACTCGCGACCTATTCCGAGCTGAAAAACATCATTCTTGTCGACGAAGACGTGGATATTTTCGACAGCGACGACATCCTGTGGGCGATGACCACCCGCATGCAGGGAGATGTCAGCATCACCACTATTCCAGGGATCCGCGGCCACCAGCTCGATCCGTCGCAGTCGCCGGATTACAGCACGTCGATTCGCGGAAACGGCATTTCCTGTAAGACCATCTTCGACTGCACGGTACCGTGGGCGCTGAAGGACCGCTTCGAACGCGCGCCGTTTATGGAGGTTGACCCACGTCCGTGGGCACCAGATTTGTTTGACGCAAAACACGACTAGCACTTCCGCGATACAGAAGAGCGTATGGCTTTCGGGTCATACGCTCTTCTGTTTTTCATCGCAGGCAAAAAGGGAAATTGCCGCTTCCCCTGCTTTCTTGTACCCTTTCGTCGTTAACCCCAACCCCACAAGAACTGAGACATCCGGACGCTTATGACTGCACACCTTTCTAAAGACCCTTTACATGGTGTAACGCTGGAGATGCAGGTCAATGCCCTGGTTGCACGATATGGCTGGAGTGAGTTGGGCGATCGAATCAAAATTAACTGTTTCAGAAAAGACCCAAGCGTTAAATCGAGCCTGAAATTTCTGCGCCGCACACCCTGGGCTCGCGCAGAAGTTGAAGCCCTGTATCTTGATTCCCTGAATGATGAGGGGATCGCAGAACCGGACGAACCCGCCTTTAACCCCTGGGCTAACAGTCGGATAACCAAGAGCTAAAACGCAAATGACGCGACATGTAAAACGGATTGGTGCGCTGACTGCCTGCGCACTTTTACTTGTTAGTTGCTCCTCAAAACCACCAAAATCACTGGTAACGCCTCTCCCAACCGCGAGCAAACCGACCCAGCAGGCTAACGAGCCGATGCGTGGGATCTGGCTGGCAACCGTCTCACGCCTGGACTGGCCTCCGGTGGCCTCAGTGAATGGCCGCGATGCGCAAGACCGCATCGCGATGCAAAAACAGGCCCTGACGAACAAGCTCGACAAGCTTAAGCACCTCGGTATCAATACCGTGTTTTTCCAGGTCAAACCGGACAGCACGGCGCTCTGGTCGTCTAAAATTCTGCCGTGGTCAGATATGCTCACCGGCAATATCGGCGAGTACCCGGGCTACGATCCGCTGCAGTTTATGCTCGATGAAGCGCACAAGCGCGGCATGAAAGTCCATGCCTGGTTCAACCCTTACCGCGTTTCAACCAATACCAAACCGTCGACCATTGCCGCGCTGAACCGCACGTCGTCATTGCAGCCTTCCAGCGTTTATGTCCAGCACCCGGAATGGATCCGCATTGCCGGCGATCGTTTTGTGCTCGACCCCGGCATTCCGCAAGTGCGTGACTGGATAACGCAGGTGGTCACCGAAGTGGTTGCGCACTATCCCATTGATGGCGTGCAGTTTGACGACTATTTCTATACCGAATCACCGGGATCCGCGCTCAATGACGCGCAGACTTTCAGACAATACGGTCAGGGATTTGCCTCTAAAGCAGACTGGCGCCGCCACAATACACAGCAGCTGATTGTGCAGGTCTCCCGGGCCATTAAGCAGACGAAGCCTGGCGTGGAGTTTGGTGTCAGCCCGGCTGGCGTATGGCGTAACCGCTCATTCGACCCGGCAGGCTCAGACACGCGCGGTGCCGCAGCCTACGATGAATCCTACGCCGACACGCGTCAGTGGGTGCAGCAGGGCCTGCTGGACTATATCGCGCCACAAATATACTGGCCTTTCTCCCGGGATGCGGCGCGCTATGACGTGCTGACGAAATGGTGGGCAGAGGTGGTGAAACCGACGCATACCCGCCTGTATATCGGCATTGCGTTCTACAAGGTAGGTGAACCGTCGAAAAATGAGCCGGACTGGACGGTTCAGGGCGGCGTGCCGGAGCTGAAAAAACAGCTCGATCTCAACGATTCACTTCCCAACGTGAATGGCACGATCCTGTTCCGCGAAGATTATCTTAATCAGCCGCAGACGCAGGAAGCCGTCAGCTACCTGCGCGGACGCTGGGGTAGCTGACCGGTCAACATCAGGCAGAAACACCCTGTTTCTGCCTGTTTTTTTTTACTACGGCTTCGGCCCAAACATCGCCTCAAGCTGTTTTTCATCCGGCATGCCGACCACCTGCTGAAGCTCATTATCGGCATTCAGATAATAAATGGCGGGCGTGGCGTTCGCGCCCAGGTTGTCCATTAACGTCTGGTGTTTTTGCAGTATGTTGACGGTTTCACGGGATGCAGTGCCCTGCGGTTTTGGCAATTTTTTCCCGCCTGAAAGCTCGTAATCACGCCAGGCCGAAACGGGATCTTTCGCATTCAGGATAGCGGAGGCATTACGCCCACTGTTGGGGTTGAGAAACGCCACCAGCAGCGTATTAAGCTGCACCTTGCCCGCCTTCACCCAAGGCTGCGCCTCGGACCAGAATTGCTTACAGTACGGGCAGAACGGATCGGCAAAGACGAAGACTTTGCGCGGAGCGTTATCCGCCCCCTCTTTCAGGGGATGCGCCGCGTTCAGTTGCTTCCACATTTCGCGTCCCATCGGGGCGTAGATCTCTTTCTGGAAATAGCCTTCACTCAGGTTTTTTCCTTTTTCATCGTACAGATAGCCAGAAATTACGTGCTTGCCGTCAGGGGTTAAAAACAGCGTAACGCCCATATCCTGATACTGCCCCAGCCAGGCCGGCGCGCCCCCTGGCGCATCAATTTTCTTAATGATTTTGATATTCTGCTGCTCGCTGAAGAGCTTCACCACATCCGGTATCGCTTCAGCGGCCTGCGCCAGCCCTGACGTTGCCAGCACCGACAGTAACAGTAATTTTTTCATTTTCCGCTCCGGGATCATTGGGGGCGAACCGCCCCCTTCACGTTAACGATTTTTCAGTGCGTCACTGACCATTTCATCGAACTGTTCAAAAGGAACCCAGCCCGGGAGTAACCCTTCGCCAATCAGCGTGGCCGGTGTTCCCTGGATACCCATCTTTTCGGCGATGATCAGGCTGCGTTTGATCGTCTCCAGGCTCTCATCATCAGGCGTTGTGACGTTCACCCCGGCCCGTTTTTGCGCCTCCTGAATGCTGGCGTCATCGTGATATCCCTTTTTGGCCATCAGGGTATGGTTAAATTTCATAAATTGCTCAGGATGCGCGCGCCAGACGGTTAAGGCATCGCGTGCTGAGGTCAGTGAACTTTCCGACCGGAAAGGCAAAAACTTAAATACCACCGCCACATCCGGGTGTTTTTCGACGATCTTTTCCAGGTAAGGATCGAATTTCTTGCAGTACGGGCAGTTGTAATCCGTAAAGACCACCAGGGTGAGCTTCGGATCCTTAGCGCCAATGCGCGGCGAGTCCGGGTCGTTAAACAGAAAGTCATAAACCATCTTCTGTGCACGTTGCTCCTGTTCCGGCGTCATGGTCTGCGCCGCCATCACCTGTGCTGAGGTCAACAGTAGCAGAAGCGTTATAAGGATTCTTTTCATAATACATTTAGCCTTTAGCGTTGTTCAGGGTGGCAATAAGCGTGTCTTTATCCAGCAACGGCGAAAGCATCTCCCCCTCAGGGAAGCCCGGGCCGTACACCTCATTAAACGGGATGGCGTAACGGTTTCGCTTTTCAAGGAATTCGGCGATAAACGATGACGGCTTACTCCAGTCGCCACGCAGCGCCACCACGTCCGACTGGCTAAGCGCGGCAATAACGTCAGGCTGATTCAACACCCGATGCTCGTTCACCTTGCAGGTAACACACCAGTCCGCGGAGATATCCACGAAGACCCGTTTGCCCTGCGCAAGGGCACCCTGAATAGCGTCTTCACTTAGCGGTTGCCACGGGATTGCCTGAGCGACGCCTGCGGTGTTTGTTACAGGCGGTGAGGTAAGCAACCCGCGCAGCTGGTACCCGCCAAAGGCTGACAGCGCGATCACCACGCACCAGAACAGTGGCGAGGTTTTCTGCCCGGTCATCGCAAGCAGTGCGATAGCGACGACGATAAGCACTAACATCACGCTCTGGCTCACCGCGTCGCCCAGATGCGGGCTAAGCAACGTCACCAGCCACAGGCTGGAAGCCAGCATCATCAGGCCAAGAATAATTTTCAGGCCGTTCATCCAGCGACCGGGTTTTGGCAGCAGCATGGCGGTTTTTGGAACCAGCGCAACGAACAACCACGGCAAACTCATCCCCACGCCGAGCATCAGGAAGATAAGCCACAGGGAATGCAGCGGTGCGCCAAGGGCAAAGGCCACCGCCGTGCCGAGGAACGGCGCAGAACATGGTGTGGCCAGTAGCGTGGCAAACATCCCTTCGCAGAAACTGCCGGCAAGCCCCGTTCCCCCTGCCGTTGCCAGCCGTCCTGCGGCGGCAGAAGGCAGCAGCATCTCAAACGCCCCGAACAGATTGAGTGCGAAGAGGAAGGTCACCGCGACCATCAGGCCAATAAACCACGGATTCTGGAACTGAATACCCCAGCCCAGCGAGGCACCGGTCAGCTTAAGCGCGGTTACCATTGCGGCCAGCAGCATAAAGGAGACCAGGATCCCGGCACTGGTTGCCAGAAAACGGAGCCTGATCATCCGTCTGTCTGAGCCCGCATGGAGCACGCTGTTGAGCTTCATGCCCATCACCGGCAGCACGCAAGGCATCAGGTTCAGGATCAACCCGCCCAGTAGCGCAAAGAGCACCATTTTGCCGGTTCCCTCAGACACGCCCGCCGCTGACGGTTCCGCGGGCGTTGCCCCGACGGTCATCACGGTTTGCTGCGCTTTGTCGCCATTGGTGAGCACAAACGACAGCGCTTTTCCCTGCAGCGAAGTGGGTTTATCTCCCCACTCATCGGTCACGGGCACCGTTACCCGAAGCTGATTGCCGTCGGCTTTGAGGGTCGGTTCACCGGGAAGAATGTCGCCTTCCAGCGGGTCAAAATAGATCCCCGGCTTGTCCCATTGCCCTTGTGTGGTTCCCGTAATGATCAGCTTGTCATCTGATAACCAGGCCGACAGATCTGCGGACACGCCAGATGTCGCGGGAATGGCCTGCATCGCGCGTTCAAACGCGTGGCTGAATCCCTCATCCACCGGCTGGTTAAAATCAAGGTGCAGCTTATAGTCCGTCAGCAGACAGACATTACTGCACGTGGAAAGGGTAAGCGTCCCGTCGAGTACATCCCCCGCCGCACCGTCGAGGGTGATGGGGATGATGACCTTATCGTGATAGCCCTGAGTGGTCATCCCGGAGATATCAAAGCGCGAAGGCACCGGCCAGTGCCAGTCATCCGTTACGCCAGCCGGCCAGGTGATTTTCGGGGCTACGCCGCCCTCGCCGGGTGAACGCCAGTAGGTTTTCCAGCCTGGCTGCAGCTCAACGGTGAGCAGCGCGAGGATGCGGTTTTGCTCCCTTTCCGCCTGAACGCGGATCCGGGCATGATCGTTTTGCGGGGAAACCAGCCAGCCTGTATCCGCCGCATGGACAATGCCGATGCAGGACAGCCACAGGAAGACGAATCCCCTGAAGAGGTTAAACATGTTTTACTCCGTGAATAGTGAAAATTATCGTGTGGTGACGATGCTTTTCATTCACGGAAAACGCAGTTTTTGAGGTGTATTCGGGGAGGCGGTGCCTGAACGGGCTGTTCTCTCGGAACGCATGCCCGCCCTTGCGTAAACAACTGAAGTAGCGCGAAGAAGATGATAATCGCCGGTAGCGCACCATCAAAGAACAGAGGCTGAGCACAAAGCAGCGAGTGTGCGCCTAACTGACACGGCGATGGCCCGGACGGCTCAGCGTCGTTGGTTTGAACCGGGGCATCAGCAATCAGGGTCGTTTGCGGATCCAGTCCCTGCAAAAAATGGTTGAGATAAACCGCACGCTGCACCAGGCAAATAGCCATCGCCAGACATGTGATTATCAAAAGCCATTTTCCCAGAAGCTGACGGTTGCGCATAACGTTCCAAATTTACCAGACGCCCCGATCATAAACGATAGTGATGAATCTACAAGTCCTGATAATGTAAGGTTTTGTCTGTCGCCGTTAGTCACCGGTCAGCGCATCATAGACGTCCCGCAGTCGCGTGCGCAGGAAAAGCACCGCCTTGTGCTTACGCGATAACAGCGCCTGCTCGCTGGCCCCGGTTTCCTCTACCAGCATTTTAATGCTGTAGCCCTGGAGCTCCGTTTTTTCAAAAACCTCGCGCTGAGGGGGCGGAAGTTCAGACAGCGCCTGACCCAGCTCTTCCCACAGCAGCGTTTTGAGGTACTCCTCCTCCGGCGTATGCGGGACACCGAACAGGGTTTCCGCCAGTTCATCTTCGGGGAAGTCCTCATCATCCCCGGTAAAGTATCCTGAAAGAGAGACCTCACGCTTTTTCCGCGCCCGGTCGGTCATCTCATTACGTGCCGCGCGAAACAGCCAGGCGGCGACGTTTTCGACCGGCTGCTCCACTTTCATCAGCTGATAGGTGACTTCCTGCAAAATATCGTCGGCATCATCGCGCACGGATGTTCGTCCGCGGATAAAGGCTTTCAGCCGGGCGCGGCAGGCATTAAGCGCCGACATCAGCAATGACTCTCCCGCCAGCCCGGTTTTCATCTCGCTCACTCTGCTTCCGGCGTTTTCGGCGCGCTGTCGTCGCGTTTATCTTCGCGATGACCGTGCCAGCCGCAATGCCCGCGACCATGGCGACCAAAGCCTTCGCGACGCTGCTGAATAAACGCCTCACGCTGTTCGGGGGTCATGTTCATCCAGCGTTCGTGCATACGACGGTGCGCGCCGAACATCCCCGGGCGGAAACCCAGTCCGCCGAACAGGATCCGGCTTAATACCAGAATTCCCAGCGCCTGCCAGAAACCGATGGCTTTCACGCCAAGAATGGCCGGGAGTAAGGCATTCCACAGGGTCATGACCACCAGTCCCAGCACAAGGACGATTACCGCACCTATCACCAGCCCTTTACCCATACGGTGGCGGCCAAACCCGCGTCCGTGCCCTCTTCCGTGCATATCGAAATCTCTCATGGTGTTTACCTCATTTACAGTGATTGAGTATGGCTTGTGATGAGGTAGACGGATGAGGCGGGGAAATATTGCTGGGGAGAATATAAAATTTTTTGTACTTACGGATTTTAACGCATACCGCTCACGACGGGTGGGCGCTATGCGTCACCTCCCGACACATCATCTCGTACGAAAAATTCGTTTAAGTAATGCGGTGGCGATAACGGCCAGGATGATTGCCAACAACGCAAGGAAGATGAGTGAGGATAATAGCGGGTTTAGCAAGCCACCTAAACGGGTAAAGTCGCTGGTCGTTAAAAGGCTTAAAGTCACTCATACCATATGCTTACCAGTTCGCCGTTGGTATAGCGCTCTTTTTGCCGGGTGACGGGCTCCGGCAACTGAGGCTCCAGGCATAACTGACATGTCATGTGCCGTTTTCCTCTTAAGAAATAAAACGACCTGCATTTTAAGTGTCGGTCTTTTGCTTAATCCAGGCATCAGTTTTGCCATGAAATGATGTCGTCCAGACCTGAGAGCATGTCGGGAAAGTAACTTTCATCAATATCGAAGGAATCGTCAAGGGTAATACTGTCAGCATAGTTTTCGGGCTTCAGTACCATACTAACGCCAATAGCACCGGCAAAATGCGCCTGATGAAACTTAAGCATAACCTCCTCGAATGCCGAGGTTAAACTAATATCCTTAGACTTTCCCCCTGTCTTTAAAGCCTGATGGAGAGCATGTGTATCATTCCTGAATTGCTCGAGTTGACCGACAAAAAACTCTGCAGCAAACTCAGTTTTTAAGACAGGGATCGAGAATTCAACCCATACCATAATACGGCTATAGGCAGGCACCTCCTCTTCAGTCAGCCTTTCATAGGGTGTTAATTTAAGATGCCTGTCACCACTTGTGATATCTATCATGATCCCCTCTTCACGGCATGTACTGAAAATACATGATTGTCCAGTTAGTCTCCCTGAACAGAACCTCAAAACGATTAGACTCTTAACTATAAGTGCCTTTGTTTTTCCTGTCTTCCACAAGCTGAAACCTGGGTGCTGTCGCGATTTTCCAGCTACGTCAGACATTAAAAAGGCTCCCTCAGGAGCTTTTAAAAATACATTAAAATAATGAAATAAAAGGATTTATTTCAGATTACGTCCACATATTGACCACATCGATACACGAATCCTCGCAAATGCGGGGCTTTTGTTTTAACAGAAATTGATAATGTAGGAACACATTTAGCAGACAAATACCATGGTTTTTGACTGTTTGCTACGAACGAGACCACGTCTGGCGCGCAGTGCTATCTCCACCTCGCCTGCCCGCTTAACGCGTCGCTTTAAATACAGGTGCATCAGGAACCCCAAGCTGCACCAGCTCTGACGCTGGCTGGTAAAACCTGAAAATAAAAACGCATGCAAACTAATGCACCAGATGCATTCGCCGCTTAAAAACGGGAAAATAGTGAAAAAATGGCATAAAAAAACCGACATTAGTGATATCGGCTTCGTGATGGACGTTCCGTCTGGTTTATACAATATTGTTTTAGTCAATCTGATACTAAAAATTAGATAACTCAGTCGAGTAACCGCTGGCAGTCATGTAGCTGATCAGCCGAGCTTTAACAGTACTGAGCCATTCCTGCGCCGTCATATTCCATCCCTCAGGTGCAAACTCATATCGGTAACGCTCCGAAAAAACCTGAACGCCATCGGGCTGAGACTCTATCTCGATTAAATTCGCCAGGAGCATTCTGAGGCTGAACTCAGGCGAAGTGGTCAGATATTCATTCAACAAATTATCAAAGTTGCAATCGGCATCAAAAATATCGCAATCCTGGCCGAAATAGATCACAACCAGATTATCAAGTTCACATGGCTTATAAATATCTGCATTCATAATGCTTCCTCACGGTATCGGGTATGCCGTCACAATATAATAAAGCTTACCATTATATGTAGTTGGTCTGATAACTAATCGCACCCCATATACTTTCCTGACCGTATCTGAACCTTTTTCGACGAAATAGCCCACAGGAAGTCTGAAATTGTGTGCATAGGCTAGGGTAGTGCGCGCATTCGAATACTTAAGTGCCGCCTCAATCTGAGATTTCTTTACAGTCAAAACCTCTGAAATTACCAGTTCAGCTTGTCGGATATTAAAAAATGAGCTGGATGCAACTGGGGCGCGTGGTTCCAGAAATCTGGCTTTCAACTGCTCAGGTGTTTTACCTACATGCCGAGCGATAGTATGTCCCAGCTTACCTCCCTCATGCTCCAGCAGTCGAATGCGCCCCGAGTATACGGATCCAACCCGAGCGGCTCCGAGTGCTCCCGCAAACGCAAAAGGCACTGCAATATCAAAGGTCACTCCAACTTTATATGCTGTATCCGCACTCGCACCCAGCTCACCAGCAGCGATCTCTACCAGCTGCGCGGTGGCGGTAGAAGTCTGTCTACCGGTAATAACCTGTTTAAATGATGTGGTTATGGTATCAAGACTATGAGAGCCAACAACAACACATCCCGCTTTAGATAGCATTGTGGGCTCAGGAACTACGCACAATACACCTGCACCGAACATTTCTACAACGCCGTTAAGGACACCCAGACCGCCCCATAAACGGTTGCTCATGGTCTCCCCTTCACTGATGGTTTGACCGTGCAATATAGCGGCCATCTGTACCGGAGATAACGTAACGGTAAGTCCTTCCTCGGTTTGCATATAAACTCCCTTTTATCATTAAGCAGTTAATACGGAGGTTATTACCCATCAGAAGCAAGGTCAATAATAACTCACCAGACTAACGCCTCGCTCGTTGTTTAACACCACCGAGACTGAAATCAAGTTTCAGCACAGGCGGCGTTAAATCTTTCATATAACCCACGCTGTTTGAGTTAGATTTCCGGCCACCTATCAACAACCGGATATTTGAATTTTTTATCGCCATAAATCACCGTTGCCCCACGCGAGCGCGCGTCGAGCTCCCACCATTCCGGGGTAATACCCTCCTGAGCCTAATCGAAACGAATTCTTGCGACGCGACCGCCACGGCAGCTGATGGCGCTTGTTTTCAGCAGCGCATTGCTTCTTTGCTGTCGATTCGAGTAATTTGTACAAGCTCAGAGCCAGGTGCTGGCCGTAGATGCCCACAACGTTTCCCTCGTAAGATTGCTAGCGCAACTTTCCAGCTACGCCAGACATTAAAAAGGCTCCCTCAGGAGCCTCTCATTATCAATCACGCCTGCGCCGGCAAACTAAAGCTCGAAATACTCCTTGAGAGCTGCTGCGCCTGCTCTTCCAGGGAAGCGGCGGCTGCGGCGGACTGCTGAACCAGCGCGGCGTTCTGCTGGGTCACGCCATCCATCTCTGTCACCGCCTGACCAACCTGGCTGATCCCACGGCTTTGCTCTTCAGAGGCCACGGAGATCTGCTCCATCAACGTATTCACTTTATTCACGGAGCTGATAATAGAATCAATGACCTCGCCTGAACGGTTCACCAGTTCAGCACCGTTTTTGACGCTGGAAACCGACTGAGCAATCAGGCTTTCAATGTCTTTCGCGGCAACCGCGCTTTTCTGCGCAAGGGTGCGCACTTCACTGGCCACCACGGCGAAGCCGCGTCCTTGTGTGCCGGCGCGTGCTGCTTCAACCGCGGCGTTGAGCGCCAGAATGTTGGTCTGGAAAGCAATGCTGTTGATGACGCTGGTGATGTCCTCGATGCGCTTAGAGTTCGCCGCGATGGTATTCATCGTTTCGATCACTTCGCGGGTCACGGCCTCACCGGTGTGCGCATTGTTCACCGCGTCCTGCACCAGTTTTCCAGCCTGGTGAACGTTATCGGTGTTATTCGCCACGGTCGCGCTCAGCTCTTCCATGCTGGCCGCCGTCTGGGTTAACGCGGAGGCCTGCTGCTCGGTGCGTGAAGCCAGATCGATATTCCCGGAAGCAATTTCCTGCGCGGCGTGGGTGACGGTATGGCTCGCGTCACGCACCTGGGCGATAGTCGACAGAAGCGCCTGGCGCATCTGCTCCATTGAGCCCATCAGGTGATCGATTTCATTGCCGGAGGTGCCTTTTACCGGCACTGGAATGTCCAGTTTACCGGCGGCAATCTGGCTGCAGTGCTCGCGTGCCAGGTTGACCGGTGCGAAAACAAAGCGCTTCATCAGCAGGCTGACGGCAACAATCACGATTACAAACAGCAAAGCAATCGCCGCAATGATCGCCAGACCGGAGATGAAATTACTGCTCGCATCCTCGTTCAGGGTTTTGGCATATTTCTGGTGAACGGCAAGCACCTGGTCGAGAACGATTTCATATTGACGGTCGAGGCGGGACACCTCCGGGATAAGCGCATTAAACTTCGCGACATCGTGCGCAGCGGCGGCGTCAATCAACGGTGCCAGCCCCTGGTTACGGTAGTTTTGCCAGGCATCCTGATACGCGCTCACCAGCGGCGCTTCATCCGACAGGCGCGGAGACGCCATAAACGCCGCAAAGGCATAATCCGCTTTTGTGAGGGCCTCTTTAACCGCGGAAAGTTTCGCTGACTCATCAGCCGAGTTCCCCGCTTCCACCATCTTCACGTACTCCATCACCCTGACGCGCAAGGTACGGCTGTGGTTGATGGGGTCAATGATCGACAGCACAACCTGGATTTCTTTGTTCACATTATCCAGGGAATTATTACTTTTAATGATGAGGCCAACGCTGGTAATGGTGCTGACGACAAAGAAGAAAAGTAGAGCAAAAAGGACAATCAGGGATGATTTTTTTAACGACATGGACCGATACCTCAAGAATAAACATTCCCTATCGTTATCGGCCGATCCAAAACTTAAATTAATTAAAGTTATTAACGTTTCCCTTCAGCAGCCAGGCCTATGATTTCGCTTTATAGCGCCGCTGCAGGGTGGCATCCAGTTTTCGCTGTAACGGTTGTGGCGTTTCGCCGTCGATCAGTTTTCCAATCAGATCAAAGCAGTGCCATGCCAGCTGGCGGTTATCCTGGCGAATGGTATCAACCGGAATGGTGAGCGAGTCGTAGAGGTAGTGGTCGTCAAAGCTGGCTAACCGGATATCACTTTGCATCAGGTTATGCTGACCCATATAGCGCAATACCCCTTCCAGCAGACCACAGGCGGCAGTGAACAAGGCTTTTGGCGGGCGTCCCAGGCGGGCGCACAGCTCGGCGAACATCTCGTAGCCGGAGCTCGGGTGATAGTTGCCGTGAATGATCCACTCCGGGCGCAGCGCCACATTGGCCTCCTGCAGCCCTTGCTTAAACCCTTCCAGACGATCGCGCGTCGGGGAAAGCCGCGGCTGCCCGCCAAGGAAGTAAATTTCATCAGGATGCTGGCGCGCAATGTCGGCCACCAGTTCCGCTGTCGGGGTAATGGAATCGGTGATCACCAGCGGCAATGTGCTGTCGTTCATATGGCGGTCAAAAAGGACGACCGGCAACTGTTCGCTCAGCTTCTGGTAGTCGGCATCATTGAGCATACTGGAGGCCACAATCAGCCCGTCCACCTGACGCGCCACCATGTTATTAACCACCACCGTCTCCTGCCCTGGGTTTTCATCACTGCAGGAGATGAGCAGTTGAACGCCTGCCTCGCGGCACAGCGTCTCCAGTTCGTGAGAAAACACCGCAAACCCGTAGTTGGTGATCTCCGGCACCACCAGACCGATGGTGTGGCTACGGTTATCACGCAGCGAGCGCGCGTGAATGCTGGGCTGGTAGTGATGCTCTTTCGCAATCGCCAGCACGCGCTCACGCGTCTCTTCCGCCACGCGGAGCTCTTTGCTGCGCCCGTTCAGTACCAGGCTGGCGGTGGCTTTTGAAACCCCCGCCAGTTCCGCGATGTCTTTAATTGTGACGCGTTTTGTTTTTCTCACAACGACTTAGATCCGGCTGCCAAAACCCTTATTCTACCATGCAGCCGCGCAGCGACCAGTAGCGTAATGTGATGTCGGACGCACCTTCGAATCGCACCCGTGCCGGATGGTCAGGAAAATAGCGGCTGCTCATCACCCCTTCGCCATGATTGATGAAAATTTCAACGCTGGAGCTGTCACACAGAATGCGTAAATGATGAACGTCGCCCCGCCAGTAACGGGTCAATGTCTCCCCGGTTTTCAGGCTGGCGCGTTCCAGACGCAACCCGCTGTCCTCGACGATAAGGCACAACGCACCGGCGAAATCCACGGTTACAGAAGATGAGGTGAGCTCGAACTCAAGGCGCGTCGCATCAAGAGCCGGGGCATCGCTGGCGTTACCTTGCCAGCAACATTCCTCTTCACGCAGTGCGTGCAGTTCGCGCACCGGAGTCTGCCACAGTTTGCCGTCATGGAAGTGTAATTCTCGCGGACAGGTCATCTGATGGATCCACCCCTGCGCACGTGTGGGCTGAAACATCTCTTCTCCGTCCGGCACGCCCATCCAGCCGATCAGGATCCGCCGTCCGTCTTCCGCCACCGTGGTTTGGGGAGCGTAGAACTCGAAACCGGCGTCCAGCTCGTGCAACTCGCCATGTTTAAACGTAGCGCGGGTATGGTCGAACGCCCCGCTCATCCACGTGGCCGGATAAGTATTGAGATAGCGATGCGGTTCGCGCGCCAGCCCCTGCGGACAGCAGATCAATACGTGTGTCCCGTCGAGGGCAAACAGGTCCGGGCACTCCCACATGTATCCCGCCTCGGTCAGGCCGTTCACGCCATGACCGGCAATCTCTCCGCAAGACGCCCAGTGGTGCAAATCGGCAGATGTGAACAGCAGCACCTTGCCGCGTTTTTGCAGATCCTGCGCCCCCAGTACCATGAACCACACCCCGTCGTGCTGCCACACTTTCGGGTCACGCACATGGCCGGTGTAGCCTTCCGGCAGCGCAAGGACCGGACCGAGTTTTTTGAATGTACCGTCGGGCTGTTGCGTGGCAAGGCACTGCCAGGCGGTGCGGCTGCCATCATCAAATTTCACGTTGCCGGTATAACACAGCGTCAGGACACCGTTGTTATCGACGGCGCTGCCGGAATAGCAGCCGTTGCGGTCATACTCCTCATCGGGCATCAGCGCCATCGGTTCATGCTGCCAGTGCACCAGGTCTGCGGAGCTCCAGTGTCCCCAGCACTTATAGCGATGGTCGCAATCCAGCGGATTCCACTGATAGAACAGGTGGTAGCGCCCGGCAAACCAGATAAACCCGTTAGGATCGTTCATCAGCCCCGTCACCGGTGCCGGATGCCATTGCGGATAATGGCTGTCGGCGTAAGCACGCGGCAGGCCTTTCATGACGGCCTGCAGGATTGCAGGCCAGCGGGAAGGTAACGTCATTATTCAGAATCCGTTTTATATTTCAGCAGCAGCGAGACGGTAAACGCCACGCCGAAGGCAATCACCATGCCGATAATATAGTTGAGCAGCGAGCTTGCCTGCACGATCGCCATGCCCGGGATGGCAGTCAGCCCGACGGCGGTCATATAAACATGTACCGAGACCACCCACGCCCCGCCTGCCGCACCGCCAATCAGCGCGGCGATAAACGGTTTCACGAAACGCAGGTTGATACCAAATATTGCCGCTTCGGTAATGCCCAGCATGGCCGAAAACGCGGACGGTAACGTAATGGCTTTAATTTTTGCGTCTTTGGTTTTAAACCAGACCGCCAGACAGGCTCCCCCCTGCGCCACGTTGGCCATCGCCCAGATAGGCAGCAGGAAGTTAACGCCAATCGACGGATTCCCCAGTAACCCGGCTTCAATGGCATGGAAACTGTGGTGAATACCGGTGATAACGATAACCGAGTAAAGCCCGCCAAATAACAGCCCGGCCAGCCAGCCCGCATGGGCGATCAGGGTGCTCAGAACAAAGGAAATGCCATCCCCTAACGCACGCCCGGCCGGGCCAATGATCAGCAAGGCAATAAAGCCGGAGAGAATAACGGTGAGGAACGGCGTCAGGATCAGATCTAACGCATCCGGAATAATACGGCGCAGGTTTTTCTCCACGATACTCATAAACCAGACGGCCAGCAGCACCGGGAACACCGTTCCCTGATAGCCAATCATGGCAATCTCAAGGCCGAAGAAGTTCATGGTGTGGAAGCCAGACGCCACGCCCCAGGCGTTAGTCAGCGCCGGATGCGTCAGAATGCCGCCGAGGGTCGCCCCCAGATATGGGTTACCGCCAAATTCACGCGCGGCCGTGAAGCCAATCAGGATCGGCAGAATGATAAACGCCGCTGAGCTGCACATATCCAGCATGATATAGAGTGCGTTATCGGCATTGACCCAGCCGTAGGTTTTGACCATCCCGAGCAGGCCCATCAGTAAACCGGAGGCCACAATCGCAGGAATGATCGGCACAAAGATGTTCGAGAGCAGTCGGGCAATGCGCTGGAACGGGTTCAGCTTGCGTGCCGCCAGGTCGGCCGCTTCGGACTTGCTGGATTCGCTAATCCCTGCCGCCTGGATAAACGCGGCGTAGACCTTGTTAACCACCCCCGTACCAAAAATCACCTGCATCTGCCCGGCGTTGCGAAAACAGCCTTTAACGCCGTCAACCTTGCCGATGGCCTGCTGATCGGCAAGCGTGTCATCGACCAGCACCAGTCGAAGACGCGTTGCGCAGTGCGCCGCACTGGCGATGTTCTCTTTGCCACCGAGCAGCGGAATGAGCGCGCGGGCGATATTATCAAAATCCATAGATACCTCTGCCTGACTGTATTTTTATGATGTGAAAAACGCTCCCGCACTGCGGGAGCGTAAAAGGTTAAAACCAGGTTTCCATCTGTACCCCAAAGTTCCATTCCCCGCCGGCGTTGAAACCGCTGCTGCCAAAGGCATCATCGCTGGCGTAATTATCCAGTTTGCTGCTCCAGTCCATCCAGGTGGCGAACAGACGCAACTCAGGACGGCTGAAGAAATCGCCGATCTTGCCCGCTTTTAACGTTGGGGCAAAGGTCAGCTTGTAGAAACTTCCGTTGACGGCGTTTCGGTCTTTATACCCTTCCGGGTTTAAATCCATGTACTGATAGCTGCCCTCAAACGCCAGGGCGAAATTCTGCGTGACCTCTTTAATCAGGCGGGTATTGAGCGTGACCCACTCATAGCTGTCGCCTTTGACATAGCGGTCTTTACTGCTCTGGGCCAGAACGGCAGGCGCGATATGCCAGCCGCCACCAAGAGGCGTGACACCGTAACTTGCAAAGCGCCAGGTATCGGCTTCAGACAGCAATGCGCCATCGGAACCGATGCTCTTCACCTCTGCCCCCAGCCCGTGGCCGTACAGCAGCGCCGTTTTGGCAGAACCTTCGCGCAGGCCGTAGAAACTTTCATTGTGCAATCCGACCAGGGCATGGACGCCATTGTTGGCGGCGTCGGTTTTTATCAGATCGCCATTGCTGTCTTTGCGGTCGTCGTTGTCTTTTGCCCGCAGGCCGCTCACCATCAGCTGGAACGGCCCGGCGAAGTGGTTCATGCTGAGGATGTAGTTCTGAACGTTATTGTCGATTTGCTCTTCGCTGCCGAAGTTACGCCCGTAAAGAGAGAAGTTGCTGCGCAGCGATTCATTCCATTTCACGTCATACACGCCACCACCGGTACCGGCCAGGAACACCACATCGGAATCCAGCCAGTGAATATCAAAGTTATCCCGGTCGAAGCGTTTACCGGCCCAGAAGGTACTGCCCTTCAGCGCGCCGGTAAAATCAGGCAAATTGCCCAGTTCAGCAAACGCCTGACGAATATTGAGATCGCTGGTGTCAGCGGACCAGTCGTTATAGGTTTTCTGACCATCCGCCAGCATGGCCTTGAAGCGCGTGGTCGCCCCGTTATCCAGGGTCTGTTTGTGTTCCACATTCAGCTCAACGTAGGTATCGGCTTCATTCCCCAGACGCCCGACCGCGCCACCGGTTTCCCCGGCTGGCGTCAGATAAGGGCCGCTTTTACTGCTCGACGCCGCATCGTTCATCAGCAGGCCAGAACGGGCATAGCCATGAAACTCAAACCCACTGCTCTGATCGGCTTTCTTCTCCAGTGCGGCGGTACGTTGCGCCACTTGCTGGGTTGTTGTTTGCGCCTGCTGCTGGGCAGTCACCAACTGCTGCGTTTTTTGTTCTGCGTCGGTGGCGCGTTTCTCCGCAACCTGCGCGCGGGTTTCCGCGGCCTGAAGACGCTGCTCCAGAGCAGCAAGACGCGCTTCGATACTCGTCATATCCGTTTGGGCAAAAACAGAGGTACTTCCGGCCAGCATGCCTATCATCACGGCAAGTCTGCGTTTTTTATACATTTTGTCGCATCCCTAAAAGAAGTCATTGAAAGTGCTAAATTGCTAAACCGGTTTAGGTTGATGATACTAAACCTGCCAATTTTGGATCGGCAATCTTTTTTGCTAAACCGATTTAGTAAGTGTGATCGAGGCGACAATTCAGGCCGTCGACAGACGGCCCGTTGCGGGAGGAATTACAGTTGCGGGTGATAAGGCAGCGCGGTCATCGCCCCTTTAGCCGTGGTGGCTAACGCGCCGCAGCGCTGGGCTAATGCGATCACGCGTGGAAGATCGTGGCTGTCGATACTCCCAGCGAAAGCCAGTCCATAAAGCAGTCCCGCTACGAAGGCATCACCTGCGCCGGTGGTGTCCACGCATTCAACGGGGGTTGCCGGATAATGCTTCATCGTTCCGTCATGCCAGGCGATGACCCCGTCTTTGCCCTGAGTGACCAGCACCAGCCGGGCCGGACAGCGGCGCATCAGCGCGGCCAGCCCTTCCGTGACCCCAAGGTCGGCGGTTAAAAAAGCCAGTTCTTCGACGGAGAGTTTGACGACGTCAGCGCATCGCAGCGCCTGTTCGAGGCAGCGGCGCAGGTCGTCCTCATCCGGCCAGAGATCCGGGCGGATATTGGGGTCGAAACTGACATAACCCCCCGCTTCCCTGACCGCGTTCATGGCCTGAAACGTTGCAGAACGGCTCGGTTCAGCGCTCAGGGCAATGGAACAAACATGCAGCCACTCTCCTGCGCTAAAGGGCGGCAGGTCGGCTGACGCCAGAAACAGATCGGCGCTCGGGCGAACCATAAAGGTGAAAGAGCGTTCGCCCTGTTCGTCCAGATCCACGACCACGGTTGACGTGCGGTGTGCCGGGTCGAGGCGCATCCAGTTTACGTCAACCTGCTCGTCAGCCAGCGTTTTATGCATAAAGCGACCGAAAGGATCGTCGCCAACCCTGCCGATAAAGGCGCTTTTCCCGCCCAGACGGGCAATACCGACCGCCACGTTCGCCGGCGCGCCGCCGGGGCATTGCAGCAACCGGCCTTCTCCCTCCGGTAATAAATCCACTACCGCATCGCCAAGTACCCAGATTTTTTGCATGTGATCCTCTCAGCTAAACAATGTTAAACCGTTTTAGCTATTTAAGCACAGGCAGGACGAAGGGGAAATAATACGGAAGGAAAATTGGCTTAACGCACCAGGTGTGGCCAGCTAATATCGCCTACGCCATTCAGCGCTGGACGGGCAAACAGAAAGCCCTGAAAACGTCGGATCCCGGCAGATTCAAGCCAGCACCACTCTTCCAGCTTCTCGATGCCTTCCGCCACCAGGGTGATTTCAAGGTCGGTGCAGCAGCTGACTATCGAGCGCACAATCGCCTGTTTTGGCCCACTGAGATGAATATTGCTGACAATTTCGCGGTCAATTTTAATTTTATCCGGCTGGAATCGGGTCAGCAGTGAAAGCCCGGCGTAGCCCGAACCGAAATCATCGATCGCCAGGCCAATACCTTCAGCGCGCAGGTGTTTAATGGCGCTAATGAACTTGTTGAACCCGGAAATCATCTCGTTTTCGGTCACTTCAATGACCACCTGCTCCGGCTGAAGCCCATGTTGTTTAATCTGTTCAACCAGAAACTCCACGGCGCCAGGCACTTTCACCAGCGACATCGGGAGAAGATTTACCGCGATTTTATGGCTCCCGATCCCCAGTTTATCGGCCAGCGCAAAAGCCCAGGCTTTGGTCTGGAGATCGACTTCATAGATTTTGTCCTGATCGAGGCGGCTGAAAAAATGCTCCGGGCTTCCCCCGTCATTACCGCGGATAAGGGCCTCAAGTGAACTGATTTTCCCTTCCAGCGGTTCGACGATGGGCTGGAGGGCGAACTGGCAGGTTTGTTTGTCCAGCAGACCCAGACTCTCGCCAAACGGCGATTTCTCACGCGAGAGCGTCCATTTCTCCGGGGCAAAACGCGCCCCCGACGGGGCCGGTCGTTTGCCGGTAATAAACGTCTGAATAAATTTGAACACCCGATCATCAGATGTCAGATAACTGTCCAGTTTGCTGTAGTGTAGCACCGACTGCAGAACGTCTTTCGGCGACTGGTTCTGCAGGTCAAACAGCAGCATACCGACATTCTCAAAACGTCTGCGGGGGCCGTAATCCCGCATAAGCTCAACCACGCCGCTGTGCCGCTTATCCTCACGGATCTTCTGAAACAGCCTAACCACACTCTCTTCCGAGCCTTCGAGGAGTTGCAGGACATCATCTCCTTTTGAAAGAAGAACGCCGGTAATATTCAACCCGGCATTGCGCGTCCTGGCCTGTTCAACCAGCGCCTGGAGTTCGGCGGATCGGCAGGATAAATTCAACTGGCTGCGGTAGATAAGAGTAGTCAGCACAAAAACGTGTTCCGATAAGAGGTATGCGTTGGACATTACTGTTTAACATACTTCATCTGCGCGACCTAACAGATTAACCCCTTGCGGGAGAGGCTACTTTTTCTCATCCCCGATGCGTCTGTCAATCCTCTCCTGCATGTAGGCATAAAACGGGTTCGAGGTCACCCGCATTAACGCGTCTTTGCCTACACTCAGCACGGAGGTTTCCCCCCACAGCGCAATCGTGCCGAGGCTAATGCCATACCGGTTTTTCTCCGCAGGATGTCGGCCATAGAGATCGTCATCAGGTGGGAACGGCACGGCGACATGCGACAGTGAATAGACCTCCTGCGGCCAGGACATCGCCAGCGGTACCGCGGTCTCATCGGTGCGTCCCGCAGGGGTTATTTTCGCCACCGCGGCAAAACTGTCCGCGCTGGCATTGGTAATAATCGTGACACCGTAACGTCTTTTCGCCACAGGCAGTAACTCAGAGGTCGCCGCCCACGACGACGGTTTAAAGAGAGGACGGAAGCTGGCGGCCTGATTGATATCAAATACAACCAGCTCGCTGCCGTTCGCCGGAAGCTGGTCAAATAACCCGGTGACCACGGCGCGGGTGCTGACCGTTGAATCCATCACCGACTGGAATGCGAGTACCGGTGGCAGCTGGTCCAGTCTGTGCTCCCGGGCATCCCGCCCCATCTGCTCCTGCAGGGCTTGGGTCAAGAGCCATGACTGGCGCGCCGCATTGACCGGGAAGGAGTTGTATTTATACGGATTATATTCCGGCGAGATGTTTAACCATGCCGCTTTGGCAAACGGCGGTAACATCGCCGGCAATCCGGCCAATCCTGCAAACCGGGCGAACGCCGTAACGCCAATCATTGGCGAGAGCAGAATGAGCTGTTGCGGTTTGCGAAGCGCAGGCGTGTCCAGCGCATCAAGGGCATATTTCATCGCCAGCGCCCCACCGTTGGAGTAACCCACCAGATGCAGGGGAACATTGTCTCCCGCCAGCCGCGTGGCTTCGCGCACGGCAAGGCGCGTCGCCGCCAGCCACCTCTCCCAGTCAACGTCCGTCAGCGCGCCGGGCGCGGTGCCGTGACCGGGCAGGCGTGGAACCACCGCCACAAAACCGTGCTGCTGATAATCGCGGGCAAGATGCCGGACACTGTAAGGCGAATCTGTTAGCCCGTGCAGCAACACCACCGCGCCGCGTGGCGTTCCGGCGGGCATCAGCACAAAGGAGCGGTTGGCATCGGGTGAAAATTTACCGGGCCAAACCAGGCTCTGACGGTAGTAGCGGTTTAACGGCGTGCGCTCCTCACCCTGGGTTTTGCGCGTTACCGCGTTATCCAGATCGGCGAAAATGGCGTTTTCCCGGGCGACATACAGGGCAAAATTCGCCTTATCTATCTCGCGTACGGACATCTCATCTGCCCGCCAGGTATGCCAGAGATGCAGTTCCGGCCCCTGCTGCGAGAGATAAACCCGAACCGCGAGCAGGACGATCAGTACCACTCCTGCGATCATCGCCATTTTCTTTGCGAGCGCCATCAGACGCACGCTGATACGCCAGGGCAAGTTCGCCATGCCGGGATCCCTTTCATATTTACGTTGTCTCTATCTTATCAAAAATGTGAAGACGCTGACGTATTCACGAAATTCATACCTCCCCGCTCAGCCAGTGCACCAAAAGTGAACTACGCTGCACAAATGTTGATCATTGGTTAACTAAATATTGCATGAAGTTTGCAGCACAGCGGCGTCCCGTCGCGATGTGGACATGGCACGCGTCATGCATTGTTAATCAAATAACACAAACCTGACGACTGACAGCCTGTTAACAGCGAGGCGGTATGACGACAAAACCCGAGGTGTTGAGCCGTATTGAAGCCACGTTCAGCCAACTGACCCCCAGCGAGAAGCGGGTGGCAAGCTGGCTGCTGGCGCATGCCGCACAGATCCCGTTTGAAACGGCTGAAAGCGTGGGTCTGGCGACCGGCACCAGCGGCATTACCGTGGGACGCTTTCTGCGAAAACTCGGCTACCGCAATCTGGAAGATGCCAAAAAGAGCCTGCGCGACCCGCATCAGCCCTGGGGTATGAACGAGCGGCTGGACTCCTGGCAGCAGCAGTCCCCTCTGCCCAACCGCCTTCAGCACTCTCTGTCGCTGGAGGTGGATGCCATCACCCAGGTTTATCAGCTGGCGCACACCGACGCATTCCGCCAGGTGGTTCATCAGCTTGCCCACGCCGATGCGGTTTTCGTGCTGGGGATCCAGTCGACACGTGGGATAGCCAACGCCTTCTTCAGTCATCTTGAGTACCTTCGCCCGCGCGTCAGCTACGCCGAAGGCGCGTCCGGCAGCTGGGTTGAATCCCTGAACTCCGGTTTCGCCCACCCCTACGTGGTACTGACCGATACCCGCACCTATTCCACCATTGCGCGGCAGTACTGTCGGGTCGCGAGCGAAAAAGGTATTTCGCTGGCCCTGATCACCGATATCTGGTGCCCGTGGGCGCGGGATTACCCGCTTGATTTACTGCAGGTGAAAACCGAAACCGGCCATTTCTGGGATTCGCTGGCACCTGTGAGCTGTCTGTTCAACCTGCTGCTGTCAGGTGTCGTGGAAGCGCTGGGTGATGCCCTTCCACAGCGGCTGGCGGTAAACCGACAATTACAACAAGAGTTTGGTCAATTCGAACGTTAAAGGAGCGGAGCTATGCCCCCAGAGAGTGAACTGATTGATGTGGCGAAGACCTTCCCTGCGCTGCATATCGATCTGAAATACGCCACATCCGACAACATCACGGGCCGTCCGATTTATCAGGAGGCGCTGTGCCTGCTGCATACCGATGCGGCCACCGCGCTGGCGAAAGCCATCAGCATCGCCGCACTGGCCGGGCTGAAGCTGGTGGTCTACGACGCTTATCGTCCGCAGGAAGCGCAGGCTCAGTTGTGGGATGCCTGCCCGAACCCGGAATACGTGGTTGATGTGGCGATTGGTTCCAACCACAGCCGCGGGACGGCCATCGACGTTACGCTGATGGACGAACAGAACACCGTGCTGGATATGGGGGCCGGTTTTGACGAAATGCACGATCGCTCGCACGCCTGGCACCCGTCCGTGCCGCCGCACGCGCAGCGCAATCGCCTGCTGCTTAACGCCATCATGTCCGGTGGCGGCTTTGTGGGAATCAGCAGCGAATGGTGGCACTTCGAGCTGCCGAACGCGGCCAGCTATCCCCTGCTTGACGATCGTTTTGCCTGTTTCCCGTTGACGCACACCCCTCTTTAAAACTGGAGCACTGCCATGAAAACAACGCTTCTTACTACCCTGATCGCCGCCTCGCTGGCACTCAGCGCCCCGGTTGCGCTGGCTGCCGTCCCGAAAGATATGCTGGTGATCGGAAAAGCGGCCGACCCGCAAACGCTCGACCCGGCGGTGACCATTGATAACAACGACTGGACGGTGACCTACCCCGCCTATCAGCGTCTGGTGAAGTACAAGCCAGGCTCCACCGAGGTGGAGGGCGACCTGTCAACGGGCTGGAAAGCGTCAGAGGATCAGAAAGAGTGGACCTTTACCCTTACCGATAACGCAAAATTCGCCGATGGCACGCCGGTTACTGCCGAGGCGGTAAAACTCTCCTTTGAACGTCTGCTGAAGCTTAGCCAGGGGCCGTCTGAAGCGTTCCCGAAAGATCTCAAAATTGATGCGGTCGATCCGCACACGGTGAAATTCACCCTCAGCCAGCCGTTTGCCCCGTTCCTCTACACCCTGGCCAACGACGGTGCGTCGATCGTTAACCCGGCGGTGCTAAAAGCAAACGCTGCTGATGATGCACGCGGCTATTTAGCGCAAAACACCGCCGGGTCCGGGCCTTTCATGCTGAAAAGCTGGCAGAAAGGTCAGCAGCTGGTGCTCGTTCCGAATCCACACTGGGCGGGTGAGAAGCCGCACTTCAAGCGCGTTTCGGTGAAAATTATTGGTGAAAGCGCTTCACGCCGCCTGCAGCTTTCCCGTGGCGATCTGGATATCGCCGACTCACTGCCCGTCGATCAGCTTTCAGCCCTTAAGCAAGAAGGCAAAGTGGCGGTGGCGGAATATCCGTCCCTGCGCGTGACCTATCTTTATCTGAATAACAGCAAAGCCCCGCTCAAT
Source organism: Enterobacter sp. RHBSTW-00593 (assembly GCF_013784105.1). Taxonomy (NCBI): domain Bacteria; kingdom Pseudomonadati; phylum Pseudomonadota; class Gammaproteobacteria; order Enterobacterales; family Enterobacteriaceae; genus Enterobacter; species Enterobacter sp. RHBSTW-00593. The sequence goes on from NZ_CP056393.1 coordinate 2,377,356, forward strand.
CAGGTGGATTTACGTCGGGCCGTCTCCTGGGCAACGGATTATCAGGGGATGGTGAAAGGCATCATGAGCGGCAATGGTAAACAGATGCGCGGCCCGATACCGGACGGCATGTGGGGGTTTGACGCCACGGCAATGCAGTACAGCTTTGACGAGGCCAAAGCCAAAGCCGCGCTGGAGAAAGTCAAAGACAAGCCAGCAAGCCTGACATTCCTCTATTCAGACAACGACCCCAACTGGGAGCCGATCGCCCTGTCCACGCAGGCGAGCCTCGGCAAGATCGGCATCAACGTGAAGCTGGAAAAACTGGCTAACGCCACCATGCGCGATCGTGTCGGGAAAGGTGACTATGACATCGCTATTGGCAACTGGAGCCCGGACTTTGCCGACCCGTACATGTTCATGAACTACTGGTTTGAGTCGGACAAAAAAGGGTTGCCGGGTAACCGCTCGTTTTACGAGAACAAAGAGGTCGACGCCCTGCTGAAGGCGGCCCTGAAAACCACCGATCAGGCGGAGCGTACCCACGATTACCAGCAGGCGCAGAAGGTGGTGATCGACGAGGCGGCCTACGTGTATCTGTTCCAGAAGAACTACCAGCTGGCGATGAACAAAGAGGTGAAAGGCTTCACCTTTAATCCAATGCTGGAGCAGGTCTTTAACATTGCCACCATGAGTAAATAACGGTTCTCGCCGGGGGAAAGTGTATGACGTTCTGGAGCATTGTGCGCCAGCGCTGCTGGGGGTTAATCCTGGTGGTGGCCGGTGTCTGTATCATCACCTTTATTATTTCACACCTGATCCCCGGCGATCCGGCCCGCCTGCTGGCCGGAGACCGCGCCAGCGACGACATTGTGCAAGGCATCCGCCAGCAGCTGGGGCTGGATCAACCGCTGTATATCCAGTTTGGTCGCTATGTGGATGCGCTGGCCCATGGCGATTTAGGCACCTCTATCCGCACCGGACGTCCGGTCGTGGAAGATTTGAAGGCCTTTTTCCCGGCCACCCTGGAGCTGGCTTTTTGTTCCCTGCTACTGGCGCTGGTTATCGGCGTGCCGCTGGGGATTTTATCGGCGGTCTACCGTGACCGCTGGCTGGATCATCTGGTGCGCTTAATGGCGATGACGGGCATTTCAACGCCCGCATTCTGGCTTGGGTTGGGAGTGATTGTCCTCTTCTACGGGCATCTGCAACTTCTGCCGGGCGGCGGAAGGCTTGACGACTGGCTCGATCCGCCGACGCGCGTTACCGGCTTTTATCTGGTGGATGCGCTGCTGGAAGGCAACGGGGAGGTCTTTTTCAATGCCCTGCAGCATCTGATTTTACCTTCGATGACGCTGGCATTTGTTCATCTCGGCATTGTGGCGCGTCAGGTTCGCTCGGCCATGCTGGAGCAGCTCAGTGAAGATTACATACGAACCGCACGCGCCAGCGGATTGCCCGGCTGGTACATCGTGCTGCGCTATGCCCTGCCCAATGCGATGATCCCGTCAATTACCGTGCTTGGACTGGCACTGGGCGATCTGCTGTATGGCGCAGTCCTCACCGAAACCGTCTTTGCCTGGCCGGGAATGGGCGCCTGGGTCGTCACCTCTATTCAGGCGCTCGATTTCCCTGCCGTCATGGGCTTCGCGGTAGTAGTCTCACTGGCCTATGTGCTGGTTAATCTGGTGGTCGATCTGCTCTATCTGTGGGTTGACCCGCGAATCGGGCGCGGAGGTGCCGAATGATGTTGACTCAGGAAACGCCCGTCCCGGTTAAAACAGCGAAAGCAGGCATCAACTGGGCAAAACTGTTCTGGATGCTGCGTAAAAGTCCCCTCACGCTGATTGGCGCCGCGATCATGATCCTGATGCTCCTGCTGATGGTGACATCACCGTGGATTGTGCCGCATGACCCCAATGCGCTGGATTTGACCGCGCGTCTGCAGGCTCCGTCTGCCGAACACTGGTTTGGCACCGATGAGGTTGGCCGCGATCTGTTCAGCCGGGTGCTCGCCGGCAGCCAGCAGTCGATCAGCGCGGGGCTGGCCGTTGTGGTGATTGCGGGCGGTATTGGCTCGCTGCTGGGCTGTTTGTCTGGCGTACTGGGCGGGCGCGGCGACGCCATTATTATGCGCATTATGGACGTGATGCTCTCCATTCCCTCGCTGGTGCTGACCATGGCACTGGCGGCGGCGCTGGGGCCGAGCCTGTTTAACGCAATGCTCGCCATCGCGATTGTACGTATCCCGTTTTACGTGCGTCTGGCACGCGGGCAAACCCTTGTCGTGCGCCAGTTTACCTATGTTCAGGCGGCCCGCACCTTCGGCGCATCACGCTGGCATTTAATCAGCTGGCATATTCTGCGCAACGCCCTGCCGCCGCTGATTGTGCAGGCTTCGCTGGATATTGGCAGCGCCATTCTGATGGCCGCCACGCTGGGCTTTATCGGTCTGGGCGCACAGCAACCCACCGCCGAATGGGGCGCGATGGTTGCCGTAGGGCGCAATTATGTACTTGACCAGTGGTGGTATTGCGCTTTTCCTGGCGCGGCCATTTTGATTACCGCCGTGGGCTTTAATCTTTTTGGTGACGGCATCCGCGACCTGCTGGATCCGAAATCAGGAGGGAAACAATCATGACCGACTCTGTTTTAACCATCGAGGATTTACATCTGAGTTTCCCGATATATCGCGGTGAGGTTCATGCGCTGAACCACGTCTCGCTGGAGATTAAACGGGGGGAGATTGTCGGCGTAGTGGGCGAGTCGGGGTCGGGGAAGTCGGTTACCGCCATGCTTGCCATGCGCCTGTTGCCGGAAGGCAGCTACCGAATTCATCACGGTCAGGTGACATTGCTGGGAGAAGATGTTCTGACCGCATCGGAAAAACAGCTTCGCCAGTGGCGCGGGGCAAAAGTGGCGATGATTTTTCAGGAGCCCATGACCGCCCTGAACCCAACGCGGCGGATTGGTAAGCAAATGGTGGAGGTGATCCGCCAGCATCAGCCGCTCGACCGTCGCGCGGCGCAGCAAAAAGCGATTGCCCTGCTGGAGGAGATGCAAATCCCGGACGCGAAAGCGGTGATGGCGCGTTATCCGTTTGAACTCTCCGGCGGCATGCGTCAGCGGGTGATGATCGCCCTTGCCTTCTCCTGCGAGCCTGAACTTATCATCGCCGACGAGCCGACCACGGCGCTGGATGTAACCGTGCAGCTGCAGGTACTGCGTCTGCTGAAGCACAAGGCGCGGGCCAGCGGAACCTCGGTGCTGTTTATCAGCCACGATATGGCCGTGGTTTCCCAGCTCTGTGACCGGATGTATGTGATGTACGCGGGAAGCGTAATTGAGAGCGGTGCCACGCAAACGCTGATCCACCATCCCGTTCATCCCTACTCCATCGGCCTGTTGCAATGTGCACCTGAAAACGGTGCGCCGCGCGAGTTGCTTCCGGCCATTCCCGGCACGGTGCCTAATCTCAGCCAGCTTCCACAAGGCTGCGCGTTCCGCGAGCGCTGCTTTGCCGCCGGGACGAAATGCGGTGAGGCACCGCGCTTGCTTCCTAATGGTGCAGAGGGCCAGATGGCTGCCTGCTGGTACCCGCAACGGGAGAAACACCATGTCTGACATTTTGCTTGAACTGGATAGCGTGCATGTCAACTTTCCCGCGCGCAAAAACTGGCTGGGCCGCGTCACGGAACAGGTGCATGCCCTCAATGGGCTGGACCTGCAGATCCGTCGCGGCGAAACGCTGGGCATTGTTGGGGAATCCGGCTGCGGGAAAAGCACGCTGGCACAGCTATTGATGGGCATGCTCAGGCCCAGCACCGGCGACTATCAGCGGACGCATCACGCGGGCGGCATGCAGATGGTTTTTCAGGACCCGCTCTCCTCCCTCGACCCGCGTCTGCCGGTGTGGCGCATCATCACCGAGCCGGTGTGGGTGCAAAAACGCAGCAGTGAACGCGAACGGCGCCAGCTGGCAGAGACGCTGGCGATGCAGGTGGGTATTCGTGCGGAATATCTTGACCGGCTACCGCATGCCTTTTCAGGCGGGCAGCGCCAGCGCATTGCTATCGCCCGGGCGCTGTCGTCCAATCCAGACATCATCGTGCTCGACGAACCCACCAGCGCGCTGGATATTTCCGTGCAGGCGCAAATCCTCAACCTGCTGGTAAAACTGCAGCAGGAACGGAACCTCACCTATGTGTTGATCTCACATAACGTGTCGGTAGTCAGACACATGAGCGATCGTGTGGCGGTGATGTATCTGGGCCAGATCGTGGAACTGGGAACCACCGATCAGGTGCTTGTCAGGCCACGCCATCCCTACACCCGGCTGCTACTTGATTCCATCCCCAGAACCGGTGAACCGCTGGATGAAAACCTGGCGCTGCGTAAAACAGAGCTTCCTGGCAATCGTCACCTTCCCACCGGCTGTTATTTCCGGGACCGCTGTCCGCAGGCAGCGCAAGGATGCGAACATCCGCAGTCGCTACAGCCTTCAGTTGAGGGCTGTAGCGTGCGCTGCTGGCGCAATCTGAGCGAGTAGCCACGTAGGGTGGCGCTGTTTCACGTTTAAATTTGCGCCATTCCACCGTCGACAAACAGTTCGGTGGCGTTGATAAAGCTTGCTGCATCTGAGGCCAGAAACGCCACCGCTTTCCCCACTTCTCCCGGCGCGCCTAAGCGTCCCAGCGGCACCTGGGCGGCCAGCGCATCATACAGCCCCTGACGATGTTCTTCCGGCACCAGGTCACCCAGCCCTGGGGTTTTGATGGGCCCCGGGCTCACCACGTTGACGCGAATACCGCGCCCCTGCAAATCCAGCGCCCACGAACGGGCAAAGTTGCGCACGGCGGCTTTACTGGCGCTGTATACGCTAAAGTTTGCGGTTCCTTTAATGGACACCGTGGATCCGGTCAGAATGATCGACGATCCGGCTGATAACAGCGGTAACGCTTTTTGCACGGTGAACAGTACACCGCGAACATTGGTCGCAAAAATGCGGTCAAACTGCTCTTCAGTGATAGCGCCTAACGGCAGCATGTCGCCACCACCCGCATTGGCGAACAGAATATCCAGACGCCCTTCGTCTTTTGCAATCTGCGCATAGACTTTATCGAGGTCGGAAAGTTGAGAGACGTCCGCACGGATGCCGACCGCCGCGGTGGCAATTTGTGCAACGGCAGCGTCCAGCTCCGCCTGACGACGTCCGGTGATATAAACCTTCGCGCCCTGGGCCGCCAGTTCCTGCGCGGTGGCGAGACCGATACCTGTGCTGCCGCCCGTAACCAGGGCAATTTTACCTGCGAGAGACGTATTCATGTTATTCACCTTTAATCATGTTTTCAGGATGCCCGCAAAAACGGTTGAAGAGGTTTTCGCTTGCGTTGAATAAACTCTATCGGTTGCAGGATTAATGAAAAACGGGCAAAAATGAAAATCACTATTCACAGGTGGAAATAATCCGGAGTACGAATGGACCAGCTCATGGCAATGCGCGCATTTACGCGGGTGGTGGAAACCGGAAGTTTTACGCGTGCGGCTGATTCTCTGAATATGCCTATCGCCACCCTGAGCAAGTTGGTGAAATCGCTCGAAGCGCACCTGGAGATCCGGCTTTTACATCGCACGACACGACGGGTAGTCACCACACCGGAAGGTGCCGGGTACTATGAAAAAGCGCTCAGGGTGCTGATTGATATTGAAGATATCGATACGTCGTTTCGCGTTTCCCGCGCGACGCCGAAAGGCCATCTGCGCGTGGATGTGGGCGGTTCAACCGCGCGCGACGTGCTGATCCCCCTGCTCCCGGATTTTATGCAGCGTTACCCGGAAATACGCATCGACCTTGGCGTGGCCGACCGGCCCGTGGATTTGATCAGCGGTAACGTTGACTGCGTGATCCGTGGCGGCCCTCTGAACGACTCCTCCCTTATTGCCCGCCATCTGGGCGACGCTGAAATGGTCACCTGCGCGACATCCGATTATTTAAAACATCATGGCGTACCGGCCTATCCGCGGGAGCTGTGCAATGGGCATAAGCTGATTAGCTACCTTTCTCCCGTCACCGGTCGGGCGTTCCCGTTTCGCTTCAGGGAAAAGGGAGAAAGGCTGGCGATAAGTATTCCGCACTTCCTTGGGGTCAATGAAAGCAACGCGCATCTGGCGGCGGCGGTGGCAGGTTTAGGCATTATTCAGACGTTTCAGTATTCGGCAAAAAGGCATTTACAGGCGGGGACGTTAACTGAAATTCTTAGCGACTGGCGACCTGACGCTTATCCGTTTCATGTGGTTTATCCGCAGAACCGGCATCTGACACATCGACTGAGAGTGTTTATCGCCTGGCTGGCAGAGGTGTTTCCTGCCGCGCTGAAGGGATAGCCGGAGCAAAGTACGGATAAACTTTATAGTCCATGAAAATCCGGTGCTAATGCATTTATTTCTATCCTTTAATTCAGCGTTTTTTATTGACCTGGTGCGGATAATGGGTTGATATCTACCCAAAAATCAAACGTTAAGGATGACGTTATGGCTGTATTGCCACAAATGCCGAGTGGAGGCACAAGATTAATTGATAGCAATATGCGTGAAGCTAGCACGCATGGCGCAGGGCGGAATATGGCGCTACCGCAAACCTATTACTGGTTCTATCAACAGGTCAAAAATCGTGGCCCGTGGGATTACAAACAGCAACGCCGTGACCTGGCTAATTTTGGTAATTTTAATTATGGGGCCACCGGGTTTGCAGCAGGGATACCAGAAGCAACCTTGTATATGGGCGCGGGTTTTGCACAAAGCCGGGCGGGAACGTCGAAGCCGCAATGGGGAACATGGTACGGTGAGTTACCTTACGGGGATGACCCTCATGACCAGTTTTGGATTAAACAGGGAATAGATTATGCCAAACAGCACGGTTATTAAGTGGCTGCACAGAGCGCTAACTGCCGCGCTGCTGGTTTTTGTAGGGTTTCAGTATTTTGCAAACCAGCCACCGGATGATGACCTTTACTCACAACAACAAATTACACCCGAGGTCTATTTGTACGTTACAAAGTACAAAGGCGGGGGTGCGACGGTTTCAGATGTTTATCGCTATTACCTGGACACAAAACTGCAGGATAATCTGTTGGAGCACCTGAAGAAACGCTCACCCTTTATGGTAGCTGACACTGGCGACGCCAAAATCTCTGGCTACGGCTCTCACGTCAATGTAAACCTCACCGGGCGTGTTTATTCTTTTACGAATTCAGATCTCTTTTACGCAGGTAATGTGGCCATCATGCCCATTATCAGCCTTAACGCAACCGGCACGCGTTAAGGTTCTTTTTGCTACCCAAAATACACCTATCCTCATGCGCACAGCTGCGCGCATGAGGGCTTTTAATGAGCTTTGGTTTAATTGAGCGTGTAATCCAGCGTGATTTCCACGTTCAACAGCTGGGAAACCGGGCAGCCGGCTTTCGCTTTTTGAATAACGCCATCGAACTGCTGAGGGTCAATGCCAGGGACAGTAACCTTGCTCTGCAGTGCGACCTTCGTAATGGCGAAACCGCCCTCTTTTTTATCCAGTGACACGTCGGCGGTAGTATCAATGGAATCGGCGGTGTAGCCTGCTTCACCCAGCATCAGCGACAGTGCCATCGAAAAACAGGCTGCGTGTGCGGCACCAATCAGTTCTTCCGGGTTGGTCCCTTTTTCGCCTTCAAAACGGGTGTTGAAGCCGTAAGGCTGTTGATTGAGAACGCCGCTCTCGGTAGAAACAGTTCCTTTTCCGCGTTTAATATCGCCAGACCAGTGTGCTGAACCGTGCTTATGAATTGTCATTCTTGCTCTCCTTTTGGCTTACAAAGGGTTAAGTATAGACCAGAGATCTGACGCGTCCTGGAACACAGAGTATTCTGGTTGGCGTTGATGCGATACATCACTTCGAACCATCAAAAGGGAAAGGCCTATGATGCTAAACACCAGGATTGTCGTGGCGCTGACCACGCTCGCCGTGACGTTCCCCCTCTTTGCCAGCACGCCGGAGAATTTTATCTATACCAGCTCGGGCGACCTTGATGCCGCCGCCGCGCTTATCGCCCGTCGTGATATCGGTGGCGCGCAGATCGTTTATAACTGGCGTGCACTGGAGCCTGAGAAAAACAGATATGACTTCTCATCCATAGAGCGAGATCTGGCGCGCCTGAAGGCCAGCAATAAAAAGCTGTTTATTCAAATTCAGGATCGCTTCTTCGAAAAAGATGCCCGGTATGTCCCTGATTATCTGATGGCAGACACGAAGTACAGCGGCGGTATTTCTCCGCAGTTTGACAACCCTGGTGAAGGGAAACCAACAGGTTCAGGCTGGGTAGCCCGGCAGTGGGATCCTGCCGTGCGTGAACGGTATCAGGCCTTACTGGCAGCCCTGGCGAAGCGTTTTGATGGCCAGGTTTATGGTGTGAACTTACCGGAAACCGCGATTGACCTTGATGAGAAAAAGCCGCCGACAGGATTTTCGTGCGACAACTATTTTGCCGGAGAAATGGAAAACCTCGCCTTTGCGCGAAAGGTTTTCACGCAATCCCATGTCGTACAATATGTGAACTTCTGGCCGTGTGAATGGAACAATGACCATAATTACATGGGGCGGCTGTTTGAATACGCCAGTGCCCATAATATCGGGCTTGGCGGACCGGATATTGTTCCCAACCGCAAGGCGCAAATGAAAAACGCCTATCCGTTCTTTAACCAGTATAAAAACAAACTGCCGCTGGTCGCCATGGCCGTTCAGGAGCCCACGCTCACCTACCGAAACCCGGCTACCGGCAAGCCCTTCACCAAAGATGAATTTGTTCAGTTCGCAGAAGCGTATCTCGGCGCAGATATTATTTTCTGGAGCACGACGTCGCCCTGGCTGACGACGAAATAAGCCACAGGCTCACTGCGCGGGCATCAGTTCAGATGCCCTGCAATTTCATCAAGAAAGACGCGCAGGGCCGCAGGCTGATATTCCCGCGACTGGTAAATCCCGTGAATGGCGAGCGGCTTAGGCACTAAGTCTGTGAGCACCGGGACCAGCAGTCCTTGCTCGAGCGCCCCTTGCGCTTCGTGTTCGGGCAGCATTGCAATACCGCAATGTTTAACCGCCGCGTCCATCAACAACGACGAGATGCTGGCGCTAAGATTGCCGCTCACCGCGACGCTCACGCTTTCGCCTTCCAGCGTTATAAAATGCCAAGACTGACCCGCGAAGAAGCTGTAATGCAGACAATTGTGCTGCGCCAAATCCTCAGGCGTCACGGGCGTGCCGTGCTGCGCAAGATAGTCCGGCGAGGCGCAAAGCACCGAACGGCACTCGCCCAGCCTGCGGGCAATCATCCCCGGCTCCGGGTTATCGGTAATTCGCACGGCTACGTCAATACGCTCGCCCACCAGACTCACGGGATGGTTATTCACATCCAGTTCAATTCTGAGCTGCGGATAACGCGCCAGCAGCCCGGGCAGTACCGGCGCAATCATGTGCATGGCGGTAAAGTGCGCGCAGGCTACCCGTAAGGTGCCGGAAGGTAAATCTTTCTCCGACTGACCTTCAATCTCCTGCGACAGTTGCGAAAGGGTACGCGTTTTCTGCAGTACCTTTTCCCCTGCTGCGGTCAGCGTCAGCTTACGCGTTGAGCGGTTCACCAGGCGGGTCCCCGCCCACTTCTCCATCTGCTCAAGATAACGGCTTACCATGGGCCGGGAAATGCCCAGCGCACGGGCTGCGGCACTCAAACTTCCCAGCTCGCAAATCCGGTTATAGACCTGTGCGGCAATAACGCGATCCATATAACGCTCCATTTGCTCGATTTATGAAACTAAGCATGTCTTGTTTCAGGAATTCTGGCAAATGGAGAGTTCGGTACAATAGGGTCTTTCCTGATAAAAAGAGACATGATGATGAAGCTCACTCGCCTTGCACTGCTATGCACCCTCTTCACGCCGGCGGTCTTCGCCGCACCGTTGACCATTGATACCTGGAACCCGCAGGAGAAAGGCATCTTTGCGGTCTCGTCGACGCTGGTGTCTGGCCCGAAAGAGGCCGTCCTGTTTGACGCGCAGTTCAGCGTGAAAGACGGTGAAGCACTGGTGGAGAAAATTCGCCGCAGCGGTAAAACCCTGAACAAGATTGTGATCACCTCCGGCGATCCGGACTTCTACTTTGGTCTGCAGCCGCTGGTAAAAGCATTCCCGAATGCGAAAGTCGTGGCGACTCAGCAGGTGGTTGAGCATATCAAGGCCACCAAAGATGCCAAGCTGGCCTTCTGGGGTCCACAGATGAAAGACGGCGCGCCAACAACGCTGATCGTTCCTCAGGTGCTGACCTCCACCACGTTTATGGTTGATGGTGAGAAAATCGATATTGAACAGCCAGACAGCTACGCGGCCTATGTCTGGATCCCATCGGCGAAGACGATTCTTGGCGGCACGGGCGTTTCATGGGGCATCCATCTGTGGACGGCCGATACCCAGACCAAGGCGCGTCGCCAGCAGTGGCAGGATACGCTGGAAAACATGGCGGCGCACAAACCTGAGCGCGTGATCCCGGGTCACTATCTGGGGACACCACCGTCAGGTACCGGCGCTATCGATTTTACCCGTGAATATCTGCAGCGGTTCGAGCAGACTCTGGCTAATCACAAAGATTCTGCTGGCGTCATTAGCGCCATGAAAAAAGCGTATCCGGGCCTGGCCGAAGAGAGCTCGCTGGAATTAAGTGCGAAAGTGAATACCGGCGAAATGAAATGGTAAATTAATCTCTGCTCCTGCTATTTTCTCGGATAGCAGGAGCAGCATCAAAATATCCCCCCTCGTCCCCTGTTATTATTCCTCCATTTCTAAAAGTGTCTAAAAGCATGCACTTATGTCATTTTTATTTCTAAGATGAATCTTAGACACAGCAAGGGAAATATTTGCCATTCTGTTTGTGAATTACATTTTTTGCGAGCCGTACCATTACACAGACAACGACACGGAGGCAGCATGTTTACTTATTACCCGGCAAATACCGCAGCAGCACAACCTGAACTCGTTAACGCAATCGCACAAGGTCTTCACGCCGAACACGGTGCTGTGACTGAAGATGACATTTTGATGGAACTGACGAAATGGGTGGAATCCACAGACAATGACATCCTCAGTGACATCTACCAACAGACCATTAACTACGTGGTCAGTGGACAGAATGCCTCTTTGTAAAAACCTGCTAAGCTGGATCTGCAACCTAAGGGGTTACATTTCGTTTGCGTAAGCAAACTTGTCCTTAAAACTATCAACAGGATTGAGGAGTAAAGATGAAATCGAACCGTCAGGCACGCCATATTCTGGGACTGAACTACAAGCTTTCTAACCAACGTAAAGTGGTGATTGAGGGCGACAGTGAAACGCAAGTCACCCATGCCACCGGCAGAAAACGCCACGCTGGCAAGTAAGTTCCAGTAAGAGATCCTGAACACCATCGGCAAAACCGATGGTGTTTTTGTTTATGTGTTGCGGTAATTAACATTTAGCTCCTTTATAATACCGCCTGACCGCACCCCACCGCACAGGCCAGAAAGATGACAAACAGCAGTGTCAGGGACGGATCTTCAAAAAAAGAGTGAGTGACATGGACAACAAACTGAAAAAACATCGTTCCTTATATATCCCTTATGCCGGTCCGGTTTTACTGGAATTCCCCCTGCTCAACAAAGGCAGCGCCTTCAGCATGGAAGAGCGCAGCAGCTTCAACCTGCTTGGTCTGCTGCCCGAAGTGGTGGAAACCATTGAAGAACAGGCTGAACGTGCGTGGATCCAGTATCAGGGTTTCAAGACCGAAATCGACAAGCACATCTACCTGCGTAACATTCAGGACACCAATGAAACCCTCTTCTATCGCCTGGTTCAGAACCACCTCGAAGAGATGATGCCGGTGATCTACACCCCAACGGTGGGTGCGGCGTGTGAACGTTTCTCTGAGATCTACCGTCGCTCCCGCGGCGTATTCATCTCTTATCAGAACCGTCACAATATGGACGATATTCTGCAGAACGTGCCGAACCACAACATCAAGGTCATTGTTGTGACTGACGGGGAACGTATTCTCGGCCTCGGGGATCAGGGTATTGGCGGAATGGGGATCCCAATCGGTAAGCTCTCCCTGTACACCGCTTGTGGAGGTATCAGCCCGGCGTACACCCTGCCGGTAGTGCTGGATGTGGGTACCAACAACCAGCAGCTGCTCAACGATCCGCTGTACATGGGCTGGCGTCATCCGCGCATTACCGACGATGAGTATTATCAGTTTGTTGATGATTTTATCCAGGCCGTTAAGGCACGCTGGCCGAACGTGCTGCTGCAGTTTGAAGACTTTGCGCAGAAGAACGCCATGCCGCTGCTGAACCGCTACCGCGATGACATCTGTTCATTCAACGACGACATTCAGGGCACCGCCGCCGTGACCGTTGGGACGCTGATCGCCGCCAGCCGTGCGGCAGGCAGCCAGTTGAGCTACCAGAAAATCGTCTTCCTGGGCGCAGGCTCTGCGGGCTGCGGTATTGCCGAGCAGATTATTGCTCAGACGCAGCGCGAGGGCTTGAGTGAAGAACTGGCCCGTTCCCGCGTCTATATGGTTGACCGTTTCGGCCTGCTGACCGACGGTATGCCTAACCTGCTGCCGTTCCAGACCCGACTGGTTCAGAAACGCGAGAACCTGAAAAACTGGGATACCGACAACGAGGTGCTCTCCCTGCTGGACGTGGTGCGCAACGTGAAGCCGGACATTCTTATCGGCGTTTCCGGGCAAACCGGTCTCTTCACCGAAGAGATTATTCGCGAAATGCACAAACACTGTGAACGCCCTATCGTGATGCCGCTCTCTAACCCGACTTCCCGTGTAGAAGCAACGCCGCAGGACATCATCGCCTGGACCGAAGGTAACGCACTGGTGGCAACCGGCAGTCCGTTCGACCCGGTGGTGTGGAAGGATAAAACCTATCCGATCGCGCAGTGCAACAACTCCTACATCTTCCCGGGGATTGGTCTGGGGGTTATCGCGTCCGGTGCGTCACGCATTACCGATGAAATGCTGATGTCAGCCAGCGAAACCCTGGCGAAACACTCACCGCTGGTGAATAACGGTGAAGGCCTGGTGTTGCCAGAGCTGAAAGACATTCATAAGGTGTCCCGCGCGATCGCTTTCGCAGTAGGCAAAATGGCACAGCAGCAAGGCGTGGCGGTGAAAACCTCCGCCGATGCGCTGCAGCAGGCCATTGACGACAACTTCTGGATGCCGGAATACCGCAGCTATCGCAGAACGTCTATCTAAAGAACAGGCCGGGTCAGGCAATCATGCCTCCCGGCCTGCCATTCTGCCCGCGCTTGCCGGGCCATAAAATCCCCGCTACACTGCCTTCATCCATTAACCTACTGAATATATAAGGAGGCCAATTATGCTGTACTGTGAAATTTTCAATGTTTCACATACATTTGGTGATCGCACCAGCTCAAGCGTTATCGGTATCGTGCTGCGATAACTTCTGCTTGAGCGAAGACACCAACCCCTGAAATCCCTTCTCTCGGGCTTACTGAGTTATCGTCAGCGATGTTTGACGAGGCATAAACATGCCTGTAACTCTTGGGTAAGCAACAATGAGCACTTTACTCACTGCACAATCTCTACGTGTTGATACGGCGTTTGGTACGCTCTTCGACTCTCTCTCCTTTACGCTGAAAAAAGGCGATCGCATCGGTCTGCTGGGCGACAACGGCTGCGGTAAAAGTACGTTGCTGAAGGTGCTGGACGGTACAGACACGCCTGCCGCCGGAACGGTCGCGCTGGCCGGGCACTGCATCATGGCGCGCGTAGAACAACATCTGCCGGACGGGATTTATCCCCTGAGCATGCTGGATGCCGTGCTGGCACAACTGCCTGCGGCTGAACGCGAGAGCCTGCGCTGGAAAGCGGAAACGCTGCTGGCGAGTATGGGCTTTACGCCGCAGGACTGGACATTAACCTCGGCAACGTTGAGCGGCGGGCAACATACGCGTCTGCTGCTGGCGCGGGCTTTAATTAATGCGCCGGACCTGCTGCTGCTGGATGAACCGAGTAACCACCTCGATTTACCCACCATGCTCTGGCTGGAGCAATTTTTACAGGCCTGGTCAGGCAGCTTTGTGCTGGTTTCACATGACAGGCAGCTGCTGGATGCCGTGACCAACGGCAGTTGGATCCTGCGCGATAAGATGCTGCATTACTTTGCCCTTCCCTGCACCGCCGCACGCAAAGCGCTGGATGCGAAAGACGAAAGTGATGCGCAGCGCCACAAGGCAGAACAAAAGGAGATCGACCGCGTCGCGGCCAGCGCAAAAAGACTGGCGACCTGGGGCAAAGTCTACGACAACGAAGACCTGGCCCGCAAAGCGAAACAGATGGAAAAGCAGGTTGAACGGCTGAAAGAGAGCCAGACGGAGGTCACGGCGGGAAGTCAGTGGACATTAACCCTGCGCGGCGACGCGCTACGGGCCGATCGTCTGCTGGAGCTGGAAAACCTCGCGGTGCCGCCGGCGCCCGGGCTGCCTGCGCTGTTTAGCATTGACATCGCGCGTCTCAAAAGCGGCGATCGCGTGGCCATCGTTGGACGTAACGGCTGCGGTAAATCATCCCTGATGAAGCTGATCTGGCGGCATTTTCGCGGCGAGCAGGCTGACGATGGGCTGAAACTCCATCCACGCGTATCGCCTGGCTATTATGACCAGACGCTGAACCAGCTCCCGGACGATGCATCGCTGTTTGACGCACTGGAGCCGTTTGCACCCGATCCGCAGAATCGCAAGATGGCCCTGATCGGTGCCGGCTTTGCGTGGCCACGTCACGGTCAGAAAGTCAGTACGCTCAGCGGTGGAGAACGCTCTCGCCTGCTGTTTGTTGGCCTGACGTTAGCGCGCTATAGCCTGCTGATGCTGGATGAACCGACCAACCATCTGGACATGGAAGGCAAAGAGGCGCTGACAGAAACCCTGCAGCAATTTGAAGGTGGCGTGCTGCTGGTCAGCCATGACCGTCAATTAATCAGCCAAAGCTGTAACCGTTTCTGGCTGATTGAGGACGGCAGGTTGAGTGAATGGCATGACGCCGAAGCGGTCTTTGAACGGCTGCGTGAAAGTGCAGGCCTGATAACATCGCCGTGTTCACCGAAACAACAGCACGATCGCCCTTCGCAGTTTGACGACCTGCTTGAACGGCTGATCGCGCTGGAGACATTGCTGGAGGAAGACCTGGCCCGCAAACCGAAGCACCAGAAGCCGCAGTTGCAGGCGCAATGGCGCCAGGAGATTGAGGCGATAGAAGCAAAACTGTAAGTCCGCGCCCGGCGAGACGCTCGCCGGGCCGCTCTGCCCCTGAACGCCCCCCCTGATTATTAGAGGATCGCTGTATTCTTAATCCGAAATCGAATCAAATGATGACATTATGTTGCTGCCACCTTGCATTAACGCGCCTAAGTATTAATCCTTAAGAAGTAGTACACCTGCTATGCAGAATCTCATCATGAACAAGGAGAAACATATGAAGGCTGCTGTTGTCACTCAGGATCATCAGGTCAATGTCACCGAAAAATCATTACGTCCGCTTAAGCATGGAGAAGCCCTGCTGAAGATGGAATGCTGCGGCGTATGTCATACCGATCTTCACGTGAAGAACGGTGATTTCGGCGATAAGACCGGGGTGATCCTGGGTCACGAAGGAATAGGGATCGTTAAAGAGATTGGCCCAGGCGTCAACTCGCTGAAAATTGGCGACCGTGCGAGCGTGGCATGGTTTTTTGAAGGCTGTGGACACTGCGAATACTGTAATACCGGCAACGAAACCCTGTGCCGGGATGTGAAAAACGCGGGTTATTCCGTTGACGGTGGGATGGCTGAAGAGTGCATCGTGACCGCCGATTATGCGGTAAAAGTGCCGGACGGTCTGGATTCCGCAGCGGCGAGCAGCATCACCTGCGCGGGGGTCACCACCTACAAAGCGGTAAAAGTGTCCCACATTAAGCCGGGCCAGTGGATTGCGATTTACGGTCTTGGTGGTCTGGGTAACCTTGCGCTGCAGTACGCTAAAAACGTATTCAACGCCAAGGTCATCGCCATTGATGTGAACGATGAACAGCTGAAACTGGCCGCGAGCATGGGGGCAGATTTAACCATTAACTCTCGCAGCGAAGATGCAGCGAAAATTGTTCAGGAGAAAACCGGAGGCGCACATGCCGCGGTGGTAACTGCCGTGGCAAAAGCAGCCTTCAACTCAGCGGTGGATGCCGTGCGTGCCGGTGGCCGCGTGGTCGCCGTGGGCCTGCCGCCGGAAGCGATGAGCCTGGATATTCCACGCCTGGTTCTGGACGGCATTCAGGTCGTCGGTTCGCTGGTGGGAACCCGTCAGGACCTGATGGAGGCATTCCAGTTTGCAGCAGAGGGCAAAGTGGTGCCAAAAGTGACAATGCGTCCGCTGGAAGATATCAATGCCATCTTTAAAGAGATGGAGCAGGGTCAAATCCGCGGTCGTATGGTGATTGATTTACGCTCTTAATCGCCGGTTGCCGGGGGGCGGTTTTGCCTTACCCGGCATTTCACTACGACGATCGCCGGTCAGAAATCCACTCCTGAACCTCAATCTGAAAGGTATCCGGCGCTTTGCGGTACATCTTGCGCGCCAGATCGAGAATGGTATGTCGCGCTAACTCCTCTTCCATCCGTTGCTGTGCGCTGTCCATGACCGAACGTACGCCGCACGGGCCATTGCACACCCAGGCAGGAGGCGTTTCATTAAACACCGCCAGCCGCTGACGCACCTCGCGACACTCAAACATGTTCTTCTCACCGTCAATGGCGTGCGCCACATCCAGTACGGTGATCAACTCCGCCGGGCGCGCCAGTTTAAACCCGCCGCCCTTACCTTCCGTGCTGCTCACCAGCCCGGCACGTGACAAACGGGTGAAGATTTTTCCCAGGTAATCATACGGCACACCCTGCAGGGCGGCCATTTCCCGGACGCTCATCTCACGCTCATTGCCTTTTGCATCCACCATGCACATCAGGCTGTGAATGCCGTATTCCACACCGGAACTGTAAAACGCCATGGTTAACTCCGAAGTTATTTATCTGGGTCATTATAACGGCGTTATTGCCCACAATCACAACTACCCTCCCCTTTTTCATTAACATGCTGATTTTATGCAGCATTAAAATTTAACTCAGAAAGAAGTTGTCGCAGTTAACTGCGACAAGTATAGTTGCAGTTATGTCAGGTATACAGCGTGATGATCAAAAGGATCGAAGATGAAGAAGCAGATTTTAATTGTGGGCACCGGTTTTTCCGGCATGTGGGCTGCCGTCAGCGCCGCGCGTCTGAATGCGCTGGAGGGCAATAACAGCCTGAAGATCGCCGTACTGGCACCCGCCCCCGAGTTGCGTGTTCGCCCGCGCTTCTATGAAGAGAACGTGACGTCGCTGGTCTCGCCGCTGACCGGACTGTTCGCTGAACTGGGTATTGATTTTATCGCCGGTAAAGCAGAATTCATTGATATAAAAGGGAAAAGTGTTTCCTATCGTAATACGAATGGCGTAACTGCCGCAGTGAGTTACGAGCGGTTAGTGCTGGCCACCGGCAGTCAGAGCAAGCGTCCACCGATTGCCGGGCTGGCTGAGTACGCCTTTGATATCGATCAGCTTGAATCCGCACAGACCTTTGAGCAGCATCTTGACTCCCTGGTCTCGCGCCCTTCCACCGCTGCGCGCAATACCGTGGTTGTCTGTGGCGGCGGTTTTACCGGCATTGAACTGGCAACCGAGCTTCCTGCCCGACTGAGCGCTCGCTTCGGTGATGATACAGCGACAAGAGTTATCGTAGTTGAAAGGGGTCATGTCATTGGCGGACGATACAGTGAAGCATTGCGTAACACCATTGAAGACGCGAGCCAGGAACTGGGGATTGAGTGGCGTCTGAACAGTGAAATTGAGGCCATCGATGCGAACGGCGTAACGCTGAAAAACGGCGAACGTATCCCCGCTGCAACCGTAGTCTGGACGGCAGGCGTTGAAGCAAACCCGCTTGGACAACAGATTAACGGCGAACGCGATAACCAGGGGCGTCTGAAAGTGACAGAAACGCTGCAGGTTCCGGCTCATCCGGACGTGTACGCGACGGGAGATATGGCCTACGCCAGAACGGACGAGATGGGGAACACGGCGCTAATGACCTGCCAGCACGCGATCCAGTTGGGTAAATTTGCCGGCCACAACGCGGCAGCCAGCCTGTTGAATCGCACGCCTTATCCTTACCGCCAGGTTAACTACGTGACCTGTCTGGACCTGGGTGCCTGGGGTGCCGTTTACACTGAAGGGTGGGACCAGGCCGTCAAATCGGTGCGTGATGACGCAAAGAAAATCAAAATCGCCATCACCAATGAACTTATCTACCCGCCAGCAGCGGACAAAGCCGTGGCGTTTGCCGCTGCCGATCCGTTGGCGAAATTTGTCTAATGCCCTTCTACCGCGCCTTACCGGCGCGGTTCAACGTGCGGAAGCGAGCGAACCGGCGTCTGCCTTTCTGGCCCGAAGGTGCGCGTAGATCAGCAGTGAACTCATGGCTGAGAAAGAGAGCACAGCCGCTGGCAGCGTGACATAGCTCCAGCTAAAGCCAAGCGTGATCATCATCCCGCCAAAATACGCCCCTATCGCACTGCCGAGGTTAAATGCCATCTGCCCGCCTGCGGCACCCAGCATCTCACCGCCCTTCGCATTTTGCAGGAGAAGAATTTGCAGCGGCGCAGAGAGTGCAAACAGCCCGGCACAGCAGATAAAGCCCATCACCAGCGACGCCGTTTTATGTTCCCCAAAGGCGAATAGCAACAGCAGTGACGCGACAATGACCATGTCGGTGGTGGCGGCAATACGCAGCGGACTGAAGCGGCCCGATAATTTCCCGCTCAGGAGATTACCTAACACCATACCCAGCCCCATCAGCATCATGATGACCGTCATGACGCCTTCGGAGAAGCCAGAGACGTTGACCATAAACGGTTTGACGAAGCTGAACCACGCAAACACGCCAGCATTGCCAAACATGGTGGCGGCAAAAATCAGCCACGGCTCCGGTTTTTTCAGAAAGGAAAATTGCGCGGTCAATTTGATTTCGGAGCGATCATGGATGTGCGGCACCCAGACCAGTACCGAGATGATCACCAGAGCATCAAACAGGGCAATCAGGAAAAAGGTATAGCGCCAGCTGAATTCATGACCCAGCCAGGTGCCAAGCGGTACGCCCACCAGATTGGCAACCGTCATGCCGGCTATCATGCCCGCCACGGCGACCGTCACCTTCCCCGGAGGCGCAATTCTCGAGAGAATAATCGCCCCGACGCCAAAAATGGCGCCGTGCGGAAAACCGGAAATCAGCCGCCCTATCGCCAGCCAGGCATACGACGTAGAAAAGGTAAAAATTGCATTACCGACGGCACACAGTACCACCAGAAACAACAGCGTGGATTTTAACGAAAATTTGCCTGAGAACAGCGCCACAATCGGGGCACCAATCACCACACCAAAGGCGTAAAACGAAATCATATTCCCGGCGGCGGGAATTGAAATTCCGGTGTCATGGGCCAGTTCAGTTAATACGCCCATAATGCCAAATTCAGCCATTCCCAGGCCAAACGTGCCAAGTGCCAACGAAAAAATTGTCTTTTTCATACCACAACCACTGGTTAACAACGCGCGACGGGCATTATTGAACAATCTTGTATGGTGAGCCAGTTCAAATCAGCTGGCTGACACGTTAATCCATTAATTCAGGTGGATTACACTTCATAGTGCGGCCCCGCTTTTTCCCGCGCCGGACAACCTGAGGATGACAATCATGGGAAGCAAGAAGAAAACCAGTGTCGCAGTTGATGTCATAAAGCATGAGCCGTTAAAAACGAAAGAGTATGAAAAAGAGCTTCGTCGCCTCCACGTTGAACTGGTTAAGCTCCAGCAGTGGGTCGTCGCAAAGGGTTTAAAGGTCTGCATTGTCTTTGAAGGGCGCGACGGCGCCGGTAAAGGCGGAACCATTAAAGCCATCACTGAACGCGTTAGCCCACGCGTCTTCCGGGTTGTTGCGCTCCCCGCGCCGACGGAAAAAGAGAAGACCCAGCTCTATTTCCAGCGTTATGTCCCCCACCTTCCAGCCGCCGGCGAAATCGTCATTTTTGACCGCAGCTGGTACAACCGCGCGGGCGTTGAACGGGTGATGGGATTCTGCACATCGGAGCAGGTCGAGAAGTTTCTTGATGGCACGCCGGTGATGGAAAAAGCAATGGTGGATGCCGGGATCATCCTGCTCAAATACTGGCTGGAGGTCACGCCGAAAGAACAGGAGCGTCGTCTGCGCGATCGTATTAACGACGGGCGAAAGACCTGGAAATTATCGCCAATGGACATTAAGTCTTTCAATCTATGGGATGAATATACCGTGGCGCGAGATGCGATGTTTGCTGCCACCGACACCGCCTGGGCGCCGTGGTTTGTCGCCCGTTCGGAAGATAAAAAACGCGTGCGCCTGAACATTATTTCGCACCTGCTGGCGCAAATCCCGTACAAAGCTATTCACATCGAAGCGGTGAGTTTGCCGAAGCGTAAGATTGGTAAAGTGAAGCCGACTCAATACCCGTTCCGGTATGTTGAAGAGCGTTTTTGACTGAAGCGTTCGCGGGTCAGAGAATGACCCGCGAGCGCGGGACTTACGGCATCCCTTTCGTACTGTCCTGTTTCGCTTCCAGCCGCTCAACGTCACGGTACCAGCGCGGGTGGTGTTTCTGCGCCCAGCGGCGGCTCACTTTCCCTTCAATCATGCCTTTAATCGACCCTTTGACCCAAAAGGCCATATACATGTGGATCAGGATGGCGTGGATCAGAATAATGGCTGACGTCGCGTGAATGAGCAGCGCGTAGCGAATCACCTGAATGGGGAAGTAGTGCGCAAAGTACGGCCGCCAGATAATGACGCCGGTGACCAGCAGAACAAAAATCATGCTCATGATGGTCCAGAACATCATCTTCTGCCCGGCGTTGTATTTCCCGACCTTCGCAACCTTATGCTCATTGCCCTTCAGAACCTCAATAATCCCCTTCAGCCATGGAATGTCATGCTTATCCGGAATATTGTGATGTACGAAGCGCGCAAACATAAACATCAGCACCACGAAAATCAGCACGCCGAAGAACGGATGCAAGATACGCCCCATCTGTGGCGTCCCGAAGGTTTCCGTCAGCCACTGCAGCGTCGGGAAGAAAAAGGAGATCCCCGAGACCGCCACCAGGAAGAAGCAGATCACTACCGTCCAGTGACAGGCACGGTCGACAAACTTCGTGCGCACAATCCATGACTTACTCATGAGGTTCCTCCTCGTCGTCATCCACCTCTTTGTTGGGTCCGATACCGATGTAGTGATAAATCAACCCGGCGAAAGTAGCGATAAAGCCCGCCGCAGAGAGCGGTTTGAGCGCCCCTTTCCACAGGTTGATCGAGGTATCGATCGCAGGATCTTTCGGCAGATTGTGGTACAGCTCCGGCTGGTCGTTATGGTGCAGAACATACATCACGTGCGTTCCCCCCACACCCTGCGGGTTATAAATGCCCGCACTGGCGTAACCGCGCGCTTTCAGTTTGTCCACGCGCTGCTGGGCTACCTCCAGCATCTCTCTTTTTGTCCCGAAGTGGATAGCCCCGGTCGGGCAGGTTTTCACGCAGGCAGGCTCCTGCCCGACGCTCACGCGATCGACACACAGGGTGCATTTGTAGACCCGGTTATCCTCTTTACTGAGGCGCGGAATATTAAACGGACAGCCCGCAATGCAGTAGCCGCAACCGATGCAGTTATCCTGCTGGAAATCGACAATCCCGTTAGCGTACTGGACGATGGCCCCGGCTGACGGACAGGCTTTCAGGCACCCCGGATCTTCGCAGTGCATACAGCCGTCTTTACGGATCAGCCACTCCAGCTTGCCGTTCTGATCGGTTTCGCTAAAACGCATCACCGTCCAGGATTTGGCACTCAGGTCCGCCGGATTATCGTAAACCCCGACGCAGTGTCCCACTTCATCGCGGATATCGTTCCACTCCGAGCAGGCCACCTGGCAGGCTTTACAGCCTACGCAGGAAGTGACATCGATAAGCTTGGCGACTTCTGCCTTATCATCCCGCGCACGAGGCGCGGGGGTGATGGAGTTGGTCGCGGAGCGTTTAATAATGTCCTGTGTTTCCATTGCCATGTATTCGCTCCTTACGCTTTCTCGATGTTGACCAGAAACGCTTTGTACTCCGGCGTTTGCGAGTTGGAATCGCCGACGTTTGGCGTCAGGGTATTGGCGAGGTAGCCTTTTTGCGCCACCCCTTCAAAGCCCCAGTGCAGCGGAATACCGACGGTTTCCACCTGCTGACCATGCACGCTCAGCGCCTGCAGACGACGCGTAACCACCGCAACCGCGCGAATAAAGCCGCGCTTGCTGCTCACCTTCACGCGGTCACCGTTGGCAATACCCTTCGCTTTCGCCAGCGTTTCGCTGATCTCCACAAACTGTTCCGGCTGGGCAATGGCGTTAAGCCGTGCATGCTTGGTCCAGGTATGGAAATGCTCGGTCAGGCGGTAGGTAGTCCCGACATACGGGAACCTGTCCTTCTTGCCTAAACGCAGGACGTCCTCTTCATAGATACGCACCACCGGACTGGATATGACGTTCGGGTGCAGCGGGTTGGTACCGAGCGGCGTTTCCATTGGCTCGTAGTGTTCCGGGAATGGCCCCTCCGCCAGCTTATCGAGGGCAAACAGGCGTCCCAGCCCTTCCGGCTGCATGATAAACGGCCCGGTCTCACTGCCCGGTGCGGCGGTGCTGAAGTCCGGAATATCGTTACCCGTCCATTTGCTGCCGTTCCATTCGATCAGCATCCGTTTCGGATCCCACGGTTTGCCGTTGATATCCGCAGAAGCACGGTTGTACAGCACGCGACGGTTCAGTGGCCATGCCCACGCCCAGCCCAGCGTATTGCCCAGCCCTGACGGGTCGGCGTTATCGCGGTTCGCCATCTGGTTACCCTGTTCCGTCCAGCAGCCGGTGTAGATCCAGCATGACGACGCGGTCGTGCCGTCATCCCGCAGCAGCGCGAAGCTGTTGAGCAACTGACCTTTCTTCGCCAGCAGCGTGCCGTTCGCGTCATACAGATCCGCCAGCGCAACGCCGTTATTCTCTTTGGCGACCTCTTCGGATTCAGGATGGTCCGGCTGTTTGTAATTCCAGCTCATCCTCAGCAGCGGTTCAGCGCCTTTTCCGCCTTCGGTGCGATACATTTCACGCAGACGATGGTAAATCCCGGCCAGGATTTCGCCGTCGTTACGCGCTTCACCCGGTGCATCCTGGCCTTTCCAGTGCCACTGCAGCCAGCGGCCGGAGTTGGCAATCGACCCGTCTTCTTCTGCAAAACAGGTGGACGGCAGGCGGAACACTTCGGTCTGAATCGATGCAGGATCGACGTCGTTCATCTCGCCGTGGTTCTGCCAGAAGTTGGAGGTCTCGGTCACCAGCGGATCGATAACCACCATGTATTTCAGTTTGCTCAGGCTGCGAACGACCTTGTTTTTGTCCGGGAAAGACGCCACCGGGTTAAAGCCCTGGCAGATGTAGCCCGTAACGTTGCCCTTATCCATCATGTTGAAATACTTAATGACGTCGTAGGCCTGGTCCCATTTCGGCAACCACTCGAAGCCCCAGTCGTTTTCCTTCTGCGCGGCATCGCCATAGAACGACTTCATCAGGCTGACGAAGAACTTCGGATAGTTACTCCAGTAGTTCACCTGATCGGCACGCGTCGCTTTTGGCGTGTTGGCCGCCAGATAGCTGTGCAAATCAGTCTGCTTTTCAGACGGCAACGTCAGATAGCCTGACAGGCTGGTCGACAGCAGGCCCAGATCGGTCAAGCCCTGAATGTTGGAGTGTCCGCGCAGGGCGTTCACGCCGCCGCCGGCCATCCCCATGTTTCCGAGCAACAGCTGGATCATTGCCATGGTGCGGATGTTTTGCGCACCGACGGTATGCTGCGTCCAGCCGAGTGCATACAGGAACGTCGTGGTTCTGTCGGCGGCGCTGGTAGAGGCCAGTACATCACACACCTTGAGGAAATCTGCTTTTGGCGTACCGCAGATATTCTCCACGACGTCCGGCGTATAGCGGGAAACATGCTGTTTCAGCAAATTCCATACGCAGCGCGGATGGCTCAGGGTCTCATCGCGTCTGGCGTAGCCGTTTTCATCGAACTGGTAGTTCCAGGACGATTTATCGTACTGCCGTTTTTCCGCGTCATAACCGCTGAACAACCCCTCTTCAAAGGCAAAATCATCCCGTACCAGGAGGCTGGCATTGGTGTAATGCTTAACGTATTCAGCGTTAATTTTATTGTTTTCAATCAGGTACAGCAGAACGCCCGAGAGGAACGTAATGTCCGTACCGGAGCGAATAGGCGCATAGATATCCGCCACCGATGCCGTACGTGTAAAGCGCGGATCGACAACGATCAGCGTCGCATCGTTATTGTTTTTCGCTTCCATCGCCCAGCGGAAACCCACCGGATGGGCTTCAGCGGCATTACCGCCCATCACCATCACGACGTTGGCGTTTTTAATATCAACCCAGTGGTTGGTCATCGCACCGCGACCAAATGTTGGAGCAAGACTTGCTACCGTTGGTCCGTGTCAGACGCGCGCCTGGTTATCTACCGCCAGCATGCCGAGGGAACGCACAAATTTTTGCGTCAGCATGCCGGTTTCATTACTTGCCGCGGACGCGCACAGCATGCCGGTCGACAGCCAGCGGTTCACCGTAACGCCCTGCGCGTTCTTTTCGATAAAGTTGGCGTCGCGGTCAGCTTTCATCAGTTTTGCGATTCGGGAAAACGCCTCATCCCAGGAGATACGCTGCCATTTGTCAGATCCTGGCGCACGGTATTCCGGATAGCGCAGACGGTTTTCGCTGTGGACATAATCCAGCAGACCCGCCCCTTTCGGACAAAGTGCGCCACGGCTCACCGGATGATCCGGGTCCCCTTCAATATGATAAATCGCTTCTTTGGCGTTCTTCGCACCATCGCCCAGGCTATACATTAAAAGCCCACAACCTACGGAACAGTATGTGCAGGTGTTACGGATCTCTTTAGCGCGCAGCAGTTTATAGTTGCGTGCCTGAGCCAGCGCCATTTTGGGTGCAAATCCCAGCATTGCGGCTGTTGTTCCGGCCATACCGCCCGCGCAGATTTTAAAAAATTGTCTGCGGCTGACGTCCATTGTTGTCCTCGTTTTCATATAAGACTTCGCGCCGCAAACTAGCAGTAAAGCCCCTGATTTTTTTGCGTCAAATCAAGGTCACTTGTCTTCACCCCCTTAATAGTCACCCCCACGGAATTTAAATACCTCTTTTTGATTAAAGACTTAAGAGAATAATTCGCGATGGCAGGAAGATTAATGCTATAAATTTTTCCTTTGATTTTTATAGCGGTGGCAGGGTTATGGACAGAAAGAGAGCAACGCTCACGGGACTGGCGGCGATACTGTTGTGGAGCACCATGGTTGGCCTCATTCGTAGCGTCAGTGAGGGGCTGGGACCGGTGGGAGGCGCCGCAATGATATACACCCTCAGCGGATTACTGTGCCTGGTGACGGTAGGATTTCCTGATATCAGACGGTTTTCACCCCGGTATCTTATTGCCGGCAGCGTGCTGTTTGTCAGCTATGAAATTTGCCTCGCCCTGTCGTTAGGCTATGCCGCAACGCGCTCCCAGGCTATCGAAGTGGGAATGGTCAATTATCTCTGGCCAAGCCTGACGATTGTGTTTGCCATTTTATTTAACGGCCAACGGTCCACCCTGTGGGTGATCCCGGGCTTAGCCGTCTCATTGTTGGGCGTCTGTTGGGTATTAGGCGGAGAACAAGGGCTACATCTTGATGACATCATGCGTAATGTCATCTCAAGCCCGCTCAGCTACGCGCTGGCGTTCGCCGGGGCTTTTATCTGGGCGGCTTACTGCACCGTCACCAGTAAGTTTGCCAACGGGCAAAACGGGATAACGCTTTTCGTGCTGCTCACCGCGCTCAGTCTGTGGGTGAAATATGCGTTCAGCGAACAGCCGCAAATGGTGTTTACTCTCCCGGTGGTCGTGAAGCTCATCATGTGCAGCGTCGCACTGGGGTTTGGCTATGCGGCATGGAATATCGGTATTCTTCATGGCAACGTCACGGTACTCGCAGCGGTATCCTATTTCACGCCTGTACTCTCAGCAGCACTTGCTGCCGTATTGCTGAATTCCCCCCTCTCGTTTTCTTTCTGGCAAGGCGCATTAATGGTTTGTGCCGGGTCATTGTTGTGCTGGTACGCCACGCGAAAATAATATCGCTATCTTCTGCCGGGTCCATAATCGCCCGGCGGGAATTAACATAAATTTAATATGTGATCGCGCGTCAAAATAATGATCGGCGCGTTAGAAAAGCCGTTTAGATTCTGTTTATATTACCGCCCTTTCGTAAATCTCCGTCGTCTTTTATTGACATAACTTGACACCGTTACGTTATTAATCCCTTGCGAATATTAACAATGTATATAGCACAAAGTGCAATAGTGTGTTTCTGTGCGTTTCATGTCCAACAACGATTATCCCGTACAATGGAATAGTTAACCCATTGATTTTAAACAACTGGAATTTATATCAAACGAGCAAAAAGACAGAAAATACCGACAATTAACAAAAGAAACTAAAACGGCCGAAAACTATATTGCGGCCAATGGTTTTGTTGAATAATTCATCAAAAAATGCACAAATCCCCACCATCTCATTCGTTACAGCCGCAATTTATCCGATCCGGATCACACTAATTGAAATTATTGCTAATATTTTGAAACTTATTATTGAAACCCTACTACAAGATTCTTAAAAATAGCATGCCATTGATGATTAGCCTCGTTTAGAAATCGTTCAAAGTGGCTCAGGAAATACTGAAGAAAATTATAAGGAATATTTAAGATGAAACTTAAATTAGTTGCAGTGGCAGTGACTTCCATGTTGGCAGCAGGCGTTGTAAACGCGGCTGAAGTTTTTAACAAAGACGGTAACAAACTGGATCTGTACGGCAAAGTAACAGGTCTGCACTATTTCTCTGATGACGCTGGCAACGACGGCGACAAAACCTATGTTCGTCTGGGCTTCAAAGGTGAAACTCAGATCAACGACCAGATGACCGGTTACGGCCAGTGGGAATACGAGTTCAAAGGCAACCGCTCTGAATCTCAGGGTTCTGACGGCAACAAAACCCGTCTGGCA
This sequence comes from Enterobacter sp. RHBSTW-00593, assembly GCF_013784105.1. Lineage (NCBI taxonomy): Bacteria > Pseudomonadati > Pseudomonadota > Gammaproteobacteria > Enterobacterales > Enterobacteriaceae > Enterobacter > Enterobacter sp. RHBSTW-00593. Next base: position 2,404,720 of record NZ_CP056393.1, read on the forward strand.
TTCGCGGGCCTGAAATTCAACGAATTCGGTTCTTTCGACTACGGTCGTAACTACGGTGTTGCTTACGACATCGGCGCATGGACTGACGTTCTGCCAGAATTCGGTGGTGATACCTGGACTCAGACTGATGGCTTTATGACTGGCCGTACGACTGGCGTTGCAACTTACCGTAACACCGACTTCTTCGGTCTGGTTGATGGCCTGAACGTGGCTGCTCAGTACCAGGGTAAAAACGACCGTAGCGACATCACCGAAGCGAACGGTGACGGCTGGGGTCTGTCTTCTACTTATGAATTCGAAGGCTTCGGTGTAGGTGCTACCTACGCGAAATCTGACCGTACTGACCGTCAGGTTGCTGCTGCAAGCAATCTGAATGCAGGCGGCGAAAACGCGGAAGTATGGGCTGCGGGTCTGAAGTACGATGCCAACAACATCTACCTGGCAACCACCTACTCTGAAACCCGTAACATGACCAACTTCGGTAGCGGTTTCATCGCTAACAAAGCGCAGAACTTCGAAGTGGTTGCTCAGTACCAGTTCGACTTCGGTCTGCGTCCATCCATTGCTTACCTGAAATCCAAAGGTAAAGACATTGGTACTTACGGCGACCAGGATCTGGTTGAATACGTTGACGTTGGCGCGAGCTACTACTTCAACAAAAACATGTCTACCTACGTTGATTACAAAATCAACCTGGTTGACGACAGCAGCTTCACTAAAGCAGCTGGCGTTTCTACCGACAACATCGTTGCTGTTGGTCTGACCTACCAGTTCTAAGATTTGTTAGTATAAAAAAGCCAGCCTTCGTGGCTGGCTTTTTTTATTCGGTTTGACTGGCGTAATAAAGGAGCACGCCATGCATATTTTCAAAGGACGCTGCCTGTGTGGGATGAGCCAATTCAGCGTTTCCCTCAACAACTTCGACGTCTATGCCTGCCACTGTACCCAGTGCCAGAAATGGTCGGGGGGAATGGCCATGTATCTGGAAGCGCAGGGTCAACCGCTTGTGGAAGAAGAGTCGATAGCCCCTTCTCATTTCACGTCATCTGCGCGCGGCGAACGCTGGTTTTGTCCCGGATGCGGTTGCCCGCTGTGGTTCACACTGACCGCACGCTCAACGACGCGCTATTTCATTCCCTGGACGCAGCTTGAGATGAGCGAAGACGAACGTCGCCGTCTGATACTTGCCGCTGAAATCTATACAGAAACGCAACCCGCATTCTTCGGCCTGACCGGGCAATACGCGCGCTTTAGCGGCACCGAAATTGAAGCACACGACAAGCGCTGCCTGCTGACTCCCCATGACGCACACTGAGGGTTGCCCGGTTAGCATTGCACCACCGGGCCTGTTTTTTACTGTTTCGGTACGTTTGCCAGGCTAAACCAAATCCCGACCGCCAGCACCAGTAACATTGCGCCGGCACTGCCTAACGCCACGCTGTGTGACGTGATAAAGGCCGTTTTTGCCGCCGCAATTAACGACTCCGCCAGCCCTGGAGTCAGGCTCTGCGCCACGTTCACCGCTTCGCCAATCGATGACGAGGCCTTATCGGCCAGCGTCGCGCTCAGTCCCTGCGGCAGGACAATTGACGCCGAGAAGCTGCGGGTTAACAGCAGACCAAAAATGGCAATGCCCAACCCTGCGCCCAGCTCATAGGACATGGTTTCAATCGCCCCTGCGGCAGCCGCTTTCTCTTTTGGCGCGGCCGCCATAATTGCCGAGGTTGAGGCCAGTAGCGCACTGGCGGCACTGAAGCCCAGCAGCACCATCAGACTCCATGCCTGCCAGTGCTGCGTGCTGAAGTCGAGCATCGACAGACCGATAAAGCTGACGGCACTCAACCCCATTCCGCCTGCTGCCACCAGGCGCAGCCCCAGACGACCGACCAGCACACCGGCAATCGGCCCGCTAAACCCGCTGGCGACCATCAGCGGCAGCATAAACATCCCCGCTTCGAACGGCGTAAAGCCATGCACAAACTGCAGCTCCTGGGCCATCAATAGCTCAAACCCCACGAGCGCGATCATGGCGGTCATCGCCATCACGACACCGCTTAAAATAATGCGATGACAGAACAGACGCATGTCGATCATCGGCACGCGGGCGCGAAGCTGGATCCGCACAAAGATCATCAGCATCACCGCTCCGGTGAGCAGCGTCATTGCCACCAGCCACGGAGAAAGCACCCCTTTGAGCGCGGTTTTCGCGCTGTAGACCAGCAGCAATATCGCCACAATCAGCATGACTGCATGGGCAATATTCAGCGGCTGTTCCGGGCGTCCCTGTTGACGAGGCACCAGACGCGCGGCAAGGGAAACAACGATGACCACGATCGGCACGTTGATCAAAAAGACCGATCCCCAGTAAAAATGCTCCAGCAACATACCGCCAATCAACGGACCAAACGCCGCACCGCCTGAACCGACGGCGGCCCAGACCCCAAGCGCGATGTTGCGATCGCGCGCATTAACGAACAACGTGCGGATCCCCGCAAGCGTGGCCGGGATGATCATCGCCGCCCCAATCGCCAGCGAGGCGCGGGCAGCAATCAGCCATCCTGCTGAAGGCGCAAATGCAGCTGCCAGCGATGACAAGCCAAACAGCGTACTGCCAATTATCAACAACCGTTTAAAACCAATGCGGTCACCCAGCGCGCCCATCGGCAGCACCATCCCCGCCATCACCAGCGAGTATATATCGATGATCCACAATAATTCGTTACCGCTGGCACCCAGCGTCATACTCAACGTCGGCGCCGCTACGTGCAGTACCGTCGCGTCGATCGCCACCGGGATATACACCAGCACGATAATGACTAACGCTAACCACTGACGAAACATAAATTTCCTTTTCTTTTAAATCATGGACACATGTCCAGCTTGCGATCCTACGTAAAGTTGAACGAGTGTCCAGCTTTTTGTTACACTTGTTTCAGTCCCATTAAGAGTGAGTGAAAATGCGATATCTGAGCAAGGATGAAAGGCGGGAAGAGATTTTACAGGCCGCTATGCGCGTGGCGCTCTCTGACGGACTTTCCGCAATGACGGTACGGCGAATTGCCGCCGAAGCCGGCGTCGCCACCGGACAGGTCCACCATCATTTCACCTCTGGCGGGGAGCTAAAATCGCTGGCTTTTGTGCGGTTGATCCGTGAACTGCTGGATGCGGATGTGGTCGGCAAGCAGGCCAGCTGGCGACAGCAGCTGCATGCCATGCTCGGCAGCGATGATGGCCGATTTGAGCCCTATATTCGCCTGTGGCGTGAGGCGCAGATCCTGGCAAGCCGGGATACGGACATCAGGGGTGCATATGTACTGACCATGGAGATGTGGCACCAGGAGACCGTCGCCCTTATCAAAGCAGGCACTGACGCGGGAGATTTTACCCCGGGAGATCGGCCAGAAAATATTGCCTGGCGTTTAATTGGTCTGGTGTGTGGCCTGGACGGCATTTATATATTAGATATCCCAGAGATGGACGACGCTGCCTTTAATAACCATCTTGATAAATTAATCTCTCTGGAATTGTGTTAATACTCACTTATGAGTATTAACAGCCCTCACTTACAATTCGTAACACATTAAGCGAACCCTTATTTCCCGTCCCGGCTCAGGGATTCGCTTTTTTATCTATCCTTTCAGATGTATCCCAAACCATCCAATAATTCCAGAAACACACTGTCAGACATCCACCTGTTTTTACTCCATTTTTTCTTTTTATGGTTAAGCAAGAGGGCGACATGTCACAACAAAGTGAGAAGAATAATCCTTATCTGCTGAGCAACTGGAAACCCGAAAACGCGCAATTCTGGGAAAATAAAGGAAAACATATTGCCCGAAGAAATCTTTTAATTTCTGTGGCTTGCCTGTTATTAGCGTTTTGCGTATGGATGTTATTTAGTGCCATTGCGGTCAATCTGAATAAAGTTGGATTTAATTTTTCCACCGACCAGCTTTTTATGCTAACAGCCTTACCCTCCCTGTCCGGTGCGATATTGCGCGTCCCCTACTCGTTTATGGTTCCTCTCTTTGGTGGACGCTACTGGACGGTGTTAAGCACGGTGATCCTGATTGTTCCGTGCGTCTGGTTGGGGATCGCGATTCAGGACACTGCCACTCCCTACTGGATCTTTATCGTCATCGCGCTGCTGTGTGGTTTTGCCGGCGCTAACTTCGCCTCCAGCATGGGCAATATCAGCTTCTTCTTCCCGAAAACGAAACAGGGTAGCGCCCTGGGGATTAACGGCGGGCTGGGGAATCTGGGCGTGAGCGTAATGCAGCTGGTCGCGCCGCTGGTGATCTTCCTGCCCATGTTCACCTTTCTCGGCGTAAACGGCGTGCCGCAGGATGACGGCTCAACGATGTGGCTGGCCAATGCCGCGTGGATTTGGGCGCCCCTTCTTTTGCTGGCCACGATTGCGGCGTTTTTCGGCATGAATGACATCGCGAGCTCTAAGGCCACGATTGCCAGCCAGCTACCGGTGTTAAAACGTTTTCACCTGTGGCTCCTGAGCCTCCTCTACCTGGCAACCTTCGGTTCGTTTATCGGTTTTTCAGCAGGCTTCGCCATGCTGTCGAAAACCCAGTTTCCTGACGTCAATATCCTCCATCTGGCTTTCTTTGGCCCACTGATTGGCGCGCTGGCCCGTTCTGCGGGCGGGATGATCTCAGACAGACTCGGCGGCGTACGCGTCACCCTGATTAACTTCGTCTTTATGGCGCTTTTCAGCGCCCTGCTTTTCCTGACGCTTCCCGGTTCCGGGTCGGGCAGTTTTCTCGCCTTCTATCTGGTCTTTATGGGCCTGTTCCTCACCGCCGGACTGGGCAGCGGGTCAACGTTTCAGATGATTGCCATCATTTTCCGCCAAATCACCCTCACCCGCGTGAAGCAACAAGGGGGAAGTGACGAGCAGGCGCAGCATGAAGCAGTGACCGAAACCGCGGCAGCGCTGGGCTTTATCTCCGCCATCGGTGCCGTCGGCGGGTTCTTCATTCCGAAAGCCTTCGGCACGTCGCTGGCCATGACCGGCTCGCCTGTGGGTGCCATGAAAGTTTTCCTCGTGTTTTACATCGTCTGCGTCCTGGTGACCTGGCTGGTTTATGGCCGCAAATCTTCACAACAATAACAATAACAATTACACATTCGCCTGAGAGTGGGCAGCCCTCTCCGAAAAGGCTATCGAAGCAGGAGACATGTCATGAGTAAACTGTTGGATCGCTTTCGCTATTTCAAACAAAAAGGCGACAGCTTCGCCAATGGACACGGGCAGGTGTACAACACCAACCGTGACTGGGAGGACAGCTACCGACAGCGATGGCAGTTCGACAAGATTGTGCGGTCCACCCACGGCGTGAACTGCACGGGCTCCTGTAGCTGGAAAATCTACGTCAAAAACGGCCTGGTTACCTGGGAAACCCAGCAGACCGACTACCCGCGTACCCGCCCCGACCTGCCTAACCACGAGCCGCGCGGCTGCCCGCGCGGTGCAAGTTATTCCTGGTACCTATACAGCGCTAACCGGCTGAAATACCCGCTGGTGCGCCGCACGCTGATCGAACTGTGGCGTGACGCGCTGGCGCAACACAGCGATCCGGTGCTGGCCTGGGATGCCATTCAGAACGATCCGCAGAAGAGCCGGAGCTACAAGCAGGCACGCGGACACGGCGGATTTATCCGCTCCAGCTGGAAAGAGCTAAACCAGCTGATTGCTGCCGCCAACGTCTGGACCATTAAACATTACGGCCCCGATCGCGTGGCCGGTTTTTCACCGATTCCGGCGATGTCGATGGTCTCGTATGCCGCCGGGACGCGTTATCTCTCTCTGCTGGGCGGCACCTGTCTCAGCTTTTATGACTGGTATTGTGATTTGCCGCCCGCCTCGCCCATGACGTGGGGCGAGCAGACCGACGTGCCGGAATCCGCAGACTGGTATAACTCCAGCTATATCATTGCCTGGGGGTCTAACGTTCCGCAGACGCGTACGCCAGATGCCCACTTCTTTACCGAGGTCCGCTACAAAGGCACCAAAACCGTGGCCATCACCCCGGACTTCTCCGAGGTCGCCAAACTGAGCGATCAGTGGCTGGCACCCAAGCAAGGCACCGACAGCGCGCTGGCGATGGCCATGGGCCACGTGATCCTTAAAGAGTTCCATCTCGACAACCCCAGCGAGTACTTCCTCAACTACTGCCGCCGCTACACCGACATGCCGATGCTGGTGCTGCTGGATGAACAGGCCGATGGCCGCGTGGTGCCGGGGCGGATGCTTCGGGCCTCTGATCTCACGGACGGGCTGGGTGAAGCCAATAATGCTGAGTGGAAAACCGTCGCCTTTGATATCGCCGGCGATCTGGTGGTGCCGAACGGGTCCATTGGTTTCCGCTGGGGCGAAAAAGGCAAATGGAACCTGGCGCCGCTGGCGGCAGATCATGAAACTGAGCTCACCCTCTCGCTGCTGATTACCCACGACAGCGTGGCAGAGGTGGCATTCCCCTATTTTGGCGGCAATGAAAATCCACACTTCCGTAGCGTCAAGCAGGAGCCGGTCCTGACGCGCCGTGTACCGAGTAAAACCCTGACGCTGGCCGATGGCAGCCAGAAACGGGTGGTCAGCGTCTACGATCTGATTCTCGCTAACTACGGCCTCGATCGTGGTCTGGAAGACAGCAACGCGGCGGGCAGCTATGACCAGATCAAAGCTTATACTCCCGCCTGGGGCGAGCAGATCACCGGCGTCCCGGCTTACCTGATAGAGAAAATTGCCCGTGAGTTTGCCGACACGGCACACAAAACGCACGGCCGGTCGATGATTATCCTCGGTGCCGGGGTGAACCACTGGTACCACATGGACATGAACTACCGCGGGATGATCAACATGCTGGTGTTCTGCGGCTGCGTGGGTCAAAGCGGCGGCGGCTGGTCACACTATGTGGGTCAGGAGAAGTTGCGTCCGCAAACCGGCTGGCTGCCGCTGGCGTTTGCGCTGGACTGGAACCGTCCCCCGCGCCAGATGAACAGTACGTCGTACTTCTACAACCACGCCTGCCAGTGGCGTTATGAGAAACTGACCGCGCAGGAGTTACTCTCTCCGCTGGCGGACGCGACAAAATTCACCGGTCACCTGATCGATTTTAACGTCCGGGCAGAGCGTATGGGCTGGCTTCCCTCGGCACCGCAGCTAAACCTCAATCCGTTGCACATTAAAGCCCGGGCCGACGCCGCCGGCATGACCCCGCAGGAGTACACCGTGCAGGCATTAAAATCGGGCGATATACGTTTCGCCTGCGAACAGCCTGACAACGGTAAAAACCACCCGCGCAATCTGTTTGTCTGGCGGTCTAACCTGCTCGGCTCTTCGGGGAAAGGTCACGAGTACATGCTCAAATACCTGCTCGGTACCGAAAGCGGCATCCAGGGCGAAGATTTAGGGTCGACGGATGACGTTAAGCCCGAAGAGGTGGAGTGGCAAACTCAGGCCATCGAGGGCAAGCTTGACCTGCTGGTGACGCTCGATTTCCGCATGTCCAGCACCTGCCTGTTCTCCGATATCGTGCTGCCCACCGCGACATGGTATGAAAAAGACGACATGAATACGTCGGATATGCATCCGTTTATTCATCCGCTTTCAGCTGCCGTCGACCCGGCCTGGGAATCCCGCAGCGACTGGGAGATCTACAAAGGTATTGCCAACGTTTTCTCAGAGGTGTGCGTCGGTCATCTTGGCACCGAAACGGACGTGGTACTGCAGCCACTGCAGCACGACTCCCCGGGGGAACTTTCACAGCCGTTTGATATTCAGGACTGGCGCAAAGGCGAATGCGATCTCATTCCGGGTAAAACGGCGCCGACGATTGCGGTGGTCGAACGACATTATCCGGAAACCTACGAGCGCTTTACATCACTCGGCCCGCTGATGGACAAACTCGGCAACGGCGGAAAAGGCATTTCATGGAATACCCAGAGCGAGGTCGATTTCCTTGGCAAGCTGAACTACGTCAAGCTCGATGGCCCGGCAAAAGGACGCCCGCGTATTGAAACGGCGATTGACGCCTCTGAAGTGATCCTCGCCCTCGCCCCTGAAACGAATGGCCAGGTGGCAGTGCGAGCCTGGCAAGCGCTGGGCGAACTGACCGGTCGCGATCACACCCATCTGGCGCTGAACAAAGAAGATGAGAAAATCCGCTTCCGCGATATTCAGGCCCAGCCGCGGAAAATTATCTCCAGCCCCACCTGGTCGGGCCTTGAGAGCGAGCATGTCTCCTATAACGCCGGTTATACCAACGTTCACGAGCTTATTCCCTGGCGCACCCTTTCCGGTCGTCAGCAGCTGTATCAGGACCATCCGTGGATGCGCGCGTTCGGGGAGAGTCTGGTGGCCTATCGCCCACCGATTGATACCCGAAGCGTTAGCCATATGCGCGAAATCCCGCCGAACGGCTTTCCTGAGAAGGCGCTGAACTTCCTGACGCCACACCAGAAATGGGGCATTCACTCGACCTACAGTGAAAACCTGCTGATGCAGACGCTGTCACGCGGGGGGCCTATCGTCTGGATCAGCGAAACCGATGCCAGAGAGTTAGGCATTGAAGACAACGACTGGATCGAAGCCTTCAACGCCAACGGGGCCCTGACCGCCCGGGCAGTGGTGAGCCAGCGCGTCCCGCCGGGCATGACCATGATGTACCACGCGCAGGAACGTATCCTGAATATTCCGGGTTCAGAAGTCACCGGTCGTCGCGGCGGGATCCATAACTCGGTGACGCGCGTCTGTCCCAAACCGACACACATGATTGGCGGCTACGCCCAGTTGGCGTACAGCTTCAACTATTACGGCACCGTCGGCTCTAACCGCGACGAGTTCATCATGATCCGCAAAATGAAAAACATTAACTGGCTGGATGGCGAAGGTCGGGATCAGGTACAGGAGGCGAAAAAATGAAAATACGCTCACAGGTTGGAATGGTGCTGAATCTCGACAAATGCATTGGCTGTCACACCTGCTCGGTCACCTGTAAAAACGTCTGGACCGGGCGTGAAGGTATGGAATATGCGTGGTTCAACAACGTCGAAACCAAACCGGGGATTGGCTACCCGAAAAACTGGGAAGATCAGGAGGAGTGGCAAGGCGGTTGGGTACGCGGGATCACCGGCAAGCTGACGCCGCGTCTCGGCGGGCGCGTGGGCGTGCTGTCAAAAATCTTTGCCAACCCGTCCCTGCCCGGCATTGATGATTACTACGAGCCCTTCACGTTTGATTACCAGGATCTGCACCGTGCACCACAAGGCGATCACCTCCCGACGGCCCGCCCGCGCTCGCTGATTAGCGGCAAACGGATGGACAAAATTGTTGGCGGCCCGAACTGGGAAGAACTGCTTGGCGGCGAGTTCGAAAAACGCGCCCGCGACCGCAACTTCGACAAGATCCAGAAGGAGATGTACGGCCAGTTTGAAAACACCTTCATGATGTACCTGCCGCGCCTGTGTGAACACTGCCTGAACCCGAGCTGCGTGGCCACCTGCCCGAGCGGTGCCATCTACAAGCGTGAAGAAGACGGCATTGTGCTGATTGACCAGGACAAATGCCGTGGCTGGCGCATGTGCATCAGCGGTTGCCCGTACAAGAAAATCTACTTCAACTGGAAAAGCGGAAAGTCGGAGAAATGCATCTTCTGCTACCCGCGCATTGAATCCGGCCAGCCAACCGTTTGTTCGGAGACCTGCGTCGGGCGTATTCGCTATCTGGGCGTGCTGCTGTATGACGCGGATCGCATTGAAGAAGCGGCCAGCACCGAACATGAAACTGACCTCTATGAACGCCAGTGTGACGTATTCCTTGATCCGCATGACCCGGCGGTCATTGAAGAAGCCTTCAAGCAAGGTATTCCGCAGAACGTGATTGACGCCGCCCAGCGTTCCCCGGTTTACAAGATGGCGATGGACTGGAAGCTGGCCCTGCCGCTGCATCCGGAATACCGCACCCTGCCGATGGTCTGGTACGTTCCGCCGCTGTCACCGATCCAGTCTTACGCAGATGCAGGCGGCCTGCCGCTCAACGACGGCGTGTTACCGGCGGTCGAAAGCCTGCGCATACCGGTGCAGTATCTGGCCAACATGCTCAGCGCGGGCGATCCTGCTCCGGTGCTGCGCGCCCTGAAACGCATGATGGCCATGCGTCATTACAAACGCTCTCAGACCGTTGAAGGCGTGACCGATACCCGCGCCATCGAAGAAGTGGGCCTTAGCGTCGAGCAGGTCGAAGAGATGTACCGCTATCTGGCGATTGCCAACTACGAAGATCGTTTCGTGATCCCCACCAGCCACCGCGAAATGGCGCGCGACGCCTTCCCGGAACGCAACGGCTGCGGCTTCTCCTTTGGCGACGGGTGCCACGGTTCCGACACCAAATTCAACCTTTTTAACAGCAGCCGCATTGATGCCATCAACATCACCGAAGTGCGCGACCACGGGGAGGGAGAGTGATGCAGATCCTCAAAATCATCGCCCTGCTGATTGAGTATCCCGATGAAACATTATGGGAAAATCGCGAGGAGGCACTTTCCCTGATAGAACAGGATATCCCTGCGTTACTGCCCTTTGCCCGCCAGCATCTGGATGCCGCGCTGCTGGATAAGCAGGCCGAATGGTGCGAGGTGTTTGAGCGGGGTCGTGCGACCTCGCTGCTGCTGTTTGAGCACGTTCATGCTGAATCTCGCGATCGCGGCCAGGCGATGGTCGACCTGATGAGCCAGTACGAAAAAGCCGGCCTGCAGCTGGACTGTCGTGAGCTGCCGGACTATCTGCCGCTCTACCTGGAGTATCTCAGTCTCGTCACCGACGACGAGGCCCGCGAAGGGCTACACAACGTTGCGCCGATCCTGGCGCTGATAGGCGGTCGCCTGAAGCAGCGCGGCGTGGCGCATTATCAGCTGTTCGATTCGCTCCTGACGCTCGCAGGCACGCGTCTGACCAGCGACAGCGTGGCGAAACAGGTTTCCACCGAGAAACGGGATGATACCCGCCAGGCGCTGGACGCCGTCTGGGAAGAGGAACAGGTCAAGTTCATCGAGGACAACGCCACATCGTGTGATACCTCACCGATGCAGCAATATCAACGACGCTTTAGCCAGGACGTTGCCCCGCAGTATGTCGACGTCAGTGCGGGAGGCCCAAAATGATCCAGTTTCTGAACGTCTTTTTCTACGATATTTACCCCTACCTGTGCGGCACGGTTTTTCTGGTGGGAAGCTGGCTTCGTTATGACTACGGGCAGTATACCTGGCGCGCCTCCTCCAGCCAGATGCTGGATAAGCGCGGCATGGTGCTGTGGTCGAATCTGTTCCATATCGGGATCCTGGGGATCTTCTTCGGACATCTTTTCGGGATGCTGACGCCGCACTGGGTTTATTCGTGGTTTCTGCCGATGTCGCAGAAACAGCTGATGGCGATGATTCTGGGTGGCGTTTGCGGCGTGCTCACGCTGGTGGGCGGTGCGGGATTATTGATTCGCCGGCTGACGAACCCGCGTATCCGGGCGACCTCCTCCACGGCAGATATCCTGATCCTCTGCATTTTGCTGGTGCAGTGTATTCTTGGGCTCACCACCATTCCGTTCTCCGCGAAATATCCCGACGGCAGCGAGATGCTCAAGCTGGTGGACTGGGCGCAGTCGGTAGTGACCTTCCGCGGTGGCTCCTCCGAACATCTGGCGGGCGTGGCGTTTATCTTCCGTGTCCATCTGGTGCTGGGCATGACCATTTTCCTGATCTTCCCCTTCACCCGACTGGTGCACGTCTGGAGCGCGCCGGTGGAGTATTTAACACGCAGGTATCAGGTGGTGAGATCGCGCCGCTGAGTGTTGCCGGGTGGCGCTACGCCTGAGCGCAGCGCCACCGTTCTATTTCCCGGCCTGAGGATGTGTATCAAACCCGGCCATCACCGCCGTCAGCGCGTCCAGCGAAAACCCGTGTTTTGGATCGTCAACGCCCAGTCCAAACCGTGACTGCATCACCTGATACAGCGCGTTCGCGTCGGGAAGATGGACCTGCTCTTCCGCATGCCCCTTCTGCCAGTGGGTAAAGTTAAAGTTGGTCAGGGTCAGCTTTCCGCCGTCAGGCAGATGGCGACACATCAACAGATGGTGACGAAAATGGGATTGCGGCCAGTGCGCAGACCAGAAGTTGCCCATCACGTAATCGCTGAAATACTGTGTTGTCAGATCAAAATGGTACATCGACTGCCAGTGATCGTGGTGGCTGAACTGCAGGATCCAGTCGTTGCCCTCGCTCAGCAAACGGTACAGCCCGTGGGGTGTCTCCTGCTCCTCGTTGGCGAGCAAACGAATCGGCGCCGTCAGGGTCTGTCCGCCAAAACCGACGTCGGCAATCCAGCGCTCGCCGTTGAGTTCAACCAGCAGCAGACGATGCGTACGCGGCGGCATCTGTGGCGGACTGGCTAAGACCACGCGGCCCAGCACGCTGCGAACCGTAAAGCCCACTTCACGCAAAACGCGTTCAAAGAGGCCGTTCTGTTCAAAGCAATAGCCTCCACGACGCGCCGTCACCAGTTTGTCGACCAGGCACTGATCTTCCAGATGGATTTCGCGCGGCATCACGACGTCAATATTCTCGAAGGGGATCGCGCAGTTGTGGTGTAGATGCAGCGCCCGCAGGGTGTCGATGTCAACCTGAACAGGCTGTTGCCAGCCCGTACGGGCAAAATAAGCACTCAGAAATGGGGACATGATTCGCTTCCATGATGTGATGTTCCCTGTTTATAAACTATTTTCCGGCCTCCATATGCGCAAAAGTGCTTTTTGCGGGTGCATCTTGATTTCGGCTCCCCATCAGACGTTTAATGCCAGCATACCTGCTGAGAGGAATGTTCATGAGCGCGTTTCGTCCCGTTGAATTAAAGCATGCCAGCCGTCTGCTGAACCATGGCCCTACGGTGCTGATTACCAGCCGCGATGAGTCTATCGACCGTCGTAACGTCATGGCTGCGGCCTGGTCGATGCCGGTGGAGTTTGAGCCACCGCGTATCGCAATTGTGGTGGACAAAAGCACCTGGTCGCGCGAACTGATTGAGCGCAGTGGGAAGTTCGGCATCGTCATCCCCGGCGTGGCAGCGGCTAACTGGGCTTACGCCGTCGGCAGCGTGAGCGGGCGCGACGAAGACAAGTTCAACTGCTACGGGATCCCGGTTGTACAAGGTCCGGTACTCGGACTGCCGGTGATTGAAGAGAAATGCCTGGCGTGGATGGAGTGTCGTTTACTCCCGGTTACCGCAGCCGCAGAAAAATACGACACGCTGTTTGGTGAGGTTGTTTCGGCAGCCGCAGATGAACGCGCGTTTGTCGCCGGACGCTGGCAGTTTGACGGCGATAAGCTGAATACCCTGCATCATCTGGGGGCCGGGACGTTTGTGACCAGTGGGAAAATGGTAAAGGCGCTGGAAAAATAGCCTATAAAAAAAGCCCTCTCCGCGAGGGAAAGGGCTTTTAAATTACTTCGCGCGCCGTGCAATAATTTCATCCGCAACATTACGCGGTGCTTCCGCGAAATGATGGAATTCCATCGTGTAGGTCGCGCGGCCTTGCGACATCGAACGCAGCGTCGTGGCATAGCCAAACATCTCCGCCAGCGGCACATCCGCGCGAATAATCTGGCTACCGTACTGCTCTTCCATTCCCTGCACCATGCCGCGGCGGGAAGAGAGATCGCCCATAATGTTGCCGGCGTACTCTTCCGGTGTTTCCACCTCGACATGCATGACCGGTTCAAGAATAACCGGGTCCGCTTTGCGAGCGCCCTCTTTAAAGCCGAGGATCGCCGCCATGCGGAACGCCATTTCCGAGGAGTCGACCTCGTGATAGGAGCCAAACGTCAGGGTCGCTTTCACATCGACAACCGGATACCCCGCCAGGACACCGCTGTTCATGGCTTCGCGCAGGCCTTTCTCCACAGACGGAATATACTCGCGCGGGACAACGCCGCCCTTGGTGGCATCTTCAAATACAAAACCACTGCCGGGCTCTAACGGCGCCAGACTGAGCACCACATGGCCGTACTGCCCTTTACCGCCGGACTGTCGGACAAATTTCCCTTCGATATCCTTCACCGCTTTACGCAGGGTTTCACGGTACGTGACCTGTGGGCGACCAATGTTCGCCTCAACGCCGAACTCACGCCGCATGCGGTCAACGATAATCTCAAGATGTAACTCACCCATCCCGGAGATAATTGTCTGGCCGGACTCTTCATCGGTGTGCAGACGAAACGAAGGGTCTTCCGCTGCCAGGCGCTGCAATGCAATGCCCATTTTCTCCTGATCGCCTTTGGTTTTCGGCTCGATCGCAAGCGAGATAACCGGGTCCGGAAACTCCATCCGCTCCAGCGTGATGACGGCATTCGGGTCGGTGAGCGTGTCACCGGTTGTCACATCTTTCAACCCAACGCAGGCCGCGATATCGCCCGCGCGCAGCTCATCCACTTCGTGGCGATCGTTAGCATGCATCAGCACGATGCGCCCAATGCGCTCTTTCTTCCCTTTCACCGGGTTGAAGACCGCGTCGCCTTTGCGCAGCACGCCAGAGTAAACGCGGATAAAGGTCAGCTGTCCGACGTACGGGTCGCTCATCAGTTTAAAGGCCAGCGCGGAGAACGGCTCGTTGTCGTCTGGATGACGCTCGGCATGCTGCCCATTCTCATCCACACCATCAATGGCGGGCACGTCCAGAGGCGACGGCATCAGTTCAATGACCGCATCGAGCATGCGTTGCACGCCTTTATTTTTAAACGCACTGCCGCACAGCATCGGCTGGATTTCACCGGAGATGGTCCGCATACGCAGCCCCCTGATGATTTCCGCTTCCTCTAAATCACCCGTTTCCAGGTATTTATCCATCAGCTCATCGCTGGCTTCCGCCGCCGCAGAGACCATTTTTTCACGCCATTCCTGCGCAGTACTCACTACGTCATCCGGCACAGGAGCATAGGTAAACACCATGCCCTGGGTGGCATCGTCCCACAAAATGGTACGCATTTTGATGAGATCCACCACGCCGGTGAAGTGTTCTTCTGCCCCCACCGGAATAACAATCGGGACCGGATTCGCTTTCAGACGCTCCTGCATCATTCGCACGACGCGGAAGAAGTCCGCACCCGGGCGGTCCATTTTATTGACGAAGGCCAGCCGCGGGACATGATATTTGTTCGCCTGACGCCAGACGGTTTCCGACTGCGGCTGCACGCCACCGACGGAGTCATACACCATGACAGCGCCGTCGAGTACACGCATGGAACGTTCCACCTCAATGGTGAAATCCACGTGGCCCGGGGTGTCGATAATGTTGATCCGGTGCGGTTCAAAGCCCCGGTCCATACCTGGCCAGAAACAGCTGACTGCCGCAGAGGTAATGGTTATCCCGCGCTCTTGCTCCTGTGCCATCCAGTCGGTAGTTGCCGCGCCATCGTGTACTTCACCCAGTTTGTGGCTCATACCGGTATAAAACAGGATGCGCTCGGTGGTGGTCGTTTTACCGGCATCGATATGCGCGGAGATACCGATGTTGCGATAACGTTCGAGAGGGATGGGTCGGGGCATAATATTTCCTTAGTCATTAAGACTGCGTTGTGACGACCGGGATGGTCGCGTGTTCGTTCGTTTGCTATAATAGTCCTATTGTACGAGTATTATCGAACTATTTTTTTACGGTTGACCTATTGTTGATATAGCTCAATCTGACACCAGACGCAGGAAAACGATGATCCCGAACCACCCTGAAACTGAACAAATACTGCTGGAAAATGTGCTTTTTGCCCTCGGTAACCCGCTACGGCTGTCGATTATCCGCAGGCTGGCCGATGGCAGCGAACTGAGCTGTAACGCGCTGCGCCCGGACGAGGTGGTGAAATCGACGATGACCCATCACTGGCGCGTCTTGCGCGACAGCGGCGTGATTTGGCAGCGCCCGCAGGGGCGAGAAAATATGATTTCACTGCGCAGAGACGATCTTGATGCCCGCTTTCCGGGGCTGATGGCAATATTACTGCAGACGAAGTAACGCGTGTGTCGTGTCGGGCGACTCCGCGCCGCCCGACCCTCTCTCACATTGAATAGCCGGGTTTCTTAATTAAGTGATCCAGGTTGGGTTCAATTTCGGTATCCCAGACCTGCGCTTTCCAGTCGGCTTCCTGCACTTCATTCAGGGCGACCGAAATAGAGCGATCTTTACTGTTCAGATGACGGGTAATCACCTCGGCAATATCCGCCGCCAGCGCGGTTTTTTGGTCGTCGTTCAAATCACGGGGAAAACATTTGATATCTACGTGTGGCATATGCAGGCTTCCAGTTATGAATGTGAGTTCCACGTTATCAGATTATCTCGTTTGCCTTTAACACCTTGTGCAGTTCCGGCAGCTGGCACACGGTATCCGCAATCGCCGTTATCTTCGGCGTATTCGCCGCAAACCATGCATGGCGAGGCCCCCAGGTGCGTGCAACCGTGATGTAGACGTCAAGCAGCGTCAGCCGTTCCCCGAGCGCAAAAGGGGTGGCACTGAGCTGGCTGTCAAACCACAGATAGAGTGATTTTCGGTATTCAATACAGCTGTTTTTCAACTGCTCCGGCGCATCCGGCACCCAGCGTTCGGGGTAGTCAGCGTAGGTAAAGGTGGGATAAACGTTCGCAACAAACCAAATGAGCAACCGCTGAAACTGCTGCCGCTCAGCCTGCCCGACGGCAGGTGCAAGATCGGGACATCTGTCCAGCACCATCAGGGCAATCGCCGCCGTTTCGGTCATGATCGCCCCGTTTTCCAGTTCCAGCGTGGGTACCTGACACAGCGGATTGCGTGCTTTCAGCAACTCACGCTGCGGACCGGGCTGGTCAAACCCGTCCACGTTGATAAATTGATAAGGGATGTCTGCCAGAGTCAGCATCACTTCACTGATTGCCGATCCCCAGCCGGGTACGCCATAGAGTTTAATCATGTTGCCCCCTCCGGGATGAAAACCCTAAGTGTAGACATGACTAATAGGTTATCCCAGGCGGGTTCACGTCGGATTGCGTCACCGCTTCGCCCTCTTCTCCCCAGCGTGCCAGCACCCGCTGGTACTCTCCACGCGTAATAGCGCCCTCCAGCGCAGCCTGCAAAGCATAAACCAGCCCATTGCCCTTTTTGGTCGTCGTGGCGACATAGGCTCTCTTCGGCCCGAGCCCCACTACGCGCGTTTTGCCGGTCAACGCCGCTTTATAGGCGGATACGGATTGAGGCCCGAAGAACACATCCGCCCTGCCGGACTGAATATAGAGGTTGCCGGAAGCATCATCGGTCAGATAGACCGGCAGCGCAGGCTCACGACCGGCTTTTTTGTTCTCTTCATTCCAGCCCAGCAGAATGCGCTCCTGATTGGTCCCGGAACCGACTATCACCTTTTTGCCTGCCAGATCTTTTGCGCTGTTAATCGCCTGGACCGCGCTGGTGGATTTCACGGAAAACGCCAGTGAGTCGACGCGATAGGTCGCAAAATCAAATTTCTCTTTTCGCTGTTCGGTCACCGCAATATTCACCAGCGCCACGTCATAGCGTCCGGAGCTGATCCCCAGCGGCCAGTCTTCCCAGGCCGTGGGAACCAGCTTCAGCTTTAACCCCAGACTGCCCGCCAGCAAGCGGGCAATATCCGGATCGCTGCCAATCCGCGTCCTGTTATCGCTGGCAAGCAGCGCCAGCGGTGGAGAGTTGAGCGCTGAGATCGCTACCGTGAGCGTGCCCGGCTCAACAAATTTATAGTTCGCGGGGATCTTCGCGACGGCCTGCCGATCTACCGTCACCGGCAGCGGTTGCTCGTTGGCGTGTAAATCGATACCCGCATGGCTCGCGGTCGTAAAAGCCAGACCGGCCAGAAAAGCATATTTCATCTGCACTCCTTACAGCACTTTTGACAGGAACTGGCGCGTTCGCGGGTGCGACGGACGGGTTAATACGTCGTCACTGCTGCCCTGCTCCACAATTTTGCCGTCGACCATAAAGACCACCTGATCCGCCACTTCCCGGGCAAAGCCGATCTCGTGGGTGACCACCACCAGCGTGGTACCCGAGCGGGCGAGCTTTTTAATCACATCCAGCACTTCGCCAACCAGTTCCGGGTCGAGCGCTGAAGTGGGCTCATCAAACAGCATTACCCGGGGACGTAACGCCAGTGCGCGGGCAATGGCAATACGCTGCTGTTGGCCCCCGGAGAGATGGCGCGACCAGGCGTCGGCTTTATCGCGCAGCCCGACCACATCCAGCAGGCTGTATGCCCTTTCAACGGCTTCTTTCTTACTCAGTTTTTTATGGGCGATGGGCGCTTCAATCAGGTTTTCCAGCACTGTGAGATGCGGAAAGAGATTAAAGTTCTGGAAGACATAGCCCACATTGACGCGCTGTTTGAGGATCTCTTTCTCTTTCAGCTCGTAGAGTTTGTCACCCTGACGGCGGTAACCGATGTAATCACCGTCAATCTGGATAAACCCTTCGTCGACGCGTTCCAGATGGTTAATGGTGCGCAGAAGCGTCGATTTACCCGATCCGGAAGGCCCGAGGATCACCGTTACCGATCCGGGCGGGATCTCCAGCGAGACGTTATCAAGCGCTTTATGGCGGCCAAAAAACTTACTGACGCCGGTAATCGAAATATGCCCTTCAGGAGAGGTTTGCATGGATGGGCTCCTGTACTGATGCGGTGGATACGGAACGGACGCGACTGGCTACCCGGTTTTGATTAACGGCTGAACGACGTTCGCTGCGGGCAAGCCCGCGCTCCACAACATGCTGAATGGCAGACAACACGGTGGTAATCACCAGATACCAGACCGCACCGACCATCAGCAGCGGGATAACCTCCTGCGTGCGGTTATAGATCATCTGAATGGTATAGAAGAGTTCCGGCATCGCCAGGACATACACCATCGCCGTGCCTTTCGCGAGACTGATAATTTCATTAAATCCGGACGGCAAAATCGTGCGTAGCGCCTGCGGCAAAATGATACGCACCGTACGACGCCAGGCTGGCAGACCGAGTGCCGCCGCCGCTTCATACTGACCATGATCCACACCCAGAAAACCGCCGCGAATGATCTCGGCGGTATACGCGCTCTGAACCAGCGTCAGTCCCACCACGGCGGTGGAAAACTGTCCCAGCACGTTGATGGTTTCGAAACGACCCCAGGTAATGGCGGTGAAGGGTACGCCGAGCGAGAGCGTGTCGTAGAGATAGGAAAAGTTATAGAGAATGATCAGAACCACAATCAGCGGCAACGAACGAAACAGCCAGATATACCCCCAGGCCAGGCTGCTCAGCAGCCAGGATGAAGAGAGCCTCGCCAGCGCCAGCAGGCCGCCAATGACCACGCTTAGCGCAGTGCCGATCAGGGTCAACAACAATGTCTGCCCTACGCCTTCAAGGATAACCGGATCAAAGAACCAGCGGGCAAAAACAGACCACTCCCAGCGCGGGTTAAAGGCCACGGACTGAATGACCACCGCAAGCACAAACAGCGCCACCACGGCACCGACAGTCCGCAGCGGATAACGCGCCGGGACCACCTTAATGGTTTCAATGTTGCTCATTGTCATTCCTCATGCTGTTTTACTGAACGCTTCACTGATCAGCGTTTTGGTGAAACGCAGCCGGCCATCGAACGGCGGCTGGCTGTACTCTTCCGGATCGCGGTTCAGATCAAACTGCGGCTGATAGCCCTGGCTGATATACAGCCTGACCGCTTCCGGCTGACGAAAACCGGTGGTGAGGTAGATCTGGCTGTAACCGGCCTGTACCGCCCGACGCTCCAGCTCCTGGACGACGCGGGCCGCCAGCCCCTGTTGACGCAGCGCCTTGTGCGTCCAGATTCGTTTGATTTCAGCGGTGCGTTCATCAAACGGTTTATACGCGCCGGTGGCGATGATGTCGCCGTCACGCTCAAGGACAATAAACAGCCCCTGCGGGGCCAGGTACCACTCCGTGAGCTCCACTTCCGCGTCTTTAGAGAAGTAGTCGCCATAGCGGGCGGCATATTCACCGAATAATCCGTCGATAATGGGCTGAAGATCGGCGTCTTCCGGTGACACGTCCCGAAAATGCTCGCGCATAGCGCCTCCTTAGTCACCCAGTCCTGCCGGGTTCACTTCTGATTGAGGGATACGTTCTACCCCTTCCCCCCAGCGGTTCAGCACTTTGTCGTAATCGCCGTTTTTGATGACCCCGTTAAGTGCGGTCTGTACCGGCTCGACCAGGCCGCTGCCTTTTTTCAGCGTCACCGCAATGTGCGCCGCCTTCGGCCAGCCGCCGTCGACAATCCCAACCCGTTTCGTTTTCCCGGTCAGCGCCGCTTTCCATGCGCCAGTCACGTTCGGGCCAAAGAACGCATCTGCGCGGCCTGACTGGAGAGACAGGGTTTGTGATGCATCGTCTTTGGTGTAGATCGGGGTAAACGGCTTCAGGCCTTTCTTCACGTTCTCCGCATTCCACGCCAGCAGGATAGCCTCCTGGTTAGTCCCGGAACCTACGATGATGCGCAGCCCGGCGATGTCCTCCGCCTTCTGCAGCGAGGTAATCGGGCTGGTCGATTTCACATAGAAGCCGAGGGAATCTTTACGGTAAGTGGCAAAATCAAACTTCTCTTTGCGCTCTCTGGTCACGGTGATGTTGCTGATCGCCGCATCGTACTTCCCGGAGGCGACGCCGAGAGGCCAGTCCTCCCAGGAGGTTGGCACCACGTTCAGCTCCAGCCCAAGGCTGTCGGCCACCAGACGGGCAACGTCCACCTCGCTTCCGAGCAGCGTTTTATTGTCGTCGGAAAAAACGGTCAGCGGCGGTGAGTTAAGCGCGGCAACCGCCACGGTGAATTTGCCCGGCACGGCGAAGCGATAATCTTTCGGCAGTTGCGCGATGGCGTCGCTGTTTTTGGCGGTGTTGACGGGCGTTTTGTTGGCTTCCAGGCTCACGCCAGTGCCATTAATGTTCACATTCTCTGCCCAGACGGCAGGGGAAAAGGCCAGCGCAAGCGCCAGAATAAGCGATGATTTCTGCATAGCGAGGTTCTCTATTATTGTTGTGTGAACTGGTTTTGCGGTTCGTCTAAACCCAGACTGTCGCGCAGCGTAGTGCCGGGATAGTCGGTGCGGAATAACCCGCGGGCCTGTAACACCGGGACAACCTGGTCAACAAAACGCGGGAACGTGTCCGGCGTTCCACCCTGAATAATGAAACCGTCCGCGGCGAATGCCTCAAACCAGCCCTGCAGACCGTCTGCCACCTCCTCCGGCGTACCGGAAAAGCGCGGGCGCGGGGATGCCGCTTCGAGTGCAACCTGACGCAGGGTTAAGTTGCGTTCGCGAGCATTACGCTTAATTTCATCGGTCGTGCTGCGAAAACTGTTTTTACCTAATTCACCGATGTCCGGGAACGGCTCGTCGAGCGGGTACTGGCTGAAATCGTGATGTTCGAAATAACGGCCGAGATAATTCAGGGCATCGTTAATCGACACCAGAGCCGCGGTTGTCTGATACTGGTTCTCCACGTCCTCCGCGTCTTTGCCAACAATCACGCTGACGCCCTGAAAAATATGTAAGTCCGATGCCCTGCGGCCATTCGATTCAAGCTGGTGTTTCACGTCGCGATAAAACGCTTTGGCTTCCTCTAACGTTTCATGATGGGTAAAAATGGCGTCAGCATGTTTCGCAGCCAGTTTTTTTCCGTCATCCGATGCACCTGCCTGAAAAACAATCGGGCGTCCCTGCGGCGTGCGGCCAATATTGAGCGGACCGGCCACCTGGAAGAAATCGCCGTGGTGATCAAGCGTATGCAGTTTTGCCGGGTCAAAGAACTGCCCGCTCTCTTTGTTGCGCACAAAGGCATCCCCCTCCCAGGAATCCCAGAGTCCTTTCACCACGTCGAGGTATTCATCCGCTATCCGGTAGCGCAGCGCATGTTCAGGGTGTTTCTCGCGCGAGAAGTTTTTCGCCGACCCCTCCAGCGGTGAGGTCACCACGTTCCAGCCTGCACGTCCGTTGCTCAAATGATCGAGGCTGGCAAACTGGCGCGCCACGGTAAACGGTTCGCTGTAGGAGGTCGATAAGGTACCGACCAGACCGAGGCGCGACGTCAGACTTGCCAGTGCGGACAAGACCGTTAACGGCTCAAACCGGTTTAAGAAATGCGGAATGGATTTCTCGTTAATATAGAGGCCGTCGGCGACGAATAAAAAATCAAGCTTCCCCTCTTCGGCTTTTAACGCCGTGGCTTTTACAAAATCAAAATTAATGCTGGCATCGGCGACCGCCGCCGGATGGCGCCAGGCAGACATATTTCCGGAAGCACCATGCAAAATGGTTCCCAGCCGCAATTGTCGGGTTGCAGACATATTCACCTCTTCAGAATTAAACGTGTTGCAGGGCTTTTTCCGCAAGCTGTGCAAAATAGCGGGCAGCGGGCTCAATTAATGCTTCATCCGGGTTGAAGGCCGGGTGATGTAAACCGAACGGACTGGCGCTACCGATGCTGACAAACGCCCCGGGGATCTGCTGCAGATACACCGCGAAATCTTCCCCGCCCATATGCAGCTCGGCGTGCTGCGTTTCATACCCAGATTCTCTGGCAACGGCGGTGGCAAATTCGGCCCAGTGCGCGTCATTGACCAGCGCGGTAGGCCCGGCGTACCAGGTGATGTCGATCTGCGCGCTAAACGCGCTGGCAAACCCGGCGGCAATTTCGCCGACGCGTGCTTTCACATTCTGCTGCACTTCCACGCGGTGGGTGCGAAGCGTGCCTTCCAGTTCAACGCTTTCCGGCAGGACGTTCCAGGTATTGCCCCCGGTAATGCGCGTGACGCTCAGCACCACGGAATCAAGCGTGTTGACGTTGCGGCTGGCAACGCTCTGCAACGCCGTTACCAGCTGGCTCGCCAGCACGATGGCGTCGTTACCTTCATGCGGACGTGCAGCATGCGCGCCTTTACCGGTAATTCGGATAACAAACCGGTCGACGTTGGCGTAGAACGGCCCACCGCGGGTGGCAAATTCCCCGACCGGCAGCCCCGGCTCGTTATGCATCCCGAAGATGGCACTGACATCACGTAAGGCACCGGCCCGCACCATACTTTTCGCGCCGCCAAAGTTCTCTTCAGCCGGCTGAAAGAGGATCCGCACGCGCCCGTTTAAAGACGCTTCACGCTCTTTAAGTTTTAACGCCGCCCCGAGGATCACACTGGTATGAATATCGTGTCCGCAGGCATGCATCACCCCCGCACGCTGTGAGCTAAACGGCACGCCGCTGCGCTCTTCAATGGGCAAGGCGTCAATATCGGCCCGCAGCGCGATCAGCTTTTTCCCCGTGCCAATTTCGGCCACCACGCCGGTCTGAAGCGCATAAGGCAGCGGCGTAATGCCAGCCGTCGTCAGCCACTGACGCAGGCGAGCGGTCGTTTCGACCTCCTGGCCGGACAGCTCCGGGTTCTGGTGCAGCTCCCGGCGCCAGGCAATCAGTTGTTCGTCAAAACGCATACGGCGACCTCCTTGTTAAGCTTCGCCTGCGCCAGCAGACGCAGGGACTGTAGTCGCGTTACGCCATCCGCAACGGGGGTATCAATAATGAATTCATCAATGCCCCATTTTTCGTGCAGGGCGTTCAACTGTTCCAGCACCGATTCAGCTGTTCCCGCCAGCAGCGACTGTGCCCGACGGGCAATGCGCACCGGCTCGCTGCCCGCCTGTCGGGCAAAGGCATAGGCCTGCTCTTCGCTGGCCACGGTGACGCGCTGCCCATTTGCCAGTTCGACGCCCCAGACTTCAACCTGTTGTGCCAGTGCCTCCGCCTCAGCCTGCGACTGAGCGACGATGACCTGCACCGCCACAATCGCATCCCGGGCGCTGTGGTTACGCCAGGTGGTGATGACTTCACGCAGCAGCGCCGGATCCCCGTTCAGGTGAGCAGCAAAGACAAAATGCCAGTCAAGTTTCGCGGCCAGCAGCGCGCTTTCGGTACTGGCCCCCAGCAGGAACCCCTGTGCCGGAACCGGCGGCAGCGGCGTCGCGCGAACGGCCTCGTCCACCGACTGATTTTCCGGCTGGATCCAGTGATGAAGCTGTGTCAGCTGTTCGGCAAAACTGCCTTTTTGCTGTTGATTGAGGCCCTGCTGCAGCGCCCGGGTGGAAAGCGGCAGGCCGCCTGGGGCTTTACCGACGCCCAGATCCACGCGCCCGGGAGCAAGCGCGGCCAGGAGGTTGAAATTTTCTGCGACTTTGTAAGGGCTGTAGTGCTGGAGCATGACGCCACCAGAGCCCACGCGGATACGCCGGGTTTGCCCGAGGATCCAGGCAATTAACAGTTCGGGTGAAGGGCTGGCCAGCTGGGGCGTGTTGTGGTGTTCGGCAATCCAGAAACGGTGATAGCCCAGATTTTCTGCCTGCTGTGCCAGCGCCAGGGTTCGCGCCAGTGCATCGGCAGCCGTTTCGTTTTCAGCGATGGGGCTTTTATCCAGAATACTGATTCGCCAGGACATGTTGCGTTCTCGTTTGACTTAACATGTCGTCATTATTAAAGGCGTATTTCACCTCTGAGAAACAATTAATTTACATTTGGTTTGCCGGAAATCAGATATATAAATCCATGCTACGCGTGTGACTTAAGCGATGAAATGAGGTTTTCCACCTCACTGCGGCGGGTAATGCGGACAAAATGAATATGGGCGTATTGCGGGTCTACCATATCGCGTGCATAACGTGCGCGGTTGCTGCGCCAGGTTTTGATTGTCCAGATAATAATGGACTCACGGCTCAAGAATGAGCGACGAAAACTCTCACAGTTTCCCGTACCGGGCCACAGTTCCTGTTTGTGCCAGGCGCGCGTGAACGCTCGGGTGACAGCCTGATACAAAGTTCGGGCGAACCCATAATCCACCCACACCACCCGATCCACGTCTCGCCATTTCACAGGGCGCGTACGGTTATAGTTGCCATCAAGCACCCACTCCGCTGACGCCTTTAGCGTCGTCTCCAGTTTTTCCAGCAAGATAGCGTCCGGGGTGCCCTGCCAGTCCGGACACCAGTAAAGTCGGTCCATTTCGATGTAAGGAATATCCAGTTCTGCGGCGATACGCTTCGCCAGGGTGCTTTTTCCACTCCCGCTGGTGCCAATCACATTCACTTTCACCCTGTTGCCCCCTGTTGAAGAAAAACCCTTAAAGCATAGCGTTTTCATCTTGTTAACGAAACGCTATTTCGGCGGGTCAGTTTACGTCGAAGCGTGATCTCCCGCTTTTAATTTGCCTTATGGCGTTTATTTCCAGGGCGCCACAAAAACGCACCGATAAATATTTTCATTTTTATTACATCGAATGCATTTTAAAAATAAAAAATACTAAATACAGGGTATTCCGGAACGCATAACTTTCGTAGAGAATATGCCGACAGTAAAAATAAAACCAAACCTTTCAAACTTGCCTGAATGTTTAACGGACTCTTTTTTATTGATATATGACCATGGGGTTACTGATGCGGAATAACACTCCCGTTACACAAAACGAGTATTTACTTAACGAAGGTTCGACGCTTATGTCGACCACCAATACGCATAGCCATATTACCTATGCGAACTCTGCCTTTATTGACGCCAGCGGCTATAAAGAAGAGAGTCTTCTCGGTGAGCCGCATAATCTTATTCGCCATCCCGACATGCCTGCCGAGGCGTTTGGTGACATGTGGTTTACCCTGCAACAGGGTGAGACCTGGACGGGGCTGGTCAAGAACCGCCGCCTGAACGGCGATCACTACTGGGTGCGCGCAAACGTCACCCCGGTTTATCAGAATGAAACGTTAACCGGCTATATTTCTGTGCGAAATATTCCTTCGCGTGAAGAGATTGCTGTCAGTGAAAAACGGTATGAGAAAGTGCGCAATAATGAATTAAAACATCACCGCTTTTATAAAGGCCTGTTTGTTCGCCACGGTCTGTTCTCTTTTACGTCGCTGTTTAAACGCCTCAGCACCAGTAAAAGGATCCATCTTGGTATTGCGATAACCGCCCTGCTCGCTTGTCTGCAGCTGTTTATATTTGCCGATCGTATTGTTGAGACTGTAGGTCTGGCTCTGCTATTTATTGCCCTGGCCGTTTATCTTCATGCGCAAATTGCGAAGCCGGTTAAATCCATTGTCCAGCAAATGCAGCGGGTGGTTTCAGGACGTAAAGCGGACTATTACCATTTTGACCGCGTCGATGAAATCGGCCTGATGATGCGCATGGTGAATCAGTCGGGTCTGAACCTCCATTCGCTGGTGGACGATGTCGGTGCGCAAATCAGCGGTATAAGTACAATCAGCCAGCAGGTGGCGAAAGAAGGTATGGCATTACAAACGCGTACCGAAGAAACCGCAGACTTTCTGCAGCAAACGGCCTCAGCCGTGGAAGAAATTGCCAGCGCAGTTCAGCAGACGGCTGAAACGGCGAAAGACGCGATCCTGATGGCAGATCGCACCCGCACCAGCGCTCACCGCGGTGAAGCAATGATGAAAGAGACTATCGGCATGATGCAGTCCGTGTCGCAGGATAACAGCCAGATCGTCGACATCATCAGCGTCATCGATCGTATCGCCTTCCAGACCAATATTCTGGCGCTGAACGCGGCCGTTGAAGCGGCGCGTGCGGGTGATGCCGGACGCGGTTTTGCGGTCGTGGCGGCCGAAGTCCGCAACCTTGCCCAGCACTCTGCCACCGCGGCCAAAGAGATCAAAACGCTTATAGAGAAAAACGTTTCCAGCGTGAACGCCGGCGTGGAGAAGGTCGAGCAAACTGAATCGCAGCTGACGGTGATGATTGGCAATGTCATGGAGATGTCTTCTCTGATTAAGGAGATAGGCCACGCCACGCAGGAGCAAACGCAGGCGCTGACCCTGATTAACGCGTCCATCTCCCGCATCGGTACAATGACCCAAAACAATACCGGTATGGTGGATAACGTGACGGACGCCGCACACCATCTGACGCAGCGCACGACCCGCCTGCAACAGGCGATTGCCGTTTTTGGCGGTTGAGAAAAGGCGCCGTTATGCGCTGGTTGCTTTGCGCAATCATTAAGCGAAACTGATGATTAAAGCACCACTTCATTAATGGATTTGTCTAAAAACTCACCGCTATTCAGCGTGTTGTGATCCCCGTCTGCTCTGACCACACGATTTCCTTCGACGTGCATCACTTTCGGCACGGTTATATTTTGCGTCGCTTATGAATTGCAGGTAGGATGCCTCGCCATGTTTCGCCTTATCCATACGCAGAATGACTGGGAAGGCAACATGTGTTTGCGCAGAAGCAATCGTTTGTATTGCACTCTGCCAGGCAGGACTATCACGATAATGGTTCAGACAGGCAAACAGGTAACTCAATGAAAACAAGCAATAAAAGCGCAGCCGATCATCACGCTGCTAAACGTCGC
This sequence comes from Enterobacter sp. RHBSTW-00593, assembly GCF_013784105.1. Lineage (NCBI taxonomy): Bacteria > Pseudomonadati > Pseudomonadota > Gammaproteobacteria > Enterobacterales > Enterobacteriaceae > Enterobacter > Enterobacter sp. RHBSTW-00593. The sequence goes on from NZ_CP056393.1 coordinate 2,432,183, forward strand.
TGGTTAAACTCCCATGAAGAGGGCTACCACAAAGCGATGGGCAACCGTCAGGTTCAAATGATCGCCATCGGCGGCGCTATCGGAACGGGTCTGTTTTTAGGTGCTGGCGCTCGTCTGCAGATGGCTGGCCCGGCTCTCGCCCTGGTCTATCTGGTGTGCGGGATCTTCTCTTTCTTCATTCTTCGTGCATTGGGCGAACTGGTACTGCATCGCCCTTCCAGCGGCAGTTTTGTCTCTTATGCCCGTGAATTCCTCGGTGAAAAAGCGGCCTACGTTGCTGGATGGATGTACTTCGTCAACTGGGCAATGACCGGTATTGTCGATATCACCGCCGTCGCGCTTTACATGCACTACTGGGGCGCGTTTGGTGATGTGCCACAATGGGTGTTTGCGCTGGGCGCACTGGCCATTGTCGGCACCATGAACATGATCGGCGTGAAGTGGTTCGCGGAGATGGAGTTCTGGTTCGCGCTGGTAAAAGTGCTGGCCATCGTGGTGTTCCTGGTCGTGGGTACGGTGTTCCTCGGTAGCGGTAAACCGCTCGATGGCAATGCCACCGGTTTCCACCTGATCACCGATAACGGCGGTTTCTTCCCGCATGGACTGCTGCCTGCGCTGGTGCTGGTTCAGGGTGTGGTGTTCGCCTTCGCGTCCATTGAGCTGGTCGGCACCGCGGCGGGTGAATGTAAAGACCCACAGACCATGGTACCTAAAGCCATTAACAGCGTTATCTGGCGTATCGGTCTCTTTTATGTTGGTTCCGTGGTGCTGCTGGTTCTGCTGCTGCCGTGGAACGCCTATCAGGCGGGTCAAAGCCCGTTTGTGACCTTCTTCTCTAAACTGGGCGTGCCTTATGTTGGCAGCATCATGAATATCGTGGTGCTGACGGCTGCACTCTCCAGTCTGAACTCGGGTCTTTACTCCACCGGTCGTATCCTGCGCTCCATGTCGATGGGCGGCTCGGCGCCGAAATTCATGTCGAAGATGAGCCGTCAGCATGTGCCTTACGCGGGCATCCTGGCGACACTGGTGGTGTATGTCTTCGGCGTGTTCCTGAACTACCTGGTACCGTCTCAGGTATTCGAAATCGTGCTGAACGTTGCCGCGCTCGGCATCATCGCCTCCTGGGCCTTTATCGTGGTCTGCCAGATGCGTCTGCGCAAAGCGATCAAAGAAGGCAAAGCCGCTGAAGTCAGCTTTAAGCTGCCGGGCGCACCGGTGACCTCCTGGCTCACCCTGCTTTTCCTGTTCAGCGTGCTGGTGTTGATGGCGTTTGATTACCCGAACGGTACCTACACGATTGCCACCATTCCTCTGCTGGCCGTATTGCTGATTGCCGGCTGGTTTGGCGTGCGTAAACGCGTACAAGAAATTCACAGTACGGCGCCGGTTCATCCTGATGATGCCAAACACGACGCCCCGCTGGTTGAAGAGACGTCGCGTTAATATCGACCTGCTGGTTATACAAAGGGAAGGCATTGCGCCTTCCCTTTTTCTTTATGTTGAGGAGCGAAACTTAGAGCGTGATACGAATCACGTCATCAGGCTGGGTGGCTTCCTGCTGACGGGTCGATTTTTGTTTTACCGTCACATACAGGGTTTTGCCATCCGCAGAGAGCGCCAGACTGTTCGGGTAGACCGGGGTGTCGAAGGTTTTGGTAACGTTGTAGGTTTTCGCGTCGATTACGCTCACCTTACCCGCTTCACGGTGCGTCACATACGCTTCGTTGCGCGCCGGGTTAAACAGAACGGCCAGCGATTCAGGCACGGCAATTTTCTTGATGACGCTGCCGTCCTTCAGATTCACCACCAGCACTTCCGGCTGCTTTGAGTCGGTTAAGAACGCACGCTGTCCGGCGGTATCCAGGCTCAGATTCAGGTAGAAGTGCTCCTTACCGTCGTCCTGCACTTTTTTACGGCTGAGGATTTTGTGGGTTGCCGTATCAATCGTCACCAGTTCGCCATCAGCATTGGTGGTGTAAAGACGTTTTGCCTTCGCATCCAGCGCCAGGCCGGTACTGAATTTACCGGTACTGCCGATGGTCTCTTTCAGCTTCAGCGTTGCACCATCCACTACCCAAATCGCGCTCTCCTGGCCTACGCCGGTGATGTAAACGGTGTTTGTGCTGTCATCGGCCACCAGCTGGCGCGGCTGCAGCGGTTTGACGGTTTCACTGCGCTGACGGTTATCCAGCACCAGTCGCCCTTTCACCTCACCCGTTTTGGCATCAATCGCGGTTACCGCGCCGTTGATGGTGTTACCAAACCACAGCGTCTGGGTGGCATTATCAAGGGTGGCACCGAACGGTTTGAGATCGTTATGAATGACCTGCGTCACGTCCAGCGTGACCGGGTCAAGGCGATAGACAATCCCGCCTTTGTCCGTTTTGCGGCTCTGCGATGTCGCGACCCACAGCGCATTCTCCTGCTGGCTCACGGCCATTTCATATGCGCCTTTCCCTACCGCTTTGCGCAACATCTCTTCGGCAGCATGAACCTGGAAGGTTCCGGCAAACAGTAACGCCCCTGACAGCAGAGACATACTCAGGCGCGGCGAGCACAGATGACGTAAAGACATAACAATTCCTTTTTTGAACACAGGGTTTACTGCTGACATCACTTCCGGCAGGCAACGTCATGGCATTGCCTTCTTGATAATGAGAATAGTAATCATTTATGAGTTAAATGTGGAGTTTTTCTTTCCTTGCCGGCCTTTCATTAACGCAATGTGCGGTTATAGTTTTCAAAAGATTTACAAAAGATTTAACATATATGGACATGTTCCATTTGGTACGTTTTTTCCATAACCGGTCTATTTCATGAAAATCATTTCTGCCCGTAAGGCAACGCTTCCACTGCTGCTGGTTCCTGTTATCTCTGCGCCTCTCACTGCGATGAGTGCCGATGAACAAACCATGATCGTCAGCGCCACGCCGCAAACCGTCTCGGAGCTCGATACCCCGGCGGCGGTCAGCGTCGTGAATGGCGATGATATGCGTCATGCTGCGCCACGCATTAACCTGTCTGAATCTCTTGGCAGCGTGCCGGGGCTGCAGATCCAGAACCGCCAGAATTACGCTCAGGATCTCCAGCTTTCGATGCGTGGGTTTGGTGCCCGCTCAACCTTCGGCGTGCGCGGTATCCGTATGTATGTCGACGGTATTCCGGCAACCATGCCGGATGGACAGGGACAAACCTCCAATATCGATCTCTCCAGCGTGGACAGCGTAGAAGTGCTGCGCGGCCCCTTCTCTGCCCTTTATGGCAACGCCTCTGGCGGCGTGATCAACATGACGACCCAGACCGGGCAGCAGCCGCCGACCATCGAGGCCAGCAGCTATTACGGCAGTTACGGTACCTGGCGCTATGGAATGAAAGCCACCGGCGCGATGGGTGACGGGACGCATGCCGGGGATGTGGACTACACCGTGTCCACTACCCGTTTCACGACCAAAGGTTATCGCGACCACAGCGGCGCGCGGAAGAATCTTGCCAACGCTAAACTGGGTGTTCGTATTGATGACGTGAGCAAGCTGACGCTGATTTTCAACAGCGTGGACATGAAAGCCAACGATCCGGGTGGACTGAGTGCCCAGGAGTGGCATGACAACCCTCGCCAGTCTCCGCGTGGCGACCAATACAATACGCGCAAGACCATCAAGCAGACCCAGGCTGGCCTGCGCTACGATCGTCAGCTCAGCACCCAGGACGATCTCAGCGTCATGATGTACGCCGGCGAACGTGAAATGACGCAGTACCAGTCAATTCCTTATCAGCCTCAGCTGAGACCTTCCCACTCCGGCGGCGTGATTGATATGCAGCGCCATTACCAGGGGATTGATACCCGCTGGACGCACCGTGGCGAACTGCTGGTTCCGGTCACCTTTACCACCGGTCTGAACTACGAAAACATGAGCGAAGATCGTCGCGGATACGAGAACTTCGTCATGAACAACGGCGTGCCAGAGTACGGCGTCAAGGGCGACAAACGCCGTAACGAACGTAACCTGATGTGGAACGTCGACCCGTACCTGCAAACCAGCTGGCAGTTAACGCAGAAACTCTCCGTGGATGCCGGCGTCCGTTACAGCTCGGTCTGGTTTGACTCCAACGACCATTACGTGACCCCGGGCAACGGAGACGACAGCGGTGACGCAAGCTATCACAAGTGGCTCCCGGCCGGTTCGGTGAAATATGCCGTGACCGATGCGTGGAATCTCTATGCTGCGGCAGGTCGTGGGTTTGAAACGCCAACCATCAATGAGCTCTCTTATCGTGCGGATAACCAGGGCGGCCTCAACATTGGCCTGAAACCTTCCACGAACAATACCTATGAAGTGGGCAGTAAAACCCGTATCGGTAATGGTCTGCTGACGGCAGCGCTGTTCCGCACCGATACGGATGACGAGATTGTCGTCGATGCCAGCGCTGGCGGTCGTACCAGCTATAAAAACGCCGGTAAAACCCGTCGTCAGGGGGTTGAAGTTTCCCTGGATCAGCAGTTTGCTGAGAACTGGAAGCTGAAAATGGCGTGGACCTATCTGGACGCCACCTATCGTACCAACGTGTGCAGCACCGGTGACTGTAACGGCAACCGTATGCCGGGCATTGCCCGCAACATGGGTTATGCCTCGTTTGGCTGGCAGCCGGAAGAAGGCTGGTATGCGGGATCGGATGTGCGCTATATGAGCGATATCATGGCGGATGACGAGAACACGGCGAAAGCCCCGTCCTACACGGTGGTTGGGCTGAATACCGGGTATAAATTCAACTACGGTAACTGGGGAATGGACGTCTTTGGTCGCGTCGATAACCTGTTCGATAAAGAGTATGTCGGATCGGTTATCGTGAATGAATCCAACGGGCGTTATTACGAACCTGCACCGGGCCGTAACTACGGCGTAGGTCTGTCGGTCTCTTATCGCTTCGAGTAAGCAAAAAGCATTCTTTTTTGCTGAATATTATTTTTATAAATGGAATAACGCTCCTGATGGCAATAAGCCATCAGGAGTATTTAACCAGGAATATAATTCGCGGCAGGATATAGTCGCTCTGCTAAATAATCTCTCAGTTAAAATATTGTCGCTGTAAAAGCGTGTTCGCTTCGTCAATCAACGTCTCTATCGCCTTCTGACTGCCATCAACATCTCTTCGCTCAAGCGCGGACAGGAGCTCGGCGTAGTGATAAGTCGACACCTTGATGTCGTTAAGCTCCTGATGCAGATAGTTCATGCAAGGTCCAATACGCACCCATAGCTGCTCAATTAAGGCGCTGAGTGTCGGCATTTCCGCGTACTGATAAAGCGTAAACCGAAAGATGCGGTTAGCATGCAGCGCCTGCTGAACGTGCCCGTTGCGCATGGCTTCATGGAATGTCTCTGATAGCTTGCGCAACACCTCCAGCTTATTTTCCGTCATATGCTGACAGGCGGCAGCTACCGCCATAGGCTCAAGCTGTTTTCTGATGGCGTTAATCTCGTTATAACGCTCAAGCGTGACCTCAGGAACCAGAAACGCCTGGGCCGGCGTGGCGTGTAATGCCCCAGACGACACCAGACGCAAAAGCGCCTCGCGGACCGGGGTAATACTGGTTCCTAATTTATCAGCAATTTCTTTGGTAATCAGTCGAGCGCCAGGTTTCAGTGAGCCTGTAATTAACGCGCCTTTCAAACTGAGTTCGACTTGCATGGTAAGACTGATCCTTTGCGCTTTTTCTAAATGGTCCAAATCAAGCATGTTCAATTCCTGTAGCTAATACTTAATGCTATTTTTAAACGCCGTTTTTTATAAACGACGCTGTTCCGATATATCCTGTATCGTCATGCCTGGTGATGGGAAGTCTGTAAAAATGTCAAGAAATGCAAAATTTATTTTTTTCGTTTTCGTGCTCATCTGAACGGAAGGCGCGAAAAGCCATGTCCAGTTAATTAAAGACAATATATCGTATCTTCACAAATAAATATGGCGGGAAACCCCGCCATATTTTAGATTATTTATTGTCACCCGCGACGCGAATCACGACTTTGCCGAAGTTTTTTCCTTCAAGAAGGCCAATCAGCGCCTCAGGCGCATTCTCCAGGCCGTCTGTGACCTGCTCACGGTAGTGAATTTTGCCTTCCTGCACCCAGCGCCCCATCTCATCCTGGAACTCCTTGATGCGATGGCCGTAGTCCTGAGCGATGATAAACCCCTGCATACGAATACGTTTCTTCAGAATCGTCGCCATCAATAACGGCAAACGATCCGGCCCTTCCGGCAGACCCGTCGCATTGTAACCGCTCACCAGACCACATACCGGTACGCGCGCCGAGGTGTTCAGTAAGGGCAACACGGCGTCAAAAACTTTCCCGCCGACGTTTTCATAATAGACATCAATCCCTTTCGGGCAGGCCTTTTCCAGCTGGGCCGCGAAGTCATCGGCATGGTGATCCAGGCACTGGTCAAACCCGAGCACCTCGACGGCATGGCGGCATTTTTCTGCACCACCGGCAACGCCGATCACCCGGCAACCTTTGATTTTACCGATCTGCCCGACTGTCGCACCAACCGGCCCCGTCGCCGCCGCAACCACCAGCGTTTCACCGGCTTTAGGCTGGCCGATGTCCAGTAGCCCCATATAGGCGGTAAACCCTGGCATACCCAGAATGCCCAGCGCCCACGAGGGGTGAGAAATATTATCGCCCAGTTTCACCAGGCCGCTGCCGTCTGAAATTTCATACTCCTGCCAGCCGCTGTAGCCCAGCACCCAGTCACCCGGCGTATAGTCCGGATGGTTTGACTGCTCAACGCGACTGACCGTTCCCCCCACCATGACCGCCCCAATTTCCACTGGCGGTGAATAGGAAGGTGCATCACTCATGCGCCCACGCATGTAAGGATCAAGCGACAGCCAGACCGTGCGCAGCAAAAGCTGTCCTGCCTGAGGTTCAGGAACAGGCTGCTCTTCCAGACGGAAATTCTCCGCGACCGGCGCACCGTGCGGACGAGAAGCCAGAACCCAGCGGCGATTTTGCGAAACAGATTGATTCATCAGGAACTCCTTCTGGTACAAATGTCATTAGAGCCTGGCTCATGATCGGCGTAAACGCTTTAACTTTACGAGCCAGACTGGTTAAGCCGCACAACCAGATAGATACAGGTTTCATTCGTCTCATTAATGAACCGGCAGTCGTTGGGCGGCCCCAGTTCCAGGCAATCACCGGCGTGCATTTCATGACGGGTATCGCCCTCCTGGAAAACCAGTTCGCCAGACTGCAGCCAGATAAGCTGGCGCGCCAGCGCATACGACGAGGCGGGCATAGGGACATCGCTTCCCGCCGGCAGCTCAACCTGAACAAGATCGATGGGCAGATCGGTGCGGGGTGAAACGTGGCGGCGGAGGTAGTGTGTCTGAGGGTCACGCCAGACGGGCTGGTTTTCCAGACGCAGCAGCTTTCCTTCCTGCATTTCGGCTCTGGCGATCAGCGTTGACATGCTGATGCCAAACGCGCCGGATAACCGCGCAAGCAAGGTCGCCGTCGGGCTGCTGTCCCCACGCTCTATCTTGTGGATCATGGCGCGCGAGACGCCGGCCCGGTCAGCAAGCTCGCTTAATGACCATCCTCGCGACTCGCGTTCAAGGCGAATTCGCGCGCTAATCCTTTGATTCATTGTGTCTGTCATAGTATTCATGACGTCATACTATAGTGTATGAACGGCATTTCAACGCGGTTTTGATAACAAAAAAATCTGGCTTATGTCATAGCCATCCGTCTGTACAGTTGTGTAATATCGTACTCATAACGTAATACTATAGTGAACAACACACTCAGAGGTTCAAACATGCTCGTTCGTCATGCCTGCAAAGAAGACTGCGCCGCTATTGGGGAGATTTACAACCACGCGGTGCTGCATACTGCCGCGATCTGGAATGATAAAACCGTCGATACGGATAACCGCATTGCCTGGTTTGAGGCGCGTGCCCTCGCAGGCTACCCGGTGCTGGTGAGTGAAGAGAATGGCGTTATCACCGGCTACGCCTCGTTTGGCGACTGGCGCGCCTTTGACGGTTTCCGGCATACGGTAGAGCATTCTGTCTACGTTCATCCGGATCATCAGGGGAAAGGTATTGGCCGCACGCTGATGAACGCGCTGATTATTGAAGCGCGGACCCTCGGCAAACACGTCATGGTGGCGGGCATTGAGGCGCAAAACCAGGCCTCTATTCATCTTCATGAGACGCTCGGTTTTGTGACCACCGGCCAGATGCCGCAGGTGGGCACCAAGTTTGGCCGCTGGCTGGATCTGACCTTTATGCAGTTGCAGCTTGATGAGCGCAGCGATCCGGACGCTATCTCATGAATCAGTCTCTGACGCTGGCTTTTCTGGTGGCGGCGGGAATTGGCCTGGTGGTGCAAAACACCTTAATGGTGCGCATCACTCAGTCCTCCTCGACCATTCTTATCGCGATGCTGCTGAATTCGCTGGTTGGCATTGTGCTGTTTGTTAGCATTCTGCTGCTAAAACAGGGCTTCGCCGGATTTAGCGAGCTGGCCTCAACGATCCGCTGGTGGACGTTGATCCCGGGGCTGTTAGGGTCGTTTTTTGTTTTTGCCAGTATCAGCGGCTATCAAAATGTTGGCGCAGCGACAACCATCGCCGTGCTGGTGGCAAGCCAGTTGATTGGCGGGCTGGTGATGGATGTACTCAGAAGCAGTGGCATCCCCTTGCGCGCGCTGATTGGCCCGGTGTGCGGTGCCGTAATGCTGGTGGTCGGGGCGTGGCTGGTCGCGAGACGCCAGTTCTGACCCCCGGCTTACCGCTACAGAATCGTACCGCCTTTGGTCAGCAATTCCTGACGGGCGTCCATCTCTTCTTTATGTTGCTTACCGTGATGTGCAATCGCGGTACGCAGACGCTGCTGCTGACTGTAGCGATCTTCACGGCTTAACGCTGCGTCGTCGCTCAGTTCGATCAGCAGTTCATTCATTTGGCTAATCACTCCCTCTTCGATGGTGGTATCGACACGGGCGATAACTTCATTTAAATGTGACATTGTCACTCCTTGTCAGATGCCCGGCAGGCGCGGTGCCTGCCGGGAAAAATGTCAGTTCAGTTTCGCTTTGGAGAAATCGCTGCCCATCAGGCTCACGCTGTACCCCGTTACGTTGCTGCGGGTGGCGTAGAACGTTTTGCCGTTCGCCAGCGCAATCCACGGTGCCTGGGCATAGAAGATCTCCTGCGCCTGACTGTAGAGTTTCGCACGCTCACCCGGGTTGCTGGTCAGTTTGGCTTTCTTGACCAGATCATCATACCCCTTATCGCACCAGCGCGCGGCGTTCGATCCGGTTTTGATGCTGTCGCATCCCAGCAGTACATCAGCAAAGTTATCCGGGTCGCCGTTATCGGACATCCAGCCAAACAGCGCGGAATCATGCTCCCCTTTACGCATACCGGAGAGATACTCGCCCCACTCGTAAGAGACAATTTTGGCCTTCACGCCGACTTTTGCCCAGTCGCTCTGGATCATCTCCGCAATACGCTTCGAGTTAGGGTTATACGGACGCTGCACAGGCATTGACCACAGCGTCACGTCCGCGCCCTTCTCCAGACCGGCCTGTTTCAACAAAGCTTTCGCTTTTTCAGGATCGTAGCTGTAGTCCTTCAGATCGTTATTAAAGCCCAGCATATTCGGCGGAATGGGTGATTTCGCCACCGTACCGGAACCCATAAAGACCGCATTCACGATGGCTTTTTTGTCCGTCGCATAGTTCAGGGCCTGACGCACCAGCACGTTATCAAACGGTTTTTTCTCGGTATTGAACGCCAGATACCCCACGTTCAACGCCTCCACGGCGTGCAGCTTCAGGTCTTTATTTTTGTTAATAACATCAAACTGAACCGGTGACGGCGCCGGAATGATCTGGCATTCGTTGGTCTGCAGCTTCGCCAGACGCGTTTCTACGTTTGGCGTGATGGAGAAAATAAGATGTTTCGTCGGAACCGCACCTTCCCAGTAGTTCGGGTTAGCGACGTAGCGGATCAGCGAATCCACTTTGTACTGCTGCAGAACGTACGGCCCGGTACCAATCGGCCAGGTATCGACATTCTCAGGCGTCCCTTTTTTCAGCATCGCGTCAGCGTATTCAGCGGAAAGAATAGAGGCGAAATCCATCCCCCAGTCAGCAAGGAATGCGGCGTTTGGTTCGCTCAGCGTAAACTGCACGTGATAATCATCAACCTTTTTGACGTCCTGAATCAGCTTGTCCAGACCTACGTCATTAAAGTATTCGTAATTACCCTGCGAAACATTGTGATAAGGATGCTTAGGGTCTTTCTGACGCATGACGGAAAAAATAACGTCATCCGCATTAAAATCACGGGTCGGCTTGAAGTATTTATTGCTGTTGAACTTGACCCCTTTACGCAGCGTAAAGGTATAAGTCTTACCGTCCGGGGAAATCGTCCAGGACTCTGCCAGCGACGGTACCGGGGTGTTTTTCACCGGGTCGAAATTGATCAGGCGGTTATACAGGACCTGAGAGCTGGCCACGAATGACGGGCCTGAGCTGGCGATCTGCGGGTTGAAAGACTCCGGTGATGCTTCAGAGCAATAAATGATGGTGTCATTATTCGCCGCCCATGCGGCACCTGCTGGTAAGAGAGTGCTCAGCGCGAGGGCGAGCAGCGTTTTCCCTGTAGACATGGTTATAACCCTGGCAGTTTTATTATATTGGACTGTAATAACAGCACAGCCGCTATAACCTGGCAAATAACGAATCACTATCAGGTTATTCTAAAGCAACGTTTTCCGCTGGTTTTACAGCCAGTGCGCCAGAGGTTGATTTGCCTTAAGTGCCATTATTCGTCAAGCACAACCGCACCTTTCTATGCCACAAGAAATCGTCCCTTTTGGCGTCTCTTCCTCCGTTTGGTTGCTTCCCGATTTCGTTAAAGTAACGGTGTGAAGAAGTATATGGGATCAAATCGTGGCAAAAACTCTTTTACGCAGCGGTAATCTGGATGACTTTCAGGCCGTTGGCGGCGGCGGACAAGCCGTTTTTGAATCAGCGTTACAAATCCGGGAAGCGCTCCGGTTACGCAAACAACAGGCGATTGTCGACTGTCTGGCTATTCCGCAGGTCAATGATGGTGGCGACCGTGTCGACTGGTATTCGCCGGTCGACGGTTGTGTAACCAGCTGGAAAGCGGCGAACGAAGACGATCGTTATCGCGCCCTGCGCTATCTGGAAAATACGCTGGCCAGCGTTGAATCGCTGAGTAAGAAGTGCCTGCAGTCGCCAAAAACAGCGCAACAGCTTTTCGGCTCCCTGCTGTCGAAAGCATTTCAGTTTCCCGGCGAAAATTTCCTTTTCCTGGTTGATGGAAAGCCGGTCATAAGTTTCTGGGGGTTTGTAAACCTCAATGAGAATGCGCGTGACGACGTACTCGACTGTTTACGTGAATCGCTGATCCCTGAGCCAGCCCCGATTGTCATTGAAGACCCTGAACCCGAGCCGGAACCGACCCCAGTCCTGACCTTTGAACAGGCCGATGAGCCGCTGATTGCCCCGGCCACGGTGGTACGCATCACGCCGGACGAACTGTATACGCCTGAACCTGCGCCGGTCACTGTGCCACCTGTGGAAGAACCCGAGCCAGAGCCTGCGATCGTAGCCAAAAAACGCCGCGTTCCCCTGTGGACGCTTCCGGTTGCCGCCGTGATCGTTGCCGCGATTGCCACCCCGTTGCTGTGGCCAAAACAGGCCCCTTCTGCTGAGCCAGTGGCTGTCGTTGCCCCTGAACCTGTCGCCATTGCGCCAAAGCCGATTAAAGCCGTTGAGCCACTGCCGATGAAATTACCGCTGCATCAGGCAGAGGTGGTCGCGAGCAAAGAAAAAGAGCCAGCTCCCGTTGCCGCCCCAGCGCCTGCGCCGGTTGTGATTGCGGCGATCCCGAAAGACGCCATGGTCATGGAAGCAAACCAGGTGAAAGCGGGGTCGACGCGTTTTCTGAACGGAACATGGCGTGCGATCCTCGACGTGAAAGATCCGATTACCGGCAAACCACCGTCGCTGCGCTATCAGATCCAGAACAATAAAGGCTTCGCTCGTGTTGTTCACGGTGACAATGTTGTCTGCCGCGTGGAGGTTTTCTCCGGGCTGCACAGCAATGGCGAACTGATGATTAAGAGTCGCGGTAATGCCCGCTGCACAGACGGTTCACGCTACCCGATGCCGGAAGTTGCCTGTAAAGCAGGTACCAGCGATGTCGCTGACTGTAATGCCCGTTATGATGCCAAAACCGTCGTTCCACTGACGTTCAAGAAAGCAGGTGCCTGACCCTATGCTGGTAAATCTTTGCGACTATAAACAGAGCGTCACGCTTATTGCCAACAGCGGCGTGCAATTCCTCGATTTTGGCCTGACTCCGCAGGACACCGCCAGCAACGGGCGCTTCGTACGTAAAACCGCCAACGGTCCGCTTCTGCGTCTCGATTTCGATCTCGTCAACGGGCGTTACACGCTGCCGGGATTGAACGGCGGACAGCCTGAAGTGGTGAAACCGGAAACCACGATCCCACTGCATCAGTCCCTGACGGTGCTGGATGGTGTCTGGCTTCCCATTCCCTTCCTGCGCTTCAATCCGCCACGTACCTTTGTTGACGGGCCGGATAACTGGGCGCGCGTCCAGGTGCGTAAACTTGAAACGCCTGATGCGGCAGGTAATACACACCGCGTCACGCTCGCTCTCGACAGCCAGATTGCAGAGCATGCTACTGCCGCGCTGTCCCCGGTTGAAAATGACATTCTCAACGGCACCCGTTTCGGACTGGCATGGCGTGACGATGAGGTGGAAAGCTTCCTCGACCAGACCTGGATTGACGGCTGGCTGCGCGAGGCGTTTACCCACTATGCGACCGACGTTGAAAACCGCGCGGAACGCGACCTGCAACAGGCAATGCGCAGCTTTGAGTACCAGGCACACTGGCTCAACCTGCTGTCCATGCTCGGTGAACAGCTTACCGTGCCGGAAGTGAAATTTGTCACCCATACCCTCAGTACGCCGGCTATTCCGGTCGACCTGATCCTCGACGTCGGGAATACCCATACCTGCGGCGTTATTATTGAAGATCACGGTGATGCGAACGACGGTCTGCGCCAGACGGCCGAACTGCAGGTGCGCTCGTTAAGCGAACCACAGTTCCTCAATGAGCCGCTGTTTACCAGTCGTCTGGAGTTTTCAGAAGCGCGTTTTGGCAAGCAGCACTTCTCGGTGGAAAGTGGGCGTGAAGATGCCTTTGTCTGGCCGTCTATTGTCCGCGTGGGCGACGAAGCCCGCAAACTGGCTACGCGCCGTCTGGGCACGGAAGGTAACAGCGGTATCTCCAGCCCGCGTCGCTACCTGTGGGATGAAACCCCGGTGGTCCAGGACTGGCGCTTTAGCCAGATGAACAGCAAAACCCAGCGCGAACCGTTGGCGACCGCGTTCCCGCTGATGAACCTGATGAACGATGACGGTGAACCGCTCTTTACGCTGCCGCAGGACGAGCGACTGCCGGTTTTCTCCCCGCAGTACAGCCGCAGCACGCTGATGACGCATATGCTGTGCGAACTGCTGGCACAGGCGCTGGGGCAGATCAACAGCGTTGCCACGCGCCTGCGTCTGGGCTTTCCGGCCTCGCCACGCCAGCTGCGTACGCTGATCCTGACCCTGCCCTCGGCGATGCCGAAGCAGGAACGCGAGATCTTCCGTCGCCGCATGTTCGAAGCGATCGCTATCGTCTGGAAAGCGATGGGCTGGCACCCGCAGGACGACGATTTTGCCACCCGTAAGCACCAGGAAAAAAGCGTGGTGCCGGTGCCTGCAATCCAGATGGAGTGGGACGAGGCCAGCTGTGGTCAACTGGTGTGGCTGTACAACGAAGCGATCTCACATTTTGGTGGTCAGACGGAAGCGTTCTTCGCCTCCCTCGCCCGCCCGGATCGTGAACCTGAACCGGGCGGGCAGCCGGGGCGCTCGCTGCGTGTCGCCTCTATCGACATTGGCGGCGGCACAACCGACATGGCGATCACCCATTATCAGTTGGATGACGGCTCCGGTAACAACGTCAAAATCACGCCGCAGCTGCTGTTCCGTGAAGGGTTTAAAGTGGCCGGCGACGACACCCTGCTGGACGTCATCCAGCGCTATGTGTTACCCGCCCTGCAAACCCAGCTGCAGAAGTCCGGCATCGCCGATGCCTCTCTGCTGATGGCGTCGCTGTTTGGTGACTCAGGACGTATCGATACTCAGGCGGTATTGCGCCAGCAAACGGCGCTTCAGCTCTTTATGCCGATTGGTCACGCCATCCTTGCCGCGTGGGAATCCAGCGACATCGACGATCCGCTGGCAGGCTTGCATGCCACCTTTGGCGATCTGCTGTCGCAAAAACCGACCCGCAACGTGATGAATTATCTGCAACAGGCCGTCGATCATGCCTTGCCGGCAGGTTCAGACGCCTTCGATCTGTTTGCCGTTCCGCTGCACGTGAATTTCCGTGAAATGCAGGATGCGATGCTGGCAGGCCAGTTCACGCTGGCGTCACCCCTGCATGCGGTGTGCGAGGCCATTTCACATTACAGCTGCGATATTCTGCTGATCACGGGGCGTCCGGGCTGCCTGCCTGGCGTTCAGGCGCTTATTCGCCATCTGCAGCCGGTGCCGGTTAATCGCATCGTCTGGCTGGATAAATATCAGGTTCATGAATGGTACCCGTTCAGCCAGCAAGGACGCATTGGTAATCCAAAATCGACCGCCGCCGTCGGCGCGATGCTTTGCAGCCTGGCGCTTGACCTGCGACTGCCGCGCTTTAACTTTAAAGCCGCGGATATCGGTGCATATTCGACTGTTCGCTATCTGGGTGTCCTGGATAACACCGTAAACACCCTGCGTGAAGAAAACGTCTGGTATCAGGATATCGACCTGGATAAACCGGGTGCGAAACTCGACGCTCGTCTGCACTTCCCGCTGCGCGGAAATGTGACGCTCGGTTTCCGCCAGCTGGCGAACGCGCGCTGGCCGGCAACGCCGCTCTATACGCTTAGCATCAACTCGGCCGAACTGGCCAAAGCGATTGCGGGTGACGGCGTGCTGAACGTGCGGCTCAAACTTTGCGGCGGCAATAAGCATGAAGGGCCTGAATCCTTCGCGCTGAGCGATGCCTGGTTGCAGGACGGGACGCCGGTTCCGCCTGATGCTTTAACCTTCAAACTGAATACTCTGGCCGATCGCCGTCATAGCGGCAGCCACTACTGGATCGACAGCGGGAGCGTATACCTGAAATGACTGCGACGATGACCACCACTCAGGTCTTAATCGGGTGGATAAATGAGACGCGCCTGAACGCCCCTGTGCTGGATAACGAGGCCGATGCCCTTCTTGCGCGCATCAACGCGACGCAGGCACGGGAGCAGGCCATTGACCGCGCCCTGTCCCGCCCGGGCAGTATTGGACTTTACGGTCATTCTCAGAGTGCTAAAGCGCATCTGCTTTTATCGCTATGCGGCAGCGGTAATGGCCGCCTGAACGTTACGCCAGGCCAGCGTACATTTGACTACTTTTCGCACATTAATCCGGGACATGCCCTGACCAACATGGCCGTGCGGTTCACCCGCGGAAATACAGAGGTGATGGATGAGGCGTTCCCGCTGCACCTGAGCCTGGTGACAGAGGCAGAGCTGGTGCAGCTGTTTATCGCCCGCACCACGCTGCAGCCGGAAATCCGCGCCGTGGATAAAGCGGTCATTGAGACGCGCCTGGAGAAGTGGCGTGGCCTGCGCCAGCCGCAGGGCGTTCCTGGTATTACAGCTCAGGACGTGGGTGCCATCGCCCGCTTCTGGCAAAGCTCAGTACCTGCCGCGAAACAGCAAATTGATGATGCCCTGTGGCATCAGTTTGCACAGCTGGTCCCTTCGCTCGATCTCAGCACGCGAGCCAGCGTCTGGTCGCTGCTGTGGGGTGAGCAACAGGAGTTGACCCAGCAGTGGTTAAAGCTCGCTCATGTCCTGCATCAGACCAGCCATGCCGGAGCACTCGCCGCCCCGCTCAGCCTGCTGGTCGATAACTTCGGGCTGCCGGGCGAAGGGTTCCTGACTCACGGCACCTTTACCCTTCCGGAGGCCCAGGAGACACTGCTTCATCCGCTGAACAACGGCGAGATGCTTAACGCCATCAGTATCCCTGTCGATACGCTCGCCTTCCTGACGCGTGAGCTGGTCTTGCCGGTCGAAAGCAGCGCCCTGGATAATGTCGATATTATTGATATTCCGGTCTTTTCAGATAACAGCGCCGATACACTGAACCAGGCTAAATGCCAGTGGTTGCTGGAGCATTATCGCCAGCAGCTGCAACCGGACGTGCTTGTTATCTGCAATGCGACAGCCCAGCACGAGCAAACGGCTAAAAAAGCCCGGGTGCTGATGAACTGGGTCAAAGAGACTCAGCCGGTTGAAGAATCCGCCCTGCCGGGGCTGGTGTGGGCGATTACGCCTCAAGACGCACGTTTTACCACCCGTCAGAACCTTGATGAAACGGTACAGCACCTGTTGGGCAAACCGGGTGTGCGCTGGGGGACACTGCAGGCGCTGGACAGCCACAGCATGCAGCGCGTGATCGAGTGGTTGTCTCAGGCCACGTTACCCGCTCAGCGGCAGAAGCGTCTTAGCACGCTGAAAGCAATGCTGCGCCAGGAACTCTCGGCCCTGATGAAGGGGTATCTGGCACCGCTGGTTGAGGAACCCGGCGCCAGACGAACTCAGGCCGAAAACATGGTGCGCGTTCTGCAAAGCTCCGCTGCCCGCCACGGTGAACTGCTTGAAGGTCTTCTGCCGCCGCTTAAAGCCTTTGAAACCCTGCTGGCCGTTCAGCAGCCCCGCGAGGAGCAGGTGAACGGACTGTTTACGGATACCATTGACCTGTTTGCCGAGCATGCCCAGGAGAACGCCAGTCCATTCCAGACCAAAGACAAAGCTCGCCTGGCACATAAAGTCTGGATAAACCATCTGCGCCAGTGGAGCCGCAACGATGCCACTGCCGCGCGCCTTGGGCTGGAACCCGCTGTTTTGCAGCAAATTGCTGACGTTCTGGTGGTGGCCAGCTACCGACTGAACCTGCCGCAGCAGTTGCAGAACATCGTTGAAACCGACAAGAGCAGCGCTGCTCAACTGCATGCCGTGATGGGCAACTTCATTGGCTGGCTGGGCTACGATCGGACACCCGCAGAGGCACGCCCGGCGAGCCGCATCCGTAAAGGCCAGGCAATCTTTGTCACGCCGGTGGTCAACAGTACCGCGCCGCGCCTGACGCGTCTGGGAGAACAACCCGTACATGCGGCAACGGTGTATGTCTATGACTGGCTGGTCGCCCTCTATAGCCGGGCAATAGAGAACATCGATTTCCGCCACCCGCACGATGTACAGCCTGCCGCACGCCAGGCCTTACAAGCCCTGTTACGATAGCGCTCCTGGCCCGCAGAGATGCGGGCTATCCTTTCAGGTCGTGGTCATACACTCTGCTAACGTCTGCGCCAGTGCCGACGGATTTTCCCATGACATGGAGTGTCCGGCCGCTGGGATGATTTTCACCTCAACGCCCCGCTTTTGCAGAGAGTCCACATCATCATCAGGTAGAGACCACTCGCCGAAAATCAACGTCACCGGACAGCGCAGAGACAAAAACTGAACCTCCCATTCCGGCTCTACCCCTTCCACCAGGCTGGACGCGCCACGCCACACGGCATACGGCGCATTGCTTTGCAGACTGCCCGCCCAGGGTGAGGTTTCTGCACTGAGCAGCGCATCATACCCCTGCGCCAGGAACTGTTGTTCCGTCTGTGCAGCAATAGAGCGGCTGAACATGCCACCTCCGGCGTGAAAATTGGGTTCCGACACCATCAACCCTTTTACGCGTGGCGCCATCAGTCCTGCTGCCTCGATAGCAATGCTGCCACCCATACTATGACCATATAGCCAGAAGCTATTGAGTTTGAGATGGTCCAACAGTTCAGCCACCACTCGCGCCTGCTCGCTGGTGCGATAACGATACTGCACGGGTTTGTCGCTGTAACCGCTGCCCGGGAGATCGATAAGAATGGCTCTGCGCGCACCAAACCGGGCGTCAGAGACGATACGAGGATATTCATAAGAAGAGGCGCAGCCTAACCCGTGAATAAACACCACAGGATCGCCAGAGCCGGGAAGATCGTGCCAGCGCACAACGCAGCCGGCCTGCTGCGAGTAAAAACTGTTCATAAGCACTCCTTTAACGATTCACTGTGTATTTATACAGTCTTCGTGTCTGGAATGCTATGTTCATCTTTTAAAACGGGAAGCGTGCTTCAGAAAAGCGAGATCAACAGCGCAACGGGAAAGCTCATTGGCCAGGTTGAACCCACCAGAAAAGCACTGAGCAGTCGGATACGTTTGCGGTCTTTAGAGAGGAACCAGGTAATTAATGCACAGACAGAAGCCATGATTGCGTAAAAAACCAACATCTTTTGATACAACGTCATTCTGTTTACCAGAGCCGAAAAAATAACCGCACGCAATATGCGTCATATGTTGATACAGATCAAGTTTTTTCGTTACAGAATAACCATCTGAATAATATGGATAATGTACTGCAGGCAGAGAATGCCCGGCGCTGAATGCGACCGGGCATGGGGGCTTAGTGCTTTATCATCACGTGGCGAACAACGGTATAATCTTCAAGGCCGTACACCGACATATCTTTGCCGTAGCCGGATAACTTCATCCCGCCGTGCGGCATTTCGCTCACCAGCATAAAATGGGTATTAACCCAGGTGCAGCCGTACTGCAGACGCGCGCTCATCCGGTGGGCACGCCCTACATCGCGGGTCCAGACCGATGACGCCAGGCCGTACTGCGAATCGTTCGCCCATGCCAGCACCTGCGCTTCGTCATCAAACTCGGTGACACTTACAACCGGGCCAAACACTTCACGCTGAACGATAGCATCGTCCTGTTTTGCCCCTGCCAGAAGGGTTGGCTGGAAATAGTAGCCTGCCCCCTCTTTTTTGCTGCCGCCGGTCACCACGCGAATATGGCTCAGGGCTTTAGCCTCATCAACCGCCTTACAGACGCGTGAAAGATGGGCTTCGGAACTGAGCGGGCCCAGCTCGGTGGTTTCCTCCTCCGGCGCGCCCATCTTCAGGCTCGCCACCGCGGCACCCAGTTTTTCCACCAGCGCGGCATAAACGCCTTTCTGCGCATAAATACGACAGGCTGCCGTACAATCCTGCCCCGCATTGTAGAAACCGAAAGTACGTACCCCTTCAACAACCGCATCAAGATCGGCGTCGTCGAAAACGATAACCGGGGCTTTGCCGCCCAGCTCCATATGGGTGCGTTTAATCGAGGACGCCGTGTGTCCAATAATATGTTCGCCGGTGGCAATAGAACCGGTGAGCGACACCATACGCACCTTTTCGTGGCCGGTCAGCGGATCGCCGACCGTTTTTCCGCGGCCAAACAGAACGTTCAGAACGCCTGCCGGGAAGATGTCTTTCGCCAGTTCCGCCAGCTTGAGGGCCGTCAGTGGGGTAATTTCCGAAGGTTTGATCACCACACAGTTACCCGCGGCCAGCGCGGGTGCCAGCTTCCATGCCGCCATCATCAGCGGATAGTTCCATGGCGCAATGGAGGCGACCACGCCCACCGGATCGCGGCGTATCATCGATGTGTGACCGTCAAGATATTCGCCGGCGGCCAGCCCGTTCAGGCAGCGGGCGGCGCCGGCAAAGAAGCGGAAAACGTCGACCACAGCCGGAATTTCATCTCCCAGTGCACAGTGCAGCGGCTTACCGCAATTGAGCGATTCGAGACGGGCAAATTCTTCGCCGTGGGCTTCAATCACGTCAGCCAGCTTCAGCAGACACTCGGCACGCGTTTTAGGCGTGGTTTGTCCCCATTCAATGAATGCGCGATCGGCGGCCTGGACCGCCGCGTCGACCTGCGCTGCTGACGCTTCAGCAATCTCCAGAAGTACCTCTCCGGTGGCAGGGTTATAGACCGGCTGTTTTTCCCCGTCCCCGGCGACCAGTTCACCATTTATCAGCAGTTGTGTTTGCATAGCATTGTCCTGTTGAAATCAATGTTATTTCCCGCTTCCGGCACTGTTTTCGCCGTCGCGGGTGAGCCACCAGGCTCCCAGAATGGGTAGGGTTGTGACCAGCATCACCAGCAGTGCAACGACGTTGGTGACCGGCACGTCGCGCGGACGCCCGAGCTGATTAAGCAACCACAGCGGTAACGTGCGCTCGTGTCCCGCGGTAAATGTTGTGACGATGATTTCGTCAAACGAGAGTGCAAACGCCAGCATCCCCCCGGCCAGCAACGCCGAACCGAGATTCGGCAGGACCACGTAACGGAAGGTTTGCCAGCCGTCGGCCCCCAGATCCATTGACGCCTCGACCAGACTCCAGGAGGTGCGTCTGAAACGGGCAATCACGTTGTTAAACACCACCACCACGCAGAACGTGGCGTGACCGACCACGATGGTGAAAAAACCCGGCTCAAGGTCAATGGTTTTAAATGCCGTCAACAGCGCCAGACCGGTGATAATCCCCGGTAACGCAATCGGCAACAGCAGCAACAGCGAGATCGCATTTTTGCCAAAAAACGCGCTTCGCCACAGCGCCGCTGCAGCAAGCGTGCCAAGCACAAGCGCGATAGCCGTCGACAGCGCAGCGATTTGAAGTGACAACGTCACTGATTCAATGATGTCGCCACGCCCCGCTGCCACGGTGAACCACTTCAAGGTCAACCCCTGCGGCGGAAAACTGAACGCGGCGTCTTCGGTGTTAAAGGCGTAGGTCGCAATAATCAGCAGCGGGAAATGAAGGAAGATAACGCCTCCCCAGGCTGCCACTTTCAGGAACAACGGTGCGCGTTCAGAGTGCATCGAATGCTCCCAGACGTTTCACGAACGCCAGATAAAGCGAGATGAGGACAATTGGTACCAGGGTGAAGGCCGCGGCCATGGGCATATTGCCGATAGCGCCCTGCTGGGAATAGACCATATTGCCAATAAAGTACCCCGGCGGCCCCACCAGCTGTGGAACAATGAAATCGCCCAGCGTCAGGGAAAAAGTGAAGATTGACCCTGCGGCAATGCCAGGGATTGCCAGCGGCAAAACGACGTAACGAAAAGTCTGGCGTGGTCGCGCGCCGAGATCGGCTGAAGCCTGCAGTAACGACGCGGGCAGCCGCTCCAGCGCCGCCTGTACCGGCAGGATCATAAACGGCAGCCAGATATAGACGAACACCAGAAAACGCCCCAGCCCGGAGGTGGAAAGCGTGTTTCCGCCAATGGCGGGTAGCGTAAGGATCGCGGTCAGGATCGGCTCCAGCCCCAGGTGGCTCAGAAACCACTGCGCCACCCCGTCTTTCGCCAGCAGCAGCGTCCAGGCATAGGCTTTAACAATATAGCTGGCCCACATTGGCAGCATCACGGCGATATAGAAGAACGCCTTCCACTTGCCGCGAGTGTAACGTGCCATGTACCAGGCCATCGGAAACGCGAGGATAGCGCTGGCGATGGTCACCGCAATGGCCATCATCAGCGTACGCAGAATGATGTCATAGTTTGCCGGATTAAAAAGCGCCAGGATATTGGCAAACGTCAGTTCCGGCGTGACCGCCATGGTGAAATCGTCAAAGGTATAAAACCCTTGCCATAAAAGCGTGAGAAGCGATCCCAGATAAACGATGCCAAACCACATTAGCGGCGCGAGCAGCAGCAGGAACAGCCCAAGCGATGGCTTACGCCAGAACAGTGCGGTAAGGCGGCTCATGCGGCTACGGTGGGCGGGAGGCGGCGCGACACGCGTGTTCATGTCACCTCTCCTCTTGCAGGCGAACCATGGCATCACGTGACCACGACGCCATCACCGCCTGTCCCGGCGTCACGCCGCCCAGCGTTGCGGCATCGCTAAAATTGGCCTGGCTGACCAGCAGTTTTGCACCGTCAGCGAGTTTTAGCTCAAGACGCGTTGCCGCCCCCTGATACTGTACTGCCTGCACCACGCCCTCAACCTGAACCTCACCGCTCTCATTGAGGCGAATATGTTCCGGTCGTAAAGAATAGATGCCTTCCATCCCGCACACGTTGTGTGCCATACCGGCGTCAAACACGTTCGAGGTCCCGACAAAGCTCGCCACGAAGGGCGTTCCTGGACGCATATAGAGATCGCGCGGGGTGTCCACTTGCTCAATGCGGCCATTATTGAAAACCGCGACCCGGTCAGACATCGACAGGGCTTCCCCCTGATCGTGAGTGACGAAAATAAAGGTGATGCCGAGCTCCTGCTGCAGCTTTTTCAGCTCGAACTGCATCTGCTCACGCAGTTTAAGATCGAGCGCGCCGAGCGGTTCATCCAGCAGCAATACCCGGGGTTCATTGACCAGCGCCCGCGCGATGGCGACACGTTGACGTTGCCCGCCGGAAAGCTGCGAAGGCTTACGCGTGACAGCAAAGCTTAGCCCCACTTTTTCCAGCGCTTGACGCGCCTGCGCATGCCGCGTTTTCTTGTCGATACCTTTGACCATGAGTCCGTACGCGACGTTATCGAGGATCGACATATGCGGGAACAACGCATAATCCTGGAACACGGTATTCACATCGCGTTCCCATGGGGGAAGTGCGCTCGCCTCTTTACCGAAGATTTTGATTGCGCCGCCTGACAGCTGCTCAAAACCGGCGATCAGACGCAGGCAGGTAGTTTTGCCGGAGCCCGAAGGCCCCAGCATGGAGAAAAACTCTCCGTCATGAATAGCAATGGTGACCCCATCCACCGCCCGCACGTCACCGTACAGACGGGAAACGTCATTAAACTCTACTGCGTACGTCATGTTCTGCTCCTGCGATTAACGGCCGCCCATGATGGCGATGTAATCCTGTGTCCAGCGGCTGTAAGGAACGAATTTGCCGCCTTCTGCAATCGGGGTTTTCCAGAACATGATTTTGTCGAAATAGTTGTAGCCGTTCGTTTCGCAGCCTTTATCGCCGAGCAATGTGCTGGCTTTACACCCTTCCGGCACTACGGGCAGCGAGCCAAACCAGGCCGCCAGATCGCCCTGCACTTTAGGCGTCAGCGACCAGTTCATCCATTTGTAGGCGCACATCGGGTGCTTGGCCTGCGCGTACAGCATGGTGGTGTCCGCCCAGCCGGTTACCCCTTCTTTCGGGAAAACAGTGGCAACAGGCTGGTTCTCCGCTTTCAGGGCATTGGCCTGATAGGGCCAGGCGCTGGAGGCCACTACGCCTTCATTTTTAAAGTCGCTCATCTGAACGGTGGTGTCATGCCAGTAGCGGTGGATCAGCGCATGCTGGTCACGCAATACCTTCAGTACGGCGGCATACTGTTTTTCTGTTAGCTGGTACGGGTCGGTGATACCCAGTTGCGGCTGCGTGGCTTTGACAAACAGCGCCGCATCGGCGATGTAAATCGGGCCATCATAGGCCTGCACGCGGCCCTGATTGGTTTTACCGTCAGGTAAATTCTGTTTCGTAAAGACGACGCTCCAGCTGTCCGGCGGCGTCGGGAACGTTTTGCTGTTGTACATCAGCAGGTTTGGCCCCCACTGATACGGCGTGCCGTAGACGTTGCCGCCGACGTTAAACCATTCACCTTTGACGATCCGCGGGTCGAGGGTTTTCCAGTTTGGGATAAGGTCGGGGTTAATCGGCTGAACGCGTTTCCCCATGATCAGGCGCAGTGAGGCATCCCCCGAGGCAGTGACCAGATCGTATCCGCCTTTCGCCATCAGGCTAACCATTTCATCCGAGGTGGCCGCGGTTTTAACGTTCACCGCGCAGCCGGTCTCTTTTTCGAACTGGGTGACCCAGTCATAATTTTTATCGGTTTGTCCCCGTTCGATGTACCCGGGCCAGGCAATAATATCCAGTCGTCCTTCCCCGTCGCCGATAGCCTTCGGTGGCTCTGCGGCGTGCGCTGTCATGAGGGTCATGCCGAGCGCGCACAGGCTGCTGCGGGCAAATTTTTTGCTCATAAGAATTACTCCTGTCGCAATGAAATTTAGCGGCAGCCGTGCCGTAAAAATATCTCCCTTATTAAACGTAGACCGCGCAAATGCGCCGTACCGTGCGGCTTAAAGAAATTTCATCAAGGTGTGACCGAGGGCGCATTCCCCGTTAACTGGATTATAGACAAGGAGTTAGCGTTGAGAGGTGGTATGCAGATTTCCTATGATGCGGTACTGCGGAATATTCGCCGTACCGCCATCAGGATAAGGAATGATTATTTTAGAAAGGTGCGGAGATTATTATTCGAGCATGCTGCTAATTAATTTCCCTAACTGAATGACAGCCTGTTCTTCTCGCTCCCCCCACGCCCAGGAGGTATTAAACCGGAAGAACGGTGTCCAGGCGTCAGAGGTCGAAAACATCTTACCGGGGGCAATACTGATGTGGTGCATTAGCGCTTTCTCACTCAGCAGCCCGGCGTCCAGCTGCGCCGGGAGTTCCAGCCATAAAAAATAGCCGCTGTCGTTGTGATGAATTTTGACGCCTGCCGGCATATGGCGCAAAAGCGACTGCCACGCCTGTTGTTTGCGTTCGGCCAGCGTGCGTCGCAGGCGGCGAAGATGGGCGTCATAGCGTTTTGTCGCCAGGTAATCCACCAGCGCCAGCTGCATGGGTGAACTGGTCGATAAGGTGCTCATCAGCTGTAGCTGCTGAATGCGTCGCGCATGTTTACCTGCCGCCACCCAGCCGATGCGAAACCCCGCCACCAGACATTTCGAGAAGGACGAGCAGTGCAGCGTCATATCGTCACGATCCCAGGCTTTCGCTGGCAGAGGTTTCTCCCGGCCAAAATAGAGTTCGCTGTAGACATCATCTTCGATCAGTGTGACGTTGTGCCTGGCGAGAAGCGCGACCAGGTGCGCTTTTTTCTCTGCGCTGAGCGTGAAGCCGAGGGGATTTTGACTGTTGGTCATGAGCCAGCAGGCTTTGACCGGATACTCATTGAGCGCCTGCTCAAGCGCATTCAGATCGATCCCTTCGCGGACGTCCGTCGCCACCGACAGCGCTTTAAGTTTCAGGCGTTCAAGCGCCTGCAGTGCACCATAGAAACAGGGGTTTTCGACAATCACCCAGTCACCAGGCTCGGTAACGGCCTGCAGGCTAAGATTCAGGGCTTCGAGTGCCCCTGCGGTAATGACAATCTCATCCGGTGAGATATTCATTCCCTGCTGCGCATAGCGGCGGGCAATGGCGTGGCGAAGGTCAACGTTACCCGGAGGCAGGTTTTCAATTACGCTCATTGCTGTGGCGGTTTTACTGACATTGGCCAGCGAACGGTTAAGTTGCTGCAGCGGGAAAAGCCGGGGGTCGGGGAAGGCAGAAGCGAAAGGAACCACCGACGGGTCGCGGCTGGCCTGTAATACGTCGAAGATATAGGTATTGATATCTACCACTTCGTCCCGCATCACCTGGGCAGGCGGCGCAGGTTGGTGTGCGGTCGGGCGCGAGGCAACGTAATAGCCCGACTGCGGCCTGGCGACGATACGCCCCTGGCTTTCCAGCATCTGATACGCGTGGCCAACGGTCATAAAACTCATGCCGCTGCTCGCGACCTGCTCTCGCAGAGAAGGCAGCTTATCGCCCGGCAACCATACGCCAAGCTCGATCTGCGAGATAATTTGTTGCGCCAGACGCTGGTATTTTTTCATCAGATTCTCCTTATGACCGACAGTGTATATCAGCAGGAGAAAAAGAGAAGATTTTGCTAACTGTTATAGTTAGCCAGATGCATTACTTACGCAGTTCGGTGACGTTACGCTGAGCGTGGCGGGCAGCGGCCAGATGATCGAGGGTAATCATCGACGATTTGCAAAAAATGCATTTTGCACCGAACGGGTTTTTCTCAGACACATCAAAAGCTGAGGTACGGTACTGCGAACCATGGCAACATGGGCAGCGGAAATGGATATAAGAAGTCATAGGATTCTCCTGTAAACGTAAAAACGTTAATTGCTTAATGGGCCCTTCAGGCGATAGTGGTTTGAAACAAAAACTAATCGGAGTGTAGAAAAAGACCCAAGAGAGGCTGCGGAGAGGCACAACGTGATGAGAACTGCTTTATAAAACTACGTCAGATGTTTATTTGGACTCAAACCCAGAGGGCCATTAACGCATGTTGTTGATAACAAGGCAAGCTGTTTAATGCATAAATTTCATAAAAATAATTTTTTTATTCTTTCATGCAAGCTATATCAGATGTGCAAAGCGTGATGTTTTCATGAACTGTTATAGGTAAATTTCGCTTTTCTGCGTCTGATACTGGTTATTTCGCCCCTATACCATAACAGCACACCGTTTGACATTGAGGTTGTGCATGTTTGGTTTAGATGCTTTTCATCTTGCACGGATACAGTTTGCCTTTACCGTATCCTTCCACATTATTTTCCCGGCAATCACCATCGGTCTGGCGAGTTATCTCGCTGTGCTAGAAGGCCTGTGGCTGAAAACCAAAAACCCGGTCTGGCGTTCGCTGTACCATTTCTGGTCGAAGATTTTTGCCGTTAACTTCGGTATGGGCGTGGTCTCCGGGCTGGTCATGGCCTACCAGTTTGGGACCAACTGGAGTGGGTTTTCACAATTTGCCGGCAGTATTACCGGCCCGCTCCTGACCTACGAAGTGCTTACTGCCTTCTTCCTCGAGGCAGGATTCCTCGGCGTTATGCTGTTCGGCTGGAATAAAGTCGGGCCGGGTCTGCATTTCTTTGCAACCTGCATGGTGGCGCTGGGGACCGTTATCTCAACCTTCTGGATCCTCTCATCAAACAGCTGGATGCAGACACCACAGGGCTTTGAAATCGTCAACGGACAGGTGGTGCCGGTAGACTGGTTTGCCGTGGTGTTTAACCCCTCCTTCCCGTATCGCCTGCTGCATATGTCGATAGCGGCCTTCCTGAGTAGCGCCCTGTTTGTCGGCGCATCCGCAGCCTGGCATTTGCTGCGCGGAAACAACACCCCCGCCATCCGCGCGATGTTTTCCATGGCGCTGTGGATGACCCTGATTGTGGCTCCCCTTCAGGCGATGGTGGGTGATATGCACGGGTTGAACACCCTGAAGCATCAGCCCGCTAAAATAGCAGCCATTGAAGGCCACTGGGAGAACCCACCGGGTGAACCCACCCCGCTGCTGCTGTTTGGCTGGCCGGATATGGAACAGGAGCGCACCCGCTTTGGGCTGGAGATCCCGGCGCTTGGCAGCCTTATTCTGACGCACAGCCTCGACAAACAGGTTCCGGCACTGAAAGAATTTCCAAAGGAAGACCGGCCAAATTCCACCATCGTCTTCTGGTCATTCCGCATTATGGCGGGCTTAGGCATGCTGATGCTGTTGCTTGGGGTAACGGCGCTCTGGTTACGTTATAAAAAGCGCGTGTACGCTTCGCGTCCCTTCCTGTGGTTTGCCCTCCTGATGGGACCCACCGGGCTGATTGCCATCCTGGCCGGATGGGTCACTACCGAAGTGGGCCGCCAGCCGTGGGTCGTCTACGGGCTTCAGCGAACAAAGGATGCGGTTTCTGCGCATGGTGACTTGCATATGAGCGTGAGTCTGCTGGCCTTCTTCGTCGTCTACACCTCCGTATTTGGCGTGGGTTACAGCTATATGGTCCGCCTGATTAAAAAAGGACCTCAGCCTCATGAATCGTTTGCCACCGAGTCCGATGGACGTCCCGCACGCCCGCTTTCTGCCGTTACTACTGAACATAAGGAGCAACCATAATGGGTATCGATCTTTCCATTATCTGGTTTGTTATCATCGTCTTTGCCACGCTGATGTATATCGTGATGGATGGTTTTGATCTGGGGATAGGTATCCTGTTCCCGGCTACGCCTGATGCCGACGATCGCGATGTGATGGTGAACAGCGTTGCGCCGGTCTGGGACGGCAATGAAACCTGGCTGGTGCTCGGCGGTGCAGCGCTGTTTGGCGCGTTTCCGCTGGCCTATGCGGTCATTATTGATGCCCTCACTATTCCGCTGACGTTAATGCTGATCGGACTTATTTTCCGGGGCGTGGCATTTGAGTTTCGTTTTAAAGCCACGCCGGCACACCGCCCTTTCTGGGATAAAGCGTTTATCGGCGGTTCGATCCTGGCGACCTTTACCCAGGGCATGACGGTGGGCGCGGTGATTAACGGCTTTAGCGTCACCGGGCGTGCCTACAGTGGCGGACCGTTCGACTGGTTGACCGTTTTTAACCTGTTCTGCGGCGCAGGTCTGGTGGTGGCCTACGCGCTGTTAGGCTCGACATGGCTGGTGATGAAAAGCGAAAACGCGCTGCAACAGCGAATGCGACGGGTATCCAGAACGCTCCTGATCCTGCTTCTGGTATTCATTGCAGCAATCAGCCTCTGGACGCCACTGGCGCAGCCGGCCATCGCCGCGCGCTGGTTTACCCTGCCGAATCTTTTCTTCCTGCTGCCCGTGCCGGCGCTGGTGGTGATCCTGAGCCTGTGTCAGTGGCGTTGCCTGAATAACCCAGAGAGCCATCATTTGCCGTTTATCCTGACGTTAGGGCTGATTTTTCTCGGCTTTAGCGGACTTGGGATCAGCATCTGGCCGCACATTATTCCCCCGTCAATCACGCTCTGGCAGGCGGCGGCTCCGACACAAAGTCAGGGCTTTATGCTGGTGGGCGCGTTGTTGATCATTCCCGTGATTCTGGTCTACACCTTCTGGAGTTACTACGTGTTTCGCGGAAAAGTACAGCATGGAGAGGGTTATCACTGATGCAACAACCTTTCTGGAAAAGAGTCATGTGGCTGGCCATTATCTGGGGCGGCAGCGTACTGGCACTGGCGGCGGTCAGTATGCTCTTTCGCATGTTAATGACGGCCGCAGGGTTTAAATCGCACTGATCATATTGCGGGCAACGACAACGTTGCCCGGTACCCGCCCGCACTTTCAGATAAACCCCATTAACGCACGGCAGAGTATCGTTACACTGAAAAAAAGATTCACAGTATCTATCGTCTGAGAAGAAAAATGAAAAAGCTCATTGCGTTAAGTGTTATCAGTCTTGTCCTCACCGGGTGCGTTAATCCTGGTAAAGCCTCCGTTCAGCCGGACCAACTTAAGAGCCACCGTTTTGTGCTGGAGAATGTGGACGGGAAAGCCGTTAAGGCCACGACAACGCAACCAGAGATCAGCTTCAAAGCCCTGTCTGATATCAGTCTGGTTAATAACATTAGCGTTTCCGGCGTGATGTGTAACACGTTTAACGGACAGGGGAAATTGTCCGAAGGTGAGCTCAAGGTCAAAACGCTCGCCATGACGCGCAAGCTCTGTACCGAACCACAGTTAAACGAACTGGATCAGGCCATTGGCGACATGCTGCGCAAAGGGGCGCAGGTCGACCTGACTGAAGACCAGTTAACGCTGGCGACAGCCGATAAAACGCTGATGTTTAAGCGTGCGGAGTAATCAGTAGTTTCCGCAGGATCCTACGGCAAGCGACTGTTCACTGCAGCGTTTGCCGTTTGGCAATGCGCACATCCCGATAGCTGAGCCGTCAAGCTGGCGGGCAACAGACAGCGAGCCGCCAATCATCGCGCAGTTGGCTTGTCCGGAGCTGGACATCGCCGCTTTCATTCCCGGCGTTACGTGTGCCGCCGTTGCCTGCTGAACAGGTTCACTGCTGCATGCCGATAATAATAACGCGGCACACCCGACCCAAAATGCTGAACGCATGCTCTCTCTCCCCCATTAATAATGCGAAACCTATGCATAATAGGCATCACATGCCGTGTCGTCGAGAGCGAAAGTGCGTATTTATGCGCTCCTGAAACAATTTCTCGCAATTTTTTCGCCAAAAGATTGATCTACTCATTGATGGCGAGAATACCGAGGACACAAAAGCGAAAATCGTAAAATCCGACCTTTGCTAAACTAAGGGAATAATATTCAAAGCCCGTTGTGTTTTTTTCGGGCTCCTTTTTTTGCGCAATGTAAGGGTGTTGTCCTATGCAAACTATTGACGGTAATGGTGCAGTCGCGTCCGTCGCGTTTCGCACCAGTGAAGTTATCGCCATCTACCCAATTACGCCAAGTTCTACGATGGCCGAGCAGGCCGATGCCTGGGCGGGCAACGGACTGAAAAACGTCTGGGGTGACGTCCCAAGAGTCGTGGAAATGCAGTCTGAGGCTGGCGCTATCGCGACCGTACACGGGGCGCTGCAGACCGGTGCTCTGTCGACGTCATTCACCTCGTCGCAGGGATTATTGTTGATGATCCCGACGCTCTATAAACTGGCAGGACAACTTACCCCGTTTGTGCTTCACGTTGCCGCACGAACCGTTGCGACACACGCCCTCTCCATCTTTGGCGATCACTCAGACGTAATGGCCGTCCGCCAGACCGGTTGCGCCATGCTGTGCGCCAGCAGCGTTCAGGAAGCACAGGACTTCGCGTTAATTTCGCATATGGCGACGCTGAAGAGTCGCGTGCCCTTTATTCATTTCTTTGATGGTTTTCGTACCTCTCACGAAATCAATAAAATTGTTCCGCTGGCTGACGACACCCTCCTCAATCTTCTGCCGCAGGCGGAAATCGACGCGCATCGCGCCCGTGCGCTGAACCCGGAACACCCGGTGATCCGCGGGACATCGGCCAACCCGGATACCTATTTCCAGTCCCGGGAAGCAACGAACCCGTGGTACAACGCCGTTTATGATCACGTTGAGCAGGCGATGGATGATTTTGCCGCGGCCACCGGACGTCAATACAAACCGTTTGAATACTACGGTCATCCGCAGGCGGAACGGGTCATTGTGCTCATGGGGTCAGCCATTGGCACCTGTGAAGAGGTGGTGGATGAACTGCTGACCCGTGGTGAAAAAATCGGCGTGCTCAAAGTGCGGCTCTACCGACCGTTTTCCGCGCGACATTTGCTCTCCGCCCTGCCGGAAAGCGCGCGCACCGTGGCGGTGCTCGATCGCACTAAAGAGCCTGGCGCCCACGCAGAACCTCTGTATCTGGACGTCATGTCCGCGCTGGCTGAAGCGTTTAATTGCGGTGAGCGCGAAACACTGCCCCGCGTGATCGGGGGTCGCTATGGGTTGTCCTCCAAAGAGTTTGGCCCGGACTGTGTGCTGGCGGTGTTTAATGAGCTGAGCGAGGCTAAACCAAAACCGCGCTTTACCGTCGGTATTTATGATGACGTGACCAACCTCTCTCTGCCCCTGCCGGAAAACACGCTGCCTTCCACCGCAAAACTTGAGGCGCTGTTTTATGGACTAGGCAGCGACGGTAGCGTCTCCGCGACCAAGAACAACATTAAGATTATCGGGAACTCCACGTCGTGGTATGCCCAGGGGTATTTTGTCTACGACTCCAAAAAAGCAGGCGGGCTGACCGTTTCCCACCTGCGCGTCAGCGAGCACCCTATCCGCTCGGCGTACCTTATCTCGCAGGCTGATTTTGTGGGCTGTCACCAGCTGCAGTTCATCGA
The DNA here is from genome assembly GCF_013784105.1 of Enterobacter sp. RHBSTW-00593. Taxonomy (NCBI): domain Bacteria; kingdom Pseudomonadati; phylum Pseudomonadota; class Gammaproteobacteria; order Enterobacterales; family Enterobacteriaceae; genus Enterobacter; species Enterobacter sp. RHBSTW-00593. The sequence continues at coordinate 2,463,712 of NZ_CP056393.1, forward strand.
TAAGTACCAGATGGCAGAGCGCCTGAAACCGGGCGGTATTTTCCTGCTCAATACGCCATATAGCGTGGATGAAGTCTGGTCGCGACTGCCGCAGGAAGTGCAGGCGGTGCTGAACCAGAAAAAAGCCCGCTTCTACGTCATTAACGCTGCAAAAATTGCCCGCGAGTGTGGCCTTGCCGCGCGAATTAACACCGTGATGCAAATGGCCTTCTTCCACCTGACGCAGATCCTGCCGGGAGACAGCGCGCTAATGGAACTGCAGGGGGCGATTGCCAAAAGCTACAGCAGTAAAGGTCAGGAGCTGGTCGAGCGTAACTGGCAGGCGCTGGCGCTGGCACGCGAGTCTTTATTTGAAGTACCGCTGCAAGCGGTTGATGCGTCCAGCCCGAACCGTCCACCGGTGGTTTCTGACGCAGCACCGGATTTCGTGAAAACCGTGACGGCAGCCATGCTGGCCGGGCTGGGTGATGCCCTTCCCGTCTCCGCACTGCCACCCGATGGCACCTGGCCGATGGGCACCACGCGCTGGGAAAAACGCAACATCGCCGAAGAAATCCCCATCTGGAAAGAGGAGCTGTGTACCCAGTGCAACCACTGCGTAGCAGCCTGCCCGCACTCGGCCATTCGTGCCAAAGTGGTCTCCCCGGAAGCGATGGAAGACGCCCCGGCCAGCCTGCATTCACTTGATGTGAAATCCCGTGATATGCGCGGACAGAAGTATGTTCTGCAGGTCGCCCCGGAAGATTGCACCGGATGTAATCTGTGCGTTGAGGTCTGTCCGGCGAAAGATCGTCAGGATCCGGACATCAAAGCCATCAATATGATGTCGCGCCTCGAGCATGTCGAAGAAGAGAAGGTAAATTATGACTTCTTCCTGAACCTGCCGGAGATCGACCGCAGCACGCTGGAGCGTATTGATATTCGTACCTCGCAGCTCATTACTCCGCTGTTCGAATATTCAGGCGCCTGCTCCGGCTGCGGTGAAACGCCGTATATCAAGCTGCTCACGCAACTGTACGGCGACAGAATGTTGATCGCTAACGCCACGGGCTGTTCATCAATCTATGGCGGTAATCTGCCTTCCACGCCGTACACCACCGATGCCCATGGCCGCGGTCCGGCATGGGCGAACTCGTTGTTTGAGGATAACGCCGAGTTTGGTCTGGGCTTCCGTCTGACCGTTGACCAGCACCGCGCACGCGTGATGCGGTTACTGGAACAGTTTGTCGGCCACATCCCGGCGGAGCTGAATGAGGCGTTGCACGCCGATGCAACGCCAGAACGTCGTCGTGAGCAGGTTGCGGAACTGCGCAACGCTCTGCAGGGCGTAGAAGGTGCCGGGCAGCTGTTGACCGACGCTGACGCGCTGGTGGAAAAATCAATCTGGCTGATTGGCGGTGACGGCTGGGCGTATGACATCGGCTTTGGCGGGCTGGATCACGTGTTAAGCCTTACCGAAAACGTCAACATTCTGGTTCTGGATACGCAGTGCTATTCCAACACCGGTGGCCAGGCGTCAAAAGCTACTCCGCTTGGCGCAGTAACTAAATTTGGTGAACACGGCAAGCGCAAGGCGCGTAAAGATCTCGGCGTCAGCATGATGATGTACGGCCACGTGTATGTCGCGCAAATCTCGCTGGGCGCGCAGCTGAACCAGACGGTGAAAGCCATTCAGGAAGCGGAAGCCTACCCGGGTCCGTCGCTGATCATTGCCTACAGCCCGTGTGAAGAGCATGGCTACGACCTGGCACTCAGCCACGATCAGATGCGCCAGCTGACCGCAACCGGTTTCTGGCCGCTCTACCGGTTCGACCCGCGCCGCGCCGATGAAGGTAAATTGCCTCTGGCGCTGGATTCACGTCCGCCTTCCGATGCGCTGGCCGAAACGTTAATGCAGGAACAGCGCTTCCGTCGCCTCAACGCGCAACAACCAGAGGTGGCCGAGCAGTTGTGGAAAGATGCCGCCGCCGATCTGCAAAAACGGTATGATTTCCTGGCGCAAATGGCCGGAAAAGCGGAAAAACCCACCCGCGACTGACTCTCCCTCTGCCCGGCTTGTCCGGGCATTTTTTTGCCATAAAAAAAGCCCGATGTATTCACACCGGGCGAGTCCAGATAATTAATGAATATCACGTTAATTCACTAAATGACATTCACATAAATTATGGATGAAAAATCTTAAAGGCATATAACGCCGCTGAGGTTATCTGATTTAATGGGCAATTAATAATTTTTATTTAATATGATTACCTTTAAATCATTCGTAAAACCAATGACTATTTCCGCCGCATAATCCGGTTAAGAATTAACTTAACTCGTAACAATTATATTTTATTGTTCTTGGCCAGGAGTGATTTAGCATGAGACAGCTTTCTCGTGCGGAAAGTTCAATACGTAATTAAATAAAAACAACTGCAAAGGAATTCCAAAATGCAAAGAAAAGTACTGGCCCTGATGATTCCAGCGCTGTTAATGGCTGGCGCTGCGCATGCTGCAGAAATTTATAATAAAGACGGCAACAAATTAGATCTGTACGGAAAAGTAGATGGTCTGCATTACTTCTCCGACGATGCCTCTAAAGATGGCGATCAAACTTACATGCGTCTGGGCTTCAAGGGTGAAACCCAGATCAACAACATGATGACCGGTTACGCCCAGTGGGAATACAACATCCAGGCCAATAACACTGAAGGGTCCGATAACCAGTCATGGACGCGTCTGGCCTTCGCCGGTATTAAAGTCGGTGACTATGGCTCCTTCGATTACGGTCGTAACTACGGCGTTCTGTACGACGTGGAAGGCTGGACCGATATGTTGCCAGAATTCGGTGGTGACTCTTACACCAATGCAGACAACTTTATGACTGGCCGTGCCAACGGGGTCGCAACCTACCGTAACACTGACTTCTATGGTCTGGTACAGGGTCTGAACTTTGCCCTGCAGTATCAGGGTAAGAACGAAGATGCCAGCAACAACCAGGAAGGCACCAACAATGGTCGCGACACGCGCCATGAGAACGGTGACGGCTTCGGTATCTCCACCACCTATGACTTTGGCATGGGTATCAGCGCGGGTGCTGCCTATACCTCTTCTGACCGTACCAACGAGCAGGTGATGAATACCACTGCCGGTGGCGATAAAGCGGATGCCTGGACTGCAGGCCTGAAATATGACGCCAACAATATTTATCTGGCGGCAATGTATTCTGAAACCCGCAATATGACCCCTTATGGCGATAATACGGATGCCGTGGCCAATAAAACGCAAAACGTTGAAGTGACCGCGCAATATCAGTTCGACTTCGGCCTGCGCCCGGCAATTTCTTATCTGCAGTCTAAAGGTAAAGACCTGGCCAACGGTCAGGGCGATCAGGATCTGGTTAAATATGCTGACGTAGGTGCAACCTACTACTTCAACAAAAACATGTCCACCTACGTTGATTATAAAATCAACCTGTTGGATGAAGATGACAGTTTCTACAAAAATAACGGCATTAGCACGGATGATGTCGTTGCATTAGGTCTGGTTTACCAGTTCTGATCCCAAGAGCCCGCATCGTGATGCGGGCTCGTTATTTTCGTTGCGACGCCTGAAGCCAGCCCTCCTCTTCTCTCCCATCATATTTCCCTCTCTTCGCGCCTGTCGGCTCAGTGAATGTGTGAATCATCTCAAAAGGAAAATTTATGACTATGTCGTTAAGGGTAAGTTTAAAGAAACCCGTGTACACTCACCTTATAGACTTTGCTTCATTAAGGATAACTGCATTGTTTGGTCGTGTATCAGTTGCCGTACTTACCCTTCTGGCGATTATATGGATGGCGTTAATTTTTGATTTTGGTGGTGTCGTTGGGCATCTCGGCGCGCTGTTGAACCATCTGGATGGCAGTTAAGGTTTCCCCCAAACAATACGCCACCAGCAGGGCCGGTGGCGGGAAACGTATCAACGGACTATTTTTTGACCGGCTGAGGCTTTTTATCACCTGACTCAGGCGCCTCACGCGGATCGTCTTTCTCAACATACAGCATATTTCTCTCCTGTTTCGGATACCCACTCCCCACTATAGGCCGCATTGTTAAAATCTGGCCAGGCGGCAGTTATGCTTCTTTTTGACGAAAAGAGAGGTAGCCGAAAACCCCGCTGTCGCCATCCGCGGGATGATTAACGCCGTCCATCACCGCCACTTCGGCAAAATCAAAGGGGGTCACATTTTCAAAACAGGCCACATTCACGCCGTATTCGTTGGGATTTGAACGCCGCTGATGGAAGGTATAAATCCCGCAGACCGAGCAGAAGAAATGGCGGGCTGTTCCTGTGTTAAAACGATATTCCGTGAGCTTATCCGCCCCTTTTGTTACGGTAATGCCCGACAGCGGTGCCGAGACCACCACGGCGCCCCGCATCCGGCAAAAAGAGCAGCTGCAGCGCCGGGCGGTATTTAATCCGTCTGAGAGTTCAACGGTAAACGTCACCGCGCCACAATGGCACTGTGCATGACGAATATCAGCCATCGGTTACACCCCCTTTCTCACGAGCTCGGCAGCCTTAACGAAAACCTCATCTTCAACGCCATCGCCTTTCTGTCTGCCGAGTCTGACCAGTTCACTCACAATACTGTCGCGATGGATGGGTTGCTGTGCTGAAACAAGACCGATAACGGCGGCGCCAATTGCCAGTCCCACTAATCCCGTTTGTTCATCTTTGTTCTTCATGTTTGTGCTCCCTTGTACAACACAAAAAGCGTAGCAGGATTGTGGTAAAACGTGGCGTTGTCACGGATGCTATTTATTCTGTGATACAGGGCGTAACCCCTTAGCTAACAGGTGATGAGGTCGAGGTGTACGTGTCAGAATCGCGGCGCGAGGCCGTATTTGGGCGCATTAATGTTCGCGGCCCAGACCTTGATGTCGTTTTGAAGAAGTAAGGTGAAATCCGATTTCAGATGGTTAACCATGCCGTTAACGCTCTGTGCATCTTTCACCGAAAAATGCTCTATCCGGTTCTGCCCGACCTGAACACAATAATACGTGGCCGGAAGCACTTTGCCATTCACGTTAAGTTCTTGTCGGGTCCCGCCACAGCGCCCTTCGGTGATATAGGAGACCAGCAAATTTGCTGATTTCCGCTCAGGCTGGGAGATGCTCAACATGACCGGGAAACCGTCTGAAGTCTGGGTCATATCGTAAAGAACAGCATTTTTTATATACCAGGTATTATATTCCCGTTCCTGAAAAGCTGACCTCGAAGGCGCAGAAACAACCACCAGCATTGCCAGTGTAATAGTTTGAATTTTCATGAGATGTTGTCATCCGTGTCGTTGCACACATTATTCAGATCGTGCAAAAAACAGCAACACCTTAAGAATATTCCTACTACTATTGGCAGTCGTTTTTAGTTATCTACCGTGGTCAGCGCGTTATTGCATTCCGTTTGTACACGCTCAGTACGTTAAAACAGGAAAGAGTTGGTACACCGCCACCATCGCTGAAATACTGACGATGACACTGACAATGAAGTAGGTTTTGAAGGGCTGCTTTTGCGTTTTATGGCGAAACAGTTGCTGACCTATAATCGCCCCGGGCCATCCGCCGATAAGGCCAAATACCAGCAGTGTGGCTTCCGGCACTCTGCGCATGGCCCTTCGCGCCGCCATTTTGTCGGCGCCATACATCGCTAACGTCAGTACGTTGATAAGCAGGAGCCACAGGATGAACGGATGCGAGGTGAATAGACTTCCGATTGCGGCGATCAACAGAAGCAAATAACAAAAGCGATTGAGGGTCATAGCACAAGCCACTGGAATGTTCAGAGTATGTCGAAGCCGCATTATATGCGATATCACAAAGCAAGGTTGCTGCCGTCCACAATTCAAAATCCTGTAAAACGTGCTGGCATTCGGCGCAACAATCCGTACCATACACGGCACACTTTCGCATGCTGGTGGTTAACCGCAGGCGCTGACCCGTCTTTTATTGCCAGTCAGATGGGGCACTAAAATGCGCAGAGGGTGTTTGAAATATAAGCTTCATAGAGTGAAGAGATGAACAGCAAAGAGAGGGCAATGCGGAAAGAAGCTGCCCCTCTAAACCGTTTGCCCCACTGGTGCCCCATTTGAAATTTGAGTACAGATTAAATGCAACAAAATCAAGATATTAATAAGAAAGAGCAATACAACCTGAATAAGCTACGCTGATTTTGCCAACTTATTGATATCATTTATTTTATCAATTTATTCAAGTGGTTATAGCATAATAACTTCCCCCTGAAGCTACCCAGAACTACATTTTTCGTGCCCTTTTTTTGCCCCTTTTCAGCATTTCTGCCCCCAAATTTGCCCCCAAACACCCTTCTTTTGCGTAGCTCCTTCCAGTTTCGCGACGTGCCACTTTAAGCTACATGTTCCCCAGCATAATCCCCACCGATCTGATTGGATCGGTTTGTTTGTAGAACTGGTTTGTGACAACCGAAACGTTGAGGGTTTGGCGGGTGCCTGAGAGATTATCCTGGCCGAATTGACGAAGCGAGTGCATCAGATTTTCCCTGATGCCGAGGTGAGAGTAAAGCCGATGCAGGCTAACGCGTTAAATAGCGACGCCAGTATAAAGTGTTCAGGAAAAACTGAACCGCATGCTGGAGGAAATGTTTGAAGACGCAAATATGTGGCTGGTGAATGATTAGCAAAACCCGTGTTCGCCTCGTGCATACCTTCAACTACGCAGACATGCACCACTACCCATCGTACTTTCCCGATATTGAACGGCACATCATCTTAGTGGCGTTAAATAATAAGCACTTTTACTACTCACTGTTTTTGCGGTCACTCCAATAGATGCCCTTTTCAGTGCCGCATTAAATGCAACTAACGTTACCGGGCTTGGAGTTGTCTTGGTACGATGTGAATGGCTCTGAAACAAAAACACATCTTCAGGATACTTCTCCCTGCGGGAGTGGAAAATTCTTTTAACTCCTGGCTTAAGAGCAATGCATCTTTCCCTCAGTCCTTTTGTGGCTGAAAGAACAATAATATCATGGCTCACATCATCGAACTTTGCCCCAAGAAGCTGTCCGGGCTTAGCCTGACTCAGATACAACATTGCCCAGAGATCTGACCATGTATCAGAAATATTCTCAAGATTCCGCTTGATAGCAATAAATTCAACTACGGTAAGCCCCCACACATCTCTCATCATTCCTTTCAGTAGATCCTCTTGTTACATGAATCTTATGTACAAACAGAATCTTCATGGTTGTAACATTCAATATTCGAATTACCGAACAGTGCCCAGCAATCGTAGCTCATTTTTACATATGGCTGTCCGAAACATCAAACATCCTGCTCTCATACTAAGATTTTTTTGTTCTGAACGTTTGCAGTTCCGTATTGTCTAATTAAAAAGTTCATAAAAAATGTTCAACATGGCAACGTTTATAATCGCAAGTACCGTAGTTGTGGCTCTTGGCTTGATAGTATTGAGCCTGATCAAAATTGGCATAAGCACATCGAATAACCCGGATGAATTTTAATGTGTTGAAGTTCGTGTAACGTCTTTATTTACTGGGAATTTTTTATATAGAGTACAAACGGCCACATCGTAAATGATCGCCACCTGCTTCCGATCCACTCCGTTTGCGATTAACCTGCCAGCCTGAGCCCATTGCTCAGGTGTCAATTTTGGCCGCCTCCCACCGATTCGCCCTTTCTCACGGGCTGCGGCCAACCCAGCCCGGGTGCGCTCCACTATCAACTCCCTCTCCATTTCAGCCAGAGCTGACATGATATGAAAGATGAAGCGGCCCATCGGGCTGGATGTATCGATACTGTCCGTGAGGCTCTTAAAGTGGATACCGCGCTGCCGGAGCTCGTCCACCAGAAGTACCAGATTACGCATGCTGCGCCCAAGGCGATCCAGCTTCCAGACTACCAGCGTGTCGCCCTCACCCAGCATTCGCAGAAGCTTTTTAAGCGCCGGTCGGTTCGCCACAGCTCCGCTCATTTTTTCTTCGAAAATCTGCTCACATCCTGAGCGTTCGAGTGCTTGTCGCTGAAGATCCGTGTTTTGGTCATTTGTTGACACCCTTACGTAGCCAATTTGCATACTATTCACCCAATAATTTTCACAAAAAAATCAGATGAAGTTATCGGCCAGGCCACTAAAGGGCAATCTATAAAACGTCGGTTTAGGAAGTAGTGCGTTGAAGAATTTGCAAAGCACAACCGAGGACAAAACATCTGGCGCTGTTTTGCAGGTTGGAGCCTTCGGATTGGGTGCAGAGGCACCAACGATCCCTGCTAATGATGCGAATCAGATTGTTGGCTATAACGGTTTTGTTTCCGGTGCTGGGGCTCCTGGAACGAACTGGGTAAACGTGTACGGTCCCATGCTCGTTATGAGGAGAATCAGCGCGGTTGCTCAGGTCCAGGTAAACTCTGTCGGTGGATTGGCATCACGCTACGGTCTGGTTACGGATATGACCGTTAACAATGGCGGTGCATGGTGTGTTCACTGGCATGACAGAAACACAACGGTGGACTCAAGCGGGTTCATAAAACGGGCTTCGCCTATCGTTAAGTTGTTTTTTGATGGAAGTTACGAAACAAATGATGAATCTGAGGGGTGCACAGTACGCCGTATAGACACAGGCCAATATCTCATAGAAGGATGTCATGGCCTGAATGCTGAGGCTATTTGGGGCGGGGTTGATGGTGGTTTTGAGATCCCATCAGACCGTAATAAACAACCGCTGGTATGGCTGGACTATGAGGTAAATGCTGACGGTTCGGTGCTAGTGAAAACTTATCATCGCGCACATCCTGAAGCGCCGACTTTCGCCAGGAACGAACGGCAAGGTATCAGCGACGGCGACCCTGTAGACATTCCCCGCGATCAGTTTGTATCCGTGCGCGTCGAAATGCCTGGCGATTCTCTGTACAACCAGAAACTCAGAGCCGTAGAACTGATCCTTGCTGCTGATGAAGGTGAATAAAGGTCGGTTTAGGAAGTAGCGCCACGCTGGATGCAGGCGGCGCAGCCGGGAACGTCATGCAGGTGGGGGCATTCGGGTTGCCAACTGGTGATGCCAGGGCCTTTAAAACAGATATGGCAGTTGCTCCTGATGGGACAAATTTCAATGCCCTAACTGAACCTGGTACATATCGTTTGCTGTTAGATATGGCGAAATCAACTTCAGGCCCTATCACCAGCTGGTATGGGTATGTTCAAAATTATGTCCGTATTCCTGATGTAGCCTTAACGCAGTTATGCTTGCCATATGCCAATAAAACTGATGCGGGAAGGTTTTTTTTCAGGGGTTACAACACTGATACATGGAGCCCATGGAAGGAGATAATGACGTCTGCAGTTTCAGACAGAATTATGAAAAATATTGGTGACGACCTCGATCCAGAAGAGGCGCTGGCCAACATTTCACGGATGGAGTTCAAGCACTTCACCTTCAAAGATGATGAAACGCAAACCCCACGTCGCGGAGTGATATCACAGCAAATTGAGACAATCGATCCAGAATATGTCAAAGAAATTGGCGGCATATTACACCTTGACCAGACGCCCCTGTTGCTCGATGTGCTGGCTGCGATAAAAGCCCTGACAATCCGCGTCAGGACTTTAGAGGGAGACGCTAAAGCTGAGGCTCCTGCCTCATCTGCTGGTTAAATAGGGAATCTTCAGGCATATCCAGGCGAACATCGATCCAGCTGTTCGCCGGTACGTCCATCGGTTTACCTTTGGTTTTGATGATCTCACCTTCATCGCTCAACATGTATTTGCGCTTGAACAGGCGGATTACCAGTTCGCCCTTGTCGGTTTGCTCTGCCTCAACCAGGCCCAGCTCCCCCATACCGCCTGGGTCCATTGGCGGCAGTAGCTGCCACCCCTCTGACGCCAGCCCTGCCGAACCGGTCAGCACGTAAACCCCCGCATCGAGGCGAGAAAGAGTTATTCCTTCCGCCTCAGCGTTCGCCGTACCGCAGCCGCACCATGAAAAACCATCCTCAGCAATATCTGATCGCAGGCATGCATCAGCACTCGCAACAATACGAGCGACCGGAGATGCTGCTTTCAGGGTTCCATCAGAAGCAGTGGTGGTATTGGCTGTGGTGTACACTTTTTTCCAGGTGTACTGGCCTCCGGGGGTGTGACCAGTTTGAATGTATGCCTGCCCGTCATTCGACCAGACGAACCAGGAAAATGTTGGTGAGCCATCATACTGGAGCTGCAGGCCAACGCCTCCACCACCCGGATTGTTTATTGTTGCGCCTGTGTACCTACCGAAACACATAAAGCTTGTATCGGAAAAATTATCAATATGTCTTGGATTTCCGAGCCCAAGCGCCCCTACTGTTGGCAAATTTGATGTACCAACACCAGGCGAGATTTTATCGCTGGTTACACCTCTTGTGGCCGCGTCTCCCAAACCGAGGTTTGTGCGAGCGTCTTCCGCCTTCGTTGCCCCGGTGCCGCCATCAGCAATAGCAAGCGCACCGTTGCTCCCTTTCTGCGCCAGTTTACCGATGCCGGGGATCGTTACGGCGGTACCGTTGATGGTAACGGCGATGCTCTGGTTTGCTGAGGTGGTGGCGAACGTCTCCCACGCGCCAATGTTCTCGTCATACTCTTTAATGAGCTGAGACATGGCCTGTGCCAGCCCATCAACCGAGATAATGTCCGAAACAAGAATTCCATACTTCTGACCGCTCAGCGCCGGGGAAGCAGCTGGCGTAACCGTCATTGACGTGGCGCTGTTCACGGATGAAATCTGAAACATCTGCACCGGGTTAGACATGACTATAATTGTCTGGCCAGCGCGAACCTGGCTGGCGGGTGCCGTCCAGTTCGTGCCGGTGCCGGTTGCGGTATTTCCGTTAATGGCGATGGTACCGGTGTTATAAAGCATATTTTCTCCAGGCAATAAAAAACCCCGCCGGAGCGAGGTTGATTTGAATATACAGTTAATTCAGACGTACATATCAGGCAGAACCGGAAGGCTGAGCGGCGTTATCGTGTTATTACCGAAAATGGCATACTGCTCGCGACCAAGATATTTCCCTCCCTGAACTGAAGCGTTCCCGTTCTGTATTTTTATCCCGAACATCCGATACACGTACATGCCATTGACCATATGAACCATCAGCCCAAATCTCCCCAGCGGAACATAGCCGCTACCGATGCTCACGGCGCTTGTCGAAGGGCTCCAGAGTTGGTTCAGATATACGAATGGCCGTTTTGTGGTTGAAAACGTACAGGCACCGGCAGCATTGAAAATATTGAGGCCGGTACCAGGCTGCGGCGCTACGCCGCTGGCGAAGATAACGATGTCTATCGTGCCGGTTGCGGGGGCGTCATCATTCGTGGACGGAGGGCTGAAGAACCTGACCGTATTTCCGTCGAAGTCAATCGTATTGCCGCTGTTGCAGCGTCCAAAAACGATATATTTCGACCTGTCATAACCTGCTATCGTCGGCACCGCCCAGCCCCCTGTGGGAACATTCACGGTTCCTTTCCAGATACACTGGCCTGACTGTGTGGCATTGGTTATCGAGGTGAAGTCTGTACTGTTGCTGATGAGTAAGCCCACCCCACTTCGCTGACCTGTCGGGAATATCTGCCATAGGCTTCCCGGAAACGTGTAAGTGCTATCCCGTTCGCTGATGCGGTTGTCTTTCATCGTTGAGTTCTGCGTGACGCGGCCCCCCGATATGGTGACCGAGTTCATCTTATGAAGCAGCCCTGAATCAAGGTAAGCCGTAGCGTGCGGGATAAACAGCACCTGCGCCCCGGAAACATAACCGGCAATATCCGCGTATTTTGCTTTCTGGTAGCCACTATCAAAACTGGCCCCATACGACGGGCATCTCAGGCCCGCCGTTATCTCCATACGCTTTCCCCCATCATTCAGTTCTATCAATAATCCTGTCGGCATTTTATGACCATGTCCCGAGTACGATCCGGCCACCACCCGGTATATTGATGGTTACGCCATTACCATTGATAACCGTTGTGTTGCCGGAGCCATTGAAAGAAAAATTACCGTTTGTGGCGTAAATCGAGCCGCGAACGGTCACGTTGTTGAACGTCGCGTAGCCTGACTTGTTGATGTGCCAGCCAACGTTCCCCGTGCCGTCCCAGGTTGTGGACTGGATGTAGCTGCCGATTTTGGTGTTGTCGATAGTCCCTTCACCAATCACGGTATTTCGGATAAAGGTCTGCCCGTTCTGAATCACGAACGGAAGCGTAACGGTCGCTCCTGCCTGGTGCGTTACCGCGAAGCGATCAGCCAGGAAGATAACCTGCGACTGCATCCCGGATGGCGTATTCTCAACGCCGATCCCCATCCCCGCCGCGTAATACTGGCCGTTGCTGGATAACCCGACCTTAATGCTGTACATCGCCTTCAGGTCGCCGTTGACGTTCGCAATGGCCTGCGCATTGGTGGTGATCGCAGAAGTGTGGCCATTAACGGTCGCCGTGATGCTGTTTACCTGCGTGGCCATAGCCTGCTGGTAATCCGAGAACGTCTGATTCAGGTTGTTGATGGATGCTTTGTTGCCGTTAACGTCCGTCTGCAGACTCAGCAGAGAGCGCGCCGTTGCCTCCCTGTCGTTGACAATCACCTCATCAATGCGGTCCAGCTGTGCGCTGTTACCGGCGACCGTTGCAGAAAGGGTTTTACGCGTGGCCACCTGAGCCAGGTTGCCCTGAATAATTGCGATAGCCGAGTTTTTCACCCCACCCGTCATGCCGTCCATAGACACGCTGATACTGTCGATTCGCTGGCCAAGCGCGGTATCAGCCGTGGCGACGGTCTGCTCAAGCTCTGAGAGGGAAGACGACACCTCACCGACCGTACTCGAAAGCTCATTAACGCTGGTCTGGACCTTCCCAATGTTCAGGGCGTTTTGGGCGATATCCTTCGCCTGCAGCTCCAGTTCGTCATTGGCCTGTTTGATGTCGTCAGCCATGTCAGCAATTTTTTCATTGCTGTCCACCGCGTTCTCGATCAGGTCTTTGAACGTATCGGAGTCTTTAATTTCCTCCAGGATCACATCTGTGATGTCGGAAACATCTATGCTGGCCTGTCCTCGCAACCATTCTGTGTACCCTGATTCGTTGCCGCTGCGGTCCACCAGCTGCGCGCGGTACCAGAAAATCTGCCCAGCCTTAAGGCCCATCTGCTGATATTTGCGCTGCGGGTAAGGCACATCGGCCAGTAGCATCGCATCGTCTTCGGTACCGGTCAGGCTGTACTGAATTTCCGTCTTCAGCGTGTCGTCGGTATTCGCCGGGAATCCCCAGTTCAGCTCAATACCGAATACCACGTTTTCAGAAGCGATGAAGCCAACCGGCTTCGGTGGGTTGCCCACTTTACCCGTCAGCATTTTCTCTTCTGAATAGCCCCACCCGGATGAAATTTCTGCGGCATTGATTGCGCGCACGCGCACCAGGTAGCGCCCTGCATAAATCGCCGGGACGTCGAATGATGTGGTGGAACTGCGCGGCACGTTAACCCAGTTCCCGTCGTTGCGGCGCCATTGCGCTTCATAGGCGATAGCGTTCTGCGCTTGGTCCCAGCTCACGCGCATCGTTTCGACGCTGATATTTTGCTGCACCACAGAAAACGAGCTGATGACGATGTTCGCAGGCGGCGACTGGTTGCCCGGCGGGATCACGCTCACCGGCCGCTGGTCAATGATGGCTCCGGTATCAATGCGATCGAATTTATCCGGATCGTGATTTGCACCGACGATTGTGAACGTGCCGTCGTTATTATCAGTTACCGTAATAACGCGATACTGCTGTGCGTAGAGCTCATCAGACTCAATGACCCATACGGCCTCAGCCACAGGCGTTTCACTGTAAGCGGTCGTAACGGTCACTTTATTGCCCGTAATCGACTGAATGGTGCGTGACTGTGAAACACCCGATGGAAGATTGACAACCATCCTGTCGGCTGCCGAAGCATCCGGCGCCCTGTCCAGCGTCAGCACGCGACCATTCACCGCAGAGATACGGCCGCCCAGGTCGCGCCCGGAGAGATTTCGGTCCGCTACAGCGATTACATAGCCAGGCTGTGGAATGTTGCCATCTTCCCCTACGTTGAAAGTAACAACGCGATCTTTGTTGTTGGTGAGGATCCCCCATCGCCCTTTCCGATTCGCTTCCGACTGACGGGTACAACCGATCGCAGTTATCTCAAGTTGATTAAACCCATAACGCGCAACCAGCGCCTGCTCAAAAACAGGCTCCATCGCATCAGAATAAGCGTTATCAGGATCAGACCAGGACACCAGCGCATTGGTGTAACGGTTCTTTGTGGTGCTGCTGGAATAGGTAAAGCGCCCATCAATAACGTTCGCATGCGTGTATGTAAAATCAACATCTCTCGGCATGTCCGCCAGCGCCACAATCTGGTCATCGCCCCAGTAGGTCATCCCACGGAAGATGGCAGCAAAATCACGCAGGACCGTATAAGCGTCGTTGCGTTCCTGAATGTACACGTTGCAGGTATAGCGTGGTTCGGTACCACTTCCGCCTTTGCCGTCCGGTACCATTTGATCGCAATACTGTGCAACCTGGTAGAGCGTCCATTTATCTATGTTGGCCGTTGTAAGACGATCCCCAAGTCCGAAACGGTCGCTAACCACCAGGTCATAGAAAATCCATGCAGGGTTATCGGTCCAGGCCCATTTAAATGTCCCAGCCCACGTACCGCTATACGTGCGGGTCTCGGGGTCGTAAGTATCCGGAACGCGGATAACGCGGCCGCGGGGCTCGCAGGAGATCTGCGGGATAGAGCCATTAAATTGGCTGGAATCGAATTCGATATAAAGCAGCGCTGTGTTTGGATACCGTAATTTGGCGTCAATTACCTCGGTGAAGCTCTGCAACACCATCGTGTCGCCGATCTTCGCGCTGTTGGCATCAGACGTAATCTTACGGAGTCGGATTGTCCAGGTGCTGCCAGCCTGAGGTAAATCAATACGGTGGCTGCGCTCGTAACCTGACGTCGTTTTGCCGGTCACGCTGGTATTGAGTACCGTCTGCCATATGCCGCCGTCCGTCTGCAGGTCAATCGCATAATTAACCGAGTAACCGACCAGATCGCCGTCGTCCTCCTGCTTGAAAAGCGAAGGCCATTTCAGACGCAGGCGAACCGCTGAAAGCTGAGTATTGGTAAAGGTGCGCGTCCACGCAGTAGCGCTCGATACCTCAGTTCCCACGCTGATTTCGTTTTCGGTACCGGGTATGCCCTGAATATATTTTTGCGCCTGAGTT
Source organism: Enterobacter sp. RHBSTW-00593 (assembly GCF_013784105.1). Lineage (NCBI taxonomy): Bacteria > Pseudomonadati > Pseudomonadota > Gammaproteobacteria > Enterobacterales > Enterobacteriaceae > Enterobacter > Enterobacter sp. RHBSTW-00593. The sequence continues at coordinate 2,479,000 of NZ_CP056393.1, forward strand.
CCGGCGCGAAATTCCCACGTTACCCCGCTGAAGTTTTGGGAACCGTCTGCATTCTCCAGAGCCGTTCCGTCCAGGTAGATATCTTTGCCGGTTAGCTGCCCCGCAAATTCCCCTTCCCCAAGCGCAACCAGTATTTTAGCCTTCGCTACAGATTGCAGATCATCAGGCTGTTCGGTAGGGGTTCGGGAACTTGAGCTGCCGCCCTTGCGGCCTTTTATAGCGATTGCAGTTGCCATATTGCGCCCATAAAAAAAGCCACCCGAAGGTGGCCTGAAAGAAGGTATTTATTTATTGCTGATCTTCGACATAAATCCCGGCAGAAATAATCGCGCCACCGATTCGCCGGCGGCCATAAAGAAGTGGTACCGGATTCCCTTGGGCTGTCGTGTTTGTTACTCCACCAAAGGCGTAGCTGGCTTGGTTATCCGCAGATTGCTTACTGGCGAGCCCGGTTGTCTGTGGAGAAAGCATCTGGACTACGCCGCCGATTGCCATTGATGCCCCAATCCCCGCCACAGCGCCCCAGCCACCAGCGAAAGCGGTACCTCCAATCCCTATCGCGGCCCCTCCCGTGACGAACGCAGCAACAGCGACAAGGGCAACCCCGAGGATTGTCTGAAACACCCCGGCTCGCTTACTGCCGATGATCACCGGCGCGATGCGGATTTCCTCTGTGCTCCTGTCCATACTGAGCTCATCGTTTAAGAGGTTTCGTTTCCCGCTGAATACCGCATAAGTTAAACCTCGTTGCTTACTGGTATTCAGGAAACGCTCAAAACCCGGCACGATAACGCTCAGGGCGCGGATGGCCTCTTTAGGTGAAGCTACTGATAAACGATATTCACGCCCGAAGGTGGCGCCTAGCACGCCGTACAATCGAATTGTGCGGACCGACTCAACATTGAGTAATGCAGCCATTTTTCCCCCATAAAAACTGCCACAGGCGGTTATCAGAAACAGTCTTTAAAGCGCAGTATTTTCATTGTGCGCTCACGCCAGTAACCGCCATAAGGTACGCGCTGGCTCAGATGCCCATAAAGGTGATGCAGTAGCATGTTGCCTTCCAGCAGAATCCCCGCATGATTCCACTTATCAGCCTGAACCTGCATGATCACCAAATCGCCTGGTTTCGGCGGCCCGTCGAATTCACGGAATCCGCACTCATACCAGCAATCCTGATAGAAGTTGTCCGGATAGTCGTTTTCCCACCAGGGATAATCGACCCGGTAATCGTGAAGTTCTATCCCGTGCGTTTGCTGGTAATAGCTCATCACCAGTCCCCAGCAGTCGAAGTGACCAAGCACAAACGGGCGCTCCAGCAGCGGCAGCTCCCCGCGCGGCTGGATGGTCCGTAAATCCCCCTCCGGCCAGCTCACAATATGCCAGGGTAAAAGCGTTGCGTCGCATTGCGCTTTGTCCAGTTCACTCGGTTGTGTCGTGGCGTCAGGGTGACTGTGAGCGATGGCGATCACCGTCCCCCAGTCCTCAGCAGCTGCATAGTCTTCAGGGCAAAGGACAAAATTGTCCTCCGGCATCGCGGCATGATTCCGGCACGGGAAATAACGTTCAACTCGGCTTTTCTGCGCCACCACACCGCAACACTCGCGAGGGTATTCAGCAGCAGCATGCGACATAATGGCATCAATGGTTTTCTGACGCATATCAGCTCCTGATCAAAGACGTTCCCGGGAAACCACCAAACGAGAGTTCGTTATTTTCGCCGAAGCGGAGTTTGCACGCCGTCAGCGTGCCGTTGCATTCATCCATCGACGGATCGCTTACCGGGGTGTTGTTTTTGTCGAAATAGCGGGTACCGGCATAGTCGCAGCCGTCACCGGTGCGATATTTATTCCGGATACACCAGGTACACAGAGAATGGAGTTGACGTGTAGGGATCATCTTTCCCTGTAACGACATCGGGCTATCGAGTACGAATTCGATACTCTCGCCAGGAATTTCGCTGCCTTTGCTATCAATGTAAAAAACTCGTTTTCTGACCTGTTGCGGATCTGCTGTTGCGTTACCTGCAGGGAAGTTCTTCGCATCGAGATAGTGCGAATAGGTGTCATGGATAGTGACTTTCGCCTGTAGCATATCGTCATAGGCAAGGCACAGCGCTGTAATCTTGCTTTCGATATCTGCAACCGTCAGCGTTGGCTGGGCGCTGTTGCCTTCTGTGGATGCTTCAAGCCCTTCAATTTGATACGGCCAGGCGGCATATTCTTCCCCCTGCCACCAGATGCTTTTCGCCTCCAGCTTTGATTCATCACCACCAGCGGCGGCGATTTCTTCTTCCGTGTGCGGGAGGTTGTACGCGTGAAATCGCAGTACATCATCCACGCCGAACGTAGAGCCATCAACTTCGATAAGCCGGACTTTATTGCCGGGCTCAAGGCTTTGATAGTCTTCTGTGATCATGGTGCGTACGCCTGTTTGAATGTTGCGGAAATGGTCAGAACGTTGCTGGATAAGGGCTGTGACTTGATTGAATCGGCCTCAATCCGGTAGAGCCCAGTTTCGCCAACTGGCGATGTCCAGATGAATGATTTGGTGACGTGAGAACGAAAGAACTTCAGGGCCTGAAGCATGTCCGCCTTTTTCCCCGTGAGTGTGACAGGCCATGACTGTTTTTCAGGGTTAATGCCTTCCCCGGCGATCTGCTCATAGCCGTCGCCAAAGGTTGCAGAGCGCGTTTTAAGGCTGAACGACCCTTCCATTCCCGCCTGTATCTGTGTTCGCCAGGTGAATGTTTCGATTGCCATGCTTTCTCCGGGCATAAAAAAACCCGCCAATTGGCGGGTTATATTTGCTGTAACAACAGTCTGAAAAATAAGACATGTTAGCACTGCATACTCAATTAACTTTTTGATCTGAATTTCTTTTCAATTTCTATTGTTTTATTGAAATAGTTTGTAGCGTTAATAATAAATCGCTGACAGTCATTACCAACCATATGTCTATGACACATGAACTCTGGTTTTATAGTAGATGAACCATCACCATTTTTAACAATTGAAACTCTCCCCCCTAACTGTCTGGTGTCAATCGGAGGATAAGTTGTGATGAATGCGTTATTCGCATTCTCTACTTTCATTTTTGTCGCGTATTCTAAGTGCTGAGGGACTTTAGACCATAAAAAACTACACTCAGCCTCAGATGAACACGTTGCGTCTTTTACATCCAAAGTTGGCATTGGGCGGTTATCCGCACATCCTGACAAAATAATTAAACCTGCACCCAAAATGAGTTTTTTCATATCCCTTTCTCCCATTAGTAAAAGTCCGGACTAATCCTAACAGGCTTACTTCAACGGCAAAACCCGTTGTGGCAGGTTATCGTGACTTTGTTGCATTCCAGATTAAACCACCGGGCTGAAGCTGTTTAGCAATCCCGGCACGAACAGACTGATCGATGGTCTGCTTGTAAGCACGAGAAACAGCATCGTTATTTCCAGAAGTCTGCTGCTGAGAATTTTGGGTTTGAACAACTACGGAAGTTTGAATACTTACCCCACCGGCCGATGATGACTGAAGCCCATACATCGGAGCGTGGCCAACATAACCGCCATTTGCATAACCCTGTGCGCTTCGCATAAGTGAATAGAGGTTTCCAACCCCCAGCGCGCTGGTGGCCTCCTTGGTAAAGACGAATTCACCACCATGAACAACACCTTTAGGCTGATATTTTCCTCCATCTCCGGTATAGCCAACCGCGCCGCCCTTGGCAAACTCAGGAATGTAACCACCTGACCAAGCCTGTATTCCGAAGAAATTACCTATAGCCGTTCCACCAAAGGCAGACTTCATCCCGTTAACCAGCGCCAGCTGTGTCAGCATCTGAGCGATCCCTTTAAGAAAGGTCGTCAGGAAGTCAGAGAAGTTATCTTTTCCAGTAGTAAAGAAGTCAGTAAGAGTGCTGGCCATCCCGGTGAACGCATTGCTGGTAATCGTCTGCACCTGCGAGTAAACATTGGTCGCGCTGTCCTCAAATTCAGCCCAGCCCTTTTTCGCGCCGGTCAGCCAGTCGCCACGCAACCTGTCCTCTGCATCATAGTAATCATTCGCCGCTTTAAGCTGCTTCTGGTATCCCTCATCATCAAGCGAACCTCCAGCATTCTTCCAGCCAGCGGCAAGCTGACTTTTCGCGAGTTCACGTTGTGCCTGACGGTCACTCATCCCGGCACCGTTCACTAATGCAGCCTGCTTCTCTGCCATCTGAGTGACGTATTTCTGCGAGGTATCCATTCGCTTGTTCAGCTGTTCCTGTGCGGTAATCTGATCACCTAACAAGGCTTTCTGCCGTGCCAACTGAAGCACCTGGTCTTTACTCGCCAGCAGTGATTGTTCCTGCTTTGTCAGTGAACGTGAGCGCGATGCCTCCTCCAGCACCTGAAATTTCGCTTCAGTCGTCCACAGATCTTTCCGCTGCTGGCTGATAGTGTCGTTCAGCCCTTTATGCTGCTGCAGCGCGCGTAACTGTGCCTGAAGCGCCAGTAATTCTGCCTGGGCAGCATCCGTGCTGCGATCGCCAGCCGATAAAGTGCCCTGCTTTCCGGTTTTGGTCTTTTTGCCAAAAGCAGCGACTCCTTCCCGATCCTTCTGGGTGGTTGCGGTACTTATCTTTCTGGTCGTATCGAGGTATTTACCTGCACTGATATCAGCCGCATCCCAGTCTTTTTTCAGCTGAGAGACGCTGTCACCATAAGCGCCGGCCATTTGTTCGTTGTAGTCCTGCCATCCCTGCAAAGTATCTGTTTTCGCCCAGTCGGGAACGAGGTTAATCGCGGCAGCGATAGAGGAAGAAATGATCTGGTTCAGCTTCTGGAAAACGATCGCAACGCTGTAATAAATTGCGTTGAATTCCTTCAGTGTGTTTGATGCCAGTTCAGCTACCCACTGACCGATACTCTGCATGGCCTCAGACGCCCAGCCCTTGATATCCAGCCACAGGCGGCCAAACGGCGTCAGCGAGTCGTAAGCCTGTTCTCCACGTTTTGCCATCGTATCGCCAAACAGGTCCATAGCCTGCGTAACGGCCCCGGTCTGGTCCTTTTGCTTAACCAGATCGTCAACATGCTTAAGTTGTGAAACTGTCAGGAAATTATATTGTTCGTTGAGACTCTGCAGCGCTTTAACAGGGTCTTTTTCGATGTCCTTATAGGCTTTGGTGATGTCCTGCGCCGAGACTATACCGGTCTGAACCGCCAGCGCCGTGGAGCCCGCTGCTTTTTCAAGTTGCTGCTGTGTCAGCGATCCCATGCCAACCAGCTCAGTCATCAAACTCTGAACGGTTCCTACAGTCGCGCCAGTAGAGGCAGCTATAGACTGGGAGGAAGCCATGATCTGAAGCGCTGACGTGCCGGCAATATTGCCAGTCCTGATAATGGCCTTGTTGATTTCGTCGTAGGCGGTGAAGTAGTCCGATCCCGCTTTGGCCGCAATCAGTACAGCGCCAGCCAGGCCACCAATGGCCACTCGGGCAGGAGTCACCATCGACAACATCGCTTTCAGAGCATTGCCTACACCGCCAAACGAATCGCGCAGCTGGCCGCCCTGCTGAATAGCAACCATATAAACCGGCATACCTGAAGCCAGTGAAGTCACAATGTCGGTCATTTGCATCGGGAGATAACGCATAGCATTGCGATATTGGCCCGCGCTGATAGCCCCAGACTTCCATGCTTCTTCCTGCTCCTTCAACCGGGCGATCATAGGCGCGGCGCGTTCTGACACACCTAGTTGAGCAGCCTTCAGTTCAAGCAACTCTGCGCGGGTTTTACCGATTGCAGAAACCTGCTCTTCCAGGGAGTCTATAAACGTTTTACTCGCCGCAGCTGCACGTTGCGCCGCCTGAGCCTGTTCAATCCGGACCCGCCCTTCAGCTGTCTCAGCTTCCATGACCTGTGCCAGTTTTGTGCGTGTCGTTTCAAGCACACTGTTATAGCGTGTGAAATCTTCGTCACCCACCAGACCTTTACTGCGGAATTTAGCCAGGCTCTCCTGAATTGTGTCCAGCTCATCCAGTGCCTTGTTGACCGGGCTGATTTTATTCAGCAGGTTCTGAAGTTCCTGGCGCTGCTGCTTAAGGCTTTCGCTGTTCTTCTTCTGGTTATCGATGCCGGTACGGAACGTACTGTTCAGGTCATCCGCTTTACCGGCCGCGGCGGTCGCAGTTTCTTGAAAGCGATCCAGTGCCTGGTTACCACGTTCCAGCTCACTGGTATTTACACGCAGGGAAATCGTGGCGATATCGGACATAACCATCTCCGTGCATAGCTAATAAACGAATGATGCATTGAATTTGAAAAGGAATTAACTAATTATTGAAGCCCCAGCAGCCCCAAAATTAGGAGTAAAAGTGATTAAAAAAACTCTAGCCTTGTGTGCACTTGTACCTTCTGTATCTTTAGCTTCAGTAAATCTGGAGTCAAATATGCGCGAAGCAATGGCATCTGCAGATTGTTTGGCATATCTGACCATAATTTATGAGAACACGCATAAAGCTGATGGGCCTGCAACCAAAAAGCATGCGGAACGCTATGTTTTATCAATGAAGAAAGTACTTTCTGACCCTGAGGGGAAAAAACACCTCAAGGAAGGATTATATTCACGCTCAGGTATAGATTTTGATAATGACTTCTACGCTGGAGTTATTTTCTCGGGTACTGTTTCAGATATAAGGCAGTCAATTAAAGACTCCGTCCCTTTGGATAAGTCTTCCTCCCTTCCTTACCAAGCACTCAAGGAAAAATGGTCAGAAGAAGCGAAGCAACGATACAACAACGCTAATTGTGACTTGCTCAAATGATTCTAGATTGAGCGAGCGATAGGTTCTCCTAAATTGACAAATACCCTACTCTGATTGTTTATGGATAACGCACAAAGCTGCGCTCTCCATGATTCGGATGTCCGAAAGCGCGGTTGCCTCGTCCTTGACGTGGTGCAGGCGCATCACCCAGGGCAGCACGTTATAATCAAGCCCTGATGCGCCTCCCATGCCCGTGCGCCACTGCGTACTGACAGCCTGAAACACCAGGAATGAAGGCCATACATCTGGCCAGACGTCGATGTATTGATCGTCGTAGTCATCCGGCGTAAGCCCATAGGGTGCCAGGTCTGCCGCTGTGGGTTCAGGCGTATAGAATGCAGAGGCAACCGCTATCAGTTTTTTTCGCGCTGCCCCATCAGTTCGCGATAGTAAGTTTCAGGGATAGCCTTCATTGCAGCCGGATAGTTTTCCAGCAGCACCGACAGATTTTCCGCGTTGAATGCATCGGGGAGCGCCCAGCCAGAAATAATTTCCATCAGAAAATCAGTTGTAGTTTTGCCTTCCAGTTTTTCCAGATCTGCAAGCTCTTTAAGTGGCTTATGATTGAACGTGAAGGTCAGTACACCATCCTCATCGCCAGCGCGCGGGATCGAGACGTTGGCCTTGAAAGTTGGTTTGGGCTGAAGGGTGAATTTAGTCGCCATCGTTGCCTCTTAGCGTAAAAAAGCCTCCAAACAGGAGGCTCAGATTATTGTTATCCCCGGCTCACGCCGCGGCGTCGGTGATTTTGTAGAACGTCATCGCAGGCGACTGCAGATTGAGCACAACGGTAACCGTTTCAACTTCGTTCACCTGCGTTGCCGGCGTATCGTCGAAAGACGTTGTTGCCGCCCAGTATCGGTTCTCTTTCGCCTTTGGCACATACATGTAAGCCGCGACCGTCTCTTCGTCTTCGTCCAGTTGACGCAGCAGTGGGTATACCGGAAGCGTGGAGTCATGAGCGATCGAGTAGGTCTGGGAAACTGCTGATTTGTAGGTGTTCAGGTTGCGCTGTCTGTCATCGCTGAGGAACTGAATCTGCGTGGTGTTCTGATCACCACCAGCTTTTGATACTTCTGTGATTTGTGGCAGTTCGGTCCACTCAAGCACCTTGCGGATTGAGCCGGAAACGCCACCAGCAGCATATTTGTTTTTGTTAGTGGTATTGATATTGCGCAGAGTTACAGCGCTGTCTGCAATCGCTTCAATTTTCGCGATTACGTTATCAATACCCGACCAGTTGCAGTTCACATGAACGATATCGCCAGCCGCAAGTTCATCGGGGTCACTGACAGTGATCACCACATGCTCGGCATTCGTCGCGCCGGTGAACGTAATAGCCGGGCCGTAGCCCGACGCCAGATAAACGTGAGCGCCGTTAGGCAGAGCAAAGCCCATTATGGTTTCTCCTTCAGAAACAAGAAAACCGGCCTTAAGCCGGTCAGATGTGGAGCATCAGAGAGGGAATCAGCTGATAATGTCAGCCCTGTAATTCAGGCTGACAGGAACTGTGTAGGACACAGATGTAGGGACACCGCGGAATATGCCAGGTTGACTGCTAATCCAGCAGGTGAAGTCATTGCCTTCGATTCCCAGCCCTTCGGGGAACAACTCAGCAACTCTGCCCGCCAGAGCAACCGCGGAGGTACGCCCGGAACCGGCCGGCGCCACCACGTTAATCTGGTATACGCCAGAATAAGTCCGGCAGCGCAGACCGAGGTCTACCGTACGCGGCGTGGCGGGCATATCATGGACGGCAAGATAGAGCCCATCAGACGGCGGTGTGAAAGGCACGTTTTCCCAGGCAACCGGGATATCTTCAGCATCAGCCCACTCGCCGAGCTTTGCAACCAGCGCCGCCGCGATATCGGGAATCATTTAGTCACCTCCATTACTGCTTCCTCAAAGAATCGCTGAAAATCAGCTGCAGTTATGCGGACCATTCCTCCAGGAGCCTGTGTGGAATGCCCCATTTCCAGCGGATAGGCATAGGGCACGTTGTTGCAGAAAAAAATGGACTTCATCCCAACTTTGAAGAGTGACAGCGTGTAGTTCCCAGCCGCCTTTGTCAGATCACCTGTCTTATCAATCCGGCCAGTCTCGTCTGTCGTTGGTGCATCAAAGGACACCTGCCAGTTACCGCGAAAACGGCCTCCCGTATAGCCCGATGGCGCTTTGACATCCATCCCATCCACCAGCCGTGCCTTTTTCTTTAGCCGTCCAGTTTTGGTCAAGTTGTCGGGGTTCGCCCGTTGCGCCTCGTTGTGGTCGTACACAGCGCGATTATAGGAAACGGCTGTTTGGTTAACTTCCCACAACTCCGGGTTGCCCACTGGCGACATCATCACCAGTTGATTAAGGATCCGAATGCCGACTGCGCGTACGACTGCTTCCTGATTCGTTTTGGCATTGTCCACGAACGCGGTGATGGCAGCCGTGAACGCCTTATTATCGCCCATGTTATGCCCTCAACTGAGCTTTGTAGCAGAGCACCACAGCGCCAGGTTTCACCGGGTTAGGTTTAACTACACGGTGGCTTACGCCGTCCACGTCGATCAGATCGCCGATTTTCATTTCCTGCTCTGCCGTAAAAACGATCTGCACGTCACCGTTAATGATGACCGTTCCATCAATTTCACCTGGCGCGTATTCGGTCTTCACGCCCACAGCAGTAAAACGGACCGCTTCAGTTTTATGCTCAACGCCGCCGATAACCGTTACCGAACCTTTACGGGTGACGTTGTACGTCGCGCCGTACTGCCTGAGCATGCGGGTCGTTCTGGCCTGCATACGTTGGTAATCAATCGCCATATCAGGCCCTCTCTACAAATGCATTGATGGCGTAACCACGACCACCAGCGAGGTCGCCCAGCAGCGCCATAACGGCAGGATAGGACGGTGTGAAGACTTCACCATCTGCGACCGCATAGGTCATGGTTACAGCACCTTCCACACGTTCAGTTTTCACAGCGGCTTCACGAACGCTTGAAAGCAGATCGCCCTCAATCGCCTCGATAGCCAGCATGCATTGTGCGGTAATAAGCTGCCGCGGCACCTGGTCAGGCGGGAAATCGTGTCCATCCAGAATGACGTTCACACGTGGCCAGGCCAACGGCTGTCGAGGGTCGGCTTTGGAACCTACCCAATCAAGCCCTTCCAGATAGTCCATCGCCTTAGTCAATAACGGCGCGAGCTTTTCAGGCAACTCAATCGCTCTCAGTTCGGCAAACGATCTCAGATCGTCTTCGCTGGCGTAACTGTTAACGTCAGCGGCGGTGATATCGGTATTAATCATCTGAGCATCCGTAGAATGGGGCTTACGCCCCATCGGTTAGCCAGCGGCGGGCGCGGTGAAGGTGATTTCCTCACTGGATTTAGCAATACCATCAACAGTACCGGTGACCGTAAAGGTTCCGGCCGTATCAGAGGTGAGTTTGACCGTCGCCCCGCCTGCAGAACCGGTCTGAGAACTGGCCGTGCTCAGCGTGCCGCCTGTGGATGTCCATGCGACGGTTTTACCGGATACACCGGAGCCATTCAGTGTGTACTTCAGAGAAACAGTTACCGCATCGGTGCTGTCAGCGGTTGCGGAGGTTTTATCCGCTGACAGCGTTACTCCCCCGCCGCGGATCCCAGCTTAATCAGCACGCCAGCCGTAGATTTGTTGCTGGTGAAGTGCTTCTTCCAGTTACCTGCAGTGCCGATTTTGGTCAGGTCTGGGTTATCGCCTTTGGAGGTATTCCAGCTGTAACCCAGCAGGTCGACATTCACCACGCCTTCAGCGCGATAGCCAACCGCAAGGTTTTCCTGATCGTTGATATCGTAGGAACGGAAGCCCGGCGCCTGAGATTCGGTGACGGTAACCGCTCCGGCCACCAGCCCAAGGATCGCATCAGCGTCCATAGTGTCGGTAACCAGTACAGGTTTACCCAGCGTGCCCGGCTGCCCGCCGTAAACCACAACGCCTGCTTCTTCGTAGATTTTGTTGGCAATCGCCTCATCCACGATGTCGAAGTAAGTGGCGGAGTGCATAACGAAGAGCACCACACGGTTGAACTTATCGCCGTATTTACGCAGGCCGCGCGTCAGGGTCTTCTTACCGTCTGTTTCGATATCGGCGGTGACTACCATATCCGCGTTGGCGCCAATAGCTGCCGTCAGCGCCTTCAGGCCGTATTTCACGTAGCCTTCTAGCGTCGCGTCAGCCACATCAGTGCCGATTACTTCGGAAAACTCGTCAACCGAGCGGCCGCGGCGTTTGAACGCTTCTTCAGTAGTTTCGTATGGACCGTATTTCCACGGCGCTTTGACGGATACGGCTTCACCGGCACCAATCTTCTTACCCGTCACTTTTTCGGTGGAGTTAACGTCACGCGATTCGATAGAGCCGCCAACCTTGTAGAAGGCACGCTTGCGGAAATCGCCTTCAATCAGCTCGTTATCCAGCAGGATCGCGCCGTTGGAGGACGCGTTGAAAATAGCCAGGTTGTCCTGGCGGCGCTCGAGGAAAGCGGTCTGCGCCAGGTCGTCATAAATAATCAGGTCACTATTAACAGTGGTAGGCATGGGTTAATCCCTTATTTCGGAAGTTTGAGGAAGGCCTGCTGGCCATGCTTGCGGATGTAGTCCGCTTTGTCGCTGGCGCTCATTTCGGAACGTTTCAGGCTGCCACCGCCGTTTGGTTTGTGTCCGCCCGCGCCGGTGCCTTCTGCGCGTGGGAACAGATGCGGAGCCGTCTCCTTTAGAGACTCCGCCCACTCAAGTGGGCTTAGTGGAGTTTTGCCGTCTTTACCGAACAGAACATCGCCATTTGCATCAACTGCTACGGCCTCGCCTTCGTCGTTGAGCTGGAATGTGCCTTTGGCACGCAGAATCAGATCGTCGGATGCTTCCGGCAGCGCGCCAGCTTTTGACGCTGCTGCACGGATTGCATCGCCCAGAACTCGATCCCGGAATTTGTTGGAGAACGCTTCGGCTTTGTCCGCGCGCTCGTTTGCGGCTTTTATCTGCTTATCGACGTCAGCACGCAGACGTTCGGTGCGCTTATCAAGCACCTCATCGATTTTCCCGGCGGCAATCAGCTTTGCCTCTTCGTCGTCGGAGAAACGCTGGAGGATTCCGCGTACAGCATCAGGATCGATACCATCGAAGCGTGACAGGGTTTCTTTTTGCTGCTTAATGGTTCCCAGCAGCTCAGAGTTTTTGGATTTCAGGCCAGTGACTTCGTTAGTCACGCGCTCATCAATCAGCTTCTGGATTTCTGGGGTGATTTCGATACCACCGCCACCGCTGCCCTCACCGCCGCTTTCAGGTGCGTAAAATTTCAGAAGCATGTTTCGAATTAACATAATTTCCCCTCGGGATTTTGTCGGGCCTCGCCCATAAAAAAGCCCCGGCGGATGCCAGGGCGTGTAGAAAGGATTGGTTGTCAGGTTTCGGTGCCAGAAAGCTGTTTGAGACGTTCCAGGCTGATCCACTCGCCTTTGTCAGTGAACATATCAGCCAGGTCGATTTCTCCGGCACGGAACAGACGACCTCGCTCGGCACCCAGGACCTGATCCTGTCGTTGCGCCGATTGACGCCTCAGCCATTCCATATACGTAGTTTTCGCCGGGACCTGCCCGTCCATACTGGCGCGGGTACCCTCGTCCATTTCATCGATATCGATGCCGAGTTCACGCCAGGACTTGAGTATCAGGGTTTCGGTAGAACGGCAGCAGAAATGAATCTTTCCGGGTCCCTGTAGGTAAGGCACCTTATGCCCGACCGGTTTGTTATCCAGGGTGTAACGCAGCAGGTCACGAACAATGCAGTCATGACTTGTTTTATTGTCCAGTGTTGATAGCCACTGTTTACCTTTCACGATATCGCTGTTGGCGCTGGTGATGCTGTTGCGTGCAGTTGCAGCCAGATGATTAACGGCTGTTTTAGCGATGCTTGCGGCGTTTGCCCTGCTCATCTGCAGCGCGCCGTCGCGGTAGTCTTTGTTGGCGTGGCCACGAACATTGCGGGCAATAGATTCCACCGTGTCGCCGGCAAGATACCCCCTGCGGACGGCATTCACGATCCGCGCCAGCCTGTCCGATTCCAGATTATCCGTCCACTCACTCAGCAACCGCCCCTGAAAGGGCTGCGCCATCGCCGCGGCATACACCATATCGGCGGTGATGCCCTGCAGCGGATAGTGAGACAGGACCTGTGATGGCAGAAGGGAATCGAACAGGCTCAGCTGATAACTGGCTTCGTTCTTTGCCAGCGCCACCAACTCACTCTCGAGCCCTGCCTGCATGGTGGCTACGGCCTGATGGTTAAGATCGCGCACGCTGCCCAGTAAACCCTGCAGACGATTAACGGTGAAGCTCTCCGGAGGCAATCTGTCCAGCGCATCCAGCAGGCGTGCCGACAGTTCTGCGTCCGTCTCATTGAGCAGCTTCACCATCCGGTTTGCCACGCCAGTGGCGTAGCGGCTTAACCATACAGAATGCGCTATCGATTCATCGCGAAGGCTTTCGTTAACAGTTGGCATCTCAGCCTCCCGTCATCGTTGGTGCCTGATTGCGGAGTGCATCAATAACCTCGTCCGGGCTGTCGGCCGGGTCGATAAGGTCAAGCTTCTGCAGAGCGCGAATCATATCGCTATCGCGCAGCGCACCGGACTGCCAGGCGTTGACGATTGCCGTCACCATGCCCGACTCGGCAACTTTCGCTATGAATTCCTGATTGATGGTATAGCTCGTCGATTCTCCCTTGATACCGAGGTATTTCGCACACCATCCCAGCGCCAGCGTATAGGCCTCAGAAACGTTCGAAACGCAGATACCGAGCACCGATGTGGAAGATGTTTGCTCACCACTCGCCTGCGTCGCCGTCTTCGCCGTAGCGTTCTGCTCAATCAGTCGGGCGCCCAACTGCACCATGTAATCGCGCTTACTGTCCATGGCCTCTTTAGCCAGCATGTTCGGCTGCGCCTGGGCATAGCCAAACGAGCCCTCCTTGGGAAGCAAAAGCGGTGATCGGGAACCAATTTTCACGCCCTTCTTCTCGAGGTGATCGCGCCAGCCGGTATCGAGCCCAGTCATGTACGGCTGCACCTGGCCACAGAACCACACGCTGTCCTCATAATCAGCGCTGTTTCGGTAATGTCCGTGGTTTATCTCCACCAGCGCAGCCAGCGGAGAATCATCGATAGTGGGATCGTTATTCTGAGCACCGACAAAGGTGAACGGGATTTCGTCCCAGTAGTCCTTTCCTTTCGGCATAGGGTGGTACTCACTGTCAACGGCGTAAGTTCCGCTCGCGGTGCCACCAGCCCGGCGCCAAACGCGGCATATGAACCTCCCTTCTTCCAGCGCCAGCTCGCGGTACTGGATTTCATCCTTGTAAGCGTAACCATCCGGCTCTTCTACACATTCGCGCAGGACCACCAGCACCAGCTGATCGCGTCCGTTAATACGCTTTGTTCTCCAGTTGATGATGTTTTCTGCCGGATAACGGAGGATGATCGCCTCATCGGAGGCTTCTGCGTAATCGACATAAAGCCCCTCTCGCGCAACTTCCAGCACGTTCTCGGCCACCAACTGCGACTGCTGATAGATGCTGGTGCCGGCCCCGTCAGCATTGTCCAGCAGGTATTTCAGCTTTTCAGGACCGTTAAACGTGGGGTCCTTGCGATAAGCCATCCCAAGCATGCCGATCTTCGTATTGCCGGCAATCGCATAGAACACCGCGCGGCTCAGATAGTCCTCATTACGCTTACGATTACGCGTGGATTTATCGGTTGGGTCGAGATAAGGCAGATACTTATTACCCGCCGCTTTTACGGCCTCAGCTCCTTTGCAGAAGTCCCTGTATTTCCTCCAGGCAGCAGAAGCCGCCCGGTGTTCTGGTCGAACCCAGGTGATATCGTCGTTTGCCATATCAGAAAGTAGTGTCCATGGTGATTGAGTATGCTGGTTTCACAATCGGGTAATCCTTTACGATGAAGTACCCGCCAGCATCATTGGGGTGATCGTTATCTGCTGATTTGTCCGGTTCGCCATTAGCCGCCCAGATTTGCTGCTCGAGGCTCTCGGTGTAAACCGGGCAATTCTGCACGTTAACCAGATAGCGGCGTTCTCCGTTGGCGTTGCAGAACATGGCGTTCATCGAGTTGATGCGGTCCTTAACCGGAGGGTTGGCATCATCAACAATAACGCTGAACCCGGCATCATTAAGCTGGGCAATATCGGTCTTGCTGGCGTTCTGGGACTTGCGGGAGTCGCCAGAGGCATCCGGATAGATGTAAATCTCCCGGCTTTTAACGTATCGGCCATCCTCGTAGCGCCAGAACTCTTCCTGGATACGCTTAATCATCGCTGGCGTGTCGTAGACCTTCACCAGCTCACGGACCGCGCGCGGCAGGCCATTACGCTTAACGTGAACAATCGCGGCCATTTTCCCCACGTTAAAGTCCATGCCAATAAATAGCGGATCCCCATCCTGAATCTCATCAGAACAGTTATTCAGCTTGCGGTTAAAGGTGTGGTAAATGGTCCCGCTGTTGAGGTTGGTGAACTTCCCGCGCAGATAGGCCTGAATCAGTTCGTCAGGGTAAGAACTCAGCAGCGACGGGATGTAGTCAGGCGGCAGGTTCTTCGCGTTATCGAATGTGCTGGCCTGAATCAGTCCATACAAGGCCGCAAGCTCTGGCTTTTCACGTACAGCCTTCACAAACTGCTGGTAGACGAACTTGAACCCTTCCGGCGTCGTCGTGACATCGATGCCGTTACGCAGTCCATCGACCTTATAACGCATACGCGCGATGATTTTTCGCCAGGCCTGCTGCGCTTTGGCCGCCGCCATGACATCCAGCTCATCCACCATCGCGTTACCGATTTTGAAGCCGACTATCGAGCCGGGTTTCTCCATCGAACGGCAGATTGTCGTCCCGCGATAACGCCGCCCCTCGTAGAAGTGAACCTCTTTATTCCCCTCGTTGATTTTGACGGTTAGCCCCCAGTCGAAGGCTACTTCTTCAATCGTCGGGTAGAAGATGTCGCGGATTTGTGGGTACGTCGGCGCGAAATAGCCCTGGTTAATCTTCGGATGCTCCCACATCCCCTTACAGATGCCGCCACAGCCCACCCACGTCTTACCGGAACCGAATCCGGCAACGTAGGCTTTGAACTTGTGCTGCATCGCGAGGAAGCGCGCCTGCGGGATATTAAGTGTCGGGCTGATCCCCATCGTCCGCCCTCGCGTCCACTACGTTGATATTGATCTGCACTGGAGTTGGTTCGTCGTCGTCACCATCGCCGGCCAGATCTTTGCGGAGTTTTTCCACTTCAAGTTTGCGGCGCTCGATTTCAATTTGCTGCAGCTTCTGCGCGAACTCGCTATCAGCCAGGCCAAGCCGTTTCATTACCGCTTCGAACATACGCTCACGGCTGATGGCTGTGATTTCAATGCCGTTCTTGCCGACCTTCACGCCTGAATAGGCTAGCCGAGTAGCAGCCGGGAGTTTGCGTGTGTCTGGGAAGTAAGGCTGACCAATACCATCGCCATTGCAACGTGGGCATTCAGGGTTAGGCTCTCTGTTGTGGTCGTAACCGTAACCACCGGAATCTTCAGGTTCACGTCTGTCACGCTCAACAGCCTCGAGTCTTTTCTCTTCAAACTCGACAGCATCACGCCACTGGTAGTGATGCCCGAAGCCCCAGCAGTAACGACACGCGCCGCGACGATACTGTGAAAGCTGGTTTGCATCGAAAGTGGCGAGCTGCCACATCTGCGCGAGGACTTCATCGGCACTGCCAAGCGTGCGCGCAATAGATGCCTTCTGCTGCTGCGCAATGGCCTGGGCAACGTTAGGATTCGTTATGAGCTGGCGACCATAGTTTGGGTCACTATAACCAGCACGTGCAGCGGCAGCGGTGGCGTTGTTGTCCTTCAGGTACTCCGCGACAAATAAGCGCTGCTGAGCGGTAAGTCCATCATCATCCACCAGCTCATTTGCGCTTTTATCTTTCTGCGCAGTGCGCATTTTTTTCTGCGCAGGCTTTTGCGCAGTTTGCGCAGTTTGCGCAGAAGGTTTTTTGATATATCGACGTGCGGTAGCGTAGTTCAGTCCCTGCGCTTCACACCATTCCTTTGGTGATACGCCGGTTGCGGCATGTTCGGACAGGAACCGTTGCTGAAGCTCGCCCCAGTCCGGTTTTGCCATTTTGATTCCTACATTTACTTGTTATGCTGATGGAAAATTGTGGAGGTTAATTATGATGGATGCATTGCTTTCTACCATCGTCAGGATGGCGACGTTGAGCGTTCTTGGACTCGAAGAACCGGCACTAAAAAATCCGGATATTAAAGCAACCTATGGTGCTTTGGATGGAGACGAGATAACCACTGAGTCTCTTCATGCTTATGCAAAGATTGAGCAAGAATTAGCTATCGCCAGAAGGACCCTGATTTCTGAAACTGTAGAAATCAAAGAATATTACGGAAACTCCATAAAGGGCGGAATAGGTGCAAAAGTTAGTGCCGCTGATTTTGGCTTGGATGCCAGTGCCGAAAAAGGAAAAGTAACAAAACGCGTGATTAAATTCACTGGATTCAATGCTCAAACCGAGTCCATGTTAAATGCAATCGAAGCGTCATTGCTTTCAAAGTTGAAAGCAGAGCTATCTGCAAAGCAGATGGATAAAGTTTCGCCAAAGAGCAACACCGATACTGAGTGATTATTACGCCATCGCCTGCCCGTGGCGCAGGGGATGGCAATAAAAAACCGCCCTAGAGCGGTTTGGTGATTCCAGTAACCGATATTCTTCAAATTATCTTTACTTGGCATCCATAAAGGATTGGATAGCTGTAGCCAAGTTTGCAATTTCCTTAGCGGCATTTTTCAAGTCGCACTCGACCTTGTCGCCACGTGGTAAAGCTGTCGAAGCTGCTGCTGATGCTTTTGCAATCTCCAAAGCGGCATTCATGGCGAGAATGCGCTTATGATATTCATCAGATACTCGACCATCGGTTGAGTTGTAATAACCTTGAAGCATAAAACCTCCTTTAAAATAGAGGCTTAATATTATCGACTACGAATCGGCGAAACAGAGATTTAGTTCTTATTTTCTAATGAATTTGACCTTTCGCCTACCACGCTTTTATAAAAGCTTATTGGCGCTCTTTTTCAATCTGCCGTATGCCAGCCAGGTTATTGTTGCCCTTCTCAATCACGGCCAGCAGCGGCTTAATCCAGAGCACAGCCTGGCAGTACGTTATTGAGCCGGCGGCAGCGGTACTATCATCGGCTGCGTCAGGTCCGTCGGTATCGGCGTGCATTGTGCCGGCACGTAAACGGTGCGCGTATTCGAGCAGCCCGCCAGCGACATCAGCAGGAACAGGCAGATCACAGGTTTTTTCACGGCGGAGAATCTCCCGGTATTCGATTACGGTTTCTTCGGTGCTGGTGTCGATCAGGGAGTTAAGCTTATTGGCATGTTCTGCAACCTGATTGAACCGATTGAAGTTGAATGCTTGGGTGGCGATTATCTGCTCCTGCAGAGCATTGTCACTGCGCAGAACCTTGATATCACTCTGTAGGCCGCTGGCGTCTGAGCAACTTTTAACGAGTGCGACTGACAGACCAGCAATAACAACTATCACGATTGTGAAAATATTAAATTTCACTGGTCTATCCCCCAGCACGCCAACGCACTTTCCTGATCTCGCCGTTCTACCTGACCGTAGCAGCCGTTCTTCTGGCCTTTAGTCAGGCGGCAGTCGCGGCCACCGTCTCTAATCCACCAGCGAATTGCCTCGCATGCCCCGTGGCGGTCACCGTCATTGATGCGCTTATAGAACGTGGACGGGAAGCACTTATCCGGCCCGATGTTGTACGGGCAGAACGAAGCAATACCCGCTTTCTGCGGTTCGGTCAGAGGCACCTTAATATTGCGATCAACCCACGCAAGCGCCTTATCCCGTTCGATGGCGTTTACCTGGTCGCATTTCGCCTGTGTCAGCTTCATGCCTTGCACCACCGATTTACCATCAACCATCGTGGCGCCGCGGCAAATCGTCCAGATACCTCCGCCATCTTTGTATGCAGTGAGCCTGTTCCCTTCTTTCTCATTCAGGAACTGATCGAGGATGCTCGGTGCGGATGCCCCAGCAAGCACCAACCCCAGAACTGCCGCGCTCAACTTTGCCCGGTTCCCCATCACTCACTTTCCTTTTGTAATGCCTCAACGACCACGCTTGCAGCAGCAGGACGCTCGTTAAGGGGTCTATCACCAACGCCTTGAAGGTAGTCATTGACCATTTTTGTTCGCTTCTCGTCCTCTCTACGCCTGCGGTTTGCATCCACCCGCCCGTTAATGTAGGAGACAAGCGATATAAGCAGACCAGCAGCGCCAAAGAATATGAACACCAGATCCTGAGTGGTAAATCCAATGGCTGACGCCAGAGCTGCTACCCATGCGAAGAACTGCGTGAAGATGTTCCCTGAATCATTCATTTTCATGGTCTCTCACCTCGCTAAGTGCGGGTGCTGTTGCTAGAAATAAAAAAAGGCCGCCAAACGGCAGCCTTAGGATGATTGAAACCTGCTGGAGCTTCCTTCTCATGAGGAGTGCAATAAATTAAATAATCCTTAAGTAGAGCTATTTAACTCTTTAAAATAATTAACTATTCACATAGTTTTTAAATGTTATCATTTGCGTTAATTTAAAAACTTATTTTCTTAGGGATACAAGACTTATAAGCGGGCATGCACTGGCATTATTAATGCGGAGAGGATTGATGTCGTTCTCCGCACTTTTTTAAACTCGAAGCGATTACTATCCCGCAGAAATTTAAAAACCTCGCACTGCGTCGAGGTTGCTACTTAACTTAATTGTCCGTTACAGCTTTGGCTCTTCAATACGTCCACTTATCACTTCGACCTCTCCATTGTTGGCGAGATCATCTCCACGAGTCACATACCATGCTCCGTAGATAGTTTCACCCGACTCTAAATCGTCGATTTTTTCGTGCACGTAGTAAGCGATCTGCCTGCTGCCATTGTACTGAATCCAGTAATAGCCTTCTCTCATCATTACCCCCCTCCTTTTCGATATAGAAAGTATAAGAGGCAATGAATAGTGATGGTTTTAGAAATTCTAAAATCGCTATGAAGCAAAAAGCCCCACGGGGCTAACCGCAGGGCTTTAAACGAATGCAATAACCCATCGTTAGAGCAAAATTACCACAGATTCGGGAAAAGTAAATAGCTCACGATAAAATAATGCCCTACTTTGTTATCTGCTTCAGCTGCGCATCTGCCCATGCTTCTTCGATATCAAACTTGGTGATTAGCTGATCGTAAAATGGCTTAACTGACTTCTTCCAGGTATCGAGGCTGATTGCATCAGTCATCTGGCACACCGCGGCGTAAGCCTCAGTGGAAGAGATTCGCTCATATCCGCGCCCCCTGCAGCGCTTACAATCGGCCAGAACCGGAACGCCCTGCCGTTCTGTAAGAGCCTGATTAACGGCTTTCCCGCGTCCATGGCAATCTTTACAGGCGCAACTTACAACCTTCTTACCCTTACACTGAGGGCATAGAACGCGCGCTACCTCCATGACCTGCCTACGCACCTCATACTCAGAAGGTCGAATATTCTCGACACCCACGTGCAAAGACATCTTCACGAACTTCTTCTCTTTTGTCGGCGTGTGAGACTTCATGCTGAAAACCTCAGCGTCAATAAACCCTGCCCCTTTGCAGCCATCGCATTGCTTCACGCTGGCGGCGCTACGGGAATAGTCCTCGAACGCGAAGCTGGCCAACTGATGCATTACCAGTGGTTTAATCTCTGCATCGAGCTTCCGTAATGCCGCAACCCGATCGCACCTGGTCAGCGCGTACTGAGCCAGCAGTTCGATCGCCCTCTCCCGGTCATTGTTGCTGATGCCCATCTTCCCGAGAAAGGCGCTATAACCCAAGGCTGCCCGTTCCTGGGTCATGCCCATAGCGGCCATGATATCCGTCCCGGTTAATGAGTCTGATGCAGTAGCTCGAGGAGAGTCGCTAATCATTGTCGATTTAGCAAAGTGATATTTGAGTGTATTTCCGAGATTCATGCGGTCTCCAGCTCGGTAATAGTGAGTTCCAATTTTCCGCCCTTAACGACAGGCATTTTCACAACGCGATAATCCACAACCTGGCAGTCATCCAGCCAGAATCCTGCCTTGGTTAAAGCATCGAATGCAGCCTTCTGCAGGTTATCCAGATCGCGGCGCCGGCGGTCGGGCATGTGACATTCAATTCGGATTTTGAGTAGTGCAGCCGTTCGGATATTCAGCCGGGCGCATCGAATGACACTTGCGACCGCATAACGGTACGCGACGCCATCAGCGCTAATGTGAGTTCGCCCGCGGTTGTGCCGGTAATACCGGTTGTTACTCGGCGGCCAGGGAAAGTGATTTGATATGTCTTCACGTTCACCCCCACATCCGGTTTCGCCAGCGGCTATCCGGGCGCGCTGGCGTATTTGAGGTCGGAAGGAATGCACTCACAGTCCAGGTCACGTAATCCGGGTTAAGGCTACGCTCGACTCGCACGCTGCGCGCTTTGTAACGCTTAACCAGTTCGTCGGCCTGTTCGGTACTGCAATCGGTGTGATGGAACCAGGTAAATTTCATTCCCTCACCCCACAAAGCCAAGAAGCTGAGCTGCGACGTTTTCGGCCTCGTCGCGACTGCGGAATGAACGGGACAGGATCCAACGCCAGAGGACATCGAGCGCAGCTTTATAGAGCTGCTGGAACTCGGCCTCGTCCATGTTGGCGAATGAGATGCTGCGAGGATGCTTTTTAAGTGTTCCGTCAGGTAGCTGAATGGCATCAAAGTGCCCTGCCTCGACGATCACCCAGGAGCGGTAAGCATCAAAGGATTTGCACAGGCTAATGCCATTCGTGACGCGCCGGTAAGCAACCTGTTCCAGATACTGCTCAGCAGCATCGATCAGCGCCCCTTCATTCCCACCATAAGAAGCGAGGAACTTGGCGTAGCCGGTGATCAGCTTCCGCTCGTTACTCGAGATAGCCCCGCCGGTTGGTTCCCAGTATTCAAAGCCAAGATTGAGAAGCGCGAAAAAGCGCCGGTGAAATGCCAGATTCCGTACCCGCCTGAACTCGGCGACAAGAACATCGCCGAGCCGGGTTTTGGATTGCAGGATATCGCTGGTCTCGGGCGTAGCCGGGATCAGTATTCCTGAATGGTGTTTGATAAGTTGTAATTCTAGCGCCATGGTTCTCTCCGTGGCGCATCAGGTATAGGGTGTTCAGGCCTATGAAAGAATAATATCAGACGGTGGTGTAACTCGGTACCCCAGCCGTTTTGCAAATTGCATAAACCCGTTGAGAGTGAAGATTTCTTCCTCTTCGAGTAACGGTCGTAATGAAACTATTCCATTTACTCGATAAACCAAATATCTCCCTTCCGCCGGGAAGCTATAGATAACTGCTTTATCGGCCCTTCTGACCATGTCGTACCAATGATCATCTGCATTAAAGGCATCTGCACTACACACTATTTCCCCCAGAGCGACTTATTGACGCGGTAAACAGTAATCGGGAACAGCCAGGGGAACGCAAACAGCGATACTCTTCAAAACTGCTCCAGTGAAATTCACGCGATTAATAAAACCACTCGTCCGCGCTTTCCCAGGTCTCCTGCACGATATGCTCAACCTCTTTCTTGTCGCCTCCGAAAACAGTCAAATCATCATTACTGGCGCGCTTGATCGTTAGCTGACAATTATCGAACTGTTTGCTGAGTCTTTTGAGCAGTTCTGATTCAAGCGCAGGTATAGCTCCATCAGGAAGTTTCTTCATGCGATCAATGGTTAACTCGATTTTCATTTTTCCCTCCGCAATGGGTAGCTGTATGGATATACAGTATATTTATAAACTTATGTTACGGATTTTGCAACGCTCTCAGAACATCTGAATGTGAATCAACTGATTTTTCATGTAGAAAAAATCAAGTGTTCAATCCAGGCGGCTACCTAGATAAAAATCATCTTGCGTTGCAAAATAACAAAAGGATTTTAAAAGGTTGGAATTCAATCGCTTCTAAAGCGGACATGAAAGCGATGTGTTAGAAAAGAAAAAAAAATCACTTATGTTAAAAATTGGGTGACTTTTAAATTGGTTTAATTTTAGCCAAATGTGATAGAGTGAAATACATTCATTGAGAGGCTAATAATCATGTCCGTTATCGATTACGCAATGAAACTTTTTGGAAGCGTATTCACCACCACTGTCACCTGCCCTGTTTGCGGCTTAAAATCCGCTCAGCCTTCCTCTAAACTGCGTCTAAAAAGCCCCATGCTTTGTCCGGGGTGTAAAGCACTTTTTAACTCTCCGCGCTAGCTTCACAGCCGATATTCTACACTTAATATAATATCAGCAGTTGTCAAATCCCCGATGCCTTACGCCCATCCTGAGAGAACGTTTCTGAACTGATTTCGCATCTGCTCCTACGCGTTAACGTAGCAAAAGAGCAACCCTATGAAAATGAAACCTATTGCGTGGTTTAAGCGATCTCGTTTTCTGCCCGAAGGCAGCGCACACATATCAGCCCCAGTCAACGATTCGGGAGGAGAAAACTATTTACGTTCGGAACTGTTTTCTACCCCTCAGTTGGAACGCTTTGGAAAAAAACTGGCTCGTACGCACAAATTGTCTCCGGAAATACTACCGTACTACCTTCTTAAACGACTAACTGACAATGAAACGATAATTACGCGATGTTGCTATCTACTCAATGCAGGAAAAAAAACGAGTATCATGCCCGCAGGTGAGTGGCTGCTGGACAACTATTACCTGATTGAAGAGCAGATTCGCATGGTACGCCAGCACTTACCGAAAAGTTTTGGTAAGGGTCTTCCGGTACTAGCTTACCCACATAGTTGTCCCAGAATTTATGACTTAGCCTCAGAGGCCATAGCGCATGGCGACGGACGCTGGGACACCAGCAGTCTTACCAGTTATATTTCCGCCTATCAAGAGGTGACACCTCTGACATTGGGGGAGATATGGGCTTTGCCAGGAATGCTGCGTCTAGCGCTGATTGAAAACCTGCGTCGTGTGAGCAACGAAGTGACCCAGGCCCAGCAGGAACGAAATCTTGCAGATATGTGGATAACGCGGATTTTTGATTGTGCAGAGAATGCTCCCGCCGACCTAATTATGATTGTTGCCGATATGGCGCGTACTCACCCTCCGCTGAGCAGTGCCTTTGTCGCTGAAATGGTTCGACGTCTGCAGGGACATGGCAATGCTCTTGTACTCCCTCTGAATTGGATTGAACAACGTCTTGCAGAGCAGGGTGTTACAACGGAGGTTCTGATTCATCGCTTCAACCAGCAGCTTGCCGCCAGCCAGCTTTCCGTCAGTAACAGTATTTCGGGTTTACGTCTGCTGAGTGAAACGAACTGGTCTGATTTTGCAGAGAACATCAGCGTAGTCGAGCAAACGCTACGCCTTGACCCAACTGGTATATATCCTCACATGCACTTCGACACCAGAGATCATTATCGCCATGTGATTGAAACACTTGCCAGAGATGCGAAATTGAGTGAACCGGAAGTTGCAAACCGCGTGATGGCAATGTCTTGCGAACCGAGTCTAGATCCTGAGCACCGACATATCGGTTATTTTCTGCTTGGAGGTGGAAGGCCACAACTCGAAAAACTGTTGTCAGTTGAAAGGTCTCTATTGAAACGGCTGCGGCAGAGTATGAACAAATCGCCCCTTCTGTCATGGCTTGGTAGCCTGAGTCTTTTGACCACGGCCGCTACGGCTACCATATTGTATGAAACTGCAGTACAGGGTATATTCTGGCTACTCATCCCCCTAGCCCTCCCCCTTATTGTTGCCATTAGTCAACTCGCCAGCGATATGCTTAGCGAAGCAACGACACGCTTCCGTACTCCCAGACCTTTGCCACGGATGGACTTTTCAAGTGGGATACCAGTTGAATATGCCACAATGGTTGCAATTCCTTGCATGCTGACAAGCTATGAAAACCTCAGCAAACTTCTCTCTCGCCTCGAAGTCTGCAGCCTTGGCAATCAGGATGAAAATCTCTGCTTTGCACTTCTTACCGATTTTGCGGATTCATCAACTGAGGATACCGAGGAAAACACTGTCCTTTTAAGACAAGCGATTGCTGAGACGCAGAGACTTAATCGGCGAAACCCTGGCGGCCGATCTCGATTTTATCTACTGCACCGCCAGCCGGAGTGGAACGATTCGCAGAGAGTCTGGATGGGATATGAACGCAAGCGGGGCAAACTAGCTCTTCTTAACAGCTGGTTACGCCAACCGGGAACTCAGTTTTCGAGCGTTGCAGACCTTTCCTCGCAGGCTTTGCCCGGAAGGATTAATTACGTCATCACTCTTGACAGTGATACGCTCCTGCCTCGCGATACCGCTCATAAACTGGTGGCCACAATGGCGCATCCGTTAAACAAACCAGAATATGATCCAACGTTCCAACGAGTCGTTAAAGGGTACGGAATTTTACAGCCAGGCTTGGCAGAGGAAATGCCTCTTTACGGTCAGGGGCGCTACGCCGCCATGCGCAGCAGCGTCCCGGGTAATAATCCCTATTCGATGATGTCTTCGGATATATATCAGGATCTTTTCGGCGAGGGATCGTTCGTAGGCAAAGGTATCTATGATGTAGATATTTTTGTCCAGTCCACTGCCAACGTCTGTCCGGAAAATCTCGTACTCAGTCACGACCTGCTGGAAGGATGTTACGCCCGCTCTGGACTGCTGAGCGACGTTCTACTTTACGAACAATATCCAACTAATTATCTCTCAGACGTCGCACGTCGTACGCGCTGGATCCGCGGAGATTGGCAACTTCTCAATTGGTTAAGGGTTCGGGTCAGAAAAGCTGACGGAAGCAGAGAAAAAAATCCATTGTCCATTCTTTCTCGCTGGAAATTATTGGATAATCTCCGACGCAGCCTGGTAGCGCCGTCGATCATGCTGCTTGTATTTAGCGCGCTGCTCTGGCTCCCCAACCCTTTATACTGGGTTAGCGTGCTTACGCTAATATGGTTTCTTCCTGCAGCGCTTAGCATAGCATGGGATCTCGTTCATAAACCGCACCGCCGTCCCCTTAAACAACATCTGCAACTGGTCTCAGCTGGAGCCTTGAAGCGCATTTTACGTATCGGTCTCACGATTATGATACTACCCCACGAGGCCGGTTACTCATTATACGCTATTGGAGTTACGCTTTGGCGACTTGGTGTAAGCCAGCGTAACCTCAACCAATGGGTAAGCTATATCCCAGATAACTACCATTCCAGTATCTCTGTTTTAGGTTTTTATCGGGCAATGTGGCTGAATGTTGCCTGCGGTCTGAGTCTCACATCACTAGAATTGGTGTTTGATCCGCTGATGATGTTCATCGCATTGCCCATTAGCGTCGGGTGGTGCATAGCTCCCATTATTATGGCTTGGCTGAGCCGCCAACCCGCACGTAAGCCCTTTCTGCCAGATCAGAAACAGAAACTTCTGTTGAGACAGACAAGCCGAGAAATATGGTCTTTTTTTGAGACCTTCGCCACAGCGAAAGAAAATTGGCTCCCCCCTGATAATTATCAGGAAATACCGCAACCGACGATCGCGCACCGTACATCCCCAACCAACATTGGATTATCACTACTGGCTAACCTTACTGCTTGGGATTTTGGCTATTTGCCGGGCGGTAGCGTCTTACAGCGTATAACGCTCACGCTCGACTCTCTTGATAATATGGAACATTTTCGTGGTCATTTATATAACTGGTATGACACTCGAACGCTTGCACCGCTCAGTCCGCGTTACGTATCAAGCGTGGATAGCGGTAATATGGCCGGACATTTATTGACTCTGCGAGAAGGGTTATTAGCCATGCAAAACCAGCCCATTTTGAATGGCGAAAGAATATTTGCAGGGTTAAACGATACATTATTACTTCTTGAAAAACACTGGGGGCCAGGGGCACCGGATACGCTTAAAGAGCTTCAAAAGCAGTGTTTCAGCTCAGCGGAACTTCCTCTGGGAGCTATTTACAGCGAACTTAAAAAGATGCGTACTCAGTGCAAACATCTCACCGCTGCAAGTCAGCATGAAGGCGATATTGTGGTGCGCTGGGCCGAGCATCTGGAGCATCAGTTGATTGAAATATGCCACGAATGGTCATATCTGCTCGCGTGGTTACCTCCTACATACAAAAGCGAGACACTGCCAACACTAAGCTGGTTGGCGCAGAGTACCGACACCGGGGAAGGATCTCCTCCTGCATCAGTTATCACTCACGCCCGTTTGCGGCTGGATATTATCAGCGAACTTGAAAAGAGGTTAAATGACCATGCGCGAATGGATTTTGCCTTTCTCTACAGCGAAGCTACCAACCTACTCAGCGTCGGATATAACTGCGACACAAATACCGCCGATAAAAGCCACTATGACCTTCTGCCCTCTGAAATTAGGCTGACAAGTTTTCTCGCTATCGCGACAAATCAGCTTCCGATGAAAAGCTGGTATGCGTTGGGAAGGTTGTTCACCAATATCGACAATGAAACCGCGTTGATGTCATGGAGCGGTTCGATGTTTGAATACCTGATGCCGAATCTTGTGATGCCAAACTGGCGCGGCAGTTTGCTTGATGAAATGGGTAAATCAGCGGTGACGCGCCAGATTAACTGGGGCAAGGAACGTGGCGTACCATGGGGCGTTTCTGAGTCCGGCTATCATGCATTTGATGTCCAGCGTAATTATCAGTATCAGGCATTTGGTGTACCTGGACTCGGTCTTCGCCGAGGACTTGCGGACGATGTGGTTGTCGCGCCTTATGCAACACTACTGGCTCTGCTCGTTTCCCCCCAGAAGGCCTGCGAAAACTTGCTTAGACTGGAGCAGAGCGGTGCACATGGCGAATACGGATTTTATGAAGCGCTGGACTACACGCCATCACGGCTTGCTACCGGGCAACTGTACGCGGTTGTACAGTCCTGGATGGCGCACCATCAAGGGATGGGATTTCAGGCGCTAGCGCATATCCTGCTTGATGCCCCCATGATCGAGCGATTTATGGCAAGCCCCACTTTTATGTCGGCGAATCTTCTTTTGCAGGAACGCGTCCCGGATGAAGTCGATCTTTACAGCCCTCGCCGTCATTTTGAATCCCATGAAGGAAGGGTTAAACCGGTACGATATGAACCGAGAGTTTTTAGTCATGTAGACAGCCCTACTCCGGAAATACAGTTGCTCTCAAATGGGCATTACCACTTGATGTTGACACCAAGTGGTGGAGGATACAGCCGCTGGAATTCGATTTCAGTAACACGCTGGCGCTGCGATACAACCCGTGATAACTGGGGATCGTTCTGTTATATCCGTGATCCGCATACGAATGAGGTATGGAGCAATACTTGGCAGCCCATGGGCGGAAATGCGAACAGCACCGATGAGATAATCTTCACCGACGCAGGCGCAGAATTCAGGCGTACCCTAGGAAACCTTAGCGTCAGGACACAGGTTGTGGTTTCCCCGGAGGATGATATAGAGCTGCGCCGTATCACCCTAGTACACCATGGCCGTCTACCGCGATCGCTTGAACTAACAACGTATGCGGAAGTGGTGATTGCTTCAGAAACCAGTGATCTAGCGCATCCAGCATTCAGTAATTTGTTCATCGAAACTGAGATTGATCCCAGCCGGGACGCTATTCTTTGCCATCGACGACCGCGTTCTCCAGATGAACCGAGCCCATTTCTGTTTCACATGATGGTGGTACATAGCAATGATTATAATGAAGCCTCGTTTGAAACAGACCGAGCTAAGTTTATTGGAAGGGGCAGAAGTCCGGCTGATGCCGCAGCTATCTATGCTAACGGGCCGCTCAGTAATACTTCTGGTGCCGTGCTGGATCCTGTCTTGGCGATACGACAAGTTGTGAGACTCATGCCTGGTATTCCGATAACGATTGATATCGTTTATGGCATCAGTGAGAGCCGTCAACAAAGCCAGGCATTACTGGAAAAATACCGTGATTCCCCAATCGCGGAGCGTGTTTTTGAGCTTGCCTGGTCGCACAGTCTAGTAGTGCTAAGGCAGATAAATGCCAGCGAAGATGACGCAACGCTGTTTAACCGACTCGCTAGCGCTGTGCTCTATCCCTGTCACGAACTACGCGCCGACGTTCAAGTCATAAGCCGTAACCGCCGCGGTCAGTCCGGACTGTGGGGCTGGGGAATTTCAGGTGATCTACCGATTGTACTGCATAGCGTGACCAGCGATGAGAGTATGACCTCTATCACCACACTGATTCAGGCTCATCGTTACTGGCGGTTAAAAGGGCTTGAAGTGGATCTTGTTATCCTCAATAACAGCGCCGGTGGCTATCAGCAGGCCCTACAAACGCTGATTATGGATTTAATCTATGCCGGTTCAGAAGCCAGCCTGCTGGATAAACCTGGCGGCATTTTTGTCCGTAACGGAGAGCATTTGTCTTCCGAAGATAAACAACTATTGATGAGCGTTGCATGTATGTATCTTGACGATCGCGCGGGCGGACTAAACGAGCAGCTCAATCAGCGGCTCCACTCGTCAATTAAAACGCACAGGCCATTTGTACCTTTTGTCACTGTGGGAAGCAATCGACACGAAGACTGGACGCCGCAGACAGAACATCTGTTCAACTTCAACGGGTATGGAGGGTTTTCTGAGGATGGACGGGAGTATCAGATTATCCTGAAGGAAAATGTTCCAACGCCAGCCCCTTGGTCAAATGTGCTCGCTAACTCCTGTTTTGGTAGCGTCATTTCAGAAGCCGGACAGGCTTACAGTTGGTACGAGAACGCTCATGAATATCGTTTAACCCCATGGGAAAACGATCCTGTAAGCGACCGTAGCGGTGAGGCTTTCTATATACGTGATGAAGAGAACGGAACGGTATGGTCACCCACGACATTACCAGTGCGTGGCCGCGGGGATTACTTAACCCGACATGGTTTTGGCTACAGCGTCTTCGCGCATCGCGATAGTGGTATAGATAGCGAGTTGACAATAATGGTTGCCGAACACGATCCTGTTAAGTTGGCAATCTTGACACTTAGTAACAATTCGGGCCGCACGCGCAATTTATCGGTCACAGGATACGTAGAGTGGACACTTGGGGAATCACGCTCGCGTTCTGCTCCACATATCTTTACTCATACGGTGGTCGTGCCGAGTGGAAGTGGAGTTACAGCAAATAATTTTTACGGAGCTAACGGCGAAGGACGCATTGCATTTTTCGCTGTCAACGATCCTCATTGTTCGTTGACAGGTGATCGCCGAGAGTTTATTGGCCGCAATGGCTCTTTGCAAAAACCGGCTGCAATGAAGCTACGCAGTTTGTCGGGAAATACCGGCGCTGGTTTGGATCCATGCGGTGCAGTTCAGTCTGTTACCACCTTAATTGACGGTGATCAGAAGACCTTCATTTTTGTACTTGGCAGCGAGGAAAACTCCGCCCGGGTTCAGACAATACTCGATCATTATTTTGATGAAAATATCGTTCGACAGGAGTTGAACAATGTACATCGTCACTGGCACCGCATGCTGGATAAGATAGTGGTCAATACACCAGACCATACAGTTGATAAGTTAGTTAACGGTTGGCTGCTATATCAGACAATGGCCTGTCGCCTCATGGCGCGCAGCGGTTATTATCAATCGGGTGGCGCATTTGGTTTTCGCGATCAACTCCAGGATACATTGGCACTGACCCACGCTGCACCGGAACGCCTGCGCGAACAAATACTACTGTGCGCGTCAAGGCAGTTTTTTGAAGGCGATGTGCAGCACTGGTGGCATCCACCTCACGGTAACGGCGTACGCACGCGATGTTCAGATGATTTTCTCTGGCTCCCGCTCGCCGTCTGTCACTACGTCGACGCTTCTGGGGATATCGGGATACTAGAGCAGATGATTCCTTATCTAGAAGGACGTCAGCTTCAGCCTGGAGAAGAATCCGTTTACGATACGCCGCTAATCAGCCACACCGAAGAGACGCTTTGGTCACACTGCGTTAAAGCCATTAAACATGGGCTACGATTTGGACAGCATGGTCTGCCGCTAATGGGCGCTGGCGACTGGAACGATGGGATGAACCGGGTCGGCATCGAAGGAAAAGGTGAGAGCGTCTGGCTCGGGTTCTTCATGTTCGACATTTTACAGCGTTTTGCGACGCTCGCTGATCGGCGACAAGATGAGCATATAGCGTCACTATGCCGCACTGAGGCGGTGCGCTTGCAAAAAAATCTGCACGCTGCAGCTTGGGACGGCGAATGGTTCCGGCGAGGTTATTTTGATGATGGAACACCTTTGGGATCCACAGGTTCTCAGGAATGTCGAATTGATGCTATAGCTCAAAGCTGGTCCGTTTTATCCGGCGCGACTGACGATGAACGCGCCGGCAAAGCTATGCATGCTCTGGACAAGCACCTGGTAGATGCCGAAGCCAGGCTGATAAAGCTACTTTCGCCTCCATTCGATGGTCATGGACCAAATCCCGGCTACATACAGGGTTATGTGCCAGGTGTACGTGAAAATGGCGGACAATATACTCATGGTGCTATCTGGGCCGTAATGGCATTTGCCCGCATGGGGAATGCAGATCGTGCGTGGTATCTCTGGTCATTAATCAACCCAATAAACCACTCGTCAACTGACCAAGAAGTAGGGATTTACAAAGCAGAACCTTATGTCATGAGTGCAGATGTCTACAGTGTCGCGCCTCATACTGGACGTGCAGGTTGGAGTTGGTATACCGGATCCGCGGGTTGGGCCTACCGTCTTATTACAGAAGAATTAATGGGTATAAAACGCTCCGGTAATGTCTTGACAGTCCATCCCCTGTTGCCAGCAGAGTGGGAGTCTTTTTCTCTGACATATCAACATGACGAAAGTCATTACGAGATTAATATTACACGTGGCGATGGGGAGTATCAGGTTACACTTGACGGTATCGTACTACTAGATGACAGAATATTTTTAAAAAATGACGGGCAAAGACATAAGGTTGAGATCCTTCAAAACTGACAATCTCTAAAAAACGCATTAACGCCTGCCGTTAATGCGTTGATTGTCCCTAAGAACTTCAATCGCGGTCTGCATGGCAACTTTATCATCCCGTTTTTTTTGCTTAACCTGCATAACTTGAAGATACTCAAGTAAGGTTCGAGTGTTGATTGGCCTTCCCTGTTTGCCAACTGCGAGCACAGCTTCACCTAGGATAATTTTTACAAGAGGTAGCTGCGCAGGGTACCAGTCAAGTGTGTCTTCTGATTTCATTACAAATATCTCCTGGAAGGGCATTTTATCATAAATCCAACACTCATATTAATTCTCTTAAGCATACGTTGTGTAATAATTACACATAACTTAGCCAAAACATAATTGCATTAAGGGGTATAATGAATATTACACTTTTGAGGGTATTATTTATGTCTTATACAACAGGACTCAGACATTTCAAAGAAAGGCCTGTACTTGTCGCTTGCCCGCTATGTGACCACAGGGCTGCTCAGAAAGCGGGTAAATTGCGCAAGGATTCAGTCCTAGAATGTCCTGCATGTAAATTGTTGTTTCGCCCGTCTGAGTGTTGGTGCATTGGCGGATAATCATCTTAAAAGCTAAGCCGAGCGGAGAAGGAGATGTCAATACGTTTAGTTATACAATCAAATGAAGGTCTAGATTATGAAAATTAAAAAAGATGTTGTTATTGAAGGCGATATAATAGCTAGCCGTCTAGCAGGTCAGAAAAATCAGTTTTTCTGTATCCATTTGATTCATTTCAAAAATGGGAAGTATGCTATCATTCGGGCAGCGTCCGGGGCCTGCTTTGATGTTGGCCATACTGTTCGACGTAACGCAAGCCAATGGTTTTATAATCATCATGAAATTCGCCTTTTATCTTTTGAATATCTGGAGGAGCAAGAATCCAGAAGACAATTTCTCGAATGTGATTAGTGTCCATTGATCTTATTGAAAATTACGTTTAACTATTTTTTAATCATGAAACTTGCGAATAAATATTACTAGAATAGTCTCCTCGCTCATAGCTATCTGAATCCGTTGACATTGACGACTTAGTTATTATATCAATTAAAATATTACTACATATTCTTAGGATAAATATATTCTTTTCTATCTAATGGAAGAGTTACTTCTAGTGGCTTAGTACCAGGATACAAGAGGTGCCCCGCTACGACGAGTATCCTCTTTTATGTAAGTTATTTTGCTACCAACACCATTAGTTTGTCTTTGCGGTCTAAACCATCTTCATTATTCCCCCAGCTGCCTTAATTCGTTCGTACTTTGCTTTTAACAGTTCTGCCGGAGTAGGGCCTTTCGAATCTACTGGTGCGGCCAGCGCTCTGCGAACAGGCGGAATCGGCTTCCCAGCTAGCACCCGCTTTTCCCACATACCCAGAATCTCGCCAGCCTCACGCTCGAGCTCTTTATGGCTCAACTGCCCATCAGTTCCCCGGCGCCGCAGTTCGAGGCATATATGGTAATAAACTGGCTTCGGCCACGGATACTGCTCACTTCTCGGGTACCGGAACACCAGCTTGCGCCACTTCCAGTACTCAGCCATGACGTCAGCGGTGGTGATCCCCAGGGCACATCGCCCTTCCCTGCACCACTTGATGAACTGGCCTGGTGACGGCAGGAATGGGTGCTCCTGGCTGCGAGCTACACGCATACCGGCTTCAACCTGCTCCAGAGTGGTGATCCCGTTTTCTTTGAACGCCAGCACCCACTGGCGGCGAATTTCGTTCACGTCTTCCTGGCTGCGATTAACCAGGCTTGCAGGAAACGCGGCCGCCAGCTGTACGAACAGCCCGTTGATAATCTGAGCCACCTGCTGCGTTTGTTCGCGTTCGGTGTACTGCTCAGGCATGTTGTGCGCTACCCGGCGAGCCTGTTCCCGGTCAAAATCGCGAATACTCTCGGCAAGGTTTTTCATTCCAGCACCCCGTCAATCCAGTCAGTGTTATGCAGGTCGATGTTGCCCCAGGAAGGTTTTGCCGTTCCGGTTGCACGCAGCCGCTTGGTAGTGAGCTGATCCCACTGCTTGCGCAGACTCGAAGGGCTCAGGATGTTGTCTTTCCAGAACTCGTCCCGGTTGGCCCACTGGAACAGGTCACAGATTTCGTAGTGAGTACGCTTGTCCTGGACGCGCATCAGCCTGATGGTGTTTGCCCATTCAGCCCAGTTGGGTTCGGATAGCGATGCGTTGACGGTGAGAAGCCTGTCGTAAATCCAGCGAGCGGCCTTGAGGTCGTCAGCGGATCCCCATGATTTACCCGCCGGGGTGTATATCCCGGCGGCAGCTTCTGGGTGGCGTGAGAGAAACTTTTGAGTTTTCTGGTTTCGGGATTCGTCAGAATTCCGAGACGAGGATATTTTAATATTGTTCTTGTTATAGTCTTGGGTGTCTACCGTTTCCGGGAAGGTTTTTCCCGTTTTCGGTAACACTTTTCCCGATTTCGGGAAGACTTTTCCCGTTTTCGGTTTGTCTAAAATCCAGGCGGAAAGGTCAGTATTTATACCGACCGTTTTCATTACGCCCTGCTTCTGACTGAAGATAATTTTGCGTTCAGCGAGCGATTTGAGCGCATCAGAAACATGGGAATCACTCAGCCCTGTAAGCTCAGCAATCACCGTGTTCGTAACGCGGTCCTGCTTCTTGTTCCAGCCGTAGGTAAGCCAGATCACCGCCTCAAAACATTGCCATTCCCGGCCTGACATTCTCAGACGAGGCTTAAGCTGTTGGATCTCGTTAGCGACCTTGGTATACCCGTTCGACAGGTCGGCCATACGACCTCCCGGTTGTTCGGTTCTGTGGGGGAAATTGATAATTTCAGCTGTGTTTGACATACTTAGCTCCGCAATTACACTCCGTTTTTGCACCTGAAAGCCGTTGGTGTTCGAGCACCGCGGCTTTCGCCTTATCTGAAGTCTTCACATTGCCCCCAACATGGTTGTCACCATAGCCAGTAGCGGCGCTGTAAGGTCCGGATCGACTCTGAACATCTCAAAAATCCCCTCGCCTAACTCCTTCAGCTTTTCCTTCTTCGGTGCATCGAGCATCAAAGCTTGCTTCGCCTCACTCACCTCTTTTTCCAACCTGGCCATGCGATACGCGAACGAGTCGTTTTTTACGACGCGGTCGCGGTATCGAAGCGGTAATACAGACATGATCGCGGGCACAAGTTGTTCGATGTTCTTTCGGTACGATGCGGAGTCTTCTTTGTTGTCGAGCCAGCGAAACAGTTTCACGTTCCAGACATCGGCCTGGCCTGAGAAATCAACGCCATCAAGTTGGAGTTCTTCCGCCGCTTCTTGGATTTGAAGCGCAACAGCTACGCGCCCTTCTGCTGCCGCCCAAGCTCGGACCGCTGAGCAAATATCGCGATGATCAATATCCTGATATGCCGATTCGCTTTGATGACATGCGAATATCAGTGGGTTAGAAGAAGCTCTGCTACTCTGTTGATAAGAAACAGTCTGCATTATTAAGGCTCCTCTTTAGGTAAACCATCAGTGGGGTTTGGGTAGAGATCTGGGCGCAGCTCGTGCGGAGTTACGCCGGTCAGGTTGAAGATTGAAAAAATGTAATTTGGTGGGACGATTCCATGGTCACGATTTTTCCAATGACTAACGGACATACTCGTCACACCCAGTGCTAGGCTGAGCTTTCTGGCAGAGCCAGCGGCTTTTATTGCTTTATTGAGTGCGGACATGTGCTTCTCCTGCTTATTGACAGTGAAAGTAAACCACAGATTTATGCACCTTGCAAACCCCTGGTTTATTGCGTGTGTAAACCAAATATTTACAATGACCCTATGAGAAAAGAAGAACCCAACCTCGTTCTGGTAGAACGCCTTACTGAGATCACTGATCGCGGCGTTACCAAAGCAGACATGGCACGAATAGCTGGAGTCACCCCTCAGGCCGTAAACGGCTGGTTCAAAAAGGGGGTGATTAGTAAGAAATCAGCACTGGCCATAGCAGATGCTGTTGGAATTTCTGTCGCCTGGCTGCTCGGTGAGGATGTCGGCGAGAAAAACGGGCTTAAGCCGGACGAACAACGTCTGCTGGAGCTTTACCGCCAGCTGCCAGTAGAAGAGCAACAGAACATGCTCCGCGTATTTGCGATTCGTCTTAAAGAATTAGACGAGCTGTATGAAAAGTACATGAAAGGTCGGATTCGGTCGCAAGAGGATTAAAGTTTTCTGGTCAGCGCATAGTTGGTAGCTTCAAAGATTTCATAATCATTGTTCCTATTCAGGTCAAGTTAAATATAACTGGGTAATTGTAATGAAAGACAGCAGACAGAAAATAGTTCATTATAAAAAGGCAGTCATCCCAAACGGGGCATCCTCATTGCAAAGTATTTTACTTGAAATCATAGGAGATGGTGGTTCCGCTGAAAATGTTATGCTTCGCCAAGAAAAAATCTCTCCCGCAGATGATAATTCTGGAATAAGATTCTTAAATAAAAGCAACACATATAAGACAATTCTATTTGGTCAGCTAGTTCTTTTCGAGAAAGATAAAAGTCAATCTCTATTAGAAATAAATGACAATGTTAGATTTTATGACATAAACTCAATAACTTCGAATGACATTATTATTGATGGGGATAATGCACAAGATAAAAAAAGAGAGTTTGTCGACTCTATTTTATATTTTGGCGTTTTAGGTAACCATGTGATAATTGTTCAGTCAACGTCCCTTCGCGCCCGAGAATTTGAGTCTCATCTTAACTGGCTTATAAACAGCTTTACTGATATAAATGACTTTGTCTTACTCCTGCAAGATAAGCCATCAGAAGCAACCATGCAAAAGATGGAAAAGTCACCTGCTAAAAGCATTAGAATCGGCGGCTTACCGATAACTTCTGAAGCAAAAAAAGATGACGCATTTTACAAACCAAAAGCCACAGGCTCGGTTAAAACGATCAAGTACAGACCTTCTGGTAAGGGCGGTTCGTTGCTTAAAGCCTTTTTGGGCGATAACTGGGCGGACGATATCAATTTGAAGGATTCCTTAGATGATGCAAATCTTCAAGTAAGTCTTGAAATTACATATTTCAGAAAAACTAACGATGGCGGTCAAGCTGTTATTGACAGTATCGCTACATCACTAAGGCATGTAGATGAGGATGATTACAGCATAAAACTTCAAGGTGGCGGGGAAATTACTGGTAAAGAGATTAAACTTTCAGGCAATATTAGTGTCGAATATAATAATGGCATTATCGATGAGAATGATTTATTCTTAAAGATGCACAAATGGCTGTTCTCCAAGCTTGAGGCGGGAGAGCTTAATATAAAGTAAAAAGATGAATAAGGAGGATAATAATGAAATCTAAAACCATCCACCTTGTTCTTGTGTTTGCTTCCTTTTTTATTGGCTATTTTATAATCAAAAAGTCACTCAGCTTTATTGCTGAAGGTGTTATTATTGCGGCACCATGGGCTGTAGTGGGTTTGATGCAGTTGCCCTTATCGTATTGCATACAGGCAATCTTTAAAACAAACGAAGTTAATGATCACTCTTCGTTAACCCCCTCGGAGCTGCGAAGGCTTTCACCTCTGGTTAAATCCAAAAGGCGACTAATGGTCTTCCTTTTGGCATTCTATGTTTTCTCGACACTATTTGTGGTGTTAGGCCTGATGGTTAGCGCAGGAAATCAAGAGTTATTATACCAGGTGCTTAAGGTATCAGGGGGCTTACTCTTCGTCTCGTTCTATACGAGTATTTTTGTTCATAAAATTATGATTGAGCTTCAGAGTTTCAAGGCAATTCTTAATAGAAGAGACTCGAATAAGAAAGAAAGAGAATCCTTTCTTGATAAACTGAAATGACCCGGCCACCGAGCCGGTTTTTTATACCCCTTTACTCACCAGCTCCGCCGCCTTCTCAAACACCTCTTCCTGTACGCCATCCTACTTCTGCCTCCCTAACCTCGCCTGTTCGTCGATAATGCCCGCCCGGTTGATAGGTTTTGGTGCTGATACCAGGCTAATCACCACCACGCCGATCACCAATCCATTCAACCCAGTTTGCTAGTCATTGTTATTCATCGTTCTGCTCCATTGTGCCCTCAAAAAGATCAGCACAGACTGTGGTACATGCTTTATGCCTGCTCTTCACTCCGATCCCGGCATTTTAGCAGGGATTTTTTTGTCTGCATTCCAGCAATAACCTCACAAAACCCAGCCATATAAACTATCGATTTACAATCAACATCAACTCATAATTGACATACATATAAACCAGTGATTTAATAACTATCACCAGGACGCACTACGAACCACCAAGGCAGGACGCCCACGAAGTAGCCGCCGACGGCATACGAATAGTCGGATGAGGTGGAGAAATTAACGCGCATCAGGTGTAAACGTTCCGCTAGCCGGCGAGAAGGCAACTAAGAGGAGAGGTTAAGGTGAGCGATAAAGAGTCAAACGCGATTAAGGTCAAACCGATTCTGACAAGTAACAATCTGATAATGAAGGCTGCTGATGCTGCATTGAACGCAGTGCAAGACACTATGGGTAGTCTTCGCGAAGACGATCATTACCTCTATATGAAAATGGCCAGAGCCGCCCTCGATTCTGCACGGGCAGCTCTTGGTAATGATTAATACGTAGTGCCGATATCAATCCCGTATGCGTATTTAGGTTTTCTGAGACTCACTATAGCCACGCATTCTGGCAAGAGAGATTCGACTTTTTCCAGTAAAGCATCCGGTGTGTTGATTGACGGGTCCTTTGAGGCGAGAGCTAGCGCGAGATCGTATGCGACGGAATCAACCGTTCGCCCTGAATTAAATAGGTTGTCTGACATAATTATTACCCTTACTGGTTGTGTGAGAACTCCAGTATACCACCGAGCCTGAAGTGGCAAAAAGACAGGTATAACAAGGAGATCAATATGATTGATTACGCACGCAAACCAGGACGGCAGCAGGCCGTAAAACTGAATTTCTTCGAAGTGATTCTTCGTCGGCTCTGTTACCTGCTGGCGCAAAAGGGGAATCCAGATGTGTAACTCTAAGAAATGCGGTTACTGCGACAAGCCGGTTAAACCGGAGGAAGTAGTCAAAAGTACCCTTCTCTATCGCAACGGCGCACAGCTGGCGCGCAAAGAAAAAGAATACTGCTCTGAACGTTGTGCTTCGTACGACCAAATGGCCCACGAAAGCTAACGTAAAAGCCGCGCAAGGCGGCCCGTACGTCCGGTGCTCCCGACCAAAGTTACACCGGAAAACTACTTAAAAAACCAAAGTTCACCCAATGGGCGCTATCTCTGGCCCGGGGATCTTACATCCAAAAAAGAGGATCTCACATGGAATTTTTCTATGTAGTTAAGGCTACGCAGAAATCTGGCAAAGACGACGCGGTGATTTGGTTCACTGCGAAATCAGAAGCCCGTGCAAACCTCCAGCTCGATGTTGAGCTGGAAGATGCTGGTATTGAAACCGGACGCGGTAACGATTACACCAAACCGGTTCGCACCGATTTCCCTGTTTACAACGATCTGCCTGAAGAAAGCACTGTGGATTACACCTGGTGCAAACGCTACGAACTGCAGGACTATGGACGCACCTGGTTGCCAAAGGCTGGTGCTGAGTCTACTGGAGCAATGGACGACACCGCCGCACCGGAAAAGACCGTAAAAGTCGAAACTACCGTCGAGAGTGTCCCGCTTGAAAACCGCACACCAGCGGTACGTTTTGCGGTCCATCTGACCAGCGACAAATACCAGTCACATATCACTAAAGAGCAGCAGCTGGCTGCCAGCGAAATGTCACTGGATGAAGGCAATACCTATTTCCAGAACCTGCTGCTGGCGAAGAACGACATCCCTGAAGTTGCCGAACTCAGCCTGAACGCTGAGTGGAAACTGGTCCAGGCGATTAAGCAAGTCTTCCCGCCAGATGAAGCGCACGAAGCTGAAGTAATTGCTGCATTCATGGCCGACTGGACTAAAGCAGATGCTGCCGACCGCAATCAGTTAGTTGAAGAGTGGAGAAGCGGAAAGCTTACTCTTCTCAAATCAGAAAGCACCAGCAACACCGGCGTTACAACCGGTCAGGATGTAGAACCTGATAACGGTATCCAGATTGACGAGAATGATGACGAAACCACACGTTATCCAGTCGTTCGTATGCCCTTCCGCAAGCAGCTACTCGCCCAGTTCACCGCCGACGAACTGCGCCACCACCTAACCCGCGAAGAATACGAAGCTATCAGCGTGCTGGAGATGGACACTGACAACAGCTATGTCCAGAACCTGTTGCTGGCGGCAGAAAACTGCGAAGAGGTTAAGGGTTACGACACCAAAGACCTGTGGCGCTATACCGACGCCATTCGCAAGGTGTTCAGCCAGGATAAGCGTCACGAACTCGCTTTGGTTCTCCGATTCACCAGAATCTGGGCTTCGACTGATTACATTGACCGCGGCACCCTGGTGCGCGAATGGGCTGAGGGTAATCGCATTTCTGAAGTAGGTTCTCCTGCACCTTTAGAACCAGCAAAGCCAGAAACTACAGAATCCTATAAACGCGCTGTTGCCCAGAACATGGCGAACTTGAGCATTGAGATCGCGATTGCTCAGCTGTACCCAGATGCAGTACCGGGACAAATCAACCGTACGCAACTCCTGGCCGCCAAAGAACTCGCTGACAAAAAAGATGAGTGGCACGCCAAGGCGCTCAAGGTTCTTGGTAAAACCACCGATATCCTCGACTACGACGCCAACAGTATTTTTGGAGTTACCCGCGCTATTTCATGGTCTGGAGAAGAAAGTACAACCGAACTGCGTAGCCAGGTGCGTGAGTGGTTCACGGCAAACGGCATCTATGAAAGCGGTGAGCGCTCTAAAGGCTATCCAGAATGGAACGAAGACTCCCGCGCGGTTCGTCATTCCACAGTGGAAGAACCAAGTACTCCAAGCCAGCCAAAGGTCGCAAGCCTTGGAAGCGGCGTGTTCTCCATCGATGGCCTGATGGATGGAAATACCGAATCGGTCATCAATACCAACTCAAATGAAGTCGAAAAAACGGAAAACACAGCGGAGACCACCAGCGATGTGCAGATGGAAACGGTTAAGCCAGAGAAAGACGAAGATGTTGGTTCGATACCACCGGGCGAAAGCACTGATGCAGCTAATACGCAGACAGATTCCATAGCGCCAGAAGAGCTGCAGTCAGAACCCGTAATCGAATACCCGGCTTACTTCGAGCCTGGCCGCTACGAAGGTCTGCCGAATGATGTTTATCACGCAGCAAACGGTATGAGCTCAACCCAGGTAAAAGATGCCCGCGTCAGTCTGATGTACTTCAACGCGCGCCATGTGGCTAAAACCATCCCGCGCACAGCATCCAAAGTGCTGGATATGGGAAATCTCGTACACGCCCTTGCACTGCAGCCGGAAAACCTCGAAGAAGAGTTCAGCGTAGAACCTGAGATCCCGGAGGGTGCTTTCACCACCACCGCAACTCTGCGCGAGTTCATCGACGAGTACAACGCCAGCCTGCCGGCGCTGTTAAGCGCTGACGAGATTAAAGCGTTGCTTGAACAACATAACGGCTCCCTTCCCGCTCAAGTGCCGCTTGGCGCGAGCCTGGAAGAAACGGCTCAAA
This sequence comes from Enterobacter sp. RHBSTW-00593, assembly GCF_013784105.1. Taxonomy (NCBI): domain Bacteria; kingdom Pseudomonadati; phylum Pseudomonadota; class Gammaproteobacteria; order Enterobacterales; family Enterobacteriaceae; genus Enterobacter; species Enterobacter sp. RHBSTW-00593. The sequence continues at coordinate 2,520,544 of NZ_CP056393.1, forward strand.
GCTATATGGTTCTCCCAGCAGAGTACCAGCGTATTGAAGAAGGCCAGAAGGAGACAGCAACGGCAATGAAGGCATGCATTAAAGAGTACAACGCCACCCTGCCCGTGCCGGTTAAAACCAGCGGCAGCCGTGATGCGTTACTTGAGCAATTAGCATTCATCAATCCAGACCTAGTGGCGCAGGAAGCGCAGAAACCAACGCCGTTAAAAGTGTCCGGTACCAAAGCAGACATGATCCAGGCAGTTAAATCAGCTAAGCCCGATGCCGTGTTCGCAGACGAGCTGCTGGATGCCTGGCGCGACAACCCTGGCGAAAAGATACTGGTTACCCGCCAGCAACTGGCCACAGCGCGGGCAATTCAGTCTGCACTCCTGGCGCACCCTACCGCTGGCATGCTGCTGACACATCCAAGCCGCGCGGTTGAAGTGAGTTACTTCGGCTTTGACGACGAAACAGGTTTAGAAGTGCGTGTACGCCCTGACCTCGAGATTGAACTTGACGGCGTGCGAATTGGCGCCGACCTGAAAACCATAAGTATGTGGAATGTGAAGCAGGAAAGCCTGCGCGCCAGGCTGCATCGGGAAATCATTGACCGGGACTATCACCTCAGCGCGGCAATGTATTGCGAGACCGCAGCGCTGGACCAGTTCTTCTGGATTTTCGTCAACAAAGACGAGAACTACCACTGGATCGCCATCATTGAGGCGTCAACCGAACTGCTGGAACTGGGCATGCTCGAGTACCGCAAAACGATGCGCGCCATTGCCACAGGTTTCGACACGGGCGAATGGCCAGCTCCGATCACTTCCGATTACACCGATGAGCTGAACGACTTCGACCTGCGCCGCCTCGAAGCGCTGCGCGCTCAGGCTTAAGGGGGATTTATGCATAACACTAACGTTACCGTTGCTGACCAGAACACCGTTATTAACTCCAACGTGGCTTTGTTCGATTCCCAGTATCTGAACGCCATCAGCACGTTCGCGCAGATCATGGCGCAGGGAACTGCCACCGTTCCTAAACACTTGCAGGGCAATCAGGCCGACTGCATGGCTGTAGCGATGCAAGCAGCACAGTGGCAGATGAATCCCTTTGCCGTGGCGCAGAAGACGCACCTGATTAACGGTGTACTCGGGTATGAAGCGCAACTGGTTAATGCTGTGATTTCGCGCAGTGGCGTACTGGCCAGCCGCTTTGAATATGAATGGTACGGGCCATGGGAAAAGGTCGTTGGAAAATTCCATATCCGTAAAGGCGACAAAGGCGAGTACCGCGTCCCGGGCTGGACCCTGGCTGACGAAGCCGGGATCGGCATCATTATCAGCGCAACGCTAAAAGGCGAGGATAAACCGAGAGAACTCGATTTACTGCTGGCTCAGGCCCGTACCCGAAACTCTACACTTTGGGCTGACGACCCTCGCCAGCAGCTGGCGTACCTGGCTGTCAAACGTTGGGCGAGACTGTTCTGCCCGGATGTGATTCTGGGCGTTTATACCCCGGATGAACTGGATGATCGCCGTGAAGAACGAGAGGTAAACCCGGTACCGGCGCAGCACGTTAGCCTCGCTGATATTTCAGGTGACAACGTCACTACGACTCAAACGGCTCAGGAATCAGCTCAAAACATCGATGCGCTTGCTGATGATTTCCGTGACCGCATCGAGGCGGCTCAGGACGTGGATAGCGCTAAAGCTCTGCGCGCAGATATTGAAACCGTGAAAGCAACGCTGGGTTCTGCCCTGTTCACTGAGCTGAAAAACAAAGCCGTGAAGCGTTATTACCTGGTTGATGCTCGTAACAAAGTCGAAGCAGCCATCAATTCCTTGCCACCTTCAGATGATCCAGATGCAGCTGCTCGGTTCGCAGAGGTTGAGCGCGTTCTTGCATCGTCGAAACGCCATCTGGGCGACGAATTGCATGGTCAGTTCAGCATCACCCTGGCGGATATGAAACCGGAATACGTGGACTAACGAGATCGGGAGGGGAAACCCTCCTTCAAGGAGAAGAAATGCGACTGATTAATCGAGGCAGTAAGCAATCCCCTTTGGCTCGCCAGGCATGTGAAATCGCACTCGCAGCCCACCAGCAAAGATATGGCGACTATGGGCGCAGCAAGATGAAAGAGACTTATACGGTGAAGGTAGAAGGCGTGAAGGTCTGGGTCGAAGTAGTGAACTGCAAGGCGAGCTACGTGGCCACAGCACTGACCGGCATGCGCCGACTGCGTTCCCTGCCCGGCCAGGCAAACTGAAACTGAAATATCAACGTCTACAGACCGGCATATCTATACTCATGCCGGTTACCTGAGGTGAACCATGTCGCAGGTAATTTTTAACGAAGAATGGGTTGTTGGCGCAAGACTCACAGAAAAAACAGGCCTGACCGAACGACAGATTGAGAAGTATCGCCAGGGCTGTTGGGTGGAAGGTGTCCATTTTAAACGGGTTTCTCCTTCCGGAGAAAAAACCTTGCGTGGCACAACCTGGTACAACTATCCGAGAATTAATCAGTTAATAAGGGATGCGTAAGATGGCAGCTTTGCCTACAGGTGTCGAAATCAGAAACAATAAGATTTGTATCTGGTTTATGTACCGGGGAAAGCGTTGCCGTGAAATTCTCAAAGGTTGGATTAACACCCCGGCGAACATCAAAAAAGCCGGGAATCTTCGGGCTGTGATCGTTAGTGAGATCAACCTTGGAGAATTTGATTACCACCAGCGCTTTCCTTCATCGTCCAGAGCAAAAAAAACCGTAACCACTGTTTCAGTTCAAACCTTTTCAGAGCTGTGTGAACTGTGGACGAACATTAAAGAAACAGAAATTAGCGCGAATACCATGCGTAAGACTCGCTCACAACTCGGTACGTTAATGCACATCATCAACGGAGATACGCCTGTTTCAACTATACGCCACAGCGACATTCTGAAATACAGGAAGGAACTGTTGAACGGTGAGACACTTTACCTGGCAAATCCCAGAAGCAACAAACAGGGACGCACTGTGCGTACCGTGAACAACTATATATCGCTACTGTGCTCCCTGCTTCGGTTTGCATACAAATCTGGCTTTATCAGTGGCAAGCCCTTTGAAGGGATCAAGAAACTACACAAAGGGAAAGTAAAACCGGATCCTTTAACGAAGCAGGAGTTTAGTTTGCTTGCGGAATCCGAGCGCGGCCAGAGCCTCAATATGTGGACGTTCGCAGTTTATACCGGTGTCCGTCATGGGGAGCTTGCAGCTCTTGCCTGGGAAGATATCGACTGGGAAAAAGGTACGGCTCATATACAGCGCAATCTTAATGCGTTGGGCATGTTCGGCCCACCAAAAACCGAAGCAGGTAACCGGGTTATCACCCTATTAGAGCCGGCACTTGAAGCCTTGAAAGCACAGCGCAAGCTGACAGCGCGACAGCCTAAAACCGAAATTGTCTTTAATCATCGCGAGTATGGCGCAGTGGAACATCAAAGCCTGCGATTCGTTTTCATACCCCGGCTGCGCAAAGGAGAACAGAAAGCCTACTACTCTTTATCGAGCATCGGTGCGAGATTCAACGCAGCTGTAAAACGTGCTGGTATTCGCCGCCGGAATCCGTACCATACGCGGCATACTTTTGCCTGCTGGCTTTTATCTGCCGGCGCTAACCCGTCTTTCATAGCCAGCCAGATGGGGCATGAAAACGCGCAAATGGTTTATGAAGTCTACGGTGCGTGGATTGAAGAAATGAATGGCGAACAGGTGCTGATGCTTAACGATAAGCTCGCACGCTGAAAAATTTTTGCCCCTATTATGCCCCTATTGGCTCCGAAGGTAGTAATAAATGCAAGAAAATCAATCAAATATAAAGAAAGAGCAATACAACCTGAACAAACTGCAAAAGCGTCTGCGCCGTAACATTGGTGAAGCCATTGCAGACTTCAATATGATCGAAGAAGGCGACCGCATTATGGTCTGCCTGTCAGGTGGTAAAGACAGTTACACCATGCTGGAGATCCTGCGTAATCTTCAGCAAAGCGCGCCGGTGAAGTTTTCCCTGGTGGCGGTTAACCTCGATCAAAAGCAGCCTGGTTTCCCGGAACACATTCTGCCGGAATACCTGGAAAAACTGGGCGTTGAGTACAAAATCGTAGAAGAAAATACCTACGGGATTGTGAAAGAGAAGATCCCGGAAGGCAAAACCACCTGCTCACTCTGCTCTCGTCTTCGCCGCGGCATCCTGTACCGTACCGCGACAGAACTGGGTGCAACCAAAATCGCACTCGGCCATCACCGCGACGATATTCTGCAGACGCTGTTCCTGAACATGTTCTACGGCGGCAAGATGAAAGGCATGCCGCCAAAACTGATGAGCGATGACGGCAAACACATTGTGATCCGCCCGCTTGCCTACTGCCGCGAGAAAGATATCGAACGGTTCTCTCAGGCCAAAGGGTTCCCGATCATTCCATGTAACCTGTGCGGCTCTCAGCCGAACCTGCAGCGTCAGGTGATTGGTGACATGCTGCGTGACTGGGACAAACGCTACCCGGGCCGTATCGAAACCATGTTCAGCGCGATGCAGAACGTAGTGCCTTCTCACCTCGCGGACGTTGAGCTTTTCGATTTCAAAGGCATCAACCATGAGTCGGAAGTGGTGAATGGCGGCGATCTGGCGTTTGACCGGGAAGAGATCCCCGTGAAACCTGCTGGCTGGCAGCCAGAAGAAGATGACAATCAGTTTGAAGAACTGCGCCTGAATGTCGTAGAAGTGAAATAGTGAAATAACGCAAACGCGTCTCAGACCACCGTCTGAGACGCGTTTAAACCTTATTTCAGCAGACGAACGCGACAGGTTTTACCCTTGATTTTCCCGTTCTGCAGCTGTTTCCAGGCCTTATGGGCAACCGACTGGCGAACAGCAACATAAACATGTGCAGGATGTACCGCAATCTTACCGATATCCGCCCCATCCAGCCCCACGTCTCCGGTCAGCGCACCGAGCACATCACCCGGACGCATCTTGGCTTTTTTACCGCCATCAATACACAGCGTTGCCATTTCTGCTTCCAGCGGAACGAGACTGACATTGCCCGGTGCATTCACCCAGTTAAGCTTAATCTGCAGCATTTCAGACAGAATATTGGCGCGCTGCGCCTCTTCCGGTGCGCAGAAGCTGATGGCCAGACCGCTGTTTCCGGCACGCGCAGTACGGCCGATACGGTGAACGTGTACTTCAGGATCCCATGCCAGCTCGTAGTTCACGACCAGCTCAAGCGATTTAATATCCAGACCGCGCGCCGCCACGTCGGTGGCAACCAGCACGCGGGCACTGCCGTTGGCGAAACGGACCAGCGTCTGATCGCGATCGCGCTGTTCCAGATCGCCATGCAACGATAACGCGCTCTGCCCTGCGGCGTTCAGGGCGTCACAGACCGCCTGACAATCTTTTTTGGTGTTACAGAACACCACGCAGGAAGCGGGCTGATGCTGACTGAGCACCTTCTGCAGGAGCGCGATTTTTCCATGCTGGGACGTTTCATAAAACTGCTGCTCGATAGCAGGCAGCGCATCAACACTGTCAATTTCGATGGTGAGCGGATTTTTCTGCACGCGGCCACTGATTGCGGCGATCGCTTCAGGCCAGGTCGCCGAAAATAACAGCGTCTGACGGTCTGCAGGCGCGAAACGGATCACTTCATCGATAGCATCGCTGAAGCCCATATCCAGCATCCGGTCTGCTTCATCCATGACCAGCGTGTGTAATGCATCCAGCGAGACCGTACCTTTTTGCAGGTGATCGAGCAGTCGGCCAGGCGTCGCCACAATGATGTGTGGTGGATGCTGAAGCGAATCACGCTGTGCGCCAAACGGTTGTCCGCCACAGAGGGTTAAAATCTTGGTATTAGGCAGGAATCGCGCCAGACGACGCAGCTCGCCCGCGACCTGGTCCGCCAGTTCGCGGGTTGGGCACAGCACCAGAGACTGCGTCTGAAACAGCGCAGCATCAATATGCTGTAGCAGACCCAGACCGAAAGCCGCCGTTTTTCCGCTCCCTGTTTTAGCCTGAACGCGTACATCACGCCCCTCAAGAATGGCGGGCAATGCGGCCGCCTGAACAGGCGTCATGGTGAGGTATCCCAACTCGTTGAGGTTATCGAGTTGGGCGGCGGGCAGTACATTCAGGGTTGAAAAAGCGGTCACAATAGTCTCTCGTGGTCATCTTTGCGGTCAGATGGCGCGTATCCTCGCAGATCTCGGGGTTCGATGCGACAATTTAATCGGTTCTTCATCGGGCGGCGGGTCAGGCATGGGTTGCGGACGCGGAACAGGATCGGGCATCGGCGTCGGATCGGTGGGGATCGGATCGGACTGACGTGAATACTGCAGTTGCAGAGCGAGTAAGATGCTCATCATTCCCTCCAGGTTTTACTGACGTCCCTTTTAGGGTAGACGCTGGGGAACAGGAGGCAAAAAAAAGCCGACTAGTTAAGTCGGCGTCGTACGAATCAATTGTGCTATGCAGTAATTCAAAAAAGGAAGTAAGACAATATGGAGCGCAACGCCCATCGCTTGACGTTGCATTCACCTGCGGGAGTAATATTGCACCTTACGCGGTCATTGTTTATTGACTTCGCTCAATTAAAAGAGCGTTTTGATCTCCGTAAAAGCTGAAAAAAGCGTAAATTTACAGCCATTTACTACGATGCAACCACCATGCAACACCACCGATCAAAACAACTAACATGACGCAAAATGCGGTAAAGCCATAATGGGCCGCGCCGCCGGGAATTCCGCCCAGGTTCACGCCAAACAATCCCGTCAGGAATGTGCTCGGCAGAAAGACCATTGCCATCAGCGACATCGTATAGGTTCTTCTCGCCAGCGACTCCTGCATCACCTGCGCGATTTCATCCGCCATGACGCCCGTGCGGGCAATACAGGAATCGATTTCATCAAGTCCGCGGCCCAGCCTGTCGGCAATATCCTGCATTCGGCGTCGCTGATCGTCATTCATCCAGTTGAGCCTTTCGCTGGACAGACGCGCGTATACGTCCCGCTGTGGCGTCATATAGCGGCGCATGACTATTAACTGCTTACGCAGGAGCGCCAGAAAACCGCGCGGCGGGATCTGCTGATCGAGCAGGTTATCTTCGAGGTCGATGATTTTATCGTGCAGCTCTTCGATAAACTCACTCGCATGGTCAGTCAGCGCGTCGCAGACGTCCACCAGCCAGCTTCCGCAATCGGTCGGCCCGGTGCCCTCTTTCAGATCGTTCACAATGTCATCCAGCGCCAGAACTTTACGCTGACGGGTGGAGACAATCAGACCATCGTCCATATAAACACGCATCGCGACCAGCTGGTCAGGACGTTCATCGGTGCTGCCGTTAATGCAACGCAAAGTGATGAGCGTGCCGTCCCCCATTCTGCTCACGCGTGGCCGCAGGCTTTCACCCGCCAGCGCATCACGCACGTTGTTCGGCAGGAGCGGCGTCGTGGCCAGCCAGTCGGCACTGTCCGGATGGGTATAGTTAAGGTGTAGCCAGCAGGGATGCTCATTATCAATGACATCGTTGTCTTCCAGCGGTCGGGCACCGCCGCGACCATCCAGCACCCAGGCAAAAACTGCATCAGGAACGTTTAGTTCTGATCCTTTTATACTCTCCACCGCGCCTCCCCCTTTTCAGCTCTTTCGTTGTCAGTCTAGCTTTCATCAGGGGTTAAGCAACAACTATGTTTCGCATCGCGCTGAATTCGCTCAGGAAATAACCGTATTCCGCCAGGCGCCTTTTCAGACCGCACGGGAGGGTAATTCAGTGGCGAGAAGTCCGGATAAAAGAGCCCGGTTGACCAGGCTCTTTTCGTGCATCAGAGGGAGTGACCGGGACGCGAGTGGAATGACAGCGGGCCAGCATGAGAAGGCGTGGATTCAGCCTGATACCCCTTTTCGAGCCGGAAGTTACGCGTCCGCGCCTGCAGTTCACTCACCTGATTACGCAGTACATCAGAGGATCCGTTGAGTTCTTCTGCCATCGTAACGTTACTTTGCGTGACCCGTTCCAGCTCAGATAAGGCCAGCGTAATCTGGGAAATGCCTTTCTCCTGCTCTGACGTCGAGGTGAAAATGTCATCCATCAACTGGCTGACATTGCCGGAGCCGGTCACAATTTCTTGCATATTCTTTTCAGCTTCGGACACAACGGTCACGCCCTGAGTAACGTTATTGCTGGTCACTTCAATCAGCGTTTTGATGTTTTTGGCGGCATCCGCGCTGCGGTGGGCCAGGTTTCGCACCTCTTCTGCCACCACCGAAAACCCTTTTCCGTGGTCACCGGCTCTGGCCGCCTCAACGGCCGCGTTTAGCGCCAGGATATTCGTCTGGAAGGCAATGCCGTCGATCATTGAGATAATCTCCGTCATTTGCTGTGCACATTCGGTAATGGATTGCATATTGGTGGCCACCTGCCCCATCAACTCGCCACCTTTACGCGCCTGCAGTGTCGCCCTGTTTGCCTGCTCGCTGGCCAGTCGGGTGTTATCGGCATTATTTCGGGTACTTGCTGCCATCTGCTCCATGCTGGCAGCCGTTTGCACCAGCGATGCAGACTGCTGCTCTGTTTTCACCGAAAGCTGCGCGCTACGCGCGGAGAGTTGATCGGACAAGGTCATGGCGGTTTGCGACGAGGCCCTGATCTCGCGTACCAGGGTCGCGATGTTGCTGGAGAGGCTGTTAATCCCGGGGATTAAACGCCCTGCACAGTTATTGCCAAATTCAGGGATAATCACGCCAAGATTGCCTGCAGTCACTTCTTCAATACTTTTTTTCACAGTATTGATCGGCGTCACAAGATACTTTGTCATGTAGCCCCAGAGCAAAAATAGCGCAACGAAATTAATGATATTGAGTGAAATAAAGAGAGAGGATTTGCTGGAAAATAGAACAACGACACCTGCATCAACCAGGAAAAGACATAAAAGGAACCCGGCAATGAAGGTTCTGACACTAATATTTCTTAGCATGATTATATCCACGATTTTATATTTAGGTCGGCATTAAGATTTATAGCATTCGTGTTGTTGTTTGTCCTGACGAACAACGCTGGTTTCACCTTTCGCCGTTAGCCACCTGAGATTTAACTTAAGTCAGATAAAAACAGGGTATTAGTGAAAATGTTATATGCAGCATCCTGTGATACTGGTTTCCTGCCACTTTAAGCGATACCATCGCCTGCGATGAGACAATATGGCCGCGCTCATATTTAAGGAGCTTTGCTGCAATTATTCGCCTTTGTTTAGCAATGCTTAATAGGTGCCGGAAAGAATATATTTTATATTCACCGCCAGCCTTAACGTTTTAATATGACCGGTCGTTTTGCACGATACCTAACTCATATTATTTGAATGCGCATGTACGTTGCCAGTTAAAGACGTGCCCGGCAGGCGAAATCGGTAACCCTCTTTGGCGTGGGATTGCATAATGCTCAATATATCGTGGGACCCTGTGTTAATAGCCCTCTCGTATCTGGTGGCCTTTATCGCCTCATTTGTGGCCCTGGACAGCGCCGGAAAAATCCCGCTTTCCAGCCGTAAAACGGCGATGTTCTGGCGTATCGCCGGAGGCGTCACGCTTGGGATCGGGATCTGGTCAATGCACTTCATCGGCATGCTGTCGATGCAAATGCCGATGATAATGAGCTATAACCTCTGGTTAACCCTCGCCTCACTGGGCGTGGCGGTGGTTGCATCCACGGTCGCCATCAATATTGCCGTAACGGGTAAAACCCTTTCCCTTTTTCGATTGATCGTTGCCACGGTGCTCCTGAGCGCTGGCGTGGTCTGTATGCACTTTATCGGTATGGCCGCACTGATGCTGGACAGCCATATTCTCTGGGATCGACGCATTGTTGCCGTGTCCGTGTTGATTGCCGTTATGGCCTCCGGCGCGGCGCTGTGGCTGGCATTTCGCCTGCGGGATATGCGCAAAGGGGTGTTTATCAATCGTATTCTCGCGGCCTGCGTGCTGGGTGTCGCCATCTGCGCGATGCACTACACCGGCATGCATGCCGCCCATTTTCAGGAAATGACGCATACCCTGCCCGGTGGTATCAGCGAGCTGGGGTTATCGGTCTGGGTTTCTGTCACCACACTGTGCCTGCTCGGCGGTATGTTAATGATTTCGCTCATCGACTCGCACCGGCGGACGAACCGACTGACCGACAACCTACGCCAGCTTAATCGTCAGCTTGAACTGCAGGCGCGGTTTGATGCGCTCACCGGTCTCGCTAATCGCCACCAGATGGACATTCGGATGCAGGATTGCCTGCGCAGCGCATTGCTCAGCAAGAAGCCATTCGCCGTGATTTTCCTCAACGTCGATCATTTCAAACGCATCAACGATACCTGGGGCCACAACACCGGGGATGAGTTGTTAATCTCTCTCGCGCAGCGCATTACCGCCCGCCTTACCCGCGAGATGACCCTCGCCAGGCTTGGCGGCGACGCCTTTATCCTGCTGGTTCCCGAGTGTGACGACGATAAACTCAACCCGCTGCTCACGACATTGCTGGAGGATATGCGCCGCCCGTTTTCACTTTGTGGGCACACGCTGAGCACAACAATCAGCGCGGGTGTCAGCCTCTACCCGCAGGATGGCGAGACGCTGCATGAGCTGAAGCTAAAAGCCGATGCGGCCCTGAATCGCGTCAAAGAGGATGGACGAAACGGCTGGGCCGTCTACCGGAACGAGATGTCAACGGCCATTCCGGCCAACCCCGGCTTCCTGCAGGAGTTAACTCAGGCGCTGGAACGCGATCAGTTTGAACTGTGGTATCAGCCGACCTGGCATGCAAAAGACACCACTATTCACGGTTTTGAAGCCCTTCTGCGCTGGCGGCACCCTGAGCAAGGGGTGTTGCTACCTAATCTGTTTTTACCGTCGCTGGAACAAACGGGGCTGATCATCCCGGTGGGGAACTGGGCGATTGAAGCGGCATGCCGTCAGCTTCATTTCTGGACAGAACAAGGTTTCAGCCAGTGGACATTGTCCTTTAACCTCTCCCCCGTCCAGTTCGAACAGCCGGATATCTTCCACATCATTTCGTCGATGTTGCATAAATATAATCTGTCGCCCTCCCGGCTTATCCTTGAGGTGACAGAAAGTACCGCACTGAAAAATCTCGACCGCAGTATTGAATTACTCAATGCGTTCAATCAAGCCGGGATTACCGTCTCGATTGATGATTTTGGCACCGGCTATTCCAACCTGTTGATGTTGAGCGTTCTGCCCGCTAAAGAGCTAAAAATCGACAAGAGCTTTGTGCACTCGATGCTGGTAAATGAAAAAAGCCGCAAGCTGGTGGAAACCATTATCAATATCGCCCGGACCATGGAAATGAATGTGGTTGCGGAAGGGATCGAGACGGAAGAACAACAGATGGTACTGACGGACCTCGGCTGTGATTACCTGCAGGGGTTCCTTTTCTCCCGTCCTTTACCTGCCGAACAGGTTCCCTGGCTGCTGCTGCAAAAAAACTCAGACAAACAAATTATACCCATTGGTAAAATTCATGCGGAACCCGCATATATTTCACAAAAAAATCATGCCTGACCGGGTTAAGTAGAGTATGTTTCAAAGGAGTCCACTCCCGTTAATTCTGTCATGATCCTCAGGCACATTGTGCCGATGTACAGGAATACGCTATGTCGCAAAATTGTTTTGATGAGCTGAATTTAATTAAAACCCCCGTGTGGCTCATTTCACCTGCTTCAGAACAGATCATTTTTGCAAATGTGGCCGCCGCTCAGATCATGGGCGATAAAACCCTGGATGACCTACGCAAAGGTATCTATTCCGCCAATGCGCATCACGTGCTGTCGATGTATGTGCCTGAACTGAAGAGTGAGCAGGAGATCGTCGAAATCTGGACCATCTCCCGCGATGGACATGAAACCGCGCTGAGCTGCCGTCTCTCGCTTGCCCATTTCGTGCCCCAGGGGAATGTTATTGTTTTTGAAGGGCTGACGCAGCAGGTTCTCTCCGGGCTTAAGGCCAGCCGCTCCGCGACCTACCAGCGCAAAAAACAGGGATTTTACGCGCGCTTTTTCCTGACCAACAGCGCGCCAATGCTGCTTATCGATCCGTCCCGGGATGGCCAGATTGTGGATGCCAATCTGGCGGCGCTGACTTTTTACGGTTATGCGCATGATGAAATGTGCAGAAAACATACCTGGGAAATCAATACGCTGGGGCGGGATGTGATCCCCGTGATGACAGAGATTGCCGCGTTGCCGGGCGGCCATAAGCCCCTCAACTTTATCCACCGTCTGGCCGATGGCTCCACCCGCCATGTTCAGACCTATGCCGGGCCGATTGAAATTTACGGCGACAAATTGATGTTGTGCATTATCCACGATATCACCGAGCAAAAAAGGCTGGAGCAGGAGCTGGAACACGCAGCACTGCGTGATTCCATGACGGGCCTGCTCAACCGGCGTCAGTTCTATATCATCACCGACCAGGCCAACACCCATCATCTTCCCGCGCAGCAGCAATTTAGCCTGCTGCTGGTGGATACCGATCACTTCAAAAATATCAACGACCTCTTCGGCCACCTGAAAGGTGATGAGGTACTGATCTCGCTCTCGCGCACGCTGGAAGCCTGTAGCCGCAAAGAGGACCTGGTCTTCCGCTGGGGCGGTGAGGAGTTCGTCATCCTGCTGCCGCGCACCCCGCTCGACACCGCCCTGCAAATCGCCGAAACTGTGCGCGATGCGGTCGCCCGCATCACGATCCCGGGTTTACCTCGCTTCACCGTCAGCATTGGCGTGGCGCGACATAATCCGGGCGAGAGTATGGATGAGCTGTTTAAACGTGTGGACGATGCGCTTTATCGCGCCAAAAGTGATGGGCGCAATAAAGTCCTGGCGGCATGAAACTGGTGTATCTCCGTAAGCCCCGTTACAATGCCCCTCTAGAATAAATGGACCACAGGTGGGTAGATGTGCAATGGGAAAAACAGAAATAATACTCACCATAATTATTTTATTCGTTATTATATTTGGCTTCTGGTTTATTTTCAGCGGTGAGATCTGGTTTCTGGTGGAATACCTTGAGAACAGTATCTACCCCACCTTCGATGCGCTATGACGCATGTTTAATTCCTTGTTTCACCTACCGAATTTGTCAGGTATCAGCACCGGTAAGAGGTGCGTAAAATACGCAACGTTATCCTCCAACAAGTTGATAACGAATCATTAAATCATTTGCTTATTTCGCCCGTTCTCTGACGGGCTTTTTTTTATTTCCGGCAATTTAGCTGTGCCAGGCTATATCTTAAACATCGTTAAACCTAAAGGTGAGAAATGATGAGCAAGAAGATCCTGATGTTGGTCGGCGATTACGCCGAAGATTATGAAACAATGGTGCCCTTTCAGGCTTTACAAATGATTGGCCATCAGGTGGACGCCGTCTGCCCGGACAAATCCCGTGGCGACTACATCATGACGGCGATCCATGATTTCGACGGTGCCCAGACCTACAGTGAAAAGCCGGGCCACCGTTTTATCCTCAATGCCGATTTTTCCGCCGTAAAAGAGCAGGATTATGACGCGCTGCTAATCCCGGGTGGACGAGCCCCTGAATATCTCCGGCTAAATGATGACGTGCTGAAACTGGTGCAGGCCTTCGACGCCGCGCGCAAACCGATTGCTGCGGTTTGCCACGGACCGCAACTGCTCGCTGCTGCCGGCATATTAAAAGGACGAACCTGTAGCGCCTATCCCGCCTGTGCGCCTGAAGTCCGCCTCGGCGGCGGGCACTATGCCAATATCGGTATCGATCAGGCGCACGTAGACGGTAACCTGGTCACTGCCCCCGCCTGGCCTGCGCATCCGCAATGGCTGGCGAAATTCAGTGCATTGTTAGAATAACAGTGCACTGTTCCCGCCAGCAGCGCCTGGCGGGAGCAATCCGCTGGGAATAATGTGTCGCCCGGCAATTTAGCGATCCTGCCGCTCCCACTGCGCTTCCCGCTCACGCGCTTTTCTGCGGGCTTCCTCTTTTTCACGATACAGTGGCGGATAGTAGATGTTCCCCCAGTCCCATTTACCGAACCAGAGACTCATCAGCGTACTAAAGATGATAATAAGTACGGTATAAAACAGAACGATTCCGCTTTCACCGCCGTGGCTGAACAGATCGATGACCAGCGAATGCTGCGCGTCGCTAAACCACTGCGGATGGTCATCAAGCATCATGAAAAACAGGATCCCAAAGAGTAAATCCCCGACTTTAAATCGCTCATGAAATTTCGTGCGCCAGTTTGCATTATGTTTTTCATAATAATTAAGCAGGAACTGGTTGTTTTCCTTCAACGCTAAATCAAGTACTTCGCCTGAAGGAACTTCACCCGACCTCTTCTGATAATCACTCTGCGCGCGCAAGAAATCCGGGAAGATTCTGCTGTAGATGAGCTCATTAAGTAATAGCCTGACGATATTGGCTATAAAAGGCATCAGGGTGGTGGCAATCAAACCTAAGGCAGCGAGCGCCACGCAGAAAAAACCCAGATGTTCGGTCCAGTTAAGTGTCTGAACAGGCCAGGTCAACATTCCTTGCCCGCTGTATACCAACAGCGCCAGATCGGCGAAAAGGACAATATAGATGAAGCGGATAATCCATTGCCATTCCCAGATTTTATCCATAATCCCTAACCCTGCCGGGAAAGACGCTTTCTCTTTCTTTTCATCCGTCATCATTTACCTCCCCTTTGACTCACGGAACAAACATCCCTCGTTCAATAAAGAAAAACTGGCGCAAATGCGCCAGCTCTGAATTTAACGTTTACAACGAAGCCCGTCGGTTACCGGCTCGTCAGTGTTTCTCAATATACATCGTCCGGCTATAAGCCACGTCTTCCGGGTTATTAATGGGGTAACCTTTCACCCATGGTTTGATCAGGCGGCCGTTGGTGTACTGGTAAATAGGTGCGATTGGCGCTTTTTCCGTGAGGATTTTCTCCGCCATGTTGTAGTCTGCGTTACGGGCTTTCGCCGTGTTTTCGAGCGTCGCCTGATGGATAATTTTATCGTACGCCGGATCGTTGAAACGCGAGATATTGCCGCTGTGGGTTGAGGTCAATAACGACAGGAAGGTCGATGGCTCATTGTAATCCCCGACCCATGACGCGCGGATCACATCGAAATTACCGGTATTACGGCTATCGATGTAGGTTTTCCACTCCTGATTTTGCAGTTTGACGTCAACGCCGAGGTTTTTCTTCCACATCGAGGCCACCGCAATCGCGATTTTCTGATGGTTTTCTGACGTGTTGTACAACAGGTTCAGCTTCAGCGGGCGCTGAGGGCCATAGCCCGCGGCCTGAAGCAGCGTTTTCGCCTGGGCATTAAGTTCCTGCTGTGACATCTGCTCAAATGGCGAGGTTTCTGGCGTAAACCCTGCCGTCACGTCTGGCGTGAAATGCCAGGCGGGCTTCTCACCGGTTCCTAACACTTTGTCCGCCATGATGCGGCGATCGATGGTCATGCTCAGGGCGAGACGTACACGGGCATCGGCCGTGGGTCCTTTTTGCGTATTAAACGCATAGTAATAGGTGCCCAGCTGAGGCGGTGTATACACCTGTCCCGGAATGTCCTTGAGCAGCTTCTGATACATGTTTTTCGGGAACGATTCGGTGATATCAATATCATCCGCCAGATAGCGTTTAGTGGCCGAGGATTCCTGGTTAATCGGTATGAACGTCACTTTTTGCAGGACGGTTTTGGCGTTATCCCAGTAGTGTGTATTCGGCACCACAACCAGTTTTTCATTCACCACGCGATCTTTCAGAACGTAGGCGCCATTTCCGACCAGAGCCCCCGGACGCGTCCACTCTTTTCCGCTCTCCACATTGGCCTTTTGCACCGGATAGAAGGCAAAGTTTGCCGTCAGATTGCTAAACCACGGCAGCGGTTTATCCAGCTGCACACGTAAGGTTTTTGCATCTACGGCCGTCACGCCCAGCGTATCTGGCGCGGCTTTACCATCAATTATCGCCTGTGCGTTATGGATACCCGCCAGCGCCGCAAACCAGGCAAACGGAGACGTGGTTTTCGGATCAACCAGACGCTGCCAGCTGTAGACAAAATCCTGAGCGGTAACTGGCGAACCGTCAGACCATTTCGCGTTATCACGTAAGGAGAAGGTCCAGATACGGTTATCATTACTCTGCCAGCGCGTCGCCACGCCTGGGGTCAGTTCACCTTTCTCATTCTGATTAACCAGTCCTTCAAAAAGGTCGCGAATGACCTGTATCTCGGGTAATCCCACGGCTTTTGCCGGATCAAGGGAAGCCGGCTCATCTTTAATGTGTCTGACCAGCTCCTGTTTTTGCGCCAGTACCGTGCCCTGTGGCACATCAGCGGCGTACGAAAGTGAAGAGAGTCCGCACAGCAACAGTGCAGTACAGAGACGCGAAACAGGATGCTTCATAAGATCCCCTTTTATGAATTCAGGTAATAAGCAGATGCGTAATTATTTGTTTCGACAATGAGAATTGCAAATACCTTCCTCCGGAAAGTTGATATCCGGCAATTTTCCCGCCATACGGAAACTATTTGATTAACCGCGAGTTTTGCACAACACTGCCAGTAGATACTTCTTTATCAGGATTTCCTATGGCAATCACCCGACCCAGAGCGGAACGCGGCGCCTTCCCGCCAGGTGCAGAGCAGTATGGCCGTTCATTTTTAGGCGCATCGCTGATTTGGTTTCCGGCCCCCGATGCCGATCGCAACAGCGGCTTAATCATTGCCGGCACGCACGGCGACGAGAACTCTTCTGTCGTCACGCTCTCGTGCGCGCTGCGCACGTTGACCCCCAGCTTACGACGTCATCACGTGATTCTGGCCGTCAACCCGGATGGGTGTCAGCTTGGGTTACGCGCCAATGCGCGGGGCATCGATTTAAACCGTAATTTCCCTGCAGCAAACTGGCGCGCCGGTGAAACGGTTTATCGCTGGAATAGCTCCGCCGAAGAGCGTGACGTTGTCTTACTGACCGGCGACACGCCGGGCTCGGAGTCGGAAACACAGGCGCTGTGCCAGTTAATCCATAAGATCCACCCGGCCTGGGTTGTCACCTTTCACGATCCGCTGGCCTGCATCGAAGATCCGCGGCACACCGAGCTGGGTGAATGGCTGGCGAATGCTTTCGCCCTGCCGCTTGTCTCCAGCGTGGGCTATGAAACCCCTGGCTCATTCGGCAGCTGGTGTGCCGACCTGGGATTACCTTGCATCACCGCGGAATTCCCGCCGATATCGTCAGACGAAGCCAGCGAAAAATATTTAAAGGCCATGGTGGAGCTTCTGCGCTGGCAGCCTCAAAAATGAAGGACGCCGCTGGTAAACGTGAGTGCCGGTGAAACGTCAACCGCCAGCCATGTCGGGCCATCAAGATCGGCAAAACTGACATGATTTACCAGCGGCAGCGCCGCGTTGATCGCCCGGGATGTACACAGCATGCATCCCAGCATGATTGAAAACCCCTGCGCCTGCGCCTGTTCTGCCAGTGCCAGCGCCTCTGTCAGCCCGCCGGTCTTGTCGAGTTTGATATTGACCATCTCGTAACGGCCTTGCAGTTCAACCAGGCTATCGCGCGTATGGCAGCTTTCATCCGCGCAGATGGGCAGCGGGTGGATAAAATTCTTCAGCGCCGCATCATCCTGTGCCGGCAGAGGCTGTTCCAGCATGGCCACGCCCAGGTCGGCCAGCAGCTGACATCGTGCGGCAAGGCCTTCGGGATGCCATGACTCATTCGCATCCACAATTAACGTGGCTGTCGGGACTGCCGAGCGGATAGCGACCATACGCTCGCTGATCAGACGATCGTCAAGCTTCACCTTTAACAGCGTCGCCCCCGCATCAAAGAGCGCTTTTGCGCTGGCGGCCATGTGTTCAGGCTCGCCAATCACCACCGTTTGCGCCGTGACAACCGATGTCGGCAACGTGACGCCTAGCAGCGTGGTCAGCGAGGTTTGCTGTTTGGCAGCCTCCAGACTCCAGAGTGCGCAGTCAATCGCATTACGCGCCGCGCCGGCGGGTATACGCTGCTGTAACGCCTCGCGGGTGAGCCCTTTTTCCAGATCGGGAACGAGCGTCATGATAAGTGCCATTACCGACGCCAGACTTTCGCCATAGCGCGGGTACGGCGTGCATTCGCCGACGCCCTTAATGCCATCCTCTTCTATCTCCACCACGACCACACTGGCTTCGCTTCGACTGCCGCGGGAGATCACAAACGGGGTATGCAATGGCCAAGCTTCTTCATAGACCTTAACGCTTCTCATCACTGACTCCTTGCGGCCCGGAAAGGCGAAAAAATTGGTTTGCCGTGTTATCCGCTGATGGCATACACTAGCCCCGACGTTAACTATATGTAAACAGGAAGATATCTATGTCACAACTCGTTCATTTCCAGGGCAACCCGGTTACTGTTGCAGGTTCCATTCCACAGGCTGGCAGCAAAGCACAGGCTTTTACTCTGGTGGCTAAAGATCTGTCTGACGTCACACTGTCTCAGTTTGCTGGCAAACGCAAAGTCCTGAACATTTTCCCAAGCATCGACACCGGCGTCTGTGCTGCATCCGTGCGCAAATTCAACCAGCTGGCGACGGAAATGGATAACACCGTTGTGCTGTGTATTTCTGCCGACCTGCCGTTCGCCCAGTCCCGTTTCTGCGGTGCTGAAGGTCTGAGCAACGTCATTACCCTCTCCACCCTGCGCAGCCCGGATTTCCTGGAAAACTACGGCGTGAGCATCGCGGAAGGCCCACTGAAAGGCCTGGCAGCGCGCGCTGTACTGGTTATCGATGAAAATGACAACGTCGTCTTCAGCGAACTGGTTAACGAAATCACCACCGAGCCAGATTACACTGCCGCGCTGGACGTGTTGAAAGCATAATGAATGCTTAGCATTCTATATAGCTTAGCAATCTAATGAAATAACAGGGTTTATTTCTCTTTGCAGGCTCTGGAAGACGACACATGACAAACCTCGCACTGGCGGGGTTTTTTATTCCCTTTAAGCTGAATCGTTAAAGCTAAACCCTTCACCGTTCACATTTACTGTGCAAATAATTGTATTGAAGTTAACTTAATTGCGATCTTATTCTCATATTAGACCTTAAATATTCATATTTTCTTCCCCAGTGAAGCACATCACATTTCCCTTCAGGTCAAAACATTAGATTTGCTGACGAAAGCCAATAATCGTTTCAGCAAAAAGGGAAGGATATGAAAATTAAACTGGCTATTACGCTCCTTGCGGCTTTGATTTCGGGTCATGCTGCGGCGAAAACCTGGGTGCTGACAAGCGCTGAAAGCGGCGTGGAGAAAGGAAACTGGAAAATAACGAGCGATGAGCTGAAGGTAAAAGATCAGGCGTTCAGCATTGAACAAAAAGTGTTGCACGGTGGGAAACAGGAAGGCAGCAAAATCCTTGTTATCAGCAGTAAAAGTGGCCTGACCATTACCTTAAGCCCCTCTCGCGGCATGAACCTGCTCCATGTGGAAGGCTTCGGCACCAGAATGGGCTGGGATTCCCCGGTAAAAGAGGTCGTGAACCCGGCATATATTAATCTGGAAAGTCGCAACGGGCTTGGCTGGCTGGAAGGTTTCAACGAGATGATGGTGCGCTGTGGCTATGAGTGGACGGGGCATCCGGTCACGGCTGACGGCCAAATCTACACGCTTCACGGCAAGGCGGGCAATACGCCTGTATCGCAGGTTGAAGTGGAGGTGGCTGACGCCGCCCCCCATGAAATTCGAATTCGCGGTTTGATTAAAGAGAGCACGTTCAAAAAAGCAGATTTGCAGACCATGACCGAACTGCGCTACGTCCCAGGAACCAACCAGTTCAGTTTGCATGATGTTCTGACAAACCATGCCGATTACCCGCATGATTATCAAATCATCTACCACAGCAACTTTGGTACCCCGATCCTCGAAGAAGGTGCGCGCTTCCTTGCCCCGGTCGCGAGCGTCAGTCCATTCAATGACTACGCGAAAGCCGGTGTCAACGACTGGCAGACCTATGCCGGGCCAACGAAAGGCTTTGATGAGATGGTGTTTAACCTCAAACCGCTTGCGGATAACAACCACGAAACCCTCGCGGCCGTGGTGAATAAAGCCGGTGATAAAGGGGCGTCCATTCAGTTTGATACCCGCCAGTTGCCGGTGCTGACCTTATGGAAAAACACCGACACCCTGAAGCAAGGTTATGTCACCGGTATTGAGCCGGGTACCAGCTACGCTTACCCGGTCACCATTGAGCGCGAACAAAAACGCGTTAAGCAATTGCAACCGGGAGCCAGCACACAGTTTGATCTGACCTATACCCTGCTCCATAACCCGCAACAGGTGAAAGACGTGGAGAATCGAATTGCATCGATTCAGGGAGAGACAAAGGTCGACATTAATAGCACCCCTATCGCAAAAGAATGAGTAAAAAAAAGCCTCTTTACAGAGGCTTTTTACCGTTATTCGTCACCCTTCTTCTGATTCAAACCATACTCTCGCAACTTATTGGCAATCGCCGTGTGTGAAACGCCAAGGCGTTTTGCCAGCTTACGGGTGCTTGGATAGCTACGGTATAGTTGCGTCAGCACGGAGCGCTCAAAACGGCTGGTAATGTCATCCAGCGAACCTTCCATCGCCTCTTCACCTACTGACACCGTCCCGGCATCGTAATCCGGTAACAGAATATCCTGCGGACGCAGTTCATAACCTTCCAGCTGCGTCAGTGCGCGGTAAACGGCGTTCTTGAGCTGGCGAATGTTGCCCGGCCAGCCGTAGCGCATGAGCACCGTGCCGAGATCGGCTGAAAGCTTCGGACGCGGTACCCCCTGCTCGTCGGCAAAGCGCGCCACAAAGAGTTCGGTCAGCGGCATGATATCCTGCGGGCAATCGCGCAGCGGTGGGATATTCAGGGTCAGGACATTCAGGCGGTAGTAGAGATCCTCGCGGAATACCCCTTTTTGCACCAGTTCGACCAGGTTTTTCTGCGTCGCACAAATCACACGCACATCCACATGAACTTCGTGATCCTCGCCTACGCGGCGGAACGTGCCATCATTGAGGAAGCGCAGCAGCTTGGCCTGCATGCGTGGCGACATTTCACCAATCTCGTCCAGCAGCACGGAACCGCCGTTAGCCTGCTCGAAGAACCCTTTCTTACCTTCCGGCGCGTGACCAAATAATTCGCTTTCGACGGCATCTTCCGGAATCGAGGCGCAGTTAAGGGCCAGATACGGTTTTGCCGCTCGCGGGCTGGCCAGATGCACAGCATGCGCCAGCAGGTCCTTCCCGGTACCGGTATCGCCGGTAATCAGCAGTGGCGCGGTCAGACTCGCGAGTTTGCGCGCCTGGTCCACCACATGCCGCATTTTCGGGCTGACGGCAATAATCTGGCTGAATGCCCCCACATCCTGACTGGAGATATTTTGCAGCTGACGGCCCATGCGCACGGTGGAACGCAGCATGATCACGGCACCGATCAGAACGCGCGCGTCGGCCTCGCCTTTCAGATAGACCGGCGTTATCTCCATTAAGAAATTCTGTCCGTGGATAACCACATGCTCGCTGTGGGTGTTCTGCGGGTTGCTGTCCAGCCAGCGCTGGAAGTTAAAGCCGGGAATCAACTGTGCTGCGTTGTGGTTGCTGAGTTTTTCCTGACTCTGCGCGAACAGCTGGCAGCTGGCATGGTTAACACGCTCAACCTTACTTTTTAAATCCAGGGAGAGGAAAGGCTCTGGCATGGCTTCAAGCAATGCGCTCAATGCCAGATGCTCACGCTCCGACGGCATCCAGGGGATGGTGCGTACATCCGTAACGCCAGCGATACGGCGTATTTCTGCCATCAGGCTACTGAACGTATTAAATTCAATTTCGGCAAAATTGAGGTAAATTCGCCCGACAGGATCGATCTCAATGCCACGTAAATCAATGCTACGTAAAACAAGAAGATCGAGTAATTCGCGGGTCAGACCGAGACGGTCTTCACAGAAGACTTCAAGACGCATGGGAAATTCACCGTTTTAAGCCAATAACATTAAAATGATATGTCAGAACACGGTGATCGGGAAGATGGCTGTCAACAAATATTGACAGCCAGCACGATTAATGACCAAACCGGCTACTGAACCGGTTTTTTATTGAGCGTCTCTTTGAGCTGACCGATTAACTCACGTCGGAAATCCCCCAATCGCGGCTTATCGCCATCAATCCACGGCAGTGGACGGCACACTTCCATCGCTTTGATGCCCAGACGGGCGGTCAACAAACCGGCACCAATACCCTGCGCGGCACGGGCAGAGAGACGCGCCGCCAGATCCTGCGACATCCAGTCCATCCCCACTTCCCGCACCAGCTCGCTTGCTCCTGCAAAGGCGATGTTGAGCAATACCAGACGGAACAAGCGAAGGCGGCTGTAGTACCCCAGCTCAATACCGTATAAAGCAGCAATCCGGTTAATCAGACGCAGGTTACGCCAGGCGATAAACGCCATATCCACCAGCGCCAGAGGGCTGACGGCAATCATCAGGGTTGATTCCGCAGCAGAGCGGCTGATTTCGCGCCGCGCCTGGGCATCCAGCACCGGCTGCACCATGTGGGAATACAGCGTCACCACTTCACGATCGTTCTGGGTTTCATGGATAGCGGCATACCAGCGCTGAAGCGCCGGGTGTGACTGGTCAATACCCGCCTGACTGGCCAGCTTTTCACAAAACGCGCGGCCTTTGCCGGTTCCGTGACTGTGGAGCAGATCCCGCGCTTCATCACGCTCATGGGCGCGCTGTCGCAGGCGCCACAGGCGACGCCACTCGGTCGCAACAGACCCGACACCCGCCCCCACAATCAGAGCACCGGCAGCGCAGCCGCCCAACGCGACCCAGTCCTGGGTTTGCCAGGCGTTGACCGCCCACTGGACGCCTTGCCCAACCACGCTGACGCCAAACAATGCCAGCCCGGCAGTCACCATCTTTCGCCACAGGCTGCGTTTTGGGCGTAGCGCGGCTTCCACGACCGCTTCAGCCGGCCCCTCTTCAACAAGCAGCTCTTCGGTCAGCGCCGGGGCAAAATTATCTGCCTGCGGGCCATTAAACGTCTGCGCGGTTTTAAACGCCTCCGGGTGCTCTTGCTCAAGCGTTCCGGTAAAATCAATGCGCGGTTTTAACGGTTCCGTCATCGCAATTTATCTCCAATCAAAAACTCCAGCGCCGCATCCAGACGGATATGCGGTAACGGCTGATCGACCGTCATGGCCTGCGGGCGGAAGGCTTCAAACTGGAAGCCCTGGTTCTGCCAGAAGGCCGGCCCCGGAAGGCGGGCGGGCACTTCGCCCGGATAGACAGTAAGCGGTTCGCCATCGCTGAGACGATTCCCGCGCAATGCCGGTATTTTCTCGCCATTAAGGTCAATCAACCCACTCTGTGTCGCCTGTACGGAAGCCAGTCCAAGGCAATCCATGCTGATCCCTTCGAACGCGGCATTCTGCCAGGCGTCCTGCACCAGTTGCTGCAGCAGCGACACCATATTGGCATGCTGATCGACCGTCACATGATCGGCTTTTGTAGCCGCAAACAGCAGCTTGTCGATAACGGGTGAGAAGAGACGGCGAAACAGCGTGCGCTGCCCGTAGTGAAAACTTTGCATTAACTGTGTCAGCGCCAGGCGCATATCGTTGAAGGCCTGCGGCCCGCTGTTCAGCGGTTGCAGGCAATCCACCAGCACAATCTGGCGATCAAAACGTAAAAAGTGGTTTTTATAAAAACCTTTCACCACTTTTTCACAGTAGTAATTGTAACGCTCGCGCAGCATTCCGGCGTTAGTGTGTTTGTCCACCTGGGCCAGTTTTGACTCCCCGATGCCATCCACGTCCGGCCACGGGAAAAACTGCAGCGCAGGTGCGCCCGCCAAATCTCCCGGCAGCACAAAACGGCCCGGCTGGATGAAATGCAGCCCTTCCTGCTTACACTGATGCAGATACTCCGTCCAGGCCTCGGCAATCGCCGCCAGCCGGTTTTCATCGGCAGGCGCCAGCGGATCCAGGCCTTCGCACAGTTTTCGCCATTTCGTCGACCACTCGGCGCGGTTGCCCTGCAACAGCCCCGTCATCTGCCGTGACCAGCTGAGATAGTCCTGTGCCAGCATAGGTAAATCGAGCAACCACTCACCGGGGTAATCCACAATTTCCAGATACAGGGTGGAGGTATCCTTGAAGTGGCGCATCAGGGATTCATTAGAGCGAAAACGCAGCGCAAGGCGAATTTCACTCACCCCGCGCGTCGGCGTCGGCCAGGTGGGCGGTTCACCATAAAGCTGTGCCAGCCCTTCATCATAGGTAAAGCGGGGAATGCCAAAATCGCGCTGAGGCACACGTTTAACCCCCAGCAGGCGCTCTTCCCGCACGGCGCTCAGCAGCGGCAGCCGCGCCCCACTGTGCAGGTTAAGCAGCTGGTTCACCATCGCGGTGATAAACGCCGTCTTGCCGCTGCGGCTCAGCCCCGTCACCGCCAGACGCAGATGACGGTCAACGCCACGGTTCACCAGTGAATTGAGTTCGTTCTTAAGTCGCTTCATCGCCGTCCTTCATTGCCCGGAAGCCTCAAATACATTGCTTCAGAATACAATAAATGGGGGCAGATCGTTGATTATCAATTCTTATTTATTGCTATTGCCGTTTTCTCTCCAGTAAGATGAACGACATTGCTGTTAGTCAGGAGTGAGTAAGGTGTATGTCACCCACCATCTATGATATCGCACGGGTTGCCGGCGTTTCGAAATCAACCGTCTCCCGCGTTCTGAATAAACAAACGAATATTTCTCCTGAAGCGCGTGAAAAAGTGTTGAAGGCGATTGACGAATTAAATTATCAACCCAATAAACTCGCCCGCGCCCTGACCTCTTCTGGCTTCGACGCCATTATGGTTATTTCGACACGCTCGACGAAAACCACCGCCGGCAACCCTTTTTTCTCTGATGTTCTGCATGCCATTACAGCCAAAGCTGAAGAGGAAGGTTTTGACGTTATTTTGCAAACCTCGAAAAGCAGTGAAGACGATCTGCTGAAATGCGAAAGTAAAATAAAACAAAAAATGATTAAAGGGATCATCATGCTGAGCTCACCGGCAAATGAATCCTTTTTCACAACGCTGGATGCTTATGGCGTACCGGTGGTCGTCATCGGGAAAGTCGAAGGTGATTTTCAGAATATTTACTCGGTCGACACGGATAATTTTCACGACAGCGCCACGCTAACAGAAACCTTTATTAAAAATGGCCGACGTAACATTGCCTGTCTGCATGCGCCGCTCAATTATCATGTTTCGATTGATCGTCTTGCCGGTTATAAATCAAGCCTTGCAAAGCACGGCATCGCCATTAACCCGGCGTGGATCATCGATGGCGGATATACCCATGAAAGCGCGCTTGCCGCGGCCACAGAATTGCTCTCCTCGGCCACGCCACCTGATGCGGTATTTGCCACCGACAGCATGAAGTTACTCAGCCTTTATCGCGCGGCGGATACTCTGGATCTGAGGATCCCCGAGCAGGTTGTGATTGCAGGATACAGTGACCCGATGCTCTCCCTCATTTTAACGCCAGCACCCGGGGGTTTTGATATCCCAACCCGCAAGCTGGGTGAAGAGAGCTGCAATCTTCTTTTCAGGCGTATCGCCGGTCAGCCTGCGCCACAAAAAGTGCTTGTCGATACCCATTTTACGTTAGCGCCCTCTCTTCGTTAAAACCAGGGGCTGAAAGCCCCTGGCATCCGGTCTGTCAGAACGCGTAGTTAACGCCAACACCCGCGTAGTGGAAACGGTCGCTGTCGCCTTCGTCATGGTTTTCCCATTCGTAGGCGTATTCCAGCGTCATGGATAATCCATTGTTGAAGTCATACGCGTACAGTAAACCCAGTCGGTTGAAATCGTGTCCTTCACGATCGGGATCGTCCTGCCAGTCCCAGTTCGACCAGCGATCCAGCCCCAGACGGGTATATGGCGTGAGCGTCGTCTGGCCTAATGAAACAGGCAGATATGCGCGAATTTCCTGCGTTGAAAATTCGCCGTTATTACGTGAACTGTCCATATTGAAACCGCGCTCAAGATAATAGTTCACTTTTGCAGAGAAGGTTTCATTAATGGTCCAGGTAAAACCCGTTTCCGTTTCTACACGGCTGTCGGCATAACCGGTTTTTTCCAGGTCATTCGCAAACTGATACATGGCAAACCAGCCACCAAAACGCCAGTCGTCGGACAATTTAATATCCCAGTCCGGCTGAATTTTGTAACGCTGCATATTTGCGCTACCGTCTTTGGCACCGTGTTCATCTTTAAAGTGATAACCGTAATTACGGAAACCGCCGGTCAACCCGAGTGTAAAATCATCGGTGCCAATAAAGCGATAGCGTAATTCAAATTCCGGACGGTCAAAATAGGTTCCACGGGTCATGCTGCTGTAATTAACCGGTCCTTCCTGATACATTGCCAGCGAAAGGGTCCAGGCATCCCACGTGGCATTAAACCACACAGAGGGTTCATATAATCCATCTTTATCATCGCCCTGACCTTCGACGTTTTCAATTTCATACATGGCACCGATATTAAATTCCCAGTGTTTTGCTGATTCCGTTGCGTGCGCGCAGCTAACCCCTGCGCACAGAACGAGCGCAGCACTTCTTAGTAGAGTACTCATTTAAATGTTCCCTTTATAATTAACTCAAAAAAAACCGGAAATTTGCATTTCCGGCGAACGCCTTTCTTATCTAATAGCCACTTCAGTATCAGCATCGAAGAAATGACATTTATTCATATCGAACTGGATGCCGATATTATCCCCCGCCGCATAATCATTTACCGCTCCTGCACGAACGACCAGCTCATGCCCGCCCACGGTGGCATAGAGCATGAACTCAGCCCCGGTCAGTTCGGCCACGCTGACTTTTGCCGCAATATCATCCCCACGGTTTTGCAGCGTCAGAATATCTTCCGGCCGGATCCCAAAGACCACGGCTTTACGCTGATATCCGGCGGCATTCACCGCCGCCAGCGTGTCTTCAGGTATCTCCAGACGCAGCGTTTCCGTCACGAAATAGCGATCGTCTATCGCGCCCCGGATAAAATTCATTGCCGGTGAGCCGATGAAGCCCGCCACAAACATATTCGCCGGTTCGTTGTAGACCTGCTTAGGTGCCCCCACCTGCTGAATAACGCCATCCTTGAGGATCACAATCCGGGTCGCCATCGTCATCGCTTCCGTCTGATCGTGGGTCACGTAAATCATTGTGGTGTTGAGCTTCTGGTGCAGCTTGCTGATTTCAGCGCGCATTTGCACACGCAGCTTGGCGTCGAGGTTAGAAAGCGGTTCATCCATCAGGAAGACGCCGGCTTCGCGCACAATCGCCCTTCCTAACGCCACGCGCTGACGTTGCCCACCCGACAATGCGCCAGGTTTACGCGTGAGGTAATCACGCAACCCCAGGATTTGTGCCGCCCAGTTCACGCGCTCTTCAATGACCGCAGGGGCAATTTTCTGCATCTTCAGGCCAAACGCCATGTTGTCGTAAACCGTCATATGCGGATAAAGCGCATAGTTCTGGAAAACCATCGCAATGTCGCGGGACTTGGCGGGCACATCGTTCATGCTGACACCGTCAATCACCAGCTCACCGGCAGAGATCTCTTCCAGCCCGGCAATCATGCGAAGCGTCGTCGATTTACCGCACCCCGAGGGACCCACAAAGACGATAAACTCCTTGTCCTCAATTTCGAGGTTAAAATCCTTAACCACATGGACCTGGTTATCGTAGATTTTCTGAATATGTTTCAGAGACAGTTGAGCCATTTTTAATTCCTTATCATTACCGTTCGGCATGCCCAGAAATCCGTCAGGCATTTCCAGGTCAGTTCCTGCGTTGAATGAAGTTGTAATCCCGCATGGTTCAGGCCAGGCCCAATCCCGACCGAGAGCATTCCCGCCGCGTTGATTGCCTCAACGCCGGCTGCAGCATCTTCGATTCCAATAGCCTGCTCGGGGCGCACGTTCAGCCCGGCGCAGGCCGCAAGAAAGATCTCCGGGTCCGGTTTTGAGCGGGCAATGCGCGAGGCATCGGCGCAGAAATCAAAGGCCCTCTCAATGCCCAGCGCCTGCAAAATACCGGGGGCGTTAAGGGACACTGAGGCCAGCCCGATTTTGACGTTCGCCGCACGAATTTCCGCCAGCACCTCGCGGATGCCCGGAAGCAGAGAATCCTGCGTCAACGACGCCAGAGACCCGACGTAGCGCGCGTTCTTTTTATCCGCGAGCGCCTGCCGCTGCTGGTCGTTAAACTCACCCTCTTTTCCGCCATGGCGCAGGATCCGCTGCAGCGATTCCATACGGCTTATCCCTTTCAGCTCGTCGTTGAACGCCACGTCGAGCGAGATGCCAATTTCCTGCGCCACGGCACGCCAGGCCAGAAAATGCAGATGCGCGGTATCGGTGATCACACCATCAAGATCGAAGACAACGGCCTCAGGCTTCATGATTTGCTCCTGTGGTAGCGGTCCCACCAAGAGATGTAAAAAAATCCCTGAAAGAACAGACCTGCCGATCCGTTATGCACAGGGTTTTACCCCACAGCGTTAAGGTCACCGGTGCAGTGGTTTCAATCGTTAAAACATCATTTTCAAACGTGAAGTGCATGCGCGCGTTTCTCCATCGCAGCGGGAAAGCCAGTTTTCGCCAGTGGGCAGGCAGCTTCGGGGCAAGATGCAATTCACCCTCGACGATCTGGATGCCGGCAAATCCCTGAATAACGCCGGACCAGATAGCCCCGGTGGCGGCAGCATGAATCCCGTCATCGCAGCTGTGCGGATCGTCGCCCAGATCGATGGCGACACCCTCGCGCCAGAAGGCGTAGGCCCTTTCCGTATCGCCACACCGGGCAGCAACAATTCCATGAATCGCTTTGCTCAGCGAAGAGTCGTGTATGGTACGCGGCTCGTAGTACGCCAGGTTGGCAGCACACTGCTGCGGGGTAAACCGTTCCGGCAGCAGGTAGTTGAGCATCACCACGTCGGCCTGTTTAAGGATCTGCATCTCGTTCACTTCCGCGCGGGAGTAATCGAGCAGAATGGTCTGTTTACCCGCTTTCGCCTTATAGCGGCTCAGATCGATAGCCGGTTTCGCCATGAAGGTATCATCCTGAGGAAGGACCCCTTCTGCGTTGGCTTGCGGTAACCACAAACGGGACATAAACCGGCTGGCATTCTCCATGAAGCCGGCATCTTCATGATTGAACATCGCCATAAACTGGCGCGCACAGGCGACATTGTGCCAGGCCAGATAGTTGGTGTAGGCATTGTTATTGACGTGCTCCGTGTACTCATCCGGCCCGATCACATCGTGGATTTCCAGGCGACCATTGACTTCCGTCGCCCGCCCCATCCAGAACGTTGCCGTCTCTATCAGTAGCGTCAGCCCTTCGTTACGCATAAAAGCGTCATCATGTGTCGCTTGCCAGTAGGCCACGACAGCCCAGGCAATGTCCGCCACAATGTGATGTTCTGCCAGCGCAGAGGCCACTTTCTGGCGCGTGCCCGTGCGGATGTTGATTGCCGCATATTCCGGCGTTTCCTCCTGACCGCTCGCGGCACTCTCCCAAGGGAAAAGTGTGCCAGGCCAGCCGTTGCGACGCGCTTTTTCACGAGCCCCGGCCAGGTTGAGCCAGCGATAACGCAGCAGACTGCGGGCGACCTGCGGACGCGTAAAGAGATGGAAAGGCAGCAGGAAAATTTCGGTATCCCAGAAGACGTGGCCTTTATACCCTTCGCCGGTCAATCCTTTCGCGGCGATACTGCAGCGCTCATTGTCGGCAGGCGTCATGGCGGTCAGATGCCAGACGGTATAATCCAGCGCGAGCTGATCCTGCGGTTCCGCAGACGTTACCGCCACCCGCGCATCTCGCCAGACGTCTTCCCAGGCGCAGGCAGAGCTCTCCAGCAACGATGCGTAGCCTCGCGCTGCGCACACCTTGAGTTCGGCCAGTGCGTTACGCGCAAACGACGCCTGCGAAAGGGCTTTGTCACTGCGGTGGGCGACCCAGACGATCTTTTCAAGCGTGACAGTATCACCCTGCGAAACGTTCAGGTCGTAATGCGCACTGATGCGACGATTTTTAGCGGTAAAGCAGCTTTCGCTACCCGCTGAAAGCCGGCAGAACGCGGATATAACGACATCAGAAACCCGGTCCTGCGTTTCATACACGCCCTGCATACAGTTCTGGTCGAATACCCGGACTGAAATCTCATCCAGATGCTGCCTGCCGCTGTTGGTTTGCGTCGCATCAATTCCGGTTTTCAACACCACCTGCGAGGGCCCATCAAGGGGAGTGATGGCGAGTTGCATTGCCACTAACGGCAGCTGAGCGAGAGAAACGAAACGACGGCTCTCCAGGCGATAGCGTTTCCCGTCGGGCGAGCGCCAGAGCACGCTGCGACGCAGTTCACCATTGGCAAACGCCAGCTCGCGCTGCCACTCAAGAAGCGCCCCGGAAAGCAGGGTAAAATTCACACCATCCAGTTCAACCTCAATACCGGTAATATCCGGCAGATTGATTAACTCCGTGGTCTCATTGCGACCTGCGCGATGGTAAAGCCCGGCGAGATACATGCCTCTGGTTTGCTGGGTGTAATCCTCTTCGTGTGCCGCGCGAATGCCCATGTAGCCATTGCCGCAAGCCATGATGGAGGCGTATTTATTCAGACTGTGGGGGGAGAAGCCCGGTTCGGTTAAAACAGACACATTCAGCATAACGTCACGCTTTCCCCTGTATCCGCCGATTCATAAAGCGCGGCAACAAGTTGCTGGATAACCAGCCCCTGTTCCGCATCTGCGATCATAACCGGCTCTCCCAGCACATGGCGTACAAACGCCTCCATGCTGCGCAGGTGACGCTGGTCGTCTGCCTCATCACGCTGCATGAGGGTCTGTAAAACGCCCGCCTCATCGTGGTAAATGTGAGCCGGGAAGAGCGTGGCCCCCGCCTTTTCGCCACAGAATGAAACATTCATGATCGACTGCTCGCGGATATTCAGCGCAAACGAGGTATCCAGGCGCAGAACGCCGCCATTGCAGAATTCAATTGTGCCAAACAGAGCATCTTCAACGGTAAACCGGGCGGGATCCCACTCGCCAAACTGTCCACTGTTTTTACGGTTCCCCAGCTTCTGGAAGCTGTGGGCGGTCACCCTTTTTACCGCCGGGAAACCCAGCACATACATCGCGGCATCCAGCATATGAATACCGATATCGATAAGCGGTCCGCCACCCTGTAGCGATTTGTTCGTAAAGACGCCCCAGCCCGGCACGCCGCAACGACGCAGCGCCTGCGCCGACGTAAAGTAGATCTCACCTAACGCCCCGTTTGTGACAGCGTCACGTAGCAGCTGCGTGTCGAGCGCAAACCGATGGTGAAAATCATACGCCAGCACTTTTCCCGCTTTACGGGCCGCCCTGCGCATCTGGTCAGCCTGTTGCGGCGTCATGGCAGGCGGTTTTTCGCACATCACATGACATCCGGCCTCCAGTGCCGCCATGACATGTTCAAAATGGAACCGGTTTGGGGAGCAGACGCTGACCACATCAGGTTTTACCGCCTGCAGCATTTCAGATGCATTCTGCCAGACCGAAGGAATTGCATGACGTACCGCAAACGCCTGTGCCTGTTCAAGGCCGCTGTCCATGACAGCGACCATTTGAACATCACTGCGAGTGGCGTAATACGAGGCATGCACTTTGTCCGCGACCTGCCCGGCGCCAATAATGGCGACGCGCAGAAGCGAAGGTGTTGAAGCACTCATCACGCTCGTCATCCTTAGCATTCACGCAGATACGTGAGTGAATCCTGGTAAGCCTGGGCCGGATCGTCGGCGCGGACACGGCACTCATACACCACGTAGCCCTGATAGTTGTCCGCACGAAGCTGCCCGAACAACGTGGCAAAATCCAGCGTCCCGCTGCCAGGCTGATAGCGATGGTTATCGGCGATATGCACATGACCCAGCAGATCCCGGTTGCGATGCAACGCCTCTGTTAGCGAATCTTCTTCGATATTCATGTGGTAAAAGTCGCCGATGATCTGCACATGCCTGAGCGCGTTCTCTTCGATATAGCGACGCGCATCCGCGAGCGTGTTGATCATGTGATCCTGGTAGCGGTTGAGCGGCTCAAGGTAAACGGTGGTCCCGGTACGCGCCGCCACCTCATCCAGATAACGCAGCGAAGCACTCACCGCTTCGCGGTCACCCGCCAGGCTGCGTGGAGAGGTCATCGGCGGCAAACGGAAGGTAAACATTCCCCAGGCGGCGGGCACAATAATCCCCTTTCCACCCACTTCAGCCAGTGCTTCCAGGATGCGTTCGATCTGTTTTAATCCGTTCAGACGACGTTCTTCAATGAAGTCACCAATCCAGCCGTCATATCCCCCGCAGGCGGTGGTCACCGGCAGGCCCGTGGCGGTGATTGCGGCTTTCACTTCATCGAGATTGTCCACCAGCAATTTGCCGTCAATTTCATAGCCATCAAAACCCATCGCTTTGATGTACTGGAATTTCTCCAGAATAGAAGTCGGGAAAAAGGCCTGGTTTTGCGTTGCGATTTTCATTGATGCTCTCCTTAGCTTAAAAAGTGACGCCCATCTTGATGCTCAGTTCCGGATGCTGATCGACATACTTCATGTAGCTCTCAGCGCTGGTGGTAAAAGTGACAACCGGGTCAATCAGATCTTCGCAGTTCAGATAACCGTTCATCAGCAGTTCCCAGCAGGTCTCTTCAATACGCTTGCGGCTCCAGCGCGGGTAATCCGGGTTGGGTTCGCTGCAGGCGCGCGAGAAAACGATTTTCGCGTTATTGAAGTGGGCTTCGCGCCCCAGATTGAACCCTTCTGCGAACGGTTTCGCGAAAGCCACGTAGGAGATCGTTCCACCGTAGGCGAGCCCGCGCAGCGCAGACTGCAATGCATCGGCAAAACCGCTGGTTTCGATAATCACGTCAGCGCCCTGCTTTCCGGTCAGTTTTTTAATCTCCAGACCGACATCGGTGCCAAACGGACTGAGGCAGTAATCAGCCCCGTGACGGCGGGCAATTTCGCAGCGATGTTCGATAGGGTCGACACCGATGACGATGGATGCACCGGCTTTTTTCGCCAGCTGAATCGCAATCTGCCCAATGGCCCCCAGTCCGACCACAACGACAAAATCCCCTACCCGCACGTTAGCATCACGCACGCCGCTCATGGCGAACTGCGCTGGGTCGTAACAGACGGCATTTTTCCAGGAAGACCCTTGCGGCATTTTGCGCAGCTTGTAGTTATTAACGGCATTCACGATGACCGTCTCCTGCAGCGGCCCATAACAGCAGACACGGTCGCCCGTCTGGTACTCCGTCACGTCATCGCCGCATTCGATAATGTCGCCAACGATCATGTTGCCCAGCTGGAACTTACCAAACTCAATGCCCCGCGCCGCGCCCTCTTCACGCGGGGTAAACATCTGCCACTCCGCGTTAAACTCCTCATCAATGAAGGGACTTGCCGCACGGAAATCTACCACTTCGGTGCCGTGTTTTGGCGCGCCGAAGCGCGCACGAATTTTCACTTCATGGACGGCAACAGGACGATCTTCATATTCCACCAGCGCCGCTACACGAGGCGCTGTCGCAACTAACTTTTTCATGACTGACTCCTAGTTAAAACTGGCCGCCTCAGCCCTTAACGCCACCGGCGGTCAAACCACTTTTGATAAAACGTTCAGACAGTGCGTACATGATGACCACCGGAAGCGCTGTCACCAGCGATGCCGCCATCATCCGACCCCAGATATAATCTGGCGTGCTAAAGAGGGTGTTCAGCCCAACCGGCAAGGTGAAATTGCTGGCGCTGGACAGGAAAATGGATGCAAACAGGTAGTCGTTCCATGCCACCATGAAGCAGTAGACGAACACCGACACGAGGCCGGAAATCGCCAGCGGAACGGTAATGCGGAAGATAATTTGCAGGCGGTTAAGCCCGTCCATCATCGCGGCTTCTTCTATTTCATCCGGAATGGTGTCGAAATAGCTGCGCAGCATAAAGACGGCTGTCGGCAGCGTCTGGGTCACCATGGTGATAATCAGCGCCAGCTCCGTGTCATAGATCCCCAGCGCGGTGATGATTTTGAACAGCGGCACCACCAGCAAAATCCCCGAGAACATATAGACGGTGTAAAAACTCGCATTGATCGTCGTGCGTCCTTTAAAACGCAGTTTGGATAACGCGTAAGCCCCCAGCGTGCCGAGAAAAACGGCAATTACCGACGAGGTCAGCGAGACCACCATGCTGTTTCTGAAGTAGTCCACAAACGGGAAGATCAGCGGATTAAAGATGTCGATGTAATGCTGCAGCGTCCATGCCTGCGGCAGGATGGTCGGATGGAGCGATATCGCCTCTTTCGCGCTCTTAAGCGAGGTCATTAACATCACAAAGAACGGGAACAGCGTGATGATCAGAAACACCGCCAGCCCCAGATAAAAACCGAGACGGCTCAGTACGCGTTTATTTGTTGCCATTGAGGTTTACCCTTTTTCTGGTCAGCAGAATGACGGCGAAGATGATCACAAACAGCACCACGGAGATGGCAGCGGCTTTCCCGAGGTCATTGAAGGCAAATGCGGTCTTGTAGAGATAGACGCCCAAAATATCGACCTTGGTGGTCAGGAGATAAACATCAGCGAACATATAGAACATCCAGATGGTTCGCAGTGTAATCACCGTGGCCAGCACCGGCATAATGGCGGGCAGCGTGACGATACGAAAACGCTGCCAGGCATTTGCCCCATCCATTTCCGCGGCTTCGTACAGCGATTTATCGATGGTCTGCAATATCGCGAGGAACGAGATAAACGCGTAGGGGAAGTAACGCCAGATGGCGAACAGCACCACCAGCACAAAACTGCTGTCCGGGTTGTCGAACCACAGCGGCGCCTGGTCATACAGGTGCAACAGATCGACACCCAGATAGTTCACAATGCCGTAGCCGTTGTTGAACATGTATTTCCATGCAAACACCAGCGAGATGGATGGTGTGACGTAGGACAAAATCACCAGTGAACGTGCCGTTTTCCGCAGACGAAATTCCCGGTTAAAAAAGAGGGCAACGGCCAGCCCCAGCGCCGTGCTGCCCATCACCACCAGGGCGGTGTACCAGAACGTCATCCACAGGGAGTGCCAGAATGCGCCATCGCTGAGGATACGAACATAGTTATCCAGCCCGACAAACACGGCGCTAATGCGCGGGTTAAGCGGCAAACGTAAAAAGCTGATTTCAATATTGGAAATCATCGGCCAGGCCACCAGGCCCCCCAGCAAAATCAGGCTGGGGGCCAACAGCAGCATGGCGAAAGGCATATCTGAACGACCAGAAAACAACGTCTTCATAATTTCCTTCCGCAGAGCGCTCCTATCGTTGTGAAATCAGGTCAGTCAGTCGCTTTTGGCTGTTGCTTAACGTTGCAGTGAGATCCTGTTGACCTACTGTGACGTTATGCACCATGGAACTGATGATGCCGGACCCCGTTACATCACCCATGCGGGTAAAGTTTTTGTCGCCCACGGCGCCAAATACCTGCACATTCGGGAACTGGGCGATAAGCTCATAGGGAAGTTGACCAAACGCTTTAATGACCTCGTTGTCTTTCCAGGAGTCCGTGCCGACGACCAGTTTGTTCACCGGCAGCGCGGCACCCGGGGACATCATCACCCAGTCAGACGCGTTCTGTGCCTGCTCCATCCAGGTGACAAACTTCTGTGCAGCCTGGGTTTCATCTTCTGTTTGACCGGAGGTGATCGTCAGCGATGTGACCATGCCGTAGACCGCTGAAGACGTTTCAGTCGGAACGACAAAGCCCAGGTTGGCTGGGTTGCCGTCTTTATAGACCGCCGGCAGGATATAGGTGGAATACACCGCCATCGGCGCCGAACCATTCATAAAGGCATCTTTAATCTCCATGACATCGTTCGAGCCCGGCATGGTAGTCGCGGCCAGTGCTTTATAGAACGCCAGCGCGTTCACCATTTCCGGGGTATCGATGTTGATTTTCCCGTTGGCGTCAAAAACGTTCGCGCCACCGGAAAGCGCAAACTGAGAAAACGCCTGCTCGGTCATCACGCTTTCTGCCGTGGGTAGCGCAATGCCATAGCGTTTTTTAGCCGGATCGCTGAGGCGTTGGCTGGCTTTCAGCAGCTGTTCCCAGTTATGCGGCTCCTCAATACCCGCCGCAGCAAGCACATCTTTGTGATACCAGACGCCAGACAGCCAGGCGCTGATTGGCACCCCCGTCCAGGCTGAGCCGTCTTCTGTGCGAACGACACGCAAAATTCCGTCATAGAAGGTGTTTTCGCCCACCGCTTTGATGGCGGCGTTGATCGCATCCCGGTCCAGCAGCTGCTCTTTATCCATGACTTTTGCGTAGTCATGGCTGACCTCAATGACCTCAGGCAGCGCACCGGTGCGGGCCAACGTAATCACTTTGGTGTTGTAGGCATCCTCTTCTACCGGTACCTGTTTCACCGTAATCGTCGGGTTCTCTTTCTCGAATTTTTCAATCAGTTTTGTAATTACCGCCTGACGCTCCTGTTCAACTGAGGAGTGCATAAACTCAATGGTGACAGCAGAGGGTTTGTCATCCTTACAGCCTGACAACAAGGCGCACGAAACCAGTGCTGATATCAGCACAATTTTGGGCATATTCATGTTTAAGGTCCTTTTTTAGTTTTCTTTAACCCACAACACCTGCCATGGATTAAGGGTCAGAGTCGTACCAGTAATATCTTTCCCGGCGATCAATTCGCTGCCGGATGGAATATTCGACTCAAGCGTTTGAACGCGATCGCTAAAATTAAATACCGCGGTAACTTTTTCGCCACTTTGCGCAATACGCATTATTTTTAATACATGCTCGCCTGCCGTACTAAAACAAGCCTGACTGTCAGGGTGGAATGCTTTTTCTGCACGCCTCAGGGCGATTAATTCACGCAATCTATAATAGACTGTCTGCCGCAGGCTATTTTCGTTCTCAAGTTCACTGTCGATTGCACCGGCGAGGTATTTT
The DNA here is from genome assembly GCF_013784105.1 of Enterobacter sp. RHBSTW-00593. Classification (NCBI taxonomy): domain Bacteria; kingdom Pseudomonadati; phylum Pseudomonadota; class Gammaproteobacteria; order Enterobacterales; family Enterobacteriaceae; genus Enterobacter; species Enterobacter sp. RHBSTW-00593. The sequence continues at coordinate 2,557,702 of NZ_CP056393.1, forward strand.
TTGCGGTTAATCGCACGATTATATCCCAGGCGCTCCACGCCCTCATAATCATTACGCGAGCCAAGAATACTTTGGATATAGACGGCAGGCACACCGGGGAAACTCAGGAGTACAGCATGAGCCAGAATAAACCGGGCAATACGGTGATTGTCATCGCAGTCCCTTGTGCTTAACGCATCAAGATAAGTGACATTGATTTCATACGGGCTTCGCGTTCCATCCGGATTGTTTTTCCAGTTGACCAGCGCCCCCTCGGCCTGAAGTTTCTCAACCAGCGAGAGGATCTCAGACTCGGGTAAAATTCCGCGTAACGGATTGAGGCCAATCCCGTCATGCGAGGCCAAAAAGTTAAACCAGGTGGTTTTCGTGGAAGGAAGCGCCAACGACGACGCCCACTGACACAGCGCCCGGACATCCTGACGGTGTACCGCATGCAGAACAAGCGGCGGCAAGGAGAACTGATACACCATCTGCGCTTCATTGTTGCCATCACCAAAGTAGGCAACGTTGTCTTTATGCGGGACATTGGTCTCAGTGATTATCACCGTACCCGGCGCGACAGCCTCGGTAATGGCACGGAAAAGCTGGATAAGCTGGTGGGTTTGTTCCAGATGGATACAGCTCGTTCCGGGTATCTTCCACATAAACCCAACGGCATCCAGACGAATGTAGCGCGCCCCTTCAGTCAGGTAGTGCAGCAGCACGTCTACCATCGCAATCAGAACCTGAGGAGAGGCAAAATTGAGATCGACCTGGTCGCTGCTGAAGGTGGTCCACAGGTGGCGTACGCTGCCATCGTGAAGCGTAAACGGCGTGAGGAGGGGCAAAGCACGCGGTCGCGTGACGGCCGACAGATCCGTTTCAGGGTCAACAGAAATGAAGAAATCGTTATACCCCGGCATTTGCTTAAGGTAATTCGCGAACCATTGACTTTGCGCCGACATGTGATTGCAGACGAAATCAAACATCAAACTGGCTGATTGTTTTAATTCGGCGATGTCCTGCCACGTTCCTGTTTCTGGTGCGACGTCGTGGTAATCAATAACAGAAAAACCGTCGTCAGAAGACCACGGATAAAAAGGTAAAAGATGAACATGTGAAAAGGAGTGAGAGAGCCACTTATTATAAAACCGTGTGAAAACCGGCAGGGCTTTCTCCCCTTCTGCCGAAAACTGATCGGCATACGTAATCAGGACAACATCTTTTTCATCCCACCCCACCTTACGCTTATCTGTAATAACAGAAATCGCGTTATCAATCTTTTCCAGCAACACCGAAAAATGGGTATCGGAAAATGATTCCCCGTAAACAAGATTAATGATTTCTTTAATTTTAGCCTGCATTTTATTTTCCATGGTAGCGGTCCCACGGAACGCAATCTACTCCCATGAAAAATATCTGTCAACGGACCGGGACGCAGAAAAAGGCGATTGCAAAGCAGCTCAACGCAGTATTGTGAGCTGCCGCAAAGAAAGAAAGGGAAAGCGAAGAAGTATCGCTAGCCTGCCCCGAAAACGAGAAAGGCTAACGTACGCAGGAATTATTGGGGAAAGTAGCGGCGTGAAAGCCGTTTTGCCACTTTTTGCAGCAGAGGTTCGAGCGCCACAGCCAGCAACATTCTTACCGGCTTGCGGGCAACAGATTTTATCGCCCAACCCGCCACACCTGCCGGGCCGAAACGTAATGCCGTCAGCAGGACCAGTTTACCTGCGATTTTCAGGCCGGGTTTTACCTTCTGACCGGCCTGTTGCCAGTTTTGCTTCATGTATATTCTCTCTTAAAGCTGACGAAAACGGCTTCTCAGCGTGAAGGTGTCAGACGTGACATAGCGCTCCATCTCACGTAACCGCTTCTCCCCAGCGGCGAGTTGATCGTCAACCGCGTTGAGAAGATCGTTGCTGGTCGGTGCGCCTTCTGCGGCCAGTTCACCTTCCGGCATCGGGTCGAGTACAAACGACAGTACGATGTACGCCACCAGGGTGATAAACGCCAGACCGAAGAAGATCGACAGCACCGTTACCACGCGAACCAGTTTGACCGGGACATCAAGATAATGAGCCAGTCCGGCACAGACGCCGCGTACCATTCCCTGCTGCGGAATGCGCCACAATTTTTTGTTCAGGTTCAGTCCGGCCATTAACGGTCCCTCCAGTTTGGATGTTCTGCATCGAGGATATCTTCCAGCGCCTGAATGCGTTCGCGCATTTTATTCGCCTGTTCGGTCAGCTGTACGAGACGCTGTTGTTCACTCTGGGAAAGTTCACCACGTGAAGAACGGTTGCTGTAGTGCAGCCATAACCAAATCGGCAGAACAAACAGCACGAAAATGGTCAGGGGAATAGCCAGAAAAAGCGCGCTCATGTGTACTCCTTGTCTTACAATGCGTGGCGGCACACTCAGGTGCCGCACAAATTATTATTGGTTGTCTTGCTTCATTTTGGCTTTCAGCGCAGCAAGTTGCTCGCTGATTTCATCGTCCGCTTTCAGGTCAGCGAACTGCTGATCCAGTGACTTCTGTTTACCAATGCTGTGACTTTCCGCTTCCGCTTCCATATGGTCGATACGGCGTTCAAACGACTCAAAACGTGCCATTGCTTCATCCAGCTTACCGCTATCCAGCTGGCGACGTACATCGCGGGATGAACTTGCCGCCTGGTGGCGCAATGCCAGCGCCTGCTGACGCGCACGCGTTTCGTTCAGTTTGTTCTCAAGCTCACCAATCTCTTTCTTCATACGCGAAAGCGTATCATCGACCAGTGTGACTTCATGCTCGAGCGTCGCGACCATGTCTGCCAGCTTCTGTTTTTCAATCAGCGCGGCGCGGGCCAGGTCTTCTTTATCTTTACGCAGCGCAAGTTCTGCTTTTTCTTGCCATTCGTTAAGCTGAGCGGTCGCCTGCTCAATGCGGCGCGTTAACTGTTTTTTCTCAGCCAGCGCACGGGCGGAGGTAGAACGCACTTCAACCAGCGTATCTTCCATTTCCTGAATCATCAGGCGCACCAGCTTCTGCGGATCTTCCGCTTTCTCAAGCAGTGAGTTGATATTGGCGTTCACGATGTCGGCGAAACGAGAAAAAATACCCATAATGTGATCCTCATAGTTCTGTTATCGGGCGATGCCCTGCTACATAACTAATACAAATACCGTGCCAAGTTTTTATCTTGTTGATTTTACTTGATGTGGTTGATTTCCAGGCATCGGCACACTATGCTCACCTGGTGAATATCACTAAGGAGTGGTTAATTTCATCATGGCTGGATACAAAGACAATTTACTCGGCGAAGCCAACAGTTTTCTGGAAGTCCTCGAACAGGTCTCCCGTCTCGCGCCGCTCAACAAGCCAGTGCTTATTATCGGTGAGCGCGGCACGGGTAAGGAACTGATTGCTAACCGTCTACATTATTTATCCGGACGCTGGGATGGCCCCTTCATTTCGCTTAACTGCGCGGCGTTGAATGAAAATCTGCTCGACACGGAGCTTTTCGGTCATGAAGCCGGTGCTTTTACCGGTGCCCAAAAACGCCATCCGGGTCGTTTTGAACGCGCCGACGGCGGCACGCTGTTTCTTGATGAACTGGCCACCGCGCCCATGCTGGTACAGGAAAAGCTGCTGCGCGTGATTGAGTATGGCGAGCTGGAGCGCGTCGGCGGTAGCCAGCCGCTGCAGGTCAACGTGCGTCTGGTGTGCGCCACCAATGCCAACCTCCCGCAAATGGTGGCAGAGGAAAAATTCCGTGCCGACCTGCTCGACCGGCTGGCCTTTGACGTCGTTCAGCTCCCGCCGCTGCGCGAGCGAAGAAGTGACATCATGCTGCTGGCAGAGCAGTTTGCGATTCAGATGTGTCGCGAACTCGGCCTGCCACTTTTCCCGGGGTTCAGCGAGTATGCAAAGGAGACACTCCTCGCTTACCACTGGCCGGGAAATATCCGTGAGTTAAAAAACGTCGTGGAGCGTTCTGTCTATCGCCACGGCAGCAGTGAGACCGAGCTGGATAACATTATTCTCGATCCTTTTCAGCGTAGCCCGCAGCCAGCTTCCGCCCCGCCCGTGTCCGGGGCTTCCCCTGCACTTCCCCTGGATTTGCGGCAGTTCCAGCATGAACAGGAACAACAGCTGCTTGAGCAGAGCCTGAAGGTGGCGAAATATAACCAGAAACGGGCGGCTGAACTCCTGGGTCTGACCTACCATCAATTAAGGGCATTGCTCAAAAAGCATCAAATGCGCTGACAATATCAGCACTTACCCGCAGACATTTTTACGAAGCAGGCGTAAGTGCGATACACTTTGCAGATCGAACCTAAAAACCTTAAAAATTATGCGTCTGGTTTTATCGTCCTTCTTTGCACTTGGTCTGTTCAGCAGCCTGGCGTTTGCTGCGCCCGAACCCGCTACGCAACCTGATATTCGCGACAGCGGCTTCGTCTATTGCGTAAGCGGTCAGGTTGATACATTTAACCCGCAAAAAGCGGGCAGCGGCCTGATTGTGGATACCCTTGCCGCGCAACTCTATGACCGTCTGCTTGATGTGGATCCCTACACCTACCGTCTGGTGCCAGAGCTTGCCGAAAGCTGGGAAGTCCTGGATAACGGCGCGACCTACCGTTTCCACCTGCGCGATGATGTCGCATTTCAGCACACGCCATGGTTTACCCCAACGCGCAAACTGAACGCAGATGATGTGGTCTTTACGTTCCAGCGTATCTTTAACCGTAATCACCCGTGGCATAACGTTAACGGCAGCAACTTCCCCTACTTCGACAGCCTGCAGTTTGCCGATACCGTTAAAAGCGTTCGCAAGCTGGATAACCGCACGGTGGAGTTTTCGCTGAAGCGCCCGGATGCCTCTTTCCTCTGGCACCTGGCCACCCACTATGCGTCCGTTATGTCTGCTGAGTACGCCGCGAACCTGAGCAAAATCGATCGGCAGGAGTTAATCGACCGTCAGCCAGTCGGTACCGGTCCGTTCCAACTGGCCGAATATCGCTCCGGACAATATATCCGCCTGCAGCGCCATGCGCATTTCTGGCGCGGCACGCCGCTGATGCCACAGGTAGTGGTCGATCTTGGCTCTGGCGGGACGGGGCGTTTATCAAAACTGCTGACCGGGGAGTGCGACGTGCTGGCGTGGCCTGCTGCCAGCCAGCTCACCATTTTGCGCGACGATCCGCGTTTGCGCCTGACGTTACGCCCCGGCATGAACATCGCCTATCTGGCGTTTAATACCGATAAGCCGCCACTGAACAACCCTGCCGTACGCCACGCGCTGGCGCTGGCCATTAACAACCAGCGTCTGATGCAGTCGATCTATTACGGTACGGCAGAAACCGCCGCCTCTATTTTGCCGCGAGCCTCGTGGGCCTATGACAGTGAAGCTAAAATTACGGAATACAACCCGGCAAAAGCGCGTGAACAGCTGAAAGCGCTGGGGGCGGAAAACCTGACACTGCAACTCTGGGTACCGACCAGCTCTCAGGCCTGGAACCCAAGCCCGCTGAAGACCGCCGAGCTGTTGCAGGCAGATATGGCGCAGGTGGGGGTGAAAGTGATCATCGTGCCGGTTGAGGGTCGTTTCCAGGAGGCGCGCCTGATGGACATGAACCATGATTTAACCCTGACTGGCTGGGCGACCGACAGTAATGACCCGGACAGCTTCTTCCGTCCGTTGCTGAGCTGTGCGGCGATTAACTCCCAGACCAACTACGCCCACTGGTGCAACCGGGAATTTGACGGCGTGCTGCAAAAAGCGCTGGCGTCCCAACAGCTGGCGTCACGCATAGACGCCTATGATGAAGCGCAGAAGATCCTTGCCGAAGAGCTGCCCGTGCTACCGCTGGCCTCGTCCCTGCGCCTGCAGGCCTATCGCTATGATATTAAAGGCCTGGTGTTGAGTCCGTTCGGCAACGCCTCCTTCGCTGGCGTGTCTCGCGAAAAAGAACAAGAGGTGAAAAAACCATGATCATTTTTACCTTGCGCCGCCTTCTGCTGCTGTTGGTGACGCTCTTTTTCCTGACCTTTGTTGGTTTCAGTCTGAGCTATTTCACCCCGCACGCCCCGCTTCAGGGGTCGTCGCTGTGGGATGCGTGGCTCTTCTGGTTTAACGGTCTGCTGCACTGGGATTTCGGTGTTTCAAGCATCAACGGACAGCTCATCTCCGAGCAGCTGAAAGAGGTTTTCCCGGCGACAATGGAGCTGTGCATTCTGGCATTCGGTTTTGCCTTAATGGTTGGTATTCCGGTAGGGATGCTGGCAGGGATTTATCGCAACAAATGGCAGGATAAATTTATCAGCGCCCTCGCCCTGCTCGGCTTCTCGATCCCGATCTTCTGGCTGGCGCTGCTGCTGACGCTTTTCTTCTCCCTCAACCTGGGCTGGCTGCCGGTTTCTGGCCGTTTTGACCTGTTGTATACGGTAAAAACGGTGACCGGGTTTGCTATCGTTGACGCCTGGCTGTCTGATTCAGCCTGGCGACATGAGATGATCGTCAGCGCCGTACGCCATATGGTCCTGCCGGTACTGACGCTGGCGGTGGCACCGACAACCGAAGTGATCCGCCTGATGCGCCTGAGCACCATCGAGGTGTTTGATCAGAACTATGTCAAAGCGGCCGCCACGCGCGGCTTATCGCGCCTGACTATCTTGCGCCGTAATGTGCTGCATAACGCCCTGCCGCCTGTTATCCCGCGACTGGGGCTTCAGTTTTCCACCATGCTCACCCTGGCGATGATTACCGAAATGGTCTTCAGCTGGCCGGGGCTGGGACGATGGTTGATCAACGCTATCCGCCAGCAGGACTACGCCGCCATTTCGGCGGGCGTCATGGTGATTGGCTCTCTGGTGATTATTGTTAACGTGATTTCCGATATTTTGGGTGCTATGGCCAACCCGTTGAAGCATAAGGAATGGTATGCCCTACGATAACGTATACAGTGAAAAGCGCACGCCCGGTGCGCTGCGTACCGTGTGGCGTAAATTCTATGGTGACACCACGGCAATGATTGGCCTTTATGGCTTCGCCGGGCTGGTGTTGCTCTGCGTTTTTGGCTCCTGGTTTGCGCCCTATGGTATTGATCAGCAGTTCCTTGGCTATCAGCTGCTGCCCCCATCCTGGTCGCGCTACGGTGAAGTCTCTTTCTTCCTCGGTACGGACGACCTCGGGCGTGACGTATTGAGCCGCCTGTTGAGCGGTGCGGCGCCGACGGTCGGCGGTGCATTTGTGGTGACGTTTGCTGCCACCATCTGCGGTCTGGCGCTCGGCATCTTTGCCGGGTCGACGCATGGCCTGCGCTCGGCGGCCCTGAACCACATTCTCGACACCCTGCTCTCTATTCCGTCCCTGCTGCTGGCCATCATTGTGGTGGCGTTTGTCGGGCCACACCTGTCGCATGCCATGTTCGCGGTCTGGCTGGCGATCCTCCCCCGCATCGTGCGTTCGGTATACAGCATGGTGCATGACGAGCTGGAAAAAGAGTATGTCGTCGCTGCTCGCCTGGACGGTGCAACAACCTTAAACATCCTTTGGTTTGCCGTACTGCCGAACATCGCTGCCGGGCTGGTCACGGAGATCACCCGCGCCCTGTCGATGGCGATTCTGGACATCGCGGCGCTCGGTTTTCTCGATCTCGGCGCGCAGCTGCCGTCGCCTGAATGGGGCGCGATGCTCGGTGACGCGCTCGAGCTTATCTACGTTGCGCCGTGGACAGTCATGTTACCGGGCGCAGCCATTATGGTGAGTGTGCTGCTTGTCAACCTGCTGGGCGATGGTATTCGCCGTGCAATTAATGCGGGGGTGCAATAATGCCGCTTCTTGATATTCGCAACCTGACCATCGAGTTCAAAACCGGTGAAGGCTGGGTGAAAGCCGTCGATCGCATCAGTATCACCCTTGCTGAGGGTGAAATTCGCGGGCTGGTGGGTGAATCCGGTTCAGGGAAAAGCCTGATCGCCAAAGCCATCTGTGGTGTGGCGAAGGATAACTGGCGCGTCACCGCTGACCGTATGCGTTTTGATGATATCGACCTGCAACGCCTCTCTCCCCGCGAGCGTCGCAAGCTGGTCGGCCATAACGTATCGATGATTTTCCAGGAGCCGCAATCCTGTCTTGACCCGTCCGAGCGCGTGGGCAAACAGCTGATGCAGAACATTCCCGGGTGGACCTATAAAGGCCGCTGGTGGCAACGGTTTGGCTGGCGTAAGCGTCGTGCTATTGAGCTGTTGCACCGCGTCGGGATCAAAGATCATAAAGATGCCATGCGCAGTTTTCCGTACGAACTGACCGACGGTGAGTGTCAGAAAGTGATGATTGCCATCGCGCTGGCCAATCAGCCGCGTCTGCTGATTGCGGATGAACCGACCAACGCGATGGAACCGACCACGCAGGCGCAGATTTTCCGCCTGCTGACGCGTCTGAACCAGAACAACAACACCACCATTTTGTTAATCAGTCACGACCTGCAAATGCTCAGCAAATGGGCTGATAAGATTGATGTGATGTACTGCGGGCAGACGGTCGAAACCGCCCCGAGTGAAGACCTCATCACCGCGCCGCATCATCCGTATACGCAGGCGCTGATCCGCGCCATTCCAGATTTTGGCAGCGCCATGCCGCACAAGAGTCGCCTGAATACCCTGCCCGGGGCTATCCCGCTGCTGGAGTCCTTGCCGATTGGCTGTCGTCTGGGGCCGCGGTGCCCGTATGCGCAGCGTAAATGTATTGAGACGCCACGCCTGACAGGGGCCAAAAATCATCTATATGCCTGTCATTTCCCGCTGAACATGGAGAGAGAGTGAAATGGTCGAAACCTTACTGGAAGTCCGTAACCTGAGTAAGACCTTTCGCTACCGTACCGGACTGTTCCATCGTCAGACCGTTGAAGCCGTGAAGCCGCTCAGCTTTACCCTGCGCGAAAAACAGACGCTGGCGATCATCGGTGAGAACGGTTCCGGTAAATCCACGCTGGCGAAGATGCTGGCAGGCATGGTTGAACCCTCCGGCGGCGAGGTGCTGATAGATGACCATCCGCTGGAATTCGGCGATTACTCTTTCCGTAGCCAGCGTATCCGCATGATCTTCCAGGATCCGTCGACATCGCTCAACCCGCGTCAGCGTATTTCGCAAATCCTCGATTTTCCGCTGCGTCTGAATACCGATCTCGAGCCAGAAGCGCGACGCAAACGCGTTTTTGAAACCCTGCGGATGGTTGGGCTGCTGCCCGATCACGAGAGCTATTACCCGCACATGCTCGCCCCCGGCCAGAAACAGCGTCTTGGGCTCGCGCGCGCGCTGATATTGCGCCCGAAAGTGATTATCGCCGACGAAGCGCTCGCCTCGCTGGATATGTCGATGCGGTCGCAGTTAATTAATCTGATGCTCGAATTACAGGAAAAACAGGGTATCTCGTATATCTACGTGACCCAACATCTGGGGATGATGAAACATATCAGCGACCAGGTGATGGTCATGCATCAGGGTGAGGTTGTTGAACGTGGCAGTACCGCAGATGTTATGGCCTCTCCGCTTCATGAACTGACTAAGCGATTGATTGCCGGCCATTTCGGTGAAGCATTAACCGCGGATGCGTGGAGAAAAGATCGCTAGCGCGTTGGTGCAAGGGGCGGATTAACAACGCTCACCACGCGCGAAATCCTCGCGGCGTTTTAACGCCCCTTATCCGACAAAAATGCCCCCGGCACACCCGTTCCTTTAAGGGTTAAATAGCAGCTCGCGCGCGTTAACCCTTTCCTTTCACTGATGGCGTAACCCGCTTGCAAGCAGGACAAACACCTCAATCGCATGTGGCAACGTCTTCTGCGGATCCTCACTGGCGGCTATCAACAGTGCAGCATTGAGCGCAGCGCCATTTAACAGCTGTGCAGCGACGTTTGCATCCATGTCTTTCAGGACCTTGCGTTCAATCATTTTTTCTATGGTCTGACGGGTAGATTCCAGGCAGCTATTCTGGCTGGGCCAGTGGGCCGGGTCACCCAGAACAGCCGGACCATCACGCAGTACAATACGCTGCACTTCCGGATCGAGCGCCATTTTGATGTAAGCGACGCCTTCCGCCAGTAGTCGCTCCCAGTCATTCTCGGCGCTGGCGGCAATAGCCTTCGCCTTTCGTGCCATTTCGCTGTCTATCTGGGCGACCACCGCAGCCAGCAAGCCTTTCTTGTCAGTGAAATTATGGTATAGCGCTCCACGTGTTAACCCCACGCTTGCGGTCAGTTCATCCATGGAGGCTGCGGCATAGCCTTTCTCGGCAAAAGCTTTGCGCCCTGCCTGAATCATTTTTTCGCGATTTTCCTGGGCCGTTTCGGCACGGCTTTTTGCAGCCATAAGACGTCCTTGGTTACGTGGTGTTTTTCCGTTTGACATACGTGGCGTATGTGGTTTAGATTTTGACATACGCCGCGTATGTTAATACGACCGCGTGATCTCAACAATACCCCCAATCGAAAAGGAAATGCCATGCACCCACGTGAACCTGTATTTCCCGCTAATCGTCATGCCCTCTATGAAGAACATGGCTATTCTGCTGCCATTCGCTCTGGCGATCTGTTATTTGTCTCAGGCCAGGTTGGAAGCCGCAGCGACGGCACACCTGAAACGGATTTCGGCGCTCAGGTACAACTGGCTTTTGATAATCTCCAGGCTACGCTTTCTGCCGCGGGATGTACGTTTGATGATGTGATCGACGTGACGACGTTTCATACCGATCCAGAAAATCAGTTTTCAACCATCATGGAAGCCAAAAAATTAGCGTTCCCCCGCCCCCCTTATCCGAACTGGACGGCCGTGGGGGTAAACTGGCTTGCGGGCTTTGATTTTGAAATTAAGGTCATTGCCAGAATCCCACCGCAATAAAGCAAGTATTTGGCATAAGCCCCACCGGCAATTTATTAATTACGTCATGACGCCACACGCTGTAGATATCGAATGAAAGAAAGTATTAGTAAATATATTCTCACCTGGGTAGAGGAAAATAATTTTTCTATTTTACATATTGATCAATTGGTTAAAGATACCGGGTATAGCAGAAGAACCATGGAAACATGGTTTAAAGAGAAATATCACCTCTCTTTAGGTGAGTACATCCTAAGGAGAAGGCTGAGCCTTGCAGCCATCATGCTCAGAATGACGTCGCTTCCCGTTACGGACATTGCTTATTTATTTCACTACCAAAGCAGCCAGGGGTTTTCAAGAGCCTTTAAAAAGATGTCGGGACTCACCCCTTCTGAATACAGAAATGCAAAAGAGTGGGATTTTGATATCCTTCAGCCCTCATTTTTATTAGACGATCTTAAAACACCCGAAATAACACTCTGTGAACTCAATGAGATTTTTCCGTATACCCATGAGATTATAGAGCACGATCATCTTTTTGATACTGCGGTGCACGATGTCACTAAAAAAATCAAAAAACTCCTGCTTGAGAATCGCGATCGGATCCAACAGCTTGCCATAGTGCCGCGCCGACCAGAACGTCTGGGTAAAAGCCGTTCCTATCTGGTAGAAGTCTTAATTTCATATTGTTTAGACAGCACTAAAACAACAAAGAAAGACACACTTTTACTTACCGGAAAATATGCAAAAATGTCCTTTGAAGGCAGCTGGGAATGTTATAGCGCCTATAACAAAATTGCGTTTGTTAAGGCAATGGTGACGAACCGCCTGACGTTGCGCGATGGCATTCATTTAATGCGTTTTAACGCCTGCAGCGATGAGCGCGTTAACTTTGATATTTACATCCCTGTGTTATAACCCCGTTTTTTCTTGCGCGTAAATCACACCGCGGGAGGCGCGCAACGCCGGTTCAGACCGCCCCTGCGGCCTGTCTGCACACGGTTCTGTTTTTACCACCGTGCTTGGCCTCATACAGTGCTTCATCCACATCACGAATGATATCGCTACTGTTGACGTTTTCCTGAATGGCTGAGCACACGCCAATACTTAACGTTACCGTCAGGGGCACCGCGTACAGGTTACCCTGCCCGGTGCGTTGCTCAACATTCTTGCGAATACGTTCTGCGACGACTACGGCCATACTCCTGTCCGTGTCGGGCAACAGCAGGCCAAACTCTTCACCTCCCAGTCTGGCAAAGACGTCATTATCACGAATACTGTCTTTAATAATATCCACGACCGCCAGAATGACGCGGTCCCCCACAGGATGTCCCCAGGTGTCATTAATGGTCTTAAAGTTATCGATATCCAGCATCATAATGCTGGTGCCCTTTTCTGTTCTGAGCATGCGGAGCCGCTGAAGTGCCTCAAAAAAATACTTGCGGTTGAAGATCTGCGTAAGGGGATCGCGGTTAACCCGATCGCCAAAAAATCTCAGCAAGCTGAAGACATGTAACAGTAAGGTACAGATAACAAATAGTTTACTGAACACTTCTACCGCCCGGCTGATATACCAGAGCGACAGGTTATACGTATCGAGTAAGAGCAGGAAAAAGTTATAGGTGATCGCAGAAAGGCACACCACGATGATGCTGTTCCAGACGCCAGATGAAAAGCGTGTCACGTAAGTCATGTAGCAGGCCAGGGCCGACCAGAGAACTATCAGAGCGTTAACGTAGCGGACATCCCAGACAGGATGATACTGATCAGGGCGATACGCGGCTATCGTTAATGTCCAGGTTGGATTGTAGCTGCTCAAAGCATGGGCCAGCACCGGGAACATAACCAGGGGGATTAACGATATTAGCGCCAGCCAGACCTTATTCCGTAATGTGAACCGTCGTCGTGCCGTGTGTTTCTCCACCCATACAGCAAGCCCCAGCAAAAAAATAAAACTTAACTGGCGGAAAAAATAAAATACCGCCGTATCGTTAGTTTTTAGCGTATGGGTTAACCCTGCGTCTTCAGGAAGCTGAATGACGATAATCGTTTCTATGAAATAGATGAGACCGCTCAGAAACGCCATGCTCAGGATTAACAGGGATAAATGAGATCGGTCAGACGCATACTGCATCTGGATAAAAATAGAGATAATGGTATCCAGAAAAAATAGCGCAATCATGACGATCAAATAGGTTGTCATGGGTACCCTGAAACCTGGATTATCATTAACAAAAAAGGAGTTCACCGCGATCATCAGTGCAAACAGCAGCGCACCGGACAGCACGATCATTTTCTCAGCCAACGTAATGTTATTCATGTTCATTAATACCGCATAAATAAAAGACGTGAAACGGCAGAGCGATTTACACCATTCTCTGCTTAACATCGAGGGGCAAACCGGTCAGGCTTGCCACCCTCTTTTCAGATGCTTCAGTTAACCGACCTCAGTCTGTTGAAGTGGATTATCCCGGTCGATGTCGTACCGAACCGGGATATTCCCTACTGCGCTTTACTCACCAGTGAGATCACTCTTACCTGCTTGTTGCGATAGGCTATCGCCAGCGCTGAATAGGCCCTCGCCGGTAACGTATGATGTTTGTATTGTGAATAGACGTTGATAACCTCATTATCTTTACCGGCCCACAGGGCGATTTGCATCCAGTCGGCGACCTGAGACTCATCAAGCCGATGGTGGCCTGAAAACCAGGACAAGGCTGGTTCCGTATTGCCTTTTCTCGCCTCGATAATCAGAGCGTCATACTGACTATGTTCCGCTGGTGTCATGGCCGACACCGTCGCGTAAGGAAAAGAAACCGTTCCGACAATTAACGTCTTAACTAATAACTGTGCAATCCTCATGCATGCATTCCATATATCCGTATATGTTAAACTTAGTGATGCGTTTTATTCTGTAAAAGAAAATGTGAAAAATACTCCTCCCCTGAAGCATATTGAAAGAAATGGCGAGGCTCCTCTAACTTTCGCTCATATTCCCCCTGTCCTCCTCCGAAATTCTTGTCAGGGCACAATCCTGCAGATTATCGATACCGAGCCATTCGCTAAATGCGACGGAATAGGCAATTGAGTCGATATCATCATCATCGAATCGATACAATTCTTCTTTCATCGTTCACAACTCCATTTGTAAAACATCTGTTTTGCGAGGAATATATAGCGTCAGGGCTCAGAGATGAGAGCCCGTACTGACTGATTCGTTTTAATTACGAGACGGTGCCAGACTCAGACTATGGGTATATAAATATCAAATACGACCTTATCTTCGGAGCAGGAATGGAGCGTCATTAAATGGGTTTCATTACGCAGCCTGAATTGATGATAAGACATTACCCACAAATAGTTCTTTTTGCTGAGCTTACCGTAGGCGCTCCAGGTACCGTCATACCGCATAACGGCATATTTACCGGAAAAATGATATTCCTGTTTTTGGTGCGACGTATTATCCGGTGACAGATAATCAATTATGACTTCAGCCATGTTTTCCCGGCTTTTATCCAGGCCTTCTGGACGCCGTCCCCTGATGGGGATTTCTTTTACCTCCCCACGATGATCAAGCAAAAGTTTTCTCAGTCTTTTGGTCACATCCTGTATCGCAGGATTAAAAATATGATCATATTCCGTCAGGGTATCGTTATAGGAAAACGTCCTCGCCAGCCGACAAATCTTCACGTCAGGTTTACGGAGCCCTTCTAATAACAGTGAAGGATGGTAACGCTGGAAGTCCCATATTTCATCGCTTCGATATTGAGACGGTGTTTTCCCGGTTAATTTCTTAAACGCGCGGGCAAAACCCTGTCCACTATGATACTGAAAAATGTGAGCGATTTCGGTGACCGGCAGCGACGTCATCCTTAATAAAGACGCGGCATAGCTCATTCGTCTCCTGAGCATATACTCACCCAGCGACTGGTGGAATTGGTGTTTAAACCAGATTTCGAGCGTCCTTCTGCTGTAACCCGTTTTTACGACCAGCCGATCGATATGCTCCAGAGATAAAATATTATCTTCAACCCAGTCTATAACGTGTTTGTTAATGATTTCTTTCATGTTTTGACTCTAACTGGATTGTAATACGTTAAATCCACTGAACGGATCATTTTGCGCAAAAACGCCCGCCTCTGGTTGGATGAGGCGAACCGGTCGCGCAGTGATATAATGGACGGATGCCTGTGAAACAGCGTGATAACGCGTTCGCTCACCCCCTTCCATGACATACGTCACGGGCTTTGAGCGAGAAATAGCGTGACACAAGGGGCACTGAGTGGGATATAATTTCGAGCTAATTTCGAATGACTTTGAAATGTTGCCTGTAATGCTATGATTTACAAGGCAAAAAATAAGCAATGAATATAAGGATTAAATCTATGGGTTTTCTTTCCGGTAAGCGCATTCTGGTAACTGGCGTTGCCAGCAAACTGTCCATCGCATACGGCATCGCACAGGCTATGCATCGCGAAGGCGCTGAGCTGGCGTTCACCTACCAGAACGACAAGCTGAAAGGCCGTGTAGAAGAGTTTGCCGCGCAGCTGGGTTCCAGCCTTGTTCTGGAATGCGACGTTGCACAAGACGAAAGCATCGATGGCATGTTTGCTGAACTGGCAAAAGCATGGCCGAAATTCGACGGTTTCGTTCACTCCATCGGCTTCGCTCCTGGCGATCAGCTGGACGGCGACTACGTGAACGCGGTAACCCGTGATGGCTTCAAAATCGCTCACGACATCAGCTCCTACAGCTTCGTGGCAATGGCTAAATCTTGCCGTGCAATGCTGAACCCAGGCGCAGCTCTGCTGACCCTGTCCTATCTGGGCGCAGAACGTGCTATCCCTAACTACAACGTTATGGGTCTGGCTAAAGCGTCTCTGGAAGCAAACGTCCGCTACATGGCGAACGCGATGGGTCCAGAAGGTGTGCGTGTGAACGCTATCTCCGCGGGTCCAATCCGTACCCTGGCAGCTTCCGGTATCAAAGATTTCCGTAAAATGCTGGCGCACTGCGAAGCGGTTACGCCGATTCGTCGTACCGTTACCATTGAAGATGTGGGTAACTCTGCAGCGTTCCTGTGCTCTGACCTTTCCGCGGGTATCTCCGGCGAAGTGGTTCACGTTGACGGCGGCTTCAACATCGCTGCAATGAACGAGCTGGAAATTAAATAAGCTGTGACTCTCTTCCCTCACGGGAAGAGAGTTTTCCTTCCTCCGCCCGACCCCGTCGTTATTCCGTTCAGCTATTTGTTATCACCTAACAATATTTTTCCCCACATCTGCCTTACGCCAGGATATTGATCGCCATTTTGAGATCAAGGAACGCCCATGGAACAACGCCGTTTTTCCGGCAAAGGCCACTGGTACCACGAAACCCAGTCAAACCACGCGCAGACGGATGTTCTGCCTCTGGTGCCCGAAGCCGCTAACGTCGACGATCGTTTTTTGCTCGATTTAGCCCTACCTGACGAGATTGTCGCCGCCTGTACTGGCTGGCTCACCCCTGCCAGAACCTTATGCCACCTGTTGTTTCCGCTCTCAATCTCCGTTAACCGGCTGCATACGCTCAGCGCCTACGACAGATTGAGTACTGCATTAACGGTCGCGCAGGCCTGTGGCGTCCAACGGTTGTGTAACCACTATGCCGCCCTCCTCGCCCCGCTTCCCGGCCCTGACTCCTCACGCGAAAGTAACCGCCGCCTGGCACAAATCACCCAGTACGCCCGTCAGCTCGCCAGCTCACCTGATGTCATCGATGATAAAGCACAGCAGCAGCTTGATGAGGTGGGCCTGACAACCTACGACATGGTGCTTATTAATCAGATTATCGGCTTTATCGGTTTTCAGGCACGCGTGGTGGCCGTCTTTCAGGCCCTGCTGGGGCATCCTGTACGCTGGCTGCCCGGCCATCATATTCAGCCGCACACGCTGCCAGCTGCTCCTGAGTCCTGGGTGGCGCTTTTACCTGTCGTTGAACTGCGTTATGCCAGCGCGCATCAGCTTGAATCGCTTTCCCGCTGGCAGGCCGAACCCGCCCTTGAAGCGCTGACGCCGGTACTCAGCCATGAGCCCATCCTGCTCGACCTGACGGGTGAGATCCTGGTAAACAGCCATGATGATATTTCTCTTGATTCGCCGGCGCTTTCGGCGGCAATCGACTTGTTGACGCGTTCTCCGGACCGCTTCAGTGCCGCACAGTTCACCCCGCTCACTGAACAAGGACTGCCTGCGGTACGGGCGATAAAACTGCTCACCCGGAGCGCGATGGATGGCTGGCTTGAACGCCTGAAAGTCGCGTTTGGCAAAGGGGAATAACCATACTAATTACCCAAAGACCGCTTGCTGTGACAGTGAGAATCGCGTAAAACTGTCAGCCGCTCAATGGCTACGAAAATAGAACATTATGTTTCAGGACAACCCGCTGCTAGCGCAGCTTAAACAGCAACTGCATTCCCAGACGCCGCGTGCAGAAGGGGTCGTAAAAGCCACGGAAAAGGGCTTTGGCTTCCTTGAAGTTGATGCGCAGAAAAGCTACTTCATTCCGCCACCGCAGATGAAGAAAGTGATGCATGGCGACCGCATTACGGCCGTCATTCATACCGAAAAGGAACGTGAGTCCGCCGAGCCGGAAGAACTGATCGAACCGTTCCTGACCCGCTTCGTGGGCAAGGTCCAGCGAAAAGACGATCGTCTTTCTATCGTGCCGGATCATCCCCTGCTGAAAGATGCCATTCCTTGCCGCGCCGCCCGTGGTGTTGAGCATGATTTCAAAGAAGGTGACTGGGCCGTAGCAGAAATGCGCCGTCATCCTCTGAAAGGCGATCGTGGCTTTTATGCAGAACTGACCCAGTTCATCACCTTTGGCGACGACCATTTCGTGCCATGGTGGGTGACGCTTGCACGCCATAATCTTGAGAAAGAAGCGCCAGACGGCGTAGCGACTGAAATGCAGGACGAAGGCCTGACGCGTCGCGACCTCACTGCCCTGGAGTTTGTCACTATCGACAGCGCCAGCACAGAAGATATGGATGATGCGCTGTATGCGGAAGAGAGCGCTGATGGCAAATTGCATTTGACCGTCGCCATTGCCGATCCCACCGCCTGGATCGTTGAAGGCAGCAAGCTGGACGATATGGCAAAAGTCCGATCGTTCACTAACTACCTGCCGGGCTTCAACATCCCCATGTTGCCGCGCGAACTGTCAGATGACCTCTGCTCACTGCGTCCAAATGAAGTGCGTCCGGTCCTTGCCTGCCGCATGACCATCGCCGCCGATGGCGCGATCGAAGACGATATTGAATTTTTTGCCGCAACCATCGAATCGAAAGCCAAGCTGGCCTACGACAATGTTTCCGACTGGCTTGAGAATACCGGCACCTGGAAACCGGAATCAGACGCGATTGCCGCACAGATCCGCCTGCTGCACCGCATTTGTCTGAACCGCGGCGAGTGGCGTAAAACCCATGCGCTGGTCTTTAAGGATCGTCCGGACTATCGCTTTGTCCTGGGTGAAAAAGGTGAAGTGCTGAATATCGTGGCCGAACCGCGTCGCATTGCGAACCGCATTGTTGAAGAAGCGATGATTTCTGCCAACATTTGTGCCGCTCGCGTCCTGCGTGACAAGCTGGGCTTTGGTATTTACAACGTCCACTCCGGTTTTGATCCGGCCAATACCGAAGCGCTGGCGGCCCTGCTGAAGAACCACGATGTGCACGTTGACCCTGAAGAAGTGCTGACGCTGCAGGGCTTCTGTAAGCTGCGCCGCGAGCTGGATGCACAGCCATCCGGTTTCCTCGACAGCCGTATCCGTCGTTTCCAGTCCTTTGCTGAAATCAGCACCGAGCCGGGTCCACACTTTGGCCTCGGCCTGGAAGCCTACGCGACCTGGACGTCACCTATTCGTAAGTATGGTGACATGGTCAACCACCGTCTGCTGAAGGCGATCATTAAGGGTGAGTCCATTGCGCGTCCGCAAAATGACACCACCCTGCAGATGGCCGAACGACGTCGCCTGAACCGTATGGCGGAACGTGACGTGGGAGACTGGCTGTACGCACGCTACCTGCAGGATAAAGCGGGTACAGATACTCGCTTCGCCGCAGAAATCATTGATATCAGCCGGGGCGGTATGCGCGTTCGCCTGGTGGATAACGGTGCCGTCGCCTTTATCCCTGCCCCGTTCCTGCATGCCGTCCGTGACGAACTGGTCTGCAGCCAGGAAAATGGTACTGTGCAAATCAAAGGCGAAACAGTTTACAAAGTCACAGACGTGATTGACGTAAACATCGCTGAAGTTCGCATGGAAACCCGCAGCGTTATCGCGCGCCCGGTCGCCTGATAACCGCTTAAATTGTCGGCCGTTTCCCTTCGGGAAGCGCCGACAATTTTTCTTTTGAACCCCCGCCGCAAAATCATTATTTTTTCGTACTATTTTCAGCGTCTTCCCGCCCAAAATTGCCATAATTATCTACAGTAAAAGAGTGCCGTTATATTCGGTTACGTGAATTTTTATACAATAAATACCCTTTTCGCCAGACGCGTTTTTTATAAGAAAACCGGGAAAAAACACGACGTTCATTTTGGGGTTGCCGCTGTTTCACAACGGAAAAGTCGACGGCAAATGAATAATTTGTGCGCTAATGAGCAGCTGCGGGAGAAAACATGATGGACGATCTGGAGCAGAATTTGCTGTTTCGTTACATGGGTACGCATAGCCCCTGGTGGCGAATGACAGCTGACAGCAATGCTCTGCACCTTGCCGCCAGCGAAAATGCCGATGTGACTGAGGTGGTGGCGCTGGATGATGAACAAGCCGAACTTATCCGCCAGTTAACCGTCATTACCTCCAGCATCTCCATGACGCTCTCGTTGTACGGCGAAGATGTCCCGGTTCATCTTGTGGGGCGCAAAATAACCCGAAATGAATGGGCCGGCACCGCGTCAGCGTGGAACGATACGCCCTCCGTGGCTCGTGACCTGGCTCAGGGCCTCTCTTTTGCTGAACAGGTTGTCTCTGAAGCCAACTCCGTCATCGTTATTCTCGATCATAACGGCAATATTCAGCGTTTTAACCGGCTGAGTGAAGAATATACCGGTCTGAAAGAACAAGAAGTTATTGGCCAGAACGTGTTCAAGCTGTTTATGAGCCGGAGCGAAGCGGCAGCTTCAAAGCGCAATATCACCGGTTTTTTTCGCAACGGCAGCTCCTACGAGGTCGAACGCTGGATCAAAACGCGTAAAGGGCAACGACTGTTTTTGTTCAGAAACAAGTTTGTTCATAGCGGCAGCGGCAAAAATGAAATTTTCCTTATCTGTTCCGGCACCGACATTACTGAAGAGCGCCGCGCCCAGGAGCGTCTGCGCGTGCTGGCCAATACCGACACCATTACCGGTTTACCAAACCGTAACGCGATCCACGAACTGATTTCAGATGCCATCGCCAGCCGCGGTGAAACGCAGGTAGGCGTGGTGTATCTCGACCTGGATAACTTTAAAAAGGTCAACGATGCCTACGGGCATATGTTTGGCGACCAGCTATTGCAGGCTGTCGCTCTGGCCATTCTGAGCTGTCTGGATGACGGTCAGGTGCTGGCACGACTTGGCGGTGATGAGTTTATTGTCATGGCCACAGTTACCTCTCAGGGCTCTCTGGAAGCGATGGCGTCGCGGATCTTAACCCGTCTGCGCCAGCCGTTCAGAATCGGCCTGATAGAAATTTACACCGGTTGCTCGCTCGGTATCGCCCTCGCGCCCCAGCACGGTAACGACAGGGAAAGCGTCATCCGTAATGCCGATACCGCCATGTACACGGCGAAAGAGAATGGCCGGGGCAAGTTCTGCGTCTTCTCACCTGAGATGAACCAGCGCGTATTTGAATATCTCTGGCTGGATACCAACCTGCGTAAAGCGCTGGATAACGATCAACTTCTGATTCACTACCAGCCTAAAATTACCTGGCGGGGGGAAATCCGAAGTCTTGAAGCGCTGGTGCGCTGGCAGTCGCCGGAACGCGGTTTGATCCCGCCACTGGAGTTTATCTCTTATGCCGAGGAGTCGGGATTGATTGTCCCGCTGGGCCGCTGGGTGATGCTTGATGTGGTGCGCCAGGTGGCTAAATGGCGCGATAAGGGGATTAATCTGCGCGTGGCGGTCAACGTCTCCGCACGTCAGCTGGCCGACCAGACCATTTTCAGCGATTTAAAGCAGGCGCTGAAGGATCTGGATTTTGAATACTGCCCTATCGACGTTGAACTCACGGAAAGCTGCCTTATCGAAAACGAAGAGCTGGCGCTCTCTGTGATCCAGCAGTTCAGCAAACTTGGCGCGCAAATTCATCTTGATGATTTCGGCACCGGCTACTCGTCTCTGTCGCAGCTGGCGCGGTTCCCTATCGACGCCATTAAACTCGATCAATCCTTCGTCAGGGATATTCATAAACAATCGATCTCCCAGTCTCTGGTGCGGGCCATCGTCGCGGTGGCACAGGCCTTAAACCTGCAGGTCATTGCTGAAGGGGTCGAGAGCGCGAAAGAAGACGCCTTTCTGACCAAGAACGGCGTCAACGAACGGCAGGGCTTTCTCTTCGCTAAGCCAATGCCCGCTGCCGCATTCGAGCGATGGCTAAAGCGATATCAGTCGCGAAAACAACGTTAACTGGCTTTGCGTAATGCCCCATGATGGCGGTTTTGCAGCATCACCAGACGCTCCATATAAGCGATATCTTTTGGCTCGAGGCAAAACGCCGCATCAACCCAGTCTTCCGTGATATCCATCAGTTCACTGCGCGGCAGTTGCAGTACCCGGGTTCGGGCGCGCAACATCGCCCTTACCCCGTTCAGCTTCGGCCGCAGCGTGTCGATGAAGGTTCTGACGGAGACGTAGCTCTGCCCGGGCTCAAACAGCACATCGACCAATCCATGTTGTTCGTACCATTCTGCCGTATGCGACTCCCCCTTGTAGATGAGTTCTTCCGCCAGCTTCATCCCTGCCCGACGTGCGACCAGCGAATATGCCCCCATGCCCGGGAACAGGTTGAAGGCAATTTCCGGGAAGCCCAGACGGGCATCGCGCTGAGAGAGAACAAAATGGTGTGCCAGCGCAGCCTCAAACCCACCGCCTAGCGCGCTGCCTTCAACCATCGCCAGAGAGACCGCGCCCGTATCAAACCCCCGCGACGCTGCGTGGACACAGTCGACGCAGGCACGTGCATACGCGCGTAACGCTTCACGCCGTCCATTTTGAATGCACTCTACGAAGAACTGTAAATCGCCTCCCGCATTGTACATTTCAGGAACCAGTGACCCGGTTACCCAAAAATCGACCAGATATCCGGACTGGCGAACCAGCCAGGAGAGGTTCATGATCTCCTCAATTAACGCATGATTAAAACAAGGACGAGGTTGCGCCCGCAGCATCATCCAGATGGTGTGCCGCTCTTCCTCGTAGTAGGCTGACAACTGTGTGAAACGTTCAGTATCGGTAAACAGGGTGCAGGTAGGCTGGTTGATAACTGTCATAGTCTAATTCCTCACAGAAAAAGCGCCTTGCGCGCAGTTTTAGACTAATCCACTCATTAAGCCCGCAGCATGTGGGGGAATAAATTTATCACTTTCATTTATGTGATTTAGTTATTGCATTTTTTCCCTTCTCTTTTGATCCCATTTTCTGCATCATTGAAAATATTACCTTTTCGCACCTGGGGTGAGATTATGTCTACTATTGATGCACAAGCTGTAGCACAACGTATTGATACCGTGCTGGATATCCTGGTGGCAGGCGATTATCACTCGGCGATCCGTAATCTGGAGATCCTGAAGTCTGAACTTCTTGCTCAGAAGGGTGCTGAAAACGCGCCTGAGAACGGACAGCCAAAAGCGCCGTGGGAAGTTTGATCCTGCTGTTTTCGAACCTGTTTCGCTTTATTAATTGGATGCTATGAATTCCCGACAACAAATCATTTTGCAGATGGTCATTGACCAGGGACGCGTCAGCGTAGTCGATCTCGCTAAAACCACCGGCGTTTCAGAAGTCACCATCCGCCAGGATCTTAACCTGCTGGAGAAACAGAGCTACCTGCGTCGTGCGCATGGGTATGCGGTCCCGCTCGATAGCGAGGACGTTGAGACGCGCATGATGAACAACTACGCCCTGAAGCGTGAGCTGGCGGAGTTTGCCGCGTCTTTAGTCAACAATGGTGAGACGGTGTTTATCGAAAACGGCAGTAGCAATGCCTTACTGGCGCGCACGCTTGCCGAACAGAAAGACGTTACTATCATCACGGTCAGTAGCTATATCGCGCATCTGCTCAAAGAGACCCGCTGCGAGGTGATCCTGCTGGGCGGCATTTACCAGAAAAAAAGCGAAAGCATGGTTGGCCCCCTGACCCGCCAGTATGTTCAGCAGGTCCATTTCAGTAAGGCCTTTATTGGTATTGATGGCTGGCAGCCAGAAACGGGCTTCACCGGCCGCGATATGATGCGTTCTGATGTGGTGAATGCGGTGCTGGAAAAAGAGTGTGAGGCCATTGTGCTGACTGATAGCTCAAAATTTGGCGCCGTTCACCCTTATACCATGGGGCCAGTCTCTCGCTTTAGCCGTGTAATTACCGACGAACGTTTGAGCGATGAGCATCGTATTAAACTGGAAGATGACGGTCTTATCGTCAATATTATTAAAAAGTCGCCCTGAGTCCTTTAAGCGCCCGAATGTCGGGCGCCTATGTCCCTACTGTCTGAGATGATTCCTAACCCTCCTTTAAGAGTTTTTACCTGTTTAACCCGCCTTAAAGTCGTAAAATTAATGTTAGCGATATAACAGGAAGTGACTATCACCTGCGTGATTACGTAACGCCTGCGCGACCAGCTTTCACGGAAAACAGTTTTTAAGTATTCAATTCGTCTATACTTAAAGCGTAGCTCTTTCCGTGAATCGATAATTCAGGAGAAAGTATTATGACCTTAACCAGCAAAAAATTAGCCGCCGCTGTTCTGGCAATCACTGTAGCAATGTCCCTGAGCGCTTGCTCTAACTGGTCTAAACGTGACCGCAACACCGCAATTGGTGCCGGTGCTGGTGCTCTGGGCGGTGCGGTATTAACAGATGGTAGTACGCTGGGTACATTAGGTGGCGCTGCTGTCGGTGGTATTATCGGTCACCAGGTCGGCAAATAATTATTAAATAAGCCTCCACCGGTACTGCGATATTAGAACGCATTTCAGGTCTGACTTACGCACGTAAAAAAAAGAGCCACGGCAAATGCCGTGGCTCATCTATTTTAGCCGCCCGCCAGTTTCACTTTCATGCCTTTGGCTTCGAGCAGGGATTTAATTAAATCACGTTTATCGCCCTGGATTTCGATAATGCCGTCTTTCACGGCACCACCGCAGCCACATTTCTTTTTCAGATCGGCGGCCAGCTTAACCAGTTCCGCGTCGTCAAGATCAATGCCGGAGATAAGGCATACGCCCTTACCTTTGCGTCCACTGGTTTGACGCTGGATACGAACAATACCGTCCCCCTTCGGGCGCTCGGCTTTCGCTTTTGGTTCGTCTATACGCCCACTTTCTGTTGAGTAGACCAGACGACTGTTTGAATCAGTCATTATGCCCCCTTTTTCAGTGATGCGTTGATCGCCTTGAGCGTCTCTGACGGGTTAGCAGACTGCGTCACAGGACGCCCGATGACCATATAGTCTACCCCTGCCGCCAGCGCCTGTTCAGGCGTCATAATACGACGCTGATCGCCTGCCTCGCTGCCGGCCGGGCGGATACCTGGGGTAACAAGTTTGAAAGCCTGGCCCAGTTCTGATTTGAAACGCACGGCTTCCTGCGCGGAACAAACGACACCATCAAGCCCGCAATTTTGCGTCAGGCGCGCGAGACGCTCTGCATGCTCAGCAGGTGACAACGTCACGCCGAGATCGCGTAAATCACTCTCATCCATACTGGTCAGTACGGTTACGGCAATCAGTAACGGTGCATCGCTGCCGAACGGCAGGAGCGCTTCACGGGCTGCGGTCATCATTCTTGCCCCACCCGATGCATGCACATTGACCATCCACACCCCCAGTTCTGCAGCAGCAGCCACGGCGTGCGCGGTGGTATTCGGGATATCATGGAATTTAAGGTCGAGGAAAACGTCAAAACCGCGCTGTTGCAGGTCGCGTACGATTTGCGGTCCAAACAGCGTGAACATCTCTTTGCCAACTTTCAGACGGCAGTCGCGAGGGTCTATACCGTCGACAAAGGCCAGTGCCGCGTCACGTTTATTGTAATCAAGCGCAACAACAACAGGAGAATCAGTAATTACGCGGGAAGCGGAGGAAGTAACAGACGTCATGACCAGCCCTTTTCGTCTATGGGCGCGCAGCGGCGCGGAACAGATAAACGGCGAGCATTCTACCTGCCAGCGCTGCAAATTGACAGGATCGATTTACTCTCCTGCGTGGCCGGCAAACCGCACGGACTCGATGGGTTCTGAAAACCCATCAGTATGTTGTAACTAAAATAGATCGTTTTTAAAAATTACTGCCCATCAAGGCCTCGGATTGGCTTGATGGTCGACCATGCCCGGCATGAAGGACAGTGCCAGTACAGCGTATACGCCGTAAACCCACACTTCTGGCAACGATAGCGCGGTTTGCTTCGTACCTGCTCGCCTACCATGTCGCGCAGTACCATCAGGCTCTCTTTGGCGCGCCCTTCCTCTGCATCGTTGAGGTGGTAGTCCATCAGCTTATGGAAAACCCGCATGGTCGGATGACGTTGCAGCTGACGCGTAATATAGACCTGCGCGGTATCACTGCCCTCATACTGCTCAACCACGTCCGAGAGCATCAGTTCGGCAGTCGCGCCGGTGTTCTCTTCCACGCAACGTCGCAGGAACGCCACCCATTCATCCTGCTTATCCAGTTGTTGATAGCAGGTTTGCAGCATGTCGAGGGTTTCACTGACCAGCTCTTTATCCTGGTCAATAACCCGCAACAGGCTCTCTACAGCTTTGGCATAGTCGCCGTTCGCCATAAAGACGCGCCCCATCATGATGGAGATACGCGCACTGTTACGGTCAGCGGCGGCACCCTTTTTAAGCAACGCCATGGCTTTGTCCATGTCGTCGTTGCCCATTTGCTGAAGGGCCAGTTCACAGTAGAAGTGGGCTATCTCAACTCGCTGCTTATCTTTGCCCAGCTTCACCAGACGCTCGGCCGTATCAATGGCTTTCTGCCAGTCACTGGTGGCCTGATAAATCTGCAGCAGCTGCTGCAAGGCGCTGACGCGGAAATCCGTTTCATCCACCAGCTGCGAGAACATGTCTTCTGCACGGTCGTACAGCCCCGCCGCCATGTAATCACGGCCCAGCTGTTGTACCGCCAGCAGGCGTTGATCGTAGGTCAACGAGGCGCTTTCCATAAGGGTCTGGTGAATACGAATGGCGCGGTCAACCTCGCCGCGCGAGCGGAACAGGTTTCCCAGGGTGAGATGCGCTTCAACGGTGCCCGTATCCTCTTTGAGCATATCGAGGAACAGGTCTACTGCTTTGTCCTGTTGATTGCTCAGGAGGAAATTCACCCCAGCAACGTAGTCGCGGGAGAGTCGGTTAGCCTCATCCTGTTTTGTTTGTTGCGCACTTCTGCGGCCCATATACCAGCCATAGGCTGCGGCTACAGGCAAAAGCAGAAACAACAACTCCAGCATAGTCGATTATTCCTTGACGACCGGCACACCAGAGCTTTCCGGAATGTCGGACGCAGGCGCAATTTGATGTTCGAGTCGTTTAATTTTACGTTCAGCGCGCGCAAGTGAAACACGAACTTTCAACCAGAAAAGACCGCATACCAGCCAGCCAATCGCAAAGCCCGCGGCGAATAAAACCGCCAGAAGGCTCGATACACGATACTCGCCCTGCGCCAGCAGATAGTTAAACGTCACCTGTTGATCGTTTTGTGCACCCAATGTGACTGAAATGACAAAAATCGCCAATACCAGTAAGAAAATGAGTAAATATTTCACATTACTTCCCGTTATGTGGTTCAAGCGAATAAAGTGTGTTCAACTCACCGCAATCAGCCTTATAAACTACCATTTTAGTGACGGGCGCGAAACGGAAAAAGTGACGCGCCAGTCATGGATTTATGGGCAAAACACGGAATATCAACCGTCAGGCGTCGCTTTGGTCCCTTTCGGCGATCTCTTCTTCCTCGACAGGCGGTGGCGTTAACGGACCGCAGATGCGTTCAGCAAGCCATGTTGCCAGCGTCACAAGCAGCCATGAGATCAGCGTAGCCACCACCAAATCCCGCGGCCAGTGCATACCCAGCAGCAAACGACTGCCCATCACCCCTGTGGCCCAGACCAGTAAAATCGCGATCGTGACAGTACGTCGCCGTGGCCAAAGCAGCCCTACACCCAGTAACGCCCAGCTGGCGGCAAACATGGTATGGCCGGAAGGAAAAGCAAACCCGGTCTCTTTTTGCCAGTGTTTACGTAAGAACTTCGGGATATCCTGCTGTTCCGCAAGCTGTTCTTTGACCAGCGCACCACGATCTTTACGTTTTAAATTGTAGAACTCATCCACCGGAACATGGTGCGCTTTTTCCAGCCAGACGACAAAAGGACGCGGCTCCTGGACATGATCTTTAACCCAGGACTTCACGCCCTGTCCGATGAGGATCGCCCCACCGAGTATCGCAAAGAGCATCAGCGCCGCACGCAGACGAAAGCGCAAACACCACAGAAACCAGGCGCAAAGGATCACATGCGTGATAATTCCCCACGGCTGGGTGACCGTCTCCGTTATCCAGTATAATGTTTTCAGCCATGTGGCGTTCTGCCCCGGCTGCCACATCCAGCCTGAGACCCATACGGCCAGCGGCATAATAAGTAGAATGGCCGCACCTGCTGCCGTACGTCTGGCGATTGAAAGCATGTCTTCTCCTTTTTCGCTAAGCACCACAATCATAACTGAAATTCATCTGTTGGGTGGATATGTCGGATCGTGCGTTTAACGTCCATATAGCATGGCGCCCATTAGGCGAACGTGCTGAGCTTGTGGCAAAATGAACAGATACAGAAAGCCAAACAGGCGAAAGGCACGAAACGTGTCAGCCTACTCTGGAGAATCACATGCAGCTTAAACGTGTGGCAGAAGCCAAACTGCCAACCCCATGGGGCGATTTCCTGATGGTGGGATTTGAAGAACTGGCAACCGGACAGGATCATGTCGCGCTGGTGTTCGGTGACATTTCAGGACAGACGCCGGTACTCTCTCGCGTACATTCGGAGTGTCTGACTGGCGATGCCTTGTTCAGCCTGCGCTGTGATTGCGGTTTCCAGCTTGAAGCCGCCCTTTCTCATATCGCTGAAGAAGGTCGTGGGGTGCTGCTTTATCACCGTCAGGAAGGTCGTAATATTGGCCTGCTGAATAAAATCCGCGCCTACGCGCTGCAGGATCAGGGATACGATACGGTTGAAGCGAACCACCAGCTCGGGTTTGCTGCCGATGAGCGCGACTTTACCCTGTGCGCCGATATGTTCAAGCTTCTTGGGGTAGATGAGGTCCGTCTGCTGACCAATAACCCGAAAAAGGTGGAAATCCTGACCGAAGCGGGGATCAATATCGTCGAACGTGTTCCGCTGATTGTCGGCCGTAACCCGAAAAATGCCCACTATCTTGATACCAAAGCCGCCAAAATGGGTCACCTCCTGAGCGAGTGATCGCGAGATGCCCGGCATCGCCATCGCGAGCCGGGCTGACTGCGTCAATCCAGCATTTTACGAATCACGTAATGTAATATGCCGTCGTTCTGGTAGTAGGTCAGCTCGGTTGCCGTATCAATGCGACACCGGCATTCAAGCACTTCCGTTTTACCGTCTGCTCGCGTTAACGTCACCGGAACCGCTTTACCCGGCTGCAGGTTTTGCAGACCACTAATATCAATCTGCTCTTCCCCGGTCAGTCCCAGCGTTTTGCGGGTGACGCCTTGCGGGAACTCTAGCGGCAGGATCCCCATCCCGATAAGATTCGAACGGTGAATACGCTCGAAAGATTCGGCAATGACCACGCGAACCCCAAGCAGGCGCGGACCTTTCGCTGCCCAGTCTCGACTGGAGCCGGAGCCATACTCTTTACCGGCAATCACCGCCAGCGGCGTGCCTTCTTGCTGGTATTTGACGGCGGCATCATAAATCGAAACCACTTCCGTGCCAGGTAAATGACGCGTCATGCCCCCTTCCACGCCTGGAACCATTTCGTTGCGGATGCGGATGTTGGCAAACGTCCCGCGCATCATCACTTCGTGGTTACCACGACGCGATCCGTAGGAGTTGAAGTCCCGGCGTTCCACCCCACGGCTTTGCAGATAGCGGCCTGCCGGACTGTCGGCTTTGATACTGCCCGCCGGCGAGATGTGGTCCGTGGTAACGGAATCGCCCAGCATCGCCAGAATACGCGCCCCGTGGATATCCTTAAGCGGAGCAGGTTCAGCCAGCATGTCATCGAAGAACGGTGACAGACGAATATAGGTCGAATCATCCTGCCAGCCATAGGTATCCGAGCCCACGACGTTAATTGTTTTCCATTCCGGCGTGCCTTCAAACACTTCCGCATACTCTTTGCGGAACATTTCGGTTGAGACCTTTTCAACGGCTCGCGCGATGTCGCGTGAAGACGGCCAGATATCTTTCAGGTAAACAGGCTCGTTCTTGCGATCGTGACCAATCGGGTCTGTCGTGAGATTGATATTCATGTTTCCCGCCAGCGCGTAAGCCACAACCAGCGGCGGCGAGGCCAGCCAGTTGGTTTTCACCAGCGGATGAATACGCCCTTCAAAGTTGCGGTTACCGGAAAGAACCGCACCCACGGTAAGATCGCCCTGCTTGATCGCCGTTTCAATCGGCTCAGGCAGCGGACCGGAGTTACCGATACAGGTAGTACATCCGTAACCCACGAGGTTAAAGCCCAGCTCGTCAAGGTACGGGGTGAGTTTTGCCTGCGCCAGGTAATCTGAAACCACTTTAGAGCCCGGGGCCAACGAAGCCTTAACCCACGGCTGCGGTTTCAGGCCAAGCTCAACGGCTTTTTTGGCCAACAGTCCCGCGGCCATCAAAACGCTTGGGTTCGAGGTGTTGGTGCAGGAGGTGATAGCGGCAATAACCACCGCGCCATCCGGAAGTTGATACTGATGTCCGTTCAGGACATAGTCTATTGGACGGTGATCTTTTTTCGCGACATTAACTTCCAGTTCATTGCTGGCGGCAAAAGCTTTCGGTACGTCCGGTAACGCGACCCGATCCTGCGGGCGTTTTGGCCCGGCAAGGCTCGCCTCGACGCTTCCCATATCCAGCTCAAGCGTGCTGGTAAATACTGGCTCATCAACCGGGTTTCGCCACATCCCCTGCGCTTTAGTGTAGGCCTCGACCAGCGCGACCTGCTCTTCACTGCGACCACTCAGGCGCATATATTCCAGCGTGACGTCATCGATGGGGAAGAAGCCACAGGTCGCGCCATATTCCGGCGCCATATTGGCGATCGTGGCGCGATCGGCCAGCGGCAGCGAATCCAGCCCGTCACCGTAGAATTCAACAAATTTACCCACCACGCCATGCTTACGCAGCATCTGGGTGACGGTCAACACCAGGTCGGTGGCGGTAATGCCTTCCGACAGCTTACCGGTGAGTTTGAAGCCCACCACATCAGGAATGAGCATCGACACCGGCTGACCAAGCATAGCCGCTTCCGCTTCAATACCCCCGACGCCCCACCCCAGCACACCGAGGCCGTTAATCATGGTGGTATGTGAATCCGTCCCGACCAGCGTATCCGGATAAGCCACCCACTCTTTATCCTGCAATTCACTCCAGACGGCTTTGCCCAGATATTCGAGGTTAACCTGATGGCAAATACCGGTTCCAGGCGGAACCACGCTAAAGCGGCTGAACGCCTGTTGCCCCCATTTCAGGAAGACATAGCGCTCGTGGTTACGTTCCATCTCCAGACGTACGTTTTCACCAAAAGCGTCATCATTACCAAAGTGGTCAACGGTCACGGAGTGGTCAATCACGAGGTCAACGGGAGAAAGCGGATTCACTTTTGCCGTATCGCCCCCGAGGCGCTTAACGGCTTCGCGCATGGCGGCTAAATCAACCACGGCAGGAACACCGGTAAAGTCCTGCATCAGGACCCTCGCCGGGCGATAGGCTATTTCTCTGTCGGCATGGGCACTCTTCAGCCACCCCGCCAGCGCCTGGATATCCTCGAGGGTGACGGAATCGCCATCCTGCCAGCGTAAGAGGTTTTCCAGCAAAACTTTCAAGGACTTGGGTAAACGCGAAATGTCCCCAAGCGTTCTGGCAGCCAGTGGCAGGCTATAGTAATGCCAGGTTTTGTTTTCTGCCTGTAATGTGTCCTTACTGGCTTCGCGTAGGGTTAACGACATAAGCTCCTCCTTAATTACAGAGATGTCCTGACAATCATCAGGGCTGTAATTAAAGATAACACAAAGATGTCGTAACGTTTTGATAACAACCCGAATTGATAAATTTAGGAATGGTCCAGTAAAGTGCGAAAACAAAAAACCCCGCCGCAGCGAGGTTTTGGATTTACAGGAAGGCCAGCCAGATGAGCTGAGACCAGAACAGGATCGACACAGAAAAAACGCCGAGCCATGACCAGTATTTGTGAGACATCATGTTATTCATCATAGGGTACACCAGGCATTATTTTTAAAAAGGCTCCGAGGTTTGCCCTCAGTTCTATATTGCTGATGTGTATTTATTAAAGAGTACAAAGGTGCAGAGTCTTTATTCAGACTATTTGCATCATTACGCAATTAACTAAATTATTGTTTTTTGGGTTCGTCTTCTGCGAACACATCAATAAAGGCTTGCTGCTGTGGCGTCAGTTTCCAGGACGCGGGGACAACGGTCGCAGGTGCTTTGCGTCCTTTGTGACCACTGTCACGATGCTGACACATCTGTTTTACCGTTTCTGTACGTACCGTCACTGCCATATTCAACCCCAATATTTCCAGGCAAGGAGAGCAACCACTACCCAAAACAGGGCGGAGACGAGAAAGACCGCCAGCCAGGCTTTACGCTTGAGCGCAGGATCCCTTTGCGGTTCTTCACTTCCTGAAGGCATTGCTAACCTCATACAATCGATATCGCTTATCATTTAGGACCAAACAATTGGTACAATTAATCATCTGTTGAGATAAATCCTAAAGAAACTTTAGCCGAAAAGCCAGTGAATTTACGCATCAATTGGTGGGAAATATTCAATCTTTTGACCAGAAATAAATAATTGAAAAGAAATATTTGCGTAGCCGTAAATTAGTTTCTACTTTTGTCGCCAATTCACGACATTAAAACCATACAGATTAAATGGGTAATGACATTATATGGCAGGGAAAAGGTAGATGATGATAATTATGATTTAGCTTTAAGGAGTTAATTCGGTATCTTTCCGTGAGGGAAAGATACCGGGAGTGATTATTTTGCCGGAAGTTTGATGTCTTTAAACATCTCTTCAATATCTTCATTTGAACGTAATGCAACCGCCGTATCGACCACGTCACGCGTTAAATGCGGGGCAAAGCGTTGAATAAAATCATACATATAGCTGCGCAGGAAGGTGCTGCGACGGAAACCAATTTTGGTCGTGCTGTGGCTGAAAATATCGTGCGCATCAAGACGAACCAAATCCGGGTCTGAAACCGGGTCGACGGCCATGCTGGCAATCACCCCAACGCCCAGGCCAAGCCGCACATAGGTTTTAATGACATCAGCATCCGTGGCGGTAAAGACAATGCGCGGCGTTAATCCCGCCCGGTTAAAGGCCGTATCAAGCTCAGAGCGTCCGGTGAAGCCGAAGGTGTATGTCACTAAAGGATATTGCGCCAGCTCTTCAATAGTCACCGACCCTTTCCCCGCCAGCGGATGATCCGGGGTCACTACGATAGAACGGTTCCAGTGGTAGCACGGTAGCATAACCAGATCGTCATACAGGTGAAGCGCTTCTGTCGCGATGGCAAAGTCCGCGTTGCCCTTTGAAACCGCTTCAGCGATTTGCGTGGGCGAGCCCTGATGCATATGCAAAGAGACGCGCGGATAACGTTCTATAAAGCCCTTAATAACGCCTGGCAGCGCATAACGCGCCTGAGTATGCGTTGTGGCAATATAAAGCGAGCCTTTATCCGGCCAGGTATGTTCACCCGCCACGGACTTAATAGCGTCAACTTTGGAGAGGACTTCCCGGGCAATACGAATGATTTCCTGCCCGGCGGGTGTCACCTGCGTGAGGTGCTTACCGCTGCGAGCGAAAATCTGGATACCTAATTCGTCCTCCAGCATACGAACCTGTTTGCTGATGCCCGGTTGCGAGGTATATAACCCCTCAGCGGTAGAAGAGACGTTGAGGTTGTGATTCACCACCTCAACGATATAACGAAGCTGCTGTAATTTCATGCCAGACCATCCGATTTAGCGCACGCGGTCAATCGCTTAAGACGATTTGATAATAAGAAAAGGGTTAACTATAACCACTATATCATTTATAGCCTGACTGTATAGTACGGAACAAAAAATAATAACAAGGTAATAAAAAAGGGCCGGAAGTCCGGCCCTTTTACAGGTAAGTTACGGTAAGGGAAGATTATTTCTTGCCTTCAACCCATTTTCCGTCGACAAAGAAGGCGGACCAGCCGGTCGCTTTACCCTCTTTCTCAGCCGCAACGTACTGCTGTTTTGTTTTACGGCTAAAACGTACCACCGTTTTATTCCCTTCAGGATCCTGCTGTGGCGCATCGGCCAGATAACGCAGTTTCTCAGGCAGACGGTCGCGGAAGCGATGCAGCTCTTCCACCAGCGGCGCGCGGGTTTCACGCGATTTCGGGAAGGTGTTGGCCGCGAGGAATACCCCGGCAGCACCGTCACGCAGCACGAAATAGGCGTCAGACTTCTCACACGGCAATTCTGGCAGCGGAACCGGATCTTCCTTCGGCGGCGCGACTTCACCGTTACGCAGAATCTTACGGGTGTTCTTACACTCGTCGTTGGTGCACGCCATGTATTTCCCGAAACGCCCCATTTTCAGGTGCATTTCCGAGCCACACTTCTCGCACTCAACGATAGGGCCGTCATAGCCTTTGATGCGGAACTCACCCTCTTCGATCTCATAACCATCACACGTTGGGTTATTCCCGCAGACGTGCAATTTACGTTTCGGATCGATCAGGTAGCTGTCCATCGCCGTGCCACATTTCTTACAACGACGTTTGGCACGCAGGGCATTGGTTTCTGCATCGTCACCTTCCAGCACGTTAAGAACTTCGTTCTCAGGTACCAGGTTGATGGTGGTTTTGCAGCGCTCTTTCGGCGATAACGCATAGCCAGAGCAACCGAGGAAGACGCCTGTTGTCGCAGTACGGATCCCCATCTTACGGCCACAGGTTGGGCAATCGATGCTGGTCAGTACCATCTGGTTAGGCAGCATGCCGCCCTCTTCAGGATCTTTCTCCGCTTTTTCAAGCTGGTTGGTAAAGTCGCTGAAGAAGCTGTCGAGCACTTTCTTCCATTCCGCCTGATGGCTGGCAACCTGGTCAAGGCTGTCTTCCATCTGTGCGGTAAAGTCGTAGTTCATCAACTCGCGGAAGTTGGCTTCCAGACGGTCGGTTACGATCTCACCCATTTTTTCAGCGTAGAAACGGCGGTTTTCAACACGCACATAACCACGATCCTGAATGGTCGAAATGATTGACGCATAGGTTGACGGACGACCAATACCGCGTTTCTCCAGCTCTTTTACCAGCGATGCTTCGCTAAAGCGCGCAGGCGGCTTGGTAAAGTGCTGAGCTGGCACAAGGTCAACCAGAGAGAGTTCATCCCCTTTGTTCACCGCGGGCAGCGTTCGGTCTTCGTCGCCTTTACGCAGTGCAGGCATGACTTTCGTCCAGCCGTCGAAACGCAGGATACGGCCACGCGCTTTCAGACGGAAATCACCCGCACTGACGGTAAGCGTAGTGGAATCGTACTGCGCGGGTGTCATTTGACACGCGACGAACTGACGCCAGATAAGCTGGTACAGCTTCTGGGCGTCGGCTTCCATATCCTTCAGGGATTCCGCTAACACAGAGACGTCAGAAGGACGAATGGCTTCGTGCGCTTCCTGTGAGTTCTCTTTGCTGGCGTACTGGTTAGCGCTTTCCGGCAGGTATTTCTTACCGAAATTGTCACCGATATAGCCGCGCACCATGTTAACCGCATCCTGACTCAGGTTAGTCGAGTCGGTACGCATGTAGGTGATGTAACCCGCTTCATACAAGCGCTGGGCCATCATCATGGTTTTCTTCACGCCATAACCCAGACGCGTGCTTGCGGCCTGTTGCAGCGTAGAGGTAATAAACGGTGCGCCAGGCTTACTGCTGGTCGGTTTGTCTTCACGCTCCAGAACCTGATAGCGTGCTTTTTCCAGCAACGCCACCGCGGCCATGGTCTGGTCACGGTTTTCAGGACGGAAAGGCTTGTCGTTCTGATGGCTCACCTGCAGCGGCAGAGCATCCCCGCCCGGCGTGGTGACATTCGCGTCGACTTCCCAGAACTCTTCTGGCACAAACGCTTTAATTTCGCGTTCACGCTCAACAACGAGACGCACGGCAACGGATTGCACACGGCCTGCGGACAGACCACGGGCAATCTTTTTCCACAGCAGTGGAGACACCATGTAGCCTACAACACGGTCCATAAAGCGACGTGCCTGCTGCGCGTTTACACGGTCAATGTTCAGTTCGCCCGGCTTTTCAAACGCCTGACGAATCGCATTCTTCGTAATTTCGTTAAACACTACACGGCTGTAGCGTTTGTCATCACCACCGATCACTTCCCGCAGGTGCCACGCAATGGCTTCCCCTTCGCGGTCAAGGTCGGTTGCGAGATAGATGTGGTCTGCTTTTTCAGCAAGCTGTTTCAGCTCATTAACAACTTTTTCTTTCCCGGGCAGCACTTCGTATTGTGCATCCCAGTTGTGCCATGGGTTAACACCCATGCGGTTGACAAGCGCGCTACGTTCATCCTTTTTAGGCTTTTTAGCCCCTTTGGTGGAGGTAGAGTCTGCGCTCTTTTTGCTGGCTGAGCCACTGGTCGGCAAATCGCGGATATGACCCACGCTGGACTTAACCACGTAGTCATTACCCAGATACTTATTGATCGTTTTGGCTTTTGCCGGGGACTCAACGATGACGAGAGCTTTACCCATATTCACCTTTACCTAATTTAATTCTTCCAGGAATACGCCGCACGTTGATTTCCCTTCCACTGACGACGCGTCATTGATATTGCGACTGCGTCAGGGGATATCAACCCCTTTGTCTTACCGAACGTCAGAGAAATGACGCCCAGGTGATTGAGTTTTCGGGTATTTTTCTCACGCCTCATATGATTCGTGACGAATTACCGGTCGAATGTCAAGCAATTCTGTTGCCAGAATGACGAAAGCGCACACTCTACCTGATAAAATCCGTTACGCAACTTTATTAGCATGCAAAAGCAAATCACGCCAGCCAGGCTCCTGCGCCTTATCCCCTAAGATTACAGGGAAAATTTGCCCCCAAAGCGCCCTCGGCGTAGACTATTGTCACTGTTTAAGGAGTGGATTATGCACAATACGACCCAACCAATTGACCGAGTCTCTCTGCTTATCGAAGCAAACAAGCTTATCCGTGATCATGAAGATACTCTGGCGGGCATTGAAGCCACCGGCGTAGAACAGCGTAATGGCGTGCTGGTTTTCAGCGGCGAATACTTCCTTGACGAACAGGGGCTACCTACCCCGAAAAGCACCGCCGTGTTCAACATGTTTAAACACCTGGCGCATACGCTTTCAGAGAAATATCACCTGGTTGATTAATGCTAAACGCGAGGCCTGAGCCTCGCGTTTTTGTTTACAGCAACGGTTTTTGTCCGCGCTGTAGCCAGCGGAGCAACAGCCGATCGGCACTTTCTGCCGCACTGTTGGTAAAGCGATCGAGCAGACGCTTGCGCTGCGTAAAGCGCACGCCCACCAGCTCACGGCCATCCATCAGGTTCAGCAGCAGGTCATCGCTGGTGCCCACTTCATCTACCAGTCCTTTCTCCTGGGCCTGGATACCGTACCAGTGCTCCCCCGTCGCGACCTGCTCAATATCGAGCGATGGGCGCATGCGGTGCACAAAGTCTTTAAAGAGGTGGTGCGTTTCATTGAGATCTTCACGGAATTTCTGACGCCCTTCTTCCGTGTTTTCCCCCAGCAGCGTCAGAGTGCGTTTGTACTGCCCGGCCGTGTGC
The DNA here is from genome assembly GCF_013784105.1 of Enterobacter sp. RHBSTW-00593. Taxonomy (NCBI): domain Bacteria; kingdom Pseudomonadati; phylum Pseudomonadota; class Gammaproteobacteria; order Enterobacterales; family Enterobacteriaceae; genus Enterobacter; species Enterobacter sp. RHBSTW-00593. Next base: position 2,594,857 of record NZ_CP056393.1, read on the forward strand.
AGTTCAATGTCGATCTCTTTGTTTTTGAGGAAGCGGTTAAAGTTAGGGATTTGCGCAACCACACCGATTGAACCAATAATAGAAAACGGTGCCGCCACAATTTTATCCGCGACGCAGGCCATCATGTAGCCACCGCTCGCCGCGACTTTATCCACCGCAACGGTCAGCGGGATCTGTTTTTCACGCAGGCGCTGCAGCTGTGACGCAGCCAGTCCGTAACCGTGTACCACACCGCCCGGGCTTTCAAGACGCACCACCACCTGATCCTGCGGTTTTGCCACGGCAAGAACGGCAGTGACCTCTTCGCGCAAAGAAGAAACTTCATGCGCATCCATGCTGCCTTTAAAGTCGAGCACATAGACGCGTGGCTTTGCCTCATCCTGCGGTGCATTGAGCTTGGCTTTCGCTTTTGCCGCTTTGGCTTCCTGTTTATGCTTTTTCTTCTGCGCTTTAAGCCACTGCTTCTGTTGATGGCTATCGAGCAGCGACAGAGACATATCTTCCTGCATCTCTTTATACTGCTCACTCAGGCGGGTAATGCGTAACTCCCCACGCTGACGCTTACGCTGCGTCAGGTTTACAATCAGAACGGCAATCACCGCAATGGCAATCACCACCGTTGCGATTTTGGCCAAAAACAACCCATACTGAGAAAGTAATTCCACGCGTTCCACCTTGTTTAACCACGATTCTTTCACGGCAGTGTACAACAGCCCTGCCCATGCGTCTCGCTCGTGACATTACCTCTGCGAGCCTGCTTCAGGAATCCCCTCATGGGGGTTTAAATATTTGCAAATTGTTAATTTTACAGTAATGCCTCCTGTAGACTGATTGAATTCTCATGCTAATTCGGGCATAAAGCCGAAAAGTCATAAAGAAGGCGTCATTGCGTCACTGCGCGCCAGAGGAGTCCCCGTGCATTATCAACCGCAAAAAAATCTGCTGCAAAATCGCATCATTCTGGTCACCGGTGCCAGCGACGGAATTGGTCGCGAGGCGGCCCTGACCTACGCTGACTATGGCGCGAGCGTTATTCTTATTGGTCGTAATGAAGAGAAACTGAAAAGCGTCGCGCAGGAAATAGAGGCGGCAGGCGGCATTCCGGCCCCGTGGTATACCCTCGATTTACTCACCTGCACGCCAGCGGTGTGCCAGGAGCTTGCTCACCGTATTAGCGCCCACTATCCGCGGCTGGACGGTGTCCTGCACAATGCGGGTTTGCTGGGAGAAGTCCGTCCTATGGATGAACAGGATCCCGATATCTGGCAGCAGGTGATGCAGGTCAACGTCAACGGCACGTTTTTCCTGACGCAGGCATTGCTTCCTTTATTACTTAAATCCGAGTCCGGCTCGCTGGTCTTTACCTCCTCAAGCGTAGGCCGCGAAGGTCGAGCCAACTGGGGGGCATATGCCGTCTCGAAATTCGCGACTGAAGGGATGATGCAGGTGCTGGCGGAGGAGTATCAAAGCCGCCATCTGCGCGTAAATTGCATTAACCCGGGTGGAACGCGCACCAAAATGCGCGCCAGCGCCTTCCCGTCGGAAGACCCGCAGAAACTGAAAACACCCGCAGACATTATGCCGCTCTATCTCTGGCTGATGGGCGACGACAGTCGTCGTAAAACGGGGATGACCTTCGATGCCCAGCCGGGCCGTAAACCAGGGATTTCGCAATGAGTGAAGAACGCCATCAACAACGCCAGCAGCGTCTGAAGGAACAGGTCGATGCGCGCGTTGCGGCCGCACAGGACGAGCGCGGGATAATTATCGTCTTTACCGGTAACGGCAAAGGTAAAACTACCGCGGCATTTGGCACCGCCACGCGTGCTGTCGGTCACGGGCAGAAAGTGGGCGTCATTCAGTTCATCAAAGGCGAATGGCCGAACGGCGAACGTAATCTGCTTGAACCGCATGGCGTTGAATTTCAGGTGATGGCGACAGGTTTTACATGGGATACGCAGAACCGGGAAACCGATACTGCAGCTTGTCTTGCAGTCTGGGAGCACGCCAAAAGAATGCTGGCAGACCCCGCCCTGAATATGGTTCTGCTGGATGAGATAACCTATATGGTGGCCTACGACTATCTCCCGCTGGATGCGGTACTGGAGGCGTTACAACAACGCCCGGCGCACCAGACGGTTATCGTCACGGGGCGTGGCTGTCATCGGGAAATACTGGAGCTTGCTGATACCGTCAGCGAACTGCGTCCGGTCAAACACGCGTTTGACGCGGGAATCAAAGCACAAATCGGTATTGATTACTAAGAAAAAAGCCCGGTGATCTTCACCGGGCTTTTATGTTAACCGTTGTTGTTACGGCTGCCAGAGCGGCGGTTGCTGCTCACCTGGCTATGGCGTTTCACCGCACGACGGATCTGATTCGCCTTCATACGACGACGATCTTTCTCCACCGCCACTTTAGAGGTGGTTTCTGGCGTCAGGCCAACCAGTTCACGCAGGTAGTTAGTCTGTGTCAGATCCAGCTCGGTATAACCACCCCGTGGCAGACCTTTTGGCAGCAGGATGTCGCCATAACGGACACGGATCAGACGGCTCACCTGCACACCTACCGCTTCCCAAAGACGACGCACTTCGCGGTTACGGCCTTCAGTCAGGGTAACGTTGTACCACTGGTTAATGCCTTCGCCACCGGTGAATTTGATGGTTTTAAATGCCGCAGGACCGTCTTCCAGCTGAACGCCGCGTGACAGATCGCGCAGTTTATTCTCATCAACCTGGCCGAAGACACGCACGGCGTATTCGCGTTCCACTTCACGGCTAGGGTGCATCAGACGGTTTGCCAGTTCACCATCAGTGGTAAACAGCAGCAGGCCGCAGGTATTCACGTCCAGACGACCCACGGCAATCCAGCGAGCGCCGCGCAGTTTAGGCAGACGGTCAAACACCGTCGGGCGACCTTCAGGGTCGTTGCGCGTACACAGCTCGCCTTCTGGCTTGTAATACGCCAGCACGCGGCAAATCTGCTCAGCGGACTCTTTCACGGAGATAAGATGACCGTCGATGCGGATCTTCAATCCCGGTACGATTTCTACGCGGTCACCCAGCGTGGCGATTTTACCGTCCACACTCACGCGACCCGCTTCAATAATGGCTTCGATTTCACGGCGTGAACCGTGGCCGGCACGCGCCAGCACTTTCTGTAACTTCTCGCTCATTGAGCTTCCTCAGGTGTCGCCTTCACAGGCGTCGAATCAGGTCAAAAGAGGGCTCAGCCCTGCTTTGATGGCCGCGTAGTATATCTGCTTACACCCTTACAAGAAAGGCTTAACATCACCCACGCCTTCACGAATCACTTCTGGCGCATCTTCGGTTAAGTCAACAACGGTGGTTGGCTGCTGACCAAGGTAGCCGCCATGAATAATCAACTCGACCACCTTTTCCAGACGGTCTTTAATCTCTTCGGGATCGGATTCGGTGAACTCGCTGCCAGGCAACATTAAAGAGGTCGAAAGCATCGGCTCGCCGAGGGTTTCCAGCAGCGCCTGCGCAATCGGGTTGGACGGTACGCGCATCCCGATGGTTTTACGCTTTTCCTGTAACAGTCGGCGCGGCACTTCCTTGGTTCCTTTAAGAATAAAGGTGTAGTTGCCCGGCGTGTTATTTTTGATCAGACGAAACGCCACGTTATCGACATACGCGTAGGTCGACAGTTCAGAAAGATCGCGGCACATCAGGGTAAAGTTATGGCCGTCCGGCAGCTGACGAATGCGGCAAATGCGCTCCATCGCCCCTTTGTCTTCAATTTTACAGCCCAGCGCATAGCCAGAATCGGTCGGGTAGACAATCACGCCGCCTTTGCGAACGATCTCCACGGCCTGATTAATTAAGCGTGGCTGCGGGTTATCCGGATGAATATAGAAAAACTGACTCATACTTCCCTCTCTTCAATTTTCTGCGGCTGTTCCCACAGCTGCCAGACGGGCTCAACGCCTGCGGGCAACCAGAGCTTGCGTCCCAGCTCGATCCACGCACAGGGCTGATGGAAATCCGACCCCTGCGAACCCAGCAGACCGAACTGACGCGCGTAGGTTGCGAGCTGCGCACGCTCATTGGGCGCCTGCTGACACTGGGCGACTTCCATCGCCTCACCGCCACATTCGGCAAAGTGCGCCAGCAGTCTTTTCAGCCACTTAGCAGAAAGATTATACCGCCCCGGATGGGCGAGCACGGCCTTACCGCCAGAATGATGAATGACATCAATAGCTTGTTTTATTGTACACCACTGTGGCGGAACGTAACCGGTTTTCCCGCGTGCCAGATATTTTTTAAACACGTCCGCCATCGTTGTGGCTTTGCCCGCCTCAACCAGAAAACGGGCAAAATGGCCGCGCGTCACCGCCCCACCGTTTGCCAGTTTCTGTGCACCTTCCAGCGCTCCGGGAATATGCGCTTTTTCCAGTCGCTCACCAATCATTTCGGCGCGTTCGTTGCGGCGCGATTTTTGTTCTTGCAAAAACGCACGCATTGCCGGATGTTCAATATCGATATTGAGGCCAACAATGTGAATTTCGTGATTTTCCCAGACTGTCGAAATTTCGACGCCGGGCACCAGATTCAGCGCCAGTCCGCTGCGGGCAATCTCAGCGCGCGCCGCGGGAATAGCATCTGTCGTATCGTGATCGGTTATCGCCAGCGTGCCAACACGCATTTCAACGGCGCGATGAACCAGGGCTTCGGGTGTCAGCAGGCCATCAGAGGCCTGAGTATGGCTGTGTAAATCATAAATTACGGCGTAGGTGGTATCGCTCAAAGCACTTCCCATAGCAGGTTAAAGACATCCGAAACCCCTATGATAACGGCTTGGCGCGAAATTCTGAAATCAAGGGTTGACAACTTGTCATCGAACTAGTTAACTAGTACGCAAGTTCACACGAGAAAGGTATCTGAAAATGACAGCACATTTCACTCTGCACGGTTGGTGGCGCACATCCTGATTATCGGGCAGTGTCACACGTCTGCAAAATGCAAACAGATACCCAGCCCGCGACTAAGCGGGCTTTTTTTTGAACAGAATAAATGAGAACAACATAATGCAAACAGCCAAACCACACCTCGAATTGCTGACCTGCGAGGCGGTCTATCGCCACAACCCAACCGCGCTGTTTCATCAGGTCTGCGGTGCGCGTCCGGCAACGTTGCTGCTGGAATCCGCGGATATTGACAGTAAAGACGATCTTAAGAGCCTGCTGCTGGTCGACAGCGCCTTGCGCATTACCGCGCTGGGTGACACTGTCACGATTAAGGCGCTCTCTGAGAACGGTGCCGCGCTGCTGCCACTGCTGGACGCCTCCCTGCCAGCGGGCATCGAGAATGAACGTCACCCGGAAGTGCGGATACTGCATTTCCCGCCGGTCAGCCAACTGCTGGACGAAGATGCACGCCTCTGTTCTTTGTCAGTCTTCGATGCCTTCCGCCTGCTGCAAAACCTGGTCTCGGTACCAGAAGATGAACGCGAAGCGATGTTCTTTGGCGGGCTGTTTGCTTACGATCTGGTCGCCGGTTTCGAAGACCTGCCGGAAACCGAACAGGGCAACCGCTGCCCTGACTACTGCTTCTACCTGGCCGAGACCCTGCTGGTGATCGACCATCAGAAAAAATACACCCGTATTCAGGCGAGTCTGTTCACGCCATCCGTGACCGAGAAAACACGTCTTGAGCAGCGCATTGCTCAGCTGCAACAGCAAATGACCGAAGCGCCACCCGCACTGCCGGTTCAGCATGTAGAGAAGATGACCTGTGAGGTTAACCAGACCGACGATCAGTACGGTGCCGTGGTGCGTCAGATGCAAAAGGCGATTCGCGCCGGGGAAATTTTCCAGGTCGTCCCGTCCCGTCGTTTCTCACTGCCCTGCCCGTCGCCGCTGGCGGCCTATGACGTGCTGAAAAAGAGCAACCCAAGCCCGTATATGTTCTTTATGCAGGACAACGAGTTCACCCTGTTTGGTGCGTCACCGGAAAGCTCCCTGAAATACGACGCCACCAGCCGCCAGATCGAGATCTACCCGATTGCCGGTACACGTCCGCGCGGGCGTCGCGCCGATGGCTCTCTGGATCGCGATCTCGACAGCCGTATCGAACTGGAAATGCGCACCGACCACAAAGAGCTCTCCGAGCACCTGATGCTGGTTGACCTGGCGCGTAACGATCTGGCCCGCATTTGTACTCCCGGCAGCCGCTATGTGGCTGACTTAACGAAAGTCGACCGTTACTCCTTCGTAATGCACCTGGTCTCCCGCGTGGTGGGTGAACTGCGCAACGACCTCGACGTGCTGCACGCCTATCGCGCCTGCATGAATATGGGCACCCTGAGCGGTGCGCCGAAAGTCCGTGCGATGCAGCTTATCGCCGCCGCCGAAGGGCGTCGTCGTGGCAGCTATGGCGGTGCGGTGGGTTATTTCACCGCGCACGGTGACCTTGATACCTGCATCGTTATCCGCTCTGCCTATGTTGAAGACGGCATTGCCACCGTCCAGGCGGGCGCCGGGGTGGTTCTTGATTCTGTTCCGCAGTCTGAAGCTGACGAAACGCGCAATAAAGCTCGCGCGGTATTGCGCGCCATCGCTACCGCACACCATGCACAGGAGATTTTCTGATGGCTGACATTCTGCTGCTCGATAATATCGACTCCTTTACCTATAACCTGGCAGATCAGCTGCGTGCGAATGGTCACAACGTCGTTATCTATCGTAACCACGTGCCGGCGCAAACCCTGATTGAGCGTCTGGCAACCATGCAAAACCCGGTCCTGATGCTCTCTCCTGGCCCCGGCGCCCCCAGTGAAGCGGGCTGTATGCCTGAACTTCTGACCCGTATGCGCGGCAAGTTGCCTATTATCGGCATCTGCCTGGGGCATCAGGCGATTGTTGAAGCCTATGGCGGATACGTCGGCCAGGCGGGTGAAATCCTGCACGGTAAAGCCTCCAGCATTGAACATGACGGTCAGGCGATGTTTGCCGGGCTGCCGAATCCGCTGCCGGTGGCGCGCTACCACTCGCTGGTCGGCAGCAACATCCCGGCTGGCCTGACCATTAACGCCTCGTTCGAAGGCATGGTGATGGCCGTACGTCACGATACCGATCGTGTCTGTGGGATGCAGTTCCATCCGGAGTCAATCCTCACCTCTCACGGCGCGCGTCTGCTGGAACAGACCCTGGACTGGGCGCTGCAGAAACTGGAACAGACCAACACCCTGCAACCTGTTCTGGAAAAATTGTACCAGGCACAGACCCTGAGCCAGCAGGAGAGCCACCAGCTCTTCTCCGCCGTGGTTCGTGGTGAACTGAAGCCTGAACAACTGGCGGCCGCGCTGGTGAGCATGAAAGTTCGCGGTGAAAGCCCGCAGGAAATTGCCGGTGCGGCAACGGCGCTGCTGGAAAATGCCGCCCCGTTCCCGCGCCCGGACTACATGTTTGCGGATATCGTCGGTACCGGTGGTGACGGCAGCAACAGCATCAATATCTCCACCGCCAGCGCCTTCGTGGCGGCTGCCTGTGGTTTGAAAGTGGCAAAGCACGGTAACCGCAGCGTCTCCAGCCGGTCGGGATCGTCGGACCTGCTGGCCGCATTCGGCATCAATCTCGAGATGAACGCCGAACGTTCGCGTGAAGCCCTGGACGACCTGGGCGTCTGCTTCCTGTTTGCGCCGAAATATCACACCGGTTTCCGCCATGCGATGCCGGTTCGCCAGCAGCTTAAAACCCGCACGCTGTTTAACGTGCTCGGCCCGCTGATCAACCCGGCCCATCCGCCGCTGGCGCTGATTGGCGTCTACAGCCCGGAGCTGGTTCTGCCGATTGCAGAGACCCTGCGCGTGTTGGGTTATCAACGTGCCGCGGTGGTTCACAGTGGGGGAATGGATGAAGTGTCGCTGCATGCGCCAACGCTGGTGGCCGAACTTCGCGACGGTGAAATCCTGAGCTATCAGCTGGAGGCGAGCGACTTTGGTTTAACGCCTTACCATCAGGAAGCGCTGGCGGGCGGCACGCCTGAAGAAAACCGTGACATTCTGACGCGCTTATTACAAGGTAAAGGTGAGGTCGCCCACGAGGCCGCCGTGGCTGCCAACGTCGCGATGCTGATGCGTTTGCACGGCGAGGAAGACCTCAAAGCCAACGCACAAAAAGTTCTGAACGTACTGCGCTCAGGTGCAGCTTACGATCGCGTTACCGCACTTGCGGCAAGAGGGTAAAGAATGCAGACCGTTTTAGCGAAAATCGTTGCCGATAAGGCCATCTGGGTGGAAGCACGTAAAGCACAGCAGCCGCTGGCCAGCTTCCAGAATGACGTTGTCCCGAGCAGCCGTCGTTTCTATGATGCTCTGCAGGGCGCACGCACCGCGTTTATTCTTGAGTGCAAAAAAGCGTCTCCGTCGAAAGGCGTTATCCGTGACGATTTCGATCCGGCGCGAATTGCCGGTATCTACAAACATCATGCGTCAGCTATCTCCGTGCTGACGGATGAGAAGTATTTCCAGGGCAGCTTCGATTTCCTGCCCGTTGTCAGCGGGATCGCGCCACAACCGATCCTGTGCAAAGACTTTATTATCGACCCGTATCAGATCTGGCTGGCACGCTTTTACCAGGCCGATGCCTGCCTGCTGATGCTCTCAGTGCTGGATGACGAACAGTATCGCCAGCTCGCTGCAGTCGCGCACAGTCTGAACATGGGCGTGCTGACCGAAGTGAGCAACGAAGAGGAGCTGGAACGCGCCATTGAGCTGAAAGCCAAAGTGGTCGGCATCAACAACCGCGATCTGCGTGACCTGTCGATTGACCTGAACCGCACGCGCCAGCTGGCGCCGCGTCTGGGCTCTGGCGTCACCGTGATCAGTGAATCCGGTATTAATAGCTACGCTCAGGTCCGCGAACTGAGCCATTTCGCCAACGGTTTCCTGATTGGTTCTGCAATGATGGAACATGACGATCTCAATGCCGCGGTGCGCCGTGTACTCTTGGGTGAAAACAAAGTGTGCGGCTTAACCCGTGAAGAGGATGCCCTGGCCGCGTATGAAGCCGGTGCGATTTACGGCGGGCTGATTTTTGTCGCCTCCTCCCCGCGCGTGGTGACCGAAGCGCAGGCGCGTCAGGTGATGACGGCAGCGCCACTCAGCTATGTGGGGGTCTTTCGCAACGCGGATATCGCCGACGTGGTAGCAAAAGCCGAAGCGTTATCTCTGCATGCAGTGCAGCTTCATGGCAACGAAGATCAGGCCTATATCGATGCCCTGCGCAGCGCGCTGGCACCTCAGGTGCAAATCTGGAAAGCGCAGAGCGTGGGCGACAGGTTGCCTGAGCGTAACCTGAATCATGTTGATAAATACGTACTCGATAACGGCCAGGGCGGCACGGGACAGCGTTTTGACTGGTCCCTGTTGCACGGCGAAGTGCTGGACAATGTTTTGCTGGCGGGTGGACTTAGCCCGGATAACTGCGTGGAAGCCGCCAAAGCGGGCTGCGCGGGCCTCGATTTCAATTCAGGCGTAGAGTCGCAACCGGGCATCAAAGATGCCAGTAAGCTGGCCTCGGTATTTAAAACTCTGCGTGCATATTAAGGAAGAGAAGATGACGACATTACTAAACCCCTATTTTGGTGAGTTCGGCGGGATGTACGTCCCGCAAATCCTGATGCCCGCCCTGCGCCAGCTGGAAGAAGCGTTCGTGAGCGCGCAGAAAGATCCGGCGTTTCAGGCTGAGTTTACCGACCTGCTGAAAAACTACGCTGGCCGTCCAACGGCCCTGACGAAATGCCGTAACCTGACCGAAGGCACCAAAACCACGCTGTATCTTAAGCGTGAAGATTTGCTGCACGGCGGTGCGCATAAAACCAACCAGGTGTTGGGTCAGGCGCTGCTTGCAAAACGGATGGGTAAAACCGAAATCATCGCTGAAACTGGCGCAGGCCAGCACGGGGTGGCATCAGCCCTTGCCAGCGCCCTTCTCGGTCTGAAATGCCGCATTTACATGGGCGCAAAAGACGTTGAGCGCCAGTCACCTAACGTATTCCGTATGCGTCTGATGGGCGCTGAAGTGATCCCGGTGCACAGCGGCTCCGCGACGCTGAAGGATGCGTGTAACGAAGCGCTGCGCGACTGGTCTGGCAGCTATGAAACCGCGCACTATATGCTCGGCACCGCTGCAGGCCCGCACCCGTTCCCGACGATTGTGCGTGAATTCCAGCGCATGATTGGCGAAGAGACCAAAGCGCAGATCCTGGAAAAAGAGGGTCGCCTGCCGGATGCGGTGATCGCCTGCGTTGGCGGTGGCTCTAACGCTATCGGCATGTTCGCTGATTTCATCGACGAAACCAGCGTCGGGCTGATTGGCGTTGAACCTGCAGGCCACGGGATTGAAACCGGTGAGCACGGCGCACCGTTGAAACATGGTCGCGTCGGGATCTACTTCGGTATGAAAGCGCCGATGATGCAGACCGATGACGGCCAGATTGAAGAGTCATACTCTATCTCGGCAGGCCTGGATTTCCCTTCCGTTGGGCCTCAGCATGCCTTCCTGAACAGTACCGGTCGTGCGGACTACGTTTCCATTACCGATGACGAAGCCCTGGAGGCGTTTAAAACGCTCTGTCGCCACGAAGGGATCATTCCTGCCCTGGAGTCCTCTCACGCCCTGGCGCATGCGCTGAAAATGATGAAAGAGAACCCGGAAAAAGAGCAACTGCTGGTGGTTAACCTTTCCGGTCGCGGTGATAAAGACATCTTCACCGTTCACGATATTTTGAAAGCACGAGGGGAAATCTGATGGAACGCTACGATAACGCATTTGCAGCACTGAAATCTCGCCAGGAAGGCGCGTTCGTTCCCTTCGTGACGCTGGGTGATCCGGGTCCTGAGCAGTCGCTGAAAATTATCGACACCCTGATTGAGGCCGGTGCCGACGCGCTGGAGCTGGGTATTCCGTTTTCCGATCCTCTGGCCGATGGCCCGACTATCCAGAACGCAACGCTGCGGGCATTCGCGGCCGGTGTCACCCCGGGGCAATGTTTTGAGATGCTGGCCGCTATCCGCCAGAAGCACCCGACCATTCCGATTGGCCTGTTGATGTATGCCAACCTGGTCTTCAGTCGCGGTATTGAGACCTTTTATGCAGAATGCGCGCGCGTGGGCGTTGACTCGGTGCTGGTGGCAGACGTACCGGTTGAAGAATCTGCGCCGTTCCGCCAGGCGGCGATGCGCCATAACGTGGCACCTATCTTCATCTGCCCGCCAAACGCCGATGATGAACTGCTGCGCCAGATTGCCTCTTATGGTCGCGGGTATACCTACCTGCTCTCCCGTGCGGGTGTAACTGGCGCGGAGAACAAAGCGGCGCTGCCTCTGCATCATCTGGTCGAGAAGCTGGCTGAATACCACGCGGCTCCTCCGCTGCAGGGCTTTGGGATTTCATCTCCCGATCAGGTCACGGCGGCAATTGACGCTAACGCAGCCGGTGCAATTTCAGGCTCCGCTATCGTTAAAATCATTGAGAAGAACGTGGACAAGCCAGAGCAAATGCTGGCTGAGCTGAAAACGTTTGTGAGCGCAATGAAAGCGGCAACGCGTAAAGCGTAACCTCTCCACCGTCTGGCTCCCCGCCAGACGGTGTTTCTGCCGATCAGTTATCCGGGTTCATCGTAAGCACTATCCGGTAGCGCGCCTTTCCCTGCCGTAACCTGTCGAGCGCCTCATTTGCCTGTTCAAAGGGCATCAGCTCTGTGACTGGCAGCGTCTGAAAGAGGTGGCTGAAACGCAGCGCGCGTTCGGTTTGCGACGGGGTGCTGACAAATGAACCTGTCAGGGTGCGTTCCGCGCCAATCATCATACCCGGCATGACCTGCAACGGTGTGCGTCCGGCACCCAACAGGATCGCTTTTCCTCTGGGGGCCAGGGCTGGCAATAACGCTGAAACCGCGTCTGCATCCGGGGCAGTGGCCACAATAATCTCGACGCCGCCTTCCGCTCTCAGCCGTTCCGCCGCGTTTTCCATCTGCGCATCGATATAGTGATGGGCGCCCAGCTGTAAAGCGTCATGCGCCTTTTCACTGCCGCGCGCAATCACGATAACCTCAAACCCCATCCTCCGGGCGTACTGAATCGCCATATGGCCTAAGCCACCAATACCGAGAATAGCCACCCTGTCTCCCGCGCTGGCACCGGATTGACGCAACGCGTTAAAGGTTGCCGTACCGGCGCACAAGATCGGGGCCGCGTGAACGGAAGTGAGCGCTGAAGGAATGGCAATCAGCGCGGTATGGCGGATAACAACATACTCGGCGTAACCTCCGTCACAGCTCAGCCCCGGCGTTAGCTGATTTTCACACAGGTGAAAAAGCCCGTTACGGCAAGGCGGGCAATGCTGGCAATATCCCCCAAGACGCCCGACGCCCACGCGCTGACCGGTGTGCCAGATCCCGGGAACTGCATCTCCTTTCCGGGTAATGTGGCCCACAATTTCATGGCCCGGAATGCGCCCGGGCTGCCCCGCTTCCGGTACCTTCTCCGCATCCTGAAGATCGGCACCACAAACCCCGCATACCTCAATTTTAATCAGTACGTCCTCGGGCCCCGGCTCGGGCAACGGTCTGACGACCATTTCAAGCACGCCCGGCGAGGAAACCTGCATAGCACGAAAAGTTTTATTCACGGTATCACCTGTGATGAGCGGTGTATTAGGCGTTACGGCCAGCCATGACGCCGCCGTCAATGTCCCAGATTGCGCCGGTGACCCAGCCTGTCTTGTCAGAAAGCAGGAAGGCAACCGTTTCAGCCACATCGCCCGGCGTACCCACGCGGCCAATCGGATGGAAGCTGTCGAAGCTGTTCATCACCTCTTTTACATCGTCTTTCGGGATGAAGCCTTCATAAATTGGCGTGTGAACAACGGCCGGAGACACGGCATTGACGCGAATGCCTTTCCCGCCCAGCTCAATAGCCAGGTTTTTGGTCCACGCATGCAGGCCGGCTTTCGCCATGGAATATGCGGAAGACGGCGTGGCCCCGATGGCCTGCTGTGCCCACATAGAGCCGATATTGACGATGGAGCCTTTAATACCGGCATCAACCATATTGCGCACCACATCACGGGTGATGAAGAAGGTCGCGCGGTTGATGCTCATGTACATGTCGTAATCTGACGCTTCATGTTCAGTAAACGGTTTCGGGAAGAACACGCCAGCGGCATTGACCAGCAGGCTGATGTCTTTGTGTTCAGCATTGATGGTATTCATCACGTGCTGCATACCCTCTTCTTTCATCAGGTCAGCCACGATGATGGATACCGGTCCGTCGACCGCCAGCGCCTGACGAGCCTGCTCCGCTTTGTCCTTGCGGTTCCCCACCAGCACCACGCTGCCACCGTTTTTCAGAACCCGCTTCGCCGTTTCGAAGCCCATACCGCTTGTACCACCGACCACTAACAGCTTTTTACCGGCAAAAGATGCGTTCATCGCTAACCTCTTTTAAAACATTTGGTTGTCATTGATGAAAAGCCTCGCTCCTCATCGTGTGCATCCAGAATGCCACCCTGCACCAGGGTTGACGACTGAGAAGAAATTGCGACACAGGAAAGAAAATCTTCTTCGCTCAGGTATACTGAAAGAAAGAATAAATCGGAGTACCTGCAATGCGTTCCCTGAACAGACTTAAATGGCTACATGCTTTTGAAGCGACCGCCCGTCACGGCAGCTTTACCGGTGCAGCGCAAGAGCTTGGCGTGACGCCTGCCGCAGTAGGCCAGCTTGTTCGTTCGCTCGAAGACTGGGTTGGTCACCCGCTGCTTCGCCGTACGCGGTCGGGTAAGGAGCGCCTGACGCTGGTGGATGAGGCTCAGGATGCGCTGCAGGACATTACGCAGGGCCTGGACAAGCTGGAAAGCGGGTTAAACAAACTGCGCGGACGTCGCGCACGTTCTGTCGTGGTCGTCACCGCCTCTCAGGTATTGATGATGAACTGGCTGATGGAGCGTCTTAACCGCTTCTCAGAAACGCATGACACAATCGATCTGCGGCTTAACGTCACGGAAAAGCTGATGGACGTATCGCACGGCGAGGCGGATATCGGCATTCGCTGCGGACAGGGAGACTGGCCCGGTGTGAATAAAACCTGGCTGATGGATGAAGAGGCGGTGCTGGTCTGTAGCCCCCGCCTGGTGCCTCCGGAGAAAATTGCCTGTGGTGACTGGCTCGCCACGCAGAAGCTGATCCACGATGACACGCCGCACCCGGGCGCGAATTTTCCCTCATGGGACGACGTTCTCCGTACCGTCAATGCCCCTGGCGCGCTGGAAAGCAGGCTGCATATTAACTCCACCTCCGCCGTTATTCTCTCGGCCCTGAGCGGCCGGGGGGTGGCGATTGTGCGTCACGCGCTGGTGAAACAGCTGATTGAAACCGGGCAACTGGTTCAATTGCACCCAGACCATCGCTGGCCGTTAACATGGTCTTACTACCTGGTGACCCCGCAGCACACCGCCATGCGTGAAGAAGTAAAAATATTTCACGACTGGCTTCTTCATGACGTGGTCTCTGACAATCCATAACCCCCCCTTTTTTAAGCATCATGCGGCAAAGGTCATCGCGTACCGGCATGATGCTTCTCTCATCAGACGCCCGACATAGTTTTTCTTTTCTGCAACGCAAGATTAACTGATTTGTTGAAGATAACCGGCTTTCTCATAATCGCCCTCAACGAACGGTAAAGCAGACCGGTACCTTATCCGGCCGCCTTGCCTTAACCCTGAGCGAAGGAGAGAACGATGGCTTATCTGCAAATCAGCCTTGATATCAGTAATGAAAACCGTGCGGCAGCCGCCGGGGTCTACCAGCAATACAAAACCCCGTTCCTGACCACCATCGACGGTGCCATCTCTAAAGAACTGCTTGTTCGTGACGAGGACGTACAGGTCCTGCACGGATTTAAAACCGTGTCCCATGCACAGGCGTATCTCAGCAGTCCGCTTTTCACCCAGGACGTCGTTGAAGCACTGAAACCGTATCTGAACAGCGCGCCTGAAATCCGCATTTACGACGTCCTGTAACGGGCATTTTCTGAAACCTACACGTACCGGAGCTATGAATGTTTTTAAACTGGAATGAATATCGCACCAGCCTGCTGGCCACCGTCGGGAAATTTGCCAGACTGCAGCCTGAATTTATGAAAGGCTTACAGCAGATGGATAAAGGGGCTTCTGAAAATCAGCACCTTGATCCCAAGACCCACGAACTGATTGCGCTGGCTGTTGCCGTTACCACTCGCTGTGATGGTTGCCTGGCGGTACATGTGGAAGCTGCGGTTAAGAAAGGCGCAACGCGTGAAGAGATAGCTGAAGCGCTTTCCGTTGCCATCAGTCTGAACGCCGGTGCTGCGTTAACCTATACCGCCCGGGCTCTGGATGTTTTTGACAACCTGCCAACAAAATAAACCTGCATACGGCACCGCCTGCGGTGCCGTTTAATGACTGACTATGATGTTACTGAATTCTGATTTTTCACAGCGAGCCATCATTACTCCTGATGACTACCGCTGGGTGCCCTCCCCGCAACCTGGTGTGGAGCGCGTCATGCTTGATCGCATTGGCCGCGAGCAGGCTCGCGCAACCAGCCTTGTCAGGTATGCCCCTGATTCTGTGTTTCCTGAGCACACCCACCCCGGCGGAGAAGAGATTCTGGTGCTGAGCGGTACCTTTACGGAAAACGGAACCGATTATCCGGCTGGCTGGTATCTGCGCAGCCCGGACGGCTCGTCGCATCGACCGTCCAGTCGTGACGGCACCACCCTTTTCGGTAAGCTGCGCCAGTTCGCCGCCGAAGAACAGGAACCGGTCAGGATCAATACCAACGAGGCGAGTCGCTGGCACGGCCAGCCGCACAGACTCATTTGTCCCCTGTTCGCAAGCGTAGCGGAAACCACCCAGCTTCAGAGGATCGCACCGGGTGAACGACTCTTCTGCGCTCCGCTCGCCGGAGGAGCCGAGCTCCTGCTTCTCGAAGGGGATATCAGCGCACCGGAAGGTCGTTACCTGAAAGGAAGCTGGCTCAGATTTCCTGAAGGCGATTTGCCGGCGCTGGCGGCCGCCGCTTCTGGGGCACTTTTTTATCTTAAAACGGGACATCTCAGCCCGACCACACTGACCGGAGCGATACCATGAAAGGCAACGTTATTATCATTGGTGCGGGTGTCAGCGGCCTGTATGCGGGCACACTGCTTGAAAAAGCGGGAGTGGATTACCTGATACTGGAAGCGAGGAAAAGAACCGGCGGTCGCGTACTTTCAGGTCAGGTGTTAGCAAACACGCCTGATGGGGTTCATGTGGACATGGGCGCGACCTGGTTCTGGCCGGAAATTCAGCCTGACTTCGCACACCTGGTTCATCAACTTGGATTAACGCCTCTCCCTCAGGGGCGACCAGGGGATATGCTTTATGAACGCCAGACGACGTCCCCTGCGCAACGTTATCCTGCCTATGTGACATCACCGGAGTCGTTCAGGCTTCAGGGTGGAATGCAGGCGCTGACGAGCGCATTAACACGCCAGATCCCGGCGCAGAAGATTAAGTCAGACCATCAGGTGGTTTCCATTTCCCGTCTCGGCGAGGGTATGCAGGTCGCGACGCAGTCCGAAGCGGGCGAAGGCTCACTTTTCACCGGTGAACACGTTTTCCTCGCCCTGCCTCCCGCGCTGGCAGCAAAAATGACGTTCGAGCCGGCATTGCCGGAGCGGGTCCTTTCACACTGGCGTAAAACGCCGACCTGGATGGCGCCTCACGCAAAATATGTCGCCCTGTACCAGACCGACTTTTTGCAGGCACAGCATCTCTCCGGCGACGTAAGCAGCCGTGTGGGTCCGATGGTTGAAATTCACGATGTGTCAGAGCCCGATACCGGCAAAACGGCTATCTTTGGTTTTATTGGCGTACCGGCAAAATCGCGATGGACGGTGAGCGAGGCCGAACTCAAGCGACTGTGCCGGGAGCAACTGGTGCGACTCTTCGGAGAAGACGCGGCAGAGCCTGAAGCCGAGTGGATAAAAGACTGGGCCGCTGATCCGTTTACGACGACAGAATTTGACCTGCAGCAGGACGTCGGACACGCACAGCCGCAACAGGTTCCGGCGCAGGAAGAATGGGCTGATAAATTAACCGGGATTGCCAGCGAATGGTCACCGCAATTTTCGGGTTATCTGGCCGGCGCAATTGACGCTGCTGCTGAAGGCGTTGGGCACTGGTTACGCCACGTTGCCAGACCCTGAGGCCTGTATCTGCCGATAACAAACATTTTGCTTCCCGGACCGGATTAATGAAATTTATTCATTTTTCTATTCTGATAACGCCTATTAACACGCGGTTTATTTCTGTTAAGAATAGTTGCCAATGACTGCAGACGATTGCCGGCTGGCGCAACGAACTCATACAGGAAAACCCGATGAAGATAAAAATTATACTGAACGACAAGACGCTGACCGCAACGTTGAATAGCAGCCAAACCAGTCGTGACTTTATCGCACTGTTGCCCCTTACGCTGCAGCTGAAAGATTATGCCGGGGAAGAGAAAATCGGCGATCTTCCTCGCCACCTGTCCACGGCCGGCGCACCTGCGGGTACCGCGGCCGCTAAGGGTGATATCACGCTATATGCCCCGTGGGGAAATCTGGCGATTTTCTATAAAGCACACGGATATGCGTCGGGATTAATTACGCTGGGGCAATTAGACGAACCGGATGCCTTGCCCGTATCACCTGCTGAATATAATGCCCGATTTGAGCTACTGACGGATAAGTAGCCGCCCGAATATGTATTTCCGGCACAGCCGGCAAATCTCATCACAACACATTTATCCCCTTCTCTTTTTCCCGGTACCGGGTTTGCCGTTTCATTCACAACA
This sequence comes from Enterobacter sp. RHBSTW-00593, assembly GCF_013784105.1. NCBI lineage: Bacteria > Pseudomonadati > Pseudomonadota > Gammaproteobacteria > Enterobacterales > Enterobacteriaceae > Enterobacter > Enterobacter sp. RHBSTW-00593. The sequence continues at coordinate 2,612,745 of NZ_CP056393.1, forward strand.
GGAGAGTATGATGATCCGTTTCACCTCTGTAGCAGCATCACTATTGGTATTTGCAGGTATGTCCGCACACAGCGAAACCACCCCTTCAGCTCAAATGACCGTGTCTGAAACGGGCAGTCGCGCGACGATTGCCGAACCCGCTGACCACTTTACCGGACGTGCTTACATTGACCCCCTTTTCTCACCTGTCGCCCCGCAAAGAGCTGGCGCCGCGTATGTCACCTTCGTGCCCGGCGCACGTTCCGACTGGCATACCCATCCGCTTGGGCAAACACTGGTGGTCACGTCCGGGACGGGCTGGGTGCAGGAGTGGGGGCAGGAGCGAAAAACCGTGCACGCCGGGGATGTCATTCAATGCCCGCCAGGGGTTAAACACTGGCACGGCGCAACGGATAAAACCACGATGGTGCATATGGCCATTCAGGAATCGAATGAGCAGGGGCAAAACGTGAACTGGCTTGAAAAAGTCAGCGATGCGCAGTACCTGCAGGCGGGAGGGCATTAATGCTGAACAGAACCGCCCTGCTTATCGTTTCACTCTTATTGATTAACGGATGTGTCTCCCAGACTACTCAAAACAGGAGTTCGACAATGAAACCGGAAGACTCACGGGACGCTGTAACCCAGGTCGCGCCAGCAATGGCTGCCTATTCAGAACAGTTTATTGAAAAAGATCTCTGGAATCGCCCGGAACTGTCGCGACGCGATCGAAGCCTGGTGACGGTTGCAGCGCTGATCAGCCGCAATGATACGGCGGAACTTCCCCACTACCTCAACGTGTCGCTGGACAGCGGCGTAAAACCTGCGGAAATCTCAGAGACAATCACCCACCTGGCTTTTTACGCCGGCTGGCCGAACGCCACCTCTGCGGCGCTGATCGCGCGTCAGCTGTTTGCTCAACGCCATATCGATACCGCTTCCTTGCCAGGCGGAAAGGTGGATTTCCTGCCGCTGGATGAAGAGTCGGAAAACAAGCGTGCCACGCTGGTTGAATCAAACTTTGGCAAGGTCTCGCCGGGCGTAGTGAAATACACGACCGACGCGCTATTCCAGAACCTGTGGCTCAGGCCCGGACTGGCGCCACGGGACAGAAGTCTGATCACGGTCAGCGCGTTGGTCACTGCCGGCCAGGTGGCCCAGGTTCCTTACCATCTCAACCGCGCCATGGACAATGGTTTAACCCGGACCCAGGCGTCCGAAGTCCTGACGCAACTGGCCTTTGTGGCGGGCTGGCCCAATGTTTTCTCGGCGATGCCGGTCTTTAAAGAGGTGTTTGCCGGCAGGGATAATGCCTGACATTTAGCCACGCAACTGTAAACGCCAGGCACCGGATGAGGGGCCTGGCTTTGCGTTGCTGACAAACGTCTCTCTTCAGGGATGTTTGTAATGGCGTAGCGCGTCGACCACCAGCTGGAATGCTTTCGATAGATTTCGGTTCTCGGGATAGTAAATATAATAGCCATCCCAGTAGGGGCACCAGTCGTCGAGCACGCTAATAAGCTCCCCACGGGCGATATGCTTTTCTGCGATATCACGCGGAACATGCGCCAGGCCGTACCCTTCCACTGCAGCCTGAAGGCACTGATAGATCCGGCTAAAGACCAGCTGACCAGTGACTTTCACGTTCAGGCTTTTACCCTCTTTTTCAAATTCCCAGACGTATAAATTGCCATGCGTAGGAAACCGCAGGTTGATGCAGTTGTAATCAATCAGATCGTTAGGGTGCTGCGGCTGAGGATTGCGGGAAAAATAATCAGGTGAGCCGACCACGGCAAAACGGACATCCGGGCCAATACGCACGGAAATCATGCCGTTGGAGATCTGTTCCCCCAGACGGGTTCCTGCATCAAACCGCCCGGAAACAATATCCGTCAAGGCATAGTCATCAATCAGCTCCAGACTAATGTCAGGATATTCTTTAAGCAGCGGTTCCAGCTTCGGCCAGATAACAGACCCGATAGCATAATCTGACGTTGATATGCGCACCGTACCCGCAGGTTTGCTGTTGAGATCTTTCAGGGACTGCAAACGACCCTGAATACCATCGATATAAGGCCCCAGGTCATCCAGCATGGACTGACCAATATCGGTTAACGCAATACTGCGCGTGGTGCGAGTCAGCAGTTTCATCCCCAGACGAGATTCGAGGGTACGCATAGTATGGCTCAGGGCTGACTGCGACACGCCTAATTGGGCCGCAGCTTTGGTGAAGCTTTTTTCGCGCGCAACGGCAATAAAAGCCATTAAGTCATTAAGATTTTCTCGTGCCAATCTGGGCCTCTGATATCCGGAAAAAATGGGTGGCTGATTCATCCCAATACACTGTCTCTTCAGACGAAAAGCGTTCTGGCGGTATGGCGTTCATTATAAATGACGGCCGCCTGCGCTGTACGAGAAGCAGTCTATCTAATTTATGAAAATTCCTCATTACTGCATTTTGATTTAGTCAGTTTTAACAACATCACATTTCCCGCAGAATACTTTTACACAACGTGAGACGTCTGCATTGCACGTGATTCCACGGTAAGAGGTATCAAATGGTTAAGTATGATTTTAGTGGCAAGGTGGCGCTGGTCACCGGCGCGGCTTCCGGTATGGGGCTCGCGACCGTCAGGGCATTTTGCGAATCTGGCGCAACGGTGGTGATGGCGGATATTCGCGAGGATGCGTTATCTCGCGAAGCGGATGCGCTACTGGCTGAAGGGTATACCGTGAAACCCGTCGTCTGCGACGTGACTGACGAAGAGCAGGTCAGACGCATGATTGAGAACGCAGTACAGGCGTTTGGTCAGCTCGACGCCGCCTATAACAACGCCGGTATTCAGAGCCCCATTGCAGAAACCGCAGATGCCAGCGGCGAAGAGTTTGATCGCGTCAACGCGATTAACCTGCGGGGTATCTGGAACTGCATGAAATATGAGCTGCAACAAATGCGCCGTCAGAAAAGTGGCGCTATCGTTAACTGTTCGTCTCTGGGCGGGCTGGTCGGCATTGCCGGGCGCGGCGTTTATCATGCGACAAAGCACGGCGTTCTCGGGCTGACCAAAAGCGCAGCGCTGGAATATGCCGCACGTGGAATACAAATCAACGCCGTTTGTCCCGGCATTATCCGCACGCCAATGGTCGAAAATATGCTGAACAGCGAGCCTGACGCAATGGCCGAGCTCATGAAACTGCAGCCAATTGGTCGCCTGGGCGAGCCCGAAGAGATCGCGCGCGCCGTCTTATGGTTGTGCAGTTCCGATGCCAGTTTCGTCACCGGACAGGCTCTGGCAATTGATGGCGGTTATACGGTTCAGTAATCAGATGTCATTCTGGTTTATTCCCGACAGGGTGTAGACCAGCGTATTCAGCGATTTGAAAGAATAAAGACGATTACCACGGGTTCGTCGTGGTTCTGTTTATACTTTTGAATGGTGTCTAAACAGGGTGGAGGGACTCTTCAGTGGAATATACAGTATTAAGCAACAACCTCAGAATGCCGATGGCGGGTTTTGGTGTTTTTCAGGTCACCGATAAAGAAGAATGTAAACAGTCAGTGCTGAGCGCCATTCGTACAGGCTATCGCCTCATTGATACCGCAGCAGTGTACGGCAATGAAGACGCCGTGGGCGATGCCGTTCGTGAAGCCATCGCTGAAGGTCTGTGTACCCGCGAGGAGTTATTTATTACCTCTAAGCTGTGGGTGCAGGACATGGCAAGCTACGAGACCGCCAAAGCCGGTATTGAGGCATCGTTAAAAAAATCGGGATTAGACTATTTCGATCTCTACTTATTGCATCAGGCAATGCGCGATTATTTCAGCGCGTGGCGGGCTTTGGAAGATGCGTATGATGCCGGAAAGCTAAAAGCGATTGGCGTGTCTAATTTCTACGCCCACGTGCTCACCAATTTCTGTGAAACGGTCAGAATTAAGCCCATGGTAAATCAGGTGGAATTACACCCTTACTTTGCGCAATCTGACGCGCTTGAGACCATGAAATATTACAACGTTCAGTCAGAAGCCTGGGCACCACTTGGCGGCGGAAGGCACAAACCGTACGAAAATGAAATGCTCAAGGGGATTGCCGAAGCGCATCAAAAAACCATCGCTCAGATCATTCTGCGCTGGAATGTGCAACGTGGCGTTACCGTCATTCCTAAATCCACGCACCAGAACCGGATTGAAGAGAACCTGGCTATCTGGGACTTCTCCCTGAGCGATGTCGAAATGGCACAAATCAGTTCGCTCGACTTAGGCTATGTTGGCGATGCGGTTAAACACTTTAACCCTGAGTTTGTTCGCGGGTGTCTGGGTGTAAAAATCCACGACTAAGCGCGACGCGGCGTGCCACCCTCTTCCACTTCTGCAGAGAATGTAACGCCCCTCTCCCTGCTTCGGTACCGAACAGGGAGAGGATATATGTTTTAGCGATCCAAATGCTGAAGGTGGACATCGTCTGCTTTTATTGCCTGGAACGGTTCTGGAAATAAAGTTACCGACCGAAACAAAATAGGTCTGTGCGACTTAGGATTCAGGTCGTGGACTTGTCTGTACCGGATATGCCATTATATGATTTGGTTAAATCTTTGTATTTATCTTTTGAATAAGGTTAATACAAACTGGCATACTTATTCAGGCGATAAGCGATGGTGTACTTGGATTATTTATTAACATTTATAGAAAGCAATCCGGCTCTGGCCATTGGATTTAATCTTATTCTGTTGGTCATCTCAGGTTTCTTTGCGCACCTGATGTGCAAATTCCTGCTCATAAAAATCGTCCGTAAGGTCTTCTTTGCCAGCCATAAACAGGATGTCCCGCTGGAAAAAGATCGTCGCATAGCCGAAAAGCTGTCGAATTTCATTCCGGTTATTATCGTTTATTACGTCCTGCAGTTTATGCCCAATATGCCTGCATCGCTGGTGACGGCAATAAATACCATTTGTGGGATTCTATTCTTTATTTTTCTGTCGGTTTTCTTCAATGAGATGTTGGATATTGTCAACAGCTCATATTTACGCAAGACGAAGCGTAAAAATCACTCTATCAAAGGCTATATCCAGATAGGGAAAATATTTATTCACGTCATTGCCGCGATCATGATCCTTGCCGTCATGTCGAATAAATCCCCCGCGATTATTATTTCCAGCCTCGGGGCCGTGGCGGCCGTGCTGATGTTAGTCTTTCAGCATACCCTGCTTTCGCTCGTTGCCAATATCCAGCTTTCGTCAAATGACGTCCTGCAGTTGGGGGACTGGATTGAAATGCCCGATAAAAACCTGAGTGGCGAAGTGACCGACATTGCGCTGCACACCATTACTATCCGTAACTGGGATAACACGATTTCGCGTATCCCGACCAAAAACTTTCTGACCGAAACGTATACCAACTGGCAGGCCATGTTTTCGTCAGGCGCACGCCGGATTATGCGCAGCACCACGATCGATCAGCACTCCGTTACATTTCTCACGCAGGAAACGCTGGCCCCGATGCTGGCCCTGCGCGGCACGAATGAACCGCTGGCAAAACTCATCGACGGGCGTGATCCCATGGGCATACCGGACAGTTGGTTTATGGATAATGGCCTGACAAATTTAACGCTCTTTCGGCACTACCTGATGGCCTGGCTCGCCGATCGGCCTGATATTATCAAAGATATGTATATTGTGGTGAGAACGCTGAAGCCTACGCCGTCGGGTATTCCCCTGGAAATTTATTGCTTTACCTCTTCCGTACTGTGGATGGAGTATGAAAATACTCAGTCAGCGATATTTGAATACATCACGGCTGTCGCCGGTCAATTCTCGCTCCGCTTATATCAGTATCCGGCAGGACATGATTTCTGGCGTTTATCTCAGGAACACAGCCTTCGGGACCGCACCCCACCTCCGGGTGAAGGTTAAGCTTTTTTGAAAACAGGCCGGTAAAACGGAATAATAGACAGCCTATCATCATCCTGAAGCCATAAAAAAACCCGCACTCGGCGGGTTTTTTTTATTATCGGTGAAGCTTAACTGCTCAGACTCGCGTCTTCATCGCTATCGTAAGGCTCACCGACAATGTGCGCGACTTACAGCGGAGAAACGTTACCCGCTGCTGGGCCTTTAGCGCCATTTTCAATGGTGAAGGACACTTTCTGGCCTTCATCAAGAGATTTGTAGCTGTCGCTCTGAATAGCAGAGAAATGTACGAATACATCTTTGCTGCCGTCGTCAGGAGTGATAAAGCCAAAACCTTTATCAGAGTTAAACCATTTTACTAAACCAGTCATTTTATTAGACATAGATAATTCCTTATTTTTTGAGCCACTAAGCGCGGCGATGATGGCCTGTATTTAGAGAGTAACTTATTTGGCACTTAGGAGGAGGCTCACGAAGAAGAGTATCTATTGATAACACCTGAACTGAGGACTGCTTTACTAAACTGCTTTAATAAGGTCTGTATTCCAAACCGATGACGCTATTTAGGCACAGAAAAAATTTTTAAGCAAAGTTTTTATTTTTTATTATAACCACTTAAACACCCGGACGGCTGAATGGCTATGAAAATTAAGGCGCTGGAACAGCGTATTCACGCCCTGTTTAGCTAAAGCATACCGCCCCTTTTGAGTGTGGATACCCGTCTGACGATGGGTCATCGTATGCGCGTGACTGCTCAACCAGAGGCTGAACTCGTGTGGCATGGGATTACATCGCTAAGCCGACTTTCCATCTGGATTTCTGATGCAAGGCTGAAGTCTGAGGTGGAAAGCTAATGCGCCCGCGCTAAGTAGCTCAAAATGCTTAAAATTCATGCCTATAGCGCACAAAGTGAAATAGATTTACGCTCGAAGCCACTTATCATAGGTATTTTGAATGAAAGTGGTGGTGTTAATGTTTGTGCTCAAAAGCTTTTTCTTCTTTCTTTTCGCGTCAGCAGCCTGCACTGTGCCCGTGCTTTGCCTGTGGGCGGATATCTATTTATTTAACCTGGATATACCGGAGATATCGCTGACCGAAATTGTGCAGGAATCAGTTTTAGGGGGCATTGTATTTATACACTTCCTGCTGGCGAAGAAATGGGCATTCATGCGCTATTGCAACATCCTGATTGGCGGCTTTTTCCTCTCCATGCTGATTCGAGAACTGGATGCATTTTTCGATCTTCTGGCTCACGGAAGCTGGGTATGGTTTGCACTGCTTTCCGCCGTTTGTGCTTTGCTTTATCCCGTTATCCATTATCGTCTTACCCTTACGCAACTGGCAGACTATACCCGTACCCCGTGGTACGGCGTGATGCTCAGTGGTCTGTTGGCAGTCCTGGTCTTCTCCCGACTGTTTGGAATGCACGGGTTATGGTACGCGATACTTGATCAAAGCTACGTCAGGGTAGTCAAAAATGTCGTGGAGGAAGGCAGCGAGTCATTCGGGTATATGCTCTGCCTTATAGCATCTGTAGGGTACTACTGCTCTTTCCGGTCGCTCCCCCGCCAGAAATGATTCTGGTATTTAGAGAGCACGATAAACACGCCAATCTTCCTGTGACGATGAGTTGAACGCCACAGGGAGAGCGGACTTCTATTCTCAAAAGCAAACGTTGTAGCGCCCAATATAATACGTTGCATCTCTCTTAACGCCATCCGCGTGCTCCGTGTTCAGGTAATGCCCTTATAAAGTGAAAAAGAATCAATAGTCGTTGAACAGATGAAGATAAAAAAACAACATCAAAAATCTCTTCTTCAGATTTTTAATGGTGAAGTCAATCTCCCTCGCAGCAAAAATTCACGTGATTATATGTGAATTCGCAGACTAACATCTTAACGCTCTATTAATTCGGCGAATCTCTCAAGAAATGCACTAAATGCAGCTTTCGGTAGCATCGGAACGACTTTAATTATAACCGATGGTGATATATCTCGCAGGGAAGGATAGTCTAATACCTTTTCCATACCCAGATCCCTCGCTTCAGTAGCGAGCATGATCCGATCAGCATGCTTAACTTCTGAGGCTTTACAGGAGGAAATATTAAATTTCACTCTGATCAATGACTCAATTTCTTTCTCAAGGTTTATATACTGCGGCATACATTTTTTTAAAGGAGAAGGGAAATCTTTTATGTAAGCCTCGGTGGCATCATGAAGAAGCCCTTCCAGAGCCAAATGCACTGGCGTTAAATAACTTACCAGAACGGAATGCTGAGCCACTGAATAGAAACTTTCGCATTGCCCACCAAAACGGCATCCATTTGACAAGCCCTTAGCGATATCAATTATATCTATATCATTTATACTGAGATTAAGAAAATCAATTTTCTTGCCGCTAAAAGTAACGATAGTGGTTGCTGAATGCATAAACCCGCCCCAAATAAAATAACTCTCAGACCATTTACCTGGAGTATAAAAAACGCTTTATCGAAAAAAAAGGACGCATGTCCTTTTTTCGAAAGGAGTTTTATTATAAGAGTTGATGACGATTTGAGAAAATGGTATAGATGCGCCAGAAATATCATCGCTGACAGGTTAACCTGGGGATGCCAGGCATATGACTTGAGATTATTTCATGCGCAATCTATAATAATTCACAAACAAAGCGTTGAGTCACCTTTATGAAATCATTACAAATAGATTTATCACATTCTGACATTCTGAACTCTAAACTTAAATTCATTTTACCAGATGACATACTCAGCAGAGCTAAATTACTGATTTTTAATAAGGGAGAGATTTTACTCCACCAAGGAGATTCCCCATCGGGAGTTTACTGTTTAATTAAAGGTAAGGTACAAATAGAGCATTTATCTAAAGATGGTAAAGATATTACTTTTTGTATAGAAGAACCTCTCTCTGTGATTGGTGCCATTGAAATTTTCCAACATGATAGCGCCAGCAGAAATCTGAGTACAGTAAAGATCCTTAAGACGTCAACGATAGTTTATTTTTCACTTAACTATATAAATACTATTGGATTAAATGAGCCAGTTTTTCTTCGTTTTCTTTGCTAACAACTTGCAAATAAATTATTCATCTCTTCTCAATTAAAAACCACTATGTGTTTAAGTTCATTACAGAGAGTGTCAAATTACCTCATGAATGAATATAATAAACATGGTTCCGTTATCAGGCTTGAGCGAAGAGAATTGGTCGCATCATTTCTTTCCATTTCGGTGAGACATCTCAATCGAGTTTTAGCAGAGTTACAAGAAAATCAAATCATAGAACTCAAGAATAAAACGATTATAGTGAAAGACAGTGAATTATTAAAGCCAGAGTAATCTGCAAATAACCTTCGCACCACATTCTACCACAGCCGCTTTCAACGCCATCGGAAGATGGTTCATTTATATGAAGCCTTTTTTAATCACAAGTTTTTTATTTTATAAAAGCACTAACCATATATAAAAACTATGGCGCGCGATTTTTCACAAATATCTTAGCGAAGTTAGCGCTCAGAATACTAATCGTTATTGAAGCGAGACCGACTGGCATGTCCACTAAAAAGAGATAGATGTCCTTTTTTTTGGATGCATTGTTCGTCATCTTATCTCGTGACAAGCTTCCTTACTGAGAGAAATACTATGAGAAAATTACTTATTGATACTGATACCGCTTCTGATGACGCAGTCGCTATTGTGATGGCACTCAGAGAGCGTACCGTTAGGGTTGAAGCAATCACAGTAGTCGTTGGTAACTGTGAGATCGAACAGTGTGTTCAAAACGCATTAGTGAGTATTGAAAAAGCCGGAACATATGCTCCTCCTGTATTTTCCGGAATGACAAAGCCGCTTTTTAAAACCCACTTCACTTCTCACCATATTCATGGCAAAGATGGTATGGGTAATATGGAAAATCCCCCCACCACCCTAAAGTCGGAATCACTTCATGCGGTAGATGCGATTCTTCTTTATGCAGAAAAATTCAAAGGTGAACTTGAGATCGTTACCCTGGGACCTCTGACTAATCTGGCAATGGCAGTACTGAAGGAACCAACGCTTGCGAAAAAAATTAAACATGTTTATATCATGGGCGGTGCCGGCCTTACTTCGGGAAATATCACGCCTCTGGCTGAGTTCAATTTTTTTGTTGATGCGGAAGCCGCAAATATAGTGATGCAATCAGGGCTCCCTATGACAGTCGTTGGGTGGGAAATAGGCATGGGAGAAGCTTTCATTAATGAAGATGATATAGCATACCTCAATCAACTGAGCCCCTTGGGTCAGTTCGCCGTAAGATGCAACAAATCCTTGATGGAGTTTAATGCAGGCCGAACGGTACGCAAGGGTTTTGATTTGCCAGACCCCACCACCATGGCAGTAGCGCTTTTTCCTGATATTGTTGAGGAGGCGTTTTCCCGTTATTCCTGGGTGGAGTACAAATGTGAGTCATCGTATGGACATTATGTTATCGATGCGACAAACCTTACAGGGAAAGCACCTAATGCCAGAATTATACTTAAAATAAAAAGTGGTATGTTCAAAGAGAAATTATTCTCGTTACTCGCAGACTCCGCAATGATGTATAGAGGAACTTTAGATGCATTTTAATTCCCGAAGGATTCCGAAAATTGAGCTTCACATTCATTTGGATACTTGTATTAGCTATCATTGCGCAAAAATGCTGATGCCTGCACTGAATCTTAAAGTATTTCAGTCGAATTTTATCGCACCGAGTCAATGTACTGACCTGGGAGATTTTTTAAGAAGAATTTCTCCGCAGCTGAGCTTATTACAAACCCACACTGCATTACGTCAGGCCGTCGAAGACATGTTTGATCAACTCCATGCTGATGGGGTAATTTATGCTGAGTTACGCTTTGCGCCACTCTTACATCTTAATCAATATCTTACGGCTGAAGAGGTCATTGAAACCGTCCTGGATGCCATGCAGATAAATAGCCATATTTTTGATATCAAAGCCAATTTAATATTATGTACACTGCGTCATTTTACGGCAGAACAGAGCCTTGAGACGGCAAGACTGGTGACAAAATACCTGCATTATGGGGTTGTCGCGCTTGACCTTGCAGCTGATGAAGCCCGCTACCCGCTGGATAACCATGTTGAGGCGTTTAATTATGTACGCCAGCATGGAGGCAACTGTATCGCACATGCAGGAGAGGCTAAGGATTTCGTCAGCGTAAATGAAACGCTTAATAAACTGAAAGTTTCTCGCATCGGACATGGCGTCAGAAGCATTGCTGACAGAGCGACACTAGATCGGTTGCTTGAAGAGCATATCCATCTGGAGATTTGCCCGGGTTGTAACATTGTCTGTAATATTTATCCTTCCATTGAAGAGCACCCTGTTAATGCGCTTTTTCGTGAAGGCATTTCATTAAGCATTAATACTGATGCCAGAACCGTTGCCAACACCTCACTGGATAAAGAATATCAACTATTACATCATGTTTTTGGATGGGACACAGAAGAATTTCTGGTTTGCAATATCAATGCTATTGACGCATGTTTTGCCTCGCTACCGCTGAAGAAACAACTCAAAGCCAATCTTACGGGGTGATAATCCCAGACATACATTTAAACAACAGGCATGAGCGCTCATTACATCGAATATGAAATAACATGACCACATTTTTGTATCTAATACTCTGTGCGATGTCTACCGCCGCCGGCACCGATATGGTTTTGCCTGCTATTCCACTTTTTGCTACAGTCTTTAATATCTCATCGGAGATATCACAAAGGATACTCTCCATATATGTAGCAGGTAATGCCTGTGGTTTATTACTATTTGGTAACCTGGCCGATCGCTTCAGCAAAATCAGGATGCTCTTCTTTGCGCTACTTTTATTTTCACTAACTTCTTTTGGTTGCGCGTATGCTCCAGAAATAACACTTCTTTTAATATTACGATTTATACAAGGGATGGCTTCTGCTGCAGCATCAGTTTTCATCCCTGGATTTATTAGAGGTTTGTTTCCTCATCGGAAGGCAGCCCGGGCAATTGGATTGTTAGGGAGCATACAGGCATTAGTTCCAGCGATAGCCCCTGTAGTAGGTACACTTATCCTGCAGTTCTTTAACTGGAGAATCACGTTTATCTCTCTGGGCGTACTGACGATGGCTTTAGCTGTAATGATAAGGTTTGCAAAGGGATCAGAACGAAACCCAGGCCAGCACACGCCTGGAACGTACGTACAATTATTGAAAAATGCTGTTTATCTTCGCTATGCATTGAGCCAGGCTTTGGCCGTTGGCGGTCTGATAACGTTCGTATTCGGAGCACCAAGCGTCATTATCCTTTCCATGGGCGGGAACCTGAATGACTTCATCCTTATGCAAATGTTGAACGTAGGAGGTTACATCATCGCCGCCAACATTTCTCCGGGGTTGGCTGAACGTTTTAGCCATGAAAAAGTAATTCTTGCCGGCACGCTTATGGCATTGCTCAGCGCCTTCGCGCTATCGGGATATGGTTTCCTGAACGGAAGCCGGGCTTTTGTTATGACCATACTCTTTACGCCAATGGGTTTTGCGCTGGGGTTAAGGGGCCCCGTCGCCTTCTACAGGGGTATCGTTTCTGCAGGCAGTAATGATGCCAGAGGATCTGCGCTTATGATTTTCCTCACCTTCATAACGACTGCGCTGGGGTCACTCATAACTGGACATTTTATTACGGGTGGGCTCACCCCTCTTGCCATGTCAGTCACCGCCATGTTCTTACTGTCATTTTTGCTTTTTGTGTTATTGCCAAAACTGAACCGCCAGTGAATAAACAACAATGGGTAAGTCAATATTCTTTACAGCAGTGCATGAACGCTGTTGTAGAGTCGCTTCGGGGCGCAGCGGACATTGCACCCGCCCACCCCGGCAGTTAAAGCAAAGTAACTCCCCGGTACCTGTCTTGTCAGTCACCAGACGTACACTTATCAGGAACCCGAATCCGCCTCAATCAGGATAGGTCATCGGCGTCCGGTTTCTGCGCACGGTGGATCTTGTCACGGATCTTATCAACTGATGCTTTGATGTCAGCAATGATGTCGGCATCCATCCCAAGGGTATCCACGATACAGCGCGTGATAGTGCTGGTCTCGCTTTTCAGCGCCTCACCCTTCTCCGTTAGGTGGATAAGCACTTCGCGCTCATCCTTCGGATTGCGTGTCCGGGTGATCAACCCCGCAGTCTCCAGCCGTTTCAGTAAAGGGGTCAGCGTACTGGACTCAAGAAAAAGAATTCCACTCAGTTCCTTCACTGTTCGCCCATCCTGATTCCACAAGGTGACCATCACCAGATACTGGGGATAGGTCAGGCCAAGCTTATCGAGCATGGGACGATAGAGCTGGGTAAAAGCATGTCCCGCTGAGTAAAGAGAGAAACAGAGCATACCGTGCACATCGGGCAGGGAATCCTCGGAAGTAGTGTGTTTAGTCATATGTCCTCCAGTCCCCCTAAAATAATTTGCATACGATTTAATTGCAAGCGATTGACAAAGGCAAAAAGGGCTGCCATATTCATTTGCACACAAACAAGTCGCACACAAACTAATAGCACAACACATGACAGGAGAACGAAATGACAACTTTCACCACCACAGACGGAACAGGCATTTTCTACAAAGACTGGGGTTCAGGTCAGCCTATCCTCTTCGCTCATGGATGGCCGTTATCGTCTGATGCCTGGGATCAGCAGATGCTGTTTTTCAGCCAGAAGGGTTTCCGGGTCATCGCACACGACCGTCGCAGCCACGGGCGTTCGGACCAGACTTTCCACGGTAACAATATGGATCAGTATGCGGACGATCTCGCTGAGCTGATTGAGGCGCTGGATCTGAAGGATCTGATTTTAGTGGGTCACTCAACAGGGGGCGGCGAAGTTGCACATTATATCGGTCGTCATGGTACCTCACGTGTGGCTAAAGTCGTTCTGGTCGGCGCTGTCCCTCCTCTGATGCTCCGGACGGATGCCAATCCTGACGGCACCCCGATGGAGGTGTTTGATGCCATCCGCGAAGGCACGGCCAAAAACCGCTCACAGTTTTTCTTCGACCTGACGGTTCCGTTCTATGGCTTCAACCGTGACCATGTCCCCACCAATGACGGGTTGCGGGAAAACTTCCGCAGAATCGGCCTGCAGGGCGGTATTAAGGGGCAATATGACTGCATCCATGAGTTCTCTGAAGTCGATTACACACACGACCTGCAACAAATTGATCGCCCTACCCTGATTATTCATGGCGACGACGACCAGATTGTCCCCATTAAGGCATCCGCACACCGCGCCGCTGAGATCGTCGCGAATGCGACGCTGACGATATATGCCGGCGGTTCACATGGACTGGCGGAGACAGAAGCCGATCGCTTTAACGCTGACGTACTGGCCTTTATTCGCAGCTAACAAGGTGGCCTGTTCCAGACAGGCCGCAACCATCATATGCATAGCCTTTAAACTGAATTGAAAAGAGGAACGATCATGTCCAAATTTGCTGCCTCCCTTGCCGTTGCCACCGTTTTGCTGTCTGCCAGCGCTATCGCAGAAACCGCTAAGCCGACTGTTGTCCTGGTTCATGGTGCCTTTGCCGACTCTTCTAGCTGGAATGGCGTTACCCAAATCCTGCAAAAGGACGGGTATAACGTCGTCGCTGCGGCGAATCCACTGCGCAGTGTTTCGACTGATGCGGCTTACGTCTCTTCCGTGGTGAACAATATTAAGGGGCCGGTCGTCCTTGTTGGCCATTCCTATGGTGGCCAGGTCATTACGAACGCGGCCCGTGATACAAACAATGTGAAATCGCTGGTGTATGTCGCCGCATTTGCTCCGGATGCCGGTGAAGCGGCGGCCGACCTGGCCGGAAAATTCCCTGGCGGCACGCTTGGCCAGGCGCTCGCCGCACCGGTGAAGCTGGCTGATGGTAGCGTCGATCTCTCCATCGACCAGGCGAAGTTCCACCAGCAATTCGCACATGACGTTTCAGCTAAAGAGGCAGCGCTGATGGCCGCAGGGCAAAGACCGATTACCGAAGCGGCTTTAACTGAAAAGTCAGGGGCACCTGCCTGGAAAAAACTGCCCTCTTACTTTATTTACGGTGACGGCGACAAGAATATCCCCGCCCAGGGTTTGCGGTTCATGGCTGAACGCGCGGGATCAAAACACACCGTGGTGATCAAGGGCGCATCCCATGTCGTAATGGTTTCTCATCCGCAGGATGTCGCCACACTTATTGAGGAAGCGGCGAAGTAAACATCGCTCTCCCTCCTGAACGCCATCCCTCGTCTGAGGGATGGCCGTATAAGTAATGCCTCTTATGTTCCTGCCGGTATCCGTGAAAATGACGTCAGCGGTATTCTTAATAATCCCAGGGACCCGGAATGCAACGGAACGTATCGCCGTCGACAGCAACATGGCAGACAGACGGGAATGAGAGATGAGTAGCGATCAATGACTCCCTGTTATCTGCCAGTTCCTGCAGCAGACGAATGCGAATCTGTGCCGCTTCTTCGGGATAATGGTCGAAACCATTGAACCAGTCAGGATGTTCAAACCCAACCTGGAAAATAGCATCGCCGGCAAAGGTGAGTCGTTCCCCCTTAGAGGCCAGCCTTACCACGCTGTGTCCGGGAGTATGCCCGCCTGTACGAACGACACGCACGCCGGGTGCAACCTCGTATTCCTCTTCGAATGTATGCAGTTGAGTCTGGTACGCTTGCAAAAATTGGGTAGCGGTTTGGCGCAGCGCTTCCGGGAAACCAGGCGGCATGGAAACCTGTGAAAAATCGGGGTCACGCCAAAATTCCACCTCAGCAGCAGCGACATGAATGCGAAGATCTGACCGCATGCGCGCTTTCACACCCTCAATAAGCAGCCCACCAACGTGATCCATATGCAGATGCGTGATAATCACATCCGTGACGCTGGCAAGATCTATCCCCGCTGACGCCAGGCGGTCAACCGTTCGCCCGGCACGGGGTAAATCAGGGAAAGCCTTCCCCATCCCTGCATCAACCAGGATCGTCCGGTCACCGCTACGCACGAGAACCACATTTAATGCCCAGTCGAGAAAATCGGCAGGCAGAAACTTATCTTCAAACCAGTGGGTACGTTCGGAGGCCTCCGCATTATGACCCAACATGGGTCCAGGTAATGACAACACGCCGTCACTGATCACCAGAACATCAATCTTACCGACCTGTAGTGCATAACGTGATGGCACCTTTTCATAAACGGCTTCCACATGCGAGGTACCATTAACAGGTGCTAACGACGCTGCATCATTCTTAGATATCGCCATATTTCCTCCAGACAACATAATTAATCGATTTAAGGGTATACACGCCGTAGAAATGACTTTTTCCCCTCTGTTATTTCCCATCATCAAAAATAAACATGCAGACAGAACACAATGAAACAGGGTTAAAACATCGCTATACTCTTATGATGCCCACTGTTATTAACAGGTATACTCATGAAAAATCATGACATTCCTCTTGACGATGCCGTTCATAAAATGGCGCAGGTATTAAAGAACCGACCTGAATTAGGCATAGACAGTGGAGATGCGCTGCAAATTCGCTGTTATCACTGGCCGCATGGGCCATTGCATGAAACTATCCCGCCACTCGATCAACATGTGATTATTGCTCACGTTGGACATATGCAGCGTGTTGAGCGAAAAACAGAAAATAAAATCGTTAAAAACACGATCCGGAAAGGCGCCATCACGACAATTCCTCAGGGAAGTACATCTCGCTGGGATATTGCTGGTCTTGTAGATGTTATGCATTTATATATTCCTGATAATATTTTCGCCGATCTTCTGAATCAAATGGAGATACCCACTGCTGAGTTACTCTTACGCACCGCGCATTTTGATGAGACGGCATCAAAAATTACGCTGGCCGTTGCGGAAATCATTTCGGACAATAACAAAATTAACCAACTGCTCTGCGAGCACTTAACACTGTCATTAATATTACAGTTAATAAAAAACCACTCCAACACGCTGAAAGCCGCAGGTCAGTCGCAAGGAGTATTGTCTTCGCGCGCATTAAAAATGGCGCTGGAAAAACTGGATAACAGCCCCATAGGGGATGTCACGATTAAATCACTGGCTCTTGAGCTGGGAGTTTCCTCCGCTCATTTCTGCCGTGCCTTTAAAAACAGTACCGGCTTAACCCCGTACGGGTGGCTTAAGCAGCGCGTAATGGAACGCGCTTTCCACGAGTTACAACACACCGATAAACTGATTACAGAAATTGCCATTGAAAGCGGCTATGGCTCGCAAAATGCATTTACCCAGGCCTTCCGAAAAATAACAGGCTTGACCCCCGGTCAATGGCGTGAAAAAAAGAACACGCGTTGATGCTGCCTGCCGCCAGGCAGCATCAACAGAGATGGCCTGTTACGGAACAATAATGTAATCAGGGTTAGCAACAGAAAACATTTTCTCTCTGTCGGGTTCTGGCGGATAAATCCACTGAGTATTAATTTCCTGCTTTATTTTTTTCGCTTCCATGCCCTGGTACATAACCTGATGATCCCAGCCTTCCGTGTAGACCGCCCCCCATTTGCCCAGATCAAGACAGGTAACATATTTTGGCTGGCTGTAAGGATGCAGCGGTAATCCCAGTATTTCTGCTGCCGCGTTATGACCGGCGACGCGCCCCAGGCTCATCGCATGCTGGCAGGACATGACGTTATAATTACCTTCATCATCCGTCGGGACTTTTACGGTATCGCCGGTAACGAAGATACCCCTGGCGCCAGGTGCCCGCAGATACGCATCCCCTATAACACGACCCAGATTATCATGGTCGCCCGGGATGAGCCCGGCTAACGCGCTGGCCCGCATTCCCGCCGTCCATATCACCGTTTTGCTGGGGATAAATTCATCGTCCGAAAGCATCACCCCCTCAGCGTTGATTGCGCGCACTCTGAGGCCCGTTCGTACAGTCACGCCATTACTGGCCAGCGCCTGATTGATGATCTCACAGGCATCCTCGCCCATCGCCTGACCAATTTTGTTCGAACTGTCCACAATAATAACCTGCAAATGGCGCTCCGAACCCAAGAGGTCTCTGAGGCGTTCCGGCATTTCAGTGGCGGTCTCAAGCCCGGTCAGGCCCCCACCGGCGACAACAACAGTATTTCGTGCGGCAGAATCAGACTCTGAAGCTAACGACATGAGGTGTTGCTCCAGTTCATGAGCAGCATTCAATGAGTTCACGTCAAAACTGTATTCCGTGATCCCCGGCAGTTCTGGGTGAAATGCCTGGCTTCCGGTGGCCAGTACAAAACTGTCAAAATTAACCGAGGTTTCGCCACTCTCTTTTTTTACCGAGATAGTTTTATTTTCTGCATCAATATCGGTGACATAACCGGCAATATAGTGCACACCCGCAGCCTCAAGAACATGCAGAATAGAGGGTGCCATATTTTCAAGTACGGCTTCATACAATCTTGGGCGAATGGTTAATGCAGGTTCCGGAGAAACCAAAAAAATCTCAATCCGATCATTTGCCTTTTCCATATGTACCAGCCTTGCTGCTGAAATGGCGGCCCACATACCTGCAAAACCCGAACCGGCAATAATAATACGTTTTTTCATAGCGATACCTGTTAACAGCGGATGATGAAAATGTCGTTACCGCACCAAGAGTAGTGAAAGTCAAACCTGCCTGCTCTAGCAAAATTGATGTGCTTTAATCAAATTTGATGTTTTTTTAACAGCGCTGCGCGCATCGCTAAATTTGCCCCATCCCACCATCGACAGACAGGTCGATACCCGAAATAAAACTGCTTTCATCCGATGCAAGAAACAGCGCTGCCGCGGCAACCTCGTCAGGCTTGCCTAATCGACCTAACGGAATACGACTTGCGATGCTGGCGTCAAAAACCTCGCGTTCGCTCAGGGAAACGCCCATTTTACTGATAATCGGTGTGGCGACGGGTCCTGGGCTCAGACAATTCACGCGGATCCCACGGCCTTTAAGGTCGGTCGTCCAGCTGCGGGCAAAAGATCGCAGCGCGGCTTTTGAGGCGGCATAGATATTGTGTCCATCGAACCCTTTATAATGCGCAATGGAGGACGTTAATATTATCGAGCCACCGTCGGACATTAACGGGAGGGCCTGTTGCACGGCGAAAAACGTCCCTTTTACGTTGATATCAAACTGCGTATTAAAATCATCTTCGGTGGAGGCCGGGAAATCGGAAAGCACAATAACGCCGGCATTTGCAAACATCACATCCAGCTTGCCGTACTTTTCGTTAATAATGCGAAACAGGTTTTCATGGCTTCGTATGTCACCGATATCATGTTTTATTGACAGTGCATTATCGTCACCGAGCTCATTCATCGCCTGCTGCAGGGTTTCTGCATTCCTGCCAGTGATAATCACCTTTGCACCTTCTTCACTAAACCGTTTGGCCGTGGCCAGCCCGATACCGCTACTGCCTCCGGTAATTAACGCGACTTTATTGTCTAACTGTTTCATGATGATATTTCCTGTTATTACTGCTCAGACAGAGCGATCACTCGTAGGCGTGAATACGCGTGGCAAGTGTATTTCTGCGTTCATTAAGTAATTCGATAAGCGTGTCCAGTGCCCGAAGTTTTTCTCTGTGCTGCGCCAGACACTGGATAAAACGCGCATCATCCATGTCGCTTACCTGAGAAAACTTTTCCAGCTCTGCAATCTGTCGAGTACTGAACCCACATTTTAAAAGCGAGGTTATCCATCTCACTTTCTCGACGTCTTTTGCGTCGTAATTCCGATAACCGTTGTCCAACCGCTGAGAAACAATCAGTCCTTTAGCTTCATAATGTCTTAGCACTCGGGTGCTGACGCCAGTGAGCGCCGCCAGTTCAGATGGTCGCATACCTTTCTCCTCGTCATAGATGCACTCTACAACATTGACACTAGTGTCAATGTAAAGAGCATAGCGCTAGCTGGAATGTAAGCAGATATTTCATGAGACAGGCAAAATTAACTCCGCCAACGAAGATTGCAGCAATCTTGATTTTGCCTTGACCGTTTATTGATTAGCGGTCGGGATAATCAGCCTGTTCAGACAGAACTGCCCGGCGCTGACAGCGCCCTCTGATGAGATTGTAAGGAGAAACAATAATGGGCTTCAGACATTCGCTTTTTGGATGGGAACGTTCAAACTTCACGCATTACCAGGCGGCTTATTATAAGTATGGCGGCAGTGTTAATACTCACCCCGACATTATCAATTTCTTTATGCAGAAGAAGGAAAAAGATTTCGCATTCTGGCATTATCGACGCGATGGCGAGGTCACCGCAGCGTACTTTACCAGTGATAAAAATACCTTCGGCCTGAATGTCTGGCGCGATTACCCGGTATCTTATGATGAAATTATTATCCCCATGGCTGCCGATCAAAAAATCGTTCTGCCAGTAAAAACAAACCGGCTGTCTTCATCGCTGCGTGGGAATATAATAAATGCCACCTATGCTTTTCGTGAAAAACGTAAGGTTTGCCTGATTAAAACGTCTTTCTCAGGTAAAACGGTGAAAAAAAGAAACGGAGAGCTAAAAAAAATGCTGGCTGCGGGCGGAGAATGCATACCACTCAGAGAGATGTCACCGGCGGATATTGCTGATATTTACGTGCATCTTTTCAGGCTGCGTTTTGCTGACAGCGTCAGATGCTATAACAGGAAAAACATCACTGAACTGTTAACCGCCCTGCCACATATGGTCACCGGCAATGTACTTTTCTTTGAAGGTGCCCCCGTTGCGATAGATCTCGTACTGTGTGCCCGTAGTGAAAAAAGCCTGTATTTTGATGTTCCTAATGGAGGGATTGACCCGTCGATCACCGCATTCAGCCCAGGAAGTCTGCTCATGTGGAAAAATATTGTTGATGCACGAGAAGTGTGTCGCAATGAAAATAAGGCAATGCAATTTTCAATCGGATTGTATGATAAAAAATGGGACTATAAACTGCTTTGGGCCGAAACCCAGCCCACAGGTAAATCACTGGTTCTTTGAACTGTATTCGCCGCCCTGCCCTCAACAATTATTTATCTCCTTTCGGCGCATCCAATAAAATAATAATGATAATCTGAAATATGACAATCACCGGTGCGATGTACAGTAAAAAACATCCACATCGTACCATTTTACGAACGGCAGAAAGCAGAGAGAGAAGTAATTCAGGTGACATGGTAAACCCCCGTTTACCATGTATTTAAACTCAATTTTTACAAGATTCAGTTCACCCTTTGTTAAGGAACCGTCAATGCTGTTCCTTTTCGCTTAGCGGTATCGTCATCGTGAACGATAGCCCTCCGCTGGCATTCCGTTCAGCAAAGATAGTACCGCGATGCGCCTCGCATATCGCTCGGGCAATAGAGAGCCCAAGCCCGGACCCACCGGTATGTCGTGAACGGGACTGCTCCTCACGCACAAACGGTGAAAATATGGTTTCAAGCAGTGCGTCCGGGACTGCCGGGCCGTTGTCGCGGAAAATAACGGATACCTTTTTATCGCTGACATGATAACGAATATCCAGGATGCCCCCTTCCGCAGCGTAACGCAAAGCATTGTCCATCAGGATCAAAAAGACCTGACCTATCCGGTACGGATCAACCCGACAGGTCA
Organism: Enterobacter sp. RHBSTW-00593; assembly: GCF_013784105.1. Classification (NCBI taxonomy): domain Bacteria; kingdom Pseudomonadati; phylum Pseudomonadota; class Gammaproteobacteria; order Enterobacterales; family Enterobacteriaceae; genus Enterobacter; species Enterobacter sp. RHBSTW-00593. The sequence goes on from NZ_CP056393.1 coordinate 2,634,285, forward strand.
CAGATTCCCCCTCATGGTAGATAATGTTCACGCCCACCCTTTGGGCTGAAGGCATCGTCCATGCCACTTTCTCACGGATTATCTGGTCCAGGCTGGTTGATACCAGGCTCAAATTCAGCTGGTTGGCATCAGCCAGTTTTAACAGATGCAGATCGTCAACCAGTCTGTTTAAATCATTCATCTGCTGCATAATCATGTTCAACTGGGCCTGACTGGGTTCAAATACGCCGTCCATAATGCCCTGCAGGCGACCGATGGCAGCCGTCAGCGGCGAGCGCAATTCATGTGCCATGATCACATGCGATTTTTTCAAATCTTTCTCGTAGCGTTCCAGCTGCATCGACATCCCGTTAAAGTTCTCGCTGAGGCTTCGCAATTCAAGCGGCAGATTGTCCGGCACGGGCACGCGGGTCCCAAACCCGCCTTCAGCAACAGACCGTGCCGCACCGGCAAGCCGGCTAATATGATGGGAAATGGGTCGCGCTGTTTTCAGCGTAAGCATAAAAATAATCGGTATGAATATCAGAACCAGGATGCCAAGAATCACCCAGTCCTTAATCCCCATCGTCGGATCTGAGTAGGACAGCCCATACCAGGTGTCGATAATTTCATGATAGCGGTTGATGTTCTGTTCAGGGTGCTTGCTCAGAACTGAGAGTTCAGCCCTGACGGCCTCTGGCATCCGGTAGGCGTGCCATTTGTTTTCAACAAAAAATCGCACCCACATAAAAAAGGCAATAAGAATAATACTTCCGACTGCCAGGGATATCAGCCGCTTGCATATCCAGTTCCACAGCGTACTCGGTTCGCCTCGTGGAGATAACGTAAACTTTTTCATGCATTTGCAAATCGGTAACCGATCCCTCTTACGTTTATCAGCAAATCAGTCTGCCCCGCTGACTCGAGTTTTTTTCGCAAGTTATAGATATGCGTGTCCACAACGCGCTCCAGGGCTTCACTTTCTGGGAGACACGCTTCAAGAAGCGCCTGACGGGTGAAAGCCTTATTCGGTGACTTAAGAAATGTCATCAGCAGCAACAGTTCCGTCGGCGTTAAATCCAGCGCTGTCCGTTGCCCGTTCTCGCTCTCAACGCTTACCGTCATGGACTCTGTATCTGCCTGCAGTCCCCGGTACTCAATAAGCGTGCTACTGCGCTCGCCGGAATAACGACGGAGTACAGCATGAACTCTGGCGACCACCTCACCCGGGTTATAGGGCTTCACCACATAGTCATCCGCGCCAAATCGCAGGGCACTGATTTTGTCGCTGCCGTCGCGGATGGCGGTGATCATAATCACGGGAATATCACTGCGCCGGCGCAGGGCCAGCAGAACATCGTTCCCGCTCATGCCGGGTAACATCACATCCAGTAAAATAATGTCGGGCTTCCAGCTGAATGCCAGTTCGAGCCCCCGGTTACCGCTGCTGGCCGAAGAGGTCTGAAACTGATCGCGCTTAAGGTAAGCCTCAAGCACATTCGCGGCATCCAAATCGTCTTCAATAATTAAAACACGTTTCACATTCGCACCTTGATGGAATCTTGATTAAATCTTGCAGGAATATTGATTGACCGCCCGCATACTCCGCAATTCATAGATATAAGCATAATTCATTCAGGAAGTTTTATGAAGGAAATAAAAATCGCCTTAGTAACACTCATCGCAGCATCGTTCGCTTCACAGGCATCATCAGATAAAAAAGCATCTTATGTCACGATTGGCGTGGGTTCACAATATGCGCCTGAATATACCAGCTCGAATAAATATGATGTCAATACGCTGCCGTATTTCGGATGGACTTACGATGACTGGTCCGTCAATACTGACAAAGGTATCGTCTATTCCCATCAGTTCAGTAATGGCGTTTACCTGGGGCAAGCTCTGGGGTATTCCCTTGGCCGCACGGATAGCGGAAACGCCTGGCTTCAGGAAGGCTCTGATAAACTTAAAGGTATGGGTAAGATTAATACCGTAATGAATACCACCACCACGGCAGGATGGTGGATGGCACCCTGGATAGGCTTTGAGGGAAATATTACGGCACCGCTGACTGAAAGCCAGGGAATGCAATATAAAATTAAACTTAATGTCGTTCTTTTTGCTAACGACACAGATACTCTGGTAATCAGTACCGAAAGAAAATACGGCGACGCACGGTATAATAATACCTGGTTTGGGGTGAATAAGAATCAGAGTACCCATTCCGGATATAGGCCTTTCAACGCGGGTAGCGGATTAAACAGTGTGAATTACGATATTAACTGGCAACACACATTTAATGATAACTGGTCCGGCTATGCGGATTTAGGGTATATCACGCTTGCAGACCGTGTAAGCAGCAGCCCCATTGTGCAAAAGGATGAATATCTTCTCTTTACCGTCGGGGCATTTTATACATTCTGATGCAGGATATCGGTTATCTGGTGCTCTGACCGCCAGATAACCTGGTTTAGTGCGTTTTAAGCTTATTAATAAACCAGCGTCCGGCTGGCCCTGGAGGATATTGCGTCATATGTACCGCATGCATGGAAAAACCAGGGCCAACATCGGGCTGCATCTCCAGGTTCAGGATAACCAGTTTGCCATTAGCAAGATCGTCCTCAACCATAGGCAAAGGCATATAACCCCAACCGAGGCCCGCACGCAAGAATGCATGTTTTGCCCCCATGTCACCCAAACGCCACCTCTTAGCCGACATCACACCAAAGTTGCGACCCGCCGTGAGTGATGAGCGGTCAGCCAATACAAGCTGCACAGCGTTCTCCATAACCGGCCGAAGAATTGGGCCAGCCATTTTAGCCAAAGGATGATCGGGTGAGACCACTGGCACGGCAGGTACACTGAGCAGGAACTCAGAGGCACACCCGGTCGGAACATCCGGTAGCGAGCCGATAATCGCGACCCGACAGTTGCCGGCCAGCAACGGCTGAAGTACCGCCCCCAGCGCCTCAACATAAAGACGCAACGGTGTGCCGGGAAAGGCCAGATGAAACTCCTTCACGACTGCGGTCAGGACCTCTATCGGAAACATCACATCCACAGACACGGCGAGTTCGGGTTCCAGGCCTTCTGCCAGGATACGCGCCTTAGCCTTAAACGCGTCCATTCCCGCAAGCGTATGGCGTGCGGCCTCCAGTAAGGCTGCCCCCGCCTCCGTCAGTTTCGGGTAACGTCCCGTTCGCTCAAATAAAGGAAAGCCTACCTGAGATTCCAGATTTGCCAGCGTAGCGCTAACGACGGACTGCGCCCGGCGAAGTTTGCGACCTGCGGCCGAGAAACTGCCTTCATCAACCGCAGCAATGAAAGTACGCAGTTGATCAATCGACATACCATCCAGCATGTATCGCCCCTTTAGATGTATACCATCTAATTATATAGGCTACACAGATAGATCGGTGAGCACTATTCTCCTTTCATGTTCTTAAGCAATGTAGCCAAACACATCAACGCATCTGTTCATTTAAGGAAACAAACTATGAAAACAAATACTGTCGGCATTATTGGTGCAGGCGCCATCGGACAAGCCTTTGCCCACCAGCTGGTCAACGCAGGCGTGAATGTCATCCTCAGTAACAGTCGTGGCCCGGACAGCCTGGCTGAAGTGATTGAGGCATTGGCCGACAAAGCTCGCGCCGGAACGGTACAACAGGCTGCCGAAGCCGAAATCGTTTTTATAAGTACCAACTGGAACAGAACCGAGGCCGCATTAAGTGGGGTGAACTGGGAGGGTCGTATTCTGATTGACGCGACTAACCCGGTACTTTTGCCGGGCTACACCCTTGCAGATCTGGGGGGTAAAAACTCATCCCAGCGCGTTTCAGAGTGGGCAGCGGGAGCCCGGGTCGTCAAAGCCTTCAACACGCTTCTGGCAAACGTTCTTGCGCAAGACCCGTCCCAATCTGGCGGGCGCCGCGTGGTCTTTATCTCCGGCGACCACGCTGATGCAAAAGCAGACGTTGAGGAATTAGCCACCCGAATGGGCTTCGCCAGTATAGACTTAGGGAGTCTTGAGATTGGGGGATATCTGCAACAATTCCCGGGAGGTCCCCTTCCCGCGCTAAACCTTGTGAAACTGGCTTAAGAGACGTTATTGACGAATATGGCTCAACGTACTTCCGCTGAATCATTCGAAGCGTACATTCCGGGCGAATTGCTCAAGGAACATCGGGCACAATCTTCCCGGGATGTCTTCATTCAAATTCTGGCGCGCCGGCAGAGGCAGGACAACGTTATTATCCCGGCTGTGCCAGAGCCCTTTATTGTCTGGATACTCTCTGGACGGGCCGTCGTGGAAGAACGGCCTCTGGGCGGAGAGTGGTCAGAAAACCACGTTACCGCAGGTGATTTTTTTCTCACGACCGACACCTCTCCGACAGAGATGAGATGGCAAGCCGAGCCAGACAGCCCTTTCATCGTTATGCACGTCTATATTGGTGTGTCCATGATGCAGGATATTGAGCTGCGGGAAGTGTCAGGCGAACGCGATGAAACACTGTCAGCCCTGCTGGAATTTATGCGCGCAGAGCTTTATTTTCAGCACCCACCCAGTGGACCTTACATCCAGGGTATCGCTCAAGCCCTTGCCGTACATCTCTCCCGTGCTTACCGGACATCGGCAAAGCGACACCACGGCGGGTTGCAGGCATATAAATTACACCGGGTATTTAAGGCGATGCATGAAGAGCTGGCTCACCCCTTTGACTTAGCACGTCTGGCTGGCCTTGCCGAGCTTAGCGAATTCCATTTCAGCCGGGTCTTTAAACAGTCTACCGGGCTTTCGCCTTCCCATTATTTTATCCGCTTGCGAATGGAAGCGGCGCGCCGCCTGTTGTCCGAGACAGAGGATTCGATGATCAGCATTGCCCTGACCGTGGGCTACAACAGCCCCAGCCATTTTGCTGCCATATTCCGCAAGCACACCGGTATTTCGCCCTCCCAATATCGCCACGAAAATATGCGTAGCAAAACACCGACAGTGTGAGCAAACCACCGCGCGAAGAGAGTGCCTTTTGCAGACATGATTGACCCGAACTTCAGATGTTCTTTGCTGAAGCGCTGAAACAAACGCATAAGAGGATTAATCATGGAACTCAACGGTAAATCAGCCATCGTGACCGGTGCATCAAGCGGTATCGGCGCAGCCACCGCCATTAAATTGGCCAGAGAAGGGGTCAAAGTGGGACTCGCGGCCCGCCGCCGGGATCGTCTCCAGGCGCTGGTGTCAGAAATCAAGGCCTTCGGCGGAGAAGCCATTGCGCTGGAAATGGATGTGACTGACCAGGCGTCAGTCTTCGATGGCGTGAAGAAACTGCACGACGCCTATGGCCACATTGATATCGCCTTCAACAATGCCGGACTCATGCCCATTTCAGACATCGCCAGTCTCAAACTGGAGGAGTGGCATCGTATGGTTGATGTCAATATTAAGGGCTTAATGAACACGGTTGCCGCGGTACTCCCTGTGATGCAAGCGCAAAAGTCAGGGCATATCATCAATACTTCCTCGATTGCGGGCAGAAAAACGTTCGCTGGACTCGGGGTATATTGCGCGACGAAACATGCGGTAGCCGCATTTTCAGATGTATTACGCATGGAGCTTTCGTCTCAATACAATATTCGCGTAACCTCACTTCAGCCAGGCGCGGTTGAAAGTGAATTATTCGAGCACATTACTGACGAAAACTACCGTGCACAGATGGAAAACCTGAAGGAACACATGACGTTCCTGAAGTCAGAGGATATTGCTGACTCCATCCTATATGTGCTGCGCGCGCCGGATCATGTCGACGTGGCAGAATTGTTCATCATGCCCACAGAGCAGCAGTGGTAAGTTTGTCATGCGGGCCAAACCGGTTGTCTGGCCCGCGTTATGACCTTTTCAATACACATACAATTTTCACCCTGCACTCTGTGACGCGACAAAAAAAGCTGCCTTACAGGCAGCTTTCGTGGTGCATATGCGTTAGCCAGTTCAGTTCGCAGACGCGGTAGGTCGAATCGTGATTTCTGTTGTATCAACATTTTCAGGCGCTTCAATCACTTGCCGAACAGCGCGGGCAATATCAGCCGGCTGGAGTGCAATGGAACGGTATACCTCCATTGCCGCCTGCGTTTCCGGATGAGTAATGGTCGAGGCAAGTTCGCTTTCCACCACACCGGGGTTGACGCAGGTGACACGGATGCTGGCGCTTTCCTGCCGCAAGCCATCTGAAATCGCCCGAACGGCGAACTTTGTGGCGCAATAGACGGCGGCTGTCGGCACCACAGAGAGCGCGCCGATAGAGCCAATATTGATTATCTGACCGGAGCCCTGCGCTTCCATGGTGGGAAGCACGGCGCCAATCCCCCATAGCACGCCCTTGATATTCACATCAATGGTACGTTCCCATTCATCATATTTACCCGCTGCCAGCGGAGAAAGGGGCATTATTCCCGCGTTGTTGATCAGAACGTCAATACGCCCCCACCTAGTCAGTGCCGCCTGCACGAAATCAGACATCGACTGGCGATTTGTGACATCCAGCTCGCAGGCTTCAACATGCCCGCCTGTACTGCGGATTTCTGCAGCGATAGCTTCAATACGATCTTTCCTGCGTGCCCCAAGTAATAACTTCGCGCCTGCATTGCCAAGCTCTCGTGCAATACCCTCTCCGATACCGCTGGATGCACCGGTGATCAAGATGACTTTATCCATGACTTACTCCTTCAGTTGAGTTCAGAGGGATAATAGAACGCGGTTATTGTTTCGTGTATCCTGCCTCTGGTGTACACACTGGTTAGCAATCCTAAACAATGAAAATTGACCTTAATCTTTTACCTCTGTTTCTGGCTGTCGCAGAGGAACATAGCTTCAGCGCTGCCGCCGAACGTCTTGGCGTGACGCGATCGGCGGTCAGCCAGGGGATCAGACGCCTGGAGGATACGTTCGGGACCCTGCTTGTCATGCGCACCACGCGTTCGGTAAACCTGACTGAAGCGGGAGAGCGGCTGCGAAAATCGTTGTCCGTACCGCTATCAACGATTGACGCGGCGTGCGAAGACGTTCTCTCTGACAACGGGCCGCGAGGGCATCTGAAAATTGCTGTCACCTCAATTGCAGAAGAATTTCTTTCAGGCCCTCTGCTCGCGTCCTTTGCAGCCGCTAACCCTGCCGTCACCATCGATATCGTCGTGTCGGATGACGAATTTGATATCGTGGCAGCGGGCTATGATGCCGGCGTAAGGCTCGGTGACGTGATCGAAAAAGACATGATTGCTGTCCCTCTGACGGGACAGCAACGGGAAGTGGTGGTGGCATCACCAACTTATCTGGCCGCCCACAGCGCACCTCGCCATCCGCGAGAGCTTATCCGCCATCGCTGTATCGGCTGGCGCCCATCGCCAGACGTCGCGCCCTATCGCTGGGAATTTGAGGAAGCGGGAATACCTTTCGACGTGGCGGTTGAACCGCATATCACCACCAACGATCTCCGTCTCATGCTCAGGCTCGCGCTTGCGGGCGGAGGAATTACCTTTGCAACCTATGAAACATTCAGGCCATTTATTGAAAAAGGACAGTTTGTTTCATTACTGGATGATTTTCTTCCGCCTTTTCCTGGGTTTTATCTGTACTTCCCGCAACGTCGAAATATGGCCCCCAAGCTGCGGGCTCTGATTGAACACGTCAGGCAGTGGGGGAAGACGTCACTGCAGTAGTTTCAAACCCGCGCAGAATATTTAGCTGCCGGAGAGTTGCCGCGCCGTAGCAGCGAATGACGCATGCTCGACTGGGCAAGCCATTAACCGGGGTGTACCTCAGGCAGGCAAGAAATTTTGTTCAACCGTTTATTTAACAGCCTCATATTCGAGTTTGAGAACTATGGCTGCCCTTTTGTTACCGAGCGCGTAAGGCTTGTGCGAAGTTCGTTTTCAAGGAAAGCGACACATGCTCGTGTTTCAGCGGAGATGATATTAGCCGGGGGATAAAGTAGATATGCAGGGAATGAAGGAACAAGGTAGTCGGGTAACACAGGTACGAGATGCCCGTCGGCAATCTCCTGTCGGCAAACCGGAGACTGCACTACCCCGATTGCCTTTCCTGCCAGAAGCACAGTACGTAACGGCCGCCAGTGGCTGGAAGTGAATGTTATTCTCACAGGGACGGTGAGTAACGCGTTGTCAGGCGCGATCAGCGTCACATGGTTATTCATAAACAGGCCCGAAACACGAGCAAACGCATGTCGGGCGAGCTCACCCGGTGTACGGGGCATATCATAACGCTGCAAATATTCGGGAGAGGCCACCAGCAACCGCTCAATTTTCCCCAACGGGCGGACAACATAATATCCTTCCCCCGCCTCACCAAGACGTAGCGAGATATCCACACCTTCGGTGACCGGGTCCGTCACTCTGTCACTGAGCACCAGATCTATGTTTATGCCCGGATAGGCCAATTGCAGTTTAAGCAGGGCGGGCATAAGTAACTCTTCCCCGGCACCATAGGGTGCGGCAATGCGCAGGGTTCCACTAATTGCTTCACCATTATCCACGATTGCCAGCGCATGGTCAGCCGCTGCAACGGCGCTTTTGCTCCGTTCATAGAACAGCGTCCCGCTATTCGTGAGAGACATTCGGCGCGTGTGACGTCGCAGCAGGCGGGTATTAAGATGAGCTTCCAGACGCTCTATCCTTTCACTGACCGCCGGCTGTCCGATGCCGAGATCGCGCGCAGCGGCAGACATGCTTCCGCGCTCAACCACCCGAATGAAAATACGCATTGCCGTAAGTAAATCCATTCACCGATTATATTGGTAAAACCGATAAATGAAAGTGGTCCCGCCCCTCTACTGCCAGGCCCTTCTGTTAATGAAAATCTGTGCGTCCACGGCTGGTGTAGCTATGGCGTACAGAACATTTCATTTTTTACGGGAAAAGAAGCATGTCAGATATCAGGCTTTATATGTTCCAGTCGGGCTATCAGCGTTGTAAATATCACGATATCAGGATGAATCAGGGTGAAGGCTCCGACTACATTATACCTGTCCCCTGGTTTTTACTGACGCATCCGCAGGGGAATGTTGTTATTGACGGTGGTCTTGCGGTGGAAGGGCTGAAGGATCCCCGCGCCTACTGGGGACCGACTGTTGACCAGTATCAACCCATCATGGATACAAACCAGGGCTGTAGAAGACAACTGGCGAAGCTCGGAATAAGGCCAGAATCGGTGCGTTATGTTTTACTCTCCCACCTCCACTCTGACCATACCGGCGCGATTGGCCGCTTTCCTGAAGCCACTCATCTTGTGCAACGTGCTGAGTACGACTATGCCTTTTCACCGGACTGGTTTACCGCCGGGGCCTACTGTCGGAAAGATTTTCATCGCGAAGGTCTCATATGGCAGTTTCTGGCAGGAGATGCCGATGACGGTTTTGATCTGTATCGCGACGGCGTTCTGAAAATCATTTACACGCCAGGCCACTCCCCGGGTCATCAATCTTTTGTCGTCTCCCTGCCGAGTGGAAAATCGTTCACCCTGGCGATAGATGCTGCCTATACGCTTGACCATTTTCAGGATAAAGCCCTGCCTGGCTTGATGACATCGGCCAGTGAGGTGGCACGATCGGTGGCAAAACTAAGAGTGGTTACCCAGATGCATAATGCGGAAATTATTCCCGGGCACGATCCTGATATCTGGCCGCATTATGCGATGAAGACGGAAGGCTATAACTGATACGAACGGTGATAGTGACTATACCTCTTCCCTGAGGCGATAACTCTGGTCATTTATGCTTAGCGCAAAGGCAAGCCTTCGTTGCTATCACTCATGAATTTTAACCACCACTTTCCCCTTTGCATGCCCGCGAGCCAGATAGGTGAAGGCGTCGCCAGTTTCGGCAAAGGGGAAAACGTTGTCGATAACGGGCTTGATGCGTTGAGCGTCCATGAGTTCAGCGATTTGGCTAAGCTGGCTGCCATCAGGGCGGACAAAGAGAAACGAATAGGTTAATCCTCGTTTTTTTGACAGTCGCATGATTTTGCGGCTCAACAGTCCTAATACAAAACGCAGGAAAACATTGAGGTGTCTTTCCCGTGCGAAAGCCGTATCTAACGGCCCGATCAGGGAAACTATCTTCCCTCCCGGTTTAAGGATTTGGGTGGATTTCTCAATCGCGTCACCTCTGATAGTCCCGAGGACAATATCGTAGCCGCTCAGCACTTTTTCGAATTCCTGCTTTTTATAGTCAACCACCTCATCTGCACCAAGGCGGCTCACCCAGTCAATGTTGGCGGTGCTGGTTGTCGTCCCTACCGTTGCGCCAAGGTGTTTTGCCAGTTGGATAGCAAAACTGCCAATTCCACCGGAGCCGGCCGGGATAAATACTTTCTGCCCCGCTCGCAGCTTCGCGCGTTCCGTCAGCGCTTGCCAGGAGGTGAGACCGACCATCGGAAGCGACGCTGCCTGTACGAAATCCAGAGTGGCGGGTTTTAACGCTGCAAGGTTTTCTGGCACCCGCACAAATTCAGCAAGCGAACCCGTTCCCCTGTCAAAAATACTGGCAAACACCTCATCGCCTGCTTTGAAACGCGTCACGCGACGTCCTGTGGCAACGACAACGCCGGACACGTCACTGCCCAACGTCGCGGGGAGACTGAAATGCAGAACACGTTTGAACATGCCGGTCGGGATCATGTTATCGATCGGGTTCAGACCTACTGCATACACTTTGACCAGAATTTCATCATCACCAGGGGAGGGAAAATCGACGTCGTCGAATCCCAGTTCAGGGGATTTACCATAGCGTTTGAACGTAAATGCTTTCATCGTCTTCTTATTCATTTGTCTTTTACTCTGCCGGGTTTGCCGGTGGCGTGTTTCTTACCAACGCTGTTGCTGAGTAAAAAAGCGATACCCAGGAATAGCTCGATAAATACTGCAATAACGATCTGCCCATTAACGTGTCCTGCATACCACTCAACAACGCCGGACACGGCTAAAATCAAACATAACGTACCGATCCCTGCTGCCAGGGCATAGCGGGCCAGCGAGGGCTCTGCGTGCCTGGCGAATAAACACATCACCCCCAGGCCCGCGTACAGGGCGGCAGAGCGATGGCCGAGCACATCAGTTCCCGGTGTTGGCGTGATTCCCCACTGCGTTAACAGCAGTTGCGGGCAGAACATCCATATCGCCGCCAGGATGAAAAACAACCCGGCAGTCAGAATAGCCAGTTGAGAAAATTTCATATTCTTATTCTTTCGCGTCGAGCTGAAGACTGTTGCGTACCACCTTGTCCAGAAGTGAAGCAGGCGCAAAGCGGCGAATGAAATTCAGTTTCCCCGCCAGCGTGCCCGCCGTATAACGCACCTTAGGCCGTAAAGCCTGGGCAGCCTTTACCACCACATCAGCCACCACTTCCGGACGTTCCGCCTCGTCCATTGCCTTGCTGACGACGTTGTTCAGCTTAGCCCGGAGCGGTTCATATTCTTCTAGCTTCGCGTCAGGTTCTATATTGTTTACGTCGAACTGTGTCTTTGTATAGGCCGGCTCGATCACGGAAACCCTGATACCCTGTGTGCGCAGTTCATGGTCCAGCGCGCCCGTATACCCTTCAACCGCATGCTTACTGGCTGCATACAGTGCCACGTAAGGTAGCGGGACAATCCCTAATATCGAACCAATGTTGATGATGCGCCCACTGCCCTGACGGCGCATGTGCGGGATCACTGCCCGCGTCATTCTGACCAGGCCAAGAAAGTTGGTGTCGAAAATACGCCTGGCCTGATCAATCGAACTTTCTTCCGCGGCCGCAGGAGCAACCCCAAAGCCCGCATTATTCACCAGCAAATCTATCCGCCCTTCCAGGTGCAGTAACGCCTCAATGGCGGCGCTCACGGACGCATCGTCCGTCACATCAAGCGTTAATAACGCAAAGGGATGTGTGCCTGCCTGCACAGCGCGCCGGCTGGTGCCATAGACCGTATACCCCGCGGCCAGCAGTTTTTTAGCCGACGCCTCACCGATCCCCGAAGAAGCTCCGGTCACCAGTGCTACACGTTTTTTTGTCATTCTCACTACGCTCTCTTGATGGAGTCCTGCTCACCCTGCAGCGCAACAACACGCTGCAGGGAAACAACGCGGCATAGGGTTATGCCGAATCCCCGTGGCTACACTGTGTACCGTTCTGCCGCTTTAGCCTGATTGATATCCGCCAGCAGAGCCTGACGCGCCGTCTCCAGGTCATCCCAGTGGGCAGCATTTTGTAAAGGAGGGATGGTGACGAGTTCGCGACGATCAAAGCCGGCCAGGGCTGCGTCAACTAACTGACCCACTTCCATCATCTCGGGCGCCTTACTGATATCAATACCTGCACGTTCCCAGATTTCGGTGTAAGTGCCAGCCGGAAGTACCACCTGGACGTAAACGCCCGCGGAGGACAGCTCAAGATGCAATCCCTGCGACAGGAAAAGCACAAAGGCTTTGGTTGCACCGTAAACCGTCATGGCAAATTCCGGGGCGAGCCCAACGACGGAGCTGATATTGACGATTGCGCCTTCTCCGGTTTTGACAAACCGTGGCGCCGCGGCACGAGCAAGCCTCGTCAGCGCAGTGACGTTCAGGGCGATAAGACGCTCAATTGCCTCAGGCGTCTGGCCGGCAAAATTGCCCGACTGTGCCATGCCCGCGTTGTTAATCAGCACCCCTATTTTTTCGTCTTCACGAAGACGAGCTTCCACCGTCGCTAAATCCGCTGCCTGAGTGAGGTCGGCTGGCAGAACATCAACAGAAACGCCCTTCTCCTGTCGCAGACGCTCGGCGAGCGCGTCTAATTTTGTTTTATCGCGGGCAACCAGAACCAGGTCATGTCCACGGCTCGCAAATCTTTGCGCATAAACAGCACCAATACCCGTCGATGCACCTGTAATGAGAACTGAAGTTTTCGTCATATGTGATCTTCTTTATTAAATGTTGAACAGAATCTGCACTGTTCGATGCAGGTAAATCCGGGGATATGTCCGGCTCTCTTTGCTGATCTCAGTCAGACTGACGGAGCGCGCATACCTCTGCGAAGCGCCGTCGGGAACATGGATTTAATGATGATGATCATAATCTATAAAGTCAACTGGTTTGATTATGATCATCATCAATGTATAATTGAGCCTTGTTTTGTATGGGGGCGGGAAAGCATGAAAGTGTCAAAAGAGCAGGTTCGGGAAAACCGGATGCGCATTGTTGAAACGGCATCAGAACTTTTTCGTGAGCGCGGCTATGACGGCGTGGGCGTGGCGGAGCTGATGTCTGCGGCGGGTTTAACCCACGGCGGGTTTTATAAGCACTTTGGTTCAAAGGCTGACCTGATGTCAGAAGCCATGAACTGTGGTTTTGTACACGCCGCGGAAAACCTGGCGGGTGTGGACCGAGAAAAATTCATTGAATATTACCTCTCCCGACAGCATCGCGATGATATGGCCAGGGGTTGTGTGATGTCAGCCCTGGGCACCGACACCGCCCGTCAGTCCGAGTCCATCAAAGAGACATTTGCAGCCGGGGTTGAACGTCAGCTGGCAATGTTAAGTGACGAAAATGTCTCACGTGCTGACCTGATAGACACCTTTGCACATCTTGTCGGGGCTCTGGTGTTGTCCCGTGCCTGCCCGGATAATTCTGCGCTCGCTGACGAAATTCTGGATGTCTGCCGCTCGCGTATTCTGCGTGAGGAGCCGCGAAAAGAGTGAATATTTTGCAGCCGGGTGAGTGATTGCCAGGAGATATCAGGAAGATTTGATGACGGAGGTCATAAAAAAGGTAGGTATTTTTGAGAAAAGTTTTGGAGAGGTTTTGGAGAAAGAAAAAAAGTTATATATTCCAGCCCGTTAAATCCAAATATACCTTCTGAGTTCAGAGGCTTACTCATGTCATGGCAATACTTCAAACAGACTTACCTGGTTAAGTTCTGGTCACCTGTACCCGCGGTTATCGCAGCGGGGATCCTGTCTACTTACTACTTCGGCATTACCGGTACGTTCTGGGCTGTAACCGGCGAGTTTACCCGTTGGGGTGGACAGCTGCTGCAGCTTGCGGGCGTGCATGCTGAAGAGTGGGGTTACTTTAAGCTCATTCATCTGGAAGGCACTCCGCTGACCCGCATCGACGGGATGATGATCATCGGCATGTTCGGCGGCTGTTTTGCCGCCGCGCTGTGGGCAAACAACGTTAAGCTGAGAATGCCAAAAAGTCGGATCCGTATCGTACAGGCGGTCATCGGCGGCATGATTGCCGGTTTCGGTGCGCGCCTGGCGATGGGCTGTAACCTTGCCGCCTTCTTTACCGGTATCCCACAGTTTTCGCTACATGCCTGGTTCTTTGCCGTCGCTACCGCCATCGGTTCTTACTTTGGCGCAAAATTTACCCTTTTGCCGCTATTCCGTATTCCCGTCAGGATGGTCAAGGTCAGCGCCGCATCGCCGCTGACGCAAAAACCGGCTCAGGCACACCGTCGTTTCCGCCTGGGGATGCTGGTCTTTTTCGCCATGGTGGCATGGGCACTGTGTACAGCGCTCAATCAACCTAAACTGGGTCTGGCAATGCTGTTTGGCGTGGGCTTTGGTTTGCTTATTGAACGCGCGCAGATCTGCTTTACTTCAGCGTTTCGCGATATGTGGATCACCGGGCGAACAATGATGGCAAAAGCGATTATTGCCGGAATGGCGGTGAGTGCTATCGGCATCTTCAGCTATGTTCAGTTAGGTGTTGAACCGAAAATCATGTGGGCTGGCCCGAATGCGGTGATTGGCGGCCTGCTGTTTGGCTTCGGGATTGTGCTGGCTGGCGGTTGTGAAACCGGCTGGATGTACCGCGCCGTTGAAGGTCAGGTGCATTACTGGTGGGTTGGTCTGGGGAACGTGCTCGGGTCAACTCTCCTCGCGTACTACTGGGATTCCCTTTCTCCTGTCCTCGCGACGAACTGGGATAAGGTCAACCTGCTCAGCACGTTCGGCCCACTCGGTGGCCTGTTGGTGACGTACGCCCTGCTGCTGGCCGCTTTTTTACTGGTGATTGCGCAGGAGAAACGATTCTTCCGCCGTGCCGCTGTCAAAAATGAAACGCAGGAGAATGCCGCATGAAAGAGATCGTGCCTGACTATCGTCTGGATATGGTGGGAGAACCCTGCCCTTATCCCGCTGTCGCTACGCTGGAAGCCCTGCCTCAGCTCAGGAAAGGGGAAATTCTGGAGGTGGTGAGCGACTGCCCGCAGTCTATCAACAATATTCCTCTGGATGCTAAAAACCACGGTTACACCGTGCTGGACATTCAACAGGATGGGCCAACCATTCGTTATTTGATACAGAAATAATCCCGCCACAGACGCTCCTTAACCGGGGCGTCTCCTGCCCCAAAAATCCGCCTTACGTCCCACTTTGGCGGTAAATACAGTCCCCTGTTCTCCCTCGGAACTACACTTAAAGTGGATAAAAAACAAACAGGAGGTGTGGCATGTTTGCGTCAATTCTCGTTCCTGTCGATATTTCAGAGCGTCGCCTGACCGAACAGGTGATTCCCTATGTTCAGGCGAACGCAGCAATCAGTAACGGCAAAGTGCATTTTCTGACTGTCGTTCCTTCTTTCCCCTACTATTCCTCTCTTGGTCTGGCCTATTCCGTTGAGATGCCAAAACTGGAAGAAATGCAGCAGGAGGCGCTGGCGAAATTGAATGAGATCGTTACGCAGTTCAATTTACCGGCCGACCGCATTCAGACCCACGCCATTTCTGGCACGCCTAAAGATCAGATCCTGAAACTGGCTGAGAGTATCAATGCAGACCTGATAATTATTGCGTCTCATCGACCTGATATTTCGACCTATCTGTTAGGCTCTAACGCTGCGGTCGTCGTGCGCCACGCAAAATGCCCGGTGCTGGTGGTGCGTTAGCGTGCCTGCGAGGAAAGATAAGCCCCGGACTATCGGGGCTTATTTACTGTGAAAGTGACCGTTTCTGTTTGACGGCTTTTATTCGGTGATAAACACCATATTTGCACGGCACGCACCGTTTCGCGTTCAAACACCCCTTCAGGCTGTGCAGAGACAATACGTATATCGTGTGGATGACCATCGTCGCCCACAGAAAAAGAGACAACAACGTTACCCTCAATGCCCAGCGCCTGTGCCTTTACGGGCATGGCAGGGAAAGGCTTATTCGTTATTCCATTGCACGGTTTCTGCGCCGGTTCAGGTTGCATGGGCTGTTGATGGCAGCCAGAAATGAGCGTAACCGCAGTCGCAATAATTATTCTTTTCAATATTATGTCCTGTAAAATTTAACATCTCGCTTTTCGAGAACAGTATATTGCGGCATCTGGCATTAATCTCCTCCCAACCCCGATAGCCTGCTTGCGGAATAACTTTCATAAATGGACTTTCTCGTGAATCAAATTCTTCCGTCAGTGTGTATTACTGCTGTGCTTGCCGGATGTGTTCCCCTTCCCCCTAAACGCTGTCACAAACAACGTGCCCCCGATGCCTGTACTTATAAGCATTCCGGTAAAGTCTCGGATAACAATATCCACGGGCTACAGGCCTGCGCCATTGAGCAATCACTGGACGCCGCACTGACCGATCCTCACGCATGAAGCGGTAAGCGGTGCAACCTGCACCTCGACTTAGGAATGGTGTGAATAGGTTATGGTCAGGCGTTGGCTGACGGGGCTAAACGGGCAGTATTTCCGCCGTTTACGGTTCAGCATGTATTTGATGAGATGAGTACAGCACGCTGGAATATGGAGGGGCAACCTTAATCGCCCCCCGAAGCAAGACTGGCCATAACCAGGCCAGTCTCAGGGGATAAATCAGAAACGATAACCCGCGGAGAACATAAACACCCACGGATCGAGGCGAGTGCTGATACTTTGCTGTTCACCGCCCGCTTTAAAGCGAACGTCGGTATCAATGTCCATGTACCAGACCGAGGCGTTAATTAACCAGTCACGGTTAATCAGATAATCCAGCCCCACCTGCCCCGCAACACCCCACGAGTCTTTCAGGCTGAGATCGGTAAGCCCGGCTTCTTTACCGGTATCGTTAAATTTCTCGTCGAAGAAGGTGGTGTAGTTCACCCCTGCGCCAATATACGGACGCACCTTACTGTTAGCATCACCAAAGTACCACTGCGCCATCAGTGTTGGCGGTAAATGGTGCACCGTCGCGATATCCCCGGTTGGCCCTAAACCGACGCGATGACGGAATGGCGTTGCTGCCAGAAGCTCAACACCAATGTTCTCCGTCGCCATATACGTAAAGGTCAAACCGAGCTGGGTATTGTTGCTGACGTTAAAACCGCCCATACCCAGAACGCTATCAGAGCCTTCTGTTGGACGCACCGTTGCCGAACCGGCACGAATAAAGAATTCACCTGCTTCATGCGCATACGCGCCGCCAGAGAGACTGCTTAATACAAGGGCTGCCACCGCTAATTTTTTCATATCCGCTCCATCGTTGTGGTTTTAGTCGCGGAGGAGAATATACTCACAAATGAGTAATAAGTGATCTGCTACAGATCACATTAAAACCAGTAAGTTAACATTCATTGATCTGGGTTAATTTTTGGTGACACACCGTAAAGCAATAAGTTGTCGTCAGATCAATTTCTGGCATTTCGGCGTTACAAAATTTTCTCTTTTCACCCTCTTGCTCTTCCTCTCGCGGCTGGATAATTTAGCGCTCTCACAAGTTGATTTGATGCGTTCTTCTTTTGCAGGTGTGCCATGAGTGATGTTAACCCGTGCATGACGTGCGGAGCCTGTTGTGCGTATTTTCGAGTCTCTTTCTACTGGGCCGAAGCCAGCGATGGCGGCGGTACCGTTCCGGTTCATCTCACTGAACCGTTAACGCCTTTTCTGCGCTGCATGAGCGGCACCAACCAAAAACCGTGCCGATGCGCTGCGCTTCAAGGTGAACCTGGGGTGTCCACCCGGTGCTCTATCTACGAGCACCGCCCCAGCCCGTGCCGGGAATTTTCCATGTCAGGTGAGGATGGGCAGGTCAATGAAGCCTGTAATCGTGCCCGTGCGCGCTTTGGATTACCGCCGCTTTACAAAGATATGCTTTTCCATACAAGCCTTGATGCTGCCACGACAGTGTTATCCGGTGTACAATTGCCGGCTAATTAACACCTGCAATACTCAAGGAGAGTGCATGTCTATCACGGCGAAGTCTGTCTACCGTGACACGGGAAACTTTTTCCGCAATCAGTTCTTAACCTTTTTATTGATCGCGTTGCTATGCGCCTTCATTACAGTGGTGCTTGGCCATGCGTTCTCGCCAAGTGACGAACAGATTGCCAGCCTGAGCCAGGGCGACAACCTTGCAGATAGCGTGGGGTTGTTTGAACTGGTACAAAACATGACGCCGGAGCAGCAACAAATCCTGCTGCGGGCTTCCGCTGCTTCGACATTCTCTGGTCTTATCGGCAATGCGATTCTGGCAGGTGGCGTTCTGCTGATGATTCAGCTGGTTTCCGCCGGTCAGCGCGTCAGCGCCCTGCGGGCGATTGGTGCCAGCGCGCCGGTATTACCGAAGCTGTTTATCCTCATCTTTTTAACCACCATGCTGGTGCAAATGGGGATTATGCTGGTCGTCGTGCCGGGTGTATTACTGGCTATCGTGCTCTCTTTCGCGCCGGTAATGGTCGTGCAGGATAAACTGGGGATCTTTACCGCGATGCGCAGCAGCATCCGGCTCGCCTGGGCAAATATACGCCTGGTGGCACCGGCTGTTATCGGCTGGCTGTTAGCGAAAACGCTCCTGCTGCTGTTTGCCCCGAATTTTGCGGTACTCACGCCAAATGTTGGCGCGGTGGTGGCAAATACGCTGAGCAACCTCATTTCAGCGGTACTGCTGGTCTATCTGTTCCGCCTGTATATGTTAATTCGTCAGTAATCCTGTGGCCGGAAACGTCAGCCCGGCCCTACACAGAAGATGGAATCACAGAATGAAGCAGTTTCTTGATTTTTTACCGCTCGTGGTCTTTTTCGCTTTCTACAAGCTGTATGACATTTATGCCGCCACGACTGCACTGATCGTGGCCACAGCGGTTGTGCTGATCTATAGCTGGGTTCGCTACCGTAAAGTTGAAAAAATGGCGCTGGTGACCTTCGTCCTGGTCGCGGTGTTTGGTGGACTCACTCTGTTCTTCCACAACGATGAATTCATCAAATGGAAAGTCACGGTGATTTACGCTCTGTTTGCGGGTGCGTTACTGATTAGCCAGTGGGTGATGAAGAAGCCGCTGATCCAGCGCATGCTGGGCAAAGAGCTGACGCTGCCTCAGGAAGTGTGGTCCCGACTGAATATCGCCTGGGCGATCTTCTTTATTCTCTGTGGTCTTGCCAATATCTATATTGCTTTCTGGCTGCCGCAGAATATCTGGGTCAACTTCAAGGTCTTTGGCCTGACGGCTCTGACGCTCATCTTCACGCTGTTAAGTGGCGTTTATATCTATCGCCACATGCCACAGGACGACCAGCACTGATCGTTCACCGACCAGAACGTGTGCAGCAGGCGTTCTGGTCTATTCTCTCCAGCCTGAAATCATAGTAGCATCCCGCCTGAAGTCTTCAGTTACGAGTTAAAACAATGACAACAAATAACGCCCCTCAGGGCGAACTGGTTTTACGCACACTGGCAATGCCCGCTGACACCAATGCCAATGGCGATATTTTTGGCGGCTGGCTGATGTCGCAAATGGATATGGGCGGCGCTATTCTGGCAAAAGAGATTGCACATGGCCGGGTAGTGACGGTGAGAGTGGATGGCATGACCTTCCTGCGCCCGGTTGCAGTGGGTGATGTGGTTTGCTGCTACGCGCGTTGCGTAAAACGTGGCAATACCTCCATCTCCATTAACATCGAAGTGTGGGTGAAAAAGGTCTCGTCCGAACCCATTGGACAGCGTTATAAAGCGACAGAAGCGCTGTTTATTTATGTGGCCGTGGACAACGAAGGTAAACCCCGACCGCTTCCTCAGGCCTGATTGCCCGGTAAAAAAAGCCTCCTTGCGGAGGCTTTTTTTATTCCATCTGTGCCCCGCCATTCAGGCGGAATACAATATTCACGATCAGTCCGTTGCCCGGTTTACCGGCTTCATAACGCCATCTGCGCATCGCCGTTTTCACTTCTCTCTCGAACATATTAGACGGCTGCGCGGACAGTATTTCCACGTTCTCAACACGCCCTTCCGGCGTAACATCGAATTTCACCCGTACACGGCCCTCAATACGTAATGCCTGAGCACGAGCCGGATACTGCGGCTGATTACGGCTGACCGCACGCGGTCCCGCAGGTGCGGTGACTGTCGGTTTGGCTGTCGTCGTGGTGTTATTCATCACCGGACGCGAAGGTGCTGCGTTTTCTACCGTCTGCGTGGCGCGGGGTTCAACCGGACGCGTTTCGCGTTTTGGACGTTCTTCTACCTTCTTCACCGGTTTTGGCTTCGGCTTAGGTTTCGGCTTCGGCTCGGGTTTGTGGATCACCACCGGAGCTTCTTTTGGCGGTTCCGGCACAGGTTCAGGTTCGGGTTCCGGTTCGGCGACGGGCTGTGGCGGCGGAGGCGCAACCTGCGGCGGTTCGAGATCCGCTGGCGAGACCATCGTCACAGAAATAGGCTGTGCGGGCGCTGGCATTTCAACAACCTGATGAACCGAGGTATAAAGCAAACCCGCCACAACAGCACCGTGAATAACGACAGAAAGCAGCGTCGGCCAGGGAAAGCGGCGAGGTAAATCAAGGGTCATCGAAGTCATAATCATCAACGTTAAAAAACCGAACACTGATTTTAAATGCAAATAGCAATCATATTCAATAAGACACTTTGTCCTGGCGCAATTTAAGCGCAAGAGAGGCCAAAAAAGGCGCATTCAGATCAGGGTTTTAACATTGTTTTTATCTTTACATTGCAGTCAGTTGCCCTTTCACATAACGTTACTGACACTTTTAATGGTTAAGGAGCTTCACCGTGCTTTACGTGATTTACTCTGAAGATGTCGCTGATTCCCTCGAAAAACGCCAGTCCGTTCGCCCTGCCCATCTGGCGCGTTTACAACTGCTCCAGGATGAAGGTCGATTACTGACCGCGGGTCCAATGCCTGCGGTAGACAGCAATGACCCTGGCGCTGCCGGTTTCGCGGGCTCCACGGTGATCGCCGAGTTTGAATCCCTGGAAGCAGCTCAGGCCTGGGCTGATGCAGACCCGTACGTTGCCGCAGGTGTCTATGCGAAGGTGACGGTTCGCCCGTACAAGAAAGTGTTTTGATACAAAAGTGGCTCCGAAAGGAGCCACTCATCTCTTCAGTGCAGTGACGCTAAGCGCGCCGCAAATCCGACAAACAGCAGCCCAATCAGCCCGTTCCCCAGCTTTGCCAGTTTCTTTTTGGTTTTCAGATAACGCGTGACAAACGCACCAGAGAAGATCAGGAAGCTCATATACATAAAGCTAATCAGCTCCAGCGTGGTCGCGAGGATCAGGAAAGACGTGCCCGTGTTTTTCGCATTCACATCGATGAACTGCACAAAGAACGAGACATAGAACAAAATAGCCTTCGGATTCGTCAGGCTCAGCACCAGCGAGCGTTTCATGATCATGCTCGCAGGCTCGGTTCCGCTCTCATGGGTATTCTTCTGACGGGTGATGACTGACCAGAGCATTTTGCCGCCGAGCCACAGGAGATAGAAAGCGCCAAGGTAGCGCACAATATTAAACAGAACCGGGGTCGTCTGGATTAATGCTGCGACGCCCGCCCAAGCCAGAAACATCAGCACTGCATCGCCGATAAATACGCCAGTGGCGGCGAGATACCCTTTTTTAACACCGTGCCCAATACCGGTTTTCAGTACAAACAATGTGTTCGGTCCAGGCACCAGCACGATAAAAAATGCCCCTACAACATAGGTCCAGAAATTAAGTACACCAAACTCCGCAAACACCTCTCCCTCCTTTTGCTAAAAAACGACGGGAATACCGCTGCAAAAACGATATCCCCAAAATCAGACGCTATTGTACGCCGTTATAGCCATCAAGATAAGTCGCAGCCAGTTCGTTACCAAATAAAACGGCGTCCTTCTCTTCCATTTGAGACGTCCATTTATCCGCGGTATTACCGTCGAAAGCATGCTCCGTTTTCGCCTGTTTCTTCAGTTGATCGCGAATGCTTTGGGCGTACTGGTTTGCCTCAGACAGTGTGCGTCCTGCAGCGCGATCGGTTTTCCCCTGCTCATACAGCTCACGGAACTGAGGGACATTCAGACGATAATTTTGCGATACACTTGATGTAAAATTGCCGCCAGTAAAATTGGTTTTATGCGACACGAAATAATAAGCATGCCTTTCCGGTGACGTTTTACTGCTGGCACAACCGCTCAACACGGCAATCCCAAGAAGGGCAGCAACCACTTTTCCGTTCATCTCTTTTCCTTTTTAGTTTATCCAGTGCGATATCCCGCTGAGCAGTAAATTAATCAACGCGGATAATGACGATAATCCTGCGTTTTCCCTGATCGCATCCAGCGCAAGCAGCACAATAAATACCCAGAGATAAGGATTCATCTTTGAAATGCATAAGATTAAGAGGGCGGAGTATATCGCGGAATGAATCGGGGGAGAGACTGCGAAAAATGATAGCCTGAAAATCAGTGGGCACCTTAACGGTGCCCTGATGGTTCTCAGATAACCTGTGTAGCGAACAGCAACGCGTTACGGTGTCTGGTCATTCCACATTTTCTGATGGCGTGTATACGCATATTGCGGCGGGATTGTGCTTCCAGCCAACGAGCCTTGCGACGACTCACCTGT
This sequence comes from Enterobacter sp. RHBSTW-00593, assembly GCF_013784105.1. Classification (NCBI taxonomy): domain Bacteria; kingdom Pseudomonadati; phylum Pseudomonadota; class Gammaproteobacteria; order Enterobacterales; family Enterobacteriaceae; genus Enterobacter; species Enterobacter sp. RHBSTW-00593. Next base: position 2,657,101 of record NZ_CP056393.1, read on the forward strand.
CGCAACATGCGCCAGCGCCCTACTTCTGTTCTACTGCGCTTCATGTTTACAACTCTTTCTCTAACAGAATCCCCATTATAAACCCAACTCCGCAGCAAACCAGCGCTTTTAACTGGCGTTTTTATTTGCCAGATGATTCCTGATGCGTACACTCATAACAATACGCTTTCAAAAGGATTTTTTTACCTATGACAACCTTCTACACCGTGGTGAGTTGGCTGGTCATTCTGGGATACTGGCTGTTAATCGCGGGTGTGACTTTGCGCATCCTGATGAAGCGCAGAGCCGTACCCTCTGCCATGGCCTGGCTGCTGATAATCTACATCCTGCCGCTGGTGGGAATTATTGCCTATCTCTCTTTCGGTGAGCTTCATCTGGGTAAACGCCGTGCCGAGCGTGCCCGCGCCATGTGGCCTTCAACCGCCAAATGGCTCAACGATCTCAAAGCCTGCAAACATATCTTTGCCGAGGAGAACAGCAGTGTTGCCTCCTCGCTGTTTAAACTGTGCGAACTCCGTCAGGGTATTGGCGGCGTTAAGGGCAACCAGCTCCAGTTGCTGACCTCCTCGGATGACGTCATGCAGGCCCTCATCCGCGATATTCAACTGGCTCGCCATAATATCGAGATGGTGTTCTATATCTGGCAGCCTGGCGGCATGGCCGATCAGGTTGCTGAATCGCTGATGGCCGCTGCGCGTCGGGGCATTCATTGCCGCCTGTTGCTGGACTCCGCTGGCAGCGTCGCCTTCTTCCGTAGCCCCTGGGCGGGCATGATGCGTAATGCCGGTATTGAAGTGGTTGAGGCGCTGAAGGTCAATCTCTTGCGTGTGTTTCTGCGCCGGATGGACCTTCGCCAGCACCGTAAAATGATCATGATCGACAACTATATTGCCTATACCGGCAGCATGAACATGGTTGACCCGCGGTTCTTCAAGCAGGACTCGGGTGTCGGGCAGTGGGTAGACCTGATGGCGAGAATGGAGGGGCCCATTGCCACCTCGATGGGTATCGTTTATTCCTGCGACTGGGAGATAGAAACCGGGAAACGTATCCTGCCGCCGCCACCGGATGGCAATATCATGCCGTTTGAAGAGGCCAGCGGGCACACCATCCATACTATCGCTTCCGGACCGGGCTTCCCGGAGGACCTGATCCATCAGGCGTTGCTGACAGCCACTTACGCAGCGCGTGAATATTTGATCATGACCACCCCCTACTTTGTTCCCAGCGATGACCTGCTGCACGCCATCTGTACCGCGGCACAGCGCGGTGTCGATGTGAGTATCATCTTGCCACGCAAAAATGACTCGCTTCTGGTGGGCTGGGCCAGCCGGGCATTCTTCAGTGAACTGCTGGCTGCGGGGGTGAAAATCTACCAGTTTGAAGGCGGATTACTCCACACCAAGAGCGTGCTTGTCGACGGCGAGTTAAGTCTGGTGGGTACGGTTAACCTGGATATGCGCAGTCTGTGGCTGAACTTTGAAATCACACTGGTGATCGATGATGCCGGCTTTGGCGGCGATCTGGCCGCGGTCCAGGATGATTATATCTCCCGCTCGCGACTGCTGGATGCCAGACTGTGGGTTAAACGCCCGCTGTGGCAGAGAATTACCGAACGACTGTTTTACTTCTTTAGTCCGTTGCTGTAAAACGTGCCCAACGATGTTAAACAGGTAGTCATCATGGAAATGGATCTGAACAATCGCCTGACCGAAGACGAAACGCTCGAACAGGCCTATGACATTTTTCTCGAACTGGCGGTTGATAACCTCGATCCCGCAGACGTGATCCTCTTTAATCTCCAGTTTGAAGAGCGCGGGGGCGCCGAGTTGTTCGACCCTTCTGAAGACTGGGCTGAACATGTGGATTTCGACCTTAATCCTGACTTCTTTGCCGAAGTGGTGATTGGCCTGGCCGATGAAGATGGCGGTGAAATTAACGACATCTTCGCCCGCGTCCTGCTGTGTCGCGAGAAAGACCACAAGCTGTGTCATATTCTCTGGCGCGAATAATAAAAAAGGCTGCGATTGCAGCCTTTTTTATTTAATCCGGTAACTCACTTCCGCACTGATTACAAAACCGCGCGCTGTGTTCATGTTCACCCTGGTGACATTTCGGGCATTTTCGTTGCGCCTTACGGTTCTGAAAGGCGCTGCTCATGTGCGTAGTAATGAGCCCTGTCGGGACCGCAATCACCGAATAACCAATCAGAATCAGTACCGAGGCGACAATACGTCCCAGCGGAGTGTGAGGGGCTATATCACCATAGCCAACGGTTGTGACGGTCACAATCGCCCAATAAACAGAAGCATTCAGCGTTGAGAAGCCATTCTTCGGCCCTTCTATCAAATACATCAGCGCGCCGAATATCACCATGACGATGGCAATAAATGAATAAAACAGGATCAGCTGATGCCGCGCGCTGACGATGGCACTCCAAAATATCCGCAATGACGGCATAAACCGCAGCAGTTTAAGAATGCGTAACACCCGAATAACGCGCATCGCTCGCCAGGCAAAAACATAGCTCAGACTGATTTCTGGCCATAGCCACATGACATAGAGCGGCAGGATCGTGGCTAAATCAATAAATCCCCAGAAGCTGAAGACATATTTGGCCGGGTCAGGCCAACAGAATACCCGCAGGAAATATTCAGCGGTAAAGACCAGCGTAATGACCAGCTCCAGCCAGACAAAAAGATGCCATTCTTCCAGCGTCAGGTGATACTGCGTTCCGACGCCCGATTCGATAAAAATGATCACCACGCTGAGCAGCGCAAACAGGGCGCAGAGGGCTTCAAAACGCCGCCCGGTTACCGTTTCAGGATCGAATAAAAGATGATAGAGCCGCCGACGGACGGAGGTGAATAATCGCGACACATTAACCTCGCAAATAATAAGGGCTGACATCATGTCAGCCCTTGCGATTATAACGGGTCTACTTTCAGGCAGGAAACCGCATGTCGGAAACTGCCCTCCAGAACCGGACGTGTTTTTGCACATTCCGGCCCGGCCATCGGGCATCGCGTACGGAATACACAACCGGACGGCGGGTTAATCGGGGACGGTAATTCACCTTCCAGAAGCTGGATGGTTTTATTTTTTTCCAGATCCGGATCGGGAATCGGTACCGCAGACATCAGTGCCCGGGTATATGGGTGCAGTGGGTTATGGTACACCTCATCGTAAGTCCCTAATTCCACCGCATGACCCAGATACATCACCAGTACGCGGTCAGAAATGTGTTTCACCACCGCGAGGTCATGCGCAATGAAGATCAGCGACAGTCCCATTTCACGCTGCAGTTTCTGCAGCAGGTTAACCACCTGCGCCTGAATAGAGACGTCCAGCGCCGAGACGGGCTCGTCACAGATAATCAGCTTCGGCTCAAGGATCAAGGCGCGGGCGATACCGATACGCTGGCACTGACCACCGGAGAATTCGTGCGGGTAACGATTGACGAGGTTAGGCAACAAGCCCACTTTCATCATCATTGCCTTCACACGGTCGCGTACTTCCTGACGCGGCATCTTCGGATGATAGGTCCGCAGTGGCTCAGCAATGATCTCCCCGATGGTCATACGCGGGTTCAATGAGGCCAGCGGATCCTGGAAAATCATCTGGATGTCGCTACGCACATCGCGCCACTCGTCTGGCTTCATGCCCAGCAGATCTTTACCCAGCCAGGCAACTTTGCCGTCGGTGGCTTTCACGAGGCCTATGATGGCACGCGCAAACGTGGATTTACCGCAACCGGACTCACCCACCACACCCAGAGTTTCCCCTTCATACAGACGAAGCGTTACGCCATCGACCGCTTTCAGGGTTTTCGGCGGCTGCCAGAACCACTGTTTTCCGTCTTTAATGTCGAAATGCACCTTAAGGTCAGCAATTTCGAGCAGGACATTTCTTTTTTCATCTAATGCGTTCATACCAGATCCTCCTGCGGCTTAAAGCAGGCGCGCAGTCGGCCTGGTGCAAACTCTTCCAGCGGCGGCGCGGTATTGCAGATTTCCATCGCGTGCGGGCAGCGTGGCTGGAACGGACAGCCTTTCGGCAGACGCAGCAGGTTTGGCGGGTTGCCAGGGATGGTCAGCAAGGATTCCCCTTCTGCATCGAGGCGCGGCACCGCATTCAGCAGACCAATGGAGTAAGGGTGTGCAGGCTGGTAGAACACGTCGCGCGCCTTACCATATTCCATGGTGCGACCGGCATACATCACCAGTACCTTGTCGCAGATACCGGCCACTACGCCCAGATCGTGAGTGATCATGATAATCGCGGTGTTGAACTCACGCTTAAGCTCATTCAGCAACGTCATGATCTGTGCCTGGACGGTCACATCAAGCGCGGTGGTCGGTTCATCGGCAATCAGCAGTTTTGGCCGGCACATCAGCGCCATCGCAATCATGACACGCTGACGCATACCGCCGGAGAACTCATGCGGGAACATGCGCATGCGCTTGCGCGCTTCCGGCATTTTCACCGCGTCGAGCATTTTGACGGACTCCTCAAAGGCTTCCGCTTTGCCCAGGCCTTTGTGCAGCATCAGTACTTCCATCAGCTGCTCGCCGACACGCATATACGGGTTCAGCGAGGTCATCGGGTCCTGGAATATCATCGAAATCTGCTCAGCGCGCAGCTTGTTCAGCTCGTATTCCGGCAGGTTGAGGATCTCACGCCCGTTGAATTTGGCGGAACCGCCAATGACACCGTTAGACGCCAGCAGCCCCATCAACGCAAAGGCAGTTTGGGATTTACCGGAACCCGACTCGCCCACGATCCCCAGCGTTTCACCCGCACGCAGGTTGAAGTTGAGATCGTTCACGGCGGTCACATCGCCATCCGGCGTTTTAAAGGTCACGCGGAGGTCTTTTACGTCCAGCAGAAGGTTACCCTGCTGTTGCGCCTGTGGCGCAGTGGCCGTTTCAATAATCGTCATGACGGCGCTCCTTAACGGTCTTTCGGGTCGAGGGCATCACGCAGGCCATCGCCGATAAAGTTGAAACAAAACAGGGTGACGACCAGGAAGCCCGCCGGGTACAGAAGCAACCACGGTGAGACTTCCATTGAGTTTGCACCATCACTCAGAAGCGCGCCCCAGCTGCTTAGTGGCTCTTGTGTACCCAGACCCAGGAAGCTCAGGAAAGATTCAAACAGGATCATGCTTGGTACCAGCAGCGAGGCATATACCACCACCACGCCGAGCACGTTAGGAACGATATGGCGAACCACAATATTACCGGTGGAGACACCGCCCACCTGCGCCGCTTCGATAAACTCTTTACGCTTAAGACTCAGCGTCTGACCACGAACGATTCGCGCCATATCCAGCCAGGACACCATCCCGATTGCCACGAAGATCAACAGGATATTCTGGCCAAAGAAGGTCACCAGCAGGATAACGAAGAACATGAACGGGAAGGAGTTTAAGATTTCCAGCATACGCATCATGACGGAGTCCACTTTACCGCCAAGGTAGCCTGAGAGTGAGCCGTAAAGCGTACCCACGATCACCGCCACCAGGGCGGCAGCAATACCGACCATCAGCGAAATGCGGCCACCGATAGCGACACGCACCAGCAGGTCGCGCCCTGAGGAATCCGTACCAAAATAGTGCCCGGACGTCATATCGGGTGCGCTGGACATCATGCCCCAGTCGGTGTCGAAATAGGTAAATTGCGACAGAATCGGCGCCAGGGTGACAAACAGCGCGATGAGCACCAGAACAACCAGGCTGGCGACCGCGGCGCGGTTATGCATAAAGCGACGACGGGCGTCTTGCCAGAGGCTACGACCTTCTACTTCCAGTTTTTCACTGAAGTTTTCCAGCGCCTCGCTGTTTTTCTTACTCAACATCATGGCGTGCTCCAGTATCAGTAACGGATTTTCGGGTCGATAACGGCATATAGCACATCGACGATAGCGTTAAACAAAATGGTCAGTGCGCCGACAAGGATTGTCAGGCTCAGTACCAGTGAATAGTCGCGGTTCAGCGCGCCATTAACGAACAGCTGACCAATGCCCGGCAGACCGTAGATGGTTTCGATAACCATTGAGCCGGTGATGATCCCAACGAATGCCGGTCCCAGGTAGGAGAGCACGGGCAGGAGCGCAGGCTTGAGTGCATGGCGGAATATGATCCGGCGCATCGGCAGCCCTTTCGCACGTGCGGTGCGGATGAAGTTCGAGTGCAGGACTTCAATCATGGAACCGCGGGTGATACGCGCGATACTGGCGATATAGGCCAGGGAAAGTGCCACCATTGGCAAAATCATGAACTTCAGCGCCCCACCGTTCCAGCCGCCTCCGGGCAGCCATTTCAGCGTAATGGCAAATATCATCACCAGTAATGGCGCGACAACGAAGCTGGGTATAACCACCCCGGTCATCGCCACCCCCATTACGGTATAATCCCATTTGGTATTTTGTTTGAGCGCGGCAATAACGCCCGCGGTGACGCCGAGAACGACGGCAAGGATGAATGCCGCAGCACCCAGTTTCGCCGAGACAGGGAAGCTGGACGCCACCAGGTCGTTAACGGAATAGTCTTTGTATTTGAATGACGGCCCAAAATCACCGTGCGCCAGTTGCTTCAGATAGTTGAAGTACTGCGTGGAGATAGGATCGTTTAAGTGATACTTCGCTTCGATATTGGCCATCACTTCCGGTGGCAGCGTACGTTCACCGGTAAATGGACTTCCCGGCGCGAGACGCATCATAAAGAAGGAAATCGTAATTAGAATAAATAACGTTGGTATCGCTTCTAAGCAGCGACGCAGGATAAATTTCAACATTGCCCGTACCTTCTGGCGTGTGCCTGATGAATGTTACAAAGTAGACACAGTGGGGCAAGCCAGGCCTGCCCCACGTATTGCCATTAATGCTTGATAATATAAAGATTCTTAACGGAAATATTATCCAACGGGTCTTTACCGGTATAACCCCCTACCCACGGTTTCACCAAGCGGGCGTTAACGTAGTAATAGACCGGTACAATTGCAGAGTCTTTATCGAGCTGCTCTTCTGATTTCGCGTACAGATCAGCGCGCTGCGCATCGTCTGTGACTTTCAGCGTATCAGTAATGATCTTATCGAATGCCGGGCTCTTATAGTGCGCGGTGTTATTCGAACTGTCACTCAGCATGGTGTTCAGGAAGGATGTTGGTTCGTTATAGTCCGCACACCAGCCGGCACGAGCCACGTCGAACGTCCCCTGATGGCGGGTATCCAGGAAGGTTTTCCACTCCTGGTTTTCCAGCTTCACGTTCACGCCCAGGTTTTTCTTCCAGATAGACGCGACGGCGATAGCCAGTTTTTTATGCAGGTCAGACGTGTTGTACAGCAGGTTAAACGTCAGCGGCTTGTCAGCAGTATAACCGGCTTCAGCCAGCAGTTTTTTCGCTTCTTCGTTACGTTTTTCCTGTGACCACTTGAACCACTCAGGCTCAACCAGTTTCATACCGTCGGTATAAGGAGGGGTATAGCTGTATGCCGGCAAATCGCCCTGGTTTTTCACTTTGTTCACGATAATATCGCGATCCAGTGCCAGCTTCAGCGCTGTACGCACGCGCACATCAGTGAATGGTGCTTTCTGGTTGTTGATTTCGTAGTAGTAAGTGCAGAGATACGGATCAACATGCACTTCTTTCGGGATCTCTTTTTTCAGCTTCTGGAACAGTTCAATCGGCATGTTGTTATAGGTCATGTCGATTTCGCCGCTGCGGTAACGGTTAACGTCAGTAACTTCAGAAGAGATTGGCAGGTAGGTTACCTGATTAATGACGGTTTTCGCGTTATCCCAGTACTGCGGGTTACGCTCCAGAACCATACGTTCGTTGACCACCCAGTCTTTCAGTTTATAAGCACCGTTGGTCACGATATTGGCAGGCTGGGTCCATTTTTCACCAAATTTCTCCACCGCGGATTTTGGTACCGGGGAAACGGACGGGTGAACCAGTAATTTGTAGAAGTACGGAACAGGCTCGCTCAACGTCACTTCAAAGGTATTGGCATCAATCGCTTTCACACCCAGGTCGGTGACCGGTTTTTTACCGGCGATGATGTCATCAATATTGGCGATGTGGCCATATTGCAGGTAGCTCGCATACGGAGAGGCGGTGGTTGGATTCGCCAGACGCTGCCAGCTATACACGAAATCTTCGGCGGTAACCGGCGTACCGTCGGACCATTTCGCATCTTTACGCAGATGGAAGGTCCAGACTTTGAAATCTTTATTTTCCCATTTTTCCGCCACACCCGGTGCCGGGTGGCCGTCTACGTCGGTCACCAGCAAGCCTTCGAACAGGTCGCGGTTGACGTTAGACTCCGGAACACCTTCAATTTTGTGCGGGTCAAGAGACTGCACTTCCGCACCGTTGTTACGAACCAGCGTCTGTTTCTCAGCCAGTTGAACGCCTGCAGGAACGTCCGCAGCCATTGCAGCGTTGCCCGCGATTAGCGCAGTTAAAATCCCCGCCGCTACCAGATTTTTTTTTGTGATGATGGACATTGTGTTGGTACTCCACTCATTATAATTACTGGCCTTCGCCAGCTGTGTAATCCCCTGTTGGGGCCTGTACAGCGCAGGAGTTTTTTTTGCTGCTGTCAGGTTCTTCTTTTTACTTCTTGCTATCACCGACTTTTTTATTACTGACCGCTCGTATGGCCGTCTTGCGTCGATTCTTCACAGGTCTCCCCTGTCTGAGGCCTGTGCTGGATATCTGAGAAGAGGACTATATGAAAATAATTCTCATCTGCTTGTTTTATGCTGCAAAATATTAGGCCGGAAAGTATCAAATGGCGTAAACGCGCGCCAATACATTTTGCAAATTTGTTAAGCAATTCTCTTTTACGGTGAGTGCCGTATCTCGGGGGGCAGCCCTGCCTGACATCAAATACCGCATAAAAACATTGGTATTCAATATGATAGAGAAAACATTCTCTACAAGCGCGTCGCTGCGCTATCATCGAGTGGTTTTGTACAAAAATTTAACAACTGATTATTATTTAGCACATTCCTCTAGGGGAACGTTGAAATTACTAATATCATTTCGGTTATGACTCAGCAAGCCCCAGAGTATCATGTGAGTAAAATAACAGATCGATTGAAGGTTTTATGCGCAGAGAGGCACGCGGAAAATTGATAACTTATTGAAATATAAGAAAAGCGGATTATTAGTAGAATTTATTATGATATGTGAGCATTTCAACTTTAGTTATATGATTTGCTGATAATCACGTAAAAAAACGGAGCCTCAGGCCCCGTTCTTTCATTTGAAATATTAATGCAGTAAGCCGGGGAAAATGCTTTTAATACCGGTGACAATAAATTCGATGCCTAACGCCATCAACAACAACCCCATGATACGCGTAATAACGTTGATGCCCGTTTGCCCCAGCCAGCGCACCAGCCAGGGTGCCATGCGGAAAACACCCCAACAACACAGTGCGAAGATAGCGATGGCGACAGAAAAGCCAATCAGGTGCATCAGGCTATGGTAACGTGTCCCCCAGACAATGGTGGAACTGATCGCACCAGGCCCTGCCATTAAAGGCAACGCAAGCGGGACCACGCCGATACTTTCGCGAATGGCGGTTTCTGATTTCTCCTGTTTGTTCTGCTTATCCTCACCCAGCTTACCGCTGATCATCGACATGGCAATGGTCACCACCAGGATGCCACCCGCGATGCGGAAAGAATCAATTGAAATGCCGAACAGCTGGAGAATGGCATCACCCAGGAAAAGCGAGGTGAGCAAGATAATGGCCACTGACAGGTTAGCGGTGAGGTTGGTTTTGTTCCTGGCCGCCGCCGTCTGGTAACTGGTCATACTAATGAAGACAGGGATGATCCCTACCGGGTTGACCAGGGCAAACAGACCAATAAAAAATTTAAAATACGTTGGAAAATCAAAGAGCGTTTGGATCACGTTTTGCTCCGCCTATGCACATGCCCGGGACTGACACTTTGTCATGAAAAATCGCGCTGAAGATACGCTTTTTATGAGCATACTTCACCAGAAATCTGTGCCTAAACGTTATCCTTTCAGGATGTTAAACAGATGTAGAATCCGTGATAGCGTCGATTCCAATAGTTACTTAATTATTTAACACTGGAAATATCTACAATAAATAACCCTGCTGAAAGGTATCAGCTTGGGGAAAAATTGACGCAGATCATGATTTTCGTACTCAGAAGTGAGTAATCTTGATTACGCCCCCCAGGAAGGTCACCTGTCACAAAGGGATGATGTTAAGGTAAGGCTCTTTTAGTAAGTTAGCGCGCCAGAGCATAAAGTAACTCTTTGTTTTACTTTATCTAACGCAAGTCGTAGTGGCTCTGTCTATACTGTCAGACGTATCGAGCGCTGGTTTACTAAAAGAGTTTAAACATTATCAGGAGAGCATTATGGCTGTTACTAATATCGCTGAACTGAACGCACTCGTCGAGCGCGTGAAAAAAGCCCAGCGTGAATACGCCAATTTCACCCAAGAACAGGTTGATAAAATCTTCCGCGCGGCCGCTCTGGCTGCTGCAGATGCTCGAATCCCTCTCGCTAAAATGGCCGTTGCTGAATCCGGCATGGGTATCGTTGAAGATAAAGTGATCAAAAACCACTTTGCTTCAGAGTATATCTATAACGCCTATAAAGATGAGAAGACTTGCGGCGTCCTGGCTGAAGATCATACCTTCGGTACCATCACCATTGCTGAACCTATCGGTATTATTTGCGGTATCGTTCCAACGACTAACCCAACGTCTACTGCCATCTTCAAATCGCTGATCAGTCTGAAGACCCGTAACGCAATCATCTTCTCCCCTCACCCACGTGCTAAAGATGCCACCAACAAAGCAGCGGACATCGTGCTGCAGGCTGCTATCGCTGCGGGTGCGCCAAAAGATCTGATCGGCTGGATCGACCAACCGTCTGTTGAACTGTCTAACGCCCTGATGCACCACCCGGACATTAACCTGATCCTGGCAACCGGTGGTCCTGGCATGGTTAAAGCAGCATACAGCTCCGGTAAACCGGCTATCGGTGTTGGTGCGGGTAACACGCCTGTTGTTATCGACGAAACGGCCGATATTAAACGTGCTGTTGCATCTGTACTGATGTCTAAAACCTTCGACAACGGTGTTATCTGTGCGTCTGAACAGTCCGTTGTTGTTGTAGATTCCGTCTATGATGCTGTTCGCGAACGTTTCGCCAGCCACGGCGGCTACATGCTGCAGGGCAAAGAGCTGAAAGCCGTTCAGGATATCATTCTGAAAAACGGCGCGCTGAACGCCGCCATCGTTGGTCAGCCAGCCTATAAAATCGCTGAACTCGCCGGCTTTACCGTTCCGGCAACCACCAAGATTCTGATCGGCGAAGTTAAAGTTGTCGACGAAAGCGAACCGTTCGCTCACGAAAAACTCTCGCCTACGCTTGCTATGTACCGTGCGAAAGATTTCGAAGACGCGGTAGTAAAAGCGGAGAAACTGGTTGCAATGGGGGGTATCGGTCATACCTCTTGCCTGTACACCGACCAGGATAACCAGCCAGAGCGCGTTGCTCACTTCGGTCAGATGATGAAAACTGCGCGCATCCTGATTAACACCCCGGCTTCTCAGGGTGGTATCGGTGACCTGTACAACTTCAAACTCGCACCTTCCCTGACTCTGGGTTGTGGTTCCTGGGGTGGTAACTCCATCTCTGAAAACGTTGGTCCAAAACACCTGATCAACAAGAAAACCGTTGCTAAGCGAGCTGAAAACATGTTGTGGCACAAACTTCCGAAATCTATCTACTTCCGCCGTGGCTCTCTGCCAATCGCGCTGGATGAAGTGATTACTGATGGCCACAAACGTGCGCTCATCGTGACTGACCGTTTCCTGTTCAACAACGGCTACGCAGACCAGATCACTTCTGTTCTGAAAGCGGCTGGCGTTGAAACTGAAGTGTTCTTTGAAGTTGAAGCTGACCCAACCCTGACCGTAGTACGTAAAGGTGCTGAACTGGCGAACTCCTTCAAACCCGATGTGATCATCGCACTGGGTGGTGGTTCCCCAATGGACGCCGCGAAAATCATGTGGGTTATGTACGAGCACCCAGAAACACACTTCGAAGAACTGGCGCTGCGCTTTATGGACATCCGTAAACGTATCTACAAGTTCCCGAAAATGGGCGTAAAAGCGAAAATGATCGCCGTTACTACCACTTCCGGTACAGGTTCAGAAGTCACGCCGTTTGCCGTTGTAACCGACGATGCAACCGGTCAGAAATACCCACTGGCTGACTACGCGCTGACGCCAGACATGGCTATCGTTGATGCCAACCTGGTCATGGAAATGCCGAAATCACTCTGTGCGTTCGGTGGTCTGGATGCAGTGACTCACGCCCTGGAAGCTTACGTTTCCGTCCTGGCTTCTGAGTTCTCTGACGGTCAGGCTCTGCAGGCTCTGAAACTGCTGAAAGAAAACCTGCCAGCGTCTTATAATGAAGGGTCTAAAAACCCGGTTGCCCGTGAACGTGTTCACAGTGCAGCAACCATCGCCGGTATCGCGTTTGCTAACGCCTTCCTGGGTGTTTGCCACTCAATGGCACACAAACTGGGTTCACAGTTCCACATTCCTCACGGTCTGGCGAACGCCCTGTTGATCAGCAACGTTATCCGTTATAACGCGAACGACAACCCAACCAAGCAGACTGCTTTCAGCCAGTACGACCGTCCACAGGCACGTCGTCGTTACGCTGAAATCGCAGACCACCTGGGTCTGAGCGCACCGGGCGACCGTACTGCGGCGAAGATTGAGAAACTGCTGGCATGGCTGGAAAGCCTTAAAGCTGAGCTGGGTATTCCTAAATCTATCCGTGAAGCGGGCGTTCAGGAAGCTGACTTCCTCGCGCATGTTGATAAGCTGTCTGAAGATGCATTCGATGACCAGTGTACCGGCGCCAACCCGCGCTACCCGCTGATCTCTGAGCTGAAACAGATCCTGCTGGATACCTTCTACGGCCGCGAGTTCAAAGAAAATGACACTGTTGCTGTGAAAGTAGACGCACCTGTCATTAAAGCTGACAAGAAAGCGAAGAAAAACGCGTAACTGACAGCCTGATAAAAAACCCGCCTCTGGCGGGTTTTTTTATGTCTGCATTTTACTGTGAAGGATTATTTGCGGTTGTCAGGCTGAAGCGCCGTCAGTGAGCCGACAATCAACGCTTCCTTATAATGCTTACGGCACACTGATACGTAGCGTTCATTGCCACCTATCACTACCTGCTCGCCATCAGCATAGGGTTTTCCGGCCTGGTCGAGGCGAAGCACCATGCTGGCTTTACGGCCGCAAAAACAGATGGTTTTAAGTTCAACGAGTTTATCCGACCACGCAAGTAAATACTGGCTGCCGGCAAATAGCTCACCACGAAAGTCAGTGCGCAACCCATAGCACAGAACGGGAATATCAAGCTCATCGACAACCTCTGAAAGCGCATGAACTTGCTCACGCGTCAGAAACTGGCTTTCATCAACCAGAACACAATGGATGGGCTGTGAAGCATGCGCTGCCCGGATATCCTCCAGCAGGTCAGTTTGCGGGTTAAACAGCCTTGCAGGCGATGAGAGGCCTATTCTGGAACTCACCTTCCCTGCACCAAAGCGGTCGTCAATTTCAGCCGTATAAACAACGGTACGCATCCCACGTTCCTGGTAATTGTATGAGGATTGCAGTAGCGCTGTCGATTTCCCGGCATTCATTGCCGAATAGTAGAAATAAAGTTGTGCCATTGGCCGTAAAACCCTAATCAATGTGTAATATTACCGATGATTCATTGTACCATATTTTGTCTGGTTATCAGCGATACGACGCACAGACTATGCGGTTCAGCGCGAGGTTTACCGCCGGCATTTTGCAAAAATAATGCGTTAAAACATGAAGTAAACGCATCCACCCCAGCCAATATGTTATAGGGTCAGCCAAACATAACACTTCATTTTATAGTGGAATCATCGTTCATTAAAATTCACTATTTATTAACTATTTCTGCCTTAACATACCCGGTGTAAACTAATACAAAAGGCTGATATTTATCCGCCGCAACTATAATTCCTGAGGCAAATGTCACAAAAAAAAGATGCAATCGACTGCGTTAAGCCACTTTACGTGATAACAAGCGAGACTGGCGGGTTATGAAATTTAAGTTAGCGTAATTAATAATAGCGGCAATATTCACTATTTTTTGAATTCCTTACATTCCCAGCTATTGCACAACTGAATTTATCGCTCTATTATTAGGACAACAAACCACCCCCCATTATAAGTTTGAGATTACTACAATGAGCGAAGCACTTAAAATTCTGAACAACATCCGTACTCTTCGAGCGCAGGCAAGAGAATGTACCCTCGAAACGCTTGAAGAAATGCTGGAAAAATTAGAAGTTGTAGTTAATGAACGTCGCGAAGAAGAAAGCGCTGCTGCTGCTGAAATCGAAGAGCGTACTCGTAAACTGCAGCAATATCGTGAAATGCTGATTGCTGATGGTATCGATCCAAATGAATTGCTGAACAGCATGGCTGCAGCTAAAACCGGTACCAAAGCAAAACGCGCTGCTCGTCCTGCTAAATATAGCTATGTTGACGAGAACGGCGAAACTAAAACCTGGACCGGCCAGGGTCGTACTCCTGCTGTTATCAAGAAAGCAATGGACGAGCAAGGTAAACAGCTGGATGACTTCCTGATCAAGGATTAATCATCTCGCTTCCAGAAAAATCCCGCGTAATGCGGGATTTTTTTTACCCGCAATTTACCGCAAACATCCCCTTACACTCTGTCATAAAGCGTTATTTGGCTATTTAGTTTGCCTTACAATCGGACGTGATGACGGCGTGTTATGGGCATAAAAAAACCGGCGGGCAGAGCCTCACCGGTTCAGATCAAATGAAGCCTGAGTTATTTCTTAATACCCGCGCTCTCTTTGAGCCAGGCTTTAAATTCTTCACCGAGCGTATTGTGGCGAATGCCATATTCTACAAACGCCTGCATATAACCGAGCTTATTACCGCAGTCATGGCTCTTACCTTTCATATGGTAAGCTTCAACGGTCTCTTTCTCGATCAGCATATCAATGGCATCGGTAAGCTGGATTTCATCACCCGCTCCTGGAGGCGTTTTCGCCAGCAGAGGCCAGATTTCAGCACTCAGGACATAACGACCTACAACCGCCAGATTAGAAGGCGCTACGTCGGCCTTAGGCTTCTCAACCACGCCAATCATCGGCACGCTCTCACCCGGTTCAAGGTTAACGCCTTTGCAGTCAACAACACCGTATGCGGTAACGTCATCCACAGGTTCAACCATGATCTGGCTGCTGCCTGTTTCATCGAAGCGTTTGATCATCTCAGCCAGATTGTCCTGAGAAAGATCTGATTCATATTCGTCCAGAATAACGTCAGGCAGGATCACCGCAACAGGCTCATCGCCTACTACGGGATGCGCACACATGACTGCGTGGCCAAGACCTTTAGCCAGACCCTGACGCACCTGCATAATGGTGACGTGTGGCGGGCAAATAGACTGAACTTCTTCCAGCAGCTGGCGCTTAACACGTTTTTCCAGCATGGCTTCGAGTTCAAAACTTGTATCGAAATGGTTTTCGATAGAGTTTTTTGATGAATGTGTAACCAGCACAATTTCAGTAATGCCGGCCGCGATACATTCGTTAACGACATACTGAATTAATGGCTTATCAACCAGAGGCAGCATCTCTTTAGGAATCGCCTTAGTTGCTGGTAACATCCTGGTCCCCAATCCCGCTACCGGGATGACGGCCTTTCTGACTTTCGAATTTAGGGCAGCCATTCAAATTCTCCTGAGCTGTTCAAGTTTTGAACTTTTATGCAATAAATAACGCGTTAAGTATATCAGCCTCATCCCGCAGTCCGGGTCTGAAAAGAACGCGTTGCCGATCAATTAGGACAAATACGCATGATTCCGGGCAGCGATAGTAGCACTCCCCATAAATCACAGGTAAAGCAATCTTAAAATTAAGATCCAACTGCTTATTCCGTGGACAACATTAAGCGTAGCCGTCCCCCGGCACCCCAAATTTGGCACTGCCAGGAGGAACAACGATGGCTAATTTGATTAAGATAAGCCGTACCCAATGTTCCAAGCGGTACACCGTTACTGACCTGAATATGATGTTCCCCGGTATTCAGCGAGGCATTAAGCCCCGCAGAAACGAGGATAAGATTTTTCAAACCGCTGTGGTAATAACCTACCAACAGCGGAAACTGTCCGGGTAAATTGGCCTGACGGAAAAGCTGGTTTACCTGTTTGAGTAAACTGCCTAACTCGGGAAGCCGCTGTCCCTGATGGGAGAGTTGTTCCTGCAGCAACCCGTTAAATAGCGCACGAAGTAATAACGCGGCTAATACACCATTATCCCCTGCCCGGGTGACATCAAGACAATAAAATGCAAGGTCTGAATCCGATAATGGCGCAATATCGAGCACCAGCCCTGGCTGGTCAGCGGCCACCAGCTGGCGATAATTCACACGACAGTGAGAAATATTTTGTTGTACCGGCGGTTGAAGTTCTTGCAACAGTTTCGCCGCCGCAGGGGGATTACTCACTAAGGCGTCCCAGTCCTGGAAAAGGCGTTCCTCTTCCTCAACCCGGGAATTAAACATATTGGGATAAAGACAGGCTAAGACGGTTTCACGAAGCCGGTTAAGATCTTTAACCGGTTTAAGCAGAATATCCTGAACCCCCAGACGCAAGGCTTTGGCTATATCCGCCATGTTCTCTGTGGCGGAAATCACCAGTATCGGCATCTGGTTGGCTTCATTGCGCAGATGTTCGACCAGCTTCAGTCCATTCATCCGTGGCATTTCAAGGTCACAAATCATCAGATCAGGCGTGATATTGACCATTTTTTCCAGCGCGTCGATGCCATCGTCAGCCAGTGAAGTGTTTGCCCCCAGTGATGATAACCACGAATCCAGTAGCGATCGGAAAACGGGCTCGTCTTCAACAATCAAAATGTGTTTTCCGGCCAATGGCTTCGTCATGGTTCCTCCCCTGGCTGACAGTAACTACATAGTGGCATGCTATCGGCACTGTCGCCTGTCAGATTTTGCTGAAGTAGTCAAAAAAAGGTGCTTAACGTGCTGTTCGCACAAAAGGCAGCAACTCATCTATTTTCTTTTCGACGGCTAACGAGCCCGCTGCGATGGCGGCCTCAGCCCGATGGAAATCAAGGGTAGAAATTTGCGGACAATACGGCTGAAGCAGAATATCCGGCGGGTCGCCAGCCATGCGGTTGCGCTTGAGGCGGTTCTCCAGGACCTGGATTGAGGTCGTCATAATTTCAATCGCCGTGGGTGCAGTTACCGCACGCCGGGCGGCCATGCGCCCGAGACGTCCGCGCAGACGCTCATGCCAGGCCAGTTTTTCGCCCTCGGCATCTTCACTCTGAAGATTGACTGGCATCAGGTCTTGTTGCATCAGATGAGCGTCGTGCTGTAAATCCACGGCAATAACGATATCGGCACCCATAGCGCGGGTCAGGGAAATGGGGACCGGGTTAACAACGCCTCCGTCGACAAGCCAGTAACCGTTGTGCGGAACAGGGGCCATTAAGCCCGGCATGCTGCAGGACGCGCGAACGGCAAGATGGATATCCCCTTCGGTAAGCCAGAGTTCGCGGCCGGTACTGAGGTTCGTCGCAACGGCACCGAAGGGTAACTGACAATGACTGAAGTCATCGAGAGGCATAATCTGACGGAACTGGTTAAAGACCCGTTCACCCCGCAGCAACCCACCGCGCTGCCACGAGAGATCCATCAGGCGCAATACGTCCCAGTAACTGAAGGAGCGTACCCAGGTTTCAAGTTCCGGAAGCTTTCCGCACGCGTATGCGGACCCCACAAGCGATCCGATTGAACACCCTGCAACAATATCAACGTCAATGCCCATCTGCTTTAAGGCATTTATCACGCCGATGTGCGACCATCCCCGGGCTGCACCTGAGCCCAGCGCCAGTCCAATTTTAACCTTTCTCATTAGCCCTGTTTTACGTCCCCTGGATTCCTGACATAGCATCAACGCAACTGCTCAGTTAACATGGTGCTACCCGAAGCGTTTAACGCCCTTATTTTTTGTTCCAGGAAGAGAATCGTGTCTCAACTCTGCCCTTGTGGTAGCGCTCTGGAGTATAGCCTATGTTGCCAGCGATATCTGTCTGGCGATCAGGTTGCACCAGACCCGTCACACCTCATGCGTTCACGGTATACTGCTTTTGTGATCAAAGACGCAGACTACCTGATTAAAACCTGGCACCCATCCTGCCACGCTGCCGATTTCAGACAGGATATTGAAGCCGGGTTTGCTAATACCCAATGGCTCGGTCTTACCGTCTATGAATCGTCAACGGGAAGTGATGCTGATGAAGGTTATGTCAGCTTCGTTGCCCGCTTTATCGAACGCAATAAGCCCGGTGCCATTATCGAACGTTCCCGGTTCTTAAAGGAAAGCGGGCAATGGTATTATATTGACGGAACGCGCCCACAGTTTGGTCGTAACGATCCCTGCCCTTGTGGTTCAGGTAAAAAATTTAAAAAGTGTTGCGGGCAGTAATGCCTGACAACCCAGACTTCGCAAATACTCAAACAGGATTTCCCGGCGATGCAATCACTACAACGTAAAGTTCTGCGCACCATCTGTCCCGATCAAAAAGGGCTGATCGCACGAATTACCAACATTTGTTATAAGCATGAACTGAATATCGTGCAGAACAACGAGTTCGTTGACCACCGTACCGGACGCTTCTTTATGCGTACCGAACTCGAAGGGATTTTCAACGACACCACCCTGCTTGCCGATCTCGACAGCGCGCTGCCTGAAGGCTCCGTGCGTGAATTGACACCCGCTGGCCGTCGTCGCGTTGTTATTCTTGTGACGAAAGAAGCCCACTGTCTTGGCGATCTGTTGATGAAAGCAAACTACGGTGGCCTCGATGTTGAAATCGCTGCCGTTATCGGTAACCACGAGACGCTGCGCACGCTGGTTGAACGTTTTGATATTCCGTTTGAGCTGGTCAGCCATGAAGGCCATACCCGTGAAGAACATGACAACCTGATGGCCAATGCTATCGAAGCGCATAACCCGGATTACGTGGTACTGGCGAAATACATGCGTGTGCTGACCCCATCCTTCGTGGCGCGTTTCCCGAACAAGATCATCAACATCCATCACTCATTCCTGCCAGCCTTTATCGGTGCACGTCCTTATCACCAGGCGTACGAACGCGGTGTGAAAATCATCGGTGCCACCGCGCACTACGTGAATGACAATCTGGACGAAGGCCCAATCATTATGCAGGACGTGATTCACGTGGATCACACCTATACCGCAGAAGATATGATGCGCGCCGGGCGTGACGTAGAGAAGAACGTACTCAGTCGTGCGCTCTATCAGGTGCTGGCGCAACGTGTGTTCGTTTACGGTAACAGAACGATTATTCTTTAATCGACAAGAAAATGAACTGGTTAGCTTTACAGCTTAACGCGTAAAATTCAGGCAACCAGTTTATTTTTATTGTGGTAACGCTTTACAGGGGCGTCTCATTTGATATGATGCGCCCCGCTTCCAGCAGGAAGCAGGCCAGTAAATAGCATTACCCCGTGGTGGGGTTCCCGAGCGGCCAAAGGGAGCAGACTGTAAATCTGCCGTCATCGACTTCGAAGGTTCGAATCCTTCCCCCACCACCATCTCTCAGCATTACCTCAAAATTTGAATTACCCCTGGTGGGGTTCCCGAGCGGCCAAAGGGAGCAGACTGTAAATCTGCCGTCATCGACTTCGAAGGTTCGAATCCTTCCCCCACCACCATCATCTCAAAGCCAATCCAGTGATGTATTTCAAACGATGTGTCATGCATAGCAACAGACGATCACATTGGTGGCAACCGGCGCTTCACCGGTGAACTTTTCACGATCGACGTATTACACTGAGCATGTTCCGCCAGACCATCAAGCAACGCATCCAGTTGCTCAATCGACCGCACGACCAACCTGATAACAAAGCAGTCTTCACCGGTGACTTTATCGCTCTCAATACATTCCGGCATGGCCTGAATGTACTTATCTACCTTTTGCAGCAACCCCGGTAAAGGACGAACCCGCACCAGCGCCTGCAACGTATACCCCAACGCCGTCAGATTGACGCGCGCACCATACCCTTCAATCACCCCACGCTCTTCCAGTCTTTTCAGACGCTCTGCTGTACTGGGAGATGTCAGTCCAATACGTCCGCTGAGTACCTTTAGCGACATGCGCGCATCCTCAACCAGACAGGCCAGGATTTGACGATCGATATCATCGAGAAGGTTTTCCATCGTTTTTACCTAATTTAAAAAAGCCATCACTGTATTTCACCTTATATCAGCCATGTTATTCCCGACAGCGGTATTCGACAATATCGTCATTAATCAGGAGGTGAATAATGGGTGATGTACAAAAAGGCGTCTGGCAGATGAGCCTGGCGATGTTAATTTCCGGCTCGATTGGCGCGTTTGTTCTGCTTTCCGGCCTGCCGGTGACGGAAGTGGTTTTCTGGCGATGCCTGATCGGGGCGATGGCCCTTTTTATTTTCATCCGAATAAGTCGAAAACCATTTAGTCCGCTCACCCGTGTCACGCTACTGCTGGCAATTCTGGGCGGTGTTGCGTTAGTGGTGAACTGGTTGCTGCTGTTCGCGGCTTATGAACGTATTTCAATCGGCCTTTCTACCGTGGTCTATAACACTCAGCCGTTTATGCTGGTGTTGATGGGGATGTTTTTAGGAGAACGCGTGAGCCTGGTGAAATGGGGTTGGCTCGTTCTCGCCTTTGGCGGCGTGGTCATCCTGCTCTCCAGTGAGCTGAATGGCGCACAGGGCGAAGGCTGGCTCGCAGGAATCGGTCTGGCGATGGGAGCCGCTTTCTTCTACGCACTGACAGCCATAATCGCCCGCAGACTGAAATCAGTTGCGCCCCAGCATATCGCCTTTATTCAGGTACTGACCGGCGTGGTCATGCTGTTGCCCTTCGCCCACCAGCCGGCATTATCAGCTGATTTCCCATGGCCGATTTTACTGACGTTAGGTGTCGTCCACACCGGGATCATGTATCAGTTGCTGTATAGCGCGATCCAGAAGCTCCCGACGCCCGTTACCGGTTCTCTGTCTTTTATCTATCCCGTGGTGGCCATAATTGTCGATAACGTAGTGTTCGGACACTCGCTGAATATCACGCAACTGGCAGGTGGTGCATTGATACTGTTTGCGGCGGCAGGTAATAACCTGGGCTGGGGCGAGAAAAAACCCCGCGAGTGCGGGGTTGGGATCAAATCAGCACATTAGCGTCTGAGGCGAACAGGCTAATCCTTGCGGATTAACGTGAGGAGTTGTTCGCGAGCCTGTTCAAGTTGCCTGAGTCCGCCGCGCAGCCAGATACCTTTTCTGAAAAACTCGACCCGAGCGGCATGATCGAACTGATCGTAGTCAACCGGGTACACCAGGGCCGGGATCCCTTTTTTAATACAGTGCCACATAATCCCCGCCCCGCCGTGGTGTATCACGACATCGTAACGAGATAACCAGGCATCATAATCAACCCAATGCATACGTAAGAAATTCCCTGCCCGCTCACATTCCGCACTTTCCAGGCTGCCATCCGTGAAATGGAACACCCAGTCTGGCATCGTTTTCGCCAGAGCTGTTGCCGCTTTCGCTACGTCATCTTTATGCCAGTCCAGATGTGTACCCAGCGTAATCAGGACATGCCGCTTTCCTTCAATGAAGGTCGGTTTCTCTCCATCTGCAGGCGGTGTGTACAGCGCAGGTCCAATAAAGGCTACCGATTCAGGCCAGGTCCGCTCAAATTCCATCTCTTTTTCGCCCAGAGCGAGAATGCGCAAGGGTGAATATGCCGTTTCACTGCCGTCAGGCCGATAAAGCCGGGTTATGCCCGTCTGACGAATCACACCGCGAAAAAACCAAAAAACAAGACTCTTGAACAACCTGACTTTTTTCCTGTGGATCAGGTGGTTTATCCGTTCCCACGCGGTGATGGCCGGCATCAGCCCACCACAATAAGCGGGTGGGCCGTCCGGCGCTTCAAGAACGCAGGGCGACGGCAAGCTACTCCACCAGAGAACCTTCATCCGGGTACAGACAGGCCCCACGACGGGAAGTGTAAAGTCGGCAATGGCCAAATCCGGCACGCCTTCCCGATGCCACGCCCTCTCAAGTTCGTCAGCAAAACCCTTAAGCAGGCCCACGACTGAACGAAACTGACGATAAAGCCTCACAGGATGCGTCTTTACGGCATATTTTGGATTGGCGATCGACACTAACGGTGTATCGAAATCGCCGTCAAGAATGAGTCCTTGCAGTCCGGACGCCGCAATCCGCGCGCTGGCACCGCGAGTACTGATAATCCGGACCTGATAATGCGCTGAAAGCGCCCTCCCCATTGCCAGCACGGGATGCAAATGTCCGGAAAATGGCGGGGCCAACAAATCAATTCGCGTGACGTTGTCAGGAATCAGATCAAACAAGCGTTGCATATCAGACTCTATTTCCGTATTTGATTTATAAATCGCTGACATAAACAGACCAGCTCCGGCTGCGAGAGATAGTCCATATGACCGCAGGGTATGCGCTCGTCCGCCTGGTGAAACCAAAGGCGAGAAATCCAGTCTTGCTGCCCCTGAACCAAAAGATGATGGCAGTCAGGACGCTGACGAGCCACCGGGCCGTAAGCGAAAATACTCACGCGAGACAGGACTGAGGATGGCAGGTGAAGATTATTAAAGAGTTCCAATCCACAGCTTCCGGAAAGTAACAGCGTGTGATCCGCCGATTCCAGCAACGCGATCGCAATGTTTCGATAGCGCTCGGCAAACGCTGCCCTGCGAGAAGTGAGGTAGTCCCGCGCATTGCTGCAACTTGCACGCAATAAACCCGTATCACACCATGGCTGGGTTTGAGGTATCCAGGGGAAATTTTCAGTGACAGGCATGGCCCCCTCCGTCAGCAAAGACTGGAGGAACAAACTCTGCACCGGGCTGAGCGCAAGGTTGCCGGGACGGCTTCTTCCCGTGATAAAAGCGATGTTAAGTCGCATGCCGGTCACAATGAGCTGAAGCGGTCATTACTGAAAACGCGATAGCGACGCGAACGCCAGTGAATATTCCGGTTGAACAAGGCATGAATTAAATGCACAGGCTGCAACAGCTCTGATAACACCGACATCACCGGCCTTGCGGAAATAGTCTCTGACACTAAACGCTGTATACGGCGCAAGGCAACGTGGCGAACGAGAAGGACCACCGCCAGTAACACGCAATTTATCCCCCCACTGAATGCGAGCACCACCATCGCCCAAAGCAGTAACGGATGTAAACCCTGAAGAAGAAAGATTGCCAGATTCGTACCAGCAGGCTTCTCACGCATCAACAATGTGGCGAACAAAAACCAGCGGTGCATCTGACGAAAATACCGTCTGACGTCAGGTACGCTGGTTTGTACGCTCACAGGCGCGACAGACTGTACGATGTTTACCCCTTGCTGAGTAAGAAGCGTTGCCAGTGCGAGATCATCGGTCAGATGTCGAAGGATGGGCGAAAATCCCCCCACGTTTTTCAGCACACGTAAAGGTAACAGGTAGCACATGCCATTTAGCGTTAACGGTCTGACAAAAGGCAGCAACGGCAGATACGTCAGCGCTGAGTTATCATTAACAAATTGTGCCAGCAGTCGCGACGGTAAGTTGTCGGTAGCCACATACCAGGGCAGCGCGGTGACAAGCGAATGATCATCAAGCGCGGCAAGCATCGTGTTCAGCGATGTCGCCGTCAGTACCGCATCGTCATCTAAAATCAGGACCGTCAGGGTCTTAACCTGCTTTCTTCCTTGCTCAAGCTTATATAACTTTGGATTTATCCCTTCCGGCGCTTCAGGGTATGCGCAGATATGAATAGCGCTCTGAGGGTAACGCGCCTGCAACCGCTGCGTTACCCTTGCGGCCTCCGCGTCGTCCACGTCAGTCAGCCAAAGAAACGTTGCGCCAGGCAAATTTTGAAGACTCGCGGCCAACACCGTCTCTAACGCAGGATCACCGCTGAGTATGGGTTGCATGACCGTAATGTCGCTGAAAGAGTGAGAGATGTTATCCCTTGTGGCTGTAAGTATTTTCAGCGTGATACAGACTTTGAAAAGCAGAATGGCCAGCCATGCTATTGCGATAATTAACACAGGCGCTCTTCCTTGAGTTGTTGTAAAAATGTACGCAGGCTGACGTCAAAATCCATTGATGGTGGACCAAAGTCATCCAGCATACGCGTAACATTCAGGGTGTTAGTGTAGCCAAAGACGGCAACGCCAAAACGGGTAATCGGGGGCTCTCCCGGCAACGGCAGCCAGCGCCACAGCCTCTCAAGTATGCCAGCAAAACACATCGCAGTTCCCAGGCGCACAGTTTTATGCGGTTGAGGCAAACCCAACTGCTGCAAGACGTCACATAACAGCCGATGGATTTCGACAGATTGACTGGCGGAGATGTTATAGCACGGGCGGAGATGACTGCGTTTCACGGCACGCATCAGGTAATCCCCTAGCACATCGACGTGCATAATGTCGGCCTGCACTTTTACACCGCGGCTAAGGATAGAGGGCAGCTTTCCTTTTTTAGCCGCAGCCAACAGAGGCGGTAAGAGCAAGCGATCGCCCTCACCAAATACGGCACAAGGGCGAAAAATGGTTTTCTCACCCTGATACGTCTCAACAAGGCACTCTGCCTGACGTTTTGTGCGCCCATATTGGCTGCTAAATTCGGGGCCGATAGCATCACATTCACGCAGTCCAGGCTGGTGCGCAAAACGGTAGTAAACCGCCGCGCTTGAAATAAATATGAGTCGTGGAAAGCCACGATGACGGCAAAAATCGATAACATGCCGGGTCGTCTCAACGTTATCCCGGTAATAATCGTGCTCACTACCCCAGGGCGAAGTCCTTCCTGCCGCGTGAATAACCACATCGGGTACGACATCAAGCGTTTGAAGCTGGTCTAACCCAAGTGCGAAATACTCAACTGATGCGGGCAACTCGACATGTTCACGGCGCCCGACGCCGCACAGCGAAACGCCGTCAGTATCGGCAAAACGCCGGATAAAAGCCCCGCCAATGAAACCCGATGCTCCGGTTACCATAATCTTCACGGCCATTCTCCGTGTCGCTCAGGGCGTTCACCCATGCGCCTGAGAAAACGCTGCTGGAGAGACATTAAATCGGCGAGGGTAAGTCGTCGATAATCCAGCCCTTCTCGCGCGGCGACATCCTCGATGATTCGGCTCAACTGAGGATAATGGCGATGACTCCAGTGCGGGAAAAGATGGTGAGTCAGATGAAGATTGAGGCCGCCCAGCCAATAACCCATGAACGCGGGCCGTGTCGACCAGTCAAAGGTCGTTGCAAAGGTATGGGAAAGCCTGCCTTGAGCCATTTTGCCCCCGTCAGAGGGGAGCTGAGCGCTGCCCTTTGCCCAGTGCGTCCCGATGACGAGCATGACGAATATCAGAGAAGAGATCATCTGACAGAGCATATAGGTCAGCAAAATTGAACCGGCGCTAAATCTGTCGGCCAACAACCACATGGGTAACACGAGGCTGAACGCTGCGTGCAAGGATTTACCCGTCAAAAAAAACGTCCAGCCGATAATACCCTGCTGCGCCAGATGAGGCGTCACCGGTGTATATCCCCCTCTGTCGAGCCAGTCAACAATCCAGATATACCAGGGGAAGGTTAATGCGGCGACCAACGGCCAGTAGTAGCGCTGCGCCCGCATAAAGGGGCGCCAGCGCTGCCAGGGCGTCTGGCGCATAAGACCATTTTCTGCGGTGTCCGGATCGTAACATTCTATGTTGGTGAATCCATGATGAAATCTGACATGGCGAACGCGCCAGCAATCGGGATCCAGGCCGAGTGGGATAGCGACAATACGGTTTACCCACGCGTTAGCTTTTTTACTTTTCAGAAAGGCATTATGAGACGCATCATGCACGACGTTCACGGTCAGCAACATCGCGAAAACGATGGCGGCAAAATACCATGAAAAATACAGGGGCAGGTCACTCTGATGAAGCGCTAACGCATAACTTCCAATACAGCCACCAGCCAGCATCACTGTTTTAACCAGCATTCGGCCATCTGCATAGCGATGATCGCCCCGTTCTGTTAACAACGCGCGTGTTTCGCTGTGAAGTGCTGCAACCAGCCCGGGGGGATCGGCGGGAAAGGTCAACCGCTTGTCAGGATTAAACTGGTTCACTTATCCCCCTTTTTGTTCTGCGCCCAAGGCCATAGGTGAGTGCAATACCGTGTGCGGCCAGTGCCGCCATAACTGCAACCCAATAGACGTGATTCCAGCCCCAATAACCCAAGAAAAGCAGCGGTAAAGAGAGCGTGACCAGACACCACATCATCACTCCCCAGCGCTGACCCTCGCTGATCCCACCCAATGCGACAGAGCCAGCTGCCAGCAATATAAACAACAGGGACTGCGCAGCACCCACGTTATCTATGCTGTATCCGTAGCGCTGGATGTAGCCCAGAACGAGCGCAAACAACAGAATAGCCCCGACACCTGTCATTAATATCGAACAGTCAAACTGGCGATGTCGGAGGCGAACCGTTTTCAAAATACCTGCCATTTGCAAAAAAGGAAGATTACTTTCCTGCATCGGGTTTAACGATGGCGTCCTGCCTTTTACCCCATAGGTCGACTTCTCCTGCGAGGGCATCTCGCAGAACGTACCGAATAATTTATCCCAGAAAATAAAGGTGCCACCGTAGTTGGTATCGGCATAGCGCTTATTATTAAGGTGATGAACGCGATGATGTGTCGGGGTAACAAATACCTTTTCCAGCCACCCCAGCGTTGGCGTTAATGCGTTATGGTTAAAAAACTGAATGCTGTAATGCACGATGGAAACCGCCAGAAAGACACTCAGCGGTACGCCAGCCAGCGCTAACACCAAAAAGAAAGGGATTGACGTTAATGACGAGTACCAGGAATTTCGCACCCCCAGCGACAGGTTATAGTTCTCCCCCTGATGGTGAACAACGTGAACAGCCCACAGTAGCCGAAGCTGGTGATGGAGACGATGAAGCCAGTAGAAACCAACGTCCCATGCTAACAATGTAAAGAGCCATACCCCGACGGCAGACCATCCCTCAAAAAGATTCAGGCTAAAGTGTTCCAGCACAAATCCGTAGCAAAGCACCTCCAGGCACCGGAAAAACCACAGCATAATGTGCCCGGAATTGAGATTGAAAATGATATCGAGCCAGTCAATATTCTGCCGCCGTGTGAACTGAAGAATACAGGCCTCAGCACACACGAAAAACAGCATAAAAAGAACGGGAAACAGGAGTTCACTCACCGGGTATTCCTTTATATTTTTGTCTGCGCACGTCCAGATGCCCTGCCAGCCATACACTGGCCCCTGCCAGCAAAACACCCGCCATTAAATCAATAAACAGATGCCTTCTCAGCTGAAGGATAGAGTAAGCAATAGCACACGCCCAAATGACGCTTGCAACCGCCATCCAGCGTAAACGCCATGCCGCTATCGCCCAGACGGCGAGTGCCGTCAGCGCAGCGTGCAAAGAGGGAAAGCAATTTTGACGGGAATCGACAGAGACCAACCATCCTAATACTCTGGAAGAAACACCCTCTCCTGCCAGCGTGGGATACACCATGGTGGTCGGCCATAACAGATATATGATGCCCGCCCCCAGCGCCGAAAATTGCATGGACCGGGCAAGCCACCGCACTCGGTCATACGGCGTTAATAAATATCCCAACGGGACAATCAAGAAAAAGGACAAGTAGAGCCACACCGCATCAGGCGAAAAGGGAATTAACGCGTCAACCCGTAGTGGGGTTAAACGATAACCTTCACCCTGTAACCTGTCGCAAAGCGAATAAACGACCCCGACCGACCCCCACCCCAATAGCATCTGCTTGAGGCGTTGCAGAAATTCACTCATTCTTTTCCCCATTCACGGACTATGCGCCGTCGTTTTGCGTCAAAGTTCGGTGATACGCTTCGGTACTGCAGCACCCATACCAGCCGGGAAGTGTCTATTCCCTGTAACGTAAACAGCTCATTCAGCGCGTCGCGGCAGTGAGGAAGTATTGCTGCGTCACAATCCGCGGTAAGACACAGTCTCTCTGCTTCTGTTTGTACCAGGCGATAGTCTGCGGTAAGTGGGAGCGTGACGGCCAGCACGCGGCTGCAGGGGTCGGCAAAAATAACCTGCGGTTTGCCCGTGCTATCCGGGAGAAGGAGTTGATCGTCCTGTCGACCCTCAATACGCTCAATCGCGCGCGCCGCACTTCCACACGGGCACCGCGCCTCGCGGGCAACCAGTATGTCATCAAGGCGGTAACGGACGATGGGCTGCGTGCTGCGGGTGAAATCGGTGATAACAGGCGTAAAGCGCTTCTCATCCAGCCAGTGGGGCTCGACGTGAATAAACTCCTCGTTCAGATGTAACGTCCCAAAAGAACAGGTTGAAGCTAAAAAACCCTCTGTTGCCTGGTAGATTTCACCCACGCTACCAAATACCTGGTGGATAAGTGCCCTGTCCTGTTCCTCCAGAACTTCGGCGACAGAAATCACCTTTTTGACATTCAGCTGCAGCGTTCCGTCCAGTACCGCCAGCGCCAGCGCACGTAATACCTGTGCGGGGGCAACAATGATCGTCGGGGAAAACCGTTCTACATGGCGCAATTGCGGCTGAAACGGCGCCAGTAAATCGTAAAATTCCAGGCTCAACCAGCGGCTGCTCACACTCTGGTAAAGGTTATTATTTGCCCTCAGAAACAGTGCAACCCGTTCCCGGGCAAAAAGACCGTCCGGTAAGGCCCTTGCAAGAATACCTGCCGCCCAAATTTGCTGCTCCTTCGGACTGACAACAAATAACCCGCGCCTGCCGGAAGTACCTGATGACAGGCCCACGCTAAATCGGCCTATTTTCGGACTGAAGTCCCGGCTCTGTTCACTTTTCAGCGCGCAGGCCATCAGCGCGTCACGCTTAAGACCTTCAGTGTTCATCTCATCGAAATGCGTCATCATCAGCGCCTTGTCCATCAGCGGCCACTGTCCGAACGGCACCGCGCGAAATCGCTGAAACCATGGG
This sequence comes from Enterobacter sp. RHBSTW-00593, assembly GCF_013784105.1. NCBI lineage: Bacteria > Pseudomonadati > Pseudomonadota > Gammaproteobacteria > Enterobacterales > Enterobacteriaceae > Enterobacter > Enterobacter sp. RHBSTW-00593. The sequence goes on from NZ_CP056393.1 coordinate 2,686,334, forward strand.
CTTTTCGATAACACGTTCCGCCTGAAGTGATGCAGTTTTTTTTCCTGCCATCTCTCCAGTTTTGCACGTTCGGTAAAACGCCGTCTGCGGGTGCAGAAATAGCGCCACATCAACATAATGAGGTTCACAAATCGCCCTCATGACACAGACGAATATCCACTTTACCGTTTTTCCAGAGTTGATTGAGTTGCCGGAGCGTCTGGTAATAAGCAGAGGGATCGGACATCACCAGACTGGCAAGCCGTGAAGGACCGCGCATCTCCCGGTAATTGTCAGGAGACCAGGCCGCATCTGCGGCCAAAAGTGTCCAGCCGTCCTCTGTCAGGACGAATGCGCCGAAGTGTCCGGCTGCATGGCCTGCAAGCGGGATCAAAATAATTTCGCCCTGACTGTCCGGCAAAACATAACCCCGCTCAAACGGAGCAAGCGCCTCGGGCAGCCTCAAGGTTTCGAAACCTTCAATGAAGCGCAATGACGACTCAAACCCGGAGGGGAAAAGTCCTGGCACAAATGCCTGACGCAGGGCGGCAAATCCTCTCAGCGCTCTCACCTGCTGCCAGCCCTCACCAGAACAAATACAGCTAACATCGGGGAAATCACGCAGCCCTGCGACGTGATCGGCATGGAAGTGCGACAAGATAATCGCATCGATATCGCCCCCGACCAGGCCTTGTGCGTAAAGCTGTTGAGCCAGGGACTGTTTGGGGTCGAAATAGACCGGCGTGACTTGCCGGTAAATGCGAAAAATGCCCGAGCGCGTGTAGTGTTCAAACCAGGAGGAATAGCCGGTATCCCATAGCCATCGATGTGAACCGACTTCCAGGAGCCAGGCTCGAGAGGGAAATTTGCACACCCTGAGACCAGCGCCTTTTAGAGCCATGCAGCCGATATGGGTGCAATATCCTGTTTCAAACACGGTAATCTTTGCCATTCGTCCTCAGCCATTCTCCCGTTAGCGCGATGCCTTCTGCCATGGAGAAACGTGGGGTATAGCCCAACTCCTCTACGGCTTTTTTAGCGCTCAGCGTCATATCGAAACAAACCGTTCCCGCACTGTAACGGGTGACGGGAGGTTCCTTATTGATGCACTTTCCGACTAATTCCATGCCACGCGCGGCCAGTGACACCACCGGCCAGGGAATTGACCGGATCTGATAGCGTAACCCCAGCTGCTGACGCAGCAACGCGTCAAGCATATCAACCAGCCGCTGCGGCTGGTGATTGGTCACGTTATAAATGCTGCCGGAATAAAGAGGCTGGCCCAAGGTTGCACGTTCCATAGCAAAGACCACGTTTTGTACGAAGGTCAAATCCAGAAGCGCTTCTCCTCCCCTGGGCAGGCGCAATACCCCTCCGCCCTGATGGAGCTGACGCAGCAGGCGAGGAACGATCACCTTATCATGGGGACCGAAAAGCCCACGCGGGCGCAAAATGATGAACGTAGTCGCGCTGAAGTTTGCCACCGCATCTTCAATGATGCGTTCGGCTGCCCGTTTGCTGCTGGCATAGTGGCTGGAAAATGTGTTCGCCAGGTAGGTTTCCGGAAGATCGTAGTGATGTTGAAAATCGAAGTAGACCGCAGGGGTAGAAATGTGGACAAAACGCGGAATGCCCGCGGTGCCCGCTGCCATCGCCAGTTTTTTTGTTGCAATGACGTTAGCCTGCCAGAAAGCGTCCCTCCCTCCCCACGGAGAAGATTTCGCTGCGCAGTGCCACACGGCATCGCACCCCTCCATGAGCCTGGCACATTGGTCCAGAGACGCCAGGGACAAGTCGAGAGGGATAAACGTCGCGCCCACATGCTTTAAATGTGCACCTTCGACCTGATTACGCCCCGTCGCCACTACGCTAAAGCCACGTTCCAGCAAATAGTGGACAGCGTTACGCCCCAGCCCGCTGGTTGCCCCTGTCACCAGGATCTTCATGGCATAAGTACCATGCCAGCCAGCGTCAGGCCTGCTGCAGTACCAATAAGCATCGCGGGTTTTCCCGGCGTGAAACGACCATGGGTTACCGCTTCATGCAGCGCCGTAGGGATGGAGGCGGCAACCTGGTTGCCGTAGTGACGGTAAACATCAATTAAGATGGATTCAGGGACACCTAGCCGCTTACGCATGTGTTCAAGAGAAAGATGGCTGGCCTGATGCGGAATGACGGTACCGATATCCGACAGTTGCAGACCGCATTTTCCCAGCAGCCGCGCGAAGTAGTCATCAATCAGCGAAGAGGCATACCGGAACAGCGCCTTACCCTGCATATGGAACATAAAATCACTGTCGCTCATGCCTGCTCTGGGGTTGCGACGCGTTCCTCCCGCACGGATTTCACAGAGTTCGCTGCCATCCGGGTACATCTCGATCAGGCTGGTTATAATCCCGCTGTTGCCGTCACCACGCTCCACGATCGCACACGCCGCACCATCACCGAAAATCAACGAAGACTCTTCGTGACTCCAGTCAATGCCGCGCGATGCTAAATCAGCTGAAACAATGGCGATGCGACGATATGCGCCTGTATTCAATAAACCTGCGGCAACTTCTAAAGCGGAAATAAAGCTGACACAGCTGCTGTTAATATCAAACCCCGCCAAACCCGCGGGCATACCCGCCGCCTTGATAATATGAACCGCACTGCAGGGAAGCGCTTGTATGGCAATAGCCGATGCACAAATCAACAGGTCTATGGAATCAGGTGATATCGTTCCGGCATGTAGCGCGTTATGTAGCGCCTGTGCGGCCAACCCGGCCTGGCTGGCGGTGTGAGAAGCGTGGTAGCGGGTAAGAATACCGGACCGTTTTTCAACGTAGCCAGGCGGTTTTCCTAACCATGAATCCAGATCGCTGGATGTCAGTCTTTCAGCAGGCAAGGCAATGCCTGTTGAGATAATTTTTATTGCGGCCGAAATTTCCGGCTCTGTTGATTGACCCACACCAGTGCTCCCTTCACTAGCTAATCCAACCGCTAATAATATAGGAGCCCCTTCTTTACACAATCTGAAATTAACGGGAGCGTCCTGCTCCCGTGTCGGTTTTCAGTGAATTAGCGACGGGCGCGAACAATCTGATATTTGCGCGTCAGATACTCCACCGGTGCACTCCAGATATGCACCAGACGAGAGAACGGGAACAGCACAAACAGCGTCATCCCGAGCACCAGGTGCACGCGGAAGATAAACGCCACACCGTCAAGGTGCTCAGACGCACCACCGTGGAAAGCCACCACAGACTGCGCCCAGCCGACCAGCTTCATCATTTCGCTGCCATCCATATGCTGAGCCGAGAACGGAATGGTCAGCAGACCCAGCGCACACTGCACCATCAGCAGGGACAAAATCAGAATGTCCGCGCCGGTGGTGGTCGCGCGAACACGCGGGCTGAACAGACGGCGTTTGAGCAGCAGTAAACCGCCCACCAGCGTCATGACGCCGCAGGCACCGCCGGCAATCATCGCCATTTTCTGCTTCACCTCAATCGGCAGGAATGACTCATACATCCAGTGCGGCGTCAGCATTCCGAGGAAGTGACCCGCAAAAATCCCCAGGATCCCGATGTGGAACAGGTTAGAAGCCAGGTTCATCCCTTTGCGATCGAGCATCTGGCTGGAGGCAGCACGCCAGGTGTACTGGCCGTAGTCATAACGCAGCCAGCTTCCCACCAGGAACACGGTGCCCGCGATATACGGGTAAATGTCAAAGAAGAACATATTCAGGAAGTGCATTATTGCTGTCCTCCGTTAGAGATATTCAAATATTGCGGGGCAACGGCTCCGGCAAAACGACGTTGGTGAGCAGAGATTTCAGACTCACCGCAGTTCTGGTCAGCCATGAATTTCACCTGCTCTTCCTCCCAGACCGCATCCAGCGCCTGTGGCGTATCATCGCGGGCTTCATCGGCGATCTTCTCCGCAACTTTTTCACTGTCGACCGATGCGTTGGCGAGTTTCACCAGCAGGTCGAACAGCACCGCGTAACGGCTCTCGCGCTGCTGAAGTCGTGCGCCGAGCAACGCCAGGATCGGCGCGATGTCCTGCAGCCCCCCCAGCGCCTCCTCTTTAGGCAACTGCGCCAGATACTCAAGATAGAGCGGCAGGTGGTCCGGCAGCTCGCGGCTGTCGAGCTGCAGGCCGTGTTGCTCGTACTGTCCCATCAGGTCAACCATCGCCTGACCGCGGTCACGTGACTCACCGTGAACATGTTCGAACAGCAGCAGCGACGTCGCGCGTCCGCGGTCAAACAGCTGGCTGTAATCCGCCTGCGCATCCAGTAAATCGCGCGCTAACAGGTCCCGGAGGAAAACGGCCAGTGTCTGGGCATCCTCTTTCTCAAGATTTTCAGATGACGCGAGTGCATCAAAGAGCTCCTGCTGATGCTGCGCAAGCGCAGCATCCGGGTACTCGAGCAGACGCGAAACAATGACAAGTTCAATCATTGGTGCGGCTCCGTTTTGCTCGTCACATCCAGGGCATCGATGCGGCGGCTGTTGAAGAGATTGAATTTCGTGTCTGAACCGTGGCAACCGTCGCCAAAGGTAAAGCCACAGCCATTTTTCTCCGGGAAGGCTTCGCGAGCCAGTTCACGGTGGCTGCTCGGCACCACGAAACGGTCTTCGTAATTGGCAATCGCCAGGTAACGGTACATCTCCTGCGCCTGGGCTTCGGTCAGACCTACCGCTTCCAGTGCACGGGTATCGTTAACACCGTCAACGGTTTCAGCGCGTTTGAAGTGGCGCATCGCCAGCATACGTTTCAGCGCCAGCAGGACCGGCTGGGTATCCCCTGCGGTTAACAGGTTTGCCAGATACTGAACCGGGATACGCAGGCTTTCCACGTCTGGCAGAATGCCGTTGCTGCCGAGTTCACCTGCATCCGCAGCAGACTGGATCGGAGACAGCGGCGGCACGTACCACACCATCGGCAGGGTGCGGTATTCCGGATGCAGCGGCAGCGCCAACTTCCAGTCCATCGCCATTTTGTACACCGGAGACTGCTGCGCCGCGTCAATCACGCTCTGCGGAATGCCGTCTTTCAGCGCCTGCTCAATCACTTTCGGATCGTTAGGATCGAGGAAGACGTCCAGCTGACGCTGATAGAGATCTTTCTCGTTCTCGGTGCTGGCTGCATTTTCAATCGCGTCCGCGTCGTACAGCAGCACGCCGAGGTAACGAATACGGCCCACGCAGCTCTCAGAGCAGACGGTTGGCATACCGGCTTCAATACGCGGATAGCAGAAGATGCACTTCTCAGACTTGCCGCTCTTCCAGTTGAAGTAGATTTTTTTGTACGGGCAACCGGTAATACACATACGCCAGCCGCGGCACTTGTCCTGGTCGATCAGCACAATGCCATCTTCTTCACGCTTATAGATGGCTCCGCTCGGACAGGTCGCCACGCACGCCGGGTTAAGGCAGTGCTCGCACAGACGCGGCAGATACATCATGAAGGTGTTTTCGAACTGGCCGTACATCGCCTTCTGCATGTTCTCGAAGTTCTGGTCTTTGGCGCGTTTTTCGAACTCGCCGCCCAGAATCTCTTCCCAGTTTGGACCGCTGGTGATCTTATCCATACGCTGTCCGGTAATGAGCGAGCGTGGACGTGCGATCGGCTGATGTTTGCTTTCCGGCGCGTTGTGCAGGTTCTGGTAGTCGTAATCAAACGGCTCGTAGTAATCATCGATGCCCGGCAGATGCGGGTTGGCGAAGATTTTACCGAGCAGCATCGCACGGTTACCCATGCGCGGCTGCAGTTTACCGTTGATTTTACGGATCCAGCCGCCCTTCCATTTCTCCTGGTTTTCCCAGTCGGTCGGGAAGCCGGTGCCGGGTTTACTTTCCACGTTATTGAACCACGCGTACTCCATCCCTTCGCGGCTGGTCCAGACGTTTTTACAGGTGACTGAGCAGGTATGACAGCCGATGCATTTATCCAGATTCAGCACCATGCCGACTTGTGAACGAATTTTCATTTTACGCTCTCCTGTACCTGGTCATTACCTTCGCCGTCTAACCAGTTAATATTCTTCATCTTACGTACCACCACGAACTCATCGCGGTTAGATCCTACCGTGCCGTAGTAGTTAAAGCCGTAGGCCAGCTGCGCATAGCCGCCGATCATGTGCGTCGGTTTTGGCGTAATACGGGTCACGGAGTTGTGAATGCCGCCGCGCTGCTCGGTAATTTCAGAACCCGGCAGGTTAACGATACGTTCCTGCGCGTGGTACATCATGGTCATCCCGGCCGGGACACGCTGGCTGACAACCGCACGCGCCGTCAGCGCACCGTTGCTGTTGAACACTTCGATCCAGTCGTTATCTTCAATGCCCAGATCTTTGGCGTCCGTCTCGCTCATCCACACAATCGGGCCACCGCGGGACAACGTCAGCATCAGCAGGTTGTCGCTGTAGGTGGAGTGAATGCCCCACTTCTGGTGTGGCGTCAGGAAGTTCAGCGCCTTCTCCGGGTTACCGTTCGATTTCGTACCCATTACCGCTTTCACGGAGCGGGTATCGATTGGCGGACGATAAACCAGCAGGCTCTCACCGAAGTCGCGCATCCACTGGTGATCCTGATACAGGGACTGACGACCGGACAGGGTACGCCATGGGATCAGTTCGTGAACGTTGGTGTAGCCAGCGTTGTAGGAGACGTGTTCATCTTCCAGGCCAGACCAGGTCGGGCTGGAGATAATTTTGCGCGGCTGAGCCTGAATATCGCGGAAGCGGATCTTCTCTTCCTCTTTATTCGTCGCCAGATGGGTATGATCGCGACCGGTAAACTCACTCAGTGCCGCCCATGCTTTCACCGCCACGTGACCGTTGGTTTCCGGTGCCAGAGTCAGGATCATTTCTGCAGCATCAATGGCCGTGTTCAGCATTGGCTGGCCTTTGGCCGGGCCGTCCGCTTTGGTGTAATTGAGCTTACGCAGCAGGTCCATTTCGCTCTGGGTATTCCACGCAATCCCTTTACCCCCGTTACCGATTTTTTCCATCAGCGGGCCGATAGAGGTAAAGCGTTCGTACGTTGCCGGGTAGTCACGTTCAACGGGAATAATGTGCGGCGCTGTCACACCCGGGATCAGGTCACACTCGCCTTTTTTCCAGTCCTTCACGTCCAGCGGCTGCGCCAGTTCGGCTGCAGAGTCGTGCTGAATCGGCAGGGTCACCACATCGGTCTCTTTGCCCAGATGTCCTACGCACACTTCGGAGAATTTCTTCGCGATATCTTTGTAGATATCCCAGTCGCTTTTGGATTCCCACGCCGGGTCAACGGCTGCAGACAGCGGATGAATAAACGGATGCATATCCGAGGTATTCATGTCGTCTTTTTCATACCAGGTGGCGGTTGGCAGCACGATATCGGAATACAGGCAGGTGCTGGACAGACGGAAGTCCAGCGTCACCACCAGATCCAGCTTGCCGTCCAGACCGTTGTCTTTCCACTCCACTTCTTCTGGTTTCACGCCGCCCTGCTTGCCCAGATCTTTCCCCTGAATACCGTTTTCAGTACCCAGCAGATATTTCAGCATGTACTCGTGGCCTTTACCGGAGGAGCCCAGCAGGTTAGAGCGCCAGATAAACAGGTTACGCGGATGGTTTTTGCCGTTTTCAGGCTGCTCGGCCGCAAAGCGAATGGTGCCTTCTTTCAGTGCCTTGACGGTGTAATCCGCCGGGGTCATGCCCGCTTTCTTCGCCTCGTCAGCAATGCGCAGCGGGTTAGTCCCTAACTGAGGTGCAGACGGCAGCCAGCCCATGCGTTCAGCGCGGACGTTGAAGTCGATCAGGTGGCCGCTGTAGCGGGATTTATCCGCCATTGGCGACAGCAGTTCCTGGGCCGTTACCGTCTCGTAGCGCCACTGACTGGAGTGGTTGTAGAAGTAAGACGTACTGTTCATATGACGCGCCGGACGCTGCCAGTCGAGGGCAAACGCCAGTGGCTGCCAGCCCGTCTGCGGACGCAGTTTTTCCTGACCCACATAGTGCGCCCAGCCGCCGCCGCTTTGACCCACACAACCGCAGAAGATCAGCATGTTGATCAGGCCACGATAGTTCATATCAAGGTGATACCAGTGGTTCAGACCGGCACCAACAATGATCATTGAACGGCCATGCGTCTTGTCAGCATTTTCAGCGAATTCACGGGCGATACGGGTGATGTGTCCACGCGGCACGCCGGTAATCTGCTCTGCCCAGGCCGGAGTATACGCTTTGATGTCGTCGTAGCTGGTTGCGCAGTTTTCATCATTCAGGCCGCGCTCCAGGCCGTAGTTGGCCAGCGTCAGGTCATATACGGTGGTCACCAGCGCCGTCGACCCATCCGCCAGCTGCAGACGTTTGACCGGCAGTTTATGCATCAGGATGTTCTGCAGCTCAACTTTGTTGAAATGCTCGGACCCTTCGCCGCCGAAGTACGGGAAGCCCACATCAGCAATTTCGTCCTGGCTACCCAACATGCTCAGACGCAGTTCAGTCTCTTCACCGGTGGTACCGTTACGCTGCTCGAGGTTCCACTTGCCCTTCTCGCCCCAGCGGAAACCGATAGAGCCGTTGGGTGCCACCAGCTCGCCGTTATTGTTATAAGCGACCGTTTTCCACTCAGGATTGTTTTCCTGACCCAGCGCATCCACCAGGTCGGCGGCACGCAGCGTGCGGCCCGCTGCATAGTAGCCATCACGCTCTTCCAGCATGACCAGCATCGGCATGTCGGTATAGCGACGAACATAGTCAGTAAAATACTGGCTGGGTTTATCGAGGTGGAACTCACGCAGCATCACGTGGCCCATCGCCAGCGCCATCGCGGAGTCGGTACCCTGTTTAGGTGCCAGCCACAGGTCGCACAGCTTGGCAATTTCCGCGTAGTCCGGGGTTACCGCAACGGTTTTGGTGCCTTTGTAACGCACTTCCGTGAAGAAGTGGGCATCCGGCGTACGGGTCTGTGGAACGTTAGAGCCCCAGGCAATAATGTAGCTGGAGTTGTACCAGTCAGCGGATTCCGGCACGTCGGTCTGCTCGCCCCAGGTCTGCGGAGAGGCTGGCGGCAGGTCGCAGTACCAGTCGTAGAAGCTCAGACAGGTTCCGCCGATAAGCGACAGATAACGAGCACCTGAGGCGTAAGAGACCATCGACATTGCCGGGATAGGCGAGAAGCCCGCGACGCGATCCGGTCCGTAGGTTTTGACGGTATAAACGTTAGAGGCAGCAATCAGTTCGTTGACCTCTTTCCAGGAAGAACGAACAAAGCCACCGCGACCGCGCGCCTGCTTAAAGCTTTTTGCTTTGTCGGCATCTTCGATAATGGATGCCCAGGCATCAACCGGATCGCTGTGCAGCACTTTCGCTTCACGCCACATTTTCATCAGGCGTTTGCGCATCAGAGGGTATTTCAGACGGTTGGCGCTGTACAGATACCAGGAGTAGCTTGCACCACGCGGGCAGCCACGAGGTTCGTGGTTTGGCATATCCGGACGGGTACGCGGATAGTCGGTCTGCTGCATTTCCCATGTCACCAGGCCGTTTTTAACGAAAATCTTCCAGCTACATGAGCCAGTGCAGTTCACGCCGTGGGTCGAACGGACGACTTTGTCATGCTGCCAGCGCTGACGGTAACCGTCTTCCCAGTCCCGGTTGGTCTCCAGAACCTGGCCGTGCCCATCGGCAAAAGTTTCACCCTTCTGTTTGAAGTAGCGAAACCGGTCCAAAAATTTGCTCATCGGGTATCTCCTGTGTGGAGCCTGTGGCTCTCTAAATCGACATTGCTGATTTGCAGCGAAGGTAACGCTCTGATAGATGGCGAGAATTGATAACGATCAAGGCGGAGAGGGAGTTTCAGGTGGGGTATTAGATCGGATACCACCAAAGCGGTAGATTTTTAATTTTTATAAGCCATTAATTTATAATGATATTTATAATTTATCGTACAAAAAGCAGGGCTAAATTTAACATCTCAGGTATTAAGGGGTAGACCGCCCTGTAAAGCGATGGCGATCACAGTGTTACCCGCAGGCATTGTTCTTCAAACGCTATCAGTATGTTGTAACTACTGTAGTGATAAAAAAACGCGGCCCGAAGGCCGCGCAAACGGATAATCACACTTACTTATTTTTCTTGGTATTACGGCCATATACCAGCCACGTAATCACTACGCAGGCGATATAGAAAACGAGGAAGACTTTCATTGCCCCTGCCGGAGAGCCGGTCAGGTCCAGAGAGATACCGAACGCTTTCGGAATAAAGAAGCCGCCAATTGCGCCGATGGCAGAGATAAAGCCCAGTGCAGCAGCCGTATCCGTCGCGGCTTCACGCATGGCCTGCTCTTCGCTTCCGCCCTGCGCTTTAACGCGATCCATCGTCAGCTTGCGGAAGATAACGGATATCATCTGGAAGGTCGATGCGCTACCCAGACCGGCCGTCAGGAACAGCACCATAAACACGCCGAAGAAGGCGGTAAAGTTGCCACCCTGGCCATTGGCTGGCAGCGTCAGGAACAGAAGCGCACAGAAAACAGCCATGATCACAAAGTTCACCAGCGTCACGCGTGTTCCGCCCAGACGGTCAGACACCATCCCGCCCAGTGAACGTGCCAGGGCACCGATGAACGGACCAAAGAAGGCAAACTGCAGGATCTGCACTTCCGGGAACTGTGTTTTGGACAGCATGGCAAAGCCTGCGGAGAAACCGATAAACGACCCGAAGGTTGCCAGATAAAGCAGCGCCATGACCCACAGGTGGCCGCGTTTCAGCACCGGCAACTGCTCGCTCAGCGAAGCCTTAGATGCCGACAGATCGTTCATAAAGAACCATGCCGCCAGGGTGAAGACCACCAGGAACGGAACCCAAATCCACGCCGCATTCTGCAGGTACAGGGAAGAACCATCCGCCTGCTCGACGCCACCGCCGCCAAAGGCTGTAAAAATGGAGACAGAGATTGCCAGCGGTGCAATTAACTGCATCACGCTTACGCCCATGTTTCCCAGACCGCCGTTAATACCCAGCGCACCGCCCTGCTTCGCTTTCGGGAAGAAGAAGCTGATGTTCGCCATACTGGAGGCGAAGTTAGCGCCAGCAAAACCGCACAGCAGGGAGATAATCACGAACACGCTGAAAGGCGTGGAGGTATCCTGCACCGCAAAACCCAGCCACACGCAAGGTACAATCATGATGCCCGTACTGAACGCCGTCCAGCGACGACCGCCAAACACCGGCACCATAAACGCGTAAGGGACGCGCAGCAGCGCACCGGACAGCGACGGCAACGCGGTCAGCATAAACAGCTGATCGGTCGTAAAGGTAAAACCCACTTTTGGCAGATTGACTGCCACTGCACTAAACAACATCCATACGCAAAACGCTAACAGCAAACACGGAACGGAAATCCACAGATTCCGGCTCGCTATACGATGGCCGCGCTGTTGCCAGAACGCCGGATCCTCTGGACGCCATTCAGTAATAACGGCACCATTTTCCCTTTGGGGAGCGGATGAGTGACTCATAGACACCTCTGATTCTCGAATGATGCTGCAAACATTAGGGTTTTAGGGCGGCGGTAAGTTGATATAAATCAAAGGAAAAGTGGGAGGTTTTACAGCGCGAAAAAAGCCCTTATCCTTAGTGAGTAGGCTATTTCAGTAAAAAAGACGTGGTTTTTCACGGCACTGAAGCGTCTCCGATACTGCCTCCTCCTGCCGCTTACTCCGTTGGCAATTTAGGGGTAATCCTTTATTGGTATGGGTATACTCCTGGGTATGCACCAGAATAGCGCCATTCCTGCAAGCAGGCCACGTCAGGAGCCCGGCAACTCTATGTTAAAAAGATGTTTATCTCCGCTAACACTGGTTAACCAGTTGGCACTGATCGTTATGCTGTCCACCGCCCTCGGTGTGACCGGTATGGCGATTTCTGGCTGGCTGGTACAGGGCGTACAGGGTAATGCGCATGCCATCAACGAGGCAGGCTCTCTACGCATGCAGAGTTATCGCCTGCTGGCGTCGGTACCGCTGACGGAAGACGATCAGCCTTTGATCGACGAAATGGAGCGTACCGCGTTCAGCCCGGAGCTGGAACGCGCCGCCATCCGTGACGGGCAGGAATCACAGCTTAAATCCCTGCAAAACTACTGGCACACCCAGCTTCAGCCTGGTCTGAAACAGGCGCGCAATACTGAGACCGTAGCACGGGACGTCGCGGGCTTTGTGTCGCGTATTGACGCGCTGGTCTCCTCTTTCGATCAGACCACAGAATTGCGTATCGACCGGGTGCTGATGGTTCACCGTGCCATGGCGTTGTTTATGGGGCTGCTGCTGATTTTCACCATCCTCTGGCTGCGCGCCCGGCTGTTGAATCCCTGGAAACAGCTGCTGGCGATGGCCCGCGCGGTAACCGCACGCGATTTTACTCAGCGCACGCATATCAGCGGGCGTAATGAAATGGCGATGCTGGGCCAGGCGCTCAATACCATGTCGGAAGAACTCTCCGAAAGCTACGCCGTGCTGGAAAAACGCGTGCAGGAGAAAACAGCAGGGCTGGAGCAGAAAAATGAAATCCTCTCCTTCCTGTGGCAGGCCAATCGTCGTCTGCATATGCAGGTGCCGTTATGTGAACGCCTCTCGCCGGTGCTGAATGGCCTGCAAAATCTGACCTTGCTGCATGACCTGGAGCTGCGGGTCTACGATGTGGAAGATGAAGATAATCATCAGGAATTTACCTGTCAGTCCGACATGTCCTGCGATGACAAAGGCTGTCATCTTTGCCCGCGAGGCTTGCCGCCCCTGACCTCCGTCGGTACGACGCTGAAGTGGCGACTGACGGACAGCCATACCCAGTACGGTATCTTGCTGGCCACGCTGCCCGCCGGGCGGCATCTGAGCCACGATCAGCAGCAGCTGGTCGATACGCTGGTCGAGCAGCTGACCGCTACACTGGCGCTCGACCGCCATCAGGAAAAGCAACAACAGCTGATCGTCATGGAAGAGCGTGCGACTATCGCGCGCGAACTGCATGACTCCATCGCCCAGTCGCTCTCCTGTATGAAAATGCAGGTCAGCTGTCTGCAGATGCAGGATGCGGAGATGCCGGAAAGCAACAAACAGCTGCTGAGCCAGATCCGCAACGAACTCAATACCTCATGGATCCAGCTTCGCGAGCTATTAACCACCTTCCGCCTGCAGCTGACCGAGCCTGGCCTGCGCCCCGCGCTGGAGTCCAGCTGCCATGAATTTAGCGCCCGACTGGGGTTCCCGGTGAAGCTTGATTATCAGCTGCCGCCGCGGTTTGTCCCCTCCCATCAGGCGATTCATCTACTGCAGATCGCCCGTGAAGCCCTGAGCAACGTGCTCAAACACGCTGACGCGACGGCGGTCACCGTTACCGTCAGCCAGCACGATAATCAGGTCAGGCTCACGGTTCATGACAACGGCTGCGGCGTGCCGGAAAATGCCGAAAGAACTAACCATTATGGTTTAATTATCATGCGAGACCGCGCCCAAAGCCTGCGCGGTGATTGCCAGGTTCGCCGGCGAGAGACAGGTGGCACGGAAGTCGTGGTCACCTTTATTCCCGAAAAACCGCTCACAACTGCTCAAGGAGAAACCCATGACTAATCAGGAACCGGCATCCATCCTGTTGATCGACGACCATCCGATGCTGCGTACTGGCGTTAAACAGCTGGTCAGCATGGCACCCGATATCACCGTCGTTGGCGAAGCCAGCAATGGCGAACAGGGCATTGAGCTTGCCGAATCGCTTGATCCCGATCTGATTCTGCTCGATCTCAACATGCCGGGCATGAACGGTCTGGAAACGCTCGACAAGCTGCGGGAAAAATCGCTCTCCGGACGCGTAGTGGTTTTTAGCGTCTCGAATCATGAAGAGGATGTGGTGACGGCGCTCAAGCGTGGCGCGGACGGCTACCTGCTGAAAGATATGGAGCCGGAAGATCTGCTCAAGGCCCTGCAACAGGCCGCCGCAGGTGAGATGGTACTGAGCGAAGCCTTAACGCCGGTGCTGGCCGCCAGCCTGCGGGCAAACCGCGCCACCTCGGATCGCGATGTCAGCCAGCTAACGCCGCGTGAGCGCGATATTCTGAAGCTGATTGCCCAGGGCCTGCCGAATAAAATGATTGCGCGTCGCCTGGATATCACCGAAAGCACGGTCAAAGTGCATGTGAAACATATGCTGAAGAAAATGAAATTAAAATCCCGGGTTGAAGCCGCGGTATGGGTACACCAGGAACGTATTTTTTAAGCATTACTCATCCGGCAGCAGCTTCCAGCGCGGATCGTCGGTGGGTAATGCCACAAGCGGTTGCGCCACAGCCAGCGTGATCTCATTGGACGAGACGCGCTTGCCATCATTATCTTCTACCACCACCGAAAGCCGCCAGCGGTTGCTCGCGCCTTCACTGTCATCCCAGGCAGGCATAATCACGCTCCAGCCGTCTTCGCTGGTATTGTTGGCCGGCGATGTCAGACTCAGCGCCTGCGTATCTCCCTGCCAGTGCAGCTGGCGAATCCCGTGCTTACTGCGGATCTGCAGCTTAAGCATCACGGTTTCGCCCCCTTTAAGATCCCACGGCGGTGTCGCCAGGTAGACGGACAACGTTTTGCTCTGGCGGAACTCCATCACCGGCAGGTTATCCCGCTCTGGCGAATCATAGCGACTGCCGCGCAGAGAACGGGTGACGGCGACTTCACTGGCAGAAAGTTGCTTCACCAGCGGCACGCCAAAGCGGTAGTTGAGTTTGAGGCCAAGATTATTCTGGCTCACCCCACTCTCTCCTTGCTTATGCCCGGCGGTGAGGGTCACCAGCGGAACGGGGGTATAATTCAGCCCCAGATTGACCGCCACCGGGTTGTGATAACCGGTACCGCTGTTGAACAGGTCAACGTTATCACCAAAATATTGCTCAAAGCTGACGCTGGTATTCAGGTGATGGAACCACGGCAGCCACGCTTTAGCGGTTACGTCGTACCCCCGGGCCATGCGCTGCTCCTGAATATCAGAGCGATCGCGCCAGCCGGCAAAGGGCTGATAATAGTTCGCAGACAGACGCAGGTTCTCGCCCCACACTTCCGCACCTAACCCGGCACGCTGCAGGTTTTCATCCAGCAGGTTGTCGTAAAAGGTGTTGTAGCCGAGCAACCATTTTCCGGCAACCCAGCGCTGCCCAATGCCGGCATTGCTCACCAGACCGTCAGTCTGCTGCGTCAGGCCAAGCTGGCTCCAGCTCAGATAACGGTTGTTATCGTTCCACGGAATAAACCAGCTGCCGCTGCTGCCGTTAAATTTGCCGTCGTCATCCACCAGCAAGTTCACGCTGGCGTTCCCCCACGGCGAAAGCCAGGATTCAATATGCTGGTTCACTTCGCCGCTCACCGCGTCACGCACCTTGCCAAAGGCAAACTGACGCGCCTGCTCGCCTGTCGTCAGGCCGTTATCGGTCATACTGGCTTCGCCAAACGCTTTCGCCATTTCTGCCAGATGTTTTTCGCCCTCGGTCGTGGGCGCCGCCATGCCGAGATCGGGCAAATTATCCCCGTTGTTATCAAAGGGGTTCTGTGCCTGTTGCACAAAGGAATTCGGCGCACCGTGAACGGCTCCGACCGGAATGAGGGGGAGTAAAGCAAGCAAACGAAGATGAGATGAAACAGCCATTAACGTCGTAAGAAATACCCGATGCTTACGTGAGAACACCGGGTACCTTACCGTTATTCCTCACGTTTTGCAGCCTTAAGAGGAATTTTCCGGAATATCCTGAAACATTGTTTTTAGTTCAGGCACACAGGAGCCGCAGTTCGTTCCGCAGCGCAGCCTGGCACCCAGCGCCGCGACGGAGTCACACCCTCCCCCAATCGCCTCGCGTATGACGGTTTCCCCCACGCTGAAACAGCTGCAGATGATCCGGCCCGGATCGACACTGTCCCCGGTTCCCTGTCCATTCAACAACGCGTGGCGCTCAGCAAGCGTCACGGGAGGTGAACGAAACGCGGCTTCAATTACCGCGTGCGCCAGTGTCGGTAACGCAGTGCCTTCCCAGAACCCGAGCATCAGTTGTCCGTCATGCCAGGCCAGCACGCTGCTGCGCTCGCTGGTCTGCGCGACCTGCAGCTGCCAGCCCCGTTCACTGGCGTACTGCATAACCCACGCCAGCAACGGCTTATCCCCCGCCACCGTCAGACGTGAGACTTTACGCCACCAGCAGACAGAGGGGGGAAGCTCCGGCAGTTCACGGGCATAAAGCTCACCCTGCCAGCCCGGCTGCCAGGGCATAATCCTGACGGCCGTCTGTTTACTCTCGGGCTGACCGGACAGCGGGTCACAGCGCCCTTCCACCAGCGCATTCACCTTCCCCTGGCGGGCAAACTGGGCATTCCAGTGCATTGGCACAAACAGCTCACCTTCTCGCTGCCCGTCAGTGATACGTACTCTTGCCAGCATCACCCCACGCGGAGAACTAATGCGCGCCAGCTGTCCGTCGTACAGTGAGAAGCGCATGGCATCGGCGGCGTCGATCTCAACACACGGCTCAGCACTATGCTGCATCAGTTTCGGGACGTACCCCGTCCGGGTCATGGTGTGCCACTGATCGCGGATACGCCCGGTATTGAGAATCAGCGGGTATAGCGCGTTTATTGCCGCACCGTGTGGCTGAGGCTCTACCGGCACAATTTCCCGGCGCGCAAAGGCCCCCGCTGGCCACTGATAAGGCTCAAGTCGGTCCCATTCCTCACGGGTAAGTGACGCCAGTTCATGAAGGTTAAACGCCCGCGCACCGTCATTTTCAAAGGCCGAGAGCGCTGCATGCTCACAAAAAATTTGCTGCGGATGTTCCCAGGCGAAGGCTTCACCATAGCCCAGCGCCTGTGCCACCCGGGCGATGACCCACCAGTCCGGTTTGGTCTCGCCTGGCGCCGGCAAAAAGGCGCGCTGGCGCGAAATACGCCGCTCGGAATTGGTTACCGTACCGTCTTTCTCCCCCCACGCCTGCACCGGGAAGCGGATATGGGCATAGCGGCTGGTGTCGGTCTCCTGCATCACCTCGGAGACAATCACCAGCGGGCAATGTTCCAGCGCCTGGCACACTGCGTGGCTGTCCGGCAGCGAGACGGCAGGATTGGTACCCATGATCCACACCGCTTTCACTTCGCCGCGGGCGATCGCATCAAACAACTCCACCGCCATCAGGCCCGGCGTCTGGGCCAGTCTTTCCGTCCCCCAGAAACGCGCCACCCGCGAAAGAGACTCCGGCTCGAAATTCATGTGAGCAGCAAGCTGGTTCGCCAGCCCACCCACCTCCCGCCCCCCCATCGCGTTAGGCTGTCCGGTCAGCGAAAACGGTCCGCAACCCTGACGGGCGAATTTTCCGCTGGCCAGATGAACGTTGATGATGGCATTACACTTGTCGCTGCCGCTTGAGGACTGATTAATGCCCATGGTGTAGAGCGTGATGGCCCGCGGCGCAGTCACAAACCAGTCGTAGAAGGTCCCCACGTCCTCGGTTGAGAGCCCACAAAACTCAGCCACCTGGGCGATGGGCCACGCGTCGGTTCCCTGAATCAGATTGAGTAAACCGACAAACAGCCCGGCGTCACTGCCGGGCGTAAGCGCCAGATGCAGGTCAGCAATATCGCAGGTGGCCGTTTTGCGCGGATCGATAACCACAACTTTCATCGCAGGGTTGTTCTGGCGCGCCTGTACCAGCCGCTGATACAGCACCGGATGGGTCCATGCCGCATTCGACCCGACCAGCACCACCAGATCGCTGTTTTCCACATCCTCATAGCTACACGGCACCACATCTTCACCAAACGCGCGCTTGTAGCCCGTCACCGCGGACGACATACAGAGCCGCGAGTTGGTATCAATGTTTGCCGCACCGATAAACCCTTTCATCAGCTTATTGGCGGCGTAATAGTCCTCGGTCAACAGCTGGCCGGAGGCGTAAAACGCCACCGCCTGCGGTCCCCAGGTGTCGATGATGGTCTGCAGCCGTTCACCTGCCGCCGCCAGCGCCCGGGACCATTCCACCTCCTGCCCGTCGACCACCGGGTGCAGCAGTCGCCCCTGCAGACCGGTCGTTTCGCCTAATGCCGAGCCTTTAACGCACAGGCGTCCAAAACTGGCGGGATGGCGTTCATCTCCGCGCACGGTAACCTTCTCACCCTCTACCGTTGCGATCACGCCGCAGCCCACCCCGCAGTAAGGGCACGTCGTTCGGGTTTCATTCATGACGCCTCCGCACGCAAGATCTGCGCGTCGTTCCCGACCCACACCTGACCGTTTTCTATTCTCACCGGCCAGGCGCGCACCGCAGGTTCCCCGTTATCGGCCTGACAGCCGTCGCGCAGACGGATACGCTGCTTATAGATCGGAGAGATGACCACCGGCTCGCCGGCAGCATCGCCGAGAATGCCGCGTGAAAGCACGTTTGCTGTGCTGCCCGGCTCGAGGTCGTCGAGGGCATAGACAGATTGACCAAAGCGGAAAAGCGCAATCGGTTTTCGCCCCAGCCGGGCGCCGATCCCCGCCTGCTCAGGGATCTCATCGATAGCGCAGACCGCTTGCCAGCGTTTATTCTCCTCCACCGGCTGACGGTTCACTTCGGTACGGAACAGCGCCAGACGGCTCGGATCGTTAAGCGTGGTCTGCCATTCACACTGGTAGGTTTCCACCACGCGAGCCATCTCCTGTTCCAGCTCGTGCGCAATGCCCAGGCTGTCGTGAAGAATCACCTCGCGCAGGTAGTCGATCCCCCCTTCCAGATTGTCCATCCACGTACTGGTACGCTGCAGGCGATCCGCCGTGCGGATGTAGAACATCAGGAAACGGTCGACGGTGCGGATCAGCGTCTCGTCATCCAGATCGCTGGCAAAGAGATCCGCATGGCGCGGTTTCATGCCGCCGTTACCGCAGAGATAAAGGTTCCAGCCTTTGTCGGTCGCAATGACGCCCACGTCCTTGCTCTGAGCCTCCGCACATTCACGGGTACAACCGGACACGGCCATTTTAATTTTGTGCGGCGCGCGTAAGCCTTTATAGCGGTGCTCAAGCGTGACCGCGAGACGCGTGGAATCTTGCACGCCATAGCGGCACCAGGTCGACCCGACGCAGGATTTCACCGTGCGTAGGGATTTACCGTACGCGTGACCGGTCTCAAATCCGGCCTCCACCAGCGCCTGCCAGATCGCCGGCAGCTGGTCGAGCGTGGCGCCAAAGAGGTCGATACGCTGTCCGCCCGTGATTTTGCTGTACAGCTGATAGCGTTTGGCGATCTGGCCGATAGCTATCAAGCCGTCGGCCGACACTTCCCCTGCAGGCATCCGGGGCACGATGGAGTACGTCCCGTCTTTCTGAATATTGGCAAAATAACGGTCGTTGGTGTCCTGCAGCGGCAGATGTGCCGGTTTCAGCAGGTACTCATTCCAGCAGGAGGCGAGCACTGATCCCACCAGCGGTTTACAGATTTCGCAACCGTGCCCCTGCCCGTAACGGCTGATAAGCTGGTCGAAGGTACGAATATGATTGACGCGCACCAGGTGATAGATTTCCTGACGCGACCACGGGAAGTGTTCGCAGATGTCCTTTTTCACCTCCACGCCCTGCTCCGCAAGCTGGTACTCCATCACCTGTTTCACCAGCGCGCTGCATCCTCCGCAACCGGTCGCGGCTTTGGTGCACTGTTTTAGGGCTCCAATATCCGCGGCACCGGCACTTACCGCCTGGCAGATATCACCTTTGCTGACGTTATGGCAGGAGCAGATCTGCGCACTGTCAGGCAGTGCCGCCACGCCGAGGGCTTTTGGCGCGCTCCCGGCGAAGGAAGGTAAAATCAGCGTTTCAGGCTCTTTGGGCAACGCTATGCCGTTGAGCATCATCTGCACCAGGGTCGCATATTCGCTGGCATCCCCCACCAGTACGCCGCCCAACAGGGTTTTATTGTCCTCACTGACCACGATCTTTTTATAGATTTGCTGCGGACCATGCGTCCATTGATAGCTAAGCGCGCCGGGTGTTCTTCCATGGGCATCGCCAAACGAGGCCACATCTACCCCCAGCAGCTTCAGTTTGGTGCTCATGTCAGCCCCGGTAAAGGCGCTCGCCTCTCCCGCCAGCGTGGCCGATGCCACCCGCGCCATCTGATAACCCGGGGCGACCAGGCCAAAAATTTTACCCTCCCACAGCGCACATTCGCCGATAGCGAACACGTCTTTATCGGAAGTCTGGCACTGGTTATCAATGCAAATCCCGCCGCGCTCTCCGGTCACCAGGCCACTGCTGCGCCCCAGTGCATCCTGCGGGCGAATACCTGCAGAGAAGACCACGATGTCAGTTTCCAGCTGTTCGCCGTCCGCAAAGCGCATCACCAGCCCGCCGTTCGCAGAGACGATGTCGGTGGTGGCTTTGCTGGTGTGAACGCCCACGCCAAGCGCTTCGATCTTTTTGCGCAGCATGGCCGCGCCGTCGTTGTCGAGTTGTACCGCCATCAGGTGTGGCGCAAACTCCACGACGTGCGTTTCCAGGCCCAGCTGTTTCAGGGCATTCGCAGCTTCCAGTCCCAGCAGGCCACCGCCAATGACCACCCCGCGACGGGATTGCTTTGCCTGCGCGGCGATGTTATCCAGGTCGTCCAGCGTACGGTAAACAAAGCAGCCCGGCAGCGTGCTGCCCGGTACCGGAGGCACAAACGGGTACGAGCCGGTCGCCAGCACCAGTTTGTCCCAGTGGGTTTCATGCCCACTGGCGGTACGCACGACGTGTGCGTCGCGATCGATACTCACAATTTGCTGCGAGAGGCGAAGCTCAATGCCGTGTTCAGCAAAGAAATCACCGTCCACCAGTGAGAGCGATTCTGCGCTTCGTCCGCCAAAATACTCTGACAAATGCACACGATCGTAGGCGGCATAGCGCTCTTCGCCAAAAACGATAATCTGGTACTGCCGGTGCAAATTGCGCTTCACACAGTCTTCGAGAAAATGATGACCGACCATACCGTGTCCAACCACCACCAGCGTAGGTTTTGTCATAGCGTTTTGTCCTGCAACCTGCGGTTGCGTAGTGAATCGATTGAACAGCCAGTCCGCGTGGGCGGGCGCAGCCGTTGCCAGTAAATCGGTGAATGTTGCCGCGTTGCGGCAATCCCCCATCAGCAGCACGCCAGCAAGCGCACCGCGATGCAGTAACAAACGGCGATAGTGACGGGTCAGCGGATCCCAGGCGCTCCAGACCACATCGTCCGGCAGAACCTCTGCTCGCCCGGCGCTGAACAGCTCCACACCGGGTACTTTGAGGCGCATGCCGCTGTCGGTCAGGGCAAATGGCGTGCTAGCCTCCCCAGCCAGCCGGGCGGCGAGGATATCTGCCTGCGCCAGGCAAGGTGCGACCAGGCCGAACGTCTGGCCGTCGATTTCACAGCACTCACCAATGGCGCTGATCGCCGGGACTGAGGTCTGCATCTGGTGGTTAACCACAATGCCGCGGGCACAGTGAATGCCGCTGGCTTTTGCCAGTGCGACATTGGGCTGCACGCCGGTCGCCAGCACCACGCGAGAGGCGTTAATCTTGCGTCCGTTGTGTAACGTCACGGCATCCGCCGCAATGGCGGTCATTCCCGATGACAGTTCGCAGCGAACGCCGCGCTCCGCCAGCGCCTCTTCAAGCAAAACGCCTGCCTGGCGATCGAGCTGCTGTTCCATCAGCCAGGCACCACGATGCACCAGCGTGACGTTGTCACAAGAGCGGGCCAGTGCCGCAGCGGCCTCGACGCCGAGCACCCCACCGCCCAGCACTACAGCTGGCCCCGGGTTCTCCTGAATCGCGCGGATATCGGCCAGCGTACGAAAGGTGAACACATGCGGAGCGTCACCGCCCGGAATGGGGGGGACAAAAGGCGTCGACCCGGTGGCAAAAACCAGTTCGTCCCAGGCCAGCGTGGTTGCTGTGGTATGGACCTCGCGTTTCTCAACATCCGCGGAGAGCACCTTTTCGCCCCGTCGTACCGTCACACCCCGTGCGTGATACCAGGCGTCATCCTGCAGGCGAATCTGCTGCGCCTGTTTTTCCCCGCCCAGTACCGGCGAGAGCATGATGCGGTTGTAAGCGTGTTCCGACTCCTCGCCAAACACGGTGATCGTAAAGCGACCGGGCGCACGCTCGGTCAGCGAGGCAATCAGCCGTGTTGCGGCCATCCCATTACCGATAACGATCAGTCGCATCACCGCCTCCGTTACGCCGCTTTAGGCTGTTTTTCATAGAGGAAATGGAGGATCTGCTGACGCATATGGTGATAGCGGCTATCGTCCGCCAGCTGAACCCGATTGCGCGGGCGAGGCAGGTCAACGTGCAGCACCTCGCCGACGGTGGCCGCCGGGCCGTTAGTCATCATCAGTACCCGGTCAGAGAGCAGCACGGCCTCGTCCACATCGTGGGTGATAAGCACGATGGTGGTGTTCAGCGCCTGCTGGATTTGCATCACCGAGTCCTGCAGATGCGCGCGCGTGAGCGCATCCAGCGCGCCAAACGGTTCATCCATCAGCAGGACCTTCGGCTTCATCGCCAGCGCACGGGCAATGCCAACGCGCTGTTTCATGCCGCCGGAGATTTCCGAAGGCCGTTTATGCAGGGCATGCCCCATCTGGACGCGATCGAGGTTGTGTTCAATCCACTCCTTGCGCTCCGCCTTGCTCATGGTGCGGCGAAAGACCTGATCCACCGCCAGCGCAACGTTGTCGAAGCAGGTGAGCCACGGCAGCAGAGAATGGTTCTGAAACACCACCGCACGCTCTGGTCCTGGCCCGGCGATTTCGCGGTTATCGCAAATCAGCCCACCTTCGGTCGGCAGGGTGATCCCGGCAATCAGGTTCAGCAACGTCGATTTGCCGCACCCGGAGTGGCCAATCAGGCTCACGGTTTCGCCTTCGTGAATATCAAAAGAGACGTTCTGCAGCGCCAGAAACTCGCCGCTGGCGGTAGAAAAACGCTGGCTCACGGCCTGGACCTGAATTAATGGTTTCATCTTCGCTCCTTATTTTTCCTGCCAGCTAAAGCGACGGGCGATCAGCATCAGCCCCTGCTCCAGCAGCAACCCGACCACGCCAATGATGACGATGGCGATGAGAATGTTTTCGACGTTGAGGTTGTTCCACTCATTCCAGATCCAGAAGCCGATCCCCAGCCCACCGGTGAGCATCTCGGCGGCGACAATGACCAGCCAGGCGATGCCAATAGAGAGGCGAACCCCGGTCAGCACCGCGGGCAGCACGGCCGGGAAGAGGATCCGCCGCATGATGGTCCACTCGGAGAGCTGC
This sequence comes from Enterobacter sp. RHBSTW-00593, assembly GCF_013784105.1. Lineage (NCBI taxonomy): Bacteria > Pseudomonadati > Pseudomonadota > Gammaproteobacteria > Enterobacterales > Enterobacteriaceae > Enterobacter > Enterobacter sp. RHBSTW-00593. The sequence goes on from NZ_CP056393.1 coordinate 2,709,620, forward strand.
AGCACGCGGGCAACGTTAAGGTAATCCTGCGGAATACGACGTACCCCTTCGGCGGTGTTAATCACCATTGGCCATATTGAGCAGATAAAAATGGTCCAGCTGGAGGCGGGCTCCGCTTTCTGGAACAGCAGCAGGCCGATAGGCAGCCAGGCTAAAGGACTGACCGGGCGTAACAGTGCAATCAACGGGCTGAACATGCGCGAGCAAAAGGTGAAGCGACCGATCAGGAAACCGAGCGGGATCCCCGCGAGCGCCGCCAGACCAAAGCCCACCGCCACGCGCTGCAGCGAAGCGAGCACGTTCCAGCCGATACCCATATCGTTTGGCCCGTCGCGGTAAAACGGGTCAGCGAAGAGCGTTAATGCGGAATCCAGCGTGCTGAGCGGCGTCGGGAACCCTTTGCTGTTGATCGCGGCCAGCTGCCAGAGCAACACCAGTAACCCGAGCCCCAGCAGCGCCGGGATCACGCGCTGCAGAAGGTCATTCATCCGTCGCGTGAACGTTGGTGCGCGGCGGCGAACCTGTACCGGAGGGAGGGTAATCACTTCCCCGCTCGCCGGCGTCTCGTATTTCGATTTCGTGCTGTGCAGATGCTGCATAATCAGGCCCCTTTACGGTGAATAGCGAAGCGGTTGGCGTATCCGTCCGGATCGGTACCGTTCCAGACGGTACCGTCCATCAGGGTGCTGCTGCGATACGGTGATGACGGGGTGGATATGCCTCCCACCGCCGTGGCGGCATCCTGCCAGACCGAGGTCTGGTTAATGCGCTGCGCGATGGCGGCATAATCCGGCGCCGATTTGAGCAAGCCCCAGCGGCGGAACTGGGTTAAAAACCACATCCCGTCGGAGAGGTACGGATAGCTGACGGCTCCCTCGTTGAAGAAACGGATCGGATGCGCATCCTGCCAGCGCTGGCCAAGCCCGTTGTCGTACTCTCCCAGCATCCGTCCGGTGAGATACTGCTCTTTGGTGTTCAGCCACGCCCGGCGAGCGAGGATTTGGGCGGTCTCACGTTTGTTGTCTGGTGATGCATCGATCCAGCGTGCGGCTTCCAGTACCGCACTCACCAGCGCCCGCGCGGTGTTCGGGTTTTTCTCCACCCAGTCGCGACGTGTGCCAAGAATTTTTTCCGGATGATCGGCCCAGATCGACTGGGACGTTGCGGCGGTAAACCCGATGCGGTCGTTAATGGCGCGCGCATTCCACGGCTCACCAACGCAAAAGCCGACCATGTTGCCAATCCGCATGTTCATCACCATTTGCGGCGGCGGCACAACCACGGTCCGGACGTCTTCGAACGGATTAATGCCCGCGCTGGCCAGCCAGTAGTACAGCCACATCGCATGCGTACCGGTCGGGAAAGTGTGTGCGAAGGTGTAAGTGCCGGGTGCCTGCTGCCCAATCAGCGTTTTCAGCCCGTCAAGATCGCGAACGCCCTTCTCTGCCAGATCGCTGGAGAGCGTGATGGCCTGACCGTTCTGGTTCAGGGTCATCAGGTTTGCCATCTGCTGTGGCTTACCGGCAAGCCCCAGCTCCAGCCCGTACAGCAGGCCGTAAAGAATGTGGGCGGCGTCCAGTTCGCCGGCCACCAGCTTATCGCGCACGGCTGCCCAACTTGCCTCTTTGGTTGGCACGATGGTGATGCCATATTTTTTATCAAACCCCTTCAGCGCCGCGATAACCACCGGCGCGCAGTCGGTTAACGGTATAAACCCGATGCGCACCGTCTCCTGCTCCGGTTTATCCGAGCCTGCCGCCCACGCGGCCTGCATGACACCCGGTAACAACATGGCGCCGCTCGCCAGCATGCTGGCCTGTAAAAACCGCCGTCTCGACAAATCCGCCATGACCACTCCTGAAAAAAAGACAAAAAAAAGCGCCCACCCGTGCCGAAGCACCGCTGGACGCCTTTATCCCGAAGACAGATGCACCGCCGTTGGCGCACCGTCAAAAATGGTTAATCAGATAATGCAAAGAGAATGCCAGGTTTTACTGCCCTGTTTTCCGGGCGTTTACCGGGATTTCTCCACGACCGCGCACCTCAATCAGGCACTAAATGCCCACTGATTGTGCAGCTACTCCTTAGGGGTTACCTGCCACAAGCTCTTCACGGTGAGCAGCGCGCGGGCGATATCTACCATGCGCTGATTTTTGTCCATCGCCATTTTACGCAGCGCCGTCCATGCCTGTTCCTCACTCATCTTTTGATGGGTCATCAGTACGCTTTTCGCTTTATCGATGGTTTTGCGCTCTTCGAGCGTATCGCGCAGTGACGCAAGCTGACGGGAAAGCTGTTCTATCTCGCGCGCCTGCTGGCGAACCAGGGTTAACAAGGGCTTATCCGGGTAAGAGGCCAGCGGATCGTCCTGCTCCTCAGCCGGGAGCGTGTACTCCTCCTGTCGATGGATACGCTCGTCCACCGCGATCATCAGATCGGCAATAACCATCTCCTCCAGGGTGCGCAGATGCTCAAGGCGTGCCGTTTGCAGAGCAAACCAGGCCAGCGCGGTATGGCCATTGTCAGCGGCTGGCTGGCGGGTACAGGCCAGGCGCCTCAGTTGCTCCGTCTCACGGTCAGGCTGGCAATTCTGGGAAAAGGTGGTTTGCACATCCGCCGTGCTGTGGGTCATGAAAATCTCGAAGCAGGCCTGCTGTCCGTCAATCCGGTCCACCAGCCGCTGACGGATGCCATCGTCAAAATAGCCCTGCGTGAAGCCAATGGCGCCCAGCGCCCGCTCTTGTCCCGCCAGCTCTTTACCCTGCATCAGGCTATAAAGCGCGACAAAACGGCCTGCGATTTGCGGATCGTCAATGCTGTCATTAAGCTGCGGTACGATACTGAGCAGATGACGCAGGATGCGACAATAGTGATCCATCGCCTGCGGGGCCGTGATGGTTTGCTGAATAACGCCGTCACGAAGGGCTGACAGGTTATCCAGACTGAGCAGCGCGCCGGCTATACGTTCGCACACGCCGCTGCCCTGGAACGGGGAGTGATTATCCAGAACGTCATAAAGCGCAGTGAGGTTCTCATTCACCAGCGCCCGGCTCGCTTTGCATTCGGCAGCGTACAGCTTACCCTGTGAGCAGAGCCAGACGTTAGAGGCTCCACGCTCGCACTGCAGCATATGCACCAGCAGGCTGATGGCGTTAACCAGCACGCCAAGCTGTGCCAGCCTGCTCAGTTGCTCCCGGCGCATCGACCTTGCACGCTGGAGCCATTCGGTCGCACCTGGCGAAATGCCAGCCATTAATGTCATGCTTACTCTCCCGGACAGCGAAACCCTGGATAGCTAAGCAATATTCGTGCCTTTAAAAGAACAGGAGTCAACATGCAAAAGATTGTTATCGTCGCCAACGGTGCGGCTTACGGCAGCGAATCCCTTTTTAACAGCCTGCGCCTGGCGATCGCGCTACGTGATAAAGAGAGTGAACTGGAGTTACGGCTCTTTTTAATGTCGGATGCGGTCACCGCCGGGCTGAAGGGACAAAAACCGGCAGAAGGTTACAACATCCAGCAGATGCTGGAGATCCTGACCGCGCAAAACGTTCCGGTCAAACTGTGCAAGACCTGCACCGACGGGCGCGGCATCACCGGATTACCGCTGATTGAAGGTGTGGAAATCGGCACGCTCGTTGAACTGGCCGAGTGGACTCTGCGCGCCGATAAAGTATTAACTTTTTAATAATAAACCCGTAAAAATATTATTTTCTTATGGACGCGGTTTCAGCATCAAGTTTACCTGCAGGGTTGCCGATAGGCATGGAAACAACACAGCAGGTATTTCACTTATGTTCAGATCCATTCGTGCACGCATCATTGCCGCGACGACAGGTTGTCTGGTCGTCGCCCTTCTTCTTAATACTGTCATCAATTTTCAGGTCACACGCCAGGATAACCAGCAGTCACAGCGCGACATCCTGACCAGCACCAGCGCCAGCCATAACATGGCGATTGCGGACTGGGTGAAGAGCAAAATGACGGTTATCGCCTCCGCACAAACCGTTGCGCTCAGTGACGATCCGGTTCCGGTCTTTAAACAGCTTGCCCAGGCGGGTGGGTTCACTAACGTCTATGTTGGCTATGCCAGCAAAACGGCGAAATTCTCTGAACCAGCGGGCGTACCGGCAGATTATGACCCCACGATCCGTCCCTGGTATCAGCAGGTCGTAAGCCAGGATAGCCCGGTCGTGACCGCGCCTTACGTTGACGCCGGTAGTGGAAAACTGGTGGTGACGTTTGCCGTGCCGGTGAAAGAAAACGGTACCCTGAAAGCCGTGGTGGCTGGCGATGTGGCGATGGACAGCGTGGTTGCTAACGTGCGCGGGATCCACCCAACCCCGGCAAGCAGCGGGCTGCTGCTGAATAGCGATGGCACCGTCATTGCCGCCAGCGACCCTGCCCTGACGCTTAAACCGTTCGCCGAAACCCTCAAAGGCATCGACTTTGCGGCGCTGAAAAGCGGAAACCCGGTAAACGGGACCTTCAATGGCGCCGAAAAAACCTTCGTGGCAACCGCCGTGCCGGGCACGAACTGGATGCTGGTTGTTGCCCTGGACACAGGCGATGCCACCTCCGGAATGCGCTCGCTGCTGAAAGCCTCGGCCATCTCGCTGGTGATCCTGGCCTTACTCAGCGGCGCCATTGTTCACTTCCTGATTGCGCGTCTGCTGAAGCGCCTGTCTGACATTCGCGATGCGATGCATAACATTGCGAACGGCACTAACGATCTGTCGCAACGCCTGCCGGACAGCGGCGATGACGAAGTGGCGCAGATAGCGCAGGCGTTTAACGCCTTCAGCGACAAGCTCTCGGTGGTGATGGTACAACTGCGGGATGCCAGCGCATCGGTGAAAAACGCCGCACGGGAAATTGCGGCAGGTAACCAGGACCTCTCAGGGCGTACCGAGCAGGCCGCCTCCAGCCTTCGCGAAACGGCCAGCGCCGTGGAAGAGATCACCGCGTCAGTAACCCAGTCGAACGAGTCTGCGGCTGAAGCCAATGACCAGGCGAGTAAGGCCTCTGCGGCGGCGGCTCGCGGCGGCGAGGTGGTATCTCAGGCCATCAACACCATGCAGTCCATTGAAGTGGCTTCCGCGAAGATTGGCGACATCACCAGCGTGATTGACGGGATTGCCTTCCAGACCAATATCCTGGCGCTGAACGCCTCGGTGGAAGCCGCACGCGCCGGAGAGCAAGGCCGTGGGTTTGCCGTGGTGGCCGGCGAGGTGCGTAATCTGGCCAGCCGCAGCGCGCAGGCGGCGAAAGAGATTAAAACGCTTATCGATTCCACCACCAACAGCGTGGCCACCGGCTCCCGCTACGTTCATCTGGCCGGGGAAAGCATGAACGAAATCCGCTCCAGCATCGGTAGCGTGTCGGGCATCATGCGTGAAATCTCCATCGCCACCAGCGAGCAGATGAAAGGCATCCAGGAGATTAACCATGCGGTGACCCATCTGGACAGAATGGTTCAGCAGAACGCCGAACTGGTGGTGCAATCTGCCGCTGCAGCCGGCGCGCTGCAGAGCCAGGCGGGCGACCTTGCTGAAACTGCCGGGCATTTCCGCATTTAATGTTAGGGTGGCGCGCGTTCACCGGGCAAAACGCGCGCCAGAGTAAATTTTCAGGAATTTTGTCATTTTTGTTTAATCGTTACGCCATTTTTTGATCAAAGTCAGCATCCTCACCCTCCCCCTTTGGTGTTATGCCATGAGTGAATTGTGAACAATATCACGCTCGGATATGGCAGCAGGGAGAGCGTTGTTTAAGACTACGGGGTAAAAAATGGCACTGGTAAAAACAAGTTTGAAATTGTTTGGCGGGGATACGGTCGTGGTGCGGTGTTCTGAGCGCTGCCGCATTCATTTGATGAGTTCGAAAGCACAACAACACTCGCAGGCGGATATCCTGACCGTGCAGGATGACAAGGCATGGCTTACCGTGCCGTACACCGGCACGTGGGATGTCCTGATTGACAGCCATAGCCAGTCACTGGAGCATTCCGTAAGCTACGTTGCTGCATAAGAGACAAACGCCCGGTCTGCTCACGCAGCCGGGCGCATTCTCAGGCAAAACCGGGACGCAGCGTATTATTCAGCGGGTTCCCTTCCAGCAGCGCTTTCACTTTCACCACCAGCTCATTCAGACAATCGTCCTTCATGCCGAGGCGGGTCAGCTCCTGGTCGAGCGAAAAGAGATACTGCGCGTTGGTGCCCAGCGGCCCACTGGCGGCAGCGATCAACGGGGCAATGACCTGCGTGCGGGTATCCGCTTCATACAGCGGATGGCGCGGATCCATAATAAACACCAGCGCGTTAACGGTACGTCCGTCATCGAGTTCCAGCTTGCACCAGCTCGGCATATAGCAGCCGGTGATCATCTCGCGCTTCCACAGCAGCGTCAGTTCGTCTTCCAGCGTTGCATCCGGCAGGCGGTAGGCCACCCCCGTGGTGCGTCCGCCCTCTTTTAGTGCAAGCATGCGTCCAGGCTGACACGCGCTACCTCGACCGGCCGTCAGGCGCAAACAAAATGCGCGATGCCAGCCAGGAAGTGTGCCTGTTGCCGATTCGACAAATTCGAGAGCCGGGTTCCACATCAGCGAACCGTAGCCAAAAATCCATACCGGGCCATCATCCGGGCGGCACGCCAGCGTGGCAGCGAGCGACGCCGCACGTTGTTCAGCTGACCAGAGAAGCGATTCCTCAATAGCACCAAATGCCGTCTTACAATCTGCCTTCATTAAGAAATCACGCGTTAACACTTTCCACCTCCGCCACTGCATGCTTCCTTGCGACATCTGTAATCCGCCTTCCCGGCATTGTGTGCTGGTCATTTTGCCAGCAGTTGAGTAACGATAAGCAATTCACGGGCCAGTTGCAATACAACGGAAGTTCAACCGCCTGAAAAGTCAAAACGAAGGCAGCGAATGATTTCACGGCTATTTCTTTTTATGCCATTTATCGTCGTCTCCTTTCTCATATTCATGTTTTACTGCGGCCCAGGCGACTTTGTGCGCGGTCTCTTCACGGCTGGCATCATCACGTCGATCTTCTTTATCTTTGTACTGTTCCCAGGCGCTGTTAAAGGCCTCTTTGTAGATATCCTGCGCGTGCGCGGGCAATACGTGTTGCACGCTGTCTGGTAATTCGCGTTTCGTTTTATATGGCATCGCTAACCCCTCTTTTGGTTAAAGAGATAAGTGTGGACGACGATACGGCAGGGTGCCAGTCAATTGAGAATTATGCATAAATGATAATTTTAATATTATGTTATTAAAGGATTAATTACAGAACACGTTACGTTATTGACACCCCAAAGCCAAAACATTACAAACAGTAAAATTGAGTAAAAAATCAAGGGTATTTAACAGAGATCTGTTAAGTTAATGACCGAAAATTCTATCTATAATTACAAGCACCTGCATTGATGGAGAAGCACATGACAGCAGCACACGAGGCGGTGAAGACCCGCCACAAGGAGACATCACTCATTTTCCCGGTCCTGGCACTGGCTGTGCTGCTCTTCTGGGGAAGCAGTCAGTCACTGCCAGTGGTAGTTGGTATCAATATTCTTGCTCTGGTGGGTATCTTAACCAGCGCCTTTAGCGTCGTTCGCCATGCGGACGTATTAGCCCATCGCCTGGGTGAGCCTTACGGCTCGCTAATTCTCAGCCTTTCGGTGGTTATCCTCGAAGTCAGCCTGATTTCCGCGCTGATGGCGACCGGTGACGCCGCACCGACCCTGATGCGTGACACCCTCTACTCCATCATTATGATTGTGACAGGTGGTCTGGTGGGCTTTTCACTGTTACTGGGCGGCCGCAAATTTGCGACCCAGTACATGAATCTGTTCGGCATAAAACAGTATCTGATTGCCCTTTTCCCGCTGGCAATTATTGTGCTGGTCTTCCCGATGGCATTGCCGGGGGCCAACTTCTCAACCGGTCAGGCGCTGCTGGTTGCGCTGATTTCCGCAGCCATGTACGGCGTGTTCCTGCTGATTCAGACCAAAACGCACCAGAGCCTGTTCGTCTATGAACATGAAGATGATGGCGACGACCCGCATCACGGTAAGCCGTCGGCTCACAGCAGCGCGTGGCATACGGTTTGGCTGATCGTACATCTGATTGCGGTTATCGCCGTGACCAAAATGAACGCCAACCCGCTGGAGACGCTGTTAACCGAGCTGAATGCCCCGGTCGCGTTTACCGGTTTCCTGGTGGCGCTACTTATCCTGTCGCCTGAGGGTCTGGGGGCGTTGAGGGCGGTGCTGAACAATCAGGTGCAACGCGCAATGAATCTGTTCTTTGGCTCGGTCCTGGCGACAATCTCACTCACCGTGCCGGTAGTGACGCTGATTGCCTTTATGACCGGTAACGAGTTGCAGTTCGCGCTGGGTGCGCCAGAGATGATTGTGATGGTGGCTTCACTGCTGCTGTGTCAGATATCCTTCTCGACCGGGCGCACCAACGTGCTGAACGGCGCGGCGCACATGGCGCTGTTTGTGGCCTATCTGATGACGATATTTGCCTAAGCGTTGTTCGGTGAGGCTCTGAGGCCACACCCGACACCTCTTCCATCGGGAGAGGAATAGCCCAAAAAAACCCGCCGAAGCGGGTTTTTTTATTAGTGGCTGGTATCCAGCTCGTCGAAACTCTTCACCAGATCGTCAATCGCCTTGATCTGTTTCAGGAACGGCTCCAGTTTAGCCAGCGGCAATGCGGACGGGCCGTCGCACTTCGCGTTGTCCGGGTCCGGGTGTGCTTCAATGAACAGACCGGCCAGGCCAGTCGCCATACCGGCGCGCGCCAGCTCGGTGACCTGCGCACGGCGGCCGCCAGAAGCTGCACCAAACGGGTCGCGGCACTGCAGCGCATGGGTCACATCGAAGATGACCGGAGACTGGTTGGACACGTTCTTCATCACGCTGAAGCCGAGCATATCAACGACCAGGTTGTCGTAACCGAAGTTTGCGCCACGGTCACACAGGATCACTTTGTCGTTGCCGCCTTCGATAAATTTATCGACGATGTTACCCATCTGGCCAGGGCTCACGAACTGAGGTTTCTTCACGTTGATGACCGCGCCGGTTTTCGCCATCGCTTCCACCAGGTCCGTCTGACGCGCCAGGAACGCCGGCAGCTGGATAACGTCGACAACGTCCGCAACAGGCTGCGCCTGAGAAGCTTCGTGCACGTCGGTGATCACTTTCACGCCAAAGGTCTGTTTCAGTTCCTGGAAAATTTTCATCCCCTCTTCCAGGCCCGGGCCACGGTAAGAGTGAATGGAGGAACGGTTGGCTTTGTCAAAAGAGGCCTTAAACACGTACGGGATACCCAGTTTTTGGGTCACGGTCACGTAGTGCTCGCAGATACGCATCGCGAGATCACGGGATTCCAGCACGTTCATACCGCCAAACAGCACGAACGGCAGGTCGTTTGCCACGTTGATATCACCAATGCTAACCACTTTTTGTTTCATAGGATCGCCTTATTCAGGTGTGAATCGGAATTAAGATTAATGCAGTGTAATTTGTTTGTGCGAGATCGCGTTGATCTGCGCACGAATCATTTCGCTGATCGGGTCTTCCGGGCATTGCTCAACGAAATAATTCAGATCGTTCAGCGCCACATGCTCGCAATCAAGCTGGGCATAAATCAGCCCGCGATCGCGGATTTCGTACGGATCTTCCGGATTAAACTGCAGCAGCACTTCGCTGGCACGTAATGCCAGCTCCATCTGACGCTCTTCCATCAGCGCAGATTTCAGCGTATCCAGCAGTTTACGGATCACCTCGGCGTTATCCGCCTCGTCGAGATCTTCATTAAAGAGCTCGGCAACCGGGCTGATATTGCCTTTTAACCAGACGTCCAGCGTATGCTCATCCAGCGTATCGCCGTTAAACGGATTGATGAGCCACATCTCACCGTCCAGCCACTCCGCTCGCAGGATCATCTGCGTCGGGAAAATGACCGGCACCAGTGGAATATCCAGACGATGCGCGACCCACAGCAAAATGGAACCCAGCGCAACCGCGCTGCCCTGACGATTTTTTAAGACCTGATCCAGCCATAGTGCGTCAGACAGACGATACACGCCACGCGTGTCGCAGAAACCCCATTCGCCGTAGAAAAGCTCAAGCAGCTTCTCTAATTGCCAGTCCTGCGGGCGCGCCTGATTGATCTCTTCACGCGCCAGGCTGACCAGATTCTCCAGCTCTTCGTAGACGTACTGCGACGTAAAATCGTCGCGGATCATCTCCGAAATCAGGATCATGCCATCGCAAAGCGGCACTTTATTAAATTCGAAATCGGCTAAGGACCTCATGACTTACCCCAGTAACGGTATTCTTGTGGTGGCGAGTTTAATGATGATGTACAGCACCACCAGCCCCAGCAGAAAGGCGATAAAACCGGTCTGCTGGCTGCGCGGACGACGACGCCCAAGCGCGATAAAACCCAAAACGATGTAGATGATAACGCCAAACAGCTTTTCAGTCAGCCATGCGCCTTTATCAGTAAATGGCAGATAGCCGGTCTTCCACATTAATCCGGCCCCTGAGAGAAACAGCACCGTGTCAATACAGTGCGGCGCAATACGCACCCAGCGGGCGTCAATCAGCGGATTATTGCTGTAACGCCACCCGTAACGGACGATGAAAAAGCTGATGGTCAGGGCAACGGCTATCAGGTGGGCCGTGATCAGCACGGTAAAGAGACTCATGCACATTGTCCCAGCGTCAGACGGTCGTTGCCGCCATAGTCGCGACAGGTCTCCACGGCACGATAACCTGCAGCGATGAACACGTCACGCACCGCGTCCCCTTGCGTCCAGCCGTGCTCGACCAGCAGCCAGCCGCCGGGGAGCAAATGCTGTCGTGACGTTGTCACAATATGCACAATATCCGCCAGCCCTTCGTTGGCAGCGACCAGCGCCGTCAGCGGTTCGAAACGCACGTCCCCCTGCGTCAGGTGCGGGTCATGCTCGTCGATATAGGGAGGGTTGCTGACAATCATCCCGAACGTGCGGTTATCCAGCGCGCTAAACCAGCTGCTTTGCAGAACGGTGACGTTCGGGAAGCCCAGACGCGCCACGTTACGCTGCGCCAGCGCTACCGCATCGGGCATCACGTCAACCGCCGTCACCTCGCAGTCCGGACGCTCGCTTGCCAGCGCCAGGGCAATTGCGCCAGTGCCGGTTCCAAGATCAAGAATTCGGCAGGCTTGTGCGGGTAAACGCGACAGCGCCTGCTCCACCAGACACTCGGTGTCCGGACGTGGGATCAGGGTCGCTGGGGAGACGTACAATGGCAGTGACCAGAACTCACGCTCCCCGACCAGATGCGCCACCGGCTCACCGGTTTTGCGTCGGGCAAGCAGCGTAGCGAGCTGCGCTTCCTGCTCAGCACTCAGCTGGGTCTCGCCGAAAGCCAGCAGGTAAGTGCGGGCTTTCCCCGTCACAAACTCAAGCAAAATTTCGGCGTCACGTTTAGGGCTTTCGCTCGCGGAAAGCTCACTGGCGGCCTGCCGTAACCAGTGCTGAAACTCCATTATTCCTGCTCGGACAGTGCTGCCAGCTGGTCGGCCTGGTATTCCTGCACGATAGGCTCAATCAGCATATCCAGCTTTCCTTCCATCACTTCGTCCAGACGGTACAGGGTCAGGTTGATGCGGTGGTCGGTAACACGGCCCTGCGGGAAGTTATAGGTACGGTTACGGTCGCTGCGATCGCCGCTGCCCAGCAGGTTACGACGCGTGGAGGCTTCCGCCTGTTGACGTTTTGCCATTTCAGCCGCGTGGATACGCGCGCCCAGCACGGATAAGGCTTTGGCTTTGTTCTTGTGCTGAGAACGTTCGTCCTGGCACTCCACCACGATGCCGGTTGGCAGGTGGGTAATACGGATAGCGGAATCGGTGGTGTTAACGTGCTGACCCCCTGCCCCGGAGGAGCGGAAGGTATCGATACGCAGGTCCGCCGGGTTGATGTCCGGCAATTCTGCTTCAGGCAACTCTGGCATCACCGCAACCGTACAGGCAGAAGTGTGAATTCGCCCCTGAGATTCGGTGGCAGGTACGCGCTGCACGCGATGACCGCCGGATTCAAACTTCAGACGACCGTACACGCCGTCACCGCTGATTTTAGCGATAACCTCTTTGTAGCCGCCATGTTCACCGTCGTTGGCGCTCATAATCTCAACGCGCCAGCGACGCGCTTCGGCGTAGCGGCTGTACATACGGAACAGATCGCCGGCAAACAGTGCCGCTTCGTCACCGCCGGTCCCGGCGCGGACTTCGACAAAGGCGTTACGCTCATCGTCCGGATCTTTTGGCAGCAGAAGCACCTGCAACTGTTGCTCCATCTCTTCAGAACGCGCTTTTGCGTCCAGCAACTCTTCCTGCGCCATCTCGCGCATTTCAGGGTCGTCGAGCATCATCTGCGCAGTTTCAATATCTTCCTGGACCTGTCGCCAGTCGGTAAAGCATTTTGATACATCACTCAACTGCGCGTATTCACGCGAGAGCGCGCGAAAACGTTCCTGGTCAGCAATGGTCCCGGCATCGCCGAGCAGCGCCTGTACTTCTTCATGGCGCTCGTGCAGAGCTTCCAGTTTAGCGACGATAGAAGGCTTCATAGGCGTAAATGCACCTTGTAATAGAAAATGGGTATAGGGCGCTATTCCAGCCCGAGGCTGTTGCGCAGAATAGTCAGGCGTTCATCATCCCCGTCACGGGCGGCCTGCTGAAGAGATTTGGTTGGTGCATGGATCAGGCGGTTGGTCAGTTTCCAGGCCAGATCCTGCATAATGGCTTCTGCGTCGCCACCCTGCTGAAGGGCGGCCAGCGCTTTGGCGGTCAGGTCATCACGCACCTGCTCCGCCTGACCGCGGTACTCGCGGATAGTCTCGCTGACGCTTTGCGCGCGCAGCCAGGCCATAAACTCACTTGTTTCCTGCTCTACAATGGTTTCCGCCTGAACCGCCGCCGCTTTACGCTGGGCAAGGTTATGCGAAATGATGCTTTGCAGGTCGTCCACGCTGTAAAGGTAGGCGTTCGCCAGTTTACCGACTTCCGGTTCGACATCGCGCGGGACGGCAATATCCACCAGCAGCATCGGTTGATTACGGCGGGATTTCAGCGCTCGCTCGACCATCCCTTTACCGATAATCGGCAGCGGGCTGGCGGTAGAGCTGATGATAATATCTGCCTCTTTCAGGCGCTCATCGATGTCGCTCAGCGCAACCACCTCGGCCCCCACCTCGTCCGCCAGCACCTGAGCACGTTCGCGGGTACGGTTAGCGATAATCATCTTTTTAACTTTATGTTCGCGCAGATGGCGCGCCACAAGTTCGATGGTTTCGCCCGCCCCGACCAACATCACAGTGACGGTCGACAGGGATTCAAAGATTTGACGGGCCAGGGTACAGGCCGCGAAAGCAACAGAAACCGCACTGGCACCAATGTCGGTTTCGGTTCGCACACGCTTCGCCACGGAGAATGACTTCTGGAACATACGCTCCAGTTCACTGGCTTTCAGATGCCCTTTTTGCGAATCGGCAAACGCCTTTTTCACCTGACCGAGAATTTGCGGCTCGCCGAGCACCAGCGAGTCCAGGCCGCTGGCCACACGCATCAGATGGCTGACTGCATCGTTATCCTGATGCCAGTACAGGCTATTACGCAGCTCTTCTTCGTTGAGGTTGTGGTAATCACATAACCAGCGGATCAGCGCTTCATGCAGGTTGTCCTGCTCTTCAACGCTTAGGTAGAGTTCAGTACGGTTGCACGTCGAGAGCACCACGCCACCCTGCACCATCGGCTGTGCAAGCAGGCTGTCCAGCGCCAGGTCAAGCGTATCCGGCGAAAACGTGACGCGTTCTCGCAGCGAAACCGGGGCTGTTTTGTGGTTAATACCGAGTGCTAATAGGGTCATGTTGAGCGGGAGTAGTACCAGCGTTAATAAGGTTAGCAGAACGCATCATACAGGATGCGCGAGATCAATAAAAGAGACTGCCCCCTTTCGGAGTAATAGCTTATACAATGCTTTGAGATAATTTGAACGTAGACGGTGGCACCCTTCGACGCTAGCATTAACAGTTATAACTGCAACGTATCTCAAGGATTTGTCCTCATTATGACCCGACTGATTCGCCTGCTGCCCCTGGCGGCACTGGTTCTGACCGCATGTACCGTCACCCAACCTAAAGGCCCGGGCAAAAGCCCTGATTCACCGCAGTGGCGTCAGCACCAGCAGGACGTCCGCAATTTGAGCCAGTACCAGACCCGTGGTGCCTTCGCTTATCTCTCTGATGAACAAAAAGTGTATGCGCGTTTCTTCTGGCAGCAAACCGGGCAGGACAACTATCGCCTGCTGCTGTTAAACCCGCTGGGCAGCACCGAACTGGAGCTTATTGCCAAACCGGGTGAAGCGCAGATCACCGATAACAAAGGCAAGCACTATACCGCCACCGACGCCGAAGAGATGATCGGCAAGCTGACCGGAATGCCTATTCCGCTGAACAGCCTGCGCCAGTGGATCCTGGGCCTGCCGGGTGACGCGACCGACTACCAGCTTGACGACCAGTACCGTCTGAGCCAGGTGAACTACACCCAGAACGGCAAAACCTGGAAAGTGGTGTACAGCGCCTATGACAGCAACACCAGGCCTTCCCTGCCATCCAACATGGAACTGACCCAGGGCAGCCAGCGCATCAAGCTGAAAATGGACAACTGGATCGTTAAATGATGACCCACTGGCCTTCTCCGGCAAAACTGAACCTGTTTTTATACATCACCGGACAGCGTGCTGACGGGTACCATACCCTGCAGACGCTGTTTCAGTTTCTTGATTACGGCGACACAATCGCGATTGACCCGCGTCAGGACGGCGAGGTTTGCTTGCTGACGCCGGTTGATGGCGTGGCGCATGAAGATAACCTGATTGTGCGCGCTGCACGTCTGCTGATGAAAGTGGCGTCGGACACCGGTCGCCTGACGGCAGGAAGCGGCGCGGATATCCGTATTGAGAAGCGTCTGCCGATGGGCGGTGGACTGGGCGGTGGCTCATCAAATGCCGCCACCGTGTTGGTTGCCCTGAATCACCTCTGGGGCTGCGGGTTATCTCAGGATGAGCTGGCAGCGTTAGGCTTAACACTGGGGGCGGATGTCCCGGTCTTCGTGCGCGGTCATGCGGCGTTTGCTGAAGGGGTGGGCGAAATACTTTCCCCGGTCGAGCCGCCGGAAAAATGGTACCTGGTGGCCCACCCGGGCGTCAGCATTCCGACCCCGGTCATCTTCAACGATCCTGACCTGCCACGGAATACCCCGGTGCGGTCAATAGAAACGTTATTAAATTGTGAATTCAGCAACGATTGCGAGGTTATCGCAAGAAAACGTTTTCGCGAGGTTGATGCGGTGCTTTCCTGGCTGTTAGAATACGCGCCGTCGCGCCTGACTGGCACAGGGGCCTGTGTCTTTGCTGAATTTGACACCGAATCCGCCGCTCGTCAGGTGCTTGAGCAAGCGCCGGTTTGGCTGCATGGTTTTGTAGCACGTGGGATGAACACCTCCCCCCTACAGCAAGCCATTCTGGCGCAGACTGAGTTTCGGTGACAACGTCACCCTGTTCCAGACGTTGCATCGCGCTCTTTAATACACCGCCTGGATAGCATTTCGCCTGGCCCGCACAGTTTGCGGCGAACGCTATCCACCACTGGACGCATGCCTGAGGTTCTTCTCGTGCCTGATATGAAGCTTTTTGCTGGTAACGCCACCCCGGAACTAGCACAACGTATTGCCAACCGCCTGTACACTTCCCTCGGCGACGCCGCTGTAGGTCGCTTTAGCGACGGCGAAGTCAGCGTACAAATCAATGAAAATGTACGCGGTGGTGATATTTTCATCATCCAGTCCACCTGTGCTCCAACAAATGACAACCTGATGGAACTGGTTGTTATGGTCGACGCCCTGCGTCGCGCTTCAGCAGGCCGTATCACTGCTGTTATTCCTTACTTCGGCTATGCCCGTCAGGACCGTCGTGTCCGTTCCGCGCGCGTGCCAATCACTGCCAAAGTTGTCGCTGATTTCCTCTCCAGCGTTGGCGTTGACCGTGTTCTGACCGTTGACCTGCATGCAGAACAGATCCAGGGCTTCTTCGACGTTCCGGTTGATAACGTATTCGGTAGCCCAATCCTGCTGGAAGACATGCTGCAGCTGAATCTGGATAACCCAATCGTGGTTTCTCCGGACATCGGCGGCGTGGTACGTGCTCGTGCTATCGCTAAGCTGCTGAACGATACCGACATGGCAATCATCGACAAACGTCGTCCACGCGCTAACGTTTCTCAGGTGATGCACATCATCGGTGACGTTGCTGGCCGTGACTGCGTGCTGGTTGACGACATGATCGATACCGGCGGTACGCTGTGTAAAGCAGCAGAAGCGCTGAAAGAGCGTGGTGCCAAGCGCGTATTCGCCTACGCGACTCACCCGATCTTCTCCGGCAATGCAGTAAACAACCTCCGCAACTCCGTTATCGACGAAGTAGTGGTGTGCGATACCATCCCACTGAGTGACGAGATCAAAGCGCTGCCAAACGTGCGCACCTTGACCCTGTCCGGGATGCTGGCCGAAGCGATTCGTCGTATCAGCAACGAAGAATCTATCTCAGCAATGTTCGAACACTAATCGAACACGGCCGAAAAACCCGCTGCGGCGGGTTTTTTTGTCTCTGATATTTATTTGTATGATCAATGCCTCCTTCACCTGCCATTCATATGACAGATGATGCGCACACGGATGAGAGATAATTGTGAAACACGTAACCTCCTCACATGTTCTTCCCTTTCGCGCCCTCATCGACGCTTGCTGGAAAGAGAAATACACCGCTTCACGTTTTATGCGTGACCTTATTGCCGGTATCACCGTCGGGATTATCGCCATTCCGCTCGCCATGGCACTGGCGATTGGCAGCGGCGTAGCACCGCAGTATGGGCTTTACACGGCGGCCGTCGCCGGGATTGTGATTGCGCTAACGGGCGGGTCTCGCTTCAGCGTTTCCGGCCCGACAGCCGCATTTGTGGTGATCCTCTATCCCGTTTCTCAGCAGTTTGGCCTGGCAGGCCTGCTGGTCGCCACCCTGATGTCCGGCGTCTTTTTGATCCTGTTTGGTCTGGCCCGTTTTGGCCGGCTGATTGAATACATCCCCCTTTCCGTGACGCTGGGGTTCACCTCCGGGATTGGCATTACCATTGGGACAATGCAGATCAAGGACTTCCTCGGCCTGCAGATAGCCCACGTCCCTGAACATTACCTGCAAAAAGTTGGGGCGCTGTTTATGGCGCTCCCCACCGCCAACCCCGGCGATGCCGCCATCGGGATTGTTACCCTGGGCACGCTGATTATCTGGCCTCGTTTAGGCATTCGTCTGCCTGGCCACCTGCCCGCCCTGCTGCTGGGCTGTGCGGTGATGGCCATCGTTAATCTCTTTGGTGGGCACGTCGCGACCATTGGATCTCAGTTCCACTATGTTCTGGCTGACGGTTCACAGGGAAGCGGTATTCCTCAACTGCTACCGCAACTGGTACTGCCATGGGATATGCCGGGTTCCAGCTTCACCTTAAGCTGGGACTCCCTGCGCGCCCTTCTGCCCGCGGCCTTCTCAATGGCGATGCTGGGGGCCATTGAATCCCTGCTCTGTGCCGTCGTGCTGGACGGCATGACCGGCACCAAGCATAAAGCCAACAGCGAACTGGTTGGGCAGGGTCTGGGCAACATCATCGCCCCGTTCTTTGGCGGTATTACGGCAACAGCAGCCATCGCCCGCTCTGCGGCAAACGTACGTGCCGGGGCTACGTCGCCGGTATCAGCAGTTATCCACTCCGTGCTGGTGATCCTCGCCCTGCTGGTCCTCGCCCCGCTGCTCTCCTGGCTGCCGCTTTCAGCCATGGCGGCCCTGCTGCTGATGGTGGCGTGGAACATGAGCGAAGCACATAAGGTGGTCAATCTGCTGCGTCGCGCACCGAAAGACGACATCATCGTGATGCTGATGTGTATGTCGCTGACCGTGCTGTTCGATATGGTTATCGCCATCAGCGTCGGGATCGTGCTGGCCTCCCTGCTGTTTATGCGCCGTATAGCGCAGATGACGCGCCTTTCCCCGGTTAACGTAGAGGTACCTGACGATGTGCTGGTGCTGCGTGTGATTGGCCCGTTGTTCTTTGCTGCTGCGGAAGGTCTGTTCAGCGAACTGGAAACCCGTATCGTGGGCAAACGCATTGTGGTGCTGAAATGGGATGCCGTGCCGGTGCTGGATGCGGGTGGTCTGGATGCCTTTCAGCGCTTCGTTTCGCGTCTGCCGGAAGGCTGCGAACTGCGGGTGAGTAATCTCGAATTCCAGCCGCTGCGCACCATGGCGCGCGCTGGCGTGCAGCCGATCCCTGGCCGCCTGGCCTTTTATCCCAACCGTGAAGCCGCGTTAGCGGATCTGTGAATGCCCTGATGCAGAGAAACGTCTCTGCATCATCACGGCTATCGCCTGCTGGAGCCATGCAAGCACGGCAGGCGTCATCCATGTTCCTTTCATCAGATGCGCCTCCTGCTGCATGGCAACGCGAAACTTTTGCTGGGTTTCAGGATTCGTTCCCGCGTATGACTGGAACAATATCCGCCAGTGTTCAGCGAGCATTTGCGCCTCACCGGAAGACGGGTCAAGGTTTTCCCGCTGCGCCTGATGCAATTTCGCTACCAGTGGCGGCCACTCCATCATGCGATCAAAATAGTGCGCGCGGGTAAAGGCCATCTCTTCTGCAGAGAGATACTTTTCCCAGATGGCAAGCTTCGATTCGGCAAACGCCCGCGTAATATAGTCAGTCATTTCCGCCGTAATACCCGTCTGCTCACGCATCTGCGGCTCGACGCTGTGCATCTCGTTCAGCCGGGTGAGAAATTCCGGCTTACCTGCCGTATCCTGCTCCAGGCGTGACATCCAGCGCGTCGCCAGATCCCTGGCACGGGGATCCGAAACGTCGATATTATGCTTCAGCAGGTTATTTGCCTCAGCAACCAGACCTGACCAGATATCCGCAAGTGCCTCCTTCTGTACGGCAAACGGCAACTGCTGTAATTCCTCTTTGCTAAACCAGCGTTCGTACATATTCATTAACTCCAGAGTCTGTAGCCAGGATTCCAGATTGGGTGCCGCATCGTCGGTAAGCCCGGTACGCAATTCCACCAGCCTCTCGCGCAGTGTCAGCATGCTGCGAAGTTGCTTATCCAGCAAACTGATTTGCGCATCGAGTAATTCGGTTAACGACAGCGACTCCTGTTTCAGAAAATCCCTGATTTCAGCAAGTTCCAGCCCGGCTTTTGCCAGCACCTGAATCATATGCAGACGTTGCACATCCGCCAGATTATACAGCCGGTAACCTGCCGCACTTCTGGCAGAAGGCAGTAACAACCCTGTTTGCTCATAGTGATGCAATGTTCGCACGGTGATCCCGGCACGTTTCGCGAGTTCACCCACCTGAATCAACATAACGGCTCCTTTTACTTTGCCAGTGGCACCACTCTGAAGCCTTACGTTACGTGAGGGTCAACCTTTCATGCAAAAAAAAACGACTCCATGAGGAGCCGTTTCGGTGTTCTTTCGTCGTAGCACGTTAGCTGTGTTTGTGCTGGTCCCTGCGGCAGCGCTTATCGTAATGGCGCACCCACCAGTATTTATCGCAGACTTCTTCATGACCACTCACGCGCGCACCGGCAAGCCATAGCACTGCACCAAGGAAGATACTCAATACCGCGCCATGCGCAAAGTATTGCGGAAGGTCAAGCTGCGGCAATTGGTTTAAAATTGAATAACCCACGCCAGCGACCATCACAAACAGTCCCAACCCCATCAGCACATTACCGAGTATCGAAGCGTTTTTGCGTTTCATATGTCACCTCCGGAACTTTGGGTTGTAAGGGGAAAAGCCCCTGATCCTTGTGTGTAAAGTATAGACAACGGCTCTTTTATGAGTTGCGTGAATGATCACATTTACAGATAACTCCCAGACAAAAGTTTACAAATAAGACATTGAACAGCTTGAAATTCTAATTGTTCAGATAAGTAATTATTCATATCTCGCGGTTCGAGCAGCAGAATTTTGTCAAGCGGCGCGTCAGACAGTAAACTACGCGCCAGATCTGGAACCCATTAGGAATTGAATCGTGACGATTAAACTGATTGTCGGCCTCGCGAACCCAGGCGCAGAGTACGCGGCGACCCGCCACAATGCCGGTGCCTGGTACGTTGATCTGCTGGCCGAACGGTTACGTGCTCCCCTGCGTGAAGAACCAAAATTCTACGGGTATACCTCACGTATCAATCTTGCTGGCGCAGATGTCCGTCTGCTGGTGCCCACCACCTTTATGAACCTGAGCGGCAAAGCTGTTGCAGCCATGGCGACGTTTTATCGCATTAACCCGGATGAAATTCTGGTGGCCCACGATGAGCTGGACCTGCCCCCCGGTGTGGCAAAATTCAAACTGGGCGGTGGTCATGGCGGTCACAATGGTCTGAAAGACATTATCAGCAAGCTGGGCAATAACCCCAATTTCCACCGTTTGCGCGTGGGAATCGGCCATCCGGGCGATAAAAACAAAGTTGTCGGTTTTGTGTTAGGTAAACCGCCGGTTTCTGAGCAGAAACTGATTGACGAAGCGGTCGACGAAGCGGTGCGCTGCACCGAAATCTGGCTGCAAGATGGCCTAACCAAAGCGACAAACCGCTTACACGCTTTCAAAGCGCAATAATCCGCCCGATACGGCTTTTTTACCGCGCGTGATGCGGGTTACGTGTATAATAGGCGTAGTTATTTACTTTTCATCAATCGGTTATCGTTAACGGATTGATTATCAAGATATTAAGGTGATTTAGAAATGGGATTCAAATGCGGTATCGTCGGTCTGCCAAACGTGGGCAAATCCACCCTGTTCAACGCACTCACCAAAGCAGGTATTGAAGCGGCGAACTTCCCGTTCTGTACCATCGAACCGAACACCGGCGTAGTGCCAATGCCCGATCCGCGTCTGGACCAGCTCGCGGAAATCGTGAAGCCGCAGCGCATTCTGCCGACCACCATGGAGTTCGTGGACATCGCGGGCCTGGTGAAAGGTGCATCCAAAGGCGAAGGCCTCGGTAACCAGTTCCTGACCAACATCCGTGAAACGGAAGCAATTGGTCACGTTGTGCGTTGCTTCGAGAACGACAACATCATCCACGTTAACAACAAAGTGGACCCGGCTGACGACATCGAGGTGATCAACACCGAGCTGGCACTGTCTGACCTCGACACCTGTGAACGCGCTATTCACCGCGTGCAGAAGAAAGCCAAAGGTGGCGACAAAGATGCGAAAGCAGAACTGGCTGCGCTGGAAAAATGTCTGCCACAGCTGGAAAACGCGGGCATGCTGCGCGCGCTGAAAAACCTGACAGAAGAAGACAAGGCAGCAATCAAATATCTGAGCTTCCTGACTCTGAAGCCAACTATGTACATTGCCAACGTTAACGAAGACGGTTTCGAGAACAATCCATACCTGGACAAAGTGCGTGAAATCGCGGCGGCTGAAGGTTCAGTGGTTGTAGCGGTTTGCGCTGCCGTTGAATCCGACATTGCAGAGCTGGACGACGCTGACCGTGACGAATTCATGGCCGAGCTGGGTCTGGAAGAGCCGGGCCTGAACCGCGTGATCCGCGCAGGCTATGAGCTGCTGAACCTGCAGACCTACTTCACCGCTGGCGTGAAAGAAGTGCGTGCGTGGACGATTCCTGTCGGTGCGACTGCGCCTCAGGCGGCCGGTAAGATCCACACCGACTTCGAGAAAGGCTTCATTCGTGCGCAGACTATCGCGTTTGAAGATTTCATCACCTACAAGGGTGAGCAAGGCGCGAAAGAGGCAGGCAAGATGCGTGCGGAAGGGAAAGATTACATCGTTAAAGATGGCGATGTGATGAACTTCCTGTTTAACGTTTGATTGGTTTTGAATGAAAAAAATCCACGCTTTGGCGTGGATTTTTTAAATATACTGCATTAGTTGTTTAATAAATACGGAATATTATAGCATAAATATGCTATTGCTTTCTTTATCCATGTCAAGGCTTCCTTTAGACTCTTTCAATTAATTAAAATATTTATAAGAATCACTAATCGCTTTTCTTGCCTGCTGCTTCGGAACACCCGCATCAATCATTTCTTTGTAACTGATATGAAACTCTTGTTTCAATGTTATTTCCCCAACCTCCAGGCAAAACTCTACGCGTTCGTTGAGCAGAACTTATATTAATGTGTGGACTGCCTGATGCGGATTTAAGTAACGTAGCAGGTGCAGTATTTCTTTGGTAACCGTTTATTCTTTTCTTAGCCCAGGCTTCTTAAATTGGATGGTGGCTTTGTAAAAATCCATCATTTTTACTATTTGTATGTCCCGACGCTCTATTTACACCTGGAGAAAGAGTACCATGCGGATCGACGTCACCAATTTTATATCCATTCGGTGCTTTACATTTCGACAACCCCCACGGATCCACCCACCCCAGCGCATACTGGTAAAGGTTTACCCCCCCCGCCAACCCTATCGGGTCCTGCTGCGTAAACCGCCCTCAGTCCGGGTCGTAATACCGGAACAGATTGTGGAAGTGACTGGCTTGCCAGTTGGCTGTCCACCCAGTTGCGTCTGGCGATTATTAATGACCTACTCAGCAGAATCTTCGAATAGGTTACCGGCGGCATCCCAGCGCCATTTCTCCTGGCCAGGCAGCGTACCATCCTGAACCAGCAGACTCCCGGCGATGTCGTACTGCCAGCGATGCCAGCTAGCGGGTTATCGTCCTGCTCTTCCGGCACCAGATTATTGCAGTAGTCGTAATCCCAGCGGCGATGCAGTCGACCAAGACGGTCATATTCGCTGCGGGTGGTCAGCACCTTGGATGCGGCTGATCTTACGGTGAAGTTCGTCGCGGCTAAAATCTGAT
Organism: Enterobacter sp. RHBSTW-00593; assembly: GCF_013784105.1. NCBI lineage: Bacteria > Pseudomonadati > Pseudomonadota > Gammaproteobacteria > Enterobacterales > Enterobacteriaceae > Enterobacter > Enterobacter sp. RHBSTW-00593. Next base: position 2,732,632 of record NZ_CP056393.1, read on the forward strand.
ACCGACAGCTTATTGAGAGCAGGGTGAACAAGGCGCGAAGGAGCAGGCAAGCTGCGTGCGGAAGGAAAGATTACATTGTTAAAGATGGCGATGTGATGAACTTCCTGTTTAACGTCTGATTTGTTTTGAATGAAAAAAATCCACGCTTTGGCATGGATTTTTTTATTCCGGGGTTAAAACACATTTTCCAGGAGTTCTGTTTTCATGCTGGGTTCAAAGGGAATGATTTCAACAGTCGCAAGCTTTAACTTCTGAAAAGGATCCTCGCGTAAGCGCTCTTCAAGAGAGGCAAGACTCTCGCACTTAGCGAGAATGACACCGCCGTTTCTTGGGATCCGTCTACCGGACGCCAGAAAAATCCCCTCTGCATACCCCTTTTTTAGCCACTCAACATGAGCAGGTATCGCTGCGTCGATTTCATCGAGTGGTTTTATATAGGTCAAAATGACAATGTAAACCGTGCTCATCCTTTGCCTCTTAACTCTTTTTTTTTAAACCGCTTGTTGGAACTGCTGATACAGTCCCCGTTTTGCCACCGGTTATAGTTATCATTTTTTTTAGCGCTTTTGATCTTAATATGCAGGGCCCGATTGAGACAACGCGTTACGCTTCATATCCCAGGAATAAAACCAATCATGCCAACCATTTTGTTTTGCTGGATAGCTACAGAAAACGACCACTTCCTTTGACAGATTGAATGTTAAGTAATAGAAAGTCGCACCTTCAGGAGGTGCAGAACAAAATAGTTTTTCGCCCTGAGCATCGAAGATGGTCAAAACGGTTGGTAATGGCTTAGACTCGCTTAACGCAAAGACTAACTGGCGTGTTGAGTCGACCATTGCATGGTCTAAAAATGGCATACTAACCACTCTGTTACTTTCACCACTAGCCCAATGAAGCAGGTTATTTTCTTTAAAATAAATGAGATTTTCAATCATTGGTAAACCTCAACCTTTAAAGGTTGATCTTTTTCAAATCACCTTCAAAAAGCCCCACAAGATATACCCGGTATCGTGCTGGTTGCACTTCTTTATACGTTAATACACTAGAAAAATCTTTCAAACACTTTGAACATGTATTTTTCGAAACATCTAATTGGCTATCGTCGTAGCTATATCTCTTATGTTCACTAACAAGCTTCACACCTCTCATTTTCTTAACCAAAAAGCTTTTTACCTCTTCAGTAAGCGTGTCAAATTCATATGAGTTTACGATAGAGTAGACTATTACCCCGTCACATTCAGGGCATGATATTTCCTTTCCATACTCTATGAAATCATTGTCAATGCCATCGAGGACTAATAACTTCTTTTTAAGTCGATTAGTTATTTTCATTTTCTCTATAACTTTTAACTCCAATAATAACAAGTAAGATTAAAAGTAAATGGATGACGTTATTAGTCAATAACTTAATTTAGGCAAGCCTTAGTCATTGATTATATTGAATTCCAAACTATATATATACCATGGTTGAATGACTTTGTCTCATACGAGACAGAAATTCGGCCCCATTCATAATCCCATCTAATCATTTCTGTTTTCGTAATATCAGGAACCCCTAAATTCAGAGAAAGGCTTAGCCAATCAGACAAGCTTTTCACTGAGTTATTTAGCATGTTAATATTAGTTCTCGCATCCCAGTCCTTTAGGGATTTATAATATTCACTATCTTTATCGACAAGATGAACCATAAAAGGAAAACCAAAACATATTGGCCGTATGTTAATTTCAAATTCTTTATCGCAAAAAAATACCGGATCAATAAGATAGTGATAAGGCATGTATTTCTTTACAGCATTAAACGTATTTAGTTTGTGATAAAGTTTACTGTTGCAAAATCCTTCTTCAGTATCAATCTCTAAAGTTAGACCATCGAAAATTAGCTTTCCCGTTTTCGCATTAAAATTTAAGTTTATCATATATCTAAAATCTTTCCTGGGGTTAAAAGATGTCTCGATTCCTCTGGGATAAAGAACTGAAGTCCTCCCCCATCTCCATACAACTTATTGGCTGCAGCTCTACCGTAAGCAACATCTATGTCTTCGCTTACATAGAAAACCCTTAATTTCGTACGTACAGGCCATCGAGGATCTAATTTTACCTGTAACGCTTGATGACAACCCAAAGGATCGCCTCTATATTGATTGACTGTTGGGAATGTCACAGTATATGAGGGTTGCTGATTCCCATTCGGGTAAAGAGCATAAAGAATTGTACCTTTTTTCAGCTTCCTATTCTTATAAACATCAATACCGGGATAATCATCATTTCTAGGGCCTTGCCACTTCGTTGCTTCTTTAGATGGATCCTTACATTTACGACTCAACCCCCACGGATCCACCCACCCCAGCGCATTAGGCGCATACTGGTAAAGGTTTATCCCCCCCCGCCAGCCCTATCGGGTCCTGCTGCGTAAACCGCCCGCAGTTCGGGTCATAATACCGGAACAGATTGTAGTGCAGCCCTGTCTCACGGTCCAGGTATTGCCCCTGCATCCGCAGGTTCTGGGAATATCCTGATAACTGCGTCTCGCTTTCCCGCAGCAGCTTGCCCCAGACGCTGTTCACCCTTCCCAGCGCACCTGCCCTTCGCTATCCGTCATCCGCTCCGGCGTGCCGTTCGGCTGACAGTGGAACCAGAAAATCTCAGTGGCATCCACGCCATCAATGCGCGCCAGCGGGTCGTAGCTGTCCTGATCGATGTAGACACAGGTCAGCGGCACGTCCCCGTTCACCTCCTGCAGCAGGCGGACCCCCTCCCAGACGAACCGGGTAGTGACCGGCTTGCCGGTTGGCTGTCCGCCCAGCATCTGGCGTCGCGTTTTGCTGATGCGTCGCCCGAGTGGCTCCTAGCGGAAGCTGACCTGCGTCTGCGGTTTGTTGCGGTCCCGCGGCTGTCTAATCACTTCCGTCAAGCGATGCTCCCCGTCGTAGCAGTAGTGCCAGCGGGTCTGGCCGTTATCCTTCTCCACGGTGCGGCCGTGGATATCATAGCGCCAGCGAATGCCGTTCAGCTACGTCAGACAGTTGTGCGTGACTTTCTCAGCAGAACCTTCGAGCAGTGAAGGTTCTGTAGTGGTAGCGGTTTGCGCCGCGGTGGAATCCGATACCGCTGAAATGGACGACGCCGACCGTGAAGAGTCCATGGCCGAGCCGGGCCTGAACCGCGTGATCCGCGCGGGCTATGAGCTGCTGAACCTGAAAACCTACTTCACCGCTGGTTTAAAAGAAGTGCGTGCGTGGACCATCCCTGTCGGTGCGACTGCGCCTCAGGCAGCCGGTAAGATCCACACCGACTTCGAGAAAGGCTTCATTCGTGCGCAGACTATCGCGTTTGAAGACTTCATCACCTACAAAGGTGAGCAAGGCGCGAAAGAAGCGGGCAAGATGCGTGCGGAAGGGAAAGATTACATCGTTAAAGATGGCGATGTGATGAACTTCCTGTTTAACGTTTGATTGGTTTTGAATGAAAAAATCCACGCTTAGGCGCGGATTTTTATTCCGAGATAAATTTCCCAGATAGTATTAAATTTAAAAAATACCTTCTTTGAGAGGATGGTCTTTTATTCCTCCCCAAGGGTCATCTAGCAAAAACTTAGCAGCAACAGCTTCTTTTGCCGGTACAAGAGTGAAATTATAGTAAATTTCATCGCCTTCACAAATCTCATAAAAGAGTGAATAAACTTTATCGTTCACATCTATATTTAAATCTAATTTCTCAGTTGCAGAAGCGATTTGCAGCTTATGTTTATCCGTAATGAAAAATGGTACAACAATACAGCGCTGAGCATTTTCATCCAATTTGAAAGCATTCTCTATTTTGATATTGACGTTTGCTCCAAACGCGTCCTCTGGTAATGGATCGAATATAACATAATCCTTATGAAGAACAGCACCTTGAGAAACATTACCCTTTCCCCACTGACTCAGCTTTTCGTCATAGTCTCGGGATCGTAACACTATTTGACTATGTGAAATCAGTAGATCAACTATTTGTATTTTTTTATCATTCATTACATTACCTCGATTTTTATTATCGTTCTACCAATAATGTGAGGTCAGGCCATCAAAAATAAAATACCTGTGATATTTTTAAGGTGTTAATGAGTGGCGGTAATACGAAATCTGACAGGGGAAGCACCCTACCCCTGATGCTCAAATATTGGTCAGGGTATTATCGACAAGCTCAAACCCTGATACCCCCATTGTTGTGTAATTAGGGTATTCGGCAACAGATAACCGCCTGATTTCGTCCTCTCCATTATATAAACCACCAGCATAATTAAATATTTTCAATTGTTTTTTTTCTTCTGTAAGATCAGTGTGACCAATAATTTTCCAAACGCCCTTGCTGATATTTTGGTTGCCGGTAAAGATAACTTTCGTCTCTTTACCAAACTTTTCAAAACTTAGCGGTGTTAATGAACCGCCATCAATAAGTTCTTTACCCTGCTGGATTGATAATATGCAGAACCCTATGGCTTGCTGAAATTTTTTGCTTGGAGCAAAAACAATATGACAAATCGCATATTTCCCATTGCTCAATGGAATGACAAAGATGTCACCCTCTTTGTATTTTACTTTCATAAGCCATTACCTTTCAGAATTGATAACGCATCATTCAATACTTTTCCACCCCAATCACTGCTATGACCCACAATATCATATGTGCTAGCCTTTGGGTTATTAGGACTATACGATCTGATTTTATTGAGGAGATTTGTTAAAAAATTCGTTGACTTAGCTCCACCATTAAGATCCATAATTCTTTGTTCCAAGTATTTAGCTTCAGCTTTGGTCGAATTATTATCAAATATGGTCAACTGTTCCAAATGAGATTTACCCTGTGTATTCGCATGGCTATTCAAACGCGTTGGTGCATCCCCATGTCCTACATAGATAATATTCTTTCCATCGTGTAGCACATACAACCCTTGTCCATTTACAGGATCATAATGTTTACCTGCCCCCCACCCCTACGTGTAGAAGGTAAAACCTTACAAGGTGTTAGACCTAAAGGATCCGTCCAGATTATAGGATTAGGAGCATAGCTGTAAAGATTTAACCCGCCATTTAACCCTATCGGGTCCTGCTGCGTAAACCGCCCGCAGTCCGGGTCGTAATACCGGAACAGATTGTAGTGTAGCCCTGTCTCACGGTCCAGGTATTGCCCCTGCATCCGCAGGTTCTGGGAATATCCTGATACCTGCTTCTCGCATTCCCGCAGCAGCTTGCCCCAGACGCTGTTCACCCCTTCCCAGCGCACCTGCCCTTCGCTATCCGTCATCCGCTCCGGCGTGCCGTTCGGCTGACAGTGGAACCAGAAAATCTCAGTGGCATCCACGCCATCAATGCGCGTCAGCGGGTCGTAGCTGTCCTGATCGATGTAGACACAGGTCAGCGGCACGTCCCCGTTCACCTCCTGCAGCAGGCGGACCCCCTCCCAGACGAACCGGGTAGTGACCGGCTTGCCGGTTGGCTGTCCGCCCAGCATCTGGCGTCGCGTTTTGCTGATGCGGCGACCGAGTGGATCGTAGCGGAAGCTGACCTGCGTCAGGCGGTTGTGCGTGACCTTTTCAGCAGAACCTTCCAGCGGGTTACCGGCAGCATCCCAGCACCACTGCTCCTGGCCAGGCAACGTTCCGTCCTGAACAAGCAAGCGTCCGGCGCTGTCGTATTGCCAGCGGTACCAGCTGAACGGGTTATCGTCCCGCTCTTCCCGTACCAGGTTATTGCGGTAGTGATAATCCCAGCAGCGAGACCAGCGGCGCGGCGACGGACGTTGGGCATTGCCAGTGAATACATCCCGGCGATGCAGTCGACCAAGACGGTCGTACTCACTGCGGGTGGTCAGCAGCCCCTGGGTGCGGCTGGTCTCACGGTGAAGTTCGTCGCGGCTAAAATCTGAGACCGACAGCTTATTGAGAGCAGGGTGAACAAGGGGCGAAGAAGCAGGCAAGATGCGTGCGTAAGGCAAAGATTACATCGTTAAATATGGCGATGTGATGAACTCTTGTTTAACGTTTGATTTTCTTACGGGGTTAAAACACATTTTCCAGGAGTTCTGTTTTCATGCTGGGTTCAAAGGGAATGATTTCAACAGTCGCAAGCTTTAACTTCTGAAAAGGATCCTCGCGTAAGCGCTCTTCAAGAGAGGCAAGACTCTCACACTTAGCGAGAATGACACCACCGTTTCTTGGGATCCGTCTACCGGACGCCAGAAAAATCCCCTCTGCATACCCCTTTTTTAGCCACTCAACATGAGCAGGTATCGCTGCGTCGATTTCATCGAGTGGTTTTATATAGGTCAAAATGACAATGTAAACCGTGCTCATCCTTTGCCTCTCAGTTAGGTTTTTACGCCGATTGTTGGAACTGTTTATGCAGCTCCTCTGTTGCCACCCAGTATTGTTATAACGTTTATGTGTATTTTAATCTTAATAAGCGGGTCCGGATTGGGACAACACGTTATGCATCATAGGAAAAAACCAATCATGCCAGCCGTTTTTTTTACCGCAAAGCTACAGACAATGACAACTTCCCTTGGAAGAGTGAATGTTAAGCAATAAAAAAGTCCCTTGGGGAAGTGCAGACAAATATACTTTCTCACACAGTGCATTGAAGTTTGTCAAAACGGCTGGTAACGGCTTTTGTTCATTTAATACAAAGACTAATTAACGTGTTGAATCTAACATTGCATAGTCTAATAATGATATGCCGAAAGTATATTTTTACCGTTTAACGATCACAATGCTTCTATAATCTGTTTCATTTTTTATCCAGAATATTTCATCTTGAGGTAACGTTCCATCACTGCAGAAATCAACAAGTTCACCTAACCATCCATCAGGAACATATTTGTGATAATGCATATTCTCAACATATTCAGAATATAGTCGCTTACTATCAAAGTCTATAAACAAATCCGGCATTAGATCATATATATCCCACCAGGTTGTTTTGTCTGAAAGACTATTGTAAAACGCCACAGACATATCATCCTTATCGTATAAATAACCCTCTTTAATTAAGTTATCAATGAATATTTGTACGTTTTCTTCATTTACTACTGGTATGTCATATCTTTCTTTATGGATATCCTGTAAGTTAATTTCCACCCCGTTTTTCACAAAATCGTCTACCCATTTAACTCTGTCCAAAACCCACATTTCTTTAAAGGCAACGAACCAGTAAAATCTTCCTTCGTTCTTTACTATTACAAGGAGTTCATCATCTTTATTAACATTCATATAGTAACCTATTTTACATTCCCCGTGCCTGGAATCGCTACTTCTTCAAGCCATTCTGCCCATATTGATGGTAATTCATACGATCTACCTGGCGTTGTCGGATCGACACGCTTAGGAGCTAACCAACCTTGATTTAACGGATTAGTACGATAAACGGCCTGAGGTATTGCACTTTCTTCTATGAAATCCGCCATCCACTTAGGAAGTTGAAAGGAGACAATTTCTGCATTACCACCTCTAATATCAAGGAAATGCTGAGCATGCGAGCTATCTCCAATACTGATATTTAAGGTTCCACTATTTAAGGGTCCACGCTGAATTTTGGGGTTATTAGCAGAATCTAATTTGATTCTGACCCGACTTGCATTTGGTGGAATTCCCGCTTGAATCCTAAATATATACTCAGTTGCATTGGGATCCCCTCTCTTGCATAAACCCAGCGGAGCTATTCAACCTAATGGATTAGGAGCATAGCTGTAAAGATTTAACCCGCCATATAGCCCTATCAGATCCTGCTGCGTAAACCGTCCTCAGCCCGGGCCGTAATACAGGAACAGTTTGTAGTGCAGCCCTGTCTCACGATCCAGGTATTGCCCCTGCATCCGCAGGTTCTGGGAATATCCTGATACCTGCGTTTCACTTTCCCGCAGCAGCTTGCCCCAGGCGCTGTTCACCCCTTCCCAGCGCACTTGCCCTTCAATATCCGTCATCCGCTCCGGCGTGCCGTTCGGCTGATAGTGGAACCAGAAGATCTCCGGGGCATCCACGCCATCAATGCGCGCCAGCGGGTCGTAGCTGTCCTGATCGCTTTAGACACAGGTCAGCGGCACGTCCCCGTGCACCTCCTGCAGCAGGCGGACCCCTTCCCAGACAAACCGGGTAGTGACCGGCTTGACGGTTGGCTGTCCGCCCATCATCTGGCGTCGCGTTTTGCTGATGCGGCGACCGAGCGGATCGTAGCGGAAGCTGACCTGCGTCTGCGGTTTGTTGCGGTTCCTCGGGTTTGGCCGTTATCCTTCTCTACGGTGCGAGCATGGATATTATTATGCCAGCGAATACCATTCAGCTGCGTCAGGCGGTTGTGCGTAACCTTCTCAGCAGAACCTTCAAGCGGTTTACCGGCAGCATCCCAGCGCCACTGCTCCTGCCCGGGTAGCGTGCCGTCCTGAACAAGCAAACGCCCGACCCTTTCGTATTGCCAGCGGTACCAGCTGAACGGGTTATCATCCCGATCTTCCCGTACCAGGTTATTGCGGTAGTCGTAATCCCAGTGGCGGGACTCGCATCGTGGTGTCGGACGCTGGGCATTGCCGGTAAAGACGTCCCGGCGATGCAGTCGACCAAAATAGTCGTACTCGTTGCGGGTGGTCAGCGCCCCCTGCGTGCAGAATGGAAAAATTGCACTGTTAAAGATGGCGACATACTAAACTTCCTGAGTAAAGTTTAAATAGTTTCAGTTGTGTCTTGAGACTCTCTTTACCTTAAGGCATTTACAAATAACCAACGCCATATCTTGATTTTTTATTGAAAGATCAACTAAGGTGTATATAGTGAATCCTGAAAGTGAGTAATTCATCTCGCCATAAATCCAATTTTTACAAAATTATTATCTAACTATTCTTTATGCATTTCATTATACATTTCTCTTTTTTAGACTCATTTTTAAAAGATGTACAAAGAAGATTATTATTTCATTTAGAAAAAAGGGATTAATCCGAGTTTTTATCTCGTATACCAAATAAGGCAGTCATCTATAATAAATTTAAATATCACTATTGGACAATATGACTTCCGTTACATGAATGGATAACTCATATATGTAATGTACGATTTATTACCATCAGAGATTAAGATCCCATCCAATATATATCCCACAATCAAAGGATCTTTCATTTGATTGCACTGTTATCTCTCCCCATTCATAAGTCCATTTTGTTCCATATTGAGGCTTATTTATCTTTCCCATATTGTTTCTGGAAAATTTATTTTGAACCCATTCTGTCAATCGTCTTTCTTCCTCTTCTAGATTTTTTAACGATGCCCTCTTATCCCAATCTTTGAGTGATTGATAAAAATCTCCGTCTTTACTTGTAAGAAAAAGAGATGGGTTAAATGAGAAAATTGCTGGTCTGAACTCTACGATAAAGTTCTGCCCTTCCCATTCAATATCATTTTTCGAAAAATAAAATTTACCTATCTTAGTGAATTGCGGATGGGTTTTGTAAAATTCAGATGAAGTGAATGTTTCAAAAGAGCTAAGTTCAATAGGATAACCATCAATTTTAACATTCCCATTTTTAACATTAAATGTCATCTTCTTCATATATCTATAATCTTACCAGGAATTAATTTACCTCTTGCTTCTTCAGGTATGTAAAACTGCCCCCCCTTTCCGGATTGAGGATTCGCCGTTGCACAACCCCTAGAAACAAATATATCCTTAATACATAATATTCCCTAACTTTGGTTCCTATAGGGAAATCTGAGTTAAGTGTCACTTGTGACACCTCATGATATCCTAATGAATCACCTTTAGATTGCCTAACTGTAGTATGAGTTATGGTATATGCAGGTAACTGATCACCATTTGAATGCAATGCATAGAGGATCGTTCTTTTTTAAGCGTTCTGTTCGAGTAACTATCAATACCTTTATAATCTTTATTATGAGGTCCTTGCCACTTACCACATTAGCACCATCAACTTCGCGATAAACATTCCAGTATTCATTACCATGAATATGAGGTTGAGAGGAAATCTGGACGTTATCTTTCAACACATTCGGTAAGTTTATGGAGTCATAGCGCCAGCGAATGCCACAAAGTCGTCTGTGGTTTGTTAGCATAACCTTAAATACCGAACATCAATAAAATTTATATGATACTTTTTGTTAAGAAAATAATCTGTAATCTTTATAGCAGCGTACACTAATGCACTGTAAGAGGTATACATATTGTTCTATTGACAACATGCGTACCGTAAAGTTATTAACAGTCCATAACCTGGTTTTTTAGAATCGAGGGTTCCACATCGGATTCATTATTCAAATCCTAACACCCTCGATTGTGGTCGAACATTAACATTTTAAATCGAATATATTAAATTAAATAATTTCCGATCTTCACCTTCAGGTCCGAATTTATATTCATCACCAACTAACCTCAGTATTTTTTCTTCATCTACAAAGAAACCTCTGTATACTATAGCGGAAATTATCCTTCCAAATATATCTGAAGAAACGTGTCTTCTCAATGTTTTAAGATCTGCTAAATTATCTCTAAGAATATAATAAGCGTAATTCATTAGAATGAAGTTGGATATTAATAAATTTTTTGTAGATTGATACTTATCAAAACACTGCTCCAAAGCTTTATATATTATTTTTTTAGATTTTTTATATGCATTAATAAAATTACCAGGATCGATAAGATAGCAATTTTTATCATTAAACAACAGGTGATTATCTTCGTTATTCGCAACAAACAAAAAATTCAATACCGATGATTGATAGTATTTTATAGCCTTAATATCTCCAAAGTTTTTCTTTTTTTCAAATTGTGCATAAAATTGCTCAAGCAATGATAATACAGTTACATTGCCATGCCGAACAGTATTTATACAGAGCCCATCATTAGTAATGCATAGTAAATTATAAGAGTCATCATCCATGCCCATTTCAAAACACAAAAACCTTAAAAAAAAGTCTTTTGCTTTTATTGCGTAATCTTCTTTGCTGTTTTTTAAGGAAAGAAGTTGATGTATATAAAATAATATAACGATATCTTTATCTATACGCTGTCGATTATCTATTTGAAACAGATAACCTAATCGAGAAAGAAAAACTTCAAATGCATATTTCCCTTCTTCACTTAGGCCTAGCTTCTTTAATGCACGCTGTAACATAACCTTAGGAAAGCAAGTTTGCCAACGACTCAACTCTGCATACTTCCCATTTTCTTTTTTAAAATAAACGGGAAAAAGGTCTGGTTCATCTTGAACATAGACATAATTTCCAAAACTTTCAATCTCTGCTCTCGCATTAGTGAAGTGTTCAATTTTATGTAGATACATTTCAAAAATCATTAAGTAATCCTCTTACCACATTTCTTCCAATTACCTTTAGCATCTTTCTTTTCAATCTGGAATGAAGTGATTTTATCATTAAAACGAGAAAGGATATTTTTACCGATGCCCCTTGCTCCAGGTTCATTTCTCTTTGATAGAACTCCATCTTTCAGCCCGGTTTCTTTGTAATCAACTTTTGATATATCACTATGTTGATTAAGAAGCTCAACCCCAGAGTCATTTACGGTCATAACGGCACGATACTTTTCATTTCCAGGGTTAAACCCTGGTCGGCTATCATGATTAACCCATATGGCTTTTTCACCACGATTATTAGGAACCAATCCGCCTTTACCATCGCGTTCAGAAGCTGATGCAATCGCTTCATCTTTACTCATATAGCGTATAACTTCCTCTTGTTTTAATCCCAGAGGGTCTATTCGGGTTAAACTATTTGCACCATACTGGTAAAGGTTTATCCCCCCCGCCAGCCCTATCGGGTCCTGCTGCGTAAACCGCCCGCAGTCCGGGTCGTAATACCGGAAGAGATTGTAGTGCAGCCCCGTCTCACGGTCCAGGTATTGCCCCTGCATCCGCAGGTTCTGAGAATATCCTGATACCTGCGTTTCACTTTCACGCAGCAGCTTGCCCCAGGCGCTGTTCACCCCTTCCCAGCGCACCTGCCCTTCGATATCTGTCATCCGCTCCGGCGTGCCGTTCGGCTGACAGTGGAACCAGAAGATCTCCGGGGCATCAACGCCGTCAATACGCGCCAGCGGGTCGTAGCTGTCCTGATCGCTGTAGACGTAGGTCAGCGGCACATCCCCGTGCAGCTCCTGCAGCAGGCGGAACCCTTCCCAGACAAACCGGGTGGTAACCGGCTTGCCGGTTGGCTGTCCGCCCAGCATCTGGCGTCGCGTTTTGCTGATGCGTCGCCCGAGTGGATCGTAGCGGAAGCTGACCTGCGTCTGCGGTTTGTTGCGGTCCCGCGGCTGGCTGATGACTTCCGTCAGACGGTGCTCACCGTCGTAGCGGTAGTGCCAGCGGGTCTGGCCGTTATCTTTCTCCACGGTGCGGCCGTGGATGTCATAGCGCCAGCGAATGCCGTTCAGCTGCGTCAGGCGGTTGTGCGTGACCTTCTCAGCAGATCCTTCGAGCGGGTTACCGGCAGCGTCCCAGCGCCACTGCTCCTGGCCGGGCAGCGTGCCGTCCTGAACGAGCAGACGCCCGGCGCTGTCGTACTGCCAGCGGTACCAGCTGAACGGGTTATCGTCCCGCTCTTCCCGCACCAGGTTATTGCGGTAGTCGTAATCCCAGCGGCGGGACCAGCGGCGCGGCGACGGGCGCTGGGCATTGCCGGTAAAGACGTCCCGGCGATGCAGTCGCCCAAGACGATCGTATTCGCTACGGGTGGTCAGCAGCCCCTGAGTGCGGCTGGTCTCCCGGTGGAGTTCATCGCGGGTAAAATCGGAGACCGACAGCTTATCGAGAGCAATGCTGAGCAGATGCCCGCTGCCGTAGTAAAACTGCTTCAGCTCGCGGCCATCGGGCAGCGTGACGGAGGTGCGGTTGCCGAGAGCATCATACTCCCATGCCAGCTCACCGTGCTCGCCCACTTCATGCGTGACACGCCCCAGGGCGTCATACTCAAAGGCAAGTTCCTGTTCTGCCTCTGCACTCCAGGCGTCAACGGAAAGTGCCGGATGAAGTCCAATACGACTCAGCAAACCTGACGGTGTGTAGTGATAACGGGTCTGCCCTTCCGGCGTGGTGCGGGCAACCAGCTGGCCACTGGCGCTCCAGGCGAAGGCATGGGTGATGGCTTCCGGATGACCGGCGGCAAACGTGCGCGCTATCGTACGCCCGCAGGCGTCATAGCGATACTGTGAGGCCACGCCATCGAGCCCCACCTCTTCCAGCAGCAGCGAGTCCGCGCCCCAGCGGAACTGGTAAGCTTCGCCGTTTTCATTTTCCAGGGCAATCAGTCGCCCGCGGCTGTCCCAGCGGCGACGGACCTCTTCACCCTGAGTATTACGCGTAGCGGTTAATCGTCCTGCCTCGTCGTATTTAAACTCACTTTCTTTGCCATCAGCGCCCGCATGGGTCACCGGCAGGCCGCGTTCGTTCCATGCGAGCGACTCTGTCCAGCCTTCCGGTCGATCGAGTTGCACCGGACGCCCTGCGGCATCGTAGCGATAGCACGTCTCTTCGCCGTCAGCGCCGATCTCAGTCGTTAACCAGCCCAGCGGATGATAGGTATAGCGGGTTATACGTCCTGAACAGTCTGTGGCACGAATGACCTGCCCGGCCTCGTTGTACTCCTGGTAGCGACTGTTTCCCGCGGCATCAACTTCTTCAACGACCTGACCAAACTCGTCCCGGCGCAGCAATGTTGTCTGCCCCATCGGGTCTACCACACGCTTCAGCCCGTGATGCTCGTCGTACCAGAAACGGGTCGCACTGCCGTCAGCTTCAATGATGGCTGACGGCAGCGCGCGGTGTTCCAGCCAGGTGGTGGTGCGGGTATTGCCGTCGGCGTCGATTTCCTGCACCCGGTTGCCCATTTCGTCGTAGACAAAGGTGACGGCGTTACCGAGCGGATCGATGCGACGGGTCAGAAGTTCGTTGTCATCCCACTCATAGCGCCAGTTTTCACCGCGCTCGTCAACGTAGCGGACAATCAGATTCTGGGCATTCCAGTAGTGGCGGCGCGTCTGACCATCGTAGTGTTCGACGGTCGTCAGCCCGGCGGCTAAATCGTAGGTGAAGCGGCAGCCGTCGCCGGAGCTGGTGCGGTTTTCCACCACGCGCCAGTGGTCAAATTTTTGCCAGCGGTATTCGCTCTCCAGCCCGCCCGGCAGGCGATGCCAGACCATCAGGCCGTGGTCGTTATAGCGGTATTCACGCGTTACTACGCCAGAGGCATCCGTCACGCTCGCCAGCTGACCACGCGCATCGTAACCCCACTGCATCAGCGGCCAGGTACGGTTGCCGTCAAAATGGCTGGCAGAGGTGGCGCGCTGCGGGAAACGCTCATCTTCATAGCGCAGGGTGACATCAATCGCCCGTGGCTCATCGTGAAGATTGACCAGCCTGCCGTGTTCATCCCACTCCGTCAGCAGCGCGTTGCCATATTCATCGCTGAGGGAGGCCAGACGCAGGAGGGTGGGATTCGCCCGGGTTGGTTTATACAGACGCCATACCGCGCCGTCATCGTCGGCAATCGCCACGTCGCCGCTCTCATTGCGGCGGATGATGATGCCTTCGCTGATGCTGTAAAACGCGCGATCGACGGGCGGCAGCTCAAAGCTCAGCTCACGGCCGGTTTCGTCGAACCAGATCGCGTTGTTCTCTTCGAGCGTCAGATAGCTGTCAAAGGTTGTCGCCCAACCCAGACCAAACAGCCCTTCACGGGTGGTCAGGCTGTTGTAACTGCGCTGCCAGCGCAGCGGGAAGCGCCCCGGCAGCGAGAAATCGAGTTCATCGTCATCATTCAGCACCTTCACGCCGGTGGCGGCGTGAACCGGGTGCGATGAGCCAAACACAGCATTAACGGCCATATCGGCCAGCATGCCACCGCCGGCTGCCGCCAGCGCACAGGGCATATTTTTCAGGATTTTACCCGGACGCCCGCGCAGCAGGGAGAGCGCAATCATCCCCAGCGCCAGACCCGGCGTTTTACCGCTTTTGATATCGCGGACCGTGAGCGTGTCCCCGCCGATGATCACATTCGGGGAGACATCGTCGGAAACGGTGCCTTCGCAGGTGGTGCGATCTTTTGCACGTACCGCGGGCTGCCCGTTAATGAAGACGCTTTTAGAGCCTTCCGCCAGATACTGCGGCCCGGAGTGCTTTTCGCACGCCACCTTGTCTTCTTCCAGCGGCGAGGTTCCCGCGGCGGCAGAAGCCACGCTCGGCTGCCACATCTCGCTGCCAAACTGTCCAGCGGCGGAAAGCAGCATGCCGGCGTAATCGGCAAAGCTGCCCGGAGACTGTGGTTCAGGTGACGGTGTATCGGCGGGCGTCAGCGTCCCGGCCGCTCGTGCCGCGGGAATTGCGTTCGTCAGAACGTTATCAGACCCGGTGGTGATTTTGCCCGCTGGCGACGGCGGGAACAGCGCGTTGCCTAAGCCTTCGGCGGCGTTGCTGATATCGTCAGTTATACCCGCCACGTTTGCCAGTACGCCGCCAATGATCCCACTTAACAGACAGCTGGATCCAATCGCCGCCACGCCCGCGGCGGCAGCACCCGCCCCCAGCAGCGGAGCAGCAACGGTTGCCGCCGCGCCTACGGCAGCGCCGATAACGGCATAGGCCGCACCTTCCGCCACAATACTGGTGATATCCGCAAAAATGCTGGAGTGAATGATCTCGTCGCCCTGACGGGCCGCGTTGTTATCGCTCATGCCTTACACATTCCGGTTGTCGTTTAGCGTCAGACTCTGCTTAAGTGCGCTCCAGCGCCCCTCATCCTCTGCGGTGAATGCTCTGAGCGCCGAGAGGGTAAAAATCATCAACACCGGCTTGCCCGGCGTTTGTACGGCCAGTTGTTTTTGCCAAATGCGCTGTCCGTTACTGTCAAAAGTCGTCTCGACTTCCAGCGCGTTAATTTTTCCGTCAGGCCCGACCTTTACGCCCTGGAATGCGCTTTGGGCAATCTCGCCCATCTGCGGACGTAGTAGTTCCCACTGGCGGTGAAACTCTTTCTCATAGTCGCTGCCATCCGGAATAACGCCGCGACTGACCACCACGGACAACCCGCTTTCGTCGTCGCGAATAATGTTCATACTGTTATCCTGCCACGCGGCAGGAAAAAGGGAGAAGGAACCTTCCTGGAGGGTATATTTCATATGGGAACTCGGGATGATTAATAGTGTGAGAAACAAAAGAGGCCAATCCATGCTGGCCTTTTGGCTGGCGAATGCATTATTTAAGCCACTGACCTGACTGTTCAACTAACACATGGCTGCCTTTGCTCACGACCAATTTCACGGGTGAGTAAGTCACGGTGTAAGCGATCTCGCCATTCTTATAGGTAGAGCCAATTATTTTACCTGCAGGATCGTGCAACGTTTTCCCCTTAAGGGAGAGCGTACTATTATCACTTTTGCGCACGCCGAGATAATACATCTGGTCACATTCACTAGTAAAACGCCCGCATTTATTGACCAGAGAAATAGCGAACTTTTCAGTATTGAGTTTTCGGGTTTCAACTGTCTGAGCCGAAGCAGCTTTCTGTAACGTATAACGCTGCGGAGCATAATAATTTCCTTTTTGAGGAGGAGTAACTAAACGCCATTCCATTTCACTCCCCTTAATTTCCAGAACAGCCCGTCCGCCTATACCGCCAAACGATGAGTTGAACTCAACATTGGCACGATTGCCCGCGATCGTACCGCTAAGATTACGCTCATCATCTTCCGGGCAATCAATGCGGTTTCCTCTTTGAGAAATATAGCAATAAGATCCGGAGATACGGCCACCTGATTCAGCTAACCGCAGAGTTAACGTCGAGTCGTTCGCGTACCCGCCTGACCATACTCCGCCAAATGCGGGACCAGATTGGCTTATCGTTTCAAAATGCAGTGTGCCAAATCTTGCAGCCCATTTTTTAATATCGCCGTTAATATCCTGGCGATGTTCAGAAGACTGATAATGAATAACGTCAGACTCGGGTATGACCCAGGCAGCGTAGATTTTGCCATCTGGTTCGATAACCAAAGCAGAGGCGTTTTCCAGATAAAGATTTTTTAGCCAGCCTTCAATCAACAATCCTCCGTCAGCCGTGGAATGCGGTTCACCAAATACATCAAAATTGTTGATAAACGTCTGGTAATCGCTTCCCAGGGCCTCTCTGAGGAGGTCTGTCACTTCGCTATCGTTAACGATGCGACTGACCGTATTGAGCTTATTGTATTGTGATAACTGTAGCGCAGTTGCAGTTTCAGCTGCATCTGCCAAGAAAGCGGTGAGCAATACGGCTGCCAGATATTTCCTTTTCATAAATTACTCTGGATTTCCATTGTCGTAATTCATTGTTATCTTAACAATTTTACTGTCTTTGATCTCAAAAGAGAGGACCTTTTTACCCAACTCATAGGTAATCCATTGTTCTCCGGCATCCTTTGCGACCTGACCGTCACCGTATGCTGTGTTCAAGTCCGTTCTCGTTGAACCAACATGGACACCACGCGGCGTTGCGACATCTGTAGCAGTCAGCGTGATCTGCGACACGATATAATCATCAACGCTTCGTTCCGCTTTATCCCACCAGAGATTGGAACTGAAAATGTCTAACCCAGACTTTTGATGCTGGAAGAATTTATAGTTAGCTCCGTCAAAAGGAACCTCACCGGTAAAACTGCCTTCCACTGGCACGTCAATTCTGCGCGCAACGTCAGGAGTCCATCTGTCACCCAATTCGACAGGCTGACTTTTTATCTGCACAGAAAAATCGTGATTTGTCAGAACGGGCGGTATAACTTGAGCCAATACCGCACTGCTGCACAGACAGGTAAGCATCAGAACAAAACAAAGATATGTCGGAGTCTGTTTTTTCACGTTAATCGTCATTTTCTCAATCTAAATTACGCTTCTCACCGATGTGGGAAACCGCGAGTCATGGAAGCTGTTTTCTTAGTCAGCGCTAATAACAACAGAGCTCAGACAGTCAGGTTTTTTTACGGTGAAACTGAAACTCACTTTTTGTCCATTCATATCTTTTGGTGCTGTATAACTGGTCACTTCATTCTCCGAGCGGCCTCGGGGATAATCAGTTAACGTCAGTTGTGGGTAATGCTTTTTAACGGTTTGAAGTGTGATGCACTGGCCTGATGGTGAAAAATTCAGTAAGGGAGCCATGCCATCATTTTCTTTGCTTACTCGTAAATCAATGGTAGTAATGCTCGTACCCTCCAAAAGCTTGAAATCATCAGCATGGTAGAAGTTCATATATGCATTATTTTTCATGTAGTTAAAATGCAACGGCATGTCATTTAGACTCGTAACGGATAACGTTTTGAGTGAGGCGCTCATTTGTGAAATGAACGCCCAGAGATCCTTTTTCTCTGAATTTCCCTCAGCCACTCCTGTCGTTAATAATGCAATAAGCACTGCTACGACCTTACTCACCTTTAGTCGTAAATTTCTCCTGAACTGCCGCATCAATATCCCCTTTATGCCCGGAACCCGGCGCCGTGGTGCCCGGTTGTGTGCCAGACGTATTCAGGTGCAGCTTACCGCCGGTGGTGATATGACCATCCCCTTCAACGAAGAAATTAAACTCTTTGCCAATGAGGTTAATCTTGCCGTTAGCGTTCAGCTCAATTGCGCTTTCACCAGAGACCAGCCGTAGCTTCGTACCGGAAGCAATGACATATTGCTCCACCGCCGCATCCAGCTTGCCTTTGCCCGTCAGGATCTCTGTTCCGCCTTTCACCGCCTGGATCTGATTCGCTTCCACCCGATGCAGCTCATTTTTCTTCACATAATGGCTGCGCTCGCCACCGACGCTGTGCGTTTCATCGTTCTTAATGCTGGTGTCCATGTTGCGCTCAGCCTGGATCCACACCTGCTCTGCGCCCGCCTTGTCCTCAAAGCGCAGGGCATTGGCATTATCCACGGAGCCATCCTTCGTGCGGCTCATAAAACCCATCTGCGTGGCCGCCGCCGGCAGCGCCCACGGCGGCATGCTTGCTTCGTTGTACACCCGGCCGGTGATAATCGGACGGTCCGGGTCACCGTTGATAAAGTCCACCACCACCTCATCGCCGACGCGCGGGATTTGCACTCCGCCGTACCCCTGACCCGCCCAGGCGCTCGACACGCGCACCCAGCAGGAGCTGGTGTCATCCCCCTTCGCCAGACGGTCCCAGTGGAATTTCACCTTCACGCGGCCATATTTGTCCGTCCAGATACTCTCCCCATTTGGTCCCACAACCTTTGCCGTCTGCGGGCCGTAGGTGCGCGGCCACGCCGTGCTCTGCGCCGGACGGTATGACACCGACGCCGGGATGACCGCGAAATCAGTGCGGTGAATGGTTTCCCCCTCGCCGCTCGCGTAGCGGTTCTCCTCGAAGTGGTAACCCGCCGCCGTGACCAGATAGTCACCGTTATCACTGAAGAACGGGGCGTTAGTCAGGGTGAAGGTGTGTCCCGGTGCAATACCCGCGGCCGTGGCCGTCGCCTGAATCTGCTGGTGCTCTACCTGCCAGCGCTCCTGACGGATACGGGCGTAGAACTCCGCATGCCCGGTCTCAACAAACCGTCCCGGCCAGTCGTACACGTCGATACTGCCCGGTTTCGGTGACGCCGGGTTCTGCTGCGCCTGGAACAGCCACGCGTTCGGCTTGCGGAAGTCGTAGTCATCGAGGCTGTAAATCCCCGGGGTGACGCTGTCCTCCAGCGCCCACTGGCTGATACCTTCTTCATCCGTACTGCCGCCTGACGGCGTCTGGTGGTAAGGAATGACTTCGTAGCCGCTGAACGGCTGATGCTGCGTCGCGGCGTCGGTGAGCACCAGGGTGTGCTTGTCCGCCTCGTGGCTGAAGTGATACGCAATCCCCTCCAGCTCCATCAGACGGCTGATGAAGTCCAGGCTCGACTCCTGATACTGCACGCAGTAGTCCCACACCCGGTAGCTCCCGGTGAGCTTATCCTCCACGTTGACCTGATGTTCACCCAGCAGGGTTTTCACAATCTGTGGCACCGTCTGGCCCTGGAAGATACGCAGGTTACGGTCGCGCTTCATCGGCCACAGGTCCGGCTCCACCGTCAGCTGGTACACCGCATAGCGGGTGCCCGTCAGCTCGACGGCACTCACCGTCACGCGGGTGATTTTTCCATTGATATAGCGGGGCGTCAGCAGGCTCTGCGTCGGGATGGTCACCGTGACCGGCTGACCCAGCAGTTTGCTGCGGTCAATGCGCGCGTCCGTGCCGAGCACGGTCAGCGTCAGGGCGAACGACTCGGACATCGCCTCGCGACCTGTGAGTTTCCAGAACAGAAGCCCCTCCACCGGGAGCTGAACGGTAATTCGGTTGAGCATAATCTTTATTCCGTAATGGTTTTATGCTGGAGAAGATAATAAAAAACGGATAAATGAAAAAAGTCATTTACTATTACATGTAACCAGGCAGATGAAAAATCACCTGAGGGAAATCAACGAGGAATCTATCATTTAATATGGAACACTTAATTAACTAATTAAAAATACACCCTACGCATGGCACCATACTTTCCCCATGCTAAAAACAAAGCATTGGTATAAAGCACACATTTCTTCCGCAGCGATGAAATTTCCCCAGCACGTCCACAGTGTTACTCCCGGAGATGGATACCCCCTCTCATTCGTCAAGCCGACTTCAGTAATGTGTGGTGGAGTCAAACCTGCTGGCTTAACACGCATGGGCAATATCACCTGGTAATGAAGTATTTACTTGTCAGTTGAGGTGTACAGCCATTTCCAATCGTTCGCCTCAAGGTCTTCGTTACTGGTAGCGGAGGCTATGGGAAACGGATAGTTGTTCTAAGTGTTTATAATGTCTCTTCACTTAGGCCGCGGAGGCTAGCCAGATACCATAGAATATAAGAATGCATCCAAATGATGCCAGGCATTTCGCCAGCAAAAGCAACCTGGGGCCATATCTATTTGCCAGCGATGACAAAATCGAATAATTTTTCACCGTGTTATATCGCTGATGAAAACGCATTATAGTTTCAAATATTGTGCAAAGCATAATGACGAAAAATTTAGCCAATAACAGTGTAACAAACGAAGGCGGAATAACGATTAGTACCAACTCACCATCTTCTTTTGTCATCGAGGGGAAAATTTCCCGCAATCCGATCAACACGAAAACCAGAATAAAAGTGCCGACTAATATAAAAGATAATTTTACGAAAAAAACCACCCATTCTTTTTTGTTAAAATTATCTTTGCCATTCCAGATATAGGCAAGAGCGACCCAATGAAAAAATAATAAACCCGAGAAACTTCATTGAATCCGCTGCTCCTTATTCGCTCGCCCGACTATGACAGTCACACCGCCCAGTATTAACAATTGGCGCATGGCGGGTTGCGTGAGGATGATCACCGCAACCAGTTGACCGAGCTGCCTGCTGCGGTCGATGCACGCATCCGGGTCGGGTCAAGGGCATGACGCAAAGCGGAGACGTGGTTGCGGTAACAGTAGAAACTAGGGTATCCGTTATGCAACCTTAATCATTGTGCTTACTTTAGCCAAAGACCCGAAAACATAAGGACGCTTCCGAGGGAAATTAAGCTTTTAGCAACGATAAGTAAGCCAGGCGCGACGATGCGTGATATAGACGATATTTTTTCATAATTTTCCACATTGTAGCTTTTGTGCCCCCTCAGAATCCCCGAGAAAACAGTACAGAGCAGCACAACTGTGACCTTTAAACCCCATACGCACAGAAAAGACATAGAAAAAATGATCGAATATTGTTTGGCCGTTGCGATAGAAAACAATGACATCGACTGAGAAAGCCATTTAAGCGTAAAGCCAATGACAACTGTGGCTACTAACACCAGAACCAACATCATCCCCGCCAGGAGCCACTTTTTCTTGTTAAAAAAATCTTTCCCATTCCAGATAAGCGCTAGTGTCCAAATCATAAAGAAAATAAAGAAAAACCAATGCATTACAATATTTCCCATTTATCCTCTTTAATCTTTTTTCAAAAGGGCAACACACTCAGCAATACCATTAATTCCGCCATCTGCCTGAGCGGAAATTACGACCAGCTCAAACCCTCACTATCCAAATATGAAAACAATTACAAGAAAGTATCTTCAGGAGCCCTGTCGAATAATTCACCTGCCATTCTGGCGATACGTTCGTGTTGTACCAATTTGTCTTTCCACTCCTGTGGGATACCGGAATAACCATACAGCGCACCCGCGATTTGCCCCGCCGTCGCCGCAACGCTGTCAGCATCATCGGCAAGATTGGCGGCCAACAGAATAGCATCTCTGAAATTATCCGTATTCCATACGGACCACATCGCGGCCTCAAGCGTATCGATGACATAACCACTTGAACGAATCTGATCGCGAGTTTTTTGCTTATATTCACCCGCGTTGATAATCATTACACGTGGCTGAAGCGGCATGACGTGTGGAGCAAAAACAAAATCTTTATTGCTGCCATTAATCATTTGTACAAGTAAATAACTTAAATACTGTGTGCTATTTATTGCTTCCGCGGCACCGTGCGTGGCGATGCTCTGTTTTTTAGCTTCATAAAACGCTTTGCTTAATGACTTTCTAAAAAAAATTGAGACAGGCGCTTGTCTGATAATAGAAGCATTACCTGCAGTTTCTGGCGAAGTATTACCGCTCCACCCAGGACCAACAGTTAAATATTGTTCTAAAGCAAAGCGAGTTGTATTACCTATATCAAAACAGATGCCATTTGAACTGTTATAACCATGCTGATACCATTCCAGAAGCTTATTCCTGAAGCATATAGTATCAGCATCACCCTTCTCAAGAAGCGTTTCCGCAAGACATAATGCCATGGATGTGTCATCCGTCCATTCGCCTGCGCGAAGTCGAAATGGCCCACCTCCTGTCATATCTTTGACGTATGCTCTGTCACGAGGTAGAAATTCGAGCGTCGTCCCTACAGCATCTCCAACAGCAAGACCAATAAGCGCACCAACAGCACGATCTCGCGATTCCACTAGTGAGATGTTGCATGATGGTGTTAAGTCCCATTGTTTTTGGGCATCGCAATCAAAAGATGATTCTAATAGTTTATCATTATATTTATACTGCATTTTCTGCTGGACTGAAAGACTACTAACAGGTAAGTACTTACGATATCTATCTACATATTTTAACAATACATTCAAATTAGCATGTAAATCAATCACCATCCACCCATAATAAAATATATCTAATATCAACCCTAAAATTCATCAGGATATTTCATTTTAAGATTTTGTTGTTTTATTCTATAATTGGCATCAACCTCATGCGGGAGCCTAACCTTTAATCCTCGGCGGATTTGATCAACAATAAACCAGGCATCCGACAACCTTTCAAAAAACAACTCATCCGAATTATCAAACTCCTTAGCTGCATACATACCGAACGTCATTTTCCATAACTTCGCCTTATCCTTTTCCTTGTCTTCGATTAGGTCCCGCAGAAATAATAATTGTTGTACTGTAGAGTCGTACATTTGCAAAAGCGGGGATTGGGGATTACTTTTTCTAACTTCAGCATATCTCTTTTGAGATAAACTTAATGTTTTTTCAACATAATCCAAGGCTGTTATTTCATTCATTATATTGAGTCAAATTATTAGAGTGAGAGCGCGCCTATTATTCCCGACCACTTCTGCCTGATAAAATCAGTCACCACATTTTATTAAAGGAAGATAATAGAATTAAGAGGGGAAATTAAAAAATCACTTTCTTTATTAATGAGTGACTATCATCAAATATGGTCCACTTGATATTTCGACATATTTCAACACTGGAAAAGTAAGTTGTTTCGTCTCACATCCAACTTCGCATCAACACAACATTTTCTATTCAACTTAATGGCACGCTATAATAGCCGCGCCATATGATTTATACAATTACTAGAAATTATCCTCAAGTGCTCTATCGAATAGTTCACCTGCCATTGTGGCGATACGTTCGTGTTGTTCGAGTTTATTTTTCCAATCCTGGGGAATACCGGAATCACCATATAATGCTCCAGCTATTTGCCCCACCGTCGCCGCAACGATGTCAGCGTCATAGGCAAGGTTGGCGGCCAGCAGAATTCAAAAAAACTGCCTATCACTTACGATATCTTTTTTGTCTTTTCAAATATTCCACATCTTGTTCATGAGGAAGAATGATCTTCAATCCTTTCCCCATCTGCGAAGCTATATAATTAGCATTAGATAAATGCTCAGCAAGTTCGGCATCTGTTGTATCAAATTCTTTAGATGCAAGTACTCCAAGATTCAATGAATGTAATTTACTTTTATCTTTTTCAGCGCCAACCAAAACAGATTTAATATAATCCAACTGGCACTTCACCATAACATACAGTGAAAAATCAGGTTTTGTTTCCAATCGTTTATTGATTATATCAATGGCATCATTGATATAATTCAGCTCGTTATAATTTTCTTTATTCATGAGCACTCTTAGACATATTTTTATCTGAATAAATTCTGTACCCCCCTACCTTTTGGCTGGTAGAGATATTTTTTTAACTAGCCAAATACCAGGTACAGGAAGCAATATTACCAAACTACTCTACTTTTTTTGCATAATTCAGTATATTTTCTATGCTGGCAAAGTGAGTTGTTTTCCTCACATGTTACTTCACATTAACCCAACATTTTCCCTTCAACTCAATGGCACGCTACAATAGCCGTGCCATATGAATTATTCAATTATAAAAAATTATCCTCAGGAGCTCTATCGAACAGTTCACCTGCCATTTTGGCGATACGCTCGTGTTGTACAAGTTTGTTTTTCCACTCCGACGGAATACCAGAATAACCATATAATGCTCCCGCTATTTGTCCTGCCGTCGCCGCAACGCTGTCAGCATCATCGGCAAGATTGGCTGCCAGCAGAATCGCATCATGGAAATTGTCAGTATTCCATACGGACCACATCGCGGCCTCAAGCGTATCTATTACATAACCACTTGAACGAATCTGATCGCGAGTTTTTTGCTTATACTCACCCGCATTTATGATCATTACACGCGCGCATAGTGGGAAAACATGAGGGGAAAAAGCTTCTTCTTTTTTATAACCGTTAATTAAATAGTGTAATACCAATCCGAGAAATTGGCATGCATTAATTGACTCTACCGCGCCATGAGTTGCGCGACTCTGAGCCTGGGATTCGAAGTAAATCGCGCGCAGCGATTTTCGACGAAAGATAGACACCGGAGCTTGACGAATAACCGCAGCATTACCAGCAGTGTGTTTCTCGGTATTACCATACCATGAAGGCCCGATACGCAAATACTGTTCAAGCGCAAATCGCGTCGTATTGCCAATATCGAAACACCGACCATTACTGCTATTATCACCGTTAAGATACCATTTAACGAGATATTTTCTAAGTATATCGGTATGCATTCTGTTTTCTGAAAGATAAGTTTCCGCCAGACATAATGCCATGGACGTATCATCCGTCCATTCACCGGGTTTTAAATGAAAAGGTCCGCCACCAATCATATCCGCTACATGTTCACTGTCTCTTTTCTTAAACTCAAGAGTAGTGCCGACTGCGTCCCCAACAGCCAAACCGACCAGCGCCCCAAGTGCTTTATCACGTGAAATATCTTCAGTCGTAATTAAAGGTAATGTTTCATCCCAGGCTTGTGAAGAACTCAAACCATCAATACCGTTATTTTTTATTGCCTTACGGACATTAATTGGCATGTATGTACGATAGCGATCGGCATAATGATTGATTACAGAGTCTTCAGTATGAAGGTCGATCATGGTATTTCCCTTAATTCTATATTTGTTATCCCAAGTTCATCTGACCTGCTGATAACCTCAAACGATGTATTAGGCTTAAATAGCACTTCAGTCTCTGTTGCATTGAATTCTGAAAGGAAGTCAATTTTCCGGCCGGAAAAACCTTCAATACGCATTTGGATAGGACCGCTGAAGCCTTGATTAACATCAGTACTAACAAAGGCTGGATCGATAACTGTTTTGCCCGGAGTATATCCATCCAAGATGTGTGAAGGTAAGCTGTTCATCCCGCGGTATGTCTCTCCACTAAAAGCAGGAAGCTGGTCCAGGCCATCATTTATATGTTGAGTAAATGCTTCCATTTCTTTAGTCATTGGTTTCATACCTCGTAATGCTGGGTTTACCATTTGGTAGCCAGGATCGGTAGTATAACCATACAATGCGCCTACTTGCTCATCACTGAGTAAAGCAGACAAAGCAGGATCACGATTATCTGCCAATTCTCTGCCACGAGTAATCCATTTTTCAGCTCGTTGTTTCCCTACGGCTTCGCTTAAGCTCATCCTCGGCGAAGCTGGGGCTGTAATGGGTTCCGCACTAACGCGCGGCATTGATTTACCAGCTCGCCACGCATCAAACCGCGCCCCGCCTTTCATGCCAGCCCCGCCGCCGATAACCGAGCCGATCAGCATCCCCCATTTCTGACCGTCGCTACCTTCGCCAAACAGCATCCCACCTGCGTAGCTACCAACCGTTCCACCCCCCATCGCCCCGAGGGTACTCAGAAGTGCGATAGCAGGACTGGCGAGCACCGCCATCGCTCCGGCACCAACGGCGAGCATCGTCCAGTTCACCCATTCCGGGATTTCAGGACTTATTTCATCGGTCTGGACCTTGCTTCCGCCGATAATAACATTACGCGATCCCTGACTAATCTCAGCGCTGCATGTCAATTTATCGCCTGTGCGAGAGGCGGGGAAGTTGTTGATGTAAACTTTTATCGAACCTTCCGCGACCCGTTGCAGGCTGCCGCTGTGCTCATCACACTCTCCGGCTGATAGATGTGCGCGGATCGCCTTTCGGCTGTTGATAAAGACATTGGGTGAACCTTCTTTCAGCGTACCTGTCGTGTGACGCGGTGCCCATGACATACTGCCGAGGAGTTCACCCAGCCCACCCGCAGCACATGCCCCAGCCGCAACGGCAGAAACAGCAACCAGCGCGGTCCCTCCGGTGACGACAACGGCAGCAGCGCCCAGAATTGCCCCACCCACCAATCCTGCGATCATCCAGCCTTTTGAGGCTGTATGAGCAATCTCATCATCTACGCGTGCGGCCAGACATTCTGACATAACTATTCGGCTCGCTGTGCCATCAGATACCCACGTATCCGATCGGGTGTATTAAGTTGGTCAGAACCAGAGACCTGGCGGCATACGGAAAGTTGTGAAAGCAAGTGATGTGATTTGTCTGAGGAAGTCGTCCAGAGCGCATAACGAAGGGGTTGGCTGTCCGGAACGGGTGCAATACTGAGTGGTTTACCTTTTTTTTCATAAAGCAAATATTGACCCTCTTTCGCCCGCTGAAGCGAAAGATGTCCATAAAGTTCCTGAATGTTTTCAAAGACACGGAGAACTTTACTCTCACTATCAAGCGCAAAAAAAGGCCCCTGGCTGTCGGCAGCGAGCATTTCTTTGGGATCCGTTTGAGCAGGTTTGTGAAACTTAATACTACGGATAATTTCCTGGTATTGATTATGATAATAATCGCTAAATTCGCCCGGGCATGTACCGATGTAACACACCATCTTTTGCCCGCCAGGATGGTCAGCGAGTAAAATCACCGTCTGTTTCTGAAAAATGACCGAGTTATCATTTTTAAACTGATAAAAAAGCTCTACCGCCGGATGACCATCAACAGAAGTCATCTGAGAGGATTCTAGACGAAAGTCGGGCACTGTAATTTCCAGTTCACGCGCCAGTCGGGTAGCCGCATCATGGACTTTATCTTCGTTTTTTGCCGTCGCACGAGAAACAACAAAAGTAAACTCGCTAGCTCCGTTATCACTCATGGTGAATAAATTCATGGTTCTGTCTTTAAATACATCGGGTAAGGCGAGTGTTGCTTCCTGAAGAATATAATCAGCCATTCGGGTTACTCTTACTTGTTGCCATTAATAACAAAAAAACTATCCACTTCCTGTTGGATTTCACCCTGAAGGGATGCACCAGGCGGATCGATGACATTTCGTCCGTCATCAGGGTTCAAATGCAATTCGCCGGAAAGCGTATTAATTTGTGCGTTCTGTTTTGCAGTAAAGTTAAAGTTATTACCAATGATATGAACGCTACCGTCTTTTGATAGCTCGATGGCGCTTTCACCACATTCCAGTCTCAGCGTATTACCTGCGGAAAGTATAAAATTATTAACGACCTTATCGTTTCGACTGTTCCCCGTCAGGCATACCACATCGCCTTTAATCCCTGATTTCTGGTTTTTCGCTACCCGTAAGGTTTCATCTTCACCAACAAACTGGGTTCGATTTTTTTCAGTAGAATGTGTTTCGTCGTTTTTGACGTTAATATCCAGATTGCGCTCGGCCTGGATCCACACCTGCTCTGCGCCCGCCTTGTCCTCAAAGCGCAGGGCATTGGCATTATCCACGGAGCCATCCTTCGTGCGGCTCATAAAGCCCATCTGCGTCGCCGCCGCCGGCAGCGCCCACGGCGGCATGCTCGCCTCGTTGTACACGCGACCAGTAATAATCGGACGGTCCGGGTCACCGTTGATAAAGTCCACCACCACCTCATCGCCGACCCGCGGAATTTGCACCCCGCCGTACCCCTGCCCCGCCCAGGCGCTCGACACGCGCACCCAACAGGAGCTGGTGTCATCCCCCTTCGCCAGACGGTCCCAGTGGAATTTCACCTTCACGCGGCCATATTTGTCCGTCCAGATACTTTCGCCGTTTGGACCCACGACTTTTGCGGTCTGTGGCCCGTAAGTACGCGGCCACGCCGTGCTCTGCGCCGGACGGTATGACACCGACGCCGGGATAACCGCGAAATCAGTGCGGTGAAGGGTTTCCCCCTCGCCGCTCGCGTAGCGGTTCTCCTCGAAATGGTAACCCGCCGCCGTGACCAGATAGTCACCGTTATCACTGAAGAACGGGGCGTTAGTCAGGGTGAAGGTGTGCCCCGGTGCAATACCCGCGGCCGTGGCCGTCGCCTGAATCTGCTGGTGCTCCACCTGCCAGCGCTCCTGACGGATACGGGCGTAGAACTCCGCATGCCCGGTCTCAACAAACCGTCCCGGCCAGTCGTACACGTCGATACTGCCCGGTTTCGGTGACGCCGGGTTCTGCTGCGCCTGGAACAGCCACGCGTTCGGCTTGCGGAAGTCGTAGTCATCGAGGCTGTAAATCCCCGGGGTGACGCTGTCCTCCAGCGCCCACTGGCTGATACCTTCTTCATCCGTACTGCCGCCTGACGGCGTCTGGTGGTAAGGAATGACTTCGTAGCCGCTGAACGGCTGATGCTGCGTCGCGGCGTCGGTGAGCACCAGCGTGTGCTTGTCCGCCTCGTGGCTGAAGTGATACGCAATCCCCTCCAGCTCCATCAGACGGCTGATGAAGTCCAGGCTCGACTCCTGATACTGCACGCAGTAGTCCCACACCCGGTAGCTGCCGGTGAGCTTATCTTCCACGTTAACCTGATGTTCAGCCAGCAGGGTTTTCACAATCTGCGGCACCGTCTGACCCTGGAAGATACGCAGGTTACGGTCGCGCTTCATCGGCCACAGGTCCGGCTCCACCGTCAGCTGGTACACCGCATAGCGGGTGCCCGTCAGCTCGACGGCACTCACCGCCACGCGGGTGATTTTTCCATTGATATAGCGGGGCGTCAGCAGGCTCTGCGTCGGGATGGTCACCGTGACCGGCTGACCCAGCAGTTTGCTGCGGTCAATGCGCGCATCCGTGCCAAGCAAGGTCAGCGTCAGGGCGAACGACTCGGACATCGCCTCGCGACCTGTGAGTTTCCAGAACAGAAGCCCCTCCACCGGGAGCTGAACGGTAATTCGGTTGAGCATAATCTTTATTCCGTATGGCTTATGCGATGCAAAGACTCACGGCACTAAATGTGTCATGGCAATACTATGCAGTGTCAGATTGGTTATTTAGCGCGAACTGTTTTGATTATATATATGAGAGAGCCAATCTTTATTATTTCCGATAATATAAATAAAGCAATATTAATGGAAATAACGCTCAATCCTAAACCAGCGATCGCCATAGGGAAAAGTGTCACTGAGCAACTGAAGATGATAACGCGCAGCACTTCTTGTATAAGAGCAAAACCGACCGCATATCGATGTTTCGTGAAAAAAAACCAGGCAGAAAAAAGCAAGGAAACTGGCATGAGGAGATAAACAAGATAAAAAGCACCTGTCACTATTCCGTTTACGCCACCTGCTATCAGCATAAAGATAATTACACCCGGATTTCCTCCGGTGGAAACCCACCATGACTCAAGTAAATGGTATGGACCAATCGAATAAAACACAATCCCGATGACATCCATAACACCCCAGAAATAGAAAATTTTATTTTTCGCGGTCATGTTCGCCCTAACCTTTACTTGACTGGTGCTGGCGGCCATTTACCACCATGTTGAATAAGCGTCTCTTTGATTTCAGTTAGTTTTTTATATTCTTCACTGCCTTCTTCTGTTCTGTTCAGATAACGTTGAAGTTGATTACCCATCGTCCAGCCATTGATAGTCTTAATTTCAGGGTCAGTACCGCGTTTCAACAAAAGGAGCACGTGATCGTAAGCGTGGTAATCCAGCGCGGCTACTAACAATGTACTACCCAGTGAGTCGGTAATATTAATATCCGCTCCGCCGTCAAGCATCGCCTTGAGTGTCTCGGTATTTTTCGCTTCGATACTTTCGAATATTATAGGCTCACCAAACGTTTTGTCTTTTGCATCTGGAGATAATCCGCCGTCCAGCATCGCCTTTATCCACACGTCGCTGTCCGCTTTTAATACTAATTCTGCAGGCGAACTTTTTCCCTGCGGCCTCGGCTGCAGCGGATCTGCGCCAGCCTTAATCAGAGTAGTGATAATTTTTAAATGTTCAGGCGTTTTTTTATCGTTAAGTGAATTCATCACCGCCCAAAACAACAGGGTCATGTCCTCTTTACCAGGTTTGTTTAAATCAGTTTTCGAAGCTAACTTTTTCACCTCATCGCCGTCACCATTCACAATTGCGCGCGCTAATGTGAGCTGGTCACCATTAAAGTAATTATCTGGTTGTAAATCCATATTTTGCTTGCACCCCTGAACCATAAACATTAAACAAAGCGCTACCCAGCCAAAAATTAGTGATTTCACGCGCGGCTCCTGATAATAGAGATATCCTCATCCTTCTGTTGTTCAATACAGTTTATCGCTTGATCTATTCCATGTCGGTCAAATGCACTCCCCATTCCACCAGGAAGGTCGTGAGCTATTCCGGCAGCATTGGGCATAATGGCAGAAATCTCTTCTTTCGCTATAAGTGCTGGCACGTGCCCTTTTACCATTTTAAAATCTTCCCAAACATTTACTTCCTGAGTCCTGGTCAGCAGTTCACCCTCGACGCGGTAAGCCTGAATGTTATCCGTGCTGCCCAATATGCTTCCGCCATATTTCTCGACGGTACCGGAATTTAGGCCAGAAGCATTAAACGTCCATCCCGCCATACCACTTGCCATAGAGGTGGCTGATGCTAAACCTCCCCCAAGAGAGTGCCCCGCAATGTCTATTTTTTGACCTGATTTGGCGAGCTGCTCGCCCATACTTACGGCTCTTCGGTAATAATCCGACTCCAACCCAAGCCCCTGCGCACCGTTATTTTTCCAGTCAGTCATGTTCTTCATGGGGAAAAACTCTGGTTGCCTCGACCCTCTGAACACCAGCGTAGGGTTCATATCGCCACCAAAAACGTCAGGGTCAGGCTGATAGACGCGTGCCAGAAAATCAGGATCCTCACTCTTGTCATAAAGTGTTTTACTTTTAAGACCTAACTTCTTTAGCACCGATGCATCGTTGCTTATATCCTTCCAGCCCTCTGGCACCCCCGGCGTTGTCTCCAGCGGATTCACTGTCTTATAAACATTCTCAGCAAGCTTCGCTTTCTCCACCGCAATATTATTCGCCGCCAGTCGTTTAGCGGCGATCTGCGCATCCGGGTAAAGGCTGTTGCTGCCCTTCGCGATCAGATCCTTACGCGCCTGCCAGCGTTCCGCCTTGGTCATCTGCTGTAGCTGCGAAGCATAGGTTTTACCGTCTTTGCCCGGCGTGGCCTCATCCGGCACCTGTGCCGCTTTGGATTTCACCACCTGCTTCGGCAGTACCGTCGGCGCAGGACGGGCACCGTAGGTTCGCACCATGGTTTCGTAGCGATCGACGATTGTGCTTACCGGATACCAGCCCAGACCGGTAAGCGAGGCCGCCTGCAGTCGGCCATCGGCATTGATATAAAATATCTCCGTTACCGATGACCAGTTACGGAAACTCTCGTCGATGGCAACGATCCTGCCGATATCGAGATCCTGCACGATCAGCTTACGGGTATCGCGTCCTGACTGATAGGGATTCGCCCCGGTGATGGAATGCAGCAAATCGTAACGCGTAAACAGCGAGCGCAGCGAATTGTCGGGAACTGACATTATCCACTGCCCGGCTACGGACGGGCGGATAATTTTCGCGAAAAGCGCTGGCGAGACATTCTCGCTGAAAAGATAGACAAACTTGAGGTTATACATTCGCTCCGTCCTGTTACCAGTCCCTGCTTACCTTACTTACGGATTCACCAGCCAGGTGCCAGGCTTCGCGATATCCAGCGTCTGGGTACGCGTTTTCCCGTTGCCCTGCAGTTCAATTCTGGCCTCGCCCGCAGGTAGCTTGAGCGATGCATAACCGTTATTCGCCGGACGCAGTGTTTTTGGCTCACCGTTCACTTTCAGGGTCTCACCGTCAAGAATACGGATATAGACCAGTGCCACCGGGCTGGCATCCACCGGCGGGGTGGCCGGTTGCGCTGTCGCAGTCGGTGCAGTCTGTTCACTGGCTTTCGCCGTTTCCGGTTTCACTTCCGGCGCGTTCGATGCGGTTTCAACGGGGCGTGTCTCAGCAGGGGCCTGCGCCGCCTGCTCTGGCGCATCATGGTCGCCACCGCTAAACAGCATCGCTCCGGCGACGACGCCAACCAGCACGCCCGCAGCAACCATTGCCGGGATTTTGTACCGGTGCCAGTCCAGTGCAGAAGCCGGTGCCTCTTCCTCTACCGGTACCAGCATCGTGCCCGGTTTTTTCGCACTCAGTACATCGTCGATACCCGCTACCGGCATCTCAATCAGCGCCGCGAATTCATCGATGGACTGCGGTCGGTCTTCCATGTGCAACGCCAGCGCCCGGTCGATGGCCTGCAATAGCGAGAGGGAATAGCCCTGTGGCTGCAGTTCCACCAGCGGTTTGCAGGTGTCCTGAATTGAGCGCACCACGCTGACCGGCGGCGGTGAGCCAACAATCAGGGTACGCAGCACGGCGCCGAGGGCATAAATATCCGTCCACGGGCCCTGCTCGCTTTCGTTGTCGTCAGTGTACTGCTCGATTGGCGCAAAGCCCGGGCGCAGCATGGTTTCCGTCTCATCAGAGAGATTACCAATGGTGCGGCGCGCTGAGCCGAAATCGAGCAGAACCGGCAGGCCGTTGTCCTGAATCTGGATGTTATCCAGAGAGATGTCGCGGTGCAGATAGCCTTCGTCATGAATTGTCTTAATGGCACCGAACAGCATGGGCAGCATACGACGGATCCAGGCTTCGTTAATCAGCTCCGGTTTTTGTTCGCGCAGGCGGGAGAGCGTGGTACCGCTATAGAACAGCGTTCCCATATAGGCTGTATCGTTTTGCACCCAGAAACGCAGCACGTGAAGCAGGTTCGGGTGGTTGAAGCGCGCCAGCAGGCGGGCTTCCTGAATGAAGCTGTTCAGACCGGCGGAAAACGCTTTGCCAAAACGTTCGCTGCGCAGTACCAGCGTCATATCGTCGCCGCGCACGGCGAGCGAGGCAGGCATAAATTCTTTGATAGCGATAGTGCGTTCGAGCTGATGATCCCACGCGCGATAGACGATGCCGAACCCGCCGCCGCCGATCACCTCTTTAATTTCAAACTCGTTGAAGCGATACCCGACCGGGAGCGCGTTTGGGACAGTCCGATTGTTATCATTATCCGTCATCTTTTACAGTTCTCTTGATGATTATTACGCGGCAAACTGACAGTGAAACTCGCCCTGCTCACAGGTGACGTGCAGACGTCGGTACTGCTCATCGCTGCGGCTGGCGGTAAGTAATATCTGGCTCATCTGAGGCAGCAAGGTGTTTGTCAGAATAGCGTCCACCATGCGGCCGCCAGACTCCACCTCGGTACAGCGCTGAACAATTTGTTCCACCACGCTGTCATCAAACTCGGAAATAATATTGTGATTCTCTTGCAGACGACGCTGAATGCGTTTGAGCTGCAGGCGGACAATCTGCCCCAGCATCTCGTCGCTCAGTGGATAATACGGCACCACCAGCAGACGGCCCAGCAGCGCCGGCGGGAAGACCTCCAGCAGCGGCTGACGCAACGCGCCGCTTAACGCTTCAGGCTCAGGCATCAGTTCCGGATCGGCACACATGGCGCTGATCAGATCGGTGCCGACGTTGGACGTCAGAATAATGATGGTGTTACGGAAATCAATATGGCGGCCCTCGCCATCTTCCATCCAGCCTTTATCGAAGACCTGGAAGAAGATTTCATGTACATCCGGGTGCGCTTTTTCAATTTCGTCCAGCAAGACCACGCTGTACGGGCGACGGCGAACGGCCTCGGTTAACACCCCGCCTTCACCATAACCCACGTATCCCGGAGGCGCACCTTTTAAGGTCGAAACGGTGTGGGCTTCCTGGAATTCACTCATGTTGATGGTGATAACGTTCTGTTCACCACCATAAAGCGATTCCGCCAGCGCCAGTGCGGTTTCCGTTTTCCCCACGCCGGACGGGCCACAGAGCATAAATACGCCAACAGGTTTGTTCGGATCGTCGAGTTTTGCCCGCGAGGTTTTCACGCGGCGGGCAATCAGATCCAGGCCGTGACGCTGGCCGATGACGCGCTGGTTGAGGGTATCAGCCAGGTTGAGCACCGCATCAATCTCGTTTTTCACCATCCGGCCCAGCGGGATACCGGTCCAGTCAGAGACCACCGCCGCCACCACGTTTTCATCCACCGCCGCAAACAGCAGCGGCTCGTCGCCCTGTAAAGCGTTGAGCGCCTGCTGCTGCGCGTTAAGCGCGCTGCGCAGTTCGCCGGTCTCGTCATCACCCGCGGCAAACAGCGCGGCACGCAGGCGGATGATTTCAGTCACAAGAGCACGTTCCTCTTCCCAGCGCTGGGTCAGGGCTTCGCGCTTTGTTTCGTATGTATCGCGCTCGGCGGTCAAGGCTGCGACGCGCTCCGGATCGCCGGCACCCACGCGCGCTTCGCGTCCGGCAATCTCGATCTCCACATCCAGGGCCGCGAGGTGGCGCAGGCAATCTTCCAGCTGTGCCGGTGGCGCGCTCTGGCTGACCGCCACGCGGGCACAGGCAGTATCAAGCAGCGCAACGGCTTTATCCGGCAACTGGCGTGCCGGAATATAACGATGTGAAAGCTTGACCGCCGCGCTGACCGCTTCGTCGAGAAGCAGTACCTGGTGATGCGTCTCCAGCGGTGACACGGTGCTTCGCAGCATCAGAATGGCTTTGGCTTCGTCCGGCTCGTGAACCTGTACCGTCTGGAAACGACGGGTCAGCGCCGGGTCTTTCTCGATGTATTTTTTGTATTCCGCCCACGTGGTGGCACCGATGGTGCGCAGTTGCCCGCGTGCCAGAGCCGGCTTGAGCAGGTTAGCGGCATCACCGGTACCCTGCTGGCCGCCTGCGCCAATCAGGGTGTGGATCTCATCGATAAACAGAATGACTGGCGTAGCGCTGGACTGCACTTCATTAATCAGGGCCTGGAGACGCGCTTCGAACTCGCCTTTCATGCCTGCGCCAGCCTGCAGCATGCCGATATCCAGCAGCCAAAGCTGAATATTCTGCAGCGGTGCCGGCACGTCGCCTTCGGCGATACGCAGCGCCAGCCCTTCCACCACCGCCGTTTTGCCAACGCCAGCTTCCCCGGTCAGCAGCGGGTTATTCTGGCGACGGCGCATCAGAATATCGACCATCTGGCGGATCTCTTCATCGCGCCCGACAACCGGGTCAATCTTCCCTTCACGGGCGCGCGCGGTCAGGTCCTGACCATACTGGGCCAACGTCCCCTGTGCGGCAGGCACCGTACCGGCTGGGGTATCCGCGGCAGCGGCCGCCTGTAGCGTCTCTTTGCTCTGAGCGCAAATCGCATCAAACTGCTCGATCAGCACGTCGACGTTAAGGCAGCTGAACTGCGCCGAGATGCTTTTCAGCACGTTGGCCAGATTCCAGGTTTTCAGGATGCCAATCAGCAAATGCCCGCCGCGAATACGGCTGACGCCATACTTCAGCGAGCCAAACACCCACGCGCGCTCCACGGCGCTGTCGATATGTTCTGACAGATCGGAAACAGAACTCGCGCCACGTGGCAGCGCATCCAGTGCGGCCACGATATCGCGCGTCAGCTGCTGTTCATCGAGGGCAAAATGACGAATCACCTGTTGCAGATCGCCATCCTGCTGCTGCATCAGCTGATGCAGCCAGTGCACCAGCTCAACATAGGGGTTGCCGCGCAGCTTGCAGAACGCGGTGGCGCTTTCCAGTGAGGTAAATAACAGCGTATCCAGTTTGCCGAAAAGCACGGCACGGCTGATTTCTGACATGTTCGGTTCCGTTGATAACAATGCGTTAGAAAAATTATCGCTCTGCGCGATACACCAGATCGCCACGTGGGACAGGCTGAGGCTGAAGGCCCAGCCAGGTGTTGTAACCTAACCGCCCGGCGCTACCAAGCGAGGCACCCTGCACCGCGTCGGCGCGCAGAATAACCCGAGTTTCCCATTCAAATTCTACCCCTGCGTACTGGCGTACCCAGTCGCGCAGTTCAGTGACCCACGCTTCGCCTGGCAGGAAGCGGTTGTACTCGTCCGCGCTCAGTGGGCCGATTTCGATACGAAACTTGTGCTGCACGTCGCGCACCGCAACGCCGAGAAAAGCGGATTCTCCCATCCGCGGCAGACGACGCCCTTCACCCAACTGCGCCTGTTCCCGCGGCGAAAGCGGCATCCACTGCGCCACGTTCGTGACCAGTTTTACCGGGGCGTTAAAATAGTTGCGCAGGATCTTCTCCAGCCCTTCCGGATCCCGGGCGTGACGGGTCAGGTGTCCGGCATGAGTAAAACGGGCATGTGCGCTCAGGCTGCCTTTGGTCATCTGCCCCGGCTGGCCCATGCCGATCAAGGATGCCAGATACCCCTCAAAGCGTTTGTTGTCCGCGCGGTCAAGAGAGACGGCGGGCTGCGCATCAGCCCAGGCACGGTAAAACAACAGCGTCAGGCGATGATGGAACAGATCGGCAAACGCGCTCAGGCTGGTATCCTGATGATGATGAATACGCTCGCGGGCGTACTCTGTCATATGGACGGGCAGCGGGCCATTTGGACCAAACAGACCAAAGCTGAGGATAGACACCTCGTGCAGCCCGTTCTCTTCACGCTGGCGCACCTGCGCGAGGGTTGACGGCGCAAAGCTCATCGATGGCTGCTGACCGATACGTAACGGTTCAAATTTCGGCAGCGGCGCGCGCCCCAGCGGATAACGTTCACCGCCCTGGGCATCAATGCGTCTTAATAGCTGGAACAGATCGTAGCGCCACGGCGTCTCGCGAACGCCGCGCCAGAAAGCGTCCGGCAACGGCGTCAGGCGATGGACACGCAGCGGCGCGGAGGCGACTTCGCTCATAGTAGTGCCCTTTTCCCCATACGCGGTGCCCAGTAGCCAATCTCGCCGCGCTGCTGACTCTTCAGCGTGAATTCAGTAAAGCTGTTGATGGACACCAGACGGGCAAACAGGCGTTCCAGCACGCTGCCGAAAAGCCAGGGGCTGGCGCCGGAAAACGCACGCTCATCTACCGTCAGAGTAATGCCGATCCCGCGCGCAAAGACCACCGGACCCGGCTCCGGGACGCGACGGTGAACCGGCTCCAGCACGCAGTGGCGAACGCCCTCAACCTGACGCGCAACCGGCGTCTCCGCCAGGTTAGCATACAGCCCTAACAGCTGACGCAGGGCGGCGGCACCCTCTTCGTTTTCGCTGTCCATCAGGCTGAGATAGTTCATCTGCAGCTGGCTGATCAATCGCCAGGTGCTAAACCCTTCGGCCAGAGCCGGACGCGGCGGCGTTGGGCCTTTTCGTAGAGTCAGGGATTTCACCGGCATGGAATCGGCCATGATGAACTGTCCGAGCTCCTGCTGAAGCATCAGCGGCAGGTCGCGGCTGGTGCACAATACTTCCGCGGAGATATAGCGCAGATTTTCCTGCCAGGGTGCATGCTGTTCATCCACCAGCGAAACAAAGACTTCGGAGCCGATATAACCGGTGCGGGTGCCGTAGCGCAGGGCATGTTCAGAGAGCACTCGCTGCTCGCGGCGCAGGGAAAAATAGGCGCCGTAGTTGCCCGCATCACCGCTCCAGGTGCTCCAGAAAGGACGAAATGTCTGGTCGTCACGCTGGCCGTCGGCACTGCCGAAGATTTTGTTTACCGCATAAATTTCATAATCCAGGGGACGGATGTTATCCACCACCAGATGATATTCATGCTGGCTCTCACTCAGCTTCTGCCGCGCCGCCACTTTCGGGAAAAGGTTGATCACCGGCGTGCAATGCATCGCAAGATGGCTGGCATCAACCACCCGCTCCAGTTGCTCATCGCTTTTATCCAGCAGGATGAAAATATCGAACGCTTTTTCATTTTCACAGCGCTGGATAAGCTTGCCCAGACCGCTGAGGCTGATAAAGCGGAACCGTGCCGGAAACGCAAAGTATTCCTGCAGCAGACGATAGCCGTCAAAGTTGCGCAGGTCGTCCGGAAGCAGCGCCTGGTCCGGCTCAAACCCTTCCTGTCGTAAGGCATCCGCAGAGAGCAGCTGTCGCTGCGGGTGCTTGCTGACGGTCTGGCAGACAATCCCGGCGTGGTGCTCCATGACCAGCTCAAGCAGCTTGAGCGCTTCAATATCCGGGCCGCTAAGGAAAAACTCCAGACGGTCAAAATCCAGATGCCCAAGATGCTGCGGGCCATCGCAGGCAATGCGGATCCGTAACGCGCTGTTGATCCCCCGCTGGCTCAGGCCCAGCTGCGCCAGCGGCAGATCGGCAGGCACACCGCCCAGCTCGACCTTATCGATTTTCAGCGGCAGCAGATTAACTTCATGCGCCGTGGTGTAGCTGCAGGTGACCCCGGTCTTTTTCAGCGCCAGGCTGTCCATCATGGTGCCGCGCGGCACCTTAAAACCGTTGCTCAGATCGCCACGCGTGCTGTCGGGCTGGATTTCAGCAATCGCCATTGAGGGGGTTGGTGCGAGATAGTTTGGCGCAATCATTTCCAGCAAACGCTGGGAGAAGCGCGGGAACTCCGCATCCATTTTCATTTGCACGCGGGAGGTCAGGAACGCGAACCCCTCCATCAGGCGTTCTGTATACGGATCCGCCACTTCGATGCCGCGCATGCCCAGTCGACCCGCAACTTTGGGATAGCGCTCGGCAAATTCAGCGCCCATTTCACGCAGATAGGCCAGTTCACGGTTGTAATATTCGAGCAGTTTACTTTCCATGATCACCCCGCATCTTTCAGTTCAAAATGGCCGTTTTCCAGATCGACATCGGTGCGAAACAGAAACTCCAGCGGGTACGGCACACACCACAGACGCCCTTTTATCTCAATGGACAACACGTTGTGCAGATCCAGTGACGAGGTGTCTGACACGCAGCGGACCTGCAGTCCCTGCGGCAAAATACGCGGTTCAAAGTTAATGATGGCCTCGGTAAGCTTGCGCTGAATGTCGTGCCATTCAATGTCTGACATTCTTTTCCCGGCCAGCGGCGCGACGCCAAAATTAACCACCGAGCGGTTCACATGCGGCAACGCGCTCAGGTCACCGGATGCGTCATGGTTGATGGTGTTAAACAACCACTGCAGATCCCGCAGCACGTTACGGCGCAGGGCGGCGTGGGTAATCAGATTACTGTTGGCGGACTCGCGTTTTTTTTCCGGATCGTTATCGGTGAGGCGATCCAGCAGCGAGGGCTGCATTTTATCGCGCGCCCCCACCTTCTCCTGCTTGCTGCGGGCTTGCCAGCCGCTGCGCAGCAGATCGCCTTCGCCAGCGGGATTACTCATGGGCTCCATCCGCAGCAAATGTCACCAGGTTCAACGACAGCAATGGGCTTTCGCTTTGCTCGCTAAGCCAGGCTTTCTGCCCCATGCCTTCATACAGCGTGCCGTCATTGTCGAGCGGCAGCCACTCGGTGGTGCGCGCGAGCTTAACCGCGTCAGACGCATCCGGTGCGAAAGGATAGCGCGCCGGGATCTGGCAAACCTGTTCGGTACCGTCCGTCAGGCGCACCAGCGCATGACGCCACACCAGGTCAGTCACGCTGGCAGGGGCCTGGAAACGGATCTCGGCGATGGCGTTAAACGGCAGCCAGAAATAACGGCCGTTGACGATGGTTTCACACACGGGCCCCAGACGAGCATCGCCGTCCATCAGCCATGCGAATGCCTGCGTCTCGTCATTCTCAAGCGTGATTTGCCCCGCCGTTGCCTGCGCCTGCTCAAGGGCTTCCAGACGCAGCGCCTGAGCACGCTCTCCCGCGTCATTAAGTGCGGCGGCAAGCGTGGTAAGCCACGGCCACTGCGTTTCAGGCATGGCAGGACGAGCCTGCCCCGCCATCACCTGCGCGCGCTGCAGCTCGCCCTGGATGGACTGCTCCAGCAGGGTAACGGTTGGTTTAGCCTGGGGCTTAAGTGCCAGCCAGCTTTTCAGCTGAGTCAGGGCACGCGTCCAGTTACCACTGAGGGTCAAAAATTGCACAAACGCGGCACGGAGATCGGCATCGGCCGGACGGGCTTTGATCTCAGCTTCAAGACGCACCAGCGCGTCACTCAGCGATTCACCCGCCAGGTGTTGATAGAGCGTATTCATAGCCATTCCTTAATTTGCCGCGCGCCAGGCGCCGACTGCCGGATCGCGCAGCTGAGGGCGCAGGGTGTCAATCAGGACGATATTGAGCGTTGTACCAGGGGTAACCCAGGCGCCCCAGATTTTTTTCACCGCGGCGATACGCGCCTGCAGTTTTGCATCGTCGCTGGCGGTCTCACGTGAAATCTCCACGGCCACCGTGCCGTTGCTTTTCCAGCCGTTGAGGCTGCTGTCGTAAGGCAGGATCATCCAGCTCTGGTCGCTGTTGGAGGTGCTGAAAACCATGCGCTCTTTGTTGACGGAGGTGATCAGCGCGTTTTCCGGGTCGGCACTTTGATTCAGTCCCATGACCGGGAAGCCGTGAATGTAGGTCACCGGTATCTCTTTTTGTCCACCATTACGGGACTGGGAGATAACCGTGTGACCACTCAGCCAGCTCCCGTTTCCGCAGCGGGTGGTGTCTGAATCCGGAATAAAGAGCGCCGGAGCAGATGAGCCCCCTTCCCAGAAGGTACGCAGATGGCAGCCGTCCTGAAGGGTAAATTCCTGCCACGGCGTGCGATCGGCAGCAACCGTGTGGGTTTCCGCGTTCTGGTCCGGCGGCAGCAACGCACCGCTGGCCGGAGTACTCACTGGCGCAGTCTGCTGCTGTTTTACCACCAGCGCCCAGTCCTGCGCTTTGCCTGCTGTCCCCTGCGCCAGCGTCGTCCCGGACGGATCGTTCAGCGTCCAGCTCAGTTTACTGACTTTGCTGCACTGGTGTTCCAGCAGCGAGCCCAGACGCGGGACAAAGTTCTCCAGAACCGAGACGTCTTTGTTGCCGTTCGCCACGATACGCAGCGCAATCTCTGACTTACACCAGCTCTGTGGGGTGTTGTCTTTGATGTTATCAATCCAGATATCCAGCTTCTGCGCAGGAGACTGCACGATGCGGAAATTCTCAGCCTGCGCGGTGGACGCCACCGCCAGAAGTGCTAAACCCGATAGCCAAAGTTTCATATCGTTCCTTGTGTGTCTAATCAGTTCCGCAGGGAAGAAATTGTGCTGCGTCAGAAAGCGTATGCAGCAAAGTGGTGTCCTGAGGGTTGCCCATCCATACCGCCAGGGCGGTATAGTTATCCTGAGCATTCCCCTCCTGTTCGCCATTCTTTTGGATGATTTGGTTCATTAAGGTCAGCCACTCTTGCGGCGTGTTAACCATGTGCAGCGACTGTTTCATCTGTTCTTCGCTGACGCCGTGCCAGAAACCGTCTGTACAGAGTAGAAATGCATCTCCGTCTTCGACCTGCACCACATCGCTGTAGCTCGCTTCTGGCCCACCGTTTTCAATACCCAGCGCCAGATAGAGCAAATTGCTGTTGAGGTTATCGGTGTCGTGCCCTGCATCTTTCATCTGCTGAACCAGGCTGTGATCGGTGGTGACATGCCACAGCCAGCCCCGGCGAAACAGATACAGGCGGCTGTCCCCGGCATGTGCCCAGTAGGCCAGCCGGTAATCTCTGTCGATAAACAGACTGACCAGCGTGGTGCCCATCCGACGATAATCCTGAACCGCCTGCTGTTCGCTGAGAATGGTACGATTCGCCGTTTGCACATAGTCGCGAATATGCTGCGCGTTCAGGTGCTTGTCGCCATCGAAGCGGGAGATAATACTGTTGCGGGCCAGTTCAGCGGCCACCTCACCGCCCGGCAGACCAGCGATACCATCACAGACGACAAAGCAGGCTGAACGTTCCCCTATGGTTTCTCCCGTCTGATCCTGGTTGCTGGCGCGCGTCCCCTGGCGGGAGAGAGAAGCCGTTGCGATATTCATTTTTCTTCCGATCCGCTCTGTGAGTCTTTGTACTGATTCACCTCCATGTCATAAGCATGGAGGAAGGCTTCGCCAAACAGGGTGTGGAAGTCATCCTCAATCTCGCCTGCCGTTTCACCATAGCTGCGGACAAAGTAGTCCCACAGTGCGGCTTTGCGGCTGCCCGGCAGCGCCAGTCGGGAGGTCATCCCGTTCTGCTTCGCCTGCTCTTCCAGCTGTTCCGGGTTGAAGGATTGCAGCATGGCGGCAATGATGGCGCGGATACCGGAGATCATACCCAGCTGATGCGCCTGCAGATCGATCAGCGCGTCACGCACGGATTTTGTCGGCGGCATAAAGCCCGGCATTGGCGTACCGAACATCTGGATCAGAACGGTTTTCCCGGTCGGCAACAGTTTGAACGGGTTGTTGGCATCATCAAGTACCATGGTCATATCGGCTTTTACGCCGCGCTTGAGAATAGAGCGCGAAGAAAGCAGCGCCACGGTGCCCTGAGAGAACATGCCCAGAATTTGCCCCAGCTGACGCATATTTTCGCGGTCAAACTGCGGGACGGGCTGCATTTCGCTGAGCCCCATCCCTTCCAGCAGTGCCTCAAGTAATTCGCCCTGCAGTACTTCACCCTTTTCGCCATTATGGGCTGCTGGCGACGCCGCGTTTTTGACCGGGTCAATACGCAAACGCCCTTTAGGTGCCTGGGCATTACTGCGCGCCACGGCCTGCGGGGTTGGCATGGTGAAGCCGGCATAATCCGGTCGCGCCGGCTCTTCTTCTTCCGCGCGCGGCGGCACCTGCGGCTCAGGAGCAAACAGCGGAGAAGCGGCAAGGACG
This sequence comes from Enterobacter sp. RHBSTW-00593, assembly GCF_013784105.1. Classification (NCBI taxonomy): domain Bacteria; kingdom Pseudomonadati; phylum Pseudomonadota; class Gammaproteobacteria; order Enterobacterales; family Enterobacteriaceae; genus Enterobacter; species Enterobacter sp. RHBSTW-00593. The sequence continues at coordinate 2,776,303 of NZ_CP056393.1, forward strand.
TCCTCTTCCTGTTCTGCTTCCGGCTCTGGCGTCAGGTCTGGCTCAACGACGGCCTCTGGCTTATCGCCGACAATTTCATCCGGATGGGTTAACGGTGCCCCGCCCATCAACCCGAGGGGGTCATCATTTCGTGCGGCAGGTGCGCTGGCACTACCGCCAAACAGTGCCAGCGGATCGAGTTCATCCGTCTGCTCTTCTTGTGGCTGCGCAGGTTTAGCTTCATTGGGCGGCACCAGCGTAGACGGGGTGACGTCGTCAAAAATGCTCTCTTTTTTGAACAACGCTTCGTCACTGAACAGCGTATCCGGATCCACGTTCTTACGCTCAAGCTTCGGATCGCTGTCATTGAACATCGCCAGCGGATCTTCAGCGTTACGCTCAGGTGCGACAGGCTGGGAGAACGGATCGTGCGACGCTGCCGGCTGCGGCTTCGCCCGAGAACTGGAAATGCTGTCGGAGATAGAGAACTCCTGCATCAGGCTATCCCAGATTTCCGACGGCACAGCAGTCGGTTCCGCCTTCCCGCGCGGGGCGGCGCTCGCAGGCTTTGGCTGCGGAGCTGCCGCAGGGGCCGCGGCTGGACGCGCCTGCTGCTGCATGGTCGCCGCCATGCGACTGACTGGCTGCGTATCATGAATCAGTTCGGTCACTTCGATGCGGTAATCATCAATACCGAGAATGTCCCCATCCTGCAGCTCAACCTGACGCCCGCGCTCAAGCGGAATGTCATTCAATACCACGCGGGTGACGCTGCCACGGTTAGTGACGCGGCATTCGCCCTGGGCGTCAACGTGAACAATGGCCTGCAAACGCGAGATGGTGCGGTCATTGTCCGGCAATACCAGATTGTTATCCGTACCGCGCCCAATGGTGCCGCCCGGGGCATAAAAATCACAGCTGCTCTGCGGCGGCTGATGACCGGGTTTTGTAGAAATAATCGTGAATCGCATGGCGTATTCCTGCTGGTATGATTAGCGCTCAAACGCTGCCGCTCTCGGGGCGAGAACGGCGGCGTTTGAGCGTAAAGTTAATTAGAACTGAGATTCCATTGTTACTTGCCAGAATTAAAAGCATTTAAAAATAGCCACCGTAAAAATAATCTTTTTGTTATACGAAGAGATCCAGACCATTTCAGAATCAGACGAAATGCCATTACACTTATGGAAATTACTTTTCGTAGCAACCCAGCTTGCGTTAATGGCTGATAGACTCACGAAACCTCGCTGTAATGGTTTCGACAATCAATATAAAAAGTCATCACCAGAACAAAAGAAAAATTTCAAAAGTGGAGAACAGATTCGAACTCACGTTCTTCTCCACGTAATATTAAATTATTCATTTGCCCACCAAATGACTCTATTTTTGGGTGTTTAGCTTTCGAATTGCGTCGCTGTTGGTGATTAAGTTGCACTTCAATACCTGATAATGGCCCGGTTCGCTACCGCCTACCTTCTCTTTAAGTAAGGAAACAATAATGTTGTCCGCTTTTTCAAAATTCTCTGCAGGTAGATTACTTGCTTCGAGCCATGCGGCAGCGCTGGCCTCTGCATCATCTTTTAAACTCTTACTGTCCGCAATCTTACTGATACAACGATTTTGCACCCAGTTTTCAAAGATTTGTTGTTGAGTAAAAGCACTGACATCAGGCAATGTTTGGGCATAAACAACGGTGGCATTTAACGCTAATGCGAGCAGTAATAAACGTTTCATTTCAGGCTCCAGAATGTTGCATTAGTAGGAATAAACGAACCATTGCCGGGTGATCCAAGGAAATGGCAATCATCCGAGCAAATATTTCCATTCCAGAGTGTTACATGTCCGGTTGCATCACTCCACCCATGGCCGGTAAAGATAATAATGCCTTGCTTGCCTGAAAATTGTGCTGGTGTAGGAGAGGCGACTGACATATCTGCATGCCCCAGAACAGTAGGAAGAAATGCAATCATATCTTTAACGCGGAACATATAGCGTTTTTTGTCATTTCCGGTCACTGTCGCGTATTTGCTATTAGACGGAATAGGTATACCACAATAATTCAAAACATAGCTCATACGTATGGGACAGGCATTTTTAAAAATACCAGCATCGATATTATGCTGAACTTTTCCACCCAATAATTTGCCAACCTGTTCCACATTAACGTTAACTTCTTTGAATCTGTTCCAGGCAGCACCAAAAGCAGGACGCATAGCAGACATTCTTCTTTCTCCATTCAAAGAAGGTCACGTAAAAGTGAGCCCTTTCGGGCCCACTATCATTACGCTTCTTTGTTTTCTTTAATGTTCCAGCCAGCGCTGCTTTCAGCACCTTTACCACCAGCAGTGGTCTGCTCCCAGTACTGCTGTTTCACTTTCGCAGCCTGGAATGCATAGGTCACACCAACGGTGTCGCCGTTGTCTGCACCGGTGTACTGAACAGAAGTTACCAGCACATCTTCCAGCGTGATGCGGGTATATTCAACTTGCTGACCACCCGCTTTGCACACGGACAGTTCAACTTTAGTCAGGTGCTTACCGCTTGCGCAGTGTTTGAGAATTGCTGTAGTGGATTTGTCGATCAGAGCGTTAACGTGCAGATCGTTAAAGTTAACTTTACCGGCACCGCCGCCGCCACCAACACTCATATTACCTGGCTGGGAAGCGCCCCAGGAGAAGGAGGTAATATCAGTCCAGCCGGTGTGGTTAGAATCTTTAGATTCGCCCGTAACACCCTCGACCTTCAGAAACATATCAATAGCCATAATATCTACTCTTCGTGGATGAACAATATTGCTTTCGAAAAAGCACTTATATGGCAAACAGGAAAGCATGGGGCTGAATAAAACCGTCCATATTTTACCTCTGCCTCATATCAAATGACCCGTGTCATTTGACAGTCTTGACATTCCCCCTGAATGAAAGGAAAGAATGTGAAGTCTTTACTACTGCGGATTATCCTGAAGCCAGGTACGGTCAGGATTACCGATAATTAATTGAGGTACAAGTTTATTAAGTTCGTCACTATGATAAAGACGTAGACAGTTTAACGTTACGCCTTTGACATCGGGTTTTATCTCAGAATGAAAGGCATTGGTTGCGCCTTTATATTTATCAATAAGGGCATTAATTTTATCATTGCCATTTTCAATATCGAAAGGCACCCATTCCAGTAATGCACTACTGCTACGGGCTGCATCCAGAGAAAACTGGCTTTTATCATCTGAAACTTGAGCCAGACAGCGAGAAAAAACAACGTCTTTAACAACTTGCTTATAAGGCATTTTTTTGACAAACATCACCGGATCGTCAGTTGCATAAACAGAGGCGGAACTGGTGAGCAACAGTAGACTGGCAATTATTTTTTTCATGGCAACTCCCAAAAATTGGCTTTGGTCGTCGTGTAATTCGTCTCCGGTGCATTGAAATAACAATGATCCGAACAGGTTAAACCATTCCAGAATGTGGCATGACCTGCGGCGTCACTCCAGCCCTGTACCTCAAACAGAATTACGCCCTTTTTGTTGGCTAATTGTTGAACGGGTAAGGAAGGAAAACTCACGACCATGTCAGGTTTACCCCACTGACGCGTCAACCAGGCAATAACATCCTTTACCCGATAGAAGTACCATTTATTATCAGCACCGGATACCGTGAGATTTGCAATACGCGGGACGGGATGCCCGGTATAGTTCAGAACATAACTCATGCGTACGGCACAACTATTTGACCACCCACCCTGATCTTGCGGTATTTCGAAGTTGTGCTTAACCTTGCCGCCGATAATTTGCTTAACTTTGCCGATAGAATCATTTGCATCGTAAATACGTGTTGCCGCCGCCCAGGCAGCAACAAACGAAGGTCTCGCGGTCATATTTCCTCTCACATTTCCATGCTATAAAGCAGGCGCCGGGTAAGGCCTCCCGGCGGCAATCATCATCACGCGTCTTTCGTCTTCAGTGACGGCAGTTTAGAAACCAGACGCAGAGAAACGGTCAGACCTTCCAGCTGGTAGTGTGGACGCAGGAAGAATTTCGCGGCGTAGTAGCCCGGGTTATCTTCAATTTCCTGCACCTGCACTTCGGCAGCCGCCAGCGGTTTACGGGACTTGGTCTCCTGTGAGGAGTTAGCCGGGTCGCCGTCCACATAGTTCATCACCCAGTCGTTCAGCCAGCGTTCCATCTCTTCACGTTCACGGAAGGAGCCAATTTTGTCGCGCACGATGCACTTCAGGTAGTGGGCAAAGCGGCAGCAGGCGAACAGGTACGGCAGACGGGATGCCAGACGCGCGTTAGCGGTCGCATCCGGGTCGTGGTACTCAGCCGGTTTCTGCAGAGACTGCGCGCCGATGAAGGCGGCAAAGTCAGAGTTTTTGCGGTGAACCAGCGGCATAAAGCCGTTCTTCGCCAGCTCGGCTTCACGACGATCGCTGATGGCGATTTCGGTCGGGCATTTCATGTCCACGCCGCCGTCGTCGCTCGGGAAGGTATGACACGGCAGGTTTTCAACCGCCCCGCCGGACTCCACGCCGCGGATTGAGGTACACCAGCCGTACTCTTTAAAGGAGCGGTTGATGTTGGCAGCCATGGCATACGCGGCGTTCGCCCAGGAGTAGCTGTTGTGGTTCGCGCCATCGGTCTGCTCTTCGAAATCGAAGCTGTCGACCGGGTTAGTGCGAATACCGTACGGCAGGCGCGACAGGAAGCGCGGCATCACCAGGCCAAGGTAGCGTGCATCTTCGGATTCACGCAGTGAACGCCACGCGGCATACTCGGTGTTCTGGAAGATTTTGGTCAGGTCGCGCGGGTTCGCGAGTTCCTGCCAGGACTCCATCTGCATCACGCCCGGTGCGGTACCGGTGATAAACGGACAGTGGGCCGCCGAGCCGATACGTGCCATCTCGCCCAGCAGTTCAACGTCCTGCGGACTGTGGTCGAAGTAGTAGTCGCCAACGATGCAGCCAAACGGCTCGCCACCAAACTGACCGTACTCCTGCTCGTAGATTTTCTTGAAGATTGGGCTCTGGTCCCAGCCCACGCCCTTAAAGCGTTTCAGGGTACGACCCAGCTCCTGCTTGGAGATGCTCATAAAGCGGATCTTCAGCATCTCGTCGGTTTCAGTGTTGTTCACCAGGTAGCTCAAACCGCGCCAGGCGCTCTCCAGCTTCTGGAACTCTTCATGGTGAATAATCTGGTTCACCTGCTGAGACAACTGCTCGTCGATACCGGCAATCAGGTTCTGAATGGTGCGGTAGGTGTCACTGGAGAAGGTAACGGTATTTTCCAGCGCCTGCTGCGCCAGCGTTTTTACCGCACTTTCCACCGCGGAGCGCGCCTGATCGGTTTTCGGGCGGAACTCTTTGTTCAGCAGCGCGCTGAATTCATCCTGGCTGAACGCCTGACCACTCTGCTGCTCGTGTTGTTGAGTCTGGTTGCTCATCGATTATTCCTCGCTACCTTTCGCACTTTCGTCATTTTTCGGCAACTGGCTCAGAGATTTGAGCAGCGTCGGATCCTGCAGAATTTTAGCGATCAGCTCTTCCGCGCCGTTTTTGCCATCCATATAGGTCAGCAGGTTGGAGAGTTGAGTACGTGCTTCCAGCAGCTTGTTCAACGGCTCAACCTTGCGGGCTACCGCGTCCGGCAGGAAGTCGTCCATGCTGTCGAAGGTCAGATCAACGTTGAGCTTACCTTCGCCGGTCAGCGTGTTATCCACCTGGAACGCCACGCGAGGTTTCAGCGCTTTCATGCGCTCGTCAAAGTTATCAATGTCGATTTCGAGGAATTTACGCTCGTCGACTGCCGGCAGGTTTTCCACCGGTTTGCCGACCAGATCGGCCATGACGCCCATCACAAACGGCAGCTGAATTTTACGTTCTGCACCGTAGATCTCTACGTCGTACTCGATCTGCACGCGGGGGGCACGGTTACGTGCGATGAATTTCTGCCCACTGTTACTCATTGCCATGATGTTCTCCATCAAAGATGCGCGGTGAAGGTGAAACGGCAGGCTCCATGCCTGTCGTCATAATGCCAGGACGCGTTATTCGCGGCGTCCAAAGATGTTTTCCAGTTGGTTAACGCCGTCTGGCGCCAGGTCGCGAATAATGTCCATAAAGTTAAGTTCTGACAGCCGCTGCACCCGTTCAATCATCAACGGTGCGGGGTGGCTCGGTTCGTACTGCGCAAAATACTGTTTGGCTTTCTCCAGCATCAGCTGTGCATCGGCGCGGCTGGTGACCTGCACGCTGCGCCAGTCTGTAACCTGCTGAACGGGTTGTGCGACCGGCGGTTGAGGTTCAGCGCTGAGCTCAGCCTGTGCCTCCCGGTTGGGCAGCAGCTTGCTGATGTCGGTCACCTGACAGGCGCTGGCGACCAGCCCGACGGTTTTCAGCAACTGTTCCATCTCCGGAACGCCGCTTTCACCAAGATGGCCAGTGAGCAACTCGCGAATGGCCAGCAGCCGTTCGTTAATCACTATCACCGCCGACGTGCCCGGCTGATCGCCGCGGGCCAGCTCGTCAATCAGTCTTGGACGACCACCGGGATAATCCGGACATTCGGTTTTACTGCCATCCAGCAGTGCCTGAGCGTCGCGAAGTGAAATTTCATCGCCATTTGATCGCAGCAGCGAGGCGTTACGCACGGCGACGGTCAGGTCAGACTTATCACTCAGCCCGGCCAGGGCGTTAATGCGGTAAAACGGGTCGGTTTCGCCATATTCTTCCAGCAGCGGATAGAGCGGCTCCCAGTAACGCGTGATCGCCTCCTGCACCAGTAACAGCCCGTCGGCGTAGCCCGCAAGGCCGCGGCGACGTGTCCATGCATGCGTTAACGCCAGCATGACGCGCAGATCTTTGGTGCGGCTCAGCAGGCTGGTGGCGAATTTTTCCACCGTATTCCAGTCAGCAGGTTCTGCCGGAATGATGGTGTCGCCAAACTGCTGCTCTGCTTTGCCCTGGCTGGCCTGATTCATGAGCTGGAAATCAGCGTCATACTCCAGGTTTTCGCCACAGGGCTTGTCGGGGCTTATTGGCGCGAGAAATTCTTCGATATTCATAAGATCCCTGCTTATTCAAACATGGGCGGATAGAGACCGTGACGGCCCGGGCGGGCGCCACCTGCCGGGTCGAACAGCAGCGTAAAGAGCTGCCCGGTGAAGTTGCCGCTGTGAACATGGGTGTAGAGCGGGTAGCCGTCGCAGCGGTTGGTCCACCAGTAGCTGGTCTGGCGAAGCGGGTCAAAGCACTCTGCTGCCTGAGGCCAGCCCAGCGTGCTCTGGCCGTCTTCGTCATAACCAATCACATCGAGAATATCTGAGCGCTTTTGCGGCTCGACGGGCTGTGGTGCCGGAATGGACATCAGCATGTCATCGAGCTGTGAGGCAGAAAAACTGTTACGTACCGCATGCAGGCCCAGACGGCCAATCTGCTGATACCAGCTTTCAGCCTGACTGAGCAGACGTGATGACCAGTCCGCGGGGGCAAAGCTGAGCTGAATGCAGACCGGATATTGTCGACCAACGCTGTCACGTCCCGGCAGCAGGCAGCCCATCTGAATCATCTGGCTGCCCAGCATCGGCGGTACGACAAAATTCCAGACCGGCGCTTTGTTAAACGGGCGCTCACCGCTGCGCTGCTCTTCCTGCTGCCAGGCCAGCAGGCCGACCTGGAACCAGTGCGACCACTGGCGTTGCAGGGTGTCAGGAAAGCGACGCTGCAAAAAATCTCCGGCGCTGGGCAGTTTGCCATACCAGCTGTAGCGGTTCATCGCAGGGGTATTCGTCATACGGCTGTCCTTGCGGTTATGGGCATGAGAAACGGGGAAGCTGGAACGGGTTACGAATACTGTTTGGCGCAAATTCCAGCGTAACCTGATGTCCGTCTACGTTAAAGGTCGCCTGGCGACTCAGACTTCCCGCCCCGGGGCTGGTACGCGCTTTATCGAAAAAGCGGTTCAGCGCCCAGGAACCGTTAGTCACCAGCGTAGCCGTGCTGCCGTTAGCCAGACCCAGCTGCATACGCACCTGGTTAGTCCCGCCCGGCCCCGGCCAGTTCATGATCTGCACAGCCTGTGGACCGTGGCTGTAGCGCAGCAGTTGACCGTCAACATCCAGCGTCAGGTTAAGGATTGTGTTATCCATTCTGACGGTGCGCACCGTCACTTTGTAAGATGGCGTGGTGGCACCGTTAGCAAAGAAAGCATCGCGAATGGACTGCGCCTGCTGGAACGGTCTCAGGAGCCCTTCACTTCCCGGCAGCGTTTTTCCATCAATGCCCGGCATAAAGCGCCAGTTCGCCTGCGTGGTATCGACTTTATTGGTCAGGTTGTCACGAAAGAAGGTGTCCATCAGCCCGGTGCCTGGCGCAAACATGCGCGCGAGATCGTCCGGCGTGACCTCCGTACTGGCGCTGCGCACCAGCGGGTAACGGCCAGCGATTGCCTGACGGCAGAAACCGCCGACTTCGACGTTAATCCGCTTACGCACGTTTTCGAGGTCGCGACGCTGGGTATCACTGCTGGCCCCCACCGCCATATTGCTGAACATGGTTTGCAGACCGCCCGGCAGACGACCGGCACTGGCCTGCAGACGGCTAATCGCCTCGCCTCCCGGAGCAGGCATGCCGCTGTTGGCCGCGTCCTGAACGGCAGTCAGGTAGCGGTAAAGTTCATCGACCTGCTTGAGAAAATCATCAAAGACGATGGTCTTCCCGCCCTTCTCCAGCGGCTGCGCCAGCTCAATCATTGGAGCATAGTGATCGGTTACCAGCTGTTCAGGTGCCTGAGTGACCACCGCGGCCTGCGTCGGGGCATTGTCATTATTACTGAATAACGCTTCGAGCGTGCGGGTGGCACGGTTGCTTTGCGCTTGCGCTTTACCGGCATCATCCGGGGCTGGCGCATTGCGTGAAAGCGTCAGGACCTGGCTCAGGTTCAGCACCAGACGGCGCAGCGGCGAGTTTGCCCCGGAGAGCAGACGCGCGGTATTGATACGCTGGGAGAGATCGGCGCTGTTATTAAGCTGAATGTCGGCGAGGAAGCGATCCCAGTTGGCGATAAAGTCGCGCATGTAGAGCTGACGCACGGCGTTATCGATCTGCTGTTTATCTTCCTGGGCTGAGGTCGCCCCCAGCACCCACGCATCGTCTTCATGCAGAGCAGTGGTGACGCTGTCAATCTGGCCGTTGAAGCTTTTCCAGTAACCGTCCGGAGTATAAAGACCCGGTACGCCTTCACTCACCGGCTTGCCGCTTTTGCGTGAAAACACCAGCTCGCTCTGCGGACCGCCCAGGTCGGAGAGCGATACCGGTTTCAGGTTTTCATCATGCTCCAGCAGACGCTTCAGACGACCATACACCCGGGTGGAAAGCGGCTGCTGGTTGATTAGCGCCCTTTCACGCGCGACCAGGGATTCATCCTGCGCGTACGGCGAGGCCTGAATTTTCGGCTCAAGCAGCTGTGTCAGGTGCCACTCAAGCTGCTGAAGCTGCGCCTGAGTCACGTTCTGCGGCAGGTTACGCTGCAGATTAAGCATTACCCAGGAGTGCAGGAATTTGCCGTCGTAGTGCTTCGGCTGATAGAGCATCTGGTAGGCCTTCAGCGCTTCATAGCTGTATTCCACATCGCTGCCGTTATCGTTGCGCAGCCAGGTGGTGATATGCATCGCCACGGCAGGGAGCAGCATCTGGTCCAGCGCTTTCTGGTACAGAGACTGCGATGCATCGCTGACGTCATCGCCACGATAGAGCCCCATACGGCGTGAGACAGGCGGATCGTTAACATCAAACGCGTCACTTTTCGGCAGATCGACCAGGCCATTCAGCAAGGGCAGAAGGTCAAACAGATCGCGCTGAGGCTGATTCTGCAGCGCCTTGCTCTGCTGATCCAGCAGCGGCACCTTTGCGTCCACCTCTTCCAGATAAGCCTTGTTCCTGGCATAGCTGGTCAGCCACAGTCCACCGAGGATCACCAGCAGGGCCAGCAGCGCCGCATAGCCGGACCAAATGACGGCGCGGTTACGCAGTTCCCACCAGCGGTTTTCCCCGGCGATGCCGGCTTCCTGGAAAATGACGTTTTGCAGCAGGTTCTTGATGAAGAAGCTCTGCCCTTTCGCCCCTGGAATCGGAGCCTCTTTGCTGACGGAGTCCCAGCGATTTCCCTCTTCACCTTCCGGTAAGGAGAGCGCACGGTTAAGTTCGCCCATCACCCGGTCAAACGGCATGCCTTCCTGGGTACCACTGGCGAAATAGATCCCGCGCGGGGAGAATTCGGTTTCAAAGTTAGAGCGGGCAAAGACCGTGCTCAGGTAGTCAGCCAGCAGCGGACGCAGTGCGGCAAACTCCTGCGGGAAGAGATACGCTTCCGCGCGCGCTTTTGCGTCATGCTCTTGCAGCAGAGTTTCCGGCAGTCCGGCATCCAGGCGCTGCTGTAAGAGGGAAAATTCCTGCTGGAAGTTACCCATCAGGTCGTAATCAGCGTGTTTGGTTTGCTCCCACGGCAGCGTGAAGCCCCAGATCTGGTCGCGCTGCGCTTTGTCGTAATCGGCAAACCAGGCACGGAAGCCTTTAAGCAGGTCAGCTTTGGTCACCATGACATACACCGGGAAGCGAATACCCAGTTGCTCATGCAGCTCAGAGAGACGCTGGCGCAGGTTGACCGCCTGCTGGCGTGACGCTTCAGGCGAGAGCGTCAGCAGATCAGAAATGCTGATGGTAATAATCACACCGTTGATCGGCTGGCGACGGCGATACTTACGCAGTAACCCCATAAACTCAAGCCATTCACCGGCGTCCTGAACCTGTTCGCTCTCCTGGGTGGTATAGCGACCCGCGGTGTCCAGCAGTACGGCCTCGTTGGTGAACCACCAGTCACAGTTACGCGTGCCGCCGATCCCGCGCAGCGCGGTCTTACCGAAACGGTCGGCCAGCGGGAATTGCAGTCCGGAGTTGACCAGCGCCGTGGTTTTACCGCTGCCCGGCGCGCCGATGATGACGTACCACGGCAGTTGATACAGATATTGCGTGCTAAAGCGCTGCGTCCACTGGGCACCCTGTCCCGCTTTGCTGAAGTGCGCTTTTTTCAGCATCTGTGCGGCTTCGTCAAAACGGCTGGCGAGGATCTGCTCCTCGTTGTTCAGTCGCTTCTGCGGATCCGCTGCTTCCGGGCTGGTGGTGTTCTCATTGAGTTTGTCCATCAGCTTGCGGTTCAGCCAGGCATTGTACAGCCGCGGCAGAATGTGGCCCTGCGCCCAGAGCAGATAAACCACCGCAATACTGATGATGCGGTTCTGTTCAGATTCGAGCGGTCGGGTGTCCACGATGGACAACAATGGGCCAATCATCCAGATAACCGCCGCAAGCGCAGTGACGCCCAGGAAGCTCCACAGAATGCGATTGGTCAAAATGGAAAGAAGAGTAGTCAGCATCCTTAGTTTCCTTGCGGCAATCCGTTCAGCTCAGCCTGGGTATTTTCAGGCGACACCAGCAGAGTAATTTCCACCCGGCGGTTACGGGCACGGTTTTCCGGCGTATTGTTAGGTGCCACTGGATTAATCTCGCCGCGGCCTTCCGCTTTCACACGTTCAGGTTGAGAGAGGCTTCCCTGCAGCATTTTCTGAACTGACCGGGCACGTTCCAGCGACAGTTCATAGTTAGAGGCAAAGCGCGCACTGCGAATTGGCACGTTGTCGCTGTAGCCCACCACCAGAATTTTACCGCTGACGTTATTCATGGCCTGTGCAATACGGTTTATCACCGGCTCATAACGGTCACGTACCACGGTTGAGGCGGAAGCAAACAGGCCGTCCCCTTTCAGGATCACCACGCTACGGTCCGCTTCATCTTTTACCGCAACCAGACCGGCTTCAATTTCCGGCTTCAGGAAACCACGCAGGTTCAGCACCGCAGGCAGCTGGCGGGCAGGTTGCTGGATAGTCGTTTCGGGAAGCTGTGACTGATAAATTTTTGCTAATACCGGGTTGGTGTTATCGCCAAGCCGCCAGTTAAGCACGATATAGAACAGGCAGGCGATAAACCCGGCCAGCGCCACGCAGGCCCACAGAGGTACCATGGGTCGCCATAGCTTGCGCAGTACCGGACGATCTTCCGGATGCGGAGAGAGCTGTGGCGGGTAACTGCCACGCACGCCTCGAATCATCTGCCACAGCCGTTGCTTGATGGTTTCAAGCTGGGTGCGGCCATTATCCAGCACCCGATAGCGCCCCTCGAAGCCGAGCAGCAGGCAGTAGTTGATCATCTCCAGCAGCAGAATATGTTCGCGCGGGTTTTGCGACAGACGCGCCAGCAGCTGGAAGAACTTTTCGCCGCCCCAGGTTTCATTATGAAACGTCACCAGCAGACCATTGCTGGACCAGACGCCGCTGCTGCCCCAGGGGGTAAGCGCGGCGGCCTCATCAAGTGCCGTACACAGGCAGTAACGTGCCCCGACGATCACCTCATAGGCCAGACCGGCCTGCTGACAGCGCACTTCGAACCGGCGGATCTCATCGATCAGGCGCTGGCGCAACGCCACCTGATCGTCATGTGATACCGAATGACGGATTTGCGGAATCGCATTGAGCAGCGGATTGGCGGCCGCCACCAGCTGATTGTTGCTACTGGCTCCGGTAAACGCGGCATCACTGCCGGTATCCTGTCGTTCCTGCATATTAAGCGCTCGCTTTATTATTCAGTCGGGCTACGGATGGCCCAAAACTCCATATCAAGTCCCGGGAACTCGCCTGCGAGATGCAGGGCGAAAGCGCCGGACTTATCCATCTCGTGCCACAGCTCGCTCCCCTTCTCCAGCTCGAAGTAGCTGTAGCCTGCATGCCAGGGGATCTGCGGCGGTGCGACCGGCATGGCGCGCAGCATAATGCCAGGCAGTTGCAGCTGAACCAGATCGCGAATTTTCGAGACCGGCGCCACTTTCATCTGGGCAGGGAAATGGGTTTGCAGGTGTTCGCCCGGCACGTTGGCTTTGACCGCCAGCACGAAACCGAACTCACGCACCATGCTGGTTTCCGGCACGGTCGCGATGTTCAGACCGTGGGAACGCTCGTTAAGCGGCAGTTGAATGGCATGGTCTTCCATCACCAGAGATAGCCCCTGACGCAGCAGCATCATCAGTTTGCTGAAGCAACCCGCGAGGTCGTCGTGATCGTAAATCGGCAGCACGCTTTCAGCGGTACGCTGAGACGCCCAGGTGGCGAGCTCGGTCGCAAACGGCAGCCAGCTGCGCCAGAGTGTTTCCGGATGCAGCAGCGGAAGCGTTTTTAAATGCGAAACCTCGCCCAGATGACGGTTCACCAGTGAGAGCAGCGTGAATTCAATCAGTTCCGAGGTATTAAAGCGGCCAGGCTGGCGCAGACGACCGCCAATTTGCTGGCTGCGCTGTACCAGTAAGCCGTGCAGATCGTTAATCATGCTGTAGATCTGCGGGCTGTTATTGGCGTTCAGCATCGGCGGAATGTAGCTGCTATCGAGACGCACGTGGTTATCGTTGCGTTTCTCGGTCACAAACGCCACACCGATAGCGGTCCACTCTGCCGTTACATCTTTTTCCAGCATCAGGGTCAGACGCAGGCGGCCAAACTGTACGGTGGCATCGCCTACCGACATGGCGTTGTCGTCTTCCACCTCTTGCTCAAAGGCGATGAAGCGCGCCAGCGAGGCCGGCTCTTCACTGAAGATCACCTCTTCTCTCTCTCCACGGCGAACCGGCAGTGCGAGCACCACCTTTTCATTGGTGAGATTGTCAGGGATTTTCAGCGGCACCGGACCATTGCGGCCATTGCGCACCTGGAAAAAGGTTCCGTCAGGCAGCAGTCCGCTGCAGTAGCTCAGGGCAATGCATCCCTGGCGCAGCATCGCTTCGTCCAGCTCAACGTCGAGAAAGCCCCAAAGGTATGAACGCTGCAGCGCACCCCATTCACGAACGTGGTTGAGCAGATAGCTTTCAGTCCGCTGAAAATGGTGTGGGCGCAGGAACATGCCTTCGGTCCAGACGACCTTTTCTGCTTTCGTCATGATGATGTAATTCCTGTTATGAAGCGCGTTACTGGCTGATGACCCGGATGCCATTCACGTCGAGAAAAACGTTGGCCTGGAGTTCATCCGCTGACCATTTCCAGAACTGGTAGATATGGTTTTCGCCTGGCACAGGCAGAGGGAGTGAAACGCGCCATTTTTTGCCATCCAGCATCTGATATTCCGCCATCACACCAATGTAGCGGGCGTCGGGAGAGCTCTGTCCACTCAGGGTTTTCGAGAGCTGACCCGGCATCAGGAAGAAAACATCGCTGTTCAGCAGATTCGCGCCAAGCGTGGCTGACGCGTTGTTCTGCAGGGAATAGAAGTCGCTGGACATGAAATCCGCATCGGATTTCAGCAACAGCACTCTGACTTTTAGCGGCGCAGATTCATTGATTTGTGGATGAGCCTGAAACTGCAGATTGTAGCGGGAAGGGTCGCTGTGTGAAGACGACGTACAACCACTGACAAGGGCGAAAATCGCCGCGTAAAAGACGGACCACAACCAATGAAAATTTTTATTATTCATAAAAATACGCTCAGGGACGCGGTTTAGTTCAGGATCCAGGTACCGTTAGCGCTGTCTTTGCAGGCTTTGCTGTTACCGTCCACATCAACACAGGTTGCCTTCTTACGCACCTTCGCGCGCTGGGCCTGCTTACGGACGGTCGCTTCGTACTGATCGGCTTTGATCACTGCGCGCATCGGGACGTAGCCAATCAGCTGATCATTTCCCTCATCGGCAAGCGCCATCCAGTAGTGCTCAACCTGACCCAGGACCACATACGTTTTACCGGTTTCCAGGGTACGGATAACCTTTCCGCCGAAGTCAGGACGGCTCATCAGCGAGGCCGGATACATGGCACGATACGGCTCATTGAGCTGAGTAAACTCTGCAGGAGGTAAAACAGCATGACGGTGGGTTAACGTGACGCCATTGACCTGGCTGGTCACGATCGTGTCGTCGTTGATCACAGGTTTCTGCGGCGCTTTACAGCCCGCCACCGCCATTACAAACAGAAGTGAAAACAGTACGCGCATTTTCATATGCTTTTCCGTAGCGATATTTCGATGATGGAGATAAAGGGGATGAAGTTTGACTTAGGTGCTATTGTTAAAATAGTCAGTATATTTTCGGGGCGTTACTATTTAAGGGCATAGCTACCGCACGAGCCCTTCAGAATAAGGCCCAGCGTCTTCCTGACATATTTTGACAAACGGTAAGCAAGTTTACATGAGCTTGCCACCAATTCAATATTTACCGCTTCATAACTGATGGTTAATGAAGCACTCGAGACATTATAGGATTAATCTGAGAAAAAAATACGATTTAGCTAAAATCGTCTATTCCCCTCAAGCCAAAATCGCATATCCATCTGATTTAAAATGAAATTCCACAAAAGAGAATCACTTTCATTAACGCAATACCCCTATTACTGCCACTACCATAATTAGTAGAATCTGGCTTTATGCGGGGCGAAGAAAATATATCCAATATGAATTATTTGTTGCATTATCGAGGTAACTTTCAATTTCATCCAGACCTGTCTCAATATATGAAATTGTTTCAGGGAAACTGAGAAAAGTTAATTTTACACCTCAAAATAAGTTTGTCTTTTAATCTCCTTTTCGGATTTAATCTGGTAATTTTCCGCTATTAACAATTAAGCACAGCTACATATTCCAGGTTAAAGCGACGATTAATTTGCACCGATTCCTCCTGTCTGCAGGGGTCTTCGTCGCCCTGCCCTTCAGCCACCTTCATCTGAAATTTAACGCTGACTTCATCATCGCTTCGCTTTCGCCATAGCGCAGAGTGAACAGGTGATAGATAAGATTTATTATAAAAATGATAAAACTTCGTTATAATTTCTTTAAAAGTTTACACCGATTAGCATGTAAGCCACTGTAAAATATCGCCATTAAATTCAATGCATTTAACTTTGCTCTGGCCTTTGGTAACAGACGCCATCATTGTTTTCGCTTATTGGCAAACCCGGTGGTTTATAGGCGCAGGTGATGTCATGACCGCACAAGTCAGGAGTTGGTATGAATAAGAAAAGACGCTCAGTTCCCGGTATCAGGCACTATGACGGCCCAGCCGGTGGCTGGGGGGCGTTAAAGGCGACGGCCATTGCGGTACGTACCCAAATGGATACGCTGGATGCCCCCGCAACCCTGCTGCGCACAAACCAGCCTGACGGTTTTGACTGCCCTGGCTGTGCGTGGCCCGATAAAGAACACAAATCCACGTTCCAGTTCTGTGAGAACGGGGCGAAAGCCGTCACCTGGGAAGCCACCAATAAACGCGTCACCATGGATTTTCTCGCCAAAAACAGCGTGTCCTCGCTGCTGGCTAAATCTGATTTTGAGCTGGAAGGTTACGGTCGTCTCACCCATCCCCTGCGCTATGACCGGGCAAGTGATACCTTCCAGCCAGTGGAATGGGACGACGCTTTCCAGCGTATCGGTGAGGTGCTGCGCGGTCTTGAGCCTGACCAGGTCGAATTTTATACCTCCGGCAGAGCCTCGAACGAAGCAGCGTATCTGTTCCAGCTGTTCGCCCGCGAGTACGGTACCAATAACTTCCCCGACTGCTCGAATATGTGCCATGAAGCCACCAGCGTCGGTTTACCCCGTTCCATTGGTATCGGGAAAGGGACCGTCTCACTTGATGACTTCGATAAAACGGAGCTGGTTATCTCCATTGGTCATAACCCTGGGACCAACCATCCGCGGATGATGGGCACGCTGCATGAGCTGGCTCGCCGCAACGTACCGATTATCGTTTTTAATCCCCTGCGCGAGCGCGCGCTGGAACGTTTCGCGGATCCGCAAAGCGTTATTGAGATGGCAACCTACAGCTCTACCGATATCGCCTCCACCTATTTCCAGGTGAAAGCCGGGGGCGATGCCGCTGCGTTAAAAGGGATCGCAAAACACCTGCTGGAGATGGAGAACGAACGCGGAAACGTGCTCGATCGCGCCTTTATTGCTGAACACACCCAGGGCATTGAGGCGTTTGCTGCGGACATTGCGCAAACCGACTGGGAGGCCATTGAGCGTGAGTCCGGGTTGAGCCGGGCAGCGCTCAAATCCGTGGCCGAGGCCTACGCAAAATCGAATGCCACCATCATCACCTACGGGATGGGCATCACCCAGCATAATAAAGGCACCGCGAATGTCCGCCTGATCGCTGATCTGTTGCTGCTGCGCGGTAACATTGGCAAACCCGGCGCGGGGATATGCCCACTGCGCGGCCACTCGAACGTTCAGGGTAACCGCACCGTGGGTATAAGCGAGAAACCGACACCGGCATTTCTCAACCGCCTGAAGGAGGTATTCGGTTTTGAGCCTCCTGCCCACCACGGCCATGATGCGGTGCAGGCAACGCAGGCCATGATCGACGGACGTGCAAAAGCGCTGATCTGTCTGGGGGGAAATTTTGCGGTAGCGATGCCCGATCACGAGAACGGTTTTCCGGCAATGAATACGCTGGATCTGAGCGTGCACATCGGTACCAAGCTCAACCGCACCCATTTGCTGGTGGGGAAAGAGACCTTTATTTTACCGTGCCTCGGTCGTACCGAGCTGGATGTCCAGGCCACCGGACGCCAGTCCATTACCGTGGAAGACTCGATGTCGATGGTGCATGCCTCTTCCGGCAAGCTGAAACCCGCCTCTCCGCGCCTGCGCGCTGAGCCGGCCATTGTCGCCGGAATGGCGCAAGCCACCCTGCGGGAGACCCGCGTGGACTGGATGACGCTGGTTGAGGATTATGACCGTATCCGCAACCTGATTGAGCAGACCATTCCGGGCTTCGAGAATTACAATGAACGGATCCGCATTCCCGGTGGTTTTCGCATGCCGCTGCCGCCCACAGAACGTATCTGGCCAACGGCGACGGGCAAAGCGATGTTTTCGGTTTTCGACGGCGTCAATGAGAACGCCAGTGGTGAAGGCGATAATGTGCTGCGCCTGATCACGCTGCGCAGCCACGACCAGTACAACACCACCATTTACGCCCTTGATGACCGCTACCGCGGCGTCTTTGGCCGTCGCGATGTGCTGTTTATGAATGAAGACGATATGGCGCAGTCAGGCCTGGAGCATGGCGATCGCGTGGATATCGAAACCGCCCTGCCGGGGAGCGTTCAGCGTCTGGAAGACATTACCGTTGTGGCCTACAGCATTGCGCCGGGTTCCGTCGGAGCTTACTACCCGGAGGCCAACGTACTGGTTCCGCTTGATTATCTGGATAAGGACAGCGGTACGCCGTCTTATAAATCGGTTCCGGTCCGCCTCATCCTGCGTTCGAAAGAGATCCGCATGCTGTAAGGCTTTCAACGCAGAGAAATACGATGGATATAAAACAGTTAAAGTACTTAATCGCACTCGATCAGACCCGGCATTTTGGTAAAGCAGCCTCGCAGTGCAACATCACCCAGCCGACCCTCTCCATGCGTATTCGCAGCCTGGAAGAGGAGCTGGGGCTGGTGCTGATTACTCGCGGGCAACGTTTTGAAGGCTTTACGCCCGAAGGTGAACGCATTCTGGCATGGGCGCGCGCGGTACTGGCCGCTCACGACGGCCTGCAGGCCGAAGCCTCGCTGTGCAAAGGGCAAGTGGTGGGTGAATTGCGTCTGGGAATGGTGCCGCTGGCCAGCGTGGATCCAATGATCTTTATCCGCCAGCTGACACAAAAATACCCGGAGCTGACCTACAGCCTCTACTCAATGTCCTCGCAACAAATTGCCGACGGCGTCAGCCGGAATCAGCTTGAACTGGGGATTTGCTACCTGAACAGCATCGACACCCGTCCGTTTGACATTATCCAGCTGCCAAAAACCGAAATGGGTTTGCTGCACGATATCCGCCATTTCCAGCTGGATCAGGAGACGCTGACCTGGCAGGAACTGATGGCATTTCCGCTGGGGTTTCTGACCAAGGGGATGCATTATCGCGAGCATATGGAGGTGAGCTTTAAATCTGCCGGCATTAATCCCGAGTCTGTCTTCGAAAGCGATTCCACTTTCCAGATCATTCAGGCGGTACAAAGCGGCGTGTGCTGTGCCGTGATGCCGCTGAACAACGGGCTGGAGAACCTGAACAGCCACTTCCGGATAACCCCCATAACCGACTCGAACATCGAAGCCCCGATCGGCCTGATCATGCGTCGACAGGCTCCCGTCTCCTCACTGGCACTGCGCTGTTTCACCGACGCGCAGGCGCTTTATCTTGCGGAGAACAACGGCATTGAGTGAGGTCATGTGATAACGCGTCAGTCGAGCAATACCGAATAAGACTGACGCGTCACCACACTGAACCCGCCGATCAGCACCGCCTTGCAAACGTCCCGGTATTGCGGGGCATTCACCAGCGTGTTCAGCGCATCACGGAGAGCGTTAAGCGTTTCAGGGGATGTGTTGTGCGCGGTAATCAGCGGTAACCCGGGTGTCAGGGGAGTACTGTCGATCGCCGCCAGCCCGTCGAGCAACGCCGGTTCATGACGCTGCAGTAGCGCGTACGTCACGCAGTCGATAGCGGCGATATCGCCCTTACCCTCTTTTAGATCAATCAGCGACTGGCGATGGCTGCCGCTAAAGGTCGTCCGGGCAAAATAATGGCCATCGGGTGCAAGTGGCGCCACTTTTTTTCGCAGGGCGTGATAACCGGACTGCGAATCCGCAGAATTGCATACCGCCCATCGGCCGCGAAAATCAGCCAGTGTCCGGGTGCGCTTCTGGGCGCGCGTCACCAGAAGGCTACGGTAATAAAACGCTTCGCAGCCCGGCGCCTGGTAGTGAAAACAGCCCACGACCTGTACGTACGGCAATTGCGTCATCAGCGGGTAGCCGCAGGTCTGGCTGAGGACAAGCCCGGGCTGCTGCCAGTGGGCCAGCAGAGAATCATCGGGTACGCCCTCGCTCACCGGCACGCCGCGTTCAGCAAGCAGGTGCTGTACCGCTCGCCAGAGGGCATCGGTGTCGGCGCGATTGATGGCATACATCGGAAACGCCAGCGGGTTACTCATGACTTCCCTCGTGTTGACGCCCTGGGTGAGCGGTGACGTTGACCGCCCGCCCCCAAAACTGTCGCATCCATTCACTATAACCCCTGACCACAAAACCATGGTTACGCTTCTGGTACGCCGCCCGGTTTTGCAGATAGACGCTTTTTAGCCCATACCACGGAACACCCGGTAAATCGTGATGGACTGAATGGTAGTTAAGATTTAAAAACAGCACCCGCCAGAACAGCCCTGCTTCGTTGATGACAGAACGCGCCAGCGGATCATCCGCCGCGCGATGTTCATAAAAGGAGCGCACTTTGGTCAGCGCCAGCGCCGGATAACTTACCGCCAGCACAAACCAGACGGGTGAGAAACCGTTGTGCATCATCCAGGCAAACAGCGCTGCCAGCAGCGACGCGTGGACGAGCCACATTGCCATTGCGCGCAGGTGAAAATGGCGAAACGCCGTCACGGCGCTGGCCAGCGTCTGCAGGATATCCAGCAGCGGTGCCAGCAACAGCCGGCCGCAGAAGGTATTTCGTGCATGGATCACGCGCTTGTGCCAGGGCGAAAAGCGTGCCCAGCTCTCCTCGGTAAAATAGTACGACTCCGGGTCATCCACCGGGATCGTCAGGCTATCGTGGCGATGATGGGCAAGATGAGAGTCCCGGTACAGACCATACGGATACCACACCGCCAGCGGAAGCGTGCCAAACAGCGCGTTAAGCCAGGCAAACCGCGTGGGATGGCCGTGGATCAGTTCATGCTGGAGTGACATATACCAGGTGGTAAATCCGATGAGCAGCAGCGTAGCGGGCAGCAATCCCAGCGTTTTCCAGTACGCCAGCGTGGCAAACCAGCCACTGTAAAGGGTGATGATGACGATCCACGTGGGCAGTTCGCTTCGCCACAAAAACCCCGAGGCGAGGTGGTGAATTTGATCGCGTTGTTGCGGATGTAAATAGAGGGAGCTTCGTTTACCCATGCCTTCAGACGCCGTTTCGCCAGAGAGAATGCCCTGACGATCGGGGAAAACGCCTGAAATAACAAAGAACTTATATCGCTTTGCTTTGCCAGAAACGCGAGCAGCGCGAGATCTCCCTCTCGTTCGCAGCTTGACTTATTTTGCAATAAAGGTACTTTTCAGGACATGAAGAAGATCCTGATTATCGTCCCTGACGGCGGCATGCTGTTTGAAGCCGCCGGTATCGCAGACATTCTGATGCAGGCGAACCGGCTGCATCCGGAAGGCCTAGCCCATCCCTGTTACCGCATTATCATCGCCACCACCCAGCCTCACCAGGTGATCCACGGCCAGTCCGGCCTGAATCTGCTGGCGGATTATCGCCTGCCGGAGCTGGATCCGCGTGAACCGCTTGATACGATTATTATCACCGGCCGCGGAATGAACGAGCAGGAGAGCACGGCGGTGGTGGACTGGCTGCACCTGGCTGCGCCACACGCGCGCCGGATAGCCTCCATTTGCGGCGGCGCGATGCTGCTGGCCCAGACTGGCCTGCTTGATGGACGCCGGGCGACCACCCACTGGCGGCTGCTGGAGACCCTGCAAACCCAGTACCCGGCCATCCATGTGGAAGGTGGCCCGCTGTATATTCAGGACGGTCCCATCTGGACCTCCGGTGGGGTTAGCTCCGGGTTTGATTTGACCCTGGCGCTGGTGGAAGACGATTACGGTTTTACCCTCGCTCGCGAGGTGGCGCAGGATATGGTGATGTATCTGCGCCGCCCCGGCGGGCAGCTGCAGTTCAGTCGCTATAATCTTCAGCAGCCCGGCACCTCCGGCCCGATAAGCGACCTGCAAACCTGGATCCTGGAGAACCTGACCGCTGACCTGTGCGTGGAAAATCTGGCGCAAAAAGCGGCGATGAGCCCGCGCAATTTCACCCGCGTGTTCACCCGTGAAACAGGCGCCTCTCCGGCGCGTTATGTCACCGAAGCACGCCTTGCCGCCGCCCGGCAACTGCTTGAACAGACCAGCGACCCTCTCGAGCGCATTGCTGAGCAGAGCGGATTTGGCAGCAGCATCAATTTGCGTCGTGTCTTTGAGAAACAACTCCACCTCACGCCTGGCGAGTATCGTCAGCGCTTCCACTGTCGCAAAATGGCATAATGTGATCCTTTTTTGTCGTTTACGCCATCCGGCCTGACGCCTACAGTGACTCCAGACAACAGAGATAAGGAGTGCACTATGGTTAAGGTCGGCATTAACGGTTTCGGCCGTATCGGACGTAATTTCCTGCGCGCGGCGCTGGGTAACCCGGATGTGCAGATTGTGGCAATTAACGATCTGACAGACAGCAGAACCCTCGCCCATCTGCTCAAACATGATTCCCTTCTCGGCACGCTGCCGGCTCCCGTTGAAGCCGCGGACGGGGCACTGCAGGTCGATGGCCAGCGGATCGTCGTCTTTAGCGAACGCGATCCGGCGAATATCGCGTGGCGTGACGCCGGCGTTGACGTGGTTATTGAAGCCACTGGCTTCTTTACGGAGCAGGAAAAAGCAGCCGTGCATATCACGCACGGTGGGGCTAAGCGCGTCATCATCTCCGCCCCCGGCAAAAACGATGACCTGACGGTGGTCATGGGTATCAACCATGAACAGTACGATCCGGCTCAGCATTACGTAGTGAGTAACGGCAGTTGTACGACCAATGGTCTGGCCCCCGCCGCTCAGGTTTTGCATCAGCAGTTCGGGATTGAACATGGCCTGATGAACACCACGCACGCCTATACCAACAGTCAGGCACTGCACGATCAGCCAGAGAAGGATCTGCGCGGTGCACGTGCGGCAGCGCTGTCGATTGTGCCTTACTCCAGCGGTGCGGCGAAAGCGCTGGGGAAAGTGATCCCCTCACTTGACGGTAAACTGACCGGGTATTCCCTGCGCGTGCCGGTTCCTGTGGTGTCGATTGTGGATTTGACGGTAACCCTGAGCCGTGACGTTACCGCCGAGGAGGTGAATGACGCCTTCCGGAAAGCCGCTGCCAGTGGCCCCCTGAAAGGCATTCTGGGTTACAGCGATGAACCGCTGGTTTCCAGTGATTATCAGGGCGACCCGCGCTCGTCAATTATCGACGGGCTCTCCACCCTCGTGATTGGCGGCAAAATGGTGAAGATCCTGGCGTGGTATGACAACGAATGGGGATTCTCAAACCGTCTGGTGGATCTGGCGGTGCTGATGGATAAGAAAGGGTTGTAACCTTCCCCCCGTTCCCACTCTGAGTGGGTGTCGCTGCCCGGTAGCCTTTCGCTGACCGGGCACGCGCTCGTCACTCTGCTTTGACTTTCACGCCCATAAATACAATTACCATGGCCGTCACCAGCAGGAAACCGCTGCCCGCGAAGACGCCGCTGGCACCGTTGAGGTCGAATACCGCCCCGCCCACTGCCGCACCGGCGCTTATCGCCAGCTGGATAGAGGCCACCAGCAGACCACCCGCACTTTCGGCTTCATCCGGCACGGTGGTGGCAAGCCACGTTGACCAGCCCACCGGTACCAGACCAAACGCAAAGCCCCACAGCGCGACCAGTAACCCGTCCAGCATCGCCAGATGACCAAACGCCACCATGGTGAGAGCAAGCACGCCCATCGCGAACGGTACCAGTGCCAGCGTCAGGCGCAGGTTACGCGCCAGCAGATGCCCGGCGACGGAGGTGCCGATGAAGTTGGCAATCCCAAAGCCCAGCAGGATCAGCGAGATGCTCTCCACACTCGCCTGCCCCACCGTTTCAAGGAACGGACGCAGGTAGGTAAAGAAGGCAAAGTGGCCGCTGAAGATAAGAATGGTCGCCAGCATGCCGCCAATCATCCCCGGACGACGCAGCACGCGGAACAGCGTACTCAGGCTGCCGCTGCTTTCTGGCTTCATGGACGGCAGTACCCAGAGCTGCCACAGCAGCGCCAGCATGCTCGGCAGAATGCAGAGAATAAAGACGTTACGCCAGCCAATCAGGCTACCCAGATAGCTTCCCAGCGGCGCCGCCACCACCGTCGCAATCGAGACGCTGGAGAAGATCACCGCCAGCGCCTTCGGCACTTTATCGGCGGGCACCAGGCGCATCGCCGTGGCGGTCGACATCGCCCAGAATCCCCCGATCGCCACACCCAGCAACAGCCGGCCCATCAGCAGGACGTGCAGCGTGGGCGCAAAGGCCACCAGCAGGCTGGAGATGATCTGCAGCACCGAGAAGAACATCAATACCCAGCGACGGTCGATATTTTTGGTGGCCGGCGTGATGAGCAACCCGGTGACCAGCGCCACCAGCGCAGTGGCCGTCACCGCTTGTCCGGCCATCCCCTCGGACACCCCCAGGCTCGCGGCCATCGGCGTCAGCAAACTGGCGGGCAGGAATTCTGCTGTGATCAGGCCGAATACGCCGAGCCCCAGTGAGTAGACGGCTCGCCAGGCGGGTTTTGCAGGCGTGACCGCCTCTCTCGCCACGACACATGAATTCATCTGTTGTTCTCCCGTTATAAAAATGTGACAACTGTCGCAAAAGCATAGTGGGTTCACCCTGGACGATCTATGACATATAATCTCCACTTATTGATTATTCGTCCGGAGTTGCGTCATGACCGTTCAGTCACCCGATTTGATCAGCGAACTTTTGCGCGGCATGCGCCTGTCGGGCGTGAAATACCGTCGGATTGAGGCCAGCGCGCCGTTTGGCGTGGCGTTTCACCAGGCGCCCGGCAAAGCCCAGTTCCATTTTGTCAGCCACGGCAGCGCCCTGTTGCGTATGGAGAGTGGCGCCACCTTCACGCTGAATGGCGGCGACGCCCTTTTTATCCCGAACGGCAACGCCCATGCCCTGCTCTCTGACGAGCACGCCAGCATTACCCCGGTCAGTGCATTCCCCAGCGAGCCTATCTGCGGTTCGGTCTGCGCGATCACCTGTGAGCCGTGTCCGGAAAGCGAGAACACCATCATCTTCAGTGGATGCATGGATTTTGAACTGGGTGGGATGCAGCCGCTGATCAAGGCGATGCCGGAAGTGATGATGGTGAGCCGGCTGATGTCCACATGGCCGGAAATTCATCCGCTGCTGGCAGCGATGGAGCGGGAATCAATGACCCGCCAGGCCGGATTCGCCGGGATCCTCGCGCGACTTGCCGACGTGGTGGCCGCGTTGATCGTGCGTGGCTGGGTTGAAGGAGGCTGCGGCAAAGCTACCGGCTGGGTGCAGGTATTGCGCGACCCGCGTTTGAGCCGGGCCATTTACGCCATGCATCAGCAGCCAGGCCTGAACTGGAGCGTGGCGGATCTGGCGAAAGAAGCGGGCACTTCCCGCTCCGTGTTTGCTGAACGTTTTCTGGCGGCCACGGGAACCACACCGGCAAAATATCTCAGCGAACTGAGGATGCGGCTGGCCATTCAGTACATCCGCCACGAAAATCAGCCCATTGAAACCGTCGCGTTGCGTCTGGGGTACGGTTCACTGGCCGCGTTCAGTCGGGCATTTAAGCGCATTATTGGGCATGCGCCGGGCACGTTGCGCGAGACCAACCAGACCCCGGAAGAGGTCTGAGCCAGGCGTTATCGCTGCGTATTTTTTGCCAGTCGCCTTTCGCGATTTAATTATGGGGCGTGCTAAGGGAGCACCTTGCGCTATTACGGAATAAAAGAGCATTCCGCGCATATTATTATCGCGCCATGATTTGCGCCCATTGATTAAATTAAAAGCAATATAATTATTTATCATAAAAAAGAATTATCTTTCATTGAGATAGCAAATTCTCCCAATCCCTTCCGGCGCATAACCAGACGGTAAATTGTCTGGTTATGCGCAAAATGGGATATTCGACACGCGAAGCGGCCAATATTCGTCTAAGGTTTTCAGGTGATTGATAACAGCGGCAACGCTGCTCAGCGAATACAGGAGATGAACCGATGATAAGACCTCGTACACTACGCCCTGCTCTTTTGCACCTGGCTTTGGGCGGCGCGTTACTCGGTGTGACAACATGGGGTTATGCGGAAGAACAACTTACCACCCAGACAAGCTCCCCCGATATTTTACTTGGTCCTCTCTTTAATGATGTGCAAAGTGCCAAACTGTTTCCCGATCAAAAGACCTTTGCTGACGCCGTGCCGAAAAGCGATCCGCTGATGATTCTGGCGGATTATCGGATGCAGCGTACCCAGTCTGGCTTCGATCTGAAGCACTTTGTGGAAATGAACTTTACGCTGCCAGCGGAGGGTGAAAAATACGTCCCGCCTGCCGGGCAAAGTTTACGCGCGCACATTGATGACCTCTGGCCCGTACTGACCCGCACCACCGATAAAGCGAGTAATAAGTGGGATTCCCTTCTGCCGCTGCCTAAACCCTATGTCGTGCCTGGCGGACGTTTTCGCGAGGTCTACTACTGGGACAGTTATTTCACCATGTTAGGGCTGGCTGAGAGTGGCCACTGGGACAAAATCAGCGATATGGTCGACAACTTCGCTTACGAGCTGGACAGCTGGGGACATATCCCGAACGGCAACCGCAGCTACTACCTGAGCCGCTCCCAGCCTCCGTTCTTCGCGCTGATGGTCGAGTTACTGGCGACCCATGACAGCGATGCGCTGAAAAAATACCGTCCGCAAATGGAGAAAGAGTACGCCTACTGGATGGAGGGGGCCGACACGCTGCAGGCCGGACAAGCCAACAAACGTGTAGTGAAGCTGGACGATGGCTCAGTACTCAACCGCTACTGGGATGACCGCGATACGCCGCGTCCTGAATCCTGGCTCGACGATATAACCACCGCTAAAAGCAATCCTAACCGACCGGCCACGGAGATCTACCGCGATTTACGCTCAGCGGCCGCCTCGGGCTGGGACTTTAGCTCCCGCTGGATGGACGATCCGCAAAAACTGGGCACGATCCGCACCACCAGCATTGTGCCTGTCGATCTTAACGCCCTGATGTTTAAGATGGAAAAATTGCTGGCCAGGGCAAGCCAGGCATCCGGCGATACCTCCGCTGCCAGCAAGTATGACGCGCTGGCGACCGCGCGTCAGAAAGCGATCGAGAGCCATCTGTGGAATGATAAAGAGGGCTGGTACGCGGATTACGATCTTAAGAGTAAAAAGGTGCGTAATCAGCTTACGGCAGCCGCACTTTATCCGCTCTATGTGAAGGCGGCTTCGCAGGATCGCGCTGATAAAGTCGCTGCAGCGGCATCGTCACGCCTGCTCAAACCGGGCGGCATTTCCACCACCACCATCAACAGCGGCCAGCAGTGGGATGCACCTAACGGCTGGGCACCGCTGCAATGGGTGGCGACGGAAGGGTTGCAGAATTACGGGCAGGATAAGGTGGCAATGGATGTGACCTGGCGCTTCCTGAAAAATGTTCAGCATACCTATGACCGCGAACAGAAGCTGGTAGAGAAGTACGACGTTTCGAGTACCGGTACAGGGGGCGGCGGCGGCGAATATCCGCTGCAGGATGGCTTTGGCTGGAGCAATGGCGTGACGCTGAAAATGCTGGATCTGGTCTGTCCGAAAGAGAAACCGTGCGACAGCGTGCCGGAGAATCAGCCGGCAGCAAACGATGCTGTCGCACCGGCGAAAAGTACGGCGCAATAAAGCGGCCTCATTCCCTCACCCTCTCCCGCCAGGAGAGGGTGAATGGGCCGTCTTACGGGGTTTAACAGGGCATCAGAAGCTGTAGCTTGCGCCTAACTGATAGGTTCGGTCACGTCCAATCCAGCAGTTGGTCGCATCGTAACAGGTCAACGTCTCTTTATTGGTGATGTTCTGCGCGCTCGCTTTCAGGGTCAGCCCTTCAAGCGAAGGCAGAATTTCGCCCATCCGATAGGATGCCGCCAGATCGTACTGCGTGGTGCCACCGAGTTTACCCGCGTCGTTCGCCGGTGAAATCTCCATCGGCCCGGTGTAGCGCGCCCCGGCCCCCAGCATCAATCCTTTCAGTGGCGTATTCTCAAAGGTGTAATCCCCCCACAGGTTGAATGCATTTTCCGGCACCTGCGTAGGGCGTTTGCCCTGATACTTATCGTCCTGCGTATTGATGGCGTGAGTGTATGCGTAGTTGGCAATCAGGTTCAGATTGTCTGTCGGACGGCCAATCACAGACAACTCCGCCCCTTTAGACTCCACTTCGCCGGTCTGACGATAGTTCAGGAAGCCGGGATCGGAGGTAACGACATTCTTCTGGCGAATAGTAAACACTGAGGCGGTAAAGGTGGTGGCGTACTCTGCCAGCAGATATTTCACCCCGCCCTCCACCTGCTTGCTGGTGGTCGGCTTGACCTCTTTCGCCGTCAGGGTTCCCTGCGGCGAGACCGGGGCAAACCCTTCTGAATAGCTGATAAACGGAGAGAGACCGTTGTCGAAGGCGTAGAGCGCGCCCAGTCGTTTGGTAACGCGATCCTGCGATACCCACGCCTTGTCGCCGTTATGCAGATAATCGGTGGTGACGGAGCGATAATCATCATAGCGCAGGCTGCCCAACAGATTTAAGCCGCCAAACTCCACCTGATCCTGCAGGTAATACCCATTCTGCTGATAGCTCAGACGGTTTTTCTGCGCGGTATACAGCCCCAGCGCATCCTCATGGACCTGTGAATAGTCCGGATTGCGCATATCAATCCCCGGTGTTGTCGAGGCATAGCGGTAGTGGAAGTGGGAATTCAGCTTCTGGTAGTCAAACCCGGCCAGCAGATGGTGTTTCCACTCACCCAGCGCAACGGTTTTGGTCACCTGATTATCAATGTTGAAGCTCCGGAGAGCTTCATCCGTGGTGTAGGCAAAGCGGTTAAGCTGATTGACTTCACTGCCCGGCCCGGTTGCATAAATACTGCGCTGGTGGGTATCGATGTCAAAATAGCGCGCCTTCTGGTTAAAGCCCCAGCCGCTGTCAAACTCATGTTCAAAGCTGTAACCCAGCATCCACTGGCGCTGTTTAAACCCGCTCCATTCGTCGCCGGCATAATCCCGCTTGCCCGCATATTTCGAACGCAGCCAGGCGAGCGGCAGCGGGTTAGACGGCGTCAGGCTTGGGGAGTTTTGCGCCAGCGCATCAAGGGTGAGGCGCGTTTTGTTGTCCGGTTGCCAGGTGACAGACGGCGCAACCAGGTAGTTTTCATACCGGGAGGTGTGCGGCTGATCGTCACTTTCCGTCGCTTTCCCCAGCAGACGGTAGTTCCAGTCGCTATCGGCAATTTGCCCGGTCGAATCCAGATACCCCTCTTTCAGGTTACGGTTGCCGGTGTTAAAACCCAGTTCGGTCCGTGCGGCCTGTTGCGGTTTTTTACTCTGAATATTCACCAGCCCACCCGGCGAGGCTCCGCCGTACAGTACCGATGAGGGACCTTTGAGGATATCAACGCTTTCAACCAACAGCGGATCGATGCGGGCTTTGGTATTGCCGGTGACGTTATAGGGTAACTGCAGCCCGTTGTAGAACTCCTGATCGACGGTAAATCCGCGAATTTTATATTCGCTCATGTAGGAGGTGTTTCCGCGCACCTCGGTCGACACACCCGGTGCATAGCGCAGGATCTCATTCACGGAGTTCGCGTGACGTTTATCGATTTCCTGTGCCGACAGGGTATTGATCACCTGCGGGGTTTTACTCTCGGCAACGGCTGATTTGGTTGCGCTGTTCGTCCAGTCGGGCAGTACGCTGCCCTGCTCTGAGCCCGTGACTACGATGGTTGATTCTTCGGCAAACGCCTGTACCTGCAATGCCAGCGTCACGGCTCCTGCCAACGCGCATAACGTGAAACGAGAGGGGTTCATAAAGTCGTCTTGTGATTAAATGTAATCAGGAACGACAATTATTATCATTTCGATTAGCAAATCAATATGCACGTAAAAAAACGGCCCTCCTTGAGAGCCGTTTTAGTGAAGTTATGCCCGTCGCAGTAACCTGAAAATGCCCAGCACCACAATGGCACCCACGACAGCCACCAGGAAACTGTGCAGGTCAAAACCGCTGATGCTGCCACCAAAGCCAAACATCGTCGCCAGCCAGCCGCCTACAACCGCCCCCACGACACCGAGCACACACGTCAGTATGAAGCCGCCGCCATCATTTCCCGGCATGATAAGTTTAGCGATAGCGCCAGCAATTAGACCAAAGATAATCCAGGCGATAATACCCATAGCGATGCCCTCTTGCAGGTTTAATGCATGCGCAGAAAACCTTCTGCGCAGGTAACTTAAGTATAGGTCATCCCTGGAAAACTAATTTCATCTCACCGACTTATCTTCTCTGCAATCTGAAAAAAAACTCATCGGTTTGTATTAAGTTTCATTGTGCAGTGCCGATAACGCAAAGACAGTCTGTCATCTATCAAGGAGCCATCCGGCGTGAGTAATTACAGTGAGCAGTTCCTCAAGCAAAATCCGCTGGCTGTATTAGGGGTATTGCGTGACCTGCAAAAAGGTGAAGTGCCGCTGCGCATCAGCTGGTCAAACAATCAGTTCATCAGCAAGATCCTCGACGTCTCGCAGGAGCGACTGGTTATCGATCTGGGCAGTCAGGAGTATGAAAACCGCGCCGCACTGAAAGCAGAGAAACTCGCGGTGATGGCAGAGACCCACGGTGCAAAAGTGGAATTTGTGCTCCCGCGCCTTGAGATGAGCGAATACCAGGGTCTTCCCGCGTTTGTCACACCGCTGCCTGCCAACCTGTGGTTTGTGCAGCGCCGGGAATATTTCCGCATCAGCGCCCCCCTTCACCCTGCCTATTTTTGTAAGGCTAAAATGCCGGACAAAAAAGAGCTCCGCTTCCGCCTCTTCGACCTGTCGCTGGGCGGTATGGGCGCGCTGATGGATACGCCGAAACCTGACGGACTGGTCGAAGGCATGCGATTCTCGCAAATTGAACTGGATATGGCCGGCTGGGGACGGTTTTATTTTGATGCCCAGTTGATTGCCATCAGCGAGCGTAAGGTGGTGGACAGCAAAAACGAAACGATTACCACGCCACGTTTGAGTTTCCGCTTCCTGAACGTCGGACCCGGTTCAGAGCGCGAACTGCAGCGCATTATCTTTGCACTGGAGCGCGAAGCACGGGAACGTGCGAATAAAGTTCTGTGAGGAAAACGGGCAGCGTGACCGCCGCCCGCCTGCGGCATTACATGGCATCCATCGCTTTCTGTACTTTCCAGATGTAACGCGGAGCCTGTGGTGCCGGATGATTTTTCGCCACATGTTCAACGAATTCATCTTTGTCCATGCCGTTAATCTCTTCTATCGCCTCTTTACGGTCAGAGGAGAAGGTTCGCAACAGCGCCCCGGCCCCGTTGACGTAAGAGACCACCAGCGCGTATTGCATCACTTCCGGGTCGTCGATGCCCTTCAGTACGCCATGCTCCAGAATGCTGAGATAGGCTGTCCCCATGGAGATATTACGCTCCGGGTTCTTCAGCTCACTGGTCGACGGCTGACCGCTCCAGCCCATGTAGCGGTAGACCTCTTTACCTGCGGTAGACGCTTTGAGCTGCATCAGCCCCACTGCGTTTGATTTGCTGACAAGCGTGGGATTACCGCCGGATTCAACGGCAATGATCGCGGTGATAAGACGCGGACTGACGCCCCATGCCTTCCCGGCTTGCTCGCTGATCGGCATCCACTGCATGGCCCGTTTCACCGGCACTTCCGGGTTCCAGGGCGGATTTTGATAGTCATGTCTGGAACTACAGCCCGCAAGCAACACAATCAAAAAAGCAAACCATCTCAATTTCACGTCATCTATCCTTATAGCCGGTCATCGCAGTGCGCCGCCCCTTGAAGCGGGCAGCGTATAAGCGGCATGATATAGACAATTAGTTTCTCATTCAGCAAGGAATTGCCATGTCTCAGTTTCATCTTATCGCACCGTCGGGCTACTGCATCAATCAGGACGCGGCACAACGGGGCGTTCAGCGCTTACTGGGCTTCGGCCACCAGGTAGAAAATCAGACGATTATCCCTCGCCGCCAGCAGCGTTTTGCCGGAACCGAGGCCCAGAGACTGAATGATATCAACAGCCTGGTGAACCTGAAGGGTGAGGATCGGATCGTGCTTGCGGTGCGGGGGGGCTATGGTGCGAGCCGGTTACTGGAGAGCATTGACTGGCAAGGTCTGGCACAGCGTCAACAGCAGGACCCGCTGCTGATATGCGGCCACAGCGACTTCACGGTGATCCAGCTTGGGCTGCTGGCGCTGCATAACGTCATAACCTTCAGCGGCCCAATGCTGGCCGGAAATTTTGGTGCGCCGGCGCTCGATGCGTTTACCCTTGAGCATTTCTGGCGCGCCCTGCGAAACCCAACTTACAGCATAACGTGGCAAGGCCAGGGGCCGCACTGGGCCTGTGAAGGCCAACTCTGGGGCGGTAATCTGGCAATGCTGGTCTCGCTCATCGGTACGCCGTGGCTGCCGGACATCGAAGACGGCATTCTGGTGCTGGAAGATATTAACGAACATCCGTTCCGCGTCGAGCGCATGTTATTGCAGCTTTATCATGCCGGGATCCTTGAACGTCAGTCAGCAATTGTGCTGGGCAGTTTTAGCGGTGCGGCACCCAATGATTACGACGCCGGTTACTCCCTTGAAACGATGGTTGATTTCATCCGTTCCCGTCTCGATATCCCGGTTATCACCGGTCTGGATTTTGGCCATGAGCAACAAACCGTAACCCTTGCGCTGGGGGCACATGCGTCCCTGATACATGATGATTCAGGCAGTCGGTTAACAATAAGCGGTCATCCGGTCATAAAGGCATAAAAAAGCCGTTAAACCCCTTAATAAAACGCTGTTGCCGTGGTTAATATGTTAGGGTTTTAGTAACAGCGTTAACATTGAGGTGGGAGTAAGACAACATTGGATGCCGCAGCGATAATCAGCCTTTTCATTCTGGGTTCTGTGCTTGTAACCTGTAGTATATTATTAAGTTCATTTTCATCGCGTCTCGGCATACCTATTCTCGTTATTTTCCTTGCTATCGGCATGCTGGCTGGCATCGATGGCATCGGCGGTATTCCTTTCGATAACTACCCTTTTGCCTACATGGTGAGTAACCTCGCGCTGGCAGTGATCCTGCTGGACGGCGGGATGCGCACTCAGGCGAGCTCGTTCCGCGTCGCCTTAGGGCCGGCGCTGTCGCTCGCGACCGTAGGCGTATTAATCACATCCGGCCTGACCGGGATGATGGCCGCCTGGCTGTTCCATCTCAATATCATGGAAGGCTTGCTGATTGGCGCTATTGTCGGTTCAACCGATGCGGCGGCGGTCTTTTCCCTGCTTGGCGGTAAAGGGCTTAACGAACGTGTTGGCTCCACGCTTGAGATTGAATCCGGCAGTAACGATCCCATGGCGGTGTTTCTCACCATCACGCTGATTGAGATGATCCAGCAGCACGAAAGCGGGCTGAGCTGGATGTTTGCCTGGCATATCCTGCAGCAGTTTGGTCTGGGGATTATTCTTGGCCTCGGCGGCGGCTATCTGCTGCAGCAGATGATCAACCGGATTTCACTTCCCGCCGGGCTTTACCCTCTGCTGGCGCTGAGCGGCGGCATTCTGATTTTTGCCGTCACCACCGCGCTGGATGGCAGCGGCATTCTTGCCGTCTACCTCTGCGGCTTCCTGATGGGTAACCGCCCTATTCGCAACCGTCACGCCATTTTGCAGAACTTCGACGGACTGGCCTGGCTGGCGCAGATTGGCATGTTCCTGGTGCTTGGCCTGCTGGTTACCCCTTCAGACCTGCTGCCTATCGCCGTGCCGGCGCTGATGCTGTCGGCGTGGATGATCTTCTTCGCCCGTCCACTGTCGGTGTTTGCAGGCCTGCTGCCGTTTCGCGGCTTTAACCTGCGCGAGCGTATCTTTATCAGTTGGGTGGGTTTGCGCGGCGCGGTGCCGATTATCCTTGCCGTGTTCCCGATGATGGCGGGTCTGGATAACGCCCGACTGTTCTTCAACGTCGCATTCTTCGTTGTTTTGATTTCACTCCTGTTCCAGGGCACGTCACTCGGCTGGGCGGCGAAAAAGGCAAAAGTGGTGATCCCCCCCGTTGGCTGGCCCGTCTCCCGCGTCGGATTGGATATTCATCCGGAAAACCCGTGGGAACAGTTTGTGTATCAGCTTAGCGAAGACAAATGGTGCGTGGGCGCGTCGCTACGCGATCTGCATATGCCCGCCGAAACGCGGATTGCCGCGTTGTTCCGCGACAATGTTCTGCTTCACCCTACCGGCAGCACCCGTCTGCGTGAAGGGGATATTTTGTGCGTGATTGGCCGCGAGCGCGACCTGCCCGCGCTGGGTAAATTGTTCAGCCAGTCGCCACCGGTGGCGCTGGATCAGCGTTTCTTCGGCGATTTTATTCTGGAAGCGAGCGCCAAATTTGCAGATGTTGCCTTGATTTACGGTCTGGATGAAGGGCTGGAGTATCGCGATAAGCAGCAAACGCTGGGGGAAATTATCCAGCAACTGCTTGGCGCAGCACCCGTTGTCGGTGACCAGGTCGAGTTTGCCGGGATGATCTGGACGGTGGCCGAGAAAGAAGATAACGCGGTACGCAAAGTCGGCGTAAGGCCGATGGAAGAAGAGTCAGAGTAGTTTAGGTTTCGTGTCTTACTGGCCGGGGAAGGCGTTATCGCCCCCCGGCACATCGCAGAGTTACACCGTCACAACCGGTACGCGCGGCGCCAGAGCGCACATCAGCTCATAGCCAACGGTCCCTGCAGCAGCGGCCACATCGTCAATTTTAATTTCATTTCCCCACAGCTCAACCGGTGAACCAATCCCCGCCTGCGGGCACGGCGTGAGGTCTACCGCCAGCATATCCATTGAGACCGTCCCCACGGTACCCGTACGCACGCCATCCACCCACACCGGCGTGCCGGTCGGAGCGATACGCGGATAGCCGTCGGCATAGCCTCCCGCCACAATGCCAATTCGCTGTTCGCCTGTCGCCCGGTAACGGCTGCCGTAGCCCACCGTGGAACCGGCCTTCAGCGTTTGTACGCCGATGATTTCGCTGCGCAGGGTCATCACCGGTTTCAGGCCGCTGTTAGCAATATCCTGCCACTGCCCTGACGGTGACGCGCCGTACAGAATGATCCCCGGACGTACCCAGCTGTAGTGCGCCTCCGGGTGCCACAGCGTGGCCGCCGAGTTAGAGAGCGAGCGCGAACACGCCAGACCTTCAGCCGCCTGCTCAATCCGCACCATCGCCTCGGCGATGCCATCGGGTTTTTCCGCGTCGGCAAAGTGCGCCATCAGCGTCATTTCGCCCACATTCCTGATGCCGCGCAGCTGTTGCCATACCGTATGTACCCGCTCGGGCTGGAAGCCCAGGCGGTTCATGCCGCTGTTCACCTTGAGATAAATGTCGAGCGGGGCATGCAGTCTGGCGTCCTGCAGGGCTTTAACCTGCCAGTTGCTGTGAATGCTGGTGGTCAGCCGGTACTTATCCAGCAACGGCAGATCGTCGGCATGGAAGAACCCTTCCAGCAATAAGATAGGGCCTTTCCAGCCGCGCTCGCGCAGCAAAATGGCCTCTTCCAGATTCAGTAACGCAAAACCGTCGGTCGCGCTGAGCGCACTCCAGATGCGGTCAATACCGTGGCCGTAGGCGTTCGCTTTCACCACCGACCAGACGCGTGAACCTGGCGCAGCACGGCGAACAATCTGCAGGTTATCCTTCAGGGCCTGCAAGTCCAGCTGAGCCAGAACAGGACGGGACATGACAACTCCTTAGTTATGCGCGCCGTGCAGGTGCTGTGGACGCGAGGGGGTGAACCCAGATTGATAGCGCGCGGCACTTAAATCGTCAAACGGAATTGCCGGGGTGCGCCCGGAAATCAAGTCGCTCAACAGCTGACCTGAGCCACAGGCCATTGTCCAGCCGAGGGTGCCGTGTCCGGTATTCGTCCACAGGTTTTTGAACGGGGTGCGGCCCACAATCGGCGTGCCGTCTGGCGTCATTGGACGCAGACCGGTCCAGAACGTGGCCTGCTCGACAAAACCGCCGCGCGGGAAGAGATCGCCCACGACCATCTCCAGCGTTTCACGACGCGGCTGCAGCAGCTCGGTGTTGAAGCCGACAATCTCCGCCATGCCGCCTACGCGGATACGGTTATCGAAGCGGGTAATGGCGATTTTATAGGTTTCATCCAGAATGGTGGAGACGGGGGCACCGCTGTCCTCTTTCACCGGGATGGTCAGGGAGTACCCCTTCAGCGGATAGACCGGAATGTCCAGAATGCCCTTCAGCATGGCAGTGGAGTAAGAGCCAAAGGCCATGACGTAGGCATCCGCTTTGATCACCTCTTCGCCGCACTTCACGCCGTAAATATTACCGCCTTCCGACAGCAATTTATCGACGGGCGTGTTAAAGCGGAATGTTACCCCTGCCTGCTCGCACATCTGCGCCAGACGCTGGGTAAAGAGCTGACAGTCGCCGGTTTCATCGTTGGGTAAACGCAGGCCGCCCGTCAGTTTGTGGGACACCTCCGCCAGCGCCGGTTCAACCTGTCCCAGCTGACTGGCCTCGAGGAGTTGATACGGAACACCGGCATCTTCCAGCACGGCGATATCGCGGGTGGCGTTTTCGTACTGTTGCGCCGTGCGGAACAGCTGCAGCGTACCGCCCTGACGGCCTTCGTACTCAATGCCGGTGGTGGCGCGCAAGGTTTTCAGGCAGTCACGGCTGTATTCCGCCAGACGCACCATACGCCCTTTGTTTTCCATGTAATGGCGGGTGTCGCAGTTGCGCAGCATCTGCCACATCCACTTAAGCTGGAACTGCGTGCCGTCGAGGCTAATGGCCAGCGGCGCATGGCGCTGGAACATCCATTTAATCGCCTTCAGTGGCACGCCGGGAGCCGCCCACGGTGCCGCATAGCCCGGAGAGATTTGCCCGGCATTCGCCGCGCTGGTTTCCAGCGCAGGGCCTGGTTCACGATCGATAACGGTTACGTCATGCCCCGCCTGACTTAAATACCAGGCGCTGGTTACGCCAACCACACCACTTCCCAGTATGACAACACGCATAGCCACTCCATAATGTGCAAAAGAACAATCTTCTAATTACAGATTGATAACCTAGTTGAAAATATTATTCAACATACGACTTTTTTATGGTGACTTATCTCACATCTTCCCCTACTGGCGGGGAAAGGACTTATTTGGGATCTCCTGCTGCGCGTTATTTTTAACCAGCATAAAACTCTGCATGAACCGCTTTTTTTACCGTATTGAAAACGGGAAATCGTAAAGAAAAAATTTCTGCTCCAGCACGCTTTTTAACACGTTGATCTATGCTTGAAAGGAGGCTCTCCAGACAGAGAGAGCACCCACAACGAGGGCGCGCTAATGGCTACTATTGATTCCCTGAACAAGGACAACACACGTCTCAGCGATGGACCCGACTGGACCTTTGAGTTGCTGGATGTCTACCTCGCTGAAATCGACCGGGTAGCAAAACTCTATCGCCTGGATACCTATCCTCACCAGATTGAAGTCATAACCTCCGAACAAATGATGGATGCCTATTCCAGCGTCGGGATGCCGATCAATTATCCGCACTGGTCGTTTGGTAAGAAATTTATTGAAACGGAACGGCTGTATAAACACGGCCAGCAGGGGCTGGCGTATGAAATCGTCATCAACTCCAACCCGTGTATCGCTTACCTGATGGAAGAGAACACCATTACCATGCAGGCGCTGGTGATGGCGCATGCCTGCTACGGGCACAACTCTTTCTTCAAGAATAACTATCTTTTCCGCAGCTGGACGGACGCCAGCTCGATCGTCGATTACCTGATCTTCGCCCGTAAATACATTACCGACTGCGAAGAGCGCTACGGCGTCGATGAAGTGGAGAAACTGCTCGACTCCTGCCATGCGCTGATGAACTACGGCGTAGACCGCTACAAACGGCCGCAGAAAATTTCCCTGCAGGAGGAGAAAGCCCGGCAGAAAAGCCGCGAGGAGTATCTGCAAAGCCAGGTGAATATGCTGTGGCGCACCTTGCCTAAGCGTGAAGAAGAGAAAGCTGTCGCTGAGGCGCGCCGCTACCCGTCTGAGCCACAGGAAAACCTGCTCTACTTTATGGAGAAGAATGCGCCGCTGCTGGAGTCATGGCAGCGTGAGATCCTGCGCATTGTGCGTAAGGTCAGCCAGTACTTCTATCCGCAAAAACAGACGCAGGTGATGAACGAAGGCTGGGCGACATTCTGGCATTACACCATCCTCAACCATCTGTATGACGAGGGGAAAGTCACCGAGCGGTTTATGATGGAATTCCTCCACAGCCATACCAACGTGGTGTTCCAGCCGCCTTACAACAGCCCGTGGTACAGCGGCATCAACCCGTATGCCCTCGGCTTTGCGATGTTCCAG
Source organism: Enterobacter sp. RHBSTW-00593 (assembly GCF_013784105.1). Classification (NCBI taxonomy): domain Bacteria; kingdom Pseudomonadati; phylum Pseudomonadota; class Gammaproteobacteria; order Enterobacterales; family Enterobacteriaceae; genus Enterobacter; species Enterobacter sp. RHBSTW-00593. Next base: position 2,814,688 of record NZ_CP056393.1, read on the forward strand.
GACATCAAACGTATCTGTCAGTCGCCAACGGAAGAGGACAAATACTGGTTCCCGGATATTGCCGGTTCGGACTGGCTGGAAACGCTGCATTTTGCGATGCGCGATTTCAAGGATGAGAGCTTTATTAGCCAGTTTATGTCGCCGAAGATCATGCGCGATTTCCGCTTCTTCACCGTGCTGGATGATGACCGTAACAACTTCCTGGAAATTTCAGCGATTCATAACGAAGAGGGATACCGGGAGATCCGCTCTCGCCTCTCTTCCCAGTACAACCTGAGCAATCTTGAACCCAATATTCAGGTATGGAATGTAGATCTGCGCGGTGACCGCTCTCTGACGCTGCGCTACATCCCGCACAACCGTGCCCCGCTGGATAAAGGGCGTAAAGAGGTGTTGAAGCATGTGCATCGTCTGTGGGGCTTTGACGTGCTGCTGGAGCAGCAGAATGAAGACGGTAGCGTGGAGCTGCTGGAGCGCTGCCCGACGCGGATGAATACGCTGTAGTGCCGGCCTGAACCGAAACGCCCGCGTCAGGGCGAAAAAAAACCTCTCAGCTGAGAGGTTTTTTCTTTTAGCGGGTCTGGATGGCCAGGTCACCCGGCAGTGTTTTTTGCATCCGGTGCCAGATTTCACCTGAGTCGCGGCCGTAGCGGCGCACGGTTTCATACACCTGATCGTGCTGACCGGTGGAGCAGAGCTCGCTCAGCTTGTGGTAAAAGCCCAGCGCCAGACTGCGGGCTTCCGGATTGGCAAAGTAGTGACGACCGATACGGGTATAGAGCCCTTTCATGCCGTTAAGGATGAGGCCGTAAATCGGGTTACCGGAGGCAAACGCCAGGCCGCGGAAGATGTTGTAATCGAGGGTAGCAAACGCATCCGCATGATCTTCCACCTGGTTGGCACTGGCCAGAACCTGGAGCGCATCTTCCGGGTGCTGACGGAAAGCCGTACGAATAAAGATGGTGGCGATATTGGTACGCACGGAGAGCAGATTATCAATCAGCTGCGGCACGCTTTCATGATCGAGGCGCGCCAGCGTTTCAAGAATATTCAGCCCGGAGGTTTCCCAGAAATTGTTTACTTTTGTTGGCTTGCCATGCTGAATCGTCAACCACCCATCACGCGCCAGTCGCTGGAGCACTTCCCGAAGCGTGGTGCGAGTGACGCCAATCAGTTCAGAGAGTTCGCGTTCAGCCGGAAGAATGGACCCTGCAGGGAAACGATTATTCCAGATGCTTTCAATGATGTACTCTTCCGCGAAACCCGCCGGGCTCTGCGCCTTAATGACCATAGTGAGATTTCCATTACACAGCTTTAGCAAATTGCACTCATCATACCAGAGGCTCGCAGAGGCAGATAGCGCAGCAGTGAGAGAAAAGAGGGATCGCCGTTTCATTTTTATGAAATTTACATTGCAGCCGAATCCCCCTCCAGGCCGTGATTTTTGCGTATACTGATGTTTTGTTTTACTTCACGGGGAAGAACGTCTGTCGTGGAAATTTCTTTTGGGCGCGCGTTGTGGCGCAATTTTTTAGGCCAGTCTCCCGACTGGTACAAGCTGATACTTCTGGTGTTCCTGGTTGTTAATCCTCTCATCTTTATTGTGCACCCGTTTATTGCCGGGTGGCTGCTGGTCGCGGAGTTTATCTTCACCCTGGCCATGGCGCTGAAGTGCTATCCCCTGCTGCCTGGCGGTTTGCTGGCCATTGAAGCGGTTGTCATTGGGATGACCAGCGCCGAGCATGTAAAAGCTGAACTGGCCTCAAACCTTGAAGTGCTTCTGCTGCTGATGTTTATGGTGGCCGGCATCTACTTTATGAAACAGCTGCTGCTGTTTATTTTTACCCGCCTGCTGCTGAGCATTCCTTCAAAAACGCTTTTGTCGCTGGCTTTCTGCGTGGCTGCAGCATTTCTTTCAGCCTTCCTGGATGCGCTGACGGTGGTCGCCGTGGTGATAAGCGTCGCGGTCGGGTTTTATGGTATTTATCACCGGGTGGCCTCTTCACGTCCCGGCGATGACCTGCTTGATGACAGCCAGGTCGATAATGACCACCGCGAGGTGCTGGAACAGTTCCGCGCCTTCCTGCGCAGCCTGATGATGCATGCCGGCGTCGGGACCGCCCTGGGCGGCGTGATGACGATGGTGGGTGAACCGCAAAACCTGATCATTGCTAAAGCTGCGGGCTGGCATTTCGGTGATTTCTTCCTGCGAATGGCACCGGTGAGCATACCGGTTCTGCTGTGCGGTCTGGCGACCTGTGTGGTGGTGGAGAAATTCAGCCTCTTTGGCTATGGTGCGCATATTCCGGCGCCCGTGCGTCAGGAGCTGCAGAAATTCGACCAACAAAGCCGTAGCCAGCGGACACGGCAGGAGACGCTGCGTCTTATTGCACAGGGCGTCATTGGCGTCTGGCTTATCGCCGCGCTGGCGTTTCATCTTGCCGAAGTCGGTTTAATTGGCCTGTCGGTGATTATTCTCGCCACCAGTTTTACCGGCGTGACGGATGAGCATGCGATTGGCAAAGCGTTTACGGAAGCCCTGCCCTTTACCGCCCTGCTGGCCGTCTTTTTTGCGGTCGTCGCGGTGATCATCGACCAGAAACTTTTCGCGCCGATCATTACCTTTGTCTTGCAGGCGGCACCGGATGCTCAGCTTTCGCTGTTTTATCTGTTTAACGGGCTGCTGTCGTCTATCTCGGATAACGTGTTTGTTGGCACGGTCTATATCAACGAGGCCAAAACGGCCATGGAGCAAGGCGTCATCAGCGCCGGACAGTTCGAACTGCTGGCGGTGGCAATTAACACCGGGACCAACCTGCCGTCGGTGGCGACGCCCAACGGTCAGGCGGCGTTCCTGTTCCTGCTGACTTCTGCGCTGGCTCCACTCATACGTCTTTCTTATGGGCGAATGGTCTGGATGGCGCTTCCCTATACGCTGGTGCTCACGCTTGTAGGATTGCTTTGCGTCAAAATTACCCTTATTCCCTGTACGCAATGGTTGATACAAGCGGGTATACTTGCCGCGCAGTAAACCTGATATATCGGGCAGCTTGCTGCCCGTTTACCTTTTCGCACGATAAACATCCAATTACGTTTTATTTCGTCAGGTACAGGTGGCGCGAAAAACGAATTCGTTTACACTGCGCTTTCTAAGCATGTTCCAGGGAAATGATTATGTTGAGATTTTTAAACCAGTGCTCTCGCGGTCGCGGAGCGTGGTTGTTAATGGCCCTGACCGCCTTTGCGCTGGAAATGGTCGCGCTGTGGTTCCAGCATGTGATGGGACTTCAGCCTTGCGTACTCTGTATTTACGAACGCTGTGCATTGTTCGGCATTATGGGTGCGGGTCTGGTGGGTGCGATTGCCCCTAAATCGCCGTTACGCTATGCCGCAATTGCCATCTGGCTGTACAGCGCCTGGAAAGGTATTGAGCTCTCCTGGCAGCACACCATGATGCAACTGCATCCGTCACCTTTTATGACCTGTGATTTCGCCGCCCGCTTCCCGAGTTGGCTGCCGCTTGATAAGTGGCTGCCGCAGGTGTTTGTTGCTTCCGGTGACTGCTCTGTGCGCCAGTGGGAATTCCTGAGCCTTGAGATGCCGCAGTGGCTGGTGGGGATTTTTGTGGCCTACTTCATTGTGGCGCTGCTGGTGCTCATCGCACAACCGTTCAAACCCAAGAAACGCGACCTGTTTGGCAGGTAAAAAAAACCCGCCTCGGCGGGTTTTTTCTTATCCACGGTTGGGATGATTCATGATGTGATCTTCCCAGTCCTGTACCTCTGACTCTTTCACCGCAATATGACGCACAGAGATGCGTTCACCGTGCATCGCCGCTTTGGAGCCCGTCAGCAGCGGGTGCCATTTTGGCAGGTCTTTGCCTTCCGCCAGCAGACGATAGGCGCAGGTATGCGGCAGCCATTCGAAGGTAGGCAGGTTCTCACGGGTTAGCTTGATGCAATCCGGCTCGTACTCGAAGCGACGCTCATAGTTGCGACACTGGCAGGTTTTGATGTTCAGCTGCTTGCAGGCAACGTTGGTGAAATAGATTTCGTCCGAATCTTCATCCATCAGTTTATGCAGGCAGCACTGCCCGCAACCGTCACACAACGATTCCCACTCCACGTCTGTCATTTGGTCGAGAGTTTTGCTTTGCCAGAAAGGAATGTTGTTCATCAGGATGTCCACACGTCAAAAGAGAGCGCACCTTATAACGAGTCTGGCACGTTGTTGCAAGTTTTGCCGCCCTCTTCAGGCGGCAAGATGCTTTTACAGCACGCGAGTTTTCAGTGACAGGCCGTTAAAACTGACGTCCAGTTCGTCACCGGCCTGCAGCGGGCCGACACCTTCTGGCGTACCGGTGAGGATCACATCGCCCGGTTTCAGGGTAAAGAAGCGGCTCATGTAGGCAATCAGCGGCACAATTTTATGGATCATATCTGCCGTGGTGCCCTGCTGGCGGATCTCGCCGTTAACCTTCAGGCTGAGCGGGGTGTTCTGCGGATCGTCGGTAAATTCACTTACCGGAATAAAACCGGAGATCGGGCAAGCGTTATCAAACCCTTTGGCCTTTTCCCACGGCTGCCCCGCTTTCTTCATTTTGCCCTGAACATCACGCAGGGTCAGGTCGAGCGCGACACCGTATCCGGCAATCGCCTTTTGCACATGCTCTTCGGAGGCCTGACGCAGCGTCGCGCCAATCAGCACGGCCAGTTCCACTTCATGATGCACCGACCCCAACCCCTGCGGCAGCGCCAGCGGCTGGCGAATGTCGCACAGCGCGGTTTCTGGCTTGATGAACAGGACCGGCTCGTCTGGCGTCGCGCTGCCCATCTCCTGAATATGTTTGGCATAGTTACTGCCTACGCAGACCACTTTGCTGACGGGATAATCCAGTAATGCACCTTGCCAGTTATGATGTTGATACATGTACGACCCCTAAACGGTTGATGTGTTAACCCCGAAAACAGCCGGGACTATTTTTTCCCGTTCACCTCAAGATGCTGTTTTAATAAATTCTCGGGTGGTGGCGGGAGCTGTAAATAATAGCCTTGCTCCGCTAATGCGGTTTTCACTTTTTCCAGATCGGCGTTGACCAGTTTCTTACGACCATCCAGCGGCAGCAGCATCGCCAGCTGAGGTCGGCCAAAGTTCTTCATTAATTCTTCAGGTACGCGCGAAAAATCGTCTTTCTTTTCGACATAAAGATAGGTCTGGTCACGACTTGTACTTCTGTAGATCACACAAAACATGTTTTTACTCTGAATTAATGGGTGGTTGCTTGCCTCAATATACTCCTGACTATAACATGCCTGATACTCTTCGGAATATCGCAACGGCGGTGTTGCGGTTAATAGCAAATTGAGTAAGGCCAGGATGTCAAACACGCCAATCGAGCTTAAAGGCAGTAGCTTCACCTTATCAGTGGTACATTTGCATGATGCAAAACCCGAGGTTATTCGTCAGGCGTTAGAAGACAAAATTGCGCAGGCTCCCGCTTTTCTGAAACATGCCCCCGTCGTCGTGAATGTCAGTGGTCTGGATGCACCGGTTAACTGGAAACTTCTCCAGCAAGCCGTGGCCGCGACCGGGCTGCGTATCGTCGGTATCAGCGGCTGCAAAGATGCTGAGCTGAAAGCAGAAATTGACCGTGCGGGTCTGCCCATTCTGACCGAAGGCAAAGAAAAAGCCGCGCGTCCTGCCCCTGCGGCAGTCCAAACGCCTCCTCCTCCGGTGCAAAACGTTACACCTGTCACAAAAACGCGATTGATTGATGTGCCGGTTCGTTCCGGTCAGCGCATTTATGCACCAAACTGTGATCTGATTGTTACAAGCCACGTCAGCGCTGGCGCAGAGCTGATTGCAGATGGCAATATTCACGTATACGGTATGATGCGTGGGCGTGCGCTCGCGGGTGCAAGTGGTGACAGGGATGCACAAATATTTTGTACTCATCTGACGGCGGAACTGGTGTCCATCGCAGGTGAATATTGGCTGAGCGACAAGATCCCAGCCGAATTTTATGGCAAAGCGGCTCGTCTGCGACTGGCAGACGACGCGTTGACCGTTCAACCGTTGAATTGATCCCTTTTTAACAAGGAATTTCTATGGCACGCATTATTGTTGTTACTTCGGGTAAAGGAGGCGTTGGCAAGACCACCTCCAGCGCGGCCATCGCTACTGGTTTGGCCCAGAAGGGAAAGAAAACCGTCGTTATCGATTTCGATATCGGTCTGCGTAACCTCGACCTGATCATGGGATGTGAACGTCGCGTGGTCTATGACTTCGTGAACGTCATTCAGGGCGACGCCACACTGAACCAGGCGCTGATTAAAGACAAGCGCACCGAAAACCTCTACATCCTTCCGGCTTCTCAGACGCGTGATAAAGACGCCCTGACCCGCGAAGGCGTGGAAAAGGTGCTCGACGAGCTGAAAAAAATGGAGTTCGACTTCGTTGTCTGTGACTCCCCTGCCGGCATCGAAACGGGCGCCCTGATGGCACTCTACTTCGCTGATGAAGCCATCATCACCACCAACCCTGAAGTCTCATCCGTGCGTGACTCGGACCGTATTCTGGGGATCCTCGCCTCCAAATCGCGTCGTGCGGAAAATGGCGAAGAACCCATTAAAGAGCACCTGCTGCTGACCCGCTATAACCCGGGTCGCGTGAACAAAGGTGACATGCTTAGCATGGAAGACGTGCTGGAGATCCTGCGCATCAAACTGGTCGGCGTGATCCCGGAAGATCAATCCGTATTGCGCGCCTCTAACCAGGGCGAGCCAGTGATCCTGGATACAATGGCAGATGCAGGTAAAGCGTACGCGGATACCGTTGACCGTCTGCTGGGAGAAGAACGTCCTTTCCGCTTCATTGAAGAAGAGAAGAAAGGTTTCCTCAAACGCCTGTTCGGAGGATAAGTTATGGCATTACTGGACTTTTTTCTCTCGCGGAAAAAGAACACCGCCAACATCGCAAAAGAACGACTGCAAATCATCGTTGCGGAGCGTCGTCGTAGTGACGCCGAGCCACACTACCTGCCGCAGCTGCGTAAGGACATCCTGGAAGTGATCTGTAAGTATGTGCAGATTGACCCGGAGATGGTCACGGTGCAGCTGGAGCAAAAAGACGGGGATATTTCTATTCTGGAGCTGAACGTTACGCTCCCGGAAGCCGAAGAGTCACGTCCGTAGTTCGGGATTGTGTATCCCCGGTAAGCGTATGCCGCCGGGGAAATGTGCCGGGCATGTCAGCATGACCCGGCATTTTCATTATCGCGGATAACCTTCCAGCACAGTATTCAGGCGATCGGCCATCAATTCCCCGCGCCAGCCCGCCATCATTTCCGGCAAACCATTCTGAGGTTTCAGCTTCCAGTGCCAGTTCAGCAACTGGTTAATCTGACGGCGTGACGCCAGCAGTTCCGCGCCCAGTTTGCTTTGCGTCGCGACGTCCTGCACCAGCGCTTTGATATCCTTGAACGCCTTGCGATAGCCCGGCATATCCATCAGATTCAGCAGTGGCTCCGGCAGTGCTTCGTCCGGCATTTCCTGCGCTTTTGCCACCAGCGCAAGCAGGGTTTTACCGTGGAAACGGATCTCGCTGCCGGAAAGCCCGATGCTGTCCAGTTCGCCCATGCTGCCCGGCATATACCGCGCGACCGCCCAGAGGTGTTCTTCGCGTACCACAAAGTTAACGGCCAGATCGCGCTCGCGTGCTTTACGCAAACGCCAGTCCGCTAACAGCTGCAGACACGCCAGCTGACGCGTACGCAGCTGCCAGGCGTTACTGATATCGCGCCAGGCCTCTTTCGGATCAACCACTTCCTGACGACGCTGCTGCGTCATTCGGCACTCATCCAGCGCGGCGGGCAACCAACCTGACGCTTCCGCCTCTTTCATCAACTGGCCGGCAATCGGCAGGAGGTAAAACACGTCTGCCGCCGCGTATTCCAGTTGACGCTCGGTTAATGGGCGTGCCAGCCAGTCGGTGCGGGATTCGCTTTTATCCAGCGTCAGGCCCGTATACTCCTCAACCATGGCGGCAAAGCCCCATGAGAGCGGTCGATTACTGAAGGCCGCGAGGATCTGTGTATCAATCAACGGTTGTGGCATGACGCCAAAAGTATTCAAAAAGACTTCCAGATCTTCACTGCCTGCGTGCAGGTATTTCGTTACCGCAGTATCGAGCAGCAGGTCACGCATCGGCGTCCAGTCGGTAATGCCGAGCGGGTCGATCAGCGACACGTGTTTACCGTCGTACATCTGAATCAACCCCAGCTGCGGATAGTAGGTCCGGGTGCGGACAAACTCGGTATCCAGGGCAATGGCAGGAAAGTCGCGCGTCACTTCGCACAGCGAAGCCAGCTCGTCGTTGGTCGTGATCATCTGGTAATTCAAAACGGATTCTCTTTTGTTTGCGCCCATAAAAAACGCCGGCTTAACCGGCGTCTGGGCGATTAGCGTGAAGCTCAGGCCTTATTGTCTACTTTGCCACGGGCTTCGTCACGTAATTCTCGTCGTAATATCTTTCCGACATTCGATTTCGGCAGTTCCTCGCGAAACTCAACCAGCTTCGGCACCTTGTAGCCGGTCAGTTGACGACGACAGAAGGTGATCAGCGCCTCCTCCGTAAGAGAAGGATCTTTTTTGACCACAAAAATCTTCACCGCCTCGCCGCTGCTCCCGGAAGGGACGCCTACGGCAGCCACTTCGAGCACGCCGCTGTGCTGCATCACCACATCTTCGATTTCATTCGGGTAGACGTTGAAACCGGAAACCAGGATCATGTCTTTCTTACGATCGACGATACGCAGGAAGCCCTCTTCATCCATCACGGCGATATCACCGGTGTGCAGCCAGCCGTCTTTGATAATTTCATCGGTCGCATCGGGACGTTGCCAGTAGCCCAGCATCACCTGCGGCCCTTTGACACAGAGTTCGCCCGGTTCACCTGGCGCCACGTCGTTATCGTCATCATCAACCAGTTTGGCTTCCGTCGACGGAACCGGCAGGCCAATGCTTCCGCTGTGATAGTCGATATCGTGCGGGTTCACACTGACCAGCGGGGCGCACTCCGTCAGGCCATAGCCTTCCAGTAAATACTGACCCGTCAGTTTCATCCAGCGTTCGGCAACGGCCTGTTGAACCGGCATACCGCCACCTGCAGAGAGGTGCAGCGTGGAGAAATCGAGCTTCTGGAACTCTTTGTTGTTGAGCAGCGCGTTAAACAGCGTATTCACCCCGGTCATGGCGGTGAACGGATATTTCGCCAGCTCTTTCACCAACCCCGGAATATCGCGCGGGTTCGTGATCAATACGTTTTGACCGCCCAGCTCAATAAACAGCAGACAGTTCATGGTCAGCGCGAAGATGTGATAAAGCGGAAGCGCGGTGATCACCAACTCTTTTCCGTGGTGCAGCAACGGTCCGTAGGTGGCATTCACCTGCTCGAGGTTTGCCAGCATGTTACGGTGGGTCAGCATGGCGCCTTTAGCCACACCCGTTGTGCCGCCGGTGTACTGCAGAAACGCGAGGTCTTCTGATACCACTTCCGGTTTAACGTATTGCATGCGGTAGCCCGCCTGCAGCGCACTGCGGAAAGAGATCGCGTCCGGCAGGTGGTATTTCGGCACCAGACGTTTGATGTATTTGACGACAAAGTTAACCAGTGTCCCTTTGGCGGTAGAGAGTTGATCCCCCATACGCGTCAGGATGACGTGTTTGACCTGGGTTTTGTCGACCACTTTTTCCAGCGTGTGGGCAAAGTTAGAGACAATCACAATGGCGGCGGCACCGCTGTCGTTGAGCTGATGCTCCAGCTCCCGCGGCGTATACAGCGGGTTAACGTTGACAACAATCATCCCAGCACGCAGGACACCGAACAGCGCCACCGGGTATTGCAGCAGGTTCGGCATCATCAGCGCGACGCGGTCCCCTTTTTGCAGCCCCAGCCCTTCCTGCAGATAGGCGGCGAACGCCCGACTACGCTCCTCAAGTTTACGGAACGTCATGACCTCGCCCATATTCACAAAAGCAGGCTGGTCTGCGTAACGCCTCACCGAGTGTTCAAACAATTCAACCAGGGATTGATAACGGTCAGGATTGATCTCGGCAGGAACATCTGCGGGATAACGGTTAAGCCAAACCTTCTTCAATGCATCACCTCTGAAATGAGTGTTCGTCGTCATCACAACCCCGATAATAAACAGTTTGTTAACATTATATTAACTCAGCGTACCAGTTTATTAATTGTTCAGATTTAAGGTTGCGAAGCGCGTCACTCTTTTTTTTCGTTTTGTTCGTAAAAAACAGAGACAGCGGCTGAGCCGCTGTCTCTTTTCTAGCAATTACAGGGAGTTACTCAGTAACGATTGTCTGAACCTGTGCAGGCCCCGGGTTATACCAGCCCCAGCCCGGGTAGCCATACCGGTAAGGATGTGGACCCCACATCCACGGATCCATCGGCTGAGGTGGCATGATGACCTGCTGTGTCAGCCGCCAGCGCTTATACCCGTTGACCTGCATGGTCATAAATTTATACGGCGTGTTGCCGACTTTGCCCTCTACCGAACCGGTAATCGGGCCGACGACGGTGACCAGCTGTCCGCGAAAATCGACCGGGTCGAGAAAACCGCCAACGTCGGCATAAATACGCCCGCGGGAAGGTTCGCCAAGGATCGGCCGCGCACCGCTATCCAGCGGAACGGTGGCAATCTCCAGACGGGTTTTCCCCTGCTGGTTTTGCACCTCGATAACCTTGCCGCCAAAGCGCGCTTCCTGGCCGACGTAAAGCTCAGGCGCATTCATCACGCGAACCAGATCCTGCTGTGGCGTGGGGCTGCTGCCCTTAATCGCATCAGGAACGGAAACGCATCCGCTCAGTGCTATGGCCACTGCGCCTGCCATAAAAAGGCGTACAACTTTAGTCTGAACCGCCATGATGCGACTCCTTTTTCTCAGTTCCTGTTACTGAGATTCATTCCCGGCCTGGAAGTTTCTTCCACGCGACGGTGTTTCGCAAATAAACCGGCTCCGCATGTTCAACGGCCACGGTTTTGCCCGCCTCAAGCAGTTGACAGGCGATGGGAAGCATATCCTCTGCGGCGGGTAGAAGCATGTTGCCGTCTGTCAGCGTGATCCCGGTGCCGTTAGCCATCTCTGGCCATGCCGGCCAGCCGGTGCCTACTGTCGCCCACTCGCCGGACAGCTGTTTCAGCCGCTCGGTCACCGCTTCCGGCTTGAGGACAGCCTCGGTCTCTTCACCGTGCCAGATGCCGTTTTCATCGCGGGTGTATTCTGCCCAGTAAACTTCTCCCATTCGGGCGTCAATGGCCGCCAGAACGCGCGTTGCCCCGGTCATGCGCCATGCGCCCTGCGCCATGGTTGCCAGCGTGGAAACACCGATCATCGGCAGTTCTGCGCCCAGCGCCAGCCCCTGCGCAATGCCAATTCCAATGCGTACGCCCGTAAAGCTGCCGGGGCCACGGCCAAAGGCCAGTGCGTCGAGGTTGGTTAAGGTGGTGTTGCCCCGGGTTAAAATCTCTTTAACCAGAGGCAGAATGCGTTGGGTGTGTTCTCGTGGGCACTCTTCGAAATGAGCAGAGATAGCACCGTCGTTCAACAGAGCAACAGAACAGGCCTCTGTCGCGGTATCAATAGCCAGAATTCGCATCAGTCGTCGCGCTCTCGCAATGGTCAGTCACAAAATGGCGCGCATCTTAGCATACTCACGGGCAAATTACTCCGCCGTTGGGTTTGCCAGGAAGCGAACCGCGCGTTTAATGTCCCGCGTGCGCGGCGCGGGTGGCAAGCTGGCAAGGAAGGTCGCACCGTAAGGGCGCATCACCAGCCGGTTATCGCATATGACCAGCACGCCGCGGTCGTCTGTGTCGCGAATCAGGCGTCCTACCCCTTGTTTAAGGGTGATCACCGCGTCCGGTAGCTGGACCTCATCAAAAGGATCGCCGCCGCGCAAACGGCAGTCTTCCATACGTGCCTTCAGCAGCGGATCGTCCGGTGAGGTAAACGGCAGTTTATCGATGATCACCAGCGACAGGGTATCTCCCCGCACGTCCACCCCTTCCCAGAAGCTGCTGGTGGCTACCAGCAGGGCGTTACCGGCACTGACAAACTGCTGTAACAGTTGCCCTTTGCTGGTCTCGCCCTGAAGCAGAACCGGCAAAGTCATGGTGGCGCGGAACTGCTCCGCCAGATCGCGCATCATCGCGTGGGAGGTGCAGAGCATAAAACAGCGGCCGTTGTTGGCCTCGATCATCGGCCTGAGCATTGCCGCCAGCAGGCGCGCCGCACCGGGCTGGTTAGGCAGAGGCAGATTACGCGGAACGCAGAGCAACGCCTGTTTTTCATAATCAAACGGGCTGGGCAGCAGCAGCGACTCCGCCTGTTCAATCCCCAGACGCCCGGTAAAGTGGTGTAGATCCTCATTCACCGAAAGGGTTGCCGACGTGAAGATCCAGCTTCCCGGTTTTTGCGCCATCACCTCTTTGAATTTATCCGCTACCGTCAGCGGCGTCAGGGCCAGCGTGAAATGGCGGGAGGTGCATTCATACCAGTAGCTGAACCCCGGCTGGTTTATCTCTTTCAGCCGTTTGAGGCGTGCCCGATAGAGCGTGGCGCGCTCAAAGGCGGCATCCAGCAGTGCGGAACGGCCGAGCGATAGTTTCGCGACGTCGTAGCAGAGCTCAAGGGCATCATCGAGCAGCAACAGCGCGCGCTGGATATTTTTGTCTGCCAGCAGCTCACGCAGATTACCGCGATAGCCCGGCTCACCCAGTTGCAGGCGAAAATCCTGCGCACTTTGCGCCAGGCGGTCAGCACACTTCTGCAGCTGTTGGGTATCTTTTAACTCGGTGCGGTAGGCAATGGTGAAATCTTTCGCTAAGTCCTGCAGTTGGCGGCTGGAGAGCGACTGGCCAAAATACTGGCTGGCGATGTCAGGAAGCTGGTGGGCTTCATCGAAGATCATCACGTCTGCTTCCGGGATCAGTTCGCCAAAGCCGCTATCTTTAACCACCATATCGGCAAGGAAGAGATGGTGGTTGACCACCACGACATCCGCATCCATGGCGGTTTTACGCGCTTTCACCACAAAACAATCTTTATACAGCGGGCAGTCGCTCCCCAGGCAGTTGTCGTTGGTACTGGTGACCAGCGGCCAGGCGGGAGAGTCTTCCGGCACGCTCGCGCAGGTGCTGATATCCCCCTCCTCCGTCTGATTGGCCCAGGCGCGAAGAATAATGACATCGCTGAGCGTCTGCACCGGCAGATCACCGCCCGCCAGCGCCTGCTGCTCAAGCCGTTCAAGGCAGAGGTAGTTGGAGCGGCCTTTCAGCAACGCCAGGCGACCTTTATACTTCAGGGCGTTGGCAACCGTGGGCAGATCGCGGCTGTAAAGCTGGTCCTGCAGCGCTTTAGACCCGGTGGAGATGATCACTTTCTTTTTAGCCCGCAGCGCTGGCGCCAGGTAGGCGTAGGTTTTGCCCGTGCCGGTACCGGCTTCCACCACCAGCGGCTGCGCGGTGTCGATTGCGCGGGCCACGGCATGCGCCATCTGCCGCTGGGGTTCACGCGGTTTAAAACCGGGAATCGCCTGTGCTAACTGACCTTCTGGGGAAAAATCGTCTGCCACGTTGCTCTCTCACTGTATTTTTGCACAGGGATTATGTCAGCCCATCCTCTCCAGTGCCACCCCAAATAGTGACGAGGGGAACACAATATGGCAGTCTTGCCGACTGACATGAAAATAACGAGGAAATGTTTATGACAATTGTGCGCATTGATGCCGAAGCACGCTGGTCTGATGTGGTCATCCATAACCAGACGCTCTACTACACCGGTGTACCGGAAAATCTCGACGCAGATGCCTTCGAACAGACGGCGAATACGCTGGCGCAGATTGACGCCGTGCTGGAAAAGCAAGGCAGCGACAAATCACGCATTCTGGATGCGACCATTTTTCTTGCCAGTAAAGACGATTTTGCGGCGATGAATAAAGCCTGGGATGCCTGGGTTGTGGCGGGACATGCGCCCGTACGGTGTACCGTACAGGCGACGCTGATGAAGCCGGAATACAAAGTCGAAATTAAGATTATCGCGGCGGTTTAAGCCGGATTACTCCTCTTCATCATCCTCGAAACGCGCCACGATCCGCTCGCCGGTGTGGGTGGCGCGAAGTTCATTAGCAACTTGCGTGATCGCCTGTCCGCTGCTCATCCCCTGGGACATCAGTTCCTGAATACGCTCAACCGCTTTCTGCTGCTGGTCATGGCTCAGAGAAGGTAAACCTGCAAACATTGTCAACTCCTGCTAAATTATCCGCGCTAATTATTTCACGCTGCCCGGTAGTATGCCACACATGAACCCGTTACCCCCTACAGTCATTTCATTACCCTGGCGTTCAGACGCCGCGGAATTCTGGTTTGCCCGCCTCAGCCATCTTCCTTTTGCGATGTTGCTGCACTCCGGATATGCGGATCATCCCTATAGCCGCTTTGATATTCTGGTTGCCGACCCTCTGCAGACCCTGATAACACAAGGGAATGTGACTACGACAGGCGAAACGCAGTCAACGGACGATCCGCTGTCATTACTTCAGCAGGCGCTGGACGCGCTGGACTTAACCGTCCCGCAAAATCCCGACCTTCCCTTCCAGGGAGGTGCGCTGGGCTTGTTCGGCTATGATTTAGGTCGCCGCTTCGAAACCTTGCCGGAGACTGCACAGGACGACATTCCGCTGCCGGATATGGCGGTGGGGCTTTACGACTGGGCAATAATCGTCGATCACCACAAACAGGCGGTCTCTCTGCTCAGCCATCAGGATGTGTCCGCCCGGCTTGCCTGGCTTGAGGCACAGGTCCCCGTCGCAACAGCGGATTTCCACCTGACCTCTGCGTGGCGCGCCAACATGACCGTGCAGGAGTACGCCGCGAAGTTTGAGCGGGTTCAGGGCTATCTGCAGAGCGGTGATTGCTATCAGGTCAACCTTGCCCAGCGTTTTCAGGCAACCTGTGAAGGCGATGAGTGGCAGGCATTTACCCGCCTCAACGCCAGTAACCGGGCACCGTTCAGTGCATTTCTGCGCCTGGAACAGGGCGCTATCCTGAGCCTCTCGCCCGAGCGTTTTATTCATCTTGCCGATGGCACTATTCAGACGCGACCGATTAAAGGCACGCTTCCCCGGCTGGCCGATCCTGTTGCCGACCGCCAGCAGGCGGAAAAACTGGCGGCCTCGTTAAAAGATCGCGCTGAAAACCTGATGATTGTCGACCTCATGCGTAACGACATTGGCCGGGTCGCCGTACCGGGAAGCGTGCGTGTCCCTGAACTGTTTGTCGTCGAGCCGTTCCCCGCGGTGCATCACCTGGTCAGCACCATTACCGCGCAACTGCCCGCCTCGCGCACGGCCTGCGATCTGCTTCGCGCCGCGTTCCCGGGGGGCTCGATAACCGGCGCGCCTAAAGTGCGGGCAATGGAAATAATCGATGAGCTGGAACCGCATCGTCGAAACGCCTGGTGCGGCAGCATTGGCTATATCAGTCTCTGCGGTACGCTGGATACCAGCATCACCATTCGAACGCTGACCGCCTGTAACGGGCATCTTTACTGTTCCGCAGGGGGCGGAATTGTTGCTGATAGCCAGGTCGATGCGGAATATCAGGAAACCTTTGATAAAGTTAACCGTATCCTGAAACAACTGGAGTAATGACGGGTGGAAAAAGAGAACCTGACGCTGGATGATTTTCTGTCGCGCTTTCAACTTTTGCGGCCCAACGTGAGCCGCGAAGCCCTGAATCAACGTCAGGCAGCGGTGTTGATCCCGGTGGTCCGTCGTGAGCAGCCGGGCCTGCTGCTCACCCAGCGTTCGCCACATTTACGTAAGCACGCCGGTCAGGTCGCCTTTCCGGGTGGTGCCGTGGACAGTTCTGACGCCTCGCTGATTGCCGCCGCGCTGCGTGAAGCCCAGGAAGAGGTCGCCATTCCGCCTGAGGCGGTTGAGATCATCGGCGTGCTGCCGCCGGTCGACAGCGTGACCGGTTTTCAGGTCACACCGGTGGTCGGCATTATCCCGCCCGATCTGCAATATCACGCCAGCGTCGATGAAGTGTCTGCGGTGTTTGAGATGCCGCTGGAAGAGGCCCTTCGGCTCGGGCGTTATCATCCGCTGGATATCCAGCGTCGGGGTCATGCGCACCGGGTGTGGTTGTCCTGGTATCAGCATTATTTTGTCTGGGGCATGACGGCGGGCATCATTCGTGAACTGGCGCTGCAAATCGGCCTGAAGCCTTGACTATACTTTACATTCCACCCTCTTCTGCCAGGTTTGCGATCGGCGTCGCGCTATTAGCAAAACCATCGTTAACCATTAGTTTAATTCATGTGAATAGTTAAGCCGAGGTCGGTCTTCCCTCTTACACTATGCGCAGTTATAACATCGTTACTGGAACCCCGGTAACCCTGTCAGGAGTGTGAAAGTGATTAGTATATTCGACATGTTCAAAGTGGGAATTGGCCCTTCGTCTTCCCATACTGTTGGCCCGATGAAGGCCGGTAAACAGTTCGTCGATGATCTGGTCGAAAAAGGATTACTGGAAAGCGTTACCCGTGTCGCCGTGGATGTTTACGGCTCACTGTCATTAACGGGTAAAGGCCACCACACCGATATCGCCATTATTATGGGTCTGGCGGGCAATATGCCGGATACCGTAGATATTGATGCCATTCCGGCATTTATCCGCGACGTGGAAACGCGCGGCCGCCTGCTGCTGGCAAACGGTCAGCATGAAGTGGATTTCCCGCATGATGACGGCATGCGTTTTCGTAGCGATAACCTCTCCCTGCATGAAAACGGTATGCAGATCCACGCCTTTAGCGGCGACAAAGTGATCTACAGCAAAACCTATTACTCCATTGGCGGTGGTTTTATCGTTGATGAGGAACACTTCGGCAAAGATACAACGGGTGATGTGAACGTACCTTACCCGTTCAAGTCCGCCAAAGAGATGCTGGACTACTGCCATGAAACCGGTCTGTCACTTTCCGGCATGGTGATGCAGAACGAACTGGCGCTGCACAGCAAAAAAGAAATTGAAGACTATTTTGCGAACGTGTGGCAAACCATGCAGGCCTGTATCGATCGCGGCATGAACACCGAAGGCGTACTGCCTGGGCCACTGCGCGTACCGCGTCGCGCCTCTGCGCTGCGCCGTATGCTGGTCACCACAGACAAATTCTCTAACGACCCGATGAACGTGGTCGACTGGGTGAACATGTTTGCGCTGGCGGTGAACGAAGAAAACGCCGCGGGTGGCAGGGTGGTGACTGCACCAACGAACGGCGCGTGCGGTATCGTTCCGGCGGTACTGGCCTACTACGATCACTTTATTGAACCCGTAACGCCTGATATCTACATTCGCTACTTCCTGGCAGCAGGGGCGATTGGTGCGCTGTACAAGATGAATGCGTCTATCTCTGGCGCTGAAGTGGGCTGTCAGGGTGAAGTGGGCGTGGCCTGTTCTATGGCCGCGGCCGGTCTTGCAGAACTGCTGGGCGCCAGCCCGGAGCAGGTCTGTGTGGCGGCTGAAATCGGTATGGAACATAACCTCGGTCTCACCTGTGATCCGGTTGCGGGTCAGGTGCAGGTACCGTGCATTGAACGTAACGCTATCGCGTCGGTAAAAGCGATCAACGCCACGCGTATGGCCATGCGCCGTACCAGCGAGCCACGCGTTTCGCTGGACAAGGTTATCGAGACCATGTACGAAACCGGTAAAGACATGAACGCCAAATATCGTGAGACTTCCCGCGGCGGACTGGCGATAAAGGTGCAGTGCGACTAACCGTTTCGCCTCAACGTCTCTCTCGCCCATCTTCCACGGATGGGCGAATTTTTATCCCTTTCTCGTCGACTTAATATTTCCCCACTACACTTGCTGTGTTGCCTCGGCTTTTGGTGCTGAAGGCGTATTGGGCGGCCTCCCATGCAAACAGCGCAGAGGATCATAAAAAAGTATCGCCGAAAACGCGTCATCGTCTGCGTGATGGTTGCGCTTCTTACGCTCATCATTACGCTGGGTATACGCTTTATTTCACAGCGTAACGTAAATCAGCAAAACACCCTGAACTTTGCGGCGCACTCCGTCAACGTGCTGGATAACGTCTTATTGCCGCTGGAAAAAGGGCGCAGTCCGCTGCTGGCACTGGTCGGAGCGCCCTGCTCTCAGGCGCATTTAGTGTTACGAAAACAGGCGGCCTCACTGCAAACGGTGCGCTCAATTGCACTGGTCAAAGACGGTATCCTTTACTGTTCAAGTATTTTCGGCAATCGCGACGTCCCGTTGCGAGAGATTCAGCCTGCCCTGCCGTCCGCCGAAACAAAGCTGGTGCTCTCCACCGACAAATCCTTGCTTAAGGGAAGCCCGATCCTGATCCAGTGGTATCCGGTTTCTGATAGCGGAGAAGATGGTGTGATGCAGATTGTGAATATCGATCTCATCACTCGCCTGATGCTGGAGCCACAGCGCCCGCTTATCACCGACGTGGCCCTGACCGTGGGGGATAAATACCTGCGCTACGGTGAAAATGTCTCCGACTCGCTGACAATAAACGATGATGAGAGGGTTCTGCGCCAGCAATCCAGCCATTTCCCGTTCACCATTACCGTCAGTGGCCCGGGAGCCAGCGAGCTGGCGTTGATATATTTGCCCTCTCAGCTGCCGCTGGCGCTGATGCTCAGTCTCCTGATGGGTTACGTCGCCTGGCTTGCGACCGCGAACCGCATGAGCTTTACCTGGGAAATTAACCTTGGCCTGGCCGCACGTGAATTCGAGCTGTTTTGCCAGCCGCTGCTGAATGCCCGCACGCAGAAATGCGTGGGGGTGGAGATCCTGCTGCGCTGGAACAACCCCCGTCAGGGATGGATCTCCCCGGACGTTTTTATTCCGCTCGCCGAAGAGCACAACCTGATTATCCCTCTCACACGTTACGTCATTAACGAGACGGTGAGTCAGATTGGCTATTTTCCGGCAACGCCCGGCTTCCACATTGGCATCAACGCCGCCGCCAGCCATTTCCGACACGGAACGCTCATTCAGGACCTGAACCGCTACTGGTTCAGCGCGCATCCCACCCAGCAGCTAATTGTGGAGCTGACGGAGCGTGACGCGCTGCAGGACGTGGATTATCGCATTGTAAGAGAGTTACACCGTCAGGGCGTGAAGCTGGCCATTGATGATTTTGGCACCGGCAATAGCTCTCTCTCGTGGCTGGAAAAGCTGCATCCGGACGTGCTGAAAATTGATAAGTCCTTTACCAGCGCTATCGGCACTGATGCTGTGAACTCCACGGTGACGGACATCATCATTGCGCTCGGACAACGGCTTAGCATTGAGCTGGTGGCTGAAGGGGTAGAAACGCCCGAGCAGGCGCGGTATTTGCGTCATCACGGGGTAGAGGTACTGCAGGGATTTTTGTTTGCGCAGCCTATGCCGCTGAGGGAATTTCCGCAATGGCTGGCGGAGAGTTCGTCTCCGCCAGCACCGCGTAACGGGCATATCGTTCCGCTGATGCCGTTACGCTAGGCTCAGTTACTCTTCTTCGTCGTGGGCCGACTGCTCTTTAACAATGCGCACCATATCGACGCGATAGTCATTCGCTTCGATTATCGTGATCTGCAGCGGAGGCAGTTCAATGATATCGCCGGTCCGCGGGATTTGTCCGTTAACGGCAATAACCAGCCCAGCCACGGTCGCAATGTCCTCTTCATCGTTGATGATGTTTTCCAGACCCAGCGTGTGCTGCAGCGCGTGCAGATCGGTGGTGCCTTTCACCAGCCAGCCGTCACCGTCGGAGACAATTTCCGGGGTTTCATCCGCATCCGGGAATTCACCGGCAATGGCTTCAAGCACGTCGAGCGGCGTCACCAGACCCTGCACCACACCAAATTCATTGGTGACGATAACAAAGCTACCGCGTGCGCGGCGCAGGACGCCAAGCAGGTTGATAGGATCCAGCGTTTCCGGCACCACAATCGCCGGTGATGCGGCGGCGACGGCTTCGACGTTAATCCCTTCTTCCAGCGCCACCAGCATCTCTTTCGCACGCACCACGCCGATGATCTCGTCCAGTTCACCCCGGCATACCGGGAACAGGCTATGCGGTGAAGAGAGCAACTGCTGGCGAATCTCATCAACGCTCAGGCGGGAATCGACCCAGCTGATTTCACCGCGCGGGGTCATGATGCCGCGCAGCGAGCGGGAGGCCAGGGAGAGCACGCCGTTAATCATATAGCGCTCTTCTTCCACAAATGCCCCTTCCGGGACGGGAACCGGGTTACGGCTTTCATTGTCATTCTGCACGTTGACCTGACGGCGACCGCCCATCAGACGCAGAATCGCATCAGCCGTACGCGCACGCAGCGGCTGGGTAGACTGCTGCTTGATAAAGTTATGTCGTGCAATCTGGTTAAACAGCTCGATGAGGATCGAGAAGCCAATGGCTGCGTACAGGTAGCCTTTTGGTATATGGAAGCCAAAACCTTCCGCCACCAGGCTCAGACCAATCATCAGCAGGAAGCTAAGGCAGAGCACCACGACCGTCGGATGCTGATTCACAAAGCGCGTCAGTGGCTTAGACGCCAGCAGCATCACCGCCATCGCGATAACCACCGCAGCCATCATCACCGGGAGGTGGTTCACCATGCCGACAGCCGTGATCACCGCATCCAGTGAGAAGACCGCATCAAGCACCACGATCTGCAGTACCACGACCCAAAAGCTGGCATAGCCTTTACCGTGTCCATCATCGTGCTGGCGATTTTCCAGCCGCTCGTGAAGCTCTGTCGTCGCTTTGAAAAGCAGGAATATCCCCCCGAGCAGCATGATCAAATCACGGCCGGAGAAGGTGAAATCCATGACGGAAAAAAGCGGTTTCGTCAGCGTAACCATCCACGAAATCACAGACAGCAGTGCCAGACGCATGACCAGTGCCAGAGAGAGGCCGATCAAACGCGCTTTATCACGTTGTTTTGGCGGCAGTTTGTCCGCAAGGATGGCAATAAACACCAGGTTATCAATGCCGAGAACAATCTCAAGCACGACCAGCGTGAGCAATCCCACCCAGATTGACGGGTCCATTAAGAATTCCATGAAACGCTCCTGCTAACGGAATGACCAAACGGTGCCCCACTCAACGTGGGCAAAACAGAGGCAGACAGAGTCGATACGTGGCGAGGATCGCCGGTAAAACAGGCGCGGAATGGCCTGGAGGATGACTGACGTCGGTGACGGTCCATATAGTGGGCTGTAGCCCTATACTCCTGAACAATTAAACGGAGGCTAAACATATCAGAGACAATGCGTTTTTAGCAAAGATTTACGTTCCTTTGCAAAGATCTGTAACACAGCTGCTTTACCTTACAGATAATTCTGTAACCCATAGCTAAATTACGGATCTTCATCACATAAATTATTTTTTCACTATCTAAAATAATTCGCGGAAGTCTTAGTTTTTTAACTCTAACCCTTTTCTGAATCGATTCGGTTGGCCAGATACGATTCACAGTGCGACTGCCTGGCAGGCGTATTAATGATAATAAAAGGAGGTAGCAAGTGACCATTGCTATTGTCATAGGCACACATGGTTGGGCTGCAGAGCAGTTACTCAAAACAGCAGAGATGCTGTTGGGTGAGCAGGAAAACGTCGGCTGGATCGATTTCGTTCCCGGTGAAAACGCTGAAACGCTGATTGAGAAGTACACTGCTCAACTGCAGAAACTGGATACCAGCAAAGGCGTGCTGTTTCTCGTTGATACATGGGGAGGCAGTCCGTTCAATGCTGCCAGCCGCATTGTCGTCGATAAAGAGCATTATGAAGTTGTCGCCGGGGTGAATATCCCCATGTTGGTGGAAACCTTCATGGCACGCGACGACAATCCGAGTTTCGATGAACTGGTCGCTCTGGCAGTTGAAACCGGTCGCGAAGGCGTGAAAGCGCTGAAAGCACAACCGGTTGAGAAGCCTGCTCCAGTGGCCGCGGCGCCAAAAGCCGCAGCCCCGGCGAAGCCCATGGGCCCGAATGATTACATGGTGATCGGCCTTGCCCGTATCGATGACCGTTTAATCCACGGCCAGGTGGCAACGCGCTGGACCAAAGAGACCAACGTTCGACGCATTATTGTCGTCAGCGATGAAGTTGCTGCTGATACCGTACGTAAAACCCTTCTGACACAGGTTGCTCCTCCTGGCGTTACCGCGCACGTGGTGGATGTCGCCAAAATGATCCGCGTTTATAACAACCCGAAATATGCGGGCGAGCGCGTGATGCTGCTGTTCACAAACCCGACAGACGTTGAACGCCTGGTTGAAGGCGGTGTGAAAATTACCTCCGTAAACATTGGTGGTATGGCATTCCGTCAGGGCAAAACGCAGGTCAACAACGCCATTTCAGTCGATGCGAAAGATATCGAGGCATTCAACAAGCTGAATGCACGCGGTATCGAACTGGAAGCCCGTAAGGTTTCCACGGATCAGAAACTGAAAATGATGGATCTGATCGGTAAAGTTGGGAAATAAGCCCGCGCCGGTTTTTCACATAAAGCTTATGTAATAGGAGAAGTACAATGGAGATTACCACTCTTCAGATTGTGCTGGTGTTCATCGTCGCGTGTATTGCGGGTATGGAATCCGTACTTGATGAATTTCAGTTCCACCGCCCTCTGGTGGCCTGTACGTTGATTGGTGCCGTTCTGGGTGATATGAAAACCGGGATCATCATCGGTGGTACCCTGGAAATGATTGCCCTGGGCTGGATGAACATCGGTGCGGCAGTTGCGCCTGATGCCGCGCTGGCGTCCATCATTTCTACGGTTCTGGTTATTGCCGGTCACCAGAGTATCGGTGCAGGTATTGCCCTGGCCATCCCGCTGGCAGCAGCAGGTCAGGTACTGACCATCATCGTGCGTACTATCACCGTGGCCTTCCAGCACGCGGCGGATAAGGCGGCCGAAAATGGCAACCTGACGGCGCTCTCCTGGATCCACGTCTCGTCCCTGTTCCTGCAGGCGATGCGTATCGCGATCCCGGCCGTTATCGTTGCGATCTCCGTCGGTACCAGTGAAGTACAGAGCATGCTGAACGCCATTCCAGAAGTGGTCACCGGCGGTCTGAACATCGCAGGCGGTATGATTGTGGTGGTTGGTTATGCGATGGTTATCAATATGATGCGCGCAGGCTACCTGATGCCGTTCTTCTACCTCGGCTTCGTTACTGCTGCGTTCACCAACTTCAACCTGGTTGCGCTGGGTGTGATTGGTGCAGTGATGGCGATTCTCTACATCCAGCTCAGCCCGAAATATAACCGCGTTGCGGGTGCCCCAGCGCAGGCTGCTGGTAATAACGATCTCGATAACGAACTGGACTAGCAGGTGAGCGAAATGGTTGATATGACAAAAACTACCACCGAGAAAAAACTCACTCCGGGTGATATTCGTGGCGTGTTCATCCGTTCTAACCTGTTTCAGGGTTCATGGAACTTCGAACGTATGCAGGCGCTGGGCTTCTGTTTCTCCATGGTACCGGCTATCAAACGCCTGTATCCGGAAAACAACGAAGCGCGCCGTCAGGCGATTAAGCGTCACCTGGAATTCTTTAACACCCATCCTTATGTGGCGGCTCCGGTTCTGGGCGTGACGTTGGCGATGGAAGAGCAGCGTGCAAACGGCGCAGAGATTGACGATGGTGCCATCAACGGTATCAAAGTCGGTCTGATGGGTCCCCTGGCAGGCGTCGGTGACCCGATCTTCTGGGGTACCGTGCGTCCGGTCTTCGCGGCGCTGGGTGCCGGTATCGCCATGAGCGGAAGCCTGCTTGGGCCACTGCTGTTCTTCATCCTGTTCAACGCGGTGCGTCTGCTGACCCGTTACTACGGTGTGGCTTACGGTTACCGTAAAGGGGTGGACATCGTTAAGGATATGGGCGGCGGCTTCCTGCAGAAACTGACTGAGGGGGCGTCAATCCTCGGCCTGTTTGTCATGGGGGCACTGGTTAACAAGTGGACGCACGTGAATATCCCGCTGGTGGTGTCCACCATCACCGGTCAGGATGGTCAGACCCGTGTTACCACCGTGCAGACGATTCTGGACCAGCTGATGCCGGGTTTGGTACCGCTGCTGCTGACCTTCGCCTGTATGTGGCTGCTGCGTAAGAAAGTTAACCCACTGTGGATCATTGTTGGCTTCTTCGTCATCGGTATCGCGGGCTACGCTGTCGGTCTGCTGGGCCTGTAAGACATCACGTAATACGCCGGGGGCTTGCCCCCGGTTTTTTTATCTGGAGGATGAATGACTGTCACGGACATCGTACTGGTTTTGTTTATTGTGGCCCTTCTGGCATATGCGATCTATGACGAGTTCATCATGCCCCGCCGCCACGGCGAAACGCTGCTCTCCCTGCCCCTTCTGCGACGCGGCCGCGTGGATGCGTTTATCTTTGCCGGTCTCATCGTCATTCTAATTTACAACAACGTGACCGGTCATGGTGCAATATTAACCACATGGTTATTATGTGCGCTGGCATTAATGGCGATTTATCTGTTCTGGATCCGTGTTCCGAAAATCATTTTTAAAAGCCGCGGGTTTTTCTTTGCCAATGTATGGATAGAATATAACCGTATTAAAGAGATGAATTTATCGGAAGACGGTGTACTGGTGATGCAATTAGAGCAACGCCGGCTGCTTATTCGGGTCAAGAATATTGACGACCTGGAAAGAATATACAAACTTATGCTAAAACTCAGTAAGTTAACCACATAGCTTTGGCTATATTCTGCGTTTATTTTGCGCACCTGATATAGCCAAAGCTATATTCCATTCTGTCATTTCTCTTATATTTATTAACGTTATTTTCACGCATAAATCTAAATGAAAATCGTTATCAACACCTTAACGAAATAATGCCGTTTCATTGTTGTTTTATATTCTCAAAATATGTTAAGGTTGCGCCCGTCGTTGGGGAGTAGCTGATTTCCTGTTCGCAGGAAATGTACGTGTCAACATACTCGTTGAAAAACGTGGCACGTACGGACCGTTTGCCGCACAGATTTGTGCAAGGCGGTCAGGCGAGACCATAGATACATCAACTGCTGTTTACTGGGGGCAGTGATGTGTCATATGGATATCTCCCGGTCTGGACGCTTTAATGAATATCTCCGCAACCCTTCTTCTTGCTTTCGGTATGTCCATGGACGCTTTTGCCGCTTCCATCGGTAAAGGTGCCTCGCTGCACAAACCCAAATTCTCTGAAGCGCTTCGCACAGGCCTTATCTTTGGTGCTATCGAAACGCTGACACCGCTCATCGGCTGGGGTCTTGGTATGCTGGCAAGCCAGTTCATACTGGAGTGGAACCACTGGATCGCTTTCGTGCTGCTCGTATTTCTGGGGGGGCGAATGGTGATTGAAGGTTTTCGTGGCAATGGCGATGAGGAAGACGAGCCGCAGCACCGCCACGGTTTCTGGCTGCTGGTGACCACTGCCATCGCCACCAGTCTCGACGCCATGGCCGTCGGTGTGGGCCTGGCATTCCTGCAGGTCAATATTATTGCGACCGCGCTGGCCATTGGTTGTGCCACGCTGATTATGTCGACGCTGGGAATGATGGTTGGCCGGTTTATTGGCCCCCTGCTGGGCAAACGCGCCGAGATCCTGGGCGGTATCGTGCTGATTGGCATTGGTGCCCAGATCCTCTGGGCACATTTCGCCGGTTAATCTTCGCGCTGCCAGCAGTGGATACTGAAATCCGTCTGGCAGCGAAACGTTGTTTGCTCCGCTAAGGTTTCCCACACGTTCGGTTTCGCCCGCCATGCAAATGGCGTCATCTGCAACAACGCTACAGCTTCTTCCCCTGCCAGGTTCATCTCGTAGGCCAGCGTCTGCTCCTGCTTCAGCGTAAAGCCCGCCAGTTGCTCAGAATGTGGCGCATGCAGCCGAACCTCATCATAGATAAGCCCTTTAAGCTCCATCAGATGTCGGGGACCTGGCGTGACGGTAATGACCCATCCGCCCGGTTTGATAACGCGTGCCAGCTCCTGCGCCTTACAGGGCGCATAGATGCGGATAACCGCATCCATGCTGGCATCGTCAAACGGCAGCCGGTGGCTCGATGCCACGCAGAACGTCACGCCGGAGTAGCGTTTTGCCGCCGCGCGGATAGCCACTTTGGAAACATCCAGACCAAATGTCTGCGCGCCCTTCTCTTGTGCAACCTCAGCAAACCGCGCGGTGTAATACCCTTCCCCGCAGCCAATATCCAGCACGCCTGCTGCACTGTCAGTCAGATTATCTTCCAGCAATTGCGCGACGGCCTCTCTGAGTGGCTGATAGTGCCCGGCGTCGAGAAATGCCCGGCGTGCCTGCATCATCTCAGCACTGTCACCCGGATCGCGCGAGCGCTTATGCTGCACCGGCAGAAGATTCACGTAGCCTTCTTTCGCCATATCAAACTGATGTCCCTGCGGACAGGCATAACTTTTTTCTGATCGCGTCAGACGCGCGTGGCAAAGGGGACAACTGAAGGACATGGCAGCTCCGGGGCGTAAATCAAAGGGCGAAGTGTACCGCTATTCGCCCCGGTATAAAACGCCTGGGTTAACGCATGACGATAAGGTGCGAGGAATCAGGCGCCAGACCATCGGGTTTGACGTTCTCAAGACGCAATACGTTACCCATAATCTCGCTGAATACCGGTGCGGAGACGGCGCCGCCATAGTACGCTCCGTTTTGAGGATCGTTAATCACGACCACCAGCGCAAAACGCGGATCGCTGGCAGGCGCGACGCCCGCGGTATAGGCAACGTATTTATCGACATATTTGCCGCTATCATCGATTTTCTTCGCCGTACCGGTTTTCACCGCCACACGGTAATCACGTACCGCAGCCTTAACGCCGCCCCCGCCCGGCAGCGCAACGCTCTCCATCATATGCTCGACCTGATGAGCAATCTCTTCCGGCATGACTCTGTGCCCAATAACGGGTGGATCGATACGGGTAATTGAGAGGGGCCGTTCCAGCCCGAAGCCGCCGATGGTGGCATAGACGTGCGCCAGCTGGAGGGGGGTAACCATCAGACCATAGCCAAAGGCGAAGGTCGCTCTGTCGAGCTGGCTCCAGTATTTACGCTGGGGTAACAGACCGGCGCTCTCGCCGGTTAAGCCAAGCCCGGTGTTTGTACCAAAACCAAAGTTCCGGTAGGTATCAATCAGGTGCTGAACAGGCATCGCCAGCGAGAGGCGAGATACGCCGGTGTCGCTCGATTTTTGCAGGATCCCGGTCATCGAGAGTTCAGGGTAGTAACCCACATCCCGAATGCGGTGCCCGTCAAGCATATACGGATGGGTGTCAATGACGCTGTCAGGCTGCACCAGCCCCTGTTGCAATGCCGTCATCAGCACAAGCGGCTTCACGGTTGAACCTGGCTCGAACGTATCGCTGATGGCACGGTTACGAAAATCGTCTATTGTCGCGCCCTGGCGGTTATTGGGGTTGAAATCCGGATAGCTCGCCATCGCGAGGATTTCACCGGTGGGGATATTAATGAGCACTGATGCCCCCGACTCCGCCTTGTTCCAGGCCACTGCGTTATCTAGCGCATCTTCGGTGATGGTTTGCAGGCGCTCATCAATACTGAGCTGAATATTGTGCGCAGGCACCGGCGCGACTTCCGTCAGATTCTCCACCACGCGACCGTAACGGTCTTCTCTGACCTGGCGGACGCCCGGCTTGCCTGTTAGCTGGTTGTTGAAACTTTTCTCCACCCCCTCAATACCCTGACCGTCAATATTGGTGAAACCAATCAGGTTTGCCGCCACATGCCCGGCAGGATAAAAACGGCGTGATTCATCGCGTAAATTGATACCCGGCAAATTCAGCTTATCGATCCATTTTGCCTGAGCAGGATCCACCTGCCGGGCAAGGTAGATGAACCTCCCCTGTGGATTCGCGTTTATCCGTGATGACAGGGTGTTCAGGGAGAGATGTAACGCATTCGCCAGCGCCTGCCAGCGATCGTCAAAGCCCACGCCCCCTTTTGCCAGCACCGTTTTTGGGTCGGCCCACACGGCCCTGACCGGGACACTGACCGCCAGCGGCCGGCCCTCACGATCCATGATCATTCCGCGGGGAGCATCAATCGGCAGTTCGCGCAGCGATCGCATATCCTCCTGCTTGACCAGGTTGTCAGGTTTAATAATTTGCAGCCAGGCAACGCGGCCCAGCAAAAACGCCAGACTGCAAAAAATGGCTAAACAGAGCAGCGCAAAACGCGCCGGCGTGAAATTGCCGGCGGTCGTTATCATTTTCTTCTTCACCTGAACCCCAGGACTGTTAAACAACGCCCTGATTTAACGGGAAAAGACGGCCGGAGGGAGGGAAAACAGTGCTACTAACCTCGTAGCTTTGCAACAAGTTACTAACAAGAGCGGGGATGGTAATATTTTGAAAGATAAGGCACATAAAAAAGCCCCGCTATATGCGAGGCTTTATGTCTGAGAGTGAAGTACTACGTGCTTCAGTCAGCAGTGGTTCGATCAGATAGCAGTTACGTTAACTGCAGCTGGGCCTTTCTGGCCGTCCTGAATTTCGAACTCAACGTTCTGGCCTTCAGCCAGAGTTTTGAAGCCGTTACCCTGGATTGCAGAGAAGTGTACGAACACGTCTTTGCTGCCGTCAGCAGGAGTAATAAAACCAAAACCTTTAGACTCGTTGAACCACTTAACTTGACCTTTAATCTTTGCCATTTGCAAAATTCCTTAGAGTGTTTTCTTAGCCCGCAGGCATTACTGAGATAAAACTGAGACATTACTGCATGAGGCACTAATATAAGGTTCGGCAGAGAAGCGGTATTCAACGACAACGTGTTTACTCAGGACTTCTTTACTGAAAATGCCACACATAAACAGAACTGTACCTCGTTTGACCCAAAACGTGTTATCACACACTATGTTTAATATGGCAAGCCATTTTTAAACATGTCTCGATCCGCCGCACAAATTCGAACTGTGCCGGTATGCTTTTGCACAATTATGCGCATGACATATGGACAGCCCTGCTCACTTACACAGACTCGCCGTTGCTTTCACAACCGCTGTTATCTAAGACTTTTTTAACATAGCTCAATCATTCCAGTGCGTCCAGCAACCCGCTAAGAAAAACCCTTACATTGATTGAGTTAGAACAATTTGTGAAAACTTATGCTTAAATCATTGTAACGCCCCTGTATTGTTACAGTGGAAATACAATGTTAATCCTTCACGCTAAACTGTATTAAAAAGCACCAGCTAATAAAGAATGTTATGCACCAAAATAATGAAATTTTTATGACTCTGCATCAAAACAAGGCAAGCAAAACGTTTCGATAAAAATAAAACATTCTTTAGACCTTAGACATACAGAATATATGCAACAATCCAGCGCTTCGTTTATAAGGATAAATATTCACCAATTTTCAGTATCCTGAAGGAATTATTAACCGGTGCTAAATTATCGAGGACTGCAGTTAACTCTCGCACGGGGTCATCAAGCGATTCATCAGCCAGTTCAAACACGCCCCAGTGAATGGGAAACGCCAGTGGGCATCCCAACTGTTGCCACAACGCAACGGCAGATTGCGGATCCATATGATGTACGGCCATGAACCACCGTGGTGCATAAGCGCCAACGGGCAACGCCGCGGCGTTAATTTTACCCAGCCTTTCCGGTATTCGCAGCAGTTCAGGTGAATAGCCCGTGTCGCCGCCAAACCAGAAACGATGATGCCGCCCTTCAAACACCCAGCCACACCACAGGGAGCGATTGCGGTTCCAGAGCGTGCGCATACTCCAGTGCTGCGCCGGTACGGCGGACAGCGTTATCCCCTGCCAGGTGAAACTCTGCCACCAGTCGAGCTCAACAATGCGTCTTGCCCCCCGGCGGCGAAACCAGTCTCCCAGACCTAAGGGAACAAACAGAGTTACGTCGGGGAAGCGTTTAAGGATCCGGCGAATGGTCGCGTCATCCAGATGATCGTAATGATTATGGGAAATAACCACTGCATCGAGCTGCTGGAGCTGTTCGACAGACAGAGCGGGAGGCGTTTTACGTTGTGGTCCGAGGAAAGGTAAGGGAGAGGCGCGGCGAGAAAAAACGGGGTCGGTCAGCAGGGTGTTGCCATCAATGTGCAACAACAGGCTTGCGTGTCCGAGCCACCATACCCCATTTTCCTGCGGCTGCTTAAGCGTTGCCGGCTGCCACCACTGGCGGATAAATTCCTCATATCCGTTTGCCGGGGGGCGGGGTAAGCCAGCTTCTTTGCGCGCTTTTCGCCAGCGATCAACGTCACCGGGCTGATGCCCGACGGGGTCAGTATTACGAAAACCGTTCGGTGTGTGATGTTTCAGGGAGGGGTCATACCAGGGATTTTTCCAGACCACAGCCACCTCCCGGATAAGACAAATTAACGCTCAGCCACCAGGCGGATAAAGTCATCCTGCTCAGTGTTGTCTTCAGCAACCGCGTCTTTCGCCGACGCTTTCTCTTCTGGTTCGTTAGCCTCACACAGACGACGTAACAGCGCATTCTGACGTTTTTGTTGGTCAAGCAGCGCTTCCAGCAGTTCGATCTGCTCGTTTGTACGGGAACTGGCACGGTTTACGAAAAACCAAATGACAAGCCCCACCAGCAGAACAACCAACGAGATCATCAGGGATGCCATATTTAGCAGCCCTGAATTCAGTAACTCACCCATTTCACCACCTCAATAAAAACGTCTATCTTACCACTGGTGCGAAGGAAGGAAATCACCTTGAGAAAAAATGCGTGTTACCACGGAATAAACTTATTGATTGCGCAAACGCCGCTAAAAAACTGTACATCCTGATCGCACATCACATTGATAGTCTGCGTCCACAACACCACACAGGCTACCAGCACAATAATCAGAATCACCCAGCGTATTTTTTTCACTCCACACTCCGTCTAAAGGCCCGATATAACCAGGTTATCACGGCTATCTTAAACAAGGACTAACTGTACCGCCATCTGGTCGTTTTCAGAATCATGCACTTGTTTCATAGAGTAAACCGTTTAGGCTTACTGCATGACAACAAAGATAAAGAGGCAATGATGCATTTAATCATTCGTACAATTATTGCACTGGCCGTAGTATGGGTTGGCCTTCTGTTAACCGGCTATGGCGTACTTGTGGGAAGCACCGAAAACGCCGCTGGATTAGGTATTCAATGCAAATACATGACCGCGCAGGGCATGAGCACGGCACAATATATTCATTCAGACAGCGGGATCATTGGTTTAACCAACTGCCCGGTTCTGCGTAAAACATCCGTCGTCATTGATAACGGCTAATCACCCCGATTGATATTGATAAAAAACGCCGCACTGTGTGCGGCGTTTTTTATGCCTGTAAGGATCAGAACGGGTAGTCGTTATAGCCCATTTGTTCTGAAATCTTGCGTGCGGCTGTATGGAGAATCGCCACATACTCATGCAGACGTTCTTCAGAAAAGCGCAGGGTCGGGAAAGAGATACTCAGCCCGGCAATGACAACGCCAAAGCGGTCAAATACCGGCACACCGATACAGCGCAGCCCTTCTTCCTGCTCTTCGTTATCTTCGCCATACCCCTGCTCACGTACTTTGTCGAGCACGGCCAATAATTCGTCAGTGCTGGTAATAGTGCGTTCAGTACTGCGCTTATACTCCACGCCTTCGAGGATCTGCTTCACTTCTTCGCGATCGCGCCACGCCAGCAGCACTTTGCCAATCGCGGTACTGTAAAGCGGATTACGACGACCGATGCGTGAATACATGCGCAGGTTGTACATGGAGTCGATTTTATGGATGTAGACAATGCTGTCTTCATCCAGTGCCCCCAGGTGGATAGTCTCTTTGGTCAGGCGAGAGATCTCACGCATCTGGATATCTGCGCTGCGGATCAAATCCACGTTTTGCAGCGCACGGGCCCCGAGCTCGAACAGTTTCAGCGTCAGAGAATACTTTTCAGACTCGCCTTCCTGTGCGACGTAACCCAGTGACTTCATGGTTTGCAAAAAGCGATAAACGGTGCTTTTCGACATCATCACACGCTGCGACAACTCTGTAATACCAATTTCACGCTCTTCTCCGAGCGCCTGTAAGATGCCAAACACCTTCAGCACGGAAGAAACAGAATCTGGCTGTTTATCCAAATCTGCAATTGCCATTTACCACCTCATAGAGAGTGTTTTATAAAAATCAGAACCGGTTTTTATTATAAATTCCCGTCATGTTACCTGCAATCGATCCTCGTTTACTTCGTTACAAATCTGCGACATAAAACTGAAATAACGATGCTAAAATAGTTACCCTGAGAATAATTTCACACTGAGCTTTTCATCTCTAATGGAAAAAAACCTGTCCGATGGCCTGCCTTTGCCCCAGCGGTATGGCGCTATCGCCACGATTGTTATCGGTATTTCAATGGCCGTCCTAGACGGTGCAATCGCTAACGTTGCCCTGCCAACCATTGCCAGCGACCTGCATGCCTCCCCTGCCAGTTCTATATGGATAGTCAATGCCTACCAGATAGCGATCGTGGTTTCACTGCTCTCGTTCTCTTTCCTGGGCGATATGTTCGGTTACCGACGGGTGTATCAATGCGGCCTGCTGGTGTTCACCTTTACTTCCCTTTTCTGTGCCCTTTCTGATTCGCTGCATACTCTGACGCTTGCGCGCATAGCACAGGGTTTTGGGGGCGCGGCACTGATGAGCGTCAACACGGCGTTGATCCGCTTAATCTATCCGCAGCGTCATCTGGGACGCGGTATGGGGATAAACTCGTTTATTGTCGCCGTCTCGTCTGCGGCCGGGCCAACCCTTGCGGCGGCCATACTCTCTGTCGCGTCCTGGCAGTGGTTATTCGCCATTAACGTACCGCTGGGTATTGTGGCCCTCTTCTTTGCTCTGCGCTATCTTCCCGCGAACGGTCCCAAAAGCACGATGCCACGCTTTGACCTTATCAGCGCAGTGATGAATGCCCTGACCTTTGGCCTGCTGATTACTGCCCTGAGCGGCTTTGCACAAGGTCAGTCCCTTATACTTACCGCCGCGGAGCTCATTGCGCTGCTGGTGATTGGCTTCTTCTTTGTACGCCGCCAGCTCGCGCTCCCTGTCCCTTTACTGCCTGTCGACCTGCTGCGTATTCCTCTTTTTTCTCTCTCGATTTGTACTTCTGTTTGCTCATTCTGCGCCCAGATGCTGGCCCTGGTCTCTCTGCCCTTCTTCCTGCAAAGTGTGGTGGGACGTACTGAAGTCGAGACCGGACTGCTGTTAACGCCGTGGCCACTGGCGACGATGGTAATGGCGCCGCTGGCAGGGTATTTGATTGAGCGCGTCCACGCCGGATTGCTTGGCGCGCTGGGGCTTGCCGTCATGGCCACGGGACTGTTCGCACTCGCACTACTCCCCTCATCACCCACCGATCTGGATATCATCTGGCGCATGATCCTGTGCGGTGCAGGGTTCGGTCTGTTCCAGTCGCCTAACAACCACACCATCATCACCTCAGCGCCGCGCCATCGCAGCGGTGGTGCCAGCGGTATGTTAGGCACCGCACGTCTGCTGGGACAAAGCACCGGCGCGGCCCTGGTCGCGCTGATGTTTAATCTTGCCGGGCAAAATGGCAACCACGTTGCACTTTTCACCGCGGGCGCCCTTGCCACCCTCGCCGCCATCATCAGCGGGCTGCGCATTACCCAGCCCAGAGTACAGGCATAAAAAAAGCCGGGCGGATATCACCAGCCCGGCTCATTGCTCTTCTTAGCGTTACTTCAGGTATTCACCACTGCGCAGCGCTTCGATACGTTTATCCAGCGGCGGGTGACTCATAAACAGTTCGCTCAGCGATTTTGATTTACCGTTAATGCAGAATGCCATAATGCTGGTCGCTTCCTGCGGTTCATAGCTGGTTTTCAGACGCTGCAGCGCGGCAATCATTTTCTCACGGCCAACCAGTTTCGCCGAGCCGGCATCCGCGTGGAACTCACGATGACGGGAGAACCACATGGTAATGATGCTGGCCAGAATACCAAATACCAGCTCCAGTACCGTCGCAACCGCGAAGTAGATCAGCGGGTTGCCGTTGCTCTCTTCACCTTCATCGCGGTTCCCGCCCATAAAGCCTGCCGCGATCTGCGCCAGAATACGGGAGATGAAGATAACAAAGGTGTTCACTACGCCCTGGATCAGGGTCATGGTGACCATGTCGCCGTTAGCGATATGGCTGATTTCGTGAGCGATAACCGCTTCGGCTTCGTCACGGCTCATGTTCTGCAACAACCCGGTGCTGACGGCAACCAGCGACGCATCACGACGGGCACCTGTAGCAAAGGCGTTAATATCTGGCGCGTGGTAAATGGCCACCTGCGGCATGGCGATACCCGCCTGCTGCGATTGCTGAGCCACGGTATTCATCAGCCACTGTTCCATATCGTTACGCGGTTGCTCAATGACTTCACCACCTACCGATTTCAGTGCCATCCATTTCGACATCAGGAGTGAAACGAATGAGCCACCAAAACCAAACAGCAGCGCCATAATCAACAGACCCTGAACGCTGCTCGACTGAATTCCTGTCAGGCTTAGCACGAGCCCGAAAACCACCATCACCGCAAGGTTGGTGAGCAGGAAGAGCGCGATTCGCATCATAATTTTCTTTTAACCTCAGTTTAACAAAGCGCACTATGCGATTACCCACATCGTATGGGTATTACGGCTATTTTCAAGCATCCATCGGGCGTAAGTCACCAGAAAGACACAACTTTACACAATTGGAAATTTGCCTGACGGGAGAATGCGGAACAAAAAGAAACAGGCACAATTTCTTGTGCCTGTTGGGGGATTATTTTGCCGGTGCAGGTTGCACGGCGGGCTTCGCCTTTTCCTGATTCGCCAGGTCAAGAGCGATATGCACCGTCTCGTCGAGGTAAGGATCCGGCTCCTGGTAATCTTTTGGCAGATCGTCCAGTTTCTTGAGCAGAGGCTTACCTTCACGCTTGAAGCGATCGTTGATACGCGCCAGACGCGTTGCATCATCTTCGTTGTTCTCTTTCTCACGCTGAGCGTAGTTGAGAGAAACAATATTCCGCTTATCTTTCAGGGCATTGAAACGAGCAATATCCTTCATGATGTACTGGAATTCCGGATCTTTGGCGATGCGATCGTTGTGCGCTTTCAGCAGTTCAGGACCAAACTGCGTCATATCACCCGCTTTCACGTACGTCGCGGCGTTAATGCTATCCCACGGCAATGCGTTATCTTCAAACTTCTCGCCGGTCTCAGTTTCTTCCGTGCCTGTCGGCATCATGATATCTGGCGTCACGCCTTTACGCTGCGTACTGCCACCGTTCACACGATAGAATTTCTGAATGGTGTACTGAACCGAACCCAGTGCAGGCCATTCCGGACGCAGCATCTGATCGTAGATACGATTCAGAGAACGATACTGCTGTACGGTACCTTTACCAAATGTCGGCTCACCGACAATCAGCGCACGGCCATAGTCCTGCATAGCGGCGGCAAAGATTTCAGACGCGGAAGCACTGAAGCGATCGACTAAGACCACCAGCGGGCCTTTGTAATAGACCACACCATCGTTGTCGGCATCTTCACGTACTTTACCGTTGTTATCGCGCACCTGAACCACCGGACCAGACGGGATAAACAGCCCGGACAGTGAAACCGCTTCGGTCAGCGCCCCACCACCGTTGCTGCGCAAGTCGATGATGACGCTGCTCACGTTCTGCTTTTCAAGCTTCTGCAGCTGGACTTTTACATCATCAGTCAGCCCGACGTAGAAGCCCGGGATATCCAGAACACCCACCTTCTCTTTACCCACGGTCTTCACCGACATTTTCACCGCGCGGTCTTCCAGGCGGATACGCTCACGCGTCAGGGTAACGATACGGGTTTTGGTGCCTTTACCGGCTGGCAGAATTTCAAGGCGAACTTTGCTGCCTTTCGGACCTTTGATCAGCGCAACCACATCATCCAGACGCCAGCCGATCACATCGACCATGTTCTGTCCGGTTTGACCCACACCAACAATGCGGTCGCCTACGCTTATCGCTTTGCTTTTCGACGCCGGGCCACCGGCGACCATTGAGTTGATCACGGTGTAATCATCGTCCATCTGCAGCACCGCACCGATACCTTCCAGAGACAGGCTCATTTCGGTATTAAACTGTTCGGTATTGCGAGGCGAGAGATAATTGGTATGCGGATCGATTTCGTGAGCGAAAGCAGTCATCGCCAGTGAGAAAACATCTTCACTGTTGGTCTGAGCCAGACGACGAATAGCGAATTTGTAACGACGCGTCAGCGTGTCACGGATCTCTTTTTCATCTTTGCCGGTCAGCTTAAGGCTCAGCTCGTCGTATTTTACTTTTCCATCCCACAGCGCATTCAGCTCGGCTTCGTCTTTCGGCCAGGGCGCTTTGCTGCGGTCCAGATTAAAGGTGTCGTTGCCGGTGAAGTCCATCGGACGTTCCAGCACTTTCAGCGCATACTGATAGCGTTCAAAGCGGCGCTTTTGCGACAGGTTATAGAGATCGTAGAACAGATCCAGCTTGCCTGAACGCAACTCGTCACCCACCCCGGATTTACGCTTAGCGAACTGCTCGACATCGCTGGCGAGCAGTACGTTATGGCTGTAATCCAGCAAGTTCAGATAGCGGTCAAAGATTTTGGCCGAAAAGGCCTGATCGAGATCGAACTGACGATAGTGCGAACGGGTGAAGCGTGAGGTCACACGCTCGCTCACCGTCGCGTGCTGCGTCTCTTCCTTGAGGACCGGAATTTGATCAACACGCGTGATATCGTCCACTGCGAAAGCATGGCCTGTTATAGCAAACAGGCCCGCCAACGCGGTGAGCTTAAAAAAAGTGTTCATGCCAGGCTTGGCCTCCGTTTCAGAACAACAAGTGTTCTGCGCGTACAATCATTGACATACCAGAAGTCAGCTGTACACGAACGCCATCTTTGGTGATTTCCAGTACGGTGGCGTCCATTGCGTTGTTACCCGCTTTCACCTTCAGTGCCTGACCCACGCTCAGGGCGTTAATGTCAGAAACCGGCGTATGGCGCGGCTCTTCACGAGGGGCGCGCGGGGCTTTAGCTGCTGGTTTGTCAGCACGCGGTTTGCGATCGTTATTATCGTTACGACGCGGCGCTGGGCGTGGTTTACGCTCACGACGAGGCGCTTCTTCCTGGCCGTTTGCCGCTGCGGCTTCGCGTTTTTTCGCTTGCTGTTCTGCACGTTGTGCCTGAACGCGTGCTTTGGCTTCTTCCAGCTGTTTACGTGCGTGCTCAACGTGCTGCTCGTCCAGCTCACCACAAGGGTTGCCGTCAAGATCAACACGCGTCGCGCCCGCTTTGATACCGTACAGGTAACGCCAGCTCGAAGTATAAAGACGTAAGGCGGAACGAAGCTGAGTTTTGCTGAGGTTCATTTCCCCCTCAACGCGTGCCACCAGATCCTGAAAAATACCGACTTTCAGGGGACGAGCTTCACCTTCAGCACTGAAGCACTGTGGGAAACGCTCGGCCAGAAATGCGATAACTTCTTTACTGCTATTCAACTTAGGTTGATTTTCCATGAAATTTCCTGATTACAACGGACGTTGCCAACAAGCGCAGGCATGAACAGGCGTCATTATAATGACGCTATCAGTAAATGCTACGTTATCCGTTGATTATCCTGCTACGCTCGCAAAGAATTTTTGATAATCGGTTGCGGCGAGAACGTTTTCGAGGTTCGCCACCAGCTCGCGCAGCCCTTGTTCGTCCTCGGTTGTGAAGCGACTGAAGACCGTGCTGTCGATATCCAGAACGCCAATAATCTGATTTTTTACCACCAGAGGCAGAACGATTTCAGAATTACTGGCTGCGTCACAGGCAATGTGTCCGTCAAACGCATGGACGTCTTCGACGCGCTGTACCTGATTAGTCGCGACCGCTGTACCACAAACACCGCGTCCTACGGGAATACGCACGCAGGCAATTTTCCCCTGGAATGGGCCAAGCACCAGCGTTTCACCTTCCAGAAGGTAAAAACCGGCCCAGTTAACGTCTGATAGCCGTTCAAACAGCAATGCGCTAGTATTTGCCAGAGTGGCTAAGAAGCTGGTCTCACCCGCCATCAATGCCTTAAAATCGCGGTTAAGATCCGCGTAGAATTCTGTTTTGTTCATTATTCAATCACTTAGTTGTCTTACAAAATTACCGCATAGCCTATTAAAATAAGCATTAAATGCGCTCATGCTCAAGATGAATCCGTTCATGAGTTAATATAACGTTCAACAATACTTATTTGTGCGCAGCTGATGGCCTTAAAAACAACCAAAATTACGCCGACAAAAAAGATAACTGTCCATACGGTAAGCGAAGCTTTGCCTCGTGCACATTATCAGCGTTGCCCGCAGTGCGATACGCTTTTTATGTTGCCGAAGATGAAATCGCATGAAAGTGCTTTTTGCCCCCGCTGCGACGCTAAAATTCGCGACGGACGCGACTGGTCGCTGACCCGTCTCGCCGCGATGGCCATCACCATGCTGCTTCTTATGCCGTTTGCCTGGGGCGAACCGCTGCTGAAGCTGTACCTGCTTGGTGTGCGTATTGATGCCAACGTACTGCAGGGGATCTGGCAGATGACGCGCCAGGGCGACCCGCTCACTGCCGCCATGGTGCTTTTCTGTACGGTCGGCGCGCCGCTGGTGCTGGTCGCCGCCATTGCCTATCTTTGGTTTGGTAACATTCTGGGGATGAATCTCCGCCCCGTGTTGCTGATGCTGGACAAACTGAAAGAGTGGGTCATGCTGGATATCTACCTGGTGGGCGTCGGCGTGGCGTCCATAAAAGTCCAGGACTATGCATTCTTGCAGCCCGGGGTCGGACTCTTTGCATTTATTTGTCTGGTCTTGCTGAGCATCCTCACACTCATTCATCTGAACGTCGAACAGCTCTGGGAGCGCTTTTACCCTCAGCGCCCGGCCACGCGACCGGATGAAAGTCTCCGGGTCTGTCTGGGGTGTCACTATACTGGCTTGCCCGACCCACGTGGCCGTTGCCCGCGGTGTCATATTCCCCTGAGACTGCGGCGCAACAACAGTCTGCAAAAATGCTGGGCCGCGCTGATTGCCTCGCTGGTCTTTTTGATCCCGGCCAATATGCTGCCGATTTCCATCATTTACGTGAATGGTGGGCGCCAGGAGGATACCATCCTCTCCGGGATCATCTCCCTCGCCCACAGCAACGTGGGGGTGGCGGCAATTGTGTTTATCGCCAGTATTCTGGTGCCGTTTACCAAAGTGGTGGTGATGTTTACCCTGCTCCTGAGTATTCACTTCAAATGTGAGCAAGGTTTACGTACCCGAATTCTGCTTTTGCGATTCGTCACCTGGATTGGCCGCTGGTCGATGTTGGATCTGTTCGTGATTTCGTTGATGATGTCGCTGATCAATCGCGACCAGTTATTAGCTTTTACAATGGGACCCGCAGCTTTTTATTTCGGCTCCGCGGTGATATTGACTATTCTTGCTGTGGAATGGCTGGATAGCCGCTTACTTTGGGATGCACATGAGTCAGGAAACGCCCGCTTCGCCGACTGAAGCGAGAATTAAAACAAAACGCCGCATTTCTCCATTCTGGTTGCTGCCTGTCATCGCCCTGATGATTGCAGGCTGGCTTATCTGGACGAGCTATGAAGATCGCGGAAGCACCATCACCATTGACTTCCAGTCTGCCGACGGCATTGTGGCCGGGCGAACCCCTGTCCGCTTCCAGGGGGTTGAGGTGGGTACCGTTCAGGACATCAGCCTTGGAAAAGGGCTGAATAAAATTCAGGTCCGCGCCAGCATTAAGTCCGATATGCAGGATGCGCTGCGCAGCGAAACGCAGTTCTGGCTGGTAACGCCTAAGGCCTCTCTGGCGGGTGTTTCAGGGCTGGATGCACTGGTTGGCGGTAACTACATCGGCATGATGCCGGGTAAAGGTGAACCGCAGGATCACTTTGTTGCGCTGGATACCCAACCAAAATACCGACTGAATAACGGCGATCTGATGATCCATCTGCAGGCACCGGATTTGGGTTCCCTCAACAGTGGCTCACTGGTTTATTACCGTAAAATTCCGGTAGGTCGCGTTTATGATTACGCCATCAACCCGAATAAACAGGGCGTGACGATTGATGTGTTAATCGATCGCCGCTTCACTAACCTGGTGAAAAAAGGCAGTCGTTTCTGGAACGTCTCCGGCGTGGATGCCGATCTCAGTCTGAGCGGTGCCAAAGTGAAGCTCGAGAGCCTGGCCGCACTGGTCAACGGTGCCGTTGCCTTCGACTCTCCGGAAAACTCCAGCCCGGCCACGGCAGATGACACCTTCGGATTGTATGCTGACCTGGCGCACAGCCAGCGCGGCGTGATCGTCAAACTCGCCCTGCCCGACGCTAAAGGGCTGAAAGCGGGTTCCACACCGCTTATGTATCAGGGATTGCAGGTTGGGCAGCTCACCAAAATGACGCTCAATCCAGGCGGTTCCGTGACCGGTGAGATGACCGTCGACCCGAGCGTGGTTGATCTCCTGCGTGAAAAAACGCGCATCGAGATGCGCAGCCCAAAACTGTCTCTGAACGATACCAGCCTGAGCAATCTTCTGACCGGTAATACGTTTGAACTGATCCCCGGTGAAGGTCAACCCAGCAACAGTTTCGTTGTTGCGCCGGCAGATAAAGCGCTGCTGCAAAAACCGGGCGTCGTAACGGTAAAACTGACCGCGCCTGAAAGTTACGGTATCGAAGCCGGCCAGCCGCTGATTCTGCATGGCGTCCAGGTGGGCCAGGTACTGGAGCGTACGCTCTCTGAAAACGGCGTGAGCTTCTCGGTGGCTATCGATCCGCAATACAGCGACCTTGTCCATGGCGACAGTAAATTTGTGGTGAACAGCCGCGTCGACGTGAAGGTTGGCCTCGACGGCGTTGAGTTCCTCGGTGCCAGCGCCAGCGAATGGGTTAACGGCGGGATCCGCATTTTACCGGGCAATAAAGGCCCGGTGCGCGACAGTTATCCGCTGTATGCCAACCTGGACAAAGCGATTGAAAACAGCATGAGCGATCTCCCAACCACGACACTGACGTTAAGCGCCGAGACGCTTCCTGATGTCCAGGCTGGCTCCGTTGTGCTGTACCGTAAGTTTGAGGTCGGGGAAGTGATTGCCGTACGCCCTCATGCGGACGCGTTTGATATCGAACTGCATATCAAACCGGAGTATCGCAAGTTGCTGACCCCGAATAGCGTGTTCTGGGCCGAAGGTGGTGCGAAAGTGCAGCTTAACGGTAACGGGCTGACCGTGCAGGCCTCCCCGCTTTCACGTGCGCTGCGCGGAGCGATCAGCTTCGATAACCTCAGCGGTGCGGGTGCAAACCTGCGTAAAGGCGATAAGCGTATTCTCTTCCCGTCTGAAACCGCTGCCCGTGCCGTTGGCGGGCAGATTACCCTGCATGCTTTTGATGCAGGAAAGCTGGCGGAAGGGATGCCCATCCGTTATCTGGGTATTGATATCGGACAGATCCAGAAGCTGACGCTTATCACCGCCCGTAACGAGGTGCAGGCCACCGCCGTGCTCTACCCGGAATATGTTCAAACCTTCGCCCGCTCAGGCTCCCGCTTCTCGGTGGTGACGCCACAGATTTCGGCCGCTGGCGTTGAGCACCTCGACACTATCCTGCAGCCTTATATCAACGTCGAACCTGGTAAGGGGAATGCTCGCCGTGACTTTGAACTGCAGGAAGCCACGATCACTGACTCTCGCTATCTGGATGGCCTGAGCATTGTGGTGGAAGTGCCGGAAGCGGGCTCGCTGAACATCGGCACACCGGTGCTGTTCCGCGGGATTGAGGTGGGTACAGTGACGGGCCTGACGCTCGGTACGCTCTCTGACCGCGTGATGGTGGCATTACGCATCAGCGATCGTTACCAGCACCTGGTGCGTAATAACTCGGTGTTCTGGCTGGCCTCCGGCTATTCACTGGACTTCGGTCTGACGGGTGGGGTGGTGAAAACCGGCACCTTCAACCAGTTCATTCGTGGCGGTATTGCTTTCGCTACACCACCGGGGACGCCGCTGGTGCCGAAAGCGCAACCGGGCAAACACTTCCTGCTGCTC
This sequence comes from Enterobacter sp. RHBSTW-00593, assembly GCF_013784105.1. Classification (NCBI taxonomy): domain Bacteria; kingdom Pseudomonadati; phylum Pseudomonadota; class Gammaproteobacteria; order Enterobacterales; family Enterobacteriaceae; genus Enterobacter; species Enterobacter sp. RHBSTW-00593. The sequence continues at coordinate 2,856,941 of NZ_CP056393.1, forward strand.
GAAAGCGAGCCGAAAGAGTGGCGTGAATGGGGCACTGCCCTGCCGCGTTAATCTCAGGGCTCCGGTGTCAACGCACCGGAGCCTTTATGTTACACTGCGCCCCTGAACTTTTCCCTGTGGTGTGCACGTGGCTCAAAACTCCGTATTTCTTCCTGAACAATTCCTGGCGCAGATGCGCGAGGCGCTTCCTTCTCACCTCTCGTTAGACGATTTTATCGCCGCCTGTCAGCGACCGTTGCGCCGGAGTATTCGTGTCAACACGCTGAAAATAAGCGTCGCCGATTTTCTGGCTCTGGTCTCGCCGTATAACTGGCAACTGACGCCAGTACCGTGGTGTGCAGAGGGTTTTTGGATTGAACGGGATGACGAAGCGTCGTTGCCATTGGGCAGTACCGCAGAACATCTGAGTGGTCTGTTTTATATCCAGGAAGCCAGCTCGATGCTGCCGGTTGCCGCCCTGTTTGCGGATGATAATGCGCCAGAACGCGTCATGGATGTCGCTGCCGCGCCGGGCTCCAAAACCACGCAGATTGCCGCCAGGATGGGGAATCGCGGAGCCATTCTCGCCAACGAGTTTTCAGCCAGTCGCGTTAAAGTTCTGCACGCTAACATCAGCCGCTGCGGGATCCATAACGTTGCCCTGACGCACTTCGATGGCCGCGTATTTGGCGCAGCCCTGCCAGAAACGTTTGATGCCATCCTGCTGGACGCGCCCTGCTCCGGCGAAGGGGTGGTGCGTAAAGATCCTGATGCGTTAAAAAACTGGTCTGTAGAGAGTAACCTTGAGATTGCCGCCACCCAGCGCGAACTGATCGACAGCGCCTTCCATGCCCTGCGTCCCGGTGGCACATTGGTTTATTCGACCTGCACCTTAAACCGTGACGAGAACGAGGACGTCTGTCTGTGGCTCAAGTCGCAATACCCTGATGCCGTCGAGTTCCTGCCGTTACACGGTTTGTTCGCTTCAGCCAATGAAGCCGTCACGCCTGAAGGATTTCTGCACGTTTTCCCCCAGATTTATGACTGCGAAGGTTTTTTTGTCGCACGGTTGCGTAAAACGCAGGCGGTTGAGCCACTGCCAGCCCCGACGTTTAAGGTCGGCAATTTCCCCTTCGCCCCCATGAAAAGGCGTGAGGCGGAGCAAGTCACTACCGCCGCCGCTAAGGTCGGGCTGGCCTGGGATGACACATGCCATCTTTGGATTCGCGATAAAGAGATTTGGCTTTTCCCGGCAAATATTGAGCCGCTTATCGGCAAGGTACGTTTTTCCCGCATCGGGATCCGCCTGGCGGAAGTGCACAATAAAGGCTATCGCTGGCAGCATGAGGGTGTTATCGCCCTCGCCGGCAGCGAGAATACGTTCGCCCTGACGCACCAGGAAGCTGAAGAGTGGTACCGGGGCCGTGATGTATATCCGGATAACACCCCATCGCATGATGAAGTGGTGGTGACCTATCAGGGTTATCCGTTAGGGCTGGCGAAAAAGGTGGGTTCGCGACTGAAAAACAGCTATCCGCGAGAGCTGGTTCGTGATGGGCGATTGTTTACCGGTAACGATCGCACCGGCTGAAAAAAGCGCATTTTTTTACTGGCGATTTTGCTCTCCTTGTCTACGATCAAAAATGGATGCCCATACTGGTCATACCAGATTTTGATAACACACCAGGAGAGCAATATGACGAAAACCAGCGTGCGTATTGGCGCTTTCGAAATCGACGACGCAGAATTGCGCGGCGAAGCACAGGGCGAACGAACGTTAAGTATTCCCTGCAAATCCGACCCGGATTTGTGCATGCAACTGGATGCCTGGGATGCCGATACCAGCGTACCGGCAATACTTGATGGCGAACACTCAGTCCTTTACCGTGAGCATTACGATAGTCAATCCGATGCCTGGGTCATGCGTCTTGCCTGACCTAAAGAGAACCCGCCCGAAGGCGGGTTATTTATTACTGAAGCTGCGCCAGCGTAAAGTAACCATCGAAAACGGCGCCGGTATCAATATAGTGCAGGTTATTAAAATCATACCGCCGGTCAAGTGGCGTATGTCCGAACCAGAAATGGTCCGCACCGCCGATTCCCTGCCCTTTCCCGACCATAAACCCCATCAGCCGGTCGCGATCCCATAGTACGTGCCGGGCGCTTACGGGTTTTTGCCAGCGGTATTCCGCAGCGGGATAGTCAGCGTGAGCAATCACATTCAAACCGTTTGCACAGGTTATCTCGATAATGTGCGGCAGTTCCCGACACGCATTAAGTAACGTCAGCGCCAGCTGCTGTTGTGTGTGCTCAAGGCGGGTAAACCAAATTCCGCCATTCATTGTCCAGAGTGTGAAATCATTATTATCAAGGCTGTCGATAGCCATTTGTTCATGGTTGCCCCGTACTGCACGAAACCATTTTTCATTCATGAGCTGTAAACATTTAATACTGTCAGGGCCACGGTCAATTACATCCCCTACGGAAATAAGCAAATCCTCATAAGGATTAAAATGCCGGCGTTTCAGTTCATCCATGAGCCATTGATAACAACCATGTATGTCGCTGACAACCCAGACGTGCCGCCACTTCCCACCATCGATTCGCTGATACATAAAACCTCCTTGCTTAAGTATAGACGCAGCAGAAATTGCAGCTGACACGCGCAGCATTCACAAAGCCAAACGAACGGTAAACCAAATGGAAATAAAGATCCGCGCGCTATTAATCCCTTTTTGCTGACTCTTTAGAATAAGGCATGAATTAAACGAGAGGTCTTAACGTGTCTAATATGCACCTGCACAACGATGTGTTCTATCCGCATCGCACAAATATCATTTCCGAGCTGGTGAAAGGAAAACGCGTTCCGGGTCCAATCTGGCAGAAGCGCGAGTATCGTCTGAAGTTCCTGCTGCGCTCGCTCCTGTTCTGGTCTTCCACCCATCGCGTGCTGGAAACGCTCTCAGGACGTGATGATTTTGACCGTCTGCTGGCCTCTCAAATTACCTTACCGAGTAAAACCCATCGGCAGTATCTGATGCGTGGCCTGACGGCCGGCGATCGGGCTGACGCTATCATCAGCCATTATCATTGGGTTGATAGCCTGAAAAATATCACCCTCGCCAACGCGCTGACCAGCCCGCAAGAGCAGACGATAGTGCAATTTCAGGCAAAAAACGACGCGACGTATACCGTGAGTGCCTCCTCTGCCGGCAAAGCCGAGCGGGAAGGTGAAAGCACGCTGTGGCTGCGCGACAGCGAGAATACCGTGCTCGCAAGCCTGACGTTTAGCGTCGCACGCAGCAACGGGCAGCGAGTGCTGGTGATTGGTGGGCTTCAGGGGCCACGTCGCAACGTCTCGCATGACGCCATTAAACTGGCGACCCGCGCCTGCCATGGCCTGTTTCCAAAACGCGTGCTGATGGAAGTGATTTTCCAGCTGGCCGCACATTCATCCGTCCGGGCAATTTTTGCTGTTGGTGATGAGGGACACGTTTTCCGCGCACTGCGTTACCGCCTGAGCAAAGGCCGTCATTTCCATGCCAGCTATGACGAATTCTGGGCGAGTCTGGACGGTAAGAAAATCTCCCCCTTCTGCTGGCAACTGCCGTTACAGATGGAGCGTAAATCACTGGAAGATATCGCCAGTAAAAAACGGGCGGAATATCGCCGTCGCTTTGAACTGCTTGACTGCATTGAGGCTGAGGTGAAATCACGCTTTTAAGCGCGCTGAGAGCTTTCTTCAACTCTGCACAAAAATTTAACAAAACCGACAAAAAGGGCTGGACTTACGCCTGCCGTTTTGTGATATGGTTGAAGGCGGATCACTGAACGTGTCCCTTCTGAGAGAGCCGGTGAAAGGAATAAATCGTTTGCTTTCAATCAGATAAAAAGAGACCGAATACGATTCCTGTATTCGGTCCAGGGAAATGGCTCTTGGGAGAGAGCCGTGCGCTAAAAGTTGGCATTAATGCAGGCTAAGTCGCCTTGCCTTTTAAGAATAGATGACGACGCCAGGTTTTCCAGTCCTCAGTTAAAGCGGCCGGAAAAAAAGCGTATGAGCATCATTAAAAGTGAAAAACCGCAGTGCTTTCGCAAGCATCTGCGGTTTTTTATTGGAAACCCGAAGATTAACAAAGCGTGTCTGCACGCTCGATAAACGGTGCCAGGCTCATCTTCTGCCCTGGATGCGCGGGATCATCAATCTGAATAACGCTGATTGGCTGTCCACTGCTTTTGCCGCTGGCGACCTGCTGCTCTGCGACATCATTTAAAGGGTATTGCACCAGCGTGCTTGGGTTAATCGCATACAAGGCGTGCCCCGGACGGCAGGTCAGCATCACCTCTTCACGATTAAACGCCCATTTGTCCTTACCCACTTCAAAACGGCTGACGGTAATGACCTGTGGTGCGGCCAGGGCGCTCCCCGTGCAGGCCAGTAAGATGAGAGAAAGTAGTGTCTTTTTCATAGGATAGTTAACCTTGTCAGAAGGGTTCCCAGGTCGCGAACAGACTGACTGTAGCCAGCACCAGCGCACCCAGCACCACTTCTGCTTGTGTCATTCTGATAAATATTTGTTGTTCTCGCCCGCTTTGCGCACGAAACCGTGGCACCAGAAAATACCGATTTGCCAGCGCAATTACCACCATCAAAGCCACCAGCGCACATTTGAACAACAAAAATTGCACGTAACGGGTCTGCCAGGGAATATCGATACCCAGAATAAACAGCGCATTGAAAACGCCGGTAAGCACCACGCCTGCTACGGCGTAATGCCCCACGCGTGAGAAGCGCATCATGGTGTAGATTGCAGCAGGCTGCCACTGCCCTTTCGCCAGACGCATGCAAAACAGCAGCGGCAGTAATCCGCCAAGCCAGGTTGCAGCACATAACACATGAAGAGCGTGATTAAGACGCTGTAATGCGCCCACCGCGCCTTCGTTCATTGTCGCATGCCCTACTCCCGCCAGCAGGACAAACTGTCCCATGGCGAGCAGTAACAGCCGTGAGCCTTTATGCGGAGCCAGCCATGCTGTACCGGCAGTAAGGGCCGCGAGAATGATTTGCCACAGCCAGACGCTTCCAAACTGCGTCCCCAGCACGCTACGCCAGATGTCGGGGTTGACGACATCGCCCCAGCCATTCCCCATTAACCCACCCTGAAGCGTAAACATCAGGAGCGCTGTCACCAGGCTGATTAACGCCGCCATTCTCTGCTGCGACTGAAAACGCCGGGACATGAGCCGTTGCAGAGAGGAAGGAGCAAACCAGACGCTATACAGCGCATTGCCAAAAATAAGCATTAACGCGCCGAAATGGAGAAAGCGCAGCCCTACGTAGCACATCGCCAGCATGCTATTTCACGCTAAAGTGATAACTGCCTTTTGTCTTGTGGCCGTCTACCGACACCACATGCCAGTCAACCTGGTAGGTTCCGGGCGTCAACTCGCGATCCAGCGGCACATTCAGCTGCGTCTTGTCTTTCTCGTCGCGTTTAACGGCACCGGTCCTGATGGTCTGCTTTTGTGCATCCGTCAACACCACACCGCTAAAACCGGGCTCAATACCTTCTGAAAACGTCAGCGTCAGCGTGCGCGGTGCCGTCACGAGGCTATCTGCTGCCGGAGTCTGTTGTTTAAGGTGAGCGTGCGCCAGCACGGAGGGTGACATCACGCAAGAGGCCAGAAAGACCAGTGCGCCTGCCGCGCGGGAAGAGGATAAACCCATCGCAATCATTCCTTTTTGTTATGCCTGTATGGCAAAGAATAACTCTGTATAATAAGCGAGTCGAGGATCATCCCACCTCTGCTTGTCATCGTCGAGCAATCGCGGTAACGTTGCCGCCGTCTAAAAAGGAGAAGGTAATGAAGATCAATCTGGCCGCCCTTCCTCAGGACGAGATGGATAAAGTGAATGTCGATCTCGCTGCCGCTGGCGTCGCATTTAAAGAGCGTTACAACATGCCCATCGTGGCTGAAGTGGTTGAACGTGAGCAACCTGCTCATCTGCGCGACTGGTTTCGCGAACGCTTAATTGCGCATCGTCTCGCCTCAGTTAACCTTTCTCGTTTACCGTACGAACCTAAAGTTAAATAAGCTTAACGAGTCGTTACACTTCCTTACGCGGAATATGGCAGGATAAGAAAACCCTGATTAAATTAGGTGTATTCTTAAATCACTGCGACTCTGTGTAAAGGAAGTCACGATGTCACAATGGAATATTGCTGCGGCCCAGTATGCCGGGCTGCACCACAGTGTAGATGAACATGTCGCGCACCATCTCCGTTTCATTGCCGAAGCGGCACGACAGCAGTGCGATTTGCTGGTATTCCCGGAGCTCTCATTAACTGGCCCAGGGACAACGACGCTCCCCGCCCCTCCCGATGATAAACAGCTGGCCCCGTTGCTAAATGCCGCGAAATTATACCGGATTACTATTATTGCCGGGCTTCCGCTCGACGTGAATGGCCATCGTCAGAAAGGCCTTGCCCTGTTTACCCCCTCTCGCCATAGCATCCTGCGCTACCCTCAGGGTCGCGGTGCAAGCCTGATCCCGGGTGATAAACAGCTGACGATCATCGATGCACATGCTGATTCGCCAAATCTCGACCCGCAGGCGACGCTGTTTACCAGCTGCCAGTCAGTGGGAGATAGCCGCTGGCGGCAGTCCATCAGTACCCTGCAGCGATTCGCACACAAATATGCCATTGCGGTGTTAATGGCGAACGCGCGCGGCGGCAGCGCGTTATGGGATGAAACAGGTCAGCTGATCGTCCGCGCGGACAAAGGTGAACTGCTATTGACCGGATCTCTTGGCAGACAGGGTTGGCAAGGCGATATCATTCCTTTAGGCTAGGCGTTTTAGGCTCAGGAGAGTTCAATGCTGCGCGTCATCGATACCGAAACCTGCGATCTTCAGGGCGGAATAGTGGAAGTGGCTTCTGTCGACGTGATTGATGGAAAAATAGTCAACCCAATGAGCCATCTGGTACGTCCCGACCGCCCGATCAGCCCGCAGGCAATGGCTATTCATCGTATTACAGAATCGATGGTGGCGGACAAACCGTGGATAGAAGAGGTGATACCCCATTATTACGGTAGCCCGTGGTACGTCGCGCACAACGCCAGTTTTGACCGCCGGGTGCTCCCCGACATGCCCGGAGAATGGATTTGCACGATGAAACTGGCGCGTCGTCTCTGGCCTGGGATTAAGTACAGCAATATGGCGTTGTACAAATCCCGTAAGCTGAGCGTCAGAACGCCGGAGGGTCTGCACCATCACCGCGCCCTGTATGACTGCTACATCACCGCCGCGTTACTCATTGATATTATGAATAACTCCGGCTGGACCCCTGATGATATGGCGACCATTACCGGGCGTCCGGCGTTGCTGACTACCTTCACCTTTGGCAAATACCGCGGTCGGGCGGTTTCCGATATTGCGGATAAAGATCCGGGCTATCTGCGCTGGCTCTATAACAACCTCGATAAGATGAGCCCGGAACTGCGTTTAACGCTTAAGCACTATCTTGGCGAAGCTTAACGCTCCGCACGGCCTGGCAGCGTTTCCTGCGCCAGGCCAATCAAAAACGCATACTCCAGTGCCACGCCTTCGTAAGATTTAAATCGCCCCGATTTCCCGCCGTGACCGGAGTCCATATCCGTGCACAGCAGCAGCAGGTTGTCGTCGGTTTTCAGTTCCCGCAGTTTCGCCACCCATTTTGCAGGCTCCCAGTATTGCACCTGTGAATCGTGCAATCCGGTGGTCACCAGCATGTGCGGATACGCTTTCGCTTCTACATTGTCGTACGGGCTGTACTCTTTCATGTAGCGATAGTAGATCTCATCCTGCGGGTTGCCCCACTCTTCAAACTCTCCGGTCGTCAGCGGGATGGATTCATCCAGCATGGTCGTTACCACATCGACAAACGGCACCTGCGCAATAATCCCTTTAAAGCGTTCGGGACGCTGATTGATGACGGCCCCCATCAATAATCCTCCCGCGCTGCCGCCCATACCAAAGCAAAGCCCAGGATCGCCATAGCCCTGCTCAATCAACGCATCGCAGACGTCGAGATAATCATTGAAGGTATTTTTCTTTTTCAGGAATTTCCCGTCTTCATACCAGTGCTGACCCAACTCCCCGCCGCCGCGAACATGCGCAATGGCGAACACAAAACCGCGATCCAGCAGACTTAACCGGCTGCTGCTGAAATCAGCGTCCATGCTTGAGCCGTAGGAGCCGTAGCCGTAAACCAGAATCGGATTCTTACCTTTCTGGAAATGCGCCCGATGATAAACAAGCGAGACCGGCACCTCGACGCCATCGCGGGCGGTAACCCACAGGTGCTCGCTTCGGTAGTTGTCGGAATCGAACCCTTTCACTTCGGACTGTTTAAGCACCTGACGTTGCCCGGTGTCCATATCCAGCTCAAAGAGCGTATCGGGCGTGGTCATAGATGAGTAGCCGTAGCGCAGACGCGACGATTCCGGCTCAGGATTAAACCCTATCCACGTAACATAGGCCGGGTCGTCAAACGCAATCCCGATCACTTCCCGCGTTTTGCGGTTAATTTGCCGCAGGCTGGTCAATCCCCGCTGGCGCTCCTCAACCACCAGCCAGTCGGTGAACAGCGTAAACCCTTCGAGCATCACCTGCTCCCGGGCGGGGATTAATACTTCCCACTTGCGTTCATCGCGTACTTTGGTTTTGTAGAGGCCAAAGTTTTTACCCTCCCGATTAGAGCGCAGGTAAAAGCTGTGCTGGAAGTGATCGAGGCTGTATTCATGATCTTTACGCCGCGGCAGGAAGCACAGCGGCTGCGCATCAGGTAGCTCGGCGTCCAGAAGCAGAACTTCAGAGGTGGTGGCGCTGGCCAGGAAGATAATCACATAGTGGCGGGACGAGGTTTTGTGCAGGCTGACATAAAACGTTTCGTCTTTCTCTTCGTAAACCAATTCGTCGTCAGCAGAATCCGTCCCAACGGTGTGGCGCCACACCTGGTAAGGCAACAACGTGGAGGCATGCTTTTTGACGTAGTAGACCGTTTCGGAATCATTCGCCCAGACAAAGTCCGGCGAAACGTTATCCAGCATTTCCGGATACCAGTTACCGGTTTCCAGATTGCGAAAACGCAAACCGTACTGACGACGGGAGAGGTAATCCTCCGCCAGCGCCATAATGGTGTTATCGGGGGAGATGGACATGCCGCCGAGGGTATAAAACTCGCTATGGGCGGCGCGCTGGTTGGCATCCAGCAGGATGTCCCACTCATCCCATTCGGCGCATAACACCGACTGTCGCTGGTAGATGGGATACTCGTTGCCAGGTTCGTAGATATGGCGATATCGATAGCCATTTTTGGTCCAGGGCGCGGAAATATCGCGCTGGGGGATACGCTGCACCATTTCATTTAACAGCTGATCCTGCAACGCCTGCTGGCTGGACATGACCTTGCGGCCATAGTCGTTTTCCTCGTGCAGGTAGTCGAGCACTTCTGGCCGGGAACGGGAGTCGTCCCGCAGCCAGTAATAATTGTCTATACGCGTATCGCCATGCGTGGTGATCGCATAAGGAGTACGTCGGGCTTTCGGTGGCATGTCATCATTCTTTTGAGTTTTACACCCTATAAGGTTGGCAAAACCCACGCATGATGCAAGCGAAACATGGCTGCGACGGCGGCAGTTAGCCCTGTAACGCCCGTTTTTGCTCCTGAATATCCTTCTCGATCCCGTCCCGGACATCTTGTGGGATCTTCAGGGCATCACCCAGCGCATTGAGATAGCTGCGCTCCATAAAGTGATCGATATCGATGGCGGCACAGCTCAGAAAATAGAGCTCAAGCGCCTCTTCCTCATTTTTCACGCTTTGCGCCAGACGCTGCGGTTCGAGTGGCTGTTCGATGGCCTGCGCCACCAGCGCTCTGCCCTTTTCTTCGACACCGGCTTCGCGCAGTTGCTGCTCAATCGCCGATCGTTCCTGGTCATCAATGTGCCCGTCGCTTTTCGCCGCGAACACCAGCGCCAGGATGAGCCGTTCGGTACGCAGATCCAGCGGCGAGGTCTGCTCACCAAAGTGGGGTTCGTCGCTGTGCGCGGTCCGCACTCTGTCCTTGTATTTGTTCCACAGTACGGTACCCGCAATAGCGCCGCCGCCCGCCAGTAGCGCTCCGGTACCATACTTTGCCAGTAACTTACGCGAGGATTTATTGGCAACCAGCAGTCCAGCCAGCCCGCCAAGCGCCCCCGGTACCAGGAGTTTGCTCAGCCCCTGCTCGCCGGATGACGACGTTTTCTGTCCCAACATGGATTGCAATTGATTTAGCCAGCCTGACATGGTTTCCCTCACTTAACGGTGAATATGTCTCCCAGCGTAAGCGAGCAGGCGTCAGGAAATGTCTGCCACGGCTAAAGAAGCGCAAATTTCTTGACCGCTCTCGGGCCCTGAACAAGACAGACGCAAACGTTTACGTTTATAATGCGCGCAACTTTTTCAGGGGGATTGTTATGACTCGTTTAGGAACCGCGCTGCGACCTGCGGCGACCCGTGTGATGCTGTTAGGATCGGGCGAACTGGGTAAAGAGGTCGCCATTGAGTGCCAGCGTTTGGGCGTGGAAGTCATTGCAGTGGATCGTTACGCTGACGCACCTGCCATGCATGTCGCCCACCGTTCTTATGTGATCAATATGCTGGATGGCGATGCCCTGCGTACGCTGATTACGCAGGAGAAACCGGATTTCGTGGTACCCGAAATTGAAGCCATTGCCACCGATACGCTGATCGCCCTTGAGCAGGAAGGCCAGCACGTGGTGCCCTGCGCAAAAGCGGCCAAACTGACCATGAACCGCGAAGGCATTCGTCGTCTGGCGGCTGAAGAGCTGGCCTTACCTACCTCAGGCTACCGTTTTGCCGGCGATAAAGCCGCTTTCCTGCAGGCTGTCGACGAAATTGGCTACCCGTGCATCATTAAGCCCGTCATGAGTTCCTCCGGTAAAGGACAGAGCTTTATCCGCGACAGCAGCACTCTGGATAAGGCGTGGGAGTATGCCCAGCAGGGAGGACGTGCCGGTGCCGGTCGCGTGATTATCGAAGGTGTCGTAAAGTTTGATTTCGAAATCACGCTGCTGACGGTCAGCGCCGTTGATGGCGTCCATTTCTGCGATCCGATTGGCCACCGTCAGGAAGATGGCGACTATCGTGAGTCCTGGCAGCCGCAGCAGATGAGCGATCTGGCGCTGGCACGTGCGCAGGAAATTGCCCGTAAAGTGGTTCTGGCGCTGGGCGGTCACGGATTGTTTGGCGTGGAGCTGTTTGTCTGCGGCGATGAGGTAATTTTCAGTGAAGTCTCCCCTCGCCCGCACGATACCGGGATGGTCACGCTGATTTCGCAGGACCTTTCTGAATTCGCCCTGCATGTGCGTGCCTTCCTCGGCCTGCCCGTTGGCGGCATTCGTCAGTACGGCCCGGCGGCTTCGGCGGTGATCCTGCCGCTATTAACCAGCCAGAACGTCACCTTTGATAACGTCGAAGGGGCTATGGGTGCAGGCTTGCAGGTTCGTCTGTTCGGGAAACCGGAGATTGACGGCACGCGCCGCCTTGGCGTGGCGCTAGCGACCGGTGAAAACGTGGATGAGGCTGTGGCAAGAGCCAAAACAGCCGCCGCGAACGTGAAGGTTGCAGGATAAAAAAAACGGGCCAGCAGGCCCGTTTTTCATACTGTCTTCGCTTACTGCTTCGCGCCTTCAACCGCTTCGCGAGCCAGTTTAGTGATGCGATCCCAGTCGCCTGCTTCCAGCGCATCCGCAGGAACCAGCCATGAACCACCGATGCATAGGACACTTTTCAGCGCCAGGTAGTCACGGTAGTTTGCCGGAGAGATACCACCCGTCGGGCAGAAGCGAACCTGAGAGAATGGACCCGCAATAGCCTGCAGCGCTTTGGTGCCGCCGTTAGCTTCAGCCGGGAAGAATTTGAACTCTTTCAGGCCGTAATCCAAACCCATCATCAGTTCAGATACGGTGCTGATACCCGGGATCAGAGGGATCGTGCCTTCGGTTGCAGCTTTCAGCAGCGGCTCGGTCAGGCCAGGGCTGATAGCGAACTGCGCGCCCGCTTCGGTCACGTCAGCCAGCTGCTGTGCGTTCAGTACGGTACCCGCACCGATGATCGCGTCCGGCACTTCTTTGGCGATAGCGCGAATAGCGTCCATCGCGCAGGCGGTACGCAGGGTCACTTCCAGAACACGAACACCACCCGCGACCAAGGCTTTCGCCATCGGGACAGCATGCTCCAGCTTGTTCACCACGATTACCGGCACGACAGGGCCAGTGGTCAGGATTGCTTCTGCACTTGTTTTCCAGTTTTTCATCAGAGTTTTCTCTCGCCAGATCGATAAAATCAAGTCGTCTTAAAACGTAATACAGGTTGCGCCCTGCTCCGCACCGGAGAGTTTCTCACGCAGCGCGCCAAACATTTCGCGTCCGGTTCCCACGCGCGATGCGCTCAGGTCAGGAATATGTGGCTTACGTGCCGCCAGTTCAGCGTCATCCACCAGCAGGGTTAACTCACCTGTCTGACCGTTGACGCGGATCATGTCTCCATCACGAACTTTCGCCAGCAAACCGCCGTCGTAAGCTTCCGGGGTCACGTGGATGGCAGAAGGCACTTTACCTGATGCGCCAGAGAGGCGTCCATCGGTCACTAACGCAATTTTGAAACGGCGGTCCAATAATACACCAAGTGGCGGCATAAGTTTATGTAATTCTGGCATCCCGTTCGCTTTTGGCCCCTGATGGCGCACCACAACGACGCAATCTTTGTCGAGCAGACCGGCATCAAACGCAGGCAAAACGTCATGCTGGCTTTCAAACACCACGGCCGGCGCTTCGATAATCTGGTTCTCTTCCGGTACGGCGGAGGTTTTCATCACCGCACGCCCCAGGTTACCGCTGAGCACTTTGGTGCCGCCGTGACGAGAAAACGGTTGTTCAAAGGTGGCAATAACCTGTGCGTCAAGCGAGGCGGTGGCACCTTCACGCCAGTCAAGCTCACCATTATTGAGCCACGGCTCATGGGTATAACGCTGCAGACCAAAGCCCGCCACGGTGTTCACATCTTCATGCAGCAGACCGCCTTTCAGCAGCTCGCGCATCAGCACCGGCACGCCACCGGCAGCCTGGAAGTGGTTGATGTCAGCCGGGCCGTTCGGGTACAGGCGCGCCATCAGTGGCACCACAGACGAGATATCCGAGAAATCATCCCAGTTAATCAGGATGCCCGCCGCGCGCGCCATCGCCACCAGATGCATGGTGTGGTTGGTTGAGCCGCCGGTTGCCAGCAGCGCAACGATACCGTTGACGATCACTTTCTCGTCGACCATTTTACCCAGCGGCATCCACGCGTTGCCGTTACCGGTCAGACGCGTTACCTGGCGGGCAGCTGCTTCAGTCAGGGCCTTACGCAGTGGCGCATCCGGCTGAATGAAAGAGGACCCAGGAAGCTGCATCCCCATAAATTCCACCACCATCTGGTTGGTGTTGGCCGTACCGTAGAAAGTACAGGTGCCCGGCGCATGGTAGGAGGCGGCTTCCGCTTCCAGCAGTGCCTGACGGTCTGCTTTACCTTCCGCATACAGCTGACGGATACGCACTTTTTCTTTGTTTGGCAGACCGCTTGCCATCGGACCTGATGGCACGAAGATCGCAGGCAGATGACCAAACGACAGCGCTGCCATGGCCAGCCCCGGGACGATTTTATCGCACACGCCGAGGTACAGCGCGCCATCAAACATATTGTGAGACAGGCCCACTGCGGCCGACATCGCAATCACTTCGCGGCTCAGCAGAGAGAGCTCCATCCCATCCTGACCCTGCGTCACGCCATCGCACATGGCCGGCACGCCGCCCGCGACCTGGCCTACCGCATTGACGCTGTGCAGCGCTTTACGGATGATCTCCGGATACACTTCGTACGGCTGATGCGCAGAAAGCATGTCGTTGTAGGAGGTAATGATGGCGATATTGTTACGCAGCATGCTTTTCAGCGAGGCTTTATCGTCGGGCTGGCAGGCGGCGAAACCGTGCGCCAGGTTACCGCAGGCGAGTTGTGAGCGATGAACGGTATTACTTTTGGCCTGTTCAATCCGGGCGAGGTAGGCAGAACGGGTCTCTTTCGAGCGCTCAATAATGCGTTGTGTTACGCGTAACAATGTCGGATTCATAAAAGCTCCTCTAATTTATCTGTCCGGGCTCGGGAGTTTACAAAGTCGCTGGCGATTATTAACAACGCTGAAACGCTTGCTGTCCGGAGCTCAGGGGCAAAATCACTTCCGGCAGTGTAATAAAAAAAGCTCCGCGGGTGAATCCACGCGGAGCTTAAAAGTTTATAAATTGTGCCACGAGCTGTGTTAGATCATGTTACCGGTAAAATAACACCTAAGAGGCAGCTGATTATTTTACTCAAACTCATTCCAGGAGCGTCCATCACGGGTGATCATCGCGACGGACGCGACAGGCCCCCAGGTGCCCGCCTGATACGGTTTCGGCGCATCCTGATCCGCAGCCCAGGCTTCGGTGATGGAGTCGACCCATTTCCACGCCTCTTCCACTTCATCACGACGCACGAACAGCGCCTGGATACCGCGCATGGTTTCCAGCAGCAGACGCTCGTAAGCATCGGCAAGGTGCGTCTGATTGAACGTTTCGGAGTAGCTCAGGTCCAGCTTGGTGGTCTGCAGGTTATGTTTGTGATCCAGGCCCGGCACTTTGTTCAGGATCTGGATGTCCACCCCTTCGTCTGGCTGCAGACGAATGGTCAGTTTGTTCTGCGGCAGCTCTTGCCAGGACTCTTTGAACAGGTTGAGTTCAGGGTTTTTGAAGTAAACGACCACTTCAGAGCATTTGGTCGGCAGACGTTTACCGGTACGCAGGTAGAACGGAACACCCGCCCAGCGCCAGTCATCGATATCCACGCGGATCGCCACAAACGTCTCGGTATTGCTCGCCTTGTTGGCGCCCTCTTCTTCCAGGTAGCCCGGCACTTTTTTACCCTGAGCAAACCCTGCGGTGTACTGGCCGCGTACCGTTTTCTCACGCACGTTTGAGCGATCGATGCGACGCAGTGACTTCAGCACTTTCACTTTAGCGTCACGGATGCTGTCCGCCGTCAGGTCAGACGGTGGAGACATGGCAATCATGCAAAGGATTTGCAGCAGGTGGTTCTGGATCATGTCGCGCATCTGACCGGCCTGGTCAAAGTAACCCCAGCGGCCTTCGATACCTACCTCTTCGGCCACGGTGATTTCCACATGGTCGATGGTACGGTTGTCCCAGTTATTCACAAACAGGGAGTTGGCAAAACGCAGCGCCAGCAGGTTCAGTACCGTCTCTTTACCGAGATAGTGGTCGATACGGTAGACCTGGCACTCTTCGAAGTACTCGCCGACCTGGTCGTTAATTTCGCGGGAGGTTGAAAGAGAGGTCCCCAGCGGTTTCTCCATCACCACGCGTGCCGGTTTAGCGTTCAGCTTCGCTTCGCCCAGACCTTTGCAGATTGCACCGAAAGTGCTTGGTGGCATGGCGAAGTAGTTAATGGTGACACGGTTTTTCTGATCCAGCATCGCGCCTAAACGGTTAAACGCGCTGACGTCGTTCACGTCCAGGTTACAGAAATCAAGACGTCCGCTCAGGGTATCCCACAAACTTTCATCAATCTTTTCCTTCATGAACGTTTCGAGCGCCTCGCGTACGACCTTGGTATAAGCTTCCTTGTCCCAGTCGGCGCGCCCAACGCCCAGGATACGCGTATCCGGATGAATTTGGCCCGCTTTCTCCAGTTGATACAGGGAAGGCAGCAATTTCCGGCGTGCAAGATCGCCTTTCGCGCCGAAAATGACCAGGTCACATGCCTGGGCTGTTTGCGTTACCGCCATGTCATTCTCCTCAGTTGGATCACCTGGTACTTCTGCCAGGTATCGTTGTAATTTTATTACGTTGCACTGTACTGCTTTTACGTCATTCCCGAAACCATTAGCGCTTAACCTCGCGTGCGATACCGCGATTTTTTCGCCGTCAGACGCGTGTGGTGGCGGAATCACGCAAAAAGCGTTGATTCTTTGAACTACAGGGTCATAACAAAACCCGACACCGATCAAGTAATGAAAAAAAACAACAACATTATCTTGTCGACTGTTACCCTTTATGGAAGCCACAGGGGTAATATCGGCTAAATCGAATCAGGATTTCATGAATTAATGAAATCGTTTCCACCCATGAGCGCCCTGTTAATAATGAACATGCTGGAAAAAATCCAGTTCCAACTGGAACACCTTAGCAAATCCGAGCGAAAAGTGGCCGAAGTCATTCTTGCTGCTCCTGCTCAGGCGATTCATTCAAGCATCGCCGCTCTGGCGCAGGAGGCAGGCGTCAGCGAACCGACGGTTAACCGCTTCTGCCGTAGCCTTGAAACGCGCGGCTTTCCTGATTTTAAACTGCATCTTGCACAAAGTCTGGCAAACGGCACGCCTTATGTTAATCGCAATGTGGATGAAGACGACAGTGTTGATGCCTATACGGCAAAAATATTTGAGTCGGCCATGGCTACGCTTGACCACGTTCGCCAGTCCCTGGATATGAATTCCGTGAACCGTGCGGTAGATTTACTGACCCAGGCCAAGCGCATTGCGTTCTTTGGCCTCGGCTCGTCGGCGGCCGTGGCGCATGACGCCATGAATAAGTTCTTCCGCTTTAACGTCCCGGTCATTTATTCCGATGACATTGTCCTGCAACGCATGAGCTGTATGAATTGCAGTGAAGATGATGTCGTGGTACTCATTTCGCACACCGGGCGCACCAAAAGCCAGGTGGAGCTGGCGCAACTGGCGCGTGAAAACGATGCCATGGTTATTGCCCTCACGACGGCGGGCACGCCGCTGGCAAGAGAAGCAACGCTCGCCATCACCCTTGACGTCCCGGAAGACACCGACATGTATATGCCGATGGTCTCCCGTCTGGCGCAGCTCACGGTGATTGACGTGCTGGCAACCGGTTTCACCCTCCGTCGTGGCGCAAAATTCAGAGATAACTTGAAGCGTGTCAAGGAAGCGCTTAAGGAATCGCGTTTTGATAAAGAATTGCTTATGAAAAGCGATGTTCCCTAAATAGTTTAATAACTACGATGTAACGATTTACGGCATTCGGTCCTCTCTCTGTTGCCTTGCAGCAGATGAAGGCCGATTTAATGTTCACGCAACACCAAAGTTGTTTCAGTCAACGGAGTATTACATGTCCAGAAGGCTTCGCAGAACCAAGATCGTAACCACCTTAGGCCCGGCCACTGACCGCGATAACAATCTCGAGAAAATTATCGCCGCGGGTGCCAACGTGGTGCGTATGAACTTCTCTCACGGTACGCCAGAAGACCATAAATTACGTGCCGACAAAGTGCGTGAAATTGCGGCCAAACTTGGTCGTCATGTTGCTATCCTCGGGGACCTGCAGGGTCCAAAAATTCGTGTTTCAACCTTCAAAGAAGGTAAAGTCTTCCTCAATATCGGCGACAAATTCCTGCTCGATGCCAACCTGGGTAAAGGCGAAGGCGATAAAGAAAAAGTTGGGATCGACTATAAAGGTCTGCCGGCTGACGTTGTGCCTGGCGATATCCTGCTGCTCGACGATGGTCGCGTTCAGCTGAAAGTGCTGGAAGTTCAGGGGATGAAGGTATTCACCGAAGTCACCGTCGGGGGCCCGCTCTCAAACAACAAAGGCATTAACAAACTCGGCGGTGGCCTCTCAGCCGAAGCGCTGACCGATAAAGACAAAGCAGATATCGTGACCGCTGCGCTGATTGGCGTTGACTACCTGGCCGTCTCCTTCCCACGCTGTGGCGAAGACCTGAACTACGCGCGCCGTCTGGCACGTGATGCGGGCTGTGATGCCAAAATCGTTGCTAAAGTGGAACGTGCGGAAGCCGTTTGCGATCAGGACGCGATGGATGACGTGATTCTGGCCTCTGACGTGGTGATGGTTGCCCGTGGCGATCTGGGCGTGGAAATTGGCGACCCTGAGCTGGTGGGGATCCAGAAAGCACTGATCCGCCGTGCACGTCAGCTTAACCGTGCCGTGATCACCGCAACCCAGATGATGGAATCCATGATCACCAACCCAATGCCGACCCGTGCAGAGGTGATGGACGTGGCTAACGCCGTGCTGGACGGTACCGATGCCGTAATGCTTTCTGCAGAAACCGCAGCCGGCCAGTACCCTGCTGAAACCGTAGCCGCGATGGCACGCGTTTGCCTGGGTGCTGAAAAGATCCCAAGCATCAACGTCTCTAAACACCGTCTGGACGTGCAGTTCGACAACGTGGAAGAAGCGATTGCGATGTCTGCCATGTACGCCGCTAACCACCTGAAAGGCGTAACGGCGATTATCACCATGACCGAATCTGGCCGTACCGCGCTGATGACCTCCCGTATCAGCTCCGGTCTGCCCATCTTCGCCATGTCTCGCCACGAGCGTACGCTGAACCTGACGGCGCTGTATCGCGGTGTCACGCCGGTTCACTTCGACAGCACCAACGACGGTGTCGCGGCTGCCCACGACGCCGTGAACCTGCTGCGCGACAAAGGCTATCTGGTCTCCGGTGATATCGTGATTGTGACTCAGGGTGACGTGATGAGCACCATCGGCTCGACCAATACCACTCGCGTATTGACCGTCGAGTAAGTACGCCCCTGTTAAAAAGCCCGCTCTTTTCGAAGCGGGCTTTTTTTTATTTCTGCTTATTTCTTCGGGTAAAGCTCTTTGCGTTTGTACGGCTCTGTTTCACCGGGCTTACGTGTTTTGAGCAACTTCAGTATCCACGTGTATTGCTCAGCATGCGGTCCCACCAGAATCTCGACCTCTTCGTTCATTCGACGCGCAATGGTGTGATCGTCCGCCGTCAGTAAATCATCCATAGGTGGACGCACTTCAATGCTCAGGCGATGGGTTTTCCCGTCGTATACCGGAAACAGCGGGATGACGCGCGCACGGCAGACTTTCATCAGGCGGCCAATCGCCGGCAACGTGGCTTTATACGTCGCGAAGAAATCCACAAATTCACTGTGCTCGGGGCCGTGGTCCTGATCCGGCAGATAGTAACCCCAGTAGCCCTGACGCACGGACTGTATAAACGGTTTGATGCCATCATTACGCGCATGCAGACGGCCACCAAAACGGCGACGCACGGTGTTCCAGACGTAATCAAAGATCTTATTGCCCTGGTTATGGAACATTGCCGCCATTTTCTGCCCCTGTGACGCCATCAGCATTGCAGGAATATCCACGCCCCAGCCGTGAGGAACGAGGAAGATCACCTTCTCGTTGTTGCGGCGCATCTCTTCGATGATTTCCAGCCCTTTCCAGTCAACACGCGTCTGAACTTTCTCCGGCCCTTTGAGCGCCAGTTCGGCCATCATTGCCATGGCCTGCGGCGCGGTCGTATACATGTCGTCAATCAGCGCTTCGCGCTCGGCGTCACTCTTCTCCGGGAAACAGTACAGGAGGTTAATCTGCGCACGGCGACGGGCACTTTTACCAAACCGGCCCGCCAGGCGGCCTATTTTTCCCAGTACCGGATCGCGAACCGAGGCAGGTAACATCGCAATCCCCGCAAATGCGTAAACGCCAAGCCAGGCACTCCAGTTGCGCGGGTGGCGAAAAGATTTTTCAAACTCAGGAATGTACTCAATATTGTTTTTTTGGGTTTCCATGCTGGTTCCAGGGTCTGGTGACGCAAAATTTCATTCAGATAGTGTAGCGAGGCAGCCGCTCGCGCACAAAACAAAAAGCCGGCACATACTGAGGCCGGCTTTTTCACAAAACAGAGGGCTTAATCAAAGCGCAGCTGTGGAATCACCTCTTTCACCTGCGCCAGGTAATCGGAACGATCTTTACCTGTCAGGCCTTCGGTACGCGGCAGTTTCGCCGTAAGCGGGTTCACTGCCTGTTGGTTAATCCACACCTCATAGTGCAAATGCGGCCCGGTAGAGCGCCCGGTATTCCCGGAGAGCGCGATACGGTCGCCACGTTTCACTTTCTGTCCCGGCTTAACCAGCAGCTTACGCAGGTGCATATAGCGGGTGGTGTAGGTACGACCATGACGCACCGCGACATAATACCCGGCTGCACCGCTGCGTTTTGCAATCACCACTTCGCCATCACCCACAGCCAGCACAGGGGTCCCCTGCGGCATGGCAAAGTCAACGCCACGGTGCGGCGCAACACGCCCGGTGACCGGGTTCAGACGGCGCGGGTTAAAGTTGGATGAGACACGGAATTGTTTAGCCGTCGGGAAGCGCAGGAAACCCTTCGCAAGCCCGGTACCGCTGCGGTCGTAGAACTTACCGTCTTCAGCACGAATGGCGTAGTAATCTTTGCCATCAGAGCGAAGACGCACGCCCACCAGCTGGCTCTGCTCGCGCTTGCCGTCAAGCATTTCACGGGACATGAGAACGGAGAATTCATCGCCTTTCTTCAGTTTACGGAAGTCCATTTGCCACTGCATGGCTTTGATTACCGAGCTGATTTCGGCGCTGGTCAGCCCCGCATCGCGCGCGCTGGAGACAAAGCTTGCGCCTACGGTCCCTTTCATCACGCTGTTCACCCAGTCGCCTTTCTGCATTTCACTGGTCATTTTGAAACCGTTTGCAGTGCGATCGTAGGTGCGCGTTTCGCGACGGGACATCTCCCAGGTCAGGCGTTGCAGATCGCCATCAGCGGTTAACGTCCAGGAGAGCTGTTGACCAATTTTCAGGTTACGAAGATCTTTATCCGCCGCCGCCAGCTGGCTGATGTTTCCCATGTCGATACCGTACTGGTTCAGAACGCTGCTTAACGTATCACCCGTCGAAACGACATATTCGTGGATCCCCGCTTCATTCTCGGTTTTATCGTCCAGCTCATCCTGCGGGATGGCTTCATCTTCCTGAGCCGCCTGGTCGATAGGTTCACTGGCCTCAGGGAGGAGAGAGCGGATCTCGCTCTTCTCAAGCTCGATGGTTTTGATGATTGGGGCAGAACTCGGATGGTAAACATAGGGCCGCCAGACGGCGACCGCTAACGTGAGAACTGTAAGAGACCCCAGCATAACGCGATGGGGTCGAGGCAGATTGTTAAATGCCAGGGCGACAGAGCGGGCTATCTGTTGCACGTATTCACTTCCTCGTTAATCTCCTTTCAGGCAGCTCGCATACTGGTTCGCCAGTTGGCTGAGAAACTGCGAATAGCTCGCTTTGCTCAACTGGATATTCGTTCCTAGCGGGTCAAGGGTTCCCATGCGCACGGATGTTCCCCTGGCCACGGCTTCTACGACCGCTGGCCTGAACTGTGGCTCAGCAAAAACGCATGTCGCTTTCTGCTCAACCAACTGTGTTCTGATTTCATGTAAACGCTGCGCACCAGGTTGAATTTCAGGGTTGACGGTAAAGTGCCCCAGCGGGGTCAGGCCGTAGTGTTTCTCGTAATAGCCATAGGCGTCATGAAAAACGAAATACCCTTTTCCTTTCAACGGTGCGAGCTCATTACCCACCTGCTTATCGGTTGCGGCTAATTGTGCCTCAAAATCCGTCAGGTTGGCGTCTAGTTTGGCTCGACTTTGCGGCATAAGTTCCACTAATTTGTCATGGATTGCAACCGCCGAAAGCCGCGCTATCTCTGGGGATAGCCAAAGGTGCATGTTGTACTCGCCGTGATGGTGATCCCCATCACCTTTTTCGCCGTCGGCGTGTCCGGCATCATGTTCATCACCGTCGTCGTCAGCCCCTTTCATGAGCAACGGTTTCACGCCCGGGAGTTCGGCAATGGCGACCTGTTTTTCGCCCGGCACCTGTTTTGCCGACTTCTGCATAAACGCTTCCATCTCTGGACCAATCCAGACAACTAAGTCCGCGTTTTGTAAGCGTTTTACATCGGATGGACGCAGGGAATAATCATGCTCGGAAGCCCCATCAGGGAGCAGAACCTGGGTGTCAGTAACCCCATCTGCAATCGCGGAAGCAATGAAACCGAGCGGTTTAAGCGAAGCGACAACAGCAGCGTTAACATCTTGTGCTGTTGAACCCCAAAGGGCAGCGGATAATGCTGCGAAAAGAAGCGTATTTTTATGTAACATAATGCGACTAATCATCGTAATGAATGCGTGGGATGTGATATTATAACATTCGTTGACTTCTGCAAGCTTAAATTGACATGACAACTTTGGTTTCTCTCGACAATATTTCGGTCTCATTTGGCCAACGCCGCGTCCTCTCTGACGTGTCGCTGGATCTGAAACCCGGCAAAATTCTGACGCTGCTCGGCCCCAATGGCGCAGGGAAATCCACCCTGGTGCGCGTGGTGCTGGGTCTGGTAACACCTGACGAAGGGATTATCCGCCGTGAGGAAAAATTACGCATCGGCTATGTGCCGCAAAAACTCCACCTCGACGCCACGCTGCCGCTGACGGTTAGCCGCTTCCTGCGTCTGCGCCCCGGGACACATAAAGCCGATATTCTTCCGGCGCTGAAACGCGTGCAGGCAGGCCATCTGATTGATGCCCCGCTGCAGAAACTGTCCGGGGGTGAAACCCAGCGCGTATTGCTTGCCCGCGCCCTGTTGAGCAGCCCACAGCTTCTGGTGCTGGATGAGCCGACGCAGGGTGTGGACGTCAATGGTCAGGTCGCACTTTATGATTTAATCGACCAGCTACGCCGCGAACTCAACTGTGCGGTGCTGATGGTTTCCCACGATCTCCATCTGGTGATGGCCAAGACCGACGAAGTGCTGTGCCTTAACCATCACATCTGCTGTTCCGGCACGCCGGAAGTGGTGTCAATGCACCCTGAATTCATCTCCATGTTCGGCCCTCGCGGCGCTGAGCAGCTGGGAATTTATCGCCATCATCACAATCACCGCCATGATTTACAGGGACGAATTGTCCTGCGCCGGGGAAATGGACACTCATGATTGAACTGTTACTGCCCGGCTGGCTGGCCGGGATTATGCTTGCCTGTGCCGCGGGCCCACTGGGCTCGTTTGTGGTGTGGCGCAGAATGTCCTATTTTGGCGATACGCTGGCACACGCGTCTCTGCTGGGCGTTGCCTTTGGCCTGTTACTGGACGTGAATCCCTTCTACGCGGTGATTGTGGTCACGCTGCTGCTGGCCGCAGGGCTGGTATGGCTGGAAAAGCGCCCTCACCTCGCCATCGATACGCTGCTTGGTATTATGGCCCACAGCGCCCTGTCGCTGGGTCTGGTGGTCGTGAGCCTGATGTCGAACATTCGTGTTGATCTGATGGCCTACCTGTTCGGTGACCTGCTGGCCGTGACGCCTGAAGATCTGATCTCCATCGCCGCTGGTGTGGTGGTCGTGCTGGGTATTCTGCTCTGGCAGTGGCGTAATTTGCTGGCGATGACCGTCAGCCCGGATCTGGCGTTTGTCGACGGCGTGAAGTTGCAGCGCGTGAAGCTGTTGCTGATGCTGGTGACGGCGTTAACCATTGGTGTGGCGATGAAATTCGTCGGCGCGCTGATCATCACTTCCCTGCTGATTATCCCCGCGGCCACTGCGCGTCGTTTTGCCCGTACACCGGAGCAAATGGCCGGTGTCGCGGTTATCATCGGGATGATTGCGGTAACGGGAGGGTTAACCTTCTCGGCGTTCTACGATACCCCTGCCGGCCCGTCTGTGGTGCTGTGTGCGGCGCTGCTGTTTATCTTCAGTATGATGAAGAAGCCTGCAAGCTGATCGCCTCTCCCCTCTCCCACCCGGGAGAGGGAACCTCTGCTACGGCATCGCTGGCGGGGTAATACCAAAATGGTTCCACGCCCGCACCGTTGCCATACGACCGCGCGGGGTACGTTGCAAGAAACCCTGCTGGATCAGATACGGCTCAAGCACATCTTCAATTGTCTCGCGCTCTTCACCAATCGCTGCCGCCAGGTTATCCAGTCCGACCGGACCGCCAAAGAACTTATCCAGTACCGCCAGCAACAGCTTACGGTCCATGTAGTCAAAGCCTTCGGCATCCACATTCAGCATATCCAGCGCCTGCGCTGCAATCTCAGCCGAGATCGTGCCATCGTGCTTTACTTCGGAAAAGTCACGTACGCGACGCAACAGGCGGTTCGCAATACGCGGCGTCCCCCGCGAGCGCTTCGCTACCTCAAACGCCCCTTCCTCGCTCATCTCCAGCCCCATATAGCGGGCACTGCGGCCAACGATATGCTGAAGATCCGCAACCTGATAGAACTCCAGACGCTGAACGATACCAAAACGATCGCGAAGCGGAGAGGTCAATGACCCGGCGCGCGTCGTCGCGCCAATCAGGGTAAACGGAGGCAGATCGATTTTGATGGAACGTGCTGCCGGACCTTCACCGATCATGATGTCCAGCTGGTAATCTTCCATCGCCGGATAGAGCACCTCTTCCACGACCGGCGACAAGCGGTGGATCTCATCGATAAACAGCACGTCATGCGGTTCAAGGTTGGTCAACATTGCCGCCAGATCGCCCGCTTTTTCCAGCACCGGGCCAGAGGTTGTGCGCAGGTTAACGCCCATTTCATTGGCGACAATGTTCGCCAGCGTGGTTTTCCCCAGACCGGGAGGGCCAAAAATCAGCAGGTGATCGAGTGCATCGCCGCGCAGTTTTGCCGCCTGGATGAAGATCTCCATCTGAGAACGAACCTGCGGCTGGCCAATATACTCATCAAGCAGTTTCGGGCGGATGGCGCGATCCACCACGTCTTCTGCCTGAAGGGTGCCTGCCGATACCAGGCGATCTGCTTCAATCATCCTTTACCTCACAATGCCGCGCGTAGCGCTTCACGAATCAGGGTTTCACTGCTGGCATCCGGTTTGGCAATTTTGCTCACCATCCGGCTGGCCTCCTGAGGTTTATATCCCAGCGCCACCAGCGCAGCAACCGCTTCCTGTTCTGCATCGTCAGAGGCTTGTGCGCCCGGCGAGGTAAGCACCAGATCAGCGGCTGGCGTAAACAGATCGCCATGCAGACCTTTAAAGCGGTCTTTCATCTCGACAATCAGACGCTCCGCGGTTTTCTTGCCGATACCCGGGAGTTTAATCAGCGCAGCAGGATCTTCGCGCTCAACGGCATTGACGAACTGTGGAGCGGACATGCCGGACAAAATAGCCAGCGCCAGCTTCGGCCCGACGCCGTTGGTTTTGATCAGCTCGCGAAACAGCATCCGTTCCTGTTTGTTATTGAAGCCATACAGCAACTGGGCATCTTCACGCACCACAAACTGGGTAAAGACAATCGCCTCTTTGCCCGCGTCCGGCAACTCATAGAAGCAGGTCATCGGCATATGGACTTCATAGCCCACGCCACCGACTTCCAGCAGCACTAACGGGGGTTGTTTTTCAATGATGATGCCTCTGAGTCTGCCTATCACGTGACGCTCCTGCGTTCTGGAAGAAATTAACTGCCGACATAATAAAAAAAGGCTGGATAAACATCCAGCCTGATTTGTCATTATCGTAACCTGCCTCGCGCCAGATTAAGCCGCGATTCGCTCATCTGAACCGCGTTCTGGCTTATATGACAGTGGGTAATGGCTATCGCCAGCGCATCGGCGGCGTCTGCCTGCGGGTTCGCGGGAAGCTTCAGGAGCGTGCGCACCATATGCTGCACCTGACTTTTCTCCGCGCTACCAATCCCCACGACGGTCTGTTTGACCTGTCTGGCTGCGTATTCGAACACCGGAAGATCCTGATTCACCGCCGCAACAATGGCGACGCCCCGTGCCTGACCCAGTTTTAACGCTGAATCGGCGTTTTTCGCCATAAAGACCTGCTCGATGGCAAAAAAGTCGGGCTGAAACTGGGTGATGATCTCCGACACGCCCGCATAGATTAGCTTCAGGCGCGACGGCAGATCGTCCACTTTGGTCCGAATACAGCCGCTGCCAAGGTAGGTTAACTGGCGCCCTACCTGCCGGATGACGCCATAACCGGTGACGCGCGAGCCGGGGTCAATCCCGAGGATAATCGACATCACGCGTCTCCCGTAAACGGTTTATACGCTCTCATCAGAGAGTCGCTGCAACCTCATCAGAGATTTCACCGTTATGATACACTTCCTGCACGTCGTCGCAGTCTTCGAGCATGTCGATCAGACGCAGCAGTTTAGGTGCCGTTTCCGCATCCATGTCCGCTTTGGTTGACGGGATCATGGAGACTTCAGCGTTGTCGGCTTTCAGACCCGCCGCTTCCAGCGCGTCACGTACTGCGCCCATCTCTTCCCACGCGGTGTAGACGTCGATTGCGCCATCATCATAGGTCACAACGTCTTCTGCACCGGCTTCCAGCGCCGCTTCCATGATTACGTCTTCGTCGCCTTTCTCGAAGGAGATGACGCCTTTTTTGCTGAACAGATAGGCCACGGAGCCGTCAGTGCCCAGGTTACCACCGCATTTGCTGAAGGCATGACGCACTTCCGCTACGGTACGGTTACGGTTGTCGGACAGACATTCAACCATCACCGCCGTACCGCCAGGACCGTAACCTTCATAAATGATGGTTTCCATGTTCGCGTCTTCATCACCGCCTACGCCACGTGCGATAGCACGGTTCAGGGTGTCACGCGTCATGTTGTTGGACAGGGCTTTATCCACTGCCGCGCGCAGACGCGGGTTAGACGCCGCATCGCCGCCGCCCAGACGTGCCGCTGTAACCAGCTCACGAATAATTTTGGTGAAGATCTTACCGCGCTTGGCATCCTGTGCCGCTTTGCGGTGTTTGGTGTTGGCCCACTTACTATGACCTGCCATAAAAATTTCCTCAAAGAGCGCGCCTTTTCAGGCTACGTTAATTACAAATTCTTCAATCGCCTGCCGGTTGCTCCACGATTTGGTCAGTGCAGCGGCATCCGCCGCATCCACCCAGCGGTAGGTCAGGTGTTCGGTAAACACGATCTCCCGTTCATGGGGGAGCGCGAGACAGAACCACGATTCCGTATTGCGCTCAATACCCGGCGCATAGCGATGACGTAAATGGCTAAAAATTTCAAACTCCACCGTGCGCTGACAGTCCTTCAGGGTCAGTTGCTCGCAAGCAACGTCAATGGTGACCTCTTCCTTTACTTCGCGCGCGGCGGCCTGCGACGCGGTCTCCCCCTCTTCCAGGCTGCCGGTAACCGACTGCCAGAAATCAGGGTCATCGCGCCGCTGCAACATCAGCACCCGTTTCGTATCTTCTGCATAAATGACAACCAGAACCGAAACGGGACGCTTATACTGCATATTATTCGTTCTCCGAAATCTCTTTTGAAGCTTTCGGAAGCACCTGAATGCCCAGCTCAGCCAGCGCGGCCGGGTTGGCAAAGCTTGGGGCTTCCGTCATCAGACAGGCCGCAGCCGTGGTTTTCGGGAAGGCGATAACATCACGAATGTTGTCGGTGCCGGTCAGCAGCATGGTCAAACGGTCAAGACCGAATGCCAGACCCGCGTGTGGCGGCGTACCGTATTTCAGGGCGTCCAGCAGGAAGCCGAATTTCTCGCGCTGTTCGTGCTCGTTGATTCCCAGAATACCAAACACGGTTTGCTGCATTTCGCCGCTGTGAATACGCACGGAACCGCCACCCACTTCGTAGCCGTTGATAACCATGTCATACGCGTTTGCTACCGCATCTTCCGGTGCCGCTTTCAGCTCTGCCGCCGTCATGTCTTTTGGCGAGGTGAACGGGTGGTGCATTGCGGTCAGGCCGCCTTCACCGTCGTCTTCGAACATTGGGAAGTCGATTACCCACAGCGGAGCCCATTTGCTCTCGTCCGTCAGGCACAGGTCTTTACCCAGCTTCAGGCGCAGCGCGCCCATTGCGTCAGCAACGATTTTCTTGTTGTCTGCGCCAAAGAAGATCATGTCGCCATCCTGTGCGCCGGTGCGCTCAAGGATCGCTTCCACGATTTCCGCGTTCAGGAATTTCGCCACCGGGCTGGTAATGCCTTCCAGACCTTTCGCACGTTCGGTCACTTTAATATAGGCCAGACCTTTCGCGCCGTAGATCTTGATGAAGTTGCCGTAATCGTCAATCTGCTTACGGCTCAGCGCCGCACCGCCCGGTACACGCAGGGCAGCCACGCGACCTTTTGGATCGTTAGCCGGGCTGGCAAATACCGCGAACTCAACGGCTTTCACCAGGTCTGCAACGTCCACCAGCTCCATCGGGTTACGCAGGTCTGGTTTGTCAGAGCCGTAGCGACGTTCAGCTTCAGCGAAGGTCATGATGGGGAAATCACCCAGTTCCACGCCTTTCACGTCATTCCACAGACTGCGCACCAGGGCTTCCATCACTTCACGCACCTGCTCGGCCGTCATGAAGGAGGTTTCCACATCGATCTGGGTAAATTCTGGCTGACGGTCAGCACGCAGGTCTTCGTCGCGGAAGCATTTTACAATCTGATAGTAGCGATCGAAGCCGGACATCATCAGCAGCTGTTTGAACAGCTGAGGAGACTGTGGCAGCGCGTAGAATTTGCCTTTGTGTACACGGGATGGAACCAGGTAATCGCGCGCGCCTTCCGGCGTGGCTTTGGTCAGCATCGGGGTTTCGATGTCGAGGAAACCGTGGTCATCCATAAAGCGACGCACCAGGCTGGTGATTTTCGCACGGGTTTTCAGGCGCTGAGCCATTTCCGGACGACGCAGGTCCAGATAGCGGTATTTCAGACGCGCTTCTTCAGTGTTGACGTGGTTGGAGTCCAGCGGCAGCGCTTCAGCACGGTTGATGATAACCAGATCCGACGCCAGCACTTCAATTGCGCCGGTCGCCATGTCTGCGTTAACGTTTTTCTCGTCACGCGCACGTACGGTGCCGGTGACCTGAATGCAGAACTCATTACGCAGCTCAGAAGCCAGCTTCAACGCATCTGCGCGATCTGGGTCGAAGAACACCTGAACGATACCTTCGCGGTCGCGCATATCGATGAAGATAAGGCTCCCAAGATCACGACGACGATTGACCCAACCACACAGGGTTACCTGCTGTCCAACGTGGGACTGACGCAGCTGCCCGCAATATTCTGTACGCATGAGATATCCCTTAATTAGCCGCAGGCTAAATGTCGCCTGGAATGCAGGCTACTATGTCGCAGCTTTCTGTATGTCACAACTGGATGAAAAAAGGCGGCTATTATACTGGAAATTCCGCCAGACGATAAGAGCGAACCACGGCCAGACGGTCGTTTGCTGCGCGCTTATTGTGTATTCTCACAAAAATTAACAAAATTATCCGACCGATAACAGGTCATTACGTCGTAAGGTGTAGCGGAAGCGACTCATTTCACTGGAGTTACCATGTTAACACTTAATGCCCGCAAAACCGCGCTTGTGGTGATTGATTTACAGGAAGGGATCCTGCCGTTTGCCGGAGGCCCGCACAGCGCCGAAGATGTTGTCAGCCGCGCCGCGCGTCTGGCAGAAAAATGCCGTGCCAGCGGTGCCCCCGTGATCATGGTGCGCGTTGGCTGGTCAGCGGATTTCGCTGAGGCCTTAAAACAGCCTGTCGATGCTCAGGTTGCAGCACATTCACTACCTGAAAACTGGTGGACCTATCCGGTTTCGCTCGGCAAACGGGACAGCGATATCGAAGTGACCAAACGCCAGTGGGGCGCATTCTACGGCACCGATCTTGAGCTGCAGCTGCGTCGGCGCGGTATCGACACCCTGATTCTCTGTGGGATCTCCACCAACATTGGCGTGGAATCCACCGCCCGAAACGCCTGGGAACTGGGCTTTAACCTGGTGATTGTTGAGGATGCATGCAGCGCAGCGTCTGCGGAGCAGCACCAGGGCAGTATGACCCACATCTTCCCGCGCATTGGCCGCGTGCGTAGCACGGACGACATTATAAGCGCCCTATGATCTACCTTGGCCTGCCCCAGTGGTCGCACCCGAAATGGGTGCGCCTGGGTATTACCAGCCTTGAAGAATATGCCCGTCATTTCAACTGTGTCGAGGGCAATACCACCCTCTACGCGTTGCCCAGAGCAGAGATTGTTGAGCGCTGGCGCGACCAGACGACCGATGATTTCCGCTTCTGCTTCAAGTTTCCGGCGACGATCTCCCACACCGCTGCGCTGCGAAACTGCGGTGATTTGACCGACGAGTTCTTTGGCCGGATGTCGCCGCTGGCGAACCGCATCGGTCAGTACTGGTTGCAGCTTCCGGCCACCTTTAGCCCACGCGACCTGCCTGCGCTATGGCAGTTTCTTGATACCCTGCCCAAGGACTTTACCTATGGCGTTGAGGTGAGACATGCGGCGTTTTTTGCCAAGGGAGAGGCTGAAACGGCCCTTAACCGTGGCTTACATGCGCGCGGGGTGAACCGGGTGATTCTCGACAGCCGTCCCGTGCACAGCGCCATCCCGCATAACGAGGCCATCATTGATGCCCAGCGTAAAAAGCCCAGAGTGCCTGTTCACGCCGTGGTCACCGCGCAAAACCCGATGGTCAGGTTTATCGGCAGCGATAACATGCAGCAAAACCAGGAGATGTTCGCCGTCTGGCTGCAAAAATTAGCGAAATGGGAGCAAACCACCACGCCGTATCTCTTTCTCCATACGCCGGATATCGCTCATGCCCCTGAACTGGTCGATGTTCTCTGGCAGGCCTTGCAGGCTGCGGTTCCGTCCGTTGGCAGCGCCCCTTCTATCCCACAACAATCTTCTCTTTTCTGATATCAGCCCCTATCATAGGAAGGTGCCATCTGCCAAAAACAGGGAGTTAGTATGGTCAGCGCGCTGTATGCGGTGTTAGGTGCATTACTGCTGATTAAGTTTTCATTTGATGTTGTGCGCCTGCGAATGCAGTATCGTGTTTCTTACGGTGACGGCGGTTTTTCGGAGTTACAAAGCGCTATCCGCATTCACGGTAATGCGGTTGAGTACATCCCCGTTGCGTTAATTTTGCTGCTGTTTATGGAAATGAACGGCGCGGAAACCTGGATGGTGCACGTCTGCGGCCTGCTTCTGATTGCCGGCCGGTTAATGCATTATTACGGCTTTCACCACCGCTTATTCCGCTGGCGTCGTTCCGGCATGAGCGCGACCTGGTGTTCGCTTTTACTGATGGTGCTGGCTAACCTTTGGTATATGCCGTGGGAGTTGGTTTTCTCCTTCCATTAGCGCACAATACGCCACTTTATTTTTCCCGGATTTTTACGTTATGTCAGATCGCGACACGCTTTTTTCCGCGCCTATCGCCAGCCTGGGCGACTGGACCTTCGATGAACGGGTAGCCGAAGTCTTCCCGGATATGATCCAGCGCTCTGTTCCCGGTTATTCCAATATCATCTCTATGATCGGCATGCTGGCTGAGCGTTTCGTTCAACCCGGCACGCAGGTGTATGATCTGGGCTGCTCGCTCGGCGCGGCAACGCTGTCTGTTCGTCGTAACGTTCACCATGAAGGCTGCAAAATCATTGCCGTCGATAACTCCCCGGCCATGGTGGAACGCTGCCGTCGCCACATCGACGCGTATAAAGCCCCGACGCCAGTCGAGGTTGTGGAAGGTGATATCCGTGATATCGACATCAATAACGCGTCGCTGGTGGTTCTGAATTTTACTCTGCAGTTCCTGGTACCTGAAGACCGTCAGCTGTTGCTGGACAAAATTTATAAAGGCCTGAAACCCGGTGGCGCGCTGGTGCTGTCCGAGAAATTCAGCTTTGAAGATGCCGAAGTGGGTGAGCTGCTGTTCAATATGCACCACGACTTCAAACGGGCCAACGGCTATAGCGAACTGGAAATTAGCCAGAAACGTAGCATGCTCGAAAACGTGATGCTGACGGACTCCGTCGAAACCCATAAAGCACGCCTGCGTCAGGCAGGCTTCGAGCACAGCGAACTGTGGTTCCAGTGCTTCAACTTCGGCTCGCTGGTGGCGCTGAAAGGTGGGGACATCGCATGATCGAGTTCAGTAATTTCTATCAGCTGATTGCCAAAAACCACCTCTCCCACTGGCTGGAGACGCTGCCTGCACAAATTGCTGCCTGGCAGCGGGATCAGCAGCATGGTCTGTTAAAGCAGTGGTCCAACGCGGTGGAGTTTCTGCCGGAACTGACCCCACACCGTCTGGATCTGCTCCACAGCGTTACCGCGCAAAGCGAAACGCCGCTTCCGCCCGGGCAGATAAACCGCATTGAAACGCTGATGCGTAACCTGATGCCGTGGCGCAAAGGTCCGTTCTCACTCTACGGCGTTAACATTAATACTGAATGGCGTTCTGACTGGAAATGGGATCGCGTGCTGCCTCACCTTTCCGACCTGACCGGGCGAACCATTCTGGATGTTGGCTGCGGCAGCGGTTACCACATGTGGCGCATGATTGGCGCAGGGGCGCATCTGGCGGTGGGGATTGACCCTATGCAGCTGTTCCTGTGCCAGTTTGAAGCGGTGCGTAAATTGCTGGGTAACGACCAGCGCGCGCACCTGCTGCCGTTGGGTATTGAGCAGCTCCCTGCCCTGAAGGCGTTTGACACCGTGTTTTCGATGGGGGTCCTGTACCACCGCCGCTCCCCACTCGAACATCTGTGGCAGCTGAAAGATCAGCTGGTCAGCGGCGGCGAGCTGGTGCTGGAAACGCTGGTGGTAGAGGGTGATGAGAATACCGTTCTGGTGCCGGGCGATCGCTATGCGCAGATGCGGAACGTTTACTTTATCCCTTCCGCGGCGGCGCTGAAAAACTGGCTGGAGAAGTGCGGTTTTGTGGATGTCCGTATTGCCGATGTCTGCGTAACGTCAACTGAAGAACAGCGTCGCACCGACTGGATGATCACCGAATCACTGGCGGAATTCCTCGACCCGGCAGACCACAGCAAGACTGTCGAAGGGTATCCTGCGCCAATGCGCGCGGTGTTGATCGCGACGAAACCGTAGATTCCCCCGGCCCTCTTCCCAAAGGGGCGCGGGAGAAAAGATCGCACTGTACAGTCCCCTCTCCTCTTTGGGGAGAGGGTTAGGGTGAGGGGCATAAAAAAAGGCCCCTGTTGAAATTGCAGGGGCCTGGTACAAGCAAGCATCATATTGGGCGACATGATGCGCGGTAAAAATCGGTACGTTGCTACACGTGATGACGTTCAATCATCGATTTCATTACCGCAACCGACTCTCCCTCTACACCGTAGCGTGAGTACTCATCCGCTTCAGCATCCGTCGACATTGACAACCCTGTGTTGCGATAACGCATGGGCGATGGCATCCATTTGCCCGCAGAGCTGTGAAGCTCCTCTACCCCGGCGTTTAAAAACAGTTCCATATTGCTGGCACGTACTCCCGCACCCGCCATTATTATTGGAACACCGGAATGTGCTTTTAGTTCCGTAATTAATTGCAGTCCTTTTTCAGCAGAGGACTGCTGACCCGATGTCAGGACCCGCGCCACGCCAAGTTCAGCAAGAATATCAAAGGATTGCAGGGGATCTTTACACATATCAAACGCGCGATGAAAAGTGACCGCCATCCCTTTTGCCGCGTTCATGACCTGACGCATGCGCGGCAGATCGACATTGCCGTCTTCATCAAGCAACCCAATAACCAGGCCGGGGAATCCCAGATCGCCAACGAGAGTGATATCTTCAAGCATGGCACTGAATTCGCCCGGCGTGTAACAGAAATCACCGCCGCGAGGACGAATAATCGGGTGTACCGGAAGGGTGACAGCCTGACGGGCAGACTTCAGCATCCCGTATGAAGGCGTTAACCCACCCTCTTTGGGTGCGGCGCACAGTTCAATGCGGTCAGCCCCGTGCTGTTGCGCGGTGACGGCACACTCCACGCTGTAACAACAAATCTCCAGCAGCGCCATTACATCCTCCTTAATATCCACTTAACGCACCATCATGACACGCAGGCTACGCCCGGTCTCAGCGTACGGTCACATCTTATGCTTCGCTGGCAACAATCTGTTCAATCGTCCAGGGATGGAACTTCACGGTAACCTGTCCGTCAGTGACGGCCAGAGTAGGATTAGGCAGACGCTCACGTTCGCCTTTCGGGGAACTTGTTTTCACAAAAATGCCAGGCTTGCTCAGTCCCTCGTCAGACAACAGCACCAGTGCACGAGCATTCAGCGTTTCGGGCTCACCCGGCAGGACAATTTCGATATGCTCCCAGCCTTCATGCGGATAGCGTTTCTCGCCCGGCCAGGGCAATTCGACCACACTGAACTGCCAGTGAGCCACGCACACCGGTTCATGCAGTTTGAACAGGCAGATGGGGCGACCGTTGATGATGTTCTCTGAGAGTAACTCGCCACACTGTTCAAACCCGCGACGCCAGCGCTCGGCGGTTGCGTTCTGATGACAGCGCAAGGAGATGTGATCGGCCTCAAGCGGCGCAATATCCAGACCAAGGCGGGTGGCAAGTTCTGTGAACGCCTGGGTGAAGCGCGGTAAATCTGCGGAAATATCATGCAGTTCGTCAATGGAGTGCCAGTTCGCCATACGTCAGTCTCTTATCGTGTCGCAAAGCCGCTAATTTACTCTGTTGCCTTCTTTCGACCAACCTCTGAATAGCGGTTTTTACGACTGCATGTTTATGCATGCTTTCTTAGCCTGGATTCTGAGCAATCTTCGGCCCCCGCAATGCTGACGCCAGAAGGCATTTGCAGTATACTCCCGCCCTAAATTCTTTAACTGGCGCGGGCGGTTATTTGCCCGCATCAAAAATGTAAGGTATCCAGGTGAATATTCAGGCTCTTCTCTCCGAAAAAGTCAGTCAGGCACTGATTGCCGCAGGTGCGCCTGCGGATTGCGAACCGCAGGTTCGTCAGTCAGCAAAAGTACAGTTTGGCGACTATCAGGCTAATGGCGTGATGGCAGTGGCTAAAAAACTGGGTATGCCGCCGCGACAACTCGCCGAGCAGGTGCTGACTCATCTGGATCTCACCGGTATTGCCAGCAAAACTGAAATCGCCGGCCCTGGATTTATCAACATCTTCCTTGAGCCTGCTTTCCTGGCACGCCACGTTGACGCGGCGCTGAAATCTGACCGTCTGGGTGTTTCCCAGCCAGAAGCGCAGACCGTGGTGATTGACTACTCAGCGCCAAACGTGGCGAAAGAGATGCACGTCGGGCACCTGCGTTCCACCATTATCGGTGACGCGGCCGTGCGTACCCTGGAGTTCCTCGGACACAAAGTGATCCGCGCGAACCACGTGGGTGACTGGGGTACCCAGTTCGGGATGCTGATTGCTTACCTGGAAAAACAGCAGCAGGAAAACGCGGGTGAGATGGCCCTGGCAGACCTGGAAGGGTTCTACCGCGAAGCTAAAAAACACTACGACGAAGACGACGCTTTTGCCGAGCGCGC
Organism: Enterobacter sp. RHBSTW-00593; assembly: GCF_013784105.1. Taxonomy (NCBI): domain Bacteria; kingdom Pseudomonadati; phylum Pseudomonadota; class Gammaproteobacteria; order Enterobacterales; family Enterobacteriaceae; genus Enterobacter; species Enterobacter sp. RHBSTW-00593. The sequence goes on from NZ_CP056393.1 coordinate 2,892,270, forward strand.
GCGCAGTTACGTGGTAAAACTGCAGGGCGGCGACCCGTACTTCCTCGAGATGTGGCGCAAACTGGTTGACATCACCATGTCCCAGAACCAGCTCACCTATAACCGTCTGAACGTCACCCTGACCCGTGACGATGTGATGGGTGAAAGTCTCTATAACCCGATGCTGCCTGGCATTGTGGCTGACCTGAAGGCCAAAAACCTGGCGGTTGAGAGCGAAGGCGCTACGGTCGTGTTCCTTGATGAGTATAAAAACAAGGAAGGCGAACCGATGGGCGTGATCATCCAGAAAAAGGATGGCGGCTATCTCTACACCACCACCGATATCGCCTGTGCGAAATACCGTTACGAAACGCTGCATGCGGACCGCGTGCTGTACTACATCGACTCCCGTCAGCACCAGCACCTGATGCAGGCGTGGACTATCGTGCGCAAAGCAGGCTACGTGCCGGATTCCGTGCCGCTTGAACACCATATGTTCGGCATGATGCTGGGTAAAGACGGTAAGCCGTTCAAAACCCGTGCGGGCGGTACCGTGAAGCTGTCCGACCTGCTGGACGAAGCGCTGGAACGCGCCCGCCGTCTGGTGGCCGAGAAGAATCCGGATATGCCTGCCGATGAGCTGGAAAAACTCGCCAACGCCGTGGGTATCGGTGCAGTGAAGTACGCGGATCTCTCCAAGAACCGTACCACCGACTATATCTTCGACTGGGATAACATGCTGGCCTTTGAAGGTAATACTGCGCCGTATATGCAGTATGCCTACACCCGCGTGCTCTCCGTGTTCCGTAAAGCCAGTATCGATGAAAGCGCGCTGGCCAATGCTGAGGTGATCATTTCCGAAGATCGCGAAGCCCAGCTGGCGGCACGTCTGCTGCAGTTTGAAGAGACGCTGGCCGTTGTCGCACGTGACGGTACCCCGCACGTGATGTGCTCTTACCTGTACGATCTGGCGGGTCTGTTCTCCGGTTTCTACGAACACTGCCCTATCCTGTCTGCGGAAAGCGAAGCGGTCCGCAACAGCCGCCTGAAGCTGGCTCAGCTGACGGCGAAGACCCTGAAGCTGGGTCTGGATACCCTGGGTATCGAAACCGTAGAGCGCATGTAATAAACAAACCCGGCCATCGCCGGGTTTTTTATGTTCAAAAATATTTGCGCAGGTATTCCGTTAAACACAGGATTGCCATGGCCTGTCCATAGGGCATCGACGTGAGTGGGATCTGGCGATAGAACGCCAGATCGCGGCCCATCCCCGTACCGAACGACGTCTGCAGTAACTCCCCTTCCGGCGAGATATTTTCCACAATGCCGCGAATCGCTTTCTCCGCCACCCCAGCATATTCCGCGCCGACATAGCGTTTACGCACCGCTTTCAGAATACCGTAGGCAAAGCCTGCCGTGGCTGACGCCTCAAGGTAGGAATGCGGATCGTCGAGCAGCGTATGCCACAGGCCGCTATCGTCCTGACATTTGGCGAGGGCCGCAATCTGCGCGTTCAGCACCTGCACAAGGTAGCGACGAACGGCGTTATGTTCAGGCAAATCCACCAGCTCAAGGAAATCCGGGATCACGATGGTCAGCCAGCTGTTGCCTCGTGCCCAGCGTGCCTTCGCAAAGTTATGGTGGCCTTGGTAATTCCAGCCGTGGAACCACAGGCCGGTTTCGCGATCCATCAGGTTCTGCACGTGCAGCAGAAACTGATACACCGCCTCTTCAACGTACTCCGGTTTATTAAGGAGCTTGCCGATTTTCGCCAGCGGCAGAACCGTCATCATCAGCGTGTCATCCCACATCTGCTGAGAATTCTCTTCCGCCAGGGTGATGTGCTGCATGCCGCCATGGTCGGTGCGCGGCATCTCATTCATGGCCCACTCCGCCCAGCTTTCCAGCCACGGCAGCCAGGCCGGGTTTCTGGTCTCTTCATAACGATATGCCAGCGTCAGGAACGGTGACATGGTATTCACGTTTTTGGTGGTCGCCCCTTCCCTGAAACGATCGGCAAACCAGCGGTCAATGATGTCACGCATCGCTTCGTCGCCCGTCTGGCAGTAATACTGCCAGATACCGTATAACCCCACGCCGTGGGTCCACTCCCAGCCTGCCCATCCTTTGGTGTCAATGACCCGCCCGTCGTCCAGGCGCAGTAAAAACTCACCTGTTGTGTCGTGGATATTAACGAGGTTATGCGTCACCTTTTCAATCAGCGATTTCAGCTCGTCCCGGGCGATGAAATGCGCAGGCTGACGCAGGAGTGGACTGTGTTTGACCGGCCAAACTTTCATTATCTTAACCTCTGTTGTATGTCGAATTCAGTACCGCGCGCCCCTTCAGCGAAGGTGCCGCAGGCTTATTACGATTCAGATAGCCGATGTTGTTATTGCCCCACAGCGACGCATAAGGCATACCGGCCAGCATCTCCACGGTGGCGCGGGCTTCTGATGTCGCACTCTCAGGAATGGCGCGACCAGACGCGCGCATTTTGGCGGTCTCTTCACGCAGCGTGGTGTGGGTGTGCAAATTGAGTTTGAAACGCAGCGAGACCAGGAAGCCGCAGAACAGAACCAGAAGCGTTCCCACGCTCAGGATCAGCAGAATGGTGTGGCTCACTTCCGCGGGCTGGGTCTTCTGTCCGCTAACAAAGCCGGACATCTGCATCACAATGCCCACCAGCATTACCGCCCCTGCCTGCGAGGCTTTACGGGTCAGCGTCATGATGCCGGCGAAAATCCCTTCGCGGCGCTGGCCGGTGATCACTTCATCGACATCAGCAATGTAGGTGTAGGTATTCCACGGCACATAGTTGATCCCACCGCGTCCCAGACCGGCAACTGCAGAGACCAGCAATAACAGAGAGTAGATATCACTCAGGCCCGCGTAATACAGTACGGCGTAGGAAAGCGATGCCAGGCCAAACAGCACCACGACCATCCGATAGGACGGCGCGGGTCCGAAGCGAATGCACAGCGGGATCATGGCGATAACCGCAATAAACTGGAAGATGGCCATCGTGCCCAGCAGGCTGGAGGCCATGGATGCTTCCTGCATCAGCACGAAAACCACGTAGTAGGTAAACACGGCATTAAAGACGTCCTGGGCGATATACCCGCCAAGGTACATCCCCAGATGCTGACGGAAAATTCTCACGCGCAGCGTAGAGCTCAACTCCACAAACAGGCGGTTGAGGCTCTGTCCGAGCGACAGTTTCTTCTTCTCTTCTTCGGCACGCAGGGCGGCTTCGCTCCACTCTTCCCGCGGTCGCTCCCAGGTGAAGAACCAGACGAGCATCAGCATCAGCGCGCACAGCACGGAGAAGACCAGGCTTGCATAGAAAAAGGAGACCGCGTTGTCTTTGCCGAAATGCGTGAGCAGGATCCCCGGCAGGAATGAGGCCAGGATGGCAGACATTTGCGCCATCGAGATACGGGCACCTGAGAAGCGGGTTTTCTGTTTAAAGTCATCGGTCATTTCCGGCACCAGCGTTTCGTACGGCACCAGAATCATGGTGTAGACGATATCGAACACCAGATAGGTCAGCAGGTAATACCAGAAACTCATCTCCCCCACCCACATCAGGGAGTAGCTGAATACGCACGGGATCCCCAGCAGAATAAAGAACTTACGCCGACCGAAGCGCTTGCCGAGCCAGGTCGTGCCAAAGTTATCGGTCAAAAAGCCCATCAAAGGGCTGACGACGGCATCCAGTACCCTTGCGGCAGCAAAGATGAAGGTTGCTTCAATCGGGGAGAGTCCACAGAACGTTGTATAAAAATACAAAAGCCAGGCCGCCGTCAGGGCGGTGGTTCCCGCCCCGAGGAAATCGCCTGACCCGTAAGCAAGATAATTTGCGAGTCCAATTTTTCGTGTTTTCATTGCCGTCAACCCTACTCAGTTTTGGGAGACTCCCTGTAAGCAAAATCTGATCCGGGAGTTATTACACGGCTACAGTAAGAGTATCGACCTGGTGATACCTTTCTGTTTTTGCCATCACCGGCAAGCGGCTGGCAAAAATGCAAAGAGTGTCGTTACGCGTGTCACTGATTTATAAAACAGCGTTTCTTTTACATCAAAAGAGGAGGTCATTTTTTGCGAGCCAGCCATCAGAAATGGCTGATGGCTGTCGTAGAAAGCGGGGTATTAGCGGTAGTTGACGATGACGGAATTACGCTGAACTTTCAGCGCAGGGATCAGGCGTCCGCCGCCCGGCACTTCCCAGATAAAGCGCAAAGGTTCGACAGCAGGCACGCCGTTGAAGGCCTGAGTGGTGCCATTCTCTCCGTCAATTTCCGTACAGCGTGTCTGGGAGCACAGCCGTACCCGAAGCCCGGCAGGCGTTGGGCCAATAAGCGTGTAGTTCCAGACCACCAGGGTCATCAGACCGGACACCGGCTCAGTCGGTGATAGCGGTCGCGAAGACATGGCGACACCGCGGTTGCTGAGGGTCACGCCAATGCTGCTGGCCTGCCAGGTCCCTTCCCCGGCGGCCTGGGCCACCAGCGGAAAAAGTAAAATCCATAACCACTTACGCATTATTTTCCTCCTATCGTCGCCGTCATACGGATATGACGGTTATCCGACAACTCCATATTCGACAGCACGACCAGCTGGTTCAGGCTACGGCGCAGGAAGCGCGACAGCAGCGGACGCAGCGCATGGTTCACCAGCAGAACCGGTGGCGCACCCAGCATCTCCTGACGCGCCAGCGCCTCTTGTGTTTGCTCCAGCAGACGGTCGGCCAGGCCAGGTTCCAGCCCTCCACCGCCCTGCAGAGCCTGCAGCAGCAGACGTTCAAGCGGCGTATCGAGGCCGATAACCTGCACTTCCCCGGTGCCCGGGAACCACTGCTGCGTGATCGCCCGTCCCAGTGCCACACGCACCACCGCCGTCAGTTCGTGCGGATCGCTTTGCAACGGTGCATGCTCGGCGAGGGTTTCCAGAATGGTACGCATATCGCGGATCGGCACTTTTTCCTCGAGCAGGTTTTGCAGCACCTTGTGCAGCGTGGTCAGCGTCACGACGCCTGGCACGAGATCTTCTGTCAGCTTCGGCATCTCCTGCGTGACGCGATCGAGCAGTTGCTGGGCTTCCTGACGACCAAACAGCTCTGCCGAGAATTGTCCAATCAGATGGTTCAGGTGGGTCGCCACCACGGTACTCGCCTCCACCACGGTGTAGCCCTGAATTTGCGCCTGCTCTTTCAGCGCACTTTCAATCCAGATGGCAGCCAGGCCAAAGGCCGGGTCGATGGTTTGCTCGCCTGGCAGCGTACCCGCCGCGGTGCCCGGGTTAATAGCCAGCCAGCGGCCTGGATAAGCATCACCGCTGCCAATCTCTACGCCTTTCATCAGAATTCGATAGCGCGCAGGCGGCAGATCCATATTGTCGCGGATGTGAACCACCGGCGGCAGGAAGCCCATGTCCTGGGCGAATTTTTTACGGATGCTGCGGATTCGGCCCAGCAGTTCGCCATCCTGCTGGAAATCGACCATCGGGATGAGGCGATACCCCACTTCCATTCCCAGCGAGTCTTCCAGTTGAACGTCGTTCCAGGTCGCTTCCACGGCCTGCGTGTTCTCCGGCATTTTTACCGGAGCAGGTTCCGCAGCTGGGGTCATCTCACGGCCACGCATCCACCAGGCAAGGCCCAGCAATGCCGCAGTGAACAGCAGGAACACAAGGTTTGGCATTCCCGGCACCAGACCGAGCAGGCCCAGCACCGCGGCGGCCAGCAGCATCACGCGCGGGTTGCTGAAGAGCTGCCCGACCATCTGCTCGCCAACATCCTGATCGGTACTGACGCGGGTCACGATAACCCCCGCCGCCGTTGAGATAACCAGCGCCGGGATCTGCGCCACCAGACCGTCACCAATGGTCAGCAGCGTATAGCTTTCCGCCGCGTGGCCCATGTCCATGCCGTGCTGCAGCACGCCCACCAGCAGGCCGCCGACCACGTTAATCACCATGATCAGGATGCCCGCAATGGCATCACCGCGAACAAACTTACTCGCACCGTCCATTGAGCCATAGAAGTCAGCTTCCTGCGTCACTTCCGAGCGGCGCTTTTTGGCTTCATCTTCGGCAATAAGCCCGGCGTTCAGATCCGCGTCGATGGCCATCTGCTTGCCCGGCATCCCGTCAAGCACAAAACGCGCGCCCACTTCCGCGATACGTCCGGCACCTTTGGTGATAACCATAAAGTTAATGATGACGAGAATGACGAACACCACGATACCGATGGCAAAGTTACCGCCGACCAGGAAGTGGCCGAATGCCTCAACCACTTTACCCGCCGCGGCAGCACCGGTGTGGCCTTCCATCAGAATGATACGGGTTGACGCCACGTTCAGCGCCAGCCTTAACAAGGTGGTAAACAGCAGAATGGTCGGGAATGCGGCGAACTCAAGGGTGCGCTGGGTGAACATCGCCACCAGCAAAACCATAATGGACAACGCAATGTTGAATGTGAAAAGCAGGTCGAGGATGAACGCCGGAAGCGGCAACACCATCATCGACAGAATTAGCAGGATGAGAATCGGTCCGGCAAGGATCTGCCATTGCGTCGATTTCAGGTTGCCGGGCAGGCGCAACATTGCCACCAGATTAGCCATCAGTGTCCTTCTCGTTCATAAAATCCAGCGCGTCAGGCACCGGAAGGTTCTCAGGTTTCACAGGCCGTTGACCGCCAGCCAGACGCCAGCGTTTCAACTGCCATACCCAGGCCAGCACTTCCGCCACCGCGGCGTAGAGTTGTCCTGGGATCTGTTGTCCAATTTCCGCATGGCGATACAGCGCGCGCGCCAGCGGAGGCGCTTCGAGTATGGGCACCCGGTTTTCGGTACCAATTTCACGAATACGCAGGGCGATGAGCCCCGCCCCTTTCGCCACCACTTTCGGCGCGCTCATTTTGTTTTCGTCGTACTGCAGCGCAACGGAATAGTGTGTCGGGTTAGTCACAATGACGTCGGCTTTTGGCACATCTTCCATCATCCGTCGACGGGCGGCAGCACGCTGCATCTGGCGGATACGCCCTTTCACGTGCGGGTCACCTTCCATCTGCTTATATTCATCACGAATATCCTGACGTGACATGCGCAGTTTCTTGAAGTGGCTGTAAAGCTGGAAGATAACGTCAAAACCCACCATGGGAATAATGCTGAGCACCACCAGCAGGGCACAGAGCCCGGCCAGGTTCAGCGCATTGCTCATCGCGGTTAACGGCGATTCGCTGATAAGGCGCATCATTTCCGGCCAGTGGTGCCACAGAAAAAAACCGCCGGTACTGCCCATCAGGACCGATTTCAGAATCGCTTTAAGCAACTCCGCACCGGTTTGCGCCGAGAACATTTTCGCAATCCCCGGCAGCGGGTTCAGTTTCGAAAACTTGGGTTGCAGCGATTTCCCGCTAAACACCAGACCGCCCAGCATTACGGGCGAGACCAGCGCCACCAGCACGACGCCGGTAATCAGGGGCAACAGCGCAAGCATGGCATCTTTAACGAGCAGGATTATCTGGCTGAGGATCAGGTTAGGGTCGTTGACCATACTGTGGTCAAAACGTAGGCCAGCCGAGAGCATTCCCGCCAGTTTGCGGGCGAGCGCCTCCCCACCCCACCAGATAATGCACACGCCTACGATGAGGATCAGCAGGGATGTCAGTTCTCGGGATCGGGGGACCTGCCCTTCCTCACGCGCTTTTTCTAGTCGGTGGGGTGTGGGGGCTTCCGTTTTGTCGTCGTTCTCTTCTGCCACAGTGCCTGCTCGCAGCCCATTTAGTCACGGGTATCATGCCAGCCTGACCTTTCATCAATGGGTTGAAAAAAACCAATAACCGGGTTCTTTTAGCCAGTTCAGCGTCGGAGCAATCGGGTGATGAGTAAAAAACGGCAAAAAAAAATTTGAGATAGCGTTTGGCAACACTGTCAGCAAGCAGGGCGTGAGCAAGGGCCAGCCACCCCAGCGTTATGCACTCAAAATTAAGCGGCATACCCTCAGGTTGCGCACGCAACCTGAGGGTCATCACCTCAATCAGAAACCAAGGCTGTCCAGCAGATCGTCTACCTGATCCTGACTTGCCACAACGCCCGCTTTGGTGGCGTCGAGCTGTGGACCGTTGAGCAGGCTTTCGTTCTCGCGTTTTGGACGAGCGGCCGGTTCCGGAATGTTCTCCAGCAGCACCATCAGCAGCTGACGTTCAATTTCCTGAATCACATCCATCATGCGTTTGATAACCTGGCCCGTGAGGTCCTGGAAATCCTGCGCCATCATGATGTCCAGCAGCTGCGCGTTGGTAAAGCTGGTGTGGCCCGGCACATCGCCCAGGAACTGACGGGTATCCGTGACCAGCTCGCGGGCATCCGCCAGCTCGATTGGATTCTCAAACCACTCATCCCAGCGTTTGGTCAGCGCTTTCGCGCCTTTCTCCATCGCATCCTGATGCGGTTGTGACGCTTCAACGCTGTTCAGCGCACGTTCAGCCGCCTGAGCGGTCATCTGCACAACGTAGTCCAGACGATCGCGGGCATCCGGAATGGCTTCCGCCGCTTCGGCAATTGCCTGGTCCAGCCCCAGTTCACGCAAGCTGTCACGCAGCATGCGTGTCAGGCTGCCGATGCGGGCAATGATATCGCTGGGCGAGTGTTCTTCAACGGGTTTCATAGCAGGTTGCATCATCATAACCAACACCTCACATGCCGAGTTTCTCGAAGATCTTACCGAGCTTCTCTTCCAGGGTGGCCGCAGTGAACGGCTTCACGACATAGCCACTAGCGCCCGCCTGTGCTGCGGCAATAATGTTCTCTTTTTTCGCTTCTGCGGTCACCATCAAAACCGGCAATGACGCCATTCCCGCGTCCGCACGGATGGTTTTCAGCAGTTCCAGACCGTCCATGTTTGGCATGTTCCAGTCGGAGATAACAAAACCAAACCCGCCCGCCTGCAGTTTGTTCAGCGCATCAACGCCGTCTTCTGCTTCTTCAACGTTGTTGAAGCCCAGCTCTTTCAGCAGGTTGCGTACGATACGACGCATGGTGGAAAAGTCATCCACAACCAAAAACTTAAGCTCTTTATCCGCCATAAAATAATACTCCTGAGTCAAATACGTATTGCCTGTCCGGCACTGATTTTCGCCAGCATCTGCTGGCTTACCTGGCTAAGATCGACCACTTCGCTCACGCCACCCATATTGATGGCCTCGCGCGGCATGCCGAACACCACACAACTTGCTTCATTCTGCGCAATCGTCCAGGCGCCAGCCTGGTGCATTGCAAGCATTCCGGCGGCACCGTCGTTACCCATCCCCGTCAGGATCACCCCAACGGCGTTGCGCCCCGCATGTTTCGCCACCGAATGAAACAGCACATCCACCGACGGACGGTGCCGGTTTACCGGCGGCCCGTCATGAATTTTGATTTGATAGTTAGCGCCACTGCGCGCCAGCTCCATATGCTTGTCACCCGGTGCGATATACGCATGGCCGGGGAGTACGCGCTCACCGTCTTCCGCCTCTTTCACGCTGATCTGACACAGCTTGTTCAGACGCTCGGCGAACGAGCGGGTAAAGCCTGGCGGCATATGCTGCGTGATCAGAATACCCGGACTTGAAAGCGGCAATGGCTGGAGTACATGACGAATTGCCTCTGTTCCCCCGGTTGACGCCCCAATCACCAGCAGTTTTTCCGAACTGAGTAAAGGACCGGCCTTCAGCGTTACCGGTGCATCCATCGGTTTGTGCGCGGCAAGCTTCGCACGTGACGCGGTGCGGATCTTCTCGGCGATCATTTCGCTGTACGCCAGCATCCCTTCACGAATGCCAAGCTGAGGTTTGGTGACAAAATCCACCGCCCCTAACTCCAGCGCACGCAGGGTAATTTCAGATCCTTTTCCGGTCAGGGATGAGACCATCACCACTGGCATGGGCCGCAGGCGCATCAATTTTTCCAGGAAATCAATGCCATCCATGCGCGGCATTTCGACATCCAGCGTTAACACGTCGGGGTTATATTTTTTAATTAAATCCCGCGCTACCAGCGGATCAGGCGCTGTCGCCACCATCTCCATATCGCTGTGGCTATTGATAATTTCAGTCATGATCTGGCGCATCAGCGCAGAATCGTCGACAGACAACACCCTGATTTTACTCATGCTTTTTCCTTACTCAGCGCATATACCGTTTGCCCACGCAGGCTAAACTCACGCACGAGGTTGCTGAAGTTTTCCGAGTGCCCGGCAAACAGTAAACCGTCAGGCTTGAGCAACGGAACAAACCGACGCAGAATGTCCTGTTGCGTCGTTTTATCAAAATAGATCATGACGTTACGGCAAAAAATAGCGTCGAATGGCCCCGGCACGTTGTACTGCTTATCCAGCAGGTTAACGGGCGCGAATTCGACACAGTTCGCCAGCTCCTGGCGCACGCGCACCAGGCCTTCATGCGGGCCGGTTCCGCGCATGAAGTAACGCTGCAACTGCTGAGGTGACAGCGTTTTCAGTTCATCCTGGCGATACACGCCGTTGCGTGCCTTCTCCAGCACTTCGGTATCAATATCACTGGCGTAGACTTTCCAGCGTCCAGGCGCCATGCCCAGCGTGTCGGCAAGGGTGATCGCCAGCGAGTACGGCTCTTCCCCGGTTGAGGCGGCCGCACTCCAGACGCGATACTCCCCGCTGCGGCGACGCGCGTGCTCCGCCAGGACCGGGAAGTGGTGAGCTTCACGGAAAAATGCGGTCAGGTTGGTGGTTAACGAGTTAATAAAAGCCTGCCACTCTGCGCTGTTCTGGTTCGCTTCGAGCATGCTCAGATAGCGACCAAAATCGTCCAGCCCAAGCGTACGCAAGCGCCGCACCAGACGGTTGTAGACCATGTCTCGCTTATGATCGGCAAGCACAATCCCCGCACGCTGGTAGATTAACTGACATATCCGACGAAAATGCGCGTCGGACAGCGCGAGGCGCTGTGTCATCTGCAACAGTAATGACGTTTGCCCTGGGGGCATTGGTGATGTCATAGCGCCTTCTTAATTACATTCAGGATACAACTGGCACGGCCTGCGACCGCCCGACTTCTGTTACTGCTTCAACGTGCTCTTTCACATTAAATACCGCGACCAGCCCGGTCAGATGATCCGCCTGGCTGGCCAGCTGATCGGTTGCCGCTGCCGCTTCCTCAACTAACGAGGCGTTTTGTTGCGTGACCTGATCCATCTGGCTTACCGCCTGGGCCACCTGCTCAATTCCGCGACGCTGTTCATCGGACGCAGAAGCAATCTCGCCCATGATGTCGTTAACCCGCGTAACGGAGGTGACGATTTCGTGCATGGTTTTCGCCGCCGTGTCCACCAGGGCAGAACCTTGCTGGACGCGCGAGACGGACTCTTCAATCAGCCCTTTAATTTCTTTCGCGGCGTTGGCGCTGCGGCTCGCCAGATTACGGACTTCACCGGCCACAACCGCAAAACCACGCCCCTGTTCACCGGCTCGTGCCGCTTCAACGGCCGCGTTCAGCGCCAGAATGTTGGTCTGGAACGCAATACCGTCAATCACGCTGATGATGTCGCCAATTTTCTGTGAACTGGCGGCAATGTCCTGCATGGTACTGGCCACGTGAGAGGCCTGATCGCCCCCCTTCTTCGCCGTCATCGCCGCCTGTCTGGACAGGTCAGACGCCTGACGCGCGTTATCCGCGTTCTGGCTTACCGTCGCGGTGAGCTGCTCCATGCTGGCAGCCGTTTGCGCCAGCGAAGCTGCCTGCTGCTCGGTGCGCGATGAGAGATCGTTATTGCCTGCCGCAATCTCCGAGATCCCGGTGTGCATGGCATAACTGCCCTGTCGCACATCGGAGACCGTTTCCCGCAGGGCGCCCTGCATCGCCTTCAGGCTGGCAAAAATCGCCGAAATTTCGTTCTTGCCGTACACCGCCACCGGACGCGCCAGGTTACCCTTCGCAATACTGTCGAAGTGGCTGCTGACGATCGCCAGCGGTTGCACAATCATTCTGCGCGACCAGTACAGGGCACCGCCGGTCAGCAGCACCGCCAGAATCACCACCACGGCAAAAATCACGCCTGACATATGGTAGTTTTTACGGCTGTCATTCCCGGCGCGTTGGACAAACTGGTTAATGTTCTGCTGCCAGGCATTAAAGCTCGCGTCAAACGCCGCCTGGGACGCCTGGACTGGCGCGGTCATAAAGTCCGAGAGCTGGTTGTTCTCAAGCCAGGTCGCCTGGTGATCCAGGTCGCTGTGCCACTGATCAAAACGCTTCTTCATCGCGACTTTCAGCGCCTTCACTTCCGCGCTGCCGGCGTCCTGTGCCGCGAAGGCGTTAAACTGCGCGTCAGCCTGCTTCAGGCTGTCGCGCGCGGTCACCATCAATGCCTTGATGTCATCCGGCGGATAACTCAGGGCGGTTAAGGTTCCCGCTTTGTTCAGCGCCGTGCTTGCCTGCAACAGTACGGCGCGCGTCTGTGCCACGGCGGCGCGCTGCTGGTTACTCGCCTCAACTTCCTGCAAATTCTGATAGCCATCGCGAAACGCCCAAAAAGACAACCCGTTACTGCCAACCTGCAACACACCGCAAAGGATCAGAATCAAAAACAGTGTGGTCGAGATACGAATACGATTTAACATCCACGCTCCCATCATGCGGCAAGCAGCCGCGGTTTAAATGTCAGTCAAAATGTTTCCCAGTTTTCATGTCCGGTCGTCGCTGCAGGTTTACGGGTCGCTGCCGCTGCTGCGGCAGGCGCGAGATACGTTGCTTGCGGGGTGACCGTGTTTCCAGCGAGTGAAGCGAGACGAAACGCCGAGACGGCCATCTTCAGACGGCTTGCCTGGTCTTCCAGCGCAGCGGCCGCCGCAGCGGACTCCTGCACCAGCGCGGCGTTTTGTTGTGTCACGCGATCCATTTCCGATACCGCCAGAGCAACCTGGTCGATACCACGACTCTGCTCATCCGACGCAGAGGCGATTTCACCCATGATGTCCGTTACGCGGGTAACGGCATTCACGATGTCATTCATGGTTTCCCCTGCGCTTTCTACCAGCACGGAGCCGGTATCGACGCGGGAAACGGAGTCTTCAATCAGGGCCTTGATCTCTTTCGCCGCGTTGGCACTGCGGCTGGCAAGGTTGCGCACTTCCCCGGCCACCACGGCAAACCCGCGCCCCTGCTCGCCCGCACGTGCGGCTTCAACGGCGGCGTTGAGGGCGAGGATATTGGTCTGGAAAGCGATGCCGTCGATAACGCTAATGATGTCGGCGATTTTCTTCGAACTGCCGGCGATTTCGTGCATGGTTTTCACCACGCCGTCCACCACGCGACCGCCTCGCTGCGCCGTTTCGGACGCGCTTTCCGCCAGCTGTGAGGCCTGACGGGCGTTGTCCGCGTTCTGCTTCACGGTCGCGGTAAGCTGCTCCATGCTGGCGGCGGTCTCTTCGAGCGCCGACGCCTGCTGTTCGGTGCGCGACGACAGATCGTTGTTGCCCATCGCAATTTCGCTGGTACCGGTATAAATCGCTTCCGATCCGTTACGCACGTTGGCGACGGTCTCAATTAGCGAGCGCTGCATATGATCAACGCTGTTTGCCAGCTCGGTAATTTCATTGCGCCCGGAGACGGTCAGCGTTTTGGTCAGGTCACCACCGGCAATCTCGCGAATGTGGGCAATGACGCGACCGAGAGGATTAAGCAGGATGTGGCGAATGCCGTACCACACGCCCACCAGCACGATGACCAGCGCCAGCGCCATGACGGCCATCTGCCATTTGGCAAAGCGGTAATCATTCTGGCTTTGCGTAAAGGCCGAGTGATACAGGTCGCCACTGGCTTTGGCATATTCCCCGAGTGCCGCACCGAGGGCGTTTTGCATCCCCTGGGTAGGCTGCGCGAAATACGCGTCCATGTTACCGCTTTCCAGGAACTGAATAAGCTCCGTCAGACCGGCATAGTAGGCGTTGTACTTTTCATCGATATTCTGGCTCACCTGCGCCATGGCAGGCTGTGGCGTGATTTTCTTAAAGGCGTCGTAGTGTTTCGCGGCGTCAGCAAGGGTCGCCCGCGCATTTTTCAGCAGTTCCGTTTTCGCACTGCTCTGCTGATTATTTGGATCCATCATCATGCGGGCAGAAGAGCGGCTCAGGTTGATACGCGTTTGCAGCATCAGATCCCACGTCGACGTCAGTTCACTCTGCTGTACGCGGAGATCGTTCGAGGCGGCGAAACTGTCCTGGTTTTGTTTAAGTGACGAGAAAAAAAGCCCGCCGGAGGTAAGCTGAAGAAGTGCGAAAATGACCAGCACCATCATAAGCATTGTGACAACGCGGATACGGTTCAACATACAACACCTTCTCATAGATTTATTAACGGTGTTATCGGCACTGACTACAGGAACTTTACATTTGAGAAAGGGAAAAGCGCGGGGTTAAAACGCAACGTCAACGATCAGCGTATCGGTATAGGTGCCGGCAGGCGGCGTAGACTGGCTGGTAAGGACTTTGGCAGTGTAGTTGTAGGTTCGCAATAAACCGTCGGTACTGACCTGCGAGGAGGTTGCGCTGGTCCAGCGCTCGGTACCGCTGCCACCCCAACGGTTGGTCGTGGCTTCTTTATAAATGTCGTAACTCATGTAGTTACTGCCGCTCACCATGCGGCGAACGTTATTCAGCGCGTTGGCACCATTATTAATTCCGATAGTGTAAGTGCTTCCTTTGGTACAGGTGACGGCAATCGCCTGCGAGACAGTGGGGAAACTTTGCACCAGCGGCGCACTGTTGAAGTTGACGTCCGGCGTGGTCATGGCGCTGCAGTCGTTGGTAACGGTCATGTTGAGAAGAATACTGGTGGTCGCCGTGCCTGTCTGGGGAACGGTGCAAAGGCCCAGCACGCCCACGGAACAGACGCTGTAGTTGATGCTGAAGGTGAGCAGCACCTGATAGGGCCCGGCCGTGACGTTTTGTCCGGCAACGGTGCGGAAATAAAGCGGAATGCTGTACTGTTTTGACCCCAGTAATCCCAGCAGGGTGTTGCCGCTCCAGGTATAAGCTTTGCTGATTTGCACTTCGCTATTGCCCGAACACCCCGTTAACCCGCACAACCTGGTGGGGATCACATCCGTGATGGCCGCATTGTCGGTGCGTTTCATGGTGGCACGGCTGTTGCCTGAAACCGACGCGGCGGTGTAGTTCAGCGTCACCGAGTCGTTGGTCAGAAGATTGAGCACAGCGTCGCATGCCACGATCAGCCTGCCGGTGGTTTCGACCTCCCCGGTTCCGCTGAGCGCGAACGAGGTGACGCTACCAAATGACGCATTTACCGTACTGACGGTACACGCCGCCCAGCCGCCGCCGGAAAACAGCAGCAGTATCAACAGCAGTAAGCGCTTCACCGTTCCTCCCGGCAAATCAGCGGTCCGTATGTCTGCAGCTTATGTTCCGGGTTGGCCCCCACGGTCAGCGTGGCCGAGCAGTGTTTTCCGTCTGGCGTAATCACCTCAAGCGGGTTCACATCGCTGAGATTTTCCAGCCAGGCGATGCCGTCATACCCCACCACCGCATTGTTGCGCGAGGCGCGTCGAACCTGGCTTCCCACCGGGATAGCCTGCCCCTGCTTGTCATGCAGAATGACGCTTGCCACCCGCTCCTGCTCCATCGGGAAATCGACCAGATAACCGCTGTGGCGGCGAATAGCGATCCGCCGCTCTGTCTCTTTCAGCCGGGTATCCGCGGGCAGATTCAGGGTATCAATGCGATAACTGGCCGGGTAATAAGCCGATACCCCGCTGACCAGCAGGTAGCCGTTATTGTTCGTTTTGCCGACCGGCTGGTTCTCATAGCTGACGGGAACGTCCGGGTGACCGTCGGTGCTGATCACCACAAACGCATCGTTGATTTTATTTGCCGCAAACAGCTCGCCGTCCATCAGCACAACCGCGCCCATCGCCTCTCCCCACCAGGTCATCATGCCCCTTTCGCCATAACCACCGCCCTGAAGTTCGATGTTGTTATTGCGCCAGCCCAGCGTTCCCTGCTGATAATCATTGGCTTTCGACTGGTTGGCCCATGCCATGTTCCAGCTAAAGCCACCGTCGGAAGGCATGGAGTGGTTGTAGTTGATACGCTGCGTGCTGCCGGCATCTGGCGTGTTTTCATAGGTTACGGCGGCACTGTCACGCTCTCCCAGCGGCACCTGAAGCGACATGGCCACCGTCCAGTCTCCCCGCTGCTGATCGCGGCTTGCAGCCAGATAAATACTGCTCGCCCCCCACAGATTGCGGCTCCAGGAGAGATTCAGCAGTTCGGTTTTTTGGTTGTCAAAGCTCTCCACGCCGATCCAGGCAGCACCGAGACTGCCATATTCGCCCAGGTTAAAGGTGAGAGAATACTGGTCGGTGTTGCGACTAAAACTGGCGATGGGCCGGTCATTTTCGTCATAGACCGTCGGTTGGTCGTAGAGGGCGAGGTTGCCAAAGTCGCGATCGCGCCGCGTATGCTGTGTCGCTACACTAAATTCACTGGTACTGTACTGATAGCCCCAGTTGATTTGCCCGCCATTATCTCCGCGCATGCGGCTTTGAGAATACGCGGTATTCACGACGCCAAACCGACCCAATTTAACCACCGTCCCCATCCCGCCCAGCGCCAGCGCTTCTGCCCCTTCGGCATGGCCCTCCAGCGTCAACCAGTCCGTAATGCCATAGCGATACGACCCACTACCCGCCGCCGGGCCGTAGTCAAAATTCTTGATGCCGTAATTACGCCGCAGGCTGCCGAGCGTCACCGCCCCGTCGCTCAGGCCTTGTTTCAGCAATTCGCTGGTGACGTAAAACGGCAGCGTGGTACTCACCTGGCGGCCCAGCGCATCGGTGGTGACCAGTACCGCGTCCCCTGCTCCGTTGATATAGGGCAGATTGGTCAGGGTGAACGGTCCCGGCTGAAGCTGGGTCGAGCCGGAACGATAGCCATTGATAAAGAGATCTACCGAGGTGGGAACCGCCGCTTCGCCCGAGAACTCTGGCAGTGGCCAGGTCACGAGGTCAGGACGCAGGGAGAAATCCCGCCCGTAGCTGATCCCGCCCATGCGCACGCTGGTGCTCCAGCTCAGGGCATCGCTGATCACATCCCCGGCGGTCCAGGTCGTTGCCTCGTCCTCGTTCGTCATCAGAAGCGCCGTGTCATAGCGCACATACCCTTCCTGCTGACCGTCGTTTCCGGTGAAATTTTCCCGGGCATAGCCGGTTGAAGAAAAGGAGCCGTTCTCATTGAAGTAGCGGAATTCATGCCAGAGCGAGGCCTGTCCGCCGACATGTTCCGTATGGTTGGTGTAGAGATCGTAATTAAGCAGCGCTCCACGCCCGAAGTGCGGTTTACTTTGTGACATTTGTCCGCTGAAAGGGGTCACGCGTGAGGCGACCCAGTCGGCCGGAACGCCCAGCAGCAGACGCTGTGCGGCGCTGTCGTACTCTACGCGCACCTGCGGCAGGGTAGAAAGGTTCACGTCTCCGGCAGGCACATGCTCCGGCGGTAGCCCTGCCCGCAGCAGGTCGGCGCTGGAAATAAAGAATGCCCCCTCGCGCTGCGTCACGGGCACCACCATACCGGTGTCGTAGTGATTCAACACAATCGAGAGTTGAAAGACCGCTTCGCCGTTCAACGCCTGAGCCTGCGGCGGCGGCGGTAAACTGTCATCGCCGGGCTCAGCCCATGTGCTGGTACTGACGCAGAGCAGAATCATCATCGCCGGTTTCAGTTGACGGGCGTCGACTGCCATTGCGTATCCCTGGCATTAATCTGCGCGCTCAGCCGGTCTGGCTGACCTATTCCGGCCGGGATTGACCAGGTGCGGGTGCTGCCCGCAAGAACATACCCGAGTAATCCGTCTGCAACCGTCCGCTTCTGCCCGCCCTGCTCCAGCGCCACCTGGCTGAGTTTGACGTGCACATCCCCCTGATTACGGACCTCCAGGGCAGGATGTCCCTTCTCCTGCGTCACCCGCCAGCTCAGATTTTTGGTCTCCACCAGCGCATGATGTGCCCCCTCTTTTAGGGTCGGGATCCCCTGTCCATAAACGAACAAAGGAATGGAGTAGCGCATTTGCAATTTCAGGCCAATGGCCGGCTCGGCTTTGGCATCCGGCTGGGGGATTTCATCCACAATAATGCGGTAGGCCTGTTCGACGCCGAGCGGCACCGAACCCTGCTTAATCAGACGAATAAGCTGCTTACTGCCTTTGCCAATGGTGACGATGGGCGGGCTGGCCACCACATCCTGCTGTGCGGAGTAGCGTTCATAACCGCCCTCCTGCTTCCAGCGCACAATGCGGACCTGCATTGTCGTTGCGCTGTTCCCCTGATTCTGGATCCATAATTCAGTGGCTTTGGCATCCGCTGACAGCCACGGATCGATGGGCCACAACAGAATGGTTGCCGCCGCCTGCGCCTGGCCTGTCGCCGCAGCCATTCCCCCCAACAAACTCACCAGACAAAGGTGTCTGAAAAATGGCTTCATCGACTGTCTCCCTTTATCACCATGACAAGGTCACGGTGAGCTGATCAGAATACGTTCCTGCCGGGCTAAACCCGGTCAGCAGCGCCACGCCAAAAAGCGGCAGCGCAATGTTATTACTGTTGGTATAGGTCACCGGTATTGCCTGATTGACGCCAATTTCGCTGTTCGCCGCCAGCGAACTGCTGCTGTAAAGGCGATATCCCACCACTTCCGTTCCCCCTGAGCGCTTCATACGCCGAACGGAGGAGTAATTCTGTCCGCCGTTAATGCTCATACTCAGCGCCACGCCAGGCGTGCAGGCGATGGACAAGGCCCCGTTAGGCACAAAACTGGTGCTCACCGGGGCACTTTCCACCCCGTTGTGGGTACCGAAATCGAGCGTACCGAAAACTCCTCCGCTGCCCGCGGATACCGCGCACCCGGGCACAATGCTCGCGCTGACCTTAAATGACTGTGACGTCACAGCACCCGCCGCAGGCACCAGCATCAGGCAGACGATCAGCGCGTACAAAGGGTGCACGATCCCCTCCGCGCTGTTGCGCAGACGCAAAATGGATGCCTTCATGGCTGCGTGAAACTAGTAGGTGACGCTGACGTTAATCGTGTCGGTGTAGGTGCCCGGAACGACCGTAACGCTGTTACCGCCCCCGGTAATGCGCCCGTAAAGTGTGTAACTGTCGATGCCCCCGGCGGTTGACGCTATTGGCAGTGCCGCGTTGTTGGCAACGACGTTGTTAAATCCGCTGTCGCTATACAGGCTGTAAGCCACACCCTGTGCAGCATTGGTGGTGTTGACCAGATAGCGCGCAGGCGTGCCTGGCGTCCCCACAACGGTACCCGGCGCGGTGGAGTTGGTATTCCCGGTGATCGCCACCGTATAGCTGGCGGTCGTGCATTGAATGGTGAACGTGTTACCGCCGCTGGCACCGGTCAACTGCGTCGTCAGGGTGGAAAACGTTGCGGGGTGGGTGCCGAAATCCAGGGTCCCGAAGTTAATGCCATTTTGCGTGGGCGAGCCGTTTATCAGACAACCGTTCGTCAGGGTTAACGTCGCGCCAATAGTACCGCTGCTGGTCACCGCCAGCGCCTGTTGGGCTGTTGTCACCGTCAGCAACGTGCCTGCACAGATCAAAAGGAGTTTTCTTTTCATTTATACCACCCTCCAGAAGACATTTCCGTTCGCTTGCCACATTTTATTTTTGCTGTTCAAGATGTTAGCCCCACTTAACGTTCCTCTTCCGGGGGTTATTGAGAATTTAGTTTATGGATACCGCTTCGACCACCCGCGCCGCGGAGGGCAAGACTAATGGCTTATTGACTGAATATTTATTTATAAAACAGGATGTTAATACTTTGTAAATGCCTTATTTCTCGTATACGCAGAGGATATATCCATTGAAATGTGATCTGCATCACAATATATCGTCGAGGCGTTAACAACAAAATTAATAAAAATTAAAAACTAGTTGTATCTCCCTCCGCTTTACTTCAATTTATGTGCCGAATAATTTCCTGCGTCGTAATAAAAAATCTATATACATCGGCGCAGACGGCAACCAAAGCGCATAGAGGGTCTTTTTTCGTGGCAAGTGCAAACAAACTCACACTCTTCATCGTGATATTCATGCTGGCGGGTATTCTTTCAGGGGCGGCGATTCATGAGTATGCCTCTGCGGATGCTATCAAAGCATGGTCGGATAACATCACGCTGCTGACCGATATTTTCCTGCGTCTGATTAAAATGGTAATTGCGCCACTGGTCTTCAGCACGCTGACCGTGGGCATTATGAAACTGGGTGAAACCTCCACCATTGGTCGCGTGGGCGGCAAAGCGATGGTGTGGTTTATTAGCTCATCCGTGCTTTCCATTCTGGTGGGACTGTTTATCGTCACGCTGGAGCGTCCGGGCAGCGGCCTGAACCTGGCTATCCCGAAAGAGGCGGTAGACACCGGCCTTGCGGTGGGGGGGATGACGCTGAAAGCGTTCTTGTCCCATACCATTCCGACCAGTATTGCCGGTGCGATGGCGAACAATGAAATCCTGCAGATTGTGGTCTTCTCTATGTTCTTCGGCATCGCCGGCGCGTCGCTGGGGCAAAAATTCAATGCCCCGCTGGTGGCCGCGCTGGATGTGGTCTCCCATATCATGCTGAAGGTGACGGGTTACGTGATGTACGTCGCCCCGCTGGCCATTTTCGCCGCCATCTCATCTGTGATTGCCACTCAGGGTCTGGGCATTCTGCTGAACTACGCCTCCTTTATTGGCGGCTACTACGTGGCAATCCTTCTCACCTGCATGGTGCTGCTGGCCGTCGGCTATATGGTGCTGAAGAAAGAGGTGTTCCGCCTGGTCAGCATGCTGAAGGACCCGGTGCTGGTGGCGTTTACCACCAGCAGTTCAGAAGCGGCGTATCCAAAAACGCTGGAGCAGCTTGAGCGTTTTGGTTGCTCGCGCAATATCGCCTCTTTCGTTCTGCCGATCGGTTACTCCTTTAACCTGGTGGGCTCTATGGTGTATTGCTCTTTCGCCTCGATGTTTATCGCCCAGGCGTACAATATTCACCTGAGCTTCACCGAAGTGACCGTGCTGATGCTGACGCTGATGCTGGCTTCAAAAGGGATTGCGGGGGTGCCTCGTTCGTCGCTGGTGGTGCTGGCGGCAACCATCCCGAGTTTCAATATTCCGGTGGCGGGTATTTTGCTGCTGATGGGGATCGATCATTTCCTGGATATGGGACGTTCAGCGATTAACGTGCTGGGTAACGGTATTGCGACTGCGATGCTGTCGCAAAATGAAGGGGCGCGTGAAGCGGAGACTGAGCTGGTAGAGCAGGAAGCGTAACGGGTTGGCCGAATGGTTTCGTTCACCTTAAGGCCAGCAGAAAATACTACGCCTGCAGTAAGTGAATAAGATAAGGGGGCTGCAATAGCCCCCTTAATACGTTCACCGCAGCGGGCGAATCAGATAACCGAAATGCCCGACTGAACGAAACGGTTCCATGAAAGCCTCACAGAACCGTTTAGAGAAACATTACGCCACGTGATTCGTCGCGATATCCAGCAGCGCCATCTCATCACTGTTCAGCAGCTTCTCAATATTCACCAGAATCAGCATACGTTCACCCAGTGCTCCCAGCCCCGTCAGATACTCGGTAGACAGCGTGACCGCAAACTCCGGCGCCGGACGGATTTGATCGGACGTCAGGGACAGCACATCAGATACGCCATCCACCACGATCCCAACCACGCGCTGCCCCAGATTCAGGACAATCACCACGGTGTTCTCGTTATAGTCCACGTCGCCCTGGCTGAACTTCACGCGCAGGTCAACGATAGGCACAATCACGCCGCGCAGGTTGGTGACACCTTTAATAAAGGCAGGCGTATTCGCGATGCGGGTAACCTGGTCGTAACCACGAATTTCCTGCACTTTCAGGATATCGATGCCGTACTCCTCATCGCCTAAAGTGAATACCAGGAATTCCTGCCCTGATGGCTCGCCCGCCAGTTTCGTTACATTACTCATACCGGTCATGTTATTACCTTCTACTTAATCAGGCGGCTGTGTACGCCACACGTTGTTCACGATTTAATCCCTGAAGCGCCGACACATCAACGATCAGCGCCACGCTACCGTCACCCAGAATAGTGGCGGCAGAAATACCTGGCACTTTGCGGTAGTTGCTTTCGAGGTTCTTCACGACCACCTGGTGCTGGCCAATCAGTTGATCAACCAGCAGCGCGTAGCGGCGACCCGCACTTTGCAGGATCACCACGATCCCCTGCGTGGCCTCGGTTTTCGCGCCATCCACTTCGAACACTTTCCACAATTCGACCAGCGGCAGGTACTCACCGCGCACTTCAAGAACGCGCTCGCCACCCGCCAGCGGATGCAGATCTTCTTCACGCGGCTGCAGCGATTCCATCACTGCGTTCAGCGGCAGAATAAAGACTTCGTCCGCCACTTTCACCGACATGCCGTCGAGGATTGCCAGCGTCAGCGGCAGCAGGATACGAATGGTGGTGCCGGAACCTTGCTTAGACTTGATCTCAACGTGGCCGCCCATCTCCTGAATGTTACGCTTCACCACGTCCATTCCCACGCCGCGGCCGGAAACGTCCGTCACCTGCTCTGCTGTCGAGAAGCCTGGCGCGAAGATCAGCATGCCCACTTCTTCGTCAGTCATGTTTTCGTTGACCGCCATTCCCTGCGAAATGGCTTTCGCCAGAATGCGCTCACGGTTCAGGCCCGCACCGTCATCGGTCACTTCGATGCAGATGTTCCCGCCCTGGTGTTCGGCGGAGAGGATCAGATTCCCGACCGGGGATTTTCCGGCGGCAATGCGGTTTTCCGGCAGTTCGATACCGTGGTCGAGGCTGTTACGCACCAGGTGCGTTAACGGGTCGATAATGCGTTCGATCAGGCTTTTATCCAGTTCGGTGGAGCTGCCCATCAGCGTCAGTTCAATCTGTTTATTCAGTTTGCTGGCCAGGTCACGCACCAGACGCGGGAAGCGGCTGAAGACATATTCCATCGGCATCATACGAATGGACATCACCGATTCCTGCAGGTCGCGGGCATTACGTTGCAACTGCCCCATGCTGGTAATCAGATCGCCGTGGGTCACCGGATCCAGTTCGTTAGACCGCTGTGCCAGCATCGACTGGGTAATCACCAGTTCACCCACCAGGTTAATCAGCTGGTCAACTTTCTCGACGGCGACACGGATGCTGGTGGATTCACTGGAACGCGCGGCCGGTTTGTCACCACGGCCTGGCGCGGCAGCATCTTTTGGCACCGCTTTCAATACCGGCGCCGCAGGCGCAACGGCAGGCGCGGCCGCCTGAGGAACAACCGCCACCTCTTCCACTGCCGCTGGCACGTCAACCGCCGCCGTTTCGGTTTCAAACGCGATCTGGTCGGCTTCGATAACAAAGCACAGGACCGCCACGATATCGTCCTGGCTGATCCCCTCTTCCAGCGTCGCACTCAGGCTGTCTTTGCCTTTCACCACGTTGCTTAATTTCGCCAGGTTACTCAGCTCTTCTTCAAGAAGGTCAACTTCGTTCTCTTTGAGGCGTGACAGCACCACGCGCACTTTACTCGCAGCGGCGGCCGGGGCCGCCTCTTGTGCGGTAACGGCATCGACAACGCTCAGTTTGGCTGCCGGAACAACGGCTGCGGCTGCGTCACCTTTGGCTTCCAGCGCGAGCTGGCGCAGCGCATTGCAGATGTATTCAAAGCTGGCGGCATCAGGCTCTGCCGAGCTTTTATAGGCGTCGAGCTGTTCCTGCATAATATCTTTGGTTTCCAAAAACAGGTTGATAATGTCGGTATTGAGCTGCATCTCACCGCGTCGTGCTTCATCCAGCAGGTTTTCCATTAAATGGGTCGTTTCCTGCAGGATGGTAAATCCAAACGTTCCGGCTCCGCCTTTAATCGAGTGCGCCGCACGGAAGATGGCATTGAGCTGCTCGGAGTCCGGTGCTTCAGGCACCAAATCCAGCAAGTGTTGCTCCATATCGGCCAACAATTCGTCGGCTTCATCAAAGAATGTCTGGTAAAAATCGCTAATATCCATGCTCACGCTATCACCTCGGATTGGCTGGTGGCGATGTTGGAACGGCAGCCGAAGGAACGGCCCCAGGCTGTTTTAAATCGTCCAGTGACTCATTCTGACTTTCGGCGTTTTCGTGCAGGATGGCCTGCTCCGCCTGCTGGTTCAGCACTAAAAGACTGATACGACGGTTGATGGCGTCATCCGGCCCGCGGTCAGTGACTCGCATGGTTGATGCCATGCCGACCACGCGCAGTACCTTGCCATCATCAAGCCCACCTGCCACCAGCTCGCGACGCGAGGCGTTGGCACGATCGGCAGAAAGCTCCCAGTTGCTGTATCCCTTCTCACCCGTGGCGTACGGGAAGTCATCCGTGTGTCCAGACAGGCTGATACGGTTAGGAATACCGTTCAGCACTGGCGCAATGCCGCGCAAAATGTCGCGCATGTATGGCTCAACTTCCGCGCTCCCCGTTTTGAACATCGGGCGATTCTGGCTATCAATAATCTGTATACGTAAACCTTCCTGCACCAGATCGATCTTCAGGTGTGGTCGCAGGGCACGCAGTTTAGGATCCGCCTCAATCAGCTGATCGAGATCGCCGCGCAGTTTCTTCAGGCGCGCTTGCTCCATGCGTTTTTTCAGCTCGTCGATGTTCGGCTCTTTCTTCACCTCACCCTTCTGCTGGGTGTAATCATCGCCACCGCCAGGGATCGGGCTGTCGCTGTTAGAGATTCGCTGCCCACCGGTCACGGCGGTCGCCAGCGGCGTTCGGAAATACTCGGCAATCTGGATCAACTCTTTCGGGCTGGAGATGGAGATGAGCCACATCACCAGAAAGAATGCCATCATTGCGGTCATAAAATCGGCGTACGCGATTTTCCAGGAGCCATGCGCGCCGTGCCCATGCCCCTTGTGCTTGCGTTTTTTTACGATGACGATCGGATGGGACTGATTTTTCATGCGTCCTCAGTTGTCGTCTGTTGGTTTGGGTTTTTCACCGCACGCACGTGTTCTTCAAGCTCGATAAACGACGGGCGCTCGCTGGAATAAAGCGTTTTACGGCCGAATTCAACTGCGATAGGTGGCGCATAACCGTTGAGGTTAGAGAGCAGCGTGATCTTCACGCACTGCATCATTTTGGTCGTTTCCGCGCTCTTCTGACGCAGAACGCTGGCCAGCGGAGAGATAAAACCATACGCCAGCAAAATACCGAGGAAGGTGCCCACCATCGCATGCGCAATCAGCGCGCCCAGCTCTGCCGCAGGACGATCCGCCGAGGCCAGCGCGTGTACCACGCCCATCACCGCCGCGACGATACCGAACGCAGGGAGGGAATCACCCACCAGTGCCAGGCTGTTTGCCGGCACTTCGGATTCGCTTTCGTGCGTTTCAATCTCTTCGTCCATCAGCGCTTCGATTTCGAAGGTGTTCATGTTGCCGCTGATGATCAGTCGCAGGTAATCGACGATGAAATCCAGCATCATTGCGTCAGCGAGAATACGCGGGTAGCTGGCAAAAATTTCGCTCTCTTTCGGGTTTTCAATATCCCGCTCAAGCGAGAACATGCCCTGCTGACGCGACTTCGCCATCAGACGATAGAGCAGCGCAAGCAGATCCATATACATGCTTTTGGTGTATTTAGAGCGACGGAACAGCAGTGGAATAGCTTTCAGCGTGCCCTTGATCGATTTACCGTTATTACCAACGATAAAAGCCCCTACCCCTGCGCCGCCGATGATAATAAGTTCAGCCGGTTGATAGAGTGCTCCAAGGTGCCCGCCGGTCATCATGTAACCGCCGAAAACTGTACCGAGAACTACCAGGTAACCTAATAAGATAAGCACGACATCATCCTTCCGCTAGTGACTATGGCAAGGATGTTCAGCTCGCAGCGTTTACCGTTTGCGGGGTAAAAAAAAGCAGCGGTAATTGCTTACCGCTGCTGGAATCTTGCCCACACGTTCGGGTTAAACAGCTTGTTCGATCTGTTCATCCAGCAGTTGTGGAATAATATCGGCAGCTTCCCGGGAAAGTTTACGTCTTTTTACTGCTCGGGATGGAGGCTGGCATAAACTACAGGCGAAGCTGCCTGCAGGCTGATGCGCATGGGTAATAAAATTGCCATCGCAGCAATTACAGCGCGACAGCTCAAGCATTCCGCTTTCAACAAAACGCACCAGCGTCCATGCGCGGGTGAGCGCCAGCAAAGGACCCTCGTCCTGCTGCGGGCATTGTTCAAGGTAAAGTTTATACGCTTTGATCACGGCATCAACGCCGCTACACAAACCGGTTTTGAGAAGATACTGCCAGGCATTACAGAACATGGAGGCATGAATGTTCTGTTCCCAGGTCATAAACCAGTCCGTTGAAAACGGCAGCATTCCTTTCGGCGGGGGACTACCACGTAACTCTTTATACAATTTGATGAGGCGACCACGACTCAGCTGAGTCTCGCTTTCCAGCATTTGTAAACGAGCACCGAGCGTAATCAGCTCCATTGCTAACTGTATGTCACGCGCTTCCTGAACAATGCTTTTCTCGCTCATTGCTAGGCCCTTTTCTTACGGGCTGCGTCATCAGGCTGGCTGATTTCGGTAAGCAAGCGAGTGGAAAGAAGAATACCGGTATGGATCTGTTGAAGATCGTCAACACGGGAATCCTGCGTCAGACGCGTGATAGTCTGAGGATTGTCAAAACGGAACTGGCAAACCAGTTGGTTTGTTTCCGCCAGTTTAACCATTTGAGGAAGGGTTAACCCACCCAGCATGGTTGCCATTTCTTCATTAATACCCAGACGAAACATCGCGGACGCCTTGTCC
Organism: Enterobacter sp. RHBSTW-00593; assembly: GCF_013784105.1. Classification (NCBI taxonomy): domain Bacteria; kingdom Pseudomonadati; phylum Pseudomonadota; class Gammaproteobacteria; order Enterobacterales; family Enterobacteriaceae; genus Enterobacter; species Enterobacter sp. RHBSTW-00593. The sequence goes on from NZ_CP056393.1 coordinate 2,919,143, forward strand.
TGACTAATCAAACGCTGCGCGAGCAGTAAATACGACAAATTGATGTCATAGATATGTTTTAGCAACTCGGATGTATGCATTGTTCCCATCCCGAATAACCAACTATTATTTTTATGCGGAAAGACCGCACCCCGTGATGTCGCCGGGAAATCACCCGGTATAAAAAAGAAAAGGCTAAATGCATAGTCGAATTTAGGTTTGTATTCATTGAAACGCGCAACAGCTGAAACGCGGTTACGTCTCTTACACGTTTTATCATTTCTTACAAATAACTAAGATTTTTCCTAATTCGACGCAAACTCTACTCGTCAGTTTTGACACATACAATGCAGCCACCCCCAAATTTAAAAAAAATGTGATCTACGTCACACAATTTAAGTGAATATCTCCCATAAATCCATCAGTATGACTTGTAAATTGGTTATTTTTTGAACGATCGACACTGTTTTCTATTCTTTATGGGCGAATACTCATGCAGGAGTATGAGCAGAAGTGGCATGACATGTGCTGTTCGAAACGTGTCAGCGACCGGATGCGCGTCACAGCGAATCCATCGTAAGGTCACATTTTCATTACCTATAAAAAACATGTAGTTATGCAAAACGCCCATAACAATTGTTTCACATGGTAATCATTAGAAATGTGTTTATAACGCGTTAAAACGATTTAACACCGGAAACGTAAAAAAGTGTGATTCAGGTTAAGTTGTTAATTTTTTTCATTTAGGCACGTTTTCCCGTTATTCTTCTTATAAGAATAATTAATGAATAATTATGATTAGCTTCACACTTATGTCGTATTCACCTCTTGCAGATCCGGTGAAATCGCGGTAATGGTGACTAAGACGCTGTCTTTCAGACACCTAAGGAGTGCGTTATGAGTTACTCCCATCTTCTTGTTTCTGTTGCGGTTTCGCCCGAAAGCCATGAACTCATCGCCCGGGCGGTTTCCATTGCCAGACCGCATAATGCCCGTATCAGCCTGATCACCCTCGCGCCCGAGCCTGAGATGTATAATCAACTGGCTGCCCCCATGCTGGAAGATATTCGTGAGGTATTACAGGAAGAAACGCAGCAATTTATGCGCGAGCTGGTAGAAAAGGCGCAATATCCTATATATGACACCATTATTGCGACAGGGGAGCTTAATGCGCATATTCTCAGCATATGCAGTAAGCAGAATATTGATTTAGTAATATGCGGGAATCATAACCACAGCTTTTTTTCTCGCGCAGCCTGTGCGGCGAAATCGATTGTCGCGTCAAGCCAGGTGGATGTGTTGTTAGTGCCTCTTGGGGGTCGTTAAACCCCCAGAGGAAAATCAGGCGAGTTTAGGGAATGTCGCGATCTTTTTTTGCAGATGGCCTTCATTACTCTGCGGGGCAATATCACGAAGATCGCGAATAAAACGCGCCTGCCAGTGGTTAATATCGTTCTTACGGATCGTTTCCATCATCTCGGCATGGCGGGAAATACGCTCCGTGAGCGGCATCGTCAGCGCACGGTTGAGGGCATTCGCCACGTCGTCACGATCGTAAGGGTTGACGATAAGCGCAGACGTCAATTCATTGGCGGCCCCGGCAAACTGGGAAAGCACCAGCACACCCGGATCGGCGGGGTCCTGGGCGGCGACGTACTCTTTCGCGACCAGGTTCATCCCGTCCCGCAATGGCGTAACCAGCCCGACATCCGCATAGCGGAACACTTTCATCAGGATCTTACGGTCAAAGTGTTGATTGAGATAAAAGAGTGGCGTCCAGCCCAACTGACCGTAGCGGCCATTAATGCGCCCTGCTTCCGTCTCCAGCTGGTGACGAATATCCTGATAAGCCTGCACTTCACCGCGCGAGGTGGGCGCTATCTGCGTATAGCGGATTTTACCGTGATGCTGCGGGTACTTTTCCAGCAGCGTTTCATACGCCAGGAAACGTTCCGGCAGCCCTTTGGAATAATCAAGACGTTCCACCGAGAAGATATTCTTCACGTGCTTGAGTTCATTCTTAAGCTGCGCCAGTTTGGGCGGCAGCGGACCGGAAGCCTGCTCGGCAATCTCTTCAGGTTCAATACCGATGGGATACACTTCAGTGTGGAATGTCTTGCCCCAGGCCGTATGGGTTTTCCCCCCTTTGGTCACCACTCGCGTTTTGCCGGACACAGAATCAAGGAACGCAAGTCGATCATTCTCGGTCTGGAAGCCCAGCAGATCGTAGTCACACAGCGCATCCAGCAACTCTTCATGCGGCGGCAGCGCGGTAAAGATTTCCGGCGTCGGGAACGGAATATGCAGGAAAAAACCAATCCGGTTATTCACTCCCCTTTTACGCAACTCTCTGGCGAAGGGCAGCAGGTGATAATCGTGGATCCATAAAATATCGTCTTCCTCGATTAAAGGCAGCAGTTTATCCGCCAGCAGCGAATTCACCCGCGTGTAGCCTTCAAAGGACTCGCGCTGGAATTTGACCAGATCCAGACGATAGTGAAACGCTGGCCACAGCACAGCATTGGAGAACTGCGAGTAATACTCGTCATAATCTTTTTCGTTTAACGCAAACGACGCCCACGTAATATTTCCCCGCGTCACTTTCTTGAGCGGTTTCTGTTCTTCACTGATTTCACCATTCCAGCCAAACCACAGCCCACCGGCGGCTTTTAAGGCACCTAATACCCCAACCGCCAGGCCACCTGCACTGGATTTTTTATCATCAGGCGGTGCAATTCGGTTAGAGACGACGACTAAGCGACCCATAATGATTTCCCCCTTTGTTTTGCGCTATTTGTTGTTGTTGCTGGTTAGCGATGTCAGATATCCACTGCCAGACGCTGGCGACATCCGCCAGACGCCATTCGGCGACAGTCTCACCAGGCCCGACCTTGATGGCGATCCCTCCGGCCTGATTCACCACACGAAACCCTGCCTCATCGGTCAGGTCATCCCCAATAAAAACGGGCGTCCTGCCGTTAAAAGGCGGTGTCGCCATAAACGCCGCAATCGCCGCGCCTTTATTGATCCCTTTAGGTTTAAGCTCCACCACGCATTTACCCGGCTGTAGCGCCAGCTCCGGATGTGCATTTGCTATAGCGGTCGCAAGCGCAAGCACAGCCGCTTCGTGCTGCGGCGCCTGGCGATAATGCAGGGCAAAAGCCATCCCTTTGGCTTCAAGCTCCGTACCGGGCAGTTCCGCCAGCGCAGACGAGAGTTGTACCTGTAGCGCCTGGATTAATGCGTCGGGGAGTGAAACGATATGCGTTTGATCATGGATGTCGCGGCGCTCCGCTCCGTGTACACCGGCCAGCGGAAAGCGATAAGGCCTGGCAAGCTGGTCCAGTTCGGCCATCGAGCGCCCTGATATCAATGCCACTGCTCCCTCAGTCATCTGCGAGAGCTGATGCAACTTCTGAAGAACCGTGGCGGGGATCGCCACCAGGTCAGGATGCGGCTTTATCTCGGCGAGCGTACCGTCGAGATCAAAAAAGAAAGCATAGTGTCCGGGCAGTACAGGCGGTGCAGTTAACAAGTCAGCCACCCTATTCCTCCTTACGGTTTACGAGAGGTAAACGCCTTTACCTCTTTCATAGCCATGTAAGTATAGACAGTGTGACGTCGCTCGCCATTTGACAACCACCCCGCCAGCAAAACTGGCGAGGCGGTTCGGGGGTCAGCTAAGGTTATTAGTTGAGCAATATAAAGATAGGAAAAACCTCAGACGGTACGCTTCGCTTTTTGCTTGTAACGGTCGAATATCACCGCTGCCAGCAGGATCAGGCCACGAACGACGTACTGAGAGAACGGCGAAATATTGAGCAGGTTCATGGCGTTCTCTACCGTCCCCAGGATCAGGATACCGGCCACCACATATGAGATTTTTCCGATGCCGCCTTTCAGGGAAACGCCCCCCAAAACACAGGCTGAAATGACGATCAGCTCATAACCGATAGAGGTCATTGGCTGGCCACTGGTCATTCGCGACGCCAGAATAATCCCTGCGGCTGCAGAGACCAGCCCGGAAAGAACAAAGATAATAATCTTGGTACGCACCACCGGCACACCGGCCAGACGTGCGGCTTCTTCATTGCCCCCGATAGCCAGGGTATTACGGCCAAACGTGGTCCGGTTGAGCAGGAACCCGAACAGGATAAGACAGGCCACGGTCAGCCAGATTGGCGCTGGCAGCCCCAGCCAGTTAGCGTAACCGAGGGTAAAGAAGCGCTCGTCTTCAATCCCCACCGCTTTACCGTCAGAGATGATATAGGCAAGACCACGCACAATTTGCATGGTCGCAAGCGTTGTGATCAGGGCGTTAATCTTCAGACGAGCAATGACAAAGCCGTTCACCAGACCGCTGAGCACGCCCAGTAACAGACCCGCCAGCACGCCAATCCACAGGCTCTCCGTCATGTTGATTACCACAGCCGTGGTGACACCGGCACAGGCAATAACCGAGGCCACCGACAGGTCAAAATCGCCCGAGGCCAGACAGAACAGCATACCGCAGGCCACCATGCCGGACATGGAAATGGCCAGCCCCAGCCCTTTCATATTAATAAAGGTGGCAAAATTAGGAACGAAGATCGCACAGGCGACAAACAGGGCGGCAAAGACCACCAGCATGCCGTACTGATCCCAGATTCGGCCAAAACTGAACGCCGACTTTGGCGCTCCGGATGTAGTAACAGAGGACATCATTAACTCCTTACTCAGGCGACAGCCTGGCTGACTTTAGGCATGGCGAGATTCAAAGCCTGTTGTTCATTCGCCTGTTCATGAAGCAATTCACCGGCAATTTCACCTTCACGCATGACGACAATGCGATCGGCGACGCCAAGCACTTCAGGCAGATCGCTGGAGGCGAAGAGCACCGCCACGCCGCGTTTTGCCAGTTCATAGATCACGTTATAAATCTCGTGTTTTGCCCCCACATCGATACCGCGCGTCGGCTCGTCCAGTAAAATGACCTTCATATCCTCCGACAGCCAGCGGCCCAGAATGGCCTTCTGCTGGTTGCCCCCGGAAAGATTCATGATCAGCTGTTCCGGTCCCGGCGTTTTGATATTGAGTGAACGAATGTGGTGATCGGCATTGCTCGATTCCCAGCTATCGTTGATCAGGCATCCTGCGCGGATAAATTTGCGACGGGCGGAGATATTGATGTTGTCACGCACCGAATGCACCGGAATAATCCCCTCCGCTTTGCGATCTTCCGGGCAGAGCATCATGCCTGCCTTAATCGCGTGGGCGGGCTTCTGAATATCCACCGCTGCGCCGTCAATAGACACCACGCCTTCGGTAATGCGCGTGCCGCCGAACAACCCTTTCATTAACTCGCTACGCCCTGCGCCCACCAGGCCGAACAGTCCGACGATTTCACCGCTGCGTACCGATAACGAAACCGGCATGCGTACTCCCGGCGCTTTTACATTATCCAGTCGCAGGCGTTCAGGGCCGTACTCACGCGGTTTCCAGTGGTAAATGTCCCCCAGATCGCGTCCGACCATCGCCTGGACAAGCTGGTCATGGTTCACCTGCGCCATATCGCTAAAGGTGCGCACATAGCGGCCATCTTTAAACACGGTGATGGCATCGCTCAGGGCAAATATCTCTTCCATACGGTGCGAAACATACAAAATCGTGCGCCCTTCCTGGCGCAACTCCCGGATCACGCGGAACAGGTTTTCGATTTCACGTGCGGAAAGCGAACTGGTGGGTTCATCAAAGGCAATAATTCTGGCGTTACGCGCCAGAGCCTTGGCAATTTCAACCATCTGCCACTGGCCGATGGAGAGGTATTTCAGCGGCGTCTGAGGATCGACGTCCAGCCCAAGATGTTTAAGCTGCAGCCCTGCTTCATAATTAAGTAGCGAACGATTAACCACGCCGCTTTTGTGCGGGAGCTGTCCTAAATAGATGTTCTCGGCCACGGTCATCTCTGGGATCAGGTGCAGTTCCTGATAGATAATGGCCACCCCGGCATTAAGCGCCGCCGTGGTATCAGCAAAAGCCACCTCTTCGCCACGAATGGCCAGTGTGCCGGTCGTAGGGGAATAGTTGCCGCTGAGGATTTTCAACAGCGTGGATTTCCCCGCGCCGTTTTCACCCATCAGAGCATGAACCTGGCCGGGATAGCAGTCGAAACTGATATCGGTCAGCGCGTTAACACCGGGGAACGTTTTCCCGATGCCGCGAAATGAGAGATACGGATCAGACTGTCGCATAACGTCTCCGTGATTCCTGTAGTGTGTACGTCTGGCCCCTCATGGTGAATGAGGGGCGCAATCACAGCGTATTACTTACCGCCCAGTCCTTTTTTCGCCAGTTCCTCTTTGAAGTTGTCGCGGGTAATCAGCACCACGTCGGTCACTTCAGTAAATTTCGGCGGTTCAGCCCCTTTGGTCACCCAGTTGTAGAGCATTTCACTGGATTTGTAGCCGTGTACGTCCGGGCTTGGCAGCAGAGAGCCGTAGAAGCCGGTCGCCTGCGCTTTGGACAGTTCGCTGACGGCGTCAACGCCGTTGATGCCAATACCGATAACATCCGGAGCTTTAAAGCCCTGACCTTCTGTCGCACGCACGCCACCCAGCACGGTGTTGTCGTTCATACCGACCACCAGCCAGTGTTTAACTTCCGGGTGTTGAACCAGCATTGAGTTCGCGGCGTCGAACGCACCGGGGATATCGTTGGATTTGGTGGGAACTTTATAGATCTGTTTTTCCGGGAAGCCGGCGGCCTTCAGAGCGTCCATGGAACCGGTAGTACGACGACGCGCAGTATCCAGCTCATCAGCCGTGATGGCCATGACGCCCGTCTCTTTTACATCCCAGCCGCGCTTTTGCATCTCTTTATAGAGTTCCTGACCCTGGCGCTCACCAATTTTGGTCGCGGCCATCATTACCAGCGGCACGGTGTCCATTGGCTTGCCTTTGGCATTGACGAACTGATCGTCAACGGCAATAACCTTCATGTCGTAACCGCGCGCTTTAGCCGCAATTGCCGACCCCAGTTTTGGATCGGGTGTACAGATAACGAAACCTTTCGCACCGCTGGCCGCCAGGCTGTCGATGGCGTTCAGGGTTTTTTCACCGTCAGGCACGGCGATTTTAATGACGTCAAAACCTAAATCTTTTCCGGCTTTATCGGCGAATTTCCACTCAGTCTGGAACCACGGCTCTTCTGGCTGTTTTACCAAAAAACCGAGTTTTAAATTCTCTGCGATAGCGGATTGTGACATAACAGCAGCCAGACCAACGGCCGCCAGCGCTTTAGTAAATTTGTGCATGGTAAACTCCAGCTTTAGCATTCTTTTCTGTAGGGAATATTTGCGTGCTTCTTATTTAATCGGACTTAAAACAAGGCATTAGCGCTTACCTCGTCATAAGCGTTATTGCTGGTGATAGTTTTAGCGGGAAATTAATCATCCATAAGAGAGCGCCATCACACCGCAGAATTACAGTAATTGCGTACATAAATTCAGCGGAAAATGACATAAAAATGGCAGGAATTGTCGGACAAATGAAACGGGGTTAAGCAGAATTATCCATAAGATCAGCTAAGAAGTCCCTGAGCGCCGGACGCTCTAGCATCCGGCGGGAAATTTACCAGGCGTAATAGATGTGGTCAGCGTGATCGCGAACGGGCGTTTCGTCACCCAACAGTCGAGCAGCCAGGGCCAGCGCAAAGTCAAAAGCATGACCAAGACCTTTGCCACTGAGCAGGTTTTTATCCTGGACGACCGGTGCATCCACATATTCACCGTCTTTTACCGTCTCCCATAAATCCCCGGAGCAGACGTAGCGACGCCCCCGAAGCAGCCCATTTCCCCCCAGCACGCGCGCCGCTGCTGAACAAATAGGGCAAATCAGCTTTCCGCGCGCGTCATGTGCAGAAATAAAACGGATAACCTGCGGATCCGCGGCCAGATTTGCGCTGCCCTGCGGTCCCCCGGGTAGAACAATCGCATCGTAAAGCGAATCGCTGCGTTCTGATAAGGTGCTGTCTGCCACCATGGGAATGTTATGGTAACTGACCACTGCACGCGACTGCGCGCAGGCCAGAGTTTCCACGTCGATGTTCAGCCGGCGCAAAATATCAATGGTGATAATCGCCTCTGCTTCCTCAAAACCGGGTGCCAACAGCACCGCAACCTTTGCCATCATAGACCTCAATGATTGAAACAAGATAAAACAGTGTTTCATTTTTACATAATCATTAAGAACAATCTTGCACAGCGATCACACACTCGCCTTTTTGCGATAAATTGATTTAGCGCAATTTTATTCCTCAAAATATATCCTGATTGATTGATCTGTTTTTCATATCGTGACAGAAGATTCTGTTGCCTTAATATTTTCACTCTTGAAAAAACGAGACAAACAATACCAAAACACATCAAAATCAATAACTTATTAATGTGTTAATTTATATCCACCTGTTTTCATTTCTGTACTATATTAAATTTTGTAATGTATGGTAAACACAGCCTAATTAAGAGTTTTCTTAGACAGAATACAAGGGTATGCTTATTTATATCGAACACAGGAAGTGAATATTCGATCGACTTTTGTCGCCGCAGAAATGCCATTTCTGCATTCCATTAGATGTGCCTGCCGGGTCAGGTTAGCCGCGGACATCACGTCCCACAGTCAATAAGGATATGAGTATGACTACCCAAACGATGATGCAAAAACTCAATGCCCAGTTGAACCTCGAGTTCTATGCCTCGAATCTGCACCTGCATATCAGCTCGTGGTGTTCCGAAAACAGTCTCAATGGCTCTGCCACTTTTTTTCGCAGCCAGGCGCAAAGCAACGTCACCCATATGATGCGTGTTTTTAACTTCATGAAAGCCGCAGGGGCGAACCCAACCGTAAAAGCGCTTGATACGATCGACGATAACTACTCTTCTCTGGAAGAATTGTTTGAGAAAACGCTGGAACAGTACGAACAGCGTTGCAGCACGCTTAACAAACTGGCCGATGAAGCCAGAGCACAACACGACACCAAAACCCTTAAATTCTTACGCGATATGGATAAAGCGCAACAGCAGGACGGCATGCTGCTCAAAACGCTGGCGGACGAAATCCATAACGCGCAGCAGGCGGGTTTATGTCCGGAACAAACCGACCGTCATCTGCTTGACCTTGTGACGGTACAGCACCACTGATCATTTTTCCTGCTCCCTGCCAGGCGCGCTTTTCGGCCTACCGGGAGCAGGTTCCCCTTCTCGTCGCCAACCTTCTGCTTTTGCTCAGATTTAACAAATCAGATCTCGCTCTCAACGATTAACCACACAACATGTAATGATTTATTTAATTACATTATCATTGACGAGGGAGCATCATGATCACCATTGAGTTTATTGTCATCCTCCTCTGCCTGCTGACAGGTACGCGTTTCGGCGGCATGGGGCTTGGGTTGATAAGCGGTATTGGCCTTTTTATTTTATGTTTTGTCTTTGGTCTGCAACCCGGCAAACCGCCGGTTGACGTGATGCTGACCATTCTCGCCGTCATTGGATGTGCCGCAACGCTTCAGACCGCAGGCGGCCTGAACGTCATGATGCAATTTGCTGAGCGCCTGCTGCGCAAACATCCTCAACACATCACGCTTCTCGCCCCTTTTACCACCTGGATGCTGACCTTTCTCTGCGGGACCGGACACGTGGTGTACACCATGTTTCCCATCATTGCGGATATCGCCCTGAAAAAAGGGATCCGCCCGGAACGCCCAATGGCCGTGGCATCAGTGGCATCGCAGATGGCAATTACGGCCTCGCCGGTCTCCGTGGCCGTTGTGTCACTGGTCTCCATTCTGGGCGCGCAGCATGGGCTCGGCCACGCGTGGGGAATACTGGAAATTCTCGCCGTCTCGGTTCCTGCCTCACTGTTCGGTGTGGCGATTGCTGCGCTGTGGAGTTTGCGTCGTGGGAAAGCGTTAGCGGACGATAAGGAGTTTCAGGAAAAGCTCAAAGATCCGAAGCAGCGTGAATTCATCTACGGCGGGACGGAAACGTTAATGAATCAACGTTTTCCAAAACAGGCCTACTGGTCCACGTGGATTTTCTTCGCCGGCATTGCCGTGGTTGTCCTGCTGGGGGCATTCCCTGACCTGCGCCCTGCATTTGAGATAAAAGGAAAAATGACGGCGTTGTCGATGAACCTTGTCATCCAGATGATGATGTTAATTGCCGGTGCCGTAATGCTGATGGCCTGCAAGGTCAATGCGTCTGCCATTTCTAACGGCGCGGTGTTTAAGGCGGGTATGGTCGCGATCTTCTCGGTGTTCGGGGTGGCGTGGATGAGCGATACCTTTTTCCAGGCGCATCTTGATGAGTTAAAGCTGGCGCTGGAAGGCGTGGTGAAAAGCCATCCGTGGACCTACGCGATTGTGCTGTTCCTGGTATCAAAGCTGGTGAACAGCCAGGCGGCAGCCCTGACGGCCGTTGCGCCTATGGGGCTGATGCTGGGAATCGACCCGAAAATGCTGATCGCCTTTTTCCCGGCCTCTTACGGCTATTTTGTCCTGCCGACCTACCCAAGCGATTTAGCCTGCATCGGCTTTGACCGTTCGGGCACAACCCGCATCGGCAAATTTATCATTAACCACAGCTTTATTCTGCCGGGATTAATTGGCGTTAGCTGCGCGTGTGCGGCGAGCTATCTGCTGGTACAGACGTTCTTTTAAGGTGAGCGAAGGGCGACAAACGGTCGCCCTTTTTAGCGTCAGGCGGGCTTTAGTGAGACTCGCCCTGCGGCGTGAATCGCAGTTCAATCAGCGCGATAGCTTTCTGAATAGCGCGAAGCGTGACCGGGTCAGCCGCAGCGGGATGGCTGTTGAAATCGATATTTTTCAGCTGCGTGGACATCTTCTCGCGCACTTCAACCGGCGCAATAACGTCCAGGACATCAAGGATTTGTTTGATAACTAACTGACAGGCGACAACGTCAGACACCAGTTCCTGATCGGCGCTCAGGTTTTGTGACATGGGGCTTTCTCCTTATTTAAAGGCCGCCATAGTAACAAAACGCAGGCCCATTCATCTCCCTCTCGTCGCTTACGGGCACAAAAAAACCCGCCGAAGCAGGTTTTTTTCATCAGAACATTGCGCCCGGTGGCACATCTTTAAAAGTGTTGCAGTAGTTAGCCCACATACTTTTCAGGATTTTGCGAAGTTTCATCAGGTAGCTCCATTAACTTGTTATACAACTTTATCGTCAATGTGCTTATAATATGACCATCGTCACAAAAATCAATATTTTTGTGACGCGCATCACAATTTTATTCTTCGTGCCAAACCTGAAAAGTGGGGCTCACGGCACCTGAAAGCGTCAGCCTACGATCCCGCGAACAAAAGCTTCAATCTCTTTGTCCTGGCAATTCTCAAAGAAGCACTGCTGGAAACGTTGACCCGAAACGGCCGTCTTCACCAGCTCGGGATCGATTGCGCGCAGCGTATCCAGATAGTTTTCTTTCACGACCGCCGCTTTAACCTGGTTCAGAATACCGGCGTTACGCACCTGCGGCTCTTTGCGCTCGGGCGGATAACCTTCACCGTTTCGACCAGTGAACGCTTTTTCAAAGATAAACCGAACGTTCAGTTCAGCCCCCCAACCGAAGCCTTTGGCAAACGGCAGGGAGAGCGCGTTACCGTTGTTGATCTGAGCAAACAGGAACGCATCCGCAGGATCAATGCAATAGCCGCAGATGACGCCCGGGTGGATGTTCAGCGACATCAATGCTCCCTGCCCCGTACCGCAGCCGGTCACAACAAAATCAACGGCTTTCGCATTCAGTAAAATGCTCGCCATAATCCCCAGATGGATATAGGTCAGGTGATGGTCATTCTCGTCGCTCATGCCCACGTTATAAACCGGGAACCCTTTTTCATCGGCTACCGTTTTCAACTCTTTCAGTATCACTGGGTTTTTCGCGGCCTGGCTGTTTTCCATCATCAGTGCAATTTTCATTTCATCTCTCCTGAATGCGTGGCGGGAGATCCCGCTATGGATACCTTTACCTGTTCACCCTACTATCAAACAAACAACCTTTCAAATTAAATGAAAGGTTGTTTTAAAAAAAACAAAGACAGGTTCACAATTTAGCGAGAATGAGACCGTACGCCAAACATGCATTAAAAAGTTAAAGCAAACCTGTTGCCGCTTCAGCCCGTTAGCTAGACTGCAAAAGTACACGCTAAAACCGTATGGGGTTGACCTGTGAATCAGCGCTGCCGGATGCTTCGCTCCCTCTTTCTACTCGCGTTGACGGGTCTGTTGCTTGTTTGCCCCCCTGCCCGGGCAGAAGAGCCTGTACCGGTCTGGATCTTTGATGCTAACAACTTCGAATTCTGGCGCACACCGCAAGGAGAGTGGCAGGGTTTTTATCCTGAACTGATTAAGGCCATCAATAAACAGGCGGGTACGCAGCTGCAGCTGCGGCCGCTCTCCGGAGCCGATATTAGCCAGCGTTTTGCACAAAATGAGTATGGCGTGTATGCCGGGGTATTGCGCACGGAGAAGCGAGCCAGAACCAAAATTCTCTCAGCACGTTTATTTGATAACGACGTGGTGGCCGCCAGTCCATCGATGACGGTGACAACCGCCGGGCAGCTCAGTCATGCCCGGGTGCTGTTCCGTAAAGACGACGCGACGCTCGACAGCGTGCAACAACGTTATCCCGACCTTAAATTTCGTTCTCTGCGCCTCGTCGCCACCAGCGACGAGGCTTTTCGCTTACTGAGCGACAACCAGGCTGATTTCTATATTAATGACGCTCCGGAGATGGAAAATACCCAGCGCTATTATCTGGTCTCCCGGCCCTTTCCTGAGCTACGCATTCCTGTCGTCCTCGCCTTCAGCCCTGACCTGCTTCCCCTGCGGGATAAAATCAATGCGCTAATTGGCACCTGGTATCGCAACGGCGAAATCAACACGATGCTGGAGGAGAGCAAGCGCAATTACCTGCTAAGCCGTATCACCCTGTCAGAGGAGGAGCGAACCTGGATCGCGCATAACCGCCTGCAGATCAACCTGCCCAAAAACGAGAATTTTGCCCCGCTTATCTGGCGGGACAGCAAGGGCTACCACGGCACAGCCATTGATATGATTAACGACATGCGCGATTTACTGGGCATGAAGGTTGATGTCAATTTTATCGATCACTATTCGAGTCTTCCGCGACAGCAGTGGGCGGTTCGATTGATTGATATCGTTGATCGAAGCGACAGTGCGCATGCACAGGGTCGTATCGGCCCCGACATCGCCTGGCACAACGCCTATTACAATCGCAGCAGTCAGCCCTTCTTGTGGAACGAAGAGAGTATTCGCAGCCAGCGCGTCGGCGTAATCGACGGTTCGTTTGCCGCAGCCTATTTACGCCAGCGTTTTGGCAGCGATGTGATCATCGTGACCCGGCCAACCATTGACGGTCTTATCGACGCGATTGAGAACGATGAGATTGACTATATTCTGGGCGACCTCAGTTCGCTGGAGTCCACGCTTCGCGGCAACGAGTTGTTTCGCGGGGTGCTGAAAGTCGCGGGGGTCACCCGCTCTGAGTTTATTATTGGCCCGTGGGTGGATCCGCAGCATCCGCTCTTTCATCTGCTGACTCAGGTTCATCGCCTGTCAGAATACCGCACGCAAATAGAACGTCAGGATGAGCAGAGTTACTTACCCGATTTTTCTAAAAACACGCTGAAGATTATCAGCGTGATTTTGCTGATCGTGGCCCTGTTCAGCATCGGTATGCTGATCATGATGCGTCGCCATTTACGCCAGAACCGGATGGTTAACCGCAATATGGTGCAGGCGCTGGAGAAGGTAAACCGCGCGCACGATGACGAGACCGGCAGCCATATTCAGCGCGTCGCCCGATATTGCGGCTTGATGGCGCGTGAGCTGGGGCTTTCGCGCAAAAAGACCCGTGAGATAGAACATTTTGCCTCACTTCACGATGTCGGAAAAATTGCCGTGCCGGAGCGTATTCTGCGTAAGCAAGGCCCGCTGACCCAGGACGAGTTTGCCGAGATGAAACTTCATACCGTGAAAGGGTGGCGGATTATTCAGGGCTTAGAGCTGGGCGCAGTTGCGGAGAATATTATCCATTTCCATCATGAAAAATGGGATGGCAGTGGATATCCGCAGGGGCTGCGGGGAGAACAGATCCCGCTGGAAGCCCGCATTCTGGCGCTGGCCGATGTGTATGATGCCCTGAGGCAAAAGCGGGTCTATAAGCCGGGATTCACACACGAGCAAGCCTGCAAAATCATTCTGGAGGGTGACGGCCGCCATTTTGACCCGCAGCTTATTGCGCTGTTTCGCCTGCATCATCTTAAGTTTAAAACCATTTTTGACAGTCTGGCCGACTAAACGGCCCGTCGCAAAGAGAAAGCGCAGATTGCCCGGCTATTCCTGGCATTGCGACTCACATCTGCAGGTACGATAACGTATTTCCACTCACTCAGAGCGAACCATGAAAAGAGTCTTCGTCGCCGGTACGATCCTGCTGCTGGCGGGCTGTAACATTAATCGCCAGGCTGAGGTCAGCACCCTGGACGCGCCAAACGGCATCGTCCGCCTCGACTACGGGCAAGCAATGCTGCAAAACGCCTATTCCGATGAGTATGTTAATAACGGCACCGCAGCTAAAGCGTGTCAGAGCATGGGGTATGCCACCGCCTCTGCCTATGGCCAGCCCATTAAAACCTGCACCCTGACCAGCGGCTCTCTGTGTCTCAATGAGAGCGTGACGATCCAGTATAAATGCATGGGCTTTGCCGTAAACCCTAAGGCAAATAACCCGTGGTATTAATCTGTGCTGCCAGTATTGACTGGCAGTGTATTTCATTACGAACAAAAACAATTCTCATTAATAAAAATATAAATCGGCAATGCGTTTTATTCCCATTCGTATTTTAAATAAAGAAATAATTATTTTACGTTTTGCAAATAATTAAATAACAAATTATAGTGTCGCTCATTGTGAACCAGAATTAATAACCCGGAGCGTCACCGTGCTGAAAACTGAAATGATCGACAAGCTCAATGCACAAATGAACCTTGAGCTTTTTTCATCCCTTCTCTACCAGCAGATGAGCGCCTGGTGCAGCTACCACAGTTTTGAAGGCGCTGCCGCCTTCCTGCGCCGCCACGCGCAGGAAGAGATGACCCACATGCAGCGTCTGTTTGATTATCTGACTGACACGGGCAGCCTGCCGCGCATCGATAACGTTGCGTCCCCGTTTGCCGAGTATAATTCGCTTGATGAGCTCTTCCGTGCGACCTATGAGCACGAGCAGCTGATTACGCAAAAAATTAACGAACTTGTTCATGCGGCAATGATCGGCCAGGATTATCCGACCTTTAATTTCCTGCAGTGGTACGTGGCAGAGCAACACGAAGAAGAGAAACTGTTTAAATCCGTGCTGGATAAATTGTCTCTGGTGGGGAAAACAGGCGAAGGTCTTTACTTTATCGATAAAGAACTTTCTACCCTCGATACACAGAAATAATATTGCTGCGGTGCTGTTTTCAGCGCCGCACTTTTTATTCTCCGCGCACAGATTTACATACACCCCGCACAGCTTGTACACCGCCAGTCCTGCGTATTGACCGCCTGGTAAAAATACCGGTAGTTAGCCGTCTCCAGCGGAATACCGGCGTCAAAAAAAACATCTGTCAGCCAGTCTACGTTTTCGATGATCCACTCATCTTCTTTTAGCCCCTGCGCAAAGGTGTCGTCCTCAGGATCGATGATCGAATAAATGGCCCAGGTGCCCATATCCTTTTCACGACGCGATTCAGGAAGCTGCAGGGCCTGGTTCTGCCAGCTGATTATCCAGTGACCATGGCACAGTAAATTACCGCCCCGGCTCCACGCCGCGGTAAAGGGATTATTTCCCGCCATCTGCCCTCACTTTATTTGAAAACTTATAGTTATTGTTTAAATTACGCCTGATTTTTCGGCAAAAATAGTGCCCTTACGAAGTAGATATCCCCTCCCAAAGGGGCAGGTGCGGGGAGATTACTTAAAGTCGAAAAATATCGTAAATAATTCATTACACCTACTGTAACGGTCATTTGACGAAGCGGGGCTTTTCCCTTACTCTGCGCCGCAGAATTTGTCGCGATTACGAATCGTTGTAGAGGAATGCGTGAAAAACAGAACCCTGGGAAGTATTTTTATCGTCGCCGGAACGACGATTGGCGCAGGAATGCTGGCGATGCCTCTGGCTGCCGCAGGCGTTGGATTTGGAGTGACACTGCTGCTGCTTGGCACACTCTGGGCGTTGATGTGCTACACCGCCCTGCTGTTGCTTGAGGTTTATCAGCATGTGCCCGCGGATACCGGCCTGGGTTCTCTTGCGGCACGCTACCTGGGACGCTATGGCCAGTGGATAACCGGCTTTAGCATGATGTTCCTGATGTACGCCCTGACCGCGGCCTATATCAGCGGCGCCGGCGAGTTAATCGCCTCCAGCGTTAACGACTGGTTCGACGCTGATATCACGCCTTCAACGGGCGTTATCTTCTTTGCGCTTATTGGCGGGGGGGTGGTCTGTGTGGGGACTTCGCTGGTCGATCTGTTTAACCGTTTTCTGTTCAGCGCCAAAATACTGTTCCTGATTGTGATGCTGGTTTTGCTGGCACCGCATGTTCACAAGGTTAATCTGCTGACGCTGCCGCTGGAAAAAGGGCTTGCGCTGTCCGCGATCCCGGTTATTTTCACCTCGTTTGGCTTCCACGGTAGCGTACCCAGCATCGTGAGCTATATGAACGGCGATATCCGTAAGCTACGCCGCGTCTTTATGGTGGGGAGCGCTATCCCGTTGATTGCTTATATTTTCTGGCAACTGGTGACGCTGGGAAGCATTGACGCGTCGACCTTTACCGGGCTGATGGCGGAACACGCTGGCCTGAACGGCTTTCTGCTGGCACTGCGCGAGGTAGTCACCTCCCCGCACGTTGAGCTGGCGGTCCATCTGTTTGCCGACCTGGCGCTGGCCACCTCATTCCTGGGCGTGGCGCTCGGCCTGTTTGATTACCTGGCCGATCTGTTCCAGCGTCGTAATACTGCCGCAGGACGCTTACAGACGGGGGCAGTCACCTTCCTGCCTCCTCTCGCGTTCGCGCTGTTTTACCCGCGTGGGTTCGTGATGGCGCTGGGGTATGCAGGTGTGGCGTTATCCGTGCTGGCCCTGCTGCTCCCTTCCCTGCTGGCCTGGAAGAGCCGCCAGCAGCATCCTCAGCAAGGGTACCGCGTAATGGGCGGCAAACCGCTGCTCCTCATTGTGTTTGCCTGCGGAGTGATGATTATTCTGGTGCAGTGCTTGATTGCCGCAGGGATGCTACCGGAAGTGGGTTAACAAAAAAGGGGCTGAAATCAGCCCCTTTTTATTAGTGCAAACAGCAGCTCTTAAACTTCTTCCCGCTGCCGCACGGACACGGATCGTTACGCCCGACCTTTGTGCCGTTAACAATCGGTTTTTTTGCTTCCGGCTGCTGTGGGTTGTCCACCCAGTAATTGTACAAACGCAGAGCCGCAGGCTGAATGCTCTCAATGCTGGCTTTATATTCGTCTTCGCTCAGCTCATCCAGCTTCTCGCTGTTCTCGTCTGTACCGTGCAGCGCAATCGCATCAAGATCGGCCTTCAGTGCTTCCGGTAAGGCTGACCAGTCCGTCAGCGCCACACCGCGCATATAGCCATAACACCACTCTTCAACAACGGTATAGCTCTCGCCGTCGACATCGTTGTAACCAAACATCGGCTCAAACTGATCCGGGTATTCGCTCAGGCGCTCAGCAATGTCGTTCATATGCTTAAAGCAGAGATCGATAAAACGGTGCATTTCACGATCGTTTTTCCAGCGCGGAATGTATTTCTCGCCACCCCACACGGCCACCAGCCAGGTATCTGGCTCAACGACAACAGGGCCGGAAAGGACTGCGGTAAGCATGCCGTCCAGTTCAGACACGTCAATCACGGACGCATCGTCATGACCGTAAGACATTAATGTCTCTTCAAGCCACGCCATTTCGCTTTCATTCAATGGGCCTTCAGTCATCGCTGACACTCCTGATAAAAAAGGAAAAGATCCTGACACATATCTCACGGCTTTCCTATCTGAAGTTTAGGTCTTTATTGCTGCAAAAACGTGCAAATCGTGACCATTGCACAACTTATGGGCTTTGTTGTTAACGATATGTGATCTCCGCTGTAATTTCATCGCGTCCCACAAGGTGCCATATCACCGCACTCTATACTCAAACATGTCACAACCCGCTCAATGGGTTAACCATTCTGGCAACGATTTTGCTTAATGTTCTTCGCGCGAACCTGCGCAGGGAAACCTCGCCGTATTACGCAGGCGTTGTCTGGATCTTGTTCGTTTAGTGCATTTTGTTCTTGCTCGTGTTTTTGGATTGGCTGCGCCATCGGCATCCGGGTTTACGCCGTGGTGCAAAAACCTCTTTGCTAAGGAACATAATAATGTCGCTGAAATTTATCAGAACTCCCCTTTCTCTCGTGCTGGCCGGTTGTCTGGTGACGGCATTTTCTGCGCATGCAGATATTGTCATTGGTGTGGCCGGGCCGTTTACCGGTCCAAACGCCACCTATGGCGATCAGTACTGGCACGGTGCAACGCAGGCCGCTGAAGACATTAACGCCGCAGGCGGCATTAACGGCGAGAAGATTAAGCTGGTTCAGGGGGATGATGCCTGCGAGCCGAAACAAGCCGTGGCCGTCGCCAACCGTCTGGTCGACCAGGATAAAGTCAACGCGGTGGTCGGCCATTTCTGCTCCTCTTCCACAATGCCCGCCTCCGAGGTGTACAGCGACGCGGGGATCCTTGCCATTACCCCCGGCTCGACCAACCCGCTCATTACCGAACGAGGCATGACCGATATGTTCCGCATGTGTGGTCGCGATGACCAGCAGGGCCAGGTCGCCAGCGATTTCATTATCGATAAGCTGAAAGCCAAACGTGTGGTCATCATCCATGACAAAGACACCTACGGTCAGGGGCTGGCAGACGCCACTAAAGCTGCGCTGGCGAAGCGCGGGGTTCAGGATGTGATGTATGAGGGCTTATCCCGTGGTGAGAAAGACTTTAACGCGCTGGTGACAAAAATCGGCGCGCAAAAGCCGGATGTGGTGTTCTTCGGCGGTTGTCACCCTGAAGCCGGCCCGCTGGTTCGCCAGATGCGTGAACAGGGCGTGCAGGCGAAATTCTTCTCCGGCGACTGTATCGTCAACGAAGAGATGGTGACCGCGGCGGGTGGGCCACAATATACCAAGGGGATTTATATGACCTTTGGTAAGGACCCGCGTCTGATCCCGGATGGGAAAGCGGTCATTGAGAAATTCCGCGCCGGAAAATTCGAGCCTGAAGGTTACACCCTCTACTCTTATGCCTCCGTTCAGGCCATTGCCGCGGCCTTCAAGGCTACGGGTGGTAAAGACTCGGCCAAAGCCAGCGAATGGCTGAAAGCCAATGCCGTCGACACGGTTATGGGCAAAAAAGCCTGGGACAGCAAAGGCGATCTGAAAGTGTCTGACTACGTGGTGTATCAGTGGGACGATAACGGAAAATATAAGGAAGTTCAGTAACGGGACGGAGTCACGCTCAACGCCGGCAGGTTCGCCTGTCGGCGCGTAATAAACATCAGGCTGCGCGTGCCGCGCAGCTTAAAATAACGAGCGCGCTATGATGAGTACATTCTTCCTGCAACAGTTAATAAATGGCTTAACGCTGGGCTCCGTGTATGGATTAATCGCCATCGGCTACACCATGGTGTATGGCATCATTGGTATGATTAATTTCGCCCACGGCGAAGTCTATATGATCTCCGCCTACCTCTGCGCCATTGGCCTGGCGCTGCTCTCCTTCTTCGGCCTGCAGTCGTTCCCGTTGCTTATCCTCGGTACGCTGATCTTCACGATTGTGGTGACCGGTGTTTACGGCTGGACTATCGAGCGCATTGCCTATAAGCCGCTACGCAACTCTACCCGTCTGGCACCGCTTATCTCCGCCATCGGGATGTCTCTGATTTTGCAAAACTACGCACAGCTGAGCCAGGGGCCACGTCAGCAAGGGGTGCCCACGATGCTGGATGGCGTACTTCGCCTGCATATCGGTGAGGGGTTCGTTCAGATAACCTACACCAAAGTGTTTATTCTGGTTGCCTCGTTCGCCGGCATGCTCTTGCTGACATGGATAATCAACAATACCCGGCTTGGGCGGATGTGCCGTGCGGTGCAGCAGGACCGCAAAATGGCCTCCATTCTGGGCATTAACACCGACAGAATCATTTCGCTGGTCTTTGTGATTGGCGCGGCGATGGCCGGTCTGGCGGGTGTGCTCATCACCATGAATTACGGCACCTTCGATTTCTACGTCGGATTTGTCATTGGCATCAAGGCGTTTACCGCAGCGGTGCTCGGCGGGATTGGCTCCCTGCCCGGTGCGATGCTCGGCGGGTTGATTCTGGGCGTCGCCGAGGCGCAATTTTCCGGCATGGTGAACTCAGATTATAAAGATGTGTTCTCGTTTGGCTTGCTGGTCTTGATCCTGATTTTTCGTCCTCAGGGTCTGCTTGGCCGCCCGATTGTCGCCAAAGTGTGAAGGAGAATACGATGACCTCTCACGGCTTTTCGCTTAAGCGCTGCATTCTGGACGCCATTTTTTCCGGGCTGATTGCGTTAATAATTTTTGGCCCGATTGCCGGCGTGGTGCTGGACGGATACAGCTTTAATTTCGCCGGACAGCGGCTCGCATGGATAGTCGGCATCGTGATGCTGGGCCGTTTTCTGCTGAGCGCTTTTTTAGGCACCGCTCCGGGTGCACGTTTCCAGGCACGTTTTGAAGCCGACAGCGCGGGGGTTTATGTCCGGCCGCCGGAATACAAAAGCCGCATGCGCTGGATAATCCCGCTGATTATCGCCCTTGCGATCTGCTTTCCCTTTGTTGCCACCAAGTACGTGCTCACCGTCGCCATTCTTGGGCTTATCTACGTGCTTCTCGGTCTCGGGCTGAATATTGTGGTCGGTCTGGCCGGGCTTCTGGATCTCGGTTATGTCGCTTTTTATGCCATCGGCGCTTACGGGCTGGCGCTGGGGTATCAGTATCTGGGATTAGGATTCTGGAGCATGCTGCCGCTGGCGGCAATTATGGCTGCCGCGGCCGGCGCCCTGCTCGGCTTTCCGGTGCTGCGCATGCACGGTGATTACCTGGCGATCGTCACGCTTGGCTTTGGGGAGATTATTCGCCTGATCCTCAACAACTGGCTGACCTTCACCGGTGGCCCGAACGGCGTTTCTGCCCCGCCTCCCACCTTTTTCGGACTGGAGTTTGGCCGCCGTGCCAAAGAAGGAGGCGTACCCTTTCACGAATTTTTCCATCTGACCTACAACCCGAATATGAAGTTTATCTTTATCTACACGGTGCTGTTCCTGGTGGTGATGCTGGTGCTGTATATCAAGCATCGTCTGACACGGATGCCGATTGGTCGGGCATGGGAAGCCCTGCGGGAAGATGAAATCGCCTGTCGCTCAATGGGATTAAATCATGTGCTGGTCAAGCTCTCGGCCTTTACGCTGGGTGCGTCGACTGCCGGCATCGCCGGGGTGTTTTTTGCCACTTATCAGGGCTTTGTCAACCCGACATCGTTTACCTTTTTTGAATCGGCGCTGATCCTGGCGATTGTGGTGCTCGGCGGTATGGGCTCAACGCTTGGCGTGGTGCTGGCGGCGTTCGTGCTCACAGTGACGCCGGAGCTGCTGCGCAGTTTTGCCGAGTACCGGGTTTTACTGTTTGGCATGCTGATGGTGGTGATGATGATCTGGCGTCCACGCGGGTTGATCCGCATTAACCGCAGCGGGTTTGCCGTGCGTAAGGGCGTAGCGCCATGAACGGAACGATATTAAGCGTTGAACATCTGATGATGCATTTCGGCGGGATCAAGGCGTTAAACGACGTCAACCTGGACGTGCAGCGCGGTTCAATTACTGCGCTTATTGGCCCAAACGGCGCGGGAAAAACCACCGTCTTCAACTGCCTGACCGGTTTCTATAAGGCTTCCGGCGGCAATATTTTCTTCAATACGCGCAATAAGACGACCAACGTCATTCAGATCCTCGGGCAAAACTTCCAGCCAGGGGACTGGATCCACCCTGCGCAGTTTGGGCAACGCCTGTTCTACAAAATGTTCGGCGGCACTCACCTTGTGAACCGCGCCGGACTTGCGCGCACCTTTCAAAATATTCGTCTTTTTCGCGAGATGTCGGTCGTGGAAAACCTGCTCGTGGCACAGCACATGCGCGTCAATCGCAACCTGCTGGCCGGCGTATTCAATACGCCAGCGTACCGACGGGCGGAAAACGACGCGCTGGACAGGGCCTTTTACTGGCTGGAGGTGGTCGATCTTGTGGAGTGCGCCAACCGCCTGGCGGGCGAGATGTCGTACGGTCAACAACGGCGCCTGGAGATCGCGCGGGCCATGTGCACCGGCCCGGAAATGATCTGTCTGGATGAACCCGCCGCCGGGCTGAACCCGGTAGAGACACATAAGCTGAGTAACATTATTCGTTTTCTGCGTGACAACCACGGCATAACGGTATTACTGATTGAGCACGACATGGGGATGGTGATGGAAATATCGGACGACATTATTGTGCTCGACCATGGCGATGTGATTGCCCGGGGGAAACCTGAGCAGATCCAGCATGACGAAAAGGTGATTGCCGCCTATCTGGGCACCGATGAAAGCGAGGTCACTCTATGAATGAGCCGCTGCTGGCATTTCGCGAGGTGGATGTGTTCTATGGCGTGATCCAGGCGCTGAAGCAGGTATCCCTCGAAGTGCATAAAGGGGAAACGGTGGCGCTTATCGGCGCGAATGGCGCGGGTAAATCGACATTGCTGATGTCTATTTTTGGCCAACCGCGTATTCGTAACGGGCAAATCCTGTTTTGCGGCGAAGACATCAGCCATAAATCTACCCACTATGTGGCCTCCGGCGGCATAGCACAGGCTCCCGAGGGGCGGCGTATTTTTCCGGATATGACGGTTGAAGAGAACCTGCTGATGGGGACCATTCCTGTCGGCAATCAATTTGCCGCCGACGATATGCAGAGCATGTTTGAGTTGTTCCCGCGCCTCAAAGAACGCCGTAAACAGCGAGCCATGACCATGTCCGGCGGAGAACAGCAAATGCTTGCCATCGCCCGCGCGCTAATGAGCCGCCCTAAACTGCTACTGCTGGATGAACCCAGCCTGGGTCTGGCGCCCATAGTGGTTAAGCAGATCTTCCAGACGCTGCGCGAGCTGGCTCGCAACGGCATGACCATTTTTCTGGTAGAGCAAAATGCGCATCATGCTCTGAAGCTTTCTGACCGTGGCTACGTCATGGTCAACGGGCAAATTCACCTCAGCGGCAGCGGCGAGGAGTTGCTGGGAAACCAGGAGGTAAGAAAAGCCTATTTAGGCGGAGTGTAATTCATACGCATGTCGCGCATAAATGTAACTATATGTCAGGCGATACGACGCGGGTGATTCAATTTACCGCTATTAACATCTTCGCTGATTATTTATGAAAGATAGACATTTGCGGCCATCGGTCCGCTGAGTCCGTTGATACGACAGAACTCAACGCGAATCCCGGGAAGGAGCGTTTCTTTTTCGTTGTTATTAAAGGCTGAAATGTGGAGAAAAACGTCCTTTCGACCATCTGAAGGGATGATTAGGCCTTTGCCACTGTGCATATCAAAACTTTTGACAATTCCTGTCATTTTACGAGACAAATAAGATCCTCTTAGAAAACATGCATTAACTATACACACAAATTAATTTTAAGCTAATGCAGCGTGACACTTTTTATGTGAGCCTTCCGGAAGGCTAAAATAAAAATTGCTAATTCTCCCTCCTCATGCATTAATGAAGTCGTTGGTTTAATCCACACACGAGCGTAAAAAATTTTACCCGGCAGTCCTCATAACCAGGCGCTATCGCTGATATCCCCTCCTTTTGAGTCCATACGTTTAATATTATACGTTTCTTAGCATTTCAAATACTCACAAGGAGTCTGCATGTCTTCAAGAATTATAGGTTTGGTTAAGTGGTTTAACGAAGATAAAGGTTTCGGTTTTATCTCTCCTGTCGATGGCAGCAAAGATGTGTTTGTGCACTTTTCTGCTCTCCAGGGCGATGATTTTAAAACTCTCTTTGAAGGCCAGAAGGTCGAATTTGCTATCCAGAGTGGCGAAAAAGGCCCTGCTGCTGCAAGCGTAATACTTTGCGATAGATAAAGTTATCACGGACCCGCGATCACGATGATGGATTTTTCCTGAGTAGACGGGTCCTGGATTAGAAGGCTTTTTCTGAGCAACAGGTCAGCATATTTTTCTCGTAGAAAGAGTGTGCTGACCGATGTGATGAAGTGCAGGTCTGCTGCACGAAGAGTCTTAAAGCAGAAGCGAGCTGCTTGTAAAATATCAAAGTGCGTAAGAGGTCAGGCAACCTCCAAAAGCATCACTTCTTCAATGTTGCTTTGCCAAATGAGATCGTCTTTAAAGACGCAAATTCATCATCTGGCAAATGCATTTTAGAATTTTTGAGCGGTTTTGAAAAGAGTGCTGCAGTGTGGGCAGACAAGTTGAGCCCCTTTTTGTACACGGCTGAAACTATGCTCAGAGTCTTTTGAACAGTTTGGACATGGACATTTAACTAAGTAATTGCGACGGAATTGTGTATTTTTACGTCCTGACATAGGCATCTCCTGATTTAAACGACTGTCACCATACACGTTCACGAAGATGATTGCTTGCTTTTATTTCCGAATGATTGCAAAAACCAAAGAAAGTACAAATGCAACGCTTTTTCGAAAATTAAATACCGCTAATGTTAAAAAAGGTAAATGATATCAACTTAAATATTCACTTCAGATGCCCATGTTGTCATGGCTCCCAATACAGAACGTCGATTTTTGATGTGTCTGAAAAAAATCCGTATGGCGCTAAATGCATTTTCTGCAAATCGACGATGACATTCGCAGACAGACCTGACAGCCAGACAAAAATTTTCGCGCCGTCCTGATTCCCCTCGCCTTCACAGAGAAGGTGCTTAAGCAGATAACGACCAACAAGGTGAGATATGAAGAAAGTCATCGTCTTTTTCAATGGTAAACCGAGCAATGTTGTCACCGTGCTTAAGGGTATTACATCCATACGGCAGGAATATCCGAATGGTGAAGCGATAAACCTGCAGATAATGTCCGCAGGTTTTCCTTCTCTGACCGGCGATCATGAAGTGGTTTATGTGGCGTCGGACAGGGAGCTGACTTCTCAGGAAATTCTGGATGCGGCTAAGAAATATTTATAATTACTCTGAATGTATTGCTGTTCTTGTAGATGCCCTTGTTTAAGGGTAATCCCCTTCTTATTTGTGCTGCTAACATCTTTTGTTTACCCTCCCCGCGTTAAAAATCTTATACGGAATGAATAATACGTTAACGCTATCGCGAACAAACACATCCCTAATAGACTTAATTGCGTCATAATATGTCAGGTGGCTTATTGTCTCAGCCCTGATTCATTCAGTTGTGTGTCAGACACAATATGCGTTACCTCATCCAGGTGCCCAATTCTGGCCTCCCCTGAACGATTAAACTTACTCTTATCTATCAACAATAAAGACTGAGAAGCGCGCTTGAGTAGCAGCGATTTGAAGCCAGCGTTGACCCTGTTGGAATCCCACAACCCTCCATGACTGTCTATCCCTTCGCAGGAGAAGATAAACAGGTCGATGTCCAGCAGTTTGAGTTGTGAAATCAACGAGGGGTTAACGTAGCAGCCATACTTACGCTCGAGTTTACCGCCGGAGCTAATAAGTTGAATCTGTTCACGTTTGCCCAGTTCCAGGCAGATAGGGTGACTGTTAGTAAAGACCTGAATATCGATGTCAGGCAGTTGCCGCGCAAGATACCAGCAGGTTGAGCTGGCATCCAGGGCAATGACCATCCCGGCTTCAATCCACTCCAGCGCCTCTCTGGCGATATCCGCTTTATGCGTGAAGTGGCTCTTAAGGCGAATATGAAAAGGATCGCCGCTGTCCTGGTTTTCCCGGTGAATATATTTCGCCCGCCCGTGGTTGCGCAGCACTTTTCCCTGCGCCTGCAGTTCGCTGAGATCGCGGCGAATGGTCTCTTTACTGACGTTAAGCTGGGTGGATAAAACGTCCGTCGTCAGACTATGATGCTGAATCAACAGGTCGATAATCGTTTGCTGACGTGCCTCTTTCATTTTTTCTCACCCATCATTCGATACACGCCCGCGCTGGCGGGCGCACCGGCATGAGATTACGGCGTTACCCCCTTTTTTAAAAGAATATTCCCGTATTTAGCACACTCCCCTGTGACAACGATCGCAAAGGATTTTTTGGCACGTGCGTAAAACGCATAGCGGTCAATGCGGGTAATTGCCGGACAGGGTGCCTGACGTGAAAGCGCATCGCGATAGCGAGCCTCAACACGGGGATCGAGGGAGTCACCCTCAACTGCAGCCATCATCACCAGTGGCGGCGCGTAGCTGTCGAGCTCAAACAGCGGGATAATCGCATGCAGCAATTCGCTGACCTTTAGCCCATCGGCGCGTATAACCTGCGGCCCCATACTGTGGGCGGGGAAATGGGCATCAGAAAAAATAATCTCATCGCCGTGGCCCATTTCGGCCAGGACTTTCAGTAGTTCAGGTGATATTAACGGTGAAATCGTTTTTAACATCTCAAACTCCCTCGATCGGTGCAGATTCGGTTTCCGGAAAGAAGTAGCGGTACTGATAATGCACCTGCGCTCTGGCATGTTCCGGGCTCGTAAATTCTCCGACCCCGTACCAGCCAAACAGGGCTGCCCCCGCGACAGTGGTTTCTGCATCATCAAGTACCTTGATGGGGATGCCGAGCATATTGGCTTTGATCTGGTTCCACAGCATGTTACGGCTGCCACCGCCGACCAGCAGCAGTTCAGTCGCGTTGAAGTGACCAATCTTTTCCAGCGTGCGCAGATTCTGCGCCAGCTGCCCGGTGAGGCCCTCCAGCGCAGCGCGATAAAAATGACCGCGTGTGGTGTTGAGTGTGACGCCCTCCCAGCCTGCATGCTGACAGCCGAGGAGATCACAGTGCATTTTCACCCCTTCGGACCCCATGGGTATGCGGCGGGCTGTCTCAATCAGCGTTTGCCAGGGCGTCTCTTCGGTCCAAAGCAGTTTACGTACCCATTCAAGTACGCCGGATGCCAGCCACTGCATGCCAGGGTTATACAGCCCTGGCTGGCTGTCCAGTTCGCAGGTAGAACCGACGTAGCGACTGAGCAGTGGCGTATTGACCTGCGCACTGCGCACCATCAGGATCTCCCATGTTCCCGAGGAGAGGACGGGTTCATCCGCCGCGGCACCTGCACCAAACAGCGCAAACTGGGTATCGTGTCCGGCGGAAATCACCGGGATACCGGCGGGCAGGTCAAGCCATTGGGCAGCATCAGATTGTAATTTACCGACGAGCTCACCGGCTTCCACCAGACGTGGGAAGAGCCGACGCGGCAAACCCGCCGCCTGCAAAATTTCATGGCTGAAATCGCGCTGTTGAATATTCAGCATCTGGCTGGTCCCTGCCATAGTAACGTCGGTGGTGAATTCGCCGGTCAGACGGTGGTTAATCAGCGACGAGATAAACAGCCAGGCGTGTGCCTGTTCCAACAGCTGCGGGTGATTTTCTTTTAGCCACACCAGCTTATACAGCGTATTGAAGCCAAATGCCCCCACGCCGGAAATGTCCTGAAGCCGCTGAGGTGACAGCAAGCGGCCAATATTTTTCATCACTTCGGCAGTGCGTGGGCATTTCCAGCTGATGATTGGGTAGAGCAGCCTGCCGTGCTCATCGACCAGCGCGCCATCAACGCCGAAGGTGGTCACCGTGACGCCGCGAACGCGACAGTTTGCCAGACTCGTCTTCAGCGAGCGGCAACAGTCCGCGAAGCGTTGCATAATGGCCTCGAGAGACCACTGGTGCCAGGCGCTATTTTCTATGGCGATGTCGCTGGCATTTGCCGTAGCGGCACGGGCGATAATTTTGCCCTGCCGATCAACGGCAATGGCCCGCATATTGGTCGCTCCGCAGTCGAGAACCAGAATAACCTCTTGTTTCATAGCAACTCCTGAAACGTCGCCGGCTAACGTGTCGCTTATCCGGCCTGCAATTCGGTGTTTTACAGGCCCGGTAAACATACGCTACCGGGCAAAGACGTTTACTCAACGTTTGTACAGCGGGCCATAGTTTTGACAGGCGCGGTAATCCTGGCCTTCGCTATCCATGCCGTGCGCAGCCCAGGCGGAAGGACGATAGACCTTCGACTCTTCCACGTTATGCATGCAGACCGGAATTCGCAGCATTGATGCCAGGGTGATGAAGTCAGCGCCGACGTGGCCGATGGTCAGCACGCCATGGTTTGCCCCCCAGTTCGCCATCACGGAATAAACGTCGGTAAAGGGACCTTTACCCGTCAGACGTGGCGCAAACCAGGTGGTCGGCCAGGTTGAGTTGGTACGGGCGTCAAGCTGATCGTGCATCTCTTTCGGCAGTTCCACGCTCCAGCCTTCTGCAATCTGCAGAACCGGGCCAAGACCTTTGATGATATTCACGCGAGTCATGGTGAACGGCACGCCGCCTTCCGTCAGGAAGCGAGAAGAGAAACCGCCGCCGCGGAAATATTCATGTATCGCCGGACACCATTCGGTGGCCGCCAGGCAGGCATCAACCTCCTGCTGGCTAATGTCCCAGAATGGTTTCATCGTTGGCTTGCCATCGCTGCCGCGCTGTTTGCATGAGCCATCGAGAGCCGCAGAGCCGGAGTTGATCAGGTGGATAATACCCATCTCAGCCAGACCGCTGAGCGGTTGACCGGTCACGCGCGCTACCGCGTCTGGAGACCAGTAGGTGCGCACGTCGGCGAACACTTGTGCTGTGCCGGTCAACTGGTGGCCCATTAGCATCGCCACGCCGTTGAGGCTGTCATTTTCGGTCGCGACGACAAAGGGTTCACGCACGCCATTCCAGTCAAAGGAGCTGTTAAGCAACGCTTCGGCGGTATCGCCGTTCGGGTATTGATCGGTCCAGTGACGCTGGCCCTGGAAGCCTGCCGCAATGGCGTTGTAGCCCAGCGATTCTTCCACCCGCCCTTTTTCCGCCAGTGCTGGGTTGCCCTGCATCATGTCGCGGATACACATCGCCATCAGCAGGCTCTCTTTCAGCACCTCGCGGTTCTGCGCTTCGTTACGCTTATACTGCTGCGCGTTCTGGTCTTCGCCGTAGCGGAAGTTTTTGTCCGCCCAGGCCAGCGCCATTTCCAGTTCGGTTTCATCGAAGATTTTCTGATCAATGCGGCGGCGCAGTTCAGTCATATCAACTGCCTGTACCTTCATCCCCAGCCAGGATTCGAAGAAGTTAGGGTCGACGATGGAACCGGCAATCCCCATCGACACCCCCCCAATGGAGAGATAGCTTTTCCCTTTCATACTGGCGACGGCTAAACCGGCACGCGCAAAGCGCAGCAGTTTTTCCTCAACATCTTCGGGAATCGAGGTGTCGTCGGCGTCCTGGACATCATGACCATAAATAGAAAATGCCGGGATCCTTTTCTGGCTGTGTGCAGCCAGCGCGGCGGCGAGATAAACGGCGCCCGGACGTTCAGTCCCGTTAAAACCCCAGATGGCTTTCGGACGCATGGGGTCCATATCGATCGTTTCGCTCCCGTAGCACCAGCACGGCGTCACGGTGATGGTCACGCCGACGTTCTGGCTGCTGAATTTTTCTTCACAGGCGGCAGATTCGGCCATCCCCGCAATACAACTGTCAGCAATGACGCATTCAATTTGCTCGCCGTTGGGGTGACGAAGCTTTTCAGTGAGCAGCGCGGCGGTGGCGTTGGCCATATTCAGGGTTTGCTCCTCCAGAGACTCACGAACCCCCATACGACGACCATCAATCACCGGACGGATACCTATTTTCGGTAAGCTGATTTTTTTCATGACAGATCCCTCACGTTTTCGGATACAGGTTTAATTCGTTGCCGCTTGCGAACGGAAACGGGCAAAGATGAAGATGACGGCAAAACACACTGCCGGAACCAGTTCTGCTGTTGGGATATTGCCTGCAGCATCGCTGACAAAGCCCATGACCGGCGTCACAATCCCGCCGCCGATAATGGTCATGACGATGAATGACGAGCCGTATTTGGTGTCCTGACCCAGGTTCTTAATCCCAAGGGAGAAAATGGTTGGGTACTGAATAGACATAAATGCACTGCACAGCGTTAGGGCCAGTAGACCGAAATGGCCGCCGAATACGGCGGAGAACAGGCATAGCACCATGGCAAGCAGGGCATAAGCGGCCAGTACTTTATGCGGTGCGAAGCGGCTGATTAGCCATGTACCGGTAAAACGACCGATGAAGAAGCACACCATGGTGCCGGTCAGGTAGTTGGCGGCGAAACCTGGCGTCATACCGGGGATCTCTTCAATAGCGTACCGGATCAGATAGCTCCAGCAGGCAGTTTGCGCGCCGACATAGCAGAACTGCGCCAGCACCGCCCAGCGCCAGTGGCGAATACGGACCAGACGGGAAAGAGAGGCAGAAAATGTGCTTTGTGTGCCGTCGACGTGATTATCGCTCTGAAGGACCGGAAATTTGGTCAACATAATCAGCAGGGCGACCAACAATACAATTGCCACGATAATCATATAAGGCGTTTGTACGGATAACACCAGGCTGTGCTTATAAATGCTTAGCTGTTCTGGCGTCATTTTATCGAGTACCGCCTGAGAGTGATGCGGCACGTGAGACAAAATTAGGCTTTGTCCAAACACAACGGCAATAATAGCGCCAAAAGAATTAAAAGTTTGCGCCAGATTAAGACGGAAATGACCGCCACTCTCTGGCCCCAGCACTGTCACAAAGGGGTTAGCAGCAGTTTCAAGGCAACCTAACCCCGCCGCTATAATAAAAAGACCGACAAGAAACAATGTATAATTCATTAACTCAGCCGCAGGCCAGAATAATGCAGCACCAATGGCATATAAAAACAACCCGGTAATAATACCTGCCTTATAGCTGAGTTTTTTCATCAGTATCCCGGCAGGAACTGGAATGACAAAGTAGCCGAAATAGAACGCAGATTGTATCAGGCCAGCCTGGAAGTTTGTCAGGGTAAAGGCTTGCTGAAACTGGGGGAGTAAAATGTCATTCAGGTTATTAGCGACTGCCCAAAGAAAAAACAGTGAGCAGAGTAACGCGAAAGGAATAATGTAACGCTGGGCTTGCCCGGCATTGACCGCACGAAAACTCTGCGTTGGTATTGTTGTATTTCCCATAACACCCTCGTTAGTCAGAAGCGTCAGAATGTGACTTTCCTTTCTTGCCAGACGGTAAAAATAAAAAGGTGCTTTACTCTTACTGGCGCGAATCTGGCGATCGGAATGATCTCGTGAATGCATTTTCATGTAAAAAAGGGGGGCGAATATGATGACAATCACATTTAACGGCAACGCGATATTTTTATGTGATCGTTATCACTTTAAATTTAATAAAAACAACCCCCATCGGGGAAAATAAACATGAAAAACCACAACCCCAGTGACCGATTTAATGCATTACTCCGGAAACGGGCATTTTCACGGTAAAAATCATCAAAACGACTGTTTGAATAAAAATCTTCTGAATCGGTCATTTTTACCGAAATGAATTAATCGAATAAGGATCAATTCCCGACTATTAATTGACGGCGATCACAAAGTGAAACCACCGGAATTCTTTTAGCGTTATTCCCTATAAAGATGGTGCGCAAATATACGGTTAATTCATCAGGACAACAGGCTTGTCCTGCTGGTGCTTTAGATCATCAAGAGAGGTAAAAAAATGGAACGAAATAGACTGGCGCGGCAGATTATTGATACCTGCCTGGAAATGACCCGCCTGGGGTTAAATCAGGGCACGGCTGGCAACGTCAGCGTGCGCTATCAGGACGGGATATTGATAACGCCAACGGGGATCCCCTATGAAAAACTGACGGAGTCACACATCGTTTATATTGATGCCGACGGTCAGCATGAACAGGGCAAACTGCCTTCCAGCGAGTGGCGTTTCCATATGGCCGCCTACCAGACGCGCCCGGATGCGCAGGCGGTGGTGCATAACCATGCGGTGCACTGTACCGCCGTGTCTATTCTTAACCGCCCTATCCCGGCCATTCATTACATGATTGCCGCCGCAGGCGGTAATTCCATACCCTGCGCGCCATATGCCACATTTGGGACACGCGAGTTGTCCGACTATGTCGCCTTTGCCCTCAGGAACCGCAAAGCAACGCTGTTACAGCACCACGGCTTAATTGCCTGTGAAGCAAATCTGGAAAAAGCCCTGTGGCTGGCGCATGAAGTTGAAGTACTGGCACAACTGTACCTTTGCACGCTGGCAATAACGGATCCGGTCCCGGTACTGGATGACGATGCTATCGCCATTGTGCTGGAAAAATTCAAAACCTACGGACTGCGCATTGAAGAATGACATCGCATAGCAAACAGGAGAAATGCCATGGCGAAAAGAATGATTTTGAACGAAACGGCCTGGTTTGGCCGGGGCGCAACAGGGATGCTTTGCGATGAGGTAAAGCGTCGCGGCTATCAAAAAGCGCTGATTGTCACCGACAGGACGCTGATACAGTGTGGCGTGGTGGCGAAGGTCACGGATAAGCTGGACGAAGCGGGGTTGGCCTGGGAAATATACTCCGGCGTGCTTCCTAACCCGACAATCGGAATAGTACAGGAAGGGCTGGGTGTTTTTCAGAACAGCGGCGCAGATTACCTTATCGCTATCGGGGGCGGCTCGCCTCAGGATACCTGTAAGGCAATCGGTATTATCAGCAATAACCCGGCGTTTAAGGATGTTCGTAGCCTTGAAGGCCTGTCCCCAACCCGTAACCCCAGCGTACCCGTTCTGGCCATTCCCACTACAGCCGGAACAGCGGCTGAAGTGACCATTAACTACGTGATCACTGATGAAGAGAAGCGGCGTAAATTTGTTTGCGTCGATCCGCACGACATTCCGCAGGTCGCTTTTATCGATGCAGATATGATAGACGGTATGCCGCCAGTGCTGAAAGCAGCAACCGGCGTTGATGCGCTGACCCATGCGATTGAAGGGTATATCACCCGGGGCGCATGGGCCTTGACCGATGCGCTACACATCAAGGCGATTGAGATTATTGCCGGCGCACTGCGCGATTCAGTCAAGGGCGATCGAGATGCCGTCGAGGCGATGGCGCTGGGCCAGTATGTTGCCGGCATGGGCTTTTCCAATGTTGGCCTGGGGCTGGTTCACGGTATGGCGCACCCGCTGGGTGCTTTTTATGACACACCGCACGGCGTGGCGAATGCCATTTTGCTGCCTCATATCATGCGTTACAACGCTGACTTTACCGGCGATAAATTCCGCGATATTGCACGGGCGATGGGCGTGAAGGTTGAAGGACTGAGCCTTACGGACGCGCGCAATGCTGCCGTGGATGCCGTCTTCAGGCTTAATCACGATGTGGGCATCCCGCTCCATCTGCGTGAGGCTGGAGTACAAAAAGAAGATATCCCGATGCTGGCCCAGGCGGCATATGATGATGTCTGTACTGCTGGCAACCCACGGGAAGCGAGCCTGGCAGATATTAGCGAGCTGTACCATACCGCCTGGTAGTGCGACTGCGTTACCCGGTTTAGAGGCCCCTTCTGGGCCGGGTGACGCAGAGAGACAGCGCCATCAGTATTTAAACCGTGATTTCGCAGCTGACGACCGACGCCGACAGATCCTATCGGTAATGGCCATTGTTGGGCATGATTGCCCTCTTATTGTGGCGAAGTTGAAGGGTGAAACTATGGTATACGGCGAAAAACAGGCACAAAAAAACCACCTTTCGGTGGTTTCACGACACTGCTTATTGCTTTGATTATTCTGCTTTTTCCCATGGTAGCCGGAGTGGGACTTGAACCCACACAGCGCGAACGCCGAGGGATTTTAAATCCCTTGTGTCTACCGATTCCACCATCCGGCCAGGGAAGAAAGTGGAGGCGCGTTCCGGAGTCGAACCGGACTAGACGGATTTGCAATCCGCTACATAACCGCTTTGCTAACGCGCCGTAAAACTTTTTTACGCGACACCCGCTATTGCGCATGTCTTTAATCTGGAGCGGGAAACGAGACTCGAACTCGCGACCCCGACCTTGGCAAGGTCGTGCTCTACCAACTGAGCTATTCCCGCATGTCATCAAGTTAACTTCTAACCACTTGATTTCATTATCGTCCGGCTAGCTGTGCCGCCGTTCGATGCGTTGCATTCTACTGATATGACGGTATGAGTCAACGTTATTTTTTGCATCCCCGGATCGTTTGCTGAAAATAACGTCGAAACGATCACTGATCAAGCAAATCGCCGCGGGCAGCGTTTAAATATTGCAGCATAGACCACAGCGTCAGTACCGCAGCAACCCACAGCAGCCCAATCCCCGCCCACTCAACCCAGGCGTTTGGACGCCAGAGCATCCAGACCAGCGAGGCCATCTGCGCGGTGGTTTTCACTTTACCAATCCACGATACCGCGACGCTGCTGCGCTTACCCAGCTCCGCCATCCACTCACGCAGTGCAGAGATGATGATCTCACGACCAATCATGGTTGCTGCAGGCAGCGTTACCCACCACGTGTGGTAGTGCTCAGCCACCAGCACCATCGCGATAGCGACCATGACCTTATCGGCGACCGGGTCGAGGAAGGCACCGAAGCGGGTGCTTTGGTTCCAGCGGCGTGCCAGATAACCGTCAAACCAGTCCGTAACCGCAGCCACCAGGAAAATCAGTGCACAGGCAAAAGGGGCCCAGACGACTGGCAGGTAAAACGCCAGTACAAAGAACGGGATAAGCACAACGCGAAAAAGAGTGAGCAACGTAGGGATATTAAATTGCATAATGACGGTAACTGTTTGTTGTCAGTAAAATTTAGCTCTATGTTGCTACAGAGCCCTCAATGTTTCAACGAGTAGTAGATCTTTTCTGCCAGCGCTTGCGAAATACCCGGCACTTTTGCAATTTCCTCCATGCTGGCATTGAGTAATCCTTGCAATCCGCCCATATATTTAAGCAACATCTGCCTGCGTTTTGGCCCGACGCCTTCGATGGTCTCAAGCGTACTGGTGTTTTTTACCTTCGCCCGTTTTTTCCGGTGCCCGCTGATAGCATGATCGTGTGACTCATCGCGGATATGCTGGATAACATGCAGTGCCGGAGAATCCGGCGGCAGGCTGAAGCCCTCCCCTTCCGGTTCGAAGAAGAGCGTCTCCAGACCGGCTTTACGATCGGCCCCTTTTGCCACACCCAGCAGCAACGGAAGGTTTTTATCCCAGCTCACATCAAGTGAGTCAAAGACGGCTTTCGCCTGCCCGAGCTGCCCTTTCCCGCCGTCAATCAGTATCACATCCGGGATTTTGCTCTCTTCGATGGCTTTACCGTAGCGACGGCGCAGCACCTGGTTCATGGCTGCATAGTCATCACCCGGCGTGATCCCGGTGATGTTATAGCGACGATATTCCGCGCGCAGCGGGCCGTTAGCATCAAACACCACGCAGGAGGCCACGGTCTGCTCGCCCATCGTGTGGCTGATGTCGAAGCACTCCATCCGTTTAACCTCCGGCAGCTTCAGGAGCGTAGCCAGTGCCGTTAAACGCTGGTGGACCGTCGATTGCTGGGACAGTTTTGTGGTAAGCGCCGTCGCCGCGTTGGTCCGGGCAAGTTTCAGGTAACGCGCGCGGTCACCGCGCGGTTTGGTCTGCACGTTAACCCGACGACCAGCCAGTTCTGACAGCGAATCCGCCAGCAGCGTTTTATCATTGAGATTGAAATCAAGCAGGATCTCCGATGGCAGCGTACGCATCTGACTCCCCTGCAGATAGAACTGGCCGACGAAGGTTTCAACCACCTCACCCAGCTCCGTCCCCCCCGGCACTTTCGGGAAATAGCTGCGGCTCCCGAGCACTTTACCCTGACGAATAAACAGCACATGCACGCAGGCCATGCCGGCGTCAAAGGCAACGCCGATCACGTCGAGATCGTCACCGGTGTTCGAGACAAACTGTTTCTCAGTGACTCTGCGCACCGCCTGGATTTGGTCGCGGATCCGCGCGGCCTCTTCGAACTCCAGCGCTGCACTGGCTTTCTCCATCCGGGCAATCAGCTGCGTTAATACCTGATCGTCTTTCCCGGCTAAAAACAGGCGCACATACTCGACCTGCTGCGCATACTCGTCTTCACTCACCAGTCCGGCAACGCATGGCCCCAGACAGCGGCCAATCTGGTACTGCAGACACGGGCGCGAGCGATTGCGATAGACACTGTTTTCACACTGGCGAACAGGGAAGATTTTTTGCAGCAGCGCCAGCGTCTCACGTACGGCATAGCCGTTGGGAAACGGGCCGAAATATTCACCCTTGGCATGTTTTGCACCGCGGTGCATAGCAAGCCGGGGGTGCGTATCGCCACTCAGGAAGATGAACGGATAGGATTTATCATCGCGTAACAGCACGTTGTAGCGCGGCTGATAGAGCTTAATATAGTTATGCTCAAGCAGCAGCGCCTCCGTCTCGGTATGCGTGACGGTAACATCAATATTCTGTATGAGTGCGACCAGTGCTTCGGTCTTGCGGGAGGCAAGGTTACTGCGAAAATAGCTGGAGAGGCGCTTTTTGAGATCTTTCGCTTTCCCCACGTAGATAACCGTACCGCCAGCGTCATACATACGATAGACGCCAGGCTGGCTGGTTACGGTTTTCAGAAATGCTTTTGAATCGAACACATCACTCACTGACTTAACAACGTCTCCGCATTACATAAACCATGCCGGATGGCCAGATGAGTCAGTTCAACATCACCATGAATGTTCAGTTTGCTGAACATGCGATAACGATAGCTGTTCACCGTTTTCGGGCTAAGATTCAGCTGTTCCGAGATCTCATTTACCTTCTGACCTTTGGTGATCATCAGCATAATCTGCAATTCACGCTCGGACAAACTGGCAAACGGCGATTCCGTTTTCTCGGGTTCGATCTGACTCAGGGCCATCTGCTGAGCAATGTCGGAAGCAATGTAACGCTGTCCGGCAAACACGGAACGGATAGCATTGACAACTTCCTGCGGCGCGGCACCTTTACTCAGGTAACCGACAGCGCCCGCCTGCATCACTTTCGCGGGCAGCGGGTTTTCAGTATGCACGGTCAGCATGATGACTTTTGTATCAACAAAGGTACGCGCGATTTTGCGGGTTGCTTCAAGACCACCGATACCGGGCATGTTCATATCCATCAACACCACATCGGCCGAATTAGTGCGGCACCATTTTACGGCATCTTCGCCGCAACAAGCCTCACCAGCAACTTTAATACCTTTTATATCTTCAAGAATGCGTCGTATCCCTGCGCGCACCAGTTCGTGGTCATCAACAAGAAGGACGTTGATCAAAGGAAATGTCTCCAGAATAGGGATAACGCTACTGAGTGATAATTTGGTTTATATTAACGGTTTTCCTCACAAGATTAAAACGTTAAAAAATCGGCTATTCGATTTCGCTCTCGTTTTTGGAAATTAGGCTGTACAGAACGTGGAAAGAGAGCCCGCGCCACCAGGGCTTGTGCAGCTTTTTTTAAGCATCTGTATTCAAAAAGTTACAAAAACCTGTCGTCTGAGTCCGTAAAAAAACAGTTCTTAAATTTTTGTAACAATAATTAACGGCAAGCGAACCGGGTATAAACAATTCGTCGCTATTAACGCCGCACAGTTTAGCGGCACGCGTTGTTTACGCAAATAAACATCCTGTGTAAAAGTACGAAAAACAACCGCTGCATTTTTTGCTGCGCCTTGTGGTATACTCCGCCGCCTTGACTTTCATCGTCGCGCACGAGCGCCGTTTTATAATGAGGAAAATAAATGAGCACACCTGAATTTGCCACTGCGGAGAATAACCAGGAACTGGCACAGGAAGTAAACTGCCTGAAATCGCTGCTAACGCTGATGCTACAGGCGATGGGCCAGGCTGACGCCGGTCGTGTGATCATTAAAATGGAAAAACAAATCGCGCAGATGGAAGACCAGGCTGAATCCGCGGTATTTGCCAACACTGTTAAGCAAATTAAACAAGCCTACCGCCAGTAATAAAAAACGGCTGGATGCGGTGCATTCAGCCGTTGCCTCGTCTGACACGCAGAACGTACTCTCTACTCAAATAAGCCCGGTCGCCGCCGCGTAACACGCGATCTGCGTCTTGTTAGGCGCATTGAATTTTTTCTGCATATTCTTCTGATGAAAGTTAACCGTATTCTCTGAGATGGAGAGAATGATCGCAATTTCCGCCGACGTCTTCCCTTCCGCGGTCCATTTAAGAATTTCCCGTTCACGTTTGCTGAATTTCATCTCAGGCGGCATCACCATCTCATCTTCAAATCGAATCAACGATGTTAAGGCCACTTGCACCAGCAGTTGTAACCGCAGCTCTATTTCCTCGTGGTCTAGCGGGCTCTCCAGCATGCTAGTACGGGAAACCGACAGAAAACCGAGAGCATGATTCGGCAGCATCAGACACTGCGTTATTCCTGTACGTAAGCCGTGCTCCCGTGCGCTATGCCATAATTCCTCAGCATCCGCGAATAATTCGTCAGTCCAGGGTAAATGCCCCTGGATGAAATTCTCCGGTTTTAACACCGGGTCAATGGCGAAATAATTCTTCGACTGATATTGCGCCTGCCACTGTGGCGGATAAGTGGTATGCACAGAAATCTTAGGCCGCGTAAAAGGCACGGGATGGCGTACGCAGAGTGCGTAATAATCGAATTCTAGCGCCTGAGTTTGTCGCTGAAGTTCCTGATATACCTCGTCGGTACAGGTCAATTTCTGAAACCGGAGGGAGCATTCCCGTCGCCAGGTGAAAAAGTCTGAATCCTTCATACTTACTAAATGAAGCCTCTGAAATGATATTCATTATTATGGTGAATATAACCTAACACATAAAACTTATTTCTAACTACAAAATATCGGCAACAGCACAATTAACTTTACGTTTGATAAGGTTTATTGGGCCTGAGCGGAATAAAAAAACACGGTGTCGGGCGCAGGGGGAGAATAATTTGCCCCAGATGAATTTTCTGGAGCAAATTAGTGCAAAAATTCTACTGCATAAGGAATTTTTCAAGGAACTGACGGGTTCGCGGCTGCTGTGGGTTGGCAAATAAGTTTTTTGCCGGCCCCTGCTCCACGATCCTTCCCTGATCCATGAAAATGGCGCGGTCCGCCACATCACGAGCGAAGCTCATCTCGTGGGTAACGATAACCATTGTGCGTTTCTCCTGTGCCAGCTGGCGGATGGTGTTCAGCACCTCGCCCACCAGCTCAGGGTCGAGCGCAGAGGTCGGTTCATCAAAGAGGATCACATCCGGGCGCATCGCCAGCGCGCGGGCAATCGCCACACGCTGCTGCTGACCACCTGACAGGCGGCGCGGGTAGCTGGTTTCTTTACCGGCCAGCCCGACTTTTGCGAGCAACTCGCGCGCGCGAACCGTCGCGTCCTCTTTGGCTTCCCCTTTTACAATAACCGGGCCTTCAATGATGTTCTCCAGCACCGTCCGGTGTGGGAAGAGATTGAAGTTCTGGAAAACAAAGCCCACATGCTGGCGCAACTGGCGAATCAGACCTTTTTGCTGGCTGATGGATTTGCCGGTATCAATCGTAATATTCCCCACCCGAATCGTGCCTTCTTCAGGCTGTTCAAGCAGGTTGATGCTGCGCAGCAGCGTTGTTTTCCCGGAACCACTCGGGCCGATAATGGCGACCACTTCGCCCTGCTCTACCTCCAGATCAATCCCGTGGAGCACCGTTTGACCGTGGAATTTTTTCACCAGGTTTTTAACGTCGATAGCACTCATTTTGGATCACGCTCCTGGCGGTTAAGCTGGTTTTCGAAATAGTTTTGCAAGGCGGATAACACCGTCGCCATTACCCAGTAAATCAGCGAGGCCGCCAGATACATGGTGAACACTTCCAGGGTGCGCGAGGTAATAAGCTGCGCCTGACGGAACAGTTCCGGTACCTGAATGGTGGCCGCCAGCGACGTGTCTTTCACCAGGCTGATAAAGCTGTTGCTGAGTGGCGGAAGCGCCACACGCGCCGCCTGAGGCAGAATGGCTCTGCGCAGCGTTTGCCAGGGCGTCATGCCGATACTGGCCGCCGCTTCCCACTGCCCTTTATCAATGGACGAGATTGCCGCACGCAGCGTTTCAGAGGTGTATGCCGCCGTATTGAGCGACAAACCAATCATCGCCGCGGGGATCGGATCCAGCTCAATACCAAACTGCGGTAAACCGTAGTAGATCATAAAGAGCTGGGCGATAAGCGGCGTGCCGCGAAACACGGAGATATAAAAACGCGCCACCCAGCGTACTGGTAAGACGGGCGACATACGCATTAAGGCCAGCACAAACCCGAGTACCAGACCGAAGAACATCCCGCCAATACTGAGCTGTAACGTAAATACCGCACCTTTAAGCAGGTACGGCAGGGAATCAATAACCAGTTGAATACTTTCTTGCATTATTATTTTTCGACCTGATTTTAGACATGAGGATGGTAGGCAAACAGCGCAGGTGCCCCGCCGGTGTGAACAAACAAAATCGGCCCTTCATCCTTAAAGCGCTTCTGTTCAATGCCATCGATAAGACCGGCCATCGCTTTGCCCGTATACACGGGATCAAGCAGTATACCCTCGAGGCGCGCCAGCAATTTCACCGCGTCCATCCCCTCTTCATTAGGCGTGCCGTAGCCTGGTGCAAAATAGTCGTCCCAGAGCTGGATATCAGCCGTTGCCTTCAACGCCAGTTGCTCTGCCACCGCCTGTTGTAAGGTGACCACTTTCGGCTTCTGGTCCGCGATGCTACGCGATACCGTCACGCCAATAAGCTCGACGTCGGGTAATAATTGCTCCAGACCAACGGCCAGCCCTGCGTGGGTACCTGCACTGCCGGAAGCAACAACGACAGAAGAGAGGCTGACCGCCCCCTCGCATTGCTGGGCAATCTCCAGCGCACTTTCCACATACCCCAGCGCGCCCAGCGCATTCGAGCCGCCGACAGGAATAACGTAGGGACGAAAACCCTGTGCTTCCAGACGCGTCGCCAGTTCATCAAGTTGTGCGGTCGGGTCGGTTAATGCCTCGACCATTTCAACTTGTACGTTAAACAGATCCAGCAGCAGACGGTTGCCGTTAGTCAGATAGTTTTCTGCGTGCGTTCCAATTGGGTTTTCCAGCAATGCCACACAGTGGAGACCCAGCTTTGCGGCCACCGCGGCAGTCTGACGGACATGGTTAGACTGAATGGCACCTGCGGTAATGAGCGTATCCGCGCCTTCACGCAGGGCGTCAGCGGCCAGAAACTCCAGCTTACGCAGCTTATTGCCCCCCATCGCCATCGGCGTTACGTCATCGCGCTTGATAAAAATATCGCGTCCTAAATAGTCAGAAAATCGCGGCAGATACTCCAGCGGAGTCGGCGCGCCGATAAACTCCAGGCGGGGAAAGCGCGTTAAATTCTGTAGTGACATGGGTTCTCCGGTAACACTGACTCAATGTGATATTTTTCATTATGCACGCAGACGCGTAAGAAATAAAAAAGGCGCTTTTAAAAGCGCCTTTTTTTAACGTCAAAGACTTATTTCGTGACGTCTGCCCCGAACCACTTCTCAGAAAGGGCTTTCAGGCTGCCGTCTTTTTGCATGTCAGCAATCGCGGAGTCAATCGCTTTAACCAGGTCGTCGTTGCCTTTACGAACAGCTACACCGGATTCCTGACGAGAGAACGCATCACCGGCTACCGCCAGGGTATTGTTGGTTTTCTTCACCAGATCCAGCGCGGCCAGACGGTCAACCAGAATCGCATCAATACGACCTACACGGAGATCCTGGTATTTTGTCGGGTCATCATCGTAAGTGCGGATATCCACACCCTGAACGTTCTGGCGCAGCCACTCTTCATAGTTGGTCCCCAGACCGACACCGACTTTTTTGCCTTTCAGGTCAGCGGCCGTTTTGATGGTGCCTTCGTTACCT
Source organism: Enterobacter sp. RHBSTW-00593 (assembly GCF_013784105.1). Lineage (NCBI taxonomy): Bacteria > Pseudomonadati > Pseudomonadota > Gammaproteobacteria > Enterobacterales > Enterobacteriaceae > Enterobacter > Enterobacter sp. RHBSTW-00593. The sequence goes on from NZ_CP056393.1 coordinate 2,961,353, forward strand.
TTCTTCACCAGCGCCTGGATACCGGACACGGTGTACGGCGTGGAGAAGTCATACTTCTTCTTACGCTCGTCAGAAATGGTCACCTGGTTAATCACCACATCAATACGTTTGGAATCCAGCGACGCCAGCATACCGTCCCATTTGGTCGGTTTGATGGAGGCTTTCACGCCAAGGTGTTTCGCCAGTTCCTGTGCAAATTCCACTTCAAAACCGGTGAGTTTACCGTCATCGCCCTGGAAGCTGAACGGAGGATAGGTTCCTTCCAGCCCGACCAGCAGCGTACCGCGCTCTTTCACTTTATTCAGCAGATTTTCTGCGGCGAACGTTTTCACGCTCATACCCGCGACCAGCGCGACTGCCATTACACCCATCAGCGCCTGACGACCCAGAAGTGCTAATTTCATAAATACCCCGATATAGTGGAATTTTTGAGTAGTGTAGAGAAATCACCTGCAAGGTCAAAGGCGACTGCGCTACATCTTATTCTTTTTTAATATATATCAGAAGTTGTTCCAGCGTGGGCTTTCTGCTTTATGACACCCGGCATTTGTACCTTATATTGTGCATACTTGCGCAGCGCAATGCGGTAGTTGTTGGTGCTGGTCGCAGGCAACCACGGCTCAAGATTCTCATCCAGATAGCCGGTCTTCAGCAGATCGCGGGAGATGTTGTTCACGGTGAGATGTTGTCCGAGACGGCGCAGGCGGACGACATATTCGCGTACGGTTCCGTGGCTCATCTCCGTTTGTTCAAACAGGAATTGTTTGAAGCCGATAATGTCGAAGAAGTCGCTTTGCTCTTTGCAGTGGAGATCACCGCAGAAACGGCAAAGCGCCACCCACTCTTTTTGTTCTTCGAGCCATGCTGCTTCATCCATCAACGTGTCGAGACGTGAAATCGCGATTTTATTAACGATTTCGCCTCGGCGAACCAGCGTGATACGATCGAGTAACTTGTTACAGTGGGCGCAATGCGTCTGGCTGTGTTTAAAGTCTTTCAGGTAGCGGCTTAAAGGCCGTCTTTTAGATTGCTGCACCGTCATGATAACTCCTGGTTGTCAATACGTTGTGCGGCATTTTTCAGGTGAATCAATCACCTATAACTTACCCAGCTTTGTGCGTAAACGTTTAATGGCCTGGCTGTGCAACTGGCTCACCCGAGACTCCCCCACTTCCAGAACAGCGCCAATCTCTTTTAGATTAAGCTCTTCCTGATAATAGAGGGTCAACACCAGCTGTTCGCGCTCAGGTAAAGCCTCAATCGCTTCCATTACGCGCTGGCGTAAATTACCTTCCATTAAATGGTGTAACGGGTTTTCTTGCTGATGCTCATCCGTCACCAGCTCGATGCTATCGCCATGCTCTTCTCGCCACTCGTCATAAGAGAAGAGTTGGCTATTATTGGTATCGAGCAACATCTGACGATACTCTTCAACAGCAATGCCAAGACGATCCGCCACTTCAGTTTCCGTTGCGTTGCGTCCCAGTTCCTGTTCCAGCTGCCCCATCGCATGCGCCACTTCGCGTGCGTTGCGGCGAACACTGCGCGGCACCCAGTCACGGCTGCGCAGCTCATCCAGCATCGCACCACGAATACGCTGAACTGCGTAAGTCGTAAATGCCGTTCCTTGCAGAGCGTCGTATCGGTCAACTGCATTCAATAACCCGATACCGCCCGCCTGTAGCAGATCGTCGAGTTCCACGCTCGCCGGCAAGCGCACCTGGAGGCGCAATGCTTCGTGACGCACCAGCGGGACATAACGCTGCCACAGCGAGTGTTTATCCATTACACCTTCAGCGGTATAGAGTGAATTCACGATAAACAGCCCTGCGTTAGTTAAGTTATCGGCATGATTATCCGATTCTGCAGGGCGTTCAATTGGATGAAAAAGGGGGATAAAGTGAGGTTATTCTGAGGTTGCCCACAACCGGGGCAACTTTTCTGGTTAAATTAACAGTTGCAACAATGAAAGATCGTCGCCCAGTTTGACGCTATCTATGTGTTGATGAAAGAGCTTTCCCGCTTCCTGATTATGCTGGCTAAGGGAGTGGAAGCTGTAAATAACATCAACGATATTATCTTGTTCAATTTTTCCCGCCACGAGAGCCTGACCGGCAAGTAACGTTTTAAGGAAATAGAACTCCGCAACGATTAAATAAAGATTATTCAACATGCTACGGCCATTGTTCTGTGGGAAGCCCTGCTCCCATAGTTTGTATTTAAAAAAGTTCTTAAATAAATGGTCATTGGTCGCCAGGTAACTGCCCGCCACATCGCGCCAGACGGACTCGATGTTCTCCATGACCTTCTCTGCCGGAACGGTATCACCCGCAGACTCAAATTGTTGGTATAGCTGGGTAAAATAACGATTTAATACTGCGCCGCCGCGGGCTGTCGCTTTCTTCGTAAAGTAGCTCTGGATGAGCGAAATTAACGCGAATTTCAGACTGTAGTTCTGATTAAATCCGCCTAATTCCGTTTTGATTTTATCGCTCACCAGTTCGTTAACCAGCGAGAAATAGACCGTTTCGAGCGTGCCGATATTCTCTTCGAGGTTTTCGAGCTTTTCAGCCACCATGAGGAATTTCACCACAGCGTAAACCTGTTCTTCAACGCTGACGTTCTCAACGCTGAAAATATTCTGGCAGAAGAGATTGATGACTTTTGCCTTTAAATCAATCATCGGCGCAGTATTGACGTCCTGCTGGACAATGACCGATTCCATCATCGACATAGACTCCCGATCGTTCAACAGAAGTCGGGTAACTTCCGGACACGAGAGATTCAATGATTTTTCGATTTCATTTTTATAGACCCGGTTTGTCCGTGGAAACGACGAACAGGTTGGGCTTAAGGCCTGCGCGCCCATGGCGCTGTGAATAGAACAGAGTTTTTCCGTATCCATAAACGGACAGTTTTTACTTTCCGTATGGAAAATCACTTCGCCCCAGTGGCCATACTGTTTTTTGGTAACTTTTATCGCCGTTTTCGCCGTGTGACGAATGGCGGCATTTTTACTGTTCAGATAGCGATTAACGGAGGATTTATCAAACGCGATGGTCCAGCCCTGACAACAATGTTCACGGCATTCCCCACCGACACAGGAGAAATCTGCGACCAGTTTAGGCTGGGTAATAACGATCTGTTTCACAGGCGGGTCCTCAAAATTCAGAGACAAAAAAACCCCGCCGAAGCGGGGTTTCGTGCGTAAAATTAACGCAGCAGAGACAGAACGGTCTGTGGAACCTGGTTTGCCTGAGACAGAACAGAAGTACCAGCCTGCTGCAGGATCTGCGCGCGGGACATGTTGGAAACTTCAGTTGCGTAGTCAGCGTCCTGGATACGGGACTGAGCAGCAGACAGGTTGTTAGAGGTGTTGTTCAGGTTGTTGATTGCAGAAGTGAAGCGGTTCTGCACAGCACCCAGGCCTGAACGTGCTTTATCAACCGTAGCGATAGCTGTGTCGATGGTGCCCAGGTCGGTAGCGGTCATTGCTGTCAGATCGATGCCTTTAACACCCAGAGTGGTAGAGTCAGCTTTAGCGCCGCTCAGGTCCAGAGTGATGGTGTCGCCGTCGTTTACGCCAACCTGAATGGCAACTTTACCGTCGGAAGCTTTACCCGCGGTACCTGTCAGGAGTTTGATGCCGTTGAAGTCAGTTTTGCCCGCAACACGGTCAATTTCAGCCAGACGAGCGGTAACTTCATCCTGCAGAGAGGCCAGGTCAGTTGCGCTGTTGGTGCCAGTACTTGCCTGAACAGCCAGTTCACGAACGCGCTGCAAGTTGTTGTTGATTTCGTTCAGGGAACCTTCAGCGGTCTGCGCCATGGAGATACCGTCGTTGGCGTTACGTGCTGCCTGAGTCATACCTTTGATCTGGGAGGTCATGCGGTTTGCAATCGCCTGGCCAGCAGCATCGTCTTTCGCGCTGTTAATACGCAGACCTGAAGACAGACGCTCAATAGCAGTGCCCAGAGAAGACTGAGATTTGTTCAGGTTGTTCTGAGTAGTCAGGGACATCAGGTTAGTATTGATAACTGCCATAATTTTCTTTCCTTCAAAAATTGGGTTTTAGGTCCGGTGCCTAACACTCACAGCGTCTCTCACCGTCAACAAGGTTATCGACGGGTCCCCAAAAGACTTTAGAATCAATTTTGAAAAAATTATAACTTAATGATTATTAATGGTTTTATTTTTAAAAAATCAATTAAGGTTCATGAGAGGTTTATTATTTACGCTTTTTTAACGCACAAAGAGATGTCAAAAAAGGCACACACTTTCTCCTGTTTTTAATGCGCCGATAATGATCCTAAAGTGCAATCCTTTCATTTACCCCGCCAGGACGTGTCTATTCTTTGGATTATTTTTTTCTCACCATCGTAAACTTTTACGTTAAGAGGCCGATAAGAGTCCTGAACTACTTTCGTATTTTAAGGAAAATATGCATGGCTACTATCAGTAACCTCGGGATAGGTTCTGCAGGACTCGGGGATTTATATAATCAGTTGGAAGCGGCAGAGAAAACCAAGCTGACGACGATTACTTCCCAGCAATCAACGTATAACGCACAGTTAAGTGCTTACGGCAAACTGCAGAGCGCCATGACATCGCTGCAGACTGCGACCGCTGCACTTGGCAAAGCAACCACCTGGAACTCAACGTCCGTTAGCAGCACCAACACGGCCTTTACTGCCACAACTACGGCTGACGCGTCCGTGGGTTCCTTTGTTGTCAACGTCAACCAGGTTGCAAAGGCACAGGCGCTCACCACGGGCTCCTATGCAAACAACACGGATCTGCTGGGCGATACGACAGGTACGACGCGTAAAATCACCATCACCCAGCCAGGTACGAAGACACCTTTAGAGGTGAACCTGGCAGATGGTGATACTTCCCTGGCAGGGATTGCGAGTGCTATTAATAAAGCCAACGGCAACGTCACCGCCAGCGTCATTAAAGCGAAAGACGGTGATTACCGCCTGATGCTGTCATCGAAAACCACCGGTACGGATGGCGCGATGACGGTAAGCGTCACCGGCGACGCCAAACTTCAAAGCGCGATTGGCTATGATTCAACCACCAAAACGGGCGCGCTGACGGTGAACACCGACGCGCAGAACGCCATTGTGGTGGTAAACAATATCTCCATCGAGCGTCAGTCGAATACCATTACCGATGCGCTGCCTGGGGTCACCTTCTCGGTGAAGGCCGAAAGCAAAGCGGATGAAACCCTTGAGGTATCACGCGCAACGGATGCGAACCAGAAGGCGATCACGGACTGGGTCACGGCGTACAACTCGCTGCAGTCCACTATTAACAGCCTGACGAAGTATGTTCCGGTCGATGCAGGCGCTGGCGGCCAGTCCACCAGCAACGGCGCGCTGGTCGGTGATGCTAACGTTCGCGGGATCCAGTCTCAGCTGCGCGGCCTGCTGACCGAAGCACAAACCGGCTCCATTCAGATCATGGCGCAGCTGGGTGTTACTCAGGATCCGGTGAAAGCGTCCGACGGTACCATCGGTAACCTGAAAGTCGATACCGATAAGCTGAAAAAAGCGCTGACCGACAACCCGAACGCCGTACAGCAGTATTTTGTCGGTGACGGAAAGAAAACCGGTATGGCGACCCAGATGAACAACACGCTGACCAATATGCTCAGCACCAGTACTGGCAGCGCCGGAGTGATCCAGAACGCGAAGGACGGGATCAACAAAACGCTGAAAACCCTGGGTGAGCGTTACGATGCCATGGATGCCCAAATTGAAGCCACCATGGCGCGTTACAAAACCCAGTTCACCAGCCTGGACGTATTAGTTACCAAAATGACCAGTACGGCCAACTACCTGACCCAACAGTTCTCACAAAAGTAGTCGTAGCCTTCAGGAGTGGATATGTATAAGACCTCTGGTGTTCAATCTTATCAGCAGATAGGAGTTGAAAGCGCAGTCATGAATGCCAGTCCACACCAGCTGATTGTCATGTTGTTCGACGGGGCGCACAGCGCCCTTGTTCGCGCGCGTTTGTTCATGGAAGCTGGACAAATTCGTGAGAAAGGCGAAGCGTTATCCAAAGCCATTAACATCATCGACAACGGTTTAAAAGCAGGACTGAACATGGAGGTTGAGAGCGAGTTGTCCGATAATCTTGCCTCCTTGTACGAATATATGGTTCGACGTTTGTTGCTGGCGAATGTCAGTAACGACGTAGACACAATTGTTGAAGTCGAGGGTTTATTAAACAACATTGCGGATGCGTGGAAGCAAATTGGCCCCAATGCGTCCTCTATTTCAGGATAATTTTGATGAACAATCCCAGCGCAGCGCTTAGCCACTGGCAGGCGTTACATGCTCAGAGCATTGCTATGCTAAATCTCGCACATTCTGGTCAATGGGATGCGCTTATCGAGCAGGAAATGCATTACGTACAACTGGTGGAAAGGATTTCTCAAACGCCCATCATGTCATGCCCTCCGGCTCAGGTTGAGCAAGCGCGTGCGCTGCTGGAAATGATCCTCGACAATGAGAATGCGCTAAAGGCACTGCTGAAGGTCCGCATGGACGAGCTGCGTAATCTGATTGATCAAACCGGCAAACAGCAATCCATCACGTCTACCTATGGAAAGCTGTCAGGAAATATTCTTTACCCAGAAAATTTAACCCGCGACTCACAATTATGATTTCTTCATCCATACTCCAGAAGTCTGCCAAACGGCTTCTGGAGCACGGACGATGAAAAACCCCACCCTGTTACAATGTTTTCACTGGTATTACCCTGCGGGCGGTGAATTGTGGCGAGAGGTCACGGCGTTAGCCCCCAATCTTAACGAAATCGGCATCAATATGATCTGGTTGCCGCCAGCCTGTAAAGGCGCATCCGGCGGGTACTCGGTCGGATACGACACTTACGATCTCTTCGACCTCGGTGAGTTTGACCAGAAAGGCAGCGTCGCCACCAAGTACGGTGACAAAGCTCAGCTGCTGGAGGCCATCGACGCACTCAAAAGTAATGAGATCGCCGTCCTCCTTGACGTGGTGGTTAATCACAAAATGGGCGCAGACGAGAAAGAACCCGTCCGCGTTCAACGCGTCAACGAACAGGATCGCACGCAGATCGACGATGAGATCATTGAGTGTGAAGCCTGGACACGCTACACCTTCCCTACCCGTGCCGGGCAATATTCGCAGTTTATCTGGGATTACAAATGCTTCAGCGGCGTCGACCATATTGAAAACCCCGATGAAGACGGCATTTTTAAAATCGTCAACGACTACACCGGTGAAGGCTGGAACGACCAGGTTGATGATGAGATGGGTAATTTTGATTACCTGATGGGCGAAAACATTGATTTTCGCAACCATGCCGTCACCGAGGAGATCAAATACTGGGCCCGCTGGGTCATGGAACAAACTGGCTGTGACGGTTTTCGTCTGGACGCCGTCAAACACATTCCCGCCTGGTTTTATAAGGAGTGGATTGAGCACGTTCAGGAAGTCGCAACGCAACCGTTGTTTATCGTGGCGGAATACTGGTCCCACGAAGTGGATAAACTGCAGGCCTATATTGACCAGGTCGATGGCAAGACGATGCTGTTCGATGCCCCCCTGCAGATGAAATTCCACGAAGCATCGCGCCAGGGTCGGGAATACGACATGAGCCAAATCTTTACCGGCACCCTGGTCGAAGCCGATCCGTTCCATGCAGTAACTCTGGTTGCCAACCATGACACTCAGCCTTTGCAGGCGCTGGAAGCGCCGGTCGAAGCTTGGTTTAAACCGCTGGCCTATGCCCTGATACTGCTGCGTGAAAACGGAGTGCCCAGCGTCTTTTATCCGGATTTATTCGGTGCCTGCTATGACGATACGGGCGGTGACGGCGAAACCTACCATATTGATATGCCGATCATCGAGCAGCTTCACGAGCTGATCCTCGCCCGCCAGCGTTTTGCCCACGGCGTGCAGACGCTGTTCTTCGATCACCCAAACTGTATCGCCTTCAGCCGCAGCGGCACCGAAGACGATCCTGGCTGTGTGGTGGTGATGTCGAATGGCGATGACGGCGAGAAAGTGATTTGTCTGGGTGAAAACTACGGCAACAAAACGTGGCGTGATTTTCTCGGCAATCGCGAAGAAACGGTCACTACCGCAGCGGATGGCGAAGGCACCTTTACCTGCAAAGGTGGAAGCGTCAGTGTGTGGGTGATTGAGGATGCGTTGTAGTTGTAAAAGCATCTGACGTGAATTGAATGCCGGGTCAGGCGAAGCTGCCACCCGGCAACATGCACTACGGAAGTTTACTCTCCAGCGGATTTTTGCTCAGATAATCTGCGCACTCTACCGTCGGGCGATCGACCTTCTGTAGCTTCATACCATCATACTCAAGAACAGAGCCATCGCGCTCCAGCGGATAAATATCCAGCTTGCGGGTGACGTTATAATAACTGTCTGAACGCAGCATGATTTTACCCGGTACAGCGATTACGCGCTGCCACTGACGGCAGTCCAGCGTATCGCCCTCCTCCGTCACCACCAGCGTGGCAATCGCCTCTGGGCTCACCATTTTGCTCTGCGGCCCTTTTGACTGCCAGTACCCTGCCAGATGCGCCGGGACGGGGTGTTTGATCACTTCCTGATAGTTATCCACCTGAACGCACCCGGTCAGTGCCAGCAGCGCGCCAGCAATTGCTATTTTTTTCATCATCTTTCCTGCATTCGAAGAAAAAAATATTGTGGCATTAAAGCGCTTGGGCTGCCAGCGAAGATCGACGGGGCTTAAACTTGCATCCCCATCACATGAGCATACATTTTTCATAATCGACAAAGATCGTCCAAGAGCGCACCAAATAACAGATGGTTAGAGTTGTCGAAAACATCAGTCGTCTAAGTTCACCTTAGAGCGAGTGCTGTTTTGTGTCCCATCCATGCCCCATTACATCACCGGGCAGTCGTCGAACTCGCCAGAGCGAGCATCGTTGATGCTGTAGGTGATCACCCCAAACACCGGCCGAGAAGTATCCGAGGTGTCATCCTTCGATGGTAACGGCTCCCTCCTTCCATTTTCAGGGTTCTCCAGACATGGATGCAGTAGCGTCCTGTAGCGCATGATCCTGAACTCACCATCAACAGCACAGACAAGCAGAGAACCGTCTTTCGGTGTGAGCGATGAATCGACGATGAGCATGGCACCCTTCATGATACCCGCACGCAGGTATGTCGTTCCGGCTACCATCATGTACGTAGCTGATGGGTGAATGATAAGGCGCTTATCGAGCGATATGCGCTCTTCAACGTAGTCTGCTGCCGGCGACGGGAATACCATGATGCACCTCCGATAGTTGCTGTGTTTATATACAGCATTACCGATCGACGGTATCGATCAAGCACTAATAAAGTGCTACTATTGTAAGCTTATCTAACTGCATGTTAATGCAATGAATTTAGTCTCCTAACCATGGCCAGATGATGAACAACAATAAAATTCAATCAATACATTACCTTCGCGGCATCGCCGCTTTGCTGGTAGTGGGATTTCATGCAAGGCAAATGCTAAACGGAATGTTTGGAATAAAGGATTTAGGCAACTTCTTGCTACTCAACGGGCAGGCAGGAGTTGACCTTTTTTTCATTATAAGCGGTTTCATCATCTCTTACTCAACGCATGATAAGGAACGATCTTCTGCTGGGTCTTTTATTTTAAGAAGGTTTTTTCGCATTTACCCTGTATTTCTAGCATCATTATTTTTATGTTATTTAGTCGTCAATCACGTAAAGCCAATTGAAATTTCATCATTAATAAAATCAGCACTGCTTATTCATACTAACTATTCAATGCACGGACCATTCTTTGGTTATAACGTACTATATACAGCATGGACGCTCACTTATGAACTATATTTTTATATAATATTCGTAATTGCAATGTCTATTAATCATTATCATAGAGTATTGATTACCTCAACTCTTCTGTTGTTGCCGGGAATTCTCATTCAAAATATTTACAACGATGAAATATCTCTTTCAGGAGACATGCATTTAAACGGAGCCAGCATCCCAATGCTTAATTTCTTTGCATCACCAATGTTGATTGAGTTTATATATGGGATGTTATTATATAAACTTGTGAGCAAAGTTAATTTATCAAAATATTCCGGGATAATATTATTCACTTGCCTTTCATTTGTTTTTATTTGCTATTTCAGTAATTTCAGAATTGGATCCGGACCGTTGAATTATGGCATATGGGGGCTAGCAATCATTGTTGGCTTAATGGTCTTTGAACGTTCGCATGATATCGGCAAGAGCAGAATCCTGACGGTTCTTGGTGATATATCTTACTCACTTTATCTAACACACGTCATCGTGATTTATGTGATGATATATTACCCTAGTTACGTTCCTATGTATGAAAAAACTAGCGGAATATCTAGGTTTGCATACATGGTCTGTGCCTCAGTAACATTTTCCTGGTTAACGTATGAATATCTAGAAAAGCCGTTCATCATGATTGGAAAGCGAATAATCAAAGCAGTCCGTCGTCCATTACCAGCCAGTCATTCTCTGTAGCGCAGTTCCGTCTGTAGCCGACGTTGGGTCAGAGCCTCTTTTTATCCTGAGGCCTGACCCGCCATCACATAATCTTATCGCTCCTATCCGTAAAATTCCTTAGCTCCAGATTACTAGCATATTCGTGCTTTCGGTTTTCCTGGCTCGCCAAATATGATTGTTTGCCCACCTAATGCGTTTCCAATGGCAATATGGAGACAGCAAAAAGCCCACCGAAGTGGGCTAATTGCTTGCTGTGTAATGAATTTTAATCATTCACTTCCTTGCGGAAAAGAATAAGTTTTGATGTTGCGAGATTCACAAACATCCCGGCAATGCTACCTGCTGCAACTCCGATTATTGGATGCTCTAAAACAATTCCGTACGATGATATAAGCCAACTGTACAGGCCATAGTTAACAGCACCACCGCATAGCATGAGCAAGAGATAAGACACGAATTCTGAACCAGCCTTCATGTTTGATCTTTTCCCTTTGAAGGTAATGCTCCTGTTGAAGATCCATGTAAACAGAACTGCGGAAAAAAAAGAGAGGCCTCTCGCTATGTAAGGCCCTAGGCTTCCTATTAGCAGGTACAGAACTGCAGTATCCACAAGAAAACCAAGACCTCCGCTGATAGCGAAGAAAAACAACTCTCTTAAAACCTTCATCATTTTTCTTTGCCCATGAATGGAAGTGGTATTCCAAGATATACCAACCTCTTCATTTCGTGTCGTCCTCTGGTAACGTTATCCAGGATTAATCCGCAGACAAATGAAAGTGCAGCGGCGATCATAATTGAGGCAGCTAAAATTGCGGTTGGAAATCTGGGAACAAGGCCAGTTTCAAGGTACTCTGTGAGCAGAGGGAATCCGAGAATAACTGATGTCAAAGCCATAAGCAGTGCGCAGATACCGAAGAAGGCAAATGGTCGCTCAGTGATATAAAGCCGCGCAATCATCTTCAGGATGCGGAATCCATCGCGATATGTTGAAAGCTTGCTGACAGAGCCTTCGGGTCGCGCACCATATTCCGTCATCACTTCACCATAAGGCATTCGCAGTTCAAGAGCATGCACCGTGAGCTCTGTTTCTATCTCGAAGCCACGAGATATAGCCGGAAATGATTTCACGTATCTGCGAGTGAATGCGCGATAACCTGACAACATGTCAGTAAAATTGCCGCCGAATATCTTAACCACGCTGTGAGTGAGCATGTAGTTGCCCCACTGGTGACCGCGCCTGTAAGCCTCTCCGGTAATCTCTTCTTTTGTCTTTCTGCACCCGACAACCATATCAAGGTGATTGTCAAGAAGCTTGTCTACCAGCGATTTAACTGCTCCTGCCTCATAGGTCGCATCACCATCCACCATCACGTAGATATCAGCCTCTACGTCTGCGAACATCCGTCTTACAACGTTTCCTTTCCCTGGTAATTTTACCGAGATAACCTTTGCTCCTGCAGCCTCTGCAACTTGTGCCGTGCGATCGCTTGAATTGTTGTCGAACACATAAATGTCGATCTCAGGCAATGCCTCTCTGAACCCATAAACAACAGACTCTATCGCTGATTCTTCGTTATAGCATGGAACAATTAATGCTACATGCTGACCACGGTAATGCATACAAACCTCGGTTAATTATTTCTTGTTTTGATAGACAGCAAAATAAATGGAACGCTAACGGATGTGGCCATGATGGACCAGTACGCGTACCTGAAATCTGATGCTACGCCTACAAACAGATAAGCAAGCAGATAAAGGAAGCTGGATGTATTCAAGGCAATGATTAAGTTTTTCGCTTCTCCTTTGCTTGCAAACAGGCCATACAAAGAAAATGCCAACGAAACTATTAACCAGAATCCAGGCTTAAACAGTGGAGTGTCGCCAAGGAAATCAGTTATTCCTTGTAATGCAACAAAGGCTTCGGTCTTTTTGTATTCGAATCCTAATGAGTTACTTGCCGTCCTGTCCTCAAGAATCCCTCCTGGTTCCCACAGCAGGCTCTTAAAGTTTTCATAGCGATGCTGAAGGTATGCAGTTGGCTGATGGTAAATAGCTTCCAGCCATTTCCCCATCAAAGACCCATCATCCCATGATCCAGATGCAACAAGCCTTTTAAGAACGAAGCCACATGGCCCCCAAGCATAGCTGTTCCACGAACGCGAGTCGTAGCACTCATTCCTTATTTTGCTATCTTCTTCATCGCTCCACTCTTCTTTGAAGTGGTTGCTATCAGAGAAGTGTGATATCCCGCCAATATCAAAAACTATAAGCGACTGAAAAGCCTTTGATTTTGACGCATCGAGGATTTTGTAGTTGAAAACTGAGGTAAATAGTAATGCGCACAGCGGGAATAAAACGAGTGCAAACGCCAGCTTTTTCCATGCCCATGGTTTCTCATCTACGACCAGCAGCCATGCCAGTGGGATGAGGCCGAATATGGCATTGAACCTAAACATGCTTCCAATTATCAGAAGGATGCCTGCAAAGATAATAATCTTTCTTTTCCCTGTTTCATTCCGGTTGGCGATGACTACCAGGCCAACTGCAAGCATCCATGTTACGGCATGGAAAACATCTTTCAGAATGTGGCTTAGCGTACCCAAGGCAAACGGCATGAACCCAACAACAATCACTGACAGGGAGAGGTATTTATGTTTTGCTGGAATTGATGCTGATAGCAGTAAAAGAGAGCCCCAGTACATTAAGCATTCCAGAAGGAGCATGCCGAATGGGCCTGGTATTATCTTATCTGTAATCGACCATATGAAGCTCATTACTGGTGGATGCCAGTCTGTGAATATAAATCTTGAGCCTTGCTGATACTGGTCAAGGGCGTCACTGCTTACTATGCCAGGATAAAACGCTAAGAGCGTAATTATCAGCCCAAACAGTGACAACAAAATCTGAGGCGCAGACCTCTTAAAATCTATCCTTGTTATTGACATTGAATCATCTAATTTCGGGTTTTTCCTGAGGATTTAGGCAGGGATTTTCACACATGAAGTGTAGCCAGGCAAGATCTTTGGGGCTGTAATGGGGGGTTAAAAGGCCGCCGAAGCGGCCCGTTTTTTGTTACAGGGCTGTGCCATCAGAAACGCTTGATGGGTCAGTTCCTCGCTTGATGCGAAGTCCCGTACCATCATCCCATAATCTTATAGCCCCAATCCTCAAGAATCCGCCATTCCAGTTGCCAGGGAAGTTAACGCATTCATTTCTTCCCTGGTCTGCATAGATTACCGTTTGCAACCCAAGAATATTTGCAAGAGGAGTTGGTCCTGTAGATTTGAAGCCATACATCCTGACATGAGAAGTGTTATCCGTCTGAAGAGGCACGTATGCGGATCCTACAGCGACAACAAATGGATCATTTATCGTTACCTGAGAGTTTCCTGTGACTGTTATCGCACTAACACCGGACAGGTTGATGTTATAAGATGCCTGCAGTCCATTAATGGAAGCTTGACTATCGACAATAGCAACCAGTCTTCCGTCTCCGGAAACAACTGTCAGATTCTCTATACCATACGTATTGATGTTCATGCCGTTACATCTTGTCAGGAACAAAGCATAACGCGCTCTTGTATCTTCGCTATAACAACTGGTCATGGATGTGTAGTTCATCTCCGTGAATATCCAGCTGTGCTTGTAACCAACAATACCAATGCGCTCAAACGTTCCTGATGTACCAGAACCTAATCCGTTTTGAATTGGAGTTACGTTAATTCCTACAGTTCCTGTTATTCCTGTTGGTGCAGAGAAATAACATCCACTAAAGGAGTATGTGTAAATATTTCTCGCATCAAAGTCTACAAGACCTCCAACGGACCAGACGCTTTTAAGGTCAAATGCATTACCAAATGGGCAGTAGATTCCATAAGCTGATGATGCACTACTGGCATTTTTTATGTAGCAGTTTTTGACTGACCAGTATCGAGCAAATTGCCCTCCAGTGTGAGCAACCACGATCTGAGCTTGTTTATCTGAGAATGTTGAGGTGTAACCGACACCTACAGGAGTGGTTGCATTTGGAGCGTCAGTTGATGAAAGTAATTGTCCACCATAGGTAATATCCACCCCGAATTTCGCATTAAATTCTAGGTGCCTACCTGTTTTCATAAGGATTGGCTTAGAAAAGTAGTACGCAGATTTATTGCCTCTAACTGCTCTGTTTGTACCTTGCTCTGCGTTTTTAAGTGCCAACTCAAGATACGACCAGTCATCATCAGCTGTTAATCCAGTACCTTTTGCTCCTATGGAGTCAAAACACACCTCTCCATTCGAAATATCCAGATACCATACAGACCCATTAGCATCTGTCACTGCAAGCTTATTAAGCTGAAGCGGTGTCTGGCTTGGAGTTGCCGTTTCGGCAGAACGTACCCAGATATCGCGCTTACCAAAAATATCGTAGTAGCCAGATGTGCGCACTTCCTTGATTTGGGGTGCAAGGCTTGAAGCCATAAGTGCTGTAACAGTGTTTAAATCGGCAGCGGTGAAATAATCCTGCGCCGTTGCGCCGGATGGAGATCCAATAGCAGCAGCACCTACTGAGCTTGCCAGCATGCTTCTGAGGGTTGAATCTCCAACACTGAGCCATGCACCTGTCCCAACACCTCCAGTCGAGCCAGGCGTAGAACCATTCGGCACAATCTTACCTGATGGAAGAAATGAACCATCCCAGCGATAGTATTCTTCGTCAGTGGTATCTTTTAAAATCTGATTGGGGAGCGTTAACGTTGCCCCTGCCTGGAATGTACCTACAGGGATCCACCCATACTGAGCAATAGCCTGCTGCGCGATCCAGCGCAAACCTTCAATGGTGTAATGCTCGTTACCAAACCGGTCAATATAAGTATTAACCAGCGAGGTAACAAACTCGTCAATTTTACCGGCGTTAAACTTCAGATCGCGCGGCGATTCGCTTGGAACAAGCAAGTTGGTAGGTTGCGTAGCCATATTTATTCCATAAAAAACCCGGCGCGGTGGCCGGGTTGTGATGGTCGGGATGGGTCTTATTGGTAAATCAGATCGCTATACTCAGCGAGAGTTAATGCGGTACTTCCCTTGCCGTCAGGTTGCTTGGCAGTGATTGTCCACTGCCCTGCATCGAGCTCCTGTGACGTGGCAATGACGTACCGGGAAGGCGACTGGACGTCAACACCGTCGAACAGGTTAAGGTCAATGTCTGGAATGGCAGCAGTAAAGCCAAACGCGGTGTCAGTGCGCGGGGATGCCTGGTATCGTGCAGTAGTGGCACCGGATGAATCCGTGACCTGCACAAACATGGTTCCGGAGAAGTTGAGACGCTCACTCGTCTCAAAGTCATTGCCGCCCCGTGACACAATGTATCCGGCCTGCTGGTTGGTGTCGTATATGTCCGGCACCTGAACCATGTCGCCAATGTTTACCCATTCTCCGTCAGCCATTGCTGTAATAGCCATGGTCATACGGGAGAAAATGAGCCTCTTACACTCGCGCAGCGCCCGCTCGTCAGCCTTGAATCTGTTCCTTACATACAGCATTTCGAACTTCTTCGCCTTGGCCGGTAACCCTTCAATAATAGAACTGCCGGATATCCTGTACCGGACAAAGTATTGCTTATTGGTGTCAGAATTGCGGAACTGCACTTCAACGCCGTCATAGCCAATAGGAAGAGTCGTATCGTACGAAAGTGAGTAACCATCTGGCTTGGTATTGGCCCGGTTAAATATCGTGGCCGCTGATGTTTTTCGACTATCGCGGGTAAATGACAGCACACCGTTATGGTCATAAACGGACACGCTGACTGCGTCACAGATGGTTTCCATTCGCGAACCGAGCGACACATCCTCATCATCAAAGGTATAATCGAAGTATCCGAGTCCCGGATCGATGGCGTCGATTTCAGCCTGAATCTGGTACAGGCCGTAAATGTCAATGCTCGACTCCGGCTGCTGACCGACAACGAGCCAGTTAAACAACGCGATATCCGCAAATTTCCGTGACGGTCGGAGCGTATAATCAACCTGCTGCGTCGTCATGTTGTAGCTGATAACGTGGCGGGTGATCAGCGCGTTGTATTTCCTGTCACGACTTCCGGTGGCGTTCTCTGTCGCCCGGACGACTATTTTCACCAGCGTGTCATCAGGATGTACAACATTGGTCCTGACATTGATGGCATGTATCTCTTCAAGCTGTATTTTGCTGTCACTTGCGCTGTTTTTTATGCGCTCAAGCGAGACGGCATAGCGTCCGTACCCAGCTGCTGGAGTTTGCTTATATGTCCGGTAGTAGGTTTTCGAAACGCCCTTTATCCCTTCTACAATCGCATAAGTCCCCGTCTCCTCTGTGCCTGGGATCTGATCATTATTATCATCGACCTTCCACCATTTAATTTTGGAAGAGTCGTTATGCTGCCCGGCGTAACCGGCAATTACGTGGATCTATAGCTGAGCTGACTGCACCGGGGAAATAAACGGGCCTACCACAAGCGTTCCGTTATCGGCCAGGATAAATTTTGTTGTGTTGATGGTTACGCCTGATAAATCAAAGCCCGGCGCTGAAATTTTATTGAACGTGAAAGTGTAATACTTAACCGGGTTAATGACGCTTCCGTCGTCACTTTCAACGATGCTTATCATCGACCCTGAAAGCTGCACATCTTCCGTTACAGAACCACCCGGCACCGGCCTGGTTACATTGCTCGTGAAAGTAACCGGGTGAGGAATGATCAGACCAAGGAAATAGTCAAAATCAGCCTGTTTTACGATTTTCATCGCAATATCATCACCAGCGTAAACGCCACTTATGACGGTTGTCGCCGTCGTGCTTTCAATTGGCATGCCTTCTTTTTCGTTTGGCCCGAGAAGTTCCTGCCCGTCAACGTCGTCAAACTGGTAGCCCTCGATGAACTGGGGGATCACTTCACCGGGCTGATAAATGGTGTAACTTGCTCCCGCCATTGAGCCAAGATTAGTTTCAGAGAACCGCACATAGGTGATGTCATATTTCCCCAGGCCAAAGCACATAAGCTCAGTTACGTATTTCAGCCAGGTGTTATCTGCGCCGCCAGGGACATATTCAAAAACTGATTCCTGGGTGAGGTCAGGGAACGCCCTGATCTGCCCGAAGTTATCAGGCTTAGCCTCACCATTGCGCGCGATGTTGGCCTGCCCCTTCAGGCTGTTGTTTGGCGATGTTTCACTGTTCCCGCTTGAAGCGCTCGCATTGGGTTTTGGCATCAGGCCGGCAAGAACCTTCTGCGTAAACTTGATCGGGTTGAGGTGCTTGAGCGTTCCCGCTGCAAACCTGATCCGCTGACGCGCGACGAGTTTGTGAGGATGATTAACGCCTGCGCCCACCAGCAGCTGAAAAACATGTGGTCGCTGGCCGTGTATACGGGCGTACGGCACGGAGAACTCGTGTCGCTGGCCCGGGAAGATATCGATCTGAAAGCGGGTACGATGATGACCCGCCGGAACCACACTTTAACGAAGGAGTTCACCCTTCCGAAAACTGATGCCGGGACGGACCGCGTCATCAACCTAATTCAGCCGACGATCGACGTGCTAAAGAGCCAGTCCGAATTAACACGTCTCGGTAAGCAGTATCAGATGGAGGTGAAACTGCGCGAATATGGCCGTGCCGGGCATCATTACGCAGTTCGGTCGATCAACCAATCGTGGGAAGCGGCAATGCGACGCGCCGGGATTCGCTATCGCAGAGCATACCAGTCCCGACACACGTATGCATGCTGGTCGTTGGCTGCCGGTGCTAACCCGAACTTCATCGCGAAGCAAATGGGCCACACCGACGCCCAAATGGTTTACCGGGTGTACGGATCCTGGATGGCTGAAAATAACCAGGACCAGGTACTCATCCTCAACCAGAAATTAAGTGAGTTTGCCCCATCCATGCCCCACGCTGTAGGATCGGATGGTTATTAATTATAAATATCATTAGGTTAGGCAACCTAAACCTGCATGCCCATCACTTCCTGATAAGCAGACACAAGCTTATTACGCACCTGAATCCCCATCTGCAGGGAAACCGAGGCTTTTTGCAAATCGGTCATCACATCATTCAGTGCCACGCCCGGCTCGCCGAGGGTGAACTTCTCCGCCTGAGTACGTGCGGCGGTCTGGGTATCGCTGATACGGTCAAGCGCGGCGTGCAGTTGTCCTGCAAAACTGATGCTCGGTTGTTCTGCCATATTCTGATTACGGGCCGTCATCGCCGTTGCCTGCAACTGACTGATCACCCCTTCAATACCCTGTATAGCCATGACTCTCCCCTGAATGGTTTTTTACGGGGTCAAGACTAACAGCTTGTCAATAAGATAATGGCGGTAAATAGCGTGAAAAAACCAGGTTATTTGACGCATAGAAAATCCTGAATCATCAAATAATGGCAGGGCCATCAATATGGAACTTTTGTCGTGTTTGCCGACCCGGGAGTCAGTTTTGTTTCTCTACACGAATAACGTAAACCACCAGGATTTAAGAGGTGCGCAATGAGTGCAACAGCATCGACAGCGCCACAAAATAAATCACTCGAGTGGATGAACCGCCTTCGCGCGAATCCTAAAATCCCGTTGATCGTGGCAGGCGCTGCCGCAATTGCGATCCTTGTAGCGATGGTCTTGTGGGCGAAAAGCCCTGATTACCGCACGCTTTACAGTAACCTTTCCGATCAGGATGGCGGTGCTATCGTCACCCAGCTTACCCAGATGAACATCCCTTATCGCTTTGCGGATAACGGCGGTGCGCTGGAGGTACCGGCTGATAAGGTGCACGAACTTCGTCTGCGCCTGGCGCAACAGGGACTGCCAAAGGGCGGTGCGGTTGGTTTTGAACTGCTGGATCAGGAAAAATTCGGTATCAGCCAGTTCAGCGAGCAGGTGAACTACCAGCGTGCGCTGGAAGGTGAGCTGGCCCGTACGATTGAAACATTGGGTCCGGTGAAGAGTGCCCGTGTGCACCTGGCCATGCCTAAACCCTCCCTGTTTGTCCGCGAGCAGAAATCCCCGTCGGCCTCCGTCACCGTTAACCTCCAGCCTGGCCGTGCAATGGATGAAGGACAAATCAGCGCGGTGACCCATCTGGTCTCCAGCGCCGTTGCCGGTCTCCCGCCGGGTAACGTGACGCTGGTTGACCAAAGTGGTCATCTGCTGACCCAGTCCAATACCGCAGGCCGCGATCTGAATGACGCGCAGCTGAAATATGCCGCGGATGTGGAAAGTCGCGTGCAGCGTCGCATCGAAGCCATCCTTGGCCCGGTCGTGGGTAACAGCAACGTGCATGCTCAGGTTACCGCGCAGATTGACTTCTCTAATAAAGAACAGACCGAAGAGCAATACAGCCCGAATGGCAACCCGGCTCAGGCGGTAATGCGCTCTCGTCAGGTCAATGAAAACGAACAGGTTGGCGGCGCATACCCAGGCGGTGTGCCGGGCGCACTGTCTAACCAGCCAGCACCGGCTAACGCGGCGCCAATCTCAACGCCACCGGCTAATCAGCAGAACGGTCAGCAAACGAATCAGCAGACCACATCAACAGCCAGCACCGCCGGTCCGCGTACCAGCAGTCGTAACGAAACCACCAACTACGAAGTGGACCGTACTATCCGCCACACCAAACTGAACGTGGGCGATGTACAGCGTCTGTCGGTTGCGGTGGTGGTGAACTACAAGACGCTGGCGGATGGCAAACCGTTGCCGTTGACCGCCGAGCAGATGAAACAGATTGAAGACCTGACCCGTGAGGCGATGGGTTACTCCGAGAAGCGCGGCGACACGCTCAACGTGGTGAACTCACCGTTCAACTCGGTTGAAGAGTCAGGTGGCGAACTGCCGTTCTGGCAACAGCAGGCGTTTATCGATCAGCTGCTGTCCGCAGGTCGCTGGCTGCTGGTTCTGATTGTCGCGTGGCTGCTGTGGCGTAAGGGCATTCGTCCTCAGCTCCAGCGTCGTGCAGAAGCTGAAAAAGCGGCGCGCGAACAGGTCAGTACCCGTCAGGAAGTGGAAGATGCGGTTGAAGTTCGCCTCAGCAAAGACGAACAGATGCAGCAACGCCGTGCTAACCAGCGTATGGGCGCCGAGGTCATGAGCCAGCGCATTCGCGAAATGTCAGATAACGATCCGCGCGTCGTGGCGCTGGTCATCCGCCAGTGGATGGGTAACGAACATGAGTAACACGCTTTCAGGCACCGATAAAAGCGTCATCCTGCTGATGACCATTGGCGAAGACCGTGCGGCCGAGGTGTTCAAACACCTCTCCCAGCGCGAAGTACAGATTCTCAGTGCGGCAATGGCAAACGTACGCCAGATCTCTAACAAACAGCTGACGGAAGTGCTGTCTGAATTTGAGCAGGAAGCTGAACAGTTTGCCGCGCTCAACGTCAACGCCAACGACTATCTGCGCTCCGTGCTGGTCAAGGCGCTGGGCGAAGAGCGTGCTGCCAGCCTGCTGGAAGACATTCTGGAAACGCGCGATACCGCCAGCGGTATTGAGACGCTCAACTTTATGGAGCCGCAGAGTGCCGCCGACCTTATCCGCGACGAGCACCCGCAGATTATCGCCACCATTCTTGTCCACCTCAAACGTGGCCAGGCGGCCGATATTCTGGCGTTGTTCGAAGAGCGCCTGCGTCACGATGTGATGCTGCGTATCGCGACCTTCGGTGGCGTCCAGCCAGCCGCGCTGGCGGAGCTGACCGAAGTGCTGAACAACCTGCTCGATGGCCAGAACCTCAAGCGCAGCAAAATGGGCGGCGTGAGAACGGCGGCAGAGATCATCAACCTGATGAAAACGCAGCAGGAAGAAGCGGTCATTACCGCCGTTCGCGAATTCGACGGCGAGCTGGCACAGAAAATTATCGACGAGATGTTCCTGTTCGAAAACCTGGTCGAAGTGGACGATCGCAGCATCCAGCGCCTGCTCCAGGAAGTGGACTCCGAGTCGCTGCTTATCGCCCTCAAAGGTGCCGAGCAGCCGCTGCGCGAGAAGTTCCTGCGCAACATGTCTCAGCGTGCGGCAGATATCCTGCGCGACGACCTTGCCAACCGTGGCCCGGTCCGTCTGTCTCAGGTGGAAAACGAACAGAAAGCCATCCTGCTTATCGTTCGTCGTCTGGCGGAAACCGGCGAGATGGTGATTGGCAGCGGAGACGACACCTATGTCTAATGAACTGCCGTGGAAGCGCTGGACGCCCGACGATCTGGCGCCTCCCCTGTCAGAGTTCACACCCGCCGTGCTGTCGCCCGAAGAGGGCGACCCGGACATCGAGCAGCCTGAGCTGAGCGAAGAAGAGCAGCGCGCGCAGATGCTGGCCCAGCTGCAGATGCAGGCCCATGAGCAGGGCTACACGGCTGGCCTGAACGAAGGACGCCAGAAAGGCCACGATCAGGGGTATCAGGAAGGTCTGGCCAAAGGGTTAGAACACGGCATTGAACAGGCGCGCCAACAACAGGCTCCGCTTCACGCCCGTATGCAGCAGCTGGTCAGCGAGTTTCAGCACACGCTGGATGCGCTGGACAGCGTCATTGCCTCAAGGCTGATGCAGATGGCGCTGGAAGCCGCCCGTCAGGTGATCGGCCACGCGCCGGCGGTGGACAACACCGCGCTGATTAAACAAATTCAGGGTCTGCTTCAGCAGGAGCCGCTGTTCAGTGGGAAACCGCAGCTGCGCGTTCATCCGGACGACCTCCAGCGCGTGGAAGAGAGTCTGGGCGCGACGCTGAGCCTGCACGGCTGGCGTTTGCGCGGCGACCCGTCGTTGCATCACGGAGGCTGCAAGGTCTCTGCCGATGAAGGTGACCTGGATGCCAGCGTTGCGACCCGCTGGCAGGAACTGTGCCGCCTGGCAGCACCGGGAGTCGTCTGATGACTGCACGCCTCACCCGCTGGCTCAACACGCTCGATAATTTTGAAGCGAAGATGACGCAGCTGCCGTCCGTTCGCCGTTACGGACGACTCACGCGAGCCACCGGCCTGGTGCTGGAAGCCACTGGCCTGCAGCTTCCGCTGGGAGCCACCTGCGTGATTGAGCGTCAGGATGGACAAGAGACGCGTGAAGTTGAGAGCGAAGTCGTCGGCTTTAACGGCCAGCGCCTGTTCCTGATGCCCCTTGAAGAAGTTGAAGGTATTCTGCCCGGGGCGCGCGTGTATGCGAAAAATATCAGCGGCGATGGACTGCAAAGCGGGAAACAGCTCCCGCTTGGCCCTGCCCTGCTTGGCCGCGTTCTGGACGGAAGCGGTAAACCGCTGGACGGCCTGCCCTCGCCGGACACCACCGAAACCGGCGCGCTGATCACCCAGCCGTTTAACCCTCTTCAGCGTACCGCCATCGAACATGTCCTCGACACCGGCGTGCGCCCGATTAACGCCCTGCTGACCGTAGGCCGCGGGCAGCGTATGGGCCTGTTTGCCGGCTCAGGGGTGGGCAAATCCGTCCTGCTTGGCATGATGGCACGCTACACCCAGGCCGATGTCATCGTCGTGGGTCTGATCGGTGAACGTGGTCGCGAAGTAAAAGACTTTATTGAAAACATTCTGGGCGCAGAAGGCCGTGCCCGCTCGGTGGTCATCGCCGCACCGGCGGATGTCTCACCGTTACTGCGTATGCAGGGTGCTGCGTATGCCACCCGTATCGCGGAAGATTTCCGTGACCGCGGCCAGCACGTGCTGCTGATTATGGACTCCCTGACCCGCTATGCGATGGCGCAGCGTGAAATCGCTCTCGCCATCGGAGAACCTCCGGCGACCAAAGGTTATCCGCCTTCGGTCTTTGCCAAGCTCCCGGCGCTGGTCGAACGTGCAGGAAACGGCATCAGCGGCGGCGGCTCAATCACCGCTTTTTATACGGTTCTGACCGAAGGCGATGACCAGCAGGACCCGATTGCCGACTCCGCGCGTGCGATCCTCGACGGTCATATTGTGTTATCGCGCCGTCTGGCCGAAGCCGGCCACTACCCGGCAATTGATATCGAAGCATCAATCAGCCGTGCAATGACGGCATTGATAACAGAGAAGCACTACGCCCGCGTGCGTAACTTCAAACAACTCCTCTCCAGCTTCCAGCGCAACCGCGATCTGGTGAGCGTGGGGGCGTATGCCAAAGGCAGCGACCCGATGCTCGACAAAGCGATTAGTCTGTGGCCGCAGCTGGAGGCGTTTTTGCAACAAGGTATTTTTGAACGCGCCGACTGGGAAGACTCACTCCAGGCACTGGAGCTGATTTTCCCGCAGGTGTAACACAGGTGGAGGGCGAAGGTCATGGCGCAAAACAGCGCGTTATCAACGCTGAAAGATCTGGCTGAGAAAGAAGTTGATGATGCCGCATTGCAGCTTGGCGCAATGCGACGCGGGTGCCAGCAGGCTGAAGAGCAGTTGAAGATGTTAATCGACTATCAGCATGAATATCGCACCAACCTCAATACCGATATGACACAGGGCATTGGAAGCCAGCGCTGGATTAACTATCAGCAGTTTATTCAGACGCTGGAAAAGGCGATAGAACAGCATCGCCAGCAGCTTAACCAGTGGACCCAGAAAGTCGACACCGCGCTGAATTTCTGGCGCGAGAAAAAGCAGCGACTGCAGGCCTGGCAGACCTTACAGGACCGACAGATCGCGGCAACGACCCTGGCGGAAAACCGTCTGGATCAGAAGAAAATGGATGAGTTTGCCCAGCGCGCATCAATGAGGAAACCGGAATGATCACATTGCAACAACTGCTGATGACCGACAGCGACCTGTCGGGCGGCATGCAAACAGGGAAAGGCACCGACGGTGCACAAGACTTTCTTTCTCTGCTGGCAGGCGCCCTGACGGACGCAACAGGCCAGGGCAACGATGCGCCGCTGACGCTGGCTGACCTGAAAGCAGCCGGCAGTAAGCTGTCAAAAGTTGCTCAGGAAGCCGGGGGGGAGAACACCCTGCAGGCCAAAATAGCCAACCTGCTCTCGCGTCAGCCAGCCCTGACAGGCGATGAACCGACAGCAGCCACCCCGCTGGAAACCCTCGTTTCCGGGCTGGTGCCGGTTTCAAAAGGTGATGCCCTGAAGACCCTGAGCGCGGTGAAAACGCAGGATGACAGCAAAAGCGAGCTGAGCGAAGAAGAGCTGGCAGGGTTGAGCGCGCTGATGGCGATGCTGCCCCACCAGCAGACGGCAACGCCGGTGGCCTCTGGCGCGACAGGTATTGGCGTGACGGCGAAATCAACGCTGAACGCTGCCGCGCTTTCGCAAAATGGTGCAGGTCAACAGTCCATGAGCACCCTGCTGGCGGGCCATGAAAAAGCGCAACAAGCGTCGACTTATCAGGCGCAGGCGCAAAACGCCGATCCGTCTCAACCGGTCAACGCCCCGGCGACCCCGATCGTGGCCGCCGCCGCTGAGAAGCAGGATCTCGCCAGTTCACCCTCTTCAACAGCCCCGACCGCAACGCTTGCGCCCGTCATTTCCAGCAACGTCACCAGCCACACTGCCGCAACCGTTGCCACGGCACCGGTATTGAGCCAGCCGCTGGGAACCCAGGAGTGGCAGCAATCCCTGAGTCAGCACATTACGTTGTTCACGAAACAGGGCCAGCAGACCGCAGAGTTGCGTCTGCATCCGGAAGATCTGGGTCAGGTCCAGATTACCCTGAAACTGGATGATAACCAGGCACAGCTGCAAATGGTGTCGGCGCACAGCCACGTGCGTGCGGCCCTGGAAGCTGCACTGCCGGTCCTACGCACGTCGCTTGCTGAGAGTGGCATTCAGCTCGCGCAAAGCAGTGTCAGCAGCGAGAGCTTTGCCGGACAGCAGCAGTCCTCCTCTCAACAGCAGCAACAGGCTTCACGTTCCGGTAATACCGGCGGTTTTAATGAGGAGAGCGATGAGTTACTGCCTGCCCCTGCCGCCCTGCAATCCGCGGCGCGTGGCAACAGTGCCGTAGACATCTTTGCCTAAACGCCAGAGGTAGCGTGATTATCCCCGTCTTTTCCACGCTTTGACGACAGCAGGACACGGGATAATCACCTTATTAAGCTGTACCGAAACAGGAAGCTCGTATCAGATGACTGACTCCGCGATCACCAAAAAAAGCAAGCGTTCCATCTGGATCCCGCTGCTGGTGTTAATCACGCTCGCCGCCTGCGCTACCGCGGGCTATAGTTACTGGCGTATGCAGCAGGAACCTTCTACCGCTGCAGCCAAAGCCGAACCGCCTCCTCCGCCGGCACCGGTATTCTTCCCACTGGATACCTTCACCGTGAATCTGGGTGATGCGGATCGTGTGCTGTATGTGGGTATTACGTTACGCCTGAAAGATGAAGCCACGCGTGCGCGCCTGAATGATTATCTTCCTGAAGTGCGTAGCCGTCTGCTGCTGCTGTTCTCTCGTCAGGACGCCTCTACACTTGCTACCGATGACGGTAAGCAAAAGCTGGTCGACGCCATTAAACAGACGCTGGCGACCCCGCTGGTAAACGGTCAACCCAAGCAGGAAGTCACTGACGTTCTGTATACAGCCTTCATACTGCGGTAACGACATGGGCGACAGTATTCTTTCTCAGGCAGAAATCGACGCGCTTCTTAACGGCGACAGCGATAAGAACGATGATCCGCAACCGGGTATTGGCGGCGATAGCGATATTCGTCCTTATGATCCCAATACCCAGCGCCGCGTAGTACGTGAACGTCTGCAGGCGCTGGAGATCATTAACGAACGTTTTGCACGTCAGTTCCGTATGGGGCTGTTTAACCTGCTGCGTCGTAGCCCGGATATCACGGTCGGTGCGATCCGCATCCAGCCGTATCATGAGTTTGCCCGCAACCTGCCGGTGCCAACGAACCTTAACCTGATCCACCTGAAACCGCTGCGCGGCACAGGTCTGGTGGTGTTTTCGCCAAGCCTGGTGTTCATTGCGGTGGATAACCTGTTTGGTGGCGACGGGCGTTTCCCGACCAAAGTGGAAGGGCGTGAATTTACCCACACCGAGCAGCGCGTCATCAACCGCATGCTGAAGCTGGCGCTGGAATCTTACAGCGACGCGTGGAAAGCGATTAACCCGCTGGAAGTGGAGTACGTACGTTCTGAGATGCAGGTGAAATTTACCAATATCACCACCTCCCCGAACGATATCGTCGTGAATACCCCGTTCCATGTGGAGATCGGTAACCTGACCGGTGAGTTCAATATCTGCCTGCCGTTCAGCATGATCGAACCGCTGCGTGAACTGCTGGTCAACCCGCCGCTGGAGAACTCACGCAACGAAGATCAGAACTGGCGTGAAAACCTGGTGCGCCAGGTTCAGCATTCTCAGCTTGAGCTGGTGGCGAGCTTCGCGGATATCCCGCTGCGCTTATCCCAGATCCTGAAATTACAACCCGGCGATGTTTTGCCGATAGAAAAACCCGACCGCATTATTGCCCATGTGGATGGTGTCCCCGTGCTGACAAGTCAGTACGGCACAATTAACGGTCAGTATGCGTTACGCGTTGAGCACTTGATCAACCCGATATTGAATTCGCTGAATGAGGAACAGCCCAAATGAGTGACATGAACAATCCGTCCGATGAAAACAGCGGAGCACTGGACGATCTGTGGGCTGACGCGTTAAACGAGCAAAAAACGACTCCGGCCAAAAGTGCAGCGGATGCTGTGTTCCAGCAGCTCGGCGGCGGCGATGTCAGCGGTACGCTGCAGGATATTGATCTGATTATGGATATCCCGGTTAAGCTGACCGTGGAACTGGGCCGCACCCGCATGACCATTAAAGAGCTGCTGCGTCTGACGCAGGGTTCCGTGGTGGCCCTTGACGGTCTCGCCGGCGAACCGCTGGATATTCTGATCAACGGTTATCTCATTGCCCAGGGTGAAGTCGTGGTGGTTGCCGATAAATACGGCGTGCGCATCACCGACATTATTACGCCATCTGAACGTATGCGTCGTCTGAGCCGTTAAGCATGAAAACCCAGGCAACAATATCACAGCCCTCTGCCGTTCCCGGCTCTCCGCTGCTCCAGGTGAGTGGCGCGTTGCTCGGTATTATTGCCTTTATTCTTATCGCCGCATGGCTGGCGAAGCGCTTCGGCCTGGCGGGTAAAACCGCCGGCACCCGCGGTCTGAAGGTCAGCGCCAGCACGACACTGGGGCCACGCGAGCGCGTGGTCGTTGTCGATGTGGAAGATGCACGGCTGGTGCTGGGCGTGACTGCCTCCAGCATCAACGTCTTGCATAAACTGCCGCCAGCCCCGGCAACGGGTGACGAGCGCGCAGAAGTCCCTGCGGATTTCCAGTCCGTCATGAAGAGTTTGCTTAAGCGTTCCGGGAGATCCTGATGCGCCGTTTGTTATCCCTTACGCTTGCGGGCGTCGGCCTGTTTGCCCCTGCGGTTTACGCGCAACTGCCCGGTCTGGTCTCAACCCCTCTTGCAGGCGGCGGGCAAAGCTGGTCGCTGCCGGTGCAGACGCTGGTTTTCATCACCTCGCTGACGTTTATTCCGGCGATCCTGCTGATGATGACCAGCTTCACCCGAATCATCATCGTCTTTGGCCTGCTGCGCAATGCGCTGGGCACCCCGTCCGCGCCGCCTAACCAGGTACTGCTGGGTCTGGCGCTGTTTTTAACCTTTTTCATTATGTCGCCGGTTATCGACAAGATTTATACCGACGCATACCAGCCGTTTAGCGAAGATAAAATCTCCATGCAGGAGGCGCTCGATAAAGGGGCTCAGCCGCTGCGGGAGTTTATGCTCCGCCAGACCCGGGAAGCGGACCTGGCACTCTTCGCCCGCCTGTCCAATACCGGCGAGCTTCAGGGACCGGAAGCCGTTCCGATGCGTATTCTGCTGCCTGCGTATGTCACCAGTGAGCTGAAAACGGCCTTTCAGATTGGCTTTACCATCTTTATTCCGTTCCTGATTATCGATCTGGTGATCGCCAGCGTTCTGATGGCGCTCGGGATGATGATGGTGCCCCCGGCCACCATTGCCCTGCCCTTTAAGATCATGCTCTTTGTCCTGGTCGATGGCTGGCAACTGCTGGTCAGTTCGCTGGCGCAGAGTTTCTACAGTTAAGGAGCCGTAATGACGCCAGAATCGGTCATGATGATGGGCACGGAAGCGATGAAAATCGCGATAGCCGTTGCCGCGCCGTTACTGCTTGTCGCGCTGGTGACCGGTCTGATTATCAGTATCCTGCAGGCCGCCACGCAGATTAACGAAATGACGCTGTCATTTATCCCAAAAATCATCGCCGTGTTCGTGGCGATTATCGTTGCCGGGCCGTGGATGCTGAACCTGTTGCTGGACTATATGCGCAACCTGTTTACCAATCTGCCGTACATCATCGGCTGACCCGACGATGCTGCACTTCACCAGTGACCAGTGGGTTCAATGGCTTGGCGTCTATTTCTGGCCGATGCTGCGTATCCTGGCGCTGATTACAACGGCCCCCATTCTCAGTGAGAAAACGATACCCAAGCGCGTCAAAGTGGGGCTGGGCATCATCATCACCATTATCGTCGCCCCTTCTCTCCCGCCCGTGGATATTCCGATCTTCTCGGCGAAAGCGGTGTGGGTTGCACTGCAACAGGTGATGATTGGCGTGGCCGTAGGCTTTACCATGCAGCTTGCCTTCGCGGCCGTGCGGACCGCCGGCGAACTGATTGGCCTGCAAATGGGTTTATCATTCGCCACGTTTGTGGATCCCGGTAGCCACCTCAACATGCCGGTGCTGGCGCGCATTATCGATCTGCTCGCCATGTTGCTGTTCCTGTCGTTTAACGGCCATCTGTGGCTCATCTCCATGCTGGTGGATACTTTCCATACGCTGCCGATTGGGGAAAACCCGGTGAACAGCAACGCGTTTCTGGCGCTTACGCGTGCGGCCGGGCTTGTTTTCCTGAACGGCCTGATGCTGGCGCTGCCGATCATCACCCTGCTGCTGACCGTGAACCTCGCCTTAGGCTTACTCAACCGAATGGCACCGCAGCTCTCAGTGTTCGTCATTGGTTTTCCGCTGACGCTGACGGTCGGTATTTTATTAATGTCATTACTGATGCCCCTTATCGCCCCCTTCTGTGAGCACTTATTCGGCGAGATATTCAATCTGTTAGCAGATATTGTCAGTGAGCTACCGCGTAAATAATAGCCCTCACAGTTGATATTGTCTTTCTGAGGATATTCCTAAAATAAAACGTGAAAAACATCTTCCAGGATATATCTGACGCGGTTTAATTGTTTCTAACCACCTCACAATACTTAATATTTACTTTACTTTAAGAAGATTCCTGGCAAATTATACGTAACTTTACGGGATAGTGAGTCCGCCTGAAAGTCTTTGTCATGCTCACAGGTTTATTAATTTTTTCCATCCCGTATGGCTGTTATGAGCTCTCAGGCAGATGGTGAATTATCGTTACGCATTGAGTGAGGGTATGCCATGTCAACGATCATTATGGATTTATGCAGCTACACCCGGCTAGGGTTAACCGGGTACCTGGCAAGCAGAGGGGTAAGAAAGAGAGACATCAACGATGCACACACCGTTGACGAACTCGCAGCCGCTTGTGACGAACTTAAACCAGGCGTGGTGTTTATTAATGAGGACTGTTTCATTCACGATCCAGCCAACAGTCAGCACATTAAGCAAATCATTAATCAGCATCCAAAAACCCTGTTTATTGTTTTTATGGCGATCGCGAATATCCATTTCGATGAGTATTTGTTGGTTCGCAAAAATTTATTGATCAGTTCTAAATCGATTAAACCAGAGTCGCTGGATGACATTCTGGGTGATTATTTGAATAAAGAAGTTAAAAATGTAGGAGCGGTTAACTTACCCACCCTATCATTAAGCAGGACTGAATCAAGCATGCTGCGAATGTGGATGGCAGGCCAAGGGACTATTCAGATCTCAGACCAGATGAATATTAAAGCCAAAACCGTTTCGTCACATAAAGGAAATATTAAAAGGAAAATTAAAACGCATAATAAGCAAGTGATCTATCACGTGGTACGCCTCACCGATAATGTGACGAACGGGATTTTCGTCAACATGCGTTAGTCGCTAAAAAAACCCTTTGCACCCTACCTTTGATCTCTGGCCTGGCCAGAGATTTTTGCTTCTGTGGACAGTGTCGGGCGCGCCAGTCGCCACCCGACGCCATGCTATTGCGCCTTCTCTACAAAGATGCCATCCGGGTGTCCCAGTTCGTTAAAAAACCAGATGCCGAGCGGGTAGTCTTCAAGTGATACCAGGTACATCGTGCCTTCACTAAACTCTTCAATTGCCAGGACCACACCCGGGCGGCGCGGTCCACCGTCCGTTTTAACGGTTACCCGATCGTTGACCTTCATACGTTCCTCCTCTGGTTTTGAGCCAGTGTAGAACAAAACGCCTTAACTGGCATCGCTGCCCGGTGTGAATGGCGTTTTTGTGCGCAGTCTATACTTACGGTTGGAGACGGCAAAATGAGGTACCCCGTAATGAAGACCGACAAAGAGTACAGCGACACCATCAAACGTGAGGTTGAGGTGGATGTCGATGCCCTGCTGGCCGCCATCAATGAGATCAGTGAGTCAGAAGTCCGTCGTTCGGACGACAATTCAGACAGGGTCATTGTGAACGGAAGGGATTATCACACCTACCGTGAACTGGCGGAGGCCTTCGAGCTTGATATACACGATTTTAGCGTGTCTGAAGCAAATCGTTAGGACGAAAAAAATCCCGGTCATGGGGATGGCCGGGATCAAAACTTGCTTATGCAAGAAGCACTTGAAAATTCGTTACACCAGGAAATCTGATGTACACAAAACACTATCCTCAACCATTTTGTATGACAAGCATATATTCTCATGGCGAATATAATATTTGGTACATAATAAATTTAGTTATGAGGGACAACATGCGCCGCATGCGGGTTTGGCAGGAGAGATACCCTTTTGCCTCACTTAAGCGTTAGGAATTTTTTTAGGAATATTCTTAGGTGGCAGTTTGTCAGTTATCAGGAGTCGTTATGCCTTCACTGCAGGATAGCCTGCTGATCTTTTCCGATCTCGACGGCTCGTTGCTCGATATTCATACGTACGAGTGGCAACCGGCCATGCCCTGGCTGGACACCCTCCTGGATAATCAGGTGCCGGTTATTCTCTGCAGCAGCAAGACCGCGGCAGAAATGCTGGATATCCAGCAGGATCTGGGTCTGGAGGGGTTACCCTTCATAGCTGAGAATGGCGCGGTGATTCAGCCCGACGTGCGCTGGGAGACAGGTCAACGCCACATCAGGGGGATGACGCACCGCGACATTCGCCCGCTGATCGACCAGATTCGCCAGCAGCGGGGCTTTAAATTCACCACCTTTGATGACGTCGACGAACGGGTTATCAGCGAGTGGACGGGGCTGACGCGCTATCGTTCGACCCTCGCGCGCCGACACGAAGCCTCCGTCACGCTCATCTGGCGCGACAGCGATGAAAAAATGGCGCAATTTGACGAGGCGCTGGCGCAGTGCGGCCTGAAATGCCTGCAGGGAGCCCGCTTCTGGCATGTTCTGGATGCTCGCTGCGGTAAAGATGTTGCGGTTGACTGGCTGATTGAGCAGTACCGTGAGCGGGAAGGCATTGTGCCGGTTACCCTGGGGCTTGGCGATGGTCCAAATGATGCCCCGCTGCTGGACAGCGTGGACTACGCCGTGGTGATCAAGGGTATTAACCGGCAGGGCATCACGTTACGTGACGATAACCCCGCCCGGGTGTACCACACGCAACAGCCCGGACCCGTGGGCTGGCAGGAGGGGCTGGATCACTTCTTATCCTGATCGTGCCAGAACACCCGGTTGCGCCCGCACTGCTTGGCCTGATACAACCGGGCATCCGCCACTGACTGCAACTGTTCGAAATCGTAATTGTCCTTTTCCTGGGCGCTACTTACCCCCAGTGAGGCACTGATACGCACGGTGGTACTCTTTTTCACCAGGATCTCTTTACTGTTGATGCGTGAGCGAATGCGTTCCGCAATCCCCCTCGCCTCTTCAAGCCCGCTGCCGGGCAGTACCACGCAGAACTCTTCCCCACCCACGCGTCCGGCAACATCATTCTTGCGCAGTGCGCTGCCAATCAGGCCCGCGGCATGGGAAAGCACTTTGTCCCCGGCCTGATGGCCAAAGCGATCGTTAATGCTTTTAAAATGGTCGAGATCGATTTGAATCACCGAGAACGGCAGCGACTGCTGCCGACATTTTTCCGACAGCATTTTGGCACGCTCAAACAGGGCACCACGGTTATTCAGGCGGGTGAGCGGATCGTGCCAGGCCTGCCACTGCAAAGAGTGCTGAAGCGTATACATATTGCTGACCATCCGACGGATAACCAGCCACGAGATAAGAAGCATGGCGGTGAAGAGTGCCCAGAGCAGCGCCAGCACGATACTGATACTGCCGAAGTCCCCCTTCACGCCTTCATGCAGGGTATGAACGCGTAAAATCACACCATCGAAGTGATCGAGCCGCTCCCAGCTGATAAAGCGGCTTCCGAGGCGGATCCCCCCGCCGGTATCGTTCTCAATCGCGTGCGCTATCTGCGCCGTTTCGCGTTCGTCAAACCGGTTCACCAGACTACCGGTCTCTTCTGACGTGGCAATCATATTCAGCCGGGTGTCGTACAGCTGATATTCCCCCTCTGTACGCTCTTGCGTTGCCTCTTCCAGCAGATGTTTCATGGTCTTCAATGAGAAATCCATCGCCACAACGCCATACCAGTAATGGTCAAAATAGATCGGTACGCTGGCCGTGATCATCCGTTCACCACCGGTCCAGGGCGACGGGCTGGAGATAAACCAGCGCACCGCGCGAGCGCGATTGTTACGTTCAGACTGCTGGGTAAACCACGGCTGGGTAACCAGATAGTAATAGCGCTGGCTAATATCACTCGTCTGTTCAGGCGTGTCCGTCGCAAGGTAAAACCCGGCGCGAGACGCATAGATAACCCGCTCTTCACTTTGCCCCACCGAGGACGCCAGTCGGAGTAAATACCCCACTTCGAGGGCGGCAGAAATTTCATTGCTGATACGCTCAGGGTCACGATTCAACAGCGTGGTTTTTTCGACGAACGCATCCGACACGCCGTTAATGGGGAGAGTGCGTTTTTTATCAACGGCGAGCTGCCAGCTGGGGCGCGTGCGAAAGGCGTTAAAGCGTGAAATCGCTTCATACAGGACATCAAAGGCCAGCGGCGTCTGGATGGCATCACGCATGCTTTTTCGGAAAAACAGCATTTTATCCACGCTGTACTGTAACTGCCGGTCCAGCGAAGTGGCTACCGTTTCCAGATGATTACGCTGGCTGGAGATATACGCATCTTCCAGTACCACCACCTCTCGCCAGGTCAGGAGCGTGGAAAATATCAGTACGATGAGAAAACAGAGATTAACAATCAACCCCGGATTGCTACGCATATGCAGCCATTGCAGAAAAGATCGTCTTACAACAAAGGTCTCGCGCTGCACACACACTCCCTGATTACTGCCCGACGCCGGATACGGAAGGTAAAAACGCCCGGCAAAGCCGGGCGTTATGTCATTAAGCCTTGTCTCGCTTGCGCTGCCCGTCTCCCGGCTGAAGCTCATCTTCACGGAACGCTTCCCGCTTGATGCTATAACCGTCGTGCCACCGGCATTCCACCATACCGCTGGAATACCCGGTGACAATCATACGTGGGCCGCCCTTCTTAGGCTTAACTTCATCACTGACCAAAAAGACCATACCTGCCTCCTGTATCAGGGTGAAACGTTTTCAATTTAGACGAGGAATGATCTTTTTGCACCCCGCAACAGGTAACAATTAGTGCGACGTTCCGCGGATTTTTTCGACCAGTTTTACGGCCCCAACCACGATAATGCCAATGATAAAGCCCAGCACAAGATTAAGCAGCGTGGGCAGAATTGCCGCCACTATGCTGCCCTGCGCCGAGGCGAAATGTTCAATAGCATGATGCAGCGGCGCGATACCGTGAACCACAATACCGCCTCCGACAAGGAACATCGCCAGCGTACCAACCACTGACAGGCTCTTCATCAGCCAGGGCGCGGTCACCAGCAGGCTTTTACCGATACCTTTGGCGATAGCGCTCGATTTTTCTTCCAGCCAGTAGCCGATATCATCCAGCTTAACGATAAGCCCCACCAGCCCGTACACCCCCACCGTGACCAGAATGGCGATCCCGGAGAGGATCAGGACCTGGTTCAGAAGCGGTGCTTCAGAGACAATACCTAACGTAATGGCCACGATCTCCGCCGACAGAATAAAGTCGGTACGAATGGCACCTTTCACCTTATCACGCTCGAAGGTTTTAGGATCCTGCGCGGCCAGCGCCTCAAGACGCTGCTGGCGCATTTCCGGCGTGTCGCTGTTCTTACGTGCGGCGAACGAGTGCAGGATCTTCTCAGCGCCTTCGAAGCATAAAAATGCGCCGCCAATCATCAGCAACGGCGTGATCGCCCATGGGATAAACGCGCTGATCAGCAGCGCAAGCGGCACCAGGATCACCTTATTCAGGAATGAGCCTTTCGCTACGCCCCATACCACCGGTAATTCACGGTTGGCCCGAACGCCACTCACCTGCTGGGCGTTGAGCGATAAATCGTCTCCCAGAACCCCGGCGGTTTTCTTCGCCGCCAGTTTTCCCATCACCGAAATGTCATCCAGTAAGGTGGCAATATCATCCAGTAATGTTAATAAGCTACTTCCTGCCAAAATCTCATTCCTTCTTTTTTTGGTAATTAAGTGAATAGTATGGAGCAAAAGTGTAAACCCGGAAACAGGCACCTCGCGTCAACAAAAAATTCACATCAACTACACAATTAAAGCGCTCGCCAGGCCGATAGTTTTGGCGTTTACTGTCAGCGACCTTTTCATTTTGTCGCGAGGGATTATGCGTTTCCGGCAACTGCTACCGCTCATTGGGGCACTTTTTTCGCTGTATATCATCTGGGGTTCCACCTACTTTGTCATTCGTATCGGCGTGGAGAGCTGGCCGCCGCTCATGATGGCGGGCGTACGCTTTCTCTCGGCGGGCGTGTTACTGATGGCCTTCCTGCTGTTACGGGGCCATAAGCTGCCTCCGCTTCGCCCGATGCTCAATGCCGCTCTGATTGGCCTGCTGCTGCTGGCCATAGGGAATGGGTTTGTGACGGTCGCCGAGCACCAGAACGTGCCGTCCGGAATCGCCGCCGTCGTGGTCGCGACCGTCCCGCTGTTTACCCTGTGCTTTAGCCGTCTTTTCGGCATCCGCACCCGCAAGCTCGAGTGGGTAGGGATTGGGATCGGGCTTGCCGGGATCATCCTGCTCAACAGCGGCGGTAACCTGAGCGGAAATCCGTGGGGCGCAGTGATTATCCTGATCGGCTCCATGAGCTGGGCATTTGGGTCGGTATACGGTTCACGAATTGAGCTACCGACCGGCATGATGGCGGGCGCGATTGAAATGCTCGCGGCGGGAATTGTGCTGCTGATTGCCTCAACGCTGACGGGCGAAAAACTGACAGCCATGCCGGACCTTTCGGGCTTCCTGGCCGTGGGTTACCTGGCATTATTTGGCTCTGTCATCGCCATTAACGCCTATATGTTCTTGATCCGCAATGTCTCGCCGGCGATCGCGACCAGCTACGCTTACGTGAACCCGGTGGTTGCCGTACTACTGGGCACCAGCTTTGCCGGCGAAACGTTATCTCCCGTGGAATGGCTGGCGCTGGGCGTGATTGTCTTTGCCGTTGTGCTGGTAACGCTGGGGAAATATCTGCTTCCTGCGAAGCCGGTTGTTACGCCGTGTGAGGTGGAGAAACCGTAAGCGGGTGAATACCCTGGGTGTCGATCTGCGCGGCCTGCCCGCCGCCGCAGATCCACTCTTCCAGCCGTTCTGTCAGGTCGGCATCGGTACGTCTTAATCTGCCGCGCAGCGCGCACTCCCAGACAATCAACACCCGCCAGCCCTGCGCGAGAAGCGTGCTAAGGTCACGGTTGTCCCGCGCGACGTTCTTGCCAATCTTCTCCAGCCAGAAATCCGTACGCGTCGCGGGAACCTTAAACAGGTAGCAGTCGTGGTGATGCCAGAAACAGCCGTGGGTAAAGATGATGCATTGATACGCATCGATAACGAAATCCGGACGGCCCGCAAGCGCGGCATCCTGCACGCGGAAATCAAACCCCGCCTCGGTCAGCAGCCCGGCTAGCCGCTTTTCAATGGCGGTATCACGCGTGCCGATGGCACGCATGTTTTTACTGCGCGTCGCCTTATCGTGAACATCCGTCATTGACGGCCTCACTCTCACGTAACGCCACGGCCTGTCTGATGCGGGAGGCCAGCAGTTTTGCCACCGCCGCAAACGCGGGAACGACCACCGAGTTACCAAACTGCCGATAAGCCTGGGTGTCCGACACCGGAATACGGAAGGTGTAACCCTGCGGGGTCTCAAACCCCATCAGCCGAGCGCATTCACGCGGCGTTAAGCGGCGCGGACGGTGACGCTGGTTATCGGGATCGTCAAAATCTTTCTCCCCCAGCGCTTTATCCCAGCCCCGGTCGATCAGGATCTCTGCGCCATCTTTATAGTAGCGAGCGGACAACGTGCGCGTCACACAGTGCGGATCGTTCGGATTAACCATCCCGAAGCCAAAACCGTTGCCTTTGGCCTGGTGTTTTTTCGCATAGCGGTAAAGGTATTTCCACAGCACCGGGGTGAGGATAAATTTCGCGTCGACAACAGGCTCCAGCAGGTCGGCCACGGTTGGGCGACGCGCAGGATATAAAGAGGGAATATCCCGCAGGGTAAAATCCCCCTTCAGGTTGAGGTCGCGGCGAAAACCAACCAGCACAATGCGTTCGCGGTGCTGCGGCAGGAAATGCTTACCGTCGATGATTTTCGGGTCATCCGCGCCCATATGCTGAGCGTCCGCTACGTCATACCCCAGCTCATCGAGCGTTTGCATGATAATGCGGAAGGTCTTTCCGCCGTCATGGCTCTTGAGATTCTTGACGTTCTCCAGCACGAAAATCGCCGGACGACGGGCATCGATAATGCGGACAACATCAAAGAACAGCGTGCCTTGCGTATCGCAGGCAAAACCGTGGGCGCGTCCGAGGGCATTCTTTTTCGACACGCCGGCCAGCGAGAAAGGCTGGCACGGGAAGCCCGCCAGCAGGACATCATGGGCCGGAATTGACTGGCGAATGTGCTCAGCCGCCTCTTCATCACTCACGCCGCTTTTGTGGCTCAGCGTAACATCACGGATATCGGCGTTGAAACGGTGTTCATGGGGATCGCAGTACCAGTTGGCTTTGTAGGTACGGACCGCATGTTTGTTCCACTCGCTGGTAAACACACACTGCCCGCCAATGGCCTCAAACCCGTGTCGAATGCCGCCAATGCCGGCAAACAGATCGATAAAACGGAAGGCATAGTTCGGGTGTGCGGCTGAAGGACGCGGAAGCAGGTTTTGCAGGTAACGAAACTCGCCCTCACTCAGACGCTGCCCTGCCCGCTCGCTGGTCAGCAGTCTCTTCAGGATTGCCGGACTCCAGTGGCTCTCACCGTGCGCCACCAGCTGATTCGCCAGCGTTTTAGCATCATAGATATCCAGCAGCTGGCGCAATAAAGCCTGCACCGTTGCCGTTGATTTCTCAGCCTGCTCTGGCGCGGGCTCACTCACTGATCGATTTTCCTGCATTCTTTTAACCGGAGAATAAAGACTGGAAACAGATTACCACAGTTCACTCGCTCAAACTGCGACGGAAGCGGCTCAGCACCTGGGTATCCAGCCCCAGGCAGTCGCCCTGTAATTCGGCACTTAATTTCGCCATAAACTGGATGAGAAAATCGGCGTTGTGTTGCGCAAGTTCGCGCCCCACGTCTGTGTGCATTGTATCAGGCAAGCGCAGCAGCTTGGTCTGAAAATGGTCGAGGGCAAAGACGCGGTCATTAAGGGTGCGCGCGTCGGCAAACGGGTCTTCAGCGTTAAAGAGCGCCACGCCCAGCGCCCCCGATACCGCAAAGACGCGCGCAAGACCAATAGCACCAAGCGCTTCCAGCCGGTCAGCATCCTGAACAATTTTGGCTTCAAGACTGTGCGGCGCGATACCGGCGCTAAAACTGTGCGCTTCAATGGCATGCTCCACGGCTGCATAGCGTTCAGAGGCGAAATCCGGAAAATCGCGACGCAGAATGTCGAGCGTCTTGCTGGCAGCCAGACGTGATGACTGGCTGCGTTGGGGATGGTTTTTCGGCAGGCTGACAATGTCATGGAAATAACAGGCGGTCAGTACCACCAGTGAATCGACCGCCTGGTTCGCCATGATTTTTTGCGCCGTCATCCAGACACGACGAAAGTGCGAAATATCATGCGCAGCGTCGTGGGTCGCGTGGTTTTCATCGAGCCAACGCTCAAAGCGAGACTGCCACTGCGTAAGTTCCATCATCACGTCCTGTTGTTAAAACGGCTACAATAGCAACTTTCCCCGCCGCTATCACGGCTTGTCCTGACAGGGACGCGTGTACCCTGCATTCCCGAGGAAATATATTTAATATCAATTGGAGATATTAAATAATACTGCCGCTAAATACTTAATGATAATTTATTTCTATATATTCTAAACTCTAATTCACCAGAAAAATAAAGCGACAGATAGAAATGTTTTGCAATATTTCTACGATTTTAATTACATTTATTTTTGAACCAAAATGACATTGCGTAGAATAGTATCAATTCTGTAATGACAGAGAGTGATTACATATATTCATATTAATTATCTTTAAAGGGAATATATAATGAAAAGAAAAGTTCTGGCAATTCTCGTACCCGCATTATTAATGGCTGGCGCAGCACATGCAGCTGAAATGTATAACAAAAACGGCAATAAAGTTGATCTGTACGGTAAGATCGATGCGCGTCATACCTTCTCTGACCACCCTGGGGATGATGGCGATGAAACCTATGTACAAATTGGTTTCAAAGGCGAAACACAAATCACTAACGATGTTATTGGTTATGGCCAGTGGGAATATAAAACTTACGCCAATAATACCGAAAGTGCCGGTGATACTTCATTTAACCGTCTGGCGTACGCTGGCCTGAAATATGGCGAATACGGTTCATTCGATTACGGTCGTAATTACGGCGTCGTGTATGATGTTGAAGCCTGGACCGATATGCTGCCCGTATTTGGGGGCGATTCTTATACCTGGACCGACAACTTCATGGTCGGCCGTGCAAACGGTGTGGCGACCTACCGTAATGCCGATTTCTTCGGCCTGGTTGAGGGTCTGAATTTTGCGCTGCAGTATCAGGGGGCAAACGAAGGTCAGGACGCAACAGAAGATCAGGAAGGGACCAAGAACGGTCATGACGACGTGCGTTTCCAGAACGGTGACGGCTTCGGTATGTCCACTAGCTATGATTTCTCCGGCGATCTGTCTGGCCTGACCTTAGGCGCGGCCTACTCCTCTTCTGACCGTACCAATGAGCAGGAAGCGAAGGGTATACAAGACAGCGCACGTTTCGC
This sequence comes from Enterobacter sp. RHBSTW-00593, assembly GCF_013784105.1. Lineage (NCBI taxonomy): Bacteria > Pseudomonadati > Pseudomonadota > Gammaproteobacteria > Enterobacterales > Enterobacteriaceae > Enterobacter > Enterobacter sp. RHBSTW-00593. Next base: position 3,001,411 of record NZ_CP056393.1, read on the forward strand.
CGGCGGGAAGACTGCGGAAGTGTGGACCGTTGGCGCGAAATATGATGCCAACAGCGTTTATCTGGCGATGATGTATGCGCAAACCCGTAATATGACGCCATATGGCGATACCGGGATTGCGGATGAGACGCAGAACTTTGAAGCCGTGGCACAATACCAGTTCGACTTCGGCCTGCGTCCGTCCCTGGCATGGGTTTACTCCAAAGGCAAGGACATGACTTATCTTGGCAATGCGGGTAACCCACAGGGCCAGCATGGCGACATGGATCTGGTTAACTATATCGACGTCGGTATGACCTACAGCTTTAACAAAAACTTCTCCACCTATGTTGATTACAAAATCAACATGCTGGACAACGACGAAAGCTTCTACGAAGCAAACGGCATCTCTACAGATGACATCGTTGGCGTAGGTATGACGTACCAGTTCTAACTTCCCACTATGATAAAAGCCCGCATCGCGGGCTTTTTTTATTCAACAGAGAAATGTTACGGAGCTTCCTGCAGTGCCAGACGAATAAAGCCGTTGTTCTGCGCCAGCAGTTCATGCGCCTTCCAGGCATCCAGCCCTGTCAGCACCATCAGCACCGCTGTTTTACAGTTATGGTTGCAGCTCTCCAGCGCGGCTTTCGCCGCTGACCGGGTGCATCCCCCCGCTTCCATGACGATGGCAATTTGCCGTTCAGACCATTTGGTGTTGCTGGCGTCCAGATCCACGCGCAGGTTGCTGAACACGCGTCCGGTTCGAACCGCCAGGCCGGTGGTTATCATGGTCAGGATCATTTTTTGTGCGATCCCGGCTTTGGTATTGATATAACCCGCGATCGCGTCCGCGCCAAGCTCCGGGGCAATCACCATGCTCGCCAGCTGCGCGGCTTCACTTTGCGCGTCATCCGAAATAGCCGCGACCGGGGAACCCAACGACCACGCATGGCGCATCGCGCCCCAGACCCACGGTGTTTTGCCGCTGACGGTGACCGCCAGCATCATATCCTGTTCACCAAATTTGATGGCCTGCAGGTCAGCGACACCGCGCTCGTAGCTGCCCGCCTCCTCTCCCGCCGTTATGGCGATCACAGGCGTTTTTCCCGGGGCATAATCATCGGCTGCCTGCTGCGCGACACGGCCTGACGAGCCGGCGCCAACAATGACCAGACGACCACCGTGACTCAGGGTCGCAGCGGCGTTATCCACCACGCGGGCGATCGTTGTTAAACATGGGGTTATTGCAGCGGAGATGAGGGCATCATCCTGGTGAATGACTTTCAGCATGTCCAGCGTGGACAATCTATCGATATTCATCGTGCTGGCGTGCCGTCTTTCCTTGACCGAACCGGTAAGCGTAATGCTCATAAACAACCTCCTTATTATGAGTACCCCTACACTATAAAGTGTTTTAGACAGGTGACCTGCGAGGAGGGTCACGAAAAGAGGACCGAATCCATGCCTTTACATGGCTTTAAGAAATGCGCGTCATCGGCGATAATTACCCCTTTCTTAATCATCGCGGAGTTTTGATGAGCGATTTGCAGCCCTTCCCCCTGACGCGCAAGCGCCCCATGAAACTGAACACCCTGGTCACGTTAATGGTGTGCGCGATTATCGGTTCTGTGCTGCTGTTGGTATTTGCGCTCTATTCCGTCCAAATCACCCGTGCCACCCGCGATGATGTTAAGGATACGGCCCTTGGGATCGCGCGAACGCTGGCCGACAGTCCCGAAATTCAACGCGGTCTGATGCAGGCTCCCCAGGCGGATATTATTCAGCCCATCGCCCAGGCGGTCACCAGGCGCAACGACCTGCTCTTCACCGTGGTCACCGACATGCGCGGTATTCGTTACTCGCACCCGAACGAAGCCCTGTTAGGTCTGCACTTTATCGGCGATGACCTGACGCCCGCGCTGGAAGGAAAGGAGCATGTCGCCGTTAACCGGGGTGCCCTCGCGGAAGCGCTTCGCGTCTTTACTCCCGTCTTTGATAGCCAGCACGAGCAGATCGGCGTGGTGGTGGTCGGCATCTCCCTTAAAAAAGTGGAAGATCAGATTGCCCGTGGGCGGCTTAACGCCGTCTGGACCATATTATTCAGTATATTGATGAGCTCGCTGGCCATCTGGGGTCTGGTTCGCGTGCTCAAACGTATCCTGTTCGGCCTTGAGCCGTATGAGATCTCTGCGCTGTTCGAACAGCGGCAGGCGATGCTGCAGTCGCTTCGCGAAGGGGTTCTGGCCGTGGATATTCAGGGGCGGGTGACGATGATTAACCACACCGCCAGAGAAATATTGCTTCTGCCTTCCGGCAAACAGACCGAAAATGCCAGTGCTCCCCTGCTGGCAAGCCTGCGGGAAGTCTCGAAGAGTGGCATTGCACGCAAGGATCAGGAGATCAGCTGCAACGGGCGACTCTTGCTGTGCAACATGGTGCCTGTTAAAAGCCAGGAGCGGGTTATTGGTGCCATCACCACTTTTCGCGATAAAACGGAAATCAGCCAGCTGATGCAGCGTATTGATGGCATGGTCAATTATGTCGATGCCCTGCGCTCCCATACGCACGAGTTTATGAACAAACTGCACGTGATCCTCGGTCTGCTGCATATGAAGCGCTACGACAAACTTGAAGAGTACATCATCCAGACGGCGCATAATTATCAGACCGATATTGGTACCATTCAGAGCAAAGTTAAATCTCCGGTGATAGCCGGGTTCCTGCTGGGTAAAATCAACCGGGCTAAGGAAGCAGGGATCGCCCTGACGCTGGCCGATGAGTGCCAGATACCGGATACCGCCAACGAAGAGCAGGTTGCGGTGCTGATTACCGTGCTGGGTAACCTCATTGAAAACGCGCTCGACGCGATGGAAGGACAGCAGGAAGGCGAAATTGGCCTGCTGCTACATTATCAGAATGGCTGGCTCAGTTGCGAAGTCAGCGACGATGGCCCCGGTATTGATCCGGCTCAGCTCGAGGCTGTTTTTACAAAGGGCTTCTCAACCAAAGGCGAAAATCGCGGCGTTGGGCTGTTCCTTGCTCGTCAGCAGATCCAGAACCTGGGCGGAGAGATTACCGTCGAGTCTGAGCCTGGCGTATTTACCCAATTTTTTGTTCACATCCCCTGGGATAGCGAGAGGAATATCGCGTGATAAATGTGTTAATTGTCGATGATGACGCCATGGTGGCCGACCTCAACCGTCTGTATGTCAACCGTGTTGAAGGCTTTAGCTGCTGCGGCGTCGCCTCCACGCTCAACCAGGCCAGGACCATCATTAACGACCCCAGCCAGCCTGTCGATCTGGTGCTGCTGGATGTCTATATGCAGCAGGATAACGGGCTGGATCTCCTTCCCGTCATCCGTGCCTCAGGCCGGCCGATCGATGTCATTATGATCTCCTCCGCCGCCGATGCCGCCACCATCCAGACCTCCATCCATTACGGTGTGGTGGATTATCTGATTAAACCGTTCCAGTTCCCGCGTTTTGAAGAGGCGCTGAACGGCTGGAAGGCAAAGCACAGCCTGATGGGATCGCATCAGTACTATGAGCAGGCCGACGTCGACAGATTGATCCACGGCGGTGCGCCGGAACTGGCGGACAGTAAAAAACTGCCGAAAGGGTTAACGCCGCAAACGCTGCGTACGATTTGTCAGTGGATTGATGCGCACCCGGAGACGGAGTTTTCCACCGATGATCTGGCAAACGCGGTCAATATTTCACGCGTGTCCTGTCGGAAATACCTGATCTGGCTGGCGCAAATCAACATTCTGTTTACCAGCATTCACTACGGTGCCACCGGGCGGCCGGTGTATCGCTATCGCCTGCAGCCCGAGCAGACGGCACTGCTCAAGCAGTACTGTCAGTAACGCGGTAGCTGTTATCCAGCAAGGTAAAATGGAAGTGGTGCGCTGAAGAGAGCACCACTTCTTTTGTTTTGGTCACGAAGATTGCTTCAATGTCGGGTCGTGCACGCAGCGCTGAACAGCCTTTACTGACGCCCATGCCGTACATCAGCGTGGTCCAGATATCACCGTCAATGGAGTTTTTCGAAATGATGGTGACGCTGTCCAGTTCGTTATCCAGCGGATAGCCGGTACGCGGGTCAAGTATGTGGTGATAACGCCTGCCATTTTGCTCAAAAAAGCGTTCGTAGGTACCCGATGTCACCACCGACATGTTCTCTACGGTCATCGTACCGATCAGCGCCTCCCCGGCGAACGGTTTTTTGAGCCCCACGCTCCAGCCCCCTTCAGGTGAACCCAGCGTCTGGATATTACCGCCAAGATTAATAAGCCCCAGTTGAGCGCCCTCTTTACGCAGGTAATCGCGCACTCTGTCGGCGATATAGCCTTTGGCGATGGCCCCCAGATCAATCTCCATGCCCGCCCGGGTCAGGAACACGCTGCTGCTGGCCTCATCAAGGACCACATCCTCAGGATGGGTAATGGCGAGCAACGACGCGATTTCATCGGCAGGCGGAACGCTATCTCCCCGAAAACCGATTTTCCAGCGTTTCACCAGCGGGCCGATGGCCAGGTTAAATGCGCTGTCCTTGAGCTGGCTTGCCGCTTTCGCACAGCGGATAAGCTCAAAAACCGGGCGACTGACGGTGACAGGATGCTGACCGGCAGCATGGTTGATATCCATCACCTGCGAGCTGGCACGGTTGACGGTCAGCAGGTCTTCATACTGTTTAATCAGTCTAAAAACGCGAGAAGCGAGGGCTTCATCATGAGAGAAAAGCTTCAGGAGAATGGGCGATCCCATCAGAACGGCGGAGTAACTGTAGACGCGGTGTTCAGAAGACATGGTGCAAGCTCCCTGGTTGAAATGCCGGATACACGGCGCGTATCCGGCATACCCTTACGGCTGACTTACGCCCTTTTCGCGCGCATCGCCGCCTGATGTCCGGCAAGCGTACCAAAAATAATGATATCTGCCACCGCGTTACCCCCGATGCGGTTACCACCGTGGATACCACCGACCACTTCACCGGCCGCAAATGCCCCTGGCAGCACGTTGTGGTTGCTGTCCAGTACGCAGGTTTCTGTGTTAATGGTCACACCGCCCATGGTGTGGTGCACGCCCGGCGCAATCTGAATGGCATAAAATGGCCCTTCGTTGATTGGTGCACGCAGCGCGGTCGTACGGCCAAAATCGTCATCGTGCTGTTTTTCAACAAAGCCGTTGTAACGCTCCAGGGTCGCCAGGAAAGCGTGGTAATCCATACCCAGGGCTTCAGCCAGCGCTTTAGGTGAGCTGGCGCTGGTGACAAACCCTTTGGCGATGTACTCATCTGCCGCTTTGTTTTTGGCGCGGACATGCTCATCAAAGACGATGTAAGCGTATTTCTCCGGCAGGGCGATAATTTGTGCAGAGACTTTATCGCGGGTTTCCATCTCGTTGAAGAAACGGTTCCCCTGCTGGTTCACCAGAATCGCCCCGCCACCGCGGATGGATTCGGAAATCAGGTACGAGGTTTTCTGCTCAACGGTTGGGTGGATCTGGATTTCCCCCATATCGACCGTACCGGCGCCAATACGCTCCAGCAGCGCGATACCGCCCCCTGTCGCCCCTTTGTGGTTGGTGGTCACGAAACCTTCCAGGTCAGGACGGTACTTCACCACCATCTGGCTATTGGCGCTGAAACCACCGGTAGCCACAATGACGCTTTTGGTTGCTACGGTAAGGGTTTCGTTTTCTTCCGTGGTCAGACGTACGCCGGTGACTTCGCCGTTCTCGAAGAGAATGTCGCTGACCGACGTATCGAGCATGACCTCGATGTTGCGTTTGTTGACGTTACGCACCAGGCCGCTAATCAGATAGCCGCCCACCGCAGAACCGTCTTTTGGACGGTGAGTACGGTCGATGCTCATCCCGCCGGTGGTGGTGATGTCGTTGAGCATAATGCCGCGGGTCGCCAGCCACTCGATCGCCTGCGGGGCATTTTCCACAAAGCGGCGCAACAGTTCCGGGTTGTTCTTGTTTTTACCGCCTTTCAGGCTTTCCTGATAGAACAGCTCTTTGCTGTCCTGAATTCCTTTCACCCGCTGGAAGCGTGTTTCCGCGGCGTTCATCCCCGCAGACGCTTTAATGGTGTTACCGCCGATGGAGGGCATTTTCTCGACAATCAGCACGCTTGCGCCTTCGTCATGCGCCTGGATTGCTGCGGCCAGACCCGCGCCACCGCTACCGACCACCACAACGTCAACGCTTCGGGTCTCGTTCGGGTCGACACCCTCTTCGGCTGCCAGCGCTTTGCTGGATTTCAGCATGGCTTTAGACACCGCTTTTTTGACCGCTTCACTCTGGCTGGTTGCACCGGTAATGGCATCCACGTGCGGGGTGTTTGCATCCAGAATACGGGTGCGGATCTCTTCGAAGCTGGTGACAAACTCAACGTCCTGGGTCGGGCCAGAAGCCAGTTCAATGTCGGCGATGCGGTCGGTCTCTAGGCTGACGTTAATCACCAGTTCGTTGCTATCGTCCCGAACATTCTCAATAAACATGCCCGGTTTAAATTTCGATTCACCCATGCTCATATCGCGGATCATCGCCTCCACCAGCGAGAAACGCCACAGCGGCTCAGGGATGCTTAGCGCGTCGCGTCGGGTGCTGTCCATAAACAGTTCCAGCGTTTCTCCCGCCGCGATGCGGTCTGTCCAATCCGGATAGGCGATGGTCGCGCGGCCTACGGCGATAAGATCGTAGCCATGTTCCAGCGCCTCGTTCGCATCCGCGGCATTGACCACGCCACCGACGCCCATGACCGGCACCTGCGCCAGCGTGTCAGAACGCATTGCGCGGTATTTTTCGATAAGCGGGGTCGGATCCTGCGTGTCGACAATAGAAGGACGCAGGGTTGCGCCAACGGAGAAGTGCAGATAATCCACACCGCGCGCGGCCAGCTTTTCCAGCAGGTACATGGTGTCTTCAAAGCGGATGCCCGGCTCTTCCAGCTCTTCAGGGGAGAAGCGATAGCCGATGATAAAGGCGTCATCGGCGTACTGGCGCACCATTTTATGGGTGATGTCGAGCACGGCCAGCGGGAATTTCGCGCGGTTATCGCGGCTGCCACCCCACTCGTCGTCACGCTGGTTAGAGTTTGGAGAGTAGAACTGCTGAATCAAATAGGTGTTGGCCCCATGGATTTCAACGCCATCGAAACCCGCCTGAATCGCACGGCGTACTGCTTCACCGAACTTACCGATCATCCCTTCGACTTCTTCCCCCGTCAGGGCAACCGGCGTGGCGGCGCCGTCACGTGGCGCGGCAACGGCACTTGGCCCCACCGGCGTGCGGCCACCGATCAGTTTCGGATCAACCATGCGGCCGCCGTGGTAGATCTGCAGCAGCGCTTTAGAGCCTTTGGACTTAATCGCCTCAGCGATCTTCGCCAGCCCGGCGATTTTCTCGTCGTTATCTATGCCAATCGCACCCGGGAAGGCGAGACCGAGATCGTCAACAAAGCAGCACTCAACAATAATGGTACCAATACTGCCTGAGCGGGCGCGATAGTACTCAACCAGCTCGCTGGTCACCGTACCGTCGTAATAACCGGTACAGGTCGTCATAGGGGCCATTAACAAACGGTTTTTCAGTTCGGTACCATTCGGTAATGTGAAGGGGCTTAGAATACGTTCGTTAGTGCTCATAATAGAAACTCCAAACTTTAAAATTAAGAATTCGTTATCGGGCTCAGTTTTATTTCGATTTTTTATTCCGATGTCATAATACTAATATAATGATTTTTTTAGTTTCTAAAGCTATTACGTTAGTTAAAAAACTATTTAATCCCTTCAATAACATTAATAACACATTGGTGTTAGCAATATTAATTACTCCATTCACAATCCTTTAAACACCGTTAACGTATCAATGACCTTTTCACGATCCCAAGAGACAAAAACAAACCATTAAAAACAAAGAGTTATATGAAAATGGTTATTTGAAATGTTAACAACATTGAGTAAAATCCATATCAAAATAAATAATACCCACATACGCCAGAGTGGTTATTATCAACTGAACAAAAACACCACCGCAACTCTATTTTTTTGATCGCGATCAAGCATCGAGACAGTCAAAGGCGCAATATATAAATATCATCAATTTTTAATTTAGCGCATCAAAAATGCGTTAAGTCGCTATTACTGAAATAGCAAATGCGCACCTTTGGTAACTAAAGAAAATAAAAACAAACTAAAGAAAGCAAATGAATATTTCAGCGCATAACCGAATTCCTGACAACTTAAGACGCGAAACTATGAATACAAAAACTGCTGTAACGCCCCCTGTGGCGAGTCAAGCATCCAACGGAAAGGCAAAACGTCTGCTAATGATGGCATTGCCCATTGTCGTTGCCGTGCTGTTACTGTTTGTTCCGGTCCCGGAAGGGCTTCCTCCTTACGCGTGGCACTACTTCGCTATCTTTGTCGGCGTGATTGTCGGTTTGATCTTCGAACCGCTGCCAGGCGCGGTCATTGGCCTGACCGGCGTCGTGGCGATTGCGCTCTGCAGCCAGTGGGTGTTGTTCAGCCCGGAACAATTGGCCGACCCGAAATTCAAACTGGCGGGTGCCTCCTTTAAATGGGCCGTGAGCGGTTTTGGTAACTCTACCGTATGGCTGATTTTCGGTGCCTTCATGTTTGCCGCAGGCTATGACAAAACCCGCTTCGGCCGCCGTCTGGCGCTGATTCTGGTGAAATATCTGGGTCGTCGCAGCCTGACGCTCGGTTACGCTATCACCTTCGCGGACCTGCTGCTGGCACCGTTTACACCTTCCAACACCGCGCGTAGCGGCGGGACCATCTATCCGATTATCGCTAACCTGCCGCCGCTGTATGGTTCAAAACCGAACGATCCAAGCGCGCGTAAAATTGGTTCTTACCTGATGTGGGTGGCGATCACCGCGGCCTGTATTACCAGCTCAATGTTCCTGTCTGCCCTCGCACCGAACCTGCTGGCGCTGGCGCTGGTGAAAAGCACCGTGGGGATCGACATCTCCTGGGGCACCTGGTTTATCGCATTCCTGCCGCTGGGCGTGCTGCTGATTCTGACCATGCCGCTGCTGGCCTACTGGTTCTACCCGCCTGAAGTTAAAGTGAACAACGAAGTGCCACTGTGGGCGACCCGTGAACTGGAAAAACTGGGCAAACTGTCCCGTAACGAAATCCTGCTGCTGATTTTCGTCTGCTGCGCGCTGCTGATGTGGATCTTCGCCGCCGCGTGGATTGAACCGGCGATGGCTGCACTGTTAATCGTGGGTCTGATGCTGTGGACCGGGGTGCTGGAGTGGAACGATATCACCGGGAATAAAGCCGCCTGGAACACCTTCGTCTGGTTCGCCACTCTGGTTGCGCTAGCGGATGGCCTCTCCTCCACGGGCTTTATTAGCTGGCTGGGTAAAGAAGGCGGTCTGCTGATGAGCGGTATCTCGCCGGGTGTTGCCACCATCGTACTGTTGCTGGCGTTCTACCTGCTGCACTACCTGTTTGCCAGCACCACCGCACACACCACGGCGCTGCTGCCAGCGATGCTGACCATCGCCTCTACCATTCCGGGCATGAATATGGAGGTGTTCGTCCTGCTGATGGTGACCTCCCTGGGTGTCATGGGGATTATCACCCCTTACGGTACCGGCCCTAGCCCTATCTACTACGGTAGCGGCTACCTGCCAACCAAAGACTACTGGCGCCTCGGCACCATCTTTGGTGCCATCTTCCTGGCGGCCCTGCTGCTGATTGGTTATCCGTGGATGTCCATGATGTTCTGATCCCTGACCGCCGGACTACCCCTCCGGCGGTTTTATTTTTTTGGAGCAATACGCTATGTCAAACAAACCGTTTTACTACCAGAACCCCTTCCCTCTTGCACACGACGATACCGAATACTATCTGCTGACCAAAGAACACGTCTCTGTTGCCGAATTTGAGGGTCAGGAGATCCTGAAAGTGGAACCCGAAGCGCTGACGCTGCTGGCACAGCAGGCCTTCCACGATGCCGCCTTTATGCTGCGCCCTTCGCATCAGAAACAGGTTGCCGCTATTCTTAACGACCCACAAGCCAGCGAAAATGATAAATACGTTGCCCTGCAGTTCCTGCGCAACTCTGAAATTGCGGCCAAAGGCGTGCTGCCCACCTGCCAGGATACCGGTACGGCGATCATCATGGGTAAAAAAGGCCAGCACGTCTGGACCGGTGGCGGTGACGAAGCCGCGCTGAGTCAGGGTGTCTATAACACCTACATCGAAGATAATCTGCGTTATTCCCAGAATGCCGCGCTGGATATGTATAAAGAGGTCAATACCGGCACTAACCTGCCTGCGCAGATCGATCTCTACAGCGTCGACGGGGACGAGTATAAATTCCTGTGCATGGCAAAAGGCGGCGGTTCCGCGAATAAAACCTATCTCTATCAGGAAACCAAAGCGCTGATTACCCCGGCGAAGCTGAAAAACTACCTGGTTGAGAAAATGCGTACCCTGGGTACCGCGGCCTGCCCGCCTTACCATATTGCCTTCGTGATTGGGGGAACGTCGGCTGAAGCGACGCTGAAAACCGTTAAGCTCGCCTCAACGCGCTATTACGACGCGCTGCCCACCGAAGGCAACGAACACGGTCAGGCGTTCCGTGATGTTCAGCTCGAACAGGAACTGCTTCAGGAAGCACAGAACCTCGGCCTGGGCGCGCAGTTTGGCGGGAAATACTTCGCCCATGATATCCGCGTGATCCGTCTGCCGCGCCACGGCGCCTCCTGCCCAATCGGCATGGGCGTCTCCTGCTCCGCTGACCGCAACATCAAAGCCAAAATCAACCGCGACGGTATCTGGATTGAAAAACTGGAGCACAATCCGGGCCAGTATATTCCTGAATCCCTGCGTCAACAGGGTGAAGGCGACGTGGTCAGCATCAATCTGAATAAGCCGATGAAGGAGATCCTGGCCCAGCTTTCTGCGCACCCGGTCTCAACCCGCCTGTCACTGAACGGCACCATCATCGTGGCGCGCGACATTGCCCACGCGAAGCTGAAAGAGCTGCTCGACAACGGTGAAGAACTGCCGCAGTACGTCAAAGACCATCCAATCTACTACGCAGGCCCGGCCAAGACTCCGGAAGGCTATGCATCAGGCTCTCTCGGCCCAACCACGGCAGGACGGATGGATTCGTACGTCGACCTGCTGCAGTCTCACGGTGCGAGCATGATCATGCTGGCGAAAGGCAACCGTAGCCAGCAGGTGACCGATGCCTGTCATAAGCACGGCGGTTTCTACCTCGGCAGCATCGGCGGCCCGGCGGCGGTACTGGCACAAAACAGCATCAAGCGTCTGGAGTGCGTGGCCTATCCTGAGCTGGGTATGGAAGCCATCTGGAAAATCGAAGTGGAAAACTTCCCGGCGTTTATCCTGGTGGATGACAAGGGTAACGACTTCTTCCAGCAGATCCAGAATCAGCAGTGCAATGGGTGTTCACAGCGCTGAGTTTTTCCACAACGCCGGTAACAGCGACAGCGTTTCAGCGATCCTCTCTCGCTTGTTGCTTCCCGGCTTCCAGATGGTCACCATCGTCTGACTTATCCCCTGGCTGCCCACTTCGGTGTGCAGCCTTTTTACCTTTTTCCACCCGGTCGGCTGGAAATGCGTCGGTAAAAATCCCCAGCCGCATCCCTGCTCCAGCAGGCCCCGCAACATCTCCAGCTCATTGGTGAAAAGGGTGTGCCCCGAAATTTGCAGACGACGCGCCACCGGCTCATCCGAGGCGGCGTGCATAATCACCTGCGGCACCAGCGACAACTCAAGCAGCGACAGCGGCTGCGTGGCTTCAGCGAACAGCGTGTTGCAGGCGTAGAAATCCATATCGATCGCCCCGAGCGCCCGCCACTCCATTTCATTACCCACACTGCGATTACGTGCCTGGCAAATGCCCAGATCCGCCTGCCCGCTGGCCAGCATCGCTTCAGCCTCATCCCGGGAGGCGCTGACCAGGCTCAGACGTAAATGTCGCTTCGCCATCTCGCCAATCAGCGCCTGCAAAAATGGCCTCGAGGTAAAGGGATCGTAAACCAGCGTGATGTCCTGCGTAGCACGCTCCGGCACCGCGCTGGCAAATGCCTCAAAGGCTTTCACCTGGCGCATCAGCAGGTGCGCCTGCCGTTGCAGCTGCTCGCCCTCAGGGGTCAGACGCAGCGTGCGTCCTTCACGCACAAACAGCCTGTACCCTAATCCATCTTCGAGAAAATCAATCAGGTCGCGCAGCGTCGTACGATCTTTCCCGAGCTTCATCGCCGCTTTTGCCAGGCCACCGTATTCCACCACGGCGGTAAACGCTTCCAGTTGGGCAAAGGAATAAATTACCGTCGACACGCCACTCTCCATTCAGTTTTCGGGGGGAATTTCCCCCATTACGCGTTTTTTATTATAAGCCGCGGGTTCTTAAACTGAAGGCGTTCCTAATCACAGCGAGAAAAATGATGAATTGTCCTTCACTGAACCGCACGCTGCTGGCGGGCGTTGTAATTAGCCTGTGCAGCGGTCTGTTTGCGCCTGTCGCGCTGGCTGCCTGCGACGGTACTGACCTGAACACCTGCCCTGCTCCGTTCGACAAACAGCTTCCTGACACGCACAAGATGCTCACCTGGAGCCAGGCGGATCGCGTGGTCGGCTTTCGGAATGACTACCGCAACTACGCGGGAGATGTGTTCCATCACGGCAACGCCACGCCGCTGCTCAGCGCAGAGAAACCGCTCACTGACGCCCGCTATCAGGTCAACGGCAAGACCTATAACCTGCAGGACTACCTGAAACGTCAGAACGTGAGCGGCATGCTGGTACTGAAAGACGGCAAAATCGCGTGGAAATATCTCGGCGAAGGCAATACGGATACGACGCTCTGGACCTCCCGTTCGGTCGGGAAATCCGTGGTCTCAACGCTGGTTGGCGTGGCTCTCAAAGAGGGAAAAATTCGCTCACTCGACGACCGGGTCACGCAATACGAGCCAGACCTGAAAGGCACCGCCTGGGACGGCGTGACGTTAAAACAGCTGATCACCCACACCTCCGGCGTGGCATGGAACGAAGACTACACTAATTCCGCCTCCGATTTCGCGCAGCTCACCGAGTGTGAAGCGAAACCAGGCACCTATGACTGCGTGCGTAAGCTGGTGTCGGGGCTGAAACGCGAACACCCGGCAGGCCAGCACTGGTCTTACTCCTCCGGTGGCGCCTGGCTGTTGGGTGACGTGCTTGAGCGTGTAACGGGCATGACCCTGGCCGCCTATCTTGAGAAGAGCATCTGGCAGCCGTACGGCATGGCGAGCGACGGTGTATGGCATGCCTACCGTAAAGGTCAGCATGATGTCGGCGCGCATGGCTTTAACGCCACGCTGGAAGACTGGGGACGCTTCGGGGAATTTATCCTGCATAACGGCACACTACCGAACGGTAAACAGCTCCTGCCCGACAACTGGGTGAAAGACGCCTCACGCTGGACGCAGGCTGATGGCTCTGTCTCTGACGCACACCCGACCGGCTTGTACGGCTATCAGTGGTGGAACAACGAAGTGCCCGTCACGGCCACGAAGGTGGTGCCCGCGGCGAATAAGTCGCTGAAAGGCTCGCTCTGGGCGCTGGGGATCTTTGGGCAGATGATCATGGTAAACCAGGCGGAAAATCTGGTGATCGTTCAGTGGTCCACCTGGCCGCAGGCCGAACCGTCGTTTAGCGCACAGCCGCTGGAAGCCTCACTGATGTTCAGTGCGATTGCCAACGCGTTGCGGTAAGTCATCGTTAACAGCCAGGCATCGCCTGGCTTTTGTATTCGCTGCAAACAAGGGTGCCTCTGCGCGATGTCACAAAACGGCAATATCAGTGACTTACCCAAACTGGTGAATAAAAAATCAATTAATTGTTAAGTTGTTGTTACGACAATCACTCCCGATCGACCACGCGCTATTGATGCGTTAAATGCATCAGTCCATGTATTAATTGCGCTTATAAATTTGGGGTTCTTGATCCAGTTTTCAGAAACAGACGAGCAAAACGTCAACAATAAACTGGAGATAACCATGTTTTCCTCAACCTCAACTGCAACCGTTCGCTCGAAAGCGGGCGCGATACTTCGCGTGACGTCCGGCAACTTTCTCGAGCAATTCGACTTCTTCCTCTTCGGCTTTTATGCGACCTACATCGCGCATACCTTTTTCCCGGCGAGCAGTGAATTTGCTTCCCTGATGATGACGTTTGCCGTCTTCGGCGCAGGATTTTTAATGCGCCCCATCGGGGCAATCGTACTGGGTGCCTATATCGACAAGGTTGGGCGCAGAAAAGGACTCATCGTGACCCTGTCGATTATGGCGGCGGGTACCTTCCTGATCGTGCTTATTCCGTCTTATCACAGCATAGGTCTGTGGGCACCGTTACTGGTTCTGACTGGCCGACTGTTGCAGGGGTTTTCTGCCGGAGCGGAGCTGGGTGGCGTATCGGTCTATCTGGCAGAAATTGCCACGCCTGGCCGCAAAGGTTTTTACACCAGCTGGCAGTCCGGCAGCCAGCAGGTCGCGATTATGGTTGCGGCAGCCATGGGTTTTGCGCTGAATGCGCTGATGGCAGAGAGCGCCATTCGTGAATGGGGCTGGCGTATCCCGTTCCTGGTCGGCTGTTTAATCGTACCGTTTATCTTTTTCCTGCGCCGCAAGCTGGAAGAGACAGAGGAGTTCAACGCACGCCGCCATCATCTGGAGATGCATCAGGTCTTTAAAACCCTGCTCGGTAACTGGCAGGTGGTCATTGCCGGCATGCTGATGGTGGCAATGACCACCACGGCCTTTTATCTGATCACCGTTTACGCGCCGACTTTCGGGAAAAAAGTGCTGATGCTCAGCGCTTCGGACAGCCTGCTGGTCACGCTTCTGGTGGCAATTTCCAACTTTATCTGGCTGCCAGTAGGCGGTGCGCTGTCGGACCGCTTTGGGCGTAAACCGGTGCTTATCGCCATGACGCTGCTGGCTCTGGCGACGAGCTACCCGGCACTGACGCTGCTGGCGCAGGCACCGAGCTTCTCAATGATGCTGAGCGTCCTGCTGTGGCTCTCTTTCCTCTATGGCCTGTACAACGGTGCGATGATCCCGGCGCTCACGGAGATCATGCCTTCTGAAGTTCGCGTGGCGGGGTTCTCTCTAGCCTACAGTCTGGCAACGGCGGTATTTGGGGGGTTCACGCCGGTAATGTCTACCGCGCTGATTGAATATACCGGGGATAAAGCCTCTCCCGGCTACTGGATGAGTTTCGCCGCGGTATGCGCCCTGCTGGCAACGCTCTACCTGTACCGTCGTCGTGCAGTGACGCTGCAAAATACCGTGAAATCAGAGGGGGCGGCATGAGACTGATTCCTCGACTGACCACCAGCGCGTTGATACTGACCATCCTGAGCTTCAGTGCCGCAGCGAAAGAGGTGACGGTCATGATCTCAGGCGGTTTTAAAGCCGCCCTTGAAAAGCTGGCACCGGAATATGAACGCCAGACCGGAGATAACATTGTGCTCATTCCCGGCCCGTCTATGGGAACGACTCCGCAGGCAATTCCTAACCGGCTTGCGCGCGGGGAAAAAGCCGACGTGGTGATCATGGTGGGCGATGCGCTGGCAACACTTGAAAAGGACAACCTGACTCAGCCTGGCTCGCGCACGGAACTTGCGGACTCCCCTGTCGGTATGGTGGTAAAAAAAGGCGCTGACGTCCCGGATATCAGTAACGAGGCGAAACTTCGCCATACGCTGCTTCAGGCGGAGTCCATCGCCTACTCCGACAGCGCCAGCGGCAGATACGTCAGCCAGACGCTGTTCAAAACGCTGGGGATTGAAAAAGAGGTGATGGGTAAAGCAAAGAAGGTTGAGCGCATTCCCGTCGCCGAAGAAGTGGCGAAAGGGAAATACGCGGTAGGTTTCCAGCAGGTCAGCGAACTGCTGCCGATTCCGGGAGTGACGTTTATTGGCAAACTCCCGGACAACCTGCAATACATCACCCGCTTTGCTGGCGCCGTGACCCGCCACGCCGACCATCCTGGCGAAGGGAAAGCGCTGCTGGATTACCTTTCCTCGACACAGTCCAGCGCCGTGATTCGCGACACGGGGATGAGCCCCGTCACGTCCCGCGGTACTGCTCAGTAATGTGTTTTTCCAGTTCAGCCGCAATGTAAGACTGGATACGCCCCCGGCGTCGGATAAGCCCCACAGTGCGTTTCACCTCCGGCGCCACGAGCGGGACAGACGTCAGTAGCGAGTGCTCTGACGTCGGCATCGACATGGCGGGCACGGCAGCAATGCCGATGCCCGCCTCTACCATACCGAGCATCGTGGTCACATGGCGCGTTTCGCAAACGCTGGGACGCGCAGGCACGATATCCCCCAGCATCTGGTCGAGCAGGTTACGGTTGCCTGACGTTTTGTCGAGGATGATATAGTCCTGCTGATAAAACGCCTGCCACGTCAGGTGAGTCTTTTTTGCCAGCGGGTGATCGCGCCTGCACGCGGCGACATAGCGATCTTCCACAAGGGGGAAAAACTCGATTTCAGAGGGCAAACTCCCGGCGAAACAGATCCCGAAATCCGCCTGGCTACGGGCAACCGCGTCAATGACATTCCCCGCGCTACTGTCGATGAGCTTAATCCGGACACGCGGATAACGGGACTGAAAGCGACGAATGACATCCGGCATAAAGTAATAGGCCGCAGACGGTACCGTAGCGACGGTAATCAGCCCGGTCCGCTCTTCACTCACTTTATCAATATCAGCCAGCATGGACTCAACGTTATCGAGCAACTGCGCTGAACGTTCAGCAAAGTTCTGCCCGTACAGTGTCAGAGCCACGTGGCGGGTGGTCCGGTCAAACAGCTTCGCTCCCAGCGCCGCCTCCAGTTTTTCAATCCTGCGGCTCAGTGCTGACGGGGACAAACAGATAGATTCAGCAGCAACCCGAAA
The DNA here is from genome assembly GCF_013784105.1 of Enterobacter sp. RHBSTW-00593. Taxonomy (NCBI): domain Bacteria; kingdom Pseudomonadati; phylum Pseudomonadota; class Gammaproteobacteria; order Enterobacterales; family Enterobacteriaceae; genus Enterobacter; species Enterobacter sp. RHBSTW-00593. The sequence goes on from NZ_CP056393.1 coordinate 3,018,367, forward strand.
GTTGCCGTATTCCACTAACGCTCTGAAAGCATAAAGATCGTTAAGGTCAAAATTTACGGGCATAGCGTCTGAATGTCCTGTCTGGCAATACGAACGAAAGTCAAAAATAATAGCGGCTTATTGTCCTGCCGCAACCGGTGAAGCGCCGAAATCCCTTAAGGAGTTGGTTTTCACGCTGACCATAATGGGGTAAGTGTCATAAGATTAGGCTTCGACTGAGTTCACAAAATGAAGGTGATACCAGCAAACCGCTATCCACCGTTACGTACGAAGTGATAGTTTATCCAGGCTGGAATTGAAGCAATGACCGAATGTCTGGCATTTTAACAGAACCTTACCTTCCCCTTTTGTTCAAGTGACGAGTTTGCGAGCAAAGCGATGATTAAGTGGCCCTGGAAAACGAATGACGCTGGCCGAAATATGGCGCTGCCGTGGGATGAAGCGCTGGCGATCCCTGTTCTGGCTAATCTTCAGCCGGATGAACAATCAAAACTGGTTCAACTGGCGGATCGCTTTTTGCAGCAAAAACGTCTGGTTCCGCTGCAGGGCTTCGAGCTGAATCCCCTGAAAAACGCGCGTATCGCCCTGCTTTTCTGTCTGCCGGTACTGGAACTCGGTATTGAGTGGCTGGATGGCTTCCATGAAGTACTCATCTACCCTGCACCGTTTGTGGTGGACGATGAATGGCAGGACGATTTCGGCCTGGTGCATAACCAACGGGTGGTGCAGTCCGGGCAAAGCTGGCAGCAAGGACCGATCATTCTGAACTGGCTTGATATTCAGGACTCGTTCGACGCATCAGGCTTTAACCTGATCATTCACGAAGTGGCGCATAAGCTGGATACCCGCAACGGGGATCGCGCCAGCGGTGTACCGCTGATCCCGCTTCGTGAGGTTGCAGGTTGGGAACACGATCTCCATGCGGCAATGGATAATATCCAGGATGAGATAGATCTGGTGGGCGAAAGTGCCGCCAGCATCGATGCCTATGCGGCAACCGATCCTGCGGAGTGCTTTGCGGTGCTGTCAGAATATTTCTTTAGCGCGCCTGAGCTTTTCGCCCCCCGTTTCCCGGCCCTGTGGCAACGGTTCTGTCAGTTTTATCAGCAAGACCCTCTGCTGCGTCTGCGGCAAAATGAGGATCCTGCCGGCAATTCATCTCACCAGCTCCATTAAGACGGGTCGACATGGGTACGATTGACCGCCCGTACCCATAGGCTCATCACCAGAAACATCAGCGCCATCACCCAGGCGGCCTGCGTTAAAAATACCTCGCCGAATAAACGCGTGACGACAGGCACCAGCAGCGCACTCAGGCCGTAGCCCAGCGTGTGGCTGGTGGCAATCACTCCCGCCCCTTTTCCGGTGGTCAGCCGTTCATTCAGCAGCAGCTGATATCCCGGCGTCGCCATGGCGGCTCCCAGCGACGTCATGACAATTCCCACGTAGAACAACACCAGCCCGGCAATACACATTAGCCCCAGTCCCGTCACCATCAGTACCGCGGCCAGGCAGAGCAATGTCACCGGGCTGAAATGCTGCGGACGGACCACCAGAAATTGCGCAGCGAGGGTTGCCAGCGCGGCCAGACTCAGCAGCAGCGCGACATGATGGCTCACCTCTCGTGGGTTACCGTCCAGCAGAGGGCTGAGATGCGGTGACAGGCCAAGCTGCATCAGGCTCACCAGTGCGGCCAGAAGCAACGCCAGCACAAGGTACGGCAGCATTGAAACCTGCACACGCGTCGCCTGATGCGCGACCGGCGGCAGCGGCGGATCGGCGACCTCTCGAAGGACCAGCAGGAGAGCAATAAACGGTGCAATCGCCATCAACCAGAGGGGAGCCACCGGATTGACGCTGAGCATCATCGCCGCCAGCGGTGGCCCCAGCAGACGACCGCAGCTGAGGCCGGAGCTTATGGTCGCCAGCGCGGCCATGCGTTTATCCAGACCCGCGCGCTGAATGGCCCATGTCTGAGCCGCGGGCACCAGCCCTGAGACGGTCAGGCCGTACAGCGTACGCGACAGGATCAGGCCCGCCAGCCCCCAGACAGCACTCATCATCCCGCTTGCCATCGCCCAGACCACCAGCGCCATCACGACGAAACTCGCCAGATAGCCACTTAGCGAGGCCTGCATCACGACCTTACAGCCGTGTCGCTCACTCTGGCGTCCCCACCACGGCGATGCGGGTAAAAAGAGCATGGAGCCGAACATTAACAGCCCCGCCCAGACGGAGAGCGATAACCCGGTCAGGGTGACCAGTTGCGGCAGCATGACCAGCAAACCGTTTTGCCCAATTCCTAACAATCCGGCGCATAACGCCAGTGGCCAGTTCGCTTTCGGGGTGAGGTTTTCCGTCAGTGTTTCAGGGTAAGTGCGCATGAGAATGTGAACATAGTGTCAATAAATGTGTGGAAATCATGAAGTTTATGAAAACAAATATTGCAAAAATAGTTGCGACTGTAAACAGAATGCATATCATAACGATAATTATTATCAATCATGGAATGAGGTACACCTATGCGTACTCTGCCCCGCTCCGCCGGTACAGACGTTGCGGCCCAGTGTTTTTTGAACGCCCTGTTGCGTGAAACGAAGGACTGGCGCTATCTCCCCGCTACCGTTGCGGATGAGCTATCGCAGATTCATATTCCGCTCTCTTCAACCCAGGCCATTCGGGTTCCGGTACGCTATTTCTCTCCAACTCAGCATCATCAGTATCACTTTCCGGCGATGCTTATCCAGCGCGACAGCGATAGCGGTGACGCCGTCACTTTCACGCAACTGATTGACTTAATTCTGGAAAAACCTTCAGTTAAAGGCTCACTCGATACCGAAACGCTGGCTCGCTTTAAGCAACGCGCCCTTGAAAGCCATGCCCACACCTGGCAGGCCATAGATCTGCGCCACAACTGGGCAAACCTGCGTGACAAACCGCTGAATTTTGCGCAAGCAGAACAGGCGCTGCTGGTGGGGCATGCGTTTCACCCGGCCCCCAAATCTCACGAGCCGTTTAACGAAAGTGAAGCGCGCCGCTATTTGCCTGATTTTGCCTCCCGCTTCCCGCTGCGCTGGTTTGCGGTTAAGCGTGAATTGATTGCCGGCGACAGCCTGGCCGTCTCTCTTCGCGAACGCCTGCTGCGCTTCGCAGCGCAGAGTGCCCCTGAGCTCCTCGGTCACTTCACCGATACCTGCTGGCTGCTGCCGATGCATCCGTGGCAGGCCGAGCATTTGCTGGGTCAGGCCTGGTGCCAGCGTCTTGTGGCTAACGGCGATCTGCAGGATTTGGGCGAAGCGGGCGCGCAGTGGCTGCCCACCAGCTCCTCACGCTCGCTGTACAGCGAAACCAACAGCGACATGATCAAGTTTTCCCTCAGCGTGCGCCTGACCAACTCCGTGCGCACGCTGTCGGTGAAAGAGGTTAAACGCGGTATGCGCCTGGCGCGTCTGGCTAAGACAGCGCGCTGGCAGACCTTACAGGCACGCTACCCGACCCTGCGTGTTATGCAGGAAGACGGCTGGGCGGGGCTGCGTGATGAAAATGGCGTCATCCAGGAAGAGAGCCTGATGGCCCTTCGCGTGAACCTGCTGTTCGAGACGCCAGACAACCAGACCAACGTACTGGTGAGCCTGACGCAGGCGGCACCGGACGGAGGTGACAGTCTGCTGGTTGCGGCGGTACGTCGTCTGAGCCATCGCCTGGATTTACCCCTCGCCGAGGCTGCGCGCTGCTGGGTGCAGGCGTATTGCGATCGCGTCTTACTTCCGCTGTTTAGCGCTGAAGCGGATTACGGCCTGGTTCTGCTGGCGCACCAGCAAAATATCCTCGTTGAGATGCAGCAGGATTTCCCCGTCGGGCTGATCTACCGCGATTGTCAGGGCAGCGCCTGGACTGAAGGCGCCGATGAATGGCTAAAAGAGGCGGGTGAACATGATGTGGAAAACCGTTTTGGCGAAAGCCAACTGCTGCGCTACTTCCCCTACTACCTGCTGCTGAACTCAACGCTTGCCGTGACTGCCGCCCTCGCCGCCGCCGGTTTCGACAGCGAAGAGAGCCTGATGGCGCAGGTGCGTGACGCACTGGCCGAATTACGCAAAACAGCGAAACAGACCCGCTGCCTCGACTACGTGCTCGACAGCCCAACCTGGAACTGTAAAGGCAACTTTTTCTGCTATCTGCACGATCGCAACGAAAACACCATCGCCGATCCGGCAGTGATCTATTTCGACTTTAGCAACCCGTTTTACAAGGAGAAGGCGTGATGGCACACGCGAATATCGTCCATTCTGGCTATGGCTTTCGCTGTACCGCAACGGAGAACACTCTCCCCCTGACGTTAGGTCTCGACGGCAGCGCAGTGCTTGAGCGCGTGAGTGGTATCCCGGAAGGCTGGTTAGTCGACGCGCTGGATCAGCTGTTTATCGCCGCACCGGCACTGACCGGCGTCACGCTCCCCTGGTCCGCCTGGCAGGATGAACCGCAGGCGCAGGCGCTGTTTACGCTTGCCAGCGGAGATTATCTGGCGCGCGAAACGTTCTGGCAGTTGCCTCTGTGGCTGAAGGGAGAACGGCCCCAGAACCACGGCAGCATGCAGTTCGATGAAAGCCGTCAGCTTTACTTCCCGCGGCGCCCTCACCGTCCGCAAGGCGAAGTCTATCGCCGTTACGACCCGCAGATTAAACGCACCCTGAGTTTCCGCGTGGCCGATGTGGCGCAGGACGGCGAACGTTTCACCCGCTGGATGAACACCCCGCGCGTTAACGCCTTCTGGGAGATGGCCGGCCCGCAGGCGGAGCAGGAAAATTACCTGCGCCGTCAGCTCGACTCGACCTATTGTTATCCGCTTATCGGCTGCTTTGATGACCAGCCGTTCGGCTACTTTGAAATTTACTGGGCGGCGGAAGACCGTATTGGCCGTCACTATCGCTGGCAGCCGTTTGACCGCGGCCTGCACATGCTGGTTGGGGAAGAAAACTGGCGCGGCGCGCAGTATATCCGCAGCTGGCTGCGCGGTCTGAGCCATTATCTGTGGCTGGATGAGCCACGCACAACACGCATCGTTGCCGAGCCACGTTTCGACAACCAGCGCCTGTTCCGCCATCTTTCGTCTGCCGGTTTCGAAACCGTGAAAGAGTTCGACTTCCCGCATAAACGCTCGCGCCTCATCATGAACCAGCGTCACCGCTTCTTCAGCGAGGTGGGACTGTGAACGTGTACTGGCAGAAAGTGAACCGCGACATGGTGGCGAAAATCCTCGCCGAGCTGGAATATGAACGCACCCTGAGCGCCCGGCAGCTGGCAGACAATCGCTGGCAAATCACCATGGGCGCGGAGACCTGGCAGTTCCAGGCCACGCGCGGGATCTGGGGCTGGCTGCATATCGACCCCGAGAGCCTGACCACCGTCAGCGGTAACGCAGTGGACGCAGAAACTGCACTGCTGCAGCTTGCGACGGTACTGGAGATGAGCGACGCGCAGACCGCGGAGCATCTGGAAGATCTCTATGCCACGCTGCGGGGTGATATTCAGCTGTTACAGGCGCGCGAAACGCTGGATGCTGACGCGCTCATTCATCTCGACCCGGACGAATTACAGTGCCTGATGAGCGGCCATCCTAAGTTTATCTTTAACAAGGGACGCCGCGGCTGGGGGCTGGATGCGCTACGCCAATATGCCCCGGAATACCGTGGCCGTTTTCGCCTGCACTGGGTCGCCGTGCAACGTGCGCACCTGGTCTGGAGCAGCGATGTTGATTGCGATATCAGTACTCTGCTGGCGAGCGCCATGGATAACGCCGAGCGCGCCCGGTTTGATGCCCGCTGGCAGGCGCTGGATCTTGATGATAACTGGCTGCCCGTGCCGCTGCATCCGTGGCAGTGGCAACAAAAGATTGCAGTCCATTTCCTGGCGCAACTCGCGCGCGGCGAAATGGTTGAGCTGGGCGAGTTTGGCGACGAGTACCTGGCGCAGCAATCGTTGCGCACCCTCACCAATGCCAGCCGCCGCGCGCCGTTTGACATCAAGCTGCCGCTGACCATTTACAACACCTCCTGCTATCGCGGTATTCCGGGTAAGTACATTGCCGCTGGCCCGCTGGCCTCACGCTGGTTACAGCAGCAGTTCACCAGCGATGCCACGCTTATTCGCTGTGGCGCGCAGGTGCTTGGCGAGCCCGCGGCCGGGTATCTTTCCCATCCGGGTTACGCCGCGCTGCCGAAAGCGCCTTACCGCTATCAGGAGATGCTTGGGGTTATCTGGCGCGAAAATCCGTCCTGTTATCTTCAGCAGGGTGAAGAAGCGGTGCTGATGGCTGCGTTGATGGAGAGCGATAACGCCGGACGCCCCTTGATTGACGCATGGATCGCCCAATCCGGTTTGACCGCTGAAGCCTGGCTGGAAAAGCTCTTTGACGCGACGGTCATCCCTTTCTATCACCTGCTCTGCCGCTACGGCGTGGCGCTTATCGCCCACGGCCAGAACGTGACGCTGGTGATGAAAGACGCCATCCCGCAACGCATCCTGCTGAAAGATTTCCAGGGGGACATGCGCCTGGTGGATGAAGATTTCCCGCAGGCAGCAAGCCTGCCTGAACAGGTGAAGTCCGTCACGGCGCGCCTGAGTGCGGATTACATCATTCACGATCTGCAAACCGGTAACTTTGTCACGGTGCTGCGGTTTATTTCACGCCTTACCCTGCGAAGCGGCGTCAGCGAAACCCGTTTCTACCAGATCCTGGCCGAGGTATTGCGCCGCTATATGGCCGCGCATCCCGATCTCGCCGAACGCTTTGCGAAGTTTGATCTGTTTAAGCCGCAAATTATTCGCGTGATCCTCAACCCGGTCAAACTGACCTTCTCCGAACACGACGGCGGCAGCCGCATGTTGCCGAACTATGTCACCGATCTTGATAACCCTCTTTTTCTGGTCTCCCAGGAGTCAGCGCAATGAAAACGTATGATTTCATCGGCATTGGTATTGGCCCGTTTAACCTCAGCATCGCCGCACTGGCTGAAGGACTGGACGGTTTTAGTTCGCTGTTTCTTGAACGCAAGCCGCATTTCTCCTGGCACCCTGGCATGATGGTGCCGGACTGCCATATGCAAACCAGCTTCCTGAAAGATCTGGTGAGCGCCGTGGAGCCCACCAATCGCCACAGTTTTCTTAACTATCTGGTGCAGCGTAAAAAGTTCTATCGTTTTCTGACCACCGAGCAGCGTACCGTCTCTCGCGAAGAGTTTGCCGATTACCTGTGCTGGGCCGCGGAAAACCTCACCAACCTGTCCTTCAGCCAGCAGGTACAGCAGGTCAGTTTTGATGAAAAAAACGGTCTGTTCGACGTGGTGACTCAGCGCGATCGCTTCCTGGCGCGTCACGTCTGCGTGGGAATTGGCAAACAGATTAACCTGCCTGACTGCGCTCCGGCGCAGGATGACAGCTGCTTCCACGCCAGCGAGATGATGCTGCGCACGCCGGACTTAGCGGGCAAGCGCGTCACCGTCGTCGGCGGAGGTCAGAGTGGTGCGGATCTGTTTCTGAATATCTTCCGCGGGGAGTGGGGTCAGCCACTGAGCCTGAACTGGGTTTCCCGACGCAACAATTATAACGCGCTGGATGAAGCGGCTTTCGCCAACGAGTATTTCACACCGGAATATGTAGACAGCTTCTCCACGCTTGGCGAAGAGGCGCGTCGTCAGATGCTGCACGAGCAGAAGATGACCTCCGACGGCATCACCACGGAGTCTCTGCTGGCGATTTATCGCGCCATGTATCACCGCTTCGAAGTGCTGCGGGAAAAACCGTGGGCACACCTCCTGCCCTCTCGATCGGTCACCGCGATCGCTCAGCAGGAGAACGGCAAGCGCCTGACGTTACAGCATCACCTTGACGGTGGCCGTGAACAACTCGATACCGACGTGGTGATTTTCGCTACCGGCTATCGCACCGCGCAGCCTGCGTTTCTGGCACCGCTCTCCCATCGCCTGCGTCTGGACGCCGACGAAACCTTCTGCATCAACAATGATTTCACCCTTGAATGGGACGGTCCGCAGAGCAACCGCCTGTTCGCCGTGAATGCCGGGATGCACCGTCTTGGCATTGCCGAACCCCAGCTCAGCCTGATGGCCTGGCGCGCCGCGCGTATTCTGAATCGCGCGCACGACGACGAGCCGTTTGAGCTGGCCACCACCCCTGGCGTGATCCACTGGCGAAGCACTCCCCGCCCGGACAGCAGCCAGGTTTATCAATCTTTAGCAAGAACCACCGAGTACTGACACACACATTCAGGAACTACATAACAATGAAACGTTCTCATCTTTGGGTTTTAAATCCTTGCTTGCTTGCAATGCTTTCTACCTCTGCGTGGGCGGAAGAACAAAAGGAAGAAAATATTGTTGTCTCCGCCAGCCGCGCGCACCGCAGCGTGGCGGAGATGGCGCAGACTACCTGGGTTATTGAGCGTGCTGAGATTGAACAGCAGGTTCAGGGTGGAAAAGAGATTAAAGAGGTGCTGGCGCAGTTGATCCCGGGCATGGACGTCAGCAGCCAGGGCCGCACCAACTACGGTATGAACCTGCGCGGCCGCTCGATGATGGTGATGGTGGATGGCGTGCGTCTTAACTCATCCCGCAGCGACAGCCGCCAGCTCGACTCCATCGATCCGTTCAACATTGACCGTATCGAAGTGATCTCCGGCGCCACGTCCCTCTACGGCGGCGGCAGTACCGGCGGTCTGGTGAATATCGTGACCAAAAAAGGCCAGCCTGATACCGAAGTGGAGTTCCAGACCGGAGCAAAGAGTGGCTTTAACAGCCATAACGATCACGATGAGAACGTGTCAGCCGCGGTGAGCGGCGGCAACGACAATGCCTCTGGCCGGTTGTCAGTATCGTATCAGCGCTACGGCGGCTGGTACGACGGCAAAGGCAACGAGGTGATTATTGATAACACCCAGACCGGATTACAATATTCCGACCGTCTGGATGTGATGGGAACAGGCACCCTCAACATCGACGATCACCAGCAGCTGCAGCTTACGACGCAATACTACAAGAGCGAGTCTGACGGGAAGCACGGCCTGTTCCTCGGGGAAAACTTCTCCGCGGTTACGGGTGATGCCAAAGCCTACAATAAAGGCAACCTGAACTCTGACCGCCTGCCGGGCACAGAGCGGCATCTGATTAACCTGCAGTACTCCAACACCGATTTCTGGGGCCAGGATCTGGTCGCACAGATTTACTATCGTGACGAAAGCCTGACCTACTACCCGTTCCCGACACTGACCAAAGGCGTGGTGAGCAGCATCGGTGCGTCGCAGCAGAAAACCGATTTTTACGGCGGCAAGCTGACGCTGAACAGCAAACCGATGGATGATTTAACGCTGACCTGGGGTGTGGATGCTGACCACGAAACCTTCGACGCTAACCAGCAGTTCTTCAATCTGGACAAAGCGGCAGCAAGCGGCGGTATGGATCTGGAGAACGCCTATAACGTGGGCCGTTACCCGGGTTACAGCATTACCAACCTCGCCCCGTTCCTGCAGGCCAGCTACGACATTGATGCCATTACCCTGAGCGGCGGCGTGCGCTATCAGTACACCGAAAACAAGGTGGATGACTTCGTTGGTTATACCCAGCAACAGGCCATCGCTAACGGGAAAGCCACATCGGCTGACGCGGTACCGGGCGGGAAAACCAATTACAACAACTTCCTGTTCAACGCCGGGATCCTTGGCCGCCTGACCGAACAGCAGCAGCTGTGGTTTAACTTCTCCCAGGGCTTCGAAATTCCGGACCTGGCGAAGTACTACGGCTCCGGTACCTACCAGCTTGTCGACGGGCACTATCGCCTGCTGAACAGCGTGAACGTTAACGACTCGACGCTGGACGGCATTAAGGTTAACGCGTATGAGCTGGGCTGGCGCTACACCGGCGACAACCTGCGCACGCAGGTTGCGGCGTATTACTCGCTCTCGGACAAAACCATCACCATCAACAAGACGGACATGACCATCAACCTGGAAGACGACAAACGTCGTATCTACGGGATTGAAGGCCAGGTGGACTATTTCTTCACCGACAGCGACTGGAGCACCGGCGCGAACTTTAACGCCATTAAGTCTGAAACCCGCGAAAACGGTAAATGGGAGAAGCTGACGGTAGACAGCGCCAGCCCGTCGAAAGCCAGCGCCTGGGTCAACTGGGCACCGGGCGACTGGACCCTGCGCGTGCAGAGTACGCAGACCTTTGACGTGTCAGATGCCGACGGTAAGAAGATCGATGGCTATAACACGGTCGACTTCCTGGGCAGCTACGACCTGCCGGTGGGTAAAGTGAGCTTCAGCGTGGAAAACGTGCTGGACAAAGACTACACCACCGCCTGGGGTCAGCGTGCGCCGGGGCTGTATAGCCCAACCTACGGTGCACCAGGTCTGTATACTTATAAAGGCCGTGGCCGTACGTTTGGTCTGAACTACTCCGTACTGTTCTAATCCTGCGCGCCGCCTGCGGGCGGCGCAATTTACTGTGTAATTTCAGCGCGAATTTGCTATAAAATCAGCGATTTGCTGAAATTGTCGGCAAACGAACGAAAAGTGCGTTTTCCCCCTTTGACAAGACGAACTGAGGTCGATACTATGCGCCTCGTTCACACGATTCCTCTGTAGTTCAGTCGGTAGAACGGCGGACTGTTAATCCGTATGTCACTGGTTCGAGTCCAGTCAGAGGAGCCAAATTTGAAAAGCCTGCTTTTAAAGCAGGCTTTTTGCTTTTCTGTTAGCCGTTACTTTCCACAGGCCCTGTCAACTGACGCCAGGCCGCCACTTCCTCATCCAGCCACTCACCAAAGAGAGCCACCTCCGGTTTCGCTTCCGTTAACTGCGATGTCACCAGCCAGTAAGGCCAGGGATAAGGTGCAGTGAAAGGGGTAAGCTGGACCCGTTCGCCTCGGGTGATGGCATCCTGTACCAGAGAGCGACGCTCCAGCGCGATACCTTTACCGAGTCTGACAGACTCAAGGACTAAATTTGAGTCGTTAATGCATAACCCGCCGGGCACAATATCTTTTTCCAGTCCCGCATTGAAACACCAGGTTTTCCACGACTCCATGGAGAATATGATTTTACTCTTCGCCACCTCAGCTGGCGTTGCCGGGAGGACGCCGCCGTTATAACCGGGTGCTGCAACCACAATCAGTTCATCTGAAAAAAGATAATGGCAGTCGCTTCCTTCCCAATTACCTTTCCCCATGCGTATCGCCACATCTATCCCTTCCTGCTGCATGCGGGTGATCGTCAGACTGGCCTGGATCCGCAGCGTGATGTATGGATATTTTTCCCGAAACTGCTCCAGACGCGGCAACAACCAGTGACAACCAAAAGACGGCACCATCGCCAGCGTCAGTTCCTGTATTCTCGGTTTCACCTGCACTAACCGGGTGGCATCTGCGATATGATTCAGCGCTTCGCGCACCTGTAACGCCTAGGGACGCCCCTCTTCGTTGATCTGCACCCCTCGCCCATGACGGATAAACAGCTTCACCCCCACCATTTCCTCCAGCACTTTAATCTGCTGGCTGATGGCGGAATGGGTAACGTGAAGCTCTTTCGCCGCAAGCGTTACGCTGCCAAGGCGAGCCACAGCTTCAAAACTACGCAAACTTGCGATAGGTGGAAAATCCGACATGAAACCACGCCCTCATAGACTGAACCTGATAAACGCTAACCGGCCAATCTGGCAGTAATACTCACTCAGGCCGTAAGATACTGATGATATTCGCCATAACGAATTTATTGTAATGTCTGTTTATCATCTTCAATGAAGCGTTATTTCACACATACAGGAAAACGGGAATCATGATAAAGCTGATTGGTATGATGGATTCTCCTTATGTACGCCGCGTGGCGGTCTCCCTGGAACTTTATGGCGTTGCGTTTGAAAGCCAGCCGTTGTCCGTATTCAGCACATTTGAGGAATTTTCCCGGATTAACCCTGCGGTAAAAGCGCCAACGCTGGTTCTGGAAAATGGAACACGTCTGATGGACTCGTCTCTCATACTGAATTATTTTGAGGCTCAGGCCGCGCCTGAACGGAGACTCCTGCCCGTGACGCCGGATGCACTGGCGAACGATCTCCAGACGCTGGGCTTTATCCTCGCCGCCGCGGAGAAAGCTGTGCAAAATGTGTACGAACACAATCTGCGCCCGGCGGAGAAACAACATAATCCGTGGATAGAACGTATTACCGACCAACTGCTGGCTGCCTGTCGGGAATGGAACGCGCTGCTGGAAGCACGCCCGGAAAACGCGGTGGCCGATCAGGTTGCTGTTACCAGTACGGTTATCTGGACATTTATTCAGTCAATGATCCCTCACGTCGTTAACGCCGGGGATTTTAAAAAGATTCAAGCGGTAGCCGACGTTTTCGAAAACCAGGCGGCATTTAAAAAATACCCTTTTAGTTAACGCTTCGCTCGGCGTGTTATGGGGCTTTTCAGCCCTTTTTTTGCTGCACGCGAATATTATCCTCATCTAAAAGAATCATATTTCTTTATTCTTATATGTAACCCAATGGAAAATATGAGAAACATTTCAATATAAGACAATCTTATGACGTCACAGGGTATCTTTATTCATCAGGGTATTCTTGAGAACAAGCGGTCAGGAAATTAAACGGTTTCAATAAAAAAGCCTGCTTTAATTGCAGGCTTGTGCTTCTTGTCGACGGGGACGGGTGCTATAAGGGGCTTAAATCTGATAATCAATCGCCACTTCTTCTGGCTCCATCACCTGACGTTTAATCTCATCCACGGACAGCCCGGCGTTGCAGAGTTCGATAAAGCGCCACACATAGTTGCGCTGCAGTTGTCCACGCTTCAGGCCGAGCCATACGGTATTGGCATCAAAGAGATGACGCGTATCCAGTCGTACCAGGTTCTCCGTCTCGCGTTCACCACCGGACTGTTCCGCCACCAGACCAATGCCCAGCCCCAACTCGACGTAGGTTTTGATCACATCAGAGTCCTGTGCACTCAGCACCACATCCGGCGTTAAGCCTTTGCGGTTAAAGGCTTCATCAATGCGCGAGCGTCCGGTAATACCCTGCCGATAGGTAATCAGTGGCCATTTCGCGATATCTTCCAGCGTCAGGGGCGTAACCTGATTCAGCGGATGGTCGACGGGAAGTAACAGACTGTGGTACCAGCGAAACCACGGGAAAGCCACCAGCAGCGGATCGTTGCTCAGGCGTTCACTGGCAATGCCGATATCTGCCCCACCGTTTTGCAACAGCACGTCAATTTCCTGCGGTGTGCCCTGGATAAGCTCCAGACGGACGTCAGGGAAAAGTTCACGGAAGGCTTTAATCACCGGCGGCAGGCTGTAACGCGCCTGGGTGTGGGTGGTGGCGATAGTGAGGACGCCCGAGGCGTCATTGGTAAAGAGATCCGCCAGGCGACGCACATTGCTGGCCTCGTTGAGGATCCGCTCAGCGATGGTCAACAAGGCTTTTCCCGGCTCCGTCATGCCAAGCAGACGCTTGCCGCGGCGGATAAAAATCTCTATACCCAGTTCTTCTTCCAGCTCGCGGATATGGCGACTGACGCCGGACTGAGAGGTATAAAGCATATTGGCGACCTCGGTCAGGTTGTAGTCCCGCCTGGCCGCCTCACGGATAATTTTAAGTTGCTGGAAATTCACGATTCACTCCGGCGCATCTGACATAACGCTATTGTTAGAGTCAGCCGACCTGCAGAACAAATAATAAAAACCAGCATCTTATGCTTTTATGGAATATCAACTCACCAGCTGCAGCTCACGGTTCTCCAGAGACGGTTTGCTGACCAGCGACATCAGAATCTCTTTTACCGCCTGCGCCTGAGGTGACAGCGATCCGCGCGCGGACATATTCAGCGACAGCGGTAAGCTCATCGAAGGCGTGGTGATGCGCGCCATCCAGCCGTTTGCCGCGCTGCACAGCGAACGTGCTGCGGATTCAGGCAGGACGGTCACACCCATACCGCTGGCTATAGCGGCGGTTAGCGTGGAGATGGAATCAATTTCACCGATAATTTTTGCCGTCAGGCGGCGCAGGGAGAACGCTTCATCCACACGCACGCGCACCGCGCTGTAGTCACGTGGCAGGAAAAGATTCATTTCTGCTACGGCCGTCAGATCGACGCTCTGCCCCGGACAGTCGCGGGTGCCCACAAGGTAGAGATCTTCTTTCAGCAGCGGCTGGCTGGTGATCCCGGCCACCGGTGAGCGGTCGTACAGCACCGCCATATCCAGCTGGCCGCTAAGAAGTTTGTCATTCAGCACAGAACCGCTGTTCTCATGCAGGTAAACCAGTACTTCTGGCAGCTCTGCGCGGACGGCCTGCAGCAGCGGCATGGTAATAGAGGACGCGGCCGTTCCCGGAGCCAGCCCAATGGATACGTGGCCGCTCAGCGTCTGGCCCACGTTATTCACCGCCAGCTGCGCCTGTTCGCACTGGCGAAGGATGGTGCGCGCATGGGTATAAAGGATTTTGCCTGCTTCCGTTGGCGTCACGCCACGTTTGGTGCGGATCAACAGCTGCTGATCCATCTCGCCTTCCAGAGTAGCCACCTGCTGGCTCAGCGCAGGCTGCGCGATATGCAGCACTTCCGCCGCTTGAGTCAGGCTGCCGATATCGACGATTTTTACGAAGTATTTCAGTCGTCTTAAGTTCATTTTGCCCCCTGTTCGAAATGCTGTGCCGGTACTGGCTTTTCATTGTTGATAGGGTTTTGCAATATGAATGCCAGTTTTACGAAGAGGTCTGATTTGTCGCTAAGCGGCTGAAAATAAGGAAAGCTAATCATAAGCAGCGGTTTTATTACTGAAACAGCAGTTTATGATCTGCCCCATTAGGGGTATGCGCGCACCATTACGGTGCATTCCGGCGTCAAAAACGCCATTTTGCTGATTTTGTCAGCAAACGATCAAAAGGCGTTGATCCACCCTTTGACAAGGCCGGCTGACGTCGATAATATGCGCCCCGTTCACACGATTCCTCTGTAGTTCAGTCGGTAGAACGGCGGACTGTTAATCCGTATGTCACTGGTTCGAGTCCAGTCAGAGGAGCCAAATTTGAAAAGCCTGCTTTTATAGCAGGCTTTTTGCTTTTCTGCGGCAGGTAAAATTGCCCTCAGTTGCCGAGCTTAACCGGCATCCCTGACCGACGTTCCAGTTCCGCGCCCGCCCCCTCGTTGACAAGCTCGGTTCGCAGCGAGGCAGATATCGGCAAAGGCACTTTCCGGGTCGATTCAAATTCCGCCCGGTTCCGTGATAGCGGTTCATGCACCTCAACCCAGCGGCTGCCGTCCGGCTCTGTCGTCACTTTAACGGGCTGATCGATAAGCTGCACACGGGTGCCTACCGGGACGTTATCGAAAAGATATTTAATGTCGTTATTGCGCAGACGAATACAACCCTGGCTCACCCGCAGTCCGATGCCAAAATTGGAGTTTGTCCCGTGAATGGCATACAGCCTGCCAATATAAATCGCATACAGTCCCATTGGGTTATCGGGCCCGGCGGGCACGAATGCAGGCAGCGTTTTCCCCTCTGCCGCATAGGCGCGTCGCGTATTCGGCGTAGGAGACCAGGTGGGGCCTTCCTGCTTACGTTCTACCGCTGTGACCCAGTTTCGCGGGGTTTCGCGCCCGGCCTGACCAATGCCGATGGGTAACACTTCAACAGTGTTACTTCCCGGTGGGTAATAGTAGAGGCGCATTTCTGCCGCATTAACGATAATTCCCTCGCGGACGGTGTCAGGCAAAATCAGCTGCTGGGGTATCACCAGTCGCGTACCGGATTTAGGCAAAAAAGGATCCACGCCCGGGTTCGCTTCCAGCATATTGCTCAGACCCTGCCCGTATTGCGCGGCAAACGCTTCGAGCGGTAGCGTATTGTGATCCGGCACGGTAATGGTTTGCGAAGTGCCCACCAGCCGACTGCCTGTCGGCGGTAAAGGATAACTTACCGCCTGAACGCTCTGGCTGATAAGTAATGCAGCAAGACAACTCAACACATTTATACGACACATATTCCCTTCCTCAGTCGCACCTCGATTTGCTAAGCATAGCGTAGCCACTTTGCATTACCCATCAGGAAATAAAATCAGTTTGCACACGCGCCCTGGCGCGGTAGTCTCATACGTTCCGTTTATATGACGGTGGCTATGTGAGTGACCTTTTCTTATACCAATAATTAGAAATACGTGCAGACAGGACAACTATGGACTCCACTCTCACCTCCACACATCCCAACGAGGAGACACCTTCGCTCAATCGTGCCCGCCGCGCAGCCCTCGGCAGCTTCGCGGGTGCCGTCGTCGACTGGTATGATTTTCTGCTTTACGGCATTACTGCCGCGCTGGTGTTTAACCGCGAATTCTTCCCCCAGATTAGCCCGGCAATGGGTACGCTCGCCGCGTTTGCCACCTTTGGCGTCGGCTTCCTGTTTCGTCCACTGGGCGGAGTGATCTTCGGCCACTTCGGTGACCGTCTCGGACGCAAACGCATGCTGATGCTCACCGTCTGGATGATGGGCATCGCCACCGCGCTGATTGGCGTTCTCCCTTCATTTTCCACCATTGGCTGGTGGGCGCCGGTGCTGCTGGTTACGCTGCGCGCCATTCAGGGCTTCGCGGTAGGCGGCGAATGGGGTGGCGCGGCGCTGTTATCCGTTGAGAGTGCCCCGAAGAACAAGAAAGCGTTTTACAGCAGCGGCGTGCAGGTGGGCTATGGCGTAGGTCTGCTGCTCTCCACCGGGCTGGTGTCGCTGATGAGCCACTTCACCACCGATGAACAATTCCTGAGCTGGGGCTGGCGCATTCCGTTTATCTTCAGCATCGTGCTGGTTGTCGCTGCACTGTGGATCCGCAACGGCATGGAGGAATCTGCTGAGTTCGAACAACAGCGGCAAGAACCGCCCGTTGCCAGAAAACGGCTTCCAGTGATGGAAGCGCTTGTCCGGCATCCTGGCGCTTTTCTGAAAATTATCGCCCTGCGCCTGTGCGAACTGCTGACGATGTATATCGTGACCGCCTTTGCCCTCAATTATTCAACGCAAAATCTCGGTCTGCCCCGCGAGCTGTTCCTGAACATTGGCCTGCTGGTCGGCGGGATCAGCTGCCTGACTATCCCCTGCTTCGCCTGGCTGGCGGACAGGTTTGGTCGCCGTCGCGTCTATATCACCGGGGCGCTGATTGGCACCCTCAGCGCCTGGCCGTTCTTCATGGCACTGGAGGCACAGTCGATCTTCTGGATTGTCTTCTTTGCCATCATGCTCGCTAACATCGCCCACGATATGGTGGTCTGCGTGCAGCAGCCCATGTTTACCGAACTGTTCGGGGCGAGCTATCGCTACAGCGGCGCGGGCGTAGGCTATCAGGTGGCAAGCGTGGTCGGCGGCGGGTTTACGCCATTTATTGCCGCCGCGCTGGTGACCTTCTCCGGCGGCAACTGGCATAGTGTGGCACTTTATCTGCTGGCCGGTTGCCTGCTGTCAGCAGCGACGGCGCTATTGATGAAAGAGACGAGCCACACCTGATCTCACTTTTGTTTCACAGGCGTGTGACATACTATCGGGTAGAGTCGCACACCTGTGGAACAAGGAGACAGAGATGAATAATAAGGGCTCCAGCCTGACCCCGGCTCAGGCACTGGAAAAACTCGATGCACTGTATGAACAGTCCGTCAACGCGCTGCGCAGCGCCATCAGTGAGTATATCGAAACAGGGAAACTCCCCGACGAAAAGGCCAGAAGTAAGGGCCTTTTTGTTTATCCATCGCTTTCCGTCACCTGGGACGGCAGCGCGACTAACACGCCGAAAACGCGCGCCTACGCACGCTTTACCCACTCCGGCTGCTACAGCACCACCGTCACCCGCCCTGCACTGTTCCGCCCTTATCTTGAAGAGCAACTCACGCTGTTGTATCAGGATTACGGCGCGCACATTGCCGTTGAACCTTCACAGCATGAGATCCCGTATCCGTATGTGATTGACGGTTCAGCATTAACCCTTGACCGCTCCATGAGCGCGGGGCTGACGCGCCATTTCCCGACCACCGAGCTGTCGCAGATTGGCGATGAGACGGCGGATGGTATCTACCACCCGGCAGAATTTTCACCGCTGTCGCACTTTGATGCCCGCCGCGTGGATTTCTCTCTGGCGCGCCTGCGTCACTACACCGGGACGCCCGTCGACCATTTCCAGCCCTTTGTACTGTTTACCAACTACACCCGCTATGTCGACGAGTTTGTCCGTTGGGGCTGTAGCCAGATCCTCGACCCGGATAGCCCTTACATCGCGCTGTCCTGCGCCGGCGGGATCTGGATCACCGCGGAAACCGAGGCACCCGAGCAGGCCATCTCCGACCTGGCGTGGAAAAAACACCAGATGCCTGCCTGGCACCTGATCACCGCTGACGGCCAGGGGATCACCTTAATTAACATCGGGGTTGGTCCGTCAAATGCCAAAACCATCTGCGACCATCTGGCGGTATTGCGCCCGGACGTGTGGCTGATGATTGGACACTGCGGCGGCCTGCGTGAAAGCCAACTGATTGGCGACTACGTGCTGGCACACGCCTATCTGCGTGATGACCATGTGCTTGACGCTGTGCTTCCACCGGATATTCCTATCCCGAGCATCGCCGAAGTGCAGCGTGCGCTGTATGACGCCACCAAAGAGGTGAGCGGTATGCCGGGTGAAGAAGTTAAACAGCGTCTGCGTACCGGTACGGTAGTGACGACGGATGACCGCAACTGGGAACTGCGTTACTCCGCCTCCGCGCTGCGTTTCAATCTCAGCCGTGCCGTCGCGATTGATATGGAAAGCGCCACCATCGCCGCACAGGGATATCGCTTCCGTGTCCCTTACGGCACGCTGCTGTGCGTTTCCGACAAACCGCTGCACGGCGAAATTAAGCTTCCGGGTCAGGCCAACCGTTTCTATGAAGGGGCTATCTCCGAACATCTGCAAATCGGCATTCGCGCCATTGATTTACTGCGTGCGGAAGGTGACAGGCTGCATTCCCGTAAATTACGTACCTTCAACGAGCCGCCATTCCGCTAACCAGAACAAGGAATAACCATGCACACCCCATCACGCTTATCGGCCCTGCGCCGATGGCTACAGGAAAACAATCTTGATGGCATGATCGTGCCGCGCGCGGATGCCTGGCAGAGTGAGTATTGCGCGCCGTACGATGAAAAGCTGGCCTGGCTGACAGGCTTTGATGGCTCCGCAGGTCTGGCGCTGATACTGAAAAACACAGCCCTGCTGTTTGTCGATGGCCGCTATCAGGTTCAGGCTCGCCTTCAGGTCAATATGGATGAAATTGAAATCCACCATCTGCACAATGAACCGCTGGCCGAATGGCTCACAGCCAACGCCGGGGCCGGCATGCGTATTGGGTTTGAAGCACTGCTGATGACCAATACGGAGTTCGGGCAACTGTCTGCAACACCCTGTGAACTGGTTCCGCTCAGTAAGTCGCCGTTTGATACCTTATGGCACGATCGCCCTGCCGCGCCGGCGGGACGTATTCGAGAAATGCCGGTGGAGGTCAGTGGCGAAAGCAGCCTCGCCAAACGCCAGCGCGTTGCCGCCGTGCTGGCCGCACACGATGCCGATTATCTGGCCGTGACTCTGCCGGATAACATCGCCTGGCTGTTGAACGTGCGTGGCGCCGACATTCCATCCAGTCCTGTTCCCCTCTCCTTTGCCCTTCTTGACCGTGACGGTAGCGTGGAGTGGTTTGTTAACGACAATAAGCTTAGCGAGCTACCCGAGAGCGTGAGAAACGCGTTCAGGATTGCGCCACAGGATGCCTTTATCGAACGCTGTCAGCGCCTGTCACAAGGTAAGCGGGTGATGGTTGATGCCGATTCCGCGCCGGTCGCCCTGCGCTTTGCCATTGAGCCAGAGGGCGAAATAGCCTGGCGAACCGATCCCATCACTCTGATGAAAGCCACTAAAAACCCGGTCGAACTTGCCGGGTACCGCGAGTGTCATCACCAGGACGGTGCTGCCTGGGTAAATTTCCTGGCCTGGCTAAGCCGTGAAGTCCCCCTGCGTGAGGCGGCGGGAAAACCGCTGACGGAGCTGGAAGCGCAGGCGCAGCAGCTTGCGTTCCGTAAACAGCAGCCTGGATTTATTGAGCAAAGTTTTGCCACCATCTCCGCCTCCTCCAGTAATGCGGCGATGTGCCACTATCACTCAAGCGAAGCCAGCAATAAGTCCATCGGTCATCATCATTTTTACCTTAATGATTCCGGCGGTCAGTACCATAACGGCACCACTGACGCCACGCGTACGCTGGCATGGGGTAGCGTGCCGTCACAGCAGAAGTTGCACTACACCGCCGTACTGAGAGGGTTCCTGTCGTTGATAACCTTACAGTTTCCCTCCGGCAGCCAGGGCCATCAGCTTGATGCCTTCGCGCGTCGCCCGTTGTGGGAAATGGG
Organism: Enterobacter sp. RHBSTW-00593; assembly: GCF_013784105.1. Classification (NCBI taxonomy): domain Bacteria; kingdom Pseudomonadati; phylum Pseudomonadota; class Gammaproteobacteria; order Enterobacterales; family Enterobacteriaceae; genus Enterobacter; species Enterobacter sp. RHBSTW-00593. Next base: position 3,038,861 of record NZ_CP056393.1, read on the forward strand.
GCTGGATTACGATCACGGGACAGGGCATGGCGTAGGACATCAGTTGCTTATCCATGAGAACCCGCATCGTCTCGCCAAAAAGGTTAACCCGTGGCCCCTGGTGGCCGGCACCATCATGACTATCGAGCCTGGATATTATCTGGCGGACAGCCATGGGATCCGCATTGAAAACCAGGTGGAGATAGTCGAAAGCCGTCCGGGATTCTGCACGTTTTCCTCACTGACGCTGATCCCGATCGACCTGAGCCAGGTCGAGTTACAGCTGTTGAACGAACAGGAAAAACAGTGGCTGGATGAGTATCATCAGCAGGTGCGTGAGGCCCTGTTACCGTTGGTCGACAGCGACGCGCGGCAATGGTTGCTTGAGGCGACGATGCCGGTTGGGGTTAACCACTAGAAATATCAGGTGGATGCCGGGCGGCGGTTTCGCCTGACCCGGCTGTAAGCCCGTCGCATCGGACTTTTTCAGAACGCAGAAAAGCAAAAAGCCTGCTATAAAAGCAGGCTTTTTAAATTTGGCTCCTCTGACTGGACTCGAACCAGTGACATACGGATTAACAGTCCGCCGTTCTACCGACTGAACTACAGAGGAATCGTGTGAACGGGGCGCATATTATCGATGCTCCCCGATGATGTCAAAGGCAGAATGCATATTTCTGACTGTTTGCCGAATTATTCTCCACTTCGCGCATTTGTCAGGCATTCTGTTGATTCTGTGGTCGTTGGTTCCTGTTTTATTCGCGGGTATTTCCAGAGCCAGCGCCCACTGACCATACGCCAGTAGAACAACGCCCCACGCACCGCCCAGTCAAGGAACATCCCCAGCCAGACGCCGACTACCCCCATGCCAAGCATGACCCCGAGCGTGTAACCCACCACCACACGGCAACCCCACATGCCGAGCATCGACACCCACATCGCGAAGCGTGCATCGCGTGCCCCTTTCAGCCCGGCAGGCAGAACCCATGAAGCCGCCCAGATGGGCATAAAGGCCGCGTTCAGCCAGATCAGGATCTTAACGACCTCTTTGACATCATCTTCGTGGGTATAAAAAGAGGCCATAAGCCCGGCAAAGGGGGCGCTTCCCCAGGCGATCAGCGTCAGGCCAATGGTTGACAGCCAGAAGACGTGCCGCAACTGCCGTTCCGCCTGCCCTATCTGCCCTTTCCCCAGCCGTTTACCAGTGATGATGGTCGACGCCGAACCGAGGGCGTTGCCCGGCAGGTTTATCAGGGAGGCGATGGAGAAGGCAATAAAGTTACCGGCGATAACGTCAGTCCCCATCCCGGCGACAAACATTTGCGTCAACAGCTTGCCCCCGTTAAACAACACGGATTCAATACTGGCGGGAATACCAATTCCCATCACTTCCCAGATAATGGCGAAGTTAAAGGGGCGGAAATAGCTCTTCAGCGTAAGGCGCAGTGACGGCGTGATCCCCGCCATCAGCACCCCGAGAATGGCGGCCGCGCCGATATAACGTGAAATCGTTAACCCCAGCCCGGCACCCACGAACCCGAGCCCGTCCCAGGAGAAGACGCCGTAGATCAGCACGCTGCTGATAATGATATTCAGGATGTTCATCCCGCCGTTTATCAGCAACGGAATTTTGGTGTTGCCCGCCCCGCGCAGCGCGCCGCTGCCAATCAGCGCGATGGCTGCAGCCGGATAACTCAGGACCGTCATTTCCAGGTAGGTCAGCGCGAGGTCTTTAACCTCATTTGTGGCCTCACCGGCGACAAAATCGATAATTTCCCTGCCGAAATAGTGGATCACCGCCGCCAGCACGATCGAGAAAATGGTCATGATCATCAGCGACTGTCGGGCAGCCTCGCGCGCACGTTTAGGATCGAGCTTACCGAGGCTAAAGGCGACGACAACCGTCGTCCCGAGGTCAATGGCGGCAAAAAAAGAAATAACCACCATGTTAAAGCTGTCCGCCAGCCCGACACCGGCCATCGCCTCTTTACCCAGCCAGCTGACCAGGAAGGTACTCAGCACCCCCATCAACAGAACGCAGGTGTTTTCCAGGAAAATAGGCACGGCAAGGGGGGTGATTTCACGCCAGAACAGAACACGATAGCTTTTACGCTTTGCATACCATGGCGTGCGCATAATCACCTGGCGTAGAGGGGCAGTGACGTTCAAAATGGACCTTAACGAGAAAGTTGAAACTCCATTTCAAATGATGGGGGAGAAATGCTAAACCTGCAAAGTATTTTCCATAAAAAGATGTGTGGATTTACAACAAACTGTCGACAGAATCATCAATCGATCGCTAATCGCTAAGATCAGGTTTGACAAAACTTTTTTCGCCGCTAAGATAAGCCTCCACAACGATTCCTCTGTAGTTCAGTCGGTAGAACGGCGGACTGTTAATCCGTATGTCACTGGTTCGAGTCCAGTCAGAGGAGCCAAATTTAAAAAGCCTGCTTTTATAGCAGGCTTTTTGCTTTGCTGGTGAGGGAAAATGAACGCTCTGTTTGTCTACGGCACGCTACGCCCGGGTCACGCGAATGCACATATTCTTGAAAACATCGGTGGCGAATGGCAGGCCGGTTTTGTCACCGGGACGTTTTACGAACGTGGCTGGGGCGCGGCGGCAGATTTTCCGGGGATAGTGCTGCATCCGGACGGCCCACGCGTGGAGGGCTTTCTGTTTATCTCTGATAGCCTGAGTGCACACTGGCCAATGCTGGACGAATTTGAAGACGGCTACGATCGGGTTGAGGTCAATGTGACCACGCCGCATGGAAAACAGGTCAACGCCTGGATTTATCAGCTACAGCCGCGTACTGCGTAATAAAAAAGGCTCTCTGTCACCAGAGAGCCTTTTTTGTATTCATCGGCGATTACTCGCTTTTGGCTTCACCGTTTTTGATTTCGCCCATTACTTTCAGTTTCTTGGAGATATCACGGCGTTCTTTAGACAGCTCAGCGTTTTTGATGATGTAGTCATCAACGCGGTCTTCGTAGTCGCTCTTCATGCTGGCGATGATGCCCTGAATAGCCTCAACGCTCATGCCTGGCTTGATGTAGTCGCTCAGGTTATCGAGCAGCAGGACACGTTTCTGGTTGTCACGGATCTTCTTCTCAACGTCCTGGATTTCACGCTGCAGTTTGTTTTTGCGGCGGAACAGGCGGACGAATTCCAGAACATCCTGGAACGAAGGCTTGGTAGTTTCCATTTTTACACCCCTGATAATGTGAGATTCGGATTCGTTAAAGCAACCGTTGTAACAATAACCTTACTGACAGCGGCTGCGAATGACAATGAGTATATCGTTTAAAGCTATCATAACCCCAATTGATGCTGAATCGAAGCAGCAGGCGTCACATATGGAGATAGCTGCTCTTTATTTGCGCAGCGCCCGGCAAATGAGATGCGACAGTAGCTCCAGCTGCCGCGCCAGCTCCATACTCAGCCAGACATAACCATGAATAGGCGTTTCCGCAACGTTATCGCTCTGACGCTCATTCATTAACTGCTTCAGCTCCGCAACGATCTCATTCAGACGTTCACTGTTCGCCAGGATGGGCTGCGGGTTACCTTCATAAAGCGCGTGGGCGATGGTCAACAGCGTTTGCTGCGTCATCTGCTGCGTCTCTTTTAAGGTATGGGCGTTGAGCATTAAAAGGTGGCTGGGACGAGAAGCCCAGTGCGCGTTGATTTGCAACTCAAGCATGCATACCAGATTGCGGCTTACCGTCTGAATGGCTTCGAAAATGGATTTCTGGATATGGGTTTCTTTGCTGGCCGGGGTAATCAGCCCGCGCATCCTGACCACATCGTTGAGGATCGTTTGCAGATGTTTTTCCAGCCGGGGACGTTCAACCAGGTTAGGGGAAAATCCGGCCTGATAGACACGGTTGAATGCGGTGACATAGTTAGCCATCTGAATACGCCAGTGCAGAAAAGCACGCTGTGGCCAGATGCCGGTAAAGAGCATAGCCAGCAGTGAGCCGAGGATAACGTCCCCGCTTCGCCACAGGGCAGTCGTCATATCCCCCGCCGGTGCACCGACCACCACCGACAGCGTGATACCAATCAGCAGCGCCTGATAGGGCCTTTTGCCTAAAGCCAGCCAGCCGCAAAGGAACATCGCGGCACCGCACCAGATCAACATAACCGGAAACGAGATAAGCTCAAGCTTCAGCGCGATAAGCCCCAGGGCAGAGCCTAAAACGGTACCGCCAATGCGCTCGAAGGCGCGTGGAACAACGTTCCCCCAGAACGAAATAGGCCCCATCACGACCACCAGCGTGATAAGCGGCCATGTTCCCTCAGGAACATCCAGCAAACGAACCAGCACAAACGTCAACACAAAGGCCAGCGCGATACGGCACCCATGTACCACGCGGTAGTGTTTGTACAGACGAATTTCAAAAGGGGTTAATGATTTGTCGGGACGCACACCCGCTCTCCAGCTACAGGGCAAATCACAATTGTACTGTGTTTTCAGCCGGGCGGATCACACCCGGCTGAAAAACCCTGTAATAACCAGGCTTAACCGGCTTTGTGCTCTACACCAATATACATTTCGATGTCCCAGTAACCGTCCGCGTTACCATCATTAAGGTAGCGCTCGAAGCAGGGTTTAGGGGCCATCTGGTAGCTGTTGTCCTGCAAGAGGGAATTAAAGAACTGGTTCCATGGGGTCGCGAAGTCATGGTTTTCAACGCGCGCCGTCGCCACCGCATACTCTCCAGCGGCGATTTCCGTCATCATGACGCCTTCGCTGTTTTCAGGAATGACAAAATCGTCCGGTACCGTTACGGCCGTGTCACAGCGCAATTTTTCTGCCGGGACCTCGTCCGGATTATCGTAGTAAACCGCAACCCACTCCAGCGGCTGAATGTGACGTCCATCCACCCACATGACTAACTGTTCGAAGCCCTGTTTTACCGTTTTGTCCCACGGCCCGACCAGATGAAAGCCGGCGATTTTACGTTTCTGTTGCTGCTTGATGCTGTAGTCCATGCTGCCTCCTTTTATTACTGTATATTTATACACTATAAAGCAGGTTTTAACTGTTCAGCAAACGAGGAGTGTTTATTATGTGAGCAGACTCGCAACCGCGCCAGTCTGCTCATGAGCTTTAACGCAGGCCGTTACAGCGTGTGATGCAGATAATCGCTCAGACGGGAGAAGAGGCCGCCTTTATTCACCGCTTCGAGCGTCACCAGCGGCCAGTGCGCCACGACTTTGTCACGATCGTAAAGCTGGATTTCCCCTACCCGCTGATGAGCCGCAATCGGCGCTTCCAGCTCTTTTTTATCCAGCACGTACTTGGCTTTGATGTTAGGAACTTCTGTTTTAGGCAAGGCCAGCCAGAAATCCTGGTCGGTGCCCAGTTCCACCTGCTCTTTATCGCCGTACCAGATACGCTCTGTTCCCACTTTTTTGCCGTTATGCAGGATCTGCACCGTATCAAAGTTCTGCTGCCCCCAGTGCAGCAGCTTCCGGGCCTGTTCCTCACGCCCTTTCGGGCTGTCAGCGCCCATCACCACCGCGATTAAACGACGCTGACCGTCAACCGCTGACGCAATCAGGTTAAAGCCCGCTCCCGACGTGTGCCCCGTTTTCAGGCCATCAACGTTCATGGTTTTATCCCACAGCAGGCCGTTACGGTTTTGCTGGGTGATCCCGTTCCAGGTAAGGCTCTTTTCGCTGTACATATGGTAGAACTCTGGCTCGCCGTGAATGATAGCCCGGGAGAGCACGGCCAGGTCATAGGCAGAGCTGTGCTGGCCCGGCGCGTCCAGACCGTGGACGGTTTCAAAGTGGGTATCGCGCAGGTTCAGCTTTTGTACATAGTCGTTCATCATCTTCACAAACTGCGGCTGACCACCCGCTACGTGATCCGCCAGCGCCACGCAGGCGTCGTTACCGGAATCCACAATCAGTCCACGGCTCAGGTCACGCACCGAGACGCGATCGCCCTCTTTCAGGAACATCAGCGACGATCCTTCAAACACCGGGTTCCCTTTTGCCCACGCGTCGCGGCCAACGGTAACGATGTCATCCGGGGTAATGCGGTGGCTGTCGATGGCCCGATCGACAACGTAGCCCGTCATCAGCTTGGTCAGGCTCGCCGGATTACGTTGTTGATGTTCGTTGCCCGCCGTTAAGATCTGACCAGTCGTGTAATCCATTAGCACCCAGGAGCCCGCCTGAATGGCCGGAGGCTGCGGCGAAAAATCCAGCGGATCGGCCGCGAAGGCAGAAGAGACACTCGAAGCGAGTAAAGAAACAGCAATAAACAGACGGCGTTTCAACGGTATATCCTCAGGTCATTAAAAATCGATGACCTTTTTACGGGAGTTCTGTTGTCGTTACCTGGCTTAATTGCAAAAAAATGTGACAGAAAGCAGATTTTACGCTGAAGCGGCCTCGCAAATTTGCACGGTGATGGCGCTTTTTATTCGGACTGACCTGCACGATCGTTTACCATAGAGACGTCATTTTTTAACAGGATGGTATTACTGGTGTCTGATTCAGCCGCGCGCCCTACATTTTTGTTCCACGACTACGAAACCTTTGGCACCCACCCGGCGCTGGATAGACCGGCACAGTTTGCGGCCATCCGTACCGACGATGAATTCAACATCATTGGCGAGCCTGAGGTCTTTTACTGTAAGCCGGCCGATGACTACCTGCCCCAGCCCGGCGCGGTAATGGTCACCGGGATCACCCCACAGGAAGCCCGGGACAAAGGCGTGAACGAGGCCGCATTCGCCCGGCGCATTCACGACCTGTTCACCGTCCCGAATACCTGCGTGGTCGGTTACAACAACATCCGTTTCGATGACGAAGTGACGCGCAATATCTTCTACCGCAACTTCTACGATCCTTATGCCTGGAGCTGGCAGAACCGCAACTCGCGCTGGGATTTGCTCGACATTATGCGTGCCTGCTATGCGCTGCGCCCGGAAGGCATCAACTGGCCTGAGAATGATGAAGGGCTGCCGAGCTTCAGACTGGAACACCTGACGCGTGCAAACGGTATTGAGCACAGTAATGCCCACGATGCGATGGCCGATGTCTACGCCACCATTGCTATGGCAAAGCTGGTAAAAGCCGCTCAGCCACGGCTGTTTGACTATCTGCTGACCCACCGCAGCAAGCAGAAACTCACCACGCTGATTGATGTGCCGCAGATGAAACCGCTGGTGCATATCTCCGGTATGTTTGGCGCCTGGCGCGGCAATACCAGTTGGGTCGCACCGCTGGCCTGGCATCCGGATAACCGTAATGCCGTGATTATGGTGGATTTAGCCGGTGATATTACACCGCTGCTCGATCTCGACAGCGATACGCTGCGCGAACGGCTCTATACCCCGAAAGATGAACTCGGCGATCTGCCCGCGGTGCCGGTCAAACTGGTCCATATCAATAAATGTCCGGTCCTGGCCCAGGCCAATACGCTGCGCGCAGAGGATGCCGACAGGCTGGGGATTAACCGTCAGCGTTGCCTGGATAACCTCAAGGTGCTGCGTGAAAACCCGCAGGTGCGTGAGAAAGCGGTGGCGATCTTTGCCGAAGCCGAACCCTTTGTTCCGTCAGACAACGTCGATGCGCAGCTGTACAACGGCTTTTTCAGCGACGCAGACCGTGCGGCAATGAATATTGTTCTGCAAACCGAACCGCGTAACTTACCCGCGCTGGATATTACCTTCGCGGACGCACGTATCGAAAAACTGATGTTTAATTATCGCGCGCGCAACTATCCTGGAACGCTGGATGAAACCGAACAGGCGCGCTGGCTTCAGCATCGTCGTCATGTGTTTACACCGGAGTTTCTGCAGAGCTACGCGCAGGAGCTGGAGATGCTGTATAGCCAGTATGAAGGAAATGCTGAAAAGCAGGCGCTGTTAAAAGCGCTGTATCAGTATGCGCAGGAAATCGTCTGACAGATTTTGGGCGAAAAAAAACCGGAGGCGATGGTCTCCGGTTTTTTTTTACTTAGTTCTTACGCAACGTCTTCATACTGAGGAACCGGGTTACGGAAGCTCTTCGTGACGCACGCCAGGTAAACCAGGCCGATACCCGCCCAAATCAGGCCAAGCACCATGGAACTCTCTTCCAGGTTAACCCACAGCGCACCCACGGTCAGCGCACCACACATCGGCAGGAACAGATACTGGAAGTGGTCTTTCAGCGTTTTATTACGCTTTTCACGGATCCAGAACTGAGAAATAACCGACAGGTTAACAAAGGTGAACGCCACCAGCGCACCGAAGTTAATCAGCGCAGTTGCCATCACCAGGTCAAAGTTAATCGCCAGCAGAGCAATAGCGCCGACCAGGATGATGTTCATCGCCGGCGTACGCCAGGTTGGGTGAACGTAGCCGAAGAAGCTTTTCGGGAATACGCCGTCACGACCCATTACATACATCAGACGTGCAACGCCTGCGTGCGCGGCCATGCCGGATGCCAGTACCGTGATGGTGGAGAAGATCAACGCGCCAACCTGGAACGCTTTACCCGCCACGTAGAGCATAATTTCTGGCTGAGAGGCATCCGGATCCTTAAAGCGAGAGATATCCGGGAAGTACAGCTGCAGGAAGTAGGTCGCAAAGATAAAGATCAGACCACCAATCAGCGCCGTCAGGAAGATAGCACGCGGGATAACACGCTCTGCGTCCTTGGTCTCTTCAGACAGGTTGCTGATGCCGTCAAAACCGGTAAAGGAGAAGCACAGAATGGTTGCCCCGGTAATCATCGGGATCACATGCGCATCACCAGACCAGAAAGGCTTGCTGCTCGCCAGGGTACCTGCACCTTCACCGTGGAAGACACCAAAGATAACCATGCCCAGAATCACGGCAATCAGGATGACCTGAAGCACAACAATAACGGAGTTAAAGTTCGCAACGGACTTGATGCTGCGCAGGTTGAACGCCGTCATAAAGGCCACCAGCGCCACGACGAACATCCACGAAGGGATCGACGGCACCAGTGCTTCAAAATAAATTTTAGCCAGCAGAATGTTGATCATCGGCGCGAACAGATAGTCGAGCAGCGAAGACCAGCCCACCATAAAGCCAACGGTCGGGCTGATGGATTTCTGGGCGTAGGTGTAGGCGGAACCGGCAGACGGATAGCGACGGACCAGTTTACCGTAGCTCAGCGCGGTAAAGAGGATCGCAATCAGTGCGAAGGCGTAAGCCGTCGGCACATGACCGTCTGTGAGGCCTGATACGATACCGAATGTATCGAACAGCGTCATTGGCTGCATATAGGCAAGGCCCATCATAACAACCGGAACTAACGTAAGGGTTTTACGTAATTCCACGCGAGAGGTGTTTGGAGTTGCGTTATGCGACATAGTTATTCTCCTTTACGGTGATAACCGCCACGTAAGCGAAAAATTGCCCCATTTCTGTATTCCTCAGCGACAACAACTGTCGGATTTTAGTAAATATCTATCCGGTACGAAGCCCGGCCTCTTGGTTTTTAGTTTCGTTTCATACGTGCAAAAAAAAATAACCGACGCCTTTTATATCGTCGATTATTCATTTGGTTGCAGCGGCGCATTTTGCCCCACATCGGATACAAAAGGCAATACTTTGCAACGCCCGGGGCGATTTTCTTTTTTCTAACTGGCTGATTTCTCGACGCTGCTTTGCGAGTAAACGGCAGCAATAGCACTATTTGCTAAAATTTCGTCCCGCCACCAGGCACTTGCCAGCCCCGCAGTTTGTTCATTCCAGCCGACCCACACCGATTCATTGCTGCTTTGTGCAAGCACCTGTTTTTCAACAAGCGCACCGCTGTCTAAAAACCGCTGCGCCAGATAGCGGGGTAAATAGCCGCACCCCAGGCCACTGATTTGCAGCTCCAGCTTGGTTTTATAGTCGAACACCGTGATCGCCTCCTGCTCATCAAGCAACTGCGTGGAGGCCGCACAGTCGGGACGCGAGCTGTCACCGACCACAATGGCGCGGTAGCCTTTAATCGTGCGCCGGTTAAGGGGTTCCGGCTCCTGCGCGAGCGGATGGTGTGGCGCGACGGCGAAAACCTGCTCCAGCACACCCAGCCGGGCGAAACCGAAATCGCTTAACTGGGGCGGTTCATGCAGCGCACCGACAAAAATATCTGCCCTGCCCTGAGTTAAGGCATCCCATGAATCGCCCAGCACGCCATTAATGAAGATTAATCGGGTTACGCTGTGGTGCTGATAGAACTCCTCAATCAGCGGCGTCAGAAGAGAAAACGGAAAAGTATCATCAACGCCGATGACCAGTTCGTTCTCCCATCCCTGGTGCAGTTTGACGGCCTGTTTTTCCAGTTCGCGAACGGTATGCAGGACGTCGCGCCCCTTCTCCAGCAGCATCTGCCCGGTACGGGTAAAACGGGCGCGGTGACCAGAGCGATCGAGGATCTGGATATTAAGATCGCTTTCCAGTTTATGAACGGTATAGCTCAGCGCCGACGGGGTTTTGAAGAGCTTTGCCGAAGCAGCGGCAAAGCTCCCCTCTTTTTCCAGTGCATCCAGAATAATAAGAACATCCAGCAGCGGTTTCATGTTCGCCCCCTTCCGGTGTGCGATCGTTTCCGCTGAGAAACTTATTCCATCGGCATCACCAGCGGATCGGGATATTGATACTCAAACCCCAGCTCATGACAAATGCGATTGCCATCAACAATTTTGCCTTTACTTTCGTCCTTTGCTTCACCAAAAACAGGCGGAACCAGACCCAGCTGGCGTGCCATCAGCGGGTAAAACGTGCTACGCGCTGGATGAGAAGGCGCACATATATTATAGATGTGCCCACCTTTTGGAGCCTGTAAGAGTAGTTCTATTGCGGCAATTACGTCATCAAGATGCACAAGATTGACGCCATGTTGTCCGTCTGGCGCGGATTTTCCCGCGAAGAAGCGCCCTGGATGTCGTCCGGGGCCAACCAGACCTGCCAGCCGTACAATATCGACCTGGGTGCCGGGAAGATGATGCAGCCAGTCTTCCAGCTCTTTCAGCACTTTACCGCTCGCGGTAACGGGATGACGCTCAGAGGTCTCTTTCACCACGCCGTCAACATCGCCGTAGACCGAGGTTGAGCTGGTAAAAATAATGCGTGGGACGTGATGCGCCAGCGCGCTGTCGACAATCTCCTGCATCGCCTGCAGATAAAATGATTCGCCCGGGCCACTGCGCCGTGCCGGTAACGTAATCACCAGCGCATCAACGTTCATCAGCGTGTCCAGATCGTCAGCATCACACACCAGTTCGGGTTCCAGACGCAGCTCGACGCCGTCAATACCGCACATGCGCGCCGCTTCTACCCCATCCGCCGTGGTTTTGCTTCCGGTCACCTGCCAGCCTTTTGCGGCTAATGACATCGCCAGCGGCATTCCCAGCCAACCTAAACCGACAATCGCGACCTTTTTCATGCGAATTCTCCTGACTTTTACTCGTCTTTCTTAAGGCTACGCCAGCCCGGCAGAACACACAATTCATAGCGTCAATATGAAATGAATTAATGATCAAAAAAAGCCCTTGCAATCAGTCATACAACTGGTTTAGGTTAAAAGACATCAAATGAATAAGCATTCATCGAGAATTTTATGACACGCGTTCAATTTAAACACCACCATCATCACCATCATCCTGACTAGTCTTTCAGGCGATGTGTGCTGGAAGACGTTTGGATCTTCCAGTGGTGCATGAACGCATGAAAAAGCCCCCGGAAGATCTTCTTCCGGGGGCTTTTTTTTGGACCAAATTCAGACAGGTTAAAACAGGTTAACGAGGAAAACAGAATGTTAGATAACTCACGTTTACGCATAGCTATTCAAAAATCAGGCCGTTTGAGTGATGATTCACGCGAACTGCTCGCCCGCTGCGGGATTAAAATCAACCTGCACACCCAGCGCCTGATTGCCCTGGCTGAAAATATGCCCATCGACATTCTGCGCGTGCGTGATGACGATATTCCCGGCCTCGTGATGGATGGCGTTGTTGACCTCGGCATCATCGGTGAAAACGTGCTGGAAGAAGAGCTCCTTACCCGCCGTGCCCAGGGTGAAGATCCACGCTATTTTACCCTGCGTCGTCTGGACTTCGGCGGCTGCCGCCTGTCGCTGGCCACGCCTGTCGATGAAGCCTGGGACGGCCCGGCCGCGCTGAACGGCAAGCGTATCGCCACCTCCTACCCTCACCTGTTAAAACGTTACCTGGATCAGAAAGGCGTGCAGTTTAAATCCTGCCTGCTGAACGGCTCTGTTGAGGTGGCGCCGCGCGCGGGTCTGGCTGACGCCATCTGTGACCTCGTCTCTACGGGCGCCACGCTGGAAGCGAACGGTCTGCGCGAAGTGGAAGTGATTTACCGCTCCAAAGCGTGCCTTATCCAGCGCGACGGCGAAATGGCCGATGCGAAACAGCAGCTGATCGACAAACTGCTGACCCGTATTCAGGGCGTGATTCAGGCCCGTGAATCGAAATACATCATGATGCACGCGCCAACCGAACGTCTTGATGAGGTCATTGCCCTGCTGCCAGGCGCAGAGCGCCCGACCATCCTGCCTCTGGCCGGTGACCAGCAGCGCGTCGCCATGCACATGGTCAGTAGCGAAACCCTGTTCTGGGAGACCATGGAAAAACTGAAGGCGCTGGGCGCAAGCTCAATTCTGGTGCTGCCAATTGAGAAGATGATGGAGTGATGGCCATGAGCTTTAACACAATCATCAACTGGAACGATTGTTCGCAAGAACAACAGCGCGCGCTGCTGATGCGTCCGGCGATTTCTGCCTCAGAAAGCATTACCCGCACCGTGGCCGAGATCCTTGATAACGTCAAAGCCCGTGGCGACGATGCGCTGCGGGAATACAGCGCAAAGTTTGATAAAACCGAGGTTGGCGCTTTAAAGGTAACTGAACAGGAAATCACGGACGCGGAAAGCCGCCTCGGTGACGAGATCAAACAGGCGATGGCCGTCGCAGTGAAAAACATTGATACCTTCCACACCGCGCAGATATTGCAGGCGGTCGATGTGGAAACCGTGCCCGGCGTACGCTGCCAGCAGGTCACGCGTCCGGTTGCGTCGGTGGGGCTTTACATCCCCGGCGGTTCCGCCCCGCTGTTCTCTACCGTATTAATGCTGGCAACCCCGGCACGCATCGCCGGTTGTCAGAAAGTTGTACTGTGCTCGCCGCCTCCGATTGCCGATGAAATTCTCTATGCGGCAAAACTGTGTGGCGTACAGGCGGTGTATAAAGTGGGTGGTGCACAGGCAATTTCCGCGCTGGCGTTTGGTACCGAATCCATTCCTAAAGTGGACAAAATTTTTGGCCCGGGCAACGCATATGTGACCGAAGCAAAGCGTCAGGTCAGCCAGCGCCTGGACGGTGCCGCAATTGATATGCCTGCCGGTCCTTCTGAGGTGCTGGTGATTGCCGACAGCGGTGCAACGCCGGACTTCGTCGCCTCCGATCTGTTATCCCAGGCAGAACATGGCCCGGACTCACAGGTTATTTTGCTTACGCCGGATGCGGATATGGCAAGACGCGTGGGTGAAGCCGTTGAACGTCAGCTTGCCGACCTGCCGCGCGCCGACACGGCACGCCAGGCACTCTCAGCAAGCCGCCTGATTGTGGCGCGCGATCTGGCGCAGTGCATTGCCATCTCAAACCAGTACGGCCCGGAACACCTGATTATCCAGACCCGCAATGCGCGCGATCTGGTTGACAGCATTACCAGCGCAGGTTCGGTCTTCCTTGGCGACTGGTCACCGGAATCCGCCGGCGATTACGCTTCCGGCACCAACCACGTTCTGCCAACCTACGGCTATACATCAACCTGTTCGAGCCTCGGACTGGCGGATTTCCAGAAACGCATGACCGTACAGGAGCTGTCCCGCGAGGGGTTTGCCTCTCTGGCCTCCACCATTGAGACCCTGGCCGCCGCCGAACGTCTGACCGCCCACAAAAACGCCGTTACGCTGCGCGTTGCAGCCATGAAGGAGCAAGCATGAGCATTGAAGAATTAGCCCGCGAAAATGTCCGTCGCCTGACGCCTTATCAGTCTGCTCGTCGTTTGGGTGGCAACGGTGATGTCTGGCTGAACGCTAACGAATACCCGACGGCCGTACAGTTCGAGCTGTCGCAGCAAACGCTGAACCGCTATCCGGAATGCCAGCCGAAAGCGGTTATCGAAAATTACGCCCGGTACGCAGGCGTAAAGCCTGAGCAGGTGCTGGTCAGCCGGGGTGCAGATGAAGGCATTGAACTGCTGATCCGAGCCTTCTGCGAACCGGGGAAAGACGCGGTGATGTACTGCCAGCCAACCTACGGAATGTACAGCGTCAGTGCAGAAACCTTTGGCGTGGCGTGCCGTAACGTGCTTTCGCTGGAAGACTGGCAGCTCGACCTACAGGGGATTGCCGATAATCTTGACGGCGTGAAAGTGGTGTTCGTCTGCAGTCCAAATAACCCGACCGGGCAGATTATCAACCCGCAGGACATTCGAACCCTGCTGGAGATGACGCGCGGTAAAGCGCTGGTGGTGGCTGACGAAGCCTATATTGAGTTCTGCCCGCAGGCGACGCTGGCTGGCTGGCTCGAGGAGTACCCGCACCTGGTTGTACTGCGTACGCTGTCAAAAGCTTTCGCCCTCGCTGGCCTGCGCTGCGGCTTTACGCTGGCCAATAAAGAAGTCATCGACCTGCTGATGAAAGTGATTGCGCCATATCCACTCTCTACGCCGGTTGCCGACATTGCGGCGCAGGCTTTGGCCCCTCAGGGGATCAAGGCAATGCGCGAACGCGTGGCACAAATTCTTGAAGAACGGCAGTATCTGGTCACTGCCCTGAAAGATATTCCCTGCGTGGAGCAGGTATTCGACTCTGAAACCAACTACATCCTGGTACGCTTTACCGCGTCGAGTGCCGTATTTAAATCTTTATGGGATCAGGGCATTATCTTACGAGACCAAAATAAACAACCATCCTTAAGCGGCTGTTTGCGTATTACCGTAGGCACCCGTGCAGAGAGTCAGCGCGTGATTGACGCCCTGAAAGCGGAGAAAGTATGAGCCAGAAGACCCTCTTTATCGATCGTGACGGTACCCTTATTTCGGAGCCGCCAACCGATTTTCAGGTCGATCGTTTCGACAAACTGGCTTTTGAACCCGATGTAATCCCGGTGCTGCTCAAGCTGCAGAAAGCCGGCTATAAGCTGGTGATGATCACTAACCAGGACGGGCTGGGTAACGACAGTTTCCCGCAGGCGGATTTTGACGGCCCGCATAATCTAATGATGCAGGTGCTGACCTCTCAGGGCGTTGAATTTGATGAGGTGCTGATCTGCCCACACCTGCCTGCCGATGAATGTGACTGCCGCAAGCCGAAGGTAAAGCTGGTCGAACGCTACCTGACGGATGACGTGCTGGATAAAGCCAATAGCTATGTCATTGGCGATCGCATGACCGATATTACGCTGGCGGAGAACATGGGTATCTCCGGGCTGCGCTATGACCGTTCCACCCTTAACTGGGCAAAAATTGGTGAGCAGTTGACCCAGCGTGACCGCTACTCGCACGTTGAGCGCAACACCAAAGAGACGCAAATCGACGTTAAGGTCTGGCTGGATCGTGAAGGCGGCAGCAAGATCCACACCGGTGTGGGTTTCTTTGACCATATGCTGGACCAGATCGCGACCCACGGTGGTTTCCGCATGGAGATCGCCGTGAAAGGCGATTTGTATATCGACGATCACCACACTGTGGAAGATACCGGCCTGGCGCTGGGTGAAGCGCTGAAGCTGGCGCTCGGCGACAAACGCGGCATCAACCGTTTTGGTTTTGTGCTGCCGATGGACGAGTGCCTGGCGCGCTGCGCAATGGATATCTCCGGGCGCCCACACCTGGAATACAAAGCGGATTTCACCTACCAGCGCGTGGGCGACCTCAGCACCGAAATGGTTGAACACTTCTTCCGTTCATTGTCCTACACCATGGGCCTGACGTTGCACCTCAAGACCAAGGGCAAGAACGACCACCACCGCGTGGAAAGCCTGTTCAAAGCCTTTGGCCGTACCCTTCGCCAGGCGATTCGTGTGGAAGGTGACGCCCTGCCCTCATCGAAAGGAGTGCTGTAATGAATGTGGTGATTCTGGATACCGGATGCGCCAACCTGAACTCCGTAAAATCGGCAATTGCCCGTCACGGCTATGCGCCGGACGTGAGTCGCGACCCGGACGTCGTACTGCGCGCCGATAAACTTTTTCTGCCCGGCGTAGGGACAGCGCAGGCGGCGATGGATCAGATCCACGAGCGTGAGCTGGTGAGTCTCATCAAAGCCTGTACTCAACCGGTGCTGGGAATTTGTCTGGGCATGCAGCTCTTGGGCCGACGCAGTGAAGAGAGTAACGGTGTTGATCTGCTCGGGATTATCGACGAAGACGTGCCGAAAATGACCGATCACGGTCTGCCTCTGCCGCACATGGGCTGGAACCGTGTTTATGCCAAAGCCGGTGACAGACTGTTTCGCGGCATTGAAGACGGGGCCTATTTTTACTTCGTGCACAGCTACGCCATGCCGGTAAATCCGTACACCATTGCCCAGTGCAATTACGGCGAAGCATTTACCGCGGCGGTGCAGAAAGATAACTTCTTCGGCGTGCAGTTTCACCCGGAACGTTCGGGTGCCGCAGGCGCACAGTTGCTGAAAAACTTCCTGGAGATGTAATGATTATTCCCGCTTTAGATTTAATCGACGGCACGGTTGTCCGTCTCCATCAGGGCGATTACGGGCAGCAACGCGACTACGGTAACGACCCCTTGCCACGTCTGCAGGATTATGCCGCCCAGGGCGCGCAGGTGCTGCACCTGGTGGATTTGACTGGCGCAAAAGATCCGACAAAACGTCAAATCCCACTTCTTAAAAAACTGGTGGCCGGCGTGGATGTGCCCGTCCAGGTAGGCGGTGGCGTGCGTACGGAAGATGACGTTGCGGCGCTGCTGGACGCTGGCGTGGCGCGTGTGGTCGTCGGCTCGACTGCCGTTAACGATCCTGAAAAGGTTAAAGCCTGGTTCCGCCGCTTTGGCGCTGACGCGCTGGTGCTGGCGCTGGATGTTCGTATCGACGAACAGGGTAACAAGCAGGTTGCAGTCAGCGGCTGGCAGGAAAATTCCGGGGTGACGCTGGAAGAGCTGGTTGAGAGGTATCTGCCCGTTGGCCTGAAGCACGTGCTGTGCACCGATATCTCCCGCGACGGCACGCTGGCAGGCTCTAACGTTTCTTTATATCAAGAAATCTGCGCGCGTTATCCGCAGGTGGCCTTCCAGTCGTCGGGCGGTATTGGTGATATCACTGATATTGCCGCGCTGCGCGGAACGGGTGTACAGGGCGTGATTGTGGGCCGGGCCCTGCTGGAAGGTAAATTTACTGTGACGGAGGCGATTCAATGCTGGCAAAACGGATAATCCCTTGCCTGGACGTACGTGACGGCCAGGTAGTGAAAGGCGTGCAATTCCGCAACCACGAAATCATTGGTGATATCGTCCCGCTGGCAAAACGCTACGCTGAAGAAGGCGCAGATGAGCTGGTGTTTTACGATATCACCGCCTCCAGCGATGGCCGCGTCGTGGATAAAAGCTGGGTGGCGCGCGTGGCAGAAGTGATTGATATTCCCTTCTGCGTGGCAGGCGGGATTAAATCTGCGGAAGACGCGGCAAAAATCCTCTCCTTTGGTGCCGATAAGATTTCCATTAACTCCCCTGCTTTGGCAGACCCGGAGCTGATTACCCGTCTGGCCGATCGCTTTGGCGTACAGTGTATTGTCGTGGGGATTGACACCTGGTATGACGCCGCAACGGGTAAATACCATGTCAACCAGTACACCGGCGACGAAAGCCGGACCCGCGTAACCCAATGGGAGACGCTGGACTGGGTGCAGGAAGTCCAGAAACGTGGCGCAGGCGAAATTGTGCTGAACATGATGAACCAGGACGGCGTGCGTAACGGTTACGACCTGGAGCAGCTGAAAAAAGTCCGCGCGGTCTGCCACGTACCGCTGATTGCTTCCGGCGGTGCAGGCACCATGGAACATTTCCTGGAAGCCTTCCGCGATGCAAACGTTGACGGTGCGCTGGCGGCCTCCGTGTTCCACAAACAGATTATCAATATTGGTGAGTTAAAAACGTACCTGGCCGACCAGGGCGTGGAGATCAGGGTATGTTAACAGAGCAACAACAAGCACAACTGGACTGGGAAAAAACTGACGGATTACTGCCGGTGGTTGTACAGCATGCCGTCTCAGGTGAAGTGCTGATGCTGGGATATATGAACCAGGATGCACTAACCAAAACCATCGACAGCGGCAAGGTCACCTTTTTCTCGCGTACCAAACAACGCTTGTGGACCAAAGGGGAAACCTCTGGCCATTTCCTGAATGTAGTCAGCATTACGCCGGACTGCGATAACGATACGCTTCTGGTGCTGGCGAATCCGATCGGCCCAACCTGCCACAAAGGGACCAGCAGCTGCTTCGGAGATGCAAGCCACCAGTGGCTGTTCCTGTATCAGCTGGAACAGTTACTCGCTGAGCGTAAAACGGCGGATCCTGAAAGTTCGTATACGGCTAAGCTGTACGCCAGCGGGACTAAACGTATTGCGCAAAAGGTGGGGGAAGAAGGCGTTGAGACAGCACTGGCCGCGACCGTGCATGACCGCGAGGAGCTGACCAACGAGGCGTCGGATTTGATGTATCACCTGCTGGTGCTGCTGCAGGATCAGGAGCTGGATTTGACGGTGGTGATTGAGAATCTACGTAAGAGACATAAATAAAAAAACCGGGGAATTTCCCCGGTTTTTTTATCTGATGAGAATCACGCTTTTAGTTTGTAGTTCCGCAATGCGTTGCGGCCCAGCACCACACCCGAACCGATAATCCCGCCAAGCAGGACAGCAAGGATCAGAGTGATGGCTTTTTTCGGACTGTCACGATAGATAGGAAGATCCGGTTTCATGACATAGCGATAGACATGAATGGTGTCCGGGTTAACATTCAACTTCTCGATATCCAGCAAGTTCTGCTTAGTCTGATAGTACGCTCCAGAGAACACCAGCGGACGTGAAGCTTCGTTTTCAATCATCGATTTCAACGCTTCGCTGCCTAACAGGAACATGGTTTCCTGCGTCACGTCCTGAGTTTGCTGAATCTGTGGAGAAGTGATTTTGGCCGCTTCAGCGTTCTTCAGCGCCTCTGAAATCTGTTTAATACGGAGTTCTTTCTGCTCCTGAGCAACTTTCTCCTGGTTTTCAAGAGAGTCGTTCAGGCTGGTGATCTGCTGCTTAATGTTATCTTTAAGGTCGAGCGCCAGTTCCTTCGCCGTTTGCTCGTCTACCTGCTGGATGTACTGCGCAAGCTGTTTCTGCGCCGCTTCTGCAGACTCACCTTGATAAGTGACGCTTAACGGCAGAGGTTGACCCTTAACGGTTGCATCGATGGTCAGCTTTTCTGGCATTTCCTGGTTTTCAAGCACCTGAGCTAAAGCAGAAAATGAGGAATTGAAACGGCCAATGGCACGGTTTTGAATATCCAGCATTGAAGGTGCCGCACTACCGTAAAGGATATTCAGAGCATTCGCGTAAGTGGCAATCTGTGCCGCATCCGGCTGGGCTATGATAGCGGACGATGTCCATTTCTCTTTTGCTACGGTGATGTAGATCCCAGCCAATATGATAAATACAGCAACAAAAGCTCCAACAACCCACTTCCCACGCCACAGTTGCAGCACTAAATCAAGTAAATCAATTTGCTCCAGGTCATTACTTCTGCTGACCAGGTTATTGTTGTTCTGCGTCATACAATCCCTAACAGATGATAAAGGGCAAAAATAAACATGTTCACATAGTGTATCTGTTGCTATGAATTTTTCTATAAGAATCCGATGAGTTAAATCGGAAAGATGGGTTATGTAACTGGCATCCGCCGCGCTATGATAGACGCAATGTGATGCGTTATGGCATCAGTAAGAACACATGTTTATGAGGGAAGATATGAAATTTCTGGTAACGGGTGCAGCAGGCTTTATCGGCGCAAATGTCAGCAAACGACTCCTGGATGCCGGTCATCAGGTCGTCGGTATTGATAACCTGAATGACTACTATGATGTCAATCTTAAGCTGGCACGTCTGGATCTGCTGACATCTGACAGTTTCGCCTTCCACAAGCTGGACCTGGCCGACCGTGAAGGCATGACCACACTGTTCGCCCGTGAGAAATTTGATCGCGTCATCCACCTGGCCGCACAGGCAGGTGTACGCTACTCGCTTGAAAACCCTCACGCCTATGCAGATGCCAACCTGGTAGGGCATCTCAACGTGCTGGAAGGCTGTCGCCATCACAAGGTACAACATCTTCTGTATGCGTCTTCCAGCTCCGTTTACGGTCTGAATCGCAAGATGCCTTTTTCAACTGACGATTCGGTCGATCACCCTGTCTCACTTTATGCCGCGACCAAAAAAGCCAATGAACTGATGTCGCATACCTATTCCCACCTGTACAACCTGCCCACGACGGGACTGCGCTTCTTTACCGTGTACGGTCCGTGGGGTCGTCCGGATATGGCGCTGTTTAAGTTCACCAAAGCGATGATTGAAGGCAAGAGTATCGATGTCTACAACTACGGCAAGATGAAGCGTGACTTCACCTACATCGATGATATCGCTGAAGCGATCATCCGCCTGCAGGATGTGATCCCTCAGGCTGATGCGAACTGGACCGTTGAGACCAGTTCGCCAGCGACCAGCTCCGCGCCGTATCGCGTCTACAACATCGGTAACAGCTCGCCTGTCGAATTGATGGATTACATTACCGCGCTGGAAGATGCGTTAGGTAAAAAGGCAGAAAAAAACATGATGCCCATCCAGCCCGGTGACGTGCTGGAAACCAGCGCCGATACGAAGGCGTTGTATGACGTCATTGGATTTAAACCGCAGACCTCGGTAAAAGACGGAGTGAAGAACTTTGTCGACTGGTACCGTAATTTCTATAAGGTTTAATACAAAAAAACCCGGCGCATGAGCCGGGTTTTTTATGTGCGGTAGAAAGGAGATTAGTCGCTACCAAACAGATCGCGGGTATAAACCTTATCCGCCACGTCTGCCAGCTCTTCCGCCATACGGTTCGAGATAATCACATCCGCTTCTTTCTTGAAAGCGTCCAGATCGCGAACCACACGGGAGTGGAAGAACTCATCTTCCTGCATCGCAGGTTCATAAATAATGACCTGAACGCCTTTCGCTTTAATACGCTTCATAATCCCCTGAATAGAAGAGGCGCGGAAGTTATCAGAGCCGCTTTTCATGATCAGACGATAGACACCCACCACTTTCGGCTGACGCGCGAGAATTGAGTCAGAGATGAAATCCTTGCGCGTACGGTTTGCATCAACGATCGCTGAAATCAAATTGTTTGGCACAGCCTGATAGTTCGCCAGCAGCTGTTTGGTATCTTTTGGCAGGCAGTAGCCGCCATAACCAAACGACGGGTTGTTGTAATGGTTGCCGATACGCGGGTCGAGGCACACGCCTTCGATGATCTGGCGGGTATTCAGGCCCAGACTCTCGGCATAGCTGTCCAGCTCGTTGAAGTAAGCCACGCGCATTGCCAGGTAGGTATTCGCGAACAGCTTGATCGCTTCGGCTTCGGTGGAATCGGTAAACAGCACAGGGATATCTTTCTTGATTGCGCCTTCCTGAAGCAGAGCAGCAAAACGCTCCGCACGCTCAGAGCGCTCACCGATCACGATACGGGATGGATGCAGGTTATCGTATAACGCCCTGCCCTCGCGCAGAAACTCTGGCGAGAAGAAGACATTATCAATACCCAACTCTTCTTTAATCGATTTGGTGAAGCCTACTGGAATGGTCGATTTGATGATCATCACCGCTTTTGGGTTGATTGCGATAACATCTTTGATCACCGCTTCCACGGTTGAAGTGTTGAAGTAGTTGGTTTTAGGGTCGTAATCCGTTGGTGTGGCGATGATGACGAAATCTGCGTCGCGGTAGGCGTCTTCTTTGTCCGTCGTTGCACGGAAATTCAGCGATTTGTTGGCGAGGTATTCCTGGATTTCTTTATCGACAATCGGGGATTGCTTTTGATTAAGCATATCCACTTTAGACTGAACGATATCCAACGCCACCACTTCATGGTTTTGTGCGATCAGAATGCCGTTTGATAGGCCTACATAGCCTGTTCCGGAGATAGTTATTTTCATTCGTTCAACTTCTTCAAGTTTAAGTTTCAGGAGGCGTAAGTACACCACCGCAATAAACAACTGTTGAGGTTTTTACCTCTTAAGTTGAGCGGCTGTCAAGGCGAATGCCTGGCTGCGAAAATGTGAAAATGCAGTGGTTTATACGGAGTTGAAAGACGCTCGCTGGACAAAGCAAGTCCAGATGGGCTTATTCGTGATAAAAAAAGCCCGGTGAACATCACCGGGCTTAATTATCAGACTGAGTTAAATCAGATTAATCCAGCCATTCGGTATGGAACACACCTTCTTTATCGGTACGTTTATAGGTATGCGCACCGAAGTAATCACGCTGCGCCTGAATCAGGTTCGCTGGCAGCACGGCAGCACGGTAGCTGTCATAGTACGCCACCGCAGCGGAGAAGGTCGGTACAGGGATACCGTTCTGCACAGCGTAAGCAACCACGTCACGCAGCGCCTGCTGGTATTCGTCGGCAATCTTCTTGAAGTATGGCGCCAGCAGAAGGTTAGCAATACCCGCGTTTTCCGCATAAGCATCGGTGATTTTCTGCAGGAATTGTGCACGAATGATGCAACCTGCGCGGAAGATCTTCGCGATCTCACCGTAGTTCAGATCCCAGTGGTTTTCGTCTGACGCGGCACGCAGCTGAGAGAAGCCCTGCGCGTAGGAGACGATTTTACCCAGGTACAGAGCACGGCGAACTTTCTCGACGAATTCAGCTTTGTCACCGGCGGGTTTAGCCTGTGGGCCAGACAACACTTTGGATGCCGCAACACGCTGCTCTTTCAGGGAAGAGATGTAACGCGCAAATACGGATTCGGTGATCAGGGACAGCGGTTCACCCAGATCCAGGGAGCTCTGGCTGGTCCATTTACCGGTACCTTTGTTCGCAGCTTCATCCAGAATTACATCGACCAGGTATTTACCCTCTTCATCTTTCTTGGTGAAGATATCTTTGGTGATGTCAATCAGGTAGCTGTTCAGCTCACCTTTGTTCCACTCGGTAAAGGTTTCAGCCAGCTCTTCGTTAGAGAGGTTCAGGCCGCCTTTCAGAAGGGAGTAAGCTTCTGCGATGAGTTGCATGTCGCCGTATTCGATGCCGTTGTGAACCATCTTCACATAATGGCCCGCACCGTCTGGACCAATATAGGTCACACAAGGCTCGCCATCTTCAGCAACCGCAGCGATTTTTGTCAGGATTGGCGCAACCAGTTCGTACGCCTCTTTCTGACCACCAGGCATGATAGATGGACCTTTTAGTGCACCTTCTTCACCGCCGGATACGCCGGTACCGATAAAGTTAAAGCCTTCTTCAGACAGTTCACGGTTACGACGAATGGTATCGTGGAAGAAGGTGTTACCGCCATCAATGATGATGTCGCCTTTGTCCAGGTAAGGTTTCAGGGAATCGATGGCTGCATCGGTACCTGCGCCCGCTTTCACCATTAACAGGATACGACGAGGCGTTTCCAGGGACTCAACAAACTCTTTAACCGTATAGAAAGGAACCAGTTTCTTACCTGGGTTCTCAGCGATGACTTCTTCGGTCTTATCACGGGAGCGGTTGAAAACGGAGACGGTATAACCACGGCTTTCGATGTTGAGCGCCAGGTTGCGCCCCATCACTGCCATACCGACAACGCCGATTTGTTGCTTGGACATTACATACTCCTGTCAGGTGTGGTCGCCACGACTGTGCGCGGCTTGAATGTTTATCTAATGTTAACTCAACTTTATGTTTGGTGGGTAGTTTAATATCGCGGGACAGAAGTTTAAAAATAAAAATTAGAACATTTCTTAGCCTTAATAAATATGTAGTTTTATACATATCCTTCAGGATTTTTTCTCTGCCAATTCCATGAATCTATAAGCATTTCTTCAAGAGAATGATGGGCTGTCCATTCAAGAACCTCATTTGCCAGGTTCGGCGAAGCCCAACATTCAGCAACATCACCAGGTCTTCTTGCTACAAATACAAAAGGAATTTTTACGTTTGTTACTCTTTCAAAACATGAGACAAGTTCAAGGACTGAATGAGGTCTTCCTGTACCTAGATTGAATACATGATATCCAGATAAAGAGTTAATTTTATTTAGTGCTGCTGTATGCCCAGTAGCAAGATCTTGCACATGGATAAAATCTCTTACTCCAGTGCCATCTTTGGTTGGATAATTGTTACCGTAAATAGATAATTTTTTTAATTTGCCGATCGCAACGCGAGTAATATAAGGCACGAGATTATTAGGTATTCCAGCCGGGTCTTCGCCAATCATCCCGGAAGGATGAGCACCAACAGGGTTAAAATAACGCAAGGAGATAATATTCCATGTATTATCAGCAACAGTAACATCTTTTAAAACTTGTTCTAAAAACAATTTCGAACTGCCATACGGGTTGGTCGTACCGCCTGTAAGGCAGTCTTCACTAAGAGGAATCCTTTCAGGATGTCCATAAACCGTAGCTGATGAGCTAAATATTAAGTTTTTGACATTTTGAGCTTGCATAACTGATAATAAATTAAGTGTGCCAGTTAAATTATTATCATAGTATTTTAATGGATTCAATACTGATTCGCCGACGGATTTTAATCCTGCGAAATGAATTACACATTGGAAATCATATTTATGAAACAATGACTGCAGGAGTTCTTTATCGAGCAAGTCTATATTATGAAACTGTATTTTCTTCCCAGATAAAATCTCTACCCTTTTCAAAGATTCCGAAGAGGAATTTGATAAATTATCTAGTACTACAACATCATATTCATTGATTAAAAGGTCTAACACTGTGTGAGAACCAATATAACCGGCCCCTCCAGTAACTAATATCGTCATTTTCAATACCTATGTTAATAGGGGATTATTTATTTAAGACAGTTTGAAGCGCCATCAGATACTTTTTAATGACTATTTGCTCGTCAAACTTTTTCTCAATAAGTTCTCGTCCAGCTTTACCCATAGCTATTCTATCCTCTAAATGCATATTAATAATAAGCTCCATCTTGTCGCATAAATCAGATACTGAACGTGGCTGACATAGATACCCTGTTTTACCATCTTCAACTGTTTCCCTACATCCGACATTATCAGTTGTAATAAGAGGCTTACCCATCGCCGCTGCTTCAAGTAAGGATTTTGGCACACCTTCTCTATAAAACGAGGGCAAAACAACGCAATCTACATCCCCCAGAATGTCCTCAATGTTATCTGATACACCGAGGTATTTTACATGCCCTTCATCAACCCATTCTTTCATTTTTGCTGAAGTAATTGACCGGGGATTCAAATCGTCAATAAATCCTATAAGTAAAAACTCAACATTATCTCTGTATTTGGTTTTTAAAATCTTAGCCGCATCCGCATATTGTACAATACCTTTATCAAACAGCATCCTTGCGACAACTGCAAATCGGGTAATACCATTATCAGTTGCTTCTTGAAATTTAAAGCGTTTTAGATCAACTCCTGATCCAGGCAAAATATCCATAGAACGTTTATTTATGCCTAAGCGCTGAAATATTGAATAATCCTCTTGGTTCTGGAAGAATATAAAATCTGCTTCTTTCTGGCTATATCTGTATAAATGTCTAACTATGAAGTTAATTAGACCAGAACTACCAAATGCAGTACCCAAACCAGCGATGTTATTAATAACCTTTATTTTGCATAATCTAGCTGCAAAAGTACTATAGATATTATTTTTTGGAGTAAAATTCAGTACTACATCCACATGATTAGTCTTAAAGAGCGTATAGAAATTAAAAATGGTATAAAGATCTTTTATTGGATTTAAACCACTTTTATCAATTTTGACATCCTGATATTTACAACCAAGAGATTCTAACATATATGTATAGTCATCACGTGGAGCACATGCAATAACACTGTAGCCATGATCTAACAAAGTAATAATAGTGTTTCTTCGGAAATTGTAAATATACCAGCAAGTATTTGCTGTTATCGCTATGGTTTTATTTTGCATGATTTTTATAAATATTTAACCAATTATCAACTACAGCATTAATAGAAAATTTATTTTCTATACGACTTCTTGCATTTCTTTTTAATTTATTAATTTCAACATCATCTAATGCAAGAGTATGGAGAATACCATCGGCAAGTTGCGCTGGAGAGTTAATTGGCACAATTGTTCCACAGTCGCCCAAAATTTCGGCAACCCCACCACAGCGAGTAGTAACTATAAGGCAGTTGCAGGACATTGCCTCACCTATAACCAATGGCATTCCCTCCCAAGCAGATGACATGACATATATATCTGCTGAGCTCATCAACTGAGGTATATCATGCCTCATGCCTAAAAAAATAACATAGGGAACAAGATCAAGTTGGTTTCTTAATAAAGAAATCTTTTCAAATAATTCGCCATCTCCCGCAATCAATAGCCTGAGATTAGTCTTTCCTTTCTCACTTATTAGAATTTTGAACGCGTGAAGCAAATTTGAATAATCCTTTGCTTCCGTAAATCTTCCAACAGACAACATTATAGTATGTTCTTCATCCAAGAAAAATTCAGATAAAATTTTCTTTTTAGCAGCAGAATGAAATTTAAATTTATTTGTATCAATACCGTTACCTACGGCAATAATTTTATCACGAGGTGCAATCTTTTTCCGAATATTTTCATTTACAGCATCAATACTTACATTTGTTATCAAATCACACAAAGGAGAAGTAATTCTGTATAAAAACATTCTCAATCTGCCACCTTCATATCTGCTATGAGATGAAGAGATTAAAATATTTATCCTAGTAAAACAGCGTAACAAACGACAAATAATATTTGCATGAAAAAGATGGCTGTGAACTACATCCGGCTCTTGGGATTTTATAATTCTTCTTAATGAAAATAATGTTTTCATTAATGAAAGCGGCTCCTTAGACATAGACATCTGAATAACTTTGACATCTTTATGCTCAGGCAGGACTTTTGCATTGCTTCCCAGCGAAACCAAACTTACTTCATTACCTCTTTCAGCCATTTTATCAGCGAGGAGGCACACCTGTTTTTCAGCCCCTCCCATGCTTAAGCCGGTAATGACATAAACTATTTTCATTCCCTAACCTTAATTTAAAATATCGTCTATAAAGTTACTAGCTTTAAATTTTAAAGCCCAGTTTTTACAAGTAATCATGTAATATTCTTTATTTGCCTTTATTTTTTCCAAATCAGAAACTAGTTTCTCTGGGTCTTCATAAAAAAAACCACTAACATTATTACCTATAGCCTCGGTAATGCCATATTTCATAGGACCGATTGCTGGTAATCCAATAGCTGCTGATTCAATAAATGTTAATCCAAAGGCTTCTGGTTCAATGGGCAATAACCAATATGCATCATAATTGGTGGGGTTTATATGCGAAGTAATACTGCCACGGTCAATCATACCTTTTATACGGATGCGCTTTTCTAATCCTTTGTCTTTAATTTCTTTCACTATGTCACTTTCTAGACGACCAGTCCCATAAATGTCCCAAATAAGATCAGCCCCCCTTTCGAGCATAGCTTCGAATATAGTCATCATCGTAAGATATCCCTTTCGTCTTTCTAATCGCGAGAAAGAAACCAATCGGATCGTAGAAACGTCTTTAGTATTGAGTACAGGAATTTGCATTGCAAAATCTAACATGTCAGCATTCAGACCCGCATAGCTGACAACTTCTTTTTTTAGTTTGATACCCTGTTGACGTAACTCATTTTGTGTGCGTGAAGCAACATACTGGCTGACAAAGATAACTTTCTTACAACGGCTCAAAAAACGACTATAAAAAAAGGAAATTAAAATTAATGAGTTTTTTTTACTTCGTTTTTTATAAACAATATCAATTTCAGTACCATGAACTATGTATACAACCTTATTAAGTATTTTTTTCGTTCCAATAACTCCAAGAATGTAGGCGGAACGAAGATCATTTACTAAAATAACATCGTTATCATTCTTTATTAATGAGAATATAAATGTGAATGCCCCCCAAAAAGGCCATAATATATTGTATAGCTTGCGTAATAGAGTTTTCTTAGGATTAGAACACATAATCGTGCAGGGAATATTTCTACCAATTAAGGTTTGAGCTGTTTGCGATGCAACAACTCCAGCACCGCCAATATGATAAGGGTAGAGTTCGTCTGTTAATATTAATACTTTCATAGATATTATCTTGGGCAGAATTCTGGATCGATTTCACTTATAACCATACACTTACTGGCTTTTAAATGATCAATATTAATCGGATTATTTTGAAATAAATTACTATAGAAAAACTTTGGATTATTTAGATCATATATATAATATGGGTTTGTGATATTTCTAAAGAAAACAGAAAGAGTCATAATTAATGTTATTGGTAGCAAAGTTTTTGTAACAGAAAATATCTGACTACGAGAGAAAATAAAGTTTGCGTACAGAATAACCAATGGAAATATATAATATAATAACCGTTGTAAAAATGGAGCAGTATAAAAAGCCAAATGAAATAGGAAAAATAAATAAGCACCCATAGCATATAAATTCTTATCTAACTCTCCTCGATTATCACGCCTATGCGATAGGAATATGATTAAAATGCCAATACAGTCAATAATTGAAAAGAGACCTAGCTTTAGCTCGGTAGTTTTTAAAAGATAGCTTACTAATTTAGAATAAATATAATTAGGGATAATACCACTCATTGACATAATGAGGACAGGCAAACTGAGCAACAATATTACAAAAACCGCAGAAAAAATAAATAGTAATATCATGTTATGTTTAGTGAATTGTATTCTTAATAAAATTAAGACAGGTATCATTAAAATTGCAGAAGCATGAAATAATGAAGCAAACAAACAAATAATAATGATTTTTTTTAATGAACAATCGCGAATTTTAGGTAGCAATGGTAGTAAAATACTAAATGCTAATAACTGTCTAATTGCATCATTAAATAAAGGGTAAATAAATGCAATTGTACTGAACAAGAATAAACTTCGATTAAATCTGAAAGGGATTATTTTAATAAATTTGATGATGGATAATACTGCTACAGTACTGGAAAAAAATACTACCGCATGGAAATTTTCAATATTAACTACAGTGCCAAAGAAATACAAGATTAGCATGAAACCAGGTTCGTACGCAAAAAAATCTGTAGAGCCTGAACCTTGGACTATTAATTCATAATGATGTTGATAATTAATCCAGTCAATACCGTTATAATAATTACCTGTAACAAATATGAAAAGAATAAAAAGTGATAATTTGTATGCGATTGCTGAAAAATAACCACGCTCTAATAAACTCGTACCGAAAAGAAAGGCTAGACAATAGATCCAATACATTTTTTCACTCTCAATTTCGGATAAAAGAATTCAGATAATGAATAAAATATATTATCTGTGGTATGTATTTTAATCTATTATAAACCTTTTGTTTAGTTGTAAAAGTAAGAGTCACACTGTTTGCTTTCTCGAGATATTTTTGGAAAGAACTATAATCTTTATCGAAGATGAATCTTGTACACATGTTTAGATAAACATTAGCTATTTTTTGATTAAACTCATTTGTACAGCCTTCAAAATCGGATCTTGCTAACTCTAAATATTTTACAATATTCAAATGTCTTTCGGTGAATTTCCGAATATCATTTCTTATAGCTTCGGACCATGAACCAATAGTATTGACTCTATATACTGACATTGGTTCAGGTAAATAGATCCCTCCATTTTCCATAGAATATAATTCAAGAAAAAGATCACCTACGCAGCATTCCGTAAACCAGGCTGGGAGTTTGTCAACGATGCTTCTTTTAAACATATACGATGCTGTTGGAGCAAATTGCCCAACAACATGCAGAACATCTTTTGTATAAAATATATTTTCTACATTACCAAAACTAAAGGATTTTAACCTTTTGTTATCTCGTTCCATATATGCACTATGGAAGCAAAATTCTGCGTCAGGATTGCCTTTTAACGCATTATACTGTTTGAGTAATTTGCACTCATCTATCCAGTAATCATCCCCTTCACAAAAGGCTATATATTGTCCTTTAGCTTTATTGAAAACAGAAAGAATATTACCGTTTGGCCCAAGGTTTTTTTCATTATATATAACCTTGATTTTGTCAGGGTATTTAAGGGACCATTCTTTTAATTTCTCACGTGTTGAATCTGTACTACAATCATCACCAATAATGATTTCATAATTATAAGATAGTTTCTGAGCTAATATGCTGCTGATGCAATCATCAATGTACTTTTCTTGATTATAGGTAATGCAGCATACAGAAATTACAATTTCGCCCACCATCGTGAATCCCTTTTAACTGTTAATATTTAATTAATTAGGTAGCGAATGTAATATATTCTCTTTATCAATTAAATTACGAGATCTTTCCTTTATTTTTTTCATAGGATTGCCCGCATAAATATAAAAATCCTCACAATTCTCTTTTACAAGAGAAAGAGCGCCAATAGCCACTCCGTCACCAATGGTTACTCCAGGCAAAACTACTGTACCTGACCCAATGATCGCATGTTTACCGACTGTGACTGAAGCATGCAATACATTAGTTAATTGCGGCGGAACCATTGGGTTAGTCATAAATTGGCCAGAATAATCATCGTTACTAGCGTAAATAGAAACCCGTGATGAAATATTTGCAAAATCCATTAATGAAATTTTTCCGGCACCAATTAGGGAAGAATACACCGCTATATGAATGTAATTACCAATAAAAACGCCTCCTTCTCCTGCGGAAATAACACAGAAGTCGTCTATCCGGACATTGTTTCCGATATGGATTCTAGATACACCGTAGAATGACGCTTTCGTTGAGATAAGAACATTTTCCCCTACGGAGGCAAATCCCATCTGTTCAATTTCTTCACGGGTTAAGATAGCCATATTACCCTCGGATAATATTTATAATACGAGAAAAATCATTCTCATCCATTTCGTTAAAAATGGGCAGACATAGTACTTTATCCGAAACTGCATTAGACAAAGGCAGGTTCTCAATAGCTGCTGATTCAATTCCGCGGTACATAGGCATGTTACTGATCAAAGGATAGAAATAGCGACGCGATAAAACATTATTCTTTTTCAGTTCGAAATAGAGTTCATCCCTGGTCATGCGGAACTCAGGTTCAATGAGAACTGGGAAATATGAATAGTTACTATTAGAGTGTTCAGAAGCTGCAGGAACAGTAATACCTTTGATTTGCGTAAGCTCCCGGCGATAAGCCAGATCAATCCTTCTACGCTGCTCAATGGCACTGTTGATATGTTTCAACTGAACTAAACCAAAAGCAGCATTGATCTCACTCATTTTACCGTTGATACCCGGCGCAGTGACTGTTAACTCATCGGCAATACCAAAATTCTTCAATCTATCAATACGCTGCTTGGTCTTGGCGTCTTGACAAATTATCGCACCGCCTTCAAAGGTGTTAAAGACCTTTGTAGCATGGAAACTTAGGATGGACATATCGCCAAAGCGTAATATGCTCTGCCCCTTATAATTTACGCCAAATGCATGTGCAGCATCATAGATCACGCGAAGCCCGTAATTATCAGCAATTTCCTGAATTGCTTCTACATCGCATGGGCTGGAATAGCAGTGCACCGGCATAATAGCGGTAGTATTAGGCGTAATAGCCGCTTCGATTTTCTTCGGGTCGATGTTGAACGTGTCGGGATCAATGTCGACGAATACCGGCTTCAGGCCGTTCCACAGAATAGAATGACTGGTGGCAATGAATGAGTACGGTGTGGTAATCACTTCACCCGAAATACGTAATGCCTGAAGCGCGGTGATTAACGCGATTGTTGCGTTATTAAAAAGAGAAATGTAGTCAACGCCTAAATACTCACACAATTCTTTTTCTAGCTGCTGATGGAATGGACCATTATTTGTTAACCACTTATTATCCCAGATTTTTTCAAGATAAGGAATAAATTCACTTAATTCAGGAAGAAAGGGTTGAGTCACTGGTATATTTTTCATTTAGTTTTCTCTATTCTCTGATAGACAACACAATCTTAAATAAGTTTCTTTGCGTAAGGTAAATCATTCCAACATATATACCAGGCGCTAAAGTTAACATAATTATAATCTGCCAAATATTTTGTGCTGAAAGATTCATCGCAATGATTTTGGCAATAAAGCAAGAAAGCATAGTAATTAACCAGATAGGTGACACTTCTTTGAACTGTCGCCAGACCGTTAAACCAGTCAGTTTTCCGGTGTAATACGTATTTAATACGAGTGCAAAATAAGAATGAATCAATAAACCAAAGCACATTATGTAAATGCTGTAATTCATTGTTACGGTAACAATTGAAATCCCAATGATTTTTTTAATTATTTCCAGCTTCAGGAACAAATCACTTCGGCCTTTTACCTGTAAAACATTCAGGTTTATGGCATGGATTGGATAAAGCATATAAGCAAGGGCAAGGATTGTTACAAGCCCTGCGGCTTCATGCCATTGCGAACCTAACACAAGTTGCAGCAAAGGTTGTGCGAGTATGGCGACACCGGCCATCAATGGAAATATGAACAGCGCAGCCACTTTCATTGTGAGCAGGTAATATTCGTCCATCTTGTGACTATCTTCCTGTATATGACTAAACATAGGATAGGTTACGCGCTGAATAATATTAGTCATTGTCATGGCAGGAATGCTTGATATCTGGTTGGCCTGCGTAAACTGACCAACATTTTCAGCACTGAATTTCTTGCCAATGATGAGCTGATAGACATTATTATATGTCGTATCAAGTAACCCGGATACCAATAATTTGCCGCCAAAGCCAAACAGATAGTTAAATGATTTTTTTGAGAAACTTAGTGCTGGAACCCAACGTGTTATTATATTAAGAAACAATGCGCTCAAAACAGAGACAGACAGAGTTTGCGCAACCAGCGCCCACACACCATAGCCTTTCCAGGCGAAAATCAACGCAACGATCCCCCCCAGAATAACAGAGCAAATCGACGCTTTCGCTTGCGCTTTGAAGTTCATTGACACTGTCAAAATAGTTCTTGGCACAACTGAGAAGCTATTCGCTATTAATGATAAGCCAATGACTTTCGCTAATAACACTAATTCGGGTTGCTGATAAAAATTAGCGATATATCCTGCAGAAAAATACAGCAAAAGATAGCAACAGATAGCAACTATAATATTAAAATAGAATGCAGTCGAATAATCAGTATTCGTGCGATCGGTCTTTCTTATCAGAGCTGAACTGAAGCCGCTATCTATAAATACCTGACCTATTGCAATAAACATTGCTAACATTCCAATGAGACCAAAGGCTTTTGGCCCTAACAGACGAGCTAGAATCAGCATCAGAATGAGCTGAATGCCCTGAGAAAGTATTCGCTCTAGGGCACTCCATTTTAGACCATTGACTGTTTTATTTTTTAGTTCAGACACTATTTATTACTTAATAAGTTGGGACAGGTATTGGCCATATCCATTTTTGGACATTAAGGCAGCTTGTTTTAATACGTCTGCCTTAGCTAACCATCCATTGTTAAATGCAATCTCTTCAAGACAAGCGACTTTAAACCCCTGTCTAACTTCGATAGTCTCAACGAATTGAGCTGCTTGCAAAAGGCTTTCATGAGTCCCTGTGTCAAGCCAGGCAAAACCACGACCCAGCATTTCAACCACAAGGTTACCCTTTTCAAGATACATTTGGTTGATTGACGTAATCTCAAGCTCACCACGTTCTGATGGTTTAACCTGTTTTGCGTATTCTACGACTTCGTTTGTATAAAAATAAAGCCCGGTAACTGCATAATTACTTTTTGGTTTAGCGGGCTTCTCTTCTATCGATAACACATTGCGATCCTCATCAAATTGGACGACGCCGAAACGCTCTGGATCTTTAACCTGATATCCAAACACCGTCGCCTTAGATGTCGCACGGACTGCAGCTTCTCTTAGTTTAGGAGAGAAACCTTGTCCATAAAAAATATTATCACCTAATACCAGACAAACAGAATCATTACCGATGAATTCTTCACCAATAATGAATGCTTGTGCCAATCCGTCTGGCGAAGGCTGAATTGCATACTGTAAATTCAAGCCCAGTTTTGCTCCATCATCCAGAAGACGTATAAACCCTTCCTGATCTTCGGGTGTCGTAATAATTAAAATATCTCTTATACCCGCAAGCATCAAAACTGATAATGGATAATAAATCATTGGTTTATCATAAATAGGTAATAATTGCTTCGAGACACCCATTGTAATAGGGTACAAACGCGTCCCCGATCCACCCGCAAGGATAATACCTTTCATTTTATACTAACCCCAGACGTTCACGTTGATAACTACCATCCTGCACTCGCATGCACCAACTTTTATTATTCAGATACCATTCAACAGTCTTACGTATTCCGCTTTCGAATGTCTCTTCAGGCTTCCAACCCAGCTCAACACCAATTTTATGCGCGTCAATCGCGTAGCGGCGGTCATGCCCGGGGCGGTCAGCGACGTAAGTAATCTGATCGCGATAGGAGCCTTCTTTCGGCACGATTTCATCCAGCAGATCGCAAATGGTGTGTACCACATCCAGATTCTGCTTTTCGTTATGCCCACCAATGTTATATGTTTCACCCGGCTTACCTTGGGTTACAACGGTATACAGCGCACGTGCATGGTCTTCAACATACAGCCAGTCACGTATCTGGTCACCTTTGCCGTAAATTGGCAGCGCTTTACCGTCCAGAGCATTCAAAATCACCAACGGGATCAGCTTTTCAGGGAAATGATACGGGCCGTAGTTATTTGAGCAGTTAGTCACAATCGTAGGGAAACCATAGGTACGCAGCCACGCGCGTACAAGATGATCGCTGGAGGCTTTAGAGGCGGAATACGGGCTGCTTGGCGCATAGGCTGTGGTTTCGGTAAACAGCGGCAACTCAGCAGACGCAGGATGTTCATCAGGGTGAGGCAAATCACCGTACACTTCATCAGTTGAGATGTGGTGGAAACGAAACGCCGCTTTGGCCGCGCCATCCAGCGTTGACCAGTAAGCCCGTGCGGCTTCCAGCAGCACATAGGTACCGACAATATTGGTCTCAATAAATGCAGCGGGGCCGGTGATAGATCGGTCAACGTGACTTTCTGCCGCAAGGTGCATCACCGCATCCGGTTTGTGCTCGGCGAAAATGCGATCCATTGCCGCCTTATCGCAAATATCCGCATGTTCAAAGACATAACGATCGCTATCATTAACGTCGGTCAGTGACTCCAGGTTACCGGCATACGTCAGCTTATCCACATTGACGACTGCATCCTGAGTATTTTTAATAATATGTCGCACCACTGCTGAGCCGATAAAACCGGCACCGCCCGTAACAAGAATCTTCACGTTAGCTATTCCATCTATTGGGTATATCGAGATATTGATGCTCTGGAACCCGATTAATAATAACGGTTTCAGAAATTTTGCACGCTACCGCCCCTGGCTTAACAGCTACCAGTGCACTGAGCGAAAGTTAGATAAAGGATTTTGGGTCTGATTACAGACAAAAACTGGCGTTAATTGTCATCCTAAATGGTCTTAGAAACAAGCACAAATCGTTACAAATCAGTCCACATTTGAATCAGATAACCCCATGTTATCATTATAATTAATAACAAAAAACGGCAGTCACCATTTTGGTTATGTTTTACATAGCCAAATGATAACTGCCGCTTATTCAAAAGACAGAGAGGGATCAGTCGCTAGCCAGCAACTTCTCAATCCGGCTTCTGAACTTCTGACCTTCCTTCAGGTTACGCAGGCCATACTTCACAAATGCCTGCATATAGCCCAGTTTCTTACCGCAGTCGTAGCTGTCACCGGTCATCAGCATCGCATCAACAGACTGCTTCTTAGCCAGTTCAGCAATCGCATCGGTCAACTGGATACGGTCCCAGGCACCCGGCTCGGTTTTTTCCAGCTCGGCCCAGATATCCGCGTTGAGAACATAACGGCCAACGGCCATCAGGTCAGAATCCAGCGTCTGCGGCTGATCCGGTTTCTCGATAAACTCAACGATACGGCTCACCTGCCCTTCCGTCTCTAGCGCTTCTTTAGTCTGGATAACAGAGTACTCAGAGAGATCGCCTTTCATGCGCTTAGCAAGTACCTGGCTACGGCCCGTTTCGTTGAAGCGCGCCACCATTGCCGCCAGGTTGTAACGCAGCGGATCGGCAGATGCGCTGTCGATAATGATATCCGGCAGTACAACGATGAACGGGTTGTCACCCACGACCGGGCGTGCGCAAAGAATGGAGTGGCCCAGACCCAGCGGCTGCGCCTGACGCACGTTCATGATAGTTACGCCAGGAGGACAGATAGACTGCACTTCAGCCAGCAGCTGGCGTTTTACGCGCTGCTCAAGCAACGCTTCGAGTTCGTAAGAGGTGTCGAAGTGGTTTTCTACCGCATTCTTGGAGGAGTGCGTAACCAGGACGATTTCTTTGATCCCTGCAGCAACAATTTCATCGACAATGTATTGAATCATCGGTTTGTCGACAATCGGCAGCATCTCTTTAGGAATGGCTTTTGTGGCTGGCAGCATATGCATGCCCAAGCCTGCTACCGGAATGACTGCTTTCAAATTAATCATTATTTCTTCCACCTTAAAATGGTTGACGAATTATAGCTCTTTAACCTGTTTTCGCCAGCATGATTTGCCGTGATTCTTATATGATGTTAGGGGACCACATCACAAAAAACAGTAGTTGTAATCTGAATAGATCGCGTTTCTGTGCCAGGAATAGTCGCAAAAAAAGGCAATTGTCGATTATCTGTGCGGGAGCGCAAAATTCAGCCGCTCCGTATTCACCACCTGCTGGTCCACGCGGTCAATATCCACGGAGCTCTGCCCTTTCTCATTCACAGCCTTGATGTTCGCCAGCGACAGTAAGGTCTCATCTTTAGCCATAAACTTGCCTCGCACATCCTTACGCAGGTCGAAATTCATCTTCAGCGCCGGGCCGACGGCAGCTTCCTGCATCACGTTGATATTACGCAAGAAGAGGTGCTGCGGTTTGTTGTGCAACTCAAGCGTAGCCCGCTGCATCTCAACGTTGGTGATGGCCACAAAAGAGGTGGCGTTGCCGGAGGAAATTTGTATTCCGCGCAGTTTGTACGCAAGCTGGCGATTATCCAGGCGAATGTCATTCAGCTTAAAGTTCTGAGGTATCGAGAGATAGTCGCCCTTTATTACACCGTAGCCGATTAGCATGCCGGCACTATTGACCATATCGACATTATCAATTATGAAATTATCACAGCCATAAATGGCCACCGTGGCGTTGTCTATTCCCGCCTTCTTGCTGAAGTCAGGAGTGATATTCTTGGCCTTAATATTGCGAATAATAAAGTGCTTACCGTTTTCGACGTGGACTAACTGACGACAGTTGCTGCCGGTGATATTTGCCACCACGAAGTTCTTCACGGTTTGCTTTTCCGGATAATCGTTGTCGTAGGTGCTGCCGGCGAGACCAATGCCGATGCCCCAGTTGATCTTGCCGTTCGTACAGTTAATGTTGTCAATCACATGATCGGAGATCAGGATGTTACGGTCATTAATGGCGACGTTCCACTCAATCGCGTCGCCCTGCAGATGGCTGAATTTACTGTTGGTGATGCGCGCGCCATCTATCTGATTATGGAATCCCTGGCGCAGGATGGCGTAGTTCGCCTGGCTTACGCTGATGTTATCAATCAGCAGGTTGCGCATGACGCGCGGCTTTTTGCCGCCAATGTAGATCTGCGTCACCGGTCCAAAGCCGCTCATTGCCAGCCCTTTGATCACACAGTCTGAACCGCGAATGTCCAGCGTAATGTTCTCCGTGCGGCCGTCACCTTCACCAATCACTTTACTGCCTTCCTGCAGCACGAAGCGTCCGCGACCATTGCCCGTTAACGCACCGCGGATCAACAGCGTTTTACCGTCAGGAATGAAAATGCCCGTATTGATGTTTTTACAGGTGAGCCCGGCAGGGACAACAACGGTGTCGCCTTCGTTAAACGCCTGCTTAAAGGCGGCGATCCAGTCGTTGTTATTGTACTGGTTAACAGAGACCGTCTTTCCGGTTGCCGCCCGCGCAATGCGGGACGACAGCAGCGGCGTAGCCGCCAGGACGGATAAAGAAGAGACAAAGGTGCGTCGGGTAATCTTTTTCAGCATACAACCTCGGCGTTACAACGTTTGCAGCAGGCTCGCTAACTGGCGATTAATCACCTGCTGGTTAAAATCTGCTTCAACTTTTTGTCGGGCGTTGTGGATAACGGGCTCCAGCGCCTGTTGGTCGATGCCGCTAAATTCGGCTAAACGATCCGCAAGGGCCATCGCATTATTCTCCGGTACCAGCCAGCCGGAGTAATCAGACTTGATTAACTCCGGGATCCCGCTGTGCAGGGTCGACACCACCGGAATACCGACGGCCATCGCCTCCATTAACGCAACCGGGATCCCCTCCATATCGCCATCGGCGCCGGTCACGGAAGGCAGCAGGAATACATCCGCCTCATCCAGCATGGCCTTCACCTCGTGGCTTGGCTTAAAGCCTGGCATCTCCACATAATCTTCCAGCTGATACTGTTCGATAAGCGTGCGAAGACGACGCTCCCACGGGCCAATACCGAGAATGTGATAGCGGAAATCCACGCCGCGCGCTCGCAGCTGGCGGCAGGCTTCGATGGCCACGTGCAGACCTTTTTTCTCCGTCAGACGAGCCACAGAAATAATCTGCAGCGGTTTTCCCGGTACCTTGACCGGGCGGCGGGTAAAGCGCTCTAAATCCACGCCCATACGCGAAACGGTGATTTTTTCCTGCGGACAACCCATGTTTTTCAGACGCCCGGCCCACAGGTCGCTGATGGGCAGCATCATGTCGCCACGGCGGAAAAGCTGCTGATACTCGGGCGTGTAGTGGTTCAATACCTCGCGGCTGGAGATGTCGATACCGTGGAAGATGGTCGCAATCTTACCGTCAATCACCCCCAGCTCACGCAGTTTGGCGGCGGTCACGCCCGCCGGGCCAAAGTGAGCAATAAACACATCGGCGCGGTACGGCTGCGCCGTTTGACCACAAATGGCGGACAGGATCAGGTTGCGAGATTCCGCGCCATAGCGGGAAATATTCAGCGCGCGCCAGGTCGACGCACGATGGATCCCGCGTAAGGTCTGGCTGGCCCGGTGGCGCAGCTTATTTACTCTTCCTGAGGGCTCGTCCTGCAGCCAGCGGGTTTTCGCCTCCAGTCCATACTGCGTATACGCCGCATGGGTATTTTGTGTATCGCCCTTTTGCAGGGCGATGATCTCCACGTCGTATCCCATATCGATAAACGCGGTGATTTGGTTCAGCACAAAGGTTTCAGACGACAGCGGAAATTTCAGTAAGAAGAAACCAACCTTCATTTCCCCTCCCGGACGCGGTCGAGCACCGATTTCACCATCCCAATTCCCTTCTCGCGCTCGGCTTTCACCGCGACGGCCAGGCGTTCATTGATGGCAGGCAGTTGCCCCAGGGTATCGCCCACCATCGCGCCAAGCGAACCATCCAGCAGATGACGAATATCAACGGCCATTTCAGGCATGCCAAGCTGCTGCATAATGCCGGCTGACTTGTGCTCGTAGTTAATCGCAATGGCCGGCGTGCCAAAGTTCATCGAAATGATCGCCGAGTGCAGACGCGTGCCCACGGTGAGGTCACAGGCTGAGAGCAATTTGCCCATCTCGAGGTCGTTCAGTTCGTCCATCACCACGTGATAACGGGACGGATCGTTTACCAGGTTGCGCAGGTTCAGCGCCACCATGCGGTCATCTTTGTTATAGCTATCGATGCCGGTACAGGTTGAAAGCGCCAGCACCTGGTATCCGCTGTCCAGCACACGGTTCACTACGTCAGCAAACGCTTTCTCATACGCCGCCTGGGTGGTGCCTAAACGTTTATCAAACGGTGCGAGTTCGCGCAGGGTGATGGCGACCGTTTTCTGTTTCGCCGCCACGTCCAGCCAGTGCTGCACTGCGTAGCTCGCCTGGAAACTGTCGTCCTGATGATCCACCAGCCAGGCGGTGTCCACCCCGTGTTCCACTTTAGAGGTGTCAATCTCACTGCGTTTCATCATATCGAGGCTTACCGACTCACGCAGGATCAGAGCATCGCAGTGGCCGAAGACATAGTTTGCCAGCTGGTTAAACTGCGGATCCTGGAACGGCCCGACGCTGTGACCAATCATAAACAGCGGTTTTTTCGCCATGAATGTGCAAAGTGCGTGCTCAAACTGCGGCACACCGTAAAGATCGACGAAGAACGATCCGCCGACCTGAATAATGGCGTCGTAGCCCGACAGCAGTCGAACGAAATCCGTGAAGCCCTGAGCAATGGCGATGTTACGCAGCTTGCCGGTATCAGTTACACGGGACAGCAACACCTGGTGCTGATAGCGACGGCGCAGAACTTTCTTCACGCGTCC
This sequence comes from Enterobacter sp. RHBSTW-00593, assembly GCF_013784105.1. NCBI lineage: Bacteria > Pseudomonadati > Pseudomonadota > Gammaproteobacteria > Enterobacterales > Enterobacteriaceae > Enterobacter > Enterobacter sp. RHBSTW-00593. The sequence goes on from NZ_CP056393.1 coordinate 3,079,584, forward strand.
CATCACGCCGGCAGCGTTGTTGTGCTGCTTCATCTGGCTGTAGAGCGGGTCGCCCATTACCGGGCGGTTCAATAACCAGGAAGAGCTGACCGGATAACGGCTCATCACGTCCACTTCAGTCTCAGGCTTAAGGGTGTTAATCGCATCCAATAAACCGCGCAGAATGGCGCTGTCGCCACGGTTGCCGCAGGTATGGTTGCCAAGAATAAGTAATTTCATAATGGCCTCTTAAATAACTAGCCTGCGCGAAGCAGCGTTTTCATTTTTTCGTTACGGCAAAACTGGCGCTTCATCTCCACCACCAGCGCATTACGTGACAGCACAATCATCACGCCAAACGCCAGTGCACCTGCTGCGACCTGTATTGCCAGCATGGCCGCGAGCGGCAGATGGCCAGTGAGCACGATGCCCAGTCCATAGCTCACCGCAAGGGTAGGCAGTGACAGATAAAACGGCAGCCACAGGCTCAGAATGTACTGCCGGTAGCTGGAGCCCAGCACCGGCTTGATCATCACGAAGTAGCTCAGAACGGTGTTGATGATCTGCACCAGCAGAAAACCCAGCGTGACCCCAATGGCGCCGGCCATATGTCCACCGACGATAATCGCCGGAATAAACAGGAACGTTTTAAACACGTTGAATTTGAAGCTGATATCAACCCGCGCTTTAGCCATCAGCAGTGAGCCAATCGGGTTGCCAACGGATCGCAACAGCCCCACCACGCACAGCAGCTGCAGTATCGGGATAATGCTGTTCCACTTCTCGCCAAACACCAGCGGCACGAAGTTGCTCGAGACCACCATCAACCCCAGCAAAACCGGGAAATTGATAATGCCCACCACAGAGAGCAGCTTGTAAAAATTGACGCGCAGCTTCTCGGTGTCGTCCTGAATTTTGGCGAACGCCGGGAACAGTACGCGGGTGATAATCGGGTTGAGCTTCATTGGTGGTACTACCGCAACGTTGTACGCCAGGTTGTACCCGCCCGCGACGCTCGCCCCGAGGATGCGTGCCAGCACCAGCGTGGAGAGGTTGGTGTTGACATAGTTGATGATGCTGTCGGCGGTGAGCCACGCGCCAAAACGCAGGTTGGATGACACCGAAGCGAGAGAGAAATGCAGCCCAGGACGGTAAATCTTGCGACCAAAGTAGCCGAACAGCAGCGTACGCACGGCAGAGTTAACCAGATACCCGAGGATAGCGGTCATGGCCAGCGGCCAGAAATGGGCGCTGACCACGGTAAAGGTAAACCCTGCGAGAACGGCGCTGGTCTCGATCATCCCAATCTTGTTGAATTCCAGCTCTTTCTGCATCAGCGCGCGGAACTGTTGCCCGTGCGGGATCACCACAAAAGCAAACGAGAGCGTACGCATCAGCGGTGCCAGATCGGGGTTGTGCAGCACGCTGGCGATGGCATCGCTCAACAGGAACACCAGCACGAAAACGAACACCCCCAGCCCAACGTTCAGCCAGTAGAGCGTGGTCAGTTCCAGATGGCTGATCTCTTTGCGCTGGATAATCGAGTTAGCAATGCCGAAGTCAGACAGCGTATCGGCCAGCGCGATAATCACCAGCGAGACGGTCAGCAGACCGAACTGGTGGTTATCGATAATGCGCGCCAGCACCGTCATCTGCACCAGGCCGAGGCCAATGATGACAATGGTCGCTATCGCTGACCATTTGGCGCCGCTGATGGTTTTTTCACGTAAGCTCATCTTAGTACGCCGCTTTGTTCACGAAACCTTTGAAGATGGTCAGAAAGACGATCTTGATATCGAACCAGAGGCTCCATTCACGGATGTACTCCAGGTCGAATTCGATGCGTTTTTCCATTTTTTCCAGCGTGTCGGTCTCGCCGCGCCAGCCGTTGATCTGCGCCCAGCCGGTAATGCCTGGCTTCACTTTATGGCGCAACATGTAGCCTTCAATCAGCGAGCGGTACTGTTCGTTGTGAGCCACGGCATGGGGACGGGGTCCGACAATCGACATGCCACCGGTAAAGACGTTGATAAACTGCGGCAGCTCATCCAGCGAGGTACGGCGCAGGAAGTTCCCCACCCGCGTCACACGTGGATCGTTCTGCGTCGCCTGGGTCACGACCTTGTCGTTCTCCATCACCTTCATTGAGCGGAATTTCCACACCATGATGGGCTTACCGTCCATGCCGTAGCGGGTCTGACGGAAAATAACCGGGCCCGGGGAGCTCAGCTTCACCGCCAGGGCAATGCAGCACAGCACCGGGGAGATCAGCAGTAAGATCAGTGAAGAGAGCACGATATCTTCCAGGCGCTTGAGCACGCGATTGATACCCGACAGCGGGGTGTCATACAGCGGCACGACCGGCACGCCGTTCACTTCTTCAATACGGGAATGGAGGATGTTAAAGGTAAAGACGTCCGGGATCAGGATCACCGAACAGGTGGTATCGGCCAGTTCACGCATCAGTTTCTTAATGCGGGATTCATCTTTCATCTGCATCGCGATGTAGACGTTATGAATTTTGCCGGCTTTCGCGTCCTCAATAAGCTGTTCGTAATTACCAGCCCAGTCTGAAGGCACGCCGCCAGGCTTCGCGTCATGATAAATCCCGACCACTTCAAAACCTAACCATGGCTCTTTGCGGAAGCTATCGAGAAGCACCTTCCCTACCGGCAAATCCCCCGCCACGGCGACAAAGCGACGGTTATAACCGCGGTTACGCAGCCAGCCGGCACCAAAACGGATCAGGGTGCGGCATACGACCATGCCGACGCTGGTAATCAGGTACCAGCACAGATACGTCACCAGGCGATTATCAAAATCATGGCTGAATGCCACCAGCCCTGCGCTGAAGATCAGGCTTAATGTCCAGTTCTGCAGCAACAGCATCAGTTCGGTGGTCATTTTCACACCACGCCACGAACGGTAGAAGTCGGTCATCCCCCCGATCATCTGGAACACAACCAGCGCAATCAGCGCCATGAGCAGATGCATGTAGAAGAAGGATTGCCCGCTTACCCAACTCACCACCCATAATCCGCCGACCATGATGGTGATATCAGAAAAACGCTGCACCATGGAGATTAACGATGCATTCGTTCTCGCTCGTTCGCGTTTTTTTAGATTCGTCATCGTTGTTCCTTTAGTTCAACACCTGCCCCCTCACCCCACATCAGGGTGAGGGGGAAAGCTATTTACTGATTCAACAGCGCCAGAATGTCCTTCGTTCGCGCTTCCATCAGCGCGGTATCCGCGCGGGATTCCACGTTCAGGCGCACCACCGGCTCGGTATTTGAAGAGCGCAGGTTAAAACGCCACTGCGGGAACGCCATGCTGATGCCGTCGGTACGGTCAATTTCCAGCGCATGGAGGGCAAAATGCTGCTCCACGCGGGCAATGGCCTCGGCCGGCTGCGCCAGTTTGCTGTTGATTTCGCCACTTGCCGGGAAGGCCGCCATGCGGTCGCGTACCAGCTCGCCAAGGGTCTGCCCTTTCAGACACAGCAGCTCGGTCACCAGCAGCCACGGGATCATCCCGCTGTCGCAGTAGGCAAAATCACGGAAATAGTGGTGGGCGCTCATCTCGCCGCCATAAATGGCGTCTTCTTCGCGCATACGCTCTTTGATGAAGGCATGACCGGTTTTGGACATCACCGGCTGGCCGCCCGCGGCGTTCACCACATCCACGGTGTTCCAGGACAGACGCGGATCGTGAATGATCTTCGCGCCCGGGTTCTTCTCGAGGAACGCTTCCGCCAGCAGGCCGACAATGTAGTAGCCTTCGATGAACTGGCCTTTTTCGTCGAACAGGAAGCAGCGGTCGAAATCGCCGTCAAAGGCGATACCCATATCGGCACCGTGTTCGATGACCGCGTTACGGGTGTCGTCGCGGCACTCCGGCAGCAGCGGGTTCGGGATACCGTTCGGGAAGTTGCCGTCCGGGGTGTTATGGACCTTAACGAAGGTTACCGGGACGTTCAGGGCCTTAAAGCGGGCTTCGAGCGCATCCACCACCGGGCCGGCCGCGCCGTTACCGGAGTTGATCACCAGCTTCAGCGGTTTCAGGTTTGCAACGTTGATGTAGCCCAGCAGGTGGTCGATGTACGCTTTACGCAGGTCGATCTGCTTATAGCTGCCGCGTTTTGCTTCGTTCACCGGCGGGAAATCGTTGGCTTCGGCGAGACGCTGCACGTCACGCAGACCGGTATCGCCGCTGATTGGACGCGCGCCCTTGCGCACCAGCTTCATACCGTTGTAGTCCATCGGGTTATGGCTGGCCGTCACTTCGATACCGCCGTCCACGCCGAGGTGGAAGGTGGCAAAGTAAATCTCTTCGGTGCCGGACAAGCCGATATCCAGCACGTCCACTCCCGCATCCTGCAGCCCTTTTGCCAGCGCCAGCTTCAGGGACTCACTGGTCAGGCGCACATCGCCGCCCAGGACAATCGTTTGTGGCTTAAGATATTCGCCGTATGCGCGGCCAATGCGCCACGCAATGTCTTCATTCAGCTCTTCGCCCAGCTTGCCGCGAATATCGTAGGCTTTAAAACAGGTTAATTTTTCCATGATGACCCCTTTTTCAGGCAACAGTTGGCCCGCCCGATTAACAGGCAAATTTGTTTTTATTCATTCGCAGGCCGGATGCGCGAAACGCAATCCGGCTTTAGAGACGGCGCTATACCCGCCCGTAACGGTCCTGGAAACGGACAATATCGTCTTCTTCCAGGTACGAACCGGAGCGCACTTCAATTAAGTCGAGAGGAATTTTCCCCGGGTTTTCCAGACAGTGCGTGGCTCCCAGTGGAATATAGATTGACTCGTTTTCGCCCAGCAGTTTCACTTCGCCATCAATCGTGACTTTGGCGGTACCCGCCACCACGACCCAGTGCTCGGCACGGTGGTGGTGCATCTGTACCGACAGCCCCTCCCCCGGTTTCACGGTGATGCGTTTCACCTGGTAACGTTCACCGGCATCGATGGAGTCATATTTGCCCCACGGACGATACACTTCGCGGTGGATATGGTGTTCATGGCGACCATCGGCCTTGATCTTCTCCACCACTTTTTTAACGTCCTGCACGGCATTACGGTCAGCAATCAGCACGGCGTCTTTCGTCTGTACGACCACCAGATCCTTCACGCCAACTGTGGTCACCAGACCGGACTCGGCGTAGACATAGCTGTTTTCCGTTTTGTGGCTGATAACATCACCGTGGTGGACGTTACCCTCCGGGGTATGGGCGCTGATCTCCCACAGGGAGGACCAGGAGCCAACATCGCTCCAGCCCGCATCCATCGGTACCACAACGGCATCGGCCGTGCGTTCCATTACCGCATAGTCAATTGACTCTTCCGGGCAGGCGAGGAAAGACGCTTCGTCAACGCGGATAAAATCGAGATCCGGATCCACTACCGCCATCGCTTTCTCGCAGGCGTCCAGAATATCCGGGCGATATTTGCGCAGCTCTTCCAGGTAGCGGCCAGCGCGGAACAGGAACATCCCGCTGTTCCAGTAATATTCACCGCTGGCCACATACGCCTGCGCGGTTTCCAGATTCGGTTTTTCGACAAACTGCGCCACGTCAAACGCTACGCTGTCGCCTTCGCCCGGGGTCACATTGCCACGACGAATATACCCGTAGCCGGTTTCCGGCAGGTCCGGCACGATGCCGAAAGTCACCAGTTTGCCGTTTTCGGCGTAAGGAATAGCTGCGCGTACCGCCTCGCGGAACGACTCTTCCTGTTGAATAACATGGTCTGCCGCCAGAACCAGCATCAGCGGATCGCAATCCGGGCTGCTGCGTTTGGCCGCCAGCGCCGCCAGCGCAATCGCGGGGGCGGTGTTACGTCCGGCAGGCTCCAGAATGATATTTTCTGTGAGTTTGTTCAGCTGGCGCAGCTGCTCGGCGACAATAAAGCGGTGTTGTTCGTTACAAATCACCACCGGGCTTTCACACTCCACACCCTGCAGGCGGTTAACCGTCGTCTGCAGCATGGTGAGCTCCCCTTTCAGGCAGAGGAACTGTTTTGGATAGAGCACGCGGGACAGCGGCCACAACCGGCTACCAGAGCCACCTGCCATCACAACCGGATACAAAGTGGTTTGACTCATGATTTATCCCCGTATATCTGCAATAAATTGGCTCAGCACGTTCTCTTTCTCGAGCGTGCGTTCGGCATATTCACGTGCCACCGTGTTCGTTTTTGGCATGGCAAGTGCCCGTTCAATGCCAGTGACCAGCGCCGGGACCGATTCCGGTTCCACGCAAACGGCGATCCCCGGATAGCTGTCGCACAGCTGGCCTAATTCTGTTTCGGCTTCCGCCGTGATCACCGCGTTACCGCCCACTGCCAGAATGTTGGTCAGCTTGGACGGCAGCACCGCGTCTGCCGCGCCGCGCTTTTGTACCACCAGATGGCAGTCGCCCATCTTCAGCAACGCAGGCAGTGCCTCGTAAGACTGAAGCGGGAAAAATTTCACGTTCGTCAGGCCGCGCTCGCTGGCCATTTTTTCCAGTCGCGCTTTTCCGCCGCCCTGCCCGACGATGACAAACATCCAGGGTTGATGGCTCAGTTGCTGTGCGGCGTCGATGACGCTCTCCAGCCCCTGCTTCTCGCCGATGTTGCCTGAGTAAAGAATGATTTTTTGGTCGTCAGGCAAACCGAGCTGAGCGCGTAGCGCCTGAGCATCACTGTCTGTCACGTCGCGAAAACGCGCCACTTCAGACCAGTTAGGGAAAAAGATCACTTTTTCCGCCGGTACACCCTTCTCCTGCGCTTTGTTCATCATTGAGCGCGAGATGGTCGAGACATAATCCACGTTATGCAGGCCGCTGCGCTCGAAGGCGCTGGCGAGTTTCGCCACCTTCCCGCTCTTACCTTTGCCGGCCATTCCCAGGCCGAGCATGGCGTCCACTTCATAATCCTGAATGTGAAGCAGCGTGCGCGCGCCGGAGAGTTTGCCCAGCAGGCGCATGCCTGGGGTGCAGAACAGCGTTGGCACCACACCGATAATGCGATCCGGCTTCCAGCGACGTTGCGCCATCAGCGGGAAGAAACTGCTCAGGGCAAAGCTGCCCAGATGAAGTAACCGCTTCAGCGTTGAGGGCTGTTTCGGCACGTACAGCGGGCAACGCCAGACGGTCGCGGCACCCTCTTCGCGACGGTAGCGCCAGCCTGAATAGCGCTCACCTACTTTCCATTCCGGGTAGTATGGCGGCGCGGTAATGACCCGCACGTCATGTCCCTGGCTCGCCATCCACTCGACCATTTCGCCGGTGTATTTACCGATTCCGGTTAACTCCGGCGAATAGTTGATTCCGTACACCAGAATTTTCATAAGCCCGGCACTCCGGACTGACGATCGGCCAGGAAATAGGCACGACTGTTGTCATGCACATTGTCACTGGCCAGCAACGCCTCTGGCGTCTGCCAGCGGTAGTCGTCATGCTGAGAATCAGGCAGACGCAGGTCTGCCTCACTCACCTTCAGGCGAAAACCGAGCACCACATAGTGCGTGGTGAAACCGGTGCCCGAAAAGTTATCGTCATAGAAGTGCTGCCAGACCCCGTAAAACTGGCCTGCCGCCATCGGCAGTTGCAGGCCCAGTTCCGCCAGAGTGAGACGCTCAAAAGCATTTTCCAGCGTCTCATCCTTCTGCACGCGCCCGCCGGGCACGAACCAAAAGCCCTGTGCAGGACGGTTGGTTCGTTTTCCCAGCAAGAACTCGCCGCGTTCGTTTTCCACCACCAAATCAATTGAGATGAGCGGAGTGGAACGCACTACCGTGGCAAAATCTTCCTGACTTAAAAACATCATTACCCCCGGAAGCGGTGCTGGTTTTCAAGGAACCACTGGTAGGTGCTTGCCAGCCCCTGCTCCAGTGATACCTCGTGATACCAGCCCAGCTGATGCAGACGGGTCACGTCCAGCAGTTTGCGCGGCGTGCCGTCCGGTTTGGTGGCGTCAAAGACCACGCGGCCTTTGTAACCCACCACCTGCGCGATGGTTTGCGCCAGCTCACGAATGGTGCAATCCACGCCAGTACCGACGTTAATGTGCGACAGCATCGGTTCGGTGTTTTCCTGCCACACCTCACGATCCAGCTCCATTACGTGGATGCTGGCAGCCGCCATGTCATCCACATGCAGGAATTCACGCATTGGCGTCCCGCTGCCCCACACCACCACATCCGGTGCATTTTCGGCCGTTGCTTCGTGGAAACGACGCAGCAGCGCCGGGATCACGTGCGAATTGCTCGGGTGGAAGTTGTCATGCGGTCCGTACAGGTTGGTCGGCATCACCGAACGATAGTCGCGGTTATACTGACGGTTGTAGGATTCGCACAGCTTGATCCCGGCAATCTTGGCAATCGCATACGGCTCGTTGGTTGCTTCCAGCGTGCCCTGCAGCAGTTCGCTCTCAGCGATCGGCTGCTTCGCCATTTTCGGGTAGATACAGGATGAGCCGAGGAACAACAGCTTATTCACGTTGTGCAGATGCGCTGCGTGAATGATGTTGCTCTCAATCATCATGTTCTCGTAGATGAAATCCGCCGGATACGTGTTGTTGGCAACAATGCCGCCCACTTTCGCCGCCGCCAGATACACCTGGTCAATACGTTCACTGGCGAAGAAGTCCTGTACCGCTTTGCTGTCGAGCAGGTTCAGCTCGTCACGGGTACGGACAATCACGTCGACATCACCGCGCTGTTCAAGCTGGCGAACAATCGCGGAACCCACCATTCCGCGATGACCCGCGACAAAAATACGTTGTTTTGTCATTCTCAGGACTCCAGCGCGATGGCAACCTCGTAGCCATGAGACTTGAGCAGGGAGTGTTTTTTCGCTGCTTCAAGATCTTTGGCAACCATCTCGGAAACCATCTCCTGCAGAGTCGTTTCTGGTTTCCAGCCCAGTGTTTCGTGTGCTTTGGTTGGGTCGCCCAGCAGGGTTTCCACTTCAGCAGGACGGAAGTAACGTGGGTCAACCTGTACAATCACGTCGCCCGGTTTCACGCCCGGTGCGTCATGGCCCGTTACGGAAACCACGATGCCTTTCTCTTCCACGCCGGTACCTTCGAAGCGCAGTTTGATACCCAGCTGAGCGGCAGCCATCTCAACGAACTGACGTACGGAGTACTGCACGCCGGTTGCGATAACGAAGTCTTCTGGTTTTTCCTGCTGCAGCATCATCCACTGCATTTTTACGTAGTCTTTGGCATGGCCCCAGTCACGCAGGGAATCCATGTTGCCGAGGTGCAGGCAAGATTCCAGACCCTGTGCGATGTTAGCGATAGCGCGGGTGATTTTACGGGTAACGAATGTTTCACCACGACGTGGGGATTCGTGGTTGAACAGAATGCCGTTACAGGCATACATGCCGTAGGATTCACGGTAGTTCACGGTGATCCAGTACGCGTACAGTTTCGCCACCGCGTACGGAGAACGTGGGTAGAACGGGGTAGTCTCTTTCTGAGGAATTTCCTGCACCAGACCGTACAGCTCAGAGGTGGATGCCTGGTAGAAACGGGTTTTCTTCTCAAGGCCGAGGAAGCGAATCGCTTCCAGCAGACGCAGCGTACCCATTGCGTCAACGTCAGCGGTGTATTCCGGAGATTCGAAGGAGACCGCAACGTGGCTCATCGCGCCCAGGTTGTACACTTCATCCGGCTGCACTTCCTGCAGAATACGGGTCAGGTTGGAAGTATCGGTCAGGTCGCCGTAGTGCAGATGGAATTTCGGGTTCGCCGCATGAGGATCCTGATAAATGTGATCCACACGTTCGGTGTTGAATGAAGAAGCACGACGCTTAATACCGTGTACTTCATAACCTTTTTCCAGCAGCAGTTCTGCCAGGTAAGAACCATCCTGTCCGGTAACGCCGGTGATGAGAGCGACTTTAGACATGTTTATATTCCTCTACTTATGAATTTAATCAGTTTCAACGCGTTCGCGTATCACCACTGCGGGGTTGCCACGGCAAATTTTATTTGCCGGTAGCGATTTAAAAACGCTGCTGCGGGCACCGACTACCGTGCCATCGCCAACAGAAACACCAGGTGCAACAAAAACATCTGTCGCCAGCCAGCATTTTTCGCCAATCACAATCGGAGTGGCGGTAATATCAAAATGCTGACTCATAAAATCGTGACTGCCGGTGCACAAATAACACTTCTGTGAAACCACTGAATTTGCGCCAATCGTAATATCGCCAAGGGTATATAACACCGCGTCATCCCCTACCCACGCATAATCCCCAAGCGTTAATTTCCACGGGTAGGTAATTTTTACCGACGGGCGAATGACTACGTTTTTTCCGATTTTTGCGCCAAACAGTCGCAATAAAAAAGCTCGCCAGCGGTACAGTATTTGCGGTGACCAGGCAAATAAGGTGGCCTGTACGGCCCACCACAACTGCACTTTAATACCGCTCCCGCCCCGAAAGCCTTTCGGCACGGAGAAACCTTTAAGATCCTGCATTACGTTTCCTTATATTCAGGCTTTGTTATATAAGGTTTTCGTTTTACCGGTGGTACGCAGACGTAATAAATAAGATAATTCCGCCCAGAACCCCGGCACGCCTAATATTTTACGCTGCACATTTCTGGCATCCTGGCACAGTTCCAGATTATTAGACGTTGACACGCCGCCCATTGAAAATTCAGATACCAGCCCTTTAATTCGACGGAACGGGTAACCTGATTTATACAGGCTGGCAGTCAGCGCATAATCTGAAGAAACTTTATACTGCAGATCGTAAGGCTGTTTTTTCAGACCTTTTACCGGGAAGAAAATGGCCTGATGGCTGGCAGGCAAACTGTGGTAGATATACCAGCCGGGTTTCGCACTGCGGCAAACTTTATGGCCATCGCCAAAATCGAGCAGCGCGTCGCCAATGTACATCGCATCCTCTTTCTGGCGCGCCAGCTGACGGGCAAATAACGCCACATCCTCATGGAATACGTCACCGGAATTCAGGAAGATGGCATAACGGCCTTGCGCCATGTCGATGCCTTTATTCATCGCATCGTAGATGCCTTTATCTTTCTCGCTGATGAAACGTAAGTTGAACTCACCGTTGAGTTTTTCCAGAAACTCCGCCGTACCATCGTTCGAGCCGCCATCGACCACAATCCACTCAAAGGTGAGGCTTGGATCGCGCGCCAGGTTGCGCAGCGAGCGCCAGGTTTTTACCACCCCTTCGTAATTACGAAAAGCGACAGTAATGACGCTAAGAAACATAAATCACCTCATTTCGTCATACGTTCGTAATATTAAGCGCTTTGCGCAGAATAAACGGACAGACAATCAAGAAAGCATATTCCGGGCTAAATATTGACCCGGTAAAAAACAACGACACCGGTGTAAACAGATAAAGCTGCACGCGAAAGTTCTGGTTATCACCAAACGCGTTAATCATCATTTTGAAAACTTTAAACAGATACCACAGTGTCAACAGTACGGCGAACCACGAAAAATAGATAATTAACAGATACAGGCCATTGTCTATGGTTTTACCGACATCCGCACCGTTAAAGATTCCGAATGATGCAACATATTCGTAAAGTGAGCCGAATCTTACTACACCATCGATATGGGTTAAGGAATAACCCACCATCACCAGTGGACCAATGATACGATAATAGGATGACGAGCCTTCGGTTCCCAAATCTCCCAGGCGTTCTGAGATGTATGGGAAGGCAAATATCACGCCAACCATAAATACTGTCAGAGAGATAATCGCCAGCGGCAGTTTTTTCTTAATCGCATCTTTGTTCAGGTACTGGAACGCCCACTCCAGCAGGTAAAACAGGATAAATGTCATTACCCCTGAGAACGATCCTGACAGAACAATTCCTGCAAGAATCATAGCATCGGTCTTAGGGGTTTTGATACCAAACTGTTTGATGCTGAGCCAAATTGAGATTAGTGCCAGAGCAAAAAACGCCGGTTCAAAATAGAGGGCTGTCGTACGCTTTCCGCCAAACTTGATGAAGTTCAATACATAGCTGTTACTGTAAATGAGATATTTCGAAATTATCTCCATCAGGCTACTGCCACCGGTCAAAATAATTTGCGCCATTTCCAGTGCAGCAAGCATAACAATTAACGCAACGGCAATATAAAAGAACCTAAGGATTTTCCGATAATTGTGTGGCGAAATAACCTTGAAACGAATACTCCAGACCATGCCAATAATAATGACGATATAAACAAACAGCATGGTGGAGGTGACGTATTTACTGGCATCCAGAGACTGACCAAAGATGTAGTTAAATAGCGTCAGACCCACGCCCAGCCCTAAGGCCATCATCAGCTTCTTGAGGTTGATTTTGTCGACATACAGCAGAAGCAGAACGGGCAAGAAGGTCACTATGGTTATCGGGAAGCTTTCGCCAAGCTGGGCAATTTTGACGTTGACCAGCAGGTAAATCAGCGGCAGCAGCAGATAACTACAGACTCTGATAGAACGAGACATATTCCTCCAGCATCTGTTGTCCACTGTAGGCCTTGCGGCTGCGGTTGCGGAACGATTCCAGGTCGGTACCAAAAACGGCCTGCGCGATCTGCGCCTTCGGCAGTTGCACCAGAGGCAGCACCTCATGCTCCGCAAACGTGGTCCCGCCCGATTTTTCCAGCACTTCACGTGCCGCATCGCTGTGGGTGGCAATCACCGGCACACCGATGGAGAGCGCTTCGCACAGGATCAGCGGGTAGTTATCCACGCGCGAACTGAATACCAGCGCATCCATCCCATTGAGGGCGCTCATTAGTTTGCGCTTGTCTGTTTCAAACCCGTGATTCACCACGTTAGCCCCTTCGAACGGCGAGAACTTGCCGAAGGTGTGCAGTTCAATCTTGTCACCCAGCGCCATCATGTCGCGCACCAGCTGCTGATTGGTTTTGCCGTCGTAACGCAGGTCATGCGCAACGATAGCGATTTTTGGTTTACCCGGGGTTTCTGCAACCGGGGTAAGTTCGGCCAGAATCGCTTCCGTCGCCACGTCGATACCGTTATTGATGATCTGACAGCGCCCTGCCCCATACAGACTGTTAAAGGCATCGGCCACGTGCTGGCTTGGAGAGATAAACGTACAGCCGAGCGAGAGCATGTCGCGGAACAGCTGGCGCTTTCCGGCCACCAGCTGATGGGCACGATCCACTTTCACCGGCGGATAGTTGCTCAGCGTCGGGCACTTCTGGCAGTTGCTTTTCCAGCCTTCACACCCGTCGGTAAAGGCGCAGCGACCGGTCACGCTCCAGTGATCGTGCAGCGTCCAGACGAAGCGGGTATCCGGTTTGTGGGCCTGCACCTTCTGGCAAAACGCCACCACCTCTTCCAGATTCAGCCAGTAGCTGTGAAGCACGTGGAAATGCAGCACAACCGGCCCCTGGGAGCGCGTCACGGTGCGATAAAGGGTATTAAGATTGCCAAACAGATCGCGATTAAACAGGCGGAACAAGGCAATGTTGGCCACGGAAGTCAGGCGCGGCGTGTGCTTATGTACCTGCGGGTAGTTATCGTGGCTGACGCTTTTCTTACCGCCTTTGCCATAACCGTAAATAAAACGAGACTGAAGTCCTTTTTGCAGCGCGCGCTGGTGAAGATCCAGCGCCACACCGGCCGCCCCGCCCTCTGCGAGACGGACGTTAAATTGCAGAATGTTCATTTGATCACCTTCACGCGGGCTTTCTCACCCACCACCAGCGCGTTATCCGGAATACTGTCCAGCACCACGCTGCCTGCGCCTATCGTGACGTTGTTACCAATCGTGATGTCGCCAATGATGACCACGTTCGCGCCCAGCTCGACGTTATTGCCAATCACCGGGCAGGCCAGGCTGTCGGGCCCACGGTTACCGATGGTGACGGCGTGGCGAATAGTGAAATCATCACCGGCTACAACGAATTTGTTGATCACCACGGCATAACCGTGATGAATGGTAAAACGGCGACCAATGGTGGCAGCGGCCTGAATTTCATAACCAAAAAAACATTCAGTAATGATGCGGTACAGCACCAGCACCGGTGCTGCCCAGAGATTGTTTAAAACATTTTTCTTGCGCCACACCGAGCAAAAATGCGCGATGCGGTACGCCAGAACCATGCAGCACGGGCGCAGGCTCCAGCTGTTAGCGCGGCAATCTTCCAGAAACATTATTTCCCCCGAAGTCCATCAGCCAGACGCTTGCCGTTACGCACGGACAACAACGTGAGCAGCGTGCGCCAGTTCATGCGCTTATTGCGGATCTGATAGAGGGTAAACAGCTGATACTTCCGGCTGGCACGGTCGAATTTGTCCTTGTGCTTGCGGTAAAAGTGGAAGTAACCAGAGAATTTCTTCGGCGACGAGGTGATTTGCATCTCCCCGTGATTGATATGCAGGATCTGCGTCGCCTCTTCCACCTTCCACGGCTCGCCATACTCCATCACCATGCGCAGGAAGATGTCGTAATCCTGCGCAGCCTTCAGCTCGGTATCGAACAGGCACTCCTTAAAGCGCCACGCCCAGGTAAAGACCTGATTACCAATGATGTTGCGTTTATAGAACAGGCGGCGTGAGTAAGGCGATTTCGGGTACAACGGCAGGCTGGCAGGCTGCGAGTAAACTTCACCCTGACAGACATAGTCGTTGGCATACAAAAACGCATGCGTCACCAGCTGTGCTTTGTGCGACAGGAAGATCGACAGACGGTTCGGCGTCCATTCGTCATCGTCGTCGATGCCGGTCAGATACTGGCCTTTAGCCTGCATAATCGCCTGGTTACGCACCGCGCACGCACCGGAGTTAATCTCGTTGTGCGTGTAAACCACGCGCGGGTCGTTAAGGTCAGTCACAAACTTTTGCAGCTGTTCGTACGAGGAAGAACAGTCATCAACGATGATCAGTTCCCAGTTATCGTAATCCTGTCGCAGCACAGATTTTATTGCGCGGATCGCCAGCTGCTGACGATTCCATGTCGGCATATAAATAGAAACTAAAGGGCGTTGTGTAGTCATGGTCTTCCCCGAAAGCTAACGATTAGTGACTGTCAGACTTGTATTCGTACTCGTAGTAACCGTAGTCCTGGTAACCGGTCGCACGACGGAAGATGGAGTTCAGGATCACCCCTTTCACTTCAATTCCGTTTTGCTCGAAGCGGCTCAGGCTGGTTTCCACTTCCTTCAGCGTGTTCACCGCGTAACGCGCCACCATCAGCGTGGTGCCGGCATGGCGGCCCACAATGGCGGCATCGGTCACCGCCAGAATTGGTGGGGTATCAATCAACACCAGGTCATAGTTTTTGCTCGCCCACTCCACCAGCTCGCTAAAACGTTCACTCATCAGCAGCTCTGATGGATTCGGCGGCACCTGACCACGCGGAATAAGGTCAAACTTCGGCACCGTCGTCGGTTTTGCACTCTGGCTAATCTCACCTTTGCCCAGCAGGATTTCCGACAGCCCGTTGACGTTATTGGTACCCAGCAGTTCGTGGGTATAGCCCTTACGCATATCACAGTCGATCAGCAGCACCCGTTTATTGGTCTGGCTCACCACCGCCGCCAGGTTGGCACAAACAAAGGTCTTACCAATTGACGGGCTGACACCGGTCAGCATCAGGACGTTGTTTTTGGCCTGCATCATGGCGAAGTGCAGACTGGTACGCAGACTACGAATCGCTTCGATGGCCAGATCGGTTGGGTTACCCACGGCCAGCAGCTGGCTTTGTTTGTAACGCTTAACGCCTTTGGTGGTTTTGACGCTGTCACGCGATTTTTGCCACTCCGACAGCGGGATGCTGGCGTAGACGTTGATACCGCTCTCTTCCAGTGCCTGCGGGCTTTCGATTCCACGGTTGAACAGCGAGCGAAGCAGCACGCCAACGATGGAGAGGATAAGACCCAGAATAATGCTGCCGAGAATGATGAGGGCTTTCTTCGGCTTCAGCACCCCAGGCTGGGTGATGGCCGGGTCAACGATGCGCACATCACCAACGGTACTGGCTTCGGTGATTTTCAGCTCCTGCTGTTTATTCAGCAGCTGCATGTACACCTGCTGTCCGGATTCCACATCGCGGGTCAGACGTACGATTTCCTGCTGCGTTTTAGGCATCGCAGTGACGCGGTCGTTGAGTTTCGCCTTCTCTTCTTCCAGCGTGCGGCGTTTCTCAAGCAGCGTACGGTAGGCCGGGTGACGCTTGGTATAAAGCTTGGAAATCTCCGCCTCTTTGAAGGTCAGCTCGTTAAGCTGGGCATCAATGTTAACCATCGAGTCGAGAACGGATTTCGCTTCCAGTGGCAGGTCGACAGAGTCTTTATCCTGACGATAGGCGTTCAGCTTGTTCTCGGCATCATCCAGACGGGCGCGGACTTCCGGAAGCTGTTTGGCGAGGAATGCCAGGCTTTTCGCTGCTTCAGCCGATTTACGCTCAACGTTCTGCTCAAGATAGTTACGGGTGATGCTGTTGAGGATGTCGCGGATCTGATCCTTATCTTCACCGGTAAAGGTCATGCTCAGGACACCGGTGTCCTTGCCGTTTTCGGTGACGGTCAGGTTGTTCTGCAGATTGTTAATCATTCCCAGCGTGGAGAATTTGGTCACGGTAAATTCACCGCCCTCCTGGGCGTGGATCGCGCTGACCATCATGCTGACACCCTCTTTCGTCAGCATCTGCCCCACTTCACCGCGCGCGCTAAAGCCCGCATCGCTGGTCAACTGGTACTGTTTCGGGCCTAACACCGTCAGGGTAAAGGTCTGATCCGCGCTTCCTTTTGGCAGCACAAAGTCAGTCACTTTAACCGTATCGTTGCTGCGTCCCATCAGACGGTCCCAGCCGGCACCAAAGATCGGGAAGGTATTTTTGGTGACGGAGATATCAAGGCCGAGGTCGTGAACGGTTTTACCCAGAACCAGGCGCGACTGAATCAGCTGAATTTCCGCATCGGAGGCCGGCGGTTTGTTCGCCAGTGCGGAGCCAATGTCCTGCACCAGCGAGTTACCGGTATTCTGCTCAATCTGCACCAGCGCATCGGCACTGTAGATTGGCGTCGCAAACAGCGTATAGACGACGGCCGCCGCGGCAAATACAGCGGTGATCCCAAGCACCCACCACTTTGCCTCTACGACGGTGCCGACCAGGCGACCAATATCGATTTCATCACTGCCCGAAGTCGGGGCGGCAGAAGGTTTTGTTTTTTCTGTCATTGTTATCCCTGCTGAGCTTTCAGTGCCTGCGCCCACTGACGGGCAGACTGGTCAAGTAAGGTGTATACCGCCTCGAAGGCCTCATGGCTTTTGCGATATGGATCGGGGATTTCGCGTTCATTGTCCCAGTGACCAAACAGCATCACCTTGCCGCGCATCTCCGGTGCGATATCACACAGCGCATGGATATGGCGTTTTTCCATCGTCAGGATCAGGTCATACTCCCGGCACATACGGCCGGTGACCTGACGGGCGATGTGCCCGTCGAGAGAAAGGTTATGATCGCGGGCCACGCTCGTTGCGCGCTCATCGGCACCTTTACCGACCAGCGCACCCAGCCCTGCGGATTCAACGGTCAGTTCGGGCTGGTAGAGTTTCAGCAGCCGTTCAGCCGTGGGGGAACGGCAAATGTTCCCCACGCATACCACCAGAATTTTGTTAAACATCGCGGATTACCAGGTATGAATGTCGCGCGCCGTATCCGTCATGTAGCGAACGCCACTGATGGTTGGCAGCAACTGGTTGATCAGACGGTTCCAGCGGGCAACCGGTGCGGTGGTGACATACACCACATCGTATGGCTGGAGACGGAACTCCGTTGCCATCACCAGAGACGTCGCATCGGACATATCCAGCTGGTAGATGTTGGCAATCTTGCCTTTCGCACTGCCCTCACCTTTCAGCGGACGGATCACGAAGATACCGGTGGCGTTGGAGGTGGTCAGATCAATACCCTCTGCATTACCCAGCGCTTCGGTCAGGGTCATGCCGCTGAAGTCCATTTTGAGGGTGCTCTGTTTCTTAACTTCGCCCATCACGAACACTTTCAGATCGTCATTGCGCGGTACGTAGAGAATGTCGCCCGGATAGAGCAGACGGTTCTGAGTCAGGTCACCGTTTTGCATCAGCGCCTGCAGCGAAATGCGCTGCTCTTTGCCGTTGTGCGTCAGAACCACGTTGCGCCAGTCGGCACCGTCGGTTAAACCGCCGGCGGCGTTAATGGCATCCAGAACGGTCAGCGGTACGTTGGTGATGGCCTGTTGGCCGGATTTATTCACCTGTCCGGAGATATAGGCTTTTTGCGAGCGGAATGCGGCGATATTAACGTCCACCTGCGGATCGGCGATGTACTGCGCTAAGCGGCCGGTAATATCACTGCGGATTTCGGCGAGCGTTTTCCCGGCAACGTGTACCTTGCCAATATAGGGATAGAACATGGTGCCGTCTGACTGTACCCAGTTACCGGTGTCGCTTGAGCTACGGTACTGGCCCGCTGGTGTGGTCAGTTCAGGGTGGTCCCAGACGGTGACGTTGATGACATCACCCGGCCCCACACGGTACTGGTAGGAGGCAATCTCCTGATCCAGAGACATATTCGGCTGAGCAACATTCGGACGTGGGCGTAATTGTTCGACCAGACGTGGCGTGAGTGGATAAACATTCACCATTTTGTCGAGATCAAAATCGGCATCCTGCTGCTTGATCACATCCTTACCCATTGTTGACATATTGCTGCCGGGAAAGACCGTACAACCACTCATCAAGGTCACAGACACCAATAATGGCATCAATTTCATTTTGGATTTCATCATTGATTATTTATCACTTTGGCAGAGTAATTATCCTGTGCAATTTAAAATAAGCCGGGTCGTATTGGGTTTCAGCATGCAGTTAATCAAATAGAAATATAACTGGCATCAGTCCTAAAAAAAGCTTATTCATCCATTGGCTATTGACAGAATAATCGAGGCTGATTCACACGCTTTCAGGCACGCTACCGCCCTTGGCTTTCAGTTACCAATCCACTGACTAAACAATGTGTTATGGATAGACACCCTCTTGAACAAGGTCTTCTGGAAATATATCAGCCGCAAAAACGCCCGACGGATAATCAATAACCATTCCTGAAGACCGAAACAATAATAGCAACAAGGAGATTTAACATTTGATGCTGGAGGAATTGTTGCAGCTAACCTAATAGCAGGCAAGGAGACAACTGTCCTAATAACTGTTTTTAAGATTAATATTAAGAGCAAAGTTTTGACCTTTTAGGATTTTCTTTATATTGACAAAGCAACAATAAAAACCATTAATTGCGATATATCCTAAAATGTACTGTGCGTAATAAAATATACGTAATTACCTTATTTACAGCGCCAGCGTATTGCTCTCTTTTTGTTCGGCCTTATTAAGAGAAATCTCAGCCCGGCATTGCAATTTCCCGCCGCTTTATCCATGATCGAAGTGTGACATTCGTCATATAACAGAAGGTATTGCTATTACTATGGAATGGATTGCCGATCCATCAATCTGGGCCGGACTGGTGACGCTGGTCGTCATCGAATTGGTGCTCGGTATTGATAATCTGGTCTTTATCGCCATCCTCGCCGAAAAACTGCCCCCTTCTCAGCGTGACCGCGCTCGCGTAACGGGCCTGCTTTTGGCGATGGTGATGCGGTTGCTGCTGCTGGCCTCTATCTCCTGGCTGGTCACGCTCACACAGCCTCTGTTCTCCGTTCACGGCCTGAGCTTCAGCGCCCGTGACCTGATCATGCTCTTCGGTGGCTTGTTCCTGCTGTTTAAAGCGACGGTTGAACTTAATGAGCGGCTCGAAGGCAAAGACAGTGAAAACCCGACCCAGCGACGCGGGGCAAAATTCTGGCCTGTGGTGGCGCAAATCGTGGTGCTGGACGCCGTCTTCTCACTGGACTCGGTGATCACCGCCGTCGGGATGGTTGACCACCTGGCCGTGATGATGGCCGCAGTGATCATTGCCATTACGCTGATGGTGATGGCAAGTAAAGCCCTGACCCGGTTCGTTAACAGCCACCCGACCATTGTTATTCTCTGCCTGAGTTTCCTGCTGATGATTGGCTTTAGCCTGGTGGCAGACGGGTTTGGATTCCACATTCCGAAAGGCTATCTGTATGCCGCCATTGGTTTCTCAGTAATGATTGAAGCGCTGAACCAGCTGGCGATATTCAACCGTCGCCGCTTCCTCTCAGCAAATCAGACGTTACGTCAACGCACGGCCGACACGGTCATGCGC
This sequence comes from Enterobacter sp. RHBSTW-00593, assembly GCF_013784105.1. Classification (NCBI taxonomy): domain Bacteria; kingdom Pseudomonadati; phylum Pseudomonadota; class Gammaproteobacteria; order Enterobacterales; family Enterobacteriaceae; genus Enterobacter; species Enterobacter sp. RHBSTW-00593. The sequence continues at coordinate 3,099,797 of NZ_CP056393.1, forward strand.
CTGCTGAGCGGGAAAAAAGAGGATGCAGAACTGGATGCAGAATCCGCCGCGATGCTTGCCGATCACAGTGACGGGCTGATCTTTAATCCGCAGGAGCGACTGATGATTGAGCGCGTGCTCAATCTGAATCAGCGGACGGTCAGCAGCATCATGACATCACGGCATGACATTGAGCATATCGACCTGACGGCATCGGAGGAGCACATTCGCGCCCTGCTGGATAAAAACCAGCACACCCGCGTGGTTGTCACCGGCGGTGAAGAGGAAGAGGAGTTGCTGGGCGTGGTGCACATCATCGACCTGCTGCAACAGCAGCTGCACGGTGAAGCACTTAATCTGCGTGCCCTGGTACGCCAGCCGCTGGTCTTCCCTGAGGGACTGCAGCTGCTTTCTGCTCTTGAGCAGTTCCGTAACGCGCGCACTCACTTTGCCTTTGTGGTGGATGAATTCGGTTCCGTTGAAGGACTGGTCACGCTCAGCGACGTCATGGAAACCATCGCCGGTAATTTGCCCAACGAGGTGGATGAGATTGATGCGCGCCACGACATCCAGAAAAATGCCGACGGGTCGTGGACGGCGAACGGCCATATGCCGCTGGAAGACCTGGTGCAATATGTGCCGCTACCGCTGGATGAAAAACGCGAGTATCACACTATTGCCGGTCTGCTGATGGAATATTTGCAGCGTATCCCGCAACCGGGAGAAGAGGTTCAGGTGGGCGACTATCTGCTTAAAACGTTGCAGGTTGAGAGCCACCGTGTACAGAAGGTGCAGCTCATTCCACTGCGGGATGAAGAAGAACTGGACTATGAGGTTTAATGAGTTGTTTTGCCCGGTAGCATGTGCGCTACCGGGCGCTCGGGCATCAAAGCTTATCTAACAGCTTCTTCACATCCTTCCCTGACTGTGAATCTTTATTCCGATCCGCCCAGTCGTTCAGACGACGTTTCGCTTCGTCCTGCAGATGTTTGCGCAGGATCTGATCCACCTGAAGGCTGTAATTCAGCGCCTGCCATTTGCCATAGACAGTGAGCGGAACCGGCGTCTCTTTAAGGAAGTCGATCAGTTTACTTTCACCCTGCCAGCCGGAAAGTACCCGCACGTTAAATCGGGTATCCGCCGTCTCTTTCACCAGATCCAGCTTACCTTCACCGGTTAACGACAGGAGTGAAGATGTCCCCTGCATTCCGTCGAGGGTGAGCTGCCCGTTATCCAGCGTCAGGTCAGTGGTAAAGCTGTCGAGGCGCGTTGCGCTGTCGTAGTTTTCCTGGGCTTTGACATCACTGCTGCGCTCCACCGCCTGCTGCACCAGCTGCTGGAAGTTAAGCCCTTCCATACGGGAATCTTTCAGATCAAGATGGGCCTGCCCCTGCCATTCGCGGCGGAAAGCCTCAGCATCAATCTTCGTCCCCGAGAAGTCACCCGCCAGCGTCAATTGGCCCGTTAAGGAGATCGGGTAATTAAAGGCTTTAAGGATGGTACCAATCTCAACGTTGTCGAGACGCGGCTGGAATTCGGCGCTGGCCGTCTCTTTACGCACGTCCAGCGTGCCCGGCAGAGAAAGATGTCCGGCGCCCATTTTGCCGCTCAGTTCGGAGATCACCAGCAAACCGTTATGGTTAAACATCTGGCTGCTCACGTCGGTAAAATCGATACCGCGCCAGCGCAGGCTGTTAGCTTTCAGTAAGATATCGGCCGTGAATCCACGAAGACCGTTATAGTCTGGCTGATCAAGACTCGAGGAGATGACCGGACGCGGCTTGGACGGCTGGCTTTGCCCATTCTGAGCAGCGTTACCGTCGGTTGCACCTGCTGGCTGAGGCGGAAGTAAGTTCTCCAGATTGAGCTTGTCAAACTGCAGATTCATTACCCACTTCGGCTTCTCCTCAAGCGTGACGCTCGCCTGCCCTGTCAGACTGCTGTCGTTCGCCTGCAGGTTGAGATTATCCAGCTCAAGCTGTTTTTGTTCTTCGCGCCACACGGCCTGCAGCGTTCCCTGACCGGTGATCCCCTGGGCAGGAAGATCGGCTCCCATCAGTTGCCAGTTCAGCTGCTGAATATCCGCCGTGAGCTGATGGGGGTAATCTGAGGCATTCACGTTGGCGTTCAGCGACAGATTGAGATCGCGCTGATCGCGGTTCAGCCTTCCGCTAAACTCCAGCGAGGCAACATGATGGGCGTCCTGCTCCATCTTCAGGTTGATGTTACGGACGGTTACCTGCTCGTCGGACTCATGCTGGAAAACCAGCACGCTGTCGGCGACTTTCAGTTTGGCTATATCAAATGACCAGCCCGTATCCGTCGGCTCGTCGGGCAGCGTATTTTCCCGCGGGGCGACCGGCGCATCCGAGTCACGCACGGCTTCAGTTTGCGGAGTCAGCTGAATCACCGCCCCTTTCAGCATCACCTGGTCGACCTGCAACTGGTGTGAAAAGAGCGGGATCAACGCCACATCAAGACGCATGTTATCGGCAGAGACCAGCGGCTGGGAGGCACCCGGCGCGGTTAACGACATGCGGCCTGAGAGAATGCTGAGTTGCGGCCAGACGTGCCAGCGCAGCGGCCCATCAAGCTTCAGTTGATAACCACTACGCGCTTCGACCTGCCGCACCATGTAAGCACGGAAATCATTAGGGTTAACAAGCAGGACTAACGCCGAAAGGCCAGCAACCAGAACCACCAGCAAAATCATCAGCGTTGTCAGAACTCTTCTCATAGCATCCTCAGTGGACTAACGATCAGTCTTTATCAATACGGCTCGCGACCGCACCCTGCTGGTCGCGATATTTAGCGTCCTGACGGCGGTTATAAGGACGATCTGCCGGACCGGTTAGCGGTTCAAAGCTCAGTGCGCCGATCATCATCCCGGGACGCAGTGCCAGAGGCAGTTTACCGGCATTGAAGAACTCGAGCACGATACGGCCCGACCAGCCTGGATCGATACGGTGCGCGGTCACGTGAACCATCAGCCCCAGTCGCGCCAGAGAAGAACGGCCATCGAGCCAGCCGACCAGGTCCGCAGGCAGCGTCACGGATTCATAGGTCACCGCCAGCGCCAGTTCACCCGGATGCAGATAAAAGGCTTCGCCCTCGTCAATAACGATTTCATCACTCATCACGCGATCAAGCGCGGCGCTGACTTCATCCTTCGGCCCGCTAAGGTCGATGAACGGTGCGGTATGGCCGCTAAAGGTGCGGAATTTATTTCCCAGGCGCACATCAACAGTCACACCATTGATACGCTCCACTGGTGGACGTGGTGTAATAGACAGACGGCCTTCATCCAGCCAGGCTTCAATATCGCGATCACAAAGACGCATCGCACTTTCTCCTTTCATGCATCGTACCCTGAAGCCATAAAGACTCAGGGCAAAACCAGGTTATCCCTGAACGGTACACAATTCGCGCGGCTTATTCAAAAAACTGGCTGATTTTCGCTTTTAAGATATCAATGGCTATGCGGTTTTTACCGCCGCGAGGCACGATGATATCGGCGTATTGCTTGGATGGTTCAATGAATTGCAGGAACATCGGGCGGACAGTTTTCTGGTATTGCGCCATCACGGAGTCCATCGAACGTCCACGCTCATTCACGTCACGCTTAATGCGGCGCATCAGGCAGATATCCAGCGGCGTATCGACGAAAATCGAGAAGTTCATTGATTCACGCAGACGGGAGTCGGTCAGAAGCAAAATACCTTCAAGGATAATGACCTTCTTCGGTTCGATACGGATCGTTTCCTGCGTACGGGTATGTTCTACATAACTATAGACGGGAAGTTCAATTGCCTGGCCGCTTTTAAGTGCTTCTAAATGCTGGAACAGTAAGCTGTGATCCATCGCATTAGGATGGTCATAGTTAGTTTTTACGCGTTCTTCCATCGACAGATGGGATTGATCTTTGTAATAGCTGTCTTCGGGAATGACGCCGATATGCTCATCACCAACTTGTTCACGCAGTTCGCGGTAAAGCGTACTGGCAATAAGACTTTTACCTGAAGCCGATGCGCCGGCGATGCCTATAATGACGCACTGATGAGACTTATCAGTCATAAATTTAGCGACCTGATTAACCTGGATGTTAAGGAAGGACGACGCCGGAGCGTCAAACGCGGCAATTATAGGGATTTCGCGGGCATGATACCAGTCGAAAGCGCAGGTTCTGCGAGACAGGGTGAAAAGCGACGAAATGATCCCTTTGTGAAATTTAAACGCACGTTTTTTCAGCGTTTGCCGGGGATTTTTTACCGAGTAACTATTTAATAAGTCTATGATGTCAAATTATGAGCAGTCGCCATATGAATTGTAAATTGTTTGTACTAGCATAAACCAAATTATCAAATTCACTCGTCCGGATTTCTCTCCTGACGGCATGGCGTCTCTGGATAAAGCGGTAATGAATAAACAATACCAGCGGGTTTTGGTTACCACCCCACATCCTTTATTGCGACTTGTCTGTCTGGGCCTGGTCACCTTTATCTTTACCTTATTTTCGCTGGAGCTGACCCGCTTCGGCACCCTGCTCGCCCCGCTCTGGTTCCCTACCGCCATCATGATGGTGGCCTTTTACCGTCATGCAGGAAAGATGTGGCCGGGTATCGCTCTGGCCTGCTCGTTTGGCAATATCCTGGCCGCGTGGATGCTTTTCTCCTGGTCGTCGATCAACCCGACCTATACCGCTATCAACGTGGTTGAAGCCGTGATTGGCGCGGTGTTACTGCGTAAACTGCTCCCGTGGTATAACCCCCTGCAGAATCTGAATGACTGGATCCGTCTGTCCATCGGCAGTGCGCTGGTGCCACCGCTGGTTGGCGGGGTGCTGGTGTATCTTCTGGTGCCGGGTCCGGAGCCGCTGCGTAATTTCCTCGTCTGGGTGTTATCAGAAGCCATTGGTGCGCTGGCGCTGGTGCCGTTAGGGTTACTGTTTAAACCTCATTATCTGCTGCGTCACCGCAACCCAAAATTGCTGCTGGAAACGCTCGCCACCATGGCCGTGACGCTGGCTCTCAGTTGGATGGCGATTACCTGGCTGCCGTGGCCCTTCACCTGCGTTATCGTTCTGCTTATGTGGAGCGCCGTGCGCCTGCCGCGAATGGAGGCGTTTCTGGTGTTTCTGGTCACCGTGATGATGGTCTCGCTGATCATGACGCGTAACCCTGCATCCATGACGCCGCAAAACCTGCTGGTGACGCTAAACGCGCCCTGGCTGCCCTTTTTGATGATGCTGTTGCCGGCCAATATTATGACCATGGTGATGTATGCCTTTCGCGCCGAACGCAAACATATCACCGAAAGTGAAGCGCGTTTTCGTAACGCGATGGAGTATTCCGCCATTGGCATGGCGCTGGTCAGCATTGAGGGGCAGTGGCTTCAGGCCAATAAAGCCCTGTGTAACTTCCTGGGATACAGCCAGACGGAGCTTCAGGCCCTCACCTTCCAGCAGTTAACTTGGCCGGAAGATTTGAATACCGATCTCGAACAGCTGGAGCAGCTGGTCAACGGCGACATCAACACCTACACCCTTGAGAAGCGTTACTACACCCGCAATGGTGAAGTGGTCTGGGCACTGCTTGCCGTCTCCGTGGTACGCCACACCGACGGTTCACCGCTCTATTTTATCGCCCAGATTGAAGATATTAACGACCTGAAGCAGACCGAGTGGGTCAATAAACGCCTGATGGAGCGCATCACCCTCGCCAACGAAGCGGGCGGTATCGGCATCTGGGAGTGGGATCTGGAGCCGGACATTATCAGCTGGGATAAGCGGATGTTTGAGCTGTATGAGATCCCGCCGCACATCAAGCCCACCTGGCAGCTCTGGCACGAAACGATGCTCCCGGAAGACCGCGCTCACGCTGAAAAGGTGCTCCGGGATTCCCTCATTTCACGTTTGCCGTTTAAGCTTGAGTTCCGCATTCGTGTTAAAGAAGGCGTGCGCCATATACGCTCTCTGGCGAACCGGGTACTGAACAAACAGGGTGAAGTCGAACGCCTGCTCGGCATCAACATGGACATGACCGAGGTGAAGCAGCTCAACGAAGCGCTGTTCCAGGAAAAAGAGCGTTTGCACATTACCCTCGATTCCATCGGCGAAGCGGTGTTGTGTACCGATATCGACATGAATGTCACCTTTATGAACCCGGTTGCCGAGAAGATGAGCGGCTGGCTGCAGACCGAGGCTATCGGGCAGCCAGTCCTGAAGGTGTTGCACATCACCTTTGGTGAAAAGGGACCGCTGATGGAGAATATTCACAGCGGCGATATGTCTCGTTCCGATATAGACCAGGACGTGGTGCTGAACTGCCGTACCGGCGGCAACTACGATATCCACTACAGCATTACCCCGCTCAGTACGCTGGACGGGCAAAACATTGGCTCCGTGATTGTAATTCAGGACGTGACGGAATCGCGCAAAATGCTGCGTCAGCTCAGTTACAGTGCCTCGCACGATGCCCTCACCCACCTCGCAAACCGGGTCAGTTTCGAAAACCACCTCAAACGTCTCTTACAAACCGTACAGGAGACACGCCAGCGTCATGCGCTGGTGTTTATCGATCTCGATCGTTTTAAAGCCGTCAACGACACCGCAGGCCATGCGGCGGGTGATGCTCTGCTGCGGGAGCTTTCGTCATTAATGTTGACCATGCTCCGCTCCAGCGACGTGCTGGCTCGTCTCGGCGGGGACGAATTCGGGTTGTTGCTCCCGGACTGCAATATCGAAAGCGCGCGTTATATTACCGGCCGCCTGATTAACACCATCAATGACTATCACTTTATGTGGGAAGGACGTCTGCACCGGATCGGCGCCAGCGCGGGTATTACTCTGATTGATGAAAATAACCATCAGGCTTCAGAAATCATGTCGCAGGCGGATATCGCCTGTTACGCCTCGAAAAACAGCGGACGCGGCGTCGTCACGGTTTATGAACCCCAGCAGGAACGGGACCACGGCATGCGCAGCATGATGTCGCTTGATGAGCAGTGGCACATGATTAAAGACAATCACCTGATGATGATTGCCCGCAGCGTCGCGTCTCCAAGGATACCGGAAAGCTGCAACTTCTGGCTGATTTCATTACGCCTGTGGACCAGCCAGGGCGAAGTGCAGGAAGAGCATGCGTTCCGCTCCGGACTTGCGGAGCTTGAACTGTTGCACGCCCTTGACAGACGTATCTTCAACGAGTTTTTCCGCACCTCCGCCGCACAGGTCGCCCACAAAGGCATGGGGGTCGCGCTTCCGCTGTCTGAAGCAGGTTTAGCAAGCGTCACGCTGGTTGATGAACTTGTCGACCTGCTGGAGAAGAGCCCCATGCCGGGCCGTCTGTTGCATCTGGTTATCGCTGCCGACGTGGTATGTAACCCGGATGAGAACCTGCAGCAGGGCCTGCAAAAGCTTCGCCATGCTGGCTGCCGCGTCGTGCTCAGCCAGGTGGGACGCGATATGAACGTCTTTAGCCACCTCAGCGCCAATATGGCCGATTATCTGATGCTTGATACGGAAATGGTGACGAATGTTTATGGCAACCTGATGGATGAGATGATGGTGACGATCGTTCAGGGGCACGCCCAGCGCCTGGGCATGAAAACCATCGCCGGTCCGTGTAACCAGCCCATCATGATGGACACGCTCTCCGGCATCGGCATTGATTTTATTTACGGCGACACCATCGCCGAGCCGCAGCCGTTGGATCTACTGCTTAATACCAGCTATTTCGCCATCAACTGATGGCGCCCAGCCGTCGGTATACCAGATGTGCAGCAACGCATACGAGCGCCAGGGCTGCCAGCGCTGGGCGTACCGCCGAATTTGCGCAGGCGTCATCCCGGCAAAACGTTGCTTAATCAGATAATCATCCGGCAGAAAAACGTCCTTCGCCTGCCAGCCGCGCAGGGCCAGGTAGTTTGCCGTCCAGCGTCCTATCCCGGGCCGCTGCTGTAAGGCCTTCATTCCCGCCTCAATATCCGCAGGAGGGGAAAGCGGAAACGTCCCGTCCACCACAGACTGAGCCAGATGAACGATCGACTCGGCCCGCTTTACCGGCATTCCAAGCGCTTTCAACGCCAGAGGGTCCGCTGCGGCCAGCGCGTGCGGGGTCGGGAAGCAGAGATAACCCGGGGCGTCTTCAACCGGCTCCCCGCACAGGGCGACAACGCGGGAAGCCAATTTTGCCGCCATCGCCACGCTAACCAGTTGCCCGAGTATCGCCCGCACACCCTGCTCCCAGGCATCCATCGCCCCCGGCAACCGTAAGCCTGGTCGTGCTGCCCCCAGATCCCCCAGTGTCGAGCGGATCGCCTGAGGATCGCAGTCAAGATCGAAAAGCCGCCCGATACGCTCAAGGCAGGGCTGCGCAACCGGAATCAAGCCCGGGCTGAGCGTCACGGTAAGCGTAGGGGTTTGGCTGTCCGGCGTAACGCGAAATATCCCCTGATGCCCCTCGCAGGCGAAACTGCGCTCATAATAGTGGTCCGTGACGGTCTCTACGCCCGCTACCGCACGTGCGCCAAGGAAACCAAACATCCATTGCCAGTCGTAAGGGGGTTGCCAGGTCAGGGTATACATCATCGCTCCTTTTTTGTTCCCCTCAGCATAAACCGAAAGGCCTTGTTTCGCCTTGCTTTCATATTCCTGTTGTCGCCAGGCAGACATTTCGCTAAAGTCTCGCCCCTTCTCACTGGCATGGGGATTAATCGTGTTTATTGGATTTGACTACGGTACGGCAAACTGTTCGGTTGCCATTATGCAAAACGGGCAACCACAGCTCCTGAAGATGGAAAAAGAGAGCACGCTGCTGCCATCAATGCTCTGCGCACCCACTCGCGAAGCGGTCAGCGAATGGCTGTTCCGTCATCATCAGGTGCCCGCTACCGCAGCGGAAACCCAGGCGCTGCTGCGCCGGGCGGTCAGTTTTAACCGCGACGAAGATATCGACGTGACCCCTTCCAGCGTGCAGTTTGGCCTCTCATCGCTGGGCCATTACATTGACGATCCGGAAGAGGTTTACTTCGTTAAATCACCGAAGTCGTTTCTGGGCGCCAGTGGGTTAAAACCACAGCAGGTGGCGATGTTCGAAGACCTGGTGTGCGCCATGATGCTGCACATCCGTAACCAGGCGCAGACCCAGGTACCCGATCCCATCACGCAGGCCGTTATTGGTCGCCCGATCAACTTCCAGGGTCTGGGCGGTGAAGAGGCTAACCAGCAAGCGCAGGGGATCCTCGATCGCGCCGCACACCGAGCCGGTTTCCGTGACGTGGTCTTCCAGTATGAGCCGGTAGCGGCAGGACTGGATTTTGAAGCCACATTAACGCAAGAGCAACGCGTGCTCGTTGTGGATATCGGCGGGGGCACCACCGACTGCTCTTTACTGCTGATGGGGCCACAATGGCATCAGCGTCGTGACCGCGAAACCAGCCTGTTGGGCCACAGCGGCTGCCGCGTAGGCGGTAACGACCTGGATATTGCTCTGGCATTTAAAAGCCTGATGCCGCTGCTCGGCATGGGCGGACAAACCGAAAAAGGCATTGCCCTGCCAATTCTGCCCTGGTGGAACGCCATCGCCATCAACGACGTTCCGGCGCAGAGTGATTTTTACAGCACCGCGAACGGGCGCTTCCTGAACGATCTGGTACGCGACGCGCAGGACGCGGATAAAGTCGCCCTGCTCTATAAAGTGTGGCGTCAGCGTCTCAGCTATCGCGTGGTGCGTACCGCTGAAGAGAGCAAAATCGCCCTCTCTGACCGTGCTGAACACGCTGTCTCATTACCTTTTATCAGTGATGAGCTGGCGACCGCGATATCGCAGGAAGGGCTGGAAACGGCACTCGCCCAGCCGCTGCAGCGGATCCTCGAGCAGGTGCAACTGGCGCTGGAGAATGGTAAAGAGAAGCCGGATGTGATTTACCTGACCGGCGGTAGCGCCCGCTCACCGCTTATCAAGAAAGCGCTGGCGGAACAGCTTCCGGGTATTCCGATTGCCGGTGGCGATGACTTTGGCTCCGTAACGGCAGGTCTGGCCCGCTGGGCACAGGTGATGTTCCGTTAAGCCCCGACGGAAGCCCTCGAAATGCGCAGGGCTTCCGTCGTTTACAGCGCGTTAAAACGCACATTTTCCTTTTTACCTGGCAGCACGCTGCCCTTTTTGCATGCCGCTTCTCTTGTCGCCGGCTGGCTTTGCTCGACGAATCGCCGGAAATCAGCGAACGGCACCGGGGGCAGGAAATGATACCCCTGCAGGTAATCCACCTGTTTGCTGATAAGCCACTCTCGCTGATAAGCGTACTCCACCCCTTCCGCCACGGTACGCAGCCCCAGAATCATCGCCAGATTAATAATCGATTCCAGCATCGGCAGCGGTTGGTTATCAGCCTGGATAGCGTTGATAAAGGTCTTATCAATTTTTATGACATCCAGTTCGAGTTCATTCAGATAGCATAAATTCGCGTATCCTGTACCAAAGTCATCCAGAGCAAACATCACCCCGCGATTACGCAGTGAACGGATCAGTTCTTTTATTGCAGGCGTCACGGCCAGCGTTTGATTTTCGGTGATCTCAATCATGAGCTTCACCGGTAACGATTCTGTCAGCTCTAAAAAATTGAGGCACTCCCAATAAAACACCGGGTTACTTAACGTGGTTGGACTGACATTAAACGCCACAAACAGCGGTGTATTTAACCCGTTATTCTTTTGCTTTAAGTCACTGGCAACTTTATGCATTAAATAGCTGGTGAGTTCGTTAATCAGGCCACAGCTTTCTGCCAGCGGAATAAATTCTCGCTGCGAAATCGTGTAATTATGCCCTAATGGCCAGCGGGCCAAAATCTCTATACCACACAGCTCACCACCTGCACCGACAACGGGTTGATAATAAGGTAAAATTTCATCATTTTTGAGTGCCAGACTCAGACGCCCCGCATCATTATTATCATAACTATGCCCGGTGGATTTGCGCATTAACGTACTGTTCTGCCCCACATCTCTTTCAGTCAGGAAACCATTGCGGATAAGAAAAATAATAGATTCAATAAAATTTTTAAAACCAAGCCTGTGCGTTATTTTATCCCGGTAGCGATACAGGGATTTTGTGGTCAATGAATTTGCCCGGCAGAATTCGGCCTGCCCCTCTTTCGTCATCATGGCATTAAGCATGTCTGCCTCAAATTCGGTTAACGCGAAAACGTCCAGCTCATCTGATTTTACGCGTGATTCCGGTTGCGGGGTGGTCATCAGTATACGCGTGAGTATATCGATGACGGTCGTATAATGCAGTGTTACATCAATTGAGGTACTGTATTCATAGCCTCGATTAATACACTCATTTTCGCTCACCCTGAGAACAACGCTGTTTACCATGATAAACTGGCTACTGTTACGATGTAGCCATTTCTTCACCAGGAAAAAGGGCATCCGGTTATCAACAATTAACAGACAGGAGTTGTATTGCTGAAAAGAAAGGTCTGACTCTGATATAAATGTCTGACTGTCGACCAGTACCAGATTAGGCAAAAAAGCCCTAAGCCCGGCGAAAAGATAAATGTCATAACTGAGCAGGAAGACCTTTTTCTTATTCATAATAATCACCATCACGTTTTCATTGTAAAACGCAGCCTTCCCGAACAGGAAAGTGTATTCACAATTGACCTGGTATTCACATAGACTTAAGGTAAAACAAATAAAATGCCTTTAGATTGCATAGTGTGTAGTAGCTTATCCCCCTTGCAATAAAACTGAGCGCAGGGGAAATGATAAGAATATTCTTGCTGTATCGGTAGCGAATTCTGAGGTCCGAAATGAGTACAAACTTATGCGCTTATATTCACATTCAGACAAACTTTAGTGATAATAAACCCGATTTTAACAGAATAAAAAACCATAAATAATGCGACACATGGGTTATTATTTCAGAATAAGACGATACCCTATTCTGAGGATTACGCTGCCCGACACACCAACAGGGTGCGTCGCAAATCGCGTATACCGTACACATTGTTCGCAATATGCATTATTTTATAATAGAAGTTGTGTTGTTTAGACATAATTAATCCCGTGATCTCATCAGGCAAATCATCATTATCATTTTTGATCACAGAAACCCGTTGGGTACGTATGTAGCCGTCACTATCATTACCTAAAAATTTAAGCATCGTGGAACGGTTAATGGCGTAACTTTTCCCATTAACATTAATCACGCCCACTTGTGACAATACCCCCTCTTCAGCAGATGATATCCTGAAAACCAGCAATACCTCCCCTTCGATGTGCATACCTGTTTTTTGCGTATTGAGCACAAGATGGTTCTTCGCTGAGCATACCAGCGCTGCCGGAACCTCATGACGTTTAAATAAAAACAAAAAAATGATAACAAGCGCTACGGCAAGACTAAAATACATAATTTTCGCACGCATGTGCAACTCCCCGGGAGCCTAACGTACAAATACTGAAAAATGATTCCTTTAGTTTATTACCTGCAGACAATCCATTGTCATCATAAAACACAATGACCTTATTTCTTCCCTTACAGATAGATTTGAATTGCTGCCATCGGGATGAATTCAAAAAAGTGGATATTTTCTCAACTGAATTATCATCTGTCGTAAATATTTCACAGGAACCGGATTTTTGTACATGCACGACACCATCGGTATCTCGTAATAATTTTGGCAGAAGGACAAAGCCAGATATCACCAGGCTGATGCCTAACATTCCGCCAACGATCGTTTTACCGTATCGCCTTAACCCGGGTTTGGTGGCGGAGGTTAATGCAGTGATGCTATGCGGCAACGCATCTTCTATTACGTTTTCGATCTGCGCCTGAAAAACAAATCCTTCTCGGGGGATAGTTGCGATCAGATTATCCATTCCCAGTTCTGCTAACGTTTTGCGCAAAATACTGACATTTTTATTCAGACTGTGACCTGATGGGATCAACCCATACCTTCCCCACACTTCGTCTATAATCAGATCCCGATGTAATTGTTTGCGGTTGTTCGCAATAAAGAGCTCCAGTAATCTTGCCGTTGCAGCGGACAGAATCACTCTTTCTCCCTGTACACTTAGCGCTCTGGTCTCTGAATCGTATACAATATGATCATTGATTATCTTTTTCATCCGGGAACTCTTTTATTATCGGCGGCAATGCCAGCACGCAGTACAGAATATATTCCCAGAGTTCAGTTAGCAATATAAGAACTGTTTCTTTAAACTTTAACTGTTATTTTTAAAACAACCATCGCCTATCGGTATATATTTTTTCAACGCAACGATGAATTTTTTATTTTTAGTGTTTAACGCGCTGCTTTGGTAGGTCTCTCCAGGCAGCAGGTAGCGCATCGTCGCCTCGTCATCGGTTGACTGACATCCCTTGTGTACGATGATCCTGAAAAACGTATTGCCGGTATTTGTCAGCGCCCCTTTTTGCTCATCCAGAGTATAACCTAGCGTCAGCTTTCTGGGCCTGACCACAAGTATCGTATCCAATGCAATAGCGGGCACAGCTTCACTTGCTTTGCCTGAATGACGTTCAGCAAACAGCGTTACCGGCATCTCGCGAAACTGAATCCGGTAGTAACGCTCTTTGTCATCCTCGGGCCCGCGATAGAAGATCTTAAAATACTCCCCGGCGTCCGGGGCGAGCGAAAACGTGAGCGGTGTAAACAGCAACTCCCCATCCTCTATTGGCAGACGCTTTTCCCCACCCGGTCCTGGACGGTCGATTTTAATCGCCGAAATGCTGTACACATTCTGTTTGTGGCTGTCGTTGTAAATACGTTTGCTAATGAACGACCGCTCTGCGGGAATATCATAGATCGTGGAGTCCAGATACAGCGCGTGGGCAGAAAGCGTGTAAAGCGCAATGCAGAGTCCCACCACACCCTCCGTGACCTTCCGCCAGCGCATCATTTTGTTACTCCCAGCCAGTTCGCGGTGACTTTGATTTCACCACTGGCGCTGACCACGCCTTCCCAGTCAGCGCCAGCCACCGTCAGTGCTGAGCGGGAATCATTCATCGGGAACAGCAGCGTTAAGTTGGTGCTGAAAAAGCTGCCATCATCCGTGTTGTTGGCATCCCATGGCACCTGTTGCCATAACGCATCGTTCAGACTAATGGCATTTTCACTGCAGCTGTTCCTCACCTGAGTAGGGCTTCCCGACGCGGTGTTGTATTGCAGATAGGCAGGGACAGGCACGTTTATCCCCCCCTGGGCCGACGTAAACAGGCAGTAAGGGGTATCGTTGATTGTCGTGCTGTCCCCGATAACCTGGGCCGTAATACTGTCGGCCTGACGGGGTCCCGATACGGTGACGACGTAATCCATCTCGATCGGCGCGTCATCTCCGATGGTGCCGCTTCCACTGGCAGAGGCCGTATTATTCGATGAGACAATGCTAATCCCATACTCCTTCGGCACAATATTGAGCTGCAAAGAGGGAGTAAACTGGTAATAGCCTGACTCCGGGGTTAATGCATTCGTAAACGCAAACGTAAAGGGCTGGCTGTTGGTAATACTGACGCCTGCATCCACCAGATTCTTAAGGAATGTTTTCGACAAAAAGACATAGATATACTGGCCAGATGACGAAAAGACGTTGTAATACGCCGTCGAGGCGCTGAAGTTATACCATGTCGAGCCATTTCCTGAATATTTCACGGTGGTTGCGGAAGGGGTAAAACCCAACGCAGCAGAATCGATATACGCTCTGAACGTCAACGATGCCGTCAAATTTTGTGTCTGCTCAAGGTTGTATTTGACCATTTTACAAATTACGCCATCAACGTTACTGACAACACCCAGCTCACAGGATCCGGAATCATTTGTGATGCTTGGGGTTCCATCACTGGCGATCCACAGCTCCTGAAAGGCACTTGTTGATTCCAGCGCCAGATGTCCCCGCTTGTTTAACGTGTAATTGATGTAATTCCAGCGACCTGTTGTCTGATCCTTACAGCGTTGTCCTGAGGCGTAATCATAGTTAACCGAGGTATAGCAGCGGTTAAAAACATAGGTTTCGCTGCCACCCGTCGGCATATTACGAAAATACTCATAGGCTGAGTTGCTCAGCGAAGCAAAGCCATACGCTCCGCCAATAACCCCCGCCACGGATCCAACCTGCGCGTGGTAAAAACCATTGTTATCCACCCCCTGCCCGGCAATGTAGCCCGTCGTCGGACACTGCGAACCTCGGTAGCAGCGTATTCCTGTGAAAGGAGCATCAATGGGCGAATTATCAATCCACATATCCTGATAATTATTGGCCGGCGCAGTCCAAATGACATAACCCAGATAACCGAGGCTGACCTGGGATGTGCCGTATTTAACCCAGGTATTTGACCCGCTGAAACGGGGATCTAACGCGGACGGCGTAATGAAATACTCACCGTCAATGTCGTTCTCGATAAATAAAAACGTGTTGTTGATCGCCCCTGACGATGAGGCAGTCAGTGCCCTTGCGGAGAAGGGAATTAACCCCGCCAAAAACAGGAGCGAAATAAAAACGGAAGCACTTTTTTTCATAGCATTATCTCTGCGCCATCGTGGTTTGCGGTGCACATTTAACATCCCCTACCCACGCAGCGCCCCTGGCTTTTTCCAGATCTAAATCCGCTTCGCAGATATTACCGTTGGCGGACACCAGGGTAATAACGGGATACTTCTTATCAATATCAATAGCGAACTCACCTTTCGCGTCGGTGCGCGTTTTGCCGATGTGGTTATGAATGTCCGTATTTGACGCCAGTTCACCATTCGGATATCGCACCCGGCCAAACACGGTCACCATGCTTTTCACCTCAGGTGACACCACGCCGACGTTACCGGGATAAAGGTTAAGCGCCTGTTTACGGCCCGAGACAATGTCAAAACTGTCTTCAGAGTTTTTATCATTCATAATTTCCAGCTTGTATTGCGCATAAGGCGGGAGTGCAATAAAGCTCGATTTGCCGCTAAGAATATAATTTCGGTTATTTATTTTTGCGGCCAGCTTTCCGTCACCCACAAGATCGGTTTTCACAATAATGCCCGAGCGCTGTCGCTCTTTGCTCAGACCAAAATCCCCACCCGCCCAGGCAACGGAACCCTGAGAGGAGAAGTTCATATTGGTCGAATTGTCCGCTGAACGGGTCACCGAAACCGTACCGCCGTTATAGCGGGTGTCATAACTCAGGTTGCCATTTACAGCGTAATTGTTGTCGTAGTTCTGCTCTCCACTCAGGCGAGTCGAGGCGGAAATGCCTGCAGACGTAATGACGCTATCCTCAAATTGTTTACGCGCGCTGATATTGCCCTGTGTTGCGCCGTAACGATCGCGTGAAACCCCGACACTCATCCACGAGGCCAGCGGCAGCGATAAATCCAGGCTGACATAGCGTTCCTGACGTCCGTCATCATTCGTATTGTTGTAGTAATAGCGCTGTACCCCGGCCCGTAACCCCACTGTGGCGTACCGTCCCGCATAGAGGGTGGTACTGTAATCCAGGTTTCGGTAGGTATTACCGGAATAGCGGTTTTCGGTCTGGCTGACCGTTAACGTGCCACCGTGCGGAATAAACCGGCTCAGGTTCAATGTTGCGCCAACCGAATAGTTATCCCGCTCCTGCACCGGCAGACGGTTACCGATTTTGCTGTCTTCCCGCGACGCCCACAGCGATCCAAACCCGCCTGGAGCATTAAGACTGGCGCTGCTGACGTTGCGCCATGTTCCGTCGTTCGCCACCAGCGTTTGTGTCCCGACGCTGGCATATTCGTTGACGTTAAGAGTAATGTCCGTTTCATTGACGGCATTGTCATCAAACCCATAGCCTGTCGTTTTCAGGGTGAGCCCGGAGAGCATTGCCAGGGTTAACGAGGCCGCACCACCCGCAATCCAGGTCTGTTCACTGCCGGCATCACGGTAATGATTGCGCTTATAACTCACGCGGTCGTAATCAAGTGAACCGCCAAAAATTTGCCATGCGACTTCATGCAGGCCTGCGGCCTGCTGGCGGGCAAAAATTTTATTCACCCGACTGACGCGGGTGTTCACCGTCCGGCCATTTACCACGACATCCACCGTGACGTCATACACACCGTAAGGGAACCGGCTGGTATCAATTTCGTAGCTGCCCATGTTGAAGTTCTGAACGCTTAACAAGCGCCCATCACGAAACACATGCACTTCACCGGCAGACGGCAAAAATATGGTTATTGGGATCAAGGACAGGGAGGTGTTTTCAACCACCGTACTGCCTTTATTGCCGTAGCTGACGCCGTAGATCTTGCCGCCATTCAGCGCATTGAGGCTGGCGATCGACTGAACGTTCCAGGTGTCGAGCATGCCCAACGCCAGACGATAACCCTCATAATCGCGCTCATACATGGCACGATAGAGTTTGCTGGAGCGGTTACTCTCGCCAATACCATAGACCGAGCCATTGATATTGAGGTGGTGCTCTCTCAACGAGGTGGTGTTATCCAGGGTTAAATAACTGCGAGAGCTGCTGCCATTGCGGTAGTCATTGTAATAGGTGCCAAAGTTGTAATTCAGCACAGTAGACAGTCGATCAACGCTGGACGGTCCCAGCAATGAACTGCGGGCGACTACCGCTTCAGTCAGGGCATCCCGGCTGACAATCATCTCCAGATGAAAAGAGGAGACGTTTAATTTCAGCCGTGCGTCTCGCGAAAGGGCAAGAGAGGTATTGTCGATAAATTTCGCATCGCCTATTTTTTCCACCATCTCGCGCGTTTTTTCTGAAAGCACCGCGTTATTGGGCAAATCGGCAACCATAATGGATTTTACAACGATATTTCCCTCAACCAGCGAGATGACCGCATCAGCAATTTTTTGTTGGCTTTTTGTATCCGTCTCCTGGTAGCGGATATAAACGGGGACCGTCATCCCCTGTTCAAGAGAACGCGCGAATGCCCCTGGAATAACATAATTACCAATCTTAACCGGTGCAGAATGCGCAACCCCTGATGTTAGCGCATAAGAGAGTAATAAACTCCCTCCTATAAGATATTTAAAAGACATACGCATCCTTACTTTTCGGTATTTTTATTACTGGTACCGGAAATGACGCCGTGTATTACTTCACTGTAATAAATTGCTTGCCATGCCAAATCCCAATGCGGGTGCGACTGTTTGACACATCGCTTTTCTGCAATCTTATTTTTGTACCTGGCATGACGTAATAACGCTCGCGACACCCGCGTCCCCGATCCTGTGACGCCTCTTTGCAGGCTCCGTAAGCAATGACCCGAAACGAGACGTTGCCTTTGTTGGTGATGACATCCCCGTCACGACCGTATTCAAATCGTTCCTTGCGTGGCGCCACGACCAGAATTGTCCCGATTTCTGCCGACGCCGTCGCAATCGCGGCTTTGCCAGCCTTAGTCGATGCGCTTTCGCTTACGGGTTCGTCAACCCACTGCAGCCGGTAATAACGTTCTTTGTCATCTTCAGGGCCCTTATAGAAAAAGCGAAAAACATCTTTCGCCTCACCGGGTAAAATAAGGCTCGCCGGTGTAGAAAGTAATTCTCCCGACGTTTCAAATTGCATTTCTGTTCCGTCAGGCAGCGGTGAAGAGAGCCTTTTTACGGTAACGCTCACATAGCGGGCGGAATCAGTGGTGTTGATAATTTCTTTTGATAACGCGTTTTGATCGGCCGTCATTATCGACGTGATATCACCCACATTAATCGCCAGACTGGAAAAGGATACGACCATCCCTGCCAGCGCTGCGAGTGGCAAATATTTCTTCATCAGTGCATTCCTGCGAAATTCGGGAGAGAGCCTCTCCCGAATTAATATTCATTACGCTGGAGTGGTCCAGGTTGCATTGAACTGAACTTTTACGTCACCCGTCCAGTAACCATCCGGCAGCGCAGAATAGTCAGTTACAGCAGTCGAACCGTCAGAAGTCGCTGAAGCGATGGAGAATTTGAAGCTGGACTGATCGCTTACACGCTCAGCGCCGTTATAGGCGCCATCGGCCAGCAGGCTTTCCAGACCTGAAGTGGAAGCCGCATTCACCAGAACGGTTTCGGCAGAGTTAGACAGCGCCTGACCATTCCATGCCACGCCCACATTCAGGGTAGATGCATCACCGCTTGCATTGGTCAGCGTATTGCTGATGACCTGAGCAGTCAGTTCAAAATCGGTTGCACTTTCCTGTCCCTGAATCGTCACATCAAAAGCGCCATCCTGAGTGTTAAACCCATTCAGGCCCTCTGCATACTGAAACGTCAGCGAGTTCAATGGGGTCACGACCAGCAGGCTGGTTGTATCTTTCGTTGCCGTTGCATCCCATGATGCGGTGGCAGATGCCGTAACATCAGCCATAGCATTTGCAGCAGCAAATACAGAAACCAGAGAGGCCACCAGTAATAATTTTTTCATTTTCATCTCCTGAGAACAAACGTACTGCCAGGTGCCATTTAATAAATAACCTGGAAGCTCCATTTAAATGCGAACGGGATTTACCGCGCCGAAAAAGTATTATTTGAATTATGTTTCAGGACAACCAATCGAATGACGAAAAAACCCTCCGTCGTTAGGATTTTTCTCATAATCATTCATGACGAGATCGCTTAAATAAAAACATAAAACCATTTAAATAACATTTTTAAAATAAAAATCTATAATTATCGCAATTTTAGGTAATTTAAACTGTTTTAGCTTTTTGATACAAATCAAAAGTGGTGCATTGAAGGGAATAACAAAAACATATTTCAAATCAAATAAATACGTCACATTGCAAAAAATCATTAGTTTGTTAATGATTTGATAACAAGATGAAAAATATTGGTATATCAGAGAATATTCCGATCCTTACATGATGAATAATGAAATTTTCCTAAAGACAAATTAAATAATAAAACCAATTGTTATCTTTCTCCGTTTCTCACCCGGCAGATAAATAATAAGAATATTTCAGGTGGCAGGGAATATTCCTGGTAAATTATGCACTGGCAATTGATCCGATTTGAAGGCCGTCTCACGCCGCGCCCCTCCCCCTGCCAATCAGACAAATCCAGACAGTCTTCCATATTTCCTCCATTTTTCTGCCGTGTTGCCTGACTAAACTAGTATCATTCCCCGAAGTATTCAGGATGAGAACGTATAACGATGAAAGGCAGTAACAAATCCCGCTGGGCAATCGCCGCTGGCATCATTGTGGTGGCTCTTGCCGCCGCCTGGTTCTGGCACAATGACTCTTCTGACACTTCCGCAGGTGCCAGCAGCCCATCACAGCGTCCCGCGAGTGGCGGACGTCACGGCATGCGCGGCGGTGCGCTGGCTCCCGTTCAGGCGGCTACTGCGGTAAATAAAGCGGTGCCCCGTTATCTCTCCGGGCTGGGAACCATTACCGCCGCCAACACCGTTACGGTTCGCAGCCGTGTGGACGGGCAGCTGATGGCGCTTCACTTCCAGGAAGGCCAGCAGGTTAAAGCCGGGGACTTACTGGCAGAAATTGACCCAAGCCAGTTTAAAGTCACCCTCGCGCAGGCGCAGGGCCAGCTCGCGAAAGACAAGGCCACGCTCGCGAACGCCCGACGCGATTTGGCACGCTACCAGCAACTGGTGAAAACCAACCTGGTATCGCGTCAGGAACTGGATACGCAGCAGTCTCTGGTCAGCGAAGCGCTGGGCACCCTTAAAGCTGACGAAGCCGCCGTGGCCAGCGCACAGTTACAGCTCGACTGGAGCCGCATCACCGCCCCGATTGACGGCCGCGTCGGTCTGAAGCAGGTTGATATTGGCAACCAGATTTCCAGCGGCGATACCACCGGTATCGTGGTCATCACCCAGACGCATCCTGTCGATTTAGTCTTTACCCTGCCGGAGAGCGACATCGCAACCGTGGTTCAGGCGCAAAAAGCCGGCAAAGGGCTGGTTGTGGAAGCCTGGGATCGCACCAACAAGCAAAAATTGAGCGAAGGCACCCTGCTCAGTCTGGATAACCAGATTGACACCACCACCGGCACCATCAAGTTAAAAGCCCGCTTTAACAATCAGGATGATGCGCTTTTCCCAAATCAGTTCGTGAATGCGCGGATGCTGGTCGCGACACAAGAAAATGCGGTCGTTATCCCGACGGCGGCGCTGCAGATGGGCAACGAAGGGAATTTTGTCTGGGTGCTTAACAGCGAGAATAACGTCAGCAAGCATCTGGTGAAAACCGGCATTCAGGACAGCCAGACGGTGGTGATCAGCGCCGGCCTTTCCGCAGGTGACCGCGTGGTTACCGACGGCATTGATCGTCTCACCGAGGGGGCGAAAGTCGAAGTGGTTGAAGGCCAGCAACAGCCTGCTAAGCAGGGAGCGACGTCCTGATGCAGGTTATGCCCCCGAGCTCTACAGGTGGGCCTTCACGCCTGTTTATTCTGCGCCCTGTTGCCACCACGCTGTTAATGGTGGCAATTCTGCTGGCCGGGATTATTGGCTATCGCTTCCTGCCCGTCTCGGCGCTGCCGGAAGTGGATTATCCCACCATCCAGGTGGTCACCCTTTATCCGGGTGCGAGCCCGGATGTGGTGACGTCGGCCATCACCGCGCCGCTGGAGCGCCAGTTTGGTCAGATGTCTGGCCTGAAGCAAATGTCCTCGCAAAGCTCCGGCGGAGCATCCGTGGTGACGCTGCAGTTCCAGCTTACACTCTCACTCGACGTTGCCGAACAGGAAGTACAGGCCGCGATTAACGCAGCCACCAACCTGCTGCCATCGGACCTGCCCAACCCACCGGTCTACAGCAAAGTAAACCCGGCGGATCCGCCGATCATGACGCTCGCTGTCACCTCCTCCGCTATGCCGATGACTCAGGTCGAAGACATGGTCGAAACGCGCGTGGCGCAGAAAATTTCACAGGTCTCTGGCGTGGGGCTGGTTACGCTTGCCGGCGGTCAACGTCCGGCGGTGCGCGTGAAGCTCAATGCCCAGGCCATTGCCGCGCTGGGCCTCACCAGCGAAACCATCCGCAGCGCCATCAGTAACGCCAACGTCAACTCGGCGAAAGGCTCGCTTGATGGCCCAACCCGGGCCGTCACCCTCTCGGCGAACGATCAAATGCAGTCCGCGGATGAATATCGACAGCTGATCGTCGCGTACCAGAACGGTGCGCCGGTGCGTCTGGGCGATGTGGCAACCGTTGAGCAAGGTGCGGAAAACAGCTGGCTCGGCGCCTGGGCCAACAAACAGCAGGCAATCGTGATGAACGTCCAGCGCCAGCCGGGTGCCAATATCATTGAAACCGCAGACAGCATTCGCACTATGCTGCCGCAGCTGATTGAAAGCCTGCCCAGGTCAGTTAGCGTGAAAGTACTGTCTGACCGGACCACCAATATTCGCGCGTCCGTGACTGACACCCAGTTTGAACTGATGCTGGCGATTGCGCTGGTGGTGATGATCATCTATCTGTTCCTGCGTAACGTCCCGGCGACCCTCATTCCTGCCGTCGCCGTGCCGCTCTCACTGGTGGGAACATTTGCCGTCATGGTGTTCCTCGATTTTTCGATAAATAACCTGACGCTGATGGCCCTTACCATTGCCACCGGCTTTGTGGTCGATGACGCTATCGTTGTTATCGAGAACATCTCGCGCTATATCGAAAAAGGCGAAAAACCGTTAGCCGCGGCGCTGAAAGGAGCGGGCGAGATCGGCTTTACCATTATCTCCCTCACCTTCTCACTGATTGCGGTACTGATCCCGCTGCTGTTTATGGGCGATATCGTCGGGCGTTTGTTCCGCGAATTTGCCGTGACGCTGGCCGTCGCCATTCTGATTTCCGCCGTGGTGTCACTTACCCTCACGCCGATGATGTGCGCCCGAATGCTGAGCCATGCCTCCCTGCGCAAGCAAAACCGCTTCTCGCGCGCCTCTGAGCGGATGTTCGAACGCATTATTGCCGCTTACGGGCGGGTGCTGGCGAAAGTGCTTAACCATCCATGGGCAACCCTTGGCGTGGCGCTTGGTACGCTGGCGCTCAGCGTTATGCTGTGGATTTTCATCCCGAAAGGCTTCTTTCCGATTCAGGACAACGGCATTATCCAGGGCACGCTTCAGGCACCGCAGACGGTCTCCTTCGCTAACATGGCGCAGCGTCAGCAGCAGGTGTCAGAGATCATCATGAAAGATCCGGCAGTAGAGAGCCTGACCTCGTATGTCGGTGTCGATGGCACCAACCCGTCGCTGAACAGTGCCCGCCTGCAGATCAACCTAAAACCGCTTGACGATCGCGACGACCGCGTGCAGACGGTGATCGACCGCCTGCAAACTGCCGTAGCGCGCGTCCTGGGTATTGAGCTGTACCTCCAGCCGATTCAGGATTTAACCATCGATACCCAGGTGAGCCGTACCCAGTACCAGTTCACGCTGCAGGCCACCACCCTTGATGCACTCAGCACCTGGGTACCGCAACTGGTGGATAAACTCAACGCCCTGCCGCAGCTCTCGGACGTCAGCAGCGACTGGCAGGACAAAGGGCTGGCGGCATATGTGAACGTCAACCGTGATACCGCCAGTCGGCTTGGGATCACCATGGCCGACGTGGATAACGCGCTGTATAACGCTTTCGGTCAGCGTCTGATCTCCACCATCTATACCCAGGCGAATCAGTATCGCGTGGTGCTGGAACACAACACGGAAAACACGCCCGGCCTGGCCGCGCTCGATTCGGTGCGCCTGACCAGCAAAGACGGGGGCATCGTGCCCCTCAGCGCCATCGCGACGGTAGAGGAGCGCTACACACCGCTGTCGATTAACCATCTGGATCAGTTCCCGTCCACCACCATCTCGTTTAACGTACCGGACGGTTATTCGCTGGGCGAAGCGGTGGAGTCCATTCTGGCCGCAGAGAAGACGCTGAACTTCCCGTCCGATATTCAGACCCAGTTCCAGGGCAGCACGCTGGCGTTCCAGGCCGCGCTGGGCAACACCATCTGGCTGATTGTCGCGGCCGTGGTGGCGATGTATATCGTGCTCGGTGTGCTGTATGAAAGCTTTATTCACCCTATTACCATCCTCTCCACCCTGCCAACGGCGGGCGTGGGGGCGCTGCTGGCATTGATGCTGGCGGGGAGCGAGCTGGACGTGATTGCCATCATTGGGATCATCCTGCTTATCGGGATCGTGAAGAAAAACGCCATCATGATGATCGACTTTGCCCTTGCCGCCGAGCGCGAGCAGGGGATGTCGCCGCGCGAGGCAATTTTCCAGGCCTGCCTGCTGCGTTTTCGCCCGATCCTGATGACCACGCTCGCCGCCCTGCTAGGTGCCCTGCCGCTGATGCTCAGTACCGGTGTTGGTGCCGAGCTGCGTCGTCCGCTGGGGATTGGTATGGTCGGTGGCCTGCTGGTAAGCCAGGTCCTGACCCTGTTCACCACGCCGGTTATTTATCTGCTGTTTGACCGTCTGGCGCTGTGGACGAAAAGCCGCTTCCCGAAACGTGAAGAGGAGGCGTAAATGAAGTTTTTCGCCCTCTTCATTTATCGCCCGGTGGCGACGATTTTACTCTCACTCGCCATCACCCTGTGCGGCGTCCTGGGCTTCCGGCTGCTGCCGGTGGCCCCGCTGCCGCAGGTGGATTTCCCGGTGATCATGGTCAGCGCCTCGCTGCCCGGTGCATCACCGGAAACCATGGCCTCGTCGGTTGCCACACCGCTGGAACGTTCACTCGGGCGAATTGCCGGGGTCAACGAGATGACCTCCAGCAGCTCGCTTGGCAGCACGCGCATCATTCTGGAATTCAGCTTCGACCGGGATATTAACGGCGCCGCGCGCGATGTGCAGGCGGCGATCAACGCCGCGCAGAACCTGCTACCGAGCGGGATGCCGGGCCGTCCGACATACCGTAAAGCGAACCCGTCCGATGCGCCGATCATGATCCTGACGCTTACCTCGGACACCTATTCGCAGGGGCAACTGTACGATTTCGCCTCCACCCAACTGGCGCAGACTCTCGCCCAGATTAACGGCGTGGGTGATGTCAGCGTTGGCGGAAGCTCTCTGCCCGCCGTGCGCGTGGGCTTAAACCCGCAGGCGCTGTTTAACCAGGGTGTTTCCCTGGACGATGTGCGCTCCGCCATCAGCAATGCAAACGTGCGCAAACCGCAGGGGGCCATTGAGGACAGTAGCCACCGCTGGCAGATCCAGACTAACGATGAGCTGAAAACCGCTGCGGAATACCAGCCGCTGATCATTCACTACAACAACGGTGCGGCGGTGCGCCTGAGCGATGTCGCGAGCGTCACCGACTCGGTGCAGGACGTGCGAAACGCCGGGATGACCAACGCCAAACCGGCCATTTTACTGATGATCCGCAAGCTGCCGGAAGCCAACATTATTGAGACGGTGAACGGTATCCGCGCGAGATTGCCGGAACTCCAGCAGACCATCCCGGCGGCGATCGATCTGCAGATTGCCCAGGATCGTTCCCCCACCATTCGCGCCTCGCTCGAAGAGGTGGAGCAGACGCTTGTGATCTCCGTTGCGCTGGTGATTCTGGTGGTCTTCCTGTTTCTGCGTTCAGGCCGGGCCACGCTGATCCCTGCGGTGGCTGTGCCTGTCTCGCTGATAGGGACCTTCGCGGCGATGTACCTGTGCGGATTTAGCCTTAACAACCTGTCGCTGATGGCGCTGACGATTGCCACCGGCTTCGTGGTGGATGATGCCATTGTGGTGCTGGAGAACATCTCGCGCCATCTGGAGGCGGGGATGAAACCGCTGCAGGCCGCACTGCAGGGAACGCGTGAAGTGGGCTTTACGGTACTGTCGATGAGCCTGTCGCTGGTGGCGGTGTTCCTGCCGTTACTGCTAATGGGCGGCCTGCCTGGCCGGCTGTTACGGGAGTTTGCCGTCACGCTCTCGGTCGCCATCGGTATTTCATTGATTGTGTCCCTCACGCTTACGCCGATGATGTGCGGCTGGATGTTAAAACGCAGCAAGCCACACTCTCAGCCGCGCCGTAAGGGGTTTGGTCGCTTCCTGCTGGCGATGCAGGAGAGCTATGGTAAGTCTCTGAAGTGGGTGCTGAGGCATACGCGCATTGTCGGCCTGGTGCTGATTGGCACCATCGTGCTCAACGTCTGGATGTACATTACTATCCCGAAAACCTTCTTCCCGGAGCAGGACACCGGGGTGCTGATGGGCGGGATCCAGGCAGACCAGAGTATTTCGTTTCAGGCCATGCGCGGCAAGCTGCAGGACTTTATGAAGATCATCCGCGAAGATAAAGCGGTAGATAACGTAACCGGCTTTACCGGCGGTTCACGGGTGAACAGCGGGATGATGTTTATCACCCTGAAGCCGCGTGACGAGCGCAATGAAACCGCCCAGCAGGTTATCGACCGCCTGCGCGTGAAGCTCGCCAAAGAGCCGGGCGCAAATCTGTTTTTGATGGCCGTTCAGGATATCCGCGTCGGCGGGCGTCAGGCTAACGCCAGCTATCAGTACACGTTACTCTCTGACGATTTAGCCGCCCTGCGCGAGTGGGAGCCTAAGATCCGCAAGGCGCTGGCCGCCCTGCCACAGCTGGCGGACGTTAACTCCGATCAGCAGGACAACGGCGCAGAAATGGCGCTGACCTACAATCGTGAAACCATGTCACGTCTGGGGATTAACGTCGATGCCGCCAACAGCCTGCTGAACAATGCCTTCGGCCAGCGTGAGATTTCCACCATCTACCAGCCCATGAACCAATACAAGGTGGTGATGGAGGTGGACCCGCGTTACACCCAGGACATCAGCGCGCTGGACAAAATGTTTGTGATTAATAACGACGGTAAGGCGATCCCGCTCTCTTACTTTGCCAGCTGGCAGCCGGCGAACGCGCCGCTGTCGGTGAACCACCAGGGCCTTTCGGCGGCATCGACCATCTCCTTTAACCTGCCAGCCGGTTCGTCCCTCTCTGAGGCCAGCGATGCGATCAACCGTGCGATGACCCAGCTTGGCGTGCCGTCCACGGTACGCGGCAGTTTTGCCGGTACCGCGCAGGTGTTCCAGGAGACCATGAATTCGCAGGTGATTTTGATTCTGGCGGCCATTGCGACAGTCTATATCGTGCTGGGCGTGCTTTATGAAAGCTACGTCCATCCGCTGACCATTCTCTCCACGCTGCCGTCGGCGGGCGTCGGGGCGCTGCTGGCGCTGGAGCTGTTCGGCGCGCCCTTCAGCCTGATTGCGCTGATTGGTATCATGCTGTTAATTGGCATCGTGAAGAAAAACGCCATCATGATGGTGGACTTCGCGCTGGACGCCCAGCGAAATGGCAACCTGACGCCAGAAGAGGCCATATTCCAGGCCTGTCTGCTGCGTTTTCGTCCGATCATGATGACCACGCTGGCGGCGCTGTTTGGCGCGCTGCCGCTGGTGATTTCCAGCGGTGACGGCTCAGAATTGCGCCAGCCGCTGGGGATCACAATTGTCGGGGGGCTGGTGATGAGCCAGCTGCTGACGCTCTACACCACGCCGGTGGTCTATCTGTTCTTTGACCGTCTGCGGGTGCGTTTTTCGCGTAAAAACAGAACGACGGTAACCGAATAAATGACCGACCTCCCACGTCACGTGCGCTGGCAGCTGTGGATTGTCGCCTTCGGCTTCTTTATGCAGTCGCTGGATACAACCATCGTCAATACCGCCCTCCCCTCGATGGCAAAAAGCCTGGGGGAGAGTCCGCTGCATATGCATATGGTGATTGTCTCCTATGTATTAACGGTGGCCGTTATGCTTCCGGCCAGCGGCTGGCTGGCGGACAAAGTGGGCGTGCGGAATATCTTTTTCACCGCCATCGTGCTGTTTACCACAGGCTCGCTGTTTTGCGCCCAGGCGAATACGCTGGATCAGCTGGTGATGGCCCGCGCGTTACAGGGCATTGGCGGGGCGATGATGGTGCCTGTCGGGCGGCTGACGGTGATGAAGATTGTGCCCCGCGAGCAGTACATGGCCGCAATGACCTTCGTCACCCTGCCCGGCCAGGTCGGCCCGCTGCTTGGCCCGGCGCTGGGTGGAGTGCTGGTGGAGTATGCCTCCTGGCACTGGATCTTCTTAATCAACCTGCCGGTGGGCATCATCGGCGCGATTGCCACCCTGATGCTGATGCCTAACTACACCATGCAGACCCGGCGCTTTGATTTCCTGGGTTTTATCCTGCTGGCGGCGGGGATGGCGATGCTCACCCTCGCGCTTGATGGCCAAAAAGGCCTCGGGATTTCAGCCCTGACGCTTGGCCTTCTGGTGGCGCTCGGCATTACCGCTATCCTGTGGTACCTCTGGCATGCCAGAGGTAACGAGAGCGCGTTGTTCACGCTCGATCTGTTTAAAAACCCCACCTATCGTCTGGGCCTGTTCGGGAGCTTTGCCGGGCGCGTCGGCAGCGGCATGTTGCCCTTTATGACGCCGGTCTTTTTGCAGATTGGAATGGGATTTTCACCGTTTCACGCCGGGTTGATGATGATCCCGATGGTACTTGGCAGCATGGGAATGAAACGCATCGTGGTGCAGGTGGTTAACCGTTTTGGTTATCGCCACGTCCTGGTTGCCGCGACGCTTGGGTTGGCCCTGGTGAGCCTGCTGTTTATGGCCGTGGCGCTGCTGGGCTGGTACTACGCGCTGCCGCTGGTGCTGTTCTGCCAGGGCATCATTAACTCTGTGCGCTTTTCATCAATGAATACCCTGACGTTAAAAGCACTCCCGGATGACCTAGCGAGCAGCGGAAACAGCCTGCTGTCGATGATCATGCAGCTCTCCATGAGCGTAGGGGTGACCCTTGCCGGTTTACTGCTCGGCATGTACGGACAGCATCATCTCAGCGTCGACACGCCGGTCGCCCATCAGGTCTTTTTGTATACCTATCTCAGCATGGCGGTGATTATCGCCCTGCCCGCGTTCATCTTCGCCAGAGTGCCGGATGATACCCGTAAGAACGTCGTTATCCGACACGGCAAAAGGAGTGCACCATGAAATTCTGGCGTCCGGGCATTACCGGTAAACTCTTTGTGGCGATATTTGCCACCTGTATCGTGCTGCTGGTCACCATGCACTGGGCCGTGCGGGTCAGTTTCGAACGGGGTTTTATTGATTACATTAAGCATGGTAATGAACAGCGTTTACAGGGGCTGAGCGATGCGCTGAGCGATCAGTATGCCCTGCACGGTAACTGGCGTTTTCTGCGCAATAACGACCGCTTCGTATTCCAGATCCTGCGCTCGCTTGAGCATGATACCGGTGACGATCGCCCGGGGCCCGGGATGCCGCCGCACGGCTGGCGCACCCAGTTCTGGGTGATAGACCAGGATATGCGCGTACTGGTTGGCCCGCGCGCGCCCATTCCGCCGGATGGCACAAAGCGGGCGATCACAGTGAATAACGCCACCGTCGGCTGGGTGATCGCCTCGCCGGTTGAACGCCTGACGCGCAACACCGATATCAACTTTGATCGCCAGCAGCGCCGCACCAGCTGGTTGATTGTCGCGCTCTCCACCCTGCTGGCCGCGCTCGCGACCTTCCCGCTGGCCCGCGGTCTGCTCGCGCCGGTTAAACGGCTGGTGGAAGGGACGCATAAGCTGGCCGCCGGGGATTTCTCCACCCGCGTCGATACCCGTAGCCAGGACGAACTCGGCAAGCTGGCGCAGGACTTTAACCAGCTCGCCAGCACCCTGGAAAAAAACCAGCAGATGCGACGCGATTTTATGGCTGATATTTCCCATGAACTCCGCACGCCGCTGGCGGTGCTGCGCGGCGAGCTGGAAGCTATTCAGGACGGCGTGCGTCAGTTCACTCCCGAATCGGTGGCCTCGCTGCAGGCGGAAGTGGGCACGCTGACCAAACTGGTCGATGACCTCCACCAGCTCTCCATGTCGGACGAAGGCGCGCTGGCCTACCAGAAAGCGCCCGTCGATGTGATAAACGTGCTGGAGGTGGTAAGCGGTGCCTTCCGCGAACGTTTCGCCAGCCGCAACCTGAAAATCGATCTCTCACTGCCTGACAGTGCCGTGGTGTTTGGCGACAAAGACCGCCTGATGCAGCTGTTCAACAATCTGCTGGAAAATAGCCTGCGCTACACCGACAGCGGCGGTGGCCTGCATATTTCCGGCAAACAAGAAAACGGGCATTTTGCCCTGACCTTTGCGGATTCAGCCCCCGGCGTGCAGGATGCACAGCTGGAAAAACTGTTTGAGCGATTTTATCGCACCGAAGGCTCCCGCAATCGCGCCAGCGGCGGGTCCGGTCTGGGACTGGCGATTTGCGTAAACATCGTCGAGGCCCATAATGGCACGATCCGCGCCGCCCATTCGCCTTTTGGCGGGGTAAGCATTACAGTAGAGTTACCTCTGGAACGGGATTTATCGAGAGAAGCATGACCGAGTTACCGATTGACGAAAACACGCCACGCATTTTGATTGTCGAAGACGAGCCGAAGCTCGGGCAGTTACTGATCGACTATTTACGCGCGGCAAGCTATGCCCCCACGCTTATCAGCCATGGCGATCAGGTGCTGCCTTATGTGCGCCAGACGCCGCCGGACCTGATCCTGCTGGATCTGATGCTCCCCGGAACCGATGGCCTGACCCTGTGCCGGGAAATTCGTCGCTTCTCAGACGTGCCGGTGGTGATGGTGACGGCGAAAATCGAAGAGATCGACCGCCTGCTGGGCCTCGAAATTGGCGCGGATGATTACATCTGCAAGCCATACAGCCCGCGTGAAGTGGTCGCGCGCGTAAAAACCATTCTGCGCCGCTGTAAGCCCCATCGTGAACTGCAGGTACTGGACGCGGAAAGCCCACTTATCGTCGATGAAAGCCGTTTCCAGGCGAGCTGGCGCGGCAAGCTACTGGATCTCACCCCAGCCGAATTCCGCCTGTTGAAAACCCTCTCCCACGAGCCGGGGAAGGTCTTCTCCCGCGAGCAACTGCTGAACCGTCTGTATGATGATTACCGCGTCGTGACTGACCGTACTATCGACAGCCATATTAAAAACCTGCGCCGCAAGCTGGAAGCGCTCGACGCGGAGCAGTCATTTATCCGCGCGGTGTATGGCGTGGGCTATCGATGGGAAGCCGATGCCTGCAGGATAGCCTGAGCATTTAGCTTACCGAACCCGCCTGCTGGCGGGTTTTTCATTTCTGGAAAGCAACGAAGAATCAACCATACTCACATTACCGGTTCGCTTATTGATAACTGGTGCAGATAATTCCACTTCGTTCAAGGAGTTCCTATGTCTGGTTGGTTCGAGTTAAACAAAAGCAGTGATGGTCAGTTCAGGTTTGTTCTCAAAGCAGGAAACGGAGAAACGATCCTGACCAGTGAGCTTTACACCACCAAAAATTCCGCCGAAAACGGTATCGCCTCCGTTCGCACCAATAGCCCTTCTGATGAACGTTATGAGAAGAAAGTGGCCACCAACGGTAAATTCCACTTCAATCTGAAGGCCGGGAATCATCAGGTTATTGGCAGCAGCCAGATGTATGCCTCAGAACAGTCGCGAGATAAAGGCATCGCGTCGGTCAAAACTAACGGTTCAAGCCAGACGGTAAAAGACAATACCTGACGACACGCCTCCGGCCGGGTTAGCGATGGTACGACCCGGCGCTTTACCTCCCTGTCCCTCAGCGCTACAATGCCCGCCCTTAAAGTGGGGGATCTCCCCTTACCGCTGCACCTGGTGCATGCGGATCTGACCTGTCATCAGAACGAGAACAAACATGTTTAAACCGGAACTCCTTTCCCCGGCGGGAACGCTGCAAAATATGCGTTACGCTTTCGCCTATGGTGCTGACGCCGTCTATGCTGGCCAGCCGCGCTACTCGCTGCGCGTACGTAACAATGAATTCAACCACGAGAACCTGCAACTCGGCATTAACGAAGCACATGCCCTGGGCAAAAAATTCTACGTGGTGGTCAACATTGCGCCGCATAACGCCAAGTTGAAAACGTTCATCCGCGATCTGAAGCCGGTGGTTGATATGGGACCGGACGCGCTGATCATGTCGGACCCGGGTTTAATCATGCTGGTTCGGGAGAACTTCCCGGAGATGGATATTCACCTCTCCGTTCAGGCCAACGCCGTTAACTGGGCAACGGTGAAATTCTGGAAACAGATGGGGCTGACCCGCGTCATTCTGTCTCGTGAACTTTCGCTGGAAGAGATTGAAGAGATCCGCACGCAGGTGCCGGATATGGAAATCGAAATCTTCGTTCACGGCGCGCTGTGCATGGCCTACTCCGGTCGTTGCCTGCTCTCGGGATACATCAACAAGCGTGACCCGAACCAGGGTACCTGCACCAATGCCTGCCGCTGGGAATATAACGTTCAGGAAGGCAAAGAAGACGACATCGGCAATATCGTCCACAAACATGAGCCGATCCCGGTGACCAACGTGGAGCCAACCTTAGGCATCGGCGCGCCAACTGACAGCGTGTTCATGATTGAAGAAGCCAAACGTCCGGGTGAGTACATGACCGCCTTTGAAGACGAGCATGGCACTTATATCATGAACTCCAAAGACCTGCGTGCGATTGCGCACGTTGAGCGTCTGACGCAGATGGGCGTGCATTCCCTGAAAATTGAAGGCCGTACCAAGTCCTACTACTACTGCGCGCGTACTGCTCAGGTGTACCGTAAAGCCATCGACGATGCCGCTGCCGGCAAGCCGTTCGATACCAGCCTGCTGGAAACCCTGGAAGGCCTGGCGCATCGCGGTTATACCGAAGGCTTCCTGCGTCGTCACACCCATGACGATTACCAGAACTACGAACACGGCTATTCCGTTTCCGAGCGCCAGCAGTTTGTCGGTGATTTTACCGGTGAGCGCAAAGGTGCGCTGGCCGCCGTGGCGGTGAAGAACAAATTCACCAAAGGCGACAGCCTGGAGTTGATGACCCCGCAGGGCAACATGAACTTCACCCTGGAACATCTGGAAAACGGTAAAGGCGAAGCAATTGACGTGGCGCCAGGCAATGGCCATACCGTCTGGCTGCCGGTACCCGAAGAAGTGGAGCTGGAGTTTGCGCTGCTGATGCGTAATTTCAACGGTGAAAGTACCCGTAACCCGCACAGTAAATAATCAAGCAGGGAAATTTTTTCGCGCTGGGATAATTCTTAGAATCGGATCACATACCGCTTCGTTCAATACGGGTATTATCCCCCCGCTGAAAAACATAACCCATAAATGCTAGCTGTACCAGGAACCACCTCCTTAGCCTGCGTAATCTCCCTTACGCGGGCTTATTTTTTCCCTTTCATCCTGTTCTTACCCGCTTTTTTCCTCCCTGCTATACACTCTTACTAACGCTAAAAAAGGGAGCAGCGCGGATGGCAATCTATCCAGACAGTTTATTGATTCTCAATGGCAAAAGTGCGGGCAACGATTTGTTGCGCCAGGCAGTGACGGATTTGCGTGAAGACGGTGCGCGTATACACGTGCGAGTGACGTGGGAAAAAGGTGATGCGGCACGCTATATCGACGAAGGTCTGAAGCTCGGGGTCGAAACCATTATTTCTGGCGGGGGCGATGGCACCATTAATGAAATTGCCGGCGCTCTGATAGATCTTCCCGCAACCGACCGCCCGGTGATGGGCATTTTGCCGCTCGGTACGGCCAACGATTTCGCCACCAGCGCCGGCATCCCCGAAGAACTGGGAAAAGCCCTGCAGCTGGCTATCCTCGGCAAAGCCACCGCCGTGGATATTGCTCAGGTGAATGAAAAAACCTGTTTTATCAATATGGCGACCGGTGGATTCGGGACGCGCATTACCAGCGAAACCCCTGAAAAGCTGAAGGCAGCGCTGGGCGGCGTCTCGTATCTGATCCATGGCCTGATGCGCATGGATACCCTGAAGCCGGACCGCTGTGAGATTCACGGCGAGAACTTTCAGTGGCAGGGTGATGCGCTGGTGATTGGTATCGGCAATGGCCGTCAGGCAGGTGGCGGACAGCAGTTATGCCCGGAGGCGCTGATCAATGATGGTCAGTTACAGCTGCGTATTTTCACGGGTGATGGCCTGCTGCCTGCGCTGTTTACCACCCTGACCCAGCCAGAAGAGAGCCCGAATATTATTGCCGGTAAATCCGCGTGGTTTGAAGTGAATGCCCCACACGGCATGACGTTTAATCTTGACGGAGAGCCGCTGAGCGGGAAGCAGTTCCGCATTGAGGTGTTACCGGGCGCGCTACAGTGCCGGCTGCCACCGGACTGCCAGCTTCTGCGTTGACAGTGTGGCCGGGCGGCGGTAACGCCTGACCCGGCCAGCGTTTTACAAAAAGTCTTAAGCGACAGTCACTTTGCTGTCCAGGTACACATCCTGCACGGCATTGATCAGCTTCACGCCGTCAGCCATCGATTTTTTAAACGCCTTACGGCCCAGGATCAGCCCCATACCGCCCGCGCGCTTATTGATAACCGCCGTGCGCACCGCGTCGGAGAGATCGGTGTCGCCACCCGCCGCACCACCGGAGTTAATTAACCCGGCACGTCCCATATAGCAGTTCGCCAGCTGATAACGCACCAGGTCGATAGGGTTTTCGCTGGTCAGTTTGCTGTAGACCCGGTCATCGGTGTAACCGAAGTTTACCGCTTTATAACCGCCGTTATTTTCCGCCATCTTCTGCTTCACGATGTCCGCGCCAATGGTTGCCGCCAGATGGTTCGCCTGGCCGGTCAGGTCGGCAGAAACGTGGTAGTCCACTCCGTCTTTCTTAAATGCGGAGTTACGCAGATACGCCCACAGAACGGTGACCATACCCAGCTCATGCGCGCGTTCGAAGGCAGCAGAAATTTCTTCAATCTGGCGACGCGACTGCTCAGAACCAAAGTAGATCGTCGCCCCGACCGCTACCGCACCCATATTGAACGCCTGCTCTACGCTGGCGTAAAGCGTCTGATCGTATTCGGTCGGGTAGCTCAGGGTTTCGTTGTGATTTAGTTTGACGAGGAATGGAATGCGGTGGGCATAGCGACGCGATACGGAGGCCAGTACGCCATAGGTGGACGCCACGCAGTTACAGCCCGCTTCTATCGCCAGTTCGACGATGTTCTTCGGATCGAAATACAGCGGGTTCGCCGCAAAGGAGGCGCCCGCGGAGTGCTCAACGCCCTGGTCAACCGGCAGAATAGAAAGATACCCGGTTCCCCCCAGTCGCCCGGTATTATAGAGGGTCTGCATATTTCGCAGTACCGCAGGCGGACGGTTGTTATCAACCATCACGCGGTCGACGTAATCGTGGCCAGGCAGATAAAGCTGGTCGGCTGGAATGGTCATACAACGATGCTGTAAAAGGCTGTCGGCGTCTTTGCCAAGCAACTGCGCAATATCAGTCATGTGATGCTCCCGTAAGCCCGACGTGATGTCGGTGAGTGTTTATCCAGACCCATAGCGTTATGGGCAGACTAAGCCTGGTACCGACTTAACAGATTTTCCACCATTTGCATTTTTTTTCAGCACAATCTGCTGGCTCGATTCGTGTACAACAAAACTGTTACATTGATCAAACAATCACCGCAAAGGTATTTAAAAGGTATTATTAGGTGGTATGTTAAAGGCGTACCCTCTCTGACATGCAGGATTAAACAATGAAAACGAAAGTCCAACTGTCATTCATGATGTTTGTTGAATGGTTTATCTGGGGCGCGTGGTTTGTACCGCTGTGGCTGTGGCTGAGCAAAAGCGGTTTTACCGCCGGGGAAATTGGCTGGTCTTATGCCTGTACCGCGATTGCCGCGATCCTCTCCCCCATTCTGGTGGGTTCACTGACCGACCGCTTTTTCGCTGCGCAGAAAGTACTGGCCGTACTGATGTTCGCCGGTGCCATCGTGATGTACTTCGCCGCACAGCAAACCCAGTTCAGCACCTTTTTCCCGCTGCTGCTGATTTACTCCCTGACCTATATGCCGACCATTGCGCTGACCAACAGTATTGCCTTCGCCAATGTGGATGATGTGGAGGCTGATTTCCCGCGTATCCGCGTGATGGGCACCCTCGGCTGGATCGCCTCGGGACTGGCGTGCGGTTTCCTGCCGCAGATGATGGGCTATAACGACATTTCCGATACCAATATTCCGCTGCTGATGACGGCGGGCAGCTCCGCCCTGCTCGGTGTCTTTGCGCTGTTCCTGCCGAACACCCCGCCGAAGAGTACCGGCAAGATGGATTTCAAAGTCATGCTGGGGCTGGATGCGCTGATCCTGCTGCGCGATAAAAACTTCCTGGTGTTCTTCTTCTGCTCATTTCTGTTCGCAATGCCGCTGGCCTTCTATTACATCTTTGCCAACGGCTATCTCACCGAAGTGGGGATGAAAAACGCCACCGGCTGGATGACGCTCGGCCAGTTCTCCGAAATCTTCTTTATGCTGGCGCTGCCGTTCTTCACCAAACGCTTTGGTATTAAGAAGGTCTTGCTGCTGGGCCTGCTCACCGCCGCCATCCGCTATGGCTTCTTTGTTTACGGTGGTGCCGACCAGTACTTCACCTATGCCCTGCTGTTCCTCGGCATTTTGCTGCATGGCGTGAGCTACGACTTCTACTATGTGACCGCGTATATCTACGTGGATAAAAAAGCGCCGGTGCATATGCGCACCGCCGCACAAGGCCTGATTACGCTGTGCTGTCAGGGGTTTGGTAGCCTGTTAGGTTACCGCCTGGGCGGCGTGATGATGGAAAAAATGTTCGCATACAAAGAGCCGGTGAATGGGTTGACCTTCAACTGGGCCGGAATGTGGGCATTCGGAGGGATCATGATTGCCGTGATCGCCGTGCTGTTTATGCTGTTTTTCCGCGAATCGGACAAAGAGATCACCGCAATTGAGGTGGTTGAAGGCGATACCGCGCTGACACGAGGGGAAGTTAAATGAAACAAGAACGTGTTCTCGGTGCCCTTTACGGGCAAGCGTTAGGGGATGCGATGGGCATGCCGTCGGAGCTTTGGCCGAGAAAGCGCGTCAAAGCGCACTTCGGCTGGATCGACCGTTTTTTACCCGGACCGGCTGAAAATAACGCCGCCTGCTATTTTAAGCAGGCAGAATTCACCGACGATACGTCAATGGCGTTATGCCTGGCGGATGCGATTATCGAATGCGACGGGCAGATCAACGCAGATGTTATCGGCAAACATATTCTGCACTGGGCGGAGTCGTTCGATGCGTTTAACAAGAATGTGTTAGGTCCGACATCGAAGATTGCGCTTAACGCTATTCGTGACGGCAAGCCGGTCAGTGAGCTGGAAAACAACGGCGTCACCAACGGTGCGGCGATGCGCGCCTCTCCGCTGGGCTGCCTGCTGCCGGCCACGCGTCTGGAGCACTTTGTCGCAGAGGTGGCGCTGGCCTCCAGCCCGACCCATAAATCCGACCTCGCGATTGCCGGCGCGGTGGTGATAGCCTGGGCAGTGTCGCGTGCCATTGACGGTGAACGCTGGCAGAACATCGTCGATGCCCTGCCAGGTATTGCCCGCTACGCACAGGAAGCGAAAACAACCACCTTCAGCGCATCGCTGGCGGCACGGATTGAGCTCGCCCTTAAGACCGTGCGTGAAGCCAACGGCATCGATTCCGCCAGCGAGCAGGTTTACCAGCTTATTGGCGCGGGCACCAGCACGCTTGAGTCGGTTCCAGCGGCGATTGCGATGGTCGAACTGGCAGGCACCGACCCGAACCGCTGCGCCATTTTGTGTGCCAACCTCGGCGGTGATACGGACACCATCGGCGCGATGGCGACGGCAATCTGCGGTGCGCTTCACGGCGTACAGGCGATTGACCCGGCGTACAAGGAGGAACTCGACGCCGTAAACCGCCTCGACTTTAACCACTACTGTGAAAAACTGCTGCACTTCCGGGAGCAAAGGGAGGGCGTATGAGTGCTTTTGCTGCACGCCTTGAAACACTGCACGCCACTCGCCCGGTCACGGTGTTGGGTGCCGCGGTCATCGACGTGATCGCCGACGCCTATGCCCTGCCCTGGCGCGGGTGTGATATCGAACTCAAACAACAGGGTGTCAATATCGGCGGCTGTGCACTAAATATTGCTATTGCGCTGAAACGGCTCGGGATCGCCGCGCAAAACGCGCTCCCCGTCGGCCACGGAGTGTGGGCAGACATCATCCGTAACGCCATGGCAAAACAGGATCTGCACAGCGTCGTTGAAGTAGAAACGGGCGACAACGGCTGGTGTCTGGCGCTGGTCGAACCGGACGGTGAGCGGACCTTTATGTCGTTTAGCGGCGTGGAGAACCAGTGGCAACAGCGCTGGCTGGATGCGCTGCACGTGCCGCCTGAAAGCCTGGTCTACCTCTCAGGCTATCAGCTGGCGTCACCGTGCGGAGAGCTCCTGACGGACTGGCTGGAAGGCCTGGAAAACGTTACCGCGTTTATCGACTTTGGGCCGCGCATTGCCGATATTCCTGATGCGCTGATGGCGCGGATCATGGCCTGTAAGCCGATGGTATCGCTTAATCGCCAGGAAGCGGAGATGGCAGCGGGACGATTTGGCATGGAAGCTGAAACACTCGGCCCGCAGTGGCTACAGCGGTTTAGTTCTGCGCTGATTATTCGCCACGATAAAGACGGTGCCGCCTGGTATGAGGGTGATAAATCGGGCTACGTTCCGGCGTTTCCCGCAACCGTCGTCGACACGATCGGTGCGGGCGACAGCCACGCCGGTGGCACGCTTGCCGGGCTGGCGGCAGGATGGTCGCTGGCTGATGCCGTTACGCTTGGCAACGCAGTGGCGGCCTGGGTCGTTAGCCACCGCGGCGGCGACTGCGCGCCAGGGCGCGAGGCGTTACTCCTCGCACACAAAGACGTATAAATCGCTACGGCAGTAGCTGATGCTGAACTCAATGGGCCGGTTCTGCTGATCAAGTGCAACCTGCTTGATCACCAGCACCGGGATTTTGTCATCCATGCGGATATGCGTCTGAAACTCGCTGTCCGGCATGCGGGCACTGACGCGCGAGCGGGTGCGCTGCGGGAAGATATTCTGGCTACGGAAGTAGTCATACAGGGAAATCCCAATTGCATCCGGATCGTGAATCAACCCTACCGGCACCCAGGACTCCTCAATCGATACGGCGTCATCATCCACATAGCGGATGCGCTTAAGCAAAAAGACCTCGCTCTCCGGCGGCACTGACAGCTGGCTGGCCACCTCTTCCGGGCATTTCACCACCCGTTTATTCACCCACAGCGTGTTGGGTTTTTTGCCGCGCAGCACCACCTGCTGAGAAAAACCGCGCGCTTCCTTGAGCGAGTATTCAAAGATGTTATTGATTTGCGTCCCGTAGCCGCGGGCGCGCGTCACTACGCCCTCGGCTTCCAGAGCCTGCATCGCTTTGCGCACGGTAATGCGCGACACGCCGGTTAACTGACTGAGATCGCGCTCGCCGGGCAGTATATTCCCATGCTCCAGCACCCCGTTGCGTACCGCGTTTTTTACCGTTTCGGCAAATTTCAGATACAGCGGCGTGTTGTCCGGGGCGGCAATGCGTTCATTCAGTTGGTCGATTAACCGGGTATGCGCTTGTTCCATCTCTGTTTTTCTCAGGCCTGGTGTGTGTTGCCAGTATACGGCTTACCACCAGGCATGAAAATGGTGTACCGGACCAATACCGTGACCAACCTCGAGAGTATCGGCTTTTGCCAGCGCTTCGGAGAGCCAGATTTTAGCGTCGCGGACCGTATCCCTCCAGTTGTCACGACGAGGGCGCAAAGCCGCCAGCGCGGCAGAGAGCGTGCAGCCGGTCCCGTGGGTGTTTTTGGTCTGTACCCGCGGGGCCGTGAAACGCAGCGCACCGTCGTGGGTAAACAACCAGTCAGGGCTTTCTTCATCATCAAGATGACCGCCTTTCATCAGCACGGCGCCGCAGCCCATCGCCAGGAGCGCATTCCCCTGCTCTTTCATTTCGCGCTCATTCTGCGCGTGCGGCGCATCCAGCAGCGCAGCGGCTTCAGGCAGATTAGGCGTGATAAGCGCAACCTGCGGCAGCAGCTTATTTCGCAGCGTCTCGACGGCGGAGGCGGACAGCAGCGGGTCACCGCTTTTTGCCAGCATCACGGTATCCAGCACCACGTTTTGCACCTGGTAACGTTTAAGCCGTTCTGCCACCGCTTCAACAATGTCGGTCTCGGCCAGCATCCCAATCTTGGTGGTGTCGATTCGCACATCGCTGAAAACCGAATCCA
This sequence comes from Enterobacter sp. RHBSTW-00593, assembly GCF_013784105.1. Taxonomy (NCBI): domain Bacteria; kingdom Pseudomonadati; phylum Pseudomonadota; class Gammaproteobacteria; order Enterobacterales; family Enterobacteriaceae; genus Enterobacter; species Enterobacter sp. RHBSTW-00593. The sequence continues at coordinate 3,139,944 of NZ_CP056393.1, forward strand.
GCTGTGCGGCGACAAAGTCCGGCTCAATGCGGTAAACCGACTGCACGCCACGCGTATTTTGCGCCACCAGCGCGGTAATCACCGAGCAGCCGTATGCGCCGAGTGCGGAGAAAGTTTTCAAATCAGCCTGAATGCCCGCGCCGCCGCTTGGGTCGGTACCGGCAATGGTAAGGGCGTTAATCCGTTTCATACCCGTTCCTCCAGAGTGTAGAGCGCGTCGAGGAACGCGCTGGCAAAACTGCCGGGACCACCAGACCGGGTGACGGCCGCCGTTCCGGCACGTTTCATCCATCCGCAGGCGGCGGCGATGTTATCCAGCCGGTCACCGGGAAGCGAGCAGCTCGCCGCCACGACTGCCGAGAGCGCGCATCCCGTTCCCACCACGCGGGTCATTATCGGGTCACCGCCCACGACCGTGCGGGTGCGCTGCCCGTCGGTGACGTAATCCCGTTCACCGGTGACCACCACAATGGCATTCGTCTGGCGAGCCAGCGCCTGCGCGGCAGGCAGCGCAGTTGCCGCCGTGTCGGCGGTATCGACGCCGCGCCCGCCCGCACTCATCCCGGCAAGGGCGAGAACTTCCGAGGCATTGCCGCGAATGGCCGCCGGTTTCAGGGCGAGAATTTGGTGGCAAAAACGGGTGCGGAACGTCAGCGCCCCTACGGCAACCGGGTCAAGCGTCCAGGGTTTCCCTGCTGCCACTGCACTCTCAATCGCCCGGCGCATCGACTGGGCGCGCGGCGCCGTCAGCGTCCCGACGTTAATCAGCAGGGCATCTGCGAGCGCGGAAAACTGCTCGGCCTCTTCGGCTTCAATCACCATAGCCGGGGAAGCGCCAAGCGCCAGTAACACATTGGCCGTAAAGGTCTGTACCACATCGTTGGTCATACAGTGGGTAAGTGGGGAACGGGTTCGAAACTGATGTAAAACGTGTAAATCGAGCAGGTCAGGCTGCATGGTATCGCTCCTGCCGTGCGTGAAGAAGCGATGACCGGGAAGGCATCTGACTTCCCTACGCTGGCATTATCCAGATCAGGTGGTACGGGTATTTCTCAGCCCATCAGCGATGGGGCACCCCGAGTCATGTAGATTGAATCTCTATACTTTTTGCCAGCTTAGGGTAAGTTGCTTGCTGTTGCAAGCCCGCCCTTCCGGTTATCGCTTCTTCACGCTGTACCCCACCTTGTACCTCAGTTTGTACCCCATATCTGTATGACAAAACCCCTTGATTATCTAAATTAGCTAATTTATATTATTTATCTAAACTTGATAAGTGAGATATACAAATGACAGAAACCCAGATCTACGAGAACATTAAGCAAGCCATCAACAGCGCACCGCGAAATGGTCAAACGGTTGAAATGCACCTCCAGATGATCAAATACGCCGACCACCTGAAAAACGTCACTGCTAAAGAGTTTTGCGAGGGTGTGGGACTTAAAGCCAGTTTTGGTACTGAATTCAGCAAAATGAGGAATCTCACCGAACGGCTTAAAGCCGCTGGGCTTGATACCTCGAAGCTGTGATTAACAAGATCATCGGTATCTACGTTTAGTTAACGAGGTTAGATGGATGAGTGCACGTGAAGCATATCGGCAGTATCGAGAAGCGGTGACTGCTTGCAAGGGCATTTTTGCCCGAGGTGGTAATGTCACTGGTGATTATGGTGAACATCTCGTAAAGCAACTTTATGGCGGTGAATTATTGCCAAACTCCCATAAAAGCGCCGATGTAAGATTAGGCGATGGCACGCTATTGCAGGTCAAAACCAGAGTCAATAAAACCCAGTTAGGCGGAATTCGCTCCTGGGATTTCGATTACCTGATCGGTATTCAGCTTAATGACGATGCCGAAGTCATGTTGGCAGTTCGTGTCCCTGTAGATGTTTGTCGCCAAATTGCCGGATATGCCAGCCATGATAACAAATTTGTGATCCATCTTAATGGCGTGCTTCTTAAAACGCCTGGCGTAGAAAACGTCACTGAAGAGTTTCAGTCAGTGTAATCCCTAAGTGTTCGTTTTTTTCTTTTCTGGATGCGGGTGGCAATGTACCAGACAGCGCGAAAGAATAAGAAGATGTAGAGCTGGGTAATCATAATCCTCCTGGTTAAAATGGTATTGAATCAAAATCTTCTTCCGTTTGCGGAGTAAAGACTTCTGTTCTTCCAGTGCGTTCAGAAACCACTCTGGAAATTAGTTGGTAGGCTGCGTTCTCATCACCCATTGTCTCTGTTAGCGCCCATTTCACAGCGGCATCTGGTGGTTGTCCATTCGGTTTGCAAATAGCTACACCGCCCCAGGGAAACTCTGGCCTGTCCTGCTGAATGGGCATCGTTGGTGCCGATTGATAATCAAAGTCATCCCAGGCACAAGGAATGTCATCCCAATCAGGAATTGACTGTTCCTCTGCGGCCTTAACTGGCTCAGGGGCTGGCACTTCGTCAGACACTGCTACAGGCAGCTGCTCTGTTAATGCTTCTGGTGGGGTAATGTGAGCATCGGTGAAAGGAAATGCAGTGTAAATGCTCGTTTGCCCTTTCCTGTCCTCGACGTGGACAACTCCCAAATCTTCAAACATCCTGATAATGTTTCGTGCCTGTCGAGCCTCCACCCTGCCAACTTTGCCTAATGTATCTTGGTTGGCGTAGCATTCTTTACCTTGCTCGTTAAGTCCTGCGATAAAGCTATAAATTGCTATCGCTGAGGCGGTGGCTTTATATCTTTTCCCAGATGGCGAATACCAATATCGAAACATCGTCAGCCAGCTTTCAGTGGCTACGTATCTTTGTTTACCTTTGGCACGGCGGCTTTGCGCTTTTGCTTCTTCAATGGTTTTAACTGCGGGTGTTGATTTCTGTTTTGTCATTTGTTTCCTCTTTAGTAAGGACGGTGGTTAATAGTTCGTTTACCAATTTTGGGATCGATTTCCCTTCTGCGTTGGCACGCTGTAATAAAGATTGGAAAGTTGCTGAGTCAAAGTTGATCTTCATTGTCTGTTCCTTTTTCTGGGTTAGCTGGTCACTGGCGTGAAGTTTGGCGTTGCTCGCCATTCGTCAAAGCGTCGGATCGCTTCCTCGAACATCTCCACTCTATCGGGCTGTTCATTCTTACGCGCCCGGACAAGTGAACTGTAAACAAGTGTTCGTGTTGTTCGGCCTGTGATCAAATCTGCGTAGATTTGGTCAACGTTGAAGTAACGCATGTTATTTGCTCCTGTTTGGTTTTCTCCAGACGCAAAAAAGCCCCCGCACCAAACACCTGGTGGAGGCTGCAATTCATGCGTGATGGAATGTTGTTAGATGGAGGTTCAAATGATAACGCTTATCACTATACTTCTCATAGTACACTAAAGACGCACCTGTTGTCAAGATATTTTTCAATAACTTCTAAAAAGTCAAGCGCATTAAGTGCTTTATACAAAAAGTTGATGGTTGCTGTAAACTGAAATTTATGGTAGAAATTGCCACCAGAGAAGACAGCCACAAGAAACACAAAAAAACAGCCTGTAACGCTCTCTGCGACGTTCTGAGGCTTTCAGGCTACCATTCATCACCCACCCTCTTTAATCGCTCTACGGGCTTCCTGTGCGTTCTGGTGACGTATGGCGCACCTCTGGCACTTATCCCAACCCCAAGAACCCATAACACGACTACAGAAGTAGGAGGGTTAACAGGAGATTGGTTGGTTGGCTTGGTGAACTGGAACCGTAGCATGGTGAACAGTGAACTTTAGCCTCTGACTTGCTGAAACCTTACATGGATGAACGTTAGTTCATGAATGGATGGTTGAGGTTAGTCAGCTTATCAGGTGGTCAATCAACGGTAGTTGGTTGGTCAGATGATAATTCCGCGCACAGCGCTAAGATTCTTGTGCAACCGTTTCACGGTGGCAAAGCCATTGCACAATACAGATGTTAAGAGAACGCTGTCGCTTGTTCCATGAGCGGTACGGGGCTGACCGAGGAGCCAACCAAAGGCGAAACAGGTCACTTGCCCGGAGAGTACCGAGCAGGGACAATGCAAAAAAGATGATGATGATTATTATTCTTGCGCGGGGTAGCCTGACCTAAGTCAGCGCAAATATCAGAAGATCTTAAAGATTATAAAGATAGAGTATTAATTAGGTTATTAACTATAGTATTGGTGGCAATCATTGCCGGGGTAGGAAGGTAAACATTGCCGGGGTAGTGCGGCATTGATTGCCGGGTACATAGGTAACTATTGCCTACCCTCAGCCCTTCACCCAACGGTAGAGCGTCGCCCTGCTCACTGCGTACCGTCCATACAACAACCCTAAGATTAATCCTACTAAAGCGATGGTTAATAATGGTAAACCCACTGGTAATTCGCATTTAAAGAAGCACCATTGATGTGGGGTAAAGCTGCCATACCCACCGAGATCATAACAATTAAAACTATCACCTACCGTGCATAAAACCTTGCTCCGTGCGGGATTCACAGAAATGATAATAAAATCATTATGATGCTTATGTTAAGCAAACTGCCTTGATTCGAATTTTAAATTACCCGTCTCGTTTTATCCCAGCGACTACCGAGCATCATCAGTGTCAAATGTCTTCGCAAATGGGCACTTGCCCTTTGTTACGTAGGTGAACAGGTAAATGCTGTTCTGGTATGTGCAGAGCGTCTTTCCGCTCTCCGTCGTTTCCTGCTGGGGATCGGTCATTGTGATCTGCCCTGCTACCGCCAACGGTGAAAACAGTAGTCCTGACATCACCAACATTGCCTTATTCATAAGTCCTACTCCAGTTGATTGTTATCGTCGAATGACTCAGTGCTCAATATTTATACCATAGCATTGTGCCACTCAAATCGATCGATTTTACTGATCTATAAGATCGATTTTATTAATTAAAGTGGTAAGATAAGGTAATGCGCTAACAGCGCCTTGTCACCAAATCAAACAAGAATAAGGAAGACCATGAAAAGATTGATTCTCGCGGCGCTGATCGCTCTCCCCTTCGTCTCAAGTGCAACCACATTCACCTGTAAGGCGATCCAGGAAGGGCAGATCGATTCTGGTAGCCAAAAATCCTCAGTCGAGACTCGTCTTGATGTTCAGGACAAAAGTATGAAAGTGAGCATGGGTGGTAAAACCTGGCGGCTGGGTTTCATTGGAGAGAAAAGTATTGCGAAGATGTACGCCACCCCAGACGGTGGAATAGCGGTTACTTACATCGACAACGGCAGTGATCCAATTTTCGTTATGCGCCCAACTAACAACGATGGTGAAACGGCACTTTACACGCTGAGCCTGTGTTCTGAGATCTAAACGAAGGCGTGAGCAATCACGCCCAATAAGTTGACCATCAATTCCAAGTTTCCAACCTCCACATATTCTCGTTCTAAGCCTCCATTCTTAAACCTTTGCTATCCAGTCTCAAAACCATCTCCTTTTAAGACCACACCGACGCAACGAAAGAATGCGGCTTCGCCTTGTCTCAAAAGGTTGATCTTTTATTTTGAGACGACTATTATTTTGATACTACCTTTTGAGACTTAGAGAACATCATGACAACTGTGATCGGATATGTGCGAGTTTCCACCCGCGACCAAAACGTTGAAAACCAGAAGCAGCAGATAGCCGATGCTGGTTATAGCGTTACTCGCTGGTTCAGTGATGAAGCGGTGAGTGGTGCAATCAAGGCTGGAGAGCGTCCAGGGTTTGGTGAACTACTCAGTTATGTACGAGAAGGCGATACGTTGATCGTGATTGCTATAGACCGCCTGGGGCGTAACACGATTGATGTTCTTTCTACCGTCGAAAAGTTGCAGACGAAAGGCGTGAAAGTTGTCAGCTTGCGTGAAGGGTTCGACCTGTCAACGCCAGTTGGTAAAGCGATGCTCACTATGATGGCAGGACTTGCCAGCCTGGAAAAAGATCTGATCGCAGAGCGTAGAACAGCAGGTATCAAGCGTGCTCAATCAGAGGGCAAGCATTGTGGCAGACCTATCAAGGCAACCGTAGAACAGGTGAAGGAATTGCTGGATCAAGGTTTCTCTCCAGCAGTGGTACAACGTAGATTAGGTATAAGCAAAGCCACCTTCTACCGATTAAAGGCAATATGAGCATCCTCACTGATATTTGAGAATTCTGAGTACTAAGGTAGGGAGTTGGATAAATTAGAGCTTAGCAGTTCAAGTAACAAGGCAACTTACTCACAGTAGAAGCGACTAAGGGTGCTAAATAGGTCCAAAGTAGTGGACTACTACAGTCTTGGCTCATTTGCGTATACCCAAAAGAAACAATGGGACATTTATCCAATAAATATTCATTTCAATATCAAATTATTTACTGGCGATATTTTATCCAGTTAAAAGATAGAGATCGGGGAGAAAATGAAATTGCTTAATGCTTTAAGCGATGAGCATTTAACAGATTTTATACAATTAATAAAAGCCGCGTGACAGGATTATCCGTAAATACCCATATACCCATGACTGTTGGGGTAAATCGCTCGGAAACGGTTGTCATTAAAAATGTTGAATACAACTCAGTCAGGTCAGAGACAATTAATTCCTGAGCATCTAACGCTAATTTAGCTGAATGGTCAGCATTACGCAATTCAATCTGATACTCTTCACGTCTGGCTTCCTGCGCCATGCTCTCCTCACTACGTTCACAATTTCTTTGCAACTCGCTAAGGCACGCGTCTCGCGCCTTCTCATAGCGAGAGCGGATATCAATCAGTGCTTGTATTTCTTTTAAAATAGCCTATTAAAGCTGTTTTTTATCCATTATTAAAGTGTCCATTTTTAGTTAAATAAGTCCTATCTGCTCATTTTTTAGTCGCGCCAATCTTTCAGAAAGTTTTATTTTTTCTTCAACTTTTTCGAGCGCGGAAGCAGACATACAGCTTATCAACTTGTCTACATCTTTTGGTTCTTTGATAACAATAAACTCCTTAGACTTATTAATAAATACTACTGAATACTTTTTACGGGATAAAAGTTCAATAACATTACTTAATGTGCCAGGGCTTTTGGTATCCCACACCATGAGACCATAATCAGCGGCTTCCGCCATTTTAATATCTTTTGCGGTGAAAAATGCGCGCGTGCCAGGTGTATGATCTGTATGAACGACGTTGACGGGCCACGAGCCGAGGTTATTGCGTGGTCTTATAGAACTACTGAATACCGTAGCAGCACGACATCCCAACTGTAACAACTCCTGCTGCACGGATGAGTCAACGCCTGTTGCGTCACCGACCACAACGTTGAAATTCTTATCGACGATTTTCTTCAACCTCTCAACGATTTGAGGGGCCAATTTTTTAATGGTTATCGATCCAGCTACAAAAACGGTTTTCATTCTGGTTTCCAAGTCAGGGCCGCGACATAGATTTTATCTATTTTACTATATCCACGAAGCGCCGCAACCGCCGCCTCCATCGATACACCCGTGTGATAGAGGTCATCAATGATAAGTGCGTTGTAAGTCCCTTCAGAAGATATAAGCTCTTGATATGAAAACATATTCGATACAGCTTCAAGTTTTTCTGCTCTGGTGCTCAGATTTTTGAGAGAGGGACCACCGGCTTTTTTCAGGATTAATCCGTCAAAACAATTCATCCCAAATCCCATTTTACTTGCAAGAACTTCAGCAATTGCTGTGACTGGCTGTCTGGCTCTTGGATTAGAGGCAGCCATCGGAATGATTAGCTGAATATCCTTAAAAAGAGGAAGTGCTTTTTCAAAAAGACACTGCGCGAGTGGTTCAACTTGGTTCCAGTCATGCTGATATTTCAGCTGATAAAGTGCCTCACCAACTTCAGTACGTTCGTTATGAAACTGAGGCCGTCCATATTCATTATCACCCAAATAGGTACTTTTAATCATATGCTTATCCATTGCATATCCTAAATCCCAATTGCCAAAAATTGGCTTGATATTCACGTTCATCTGTCTTCCTTTACCGTAAGAAATGAGCAAGGAATAAACTTACAATGATTAAGATTCATCCGAAAGTGAAAAGTGTCGAGCTTGAGAGGTTGCTCCACCCTTGTGCAATAATTAGTCAACCCAAAAGTAAATCCAAATCCTGACATTTGCTTTAGAAGGGCTGTCGCGCTATCTGCGCCAGTCGATAAAGCCATGTTTACAATAATGAAGGAAAGTAATCATTGCGTACGATCTACCAAAGAGACATTTGAACAGATGAGAGAGTGGTTAGTGCAAGGTTGCACCATCAGCAGCGGTACAGTATAGATAGCGACCAGCAAAGCCACCTTCTGCCGACTTAAAACATTCGCTCATCTCTCTGATATTTTAAGATTCAGGATATCGCTGGACCGGGGTAGAAAAGATCGAGCTTAGCAGTTTAAGCATCCTGGCAGGTTTATCACCGTTGTACCGGTAGTAGAGATCAATATAGTTACAAAATTAAGTACTAACTCAAATTAAAGTGGCACACTTAAACTATGAGTTTTACCAGAGGCTATTTAACTAACCTCTGGCTTACGAAAATCATAAAAGCGAATGAATTTCCAATGAGTAAAGTTTATTTTTTTTAACCAACTCCTTAATTGTTGACTTATTTTTTATTACTAACTTGTTAGACTCAACGTTCATTTTCAAATGTTTTGAAAAATTCCTTTTGAGATATACTGCGCAATCCCTTGAAAAACCCATCATTTGCAAATGCCACACGATAGGATCATTTGATCCAAATTCGATGAACTGTGACCAATTTGCGCCTGGATTTCCATGATGAATATAAGTTAAGAGCTGACAATAATGTGAAATATAATTCTGCAATAAATATCCCACTCGCAACTCAATATCTTTAATTGTATCATTTACTAATGCTGTTATATGTGATGAATTATTGCTATCAAAAGGAATTGGTGCATTCTTTATATAAATGGTTTTGTTTTTCTTGTATATTATTGCCCCTGATATTATCTCTTGAAGGCTATTACCATACATCCATTGAGAAAGTATAAGTGCGTAATAAGGGATCGAATTAGAATATAGACGATTTTGACCAGTTGCGAACTTATCTATCTGATAAAGCTCAAAAATCAAGCTCAGCTTCGATTTAATTTCATCATATGAGGGCTGCCATGACAATTTTATTTCATTAACACTGAGTGATTTTATTTTATTAAACGCATTATACTGTGAGTCAACAGGAATATGACTATTTGCCAGAAGTATATTAAGTGGTAGATTAATATCTTTAGTGCTATTTTTTGCACTTAATACGATTTCTGGCTTACCACTGTGCTGAAAATAATTAATTAACGGAAGATGTTTCTCATCCCGCATCGTATCAATTCTAATCATATCACCTAATGTTCGCAGAAATTCAGAATTCTTAATCTTTCCTGTTTCTCCCGTTGCTATTATTTCATGCAACTCATTTAATCTTTTTTTGTCTTCAATATAAAAACTTGGCGTCAATGTTATATCATTTCTATCTGATAATAGAATGTTATTGATTGCTTTATTATCCCATATCTTAACTTCATCCCTAATACAAAAAATATCTCCTGATAATTCCATAGCTAATCGACCAGCCCTGCCTGCCAAATTCCAAAAATCAACAGGCTCTAAAGGGCTAAGGCCTTTTTTATGAGTTAGAATGAAAACAGATCTCGCAGGTAAGTTCACACCTTCGAGAAGGGTTGACGTACAAAAGAGATATTCTATATTTCCTATTTTGAAGTTATGTTCAATTAGATCTCTAATCGATTGTGGCAAATTACCGAAGTGAAAGGCAACACCGTAATTAATAGCTTCAGCAAGTTCATAATTATCATGAACAAACTCTTTAATTTGTGCTGATATCTCTATATTTTTTGGCTTTATAGCTCTGTTATTTATTTTAAGATATTTGATAAAATCCCTGGTTCTAACAAGGGTACTTTCAACACCACCACAGTATATGATCTTACTTTTTTTGTGATTTAATTTATAAATTAAATCATTCGCACTTTTATACTTGTTAAAATCCCTTTCAATTTTTTCAAGGTTTCTATCGTGTGTGTTTACAACACTAAAACTGTCATTTAATAAATCAATAAAATACATATTTTGTGCAGTGGCACCTTCTGTACTTCTATAAACATTTGATTTAGAACGATTAAAGAGAGAATTGAACACATCAGGATTTGATAGGTTAGGCGATGAGAAGAATAGCTTTGCGCCCGGATTATTATTAAGAGTCTGCTCTATTGCCGAATACGTAACAAGACTCCTTGAGTCATTCTTAGTTGTAAGTTTTTGAGCCTCATCCACAAATAAATAATCAATCTTTAGTTCAGGGATAGTACTAATAAGACTAACCAATCTTTCAGGTGTTAATATAAAAATATAACCGCTATCAACCTCGCTATCGATCATATATGATGTGGTAACTATCGTATAGCTGTTAGAGCATGCCGAATTCGCCATTTCATTTTTTAACTTAAGGGCATTTTGGCTTATTAATGCTCTTGTAGGTACGATCAACACTATATTTTTGTCATTATATTTCGACGTAATCTCTTTAATATAGGCATTAATAACAAATGATTTCCCCATTGAGGTTGGGCCAGCAAAGCTAATAGTTGAACTGTTTTTCAATAATTGATACAACTCATATTGCCTGTCCGTGAAATATATCCCATCGTCATCTGTTTTTTGTACCGATTTTTTTATTATGGAGTCTATCTCTCGATCTAAGGGTAATGAGACCCCATCAGATATTAATTTTTCAGCTGCGTATACCCCAATTCTATTTATAACCGCTGAACCTATAAATTTGAAGTATGGATCATCATTTTTGAATGCCGCTATTTTGCTTATTATTTCAAATGCACGAGTTCTATATACTTCAACATCGGAGTGAGACAAAATATCGGCAAAACGTAAAGCATGCGAGATCTTATTGGTTTCAGACAGCTCAAAATTTCTTATCGCTCCACGATCAAATAAAAACTTGTCATATAATTCACTTATATACTTATATATTTCTTTGAAATAAGGGCTCGCAAAAGCATCTTCTGCAAGGCGAGCCGCTAAATGAATATTATTAGAGCTTAATTCACTCATGAATCCCCCTCTATAGTTAACATATCTTTAATTAGCTGCTTACGCGTTATATCTATATTCGTAAAAGGGACTATATATATGTGAAACTCATGCCCAAATAATCCATGATTGATAATCTTTTTTTGTATAGTTTTAACAACACGTGAAGCATGCTCTTTAACAGATTCATTTACCCACTCTCTGAATTCTTTGGTCTTCAATGCTAAGATGGAATTATCAACTGGTAGTTCGAATCCGAGAAATATACCAAATGACAGGTCGAGATCCGGTCCATTATTACCAGAGGGTAGCAAAACTTCTTTTATCTTTTCATATCCAGCTTCTGAAACCATTTCATTTATAACATGTGTATCTATTAACCCTCTTTCAAACCCCATTCCATTAGCCTTGAAGTCAACTATAGAATCAAATGCCTCTCGAGCGCCGTCTAACAGATCGGCATACAACTTAGACTCACCAAAAATTAACTGGAAACTATCGTCTGTTTCTAATAAATGTACACCATCAGAACCTTTAATATAGTCATTTGAATCCGTTTTCAATTCCATTTTGGAAAGTAGTTTGGGAGCATTTAATCCTGCCTCAAGAAAGGCATATAAGAGCAACTCACCCAATTCACCTTCATTTGAAGTGTAACTTCGGAATTTTTGTATTGCTTCAAAGAATGGCTTAGGACTATAAGCAGGATAGTTTTGTTTAAACTCTTCAATTCGCCTATTAGAATGTACATAACTAATAATAAGTTCCCGAAGTTCTTCAACCAACTTTGAATATATGAATTGATTGCTTTCAATATTCAATATATGCAAGTTTAACGTTGATTGCTGTGGGCAAGTGTCTATTTGTACAGTCTTAAATAAGTTCAAAAACCGTTTATCAACTCGTATTGGTAGTAGCATATCCACAATACCTTCTTGTTATCATGGACAAAATTTATCATACCAAGTATATGTTGTCGATTTCTTGCACTGATTATAGATACTGTATTAATATACAGTCAAGTGATGTTTTGGTGTTTTTGTTCAAAAAATGCACTATTGGAATGGTCTGTAATACAAATAAATACTTAACTTTCACGTTATCATAGCAAAACATTCATAACGAATTTGCTATCTCAGATCCAATAAATCCCATCAATAACATAGCAAACTGATGATAGTGGAAACTTATGTAAATAGCGTTTCGTGATCCCGCCGCTCTTCTCATGGCCTACCGTCTGTTGTAGGTGAAGAATGTTGGTCACCCAACCAGCCATTGCCGCAGAGCAGACCGAGTGACGGATAGAATGCAGCAACCGTCTCTGTCCATAATCGTCCAGATAAGGAATACCCAACTGATCCCGAACATCAGCAAATACTTTACCGATCTTAGTCATGTTTGTACCTGCCACTTCTGAAAAAATCCGCTCTTTCCACTGGCGATCAACGTACTCCATGAAACCCCATTCAATTAACTTAGGATGGATGACCACCTGCCTTGTAGCGTTCTCGGTTTTCCCCTGCCCTCCTTCGGCTATCAGGAAGTAGTAACGCTGGCTATCCTCATCATATTTTATCTGTGACTTCTCCAGCTTGCCTATCTCACCTCTTCTCGCCCCCGTGTATGCCAATAATAACGTGATCCATTTTTGCCAGTTATCTGGCTGCTTGAGCGCCCACCCTACAAACTTTTTCATCTCCGCAGTGCTGTAAGCACCAAATCTCGCTTTTGAAGGTGCAGCCACTACGCCATCAGTTGGCGATTTCTGCAAAACGTCTTTGCTTTCAGTTAGAAACGTTTTGAACAGTGATTTGTAGATTTTGAGATGCTTATGGATAGCTTCAATCCCCACCAAATCATCTGGTGGCACTTCATCACATTCAATCAGCTGCTGCACTGTCATTGACCGGTAAGGCTGCACAACTCGCTTAGGGAGGTTCTCAACAACTTCCATCACCTGTTTAATGTCCTGCTTGGTGATAGCCGCGACATTGGTTTCTCCACCCAAGACAGTTAGCAACACTTCCATGTAGCGCTCATTTGCCATTGAGATCGATTTCGTCCAGTTTCGCCCCTTTTCGTCTTTGTACATCGCCCACGCATCCGTGATGGTTAGCGCTTTTTCCGGTTCGGCTGGCGGTTGAGATTCCACGATTTCAACAGGAGGAGCTATCTGCTGATAGGACAAAAGTGGATTTCTCACAGCCTTGCGTTCTGACGCAATCAGATTAGACAAAAATGATTCGAACACGAGGAGCGGCGTAGCTAATGATTTAACAAAAGGTATGTGTGGCGTAACGCCAATCATCAAAGCAGATGCTTCGCGATAGCTGTCAGTGAGAAGGGATTTCTTATACATCCTGCCATTTGAAAGCCGAATTTGCAGGTAGTAGTTGCCGTTTCGCTGAAACGTGTATGGAAGAGTTCTGTACCCCATAAATACACCCTTTTTGTACCTCAAGTGCATTGCGCACCGACAAAAAGAGAGTCAACCTCATGATAAGTAGGCCGAATTTTGGCCCCCTACGCTGGCATTATCCAGATCAGGTAATACGGGTATTTCTCAGCCTTCATTTAAGAAGGGCACCCCGAGTCATTGGTAAGAATTCACTTACATTTGGCAGATTAGGGGAAGAGTACCAGTGATGCAAGGCCTGTTGATTTCTCGCTTTCATGATTTTGTTATACCAATCAGATGTAATGAGAAGCCTGTAACCGCTATGTCCGGGAATAAAAACAACCTGTCGTGACCCCGGTATTTTGCAGGTAATGTCGAGATAATGCGCTTAAAGGGGCTATCTGCCCCCCTTAACGTCCCTCAATGGCACGATTTGTCACACACTTTTCTCTCTTTTTACAGTCCTGACAAAATACGCGTAACCGGCTGTTTTTGTTTGGCATAAAGCGCAATTTTTATTCTTAAAATGAAGATATTCCCTCCCCCGTACCGCATGTCATAAAACAGTAAACAAATTAACCATTGAGCCTCGTGACAAAAGGCTCTATATTGGCGGCGTTTTTTTCAGGCCCCCATCTGTTTTTTAACTTTTTATTCAATCGTTGCTCATAACGAAGCGGCGGTTGTAGGAGTGATATGATGACGGATAAAGTCCGTATTGACACCGTAGATGCCCACAAAAGCAACGAAACCTATCTGGCCCGTCAGGCCGAGTTTGAATCTAACGTCAGGAGTTATCCGCGCAAACTGCCTTTAGCAATCACTAAAGCAGAAGGCGTGTGGATCACCGATGCAGACAATAAAGAATACCTTGACTGTTTAGCAGGCGCAGGCACCCTTGCGCTTGGACATAACCATCCTGATGTGCTGAAAAGCATCCAAAATGTCATTACCAGCGGCTTGCCGTTACATACTCTGGATCTGACTACGCCTCTGAAAGACGCGTTCTCAGAATATCTGCTCTCTCTGCTGCCTGGTCAGGGCAAAGAGTACTGCCTGCAGTTCACCGGTCCATCCGGTGCTGACGCCGTTGAAGCGGCGCTGAAACTGGCGAAAAAAGTGACCGGTCGTAGCGGTATCATCAGCTTCTCTGGTGGTTACCACGGTATGACTCACGGCGCACTGGCCGTTACCGGCAACCTGTCTCCGAAAGAAGCGGTTAACGGTATGATGCCAGAAGTGCAGTTTATGCCTTACCCACACCAGTACCGTTGCCCACTGGGTATCGGCGGTGAGGCGGGTGTGAAAGCGCTGACCTACTATTTCGAAAACCTGATCAACGACGTTGAAAGCGGCGTGCGTAAACCTGCGGCAGTGATCCTTGAAGCCGTTCAGGGTGAAGGCGGCGTGAACCCGGCTCCGGTTGAGTGGCTGCAGCGCATCCGTAAAGTGACTCAGGAACACGGCATTCTGCTGATCCTCGACGAAGTTCAGGCTGGCTTTGCCCGTACCGGTAAATTCTTCGCCTTCGAACACGCGGGCATTGAGCCAGACATCATCGTGATGTCTAAAGCGGTTGGCGGCGGTCTGCCACTGGCGGTACTCGGCATCAAGAAACAGTTCGATGCGTGGGCACCAGGCCACCACACCGGTACCTTCCGCGGCAACCAGCTGGCAATGGCAACCGGTCTGACAACGCTGAAAATCCTGAAAGACCAGAACATCGCGGGCAAAGTGGCCGCACAGGGCGAATGGCTGAAAGGCCAGCTGAACGAGATGGCGAAACGCTATCCGGTTATCGGTCACGTTCGCGGCCTGGGCATGATGATCGGGATTGAGATCGTTAAGCCACACGAAGCGGCAGACCACATGGGTTGCTACCCGGGTGATGGCGAGCTGTCTGCACTGATTCAGAAGAAGTGCTTCGAAGCCGGCCTGATTCTGGAACGCGGTGGTCGCAACGGTATTGTTCTGCGTCTGCTGCCTTCCCTGCTGATCAGCGATGATGAGCTGAAAGTCTTCCTGGATAAATTCGAGCAGGCGCTGCTTGCTGCGGGCGTTCGCCCGGCGTAACCGGAGTTGTTGAACACGATGTCAGATTCAAACCCAATTTTGTTCTCCTCTGCGCAGAGCATTGAAGCTTACCAGCAGGCGATTGAACAAAGCACTCAGGCTGTGATGCAGTGGCTGAAACAGCCTGAGATGTATCAGGGCAAAACGGTCGCGGAACTGCGCGACCGTATTAAGCTGGATTTCAACCCGAAAGGGCTGGGCAACGAAGCGGCGATTGAACGCGCCGTGGAGTTCTTCCTGAAAGACAGCCTGTCCGTTCATCACCCGCAGTGTGTGGCGCACCTGCACTGCCCAAGCCTGGTGGTTAGCCAGGCGGCGGAAGTACTGATTAACGCCACTAACCAGAGCATGGACTCCTGGGATCAAAGCCCGTCCGCAACCATCATTGAGATCAAGCTGATCGAATGGCTGCGTACCCGCGTGGGTTATCAGGCTGGCGACGCCGGTGTGTTCACCAGCGGCGGCACGCAGAGCAACCTGATGGGTCTGATGCTGGCCCGTGATGCGTTCTTCGCGCGTCAGGGTCATTCCGTTCAGCAGGACGGCCTGGTTGGCGATCTGCGTAAAATCCGCGTGCTGTGCTCTGAAAACGCGCACTTCTCCGTGCAGAAGAACATGGCGCTGATGGGTCTGGGCTACCAGTCCGTCGTGCAGGTGAAAACGGATGAATTCTCGCGCATGGATCTCAACGATCTGGCAGCGAAAATTGAGCAGTGCAATGCTAACGGCGAGCAGATCCTGGCGATTGTTGCCACTGCCGGTACTACCGATGCAGGTGCAATCGATCCGCTGCGTGCCATTGCTGAACTGGCGGCGAAACAGAATATCTGGGTACACGTTGATGCGGCCTGGGGCGGCGCGCTGCTGATGTCTGAGCAGTATCGTCACTACCTGGACGGTATCGAGCTGGTGGATTCCGTTACTCTGGACTTCCACAAGCAGTTCTTCCAGACCATCAGCTGCGGTGCGTTCCTGCTCAAAGAAGCGCGCCACTATGAGCTGATGCGCTATCAGGCGGCCTATCTGAACTCTGAGTTCGATGAAGAAGCTGGCGTGCCTAACCTGGTGTCGAAATCTCTGCAGACGACCCGTCGTTTCGACGCGCTGAAGCTGTGGATGAGCCTGGAAGCGCTGGGTCAGGAACAATACGCGGCGATCATCGATCACGGTGTTACGCTGGCACAGCAGGTTGCGGCTTACGTGAAAGAGCAGCCTGCTCTGGAACTGGTTATGCAGCCGCAGCTGGCAAGCGTATTGTTCCGCTTCCGTGGACAGGTACAGATGGACGACGCGGGTATCGCCCTGCTGAACCAGAAAATTGGTGATGCGCTGCTGGAATCCGGCCGTGCTAACGTCGGCGTGACCGAGCATAACGGCGTCACCTGCCTGAAGCTGACTCTGCTGAACCCAACCGTGACCCTGGAGGACATTAAAGTCCTGCTGTCGCTGGTTGAGCGTACCGCACAGGAAGTTCTGGCGAAGTAATATCCAGCCCCTCTTCCGCCGGAAGAGGGGCTCTCTTTACAGCCCTGCCCACCACAGTCTGAGCTTCATTCCCCAGTAACTTGTCCACCCCGTGGTGGTACTGACCACTTTCCCCTTCGACACGATCACCAGCGTCGGTGTTACGCTCACCTGCCACGCCTGCGACAGCGCACCGTTGGTATCGTTGACCACCGGCATGACCAGCTGTTTCTTGTCGATCCAGCGCGCCAGCTTTGCATCGTCGCCGGAACGCATGGCGATACTCACGACGTTGCCACCCTGTTCTGCCAGCGTATTGACCGAGGGCGTCGTAAACCGGCAGATGCTGCACCAGGTTGCCCATACGTATATCAGCAGCGGGCGTTCCTGGCTGAGTGCCGTTATATCGTGGAGCTTTCCGTCGATGCTGTGCATCGGTGCAGCGCTAAAGCTGGCGGGGAGTGTGGGCTTGCGGTATTGATCCACGCCCCACATTACGGCCAGCGCGAGCAGAAAGAAGATGATCCCTTCCCGCGCCCAGCGGCGCAGTCGACTGAATTTGCGGTTTTCCATTGTGACCTCTTGATGAATCGACGGTCATCTTAGCGAGCAATGCGCCATCACGCTGTAAAGAAGTGTCGGGTCATTTCGTTCGCAACGTGTCGGCCATCAGCGTAAAGCAGGATTCGATAAGCGGAGGAAGCGGCTGCGGGGCACGCATTAACGCCACCGTGCGGGCCAGGGCCGGTTGTTGAAGATGTACCACCCTGAGCTGCGGGTCCTGGAGGTGCGTGGTATAGAGCTGCGGTAAAATCGCCACGGCGAGTTTCGAGCGCACCAGACCATACAACGTTTCGATGTAGTCCACCTGATAGCGTGTCGGCAACGACAAACGGTGGCTTTCCGCGAGCGCCGCAACCAGACGCTGAATATTACCTTTTGAGAACACGGCGATATCCCGCCCTGCCAGTTGCTTCCAGGGCAGGTGCGCCGACGCGGCCAGCGGATCGTCGCTGTGAATGACCGCGACAAACGGGTCATCCTGTAAGGGAAACACGTTCAGCTGGTCGGGAACCGAGTTATCGAGCGCACCAATGCCGAAATCAATCTGCCCTTTCAGCAGCTGGGCCACCAGCGCATCGTTGGTTTGATCGTGAAATTCCACCCTGAGGCGGGGAAAAGCCTGCGCGAGCGTCCGGGGCAACAAGGGGAACAGCAGCGAACTCACGGAAGGGATCAGCCCGATACGCACCGTTCCTTCGCCGCCCGCCTGAACAATGTGCTGCATGTCGTCAAACGCAAGCTGCGCCACGCTGAGCACCCGCTGCGCGTGCGGCAGGATGGCATTGCCAAGCTCCGTCAACGTCACGGCCGAGGCGGTCCGGTTAACCAGTTTACCCCCAAGCACCGTCTCGATTTGCCGCAACGCACTGCTGAGGGCCGGCTGGCTGATAGCCAGTTTGCTGGCGGTATCAGTAAAATGACGCAGTTGCGCCAGAGTGACAAAATACTGTAGCTGTCGAAGAGAGAGCGCGGGCAAGCGCTGCCAGGGTTCCGTCATGATTATCCATTACACGCGTCACAGAATAACCCGGGGTTATCGGGCCATAAGTTTTATCAGCTGGGCAAACGTTTGCCGTGTGCATAGAGTAGCGTCATTATTTTGATGCTGGAACTGTTAATTGCATGACTGCTGAAACCCGACGCCGCGCCGTTCAGGCTGCACGAGGCGAAATGCCCTTTGACCTGCTCCTCACCGATACCCGTATTGTGGATATGGTCACCGGTGAGATCCGCGAAGCGGATGTCGGTATCGTGGGCTCACTGATTGCCAGCGTCCATCCGCGCGGCAGCCGCAACGACGCACATGAGACTCACGCGCTGAACAACCAGTTTCTGTCGCCAGGGCTGATGGATACCCACGTCCACCTTGAAAGCTCCCATCTTATGCCCGCCCGCTACGCGGAGATTGTACTTGCACAGGGCACCACGGCGGTCTTCTGGGATCCGCATGAACTGGCCAACGTGCTGGGCATTGACGGCGTCCGTTTTGCCATTGAGGCCAGCCGCAATCTGCCGCTGCAGGTGATGGTCGCCGCGCCTTCAAGCGTGCCCTCAACGCCCGGCCTGGAAATGTCCGGGGCGGATTTTGCCGGAGACGAGATGAACACCCTGCTTGGCTGGCCGGAAGTGCGCGGTGTGGCTGAAGTGATGGACATGCACGGGGTGCTTAATGGCAGCCAGCGTATGCTTGAAATTATGC
Source organism: Enterobacter sp. RHBSTW-00593 (assembly GCF_013784105.1). Lineage (NCBI taxonomy): Bacteria > Pseudomonadati > Pseudomonadota > Gammaproteobacteria > Enterobacterales > Enterobacteriaceae > Enterobacter > Enterobacter sp. RHBSTW-00593. The sequence continues at coordinate 3,159,181 of NZ_CP056393.1, forward strand.
AGGCCGGGCTCGACAGCAGAAAGCTGATTGAAGGCCATGCCCGCGGTCTCAGCGGTGCGGATTTACAGGCTTATCTGGCAGCAGGCGTGACTTCTGACCATGAGTTAACGTCAGCTGACGATGCGCTGGAAAAACTGCGTGCCGGGCTGACGCTGGAGATCCGCGGTTCGCACCCTTATCTGCTGCCCGATATTGTCAGCGCCCTGAAAACGCTCCCCCATCTTTCGTCTCACATCACGGTTTGTACCGATGATGTTCCGCCAGACATCCTCATGGAAAAAGGCGGGATCATCGCGCTGCTGAACCTGCTGATTGAACATGGATTAGCGGCCACCGACGCACTGCGTTTTGCAACGCTCAATGCGGCCATACGCCTGCAGCGTAACGACCTGGGGCTGATTGCCGCCGGGCGTCGCGCGGATCTGGTGGTGTTTGACTCGCTGGATAAACTGACGGCGCGCCAGGTCTACGTCGCCGGAAAGCTGATTGCCCGGGACGGGGCAACGCTCGAACCCGTTGCTGATACGCCTCTTACGTTGCCGCGTGATACCGTACGGTTGTCTGCCCTGACCGCTGATGATTTTTGCATGCGCATTGGCAACGCGAACCATGGCGTGGCTCGCTTGCGCCACATCTGCGGCGCGCGCTTTACCCGCTGGGGTGAAACAGATGTGCAGGTGCGCAACGGGTGCGTGCAGATCCCGGACGGCTTTAGCCTGATCTGGGTTCAGCATCGCCATGCCCGTCATGCAGCAAAACCGCAAATTGCCCTGCTTGAAGGCTGGGGGGAACTGCGCGGGGCGATTGCCACCAGCTACTCGCACGACTCTCACAACCTGGTGGTTTTGGGCCGCGATCCGAACGATATGGCGCTGGCTGCCAATACGCTTATCAACAGCGGTGGTGGCATGGCGCTGGCGCAACAGGGTGACGTGATTGCCCACGTTGCCATGCCGATTGCGGGCATGCTGTCGGAACTGCCACCTGCCGAGCTGGCGCTGCAGTTCAGGACGCTGCGCGATCGCAGCAGTCTGATTGCCGACTGGGAACCGCCGTATCGTGTCTTTAAGGCCATCGAAGGAACCTGCCTTGCCTGTAATGCCGGGCCACATTTGACCGATCTTGGACTGACCGATGGCAGCACGCGCCAGATTGTCGATCCGCTGATTTCTTACCGGGAAACCCCGGACAACACACAATAATACCGAAGGAGAGCCGGATAATGGCCGACAATACCGTGAATTCGCCAGCACCAGGGCGCTGGCTTGAACGTCGTTTTGCACTCCGTGCACGCGGGAGCACCGTGCGCACCGAGTGCCTGGCGGGTATCACCGGTTTTCTCGCCGCCGCCTATTTGCTGGTGGTGATCCCGGGGCTGCTGGCCGTGGGAGGAATGGACAAAGGCGCCGCGACCACGGGCACCATTCTGGTCTTCGTTGCCGGGACGCTGCTGATGGCGTTTTACGCCAACCTGCCGTTTATCGTCGGGCCAGGAATTGGTGGCTCGGTGCTGGTCGGGGTGACGCTTGCGGGCAGTGAAGGCATTGGCTGGCAAATTGGTCTGGGTATCGCCTGCTGGTCGGGGATTTTATTCTTCCTGCTGACCCGGTTTGGCCTGCGTGAAGTGGTGACCCGCTCGGTGCCGCAGTCCATCAAGCTGGGGCTGACGGCCTCCATCGGGCTGTTTGTCGCCGTACTCGGTTTCCGTAACGCCGGGCTGGTGCTGGCGAATGCCAAAACGAACGCACTGATGCTGGGAGATTTTTTATCACCCGGTGCACTGGTGGCGTTACTCGGCCTGTTCCTGGCTATCGGCCTGCAGGCTCGTCGTATTCCGGGTGCGATCCTGTGGGCTATCCTGCTCGCGACCCTCGTGGGTATTCCGATGGGCGTCACGAAATTACCCGCCAGTTTTATCGATGTGCCCCACTCCATCGCTCCCGTCCTTGGGCATGTCGATATGCTGGGCGCGCTGAATATTGCTTTTCTGCCATTCCTGTTTGTCTTCTTCGCCTCCGAGTTTTTCTCCACCATGGGAACAACGCTGGCGGTGGGCGGGGAAGCAGGGCTGCTGGATGAAGAAGGCAATATGCCAAACATTAACCGCCCGTTTATGGTGGACTCCATTGCCGCCGCGATTGGCCCGTGGGTAGGCATTCCTGCCGCCACGGCGCTGATTGAATCGTCCGCAGCCGCGGAAGCTGGCGGCAAAACCGGCATGACCGCGCTGGCCGCGGCGGTAATGTTCCTGCTGATGCTGCTGTTTACCCCTGTGGCGCTGATGATCCCGAAAGAAGCCACAGCGCCCGCCCTGATCCTCATCGGGCTGAATATGTTTAGCGGTTTACGTAAGGTTGATCTGGCGAACTTCACCGACGGCTTGCCGGTGTTGATGATGGTGATGATTACGCTGATTGCCAACAGTTTCGGGACCGGTATTGCGGGCGGGCTGCTGTATTATATCGTTATCAAAGCGATTGCCGGGAAATGGCGCGATATCCCCGTCGGTCTGTGGATCCTCGCCATTCCCCTGGTGTATTACTTCGCCACGCTGGTGAAGCACTAACCCTCACGCCGCTTTTCCTTCGGGGTATAGCCGTAATCGAAATGGCTATACCCCGCGCTGTAATACAGCGCCGCAGATTTCACGATATCATTGAGAATGGCACCGTTCACCTGCACCCCCATCTGCTGCAGACGCTTTACACAGTTTTCCGTCTCTTTCACGTTGGTTTTACCAAAGCGGGCAACCAGTAACGTGGTTGCAGCCACTCTGGCAATCAGCACCGCATCGGTCACGGCCAGCACCGGCGGTGTATCAACGATAACAACGTCATAGTGTGCATTCATCCCCGACATCACCTCCTGGAAGCGTTCTCCCATGAGCAGCTCCACGGGACGTAATGGCTGGGGACCGCAGGTCAGAACATCAAATCCCGCCTTATCAACGCGCTGGATCGCCTCCTGCCATGCCACATTTCCCTCAAGGACAGCGGATAATCCGTGATGGTTGTTCAGCTTAAAGAGATTATGCACATAGCCTTTACGCATATCCGCATCGATAAAGAGCACCCGCTTTCCGGCCTGAGCCGCTATGGATGCCAGTGACGTGCTGACCAGCGTTTTGCCGCAATTCTGCGTGGGGCCCGTAATCACCACGATCTGGTTTGAGGCATCCATCATCGTGAAATGCAGGCTGGTACGCAGTCCGCGCATCGCTTCAACAAACATATCCGCTGGCCGGTCTGTGGGCAGGAAGGGGATATCCGAAGTTTTGTGTTTCCCGTGGGGCGCCAAAAAGTGCTTTCGGCGCAAATGCGTTTTTTTCCACAGCCAGACCGAGCGCGGCAGCGTCGCCAGAACCGGCATCCCCTGCTCTTCTATTTGCTCTGACGAGGTGATCCCTCGCCGACAGGCAGTACGAACCAACACCCAGCCCATGGAGACCATCAGCCCTAACAGCACGCCAGGCAGAATAATGAGCGCTTTACGGGGTTTTATTGGCTCAGGTTGCGTAACCGCGGTATCAATGATCCGCACGTTGCCGATGGCGCTGGAGCGTGAAATGTTCAGTTCCTGTTGGCGTGTCAGCAGCTGCAGGTAAATGGTACGCCCGGACTCGACATCACGGCTCAGGCGCAACACTTCCTGCTGGGTAGAAGGCATAGATGAAACCCGGCTGTTCAGGCGCGCGCGTCCCTCTTCGAGCGTTTGTCGCTTCTCCCGTAATGCGCGATAGGTCGGGTGATCCTTTTTGAAAAGCTGAGAAACCTCTGCCTCACGAAAAGTCAGTTCGTTGAGCTGATTTTCCACGTTAACGACCTGATCCAGTACGGACTTCGCCTCAAGGGATAAGTCGACGGAATCGCGCTTCGCCCGATAGGCATTCAGTCGTGCTTCGGCCTCATCCAGTTCGTGACGGACCTTAGGTAACTGCTCCTGCAAAAACGCCAGACTTCGGGAATCCTGCGCCTCCTGGCGCGCAATATTCTGGTTGAGATAATTTTCAGCAATCGTATTGAGCACCACCGCTATCCTGTCCGGGTCTTCACCCGTCAGCGTCAGGGTGATCATACCGCTCTGTTTACCGGATTCCGCGACAAAGAGTCTCTTCTGCAGCGCGTTAATTGCCTCAAGCCTGGTAAAGGCTTGAAGGGTAAATTGGGTCCCCGGCTCCGCGCTGAGCGAGGTCACCAGAAGCGTGACCCCGTCTTTCACCAGCCGTTTGCCAACCCTACCGTCAGCCTTAAGCGTCTCCCCTTCCAGGCGATACCGGCCCTGCTCCAGCACGGTCAGGACAACCACTTGCGGTTTTCCCTCCTGCTGGGGCAGGGTAAGCTCACCTATCGTCATGTTGCCCGGTTTACTGCCGCGTAGACGTTCCCAGAGGCGCCCCACAACCGGGAGAACGCGCTGTTTTACCTGATATGTCAGCCCCAGATTATCAACGGTTCCCCCCAGGATCATGCGCGATTTAAGCAGCAACAGTTCAGGTTCGGCGTCGGGTGAAAGGTCAGACCCAAACTGGCTTAAGTTTTTAAGCAACGAGTTGTCCTGCTTTGCTTCTATCTGTACCAGGGCATCCGCCTGGTAGACCGGCGTGGCGCTAAACGCGTAGAGCCCCGCGCACACCGTAAACAGGAGCGTGACCAGCCCGATTAGCATGCGGTGATCAATCATCTCAGCAAATAGCTGCATAAGATCGATTTCATTACTGTGCGGTGCGGCAGCACCGTATTTGTCTGATGTATGAGAAGACATTAATGCTTAATTCCTTTTTGACCCACACGACGAGCCCATTCCTGACTGGCTTTTACCAGCTGCCCGAAAACATATTCAAACGCTTCACGACTTTTGCGGTAAGGATCGGGAATGTCCCTGTTTTCCAGCCATTGGCCAAACAGCAGCGATTTTCCGCGACATTCGGGCGACACAGCGGCAATAAAACGCAGGTGCTCCGGCTCCATCACCAGAATTAAATCGGAAGTTTGCAACATGCTGCGCGTCATCTTGCGTGCCACGTGCCCCTCCAGCGAAACGCCGTAACACCGGGCCACCTCCCGTGCAGTTGCATCCGCCGGGCGTCCTTCAAATCCGTAAATCCCAGCCGATGTCACAAGTCTGCCGGGCAGCTGTTGTCGCAACAGCCGCTCCCCCATCGGCGAACGGCAAATATTGCCGGTGCAAACCACTAAGATTGAGTTGAACATTATTGCGGCCATGAACGGATGAAGCGGACGGTTTCGGTCAGGTCATGGACACCGCTGATGGTAGGTACCAGCTGTGTGATCACGCGATTCCAGCGTGACAACGGCGCGGTGGTGACGTAGACAATGTCATACGGTTCAAGCTGGAATTCCGTCCCCAGTACCATCGCGGAGGCATCCTTCGCATTGAGCTGATAGATATTGGCAATTTTGTCCGTCGCCCCTTTTTTCGCTACCGAGCGAATAACAAAAATCCCGGTTGCATCGGCCATATTCTGATCCAGCCCACCTGCATTCCCCAGGGCTTCCGCCAGGGTCATTCCGCTACGATCCATCTTCAATGTGCTCTGCTTCACCACCTCGCCCATCACGAACACTTTTAAGGCATCGTTACGCGGAACAAAGAGGATATCGCCCGGATACAGCAGCTTATTCTGGCTTAAATCACCATGCTGCATCAGCGCATAGAGCGAAAGGCGCGCGTCCTGGCCATTATGCGTGAGAACCACGTTACGCCAGTCGGCATCCGCTGAAAGCCCACCTGCGGCGTTGACCGCGTCCATTACCGTCAACGGAATATTGGTTATCGGTTGCTGGCCTGATTTTGCCACCTCTCCTGTCACATAGGCTTTTTGTGAGCGGAAAGACGCCACGCTGACATCCACCTGCGGGCTCTCAATAACCTTCTCCAGTTGCGCGGTGATTGCTTCACGCACCTGCGCGACCGTTTTGCCTGCAACATGCAATTTTCCGACGTAGGGATAGAAGAGCGTTCCATCCGCATTCACCCAGTTACCCGCGTCACTCGCGGTACGATACTGCCCTGCGGGCGTGGTTAATTCCGGATGATCCCAGACGGTGACCGTCAGGATGTCGCCGGTGCCTATGCGGTATTCCCAGTTTTTGACCTGCTCATCCAGAGTAGGATTTGCCTGAGATTTGAGGACAGGCGGTCGCAATTTTTCAATGAGCGCCGGGGTCAGGGGATAAATTTCCACGTGTTGATCGAGCTGATAATTCGCTTCTCCGTCAGCCATGACTTTTTTCCCGGTAATGCTGAGATCCTGACCTGGCGAAAATACGCAACCAGTTAACTGGCCGACTGAAAGAAATAAAAGTGAAAATAGCGTTGTATTTTTCATTTATATAAAAAGTTCTTTTATTGTTGTGTTTGTTGTTAAACAGATAAAAAATAAATTCATTTACATTAAAATTTTCAACGGGTTATTGTTTTAGCGGACGTATTACAAAAAACAGACAACGTTTCCCTTCCTGGCGATAAAAAAAGCAAAATCGTTCCCATTCTTTTGAAAAAAATGGAAAGAGATTGATGTCATACGGAGGCGATATTAAATGTTCTTACGTGGGAAAGCATGCGTTGAACAGTCCATTTGCGAAGTGAGAAGGTATTTTCAGAATTGATTAATGAAATAATAAATATTGGAAATATCAAATTCGGGAGATATTGACTGTAGTGATACTGCGCGCGTCATTACGACTACACAAAACCGTCCACTTTTGTTACATTTTTTTTCAAACACACCATGCTTTGGTACTTAAAATGGACTGTCTGCCTCGCGTTCCATGAACCCGCAGACGAAAAGTATCTGTAACGATATCACTGGAGAAAAAATGGCTAAGCGTAAATTGCTGCTTCTGGGTGTATTACTGTCTCTGGCGGGTTCCGCATTTTCTGCCCCGCAAACCGCCGCTGCGCCATCAGGCATTAAAGCCTATGAGGAACAAGAGTTCATCGCTGATTTCACCAAATTCAAGATTGGCGACACCGCACCGGCGCAGTATCAAACGCCTGAGTACACCATTAAACAGTACCAGCTGCGTAACCTGCCGGCCCCGGATGCGGGTACCCACTGGACCTATATGGGCGAGAACTACGTCCTGATTGGCGATGCCGATGGCAAAATCTACAAAGCCTACAATGGAGATATCTTCTATCACCGCTAATGACATTTTAATCCGGCCCTGGCAGGAGAGCGATCGCCCCTTTTTGCGAACACTCTATCTCCACGCGCGGCGCGAGGCCTGGCCATGGCTGGACGGTTCCGAGTGGCAGCTTGAAGACTTTGACGCGGCAACCCGCGATGAAGTGATTTGGGTGGCCGTTCAGGACGGGCATCGACTGGGTTTTGCGTCGGTGTGGACGAACGACAATTTCCTGCACAATCTGTTTGTCGATCCGCAGTATCAGCGTCTCGGGGTCGGTCATTTGCTCCTTGAACAGGTGCAAAACGCGTTCACCAGTACGGGTTCGCTGAAGTGTCTGGTAAAGAATGACAGGGCTGTTGCCTTTTACCAGCGCCATGGCTGGCATATTGAAGCGAAGGGTGACTCGCCGGAAGGCGAGTACTTTTTAATGCATTACGTACAGCGTTAAACGCGGGTGACGCTTCGCTGAGCTGGCCTACAACACGTTATCTCCGTAGGCCGGGTCAGACGCAAACGCCGCCCGGCAATTCAGACTAAAGCACTCACACCGCGCGAAACGCAATTTCACTCGGGATGACTTCGCCCTGCCAGTAAAGCTGCGCCGCAACGCGCCCCGCCAGCTGTCGATACATCTCTGCAAATTCGCTGTCCGGACGGCTGACGACCGTCGGCTTCCCGCTGTCCAGATCTTCACGCAGCGAGATGTGCAGCGGCATCTGCCCAAGCAGTTGGGTGTGATACTGCGCAGCCAGTTTTTCTGCCCCACCGGTGCCAAAGATAGGCTCATGGTGTCCGCAGTTGCTGCAGATATGCATGCTCATGTTCTCGACAATACCCAGCACCGGCACGTCCACTTTCTCGAACATCACGATGCCTTTTTTGGCGTCGATCAGCGCAATGTCCTGCGGGGTGGTCACCACGACCGCTCCCGTGACCGGAATGTTTTGCGCCAGCGTCAGCTGAATGTCACCGGTGCCCGGCGGCATATCCAGCACCAGATAATCCAGATCGGGCCACATTGTCTCCTGCAGCATCTGCATCAGCGCTTTGCTGGCCATCGGGCCACGCCACACCATGGCGTTATCGTCAGTCACCAGATAACCAATGGAGTTGGTTGCCAGACCGTGGGCCATGATCGGCGCCATGTGCGTGCCATCCGGCGAGGTTGGGCGCTGGTTTTCCGCGCCCAGCATGTTAGGCACAGACGGTCCGTAAATATCGGCGTCCAGAATACCGACTTTCGCCCCTTCGGCTGCCAGCGCGAGCGCCAGGTTTACCGCCGTGGAGGATTTACCCACCCCACCCTTGCCTGAACTGACGGCAATGATGTTTTTCACGCCGTTAACGCCCGGGTGGTTTTTCACACGCTTGAGGGTGGCGATGCTGTGGGTCAGCTTCCAGTCAATGGCTTTCGCGCCGGTAATGCGCAACAGCTCAGAGCTGGTTTGCTCTTTCAGCGCGTCAAACGCGCTGGTCCAGACGAAGGGCATCTGCAGCTCGATGTGCAGCGTATCGTCCAGCCATGCGACATGGTGTAACGCTTTCAGCGTGGTGAGATTGTGCTTCAGGGTTGGATGCTGAAAGTTAGCCAGCGTCCCGGCGACCATTGCTCTTAAGGCTTCCGGTGATTTGGCCTGGGATTGAGAACTCATCCCGACTCCTTTGTTCTTGTGAATAAGACCTTAGATGAACAAGTTTACCTGAAAGGCCGTGGTTTGTGCTTACTTAATAATGCCCCTTTTGGTAATATCAAAAACCCTTTTCACAGTTAAAAGAAGTAATGCCTACTATGACTCAAGTCGCGAAGAAAATTCTGGTAACGTGCGCACTGCCGTACGCCAACGGCTCAATCCACCTCGGCCACATGCTGGAGCATATCCAGGCTGATGTCTGGGTCCGTTACCAGCGAATGCGCGGCCACGAGGTTAACTTCATCTGCGCGGACGATGCCCACGGCACGCCGATCATGCTGAAAGCGCAGCAGTTGGGGATTTCCCCAGAGCAGATGATTGCCGAAATGAGTCAGGAGCATCAGACCGATTTTGCGGGCTTTGACATCAGCTATGACAACTATCACTCCACGCACAGCGACGAAAACCGTGAGCTGTCGGAGCTGATCTACTCTCGCCTGAAAGAGAACGGTTTTATTAAAAACCGCACCATCTCTCAGCTGTACGATCCGGAAAAAGGCATGTTCCTGCCGGACCGCTTTGTCAAAGGTACCTGCCCGAAATGTAAATCACCGGATCAGTATGGCGATAACTGCGAAGTGTGCGGCGCAACCTACAGCCCGACCGAGCTTATCGATCCGAAATCTGTTGTTTCGGGTGCCACACCGGTAATGCGTGATTCCGAGCACTTCTTCTTCGACCTGCCGTCCTTCAGCGAAATGCTGCAGGCGTGGACCCGCAGCGGCGCGCTGCAGGAGCAAGTCGCGAATAAAATGCAGGAGTGGTTCGAATCCGGTCTGCAGCAGTGGGATATCTCCCGCGATGCACCGTACTTCGGTTTCGAAATTCCGAACGCACCGGGTAAATACTTCTACGTCTGGCTGGATGCGCCAATCGGGTACATGGGTTCCTTCAAGAACCTGTGCGACAAGCGCGGCGACACCGTCAGCTTTGACGAATACTGGAAGAAAGATTCCGACGCCGAGCTGTATCACTTTATCGGCAAAGACATTGTTTACTTCCACAGCCTGTTCTGGCCGGCGATGCTGGAAGGCAGTAACTTCCGTAAACCAACCAACCTGTTTGTGCACGGCTATGTGACGGTCAACGGCGCGAAGATGTCCAAATCTCGCGGTACGTTCATCAAAGCCAGCACCTGGCTGAACCACTTCGACGCGGACAGCCTGCGTTACTACTACACGGCGAAGCTCTCTTCCCGCATCGACGATATCGACCTGAACCTGGAAGATTTCGTGCAGCGCGTGAACGCCGACATCGTCAACAAAGTCGTGAACCTGGCTTCCCGTAACGCAGGCTTTATCGCCAAGCGTTTCGACGGCGTGCTGTCTGCCGAACTGGCCGATCCTGAGCTGTACAAAACCTTCACCGACGCCGCCGCGGCGGTTGGCGAAGCCTGGGAAAGCCGTGAGTTCGGTAAAGCGATTCGTGAAATCATGGCGCTGGCTGACGTGGCTAACCGCTACGTTGACGAGCAGGCACCGTGGGTTGTCGCGAAACAGGAAGGCCGCGACGCCGACCTGCAGGCGATCTGCACCATGGGCCTGAACATGTTCCGCGTGCTGATGACCTGGCTGAAGCCGGTACTGCCACAGCTGGCCTCCCGCGCTGAAGCGTTCCTCAACACCGAGCTGACCTGGGATGCTATCCAGCAGCCGCTGCTCGGCCACAAGGTGAATACCTTCAAGGCGCTGTACAACCGCATCGAGATGAAGCAGGTAGAATCCCTGGTGGAAGCGTCTAAAGAAGAGGTGAAGGCTGCCGCTGCGCCGGTGACTGGCCCGCTGGCAGACGATCCGATTCAGGAGACCATTACCTTTGATGATTTCGCCAAGGTCGATCTGCGTGTCGCACTGATTGAAAACGCGGAATTTGTCGAAGGCTCGGACAAACTGCTGCGCCTGACGCTGGATCTGGGCGGAGAGAAGCGTAACGTCTTCTCCGGTATCCGTTCTGCCTATCCTGATCCGCAGGTGCTGATTGGCCGTCAGACCGTGATGGTCGCCAACCTGGCACCGCGCAAAATGCGCTTTGGCATCTCGGAAGGCATGGTGATGGCGGCAGGTCCTGGCGGGAAAGATATCTTCCTGTTAAGCCCTGATGAAGGCGCCAAACCAGGTCAGCAGGTGAAATAATAAAAAAGCCGGAGATAATCTCCGGCTTTTTTTTGCCTCTTCATCCTTCACGCCCTGGTACCACTCACGGCTTAGCGTGATGCACCCGGTGAGTCAGTCCGCGTAAAAAATAACGCAAAAACTGGTCGCCGCACTCGCGGTAGTTCTTATGGTCCGGCGCACGCATCATGGCGGTGATCTCCGGCATCGACACGCGGTGCTTCTGCTCTGTCATAATCGCCAGAATGTCGTCTGTTTTCAGTGAAAACGCGATACGCAGCTTTTTCAGCACCGTGTTGTTATTCACCCGACGCTCAAGCGCCAGTTCTGGTGCTGAGTCATCTTTCCCGCGCTTGTCGTAGATGAGGCCGTTCAGGAAGCCAGACAGGATAATGTCAGGGCAGCGAACAAACCCCTCTTCATCCTCTTTTGTCATCCAGGTGTCGAAACCGGCAGAGGTGGACTCCATGCCAGCAAGCGCAAGAATGCGCACCATATCGTTATTGTTTGCTTTCAGGGTGTAGCGCAGGCTACGGAGAATATCATTACTGAGCATGGGTGCCTTTAACTTAACTGTCGATGATGCAATGGGGCGCAGTGTATCAGTTTTACAGGCCGATCGCCTCTTTCAAACTCTTAAGGTAGCGGCGACTGACGGGGACGGTTTGCCCGGCACGCAGCACCAGCTCTGCCTGTCCGTTGTCTTCCAGCCGGATCTCTTTCAGGTGCGCCATGTTCACCAGATACTGGCGATGGCAACGAACGAGCGGCGTTCGGCTCTCCAGCGTCCGCAGCGTCAGTTCGGTAAAGCCTTCGTTCCCCTCCGCGCTGGTAACAAATACGCCGCTCAAACGGCTGCTGACAAACGCCACATCGTCCATCTGCAGAAGGTAAATCCGACTGTGGCCGGTGCAGGGGATAAACTTCAGCGGCTGCTGGTTTTCCGGCAACAGCGTGACATCCTGCACGGTGCGCTCCTGGCGCAAACGGCTGAGGGTCTTTTCAAGACGCTTCTCTTCAATCGGTTTCAGTAAATAATCGAATGCGTGCTCCTCAAAGGCTTTGACGGCGTATTCATCGAAGGCGGTCAAAAACACAATGTAGGGGCGATGCTCCGGGTCGAGCATTCCGACCATCTCCAGACCGCTAATTCGGGGCATCTGAATGTCGAGGAACAGCACGTCCGGGCGCAGTTTGTGCACGGCGCCAATGGCCTCAATGGCGTTTGCGCACTCCCCCACAATCTCAATGTCAGGCTGCTCCTGCAACAGAACGCGCAGGTTTTCCCGTGCTAACGGCTCATCATCCACAATCAGCACTCTTAGCATGCGTTTTCCTCCAGCGGCAGTCGTAATGTAATACGGGTGAATCGGTCGGGCTCACAGGCAACGGTAATGCCACAGTCATCACCAAAGTGCGCGCGCAGGCGTTTATCCACCAGGCTCATCCCTAATCCGCCTGAGGTGGAAGGCACGTAAAGCCCGGCGTTATCTTCAATATCTAGCACCAGATGATGGTTAAAGCGGCTGGCGGAAATGGTGATCTCCCCAATTCCCAACAGCTGTGACGTACCGTGTTTAATGGCGTTTTCCACAATAGGCTGCAGGGTAAAGGCTGGAAGGTGCTGATACGCCAGCTCATCCGGGACGGACAAGGACACCTGCAGACGAGTCTGGAAGCGGGCCTGCTCAATCTGCAGGTAGGCATTAACATGTTCTATTTCATCGGCCAGGGTCACAATCTCGGACGGACGCTTAAGGTTCTTACGGAAAAACGTCGACAGGAACTGAACCAGCTGCGCGGCCTGATCGCTGTCGCGGCGGATCACCGCTTTGAGCGTATTAAGCGCATTGAACAGGAAATGCGGATTCACCTGAGCGTGCAGGAGTTTAATTTCGGATTGCGTCAGCAACGCTTTCTGACGCTCATACTGCCCGGCGAGGATCTGCGCGGAGAGCAGCTGAGCGATGCCCTCTCCCAGCGTACGGTTGATAGAGCTGAACAGACGGTTTTTCGCTTCATAAAGCTTTATGGTGCCCATTACCCGCTGGTTTTCCCCGCGCAGCGGAATGACCAGCGTGGAGCCCAGTTTGCACTGCGGGTGCAGCGAACAGCGGTAAGGAACTTCGTTGCCGTCGGCATACACCACTTCGCCGGTTTCAATGGCGCGCAACGTATAGGCGGAGGAGATCGGTTTCCCGGGCAGATGGTGGTCGTCGCCCGTGCCGGTAAAAGCCAGCAACCGTTCACGGTCGGTTATCGCCACCGCGCCGATATCCAGCTCCTTATAAAGCACCTGCGCCACCTTCATGCTGTTCTCTTCGTTAAAGCCCTGACGCAGGATCCCCTCCGTCGAGGCGGCGACCTTCAGGGCCGTCGCGGAAAACGCCGAGGTGTACTTCTCAAACATGGCGCGCTTGTCGAGCAAAATACGCATAAACAGCGCAGCACCCACGGTATTCGTCACCATCATCGGGGCGGCGATATTGCTCACCAGATGGAGCGCATCGTCAAACGGCCGGGCAATCAGCAAGATGATGGCCATTTGCGCCATTTCAGCGACAAAGGTGATCGCCCCGGCGGTGAGCGGGCTAAAGACTTTATCCGGACGACCGCGCTTAATCATATAGCTGTGAACCAGGCCGCCGAGCAGCCCTTCGACGATCGTTGAGATCATACAGCTCAGCGCCGTCATGCCACCCATCGAATACCGATGCAGACCACCGGTTAACCCGACCAGCCCACCGACCACAGGGCCGCCAAGCAACCCGCCCATCACGGCACCGATGGCTCGCGTATTGGCAATGGAGTCTTCGATATGGAGACCAAAATAGGTTCCCATAATGCAGAAAATAGAGAAGGTCACATAGCAGAGCAGCTTGTGCGGCAGGCGTACGGTAACTTGCATCAGCGGAATGAACAGACGCGTTTTACTCATCAACCAGGCGATGACAAGAAACACGCACATCTGCTGAAGCAACAGCAGCACCAGATTAAACTCGTACATACTCAAAACCGCACACCCTCAAAACGCGTAACATACACTGCTGGCGGTAAACTTTCTTTGAAGCGCGGCAAAAAAGCTGCAATTCGTGCCCGGCATCACACCTTTTGCCGAACCTAACGCCTGCTTCGCATTATTCGTGCAAAAAACAACCATTTCTTCCTGGTTCAGTAAACAGGGACTACAGTTAAGCTGGGGACGCGTAAGCCAGGGGGCGAATATGGCGCTTTACACAATCGGTGAAGTGGCACTCCTTTGTGATATCAATCCCGTCACGCTACGGGCATGGCAGCGACGGTATGGATTACTCAAACCGCAGAGAACGGACGGAGGCCATCGTCTCTTCAACGATGCCGATATCGACCGGATCCGCGAGATCAAAAGCTGGATCGATAACGGTGTGCAGGTTGGCAAAGTGAAATCCCTGCTCAGCCATGACGATCCTGACACGCAGCTTCTCTGGCGCGAACAACAGGAAACGTTGCTGCGCCTTCTGCAGGCGGGCAATCTGCAGCGCCTGCGCGCATGGATAAAAGAACAAGGGCGCGATTATCCCGCGCAAACGCTGATCACGCATCTTTTCATCCCGCTCCGTCGACGCCTGCAGTGCCAGCAGACCACCCTGCAGGCGCTGCTGAGTATGCTCGACGGCGTCCTGATCAACTATATTGCCGTCTGCCTTGCCTCGGCGAAGAACAAGCACGGAAAAGACGCGCTGGTGGTCGGCTGGAACGTGCACGATACTACTCGTCTGTGGCTGGAGGCCTGGATTGCCACCCAGAATGGCTGGCGCGTTGATGTCCTTGTGCACTCGCTGGCGCAATTTCGCCCTGAATTGTTCGACGGCCAGACCCTGCTGGTCTGGTGCGGGGAAGTGCCTTCCGCCTCACAGCAACAGCTGATGACGGAATGGCGTGAACATGGTTACCCGGTTTACTCGCTTGGCCCGGAAGAGCCGTAACGGCATTTAATGGTTCATTAACAGCTGCGCTTCACCGTATAATTGTTCCGTTAACAACAGGAGCACATGATGAAGGCAACCAAACTGGCCGTAATTACCCTTTTTGTTCTGATGGCCGTAAGCGGTATCGGCGGCGTGATGCTGGCCGGGTATTCGTTTATTGTTCGTGGCGGTGTCGGCTGAGATACTGCGCCAGACGCTCAAAAACGCGATCGACGACGATTGCCGCCAGCGCGACCAGCAACGCCCCCTGCACAATATAGGCCGTATTGAACCCGCTTAAGCCGATGATAATCGGCGTTCCCAGGGTGTTGGCCCCCACCGTCGACGCAATGGTCGCCGTCCCGATATTGATGATCACCGACGTACGGATCCCCGCAAGGATGACCGGTGCCGCCAGGGGGAGTTCAACTTTGCGCAGCCGCTCTGCGCGACTCATCCCCATCCCTTCAGCGACGCTCAGTACCGACGCAGGTACCGCCGCAATACCGGCCAGCGTACCCTGCAGAATGGGCAACACACCGTATAAAATCAGCGCAATGATGGCCGGTTGCTGACCAAAGCCCATCACCGGCACTGCAATCGCCAGCACCGCCACCGGCGGAAACGTCTGGCCAATCGCCGCAATGGTCTCCACCAGCGGGCGAAACTCACGTCCCGCGGGCCGCGTGACCACGATGCCCGCCCCCACGCCCAGTACAATAGCGATGGCACTAGAGAGCACCACCAGCCAGAGATGGGCCAGGGCAAGATTAATAAAACTCTCCTGCTGATACACCGGGCGCGGCAAGTCGGGGAAGAGCGTGCTAAACAGCGCCGCGCTGTGCGGCATCAGGAACAGCAAAGCGACAAAGAGCACGACCAGCCAGAGCAGCGGATCACGAAGAGCCTTCACGTGTCACCTCCCCTGCCAGCAGATCGCGAAAATGCAGGGTGCCACTTGGCGCGCCCCGGGCATCCGCAACGGGCAACACTTCACACTGACGGGCAACAAACGCCGAAAGCGCATCCCGCAAGCTCATCTGTTCCTGCAGAGGCTCGCCACGCACCGTCGCGTCCTGTCGACGCATATAGTCGCTGACCGTACGCAGCGAGAGCAGCCTGACGCCCAGCTCGCTGCGGCCAAAAAACTCACGCACAAAATCGTTTTTCGGCCAGGTCAGCAGCTCAAGCGGCGTCCCCTGCTGCACCACCTCACCATGGTCCATCAGCACCAGATGGTCGGCCAGACGCAGCGCCTCATCAATATCGTGCGTCACAAGAATGATTGTTCGCCCCAGAATGCGATGAATGCGGGTCATTTCCGCCTGCAGTGCGGCACGCGTGACCGGATCCAGCGCGCCGAAGGGTTCATCCATCAGTAACACCTGCGGATTGGCCGCCAGCGCACGCGCCACGCCCACCCGCTGCTGCTGGCCTCCGGAAAGCTGGTGCGGGTAGCGGTCACGTAGCGCAGGTTCTAACCCGAGCAGAGACATCAGTTCATCAACCCGGTCGGCAGTTTTTGCCCGCGACCATTTCTCCAGCTGCAGCACGGTGGCGATGTTCTGCGCGACCGTCCAGTGCGGGAACAGGCCGATAGACTGGATGGCATATCCCATACGACGACGCAGTTCCAGCACAGGCAGGCTGCGGATCTCCTCTCCGGCAAAGCGGATCAGACCGCTGTCATGTTCAACCAGGCGGTTAATCATCTTCAGGGTGGTGGATTTTCCCGACCCCGATGTGCCAATCAGCACGGAAAATGCGCCCTCGGCAAAATTCAGGTTGAGATGGCTTGCCGCCGGACGACCCGCAAAGGTTTTACTGACATCGTGAAATTCAATCATTGGCTCTTCTCCTGAGCAGCGCGAGCCATAAGGCAAACAGCGCGTCGATGACAACCGCCAGCGCAATCGTGGGCACCACGCCCAATAACACCAGGTCCAGGGCGCTACTCAACAGCCCCTGGAAAACCAGCGCGCCAAAGCCGCCCGCGCCGATCAGCGCCGCAATCACCGCCATGCCAACGGTTTGCACCGCCACCACCCGCAGGCTGCGCAGCAGCAGGGGCAAAGCCAGCGGCAGCTGGATCTTCCAGAAACATTGTCTCGCGCTCATCCCCATTGCATGGGCACTTTCCAGCACGTCCGGCGCGACCTGGCTCAGCCCGGCCACCACGCCGCGCACCAGCGGCAGCAGCGCATAGAGCACCAGCGCGATAAGGGCTGGCGTTAAACCGGTTCCGGCGATCCCCATCGTTCCCAGTACCGGGAACGACTTCACCAGCCCGGCCAGCGGAGCAATCAACAGGCCAAACAGAGCGACGGACGGGATGGTCTGAATTACATTCAGCACGGCAAACACCCCGCCCTGACGTGAAGGATGGCGATAGCACCACATACCCAGCGGTATGCCGAGCAGTAAGGCCGGGATCAGGGTGCCGAAGAGGATCGTGAGGTGTTGCGCCAGGGCGTCATTAAACACCTCCTGACGGTTGGCGTACTCTTTTAACAGCGAGAGATTATTCAGCTCACCGCTAAACAGCAGCAGCAGCGGAATACACCATATCTGGGCATTGAGTATCCAGCGCCAGACGGATGTTGAGATAAGACGGCGAATAGCGTCGCTGCAGGCCAGCAGACACAGCGCCAGCCAGAGCCACAAACCGCTACCCACAGAGGTTCTTGCCAGCGGACTTTCCGCCGAGGTCATGTGTGTTGCCGCAAGCCCGCCTCCCCAGAATAAGGCGATAAACAGCCCTTCACAAAGCAGCAGCGTCAGCCACTGAGCCGTGCGTCCTTGCCAGAGCGACAACGCAACCCACGCGCCCAGTGCCGTCACCAGTAACCACGGCGTAAATGACCAGACCTGCCAGAGCGAGCGACTCTCCCCCGACATCAGGCGATTCGGGGCCACATTCACAAACGGTAACGCGACCGCCGCGATGGCCACACAGGCCAACAGCAGCAGTACGCGGTTATGACATTTTATTGGCACAGCCCTGTCCTGTTACTTCACAAGCCCTTGTTGTTTCAGGAAATCGGCGGCCACTTTTTTGGCATCCAGTCCCTCAACGGCAATGCTGGCATTCAGCTGTTGCAGCGTTTTTGCATCCAGCTTTTCGAAGACCGGTTTGAGCCATTCAGCAATATCCGGGTACGCTTTAAGTACCGCTTCCCGCACGACAGGTGCCGGGGCGTAAATCGGCTGGACGCCTTTTGGATCGGTTAAGGTTTGCAGGCCAAGCGCCGCGACCGGGCCGTCGGTGCCGTAAGCCATCGCCGCATTAACGCCCGACGTTTGCTGCGCAGCGGCTTTGATGGTCACCGCGGTATCACCGCCCGCCAGAGAGAGCAGCTGGGCCTGATCCAGTTTGAAATCATAGGCTTTTTCAAACGCCGGCAGCGCATCCGGACGCTCAATAAACTCAGCGGAAGCCGCAAGCTTAAAGTCACCCTTCTCTTTCAGGTAGCGACTCAAATCCGCAAGCGAGGTCAGCTTTCCTTTCTCCGCCACGTCCTTGCGCACCGCGATGGTCCAGGTATTGTTGGCCGGCGCCGGCGTCAGCCAGACCAGCTTATTTTGCTCAGCGTCGAGTTTTTTGACTTTTTCATACCCGGCTTTGGCATTTTTCCACGCCGGATCGTTTTCATCTTTGAAGAAGAACGCGCCGTTGCCGGTGTATTCCGGGTAGATATCCAGCTCGCCGGAGGTAATCGCGCCGCGTACCACAGGCGTGGTTCCCAGCTGGACTTTATTGACGGTTTTAACACCGTGGCTTTCCAGTACCTGCAGAATAATGTTACCGAGCAGCGCGCCTTCGGTATCTATCTTGGAACCCACTTTTACCGGTTCTGCCGCCTGTAATGGCAGACTCAGCGCCGCCAGTAACACCGCTGAACCCAACATCCCCTTTGCAATCGTCATTCCACTGTCCTCATTTTTTTGCTGCCTTTTTCAGAGGCTTGAGAGAAAAGCGTAGCTTAAAACGGTGGAATTAACCGTCAAAATGCCTTTTTAACATAAGGTAAGACGCATCCCCCGCAAAGCGGGGGATGCAAGGGAGGGAAACGTCAGAGCAGCTCGAACTCGCCTTTATTAACGCGGGCGGAATCGACCCCGATAAAGACGTTAAACTTGCCTGGCTCCGCATCATATTTCATCTGCTGGTTCCAGAACTTCAGCGCATCCACGTCGATGGGGAAGCTGATGGTTTTGGTTTCGCCCGGCTTCAGGTTGACCTTCTCGAAGCCACGCAGCTGTTTCACCGGACGGCTCATGGAGGCGGTCACATCCTGGACGTACATCTGAATGACCGTTGCCCCTTCTCGTTTACCGGTGTTGCTCACCTCGACGCTTGCGGTAACTTTGCCGTCACGCTTCAGGGTCGGCGCAGACATTTTGACGTCAGAAACCTTGAAGGTGGTGTAGCTCAGACCGTAACCAAACGGATACAGCGGGCCGTTCGCTTCATCGAAGTAACGGGAGGTGTACTTATTCGGTTTGTCGGCGTTGTACGGACGGCCGGTATTCAGGTGGCTGTAGTAAACCGGGATCTGCCCGACCGAGCGCGGGAAGGACATTGGCAGCTTGCCTGACGGGTTGTAATCGCCAAACAGCACGTCGGCAATCGCGTTACCGCCTTCAGTACCGGCGAACCAGGTTTCCAGGATCGCGTCGGCCTGCTGGTCTTCTTTGACCAGCGCCAGCGGACGACCGTTCATCAGCACCAGCACCAGCGGCTTGCCGGTCGCCTTCAGGGCGGCAATCAGATCGCGCTGGCTTTGCGGAATGGTGATGTCGGTACGGCTGGAGGCCTCATGCGCCATCCCTTGCGCTTCACCCACTACCGCGACAACCACGTCAGATTGCTTAGCGGTGTTCACCGCTTCATCAATCATCTCTTTCGGCGAACGCGGATCGACCTTCACCGCCTCTTCGTACTGATTGAGGAAGGTGACAATGTCTTTATCGTTGGTGACGTTCGCCCCTTTGGCGTAAACCACTTTCGCGTTCTCACCCACGGCGTTCTTGATACCGGTCAGCACCGTGACGGACTGATCGGCCACCCCCGCTGCAGACCAGCTCCCCATCACGTCGCGCTTGCTGTCAGCCAGCGGGCCCACCACGGCAATGGTGCCGGATTTCTTCAGCGGCAGCGTGTCGAGGCGGTTTTTCAGCAGCACCAGGCTTTCGCGTGCCACATCGCGGGCCTCTTTGCGGTGCAGACGGCTTTCCGCGTTGGTGTCTACCGGGTCAGAATCTTTCGGCCCCAGGTGGCTGTACGGGTCGTTAAACAGCCCCATATCATATTTCACGTTCAGCACGTGGCGCGTGGCGTCATCCAGCTCCGCCATGGTCACCTTACCGCTCTTCACCAGCCCCGGCAGGTATTTGCTGTAGTACTCGTCGCTCATGCTCATGTTAATGCCGGACTTGAGCGCCACGCGTACCGCGTCTTCCGGATCGGAGGCGGTACCGTGCTTAATGAGCTCTTTAATGGCGCCGTGGTCAGAGACGGTAATGCCCTTAAAGCCCCACTGGTCACGCAGAACGTCTTTCAGCAGCCACGAATCGGAGGTCGCCGGCGTGCCGTTGAGGGAGTTCAGCGCCACCATCACCGCGCCGCTGCCGGCATCCAGCCCCGCTTTGTACGGTGGCATGTAGTCGTTGAACAGCCGCTGCGAGCTCATATCCACGGTGTTGTACTCTTTACCCCCTTCAACGGCGCCATAGGCCGCAAAGTGTTTGACGCTGGTCATCACCGCGTAGCGATCTGCCGGGCTCTTACCCTGCATCGCTTCCACCATGGTTTTCCCCATCGTGGCTGTTAAATAGGTATCTTCACCGAACCCTTCTGAGCCGCGGCCCCAGCGCGGATCGCGGGAGACGTCCACCATCGGTGCCCAGGTCATATTCAGGCCATCATCCGCCGCTTCATAGGCGGAAACGCGCCCCACGGTTTTCACCGCATCAAGGTTAAAGGACGATGCCAGGCCAAGGCTAATAGGGAAGACGGTACGCTGACCGTGCACCACGTCATAGGCGAAGAACAGCGGAATTTTCAGGCGACTGAGTTCCATCACCTGATCCTGCATTTTGCGGATATCCGGGCGGGTGACGGTGTTAAAAATAGCCCCGACCTGCCCGTCTTTGATCATCTCGCGGATGGCCTCTTTCGGGTTATCCGGGCCGACGCTGATAAGACGCAACTGGCCAATTTTCTCATCGACCGTCATTTTCTTGAGCAATTCCGTGACAAACGCGTCCCGGGCTTCAGGCGTGAGCGGGTGATTGCCAAACAAATCCTCTGCCAGCGCAGGTTGCAGCGCCAGGCTGACGGCGACACCTACAGAACATAGCCATTTCATGTCGTTTTACTCTCTCATCAATAACCGCCGGAAGAACTCGGCCAGACCGTGCGAAAAGCGCAGTGTGCCACAAACCCTCAGAACGTTGCAGGGTTATTCTCTGATTTTTCTCGTGAATACTCGACCGCTTAACAGTTAATCGCGCTATGCTTTACAGCGAGAAATTTGCCCCACCACAAGGAGTGGAAGATGTCTTCTGTTCGAACTCACGATAACACGACGTTTATTAACGAACTGTCGCGCCTGGTTGGCTCCTCTCACCTGCTTACCGACCCGGCAAAAACCGCCCGCTACCGTAAGGGCTTTCGTTCCGGTCAGGGCGAGGCGCTGGCGGTGGTATTTCCCGGCACGCTGCTTGAACTCTGGCGCGTCCTGAGCGCCTGCGTGGCCGCCGACAAAATTATTCTCATGCAGGCGGCTAACACCGGCCTGACTGAAGGCTCAACGCCGAACGGCAACGATTACGATCGTGACATCGTGATCATCAGCACCCTGCGTCTCGACAAATTGCATCTGCTGGATAAAGGCGAGCAGGTGCTCGCGTTCCCTGGCACGACGCTCTACTCCCTTGAAAAAGCGCTTAAGCCGCTGGGACGAGAACCGCATTCGGTCATTGGCTCATCCTGTATTGGCGCCTCCGTGATCGGCGGGATCTGCAATAACTCCGGCGGTTCGCTGGTGCAGCGCGGCCCGGCTTACACCGAGATGTCACTTTTTGCCCGTATCGATGAAAACGGCAAGCTGACCCTGGTCAACCATCTGGGCATTGATCTTGGCGTTACGCCGGAGCAGATCCTGAGTAAGCTCGACGACGATCGGGTGAAAGATGAAGACGTCCAGCACGATGGTCGTCATGCTCACGACCACGATTACATCACCCGCGTGCGGGATATCGAAGCGGATACCCCGGCACGTTACAACGCCGACCCTGACCGCCTTTTTGAATCTTCGGGCTGTGCGGGCAAGCTGGCTGTTTTTGCCGTGCGCCTCGACACCTTCCCGGCCGAGAAAAAACAGCAGGTGTTCTACATCGGCACCAATCAGCCGGACGTGCTGACCGAGATCCGTCGTCATATTCTGGGCGAGTTCGCTCACCTTCCGGTGGCGGGCGAGTACATGCACCGTGATATTTACGACATCGCGGAACGCTACGGCAAAGATACGTTCCTGATGATCGACAAGCTCGGCACCGATAAAATGCCGTTCTTCTTCACCATGAAGGGCCGTACCGACGCGATGCTGGAAAAAGTGCCGCTGTTTAAACCCCACTTTACCGACCGCTTTATGCAGAAACTGGGCAACGTCTTCCCGTCACATCTGCCGGAGCGGATGAAAACCTGGCGCGATAAGTACGAGCATCACCTGCTGCTGAAAATGGCCGGGGACGGAATTGCCGAAGCGCAAACCTGGCTCAATGAATTCTTCAAAACTGCCGAAGGCGATTTCTTTGCCTGTACCCCTGAAGAGGGCAGCAAAGCCTTCCTGCACCGTTTCGCCGCTGCGGGTGCCGCCATTCGTTATCAGGCGGTGCATTCAGACGAGGTGGAAGACATTCTGGCGCTGGATATCGCCCTTCGCCGCAACGATACCGAGTGGTTTGAACACCTGCCGCCGGAAATTGACAGCAAGCTGGTCCACAAGCTCTATTACGGCCACTTTATGTGCTACGTCTTCCACCAGGATTACATCGTTAAGAAAGGGGTGGATGCGCACGCGCTGAAAGAGCAGATGCTCGCGCTGCTGCACGCGCGAGGCGCACAATATCCTGCGGAACATAACGTGGGGCATCTTTATAAGGCTCCTGACGCACTTAAGCAGTTTTATCGCGAGAATGACCCCACAAACAGCATGAACCCCGGCATTGGTAAAACAACGCGGAATAAATACTGGAAAGAGAGTCCTGACGCGGAGCAGCCCGTGACGCAAGCGTCTGATTAATTCCCACAGCCAAATTTGAGAGATTGTTAAGCGCGCCTTAATCGTACTAGAGTAGCGTTCTGTCGCCGGAGAAACGTTTCTCCGGCATCTGTTACGAGGAGCAGGCACATCATGTCGGCTGTTGATATTTTATCCGAAACCGAAGTGGAAGTGCGCGATGCCCTTCCCGACGATGTGCATGCTATCGCCGCTATCTACGCCTGGCATGTGCTTCACGGGCGCGCATCCTTTGAAGAAGTTCCCCCCACCATTGATGAAATGCGTCAGCGAATGAAAAGCGTGGCCGAGAATGGCTTACCGTGGCTTGTCGCACTGTATCGCGGCATCGTCGTAGGCTACTGCTACGCGACGCCATACCGTCCGCGCCATGCCTATCGCTACACTCTGGAAGAGTCGATTTACGTGGATGCGAGTACTACCGGTCGTGGTTTTGGCTCCGTCCTGATGGATGCGCTGATCGCCCGCTGCGAGCAAGGACCGTGGCGGCAGATGATTGCCGTTGTGGGGGATGGCAACAACAATGCCGGCTCGTTACGGCTGCATAAGAAATACGGCTTCGAAATCGTCGGTCAGTTACGCAGCGTTGGGTATAAGAAAGGTGACTGGCGGGATACGGTGATCATGCAGCGCTCACTCAATGACGGAGACTGGACGCTGCCGGAGTAAGGCGCAGTGAGGTCTGTTGCCCTCTCCCGCGGGAGAGGGCGAAAACACAGTCATCTGCAGTCCGGCTCAGTCGTTCTGGGCGGTTGCCATCTGCTCCGCTTTCTGCTTTTTGTAGGTCAACGCCGCGGCCGGTACCGGCTGCACTTTCCCCGTCTCAATCCAGGTACGAAGTCGGCTTGCATCCGCGAAGTGGGTGTATTTACCAAAGGCATCCATCACCACCAGCGCCACCGGCTTACCGTTGAATACGGTACGCATCACCAGGCAGTGTCCCGCCGCGTTAGTAAACCCGGTTTTCGTTAACTGAATATTCCAGTTATCCCGGTACACCAGATGGTTAGTATTACGGAACGGCAGCGAATAGGCCGGGTTCGCAAAGGTCGCCATCTCTTCACGGGTCGTACTGAGCTGACCAATCAGCGGGTACTGTTTGCTGGCAATCAGCAGTTTTGTCAGGTCGCGGGCCGTGGAGACGTTGTGAATCGACAGGCCAGTCGGCTCGACGTAACGGGTATTGGTCATCCCCAGCGATTTGGCTTTTGCGTTCATCGCACGAATAAATGCGTCATAGCCACCCGGATAGTGGTGGGCCAGGCTCGCCGCCGCGCGGTTTTCAGAAGACATCAGCGCCAGCAGCAGCATGTTTTTACGGCTGATTTCGCTGTTCAGTCGCACGCGGGAGTAGATCCCTTTCATCTCCGGCGTATGGCTGATATCCACTTTCAGTTTTTCGTCCAGCGGCAGATGTGCATCAAGCACCACCATCGCGGTCATTAATTTGGTAATCGAGGCGATCGGGCGTACCAGATCCGGATGGCTGGCGTAAATCACCTTATTGGTGTTGAGATCAACAATCATCGCACTGCCGGAAGCGATTTGCGGCTGGGCAGCAGCGGTGGTCACGGCGGGCGTTTTGGCGATCGCTGGCGCGGCAGCGGACGCTCCCAGCAACAGGGCCAGGCTAAGTAAAGAGACTCGGAATTTCAGCATGGTGAGACTTCTGATAATTATTCACGCACGTTATGACGTACACCGCCTGTGTCGATGGAGAAACGCAGGCTGGCTTCGGCATCATAGCGGTCACCGGGCTTTGTCGCCAGAGGATAATCGTGAACAGATGCTGCATTGCTGGCATTTACGCCAGCAATGCAGTGAGCCTAGAAGAGACGGTATCCATAACCCCACAGAATAACCGTCAGAGCCAGTAGCGCTTCCAGCACCAGCACGCCGATGGCGAGCGTTGAACTGGAGAAGCTCAGGCCCTCTTCTTTATTGATATTAAGGAAGGTTGGTACCCCCAGATACAGCAGATAACCGGTGTAAAAGAGGGCAATAGTACCGATCAGCGCGCACAACCAGACCAGTGGATACAGCGCCACAATACCGCTTAAGAACAGCGGCGTCGCGACATACCCGGCGAAAACCATACAGTGTGCCAGCGATGGACGTTGCGGATAGTTACGCGCCATCCAGTGAATGACACGCCCCATGACAGCCACACCCGCCAGCATCAGGCCATAAAAGAGAATGGCCAGTGAAAGACCGGTAAACCAGGAAAGCTGAACCACGGTGCCATCACCAAAGTTCCAGCCGATTTGTGTTGTGCCAATAAACGCGCAGATTACAGGCACCGCTGCCATCAGCAGCACATGATGCGTGTAATGATGCGAGACCGTTTCGTTCTCCGTTTTGATGACATGCATTTCACGATCGGGATGGGAGAAAAGTCCCCAGACATGGTTCATAACGCCCCCTTGTTGTCGGCCCGTCAGCGATATCTTAAGTATAATGCAGGCCTGAGATTATTTTATGTACAGTGGGAAATTTCCGTTGATTGCCCCGTTATTGATTCATGGGGTATATGATTAACCGAGGCATAATAAGGGAGATGACATTGACGTAATGGATATCAACAGTCTTATTGAACACTATGGATACGCTGCACTGGTCGTTGGCAGCGTGGCGGAAGGAGAAACCATCACGCTGCTCGGCGGGGTGGCCGCGCATCAGGGGTTACTCAAATTCCCACTCGTTGTTGCCGCAGTCGCACTCGGCGGGATGATTGGCGATCAGCTGCTCTACTTTCTGGGACTGCGCTTTGGCCCTACGCTTTTGAAGCGCTTTTCAAAGCACCGCAAGAAAATTCACCGTGCCCAACGGCTTATCCAGCGTCACCCTTACCTGTTCGTGATTGGCACCCGTTTTATGTACGGCTTTCGGATTATCGGCCCGATACTGATTGGCGCCAGCCATTTACCGCCGAAAATTTTCCTGCCGCTGAACATTCTTGGCGCGATTGCCTGGGCCCTGATCTTTACCACGCTCGGTTATGTGGGTGGAGAAGTGATTGGTCCGTGGCTGCATAATGTTGACCAGCATCTGAAGCACTGGGCATGGGTTATCCTGATTGTCGTGGTGGTGATTGCGGTCCGGCTGTGGCTGAAGCATCGGGAAAAGACGCGGGATGAAGAGTAAGTGCAATGGCGCCCTCTCGCACAAAGAGAGGGCGAAAAGTTTCTACCCTGCGGGCTTAAATTGTGGATTCGCCAGCATAAAACCGCCGTCGACAATAAATGATTGCCCGGTAGCATAGCTGGCGTCACCGTCACACAGCCACGCCACCAGGCTGGCAATCTCTTTGGTATGCCCCGGCCGCGCGAGCGGGATCGCGGGCATCGAACCGGCCTTCACTTCACTGTCGTCCATATCATTCATTGGCGTGGCAATGGCTCCTGGCGCAACGGCGTTCACCAGAATGTTATGCTCGACCAGCTCCAGCGCCATGGATTTGGTTAATCCGCCCAGGGCATGCTTGGCCGCCGTATACGCACTGGCATCCGGTAAAGGCGTGTGTTCATGCACCGAGGTAATGTTCACAATTCGCCCCCCCTCTCCCTGCTTCACCATCTGACGCGCAGCGATCTGTGAACAGAGAAACGCGCCATCCACGTCAACGGTAAAAATCCCCCGCCACTCCTCAAACGGCATGTCGAGAAACGGCGCTTTGGTCATCGCCCCGGCATTGTTGACCAGCACGTCCAGCCGACCAAAGCGCGTAATTAACGTTTCAATGGCCTGCGCCCCCTGCGGGAGAGTGCTTAAATCAAGCTGAACCGCCTCTGCACGCCGCCCCTTCGCCTCGACTTCGCGGCAGGTTTCCAGCGCACCTTTTTCGTCGGAATGCCAGGTGACGCCGATATCAAACCCTCGTTCAGCCAGCATCAGGGCCGTGGTTTTCCCAATCCCGGAATCCGATGCGGTAACAATCGCGACTTTGGTCATACTCACCTCCAGAAAAGCTGCAAAGAGGTAAGTATAGATAATCGCGCTTTTTAGCCCTGATGATAGCCGCCACCCAGCGCCGAGGTCAGCTGCAGCGTGGCGTCAACGTACTGGCCTTTGAGCATCACCCCGGTGAGCTGCTCCCTGAGGGCCGGTATTCTGGCCTCACTCACGCGGGAGCCGGCGATAATGCCGGCGCGAAAGCGGGCCTGAGCCAGTGCAACAACGCGGGCAGCCTCTTTTTCGACACGCTGCTGGTGCTGGTTTTTGGCGGTCAGTGTTTCGACTTCGCTGGCCGTGCGCGCCACCTGATTCACCGCATCCACCACCGCTTTGTTATAACGCACGACGGAGAGATTGTTCTGCGCCTGGGCAATATCCAGCTCGGCGTTTAGCCTGCCGCTGTCGAAAATGGGCAGCGTCAGACCGGCGGTGACGCCCATCTGCTGCGCAGAAGAGCGGAACAAATCGCTCAGGTGCAGGGCATCCTGCTGTAAGAAAGCCATCAGATTCACATCGGGATAGAAGGCTGCTCTGGCGGCCTCAACATCACTCATGGAGGCCTCGATATACCAGCGAGCCTCCTGCAAATCCGGTCGACGTGCCAGCAGTTCATACCCCAGCGTGGCCGGGAGCGAGGCTTCTACTGTGGGTAAGGCGTGGCGTGTAAGCGTCACTGAGGAGGTGTTCGTCAGGGCGCTCAGACGCGCCTCAACGGCTTTCATTTTTCCGTTCACTTCTGCCAGCTGCTCGTCAGTTTTGCTGGCGTTGATGTCGGTTTCGACGCCCTCTACGGAAGAGGTGATCCCATGCTGATACAGTTCGCGGTCGGCTGCAATAATCGTGTCCTGCTGGTGTTTAATCTCCGTGAGAACATCCCCCACCGCGGCCTGGGTTTGCCACGCCCAGTAAAGACGCGCCACGCTGCTGGCAAGCAGTTGCCGGGTTTGCTCAAGCTCCGCTTTTTGCGCGTTTACCCGGCCAATTCGGGCTTCAACCCGTGCACGATTTTTCCCCCACAAATCGAGATCCCAGCCCGCGCTCAGACCAAAAGTACCGTTGGTGTACCACGGCCCGGTGGTTCCCGCCGCCGGATCGGTTATCGCAAAGGGCCCCATCAGCCCCTCGGCCGACATTTTTTGCCGTTCAGCATCCGCTGAGAAATCAATTTCCGGCCCCCCGGCGGCCAGGGTGGCTTTTGCCTGCGCTTCCGCCAGCGTGATGCGCTGACGGGCAATTTGCATATCCGGCGCATCGTTCAGCGCCTTCGCAATCAGCGAATTGAGTTCAGGATCGTTATACGTTTTCCACCATGCATCTTTCGGCCACGCGGTATGGCTCAGCGTAGTATTCACCGCAGCCGTTGTTGATTGCATATTTACAGGGGAAACCGAGGCATGTTCCGGCGCGCAGGCCACCAGAATAAAAACCAGGGGAATACTCAGAGATAAAGGTTTCATTACGCCATTCACGCGAAAAATAAAGGCGCAACTTACGCCAGACGTCGCTCTTTTTTTTAGTAACGCGTGGCAACCCGCAATTTGTCATACATTTTCATACTCAGAAAATTATTCATCATAAGAATGAATTAAATGAGTGAATTCATCTTCATTATAAATTCACTGCTACACTTACTTTCGACAAACAGACGCGGGAGAAGCGAATGAAAATATTATTGTGGGTTATTTTAATTATATTTCTGATAGGGCTGCTGGTGGTAACCGGTGTATTCAAGATGATTTTCTGATTTCATTGCCCGGCTCAGCGCCGGGCAAATTCACATCATTATGCTTTCAGGGAAGCGCCTTTTGTGGCAATAACCTCTTTATACCAGTAGAAGCTTTTCTTACGACTGCGCGCTAACGTCCCTTTTCCACTGTCATCACGATCGACATAAATAAAGCCATAACGTTTTGAGAGTTCTGCTTTAGACGCACTGACCAGATCGATCGGCCCCCAACTGGTGTAACCCATTACCTCCACACCATCTTCAATGGCTTCACGCACCTGTACCAGGTGGTCGTTAAGGTAGCTGATGCGGTAATCATCCTGCACTACGCCGTCAGCATCCGGCGTGTCTTTCGCGCCCAGACCGTTTTCCACGATAAATAGCGGCTTCTGATAGCGATCCCAGAGCACGTTCAGCAGGGTACGCAGGCCGACAGGGTCAATCTGCCAGCCCCACTCGGAACTAGCCAGATGCGGGTTAGGTACCATGCTAAGGATATTGCCCCGAGCCTGCTGATTAAGCGCCTCATCCGCGGTGACACATCCCGTCATGTAGTAACTGAACGAGATAAAATCGACGGTCGATTTCAGCGCCTCACGATCGGCATCGGTGATATCAATCTGGATATCGTTATCGCGGAAGAAGCGCTGCATATACCCCGGATAAACACCACGGCACTGCACATCGCCAAAGAATTGCCAGGCGCGGTTTTCCTGCAGTGTTTCCAGGACATCTTCCGGCTTGCAGGTCAGCGGATACATCAGACCGCCCAGCAACATGTTGCCAATCCGGGCGTCTGCAATGATCTCATGGCAGGCTTTCACTGCCAGCGCGCTAGCCACCAGTTGATGATGGATAGCCTGATACACCTCACCTTTGCTGCTGGTTTCCGGCAGGCCGACGCCGGTCATCGGTGCATGCAGAGACATATTGATCTCATTGAACGTCAGCCACAGCTTTACCTTCGTTTTGTAGCGCGTAAATACGGTACGGGCATAGCGCTCAAAGAACCCAATCGTCTGACGACTGGCCCAGCCTCCGTACTGCTTCACCAACCCCCACGGCATTTCGTAATGCGACAGTGTGACAAGCGGCGTGATGTTGTGCGCGGCCAGTTCGTCAAACAGTTTGTCGTAAAAAGCCAGCCCCGCTTCGTTAGGGTGCTGCTCGTCGCCGTTCGGGAAAATGCGTGTCCAGGCAATGGAAACGCGCAGGCAGCTAAAGCCCATCTCGGCGAACAGTTTGATGTCCTCGGGGTATCGATGATAGAAATCAATCGCGATATCCTTGATGCCGCTGTCGCCCTCGACGCGCTCAACCACCGGGCCAAAAACTCCCTGCGGCTGGACGTCAGAGGTGGACAACCCTTTACCGTCTTCCCGATAAGCGCCTTCTACCTGATTCGCGGCAACCGCACCGCCCCATAAAAAATCATCCGGGAAAGTCTTCATTCCATTCTCCTGTTATTGATGGTTTACGCTGAGTAACGGTGCTCCCGCATTCACGGAGGTTGCCGCCACGGTCACCACTTCGCGGTACTCGTCGCTATTACTGATAATAATCGGGGTCGCCAGGTCGTATCCGGCATCGATAATCGCCTGACGATCAAACTCCAGCAGCAGATCCCCCGGCTGTACCTTGTCCCCCACCTTCACATGGGCGGTAAATGGCTTGCCGTCGAGCTTCACGGTGTCGATACCTACGTGGATTAACACTTCAATACCGTTGTCACTGAGCAGGCCGATGGCGTGTTTGGTCTGGAACAGCGAAGCTACAACGCCAGCAAAAGGGGAAACCACTTTGTTATCTGAAGGAATAATGGCAACCCCGCTGCCCAGCAGGCCGCTGGCAAAGGTGGTATCCGGCACGTGATCGAGCGCCAGAACGGTACCGGTCATCGGGGATAACACGTCGTTTTCCCCGACCGACACTGCAGAATCAGGCATTGTGCGCCCCGGCATACCGGCCACCAGCGTCAGGCCACAGCTCAGTACCAGCGCAACCACCGTACCAATAACGCCGCCCCACAGCGTGGCATTCACCCCACCCGGCGGGATCATTTGTGCGATGGTAAAGATATTCGCAAAGCCGAAGGAATAAACGTGGGTATCGCTGAAGCCGACGATCGCCCCGCCGATAGCACCAGCGACACAACCAAAGATAAACGGACGGCGCAGCGGCAGGTTTACGCCATACACGGCTGGCTCGGTGATGCCAAAGATCCCGGCCGTGACGGATGAGCCTGCCAGCATTTTCTGGCGGGCATCGTGGGTACGCAGGAAAATGCCCAGCGCCGCACCCACCTGACCAAATACTGCTGGCAGCAACATGGGCAGCATCGAGTCATGCCCCAGTACTGCCAGGTTATTAATCATCAGCGGCACCAGCCCCCAGTGCAGGCCAAAAATTACGCATACCTGCCACACTGCCCCCATTGCCGCCCCCGCCAGCCACGGTGCCAGCACATAGATCCCCTGATAGCTGTTCGCCAGTATCTGACTCAGCCAGGTCGCCAGCGGACCAATGACCAGGAACGTCAGTGGAACAGTAACGCCTAAACAGATCAGCGGAGCGAAGAAGTTTTTCATCGATGATGGCAGCCACCTGGTGCTCTGCTTTTCCAGCCAGCAGCTTACCCACGAAGCGAGAATAATCGGGATCACCGATGTGCTGTAGTTGAACCAGGTAACCGGAATACCAAGAAAGGCTTCCGATACCGCCCCCGGCTGTTGGCTCGCATTAAAGGCGGCGATCATCATCGGATGGGTAAGCGCCCCGCCGATCACCATGGTAATAAACGGGTTGCCGCCGAATTTTTTCCCGGCCGTATAGCCCAGCACCAGCGGGAAGAAGAAGAACAGCGCGTCGCTTGCGGCAAACCAGATTTTATAGGTGCCACTTTCAGTCGTGAGCCAGCCGCAAACCACGGCCAGCGCAAGCAGCCCTTTTAAAATACCGGACGCAGCAAGGATGCCAATAAACGGCGTGAAGATCCCGGAAACGATGTCGATCAGACGGCCCAGCAGGTTGCCTTTTTCCGTCTTATCGTCCACCACAGGGGTATCATCTGTCAGCCCTGCTTCCTTGCGTACCGCCAGCCACACATCATGCACATGGTTACCAATCACGACCTGAAACTGACCGCCGCTTTCGACTACCATGATCACCCCCGGGTTTTTCTTTAACCCTTCCGCATCCGCTTTTTGATTCTCTTTCAGTTTGAAGCGAAGCCGGGTGGCGCAGTGAACAAGGCTGACGATGTTCGCTTTCCCGCCAACGTGCCCGAGAATATCCTGTGCTAAAGCCTGGTATTCCATCTCGATTTCCTTACATCCGATGCCCGAAGGCACCTGTTGACTGAGTACAAAATAAAAAAACCCGAGAACGGTCTTTTTTCAAAGACCGCACCCGGGTTTTGCCTGCATTATGCAGTAACAATCCCATTGTTGAGGCTTAGCGCCCCTCTTTTCTTACCCGCTCAATATGAATCGCGAGGAACATAATTTCTTCGGTTGTCAGCTCACGCTGATAGCTCTTATTCAGATGCTGCGCGATTTTCTCTGCGCATTTCCAGGCTTTCGCGTAATTGTCCTTTACCGCCGTATGCAACGAAACATCATCATCTTCTACCACGGTGCGGGTAAGCATCCGCTGAGCAAAAAATTTCAGATGGGTGACAAAACGCTGATAACTGAGCGACTCTTCGTCATACTCAAGCTGTAGCTGATACTTCACCAGTTGCAGGATCTCCTGCATCACCCGCGTCACGTGCATCACTTCCGGCATTTCGCTATTCAGTTGCGCCGTCACCAGATGCAGCGCGATAAACCCGGCTTCATCCTCCTCGAGTTCAACATTCAGGCGTTTGGCGATAATGGCCCGCGCCTCCTGCCCTAATTCGAACTCCTTCGGATAGAGACGTTTAATATCCCACAGCAGCACATTTTTGATTGCCAGCCCTTTCTTTTGGCGTTCAATCGCAAAGTAGCAGTGGTCCGTTAAGGTGATATACAAACTGTCCTGCAGTTTCCCCAGCCGCTGCGCTGCCTGCCCAATAATGCAGTCACAGATGGTCATCACCTCAAGCGGGATCTGGCTCAGCAGCTCTCCGAGTCGACGCATCAACTCATCGCTTTGTAATGCAAACACCTTTTCAATAAGCGCGGTATCCAGTTCATCACCGACGCGTTTCTGGAACCCCAGCCCACGCCCCATCACGACCTGTTCACATCCGCGTTCATCCTGAACAACCACCACATTATTATTAAGAATTTTGGCGATTTTCATCGGAACCCCAGAAACAAAAAAACCTGACCTCCGGCAGATGCCAGAAAATCAGGTTTTGCCTGCCTAAGCAGTAACAATCCAGTTCTGGCACTCTATCAGTTTCATTCGTAGCCTCAATATGTCACGAGTAAGAAACGTGACGCAGATCGAACTTGAGACGGTGATCTCAGAAGGTCACCACC
Source organism: Enterobacter sp. RHBSTW-00593 (assembly GCF_013784105.1). Taxonomy (NCBI): domain Bacteria; kingdom Pseudomonadati; phylum Pseudomonadota; class Gammaproteobacteria; order Enterobacterales; family Enterobacteriaceae; genus Enterobacter; species Enterobacter sp. RHBSTW-00593. Next base: position 3,192,539 of record NZ_CP056393.1, read on the forward strand.
GTTTTCAGCTCGGTTACCCAGGCATCCTGCGTGCGGGAAACCCCACCAGGATGGTGCCAGTATTGAATGCCCGGCTGTAGCTCCAGCCATGACAGCGGACGAAAGCGATAGTAGAACTCACCGTTCAGCGAATGGTCCGGCACAGGATGGTATGCCGGATCGTTATAATCGGAAGCCCCGCTCAGGCTGTTCAGGTAACGTTGATTGCATGCGTACTGGCTGCTCATATCAATCCAGGTCAGACCGAAGCCAATCCAGTCTTGTGGACGCGCATCAAACAACCCACGGTATCGCAGTGAGGCTGCGTATACCTGGTGCATAGAGTTCGTGCGTTGATCGGCAAGACTCATGCTGAAAGAGGCGCTCAACCCACGATTCGGATCATTTTGATGTTGGGTCAGTTGCTGGTTTAGCCCGGCATACATAAACCAGGTGCGGTTGTGCTTATCAAATCCATCCGGGTCGCTCGCACCCGCCCCACCGGATTTACCCCGGTAAAGATCGGTTTGCGGCGCATTGGTAAACACTACGCCCAGATTGTACGCGCCCGGCAGACCGTTGATATGCGGACGCGCTTCGATTTCAACCGGGAGTAATATTCCTTTGCTGCCCTTTGTTGACCAGCTCCAGGCATGGCTGCGGCTTGACGCGTCCGGGTTTTGCTCCATCACACCGCCTTTTATGGTCAGCGTGGGCGTTACTTTATACGCTAGCGTGGAGCCCCAGGTATGCACGTTCCAGTTATTCCAGGTCAGTGAGTTGGCAGATTTCCCGCCGCACTGCGAGAGCAACTGGAAGTCACACGGAATGATTTGATCAAAGGTTTGCACTTTGTTCATCATCCCGATGCGCCAGGTCAGACGCCGATCGTCAAAACTGCGGGCAAAGGTGAGCCAGCCCAGGCGGGTAATGGACTGCCCTCCCCAGCTTTCCTGAGTCAGGTCGTTAAAGTTAACGCGCGGATCCTGGACACGCCTGGTGGTGAGATCGTCATTGTGGTTACGGTTGACGATATTTCCTTCGATCCGCGCATCCGGCACGCCTGTCCAGCGCTCCAGATCCTGATTAAAGGTCAGCGCAAACTGATCAATATACGCCACGTGAGAATCATGGTTATAGCCGCCACCTCCGTTCCAGGCGATTTCGTTCAGATAGCCCAGATTATAAGTAAACCCGTTATCGTTAATGATCTTGCGGATGCCGCCCATATCGCCCAGGAGAGGGTCCGGTGGCGCTTCAAAACCTAACACCGTTCCATTCCATTCCTGTGCCCCTGATAAAGAGGGGAATGTTATTAAAGCGAGCGCGCACAGTGTAGTGTGTATATTTTTATATGCCATCATAACAACCTGTGAGTGAGTATTGAGTGCGTAAGCCGTCGCAGGAAAATTCTCTTTTCCTGTCGCGATTTAATTATTCATTTCAGTGAAAGACGTCAGTAAAAATTGTTAAGCCAAATTTCTCTCCTGCGTAAATAACAGGCAAAAAAAAACCTAAGCGCTCCACAGCGATACGTGCTGTGAAACGCTTAGGTTTTGCCTGTTAACCAGTAACAATCCTGCGTTGAATACAGTGGCACCTTAACATCGTGGCGTCACGTTGAAAACCTGCTTTGTTTTATATTTTAAAAAAGTGTGAGCAAATTAACGCTTATTATTTGGACTGAATCACCCGTGCAATATCAGCGGAAGTCTGCAGCGTGCGGATCTCCTGAAATAACCCCAGCGCTTCACTGTACTCTTTGCGTAAATAACTGAGCCACTGCTTAATTCGCGCGACGTGATATAACCCGGTATCACCCTGTTTTTCGAGGCGACTGTATTTTTTCAGCAGCGCGACCACATCAGCCCACGGCATACGTGGTTCGTTATATTTAATCACCCGGCTGAGGTTTGGTACGTTAAGCGCGCCACGGCCAATCATCACCGCATCGCAGCCAGTCTCTTTCAGGCACGCCTGCGCGCTTTCGTAATCCCAGATTTCGCCGTTGGCAATAACGGGAATGGTGAGTCTTTTGCGGATCTCGCCAATCGCCTGCCAGTTAATACGTTCGGCTTTATAGCCATCTTCTTTGGTGCGCCCATGCACCACCAGCTCAGTGGCCCCGGCCTGCTGCACGGCATCGGCAATCTCAAATTGCCGCGCGTCGCTGTCCCATCCCAGACGCACCTTTACCGTCACCGGCAGATGCGACGGTACAGCCTCACGCATGGCTTTTGCGCCACGGTAAATCAGCTCCGGATCTTTCAGCAAGGTGGCACCGCCACCGCTGCCATTCACCAGTTTGGATGGGCAACCGCAGTTGAGATCAACCCCAAAGGAACCAAGCTCTACGGCACGAGCCGCGTTCTCCGCCAGCCATTCGGGATACTGACCCAGTAGCTGAATGCGCACCAGCGTGCCGGAAGAGGTGCGGCTCTGATGATGCAGTTCCGGGCAAAGGCGATAGAATGATTTTACTGGCAACAACATATCGACCACGCGCAAAAACTCCGTCACGCAGAGATCGTAGTCGTTCACCTCGGTCAGAAGCTCGCGCACGAGAGAGTCGAGCACGCCTTCCATTGGGGCCAGTAAAACACGCATAGCAGTACCTGTGAAAAAAGACGCGCTATAGTAGCCGCTCTCCCGGCGTGAGGAAAGCCCGGCGGTTAACCCGGTGAGGTTATACCAGACGTTCCATTTCGGAATGTCTGGTATGCTCAAAATTCATGATGTGATCCGTGGCACATTTTTAGGTTTAATTGTATGATGAATGCGTTTCATCAAGGACTTTCACCATGAGAAAATCATTGAACATTATCTGGCAATATCTTCGCGCATTCGTCCTGATTTACGCCTGCCTGTATGCCGGAATCTTTATCGCATCCCTGCTTCCCATCACCATTCCCGGCAGCATCATCGGAATGTTGATCCTCTTTGTTTTGCTGGCCTTGCAAATTCTGCCTGCCAGATGGGTTAACCCTGGCTGCTTTGTCCTTATTCGCTATATGGCGCTGCTGTTCGTGCCTATCGGCGTCGGGGTTATGCAGTATTTTGATTTGCTCCAGGCGCAGTTCGGACCCATTCTGGTCTCCTGCGCGGTCAGTACGCTGGTGGTTTTCCTGGTAGTAAGCTGGAGTTCGCATCTGGTGCATGGCGAACGTAAAGTGGTCGGGCAGAAAGGAACAAAACAATGATGGCCAATATCTGGTGGTCGCTGCCGTTAACGCTGGCAGTGTTCTTCGCCGCACGCAAACTCGCCGCACGTTTCAAAATGCCGTTACTTAATCCGCTGCTGGTGGCGATGGTGGTGATTATCCCGTTCCTGCTTCTCACCGGCATTCCTTATGAACGCTACTTTGCCGGCAGCAAAATTTTGAACGACCTTCTGCAGCCGGCCGTGGTGGCGCTCGCCTTTCCTTTATATGAGCAATTGCACCAGATCCGCGCCCGCTGGAAATCCATCATTACCATCTGTTTTGTCGGGAGCCTGGTGGCGATGATCACCGGCACCTCGGTGGCGCTGCTGATGGGCGCGTCCCCGCAAATTGCGGCCTCTATTCTGCCTAAGTCGGTCACCACGCCTATTGCGATGGCCGTGGGCGGCAGCCTGGGGGGGATTCCGGCCATCAGCGCCATGTGTGTGATATTCGTGGGGATCCTCGGCGCGGTCTTTGGACATACCCTGCTGAATGCGATGCGTATCCATACCAAAGCGGCACGAGGTCTGGCGATGGGTACCGCGTCGCACGCCCTGGGCACCGCGCGCTGCGCTGAACTGGATTATCAGGAAGGGGCGTTTAGCTCACTCGCACTGGTGATCTGCGGGATTATCACCTCCCTGCTCGCACCGTTTATTTTCCCGCTGATTGTGGCGGTCATGGGTTAAAATTTGCGATGCGTCGCGCAAATTTCATTTTGTTTTCATAAGTTGCATACATAATGAGAAGTGGATCACATATAAAGCCTCAGCGGCTCCGTAAACTACCGATCCATTAACCTTTATGAGGCAAACGCCATGCATCCACGTTTTCAAGCTGCTTTCGCCCAGCTTGCAGAGAATGTGCAATCAGCTCTGGCCCCGATTCTGGCGGATGAGCATTTCCCGGCCCTGCTGACGGCTGAACACGTCACGGCACTGAAAAAAGCCACAGGGTTGGACGACGACGCGCTGGCCTTCGCGCTGCTGCCGCTGGCGGCGGCCTGCGCCCGCGCCGACCTCTCTCATTTCAACGTCGGTGCGATTGCACGCGGCGTAAGTGGAACCTGGTACTTCGGTGGCAACATGGAGTTCCTCGGCGCGACCATGCAGCAGACCGTTCACGCGGAACAAAGCGCCATCAGCCACGCCTGGCTGCGCGGTGAACAAGCGCTGAGCGCCATTACCGTTAACTACACCCCTTGCGGCCACTGCCGCCAGTTCATGAACGAGCTGAACAGCGGGCTGGAGTTACGCATCAATCTGCCAGGCCGTGCGCCACATACCCTCGGGGATTACTTGCCTGACGCGTTTGGTCCGAAAGATCTCGACATCAAAACGCTGCTGATGGATGAACAGGATCACGGTTTTGCCCTTTCCGGTGATGCGCTGAGCGAAGCCGCGATTCGTGCGGCGAACAAGAGCCACACGCCATACAGTCACTCCCCCAGCGGTGTGGCGCTGCAGTGTCGTGATGGTCGCATCTTCACCGGCAGCTATGCCGAAAACGCCGCCTTTAACCCGACGCTGCCACCGCTTCAGGGCGCCCTGAATTTGCTGAGCCTCAATGGCTATGACTACCCGGACATTCAGCGCGCTATTCTGGCAGAGAAAGCCGACGCGCCGTTGATCCAGTGGGATGCCACCGCCGCAACGCTGAAAGCGCTCGGCTGCTCAACTATTGACCGTGTTTTGCTTGCGTAATGCCTCCGGCGGGCAGAAATGCCCGCCGCTTTGCTGAAAAACCCCTCAGTTGATTCGCTGTTTCTTGCGCTAACCAGGCGGGTAAAGTAGCCTGAGTTAAATTTCACCTTCGGTACGAGCCATCTGCATGTTAAAGCGCGCTTTTTACAGCCTGTCTGTCCTGGTCGGCATACTGCTGTTGATCGTGCTGGGTCTTGATCGCTGGATGAGCTGGAAAACGGCTCCGTATATCTTTGACGACCTGCAGGACCTGCCCTATCGTCAGGTCGGCGTTGTGCTGGGTACCGCCAAGTATTACCGCACCGGGGTGATTAATCAGTATTACCGTTACCGCATTCAGGGCGCGCTGAACGCGTATAACAGCGGCAAAGTGAATTACCTGCTGCTGAGCGGCGATAATGCGCTGCAAAGCTATAACGAACCGGTCACCATGCGCAAAGACCTGATTGCCGCCGGTGTCGATCCGGCTGATATCGTACTCGACTACGCCGGGTTCCGCACTCTGGATTCCATCGTGCGTACGCGCAAGGTGTTCGATACCAACGATTTCATCATCATCACCCAACGCTTCCACTGCGAACGCGCGCTGTTTATCGCACTGCATATGGGTATTCAGGCGCAGTGCTACGCCGTACCGTCGCCTAAAGATATGCTGAGCGTCCGCGTACGTGAGTTTGGCGCGCGTTTTGGCGCTCTGGCCGATCTGTACATCTTCAAACGTGAACCGCGCTTTTTAGGTCCGCTGGTACCCATTCCGGCAATGCATGAAGTGCCGGAAGATGCGCAGGGCTACCCGGCCGTCACGCCAGAACAACTGCTTGATATGCAGAAAAAAGAGAAAAAATAGCCTCGCCTTTATACTTTCTTTATACCGTGCGTAACGCTTTTTATCCCGCCTTTACGCCGCCCCTTTTAAGCTGAGTTCACTGCCGCTACGGCTTCATTGAAGAATGACTATGAACTCAATAATGAATGCGTTTTTCCTGAAAAATATCCGCCCCTATTTTAACTTCCCGGGTTTATCACTCCCGACGGCACTCAACGCTGGCCTCTGGCTTGATGACAAACTTGATGCCATGCAGCACAACGTCTCGCTGGAAGTGGCGGATTACCTGGAACGTTACCCGCAGACGAAACATATTGACGTTTACCTGAACGATATCAATGGCATTATGCGCGGCAAGCGGCTCTCGGTGGAAAGCATGCTAAATCTGGAAAAAGGCTGTTACTTCCCCCTCTCCGTCTACTCCATGGACCATAAAGGCAAAATAGCCGCCCCGCTTGATGATGAGCCCGACCGGCTCTGCGTTCCCGTCGGCGGTTCCCTGCGCCCCTGTTCGCAAGACCCTCAGCATAACGCGCAGATCCTGCTGACCATGAAAGAGAGCGACGGCAAACCGTGCCCGCTTGAGCCAAGGGTGATATTGCAAAACGTTCTGGCTCGTTTCCATCAGCACGGGCTCTTCCCGGTGATTGCCCCGGAAATTGAGTTTTATCTGACCGGACGCGGCACGCAGGATCCACAAAATCAGGGCTGCTTTCATATGGATACCTCAACGGCACACGCGGCGCTGTTTGACGAGCTGGAGCAGCTGGCGCACCTGCAGCGTATCCCCCTGACCGGGATCGTGGCCGAAGCCGAATCTGGCCAGTTCGAGTTAAACCTGAAGCATAGCCATCGCGTCGTTGAAGTCTGCGATAACGTGCTGGCCCTGCGACGCCTGACCCGCTACGTTGCGGAGAAACAGGGTCTGCAGGCCAGCTTTATGGCCAAACCGTTCAGCCAGCAGTCCGGCAGCGGTTTGCACTTCCATTTCAGCCTGAACGATATTCATGGCGAAAACGTATTCGCGTCACCGGTGGAAGCGCTGAACAGCATGATGCGCCTCTGCATCGCTGGCCAGCTGGCGCTGATGCCCGCCTCCATCGCCATTCTCGCCCCTGGCGTTAACGCATTCCGCCGCCTGCGTAAAAACCTCACGGAACCGCTATTTAACTCCTGGGGCTATAACACCCGCTCCGCCGCGCTGCGTATTCCCTGCTCTGATGACCATAACCGGCGTATTGAGTACCGGCTGGCCGGGGCTGATGCCAACCCGTATCTGGTGGCGGCAACGCTTCTGAGCGGAATGCTGTACGGGCTGGAAAATTTTGACGAGCAGGATTTACCTGAACCTCAGCAGGACGGGCCGGATCTGCCGCTGTTTCAGCAGGAGGCGATCGAGACATTTGCACGCTGTCAGTATCTCACCGACAGCCTGGGAGAGGCTTTTTCTCAACAGTGGGTTGCCTGCAAGCTCTCCGAACTCGACTGGTTCGAGAGCATCGTCACCCGGGAGGAGTCGAGTCTGGCATGAAGCACAAAAAAGCCCGCTCGGTGAGCGGGCCAGGTAATGCCAGAGGCGATTATTTTTTACGCGCGTATTTGAGTGAATCCAGGGCGACCGCAAAGATGATGATGCCGCCTTTGATGATGTACTGCCAGTACGGGTTCACGCCGATGTAGGTCAGACCGTAGTTGATTACGGTAAAGATGATGACACCGGTTACCACGCCGAACACGGTACCCACGCCGCCGCTAAAGGAGACGCCGCCGACCACACAGGCTGCGATCGCATCCAGTTCGTACATGAAGCCCAGGTTGTTCGTTGCAGAGCCGATACGGCCCGCTTCCAGCATCCCACCAAAGGCGTAGAACACACCTGACAGGGCATAGATCATCAGCAGGTTCAGGGCAACGTTGACGCCGGACACTTTCGCCGCTTCCGGGTTACCGCCGATAGCGAAGATGTTTTTACCGAAGCGGGTTTTGTTCCACAGGATCCAGACAAAAGCGACGGCAATCAGGGCGTAGAAGGTAATGTACGACAGGCGGAAACTGCCCAGCGCGATAAACCCTTGCGTAAAGGTCGAGAACCCGCTGTCGAAGCCAGAGATTGGCGACGCCCCCACGAAGTCGTAGTACAGGGAGTTGATACCGTAAACGATGATCATCGTGCCTAAGGTAGTGATAAATGGCGTCACGTTCAGGTAAGCGATAATGATGCCGTTAATCAGACCAATCACTGCGCCGATCGCACAGACAATCAGGATCACCACGAAAATGGGCATGGTCGCCATTTCCGGGAACACCTTGTTGGCGTTTTCCATCGACTGCAGCAGCGTTGCCGCGATAACCGCCGCGAGGCCAACCTGACGTCCCGCTGACAGGTCAGTCCCCTGCGTCACGATAAGTCCCGCCACGCCCAGCGCGATAATAATACGCACGGAGGACTGGGTCAGGATGTTACTGAGGTTCAACAGGCTTAAGAACGTAGGGTCCTGGAAAATGATGATAGCCAGCAGTACTAAAAGAACAACGTAAATACCGCCTTCTTTCAGGTAAGTGAGAAAACTTTTTTTATTTAACGCACTCATGAGGAGCCCCTGATCTTAAAGGTGCAAAGACGCAAGACGCAAAATTTCGTTTTGCGTTGTCGTTTTGGTGTCAACAATACCGGCAACGAGACCATTGCTCATAACCAGAATACGATCTGTGATCCCTAACAATTCCGGCATTTCGGAAGAAATAATAATGATCCCTTTATTCTTTTTCGCCAGCTCGGCAATCAGCTGATAAATCTCAAACTTCGCGCCGACGTCAATACCGCGGGTCGGTTCATCCAGCATCAGGATTTCTGGCTGGGTTAATAACCAACGCCCAATAATGACCTTCTGCTGGTTACCGCCTGACAGCGAACCAATTTGCGTGCGGTGACCTGGCGTTTTGACGCGCATGGAGTCAATCACCCACTGGGTATCGCTCTTCATGCGGGAGTTATCCAGCAGCCCGACTTTGTTTTTATAGTTGCGAATATTGGAAATTAACGAGTTAAAGTTAATATCCAGATACGCATAAATACCGGTCGAACGACGCTCTTCCGTGACCAGCGCAAAACCATTATTAATGGCTTCGTTAGCGCTGTGGTTATTGATTTTCTTACCGTGCAGCGTGATGGTGCCCGCGGCTTTCTCACGAATACCGAACAGGGTTTCGACAATATCAGTACGTTTTGCCCCAACCAGACCTGCGATACCGAGAATTTCGCCCTTATGCAGGTCAAAAGAGACGTCGCGAATAGACGGCTGGCGCAGCGAGGTGAGATTGCGAACCTCAAGGATCACTTCACCCGGCTTGTTCTCTTTGTCCGGGAAGCGCTGGTTCAGAGAGCGCCCCACCATCATGGCGATGATCTTGTCCATATCCAGCCCTTCGAGAGGCTGGGTGGCAATCCACTGGCCGTCGCGCAGGATGGTAATCTCATCACACAGCTGGAAGATCTCTTCCATTTTGTGAGAGATATAAACAATGCCGCAGCCGCGGTCTTTGAGCTTACGAATAATGGTAAAAAGGTGGTTAACCTCTTTTTCCGTTAATGACGATGTCGGTTCGTCCATGATGACGATTTTCGCATCATAGGAGAACGCTTTGGCAATTTCGATCATCTGCATTTGGGATACGGATAACGTTCCCACGCGGGCGCGCGGATCGATATCAATATCCAGTTCATCAAAAATCGCTTTGGTGTCGCGATACATTTTATCCTGATCGACAAAGACACCTTTGGTCGGATAACGGCCCAACCACATGTTATCCATAACAGAACGCTGCAGCACCAGGTTTAATTCCTGGTGAACCATTGAGATACCGTTTTCCAGTGCTTCTTTTGCTGAATGGAAATCGATCTCTTTCCCCTGAAAAAGAATGCTGCCAGAATCTTTTTGATAGATCCCAAAAAGACATTTTAATAATGTTGATTTACCTGCGCCGTTCTCACCCATTAATGCGTGAATAGAGTGAGGACGAACTTTTAAATTAACATTATCGAGTGCCTTAACCCCGGGAAATGACTTGTTGATGGCGCTCATTTCCAACAAGTATTCACCAGATGACTGAGTATTTGTGCTGACCATAATTATACCTTGTTGGCCTCGCATATCGCGTTATAAAAGGGCGCAACAAGTTGCGCCCAGTGAAGACAATTCAAATAACTTATTTACCGATAAACTCAGCCAGGTTGGACTGGTCTACGCCAACGTAAGGTACGCGAACGATTTTGTTTTCAATTTTCCAGGTCGTACCGTCTGCCGCACCTTTGCCATCGGCCAGGTTTTTCGCCAGATCGAAGGTTGCTTTCGCCTGGTTGTTGGCATCGTTCAGCACGGTACCGGCCATTGCACCGGATTTCACCAGGGCCAGAGCTTCTGGCAGTGCATCCACACCGAACACAGGAATGGCTGATTTGTTGTGCGCTTTCAGGGCTTCTACCGCACCCATAGCCATCGCATCGTTGTTGGCAATTACCACTTCGATTTTGTTAGCGTTCGGGCCGGACAGCCACGCGTCCATCTTATCTTTCGCCTGAGCGGTATCCCACATCGCGGTATCTAATGCCAGCTGCTGGGTTTTCAGGCCCTTATCATTTAGCTCTTTGATAACGTAAGTGGTACGGGCTTCAGCATCCGGATGGCCTGGTTCGCCTTTCAGCAGCACGAACTGGATTTGGCCGTCTTTGTTCAGGTCCCAGTTCGGGTTCGCCGCCCAGTGTTTAGCGATCAGATCGCCCTGAATAATGCCGGACTCTTTGGAGTCAGTACCGACGTAAAACGCTTTGTCATAGCTGTCCAGCGCTTTACGGGAAGGTTCTTTGTTGAAGAAGACAATCGGCACATTCTGGCCGCGCGCTTTTTCAATGACCGTGCCTGCCGCAGCGGGGTCAACCAGGTTGATGGCCAGTGCCTTCACGCCTTTTGCCAGCAGAACGTCGATCTGGTCGTTCTGTTTGGACTGGTCGTTCTGGGAGTCATTCATCAGCAGCTGAACATCTGGCGCTGCTTTAGCATCTTTCTCGATAGCTTTACGGACAACAGACATGAAGTTGTCGTCGTATTTATAGATGGTCACACCAATACGGGTATCCGCAGCATGCGCTGCTGCACCAAAAAGCATGCTTGCCATTACAGCAGACAGGGTCAACACCTTCTTATTCATGGTATCTCCGGTTTTTTTTATGCAGGGTAGTTCTTGTGAATAACGATCGGCAGGCAGGTGTTAATGAAACGTTACTGACAGCCGAAGTTCACTTATAAAATTTCTATCTTCCGTGTTCGGTAACGCTCCAGAAATGCGTTTTATTCGTTGTTTGCGGCACATTGGCTATGGTGAAAGTGATTAATCACTGTTACATAGCGTTTCAGCCCCTAAAACGCTGACATCATAGTCAGCGCCTTGTTAAGATACTGTGAATTTACTCACAGATTGAAAACGGTTACATCAGCTGATGTAATCAGTTAGTGATCGGAACCACAATTTGCCGGGCAGCGACAGAATGTCGACGCACTAAAGTCGGCATGAAACAGTGTGTTGCGCCCGGATCCAGCAGCCCTGCCGCCCCCTGTAACGCCAGCTCAGTGGCCAGTTTGGCCATAGAGGCAATGGGGTAACGCACGGTGGTCAGCTGCGGGTCGGTGTAACGGGCAATGGGAATATCATCAAAACCAATCAACGATAAATGCTGTGGCACCGCAATGCCGTTATCCTTCAGCGCAGTCAGCGCCCCGGCCGCCATGTTATCGTTATAGGCAAACACGGCAGACAGCTGCAGATTACGGCCCAGTAACTCCACCATCGCCGCCTCCCCGCCCTGCATATCCGGCGTTCCGGTTCCAACCCAGCTTTCAGACGGCGTAATACCCTGTTCTTTAAGGGCGTTTTGCCAGCCTTCGCGCCGCAGCTCATCATCTTCAATATGATGGCTGGAGGCCAGAAAACCGATCCGCTGATGCCCGTTGTTGATGAGCATTTTGGTGGCCATCATCGCCCCACTGACGTTATCCAGCCCGACGCAGCGGTGGGCATACCCTGGCACAATACGGTTGATCAGCACCATGCCCGGGATTTGCTCCATAAACCCGGAAATCTCGTCATCGCTTAAAGCTTTTGAGTGCACAATCAGTGCGTTACAACGCTGGCGGATCAGCACTTCAATCGCATGACGCTCTTTTTCAGCCTCGTGATAGCTGTTGCCAATCAGCACGTATTTCTGATGCTGCTGAGCGACAACGTCTACCGCTTTAACCAGCGCACCGAAAAAGGCATCAGAGACATCCATCACCACCACGCCAATGGTATCGCTGACCTGCGTGGCAAGCGCCTGCGCATTGGCATTAGGGCGATAACCCAGCTGGGTCACGGCTTTCATTACGGTTTCGCGGGTGTCAGGGCTGACCAGCGCGCTGTTGTTCAGCACGCGTGAGACGGTAGCCACGGAAACACCCGCCTGACGGGCGACGTCACGAATGGTGATCATATTCACCATCCTTCAAAGGATTGCAGCAACTCACAGACACCCCCTGTGTTTAGCAAGGTGGCTATTTTGGCAGCGAGAGAAAGGGGACTACGTGAAGAAGCTCACACAGATGAAAACGTTTACATCCGTTTTGTTAATGATTGTGATCCAGATCGTTATCTGGATGTATTTCTCAATGATACCCCTGAAGCATGTGCGGTTAACTGACGCCACACCCACTCCAGCGGCCCCTGGCGGAAATAACGCAGCCAGAGAACAGAAAACGCCAGGTTAACCATCCAGACCGGGAGAACAAACGCCAGCAGCGAAAGCCGGTCGAATTTCATAAACAGGCCAAACCGATAGAAAAGCGTGGTGCATATCAGCGTCTGCAGAATGTAATTGCTGAGGGCCATACGGCCTACGCAGGCAATGGCACTGACAATCCATGCACGACACATTTGTGGCCAGAAGCCGTAAATGAGTGCCGCATAGCCAATCGTCTGGAAGGGCGCGCTCAGCTCGCGCGGGACCTGAAGCAGAAACGCACACCAGCGGTAGTTCCAGTGCAGATGCCACTGCATGATCACGGCCGGCAGATTAATCAGCACGCCGAGAAGAATTAACCCGGCTCCCGTCAGGCGATAGTGGCGAAGGGAAAACTCCCCTTTCAGCCAGCCGGTGCGCATCAGTGATGCCCCCATCAGCATCATCCCTGCCAGCTGCCAGCCATACTGCGCCCCCAGCGCCAGCAGGTTATCGCCAAGCATATCCGCACGGTTGCTTATCGCTTCCGTGCCTCCTTTCAGCTTCCAGAACTGCTCGTACTGAAGGTTGGCGGCATCGGGGATCCATGAACGGTTTGCCGCATCACCGGAGATTATCCCCAGCAGTAACAGCACGCCAAGGCCCATGACGTAAAGCATCACGCCCGTGTTAAACAGGCTTTTTACGCTGTGCGCATCGCGAATGAGCCGCCAGCAAATCAGCCCGACTAAGCCATAGGCGAGAAGAATGTCGCCATCCCAGAAGAACAGCCCGTGAATAAAGCCGAGGATCACCAGCAATGTCAGACGCGACTGGATCCAGCGCGTGCCGCGCCTGAGCAGTAGCTGCAGGCCCGCGCCAAACAGCAGGGCAAACAGGGTGAGGAATTTGACCTGGGCAAAGAGATCGAGGATGGCCCACGTCCAGGCATCGCTGCGGGTGATGTCGCCATACCACGCAGGATTGAGATACGCCGCCTTCGGCAAGCCGAAGGCGCTGATGTTAAGCAGCAGGATACCGAGAATGGCGACGCCTCGAACAAAATCGAGCGTGACGTTTCGCTCCATGTAGCCTGCCCTGTCAGATTAGTTGTGGTGACGCACGGCGCGCAGAAACTCCTGGCGGGTGTTCTGGCTGGATTTAAACAGACCGCCCAGCGACGTTGTGGTAGTCGCACTGGTGGCATCACGCACGCCGCGCGCTTTCACACAGTAGTGAACGGCGTCGATAGATACTGCCACGTTATTGGTGCCCAGCAGCGTTTGCAGCGCGGTCAGGATCTGCTGCGTCAGACGCTCCTGCACCTGTGGACGCTGAGCAAAGAACTGCACGATGCGGTTAATCTTCGACAGACCAATCACCGTATCTTTAGGAATATAAGCCACGGTCGCTTTACCGTCGATGGTCACGAAGTGGTGTTCACAGGTACTGGTTAACGTGATATCACGTACCGTTACCATCTCATCTACCTTCATCTTGTTTTCAATGACGGTGATTTTCGGGAAATTGGCGTAATCCAGGCCGGAGAAAATTTCGTCAACGTACATTTTTGCGATACGGTGCGGCGTCTCCATCAGACTGTCGTCGCTCAGATCGAGATTCAGCAGTTGCATGATCTCGGTCATATGCCCAGCAATCAGATGCTTACGGGTTTCATTGTCCAGTTCCTGAACGGGTGGACGCAGTGGCGTTTCAAGACCACGCGCAACCAGAGCTTCGTGAACCAGGGCTGCTTCTTTACTGAGTGATGGCATTCTTTTCTCCTGCAGGTGTGGCGTCTTTTGCCCTCGTTGTGGCAAAAGTGTGCGCTCATTGTGCGTGAGGCGGCGCACATAATCCAGTATTCACGACGATAATTATTGCAATTGCTGTTGCCTTTCGGCCTGACGATCCCAGACCAGTGCGCCGCCGATGAACAGCGCGACGCCCGCCAGCCCCAGCGCAGGCTCCAGTCGGTGCGTGAGCCACGTCGACAACGCCGACGTTACCGGGCCAATCAACTGACCGATGGCATAACCGGTAGTAAGCAGTCCCGCCATGTAGCGCGTGTGATCTGGTGCCAGTTCGCGCCCATAAAGTAAAGAGAGCTGAACGGCACACAAGAACCCGCCCCCAACGAGCAAGCCGCCGGTCAGTAACCCGCCAATCCCCGGCAGCAGCCAGGCTGCCAGTACGCCGGCCCCCTGCAACCACAATACGATAGCCAACCTGCGGTTTGAGGTTGAGGTGTGGCGTAAAACGATGCTGAGCGCAATGCCCGCCACGGCGGCAATACCAAATATCGGCCAGACAAACTGGGCAAACAGACTGCCGGGAAAACGCACGGCCGCCATTTGCGATAAAAAAGTCGCCGGAAGGATATAGCCAAACCCGGCCAGGCTGTAGCTCCAGACCAGGCGCTTTAAATTCTTCGTCAGGACGAGCGGTTCCGGTGCGCTGCCTGGCCGGTGAAGTTGACCCGCCCGCGGCAGATACCGGGCCACCAGCGCGATAAGCACCAGCGCCAGCACGCCGTAGATTTGCCATGCTGCACCGGCGGAGAGCGCCTTAGCCTGGATATAGACGGCGAGCAGCCCGCTGAGCGCAATACCTGCACCTGGCCCGGCAAATACCGCGGCGCTGAGACCCGGTTTCCCCAGTTGTCCCAGCCGCTCGTTGGTCCAGGCGGCAATCAGCACCATCGACCAGCCGCTCATGCAGCCAATCACAAAGCGCAGCAGGCCATGTACCACGGCGTTATCAGCCGCAGCGGAAAGCAGCGTCAGCGCAACTGCACCAAAAATACCCAACCAGAGGCGTGTTTCAACGAAGCGGTGCGCACGCATTGCATCCCATGCTCCCACCAGATAGCCCAGATAGTTCATCGCCGCCACCAGGCCCGCGCTGGTGAGCGTGAGTTGCCCGGCGGCAATCATTAGCGGCACCTGAGGGGTAAAAGCAAAGCGCCCTATCCCCATCGCTACCACCAGAACCACAAACCCACTGAGCGCGATACGCAGCGCCATGACCGCTCCAATTGTTAAAGAAAAGTTAATTTATGATGCCGCATCTTACCGTCCTGCGAAAGTGAAAGTTACTCACAGGTAAATGAAAACTCTGTATTATGGGCCGAGTGAATAGCCATTCGTATTAAGGAGCCCTGCATGGAACTGCTCGAAGAGCATCGTTGTTTTGAAGGTCGACAGCAGCGCTGGCGGCACGACTCCAGCGTACTGAACTGTGCCATGACGTTCAGCATTTTTTTGCCGCCAACTGAAACGGGCGTAAAGCCACCCGTGCTGTTCTGGCTGTCCGGTTTAACCTGTACCGACGAAAACTTCACCACCAAAGCGGGCGCGCAGCGTATTGCGGCTGAACTGGGGATTGCGCTGGTCATGCCTGATACCAGCCCGCGTGGCGATGATGTCGCCGATGATGCCGGGTACGATCTGGGCAAAGGCGCCGGATTCTACCTGAACGCGACAGAGCAGCCCTGGGCACGTCATTACCGCATGTATGATTACATTCGTGACGAACTGCCTGCGCTGGTTCAGGCCGAATTTGAGGTAAGCGACCGCTGCGCCATTAGCGGACACTCCATGGGTGGACACGGCGCGTTGATAATGGCGCTGAAAAATCCGGGAAAATACACCAGCGTGTCGGCATTCGCCCCGATTGTGAACCCCACCCAGGTGCCATGGGGTCAGAAAGCCTTCACCCATTATCTGGGCAGTGACACAGATAAATGGCAGGCGTGGGACGGCTGTGCGCTGATGCTGGCCAGCAACACGGGGGACGCCATCCCGACGCTGATCGATCAGGGCGATGCGGATCAGTTCCTCGCCGGTCAGCTACAACCTGCGGTTCTGGCCGAAGCGGCACGCCAGAAGGACTGGCCGCTGACGCTGCGTATCCAGCCAGGGTATGACCACAGCTATTACTTTATGGCGTCATTTATTGAAGATCATCTCCGCTTCCATGCGGCGCATCTGTTTAAGTAAGTTCCTCCCTTCTTGCCCGGTGGCGCTCCGTCTGCCGGGTCTCAAAACCCTATCCCTTTGAATAAAAGCCAGTTTCACTAACCAATACCAAAACACAAATGATTTCGATTATCATTTGTGTTTACAATTTCACATTCTTTTGTACAATTCCAGGCTCTTCTCCATCACAAAGAGTTCTTACAAGACAAATACATACAGTTCTCAGGGTTACCCGATGGAGTGTTTTTCTTTTTGATATGGAATGTTCAAATGACAATACCACGCGTTACGTTACTGGCTGTTGCCATCAGCGCCGCCATGCTCTCCCCTCTTGCTCACGCAGCCGACCCGGATACCGTGGTGGTGACCGCCACGGGTTTTGAGCAAAAAATCCAGAATGCCCCAGCCTCTATCTCCGTCATTTCAAAGCAGCAGATTGAAGACAAGGCTTACCGCGATGTGACCGATGCGCTAAAAGATGTCCCGGGCGTCGTCGTCACGGGCGGCGGAAGCAGCAGCGATATCAGCATTCGCGGCATGGCGTCCCAATACACCTTGTTCCTGGTCAATGGCAAGCGCGTCAGCACACGCAGCACGCGCCCGAACAGCGATAACTCGGGCATTGAGCAAGGCTGGCTACCGCCGCTGGAGTCTATCGAGCGCATCGAAGTGATCCGCGGGCCCATGTCATCGCTCTATGGCTCAGATGCAATGGGCGGCGTAATCAACATCATTACCAAAAAAGTCTCGAATACCAAAGCCTGGACCGGATCGTTACACGGCGATGCCACGTTCCAGGAGAACCATGATTCCGGGGATATCTTCCAGACCAACGCCTACGCTTCCGGCCCGTTAATTGACGGACTGCTCGGTGCAAAAGTGACAGGCCTGCTCTCACGTCGCGCGGAAGATCAGATCCTGAACGGTTTCAATGAGCAGAAAATGCGTAACGGCGGGATCACGCTGAACTTTACCCCGGACGAGCAGAACGATTTTGACCTCGATTTTGCCCGCGAACTTCAGGACCGAAACAGCACGCCGGGCAAGTCGAAAGCGACTGAAACCTGCCGCGGGACAACCTGCACGCCAAACAGCAAAAGCGAAACCCGCTACGAACATACGACCTATTCCCTTACCCACAGCGGTTACTACAGCGACTTCAACACTACCAGCTACATCCAGCAGGAAGAGACCAATAACCCGGTTCGCAAAATGCGTTCGTATAACACCACTTTCAACAACCAGAACCAGATCTTCCTCGGCGACCATACCCTGACCCTCGGTGGCCAGTATCGCTATGAGAAGCTGCGTGACAACGGTAACCAGCTTGAGGCGGCGGACGGGCTCAACAAACTGACGCGCTGGAGCTGGGCGCTGTTTGCTGAAGATGAGTGGGCGATGACCGATAGCTTCACGGCGACCGGTGGTCTGCGTATGGATAAAGACCAGAACTATGGCACCAACTGGACGCCTCGCGGTTATGGGGTGTGGCACCTTGCAGAACAGTGGACGTTAAAAGGGGGCGTTTCTGCCGGCTACCGTGCACCGGATCTGCGTCAGTCCTCCGCCAACTGGGGTCAGGCAACGGGCGGCGGTCGGCTGGATGGCATGATCGTGGGTAACCCGGACCTCAAGCCGGAGAAGAGCCTGAGCGAAGAGATCGCCCTGCTCTGGGATAACAATGACAGTCTTAACGCCGGCGTTACGCTGTTCAATACCGACTTCAAAAACAAAATCACTGAAGTACGCCGCTGTAACAGCAGTGCCGACCCTGCCTGTACGATTGGCGGCCATGCCTACGATTTTGTCAGCGACCGGGTCAACGTCGATAAAGCCAACATGCGCGGTGTGGAATCCACCTTCGGCTGGAAAATCACCCGTGATGTTAACTGGACGGCTAACTACACCTATACCGAATCCGAGCAGAAGAGCGGTCAGTTCTCCGGTAAGCCGCTGAATAAAATGCCTAAGCATATGTTCAACACCACGCTGGACTGGCAGGCTACGCAGGATGTGGGCTTCTGGAGCCGCCTGAACTTCCGCGGCAAATCTTCTGAGTATCTCAGCCGAACCTCAATGTCACAGGGCACACCGTCTTACACGCAGGTTGATGTGGGTCTGCGTTATAACGCCAACAAGAACCTGCTGGTAACCGCAGGCGTGTATAACGTGCTGGATAAACAGATTGATTACGAGACTTACGATACCGTACTTGATGGCCGCCGTTACACTGTCGGCATGACCTACAGCTTCTGATCGCCAATAAAAAAGCCCGCTCAACCGAGCGGGCTAAAAGAGAGGAAGTGCGGTTATTGTTTTACGCGTCCCGGAAATTCCATTTCACTGTAGCGAACAAAGCGCGTCCCCTTCGTCAGTTTGTAACCAAACCAGATTATCAGGAACAGCGGAATACCGATGTAGGTCGCCGTTACACCACCCCAGTCGATACGGTCCGCAAGGAACGCTTCATAGTTCTGTCCCAGCGTAATAATCAGGCACAGAATGAAGGCGAAAATAGGCCCCAGCGGGAAGAACCCTGAGCGATACGGCAGGTCATTAATGTCATGACCTTGCATAACGTAACCGCGGCGGAAGCGATAGTGGCTGATAGCAATCCCGAGCCAGGCGATAAAGCCCGTCATACCGGACGTATTGAGCAGCCACAGGTACACCGTCTGGTTGCCAAACATGGAGGTCAGGAAGCACAGACCGGCAATCACCGTTGTGGCATACAGGGCATTACGCGGTACGCCGCCACGGGACAGCTTAGAAAAGATGCGTGGCGCTTTGCCGTCGCATGCCAGGGTGTAGAGCATACGGGTAGACGCGTACATGCCGGAGTTACCCGCTGAGAGCACGGCGGTCAGGATAACGGCGTTCATCACCGCCGCGGCGGAGAGCAGACCGGCATGCTGGAAGACCAGCGTGAACGGGCTAACGCTGATGTCTTTCACATCATTGCGCAGCAGGCTTGGATCGGTGTAAGGAATGATCAGGCTGATAATCAAAATCGCAAACACATAGAACAGCAGGATACGCCAGAATACCTGACGCACCGCGCGTGGAATGTTCTTCTCCGGGTTCTCGGATTCACCGGCAGCAATCCCGATCAGCTCGGTTCCCTGGAAGGAGAAGCCGACAATCATCGCCACGCCAATCATGGCCGAGAATCCACCCGCAAATGGCGCATCGCCAATGCTCCAGTTACTCCATCCTGCAGGTTGAGCGCCTTTGAAAATACCAACGATCATCGCCACACCGACGACGATAAAGATGATGACGGTTGCCACTTTGATCAAAGAGAACCAGTATTCCGCTTCGCCAAAACCACGCACGGAGATGTAGTTGAGCAGGAAGATCACCGCCAGGAACAGCGCACTCCAGATCCAGCCTGGCGTGTCCGGGAACCACCAGTTCATCACCAGCTGTGCGGCGACCAGGTCAACGGCGATAGTAACGGCCCAGTTGTACCAGTAGTTCCAGCCCAGCGCGAAGCCAAAGCCTTCTTCAACGTATTTTTGACCGTAGGTCGAAAACGAACCGGATACCGGCATGTACGCCGCCAGTTCGCCCAGACTGGTCATCAGGAAGTACACCATCAGGCCAATCAGGATATAAGAGAAAAGTGCCCCACCCGGGCCGGCTGCCGAAATTGTTGCGCCAGAGGCAACAAAAAGACCTGTACCGATTGAACCGCCGATAGCGATCATCGTCAGGTGACGCGCCTTAAGTTCGCGACGTAGCGCGGGCGCTTCTGTGGTTTTAATTTCTGAAACCATGTGAAAATGCTGTCCCTTCAACAAATGAGGCGCGATTGTAGCAGACGATACGCGTTCCTTCCGGCAGAAATGCTCAGTTATAAGAGAGCTTCATGACTCGGCCAGGATTATAAGTAAAGCACGCATCTGCATCTCCCCTCTCCCAACGGAGAGAGGATCCACATTGCGGGTTTACATGTCGCAATAGCGCAGAAAACGCTGCAGCGAGCTGGAAAGGTGTTTCTGACGATGATGAATGCACCACAGCGTGCGCACCAGTTTAGGCAACGGGAGCGGTATTTCGACCAGCGTGCCGGCCTCAAGCTGTTCAGCAATCACCCGCCGGGAGAGACAGCTGATGCCCAGCCCATGACGGACCGCGTGTTTGATGGCTTCCGAGTTGCCCAGCTCCATACTCAGCCGGAAATGCGGCAGGTGGGAGAGCAGCAGGTAATCGACAATTTCACGCGTACCGGAGCCCTGTTCCCGGAGGATCCACTGCGCCTGAGCCAGCCGTTCCAGCGTCACTTCACCCTGTAATAAAGAAGAGGCTGGCGAGGCGAACACCACCAGTTCATCTTCCAGCCAGGGTTCAGCAATGATATCGACGTTGTGACACGGCCCTTCAATCAGACCGATATCCACTCGGAAATCGATCACCGCATTGATGACATCCTGGCTATTGCCAACGCTCATCTCCAGCGGCAGGGTCGGGAAATCCCGGCGATAGCGGGCAATCACTTCCGGCAGAATGTAATTGCCGATCGTACTGCTGGCGTAAACGCGGATGGCCCCGTTCTCTTCGCGGAACAATTGTTCGATTTCTGTCGCCTGCTCCAGCAATGCCAGCGCGCGCGGGTACAGCAGGCGGCCATGTTCATTGACGACCAGCCGTTTCCCCACTCTGTCGAAAAGCTGAACCCCCAGTTGCCCTTCCAGATCGGTCAGGGCCGCGCTGACGGCGGACTGGGACAACGCCAGCATTTGCGAGGCCTGCGTCGTCGACCCGCTTTTCAGCACTTCGGCAAAAACTTCCAGCTGACGCAACGTAATGTGCATGGTCACTTACCACTTATATAGATTGATTATAAGTATATAATCAATTTTATTTTTAAGCCACAACGCCGTAACCTTTTAGCCAGATAAAGGAGAAGGTTATGTCAGAACACACCTTACAGCATCAACGTACATTGTGGCACTTCGTGCCGGGTCTTGCGCTCAGCGCGGTGGTAACTGGCGTAGCGTTATGGGGCGGCAGCATTCCGGCCGTCGCCGGGGCAGGTTTTAGTGCCTTAACGCTGGCAATATTGCTCGGCATGGTAGTGGGAAATACCGTTTACCCCCATATCTGGAAGTCCTGTGATGGCGGGGTTATTTTCGCCAAACAGCATCTGCTGCGCCTCGGGATTATCCTTTACGGCTTCCGCCTGACCTTTTCACAGATTGCGGATGTCGGCGTCAGCGGGATCGCTATTGACGTCCTGACCCTGACCAGCACCTTTTTACTGGCCTGCTTTATTGGCCAGAAAGTGTTTGGGCTGGATAAACAAACCAGCTGGCTGATTGGTGCCGGCAGCAGCATTTGCGGGGCTGCCGCGGTACTGGCAACCGAGCCTGTCGTTAAAGCAGAATCCAGCAAAGTGACGGTTGCCGTCGCGACCGTGGTTATTTTCGGTACGCTGGCGATTTTCCTCTACCCGGCCATGTACCCGCTGGTTGCGCACTGGTTTAGTCCGGAGACCTACGGCATTTATATTGGTTCAACCATGCATGAAGTGGCTCAGGTGGTGGCGGCGGGTCATGCCATTAATCCGGATGCGGAAAATGCCGCGGTCATTGCCAAAATGCTGCGCGTCATGATGCTGGCTCCGTTCCTGATTATCCTGGCCGCTCGCGTAAAACAACTCGCGCCGGCAGGCAGCAGCCAGAAGAGTAAAATCACCATTCCATGGTTTGCGATTCTTTTCATCGTGGTGGCGGTATTTAACTCCTTCCACCTGCTGCCGAAAGCCGTGGTGGATATGCTGGTCACGCTGGATACCGTCCTGCTGGCGATGGCGATGGCGGCGCTCGGGGTCACGACACACGTGAGCGCGCTGAAAAAAGCAGGTGCAAAACCGCTGCTGATGGCGCTGGTACTCTTCATCTGGCTGATCGTTGGTGGCGGTGCGATTAACCTCGCGGTACATAGCCTGATGGCATAAACCACTTCATCCTTCTCCTGTTAACCCGCTATCATACGTATTTCGGGTTAACAGGAGTCCCTTTATGAAATATGTTGGAGCGCACGTCAGCGCTGCAGGTGGCCTTGCGAATGCCGCCATTCGCGCCGCCGAAATTGAGGCGACCGCTTTCGCCCTGTTCACCAAGAACCAGCGCCAGTGGCGCGCCGCCCCGCTCACCTCTGAAGTGATTGATGATTTCAAAGCCGCCTGTGAGAAATACCACTACGGGCCGGGTCAAATCCTTCCCCACGACAGCTATCTCATTAACCTCGGCCATCCCGTGCAGGAGGCGCTGGAGAAATCCCGCGAGGCGTTTCTTGATGAAGTGCAGCGCTGCGAGCAGCTTGGGCTGACGCTGTTGAACTTCCATCCGGGAAGTCATCTGATGCAGATTGACGAAGATGCCTGTCTGGCGCGCATTGCCGAATCCATCAACATCACGCTGGATAAAACCCAGGGCGTGACAGCGGTCATCGAGAACACCGCCGGGCAGGGCAGTAACCTCGGCTTTAAGTTCGAACATCTGGCGGCCATTATTGACGGCGTGGAGGATAAATCCCGCGTGGGCGTATGTATTGATACCTGCCATGCCTTTGCAGCGGGTTACGATCTGCGAACGCTTGATGAGACGAAAAAGACCTTCGATGAGTTTGAACGCATTGTGGGCTTCAAGTATCTGCGCGGAATGCACTTGAACGATGCGAAAAGCGCGTTTGGCAGCCGCGTGGA
The DNA here is from genome assembly GCF_013784105.1 of Enterobacter sp. RHBSTW-00593. Taxonomy (NCBI): domain Bacteria; kingdom Pseudomonadati; phylum Pseudomonadota; class Gammaproteobacteria; order Enterobacterales; family Enterobacteriaceae; genus Enterobacter; species Enterobacter sp. RHBSTW-00593. The sequence continues at coordinate 3,215,690 of NZ_CP056393.1, forward strand.
CCGCCATCACAGCCTCGGTGAAGGCAATATCGGCCACGATGCGTTTCGCTTTATTATGCAGGATGCCCGTTTCGACGGTATCCCGATGGTGCTGGAAACCATTAATCCGGACATCTGGGCAGAAGAGATTGCCTGGCTGAAGGCACAGCAAACCGCTGAACAGGCGGCATAAAAAAAGCCGGGTCGCATAAGCACCCGGCTTTTTTATTGTTTTACCGCTTACGCCGCTTTCGCGACCCCTTCCGCTTCCGGACGTTTCAGCACCGCGTAAGAGAGACCTGCCACCAGCGTACCGGCCACAATCGCCAGCAGATAACCCAGCACTGGCGTGATTGCACCTGGGATCAGCAGCACGAACAGACCGCCGTGTGGTGCCATCAGTTTCGCGCCAACCGCCATGGAGATAGCACCGGTTACCGCGCCCCCCACGATACAGCATGGCAGCACGCGCATTGGGTCACGCGCCGCGAACGGAATTGCCCCTTCGGTGATAAAGCACAGGCCAAGTACAAGGGCGGCTTTCCCCCCTTCCTGCTGCGCTTTGTCGAATTTACGACGTGCAATGATGGTTGCCAGGCCAAGAGCCAATGGTGGCACCATACCGGCCGCCATAATCGCTGCCATTGGCGCGTAGGTCTGGGTACTCAGCAGGCCAACACCGAATGCGTATGCTGCTTTGTTCACCGGGCCACCCATGTCGGTACACATCATGCCACCGAGAATAGCTCCCAGCAGTACCGCATTCGCAGTACCCATGGTTTGCAGCCAGTGGGTCAGACCCGCCAGGATACCCGCTACAGGTTTACCGATGAGGTAAATCATCGCCAGGCCCACCACCAGGCTGGAAATCAACGGAATGATCAGAATCGGTTTCAGCGCTTCCATACTCTGCGGCAGTTTCAGCTTCGAGCTGATAAGCTTCGCAACGTAACCCGCCAGGAAACCGGCAATGATACCGCCGATAAAGCCAGAACCGGTGCTCACCGCCAGCATACCGCCGATAAGACCCGGCGTCAGGCCCGGACGGTCAGCGATGGAGAAGGCGATAAAGCCTGCCAGCACCGGCACCATCAGGGCAAACGCGGAACCACCACCAATCTGCATCAGGGCAGCAGCCAGCGTGCCTTCTTCTTTAAACGCGGTAATACCAAACGCGAACGAGAGGGCAATACACAGACCGCCCGCCACCACCATCGGCAGCATATAAGACACACCGGTCAGTAGATGGCGATAGGCGCCAGCTGACTCTTTCTTACCTTCCGTCGCAGTTTGCGTGGACCCCGTTGCCTGATACGGCTTCGCTTCCACCAGCGCTTTATCAAACTCCTGAGCGGTCTTTTTCAGCGCCAGGCCCGTTGACGTGCGGTACATCGGCTTACCGGCAAATTTCGCCAGGTCCACTTCGATGTCAGCCGCAACCATCACCAGATCGGCCTCAGCCACCTCTTCTGGGGTGATTGCGTTGCCCGCACCAACGGATCCACGTGTTTCAACTTTTACCCACCAGCCGCGTTTTTTCGCTTCGGTTTCAATGGCTTCAGCCGCCATAAAGGTATGAGCCACGCCCGTCGGGCAGGCCGTGATCGCCACAATACGTTTTGGTCCGGACGCGGCAACCGGCGCCGCGACCGGTGCGCTGTAAACAGACGCATGACCTTTCGCTTCGCTCAGGAACAGTTCCGGGTGTGCCACCGCGCGATTGATATCGCCCAGCCACACTTTTTTGCCATTCAGCGCACTGTCAGCGGGAATTTTATCACCCAGAACAATCACCATTTCGGCGTCGCCCGGGTTATCCGTCATCTCGAGATGTGCTTTGTTCGCCGCCGCTCCCAGCAAGGTCTTCGCCATATAGGCGCGAGCCTGTCCGAGACCGGAGTCAATGATCAGCAGCGTTTTCATTATTCCTCTCCTGCTGTTAGTTAAAAGGTTTTAAGTCAACGCGCGCCATCATCGCGGCTAACTGGGTACGATCGGTAATACCGACATTGCTCTGGCTAACGGCCAGGGCAGCAACGGCGGTGGCAAGACGTAAAGTATGTTCACTGGATTCACGCATCAGCAGGCCATAAATCAGACCGCCAACCATTGAATCCCCTGCGCCAACGGTGCTGACAACGTCAACCGATGGCGGCTTGGCGATCCATTCGCCAGAAGCGTTAACCCACAGCGCCCCTTCTGCACCAAGAGAGATAACCACGTGAGCGATACCCTGCTCGCGCAGCGCATGGGCAGCGTCAATCACATCTTTTAATTCTGGCAGCTTACGGCCAGCCCAGATCTCCAGTTCGCGGCGATTCGGCTTCACCAGCCACGGCGAGGCTTTCAGGCCGGCGACCAGCGCGTCACGGCTGCTGTCAAAAATAATGCATGGGCACTGGCTTCGCAGACGCGTCATCCAGTCGGTGAACGCTTCAGGGCTCACGCCGGACGGCAGGCTGCCGCTGACGCAGACCATGTCGAACTGACCAAGCCAGGTCAGAGAGTCGTTCACGAAGCGCTCCCAGTCTGACGGAGTCACCTCGAAGCCTGAGAAGTTCAGATCGGTCACTTCGCCGTCTTTCTCCGTCAGCTTGACGTTGATACGGGTACGGCCCTGAACAACCTGAAAACGATTAGCAATCCCCAGTTCGCTGAACAGCTGCTGGAAACCATCCTGGTTATCTTTACCGAGGAATCCGCCCACGGTGACATCGATACCGAGATCCTTGAGCACTTTCGCGACGTTAATCCCTTTACCTGCAGCATGCAGGCCAGTGGTACGCACGAGGTTTACTTCGCCGCGCTCAATCTCCGGGCAAAACCCCACCAGGTCGTATGCCGGGTTCAGCGTAATAGTCGCAACACGTCTGCTCATTATGCGCCCTCCCCCAGACCTGCCGCGATGGCGTCGCCAATCGCTTTCAGCGCCTGTTCAGCATCAGCACCCTGTGCGGTAAAGCGCAGACGGTGACCTTTCTTCACGCCCAGCGCGACAACTTTCATCAGGCTACGGCCGTTGGCCGGTTTGCCCGTGCCATCAAGGTTAGTCACGGTAATCTCACTTTCGAATTGTTTAATGGTATTCACCAGCATGGTGCCAGGACGGGCATGCAGGCCGTGCTCGTTACGCACTACAAACTCAGCGGTCAGCACGTCATCAGTCAGCACATCATCGCTGGTCAGCAGCGCCAGCAGCGTGCTTGCGTCAGCGTTCAGCAGTTTTTCAGCCTTGTCATTCAGCAGCAGATCGCCAAGACGTTTTAGCGCGGAAACCGGCTGTTCATCGGTCATCGCGACGGTGACCAGCATCGCAGCGTGCGCGCCCTCAACGTCAAACGCGTTGGCCGCGCGGCTCACCGCGATAGCGCTGCGCAGGTTGCCTTCAGCACTGTCGTTCAGCCAGATACCTTGTCCCAGGTTCAGCGGCTTCTCATTGATAACGCGCGTGATAAAGGACGCGTCTACCGCACCGGCTTCTTTCAGACGGCCTGCGTTCAGCGCCTGCAGCGTGACCAGATCGCTCGCCACAACATCCAGGGTCAATGTTTCATTATCCAGTTTCAGCGCTTCACTCTGTTTTTCGCCCATCAGCAACGCGCGCAGCTCTTCCGCCGTCGTCGCGGACTTCAGCTGTTCAGCCACCGAATCATCGCTCAGCACATGCGTCAGCTGACGCAGCAGGCCCAGGTGCTCGTCGCTGCTGGCAGCGATACCGATTGCCACGTAAGCAACCTGACCGTCGCCCCACACCACACCCTGAGGGAACTGATAAACCTGAACGCCGGTTTTCAGCACCTGATCGCGGGTGTCCGTTGTACCGTGCGGAATGGCGATGCCATTGCCGAGGAAAGTGGAGGTCTGCTGCTCGCGCGCCAGCATGCCGTTAACGTAGCCGTCCGCGACATTACCCGCCTGCACAAGGGCAGCGGCAACCTGGCGAATGGCCTCTTCTTTGTTCCCGGCCTGAGCGCCCGGGTGGATATCCTGAACAGATAACTGGAACATGGTTCTCCTCTCCTGCTGAACTTGAATCGTTTCAGCTTAAATGAGAAAAAATGCGCTAGCCTGCTCCGTTTGTTAAAACAAGATAGCGCTGAAACGTTTCAAAAAGTCTTGCGCTTTCTGCTTAACCTTGCAAGAAAAGTTACAAATGGCGATGCAGAATTTAGAGATACAGCACATTTCTTCTTCGCTCAGCTGAATCTTGCTGACGTTCAGCAAGTCAGTTTCAGCTAAGTTCAGCCCGCGACTGTTAATTGAAATGGCATTTTGATTTTTCGTGGCGAAATTGACCGCAGTACCTGTTTATTTTCTGACAAGCGTCGTACACTCCGCGTCTCTTTATGACTTGCTGATACTGAAAGTATGCATAACACCCCTGCCGCCGCCTCGCCAAAACCCTTTGATTTGACGTCCACGGCGTTTTTGATTGTTGCCTTCCTTACCGGCATTGCCGGGGCGTTACAGACGCCCACGCTGAGCCTGTTTCTGACCAATGAAGTCCACGCCCGTCCGGCAATGGTTGGCTTCTTTTTTACCGGCAGTGCCATCATCGGCATTCTGGTGAGTCAGTTTCTGGCGGGGCGTTCCGACAGAAAAGGCGATCGTAAAAGACTGATCGTCTTTTGCTGCCTTCTCGGGGTGTTTGCCTGCGTGTTGTTTGCTTTTAACCGCAACTATCTCATCCTGCTGTTCGTGGGGGTGTTCCTGAGCAGCTTCGGTTCCACGGCGAACCCGCAGATGTTCGCCCTCGCCCGCGAGCACGCCGACCATACCGGTCGTGAAGCGGTGATGTTCAGCTCTATTCTGCGTGCCCAGGTGTCGCTGGCATGGGTCATTGGCCCGCCGCTGGCGTATGCCCTGGCGATGGGATTTGGCTTTACGGTGATGTACCTGAGTGCGGCTGTCGCGTTTGTGGTGTGCGGCACCATGGTGTGGTTCTTCCTGCCGTCGATGCGCAAAGAGCCTAAAGTGGCTTCAGGCGTACTGGAAGCCCCGCGCCGTAACCGTCGTGATGCGCTGCTCCTGTTTGTTATCTGTACGTTGATGTGGGGAACAAACAGCCTTTATATTATCAACATGCCACTGTTTATTATTGATGAGCTGCATCTGCCAGAGAAGCTGGCGGGCATTATGATGGGAACCGCGGCCGGGCTTGAGATCCCGACCATGCTGATCGCGGGCTATTACGCGAAGCGTTTCGGAAAGCGTTTTTTAATGCGCATCGCGGCTGTCGCAGGACTGCTGTTCTATATCGGTATGCTGACGGTGCACACGCCAGGACTCTTGCTGGCATTGCAGCTTCTCAACGCCATTTATATCGGCATACTCGCCGGGATTGGCATGCTCTATTTCCAGGACCTGATGCCAGGCCAGGCAGGCTCCGCCACCACCCTTTATACCAATACCACTCGCGTGGGCTGGATTATTGCAGGCTCAATGGCCGGCATCGTGGCCGAGATCTGGAGCTATCACACGGTATTCTGGATTGCGCTGGTGATGTGTACGCTGACGATAGCGTGTCTGGTGCGAATTAAGGACGTTTAAGGGGCGGTGAGCGCTTCCAGCTCAAGAAGGTAGGTGATCGCCTGCGCGCGCGTGCTGCCGCACATCTCCGCGGACGGCTGAAGGCCGGAACAGACTTTCGGGCGCAGCGGGGAACCAAAGATCATGCACAGGTTATTTTCAGCAAGCTGCACACAGCGGGTATTAGCAGGTTTGCCGTCCGGCATGCCAGGAATGGGGCTTGAAATGGACGGTGCGGTACAACACGCGCCACAATCGGGACGACAATCCATACAGGCTCTCTTTCGCTGAAGAACGCCCGCGCAGTCGGGCATTGCGCGCACAGTAACACCTTTTGTGTATTGATAGCAAAAGCCACGAATTCCGCTTGCCTGAAAGGCCGAGCACGAGTAATTTGGCGCGATATTTTTTACCACCCGTAAACAGGATTACTGCAATGCCAAGAGCGAACGAAATTAAGAAAGGTATGGTACTGAATTACAACGGCAAGCTGCTGATTGTGAAAGATATCGATATTCAGGCCCCGAGCGCCCGTGGTGCAGCAACGCTGTACAAAATGCGTTTCGCCGATGTGCGTACCGGTCTGAAAGTGGAAGAACGTTTTAAAGGTGACGATATCGTTGATACCGTGACCCTGACCCGCCGCTATGTTGATTTTTCCTACATTGATGGCAACGAATACGTGTTCATGGATAAAGAAGATTACACCCCGTATATCTTCACCAAAGATCAGATTGAAGAAGAACTCCTCTTCATTCCTGAAGGCGGGATGCCTGACATGCAGGTTCTGACCTGGGATGGCGTGCTGCTGGCGCTGGAGCTGCCACAGACCGTGGATCTGGAAATCGTGGAAACGGCTCCGGGCATCAAAGGTGCATCCGCAAGTGCCCGCAACAAACCAGCAACCCTGACGACCGGTCTGGTGGTGCAGGTGCCAGAATACCTCTCCGCGGGCGAGAAAATCCGCATCCATATCGAAGAAAAACGCTATATGGGTCGCGCAGACTAATGCGATATTCGCCCGGTGGCACAACGCCACCGGGCAACAGACGTTACAGCAGTTCCGGGTATTTCGTCATCTTCAGCGCCAGCTCAACGCCCCGCACTTCCGCCATGCCTTTCAGACGACCAATCGCCGAATAACCTGGGTTCGTTTTCTTACGCAGATCGTCCAGCATCTGGTGACCATGATCGGGACGGAACGGGATAGGACGAACGTCACCCGCGTGCTTACGACGTACCTCTTCCGCCAGAATCGCATCCACTACCGCCACCATATTCACATCGCCGCCCAGGTGCGCTGCTTCATGGAAGGTTTTTGGATTATCCTCACGACAGGTCGCACGCAGATGCGTGAAGTGAATACGATCGCCGAAGGTTTCAATCATCTGCACCAGATCGTTATCCGCACGCACGCCGTAAGAGCCGGTACACATGGTGAATCCGTTATAGATACTGTCCACGGTCTCTTTCAGCCACTGCATATCTTCAATCGTGGACACGATACGCGGTAAACCGAGAATAGGACGCGGAGGATCGTCCGGGTGCACAGCCAGGCGTACGCCCGCTTCTTCCGCTACCGGTACGATAGCGCGCAGGAAAAACGCCATGTTTTCACGCAGCTGGTTTTTATCAATATTCCCGTATTCCGCCAGTCGCGCGCGGAACTGATCCAGCGTATAGCCCTCTTCAGCGCCCGGCAGGCCAGCAATAATATTGCGGGTCAGCTTTTCAATCTCGGCGTCACTGGCTGCGTTAAACCACGCGAGCGCCTGCTGCTGCTCTTCAGCCGTGTAATCGGCTTCTGCACCAGGACGTTTCAGGATGTGCAGCTCAAATGCGGCAAAGGCAATCTGATCGAAACGCAGCGCTTTTGAGCCGTCCGGCAACGTGTACTCAAGATCGGTGCGCGTCCAGTCAAGAATGGGCATGAAGTTATAGCAAACAGTATCAATACCGCAGGCCGCCAGGTGACGAATGCTCTGCTGGTAGTTGGCAATCCAGGTCTGATAATCACCTGAATGGGTTTTGATATCTTCGTGAACCGGGATGCTTTCCACCACAGACCAGGTCAGGCCTTTTTCCGCCAGTAGCGCCTGACGCTTTTTGATTTCTTCAATCGGCCATACCTGACCATTAGGAATGTGATGCAGCGCCGTCACGACACCCGTTGCGCCAGCCTGACGCACATCATCAAGAGAAACCGGATCGTTCGGCCCGTACCAACGCCAGGTCTGTTCCATTGCCTCACCTCTAAAGTTATTATACCAATATGGATGACTACGATGACGACTACCATACATGTTTGCCGTAAAGGGTCAACACACCGCCACACATTGATTGATCAAACTCACACTTCGGGGATATTTACGGCTCACCAATTTTATTTGCTGTCATATAACTTTACACTGGCGTTGTTAATTAATGGTTAATCAGGTGTGTATTTCATGAAGACAATTGCCTCCACCTCGCTTCCTGCCCATGTCCAGCTCCCTCGCTACGATCGTAAGCAGTTACGCTCTCGCATCGTCCATTTTGGCTTCGGCGCATTTCACCGCGCGCATCAGGCCTTGTTAACAAACCGGGTGCTGAATGAGAAAGGCGGCGACTGGGGTATTTGTGAGATTAGCCTCTTCAGCGGCGACGTGCTGATGAGCCAGTTGCGCGCACAGGATCATCTCTTCACCGTGCTGGAAAAAGGGGCGGAGGGAAACCAGCCGATTATCGTCGGTGCCGTCCATGAATGTCTGAACGCAAAACTGGATTCTCTGCCTGCCATCATTGAGAAATTTTGTGAACCTCAGGTCGCCATTGTGTCGCTCACCATCACAGAGAAAGGTTATTGCATCGATCCCGCCACCGGTAATCTGGATTTGCATAACTCCCGGATCGTTCACGATCTGGAGAACCCGTCTGAACCGCACTCCGCGCCAGGGATCCTGGTCGAGGCGCTCCACCGCCGCCGTGAACGCGGCTTGTCCGCTTTTACCGTCCTCTCCTGCGACAACATCCCTGATAACGGCCATGTGGTGAAAAACGCGGTACTGGGGATGGCCCAGAAACGCGACCCGGCGCTGGCAGAGTGGATTGATTCACATGTGAGCTTTCCGGGGACCATGGTCGACCGAATTGTCCCCGCCGCGACCGAGGCGTCGCTGGCAGAAATCACGAAAGAGCTTGGAGTAGAAGATCCTTGTGCTATCAGCTGCGAACCGTTTATTCAGTGGGTAGTGGAAGACAACTTTGTTGCCGGACGCCCGGCATGGGAAGTGGCTGGTGTACAAATGGTGCAGGACGTGCTGCCGTGGGAACAGATGAAGTTGCGCATGCTCAACGGCAGCCACTCTTTCCTCGCGTATCTGGGCTACCTCGCCGGGTATGCGCACATCAACGAATGTATGGAAGACACCGCTTTTCGCGAAGCCGCACGTCGGTTAATGCTAAATGAGCAGGCTCCTACGCTGCGTATTAAGGATGTCGACCTCACGGCTTATGCCGATAGCCTGCTCGAACGCTTTGCCAATCCGGCACTGCAGCACCGGACCTGGCAAATTGCGATGGACGGAAGCCAGAAATTGCCGCAACGCATGCTGGATGGGATCCGCATCCATCTTGAACGGAAAACCGCGTGGCCGCTGCTGGCCCTGGGCGTTGCAGGCTGGATCCGCTACGTCAGCGGTACCGACGAGCGCGGCGACGCGATTGATGTGCGCGATCCGCTGAGCGATAAAATCCGCACCCTTGTTGCAGCCAGCAGCGACGCTGAGCGCGTCAACGCCCTGCTGGGGCTGAGTGAAATCTTTGGTCACGATCTCGCACAAAATAGCATTTTCGTGGAGGCCATCAGCCAGGCCTATCAGCGCATCGCCCGCCATGGCGCGCGTCAGGCTGTTATCGAAACGTTAAATATTTAGCGATTATTGCGCTTAAGGCGAACGGCGATTGCCTCCGTTCGCCCTCCCCCTTCTCATTGCGCCCGTTTTTCGCCAGGATGATGGATAATTGTTATAGCATCACAATTATCGACTGGAGCGCACGTGACCAAAACCAACCTCATTACCGGTTTTCTCGGCAGCGGTAAAACCACTTCAATTCTCCACCTGTTGGCCAATAAGGATCCGGCAGAAAAATGGGCCGTCCTGGTCAATGAATTTGGCGAAGTGGGTATTGATGGCGCATTACTGGCAGACAGCGGCGCGATGATCAAAGAGATCCCCGGTGGCTGCATGTGCTGCGTAAATGGTCTGCCGATGCAGGTCGGGCTGAATACGCTGCTGCGTCAGGGCAAACCAGACCGTCTGCTGATTGAACCGACCGGGCTGGGTCATCCGAAGCAAATTCTCGATTTACTGACCGCGCCGGTCTACGAGCCGTGGATCGATCTGCGTGCCACGCTGTGCCTGCTGGACCCCCGTCAGCTGCTGGATGAAAAAGCCGTGACCAACGAGAACTTCCGCGACCAGCTCGCCTCGGCAGATATTATCGTCGCCAATAAAGAGGATCGCGCAACGGCGGAAAGCCAGTCCGCACTGGAGACATGGTGGCAGCACTTCGGTGGCAACCGTCAGCGGGTGCAGACCACCCAGGGGAAAATTGATAACGCCCTGCTTGACCTGCCTCGCCTGAACCTGGCGGCGCTCCCGGCAAGCGCGGAACACGCCCACAGCCATCCGCAAAAACAGGGTCTGGCTGCCCTGAGTCTGCCGGAACACCAGCGCTGGCGTCGTAACCTTAACAGCGGCCAGGGCTATCAGGCCTGCGGATGGATTTTCGATGCGGATACCGTATTCGACACCATCGGCGTACTCGAATGGGCCAGACTGGCTCCGGTCGATCGTGTTAAAGGAATCATGCGCACCCCGGAAGGGCTGGTGCGGATCAACCGTCAGGGCGAAGATTTCTTTATCGAAACGCAAAATGTGGCGCCACCTGATAGCCGAATAGAGTTAATTAGTGCGGTTAACGCCGACTGGAATGCCCTGCAGTCCAGCCTGTTGAAGCTTCGTTTAAGTTTGGGCGGCTAACGTTGCCCCAGATTTCACTCTATGCTGAATGTTATGACGACTCGACTTCCCCTGATATTACTGCTTAATGTCGCCGGTCTGGCGCTCTTTTTCTCCTGGTATATCCCGGCGAATCATGGTGTCTGGTTTCCGCTGGATTCTGCCATTTTTCACTTCTTCAACCAGGAACTGGTGAAGAGCGAAGCCTTCCTGTGGCTGGTAGCTATCACGAATAACCGCGCCTTTGACGGCTGCTCGCTGCTGGCGATGGGCGGCCTGATGCTCTCTTTCTGGCTGAAAGAGGACAAAACAGGACGCCGCCGTATTCTGATTATTGGTTTGATGATGTTGCTGCTTGCGGTGGTAATTAACCAGCTGGCAACGGCCATTATTCCGGTTAAGCGTTCCAGCCCAACGCTCTTCTTCCCCGATATTTATCGCGTCAGCGAGCTGCTGCATATTCCAACGAAAGATGCGTCGAAGGCCAGTTTCCCGGGCGATCACGGAATGATGCTGCTTATTTTTTCCGGCGTGATGCTCCGCTATTTCGGCCGAAAAGCCTTTGCGATAGCCCTGATTATTTTTGTGGTTTTTGCCTTCCCACGGGTAATGATTGGCGCTCACTGGTTCACTGATATTGCAGTCGGTTCGCTCTCTTCTGTGCTGGTTGCGCTGCCGTGGTGTCTGATGACACCGCTGAGCGACAAGATAATAGCCGTGTTCGATCGCTACCTCCCCGGCAAAACGCAACAAATCAGAAACCAATAATTAACCTTAATTAACACTATGCATCAGGGATCGTTTTGATCCTTGATGCACTTTTCTCCCCTTTCACCCCCTCCCGTCATCATTTCGTCACAATATTCGTGATAAAAATGAATGTGTTGCACGGTTTTTAACCTTGATCGTGCGTTTTTTGAACAATTATCAATTTTTACTTTCTGTATCACAATTTCTTATAAAAAAAAGGCTTTTTTTGCTCGCAATACCCCATGCAATCGGTTAATCTCGAACTCGTTTTGCCCCATAGAGATAATTATTTCGCTGGTGAATAAATTTGTGCGCTACGCCACAAATGTGATCAGAAAGAATTGTCTCATTGTGAACAGATAATTAGTCTCGTCACGTTTGGCATTTTTTATAACGATATTTGTCGTTAAGGACTTCAAGGGATAATAAACAAAATGGTCAAATCTCAACCGATTTTGAGATATATCTTACGGGGGATCCCGGCGATAGCAGTGGCGGTACTGTTATCTGCATGTAGTACATCGAACACCGCAAAGAATATGCATCCTGAGACGCGTGTTGTGGGAATGGAAGATTCCTCGTCACTGCAAGCCTCTCAGGATGAATTTGAAAATATGGTACGTAATCTGGACGTGAAGTCCCGTATTATGGACCAGTATGCTGACTGGAAAGGCGTGCGTTATCGTCTTGGCGGCAGCACCAAAAAAGGCATTGATTGTTCCGGTTTCGTACAGCGTACTTTCCGTGAGCAGTTTGGGTTAGATCTTCCGCGTTCAACTTACGAACAGCAGGAGATGGGCAAGTCGATTTCACGCACTAAACTGCGCACCGGGGATTTAGTCCTGTTCCGTGCGGGTTCGACAGGTCGACATGTTGGCATCTACATTGGCAATGACCAGTTTGTACATGCCTCCACCAGCAGCGGTGTAACCATTTCCAGCATGAACGAACCTTACTGGAAGAAGCGCTATAACGAAGCGCGACGCGTACTGACCCGCAGTTAAAATAATCATTGTATCGTTGGTTATCCCTTGGCCGACGATATGATAAAAAAAAGCACTGCTTCGGCGGTGTTTTTTTTTGCCCGTTACACTGAATACATTCAGCGGCAATCCAGGAACCACGACGTCTATGTTCACCCGCTACTTCTCCAGTAATCGCAAGATACTTTTCCTCAGCCTTATCACCGGCCTGATCACAGCCCTGCTCCTGGGTTCATTGCAATTTTTCTGGAGCTACCACAAGCGGGAAGTCAGATTCGACACCCTGATTGACGACGTGAGCATCTACATGGAAAGCTACTTCGATGAGTTGAAAAGCTCTATCGATCTCCTTCAGCCGCTCACGCTGAACAGCTGCCACGACGTCAACGCGGAGCTGACCTCTCGCGCGGCCTTTAGCCTTAACGTGCGCGCCTTTTTGCTGGTCAGGGATAAACTGGCGTACTGCTCTTCAGCCACCGGTCCGATGAACGTCCCGATGGAAGAGCTGATACCCGAGCTGCACATCGATAAACAGATTGATATGGCGTTACTGCCGGGCACACCGATGATGCCGCACAGACCCGCGATTGCCATCTGGTATCGAAATCCGCTGGTGAAGGACGGCGGCGTGTTTACTTCGGTAAACATCAACCTGACTCCCTATATGCTTTACACCGCACGCCAGAACGAGTTCGCGGGCATTGCCATCATCATTGGCGACAATGCGTTGTCGACCAGGTCCGCCACACTGGTGAAGGCACAGGATTTACATGAAACGCCGGCACGCACCGCGACCCTAAAAGAGGTTCCGCTGACGATCAAACTGTACGCCGAAGAGTGGACGAGCGATGAAATCCTGTTCGCGGTGTTCTTTGGACTGGTCTGCGGGATCGCGGCCGGCTCGCTTAATTTCTATATCCTCACCACGCGTCTTAACCCAGGCAAAGAGATCCTGAGCGCCATTAAACGCGGTCAGTTTTATGTGGTGTATCAGCCTGTTGTGGATGCAGAGACGCTGCAAATGCGTGGTGTCGAAGTCCTGATGCGCTGGAAACACCCGACGATGGGGGAAATTCCGCCTGATGCCTTTATCAACTTCGCCGAAGCGCAGAAGCTGATTGTGCCGCTGACGCTGCATCTTTTTGACCTCATCATCCGCGACGCGCCGGTATTACAGACCCTTCTGCCACCGGGCGCAAAACTGGGCATTAACATTGCGCCGGGGCATCTGCATGCGGAAAGCTTCAAAGAGGATATGCGCACTTTCCTGGACTTAATGCCGCCGGATCATTTCCAGATCGTGCTGGAAATCACCGAGCGCGACATGGTTAACCATCGGGAAGCCAACAATCTTTTCGAATGGCTGCACAATGAAGGCTTTGAAATTGCGATTGATGATTTTGGTACCGGCCACAGTGCGCTGATTTACCTTGAGCGTTTCACCATGGATTACATCAAAATTGACCGGGGTTTTGTCAACGCGATTGGGACGGAAACCGTGACCTCCCCGGTGCTTGATGCCGTACTCACCCTGGCAAGACGACTGAATATGTCGACCGTCGCCGAAGGGGTGGAGACGCCGGAGCAGGCAGCCTGGCTGCGCGAACATGGCGTTGTTTTCCTTCAGGGTTACTGGATTAGCCGCCCGATGCCGCTGGAGCAGTTCCGCCAATGGCAGCCTGAACGTTGAATGATTTCACATTGCCCGTGACGTCACTTATTATTCAGCTTAACTGAGCCGGTCAGTCGAAAGGGAGCCGCCGCGAGATGCTTATGCGCTTTATGTTGCTGCTGTTGGCATTAACGAGCCTGTCCAGCCAGGCGCAAACCATCAAAGAGAACATCGCGTTCTCTGTGATTGGTGAGCCAAAGTACGCGGTCAATTTTACGCACTTTGATTACGTCAACCCTGCCGCGCCAAAAGGCGGAAACGTGACTCTCTCCGCCACGGGGACGTTCGACAACTTCAACCGCTTCGCCCTGCGCGGCGTGGCGGCAGCGCGAACAGAATCGCTCTACGATACGCTGTTTGTTACGTCTGATGATGAACCCGGCAGTTACTACCCGCTGATTGCGGACAACGTGCGTTACGCGGATAACTTCGCGTGGGCGGAAATTTCGATTAACCCACGGGCGCGTTTTCACGACGGGACGCCGGTCAAAGCCAGCGACATTGCCTTCACATTTCACAAATTTATGACTGAGGGCGTTCCCCAGTTCCGCATTGTTTACAAAGGCGTTACGGTCAAAGCCATTGCCCCGCTCACGGTGCGTATTGAGCTGAGTGAGCCGAATAAAGAGAACATGCTCAGCCTGTTCTCCCTGCCCGTGATGCCTGAATCGTTCTGGAAAGATCACAAACTTAGCGACCCGCTCTCCACGCCCCCGCTGGCGGGTGGCCCATACCGTATAACTGACTGGCGCATGGGGCAGTATGTTGTCTATTCCCGGGTCAAAGACTACTGGGCGGCAAACCTGCCGGTAAACCGGGGCCGCTGGAATTTCGATACCCTTCGCTACGATTACTACCTTGACGATAACGTGGCATTTGAAGCCTTCAAAGCTGGTGCGTTCGATATGCGCGTGGAGAGCAGCGCTAAAAACTGGGCGACACGGTATATCGGCAAAAACTTCGCTAACGGGTATATCGTTAAAGACGAGCATAAAAACGCGTCCGCTCAGGATACGCGCTGGCTGGCGTTTAATATTCAGCGTCCGGTATTTACTGACCGCCGGGTGCGGGAAGCCATTACCCTGGCCTTTGATTTTGAATGGATGAACAAAGCGCTATTTTACGGCGCTTACAGCCGGGCAAATAGCTATTTCCAGAACACTGAATACGCCGCTCGCGATTACCCAAAAGCGGACGAACTTGTCCTGCTGGCACCGCTGAAAGCAGAACTGCCACCGGAGGTGTTCACGACGGTATTTCAGCCTCCGGCGTCAAAGGGTGACGGCTACGATCGCGACAACCTGCTTAAAGCCAGTAAACTGCTGGATGACGCAGGCTGGCCACTGAAGAATAAAAAACGCGTCGATTCCAGAACGGGCAAACCGTTAAGCTTTGAGCTGCTGCTTGCGTCCGGAAGCAACGATCAGTGGGTGTTGCCGTTTAAGCACAATCTTGAACGGCTGGGGATTACCATGAACATTCGCCAGGTCGACAACGCGCAGCTCACCAACCGCAAACGCAGCCGTGATTACGACATGATGCAAACCCTGTGGCCCGCGCAGCCGTGGCCCAGTTCGGATCTGCAAATCTCCTGGGCATCCAGCTATATCGACTCCTCCTACAATGCGCCGGGGGTGAAAAGCCCGGCGATTGATGCCTTGATTGCGAAAATTGTGGCGGCGCAGGGTGATAAAGAAAAACTCCTGCCGCTGGGACGCGCCCTCGACAGGGTCTTAACCTGGAATTACTACATGCTGCCAATGTGGTATATGGGCGAAGACCGGCTTGCGCGCTGGGACAAGTTCTCCGAGCCTGCCGTACGCCCTGTCTATTCACTGGGCTTCGACACCTGGTGGTATGACGTTAACAAAGCCGCCAGACTTCCCGCTGAGCGGCGATAAGGAATCATCATGGGTGCGTATCTGATCCGCCGTCTCCTGCTGATTATCCCGACCCTCTGGGCAATCATCACGATTAACTTTTTTATTGTGCAAATCGCGCCCGGCGGCCCGGTCGACCAGGCTATTGCAGCCATTGAATTTGGCAACAGCGGCGGCATGCCTGGCGGCGGTGGCGAAGGAATGGGCGCGAGCCATGCCCGCACCGGCCTGGGAAATATCAGTGAAAGCCATTATCGCGGCGGACGTGGCCTGGATCCGGAAGTCATCGCCGAGATCACCCATCGTTATGGCTTCGACAAACCGCTTCACGAGCGGTATTTCAACATGCTCTGGGACTACCTCCGCTTTGATTTTGGCGACAGCCTGTTTCGCAGCGCGTCAGTTTTAACATTGATTAAGCAAAGTCTGCCGGTGTCGATTACCCTGGGGCTGTGGGGAACGTTGATTATTTATCTCGTCTCTATTCCCCTGGGGATCCGTAAAGCGGTTCACAACGGCAGCCGCTTCGATGTCTGGAGCAGCACGTTTATCATCATCGGCTATGCCATTCCGGCGTTTCTGTTTGCCGTTCTGTTGATTGTCTTTTTTGCCGGTGGCAGCTATTTCGATATCTTTCCGTTGCGGGGGCTGGTGTCAGCGGATTTCAGCACCCTGCCCTGGTACAAGAAGATCACCGATTATTTCTGGCACATCACGCTGCCGGTGCTTGCGACCGTCATTGGCGGCTTTGCGGCCCTGACCATGCTGACCAAAAACGCCTTTCTCGATGAAATCCGTAAACAGTACGTTGTGACTGCCCGTGCGAAGGGCGTGGGCGAAAAGCAGATCATGTGGAAACATGTCTTTCGCAACGCCATGCTGCTGGTGATTGCCGGATTTCCTGCCACGTTCATCAGTATGTTTTTTACCGGCTCGCTGCTGATAGAGGTGATGTTCTCCCTCAACGGACTGGGCTTGCTGGGATATGAAGCCACCGTGTCGCGCGATTATCCGGTCATGTTTGGCACACTTTATATCTTCACCCTGATTGGCCTGCTGCTGAATATCATCAGCGATATCAGCTATACGCTGGTTGATCCCCGAATTGATTTTGAGGGCCGCTGATGCCGCGTTTAAGCCCCGTCAACCAGGCCCGATGGGCCCGTTTTCGCCACAACCGCCGCGGCTACTGGTCGCTGTGGATCTTTGCCGTCCTGTTTGTCTTAAGCATGTGTTCGGAATTGATTGCCAACGATAAACCGCTGCTGGTGCACTTTAACGACCGCTGGTATGTGCCCGTTCTCACCCAATACAGCGAAAGCGATTTTGGTGGCCCGTTTGCGACGCCCGCTGAATATCAGGATCCGTGGCTTCGCCAGCAAATTGAACAGCACGGCTGGGCACTCTGGGCGCCGGTGCGTTTTGGCGCAAACAGCATTAACTTTGCGACCACCACCCCCTTCCCTTCCCCGCCTTCCGCGCAAAACTGGCTGGGAACGGATGCCAACGGTGGCGATGTGCTGGCACGCATCCTCTACGGCACGCGGATCTCGATCCTCTTTGGGCTAATGCTGACCGTCTTTTCCAGCGTGATGGGCGTGGTAGCAGGTGCCGTTCAGGGCTACTACGGCGGGAAAATCGACCTGTGGGGTCAACGTTTTATTGAAGTCTGGTCAGGCATGCCGACGCTGTTTCTGATCATTCTGCTTTCAAGCGTGGTACAGCCAAACTTCTGGTGGCTGTTAGGCATTACCGTCATCTTCGGCTGGATGGCGCTGGTAGGCGTGGTGCGGGCGGAATTCCTGCGCACCCGTAATTACGATTACATTCGCGCTGCCCAGGTGCTGGGGGTGAGCGACCGCGGGATCATTTTCCGCCATATGCTTCCTAACGCCGTGGTAGCGACCCTCACTTTCCTGCCGTTTATTCTGTGCAGTTCCATCACTACCCTCACCTCGCTTGATTTCCTTGGCTTCGGGCTCCCTATCGGTTCCCCGTCGCTCGGCGAGCTACTGCTGCAGGGCAAGAACAACCTGCAGGCACCGTGGTTAGGCATCACCGCCTTTCTTGCCGTGGCCGTGCTGCTTTCACTGCTGATTTTTATTGGCGAAGCCGTGCGCGATGCTTTTGATCCCAACAAGGCGGTATAAGATGACGCAGCCCCTTCTCAGTATTGATAACCTGTCGATTGCCTTTTCGAAACAGGGTGAGGCGCGTACCGTGGTCACGGAGTTGTCGCTGCAGATCCAGCGCGGCGAAACGCTGGCGCTGGTAGGCGAGTCAGGCTCTGGCAAGAGCGTATCGGCACTGTCGATCCTGCGCCTGCTTCCGTCTCCGCCCGTCAGCTATCCGCAAGGCGACATTCTGTTTCACGGTCGCTCGCTGCTGCATGCCGATGAAAAAAACCTGCGCGGAATTCGCGGCAATAACATTGCCATGATTTTCCAGGAGCCGATGGTCTCCCTTAACCCACTGCACACGCTGGAAAAACAGCTCTATGAAGTGCTGTCCCTGCACCGGGGCATGCGCAAAGAGGCGGCGCGGGGGGAGATTCTGGATTGTCTTGAACGAACCGGCATTCGCAATGCCGCAAAACGGCTGAACGATTTCCCCCATCAGCTTTCCGGCGGCGAACGTCAGCGGGTGATGATTGCGATGGCCCTGCTCACGCGACCCGAACTGTTGATTGCCGATGAGCCCACCACCGCGCTGGACGTGACGGTGCAGGCGCAAATTCTGCGGCTGCTGCGGGAGTTGCGTGACGAACTGAACATGAGCCTGCTGTTTATCACCCATAACCTCAGCATTGTGAGAAAGCTCGCCGACAGCGTCGCCGTGATGCAAAACGGACGCTGTGTCGAGCAGAACACCGCAGCCACCCTGCTGAAAGCGCCTCAGCACCCCTATACGCAGCGTCTGCTTGATAGCGAGCCCACGGGTGACCCGGTTCCCCTGCCGGCTGACAGCGCGCCGTTGCTGCGCGTTGAGGGGCTGGGCGTGTCGTTTCCTGTTCGCAAAGGGATTCTGCGGCGCATCGTCGACCAGAATCCGGTATTGAAAAATATCCATTTTTCCCTGCGTCCGGGCGAATCGCTGGGGCTGGTGGGCGAGTCCGGTTCGGGAAAAAGCACCACCGGCCTGGCACTGCTGCGCTTAATCGCCTCGCAGGGTGAGATCCTCTTTGACGGTATGCCGCTGCACAACTGGAACCGTCGCCAGATGCTGCCCGTTCGTCCCCGCATGCAGGTTGTGTTTCAGGATCCAAACTCCTCGCTTAACCCACGGCTGAACGTATTACAGATTGTCGAAGAGGGTCTGCGCGTTCATCAGCCAGCATTGACCGTCCGGCAGCGGGAAGAAGAAGTGATACGCGTTATGGCAGAAGTTGGCTTAGATCCGGATACCCGGCACCGCTACCCGGCTGAATTTTCCGGCGGTCAGCGCCAGCGTATCGCCATTGCCCGCGCGCTGATCCTCAAACCGGAGCTGATCATTCTGGATGAACCAACGTCGTCGCTGGACAGAACCGTTCAGGCTCAAATCCTGGCATTACTGAAAGGATTGCAGGAAAAGCACAGGCTGGCCTATATCTTTATCAGCCATGATTTACAGGTTGTGCGGGCGTTATGCCATCAGGTGATTGTGTTGCGACAGGGAGAAGTGGTCGAGCAGGGAGAGTGCCAGCGCGTATTTGCTGCGCCAACGCAGAGCTACACGCGCCAGCTGTTGTCCGCAGACTAGCGCTCAGAAAGGATACTGGCCCGAGAAAGGCTCAGCGATAGCAACACCAAAGTTTTTCAGACGGCAGGTCGCGGCAAATTCATCCTGACTTTTCACGAACAGGCAGGGTTCACCTTCACACTCCAGTACGGAGCTGTCCACTTCAATATCCGTCAGGGCCTCGCTGAGACGCTCCATGACTCGCCATGCATTTTCGTCGCTCGGGCTCAGCAACTTAAGTGCAACCAGACAATTCTCGCAACCCGCGACGCTTTGCGGAATCGGTTCAACTTTCGAACCTGCAAAACCCGCCGACCAGCGATAGCTCTGGGGCAAGCGATGGACTATGGAGAGTTGTAATGTATTCACGTTCGTTCCCCGGAAGCAAAATTTACTTCACAATTTATTTACATTTATAGTAACACATCATCGCCAGCCTGCACTATTCGGCGCTTTTTTATAGGTGTTCAGGCTCGCGTCGGCGCTATATGTACCCGTTTCTGCGATCTAACTCAACCTTTTTAAATACAATGATGTGACTTTTTACACAAATAGATTTTACATAAAAGAAACAAACACAGGGTAAACGAACGCAGCTTTGGTTGATGTGTGTCAACAAAAAAGGCCCTGACTGGGCCTTATTTGCGCGTTAGCTGGCCACCTTTCGCGGCCGACTGGCGTAGAGATAGAAAAGAATGGAGCTGGTTGCACAAAACGCCATCGCCCACAGCATCGGCCAGGCCGTATTAAACGTGGCCATCGACAGTAACGCCCCGACGATGGCGCCGATGCCAAAGCGGAATGTTCCGGCCAGCGACGAGGCGGTGCCTGCCATATGCGGGAATTCGTCGAGGATCACCGCCATCGCATTGGAGGAAACCATCGACACGCAGCCGACGAAGGCCGCAACCCCCACCACCAGCGCCCAAAAGCCCACGCCTGTAAAAGCACTCAGCACCAGCCAGATAGCCATCACAAACTGGATCCAAAGCCCGGCGCGGAACATATTCAACGCCCCGACTCGGCGGACAAAGCGGCTGTTAATGATGGTCATAATGAACAGGAAGACGATGTTAAGCGCAAAGTAATAACCGAAGTGCTGCGGAGAAACATGGTTCAGTTCGATATAGACAAACGGCCCGGCACTCAGGAATGAGAACATCCCGGCGAAGCTGAAACCGCTCGCCAGCATATAGCTCAGCACGCGCTTATGGCGAAACAGTGAGGCGAAATTCCCCATTGTGGTTCGGATGTGGAACTTCTGTCGGCGCTCCGCGGGTAGCGTTTCATCAATAAAGAAGAAGATCATTGCCGAGGCCAGCAGCGCGGCAAGCGCCAGGATCCAGAAAATCACATGCCAGCTGAACCATACCAGTACCGCACCACCGGCCATAGGGGCCACCAGCGGTGCAATCGTCGTCACCAGCATCACAAACGACATCATCCGGGAGAACTCTTCTTTCGGGTAGATATCGCGCATCAGGGCATTGATCACCACGCTTGCCGCTGCCGCCGCCAGACCGTGGAAAAAGCGCATGACAATCAGTTGATCGATGGTTTGCGCCTGCGCACAGGCCACCGCTGCCCCTGCAAAAATCAGGGTCCCGCCAAGAATAACGGGCTTGCGGCCAAAGCTGTCCGCCATCGGGCCATAAAACAGCTGACCGAGGGCAAAACCGAGAATATAGGTGCTGAGCGTCATCTGCGCGCTGCCTGCCGGTACGCCAAACTGCGCGGAAATAACCGGCAGCGCAGGCAGATACATATCAATAGACAGCGGCATCAGCATGGCCAGCAGGCCAAGAATGAAGACAATTTTGAACGACGAGTGTGGCCTGGTGGTCACAGAGTTCTCCTGAAATTAATGCGAAGGCAGACCAACGCTGGCGATCTCTTCTTCCGTTAACGGGCGATATTCGCCGGGCGCCAGCTCAGGATCGAGTTCAATTGCGCCAATACGTTCACGATGCAGACCGACAACGTGGTTACCCACCGCGGCAAACATACGCTTCACCTGATGGTAGCGCCCTTCACTGATGGTCAGACGAACCTCGGTAGGCGCGATCACTTCAAGCACGGCAGGCCGGGTCAGATCTTTTTCATTATGCAACTGAACGCCGTTGGCAAATTGTTCTGCCGTGTCATCCGCGACCGGAGACTCCAGCGTCACACGATACGTCTTCTCGCAGTGATGACGGGGAGACGTGATACGGTGCGACCACTGCCCGTCGTCGGTCATCAGCACCAGCCCGGTGGTGTCGATATCAAGACGGCCGGCGGCATGCAGCTTGTGCGCGACCGGTTCGTCGAGGAAATAAAGCACCGTTGGATGATCCGGATCGTCCGTAGAACAGACATAGCCTTCCGGCTTATTGAGCATGAAATAGCGCGGCCCGTGCTGTTGGGTCAGGGGGTTGCCGTCATATTCAACCTGATGGTCAGGCTGGAGTTTGAACGCAGTGTCTTTCACAATGTCGCCATCCACGGTAACGCGGCTGGCGCGAATTTCACGCCCGGCAATAGCGCGGCTTACGCCGAGTTGCTGAGCGATAAACTTATCAAGTCGCATGAAATCTTTTTAGCCTTAATGATGCTGGAAGTCGGACAACAGGTCCGAAAAAGAAGCAGTCTGGAATGGCTCAGTATAATGGTCTGGTTGCGCCACTCAAGGGAAAAAGTTTCGTGGCATACTATATGCGAAATAACTAAACCGAGACCCCATGACTTTTACACTTCGTCCTTATCAGCAGGAAGCCGTTGACGCCACTCTCGCCTGGTTTCGTAAACACCAGACCCCGGCGGCCATTGTGCTTCCCACCGGTGCTGGCAAAAGCCTGGTGATCGCCGAACTGGCGCGTCTGGCACGCGGACGCGTGCTGGTGCTGGCCCACGTCAAAGAGCTGGTGGCGCAAAACCATGCCAAGTATTGCGTGCTCGGGCTGGAAGCTGACATTTTCGCTGCCGGTCTAAAGCGTAAAGAGAGCCACGGCAAAGTGGTCTTTGGCAGCGTACAGTCGGTGGCCCGCAACCTTGATCTGTTTCGCAGTGAATTTTCGCTGCTGATTGTCGATGAGTGTCACCGTATCAGCGATGACGACGACAGCCAGTATCAGCAAATCCTCACTCACCTGAAAGAGGTGAACCCGCACCTTCGCCTGCTTGGCCTGACGGCGACCCCGTTTCGCCTGGGTAAAGGCTGGATCTATCGCTACCATTATCACGGCATGGTGCGCGGCGATGAGAAAGCGCTGTTCAGCGACTGTATCTATGAACTTCCTTTGCGCTACATGATCAAGCATGGCTACCTGACGCCGCCCGAGCGGCTGGACATGCCGGTGGTGCAGTACGATTTCAGCCGGTTACAGGCGCAGAGCAACGGGTTATTCAGCGAAGCGGAGTTGAACCAGGAGCTGAAAAAGCAAAAGCGCATTACCCCGCATATCATT
The DNA here is from genome assembly GCF_013784105.1 of Enterobacter sp. RHBSTW-00593. Classification (NCBI taxonomy): domain Bacteria; kingdom Pseudomonadati; phylum Pseudomonadota; class Gammaproteobacteria; order Enterobacterales; family Enterobacteriaceae; genus Enterobacter; species Enterobacter sp. RHBSTW-00593. The sequence continues at coordinate 3,238,652 of NZ_CP056393.1, forward strand.
AGCCAGATAGAAGAGTTCGCCGCGACGCGCAAAGGGGTCATGATCTTTGCCGCCACCGTGGAGCATGCGCGAGAAATTACCGGGCTGCTGCCCGCCGAGGACGCGGCCTTAATCACCGGCGAGACGCCCGGGCCGGAGCGCGACCGCCTGATCGACGCCTTCAAAGCGCAACAATTCCGCTATCTGGTGAACGTGTCAGTGTTAACCACCGGGTTTGATGCCCCGCATGTCGATCTGATTGCCATTTTACGTCCGACCGAATCGGTCAGTCTTTATCAGCAGATTGTGGGGCGCGGCCTGCGCCTGGCGCCCGGGAAAACCGACTGTCTTATTCTGGATTACGCCGGAAACCCGCACGATCTCTACTCTCCGGAAGTCGGCACGCCAAAAGGCAAAAGCGACAACGTTCCCGTTCAGGTCTTTTGCCCTGCCTGTGGTTTTGCCAACACCTTCTGGGGTAAAACCACCGCAGACGGCACGCTGATTGAACATTTTGGCCGCCGCTGTCAGGGCTGGTTTGAAGATGACGAAGGACATCGCGAACAGTGCGATTTCCGTTTCCGCTTTAAAAACTGCCCGCAGTGCAATGCGGAAAACGATATTGCCGCCCGTCGCTGTCGCGAATGCGATACGGTTCTGGTCGATCCTGATGACATGCTAAAAGCAGCGCTGAAGTTAAAAGATGCGCTGGTGCTGCGCTGTTCCGGTATGGCACTGCAACCCGGCGCGGATGACAAAGGCGAGTGGCTGAAAATCACCTATTACGATGAAGACGGCGCAGACGTCAGCGAGCGCTTCAGGGTACATACGCCTGCCCAGCGTATGGCCTTCGAACAACTCTTTATTCGCCCGCACACCCGTACGCCCGGTATACCGCTGCGCTGGATTACCGTGGCCGATATCGTGCGCCAGCAGGTGTTACTGCGCCACCCGGATTTTGTTGTGGCTCGTATGAAAGGACAGTTCTGGCAGGTTCGGGAAAAGGTGTTTGATTACGAAGGCCGTTTTCGTCGCGCCAACGAATTGCGCGGTTAAGGGGACTTTTCATTGATGTGAGGGGCATTTGAGTATAAAATGCCGCCCGCTTCATATCCGTGAAGCAGAACACTCACCTGCTGCTGGGTCGCCTGTAGTAGGGTTTAAAATACAGAGAGAAATCAATGTTTACTATCGAAGCAGAAGTACGTAACGTGCAGGGTAAGGGTGCGAGCCGCCGCCTGCGTAACGCTAACAAGTTCCCGGCTATCGTTTACGGTGGCGAAGCTGCTCCAGTTGCAATCGAACTGGATCACGACAAAGTGTGGAACCTGCAGAACAAACCTGAATTCTACAGCGAAGTTCTGACCATCGTTGTTGGCGGTAAAGAAGAAAAAGTGAAAGTTCAGGCTGTTCAGCGTCACGCGTTCAAGCCAAAAGTCACTCACATCGACTTCGTTCGCGCGTAATCGCAAACACGTCGAAAAAAAAGCCCCGCTTCTGCGGGGTTTTTTTTATGCCTGTTATTTCCCGCCAGAGGTGCGGCGCTGAAGCTGATCGCGCAGGTTCGGCGGCGTGCCTTTAATGGTCAGCGTATCGGTGGCCGGATCCCAGAAGATGCGTTCACCCAACAGCATGGCATCAAAGTTGATGGTCAACCCACCGCCGCTACCGGCAAATTTAGTGAGCTGTCGCAGCGTACTGCGATCCGCCGGGAAGCTCTCTTCGAGCTCATAGCCTTTATCAGCAGTAAATTCCTGGAAGCTGACTTCACTGACGCCCGCCAGCTCTTTTGACAGCGACTCCAGCTCAATCTCTTCTCCCGCCTGCAGCTGTTCGTTGCAGTAACTGTACACCTGCTGGCGCACGGTCTGACGCTCAGATTTATCGAGCTGCGCTTCGGCGGTAAAGTCATCAACCGCCTGCAGCAGCCCTTTGTTCTGCGCTTTGGCGTTAAGACCTTCACTGGCGCCGAGGAAGTCCATAAAGAAATCAGCCACTTTACGGCCGACGCGGCCTTTCAGGAAGGTCAGGTAGCGGGTCGATTCCGGGTTCGTTTCCCACTCGGTTAAATCGATACGCGCCACGATATCCGCATGGTTGATATCAAGATAATGGGTAGAGCTGATATCCAGCTGCTCATTCACGCGCATGCTGCTTAAATTGTTCAGCACGGTGACCAGCAGATACTCTACTGCCAGGTAACGATAGTGACAGAACAGGACGATACCGCCGTCTGCGAACGGGTATTTTGCCAGTTCGTCACGCAGACGTCCGGTGGCGGCGCGGCTAAACGCCAGGAAATCCTCTTCGCCCTGACGCTGCAGACGAAGACTATCAGCCAGTTCGCTCTCTTCGCTGAACAGACCATAGGCTTTATTTTTAGCACTGTAGACGCGGTGCAACTCCGCCATCATTTCCACAACGGTCGCCGTGGGTTCCAGTAACGAATCGCGAAGCACCACTTCAAGGGTTTGCTCATCACGCTTGATAAGCTGGTGCAAGGCAATCTGGTTGATTTCCAGACTCATGATAAACTCTCCTTTTAGACCGGGCGGTATTCAACCACCACCAGGTCATGTGTGCAACAACAGATAAAAAAGGGGAAAAAAAGCTGTCGCTACGGTAATATGTTGCCCTTTCATCAACAAACTGATTTTGATTTATGCCACAACATTCCCGCTACAGTGATGAACACGTTGAACAACTGCTCAGTGAGCTGGTCAACGTACTGGAAAAACATAAAACGCCGACCGATCTCTCCCTGATGGTTTTGGGAAATATGGTCACCAACCTTATCAATACCAGCGTTGCTCCGGCTCAGCGTCAGGCGATCGCCAAATCTTTCGCCCAGGCGTTACAGTCCTCCGTCAGCGACGACCAGGCCCATTAAGGGAAACGAACAACAGTTTATGGTGACGAATCGTCAGCGCTACCGTGAAAAAGTCTCCCAGATGGTCAGCTGGGGACACTGGTTTGCCCTGTTCAACATTCTGTTAGCGACGGTCATTGGCTGTCGTTATCTGTTTGTCGCAGACTGGCCGACAACGCTAACCGGGCGTATTTACTCCTGGATGAGCGTTGTGGGTCACTTTAGCTTTTTGGTTTTCGCCACCTATCTGCTGATCCTGTTCCCCCTGACGTTTATCGTCATGTCGCAGCGGCTCATGCGTTTCTTGTCCGCTATCCTCGCGACGGCGGGGATAACGCTGCTGCTTATCGACAGCGAAGTCTTTACCCGTTTTCACCTGCATCTCAACCCCATCGTCTGGGAACTGGTGATCAACCCGGATCAAAACGAAACGGCCCGTGACTGGCAGCTGATGTTTATCAGCGTTCCGGTGATCCTGCTTATTGAGATGCTGTTTGCCACCTGGAGCTGGCAAAAACTGCGCAGCCTGACCCGGCGCCGCCATTACGCGAAACCCGTTGCGACGCTCTTTTTCGTCTCCTTTATTAGCTCGCACATCATGTATATCTGGGCGGATGCGAACTTCTATCGCCCTATTACCATGCAGCGCGCTAACCTGCCGCTCTCTTATCCGATGACGGCCCGCCGTTTCCTCGAAAAACACGGCCTGCTGGATGCGCAGGAGTATCAGCGCCGTCTGATCGAACAGGGTAATCCGGAAGCGGTCAGCGTTCAGTATCCGCTGAGCGAACTACGCTATCGCGATATGGGCCGCGGGCAAAACGTCCTGTTAATCACCGTCGATGGCCTGAATTATTCACGTTACGAGAAGCAGATGCCTGCTCTGGCTGATTTCGCCAGTAAGAACGTGACGTTTACACAGCATATGAGTTCCGGTAACTCGACCGACGCGGGTATCTTTGGTCTGTTCTACGGCATTTCAGCCGGATACATGGACGGCGTGCTGTCCGCCCGTATTCCTGCGGCACTGATCACCGGACTTAATCAGCAGGGTTATCAGTTAGGGCTATTCTCTTCGGATGGCTTTAACAGCGCGCTCTATCGCCAGGCGCTGCTGTCAGACTTCTCACTGCCGGCGGCACAGAGCCAGACAGATGAACAGACCGCCAGTCAGTGGATAAGCTGGCTGCAACGCTACGCCCAGGAAGATAACCGCTGGTTCTCGTGGGTTGCCTTAAACGGCACCAACCTTGAGGACACGAATCAGAAAGGCTTTGCGCGCCGCTACAGCCGCGCTGCCGGTGATGTGGATGCACAGATTGGCCGCGTACTCGACGCGTTGCGCGAGTCTGGCAAGCTGGATAACACCGTCGTGATCGTCACGGCCGGTCATGGTATCCCGTTGGGTGACGAAACGAAGAGCATGGAGTGGTCTCGTCCAAATCTGCATGTTCCGCTGGTGATCCACTGGCCGGGAACGCCGGCGCAGCGCATCAATATGCTGACTGAACATAAAGATGTGATGACGACCCTGATGCAACGTCTGCTGCACGTCAGCACGCCAGCAAACGAATATTCACAGGGGCAGGATCTCTTCAGTGCCACCCGCCGCCATAACTGGGTGACGGCTGCCGGAGAGAGCACGCTGGTGGTGACTACGCCAGCGCTGACGCTGGTGCTGAACAACAATGGGAAGTATCAGACGTATAATCTGCAGGGTGAGCGGTTGAAAGACCAAAAACCGCAGCTGAGCCTGCTGCTGCAGGTTCTGACGGATGAGAAGCGCTTTATCGCTAACTGATTAATTATAAACCAGTTAGCAACAGATTCCCTTGCATTCAAAACGGAATCGAGTAGTATTCTTTTTATGCGTCGGCACGTAGCGCAGCCTGGTAGCGCACCGTCATGGGGTGTCGGGGGTCGGAGGTTCAAATCCTCTCGTGCCGACCAAAAATACTCTTTAAAACCAGCCAGCTATGGCTGGTTTTTTTATTGCTGTGAATTCTCAATGGTGAAACTATGGTGAAATGATGGTTGAACCCCATATTAAATTGGCACGCAATCGGCGTTCATAACCCGGTTAAGGCTATGGGTTAGCACGCCAAAAACCTCTACGTCATCCAGAGCTTCACCCTCTATAGCTTCACCATCCTCAGTTATTACTGCCGCACCATAAAGCTTTGCAAACTCGTTTCTGTTATCCATTCTTACAAGTAGTGTATCTCCCTGCTCTGGTCTTAATGCGACATTAACAATTGCCCATCCACATGACGTTTCTATTACCCGGCAATTTGCATCAATACCACATAGCAGATCGATTGTGAGCCTTTGCTCCTGGTAGTCCATTGCTGGCGAAGGAAAACCCATTAGAATACCCTCCCCATGTTGCGCAGGATCCAGTAACGGTTATTACTGCCGTCTGTAGTCTTATCTGCGAAGTCGGGCTGGTATCGTTCAATCCACGAATTTGCATCTTCATGGCTAAAGTGCCAATTCTTCTCTCGCAATTTTGCTATGAATTCATCCGTGTTCAAGTAGCGATAACCTTTGGGGTTTAGCTGTATAGCTGCAATGAAGGCGGTCTGTATGTCTGCTGTTCGTGGCATGTTTACCTCACAAAATTATACTGTATGCATGTACAGTATATGCATCAAATAGACATCGCGCAAGGATGCCTTAAATGATATCCTCCTCACCTGATTTTTAACTCTCACGGTAAAATATTATGAAGATAAATGAATTAGTTAGTGCTCTTATGCAAAACCATGATGTGACTTCAGAAGAAAATAATCGAAGAAAGAAAGAAATTGAAAGACTTGATAGTGCTTTCAATGATTACTTTTTTGATGGGAGGAAAGTCGGCAGGATTGTTTCTAATGTGGGGATCGCTGAAGGGGCAATGGGTGAATCGTCCATATTTACCTCTCTGAATAAAACGGAAATCGAAGTTAGATTGTCATTCTCCACCGTAGACTCACAGAGCAAATATCAGGAGTATTTTTTCCTACATGTTATTAATGGAGAATATGTAATCTCTGAAATGGATGGTAGCTTTTTATGTAAATCGTCTGAATTCCCTGAAAAATTATTTCAAAGAATTTTGTCACAAATTTAATACTTGGCGCATCCTTGCGCCAACTTTTACACAGCAGAAGCTACCGGGGCACCGTTAAATTCCATGCCCCATATTTCAATCTCCCATAGTGCTGTTTTTTGCCCTCCTGAAACTGCAGTCCAGTCCGCTCTTATTGACAGCCAGTCTCCCAGATCTGGGCGGCCAGAACCGTTAGCTACATCATTCGCGACAAATGGTACATCACGCAATGGCATGTTTGGAGCCACCTGGTTTGCGGTGTAAAGATTTGAGATGGCTTTCTGTGATTTTGTGAACGTAAACACGGGCCAGTCAGCCACCGCGCCAGACTGATAAGTTGGTGTGAACGTAAAAGTATCAACACCGCTCGCGGTTTTATAAAGCAACCCTTCCATTAGATGGTTAGCAAACGTCCCGCCAGTAGCCTTCAGGATCACTCTTGCTACCCCGCAGTCAAATGGCGATGCTTTGTTGTCTCGAGCCGTTCCCTTAAGCGCATCAGGCATGGGAAGCACTACAGTTGACCATGTGATCGGAGTCGGGTCGCCTGTGTTAGCACCTATAGAATCAGGGAGCATCTGTCGAATTACTCCAATATTCCCCCACTGCTGCCCACGACGCACCGGGTTTGCTTTACGCAAGTTAACTGGCCTTACGGTAAACATCTGGATAAACTGATCAGTAGGAGAAGTGCCATCTGTTTTGTTGAATATAGTTACTGTTTTCCATCCCTTTCCATACAGCGTCCCGACGAATTTCGGTTGTCCAGCCCTGGTGGAATCCTTGTTATAAAGTAGGCTATTTGCAAAACTTCCCTTAAAGCCTTGGCTTCTCTCATTATTAATCGTGATACTGTCTCGGTAATATGTTACAGACCCGCGATACCAGTCACCTGATATAACCTGTAATCCTCCATCAGCCCAACTACCAATAATATCTACCTCTAACGCCTCGCAGTCCTGATAGAAGTGATACGCCATCAGGCAAGCTTTATTATTTGCCAGAATGCCAGTAATACCTGGATTAGTGTATGCGCCACTCGCATAGCCCAAATCTATATTACCGACAGGGTTAGTGTAACCAATATGATTATCAGTGTTACCGCCCCAGATCTGCACTTCATGTCGGACCGGCTCATAGGTATCAAGCAAGCCACCAGCGCCACACATCGAAGTTAACGCTTCCCCAATACGCGCATAACCTATTGAGTTGAAATGAAGGCTATCACTTTGTACTGTGCCGTAGAGACGGTTGTAGTGGACTTCATGCGCGTCAAAAAAACGACAGCCGTAAACTTTGGCCATGTTTTTTGCCTGCTGAGCCCATATTTGGTAACCGGGGTTGCGCGCACCTTGCCCGCCAGCTCCGCAAGTCATAACAACAACGCCACAACCCCATTTAATGAGTCGGCGGATCAGCGTTTCCATTGCCGCCATATAACTTTCATGGGTGGATCCAGCAGTCCCGCTGTAGTCATTAATGCCGTACATAACAAATGCCAGGTCGCAGTTTGGGTTTGTCTGCCACAGAGGTTCGTTAACTGCCTGTTGTGCTGTATAGCCTGAAATAGCCCGGTATACTGGAGTGACAGTCACACCACACTGCTCAAGCATGAAATCAACGAAACGCTTTGGATACGTCATTGAGGCATGTGTCGCCCAGTCGCCGTTTTCCGCAGGCACTTTATCGGTCGACCCAACATCGTAACCAGCCGTGATTGAATCGCCCTGAAATAACACAGTCACGGGCTGAAGGGTGCGTATTTTGTAATTCACAGCCGCCAGTTTCGCGATGTTCTGAGCGCGATATTCAGCACTATCATTCGCCAGCAAGAACTCCTGGACGGTACGAGTTGTGCCATCTGTATTTGTCGCACCTACCATGTCTGCCCCAGTAGGCTTTGCAAGGTCTTTGCGAAGAACGTCCGCAACATCCACGGGTTGCCATTTGCCTGGACCAGTACCACCAGAAGAAGAAGGCGTTGACCCAGCAGGCACTGTTTTTGGAAGTGTCTGTAAATTATCCCATCGATACCAAATATCTGTTGAAGAGTCTTGGATGATATCCACGGCAGTATTTATGGTTGTACCAATCTGGAAAGTACCTACTGGATTCCAGCCAAGTCCTATAATAGCGCGCTTAGCCTCTTCTTCTATACCATGCCATGTATAGCGATTTCTACCCAGACGGTCTGGCCAAATTTCATTTACAAGGTCGTTTTCTCTATGATCAAGATTTTCAGCATTATCATATAGATCTCTTGGGTCTTGTGAACCCAAAGGATTGTTTGTGGCGTAAGTAGTCATGCAGGCTCCGGGCATAAAAAAACCCGCAGAAGCGGGTCTGATTGCAATTTCATTTTATGCAACATTACCTGGGTAAGTTGCATCGTCATATTGATATTTAGAGGGGTTATACTGAATTGCTGAAACATCGTTAGTACCGTCACTTCCTGGAGATATCTCTCCTATCAGAGCGTCGTAACCCACACGTGTAGAGGAACAAAACAAAATCCTGGGAGGCTCTACTGAAGGATCACCCATTATCCATGTTTCAGGTGCAAGAGTACTGCTATATGGAACTGTGAGCGTAAAGTCATTGACTCTGGTTGGAACAAGCAAATTAGATGCCTTGCCTTCCTGATCACGAATAACGACACGAGGATTAGGGAAAGTCCAGTCAGGCGCTTCACTGAGTGTAAGAGTTATAATGCTACTGTTATAACTCATTTTCTCGATCAGACAACTTAGGGTATGGTTTCCAGGGATATCATCAGTAAGAATTACCCTGTCCATAAACTCATAACAGAGTGCATCCATCTCAGTTGATGTGTCATGAGAAAGCCTTTGCAGTTGATATCCCAACAAACGACGCATACCTATTCGATAAGCTCTATCCTGGTCAAGAACGCCATCTAACTTGAAATTCTCTACTTTTACAGGAGTGGGCTTATCAGGCAATCGGCATTGAACAGTTTCCTCTGCCCAGGTGAGCTCGTTAATATACGTCACATCAACGCCATCATAATCGTCTTCATTCGGTGCTTTGAATGATGTTGTCAGTTCGGCAGTCGTTTCCTGTGGCGTGATCATCCCGGCCCATGGCTTAATACCTTCCCTTCCGGCTGAAGCCATGCCATCAGAAAGAAGGAAATAGCCCATGCCAGCGCCAGTGATGGTTTTAAGCATGTCCAGTGCAGAGACTGTATCCGTGGTAGCGAAATCGAATTTCTCACCGCGAGGTGTCCAGTAGGTTGTTTCAAGCGCGTCTATAGCAGCTCTGTCAATTTCATTATCCTGATACCCAAGTGATTTGAGTACGTGATAAAGAGCTGCGCTGATGCTGCGCGGTTCACCTTCTTCATATTGCCTGGTGGCCGTGACATTGATACGCCTGTCAGACTGAGCACCAAGTCGGTTACCCGTTCTGACGCTCAGCGCTACTGTAGTTATATCCCGGTAACTCGTTGGCCGCTTTGGAAGTCTTGACCGCATTGCCTGCCAGTAGACCTGATCGCGGGTAGAACCTCCTGCTGGCGCTTCCTTGCGTCTCATCCTGACTTCATACTGACCAGGGTCCACATTAATTACCCGTGTAAATCCGATCTGATCTTCAACACTTCTGGTATACGACAACTCAAGAGTCGTCCAGTCTGTTGCTCCCGAAATCCGGTACTGAATGAGGATGCCTACAGTCTTGGATCTCTTTTTGCCCTTGCTGTTGTATTTGGCCAGGCCATTCTGAAAGTTAAGGTTAACCTCAATGCAGTCTGTCGTTTCTCCATCAGGACATGACAGGAACGGGCCAACCCAGTCATAATCGTCGTTCACGCCGGTTACCGAACCATCAAGAACCGTTCGTTGAATAAACCCTGTCCATGCAGGATCATCAGTGGTAACAGGATTTCCTGATGAATCAACAGAAACAAGAACCCTGCCAACGGTAATTGTGAGGCCTGAAATATCAGTAATTTTATAGCTGTAATCGGTTGGGTATAAAGTCAGGCGCTGGAGTCCTACAGGTATTCCGGCAAACTTTGTGCCAGTAGCCGAATCATAAGCGAGGCTGATGCTGGCTGGCACCGCTGCAGTTCCGCCCGTTGATTTTACCCCTGCGGTATCAACTGGTGAACTTCCAAATACACTGACAGGCAATGGACTGTGGGTGATTGAGCCACCAGCAAATGGGCTGCTTTGTTCGTCGATCACTACGCGGCCGGAATTATCACGGGCCCTCAAACCAGATGCATTGATTTGGCTTGTTATTGCATTTACCAGCCCACTCATGGTGACGTAGTTGCTGGTCAGCGAAACGGTGTAAGTTACCGATTTCCATGTGATTGTGAATGTTTGTGGCGTGCTACTGAAATCATACGTTGTAGGTGACGCGCTGGCCGCAATGCTCGCGGTGTTGCCGCCGACTCCTGGAACTGCAGGTACAGCTGGGCTGTAAGCCGCAACAAACAATTCAAACGTATCGTTGTTTACCTCCAGCGTCATTGCCATTCCAACAACCGGGGCCATTTCAGATACTGAACCATAAATGACGCTGTAACCGTTATTTATTTCAATGGTGTAGGTGTCTGGCGCTTCAATATCAATAATGGTTCCAACCGTCCAGGATGATGGAATTTCAGTATCCTCTGTAATTGTCGAACCAATCAGCGTTACTGTATTGGTATTAAAAAGTAATGCATCCGCTACGACACTCACGTTTTCTGGACCACTTGTTCCAAGATCAAGGCCTGCAGTACCGGATGTTGTGTTACCTACTTCAGGTGAGTTAAACCAGTTTTCTGTGCGTTTATCTGCTGATACATCAGCGCCAGGCGGATAGACGGTATAGGAAACGTCATCGCCAAATGCCGCAAAAGGCGTGTTACCGATACGCCATTCAGATGCTGGTAAAGTGAAATAACCGGCACCGACATTCAGAAACATATCGGTAACCAAGTTTTTTTCATTAACAAACCGGCTGACAGGCTGTACTACGTAATCTGGCCATACTCGGTATTTACCGAAAATTTCTCGGATAGGATCACCAAGTTTCGCACTGTTCGCTTTTGCCGGGTTAAGATCAATCTGATCGCCATTACCAGGCTGGCTATAGCCTCCGGTCTGCATATTGCTCATCATGTAGATGGAATAGGCAGCACTTGCTACAGCAACTGCTACTGCTGCCCAGGCAGCAATCTCAAGACCAGTACCATATGGGATGGGGTAAATTTTTACGTCACTTTCTGGACTAATTTTTATGGATGGCCATTCGGCATGTGATACCGGCTTACCATTTACCTCTATGGTAATTGGGTGTTCTCTGTCTAGAGTCCATCCATCAATATTATCGGCAAGCCAACCTGCAAGGCTAACATCACAATGTTCGTGAGTTTCCAGTGGCTCGCCTGGCAGCCTTGACGGGTAAATTCTGATTGTCACTGGTAATACTCCACTTTCACAAAACGACGTTCAAAACGAGACAGAGGAAGGAATGTGACATTGGATTTAGGGTTGCACTCAGCCGCATACAGAGAACCGCCAATATCGACGACAATACCAACATGCGTGACCATTCCGCCAGAATAACATGCAATACCGGCCCCGGGAGTTGGCTCACATTTAGTCAGTTCAGACATCAGACCACGAGCTTCTCTGTCAAGCCCGTTATCGTCCTTTGTCACCCCGGAGAACTCAGGCCACAAAGGCAAATCGAGGTCACGGCGGATTTCGTTAACTATCCCGAAACAGTCAAGCTCTGGGTAAACGCGGCCGCCTTTCAGCCAGGTGACTGAACGGTACTTATCAGGATTAAACATGGGTAGTCCTTACGTCAGATAACGAAGACCAGGGAAGTCCGGAAGTGTGTAACGGTAACGAGGCCAGGCGGTATCAAGGATATTCATATACCCTGCGGTAATCTGTACCTCTGTTGCTGTCCATGACCCGTTTTTAATAGCGAGCGTATATGGTGGAGCAGCAGGTGCTGACAGATCTGAAGAAACATAACGCCGAAATGTCAGACTGGCATTATCCAGACTATCGAGAGCATTCCTGATAGCTGTTGAAACAACCCCGTCAATATTGCTGATGGCAAATTTCAAATCCTGCGTACCGTCAGCGTTACGAGCTGGCAAAGCAATATCAATCGCTGATCCGATAAAGGTCGCTTGCCTACCGTCTTCCAGAGTCACCGTTACATCATCCCATCCACGTGTTAACCAGTAATCGACACCGCCAACCGTTATTTGCAGAGTATCTAAGATCACTTCACTACCACTGCTCGCATAGAGTCTATTTAAAACAGTCATGATTCTGGCCACTCCCTGTTAAGCGCAAGGTCGATAATATCCATCCCGGAAATAAATTCCGGGAACTGACCCCATGGAGGAGGAAGTAAAATTGCACGATCATAGAGTTCTAACTCTGCAGTGTACTGCCAGTAATTACCGCCGATGAGACTCGGCCCATCATAGATATCCGTGAACCGGCAGACCTTTGGTGATTCACCTCCCGGAGTACGGAGGTTCATGTTGAACCATGCCGCACCATCAGTTAGGGCATCCCTGAACCATGCTTCAAAGGTCTGGGCCTGCTTCTCAGTAAGCGTCCAGGTTACGCTGGCCATAGTCGGGGTGGACATATAACGGCGGCGCTGCCTTGCTCGTCCTGATGTCAGAGTGGTACGAAGTAGCGGGCTTACTGGTTTTAATCCATATCCATCCTGAAGAGGAACGGGAAGATAATCGTGCGGATAGGTAATGTTGGTTGTGATTGCCATTAGCCAGCCTTTCTCCTTACTCCCCAGCCACCAGAAAGAGATTTTGATGTCTTACCCTTCCCGCTTGCCAGATCGTCATTCACCATCTTATAGCCGAGCTGAGCGCCATCCCTTACAGCTTGCTTTAGCATCTCGATTGTTCTGGCATCAGGATCCCCATTCACATAAATCTGAGGTGCGTATGTTCCCCCATTGCCCTCACTGGTCTGCTTATTTACCCGGTCAAGCGTTGCATCCAGTTTTGCACTGGTCTTCGCCGTAGTAACTCGCTCACCTTGCTGCAACAACCATGTCCCGGTTTCAGGAACGCTATCAATACCATCGTGTGCCATACCGGAAAGGGCTGATACGCTGACACCTGCTACCAGGGGAGCAGTTATAGCTGCAGCTGCAGCCATTGATGCAGGCGCAAGCGCTGGGCCAACGATAGGGATTGCCGCTGTTGATGCGTAGGCTGCGAGCTGAGCCTGGAAAGATGTAGCCTGAGCATTACCTATAAGCGTTCCTGCTGCAGAAGCCTGAGCAGTTTTACCAACCAGCAACTGAACGCCCTGGTACACCAGCCACTGCGCCGCCATTTCAGTGAGTGTTTTAATAACAACCTGGCCAAGGTCAGCAAAAATATTACTGAAGAAATCACCTATATCTTCAGCCCCGGTGATTAAGTCCTGAAGGTTATCTGCTATGGAAGACGTTGCGCTATCAAGAATAGATGTCATCCCATCGGCAGCAATCTGATAATAGTCAGAAGACTTCTCAGCATAATCATTCAACGAGTCGAATATTCCGCTTTGCCAGTCCCCCATTTTGTCATCAGATTTTTGGTAATAATCCTCCTGTATTTCGAGACGTTCATTCAGTGCATCCTGCAGCGCCTGAGTCTCTTGGTCATACAGTGATTTTGTAATATCTCCACTCTGATACTGCTTCTGGAGATCGGCCTGTTTCTCAAGAAACCCGCTCTGGATATCCAGTAACTCCTGCATGCGCTGACGGGTTTTCTTGCCCATGCCAGCACCAACAAAATCTGCATCATTGGCAGACTTATCGTTTTGATTTTGCTTTCTGAGATTTGCTGCGAACTCTGCAAGCTTCAGATTTTCTTCATTGGCCTTTTTGAGAGCATTCAGCCTGTCAACCTCAGTAGCTAATTGCTGAAGCCTCTCCTGCTGCGCGGCATTAATGCCGGTTAGCTTGCCAGTTGTTAAATCAAATCTGAGTTTTTCAACCTCAGTTACTTCCTGATTTTTTTTCCCTGTTACGTCTATTAACGCGATTTGACGCTGATAACTTGTTTCCAGCGCCTTGAATGCAGACTCAAGTTTTTTTGCACCTGCATCAGGGGTGACTTTACCGTTGGTGCCACCAGGTGGAAGAGCAAATGGCTTGTCTGTCCCTACGGTGGCGGCCCCGAGAGGAAGATTACTTGGCTTTGGTTTTGCTAGTTCGTCCCTAGTTTTTAGCAGATCGTTTAACTCATCATTCAATGCCTTAACGCTGTCATCGCCACCAGTAATCCATGCAAACATGGATTTACCCTGGGAATACATTCCATCTCGACCTTCAATATTTTTCTGAAGGTAAGCGATTCTCTCATTAACCTGGTCGATATTTGTGAGATCGATTTTCCCGCTTAAAGCAGCAAACCGGTTCCTTGTACTTGCTGCCAGTTGCCCTGCTCCTCCGGCAGCCTTAACCAACCACCCGGCAAGCTCAGCGACCTCAGAGACGAGATCAGAAATGCCCTGCAATACCACAGGATCGGTCAGTACGTCGTGAAGCTTATCGAGAGAGTTTTGCAATGGTGTAAGGTCAACTTTTGCCAGACCAGCTGCAATCTCCATCTTCAGGCCAGCAACCTGAGCTTCCATGTCTTCGAATAACTGGTTCACCTTCACCAGATCATCTATTGATGAAGGGTCTGGCGCTACTCCGTAGTCTTTTGCCAGATCAATAAACTGTTTCAGTTTTTCATTATTGTTATCAAACAGCGGAAGAAGTTTTGAAAGGTCGTTACCAAGACTTTCCAGAATGGTAGTCTTTTCGGCATTGGTCCCGATCTTACTCAGTGATTCACCAATCGCCAGAAGCTGTTTGTCAGGGCTTACTTTTGATAATTTCTCAGCAGAAAGGCCAAGCGCATTTAGCGCATCAACAGCCTCTCCTGACTTGTTCAAAACCGCGTCGCCAATCTTATCGCCAATATCTTTGAAGATATCGGCCATCTGATCGCCGGATACGCCTGCCTTTTCAGCAGCGAATTGCCAGGCTAAAAGCTCCTGTGTTGATATCCGTAAAGATTTTGCCCAGCGATCTGTTTCTGTGATCTGCTTTGAAGTGCTTTTCAGCAACTGAAACCCTGCCGCACCTACGGCCAGACCAGCAGTTACAGCTGCCGCACCAATACCAGCCAGCGCCGCACTGGCTGATGCCGCATCATCCTGTACCTGTTTACTCCACTTTGCTGAGGCGCGTTCTGCCTGATTAAGACCTGCAACAAATCCACCCGTTTTTGCAATCAGGTCGATTGTGAGTGTACCGAGATTTTTCCCAGCCATAATTTATGTCCACTCCTTCATGGCCTCTTCGAGAGTGATCGCGGGCGCGTTGATGTGGGGGGTGAAGTCGGTAATTCTGAAAGGTGGGGTATCTTTACCCCGGTTGACGTTTGCCAGCACAGAAGCAACCAAACCGGCAGCCCATTCGGTACGCATCATTGGGTTAAGGCTGCCAAATTTAGAACGGTACGCTGACCAAATTTGATACTCCCTGATGCTCAATAACTCCTGGGCTTCAGTAATGGTTCTTCCACCTATGCCATTGAGAACTAATTCACACCAGAATTCGTCTTCTGCACTGAGCTCTCCTTTCCCAGAGAGTTAACTTCCTGTATTGCTACGAGCAGGGCAATTGTCAGGCTTCCGTCCAGTGCGCCACGTTCCGGGTCAGCATGACCGGTAATATCATCAGGAGTGAACACAGGATCGCCATTTTCGTCACAAATTGAAGATGCAATGCGTCCAGCAACACCGTCCGATTTCCCAGTTACGGAAAGAATGTCGAACTTTGCCGCATGAAAACCCATAGGACGAACATAAGTGGTGGCCACATGCTTATTGCCGTCCTTGTCGGTCCACTCAATTTCCTTTTCTACCGGGCGGCCCGTAAATGCACCTACATTTTTAATCGTGTCGAGCGTCAGTTTCATTTCTTTGTTCCGTCAAAAGGCGGGGTTTCCCCCGCTCAGGTTAAATAGAACTTAACTAGTTGGTTGCGCTTTCGGGATCCATACGCCCTGACCAGAGCGCTGAATAGTCGCGGATGTCTGAACAACGGTGTTAGCCTGGAAGTCAAACGGGAAGTCAGATACATAACCCTGGAATACATACCAGGTACGGTCGTCTGGAAGAACCAAACCATCAACCGCATCAGGATCGCTCGTGGTCGCCGCAGTCGGAACTGATTCACCGTCTGCCCAGCCAATCGCGAATGTTAAATTCGCCTGGTCATTTGATTCAGCAAGGTTGCTCAGCAAAAGGTGACTATCGTTCGCTGGGTCAGCGTTCAGAGCAACGGTAGCCTGTCCAGGAGTACGCAGGCCTTTTTTGTACTGGCGGGTATTCCGTTCACTGAGACAGGTATCCTCAATCTGATCAGCAGGGCTACTGCCGGGTGAAAACGAAGTAATACATTCAATTTCGCTCACGACACCATTCGCGAGCACATACATCTGTGTGCCTTGAGTCACTACTGACATAGTTATCTCCGGAAATAAAAAAACCGGCTCAAGGCCGGTGAGTGGAAGGGTTTGGTTTATCGTTTTACAAACCAGTCGACATCAAATGAATATCGGTAACGGTTGGTATTGGGGTCGCGAGTTTGTCCACCCCAGCGGGTAATATTGGCTTTAGTCTGGATTGCATTTCTGATTGCTTTTGCTACTGAAATGACTTCTTCATCAGTATTGCCATAAATGTCAACCTGCAGGGAGAAGCGGTCAATATCAGGGATCTGATTGAGGAAGTTTTCTGGCTCTCCACCTGGTATGGTCTGCCACACTGCATAAGGGTAAGTGACATTGTCATTTTGCATACCAAATGGATAAAGCCTAACCGGGTCAGAACCGAGAAGATCTGTTACCGCCTGGCTTGCTGCACAAACAGGAAATATCGGGGGGATCATGTTGGCACTCCTTTTTTCTGAGCGCGCGAGATTGCTCTATCAATGGCCTTTTCAAATTCAGAAGAAAAAGTGCTGATAACTTGCATATCCACACCATTCATGGCTGGCCTCAATATTGGATGAGCTTGTGCGTGCTCCGTTCCAAACTCCAAAAAACGCCAATAATAAGTTGCTCCTCCGGGGTTTCCTTTCCCTGCACCAGATATTTCACCCATGCTTTCCAGAAATGCTTGTCCTAGTCTGGATCTTCGTCTGTCAGATTTTCTTTGGTCTCTGGCTTTTACGTTGGCTCTGGCACCACCTAAAACACCGATTCTGAAACCTATGTCTCCGGTAAGTCGATATTTTCTGTTATCAAATTTAGCGACAATGTTTTTATAAATAGCCTCTCGCGTTAGGGGGTCATCGACCCTTTGTGCATTACCTCTTGCTCTATCCCTGATGATGTTGGCAGCTTTTCTTAGCGCTAGTCTTCCGGCCTTGCTTTGTGTAACTTCACTTATCGCTGACATTTTACCCAGGAGAGAATCTAGCCCTTCGATATTAACTTCAACACCATCAGCCATCTTTCACCCCCTGAGAACATGGGAGAGTGAGGTATTCAAGCCCACTATCAGGATCAGGAAGAATCCCCTCTACCGCGTAAATTTTTCCTCGGAAAGTAATCCTGTCCTGATTCTTAATATCCTCCCGATATCGTATTTTGACGCGGGCAATTAACTCAACATTAGCGGCCTGAGAGGTGATGAACTCTTTGACGGAAACAGGTGTTACTTCAGCATAAACATCTGCAATTTTTTCCCAGGAATATGACATAGCGCCGGTAGAAGGGTTTTGCACGCCTGTTCTGCGCTCAATGCTGATCCTGTGCCTCAATTTTCCGAGGTTCATCTTCACCTCACTTTTCTGTCACTCAGGTAAGTTTGCTGAGGGAGGTTATCCTCTTCAACTTCTTCGGCCAGCGTTTGCATTATCAATTTGCAAAGTGACTCATTCGAGTTGGCCAGACGGTTAATTGCCTCAGTTTGTTTTGTCTGAGCTGCTGTCTGGGCTTTTAGCGCTGCCAGGAGTTCTGTTACGAGTTGCTCGTTCATAGGCTTTTTTCATCCATTTTTTTATCCATTCACGGCGGCGGGCACAACCTGCACAAGCCATATCAACTCCTTAAATTATTGTCGGCCTTCGAAGGTCATAAATAAGCATGGTGACAGCGTAAGGGAGTTCACCCTGCTTCAGTTTTTCTTCTTCCTCACCGCCGCGGTTCCTGTCCAGATAGCCCAGCAAAACAAGCAAGGCTGTCTGGCAACGCTTAAGCGGCTCTCCCTCTACCAGAACCCCGGAACTATCTACAACGAGCTCACGACTTCCCTGAATGAAAGACAATATGGCAGCGCTTCCGCCCTGTATTTTCATCTCAAGATCGGAGTCTCCATAATCATCATCAATTCGAAGGTGAAGCTTTGCTTCGTCAAGGTCTACCAGTTCAATCATGGTTTATCCCTCAGGTCCCGCCCCTTTTTAACTGCAAGCGTCCAACCTTTTGTACCTGGTTCACCTGGCTTATCTGCAGTTTTTTTATTGCAGTGCCATAGCGAACCAGCCCAGGTGACGGTGTCTCCAGGTTCGTACTCTTTACCCGCCTTAAATACATCGCGGTAAATGGTGACCGGGATAGCAAAGGTTTTTACGTCAACAAGTCCGCTAGCTTTTTCAAGTGAGATAGTGAAGAGACGTTCTTCATCCTGCTGGATGTTGACCCCGGCGACACCGTCCACAATGCATTCCCATCCGCGCATTCCATCGGTCTTCTGATAAGAACGCCATAGCCCTCCTTTGTGAGTTGCATATGTTCCACGCGGGTAGGATTTTGTTTCATCAATGCACGGTTCTAATTCAATTTGCAGTGCATCGCGACCATCGCTGGGGATGACTGGTTCAGGAATCTCAGACACAGCCAACTTCACCGCATCGTTGACCAGTTGCGTAACGTCTGGCAGATCAGGAGCTACCGGTGCTGGAATTTCGGAGACTGCGGCTTTCACCGTATCGTTGACCAGTTGAATAACGTCAGGCAGGTCAGGAATTACCGGTGCCGGAATTTCGGCAACGGCGGCCTTCACCGCATCGTTGACCAGTTGCGTAACGTCAGGAAGCTCAGGAATTACCGGTGCTGGAATCTCGGCCACGGCGGACTTAACCGCATCGCCTACCAGTTGCGTAATGTCAGGCAACTCTGGCACTACCGGTGCTGGAATATCAGCTACAGCAGCCTTCACCGCATCAGTAACGAGACTCTTCACTTCCCTTTCAAGCTGAGATTTCATAGCGGTGATGATATCCCTCACCTCTTCACCGATCGCCTGAATGATAGATAATTCGCGCTCATCCATTGTTAATAATCCCTCTCAGTGAAGTTTTTACGAATGACTTTTCAACCAGAGAAATGGCTGATTTCGCAGGTGGCGTAGGATCAGAAGTATTTTTACCAAATGGGTTATCTGACGCATCGCGCCTTGCAAGTGCAGGGAGGCTGAAGTTTTGCTGTTGCAGGTAAAGAGCATCTCCACCTTCAACAGGTGGAAGGTTTTCACTTTTTCTTGCTTCGTTAGGTGTAAGAATTGTGTTTTTAACCCCTTCACCAAGTGCTTTCATTCTGCGTTCGCTATCCATGCGCAGCAATGCTCCAATATCAAGCTCAACACGCTTATTTTGGCCAAGTTCGAAGGTTTCCTTAAGCAATGCCTCAATTGACTCAATGAGCACCTGAAGGCACTGTGAATAGTATTGCTGTTCAAGTGCCTCCACGTTGTCAGAACTTGGGATTTCACCGACTCCAGCCTTATATGCCGGTACGTGAAATGCTGAGCAAACCATTTCAGCAGAAAGTTTTTGCTGTTCTACCGTCTGTGCATCCACTGCAGACATGGTAATTGCTTTATATTCAGCTCCACCAGATAGCAGCCCAGTTTTACCTGCGTTCTCACCGGTATAACCTACATCCCATGCCGCCTTAATTTCTTTTGCTTTTTCAGCATCAACAGCGCCAGGGATGGTAATCACGCCGCTGGGCTTACCGCCGTTTTTAAAGAAGAATGCTGAACTTTCCTGAATGTGTTTACCCTGCATTGCAGCCAAGCCACAGGCGTAGATAGGTGAAATACCAATCAGTGGGTGAAACAGGCAGTTAAAACGGTCATGAATGATCTCTCGTGCCGGCACCGTAACCTGTGTAGGGAGGCCGCTAATCTGGTCAGGGCTAATCTGATAAAATACAGAGCCATCATCAGCAACCAGAGGGATAACTTTATCCGGATCAAGAATGCGAAGTTCTGTAATCTTTCCTGCACTGTTTTTTACCTTCATCACGTATGTATTACCGCGTGAAAGCTTAGAGTTCATCCATGTTTCAAAGAACTGAATCGTGTTCTGAAACTGGTTTGGTTTGGTGATAAGAGTATCGAAACTGGCATCAGAAACATCCTTCCAGATACCGTTAGAATCCTTTGACTGAATAGCAGGTGACATCTTAGAAATGTCACTTGCTATTAACGTAATGCAGGAAAACACTGCATAGTATGAAAGTACAGTTTCATTCCTTACTTCCATATTACGCTGCCATGCCCCACCAAATGGCTCACGAACGTAAGAAAAAAGTGGAGTCCATACGCCGGATGGTGGTTGCTGTAGTGCTTTCTCTTTCCGTCTAAAAGGGTTCCACATCAGCCATTCTCCGCGTTTTCTTTTTTGTTTTTACGCACCTCTGCTTTTTTGCCGGTTACGTATTCCGCTTTTTTCAGCAGAACCAGTACCTTTGCGCACTGGTCATTCACAATTTTCTCATCGCCTGGCAATGAGTCATGTGTACGCTGAAGGTATCTGATTTTTGCCATCTGAAATGGCGGGGTTTCCCCCGCCCTCCTGTTTAGCTTGTGGACCCAGTGCTGTAATCAACACCAGAGATAACTGCTACGGCTGCATCGCGACGGCGTTTCCAGTTAATCCAGCGTTCAGCTCGAATTGCCACGCTGTTCGTCTGGAACATGGATACAAGTTCAACACCAGTTGGTGTCGTGCTGTCATGGGTCGGCGCACTCTGCATTTCCAGAGAAGCCTCGCGAGACATATCCACCGCAACACCACCATCATCTGCCAGGTACACATCAGGCGCATTAACCAGTACCAGCTGATTACCAACGTACTGAGAAACAATAACTGGCAGCCCCTGGAATGTACCGCCAAGCATGGTCATATCCGGGTACTCTTTCTGACCAAGCGCGTTTTTACGCATAGACAGAGTAAGTGCCGTAGTGCTTGACATCAGCCATACCGCGCCATTCGGTTGCAGGTTGTTTGTGATGAACTGGCCGAACGCAGCGGAGGCATCGGCATCCGGGTCACCAGTTGAAGGGATAGCAGTAATGCCGTTGGTGATGGATGCTGGAGAAACATCAGCAACCGCCGCTTTAGAGGGGTCAATGAAGTCTGTATCCAGACGTGCGATTACCGCTTCCGCCAGGGCATTACGTACCAGTGCGTCAGCTGAAGGGTTTGAGAAACGGATCAGCTCTTCAGTAAGCACCGCGATAGAAGCCACTTTGGAGAAACCGAAGGTGATCGTTGCGAAATCAAATTTTGTCAGAGGTTTCGCTTTACCCTGGCCAACCCAGTTTGCTGAACCACCTGAAGTCTGAGCAGGGATACGGACATTAAATGGTACCTGACGCAGTGACGGGATATTACCCTGACCGAAGCGGCCGATAATCGTCTGAGGACGCAGGAACTCAACAAAGTCTTGCGCATAATCCTGGTATTCCACCAGCGCGCCTGCCCATGTTGGGTCTGTCGTAGTGCCAGCACTGACAGCCGCCTTCAGAACGTGATGAAGCTTTGTGTCTTCTGGGTACTGATTTTTTGCAATCTGCAGCGCTTCAGAACGGCTGCCGTTCCCCGCTGCCAGTGATTTGGCAAAGCGAGCGAACGCGATACCTTTTTCCAGCTTAGGCTCAACGCGAATGATAGCCGGGGCCTGGCTGACAACAGTTACTTCGCCATTGGCCGCTTTGGTTACTGGTTTAGCCGTAGATGCCATGTTGGCTTCCATATCACGTAGACGTTTCAAGTGTTCGTCTACTGATTTGATTTCAGCCGATGTGTTGTCGTAGCTTTCTGTTTCTTCAGAATCGAGCGTTCGGCCTTCATCTGCAGCTTTGCTCATGATTTCGCTCAGTGAACCAGCCAGCGCCGCACGTTTGTTTTCAAAACTTTTGATCTGTTCAGCGATATTCATCGTTGGTTTTCCTTTTTGAGAAGATTTATTCGGTGCTGAAGCGCCAGCAGAATTTATGGTTTTAACTACCGGTTTCTCAGTGCCAAGCGCGGCGAGTAACTGGCGGTCAAAAGATTTAACCGTTTGAATTGAGCACTCGGCGTTAGCCGGGATCGTTACAGCAGAGACTTCAAGTAGCTCCCATTCGAGAAAATGGATGCCGCCTGAGTCCAGAAATGCGTATTTAATCGGCCTGAAGCCAATTGAGAGGCCTTTTACAAGACCTGATTTGATAGATGCCCATGCTTCTTCAAGCCTGGCTACCAACTGCGATGGCATGTCAGATGTTGGTTTAACAAGTTGCGCCGTGATCTGAAGTCCCTCTTTCACTTTCTTTGCAGAGCAGTTCCCGATAGGTTGGGTTCTGTCGTGCTGCCAGAGAAAGGGGTTTTCACTACCAAACTTCGCGCCGTCAGGGTCCATAATGTCGCCGTCACGGTCAGGTGATGGTGTGGAGGCAATCCCGGTAATTATCCGTTTGTCCTCATCCACAGCTTTCACCGTCATGATCGTACATGCGCGGTCAAGCTTCATTTACTGTCCTCCAGAAACGAAAAAACCCGCCGTAGCGGGTCATTAACTGACGTGTGATTTATATGAAAAATACCTGGTAATCTTTTTTCTTCGCTTCGGGATTAAGAGCCATTAGCGAAACGGCATTGAACAGGGCCATTAGTGGGTCAATTTTCCCCTTCCCGCTGGCCTGCTTGGTAATGAGGATTGCGTTACCTTTGGGTTCTACCCTTGCGTTGCCAACACACCAGGCCATTAACGGCTGACCGCCATGAATAAGAACACCCTCCGCAAGCTTGCGCTCTGTGGTCTTTATCGCACCACCAAGCCGCCAGCCCTGACTCACGCCAACTACCGAATCTTCAGGTATTTCAGCCTCAACGAGAGCATCAAGGATCTGACCAACTCCTGAAGGGTCAATACCAATTTTGTCCAGCAGCTCCGCATCATTGATACGACTGACATATTCAGCCACTTCTTCTGTGTCCTGTCCTACGCGCTTAACGATGGTCAGATCACCAGCCTTAACGAAATCGTTGAAACGGGATTCTTCGCTTTTACGGCGGCGTACTGCAATTTCATGTGCCCAGGCATGCCCCCATCCAATCCATTCACGGGTGTTTTTGTCGCGCCCGATCACATAAAGACCAAGAAGGTCATCCAGTCCACCGCCATCTATCCCAACAGTAGCAACCTCAGCACGCTGCAGGATATCGGTGAAGGTAACTGGCCTGATTTGCGGCTCCCAGAAATCAACACCAGCCCAGCGGTCTGTCCTGAGGTTAAGGCCTATTTCGATATTAAGGTGCTTTGCCAGAAACTGCTGAAGAGTGCCGTCTGTTTTGGCCTGGTTCTTACGAAGCTGATCGGCTATCCACTCAGCACTGACAGAGCGTCCAATATTTGGGTTCGTGATGTAAAAATTATCAGGGTCGAGATATGCTTTTTTCTCAACCATTTCCTCAGGGAATTCGTATAGGATACCCAGCGTTTTTTGGTCGAGTATTTTCCCGTCCCTGACATCACGCCAGTAATCCAGTCGTTCCTTGAAAACTCCAGCCGGAGGCTCATCACTCTGTGTGGTAAGAAAAATTACCCAACCTTCATTACGTGATACCTGACCGCCAAGCGCCTCCATAAACATCGCTTCAGCATTAGAGCGTTTTCCGAACAACCAGAGCTCGTCTACCAGGATGCGGCCAGATTTTTTACCGGAAACCGTGTCAGTATCAGCGGCTACAACTTTGAGGGTATTTCGTGTTATCCGATGCGTGATTGTCCTGATATGGTCCTGTATCTGGAACATATCTGAAAGTTCATCGTCCGCCCGTATCATTCCGGCTGCTGGCTTGAAGCTGTTATCAGCAACCTCTTTTGTTGGGGCCAGGATCAGGTGTTCTTCATCCTCACGCCAGCAAAGTATGAGAGCGGTCAGCATAATTCCGGCAGCAATGGTTGATTTGGTGTTTTTCTTTGAAATCAGTAACCCATACTCACGTATAAGCTGGTTCCCTGTTTCAGCATCGTAGCCACCAAAGATGACCTTAACAAAATCAAAAACCCATTCCTCAGAACATTCGCCGAAGGTTGGCTTCCCTGGTAAATCAGAAACCCGCAACTCACGAAAAATACCAAGCGCCTGCTCTGCCTGATCAGGGAAAATTGGTGGCGGGATGATTGACTCACCGGCAATTAGTCGCCGTTCCCAATCGAGGCAGGCGGTAGACCACTGAGCCATACGTTACACCTTATTGTTGACCACCAGCTTTGGTGGTGCCATGGCACCGAATTTACTGGCAGTGGCTGCAACCTTCGCGGCGGCGTGGCGGGCATCTTTTTTACCCCCCTCACCTTTCTTAGGATGGAGATAAGGCAACATTGCCTTTGCCGCATCCTTTCTGGTGTCAATTTCTTCTGTGGTGTCGTTCATTACCGACTTAAGAAATTCGAGAGGGTCTTCAAAGGTTTTTACTGTGCTGTTAACTACTGGAGGTGGTGCAGTGCTTTCATCCCTGGTCGGTACATCATATGGATCTGCAGCACGTTTCTTGTTGATAAACGCGATGACATCCGGGTCTTTTGCCAGCCGTGAACCCTGTGACCTTGCGGTTTTCTCGGAATAACCGGCCTTACGGGCTGCTTCAGCCTGGGATGAACCGGACATCAGCGCCAGTGCGTATTTGCGCTTTTGTCCTGTTAACACGTTAACACCCTCCAAAAGGGAATTTTTTCTGTGCGTGAGAGGGGGCGCGGTGTCCAGCGCGATCGGCGTTGACACCCGCTAATACCCCCCCCCCGGGGTTTGGTTAGAGAATTACGATGCCGTCTTGTGAATTATCTTTCGGCACTGAGTGCTTCAGAGCCTCACTGTCAGGCTGGTTCATTGATGCTTCACGCGATGACTTACCTGAGTGGCACTCGATGCACAGCGTCCACAGGTTGCGCTCATCGTTTTCACCGCCAAACTGCAGTGCTATTCGGTGGTCAAGCTCACTGTCATGAAGATCTACTACGCGTCCACACATGCAGCAATGGCCACCATCACGAACATATATCCTGCGCTTAAGGCCAACCCTTGCACTTCCACTTACTCGGCGGTTCTCGCCATATACAGGTTTAATGCGGCGGGTGTCGATAGCTTTAAGACGCGGCTTCAGCGTCTTTAGTTTTCCCATCGGTTGCTCCAGAATCTTTTATATCCTTTAATGCCCTCACCGCAGGCCGAGACATGACGATGCTTTGACACGCATGGATAGCCTGACAAAACTCTATGCGCTCATTGGGGTGTTCTACGGGAAGTTTTAGATATAGGTTCCAGGCTTCACCTAGCATCTGAGCTACATCTCTTTCTTCTACACTCAAATAACAAGGAATTGACTCTTCTTTAGACATGTAACCTCCATGCCTTGCGGCGTTCTGTTCTTGGTTGCTTATCTCTCGCAGGTTCAACAGGCTTCCCATCAGCATGATCAACCAATGAATAACACGGGTAGATGACTGGTCCTCCGTGCGCATCACCCACGGCATAATCAGCAGCTTTACTGTGGCTCCATTTATCCAACACTTTCTGGATATGCTTTGGTGGGACACAGTAGCAGACTCCGTGTATCAATCGCGTGAGCGTGATGAATTCAGCCCGAGACTTATCAGCAGCGATAAGCTTCGATGCAATCTCAAGCTGATACTGAGGTGGCCTTCCTGTACCGAGATAGAAGCTGATAAGTGAATCTGGGTAGCGCTCAATCCAGTCGTAAACAGAAGAGATAAATCCTTCCACTGGCAGAGCATCATCCTCTAACACAACAACGTGGCAGCCTTGCTCTTTTGCCCACTCAAGTGCGCGTCGATGGTTCCAGTTCGCGCCATGGTCTTCGTAGTCAATGAGCATGTGAGCATCGAGTATGCCGCATAGCTCCTTAGCTGCATCAATGCGCTTATGATGGCCAACCACAACAAACTTCACTTGTGTTTCCACCATGCCGCCTCCTTACCGATACCATCAGTCTTGAAAACGGTATGAACCATAGGGCCGGTGACCAGCCTGTCAGCGAATAACTGCGCGACAATACCGAACGCCAGCATGTCACCCACCGCAGCGCCAGCCTGTTCTTTCTTCCAGAAACGATAACTCTCTATCCGGTAGTAAAGACGGATGATGCCGTGAGCGAACGCCATTACATCAGTGCGGGTTCCACCCAGCAGACCAGCGTTAAGCATCACATCGCCGCGGTGCGTTTCAATGAATTCCTGATAGATACGCTCAGGATGATTCTGTTTCGCCCAGGTGTCGGCGTAGGTCTTCGGTTCAGAACCGACGTATACAGTGCCGGGATGCATTTCTTCCCACGGTGCACGGAGCATTTCTACATCGGTACCATCGGTACACCAGACGAACCGGTATTCAGGGTGATCGCGCAGGTGCTGCCAGATATGCAGCCAGCGACGGAAGTAGACATTCATCTTCACGTCAGAAACGCGATGCAGCTCAACGTCTGCCGGTGCCGTCTGAAGTTCATCCACCAGCGCGATACGGCCACAATTCCGAAGCGATGAGGCCCATTTAGACAGCATGTCAGGCGAGGCCGTCATTTTCGTGCCGCGCTGAGGGTCAGGCTGACTGGTCAGTAACGTAGTGATTACCACGTCGCGTTGCCGCCGGTACTCCACATAACCGGTAAACCCGGTATCGCGCCGTTCGTTGTGGATTTTAACGTTACGTTCCACCAGCGCCTGCCGGTCTGGTTTCGGTACCGAACGCTCCACGGCCTCATGCTCATCGAGAGAATGAATCAGCTTTTCTGAACCGACGACGTCACCGTAAGCCCACGTCGTAAGACCAGCGTTATGGATGCGCAGGGCAAGGTCGCTGTGTTCGTACATGCCGCGACCGTAAACCGGATCGAAACCGCCAACCTTCTCGATAGCGCTACGGTGGTAATACAGCATCACGCCGCGCTGCCCGGTGTAAGCGATGTGCTTATCATCCCGGTACAGGACCGCCATATCCTTCAGCTTATTCGTCCCTGCCAGATCGAGAAACTGGTAAGCCAGGTGCGGTTCGGGTGATTCGATGTATGGAAGGTGCCAGTTATCAGCGATGGGCCAGGCGTCATCGTCCCAAAGGAAAAGATGCTCACACCCGGCGTCCATCAGCGCGGTTAAACTGGCGTTCTTCGAAGCAACAATGCCGAGTGATGTTTCATGGCGAAGCAGCTGCACGCCGTGGGGAACTACCGCTGCAGGCTTTGAGCCATCGTCTATCACAACCACCAGCGCACCAGATGGAAGATGCTTCATGTGCTGCTCAATCGCGCGTAGTAACACTTCAGGACGATTATGAGTAGTGATTGCTATCCCGATTCTGCTGGAGACTATGCTGGCAGGTTCATACTGAACACCATCAATTGTGACCTTCGGCATATGTTGATCCTGCTCTTTTATGTTTTTAGTTTTCCAGATGATAAATTGATTGCTCAATCAACAAAGGGCATAAAAATGGGTTTAAAAATTACAGGTTGCATCGTTCAGCACGTAGGAACCATTGTCAGGGCTCCAGAAGGTTTTGATATATCCATTGATTCATCATCACTTCATAACGTTGGGACAATTGCTGATATTTATGAGAAAAAATCAGAAATTTTAAAGGCTCTCGGTATAGATACCAACACGCCGGAGGAAGTGCTGAAATCAGTTGTACAGGAGATGAGACACTCTCCTAACGAAACTGAAGAGAAACGTTTACAAATCGTGAAGAACTCCAAGCTGATGGAATTCATATCGACTTCTGCAAACCTTGCAACCATCGCCACATTCATATTTGAGGTTTCAAAACTGGTTGTTTGAGAAAAGTTGCACGCCCCTTTCACACCCATTACGAAGTTATTCTTCTTTAATGGGGGTGAAAGGTTCAGTAGTTAACTTCCAGATTCAACTCCAAACAGAAGCAGGGCTTCTTCCGACTCTTTGATAGCTTTAGTCGTTCTGGCCACCAGCCCGCTTTCAGATGTTACCCGGCTTAACTGGTTAACGAAGATTTGATACTTCAGCGGATCGTCACCAACAAACTTAATCGCGTCTGCAGCGGCGGCAGTGTCGTAGTTCAAGTTCTGCAGCAGGTTTAAGCGGATTTGCTGGGCAGGTGTTACCGTGATTTCAGCCATTGCTGTTCCTCTGTATGGGGTGATTGGCATTACTGCTATTTTACGATGCTATCAATTTGATCGCCGAGGGTGGCCGTCTCGCGTATCTCCTGGACAATATAGGAGGCATGCTCACGGTTTACGGCGTATATAGTGAAGGAGAAAGAACGCCCATCTGCATCGGAAAAGTTAACAGAGAACGGGTACCAGTCTTTCCCTTCGTGATGAACGGATCCAGGCATGCTTGCCATGCTTTATCCTCTGGTGGGTATATTGATTGTCTTATCCGCTGGTGGGGATAGGATTAGATTTTTCTTAGCATTGGCATCCGATGACACCATGGAAAGTAATCAATAGGCTTTAAATCTCTGTATTCAATTACTCTACCGCAGCATAAGCACTGATAAATTGTCATGCTGTCACCCTCATGCATTGTTGATGGAAACCATTATCAAGCCCACCAGCAGGTGAGCTTTGTAATGGCTATCCGTCAGCAAAAGAAACACCGAGGTCGATGATGACTTTTTTCTGTTCCTCAATACGACGTTCAAGCTCTGCTACCGCATGAGGGCGGATTGCCTCTTCAAAGGCAGCATCCTGATATGCTGACTGGATAGTCACACCGAGACCACCTCCGCCAGCGATGAGATCGCGCTGTTTTTGCAGTTCTCGAATGTTTTCCCAGATGCTATAGGCACGACTTAAGTCCTGAACTTTCATCTGTGTCTCTCTTTTGGGTGGGTATGGAAATATCCCCGCTATTGAATGTGAACACAGCAGCATGCTTCACTCCTGTTTCTGGCAGTTCGCCTGCCACGCTTTGTTATGCGCCAGGATGTCTTTCTTCGTCTGGCGGTCCATAACGTCGATGTCGTGATCCGTCAGGTAGATTGGACTTACCCATTCGCAGGCAGTATCAACTACCACCGGGACGCTTCCACGATTCGCGCAGCTCGCGGTTAACATCGTCATCAGGCATACGGCTAATAGTCTGCTGAACATTCCTTGCCTCCTTAATGACTTCTACGCAGCGTTCTGCTGAAGCTTTCATTGCTGCGGCCTTTTCTTCTGTGCGCTGCTGGTCTGCTTTCGCTTCCGCTTTGCTGGTGCCGCGTGAATGCCCAATGCCAAAAGCACCAGCGATAGCCGCCATTATCAGGGCAGCAATACCGACGATTGTTTCTAATCCCATATCAACCTCACACCAGTACCGTTTTGGCCTGCCCGAAGCGAGCGCGACGATCTTCCAGTCCGTTCGTGCCGCCGTTGATAATCTTCGTCACCTGCATCAGGTCGCCGGAATACTTCAGGCATCCCTTAGTAGCAAAGAACCACGCTGCGCTTCTGGCTGCATAAACATCTTCGGCCAACAGTTCAGGCTGCTTAACCAAATCAACCTTCAAGCCGTTCCCACAATCACGGTAGTTATTGAGGCCGGTAATCTGGATAAGTCCACGCCCACGGTACAACCAGCCGTCGCCGGGAGCGTTGTTCCCCATGCGTTTGCTGTATACCAGGTTAGCGATAGCTCGCTGCCGTTCAATGGGTAATGTTCGTTCTTCAGGGCGGCGTCCAAGCGCGTTTGCCTGATCAGTAGTGATGCGGCCTGCTCGGATGAAGTTAACAAGGCCAGCAATGCGATAGTTGAAGCTCTCCACCAGCAGAATGAACCCAGCTGAT
Organism: Enterobacter sp. RHBSTW-00593; assembly: GCF_013784105.1. NCBI lineage: Bacteria > Pseudomonadati > Pseudomonadota > Gammaproteobacteria > Enterobacterales > Enterobacteriaceae > Enterobacter > Enterobacter sp. RHBSTW-00593. The sequence continues at coordinate 3,268,708 of NZ_CP056393.1, forward strand.
TCATGCCCTGCCTGAGCAATGAACATTGCCTGATCTACCGGATTGGTGATGCCAAACTCTTTCATCGCATCACTGACTGGCTGAAACCAGCGCACAGCTAATTCGGCGCTTAACCCAGCCGCCTTTTGAAATTGTGATTGGTTCATTAGTGCCTCAGTGCATCAACCAGACGCGCTACGTTTCCCCGAGCCCAGAGAACGGCAGCACAAATCAGGACGTTCACCAGCACCACAAACCAGTGCGATTCATGGTACAGGCCGAACAGGTAACGGAAAGGGACGCTGGCATATACCAGCACCGTGAAATAAGCCATCAGCGATATCAGAGGGCGATGTCTCGCCCCACCGCGCTGGTAGAACATCAAAGCAATAACGATCACCGCACAGATAAGGGCGTTCACCATTGCTGTAGGATCACTTGCCACCATTGCTGGTCCCTCCACCACGTAAACGAGAGAGAATTCCAAACAGGCTACCCAGATCCTGACTGTTGACGAAAGTCAGCAGCTTAATTGCAATAGCAGCTACGATTACCGCGCCAAGCGCATCAAGCGGCCTGTCGCTATACCCCGTCCATTTGGAGAAGTAAGAGCCAAGCAGCGGTGCACCGATGACACCGAAGATAAATGAGGTGATGAAGTAGCCCACCAGTTTAAGGCGGCTGATATTAACCGCCGTAGCGACGTAGAACACCGCACCAGCAAATGCGCCAAACACCACACCGTAATCAATTCCGGTTGCCAGGCCAAACATGCTGGCCCCCATCAGACCACCAGCAGCTACCGTAGTGCCAGAAACAGGATCGGACATTTAGCCCCCTCTTATTGCCGTGAGTCCTCTCAGAACGAGGGGAAACAAAAAAGGCCGCCATTTGGCAGCCCTTAGAAACAACAAAACCCCGCCGTAGCGAGGTTTTTTATATTTTCTTTCTAACCGTGGACATACAAAGCCCATCGTTAGTGTCAAATTACATCAAAAACGGCAACATTGCAAGCATCGTGACGTTAAATTACGCGATATCCGTCAAATTATCGTTTCGTGTTACTTTTTTCAGTTGGGTGTTTGAATAGCTCTCCTCCTGAAAGCAGCGAGAAACAAGCATTTCGTAGAATGGTTTCCAGCTGTAGCGCCAGGTGCGATCAGGAAGACTTGGCAGCTCAGAGAATATTCCCCGGTAAGCAACAGATGACTTTGGCCTGCTGTAACCGCGCCCTTCGCAGCGCTTGCATTCCTTATAAACAGGTACGCCTTGCAGCTCAGTTGCTTTGCGGTCCAGTGTCTTACCTGTTCCTCCACACTGGCAGCGCTTACTTATTTTCCCGGTACCGTTGCATTTTGCGCAGAGTGATTGCTCAACGTTCTTCACCTCTCGTTTCTTTTCAAAAGATGATGGCGACTGTCCGAGGTCTTTTGCCCACTGAGGAATCCTCATTGTGTAATGGCTTTTGGTGACCGTACCGACTTTTTCAATTAGACCTTTACCGTTGCATTTTGGACAATCGGATAAATCAGCAGCTGACGATGCATAGTCGTTATAGGCGAACTTGGCCATGATGAGCATACAGAGGGGAAATTTCTTACCTGCGAGACGGCGTACAGCAAAAGGCGCGGATTGCTTGGCATATTCAGCAAGCCAGTTTATTGAAGCTTCTCTGTCCTGCTTGCTGACTCTGGCCTTACCAAGATACATAGCAAGGCCAATTCCTGCGTCAGCCTGAGTCATACCCAGCGCAGCCATAACATCAGTAACCGTCAGTTGTTCGCTGGCAGTAGCGCGAACACTATCGGAAATATGCATTCCTTTTGGGGCAAAGAATTTAACAACGTTATCGAGGTCCATGAGCGTCTCCACTTACGCCAGTACGCCGATTTCCAGCGCACGATCTAAAAACCGAAACAACAGCACCAACTGGTCGCCGTGCTTCGCTTCAAATGCCACAGGATCAGCGTGCAACTCGTCGTGATGTGCTCTGCACAGCGGTATCACAAACAGGTCATGCGCTTTGGTTCCCATTCCACCCTGCCCATGGCCTATCAGGTGGTGGGGGTCGTCTGCCGGGTTATTGCAGCAACTGCATTGCTGCGACTTCACCCAGCGGGTGTACTTCTCGTTCTCCCAGCGGCGGCGCTTTGGCCTAAGCATGAAAGATTCCGGTGACTCGGGGTCTACCTTAACGGAGACAACCTTCTTCACCTTCTCCTGGAGGATTTCAGTCGCCGGTAACGACGGAACAATGTCGCTTTCCCTCATTACGGAATTATGCGATTCAGGCTTTATCCTGAGGGCTTTGCTCGCCACTGATTCAGGAATAAGGTCAACCAGATCGTTGCGTACCATCCACCAGCAGAACTCCGGAAGCGTCAGGGTGTGGTCTTCGCTGAATCCCAGCATAATATTCACCCTTTCGAGTAACCATTTTACCAGGTTCTGCATGGCAATTCCTGCCAGTCTTTCAGTGGTTTGTTCACGTAACTGGTTATCACAACCCCAGCAAAGACGAATGCTACCGGGTGCATGCCGCATCACGGTAAAGTCTCTGGCATGCCAGTCTGTATGAGGCCACTGACATTCAAATTTTCTTTCCAGCCAGGCATCAAGCCCATTCAGGCCACCAGCACGCTGGATAACCCTTTCATTCTCAAAAATAGCCTGCATACTGTCATCATCTGTCAGCGGCTGGTGCGCTTCCGGAATCAGCCCAGATGGCAGGTGCAGGATTGCTTCCGAAGGCTTTTCGATCACCACCCTTCCCTGTCGGAATAACCAGAGCAGTTCGTTTCCGGGGCGGAACAGCACCACACCGGACATCGGAGCAACTTCAGGTGTCAGTATGGCTCTCACGAAATTTGCCCCTTAGCGATATGCTCTGCCCACAGGCCGCCAATCCAGCGCACCCCCTTTGCGGTAAAGCGAGACTGGTTGAAAGCGTAGTTGGTCTGGTTGGTAGTCCCGGTCTTAACTTCAAAGCGCCCTGCTTCGATATGTTTGCTCTTCGGAGTAAGCACGCGGTTAAGTCGGTACATGATGCCGTTCTCAATGAGGAACATCGCGAACTCGGGCTCTTTGGCGTTCAGGAGCTTGGCAACCTGCCGGAACGTCATTGAGCCAGTGGCTTTAACATAGCGATCAACAAATTCAGCCTTAGGCGCTGCTATGGCCAGTTCTTCACTCAGACGTTGCTTCTGTTCTGCAAGGTCAGCGGCAAGGCGTAGTGCTTCAGGAAGTGTTTGAGGAACCACCATCCCGGCCCCGCTCTCCAGTTCCTGCCAGCGGTCAACAAGACGGGCGGTAAACTCTGGGCAGAGCTGCGCGACGATAACGTAGCTATCGCGCTTGTTAACTTCGTAGTAATGGTAAACCTGCTGGTTCTGGGGATGGGTGTACTGCATTGCAGCATACCCCCCAATTACGCCCGAGTTCATAAGTCGCTCGATTGTCACGCAGACGTTGCTGTGGCGAGAGTCGACCAGTTTCGCAATTTCACGGCTGGACATCGTTATTTGATGCCCCATCGCGGCGCTGTGATGGGTCGGACACATTACGGTGATATTCATCTGATTCATGCTCTTCTCCACTTATCAGGCGGCTGCACCCGCCAGAGGTTCATGTTTCTTGATCGATATCTCTACTCGCCCACCAGGTACTTTCGGCCCCCACTCCACCAGCATTCTCTGCACCTGACTGTCATCCTCCCAGATGCCAGCGTGAGTAAGCGCATCAAACAGAGCCTTGTTGTAGTTGTCGATATCACGGCGTCGTTCGTCAGGTGGGTAAAGCATAATTTCGACGGCTGCCGGTGCAGTTGAAGGCTTGGGAAGAAAACGTAACTGCTCAACGATAGCCACACAGGCAGCGCTTTGATATGCCCTGCCCTTGGCGCTGATCAGATGCCGGCCTTTTAACGGCCCCTTATTCGGGGCTCGCCAGTAGGTGTTTACGCTCGGCGGGAACGGGAGCACCAGTTTCATACATTCACTCCCTGCTTTTTCAGCCATTCAACCGCGTTATCTCTGGCCTTGCCTGCACCGGATAACAGGTCTTTGATGATTGTTACAGGATCTGCATCCAGTTCCGTTTTGACGACAGTGATCCCCCTGGCAGCGCCAGGAGCAATGGAGAGATAACCTTTTTTCTTTAGCGCCTTCACATGCTCAGCAGCAGCGTTCGGTGATGAGCAACCAATCAGTTCAGCAAGCTCTATTAAAGTTGGTGGGAAGCCAACCTTCTCAATGTGAACCTTGATAGCTTCATACACTTCACTCTGGCGCGACGTTAATTCGATCATGACTCGACTCCATAACGCCCGTTCAGGCGTCCGATTACGCTGTTGAACATCACCAGACTTACGCCCATCGGTTTTACCTTCTCGTGGTACTCCTTAAGAATCGGAGGTACAACGACGTTCCAGCTTGGCTTCGGCTTCTTCTTCAGGGCTTTTTTAATGGCATCAGAGCATTGACGGGCTACATCACGCACAGCGTTTTCCTGCTCGGTTGATAGCTTCTTCACGCAACCTCCAAGTAAGCTCGAATGAATTCAGCCGCGGCTTGTGCGTTTATGGCGTTACCATAGCCTTTGAGTCGGCCGACGCGGTTGCTGCTTGCCACTCTTGCCACCCCGGGCTCGACTCGTCCCATGCGTGCGGCAGCCCCATCAACCAGCGGGAATGTGCCGGGTTCAACTGGACGCCATTTGCCATCTCGACAAAAGAGCCAGTCCGCATCTCGCCAAAAACCGTTAACCTCAAGGGCCCGCATGTGTACGCCTGGCGGGGTAGCTGATCCAGTCTGTCCTTTCCATCCCGCTGCGCTGTCATTCCCGCCGAGTCCTTCCAGTCGCGTGAGGTTGGTGTCACCCATGCCGCCAGCACTGCAAAGTCCTGAAGGTTTGGCTGACGGCCAGCCTCCTTCCTCGCTATTACCTTTTTCCAGTCCTGGTAACAGTTTTTGACGTTGCTCGCTAATGGACTCGGCCACCCAATAAGCCCGCTCTCTGATGTGCGGAGCACCGATGCCCGCTGACGTAAACGGCACAAGCCCGAAGGCGTAGCCCATTCCTTCCAGATCTGCCTGTACAAGGTCGAACCATGTGTTTGCGTTACCGCTTGCAACCTGTTCGCCAAAGACATGCTGAGGCCTGCGCTCGCTGATGAGCTGGAAGAAGTGTGGCCAAAGGTGCCGCTCGTCAGCAAACCCATCTCCTTTGCCTGCCGCGCTGAAAGGCTGGCACGGGCAGGAGCCAGTCCAGACTGGTTTATCGTCAGGCCATCCGGCGAGGCGCAAGGAATGAGACCAGACGCCAATTCCGGCGAAGAAGTGGCACTGCGTGAATCCTCGCAGATCGTCAGGTGTGACATCTTCAATACTCCTTTCATCAACTTCGCCAGGTGCAATGTGACCGTTAGCGATCAGGTTACGCAGCCACTGAGCTGCATAGGGATCAATTTCGTTGTAATAAGCCGAGGATTTCATGCTGCACGCTCCTGAGGTTTGCCCATTGGAACGGCTACTGCCGGGATAAGCTCAACAGCCGGTGATAGCGACTGATTTCCCCAGTGGTCCCAGCCTGGTGCACCGCAGCGGCTAAATAGTTCGATGCGCGGAACATCACCGTAAAGCTTCTCCAGACGGAAACGCGCCTCGGCGGGCTTTTGGCTGTGCTCACCGAGTGGACTGTAGATAACCTGCTTGATGCTGGCGCACTGGCGTTCGAGTCCATTCCCCCTGGTGGCGATCAGCAGGTCTTCGGTATTGGCTCGGGTGTAGTTCCCGCCGTTCATGCGGGTCTGTACGTTCAACAAGTCGAGGAAGTCGTAAAAGTCCTCCACTCCACCAGCCTGAAGTGCTTTGTTGATGTGCTGCTCTGCCAGAGGGTTGAACTTAACCCAGGTGAAGCCCTTCATCGTACGGACCTTAAAGCCCCATGCTTCAGACAGTTCAATCGCTTCGCGGGTATGCGTGCCGGTGAACCACATAGCCAGAACAGCATCATCAGCAGCAAGGTCCCAAACGGGGAGGCGTTTCATGTCGATAAGCTTCGTCGTGCCGTAGTGATTGGTGGCAGCGCCGTTACTTACTGTATTGCCATATTCCCAGGCTGGGTCAGCGTAAATCAGTGAGTATTTCATCAGACGTTCCTCGCTCTGCCAGCAAGGCACCAGCCATCACCACATGGTTTAGCTCTCTGAACCATGCTCAGGCAGCGCTGGCGCTCATCCAGAATTTTTTCCCGCATCTCTTCGCTTTTGGAGCGGTTGAAGGCATCCATCAGGACCGTGGCGGCCCTCAGGAACAAACCCTTGTCAGATAATTCCTTGGCCTTCTCCATCATCGCAACGACAGCAGGGTTTGGTGCGCTTTCCTGTTTTGGCTCAGGCATCACTTCGGCTTTTTCGACCGGGTAGCGCGGGACAATAGGCCCAATCGGACCAATTGGAGCTTTGGCGTAGTAGCGGAAGGTTGGACGTTCTCCACGGCGTTCTGCTCGTCCCAACATTGCCAGGCGGCATACCGCACGCTGAACACTGTGCAATTCATACTCTGGCAGTGCTGCGGCGATCTCCTTATTCGTCATTCCAGGGTTATTGGCCACGAACAGTTGGATTGTTTTGAGAAAGCTCATGAGTTCGCTCCTCTGAAACCGTTGGGGACTTTGCTGTAGTCAGTGTTCTTGAAGCTGGAACGGAACACGCCATCCTCTCGGGCCCACTCTCCGTTGACGCGAGGAGGACGCCCAGCTTTGGCCCAGCTTTTCGCGGACTTCAGGTAGCCAGGGAATTTGCTAGGCTGGAAAAGAGTCTGTGGGCGGAGATAGGCTGCCATCGTCAGGTCTTCGCTCCACTTGGCGTTGCAGTAGTCCACCACCAGCGATAACTCTTCAACGGTGTAACCTTCCCCGATTCTGGCACGAATGTTTTGCAGCGAGGTTGTTGAAACCTGATACTTGGAGTTAGTAACCTGGTTCAGGTGAACCAAAACCTGTTTAGCCTGATCGGTGATCAACACATCACGGTCTGGTTGCGGCGCAACCGGACAAATAGGTTTTTTAATATCTGTAGTATTCTCTGTTGTATTCTCTGTAAGAACATCAGTGCAATTTGACCTGATGAGAGCGGTTCGTTTTGACCCGATGGAGCGTTTCACTTTGACCTCTTCCATCGGTTCATTTTGACCTGATGGAAGAGTGCATTTTGAACTCTTCGATTTGGTCACTTTGACCTCATCTAAAAGTTCGCTTTCGTAGTTGATCGTGTAGTAGTTAGTCATGTCGCGCTGAGACTTGTTCAGTTGCTCAACTTTGAGCACGCCGAGGTTCTTCAGTCTGGTAAATGTGCGCTTCAACGTAGACTCAGACCAGAACGGGAACTGCTCCAGCCACTGCTCGTTGGTGTTATAAATCCAGCGCACGCCGTCACGCTCCAGTCCGGAGGTGGTTTCTTTAAGCCAGTAGTTAACCTGCTGCAACGCAATGGCCTCGTTCAGGCCAATGCTGTACGCAAGGTCAGGGTTTATCACTATCGGCCGGGATGGCATCAACAGGCTCATGGTCGTCCTTTAACTCTGTAAATTTACGCTGGAATTGGTCAAGAGGGCTGAAGCACTCATGTTCGTACCCTTCGCGCAGGTATATAACGCGTCGACTCTCAGGCTCCCATCTGATGACACGGACCGGGACGCCGTAGTGGTCTTTGAATCGCCGGTTAAGTTCACGCATAACGATTCCCCTTTACGACGCCACACACCCACAATTCCCATGGCCCTGCTGTGGTTACACGCAACCCAGCGGCCTGATACCATGCGCTCATACCGAAACGACGAGGTTCCAACAACGGGAATACCACGGAGTTGCGGGAGACGGTTGTTTACCGTTAAACTGTTCATGCGTTAGTTTCTCCACTGATACGACACGCCACGGAGCCCGGAGCTGCACACTCGCGGGCTTCACTCTTTTCTGGTGCGCAAAACACACGGAAAAGTAGCGTTAAATGCTCTTGCCACTTGGCCATAACCTGATAGCTGTTCTCTTCGATTTGAGCGCGTTCTGACGCGTCAATAACACCATCGGCTGTAGCCTTTCTGAGGTATTGAGAGTGTTTGCCAATCCACTCTACTGATTCCATCAAGCGCTGATTGATATCTCCGTTCTCCACTTCCTCAACATCAGCCAGTGGAACAAAGACGCCGTTTGAATGGCGAGCAATTGCGTTTGCAATGTGATTTGACCCACCAGCTCGCTGTAACACCATGGCCCAGCCAAGAGGGAAAATCTGATCTCCATCCATGCGGAGACGGTTAAATAAAGCGTTTTCTGTAACTCCAAGCCACTCGGCAGCTTCGCTATATCCGCCAGGTAATTCAGTAATAGTTTTTTTGATAGCAGCAACCAACCAAACCGGTTGTTTATCAACTTTCCATTCAGGTTCTATACCCACGGCCAACCCCTCATCTCTGTGGTTATTAACAAGCTGCTGAATCTGTAGACTTTTGGTAAAGACTGGCATCGTACTTAAGCTTGCCTTTCGTAATTCTCTCGATAACGAACGCTTGCTTTTGAGGGATAACTTCACCCCATCGGCAAACTGCCGGGTGGGAAATCCCAAGAACACTTGCGGTTTTTGATACGCCGCCGAAGTGCTCAATGACTTCTGATTTACGCATGGTTCCTCCTGGTTAACTCACGCCTTAAAGGTAACAAAAGGTACATCAAATAGCAAACAACAGTTACAAGGAATCAATGTAACATTGGTTACATGAAAACAGAGATGAAAGACCGAATAAGATCCCGTCGAGTTCAACTCGACATAACACAGCAGACCCTGGCTAAACGCTTGGGCGTCAGCCGTGTTTCCGTGACTAAATGGGAGAGCGGTACAACCAAGCCTGATGGAGAGAACCTCCACCAGCTGGCAATGGCGCTGCAGACAACTCCAGAATGGATTCTTTACGGTCAAGGTGAGGAAACCCAGGACGATACGAAAGTTGTTCCCTTCCTTAAGCCACCAACGGCAGTCCCTATTATCTCGGCCGTTCAAGCCGGGATGTGGACTGATACTTATGCATGCTCAAGGCTTTCTGATGTGATTTCATGGACGCAAACCACTGCAAACGTTTCTGATGAAGTATTCGGCCTGGTAGTTCGCGGGGAGTCAATGACCAACCCTCACGGCCTCCCATCCATTCCAGAAGGATCGATCGTTATTGTTGAGCCTCATTATGGCCAACTGGATGACCTTTACGGGAAAATAGTTGTGGCGATACTTGATGGTTCAGCAGAGGCAACGGTCAAAAAGCTTGTTTGGGATAGCCCTTACGCATATTTAATGCCCCTCAATCCTTCATTTAAACCCATCCCAATAGACGGTAATTGCCGAATTGTTGGGAAAGTAGTTCAGATAACCCAGAACATTTAAGTCCTTCATTTCCAATGCCAGATATCCTTCTGGCATTTTTTTCGCTCATCAAGGTAACAAAAAGTACATTCGCCGCTTGACCATTGAAGTAACTAAAGGTACATTTAAATCACACCACAGGTACTGACAGTTACCTGCGCCGGTGTGGTAGTTAGCAGTACGGTATATGGCACATGTGCCGCAGCGGTCCGGGGATTTCTTTCAGTATCCAGATCCAGCGGGTAGCCGGAATGTGCAAGCCAGGCGTGTACGGCAGCCAGAAGCGTTTCACCAGCGTGGCGATCAGGTGTGACACCTCGGAAGAGACGAGGATAAAAGCCACTCACAATAAGTATCAGTTGGATGCTTATCGGGACTGGAGGAATCACCACTTGAAGGAGTTAAGCATGACCATTCAGGTTCGTGTTACTGACAACCCTTGCAATATCGGAAATGGATTTTGGGATATAGGTAAAGCTTTCGAGGTTGTTGGTGAAACTAATTGCTTTTACATAATTGAAGGTGGTTTCAAGGTTAATAAGAAACACTTTTCGATTGCTGGGACAGCATGTGGTAATCACAGCGTGAAAGTAGAGCTTATCACAGAGAAATCACGATAAAAGCCGGGATAACCGGAACATAACTGAAAGCGCATTCCTCTTTCACTGATGGGGATCGGTTTGTTAACTGGCGGAGTGCGCTTCCAGTTGTGGTGAATGCGCAGGCTGATGCGTCGTGACTACAGTAGTGCGCGCTTCACGGGGAATTGCTACAACCCTGAGCCGGATTTCAGCACCGGTCACCACAACCACATCACGTTAGGACCGTGGTAACCCGTAGTAGCTGTACCAGATGCTGTGTGTAGTCTTGGCGGTCGGCAGTTGTGAATGTCCTTAATGTCGACCGCCCCTTTTCACAACTGAAAGCGCGTTCGGCCAATTCCTTGAGAGGCCTCAGTCGTTAAATCAACTCAGGGGAACGCGCTCCCAATTGTGGAGAAGCTAACAGGCGGTGGCAGCCGCCCGTTTCACTAAGTGCCCTTTTTGGGTGCTTATTAAAACGAAACCCACTTATGTTTTGTCGCCAATCGGCGAGGGATTCGTGCAACCAAAATTCAGCGGATATTTCCACTGGAGGACTGATGAACCACCTCGAATTTATTGAGAAAAACGTAAGGGAACAGCTGATTAAGCAAGGCTTTTCTTCTTCGGTGGCTCAGGGGGGGGCTTGGCAAGCACTTGATTTATATAAGCGCATGTCACAAGCCAGTAAGAAAGGCGCGATTTTCGATGATGTGATGAGGCATGCGAAAGCCTGGGCAGATAAACAGGTTTCAAAAGCTGAAGTTACGCGGAGAAAACGCACCTCACACAAAGACCAAGGCGGCCTCTTCTGAGTTGTAAGGCCAATAATTCAGCGCTGTGCAGAGCGCTTATAACACGGAGAAACTATCCATGACGAACACACAGAACGTCACCGAGCTACAACCACGCATGACCAGAGAGCAGCTGATCGAAGCAGCACGTATCGCCGCTAAGTTCCTGCCAGTTGCATCAGCTCAGCTTATGAATGAGCTTGCTAACCGTCTCGATATCACCAGCGTAGCGCTTTGCGAAGCGATGGCACAGCGTAAGGAACTTGCTGAGCAGAACGCCACCCTACGCGAAGATGTTGCCAGCTGGGCCAAAGAGTGTGACCGCCTTGAAGAGCGCCGCACAAAGACGCCTACGAATGTTCACTCACTGGAAGCGCAGCGCGAATTACGTGAGTTGCCGGCGGTCGTATTTACCCATGAAGACGAGGTAGCGCTCTAATGGCTAACTCATTCAAACAAATGACCCGTGACGGTACCATTAAGCGTACCGATACCGGGATGTTCATCCCCCTTTCCGATATCCATGTTCGTGAAGGTTTCAACAAGCGTGAAGACGATGAACGCACCCGCCAGGCTGATGATGACCTGTTTAACTACCTGATGAACGGCGGATCAGTTCCACCGCTGGAAGTTATCGCCCGTGATGAAGGTGGCGTGTGGGTTGTTGAAGGTCACCGTCGCCGTCGTTGCTACGCGCGCTGCGCTGAAGCTGGAAAGCCAGTAGACCGCATTCACATCATGCCGTTCAACGGTAACGATGTGCAGAGACTGGCGCGCATCATGACCAGTAACAACCAGCTGCCGCTCTCCGATATGGAACAGGCCGCAGTTATTCAAGAGCTGCATAACGCCTTTAACCAGACCACCAGCGAGATCGCAAAACTGGTCAATAAGTCTGTACCTACTGTCGAAAAGCTCTTGCTACTTAGCACAGCTAACCACGACGTTCAGAAAGAAGTTAAATCCGGCAACGTGTCCGTAGATGTGGCTGTTGATCGAGTAAAAGAGTTCGGCGAAAAGGCCGGTGAGGTTCTCCAGAAGGATAAAGCTTCCGCTGCCGCAAAGGGTAAGAAGAAAGTTACCCGCAGCGTTATAGCGCCGGAAATTAGCGTGAAGAAAGCGCGACGTCTTGTAGAGCTGATCAGCCTGGCGGGTGTAAGCGACACAGGCGTTATCTCTCTCGAAGGATTGGTCCATGCGGAAGTTTTAGGAATCATCGACGAGCACAAAGCTATCGCAGCTCAGCGTCAAGGAGAAACATCGTGATTACCGAAAAAAATAATGTCTTTTATTGCGACTGTGGATTTTCTTTCCTGAGAGGTCACAGCGGCGCGCATGACTGTGCTGTTGGCCTTCGTAATAAGCTGTCCAAGTCTGAAGCCAGGTGCGCGGCGCTGGCTGCGGAGAATGCGGGGCTGAAGGCTGCATTAAATCCTAAAGTAATCCCTGATGCGGCAGTCGAAGCGTTTAATGAAACAGCCATCATGGACCACGACTGGAATGAGACAAGCGAATGGTCATGGGTGGAGAACGATACCGATGTTATTCGTGCCGTACTTGAATCCATCAAGCCTGATACCCCAGCCACCGACGCTTTCCTGGCTGAAGTGCGGGCGCAGGGTGTTGATGTAGCTATCGAGCACTTGATTAACAAATTCGAAGGAACAGGGCGCATTGGCGTTCCCATAATGGCTCTGGAGTGGCTGTCGAAGGAACTTCGCAAAGGGGTGCGGTCATGAGCAACATCGACAAGCAGTCGCTGCGTGAGCGCTACTCCGCAAAACCGATACCAAAATGCCATATTTGCGGTACCGAAATGACAATACAGCGGATGTCTGGTAGCCGCGTAACTTACGGCTGCTCAGGCGCAATTTACGATGAAACCGGATGCCACTACGCCGATGGCCGCAGCCTGGCTGATGACCATTATGAACAATCCCGCGTCACTGTCACAGATGAAAGTGATCCTGATGTGCTAGCGCTGCAGGATGAGCTGGAAGCCGCAGAGAAGCGGATTTCTGAACTTGAGAGCGACAATGCATACATCAGAAACAGGCACAAAGAACTAGACCTGTTAATCGGGAAAAACATTCTGGTAATGCAGGCCGCAATCATCGAATGGCAGGGAACTGGCGACGCCAGAAAGGGGCTGGCATGGATTTATAACACGCTATTTGGCCCAGGCGAACTGCCGGACGAATCGGAGAAAGACGCCCAGGCCTATTTTGACCGTAAATATGCTCCTCTCGACGAAGAACTCATGAATCTTCATCGGTGGTTCTGGGAGCAAAGCGAAGCTGAGCGCGCCGCCGCAGCCGGTAAAGGAGAGTGAGCATGGCTACTTTGCAGGAATTAATCGACCTGACGCCAGAACAAGAAAAGGCGTGGAAGCGCCTTGAGAAAGCAGTGAAGGATTTCCGAGCAGCCGGAGGTAAGTTCTATAGCGTTTTGGACACGCTGAGCGCCTACAACGGCGAGCACGTTGCCTACATTGATAACGACACGGGCTATCACACCGCAAGCGTCTACATGCCGAGCATTGATGCTACAGGATTTACCAGCTGGGCTGATGATTGGCACGGCATCACGCTGAAAGATGGCGTTAAAGTGGATGAGGACTAACCCATGAGCACTATTACCAAAGAGCGCGTTGCGGAATTCATTAAAAACCCTCTCGATAACGGCTTAACCCGTGGCGAACAAATGGAGCTGGCGCGTATCGCGCTGGCATCGCTCGAAGCGGAGGCTGTGCCGGAATGGACAAACGAGCAGTGCATGGAGTTCCTGTCTATCGCTTTCCGGCATGCAGAAATTAACGGCGACCTTCAGCTGGACGATATCCGCCTGGGTGTGAAGATGGTTAATGGTAGCCGCGCCGCCATGCTTCAGGGTGCCGATGGCAACTCTCCGGTGATTACGGATGAGAAAGGCTCATCTTTGCAGTTACGCAATCTCATCCGTCAGCGCCATGCTGAGTGGTCACAGGCTACGTTCGGCGATGTTGGTCCTGTTGGACCGCTTAAACACCTCAGCAAAGAAGCGCTGGAAGCAGCGGCGGAACCTGAAGACCTCAGCGAGTGGGCTGATATGCAATTCCTGCTATGGGATGCCCAGCGCCGCGCCGGTATCAGCGATGTTGAAATTACAGCAGCGATGGAAGAAAAGCTGAAGGTGAATATGGCGCGCCAGTGGCCAGAGCCGAAAGACGGAGAGCCGAGACAGCATATCAAAGCAGCACCACAGCAGGAGGTGAAGTGATGGTTACTGGAGGATATACCCTTGACCTCACCTGTGACTGCCAAAAGTGCCAGTCCTACATGGGCGATCCTGATTACAGAACGGAAGAGCGCGGGTTTAAGCGGCTAATTGGCGACAATTTTACGGAGTGTTTCAGGGCGGCCAAGAAGCGAGGCTGGAAATTTAACGCAAACAAAACTCACTGCCTTGCGCCTGGTCATTCATACCGAAAAGATGGTGACATCCATGCCTAACCCATTCGACGCAGTAATGTTCGTACTGCTGGCAATCGGCGCACTTCAGCAAATTGGGTGGCTGCCATGGTGAGCAAACTCAAACAGCGGCGCTTGCGCCGCCTTAAAGCAGATGTCGCCTGGTGGCGTGAAGAGGCTGAGGATTGCCGCGCCCGCCTGCTGGAGCTGGCCGGGGAAATAGACAGGCTAAAAAAGCTGGTTATCCGCGTACCGATGCCTGTTCTGATGCCAAAGGAGATGCTCCACCAGCTCTATTACACCGAAACAAAAAGATGTCGTACCTGCAATGATGGGCTCCGTGGTGGTTGTTCATCATGCATTTTCTTTAAGAGATAGCCGGGTGCAGCCGGTTAAGTGGAGAATAGCCATGGCCAAGTTGATGAAGGCGAGTCTGTGGGGTAAGCGAGAGTTTGAACCAGGCTCTGTTCCAGATAACAGAACTATTAAACGCTGGATTGAAAACGGTAAGCTTCAGGGTCGCATCGTAGATGGAACGATCCTTGTAAGTTCCTCAGAAAAATGGGGCGTTGACTCAATGGTCAGTGAAAGAGTTCGTCAGTTAATTCAAGAGGATTAACATGGCCGCAAGACCACGTAAAAGGGAAAACCGCAATCTCCCTGACTTCCTGCTTTATGATAAAGCCACCGGACAATATCGCTTTACGCTTATAACCGGGAAACGTAAAAGCATTGGAACTGATCGCGTAATGGCAATCGCCATTGCCAAAGAATATAACCTCAGAATGAGGCCTGAAACGGTCCCATCCGTTGAAAGTCTAATCAGAGACTCAGGCGGACTTAATGGAGAAGCGCAACCATTCAGCCACCATGTTGATCGCATTATGGCGCGTGCCGTTGCCGATGAAAAACCATCACAAAGTACCTTGGACGACTGGAATAATGACGCTATAAGGGTTAAGGAATTTTTTATCGACATCCCTGCTTGTGACATTGAGCTTGAGCATGTTAACCAGTTTATTAACCGCTACCATGCTGATGCATCAGCTAACGTTCAAAACAGGAAAGTGAGCTTTCTAAAAAAACTGTTCTCTTATGCTGTTGACGAATCATTAATGATGGATAACCCGGCAGCACGTAAAAAAATGCGCCGCGTTGAAGAGAAGAAGCGCAAGCGGCTCGCGCTGGATAACTTTATTGCTATTAGAAACGCAGCAGAACCATGGTTAAGAACCGCAATGGACCTTGCCCTTCAAACGACACATGCTCGTCTCGAAGTTTCAAGAATAAAATATTCGATAAGAGAACCGAAGAACGGCGTTTGTGGATGTGTATGGTTAGACCAACCTGAAAACGGAATATACGGAACTTTGTACATTCACCGCCAGAAGGTGCAAAAGAAAGAAGCATCGCACGTAGCGATCCCAATTGGAGAGGAATTGAAGAGGATTATTGACGATAGCCGGGATAGTGTTGCCAGTCCGTATGTTGTTCACCGGATACCAGAACGAAATAACAAGCGCAGTAAAGAGGTTTCGCACCCTACTCAGGTAGCGCCAGATTATCTTAGCCGTTCGTTCTCTGCACTGCGTGACAAACTTGGGTTGTGTGATCATCTTCCAATGGATGAGCGTCCAACCTTTCATGAGATCAGGGCACTTGCCGCTCACTTGTTTGATAGCCAGGGTATCGACCCTCAGGGCAGGATGGCTCATAGTGATGCCAAATCAACGAAGATATATACCAGTAATCATATCGACTGGGTTATGGTTCCACATGGTGAGATCAAGGCAGGATAACCAATGGCGAAACCACACCTTAAGTCATTGATGTGTATAGTGCAGATAATGCGTAAATTTCACTGTTTGCTTATACAGTCGAATGATGTGCAAGCCAGTAATGGCGCGGCTTAGAGGCATTTTACACAGGTGACATGGGGTGTCGGGGGTCGGAGGTTCAAATCCTCTCGTGCCGACCAAAAATACTCTTTAAACCAGCCAGCTATGGCTGGTTTTTTTATTTATGTAAAATCAAAATGGTGAAACTGTGGTGAAAAGGTGGTTAAACCGCTCCTTAAATTGCCGGACAGTTATCATTAACAACTCTGTTTAGGCTGTGTGTAAGCACCCCAAAAACCTCAACCCCATCTAGCGCGTCACCTTCTATTGATTCCCCATCTTCAGTTATCAATGCCTCACCGTAGAGCTTCGCGAACTCGTTACTGTTATCGATTCTTACAAGTAACGTATCCCCTTGCTCTGGCTTCAATGCAACGTTAATTACAGCCCATCCGCTTGACGTTTCAATTACCCGGCAGTTTCCATCAATCCCGCATAGAAGGTCGATAGTTAATCTTTGTTCCTGATAGTCCATGGCAGGTGAAGGAAAGCCCATTAGAAAATCCTCCCCATGTTACGCAGGATCCAATATCGGTTATCGCTACCGTCTGTAGTCTTATCTGCGAAGTCAGGCTGGTAACGTTCAATCCATGCATTTGCATCTTCCCTGCTGAAGTGCCAGCTCTTCTCTCGCAGCTTTGTGACAAAACTGTCTGTTCTCAAGTAGCGGTACCCTTTAGGATTTAGTTGTATGGCCGCACTGAAAGCGGTTTGGATGTCAGATTGACGAGGCATGATCCCCCCAACAAGTAACTGTATATGCATACAGTATCATTGTTTATTGCGGAGGGATCAAGTCAGGAAAAGACTATCAATTATTTATTCTGGATAATGTTTTGATCTTCATGAGAAGACTTAGCATGCATGTTCCAAATGCTGTCATCTGGCATATCAAGGCGCACGTCTATCCAGCTGTTGTCTGGTACGTCCATCGGCTCACCTTTTGTTTTAACGATCTCACCATCATCGCTAAGCATGTACTTGCGTTTAAATAGACGAATTGTCAGGCCGCCGCTTTCCGTTTGCTCTGCCTCAACCACACCCAACTCACCCATTCCGCCTGGGTCCATCGGTGGAAGAAGTTGCCACCCCTCAGATGCCAGGCCCGCTGAACCCGTAAGTACATAAACACCAACATCAAAACGGGTAATTTTGATGCCCTCCGCTTCTTCGTTAGCCGTTCCGCATCCGCACCAGGTGAAACCTTCTTCTGCCACATCAGTACGCTGGCTATCTTCCTTAGATTTGACGATACGAGCCACCGGCGATGCTGCTTTAAGCGTTCCATCACTGGCTTTTGTGGTGTTGGCGGTTGAGTAATTTTCATACCAGCTTGTATAGGTTCCACCTTCCAGAGCCCGAAGGTAAGAACGCCCGCCTCTGAATGCAACCTGTGTATTATAAGCGGATAACTGTGTGGAGTGGGTTACTGTAAAACCAAAAACAACACCGGAGATCGGTCCGCTACCTTGCCCAGTCCAGAAACAGGTTTTACCGGCAAACGTATTGATGTTTTCAGACCCAGTTCCGATACTGTTGCCTCCAATACCAGAAGAACCTACCGTAACAACGTTTTCACGAGACTCGCCAGTATTAAGAGTGGCTACGTTGCCCAAACCGAGGTTTGTGCGAACGCCTGCAGCGTTCGTTGCACCTGTCCCGCCCTGGCTGATACTGAGCGCGGTAGTCAGGCCGCTTAGGCTGGTTATATCGCTGTTAGCCCCTTTCTTCGCCAGTGATTTCTGACCCGGTACTGTGACGGCCACGCCGTTAATCGTGATGGTGACGTCTGTAGTACCGTTCATCACATCAGCGAACCCGCTCATGTAGCGCTGGTACATCGTGAAGGTTTCAGCAATATCCTGTGCCAGGCCGTCAACGCTCAGGCTGTCGCTCAGAAGAATGGCGTATTTAGTTCCAGAAGGTACGGCAGGGTTAGCAGCGGGCGTAACGGTAAGAGAGGTTGCGCTTCCAATCGCGGTAATCTGAAAAACCTGCGCCGGACTGGTCAGGGCGATAACAGTGCAGCCGTTACGAATAAGTGAGCCAGCTGCAGTGAAGTTTGTGCCGGTACCTGTAAGGGTGTTTCCGCTGATGGCAATAGTGCCAGTGGTATAAATCATATTTTCTCCAGGAAATAAAAACCCCCGCCGGAGCGAGGGTGCATTTAAATGGTGATATTTTTCAGACGTACATATCGGGAAGAACGGGAAGACTGAGGGGCGTTACCGTGTCATTACCAAAAATGGCATATTGTTCGCGCCCGAGATACTTGCCTCCCTGAACTGAAGCGTAACCATTCTGAATTTTTATACCGAACATTCGATACACATATACCCCGTTAACCTCATGGGTCATTAACCCAAACCTGCCCAGCGGAACATACCCGCTGCCTATGTTCACAGCGCTTTTAGAAGGCGACCAGAGTTGATTGAGGTATACGAAAGGTCGTTTTGTGGTTGAAAAGGTACAGGCCCCTGCAGCATTGAAAATATTGAGGCCGATACCAGCCTGCGGCGCTACACCACTGGCGAAGATAACGATGTCTATCGTGCCGGTCGCGGGAGCGTCATCGTTCGTGGACGGAGGGCTGAAGAACCTGACCGTGTTACCGTCGAAGTCAATCGTGTTACCACTGTTACAGCGCCCGAAAACGACATACTTCGACTTGTCGTATCCTGCTATCGTGGGAACCGCCCACCCCCCGGTCGGAACATTAACGGTACCCTTCCAGATACACTGCCCTGACTGCGTGGCATTGGTTATCGAGGTGAAGTCAGTACTGTCGCTGATAAGCAGGCCCACCCCGCTTCGCTGACCTGTCGGAAATATCTGCCAGACACTACCGGGAAACGTATAGGTGCTATCTCTTTCACTAATGCCCAGAGCCTGCATTCTCGAATTCTGCGTAACCCTGCCACCAGAGATGGTGATGGAATTCATTTTATGCCACAGCCCCGCATCAACATAGGCAGTCGCATGCGGTATAAACAGCACCTGCGCACCTGAAACATAACCGGCAATATCCACATACTTTGATTTCTGGTAGCCAGTATCAAAGCTTGCACCAAACGACGGGCATCTCAGGCCCGCAGTTATCTCCATGCGCTTTCCACCGTCATTCAGGTCAATCAAAAGTCCTCTTGGCATATTATGTCCATTCTCCAAGTACGATACGGCCGCCTCCGGTCAGGTTGATAGTGACACCATTGCTATCAATCACAGTCGCCTTGTTCGGTCCACTGAAGCCAAAGTTACCCGTTGTGGCGTAAAGTGCCCCACGGAAGGTGCCACTGTTAAACTCTGGTGAGCCATTTTTGGGAATACTCCAGCCCTTTGAGCCAGCCGCATAATCATTGGACTGGATGTAGTTACCGATCTTGGCGTTGCTGATGGTACCGTCCTGGATGAACGTATCCCGGATAAATGTCTGCCCATTCTGGATGACAAAAGGCAGAGTAACTGCGCCGCCAGCCTGACTCATCACAGCGAAGCGGTCAGCAAGGAACAGAACCTGCGGTTGCATGCCGGACGGCGTATTCTGAACACCAATGCCAATTCCTGCTGCGTACTGTTTGCCATTAGAATCAACAGCGACCTTGATGCTGTACATCGCATTCAGGTTGTTATTGATATCTGCCGACACCTGAGCGTTCGTGACAATTGCCGCTGACTGACCGTTAACCGTGACCTTTAGCGAATTGATTTGCGTAGCAGATGCCTGAGAGAAGTCCGCCATGGTTTTGGCAAAATCCGTCACGTTCGCGGTGTTACCACCTGCGCTGGAGTCCAGCGTTTTCAGCGATTCAGTAACTGCTTTGCTCGCATCAGCCATCACGTTATCAACGCGCTCAATACCGGCTTTGTTATCGCCATATTGCACGCTCAGGAGGTTGCGCTGGTTAACCTGCGCGAGCGTACTGGTGATCAGCGCGATAGCATTGTTCTGAATACCGCCGCTGGCCTTATCAGTTTGTGCTCCCAGTTCTTCCAGGCGTGATGCCATTGAGGAATCGAGGTCTGTGACAACCTGGCTAAGGTCAGTGATTGATGCTGTATTCTGAGCACCTACAGCAGCTGCTGAATCAGCTTTATCAGAGGCGCTCTGCGTGGCAGCAGTCAATTGGCTTACCGCAGAAGCGCGAGCTTCAGTTTCCGTTGCTAACGCCTGGCGAACATCAGTAATACCCGCTTCATTCTGGGCAGTTTTCGCCTCAAGACGAGTAACATCCGTAACGCGGGCTTCCGTCTCAGTGGCGATCACCTCCCTGAGCTGTTCGAATGTCGCAGAGTTAGCGCCCTGCTGGGCTGTCTGGCGCACGACAACATCGGCAATAGCCAGCGCGTTTCCGATGATTGCTTCTGCTGTCTGCTTATTCGAACCTACTGCTGCAGCCAGCCCATCGGCGTTCTCCTTAATTGCATCAGAAAGCTCGGCCAGTTTCTCGCTACTGTCTACAGCACTTTCAATCAGATCCTTAAATACCTCGGAATCTTTAATCTCCTCCAGGATCGCATCGGTGATATCGGATACATCGATGCTCGCCTGTCCGCGCACCCAGTCTGTGTACCCTGATTCGTTGCCGCTGCGGTCCACCAGCTGCGCGCGGTACCAGAAAATCTGCCCAGCCTTCAGGCCCATCTGCTGATATTTGCGCTGCGGATAGGGTACGTCTGCCAGCAGCATCGCATCGTCTTCCGTCCCGGTCAGGCTGTACTGAATTTCCGTCTTCAGCGTGTCGTCGGTGTTCGCCGGGAATCCCCAGCTCAGCTCGATACCGAAAACCACATTATCAGAAGCGATGAAGCCGACCGGTTTCGGCGGATTGCCCACTTTACCCGTAAGATTTACTTCTGATGATGTCGCCCATACTGATGAAACGTCGCTGGCGTTCACCGCCCTGACACGGACCAGATAGCGACCCGAGTAGATGCCCTGCACTTCAAAGCCGAGAGAAGACGTTCGGGGCACACTAATCCAGTTGCCGCTGTCACGCCGCCATTCCGCCTCGTAAGCAACTGCACCCTGAACAGAATCCCAGGCAACGCGCATAGTGGTAATCGCAATGTTCTGGTTAACCGTAGAGTAACTGTCTACGACAATATTTCCTGGGGGAGCCTGAACCCCCGGTGGAATGACACTGACTGGCCGCTCGTCCAGTCTTGCGCCGGTATCAACAGCGGAATAGATATCAGGGTTGTAAGTCGTCCCGGTGACCTCGAAAGTACCGTCGTTGTTGTCCCGCGTTCCCGTAACACGGAAAAGCGCTATAAACAGATCGTCAGAGTCCACACCCCAGTTACATTCAGCCTCCGGCGTTTCGCTGTAGGGTGTGGTGACAGTGACTGTGTTTCCGTTAACGGCCTGGACGGTTCTGGCCTGAGCTGTGCCTGACGGAAGATTCAAAAACAGCCTGTTACCGGCTTTCACATCAGCAGCGCGATCGAGGGTTATGTTGCGGCCGTTAACCGCACTCACCCTGCCGCCGATAGTTCTTCCGGCCAGCTCGTTAGCAGCCACGCCGATCACCTCACCAACAGGGGGGACGTCCATGCCTGTGCTGAAGGTCACCACCTCGCCGATACCGTTGGTAAGCAACGCCCAGCGCCCCCGCCGGTTTGCCTCTGACTGCCTGGTGCAGCCGATCGCAGTCATTTCGAGCTGACGATAATCGAAGCGCATGGCCAGATCGCTATCGTAAACAGGCTCAGGCGTATCTTTGTAGTGGTTGGCAGGATCTGACCAGTTCACCAGCGCGGCAGTGTTTCGGGTGGTTTCACTCGGGTCCGCAAAGGTAAATTTTCCTTCAACAACGCTGGCGTGGTTGTAGATGTGCCACACATCCCGGGGCATATCGGCCAGGACATACATCTTATTGTCGCCCCAGTACGTCATGCCGCGAAATATACCCGCCAGATCACGAAGTACGGTCCAGGCGTCATTACGGTCCTGGATATAAACGTTGCAACGAAAACGAGGCTCCGTCCCGCTGCCGCCCTTGCCGTCTGGTACCAGTTGATCGCAATACTGGGCGATGCGATAAAGTTCCCATTTGTCTATCTGAGTCGCATCGATTCTTTGACCCAGCCCGAAGCGCTCGTTCAGAATGATGTCGTAATAAATCCAGGCAGGGTTATCCGTCCACGCCCATTTAAATACGCCCTCCCATGTACCAGAATAAGTGCGGGTTTCGGGATCATAAGTATCAGGTACACGGATGATTCGCCCTTTCGGATTGCAAACAACCTGAGGAATGCCATTAGGGAACTGCTTTGCGTCAAACTCTACATACAGCAGCGCTGTGTTAACGTAGCGAAGTTTGGCGTCAATAATTTCAGTAACGGCCACAACGCGCATGGTGTCGACGATATTCACGCTCGTGGAATCCGGCGTGATTCTGCGAACCCGCAACTGCCATCCAGTCGAGGCTTTCGGAAGATTGACGCGGTGACTGCGCTCATAAAGCGACGTGGTTTTGTCATCAACAGCACCGTTAACCACCGTTTCATACGGCCCGCCATCGACCGACAGATCGATAGCATACTCGACGCGGGTGCCGACTTTATCACCGTTGTTTTTCTGGAGTAAAAGAGTTGGCCATCCCAGGCGAATTCGCAGCGCAGAGAGCTGCGTGTTGGATACCGCGCGCACGTACGGCACAGCCTGTTTCAGCTCGTATGAAACCTGAAGTTCGTTTTCAATGCCGGGGAAGCCCTGAATGTAGTCCTGGTCCTGAGTACCGGAACGGAACTCATATTTCACATTATTGAAGTTATAACTTCCGTCGGCGTTCTGAAGAGGCGTGTAGGAAGATGAGTCACCAAGAAAAATGTTTTTACCATCAAGCCCGCCAGCGAACTCACCCTCTCCAAGCGCAATCAGCACCTTTGCCCTTGCAATGGACTGAATGCTGTCCGGTGCTTCAACGGGTGTTCGGGTCTGATTGCTGCCACCTTTACCGCGGCCTTTGATGATTGTCGTCGTCATATCGCGTCCATAAAAAAGCCACCGTCAGGTGGCTTGCAGTACGTGGTTTGGTTTATTGCTGATCTTCTGCATAAACCCCGGCGGATATAATGGCGCCGCCAATTTCCCGTTGCCCATAAAGCAGGGGGACTGGATTTCCAGATGCCGTCGTGTTAACGGGACCACCAAACGCATAGGAGGGTTTGTTATCAGGATCCTGACGCATTCGCAGACCTGAAACCTGAGGAGAGAGCATTTGCACTACACCGCCAACGGCCATAGAACCAGCTGCGGCATATAGTGCCATTTGTGTGCTTGCTGCCCATCCTATTGGATTCCACCAGGTGAAGGCCGCAATTGCGGCGGCAGTAACAATTTGAAAGAGGCCCGCCCTTTTACTACCGCGTATGACAGGGATAATTCGGATCTCATCGCCAGGCCCAAGAAGATCAAACTCTTCCTTGCCTATGTTAATTTCGTTTCGGAAGATGACAAAATCCAGCCCTTTCGCTCTGGTCTCGCGCAGGTAAGCATCAAAGCCATCAATGGTGTTAGAAAGCGCTCTGAATACTTCGCTGGCGGACGTTAGTGCACGGCGATGTGTCCTGCCGAATCGCTGAGCCATTGAGCCGCTGAGTTTGATAATGGTTTTTCTTTCCATTACATCAAATCCTTATAACGCAGAATTTTGATGGTACGGTCACGGTAATAGCCACCGTAGGGAATACGCTGGCTTAGCTGGCCATACATGTGATGCAGTAGCATGTTGCCATCAAGCAAAATCCCGGCATGGTTCGGGACGGTGGACTGAACCTGCATGATAACCATATCACCGGGCTGAGCGGGACCGTCGTACTCACGGAAACCGCATTCCTGCCAGTTATCCATATAGAGATTTTCACCCTGCTCCCACCAGTGGCGATCTACACTGTAGTTGGGCAGTTCAATGCCGTGTTCGATGCGGAAATAGTCCATGATGAGAGACCAGCAGTCTGCATATCCGAGTACAAACTGGCGCCCTGTGAGGGGTCGGTCTCCGCGAGGCATGACGGTGCGAATGTCGCCCTCCGGCCACGATGCAATAATCCAGGGCAGTTCCGTGGCATCACACATCAGCATGTCGAGCTCGCTCGGCTGGGTTGTTGCCCCGTCGCCGGGGTGACTGTGGACGATCGCCACCACAGTACCCTGCTCTTCGGCGGCCGCATAATCCTCAGGATTGAGTTCAAATTGCTCAGTTGGCGACTCAGCATTATTTTTGCAGGGGATGTACTTCTCCACCCGCCCCTTCTGGATAACCACGCCACAGCACTCTTCAGGGAAGGATGCGGCGGCATGCGCCAGAATGGCGCTAACTGTTTTCTCGCGCATGATTATCCTCTCAGAAGTGAAGCCCCAGGGAACCCGCCATAATCCAGTTGCTCATTCTCTCCGAAACGAGGTTTGCAGCCCGTTGACAGCAGTCCGGAGCAAACATCCTGTGAAGGATCGTCCACCCGGTTGCCGTCTTTATCGAACCAGCCATTTTGCCCGGCGTAGGTGCAGCCGTTCCCGGTTTTGTACCAGCCCCGCATACACCACGTACACATGGGCTGAATCTGCCGGGTAGGGATTAACTGCCCGCGAAGATCAGCAGGACTGGAAAGCTCAAACTCTACTGTTTCATCATCAGAGCCTGATTTTCTGTCGATGTAATAAACCTGCTTGCGTTCCTCATTGGGATTCGCGGTTGGGTTACCATCAGAAAAGTTTCTGGCGTCAAGGTAATGAGCGAAGGTGTCGTGGATTATCACCTTAGCTTTTGCCATACCCTGAAATCGCCGGCAAAGCGCACCAATCGTGCCGCTGATGTTTGCCACGGTGAGAGACGGCCGTGAACTCTGGCCGTCACTGCTGACAGATATGCCGGTCAGTTCATACGGCCACGCGCCATACTCCTGCCCCTGCCACCACACCGACTTCGGCTCAAGTTTTGACTCGTCGCCGCCTGCGGCGATGATTTCCGCCTCGGTATGCGGGATTGTCTCGTTGTGAAAGCGAAGAATACCGGCACCGAAAGCTGAGCCGTCCACCTCGATCAGACGGACGCGTTTACCCGGTTCCAGTTTCTGGACATCAGATGAAATGCTCATGGATGGTATGCCTGTATGAATGTGCTGCTGAGGGTGTATTTTTTGTTGCCGTGGGTAGATATCTGGAAGGATTCCGCGCGCCATAAACCTGAAGGCTCAAGCGGCGGCTTCCAGATAAATGACTTCCACCCTGCATGTCTGTTCAGAAAGTTTTTAATGGCCTGAATGTAAGCCTCGTCACCGGTAAAGCTCACGCTCCACTGAGGTGTTACCGGGTTGATACCGTCCCCGGCCACCTGCGCATAGCCATCGCCAAACTGTGCCTTTCGGGTACGAAAATTTGTATCAACCTGAGAGGCAACCTTTGGGCACCAGCTGAAGGTTTCGACTGCCATGGTTAAACTCCCTTGATTAATCGCCACAGAGGCGAGCCCGGCATGCTGGCCTGTTCGTTAATGACACCAGTGATGGCATCCTTAAGCTGCCTGCCTGCTGCTCCAGCAGTACCCTGACTGGCCGCCTGGGATGATCCGCCCTGAATATTGATATCGCCGAAGTTAACTGAAGGCACGCCGCCAGAGACCTGCGGCATCCCTACTGCGCGAACAGCAAGATCACCATTAGGTGCCCGCGTGAGTGGCATGATTGCTTCAGGACCTGCCTCGCCGAAAATCCCTGCGCCTTTAGCAAAAGCAAACAGTTGAGGTGTCTGAAAAACACCATTGCTGTAAGCGCTCAGGGACGGAGAGTCGTAAACATTACCCTTCGCATTAAAGGTAAAGTTCGCGCCGGCATTCTGAATAGCGGTACCGCTGCTGGCGGTTGCGGCTGACGAGGCGCCAAAACTGAACAGTGATCCAATTGAGCTGACGCCATTAGCAACAGCCATATTCACCAGGACGTTCTGGATAATCTTCAGTACGCTGACGCCCCAGTCCTTCCAGCTGTCAACGTTGCCATTGAGCATGTCGGTGATCGTGGTGACCGCGCCACCCATGGCCTGCTTCATGCCGTCAGCGGCCATGGAAGAATAATCAGTAGCTTCGTCCACCCAGTTCGCATAACCCTCAGACAGTCCCGTCATCCAGTCGTCACGCTGCGCATCAGAAGCTGCGTAATATCCCTCCTGGTCGCGCAGGCGCTCTTCGAGGTAGCGCTTATTAAGTGCCAGCCCCTGCTGATAGAACGTCTCGTCGATTTCACCAGCCTGACGCTGGCGGAGAAGATCGGTATTCTTCTGCTCAAACTCCTTACGCAGATTGAACTGCTCCTGAAGTCTTTCACGGAACCTGGAGCCCTGCCCGTAGCCCAGCAGTTGCGCTTCATTGGCTGCGCGGGCGCTGGCGTTACTGTCAGCAAGGTTGGCTTCGTAATTTCGCAGTTGCTCACGTAATTTAACCTGGTCAATCAGCGCAGCATTCTGCAATACCGTCTTTTTCTGGGCTTCCGTCAGAGAAGCAAGTTCGCCCTGGCTGACCTGATATTTAACCTTCGCCAGTTCAGTATTCTGACCTTGCAGGGCAATCTGCTCTTTTTGCTGCTTGATAAGGCGCTTATACACATCCTCGGTTTTCTCGCCTTCGGTTTTACCGCCCTTCGCCTTAGGTTTGTTGGCCTCATTATTCCGCCATTCAGCAAGACCGTTATTAATCAACTCCTGACGGCCTGTCTGGAATTGCGGATCACTGGTTAACCCCAGGTCATCGGCTGCATAACTCAGTCGCAGACGCTCTTTTGCTTCACCCTTCAGGCGTGACAACTCCAGATCCCGACGGCTCTTTTCGAGGGCATCGGTTTGCTTTTTGTCGAGGTCGGCCTGAGGAAGTCTGAGAGGGACGTTCGCCAGCCCTTGCCGAGCCATTAATAGCTGATTTCCCAGCCCCAGTAGACGGTTAAATTCAGTATGCTGACCATTCATCATGATCATAGATTGATATACCGCATTCTGTCGCCAGGCTTGTTCGCGTATTAAATCATTACGACGCCGCTCAATTTCTTCGAGAGCCTGCTGTATGCCGCGAGATTTATCTCGCATGTCATTCAATTTTCCCTCTTCAACAGCGAGTTGATCCGTAACAATAGCTATTGCTTTAAGGATATTTGCATCGTTCTCGCTGGTAATGCCCGGTTTTCCACGCGATGCATTCAAATCGTCGATCTGGTTCTTCAGCTCACCAACCTTTTTGGCTTGCTCATCAACCAAACGATTTTGTTCAACGAGAGCCTCAACGGTTTGCCCACGATTTTCATCCGTCTCGGTCAGAGACATTTTTGAGGTTTTTTGCCTGATTTCATCAATCTGACCAGCATACTCCTGGGCGGAACGACGTGCCTGCTCCTGATTCTGATACATCGTGTACCAGGCACCGGCCCCCAGCATCAACAGCCCAGGCAACCCGCCGACAAGACCCAGCAGGCCTGTAGCGCCTGTTTTTACAAGCCCCAGCACTGATGTTGCAGAGTTTAGTGCCTGCTGAGAGGCTGCAACGGCTCTGTTTGACTGTACCAGTGCCGCATTTGCTGCAATCATTGCCCGGCGCTTGGATATGGCATTTTGAGTGGCAGTAGCCTCAGCATTAGTATTCTTTGCCAGCACAAGTTCTGACTGGGCAAGCTGGTAAGCCCGCTCAGCAGCAATAGCATCGGCAGCGGCCTTGCGCTGTGATTGTGTGGCTGTACTTGCCCTTGCGGCGGCGAGCGCTATTTCATTTTTCCTCGCTTCAACCAACTGTGCCGTCTGGCTTCCAAGATCGCCAATCATGCCGCCAATAAATCTTGAACCTCCGATGGCCGCCAGCACGCCAGCAGCAGAGGCAACGGTATTGATATTATCTGAAATCGCATTCAATGCCCCGGTTAGCGCGCTTGTCGCCCCAGTGGCTTCATTTGCACCACCTACCCACGCCAGAAATGCGTTTTCAATTTTGGTCGTTGCTGATGCAACGGTCTGTGGCATCGCGCTATATTCATCCTGTAACGCCCCAAGCTGGCTGATTAAAGCCGGAACAACTTTATCGGCGGTAAGTTGTCCCTGATCGGCCATAGCCTTTAAGTCTTTCCTGGCGACACCCATGCCGGATGCCAGCGCGCGAATAACGCGATCACCGTTTTCGTTGACGGAGTTAAATTCCTCGCCACGAAGAACACCCTGCGCCAGAGCCTGGCTGAACTGCGTGATTACAGAACTGGCCTCAGACGAGCTTGCACCTGACAGCTTAAGCCCTGTTGATATAGCCTCGGTTACCTTCAGAACCTCTTCTGAACTGTAGCCATATTCACGCATAGAAGCGGCTGAACGCGCAAAGAGGCTGGCATTATCTGAAAATGCCGTACCGGTTCGCTGACTGATTTCCATCAGCGCGCGCTGTGACTCGTTGAAATCATCTGTAGATTGTGATGCCTGCTTTAACCTGGCGTTAACTGAACTCCACTCGTCAGCTAAAGAAATAAGGTGCCCGGTGGCATATGCTCCTGCAAATGCTCCGGCAAGACCAACAGCAGATGCCTTAGCGGAATTAAGTTGCCCCGTTAAGTCAGCCAAAGCTCTCTGAGTTTCTCTGGACGCGGCAGCCGCCTGGCGGCCACCATTTTGCATGGTTCGGTAATAATCCTGCCCCATGCGTGAGGCGCGGGAAATTTCCGACTGGAACGATTGGGAGTTAGCAGAGATTTTGATTATCAGTTCGCGAAGAGTTGCCATGCTTTCACCAAATAAAAAAGCTCGCACACAGCGAGCTTCGTATTGAATAAAATTGCCCTACCTGCAAAGCGTCTTATAGACCTCAAGAAATGCCTTGTCGTCCTCTTTAATCACCACTGCTGAACCATTACTTGTTAATTTCCCATCAATAATCTCGACATAGACGTAAAATTTATTACGATAACTTGTGCCATCATTATTTTTTTTGTAAGTCACATCACCACAAACGTATGCTGCATTATCACCATACTTAAAATATTCAGCGTTAAACTTAGCATCATCTGGGTTATTTAATTTCTCTCTGACGATGTTTTCGCCATTTTTAATAAAATCATTTTTCTCAGGCTTGCACGCGCTGATAAAAAACAAACACATGACGGCTATAATTAACTTTTTCATTTTTGCACCTTGATTGCATTATTCATGCTAATGCTAAACCCAGGTACTAGATTTGTCACTGAGTTGCAGCTGTAAGTGCAGCCTCAAGCCCAGCAAACGGGTCCTTCGGTGCTGATTGCTCATCACCACCCCAGCGCAGGATCGCATCGTCCAGCGGTACTTTTGCCCCCTGCGAACCGTAGATGGCAGAGACGAGCTGGGCGGCCTGAATGTCACCACGAATATCGCCAACCGGACTTTGCCTGTCGTACTCAATCCACATCAGAAGCTCGCTTGCCGTCATATTCTGCCGAAGCTCTGAGAGCGTGCGCCCCATCCGGAGCGCAAGCGACATCAGAAACTTTACGCCGGGGGTTGAGACTTTTCCCGCGCTTCGTCCGCGTTGTTGATCAGGTCAAGCGCCTGCTTGAGCAGGCGTGAATGGACGGGGCCGTAGATTTCACGCACCTGCTCTTCTTCGTCTACGCTGAATACCGGTTGCTTATCGGTGTCGCACAGGACGTCAATGAAGAGCACCACGTCAGCGCAAAGATTACGGTGTGCCTTTTCCGATACCGACACATTTTCATCATCAGCACCCGCTTTCACCACTTCCTGCCAGCGCAGCCAGGCTTCACCTGACGGCTCACGGAGAACCACTTTGACGCCCTCCCACTCAGGAACGGCGACCGTCTTATGACGGAAACCCGACATCTTAGCCAGGGCGAGATTTTTAATATTCTTCATGCGACCTCTCAGGAGCCAGACTCGATATTTTCAGGCTTACCTTTCAGACGCAGGGAGAACGTTGCCGCCACTACGCCGTTGGTACCTGAAGACCAGGTGTGCTGGCGGATTTCAGCCAGGAACTTAAAGCCCTTGCCGGAAGGGAAGATTACCTGGAAAGCGTAGGTCGTATCGTTGTCATACGCATCACGCAAGGCGTCCTGCGCCGGATTCTTGTAGAAGTTTCCGGACAGAGAGATTTCTGACGGAGAAGGCAGGCCGTTAATGTTCTCCTGCTCGGTCGAGCAAAGCGTTGTTACGTCGATATCCTGCTTCTGACCACCGGTGAACTGAATTTCTTTGATGGTGCAACTCAAATCGAGGAAGGTTGCGGAGTCCATCGTTTCTTTGGTGGCTGGCAAGGAGGAAATAAGGATCTTCGTCAGCTGCGATTTTTCATAAAGTGCAGACATAGCTGTCTCCTGGAAAAAGAAAACCCGCCATCAGGCGGGTTCGTTGGGTGAATTAATTGTCAGGGGGTAACTTTAAAATCCAGGGTGGCACGGTAGAGCCGATAATCTGGCTCGTACCCGGGGATTTTTACCACCTCTGTAGGGTTTAACGGCTCAAGCGAAGCGAGCACCAAATCTCTCAGGGATCGTGATTCAGCGATCGAAGTGGAATACACATCGACCTGAACGGAAACCCTGCTCTCTGCCTGGCCACACAGTACGTCAGCGGAAACATCATCGACGATGGAAAAGATAATCCAGGGTGGAGAGACAGACGGTTTCCCGTCACTACCTAATGGCGCAACATAGGGGTATACCCGTCCTTCTGCCAGGGAAGAAAGCAAGGCGTAGATATTATCTTCATTCACTTGCTCAATACCTCATCAATAGCCTGATTCATCCTGGCAATGGCGACGCTGGCGGCCTCTTCCTCGCGAGTATCGTAAGCGGGTCGCACAAACGGATGTGCAGGCATGTTCGCGGTGCCCAGTTCAACGAATCGCCAGTAAAAGGCGTTTCTCGGGTTATTCGCCTTCATCGTGTTATCGCTGTTTCCGGTGCGCGGATTAACGCCACGAATATGGACGCCGGAAGAAATCTCCCCGCGACGGCGGCTTTTTTGGGTC
Source organism: Enterobacter sp. RHBSTW-00593 (assembly GCF_013784105.1). Classification (NCBI taxonomy): domain Bacteria; kingdom Pseudomonadati; phylum Pseudomonadota; class Gammaproteobacteria; order Enterobacterales; family Enterobacteriaceae; genus Enterobacter; species Enterobacter sp. RHBSTW-00593. The sequence continues at coordinate 3,299,799 of NZ_CP056393.1, forward strand.
ACCACCACCACATTTTTTTTCAGTTTCCCTGTACGCACCGGAGCGCGGGCGATCACTTCTTCCTTAAGCACTTCGGCGCCAGCGCGCGTGGCATCACGCAGAACCTTGTTGTTTTCAGCGCGACTAAGCGCCTCCAGGTCCTTTGCGATATCATTTAACCCAGAAAAATCGAGGCTCGTGTCTATCATTTTTCGATCCCCTGCTTACAAAGAATTTCGAGCTGAATACCACGAGAATCAGGGATAGGCGGACCAATAATATTCAAAATGGCCCCCTTGAACGGGCCAGTCATAACCCTGAGTCTGGACGCAGCAGTTATATCGCTACGAAATCGTGTCCATACCCTGATGGTGGCGACTGCGGTTTCAGCACCAGCGGCTACCAGCTCTCGCCCACTGATACCTTTTACTTCTGCCCAGGTTTCTGCACCGTCATGCCACGTTTCAACAGGCTGACCAGAAGGATCACGCGATGTTGTAATGTTCTGAATTACCACCCTGTCTCTCAGTCTTCCGGCCTGCATAATGTCCTCCTATACCCCATAAATTCGGTATGGCTGCAGCAAGGCTTCAACAGCAAGCGGGACCTCTGCAACGGTTTGCCCGATGGCCACGGATTCCCGGTTTGCATACCAGTGACCGATAAGCAGTAGCATGGCTGCCTTAACATCATCATTCAGTAGAATTGGGGCCGGGTCGTCTGAATAGCCAGGGCTGCTTTCATTCTCATACAGCGTTCGCCTTGTCCATGTCTGGACGTACCGGGCCGCCGCGCCTGTGTAAATCTCCAGCAGAGCATCATCACCCGTAAAGTCGGTATCAATGCGGCAATGCTGTTTCACCACATTCTGATCAAGCATTTGTTTGCCCCAAAAAAAGCGGCCCGAAGGCCGCCATTGATTTTAGCTACCAGCACCGGACAGGTCGCCCCAGACAAATGCTTCTGGACGGTATACCGCCAGCGCCGCACGCTCTTCGCAACGAATCGAGATCATGTTTTTCTCGAAATCGTCGGCGTTCTCGGTTGAAATAACCACGTTGGCTTCTTCACGGTCGAACAGTTGCGCACCAGCATTAAATGCGCCCGTAAGGAACTTACCGATAAACTGCGCGGTCTCAGTCGCCACCACTGGCAGCGCCCACAATGTCGGCGTAGTGAGCTGCGCCGGGTTCGCCAGGATGTAACGACCAAGCTCATCTTTGGTCAGCTCAATTTTGGCCCAGTCGATGAAGTGCAGCACATGTCCTGATGCAGGGAAGCGCGCCAGTTGCGCCTGAAGCATCGCCAGACGCAGGCGGTCAATACCTGTTTCACGCTCTACCGCAAATGCCGGATTAAACGCCGTCGCCTGCGGAATGATGCCCTTCAGATGTGCGCCGGTGCCGTCGCCGAATAGAATTTCCTGCTCTTCAGCATATTTCAGGCCGTAGCGCATCTCAGCGTCGATAGTTGACTGAAGCTGTGCAAAATCGTCCAAGATCTGTTTGGATGCTTTGAACATGTGCGCAATGGTGCGCACGGGCGTTGTTTCTTCAGCGAACTCAATTTCACTGTAAGGTTTGGTGGTATTTTCCGGAACAGCAGCGGCGTTATTAGTGAATCCTGTCTGTTTCACGTAATAAATGGTGTTGGACTGCGTGCGGCCCGGGGAGATAAGGTCACGGATGAACAGACGCTGCTTTGGTGTAGTGTCGATACCGGGCAGGCGCTGCGGAGCGACAATGGTTCCACCTACATCCACTGTGGTCAGTGCCGCCTTAACAGGCACGGCAATACGTTTATTACCTTCTAGGCTTGAGCGAATGTCTTTCATCATGTCAGCAGAAACTACCTGCTGACCGACGGACTGAATAACTTCCTTTGCGGCATTCAGCGGCATATTTGCCACATGCTGCTCAAGCTCCCCCAGGGAAGCGGCCAACGTTTTATGCGCACCGTTAAGGGCATTAAATTCGGTAGCAATTTTATCCACCGACTCTTTGGTTTCTGCGGAAAGCTTGCCTGAGGCCTGAGCCTCGTTAATCGCTTTTTCCGCCTTCTGGCTGAATTCACCAGATACTTCTTCCAGCTTCGCAGAAACTTTTTTCAGCAATTCGTTTACATCAGACATATTTATTCCTTATTTGCCGAACGCGGCCAGCGCGTTTTCAAGCGTTTGAATGTTTTCGGGGTTTATTTGGTCGGTAGCGCCCGGCATACCGTCAGGATTGGTGGCAGCGCCAGGCATGCCACCGGATAAGGCTTTAATGAGTTTTCTGCGCTCAGAGCGCGGGGTGTTGGTTTTAGCCAGCAGCGCATCAAGTTTGCGAAGCGCGGCCGCGGGTGATTCATCGCCATCACTGACCGCATCAGCAGAAAGCAGGCTGTCTGCCAGTCCCTTCGCCACAGCGTCACTGCCACCGATATAGCTTTCCGCGTCCATCAGCTTCTGCACAGCGGCCATATCAAGGCCGGAGCGCGCCGCGTAGATGTCAGCCATAGCGGTATCGAAGGGTTCCAGTGACTGTGCCAGTTCTGCAAAATCATGGCGGTTTCCCATCGCATATACCCAGCAGTTGTGGATCATCAGGAAGGCACCGCGGCCAATCTGAATATCATCCCCGGCCATCGCAATTATCGAGGCGGCGCTGGCGGCAATGCCCAGCACCTTCACCGTTACACGGCCTTCGTATTCGCGGAGCAGGTTGTAAATAGCCAGACCTTCGAACATGTCGCCGCCCGGTGAGTTGATATTCACCGTGACGTCGGCGCCGTTCATCGCCCGAAGCGCACCGGCAATACGTTTAGCTGTTACCCCTTCGCCCCAGTAGTCCTGTCCGATAACATCAAAAACAGAAATGCTGTTATCGTCGGTGGCCGCCGCTTTGATCCCGCCGTCCCAGCGGTCCAGTGCGGACGGTAATGTTTCACAGGTAACGCGCGCGCAGGGGCGACCCGCCGGTGCTACCGGAAGTTGTTTTTTGCTCATCAGGAAAGTGCTCCTAAGCGGCCTGTTTCAGCGGAGATTGTTCAAAGGAAATGTCAGGGAATATGTGGTTATGCAATTCTCTCAAGGCCAGAGCCTGAACAGCAGGATTGCTGCTTTCGAGATTTTTCAGTTGCGTCAGGTTGAGCTGAACGGTGTAAATGTCGCCCCCTTCAATCGGTGGCATATTTTCAAGGCGACGCACGTCATTGCGGGACATCCACCCATTCTGGAGCGCGCTGGTATAGTACGCAGCACGACCGGCACTATCGGCACGCAGCAGTCCTTCTACGGAGAACTCCGCGAATACCTCATCATCGCTGTCCAGCAGGCACCGTCCAATTTCCTGTTCGATGTTCACCAGCAGGGGACGCAGGGTATGCGTCAGGAACTGGAGGTTCATGCCCTCCAGACTGGATGCCCAGCTGCTTTGCTTCGTGGTATGACCGACCATGAAAGGTGGAACGCGAAACCAGCGACAGATTTCCTCAATACTGAAAGAGCGGCTTTCCAGCATCTGGGCGTCTTCCGGATTCATGGTGACGCCCTGATACTTCAATCCGCCTTCAAGTACCATTATTTTCCCGGCGTTTTTTGAGCCGGTAAATGCAGCCATGTAGCTGCGAAGTCTTTCACGTTGTTCGTCAGACAGCGCATTATCAGCGGAGAGAAAACCTGAACTCTGAAGCCCCTGTTCAAATATCTTTGCAGCAGACTCCTCAACCGCCATTGCAGAACCGAACACATCCCGGCCTGTTTTCATCGGCATCATGCCGCAAACACCGTCCAGACCAAACCCGCGAATGTGCATGATGTTTTTGACGGGAATGACGCGCTCGTTACCATTTTCAGTGTATTTGTATTCCAGCGCCCCGGTAGTGAGACGTTTAACCACCATGTTCTGCGGAAGCAAAGGCACCAGCGAAACCAGGCGGTTTGCGATGAATTTCTTCTCAATGAAGGCGTTCCCGCGCAGGCAAATACTGGCGACAACCATCAACATAAAGCGTGATGGTGTCATTTCTAAATTGGGTCGTCGGCACAGTATCGAATAGGCCGGATGATCGGTTGCTGCTTTACGCGAACCGTCAGGCTGTCGAACGTATATTTTCAGCGGAAGGGTTGAAATAGACTCGCTTAACAGTCTTACGCATGCCCACACAGCAGATAGCTGGATGGCTTTATCGGCCGTGACCACCTTTCCGCTACTGCTGGTGCCAAACCATTCCTCCCAGAACGTGCCGGTAGTCAGGCTGATAGGCACCCCAAGCCAGTTAAGCAGAGCGCTTTTCACCCTGCCTGGCTGTTTGTTTTTTTTCATCAGAAACCTACCATGATGGGATTATTGAAGAATCCGGAGAGATCCTGCTGGTCGTTGCCGCCGTTAACCAGAACGCGGCTCATTGCTGTGAACAATGCCGCCGGGCCATCAATCTTGGCCTCTGGTGTGGACTTGTTCGGGAAAATGTTCTCGTTCCGGTCAGGTTTGACGGTTACGTTGGACATCATCCAGTTCATTACCGGGTGATCGCTGTGATGGAAGCGGCCACCGTATACCAGTGCTTCGACCTCTTTCATCGCCTCAGAGAAATTGCGAACCGTCTGCGGCACTTCCACCAGCGGCAGCCCTTCTTCTGCCAGCGCAAGGCTGAACTGCGTCGCACTCCACGGGTCGAAGCCAATTTCTTTCAGACTCTCGCCAGCAACCCACACCTGCAGCTCTTCCTTAATCTGAGCATGGTCGATTACATCCCCGTCGGTAAGGATCAGCTTGTCCATCTCGGCCCACTTACGATAGAGCTCTGCCATCTGGCGGGAACACTTCTCAAGGCGTCCCTCCGGCAGCCAGAATTTAAAATCCGCATGAACGTGGCCACCTGGCGCGCGCCAGACTTTAGCGGCTGCACAGATATCAATTTTGTTTGAAAGGTCAACGCCCACCCAGGAGGGATAGGTTTTAAGTTCGTGCTGCGGGGCGATAAACTCGCATTTTTCCCATTTCATCATGTCCATCCAGGCAGACTCAGCGGTAACCCAGATATTCATGTGTTTGGTGAAAAAGTTAATCCTGGCCGAAACCTGCTCTTTCGCCTTTTTAGCCAGGCGGCGCAGGTCATCCCAACGCTTACAGATACCCAGCCCCGGATTCGCCTTCTGCCAGACTTTTTCATCGAAGGGATCGTCACCTTCATCTAAGGTGTAGATGATGGCAAAAAACGTATCGTCTTTAACCAGGCCGCGCAGGACCTTGATTGCGTAATCGCGTAGTTCGTAACAGATACCTTCTTTGTTGAAGCCGGCGGTGGTGATACCGAAAAGCAGAGATTGCAGGCGCGCGCCGGTGGCCGTCTCAAGAACGTCCCAGACGTCACGGGTTTTATGAGCATGCAGCTCGTCGACGATGGCGCAATGAATGTTCAGGCCGTCGAGGTTGTTCGCATCTGATGATAAAGGCTCGAATTTGGAGGCCGTTTGCTCTTGGTAGATAGCGAGCTTGTTGAATTCGAAAATCCGCCCAAGAGTGGCTTTCGCCTTCTTGACCATATTTTTCGCGTCTTCAAAAACAATTCGCGCCTGGTCACGGGTGGTTGCAGCGGAATAAACCTCCGCTCCGCCTTCGCCGTCTGCGCCAGCCATATAAAGCCCCACACCGGAGCAAAGCGTTGATTTGGCATTTTTACGGGCCACCTCAACATCTGCTGTACGGAAACGCCGAACCATCACCGGCCGACCGCTGCCGTCGTTACGCAGGACGGTTTCTCCCGTTTCTTCGTTAACCAGTGGGATAACAAAACCAAAAATATTAATCAGGATAAAAACATGCCAGTCCATCAGCTCGATAGGCTGGCCTGCCAGCGCGCCTTTTACGTGAGGCACAAAATTATAGAAATTCAGAATGTGCTGCGCGCGCGGCTCACTGAAGAAAATACCGCGCTCTTCGCCATGTGCCAGATCGTCAAGAAAACGCTGGCAGGCAAGGCGCACATACTCACAGGCAATAATTTCCCCCGCCACCACCCTCTCGGCGTAGCGGATGCCTTCTGCAACCTTAGCCATTAATCCCTCGCATTCATAAACTCGGTCAGCGGATCAACCGCATCAGGACCTTTGGCATTAACCTTAGAACGGCTGGCTGGCGTCATGCCAAACTCACCGAGCATGGCGCGCAGACGTTTCCAGGCATCAGCTTTCATGATGGCCGCCGGGTGAGCCTTTATCAGCACATCCCCGCTCTGCGTTTCGGTCCGGTAGGTGTAGCCCTCAACTTCAAGCGTGTCGCAGTGATGCCGGTATTCGGTATAAGCCTCAACAAGCAGCTCAAGGGCTCTGGCGTCCAGCTGAGACATCACACCGATAGCATCAAGCTCGTCGGCCATCCGTTTAAACCAGTATTTCCCCTGCTTATCGAAATGCTTCGGCGTTGGGGGTACCCCTGAAGGGGGTTTTGGTTCGTTCTCATTGATCGGGCGCTTTGATGGGTTACCCCTCACCAAACGTAGATGGGTCGGGGTTTTCGGTGGTCCAGACATAATCGAAAACTCCTATTAATCATCGAATGGGGTACCCCTAAAAAAAGTTTTCTAACCTGCGGCGATGTGAAAAGAGGTTAGGCGGCGGTCCTTTAGGGTGATTTCCCTGAGGTTTTTACCCGCCCTCCCCCAGACCGCGCAAATGAGAGCAGATATCATTTAACCGACTCATGCACGATTTTCGCCAGTTTCCGGCTCGGGGGACCACTGTTACCAATGCGAGGGCTGAACACCTTACTGATGTCCCAGCCTGCCTTCAGTCGATACTCAATGGAGTTTCTCGAAATACCCAGGTAATCCGCCCATTCGTTAAGACACATCGTCTTGCCGTGAGCGGTATATCTGCGGTCGGAGTTCTCTCGCATTGTCTTTCTCATCTTGTCTACGCCTCGCTTCTGATTGCACACAGGGCAACTTGGCACAAGATTGTCAGGCTCGTTATTGGTCTTACAGTCATCGAGGTGGTCGATGTGAAGGGTGTCCCAGCCAACGGTTTTTGCACACCAGTGACAACGGAACGGTCCAGCCCCATGTTTGTCGTAATAGACTTTCCGGTGCTCGTAAACACGAGGACTCCCACATGCCAAAGGATGATCGGGCGCATACACCAGCAGATATCCGCCAGTGTGCTCCAGCTTGCCATCCTTTCTTGTGCTGAGCTTCTCTGTCGTTCCATGACGCCGGACGCGCATGTAATGCTTTTCACAGTAGTGGCTGTTACGGGATCGTACCGATAATTCGCATCCATCCACAATGCAGGCAGCATGGGCGTGCGGAAGCCCTGAACCATGTTTCGATTCAGTCATCTTCACCTCGTTACTTAATTTCTGTTCAGGCGCTCGCGTGCTGTCTTAGCTTTATGGCAGCCGCGGCAAATTGATTCCAGATTAGAAAGATCGTCAGTGCCACCGTGAGCTTTCGGCTTTATGTGGTCCACCGTCTCAGCGGGTGTATACCTTCCATTTCGCAGGCATTCCTGACAAAGGTGTTTATCTCTGTCGAGAACGATTGGACGCAGCCTGTCCCACTTGCTGCCATAACCTCGCTGATGCCTGCTCTGTCCTCGCTGATGCTGCTGCCAGCCTTCGTTAAGGTGCTGGGGACAATAGCCTGAGCGGTCTGTGGTTGTGCCAGGACAGCCACGCTTGCGGCATGCTCTCGGTATTAACGCAGGCATCAGGCTAACCTCCACGCCACCCGGCGTTCTGTACGTGGCGCTGAGTCAGGGTGACGCTCAACCGGTTCACCATCTGCATGGTCCACCAGCGAGTAACACGGATAAACCACAGCGCCGCCATAGGCATCACCAACGGCATAATCGGCAGGCTTGCTGCTGTCCCACCGAGCCAGCACACGTTCAATGTGTTGCTGTGGGACGCTGTAGCAGACACCGTGTATCAGTCGCGGCAGCGTGATGTAGTCAGCCTGAGTCTTATCAGCAACAATCAGCCGTTCGGCTATCGGCATTTGATACTGTGGCGGGCGGCCGGTACCGAGATAAAAGCTCACGAGCGCCTCGGGAAAACGAGCAAGCCACTCATCCATCAATTCTGTAAAACCAGCAACTGGAAGCGCATCGTCCTCACACACCACTACCCGGCAAGGTTGCTCAGCAGCCCATTCGATAGCGCGACGATGATTCCAGTTCGCGCCGCGGTTACCGTCATCAATAAGCAGATGAGCATCCAGCAGCGAGGCAAGTCGTTGCGCATGACCTATGCGCGAGTGATGGCCAACCACAACAAACTTCACTTGTGTTTCCACCATGCGGCCTCCTTACCAAATCCGTCAGTTTTAAAGATGGTGTGAACCTTAGGGCCTGTGACGATTCGATCACCGAATGACTTTGCAGCCATACCGAACGCGCCCATATCCACCAGCGTTGCGGGTGCTGTCTCCATTTTCCAGAAGCGATGGCTCTCTATCCGGTAGTAAAGGCGGATGATCCGGTGTGCAAACTCCATGACGTCCTCACGGCTGCCACCAAGCAGACCAGCATTAAGCAAAGGTTCGTCGCGGTGCCGCTCCAGAAATTGTCGGTATGCACTGCCGTGGTGATTGACCCTCATCCATTCGTCGGCATACGTCTTATGCTCTGAGCCCACGTAAATTTTACCCGGCTCCATTTCTGCCCATGGCTCTCGCAACATTTCGACGTCAGTACCGTCCGTACACCAGACAAGATGATACTCAGGATGCGCACGCAGAAACTGATAGATGTGTAGCCAGCGAGCAAAGTAAGGGCTCATGTCCACCAGCGGGACTTCAACCAGATCGGCACCAGTTGGCGACTCTTTTAATTCGTCAGCCAGGACAATCGGCAACGCGCCGGATATTGAGTCCGCCCAAACCTGAAGAGCCCGCGGGTCAGGCTTCATTTTTCCGCCGCGCTGTGGGTCTGGCTGACTCGTAAGCAGCGTCGTAATCACCAGATTCGGATTGGTACTGTATGAAGCGAATCCGGCATAACCACTATCCCGCCGGCCGTTGAATATTCCGACGTTTCGTTTCACCAGTGCTTCACGGTCAGGCCGGGGAATAGAGCGCGTCCCCTCTTCATGCTCATCCATGGAGTGAATCAGCTTTTCAGAGCCGACCACATCAGCGAACGCCCAGGTCGATAACCCGGCGTTGTGAATGCGCAGCGCCAGATCGGGATGCTCGTACATGCCGCGACCGTATACCCGATCGAAACCGCCAACCTTCTCGATAGCGCTGCGGTGGTAATACAGCATCACGCCGCGCTGACCGGTGTAAGCTATGTGCTTATCATCCCGATACAGGACCGCCATATCCTTCAGCTTATTCGTCCCTGCAAGATCGAGAAACTGATAAGCCAGGTGCGGCTCGGGTGATTCGATGTAAGGCAAGTGCCAGTTATCAGCGATGGGCCAGGCGTCATCGTCCCACAGGAAGAGATGCTCACACCCGGCGTCCATCAGCGCGGTTAAACTGGCGTTCTTCGATGCAACAATGCCGAGTGATGTTTCATGGCGAAGCAGCTGCACGCCGTTAGGCACTACTGCGGCAGGTTTCGAACCATCATCTACAACCACCACCAGCGCGCCGGCTGGCAGGTGCCTCAGATGCTGTTCGAGTGAACGTTTTAAAACGTCTGCGCGCTGATGTGTCGAAATGGCAATGCCGATCCGGGATGAAACGACGCTGGCGGGAGCGTATGGGACACCATCAATAGTGACCTGCATAAAACCTCCCGTCAGATTCCACGCCGTAAGGAAGTCCAGATCGCACCGCCTGGCTGCATAGCTTGTTGAATAATTTCGTCCACAACCTTTTTGATGGACTGCTGTAAGGCGGTCTCTAACGCGTTTTGGTGATTGGCGGCAACCGCCAACTTTTCAGCCAAAATCTTCACGCGGCTTTTACCATCGTCAACATCGAGTGCCATGCCAGCTTCGTGCTGCTTACCCTTGTCGGTGACGTTCACGTTCAATTTCACGTTATAACCCGTAGACAATACGCCATCACCGATCAGCGCCTTATGGATGTAGGCTTGCCCTGATTTATCGACAAACCAGCCCCATTTAAAGTCTTCAATTGGGCAGTAGCTATTGATGCCGTCTCTTGGCTCATCTATAGGGCAGCCGATATAACCACCAGCGGGAACACCAAATCGAGTATTTGCCAGATGCTTAATGGCAAACTCCTGCCCTTCAGCAGTCAGGAACGTGAAGAAGTTTTTCTCATGATATTTTGTAGCGGTATGGCGACTTTCAGCAAACCCCAGTTCTCGAAGCTCAGCTGCGCCAGATTTAGATGGCAGATCTCCACCAGTCAACGCACCACGAAAAAACAGCGCATAAAGAACATCCGTCGCAGCGCCGGACAACGTAATGATTTTCTGACCCATGATTTATTTCCTTTTAGGCGTGAGCCTGTCGCACGGCAAAGCCGCCGAAAGTTAACGGTTTGCCCAGGCTCACAGCTGAAAGACTTTCTTTGATGTGCGCGTGCGATGCGCAGAGGTGTTATTACCAGGAACCTTCGTATGCGATATTCGTCAGCTCATCTGACAGTTCGCTGATGGAGTAAGCTATAGCCATCTTCTGCTCCCTACTGAACGAAGACCATAGATGACGCAAAGATTCGCTAAGATGATATTGCCAGTGCCCGTCACCGCTTAGATCTTCCCAGCCAGCAGGCAGGAGACAGAGCCCGCGACCGTAAAGCTCCTCTTCCGGGGTAAGGGGTGGACGAGCGGCTGCCGTATTTACTGGGCCATCACCCCAATTGCCGATAACTATTTTCCCGCCGCCAGCCATATTGACTGTCATCCCAACCTCACTGATCTCAATTGTTCCGCCCATGAGTTACCTCTCTGTATACTGGTGTAGAGTGCTCATCTGCCCACGAGCACTGGCACAATCAACAAAGGAATGATTTATGAATAAGAAAATTTTCAATGAAATGGTTCTGCTTAATGAACAAACATGGGAAAGGCTATCTTCGATAATGCAAAGTGAAGACGACATAGGTGTAGTCTTACGCCTTCACCTGGTAACCGAGAAAATTATTGAAGCGTGGTGCTGTGCGGCATCAAACAACGTTAATTTTTTTGATGGTTTCGGCGAAAACCTAACTATGTCATACGCAGCAAAACTCAAGCTCGCTACAAATTTTGGTTTGAATGAGTTTTCTTACCAGGAGCTTAAAGTCGTAAACAAAATCAGGAATGCACGCTCCCATCAAATTGATAACTCAGAAATTACCGATGAAGAAATAAATAAACTAATCACCCACATAAGCAAGGGCGATCAAAAAGAGCTAATTGAAAACCCCAAATTTGGCATTCTGGTTGGTGATAAAGGAATACATCTCAATGACGAGGGTATTTCAAATCGCGAAAAGTTCATTGCCTCTATTGCTGCGGTAATTCTCAGGATTGCCAAGCAAGTTAACGACAGCGATAAATTTATAAAATTACTCTAACCATCCATTTTACAGCAGGCGTTCACTGAGTACCTACTGTAATGCTTATCCCTTAGCGGGGATAATGATTGTCTTATCTGCTGGTGGGGATAACCATTATCAAGCCCACCAGCAGGTGAGCTTTGTAATGGCTAACACTCAGTGTCACTTCGGCCAGCTGATAAAAAACATAAAGCCGATGAATGCGAAAAACAGCCCAGCGGCTGCCGCAACAACGATTAGAGTCCAAACAAGAATTGTTCCGATGGTTGCGATCACTTGGACCTCGCTAATTTTGGTTTCTGGCAGTTCGCCTGCCACGCTTTGTTATGCGCCAGGATGTCTTTCTTCGTCTGGCGGTCCATAACGTCGATATCGTGATCGGTCAGGTAGATTGGCTTTACCCAGTCACAGGCGGTATCAACCACCACCGGGACGCTTCCACGTGTCACGCAGCTCGCGATCAACATCGTCATCAGGCATATGGTTAACAGTCTGCTGTACATTGCTGGCCTCTTTCGTTGCTTCTACCCGTCGTTCGGCTACTGCTTCAGTGGCTGCGGCCTTTTCTTCGGTGCGCTGTTGGTCTGCTTTGGCTTCCGCTTTGCTGGTGCCGCGTGAATGGCCAATGCCAAAGGCACCCGCGATAGCAGCCATGACCAGCGCAGCAAGACCAATGATTGTTTCTAATCCCATATCAACCTCACACCAGTACCGTTTTGGCCTGATCGAAGCGCGCGCGACGATCTTCCAGTCCGTTCGTGCCGCCGTTGATAATCTTCGTCACCTGCATCAGGTCGCCGGAATACTTCAGGCATCCCTTAGTAGCAAAGAACCACGCTGCGCTTCTGGCTGCATAAACATCTTCGGCCAATAGCTCAGGCTGCTTAACCAGATCAACCTTCAGGCCGTTCCCGCAATCACGGTAGTTGTTGAGGCCGGTAATCTGGATAAGGCCACGCCCACGGTATAACCAGCCGTCGCCTGGAGCGTTGTTCCCCATGCGTTTGCTGTATACCAGGTTCGCGATGGCGCGTTGTCGCTCAATCGGTAATGTTCGCTCTTCAGGACGACGCCCAAGCGCGTTAGCCTGGTCTGCCGTGAGGCGTCCCGCACGGATGAAGTTAACCAGTCCTGCAATGCGATAGTTGAAGCTCTCCACCAGCAGAGTGAAACCTGCTGATTCGTGCCCAGCCTGAGCAATGAACATGGCCTGGTCTACCGGCTTGGTGATGCCGAACTCTTCCATCGCATCACTGATTGGCTGAAACCAGCGCGCAGCTAACTCGGCGCTTAGACCAGCCGCCTTTTGAAATTGTGATTGGTTCATTAGTGCCTCAGTGCGTCAACCAGGCGCGCCACGTTTCCCCGAGCCCAGAGAACGGCGGCGCATATCAGGACGTTCACCAGCACCACGAACCAGTGCGATTCATGGTACAGGCCGAACAGGTAACGGAAAGGGACGCTGGCGTATACCAGCACCGTGAAATAAGCCATCAGCGATATCAGAGGGCGATGTCTCGCCCCGCCGCGCTGGTAGAACATCAGAGCAATAACGATAACAGCAGATATAATTGCGTTTGCCATCGCGCTCGGATCACTTGTTACCATTGCTGGCCCCTCCACCACGTAAACGCGAGAGAATTCCAAACAGGCTACCCAAATCCTGACTGTTGACGAACGTCAGCAGCTTAATTGCAATAGCAGCTACGATTACCGCGCCAAGCGCATCAAGCGGCCTGTCGCTATACCCCGTCCATTTGGAGAAGTAAGAGCCAAGCAGCGGTGCACCGATGACACCGAAGATAAATGAGGTGATGAAGTAGCCCACCAGTTTAAGGCGGCTGATATTAACCGCCGTAGCGACGTAGAACACCGCACCAGCAAATGCGCCAAACACCACACCGTAATCAATTCCGGTTGCCAGGCCAAACATGCTGGCCCCCATCAGACCGCCAGCCGCTACCGTAGTGCCAGAAACAGGATCGGACATTGAGCCCCCTCTTATTGCCGTGAGTCCTCTCAGAACGAGGGGAAACAAAAAAGGCCGCCCGTAGGCAGCCCTTAAAATAAAAAACCCGCAGCAGTGGCGGGTTTATGTTTTGTTCTGTTGCTCAGTACGCTTTACTGTCCCGAGCCTAACACAATTTAAGCACTTTCTTGCTCACTCTGCAACTTAAATCTGTCGCTATTTGTGCCAAACGCATCACAAAGTGGAGCGTACAGGATCGATTCTGCCAAACTTACCCATGTGTCGATTCGGCGTCGGCATGTGATAAGTGTCCAGTCAGGGTGTTTTGCATTCAGCTCGTTGGCCATCTGCAGTTTGCTCTTACGCAGCCGGTGACGGTCAACGATTACGCCATACAACCCACGGTATTCATCATTCATCAGGACCGAAGCAATAACACCATCCACCTTCAGACCCTCTTCATCCGAGCAGAACGCCAGGCCGCTTTTGTTTTTGCTGTCGAGGATTTCGCGCAGGTATGCTTCCAGCTCAGGTTTAGTGATGCCGGATTTCTTCATGCGACGAAGCGCATCGTTGATTGCGGTTTTGGTAATTTTTACGGATGCAAGCAACTGGTTGAACATGTTTCCGCAGGAGCCACCGCCGATGTATGACCATCGGCCCCACATGCGGAGCTTTCCCTGTACCCAGATGCTTTCGAGAGTGCGAAGGCGAACCATCTCGCCGGATTTGCCAACTTCTGAAGGATTGATCATGTTGCGTCTCCACTTACGCCAGTGCGCCGATTGCCAGCGCGCGATCTAAAAACCGAAACAACAGCGTTAACTGGTCGCCGTGCTTCGCTTCAAATGCCACAGGATCAGCGTGCAACTCGTCGTGATGTGCTCTGCACAGCGGTATCACAAACAGGTCATGCGCTTTGGTTCCCATTCCACCCTGCCCGTGGCCTATCAGGTGGTGGGGGTCGTCTGCCGGGTTATTGCAGCAACTGCATTGCTGCGACTTCACCCAGCGGGTGTACTTCTCGTTCTCCCAGCGGCGGCGCTTTGGCCTAAGCATGAAAGATTCCGGTGACTCGGGGTCTACCTTAACGGAGACAACCTTCTTCACCTTCTCCTGGAGGATTTCAGTCGCCGGTAACGACGGAACAATGTAGCTTTCCCTCATTACGGAACTATGCGATTCAGGCTTTATCCTGAGGGCTTTGCTCGCCACTGATTCAGGAATAAGGTCAGCCAGATCGTTGCGTACCATCCACCAGCAGAACTCCGGAAGCGTCAGGGTGTGGTCTTCGCTGAATCCCAGCATAATATTCACCCTTTCGAGTAACCATTTTACCAGGTTCTGCATGGCAATTCCTGCCAGTCTTTCAGTGGTTTGTTCACGAAACTGGTTATCACAACCCCAGCAAAGACGAATGCTACCGGGTGCATGCCGCATCACGGTAAAGTCTCTGGCATGCCAGTCTGTATGAGGCCACTGACATTCAAATTTTCTTTCCAGCCAGGCATCAAGCCCATTCAGGCCACCAGCACGCTGGATAACCCTTTCATTCTCAAAAATAGCCTGCATACTGTCATCATCTGTCAGCGGCTGGTGCGCTTCCGGAATCAGCCCAGATGGCAGGTGCTGGATTGCTTCCGAAGGCTTTTCGATCACCACCCTTCCCTGTCGGAATAACCAGAGCAGTTCGTTTCCGGGGCGGAACAGCACCACACCGGACATCGGAGCAACTTCAGGTGTCAGTATGGCTCTCACGAAATTTGCCCCTTAGCGATATGCTCTGCCCACAGGCCGCCAATCCAGCGCACCCCCTTTGCGGTAAAGCGAGACTGGTTGAAAGCGTAGTTGGTCTGGTTGGTAGTCCCGGTCTTAACTTCAAAGCGCCCTGCTTCGATATGTTTGCTCTTCGGAGTAAGCACGCGGTTAAGTCGGTACATGATGCCGTTCTCAATGAGGAACATCGCGAACTCGGGCTCTTTGGCGTTCAGGAGCTTGGCAACCTGCCGGAACGTCATTGAGCCAGTGGCTTTAACATAGCGATCAACAAATTCAGCCTTAGGCGCTGCTATGGCCAGTTCTTCACTCAGACGTTGCTTCTGTTCTGCAAGGTCAGCGGCAAGGCGTAGTGCTTCAGGAAGTGTTTGAGGAACCACCATCCCGGCCCCGCTCTCTAGTTCCTGCCAGCGGTCAACAAGACGGGCGGTAAACTCCGGGCAGAGCTGCGCGACGATAACGTAGCTATCGCGCTTGTTAACTTCGTAGTAATGGTAAACCTGCTGGTTCTGGGGATGGGTGTACTGCATTGCAGCATACCCCCCAATTACGCCCGAGTTCATCAGTCGCTCGATTGTCACGCAGACGTTGCTGTGGCGAGAGTCGACCAGTTTCGCAATTTCACGGCTGGACATCGTTATTTGCTGCCCCATCGCGGCGCTGTGATGGGTCGGACACATTACGGTGATATTCATCTGATTCATGCTCTTCTCCACTTATCAGGCGGCTGCACCCGCCAGAGGTTCATGTTTCTTGATCGATATCTCTACTCGCCCACCCGGTACCTTCGGCCCCCACTCCACCAGCATTCTCTGCACCTGGCTGTCATCCTCCCAGATACCTGCGTGAGTGAGAGCGTCAAACAGAGCCTTGTTGTAATTGTCGATATCGCGGCGGCGTGCATCTGGCGGAAAGAGAAGGATCTCCACCGCAGCTGGTGACGATGATGGTTTAGGAAGGCAACGCAGCTGCTCAATAATCGCTGCGCAGGCCGCACTCTGATATGCCCTGCCTTTCTCACTGATAAGATGGCGGCCTTTTAACGGCCCCTTGTTTGGAGCTCGCCAGTAGGTGTTTACGCTCGGCGGGAACGGGAGCACCAGTTTCATAAAGTCACTCCCTGCTTTTTCAGCCATTCCACCGCGTTATCTCTGGCCATGTCTCCACCGGATAACAGGCCTTTAATGATCGATACCGGATCAGCATCCAGTTCTGTTTTGACGACGGTAATGCCCCTGGCAGCGCCAGGAGCAATGGAGATGTAACCCTTTTTCTTGAGCGCCTTCACATGCTCAGCAGCAGCGTTCTGCGATGAGCAACCAATCAGTTCAGCAAGCTCTATCAACGTTGGTGGGAAGCCAACCTTTTCGATGTGAACCTTGATAGCTTCATACACTTCACTCTGACGCTGTGTTAATTCGATCATGATTCCTCCCCAATTCGGCCCTTGTAGCGTCCAAAACGACCGTTAAGTCGCCCGATGATGCTGTAGAACATCACAAGGCTCACGCCCATAGGCTTAACCTTCTCGTGATATTCCTTCAGGATCGGCGTTGCTATTGAATTCCACCCTGCAGATGGATTCTCAGTTATGGCTTTCTTAAGCGCGGTGCTGCATTGGCGAGCTACATCACGAACCGCGTTATCCTGCTCGGTTGATAGTTTGATCATGCTGCATGCTCCTGGTTATTTGTCACCGGAACAGCAATGCCGGAAATCAATTCAACCGCAGCTGACTCGGCCTGATTACCCCAATGGTCCCAGCCTGGCGCACCGCAACGGCTAAATAGTTCGATACGCGGTACGTCACCGTAAAGCTTCTCCAGACGGAAACGCGCCTCGGCGGGCTTTTGGCTGTGCTCACCGAGTGGACTGTAGATAACCTGCTTGATGCTGGCGCACTGGCGTTCGAGTCCATTCCCCCTGGTGGCGATCAGCAGGTCTTCGGTATTGGCTCGGGTGTAGTTCCCGCCGTTCATGCGGGTCTGTACGTTCAGCAATTCGAGGAAGTCGTAAAAGTCCTCCACTCCACCAGCCTGAAGCGCTTTGTTAATGTGTTGCTCTGCCAGAGGGTTGAACTTAACCCAGGTGAAGCCCTTCATCGTACGGACCTTAAAGCCCCATGCTTCAGCCAGTTCAATAGCTTCTCGTGTGTGCGTGCCGGTGAACCACATAGCCAGAACAGCATTATCTGCAGCGAGGTCCCAAACCGGTAGGCGCTTCATGTCGATAAGCTTCATCGTGCCGTAGTGGTTGTTGGCCGCACCGTTGCTGACGGTGTTCCCGTATTCCCAGGCTGGGTCAGCGTAAATCAGAGAGTATTTCATCAGACGTTCCTCGCTCGGCCAGCAAGACACCATCCATCACCAGATGGCTTAGCTCGCTGAACCATGTTCAGGCAGCGCTGACGCTCATCAAGAATTTTCCCCCGCATCTCTTCGCTTTTGGAACGGTTGAAGGCATCCATCAGGACCGTGGCGGCCCTCAGGAACAAACCCTTGTCAGATAATTCCTTTGCCTTCTCCATCATCGCAACGACAGCAGGGTTTGGTGCGCTTTCCTGTTTTGGCTCAGGCATCACTTCGGCTTTTTCGACCGGGTAGCGCGGGACAATAGGCCCAATCGGACCAATTGGAGCTTTGGCGTAGTAGCGGAAGGTTGGACGTTCTCCACGGCGTTCTGCTCGTCCCAACATTGCCAGGCGGCATACCGCACGCTGAACACTGTGCAATTCATACTCTGGCAGTGCTGCGGCGATCTCCTTATTCGTCATTCCAGGGTTATTGGCCACGAACAGTTGGATTGTTTTGAGAAAGCTCATGAGTTCGCTCCTCTGAAACCGTTGGGGACTTTGCTGTAGTCAGTGTTCTTGAAGCTGGAACGGAACACGCCATCCTCTCGGGCCCACTCTCCGTTGACGCGAGGAGGACGCCCAGCTTTGGCCCAGCTTTTCGCGGACTTCAGGTAGCCAGGGAATTTGCTAGGCTGGAAAAGAGTCTGTGGGCGGAGATAGGCTGCCATCGTCAGGTCTTCGCTCCACTTGGCGTTGCAGTAGTCCACCACCAGCGATAACTCTTCAACGGTGTAACCTTCCCCGATTCTGGCACGAATGTTTTGCAGCGAGGTTGTTGAAACCTGATATTTGGAGTTAGTAACCTGGTTCAGGTGAACCAAAACCTGTTTAGCCTGATCGGTGATCAACACATCACGGTCTGGTTGCGGCGCAACCGGACAAATAGGTTTTTTAATATCTGTAGTATTCTCTGTTGTATTCTCTGTAAGAACATCAGTGCAATTTGACCTGATGAGAGCGGTTCGTTTTGACCCGATGGAGCGTTTCACTTTGACCTCTTCCATCGGTTCATTTTGACCTGATGGAAGAGTGCATTTTGAACTCTTCGATTTTGTCACTTTGACCTCATCTAAAAGTTCGCTTTCGTAGTTGATCGTGTAGTAGTTAGTCATGTCGCGCTGAGACTTGTTCAGTTGCTCAACTTTGAGTACGCCGAGGTTCTTCAGGCGGGTAAATGTGCGCTTCAGCGTAGACTCAGACCAGAACGGGAACTGTTCCAGCCACTGCTCATTGGTGTTGTAAATCCAGCGCACTCCGTCACGCTCCAGTCCGGAGGTGGTTTCTTTAAGCCAGTAGTTCACCTGCTGCAACGCAATAGCCTCGTTCAGGCCAATGCTGTATGCAAGGTCAGGGTTTATCACTATCGGCCGGGATGGCATCAACAGGCTCATGGTCGTCCTTTAACTCTGTAAATTTACGCTGGAATTGGTCAAGAGGGCTGAAGCACTCATGTTCGTACCCTTCGCGCAGGTATATAACGCGTCGACTCTCAGGCTCCCATCTGATGACACGGACCGGGACGCCGTAGTGGTCTTTGAATCGCCGGTTAACTTCAGCCATTCCTCATGCCCCTTCTCGTTCATCTGAGCAAAAGCCTCTACCATCGCGTTCTCAGGCTGGTAGTTGTTCTCACCAGGCTGGTCGTTTAATCTCTCCACATAGCCGAACGGGGAATCTTTTCCCACCAGTGGAAGGCATCTGAATTGCTTCGCTGGTCTCAAACGGTTTAAACTGTTCATGCGTTAGTTTCTCCACTGAATACGACACGCCACGACGCCCGGAGCTGCACACTCGCGGGCGTCACTTCTTTTGGGTTTTCTTACGGCTAAACAGCGCGACAATCGCGCGGATTTCTTCTTCACGCGCAGCCAGGTGACGGCGGTGATGCTCGTGAATTTCTTCGGCTTCATGTTGCTCAATAACTCCATCCTCAAGTGCCTTCTGGATAATCTGATCAACCTGACCTCGTGCAGCTGCCGTTCTCATTGCGCGCGTAAACAGGTCTACGCGATCGAGGTCTTCCAGCTGCGGAACGTCCACCAGCAGAGCGCCGCGACGTTGCGCGAAGTAATCAGCCAGGAGAGATGTGTTTGAAATGTCTTCCATCGCTTCCAGCTCGTTCACTTCAAAGAAGCGGCAGCCGTTCTTCTCGTACAGGTTGTTGTTGAACTGCGTGACTGACATACCAAGAGCACCGGCCATAGCCTCACGGCCACCTGGGTACGCTTTGCACATCGCTTTCACTACTTCTTTCAGGCTTGGCTCTACCATGTTGTTTTTCCTTTGGTAGTTACGTAATGCTGGTTGCTGGGTTACGGTGTTACTGCAACGTCAGGATCAGCAGGTTTGTTTTTGTTAGGGAATGGTCGTACTTCCTCGGCTTCAATCTTCCCGTCTTCGTTAACCAGGATATTTACCCGGCGATTACGCTTGAGAGCTTTGCTGATTGCGCTTTGGTATACCCCAAGTGCCTCAGCTGTTTTTGCCTGACCGTTTTCCAAAACATATTCAGATAGCGGAATAATCTTCATTGGTTTTCCTCGTGGTTTGCACATAAGGAGTATCACTGTTAGTGATAAATATGTCAACACTAGCGGTGATTGGTGATTATGCCGTGCGGTGATAAATTATGAGAATGAAAAAGAAACCATTGACCGCCGAACAACTTGCCGACGCCAACAGGCTGAAAGCTATTTTTGAGTCCAAGAAAAAAGCGCTGGGGCTCTCACAGGAGACTTTGGCTGAACAAATGGGGATGGGACAAAGTGGTGTTGCGCAGTTACTGAATGGTACAAACGCTATCAACGCTACTCATGCTGCACAGTTCGCTAAAATTCTAGGGGTAAAAGTCGATGATTTCAGTCCATCCCTTGCAGCTGAGATATCAGCAATGTTTGAGGCGATTGCGAACGGAAGAAATCAATCCTCTGTGTATGAATACCCCTTATTAACCGAAGTGCAGGCGGGATCATTTTGCCCCGTTAGTTCATACACAGAACGCGACGCGAAGGAATGGGTTTCAACCACTGTCAAAGCCAGTGATTCTGCATTTTGGCTTGAGGTATCAGGTCATTCAATGACTGCACCTCCCGGAGTTAAGCCAAGCTTTCCTGAGGGAATGCTCATACTCATAGATCCAGAACAAGATGTTGAGCCTGGTGATTTCTGTGTTGCTGGAATATTCAACGATTCAGAAGTTACCTTTAAAAAATTTGTTCGTGAAGACGGGAAGCCCTGGCTAGAACCTCTAAACCCCAGCCCTCGCTATCAGGCCATTGAATGTAATGAGAATTGCAGGATAATAGGCAAAGTTGTTAAGGCCCAATGGCCTGAAACCATCTTCGAATAAGGAGCCAATCGGCTCCTTTTTTTTGCATCTTTTTTCATCTTACTAATCATAAAGTTAACACTATACGTGATATTTTTATCACTACAGGTGTTGACCGTTTAATTACTATTGGTGATACTCATTATGCGCCGGGGTGATGATGTTTAAGGCCATCGGTAGGTTAGCAGTACGGTATATGGCACATGTGCCGCAGCGGTCCGGGGATTCCTTGCATTACTTTTTCCAGATCCAGCGGGTAGCCGGAATGTGCAAGCCAGTTGTGTACGACAGCCAGAGACGTTTCACCAGCGTGGCGATCAGGTGTGACACCTCGGAAGAGACGAGGCCATAACAGGATTGAGCATTGTATTTTGGCTGATTGGTCTAATCGCACCATTCAACGCCAAGATAGAAAAGAATGCAGTGCTCCTTCCGTTGTGGTGAATGGCGGGGCTGACCGCCAAACGGTTGAGAAAAGATAAGCAGGCGAAACGTTCTAAGCGAGCATATGGACTGATCGAACGCGGATGGAACGGGCGGTTACGATATTGAAACACCGCGCCACTGAGCTGGAGTTCAGCACCAGCCACCACAAACGAATCACGTTAGGACCGTGGTAAACCGTAGTAGCTGTACCAGATGCTGTGTGTAGTCTTGGCGGTCGGCAGTTGTGAATGTCCTTAATGTCGACCGCCCCTTTTCACAACTGAAAGCGCGTTCGGCCAATTCCTTGAGAGGCCTCAGTCGTTAAATCAACTCAGGGGAACGCGCTCCCAATTGTGGAGAAGCTAACAGGCGGTGGCAGCCGCCCGTTTCACTAAGTGCCCTTTTTGGGTGCTTATTAAAACGAAACCCACTTATGTTTTGTCGCCAATCGGCGAGGGATTCGTGCAACCAAAATTCAGCGGATATTTCCACTGGAGGACTGATGAACCACCTCGAATTTATTGAGAAAAACGTAAGGGAACAGCTGATTAAGCAAGGCTTTTCTTCTTCGGTGGCTCAGGGGGGGGCTTGGCAAGCACTTGATTTATATAAGCGCATGTCACAAGCCAGTAAGAAAGGCGCGATTTTCGATGATGTGATGAGGCATGCGAAAGCCTGGGCAGATAAACAGGTTTCAAAAGCTGAAGTTACGCGGAGAAAACGCACCTCACACAAAGACCAAGGCGGCCTCTTCTGAGTTGTAAGGCCAATAATTCAGCGCTGTGCAGAGCGCTTATAACACGGAGAAACTATCCATGACGAACACACAGAACGTCACCGAGCTACAACCACGCATGACCAGAGAGCAGCTGATCGAAGCAGCACGTATCGCCGCTAAGTTCCTGCCAGTTGCATCAGCTCAGCTTATGAATGAGCTTGCTAACCGTCTCGATATCACCAGCGTAGCGCTTTGCGAAGCGATGGCACAGCGTAAGGAACTTGCTGAGCAGAACGCCACCCTACGCGAAGATGTTGCCAGCTGGGCCAAAGAGTGTGACCGCCTTGAAGAGCGCCGCACAAAGACGCCTACGAATGTTCACTCACTGGAAGCGCAGCGCGAATTACGTGAGTTGCCGGCGGTCGTATTTACCCATGAAGACGAGGTAGCGCTCTAATGGCTAACTCATTCAAACAAATGACCCGTGACGGTACCATTAAGCGTACCGATACCGGGATGTTCATCCCCCTTTCCGATATCCATGTTCGTGAAGGTTTCAACAAGCGTGAAGACGATGAACGCACCCGCCAGGCTGATGATGACCTGTTTAACTACCTGATGAACGGCGGATCAGTTCCACCGCTGGAAGTTATCGCCCGTGATGAAGGTGGCGTGTGGGTTGTTGAAGGTCACCGTCGCCGTCGTTGCTACGCGCGCTGCGCTGAAGCTGGAAAGCCAGTAGACCGCATTCACATCATGCCGTTCAACGGTAACGATGTGCAGAGACTGGCGCGCATCATGACCAGTAACAACCAGCTGCCGCTCTCCGATATGGAACAGGCCGCAGTTATTCAAGAGCTGCATAACGCCTTTAACCAGACCACCAGCGAGATCGCAAAACTGGTCAATAAGTCTGTACCTACTGTCGAAAAGCTCTTGCTACTTAGCACAGCTAACCACGACGTTCAGAAAGAAGTTAAATCCGGCAACGTGTCCGTAGATGTGGCTGTTGATCGAGTAAAAGAGTTCGGCGAAAAGGCCGGTGAGGTTCTCCAGAAGGATAAAGCTTCCGCTGCCGCAAAGGGTAAGAAGAAAGTTACCCGCAGCGTTATAGCGCCGGAAATTAGCGTGAAGAAAGCGCGACGTCTTGTAGAGCTGATCAGCCTGGCGGGTGTAAGCGACACAGGCGTTATCTCTCTCGAAGGATTGGTCCATGCGGAAGTTTTAGGAATCATCGACGAGCACAAAGCTATCGCAGCTCAGCGTCAAGGAGAAACATCGTGATTACCGAAAAAAATAATGTCTTTTATTGCGACTGTGGATTTTCTTTCCTGAGAGGTCACAGCGGCGCGCATGACTGTGCTGTTGGCCTTCGTAATAAGCTGTCCAAGTCTGAAGCCAGGTGCGCGGCGCTGGCTGCGGAGAATGCGGGGCTGAAGGCTGCATTAAATCCTAAAGTAATCCCTGATGCGGCAGTCGAAGCGTTTAATGAAACAGCCATCATGGACCACGACTGGAATGAGACAAGCGAATGGTCATGGGTGGAGAACGATACCGATGTTATTCGTGCCGTACTTGAATCCATCAAGCCTGATACCCCAGCCACCGACGCTTTCCTGGCTGAAGTGCGGGCGCAGGGTGTTGATGTAGCTATCGAGCACTTGATTAACAAATTCGAAGGAACAGGGCGCATTGGCGTTCCCATAATGGCTCTGGAGTGGCTGTCGAAGGAACTTCGCAAAGGGGTGCGGTCATGAGCAACATCGACAAGCAGTCGCTGCGTGAGCGCTACTCCGCAAAACCGATACCAAAATGCCATATTTGCGGTACCGAAATGACAATACAGCGGATGTCTGGTAGCCGCGTAACTTACGGCTGCTCAGGCGCAATTTACGATGAAACCGGATGCCACTACGCCGATGGCCGCAGCCTGGCTGATGACCATTATGAACAATCCCGCGTCACTGTCACAGATGAAAGTGATCCTGATGTGCTAGCGCTGCAGGATGAGCTGGAAGCCGCAGAGAAGCGGATTTCTGAACTTGAGAGCGACAATGCATACATCAGAAACAGGCACAAAGAACTAGACCTGTTAATCGGGAAAAACATTCTGGTAATGCAGGCCGCAATCATCGAATGGCAGGGAACTGGCGACGCCAGAAAGGGGCTGGCATGGATTTATAACACGCTATTTGGCCCAGGCGAACTGCCGGACGAATCGGAGAAAGACGCCCAGGCCTATTTTGACCGTAAATATGCTCCTCTCGACGAAGAACTCATGAATCTTCATCGGTGGTTCTGGGAGCAAAGCGAAGCTGAGCGCGCCGCCGCAGCCGGTAAAGGAGAGTGAGCATGGCTACTTTGCAGGAATTAATCGACCTGACGCCAGAACAAGAAAAGGCGTGGAAGCGCCTTGAGAAAGCAGTGAAGGATTTCCGAGCAGCCGGAGGTAAGTTCTATAGCGTTTTGGACACGCTGAGCGCCTACAACGGCGAGCACGTTGCCTACATTGATAACGACACGGGCTATCACACCGCAAGCGTCTACATGCCGAGCATTGATGCTACAGGATTTACCAGCTGGGCTGATGATTGGCACGGCATCACGCTGAAAGATGGCGTTAAAGTGGATGAGGACTAACCCATGAGCACTATTACCAAAGAGCGCGTTGCGGAATTCATTAAAAACCCTCTCGATAACGGCTTAACCCGTGGCGAACAAATGGAGCTGGCGCGTATCGCGCTGGCATCGCTCGAAGCGGAGCCTGTGCCGGAATGGACAAACGAGCAGTGTCTGGAGTTCCTGTCTATCGCTTTCCGGCATGCAGAAATTAACGGCGACCTTCAGCTGGACGATATCCGCCTGGGTGTGAAGATGGTTAATGGTAGCCGCGCCGCCATGCTTCAGGGAGGTAAATCATGAGCGATATCACTGTTGACCCGCGCGACGAGTTCGAAAAGGTTTTCCCACTTCCAAAGCACGTAATCAGATGCGGAAAGGGTTACGCCTGCACTGAGTACAATGCGTGGGGTGCGCATAACTTCATTCGGCAATGGGAAGGATGGAGTGCCGCCATGCTTCAGGGTGCCGATGGCAACTATCCGGTAATTCCGGATGGTTACGTTGTGGTGCCGAAGCGCCTAACCGCAGAGAACTTCGCGAAGGCGGCTTTATCTGGTGAGTTTTCTGAAACCAAGTTCATAAACTGTCCCGAGTGTTTTGGTGATGATGAGTGCGAAACATGCGATGGAAGCGGAAGAATTGAAATCACCGTTCCTGTCACATGGACGACCATCAAAGCTATTTGGGCTAAAGGTGTCGAGCATTTCGCAGCAGCGCCGCAGCAGGAGGTGAAGTGATGGCCAACCTGCATCTGGCTGTTAACGGTGAATACTTCGACCAGATGAAGTCAGGCGAGAAAACGGAAGAGTATCGCCTGGTTAATCCGTACTGGTGCCGCAGGCTATCTCATGGCCATAACCAACAATTACCGCGGCGCTTTGATCGCCTGATTATCACCCGCGGATATCCTAAGCGCGGTGACGCGAGCAAGCGCATCGACATCCCGTATAACGGTTACGAAGTGAAGGTGATAACGCATCCGCACTTCGGCCCCGACCCGGTCAAGGTCTTCGCTATCAAGGTGAATATCGATGGCCAGTAAACTCAAACATCGGCGCCTGCGCCGCCTTAAAGCCGATGTCGCATGGTGGCGCGAAGAGGCCGAAGATTGTCGCTCCCGCCTGCTGGAGCTGGCCGGTGAAATCGACAGGCTCAAAAAGCTGGTTATCCGCGTTCCGATGCCGGTGCTCATACCTAAAGAGATGGCCCACCAGCTTTATTACACCGAAACAAAAAGATGTCGTACCTGCAATGATGGGCTCCGTGGTGGTTGCTCAAATTGCATTTTCTATAAGAGATAGCCGGGTGCAGCCGGTTAAGTGGAGAATAGCCATGGCCAAGTTGATGAAGGCGAGTCTGTGGGGTAAGCGAGAGTTTGAACCAGGCTCTGTTCCAGATAACAGAACTATCCGACGCTGGATTGAAAACGGTAAGCTTCAGGGCCGTATCGTAGATGGTACGATTCTTGTTAGCTCCTCAGAGAAATGGGGCGTTGACTCAATGGTCAGTGAAAGAGTTCGTCAGTTAATTCAAGAGGATTAACATGGCCGCAAGACCACGAAAAAGGGAGAACCGCAATCTCCCTGACTTCCTGCTTTTTGATAAAGCTACCGGACAATATCGCTTTACGCTTATAACCGGGAAACGTAAAAGCATTGGAACTGATCGCGTAATGGCAATCGCCATTGCCAAAGAATATAACCTCAGAATGAGGCCTGAAACGGTTCCATCCGTTGAAAGCCTGATTAGAGACTCAGGCGGACTTAATGGAGAAGCGCAACCATTCAGCCACCATATTGATCGTATTATGGCGCGTGCCGTTGCCGACGAAAAACCATCACAAAGTACCCTGGACGACTGGAATAATGACGCTATAAGGGTTAAGGAATTTTTTATCGACATCCCTGCTTGTGATATCGAGCTTGAGCATGTGAACCAGTTTATTAACCGCTACCATGCTGATGCATCAGCTAACGTTCAAAACAGGAAAGTGAGCTTTCTCAAAAAACTATTCTCTTATGCTGTTGACGAATCATTAATGATGGATAACCCGGCAGCACGTAAAAAAATGCGCCGCGTTGAAGAGAAGAAGCGCAAGCGGCTCGCGCTGGATAACTTTATTGCTATTAGAAACGCAGCAGAACCATGGTTAAGAACCGCAATGGACCTTGCCCTTCAAACGACAAATGCTCGTCTCGAAGTTTCAAGAATAAAATATTCGATAAGGGAACCGAAGAACGGAGTTTGTGGATGTGTATGGTTAGATCAACCTGAAAACGGAATATACGGAACTTTGTACATTCACCGCCAGAAGGTGCAAAAGAAAGAAGCATCGCACGTAGCGATCCCAATTGGAGAGGAATTGAAGAGGATTATTGACGATAGCCGGGATAGTGTTGCCAGTCCGTATGTTGTTCACCGGATACCAGAACGAAATAACAAACGCAGCAAAGAGGTTTCGCACCCTACTCAGGTAGCGCCAGATTATCTTAGCCGTTCGTTCTCTGCACTGCGTGACAAACTTGGGTTGTGTGATCATCTTCCAATGGATGAGCGTCCAACCTTTCATGAGATCAGGGCACTTGCCGCTCACTTGTTTGATAGCCAGGGTATCGACCCTCAGGGCAGGATGGCTCATAGTGATGCCAAATCAACGAAGATATATACCAGTAATCATATCGACTGGGTTATGGTTCCACATGGTGAGATCAAGGCAGGATAACCAATGGCGAAACCACACCTTAAGTCATTGATGTGCATAGTGCAGATAATGCGTAAATTTCACTGTTTGCTTATACAGTCGAATGATGTACAAGCCAGTAATGGCGCGGCTTAGAGGCATTTTACACAGGTGACATGGGGTGTCGGGGGTCGGAGGTTCAAATCCTCTCGTGCCGACCAAAAATACTCTTTAAACCAGCCAGCTATGGCTGGTTTTTTTATTGCTTCATTTCTGATGGGAATCATTACCTGTAGTTTCAGCACCAACGGTCGACAACCCCCCTTAAAACACTCCGCCACGCTTGACGCTGTATATTTTTACAGTAAAAATACCTCCCCCACTTGAAGTTATTACGG
This sequence comes from Enterobacter sp. RHBSTW-00593, assembly GCF_013784105.1. Lineage (NCBI taxonomy): Bacteria > Pseudomonadati > Pseudomonadota > Gammaproteobacteria > Enterobacterales > Enterobacteriaceae > Enterobacter > Enterobacter sp. RHBSTW-00593. Next base: position 3,327,496 of record NZ_CP056393.1, read on the forward strand.
AGGTTTTATGTTTGTTGAGTTGGTTTACGATAAGCGAAATGTTCAGGGCCTGGATGGAGCCAGAGAAATTATATTGGCCGAGCTTACGAAGCGAGTGCATAACATCTTCCCTGATGCTGAAGTGAAGGTTAAGCCTATGCAGGCTAACGGACTCAATAGCGATGCCAGCAAAAGCGATCGTGAAAAGTTGAACCGCATGCTGGAGGATATGTTTGAAGAGTCTGATATGTGGCTTACAAATGAATAAATTTCTTTGAAGCCCTCATATCGAATGTACTGGCGCGGACTTTAGCTGACAATTTTCTTTTGTGTAAGACAATAACATTGGACAATCGACTTAGTGCGATAAACCAACGTCTGGAGCAGTGATGATGAAAACAGTCGAGATACTGCAATACAATTTACACAAAGGCACCGGAGCATTTTTTCATAACGTCATGGCAGAAATTAGCGTTCCCCTACATCAACGCCATGGCATCGATGTGGTGTCATTTGGTAACTCTCTGCACGATCTTGATTGCTACTATCTCATTCGAGCCTTTGAAAGTATTGAAAATATGAATACAGTGCTTAATTCTTTCTACGCGAGCGCAGACTGGCGCTGCGGGCCTCGTGAGTCCATCATTGACTGCATCGAAACAAGCATTAAGACAGTAATTGATCTGCCACGAGTAAGTGTGGATGGGCTACGAGTGTAAGTCCAAATCTGTTACGTCGCGATTGAGCGTTTACTGCCTTATTAGGTTTGGTTCGGTGTATTGAAACTGCCAAAACAAGTCTGAGCTACTACATATCTAACCCTGCCCTGATCCCCATTGATTAACACACCGCGATGTTTGTAATGTCTTCATAAGCCACATGAGGACATCCCCAAGAAGCGTTTTTCCGACCAACATATTCTTGAAAACCGACCCTTCCGGGTTGTTTTTTTATTTCTGCAAAGAGAAATGGGTGTCATGTCACTCACTGGAAAAAAAGGGGCCCGTTTAGGCCCCCTGATGCGCTACTGTTTCACTTTGGCCTTTTCATCATTGATGACGTTTAACGCTGCTGCGGTGCAATCACCCTGAGCGATCCTGAGCGTGCCCGCCTGTTGGCGTTGCTCCAACAATGCGGAAAGCGTGTTGTAAACTTTCGTTTCGTGGTGGGCCTGTGCATAGCCCAACGCCTCGCAGATTTGAAAATCTGACATTGCCGCAACACGTTTACCATTCCCCCCCATGAAAGGCCGGGTGCTTAATGCATCCGTTTCGGGTTGAGAAGCAATGCAACATCCTGTAGTAGTCACCGCTGCCAGAATGATTAATATCCACTGAGCCTTTTTCATCAGTAACGCTTTTTTTAAGGGTTTCACTTAAAATACTTCCCAAATTCGACATGTTGTCGCCTGATTTCTTTCAGGTTTGCCACTATTCCAGCCATACACCAGCCACTGACAACCCCCAAAAACCACCCCATCAAGAGATTGACTATCACCAGTGACCCACGTTTCTGGAGCCAGACTGCGCGCTACCACCACCAATATGATTGCCACCGCCTAAGCCGTGGGCGCTGTTGCTGTTGGCTGCATTGTTGCTGCCGTTTCCCGTTCCATGCTCATGTCGTGAGTTATTACGGCTATGATCGCTTCCTTGACGCTGAGAGACGATCAACGCGTCTACATGCGGAACTGCGATTTGCACATTCGGATCGACTTTGGCGATCTCCCCTGCGGTGGTGGTAGTGGTGACACCGTTAACCGTGATATTCACAGGCGTCCCCGGCTTCATACTGGACACAGCAACGTTAATCGAGCCCGTGTCTTTTGTTATGGCAACACTTGTAACGTTATCAGGTGCTTTCGTGGTGGCTGGAGTATGAGTAAGCGAGGGCGCAGTAACCGCCGTGCCAGCGGGTAAGGCTGGTCCTGTTGTCGCTTGCTGCATAGACACCACTGCGGCGCGGTAAGTTGTGCCTGTGATTTGTGGCGCAGCCACTGCAGACGTTTTGGTGGCGTCAGGGATGTTAACGGCAGTTCCTGCAGGTAAGGCTGGCCCTGTAGTGACTTGCTGCATTGAAATCACAGCGTTCCGGTAAGTCGTGCCCGTAATGTGTGGCGTTTTCTGCTGCAGGAGTTGCGGCGCTCTTTGTGTTACAGGTCGCGGCGCATCGGGAGCCATTTCAGTTGCCTGTACTGCATTAATACGATCGCCTGCAGTGCGTAAGCTGTTTTCGATGTCCCCTAAACGGGCCATATTTTCAGGTGAACGGTCGGCATTGTAAGCCTTTAATGCAGCCTGCTTATCCTCCATGGCCTGATTGGCTTCATTGCGAATCGACTGAATAGCCGTGGCTTTTTCATCCATAGTCATGAAATTAGAAGCGAAGGCGTTCACACTTCCGCATGAAAGCGCAATTATTACGGATAAAGAAATGATAGAATGGCGGTTCATTACAATAATTACCTTTAATTTACGTTAAGGGAAAACAGAAACAACAATTAACTACCCCGGCACATGTCGGGGACTTTTTTCAATAAGCGAAACAAGCACTTCAAACCGCGCATAATAACGACTGTAAACGATTACACTTTTGATATTTATCAATATCCCTAATTCAAATCGTAGAAATAACAATCAACTCAGCCACTATATTTCCCTGTTAATTTGCTTCAAAACATCTCTATTGTTATCGCAACAAATCATTTTTTTAGTGGATAACACTCATATGGTGAATTTTTCCGGCTCATTATCCTGCATAAAAAAAGTGAAATAATGTTTCAGTGCACGTGCATTGACGTAACGAAAGCATCCCTCCCCCTGGATAAAGCGCCCTGTCCCTGCATAGCTGGTGTGGCCCCAAGCCAGACACCGTCAGCAATGCAGAGAGGAATACATGCCCGGATTTCACGCGATAAGAGGTGTGATAATTGAACAACGTGGCGGTATAGCAGGGGGTGCTAATTACAGAGGCAGGAATTTATTGCAATTGATGACAGGACTGGACAGCATAAATGCTGTCCAGCCCAGATTCGTACGACTAAAAAAAGAAAAGCATTTTAATGACCGTATTCTTACCGCACTTCGGCAGGCGTTTTACGCAGATAAAGCAGCGTCAGCAAACAAATCACCGCGCCGGCATAAAAGGTATATTCTGCGCCCCACAGTTCCCAGATAGCGCCGGCACCCACGCTGGCCATCAGTAACCCGACCCCGCTGACCATACTGAAAAGACCAAACGCCGTACCGCGCAAATCCGCAGGCGCTGTTTTGGCCACCATCGCGGCCAACAGCCCCTGAGTCATCCCCATATGCATGCCCCAGAGCGCGACGCCGACAATAATACCGGTCCAGTGGGTACTCAGGGCCAGAACGACATCAGCGGCAATCAATACGACTAGCCCCCACTGCAGAAGCCGGGTATGGCTCATGCCATCAGAGAGTTTGCCAAACGGATAGGCCGAGAAAGAATAGATCACGTTCATCACCACCATCACCAGCGGGATTAAGGCCAGGGGAACGCCAGACTGTTGCGCACGGAGGACAAGAAAAGCCTCGCTAAAACGTGCCAGTGTGAATACCGCCCCCAGGCCAATGACCCACCAGCACGACTTTCCCAGCCGCGTTAAATTCTCTCTTTTGATGGGATTAGTGCGTTTATGTTCGACAGGGGTTTTCGGCTCCTTCAGGCCGAAATACAGCAGCGCAACCGAAAGAAAGCCGGGGATCAGGGCTATCCAGAAAACCGCGCGAAAATCATTGTGTAGCAGCAGCATTAACCCCACGGCCAGTAGTGGCCCCAGAAATGCGCCGGTGGTATCCATAGACTGACGCAGGCCGTATGCCGCCCCACGCAGTTCCGGCGGGGTGATATCTGCGACCAGCGCATCCCGTGGAGCACCGCGGATCCCCTTCCCCGCACGATCCATCAGGCGCGCGCCTAAAACCATCCCCGAAGAGGATGCGAGGGCGAAAAAGGGTTTGCTCAGCGCACCGAGGCCATACCCGAGTAGCGCCAGCCCTTTACGCTTGCCAAGATAGTCGCTAATCGCCCCCGAAAAGACTTTGATAAAGAGAGCGGTAGCCTCCGCGAGCCCTTCAATCAGGCCGATAACCAACACGCTCGTTCCCAGCGTAGTCACCATAAACAGTGGAAGCAGGCTGTGGATACTCTCTGACGAGATGTCCATCAACATACTGACGCCACCCACTACCCAGACCCCACGAGGGATCCGGCTGAGTACCGTAAATCTGGAAAGCATCTGTAACTCCTGCTCTGAAAATAGTGGCCTGACTGCTTACAGAATAGGATACGACGGATTAAAAACCTGAGGAAGAACAACGAGCCAATAAAAAAGCCAGCGCTCAGGCTGGCTTATTTATCGCAGGAAAGGCGTTTAGTGTTTATCACGCCCACCCAGGAAGAAAATGCCCAGCGGAATGGCAAGCAGCACGGTGAACACCAGGCTATAAACAAAGATCATCGCTGATTGCAGGACATACATGCTGGTCGTCCAGGCAGAGAGAGGAATGTTGTACTGTTCAATAACGCCAACAATGGTTGCCCGCCCAACGCACGCGGCAGCAATCATAAACACAACCAGTAGCGCCAACAGGAACTTGCGGCCTTCAGGTGTTTTCAGTTTTGCACGTACCATCTCTCTCTTCCCTTCACAGATGAATAACATTATGTGGTACTTAAAATAACACGATCTGCTGCCAGACTCCAACGCAGTACAAACAACCACTCATTGCGCATTAATAGAGTTTTATACGCTGCCAATATTGAAAATGTAAGTAAATTACACTAACCATTCACGAACATTATGTTAACCTGTGCCTGATAGTTTGACATAAAGGAATGACTGTGAAAAAAGCACCTCAATTTGCCATTGCCCTGATTGCCGCCGCATGCGTTAGCACCAGCGCTTTCGCCAGCGACACCCCTAAAGCGCAGCCTCTGGAAAAAGTAGCGCCTTATCCGCAAGCGGAAAAAGGGATGAAGCGTCAGGTCATTCAGTTACCCGCTCAGCAGGATGAAGCGAATTTCAAAGTGGAACTGTTAATTGGCCAGACGCTGGAAGTGGACTGCAACCAGCACCGTCTGGGCGGTCAGCTGGAAAGCAAAACCCTGGAAGGTTGGGGCTACGACTATTACGTCTTTGATAAAGTGACGTCTCCGGTTTCGACCATGATGGCCTGCCCGGATGGCAAGAAAGAGAAAAAATTTGTTACCGCGTATCTGGGTGACAACAGTCTGCTGCGCTATAACAGCAAGCTGCCAATCGTCGTTTATACGCCTGCAAACGTGGAAGTGAAATATCGCGTGTGGAAGGCGGAAGAAGAGACGGGCACCGCAGAAGTCCGTTAAGGATAAGCCGGGTGGCGATTACGCCTGACCCGGCCATGATACTGTGCGGTTTAATAAGCCGGGTAAGCGCTAACGCTACCCGGCTTTTTCACATCAGAGTGCGATATCCGCGACCGGTTTGTTTTCCGCCTGAGGCTTCAGCTCTGCCTTCGGTGCTGCGTCAGCAGCAGCTTGCGGCTTCACATATTGCAGCTGCAGAACGCGGCTGGTGTATTCCAGTTCCTGTTCCGTCGCGTCAACGTTACCGTTCAGCTTAGTGCCGTAAGAAGGAATAATGGTTTTCAGTTTTGCCTGCCATTCCGGGCTGGCAACTTTGTCTTTAAACACTTTTTCCATCAGATGCAGCATGATTGGCGCAGCGGTAGAAGCCCCCGGTGACGCACCCAGCAGCGCAGCAACAGTGCCTTCTTTGTCACTGACCACTTCGGTACCCAGACGCAGTACACCGCCCTCTTTCGGATCGCGTTTGATGATCTGTACACGCTGACCCGCCTGCCACAAACGCCAGTCTTCTTTCTTCGCCTGCGGATAGTACTCTTTCAGCGCGTCAAAGCGTTCATCGTCAGAGAGCATCACCTGGCTAATCAGGTATTTCACCAGATCGAAGTTATCGAGACCGACGTCCATCATGGGCTTAACGTTAGAGGTGGTGGTCGCACTCAGCAGGTCCCACAGGGAACCGTTTTTCAGGAACTTCGTGGAGAAGGTCGCGAATGGCCCGAACAGCACCACACGTTTACCGTCAAGCACGCGGGTGTCGATGTGCGGAACGGACATGGGTGGCGCGCCAACGGAAGCCTGACCGTAGACTTTTGCCAGGTGACGATTCACCACTTCCGGGTTTTCAGACACCAGGAACTGACCGCCCACCGGGAAGCCTGCGTAATCGTCCGCTTCCGGAATACCGGTTTCCTGCAGCAGTTTCAGCGCCGCGCCGCCCGCACCAATAAAGACAAACTTCGCCTTGATGATGTGCTCTTCTTCATTGTGTTTCAGATCGGCAACGGTCACGCTCCAGCTGTTATCCGCATTGCGCTTGAAACCACGCACTTCGGTGCTGAGCTGCAGATTAAAGTTCTCTTTTTTCTGCAGGGAACCTACCAGCTGGCGGGTAATTTCGCCGTAGTTCACGTCAGTACCAATTTCAGTACGGGTCGCGGCGACTTTCTGGTTCGGGTCACGACCTTCCATGACCAGCGGAGCCCACTCTTTAATCTGCGCGTGATCTTCGGAGTATTTCATGCCGCGGAACAGCGTGCTCTGCTGCAGAGCCGCATAGCGCGCACGCAGGAAGTTAACGTTCTGCTCGCCCCACACAAAGCTCATGTGCGGCACGGTGTTGATGAAGGAGTGCGGATCGTGCATTACGCCGCTGTTCACCTGGTGAGACCAGAACTGGCGAGAAATCTGGAATGCTTCGTTGATCTCAACCGCCTTCTCGATACTAATGGAACCGTCCTTTTTCTGCGGTGTGTAGTTCAGTTCCATGAGTGCCGAATGGCCCGTACCGGCGTTGTTCCAGCCGTTCGAGCTCTCCTGCGCCACGCCATCGAGGCGCTCGACCATGGTCATAGACCAGTCTGGCTGCAGTTCTTGCAGATAGGTTCCCAGCGTGGCGCTCATAATACCGCCACCAATTAAAAGGACGTCCGTTTCCTGCTCTTTTGGCGTGTCAGCTTTTGCCGCCATTGAGACGGTATTCAGCCCCACGGCCAGAGACAAGAGCATGGCAGTCATTTTTTTCATAATTTATGCCTTAGTGTAAAAGTGCGTGATGCGTGGAAATTGCAGGTGAAAAAAGCTGCGCGGGAACGGTAACAACTTTTAAATGGTGTTTAAAGGTTAAGAAATTATTGTAATTGTGAAATTTAATGATGGATTGTTTGTGAGGGATTACCTATGCGGCTGGCAAAAGGCGGCTTTTCTGGCTAGTATGTTGCGTTTTGTGATCGCGCGCACGGAAGCCTGCCCTAACCTGCGAAGTGTTATGTCATTACCCGATTCTTCTTTACCCCATGAAGGCCATGTCGCCTCGGTGTTACGCTCTCCCCGGCTGCTGATGCGTGAAACGCTGGCAGGCGTGATTACTGCCCTGGCGCTTATTCCTGAAGTGATTTCGTTTTCTGTCGTCGCAGGGGTTGATCCTAAAGTCAGCCTGATTGCTTCCGTGGTGCTGTGTCTTGCCCTGTCCGTGCTCGGCGGCCGCCCGGCAATGGTCACGGCGGCAGCGGGTTCCGTGGCGCTGGTGATTGGCCCGATGGTGCATCAGCATGGCGTGCAGTACATTTTGCCGGCCGTTCTGCTGGCCGGGGCGATCCAGATCCTCTTCGGCGTGCTCGGCATGGCGCGACTGATGCGCTTTATTCCGCAGTCGGTGATGACCGGGTTTGTTAACGCGCTCGGTATTTTGATCTTCTTCGCCCAGGTTCCCCATTTCTGGAGCCGAAGCCCGCTGATTGTGGGCCTGTTCGTGCTGACGCTGCTGATCGTCCTCTGGGTGCCCCGCTATATCAAAAGTATCCCCGCGCCGCTTATTGCCATTGTGGTGTTAACCCTGTTTACCGTGACCACCGGGCAAATCCTGCCGACCGTGGGTGACGAAGGCACCATGAGCGGTGGCCTGCCCGGGCTGACGCAGCTGCTTGTCCCGCTGAACACCGATACGCTGAGCATTATCTGGCCATGCGCATTAAGCATTGCGTTTGTGGGTCTGCTGGAGTCGCTGCTGACGGCAAAATTGGTGGATGAGCTGACGGCGAGCCCGTCCGGCAAGCGCCGCGAAAGCATTGGTCTGGGCATCGGTAACATTCTGGCCGGCTGGTATGGCGGTATCGCAGGCTGCGCCATGATTGGTCAAACCATCGTCAACGTGGAGATGGGCAAAGGCCGCAGCCGCATTTCCACTGTTGCGGCCGGTCTGGTGCTTCTGGTGCTGGTGACGGCGCTGAGTGAAGTGATGGCCCGCATCCCGATGGCCGTGCTGGCCGGGATTATGGCGATTGTCGCCGTCAAAACCTTCAGCTGGCATAGCCTGCAGCCCGCGACGGTGAAAAATGCCCCCATTGCGGAAACGGTCGTGATGCTGGTGACCGTTGCAGCCACGGTTTCAACCGGCAACCTGGCCATTGGCGTGCTGGGCGGGATTATCGTGATGGCACTCCTTCCCGCCCGAATTAAGCGTCGGGTTAAAGAAGAAAAAGCGTTGCCAGCCCAAGAAAAATAAAGAAACCGCCCGTATCGGTGATGGCAGTGATCATCACGCTCGACCCCACTGCGGGGTCGCGCCCGAGTTTTGTCATCGTCAACGGGATGATGACGCCCATCATCGACGCAACCAGCAGGTTCAGCACCATCGCCAGCATCATCACGCCGCCTAATGCCATATCGTCGTACAGCCACCAGGTAATGCCGCCCATAATTCCGCCCCACACCAGGCCATTAATCAGCGCCACGCCCATCTCTCTGAAGATCAGGAAGGCAAAGTTACCCGGCTGAATGTTCTCCAGCGCCAGCGCGCGAACAATCATGGTGATGGTCTGGTTGCCGGTGTTGCCGCCTATCCCGGCCACAATCGGCATCAGCGAGGCTAACGCGACCAGCTGCGAAATGGTGTGTTCGAAGCCATCAATCACGCGGGAGGCGATAAACGCGGTACAGAGGTTAATGGCAAGCCAGGCCCAGCGGGTTTTGACCGCCTTGCCCACGGAGGCATGGACGTCATCTTCGGCGCTGATCCCACCAAGCGCACGCAGATCGTTATCGGTCTCTTCGTAGACCACGTCAACGATCTCATCGATTGTCAGACGTCCCATCAGCTTGCCGACCGAGTCCACGACCGCCGCACTCACGAGGTCGTCACGTTCGAAGGTACGCGCGGCTTTTTCCGCGTCATCCTCCGGCGAGAAGACCATCGGCTCGTTTTCCATGACCTCGCTCACCCGCCGCTGAGTGCTGTTGAGCAGGATCGTTTTCAGCTCCAGCTCACCAAGCAAGGTTTTATCCCGCGAGGTCACGAACAGTTTATCGGTGTTGTCGGGCATACTGCCCAGGCGGCGTAAATAGCGCTGCACCGTGCCGAGCGTGACGTCCGGGCGCACCGTGATGACGCCAAACTCCATAATTGCGCCAACGCTGTGTTTATCGTAGTGCATCACCTGGCGCACGCGCGCCCGTTCATCGGCAGGCAGCGAGGCCAGCAGTCGGCCGGTCAGGTTACGCGGCAGGTGTTGAACAAGGTAAATCTGCTCGTCGATATCCAGCGTTTGCAGGGCATCAAGAATATCCCGGTCGCTCATCTCATCGATAAGATCATCCCAGACGTTTTCCGACGCCTCCAGCAGCACCTGCCCGCGCTCGTGATCCTGCACCAGACGCCACAGGGCGTGACGCTCTTCCGAGGGAAGTGCTTCGAGGGTATCCGCCAGGTCGGGCGGAGGCAAATGGGCAACCAGTGCACCTACCTCAGCAATATCGTCGGCTAAAGTGCCGACATCATATTGCTCAGCCAGGGTCAGTTTGCCCAGTAACGCAGAAGTGACCGCTTTATCGGTCGTGAGAAGCCAGATGAGACGCGCACGTTCCTGGTCACGCTGCCGGGCGCTGTTTTTCTTTAATACCGACATCAATCATAAATCCATGAAATGAGATGGCATTAAGCATAGCGCGGGGATATGTAAATAAGAATAAACAACGGGACGGGATGCATAAAAAAGCGGCACATCGGCCGCGATTTTATCCCCTCTCCCGGTCGGAGAGGGTCAGACGAGACATCAGGCCGTGCGCGCTACCGCATCACGAGACGCTGCATCGCGCTCCTCGCCGGTCAACTCGCTGAGCTTGCCGTCGCGCATCTCCAGCAGACGGTCGGCATGAATGAAGTAGTGATCGTCATGGCTGATGGCGAAAATAGTTTTGCCCATCGCCTTCATCAGCGGCAGTAACACCTGATAAAACTCGCGGCGGAAATGCGGGTCCTGGTCTGCCGCCCATTCATCAAGCAGGATGATGTCACGCTCTTCAGCCAATGCCAGCAGCAGCGCCACGCGCTTTTTCTGCCCCTTCGAGAGTTTCAGGTTCAGGATTTTACCGTCCTGAAGCTCAAGCTTATGGGACATCTGCAGCTGCCCAAGCCATTTCTCCACCAGCGCAGGGTTAGCCTGCTGCCCTTCCGGCCCCAGCAGGTGATCAAAGAGCCAGACATCGGTGAAGACCGCCGAGAAGAGCTTGCGATAATCCTCAGGTTTCTCCGCGCTCAGCGCTTTGCCATCCAGCAAAATCTCGCCCGATTGCGGCTGATATAAGCCTGTGAGCAGCATCGCCAGCGTGGATTTCCCGCTACCGTTACCGCCAATCAGGAACAGCAGCTCGCCGCGATGAATCGTCAGGTTTACCGGTCCGACGGAAAAAGCGTTGTCCTGATAGCGGAACATGACGTTACGCAGCTCCAGGGTTTGCCAGTTCGGGAAGGCCTGCGGGCGTGGGAATTCGGCTTTAAACGGTGCGAGATCGAATTTATTGAGCTTGTTAAACGCCACCTGAGCGCTCAGCAACGTTGGCAATGCGCCCACGGCGGAGAGGAGCGGTGTACGTAAAAACAGCAGCGTCAGTGAATAGGTCGCCGCGACGTTGGTATCCGCCCATCCCAGACTGTTCGCCATCCAGAAGACCAGGCCAATGGCGCCCAACATCATAATGTTCGACCAGTTCACCGCGCTCAGGTGGAAGGTATCGGCGCGAATGATGTGATGCCGGTATTCGCGGGCATCGGGAATATAGAGATGGTTAAAGATATGCTCGGCACGCTCGCGATTCAGGGTCAGCTCTTTACGCCCTTCCAGCACGGTCTGGTAATCGTTATAGAGCTTATCCTCGGTTTCACGCAGCACCGCCATGTGTTTATAGACGCGCGACACCAGCAGAAAACCGCCCCAGATGGTGATAACAATCCACAGCGCAGTGACCGCCAGCATTTTTGTGGAGAGCCAGGCGAGATACGCCGCCGAACCAAAGGTCAAAATAATGCCCTGCACCAGCTCCGGCAGACGAACGAAGGCAATGGTAATGGCGCGCACGTCGCTGGTCAGCCCTGCCAGCAGGGAGGCACTTCCAAGCTGCTCAACGCGTTCTACCTGCGTGTCCAGAATACGCTTGATAAATTCACTGCGCAGACGGAAAACGAAATGGTGTCCCAGCGCCGTCAGCGCCAGCTGCGAGCCGAGCGTCACCGCCATCAACAGCAGTAGCAGGCCAAGAAACTCCGGCAGGACGGCGAGTGAGGTATCGGCCATTTCAATCAAGCGCACGTTAATAAACGCGATCAGGCCGATACCTAACGCGGCGCTGGCGAGGCTTAACGCCATGACGGCAATGAAGGGCCAGCGATACTGACGCCAGACGAGGAGAAGTAGTTGCATGCAGGCAATCCGGGCAATAAAAATCAGCCAGCAGTTTAAACTGCCGGACGGTTACATCAAGAATAATTCTTATTTTTATTGGCCACGGGATGCCTGCCGGAACGTCAGGTTAAGACGGAACTCGCCGGTCTGAGGATGTACTCCCGGTTTGAGGGGCTGAATGCCGTGATAAAAAAGCCGCGATTCCCTGCCCCAAACCACCACATCACCGTGCTCCAGCATGAGCCGTTTCAGCGGATCGTTACGGCGTAATCCGCCAAACTGGAAGACTGCGGGCAGGCCTAAGGATACCGAGACGATCGGCGCGCGCAGATCGGGTTCATCCTTGTCCTGATGCAGCGAGAGCTTTGCCCCCACGGCGTAGCGGTTAATCAGACAGGCATCCGGGCGAAAGTCGGCATAGCCCGCTTCAACGGCGGCGTCATGGCAGAGCGCCCGAAAAACGTCAGGCATCGGCGGCCATGGCTGGCCGGTTACAGGATCGCCCGGGGCATATACATAGCCCTGCGCGTTTGTCGCCCAGCCCAGTTCTCCGCAGTTCGTCATCGCCACCGACATGGTGTACCCCCCGGGCGTCACCATGTGTCGAAACGGCGAGACCGCCGCCACCTCATCGATGCCGGCAAGCAGCGCCGCCGCGCGGGAAAGCGCAAAGCGGCGCAGGATCACCGCGCCGGGCGCAAGGGGCTCCTGCCAGGGTTCCGCATCCGCAAAAAGATCGAGCATTATCCCTCCGGGTTCTTTGCCTCACGTTTCAGTAACAACGCCTTTCGTTCTGTCCCCCAGCGGTAGCCCGAAAGCGCACCGTCGTGACGAACAACACGGTGGCAGGGGATGATAACGGCCAGTTTATTTGCGGCACAGGCTCCCGCCACCGCACGCACAGCGCCTGGGCTACCGATCGTCTGCGCCACCTGGCGATAACTTGCCGTTTCACCGCGGGGAATGTCACGAAGCGCCTGCCACACACGCTGCTGGAAAGCGGTGCCCCGAATATCCAGCGGAAGTGCCAGCGGCACGGTATGGTCATCGATAGCGCTAATCACCCGCTCAATACGCCGGGCGAATTCTCCTTCCAGCGTTTCTCGCTCTGCTTTTGGAAACAGCGTCAAAAGCTCCCTGGTTAATGTCGCATCGTCGTCACCCAGCAGAATTGCGCAGATCCCGCGCTCGCTTTCACCCACCAGGCAACGGCCTAACGAACACTCACCAATCGCATAACGCACCGCCACATCCCCTTTCCGGTACTGCTTCGCCGTCATGCCCAGCGCAGCGTTGGCTTGACGATAATAGCTGCTGCTGTCAGGAAACCCGGCGGCCAGCACGGCATCGGTAATTTTGTCCCCCTGCGCAAGCGCGGTACGCAGGCGTTGTACCCGCGCCGCCTGTTGCCAGGCTTTAGGCGTCATACCGGTAACGGACTTAAACAAGCGGTGGAAGTGGAAAGGACTCATGGCGACCTGCTGCGCCAGCATTTCCAGCGTTAACGCGGGATCGCGCTCCAGCAGACGGCAGGCATGTTCAACTTTTGCCAGCGTCTGTTCCTGCGGATCGCGTTTGTCCGGCTTACAGCGTTTACACGGGCGAAACCCTGCCTGAAGGGCATGATCTACATCGGGGTAGAAGCGGACATTTTTACGTAATGCGTGGCGGGCACGGCAGGACGGACGACAGACGATCCCCGTCGTTTGCACGGCAAAGACAAACTGATCGTCAGCACGCGGATCGCGAGCCAGCACGGCCAGCCAGCGATCGTCATCGGTAGTAAAGGTCGGGTTTTTCATCATCAGCTCCTCTTACAAGCATACATACAGCGTGCCCGAGTGCCACTGATTAAAAACCCGCAACCTTGCTTTTTAATTCTTATCACTCACCAGGAAGCTGTCGAACTGCGGCGAACTCCAGGTTTTGAAGCCATCAGCCTCTTTGGTGATCATATAGACAGCCAGTCCTTCCTGGCGGACCACCTCTTTGGCTTTCTCCGGACCGAGGACCATTAACCCGGTATCCCAGGCATCGGCTTCCAGCGCGGTGGGGGCAATGACCGTCACCGAGACCAGATTATGCGCGATTGGGCGGCCGGTCTGCGGATCGATGACATGCGAAATCCGCTTCCCGTCGAGCTCATAATAGTTACGGTAGCTCCCGGAGGTGCTGATACCGTGACCGTTGATATCCACAATCGCCTGTACGGCGTTTTGCTGGTCGGTCGGTTTTTGAATCGCCACTCGCCACGGATTACCGCTGGCATTCATGCCGCGGCTGACTAACGCACCGCCCACGGACACCAGGTAACGTGAAATACCTTCCTGGGCCATCAGCGCGGCCAGATGATCTGCCGCATACCCTTCGCCTACCGTCGACAGATCGACAAAAAGATCGGGAATATCTTTTTGCAGGTACTGTTGTCCGTACTGGTTGATCACCGTCAGGTGCTGCAACCCTGTCCGGGCGCGGGCGTCATCTATCGCCGCCTGGTCAGGCGTGGTGACAGGTTGCTTGTTCGGGCCAAACCCCCACAGGTTAACCAGCGGCCCCACGGTCACGTCCATCGCGCCGTTGGTCTTGTAGCCCACGCGCATTGATTCGGTCACGATATCGGCCATTGCTTCGCTCACCGGCCACAGGGAAGTGCTGGTGGAGAGGTTAAAGCGCATCAGCGCAGAGTCATTTTTGTAGGTCGAAAGAAGCTGATCGTCGGCGTCCAGCTGCGACTGAATTTTGCTGCGAAGTTCGTCAGCGCGTGTCTTATCGAGATTCATCACGCTGACACGCCAGAATGTGCCCATCGTTTTGCCTTCCAGCACCGTCGCCGCAGGAGCATCCGTTTTGGCCACAGGCGTGGAAGAGTCACATGCTGTCAGGAAAAAAAGTATAGCCAGGAAGCTGGCGCGTAAAAAAGTCATGTCCATTCATTATTATCCTCATGCCAGGGCGGCAAGAGTACACCAAAAGGGTGAATTGTAAGAACCGAAAAGGCACGAAAAAGGGGCCATAAGGCCCCCTTTGTCACACGATGAAGCGATTAGAACTGGTAAACCAGACCCAGCGCTACGATATCATCAGTACCGATACCCGCCTGACGGGTGAATTCATTTTCATCAACCAGGTTGATTTTGTAATCAACATAGGTGGACATGTTTTTGTTGAAGTAGTAAGTCGCGCCAACATCAACATATTTCAGCAGATCCTGATCGCCGTAACCTTCGATGTCTTTACCTTTGGACTGCAGGTAAGCCACGGATGGACGCAGACCGAAGTCGAACTGGTACTGAGCAACCACTTCGAAGTTCTGTGCTTTGTTAGCAAAGCCGTAAATGTCGCTGCTGCTCTGAGAGTTACCGAAACGGGTTGCGTTATAGGTCTGAGAGTACTGCGCCGCCAGGTAAATGTTGTTGGCGTCGTATTTCAGGCCACCAGAGTAAACTTCAGCACGATCGCCTTCGCCTTTCAGCGCCAGGTTAGCGGTGTCGTTCTGGTCAGCAGTACGTTTAGAAGAAGACATCGCACCACCGATGCTGAAGCCTTCGCCCAGGTTGTAGGTCACAGACGCGCCGTAACCGTCACCGTTCTGTTTCAGGGTGCTACGACCGGAATCGTTTTCACCGCTTACGCTGCCGTTTTTACCCTGATACTGCAGAGCAAAGTTCAGACCATCAACCAGACCGAAGAAGTCCTGGTTACGGTAGGTTGCTACGCCGTTAGCACGGGATTGCAGGAAGTTGTCTGCACCGTAGGTGTCGCCGCCAAATTCTGGCAGAACGTCAGTCCAGGACGTTACGTCGTAGATCACACCGTAGTTACGACCATAATCGAAAGAACCCGCGTCAGCGAATTTCAGACCCGCGAACGCTACACGCGTCCAGGACTGGTTGTCGCTTTCAGAGGTGTTGCCCTGAATCTGGTATTCCCACTGGCCGTAACCGGTCAGTTGATCGTTAACCTGGGTTTCGCCTTTGAAGCCAAGACGCATGTAAGTCTGGTCGCCATCATTGCTCTTGTCGTCAGAGAAATAGTGCAGACCATCAACTTTGCCGTACAGATCTAATTTGTTGCCATCTTTGTTATAAATTTCAGCCGCATTTGCTGCGCCTGCCACCAGCAGAGCTGGTACCAGGAGGGACAGTACTTTAACTTTCATTTTATTAACCCTCTGTTATATGCCTTATAATTGCCACTGCTTACTGATTAACCCTCATTAACCAGTCGGCAATTTCATTCTCCGCAAAATTACAGAATAATCCAACGGGAATATGATACGAAAACTTTGAAAATGTTTCATTTCACGATAAACATGTTTCAAAATGTAAACATCAAGGAACTTTTACAAAGCACAGAGAGCTTAAGAATTTAGCACTTATCATCAAGCGAGAAGAAAAAACATTTAAATTCAGTAAACTACATTAAAAATATTTACAGCACTGAATGACAAAACAAGATCGGCCGTTATCTCTAAAATAACTCTCGCTATCATCATTAACTTTATTTATTACCGTCATTCAGATTTGAATGTCTGTTATCCCTAATTCTACCGAATGCCTGGCATTCGGTTTTTTTTTACCTTTCTTTACGTAGCATGTGTTTTTTTGTGCTACCGCACTGAAATTGTAACGACTATTAACTAAATTCGTTTCCTCTCTCCTCGAGAACCGCGTCATTACTGCAAATCTCAATTTCTTGTTAATTCGTGCTATTTACCGGTATGTATCGTTTTTTATTTGTACACTCTCACTCGCTTTGTACATGTTTCATGCAATGGCGTTCTCCGATATTGTCAGTCGAAAAAGTGGCGGGTTCAAAGAGCGTGACGCTGGAAATTCAGGTATTACCCTTTATACTGCCCTATCGCCATAGAGCACGACCATTACGGGTTAAAGATATCAATGAGTCAGACTGAAACTACCGCTCCGAGCAAATTCTCCCTCTTACCCGGGAGCATCACCCGTTTCTTTCTTCTTTTGATCGTTGTGCTGCTAGTCACAATGGGGGTTATGGTTCAGAGCGCGGTTAACGCCTGGCTGAAGGACAAAAGCTATCAGGTTGTTGATATCACCCACGCCGTCCACAAGCGCATTGATACCTGGCGCTATGCAACCTGGCAGATTTACGACAACATCGCGGCCGCGCCGGCAACCTCTTCCGGAGACGGGCTTCAGGAGACTCGCCTGAAGCAAGACGTCTATTATCTGGAAAAACCACAGCGCAAAACCGAAGCGCTGATCTTCGGCTCTCATGACAGCGCAACGCTTGAGATGACCCAACGCATCTCAACCTATCTTGATACCCTTTGGGGTGCCGAGACGGTGCCGTGGTCGATGTACTATCTGAACGGTCAGGACAACAGCATGATCCTGATCTCAACCCTGCCGCTAAAAGATCTCTCTTCCGGTTTCAAAGAGACGACCGTGGGCAGCATTGTCGATTCCCGCCGGGCAGAAATGCTGCAGCAGGCGAACGCCCTTGATGAACGTGAGAGCTTCTCATCTCTGCGCCGCCTCGCCTGGCAGAATGGCCATTACTTTACGCTGCGTACCACCTTTAACCAGCCAGGCCATCTGGCGACGGTGGTGGCCTTCGATTTGCCCATCAATGACTTGATTCCACCGGATATGCCGCTCGACAGCTTCCGTCTGGAGCCGGACAGCAGCACTCAGAATATGCGTGCCGCATCGGACAAAGAGGCCGCAGAGAGCGTATCGATCTCCTTTAACGGCTCGAAAATTGAAATTGCCTCTTCGCTGAACTCAACCGGTATGCGTCTGGTGTGGCAAGTGCCGTTCGGCACCCTGCTGCTTGATACGCTGCAAAATATCCTCCTGCCCCTGCTGCTGAATATCGGCCTGCTGGCGCTGGCGCTGTTTGGCTACAGCACGTTCCGCTTCCAGTCAGGGCGTCAAAGCGATGCCGCCCCGGTCCCGGCAGGAACCAGTAACGAACTGCGCGTGTTGCGCGCGCTGAATGAAGAGATTATTTCCGTGCTGCCGCTTGGGGTGCTGGTTCACGATCAGGAAGCCAACCGTACGGTGATGAGCAATAAAATTGCTGACCACCTGCTGCCTCATCTCAATCTGCAGAACATCACCGCCATGGCGGATCAACATCAGGGCGTGATTCAGGCCACCATTAATAACGAGCTGTATGAGATCCGACAGTTCCGCAGCCAGATCGCCTCCCGCACGCAGATCTTCATCATCCGCGATCAGGATCGTGAAGTGCTGGTGAATAAAAAGCTCAAGCAGGCACAACGTCTGTATGAGAAAAACCAGCAGGGGCGCGCTGCCTTTATGCAGAATATTGGTGATGCCTTCAAGAAGCCGTTAAAAATGCTGGCGACCCAGGCGGCGGCGCTGAATACATCTGAAAGCCATCAGCTTGCCTGCCAGGCCGACTCGCTGGTGCGCATGGTAGATGAGATCCAGCTGGCGAATATGCTCGAAAATGATTTCTGGAAAGGAACGCCGACTCTCTTCTCTATCCAGAATCTGATCGATGAAGTGGTGCCTGAGGTCCTGCCCGTGATTAAGCGCAAAGGGCTGCAGCTGCTGATCAATAACCATTTACCGGCGAATGATGAACGTCACGGCGATCGCGAAGCGCTGCGTCGCATTCTGCTGATGATTATTCAGTACGCCGTCACCACCACCCAGATCGGCAAGATCACCCTGGAAGTCAGTACCGACGAGTCGGCTGAAGATCGCCTGACGTTCCGTATCCTGGATACCGGGGAAGGCGTAACGACAAGCGAAATCGATAATCTGCATTTCCCGTTCCTGAATGACACCCAGAGCGATCATTACGGCAAGGCCAATGCCCTGACCTTCTGGCTGTGCGATCAGCTGGCACGTAAGCTCGGCGGCCATCTGAATATCAAGGCCCGCGAATCACTTGGCACGCGTTACTCACTGCACGTTAAAATGGCGGCAAATCCACAGGAAGAAGATGAAGAACGCCTGCTGGATGATGTGGTCGTGATGGTGGATGTGACCTCGAATGAGATCCGCAATATTGTGGTTCGTCAGTTAGAAAACTGGGGCGCGGCCTGCATAACGCCGGATGAAAGACTCTCAAGTCAAGAATTTGATCTGTTTTTAACTGATAATCCGTCTAATCTTACTGCCTCCGGCTTGCTTTTAAGCGATGATGAGCCAGGCGTGCGAAAAATCGGCCCAGGCCAGCTGCGCGTCAACTTTAATATAAGCAATGCGATGCAGGAAGCTGTACTACAACTAATAGAAGAGCAACTGGCGCAGGAAGAGATAGCGGAATCACCGTTAGGCGGCAATGAAAATGCCGAGCTTCACGCCAGCGGATACTATTCACTCTTTGTTGATACAGTACCAGATGATGTTAAGCGGTTGTATACTGAGTCCGCTGCGAATGATTTTGCAGCGCTGGCACAGACAGCACACCGGCTTAAAGGGGTGTTTGCCATGCTTAATCTGGTTCCCGGCAAGCAGTTATGTGAAACGCTGGAACATCTAATTCGTGAGAAAGATGCCTCTGGCATTGAAAAATACATCAGCGACATTGACGCCTACGTCAAAAGCTTGCTGTAGCAAGGTAGCCTTATACATGAACAATATGAACGTAATTATTGCCGATGACCATCCGATTGTACTGTTCGGTATTCGCAAATCACTTGAACAGATCGAGTGGGTGAATGTAGTCGGTGAATTTGAAGACTCTACAGCACTGATCAATAACCTCCCAAAGCTTGATGCGCATGTGCTCATCACCGATCTCTCCATGCCTGGGGACAAATACGGTGATGGGATCACACTCATCAAATATATCAAACGTCACTTCCCGGACATCTCGATCATTGTTCTGACCATGAACAACAACCCGGCCATTCTCAGCGCCGTGCTGGATCTGGATATCGAAGGGATTGTGCTGAAACAGGGTGCGCCGACCGATCTGCCAAAAGCGCTCGCTGCGCTGCAGAAAGGCAAGAAGTTCACGCCTGAAAGCGTCTCTCGTCTGCTGGAAAAAATCAGCGCCGGTGGCTATGGCGACAAACGCCTGTCTCCGAAAGAGAGCGAAGTTCTGCGCCTGTTCGCCGAAGGTTTCCTGGTCACCGAGATTGCCAAGAAGCTGAACCGCAGTATTAAAACCATCAGTAGCCAGAAGAAATCAGCAATGATGAAACTGGGTGTGGATAACGATATTGCGCTGCTGAACTATCTCTCCTCCGTTACGCTGAGCGCGTCGGATAAGGATTGATGTTGACCGGGTGTGCGGCCTGATGGCCTCACCTCCCCCTCCCGGCGTGTGAGGGAAACAACAAAAAAGGCCCTGACGGGCCTTTTTTTATACTCTCGCTTTTCTGACCCGCTCCGCATACACGGAAATCGTCTGTTTCAGGACGTCCAGCGTCACCGGTTTCGACAGACAACTGTCCATCCCTGACTCCAGACAGCGCTGTTTCTCTTCCGCCAGCGCATTCGCCGTCACGCCCACGACCGGCAACGTCAGGCCAAGCTGGCGTATACGCTGCGTCAGACGGTAGCCATCCATATTCGGCATGTTGACGTCGCTAAGAACGATATCAATGTGGTTTTTACTCAGCACGTTCAGCGCATCCACGCCGTCATTGGCGGTTTTGCACTGATAGCCAAGCGAACCCAGCTGGTCTGCCAGCAGGCGACGGTTAATCGGATGGTCATCCACCACCAGAATCATCATATCGTCATTCAGCGATGCCAGCGCATCCGGTGACGGCAACTCCGTCGCCCCGTCGCTATCTTCCAGCTGCACGCTGTAGATACGTGCCAGCAGGCTCATGAGCTCATGCGGCGTCGCCACGCTGTGCACCCATTCACCCGGAGCTCGTTCGACCGGAATACCGATATGGCGACGGCAGAAGTGAACCACCCCTCTGCCCTGCCAGGGTTGTTCCAGCACCTCGTCGGTGATCAGCACGTCGTCGACATCCGGCGTTTGCCCTTCATAGCGGGACACGCGCACGCCGCTGTGGGTAAGAAGCGCCGTCAGGTAATCATTCAGTGAGGCATTGTGTACTGCCAGCCAGCAGCGCTTATCGCTCAGGCCGTCCACCACCGCTTTTGCCGGGTACTGGGCAGAATAGAGCGGAATGCGGATAGTAAACTGGCTGCCCATGCCTGGCTCGGTATCAACGGAGATATCGCCGTCCATCATGCTCACGAGCTTCTCACAGATCGCCAGACCCAGCCCGGTCCCCTGGAAGTTACGCTGTACGCCGGTACCGACCTGGAAGAACGGGTCAAACAGACGCACCACTTCTTTCGCCGGGATACCCACGCCGGTATCACGCACGCGAATACTCAGGTAGTCCCCTGCCCGGCACACGTGCAACACAATGCAGCCGATATCGGTAAATTTAATGGCGTTACTGAGCAGGTTAGAAATGACCTGCTGCAGACGCATCGGATCGCCATGCAGCGTCAGCGGCACGTCCGGCTCAATAAAGCAGTAGAGGCCCAGCTGTTTACGCACCACCAGCGGCAGATAGTTGGCGCTGATGTGGTTCATCACCTCGCGCGGAGAGAACTCCCGCGGCTCAATTTTCAGCTGCTCCGACTCAATTTTGGAGAAATCGAGAATATCGCTGATGATTTTCAGCAGCAGGCTGGAGGAGTTATTCATCGCCGTCACCAGGCGATCGACCCCTTTCGGCAGCTCTTTGGTCTGGAGAAGATCAAGGTTACCGATAATCCCGTACAGCGGGGTACGCAACTCGTGGCTGACGGTGGCAAGGAACATGGATTTCGACTGGCTGGCCTGCTCGGCGGCCTGCGCCATCTCCTGCAGGGACTCTTCCATCTTCACACGCGCCGAGACGTCAACCAGGACGCAAATTGCCACGTTCTCATTACGATAGCGGGAGTGCACAAAGCTGATTTGCAGGTTCGTGTGCGTGCTGGTCAGCACGTCAACGAAGTTCACCTGCTGGCCACAGATAATCTGCGTCAGCCTCTGTCGGTCCTCATGCGTCAGCATGTTCAGGTAGTTATGCGCCAGCTCGTTACTGAGGATATTGGTCCCGTCCTGCGTGCGCAGGATGCAGATCCCCACCGGCGCCGAGGCGACAATCTTGCGGTTAAACTGCTCGTGCTCTTCCAGCCGCTGGGCGTCGCTTTCGGCGGGTATAAAGATTTTGCGCTCATACATTCGCGCCAGGGTAAACAGCGCCCCCCCGGCCAGCAGATTCAGCAAAATCGCGTTCATGATAAGAATGCGGATCCGCTCAAGCACCATATCCACGGGCAGCGAATAGACAATACTCAGTGACGAAGGCGGCAAACTCTTTTTAAGCACCAGCTCACGGAAGCCTGAGGTATAGCCAAACCACGACCGCTCCTGCATCCAGTGCGGGTCGACGTTCAGTCGATTATCCGGACCGGCAAGTGAGATCAGGGTATGTCCGTTTTCATCCAGAATGGTCACGCCCATCGGCAGACTGCCCGGCGTGAAGAAGTTTTCCATGCGAATGGTCTGTTCAATCCCCAGCAGCGCCTGCAGACGATTGCCCAGATAGACCGGCGTGAGGGCGTAGAAATAGCCCACGCCCATGCGTGGCCCCTGGCTTATCCAGAAGATGTTATTCCCGCGCTCGTCCTGCGGCGCATTGCGATATTTCACAATCCGTTCGTGCAGGCTTTTCAGCGCATCATCGCGCTCAACGGGCACATCGCGCAGGCCAAAGTCGGCCATACAGAGATTTTCACTGCCAATCAGGAAGACGCGGTTCAGATCATAGGCGGCGGAAAAGTTGTCACGCCAGTAGCGCATAAACCAGGAGAGCGACTCCAGTGAACCGCGCCAGGTGCTGCCCATCGCAGAGCAATCGGAATCCGGAAACAGCGGCTCGAAATTCGGTACTTCGGTTTTGTCATTACGCCCACGGATGGCAAGAATGCCGTTTTCCGCGGTCAGGCGATTCTCGGCAATGTACTTCAGCTCCTTCATCACGTCGGACGTTCGCTGAATATAGCGCTGGGCCTGATCGGAGCTTAAGTTAAACTCCTGGCGGATCTCCGCTTCTTTCTGATGAAGGGCGTTAACGATGTAAAACACCGACAATAATGCCACCAGCAACCAAAGCAAGAGCGCCAGCGCCCGAAACAGATAGCGAGAGACTTTCAGCGTGGTACGAAAGGAGACGAGGTATTTCAAAGGGGCGAGGCTCCGCCGTCGGGGTCAAAAAGAATGTGGTTAAGGTAGCGGTAAACGCGCCTTGTCGCAACGTTCACTTATCTGATTGTGCAAAAGAAAAGGGCCGGAAACCGGCCCTTTTTGCATCAGGAGACATTACTCGTCAGCGTCATCCGCTGCATCATCTTCGGTATCGGCTTCTGGTGCGATTTCATCATCACCTTCTGCGACGCTACCGTCGATGGAGTCGAGTTCTTCGTCATCCACAGGCTCAGCTACACGCTGCAGACCCACGACGTTCTCATCTTCCGCGGTACGGATGAGGATCACACCCTGAGTATTACGGCCAACCACGCTGATCTCAGATACGCGTGTACGCACCAGCGTACCGGCATCCGTGATCATCATGATCTGGTCGGCATCGTCTACCTGTACCGCACCCACAACGGATCCGTTGCGCTCGGTAACCTTGATAGAGATAACGCCCTGCGTGCCACGAGACTTGGTCGGGTATTCGCTTTCGGCAGTACGTTTACCGTAGCCGTTCTGCGTGACGGTCAGGATAGCACCTTCACCGCGCGGAACGATCAGGGAAACGACGGTATCTTCACCGGCCAGTTTGATACCACGAACACCTGTTGCAGTACGGCCCATTGCACGAACCGCGTTCTCTTTGAAGCGCACCACTTTACCGGCGGCGGAGAACAGCATCACTTCATCGGAACCGGAGGTGAGGTCAACGCCAATCAGTTCGTCACCGTCGTTCAGGTTCACCGCGATGATACCGGCAGAACGTGGACGGCTGAATTCGGTCAGCGCGGTTTTCTTCACGGTACCGCTGGCGGTCGCCATAAAGACGTTCACGCCTTCTTCGTACTCACGTACCGGCAGAATCGCGGTGATACGTTCGTTCGCTTCCAGCGGCAGCAGGTTCACGATTGGACGACCACGCGCACCACGGCTCGCTTCTGGCAGCTGATAGACCTTCATCCAGTACAGACGACCACGGCTTGAGAAGCAGAGGATCGTGTCATGGGTGTTTGCCACCAGCAGACGGTCAATAAAGTCTTCTTCTTTAATACGTGCTGCCGATTTGCCTTTACCGCCACGACGCTGTGCTTCGTAGTCGGTCAGCGGCTGATACTTCACATAGCCCTGGTGAGACAGGGTGACCACCACATCTTCGCGGTTGATCAGATCTTCAATGTTGATATCAGAGCTGTTCGCCGTGATTTCGGTGCGACGCACATCGCCGAACTGATCGCGGACCAGTTCCAGCTCTTCACGGATCACTTCCATCAGGCGCTCTGCGCTACCCAGGATATGCAGCAGCTCGGCAATCTGTTCCAGCAGTTCTTTGTATTCGTCGAGCAGTTTTTCGTGCTCAAGGCCAGTCAGTTTCTGCAGACGCAGATCCAGAATCGCCTGGGCCTGCTGTTCAGTCAGGTAGTACTGACCGTCACGCACGCCGAACTCAGGCTCCAGCCATTCAGGACGCGCAGCATCGTCGCCAGCGCGTTCCAGCATGGCGGCCACGTTGCCCAGATCCCACGGACGGGCAATCAGAGACGCTTTCGCTTCCGCAGGGGTTGGTGCACGGCGAATCAACTCAATGATTGGGTCGATGTTTGCCAGTGCAACGGCCAGCGCTTCAAGGATATGCGCACGGTCGCGGGCTTTACGCAGTTCGAAAATAGTACGGCGAGTCACCACTTCACGGCGGTGACGCACAAACGCGCTCAGAATATCTTTCAGGTTCATGATCTTCGGCTGACCATGGTGCAATGCAACCATGTTGATACCGAAGGAGACCTGGAGCTGAGTCTGGGAATACAGGTTGTTCAGTACAACCTCGCCCACCGCGTCGCGTTTGATTTCAATCACGATGCGCATGCCGTCTTTATCAGATTCGTCACGCAGCGCGCTGATGCCTTCAACACGTTTTTCTTTTACCAGCTCGGCGATTTTTTCAATCAGACGCGCTTTGTTCACCTGATACGGGATCTCGTGAACAATGATGGTTTCACGGCCGGTTTTGGCGTCCGCTTCCACTTCGGCGCGGGCACGGATATAAATCTTGCCACGTCCGGTGCGGTACGCTTCTTCAATACCACGACGACCGTTGATGATCGCCGCCGTCGGGAAGTCTGGACCCGGGATGTGTTCCATCAGCCCTTCAATGCTGATGTCTTCATCCTCAATATAGGCCAGGCAGCCGTTGATCACTTCCGTGATGTTATGCGGTGGAATGTTGGTTGCCATACCGACGGCGATACCGGACGAACCGTTCACCAGCAGGTTAGGGATTTTCGTTGGCATAACGTCCGGAATGCGTTCCGTGCCGTCATAGTTATCAACGAAATCAACCGTCTCTTTTTCCAGGTCAGCCATCAGCTCATGGGCAATTTTCGCCAGACGGATTTCCGTATAACGCATTGCCGCGGCGGAGTCGCCGTCGATAGAACCAAAGTTACCCTGACCATCTACCAGCATGTAACGCAGCGAGAATGGCTGCGCCATTCGGACGATAGTGTCGTACACCGCGGAATCACCATGGGGATGGTATTTACCGATTACGTCACCAACGACACGGGCAGATTTTTTGTAGGCTTTATTCCAGTCATTGCCCAATACGTTCATGGCGTATAGTACGCGACGGTGTACCGGCTTCAGGCCATCGCGGACGTCCGGCAGCGCACGGCCAACAATGACCGACATCGCATAGTCCAGATAGGAGCTCTTCAGCTCTTCCTCGATGTTAACCGGTGTAATTTCTCTCGCAAGGTCGCTCATCTAACCGCTATCCCTCTACTGTATCCCGGATTCAAAGGTCGCAAATTATAACACAGCCGCGGTGATTGAGGTAAACCAATAAGCTTTATTCAACCGCGCGGGCTGATATACTCCGAAGTCTTGCAAAATAAGGAGTAAAAGCGCCCATGAATGCCGAAAAATCCCCGGTGGCTCACAACGTTGACCATGAAGAGATTGCCAAATTCGAAGCGGTGGCATCCCGCTGGTGGGATCTCGAAGGTGAGTTTAAACCTCTGCACCGCATTAACCCGCTGCGCCTGGGCTATATCGCGGAGCGTTCCGGCGGCCTGTTCGGTAAGAAAGTGCTCGACGTCGGCTGCGGCGGCGGCATTCTGGCAGAAAGCATGGCGCGCGAAGGGGCCACCGTCACCGGTCTGGATATGGGCTTTGAACCGCTGCAGGTTGCCCGTCTTCATGCGCTGGAATCCGGAGTGCAGGTGGAATATGTGCAGGAAACCGTCGAAGAACATGCGGCAAAGCATGCCCATCAGTACGACGTGGTGACCTGTATGGAGATGCTGGAGCACGTTCCCGACCCCCAGTCCGTGGTTCACGCCTGTGCAAAACTGGTGAAACCGGGCGGCCAGGTCTTCTTCTCGACGATCAACCGAAACGGTAAAGCCTGGCTGATGGCGGTCGTCGGGGCGGAGTATGTGCTGCGTATGGTGCCAAAAGGCACGCACGACGTGAAGAAATTCATCAAGCCTGCTGAATTACTGAGCTGGGTTGATCAGACGTGGCTCAAGGAGCAGCACATCACCGGTCTGCATTACAATCCATTGACCGATAAATTCAAACTCGCACCGGGTGTAGATGTTAACTATATGTTGCATACAACCGCCAAAAACGACTGACGTCATCCATTATTCTTATAAAGATTGCGCGACATCATGTTGCGCAATTCTGACCTCCCGTTGAAGAAATCAGCACTCGATCAAATTTTGAATTTTTTTTCTTAATTATTGACATCTCTTCCAGGCCTTACGGTACGAGGACTTAGCCTTTTTTACCCTTTGACAACCTCAATTTAACGTCAAAATCAACCCTTGTGCTGAAAAGATTCGATACTAGAATACTCACCATATAGCGTTTTTCTTATCGCAAACCCCCTATATGTAGTATTTATCCACAGAGTTAGTCACAAGACGGATCTGTGGATAAGCGGGGGATATTTTTTATTTCACGGACAGGTAAAACCCACATGAATCAGAGTCTGCTGGTGACTAAGCGCGACGGTACCACCGAGCGTATCAATCTGGACAAAATCCATCGTGTTCTCGACTGGGCAGCAGAAGGACTGAATAACGTATCTATCTCCCAGGTTGAACTGCGCTCTCACATTCAGTTCTACGATGGCATCAAGACGTCTGATATCCACGAAACCATCATCAAGGCTGCGGCGGATCTCATCTCCCGTGAAGCCCCGGATTATCAGTACCTCGCTGCACGTCTGGCGATTTTCCACCTGCGTAAAAAAGCGTACGGCCAGTTTGAGCCGCCAAAGCTTTACGATCACGTGGTGAAAATGGTTGAGCTGGGCAAATACGACACGCATCTGCTGGAAGACTATACGGAAGAAGAGTTCGAGCAGATGAACGGGTTTATCGATCACTGGCGCGACATGAACTTCTCTTACGCGGCGGTGAAGCAGCTCGAAGGCAAATACCTGGTTCAGAACCGTGTGACCGGTGAGATCTACGAAAGCGC
Organism: Enterobacter sp. RHBSTW-00593; assembly: GCF_013784105.1. Taxonomy (NCBI): domain Bacteria; kingdom Pseudomonadati; phylum Pseudomonadota; class Gammaproteobacteria; order Enterobacterales; family Enterobacteriaceae; genus Enterobacter; species Enterobacter sp. RHBSTW-00593. Next base: position 3,354,915 of record NZ_CP056393.1, read on the forward strand.
CCAGTTCCTCTATATTCTGGTGGCCGCCTGCCTGTTCTCTAACTACCCGCGTGACACCCGTCTGGAATACGTGAAGCGTTTCTACGATGCGGTTTCCACGTTCAAGATTTCTCTGCCTACGCCAATCATGTCTGGCGTGCGTACCCCAACCCGTCAGTTCAGCTCATGCGTCCTGATCGAGTGTGGTGACAGCCTGGATTCCATCAACGCGACTTCCAGCGCCATCGTGAAATATGTCTCCCAGCGTGCCGGTATCGGCATCAACGCCGGTCGCATCCGTGCACTGGGTAGCCCGATTCGCGGCGGTGAAGCGTTCCACACCGGCTGTATCCCGTTCTACAAACACTTCCAGACCGCGGTAAAATCCTGCTCTCAGGGCGGCGTACGCGGTGGTGCAGCCACCCTGTTCTACCCAATGTGGCACCTGGAAGTGGAAAGCCTGCTGGTACTGAAAAACAACCGTGGCGTTGAAGGCAACCGCGTTCGTCACATGGACTACGGCGTACAGATCAACAAGCTGATGTACACCCGTCTGCTGAAAGGTGAAGACATTACCCTGTTCAGCCCGTCCGACGTCCCGGGCCTGTATGACGCGTTCTTCGCCGATCAGGATGAGTTCGAGCGTCTGTACACCAAATACGAAAAAGACGACAGCATCCGTAAGCAGCGCGTTAAGGCGGTTGACCTGTTCTCCCTGATGATGCAGGAACGTGCCTCTACCGGCCGTATCTACATTCAGAACGTTGACCACTGCAACACCCATAGCCCGTTTGACCCGGTGGTTGCGCCAGTGCGCCAGTCTAACCTGTGCCTGGAAATCGCCCTGCCGACCAAACCGCTGGAAGATGTTAACGACGAAAACGGCGAAATCGCGCTCTGCACCCTCTCTGCTTTCAACCTGGGCGCTATCAAGAGCCTGGAAGAGCTGGAAGAGCTGGCGGTGCTGGCCGTACGTGCGCTGGATGCCCTGCTGGATTACCAGGACTACCCAATCCCGGCGGCAAAACGTGGAGCAATGGGCCGTCGTACCCTCGGTATCGGCGTTATCAACTTTGCCTACTGGCTGGCGAAACACGGTAAGCGTTACTCCGACGGCAGCGCGAACAACCTGACCCACGAAACGTTCGAAGCGATTCAGTACTACCTGCTGAAAGCCTCCAACGAGCTGGCGAAAGAGCAAGGCGCGTGCCCGTGGTTCAACGAAACCACCTATGCGAAAGGCATTCTGCCGATCGATACCTACAAGAAAGACCTGGATGCGATTTCTAACGAACCGCTGCATCTGGACTGGGAAGCGCTGCGTGAATCCATCAAGACTCACGGCCTGCGTAACTCCACGCTGTCTGCCCTGATGCCGTCTGAGACCTCTTCGCAGATTTCTAACGCCACCAACGGTATTGAACCACCGCGCGGCCACGTCAGCATTAAAGCGTCGAAAGACGGTATCCTGCGTCAGGTTGTGCCTGACTACGAGCTGCTGAAAGACAACTACGAGCTGCTGTGGGAAATGCCAAACAACGACGGTTACCTGCAGCTGGTGGGGATCATGCAGAAGTTTATCGACCAGTCGATTTCTGCTAACACCAACTACGACCCGACGCGCTTCCCGTCTGGCAAGGTACCGATGCAGCAACTGTTGAAAGACCTGCTCACCGCCTACAAATTTGGTGTGAAAACCCTGTACTATCACAACACCCGTGATGGTGCGGAAGACGCTCAGGATGACATGGCACCGTCAATCCAGGACGATGGCTGCGAAAGCGGCGCATGTAAGATCTAATGAAGGGCGGGGATATCCCCGCCTTTATTTCGTAAGACAGGACTCCAATTCATGGCATACACCACCTTTTCACAGACGAAAAACGACCAGCTCAAAGAGCCGATGTTCTTCGGGCAACCGGTCAACGTGGCACGCTACGATCAGCAAAAATATGACATCTTCGAAAAGCTGATTGAAAAGCAACTCTCCTTCTTCTGGCGCCCGGAAGAAGTTGACGTCTCTCGCGATCGTATCGATTTCCAGGCGTTGCCGGAGCACGAAAAGCATATCTTCATCAGCAACCTGAAGTACCAGACGCTGCTGGACTCCATTCAGGGCCGTAGCCCGAACGTGGCGCTGCTGCCGCTGATCTCCATTCCGGAGCTGGAAACCTGGGTGGAAACCTGGGCGTTTTCTGAGACCATCCACTCCCGCTCTTACACCCACATTATCCGCAACATCGTTAACGATCCGGCGGTGGTGTTTGACGATATCGTCACTAACGAGCAGATCCAGAAACGTGCTGAAGGTATTGCGCACTACTACGACGAACTGATCGAGATGACCAGCTACTGGCATCTGCTGGGCGAAGGCACCCACACCGTGAACGGCAAAACCGTCACCGTGAGCCTGCGCGCGCTGAAGAAACAGCTTTACCTGTGCCTGATGAGCGTTAACGCACTGGAAGCCATCCGCTTCTACGTGAGCTTCGCCTGCTCCTTCGCTTTTGCGGAACGTAAGCTGATGGAAGGTAATGCCAAAATCATCCGTCTGATCGCCCGTGACGAAGCCCTGCACCTGACCGGCACCCAGCATATGCTGAACCTGCTGCGCAGCGGTACAGACGATCCGGAGATGGCTGAGATTGCCGAAGAGTGCAAACAGGAGTGCTATGATCTGTTCGTGCTGGCCGCTCAGCAGGAGAAAGAGTGGGCAGATTACCTGTTCCGCGACGGCTCCATGATTGGCCTGAACAAAGACATCCTGTGCCAGTATGTTGAGTACATCACCAACATCCGTATGCAGGCGGTCGGGCTTGAGCTGCCGTTCAAAACCCGCTCTAACCCAATTCCGTGGATCAACACCTGGCTGGTATCCGATAACGTGCAGGTTGCGCCACAGGAAGTGGAAGTCAGTTCTTATCTGGTCGGGCAGATTGACTCTGAAGTTAACACCGACGACCTGAGCGACTTCCAGCTCTGATGAGCCGCGTAACGCTTAGCCTTTCCGGTACCGAAGTGCTGTGCCGGGAAGAACACCCTTCCCTGTTGATTGCGCTTGAGGCGCATCAGGTTGAAGTGGAGTATCAATGCCGCTCAGGCTATTGCGGCTCATGTCGCTGCCGTTTAGTCGCCGGACAAGTGGACTGGCTGACCGAACCGCTGGCCTTCATCAACGAAGGTGAAATTTTGCCCTGCTGCTGCCGGGCAAAAGGCGATATAGAGATTGAGATGTAAACCGCCCCTCCGGGCGACATAAAAAAGGGCCTTACGGCCCTTTTTCTTTTACTTCAAAAACTGCACGGCTTTATCCGGGAAATCGGTGAACAGCCCGTCCACCCCGGCCTGGTTATACAGCACGTCGTACAGCTGGTTTACGTCCGTCGCATAAGCCGGAAGCTGGTCCGCACGCACCGTATACGGATGAACCTGCATATGGCTGGCGTGCGCCTCTTTCACCATTGCCGTCAGCTTGACGTGGCCCGGCGTTGAGCCTTCCGCCACCAGCATATGGTAATCCGGTCCGATACCGTCGGCGTACTGCGCGATCTGTTTCATTGCGCCCGGCTTAAACATCCAGTCGTAGTTGTAATTCACCCACGTGCCGTCGGGCTGTTTCTCCTGAGTTTCATTCCAGTCGGTGTAGGCAATCAGCTGTACCAGATTGAGATCCATCCCTCTCTTTGGCGCCAGCTCGGTTTTGATGCGCTTCAGCTCAGCGGCGTCAAAACACTGCAGATAGACTTTGTCGCGCTTGCTGGTGTAGCCGTACTTTTTCAGCACGTCCAGCGTCTTCGCGGCAATGTCCTTCCCTTCCTGATGGTGGAACCACGGCGCTTTTATCTCCGGGTAGATGCCGATGTTTTTCCCGGTTGAGTGGTTCAGTCCCTGAACAAACTCAATCTCTTCTTCGAAGGTATGAATGCGAAAATCAGATTTACCCATCGGGAAACGTCCCGGATAGACCTGCACCTTCTTGCCGTTTTCAACCTCGAAACCCTCGGTAAACTTCAGCGAACGAATCTCATCCAGCGTAAAGTCAATGGCGTAGTAGCGACCATCTTTGCGGGCGCGGGCCGGAAAACGCTCAGCCACGTCCGTCACGCGGTCAAGATAGTGGTCATGAAGGACGACCAGCTGGTCGTCACGGGTCATCACCAGATCCTGCTCGAGATAATCTGCCCCCTGCGCATAGGCCATCGCTTTTGCCGGGAGCGTGTGCTCTGGCAGATAGCCGCTTGCGCCGCGATGGGCGATAACCATTTTCTCGTTAGCCAGCGCTGAGCCTGTCATCAGGCCCGCCAGCAGCAGGCCCGTTGCTACGTAAGTTAATTTCATCAGCCTTCTCCTTATTGACGACGCGCCTGCATTTCGGCGTGATGACGTTTTTCACCAATCATCACCACAATCAACAGCAGCACCGCCAGCACGCTACCGCCAATCATCACCATAAAGCCGCCGTCCCAGCCGAAGAAGTCAACGGTGTAGCCCACAATGGCGCTCGCCGCGACCGAACCGCCCAGGTAACCGAACAGACCGGTAAAGCCGGCTGCCGTACCTGCCGCTTTCTTCGGTGCCAGCTCCAGGGCATGCAGACCAATCAGCATCACCGGGCCGTAAATCAGGAAGCCGATGACGATCATACAGGCCATATCGACTGACGGGTTACCCGGTGGGTTGAGCCAGTAAACCACGGTGGCAATGGTCACCAGCGTCATAAAGAAGACGCCCGTCGCACCACGGTTACCCCGGAACACTTTGTCCGACATCCAGCCGCAAATCAGCGTCCCCGGGATCCCGGCGTACTCATAGAGGAAGTAAGCCCAGGAGGATTTATCCAGCGCGAAATGCTTCACCTCTTTCAGATAGGTAGGTGACCAGTCGAGGATGCCGTAACGCAGCAGGTACACGAAGACGTTGGCCACCGCGATATACCACAGCAGTTTGTTGGGCAGGACGTACTTCATGAAGATCTGTTTGGCCGTCAGCTCTTCTTCATGCTGCTCGCTGTAATCATCCGGATAGTCGTTTTTGTACTCTTCAATCGGCGGCAGGCCACAGGACTGCGGAGTGTCACGCATCAGGGCGAAAGCGATAACCGCCACCAGAATGGCACCAAAGGCAGGCATATAAAGCGCGGCTTTCCAGTCGTTAAACCACGCCATCCCCAGCAGGAACAGCAGAGGTGGAATACCGCCACCGACGTTATGCGCGCAGTTCCACACCGACACGATGCCGCCACGCTCTTTCTGCGACCACCAGTGCACCATGGTGCGCCCGCAAGGCGGCCACCCCATTCCCTGGAACCAGCCACAGAGGAACAGCAGCACGAACATCACGGCGATGCTGGAGGTTGCCCATGGCACAAAGCCCATGAACAGCATCACCGCTGCCGCCAGGATCAGACCCGCAGGCAGGAACACGCGTGGATTCGAGCGATCGGACACTGAACCCATGATGAATTTGGAAAAACCGTAGGCGATAGAGATCCCCGACAGCGCGAACCCCAGATCGCCACGAGAAAAGCCCTGCTCCACCAGATACGGCATGGCGAGCGCAAAGTTTTTACGTACCAGGTAGTACGCCGCGTACCCGAAGAAGATCCCCAGGAAGATTTGCCAACGCAGACGACGGTATAGCGGATCAATTTCTGCCTCTGGCAGACGCGCCCGATGCGGCGCAGGTTTGAAGATACTGAGCATGACAGCCTCCGTGGCCAGGTATTGAATTTACAGGGGTTTAACTGCCCCACACTCCAGAGAGGCGGCGATGTTAAGAAATCACGGTGATTGTTACTGTGAATCAACGCACAAATTGTTACAGAAATATGACAATGTGCGCAGAAAAGCGCATGGAATCACGTTTCACTTTCGAATTCCGTTCGTTTATGTTCGAAATCAAACAAACCACAGTTTTGATGTGGCTAAATGGTAAAAAACGAACACAGAGGGATAACAATGACAATTCACGATCCTCGCTACAGCGATGTGATTATCATTGGCGGTGGCGCGACCGGCGCCGGCATCGCACGCGACTGCGCCCTGCGTGGGCTGAGCGTCACGCTTCTGGAGCGCCATGACATTGCGACGGGCGCAACCGGGCGCAATCATGGCCTGCTGCACAGTGGTGCCCGTTACGCGGTGACCGACCCCGAATCCGCGCGGGAATGCATTGCTGAAAACCAGATCCTCAGACGCATTGCCCGCCACTGCATTGAACCGACCAACGGTCTGTTCATTACGCTTCCCGAAGACGATCTCTCATTTCAGCCAACCTTTGTGACCGCCTGCCGCGCTGCAGGGATTGAGGCTGACGTCATCGACCCCGAACTCGCGCGTCGCCTGGAACCGTCTGTCAACCCGGCCCTTATCGGTGCGGTGAAGGTCCCGGACGGCACGGTTGACCCTTTCCGCCTGACCGCCGCGAACATGCTGGACGCCCGTGAACACGGCGCACAGGTTCTGACCGGGCAGGAAGTGATCGGGCTTATCCGGGAAGGGAACCGCGTCTGCGGCGTACGTGTTTTTGATACGCAGTATAAGGAGCATGGCGAACTGTACGCCGCCGTGGTGGTCAACGCGGCGGGGATCTGGGGGCAACGCATCGCGGAGTACGCCGAGCTGTCTGTGCGCATGTTCCCGGCAAAAGGCTCGCTGCTGATCCTCGACCACCGCATTAACAACCACGTGATCAACCGCTGCCGCAAACCTTCTGATGCCGACATCCTGGTGCCGGGCGATACCATTTCGCTTATCGGCACCACCTCAACCCACGTGGACTATAGCGAGATTGATTACAACCGCGTGACCGCCGACGAGGTGGATATCCTGCTGCGCGAAGGGGAAAAGCTGGCCCCTGTGATGGCGCAGACCCGAATTCTTCGTGCCTATGCCGGCGTGCGCCCTCTGGTGGCGAGCGATAACGACCCGAGCGGGCGCAACGTCAGCCGTGGCATCGTGCTGCTCGACCACGCCGCGCGCGATGGTCTGGACGGGTTTATCACCATCACCGGCGGCAAGCTGATGACCTACCGCCTGATGGCCGAGTGGGCAACCGATGCCGTCTGCCGCAAGCTGGGTAATAGCGAACGGTGTGTGACTGCAGAGCAACCTCTGCCCGGCTCGCGTCAGTCCACCGAGAAAACGCTGCAAAAAATCATCTCCCTTTCCGCCCCCCTGCGCGGTTCCGCCATCTATCGCCACGGAGACCGCACGCCGGTCTGGCTGGGGGAAGGACGGCTGAGCCGTAGCCTGGTGTGTGAATGCGAAGCCGTCACGGCGGGTGAAGTGCAATACGCCGTGGAGAATCTGACCGTCAACAGCCTGCTTGATTTACGTCGGCGCACCCGCGTGGGCATGGGCACCTGCCAGGGTGAGCTGTGCGCCTGCCGTGCCGCCGGGTTGTTACAACGTTTTCATACCACCACTGCCACCCAGTCGCTGGCACAACTCAGTGATTTCCTGAACGAACGCTGGAAAGGTATTCAGCCTGTCGCCTGGGGTGATGCCCTGCGTGAAAGCGAGTTTACCCGCTGGGTCTACCAGGGGCTGTGCGGTCTTGAGAAGGAGCAACAGGATGAAATTTGATACCGTGATTGTCGGTGGTGGGCTGGCGGGTCTGCTCTGTGGTATCAGGCTAACGAAGCAGGGGCTGCGCTGCGCCATCATCACCCGGGGCCAGAGCGCACTGCACTTCTCGTCGGGTTCGCTGGATCTGCTGGATGAGGCATATCGCGATGCCCTGCCGCCAGAGCATCCCTATAACCTGACGGGCAGAGACACCGTCGACCGCTTCGCCCATGAAGCCGAAACCCTTCTGGCCGAGTGCGGTGCACGGCTGCAGGGTAACGCCCGGAAAAATCATCATCGGGTTACTCCGCTCGGCACCCTGCGCTCTGCCTGGCTCAGCCCGGAAGAGGTGCCTGTTGCCCCCTTTAACGCAGGGCGGGTCCTGGTCGTGGGTATTAGCGGTTTTCTTGATTTTCAGCCCCACCTCGCTGCGGCATCGCTCTGTCGCCAGGGCGTGAATGCACACACGGCTGAGATAGAGCTTCCTGAGCTTGACGTCCTGCGCGACAACCCGAGCGAGTTTCGCGCGGTGAATATTGCCCGTTTTCTCGACAACGACGATAAATGGCCGCTGCTGTATGCCGCGCTCCGGCCGCTTGCCGAAGGTTGCGACACACTGTTTATGCCCGCCTGCTTTGGCTTAAGCGACAACCGGCTCTGGCGCTGGCTCTCGGATCGCCTGCCCTGCTCGCTTGGCCTGCTGCCGACGCTTCCCCCTTCTGTCCCCGGCATTCGCCTGCATACCCAGCTTCAGCGTCGGTTTATCGCTCAGGGTGGCGTGTGGATGGCGGGTGACGAGGTGAAAAAAATCACCCTGACGCATGGCTCGGTGAGCGAAGTCTGGACGCGTAATCACGCTGATATTCCGCTTCGCGCGCGTTATACGGTGCTGGCAAGCGGCAGTTTCTTCAGCAACGGGCTGCTGAGCCGTCGGGACGGCATCCAGGAGGCCATTATGGGGCTGGATGTCCGGCAAACGCCCTCCCGCGCGGACTGGTATCAGAGTGATTTCTTCACCCCGCAACCCTGGCAGCAGTTCGGCGTAATTGTCGATAAGCAACTGCACCCGCAACGTTCTGGTCAGCCGGTCAGTAATCTCTATGCCATTGGTTCTCTTCTGGGGGGATACGATCCTATCGCTCAGGGTTGCGGCGGCGGGGTCTGCGCCATCACGGCGCTGTATGTGGCAGAGCAAATTGGCCAGCGCATGGAGGCTGAGCAATGAACGATACCCGGTTTGAAAGCTGCATCAAATGCACAGTTTGTACCACCGTCTGCCCGGTCAGCGGTGTGAATCCGCGCTACCCGGGCCCTAAACAGGCCGGGCCTGACGGCGAGCGCCTGCGCCTTAAAGACGGTGCGCTGTACGATGAGGCGCTGAAATACTGCATCAACTGTAAACGTTGCGAAGTGGCCTGTCCGTCGGACGTGAAGATCGGCGATATCATCCAGCGAGCCCGCGCGCGTTACAGCACGCAAAAGCCGTCCCTGCGCGATGCGATCCTGAGTCACACCGACCTGATGGGCAGTGTCTCCACGCCTTTTGCCCCGCTGGTGAATGCTGCAACGTCTCTCAAGCCGGTGCGAAAACTGCTGGATGCCACGCTGAAGATAGACCACCACCGCAGCCTGCCAAAATACTCTCACGGTACCTTCCGGCGCTGGTATACATCCGTGGCAGCGGAACAGGCGCAGTACACCGATCAGGTCGCGTTCTTCCACGGCTGCTATGTCAACTACAACCACCCGCAACTGGGAAAAGATCTGCTGAAGGTACTCAACGCGATGGGGACCGGCGTGCAGCTCCTGAATAAAGAGAAGTGCTGCGGTGTGCCGTTGATTGCCAACGGTTTTACCGATAAGGCGCGCAAACAAGCCAAAAGCAACGTCACGTCCCTGCGCGAGGCCATCGTTGATAAAGGAATTCCGGTGCTGGCCACCTCGTCCACCTGTACCTTCACCCTGCGTGATGAGTATCCGCACCTGCTGGACGTGGATAACACCGGTCTGCGCGAGCACATTGAGCTGGCGACGCGTTTCCTGTGGCGCAAACTGGACAGCGGGCAGACGCTGCCGCTGCGGGAACTACCGCTGAAAGTGGTGTATCACACACCGTGTCATATGGAGAAAATGGGCTGGTCGCTCTATACGCTTGAGCTGTTGCGGCTCATTCCGGGGCTGGAGCTGACGGTGCTGGACTCGCGCTGCTGCGGCATTGCGGGCACTTACGGCTTTAAGCGAGAAAACTACGAAACGTCACAGGCGATCGGCGCCCCGCTGTTTCGCCAGATTGAAGAGAGCGGCGCAGATATCGTGGTCACCGACTGCGAAACCTGCAAGTGGCAGATAGAGATGTCTACCAGCAAGCGCTGCGAGCATCCGATCACTCTGCTGGCGAAGGCGCTGGGCTAAACCGTGCCGGGGCAAAACGCCCCGGCAAAGGCATCACTCAACAAACAGCGATTCGACAACATTAATCCAGCCGTGCTCGCTGGCCACCTCTTTACCCTTCAGCCAGCGGCGCAGCATGTTCAGCGCCATCATGGCGCAGACCTCCTGACGTACCGCCAGATTGTGGCGGGTAATGCTCATTTTAACCCGCAAAGCATACGTGCCTTCCGGCGTCGCCAGCGCAAAGTTGAGATGTTCCTCATCCAGCCCCCCCACAAACAGCGCCAGGCCAGCAAAATGTTTCACTCTTCTTTCCGAAGCCCAGCGCGCGGTCTGCGCCAGTGTTTCCTGCTGGAACGGCACCACTTCACTGGCCAACAGCGGCGCACTGGCGCGCGACAGCTGTAGCGCCAGCAGGCCGCCGGTGAACTGTTCGCTTAAGGTCACGCTCAGCTGGCGAGACTGCAGATGCGACGCAATCTGCGCCGGCAGCCCCTCGGTGCCTTCAAAGATCAGGCTTTCACCTGCCACGCGCTGCACCTCCGGCCAGAGCGCCAGCATCGCCGCCTTCTCTGAGGCCGGTCCTGTCAGCTTGAGTTCAATGATGGGCATGGAGGAGCGGTAGCCCATTGAGACACCGGGTGGCAGGGAGAGATGATCAAGACTCTGGGCCAGATCGCTTTCGGAACGGCCAAACGTGGTCAGACGCAGGCAGAGCGGAGGCTCAGGCAGGGTAAAACGTTCGCGAAGGCGCGGCAGGATCTGCTGCTCGACCATCACTTTAAATTCTGACGGTACGCCCGGCGTGAAGAACATCAGGCAGCGGTTGAGCGTAATGGCAAACCCACACGCGGTACCCACGGGGTTATCGACCAGTTCGGCGCTGGCGGGAATTTCCGCCTGCTTGCGGTTGCTGGGTGCCATAACACGGCCACGTTCTGAGAAGAAACGCTCCATCTGCGCCAGCCACTCTTCATGCAGCACCAGCCCTTCACCTTTTGCGGTCGCGGCGGCCAGGGCGCTGAGATCGTCGCTGGTGGGACCGAGCCCGCCGTTCACAATCAACACGTCGGCGTGTTCGCTACGCTCGCGCAGCACATTCACCAGTGACTCAAGATTGTCGCCCACCGTATTGCGGCGCGTTAACGGTAATCCTTGCTCAAAGAAAAGATCGGCAAGCCAGGCAGCATTGGTATCAATAATTTGTCCATGCAGCACTTCGTCGCCGGTGGATAACATCTCCACGTTAATCATTGTGTTCTCCCGCTTATATGGTCAAAACACTATAGCGCAAATGGATGTCGGGAGAAGAGAGAAACTGGCGCGACAGAATGCCGCGCCGGCGTGATTAGAACCCTGCGCTGACCCCCACGTACGGACCGTCAGCCAGTGCGTTGTCGCGGTTGCCGTCTTTACCCGCCAGGTTCAGATAGCGATAGCCTGCTTCAATCGTAATCGGACGCATGATGGTCCAGCGCGCGCCCGCGTTGGCTTCTTCATAGCTGTCGATACCGCTGGAGAGCGAATCTGGTGAGTAGTAATACTCGCCGAACAGGCCGAAGCTATCGCCAATTTTCCACTGCAGGCCGCCGCCTACCGCCGCCGCGTAACCTTCATCGCCGTCGTTCGGGTTAGTGTAAATTCCCTTACCGCCCACGGTAGCCAGGAACGGGCCAAGCGGAATGTTCAGACCCAGGCCGAGGCTTGCCGCATCGCCATCGTCATCGTTATGTGTCCAGCCGCCGGTCATCGCCAGACCGGAGGTCTCGGTCCCAAGGCCAAAGCCGAGGTGAGTATAATCCTGACCCGCCGAGCCGTTGAAGCTGATGGCGTTCGCCGCCGAAGAAACAACCATCAGGCCTAAGCCCACTAATGCCACTTTTTTCATTGTCGTGATCCCGCACAATTTTATAGAGAAGTCCCAAAACCGCGAGATTTTAACCTGAGTCGCCCGGGGATCAAGCACTCTGCGTGCGGCAGGCGAGTAGTTTGTAACGATTTGATACCCGGTGTTTTTTTACGTGAGCAGCAGAAAACGCATTTTAACGCTCAGGCCACCCAGCGTTTCGCTGCGCGTCAGATGCAAAGGACTTCGGTGCAGACGGGCAATATCAGCGGCCAGCGCCAGCCCGATCCCTGACCCGGCGGCATCTCCGACGTTATCCAGCCGGTGGAAAGGCAGCATCGCCTGCTGGATCTGGTCCTCTTCGATGCCCGGACCACTGTCCTCCACGCTCAGCTCAACGGCGCCCTGGTCCGTTCGCAGGAACACGGTCACTGTCCCTTCTGCAGGGGTATATTTGATCGCATTCTCCAGCAGGTTGGCGCACAACTCCCCCAGCAGCACGTCATCGCCTTCGATCATAACCGGCTGCTGCAGACCGTCATAGCCCAGGTCAATCGCTTTACTGCGCGCCTGCGCCAGCCGGGAGAAGCAGCAGTTTTGCACCACCTGAACCAAATCCACCGGCGCAAACTGGCCCTCCCCCTGCTCCTTACGCTTCACCGCGGAAAGCTGCAGCAGCCGTTCGGTCAGTACAATGGTGTCATCCAGGGTCGCATTCATTGCCCGCAGGCTCTCCTGCCACAGGGCGGGATCCTGACGCATCAGGGCAACGGAGACCTGGGTTTTCAGCACCGCCAGCGGGGTTTTGAGCTGATGCGAGGCATCCGCGTTGAAGCGTTCCTGACGCGACAGCACGCCGCGCAGCCTATCGATATAGCGGTTGAATGCCACAATCAGCAGCCGGGTCTCAGACCAGGGCAACAACTCCGGCAGCGGCGCGAGCAGGCCAGGATCACGGCGCACCATCAGCGAAGAGAGCTGGCGCATTGGGCGCAGTACGCGACGCAACAACCACGCGGTCAACACCAGGGTCAGCAGCACCAGCAATCCCTGAGAGACCCATGATGAAAAGAGCAACTGACTGGCGAGATAGCGGCGGGACTGGAGCGTCTCCGCGACATAAATCTCCGCCATGCCGACGATATTCCCTTCATTGACGGGCTGCAGCAGACGCGCGACACGGATCGCCTGCCCGCGGTATTCGGTGTGATAAAACCAGGCCAGCGCCGGATAGAGCGTGGTACGGGATGTTGCCGGGGGCATCCGGGGGAGATCGTCATAGCCGGAGATCACCCGCCCGTCGGGATCGACCACTTTATAATAGAGCCGGTCGTTCATATTGAGTTCAAAGCTGTCGAGCACCACCCAGGGTACATTCACGCCCAGCCTGCCGTCGTGAACCTCCAGCCGCTCCGATATTGTTCGGGCAGAGGATAACAGCGTGCGGTCGTAAGCCTGCGTGGCCGCCTGCAATGCGCTGACATAGCTGTTAAATGCCGACAACCCCCACAGCAACAGCAACGGAAGCCCAAGAAACAGCAGCAGTTGCAGGTAAAGCGACTGCGGCTTAACCCACCTCATCGCCGCACTCCAGCACATAACCCAGTCCGCGAAGGGTGGTAACCCTCACGCCGCTACCGCTGAGCTTTTTGCGCAGACGATGAATATAGAGATCGATACTCTCCGGGCTAACGTCGTCATTCAGGCTAAACACCTGATCGAACAGCTGCTGTCGGGAAACGGGCCGGGTCCGGCGATGCATCAACACCTTCAGTAGCGACAGTTCACGCGGCGTGAGCGACAGAGGCTCGTCGCGCAGCAGGAAAAAGCCTTCGTCGTCATATTCCAGCTCCCCAAGGCGCTGACGCTCCTGCGTTCGCCCTTCGCTTCTGCGCAACAGGGCGCGCAGCCGCGCGTCAAGCTCCTCCAGCTCAAACGGTTTCGGCAGATAATCATCCGCCCCGGCGTTGAGCCCTTTCACCCGGTCCGCCACGTTGCTGCGCGCGGTGAGAAACAGGACGGGCAGCGTCTGACCGCGTTTACGCAGACGATGCACGACCTCCAGACCGTCAAAGCCGGGCATTCCGATGTCCAGGATGGCAACCGCATAGCTTTCTCCCTGCAGCAGATGGTCGGCGGCGCGCCCGTCAGAAACGCAGTCCACGGCAAAGCCCTCCTGCACCAGCGCTTTCTCCAGCCAGTGAGCCAGCTCACGATTATCTTCCGCGAGTAAGAGACGCATATCACATCCTGTAAAGTTGGTGTCGCATTGAAAGGGAAATGAAAGGTTATTGTTTTAACAATCACGCAACGGAACCGCTACAAGGTGGTTCACATAATCAGAAAAAAGACCCGTACCCGTACTCCCGGAACTCCGGCGTGAGGATAAACGATGAAAAAACAACTACTTTCGACTCTTGCTGCAAGCGTATTGATGATAAGTGCCTCTGTCGTTCAGGCGCAGGATGCCCCGTCCCGCACCGAGTGCATCGCGCCGGCGAAACCCGGCGGCGGTTTCGATCTCACCTGCAAACTCATTCAGGTCAGCATGCTGGAGACCGGCGCTATCGCAAAACCCATGCGCGTGACCTATATGCCCGGCGGTGTGGGTGCCGTTGCGTACAATGCGATTGTCGCGCAACGCCCTGCGGAAGCCGGCACGGTGGTGGCTTTCTCCGGTGGCTCGCTATTGAACTTGTCTCAGGGGAAGTTTGGCCGCTACGGCGTGGATGACGTGCGCTGGCTGGCAACCGTCGGTACCGACTACGGCATGATTGCCGTGCGCGCGGATTCACCCTGGAAATCCCTGAAAGACCTGCTGACCGCCATGGAAAAAGATCCGAACAGCGTGGTGATTGGTGCCGGTGCCTCCATCGGCAGCCAGGACTGGATGAAAGCCGCCCTGCTGGCACAGCAGGCGAAGGTTGATCCTCACAAGATGCGCTACGTGGCGTTTGAAGGGGGCGGCGAACCGGTGACGGCGCTGATGGGAAATCACGTTCAGGCGGTATCCGGCGATCTCAGTGAAATGGTGCCCTACCTGAACGGCGATAAAATCCGCGTGCTGGCGGTCTTCTCTGAGAACCGCCTGCCGGGCCAACTGGCGAACGTCCCTACCGCAAAAGAACAGGGTTATGACCTGGTCTGGCCGATTATCCGCGGTTTCTTCGTCGGGCCAAAAGTGACCGATGCCGAATATCAGTGGTGGGTCGAAACCTTCAATAAACTCCAGCAGACCGAAGCGTTTAAAAAGCAGCGCGATCTGCGCGGGCTGTTTGAGTTCAACCTGAGCGGCAAACCGCTGGATGAGTACGTCAAAAAACAGGTCAATGACTATCGCGAACAGGCGAAAGCCTTTGGTCTTGCCAAATAACCGGAGGCGGTATGAGCGATCGTATTTTTGCCGGGATTTGGCTGCTGCTCTGCGTCGGTGGGATGTTCGTCGCCTGGCAGATCCACAGCGAATACAGCTATGAACCGGTGGGGCCGCGCCCCTTCCCGATGGGCATTGTTGGACTGATGCTGCTCTGCTCGGTGGCCCTGCTGCTCCGTCATCCGGATACCGTAGAGTGGCCACCGCGCCGTATTCTGCAGCGTCTGCTGGTGATGGTCATCGTTCTGCTGATGTACGCCTGGGGTTTTGAGTGGCTCGGCTTTCCGGTGGCAACCGCCATCCTGACGATGGTGATCGGCATGCTGTTTAACGCCACCCTCCCGGCGGCGGGGATTTCCGGCGCGGTAATGGGGATCTTGCTGTGGTTTGCCTTTGACCGCCTGCTGGATGTGACCTTACCGCTCGGCGCATGGTTTAATTAACGGAGCACGCTATGGATACCTGGATTTATCTCTCGCAGGGGTTCGCCGTGGCGATGACCCCGGAAAACCTGGTGATAGCCCTGATCGGCTGCTTTGTCGGGACCATTGTGGGTCTGCTGCCCGGCCTTGGGCCGATTAACGGCGTTGCCATTTTACTCCCGCTGGCGTTTGCCCTGCATCTGCCTGCGGAATCGGCGCTGATCCTGCTGGCGACGGTGTATATCGGCTGTGAATATGGCGGGCGAATTTCCTCCATCCTGCTGAACGTGCCCGGCGATGCGGCGGCCATTATGACCGCGCTGGATGGCTACCCGATGGCACGGCAGGGTCGCGGTGGCGTGGCGCTGTCCATCTCCGCAGTCAGTTCGTTTTGTGGTTCGCTGATTGCCATCGGCGGTATCATTCTGTTTGCCCCTGCGCTGGCCCAGTGGTCGCTGGCGTTTGGTCCGGCAGAGTATTTTGCGCTGATGGTCTTTGCCATCGCCTGTCTCGGCAGCATGATGGCGCAGAATCCGCTGAAATCGTTTTTGTCCGCGCTGATTGGCTTAGGGTTAGCCACCGTCGGCGTGGATGCCAACACCGGGGTTTATCGCTTTACCTTTGACAGCGTGCACCTTTCCGACGGCGTGCAGTTTATCGTGGTCGTGATTGGCCTGTTCTCGGTCTCTGAAATTTTATTGATGCTGGAGCATACCAGCAGCGGACAGACGCTGGTGCGTAAAACGGGCCGCATGCTTTTCAGTGCCAAAGAGGGCGCACAGTGTATCGGCGCGACGCTGCGTTCGTCGGTAATTGGCTTCTTCGTCGGCATTCTGCCGGGGGCCGGGGCCACCATCGCCAGCGCCATCACTTACATGACCGAGAAAAAGCTCAGCGGCAACAGTGACAGCTTCGGCAAGGGGGACATTCGTGGGGTAGCGGCACCAGAGGCTGCGAATAACGCCTCGGCCTGCGGTTCGTTTATCCCGATGCTGACCCTTGGCGTACCGGGCTCGGGCACCACGGCGGTGATGATGGGCGCGCTGACGCTCTATAACATTACGCCTGGACCGGCCATGTTTACCGAGCAGCCGGATATTGTCTGGGGGCTGATTGCAGCGCTGCTGATCGCCAACGTGATGCTGCTGGTCATGAACATTCAGCTGATTGGTCTGTTCACCCGGATGCTGACAATTCCCCTGTGGTTCCTGGTGCCGGCTATCGCGGCCGTCTCTGCGGTGGGGGTGTATGCGGTACACAGCACTACTTTCGATCTGGTGCTGATGGTGCTGCTTGGCGTACTGGGCTACATCCTGCGTAAGATGCACTTCCCGATGTCGCCGCTGATTTTAGGCTTTGTGCTGGGAGAGATGCTGGAGCAGAACCTGCGCCGCGCCTTGTCCATCAGCAACGGCAATATATCTATTCTGTGGGACAGCAGCGTGACGAAGGTGCTGTTAGCGATGGCCATTCTGGTGATTGTGGTTCCGCCGGTATTGCGTCTGCTGCGTCGCCGCCAGCGCAAACCGGCACCGGATATCGGTTGATTATCCTTTCAACAGACGGGTGACCCACTGTTTTAATGCCTGGCGGGAGATCTTAATCCCGCCATTTTTGAGCTCTGCCGGCAGCATCAGCCAGTGCACCGGCTGCTCAAAGCGCGCCAGTTTACCCTGTACCCACGCCGGGAAGCCGGTGATATCGGTTCCCGGTTCACACTCCACCACCGCCACCGGACGCTGACCGAACTCGGCGTCATCGAGTGGGACGATAAACGCCTGGTTTATCTGCGGATGGCGGGCAATAACCCGCTCAAGGCTTTCCGGCTGGATCCCTTCGCCCCCGCTGAAAAAGAGGTTGTCCATTCGGCCAAGGATCGTCAGGCGCCCGTTATGCCATTCCCCGCGATCGCGGGTGGCAAACCAGCCCTGAGCATTGGTCAGCGGAATCAATGCACCGTCCCGCCAGTAACCTGCGGCCATACTTTGCGCTTTGATCCACACTTCACCGTCAACCACCCGCACCTCTCTGCCCGGCAGCGCAGCGCCGACGTCCGGTTCACCGTCCGCCTCTTTGGCACAAACCGTTGAGGCAAACTCCGTCAGACCGTAGCCACAGAAAGTGCGGATCCCCCGCTGGCTCGCCTGCTGAGTCAGGTCAATGGGGATCGCGGCCCCGCCAAGCAGTACGGCTTTTAGCGCGACAGGCTGGTGTGCATTAAGCAGACGCCAGAGCTGCGTCGGTACCAGTGAGGCATGCGTACAGCCCTGCAGGGCCTGCGCCAGCGGCTGCTTCTCGCGGACGGTTAAGCGCGCGCCAGCCTGCAGCCAGCGCCACAAAATCCCCTGCCCGGAGACATGAAACAGCGGCAGGGAGAGCAGCCAGTCGTCTTCATCGTCGTAGGGCATCAGCGAAAGCACGCCGCGCGCACTGGCAAGATGGGCGGCACAGGTATGGACCGCCGCCTTGGGTAAACCGGTTGAACCGGATGTCAGCGTCATGGAAGCCAGCCGCGATGGTTGCCACGCCACGCGACACCCGCCCGGCGCCTCGCGCATACTGAGCGCGACCAGCCCGTCGTAGACGCCGTCCAGCACCAGGGCAAAGCGCAGCGTCATCTGCGGGAGCAACACGTCCAGCAACGGGTGCGGCAGCTGCGGGTTAACGGGAAGAATACGTGCCCCGCACTGAAGCAATGCCAGCCATGCCATCAGGGTTTGCGGGTGATTATGCGCCAGCAGCAGTACGCCGTCGCCCTCCTGCACACCCTGCAGCTGAAAGCCCGCGGCCAGTCTGTCGATGCGCACACACAGCTGTTGCCAGCTGAGCGTCTCATCGTTCAGCCTCAGGGCCGGTTTATCAGCATACTGCGCGCACCAGTGTCGCCACGGCCAGTCGGTAAAACTCATAGCAATGGCTCCAGCCCCTCAACGTCAAGGAGCGGCAGCGTGCTGTCTGGCCACGGGCGGATAAGCTGATTTTGCATCAGGTTCAGCGTATCGAGACCGGGGACAGTGTCTGGCGTTAACCAGGCGGCAACGCGCGCCAGTTGGGTTAGCCCCAGGCTGGACTCAATCGAAGAGCTGATGACCGCCGTCAGCCCGGCGGCATGGGCCGCCGCGACCTGCTCACGTACCTTAGCAAGGCTGCCGGTCAACGTCGGTTTAATGACCACCGCGCGGACACCCGGTTCGGCGACAAACGCAAAGCCGTCTTCACGCAGGCTTTCATCCCACGCGATGGCAATGCCGGTTTCACGGGCAAACGCCCGGGAATCGTCGCGGGTTTTACACGGCTCTTCCAGAAACGCGATACGACTGCGGTACGCCGGGTTTACGTACTTCGCGAACTGCTGCGCCTTCAGCGGCGTCCAGGCGCGGTTAGCATCCAGACGCAGATGCAGGTCGGGCAATGCTTCCAGTAAGAGGTTAGCGACCATCCCATCGCGCACCGCTTCATAGAGACCGACTTTGATTTTCGCCACTTTCTCGCCCGGCATGGCGGCGAGCAGCGCAAACAGCTCATCCGGATCGCCCGTACAGAGCGGTGCCGCGCGGTAATTAGCCTCTGCAGGCAAGCGACCGTCCAGCTCCGCCAGCGCGCAGCTAATACCAAAAGCCGCGGAAGGCACCTCCGGCAACGCCGGGTTCGCGCCCTCACGCCACTCACTGGCCCACGCCAGCAATACCGTCTGCGCGTCCTCCAGCGATTCAAGGCTAAAGCCCGGCAGCGGCGAAATCTCGCCCCAGCCTTCCTGCTCGCCCTGCTGCAGATGCACCAGCATGCCATCACGGGTTTTTAACCGCCGTTCACGCAGCACCACGCCCGCGTCCATCGGTATCTGCCAGCGGTAAACCTGCGCGCGACGCATTACGGATTCCGTTTATATTTGCTGAAGTCAGGCTGGCGTTTTTCGTTAAAGGCGTTGCGACCTTCCTGCCCTTCTTCGGTCATGTAGAACAGCATGGTGGCGTTACCTGCCAGCTCCTGCAGACCTGCCTGACCGTCACAGTCGGCATTCAGGGCCGCTTTCAGGCAGCGCAGCGCCATCGGGCTGTTTTGCAGCATTTCACGACACCAGCGCACGGTCTCTTTCTCGAGGTCGGCAATTGGCACCACGGTGTTCACCAGGCCCATATCCAGCGCTTCCTGAGCAGTGTACTGACGGCACAGGAACCAGATTTCGCGGGCTTTTTTCTGACCGACAATACGAGCCATGTAGGAAGCCCCCCAGCCACCATCGAACGAACCCACTTTCGGGCCCGTCTGGCCAAAGATGGCGTTCTCTGCGGCAATGGTCAGGTCACACATCATGTGAAGCACATGGCCGCCGCCGATGGAGTAGCCTGCCACCATCGCCACCACCGGTTTTGGACAGGTGCGGATCTGGCGCTGGAAATCGAGCACGTTCAGGTGGTGAACGCCAGAGTCATCCTGGTATCCGCCGTAATCGCCGCGCACTTTCTGATCGCCACCGGCACAGAATGCCTTTTCACCTTCGCCGGTCAGGACGATAACACCGATGTTGTCGTCATAGCGCGCGTCTGCCAGCGCCTGAATCATCTCTTTGACGGTCAGCGGACGGAATGCGTTACGCACCTGCGGGCGGTTGATGGTGATTTTGGCAATGCCGTCTGCGGATTTGTGGTAACGAATGTCGGAGTAACCTTCGGAGCAGTCTTGCCATTCAACCGGCGCATAGAGCATGTGTTCATCAGGATAGATCATAGAGAGTCCTTTATTCGAAGACGCAGTATCTGAGCCAGACTCGCAGCAACCGCAGCGGGGTTTTCCCGGTGGGCGTTGTGTCCGGCATGGGGGATCGCATGGCGTACGGCGTGCAGTTCAGCCGCAAGGGCTTTGAACTTCTCATCACGTTCACCATATAAATAATCAAAAGCGACGTTGCAGGCGCTCAGTGCCGGACGTAAATCAGGCTGCACGGCCAGCGAGGTGGCCTCGAGCATCATCGCCAGAGTCGCGCCATTGTTCTGGCTACGCAGGCGAATAAGCGCCTGCCGCTGAACGTCCGTCAGGGAAGCAAATACAGGTTGTCGGTACCAGTCGGTGAAAACCACGTCGAGCGATTCGGTGCGAAAGCGCCGCGCCCAGCGGCGATCGGATGCCAGCCGCGCACTCCGCTCACCGGCATCCTGTAGCCCGGGATGGCCTCCTTCCACAATAATGCCCTTCAGCCCCTCTGGCTGCTGGCAGGCATGGAACATCGCAATGCGGCCGCCGAGGGAGTACCCCACCAGCCAGAAATTCAGTATGTTGTAACTAAGCAGGGTTCGGGTCAGCAAATCGCTCATCTCCTCGAACCCGGTCACGCCAGTATTGCCGGAATCACCGTGTCCCGGCAGGTCGAGATACAGCTGCGGGTAATCGCTCAGCGCCGCCCCGACCGTCTGCCACTCGCGGCAATCACCGGAAAAACCGTGCAAAAACACCAGCCAGGGATAA
Organism: Enterobacter sp. RHBSTW-00593; assembly: GCF_013784105.1. NCBI lineage: Bacteria > Pseudomonadati > Pseudomonadota > Gammaproteobacteria > Enterobacterales > Enterobacteriaceae > Enterobacter > Enterobacter sp. RHBSTW-00593. The sequence goes on from NZ_CP056393.1 coordinate 3,375,957, forward strand.
CCTGGCTTTCCAGCCTGCTGCACGCCCGTAAGGATCACAGGTGGCTTACCTGAGCCAGCAGGCTTTGCAGTTTCTGCGCGCCGTCAGCATCGTTCACCACCAGCTCGATCAGCGTCGCACCGGGCTGTCGCCAGGCGCTGCTCAGGGCCGCATCAAGCGCCTCCCAGCTTTCCGGGCGATGGTATTTCAGGCTGAACATTGCCGCGGCGTGTTCAAACTGCACGTTCTGCGGCATCAGATAGAAACGCTCACGTTCGCTCTGCGGGGTGGGCAGCAGGGAGAAAATCTGTCCACCGTTGTTGTTAACCACAATCAGCACAAACGGTGCCGAAACCTGACGCAGCAGCGCCAGGGCATTGAGGTCGTACAGCGCGGAGAGATCGCCGACGATTGCCAGCGTAGACTTCGCGCTGGCACGCTGTACGCCCGCCGCCGTGGAGATCAACCCGTCAATGCCGCTGGCCCCCCGGTTACTGTAGACCGGGTAACCGGCTGGCAGCTTTGAAAAGGCATCTATCAGGCGAACCACCAGACTGTTGCCGACAAAGAGCTGCCCCTGCTCGGGCAGATACTGACGAATACGGTGTGCCAGCCCGGCCTCACTGAATGCTTCGCAGCTCGCCTGGGTTAACGCCCAGGCCTGTTCCGAAAGCGCCGGGATCGCAACGGCCCAGGGCTTGCGTTTTTCAGCCGGATGGAGCGCAAGCCAGGCGTCAATCTCACTGACCAGACGACGACCACGATGGTGTGCCGGGTCGAGCCGCCCTTCCAGCGAGTCCACCAGCCAGTACTCTTCTGGATCACAGGTTGCCTGCCACTGCAGTAACCGTTTACCGGTCAGGCTTGAGCCGAGCTGGACAATAATCTGCGCCTGCGAAAGCTCGGTGACCGCCTTCGCATTCCCCAGCCAGAGGTCGGCACACGGCAGCGGCTGACCGGTCTGGGAAAGCACGTCGCCAATCAGCGGCCAGCCAAGGGTTTGCGCCCATTCCGCAACCAGCTTGCCTTGCGCGGCGCTCATGCGCCCGGCAACCACCACGCCACGCTTCTGCCGCCAGAAGAACCAGTCACGTTGTCTGGCCCTTTCAGGATGCGGTTGTGCACGCAGCCACGGCTTTTCACTTTGCCACCACTCACCCAGGGTGCGCTGCCATTCAAGACCGGTGTCATCCATTTCGCCATACAGCGGTTCGGCAAACGGACAGTTAATATGCAGCGCCCCGCTGCGCAGTGTCCCGATGGCATGATCGATTGTCGAGACCAGCCAGCTTGCCGGAATATCCTGAGTGGGACGCGGTAGCGCAATTGCCTGTGAAGGATGCGAGGCAAAGATGCCCGGCTGACGAATGGCCTGGTTGGCACCACAGTCGATAAGCTCGGGGGGACGATCCGCGGTCAGCAGGATCAGTTTCTCCCCGGTTAATCCGGCTTCGATCAGCGCCGGATAGAGGTTTGCCACCGCGGTACCGGAGGTCACAATCACCGCCACAGGCTCGTTGCTGACTTTCGCCAGCCCCAGCGCCAGATGGCCAAGCCCGCGTTCATCGAAATGAGTGTGGTGAATAAATGCCCGGTTTTCAGCGGCCGCCAGCGTCAGCGGCGTTGAACGAGAACCCGGTGCAATACACACGTGCCTGACGCCATGGCGAGTCAGGGCTTCAAGGATCACCGCCGCCCAGCGTCGGTTAAAAGAACTTACTGACATGAGATTGTCCGGTATCAAGAATGCGACACAGTATAAATAATAGAAAAAATTGGAATTTTGATATGAATCGGGATTGCGCGAATCAGTATTAATCCCTTAGGAGCAGAGAGCGCAGTCCGGCCGCTTTGTTTTCTATCTCCTGCCACTCCTGCTCCGGGTCAGAGCCGCTGACAATTCCCGCCCCGGCGTACAGCCGCAGGGCGTCTTCGTAAACACGGGCAGAACGCAACGCCACGCAGAACTCGCTTTGTTCAGGGGATAAATACCCGGCAGAACCGGCGTACCACTCGCGGTCGAACGGCTCGTTGTGGTGGATAAAGTCGCGCGCCGCCTGACGCGGCAGACCGGCGACGGCCGCCGTGGGCTGCAGAACATGCAGGCATTGTGCATCGTCAGCGTGTTTGAGCTCGGTCCAGATACAGCGACGCAGATGCTGTACTTTACGCAGCCGTACAACCTGGGCGGGCAGCACCTCCAGCGTCTGGGTATGGTGCTGGAGCCGCTGGCAAATATCTTCCACCACCAGCATATTTTCACGCTGATTTTTGTCGTCGTTCATCAACCAGTCGCCCAGCCGTTTGGCCTGTTTATCATCGGTATGGCTGGCGACGGTGCCTGCCAGCGCTTCCGTGCGCAGCAGCTTGCCGCGTCTGCGCCACAGGCGCTCGGGGGTCGAGCCGAGAAACGCGTTGCTGGCATCGAACACCATGCAGAAATGGTAGCAGTTCAGGTTCAGGGCGCGGCTGGCAGCCATCAGTGCGACAGGGTTAACAGAGTGCTTAAACTGCAGGTCGGTTGCCCGGGCGAGCACCACCTTGTCAAAATCACCGCGTGCGATGGTCTGGGTTGCCTTGCGGATAAGGCGCAGCCATTCGGGTTGTTCCGGATGATGCTTTTCCTGCACAACCTCAACGGACAACGGACGAATGGGTCTCGCCTCACCGAGCTGCTGGAGAAAATCCAGCGCGGCGCGGGCATCATCGTGAAGTGAACTGTCGCTCCACAGCTGCAGGCGTAACGTGGCCTGTCCGGCGGTACGTCGCCACAGCAGACGCGGTAAAAACAGACTGCCCTGCTCGGGATTAAACGCATTCAGGCCGCAGATACGCGTGTCGCGGGCCGCATCATGCGCCTGCAAAAACTTTGAGGCAAATGCCAGAGAGGAGAAATGCGCGACGGCACCAAGCGCAGCAAGTTCTTCATCACCGTTACGCTGTTGCCAGTAAAACTGAGGATAGCAATGCTGAACACCCAGCCAGGCCAGGGGATCGAAGGCGTCGTTTAACGGGAAAGAGACGTCGAAGTGATGTAAACCGGGTGCAGTGGGTAACGCTTGCGTAAGCTGGCTACGCAGATGCTCCAGCGCGGTGGAAATCGAATTCACGCGAACCTCTCCCTGTTAAAACCTCATATTATACGGGGTACTGACCATAAATAGCAGTACCCACGTATAGGGAGTGGTTAACCGTATAAGGAACGTTAACGGCGGGCTAAAAGCAGCCCCAGCACCAGTCCGACAGCTGCCCCTACCCCGATGCCTTGCCATGGTTTTTCATGGACGTAATCATCGGCACGGTATACCGCCTTTTTCGCGCGGTAGTAGTAATTGTCCGAAGCATGGCTGACGCGATTTTTAACATCATCCAGTGCTTTTTCGGCACGGGCTTTCAGCTCAATATATTTCTGATCGGCAGGGTCGCCCGACGAACGTAACACCTCTTCCAGCGTTTCGCTCAGCAAGGCCAGGTCGTCATCGATACGGGTATCCCAGGATTGAAATGACATATTTTTCTCCATGTTAGTACACCAGTCCGCTAACTATAGCCAACGACTCGCCATTACGCCTGTTTCGCTTCCCGCGCCATGCCGATGTGTGGAATACCGTCCTCATCGTACACGTCCGTCACGGGCGTAAACCCAAAATGCCCGTAAAACGGTTGCAGGTGCGCCTGCGCGCCCAGATATAACGCCTTGTCCGGCCACTGTTTTTGGCACGCTTCCAGCGTTTTTTCCATCAGCTGATAGCCCAGTTTTTCACCACGCGCGTTGCCGCTGATAATCACGCGACCAATCACGACAGGCTCAAAATCGTCTTCGCTTTTCAGAATCCTCGCATACGCCACCAGCGCGTTGTCCCGCCAGCCAAGAATATGGCGATTCTCGCCAATAAGATCATCGCCATCGATATCCTGATACGGGCAGGTTTGTTCAACAACAAACACTTCGCAACGCAGTTTAAGCAGCGCGTAAAGTGACGCTACCGTGAGCTCACTATGGTGTAAATCTTGCCACTGGATCATGTCAGTCTCCTTCCTGGGTTCATCACGTTATACTAAACCCCTCCCCGTTCGGCAAAGGGCTGATTACGTTATGGAACTGATTTTTCTCGGTACGTCCGCTGGAGTGCCAACCCGATCACGAAATGTGACCGCGATTCTGCTGGATTTGCAGCACCCGACGCGGGGTGGATTATGGCTTTTTGACTGCGGTGAAGGGACGCAGCATCAGCTGCTACATACCCCGTATCATCCCGGCAAACTGGATAGAATTTTCATTACCCATCTGCATGGCGACCATCTGTTTGGCCTGCCTGGTCTGTTGTGCAGCCGCTCAATGGCGGGCAATGCCAACCCGCTGACGATTTACGGGCCTGCGGGTATTCGGGAATTTGTCGACACCACGCTGCGTCTGAGCGGCTCATGGACAGATTACCCCCTGGAGGTGGTGGAGATAACCGCCGGTCTGGTGCTGGATGACGGTGTGTATCGGGTGACAGCCCAACCCCTGAGCCATCCTGTGGAGTGCTATGGTTATCGCATTGAGGAGCGGGATAAACCCGGCGCGCTCAATGCGTCGGCGTTACTGGCCGACGGAATAAAACCCGGGCCGCTGTTCCAGCGCCTGAAGCAGGGCGAAACCGTGACGCTGGAAGACGGGCGCGTCATCAACGGGCAGGATTACCTCGCCGCCCCGCAGCCCGGGAAAAAACTGGCGATTTTTGGCGACACGGCCCCGTGCCCGGCGGCGTTGCTGCTGGCGCAGGGTGTGGATCTCATGGTGCATGAAGCCACCCTCGAGGCGGCGATGGAAGAGAAAGCCAACAGCCGGGGCCATAGCTCTACGCACCAGGCGGCGCAGCTTGCGCGTGACGCGGGCGCCGGGAAACTGATCGTCACCCATGTCAGCTCGCGCTACGATGCCCGGGGCTGTGAACGCCTGCTGGCAGAGTGCCGTGAACGGTTCCAGGAATGTGAGCTGGCCGAAGATTTCGCTAAGGTCAGCGTTTAGTCCTTCATTTTTCTCTCAGAGTGCCGATAACGATTAAAAGGTCAGCATTTCTCTCGAGGGTAGAATGGATAATTTCCAGAAAGATATTGATGACAGGGCGAATCTCACCCTGTCGAACCGTTTTGAACTGTTGCTGTTCCGTCTTGGCACCTCTCTGAACGCAAATAAATCCGAGCTGTTTGGCATTAACGTCTTTAAGCTGCGTGAAATTGTGCCGATGCCAGAGTTCACGAAACCCGCCGGGATGAAATCACCGCTGATGGGCATGGTGAATATTCGCGATCAGGTTATCCCGGTAATCGACCTGGCCGCCGTGGCGGGCTGTAAGCCAACTACCGGGCTGAACATCCTGCTGATCACGGAATATGCCCGCAGCGTGCAGGCTTTTGCGGTGGAATCCGTTGAGAACATCATGCGTCTTGACTGGAAGCAGGTGCACGCGGCGGAAACTGCCGTCAGCGGGCGGTACATCACCAGTATCGCCTGTCTGGATGAGAAGACCGATACCAATGAGCTGGCGATGGTGCTCGACGTTGAGCAGATCCTGTATGACATCACCCCGGCCAACCACGACCTGCATGCCACGGATCTGAAGACCACGAAATTCCACATCAAGCCCGGTGCCGTCGCGATTGTCGCCGAAGACTCTAAAGTGGCACGCTCGATGCTGGAAAAAGGTCTGCAGGCGATGGAGATCCCGGCGCAGCTGCATATCACCGGCAAAGACGCGTGGGAGAAAATTAGCGTGCTGGCGGCGCAGGCTCAGGCTGAAGGTGTTCCGATTACCGATAAGATTGCACTGGTGCTGACCGACCTGGAAATGCCGGAGATGGACGGCTTTACCCTGACGCGTAAAATCAAAACCGACCCGCTGTTGAAAGATATTCCGGTGGTGATCCACTCTTCCCTCTCCGGCAATGCTAACGAAGATCATATTCGCAAGGTGAAAGCCGACGGTTACGTGGCAAAGTTTGAACTCAATGAACTGTCGTCAGTCATTGAAGAAGTTCTGGATCGGTCAATGAAGAAGATTGACGGTCCGCTGATTAGCCGTAAACAGCTGGCTTAACTTTCAGCAGGCTCACGCCTTCCCGACAGGGCAAGGCCGCAAGCCAACAAAAAACCCGCCGAGGCGGGTTTTTTTATTCACTGCGGTCAAACAGCAACGTGATTACATCAGCGGCATCGCGTGCTGCACGATGGTGATCAGCGGCTGTGGATAGATACCGAAGATCAGTACCAGCAGCGCGGAGATCAGTACCACGATACCACCGGCGCTGTACTGCCAGTTACGCGGCGCATCGCGGTTCAGCTGCTGAGGTGCACTCAGATACAGACTCACGGCCACACGCAGGTAGTAGTAGAGACCGATTGCAGAGCCGATCACCACGCCCGCCGTCAGCCACCACAGGTGTGCCTGCACACCCACTGCCAGCACGTAGAACTTACCGATAAAGCCCAGCGTCATTGGAATACCCGCCAGAGAGAGCATCATTACGGTCATAACGGCGGACAAAATCGGACGGTGCCAGAACAGACCACGGTAGGAGAACAGGGAATCTGCATCCGGACCACGGTACGGGCTGGACATCAGGCTCACCACGCCGAACGCGCCGAGGCTGCTGAACAGGTAACCGGCCAGGTAAACACCGACGGTCTCCATCGACATCTCACCGCTCTGCAGCGCAATCAGTGCCACCATCAGGTAGCCCAGGTGGGAGATAGATGAGTAGCCCAGCAGACGTTTAATGTTGGTCTGGCTCAGCGCCATCAGGTTACCGAAGATGATGGAAGCAAACGCGATGATGCCCAGCACCACGCGAACCGCTTCGCTGTCACCCACCGGCGCATACAGGAACAGACGCATCACCACCCCGAAGATAGCGATTTTGCTCGCCGTCGCCAGGAAGGTTGAGACAGGAGCAGGTGCGCCCTGGTAGACGTCTGGCGTCCACAGGTGGAACGGAACCAGAGAGAGCTTAAAGCCAAGGCCAACAATCATCATGCCCAGACCCGCCAGCAGCAGCGGTTCGTGCAGCATACCGTCGCCGAGGCTCTTGCCGAGCGCCATGAAAGAGAGGTTTCCGGACTGTGCGTACAGCAGCGCGATACCAAACAGCAGGAAAGACGACGCGGCAGCAGACAGAATGGTGTACTTGATGCTCGCTTCCAGAGAACGTTTCTGACGGAAGGCGTAACCAATCAGACCGAACAGCGGCAGAGAGATAAGCTCAATACCGAGGAACAGCGCAGCCAGATGGTTCGCATTCGCCAGCAGAATACCGCCCAGCGCGGCAATCAGTACCAGCAGGTAAAACTCTTCTTTGTTGTCGTTGTAGCCTTCCAGCCATGGGTACGCAAACGTACAGGTTGCCAGGCTCGCCAGCAGAACCAGACCCGAGTATAGCATGGCATAGCCGTCAACGCGCATCAGTGGAGTGACGTCCATCGCCCCGCCCTGGCCAACAAACCAGAGAGAGACTAATGCGGCGTTCAGACCGATGACCGACAGCGTGGCATTCAGGAAGTGATTGCGTCGCCACGCAATGGAGAGCATCACAACCACCACCGTCAATCCGACGATCAGCAGCGGTAGCAGCGCGATCAGTTGTTGTGGAGTTATTGTCATGGCGAATTACGGCCTTGTAGTAGAAGCAGAATTAACAAACCACTGCTGGATATTCCCCATCGCGGAGTGCGAGGTATCCAGAATTGGCTGCGGGAAGAAGCCCAACAGCACCAGCAGTACGACCAGCAGCAGGATGATGAACAGCTCACGCAGCGACATCCCCGGCAGTTCTTTTGCAGCAATTTCGCTCTTCGCTTTACCGAAGTAAGCGCGGTGCAGCATCGCCAGCGAGTAAACGGAAGCGAACACCAGACCAAAGGTGGAGATCACGGTAATGACCGGCACCACTTTGAAGCTGCCGAACAGAATCATAAATTCGCCGACGAAGTTACCGGTGCCTGGCATACCCAGCGTGGCCACCGCGAAGAACATAGAGAGCGCTGGCAGCCATTTAATTTTGCTCCACAGACCGCCCATCATACGCATGTCACGGGTGTGAAGACGTTCGTACAGCTGACCACACAGGATGAAGAGACCGGCTGCGGACAGACCGTGCGCAATCATCTGGATAACCGCCCCCTGGTAAGCCAGCTGGCTGCCGGTGTAGATGGCAATCAGTACAAAGCCCATGTGGGAAACGGAGGTGTACGCAATCAGACGTTTAATGTCGTACTGCGTGAAGGCCATCCAGGCACCGTAGAAGATACCGATCACACCAAGCCACATCGCAATTGGCGCGAACTCAGCGGACGCATTCGGGAATAGCGGCAGAGCGAAACGCAGCAGACCGTAGGCCGCGGTTTTCAGCAAGATCCCCGCAAGGTCAACGGAACCCGCCGTTGGCGCCTGTGAGTGCGCGTCTGGCAGCCAGCCGTGCAGGGGAACCACCGGCATTTTCACCGCGAAGGCAATGAAGAAGCCCAGCATCAGCAGGTATTCCACACCGTGAGACATCGGGGTCTTCAGCAGGTCTTCATAGTTGAAGGTCCAGATACCGGTCGCGGTATGGTGAACAAACACCAGCGCCAGAATCGCAATCAACATCACCAGACCGCTCGCCTGGGTATAGATGAAGAACTTGGTTGCCGCCGTGATACGCGTTTTACCGTCGGACGCCTTATGGCCCCACAGCGCGATCAGGAAGTACATCGGCACCAGCATCATCTCCCAGAAGAAGAAGAACAGGAACATGTCGATGGCAAGGAACACGCCGATAACGCCGCCCAGGATCCACATCAGGTTCAGGTGGAAGAAGCCCTGGTATTTTTCAATTTCTCGCCAGGAGCACAGTACCGCCAGAACGCCGAGCAGACCCGTCAGCACCACCATCAGCAGCGACAGACCGTCGATAGCCAGGTGAATGGTTATCCCAAAACGCGGGATCCACGGCAGAATAAATTCAGACTGCCACTGCGGAATCCCCGCAGACTGCGTCAGAGAGTAGCCACCCTGCAACCACAGTTGCAGACCAAGCGCGAGCGTCAATCCCATGGTGATCAGCGCGATCCAGCGCGGCATCTTCACGCCAAAGCGTTCAGTCTGCCAGCACAGGAAGCCGCCGATGAAGGGAATTAATATTAGCCAGGGTAGTAACATGGCGATTTACATTCCTTTTTAAGGCCCCCAGCAGGGGCCTGATTTTCAACGAATTCGAATAAAATTCACTTAACGATCAACGCAACACCATCAGCAGCGCCAGCACGACAACCGCACCGATGCTCATGGACGCCACATACCAGCGCAGGTAACCGTTCTCGCTGAACAGCAGGCCTTTACCTGCAAAGCGGGAAAGGATCGCCGGGATATTCATCAGGGAGTTCAGCGGATCGCGTTTCAGCAGCCACGCAATGCCCAGGAACGGCTTGACGAAGATCATGTCGTACAGCCAGTCGAAGCCCCACGCGTTGTACCACCAGGTCCCCAGCAGGCGGCCTGGCGCACTGTTGGCAACGGCAGTCACCAGCGTACGTTTGCCCAGCCACAGCCATGCTGCGATCAGGATGCCCGCGATAGCGACCACACCCGAGGTGATTTCAAGCGTCAGAACGCGACCGTGCTCAAGCTCGGTGGTGTCCGGCAGTACGCCCTGCAGCGGTGGCACAATCAGTGCGCCAACGAAGGTGGAGAGTACCAGCAGCACAATCAGCGGCAGGTGATGAGTAATCCCCTTCCCTGCGTGAGCGTGAATTTGTTCTTTACCGTGGAATACGATGAAAATCATACGGAAGGTATACAGGGAGGTCATGAACGCACCGACCAGACCCGCAACCATCAGATTGATATGACCATTCGCCATGGCACCGGCAAGGATTTCGTCCTTACTGAAGAAGCCCGCGGTAATCAGCGGCAGTGCCGCCAGCGCCGCGCCGCCCACCAGGAAGCAGACATAAACCAGCGGAATGGACTTACGCAGTCCGCCCATCTTGAAGATGTTCTGCTCGTGGTGGCAGGCCAGAATCACGGAACCGGATGAGAGGAACAGCAGCGCTTTAAAGAACGCGTGCGTCATCAGGTGGAAAATGGCTGCGTCCCATGCCTGAACACCCAGTGCCAGGAACATATAACCAATCTGGCTCATGGTGGAGTATGCGAGAACGCGTTTGATGTCGGTTTGCACCAGCGCGGCAAAGCCTGCCAGCACCAGCGTTACCGCACCAACGATACCCACCAGATGCAGAATTTCCGGCGTCATCAGGAACAGACCATGCGTACGCGCAATCAGGTAGACCCCAGCGGTAACCATGGTTGCGGCGTGGATCAGCGCGGAGACAGGCGTTGGACCTGCCATCGCGTCGGCCAGCCATGTCTGCAACGGCAGCTGCGCGGATTTACCCACGGCACCACCCAGCAGCATCAGCGTTGCCCACCACAGCATGTCATTGCCGGCAGCGAAGTGCGCTGGCGCCAGTTCCACCATTTCGCGGAAATTCAGCGTGCCCAGTTCGTTGTAGAGAATGAACAGCGCGAAGGCGAGGAAGACGTCACCCACACGGGTCACGACAAACGCTTTCATGGCCGCTGCGCCATTCTTCGGATCGGTATAGTAGAAGCCGATCAGCAGATAAGAGCAGAGACCCACGCCTTCCCAGCCGAGATACATCAACAGCAGGTTATCGGCCAGCACCAGAACAACCATGCTCGCGATAAACAGGTTGGTGTAGGCGAAGAAGCGGGAGTAACCCTCTTCACCGCGCATATACCAGGAGGCAAACATGTGGATCAGGAAGCCCACGCCGGTTACCACGGAGAGCATGGTCAGAGAGAGACCATCCAGCACCAGGTTGAAACCGATGTTGAAATCACCGACCGACATCCAGGTCCACAGCGGTACGCTGAAGGCCTGACGCCCGTTATTAAAGAAGTCGATACCCGCATACGCTGTTACCAGCGCAGCCAGACCCACAGAGCCCATGCCGACGGTGGCGGACAGATTCTCAGACCAGCGGCCACGAGAAAACGCCAGCAGCACGAAGCCAATCAGCGGAAAAATAATGGTTAAGGCAAGCATGTTCATCCACGCAACTCACTTACTGAATCGATGTTCAGGTTCTGGCGGCGACGATGGAGCTGCAGTAACAGCGCCAGGCCAATACTCGCTTCGGCAGCCGCGAGGCTGATGGCGAGAATGTACATCACCTGACCATCGGTCTGGCCCCAGTAGCTTCCGGCGACCACGAAGGCCAGCGCGGAGGCGTTAATCATGATTTCCAGACCGATCAGCATAAACAGCAGATTGCGGCGGATAACCAGACCGGTTAAGCCCAGAACGAATAAAATCGCAGCGAGGATCAGTCCATGTGTTAAGGGGATCATGCGCGTTCCTCCGTTTTTCTTTTCGCGCGGTCGTCAGTGCGGTTGCTCAGCAACTCACCAGCACGCTCTTCGCGGCCAACGTGGAAGGCAACAACCAGGCCCGCCAGCAGCAGCATAGAGGCCAGTTCAACCGCCAGGACGTATGGGCCAAACAGCGTAATACCCACCTCTTTAGCGCCGATTGGCGTGCCGTCGATGCCCTGATCATTCACACCCAGAATGGCGTAAACAATGACCACCAGCATGATGGCCGACAGGATCGCCGGGCCAATCCAGACCTGCGGTTTTAACCACTGACGTTCCTGCTCAATTTCAGAGCCGCCCAGGTTCAGCATCATCACCACGAAGACGAACAGCACCATGATGGCCCCGGCGTAGACGATGATCTCCAGCGCACCAGCAAAGTGCGCGCCCAGCGCAAAGAACACCCCGGAAATAGCCAGCAGCGAGATAATTAAGTACAGCAGCGCATGCACCGGATTGGTGTGCGTAATCACTCGCAGCGTAGCCAGGATGGCGATAAGGCCACAGATATAAAAAGCGAATTCCATTGCCCTCTCCTTACGGTAACAGGCTCTTGACGTCGATAGGCTTAGCTTCGTTCTCTGCTTCGCCCTTATCTTTGCCGTCGATTGCCATACCCGCCATCCGGTAGAAGTTATATTCCGGGTATTTGCCCGGACCGGAAATCAGCAGATCCTCTTTCTCGTACACCAGGTCCTGACGCTTATACTCACCCAGTTCGAAGTCCGGGGTCAGCTGAATCGCCGTGGTTGGGCACGCTTCTTCACACAGACCGCAGAAAATGCAGCGTGAGAAGTTGATGCGGAAGAACTCAGGATACCAGCGGCCATCTACCGTCTCTGCTTTCTGCAGAGAGATACAGCCCACCGGACACGCTACCGCACACAGGTTACAGGCAACGCAGCGCTCTGAACCGTCCGGATCGCGCGTCAGCACGATACGGCCACGGTAGCGCGGCGGCAGATATACCGGCTCTTCCGGGTACATCCGGGTTTCGCGTTTGGCAAACGCGTGCAGGCCGATCATCCAGATACTGCGTACCTGAGTGCCGAAACCTACCAATAATTCTTTTAAGGTCATGGTCTATAGCCCCTTATGGCTGCTGCCAGAGAATGACAGCCGCCGTTACCAGCAAGTTGATGAGCGTCAGCGGCAGGCACACTTTCCAGCCGAAGGACATTACCTGGTCATAACGCGGACGCGGTAACGCTGCGCGAATCAAAATGAACATCATCATGAAGAACGCGGTTTTCAGCGCGAACCAGATGAACGGCGGTAAGAACGGGCCATGCCAGCCACCAAAGAACAGCGTTACCATCAACGCGGAAATGGTGACAATACCGATGTACTCGCCCACGAAGAACAGACCGAATTTCATACCGGAATATTCGATGTGGTAACCGTCGGCCAGTTCCTGTTCGGCTTCTGGCTGGTCAAACGGGTGACGGTGACACACCGCCACGCCCGCGATAGCAAAGGTAATAAAACCAAAGAACTGCGGGATAACGTTCCAGATGTCAGCCTGGTTGTTGACGATGTCGGTCATGTTGAATGAACCGGCTTGCGCCACCACACCCATCAGGGAAAGCCCCAGGAATACTTCGTAGCTCAGCGTCTGCGCAGAAGCACGCATCGCACCCAGCAGGGAGTATTTGTTGTTACTGGACCAGCCCGCGAACAGCACCGCATACACGGCGAGGCCTGCCATCATCAGGAAGAACAGAATGCCGATGTTCAGGTCAGCCACCACCCAGGTCGGGCTGACAGGAACAATCGCGAACGCCAGCAGCAGCGAGGTAAAGGCGATCATCGGTGCCAGAGTAAAGATCACGCGGTCAGAGAAGCGCGGGATCCAGTCCTCTTTAAAGAACATCTTGATCATGTCCGCTACCAGCTGGAGTGAACCACCCCAGCCCACGCGGTTCGGTCCGTAACGGTTCTGGAACAGACCGAGCAGACGACGTTCACCAAAGCTCATGAACGCGCCGCAGGTGACGACCACCAGCAGGATAACTATCGCTTTCAGAATGCTCAGCAGGATGTCGATAAGATCCGGCGTTAACCAACTCATGCTTTTGCCTCCTGCAGATTATCAAGACGCGCACCCGCCAGTACCGGCGCGATGCCAGGCATACCCATCGGCAGACCCACCTGCCCTGCAGTCAGACTTTCAGAGATAATCAGCGGCAAGCTGATTGTCTGGCCATCATAGCTAAAGGCGATGTTCGCACCCGCGTTAACGCCAAGCTTCGCGGCATCTGCCGGGTTAAGCTTGATGTACGGTTGCGGCATGCGGCTCTGGAATACCGGAGAACGCTGGGACAATTCGTCACTGCCGAACAGATGGTAGTACGGCGCAATACGCCAGTTCCCTTCCTGCGCCTGGAAGCTCGCCGGCACGGTGGTGAAGAAGTCCAGACCGGTGTCGGAAGCTTCAATCAGACGCACGCCCGGGTCACCGTGGCGCAGAGAGCCGCCCACTTCAGCCTGGAATTTGTTCCATGCCTGCGGGGAGTTCCAGCCTGGTGCCCATGCGAACGGAACCTGAGAGCGCGGTGCAGACGGCTGGTTGTTCCCTTCCATTGAGAAGGCAAACATCGTGTCTTTATCCTGCGGCTGACGAGGTTCGTGAACGCTGATGTTGGCTCGCATCGCGGTACGACCGCTGTAACGGTGCGGCTCACGCGCCAGTTTCTGGCCACGAATACGGAAGCTTGCGTCAGGAGCCGCATCTTTGATGCCAGCCAGCTGAGGCAGTTTTTCCACGACCGCGTCGATAACATGGTCGAGCTGCGTCCAGTCCACTTCACGGCTCTGAACGGTGCTGTGCAGAGAGTGCAGCCAGCGCCAGCTTTCCAGCATTATGGTGTTGCTGTCGTAGTACGCCGGGTCATACACCTGGAAGAAACGCTGTGCGCGGCCTTCGTTGTTGATAACCGTACCGTCGCTTTCCGCGAAGCTTGCCGCAGAGAGCACCAGGTGCGCTTTGTCCATGATCGCGGTGCGCTGATGGTCAATAACCATCACCAGCGGCGCTTTGGAGAGCGCTGCGTCAACGCGTGCGGCAGAAGCATGGCGATGCAGGTCGTTTTCCAGCACCACAACGGCGTCTGCAGCACCGGATTCCAGTTCGCTTAACGCAGCTTCCAGAGAGCCACCGCCGATCATTCCCAGACCGATGCTGTTCACCGCACGGGCAATCATGGTCACGCCAACGTCTGCACCACGGCCTTTCAGCGCTTTAGCCACGTTCGCGGCAGCCTGAATGATCTCCGCGCTACCGGCGTTAGTCCCGGAAACAATCAGGGGTTTCTTCGCACCCGCCAGGGCCTGAACAATCACATCAACCTTGTTCTGCAGGTCGCGATCGAGACCTTCAACGGCCGGAGAATTACTGTCCAGCGCATGAGCAATCGCAAAGCCAAGACGGGCCTGATCTTCAACCGGCGCGCAGTAGGTCCACGCCGCGATATCGTCCAGACGCGTGCTGTCGACGTTGGTCACAAACAGAGGATGCTTCGCACGCTGACCGATGTTGAGGATTGCCGCAATCTGCCAGTCAGCCACTTTCTGAGCCGCCGCCATTTCACGAGCTTTACCTTTGACCGCCTGACGAACCGCCAGGGCAGCGCGAGCGCCGGTCTGCGTCAAATCTTCACCCAGCACCAGAACCGCATCATAAGATTCAATTTCACGCAGCGCTGGGGTATGAATACCGCCTTCACGCAGCACTTTCAGTACCAGCTGCAGACGTTCCTGCTCGCCCTGAGCGATACCGGTGTAGAAGTTTTCCGCCCCAACCAGCTCACGCAGCGCAAAGTTACTTTCGATGCTGGCGCGCGGGGAGCCGATACCGATCACTTTCTTCGACTGGCGCAGAATATCTGCCGCGCCCTGCATCGCCTGTTCAGCGTTCAGGGTGATGAAGTCATCACCACGGCGTTGAACGGGCTGACGTGGACGGTCTTTCAGGTTCACGTAGCCGTAGCCGAAACGACCGCGGTCGCACAGGAAGTAATGGTTAACGGTACCGTTATAACGGTTTTCAATACGACGCAGTTCGCCATAGCGCTCACCCGGGCTGGTGTTACAGCCCAGCGAACACTGCTGGCAGATGCTTGGTGCAAACTGCATGTCCCACTTACGGTTGTAACGCTCGGAGTGGGTTTTATCGGTGAAGACGCCGGTTGGACAAATCTCGACCAGGTTACCGGAGAATTCGCTTTCCAGCGTACCGTCTTCCGGACGACCGAAGTAGACGTTGTCATGCGCGCCATAAACGCCCAGATCTTGTCCGTCTGCGTAATCTTTGTAGTAACGCACGCAGCGGTAGCAGGCGATGCAGCGGTTCATTTCGTGAGAGATGAACGGCCCCAGATCCTGGTTGCGGTGGGTACGTTTGGTAAAGCGATAGCGACGGAAGCTGTGACCGGTCATTACGGTCATATCCTGAAGGTGGCAGTTACCGCCCTCTTCACAGACCGGGCAATCGTGCGGGTGGTTGGTCATCAACCATTCCACAACGCTTTCACGGAACTGTTTGGCTTCTTCGTCATCAATCGAAATAAAAGTGCCTTCGGTGGCTGGCGTCATACAGGACATCACCAGGCGACCACGCGTGTCTTCCGCGTTTTGATATTGCTTCACCGCACACTGGCGGCAAGCACCGACGCTGCCCAGCGCCGGATGCCAGCAAAAATACGGAATATCAAGGCCGAGCGACAGACAAGCTTCCAGCAGGTTGTCCGCCCCGTTGACCTCATACTCTTTGCCGTCTACATGAATCGTAGCCATTAGCATGCTTCCAGTTGGCTCAGTCGTAACTGAGCGTTAATCAAAATTCTGTTTTACCAGCGCGCTTTCAGCAGGTTCGGCTGAATCCCATTGATGGCATGGGTATTGCTGAACGGCTGCTTGATGCCTGCTTCGAATTCGTCGCGGAAATATTTAATCGCGCTCTGCAGTGGCTCAACGGCGCCTGGTGCGTGGGCACAGAAGGTTTTCCCTGGGCCCAGGAATCGACACAGTTGCTCAAGTGTCTCGATATCGCCAGGCTGGCCTTCGCCACGTTCGATAGCACGCAGGATCTTCACGCTCCACGGCAGACCATCACGGCACGGTGTACACCAGCCGCAGGACTCGCGGGCAAAGAACTCTTCGAGGTTACGCACCAGCGATACCATGCCGATCTCGTGGTCGACGGCCATCGCCAGCGCCGTACCCAGACGGCTGCCTGCTTTACCAATGCTTTCGAATTCCATCGGCAGATCAAGATGGGCCTCGGTCAGGAAGTCGGTCCCTGCACCGCCTGGCTGCCAGGCTTTGAATTTCAGGCCATCACGCATGCCGCCAGCGTAGTCTTCAAGAATTTCACGTGCGGTGGTGCCAAACGGCAGTTCCCAGACGCCAGGGTTCTTCACGCGACCGGAGAAGCCCATCAGCTTGGTACCGGCATCTTTACTGTTCGAGATGCCCTGATACCACTCCACGCCATTGGCGAGGATTGCCGGGACGTTACACAGGGTTTCGACGTTGTTTACACAGGTCGGTTTACCCCAGACGCCAGAGCTTGCCGGGAACGGTGGCTTGGAACGTGGGTTCGCACGGCGGCCTTCCAGGGAGTTAATCAGTGCGGTCTCTTCACCACAGATATAACGCCCTGCCCCGGTGTGCACGAACAGCTCGAAGTCAAAACCGGTGCCAAGGATGTTTTTACCCAGCAGGCCCGCTTCAGTGGCTTCGGCAATCGCGCGACGCAGGTTTTCAGCCGCTTCGATGTATTCACCGCGCAGGAAGATGTAACCCCGGTACGCTTTCAGTGCGAACGCGGAGATCAGCATGCCTTCCACCAGCAGGTGCGGCAACTGTTCCATCAGCAGGCGGTCTTTATAGGTGCCCGGCTCCATTTCATCAGCGTTACACAGCAGGTAACGGATGTTCATGGATTCGTCTTTTGGCATCAGGCTCCACTTCAGACCGGTGGAAAAGCCTGCGCCGCCGCGCCCTTTCAGGCCAGCGTCTTTAACCGCACTGACGATGTCGTCCGGCGCCATGCCGCCCAGGGCTTTACGCGCACCGGCATAGCCGTTTTTGCTCTGGTATTCGTCGAGCCATACCGGCTGTTTGTCATCACGCAGACGCCAGGTCAGTGGATGAGTTTCAGCAGTACGAATTACAGTTTTCATTTGTACTGCTCCAGCAGGTCAGGAATGGCTTCCGGCGTCAGATAACTGTGAGTATCCTCATCAATCATCATGGTCGGCCCCTTGTCGCAGTTCCCCAGGCAGCAGGTTGGCAGCAGCGTAAAGCGGCCATCGAACGTGGTCTGGCCTGGCTTGATATTGAGCTTTTTCTCAATCGCTGCCTGAATGCCCTGATAACCGGTAATGTGACAAACCACGCTGTCACAGTAGCGGATCACATGGCGACCCACCGGCTGACGGAAGATCTGGCTGTAGAACGTGGCTACGCCTTCTACGTCACTTGCCGGAATGCCCAGCACTTTTGCGATCTCATAGATCGCCCCATCCGGCACCCAACCACGCTGTTTCTGTACGATTTTCAGCGCTTCAATGGACGCCGCACGCGGGTCTTCGTAGTGGTGCATCTCGTGCTCAATGGCGGCACGTTCTGCTTCACTCAGCTCAAAAGCCTCGGTTTGTGGTTGTTGATTCTCGTGCATAATTAGCGGTCCACATCTGACATAACAAAATCGATACTACCCAGATACACAATCAGGTCGGAGACGAGACTGCCGCGGATGGCGGACGGGATCTGCTGCAGGTGCGCAAAGCTTGGTGTACGCACGCGGGTACGGTAGCTCATGGTGCTGCCGTCACTGGTCAGGTAGTAACTGTTAATACCCTTGGTCGCTTCAATCATCTGGAAGGATTCTTGCGCCGGCATGACCGGACCCCAGGAAACCTGCAGGAAGTGGGTGATCAGGGTTTCGATATGTTGCAGCGTGCGCTCTTTCGGCGGCGGCGTCGTCAGCGGGTGATCCGCCTTGAACGGGCCTTCCGGCATGTTGTTGAGGCACTGCTCAAGGATGCGCAGACTCTGGCGCAACTCTTCAACTTTCAGCATCACGCGGGTGTAGCAGTCGGAAACACCGCCGCCAACCGGGACTTCGAAGTCGAAGTTTTCATAGCCAGAGTAAGGACGGGCTTTACGCACGTCGAAATCAATACCGGTTGCGCGCAGACCCGCACCTGTCGTACCCCACTCCAGCGCTTCTTTCGCACCGTAGGCTGCAACGCCCTGGGAACGGCCTTTCAGGATGGTGTTACGCAGTGCGGCTTTCTCGTAAGAAGCCAGACGTTTTGGCATCCAGTCGAGGAATTCACGCAGCAGACGCTCCCAGCCGCGCGGCAGATCGTGTGCCACACCGCCAATACGGAACCAGGCCGGGTGCATACGGAAACCGGTGATGGCTTCTACCAGATCGTAGATTTTCTGACGATCGGTAAAGGCAAAGAAAACCGGTGTCATCGCGCCAACGTCCTGAATGAACGTGGAGATATACAGCAGGTGGCTGTTAATACGGAACAGTTCGGAGAGCATCACGCGGATGACGTTAACGCGATCCGGTACGGTGATACCTGCCAGTTTCTCAACGGCCAGCACGTAAGGCATTTCGTTTACGCAACCGCCGAGGTACTCGATACGGTCGGTGTACGGAATGTAGCTGTGCCAGGACTGACGCTCGCCCATCTTCTCAGCACCACGGTGGTGGTAACCGATGTCCGGTACGCAGTCGACAATCTCTTCGCCATCAAGCTGAAGAATAATACGGAAAGCACCGTGCGCAGAGGGGTGGTTTGGACCGAGGTTGAGGAACATGAAGTCCTCGTTTTCCGTCCCGCGTTTCATGCCCCAGTCTTCCGGCTTGAAGGTCAGCGCTTCCATCTCCAGATCCTGCTTGGCTTTCGTCAGCTCAAACGGGTCGAATTCAGTTGCACGTGCCGGGTAGTCTTTACGCAGCGGGTGGCCGGTCCACGTCTGCGGCATCATGATGCGCGTCAGATGCGGGTGGCCGTCGAAGGTCATCCCGAACATTTCCCAGGTTTCACGCTCATACCAGTTAGCGTTCGGGAAAAGTTTAGTGATCGTCGGCAGATGCATGTCGTTTTCAGACAATGCCACCTTGAGCATGATATCCGTATTACGGTCTATTGAGATCAGGTGGTAGAAAACGGAAAAATCCGCAGCAGGGAGACCCTGGCGGTGCGTACGCAGACGTTCATCCATGCCGTGTAAGTCAAACAGCATGACGTAAGGTTTTGGCAATTTCTTGAGGAAATCGACCACTTCCAGTAATTGCTCACGCTTCACCCAAACAACGGGTACCCCGGTGCGGGTCGCCTGAACAGTAAAGGCATCCGGCCCAAAACGGTTGCGCAGTTCGCCAATGACAGGGTCATCCAGATGATCCCGTGTTTGCCAGGCGGCTTCTTGCGCGGTTAAGTCGGTCATATTGTTCACCATTGCAAATGGTCCGTGGTGACTGTAGGGCGTGGCTTCGCGCTATTTGAGTAGTGATATGCGAAGGTTTACTCCATGCCCACAGGCGCAAATTAAATTTCGTCAGGCGTACGCAGATTGGTTACTGCAATACGTTCGCCGCGTTTACGCTCGCGCTCAGACTGCATGTTGGCGCGGTAAACACCCTGATCGCCAACCACCCAGGAGAGCGGACGACGTTCTTTACCGATAGACTCCTGCAGCAGCATCAGCGCCTGCATGTAAGCTTCGGGACGCGGCGGACAACCCGGGATGTAAACATCCACTGGAATAAACTTATCTACGCCCTGTACGACGGAATAAATGTCGTACATACCGCCAGAGTTTGCACATGCGCCCATGGAAATAACCCATTTTGGCTCCAGCATCTGGTCATACAGACGCTGAATAACAGGTGCCATCTTGGTAAAGCATGTACCTGCCACCACCATCAGGTCAGCCTGACGTGGGGAAGCACGCAGTACCTCTGCCCCAAAACGCGCAACGTCATGCACCGCAGTGAATGACGTCACCATTTCAACGTAGCAGCAAGAAAGGCCAAAGTTGTAAGGCCAGATGGAGTTCTTACGACCCCAGTTGACCATATCGTGCATGGCATGCTCGAGTTTGCCCATGTACACGCTTTTATTGACTTCTTGCTCCAGGGGGTCGGTTACGATCTCCTGTTTTTGCAGGGGGTAACGGTCATTCTCACCGTTAGGATCTATGCGGGTGAGCGTATAATCCATCTTATTGCCTCGCTGTTACTGCTGACGATTAGAGATACTGTTTTCCGGGTTGATGTGTTCACGACGTGAACGCGCAGGCGTCCAGTCAAGCGCGCCAATACGCACCAGATAAACCAGACCGGCCAGTAACACTAAAATGAAAATTGCGGCCTCGACAAAGCCCACCCAACCACTTTCGCGGATGGAAGTTGACCATGCGAAAAGGTAAAGCGCTTCCACGTCAAAGATGACGAAGAACATGGCTACCAGATAGAACTTGGCAGACAGGCGTAAGCGAGCGGAACCTACTGAATCAATACCTGATTCGAAAGGTGTGTTCTTGTGCCTTGCACGGGCGCGACCGCCCAGGAACCAGCCGCCGACTAACATCAGGCAGCACAGGCCAATGGCTACAATAAGAAAGATTGCGAATGCCCAGTGATGAGCGATGACTTCTGTGGATGTTGACATACTCATTGCTTACTCATCAAAAGTGATACCTACGACACTGCTCTTGCTGGCAGATGGGCATCACATCGATTCATGGGGAGGAACGAAAAACCTTACACTAACTGTCAGAAATGAGACGTAGACAGCAAAATGATGGGGTTTTTTACTCCTTTCTATAACCTTTTGTCAACTTTAACAAAGGTTTCTTCACATTAAATTACATCGAGCGATTCTCATTAACATTTGGTGCCCTTTAACCCTGGTGGGTACCTGAGTTTACGTCAAATGCATGTTGTTGAATCGTGTCCGTTTTGGAAGTAAAAAAAATAACCCTCCTATTTTGACAGGATTTGCCAACGATTCCTCCCCCCAAAGAGGAGTATTTTCTTGATCTGAGACACGCTTTTGTTAATTCACCCAAAAAACCAGCAACATATTTCCTGTTTTATTAACATCGAGGCGAGCTGGAGGGAGACTGAACGGGAAACGCACAACATTTGAACAAAAGCATTTATCTTACTGATAAATAGCGACTATCCTGAAAATCCACGCGGTGATCGCGGGTATTACTGCCAAAAAAAAGCCACTGCAGGCGAAAATCGCGTGAGTGGCTTTTTTTTACATTTACAAATTGTTACCAGAATTTTGAGCTGTCGATCACTCAAAGTCCCCTTCAACGATCAGGGAATCATCCCCCCCTTCGGAGGTAACATGTTCGAACTGCCATGGATTATGGTAGTTTTCCATCGCCTCGAACACGACTTTCGCCAGTTCGTTATTGCTGGACGTATTGTGGCAGAGCAGATACTCCGTATCAGGCAAAGCAGGAAGACCATCTGATTTACCCAGTACGCGCAGATCCGGGCTCATCATTTCGACCGGACGGGCCGTTACCCCAAGCCCCGCTTTCACGGCAGCACGTACCGCTGGCAATGTGGAAGCCACATAAGCCAGACGCCATGGAATATTGGCCTCATTGAGCGCCGCCAACACCATATCGCGGAACGGACTCGGATCATCCAGTAATACCAATGGAATTGGCTCACCTTTTTGCAGCACATATTCAGCAGCGCAATACCAATGCGTCGGAGACGTGCGCAACGTCAGGCAATTAAATTGCCCTGGACGGTGCGTGGTCACCACCAGATCGACCTTATTCTCATTTAACATCTCAATCATAAAAGCATTTCGTTTTACGCTAACGTCCAGCGCAAGCTTCGGATAAACCGAACTAATTCGATTGAGAAGAAATGGCAATATTGTGTCTGCTGACTCATCAGACGCACCTAACGTTAGCACCCCTTGCAGGTTGCTATACATTAATGACATACATGCTTCGTCATTAAAGCGAAGTATTTTCCTGGCATAACCCAGAAGCTGAATACCGTGTTCCGTTAAGAGCTTATTACGCCCGTGACGGGCAAAGAGCTCTTTACCAACCAGTTGTTCCAGCCGTTGCATTTGCTGGCTAACGGCGGACTGGGTTCGGCAAACGGCGGCAGCAGCGGCTGCAAAAGTGTTGAGATCGGCGACCGCAACAAACGTTCTCAGCAGATCGAGGTCGAGATTCATTATCGGACGATTTGCATTTATCATATCTTTTCACTTTCAGGTTGCTCGTGCGGAGCTGCCCGGGTTGAAGCTGTGTGTGTAACAGTTAAGCAATTCCCTCTGAAGGTTTTCCTTCGCATCCCGGCCCGGCAGACTGCCTGACAGATAGTTATTGTGCTGTTTTAATATCAACAGTCAGAAAGCACGTTTCATGACGTTATTTTTATTCTCTTAAACGTTCAGGATATTTAGATGTTTGCAGGTTTATGTAAATTCCATTAAGGGTGATACACCCTTTCTGCCATCTTTCTCGCAGTGCTGTCAACGTAGCAGGAGATGTTTAACCCATTCCGGCCAGAGATAACTCTAACAATAACAATCAATTAATTCAGAAAACCTGTTCCACAAATACAAAACATATGTATCTGTGCCCAGCTTTCCTGAAAGACATCTTAACCCAAATCCACTTTATTTATAAGTCTTATTGCAATATTGCGGATTTATGAGGGTTGTTAAGCTTCTCAACTAATTTTATTAAAATTAACTAAAGTTGCATTTTGTTGGTTAATAATAAATAAATTTTAATTTAGATTAAGGCCATTCATTAATAACACTTAACATTAATTTCACATGAGTAACTTTTAGCCAATGCACACTATTACAACGCCACGTAACGAAGCATTCAGGTTTTACGAAAGGTCACTCAGCGTAACTGCCACGCAGGTTGCGGATATTATTTATTTTCATCAGCACAATATACAACTTTTATATTATTTAACAGCACAATAAACCTACTTTCACACCATTAACCTTACTTTACGTCAGTTAAATTGTTCGCTGATAGCGAAAAAGATTCACCCCATTTTCATTCACTCCACAAAATCTTCTCCTGCCCGCCCTTCAAAACGCAGCGAGGGGGGAGTACATTATTCCGTGCTGACTTCCACGGCAGGGAGTGGCAACAATCGCGAAAAGGTTAAAGGTTCATGTCCCCTATCGAAAAATCCAGCAAGCTAGATAACGTCTGTTACGACATCCGTGGCCCGGTTCTGAAAGAGGCTAAACGCCTTGAAGAAGAAGGCAATAAGGTTCTGAAACTCAACATTGGTAACCCTGCGCCATTTGGTTTTGAAGCGCCGGATGAAATTCTGGTTGATGTGATCCGCAACCTGCCTACTGCGCAAGGCTATTGCGATTCAAAAGGACTTTACTCCGCACGAAAAGCCATCATGCAGCACTACCAGGCGCGCGATATGCGTGATGTTACCGTTGAAGATATCTATATCGGCAACGGCGTCTCTGAGCTGATCGTGCAGGCCATGCAGGCGCTGCTGAACAGCGGCGACGAAATGCTGGTTCCCGCGCCGGATTATCCGCTGTGGACGGCGGCCGTATCCCTGTCCAGCGGTAAAGCCGTGCACTATCTTTGCGATGAGTCCTCTGACTGGTTCCCGGATCTCGATGATATTCGCGCGAAAATTACCCCACGCACGCGCGGCATCGTCATTATTAACCCGAACAACCCAACGGGCGCGGTCTACTCAAAAGAGCTGCTGATGGAGATCGTGGAGATCGCCCGCCAGCACAACCTGATCATCTTTGCCGACGAAATTTACGACAAGATCCTGTATGACGCGGCGCAGCACCACTCTATCGCCGCACTGGCTCCGGACCTGCTGACCGTGACTTTTAATGGCCTGTCTAAAACCTACCGCGTGGCCGGTTTCCGTCAGGGCTGGATGGTCTTAAACGGCCCGAAAAAACATGCGAAAGGCTATATTGAAGGGCTGGAAATGCTCGCCTCTATGCGTTTATGTGCCAACGTGCCGGCGCAGCATGCTATCCAGACCGCACTCGGCGGCTATCAGAGCATCAGCGAGTTTATCGTGCCGGGCGGGCGTTTATATGAGCAGCGTAACCGCGCGTGGGAGCTTATCAACGATATTCCAGGCGTCTCCTGCGTGAAGCCGAACGGCGCGCTCTACATGTTCCCGAAAATCGACGCGAAACGCTTTAATATTCATGACGACCAGAAGATGGTGCTCGATTTCCTGCTGCAGGAAAAAGTGCTGCTGGTTCAGGGTACCGCCTTTAACTGGCCGTGGCCGGATCACGTGCGTATCGTTACCCTGCCGCGTGAAGATGACCTCGAGATGGCCATCAGCCGCTTTGGACGTTTCCTCTCAGGTTACCACCAGTAATCTTAAAATCAGGCTACTCCGGTAGCCTGATTTGCATCTTGCCTCCCCTCCCCGCACAATGAAGTCTGTCGCAGTGAAGACAAAAGGTAACCTATGAGTCAGAGTCATTTTTTTGCCCACCTCTCCCGCCTTAAACTGATCAACCGCTGGCCGCTGATGCGCAATGTCCGCACCGAGAATGTGTCGGAGCACAGTCTGCAGGTTGCGATGGTCGCTCACGCTCTGGCTGCCATTAAAAACCGGAAATTCAATGGGCAGGTTAACGCTGAACGTATTGCCCTGCTGGCGATGTATCACGATGCCTCGGAAGTGCTGACCGGGGATTTACCGACACCCGTGAAATATTTCAACTCGCAGATAGCCCAGGAATATAAGGCCATTGAGAAGATTGCTCAGCAGAAACTGATCGACATGGTGCCGGACGAGCTGCGCGATATTTTTGAGCCGCTGATTGATGAGCATCAGTACACAGAAGAGGAAAAATTGCTGGTTAAGCAGGCGGATGCGCTATGCGCTTACCTGAAATGTCTGGAAGAGCTGTCCGCGGGGAATAACGAATTTCTGCTGGCGAAAACACGTCTGGAAAAAACGCTGGAATCACGCCGCAGCGAAGAGATGGATTATTTCATGCAGGTGTTTGTGCCGAGCTTCCATTTGTCGCTGGACGAGATCAGTCAGGACTCCCCTCTCTGACGGTATGCCGGGTCGCGACATCGCTACCCGGCATCAGGGTTTAAAACGGGAACAGTACGGGAATCAGTATCACGCACACCACCATCACCAGCACGGTGAAGGGCACGCCTATCTTCACAAAATCACTGAATTTGTAATTTCCCGGGCCAAGCACCAGCGTATTGACCGGTGACGAGACCGGAGTCATAAACGCTGCAGATGCCGCCATAGCGACGATCATGGCAAACGGGTACGGCGAAACCCCCATTGATTTCGCCATCGCCAGTGCAATGGGTGCCATCAGGACGGCCGTGGCCGTATTGGAGATAAACAGGCCTATCGTGGCGCACATGATAAACAGGCAGACCAGCATCATGTAAGGCCCGTATCCACCGCCTGCGTCCATGAGTCCCTTGACGATCAAATCCACCCCACCGGTTTTTTGTAACGCCAGGGCAAAGGGCATCATCCCGACAATCAGAATGATGCTCGGCCAGTGAATGGCTTTGTAGGCGCTTTCGGCATCAATACAGCGGAATTTCCCCATCAGAAGACAGGCGATAATGGCCGCAATGGGGTTTGGAATTTCGTCAGTCAGCATCAGTGCGACCATCAACACCAGGCAAAAAATCGCATGCGGTGCCTGGCTGTGCGCCGGAGAAGCATCGCTCTCTTCAACCGGCATATTGAGTACCACAAAGTCGCGGCCTTTCTGCCCGAGCTGACCGATCAGTTTCCAGTTGCCGACGACCAGGAAGATATCACCGAGCAGGATAGGCTCATCCACTACCGCCCCTTCCATCGCCACGCCATCACGCTTTAAGCCCACCACGTTTAGCCCATAGCGGGTCCTGAAGCCGATTTCGCGCACGGTTTTACCCAGTAATTCTGATTCCGGGATCAGCGACACTTCGGCCATGCCGACATCCAGCGCCTGGTCTGAGAAATACTCCCCACGTAGCACCATGGGTTCCAGCAACTGTTCACTGCAAAACTCGCGCAAATCGACATCGGCGGTGGACATATCAATCAGCAAAACGTCGCGTGCACGGAATTCCGACACCCCGTTGACGTTAACAATCACCCGCCGAAAACGACGCCAGCGCTCTACACCGATCACGTTCGCGCCATAGCGCTCGCGCAGCTTCAGGTCGTCTAGACGCTGGCCAATGAGGGGCGAGCCGGGGCGGATAGCCAGACGGCGCGCCCGCCCGGTCAGACGGTACTCTTTGATCAGATCGCGGAAGGTCCGTCGTTTCCAGCCGTCTTTGCTTTTATCCTGTTTTTCCCCCTTCAGGGCAAAACGGGTTAACAGCATGTAGACCACGCCCAGCACCAGAATCACCAGTCCAAGTGGGGTCACGCTGAAAAAGCTAAAGCCTTCAAACCCTTCGCGGATTAGCTCACTGTTGACGACCAGGTTCGGCGGGGTCGCCACCAGCGTCATCATCCCGCTGATAAGACCGGCAAAGCTCAGAGGCATCATCAGGCGCGACGGCGAGGTTTGCATCCGCATGGAGACGCTCAGCACCACCGGGATAAAGATGGCGACGACGCCCGTGGAGCTCATAAACGCCCCCAGCCCGGCAACCGTCAGCATCAGGTAGATCAACATTTTGGTTTCGCTGTTGCCGGCCACCTTGACCAGCCACGACCCCATAATGGTCGCCACGCCGGTGCGCACCAGCCCGTCGCCAATAATAAACAGGGCGGCAATCAGGATAACGTTGGGATCACTAAATCCGGAGAAAGCCTCCGGCAGCGTGAGCGTACCGCTCAGCACAAAGGCAACGATGACAAACAAGGCGATGGCATCCATGCGCACCTTGCCTGAGGCAAAGAGAAGGATGGCGATTAAAAGCAGGCTCAGGACCCAAATCAGTTCACCGTTCACAACATATCCTTGTCAGTGGAGGAGACAAAATTTTGCCATAAAAAACCCCAACAATGTGGGGCTATATCATGGGATTACATTTTAAGCGAGACGGTTACAACTCCGTCCGGTGCCTTCGCAACGTTAATCGCCGTCAGCGTGTTAAGCACCAGATCCGCCTCGTTCAGGCGGGATGACCCCGCCGGAACGTTAACGGCGATGACGTGGCTTCCGGCGTTCAACCCCGCCAGGACGCCTGCTGCCGCATCCTCCACCACCACACAATCGGCTGGTGCAAGGCCAAGCAGTTCGGCACCGAGTAAAAAGGCATCCGGTTCAGGCTTGCCGCGCTTCACGCGCTCTGCCGTGATAAACACTTCGGGCGTCGGTAAGCCTGCGGCTTTGTGGCGGGCATGGGCAACGGGCACCGAGCCGGAGGTGACGATCGCCCACGGGATTTGGGCTTCGTTCAGATGTTCAAGCAGTTCACGCGCCCCCGGCAGCGCTGTGATGCCATCCGTGTCGGTGGCTTCAATGTGCTCAAGATAGCTGAACTCCGCCTGAATCTCTTCCTCAGAACGTCCTGCTAAGAAGTGCCGCAATGAGGTTATGGCCTGTTTGCCATGGATAAAATTCAGTACTTCCTGATGGTCAATGCCATGTCTGTCCGCCCAATGGCACCATGAACGCTCCACAACCGGCAGCGAATCCACCAGCGTACCGTCCAAATCAAACAGAAAACCTCTACACTGCACAAGCACCTCCGTCAGGCATTAATAATTTGTTGAATCTCATTGTTACTTAAATGGTACTGGCGCGGGCAGGCGTGCCAGACGCTCAGCATGCGCTGATATTTTTCCCACATTGGGGTCTGCGCATTGAAGCCGTGTGTGCCCGCGTCAAAATGGGTATAGCGCCCTTCCGTGTTCACCATAAAA
The DNA here is from genome assembly GCF_013784105.1 of Enterobacter sp. RHBSTW-00593. NCBI lineage: Bacteria > Pseudomonadati > Pseudomonadota > Gammaproteobacteria > Enterobacterales > Enterobacteriaceae > Enterobacter > Enterobacter sp. RHBSTW-00593. The sequence continues at coordinate 3,404,271 of NZ_CP056393.1, forward strand.
CGCACATAGCTCAGATAACGCGCTTCCGTTGCGGCATCAAAGCCCAGGAAGGTGACGCGACGTTCGTCAATGGACTGCTGATCTTTGAGATTGGTCCAGGAAACATGCAGGGCGTGATACATCTCCATAATGTCGATCACGGTGCGGCAGGTTTCTTCTTTCATCTCACCAAACTCGCGGTCCAGTTCACGCATCTGCAAACCAAAGCCACGTTCGACGATTGTCTGCAGGCGGCTGTAGCGCTCAGCGTTATCGGGATCAAGCATAGTCATCATTTTGTACTGGTTGGACAAAATCAGACGTTGAGCATGGGTCATTTCCATCTTTCGACTCCTGTAGCGCATTGCACTGTAAAAAAAAGACACGGTAACGGTGAGTTACTGTGCCTTCTTTTATTCGTCGTTTCGATGATCAATCACAAGTCATCGAGGAATGTTTTGTCGAGTTGCTTAAAAGCGCGCTTGAGCGTGTCAGCCAGCGCCTGGTAATCGGGCTTGCCTTCGACCGGGGCAAGCGCCTGCCCGGCTTCCTCCAGTTTCCCGCGAACTTCATAAAACCAGTGTAAAATAGAAGGCGGGAGTGGCGTGATAGAACGTTTACCTAACCACCACAGACCCTGCATCGGCAGACTTAACGCGAAAAGTGCCGTCGCAACGGCCGGGCCAAGCTGCCCGCCCAGCGCGATTTGCCAGCAGAGCGTAAAGATGGCGACAGGTGGCATAAAGCGAATCGCATAGCGCGTGGCGCGGATCGTGCGATTCTCAATAAACATGGGCGCAAGGCGCTTTTCCATTGGCCACGTCTTTGCGTAATGCTGTCCCCGACGAAACAGACTGAAAAAATTCACGGACGGGTTCTCTGGTGTCGACATGGCTGTACCTCAACTTCACATATAAAAATTAAAATTTTCGTGCAAAACCACAACAGGCTATGACAACGTTCAAAATATTTTGTCATCAGCACCCCGTATCGGGTATTCTGTGCCAGCCTGATAGGCCCTTAGACGAGAACCATTAACTCGTCAAATTATCGCATATTATGCCATTGGCTGAAAAATGTTCAAAATGGCATAAAATCATATGTATTTCTTCCATCATGCCACAATGTTCGTTTGGCATGATGTTAATCATAAATGTCTGAGTCATTATGCGTTACGCTTTTAGACTCCCTGACGTTTTTTTAGCCACGTATCAATAATAGGTACTTCCATGTCGAGTAAGTTAGTACTGGTTCTGAACTGCGGTAGCTCCTCACTGAAATTCGCCATCATCGATGCGCTCAACGGTGACGAATACCTCTCTGGTTTGGCCGAATGTTTCCATCTGCCTGAAGCACGTATCAAGTGGAAGATGGACGGCAGCAAACAGGAAGCGGCTTTAGGTGCAGGCGCCGCTCACAGTGAAGCGCTGAACTTTATCGTTAACACTATTCTGGCACAAAAACCAGAACTGTCTGCTCAGCTGACTGCGATTGGTCACCGTATCGTCCACGGCGGCGAAAAATACACCCGTTCCGTCGTTATCGACGAAACGGTTATCCAGGGCATTAAAGACTCTGCCTCTTTCGCACCGCTGCACAACCCAGCTCACCTGATCGGTATCGCTGAAGCGCTGAAATCCTTCCCGCAGCTGAAAGACAAAAACGTGGCTGTGTTCGACACTGCGTTCCACCAGACCATGCCGGAAGAATCTTACCTCTATGCCCTGCCGTACAGCCTCTACAAAGAGCACGGCGTTCGTCGTTACGGCGCGCACGGCACCAGCCACTTCTATGTGACTCAGGAAGCCGCTAAAGTGCTGAACAAGCCGGTTGAAGAAGTTAACATCATCACCTGCCACCTGGGCAACGGTGGTTCTGTTTCTGCTATCCGCAACGGTAAATGTGTTGATACATCCATGGGTCTGACCCCGCTGGAAGGTCTGGTGATGGGTACCCGTTCCGGTGACATCGACCCGGCGATCATCTTCCACCTGCACGACACCCTGGGCATGAGCGTTGATCAGATCAACAAAATGCTGACCAAAGAGTCTGGCCTGCTGGGTCTGACCGAAGTCACCAGCGACTGCCGTTATGTTGAAGACAACTACGCAGAAAAAGCAGACGCTAAACGTGCAATGGACGTTTACTGCCACCGTCTGGCGAAGTACATCGGCTCTTACACTGCGCTGATGGACGGTCGTCTGGACGCGGTTATCTTCACCGGTGGTATCGGTGAGAACGCGGCAATGGTTCGTGAACTGTCCCTGGGTAAACTGGGTGTTCTGGGCTTCGAAGTTGACCACGAGCGTAACCTGGCTGCCCGCTTCGGCAAGTCTGGCTTCATCAACAAAGAAGGCACCCGTCCGGCTATCGTTATCCCTACTAACGAAGAGCTGGTCATCGCGCAAGACGCGCACCGCCTGACTGCCTGATTCCACACCGCCAGCAATGCTGGCGGTGCTGTTTTGTAGCCCGCCCCCTGTCGGCGGTAACGAAAGAGGATAAACCGTGTCCCGTACTATTATGCTGATCCCTACCGGAACCAGCGTCGGTCTGACCAGCGTCAGCCTTGGCGTTATCCGTGCTATGGAACGCAAAGGCGTTCGTCTGAGCGTCTTTAAGCCTATCGCCCAGCCTCGTGCCGGTGGCGATGCGCCAGACCAGACCACCACCATCGTGCGTAAGAACTCCAATCTGCCAGCGGCTGAACCGCTGAAGATGAGCCACGTTGAATCTCTGCTGTCCAGCAACCAGAAAGACGTGCTGATGGAAGAGATCATCGCCAACTATCACGCTAACACGCAAGACGCGGAAGTGGTGCTGGTTGAAGGCCTGGTCCCGACCCGCAAACACCAGTTCGCTCAGTCTCTGAACTTCGAAATCGCGAAAACGCTGAATGCGGAAATCGTGTTCGTCATGTCCCAGGGTACCGATAACCAGGAACAGCTGAAAGAGCGTATCGAACTGACCCGCAGCAGCTTCGGCGGCGCGAAAAATACCAACATCACCGGCGTTATCGTTAACAAACTGAACGCACCGGTTGATGAACAAGGTCGTACCCGTCCTGACCTGTCCGAAATCTTCGATGACTCTTCTAAAGCGAAAGTGGTTAAAGTTGATCCGGCGACTCTGCAGGATTCCAGCCCGCTGCCAGTACTGGGCGTGGTGCCATGGAGCTTCGACCTGATTGCTACCCGTGCAATCGACATGGCGCGTCACCTGAACGCTACCGTGATTAACGAAGGCGACATCAACACCCGCCGCGTGAAGTCTGTGACCTTCTGTGCGCGTAGCATTCCGCACATGCTGGAACACTTCCGCGCAGGCTCCCTGCTCGTGACCTCCGCTGACCGTCCTGACGTGCTGGTTGCTGCGTGCCTGGCCGCGATGAACGGTGTGGAAATCGGCGCCATTCTGCTGACCGGTGCTTACGAGATGGATCCACGCGTAAGCAAGCTGTGCGAGCGTGCGTTCGCCACTGGCCTGCCAGTCTTTATGGTGAACACCAACACCTGGCAGACCTCTCTGAGCCTGCAGAGCTTCAACCTGGAAGTGCCGGTTGATGACCATGAGCGTATCGAGAAAGTGCAGGAATACGTTGCGGGCTACATCAACGCAGACTGGATTGAATCCCTGACGGCGACCTCCGAGCGCAGCCGTCGTCTGTCTCCTCCGGCCTTCCGTTACCAGCTGACCGAGCTGGCGCGTAAAGCGGGCAAACGTGTTGTTCTGCCAGAAGGCGACGAACCACGTACCGTTAAAGCGGCTGCCATCTGTGCAGAGCGCGGCATCGCGACCTGTGTGCTGCTGGGTAACCCGGATGAAATTAACCGCGTTGCTGCCTCTCAGGGCGTTGAGCTGGGTGCAGGTATTGAAATCGTCGACCCGGAAGTGGTTCGCGAAAGCTATGTTGCGCGCCTGGTTGAGCTGCGTAAGAGCAAGGGCATGACCGAAGCCGTTGCGCGTGAGCAGCTTGAAGACAACGTTGTGCTGGGCACGCTGATGCTGGAGCAGGACGAAGTTGACGGCCTGGTTTCCGGTGCGGTTCACACCACGGCGAACACCATCCGTCCACCGCTGCAGCTGATCAAAACGGCGCCAGGCAGTTCTCTGGTGTCTTCCGTGTTCTTCATGCTGCTGCCTGAACAGGTTTACGTTTACGGTGACTGTGCGATCAACCCGGATCCAACTGCAGAGCAGCTGGCTGAGATTGCTATTCAGTCTGCCGATTCCGCGATTGCCTTCGGTATTGAACCTCGCGTGGCAATGCTCTCCTACTCCACCGGTACTTCTGGTGCAGGTAGCGATGTAGAGAAAGTCCGTGAAGCGACGCGTCTGGCACAGGAAAAACGTCCTGATCTGATGATCGACGGTCCGCTGCAGTATGATGCCGCGGTTATGGCTGACGTTGCGAAATCCAAAGCACCGAACTCACCGGTTGCGGGTCGCGCTACCGTGTTCATCTTCCCGGATCTGAACACCGGTAACACCACCTACAAAGCGGTACAGCGTTCTGCAGACCTGATCTCCATCGGGCCAATGCTGCAGGGTATGCGCAAACCTGTGAACGACCTGTCCCGTGGCGCGCTGGTTGACGATATCGTCTACACCATCGCTCTGACCGCGATCCAGTCTTCACAACAGCAGTAATACGTTACTGACTAAAAAGGCGACCCGAGGGTCGCCTTTTTTATTTACAACAACTCCCTCGCCGCCGACACAATGTCGTGTGCCGTCAGGCCATACTCCTTCTGCAGGAAGTCCTGTGTCCCCACCTGGCCGTAACGCTCCTTCACGCCCACCCGACGCATCGGCACCGGACAGGTTTCCACCAGCACTTCCGCCACTGCCGATCCCAGCCCGTTATGAATGCTGTGGTTTTCGCAGGTCACGATACGTCCGGTTTTCTCGGCGTAGTTTTTCACCAGCATCCGGTCAATCGGCTTAAGGGTAAACATGTCGATCACCGCGGCGCTGACGCCCTCCTGTTCGAGCTGACGCGCCGCTTCAAGCGCTTCCGCCACCATAATGCCGTTGGCAATCAGGGTGATGTCACTGCCTTCGCGCAGTACGTTGCCCTTGCCAAGCGTAAATGTCGAACCCGGCGCATACACGCTCGGGGCCTGCTTACGGATGGTACGCACCCAGTAGAAACCTTCGAGGTCAATAAGCTGGCGCAGTACATCTTCAAACATCACCGCATCCGTTACCTCCAGCACCACCGAATGGGCCAGCCCCCGCACGATGCCCATATCTTCAAACGACATATGCGTGCCGCCGTTATGACAGGCCGTCACGCCGGCATCTGAAGCAATGACCTTCACATTGTTACGCTGGTAGTCCAGGGACATAAACAGCTGGTCGAAACAGCGACGGCTGGCGAAGGCGGTAAAGGTATGCACGAACGGCTTGCGTCCGGTCAGCGACAGCCCCGCCGCCGTCCCCATAACGTTAGCTTCCATGATGCCGCAGTTAATCACATGCTGCGGATAATCACGTGCCACGCCATCCATCGCCATTGAGCTCATCAGATCCGCCTCGAGGGCGATAATGTCGCTCCCGGCTTCAATCTGCTGTGCCACAAACCCCGCGTAGACTTTACGCATCTCGACGGCGTCTTTCTGACCTGCAGGTGCAACCTTAATCATGTGAAGCCTCCAGTTGGCGAATCGTCTCGTTGAGGGCCGCCTTGCTCTCGGCGGTTAATCGCAGATGGTGCGAGTTACTCAGTTGCTCCAGATACGGCACGCCCTGCCCTTTGATACTGTCGAGGATCACCACCAGCGGGCGAGCATCCGCCGCCGGAACCAGCGATGTCACCTCCAGCAGTGCCGGAATGTCATCTCCTTTCACCGTCACCACGTCAAACCCGAAGGCACGGAATTTTCCTTCCAGATCGAACGCACAGATAATGTCGTCGAGTTCGCCATCAAGCTGCTGTTTGTTCCAGTCAACGAATACCGTCAGGTTATTCAGGCGATGGTGTGCAATAAACTGGAACGCTTCCCAGCACTGCCCTTCATTCAGCTCGCCGTCGCCGACGATACAGAAAACCCGGTTGGGGCGTCCCGCCAACTTATGCGATAGCGCCATTCCACCGGCGATGGAAATCCCCTGCCCCAGCGAGCCGGTGGTGGCATCCACGCCGCGCGTTTTTAGCCGGTCCGGATGGCTCGGCAGACGCGTACCGTTCTGGTTCAGCGTGCTCAGCTCTTCCATCGGGAAATAGCCTTTGATCGCCAGGGTGCTGTACAGCGCCGGGCCAGCATGTCCTTTTGACAAGACAAAGTAGTCACGCTCTGGCCAGTCCGGGTCGGCTGGATCAATTTTCATCACTGCGCCGTACAACACGGCCAGGGTTTCAACAACCGACATACTGCCGCCGTAGTGACCAAAGCCCAGTTGGGTCAGCATTTTCAGCGTTTCAATGCGGATCTGACGCGCCAGATGGGTTATCTCATTCTCATTCATGATTTGGCTCCGGTGTTTTCCTGCGCGTTATCGCCCGCAGATTTGTTTTTAGCGAACACGTTGTAGGCCACCAGCAGTGCGAACAACGCCACAACAAGGCCGGTAATGGCAAGCGGCGACAGGAAGCGCGCCAGGTTACCCAGCACAATCCCGACAGCGCCAAAGTCAGCGTCTGAGAACGTGGTATTGGCAAATCCAATTGCCCCCAGCACCGGCAGCAGCAGAACCGGCAGGAAGGTGATCAGCAGACCGTTGGCAAACGCACCAATCATCGCTCCACGACGTCCCCCGGTGGCGTTACCAAACACGCCCGCGGTAGCGCCGGTGAAGAAGTGCGGCACCACACCAGGCAGAATCAGCACCCAGCTGAATTGCCCACAGATAAACAGCCCCACCAGCCCGCCAAGGAAGCTAAACAGGAAGCCAATCAGCACCGCATTTGGCGCATACGGATAGACAACCGGACAGTCCAGAGCCGGACGTGCATTCGGCACCAGTTTTTCAGAAAAGCCGGTAAAGGCCGGGACGATTTCCGCCAGAATCAGGCGCACACCCTGCAGGATGATGAACACCCCCGCGGCGAACGTGATGGCCATGATGATGGCATAGACCAGGTAGTTCTGACCGCCGCTAAAAGTCGCCTCAACGTAGTCACGCCCGGCGCTCACCGCCATGATCAGGTAGATGATCATCATGGTCAGCGAGATGGAGATAGAGCTGTCGCGCAGGAAGCTCAGGTTCTTCGGCAGGTTCATCTCTTCAGTCGAGCGAGAGCCTTTGCCGAACTTGCTGCCAATCCAGCCGGAGAGAACATAGCCCAGGGTACCGAAGTGACCAAAAGCGATGTCATCGTTGCCGGTAATGCGCTTCATGTAACGCTGCGCCAGCGCCGGGAAGAAGGCCATCACCAGACCGAGGATCAGCGACCCGGTAAAGACCAGACCAACGCCCTCAAAGCCCGCCACGGTGAGGATGACCCCAATCATGCATGCCATGTAGAAGGTGTGATGCCCGGTCAGGAAGATATACTTCAGACGCGTAAAGCGGGCGACAATGATATTTGCCACCATACCGAATGCCATAATCAGCGCGGTAGAGGCACCGTATTTCTCCAGCGCAATGGAAACAATTGCCTCGTTATTGGGAATAATGCCCTGAATATTAAAGGCGTGTTCAAACATTCCGCCTAACGGATTTAATGACCCAACCAGCACCGTAGCCCCACCGCCAAGCACAATAAAACCGAGTATGGTTTTAATGGTCCCTTTCACAACATCAGAAAAAGATTTCTTTTGAGCGACCAGGCCAATTAAGGCTATTAAACCCACCAGCACCGAGGGTACTTTTAATATATCAACAACGAAATTCAGCGTTTCAAGGATAAACATATCCACCTCGCCTTATCAGGATTATTGTCTGTCGAACCAGGCGCGGAGCTGCGCTTCGAGTTCGTTGATATCAATGATGTTGTTGATCACCACCAGCTGGCTTTCCGGCACGCTGGCGCTGGCGGCAATGTCTTTCGCCATCACGAAAAGATCGGCGGCACCCGGCGTTGCCGAGGAGAGATCGGAGTGTTCAACGTCGGCGTCAATGGCCAGCTTCTTGAGCACCTTTTTAATATTCATTTCGACCATAAAACTACTGCCCAGGCCTGAACCGCAAATAGCCATAATTTTCATTGTTGTCCCCTTTTTTTGAGTAGAGCACGCCCCATCACGCTAAACGTAATGTTGTGATAAATCGGATGAGAGAATTAAATCAGAAGCGGTCAATAATCGTTTTAATGTCCTCCAGGGTATTCGCCTGATGCAATTCAGCCATATCGTCGTCGCTGGAAAATAATTCAGCGAGGGCAGAGATCATGTCGATGTGACTGTGTTTATCCGGCGCCGCGAGCATAATAATAACATCCACGGGATCGAACTCACCGGCACCAAAAGAGACTCCCTTTTTCAGTTTTAATAATGAGAGGCCTAATCCTTTGGCCCCCTCTTCCGGCCGCGCATGCGGCATGGCCAGCCCTGGTGCCAGCACATAATAAGGTCCTAATGCATGATGCTGCTCAATGATGGCCGTCACGTATTCCGGGTCAATCACCTGCAGATCCAGCAACGGTTTCGCGCATATTTCCAGCGCCTGCGGCCAGCTTTCCACGCTCTCCTGCAGCGTGATGGTTGTATCATATATCCACTTTTTCAGCATTTCTCCGTCCCGCCACAATGCAAAAGATGAGCAAACTTTATTCAACACATCCCTTATTGACTGCGATCGGGATCACAAAGATAGCGCTACCAATCGCTAACATTCAGAAGTGTGATAGCGCTATCAAATTGTAATCATGGCGTGAATTCACAGCAAAAAAAGGGATTTAAGGCGTATACTGCGTTTCACGTGAAACGAAGGATGATAATAAAAACGCGTCTGGTCAGCAGGAAGGTGTATGTCTCTAACCCGAAAACGGCGCAGTACCGGTAAAGTGACACTCGCCGATGTCGCACAGCTTGCCGGGGTGGGCACGATGACCGTGTCCCGTGCACTCCGCACGCCTGAACAGGTTTCCGATAAACTGCGAGAAAAAATAGAAGCCGCTGTACAGGAATTGGGTTACATGCCTAATCTCGCTGCCAGCGCGCTGGCCTCGGCATCGTCATGGACGATTGCGATGGTCGTTCCTAATCTCTCCGAATCCGGTTGCTCGGAGATGTTCGCCGGGCTTCAGCAGGTGCTGCAGCCTGCCGGCTACCAGATCATGCTGGCCGAATCACAGCATCGACTCGAGCAGGAAGAAAAATTGCTGGAGACGCTGCTGGCGTCGAACATTGCCGCTGCGATTTTGCTCAGCGTTGAACACTCCGATACTGTCCGCCACTGGCTGAAAAACGCCTCCATTCCGGTCATGGAAATGGGGGCCATGCGCGCCGATCCTATCGATATGAATATCGGGATTGATAACGTCGCGGCGATGTACGAACTGACGGAGATGGTTATTAAGCGTGGCTACCAGAATATTGGCCTGCTGTGCGCTAACCAGGAGCAGTGGATTTTCCAGCAGCATTTACAGGGCTGGTACAAAGCGATGCTTCGCCACCATATGTCACCAAACCGGGTGATTAACGCCGCCATGCCACCGAGTTTTTCCACGGGTGCGGCGCAACTGCCGGAGTTCCTGCTGGCGTGGCCAGAGCTGGATGCACTGGTGTGCGTGTCGGATGAACTGGCCTGCGGGGCACTTTATGAATGCCAGCGTCGGCGTATAAAAGTACCGGACGATCTGGCCGTGGTGGGTTTTGGCGATAGCGACGTCAGCCGGGTCTGTCAGCCACCGCTGACGACCATGGCAGTGCCACATCGTAAGATTGGGATTGAAGCGGGACGCGCATTACTGGAACGTCTGAATGATGGAGACTGGCGCGACCATAAACCCATCGCGTCCAGCCTGTGTCTTCGGGAGAGCTGTTGAGGCTTACTCCGCCTCTTCCTCTTTTTCCGCTTTCGTGGATTCGTTTTTAGCGTTGCGGGTCATCCACAGCGCCAGCGCTTTTAACGAATCCGGGGTGAACTCGTCGCAACGCGCGGTAATTTCTTCCGGCGTCATCCAGTTCACTTCGCTCACTTCTTCTTCCTGCAGGGCGAACGGGCCATGGGAAACGCAGCTAAACAGCCCGCCCCAGACGCGGCAATGTTCGTCCTCGAAATAGAACTGACCATGCTCGGCAAACGGCACGCCGGCAATCCCTAACTCTTCTTCCGCTTCACGACGCGCGGAGTCCAGCAGAACTTCATCCGCCTGAACAACGCCGCCTGCAGTTGCATCCAGCATACCAGGGAGAAAATCTTTGGTGTCCGTGCGGCGCTGGACCAGAATTTTGCCCATCCCGTCATGCACAACGATGTATGTCGCACGGTGACGCAGACGCTCCGCGCGCATTTGTTCGCGGCTGGCCTGCGCGATCACTTCATTCTCTTCGTTGACAATGTCAACCCACTCTGTACTTGCCAAATGACTCTGCTCCACCATCGGGAAACCTTCTCGTCTAAGCGCTCTTTCGGCGCGTTTGCAGTTGAGGTGTAACTTACGGATTAATCGCTATTTGCGCAATAACTTGCTGATCATTAAGTGCGATTACGCTTAACGTATTCTCATCGAGCATGCCATAGCTTGCTGGATTTCCACCTTTCGGTATGCTGACCGAACCGGGGTTAAAGTGATATATCTCGCCGCGTTTTTCTGCCACCGGAATATGAGTATGACCGTAAACCAGGACATCGCCAGCCGCCAGTGCCGGGAGATTTTCCGGGCTAAAAAGATGACCATGGGTCAGGAACAGACGGCTATTTTCCATCAGCACCTGTTGCCAGGGGGCAGTGATGGGAAAATCCAGCAACATCTGGTCCACTTCACTGTCGCAGTTACCGCGAACGGCGATAATGCGCGAAGCATACTGATTGAGTTTTTCCGCTACCTGCGCCGGTGCATAGCCTTCCGGCAGCGCATTGCGCGGACCATGATTTAACACATCCCCCAGAATCACCAGCCATTGCGCCCTGCTTTGAGCAAACAGAGAAAGAACACGCTCGGTCGCGGGCAGCGAACCATGGATATCAGACGCAAACATCAGTTTCATCAGTCACTCCCTGGAAATCAGACTGCCCTATCATACCTGAAGCGTCAGGCTATATCAGCCCGCCCGCTTAGCGGAGAGTGCCACATAGCGCTGCACTGAGGCGCGTTGCCACTGAAACGCGGCATAATCCACCAGCAGCTGAGGCACCTCATCTCCATTGAGGATCAGACGGTTCAGCATCAGCGCCAGATCGGTATCGGCAATACACCACTCGCCGAATAAATTCGGATTACCATGAGCCAGCAGAGAAGACGCGGTATCGATCAGTTTTTGGGCACTGTCCGCACCGTCTTTACTCAGCGCCGGTTTTTTCACCCCGGCAAACACCACATCCGTGGAGCGTTCCACGCGAATCGGCACCAGATCGCTGCGCAGCCACGCCTGGATCTGACGTGCGCGGGCACGTTTTTGCAGATCGTGTGGGTAGATGCGCTCCCACTCAGGTGGTGCGAACCGCTCTTCCAGATACTCATCGATCGCCGACGATTCACTCAGCGCGAAGCCATCAATGTCCAGCACCGGTACGCGACGGGTCAGGGCGTAGCCCTGCCACTGGGGTTTCAGATGTTCACCGCCGTCCAGATCCACCGTCTTTAGCGTAAATGACAGTCCTTTTTCGGCCAGCGCCACATACGCGCTCAGAACATAGGGAGAAAAGAAATCTGCATCGGACCATAACGTGATTACGGGCTGGTTCATAACATCCTCATCGGCTGATCGGTTTTCATTCAACATATAATCTCTTTGCCTCGCTGTCACTTGATGAAAACTCACGATTTACAACAACCACCTATACTCATTTTTCATGGCGTCACTATTTTCACTGACAGGAGTTGAGAATGATCGACCTTTATTATGCCCCCACCCCGAACGGCCATAAGATCACCCTCTTTCTTGAGGAAGCCGAACTGGATTACAGGATCATTCGCGTGGATATCAGCAAAGGCGATCAGTTCAGTCCTCTCTTTCTGGCTATATCGCCAAACAATAAAATCCCGGCCATTATTGATAACCATCCTGCCGATGGGGGCAAGCCGTTGAGCCTGTTTGAATCCGGAGAAATATTGCTCTATCTGGCAGAGAAGACAGGCAAATTGCTGAGCGGAGATCTGCGCGAGCGTCACCACACGCTGCAGTGGCTTTTCTGGCAGACGAGCGGTCTGGGGCCGATGCTCGGACAAAACCACCATTTTACTGCCTACGCACCGCAGCCGATTCCTTATGCTATCGAACGCTATCAGGTGGAAACCCAGCGGTTATACGGCGTTCTGAACCGTCGGCTGGAGAAAGCACCGTGGCTCGGCGGGGATCATTACAGCATCGCCGACATTGCCTGCTGGCCCTGGGTGAATACCCATGAAAAGCACCGCATTGACCTGGCGTCTTACCCGGCGGTGAACAACTGGTTTGAACGAATCCGCACGCGTCCGGCCACCGAACGCGCCATGCAAAAAATCCAGCAAATTTAAGCCGGTGGCTGGTGTGTGCCGGAGAGGCTCTCATGTATTATGTGAAGGAAATTCTGACACGGAGAAGACCTGCAATGTCACAGCATGACGCTATTATTCGTATAAAAAATTTACGCCTACGCACCTTCATCGGAATCAAAGAGGAAGAGATCGCCAACCGTCAGGATATCGTGATTAATGTGGTTATCCACTACCCGGCTGAGAAAGCGCGGGCCAGCGAAGACATTAATGATGCGCTGAACTACCGCACGATAACCAAAAAAATCATCCAGTACGTGGAAAACAACCGCTTCTCTTTACTGGAAAAATTAACTCAGGATGTGCTCGACATCGCACGCGATCATCACTGGGTCACTTATGCTGAAGTAGAGATCGATAAACTTCACGCCCTGCGTTACGCCGATTCCGTCTCGATGACGTTAAGCTGGCAACGCCAGGCGTAACCCTGGAGGTTGTATGAAGATTTTGCTGACCGGCGGTACCGGCCTGATTGGTCGTCATCTCATTGCGCGTCTGCAGGCGTTGCATCACGACATCACCGTGGTGACGCGCAGTCCAGAGAAAGCGCGCCAGGTGCTGGGCGCAGGTATCGACATCTGGAGAAATCTGGCCGAGCAGCAGAATCTGGACGGATTTGACGCCGTCATCAACCTGGCAGGCGAACCGATCGCCGATAAGCGCTGGACGGAAGAGCAAAAACAGCTCCTCTGCAGCAGCCGGTGGACCCTCACCGAGAAGCTGGTTGAGCTTATCCGTAACAGTCATACCCCGCCGTCGGTTCTCATTTCGGGTTCCGCCGTAGGGTATTACGGCGATCTCGGCGAGGTGGTGGTAACGGAAGAAGAGCCGCCGCACAACGAGTTCACCCATAAACTTTGCGCCCAGTGGGAGCGTATCGCCTGTGCTGCGCAAAGCGATCATACCCGCGTCTGCCTGCTACGCACCGGTGTGGTCCTTGCCCCGAAAGGCGGCATTCTGGCGAAGATGCTCCCCCCTTTCAGGCTCGGTCTTGGCGGGCCAATCGGCAATGGTCGTCAGTATCTGGCGTGGATCCATATCGACGATATGGTCAACGGTATTCTCTGGCTGCTGGATAACGATCTGCGCGGGCCGTTTAATATGGTTGCGCCCTACCCGGTACGAAATGAACAGTTTGCCCATGCTCTCGGACATGCCCTGCATCGCCCGGCGATTTTGCGCGTGCCTGCTACGGTGATCCGCCTGATGATGGGTGAAGCGTCCGTGCTGGTATTAGGCGGGCAACGGGCCCTGCCAAAACGGCTGGAAGCGGCCGGGTTTGCGTTCCGCTGGTATGACTTAGAAGAGGCGCTGGGGGATGTGGTGAGATAATGTTACAGTGATATGCCATGTTCCGACGAAATGGCATATCTATGGCAACCATTACCACTCCCCGGCTCCACCTCACGCCCTTCGAACCCACTGACTGGCCTTTTTTCCGTGCCCTGCGCGAGGATCGCGCCATCATGCAGTATATGGCCGCTATCGCCCCGGAAAAAGAGACCCGACGCCTGTTTGCCGCACGTCTGACGGCAGCGCATGTGTTCGTTATCCGCTTACGCGATGAAGAGACCCCGCTGGGCGATATCGGCCTGCAAATTAGCGCTGAAAATCGTGAAGAGGCGGATATCGGCTATACGGTCGTGCCTGCCGCGCAGGGCCAGGGCATCGCCAGTGAGGCACTGCGCGCGGTGTGTGACTACGCATTTAACCAGACGGGCGTAAAGGCGATTAACGCATATGTGCTGGCAGACAACGGCGGGTCAGTCCGGGTACTGGAGAAAGCGGGTTTTGTGCGCACGCAGGTGCTGGAAAAAGCGTATGAGATTAACGGTGTGCGGTATGACGACTGGGTGTATCGACTGGAGTGTGGTGCGGTCTGTTGCCCACACTCCGGCCCTCTCCCACCGGGAGAGGGGAAAGGCTAAACCTACTTCAAAGACCCCTTCAGGAACTGCTGCAGACGCGGGCTTTGCGGGTTCGCTAACACCTCATCGGGATGCCCCTGCTCTTCGATTTTACCCTGATGCAGGAAGATGACGTGGTTAGAAACGTTCCGGGCAAAGCCCATCTCGTGCGTCACCACCACCATCGTTTTGCCCTCTTCGGCGAGCTTCTGCATGATGCGCAGCACTTCGCCAACGAGTTCCGGGTCCAGCGCGGAGGTCGGTTCGTCGAACAGCAAGACTTCCGGCTCCATCGCCAGCGCACGGGCTATGGATACACGCTGCTGCTGCCCGCCGGACAGATGTACCGGATACTTCATCTGCTGGCGCTCATCAATACCCACTTTCGCCAGGTATTTCACCGCACGGTCTCGGGCGTCCTGTTTGCTAAGACCCAGCACCTGGATTGGCGCTTCCATTACGTTCTCCAGCACCGTCATATGGCTCCAGAGATTAAAGTGCTGGAAAACCATCGTCAGGCGCGTACGCAACAGACGTAGCTGATTTTTATCCGCCACCTTCAGCTGGCCGTCTTTGTCACGCACCAGATTGATGTTCTGCCCGCTCACCACAATTGAGCCTTCGCTCGGTTTTTCGAGGAAGTTAATGCAGCGCAGGAAAGTACTTTTACCGGAGCCGGATGAGCCGATAATACTGATGACATCGCCCGCGTTTGCCTGCAGCGACACCCCTTTCAGCACTTCATGTTCGCCGTAGCGTTTGTGCAGATCAATAACGTTTAATTTGTTCTCAGCCATCATCATTCTCAGTGCGTCGAAGAAGGTTTTATATGCTGCAACCAGCGTTTTTCTGCCTTACGGAACAGGCTAATCAGGACGTATGAAATTATCAAATAAAGCACTGCCGCAATACCGAATGCGGTAAACGGCTGATAGGTTGCCGAGTTAATATCCCGGGCAATCTTCAGTAAGTCCGGCACCGTGGCGGTAAAGGCCAGCGCCGTGGAGTGCAGCATCAGAATCACTTCGTTACTGTACGCCGGTAACGCAATACGCAGCGCCGACGGCAGAATGATGCAACGGTAAAGCTTCACGGAGGAGAAGCCGTACGCACGCGCCGCTTCAATTTCACCGTACGGGACAGAGCGAATCGCCCCTGCGAAAATCTCGGTGGTATAGGCGCAGGTATTGAGCGTCAATGCCAGCACCGTACAGTTCAGACCGCTGCGGAAGAACGCATTGAGCATTTCAGTGCCTTTTACGATCTCAAGCGTGTACATCCCCGAATAGAACACCAGCAGCTGCACGTACAGCGGCGTACCGCGAAACACATAGGTAAACAGCCAGATTGGGAACTGGATAAATTTATTGTTCGACACACGACCAATGGCGAGAAATACCGCCAGAATGCCGCCCATCACCACAGAGGAGATCAGAAGCCAGAGCGTAATGGCGACGCCGGTGAAGCGATAGCCATCTGTCCACAGCAGCGATTTCCAGTATTCCTGAATAATCTCAATCACAGATCAGCCCTCTTCACACCCACGGAGTAGCGACGTTCGAGCAGAAGCAGCACACCATTGGAGGCGGTTGTAAAGACCAGATAGATTACGCCACATACCACCGCAAAGTAGAACGGCTCCCAGGTGCTTTTGCCGGCAAGCTGGGTCGCTTTCACCACATCTTCCAGGCCAAGCAGAGAGACCAGCGCGGTTGCCTTAAGAATAACCTGCCAGTTGTTACCGATACCTGGAAGCGCATAGCGCATCATGGCCGGGAACATGATTCGACGAAACGTCTGTGAGGAGGTGAAACCGAATGCGGTTGCCGCTTCAATGTGGCCTTTCGGCACAGCCATATACGCGCCGCGGAAGGTTTCGGTGAAATAGGCCCCGTAGATAAAACCGAGCGTAATAATACCGGCCACCATCGGGTCGATATCGATTTGTCCCATACCCATTGCGTCCGTCACGCTGTTAAGCGCAATCTGCAGACCGTAAAAGATCAGAAGCATCAGCACCAGATCGGGAACACCGCGAATCAGCGTCGTATAGCCTTCAAAAATCAGCGCCAGCGGCTTGTTAGCCGAAAGCTTCGCCCCTGCGCCCGCCAGACCTATCAGCACCGCCAGCACCACGGAGCTGAGAGCCAGCTCAAGGGTGACAAGCGCGCCCTGTAAAATAACGCCAGAAAATCCGTACAGCATACCGCGAGCCCTGTCGTATCGTGAGTGGTGGAACCGTGTCTTTTCCCCTCCCACAGTGGGAGGGGCTGCACGTTATTTGACGGGGCGATTAGCCGCCGTAAACATTGAAATCGAAGTATTTTTTCGCAATTTTCTCGTACGTGCCGTCAGCGCGCATTTCGGCAAAGGCTTTGTTCAGCGCTTCACGCAGTTCGTTGTCTTCCTTGCGCAGGCCCATACCGGTGCCTACACCAAACAACTTCACATCCTTGATGGATGGACCGCCAAACTTATAGTCTTTGCCGACCGGCTGTTTCAGGAAGCCTTCGCTCGCCGCAACTTCATCCTGGAACGCTGCGTCAATGCGACCTGCCGTCAGGTCAGCGTAGATATTTTCCTGGCCCTGATAAGAGACGATTTCAATCCCTTTCGGCGCCCAGTGTTCGTTACCGTAGGTTTCCTGAGTGGTCCCCTGCAGCACGCCCACGCGTTTGCCTTTCAGCGACTCGAGAGTAGGCTGAATGTCAGAAGATTTGGCGACAACCAGACGTGAATCTGCCGCGTAGAGTTTGTCCGTGAAAGCAATCTCCTGCTGGCGTTTTTCAGTGATGGAGAGCGAGGACATAATCACGTCGATTTTTTTCGCTTTCAGCGACGGGATCAGCGCATCCAGTGGGTTCTCAACGTAGGTACACTGCGCTTTGATGCGTTTGCACAGTTCGTTGGCCAGATCGATGTCAAAACCAACCAATTCACCTTTAGAATTCTTCGATTCGAACGGTGCATAGGTAGGATCGGTACCGATTCGAATTTTCTGCGGAATTGCTGCGAATGCCGCGGTGGCGCTGGAAAAGGCCAGCACCAGAGAAAGTGACAATACTAGTTTTTTCATATCTGTCCTCAACAAACTGTCTACATACGGGATTTTTACGACGACGGGGTGGTGCTAATGTGCCATCAATCCCCTCCGTCAGGCAAAGAATAATGCCTTTGAGCCGGGATTTTTTGCATTATAAATGCGTAAGTATGCACACAGCGATCCAATACAGTGCATTAATTGCACCATATTGGATCATCCCGCCTGACAATGCACCTCAGCAGTGCATTGTCGTCAGGTATTAGTCACCGTAGACGTTGAAGTCGAAGTATTTCTTCGCCAGTTTGTCGTAGGTACCGTCTTTACGCAGCTCAGCAAACGCTTTGTCGAAGGCGGCTTTCAGCTCGGTATCGTCCTTACGCAGGCCGATACCCGTACCGTCACCAAAGTACTTTTTGTCTTTCACGGACGGGCCAGCAAAAGCGTACTCTTTGCCCGCTGGCTGTTTCAGGAAGCCTTCACTCGCGGCGACTTCATCCTGGAATGCCGCATCCAGACGGCCTGCCGCCAGGTCAGAGTAGATCAGATCCTGGTTCTGGTACGCCACCACATCGACGCCCTTCTCACGCCAGTTCGCATTGGCAAACCCTTCCTGCGTTGAGCCCTGAAGCACGCCGACATGCTTGCCTTTCAGCGAGTCGATGGTGGGTTGAATCGGGGAGCCTTTAGCGGCAATCAGACGTGAATCTGCAGCGTAAAGCTTGTCAGAGAAGGCAATCTCCTGCTGACGTTTTTCGGTGATAGAGAGAGAAGAGATAATGGCGTCGATTTTCTTGGCTTTCAGCGACGGGATTAACGCATCAAAGTCGCTGCCCACCCATGTGCATTTCACCGCAATGCGTTTGCACATTTCATTTCCCAGATCGATATCAAACCCAACGAAATCGCCTTTCGCATCCTTGGAAGAGAATGGCGCGTAGGTTGCGTCTGTACCGATACGAACTGTCTGTGGAAGCGCTGCGTAGCTACCTGCTGCCGCACTTAACCCCACCAGCAAAGACAGAGCCAGAACCGTCTTCTTCATACATTTACCCTCAAGTACCGTGATTTTATTATGTATTGTGTTGTGTGTTGTGTTGCAGGCTTCTCTTGCAGGTCTTATGCCACATTGCCGTCTGGTGAAAAGTTCGACGTTAAATATGTTAATAAAACGTTGCGATATTGCCTTAATGGTGAAAGATAGCAGGTCTGCCGAACGAACCGGAAAGAGAAAAAGGGAAAAAGCGAATTAAATGTCGAGGATATGATCGCCGTTGCATAATTGCCCTGAAACAGGGCACGTTATCTTTTCATGCACGCTGTGGGTGCACAGATTCAGGCACCCTGCCAGCGGGTGAAGAGGTCTTCGGGCAGGTCGATATCAAACTGATCGAGAACGCGGTTAACCGTCTGATTAATCACATCATCCAGTGAAACGGGCCGGTGATAGAACGCCGGTACCGGTGGCATGATCACCGCGCCGAGTTCAGCAGCCTGAGTCATTAAACGCAGATGTCCCAGGTGCAGCGGCGTTTCCCGCACGCAGAGAACCAGAGGACGACGCTCCTTCAGCACCACGTCCGCGGCGCGGGTCACCAGCGTGTCGGTATAGCTGTTTACAATGCCGGAGAGCGTTTTAATGGAACATGGCAGGATAACCATGCCGGCCGTTTTAAACGAGCCTGAGGAGATGCTGGCGGCGATATCGCGGGCATCGTGAACCACATCCGCCAGCGCCTGGACATCACGCAGTGAGAGGTCGGTTTCAAGAGAGAGGGTCTGACGTGCCGCCTGGCTCATGACCAGATGCGTTTCCACTTCTGCCACGTCACGCAGCACCTGTAACAGACGTACGCCGTAAATCGCGCCACTGGCACCACTGAGCCCAACAATGAGTCGTTTCATGATTTTCGCCCTAACTGATTTCAGGGCAGACTGTGCAGGATTTTGCGGGGAGTTGCAAGTGAGGGCAAATGCCCTCACTTGCACAGACATCAACCTTCGTTGTGCATCTCTAAACTTTCGAGATCGTTTTGCAGCTGGACGGCCTTCGCATCGTCGTTGCGCAGCGAATCAAGGTAATCGAGGTACTGCTGGTCAACGTCTTTCGTCACGTAGACGCCATTAAACACAGAGCATTCGAACTGCTGAATATCCGGGTTCTCAGCGCGTACTGCGTCGATAAGATCGTTCAGATCCTGGAAAATCAGGCCGTCGGCACCGATGATCTGACGAATTTCGTCCACTTCACGACCGTGAGCGATCAGCTCGTTGGCGGTTGGCATATCGATGCCGTACACGTTCGGGAAACGAATTTCCGGTGCGGCTGAGGCCAGATACACTTTCTTCGCACCCGCTTCGCGCGCCATCTCAATAATCTGTTCTGAGGTGGTGCCACGAACGATGGAGTCATCCACCAGCAGGACGTTTTTGTCGCGGAACTCAGCGCGGTTTGCGTTCAGTTTACGACGCACGGACTTACGGCGCAGCTGCTGACCCGGCATGATAAAGGTACGACCAACGTAGCGGTTTTTCACAAACCCCTGACGGTATGGCTTGTCCAGAATGCGGGCGATTTCCAGAGCGATATCGCAGGACGTTTCCGGAATAGGAATAACGACGTCGATATCCAGATCGTCCCATTCGCGGGCAATCTTCTCGCCAAGTTTTGTCCCCATGTTCACGCGCGCGCTGTAAACGGAAATCTTGTCGATAAACGAGTCCGGACGGGCGAAGTAAACATATTCAAACAGGCACGGATTGCTCACCGGGTTGTCAGCACACTGGCGGGTGAACAGCTGGCCCTTCTCAGTGATATAGACCGCTTCGCCAGGCGCAACATCACGCAGGAACTCGAAGCCCAGGGTATCCAGCGCCACGCTTTCAGAGGCAACCATGTATTCGGTACGACCATCACCGAGATCGCGCTTACCGAGCACCAGCGGGCGGATGCCGTTTGGATCGCGGAAGGCAACCATCCCGTGGCCGATAATCATCGCCACGCAGGCATACGCACCACGGATCTGGCGGTTAGTCGCGGCAACGGCGGCAAAAATGTTGTCTGCTTCCAGCGGGTAGTGACGGAAGTTATCCAGCTCGCTGGCAAAGATATTGAGCAGAATTTCAGAATCAGAGGTGGTGTTAATGTGGCGACGTTTCTCTTCGAACAACTTCTTACGCAGCTCGTGCGCGTTGGTCAGGTTGCCATTGTGGGCAAGCGTGATGCCATACGGTGAGTTGACGTAGAAAGGCTGAGCCTCAGAGGCGCTGGAACTGCCAGCAG
Organism: Enterobacter sp. RHBSTW-00593; assembly: GCF_013784105.1. Classification (NCBI taxonomy): domain Bacteria; kingdom Pseudomonadati; phylum Pseudomonadota; class Gammaproteobacteria; order Enterobacterales; family Enterobacteriaceae; genus Enterobacter; species Enterobacter sp. RHBSTW-00593. The sequence goes on from NZ_CP056393.1 coordinate 3,425,066, forward strand.
TAGGATAACGAACGTGACCGATCCCCATATTACCTTGCAGACGCTGCATATGGCGGGCTTCAAACACATCATTTACCAGACCATTCGCCTTACGTAAACGGAAGCAGTTGTTTGCATCAATGGTGATGATACCCGCAGCATCCTGCCCACGGTGCTGAAGCACCGTTAACGCGTCATAAATCGACTGGTTTACCGGCATGAAACCGGCGATACCGACAATACCGCACATTCGTCTTTTCCTCGTTAAGCCACATCTCAGAGCGCATTACGCTCTGGGCAAGAAACTCGACGAGCTTTGCAGATAGTCAAAGAACCATCTGATGATGAAACTGAACTCTGGAATGAGCTGCGATTTTTGCCAGTCTTCACTTTTGGAGAACCCGGTAAAGGTATCCAGGAAGAACAGGATCGCGGCCACAATCAGCACGCCTCGTAGTGCGCCGAAACAGATCCCGAGTACCCTGTCTGTTCCTGACAGACCGGTTTTCTCGACCAGCTGACCTATCACGTAATTTACGATAGCGCCGACAATCAGCGTCGCGATAAACAGCACCGCGATAGCGATTCCATTTCGGACCAGTTCATCTTCAAAGCCCGTGAACCAGACAGACAGGTAAGTGTAGTAATGACTGGCAACAAAGAAAGCACAACCCCAGGTTACCAGCGATAACGCTTCACGAACAAAGCCACGGATCAGGCTAACCAGACAGGAAAAACCAATCACCGCAATGATGGCGTAATCAATCCAGACCATATGTGTCCCACGATTTAACGCCCTGTCATCCAGTTCGGGGCGAATTCTAACAGAAAAAGAAAACGTTTGCGTAGGGATTTCCTTCCCGCGCGTAAATAAAAAAGGCGCTGAAAAAATGTTCAACGCCGTGGCTTTTTACGTCTCTGTGGACGTCTGCCGTCACTCTTCCCCCCACCCTCTCCTCATAGAAAGGATAAGGGTGAGGGAGGGGTTAGTTCGCGCTGTAGCTCATCACCACACCGCTCAGGCCGGAGATCTGCTTCAGCTCACCCAGCGATCCTTTAAGCTTATCTTTGGACGCTTCTGGCCCCACGAGAATACGGGTAATTTTACCCTGTACCGGCGTGGAAGGTGAAGTGTAAACACGATATCCCGCACTGCGCAGTTTACCCACCACCTCATTGACCTTATCGGCATTTTTCAGCGCACCCAGCTGCACGACGTAGGCTTTGCCCGTCGGAGCGGCTTCCTGCTGAGCCGGTTTCGCCGGAGGCGGTGTCTCTGTCGCTGCGGCAAGCTGTTCGCTCGTTTTATCACGCTGCGGTTTCGGCTGCGTTTTTTCGACCGGCTTCGGTTTCTCAGCCGGTTTAGGCTGCACGACCGGAACCGGTACAGGATCGATATCGTTGGTGTTGCTCGCCGCCAGACGAGACGGATCAAGAGACGGCGCAGCCGCATCGCCCGCGCGAACCTCTTCCGCTGCGCCTTCCGGCGGCTGAGCAGGAAGGGCCTGTGTCGCCGCAGGCAGCATATCCGGCTCGTCGCGATCGCCCGGTTTCGGTACCAGTGGAATGGCTGCAAACTCATCCTGATAGTGCTTTTTCTGCCCGTCGAGCAGGCCCGGAAGAATAATGACTCCCAGCGCCACCAGCACTATTGTTCCTGCTAAACGGTTCTGAAACTTACTCGCCACCGGTTCTCCCCGCGTCCATCACTTCCATGACATGTGCCACCGTGTGGAACGAGCCACACACCAGCACGGTATCTTCTGGTTTAGCATCCGCCATCGCGGCATGCCAGGCCTGAGCCACGCTATTATAGATTGCGCCTTTGCCGAGATGTTCCATCAACTGCTCAGCGGTCGCCCCGCGTGGCCCCTCCAGAGGAGCACAATACCAGCTATCGACCACACTCTCCATGCAGGCCAGCGTACCGCCAATATCTTTATCATGAAGCATACCGATAACCGCCAGCACGCGCCCGGTTTTTGGTAACGATTTGAGACGTCCCGCGAGATACGCCGCGGCATGCGGGTTGTGCGCCACATCGAGGATCAGGCGCGGTGACTCGCTGACAATCTGGAAACGCCCGGGCAGGATCGCCCGCTCAATGCCCTCGCGAATCGCCTGCTCGCTCACCGCCAGACCGCTTGCACGCAATGCCGCCAGCGCGGTTGCCGCGTTAGGCTGCGGCACCTGCGGCAATGGCAGGTTGTCCAGTGCGCCCTGCGCATCGCTAAAGCGCCAGCCGTCTGCCTGAACCTCATACTGCCACTCTACGCCACGGCGCAGCAGACGCGCCCCCGTCTCATTCGCCACCTCTGCAATGGTGTGAGGCATATCCGGCTCGCCGACCACGGCAGGTTTATTCGCCCGGAAAATCCCGGCTTTCTCGCGACCAATGCTTTCGCGATCCGGCCCCAGCCAGTCGGTATGATCCAGCGCAATGCTGGTCACGACGGCCACATCCGCATCCACCATGTTGGTGGCATCAAGACGCCCGCCGAGGCCGACTTCCAGAATCACCACGTCCAGCTGCGCCTGCTTAAACAACCACAGTGCCGACAGAGTGCCGTATTCAAAATAGGTTAATGAAATTTCACCGCGCGCAGCTTCAATTTCCGCGAAAGAGGCGGTATGCGCTGATTCCGGCAGCTCGCGATTTTGCACACGCACCCGCTCGGTATACCGCACGAGGTGTGGAGAGCTGTAAACACCAACCTTATAGCCTGCTGCCATCAGGACAGATTCCAGCGTGCGACACGTCGTGCCTTTACCGTTCGTTCCGGCAACGGTGAACACAAACGGCGCTGGTTTCAGTACGTCGAGACGCGCGGCAACCTGGCTTACGCGCTCAAGCCCCATATCGATGGTTTTACTGTGCAGGTTTTCCAGATAAGAAAGCCACGCGGCCAGGGGCGACGTGGCTTGGGGAATGCTTTTATTTTCCATGATGCCCGGTCATTAACAGTTGAGAAAGCAAAAGGGCAGCGCCATCCGGCCCTGCCCTTTTCAGTTATCAGGCCTCGGGTTCCTGATCCGGTACCACCACGCCTTCGCGCGGCTCATCCGGGTTCGGCGCTGGCAGATTCATCAGCTTCGCCAGGATGCTTGCCAGTTTCAGGCGCATCTCCGGACGGCGGACGATCATGTCGATAGCGCCTTTCTCGATAAGGAACTCACTGCGCTGGAAGCCCGGCGGCAGTTTTTCACGTACGGTCTGTTCGATAACGCGTGGACCCGCAAAACCGATCAGCGCTTTCGGCTCAGCGATGTTCAGATCGCCCAGCATGGCAAAGCTTGCGGAAACGCCACCCATCGTCGGGTCGGTCAGCACGGAGATGTACGGCAAACCGCGCTCCTGCATTTTCGCCAGCGCAGCAGAGGTTTTCGCCATCTGCATCAGCGACATCAGCGCTTCCTGCATACGTGCACCACCGGAGGCGGAGAAGCAGATCAGCGGGCAGTTGTCTTCCAGCGCCTGCTCAACGGCACGCACGAAGCGCGCACCCACGACAGAGCCCATTGAGCCACCCATAAAGGAGAACTCAAACGCGGCAGCCACCACCGGCATCGTGTGCAGGGTGCCTTTCATGACGATCAGCGCGTCTTTCTCGCCGGTCTCTTTCTGTGCAGAGGCCAGACGGTCTTTGTATTTTTTGGAATCACGGAACTTCAGCACGTCTTTTGGCTCAAGCTCGCTACCCAGTTCTACCAGAGAACCTTCGTCCAGCAGGCTATGCAGGCGATTACGCGCCGTCATACGCATATGGTGGTCACATTTCGGACACACCTCAAGATTGCGTTCCAGCTCTGCGCGGTACAGAACCTGGCCGCAGCTATCACACTTCGTCCATACCCCTTCAGGAATGCTCGCTTTACGAGTCGGGGTTATGTTGCTTTTAATTCGTTCAATCCAGCTCATTGATAACCTTTCTGCCTGAACCTGGTCATATGCCAGTTTTGCTATAAGAGGCGAATAATGCCATTTTTGCCTCCAACAGACCATGAATGTTGCACATTAAAACATAACAGCCCGAAACTTTGGATAAAAAAGTGGTCGAACCGCCAGTATGCATTTACTTCGCTTGCTTTGCTGCCGCACGTCGGTGACGAATAATCTCAATAACGCCAGGCAGTACCGAAAGCACAATAATCGCTACAATCAGTAACTTAAGGTTTTCCTGGACCACCGGGAGATCGCCAAACAGGTAGCCGGCATAGGTAAACAGCAACACCCACAGCAGCGCGCCAACAACGTTATATGCCGCAAAGTGACGATAGGACATATGCCCCATTCCCGCCACAAACGGTGCAAATGTACGCACAATAGGCACAAAACGGGCAAGGATAATGGTTTTGCCGCCATGGCGTTCATAGAACGCATGGGTTTTATCGAGATAGCTGCGACGGAAAATTTTCGAGTCCGGATTGCTGAAAAGCCGCTCACCAAACACCCGTCCAATCGTGTAGTTCACCGCATCACCAATAATCGCGGCGATAACCATCAACACAACCATCAGATGCACATTCAAATCGTTAGTCGGTAACGCGGATAACGCGCCGGCCACGAACAGCAGTGAATCCCCCGGCAGGAACGGGGTGACAACCAGACCGGTTTCACAGAACAGAATGAGGAACAGAATAGCGTAAACCCAGACGCCGTACTGCGCGACCAGCTCCGCCAGGTGAACATCAATATGCAGGATGAAATCAATCAAAAAACGTATTACGTCCATTTTGTCTAAGCCTTAATTGCACCTTTGATTAGTCCGCTAAAAACAGCGGGCCCATTGGCGGTTTCGGCAGGTCAAACCGATCCGGATAGTCTACCGAGACCAGATACAGCCCTTCCGCTTTCGCCGTGGCTGCCGCAAGCGTTCTGTCCTTCGCTGCCAGCAGTTCTGCAATCCAGCTCTCCGGCTGGTGTCCGGCACCCACTTCCATCAGGCTGCCCACAATATTCCGCACCATATGATGTACAAAGGCATTGGCTTTGATATCCACCACCACATACGCGCCATAACGGCTGACGTTTATGTGCATGACATTACGCCACGGCGTACGGGACTGGCACTGCACCGCACGGAACGAGGTAAAGTCATTTTCACCAATCAGACACTGCGCCGCACGATGCATACGTTCAGCATCAAGCGGTTCATAAAAATGCGTCACGCCCTGGCTTAACACCGCCGGACGTAGACGCTGATTGTAGATGACATAGCGGTAACGGCGCGCGGTGGCGCTGAAACGCGCATGAAAATCATCGGGAACATCTTTAACCCAACGAACCGCAATGTCTCCAGGTAAATTCGCATTCACCCCCAGCGTCCATGCAGCGTCCTTTCGCACAGCGGTGGTTTCAAAATGAACCACCTGCCCCGTGCCATGAACGCCGGCATCCGTACGCCCGGCACAGAAAACGCTTATCGGTTCGTTCGCCACCTGAGAGAGCGCTTTTTCCAGTTTTTCCTGGACGCTGCGCACCTCATTTTGACGCTGCCAGCCATAATACTTACTGCCATCGTACTCAATACCGAGGGCAATTTTATGAACAGGCTTGTGATCCACTTCTGACATCAGTACAGGTACTCCTGCACGAGTTTCTCCGCAATTTTCACCGCCATCAGCGCGCCGCCAAAGCGAACGTTATCGGCAACTGACCAGAACTGGATCTGCTCAGGCATTCCGTAATCGTTACGCACGCAGCCAACAGACAGATGTGCGCTACCGGTCGCATCACCAACCTGCGTCGGGAACTCACTCTCTTCGGAGAGGGCGATATCCTCACCACGACCAAACGCGTCACGCGCTTCTTCTGCGGCGAGCGGGCGCAGCGCTTCAAAACCGACCATCTGCGCGTGGCCGTAGAAGACAGGAGACTGCACGCAGCTGGCAGAGATCATCAGGCCGTCATCCTGCAGAATTTTACGGACTTCATCGACAATACGGCGTTCTTCTCGCACGCTGCCTTCGCGATCCGGCAGCAGTGGCAGCATGTTAAACGCCAGCTGGCGACCAAAATAGTCGTCTTCATCAATCGGAACGCCGCTCAGCAATTTCGCACTCTGCCCGGCCAGTGCGTTAACCGCTTGCTTGCCGTTGGCAGACGCAGACAGCAGGCTGGTGACGAAGATACGCGACAGGCCGCCTTCGTCGATCAGCGGTTTCAGCGCGGTAAGCAGCTGACTGGTCAGGCTGTTCGGTACGGCGATAACGTTGCGGTTTCGGTAGTCTGCCAGCACAAACGGGTTCACATCCGGCACCACCAGCGGCACATCCGGCTCAAGCGCGAACAGGCCGCTTAAATCAATCACCAGACAACCCGAGTTGGTGGCCTCTTCAATGTAAGACGCCGTAGCCTCAGCACCGGCTGCAAAAAACGCCAGCTGCGCCTGAGTCCAGTCGAACCCGGCCGCATCCTGAACCATGACAGATTTACCGCCAAAACGCAGATGTTCACCCGCGCTATCTGTACGCGCCAGCGCATAGATATCACCCACCGGGAACTGACGCTCAGCAAGGGTTTCGAGCAGGGCTTCACCCACGGCACCCGTGGCACCTAAAATGGCAATGTTCCAGCCTTCAGACATGGTGGTTTACTCCAGAAATAAAAAAGCGTCCCTGTCGGAGTATCCAACAGGGAGCATTAAGAAGACATTAATGTGCCGGGTGATGAACGGCGTTAAAACCCAGTTTATGCAGCTGCGTCGCAGCCGTTGCGTCGTCGCAAATCACATACAGGGAAGACCACTCGCGGCGCTCAACATAGTTCTTGCGCAGCTTATCAAACTCACCCGGAATACCCGCCACTTTACGCAGCAGCGCGTCATCGCGGCGCACATCATACACCAAATGGACCAGTCGTTTCAGCGTTGCCTGATCGAGTGGCCCGTGCAGGGTGATGCGGCCAAACTCAGGGGCAGGCAGTAAGGTATCCAGCGCCACCTGCTGTGGATGGCCGATAAAGGCGCTATAGGCCTCAAAGACCTGCGTTGTGCCGCGGGCTTTTCCTTCAAGGGTATAACCGGCAATATGCGCCGTTGCGACGTCCACCTTGTTAAGCAGCGCAACGTTAAGCTCAGGCTCCGGCTCCCAGACGTCCAGCACCACGCTAAGCGCTTGCCCCTCGTCCAGACATTTCAGCAGCGCAAGGTTATCGACCACCGGACCCCGGCAGGCATTTATCAGAATAGTGCCAGGCTTCAGACGACGGATCAGGGCTTCGTCAGCAAGGTGCTGCGACTTATAAGGCCCCTCTTTAAACAGCGGCGTATGGAAAGTGATCACATCGCACTGTGCAACCAGTTCATCCAGCGAACGGAAGTCGCCTTCATCACCGTTGTCTTTACGCGGCGGATCGCACAGCAGAGTGCGAATGCCTAACGCCTCAAGGCGTTTATGCAGGCGCCCGCCCACGTTGCCCACACCAACAATCCCGACGGTACGGTCCTGCAACGCAAAACCGTCGCGCTCTGCCAGCATCAGCAGGGAGGAGAAGACATATTCCACGACCGCAATGGCGTTGCAGCCCGGCGCGGCTGAAAAACCGATCCCCGCCTGCTTAAGCCATTTATCATCCACATGATCCGTCCCTGCCGTTGCGGTCCCGACAAATTTCACCGCTTTGCCGGAGAGCAACGCCTCATTTACTTTGGTTACCGAGCGCACCATCAGCGCGTCTGCATCATCCAGCTCGTTTACCGGGATCGGCCGACCCGGGACAGCCTTAACGTTGCCGAGGCGGCTAAAGAGCTCGCGGGCATAAGGCATATTTTCATCAACGAGGATTTTCACGTCTGAGTACCTGTTTGAGAGGAAGAAAACCCATCAAGTGTGCCATAATCTGGCCGCCAGGCATATACGTCTGCCAGGTTTACGCTGAGTTTTGACTTTAAGGATTTTTGACGATGCAGCCCATTTCAGGTACGCCGCCGCGCCCTCCGGGTGAAGGCCCTGTCACACCAAACGTTGCAGGCGAACAACCGCTATCCACACAACAGCGCACCGTGCTGGAGCGACTGATCACGCGTCTGATCGCGCTGACGTCGCAGCAAAACGCGGAAGTCTGGGCTGGGGTAAAGCACGATTTAGGTGTCAGGAACGACGCACCTTTGCAGTCGCGCCATTTCCCTGCTGCCGAGCAAAACCTGAACCAGCGGATTGATACTGCACAGCAGAATCACAGCACACGCCAGATTGTCTCGCAGCTGACCGAGCTGTTGGGCCAGGGAAATAACCGCCAGGCGGTGAGTGATTTTATTCGCCAGCAGTTTGGTCAGACCGCCCTGAGCCAGCTGACCCCGGAACAGCTCAAAACCGTACTGACGCTGCTGCAAACCAATCAGCTGTCAATTCCACAGCCTCAGCAACGCCCTGCGACCGAGCGTCCGCTGCTGCCTGCCGAGCACAATACGCTCAAGCAGATGGTGACCAAGCTGGCCGCCGCCACCGGCGAACCGACGAAGCTTATCTGGCAATCAATGCTGGAACTCTCCGGCGTAAAAGCGGGCGAGCTGATCCCGGCGAAACAGTTTACGCATCTGGTGACCTGGCTACAGGCGCGTCAGACGCTCAGCACCCAGACCGCTCCAACCCTGCACACGGTTCAGGCGGCACTTAAGCAGCCGCTGGAGCCGAACGAATTTGACGCCATTCGTGATTACGCCCAGCAAACCTGGCAGGCCACACCGCAAACGGTACTGACCACCGCGCAAGTGCAGGATGTGCTCAATCAGATTTTCGTTCGCCGCGCCGAACGCGAAGGGGGCGTGCCGGAAGCACGAAACATTCAGCCAATCTACAATCCGCTGTTTGCGCCGGTGGTGGAAACGTTCAGAACCCTCTCTGCCCGTCCAGGGTTGATGTTTATTGCGTTAATGATTGCACTGGCGATTTTCTGGCTGGTCGCATAACGGTTTCGCCCGGTGGCGCTACGCCTGCCGGGCCGACAGCATACCGGGGAAGGCTTGCCGCCCCGGCACTTAACCGCTAAGACTGACGAAACGCCACCAGCGTCACCACAATGCCCACAACCGCTGCAACCGCGCCCGCCAGGAAAACAGACGGATACCCGAACGATGTCGCTAACAGACCTGCCAGCGGCCCGGTTACCCCGTATGAGATATCCTGAAACGCCGCATAGCCGCCAAGCGCCGTGCCACGCACCTGCGGGGCGACACGCTTTACCACCTCCACACCCAGCGCCGGGAAAATAAGCGAGCATCCGCAGCCGGTCAACGCCGCGCCTAACAACGCTACGGACGCAACGGGTGCATTCCACAGTAATAGCAAACCCAGGGTTTCAATCACCAGTGATGCCACTGCAACCTTCACGCCGCCAAAACGATCCGGCATCCAGCCGAACAGCACGCGCATTAAGACAAATGCGCCACCAAAGGCGGTCAGCGTAAAACCTGCCATCGCCCAGCCGCGGCTCACAAAGTAGAGCGAGACGAACGTACCGATTACCGCAAAACCGACGCCCTGCAGGGCCAGGCCAAGGCCCGGCTGCCAGATTTGACCCACCACGCTCCACAAAGACGGGCGCTCCCCTTTATGGGCAGGGACTTTACGCACCGGACCGTTGAATGCCCATGCCAGCAGCGGCAGTATCAGAGTGGTCGCTGCCAGCGCGGCAAAGCCAAAGTGGCTGTGGATAAGCAACCCGAGCGGGGCACCTGCGGCAAGCGCGCCATAAATGGCCATGCCATTCCAGGACATGACTTTGCCGGAGCGCGCAGGCCCCACCAGTCCCATACCCCATGTCAGCGTACCGGTCAGGAGCTGGCTTTCACCAAAGCCCAGGATTAAACGCCCCACGATCAGCAGCGCAAATTTATACGCAGCGTCAACCGGCAGAAGAGCGGCCAGCAGCCATGCACCTCCTGCCAGACCACAGGCGAACATGCCCTGTAACGCCGAGCGTTTTGCCCCGTGCTGATCCGCCAGACGTCCGGCATAACCGCGGGTTAATACCGTAGCCAGGAACTGAATACCCACGGCGACGCCGACCATGGTGTTGCCATAGCCCAGCTCCTGATGAACAAACAGCGGGATCACCGGCAGCGGCAGGCCGACGGTCATATAGGTCAGGAACACCGCAAACGCGATGCGAAACAGCGAGACGTTCGCTGAAGAGGTTGTTTCTGTTTGAGTGACTGCAGTCATGCTTTACTCCGAAATGAAGAGTAAGGCGGGGAAAAACCACGCCCCCTCTTCCTGATAACCAGGATTTAGGTGCGTTGGTTGACGTTGAACGCTTACGCATTATCGTGAGGATAATGTTGAGGTAGGAAGTTTGCCTGCGAGATCAGCCGCTTGTCAATGCATAAAAAAAGGGAGCCGTCAGGCTCCCCTTTTGAATCAGTCAGAACTTATGCGTTGTACTTACGCATCACCAGCGTGGCGTTAGTACCGCCGAAACCGAAGCTGTTGGACATGACGGTAGTCAGTGTCGCTTCTTTTGGCTGGGTCACGATGTTCAGACCTGCGGCCTGCTCGTCCATCTCGTCAATGTTGATGCTTGGGGCGATAAAGCCATTTTCCAGCATCAGCAGAGAGTAGATCGCTTCCTGAACGCCAGCAGCACCCAGAGAGTGACCGGTCATGGCTTTGGTCGCAGAGATAGCCGGGCTGTTGTCACCGAACACTTCACGGATCGCACCCAGCTCTTTCACGTCGCCTACCGGAGTAGAGGTACCGTGGGAGTTCAGGTAGTCGATTGGCGTGTCAACGCCGTGCATCGCCATCTTCATGCAGCGCACTGCGCCTTCACCGGATGGAGCCACCATGTCAGCGCCGTCAGACGTTGCACCGTAGCCCACGATCTCAGCGTAGATGTGCGCACCACGTGCCAGCGCGTGCTCCAGCTCTTCAACCACAACCATACCGCCGCCGCCTGCGATAACGAAACCGTCACGGTGCGCATCATAGGTACGGGATGCTTTATCCGGAGTTTCGTTATATTTGGTGGACAGTGCCCCCATTGCGTCGAATTCACAGGCCATTTCCCAGCCCAGTTCTTCGCCGCCGCCAGCAAACACGATGTCCTGTTTACCCAGCTGGATCTGCTCAACCGCATTACCGATGCAGTGTGCGGAGGTCGCACAGGCAGAGCTGATGGAGTAGTTAACGCCGTGGATTTTGAACGGGGTCGCCAGGCAAGCGGAAACCGCTGAACCCATGGCTTTAGTCACAACATAAGGACCTACCGCTTTCAGACCACGTGGGCTACGCATTGCGTCGGCACCAAAAACCTGCGCTTTAGATGAGCCACCGGAACCGGCGATCAGACCTACGCGTGGGTTGTTCTGGTAAACTTCCGCGCTCAGACCCGCATCCGCAATCGCTTCCTGCATGGAGAGATAAGCATAAATAGAGGCATCGTTCATGAAACGAACCACTTTACGGTCAATCAAACCGGTGGTGTCCAGTTTGACGTTACCCCATACGTGGCTACGCATACCTGAATCTTTAAACTCTTCAGAGAAAGTGATCCCGGAGCGTCCTTCACGCAGAGATGCCAGGACTTCCTGCTGGTTATTACCGATGCTGGAAACGATGCCCAGGCCAGTAATCACTGCACGTTTCATTCAATACCTCTGTAAGTCGCACTATATTAAGTTTCGAGTCGCACAATAGCGTACACTTGTACGCCGAACAAGTCCGATCAGACATTTTCTGCGGAAATTTGCACCGATGGACGCACATCGTTAAGATCGTGTCACTGCCTGTCAGACGAGTAACTTACGTGAAACAAAACGCTATACAACCCGCCAACCTCGAATTCAACGCTGAGGGTACACCTGTTTCCCGAGATTTTGATGACGTCTACTTTTCTAATGATAACGGACTGGAAGAAACCCGCTATGTTTTCCTCGACGGAAACCAGTTAAACGCCCGTTTCCCCACGCATCCGCGCAGTCTGTTCGTGGTCGCCGAGAGCGGGTTTGGTACCGGTCTGAATTTTCTCACCCTCTGGCAGATGTTCGATCAGTTTCACGCTGCTCACCCTGACGCTACACTGCAAAGATTACATTTCATCAGTTTTGAAAAATTTCCGCTCACCGCGCATGACCTTCGTCTGGCCCATCAACACTGGCCGGAACTTGCGCCATGGGCGGAGCAGCTTCAGGCGCAGTGGCCGCCGCACCTCGGCGGTTGCCATCGTCTGCTGCTGGACGGCGGGCGCGTCACGCTGGATCTGTGGCTCGGCGACATCAATGATCTGACCGATAAGCTTGATGATTCGATGAACCAGAAAGTGGACGCATGGTTCCTCGATGGTTTTGCCCCCGCCAAGAATCCGGACATGTGGAGCCAGCATCTGTTTAACGCAATGGCACGCCTGGCACGTCCTGGCGCAACGCTCGCGACCTTCACCTCGGCAGGCTTTGTCCGCCGCGGATTGCAGGAGGCCGGCTTTACCATGCAAAAGACCAAAGGTTTTGGTCGCAAGCGCGACATGCTGGTCGGAAGAATGGATCAGATGCTGGAGATCCCCGCTCAGACGCCCTGGTTTTCACGCAGCGCCAGCACTTCACGAGAGGTAGCAATTGTCGGCGGCGGGATTGCCAGCGCCCTGCTTTCGCTCGCGCTTTTACACCGTGGCTGGCAGGTAACGCTCTACTGCGCCGACGACGCGCCGGCAAAGGGCGCTTCCGGCAACCGCCAGGGGGCGCTCTACCCACTGTTAAGCGCTCACGATCCGGCGCTGAGCCAGTTTTTCCCGGTAGCCTTTACCTTTGCCCGGCGCCTGTATGATGCCCTGCCTGTGGCGTTTGACCACGACTGGTGTGGCGTTACGCAACTGGGCTGGGATGAGAAGAGCCAGCAAAAAATCGCGCACATGTTGTCGCTGGGTCTGCCGCTCGAAATTGCCCGGGCGGTGAATGCGCAGCAGATAACCGAAACCGCGGGCGTCAATACGGGCTGCGACGGTATCCACTATCCGCTCGGTGGCTGGCTGTGTCCGGCAGATCTGACGACGGCAGCCATTGCGCTGGCGCAGTCGCGCGGGTTGACGGTGCACTATTCCCGCCAGGTCGCCTCACTTCACCACACGGAGCACTGGAACCTGCATTTCACCACGGGAGACGTGGCGCAGCATACCTGCGTAGTGCTGGCCAACGGTCACCCTATCAGCCAGTTCATCCAGACGGAAAAGCTGCCGCTTTACCCTGTCGGCGGCCAGGTCAGCCATATCCCCACCTCGCCAGCGCTGGAAAAACTGAAGCAGGTACTCTGCTACGACGGCTATCTGACGCCACAAAATCCGTCCAACGGCCACCACTGCATTGGTGCCAGCTACCATCGCGGTGAGACCGACATGCGCTACAGCGAAGACGATCAGCAGCAAAATCGCCAGCGCCTGCTCAACTGCTTCCCGCAGGCCGACTGGGCAAAAGAGGTTGATACCAGCGCCGGTGACGCGCGCTGTGGCGTACGCTGCGCCACCCGGGACCATCTGCCGATGGCGGGAAATGTGCCTGACTATGAAGCAACGCTTGAGGCCTATCAGGATCTTGCTGAAAACCGTGATACCGCGGTGAGTGCGCCAGTTTATCCGCAGCTGTTTATGCTCGGGGGGCTCGGTTCACGGGGATTGTGCTCAGCGCCGTTGCTGGCCGAAGTGCTGGCGGCACAGATGAGTGATGAGCCCGTTCCGCTGGACAGCGTTACGCTTGCGGGGCTCAATCCCAACCGTTTGTGGGTACGGAAGTTACTGAAAGGAAAAAGGGTGAAGTAACGTGCGGGCCGATGTCCTCCCTCTCCCACCGGGAGAGGGAGGAAAATGACTACCTGGCTTTTGCCTGCTGGAACAGGGTGTCCCACATACCCAGCACTAATGACTGGTCTCGCGGAGAGAGTTCCCCTGCCTGGATCGCTTTCTCCAGGCTGCGGCTCACTTCATCATGAATGGCCTCGGCAGAGTGATCGTCCCCTGCTTCCAGCTCAGCGACAGCCAGCGTCAGGTGACCACGCAGATAACCGCTGGCGAACAGCTCATCATCACTGGCGTGTTCCACCATGTCATCAATTAACGCCAGAATGCGTGATTCAAATTCTGCGATCATCTTCTTTCCTCTGTTAAAGATCTTCCGGCCAAGGGAAGCATTCCGCCGTGATCTCCGGCGTGTGGTAATAATTCTGTAAGGCCTCGATCAGGCGCGCCGGGCGTTCCGGGATGCCTTTCTCAAGATACTCCATCACCTGCGCATGAACGCGGCGCTGGAAGAGAATACGGTCTGGCTCGACCTCTCCTTCGAGGTTGTCACAGCTGACGTTGAACGGGAAACCTGCCGCCACACAGAATAACCATTCCAGCGCCTGCGGTTTCACCTCCACATCTTCAAACTGGCTCTGCGTGGCGGCGTCACGGCCGTCCGGACAATACCAGTATCCGAAGTCCACCTGCTCACGACGCGCTTTCCCCGCTATACACCAGTGCGAAATCTCGTGTAACCCGCTGGCGTAAAAGCCGTGCGCGAACACGATACGGTTATACGGCACGTCCGCATCAGCAGGAAGATAGATCGGTTCGTCGTCGCCTTTAATCAGACGGGTATTAAAATCATCAGCAAAACAGCCATCAAAAATCTCAATCAGCTGTTCGTATTTATGCGTTGTGTTCATTAATTCATTCCCAGCCAGGTGAGGATCTCTTGTCCATGGCTGTCATAAAGCAGTTTGGCACTCATGACCGCTGAGACGACAACAATCATCGGGCGAATGAGCTTCTGTCCTTTGCTTAATACCAGACGCGAGCCCGCACGTGCGCCTAAAAACTGCCCTGCCATCATCACAAACCCGGTTGCCCAGATAACTTTGCCACCAATGATAAACAGCAGCAGGCCGCCGACGTTTGACGTCGCATTGAGCACTTTGGCGTGGGCGGTGGATTTAGCGAGGTTAAAGCCGGCCAGCGTCACGAACGCAAGGGCATAGAACGAGCCTGCTCCGGGGCCAAAGAAGCCATCGTAAAACCCGACGCAGCCACCCGCGATAAGAGCGAACGGCAGGCCATGCAGACGACGCTGCCGGTCTTCTTCCCCGAGCTTTGGCATCAACAAAAAGTAGAGACCGATGCAGATAACCAGAATGGGGAGGATCTGCCGCAGAATATCGGACTGTACATGCTGAACCAGCAGTGCACCCGAGGTCGAGCCAATAAAGGTCATCAGAATATTGAGCTTCTGGTCAGCCAGACTGACGACCTTACGGCGAATAAAATAGAGCGACGCGGAGAGCGAGCCGCCGCACGCCTGAAGCTTGTTAGTGGCGAGCGCCTGTGCCGGGCTCATGCCCGCGGCCAGCAGCGCCGGTACGGTTAACAAACCACCGCCGCCCGCCAGAGCATCAATAAACCCGGCCAGCATCGCCACAAAGAAAAGCACCACCAGCAGAAGCGGCGACACCATAAACAGTTCGACGAAATTATCCATTAAAGTACATGCTCATCCAGTAGCGCCTGGCAGGAAGGCGGCAACGGAGGCGGTGTCTTCTTCTCAGGCTTAGAGGTTCCAGGTTTTGCCGGCTCAAACCAGCTCTGCAGTTCCGCACCACAGCCATCACCTGGCGGGGGTAACGGCTGATCTTCACATTCCAGGCTGTTTGCCGGGCAGCGCAGACGAACGTGCATATGTGCACGATGCTGGAACCACGGGCGCACTTTACGCAGCCAGTCGCGATCGGTGCCGGCATCCAGGCAGAGCTGCTGCTTGATGGCCGGGTTCACGAAAATCCGCGTGACATCGTTATCTTTCGCCGCCAGCTTAATCATGCTGAAGACGTCCTGCGTCCACAACGATGGCACGACGTTTTTACCGTCGCGCGCCACCAGATCCAGCGCCTGCGGTTTCAGCAACTGGGCTGAACTCCAGCGCGCTTTCGGCAGTTGCAGGAAGATATCGACATCGAGACCGGTCTGGTGACTGGCGTGTCCGCCGTTGAACCGACCGCCAGCAGGCATCCCCATATCGCCAATCAGCATCGTGCCCAGCCCCAGGTTATGCACCTGGTTTCCCAGACGCTGGATAAACAGCACCAGATCCGGGTGGCCAAAATAACGACGCTGGTCGGTACGCATCACCTGATAGGTATCGGACTGCAGCGGAAGTTCCTGTGCCCCAACGATACAGCCGTTCGAGAACGCGCCAATTGACTGCGCGCTGCCCGCCACAGGATGGGTAATTTTCTGCCATGGCGTCGCGGCCAGACTGGCTCCACTGGCAAGCAGTGCCAGCAGAGCAATGACGGTTTTTTTCATGTTTACCAGCGTGGAATGGTGGTCGTCACATCCGCATTCTGCGCGCGCTGGCGCAGGAAGTGATCCATCAGTACGATCGCCAGCATCGCTTCTGCAATCGGCACCGCACGGATCCCCACACAAGGATCGTGACGTCCTTTAGTGATCATCTCAACTTCTTCGCCAGAGCGGTTAATCGTGTGGCCTGGCACGGTAATGCTGGAGGTCGGTTTCAGCGCAATATTGGCAATAATCTGCTGACCGCTGCTGATACCGCCGAGGATACCGCCCGCGTGGTTGCTCTGGAAACCGTCTTTGGTGATTTCGTCGCGGTTCTGGCTGCCCCGCAGCGCAACGACGTCAAAACCGTCGCCAATTTCTACGCCCTTCACCGCGTTGATGCTCATCAGTGCGTGAGCGATGTCCGCATCCAGACGGTCAAATACCGGTTCACCCCAGCCTGGCGGTACGCCATCAGCCACGACGGTGACTTTGGCACCAATGGAGTCGCCCTCTTTTTTCAGGCCACGCATCAGTTCGTCCAGCGCTTCCAGCTTATCTGCATCGGCACAGAAGAACGGATTTTGCTCGACCAAATCCCAGTCTTTGATAGCCAGTGGAATATCGCCCATCTGGGTCAGACAGCCGCGGATCACAATGCCAAATTTCTGCTGCAGGTATTTTTTGGCGATAGCCCCTGCCGCAACGCGCATCGCGGTTTCACGGGCAGACGAACGTCCGCCGCCGCGATAATCACGGAAGCCATACTTTTGTTCGTAGGTGTAATCGGCGTGTCCGGGACGGAACACATCTTTGATGGCGCCGTAATCCTGCGAACGCTGATCGGTATTTTCAATCAGCAGCCCGATGCTGGTGCCGGTGGTGCGGCCTTCGAAAACGCCGGAAAGAATTTTGACCTGGTCCGGTTCGCGACGCTGCGTGGTGTAGCGAGAAGTCCCCGGACGACGACGGTCGAGGTCGTGCTGTAAATCGGCTTCGGTCAGTTCGATGCCTGGCGGTACGCCGTCAACGATACAGCCCAGTGCCAGCCCGTGCGATTCACCAAAGGTGGTCACCCGGAATAATTGTCCAATACTGTTTCCTGCCATCACGGCTCCGATGTCGTTATTTGTGTTTGAGCGTTGTGAAACGGGCCGAAGCCCGCTGGATTAATCTTTGTAAATGCTGAAGTATTCGCGCGCGTCAAGCAGTTGCGCTTTGGTCAGCATAAAGACGCCGTCACCGCCGTTATCGAACTCAAGCCAGGTGAACGGCACATCCGGGTACTGCTCTATCAGATGTACCATGCTGTTGCCCACTTCACAAATCAGAACACCGTCGTCGGTCAGATAATCCGGCGCGCAGGCCAGAATACGACGGGTAAGCTTCAGGCCATCAGAGCCTGACGCCAGACCCAGCTCCGGCTCGTGGCGATATTCGTTTGGCAGATCGGACATGTCTTCTGCATCTACATACGGCGGGTTGGTGACGATCAGATCGTACTGCAGCGTTGGCAGATCGCGGAACAGATCGGAGCGGATTGGCGTAACGTGATGGATCAGACCGTGCTCTTCAATATTGTGCTCGGTCACAGCCAGCGCATCGGTGGAGATATCCACGGCATCCACTTCCGCTTCCGGGAAGGCGTACGCACAGGCAATCGCGATACAGCCGCTGCCGGTACACATATCAAGAATATGCTCTGGCTGATGGTTAATCAGGCCTTCAAAGTGGTTGTTGATCAGTTCGCCAATCGGCGAGCGCGGCACCAGAACGCGTTCATCAACATAGAACTCGTGTCCACAGAACCAGGCTTTGTTGGTCAGATAGGCAACCGGAATGCGCTCGTTAACGCGGCGGATAACACGCTCCACGATACGGTGCTTTTCGCTGGAGGTCAGGCGTGCGGTACGCATGTCTTCCGGAATGTCGAGCGGCAGGTAGAGGGACGGCAGCACCAGTTGAACGGCCTCATCCCACGGGTTATCGGTACCGTGCCCGTACCAGATATTTGCGGCGCTGAAGCGGCTAACCGACCAGCGCAACATGTCCTGTATGGTATGCAGCTCGTTTACTGCTTCATCGACAAAAATTTTATCCACTCTTTCCTCCAGGGCATGCTCGCATAATTTTCGGCGGCTAGTTTGCCATGAAGACGGCGATAAATCAGCAATGACGCGTCGCGCTTGAGGTTAAAAAATGCGTTTAGTCGGGTACACTGTCGGAAATACGAGATGAGAATGACCCATGAAAAAGAAAACATCCCTTAGCGAGGAGGATCAGGCGCTCTTCCGTCAGCTGATGACCGGGACGCGTCAAATCAAGCAGGACATCATTGTCCACCGTCCGATGCGCAAAAAAATCACGGAAGTCCCGGTCAAGCGATTGCTCCAGGAGCAGGCGGATAATAGCCACTATTTTTCAGATGAATTTCAGCCCCTGCTCAATACGCAGGGCGCGGTGAAGTACGTACGGGAAGATGTCAGCCACTTTGAGCTGAAAAAATTACGCCGGGGGGATTACTCGCCCGAACTGTTTCTTGATCTGCACGGTTTGACGCAGATGCAGGCGAAGCAGGAGCTGGGCGCGTTAATTGCCGCCTGTCGTCGCGAACATGTTTTCTGCGCCTGCGTGATGCACGGCCACGGCAAACATATCCTGAAGCAACAAACACCGCTGTGGCTGGCTCAGCATCCCCACGTGATGGCGTTTCATCAGGCACCCAAAGAGTACGGCGGAGATGCCGCATTACTGGTGTTGATTGAAGTAGAAGAGTGGCAGCCGCCAGAATTACCCTGACAGGACGGCGGGAGGCATGTTCTGCTCCCCGCCATATCGCACGTCACATCAGATAGCTTTTGCCATCTTCAGATTGCACGGACTCATTTGCCAGTTGAAGACCCCTTTGCCCGTTTCGTCGAGAGCGACGTTGGCAATGGCGGAAGTCGTGAACATCGGCGGCGTCTCGCCCGGGCACAGCTCAGATACCAGATAGCCAACGAGTGGCAGGTGGGAAATGACCAGCGCGGAAGCGACACCTTCATTGCACAGCGCCTGAAGATAAACGCTGACAAGGCCGACATCACCGCACGGAGTGAGTTCCGGGAGAACATCCACACTGGCTGGCAGGTTCATACACTCCCCCACCACTTCCAGCGTCTGTTCTGCACGCAGGAACGGACTCACCAGAACGCGTTCGATGTCCACTTTTTGACCTTTAAGCCAGGTCGCCATCAGACGAGATTCGTCGCAGCCACAGACGGTCAAAGGACGTACTGAGTCACTGGCGGCATCGAGTGCCGCGTCGCCGTGACGCATGATAAAAACTTGCATATTGCACCGCTTTTGTTAACCAGAATCACCGGCGTTGACTACCCGCGATTACCGCTCCGAGGTAGAAAACCCGATGGTCGGGCATTGTGCCTGATCCATTCGGTGAATGAAACGCTGTTTTTTACCTCAATGGCGTAAGTATAGTCAATCTCTGTTTACAAAATCGCCAAAACAGGTTCATACACTTCAGGATTTACCCTTTTTTGACCTCAACTTACGAGGACAGTTTCCCTTGAAGGCCAAAATGTCTGGCCCCGTTCCGCCATCTGCAATAATTCGTCACACGGTGTAAACCGCGGACCGTATTGCGAGGCCAGACGTTGCAGGATTGCAACCACTTCACCCGCACCGAGAGTGTCCATGTAACGGAACGGGCCGCCGAGGAACGGCGGGAAACCAATGCCAAATACCGCACCGATGTCACCATCGCGCGCGCTTTTAATCACCTGCTCACCAAAGCAGCGTGCCGCTTCATTAAGCATCATCATCACACACCGTTCAGCACATTGAACGGATGACAGTTTTCCCTGACCGGTTGTCGGAATAAGCCCATAAACCGAAGGGTCGACCTGTTTCTTGCTTTTACGCCCTTTCGCGCCGTAAAGATAGAAACCGCGTTCATTTTTTCTGCCTTTGCGATCGTCCTTCAAAATTGCAGAAACAATGTTTGCAGGCGGGCTAAAACGATCTCCATAAGCATCTTCCAGCACAGGTATAATTTTAGTGCCGGTGTCAATTCCCACCTCATCCAAAAGTTGGATTGGGCCAACGGGGAACCCAAACTTCACCAGCGCCTCGTCGACGTGTTCGATCTTCTCCCCTTCCGTCAGAAGCCGCATCGCTTCATTTATATAAGGCGCCAGAATGCGGTTAACGTAAAAGCCGGCTTTGTCCGCCACCACTATCGGTGTTTTCCCCTGCATTTTGGCCAGTTTAACCACGGTAGCAACGGTTTGTGGGCTGGTGCTGGCGTGCGGGATAACCTCCACCAGCGGCATTTTTTCAACCGGACTGAAATAGTGCAGGCCAATCACCTGCTCCGGACGCTGGGCTCTGGCCGCAATATCGCCAATGGGCAATGACGAGGTGTTCGACGCAAAAATGGTATGGGGTGCGCAATGTTGCTCAACGTCAGCCACCATCTGCTGCTTAAGCGCCAGGTCTTCAAACACCGCTTCAATCACCAGATCGCGATGGGCAAAACCGCTGTAATCTGTCGTGCCGGAGATCAGTGCCAGGGTTTTATCACGCTCATTGGCCTTGATATGGCGGCGTTTAACCTTTTGATCAAGGTTCTGCCAGCTGTACTGCAGCGCGTGATTGATTCCTTTCGCATTGATGTCTTTGATACGTACAGGCAATTTGCCTTTGCTGGCGGTAACAAAAGATATTCCGCCCCCCATCAGCCCGCCACCCAGTACGCCAATGGCATGCAGCGGGGCAGGCTGCGCCTCGCTGCCGGGGTCTTTTTTTACCTCTGTACTGGCAAAAAAGATGTTACGCAGCGCCTGAGACTGCGGCGTCATCGCCAGCTCGCCAAAGGCTTTTGCTTCTGCGGCATAGCCGCTGCTGCTGCCCTGAGATAAGCCCACTTCAATAACCTCAAGGATACGTTTCGCCGCCGGGTAGTTACCTTTGGTTTTTTGTTCGGTTTTCTTGCCCGCCATGCTGAACAGGAGTGTGCGGCCCAGTGGCCCGGCCAGCACGCGCTCACGCACCGGCAGAGGACGTTTTGCCTGCCGTCCTTTGAGCGCCAGTTCAACCGCCGCCTCAAGCAAAATGGCGTGAGGAACCACCTCGTCGACCAGGCCGGCTTTCAGCGCCTGACGGGCACGCAGTTGTTTGCCGGTTAATATCATTTCCAGCGCAGTGCTGACCCCAACCAGACGCGGCAGACGCTGCGTCCCGCCGGAGCCTGGCAGGAGGCCTAACTGTACTTCAGGCAGGCCCAAAACGGTTTTCGCATCGTCGGTACAAATGCGGCTGTGACAGGCCAACGCCAGCTCCAGCCCACCGCCCAGACAGGCACCGTGGATCGCCGCGATGACCGGGATAGACAGCGCATGGATCTCCGCCATGACCTGTTGCCCCTGACGCGCCAGCTCTTCGGCTTCCTGAGCGTTTTGCGCCCTGGCAATCATGTTGATATCGGCTCCGGCAATAAAGTTGTCCGGTTTCGCTGAGATAAACACCAGGCCGCGAATCGCTTTGTTCTCGCGGATCTGCTTTAGCATCGCGCGCACCTGAACGCCGAACTCGGCTTTCAGGGTGTTCATCTTTTCGTTGGGAACATCGATAGTAATAACGGCGACGTTATCGAGGCGTACCGTCAGATTAAATGCAGATGGCATATCCATTATTCAGCCTCCAGAACCATTGCCGCGCCCAGACCACCCGCTGCGCAGGCGGTTACGAGACCAAAACCACCGCCCCGGCGGCGTAACTCATGTAATGTCTGGGTGATCATCCTCGCCCCCGTCGCCGCAAATGGATGACCGTAGGCGATGGAGCCACCCAGGACGTTAAATTTGCTCTGATCCACTTCGCCAGTGGCATGCGCCCGGCCAAGAACATCGCGCGCGAAACGCTCACTCGCCAGCAGTTGTATGTTTGCCAGGGTTTGTGCGGCAAAGGCTTCGTGCATATCAATGAGGGTTAAATCCGCGAGGGTAAGTCCCGCGCGTTCCAGCGCCAGCGGTGTGGACCACGCCGGCCCTAACAACATGTCCTGCCACACATCAATCGCCGTGAAGGCGTAGCTGCGCAGGTAGCCCAGCGGTTTTATGCCCAGCTCTTTGGCACGGGATTCCGTCATCAGGATCACTGCGGCGGCACCGTCCGTCAGCGGAGTACTGTTGGCGGCCGTGACGGTACCGTGTTTGCGGTCAAATGCCGGACGGAGCCTGGCGTAATCCGCCATCGTCGAACTGCCGCGAATATTGTTATCTTCTGAGAGCGGTTCACGGTATGGCGGGATGTACGCCGTCATGACTTCATCAGCCAGTTTGCCTTCCGACCAGGCTTTCGCCGCCAGCTGATGTGAGCGATGAGCCAGCGCATCCTGCTGCTCACGGGTGATCCCGTAAGTTTTTGCCATCTGCTCGGCGGTATCGCCCATTCTCAGACCGGTGGAATACTCCGCCACTGCGGGCGGTACAGGCATGAGGTCACGCAGGCGTAAGCGTGAGAAAAGTTTGAGTTTCTGACCGACGGTACGGGCTTTGTTGGCGTCAACCAGGATCCGGGCCAGCTTTTTACTGACCCCAATCGGCAGAACCGAAGAGGAGTCCGCCCCGCCGGCGATCCCAGCGCGAATGGTACCTGCCATCAGGCTTTCAGCCACGTTAGCCACCGCCTGGAAGCTGGTAGCACATGCCCGGCTGACGCTGTAGGCATCAGTGTGGACGTTCATCCCCGTACCGAGGACGATTTCGCGCGCAATATTGGGTGCTTCAGGCATCTGCACAACCTGGCCAAAAACCAGCTGCTCGATGACCTCAGGCGGAATTTCGCTGCGAGCCAGCATCTCCCCCACCACCATTTTCCCCAGATCGACAGCCGGTATGCCATGAAACGCTGTCGCCTGACGTGCAAATGGCGTACGTAATCCACTGACAATGGCAATGCGATCGCCCTGACGGGTAATAAGCGGTAACGCCTGACTCATAACCTTCCCCTGTAAAATTTTTTACTCAAACATAAAGTGGTCTGACCTGATAACAGTCTTAACCATTTTTTTACATTCAGCCAATCAGGGAAACGAAAAAGTGCGAGCTAAGGCACAGAGAAGAAAAAGAAAATGTCTCTGCGAAAACAAAAGCAAAACGGTAACCCGAAGGTTACCGTTTTAGTGTGCACCCTCTTCTGTGAGAGAGGGGCCAGGATGAGGGCATTACGCCGTTGAGGTTAGCGCAGACCCAGCTGGAAAATCAGCGTTTCCGCCTCGCAGGCGAACACAAAGTCGATATCCAGCTTCACACCGCCGTCCACGTCAGTAAAGGTGGATTTGATTTCGCACGGATCGGATTCGACCTCACGTGCACGTTTGCTCAGCGCGGCCAGGGTTTCTTCCGCTTCGGCGCGGTTGCTGAATACACGGCTGTAAGAGGCGGTGCAATCGGAGTTGTCCATGATGGTACCAACATCCATACAGCAGCAAACCGGGGTTTCATCAGCACTGCATTTACTCATAGCTCAATTTCCTCTGTATTCGCGCAAGGCGCGAGATAAACACGATGCTGCTATTTTACGCCCCGGGGCTGGCTCTCTCCAGCCGTTAATGGCGCAAAAGCGGATAAGTGACCAATATCACACTAAAAAATGATCTAGAACAAAAATCACCCTTTCAGACGATTCGCAATGGTCACAATTTTGCCAACCAGATCTCGTTTCAAGAAACATGTTTGAAAATATTAATAAACAAACTTGCAACATTCTGGCTGGTCAGACCTATACTCTCGCCACTGGTCTGATTTGTATGTCATACCTCAGACCCTACACTTCGCGCTCCTGTTACGGTATGTAACAATTATTGAATAAAAATAACTCAATGAGGTTATGGTCATGAGCCAGAAAACCCTGTTCAAAAAGACTGCGCTGGCAGTCGCAGTGGCAATCGTCTCTACGTCCGCCTGGTCCGCGGGCTTTCAGTTAAACGAATTTTCTTCCTCTGGCCTTGGCCGTGCGTATTCCGGGGAAGGCGCAATTGCTGATGATGCGGGCAACGCGAGTCGTAACCCTGCACTGATCATGATGTTCGATCGTCCGACCTTCTCTGCTGGTGCAATCTTTGTTGATCCGGGTGTTGATATCTCGGGCCGCTCGCCAACAGGCGCCAGCCTGAAGGCAGACAACATCGCGCCAACAGCCTGGGTGCCAAACCTCCACTTCGTTGCGCCAATTAATGACCAGTTCGGCTGGGGCGCTTCCGTGACGTCTAACTACGGCCTGGCTACCGAGTTTAATAATAACTACGCCGCAGGGGCGTATGGCGGTAAAACCGACCTTGAAACCCTGAACCTGAACCTGAGCGGTGCTTACCGTCTGGACAACCACTGGAGCTTCGGCGTCGGCTTTGATGCGGTTTATGCTAAAGCGAAGATCGAGCGCTACGCGGGTGACCTGGGTAAAGTCGTTGCTGGCTCAGGCGCTCTGCCGCCGATTCCGGGTCTGGCACAGCAGGTTGCAGGTATTCCGGCAGATACCCAGATTGCTTACCTTAAGGGTGACGAATGGGGCTTCGGCTGGAACGCCGGTATCCTTTATGAAATCGATAAAAATAACCGCTACGGTTTAACCTACCGTTCCGAAGTGAAAATTGACTTCGATGGCGATTATAAGAGCAGCCTGCCTTCAGCCTATAACCAGATTCTGGGTAGCTTCGGCCTGCCAATGGGCACCGACGGCCGTACCACTGGCGGTTCTCTGAGCCTGCACTTGCCAGAAATGTGGGAACTGTCGGGTTATAACAAAGTGGCGCCGCAGTGGGCGGTTCACTATAGCCTGACCTACACCAGCTGGAGCCAGTTCCAGGAGCTGAAAGCGACCAACAGCAATGGTGACACGCTCTTCTATAAAGATGAAAGCTTCCGTGATGCCTACCGTATCGCGCTGGGTACCACCTACTATATGGATGACAACTGGACATTCCGTACCGGTATTGCCTTCGATGATAGTCCGGTACCGGCTGACAAGCGTTCCATCTCCATTCCGGACCAGGACCGCTTCTGGCTGAGCGCAGGTGCAACCTATGCCTTCAATAAAGATGCTTCTATCGATGCGGGCATCTCTTACATGCACGGTCAAAAAGTTAACTTTAAGGAGGGGCCGTATGAGTTCTCTTCTGAAGGTAAAGCCTGGCTGTATGGCATGAACTTCAACTACGCGTTCTAATCGCGCAGGGATTAAAAAAGGTGAGCATGGCTCACCTTTTTTCTTTATTCCGGTTCGATATCTTTATTCCGAGTCGATATCTTTTAATTCGTTCTCGATTGCTTTCGCGTTCGGATTCTCTTCCGGCTTCAGCTTGCCACCATTGGCAATAAAGTCGTGATTCTGGAAGTAAGCTTCGCGGACCATAATATACGGGTCAGAAGACTGACGCAGCAGACCGTCCGAATCAAGCAGTTGCGCACGCGTCTCGATCCCTTCCACCGTCCATTTCCCTACCGACAGCGGCCAGGTCAGCCACGACAGAACCGGATACAGCGTATCCACCATGTCGCCGCCGTCATCTCGTACGGTGAAACTGCCGTAGAATGGCAGATGAACATACGGACCATAACCCACGCCATAATGCCCCATCGTACTGCCGAAACGGTGCGGTTGCTCACGCTGAAGTTTCGGGTTCGCCATACCGGCAACATCGATGAAGCCCCCCATCCCCAGCAATGAGTTCAGGAAGAAGCGGGTAAAGTGCACCATACCCTGATACGGATCGCCCTGCAGGAAGTAGTTCACCATCACCGCAGGTTCTTCCAGGTTACTGGTGAAGTTACTCAACCCGTTACGCGCAGGTTGTGGAACATAATCACGCCATGCAACTGCCACCGGGCGAACCACATACGGGTCCAGCACGTTGTAGTTGAAGCTGTACATTGAGCGGTTAAATCCTTCGAGAGGATCGGAGCGTCCCGTTTGCTCTCCAGAGCTGGCGCAGCCCACAAGCATCGTCGCGCCCAGCGCAAGCGCCGACAGCCGAAGTTTCATAAATATCTCCCTGTTCAGTATGGCTATCGTTGATTGCCATCCGTAACGGAGCATGGGTTGCTCCGCCTGTAAACGTGCAAGTGATTGTAACAGCACGTTTACCGATGTCTACGAGCACAATTACGGGCAGTAACCACCGTCACTCTGATCTCAGCATAGCCTGGCTTTTAGAATTCGTTTCGCTGGCAATTTTATAATGTCTTTTAATGAGATGTATCGCCTTTGTTGCCATTGCCGCCAATTTAAGAGCATCCCCACGGGCATTTCATTAAAAGCCGCTACGCTTTATAGAAAGATCATCGTGTTGGAGTGGCTATGAAAGAAGTGGGCGAAGAAAAAATTGGCGAGAGTAATGAGGAAATTGAAATTGAAAGCGAGGAAAAAGAGCGCGGTGAGGAGATAGAAATCAATGAAGATCGCCTTCCTTCCCGTGCGATGGCGATCCATGAACATATCCGACAGGATGGCGAAAAAGAGATGGAGCGTGATGCCATGGCTCTGTTTTGGTCGGCCATCGCGGCAGGCTTGTCGATGGGCGCCTCACTCCTCGCCAAGGGCATATTCCATGTGCAACTGGAAGGGGTACCCGGTGGGTTTTTACTTGAAAATCTCGGCTACACCTTTGGCTTTGTGATTGTCATTATGGCGCGCCAGCAGCTGTTTACTGAAAACACCGTTACCGCCGTTCTCCCGGTGATGCAAAACCCTACCCTCGGTAATTTCGGTTTACTGATGCGTTTATGGAGCGTGGTGCTGCTGGGGAATATCATCGGTACAGGCGTGGCGGCATGGGCATTTGAATATATGCCGATATTCGATGAGCCCACCCGGGATGCCTTCGTGAAAATCGGTATGGACGTAATGAAAAACACGCCGTTCGAAATGTTCTCGAATGCCATCATCTCCGGCTGGATAATCGCGACCATGGTGTGGATGTTTCCTTCCGCGGGCAGTGCCAAAATTGTCGTGATCATATTAATGACCTGGCTGATAGCACTGGCTGACACCACGCACATCGTGGTCGGAACCGTTGAAATCCTCTATCTGGTCTTTAATGGTACGCTTCACTGGAGCGATTTTTTCTGGCCGTTCGCCCTGCCGACGCTGGCAGGCAATATCTGCGGCGGAACGTTTATCTTCGCACTGTTAAGCCATGCGCAAATCCGTAACGACATGTCTAATAAGCGCAAGGCCGAACAGAAAGCGCGGGAAAACGATGATAAATCTGCAAAAAAATCGACCTGAATGGTGACTCTTTGAGCAGTCAGGCGGCGATGAGCTTAACGCAAAGTGTAAATGAGGCTATACTCGTGCCGCCTTGTCCCCTTAGTTAAATGGATATAACGAGCCCCTCCTAAGGGCTAGTTGCAGGTTCGATTCCTGCAGGGGACACCATGCTCTCATCGGCGCGCCGATACACCGGTACAAGGCGAGTGGTTCCGGTAAGATTATCAAATACCTGTTTTTCCGCAGTGATAATTCTCATTCCGGCCTTTCTCAGACGTGACACCTCAGCAGCAATCCGCTGGATCCCAAACCAGAACAGCGCATCAAGCGCGGTTACCTCCAGACCACTTAACAGAGCACGCTTCAGACGTTCCGTGGGGGGCTTAATTTCTTTGGCTATCTGCAGAAAAGGTTCCGCGGTCAATTGTGTCGCTTCCGTTCGCCGTATACGTGTGGACAGATGATATTGAAAAACGTCAGGTACATCGCTCAAATCGGACTTCACGCTCCAGACACAGCCAAACCGTTTCCCGTTAAAAATGACATTCTTCTGGCTGAGCTGCAGTTCATCACGCAAGCCGGCAATTAACTGAGGTGTCCGCACGAGCAGCAGGCGGAAAGGCAGCTCAAAGCTGGTAACGTAATCGACATTGATCAGGGCAATACGCAGACGCGCCTCGGCCCCGGCCTGGATCGCCTTGCACTCGCTTAAAACGTCGGCCCACTGACGGGTAAGACGCGGAGGTTCATTCGCCTCGGTAAATCTGTATTTTTCAATCTGATAATCGATTTGCTCTGTCACCCGCTTTTCCCTGTCAGTCACGTTTTAGCCGCTAAAGAGAATTTAGCAGCACAGGTTATTATGCTCCAGAGGTGATGTGCAGAGATTGAACCCTTATTTATACGGGTTATGTTATTCCGTATTACAATTCCACTGCTTTGCTCCACAGGCCCTCTTCTCTTTAGGCAACCATCATGAAAAAAATCACGCTCTCCGATTTGACGCAACAAAGTGAAGCGGCGGCTAACGCCCCGCGTTTACGCGCACATCGTAACTTTCATCCTGAACTGAGCGACCCGGTTCAGCGACTGGCCATCGCGATGGAACCTGGCACCTATGTTCGCCCTCATCGTCATCCGCATACCTTTGAGCTGTTACTTCCCCTTCGCGGGCGTTTTGTCGTGCTGAATTTTGACGACCAGGGCGTCGTCACCCGTCGCGTCGTATTAGGTGAAGCGTGTATGGCGCTGGAGATGGAGGCGGGAACCTGGCATGCCGTGCTGTCACTGGATCACGGCGGCGTTATTTTTGAAGTTAAACACGGTGGCTATCAACCGGTGGCTGATGAGGATTTCGTTACCTGGGCCCCCGCCGAGGGAGAGCCCGGTACAGCCGCGCTGATGGCATGGTATAAACAGGTACAGCCTGGCGATGCGGCCTGGAAAACATAGCGACTGCTTTCAAAATATCCAAACAGATGCCGTCGCGCATCTGTTCTGGTTTATAAAAACAGAAAAATCAAAGACCTTTCGAATTGCCGCTTTTTTAATCAAGAACGAGTAATAGCACATACCGTATAAAGGGTGCTACATTATACCGCCCACCCAACGTCAGCAATGGCCAGGCAACGCCGTAAAGATCGGTAAAGCCTGCAACCATGACCTTGTACTACGGTCTAACAGGTACGTGGTTACGCAATGCGTGACTTTCACCGACTTTATATAGGTTCCCATTATTTTGTCACAATCCAAATTCAAACGCGCGTTTCTGCACCCGCGTTACTGGTTCACATGGTTTGGTCTTGGCGTGCTCTGGTTACTGGTTCAGCTTCCTTATCCCGTAATCCGCATTCTGGGCTCCAGGCTTGGCAGCGCATCGCGCCACTTCCTTAAGCGTCGTGAGTCTATTGCGCGTAAAAATCTCGAACTTTGCTTTCCACAGTACAATGCGGAACAGCGCGAAAAACTGATTGCTGAAAACTTTAAATCTATCGGCATGGCTCTGCTTGAAACCGGTATGGCATGGTTCTGGTCTGATGAGCGTGTTCGTAAATGGTTTGATGTGGAAGGCCTGGATAACCTGAAACGTGCCCAGTTGCAAAACCGCGGCGTGATGGTGGTCGGCGTTCATTTTATGTCTCTGGAACTGGGGGGGCGCGTCATGGGGCTTTGCCAGCCGATGATGGCAACCTACCGTCCGCACAACAGCGCTGTGATGGAATGGGTGCAGACACGTGGTCGTATGCGCTCGAATAAGGCGATGATCAGCCGTAACAACCTGCGCGGCATGGTTGGCGCACTGAAAAAAGGTGAGGCCGTCTGGTTCGCACCGGACCAGGATTATGGGCGTAAAGGCAGTAGCTTCGCTCCGTTCTTTGCAGTGAAAGATGTCGCCACGACCAATGGTACCTTTGTGATTTCACGCCTTTCCGGTGCCTCCATGTTGACCGTCACGATGGTCAGAAAAGCGGATAAATCAGGCTATCGCCTGCATATCTCCCCTGAGATGGCTAACTATCCGGAAAACGAAGGCGAAGCCGCTACGTTCATCAATAAAGTTATCGAAATGGAAATCATGCGTGCGCCTGAGCAATATCTCTGGATGCATCGCCGTTTCAAAACACGCCCTCTTGGCGAAGCCTCGCTGTATATCTAAATTCCAGAAGGTTAGTTTCGTTAAGAAACTAACCTTTTCAATGACCTGTAATCACGCTGTGTACTGTCTTTCTTTGCGTCGCTCAAAGTGAATTTATTGCGTTCTGAAATCAAACTGTCGCCGTTCCACGACACCCGTAAGTGACGGAAATTATTTAAAAAAATCCCTCTTGTCACCCCCCATTTTTAGGCGTACATTAGCGCCGTCTGGCAACAGGAAAGTACAGAATTCTGAGCGGGAGTCGGCGGTATTACGGGAAAAATCTTATTTCCGCTATAAGCCAACTTCAGCTCTCTATAATCAGGTGGACTCTGTTTTTAAATGCGTACCACAAGATACGCGGAGCGATGAAACGTGAAATATTTCTTTATGGGCATTTCGGTGATTGTTTTAGTCTGGGCCGGAACGTTTGCCCTGATGATCTAGTGAAGAACATGCAGTCAAAAAAACAGGAGCCGATGGCTCCTGTTTTTTTATGTCATGATGACGCGTGAGGTTCGGTGACGCTTTTCGATGAGAGAAGTCCGTCGGCGCGGAACATACTCTTGATGCCCCTCACCGCCTGGCGGATGCGGTCACTGTTTTCAATCAGAGCGAATCGCACATGGGTGTCGCCATAATCACCAAAGCCAATGCCCGGCGAGACACATACCTTCGCGTCCTGCAGCAGCTTTTTGGCAAACTCCAGCGATCCCATTGCCGCATACGGCTCCGGAATTTTAGCCCAGACGTACATGGACGCTTTCGGCATGTCCACCATCCAGCCCGCTTCATGCAACCCTTTGACCAGCACATCACGGCGACGCTTATACTGCGCAGCAATCTCATGCACACACTGCTGATCGCCTTCAAGTGCTGCAATAGCCGCGACCTGAAGCGGGGTAAAGGTACCGTAGTCGTGATAACTCTTGATGCGCGCCAGGGCATTCACCAGCGTCTTGTTGCCCACCATAAAGCCGATGCGCCAGCCAGCCATGTTGTAGCTTTTCGACAGCGTAAAGAACTCAACCGCCACATCGCGTGCGCCAGGAACCTGCATAATCGAAGGGGCTTTCCAGCCGTCATAGACAATATCGGCATAGGCTAAATCATGCACCACCAGCACGTCGTAACGTTTAGCCAGGGCGACCACTTTTTCAAAGAAATCGAGCTCTACGCACTGCGCCGTCGGGTTCGACGGAAAACCGAGGATCATCATCTTAGGTTTCGGGTAGCTTTCGCGAATCGCACGTTCCAGTTCGTTAAAGAAATCGACCCCTTCCACCAGTGGTACGGAGCGAACCTGCGCTCCGGCAATCACTGCGCCATAGATGTGAATCGGGTAGCTCGGATTGGGCACCAGTACGGTATCACCATGATCCAGAGTCGCCAGCATCAGGTGCGCCAGACCCTCTTTTGAGCCGATGGTGACAATCGCCTCGCTTTCAGGATCGATATCGACCTGGTAGCGATCCTGATACCAGCGAGAAATTGCACGACGTAATCGAGGAATACCGCGAGAGGTGGAGTAGCCGTGCGTATCCGGACGCTGAGCAACCGTACATAATTTCTCAACAATATGCGGTGGTGTTGGGCCGTCAGGGTTACCCATACTGAAATCAATAATGTCTTCGCCGCGCCGACGCGCAGCCATTTTCAGTTCAGCAGTGATGTTGAATACATAAGGGGGGAGACGATCGATACGCGTAAAACGGCGTTCAGGACTGAATTCAGCCATAGATTCCTCAGATTAACGTTAGCGCCCGGACCGTCCGAGCGACGCTGCCACCGATGTGGCATGTTTAGAAAATAACCTGAAAAAAATCATGCTGTCGAGAGGGAAATGAAAAAAAAGAGTGCGCGCTAAAATCGGAACCCTGCTGCATTGAAAAGCGGAAGCGTCCGAAGTGACAGCCTCTTTCTGATATCTGTTGTGTAACACGATGATATCAAAACCGTTACCTGCTCAGGCGTTATCACAAAAAATCGGGAGACTTCAGCCCTCTCCTGATAATCCCCTTTGCAAAACAGGGTTTTTCCCCATTTGATAAACCTGACGGATAGCTGGTCAATACGCGCCAGGTTTTTTATCATGATTCTTTCCCGTTTTCCCTGGTCTACTCGTGCACGAAATATTCAATATGCTGCTGGCGGTTTTTGACCGCGCGGCATTAATGCTGATTTGCCTGTTTTTCCTTATCCGCATTCGCCTGTTCCGCGAGCTTTTGCACAAGTCTGCGCACTCGCCAAAAGAGCTGCTGGCCGTAACGGCTATCTTCTCGCTGTTCGCGTTGTTCAGCACCTGGTCCGGCGTGCCGGTCGAGGGATCGCTGGTTAACGTGCGCATCATTGCCGTCATGTCCGGCGGGATTTTGTTTGGCCCGTGGGTCGGCGTCATCACCGGACTGATTGCCGGTACGCACCGTTACCTGATTGATATCGGTGGCGTGACGGCAATTCCCTGTTTTATTACCAGTATTATTGCCGGGATACTGTCAGGATGGATTAACCGCAAGATCCCGAAAAAGCAGCGCTGGCGCGCCGGGATCATCGCCGGCATGGTGTGCGAAACGCTGACCATGATCCTGGTGGTGGTGTGGGCCCCCACTATCGCACTGGGGCTGGATATCGTTTCGAAAATCGGTATTCCCATGATCCTCGGCAGCGTCTGCATCGGTTTTATCGTGCTGCTGGTACAAAGCGTTGAGGGAGAAAAAGAGGCCAGTGCCGCGCGTCAGGCCAAGCTTGCGCTGGATATCGCCAACAAAACGCTGCCACTCTTCCGCCATGTGAACGCGGAGTCATTACGTCAGGTCTGCGATATTATCCGCCGCGATATTCATGCCGATGCGGTCGCCATTACCAATAACGACCACGTACTGGCTTACGTCGGCGTCGGGGAACACAATTACCGCGATAATGACGATACCATTAGCCCCACCACCCGACAGGCGATCAACTACGGTAAAATCATCATTAAGAACAATGATGAAGCTCACCGAACGCCGGAAATCCACTCCATGCTGGTGATTCCGCTGTGGGAAAAAGGCGTGGTAACGGGCACACTAAAAATCTACTACTGCCACGCGCACCAGATCACCTCCACGCTTCAGGAGATGGCCATCGGCCTGTCGCAGATTATCTCTACCCAGTTGGAAGTTTCCCGTGCAGAACAGCTGCGCGAGATGGCAAATAAGGCAGAGCTGCGCGCGCTTCAGAGCAAAATCAATCCTCATTTTCTGTTTAACGCGCTGAACGCCATCTCGTCCTCCATCCGGATGAATCCGGACACCGCGCGTCAACTTATATTCAATCTGTCGCGCTACCTGCGCTACAACATTGAACTGAACGATGACGAGCAGATCGACATCAAAAAAGAGCTGTATCAGATCAAGGACTATATCGCGATTGAGCAGGCCCGTTTTGGCGACAAGCTCACGGTGATTTACGATATCGATGAAGAGGTCAACTGTGTGATCCCAAGCCTGCTGATCCAGCCGCTGGTGGAAAACGCGATTGTTCACGGCATTCAGCCGTGTAAAGGTAAAGGCGTGGTCACCATCAGCGTAACCGAAAGCGGTAACCGCGTGCGCATTGCCGTGCGCGATACCGGCCACGGTATTGATCCAAAAGTCATTGAGCGCGTGGAGTCTAACGAAATGCCGGGCAATAAAATTGGACTGCTGAACGTGCACCATCGGGTCAAGCTGTTGTTCGGCGACGGACTGCACATTCACCGTCTCGAACCCGGCACCGAAATTGCTTTTTACGTCCCGAATGAACGCTCCCCCGTTCATGCGGCGACATCACTGTTGCCATAGGCCGGAGTAATCAATGAAAGTCATCATCGTGGAAGATGAAATTCTGGCTCAACAGGAGCTGAGCTGGCTTATCAAAACGCACAGCCAGATGGAGATTGTGGGTACCTTTGAGGATGGTCTGGACGTGCTCAAGTTCTTGCAGCATAACCGGGTCGACGCCATTTTTCTGGATATCAACATTCCATCACTGGACGGTGTATTACTGGCGCAAAATATTAATCAGTTTGCTTATAAGCCGTTTATTGTTTTCGTCACCGCCTGGAAAGAGCACGCCGTAGAAGCCTTCGAACTGGAAGCGTTTGACTATATTCTGAAGCCTTACCAGGAATCGCGTATTGTCAGCATGCTGCGAAAGCTGGAAGCCGCATGGCAACAACAGGCCACGCCTGCTAACGCAAGCCCGGCGATACGTGAAAACGACACCATAAACCTGGTCAAGGATGAACGCATCATCGTGACGCCTATCGACGATATCTACTATGCCGAAGCGCACGAGAAGATGACGTTTGTCTATACACGGCGTGAATCGTACGTGATGGCAATGAACATCACCGAGTTTTGCAACAAACTGCCGGCGGCACACTTTTTCCGCTGCCACCGTTCGTTTTGCGTCAATCTAAACAAGATCCGCGAGATCGAACCGTGGTTTAACAACACCTATATTTTGCGTCTGAAGGATCTTGATTTTCAGGTCCCGGTGAGTCGCAGCAAGGTGAAAGAGTTCCGCCAGCTGATGCATCTGTAAAAATCCCCTCTCCCGCAGGAGAGGGATAGTCGTCAGAGGATTTGACCCAGTACCTGACGCAGGTGCGCGCCCGAGCCAAGCAGGCCAGGGTTATCGTGCACAATCAGGTACACAGGAATGTCCTGCACATAGCTTCTGAAGCGACCTTTGTCTTCAAACGCACCGCGGAAGCCTGAGGCTGTAAAGAAGTCGAGGAAACGTGGTACGATCCCGCCCGCGATGTAGACTCCCCCGAAGGTACCCAGCGTCAGCGCCAGGTTGCCGCCAAACCGTCCCATGATCACACAGAACAGCGACAGCGCACGGCGACAGTCGATGCAGCTATCCGCCAGCGCGCGCTCGGTCACATCTTTTGGCTGCAGATTCTCCGGCAGACGGCCGTCTGATTTTACAATCGCCCGGTACAGATTCACCAGACCCGGACCGGAAAGCACGCGCTCGGCGGAGACGTGGCCGATTTCAGCACGCAGCTCTTCGAGGATAATGCCCTCTTCTTCGCTGTTGGGCGCAAAGTCTACGTGACCGCCCTCACCCGGCAGGCTTACCCAACGCTGGTCGACGTGAACCAGATGTGAAACGCCAAGACCGGTACCGGCACCGTAGACCGCAATCGGCTTACCTTCTACTGGCGCTGTACCGCCAAATTGGATCAGATGCTCTGGCTTCAGCATCGGGATCGCCATGGACACGGCAGTAAAGTCATTGATGATTTCAAGATGCGCAAAACCAAGGTTTTTTTTCATCTCAGCGATGGAAAATGCCCAGACATGGTTGGTCATCGCCACCCAGTCACCGGTAATCGGGCAGGCAATGGCGATACATCCGTCTTCGATGCTCACCTGTTGCTCTTCAAGATAGACCCGAACAACGGCCTCAAGACTTGGATAATCCAGCCCTGAATAGGTTTTCGCCCGGGAAATTTCACCGCTATTTACATCGCATAGGGCAAGGCGAGCATTCGTGCCGCCCACATCGCCTACCAAAGCATACTTTGTCATTCTTCTACTGCTCCGCTAAAGTCAGAATAAATCTTTGGGACACTGTAAGTTCAAGGCGTGATAACAACAACGACCGGAAGGTGAATGCCCGTGGATTATCGATCTTCGTCACAGAATAACTTTACCGTTTCAGCACCTTTTGCACTATTGCCATAAAGCTGATTGTGCAAAGTAACGTAATAGCGTTTTGTACAAGGAAATCATCATGCTCCATCCGCGAGCCAGAACCATGCTCTTACTGGCAATACCGGCGCTGATCATTGGCGTTGCCTCAAGTCTGGTGCTCATTGTCGTGATGAAAGTCGCGTCGGTGTTGCAGGCGATGTTATGGACGGCGCTTCCTGCACAACTGGGCGTCAGCGTGGATTCGCCGGGATGGATCATGTTGATGCTGACGCTCACCGGCGTTGCGGTGGGTCTGGTGATCCGCTTTAGCCCCGGGCACGCCGGGCCGGATCCGGCGCTTGAGCCACTGATCGGTGCGCCCGTTCCCCCCTCGGCGCTGCCGGGGCTGATTATCGCGTTGATCCTGGGTCTGGCGGGCGGTGTCAGCCTTGGTCCTGAACACCCCATCATGGCGGTAAACATTGGTATGGCGGTCTTTCTCGGTTCGCGCATTTTACCCCGGGTCGGTGCGCTGGACTGGACCATCCTCGCCTCTGCAGGCACCATCGGGGCGCTTTTCGGCACACCCGTTGCCGCCGCCCTTATTTTTTCTCAGACGCTTACCAGCAATAACGACGTCCCGCTCTGGGATAAACTCTTTGCGCCGCTGATGGCCGCTGCGGCTGGCGCGCTCACGACCAGTCTGTTTTTCCATCCTCATTTCTCACTCTCTCTGCCCCACTACGGTCAGATGCATATTGCCGATATTTTCAGCGGTGCCATCGTCGTCGCGATCGCCATTGCACTTGGGATGATTGCGGTATGGTGCCTTCCGCGCCTGCACCGTCTGATGCACCGGCTGAAGCACCCGGTGCTGATTCTGGGGGCGGGTGGTCTGATGCTGGGCGTATTAGGGGCTATCGGCGGAACGGTAACGCTGTTTAAAGGCCTTGATGAAATGCAGCAGTTGGCTTTCAGCCAGGTGTTCAGCGTGTCTGATTACCTGCTGTTTGCGCTGGTTAAACTGGCGGCGCTGGTGGTAGCTGCAGCATGTGGGTTCCGCGGTGGGCGTATCTTCCCGGCGGTGTTTATCGGCGTGGCGTTGGGGCTGATGCTGCATGAGCATGTGGATGCGGTGCCGGCAGCGATAACGGTCTCTTGCTCAATTCTGGGGCTGGTGCTGGTGGTGACGCGCGATGCGTGGCTGAGCCTGTTTATGGCGGCGGTAGTGGTGCCGGATTCAACGCTCTTCCCCCTGCTCTGTATCGTGATGTTGCCCGCCTGGCTCCTGCTGGCGGGCAAACCGATGATGATGGCCTGGCGAAACGACAAGTAATCAGGCGTTATTACGCGCTTCCAGAGCTTTGGTAAGCGCCCCGAGCAGCGGCGGGATATCCGCTTTCGGGAGCATCACCTCAATCAACGAGAGCCGCTCGTGGTGCGCCACTTTTTCAAGTACGTCCGCCAGCTGTTCCGCTTCACTGACCCGCCAGCACTCAGACTGAGGATCGAGGCTCAACGCCTGCGGAATGTGCGTCCAGTTCCACAAAGCAATGTCGTTATACCGCTGCTCCGCCCCATGGATAGCCCTTTCAACCGTGTATCCTTCGTTGTTGAGCACCAGAATAATGGGGTGCTGTTTATCACGCAGCATCGAGCCTAGTTCCTGAATGGTGAGCTGGGCCGCGCCATCCCCCGTTAGCACAATCACGCGTCGGTTCGGGCATGCGGTTTGTGCACCAAACGCCGCCGCCAGCGTGTAACCAATCGAGCCCCACAGCGGCTGGACGATAAAATTCACATCAGCCGGTAAACGCAGATCAATCGCGCCGAAGGCGGATGTTCCCTGGTCGGCAAGGATAATGTCCCCCGGGCGAATAAAGGTTTGCAACGTTCTCCAGAAATTCTCCTGGGTAAGCGAACCGTCCGGCTGCGGGAACGGTATTGCGCCGGATGATGACGACATAAGGCCAGCATGCACGTGCTGTTTGCAGAGTTCGACCAGCGTCTCAATCGCCTGGTTCATTGGGATGCCGGTAAACCAGACATCCCCGACGCGTGCGGCATGCGGCTGGACTTCAATGGTTTGCGCCGGGGTAAGCTGGTGCGTAAACCCGGCCGTCAGGGTATCGGTAAAACGCGTGCCAACACACAATACCGTGTCAGCCCCTTCAATCGCCTCTTTTACCGCACCGGTGCTGGCTGAACCACTGTATGTACCGTAAAAACCCGCCTGACGCTCGTCGAATATCCCTTTCCCCATCAGCATGGTGGCATGGGCCATCGGTACCTCTTTCACCCACTTCTGTAGCGCATGCTTCAGGCCATGGCGCAGAACA
This sequence comes from Enterobacter sp. RHBSTW-00593, assembly GCF_013784105.1. NCBI lineage: Bacteria > Pseudomonadati > Pseudomonadota > Gammaproteobacteria > Enterobacterales > Enterobacteriaceae > Enterobacter > Enterobacter sp. RHBSTW-00593. The sequence goes on from NZ_CP056393.1 coordinate 3,463,199, forward strand.
AGGAAGTCGGCCAGCAGCGCGGTACGTTTGCTCATCGCCAGTTTGTTCTCAGCAGCATCCCGGAACGCTTTCAGGCAGGCGCTATCGGCATGAGCCTGCTTATGAGTGAGAGCGTTTACAGGCGGCGTGGCGGCTTTTTTTGCCACATCGGCGGGTAACATCAGATAACCGGGGCGACGTTCCCGAAGCATGGTTGTCAGCACACGGTCGATTTCATAACAGGCATTTTGTTCGGTAAGGACCGCCTGTGCGACGGTGATCGGCTCGCTCATATGATAAAAGTGACGGAACTCCCCATCCCCCAACGTATGATGCAGCAACTCTCCCCTTTGCTGTGCCGCCGTACCCGGCGCCCCCACAATATGTAAAACCGGGACATGCTCGGCATAGCTGCCGGCAATGCCGTTCATGGCACTTAACTCCCCAACGCCGAATGTGGTCAGCAGCGCGGCAAAGCCCTTACATCGGGCGTATCCGTCAGCGGCATAGGATGCGTTCAGCTCATTGGCACAGCCCACCCAACAAATATCCGGGCTGTCTATTACGTGGTCGAGAAACTGCAGGTTATAGTCGCCCGGCACGCCAAACAGATGATCGGCACCACAATCTGTAAGACGGTCCAGCAGGTAATCGGCGACGCAGTATGGGGTTAGCATAACAGGTGTCCTTCTGACGTTGACCTCACTTTGAGTATTAAAGAAGCGTGATGGCTGTCCAGAATTGGTCGTAAGAAGGGCATGGAAAGAATGCTTTACAAAAAAGGCTGCGCTATGCTCTTTTTTTTCATGTAAATGTAAACGTATACACTGATTTTTCCTTTCAGCGCCAGAGGGCATCAGAATGGGTTACCAGCCGGACAAAAATCGTTATCAGACAATGCAGTATCGCCGCTGCGGGCAAAGCGGACTCAGGTTGCCCGCCATCTCACTCGGGTTGTGGCACAATTTTGGCGACGCCACGCTTGTCGAAAACAGCCGTCAACTTTTACAACGCGCGTTCGATCTGGGTATTACGCATTTCGACCTTGCCAATAATTACGGTCCTCCTCCCGGCTCAGCCGAACGTAACTTCGGTCGCATTTTGCAGGAAGATTTCCTGCCATGGCGCGACGAGCTGATCATCTCGACCAAAGCGGGTTATACCATGTGGGATGGCCCCTACGGCGACTGGGGGTCACGCAAATATCTGGTTGCCAGCCTGGATCAAAGCCTGAAGCGTATGGGGCTGGAATATGTGGATATCTTTTATCATCACCGTCCTGACCCACAAACGCCACTGCTGGAAACCATGAAAGCGCTTGACCATGTGGTGCGCCAGGGAAAAGCCCTTTACGTCGGGTTATCAAATTACCCTGCAGAACAGGCCCGCAAGGCTATCGATATCCTGAACGACCTTGGGACGCCGTGTCTGATCCACCAGCCGAAATATTCGATGTTTGAACGTGCGCCAGAGGAAGGCCTGCTGGACGTGCTGCAGGAAAAAGGCGTCGGCTGCATTCCCTTCTCGCCGCTGGCAGGGGGACAGCTGACTAACCGCTACCTGAACGGTATTCCTGCAGACTCGCGTGCGGCAAGCGGCAGTAAGTTCCTGAACCCCGATCAGATCACCGAAGAGAAGCTGGATAAGGTTCGTCAACTGAACGCGCTGGCGGAAAGCCGCGGCCAGAAACTGTCACAGATGGCGCTGGCGTGGATTTTACGCCACGAGTCGGTAACGTCAGTCCTGATTGGGGCCAGTAAAACTGCCCAGATTGACGATGCCGTGGCAATGCTGGAAAACCGCCATTTCTCGGCGGAAGAACTGGCAATCATTGATGGGATCCTGAACAGCTCAAAATAAAATCACTTTTAGCAAAAAGTGCTCTCATTCATGAATTAGGAGTTGAGGCGATGAAACGAGCCTTTACCAACTCGTAATATTGCGTTAACAGGCCCCACAAAGGCCCCGATCGTGAAGGAGAAAGAGTATGTTCAGGTCACTGATTCTTGCAGCGGTATTACTGGCTTCGGCCCCGCTGATCGCCACTGCGGGCGAAATCACCCTGTTGCCATCAGTTAAATTACAAATTGGCGATCGTGACGACTACGGCAGATACTGGGACGGTGGCTACTGGCGCGACCGTGATTACTGGAACCGTCACTATGAGTGGCGCGGCGACCGCTGGCGCAGACATGATAATGGCCTGCATCGCGGCTGGTACAAAAACAACGCCTATGAACGTGGTTACCGTGAAGGCTGGAACGATCGTGACGACCGCCGCGGTGGCTGGGGTCACGGTGGCAGAGGACGCGGTGGTCACGGCCATCATCACTAATGCGTCATCAGTAATGCATCATCAATAATGCAAAAAGGAGCCTCCCGGCTCCTTTTTATTTGGTTCAACGCGATGCTATAACCCCAGAGCAGTGCCGACCAGGAGCCACAGGTTCAACGACACCACTACCGCCACAATGACCCAACCGGTTCGTTTCACCAGCGTGCTGTTCACCAGTTCGCCCATCAGGCTTTTGTCACTGGTAAAGATCAGCAGCGGCACCAGTGCAAGCGCGATACCAAAACTCAGCAGTACCTGGCTCATGACCAGAATTCTCGTGGGATCCAGCCCCATCAGAATCACAACAAAGGAGGGCAGCATGGTCACGGAGCGACGAACCCAAAGCGGAATGTGGAAACGGACAAAGCCCTGCATCACCACCTGCCCTGCCAGCGTCCCCACAACCGTTGACGAGAGACCGGCCGCCACCAGGCTCAGCCCGAATATCGTGGCAGCAGCGTGGCTCAGTAACGGTTCCAGCGTAAGGTATGCCTGGTCGAGATCGGCAATACCGGTGTGACCGTTAAAATGGAAAGCGGCGGCAGCGGTCGCCATCATCGCCAGGTTCACAAAACCGGCAATGGTCATGGCGATCGCCACATCCCATTTCGTCGCAGAGTAACGCTCTTTGCGCGTCCCACCGTGCAGGTGCTGTGTCAGCGAGGAATGCAGGTAAATGACATGCGGCATGATGGTTGCGCCCAGCACCCCGGCGGCCAGGAACACCGCTTCAGAGGTTGGCAGGCTCGGGATAATCATCCCTTTGCTGAGCTGTGCCAGATTCGGCTGAGAGAAAATCAGCTCGACGATATAGGCCGCCGCCACAAACAGCAGCAGCCCGCCGATAACTTTTTCCAGCGGTTTTTGACCGCGACGCTGCAGCATCAGGATCAGGAAAGTGGCAATCCCGGTGAGCACCGCGCCCTGAAGCAGCGAGACGCCGAGGATCAATTTAAAACCAATCGCGGCCCCGATGAATTCGGCGAGGTCGGTTGCCATGGCGATAATTTCCGCCTGAACCCAGTAAAGCCATACCGCCGGACGCGGATAATGATCGCGAATTTGTTCAGCCAGGTTTTTGCCCGTGGCAATCCCCAGCTTCGCAGACAGCATCTGGATCAACATGGCCATCAGGTTAGCCCACACGACCACCCAGAGCAGCTTATAGCCGAAGCTGGCCCCGGCCTGAATATTGGTCGCAAAGTTACCTGGATCGATATAGCCGATGGCAGCAATGAACGCAGGTCCCATTAACGCGAACCGCAACTTGCGCGCTGCTCTGCCACTGCTACCCTCTACGCGACTGTTTGTCATTTCTGCCTCTGGAAATATAGCCTTTGCTATGTTTAATGCTATCAAAATGAGAATGATTATCAAGATCATTTAGTGAGTTTATAGTGATTTCTCTGATAGCTTTGAACAATAGACGGGCGGGTAAGGTGGGGCGATCTAACAAAACCTGCAATCGCGCACGCTTTTGTGAAGACTAGCACACAAACTTAACTTTTCACGCATTTACCTAACATAACAAAAATGTATTGTGGATCACTAATTTTGAGACTCGTCACAGGATGTAACTATAGTGTGTCCTTGATCTCGTTTTCTTTTCGCTTGTTACATAGAATGTGCACGAAAATTAAACCTGCCTCATATTTGGAGCAAATATGGACCGCGTCCTTCATTTTGTCCTGGCACTCGTTGTCGTTACTGCGCTTGCGTTACTGGTCAGCCATGACCGTAAAAAAATCCGCATCCGCTTTGTTGTTCAGCTTCTCGTTATTGAAGTTTTGCTCGCGTGGTTCTTCCTGAACTCCAACGTGGGGCTTGGCTTCGTAAAAGGCTTCTCCGAAATGTTCGAAAAACTGCTCGGATTCGCCAACGAAGGGACGAACTTTGTCTTCGGTAAAATGAACGACGAAGGTCTGGCGTTCTTCTTCCTGAAGGTACTGTGCCCTATCGTCTTCATCTCTGCGCTGATCGGTATTCTGCAACACATTCGTGTGCTGCCCGTCGTTATCCGCGCCATTGGTACCGTACTCTCCAAAGTTAACGGCATGGGTAAACTGGAATCGTTCAACGCCGTCAGCTCCCTGATCCTGGGTCAGTCTGAGAACTTCATCGCCTATAAAGACATCCTCGGTAAGATGTCCCGCAACCGCATGTACACCATGGCAGCCACCGCAATGTCTACCGTCTCCATGTCTATCGTGGGTGCGTATATGACGATGCTGGAACCTAAATACGTGGTTGCCGCGCTGGTCTTGAACATGTTCAGTACCTTTATCGTTCTCTCTCTGATCAACCCGTACCGTGTTGACGAAGGCGAAGAAAACCTGCAGATGGCAAATCTGCATGAAGGTCAGAGCTTCTTCGAAATGCTGGGTGAGTACATTCTGGCTGGTTTCAAAGTGGCGATTATCGTTGCGGCGATGCTGATCGGCTTTATTGCCCTGATTTCTGCTCTGAACGCCCTGTTCGCAGCGGTTCTGGGTATCTCCTTCCAGGGCATTCTGGGCTACATCTTCTACCCGGTTGCCTGGGTGATGGGTGTTCCTGCACATGAAGCGCTGCAGGTAGGCAGTATCATGGCGACTAAACTGGTCTCTAACGAATTCGTTGCGATGATGGATCTGCAGAAAATTGCCAGCACGCTCTCGCCACGCGCGGAAGGCATCCTGTCCGTGTTCCTGGTCTCCTTCGCTAACTTCTCTTCCATCGGTATTATCGCCGGTGCGATTAAAGGTCTGAATGAAGAACAGGGTAACGTGGTTTCTCGCTTCGGTCTGAAGCTGGTTTACGGTTCTACGCTGGTGAGCGTACTGTCTGCCTCTATTGCGGCACTGGTACTGTAACACCTGTAGCGAAATAAAAACCGGGAGCTCAGCTCCCGGTTTTTTTATATCCGTAATTCATTAAGCGGTTTGGGTTTGCCAATCAGGTAACCCTGCAGATAGTCGACCCCGAAGTGAAGCAGCTTCTCCCGCTGTTCCGGCGTTTCAACATATTCGGCCACCACACTCAGTGATTTCGTCTTCGCCAGGTTGCAAATCGACTGCACGATCATCGCATCCATATCGTCGGTACAGATATCTTTTACAAAGCACCCGTCAATTTTGATGATGTCCGCCTGCAGACGTCTGAGACGTTCGTAGTTGGCATATCCGGTGCCGAAATCATCAATCGCGATCCGGAAACCGCAATCCCGCAACTGCTGAATGTTTTTGATACTGCTGCCCGAATTAGAGAAAGCCTGCTCTTCGGTGATCTCAATCACCACCGCCTGTGGTGCAACCCCATAGCGTTCAAAGAGCGAGCAAATCTCGATGGCCACCTCTTTTTGCATCAACGTCAGGGGCATCAGATTGACAGAAAAACGCACTCCGGCATGCGTCGCTGGATGATCGCGCAGCCACACCAGTAATTTTTCCATCACGCACATGTCGAAGCGGTGGCTCAGGTTAAACTGGGCAATCAGCGGTATAAAGCGGTCTGGGGTGATGATCTCGCCCTCGCTTTCCATGCGCGTCAGTATTTCGTAATACCCGCTACCATCTGCCTTCTGGATTGGCTGGGCGTATAAATGAAACTGTCCGGCATCCAGAGCATGTTTAATGCGCGCTAACATCAAAACCCGCTCGGTTGTTTGTCCTGATGCCACCTCGAGGCTATTGGTGAGCGCCAGTACATTATGCGCTCCGCAAGATTGCTCAGCCAGCCAGCTGAGCTGCCCCAGCGTATGGTGTAACTTCTCACCGTTTTCAACCATTCCCCAGGAAGCGCCAAATTCAATATCCAGCCCGGTGTTGTTCCAGACAATCTTACGGCTGTTCAGCTGATCGACCATATGCTGCAGGCGCTCAGCGGTTCCCGGCCCCAGCAATACCAGCACCAGTTCGCTGCCCGGGAGCTGGAAAAGCCGCTCATCTTTTTGCAAAAATGGCTGCAGCGAGGTGGTCACCATCCGTTTGCAATGTACCCGCATAAGAATGCCGTAGTGACGACTCAAGAACTCGAGGTTGTCCATTCGCAGACAGCACACTTTGGCATCAGGGTGGTCCTGCAAAAAATCTTCCAGTGCACGAATGTTCGGTAAACCGGTCAGCGGATCGGTTAGCGCCCTGTCCTGCCAGTCCTGCTTCAGCCACTCGCTGCGCTGATAAATCCGCGACATGTAGAGCAAACAGATGGCGAAAGAGATAAGGACAGACAAAATAAAGGAGAGCGAATGGCCTGACTCCACACCATTGAGGAAATTATAGTTATAGGTCAACAGCAGAAGTGCGGATGCCGCCCAGAAAAGAGAAATGAGCGCGTAGCTCAGGCGACTGATCCCTAACGTAAAGAGAATAAAAATCACTGGCATTAAATAGCCCGCAATAATAGGTGACTCAAAAGGAGCACATAAAATTGCGAGGATGACGATTAAAAGCATCAGCCAGACTAATATATATAGCGATTTCTTTTGAAAAAACACGGGCTTCACACTGCGTCGCCAGAAGGTGATGGCATAACGTGGATTAATTATCATTCTTAACGGGTAATAGAACATCATGGTAAATATCAACGCCGCGCAGATCAGACTTTGTATATCGACTACGTTATAAATTGCGGTACCTTCACCGAAGAAGGTTGAGATAGTAACCGGGAAATGGAACAAATAACCTGCCAGGTACATCGACACTTTTATGCCTATCGGTACCATAAAGCCGAGCCAAAATATCCGTAACCCAATATGCTTGTTCGGCACGCAGTAGCGCCAGCGCTTGCCCAGTATGATCCTGAGGATGCCGCACCCCGCAAACACCGAGAACGTCTGACAGAACAATAAAACTGAATATTGTAGCGGTGCTAAATCAATGCTGAATATATTAGTGATAGTAAAACTTAACAGAACAGGAATAACCGCCCGGCGCCCAAATACCAGAATAACCGCCAGCATTACGCTTAAAGGCAGCCATGCTAAATATACGTCATGACCATTAACAACAGCGCGCGGAGAGATATAACGGGAGAATGGCACCGCAACCAGGCAAAGCGCGAGGGCAGTTATAAATATCTTTACATTATTGTAAGTTTTTCTATTCATTAAGTTAGATAATCTATTTTCCATTCGTATCATTGACCGGATGGATAATAGGTTTATTAATTGCGCGAATCAAGTTGAAGTCTATTTATAGACCGCTTTATTGATTTTGATTGAGGTGAGGTACAAAAATACCTCTATTTCAGCAACAAATTAGGGTGAAGAGTTTTACAAAAGCATAAAAAAACCCCCGTCTTTCGACGAGGGTTCAAATTTTGGTGGAGCTAAGCGGGATCGAACCGCTGACCTCTTGCATGCCATGCAAGCGCTCTCCCAGCTGAGCTATAGCCCCACATGTTGACTTTACTGACCGCACTCTGTTGGGTTCAGAGTATGGTGGAGCTAAGCGGGATCGAACCGCTGACCTCTTGCATGCCATGCAAGCGCTCTCCCAGCTGAGCTATAGCCCCATCGTAAAGCTGTCATGTTGACGGGCGGCATAATATGAATTCCGCTGCGGAGTGTCAACGGCAAAATCAATGACGGCGGTTCAATCGCCGAAAAATCATGCAAATGAATCACTTTGCGAGTCTGCTCGCAGTCATGAGTTAAGCCTGTCACATTTTCCTCTAAAACGGTGCTATAAAATGAGCCGTTAATTAACCCCACGAATATTCAGGAAATTGCATGATCAAGGAACGAATGACGCCAGAAGAGTTAGCCCTGCTCACTGGCTATAGCCGCCAGACCATCAATAAATGGGTACGCAAAGAGGGTTGGATTACATCGCCAAAACCAGGAGTCCAGGGCGGCAAAGCGCGTCTGGTGCACGTTAATGAAAAAGTGCGTGAGTTTATCCGCAGCGCGCGCCGGGCAAGTGAAACGTCTGAGATACCAGAAAGTGCCAGCCATGATGGCTCGCTTCACTCCCTGCTCCTGACGCTGGCAAATGAAATGACGCCGGAAGAGCAAAGGCAGATGACATCACTGTTACTGCGGGAAGGGATTACCGGATTGTTGCAACGTTTAGGGATACGCGACCAAAACTGATATGAAAAGATTCCGTAGCAAAATGACCACCGAAGAGCTGGCAGAAAATTTGGGTGTTGCACGGCAAACGGTGAACCGCTGGATACGCCAGCAGGGATGGAAAACCGAGGGCGTCAATGGGGTGAAAGGCGGACGTGCACGGCTGATTCACATTGATGCCCGCGTGAAGGAGCACATCATGAGCCTCCCGGCTGTCCGTAACCGTCAGGCGGTGTACCATCTGGCGGAGGTGACATCGTTGTACAGTGAACCCTCCTCTACTCTGCGTCCTGGGATCATCGAGACGCTGGAGAATATGACGCACCTTGAGCAGGAGCGTCTGGATGCCTTACTAAAGCGTGAAGGGATACGCGGCTTTCTTGCACGTCTCGGCATTGCTGAATTTAATGCATAAAAAAACGGCAGGTCTCCCTGCCGTTTTTCATGGTTCAGGCGTTATTACTGCTGGTTTTCGCGCTCAGTAATAAAATCCAGCGCCTTGTTAATGCGCGCTACGCTGCGTGATTTACCAATGGCATGAACGGTAACATCGAGTGCCGGAGACTGACCCGCACCGGTGACTGCCACACGCAGTGGCATACCCACTTTGCCCATACCAACTTCCAGCTCATCTGCCGTCGCCTGAATGGCATGATGCACATTCTCGGCAGTCCAGTCAGTCATCGCCGCCAGTTTGTCACGCACCACTTCGAGTGGCTGACGCGCAACCGGACGCAGGTGCTTCTTCGCCGCGTCTGCATCGAACTCGTCAAACTCTTCATAGAAGTAGCGGCAGCTTTCAGCGATCTCTTTCAGCGTTTTGCAACGCTCGCCGAGCAGTTTCACCAGTTCCGCCAGTTCAGGGCCAGTACGAGTATCAATATTTGCCTGCTCGATGTGCCACTGCAGGTATGTCGCCACATATTCCGGCTGCATGGTATTGATGTAGTGGTGGTTCAGCCAGAGCAGCTTATCAGTGTTAAACGCGCTCGCAGATTTGCTCACCGCGCCCAGAGAGAACAGATTGATCATCTCTTCACGGCTAAAGATCTCCTGATCGCCGCTGGACCAGCCCAGACGCACCAGATAGTTCAGAAGCGCTTCCGGCAGATAGCCGTCGTCGCGATACTGCATGACGCTGACCGCACCGTGGCGTTTAGACAGTTTTTTGCCGTCGTCGCCATTGATCATGGACACGTGCGCATAGACCGGAACAGGGGCGTTCAGCGCTTTCAGGATGTTGATTTGACGTGGGGTGTTGTTGATATGGTCTTCGCCACGGATAACATGCGTGATTTCCATATCCCAGTCGTCAACCACAACGCAGAAGTTATAGGTTGGGGAACCGTCGGTGCGGCGGATGATCAAATCGTCCAGCTCCTGGTTGCTGAATTCGATCGGGCCACGGATCTGGTCGTCAAAAATTACCGAGCCGTCCTGCGGGTTAGCAAAACGCACCACGCACGGTTCATCAGCAGCATGCTCGCTATGGTCATGGCGGCAGCGGCCGTCATAACGCGGTTTTTCACCCTTCGCCATCTGATCTTCACGCAGCGCATCAAGGCGTTCTTTGGAGCAATAGCATTTATACGCTGTACCCGCGACCAGCATCTCATCAATCACGGCGTTGTAGCGGTCAAAACGTTTGGTCTGGAAATACGGGCCTTCGTCCCACTCCAGATTCAGCCAGTTCATACCATCCATAATGGCTTCAATTGCTTCCGGCGTGGAGCGCTCAAGATCGGTGTCTTCAATACGCAGTACGAACTCACCTTTGTTGTGGCGTGCAAAAAGCCAGGAATAGAGAGCGGTACGTGCACCACCGACGTGCAGATAGCCTGTCGGGCTCGGCGCGAAGCGAGTTTTGATTTTCATGAAATGGCCTTACGTTATAAAGATGCCGGCAATCGGCAAATCCTGGGAAAAAAACAATGGGCAATATTCTATCACTGTGGGGGGATTCCTCAATGTTGATCCCTTTATCGTGAGGGAGTTTGCGATTTTTGTTTAGAAATCATGCGTCATCGCCCGTTTCGCGATCGTTTTGTTTAATTTTACGACGAACGAATAAAAACTTTAGAAAATGCGTTGACTCATTTTCAACTCTCCCTATAATGCGACTCCACACAGCGGGGGTGATTAGCTCAGTTGGTAGAGCATCTCCTTTACACGGAGGGGGTCGGCGGTTCGAGCCCGTCATCACCCACCATCTACTTAAGTAGACTCGCAGTGTAGATAAGTATTGAGATTGGGCGATTAGCTCAGTTGGTAGAGCATCTCCTTTACACGGAGGGGGTCGGCGGTTCGAGCCCGTCATCGCCCACCATTCTCACCTTATCGCAGCAGTTCCGAAATGGGCGATTAGCTCAGTTGGTAGAGCATCTCCTTTACACGGAGGGGGTCGGCGGTTCGAGCCCGTCATCGCCCACCATTTCGGGTCGTTAGCTCAGTTGGTAGAGCAGTTGACTTTTAATCAATTGGTCGCAGGTTCGAATCCTGCACGACCCACCAATGTAAAAAAGCGCCCTAAAGGCGCTTTTTTGCTATCTGCGGTATGGATGATTCGAACCTGCAGCAGGTCCAAGCCGAACGCAGTGAGGCAACGGAGCCGTTTACGGCGACGGCCCGAAGGGCGAGCGAAGCGAGTCATCCTGCACGACCCACCAATGTAAAAAAGCGCCCTAAAGGCGCTTTTTTGCTATCTGCGGTATAACATTACTCTTCCGTCAACGTTGCGATCAACGACTTAATCGCCGGTGTCGCCTGCTTCTCGTCATACACCACATACAAATCTGCCGGTATACGTACCTGTAATGGACGAAATACCACACCGGGCCACTGCATTTGCGCATAGCTGTCAGCAGCTAACGTAATCCCCATTCCCATACTGATCATTGCCAGCACCGTCTGCGGTTCATCGGCTTCACGCACTATCATCGGTGAAAAACCGGCCTGCTGACACACTCGCTGTAAGAACGACCAGTCAGAATGCGCAGACGGCATAGTGACAAAGTACTCATTCTGTAGTTCGGTGAGCGCAATTGCGCTTTCCCCCACCAGCCGGTGATCCTCCGGCAGCGCAACCAGAAACGCCGCATCCCGTAAGCGGATACTGGTAAACCCTGCGGTGGGCTCGGTAGCCATTCGCCAGATCCCGACATCCAGCTCCCGACGCTCCAGCAGCGCCATTTGCATTACCGGCGACTTTTCGCGAAAAACGACATCAACGTTCGGATGCTCTTTTAAAAATGTGCGCATGACCGTGCGCACTTCGCTCCACATGGCGGTACCGACAATGCCCAGCGCAATCCGCCCTGCCTCACCCCGTCCAATTTGTTCGACCCGCGCCAGTGCCTGGTTTGCGCTGGCAAGAAGTCGACGGGACTCTTCCATCAATACTTTACCCGCATGGGTCAAGGCGACACTTCGTGAGTGGCGAATAAACAGTAAGGTACCGAGCTGACTTTCCAGCTCTTTTATATGCAGGCTCAACGGCGGCTGCGACATATTGAGCCGGGCCGCAGCCCGTCCAAAATGAAGTTCCTCAGCGACGGCCAGAAAATAGCGCAGCAGCTTGAGGTCGGTTCGGTAGACGCGTTCCATCAACACATATCCTGGCGATAACACTTATGCTCCCACCTTAAAGCCTTTCACCGCCTGCCGGGAAAACTTTAATGCGCAACTGTGCGCAACTCGCTGTTTTTACTGGTGTGGCGATAGTTAAAGCTGAAATAAAATACCACGGCGAGCACCAACGCATACGCCGCAAATACCAGCCAGATGGTCTGCCAGTCTTTCACCCCGTCCACGGAGAAATAATCTACCGCCGCGCCGCTCAATACCGATCCGAAATAAGCACCTATACCGTTAACGGTCGTCATAAACAGCCCTTGCGCGCTGGCGCGGATATCAGCGCTTACCTCCTGTTCGACAAACACCGAACCGGAGATGTTGAAGAAGTCGAACGCGCAACCGTAGACCAGCATTGACAGTATCAACAGCCCGACGCCTGTCGCGGAAGGATCGCCATACGCAAAGAGTCCAAAACGCAGCATCCAGGCCACCATGCTCATCAGCATCACGGTTTTTATGCCAAAACGTCGGAGGAAGAAAGGAATGGTCAGGATGAACAGCACCTCTGACATCTGCGAGACGGAGAGCAAAATAGAAGGGTATTTAACGATAAAGCTTTCCGCATACGCCGGATTACGCGCAAAATCATGCAGAAAGGGGCTACCGAAAGTATTGGTGATTTGCAGCACGGCGCCCAGCAGCATCGCAAACAAAAAGAACACCGCCATTCGGGGCTGTTTAAACAGGACGAACGCATTCAGGCCAAGTTTGCTTGCCAGCGTCGATGAGGTTTTATTCTTCGCCACCGGAATGGCCGGTAAAGTCAGTGAATAGAGCGCCAGTACCAGCGACGCGGCAGCAGCAATGTAGAGCTGAATGTTAGTTAACTCTGCCCCCATCAGGCTTATGGCCCACATCGCCACAATGAAGCCTACCGTGCCATAGACCCGCACCGTTGGAAAATGGGTCACCGTGTCCAGCCCTGCCTGCTCAAGACAGGAGTAGGAAAGGGTATTCGAAAGCGCAATGGTTGGCATAAAGGCCATGGCATTAACCAGCATGACCCAGAACATCAGCCCCGGTTCATTGACCTGCGCGGCATAGCAAAGCGCAACGGCACAGACGAGATGGCAAATCACATATGCACGATCTGCCCGCAGCCACTTATCGGCAATAATGCCCACCAGCGAGGGCGTGACGATCGCGGCAAGCCCCTTCGAGCTGTAGACCATACCCACGTCCGAGCCGGAAAAACCCAGGGTGTTAATCATGTAAGCGCCGAGAGTAACGAGCCAGCTTCCCCAGATAAAATATTGCATAAAGGACATCATCTTTAAGCGCGTCGTGATGTTCATACCCGATTCCTTATAGCAGAGTGGCCCTCACGGGCCACGGTGTTGTTTCGCTCAGGCAAGCTGGCGCAGAAAACCGCAGATAAGATTGATGAAGTTCTGGCGAGAGAGTTCGGCGGCGGCAAGTGTTTGTTCATGCGACAGTTTTACATCGCTCAAACCTTCAGCAAGGTTGGTTATGGCCGAAACGGCGACCACCTTCAGGCCACAGTGGCGCGCCGAGATCACTTCCGGCACCACTGACATTCCCACCACATCTCCGCCGATGATCTGCATCATGCGGATCTCAGCCGCGGTTTCGAAGTTAGGGCCTGGATAAGAGACAAACACCCCCTCATGCAATGGAAAGCCCTTCTCGCTCGCCACGGTCTGCAGCAGGGCACGGCAATCTGCATCATAAGCATTGGCCAGCGAGAAAAAACGGTCGCCAAAACGGTCATCGTTCAGCCCGACCATCGGGGTACCCGGCAGGGTGTTGATGTGGTCGCTGAGGGCAACCAGGCTTCCCGGTTCAACCTCCGGACGTAATGAACCGGCGGCATTGGTACTGAACAGCAGTTCGCAGCCCAGCAGTTTGAAGGTGCGGATTGCATCGGTCATGACGGCGATGCCGCGGCCCTCATAGAAGTGACCGCGCCCTTTCATGCAGGCGACCGGAACACCGGCAAGATGCCCCAACACCAGCTCACCGGCGTGACCGTGAACGGTGCTCACCGGGAAGCCCGGCAGTTTTTCATAGCTCAGTACCACAGCGTCAACAATCTGCTCGGCGAGCGCGCCAAGACCTGAGCCGAGAATAAACGCAACCCGCGGAGTGAAATCAGGTTTAGCGGCACGAATGATGTCGGCAGAGAACCAGGGATTATTCGAGAGGGTCATAAAAGCTCCTTGAGAATTAAGATCGCGATATCACCGATCGCATGACCTTAGTCTTATATCTGGAGCCTGCGGGTTACCTCCAATACACTTTCTCTGCACCATCAATACTGATTTGGTATCAATACCTTTCCCTGCCAGATATGGCAGTTTTGCTCAAGCTAATTGCGTTGGCGCCGATACCTCTGTTTTACAGCGAGAGGAAAAAGTATGACGACCATTCAGGCTACAACCCAGCCCATTCAAACCAGCGGTGGCGGGAGTCGTTCTTCCGGCGGCAACGATATCGCTGCCCAAATCAGCCGCATCACTGACAAGATAACCAAGCTGACTCAACAGCTAAAAGAGGTTGCGAACGGTTCCGGCAGTGCGGAAGAGAAGAAGAAGCAGCAGGAGCTTATCCAGGTGCAAATCAAAGTGCTGCAGGCACAGCTCGCACAGCTGCAGCGCCAGCAGGCGGAAGAAGCCCAGAAGAAACAAGAGCAAAGTCTGGTCAACGTGGAAGGTCCGAAGAACGCATCAGACAATCATCAAATAGACATCTACGTCTAACGCTCTGTTGAGTTAAACAGTGGATCGCGTATACGGGCCTCGGTTAATCGTTGCGCCTGGATACGCACCACTTCCCAGATAGCCTGCGCAGCCCCGGAGAGCGAACGGTTTTTTCGCCGTACCAGCATCAGTTTTCGCTCAATAGCAGGCGTCAGTCGCTTCACGACCAGACGGCTTCCCTGCGGCAAAGGGAGCGCCAGGGCGGGTAATACACTGATCCCTATGCCGGCCTCCACCATGGGAAACAGCGTTGCCGGGTGTCCAATCTCCTGCACAATGGTCGCCTCAACGCCCTGCGTCACCAGCGCAGAATCAATCAGCGGACGACTACCTGAGGCATAATCCTGTAATACCAGGTTCGCTCCCTGCAGCGCCTGCCAGTGAACAGACGGCTGCGCGGCTAGCGGATCGTCGTCCCGGCAAAGCAACAGAAATGGCTCAGACAGCACAATTTCACACTCCAGGTCACTCACCTGACCGGGATCGATAACAATACCAAAATCCACATCACCCTGACGGATGCTCTCCAGCACCCATTGCTGCGGCCTGTCATGCAAAACAAAATCGATATCCGGATAGCGATGATTACCCTCTGCAATACACTGCGGGATAAGGTGCGCGGATATCGTCTGGCTGGCCGCAACCCGTACGGTACCCGACAGCTGCTGCCCCAGTCGACCTACATCTCTGAGCGTACTGTTGAGTTCGTCCAGCAGCCGTTCAAGGCGCTGAGCCAACTGCTGTCCGGCTTCCGTGAGCACGACTTCACGCGTTGTGCGATCAAGCAACCGGACACCCGTCTGGCTCTCCAGCTCTTTCACGCTGTGGCTTACCGCGGACTGGCTCAGGCCGATGATCTCCCCTGCCCGACTGAAGCTGCGGGCATGGGCTACGGTGACGAAGATGCGAAGCTGGCGTAAGGAATAATTCATCTTTTTAATTCATGAATGGATGCAATAAATCAATTTTATTTCTCAAACGGAAAAAAGCACAATAACGATATCTGTTTTCAGGAGTCATTATGAAACTATTTCGTATTCTTGATCCGTTTACGCTTACTCTGGTTGTCACGGTATTACTGGCCTCCTTCTTCCCCGCGCGGGGCGGGTTCGTTCCTTTTTTTGAAGGACTGACGACCGCGGCCATCGCGCTGTTGTTCTTTATGCACGGCGCAAAGCTCTCGCGCGAAGCCATTATTGCGGGGGGGAGCCACTGGCGACTGCACCTGTGGGTGATGTGCAGCACGTTCATCCTCTTCCCTGTACTCGGCGTGCTATTCGCATGGTGGGCGCCGGTGAATGTCGACCCGGCCCTTTATACCGGCTTCCTGTATCTGTGCATTTTGCCGGCCACCGTGCAGTCCGCTATCGCGTTTACCTCTCTGGCGGGCGGTAACGTCGCAGCCGCAGTCTGTTCAGCGTCGGCATCCAGCCTGTTAGGGATTTTCGTTTCGCCGCTGCTGGTGGGTCTGCTGATGAACATGCACGGCGCGGAAGGTAACCTGGAACAGGTAGGTAAAATCTGTCTGCAGCTGCTGCTGCCGTTTGTGCTGGGTCATCTCTCTCGTCCGTGGACGGGCGCGTTTGTTGCAAAGCACAAAAAATGGATCTCAAAAACCGACCAGTCATCGATTCTGCTGGTGGTCTATTCAGCCTTCAGTGAAGCGGTTGTGAATGGCATCTGGCATAAGGTGGGCGCAGGCTCGCTGCTGTTTATCGTGGTGGTCAGCCTTGTTCTGCTGGCGATTGTGATTGCCGTAAACGTCTTTGTGGCCCGCAAGTGCGGCTTCAACAAAGCCGATGAAATTACCATTGTCTTCTGTGGCTCGAAGAAGAGCCTGGCGAACGGCATTCCTATGGCAAACATTCTCTTCCCGACCTCAATGATAGGGATGATGGTACTGCCGCTGATGATTTTCCATCAGATCCAGCTGATGGTCTGCGCGGTGCTGGCACGTCGTTACAAACGCCAGACGGAAAAACTGGCGCAGGAAGAGACCCGCGCCGCGAAAGCTTAAGGACGTTTCAGGGGCTGGACCAACTGCGTCAGCCCCTCGGTTTTAATCAGTAACGTGATAGCCATCAGCTCACCCAGTCGTCCGGCCGGGAACCCATCTTTGCGGGCAAACCACAGCAAATAATCTTCCGGTAAATCAATCAGCCTGCGGCCCTTATATTTACCGAATGGCATCTCCGTGTTGGCGATCTCAACGAGCTGCTCTTTCTCCACGTTACTCTCCTAACAGGCGCATCATTTCCGCTTCGTCGATAACCTCAATGCCCAGCTCCTGAGCTTTAGCAAGCTTCGAACCGGCGGCTTCCCCGGCAATAACCAGGTCGGTTTTCTTCGACACGCTGCCTGCCACTTTTGCGCCCAGCGCAACCAGTCGTGCTTTAGCATCATCACGGGAAAGCTGGCTCAGGCTGCCGGTCAGAACGACCGTTTTGCCGGCAAACGGGCTGTCGATCTCGTCAGCGTTGACCACGACCGGAGCCGGCCATCTGATGCCCTCTTCCAGCAGCTTGCCGATCACCTCGCGGTTGCTCTCTTCGGCAAAGAAGTTAAAGACATGCGTCGCGACGACAATCCCCACGTCCGGGACTCTCTGCAGCTCGTCAATACTCGCTTTTTCCAGAGCTTCCAGCGTACCGAAATACGCCGCCAGCCCCGCCGCTGTGGCTTCGCCCACTTCGCGAATACCGAGCGCATAAAGGAATCGGGCAAAGGTTGTCTCTTTGGCAGCATCCAGGGCATTAACCACATTCTGGGCCGACTTAGGTCCCATGCGATCAAGACCCGTGAGTTTACCCGCGGTCAGTTTGAAGAGATCTGCAGGCGTATGAACATATTCTTTCTCTACCAGCTGATCGATAATTTTGTCGCCCATTCCGTCGACGTCCATCGCCCGACGGGAAACGAAGTGCTTCAGTGACTCTTTACGTTGTGCCCCGCAGATTAAGCCCCCCGTACAGCGAGCCACCGCTTCACCTTCAACGCGCTCAACGTCAGATCCGCATACCGGGCAATGCGTCGGGAACACGATGGCGCGCGTATCGTCAGGACGCTCTGACTCAACCACGTTCACCACCTGCGGGATAACATCGCCCGCGCGACGAATCACCACTTTGTCACCAATGCGCAGGCCAAGACGTTCAATTTCATCGGCGTTATGCAGCGTGGCGTTACTCACCAGCACGCCGGCAACCTGCACCGGCTCCAGACGGGCAACCGGGGTAATTGCGCCCGTACGGCCCACCTGGAACTCCACGTCACGGACAAAGGTCATCTGCTCCTGCGCCGGGAATTTAAACGCCACTGCCCAGCGTGGCGCGCGCGCCACAAAGCCTAACTGCTCCTGCAGCGCAAGTGAGTTAACCTTGATAACCACGCCATCAATATCAAAACCAAGCGTCGGGCGGTCTTCTTCCACTTTGTGGTAGAACGCCAGCACGGCTTCCGGGGAGTCGCACAGCTGAACACGGTTACTCACCGGCAGGCCCCACGCTTTAAACTGCAATAAACGTCCGAGATGGGTATCCGGCAGTTCACCGCCTTCCAGAATCCCGACGCCATAGCAGAAGAAAGTAAGCGGTCGCTTCGCGGTGATACGGGGATCAAGCTGGCGCAGGGAGCCTGCCGCCGCATTACGCGGGTTAGCAAACACTTTCCCGCCGGTACGGCGCGCCTCTTCGTTGATTTTCTCGAAGCCCGCCTGCGGGAGGAATACTTCACCGCGCACTTCCAGTCGGGCTGGAATATTATCCCCTTGCAGCTTCAGCGGGATCGCACGGATGGTGCGTACGTTGGTGGTAATGTCTTCACCCGTCGTACCATCACCCCGCGTCGCGGCACGCACCAGCACACCGTTTTCATAGAGAAGGCTGACCGCCAGACCATCCAGCTTCAACTCGCAGCACCAGGTCAGGGAGTCGCTGCTTTTGAGGCGATCCTGCACGCGCTTGTTAAACGCGAGGAAGCTCTCTTCATCAAAGACGTTATCCAGAGACAACATTGGGACTTCATGACGTACCTGACTGAAAGCACCCAGCGGCTCCGCGCCCACGCGCTGCGTGGGTGAGTCGGGCGTAATCAATTCCGGGTGCTGCGCCTCTAGCTCGCGCAGCTCGCGCATCAGACGGTCATACTCCGCATCCGGCACTTCCGGCGCGTCCATAACATGATAGAGGTATTCATGATGGCGAAGCGTGGTTCGCAGTTCAGTGAGTTGTTGTTCGATTGAGTCCATATCACACCATCAATGAGAAAAAACCCCCGACATGCGGGGGTTGAGGAGGAGTCGATGTAAACGCGATGATTACGCGTTGGCTTCCTTAACTTCGCGGATGCGGTCCTGATACTCGCGCAGTTTCTGCGGCGTCATCATACGACGCTGATCGTCGAGCACCACACCACCGACTTCGTCAGCAATGTGCTGTGCGGACTGCAGCATCAGCTTAAAGTTTTGCAGTTCATCACCGTAGGACGGCACCTGCATGAAGATAGTGACACCCGGCGTCACGAAATCACCGGTCATTTCCGGGTCAAAGGTGCCAGGGTTGACCATATTGGCCAGGCTAAACAGCGCCGGACCGCTACCGTCAGGACTCAGGTGACGATGGAAAATATTCATGTCGCCAAACTTGAAGCCTGCCTGTTGAATGCTGTTAAGCAGGACATCGCCATTCAGGTGGGTGCCATGATGCGCAGCCACGTTCATGATGATGACCGCTTCTTTACGCTGCGGTTTTTCAACAACCGGTTCTGGCTCAACGAGCGGGGCCGGCGCAGGCTGAGGTGCAGGCTGCACGTGAACAGGCTGCTGCGGTTGGTGTACCGGCTGTGCAGGCTGTTGTGGCGCGGGTTGCTGCACAGGCTGTTGCTGAACCGGCTGTGGCGCAGCAGGCTGCTGATGGACAGGCTGTTGCGGCGGCTGACGCACCGGCTCTTCTCCAGGCTGCGGCGCCTGCTGGCGCGGCTGTGCAGAAGCATACGGCGGTTGATACTGGTGCTGCGGAGGCTGACGAGGGGCTTCATGCTCCCCATGAGCCGCGCCGGGCGCAGTATTGACCCGATGAACACGAACTTCACCCACGCCGTCGTCGTCGCTTCCGTCGATGTCATTTTCACTGTCATCGTCATCACGACTGGACTTCATGCGCTTCAGTGGGCGATCGCGAAACATAGAGGAACGCTCTTTACGGCTGGTCCAGAAACCATGTACCAGTAAAGCGATTATGGCGATCGCGCCAACAATGATTAATATCAGACGCAAATCCTGCATCATTATATTCTCTGTTGTTCTAACACCTTGCCACCACGGCAAACATTTACTCACTAAGAGTATTTGCCGTTTACGTCAAGTGCAAGTGTGTGCAGAGCATTCACAGCATAAAGATGAACTAAATCGTGCTTTTTGCTGTTTTTTCGAACATTTCCGAACTGGTCATTGGTCCGTAAGTGGATAATATAGGCGGGCAATTCCACTGGTTGTGAAAAAAGGAGTACAGCCTGGTTATGGTTTCAACATCATCTTCTCCCCCGCGCAGCGGCGTCTGGTATTTTTCTCAGGGCTGGAAACTGGTCTCACTGCCGGGGATTCGTCGCTACGTCATTCTGCCGTTGCTGATTAACATTATCCTGATGGGCGGCGCGTTCTGGTGGCTGTTCACCAGACTGGAGAGCTGGATCCCTTCGCTGATGAGCCATGTGCCGGACTGGCTGCAGTGGCTGAACTACCTGCTCTGGCCGGTAGCGGTCATCTCCGTGCTGCTGGTGTTCGGCTACTTCTTCTCGACGATTGCAAACTGGATAGCTGCGCCGTTTAACGGCCTGCTGGCAGAACAGCTGGAAGCACGTCTTACCGGCGCAACGCCGCCGGATACGGGCATGCTGGGGATCATGAAAGATCTCCCACGCATCATGAAGCGCGAATGGCAGAAGTTTGCCTGGTATCTTCCCCGCGCCATTGTGCTGCTTATCCTTTATTTTGTCCCTGGCGTCGGTCAGACGGTGGCCCCGGTGCTGTGGTTCCTGTTCAGCGCCTGGATGCTGGCAATCCAGTACTGCGATTATCCGTTCGATAACCACAAGGTGCCGTTCAAAACGATGCGCAGCGCCCTGCGCACGCAAAAAGTCGCGAATATGCAGTTCGGGGCGCTGACCAGTCTGTTCACCATGATCCCGGTGCTCAACCTGTTCATCATGCCGGTCGCCGTTTGCGGCGCAACGGCGATGTGGGTTGACTGCTACCGTGCTAAGCACGCGTTATGGAAGTAATGCAAAAATGTGTAAAAAGGGGGTGGCTTATGCCGCCCCTTATTCCATACTGATCCCCATTATTTCCTTGCAGTATATAGATATGCGAATTCCTTACTTCCCCCTACCTGTTCAACAGGTATGCTGGGACGGTATCCCAATTTCATACAGTTAAGGACAGGCCATGAGTAAGATTTATGAAGACAACTCGCTGACTATCGGTCATACGCCCCTGGTTCGACTGAACCGTATCGGTAATGGACGCATTCTGGCGAAGGTCGAATCACGTAACCCGAGCTTCAGCGTGAAGTGCCGTATCGGTGCAAATATGATTTGGGATGCTGAAAAACGTGGCGTGCTGAAGCCAGGCGTTGAGCTGGTTGAACCAACCAGCGGTAACACCGGTATCGCACTGGCCTATGTTGCGGCGGCGCGCGGTTATAAACTGACGCTGACCATGCCTGAAACTATGAGCATCGAACGTCGCAAACTGCTGAAAGCGCTGGGCGCGAACCTGGTGCTGACCGAAGGTGCCAAAGGCATGAAGGGTGCGATTCAGAAAGCAGAAGAGATTGTCGCCAGCGATCCGGCGAAATATCTGCTGCTGCAGCAGTTCAGCAACCCGGCGAACCCGGAAATTCACGAAAAGACCACCGGCCCGGAAATTTGGGAAGATACCGACGGTCAGGTTGATGTATTTATCTCCGGTGTAGGCACCGGCGGAACCCTGACTGGCGTGTCGCGCTATATAAAAGGCACAAAAGGTAAAAAAGACCTGATCACCGTTGCCGTGGAACCAACCGACTCACCGGTGATCACCCAGGCGCTGGCGGGCGAAGAGATCAAACCCGGCCCACATAAAATTCAGGGTATCGGTGCCGGCTTCATTCCGGGCAACCTGGATCTGAAGCTTATTGATAAAGTGGTGACCATCACCAACGAAGAAGCTATCTCTACCGCACGTCGTCTGATGGACGAGGAAGGTATTCTGGCGGGCATCTCTTCCGGTGCTGCTGTTGCGGCAGCGCTCAAACTTCAGGAAGACGAGGCCTTTACCAATAAGAATATTGTGGTTATCCTGCCTTCATCGGGTGAGCGTTACTTGAGCACCGCACTGTTTGCCGATCTGTTCACTGAAAAAGAACTGCAACAGTAATGCCAGCATGTTAATAACGCGTAAAAAAGCACCTTTTTGGGTGCTTTTTTGTGGCCTGCTTCAAAGTTTTACCCCTCCTGGCATTGATTCACCCCGTTGGGTCTGGTATTTAAACCAGCAATTATTTTGATGCGTGAAATTAATCAGTGAACGAAATAGCCTTGCTGAATCGATTTTATGATTTGGTTCAAGTCTTGCTTTCGCTGCATAATGTTTAATGACGATCGAAACGTCAGCGCTAACAATACAGGCTAAAGTTAAGTCGCCAGGCTAGACTTTAGTTCCACAACACTAAACCTATAAGTTGGGGAAATACAATGTTCCAGCAAGAAGTTACCATTACCGCTCCGAACGGTCTGCACACCCGCCCTGCTGCTCAGTTTGTTAAAGAAGCGAAAGGCTTCACTTCTGAAATCACTGTGACTTCCAACGGCAAAAGCGCCAGCGCAAAAAGCCTGTTCAAACTGCAGACTCTGGGTCTGACTCAGGGTACCGTTGTCACCATCTCTGCTGAAGGTGAAGACGAGCAGAAAGCAGTTGAGCATCTGGTAAAACTGATGGCTGAGCTCGAGTAAGTTTCCGGGTTCTTTTAAATATCAGTCACAAGTAAGGTAGGGTTATGATTTCAGGCATTTTAGCATCCCCGGGTATCGCTTTCGGCAAAGCACTGCTGCTGAAAGAAGACGAGATCGTCATCGACCGGAAAAAAATTTCTGCCGACAAGGTTGATCAGGAAGTTGAACGTTTTCTGAGCGGTCGTGCCAAGGCATCTGCGCAACTGGAAGCAATCAAGACTAAAGCTGGCGAAACTTTCGGTGAAGAAAAAGAAGCCATCTTCGAAGGGCACATCATGCTGCTCGAAGATGAGGAGCTGGAGCAGGAAATCATAGCCCTGATTAAAGATAAAAGCATGACGGCAGACGCTGCTGCGCATGAAGTTATCGAAGGTCAGGCAACTGCCCTGGAAGAACTGGATGATGAATACCTGAAAGAACGTGCGGCTGACGTACGTGACATCGGTAAGCGCCTGCTGCGCAACATCCTGGGTCTGGCCATTATCGACCTGAGCGCTATTCAGGATGAAGTCATCCTGGTTGCCGCCGATCTGACCCCGTCTGAAACCGCACAGTTGAACCTGAAAAAGGTCCTCGGTTTCATCACTGACGCGGGCGGCCGTACCTCCCACACCTCTATCATGGCGCGTTCTCTGGAACTGCCTGCCATTGTGGGTACCGGTAGCGTCACCTCTCAGGTTAAAAACGACGATTATCTGATTCTGGATGCCGTAAACAACGTGGTTTACGTCAACCCAACTAACGAAGAGATCGAAAAACTGCGCGCGGTTCAGGAGCAAGTTGCGACTGAAAAAGCGGAACTCGCTAAGCTGAAAGACCTGCCAGCCATCACTCTGGACGGTCATCAGGTTGAAGTGTGCGCAAACATCGGTACCGTACGTGACGTCGATGGCGCTGAGCGCAACGGCGCGGAAGGTGTGGGTCTCTATCGTACTGAATTCCTGTTCATGGACCGTGACGCGCTGCCAACTGAAGAAGAACAGTTTGCTGCGTACAAAGCTGTTGCTGAAGCGTGTGGCTCTCAGGCGGTTATCGTCCGTACCATGGATATCGGTGGCGACAAAGAGCTGCCGTACATGAACTTCCCGAAAGAAGAGAACCCGTTCCTGGGCTGGCGTGCGATTCGTATCGCGATGGATCGTAAAGAGATCCTGCGCGATCAGGTTCGCGCTATCCTGCGTGCGTCTGCTTTCGGTAAACTGCGCATCATGTTCCCGATGATCATCTCTGTTGAAGAAGTGCGTGCACTGAAGAAAGAGATCGAAATCTACAAACAGGAACTGCGCGACGAAGGTAAAGCATTTGACGAGTCAATTGAGATCGGCGTGATGGTGGAAACACCTGCGGCGGCGACCATTGCGCGTCATTTAGCCAAAGAAGTTGATTTCTTTAGTATCGGTACCAATGATTTAACGCAGTACACCCTGGCAGTTGACCGTGGTAATGATATGATTTCACATCTCTACCAGCCAATGTCACCGTCCGTACTGAACTTGATCAAGCAAGTTATTGATGCTTCTCATGCAGAAGGTAAATGGACTGGCATGTGTGGTGAGCTTGCAGGCGACGAACGTGCTACACTTCTGTTGCTGGGTATGGGTCTGGACGAATTCTCTATGAGCGCCATTTCCATCCCGCGCATTAAGAAGATTATCCGTAACACGAACTTCGAAGATGCGAAGGTGTTAGCAGAGCAGGCTCTTGCTCAACCGACAACGGACGAGTTAATGACGCTGGTTAACAAGTTCATTGAAGAAAAAACAATCTGCTAATCCACGAGATGCGGCCCAAATTACTGCTTAGGAGAAGATCATGGGTTTGTTCGATAAACTGAAATCTCTGGTTTCTGATGATAAGAAAGACTCCGGAACTATTGAGATTGTTGCTCCGCTCTCCGGCGAGATCGTCAACATCGAAGACGTGCCGGATGTAGTGTTTGCTGAGAAAATCGTTGGTGATGGCATTGCTATCAAACCAACTGGCAACAAAATGGTTGCTCCAGTTGACGGCACCATCGGTAAAATTTTTGAAACCAACCATGCGTTCTCTATCGAATCTGATAGCGGTATCGAACTGTTCGTTCACTTCGGTATCGACACCGTTGAACTGAAAGGCGAAGGCTTCAAACGTATCGCGGAAGAAGGCCAGCGTGTTAAAGTTGGCGACCCGGTCATTGAATTCGATCTGCCACTGCTGGAAGAAAAAGCCAAGTCTACCCTGACGCCGGTTGTTATCTCCAACATGGACGAAATCAAAGAACTGATCAAACTGTCTGGCAGCGTCACCGTGGGTGAAACCCCGGTTATCCGCATCAAGAAGTAATTCTTGCCGCACAGAAAAATGGCGCCTTCGGGCGCCATTTTTGTTTATGCGGGCAGGATAAGCTCGTCGTAGCCTTTCGACTGCGTATAAATCATCACATCTGTGACGCGGTCTCCGGCCATGCGAATCGCATCGGCAACGGTTTTGCCCTCAACGATCCCGCTTACCAGCTCTGAACAGAAGAGATCGCCCGTGCCTTTCAGGTCCGTTTCAACACGCGGATGCGCACTGACGGTCACACCGTCTCGGGTAACCAGCACCACGTGAATATTCTCCGGATCGTCCGCCACCGGCGCACTGGTAATGGCCACCCATTTCAGCGTGTCGGAAAGTAACCCCTGCGCTGCCGCTATGGCACTTTCAGGCGTACGACACGGTTTACCGCTTAACACTTCCAGCTCAAAGACGTTAGGCGTGATCCCCTGCGCCAGTGGCAGCAGGTACTCCCGATACGCCTCAGGGATATCAGGTTTCACATACATCCCACTGTCAATATCGCCAACAACGGGGTCAACCAACACCAGCAGGTCAGGATGCTGCGCTTTGATCGTGGTGAGCCACTGCGCCAGGCATTTTATCTGGCTGGCGCTGCCCATGTAGCCCGTGGTAACGGCTTTAAGCTCGCGCAGGATCTCGCGCTCTTCCAGCGCCTTAAGATACCCGCTGAACCATTCATCGGGGATCACGCCGCCGTAAAAGGTATCGTAGTGCGGCGTGTTGCTGAACAGCACGGTCGGCACGGCGGTGACGGTCAGCCGGTGGGTACGAATGTTCGGCACCGCAATGCTGTTCCCCACGCTGCCGTAAACCACCTGCGACTGTACCGCGACAATATCGGTTTGCTGCGCCCGGGTGTTATCCCGGAATAAAATCATCTCCATGACGCTTAAATCCCCGCCCCCTGCGTATAACTCTCTTCACCAAAGACGCCGGTAGAAAGATAGCGATCGCCGCGGTCGCAGATAATCGCCACCACGACAGCCCCGGGATGTGCCTGCGCAACACGCAATGCTCCCGCTACCGAGCCACCCGAGCTGACCCCGCAGAAGATACCTTCACGCACGGCCAGTTCACGCATCGTATTCTCCGCCTCGCGTTGATGAATATCCAGCACCTGATCCACCAGCTGGGCGTTATAAATGCCCGGCATGTATTCCGCCGGCCAGCGGCGAATACCCGGTATGCTGCTCCCCTCTTCCGGCTGCAGACCCACAATCGTTACCGCCTTTTCCTGCTCGCGCAGAAAACGGGATACGCCGGTAATGGTCCCTGTCGTGCCCATGCTGGAGACGAAGTGAGTGATGCGCCCGTTGGTCTGCTGCCAGATTTCCGGACCGGTAGTGGTGTAGTGAGCGTACGGGTTATCCGGGTTATTAAACTGATCGAGCAGTTTGCCTTCACCGCGTTCGGCCATGGCTAGCGCCAGGTCGCGCGCCCCTTCCATCCCCTCTTCTTTAGAGACCAGAATCAGTTCAGCACCATAGGCGCGCATCGCCGCACGGCGCTCCTGGCTCATGTTATCGGGCATCAGCAACGTCATGCGATAGCCTTTCAGCGCGGCAATCATTGCCAGCGCAATACCGGTGTTACCGCTGGTGGCTTCAATCAGCACGTCGCCGGGCTGAATTTCACCGCGTTTCTCGGCCTGCACAATCATGGACAATGCAGCCCGGTCCTTCACCGAACCGGCAGGGTTATTGCCTTCGAGTTTGACCCAGATTTCGCTGCCGTTGTCCGGCCCCATGCGCTGAAGTTTGACCAGAGGGGTGTTGCCGATGGTGTGTTCTAATGTGTTCAAGATCGCTGTCCAATAAAAAGCCCGGTGGCGCGCAGCGCTCCGGGCATACGGAGATCATATTCCAGACCGGCTAAGCGCAGCGCCTCCGGCCAAACTACGTGTCATTAACCTATCAGGCTGACTCCGCCAGAGCAATATCCTCGCGCGTCTCTATGCGCTCATTGCCATGATAAATACGGGCATGCTGCAGCCCAACAAACAGGCGTTCGCCCCGGTACGGCGGCTCGTCATCACGCATCACCACCGTCAGCGGCTCGGTATACCAGCCCAGCGGTTGTACCACCAATTGGGTGTAGTGCCCTTTAGGGCTAGCTTCCAGCACCTGCACCGGCAGCGGTGAATCCAGACTCGTTCGGCGGCTCACGTCCACTTCCCAGGGACGCAGGAACAGATCGACCGGCCCCTGATGTGCGGAGGTGTATCCCAGCGGCCAGCGGTGTGCACCCACGTGGAATTGCCCACCGCGGATGGTGCCCTGAAGCCGGTTAACTTCACCCATAAACTCGAGGACAAATCGGGTTGCCGGTTCACGCCAGAGCTGCTCTGGCTCATCAACCTGTTCGATGTTCCCCTGGCTCATCACCACCACGCGGTCCGCGACTTCCATCGCCTCTTCCTGATCGTGGGTGACGAAGACGCTGGTGAACTTCAGTTCTTCATGCAGCTGACGCAGCCAGCGGCGTAACTCTTTACGCACCTGCGCATCCAGCGCGCCAAACGGCTCATCCAGCAGCAGAATTTGCGGCTCAACGGCCAGGGCCCGCGCCAGCGCGACGCGCTGCTTCTGGCCGCCGGAAAGCTGCGCCGGGAAGCGGTCAGCCAGATGCGCAAGCTGTACCATCTCCAGCAGTTTGGTCACTTTCGCTTTGATGGTGGCCGCATCCGGACGCTCGCGGCGAGGCAGGACGGTCAGACCGAAAGCGATGTTATCGAACACGGTCATATGGCGGAACAGCGCGTAATGCTGGAACACAAAGCCCACTTTACGGTCGCGGGCGTGCAAACGGCTTACGTCGGTACCGTGAAAACGAATATGTCCGCTGGTCTGATGCTCAAGCCCGGCGATAATGCGCAGCAGCGTGGTTTTACCCGAGCCAGACGGCCCGAGCAGTGCCACCATTTGTCCGGAAGGGATATCCAGCGAGATATCATTCAGCACCTGGGTGCGACCAAAAGACTTCTTAATATTGGCAATCTCAATGCTCATGATTTCCCTCCTGGTGCTGACGTTTTTCCTGGTTCTCTAAACGCCACTGCACCACACTCTTCAAAAACAGGGTCAAAATCGCCATCAGCGTCAGTAACGCTGCGGCAGTAAAGGAACCGACGGTGTTGTAGTCCTGTTCCAGTAATTCAATTTGTAACGGTAACGACAGCGTTTCGCCGCGGATGGAGCCCGAGACGACCGAAACTGCACCGAACTCGCCAATGGCGCGGGCATTGGTCAGCACGACGCCGTAGAGCAGCGCCCAGCGAATATTCGGCAGCGTCACGCGGCGGAACATCTGCCAGCCGGATGCGCCCAGCAGAATTGCCGCTTCGTCTTCATTGCTGCCCTGGCTTAACATCACCGGGACCAGTTCGCGCACCACAAACGGACAGGTTACAAACACCGTGACCAGCACCATGCCCGGCCAGGCAAACATGACCTGCAGGTTATGCTCATCCAGCCAGCCGCCCAGCGGGCCGTTAGAGCCGTAGAAGAGCAGATAAACCAGACCGGCCACTACCGGCGACACGGCAAACGGGATATCCAGCAGGGTCAGCAGCAGCTGACGTCCCGGGAAGTTAAAGCGCGTTACCAGCCAGGCCAGCAGCGTACCGAACACCAGGTTGACCGGCACCGTGATAAGCGCAATCAGGACGGTCAGCCAGATGGCGTGCAGCATATCCGGGTTCGCCAGGTTTTCCAGCGCGGGCATCAACCCCTTGCTGAACGCCTGAACAAAAATATAAATCGTCGGCACGACGAGAATGAAGGCGGACACCAGCACGCCCGTACCAATCAGAAACCATTTTCCCCAGTTGATACGGGGAGCATCGTATCGCTTCAATTGAGTAACTTCCGCCATCAGTGACCTACCACGCGTCGACCAAAGCGACTTTGCAGAGTGTTAATTGAGTAGAGCAGCAGCAGCGATGCGGCAAGAATGACCGAGGCAATCGCGCTCGCCGCCGGGTAATCAAACTCCTGCAAGCGGATAAAAATCATCAGCGAGGTGACTTCGGTTTTCCACGCAATGTTCCCGGCAATGAAAATAACCGCGCCGAACTCACCGAGGCTACGGGTAAACGACAGCGCGATACCGGCCAGCAGCGCCGGAGAAAGCTCAGGCAGGACGACCTTGCGGAAGCTCTGCCAGCGCGTGGCACCCAGCGTTTCCGCCGCTTCTTCGTATTCAGGGCCTAACTCTTCGAGCACTGGCTGCACGGTGCGTACAACAAAAGGAATGCTGGTAAAGGCCATCGCGACCGCGATACCGAGCCAGGTATAGGTCACTTTGATATCAAGTTTTGCCAGCCACTCACCGTAAAACCCGTTCACGGAAAAGAGCGAGGCAAGGGTTAACCCCGCCACCGCCGTCGGCAGCGCAAACGGCAGGTCCATTAACGCGTCGAGCAGCGTACGGCCCGGGAAACGGTAGCGGGTTAAGATCCACGCCATCAGCAGGCCAAAGGCCCCGTTAAAAATGGACGCCACAAACGCCGACAGCAGCGTCACTTTATAGGCTGCGACGACCTGCGGGTTGGTTATCACTTCCCAGTACTGCGCCCAGCTCATTTGCGCAAGCTGCATCACCAGCGCGCTGAGCGGCAACAATAAGATCAGGCAGACGAACAACAGGCTGGTCCCAAGGCTTAAGGTAAAGCCCGGCAGCACACGTCTGGTAGAGACTGCAAACATTACTTACGCCCCGCCGCCAGCAATTTGTCTAACTCACCGCCGCTGGCAAAATGCGTTTTCATGACATCAGGCCAGGAGCCGAAATGGTCTTCCACGCGGAACAGCTCGGTCTGCGGGAATTTATCCTTCAGTTTGTTCATCACATCCGGGTTATTCACGCGGTAGTAGTAATCGGTAATGATCGTCTGCGCCTGTGGGCTGTACAGGTAGTTGAGGTAAGCTTTTGCCGCTTTCTCTGTGCCGTTGGACTGCACGTTTTTATCTACCCACGCTACCGGGAACTCGGCGAGGATATTGGTTTTCGGGATAACGACCTCGAAGCCCTGCGCGTCGTACTGTTTGCGGATATTATTCACTTCCGACTCAAAGCTGATCAGCACATCGCCCAGGCCGCGCTCTGCAAAGGTTGTGGTCGCGCCGCGACCGCCGGTATCAAACACCTCGACGTTTTTCAGGAACTGGGTCATGAACTGCTCGGTTTTCGCTTTATCGTTACCGTCAGCTTTGTCCGCCGCGCCCCACGCTGCCAGATAGGTATAGCGCGCGTTACCGGAGGTTTTTGGATTCGGGAAAATCAGCTTCACGTCGGAACGCACCAGGTCATTCCAGTCGTGGATATTTTTCGGGTTGCCCTTACGCACCAGGAAACCCATGGTGGAGTAGAACGGCGAGCTGTTGTTCGGCAAACGACTCTGCCAGTCAGCGGCGATCAGTTTGCCTTTGTCGTGCAGGATCTGCACGTCAGTGACCTGGTTATAGGTCACCACATCCGCTTTCAGCCCCTGGAGAATGGCCAGCGCCTGCTTGGACGACCCTGCGTGTGACTGTTTAATGGTCAGCTTGTCGCCGTTGTTGTCTTTCGCCCACTGCTGTTCAAACGGTGGGTTAAGGGCGGCAAACAGCTCGCGGGAAACATCATACGAACTGTTCAGCAGCTCATTAGCCTGCGCCTGTGCCACCAGCAGCAAACCTGCCAGTGCCAGCGATCCTTTTTTCAGTACAGTAACGGCCATTGCGCACCCTTATAAATGTGATGACTATCTTATAGTCATAATATTTATAACGAGGACGAAAGGAGTAACGGTTTTATATACCGTTTGGTGATTTACAAGCAGAAAAGAGAATAAGGGTGCAGCCCGTCGTGGTCCGCACCCCAGCCCTCTCCGTGCGGGAGAGGGTGGACAGCACTTACAGCGCCAGCAGACGCTCGACGGACGGGGCGAAGTAGTAGCCGCCGGTCACCGGTTTGGTGAAGCGCAGCATGGCGTCACGCTTGCCGTCGGTATCGCCAAACATGCTCAGCAGTTGCTGTTCGATGTTATGCAGGCGCGCGCAGTACGCACAGAAGTAAAGACCGTGGGTACCGCTTGCTGTGCCGTATGGCAGGCTCTGGCGAACAATCTTCAGACCTTTCCCGTCTTCCTTAAGGTCAACGCGGCTCAGGTGAGAGGTGACAGGACGGGCATCGCCGTCGATCTCTTCGTTGGTCTCTTTCGTACGGCCAATCATCATCTCCTGGTCATGCACGCTCATGCGGTTCAGCTGCTTGAGGTTGTGCTCCCAGCGCTGGACGAACACATAGCTGCCGCCCGCGTCGACGCCGTCTTTGATCACTGCCACTTCACGACGCGTCTCTTCACCCGCCGGGTTTTCAGTTCCGTCAACGAAGCCGCTCAGGTCGCGTTCTTCCACCCAACGGAAACCGTGGATCTCTTCCTGAACGTCAATGCTGTCACCAAAAGCCGCAACCGCCGCCTGGGCAACGGAGAAGTTCACATCATGACGCAGCGAGAGAATGTGGATCAGCACGTCGAACTGCGTTGCGGGCGCCAGGCCTTTACCGTAAGGGATAAAATCCTTCAGCTCTTCGGCGCCTTCGCCACCGCTCAGTTGACGCCAGACGTTATGACCAAAGGCAACGACCGCGCCCAGATGGGCATCCGGGAATTTGGCCTGGAAGGTGGCCAGCTTATCAACGAACGCTTTACTGGCCGCACGCAGGGCATCCACATCCCCTTTAACATTGGCTTCAATCCAAATCGCCGCGCGGCAATGTTCTGGCAAAATGCCACTCTGAACCTGAGACATCGCTCCTCCTGAAATAAAGATGCCACGTCAGCGTGGCATTGATGGCGGCTATTATACCCGTATTTCAGCGAGACGGTTTGTCCAGGCGCAAATTACTGCTTCCAGATAATTTTGCTCACTTTCCAGCTTTTCAGCGTGTCGTCAGATGGCATTAAACCTTCCGGACCACTCCAGGTACCGGTGAAGAGATAGCTGATATGCTGGCTGCCCTGCGCTTTACATTCCACCGCCACGCCGTCGTCAGACGGGGCACTGGTGCAGTTGCCGAAGGCCTGTTTATAGAGTTCGCTAAACGGGGTTCCCACTTTCACACCGCTTTCGGTTGGGATGTCGTCGTCCATCACAGCAATGCGGTTTACCGTGCCTTTATCACCGTTAATCACCAGCGCCAGCGTGTCACCCTTCAGCGCTTCGAAATAACGCACGATATTGCCGTTTTCTGTTTTCATGCCGCTGCGCAGGCGATAACCGCCACCCAGAGCATCCTGAAGGGTGTCCTGATCCAGTGCCGTCGCGGCGGTAATTTTCCCCACGCCCTGCTCGGTCACTTCCGTTGAAGAGCCAAACCAGTTCCACGGATAGGCCGCAGACCAGTTAATTGATGAGAGCGTTGAACAGCCGGTTAACGCCAGCGGGAGAGCGCATAAAAGTAAACGCAGCGATTTCATTGAAACGTCCTTACGTGTTAAATCAACGCTTGTTGGAGTGCGGTATCGGCAAAAAGTGCCAGGTTAATCTTCCTGATGCGTAAAACAGGCGCGAAGGCGGGGATTCGTCAGCAGCCACAGCAGCGCCACGATATCCGCCACGACCAGCGCAATACCGATCCCCGTAAGCGGTTCACCGCTCCACCAGAGCACCGGTTGCCAGACGAGCAGCGCAAGCTGAGCGAGGATCAGCAGCCAGCGAAGCGCACCCCACAGGCGCGGGATCGTATGCCGTCGCCCGCTGCATAAAAACGCCATCACTGCCGGCACGCCCGGTAGCAAGCCGAGCCAGAAGGCATCGTGATCGGGATAAAAGAGCGTCAGAAGCGTATCGCCCTGCCCGCGCGACGCGGCGGCCATCACAAACAGCACCCAGGTACGGGCCTGCAGCAGCAGAACGCACCAGAACAAAAAGGGCAGCCTGACACGCCCTTGCGCATCATAATCTGCCGGATGGATCTCAGTACTCTTCATCTTCTATCAGGCGCTTACCTAAGCTCAGTACGTCCGCATGTTCATAACCCAGGCGTTCATACATGCCCAGCACCACGTCGTTATCTTCCCGCACCATGATCTGAATCTTCGGGCAGCCGCGGGCAATGAGTTTCTTTTCCAGCCGATTGAGCAGCGCATTGGCGATGCCGCGCGCACGAAATTCCGGGTGCACGCCCAGATAATAGGCCGAGCCGCGATGGCCGTCGTACCCGCCCATCACTGTTCCCACCACCTCGCCGTTGACTTCTGCCACCAGAAACAGACTGACGTCATGATTCAGCTTACGTTCAATATCCATTTCCGGATCGTTCCACGGACGCAGCAGATCGCAGCGCTCCCAAAGGGTGATCACCTCTTCGAAATCTTCCTGGCGAAAAACGCGTATCTCCATGGTATTAACCGCCTTTTCGGGTTTAAAAACAGTGATTATGGCGTGAACATCGCGTTTAGCCAATAACCGGGGAAAAACTCGCCAAAATTTGGCATAATGTCACTTTGTCACGTATTGAAATGAAAAGTAAAACAATTCTCAATAAGGACTGTCGTAACGCTAATCACGATACGATATAACACCAGGACCCCAATTTTTACAATTCAGGCCGCATGAGCACATTCAAACCATTAAAAGCACTCACATCGCGTCGTCAGGTTCTCAAAGCGGGGCTGGCGGCCTTAACGTTAACGGGCATCGCACAGCAGGCTCAGGCTAAAGAAGAGAGCACGCTCAAAACCAGTAACGGACACAGTAAACCGAAATCGAAAAAGCCGGGCGCGAAGCGTCTGGTCATGCTGGACCCCGGTCACGGCGGAATTGATACCGGCGCTATTGGTAAAAACGGTGCGAAAGAAAAGCATGTCGTGTTAGCGATTGCAAAAAATGTGCGCGCAATTTTACGCAGCAATGGCATTGACGCCCGCCTGACGCGTTCTGGCGACACGTTTATTCCGCTGTACGACCGCGTAGAGATCGCCCACCAGCACGGTGCCGATCTGTTTATGTCGATTCACGCGGACGGTTTTACCAACCCGTCGGCGGCGGGGGCTTCGGTGTTCGCCCTCTCCAACCGTGGGGCGAGTAGCGCCATGGCGAAATATCTCTCCGATCGTGAAAACCGGGCGGATGAGGTTGCGGGGAAAAAAGCCACCGACAAAGATCATCTCTTACAGCAGGTGCTGTTTGACCTCGTTCAGACGGACACCATTAAAAACAGCCTGACGCTCGGCTCGCATATTCTGAAGAAGATTAAACCGGTGCATCGCCTGCACAGCAGGAGCACCGAACAGGCGGCGTTCGTGGTGCTTAAGTCGCCATCAATTCCGTCCGTGCTGGTGGAGACGTCGTTCATCACCAACCCGGAGGAAGAGCGCCTGCTCGGCACCACCGCGTTTCGCCAGAAGATCGCCAACGCCATCGCCTCAGGCATAATCAGTTACTTCAACTGGTTCGATAACCAGAAAGCGCACTCCAGGAAACGTTGATGAAACCCAATGCACAGCTGGTAAAAACATTCCTGCTGCAGCTGCAGGATGAGATTTGCCAGAAACTGGCCGCCGCAGATGGCGGTGAATTTCAGGAAGATAGCTGGCAGCGCGAAGCCGGTGGCGGCGGACGCAGCCGCGTGCTGCGTAACGGTGGCATCTTTGAGCAGGCTGGCGTCAATTTTTCCCACGTCCACGGAGACGCGATGCCCGCTTCCGCCACGGCCCATCGACCAGAACTGGCAGGCCGCAGCTTCGAAGCAATGGGCGTATCGCTGGTGGTTCATCCGCACAACCCGTATGTGCCGACCAGCCATGCCAACGTGCGCTTTTTCATTGCTGAAAAACCCGGGGCCGATCCGGTCTGGTGGTTTGGCGGCGGTTTTGACTTAACGCCCTACTACGGGTTTGAAGAAGATGCCGTGCACTGGCACACCACCGCACGCGATCTCTGTCAGCCGTTTGGGGATGACATCTACCCGAAATTTAAAAAATGGTGCGATGACTATTTTTATCTGAAGCACCGCGATGAGCAGCGCGGCATTGGCGGGCTGTTCTTTGACGATCTCAACACGCCAGATTTTGATACCGCGTTCAGCTTTATGCGGGCGGTAGGTGAAGGGTATACCGGGGCCTATCTGCCGATCGTGGCGCGACGTAAAGATACCGACTACGGCGTGCGCGAGCGCGAGTTCCAGCTTTACCGCCGCGGGCGCTACGTAGAGTTCAACCTGGTATGGGATCGCGGCACGCTGTTTGGCCTGCAGACCGGCGGGCGCACGGAGTCCATTTTGATGTCGATGCCGCCGCTGGTTCGCTGGGAGTACAGCTACGAGCCAAAAGAAGGCAGCCCGGAGGCTGCCCTGAAAGACTTTATTACGATTCGGGACTGGGTGTAATACCGGCAGGCGCAGCGCTTACAGCGGCTGCGTCTGCGCTTCAACCACCGCCAGTGCCACCATATTCACGATACGACGCACCGAAGCAATCGGCGTCAACACGTGCACTGGCTTCGCCACGCCCATCAGCACCGGTCCTACGGTGACCCCTTCAGAGCTGGAGACACGCAGCAGGTTGTAGCTGATGCGGGCCGCTTCCACGTTCGGCATAATCAGCACGTTTGCAGAACCTTTCAGCGGGCTGTCCGGCATGCGTTCGTTACGAATGCTCTCCACCAGCGCAGCATCACCGTGCATCTCGCCGTCAATCATCAGTTCCGGCGCACGCTGACGAACCAGCTCCAGCGTCTGGCGCATTTTGCACGCCGCCGCTGATTTTGACGAACCGAAGTTGGAGTGCGACAGCAGCGCTACCTTCGGTTCAATACCAAAGCGACGCACGGTTTCTGCCGCCATCACGGTGATCTCCGCCAGCTCTTCCGGGCTCGGATCGTCGTTGACGTAGGTGTCGGCAATAAAGGTGTTGCCGCTTGGTAGCAGCAGCGCGTTCATCGCCCCGGCGGTGTGGACCCCTTCGCGATAGCCGAAGATCTCCTGCACCACGCTGAAGTGCTCGTGGTAATCACCGATCGTGCCGCAGATCAACGCATCCGCTTCACCGCGGTGGACCATGATCGCCCCGATCACCGTGGTGTTGCTGATCACGGCCTTTTGCGCCTGCTCCTGGGTGATCCCGCGACGTTTCATGATCGCGTAGTATTCGTTCCAGTACTCTTTAAAGCGCGGATCGGATTCGTTATTAACGATCTCAAAATCCACACCCGCTTTGATCTGCAGCCCCAGCTTTTGAATACGCATTTCGATAACGCTCGGACGACCAATCAGGATTGGCTTCGCCAGACCTAAGGTGATCAGCTCCTGCGTGGCATGCAGAACGCGCGCCTCTTCCCCTTCCGCCAGCACCACGCGTTTCGCGTCGGCACGCGCCTGGGAGAAAATGGGCTTCATAAACAGGTTGGTTTTGTAGACAAACTCGGTGAGCTTATCGACGTAAGCATCGAAATCTTTGATAGGGCGCGTCGCCACGCCGGAGTCCATTGCCGCCTTAGCAACCGCCGGGGCGATTTTGACAATCAGACGCGGGTCGAATGGTTTTGGAATGATGTAGTCCGGGCCAAAGCTCAGATCCTGGTCACCATATGCCGAGGCGACCACTTCGCTCTGCTCGGCGTGCGCCAGTTCCGCAATAGCATGAACGGCCGCGAGCTTCATCTCTTCGTTGATCGCCGTCGCGCCCACGTCCAGCGCCCCGCGGAAGATGAACGGGAAGCAGAGAACGTTGTTCACCTGGTTCGGGTAATCGGAACGACCTGTACAGATAATGGCATCTTCACGCACGGCTTTTGCCAGCGGCGGCAGAATTTCCGGTTCCGGGTTTGCCAGCGCCAGAATCATTGGCGCACGCGCCATTTTCTTCACCATCTCCTGGGTCAGCACTTTCGGGCCTGAACAGCCAAGGAAGATATCCGCGCCGTCAATCACGTCCTCCAGCGTGCGTTTACCGTCGTCTTCTACCGCGTAGGCCGCTTTGGTTTCCGCCATGTTCGGCTCACGGTCCTTGTAGATAACGCCTTTGGAGTCGCAGACCACAATGTTGTGCTTCTGCATGCCCAGCGCCACCAGCAGGTTCATACAGGCGATTGCCGCCGCGCCTGCGCCGGAGACCACCATACGCACGTCAGAGAGATTTTTCTCAACCACACGCAGACCGTTCAGAATGGCCGCGGTGCTGATAATCGCAGTACCGTGCTGGTCATCATGGAACACGGGAATGTTCATACGCTCGCGCAGTTTCTGCTCGATATAGAAACATTCCGGCGCTTTGATGTCTTCGAGGTTGATCCCACCGAAGGTCGGTTCCAGCGCGGCAACCACGTTGATGAATTTATCAGGATCGAGCTCATCCACTTCGATATCGAACACGTCAATACCGGCAAATTTCTTGAACAGAACGCCCTTGCCTTCCATCACGGGCTTACCGGCCAGCGCACCAATATTGCCTAATCCCAGCACCGCCGTCCCGTTAGAGATCACGGCGACCAGGTTGCCACGCGCGGTATATTTATAGGCTGCCAGCGGATCTTTTTCGATTTCGAGGCACGGCGCCGCGACGCCGGGCGAGTAGGCCAGCGCCAGATCGCGCTGAGTCGCCAGCGGTTTTGTCGGGGAGACCTGAATTTTACCTGGGACAGGGAACTCGTGGAAATCGAGAGCACTCTGTTTTAACTGATCATCCATCTTATTTTTCCTTTCACGTATCGGTCAAAAGGGTGACGTTTGCGATCCTGAAGCACACCCTGGTGTGCCGCCTAGTATCGCCGCAGGCAGCCACATAAACTTTGAAGGCTGCCAAACTCTCACCATTGCAGAATAAAAATTGTTATCAATTTATAACAGCCATGTTACCCGTCTCAGAAAGCAATGCCTCCCCCGTCTGCTATGCTTTTTTGTTAAGTCCATCATGATTTTCGCAGAAGTGTGAACTAACGCACTCGAGTAACTCTTTTATTTCCAAGGAGTAATTATTTATGAACCAACTAGACGGCATCAAACAATTCACTACCGTGGTCGCCGACAGCGGTGATATCGAGTCGATTCGCCACTATCAGCCCGAAGATGCGACCACTAACCCTTCGCTGCTGCTCAAAGCGGCCGGTCTTGCTCATTTTAGTCATCTGATTGATGACGCTATCGACTACGGTAAACAGCGCGGTAAAACACAGGAGCAGCAGGTCGCCGAAGCGAGCGACAAGCTGGCCGTTAATTTCGGTGCGGAAATTCTGAAAAGCATCCCGGGACGCGTCTCTACCGAAGTGGACGCCCGCCTCTCCTTCGACCAGGAGAAGAGCATCACGAAAGCCCGCCGCCTGGTTGAGCTCTACCAGGAGCAGGGCATCGATAAATCGCGCATTCTGATTAAGCTGGCCTCAACCTGGGAAGGGATCCGTGCGGCGGAAGTTCTGGAAAAAGAGGGGATCCATTGCAACCTGACGCTGCTGTTCTCCTTTGCGCAGGCGCGCGCCTGTGCCGAAGCCGGCGTCTTCCTGGTATCTCCGTTCGTCGGGCGAATCTATGACTGGTATCAGGCTAAACAGCCGATGGATCCGTACGTGGTGGATGAGGACCCGGGCGTGAAATCGGTGCGTAATATCTACGACTATTACAAACAGCACCGCTACGAAACCATCGTGATGGGCGCCAGCTTCCGCCGTACCGAGCAGATCCTCGCCCTGGCAGGCTGTGACCGCCTGACCATCTCCCCTAACCTGCTTAAAGAGCTGCAGGACAAAGAGGAGACGGTTATCCGCAAACTGGTGCCCACATCAACCGTCCTCCCCAAACCTAAAGCCATGACCGAAGCGGAATTCCGCTGGGAGCACAATCAGGACGCAATGGCCGTCGAAAAACTGGCGGAAGGCATCCGCCTGTTCGCCGTCGACCAGCGCAAACTTGAAGATCTTCTTGCCGCCAAACTTTAACCTTGCCACGGAGTGAATTATGTCCCGTAAAGAGCTAGCCAATGCCATTCGCGCCCTCAGCATGGATGCCGTGCAGAAAGCCAATTCCGGCCACCCTGGCGCCCCCATGGGCATGGCTGACATTGCCGAAGTGCTGTGGAATGATTTCCTGAAGCACAACCCGAACGATCCCAGCTGGTACGATCGCGACCGTTTTATTCTCTCTAACGGCCACGCCTCCATGCTGCTCTACAGCCTGCTGCACCTTTCCGGCTACGACCTGCCGCTATCCGAGTTAAAAAACTTCCGCCAGCTGCACTCAAAAACGCCGGGCCACCCGGAGATAGGCTATACGCCGGGTGTGGAGACCACCACCGGGCCGCTCGGCCAGGGGTTAGCCAACGCGGTCGGGCTGGCGATTGCCGAACGCACGCTGGCGGCGCAGTTTAACCAGCCAGACCACGAGATTGTCGATCACTACACTTATGTGTTTATGGGCGACGGCTGTCTGATGGAGGGGATTTCTCACGAAGTCTGTTCGCTGGCGGGCACGCTGGGGCTGGGCAAGCTGATCGGATTTTACGATCACAACGGTATCTCCATCGACGGGGAGACCAAAGGCTGGTTTACCGACGACACGGCAAAACGGTTTGAGGCCTACCACTGGCACGTAGTGCATGAAATTGACGGCCACGACCCAGAAGCGGTGAAAAAAGCGATTCAGGAAGCGCAAAGCGTGAAGGACAAACCGTCCCTGATCATCTGTCGCACCACCATCGGTTTCGGCTCACCGAACAAAGCGGGTAAAGAGGAAGCCCACGGTGCGGCGCTGGGTGAAGAAGAAGTGGCGCTGACCCGGCAGAAGCTGGGCTGGAAATACCCGCCGTTTGAGATCCCGAAAGAGATCTACCGAGAGTGGGACGCCCGCGAAGAGGGTGAAAAAGCCCAGCACGCGTGGAATGAAAAATTTGCCGCCTATCAAAAAGCCCACCCGGAACTGGCCGCTGAATTCTCGCGCCGCATGAGCGGTGGCCTGCCGGAGGACTGGGATGCGAAAACCCAGGCGCTGATTGAAAATCTGCAGTCTAACCCGGCAAAAATTGCCACCCGTAAGGCCTCGCAAAACACTCTCAACGCCATCGGCCCCCTCCTGCCTGAACTGCTGGGCGGCTCCGCGGATCTGGCTCCAAGTAACCTGACCATCTGGTCTGGCTCAAAATCGCTGAAAGAGGATATTGCCGGGAACTATATCCACTACGGGGTGCGTGAGTTCGGGATGACCGCCATTGCCAACGGCATTGCCCATCACGGCGGGTTTGTGCCCTACACTGCTACCTTCCTGATGTTCGTTGAGTACGCCCGTAACGCGGCGCGTATGGCGGCATTAATGAAAGCGCGGCAGATCATGGTCTACACCCACGATTCGATTGGTCTGGGTGAAGACGGTCCCACGCACCAGGCCGTTGAGCAGCTGGCGAGCCTGCGTTTGACGCCAAACTTCAGCACCTGGCGTCCGTGCGATCAGGTCGAAGCGGCGGTTGGCTGGAAGCTGGCGGTTGAGCGCCACACGGGGCCAACGGCATTAATTCTGTCGCGGCAAAACCTGGCCCAGATTGAACGCACGCCGGAGCAGGTAAAAAATATCGCCCGCGGCGGGTACATCCTGAAAGACAGCGGCGGCAAACCGGATGTCATCCTGATTGCTACCGGTTCTGAGGTGGAAATTACCGTGAAGGCCGCGGAAAAACTGACCGCCGAAGGTCATGCGGTACGCGTGGTATCCCTGCCGTCCACCGACATTTTTGATGCTCAGGATGAGGCCTACCGTGAATCGGTCCTGCCCTCTAACGTCGCAGCCCGTGTGGCCGTCGAGGCGGGTATCGCCGACTACTGGTACAAATATGTCGGGCTGAAAGGTGCCATCGTCGGGATGCGTGGGTACGGCGAGTCGGCGCCTGCCGACAAGCTGTTCCCGTATTTTGGCTTTACCGTTGAGAATGTGGTTGAGAAGGCGCTGAGCGTAATTTAGCGCGTGATCCACAACGTGGGCCAGGCATCTGGCCCATTCCAGTTATCGCAGCTGGGCTCTTCTGCATAACGCACCAGGCGGAAACGCTGGCCGTCAAAACGCCAGCGCGTCTGGACCCCACAATCGCCAATACCGCGACCCAGCGCGAGCGTCGTCAGCTCGCGCGTTTTCTCATCAAAGCGGGCATTCATCAATTCGATTTCACTGCTATCGTCTGCAGGGGTGAAAGGCAGACGCAGCCTTACGCTGCGGGAAGAAAACGGCTTTTTGCGCGATACCAGCCAGGCCAGATCGACCGTGTTATACGCCCCCGCCTCACAGCTAATAATCAGCAATGCTTTTTCATCGGTTAACGCGGTGACGCGCACTTCACGGCGGTTAGGATCGAGCGAGCACTGGCTGTTGTTCATCCGCCAGGTGCCATAATCCAGCAGGTCGTTCAATTCGGCGTGGGAGAGCGGCGTCGGCGTCGGATTGACTACCGCCACCTTTTTTAAGGCGGGTGCAGGCGGCACGCTTAACGGCGGATCGTCACCTTTTTTAATCCAGGCCGTTTCACTCCCGACACGTTTCTGCTGCGCGTCAATAAACAACAGCGCGGCTTTCAGGCCGTTCAGAGAGATAACCTGGTCACCGCCGCGCAAGGTCAGGGCTTTTCCTTCCTGGATATTTTTCAGAAACGCCGTGATGGTGGCGGCATCATCACTTTTCAGATGCCACGGGGTTAACTGCCAGTGCTGACGATCCAGCTTGAGAGGAACCTTATCCAGCAACAACCGTGGCGCAATATCCGCTTCTTTCACGGCAGGGTCAGCAAGGCCGCCAAGATCGATACGCAGCGTAGCGTCGGTTTTCGCGCCGGCACTGCGGCTGAGCGTCATGACCAGCCCCCGGTGTTCACCGGTATTGCGTGCGAGGCAAAAATTCTGGTTATTGCAGGTCACCTGCCAGTCAGAAAATAATTGCTGGGCAGGCGCAGCCCACACCTGCGAGGAGGTGAGCACGCAAAACAGGCAGAGAAGAGAGACGCAATAGCGCATGAATGGCACAATCCCGGAACGAAAACGCTTAACTGGGCTGTATCTTCGTGTTCCCGCCCGGGTTGCTCAATCGGATTTATCGGATAGATTTATCCGAAATACAATCTATCACCGTTCGAAAGAGGCGTTCATCAGCCCGGTCGTTTGAAGATACTGTAGTAATATCACAGCTTTACCATCCCTGATTTCCCCGGCATGCATCATCTCCAGCGCCCGGGAAAACGGCAACTCCAGCACTTCAATATCTTCATCTTCCACGCCACCGCCGCGGTGAGTACGCTGCGCATCGCTGTATTCCGCGATGAAGAAGTGGACGATTTCCGTCACGCCGCCAGGAGACATAAACAGCTCGAAGACCTTTTTGACCTCTCCCACTTCAAAGCCAGTCTCTTCGACGGCCTCTTTGCGGATACACACTTCCGGCTCGTCGTCATCAAGCAGGCCCGCACAGGTTTCAATCAACCTTCCGTCAGGGTTGCCATTGACCCATGTTGCTACCCTGAACTGACGGATCAGCACCACACTCTGCTTTTCACGGTTATAGAGCAAAATGGTGGCACCATTGCCGCGGTCATAGACCTCGCGTTTATGGCGGATCACTTCACCGTTATTACGGGTTAAATCGTAAGTGATGTTACGCAGGACAAAGTAGTTTTCAGAAAGGATTTTGTCTTTGATAACGTCAATTTTCAGGGTCATACGGGCTCCACGACACAATGAGTCTTCCTATAGTACGCCGTGAAACCCGCTTTGTCGCCCGCCTGGTTTAGTGCGTTTTCGGCACA
Organism: Enterobacter sp. RHBSTW-00593; assembly: GCF_013784105.1. Taxonomy (NCBI): domain Bacteria; kingdom Pseudomonadati; phylum Pseudomonadota; class Gammaproteobacteria; order Enterobacterales; family Enterobacteriaceae; genus Enterobacter; species Enterobacter sp. RHBSTW-00593. The sequence continues at coordinate 3,505,969 of NZ_CP056393.1, forward strand.
CTGACCTCAAGCCAGTCGAGGATCCCCCGCGCCGCATGACGCCCTTCCGCCATCGCCGTCACCACCAGATCAGCGCCGCGCACCGCATCACCGCCGGCGAAAATTTGCGGGTTAGACGTCTGGTAACGATAGCGGCTTTCCACCGAGGCAATGATTCGCCCCCAGTCATCGGTGTTGACGCCCTGACTCTCCAGCCAGGGCATGGCATGTGGGTTAAAACCAAAAGCCATAATCACCGCATCGGCCGGCATGGCAAACTCGCTGCCCTCCACCGGGACGGGTCGACGACGCCCCTGCGTATCCGGCTCTCCCATCCGGGTGCGCAGCATCCGGATGCCGTTAACCTTGCCGTCAGCAGCAAGGGTCAATTCAACGGGCTGGACGTTAAATTCAAATGCGGCTCCCTCTTCTTTCGCATTCTTCACCTCTTTTTTCGAGCCCGGCATATTGGCTTCATCCCGGCGATAGGCGCAGGTGACTTTTGCCGCGCCGTGACGTAACGCGGTGCGCACGCAGTCCATTGCGGTATCGCCCCCGCCCAGCACCACCACGTTGAGCCCACGGGTGTCGATAAACGGTTCGTTGGCCGTCGCGTCCAGCCCCATGACGTGGCGCGTGTTCCCCACCAGGAACGGCAGTGCATCGTAGACGCCCGGCGCATCTTCATGGGGGATGCCCGCTTTCATCGAACGATAGGTTCCCACGCCAATGAACAGGGCGTCGTAATCTGTTTGCAACTGAGACAACGATACATCGCTGCCCACGTCGCAGTTCAGCTCGAAGTGAACCCCCATCGCAGTAAAAATCTCTCTGCGTCGTGCGAGCAGGGATTTATCCAGCTTAAAGGCCGGAATGCCGAAGGTCAGCAAGCCGCCGATTTCGGGATGCCTGTCATAGACCGTTACGCTCACCCCGCTGCGCACCAGCACATCCGCGCATGCCAGTCCGGCAGGCCCCGCGCCGATAATCGCGACGCGTTTTCCCACCGAAGAAACGCCAGACATATCCGGTCGCCAGCCCAGCGCCAGCGCCTGGTCAGAGATGTAGCGCTCGATGTTGCCAATGGTCACTGACCCTGACGCATCGCGCACGGTGCAGGCACCTTCACATAACCTGTCCTGCGGGCAGACCCGGCCAGTAATTTCAGGTAAACAGTTGGTCTGATGAGAAAGTTCAACCGCGCCGAGGATGTCACCGGCGTTAATCCGTTCAATCCACTGCGGAATGTGGTTGTGCAGCGGGCAGGTCCATTCACATATGCTGTGCTCCCCGCATTTCAGGCAGCGCGATGCCTCGCGTCTGGCCTGTTCGGTCCGAAACGGCAGGTATATTTCATTGAAATGGCCAACCCGCTCTTCGGCAGCCAGTTTGTCGGGCTCGCCGCGTGGCGGTGTGTTGTGCATCTGCTGCAGTTTGGTGGGTGCCGTCTCCTCGCTGACTGCCTCACTGTGCCAGGGTTGCGCCTCCAGCCTGGCGGTGCGCTGACGGCGCGATTTTGCCAGGTTATCCAGCACGTCAGGCGTCGCCAGCGTCAGCACATCTGCCGGGCAATTTTCAATACAGGCCGGGCCCTGCGGGCGGGTCAGGCAGAGATCGCATTTATACGCCGCGGCTTTTGCACTGCCGTTGTCGAGCGGCGTAACGATAATCTCCATTGTGCCGAAGGGACAGGCAACCACGCAGGCTTTACAACCGATGCATTTTTGTTGATTCACCTGTACGCTGTCATCGCGTTTGCTGATGGCGCCGTTCGGGCAACTGAGTGCACACGGGGCATTTTCACAGTGGTGACAGGTGACGGGGCTGTTCTGCGCGCCAGAGTTAAGGACCGTAATACGGGGATGGAAATGGCGCTCGCTCAGGACATGTTGCTCATCATTATGCGCCATTACGCAGGCAACTTCGCAGGCATGGCACCCAATACATTGCTGGCTGTTAGCCATAATAAAACGATTCATAACGACACCTGTTTTTGGTTCAATAACCTTATTCTTTGTATGAATATGGTATTTACTCATCACAGCGTCGTCAGGCAATGTTCAATTGCCCGGAATGCCAAACTATTTCCAGTGAACCTGTGGCAGATCAATTTTATTCAGGAAGCCGTTCTGTGACCGTTAAACGCCCTGTTTCCGCAAGCCTGGCCTGGGCTTTCTTTTCGATGATTGTGTTATCCGTTCTGACCAGCACCGTCGCGCTGCTGACGCTTGCCAGCAGCCAGCGTGACGCCGAAGCCATCAATATTGCGGGTTCACTGCGTATGCAGAGTTACCGGCTGGGCTATGAGATGCAGCGCAATAGCCCTTCCCTGACACAGCATCGCCAACACTGGCAACACACCCTGAGCGCACCTGCACTCCAAAAGCTGAACCGCTGGTACGTGCCGGACGATGTCAAACAGCGCTACCAGCAGCTGCATCTGGCCTGGCAGGAGATGGATACGCACATCGCCCACGGCGATCTCGTGTGGTATCAAACCCATATCGAAGATTTTGTTGGCCGTATTGATGCCTTTGTGCTCGCCCTTCAGCACTATACCGAACATAAAATTCAGACGGTGACCCTGCTCTCTCTGGCTGGCGCGCTGGGGATCCTGCTGCTGACGGTGTTTACCCTGCGACGCATCCGTCGCCAGGTGGTCTTGCCGCTCAACAATCTGGTCGCCGCAAGCGAACGCGTTGAACGGGGACAATTTGATACCCCGGCACCGGATACCGCTTTGCCGAATGAACTCGGTCAGCTGTCCCGCGCCTTTAACCATATGTCGGCGGAGTTACACACCCTCTATCGCTCGCTTGAAGATTCGGTTGCGGAAAAGACCCGGCACCTGAACGAGGCGCATCAGCAGCTCGAAATGCTGTTCAAATGTTCGCAGGCGCTCAACACCGGACAGATAGACAGCCACTGTTTCCGGCATATATTGCAAATCGTCCATGAATACACCCGGATGAATTATCTGGAGTTACGGACCAGCGACGACTGGCGTCTGTGTGAAGGGAGTGAGGCAGCCGACATGCCGCTGCAAAACCTGCCGGTGCTGATGCAGGACACGCTCTACGGCGAGCTGCGCTGGCAGAGCGAGACGGACAGCGTCCCGCTTCCGCTGATGAGAAGCGTGGCGACAATGCTCGGGCGCGGGCTTTACTTCAACCAGGCACAAAAGCATTACCAGCAGTTGCTGCTGATGGAAGAGCGCGCGACGATTGCCCGCGAACTGCATGATTCCCTCGCGCAGGTGTTGTCGTATTTGCGGATCCAGCTTGCGCTGCTTAAGCGTGCCGTACCGCAAGAGAATGCCCCGGCGCAGACCATCATCACCGACTTCTCCCGCGAGCTTAACAATGCCTGGCATCAGCTTCGCGAGCTGCTCACCACCTTCCGCCTGACGCTCAACCACGCTAACCTGCCGGCAGCCCTTCAGGAGTCACTCGACGGCCTGCAGAGCCAGACGCAGGCAAAGCTGCATCTTGACTGTCGCCTCTCCTCGCTGGCCCTTGACGCACAAAAGCAGGTGCATCTGCTGCAGATCGTGCGTGAAGCGGTGTTGAACGCAATCAAGCACGCGCAGGCCAGCGAGATCACCGTAAGCTGTATCACCGCCGTGGACGGCACGCACAGCGTGAGCATTCGCGACAATGGCATCGGGATTGGCGAAGCCAGCGAGCCGCCGGGACATTACGGGCTGAATATTATGCGTGAACGCGCGGAACGGCTCGGCGGTACCCTGCACTTTTCGCAGCCACAAAATGGGGGAACGCAGGTGAGCGTGACATTCCCTTCGTCGCTGGCGTTAACAGGTAAATAACCGTAAAGGGGGCAGCGCAGAGAAACGCGCATGATAATTTACATTATCTCCTTTATTTCTCCACGTTTGGTCTTCGTCTTGCCGCTAAAGTGGTGCGGGCAATAAACAATAATGACGTGCAGCAAAACGAGGTCAATTTTTCATGGCGAATTTTTTCATCGATCGCCCCATTTTTGCCTGGGTACTTGCCATTCTGTTGTGTCTGACAGGTGTCCTGGCCATTACTTCACTTCCCGTTGAGCAATACCCCGATCTGGCACCTCCTAACGTGCGTGTCACAGCAAACTATCCCGGCGCCTCGGCACAGACGCTGGAAAATACCGTGACGCAGGTTATCGAGCAGAACATGACGGGTCTGGATAACCTGATGTACATGTCCTCACAAAGCAGTGCCACGGGCCAGGCAACGGTGACCCTGAGCTTTACGGCCGGGACTGACCCGGACGAAGCGGTGCAGCAGGTACAAAATCAGCTGCAGTCAGCCATGCGAAAACTGCCGCAGGCAGTGCAAAATCAGGGCGTTACCGTACGTAAAACGGGGGATACCAATATTTTGACCATCGCGTTTGTCTCCACTGATGGTTCCATGGATAAGCAGGATATTGCGGACTACGTTGCCAGTAACATTCAGGACCCGCTCAGCCGTATTAACGGCGTAGGGGATATCGACGCCTACGGGTCACAATATTCAATGCGCATCTGGCTCGATCCTGACAAGCTGAACAGCTTCCAGATGACGGCGACTGACGTGACGGACGCCATCAAGTCGCAGAACGCCCAGATTGCCGTAGGGCAGCTGGGAGGAACGCCTTCCGTCGAAAAACAAGCCCTGAATGCCACCATTAACTCGCAATCGCTGCTTCAGACTCCGGACCAGTTCCGCAACATCACCCTGCGCGTGAATCAGGACGGTTCAGAAGTGCGGCTGGGCGATGTCGCCACGGTGGAAATGGGCGCGGAAAAGTACGACTACCTGAGCCGCTTTAACGGTAATCCCGCCTCCGGCCTGGGGATTAAACTGGCCTCCGGCGCAAATGAAATGGCGACGGCGAAACTGGTGTTAGACCGCCTGGACGAGCTGTCGAACTATTTCCCTCACGGCCTTGAATACAAAGTCGCCTACGAAACCACCTCCTTCGTTAAAGCGTCGATTGAGGATGTGGTGAAGACCCTGCTGGAAGCCATCGCGCTGGTCTTCCTGGTCATGTACCTGTTCCTGCAAAACTTCCGGGCGACGCTGATCCCGACCATAGCCGTCCCCGTGGTCCTGCTGGGCACCTTCGCGGTGCTTTACGCGTTTGGCTACAGCATCAACACGCTGACGATGTTTGCAATGGTGCTGGCAATTGGCCTTCTGGTGGATGACGCCATCGTGGTGGTTGAAAACGTCGAGCGCATCATGAGCGAGGAAGGCCTTTCCCCGCGCCAGGCCACGCGTAAATCGATGGGGCAAATACAGGGCGCGTTAGTCGGCATCGCCATGGTGCTTTCGGCGGTCTTTATCCCGATGGCCTTCTTTGGCGGCACAACCGGCGCCATTTACCGCCAGTTCTCGATAACCATCGTCTCGGCAATGGTGCTTTCGGTACTGGTGGCGCTGATCCTGACCCCTGCGCTCTGCTCTACCCTTCTTAAGCCTTTGCACAAAGGCGAGCAGCATGGTCAGAAAGGGTTCTTCGGCTGGTTTAACCGCATGTTTAACCGCAATGCCGCGCGTTATGAATCCGCCGTCGGTAAAGTGTTGCACCGCAGCCTGCGCTGGATGCTGATTTACGTAGTGCTGCTGGGTGGAATGGTCTGGCTATTCCTGCATCTGCCTACCTCGTTCCTGCCAATGGAGGACCGGGGAATGTTCACCACCTCCGTGCAACTTCCGAGCGGCGCGACGCAGCAGCAGACGCTGAAAGTGGTCGAAAAAGTCGAACAGTACTTCTTCACCCAGGAGAAAGATAATGTGGTGTCGGTCTTCTCCACCGTGGGCTCTGGCCCGGGCGGTAACGGGCAGAACGTTGCCCGTATGTTTGTACGCCTGAAGGACTGGGACGAGCGCGACACAAAAACGGGGACCGCGTCGGCCATCATTGAACGCGCAACCCACGCTTTTACTAAGATCAACGAAGCGCGCGTCTTTGCCAGCAGCCCACCGGCCATTAGCGGGCTGGGCAGTTCTGCCGGGTTTGACATGGAGCTGCAGGATCACGCCGGTGCAGGCCACACGGCGCTGATGGCGGCGCGCGATAAGCTGTTAGCGCTGGCGGGCAAAGACGCTGACCTGACCCGCGTTCGTCATAACGGCCTGGATGACAGCCCGCAGCTGCAGGTGGATATTGATCAGCGTAAGGCGCAGGCTCTGGGTGTTTCCATCGACGACATTAACGACACCCTGCAGACGGCCTGGGGCTCAAGCTATGTGAATGACTTTATGGATCGTGGGCGTGTGAAAAAAGTGTATGTCCAGTCCGCCGCGCCGTTCCGTATGTTGCCGAATGATATTAACCGCTGGTTTGTTCGTAATAACGCAGGCGGGATGGTGCCGTTCTCGGCGTTCGCCTCGTCGCACTGGGAGAGTGGTTCGCCGCGTCTGGAACGCTATAACGGCTATTCGGCGGTAGAAATCGTCGGTGAAGCCGCGCCGGGCGTCAGTACCGGTACCGCCATGGACACCATGGAGAAACTGGTGCAACAGCTGCCTGCCGGATTTGGGCTGGAGTGGACGGCGATGTCTTATCAGGAGCGGCTCTCCGGGGCACAGGCGCCTGCGCTTTACGCGCTTTCCCTGCTGGTGGTCTTCCTCTGTCTTGCCGCGCTGTATGAAAGCTGGTCCGTTCCGTTCTCGGTCATGCTGGTGGTGCCGCTTGGCGTCATCGGTGCGCTGCTGGCGACCTGGATGCGCGGTCTGGAGAATGATGTGTACTTCCAGGTAGGGCTGCTCACCGTGATCGGCCTGTCGGCGAAAAACGCGATCCTGATTGTTGAGTTTGCCAACGAGATGAATGCCAAAGGCCACGAGCTGATGGCGGCCACACTGCACGCCTGCCGTCAGCGCTTGCGTCCGATCCTGATGACGTCGTTGGCATTTGTCTTTGGGGTATTACCGATGGCAACCAGCACCGGTGCGGGCTCCAGCAGCCAGCATGCGGTAGGTACAGGGGTGATGGGGGGCATGATTTCGGCAACCGTCCTGGCCATTTATTTTGTGCCGCTGTTCTTTGTGCTGGTGCGTCGCCGCTTCCCGCTAAAGGAACGTCCTGAATAATAGTGCGTAATAAAAAAGGCGGCTCTCAGGGCCGCCTTTTAGGGTGTGTGATTAATTCACACTATGGTTATTTTACTTATTTAAGTGCTCTTGCAATTCTTACTGAATGTCATTTACGAAGCATGCCTTCGATAAAATCTTTCCAGTTCCCCAGTTCACGTTCAATCATAACTACCTCTCTTATTATTATGCGCATTCTACGAAAACGTATCATCATTGTGAAGACCGTCTAACCTATCGCTGTGATTGTACCCCGCTACTGTCAGGGATTTATGATAAATATGAACGCAGGGCCTTAAATTTTGTGTGACGCTCAGCAATATTTTGAAATAACCATACAGGCAGGTGAGATTTAAATTACCGCCTGAGTTCATTAGCATTTTCGGTCTTATGGACATCTATGCTTAAATGATGAAAGAATATTCAGCGTACAGTTGTGAGTTGAATTAAGAAGAAGTGTAAATCAAGACAATTCCTGAATGTGTTATATTCCACTTAAGGATATATCTTCGAAATTACTGAACATTTAATCATCATAAGAACAAAAGGATTCACCATGGTTGTGATGTACGGCATTAAAAATTGCGACACCATCAAAAAAGCACGCCGCTGGCTGGAAGCAAACAACGTGGAGTACCGTTTCCATGACTATCGCGTTGACGGGCTTGATGCAGAATTTCTGCATACCGCTATCAAGGAACTGGGTTGGGAGGCGCTGCTGAATACCCGTGGTACCACCTGGCGTAAACTGGATGAAGCCGTCCGGGCTGGCATCACCGACGCCGACAGTGCCGCCAAACTGATGCTCGAAATGCCGGCAATCATCAAACGCCCATTGCTCTGCGCGCCCGGGCAGCCTATGCTGCTGGGTTTCAGTGAAACCCTTTATTCCGACTTTTTTCGTTGAGGTGTAGTTTATGTCATGCCCGGTCATTGAGCTGACTCAGCAGCTTATTCGCCGTCCCTCCCTTAGCCCGGACGACGCAGGTTGTCAGGCATTAATGATTGAGCGCCTGCGTGCCATCGGTTTCACCGTTGAACGCATGGACGTTGGCGACACCCAGAACTTCTGGGCGTGGCGCGGTCAGGGCGAAACGCTGGCCTTTGCCGGACATACCGACGTCGTTCCCGCAGGTGATGCGGATCGCTGGATCAACCCGCCGTTTGAACCGACCATCCGCGATGGCATGTTGTTCGGGCGCGGTGCGGCAGACATGAAAGGCTCGCTGGCGGCGATGGTCGTGGCGGCAGAGCGCTTCGTTGCCCAACATCCGAACCACAGAAACCGCCTCGCGTTTCTGATCACCTCTGACGAAGAAGCCAGCGCCCATAACGGCACCGTGAAGGTCGTTGAGGCGCTGATGGCCCGCAATGAGCGTCTCGACTACTGCCTGGTCGGCGAGCCGTCCAGTACGGAAGTGGTGGGAGACGTCGTCAAAAATGGTCGCCGTGGTTCGCTGACCTGCAATTTGACCCTTCATGGCGTTCAGGGGCACGTTGCCTATCCACACCTGGCCGATAACCCGGTCCATCGCGCGGCACCGATGCTGAATGAACTGGTGACCATCGAGTGGGATAAAGGCAATGAGTTCTTCCCGCCGACCAGCATGCAGATTGCAAACCTGAAGGCCGGTACCGGCAGCAACAACGTGATCCCGGGTGATTTCTTTGTCCAGTTTAACTTCCGCTTCAGCACTGAACTGACCGATGAGATGATCAAAGCGCGCGTTATCGCGCTGCTGGAAAAATACAATCTGCGTTACACCGTGGACTGGTGGCTTTCTGGCCAGCCGTTCCTGACCCAGCGCGGCAAACTGGTGGATGCGGTAGTGAACGCCATCGAGCACTATAATGAAATTAAGCCACAACTGCTGACGACAGGTGGCACCTCAGACGGACGCTTTATTGCCCGGATGGGGGCCCAGGTTGTCGAACTGGGGCCGGTGAACTCAACCATTCATAAAATAAATGAATGTGTGAATGCTGCTGATTTGCAGCTGCTGGCCCGTATGTATCAACGAATTATGGAGCAACTCGTCGCCTGACGAACGCTCTGAGAGGAATAGCGAATGGACTGGCTTTCAAAGTACTGGTGGATTCTGGTGTTAGTGTTTCTGGTCGGCGTGTTACTTAACGTCATTAAAGATCTTAAGCGCGTTGATCACAAAAAGTTTCTCGCCAACAAACCGGATCTTCCACCGCATCGTGATTTTAACGATAAGTGGGACGATGATGACGACTGGCCGAAGAAAGACCAGAAGAAGTGATTCTCTGTCCCCTCTCCTGTGGGAGAGGGGGCTACATCACATAAACTCGACGATATCATCGTCATTTGGCTTGCCACCGCTGAGCGCTTCATCAAAGTAGTGCTTCGGTACGGTATAACGCAGATGATCGAGCGCAAACTGCATGCAGCGGTCATCAATCGCGTGCCCCAGATCGTCTACAATATCCAGCGTCACATCCCCGCCTTCGCGGATCAGCGCTTCCTGCGCGGCAACCGCATGCGAAAGTTCAATCACGCGGTCTTCACCACCGTGGATCAGATGGATCGTGGTCTGCGTCGTCGCGCGTTGCGGTAACGTCGCAAAGCGCCCGTTAAAAGCAATCACACGCGACACCAGGCCTGGCTGCGCTTTTACGCTCTCCAGGGACATGATAGACCCCTGCGAAAAGCCAATCAGCGCGGTCGCATCGGCACCAACGCCGCTCTGCTGCTGCCAGTAACGCACGGTGTCGATAAAGACAGGCATGACGGCGTCAATACGTGCCTGACGGTTCTCTTCCGTAACGCCCTGAACGGAGAACCACTGCCGTCCGTTCGGACCACACGGCTCCACTCCGCCAATACTGACAATCAGCGCTTGCGGAAATATCGGGGCAAACCAGCTGCCAATCTGGCCCATATTGACGGCGTTATCGCCAACACCATGAAACAGAAGCAGTAACTGTTTAGCCGGTTTATCAGGGCTTTGAACAACAAAATGATCGTGTTTCATGGCGGTCTCCTTATTTGATGGCCTGGATTCTACGCCTCTCAGGAGGAATGACCATGCCACTTTACTGAAGAAGTCATTGAAAAAATTGCCATTGCAAAATGTCGTCTTTCAGCTGCTGACAGCGTGCAGGTTCAAGGCTTTCAAGCGCTTGCGCCGTTTCACTGCGAAGCCTGGCCAGTAACGCTTTTCGCCCCGAAAGAAGCAGTTCAGCGCTGAGCCGGGCGTCATCACTTCTCGCCTCCACTTTCCCGCGCAGGGCGGGCAGCGGCATGTCCACGCTTAGCAGCAACCGTGTTAACGCCGCGACGGAGGTAGAAAACGCGCGGTAGGCAAAGGCAAAGCCCGCCAGCTCCAGCCAGTCGTCACTATTAAGGGTAGCCTCCCAGCCATCGTCCACCGGGATCTTTTCACCGTTCAGGGCCGATAACACGCGCGCATCGCGGCGCAGTCGCTGATGTGCCTGCTCACACAGCTGTCGCCCCGCGTCGCTGAGCGGCAGCAAGGCCATTGCGGTATAACAGCCGCTGCTGGCTTCGCGATGGCTGCCCATGCGCACCAGCACAAAGCCGCATCGCTGCCAGAAACGCCACAGTTCATCGGTATAGCCAAAGCTCACCGACAGGTAATCCTCGCCGCTTGCGTTGCGGATCAGTGCCTGTCCGATGCCTTCCCGTTGACGACGAGGATGTACCGCTATTCGGGTCACCCGTCGGCCTTTGAGCGTTGCCGCCAGCGGGGAGCCGCCATGCGCGGCAAGGGACTGCGCCACCAGGTTCCCGCGAGGGCGGCGGAACCCCGCCCAGACGGCACGGCTGAGCTGCGCCGTTAATCCCCCCTCTTCCACCAGCCAGAGCGCCCCGGCAATGACAGAGTCCGTTTGGGCGACGGCGAAGTGCTGGCCGGGCGCGTCCATCATGCGGCGTAAATCAAGCGGTGAGGTGCGGTAATGTGCCGCACAAAGCAGCTCATACACACTCGCCGCCAGCGCCGGGTTGCTCGCCCAGGCTTCCGGGGCCAGAGAGGTCAACTGTATGGCGCCTGTTGGGCTGCGATCGATAAGCGTATCGTCAAACAGCAGTGCGCTGGCAACGACCCGCTCAAGAGGACATCCTGCAGCCCAGCGTACCGGGGTTGATAAGGTATACCGCTGCAACCCGCTGAACCGGCTACAGAATTTAAGCAGAAAGCCTCTTCCTGTTCCTTCGTAACCCTGCACCGTTGTGGTCAGCAGGACGCGCGGGAAACGGTCGACCAGCTTTTCAAGCAGCGGTCCGGGGATGGCAGCGGCTTCGTCGACAATCAGCCAGTCGGCCTGCTCTTCAGAGGCCAGCAGCGCGTCCGGGGCCATAAAGTGAAAACGTTCGCCGGCAAAACGGGCGATAACCTCCGTCGCACCTTTTGATGGCGCGGTGACAATGGCACTGCCCTGCGTGCTGCTCAGCAGCATTCCCGCCAGCGCAGACTTTCCGCGTCCGCGCGGGGCCGTAACGGCCACAACGCCGCGTTTCATGGCCAGGAGTGCTGCCAGGATCTCAGCCTGCTCGCGCTGCGGCGCACCGCTGGCAGGCTGCCAGTCAGGGGCGTCGGATCGTGCAGGGAGCGATAAAGGCTGGTGCTGAAGCCAGACTATCGCCTCAGGATCCTCGGCAATCGTCCGGCAAAAGTGGTGAATAAAATTTGGTGTGGCGATGGGTTCGGCGCTGTCACTCCAGCGCAAAGAATCGCTGTCAGGTTGCTCCGCCCACACGCCAGGGGGCGGTGCCAGCAGCACCAGAAGGCTACCGGCACGCAGCGTCCCGCTCAGGGCCGCAAAGGCTGAGACGTCAAACCCGGCGCGGGCATCAAAAATTGCGTGCCGGAACTCGCGTCCCAGCAGCCCGCTGATGGCTCTGGACGCGTTATCCGCCAGCCACAGCCAGTCTCCGGGCAAGGCATCACGCAGGGCTGATGCCTGCGTGAATGTCCACTGCTCATCGCCGCTGAGCACCACCAGCCGACGATGACCTTTGTGCTCAAGCTCGCGAATCAGATGTTCACACGCCACCATTACATGGCTTTGCCGAAGGTATTACACTGCGCCGGGTCACCGCTGTCGAAACCGCGTTTGAACCAGCTGTATCGTTGTTGTGACGTGCCGTGAGTAAAGCTGTCCGGCACGACGCGGCCCTGGCTCTGCTGCTGAAGACGATCGTCACCGATAGCCTGCGCGGCATTGAGCGCCTCTTCCAGGTCACCGGATTCCAGTACGCCCTGCTGCTGCATGTTGTGCCCCCAGACGCCCGCGAAGCAGTCCGCCTGCAGTTCCATGCGTACGGAAAGACGGTTTACCTCAGCCTGAGAGGCGTTTTGCTGAAGCTGGCGTACTTTGGGTTCTATCCCCAGCAGTTTTTGCACATGATGCCCGACTTCATGCGCAATGACGTAGCCCTGGGCAAAATCGCCGTCAGCGCCAAGCTTGCGTTTCATGTCATCATAGAAAGAGAGATCGATATAGACGGTGCTGTCTGCTGGACAGTAGAACGGCCCCATCACCGACTGTCCGGTGCCGCATCCGGTACGGGTGGCGCCACGGTACATCACCAGCTTGGGTTGCTGATAGGTACGCCCCATTTTCTCGAACAGCTGACCCCAGGTTTCTTCTGTGGTGGCGAGAATAACGGAGGTAAATTTGGCCGCTTCATCCTCGTTCGGGCTGATTGAGCGCTCAGAATGCTGCTGTTGCTGCAGAGGCTGGCCGGTCATTAAACCGGTCAGATCGACACCGTAGTACCCCGCGACCAGCACCACAATCAGCAGAATAATACCGCCCTTTCCGCTGGGTAACCGGAAGCCAGGCCCACCCATTGAAGGACCGCCGCCGCTATCGCTGCGCCTGTCTTCTACATTGTCACTTTCACGACGCCCTTGCCAGCGCATAACCACCTCGAACTATTCCATTAATAATAGCTATGATCGTAGGCGGTTAACGGCAAGATTACCATAGGAAACAAGGGTAAGACGCCAAAGGATATACATATCCTTTGGCGATGAGGGAGTTAGTCGAGCTTAACGCCTAAACGGTGAGCAACCGCTTCGTACGCTTCAATCAGGCCACCCAGGCTCTGACGGAAACGGTCTTTGTCCATTTTATCCAGCGTTTCTTTATCCCACAGACGGCTGCCATCCGGAGAGAACTCATCACCCAGAACCACTTCGCCTTTGAACAGGCCGAACTCCAGTTTGAAGTCCACGAGGATCAGACCCGCGTCATCAAACAGTTTTTTCAGCACGTCGTTGGCTTTGTAGGTCAGCTCTTTCATGCGCGCCAGGTTCTCTTTATTCACCCAGCCGAAGGTTTCGCAGTAAGAGTCATTGACCATCGGATCGTGCATGGCATCGTTTTTCAGGAACAGGTCAAAAAGCGGTGGATTCAGCTCAATACCTTCTTCAATACCAAGACGCTTCACCAGGGAGCCTGCTGCGCGGTTACGAATGACGCACTCAACCGGAACCATATCCAGTTTTTTCACCAGACATTCCGTATCGGACAACAGCGCTTCCATCTGGGTTGGGATACCCGCTTCGGCCAGTTTGGTCATAATGAAGTGGTTGAACTTGTTGTTCACCATGCCTTTACGATCGAACTGCTCAATGCGTGCGCCATCCCCTGCTGACGTATCATTGCGGAACTCGAGCACCAACAGATCCGGGTTTTCCGTGCTGTATACGGTCTTCGCTTTGCCACGATACAACTCAGCTTGCTTCTGCATCTTCATTACTCCTGGTGTGATGATTGGTGTTCAAAACTGGGGATATTATGCCACGCACACGTTTGCGTAGCACGAAAATAAAAAGGGCTGGATTAACCAGCCCTCGTATTTATTTGCTGAATGCAGCCTGGAAGACGGCCACCAGCGCATCGTTCTGCGACTGGGTCAGCGTGTGGCCTTTCGGATCGATAAACTGCAGACTGCTGCGGTTATCGAGGTCACCTACCTGAATCTTGTAGTCGCCGGAAGCCAGCTGTGGATCGGTGGCGCCCAGTTCCTGCCATGCACTGTCAGACAGCGGCTTATAGGTTGCCGTCATGCTACCGGTTGAACGGGTGCTGTCGGTCACTTTCATGCCCACTTTTTCCAGCGTCGCTGGCAGGCGCTGCCAGGTCTGGTTAAACGGTGCACGCACAACCAGCATTGGCAGACCGGTGTCATCCGCACCGCTCTGAACGTCAAACGTCGCGCCGTTGCGGCTCTGCGCTGCGTTAGCGGCGTCGCTGGCGTTCTTATCCAGACCCGCGGCAATCACGTTCAGCATTTCAGTGCTGTAACGCTGCATTGATGCGGCATCCGCAACCGGTTTACCCGCCTGCTCCAGGTTCAACAGCTTAACGGTAACCGCCTGCTGATAACCCTGAGGTTTAACGGAGACTTGATAACGCCCACGGTACTGCTGATCTTCGTCCAGACGGTTCCACTCGATCCAGTCGGTGGTTAAGGTCTGGCTGGCATCATCGCGTTTATCGATGGTGTAGTTTTTCGCCTGAATGACGCTCACAACCTGCGGCCACAGGGTGGTACCGCGGGCGCTTTCAACCAGCAGCGACGCCGTATCACCGGTGAACTGGGTACGCGCCCCGCTCACCAGCGCCAGAGGCTGTGCTGGCGGACGAATATCGAGCGCTTTACCGACCAGGCCGCTGCCGTTGGTCACGGGAATATTGTAATCGCCGTTCTGAATCGGCAGGATCATACCAGCCGGTGCGTGAAGTTCAGCAAGCGGGGTCGCATCCAGATAGGATTCATCACCGCTCACCTGGCGCTTGTAGCGCGAGTCTGAACTACAGGCAGCGAGCAGCATAACAAGCGAAACACTCGCAACCTTCGCCAGGCGCGACTTCTGTACTGAATAAGCCATCAAATCTCCCTAAACTCTACAGCAAACCGGCATGCTTCAGCGCTGCTGTGACAATTTCACGACCGTGGTCGGTAATCGGTGTCATTGGCAGACGCAGCGTATCGGTTGCTACAAGTCCCAACTCCTTACACGCCCATTTCACGGGGATCGGATTGGGTTCGACAAATAATTTATTATGCAACGGCATCAGACGCTGATTAATCACGCGAGCTTCATCAAAGTGACCGGCAGCCGCCAGTTTGCACATTTCAGCCATATCGCGGGCCGCAACGTTCGCCGTTACGGAGATCACGCCATGGCCACCGAGCTGCATAAAGTCCAGTGCGGTCGCATCATCGCCGCTCAACAGGATAAAGTCGTCTGAAACCAGCTCTTTGATCTGATGAACGCGGCTTAAGTTCCCTGTCGCCTCTTTAATCCCGATAATATTTTTTACTTTCGAGAGACGACCAACGGTTTCCGGCAGCATATCGCAGCCAGTACGGGACGGCACATTATACAGAATTTGTGGCAAGTCAGTATGTTCTGCGATGGCTTTGAAATGCTGGAACAGACCTTCCTGAGTAGGACGGTTGTAATAAGGGGTCACCGTCAGACAGCCCACGATGCCGCTGTCGTTAAAACGTTTGGTCAAACTGATAGCTTCTGCCGTGGCGTTAGCGCCTGTCCCTGCGATGACCGGGATACGCCCGTCAGCCAGTTCCAGGGTCAGCATCACCACATCGCCGTGCTCTTCGTGGCTTAGCGTTGCAGATTCACCGGTAGTCCCTACCGAAACGATCGCCGAGGTTCCATTGGCGACATGGTAATCAATCAGCTTCTTCATGCTTGACCGGCAGACATTACCTTTTTCATCCATCGGTGTAACAAGCGCGACAATACTTCCCGTGAACATGAGCCATCCTCTGTGCGAACAAGAGCCTCAATGGTACGTTTGGAACTGTAATAAAAGCAAGCGACCTGAGGCCCTCAGGCGGTTGTATGCATGTTTTTTTTATGCTTTCCTTAGGAAGACTTAACCATGCAAAGGAAGAACAGGTTTGACAACCTCATCACAACATTACCTGGTTATCACTGCGCTGGGTGCTGACAGGCCGGGTATCGTGAACACCATCACCCGCCATGTGAGCAGCTGCGGCTGTAATATCGAGGACAGCCGTCTGGCTATGCTGGGCGAAGAGTTCACGTTTATTATGCTGCTGTCCGGGACATGGAATGCCATTACCCTTATCGAATCGACCCTGCCGCTCAAAGGTGCGGAGCTGGATTTGCTGATCGTGATGAAACGCACCACTGCTCGCCCACGTCCGGCCCTGCCCGCGACCGTCTGGGTGCAGGTTGAAGTCCCCGATTCCCCCCATCTGATTGAGCGCTTCACCGCGTTATTTGACAGCCATGAGATGAATATTGCCGAACTCGTTTCCCGAACGCAGCCGGGTGACGGCAGCGCCATTCCCACCCTTTTTATTCAGATTACCGCGCACAGCCCTGCCTCGCAGGATGCGTCAAATATCGAGCAAGCGTTCAAAGCCCTCTGTACAGAATTAAACGCGCAAGGCAGTATAAGCGTCGTCAATTATTCGCAGCATGAACAGGATGGAGTTGAGTAATGAACCCACTGAAAGCCGGTGACATCGCACCGAAATTTAGCTTACCTGACCAGGATGGTGAGCAAGTAAATTTGACCGACTTCCAGGGACAGCGTGTTCTGGTCTATTTTTACCCGAAAGCCATGACCCCGGGCTGCACCGTACAGGCCTGCGGCTTACGCGACAACATGGACGAGTTGAAAAAAGTCGGCGTGGAAGTGCTGGGTATCAGCACCGATAAGCCAGAAAAGCTGTCACGATTTGCTGAAAAGGAGCTGCTTAACTTCACGCTGCTTTCTGACGAAGACCACCAGGTATGCGAGCAGTTTGGCGTCTGGGGCGAGAAGACCTTTATGGGCAAAACCTACGACGGCATTCACCGTATCAGCTTCCTGATTGACGCTGACGGTAAAGTTGAACATGTGTTTGATGACTTCAAAACCAGCAACCACCACGACGTGGTGCTGAACTGGCTCAAACAAAGCGCCTGATCGTTGGGCCGCGGCTTCGCCTGACCCGACCTACGCGGTAAATGCAATACGGTAACGCAGGTTACCGTTTTTGATATTTGCCCCTCTCCCCACGGGAGAGGGTATCAGGCCGCACAACTATCTACTAATCCTCAACCGCGGGCACATCCGGCCACGCGTGAACCACTGCTTTGATCAGCGTTGCCAGCGGAATGGCAAAGAACACGCCCCAAAATCCCCACAGCCCGCCGAAAATCACCACGGATAAGATAATCACCAACGGATGCAGGTTCACCGCTTCGGAGAACAGCACCGGCACCAGCAGGTTGCCATCCAGTCCCTGAATGATCAGGTACACCGCGAAGCAGCTCCAGAACTCGGTCCCCAGACCAAACTGGAACAGCGCAACGCCGACAACCGGAATGGTCACCACAAAGGCACCGATGTAGGGAATGAGCACCGACAGCCCCACCAGCACCGCCAGCAGCAGCGAGTAGTTAAGCCCGAAAATTAAAAAACCAATCCAGGTAGCCACACCCACCACAATCATCTCCAGCACTTTGCCGCGAATGTAGTTGGTGATCTGCTGGTTCATCTCTTCCCACACCTGCCCGGCCAGCCCGCGATTACGCGGCAGAATGCGCCGCACCGCGTTCAGCATCTGCTCTTTATCTTTGACGAGGAAGAAAACCATTAACGGAACGAGGACAAGGTAGACGGCCAGCGTGAGCAACCCTACCAGCGACGCCAGGGAATATTTCACCACGGAATCGCCCATTGTCATGATGCGGGCGCGCATGTTTTCGGCCATCGCATCAATGATCCCGGCATCCATCAGGGCGGGATATCGGCGCGGCAACGTGGCGGCAAAATCAGAAAGCTTATTCAGCATGCCGGGCATATCGCGGATAAGGTAAATCCCCTGTTGCCAGGCCACAGGCATAACGACAAACGACATTAACAGCAGAATGCCGACAAACAGCACCAGGACGATACTGGTCGCCCAGCGACGGGAACAGCCTATATTTTCCAGACGCGCCGTTGGCCACTCCAGCAGGTACGCCAGCACAATCGCGACCAGCAGGGGGGCGAGAAGACCGCTGAAGAAGAACAGAATGCCGAACCCGGCGACCAGAATAACCAACAAAGCAATGGCTTCCGGGTCGCTAAACCGACGGCGGTACCACTGCATTAACATTTCGAGCATACAACCCTTCCCTGAATCGGATGGCGGGAGTGAGAACGTGAATTGTATCTAACTGTCACAAAAAAGACTTTCGCTTTTTGTCTCCCTGCCACGATCCGCAAAACCCTGATGAATGGGATTTTCTTCATGCCTTAACACGGCTACACTCGCAGGGCAGTGGAGATGAACGATATGCCGGTTCATCGGTCAAATTAGCACATCCCAAATACAGGACAGTGGTTATGTTCAGGCAGTTGAGAAAAACACTGGTTGCGACACTGATTGCCGCACTGACGGTCGGTCAGGTGTTGCCAGCTTTCGCTGACTCGTCCGATTCATTGCCGGACATGGGCACTACAGCAGGAAGCACGCTCTCCATTGGGCAGGAAATGCAGATGGGGGATTATTACGTTCGTCAGCTGCGTGGCAGCGCGCCACTGATTAACGACCCGTTGCTGGTTCAGTACATTAACGGGCTGGGCATGCGCCTGGTCGCGCACGCCAACTCGGTAAAAACCCCCTTCCACTTCTATTTAATCAATAATGACGAAATCAACGCCTTCGCCTTCTTTGGCGGCAACGTGGTGCTGCATTCGGCGTTATTCCGTTACTCTGATAATGAAAGTCAGCTGGCCTCGGTCATGGCGCACGAAATCTCTCACGTCACCCAGCGCCACCTTGCCCGCGCAATGGAAGACCAGAAGCGTAACGCTCCGCTGACCTGGGTTGGCGCATTGGGTTCCATTCTGCTGGCAATGGCCAGCCCGCAGGCCGGGATGGCGGCGTTAACCGGTACGCTGGCGGGAACACGTCAGGGGATGATCAGTTTCACCCAGCAAAACGAACAGGAAGCGGATCGTATTGGCATTCAGGTGCTGCAACGTTCGGGCTTTGACCCGCAGGCCATGCCGAGCTTCCTCGAAAAGCTGCTCGACCAGGCGCGCTACTCCTCCCGTCCACCGGAAATTTTGCTGACGCACCCCTTACCGGAAAGCCGTCTGTCGGATGCGCGTAACCGTGCCAACCAGATGCGCCCGGTCGTGGTTCAGTCGTCGCAGGATTTCTACATGGCAAAAGTGCGAACGCTTGGCATGTACAATTCCGGGCGTAACCAGCTGACCAGCGACCTGCTGGATGCGCTGGCGAAAGGCAACGTGCGTGAGAAAAACGCGGCTCAGTATGGCCAGGCGTTACAGGCGATGGAAGCCAGCAAATATGACGAAGCGCGTAAAACGCTGCAGCCACTTCTCGCCGCCGATCCGAATAACCCGTGGTATCTCGATCTGGCCACAGATATCGATCTGGGGCAGAAAAAAGCCACCGATGCGATTAATCGCCTGAAAGGGGCAAAAGAGGTGCGGACTAACCCGGTGCTGCAGCTTAACCTGGCGAATGCTTACTTACAGGGTGGTCAGCCTGCTGAAGCGGCGAACATTCTGAACCGCTACACCTTTAACAATAAAGACGATCAGAACGGCTGGGATCTGCTTGCCCAGGCAGAAGCGCAGCTGGGCAACCGCGATCAGGAGCTTGCGGCACGCGCCGAAGGCTTTGCCCTGGTGGGACGTCTTGATCAGGCGATTTCCCTCCTGAGCAGTGCCAGTTCACAGGTTAAGCTCGGCAGTCTGCAGCAGGCCCGTTACGATGCGCGTATCGATCAGCTTCGCGGTCTGCAGCAGCGCTTTAAGCCGTACGAGAAGATGTAATAAAGGAGAATTCAGGTCATGACAGACGCGGTAAAAATCTACCACAACCCACGCTGCTCGAAGAGCCGCGACACCCTTAGCCTGCTGAAGTCGAACGGCATTGACCCGGAAGTGGTGCTGTATCTGGAGACACCGCCAGATGCACAGACGCTTCGTCAGCTGCTGCACATGCTGGGAATGGGCAGTGCCAGAGAGCTAATGCGCCAGAAAGAGGACCTTTATACGTCGCTCAATCTGAATGACAGTCGTCTAACCGAGGCTGAGCTGATTCAGGCGATGGTTGAAAATCCGAAACTGATTGAGCGCCCCATTGTGGTCGCAAACGGTCAGGCGCGTATTGGACGCCCGCCGGAAGATGTGCTCGAGATTCTCTAATCCTTACGCCGCAGCGCTTCCAGAAAGGCCTGCGGCGTGCTCTCTCCCAGCTTTTTCTGCGCTTTGCCCCGATTGTAAAACTCGCACATCTCGATCAACACCTGCCCTAACGGAACAGCATTCACTCGTGGAATGATGTCGCCGAGCGGTACCGCAACCTGCACGGCCTTGTGCCTGGTCGGCTGTACTTTTACGACAGGTTCACCCGCGGGTAAGTCGGGTTCAAAACCGAAAGTCTCAACAGATTGGATATCAGCCGGACAGGCGTTCAGCAACTCACACATCCAGTTATTCAGCAGCTGTGATGAAATTCCCGCATAGAGCCGGGCATAACACCAGCCGCTCACCGGTTCGCGCCCCCACAGCAGATGCTGCTCCCCGCCATCATCCATATGCAGCGATAAAGGCTGGTGATGCACCAGCAGTTTTGTGGGTAAAACGCCTGCCTTTAGAGCTTTTTTCCCCTGAAGTTCAACGCCTTTGCGTTTCGCAGAAGCGGGACGGAGATAACGGTTCAGCGTCGCCCGCGAAACGGAAATCCCCAGCACCGCATTAACCAGCAGCAGGAGTTCATCCAGCGGTGCGCCCGTGATATCACGCAGGGCATTAACGAGGTCAACCTGCTCTTGTCTCATCACTTTGTGTATCACTTTTGGGGTCGTATGGTTGTCAGAAACCCGATCGCGATTGCGCCATCGCCGCACGGTCGTCACGGAAATACCCAGCTCCGCAGCCAGCTCTCTGTCGCTTTTGTCGGATTGTTGCAGATAGCGACGGACCCGCGGTGTGGTGGTGGCATTGGCGTGCAATTTGATTTCCATCGCTGTAACTCCATAACCAATCTCATGAGATTTATAATATCTTAGCGAGTGCTTTGTGACCTGTTTCACCTTTCAGCCACCGCGCTTCACTGATAATCCACAGACATAACATAACAACACCCCTCAATCTTGTACGGAGTTCACAATGAACAATGTTCTGGGATTTCTTGAAGCAAAACTGATGCCGCTGGCGGCCAAAACCGCGCAACAGCGGCATCTGGGCGCCATACGCGGGGCCTATGTTTCCTTCATGCCGTTTATCATCGTCGGCTCGATTCTGCTGGTCATCTCCTCTTTTCCGAACCAAACCTATCAGCAGTTTATGTCTCAGGCATTTGGTGAAAGCTGGAGTGCCATCATTGAAATTCCGTTCAACGCGGTGTTCTCAACCATGTCGCTGTTTATCAGCTTCCTGGTGGCGTTTCGCCTGGCTGAACACTACGGCGAAGATCGCATCTCCTGCGGCATTCTGGCTCTGGTCGCCTTTTTAATCCTGACACCTTTTATCAAAGTGGCCGAAAACGGCGGTATCACGGTCATGCCGGTGGAGTGGATTGGCAGCAAAGGGTTGTTCGTGGCGATGATTGGCTCTCTGCTGTGGACGGAGCTGTTCTGCTGGCTGAAGCGCAAAAAGCTGGTCATCAGAATGCCTGATGGCGTGCCGCCGGCGGTGCAGGAGTCGTTCGCCGCGCTGATCCCGGCCCTGCTGGTAATGATTCTGGTGCTTATTATCCGCATCATTTTCGAAAACACCCACTACAACACCATTCACCAGTTTATTTACGAGGTGGTCGCCACGCCGGTTCGCCACTACGGGACCTCCTATTTCGGCGCGCTGATGACGGTGTTCAGCATCACCATTCTGTGGTCTGTGGGCATTAACTCCGGCTCAATGATCAACGGCATCATTCGCCCGCTGTGGATGGAGAACCAGACCGATAACATCGCCGCCATTCAGGCGGGTACGACGCCACCGCACATTATCACCGAACAGTTTTTTGACATGATCTGGATGGGTGGCGCAGGGGCAACGCTCTCGCTGGTGATTGCGATGCTGATTTTTGCCCGCAGCAAAAACATGCGCGAGGTGGCGCGTCTCGGCGCGGGGGCCTCGGTGTTTAACATCAACGAGCCGATTCTGTTTGGCCTGCCGGTTATCATGAACCCCATCATGCTGATCCCGTTCAATCTGGTGCCGCTGGTCCTGGTTACCGTGCAATATGCTGCGATGAAAATGGGTGCCGTCGCTGTGACCACCGGGGTGTTTATCCCCTGGACGTTACCGCCGGTGATCAGCGGGTTTATCGTCACGGGGCATCTCAGCGGCAGCGTGATGCAGCTTATCAACCTGCTGATTGGCGCCATGCTGTATCTGCCTTTCATGCGTATCGTGGATAAACAATACCGCGCCGCGGAGATTGCCACCGTGACGCAAACCGACCCAACCCTTGCAAAACAGGAGTAAAGCATGTGGGGAATTATCGCAACCTGGCGAATGGCGCTTGAAGGGGTCACGGAGTCTGCGTCTGCGCTGGCTGCGGGGAAACCGGTAGCAGAAGCGGTGGTCGATGCCGTTGCTGCCGTCGAGGACTTCCCGTTGTATAAATCCGTCGGCTACGGCGGGCTGCCAACCGAAAATGGCGAAGTCGAACTGGACGCGGCGTATATGGATGGCGATACGCTTGCGTTTGGGGCCGTGGGAGATCTGGTTGATATTGCGAACCCGGTGCGTGTCGCCCATGCGCTAAGCCGCCAGCGCTATAACAGCCTGCTGGTCGGCCAGGGCGCGCGCGAATGGGCGCTGAGTCAGGGGTTTGCCAACAAAACCATGCTTACCGACCGCGCGATGCAGCATTACCGTAAGCGCTGCCGGGAGACGCTGGACAAAGGCTTAAGCCCGTACGATGGGCATGACACCGTCGGGATTATTGGCCTCGACAAAATGGGGTCGATGAGCGTGGCGACCTCCACCAGCGGTCTGTTTATGAAAAAGCGCGGCCGTATTGGCGACTCGCCGATTATCGGCTCCGGCTTTTACTGCGACAGTGAAACCGGTGCCGCCACCGCCACCGGCGTGGGGGAAGACCTGATGAAAGGCTGCACCAGCTACGAGATTGTTCGCCGCATGGCACAGGGCATGTCACCGCAGCAGGCGGCGGACTCGGTGGTCTTCGAACTGGAAGACAAACTGATGTCACGCTTTGGCCGCGCGGGCGATCTCTCGGTGGTGTGCATGAATAATAAAGGCGAATTCGGCGCCGCAACCAACATCAAAACCTTCTCATTTGTGGTGGCAACGGCCCGCCAGCCTCTCACCGTATTTCGCGCCGAGCGCCTGCGGGAAAAAACGCACTATCAGCCCGTGGATGAGGAATGGATGCAGGCCTATGCCGCGCGGATCCGCGCGCCAGTTGAGAAGTCACAATGATTACCTTTGAGCTTATCACCGCCCTTGCAGACGCAAAGCCCCAGAGTCATCTTATTGCCCGGGCCGCCTGCGCGTTACTGCCGGACACCGCACTCATCGCTGAAATGCGTGAACAAAACGCCGTCGCGGATACCCGCTTTGGCTGTGCTCCGTTTGCCAGAATCACGCTGCTGCCGGATACGCTCTGGCAGGACAGTCTGACAGAAGGGTTACTCACCGCCCTCCGTCCACTGCTGGCAGCGCCGGTCAGCGCCGATGTGGTACTGGATGTCACGGATATTGACGAGGTGGTGCTGACGCAGGTTCTGCGTTTTCTCTTTAACCAGGCGTATGACCTTCGCGATCTGCAGCTTAAGAAAGCCGATGGCAGAAGCGTTCGCCTTCGCCATGTCACCGCCCTGTGTCATCCGCAACAGCGTGAAAGGCTGGACGCTCTCTTCCAGCGACAGCAGGCCATTGCCCGAGGAATGGTCGCCGCGCGACGTCTGGCGGATATGCCGTCCGATCGCTGTACGCCGCAGTATGTCGTCGACGAAGCGCAAAAGCTGTGCGCCGCCTTCCCCGCCCTGCGGTGTGAAGTGCTTGATGAAAAGCAAATTATTGAACAGGGACTGGGGCTTCTGCATGCCGTCGGTAAAGGCGCGACCTGTCCACCGCGGCTGCTGGCCATTCACTATAACGGCATCGCTGATGGCCCGGTACGCTGTTACGTGGGCAAAGGCATAACGTTTGATACCGGTGGCCTGTGGCTGAAGGAAGGCGCGGGCATGTACACCATGAAATATGACATGTGCGGGGCAGCGAACGTGCTCGGGTTAATGCTGAGCGTGGCAGAACTCGGCCTGCCGGTTCGTATTATGGGCGTACTGGCGCTGGCGGAAAACGCCATAGGACCGGATGCAATGCAGCCGGGCACGGTGGCCAGCGCCTGCAACGGTATCACGGTTGAAATCAACAATACCGATGCCGAAGGCCGGCTGGTACTGGCGGATGCGATCGCCTGGGCCAGCCAGCGTCATCCGCAGGCTCGCTATATTATTGATATGGCGACCTTAACCGGTGCCGTCGTGAAAGCGCTGGGGTACGAGCTGAGTGGGTTAATGACGCAGGACGAAGCGCTGCGTCAGGCGCTCACCCGCGCGGGGAAACGGAGCGGTGATGAGGTGTGGTCCCTGCCACTGGATGCACGGTTAAAAAAACAGACCGACAGCGCCATCGCCGACCTGTGCAATACCCCACCCAATAATGCGGCGATCAGCGCATCGGCGGCCTGGCTGTTACACCATTTTTGCCCGCCGACCATTCCATGGGCCCATCTGGATATTAGCGGCACGGCGCTGTGGCGTGAGAACGGAAAAAGCGTGGCCTCGGGCAGACCCATTCCACTTCTGGTTGAGCATTTGCTGGAAGACAGGTGAGTTTTAGCCAGTGGCACTGGTTCTCCCTCTGCGCCAGGCAGAGGGAGAAAAGCGCATCACAGCTTCAGAATATCTTTCACAAAAGGAATGGTCAGCTTGCGCTGCGCGGTAATCGAAGCGCGATCGAGCTGATCGAGCGTATCAAAGAGCGTGCGCATTTCCCGGTCCAGGCGCTTGAGCAAGAAACGCCCCACGTCTTCCGGGAGTTCAAAGCCGCGCAATCTTGCGCGCAGCTGTAACGCCTGAAGTTTGTCTTCATCCGACAGCGGCTGCAGCTTGTAGATTTGCCCCCAGTCCAGACGGGAAGCCAGATCCGGCAGCCCCAGATTCAACTGGCGCGGCGGACGATCGCCGGTGATCAGCAGCCGGGTTTTCCCCGACTCCAGAATGCGGTTATAGAGGTTAAAGATCGCCATTTCCCACGGCTCATCCCCCGCCACACATTCGATATTATCGATGCAGACCAGTGAGAGATGTTCCATTCCCTCCATGACTTCAGGCACAAACCAGGTACGTTTATCCAGCGGCACATAGCCTACCGCATCACCCCGCGCGGAAAGCTCCGCACAGGCGGCATGCAACAGGTGGCTGCGCCCCGCGCCTTCGCGTGACCAGATATAGATGTATCCGCTGTGTTCCTGACGCAGCACGTTTTGCAGTGCAGCCAGTAAAGAGGGGTTATCACCCGGCCAGAAACTCGCAAAAGTTTCGTCGTCAGGGAGATAGAGTGGCAGAGAGAGCTGTGCCGGTCCGTTCAGAAGTACCTCAACCAGATCTTACATAAAATCGGCGGTGAGTTTAGCACGGAACGTGCAAGGAGAGAACCGGGCGGATCGTCCGCCCGGTTTTACGATCAATGTGACGCTTTTTCGCTGTCTTCAGCATCCAGCACCACTTCTTCCGGGCGCAGGACGGAGATCAGTTTGAAGATCAGGCTCAGGCCCACACCCACGATGGTCGCCAGTGCCATGCCTTTCAGTTCAGCCGCACCGATGTGCACCTTCGCGCCGCTCACGCCGATGATCAGGATCACGGAGGTGAGGATCAGGTTTTGCGCTTTGCTGTAGTCCACTTTAGATTCAATCAGCACGCGAATACCGGACGCGCCGATCACACCGTACAGCAGCAGAGAGACGCCTCCCATTACCGGTACCGGAATGATCTGGATAGCCGCCGCCAGTTTGCCCACGCAGGAGAGCAGGATGGCGATGATTGCCGCGCCGCCAATAACCCAGGTACTGTAGACACGGGTAATCGCCATCACGCCGATGTTCTCACCGTAGGTGGTGTTAGGCGTAGAACCAAAGAAACCGGAGATAATGGTAGAGAGGCCGTTAGCGAACATCGAGCGGTGCAGACCCGGGTCGCGGATCAGGTCACGTTTAACGATGTTTGCCGTCACCACCAGGTGACCTACGTGCTCAGCAATAACCACCAGCGCCGCGGGCAGGATCGTGAAAATGGCAAACCATTCAAAGCGCGGGGTATAGAAGGTTGGCAGTGCGAACCAGTGCGCTTCAGCAATGGGCGTGGTATCAACAACGCCCATCACGAAGGAGAGCGCATACCCCGCCAGCACACCGATCAGGATCGGGATAATCGCCATAAAACCGCGGAACAGCACGGAACCAAATACCGTTACGCCCAGTGTCACCATCGAGATAATGATGGTTTTGGAATCCGGTGACTGCCCGTCAGCAGGCAGCAGGCCAGCCATATTGGCCGCCACGCCCGCCAGCTCCAGACCGATGACGGCGACAATGGCCCCCATTGCGGCAGGCGGGAACATAACGTCCAGCCAGCCGGTACCGGCCTTCTTCACAATGAAAGAGACCAGGCAGAACAGGACGCCACACATAATGAAGCCGCCCAGCGCCACTTCATACCCCAGCGGCAGCAACAGCAGAACCGGTGAAATAAAGGCGAAGCTTGAGCCGAGATAGGCAGGGATTTTGCCTTTACAGATAAAGAGGTAAAGCAGCGTACCTACACCGTTGAACAACAGCACGGTAGCCGGGTTAATGTGAAACAGGATTGGCACCAGCACGGTTGCGCCAAACATGGCGAACAGGTGCTGCAGACTAAGCGGGATTGTCTGTAAAAGCGGCGGTCTTTCACTCACCCCGATAGCACGGCGCGTCATAGTGTTTTCCTCTGAGTAGTATTGTTGTTGGCGTTTTATTCAAAAAAAAGCCGACTATCAAAGTCGGCTTCATTATCGTTATTCGATTATTTAGTACCAAAAATCTTATCGCCGGCATCGCCAAGCCCCGGGATGATGTACCCGTGCTCATTTAGCCCCTGGTCGATAGACGCGGTATAGAGTTCGATGTCCGGGTGCGCTTTTTCCAGCGCCGCGATACCTTCTGGTGCAGCAACCAGCACCAGCACTTTGATGCTGCTGCAACCGGCTTTTTTCAGCAGGTCGATGGTGGCAATCATTGAACCGCCGGTCGCCAGCATCGGGTCAACCACCAGGGCCATACGCTCGTCGATGTTAGACACCAGCTTCTGGAAGTACGGTACCGGCTCCAGGGTCTCTTCGTCGCGGTAGACCCCGACCACGCTGATGCGCGCGCTTGGCACGTGCTCCAGCACGCCTTCCATCATGCCGAGGCCGGCACGCAGGATGGGCACAACGGTAATTTTCTTACCTTTGATCTGCTCAACCTGAACCGGGCCGTTCCAGCCCTCGATGGTCACTTTTTCCGTTTCCAGGTCAGAGGTCGCTTCATAGGTCAGCAGGCTGCCGACTTCAGAAGCCAGTTCGCGAAAACGCTTCGTGCTGATGTCATGCTCACGCATCAGGCCCAGCTTGTGTTTAACGAGTGGGTGCTTCACTTCCACAATCTTCATTCTCTTTCTCCTCTGAGGGGGCAACCGCAAAAAAATCGCGGGATTATACCGCTTTTTTCGGATTGCACCATACCCAACTTGCTTGACGTACATCAAGCAAAGTGTTTTAGAGGCAAAAAAGCCGGAGGGCAAGCTCCGGCTTTTTGCGTTTTTACTCTGCTGGAATTAAAGAGTGTCGCCGTTGCTGGCTATCACCTGCTTATACCAGTCAAACGACTTCTTCTTACTGCGGTTCAGGGTACCGTTACCTTCATTGTCTTTGTCGACAAAGATAAAGCCGTAGCGTTTTTTCATTTCACCCGTTCCGGCAGACACCAGGTCGATACAGCCCCACGGGGTATACCCCATCAGATCAACGCCATCTTCGACCACCGCTTTTTTCATTTCGCGGATGTGCGCGGCAAGGTAATCAATACGGTACTGGTCATTTACCGAACCGTCGCTCTCCTGCACGTCGATGGCGCCAAAGCCGTTCTCCACGATGAACAGGGGCAGCTGATAGTGATCCCAGAACCAGTTCAGGGAGTAACGCAGGCCCACCGGATCAATCTGCCAGCCCCAGTCAGATTTCTGCACGTACGGGTTGGAGACCAGGCTCTTACTTTCGTCGTAATCCAGCTCCGGGTTATCCGCCGTCGCTTTGGTGGCGAAAGACATGTAATAGCTAAAGCCAATGTAATCGACACACCCCTGCGTCAGCGCCGCGTTATCTTCTTCTGTGATATCCAGCGTGAAACCGCGACGAGCAAAGTAGTTAAGCAGATGCTGTGGGTACTTGCCGCGCACGTGGACATCGGTGAACCAGTAGCGACGGTGCATGGCGTTCATCGCCATCATCATATCGTCCGGGGCACAGGTCAGCGGATAGATTGGACACATGGCAATCATGCAGCCGATCCGCAGCGACGGGTTAATGTCGCGCCCGGCCTTCACCGCCAGGGCGCTGGCCACCAGCTCATAGTGTGCCGCCTGGAACATCACCGGCTCGCGGTCTTCGCCCGGCTCGTACTTCAGACCGGAGTTGGTAAACGGTGCAAAGTCTTCGTGGAAGTTGGCCTGGTTATTGATCTCGTTAAAGGTCATCCAGTACTTCACTTTATGCTGGTAACGTCTGAACACAACCTCCGCAAAGCGAACAAAGAAGTCGATCAGCTTACGGTTGCGCCAGCCACCGTATTCGGTGACAAGGTGGAACGGCATCTCGAAATGGGAAAGGGTAATAACCGGCTCGATGCCATACTTCAGGCACTCGTCAAACAGGTCGTCATAGAATTTCAGGCCAGCTTCGTTAGGCTCCAGCTCGTCCCCTTTCGGGAAGATACGCGTCCAGGCGATGGAGGTACGGAAGCATTTGAAGCCCATCTCGGCAAAGAGTTTGATGTCCTCTTTATAGCGATGGTAGAAATCGATGGCTTCATGGTTAGGGTAATTTTTCCCTGGCAGCACGCCGTTGGTGATTTCACGCGGCACGCCGTGCGCGCCGGCAGTCATCACATCGGCAACGCTGATCCCCTTACCGCCCTCGTTCCAGCCCCCTTCCAGCTGATGCGCTGCGACCGCACCGCCCCACAGAAAATCTGCTTTGAATCCTGACATACACTTTCCCTCATTCTGCGTTATTTTCTGCAAAAACAATTACAGAAACCGGTTTCATTCTGATGATGTGCAAAGGGGCTTTCTGTTGCAAGGAGAAAACCGAAACCGGTTTCATTTTCGTGAACAGACTCAACTTTAGGCGCATTCGCAGGGCCTGCTGAAAAAAAAATCCTCTCGCCGAGAATAGGCTCGCAAACGTTTGCCTGGACTGTTAGAATTGCGCCGATTTTTCTTACTAGCTATGCAATCGCGTGGGGACTTGAGCCGTGACCAACAAAACTTCTCTCAGCTACAAAGATGCCGGTGTTGATATTGACGCAGGTAATGCGCTGGTTGACCGAATCAAAGGTGTGGTGAAAAAAACCCGCCGCCCGGAAGTGATGGGTGGTCTGGGTGGATTCGGCGCATTGTGCGCGCTGCCGCAAAAATATCGTGAACCTGTTCTGGTCTCGGGTACTGATGGTGTAGGGACGAAACTGCGCCTGGCGATGGATTTAAAACGTCACGACACGATCGGTATCGATCTGGTCGCGATGTGTGTTAACGACCTGGTGGTTCAGGGCGCAGAGCCGCTGTTCTTCCTGGATTACTACGCGACTGGGAAACTGGACGTGGATACCGCAGCAAGCGTCATTAACGGCATTGCCGAAGGGTGTCTGCAGTCTGGCTGTGCGCTGGTCGGTGGTGAAACCGCCGAAATGCCCGGTATGTATCACGGCGAAGATTATGACGTCGCAGGCTTCTGCGTTGGCGTAGTAGAAAAATCAGAAATTATCGACGGCAGTAAAGTGGCTGATGGTGATGTGCTGATCGCGTTGGCCTCCAGCGGCCCGCACTCGAACGGCTACTCTCTGGTGCGTAAAATCCTCGACGTGAGCGGCAGCGATCCACTGACCACCGAGCTTGATGGCAAGCCACTGGCTGACCATCTGCTGGCGCCGACCCGCATCTACGTGAAAAACGTGCTGGAGCTGATTGAGAAGGTTGACGTTCACGCCATTGCCCACCTGACCGGTGGCGGCTTCTGGGAAAACATTCCGCGCGTACTGCCGGACAACACTCAGGCGGTGATTGACGAATCGTCCTGGCAGTGGCCGTCCGTCTTTAACTGGCTGCAGACTGCGGGCAACGTGAGCTCACACGAGATGTACCGCACCTTTAACTGTGGCGTGGGCATGGTTATCGCGCTGCCAGCAAGCGAAGCGGATAAGGCGATTAAACTGCTGACCGACAAAGGTGAAAACGCGTGGAAAATCGGTATTATCAAAGCATCCGATTCCGAACAGCGTGTGGTCATTGAATGAAAAACATTGTGGTGCTCATTTCCGGTAACGGAAGCAATTTGCAGGCGATAATTGACGCCTGCAAACAGAAGAAAATCAACGGCACCATTCGGGCAGTATTCAGCAATAAGGCCGACGCGTTCGGCCTTGAACGTGCCCGGGAAGAGAACATTCCCGCGCACGCGCTGGAAGCCAGCCAGTTCTCCGGACGTGAAGCGTTTGACCGGGAACTGGTTCAGGAGATTGATGCCTACGCGCCTGACGTTGTCGTGCTGGCGGGGTATATGCGTATCCTGAGCCCGGCCTTTGTCGGGCACTACGCTGGTCGTCTGCTGAATATCCACCCTTCCCTCCTGCCGAAGTATCCCGGCCTGCACACCCATCGTCAGGTTCTGGAAAACGGCGATGAAGAGCACGGTACCTCCGTGCATTTCGTTACCGACGAGCTGGACGGCGGGCCGGTGATCCTGCAGGCAAAGGTGCCGGTCTTTGAAGGTGACAGCGAAGACGATGTTACCGAACGCGTGCAGACGCAGGAACACGCCATTTATCCTCTGGTGGTAAGCTGGTTTGTTGACGGGCGTCTTCAGATGCGCGACGGTGCCGCCTGGCTGGACGGCGTCAGGCTCCCTGCACAGGGTTATGCCGCTGACGAGTAGTTTGTTTGATGTGCCCGGCGGCGCGACGCCTGCACGGGCCTGTGGTCTTCACTGTCGGGTGAGCACCGCGCTTCCCGACATGCCCTTCCCCCAACCCTCTAAAATCCCCCAGAAAAAAAATAACTGTCATACTTTTCTGGCACTGTTGGACATATCGTGGAAATGCTCGCCATAATAAGGACGAGACGGATTTACCACGTCCTGTGATTGAACTGGAGTGTGAGCTGTAATGGGTCAGGAAAAGTTATATATCGAGAAAGAGCTAAGCTGGTTAGCATTCAACGAACGTGTACTCCAGGAAGCGGCAGACAAAAGTAACCCGCTTATCGAGCGTATGCGTTTTCTGGGGATTTATTCCAACAACCTGGATGAGTTCTACAAGGTTCGCTTTGCCGAACTGAAACGGCGAATCATCATCAGCGAAGAACAGGGCTTAAACTCTCACTCGCGCCATCTGCTGGGCAAAATTCAGTCGCGCGTATTGAAAGCCGATCAGGAGTTTGACGGCCTGTATAACGAACTGCTGCTGGAAATGGCACGCAATCAAATCTTCCTGATTAACGAACGTCAGCTTTCTGTTAACCAACAAACCTGGCTGCGTCACTATTTCAAACATTACCTGCGCCAGCACATTACCCCTATTCTGATCAACCGCGAAACCGATCTGGTGCAGTTCCTGAAAGATGACTACACCTACCTCGCGGTGGAAATTATTCGTGGCGACACGATTCGTTACGCATTGCTTGAGATCCCGTCCGATAAGGTGCCGCGCTTTGTGAACCTGCCGCCGGAAACCCCGCGCAGACGCAAGCCAATGATCCTGCTCGATAACATCCTGCGTTACTGCCTGGACGACATCTTCAAGGGCTTCTTCGATTACGACGCGTTAAACGCCTACTCCATGAAGATGACCCGTGACGCCGAATACGATCTGGTGCACGAGATGGAAGCCAGTCTGATGGAGCTGATGTCATCCAGCCTGAAACAGCGCCTGACGGCGGAGCCGGTGCGCTTTGTTTATCAGCGCGATATGCCAGATGCCATGGTGGAAATGCTGCGCGACAAGCTGACCATTTCTCGCTATGACTCCATCGTGCCGGGCGGTCGTTACCATAACTTTAAAGACTTTATTGGCTTCCCGAACGTCGGCAAGGCCAATCTGGTGAACAAACCGCTGCCGCGTCTGCGCCATCTCTGGTTCGATAAATTCCGCAACGGTTTCGACGCCATTCGCGAGCGCGATGTCCTGCTCTACTATCCGTATCATACGTTTGAACACGTGCTGGAACTGCTGCGTCAGGCTTCGTTCGACCCGAACGTACTGGCGATCAAAATCAACATCTACCGTGTGGCAAAAGATTCCCGCATCATCGATGCGATGATCCATGCGGCGCACAACGGCAAAAAAGTGACCGTGGTGGTTGAGCTGCAGGCACGCTTCGACGAAGAGGCAAACATTCACTGGGCGCGCCGTCTGACGGAAGCCGGTGTCCACGTTATCTTCTCAGCACCCGGGCTGAAAATTCACGCCAAGCTGTTCCTTATCTCCCGTAAAGAGGGGGAGGACGTGGTGCGTTATGCCCACATCGGAACCGGAAACTTTAACGAAAAAACCGCGCGAATTTATACCGACTACTCGCTGCTGACTGCCGATGCGCGCATCACTAACGAGGTTCGCCGGGTGTTCAACTTTATTGAGAACCCGTACCGCCCGGTCAGCTTCGATTATCTGCTGGTCTCGCCGCAGAACTCACGCCGCCTGCTGTACGACATGATCGATAAAGAGATCGCCAATGCCCAGAAAGGGCTGTCGTCGGGCATTACGCTGAAACTCAACAACCTGGTCGACAAAGGGCTGGTGGATCGTCTGTATGCGGCGTCCAGCTCCGGCGTTCCGGTCAATCTGTTGATACGCGGTATGTGCTCACTGATCCCTGAACTCGAAGGCATCAGCGACAATATTCGCGTGATCAGCATTGTTGACCGCTACCTGGAACACGATCGGGTCTATATTTTCGATAATGCGGGTGATAAACAGGTCTATCTCTCATCTGCAGACTGGATGACGCGCAATATTGACTACCGAATTGAAGTCGCGACACCGCTCCTGGATCCGCGGCTGAAGCAGCAGATCCTCGATATCATCGAGATTCTGTTCAGCGATACGGTGAAAGCACGCTATATCGACAAAGAACTCAGTAACCGCTATGTACCGCGCGGCAATCGCCGTAAAGTGCGGTCGCAACTGGCGATTTACGACTATATCAAATCACTCGAGCAACCCGATTAACCTATGCCGATAAATGATAAGACCCCACGCCCGCAGGAATTCGCCGCGGTCGATCTTGGTTCTAACAGTTTCCACATGGTCATCGCCCGTGAGGTGGATGGCGCATTGCAGATCATCGGTCGTCTGAAGCAGCGTGTACACCTGGCGGATGGTCTTGATGAGCGCAGCATGCTCAGCGAAGAGGCAATGGAGCGAGGCTTAAACTGCCTGTCGCTATTTGCTGAACGCCTGCAGGGCTTCTCGCCCTCCAGCGTATGCATTGTAGGCACCCACACGTTGCGCCAGGCGCTGAACGCGCCGGAATTCCTCAAGCGGGCCGAAAAAGTGATCCCCTACCCCATTGAGATCATCTCCGGTAACGAGGAAGCCCGTCTGATTTTCATGGGTGTTGAACACACTCAGCCGGAAAAAGGACGCAAGCTGGTCATCGACATCGGCGGCGGCTCTACGGAACTGGTGATCGGCGAAGATTTTGAGCCGCGTCTGGTCGAAAGCCGTCGTATGGGCTGCGTCAGCTTTGCGCAGATGTATTTCCCGGGTGGCGCAATCAGCCGCGAAAACTTCCAGCGCGCGCGCATGGCCGCTATCCAGAAACTGGAGAACCTGGCCTGGCAGTACCGTATTCAGGGCTGGAACGTAGCGCTGGGCGCATCGGGCACCATCAAAGCGGCACATGAAGTGCTGCTGGCGATGGGTGAAAAAGATGGGTTTATCACCCCAGAGCGCCTGACCTTGCTGACCGAAGAGGTGCTGAAACATAAAAGCTTTGACGCCTTAAGCCTGCCGGGTCTTTCCGACGAGCGCAAAGCGGTATTCGTACCGGGGCTGGCTATCCTGTGCGGCGTATTTGATGCGCTGGCAATTAAAGAGCTGCGTCTTTCCGACGGCGCGCTGCGTGAAGGTGTGCTGTATGAAATGGAAGGCCGTTTCCGCCACCAGGATATTCGTAGCCGCACCGCGCAAAGCCTGGCAAACCAGTACAATATCGACCGCGAACAGGCGAAGCGCGTGCTGGAAACAACCGTTCAGATATACGACCAGTGGCAGGAGCAGAACCCTAAGCTGGCGCATCCGCAGCTTGCCGCCCTGCTGAAATGGGCAGCGATGCTGCACGAAGTGGGACTGAATATTAACCACAGCGGAATGCACCGCCACTCAGCCTATATCCTGCAAAACAGCGATCTGCCTGGCTTCAACCAGGAGCAGCAAACCATGATGGCGACCCTGGTGCGCTACCATCGTAAAGCCATCAAGCTTGACGATCTGCCGCGCTTCACGCTGTTTAAGAAGAAGCAATTCCTGCCGCTTATCCAACTGCTGCGTCTCGGCGTCCTGCTCAATAACCAGCGTCAGGCCACGACTACCCCGCCCACGCTGAAGCTCAAAACGGATGACAACCACTGGACCCTGAGCTTCCCGCCAGACTGGTTTAGCCAGAATGCGCTGGTGCTGCTGGATCTGGAAAAAGAGCAGCAGTACTGGGAAGCGGTCACCGGCTGGCTACTCAAAATCGAAGAAGAGAGCTCAGACGTCGCGGCGTAACGGCTCAGGTCTTGACCGGCGACGCCTCTGCTTCCAGCAGTGACTCAAGCGCCACCGGTCTGCCAATCAGATAACCCTGCACATAATCGATACCTAGCGCGTGGACCGCGCTACGTATCTCTTCTGTTTCGACATACTCCGCGACCACCAGCATTTTCTTCATTCGCGCCAGATGGCAAATCGAGGCCACTATCTGATAGTCCAGACTGTTGTTGACGATATTGCGGATAAAGCTTCCGTCTATCTTAAGGATATCGGCGTCCACGCTTTTCAGCCGCGCGTAGCTCGCATAGCCGGTACCGAAATCATCAATCGCAATGCGTACCCCCATTTTTTGCAACTGCCTGAGGGTATGTAACGCCTGTTCACCACTGCCAAAGGTGCTGCACTCGGTCACTTCAAATATCAGCTGCCAGGGTTCGACGGCGTATTTCGCCAGCAGACGACTCACCTCAGCCGGGAACTGCGCACGGCACACGGTGGAAGGGCCCAGATTAATGGCAAAACGCTGGCCGGGCAGATGTACCCGATGCTCTGCCAGGAAGCGTAGCGTGTTCTCCAGTACCCACAAATCAACCCGCGACGACAGGCCAAACTCCTGGGCGACGGGCAGGAATTGCAAGGGAGAGAGCAACGCCCCGTTTGCATCCGACATCCGCAGCAACACCTCGTGGTAGCAATCGCCCCGCACGCCGCAAACCGGCTGGACCAGCAGAGTAAACGCGTTACTGTCGAGCGCACTTTGCAGACGGCTCATCATCGCAACCTTGTCCTTCAGGCTACGCTGGAGATGGACAGCACCGCGCTGCTGCAGATTTTCCGGATGGTTGGTCGAAATCGACAGATCGGCAATCACCCCCAGCTCACCGAGGACCAGATAGAGGTGGGTCACCGGTGAGCGCACATAGCAGTAGCTCACGCCCACCTGAGGCTGCAGCGGCATCCCATCCCAGACAAAGCGGAACTGTTTAATATGCTCGTCCAGCGCCTCAATGCGTTGCTGGTGCGATTCCGCGTTAAGGCGAACCGCCAGGTCACAGCCGGTGAGGTGATAGACCCGCTCGCTGGGCTGCAAGGTGCCATTGACCCATTGCGCCAGCTGCTGTTTATACAGGATCCGCAACAATACCCCGTAATTTCGGCCCAGCACCTCCAGCTCCGGAATGCGCAGCAAACAGAGCGCCGACCACGGGTTTTTGGCAAGATCGCGCGACAAGGCCCGCAGGTTCGGCATATGGACAACCGGGTCGAGTAGCGCCAGCCTGCGGGAACGTTTATTTGCGGCGCGCTGGCAGGTGGCCAGCATCGACATGTAAATCACCACAAACGAAAAGACCAGATAGCTGGAAGAGGTAATTGCCAGCTGAATGTCATACCCGGACTGTTGAGGGATATAACGATAAAAATAGTGGATGGACACCAGCAGCACCGGGGTCCAGATAAGCGACATCAGCTTATAGCCAAACCGCATCGCTCCCCACAACATCACCGGCATCAGCAACGACAGGGTGTAGTTGGTGGTGAAAATCGAGCTGTTTTCGTTCATCGGGAGCAGCAGCAGGGTAAGCAGCCCGCCAAGCGCAATGGCCCACAGCAGAAATTCAATGACCGTCACCTTTTTGTCTATCTGCATTCGCACCTGCGAGACAAGACTTCTGATATACCGCGGATGACGAATCAGACGGATCAGTAAATAGCTTAACGGCACGCCCGTCAGCCCACTGACCAGCAGCGCCTGATAGTTAATCAGCGTACGAATATTAAGCGGGGTCAACCCCTCGAGGCTCTGACGGCTCTCATACACACCCAGATAGAGGGCAAACTGGAACAGCACCAGAAACAGCGTCGCGGGGCAAAAGGCCTGCCAGAAGATACGCTGCGCCATCAGTCTGACATCCCCGTAAGCCGTCATGCTGCGTCTGGGCGCAAACACCCGATACCCCCCCCAGCTGAGCACAACAGGGACAATAAAATGAAAAATGCCGGCGATGGTTTCGAACAACCCAACCGACGGGTAGTAGCGGATGAACAGTGACAATACGATGCCGGGCAGCGCTTCCAGACCAAAAAACATCATCACTGAAAGCAGAAAGGAGAGAGGTAAATAATAGAGTGCCACCAGACCATCGCCCAATCGGGTAAAGGTATTGGCAACGCTTAATACAGGCAGTAAACCCACCGGTAAAAT
Source organism: Enterobacter sp. RHBSTW-00593 (assembly GCF_013784105.1). Taxonomy (NCBI): domain Bacteria; kingdom Pseudomonadati; phylum Pseudomonadota; class Gammaproteobacteria; order Enterobacterales; family Enterobacteriaceae; genus Enterobacter; species Enterobacter sp. RHBSTW-00593. The sequence continues at coordinate 3,543,329 of NZ_CP056393.1, forward strand.
AAGCGGTAAAGCCCACCAGCGGTCTTTATTGTTTTTCAGGAAAGAAATAATGTTCATAGATGCCCGTTTAAACCCCTTTCGCTCCAGAGGGAAATGAAGACAGGCATCCAACCTGACGTACCTGCCGCCCGACAATGTGCGGGGCGAACAGCATGGAGGTGGGATTTTAAATACCAGGCCAGGGAAACCGTTGACTTAAATCAAACTAATTTACTCAAACGATCCTTTCTTACATTTTTTTTGAAATAGTTTTCTTCATATTATCAATATGGTAAATGCAATTATTAATTTCAATAACATTAATTAATGTAACTGTTGACGGTTATTTACACATTTGCGAATTGACCCTCTCTTCCCGCTGTGCCTTAATATCCCTGTCGCCCAAAAGGGCATGCCCAGGAAAAACACAGTGAGTCAGGTCACGCGTATGCGAAAACGACATCAGTTCAACACCCGGATGACCCGCATCATACTGCTTATCAGCTTCCTGTTTTTCTTCGGCCGCTTCGTTTACTCCTCTATTGGCGCCTGGTATCACCATCAGGACAAGGCTCAGTCACAGCAATCCAGCCTGACCGTTGATTCAGCCGATCGCTAACGCGTCGAAGGATTTTGTAATATCCGAATTATCCCTGCTATTCCTTTGCTCAGGATTTTATCCTGGCGCATCACCACAGCCAGCTGTCGCTGCAGCACGGGTGTGAGCGACATCACGCATAGCCCTTCGCGGTCAGCCGCCAGGTCTACGGCCATACGCGGCACGATACTGTAGCCAAGCCCCGCACGTACCATCCGCTTGATCGCCTCGATGCTGCCCAGTTGCATCACCGGCGTGAGGATTCGCCCCTCGGCCGCAAACCAGCCGTCGATCAGCGCCCGGGTGCCGCTGCCTGATTCAAAAGCAATGAATGGCTGCGCGTGCAACGCAGCCGGCGTCAACGACTGAAAACCGTTCTGCTGGTCCAGCGACGCGATAAAAACAAACTCTTCGTCCATCACCGGCGTAACGTCGAGCGCTCTTCCGCTCACCGGTAGCGTCACCAGCCCCATATCAAGTCGGTTTTCTTCAATTGCCCGGACGATGTCGAGCGTATTGCCGGTCGTCACGCCCACTCTGAGAAGCGGATAGTCACGTCCGAGCTGCTGCAACAGCGGCGGCAGAAGATGAATGCAGGCCGTTGCGCCCGTGCCAAGCGTAATGGTGCCACTCACATCATGGCTGAACTCACTCACGGACCGAATGGCTTCATCCACCGCCTGCTGAATACGCTCCCCGTGCACCAGCAATGCCTGCCCGGCAGCCGTGGGTTTGATGCCCCGCCCGGTACGCTCTACCAGCCGGGTTTGCAGAAACTGCTCCAGCTGGCGGATTTGCAGGCTGACGGCCGGCTGGGAAATGCCCAGCAGGTCCGCCGCCGCGGAAAAACTGCCGCGCTGGATAACCAGACGGAACGTCGCGAGATAGCCCAGGTTGAGCGTTGTCATTCAAAGTTTCTCTTATACAGCGCATAAGGTGGCTGACCTGCCAGCACAATAGCGCGCTCGCTATGCTCAGGACAACTGCATAACGGAATGAAAAACAATGAAAACACCTGTCCTTCCCCGTCACCTCGCCCGCCGGGCAGGTTGTCATCAGCTTATCAACTGGGGGATCTCGTTTTATATGCCCGGGACCTTTGCCCAGGCCATTGTGGCCGACCGGGGGTGGTCATCACCGCAGCTCTACCTCGGCCTGACGCTGGCGATGCTGGTAATGGCGATGGTCTCCCCTTTTGTCGCCCGACTGCTGGCGTACGCTGGCGGGCAGAACGTGGTGATGAGCGGAACGTTACTGATTGCTGCAAGCTGCGCGGGCATGGCATATACGCAGACGCTGTTCGGCTGGTACGGTGCCTGGCTGGTTGCCGGTATCGGGATGCGGCTGTCGCTGTATGATGCGCTGTTCGCCGCGCTGGTGAACCTGTACGGCCAGCAGGCACGCAGAACGATCTCGCGCATCACGCTCGCAGGCGGGCTGGCCTCAGCGGTTTTTTGGCCGCTGGGTGAGGGGCTGCTGAAAGTGATGAGCTGGCAACACGCATTGCAGATCTACGCCCTCTTTGGCCTTCTGAGTGCGGTGCTGATTCGCACGCTTCCCCACCAGCGGCTGGCGGCCCCCCCGCACGTTACCGCGCCGCCCGTGCGCCAGGAACGGCGTAACGGCTGGCGGTATGCCACGTTTATTGCCCTCATGACCTTTGTCTCTAACGGCACGTCCACCCATCTGCCAGAGTTCATTGCCAGTTTTGGCCTGCCGGTCGCCATCGGCATGCTGTGGGGAGTTGGCCAGACGGGCGCACGCGCCACGGAGGTGCTGGCGGGTGCACGCTTAACCCCGCTCAACCTCACGCTCCTGACCGCCCTCGCCATGCCGCTCTGCTTTGTTATCGGGTTAAGCAGCTCACTGTTTGTCGGGTGTGCCGCCGGTTTTGTGCTGGGCTACGGCGCCATCAACGGGCTGATGACGATAGTAAAAGCCACCCTGCCGCTGACGCTTTTCAGCGCCGAAAGCTATGCCCGCCGTACCGGCATGCTGCTCATTCCCGCACAGCTTATGGCCGCGGCATCGCCGTTTGCCTATGCATGGCTAAATAAAACGCTGGGGATCGCCGGCGCAATGTGGGTTTCCACCGCGCTGACGCTGGTGATTGCCGGGCTGGCGATAGCGATTGTGCGCAGTGCCGACCCCGCGCGAAATGATGAAATGTATCCCACTGTATCCGGAGCGCCACGCTGACAAGCCGGTACAAAACGCCGTTCCCCGCAAACATCCCGGATACATAAAAATGGTTTTCTGTGTCTGTCATTGTTTAAAACCGAATTTGAAACCGATTGAGGAGAGACTCAGATGATCCGTCGTTATTTACTGCTCCCTGCACTTGTTCTGGCGTCAGCAACCTGCTCCTGGGCCGCACCACTGGATAACCTCAGCGCTGCCGACGTCAACGGCCCTGCCGCTGTTGCCCCGCTGGAACGTCCACAGCCGGCCGCTAAGCTGATTGTCGATCCACCGCTTGCCGGCCCGCTGAGCAAAGGGGCGGTCTTTATTCAATACCGGGCTGAAAACCTGCGCATCGAGCCGGTATTCGGGCCCGATGCGCTGAAGGTCACGCCACGTATCGGCCATATCCATGTCGTGGTCGATGACGCCCCCTGGCACTGGGCAGATACCAGCGGAGAGCCAATCATTCTGGTTGGGTTACCCGCCGGGAAGCATAAAGTGACCATAATTCTGGCCGACCCCACGCATAAACCCATCGACCATAAAACCATTGAATTCACCGTACCGCCTCACGCAACGGTCCATCATTTTTAAGGAGCCAGACAATGAAAGCACGCTCTGTACTGACGGCGGGTCTGCTGGCGCTTTCCGCCAGCGCCTTTGCTGAGAGCAAAACCAGCGTGGTGCTGGTCCATGGCGCGTTTGCCGATGGCAGCAGCTGGAACAAGGTCATTACCCGGCTGCAAAAACAGCATACCGAGGTGATCGCCGTCCAGCTGCCGCTCACGTCGCTTAAAGATGACGTTGCCGCCACCCGGCGCGCCATTGCACGGGCGCATGGCGATGTGGTGCTGGTAGGTCATTCCTGGGGCGGAACGGTGATCAGCGAAGCGGGCAACGATGCACGGGTAAAATCCCTGGTGTACGTAGCGGCCTTTGCGCCTGATTCCGGCCAGTCGACGGCGGACCTGGCGGGAAGTTACCCACCGCCAGCGGGGAGTGCGGATATCGCAAAAACGGCAGACGGGTATTTGTATCTCCCGCCAGAAGCCGTGATGAAAGACTTCGCACCGGATGCAGGCGCCGTTGAACAGCAGACGATTGCAGCCACTCAGGGGCCGATCAAGGCCGACGCGTTTGCGGAAAAAGTGAGCCATGCGGCCTGGCATGAAAAGCCAAGCTGGTTTGTGGTCAGCAAAAATGACCGGATGATTAACCCGGAGCTTGAACGTGCGATGGCGAAAACGATCCACGCGAAAACCACGGAAGTGGCAGCAAGCCACGTGTCGATGGTGAGTCAACCGGATGATATTGCCCGCACGATTGAGCAGGCAATCACAAACCATTAAGAATGACACAACAGCCCGCGTAGCGCGGGCTTGCAGAGCGTCGGGTTACGTCACTTTCTGCACGTCAGTATCTTGCGCCTTCAGCGCCGTTCCATCCTGCGCTGCTGGCGCCATCAGGGGAACCGGCTTGCCGGTACGCCTGTCGATCAACAGCGAGTGGCGCTCCCCGCGTTCAAACAGATGCTGCTCTCCCCACTGGCGAAGCGCAACGACGATGGGAAACAGGCTTTCGCCTTTGTCCGTCAGGACATATTCCTGATACGACGTACCGTCCGACGCCCCCTGCATCGCGAGAATGCCCGCGTCGACCAGCTTGCGCAGCCGGTCAGCCAGAATGTTACGCGCAACCCCGAGATCCCGCTGAAAATCCCCGAAACGGCGCATGCCGTCAAAAGCATTACGCACAATCAGAAGCGACCAGCGATCGCCAATCAGATCGACGCTGCGGGCAACGGGACAGAATTCCTGTTCAATCGGTTTACGAGACGGCACAGCGTTACCCCGGCAGGTCAGTCAACAATAACTGGTTGCATTTTAAAACTGCATAGCCTAGCCTTCAACTGGTTTCTTTTTAAAACCACTTTACCCAGGGCGAGGATTTGAACATGTCACACGCGTCACCACTACCGTCAGATCGAAAAACCGGGCACGTCCGCTCAGGCGACATGCCGCGTAGCCTGGTGTGGCTGTTCGCCCTCGCCAGCGGCTTAAGCGTGGCCAACGTCTATTACGCACAGCCGTTGCTTGACGCGTTGTCCAGAGACTTTGGCATCAGCCATGGTGCCATTGGCGGCGTGGTCACCGCCACGCAGATTGGCTGTGCTCTGGCTCTGCTGTTCGTGGTTCCTCTGGGGGATAAAGTGGATCGCCGGCGTCTGATGGCGCTACAGCTTGTCGTACTGGTCGCCGCACTGGTCACGGTCAGCATGGCGCAGACGTCAACGATGCTGCTGGCGGGTATGCTCGCCACCGGCATGGCAGGAACGGCCATGACGCAAGGGCTTATCGCCTATGCGGCCAACGCCGCGTCGCCGCATGAGCAAGGCCGCGTTATTGGTGCGGCACAAGGCGGGGTATTTATGGGCCTGTTAGTGGCCCGCGTCGTCTCCGGAGGCATCAGTGATATCGCGGGCTGGCGCGGCGTGTATCTCTCTGCCGCCGGGCTGATGGTCATTATTGCGTTTCCGCTGTGGTGGAGGCTGCCCCGCTTGCCTGCGGTGCCTGAAACGATGAGTTACCCGCGCCTGATTCACTCAATGCTGACCCTGCTGCGGGAAGAAAAAGTCCTGCAGGTGCGCGGCGTACTGGCTTTACTGATGTTCGCTGCGTTCAATATTTTCTGGAGCGCTCTGGTGCTGCCGTTAAGTGCCCCACCCTATAACTTATCGCATACCGCCATTGGTGCTTTTGGCCTGGCCGGAATGGCAGGCGCGTTAGCGGCAACCCGGGCCGGAGAGTGGGCCGATCGAGGATATGCCCGGCGCACCAGCGCGGCTGCACTGGTCATGTTACTCCTGGCGTGGTGGCCGATTTCACTGATGGACCGTTCGCTCGGCATTTTGCTCATTGGCATCGTGCTGCTCGATTTGGGCGGGCAGGCGCTGCATGTCACCAACCAGAGCCTGATCTTTCGTGCCCGCCCCGAGGCGCATAGCCGGCTGGTCGGGCTTTACATGCTGTTTTATGCCGTCGGCAGCGGTCTGGGCGCGCTGAGCACCACGATGACGTATGCCATCGCGGGCTGGCAGGGCGTCTGCCTGACTGGCGCAGCGGTGAGCCTGGTGGCGCTGGTGTTCTGGTGGGTAACGCGCAAGACAGGATAATGTTGATAAAAAAAGCCCGCGGGGTGCGGGCTTCTGCAACGTCAACGTGGATAGTCGCGGTTGATCCACGCGTGATCGTCTTCCCAGGTGAACATCCATTTTCGCACCGGACCGGCCATCACGTTGAGATAGTAGCTGTCATAACCAGCCAGCGTCGCCACCGGATGGTACCCCTTCGGCACCATCACCACGTCGCGGTTATAAACGGCCATACACTCATCCAGCGACCTGTCGTCGGTATAGACCCGCTGCATGCAGAACCCCTGCCCGGGATTGAGGCGATGATAGTAGGTCTCCTCCAGGTAGGTTTCCTGCGGTGGATTATCCGTATCGTGCTTATGGCTCGGGTATGAACTGGTGCAGCCTTCGTGGGTCCAGACCTCAACCACCAGCAGGCTGTCGGCGGGTTGATCTTCCGGCAGAATGTTGTGCACGTAGCGCTGGTTATGGCCTTTGCCGCGCGCCTGCGCGTCGATATCCTGCGGAGCGATAAGCCGTGTCGGGAAGGTCCCTTTGCCGGGTGCGGCACAGACCGCCAGCTCCAGCGTCGTCAGCGCCTTAATCTGCACCGTCTCTTGCGGCGTGACGTAGACCGCCCAGGGCTTTATACGCTCAAACGGGCTCATCCGCTCGCCGATGTCAGTAAACTGCGCGGTAGGTGTGCTGATAGAGGCCCGTCCGGCCACCAGCACCAGACAGCGCTCTTCGCTGACGGCGGGCAGCGTCAGCGTCTGCCCCTCCTGCAGTTCATACGCTTCAAAGCCAACGTATCCCCAGCCCGCGCGTTCCGGCGTGACGGACTGGGTGCGGCCCTCCGCACTCGGCGGTTGCCAGCGTGATAACAGACGTGACATGTCACCTCCTCAGATAAGCCCGGCGTCGCGCGCCATGCGGCTCAGGTTGTTATACCCCAGACGGGCGTAGGTCAGCGGGTGAGCGATAGCAGGATCCTGCTCCGCCTCCACCACCAGCCAGCCGTGATAATCCTGCGCCTTCAGCAGTCGCATGATGGGCGGATAGTCCACGCAGCCGTCACCCGGTACGGTGAAGACCCCACTCAGCACCGCATCAAGGAAGCTGGTTTTGCGGTTTTTGACGTCCGCCAGCACGTCGGCGCGCACGTCTTTGCAGTGAACATGGTTAATGCGCGATGCCCAGCGCTGGGCCACCGCCAGCGGATCAGCCCCGGCAAAGGTCAGATGGCCCGTGTCCAGCAGCAGGCCCACCTCTTCACCGGTATGGGTCATCAGGTTATCGACATCTTCAGCGGACTCAATGACCGTTCCCATATGGTGATGGTAGGCAATCTGCACCCCCTGCTGCTGCGTGTAGCGGGCAAAAGCGGTCAGCTTCTCACCGTACTCTTTCCAGCGCCCGTGCGGGAAGCGCGGGCGAAGATGAACCGGCGTCTGTTGCTCGCCGTGAATACAGCCGCTCACTTCGGCGAATACCAGCACCTTTGCCCCCAGTTCGCGCAGCAGCGTCAGGTGGGACTGCACGGCGGCAATCTCCTCCTCCACGCTACGCTCCAGCAGACGCCCTGAATACCAGCCGGATACCAGCTGCAGATCGTGGCGCTGCAAAATGGGGCCAAGCAGGCGCGCCTCACGCGGGAATTTATTGCCCAGTTCGAAACCGGCAAAACCGGCCTCTTTCCCTTCGCTCAGACAGGTATCCAGCGGCGTCTCCGCGCCGAGTGAAGGCAGATCGTCGTTCGTCCATGTCAGCGGGTTAATGCCTAATTGCACACTCATTGTCGTCTCCTGAATTATGCGTGTCCGCGCTCGCGCCACCAGGCGATAAGCTGCAGGTAATTGTCCCGGATGCGTGCCACCAGCTGCGCATCGTCAATATCGTGTTTCAGCCATGCACGGGACGCATCGCCAAACAGCGTGCGTCCTACGGCAAAGCCCTTCACCAGCGCGTGTCCCGAGGCGGCTTTAAAATCAGCACGAAGCTGCTCAGCCGGGGCGTCCAGCCCGAGGATCACCACGCCACGACAGTGTGGATCCCGACGTTCAATAATCTCGCTCAGCGCCGTCCAGCCATCGGCAGAGAGCGGCGGCAGTTTCCACCAGTCGGGATAAATCCCCAGGTTGTAAAAACGCGAGATGGCGCGCAGGTAAAGCTCATCGCTGCGCGGCATGCTGGCAGGCAGGATCACCTCCAGCAGCAGTTCATGACCGGACTGGCAGCAGGCGTGGTAGACCTCTGCGATTTTCTGCTCCTGCTCCAGACGCAGGCCGTGCGCATCTTCCGGATGGAAAAAGACCAGGCATTTCACCACATGCTCCTGCGGCCAGCTGATGAGCTGCGTGCCGATGTTACCGTGCTCCATCTCCAGCGGCCGGGAGCCCGGCAGCTCAATAGGGCGGCCTATCCACCACCCTTCACCGGTAATCGCGTTCAGGGCGTCCTGACCAAAAGTGCCGTCACACAGCAGACCGGCTTTGCCCTCAAGCCCTGCGCTGCTGGCCGCCTCACGGCTGGCCTGCAGAATAAGCTGCTTCAGCGCTGGGATGCGCTTCAGGGATGCCCCGCACTGCAACGCCATATCTTCCAGCTGGCTGCGATGATCGAAGGCCATCACGCACAGCTCCGGCCACTCACGGCGGCGGGTGGTGACGCGGTGCAGATGGTTCAGGCGCGCATCAAGATCGGGACGCGGCACCGACGCCGCACGCGACAGGTAGTCGTCCAGCTCAGCCTTGCTCGGCATCGCCGGGGCACAGCCGTGGCGGGACACCACCAGCGCACCACACGCGTTGGCATAGCGGCAGGCCTGCTCCCAGCCTTCGTCGTTAAGGTAGCCGCGCAGCAGGCCTGACATAAACGCGTCGCCCGCACCGAGCACGTTCAGCACCTCAACGCGCACGCCGGTCACCGTCAGACCCTCATCCAGCCGGGGTGGTATAGCGTCGGTATACACCGAACAGCCAAGCGCGCCACGCTTGCAAACCAGCGTAGCGTTACTCACGGCGCGCACGCGACCCAGCGCCTGCAGGGTATCGGTACTGCCACCTGCAATGTGGAACTCTTCTTCGGTGCCGACAATGACGTCGAAAAGGTGCAGCACCTCCTGCAGTTCACGGGTCACGTTTTCTGCGGCAATAAAGCGCGTCTCCCCGTCCCCTAATGAGGTCAGCCCCCACAGTACCGGCCGGTAGTCGATATCCAGCACCGTACGAACACCGTGACGGCGGGCATAGTTAAGCGCCGTCAACACCGCGTCACGGGTCTGAGGGTGCGAGAGATGGGTCCCGGTGATGGCAAGGCACCGTGCGGAGGCAATGTAGCGTTCATCCACATCGCTGGCCGTGATGGCCATATCCGCGCAGTTATCGCGATAAAAAATCAGTGGAAAGGTGTCCCGGTCTTTAATGCCGAGGAGCACCAGCGCCGTCAGGCGTTCTTTGTCGGTGATCAGATGGCTGGTATCGCAGCCCACCTGGTGTAATTCTTCTCGCAGGAAGCGTCCCATATGTTCATCACCGACGCGTGCCAGCATCGATGAGCGCAGCCCCTGACGCGCCGTCCCGTAGGCCACGTTGCCGGACGAGCCGCCGAGATATTTCGCGAAGCTCGACACATCTTCAAGACGGGCACCAATTTGCTGACTGTAGAGGTCTACCGCCACGCGGCCCATGCATATCACATCAAACTGCTTTTCCACGTTGATACCTCATCAGACAATGTCGTTCACGTTCAGCCAGCGGCCTTCCTGGTGTGAGAGTGCGATGGCATCCAGCACCCGCGAAACCTTCCAGCCCTCTTCAAAGTCCGGCCACATCGGCACATCAGCGGCAATACCGTCGACCAGGTCGCGTACTTCCACCGTTTTTTGATCGTTAAAACCGATACCATGGCCCGCTCCCATGCAAAACGCGCCATAGTCCGGATGTGACGGACCCACAAGCAGCGTGCGGAATCCCTGGCGGTTTACCGGGTCGTCATGCAGATAGAGCTTCAGTTCCGCCATCCGCTCCTGGGTAAAACTGATGGCCCCTTTGGTGCCGGTTATCACATACGACAGTCCCATCTTGCGCCCGCAGGCGACGCGGGACGTTTCAATCACCCCTTGTGCTCCGCCGGCGAAACGGACCATCGCGTGCGCCTGATCTTCGTTTTCAACCGCAACGTTTTGCGACGAACCGGCCTGCGCCGGGCGTTCAGGCACAACAATTTTTAAATCACCGCAGACCTGCTGAATGTCCCCGACCAGATACTGCGCCATGTTGACGATATGCGCCGCCAGGTCCCCCAGTGCACCCAGCCCGGCGGTCTCTTTAAAACAGTGCCAGTGAATGGGAGAAAGCGGGTCGGCCATATAATCTTCGTTGTGGGTACCGTAGAAGTGGATCACCTCGCCAATCTCGCCGCGGGCGATGATCTCTTTCGCCAGCTGTGCCGTCGGGTTTTTCATGTAGTTAAAACCCACCAGCGTTTTCACCCCTGCCCGCTTCGCGGCGTCCACCATTTCACGTGCGTCATGGGCATTCAGCGCCAGCGGCTTTTCCGAGTAGACATGCTTACCGTGGCGAATGGCCTCCAGCGCCATCTCTTTATGCAGATGGTTGGGCGAGCATATATCCACGACATCAATCGCCGGGTCAGCCACCAGTGCCCGCCAGTCGCCGGTTGAGCGGTTGAAGCCAAAGGCCTGCGCCCGCTCTGCCGCCAGCGCGGGCGTCACTTCCGCAACCATCTCGCGCACCAGTTTGCCGCGCAGGGTAAATACCGTCGGCGCCTGGGCATAGGCGATGGCATGCGCCTTGCCGATATACCCGGTGCCAATCAATCCAATACGAACCTCTTTCATCCTGATCCTCACAATGCGCCGCGACGGCTCTTGGCATAGGTGTCGAATGCCACCGCCAGAACGATAATTAATCCGGTGATTATTTGCTGGTAATAGGCCGAGACGTTCATCAGCACCAGACCGTTAATCAGGATCCCCATAATGATGGAACCAATGATGGTGCCGCCGATGCGTCCATAGCCGCCCATCAGCGAAGTGCCGCCGATGACCACCGAGGCGATAACGCGCAGTTCAAAGGAGATCCCGGCGACCGCTTCCGCACTGCCAAGACGAGCGCTGAGAATGAAGCCCGCCAGTCCCGCCAGACAGCCAATCAGCACATAGACACTCACCAGCACGCGTTTCACGTTGACCCCCGCCAGGCGCGCTGCCTCCGGGTTACCGCCGATGGCATAGACGAAGCGTCCCCAGCGGGTTTTATGCAGCGCCAGGTACCCGCCAAGCGCCACGATGGCGAAAATCCAGATTGGAATGGAGATGCCAAGCAGCTCCCCGCGTCCCCACCAGCGGTAACCCGGGTCGAAACCTGCAATGGGCGCGCCGTCGTTGATCACCAGCGTCAGGCCACGCCAGATGGTCATCCCGCCGAGCGTGACGATAAACGGCGGCAGGCGCAGGCGGGTTACGCCCAGGCCGTGCAGGAAGCCAATCGCCGTGCCCATCGCCAGACAAATCCCCAGCCCAATCAGCCAGCTCATGCCGCCCCAGGCGTTCGGATCAACGGTGGTGAAGTTGTCGCCCTTAATCACGTATGCGGCGGTCATGGCGCAGACCGCCAGGATGGAGCCGACAGAAAGATCGATACCGGCAGTCAGAATAACGAAGGTCATCCCCACGGCCATGATCCCGTAGATAGACACCTCGGTCAGGATGTTGAAAATATTGCGTTCAGAGAAAAAATTGCTGTTCTGCGACTGAAAGAAAATCAGCAGCAGGATCATGAAAATCAGTACCCCGAAGCGCTCGAAGAAGGCGATGGGATCGAGGCGTCCGCTGCGTTTCACCGGAACCTGCGTTTTAGAAATCATCTGCGTCATGGAAAACTCCGTTATGCCGCGTTGAGGGCGTTGTGGTTGATGGCCATCATCGTCATCAGCCGCTCTTCGTTAGCGTCGTCGCCGTGGATCTCACCAGTCACCCGGCCTTCACTGAGCGTGATGATCCGATCGGATACCGCCATCACTTCAGGCAGATCGGAGGAGATCACGATCACCGCCACGCCCTGTTTGGCCATATCAAACAGCACCTGGTGCACTTCCGACTTGGTGCCCACGTCGATACCGCGCGTCGGCTCATCGACAATCAGCACCCGAGGGTTCAGCGCCATGCAGCGCGCCAGGATAACTTTCTGCTGGTTACCGCCGGAGAGCTTGCGCACCTCCTGCGCGCTGTTGACCATTTTGATCTGCAGCGCCTTGCGGTAGGACTCAATCAGATCGTCCTCTTTGCGGGTATTCACAAACCAGCGCCACTGCATCAGAGAAGAGAGACTGGAGAGCGACAGGTTGTCGCGAATCGATAACCCCAGCACCGCCCCCTCTTTCTTGCGATCTTCCGGGACCAGCGCGATGCCCTGCTCAAGGGCGTACATCGGGTCGCGCGGTTGATACGGGACGCCGTCCAGCTCAAAGCTGCCCGAGGTAAAGGCATCCGCCCCGAACAGGCAGCGCGCCACTTCGGTGCGCCCTGCACCCACCAGGCCGGCAATGCCCAGTACTTCTCCGGCGTGGACATGGAAGCTGATGTCATGCAGGGCAATGCCGTGCGGATCCAGCGGCGGTTTTTCGCGGCTCAGCCCTTTTACTGCCAGGCGGACCGGCTTGTTTTCATGATGGGTTTCGCTGGCGGGACGACGATTAAAGGCCACGTCACGCCCCACCATCAGACGGATCAGCTGCTCGACATTGGTTTGCGCCACGGCGCCACTGCCGGTGAAACGGCCGTCCTGGAAAACGGTAAAGCGATCGCAAAGCTGGAAAACTTCGTGCAGTCGGTGGGTAACGTAAATAATGCTCACCCCCCGGTTTTTCAGCTCGCGCACCACGCGGTGGAGGCTTTCCACCTCGCTGTCGCTCAGCGCCGCGGAGGGTTCATCCATGATGATCAGCCTGGCGTTCAGCGTCAGCGCCCGGGCAATCTCGACCATCTGCTGCTGGGCTACGCTCAGACGGGCGACAGGCGTGGTTGGCGCAACGTTCAACTGCAGATAATCGAGGATCACCTGCGCCTCCTGGTTCACCGCTTTTTCGTCGACAATCAGGTTACGTTTACGCGGCTCGCGCCCGAGAAACATGTTTTCCGCGACGGTCATATTGGGCAGCAGGTTAAATTCCTGATAGATAGTGATAATGCCCTTGTTCTGCCGCTCAACCGGTGAATCATCCACCGGCAGCGTGTCGCCGTTGAACCAGATATCCCCGCGCGTTTGCGGCTGTGCGCCCGCCAGGGCTTTCAACAGCGTGGATTTCCCCGCTCCGTTCTCACCCAGCAGCGCGTGGATCTCCCCGGCACCGACGGTGAGCTGTGCGCTGCTCAGCGCCCAGACGCCAGAAAAGCTTTTTGCCAGGTCGGTCACTTTCAGTAAGGGTTGCGACATCGGTCTGCTCCTCCTTAATTGTGAGCCGCCACCTGCGCGGCGGCTCCGGATAAATCAGTTACCGGCCTCACTGATGCGCTCAGCCTGCTGCAGATTTTCTTTGGTGATAAGCGTTGGCGGGTAGTCCGCGCCGGTGATGGCTTTCTTCTCACGCACGTTGGCCACCAGCTGGCTCATCGCCGTTTGTACCGCGAAGCCCGGGCGCTGATCCGCCGTGACCGCCAGCCAGCCGTCGCGCACGCGCGCCAGCGCCTCAGGGACCGCATCAAAGCCGGTCACCAGAATTTCACCTGGCTTCACGCCCTGGCCCTGCAGCGCTTCAATTGCGCCCAGTGCCATGTCGTCATTGGCGGAGAGGATCACCTGTGGGCGTTTCGGCAGTGACGGCAGAACGCTTTCCACAATGCGCATCCCTTCAGAACGCATCCAGTTGCCGGTCTGATCGGCAACGATCTTGTACTTGTCCCCGCCCGCCTTCAGGCTGTCGCGGATCCCTTTGGTACGTTCAATGTTGGAGGAGGAACCTGGCTGGCCGGTGAGCAGAATAATGTCTGCCCCGTTGGGGAATTTGCTTTTAACGAAGTCGCCAATCGCCTGGCCGCCTTTGTAGTTGTTGGCACCAAAATGCGGCACCTTCTTCTGGCTGTCGACGGAGCGGTCAAGCGTCACAACGGGCAGATTCGCATCCTGAATTTCATCCACCGCGCTGGAGACGGCATTGACGTCATTCGGGGAGACGATGAACCCCTGCGCACCACGGGTGATGGCGTTTTCCAGGTCAGCGACCTGTTTCGGCGAGCTGCCCTGCCCGTCCAGAACCTGAAGCTTTACGCCCATCTCTTTTGCGGCTTTTACCGCGGTACGCTGCATGTGAACTTCAAACGGCATCGCCAGGTTTGGTGTACTGAAAACTATTTGCTCGTTTTCGGCCATTGCTGCCCCGGCGGTCATGGCGATAAGGGCGGCTAAGATCAGTTTTTTCATTATTATGTCTCTCTGTGTAGGGTGGTTGTGTTTAGAGGACGATCTCACGCTGGCTACGCAGGGATTCCAGCGCTTTATCCGCCAGGTACAGCGCACGTTCACCATCATCGCCGCTACAGTCAGGCGTCGCTTCGCCGCGCAGCACCGCAACAAAGTGTTCCCATTCCGCGGCGTAAGCGGATTTGTAGCGCTGCAGGAAGAAGTGTTCCGGCAGCGCGCCGGTGCAGCCCTGTTTGCCGTAGTGCTGCACCTGATTTTCAAGAATATTGCCCGCGCACAGCAGGCCCTCTGAGCCGTGCAGCTCCAGGCGCTGGTCGTAGCCGTAAGAAGAGCGGCGGCTGTTGACGATGGTTGCCATCGCGCCGGAGGCATACTTCAGTACGATAAACGCGGTATCGATATCCCCCGCCTCGCCAATCGCCGGATCCACCAGATTGCTGCCCTGGGCATACACCGACACCGGCTCTTCGCCCATGATGAAGCGCGCCATATCAAAATCGTGAATGGTCATGTCGCGGAACATACCGCCGGAAACGCGCACATATTGCGCCGGTGGCGGGGACGGGTCGCGGGAGATAATCAGCAGCGATTCGGGCTTACCGATCCGCCCGGCCTGCACCTCGGTTTTGACCCGGCGAAACTGCGGGTCAAAGCGGCGGTTAAAACCGATAAACAGCGGTACGTTGTACTCGTTAACCTCTTTCAGGCAGTCGCGCACGCGGGCAAGATCCAGGTGTACCGGCTTTTCACAGAAGATCGCTTTGCCGTGGCGGGCGGCCATCTCAATCAGATCCGCGTGGGTGTCCGTCGCAGACGCGATCAGTACGGCATGAACGTTTGGGTCGCTCATCGCGTCCTCCAGGCTCTGCAGACGAGCCTGATATTGCGCGGCGAGGCGGGTGGCAAATTCCTGATTCGGGTCGACCACAGACCAGAGCGTGGTCTCACTGTGGCTGGCGATGTTAGCTGCATGTACCTGGCCAATTCGGCCAGCGCCCAGTAAAGCAATGTTAAACATAACGGCTCCCGGTGTTGGTGAATGCTGTGAACTAACGACCCCTTAAATAAAACATTTATTTCATTTTTATAAATAGTGAAAATTATATTTTTGAGTGCGGGTTAACACTTTTGAGATGATTGAGATAAATTTTGTTATCAATCTCACAACATGGAAGAAGGTGCTACTAACCCCTCACCCCTGCCCTCTCCCCAAAGGGGCGAGGGAGAAAAGAGTGCACTACACCATCCCCTCTCCCCTTTGGGGAGAGGGTTAGGGTGAGGGGAAAATGAAATGAAAATTTCGTTACGGCGGGAAAACTTAATACTGGCGTGCTTTTTTCAGCTGCGCCTGGGTTTGCTCGGCGGCTTTGCGCACCGCAGACGATCCCGCGACCTGCGCATCACCGGTTCGCCACCATGACGCGTAATCATGGGTCATGGTTTTTGGCAGCACTTTGATATCCAGCAGCGTTGGGCCAGGATGCGCCCGCGACGCCTCCAGCGCCGCCAGCAGACTCTGCTCGTCGTGGACCCGCCACGCGCGACAGCCGTAGCTTTCCGCGTTCTGGGCGAAATCGACTTTCACCAGCGGCCCGTCAAGCCGGCCTGAATCTGGGTTT
This sequence comes from Enterobacter sp. RHBSTW-00593, assembly GCF_013784105.1. Lineage (NCBI taxonomy): Bacteria > Pseudomonadati > Pseudomonadota > Gammaproteobacteria > Enterobacterales > Enterobacteriaceae > Enterobacter > Enterobacter sp. RHBSTW-00593. The sequence goes on from NZ_CP056393.1 coordinate 3,559,280, forward strand.
CGATGACGGTTTTCCGTACCGAAGCTCCCCATCCCGTGCCCCATCTGCAGGTTATTAATGCAGCCGAAGCTGGCGTTATCAAACAGCAAAACGGTGACGTTGATCCCCTCCTGCACCGCGGTTTGTAGCTCGGAGTGCAGCATCATGTAGGAGCCATCCCCCACCATGGCGTAAACCGGCTGATGCGGGCTGGCAAGCTTCGCGCCTATCGCCGCCGCAATCTCATACCCCATGCAGGAGTAGCCGTACTCCAGGTGATAACTGTCCGGCGTCTTCACCTGCCAGAGGCGCTGTAAATCCCCGGGCAGCGATCCGGCCGCGCCCACAACGATGGCGTTATCTTCGATATGTTGATTGATAAGCCCCAGCACCCGCGTCTGGGTCAGGCGGGTATTGAGCCCCTCACCGTATTCCGCCAGCTGCGCATCAAGGTGCCCTGCCACTTCAGGCGCATCGTCGGGATGCCACTGACGGCCCCATAAGCGCTGGCACTCCGCATGCCAGGCAGATTTCGCCTGAGCGATCTCCTCTCCCCAGTGGCTTCGGTACGCCGGGAGCGCCTGCGTTAAAGCGTGCAGCCCGGTTTGCGCATCGGCAATCAGCGCCGTGGCATCCAGTTTCAGGGCATCAAACTCGGCGACGTTCAAAAGCAGGAACTCGACGTCCGGATGGGAAAAGAGCGCTTTGGAGCCGGTGGTAAAGTCCGTCAGGCGCGTGCCGATGCCAATCACCAAATCCGCCCTGGGTGCAAGCTGGTTAGCGGCCATTCCGCCCGTCACACCGATCCCTCCCAGATTAAGGGGATGATCGCTTACCAGCGCCCCCTTTCCGGCCTGGGTTTCGGCAAACGGCAGTTGCAGCGTCTCGACAAATTCCCGAAATGCCTCATGCGCGCCGGAATAACGCACGCCCCCGCCACACACCACCAGCGGACGGCGTTTACGGGCAATCAACGCCTGTGCCTGGGCCAGACGCTGGGGGTCAGGCGGACGGCGTTCAATGTGATGCACGCGACGCGCAAAGAAGCTCAGGGGATAATCCCAGGCTTCGCCCTGCACGTCCTGCGGCAGGCAAATGGTCACTGCCCCCGTCGCTGCGGGGTCAGTAAGCGTTCGCATCGCATTTAACATCGCGCTCATTAACTGTTCCGGACGGTTAATGCGGTCCCAGTAGCGTGAAACGGGACGGAAGCAGTCGTTGGTGCTGATACTGAGATCGTGGTACTGCTCGATTTGCTGCAAAACCGGATCGGGCTGGCGGCTGGCATAGATATCCCCCGGTAACAGCAGGAGCGGAATGCGGTTCGCGGTGGCGGTCGCCGCGGCCGTCACCATATTAGCCGCGCCGGGCCCGACGGATGAGGTGACGGCAAAAATGCGCCGACGGCGATGCTGTTTAGCGAATCCGGTCGCCATATGGGCGATGCCCTGTTCGTTACACCCCTGCATCACCTGCAGGTGGCCAGGATCCTGCTCCAGTGCCTGGCCTATACCCAGCACGTTACCGTGACCAAAAATGGTCGCCACGCCCTCCACGAAGGGCGTTTCGTGCCCATCAATGGAGACATACTGTTGATTAAGGAATCTGACCAGGGCCTGAGCCATGGTCATACGTTCGGTTTGCATAAAACCTCCTGTCAGCCCAGCGTCGGCATGGAGAACGCAGCGCCAGTCTCCTGCTGCATTTCCGGCCAGCGTGCGGTGATGGTTTTCATTCGGGTGTAGAAACGCACGCCGTCGTTGCCGTGGACATTCAGCGCACCAAAGATCGAACGCTTCCAGCCACCAAAACTGTGGAACGCCATCGGCACCGGGATCGGCACGTTCACCCCAACCATCCCCGCCTGCACCTCTTCGCAGAAGCGGCGCGCGCAGCCACCGTCACGGGTAAATATTGCCGAGCCATTACCATATTCATGCCGGTTAATCAGGTCCACCGCGCTGCTGTAATCTGCAACACGCACCACAGAAAGTACCGGCCCGAAAATCTCTTCTTTATAGATGGTCATCTCCGGCGTGACGTTATCGAACAGCGTTGGTCCGACAAAATAGCCCTGCTCGTGGCCTTTCACGCTGAACCCACGGCCATCCACGCGCAGGCGGGCTCCCTGAGTTTCCCCGCTGTCGATATAACCCAGCACTTTGTTACGGTGTGCCGAGGAGATAAGCGGCCCCATTTCGTTCTCGGGCGTCTGGTCCAGACCCGGCCCGACGCGCAGCGCGGCAATCTGTTTTTCCAGCCGGGAACAGAGTTCATCAGCGGTGTTATCCCCCACCGCCAGCACCACCGACAGTGCCATGCAACGTTCTCCCGCCGCGCCGAAGGCAGCGCCCATAATCGCGTTCGTCGCCATATCCATATCGGCATCCGGCATTAAGATGCAGTGGTTTTTTGCCCCGCCCAGCGCCTGACAGCGTTTACCGTGGGCGGAGGCGGTCTCGTAAATGTATTGGGCGATCGGCGTTGAACCGACAAAGCTCACAGCCTGCACGCGTGGGTCAGTCAGCAGCACGTCAACCGACTCTTTATCGCCCTGCACCACGTTAAACACGCCGTCTGGCAGGCCGGCGTCTTTCAGCAGTTTTGCCAGCGCGAGCGCCAGAGAGGGATCTTTTTCCGACGGCTTCAGCACGAACGTGTTGCCGGTGGCCAGCGCAATCGGGAACATCCACATCGGCACCATTGCCGGGAAATTAAACGGCGTGATCCCGGCACAGACGCCGAGCGGCTGCATCAACGAGTGGCTGTCGACACCGGTGCCAACGTTAGCGGAGTGCTCACCTTTTTGCAGATGCGGGATGCCGCAGGCAAACTCCACCACTTCCAGGCCACGGGTCAGCTCGCCCACCGAGTCGGAGAAGACTTTGCCATGCTCTTCGCTGATGATGCGGGCCAGGCGCTCCATGTTCTCTTCCAGCAGCGCTTTGAAGCGGAACATCACGCGTGCGCGTTTAAGTGGAGAATGACGCGCCCAGCCAGGAAATGCCTGCTGTGCTGCGGCAATCGCCTGTTCGGTTTCCTGTGCCGTACTCATCACCACCTGGCGGATCTGCTCTCCGGTGGCCGGGTTGAAGATTGCCTGAACGCGCTGGCCTGAACCGGTGACACACTCGCCGTGAATAAAATTCGCTACCGTCTCCATCCTTAACCTCTCGCTGTTGATACGTGACTGTTACCTGCACACTATATATGAAACAAATATTCCATTTTAAGTTGAAATAAAATAAATGATGATTATTGTGATCAAGGATGGATTTTTATGTTAACAGCCACCATCACCGGTGCAGCCTGCGCTATTAAGGCATTTCAGGCGTTGAAATGCGTGAAGCTTCTGTTTCATTTTTGAGGCCAGATGGACGGCCGGCATTTAAAAGACGCGGTTTTGCGTTTAGAATCATAAAACTATGCATAGGGGGTAAAATGACCACAGCAACCAGCCTGAATGAGCTGCAGCAGCAAATCCGCGATCGCTACGATAGCCTGAGCAAGAGGCTGCAGCAGGTCTCCCGCTATGTGCTGGATAATACCAACAGCGTGGCCTTTGATACGGTCGCCGTCATTGCCGAGCGTGCCGATGTGCCGCCGTCAACGCTGATCCGTTTTGCCAATGCTTTTGACTTCACCGGTTTCAACGAGATGAAACAGCTGTTTCGCATGAACCTGGTGGAAGAGACCGCCAGCTACAGTGACCGCGCCCGGCTGTTTCGCGAAATGGAAAGTCAGGCCGTCCCGGAAACTCCGCTTGATATTTTGCAGGAGTTCGCCCGTTCAAATGCGCAGGCCCTCCAGCAGCTGGCTGCCCGCGCCGAGCCGGAGATGCTGGAGCGCGCCGTGCAGTTGCTGGCCGACGCCGACACAATCTATATCGCCGGGTTACGCCGCTCGTTTAGCGTCGCCGCCTATCTGACCTACGCCCTGAGCCACCTGGAGTGCCGCCCTATTCTGCTCGACGGAATGGGGGGGATGCTGCGTGAGCAGATCAACCGCATCAAGGCGCAGGACATCGTGGTATCGATCAGCTTCTCGCCGTATGCGGAAGAGACGGTGATGGTCAGCGAAACCGCCGCCAGCGTCGGCGCGCGGCAGATTGTGATCACCGACAGTCAGATAAGCCCGCTGGCCACCTTCAGCGATCTCTGTTTTGTGGTGAAAGAGGCGCAGGTTGACGCGTTTCGCTCGCAGTCGGCGACGCTGTGCCTGGTGCAGTCGCTGGTGGTAGCGCTGGCATATCGGCTGGGCGAAGGGAAGTAACGGAGAATAAAAAACCCCCTGCGCAAGCAGAGGGTTTGGGGTGATATCAGGGGAAAATCATTCCCACTCAATCGTAGCCGGTGGCTTACCGCTGATGTCATACACCACGCGGGAGATACCGTTCACTTCGTTGATAATGCGGTTAGAGACGCGGCCCAGGAAGTCGTACGGCAGGTGCGCCCAGTGCGCGGTCATGAAGTCGATGGTTTCTACCGCACGCAGGGAAACAACCCAGTCGTACTTACGGCCATCGCCCATCACGCCGACAGAGCGCACCGGCAGGAACACGGTGAACGCCTGGCTCACTTTATTGTACAGGTCAGCTTTGTGCAGCTCTTCAATGAAGATAGCGTCCGCACGACGCAGCAGGTCGCAGTACTCTTTCTTCACTTCGCCCAGCACACGCACGCCCAGACCTGGACCCGGGAACGGGTGACGGTAGAGCATGTCGTATGGCAGACCCAGTTCCAGGCCGATCTTACGTACTTCATCTTTGAACAGCTCACGCAGCGGTTCAACCAGGCCCATCTTCATCTCTTTCGGCAGGCCGCCCACGTTGTGGTGAGATTTGATAACGTGTGCTTTACCGGTTGCGGAAGCCGCAGATTCAATCACGTCAGGGTAGATGGTGCCCTGTGCCAGCCATTTAACGTCTTCCAGCTTCAGCGCTTCTTCGTCGAACACTTCAACGAAGACGCGACCGATGATTTTACGTTTCGCTTCCGGATCGTTCTCGCCGGCCAGCGCGTCGAGGAAGCGCTTCTCGCCTTCCACGTGAATGATGTTCAGACCGAAGTGGTCGCCGAACATATCCATAACCTGCTGTGCTTCATTCAGACGCAGCAGACCGTTGTCCACGAATACACAGGTCAGGTTTTTGCCGATTGCGCGGTGCAGCAGCATCGCGGTGACAGAGGAGTCAACACCGCCGGACAGGCCGAGGATCACTTTGTCATTGCCAACCTGCTGGCGGATACGCTCAACGGCGTCGTCGATGATTTTTGCTGGCGTCCACAGTGCTTCACACTGGCAGATATCACGCACGAAGCGTTCCAGCATGCGCATACCCTGACGGGTGTGGGTCACTTCCGGGTGGAACTGCACACCGTAGAAGCGTTTTTCTTCGTTCGCCATAATCGCAAACGGGCAGTTATCGGTGCTGGCAACGGTCACAAAGTCAGACGGGATGGCGGTGACTTTGTCGCCGTGGCTCATCCACACGTCCAGCAGCGGTTTGCCGTCTGCGGTCAGGGAGTCTTCGATACCGCGAACCAGCGCGCTGTCGGTGACGACTTCAACCTGCGCGTAACCAAACTCACGCTCGTTAGACCCTTCTACGTGGCCGCCCAACTGCATGGCCATGGTCTGCATACCGTAGCAAACGCCGAATACCGGCACGCCCGCTTCAAACACGTACTGCGGTGCGCGTGGGCTGTTCTCTTCGGTGGTGCTTTCCGGGCCGCCGGACAGGATGATGCCGCTTGGATTGAATTCGCGAATCTGTGCTTCCGTGACATCCCATGCCCACAGTTCACAGTAAACGCCCAGTTCACGCACGCGACGTGCCACCAGTTGAGTGTACTGAGAACCAAAGTCCAGGATGAGAATGCGATGTTTATGAATGTTTTCCGTCATTGACGCTAATTCCGAGGCAAGTGAAACAAATACAGAGCGCCCGGCATGAGCCGGGCGCGGAAATTTATCAGGAGCCCAGACGGTAGTTCGGGGACTCTTTGGTGATCGTCACGTCGTGAACGTGGCTCTCCTGGATACCCGCACCGCTGATGCGTACGAATTCCGCTTTAGTACGCAGCAGGTCGATGGTACCACAGCCGGTCAGCCCCATACAGGAGCGCAGGCCGCCCATCTGCTGGTGAATGATCTCTTTCAGGCGGCCTTTATAGGCAACGCGGCCTTCGATACCTTCCGGTACCAGTTTGTCAGCGGCGTTATCGCTCTGGAAGTAACGGTCGGAAGAGCCTTTGGACATCGCGCCCAGGGAGCCCATACCACGGTATGATTTGTAAGAACGGCCCTGGTAGAGTTCGATTTCGCCCGGGGATTCTTCAGTACCGGCCAGCATGGAGCCAACCATGACGGCTGCAGCACCTGCAGCGATCGCTTTCGCGATGTCGCCAGAGAAGCGGATACCGCCGTCAGCGATAACCGGAATACCGGTGCCTTCCAGCGCTTCAACCGCGTCGGATACCGCGGTGATCTGCGGAACGCCTACGCCAGTCACGATACGGGTGGTACAAATAGAGCCAGGACCGATACCGACTTTCACCGCGCTGCAGCCTGCTTCAGCCAGTGCGCGAGCGCCTGCGCCCGTTGCAACGTTACCGCCGATGATCTGCAGGTCTGGGTATTTCGCACGGGTTTCACGAATACGTTGCAGAACGCCTTCGGAGTGGCCGTGAGAGGAGTCAATCAGCAGTACGTCAACGCCCGCAGCCACCAGCGCGTCAACACGCTCTTCGTTACCTGCACCCGCGCCAACGGCAGCACCTACGCGCAGACGGCCATGCTCGTCTTTACAGGCGTTAGGTTTACGTTCTGCTTTCTGGAAATCTTTAACGGTGATCATGCCCAGCAGGTGGAAGTTCGCGTCCACAACCAGTGCTTTCTCAACGCGCTTCTCGTGCATTTTAGCCAGCACGACGTCACGGGTTTCGCCTTCACGGACGGTCACCAGACGCTCTTTCGGGGTCATGTATACGCTGACAGGCTGGTTCAGGTCAGTCACGAAACGCACGTCACGGCCGGTGATGATACCCACCAGTTCGTTATCTTCGGTGACAACCGGGTAACCGGCGAAACCGTTACGTTCGGTCAAGGCTTTCACTTCGTGCAGGGTGGTGGTTGGCAGAACGGTCTGTGGGTCAGACACGATGCCGGATTCATGTTTCTTCACGCGGCGAACTTCTTCAGCCTGACGCTCGATAGACATGTTTTTATGAATAAAGCCGATGCCACCTTCCTGTGCCAGGGCGATAGCCAGGCGCGCTTCAGTCACGGTGTCCATTGCCGCAGAGAGCATAGGAATGTTCAGGCGAATCGTTTTCGTCAACTGCGTGCTGAGATCGGCAGTATTCGGCAGAACGGTGGAATGAGCGGGAACGAGGAGGACGTCGTCAAACGTCAGTGCTTCTTTAGCGATACGTAGCATGGGCAATATCTCTGACCTGGTGGGTGGTTAAATATTGCCGTGGCATTATACAGAGCGTAACCGATTGCATCCACACTTTTTTATAAAAAAACCTTGCACTCCCCTCTCAGCAGGTTACTATCGACTGAATAACTTGCTGATTTAGAATTTGATCCCGCTCACATGTTATCCACTCAATCCCCCTCAATTTTTACTGTCAGCCGCCTTAATCAGACGGTTCGTTTGCTGCTTGAGCAGGAAATGGGGCAGGTCTGGATCAGCGGTGAAATCTCTAACTTCACGCAGCCTTCATCTGGTCACTGGTACTTCACGTTAAAAGACGACACCGCTCAGGTGCGCTGTGCAATGTTCCGCAACAGCAACCGCCGCGTGACGTTTCGCCCTCAGCATGGTCAGCAGGTTCTGGTTCGTGCCAATATCACCCTGTATGAGCCGCGCGGCGATTACCAAATCATCGTCGAAAGTATGCAGCCTGCGGGCGAAGGTGTGTTGCAGCAGAAGTACGAGCAGCTAAAAGACAAACTCTCGCAAGAGGGTCTGTTCGATCAGCAGTTCAAAAAACCGCTCCCCTCACCTGCCCACTGCGTTGGGGTGATTACGTCAAAAACCGGGGCGGCACTGCACGATATTCTTCATGTCCTCAAACGCCGCGACCCGTCCCTGCCCGTTATCATCTACCCGACCGCTGTTCAGGGTGATGACGCACCGGGTCAGATTGTCCGCGCCATTGAACTTGCAAACGCACGTCAGGAGTGCGACGTGCTGATTGTCGGGCGTGGCGGCGGTTCGCTGGAAGACCTGTGGAGCTTTAACGACGAACGCGTGGCACGGGCCATTTTCGCAAGCCAGATCCCGGTCGTCAGCGCCGTCGGCCACGAAACGGACGTGACAATAGCTGATTTTGTGGCGGATTTACGCGCGCCAACGCCCTCCGCAGCCGCGGAAGTGGTGAGCCGCAATCAGCTGGAGCTGCTGCGTCAGCTGCAGAATGGTCGGCAACGTCTGGAAATGGCGATGGACTATTTTCTGGCCAACCGGACGCGCCGGTTTACCCAGCTTCATCATCGCCTGCAACAGCAGCATCCGCAATTGCGGCTGGCCCGTCAGCAAACCGTGCTGGAGCGTCTGCGTCAGCGAATGAACGTCGCACTGGATATTCAGCTCAAGCGCGCGGTCTCGCGCCAGCAGCGTATTACTCAGCGCCTGAACCAGCAGAACCCACAGCCAAAGATTTATCGCGCGCAAACGCGTATCCAACAGCTTGAGTATCGACTGGCAGACACTATCCGCGCACGTCTTAGCACCACACGTGAACGCTTTGGCAACGCCGTGACCCACCTCGAGGCGGTCAGCCCGCTCTCGACGCTGGCACGAGGCTATAGCGTAACGACCGCCACCGACGGTAAAGTGCTGAAGCAAACGAAGCAGGTGAAAGCCGGAGATGTTCTCACCACCCGTCTGTCAGACGGCTGGGTGGAGAGCGAAGTGAAAGAGATTAAACCGGTGAAAAAAACGCGCCAGCGAAAAACCGGATAATTCTTCGTCGGTTACAAACTATACTGCTGCTATTCCCTTTTATCTGGCCTTGCCCGAACTAAGGAGAGCAGCATGTCTTATCTTCACAGCGTCATTCCCCCCTATATTCTTCGTCGCATTATCGAAAGTGGCTCTGAGCCGCAGCAGCGCTGCGCCCGTCAGACATTAACGCATGTGCAAACGCTCATGGCGCATATGCCGGGCAAACCCGCCGCGCCGCACGTCAATAAAGCCGGTCAACTGGAGCGTGATATTTACGATGCCAGACAGACGCAGGAGCTGCCGGGTACTCAGGTGCGTTATGAGGGCCAGCCGTCAAATGGCGATGTGGCCGTTGATGAAGCCTACAATTATTTGGGGGTCACCCATGATTTCTTCTGGAAAATGTATCAGCGCGATTCGCTTGATAATAAAGGCCTCATCCTGACCGGTACCGTGCACTATGGCCGGGAATATCAGAACGCCTTCTGGAATGGTCAGCAGATGGTCTTTGGCGATGGCGATGGCGAAATATTTAACCGCTTTACCATTGCCATTGACGTCGTGGCCCACGAGCTAAGCCACGGTGTCACCGAGACCGAAGCCGGGCTTATCTATTTTGAGCAGTCTGGCGCACTGAATGAATCATTGTCAGATGTGTTTGGCTCGCTGGTCAAACAGTACCACCTCAAACAGACCGCCGATGAAGCCGACTGGCTGATTGGTGAGGGGCTTCTGGCAGACGGTATTAACGGCAAAGGGCTGCGCTCCATGTCAGCGCCCGGCACCGCCTATGACGATCCTCTGCTCGGTAAAGACCCGCAGCCTGGGCACATGAAAGACTTTATCAAAACGCGCGAAGACAACGGCGGCGTACACCTGAATTCAGGTATTCCCAACCGGGCGTTTTATCTGGCCGCGAAGGCGATTGGGGGTCATGCCTGGGAAAAAGCGGGATATGCCTGGTACGACACAGTTTGCGACCGTCACCTGGCGCAAGATGCCGATTTTGAGGCCTTCGCAAAACTGACGGTTGCCCACGGCGAGAAACGGTCCGGTGGTGACGTGGCAGCTGCGATAAAACAAGCCTGGGAACAGGTGGGAGTGCTGTAAATGCAGGTTCCGGAACTCACAGATGACGCCGTCGTTGAGCTGGCCCGGGAAGGCGGCGTCGCTTTTATCCCTAAGCTAAGCGGCCAACGCACCATTACGCTTTCTTCACTCAATGAGGCCCAGCGTCAGCGCGTGGTAAGCATCCTGGAGCAGGCATTTCCACGCGGCCAGCCGCCGGGTGAACCCACCTCGCCGGGGAGTGGCGATCAGCGTTATTTTCGCATCCAGATAATCTGGACTCAGCACAATCAGGCCCAGTACACCGATATGATTGTGCTGGTGCCTGAGCAGGAAGCCCCTGAGTCGCTGGTCGAGCTATGGCAGAAAGGCGAAGGCTGCGTGTGTGATTAAGCTTCAGCCGGGACAAACTCCACGCGCTTTTTCGAAATCAGGCCGTGGCCGTTCTGGCAGAAATAATCCACCGCACCGCAGGCTTTTAAGACCTGGAGTGGCTGATGACACTCCGGGCAGCGGGCTTCGAGCGCGATATCCTTATCGCAGTGCTCACAGTGGGCGACGCCATTTTGCACTTCAAGCTCTGCGTGGCAATCCGGGCAGGTAATCGACATGATGACTCCTTTGCTGGGCATTCTGTAATACGTTGATATTAACACGCAGCACTCAGTGCGGGCCACGCAGCTGTTGCTGTAAGGTCAGCAGCAGTTCTACTTCCGCCATTCGACGGCGTGTCGTCCGGCTCACTTCTTCCGGGTCACATTCGAAAAGACTTTTCTGCCCCAGAATGCGCTCTGCCAGGCAGTGCATATAAATCGTGCCTGGAATATGCCAGCGCTGAACCCGATCGCCGTCCGTCAGCACGAGCACATCTTCTGCTCCGTGACGATCGTGGCTTATGACGCGCCCGTCATGCAGATACAGCCGTAACCCTTTTTGCCCGCCTGACGGTCCCGCATATTTGTTGAGCCAAATCTCCACCGGAATGCCACTAAGCTGCCCGCGAAGATGAGCGCGGCCCTCTGCCGTGGTGAGATCGCCCTGTTTGATCTCACGCCCAAGCCGGTCAGTAGCGGCCACCACCTGCAGCGTCATATCATCCCCGCCCCCCAGATAACGCACCGTTTCACGCAGCATCGCCAGCACATGCGTGCCGATGTCCAGGATAACGCCGTCAGGATGGCGAAGCGTGCGGGTGTCCACTTCACCCGTCGCGAAGTTAAGCGCGACAGGTTCTCCTTTTGCGTTAAACCCGCTCGGTTCCTGCAAAAAACCGTCAATTCTGGCGATATCAGCAAAAGTCCCGATCAGCCCAAGCTGAACCGTTGCGAGGCGCGCCATCCAGTGGTCAAGTGCGAGCACACGGGACGCCGCACCGGGCAACGCCAGCAGTCTGTTCAGTTTTTCGAGCTGCGCGAGCGTGGCGACGATGGGTTTTTCAACCACGATCCGCACCACAGGAGACGCCAGGGCGTGCTCCAGCACCTCAAGATGCTGCAGAGAAGCCGTGGTAATAAACAGGGTATCAAGAGGATGCGAGAGAAGTTCGGTGAGAGAGGCGCAGCGCGTTACGCCTTCAGGGTGTCTGCCTGGCTGAACATCAAAACCCAGGCAGTGCAGTGAATCGCCATACAGATTGTGTAGTGCGGGTAAGTACGCGGTTTCCACCACCGCGCCAAGACCAACAAACCCTAACAGCATCTTCTACCTCGTCGAGTAAATTACCGGGGCAAACGCCTGCCCCGGTATTGACGAGCAAGGCGTTATCAGGCGTTAGCGGCCGGTTTAGTCTGCGCATTTTCCAGCATGCGACGTACCGGAACAATGAGGACGATCAGCACCGCGGCACAAATCAGCAGCGCGATGGAGCAACGTGCGAAGAGATCCGGCAGCATATCCAGCTGGTCGGCCTTCACGTGACCGCCAATCAGACCTGCCGCCAGGTTGCCCAGCGCACTTGCGCAGAACCACAGGCCCATCATCTGCCCACGCATTCTTTCCGGTGCCAGCAGCGTCATGGTCGCCAGACCAATCGGGCTCAGGCACAGTTCCCCCAGCGTCAGCATCAGGATGCTGCCCACCAGCCAGAATGGCGACACGCCCGCGCCACCGTTATTCAGTACGTTCTGCGCAGCCAGCATCATCAGACCAAAGCCTGCGGCGGCACACAAAATACCAATAACAAACTTGGTGATACTGCTCGGACGAATGTTCATGCTGGCAAGTTTCGGCCAGGCCCAGCTGAATACCGGTGCCAACAGGATGATGAACAGAGCGTTAATCGACTGGAACCATACCGCCGGGATTTCGAAATCACCGATCATGCGGTTAGTGTAGTCGTTGGCAAAGAGGTTGAATGACGTTGGCTTCTGCTCGAAGGCGGACCAGAAGAACGCAGCGGAGACCAGCAGAATAAAACAGACCAGAAGTCTGGCACGCTCTTTACGATTCAGGCCCGCAAAAAGGAACAGGTAGATAAAGTAGAGGGCAACGGACGCCGCAATCACGTAAACCAGCACGCTGGCTACCGCAACCGGGTTAATCACAATCACACCCTGCGCGATCAGCGTAACGATAACCGCCACACCCACAGCCAGCGCCAGCAACCATGCGCCCACGCCGTTTCTTTTCACCACCGGGCTATTCCAGGTCGAGTCCAGCCCCACTTCGCTGTCATAGCGTTTCATTGCCGGAACGGCAAACACGCGGAAGATGATCAGGGCAACCAGCATCCCGATGCCACCAATGCCGAAGCCCCAGTGCCAGCCGTGAGATTTAATCAGCCAGCCGGAAATCAGCGGCGCGATAAACGAGCCCATGTTGATGCCCATGTAGAACAGCGAGAAACCGCCGTCACGACGCGCATCGCCTTTTTTATACAGCGTCCCCACCATGACCGAGATACAGGTCTTAAACAGACCAGAACCGAGCACGATGAACATCAGGCCGATAAAGAACAGGTTATCGCCCATGATGGCCGAGAGCGCAATCGACAGGTGGCCGAGCGCAATCAGGATGGATCCGTACCAGACGGCTTTCTGCTGGCCGAGCCAGTTATCCGCCAGCCAGCCACCCGGCAGTGCGGCCAGGTACATGGTGCCGGCAAAGATGCCCACAATTGCCGACGCGTTTTCACGTGCCAGCCCCATCCCGCCGTCATACACGGTGGCGGCCATAAACAGGATCAATAATGGGCGAATGCCGTAAAACGAGAAACGTTCCCACATCTCGGTAAAGAACAGCGAACCGAGCGGATAAGGGTGGCCGAAGAACGTTCGGCTTTCTTTTTGATTAACAGAGGATTGCATAATTCTCCCAGGAAGGTATGTGTCGTGCTTGTAAACACCAGCATGTACGCCGGCCAGTTACGTATCTGACCGATTTTTTACATGCGGCGAAAAGTTAGTTAACCATTTGATAACCAGTCGCTAGTTTTGTCTAGTACCGGGCCCTGGACTTTAAGATGAAAATTCGATGATTGTCTACTTTCTTAGATTTAAACTTGGTTAAAAGTGAATAGTGATTGACATCACACAGAGAGGACTGGCGGTATGAGCGGGCGAAAAAAAGCCCGCGATCAACGCGGGCTTCAGAAAGAACGGCAACGCTTATTTGCTTTTCTTAATGTGTTTAATTAAACGCTTACGCTTACGCATCTGGTTTGGCGTCAGGGTATTGCGCTTGTTGGCGAACGGGTTCTCCCCTTCCTTGAACTGGATACGGATTGGCGTGCCCATTACGTCCAGTGATTTACGGAAGTAGTTCATCAGATAGCGCTTGTAGGAATCCGGCAGGTCTTTAACCTGGTTGCCGTGAATCACCACGATTGGTGGGTTATAACCCCCGGCGTGAGCATATTTCAGCTTCACGCGACGACCACGCACCAGCGGCGGCTGATGGTCTTCTGCTGCCATGTTCATGATACGGGTCAGCATGGCGGTGCTCTGACGACGGGTGGAGCTGTCGTACGCTTCACGCACGGACTCAAACAGATTACCTACACCGCTGCCGTGTAACGCAGAGATAAAGTGCACGCGGGCAAAGTCGATAAAGCCCAGACGGAAGTCGAGCGTCTCTTTCACCTGCTCTCTCACCTCATTACTCAGGCCATCCCATTTGTTGACCACGATAACGAGTGAGCGCCCACTATTCAGAATGAAGCCGAGCAGAGAAAGGTCCTGATCGGAGATACCTTCACGCGCATCGATGACCAGCATGACCACGTTGGCATCTTCAATCGCCTGCAGAGTCTTGATAACGGAGAATTTTTCCACCACATCGGTGATTTTCCCGCGCTTACGTACGCCTGCGGTGTCAATGAGCACATACTCACGCTCATCGCGCTGCATCGGGATATAAATACTGTCGCGGGTGGTGCCCGGCATGTCGTAAACGACCACACGCTCTTCGCCGAGGATACGGTTAGTAAGTGTAGACTTACCTACGTTTGGACGGCCCACGATAGCCAGTTTGATCGGCAGATCCTGCGGGTTGAAGTCGTCTTCAGGCTCTTCCTCGCCCGCTTCGCCGTCTTCGAACTGCGCCCAATATTCGGCGTCTTCATCGATCTCTTCCGGCGGGTTAACTTCATCAACCCACGGCAGCAAAACGGTTTCCAGCAGGCTGGTCACGCCACGACCATGAGATGCCGCAATCGGGTAGATTTCGCCCAGACCTAAGGACCAGAAATCCGCAACCGCCTGGTCTGCATCAATACCGTCAGTTTTGTTCGCCACCAGGAAAGTGGGTTTTTCACGCGAGCGCAGATGTTTCGCAATAGCGGAGTCCGCCGGCATCAGGCCTGCGCGAGCGTCCACCATAAACAGAACCACGTCAGCTTCTTCAATCGCCAGCAGCGACTGTTCCGCCATGCGGGTTTCAACACCATCTTCTGTCCCGTCAATACCACCGGTATCAATACAGATGAACTCGCGTCCTTCTACTTCTGCACGACCGTACTTACGGTCACGCGTCAGCCCCGGGAAATCCGCAACCAGCGCATCACGGGTGCGTGTTAAACGGTTAAAAAGAGTGGATTTTCCAACGTTAGGGCGCCCGACAAGCGCGACCACAGGTACCATGTTTGAAGCCTCATAAAATTCAAATAAACGTCGCATTTGCGGCGTTTTTAAAAATGTCAAAACGGCTCCTGAGTGAACAGGAGCCGTTTAGTATACTACAACCGCTGGGTAATTAACGCGTGATCGCGTACAGCGTGCCGTCTTTTGCCTGAATCAGCAGTTTGCCGTCAGCCACGACCGGTTCCGTCAGGAAACCTGAGCTGTCGACTTTTTGCTGAGCAACAAAACGACCGTTGTCCGGGTCAATCCAGTGCATATACCCTTCGCTATCACCCACCACCAGACTACCGTTGTACAGTGCTGGTGCGGTCAGCAGACGGTGCAGCAGATCGCTTTGCGTCCACAGCGTAACACCACCTTCGGTGCTGAGCGCCAGCAGACGGTCGTTCTGATCGACCATATAGATACGGTTGCCATCAACCACGAAATCATTTACCGAGCCCAGTTCACGTTTCCACATGACCTGGCCGCTGCGCAGATCCAGCGCGGTCAGGTTACCGTTATAGGCCAGTGCGTAAACCACACCGTCAACGATAACCGGGGTCGTGTCGACATCGCTCAGACGATCGATTTCCGTTGAGCCTGTCGCCTGAGAAATACGCTGCTGCCAGATCATCTGGCCTTGCTGCATCAGTACCGCGCTTACACGACCGTTGTCACCGCCAACAATGGCAGCACCAAAGGCGGTAGCCGGCGCAGATTCACCGCGCAGGGACAAGGAAGGCATATCCAGGTTCACGGTCCATTTCACCAGACCATCGGCTTCGTTCAGCGCCTGCAGCTGGCCGTTGCTGGTGTGGATCAGTACCATGCCGTCGCTCACGACCGGACGAGACAGAGACTCACCGGCCACGGAGGTTTGCCATGCAACAGAACCATCGCTGGTGTTGAGAGCATAGACCTGGGCTTTTTCGCTACCCACATACACATGCCCACCGGCAACGGTCAGACCGCCAGAAAGCAGTGCCGGTTTACGAGAGAACCAGCCGTCTTTTTCCGCCAGGTTAACCGACCACACTTCTTTCCCGTCATCGGCGTTAACCGCCTTCACGGTACCTTTGCGGTCAGCCGCATAGATAACGCTGTCGGCAAAAGCCGGGTGCAGGTTGGAATAAAAATCACCAATACCATCGCCCACGGAGGTGCTCCACGCAGTGGACGGGGTAAACTGGTTTTCAACAGTCGGCAGTGGGGACATTTTCACAACGTCTTCTTCGCCACTGAACAGTGAACAGCCACTCAATAACGTAACAGAAAGCAGTCCTGGCAGAAGTAATTTACGCAATTGCATCGGGTCCCTCTCAGACGGACAAATTATTTATTTTCATCTGCATCATTTCGCTCAGCGCAGGTGAAGCTTTGCTCTCTACGCCAGCTTGCCACGCTTTACGCGCGCCCGCTTTGTCACCTTTGCTCAGCAGTGCTTCACCGCGCAGATCGGCAACAATGGCAGCAAAACCTTCGCCTTTGATGGTATCGAGCGTTTTCAGCGCATCGTCAGCTTTTTTCTGCTGAACCTGAATACGAGCCAGGCGCAGATTGATTACCGCTTTCAGATTTTCATCACTGGCGGCGGTTAGCCCTTGTGACAGCAGGCTAGCGGCTTTATCCAGCTCGTTCTTATCAACGTACTGCTGCGCCACTTCCAGTGCGGCCAGCGCACCGTAGGTGTTTTTGTTGTCAGCGGCAAATTTCTCTGCCGCCGTCAGCGTTTGCGGCTGATCGGCACGGATTGCGCTAACGGTATTTTCATACGACAGCGACGCGTCACGCGCGGAGTCCGCCTGATGACTGTTCCAGTAACGCCAGCCTACCAGCGCACCGACACCTAAAATAACCCCAACAACCAGCGCCTTGCCGTTTTCGACAAAGAAGCGTTTAATCGCGTCGACCTGATCGTGTTCGTTCTCGTAAATTTCCACGCAGTCCTTCTCCTTAGCCCAATAGAGTGCGCAAGTGCGCCGCAACGCCGTCCTGCGTTACCGTTGTCTGCTCACCCGAGCGCAGGTCTTTCACAACCACTTCGCCGTTAGCCACTTCGGACTCGCCCAGCACCAGTGCAATACTTGCGCCCCATTTATCGGCACGAGCAAACTGTTTTTTGAAGTTGCCGCCGCCATGGTTGGTCATCAGCTTCACGTCCGGCAGTGCATCACGCACACGTTCCGCAAGCTGCATTGCCGCAGGCTGCGTTTCCGCGCCTGAGGCTACCAGGTATATATCGACAACGGAATCTGCTTTAAATTCCGGATTAACTGCCTGAACCAGCAAAACAAGTCGCTCAAGACCCATGGCGAAGCCAACGCCAGGGGCTGGACGACCACCAAGCTGCTCAACCAGACCGTCATAACGACCGCCGGCACACACGGTGCCCTGGGAACCGAGGCTGGATGTCACCCACTCGAACACGGTGCGGTTGTAGTAGTCCAGACCGCGCACCAGACGCTGGTTCACGGTATAAGCAATGCCCGCGGCTTCCAGCAGTTTGCACAGACCCGCAAAGTGCTCACGTGACGCTTCGTCCAGGTAGTCGCCCAATGCAGGAGCATCGTTCAACAGCGCCTGTACGTCAGGGTTTTTGGAATCCAGCACGCGCAGTGGGTTGCTGTACATACGACGTTTGCAGTCTTCGTCCAGCTTCTCTTTGTGCTGCTCCAGGAACGCAACCAGTGCGTCACGGTAGTTCGCGCGTGCTTCCAGAGAACCGATGGAGTTCAGTTCCAGTGAGACGTGCTCAGCAATGCCGAGCGCACGCCACCAGCGGGCAGTCAACATAATCAGTTCGGCGTCAATGTCCGGGCCCTGCAGGCCAAAGACTTCCACACCCAACTGGTTGAACTGGCGATAACGACCTTTCTGTGGACGTTCGTGGCGGAACATCGGGCCGATATACCACAGGCGCTGCTCCTGATTGTACAGGAGACCATGTTCGATGCCGGCGCGTACGCAGCCCGCCGTACCTTCCGGACGCAGTGTCAGGCTGTCGCCGTTGCGGTCCTCAAAGGTGTACATCTCTTTTTCAACCACGTCGGTCACTTCGCCGATCGCGCGTTTGAATAACGGGGTCTGCTCTACAATCGGCAAACGGATTTCGCTGTAACCGTAGCTGCCGAGCACCTGTTTGAGTGTGCCTTCAATGCGCTGCCAGATGGCGGTTTCGCCAGGCAGATAATCGTTCATGCCGCGGATGGCTTGAATGTTTTTTGCCACGTTTATTCTCTTTCTATATACAAAAAAGAACCCAAAGAATGGGTTCAATCATACATGGGAAGCGCCACGCTTCCCATCACGTTATTTTTCAACCTGCTGAATGCTGATGCGCTGCGCTTCATCCATCATTGTTGCTTTGGCACGGATGCGGGCTTCAAGCTGGTCGATCATATCACTATTATCCAGACGATCTTTACGCACGCCATCTTCATAGAGACCACTTTTCTTGTTACCGCCGGTGACGCCGAGCGTTGACACCAGGGCTTCACCCGGACCGTTCACCACGCATCCGATGATGGAGACGTCCATCGGGGTGATGATATCTTCCAGACGTTGCTCAAGCGCATTCACCGTGCCAATCACGTCAAATTCCTGACGTGAACAGGTTGGACAGGCAATGAAGTTGATCCCACGTGCGCGGATACGCAGTGATTTGAGGATATCGAAACCAACTTTGATCTCTTCTACCGGATCGGCCGCCAGCGAAACGCGCAGGGTGTCACCGATCCCTTCCGAGAGCAGCAGCCCCAGACCGATCGCCGATTTAACGGAACCGCTACGAAGGCCACCGGCTTCCGTAATCCCGAGGTGCAAAGGCTGATCGATCTGTTTTGCCAGCAGGCGATAAGACTCTACTGCCAGGAACACATCTGAGGCTTTTACGCTGACTTTGAACTGATCGAAGTTCAGACGATCAAGATGATCAACGTGACGCATCGCGGATTCAAGCAGCGCCTGCGGCGTTGGCTCACCGTATTTTTCCTGCAGATCTTTTTCCAGGGAACCGGCGTTAACGCCGATACGGATAGGAATATTTTTATCGCGGGCGCAATCCACCACCATGCGGATACGCTCTTCGTTACCGATGTTGCCCGGGTTTATACGCAGGCAGTCGACGCCATATTCAGCAACTTTCAGCGCAATGCGGTAATCGAAGTGGATATCAGCAACCAGCGGAACGCTGACCTGCTGTTTGATCAGTTTGAACGCCTCTGCGGCATCCATTGTCGGCACGGAGACGCGAACAATGTCCGCGCCTACACGTTCTAACGCTTTGATCTGATTGACCGTCGCTTCCACGTCTGTGGTACGCGTGTTGGTCATCGACTGGACGGCGATAGGAGCCCCATCGCCGATTGGCACATTACCAACGTAAATCCGTTTCGATTTTCTACGTTGAATCGGAGCCTGGTTATGCATGAAAAATCTCCCGCGTTGCCCGTCTGTTACTGTGCTGCTGATTGTTCGGCATTAACGGTAAGACGCGCAACCTGGTTAGTTCTGATAAAGCGGCTCAGGTCGACAGGTTTTCCTTGATACTGGATCTGAACTGCTGCCGGAGCGCCGATTTTAAGTTTATACGGTGCCTGGCCGGTTAGGTTTAACGTGCCATCTTTACGCTGCAGACCGCTGAACAGTTTTTTACCTGTTGCATCGGTCACTTCCAGCCAGCAGTCAGCAGAGAAGTTCATCACCAGCGCATTTGGGTCCGCCGCCGGCGCAGCCGTTCCGGCCGGGTTGGTTGGCAGTGACGCAGCACCGTTGTCCGCAGGCTGAGTGGCCGCTGGCGCGTTGGTCGCGGTATCCACGTTTGCCTGAGAAGGGGCAACCACCGCGTTTGGATCCTGAGCCTGAGGCGCAGGGGTATTAGCCGTTGCGGCGGGCGCCTGCCCGGCATCGGTTGCAGGCGCATCGGTCGCGGCAGTCTGCGGCTCGCTGGAGGTGGCAGCACCTTCGGTATTCAGCGGCACGCTCTGAGCGTTGTCATTGCCGGACTGATTGAGCTCGGCGGAGGATTGATCGGCCATGGTGGTGATCTCTTCCTGCTGCGCCTTGTGGTTTTGCCACCACCATGCGCCCGTCAGGCCGATTACCACAAACAGCACCAGCCAGGTAAAGCTCATCAGCCAGCCATCACGTTTTTTACGACGTTTTCCCAGGGAGAAGGTCTGCATCGGCGCAACTTTTGCTGCGCGGACCGGTGCCTGCTTCTCCATCATTGGCAGTAATTCTTCTTCAGGGATATGCACCAGTTTTGCATAAGAGCGGATGTAACCACGCAGAAATGTTGAAGCCAGATCGGCCGGAGCCTTATCTTCTTCAATATCGCGAACCGTGGAAACCTTCAGACATAAGCGTTCTGCAACGGCTTGCTGGCTGAGTCCGAGTTGTTCACGGGCGTTGCGAAGACGAACGCCAGTGGAGAGTGCTTCATGTTGGTCGTGAGTGGCTTCAGTATTCATTCGCTACAACTACTGGTACGTGAAAAAAAAGGGTTCAGGTGCCGGTAAGTCACAATGCCACCCGCACCGCGAAAGTTCTGATCAGTTAACCTTGAACAGACAGTATAAGACTGTCAGCCCGGAGATGACAGCACAGCCCTGCCCGTCAGGATAAACTGTTGTTACGTCGTTACATACTGCCCGAAAGTCGGATGAAACGCACCGTAATTATTGATCAGTCATCACGAATCTGACTGATTATTCAGTAAGATTATGCTTCACGGCGCAAATAATGCGCCGTGAGTGCATAAGAATCAAACAGCTTTGACCGCAATCGTCTCGCCCTGCATACGTTTACGCAGGGTACGTTTGGTACGGTCAATCACATCACCTGCCAGCTGTCCGCATGCAGCATCGATATCATCACCACGGGTTTTACGCACGATAGTGGTGAAACCATACTCCATCAGCACCTTGGAGAAACGGTCGATACGGCTGTTCGAGCTACGGCCATAAGGTGCGCCCGGGAACGGGTTCCATGGAATCAGGTTGATTTTGCACGGCGTATCTTTCAGCAGTTCAGCCAGTTGATGCGCATGCTCGGTACCGTCGTTTACGTGATCGAGCATGACATACTCGATCGTCACGCGGCCCTGGTTCGCGTTGGATTTCTCCAGGTAGCGACGCACGGCGGCGAGGAAAGTTTCGATATTGTACTTTTTGTTGATGGGTACAATTTCGTCACGGATTTCGTCGTTCGGTGCATGCAGTGAGATCGCCAGCGCAACGTCAATCATGTCGCCCAGCTTGTCCAGTGCAGGCACTACGCCTGACGTCGACAGCGTTACGCGACGCTTGGACAGACCAAAGCCGAAGTCATCCAGCATGATTTCCATCGCCGGAACGACGTTGGTCAGGTTCAGCAGTGGCTCGCCCATGCCCATCATCACTACGTTGGTGATTGGACGGGTCCCGGTCACTTTCGCCGCACCGACGATTTTCGCCGCACGCCACACCTGGCCGATAATTTCAGACACGCGCAGGTTACGGTTGAATCCTTGCTGAGCGGTTGAGCAGAACTTGCACTCCAGCGCACAGCCTACCTGAGAGGAGACGCACAGCGTGGCGCGGTCTTCTTCCGGGATGTAGACGGTTTCAACGCGCTGATCGCCAACGGCAATCGCCCATTTGATGGTGCCATCGGCAGAGCGCTGCTCCTCCACCACTTCTGGTGCACGGATTTCAGCCACTTCTTTGAGCTTATTGCGCAGCACTTTGTTGATGTCAGTCATGTCATCAAAGTTGTCGCTGCAATAGTGGTACATCCATTTCATGACCTGATCGGCACGAAACGGCTTCTCGCCCATCTCTTTAAAGAACTCGCGCATCTGCTGACGGTTCAGATCCAGCAGGTTAATTTTTCCATTTTTATTTGGAACCGCAGGAATGGCGACTTCGGAGGTATTCACTAATTCAGACATAATTTTTTCCGGCCTCGTTGTTACACGTTATGGCCCATGGAGGGTTGAAAAGAAACGCCCCGGAAAGCAGTCTGCTCGTCCGGGGCGTTGCATTGTACAAAGTCTGGCGCAGGGATGCCACGTCTGCACGCGGCATTTACGAAAATAATGTGTAAACGAAACCGTTAAATTAACGGGTACGTGGACACACTTCGCCTTCAGCGAAGAAGAACGCGATTTCACGAGCGGCAGATTCAACAGAATCGGAACCGTGGGTGCCGTTCTCGGTGAAGCTGTCTGCATAGTCAGCGCGCAGGGTACCAGCCAGTGCGTTATCCGGGTTGGTCGCACCCAGCAGGTCACGGTGACGCTGTACTGCGTTTTCGCCTTCCAGTACGGATACAACGATCGGGCCAGAAGTCATGAACTCAACCAGACCGTCGAAGAATGGACGACCTTCGTGCTCAGCGTAGAAACCGCGAGCCTGCTCAACGGTCAGGTGCAGCATTTTGGTGCCAACGATTTTGAACCCTGCTGATTCAAAGCGAGCAAAGATGCTGCCAATAACGTTTTTTGCCACCGCGTTTGGTTTGATGATGGAAAAAGTACGTTCAATAGCCATGATAACCTCTGTAAATGTTCTGTTGTTTTTCATACCTGAGTATGGTGTGGCGCGGATTATAATGAGCAATAGCGCCATTGCCTATGGATTCAGGTAACATTTTTTTAAAATGAGACGAAGATTAGCAACAGCTCACAGCAGAAGAGACGTTTAACGCTACTGCAGCGTGAAATTCACCGTCGCCACCTGCCCCGCTTCATCCATCACCAGCACCTGATAATCGCCTGATTTATCAAGCTGTAAGGTGTAAACCCGGCTCTTCACCGCCAGCGGTTCGCCATTCAAAAACCACCAGCGTTCACCGCTATTGCCGGTGGCCTGTAGCGGTAACGAGACGCGGGACTCCCCCGGCAGACGCTTGATAACCGCGCCTTCACGCACGCCAGTCAACATCAGCGGTGCAGGTGAGTCCTGCGATAAGGGCGGACAGGTAGCCGATGGCGAAGGGATCCGTGCTGAGCGCCGCTCGGCTGCAGGCAGCCAGGGTTCCAGCGGCAGCGGCCAGACATCCAGAACTTTCTCGGTCGCATCCGGGCAGTCTGCCGCCACGCGTTTGCCCTCTTTATCCAGCCAGACCGGGAAACGGATCCCGCGAATACCTTCCTGTTCCGGTAGGAGCAATGTCGGCGGCTCGCTGCCGTCCAGCAGCCAGGTCGCCAGGCGACGACGGCAATTTTCGCTCCCTTCCGGCAGCGACTGGCCGCCCGGCCAACAGATGACGCCGCGTCCCACACCGTCAGGACGCGGGTCGCGTGGCAGACGCGCCTGATCGAGCGTTGAACCAGACTGCAGAACATTATTCACCTGGTTAAGCAGAGGTACCGCGCTCGCAAACCCAAACTGACCCGCCACAGGCGTGCCGTCCGGTCGTCCGGTCCAGATCCCAATAACGTAACGGGCATTCAGCCCTACCGCCCATGCGTCACGGTAGCCATAGCTGGTTCCCGTTTTCCATGCCAGAGGTACCACCTGCGGCAGCGCATTGTCCGGCAGCGGCTGCGCCTCATTGGCCAGAATACGGCGAATGATCCACGCCGCCCCCTGGGATAGCAACGGCCGCTCTGACAGGGGATCGCCTGGCTGTAAGCGCAGCCGGCCCGCTTTACCGTGTCGGGCGAACGCGCTATAGGCCGCGGTAATATCGGCCAGCCGCGCCCCTGCCCCGCCCAGGATCAGCGATAAATTCGGCTGTGCGCCAGCAGGTAAAATCAGCGGCAAACCTGCATTACTTAACATCGCAGCAAAACGTTTTGGTCCGTATGCCTCGAGCACCTGCACGGCGGGCAGATTAAGGGAACGTACCAGCGCTTCACTCATACTCACCGGCCCATGAAACCCACTGTCGAAATTACCCGGGCGATAATCCCCCGTTTTTCTTGGAACATCCTGGAGCAGCGATGCCGGGTGGATCAAACCGTCGTCCAGCGCCATACCGTAGATAAAGGGCTTGAGCACCGATCCCGGCGATCGGATCGCATTCACCATATCCACATGGCTAAACCGGGTGTCATCGTTAATGTCGACCGATCCCACCCAGCCACGCACTTTCATATCCGTATGATCGACGACGATCATTGCCAGCGAACTGCGAGCCGGCAGACGGGATTTCCAGTTCATCGCCAGTTCTTCAAGCTGCCGCTGCAGGGACGCATCCAGGGTAGTCACAATTTTAGTATCACGACTTTTGCTGAGCATCATGCGCGAAAAGAGCGGTGCCAGCTGCGGCATTTGCCGGGGCGCCAGCCATACCGCTTCTTCACGGGACTCCTTAACCTGGCTTGCCGACCAGACGCCCTGCGTCACCATCCGGTCGAGCACTTTGTTGCGTGCCGCTTCTGCACGTTCCGGCCAGCGGTCAGGACGCAACCGGCTTGGCGCCTGCGGCAATACGGCGAGCAGCGCCGCTTCGGAATAGCTGAGCTGCGAAGGCGGTTTGCCGAGGTAGGTCCAGCTTGCCGCACCAATCCCCTGCAGCGTACCGCCAAACGGGGCGCGGTTAAGATAAAGCGTGAGGATGTCGCGCTTAGAGAGGTGCCACTCAAGCTGCATGGCTCGCCAGAGCTGACGAATTTTGCCACCAAAAGTGCGCGGATGCGGATCCAGCAGGCGCGCCACCTGCATGGTGAGCGTGCTGCCGCCTGAGACAACCCTCCCGGAGGTAAGATCCTGCCAGGCGGCGCGCAGCACAGAGAACGGATTCACGCCTGGATGGTCCCAGAACCAGCGATCTTCATACTGGATCAAGGCTTCAAGATAGCGGGGAGAAACCTCTTCGAGAGTGACCGGATAGCGCCAGATCCCTTCGCTGTCGGCAAAACGCCAGAGCGGTGCGCCTTTTTCGTCCACCACCACCCGTGCGGGGTTGACCTCTTTCAGAGGCAACGGCCACAGGCGATCAGCGGCCAGGATCAGCCCCCATAAAACGAGAAGCGCTCCCGCCAGCCACAGCCAGCGGGAGCGTATCAGACGTACAAGCCGCATATTACGGTACAACAATCAGCGGGCCACTGGCCGCACCTGTTGCCCGCCACTGCGGAACATACATGGACTCCACCATCGGGACCGGCACCTCATAGGTTCCCGGCGTCACGGCGCGCGCCAGATAAACCAGCGTGACCGGCTGCCCTTCGTTAACCGGCACCGCCGCCACAAAGCGATCGTCGCGGAATTCCATATGCTGAATATCCGCCTGCTGCATTTGACTGAGCAGGTTCTGCACTTCGCTGCCGCTGTCCTGCAGGCTGGCGCTGCTGCTCGCCAGGTTCTGGTTTTCCAGTTCCAGCCCCGCCGGGAGGAGATCGACAACCAGCGCATCCGGCACGTTCTGGCTGGCCTTCACTTCAAGCCATACCAGCACCAGCTCGCCGCTCTTCAGTGACGTGAGCGACTTTGTACTGCCGTCGGTTGCCAGAATATGGCGCTCAATCTGCAGCACGTTAGACGATGGCTGAGGTGCAGATGCCGGATAACCGGTGCTATCAAGTCGTACCCACAGCGGTGTGCTACCGGTATTGGTCACCTGCAGCGCGCCAAGCTGGTCGCCGTTCACATTCTGTACCTGGGCTTTATCACCGCCTGATGCAGTATCCGCCAGAGACGTTTGCGCCTGCCATGCGCCGGATAAAGTTTGCAGCGAGCGTCCGGCCAAGAACAGGGCGTTACTCTCCTGGGTCGAGAGCCAGCGCTGGCTGAAAGCTTGTTCCGACAAGGCGTTCAGCAGCGTATTTTGCGCATCCGGCAGAAGCTTGTACTCCTCAAGCAGAGAGAGCATCAGCGCATTATCACGAAGCGCACTGCCATAATCGGCCATCCAGTTTTTGCTGTCGTTACGCGGCGTTTTGATGGCCAGACCCAGTGCCTGCTGGCTGCGCGGTGCGTCGCCCATCAATTTTAGCGCCATCCCCAGCTGCATCAGCGGCAGCCCGGAAGCGGCCTGTCCGTGACGTTCCCAGATTTCACGCAACGCACCAAGCGGGGCCTTTTGCTGGCGAGCCAGCACCAGCGCGGCATAGGCCTGCACCGCAAATTTACTGGCCTGGGTATCATCGCTGTAGCGGATGGACATCATACCTGGGTCCTGCAGGTAACGCAGCAAGCGGCTGTTGGCATTGTTAACCGCCTCAGCAGGCACGCTGTAGCCCTGCTCGCCTGCACGAACCAGGAAGTCAGTGACATAGGCGGTGAGCCAGTACTCCTCCGGACCGTTTTTATCCCAAAGCGCGAAACCTCCGTCATCACGCTGCATCTGCAGCAGACGGGAGATTCCGATATCAATGGCCGCACGGCGCTTGTCATCCGTATCCCCTTTGATGCCAAGCGCGGTCAACTGCGCCGCGTTGGTGTAGAGCGACGGGAACAGACCACTGGTGGTTTGCTCCAGACAGCCATACGGGTATGCCTGCAGCTCACGAATATAGCGCGCCAGATTCAGAGGCGGTTTCCCGCTCAGCAGCAATTGTCCCTGTAGCGTGGCTGGAGAGAAGCCATTAAGGTGCTGCGCCGGTGCACTCCACGACTCACCAGGATTCAGCATGGCACCGGTATTAACGGTCTGCGCCGGGAATGCCGGACGAACGCCGATTTTCCAGCTCTTCTGTTGTGCAGCGAAAGTCTCGCCCGGCAGCTGCAGGCCGGTCACCTGAGCGGTCACTTCACCATCACCGTAGCCATCCAGCGCACGTACCGGGATAAACAGGGTGCTGCGCGCGCCCGGCGGTAACTTCACGGGCTGCGGCTGTGCGCCCTCAAGCGACAGCTTGCCGGTAGCGGTAAAGGCAACGTTCAGCGTTTGCGGCTGGTCCGTCAGGTTGGTCACATCCAGCGTCAGGCGTGAGGTATCGCCACTTGCCAGGAAGCGCGGCGTGTTCAGTTCGGTAATGATTGGGGCGGCGACAATTACTTTACCTTCGCTGCTGCCGAAATCATCTTCCGTCCAGGCCTGCGCCATCAGACGCAGCTCGCCGTTGAAGTCTCCAATGGGCAGCGTCACGGTCCCTTCACCGTTAGCATCGAGCTCGACCGGCTGCGCCTGCTGGGCAATGATAGTCACGTGGTTCACCGGTGGTTTACCGCCGCGCTTAAGCTCATCGCCGTCACCACCAAAGCGCAGTGCAGCCATGCGGCCCTGCCCTTCAATGACCTGACCGTAAATATCGTAGATATCCGCGCCGTAGCGCTTCTGACCGAAGAACGCTTCCCACGGATCCGGGGTAACGTAATCGGTGATGTTCAACACGCCGCTGTCCACTGCCGAGATCAGCACATTCACTTTCTGCGGAACGGCGCCTTCTTTGACGCTGGCCTTCACCTTCACGGACAGCGTCTGGTTTGGCCGCATTTTCTGCGGATTTTCCAGCGCGACATTCAGGCGGCGATTCTCATCGCCCATCGGCAGATGCAGTAACCCGACGGCACGTTTCGGCGTCGCTGATTTGGATTTATCGCCAGGGCGTACCACCAGCGTGCTGAGATAGAGATCGTGACGTTTCCAGGCCTTATCCACCGGGATTGAGAGATCGAGTCCGTTGGCCGGTACGTCGATCTCTTTCCACCACAGCGGCCCTTCGCTGGACTCGATCATTGCATAGCCTTTACCCGCCGCCGGAGCAGCGATATGCAGCTGGATGGTATCTCCCGGCTGATAGGAAGGCTTGTCCAGTTTCATGGTCACACGGTCGGGGCGAGCGGCACCGGTGCCGTCGCTATTATCCTGCCAGCTGTAGCCGGCCCAGAAGCGCACGCTGCTGACCATGTCGTCCGGCGCTTTGACCTCCAGACGGTACGAGCCCCACTCCACCGGGAAGGTCACTTTACCGGTTTCATCGGCCTTAAGGGTCAGCTCCTGCTCGCCCTCAACCAGGTCTTTCTGATCAAACTGTGACTGCCAGCCATCGCTCTCTGACCAGTTCCAGTAGTAGTCACGGCGCTCACGGATCAGGCGAACCTGTAACCCGGAAACCGCCTTTTTTGCCCCGCTGGCATCGGCATAGACGATATCAAAGCTGGCATTGCCGTTTTCATCCACGATCGGCTGGTTGACGGTGGTGTCAGTGCGGTAGTCATAAACGGCCTTACTGGCAAACTGAGGACGGATACCCGGCAGATCAGCCGCCGGCCAGATGGCCTGCTCAGCACGGCGCGTCACCGGGCGACCGCCCGATTCCAGAAGGCTGGCCTGCAGGATCAGCTGCAGCGGTGAATGCGCCTCTTTCCACTGGCTTTCGGTCGAGACCTGTCCGCGCCCCTGTTCATCAAGGGTTAGCTGAACTTCATCCAGGCTGCGGCTCAGGTTCTCTTCGGCGATATCACCAAACTGGAAGCCCGGCAGTGCAGCGACGGCTTCGCGCAGCGGTCGCAGGAAAAGCTGGCCTTGCAGGGAATTTCCGTTGGCAGGTGCGCCATACAGGTAATAACCCGCAATGTTAAAATCGACGTTATCCTCGGTGGAAACCGGCGCTTTTTGTCCCGTCAGATTAAGCGCCATACGCTCCGGCATAAAATCTTCAACGTGGAAATCCCACAGGCGCTGTTGGTTATCGCCGGTATTGGCGCGGATATGCCACATACCGGTCTGCGCCCCGCCGTCCAGGGAATAATTGAAGCGATAGAGGCCGTTCTCAGGCTGGACGACAACCGTGCGCGCCACCTGTCCGTCCGGGCGCAGTACGTCGAGTTTAACCGGCTGGGCAGGAAGCGGTTTACCGTCGCTGTCGCGCAGCAAACCATTGAGGATCACCGTTTCGCCAGGGCGATAGAGATCGCGCGGGCCAAACATAAAGAATTGCTTGCTGTAGCCAGGGCTACCTGCGATATCAAACTCCGCCAGATCGAGGGCCGGAAGCTTGAGGTCAAGCAGCGTGGTCTGTCCGTCTTTGCTGGCCAGAATCAGCGCGGCTTCTTTGTCAGTCTCAAGTTTTGCGTGGCCGTCAGCATCGCTGTTCGCTTCGGCAAGCGTCTGCCCTTTATCATTCAACAGGGTGACGGTAACGCCGGATTGCGCCGCGCCATCTTCCAGGCTCTGGGTGAAAATATCCAGACGATTATGATAACGGTGAGCGGACAACCCAATATCACTTAAGGTAAAGAGCGTCGCGGCATTGCTGTAGTTATAGTGCCCGGCCTGATTCATGACCGCGATGTACACGCCTGACTGCTGGAGCGGCTTAATATCCCGCAGCGGCAACAGCAGTTTTTCACGGGTGTTGCGTGCCGGATTGAGGTCAAACCGGCCGGTATACACCAGGTCCGCCATTTTGAGCAGATTATCGGACTCCCAATTGGTCAGGGAGTTACGGTACTCCCACTGGCTGACAAAGGAGGCCAGGGATTCAGGCTTCACGCGGTAGAAATTCACGTCAACATTGTTGACGTTGAGCGCCATTACCGGCAGACCTTCCACCACCTTGCCCGGCAGCAGCGAGCCACGGCTGGCAAAACCGACCGTCGGTTCAACATCCCGGGTAGTCAGGGCTTTTTCGTAATCGATACCAAATGTCGCTTTGTTCAGCGCCTGCAAATCACGTTCAACGGTGACAACCAGATTGCGGTTGGGCTCCAGATGGCGCAGGCGTAGCTCTTTCAGGTTAGGTGCGAGTTCCCACGCCCCGTCAACCTTGCCGCTTTTTTTATCCACCACATGCACTGTTTTGGCGAAATCCTGATCGGGATTGAGCGGAACAGAGAAGGTCAGCACCAGCGTGGCCGCGCCATCAAGCTGCACCTCTGAGGTATCCAGCAGGGTGAGCGCTTTGCCCTGACTCTGTGCCGCCAGCGTTGCCAGCTTTTCAGCGTCCGGCTTTTCCGGTGCTTTCGGTGTCGTTGCTGTGGATGCTGCGGGAGCCGCAACCTGAGAGTTATCGTCGCTGTTATCACAGCCGACAAGCGAAAATGTGGTAAGCAGCGCGAGAGAAATCGCGGCTAAGCGAAACGGTGTCATCCTTTGTCCCTGGCCCATGGAGCCTGTTGGTCGTCTTCCGGATAAGTATTATCCGCAAGTTTCATTAATACAAAAAGTCTAATTTTAGAATCTGGAAAGCACCTCGCAGAGCGACGACGCCTTTACTCAGGCACTGCTATGCCGATCACAGTCGCAAACGTCACATGTTACCTTTTACGTCATTTGTTTTTAAAACAAGAAGATAGCTGGATTACCTCGCCTTTAGCCTGCTAGCTTTAAGCTCAAGACGCACCCCGAGTGCGCGGTTCACTAAGAGAGACAGTCATGAAACGAGCCGTGAACGCCCTACAAAATTTCGGAAAATCGTTGTACGGACCGGTACTTATCTTACCGATCGTCGGTCTGTTTATCGCATTTGGTAACGTCCTGGGGAACGGTAACCTCGCAGAGTATGTGCCGTTTCTCGGCCATCCGCTGATTCAGCATGTTGGTCAGCTTATCGCGAAATCGGCCGTGTCAGTACTGGTTAACCTGGCGCTGGTGTTTGCCGTCGGGATACCGATTGGCCTGGCCACGCGTGATAAAGGCTATGCGGCCCTGATCGGCCTGGTGACCTTTGTTGTTTTCATTAACGCGATGAACGTTACGCTGCAGCTCCAGGGCGAACTGGCCCCCGCTGACCAGATGAAAGCCGCCGGGCAAAGTATGGTGCTGGGCGTGCAGGTGCTGGAGATGGGCGTTTTCGCCGGGATCCTGACCGGGGCGCTGTCCGGATACCTGTACAACAAATACTCCGGCGTACAGTTTAACGGCGCGATGGCCATCTATTCCGGCCACTGTTTCGTCGCCATCGTCATGCTTCCTGTCTCAATGCTGCTCGGCGTCGTGATGAGCGAACTGTGGCCATTTGCCCAGCATGGCATCAGCGCACTGGCGCTGGCGATCAAAGGTTCCGGGCCTTTTGGGGTGGCCATTTACGGCTTCCTGGAACGCATTCTGGTGCCGACCGGCCTGCATCATCTGGTCTATACCCCCTTCCTGTATACCGAACTTGGGGGGACGCAAGAGGTATGCGGCACGGTTTATCAGGGCGCACGCAATATCTATTTCGCCGAAATGGCTTGTCCGGAAGTGAAGCAGTTGAGCAGCACGGTAGTGTGGGACGCGCGCGGCATCAGCAAAATGTTTGGCCTGCCCGCGGCGGCGCTGGCGATGTACATGACCGCCAGGCCGGAGCGCAAAGCGGCAGCCAAAGCCATCCTGATCCCGGCAGCGTTAACCTCTCTGCTGGTGGGCGTTACCGAGCCGATTGAGTTTTCGTTTCTGTTCGTCGCTCCGCTGCTGTTTGTGGTACATGCGGCGCTGACCGGCATCGGCATGATGCTTTTCTCCCTGTTCGGTGTTCATGCCATCGGCGCTAACGGAATTATCGATTTTATTCTTTATAACCTGCCGCTCGGCACGGAGAAGTCCAACTGGCCGATGTACATCGTGGTCGGGCTCATCATGTTCGCGCTCTATTTTGTGGTGTTCCGCTTCCTGATCCTGCGCTTCAACATGAAGACGCCTGGACGCGAGGATGACGATCAGGAGACGCGCCTGTACAGCAAACAGGAGTATCAGGCGAAGGGGAACAATGACGGGCTGGGTGAATCCATCGTGGTGGGACTGGGAGGCCGGGAAAACATTGAGGTAGTGGATAACTGCTACACCCGCTTACGCGTCACGGTGAAGGATGTCTCCATCATCGACGAGCCGCGTCTTAAAGCGACCGGCGCGAAAGGGATTATCAAACAAGGTAACAACGTTCAGGTGGTCTACGGGCTGCATGTCAAAAAAATGCGAGAAGCCGTTGAGACGTTTCTCTGAGAGGAGCTAAAGATGTTTACACCCCCTTTTATTCTGTCGATTGCCGGTGGCGGCAGCACCTATACGCCAGGTATCGTGAAAAGCCTGATGGTACGCCTGCAGGACTTCCCGCTGGCCGAGATTCGCCTCTACGATATCGACGAAGCACGCCAGAACACCATTGCACCGGTGGTGGAGAAGGTCATTCGCGACCATAGCCAGAGCATTACCTTCACCGTGACCACAGACCCGGAAGTCGCGTTCAGCGGGGCGCACTTTGTCTTCGCCCAGATGCGTGTCGGCCAGTACAGGATGCGTGAGCAGGATGAGAAGATTCCGCTACGCCACGGCGTGGTGGGCCAGGAAACCTGCGGTCCTGGCGGGCTGGCATACGGCCTGCGCACGATCCTGCCGATGGTCGAGCTGATCGATCTGGTGGATCGCTACGCGCATGAAAAAGCCTGGATCGTGAACTATTCCAACCCGGCAGCGATCGTTGCGGAAGGGGTGCGCCGCCTGCGACCGGACGCCCGCGTGCTTAATATCTGCGATATGCCAGTGGCGGCGATGCGTAACATGGGGGCCATTTTGGGTGTGGACCGCCACAAGCTGGAGGTGGACTACTTTGGTCTGAACCACTTCGGCTGGTTTACCCGCGTGCGGGTGGACGGCGAGGACAAGCTGCCGGAACTGCGTCGGCATATCGCGAGGTTCGGCCTGCTGACGGAAGATGCGGCCAAAACCGACCCGCAGCACTCGGATCCGTCGTGGGTGAAAACCTGGCGCAACATCAAGCCCATCATGGATAACTTCCCGGAATATCTGCCAAACCCCTATCTGCAGTACTACCTGATGCCAAACCAGATTGTGGAACATCAGAATCCGGACTACACCCGCGCGAACGAAGTGATGAACGGGCGTGAGAAAAAGCTGTTTGCCGCCGCAGAAGAGTATAAGCGTACCGGGATTTTACCGGATGCCTTCCACGTGGGCGTCCACGGCGAGTTTATTGTCGATGTCGCCTGCTCGCTGGCATTTAACCTGCGTCAGCGCCATCTGGTAATGGTGGAAAACCGCGGGGCGATAACCAATCTGCCGTACGATGCGGTGGTGGAAGTCCCGGCCTACATCACCTCTGAAGGGCCAGAGCCGATCCGCGTGGGTCGGGTCCCGCTGTTCCATCAGACGCTGCTTCAGCAGCAGCTCGCCTCTGAACAGCTGCTGGTGGAAGCGACCATTGAAGGCAGCTACGAAAAAGCACTGCAGGCGTTCACCCTGAACCGTACCGTGCCTACCATGGAGCACGCAAAAGCGATTCTCGATGACATGATTGACGCCAACCGTGACTACTGGCCTGCGCTGCAAAAAGCCTGGCAGAACGGTGAAGCGGTGAAAAAATAGGGTCGTGCTCGCGAGTTGAATGTGGTTTGCTTGTCGGTGTCAGAAAAAACACCGACAATCCTTTTTTACGGAAAAGAATGGAGGCAACCCATGTCCACCTCATATTTTGTCGCCGCCGACTGGCTGATTGAGCACGGTGACGATCCGGAAGTACAGATTATTGACGCGCGTATGGCACCTGCCGGGCAGGAACACCTTCGCGATATGGTCGCAGAATACCGCGCAGGGCATTTGCCGGGCGCGGTATTTTTTGATATTGAAGCCCTGTCCGACCATAACTCCCCTCTCCCGCACATGCTGCCGCGCCCGGAAGCGTTCTCCGTGGCGATGCGCGAACTTGGCGTTAATCGTGACAAACACCTCGTGGTTTACGATGAAGGTAACCTCTTCTCCGCACCGCGCGCCTGGTGGATGCTGAAAAACTTTGGCGTGGAGAAAGTCTCAATTCTGGCAGGCGGCCTCGCGGGCTGGAAGCGTGATGAACTGCCATTACAGCAGGGCGACGTGACGCTGCCGGAAGGCGAGTTCGACGCGACGTTTGATGCGCATCAGGTAAAACGTCTGACCGACGTGCTGGTGGTCAGCCATGAAAAAACGGCGCAAATTGTCGATGCCCGCCCTGCAGCGCGCTTTAACGCCCAGGCGGATGAACCACGTCCGGGGCTGAAGCGCGGCCATATTCCCGGCGCGTTGAATGTGCCGTGGGGCGATCTGGTGTTTGAAGGTGAATTAAAAACGACCGATGAGCTGCGCGCCATTTTTGATCGTCAGGGCGTGGATGTGCATCGTCCCGTTATTGCCAGCTGCGGGTCCGGCGTCACGGCCTGCGTGGTGATTCTGGCGCTCGCCACACTCGGTGTAAACGACGTGACGCTCTATGATGGCGCCTGGAGTGAATGGGGTGCACGAGACGATTTGCCCGTTGAACCGGCCAAATAATGGATAACCGTCTGGCCACGCTGTTAACGCGCGGGGCGTCACTGACCCGCGCGGAATATCGCGTGCTGGCCCACCTCACAGAGCATCCTCTGCTGGTGGGCAATATTACGGTGCGCGAACTGGCGCAGGCGACGTTCGTCTCAACCGCCACCATTATGCGTCTGTGTCAGAAATTAGGCTTCAGCGGTTTCAGCGAATTTATCTGGCACTGCAAACAGCTGTTAACCGAGACGCCGTATATCGCTGCGCAGGCACAACAGCGCCCCGAACTGCCGGCGCTTTTCAGTCAATTTATCGCGAACTATCAGCAAACCTTTCAGTGGGTAACGCAGGAGAAGCGCGCGCAATTTTCGACGTTACTGCGCCAGAAAGAGAGCTTCTTTCTTTATGGCGCCGGCTTCTCTTATCTCTTCGCCGAGTACCTCACCAAGAAATTGCAGGTGCTGGGTAAAACGGCGTTTATTTCCGGGCCGGGCGATAGCCGAAACATTTTCCTCAGCAACGCTGCGCGGTATCAGGTGTTTATCGCCGTCTCACGCAGCGGTGAAACCGAACAGGTGCTGGATAAAGCGCGGATCGCGAAAAACGTGGGGATGACGGTCGTGGCTTTTACGCGCGCTTCGGCCAATACGCTGGCGGGAATGGCAGACCTGCACTTTGCCTTATATGACGAGGCGGTACATTACGCCGCAGAAGCCGCTGGCGTGACGTCGTTTGAGTCGAATCTGGTCCTGCTGATGGATTTATTGCTGCTGGAAGCGACGGGGTGAAAAATCACCCCGCGTAATCAGATAATGCGGGTGGTTTTGAGATCGCGCAGGAATCCGCCCCAGCGACGCTCGTAAAACGGCGTGATGTGTTCGGTAATAAAGTGGCTGATGCCCTTCTCATCCTTCTTCACCTGACAGATATCGATCGGCTCATCACCCGGCAGCGTATCGGTGGCAACACTGCCCGTAGCCTGAATAATCTCCTCGATATCGCCGTCTGCTTCAATGCCAATCAGCAGTACCGGCTGTTCATCCGTGCTCTCTTTAACAGAGCAGAGGAACGCGCGCCTCACGGGTTTGAGGGTTTTGAACAGCGTGGTCAGCGAATCAATCATCTGCGCAGGGGGGTCGGCTACTTCAGACAACAGCAGCGTTTCGCCCCCTTCCAGCACTTCCTGCGTACTGAGCGGGTTGCCCTCCTCGCCAATCAGATGGTTGATTTCACGCGGGGTGAACTCTTTCCCGGTTGGCAGTTTGGCGTTGAGGAACAAGGTCTGGCCCAGCGTCATTTCGAACAGAGTGCGCACCGGCATCACCACGAACGCCTGCTCGTCTTCAACAGCCTGCTGCAGCGCTTCCAGCGAAGTGAAGAACGGGATCACCGACGTGCCGTCGTCTTTCTCCCAGTGGAGCAGGTCCAGCGCGCTGTCTTCAACAACCTGTTCGCCTTCCACTGCGGTACCCGGAACCCAGACGGTGGACTCCAGCAACGTGCGGAAAAATGCCGGACGGTGGGCGGGCTCGCTCGCCGCCTGTTCCAGCAGAGTTTCTAATTCGTTTTTCGTTTCAGACATAGTTTGGTTACTTCAACATAATGTCGGCTGGCGCAAGGCTAACAGGCCTACAAAACCATAGGCCCGGACAAGCACAGCGCCGCCGGACAAAGACAATTACTCGGCAGTCAGCAGGTTCGCGATAGTACGCACGCCCAGTCCCGTTGCCCCTGCAGACCACTGCTCAACGGCCGCTTTACGGTAGGTTGCGGAGCAGTCGATGTGCAGCCAGCCCTCGTGATAGTTCTCAACGAAGTGAGACAGGAAGCCGGCCGCCGTGCTCGCACCCGCCGGATAGGCTGCGCTCGCGGTATTGTTCAGTTCGGCGAAGTTAGACGGCAGCTGGCTGCGGTGGAATTCGGCCAGCGGCAGACGCCAGAACGGTTCGTTCTCCGCGGCCGCGCTTGCCAGCAGACGGGCTGCCAGTTTGTCGTCAAAGCTGAACAGCGCATGGTAGTCGTTGCCCAGCGCGGTTTTCGCCGCACCGGTCAGGGTCGCCATGTCGATAATCAGCTCTGGCTTCTGCGCAGACGCGTCGATGAGACCATCGGCCAGCACCAGACGACCTTCCGCATCGGTGTTCATGACTTCCACGTTTTTACCGTTACGGTAGCGAATGATGTCGCCGAGCTTAAAGGCATTACCGCTCACCATGTTGTCCGCACAGCACAGGTAAAGCTTCACGCGCTTGTTCAGACCGCGCGTAATGGCAAACGCCAGCGCGCCGGTGATGGTTGCCGCGCCGCCCATATCGGACTTCATGGAGTCCATGAACGCGCTCTGCTTCAGGCTGTAACCGCCGGTATCGAACGTGATGCCTTTCCCGACCAGGCAGGCAAATACCGGTGCTGCTTTATCACCGGTTGGGTTGTAATCCAGCGCCAGCAATACCGGAGGACGCTCGGAACCGCGACCCACGGTGTGGATCCCCATATAGTTCTGCTCGCGCAGGTCTTCACCTTTGGTGATGCGGTAAGACATTTTGTCGCCCGCCACGCCGCACAGCAGGTCAACGGCGCGCTGCGCAAGTTGTTCAGGACCCAGTTCTTCTGCCGGGGCGTTAATGGTATCGCGCACCCAGTCGATAATGGTCAGACGGCTTTCCAGCTCTTTCTGACCCGCTTCGTCGAGCGTCGCCCACTCGATTTTACGGCTGCCTTTCGGTCCTTTGTAACCCGCCCAGAATGCCCAGCTGCGGTCGATATCCCAACCTTCGCCGTCAAGGGTGACATGTTTAATGCCCAGACCATCAATTTTGCGCGCCGCGCGCTGGATCAGACCCAAATCATCGTTGCCAGTCAGGTGCAGGGTAATACCGTCGTTGTTGATACTGTAGGTGGCTTTCTCGCCCCAGCGCGCGTCAGCAGGCTGATTCGAGATCGTAATCTTCATCGCTTCGGTCATTTTATTTATCCTTATTAGCAAACGGGCCGCCTGAAGGCAGCCCGTAAGGTGATTTATTCTGCTTCATCTAACCAGACTAACAGAATCGCCTCCAGAATTTTTTCATTGGATGCGTTTGGATCGTCGTCAAAATCGTCTAAATCGCAGATCCACTGATGCATATCAGTGAAGCGTACGGTTTTAGGATCGAGATCCGGGTTAGCGTCGTAGAGCGCTTCGCCGATTTCACGGCTGTCAGTCCACTTCAGTCCCATATCAGTGCTCGCGTGCGTGGTTGATGGTGTAGCGTGGGAATTCCACGACCAGATCTTCATCGGTCACCAGAGCCTGGCAGCTCAAACGGCTGTCTGGCTCCAGACCCCATGCTTTATCCAGCATGTCGTCTTCATCTTCGGTGCTCTCGGCCAGAGAGTCAAAACCTTCACGCACGATGCAGTGGCAGGTTGTGCAGGCACAGGATTTTTCACAGGCGTGTTCCACTTCGATACCGTTACGCAGGGCAACATCGAGAATGGTCTCACCGGTCTTCGCTTCCAGAACAGCACCATCCGGACAGAGGTCCGCATGAGGCAAAATAACAATCTTTGGCATATTAAACCTCGTCCACGGACTGGCCTTTCAGCGCGACGCGGACAGATTTGTCCATGCGGCGAGCAGCAAAGTCCTGGGTTTGTTTATCAACGTTTTTAATGGCTTCTTCTATTGCATCAGCATCATTGCCTTCGGCCACTGCGCTTAAGCGCGCGGCAGCCTCGTCAATCACCTGACGCTCAGCGGCGCTTAACAGCGCGGCGTCGGCAGCGAGCGCACCGTTCAGACTTTCCAGCACGCGTGCGGCTTCAACTTTCTGTTCTGCCAGCATACGCGCCTTCACATCCTGTTCGGCGTAGCTCATTGAATCCTGAATCATGGAGGCGATCTCACCATCGGTCAGGCCGTAGGACGGCTTCACCTGGATAGACGACTCAACGCCGGTGGATTTCTCCATCGCCGTGACGCTCAGCAGGCCGTCCGCATCCACCTGGAAGGTAACGCGAATATGCGCACCGCCCGCAGGCAGCGCAGGAATACCGCGCAGCGCAAAGCGCGCCAGTGAACGACAGTCCTGCACCAGCTCGCGCTCGCCCTGCATCACATGGATGGACATCGCGGTCTGGCCGTCTTTGAAGGTGGTGAATTCCTGCGCGCGCGCCACCGGAATGGTGGTGTTACGCGGAATGACTTTCTCCACCAGTCCTCCCATGGTTTCTAAACCCAGGGAGAGCGGAATAACATCCAGCAGCAACATCTCGCTGTCCGGCTTGTTGCCGACCAGAATATCCGCCTGGATAGCCGCGCCCACGGCAACCACTTTATCCGGGTCGATGGACGTCAGCGGCGTGCGGCCAAAGAATTCACCCACCCGTTCACGCACCAGCGGTACGCGCGTGGAGCCGCCAACCATGACCACTTCCAGCACCTCGTCAGCCTCAACGCCCGCATCTTTCAGTGCGCGACGGCAGGCCAGCAGGGTGCGTTTCACCAAAGGCGCGATCAGGTCGTTAAACTGTTCCCGGGTGATTTCCCCCTGCCAGCCCGCCACGTTGACGGTGACAGACTGCGCATCGCTCAGCGCGATTTTCGCGTCGATGGCCACGTCCAGCAGTTCACGCTGCACGCGTGCATCGCTGCGATCGGGAATACCCGCCTGCTCGCGAATGAAATCGGCCAGCAGATGGTCGAAGTCATCGCCACCCAGCGCAGAATCACCGCCGGTAGCCAGCACTTCAAACACCCCACGGCTTAAGCGCAGGATAGAAATATCAAAGGTCCCGCCACCCAGATCGTAAACCGCAATCACCCCTTCCTGACCGGAGTCCAGGCCGTAGGCAATGGCGGCCGCCGTCGGTTCGTTCAGCAGGCGCAGAACGTGCAGTCCCGCCAGACGCGCCGCGTCTTTGGTGCCCTGACGCTGTGCATCATCAAAGTAGGCCGGAACGGTAATGACCACGCCATCGAGATCGCCGCCGAGCGTTGCCGTAGCACGCGCCGCCAGCGCTTTGAGGATATCAGCAGAAACGCGGATAGGGTTCAGCAGCCCCGCTGCCGTGGCAATCATTGGCAGGCCGTTTTCACTGGCCTGCAGCTGATACGGCAGATGCGGATAACGGGTCTGAATATCGGCGAGGGAGCGGCCCATCATGCGTTTTACGGA
This sequence comes from Enterobacter sp. RHBSTW-00593, assembly GCF_013784105.1. Lineage (NCBI taxonomy): Bacteria > Pseudomonadati > Pseudomonadota > Gammaproteobacteria > Enterobacterales > Enterobacteriaceae > Enterobacter > Enterobacter sp. RHBSTW-00593. The sequence goes on from NZ_CP056393.1 coordinate 3,598,603, forward strand.
ACTGATGGTGTTCGCCGGATCGCGCGCGGCGTTCGCGCGTGCGTCGTAGCCAACCGCGTGGCCCTGCTGTTGGTAGTGGACCACGGAAGGCAGCAGATGACGGCCCTGCTCGTCAGCCAACGTTTCCGCCTGGCCGCTTCGCACGGTCGCCACGAGAGAATTGGTGGTGCCCAGATCAATACCTACCGCCAGACGACGCTGGTGCGGTGCGGCACTTAAGCCAGGCTCACTAATTTGTAATAAGGCCATAATTGCTTCCGAAATTAAAAATCGAGCAGCTTTTCTTCGAGTTGTTCAGCACTGCTTCGCAGTTTATCGAGAAAACGGAGTTTGCGCACAGTGTCTGCCGCCACATCCCAGGTCTCGTTGTTCAGTTGCTCAACCATCAGTTGATGGCGGGTATCGAACATGCCTTTTACGCGCTTGATGAAGCTTTCCAGACGCGCTTCATCTTTGGCCTGTTCAATCTCATCCAGCTCTTCACGCAGTTCCAGCTGTTCCATCAAAAACGCCGTATCACGCACGGTGTGCTGTTCACTCGCCAGATCAAACCCATGAATCGAGAGCAGATACTCAGCGCGAGACAGTGGATGGCGCAGCGTCTGCCAGGCCTGATTGATGGTCGCAGATTGCGATACCGCAGCCAATTGCTCTGACTGAGTACCACTGGCGAATTTATCCGGATGATACTGACGCTGCAGATCCTGGAAGCGGATCGTCAGCGCCTGCAGATCAATCGGGTATTGAGCGGGTAGTCCGAAGAGAGTGAAGTAATCCATAACAATCTCAGGGGTAGCCTGTTAGAACAAACCCCACGCACAGGAGTCCTGCGGTGGGGTTTCGGATGACGCGCGGTTAAACGTGGAAGCTTTCGCCGCAACCACACTCGTCTTTGACGTTCGGGTTCGTGAATTTGAACCCTTCGTTCAGGCCTTCTTTTACAAAGTCCAGCTGAGTGCCATTGAGGAATTGCAGGCTTTTGCCATCGACCACCACCTTCACGCCCTTGTCTTCAAATACGGTGTCATCAGACGCCGGTTCGTCAACAAACTCCAGTACGTAAGCCATACCAGAACAGCCGGAGGTACGTACGCCCAGTCGCAGGCCAAAGCCTTTACCACGGTTCGCCAGAAAAGAGCTTACTCGCGCGGCAGCGCTGTCGCTAAGGGTAATCGACATACTCAAACCTCAATTATTTTGCTTCACGTTTGCTTTTGTAATCCGCAATGGCGGCTTTGATCGCGTCTTCTGCCAGGATAGAACAGTGAATTTTCACGGGTGGCAGTTCGAGTTCTTCAGCAATATCCGTGTTCTTGATTGCCTGTGCTTCGTCCAGAGACTTGCCCTTCACCCATTCGGTGACCAGCGAGCTGGAGGCGATAGCAGAACCGCAGCCGTAGGTCTTGAAGCGCGCGTCTTCAATGATACCTTCATTGTTGACTTTAATCTGCAGCTTCATCACGTCGCCACACGCTGGCGCACCGACCATACCGCTACCTACGCTTTCGTCGCTGTTGTCAAAAGAGCCAACGTTGCGCGGGTTCTCGTAATGATCAATAACTTTTTCGCTGTATGCCATGTTGAATTCTCCTTATGTACCGATTAGTGATGTGACCATTCAATGCTGTTCAGATCCACGCCCTGCTTGAACATTTCCCACAGTGGAGAAAGGTCACGCAGACGACCGATGGAGTTGCGAACCAGCTTGATGGTGTAGTCAATCTCTTCTTCGGTAGTGAAACGACCTAAAGAGAAACGGATAGAGCTGTGTGCCAGCTCGTCAGTCATGCCCAGTGCGCGCAGCACATAGGATGGCTCCAGGCTTGCAGACGTACAGGCAGAACCGGAAGAAACCGCCAGGTCTTTCAGCGCCATAATCAGCGATTCACCTTCAACATAGTTGAAGCTGACGTTGAGAATGTTTGGTGCGCCCTGTTCGAGATCGCCGTTCAGATACACTTCTTCCATATCTTTCACGCCATCCCACAGACGGTTACGCAGCGTGCGCAGGCGCGCCATCTCGGTTTCCATCTCTTCTTTCGCAATACGGTAAGCTTCGCCCATACCCACGATCTGGTGAACAGGCAGCGTACCGGAACGCATACCGCGCTCGTGACCGCCACCGTGCATCTGTGCTTCGATGCGGATACGCGGTTTACGACGAACGTACAGTGCACCAATACCTTTCGGGCCATAGATTTTGTGGCCGGAGAAGGACATCAGGTCCACTTTCAGCTGGCTCAGATCGATAGGCAGTTTGCCCACGCTCTGGGTGGCGTCTACGTGGTAGATGATGCCGCGCGCACGGCACATTTCGCCGATGGTCGCGATATCTTGCACAACGCCAATTTCGTTGTTTACGTGCATGATGGAGACCAGAATGGTGTCATCACGCATGGCCGCTTCGAGCTCTTTCAGGTCGATGATACCGTTGCTCTGTGGTGCCAGGTAAGTCACGTCGAAACCTTCACGCTCGAGCTGACGGCAGGTATCCAGCACGGCTTTGTGTTCGGTTTTGCTGGTGATGATGTGCTTGCCTTTTTTCTGATAAAAGTTGGCCGCACCTTTGATCGCCAGGTTATCGGATTCGGTCGCACCGGAGGTGAATACAATCTCACGCGGGTCGGCACCCACCAGGTCAGCAATCTGATTACGGGCGATATCTACCGCCTCTTCAGCATGCCAGCCAAAACGGTGTGAACGGGAAGCTGGGTTACCAAAGTTTCCGTCCAGGGTCAGACACTGCATCATTTTCTCGGCAACACGCGGGTCCACCGGCGTGGTTGCGGAGTAGTCGAGATAAATCGGTAATTTCATTGCTCTATAAACTCCGTACATCGCTTCAATGCAAGGAATCAGGCAACCGGCTGGATGTACGACCGAGTACACGGAGCGAGCGAACGCTCCGGCCTGATTCTGAAATACTTATCTTTTTATTACGCGCGTAATTTGACGTCGATCGCGTCCTGCCCGCGGGTGCTGCGTTGGGAGTCCTGGCTGTGCTGACGGCCAGAGACATCCAGAACTTCCTGGTTATTTACCAGCTCACCTAAGGTGATGTTGTTCAGGAAGCCGGTCAGACGATCGCTCAGGTCGCGCCAGAGCGCGTGGGTCAGGCACTTATCGCCGCCCTGGCAGCCGCCTTTACCCTGGCAACGGGTCGCATCAACGGATTCGTCAACGGCACTGATCACTTCGCCAACTGCAATACTGCCCGCGTCTTTACCCAGCAGATAACCGCCGCCTGGGCCACGAACGCTGGAAACCAGTCCATTTTTACGCAGTCTGGAGAACAGCTGCTCCAGATAGGAGAGGGAGATCCCTTGTCGTTCAGAAATATCAGCCAACGGAACCGGGCCCGCTTCGGAGTTGAGCGCAACGTCCAGCATCGCGGTCACGGCATAACGCCCTTTAGATGTCAGTCTCATGTCTTACTTAACCTCAAACTCGCCCCTGCCCGGGGTTTTTTATAGTAAAATGGGGGTATTGCATAGCAGGGCCAAGTCTGACATTCCTGACTAAAATGGTCAACTATTTACTTGACTGTTTTAGTCAGGTATTTAACCTTCCGTGCCGTATCACCAGGATGGGCACTACTCTTTATTCTTTTGCTCAATCGACGCCAGAATCCCGCGCAGAATGTTCAGTTCCTGGCTTTCCGGACGTGCACGGGTAAACAGGCGGCGCAGCTTGTTCATTACCTGCCCCGGGTGACCTTCACGGATGAAACCGGTAGAGAGCAGGGTCTGCTCCAGGTGACCATAGAAGCGCTCCAGATCGTCCACCAGCGGGTAGACGGCCTCTTCCTGCGGCTCTGCGGTTGCTTTTTCCTGCGTCGCCAGCCACGCCATACGCACTTCATAGGCAATCACCTGAACGGCCATTGCCAGGTTCAGGGAGCTGTATTCCGGGTTAGCGGCAATGGCCACGTGGTAATGGCACTTCTGCAGTTCATCGTTGGTCAGGCCCACGCGTTCACGGCCAAACACCAGCGCTACAGGAGCCTGTTCGGCTTCAGAGACGCTTTTCAGACCGCATTCACGCGGATCCAGCATCGGCCACGGCAGTGTACGGGAGCGGGCGCTAGTCCCGACCACCAGACTGCACCCTGCCAGGGCTTCGTCCAGAGTATCCACGATCTGCGCGTTACCAATGACATCGCTGGCGCCCGCAGCCAGAGCGATAGCCTGTGAGTCGGGTTTCACCAGTGGGTTAACCAGCCACAGGTTCGTTAAGCCCATGGTTTTCATAGCGCGGGCTACGGAGCCCATATTGCCAGTGTGCGATGTTTCGACCAGCACGATTCGAATGTTTTGCAGCATAGTTTTAATGTCTGGATTCTGTGTCTGAAGAATATTCGGCCATATTATCATAAACGAGAGACATATTCCGATCTCGCTGCTATACTCTGCGCCGATTTTCCCGTTCTTTAACATCCAGTGAGAGAGACCGATGCATCCGATGCTGACCATCGCCGTGCGCGCAGCGCGCAAGGCGGGTAATGTAATTGCCAAACACTACGAAACGCCAGATTCTGTTGAAACCAGCCAGAAAGGCAGCAATGATTTCGTAACCAACGTCGATAAAGCCGCTGAAGCGATTATTATCGATACCATCCGCAAATCTTACCCGCAGCACACCATCATCACCGAAGAAAGCGGTGAACTTGAAGGTACCGATCAGGATGTTCAATGGGTTATCGATCCACTGGATGGCACCACCAACTTCGTCAAACGTCTGCCACACTTCTCCGTGTCTATCGCAGTACGCATTAAAGGCCGTACTGAAGTCGCCGTGGTTTACGATCCAATGCGTAACGAACTGTTCACCGCAACCCGCGGTCAGGGCGCGCAGCTGAACGGCTACCGTCTGCGCTGCAGCAATGCACGCGACCTCGACGGTACCATTCTGGCGACCGGCTTCCCGTTCAAGGCGAAGCAGCACGCAACCACTTACATGAATATTCTGGGCAAACTGTTCACCGAATGCGCGGACTTCCGTCGCACCGGTTCTGCCGCGCTGGACCTGGCCTATGTGGCTACCGGTCGCGTTGACGGTTACTTTGAGCTGTCACTGAAGCCGTGGGATTTTGCAGCGGGCGAGCTGATCGCGCGTGAATCAGGCGCCATTGTTTGCGATTTCACCGGCGGCCACAACCATCTGACGACCGGCAACATCGTTGCAGGTAACCCACGTGTTGTTAAAGCCATGCTGGCAAACATGCGTGATGAGCTGAGCGACGCGCTGAAGCGTTAATCCAGCCTGCGGTGCCCTCTCCCGCCGGGAAAGGGCACCATGCTGTACCTGACTAAAACGGCCTTAATCCCCTTCCCACCGGCACCGCGCTCATCCACATCGTTACCGCAGCCACCAGCAGAATCATCCCGCCCGCCAGCGCGAGCGTTGTCCATCCGACCTGCCGCCACAGCACCGGCGTTTTATTGCCGCTGAGTTTGACCGCCAGTTGACGGAAACTGTGCACCAGCAGTGCCAGTGACGAAATCGTGAGTGACGTCCCGGCCGCCATGGCCAATGCCGAGAGCATTCCCCAGCCAAATACACCCATCACCTTACTGAACAGCAGCACCATGATTGCCCCTGAACACGGACGCATGCCCATTGAGAGCACAACCATCAGCCGCGCTCGCCAGTCATCACCGTTCTGCAGCTGCGCCTGCGTCGGCAGATGCTGATGTCCACAGCCGCAGTTTGCAGTGTGTTCATGGTGCGGCGTAAAAGCTCTGAACTGGGGTTTGTGCAGCAAAGCCCGCAGTTTTTTCAGTGCCCGCCAGCACAAGAGCAGACCCAGCACACCGACCAGCGCATAACTCCCCTTCTCCAGCCAGAAACTGCTGATATGCAGCTGACGAGCAGGAAGGCGTAATAACGACAGGACGACCACCACCAGCGCAATCGCCACGCCGCCCTGAAGCAGCGAAGATGCGAGGGTCAACCCGATGCTTGATTTGAGCCTGGACGGATGGGTCGCAAGCCAGGTCGCGATCACGATTTTGCCGTGTCCCGGCCCCAGCGCATGCAGGACACCGTAGAGAAAACTGAAGGCCAGAAGAGAACCGCCTGCCTTCGTCGGGTTTTCCGCCACCGCCTTCAGTAAGCCACTCATCTGCTGGTTGACCTCGCGCTGCCAGACAATGCTTTTCATCATCACCTGCGGCCAGGCGTGCCATAGCCACAACGCGCCGCACACGGCCAGCAGCAAAAAGAGCGCCAGCGGCCAGAGATGAAGCCAGCGGCGTGATTTTCGTGCCGGAGACGCGATCACTGACATTGCAACGTCACCTGCTGTGCGAACTGTTTACCCAGCTCCATGTCTTCGGGTGGTGCATCTTCTTTATCGAGAGAGACCGCAAAATTGAGCGTCTCTTCGCTCGGTTTTGGCGTGTGCATTGCCATCTTGCAGGTTTTTTGCAGGGCTGCCGGTAGCGTCACATCACTCCCCTCTGCGTAATGCATATCGACATAGTAAGTGGGATCAAAGGTGGAAAACGTATAGGTCTGCCCAGCCAGCGGTTGCGGATGCGCCAGCGGCAGGACAAACGTCAGTACCGCCTGATGTCCGTCGCGGGTCATGCCATATTCCGTCGGCCGATTCATAAATTTCACTTTTTGTCCGTTATGCCAGAACTCGGTGAAATAGTGCTGACCAAGCACGTTGGCCATCACTTCCGCCGCCAGCTTTTTCCAGATTTCATCCCCGGGTTTTGCATTCCCGGCATCGTACAGCAGGTCAGCCGAGGTGATTTCATCCATCGTCCAGCGCATTTTCAGGCCACTGAGCTGCGTTCCGTCCGTTACCAGCTCGGTTTTCAGGCTGATAAAACTGTGAGGATGCGCGACGACAGCAAAGGGGATCACCGTCAAAAATAACGCCATTGCGCTTTGTTTAACTGTTTGCATCAATTCCTCACGTCATAAATTCTGTGATGTTCGCCAGCAATCCTGAGTGAAAGGCCTGCCGGCGCGCTTTTCAGCGCCCATCCTTTAGCTATTCTTATCAAACATTCCCACTGGATACCCGACAGATGATGACGACGCTTGAAATTCCATCTGTGCTTTCCAGTTCGCAGCGCCGCTGCCAGGTGCTTTTAATGCTTTACCTGCCCGATGCTGCCGTTACCGCACAGAGCATTATCGCTGCCAATGGCGTGGACGACGCTATGGCACGGCAAGATATAGCCGAGACGCGCGATGAAATCCAGCGCTATCACCGGCTCGACATCGTCACGTACCATGACGGCAGCTACCGGATTGAAGGCTCAGCCCTGAATCAACGTTTATGCCTGCTGCACTGGCTGCGCAGGGCTATGCGGCTGTGTCCGCAATTCGTTTCGCATCAGTTTACCCCCGCGCTGAAAACCGCGCTTAAACAGCAGGGCATTGCCCGGCCTCTCTATGACGATACCAACCTGCGGGCGTTGATCAGCTTCTGCTCGCGCAAGCTTCAGCGCCCGTTTGATTGCCGGGACGTACAGTTTTTGCAGCTCTATCTGCAGTATTGCCTGATGCAGCATCATCTGGGGAATACCCCGCAGTTTTCATCGGTGCAGCGTAACTGGACGCAATCAAGAGGGGAATATTTCACCGCTCAGGAGATTGTTCGTCACTGGAAACGCCGTGTGCCACAAGGGACCCACAGCGATGAACAACTTTTTCTCGCGCTGCTGTTTATGATGCTGCGCACTCCTGACCCTGTGCTTGATAAGCATCAGCAGGATCAGCGTCTGCGCCGGGCAATTGTGCGCATGGTCGCCCGTTTTCGGGCGCAAACCGGGATGAACTTCAGCGATGAACAGGGGCTGACCGATCAGCTTTATATTCATCTGGCCCAGGCGCTGGACCGTTCGCTGTTTGAGATAGGCATCGACAATAGCCTGCCGGAAGAGATCCATCGTCTCTACCCCCGCCTGTTACGCACCACCAAAGAGGCGTTGTTTGAGCTGGAAGCGGAATTCGGGCTGCGTTTTTCTGATGAAGAGATGAGCCTGGTGGCGGTCATTTTCGGCGCCTGGCTGATGCAGGAGACCGATCTGCATGAGAAGCAGGTGGTGTTATTGACGGGAGAGGATAAATCCTGTGAGGACGTGATAGAGCAGCAACTGCGCGAATTGACGTTGCTGCCGCTCAACATTCGATATCAGACGCTGCAGGCCTATCAGAAAGAGGGGGCACCGCGCGAAGCGGCGCTGGTCATCACCCCTTATCCGACCGCCCTGCCCCTGTTCTCACCACCGCTGATCCACGCCGTTGAGACGCTGAACACGCAGCAGCAAGAACATATTCGCGCCATGCTGGAATCGTAGCTACGCGCGCGCGGCGACTTTAGGACGAACGAACATCGCCGGTAGGGCGACAAGCGCCATGACCCAGAAGACCCCGTGTCCCAGATGCTGGTAAAGGAAGCCCGCAAAGACCGTCATCACCGCAATGCTGCCGCCCATCGCCACCGCCGAATAAACCGACTGCAACCGAATGACATCCCCGCCTTCACGCGCGGCGATATAGCGCATGGCCGCCAGGTGACATACCGTGAAGGTGCCGCAGTGCAGAATTTGCGCCACGATCAGCCACGGCAGTTCCGTCGTCCAGCCCATAATGCCCCACCGTACGACACCACAGACTGCAGAAAGCAGGAGCAGATCGCGCGCGCCGAAGCGCCGGAACAGCTTTTTGCTCAGCGCGAAGATAATCACCTCAGCGACCACACCGAGCGACCACAGGTAACCCACTGCAGATGCGGAGTACCCAGCCCCCTGCCAGTAGATGGCGCTGAAACCATAGTACGCCGCGTGCGCGCCCTGCAGCAGACAGACGCAGGCCAGGAAACGCCAGCTTTGTGCCACCAGGCTTCGCCAGGCCGGCCAGCCGGCGCTTTCCTGATGACGGCTCTCACCTTGCGGCATTACCGATGGACGCAACAGCATCCCCAGCAGCATGGAGGCAATGCCGATACTCAGCAGCGCAAGGATCGCACGGTAATCGTAAAGGCTAACCAGTTTACCCACCAGTGCAGAGCCGATGACAAAGGCAATTGAGCCCCACAGCCGCACGCGGCCATAATCCATCGTTATCTGTTTTTGCCAGGTGTTTGCCAGGGCATCCGTCAGCGGAACCAGCGGCGAGAAAAAGAGGTTAAAACCGACCATCACCACCATCAGCCATGCAAACTGGTGGCTCACCCAGAAACAGGCGACAAAGACCAGCGTCAACAGCGCCAGAATGCGTACCGCCTTAATCAGCAAGGAGGGATCGCTGACGCGCGGTGCGATCAGCAGGCTTCCCAGGAAACGTGCCACCAGACCAGCGCCAAGCAGGATACCTATGGTCTCGGGCGTCAGGCCGATCCCCTTGAGCCAGACGCTCCAGAAAGGCAGAAAAATACCGTAGCTAAAGAAATAGGTGAAATAACTGAGCGCCAGCCAGCGCGTGGAATGCAAGACCATGAATCCCTCCCGAAATGGAGGCCATAGTCTGGCGAGAATACAAAAATTAAGCAAGTCGATAGCCTGCTATAAATTAACGAAAATTTAACATACTGTGCAGTCATCTGACTTATGGCAGGGAATGAAAATGTGTATTACGTTTAAATTACTCCACTTGCAGAGGTATTTCTGCCATGAACTCACTTCGCTATTTAGATTTCGGCCAGGCACGTCACCTGTTGCTGTTAATAGGTCGTATCGCGCTTGTCGTACTGTTTATTATCTTCGGCTATCCAAAACTGACGGGGTTTAGCGGGACCGTACAATATATGACGTCGCTGGGTACACCCATGCCCATGCTGGCGGCCATTATTGCGGTGGTAATGGAGGTACCTGCCGCCATCCTGATCGTGCTGGGCTTTTTCACCCGCCCTGTTGCCGTACTCTTTGTATTTTACACGCTGGGTACCGCGATTATCGGCCACCACTACTGGGATATGACCGGTGATGCCGTCATGCCGAATATGATTAACTTCTACAAGAATATCAGTATTGCCGGAGCGTTTATTTTACTGGCGATAGTGGGACCGGGAGCACTCTCCCTTGACCGGCGTTAACCCATAAAAAAAGGCCGCAATCGCGGCCTTTTTTATTTCTGCAAAACAGAAAGATTATGCGTATACCGGGAAGCGTGCGCAGATTTCCAGAACTTTACCTTTAACGCGCTCGATAACCGCTTCGTCATTGATATTGTCCAGAACGTCACACATCCAGCCTGCCAGCTCTTTCACTTCCGCTTCTTTAAAGCCGCGGCGAGTAACAGCCGGAGAACCGATACGGATACCGGAGGTCACGAATGGGCTCTTCGGATCGTTTGGCACGCTGTTTTTGTTCACGGTGATGTTGGCGCGGCCAAGGGCAGCGTCAGCTTCTTTACCGGTCAGGTTTTTATCAACCAGGTCCAGCAGGAACAGGTGGTTCTCAGTACCACCGGAAACCACTTTGTAACCGCGGTTCAGGAAGACTTCCACCATCGCTTTGGCGTTTTTAGCAACCTGCTGCTGGTAAACTTTAAACTCTGGCTCCATCGCTTCTTTCAGCGCCACCGCTTTCGCCGCGATAACGTGCATCAGTGGGCCGCCCTGCGCGCTTGGGAATACGGCAGAGTTCAGCTTTTTGTACAGCTCTTCATCGCCACCTTTTGCCAGAATCAAACCACCGCGTGGGCCCGCCAGGGTTTTGTGCGTGGTGGTGGTCACAACGTGAGCATGCGGAACCGGGTTCGGATAAACGCCTGCAGCAATCAGGCCGGCAACGTGCGCCATGTCAACGAACAGGTAAGCACCGATGCTGTCTGCGATTTCACGCATTTTTGCCCAGTCAACGATACCGGAGTAAGCAGAGAAACCGCCGATAATCATCTTCGGTTTGTGGGTCTGCGCCTGCTTCGCCATGTCTTCGTAGTCAATTTTACCGGACTCATCAATGCCGTAAGGAATGATGTTGTACAGTTTGCCTGAGAAGTTAACCGGAGAGCCGTGAGTCAGGTGGCCGCCTTGCGCCAGGTTCATACCCAGAACGGTATCGCCCGGTTGCAGCAGCGCGGTGTAGACCGCGAAGTTAGCCTGAGAGCCAGAGTGCGGCTGTACGTTAGCGTAGTCGGCGCCAAACAGTTCTTTAGCGCGATCGATGGCCAGTTGCTCAACGATATCAACGTACTCGCAACCGCCGTAGTAGCGTTTGCCCGGGTAACCTTCAGCGTATTTGTTGGTCAGCTGAGAACCCTGCGCCTGCATTACGCGCGGGCTGGTGTAGTTTTCGGAGGCGATCAGTTCGATGTGCTCTTCCTGACGTACTTTTTCCTGCTCCATAGCCTGCCACAGTTCGGCATCATAATCGGCAATGTTCATTTCACGCTTTAACATCCGCATCTCCTGACTCAGCTAACAATAAAATTTTGGCCTGAAAAGGCAGTCCTGTTGGACGACGGGCAACAGTATAACTGATTAGTTCTGTGATAACAGGTCTTGACAAACGATTTTACGCAAACGTTTTCCTACCCGCCACGCAAGGGTTTGAGGAATAAAGCCCTCATCATTTTCAACGGATTTCTTTTCAGGTTTGTGATGCATATTTTTCACGTTGCAAAGAACCATTTACAACGCAGGGGTATTTTTTATAAGATGCATTTAAAATACATCATTAAAAACACCACTGAAGGACGCTGCTATGCTCGACGCTCAAACCATCGCCACAGTTAAAGCCACTATTCCCCTGCTGGTCGAAACCGGCCCGAAACTCACCGCCCATTTCTATGATCGTATGTTTACGCATAACCCGGAGTTGAAAGAGATTTTCAACATGAGCAACCAGCGTAACGGCGATCAGCGCGAAGCCCTGTTCAACGCCATCGCAGCCTACGCCAGTAATATCGAAAATCTGGCGGCGTTGCTGCCTGCCGTGGAAAAAATTGCGCAGAAGCACACCAGCTTCCAGATCAAACCGGAGCAGTACAACATCGTCGGCGGCCATCTGCTGGCCACACTGGATGAGATGTTTAGCCCGGGTCAGGAGGTGCTGGACGCGTGGGGAAAAGCCTACGGCGTGCTGGCAAACGTGTTCATTAACCGTGAAGCACAGATCTACAGCGAAAACGCCAGTAAGGCTGGCGGCTGGGAAGGTACCCGCGCTTTCCGCATCGTCGAGAAAACGCCGCGCAGCCAGCTCATCACCAGTTTTGAGTTCGAGCCGGTGGATGGCAAGCCGGTCGCTGATTATCAGCCGGGGCAGTATCTGGGCGTGTGGCTGAAGCCTGAAGGTTTTCCGCACCAGGAGATTCGCCAGTACTCCCTGACCCGCAAACCAGACGGTAAACGTTATCGCATTGCCGTAAAACGCGAAGATGGCGGCCAGGTATCAAACTGGCTGCATAACGAGGCTAACGTGGGTGATGTGGTTCATCTGGCCGCGCCTGCGGGCGACTTCTTTATGGCGGTTGAGGCGAATACGCCGGTTACCCTGATCTCAGCCGGGGTGGGTCAGACGCCAATGCTGGCGATGCTCGATACCCTCGCTAAATCAAACCACAGCGCGCAGGTAAACTGGTTCCACGCCGCCGAGAACGGTGAAGTGCACGCGTTTGCCGATGAAGTGAATGCGCTGGCTTCCGGTCTGCCACGCTTTACCGCCCATACCTGGTATCGTCTGCCGACGGATGCCGACCGTGCAGCCGCACGCTTTGACAGCGAAGGTCTGATGAATTTGAGTCAGCACGAAGGGGCATTCAGCGCGCCGGAGATGCAGTTTTACGTCTGCGGACCGGTAGCGTTTATGCAGTATGCCGCGAAGCAGCTGGTGGAGTTGGGTGTGAATAAAGACAACATTCATTACGAATGTTTCGGGCCGCATAAAGTACTGTAATCGCCCGATGGCGCTACACTTTCCCGGCCGGTGAGGTTTTGCAGGCCGGGTAAGCATAGCGCCACCCGGCTGAATCAGGAATCAGGTACTGACGATTAAATCGCGGCGTCGTCTTCTTCACCGGTACGGATACGGATCACGCGTGCCACATCAAAGACGAAGATTTTACCGTCGCCAATTTTGCCGGTCTGCGCCGTACGGATAATGGTATCCACACAGGTATCCACGATATCGTCGCTCACCACGATTTCAATTTTCACTTTTGGCAGAAAGTCCACCATGTACTCTGCGCCACGGTAAAGTTCGGTGTGGCCCTTCTGGCGACCAAAACCTTTCACTTCCGTCACTGTCATCCCGGTGATGCCCACTTCCGCCAGCGCTTCACGCACATCATCCAGTTTGAAAGGTTTAATAATCGCATCAATCTTTTTCATGGTGGGTCCTTAAACTCTTGCCTGTAAGCTGCTTCGTAATCGGTTGCTCACAGTATCATACTCATTCAGATTTTGCGGTACTACTCTTTAAAATCGTTTGCTTCCAGCTCATGGCGGGAGAGCAGCTTGTAGAACTCGGTACGGTTGCGCCCGGCCATACGCGCCGCATGGGTTACGTTGCCTTTGGTTATCTGCAGGAGCTTGCGCAGATAGTTCAGTTCGAACTGATTACGCGCTTCTGCAAACGTCGGCAGCGCGGTGTTTTCCCCTTCCAGCGCCTGCTCCACCAGTGCGTCGCTAATGACGGGTGACGAGGTCAGCGCCACGCACTGTTCAATAACGTTCACCAGCTGGCGCACGTTGCCCGGCCAGCTTGCGGCCATCAGCCGTTTCATCGCATCGGTGGAAAACGCCCGGACAAAAGGCTTATGCCGATCGGCCGCCTGGCGCAAAAGATGGTTTGCCAGCAGCGGAATATCTTCCGCCCGCTCGGCCAGTGCCGGAATTTTCAGGTTCACCACGTTCAGACGGTAGTAGAGATCTTCACGAAACTCGTTGCGCGCCATGACTTTTGGTAAATCGCGGTGCGTGGCCGAAATGATACGCACGTTAATATCGATATCGCGGTTACTGCCGAGGGGGCGCACTTTTCGCTCCTGCAAAACACGCAGCAATTTGACCTGCAGCGGTGCCGGCATATCGCCAATCTCGTCCAGGAAAAGTGTGCCGCCTTCTGCCGCCTGGAAAAGCCCTTCCCGGCTGCTCACCGCCCCGGTGAACGCCCCGCGGGCATGACCAAACAGTTCAGACTCAAGCAGTTGTTCAGGAAGCGCACCACAGTTAATCGCGATAAAGGCGTTTTTGCTGCGCGGGCTGGCGTTATGGATAGCCTGGGCAAGGATCTCTTTCCCGGTACCGCTCTGGCCGTTAATCAGCACGCTAACGTCTGACTGTGCCACCATCCGGGCCTGTTCGAGCAGACGCAGCATAATCGGGCTTCGGGTGACGATAGACTCCCGCCACGCTTCATCATTCGACGGAGCCGCGTGCTCAAGCGCGCTGTCGATAGCCTTATAGAGGGCATCTTTATCTACCGGCTTGGTCAGGAAGCTGAATACCCCCTGCTGCGTCGCGGCAACGGCATCCGGAATCGATCCGTGCGCCGTCAGGATGATCACCGGCATGCCAGGCTGCTGCTTCTGGATCTCCGCGAACAGCTGCAGGCCATCCATTTCATCCATTCGCAGGTCGCTAATCACCAGATCAACCTTCTCGCGGCTCAGGACTTTCAGCCCCTCCTGCCCGCTTTCCGCCGTCACCACGCTGTAGCCTTCACTGACCAGACGCATCCCCAGCAGCTTTAACAGCCCCGGATCGTCATCCACCAGTAAGAGATGGGCAGGTTTTCGGCTTGTCATGGCTTCACATCCTCTTGTTTCTGCGCATCACCGTCTGGCGTCGCGGCTGACCCTTTTGGCGCATCAGGCAGATAATTTCCGGCCGGTTTACGCGTCGAGAGCTGTCTTTCGATGTCGGTCAGGTTTTCAAGCTTGCGCGTCGTGGTATCCAGTTGAGCACGCAAGTGCTGCTCCTGCTGGCGCAGCGTATCAAGCTCGCTGTCGGTGGATTGCTGTAATTTGCTGTAGCGAAAACGCTCTTCAGACAACTGCAGTTGCAACGCCTGACCATCACGCCAGAGCTGATACACCGGGCGCACCTGCGCCGGAAGATTTCCGACAAACGTGTCCAGCCGCGTGACGTTAGTGCGACGCTCAACGGGGGTGATTTTCGCATCCGCGAGTAAAATTCCACGCTTGAACGCGTCCTGCCAGGTATCGTCATTGAGCATCGCCGCTTGCGAGCGCGCCTCGACCGGCGCCAGACGCTGGGCGCAATCTATTCCACGTAGCCAGAACAGCGGATTGCTCTCGACGTCATGCCCCGACAGATTCCAGATGTCGTCACAGCGGGTCGACAGAAAATCTGCCAGCTGATTATCTGGCCATTTATCTTGTTGTTTATCGCTAATCGCACTTTGTGGCACATGGGAAACACAGCCCGCCAGAAATAAACAGGGCAGGCTCAGGCGAAACATATTGCTGGAAAACACCGCGCGCACGGCGCGGGAAAAGACGTGTGACATACTCACCATGCATAGATTCATTTCATTGATTTTTCCGGCTCAGGGGCAGTTCAATACGGAAGCAAACATCTGACCGTTCGTCCGTGGCAATTTTCAGCTCACCCTGCATGCGTCGTATGCAGTCCCGGGCAATACTCAGGCCCAGCCCACTTCCTTTTACCGCCCCTTTCCGCTGATGACTTCCCTGGAAAAAGGGTTCAAAGATCATGGTTTTTTCGTCATCAGGGATTGGAGTGCCGGTGTTAGCGACGTCAATAAACACCCGTGAACCATTCGTATAACTTCGGATATAAATGTTACCGGATTCAGTACCATAGTGCACCGCATTGGAGTAAAGATTATCCAGAACGCTCATCAACAGCATCGGTTCCGCGAGGCAGGTTGGCTCACTGAGCTCCACCCCGGTATGCATCATTTTAGCTCTTGCTGGCAAGCTATGGGCGGAGATCACCATATCCACCAGCGGCGCAATATCGACGTTTTCCAGCACCACCGCGCCATCCGCCAGCTTGCGGTTGTAGTCCAGCAATTGCTCAATCAGCTTTTGCAGATTGCGGCTGCTGGCATCCAGGATGTCGACAATCTCTTTCTGTTCGGGCGTAAGCGGCCCCGCCACTTCATCCGCCAGCAGTTCCGTTCCTTCGCGCATGCTGGCAAGAGGCGTTTTAAGCTCATGGGAAATATGGCGCAAGAACTGATGGCGCTGGGATTCCAGCCATGCCAGACGTTCAGAAAGCCAGATAATGCGCTGGCCAACAGAGCGCAACTCGCGCGGGCCTTTAAAGGCGACCGTATCCCCGAGAGACTTCCCCTCGCCCAGGCGGTTAATCATGCGCTGGATACCCTTCACCGGGCCGATGATCATGCGGGTAAAGAGCAGAACCAGACCGAGGCTG
Source organism: Enterobacter sp. RHBSTW-00593 (assembly GCF_013784105.1). Lineage (NCBI taxonomy): Bacteria > Pseudomonadati > Pseudomonadota > Gammaproteobacteria > Enterobacterales > Enterobacteriaceae > Enterobacter > Enterobacter sp. RHBSTW-00593. The sequence goes on from NZ_CP056393.1 coordinate 3,614,936, forward strand.
ACGAGGAACAGCACCAGCGCCTGCCAGCCAAAGAACTGGCCACGTTCCGCAATCTCCTGCTGCAGCTGTTGCCCGCGAGAGAAGATAACCGTGCGGGTAGACTGCACCATCTCGGTATTGGCATTCGCAAAGGCTTCCAGACGGGCAGCCGCTGCGGCATCCGGGCCACTGTTCTTACACTGCAGTTGCGCCAGATCGTTCAAATCCTGACGTAACGCCTGATAAAGCTTATCGTCCGGCAGCACCCCTGCATGGGCGTCCAGCATTTCACTGTAGCGTTTACGTTGATTCTGATAGACCTTTTCCAGAGTAGGATCGTCGAGCACGCAGTACTGGCGATAGCTGCGTTCCATCTCCAGCGCGGCGTTAGTCATCGCTTCACTGCGTCGGGCGTCGATCAGCGTCGTGCGGTTAGTCAGTGCCGCCTGCGCACTGAGCGCGTTGAGACTCTGCCACGCCTGCCATGCCAGGATCAGCAAAGGCAGCAGGATCAGCAGAAAGGCCATCATGACAAGCTGTCGCAGGGAACGAGGAAAAACGGGCCAGCGTTTCAACGCATTACTCTCTTTATCGGGGTTTAAGGAGAGCGTAACTGAGTCTGCCCTTCAGATACAACAAAGCCGGGTAAAAACCCGGCTTTGTCATGGAATGAGGCGGTGCCTAACTCGACGTTTCGCCCTGGCCTGATAAAGCAACGCTATGATCAGTAGTTGGACGGCAGGCACCTTTTTGTGCGTCATTCGAAGTTTATGTAGCACGTCCCGAAGGGGCTGACATAAGAAGGTGAATGAGCCACTGATTAATATTATGCAACACTCGTGCCATAATGCAAAACAATAAATTATCTTGTTGATATTTATGTATTTTATGCAATTATGCCGTTAATTTCCCGCTGAATGATTTCCAGGCTAAGTGTCGCTAAAAAGCAACACCTTAACGACAACCCACCACACCCTATACAATTCAATGAGTTAAATGTCTCCTTTTGGAGACACCACGAATAGCGGATTGTCGCGGTTTTGCGACAGGCACAAAAAAGCCCGGTGGCGTTTTCGCGCACCGGGCCTGCTGTGGGAGTAGCGGTACGCTTAACCTAGCTGTTTACGCGCATTACGGAAGATACGCATCCACGGGCTGTCCTCGCCCCAGTTTTCCGGGTGCCAGGAGTTGCTCACGGTACGGAACACTCGTTCCGGGTGCGGCATCATAATGGTCGCACGACCGCTTTCGCTGGTCACCGCAGTGATACCGTTCACCGAACCGTTCGGGTTAGCCGGGTAGGATTCTGTCACCTTGCCGAAGTTATCGACAAAGCGCAGCGCCACCAGACCTTTGCTTTCAAGCTGAGCCAGATGAGCTGCATCGCGCACTTCAACCTGGCCTTCGCCATGGGAAACGGCGATTGGCATCTGCGACCCTACCATGCCCTGCAGCAGCAGAGACGGGCTTTGGGTCACTTCCACGAGGCTGAAACGCGCTTCAAAGCGGTCGGACTGGTTACGCACAAAGCGCGGCCAGGCTTCGCTACCGGGGATCAGCTCGCGCAGGTTGGACATCATCTGACAGCCATTACATACGCCCAGCGCCAGCGTTTGCGGACGGTGGAAGAAGGTTTCAAACTCGTCGCGGACACGGCTGTTGAAGAGGATGGACTTCGCCCAACCCTCACCTGCACCCAGCACGTCACCGTAAGAGAAACCACCGCAGGCGACCAGCGCCTGGAAATCTTCCAGACCGGTACGCCCGGCCAGCAGGTCGCTCATGTGAACGTCGATGGCATCAAAGCCCGCACGGTAGAAGGCAGCAGCCATCTCAACGTGGGAGTTGACGCCCTGCTCACGCAGTACGGCCACTTTCGGACGCGCGCCGGTCGCAATGTACGGCGCGGCGATATCTTCGTTGATGTCGAAGGAGAGCTTCACGTTCAGGCCAGGATCGTTGTCGTTAGCCTTCGCGTTGTGTTCCTGATCGGCACACTCCGGGTTGTCACGCAGGCGCTGCATCTGCCAGGTAGTTTCAGCCCACCACATACGCAGGGTAGAACGGCTCTCGCTGAACACCGCGTGGCCATCCGCTTCAATGACAAAGCGGTCGCCCTGCACGGCTTTACCCAGATAATGCACGCAATCTGCCAGGCCGTGCTGAGCCAGTACGCTTTCAACCGCGTCACGATCTGCGGCACGCACCTGAATCACCGCGCCCAGTTCTTCGTTAAACAGCGCCGCCAGACGATCCTCGCCCAGCGTCGCGATGTTCGCTTCGACGCCGCAGTGGCCGGTGAAGGCCATCTCAGCCAGAGTAACCAGCAGGCCACCGTCGGAACGGTCGTGGTAGGCCAGCAGTTTACGCTGTGCCACCAGGGCCTGGATGGCGTCGTAGAAACCTTTTAACTGCGCCACATCACGCACATCTGCCGGCTTATCACCCAGCTGACGATAAACCTGCGCCAGCGCGGTCGCTCCCAGCGCGTTATGGCCTTTACCCAGGTCAATCAGCAGCAGGGCGTTATCTTCAGTCACCAGCTGTGGCGTCACGGTATGGCGCACGTCTTCTACGCGGGCAAACGCGGAGATGATCAGCGACAGCGGAGAGGTCATCTCGCGCTGCTCGTTACCCTCCTGCCAGCGGGTCTTCATCGACATGGAGTCTTTACCCACCGGAATGGTCAGGCCAAGTGCCGGGCAGAGCTCTTCACCCACCGCCTTCACGGCTTCATACAGGCCCGCATCTTCGCCCGGGTGGCCCGCTGCGGCCATCCAGTTCGCGGAAAGTTTGATACGTTTAATGTCGCCAATCTGCGTTGCGGCAATGTTGGTCAGTGCTTCACCAACGGCCAGACGAGCAGACGCGGCGAAGTCCAGCAGAGCGACCGGGGTACGTTCGCCCAGCGCCATCGCTTCACCGTAGTAGCTGTCGAGACTCGCGGTGGTGACGGCACAGTTAGCCACCGGGATCTGCCACGGGCCAACCATCTGATCGCGCGACACCATACCGGTCACGGTACGGTCGCCGATGGTGACCAGGAAGGTTTTCTCCGCCACGGCCGGCAGGTGCAGAACGCGATTGACCGCCTCAGCCACGGTAATGCCCTGACGATCCAGCGCTTTGCCAGCTGCTTTACGGGTCTCAACGTCGCGGGTCATCTTCGGCGTTTTGCCGAGCAGCACGTCCAGCGGCAGATCGATCGGCTGGTTGTCGAAATGGGTGTCGCTCAGGGACAGGTGCAGCGCTTCGGTCGCTTCACCGATGACGGCATACGGGGCACGCTCGCGGCGGCACAGCTCGTCAAACAGCGGCAACTGATCGGCAGCGACGGCCAGAACATAACGTTCCTGGGATTCGTTACACCAGATTTCCAGCGGGCTCATGCCTGGCTCATCACTCAGGATGTCGCGCAGGTTGAAACGACCGCCACGACCACCGTCACTGACCAGCTCCGGCATGGCGTTGGACAGACCGCCCGCGCCTACGTCGTGAATAAAGAGGATGGGGTTGGCATCACCCAACTGCCAGCAGCGGTCAATGACCTCCTGGCAACGGCGTTCCATCTCCGGGTTATCACGCTGTACGGATGCAAAATCGAGATCCGCATCAGACTGACCGGAGGTCATAGAGGATGCAGCCCCACCGCCCAGGCCGATGTTCATTGCCGGGCCACCCAGAACGATCAGCTTCGCACCGACTACGATCTCGCCTTTTTGCACGTGATCGGCGCGAATGTTACCGATCCCGCCAGCCAGCATGATCGGTTTGTGATAGCCGCGCAGCTCTTCGCCGTTGTGGCTCTCCACTTTCTCTTCGTAGGTACGGAAGTAACCGTTCAGCGCAGGACGTCCAAATTCATTGTTGAACGCCGCCCCGCCCAGTGGGCCTTCGGTCATGATATCCAGCGCGGTCACAATACGTTCCGGCTTGCCGAAATCCTCTTCCCACGGCTGTTCAAAGCCCGGGATGCGCAGGTTGGAGACGGAGAAACCGACCAGACCGGCTTTTGGTTTAGCACCCCGTCCGGTTGCGCCTTCGTCGCGGATTTCCCCGCCAGACCCGGTCGCCGCACCCGGCCACGGCGAGATCGCCGTCGGGTGGTTATGCGTTTCGACTTTCATCAGGATATGCGCCGGCTCCTGATGGAAATCATAGCGCCCTGCTTCGCGATCGGCGAAGAAGCGGCCCACGTCAGAACCTTCCATCACCGCGGCGTTGTCTTTGTAGGCAGACAGCACGTGGTCAGGCGTTTTTTCCATGGTGTTTTTGATCATTTTGAACAGCGACTTCGGCTGCTCTTCACCGTCGATAATCCAGTCGGCGTTGAAAATCTTGTGACGGCAGTGCTCAGAGTTTGCCTGAGCGAACATGTAAAGTTCGATGTCGTTCGGGTTGCGGTTCAGCTTAACAAACGCATCCTGCAGGTAGTCAATTTCGTCTTCAGCCAGTGCCAGACCGAGACGCAGGTTGGCGTCAATCAGCGCCTGACGGCCCTGCCCCAGCAAATCGACGCTCTGTACCGGCGCAGGCTGATGGTGGGAGAAGAGTTTCTGCGCATCGTCCAGAGAGGCAAAGACACTCTCCATCATGCGGTCGTGCAGCTCAGCGGCAACGGTTTGCCACTGCGCATCGGTCAGGGTAGAGGCTTCAACGTAGTACGCCACGCCGCGCTCCAGACGGTTAATCTGGTTCAGACCACAGTTGTGGGCGATGTCGGTGGCTTTGGAAGACCAGGGGGAGATGGTGCCTGGACGAGGCGTCGCAAGGATCAGTTTGCCGGTTGGCGTATGGCTGCTCAGGCTTGGACCATATTTGAGCAGGCGTTCCAGCTGTACTCGCTCCTCTGCATTCAGGGGTGCATTCAGGTCAGCAAAATGGACATACTCAGCGTAAATATTGCTTACCGGAAGGTCGGCTGCCTGAAAACGTGCCAGCAGTTTATTGATACGGAAGGCAGACAGTGCAGGCGAACCACGCAGAATTTCCATCATAAGTCTCTCGTCTTCGAAGCGCCGGGGCGCTTACAGTGTGCGCAAGGGGGGAAAACGGGCGTCATTATAGAGAATCCTGAGCGTCGACGAAACCGTTTGCGTCGAAATAAAATCAACGTTTACGTTTAACAATAGATGTGACCTCTCTCTCTAATTTGTTGCCAAGTGGCGTAACTTTACGCAAAATGCCGCTCATTCAATGGCAAACCTTATTCTTAACATGGCTACAGCATACTGAGGCACCCGGCGTCGCAGAGAATTAACTAATTGAAAAAATTAAAGATTAATTATCTGCTCATCGGCATTGTAACGTTGCTGCTGGCAGTGGCCCTCTGGCCTTCCATCCCCTGGTTCGGTAAAGCCGAAAACCGTATCGCCGCCATACAGGAGCGGGGGGAATTGCGCGTCAGTACCCTCAACTCGCCGCTGATTTACAGCGACATTAACGGCAAAACGATTGGCCTGGATTATGAACTGGCGCAGCAGTTTGCCGACTATCTTGGCGTGAAGCTCAAAATTACCGTCCGTCAGAATATCAGCCAGCTGTTTGATGACCTGGATAACAACGATGCCGATATCCTTGCGGCCGGGCTGGTGTACAACAGCGAGCGCAGCAAGAACTATCAGCCAGGCCCAACCTACTACTCCGTTTCGCAACAGCTGGTCTACCGGGTCGGGAGCCTGCGCCCGCGAACGCTGGCCGCGATTAATGCACAACAGCTGACCATCGCCCCGGGTCACGTCGTGATTGAAGATCTGCGTGAGCTCAAGGAGAAGAAATTCCCGGACCTGAGCTGGACGGTTGATCCTAAGCTCGGTACGACTGAGCTGCTGGACCAGGTAAAAGATAAAAAACTGCCCTACACCATCGCTGATTCGGTCGCGATCAGCCTTTTCCAGCGCGTGCACCCCGAAATCGCGGTGGCGCTGGACGTGACAGACGAACAGCCGGTGACCTGGTTTAGCCAGCTTGATGACGATCAGACCCTCTCTGCGGCGATGCTCGATTTCTTCAACACCATCAATGAAGACGGTACGCTGGCGCGTCTGGAAGAGAAATACCTCGGCCACGGTGACGATTTTGATTACGTCGATACCCGAAGCTTCTTGCGCGCGGTCGATAGCGTGCTGCCAGACCTGCAGCCGTTATTTGAGAAGTATGCCCAGGAGATCGACTGGCGATTACTGGCAGCGATCTCTTATCAGGAATCCCACTGGGATACTCAGGCCACCTCGCCCACTGGCGTTCGCGGCTTAATGATGCTCACTAAAAATACCGCTCAGAGCCTTGGGCTGACCGACCGTACCGATGCAGAACAGAGCATCAGCGGCGGCGCACGGTATCTGCAGGATATGATGGGCAAAGTGCCGGAGACGGTACCTGAAGAGGAACGGATCTGGTTTGCACTGGCAGCCTACAACATGGGTTACGCACACATGCTTGACGCGCGCGCGCTGACGGCGAAAACGAAAGGTAACCCGGACAGCTGGTCAGACGTAAAACAGCGCCTGCCGCTGCTGAGCCAGAAGCCGTGGTACAACAAGCTGACCTACGGTTACGCGCGCGGGCATGAAGCCTACGCCTACGTGGAAAATATCCGTAAATATCAGATTAGCCTGGTGGGTTATCTGCTGGAGAAGGAAAAAGAGGCGGCAGAGGCAAATCAGCTGGCCCAGAGTTATCCGGTGGTGGCACCGGACGAACTTACTCGCCCGACAACTTCAATTCTGCCTTTTGTTGCTTTTTCTGCTGACGGCGCATTCGAAAGAAATCACTTAATAGCCCCGCACACTCTGGTGCAAGTACCCCACCGATAGTCTGCACCTGGTGGTTCATTCCCGGGTGTCCCAGTACGTCCATCAGCGAACCGGCCGCTCCGGTTTTTTCATCCCGCGCGCCAAAGACCAGCGTGCCGATACGGCTATGCACCATCGCGCCGGAACACATAACGCACGGCTCAAGCGTGACATACAGCGTGGTATCAAGCAGACGATAGTTTTGCAGCACCATTCCGCCCTGACGAAGGGCCATGATTTCAGCGTGCGCAGTCGGATCGTGACGGCCAATCGGGCGGTTCCACCCTTCCCCTATCACCTGGTTATTGTGGACAAGCACAGCACCCACGGGCACTTCCCCCTCGTCCCAGGCGCGCTGGGCAAGCGTAAGCGCATGGCGCATCCAGTATTCATGATCGCGTTCAGGGTTGCACAACGGTTGATACTCCAGTCTAAAAGCGGGCGGCATTATACACACCCGCTATAGATAAGACTATTCGAGTTGCTGAAGTTCGCCTGCGGGCGTGACGCGCCAGCGATGCTGGCAAAAATAGAGCAGCGGGTTGTCCTGCTTGCTGTCGCTGTAGCCGCTGTAAAGACGCAGTGGCGTACCGATTCGCTTCTCCAGTTGCACCACCTTTTCATGTCCCAGGCAGCGCATGGTCAGTACCCATCCACCGTACCCGCGGGTAATTTGCGTGGCGATAAGATTCACCCGCGGCAGCCACGGGGTATCATAATAGACCTGTTCCACCAGCGCTTGCGGGGATCCGGTAATCAACCAGATGTCGGCATCGTTCGCGTCGAGATAGCTGGTGAGCCTTGCCTGAACAACCGGAAACGCGGTCACATGTCCGCGAAACCAGTGCACAAAATCCTGCTGAAGCTGTTTAAGCCGCGCTTCGCTGCGTCCAAAGGTACAGCCCCAGAGCAACAGGCTCATTGGCCAGCGCGCTGCCCGACCTTTTAGCAGCAGCGCAATGCCAATTACGGGTAAGAGAGGTAATACGAGCAGCGCATTCAAAGGCTGACGCCGCAGCAGGTAGCGCATAAACGTACCAAACATATCCTGCTGATGCAGCGTACCGTCCAGGTCGAAAAAAACAACGCGACGCTCGTGATTTGCCAAACCTTACTCCTCTGGATCGTTGAATCCTAACAGCCAGGTAAACAGGAACCCGGCGATCACCGCTACCAGATAGCCTAACAGATAGAGCATAACTTTTCCGGTCACGATGGTGAGCGCCAGCGGCAGCCCGGAGATCCCGAAGGTGATCACCGTTGCCACTTTCCAGTAGCTGATCAGCGCTCCGCCTACCGCCCCTCCCAGGCAGGCACCGAGGAACGGTTTCCCCAGCGGCAGCGTGACGCCGAAAATCAGCGGCTCGCCAATTCCGAGTAATCCGACCGGCAACGCACCTTTGATCACTTTTTTCAGCCGCGCGTTGCGGGTTTTCATCAGTACGGCAATCGCCGCCCCGACCTGCCCCACGCCAGCCATCGACAGGATGGGCAGCAGCGCGTTGTAACCGTGCGCCTGCACCAGCTCGACGTGGATCGGCACCAGCCCCTGATGCAGACCGGTCAGTACCAGCGGCAAGAAGGTGCCTGACAGCACGGCACCCACTAACAGACCGCCGCGATCGATAGCCAGCGATGCGCCATGGGCGATGGCCTCAGAGATCCAGCCACCTAGCGGTTGCAACGCCACAATAGCCACGCTGCCGGTGATCAATGTCGTTAGCAGTGGATTGAGGATCAGCTCAATTGATCCAGGCAGGAGGGTGCGCAGTTTCTTCTCGATCCAGCACATCAGGATGACCACCAGCAGCACGGCAATCACCCCGCCGCGGCCAGGCTGGAGCGCCTCACCAAACAGGGTTATCTGCGCCAGCTGTGGACTGGACAGAATACCTGCCATCACCCCGCCCATGGCCAGCGAGCCGCCAAAGACCTTCGCGGTGTTGACCCCCACCAGAATGTTCATGATGGCAAACACGGCGCTGCCGAAAATCCCGAGAATGCCTAATAAATTAGGATACTGGGTCGCGAAGTCCCCTACGATATCCGGACGCTTAAGAATATTGATGATCCCCGTGATTAAGCCAGAGGCAATAAACGCCGGGATCAGCGGAATAAAGACGTTGGCCAGTTGTCGCAGCGCATCGCTCATGGGGGCTTTGTATCGGGCCTTTGCCTGCGCCTTCGTACGTTCGACGTCATCGATCGCCACGCTCTCGCCGCCGACCATCAGCGCACGCATGGCTTCCACAACCTGCGCCGCCTTTCCCGGCCCGACAATCAGCTGATGCTGTTGCCCCTGTTTAACGTAACCACTCACGCCGGAAAGCTGCTTCAGACGCGGCACATCAAGCTGCTCGTCGTTATGCACCTCGACGCGCACGCGCGTCATGCAGTTTTCCAGACGCTGAATATTTTTTTCCCCACCGATCCCCTGCAGGATATCGCTGGCGAGCGCTGCTGTTTTGTCCATACACGCCTCTGTTAGTTTTCTAATGCCGCCCGTAAGAACCCGTTATGGGCATTGAGCCTTGCTCTGGCGGCCGCAGCGTCCAGTCCGCTCAGGATCATCAGAATGGCCGGTTTAACATCGTGATCGGTTTGTTTCAGTACCGCTTCCGCCTCTTCGCGGCTTGCTCCCGTCGCCTCCATGACCATACGGCAGGCTCTGTCCACCAGCTTGACATTGGTCGCTTGCATATCCACCATCAGGTTCTGATAAACCTTGCCAAACTTCACCATCGCGCCAGTGGAGATCATGTTGAGCACCAGCTTTTGCGCGGTGCCGGATTTCAGGCGCGTAGAGCCGGTTAACGCTTCCGGGCCGACAACCGGAGAGATAGCGATAGCAGCGACCTGCGCAATCGGCGAGCCAGGATTACAGGAAATCGCCACCGTGGTGCAGCCCATCTTGTTGGCATACTCCAGACCGCCGATAACGTACGGCGTACGCCCGGAGGCCGCCAGCCCAACAACCAGATCCTGAGCGGTCAGATTTAGCCCCTTCAGGTCATCCTCGCCGAGCTGTTTGTTGTCTTCCGCTCCTTCCACGGCTTTCAGCAGCGCGCCAGGGCCGCCAGCAATCAACCCGACCACCAGACCGTGCGGCACACCAAACGTTGGCGGGCATTCAGAGGCATCCAGCACACCAAGACGCCCGCTGGTTCCGGCGCCCATGTAGATAATGCGACCACCGGCCTTCAGTGCTTCCGCCGCCGCATCGACGGCTTTCGCCACCTCCGGTAATGTCTCTTTCACTGCCTGCGCGACCAGCGTATCCTGTTGATTAAAACGGTTAACCAGCTCCAGGGTGCTGAGCGCATCCAGATCCATGGTTTGTGGGTTACGCGCTTCAGAAACAAGTGAGCCAAGATTCATCTTTTGTACCTCAAGAATTTTTAATTCATAATAATCTCACTATAATGGAATATAAAATTCATTCAGGCGAGCAAAATTCGTATTTGCGCAGACAATCACAATTTCGCCAGGAGAACCTATGAACTGTTTAATTCGCATTCGCCAGCGTTATGCAGGCTTTGCTCAAAGCGATAAAAAGCTGGCGGATTTTCTGCTCTCTCAGCCCGACCATGCCCGCCATCTCAGCTCGCAGCAGCTGGCGAGTGAGGCCGGAGTGAGTCAGTCGAGCGTGGTGAAATTTGCCCAGAAGATTGGCTTTAAAGGCTTCCCGGCTCTCAAACTGGCGATTAGCGAAGCGCTGGTGAGTAACCCCAATCCGCAGTCGATGCCGGTGCATAATCAGATTCGTGGCGATGACCCGATGCGTCTGGTGGGAGAGAAGCTCATCAAAGAGAATGTCGCGGCCATGCATGCCACCCTTGATGTGAATACCGAAGAAAAATTACTGGAAAGCGTGGCGATGTTGCGTGCAGCGCGACGTATTATTTTGACCGGGATAGGCGCGTCCGGACTGGTGGCACGTAACTTTGGCTGGAAGCTGACAAAAATAGGTTACAACGCCATTGTCGAGCAGGATATGCACGCCCTGCTGGCGACCGTGCAGGCGATGGATGCTAACGATCTGCTGCTGGCGATCTCCTATTCCGGCGAACGCCGCGAGATCAATATGGCTACCGATGAAGCCTTACGCGTAGGCGGTAAGATTCTGGCCATCACCGGGTTTACTCCCAACGCGCTGCAGCAGCGGGCTACGCGCTGTTTATATACTATCGCGGAAGAGCAGGCCACGCGCAGCGCGGCGATCTCCTCGACAAGTGCGCAAATGATGTTGACCGACCTGCTGTTTATGGCCCTGGTGCAACAGGATCTGGAACACGCGCCAGAGCGTATCCGGCACAGTGAAGAGCTGGTAAAAAAACTGGTTTGAACAGGTAATGAGCGTATAATGCCCGCCCTGTTTGTGTTGTTTCTGAGAATTTCCTGATGGCGCTGTTAATCACCAAAAAATGCATCAATTGCGATATGTGCGAACCGGAATGCCCGAACCAGGCGATTTCGATGGGCGAGAGCATTTATGAGATTAACAGCGACCGCTGCACTGAATGCATCGGCCACTACGAAACGCCGACCTGTCAGAAAGTGTGCCCAATCCCCAATACCATCCTGAAAGATCCGGCACACGTCGAGAGCGAAGAGCAGCTTTGGGATAAATTTGTCCTGCTGCATCACGCGGACAAACTTTAACTTTCGATAATCACCGTCGCGCAGGCGTAGTGGCGTTCATCGGCGAGCGTAACATGCATGTGATTTACGCCGAGTTTCTCTGCCAGCGTTTGCGCCTCACCCCATAAACGCAGGCGCGGTTTACCCAGCTCATCGTTAAACACTTCAAACTGGTTAAACGCCAGACCGTTACGAATACCGGTGCCGAAGGCTTTGGCTGCCGCCTCTTTGACGGCAAAGCGCTTGGCCAGAAAACGTACCGGCTGCTGATGCGTCTCCCAGATGGCCCATTCGTTATCGCTCAACACGCGTCGTGCCAGGCGATCGCCGCTACGGGCGATCACCGCTTCAATGCGGGCTATTTCAACGATATCGGTGCCTAAGCCCAGAATAGCCATTACTGACGCGCTTCCAGCATCAGGCGTTTCATTTCTGAGACCGCCTCTTTCAGGCCACTCATTACCGCACGGCCAATAATAGCGTGGCCGATATTCAGCTCATGCATTTCTGGCAGGGCTGCAATAGCCTTGACGTTATGGTAGGTCAGGCCATGCCCGGCGTTAACTTTCAGACCCAGGCTCGCGGCATAGGTGGCCGCATTGGCGATACGCTCCAGCTCTTTGGCCTGCGTAGTTTCGTCTTTCGCATCAGCGTAACAGCCGGTATGAATTTCAATATAGGGCGCGCCCACTTCGGCAGCCGCTTTGATCTGTGCTACATCGGCGTCGATGAACAGAGAGACCAGGATACCTGCCTCAGCCAGACGCTTGCAGGCATCACGCATTTTGTCGCGTTGACCCGCCACGTCCAGGCCCCCTTCGGTGGTCACTTCCTGACGTTTTTCCGGTACCAGGCAGCAGAAATGCGGCTTCGTCTCGCAGGCAATCGTCAGCATCTCTTCCGTGACCGCCATCTCCAGGTTCATGCGGGTGTCCAGCGTCTGACGCAAAATGCGCACATCGCGGTCGGTAATATGACGGCGGTCTTCACGCAGGTGAACGGTAATGCCATCGGCGCCAGCCTGCTCAGCGATGAACGCCGCCTGAACCGGATCGGGATAAGCCGTGCCGCGTGCATTACGCAGCGTGGCGATGTGATCAATGTTGACGCCTAACAGTAATTCAGCCATGACAATCCTCGGTATTTTAGTTCGTGTCCCTGCCTCCCTCTCCCTCAGTGAGAGGGCTGGAGCGAGGGTCTGATACGTTAACGTTTCGGCATAAACTGCCTGAACAATTCGCGGCTCTTTAAGGGCTTGCCGCCAAGATACGGCTTGAGCGCAATTCGGGTAAAGCGTTTTGCTGCGCGAAGGGTATCCTGATCGGGAAACTCGCGCGCATACAGCGCTCTAAGCTGTCGCCCGGTAAAGGTGCTGTTATCTATCACGACGCTGGCGATAAAGCCTTTTTCTTCACGGTAGCGATAGGTCATCGCATCCTCTACCTCGTCTCCGCTCCCTGCACAATGCAAAAAATCGACCCCGTAGCCCAGGTGTCCGAGCAGCGCCAGTTCAAAACGACGCAGGGCAGGTTCGGGCGTACCGGTAGCGCCGGCCAGCGCCTGGATACAGTGCAGGTAATCAAAGAAAAGTTCAGAGAAGCGAGTCTCATGCTCCAGAACACGTGAGATGAGTTCGTTGACATAGAGACCGCTGTACAGCGTGATACCAGAAAGGGGGAGCGCCAGAGAGACGGCTTCGGCACTGCGCAGGGTTTTGACTTCCCCACGCCCGCCGAAGCGTACCAGCAGCGGAGTGAAAGGCTGTAAGGCGCCCTTCAGGCCGGAGCGTTTGGAACGTGCGCCTTTAGCAACAAGGCGCACACGGCCCGACTCTTCCGTGAAAACGTCCAGCATAAGGCTGGTCTCGCTCCACGGACGGCTATGGAGGACAAAGGCACGCTGCCATCCATCCACGATGTTCAGTCTTAGACGTCGTCGCCGTAACCGAGGCTGCGCAATGCACGCTCATCATCGGCCCAGCCTGATTTCACCTTCACCCACAGTTCAAGGTGAACCGGGGCTTCAAACATGTCCTGCATGTCTCTGCGCGCTTCAATGCCGATGGTTTTGATCTTGGCACCTTTGTTGCCGATCACCATCTTCTTCTGCCCTTCGCGCTCAACGAGGATCAGGCCGTTGATGTCATAGCCGCCGCGTTCGTTGGTCTGAAAACGTTCAATCTCAACCGTTACGGAGTACGGCAGTTCCGCGCCAAGGAAACGCATCAGTTTTTCACGGATGATCTCAGAGGCCATAAAGCGCTGAGAACGATCGGTGATGTAATCTTCCGGGAAGTGATGAATCGCTTCCGGCAGATGTTTGCGCACGATGCCTGCGATGGTATCGACGTTCAGACCGGTCTCGGCAGACAGCGGGACGATATCAAGGAAGTTCATCTGGCTTCCCAGCCACTGCAGGTGCGGCAGCAGATCGGCTTTTTCCTGCACGTTGTCCACTTTGTTGACCGCAAGGATCACCGGCGTTTTACCGTCGCGCAGTTTGTTCAGCACCATTTCGTCGTCAGGCGTCCAGCGGGTGCCTTCCACCACGAAAATCACCAGCTCTACGTCGCCAATCGAGCTGCTCGCCGCCTTGTTCATCAGGCGGTTGATGGCGCGCTTCTCTTCCATGTGCAGGCCCGGGGTATCAACGTAGATCGCCTGATAGGCGCCTTCCGTGTGGATACCGACGATGCGGTGACGCGTGGTCTGCGCCTTACGGGAAGTAATGGAAATTTTCTGCCCAAGCAGATTATTCAACAGGGTAGATTTGCCAACGTTCGGACGTCCGACGATGGCAATAAACCCGCAATACGTTTTTTCTTCGCTCATTCCAGCTCCAGCATTTTTAACGCCTGTTCGGCGGCAGCCTGTTCAGCCTTACGACGGCTAGAACCTGTGCCGACCACCGGTTCACTCAGGCCACTGACCTGGCAATGGATGGTAAATTCCTGATCGTGCGCTTCACCCCGCACCTGCACCACCAGATAGGATGGCAGCGGGAGGTGGCGACCCTGCAAATATTCCTGCAGACGCGTTTTCGGATCTTTTTGTTTATCGCCCGGACTGATTTCGTCCAGACGGGTTTGATACCAGTTAAGGATCAGCTTTTCTACGGTCTGAATATCGCTGTCCAGGAACACACCACCAATTAATGCTTCGACCGTGTCGGCAAGAATAGATTCACGACGGAAGCCGCCGCTTTTCAGTTCACCCGGCCCAAGTCGCAGACATTCGCCCAGTTCAAATTCACGAGCGATTTCCGCCAGGGTATTACCCCGAACCAGCGTCGCGCGCATGCGGCTCATATCACCTTCGTCCACACGTGGGAAACGGTGATAAAGCGCATTCGCGATCACGAAACTTAAAATAGAGTCACCCAGGAACTCGAGGCGCTCATTATGCTTGCTGCTGGCACTGCGGTGGGTTAATGCCTGTTGCAACAACTCCTGATGATGAAAAGTGTAGCCCAGCTTCCGTTGAAGCCGATTAATTACGATGGGGTTCATGCGATACCAGTAAATGAATGCGTCAAAAATGCAGCACACGAAACCGACCTGAGAAGACCAACGCGGTTTCGTGTGCCGTGGCACCCTTGCAGGGCCAACCTTAAACTTCGGGGGAATATTCTATACACAACGACAGGGGATGTCGTTAGTCCAAAGAGATTTATCGCTGAAATAATTCACGTAGCCGCTAATTAACGCGGCTACGCGTTCATTTAATGAGAATTAATGGATCCCGCCGATACGATTCAGGCGAACGCCGGTCGGCCATTCGCCTTCCTGCTTCTCAAAACTCATCCAGATAGCGGTCGCTTTACCTACCAGATTCGCTTCCGGCACAAAGCCCCAGTAACGGCTGTCCGCGGAATTATCGCGGTTATCACCCATCATGAAGTAGTGTCCCGGTGGTACGATCCAGCTGGCAAGCTGTTGGCCAGGCTGCCGGTAGTACATCCCCACTTGATCCTGCGCGATTGGCACGGTGAGGATACGGTGGGTCACATCACCCAGCGTCTCTTTACGTTCTACCAGGCGAATACCGTCCTCTTTGGTCTCGCCTTTGGGCACCTGGAAGAAACCGCTGGTCGCTTCACCGCCGTTACGGCGAGCAAAGGTCTGCACAAAATCACTTGGCTCAACGTTTGAGTAAGTGATTGGCAGCGCGTTTTCACACGCGGTACCGGAGCTGCAGCCAGGCTGAACGGTAACTTCTTTCGCCACCGGATCGTAGGTGACTTTGTCACCCGGCAGTCCCACGGCACGCTTGATGTAATCCAGACGCGGATCTTCCGGGTATTTAAACACCACGATGTCGCCACGTTTTGGATGACCGGTTTCGATCAGCGTTTTCTGGTAGATCGGATCTTTAATCCCGTAGGCAAACTTCTCAACCAGAATAAAATCGCCAATCAGCAGCGTTGGCATCATTGAACCAGACGGGATCTGGAACGGCTCGTAAATAAACGAGCGGACAACCAGCACAATCGCCAGCACCGGAAATACCGATGCCCCGGTTTCCAGCCAGCCCGGTTTCGGGCCGACTTTCTTCAGGGTTTTCGCGTCCAGCCCATCGCCAGTGGCTGCCTGTGCAGCAGCCTGACGTTCATGGCGTTTTGGGGCGAAAATAAACTTATCCAGACACCACAACAAACCTGTCACCAGGGTAGCAATGACCAGAATCAGGGCAAACATGTTCGCCATGCCAACTCCTTAGGGTTATTTGCCGTCTTTACCAACATGAAGGATGGCAAGGAATGCTTCCTGCGGCAGTTCGACGTTACCGACCTGCTTCATACGCTTCTTACCTTCTTTCTGTTTCTGCAGCAGCTTTTTCTTACGGCTGACGTCACCGCCGTAGCATTTCGCCAGAACGTTTTTACGCAGCTGTTTCACAGTAGAACGGGCAATAATGTGGTTACCGATGGCGGCCTGAATCGCGATATCAAACTGCTGACGCGGGATCAGCTCTTTCATCTTCTCAACCAGCTCACGGCCACGGTATGGCGCATTGTCGTTGTGAGTGATCAGTGCCAGCGCATCCACACGCTCGCCGTTGATCAGCACGTCCACACGCACCATGTTAGACGCCTGGAAGCGTTTGAAGTTGTAATCCAGTGACGCATAGCCACGAGAGGTAGACTTCAGGCGATCGAAGAAGTCGAGGACCACTTCCGCCATAGGGATTTCGTACGTCAGCGCAACCTGATTACCGTGGTACACCATGTTGGTCTGTACGCCACGCTTCTCAATACACAGCGTAATAACGTTACCCAGGAACTCCTGCGGCAGCAGCATATGACACTCTGCAATGGGCTCGCGCAGTTCTTCGATATTGTTCAGCGGCGGCAGCTTGGACGGGCTATCGACGTAGACGATCTCTTTGTTGGTGGTCTGCACTTCGTACACAACGGTCGGTGCCGTGGTGATCAGATCCAGATCGTATTCACGCTCCAGACGCTCCTGGATGATCTCCATGTGCAGCAGACCAAGGAAGCCGCAGCGGAAGCCGAAGCCCAGCGCCGTGGAGCTTTCTGGTTCATAGAACAGGGAAGCATCGTTGAGGCTCAGCTTGCCGAGCGCATCGCGGAAGTTTTCATAGTCGTCAGAGCTGACCGGGAACAGACCCGCGTAAACCTGCGGTTTAACCTTTTTAAAGCCTGGCAGCGCTTTGTCTGCCGGGTTACGTGCACCGGTCAGGGTATCACCCACTGGCGCGCCGAGGATGTCTTTAATGGCGCAGACCAACCAGCCTACTTCGCCACATTTCAGCTCGGTACGGTCAACCTGTTTTGGCGTGAAGATACCCAGACGGTCAGCGTTGTAAACCTGGCCAGTACTCATTACCTTGATTTTGTCGCCTTTACGCATGGTGCCGTTTTTAATACGCACCAGCGAGACAACGCCCAGGTAGTTATCAAACCAGGAGTCGATGATCAGCGCCTGCAGCGGGGCATCCGGGTCACCTTCTGGTGCCGGGATATCACGCACCAGGCGTTCCAGCACGTCGGTCACGCCCACGCCCGTTTTAGCGGAGCAGCGCACCGCATCGGTCGCGTCGATGCCGACAATATCTTCAATCTCTTCCGCTACGCGCTCAGGATCGGCAGCTGGCAGGTCAATTTTGTTCAGAACCGGCACAACCTCGAGATCCATTTCCATCGCGGTGTAGCAGTTTGCCAGGGTCTGGGCTTCAACGCCCTGCCCGGCATCCACAACCAGCAGCGCGCCTTCACAGGCCGCCAGCGAGCGTGAAACTTCATAGGAGAAGTCAACGTGGCCTGGGGTGTCGATAAAGTTCAGCTGGTAGATTTCGCCATCAGCCGCTTTGTAATCAAGCGTAACGCTCTGCGCTTTGATGGTGATACCGCGTTCGCGTTCCAGGTCCATGGAGTCCAGAACCTGGGCTTCCATTTCACGATCAGACAGGCCACCGCAAATCTGGATAATACGGTCAGACAGCGTCGACTTACCGTGGTCAATGTGAGCAATGATCGAAAAGTTACGTATGTTCTTCATATAGTTAAATAATTATGCCTTACGAATTCCTGGAGGCCGCTGTTCTTAGCCTGACGTTTTTCAGTGCGAAAACGCCGCATTCTACACTACATCCCCGTTACCTGGAAATGTACTTAGCGCCAGGTATAGCGTGAAGAAATGGCGTTTTCTGTTTTAGGACGTAAAAAAGGACAAAGCCCGATGGATCACCGGGCCTCAGAAGAGAGCGTCTCAACACGAAGCTGGTCGGGTGCTAGCCCTACGCTGAGAATAACAGGCTGCCATTCTTCGCGTGCGGCAAGCTTCGGGGAAAGAGCTTTGGCCAGCCAGAATCCCCCTACGCCGCCCAATGCAGCACCACACATGGCGGCCACATCGGTACCAAACAGCATCTGGAATACGCCGCCCATAACAAACAGCCCCACCAGCGGAGAGAGATAAACCAGTATGGCGGACGTGAGCAGGCTACCTTCTGCAATTCCCAGCTCCACCTTTTGCCCCACCTTCAGCGGCCGATCGCTTGGCACGGAAATGGTATGCGAGGTTTGCGGCCCGAGCTTATTCAGCACGCGGCTACCGCAACCGGCTCTGGAAGCACAGCTATTGCATGAGGCCTTAACATCACAACTCACCAGCGCAATGCCATTCTGCCACGATACGACCGTAGCCCACTCTTTAATCATTGTGCAGCCCTGAATTTAATGCTGTCGGAAATACGCTTCGCCGTTTGTGGCGGTAATTCACCCACAATGGTGATCTCTGCATTATCGCGAACCGTGGTGCTGACCGTCCTGCGTCCGGTACGAAGCATTTGTTCAGAACTGTTTGCCGATGCGCGGTTAATGTTCACCGAGAAACTGAACAAACCATCGGAATAAAGACGCGATTCAACCGGTGTTTCAATGGTTGGCAGTTGTCGGCGGCTGCTGGAGACTTCGCTAAACCCTTGCGGGATCCAGGAAGGAACCCAGTTGAAGTTGACGGAATCACCCGCCGGTACCGAAAGCAACGGCGGCAGGCTGGCTTTCGCCAGATTCTGCATGCTATTACCCACCTGATTGTTCACACTAAAGGAGATAACGCGGAACTGTTCCAGCGTTTCACCATCACGGTCAAGCAGGTCTACACGCATTGGCAGCTTGGTTTCGGCGTCAATCCAGACGATATAGCTGTAGCGCGTTCCGTCACGGGCAACAACGCGGATCACCTCACACAGTCTGTCCGCAATGCGCGTACGCCCTACTGAAATGAAATCATAGTAAGGCGCAAGACGTTTGAAGTCGGTGTAGATAAGCGATGGCAGAGAATCGACGATATAATCGCCATTCAGCGTGAAAGGCTCCAGACCGGGTTCGAAATAACTGATTTCGTTACCACGCTGGACAACTTCCCGACGCGGGCCATCCATCTGTAAAAGCTGGGCGAGCGGCTGGTTATCAAGACGGGCATGGCGGTATCGTAACGACTCGACGCCCTGCTTATTGATACTGATAAATGCCAACTCGTAATTGAGTGACTGGCTGGCCAGATTCATTTGCTGCAACAACGCCCCGGATGAAACATCAGCCGAGGCGTTGGCAGAGAAGAACAGGCTACCCGCCATCAGAGACATGGCGAACCAAAGTTGCTTCATTACTGCGATTGCGTTCCTAAAGTTTGGTTTCCGGGCACCTGCACAGCCGCTTGCTGGGTTTGTGCCTGCTCAAACTGAAGCTGTTCAGAGTGCAGACGACGCTGCAACTCGTAATCCTGCAACATCGCATTAATGCGACGGCGTTGCTCCTGAACCTGCTGTTGCTGGCCGCCGCTGGCGGATGCATCAGCCGGAACACCCAAACTTACCGGGCTGGCTTTGCCCATCATCGGCAGTGTGTTGAACACTGGCGCTTCTGGCTGCTGATTAGTTTCAGACTGAGTATTATAGTGCTGGACGCCAACGATAACTGCAAGCGATACGCATGCAGCCACACCCATTTGGGTGAGCTGGCTGGCCCACGGACGCACCTTGTGCCAGAACGGCATTTTCTGCCACTGGTGAGGCGCAGGTTGAGCTTCAGGAATCAGCGGAGTGGTCTGACGGACAGGCTCATTTTCAATGGCCGCCATCACGCGAGCTGAGATATCGAAATGGAGAACCTCGCCGGTGTCACCGCGAAGGGTGTCACGGATGAGATGGTAACTCTCCCAGGTCTCTTGCATTTCGGGAGAATGAGACAGCTCGTTGAGCAGCTCACTATCCAGCGTTTCACCATCCATTAAAGCGGAAAGTTTTTCTTTCTGCATGCCTAATACCTTTTCCAGTATCCCGCTATCGTCAACGCCTGATAAGCGGTTGAACTTTATTATCAATTGCTTCTCGCGCACGGAAAATACGTGAACGTACCGTGCCGACCGGACAATCCATGATGGCGGCTATCTCTTCATAGCTCAGACCATCCAACTCCCGTAACGTAATTGCCATGCGTAAATCTTCCGGGAGCGACTCGATCGTGCGAAAAACGATTTGTCTCAGTTCTTCTGACAACATTAAGTTCTCAGGGTTCGAAATTTCTTTCAGCGCACCGCCACTTTCAAAGTTTTCGGCGTCGATTGCGTCCACATCACTTGAAGGCGGACGGCGACCCTGAGCGACCAGATAATTCTTTGCCGTATTGACCGCAATACGGTACAGCCAGGTATAAAAAGCACTATCTCCCCGGAATGAATCCAGCGCGCGATAGGCCTTAATAAAAGACTCTTGTACTACATCAGGCACATCGCCTGACGGTACATAGCGGGAAACCAGGCTCGCCACCTTATGCTGGTAGCGCACCACCAGTAAGTTAAAGGCTTTCTGATCTCCCTTCTGGACCCGTTCAACCAGGACCTGGTCCGTTAACTGCTCGCTCATCCGAGGTAATGTCTCCCCAAACCTAAATTCCACGCGTTATCGAAACGCCACTCTTAAAAAACCGCACTTTGAGCAAGCACCGAATTAGAGTGTCTGATCTTCAATAAGTTCCGTAACGCCTTTGTTTTTGTTCATCGCGCCGCAGACTGTTCATTTTCTCTCATTATAAGTCTGTTCACGATACGCACCACTTTATGACAAGAAACATCTCTTTTCCCGCCAGAAGAGTAACGCAACCCAGTCTTTATTTCACCACAAAATCTGACGCTAACGATCTGCTTCGCAAAATATTTTCTTTCTTTTACGTGGTTTTAATCCTCCGCCTCGAGTTTAGCGGTTACAACTAACATCAAAAAAAACGTGCGATATCTCGCATTCGGATGCTATTCTGACCAAACACTGTTTAGTAAATTAAACAAAAATCATGAACACAACACCTGAACTGCATTGTGATGTACTGATCATCGGTAGCGGCGCTGCCGGTCTCTCCCTGGCATTGCGTCTGGCCGAACATCAGAGCGTAATCGTTCTGAGCAAAGGGCCGATAAGTGAAGGTTCTACGTTTTATGCCCAGGGCGGTATTGCCGCCGTGTTTGATGAGACAGACAGCATTGCGTCGCATGTCGACGATACGCTGATTGCCGGGGCCGGGATCGTGGATGCGCATGCCGCAGAGTTTGTGGCCAGTAATGCCCGTCATTGCGTGCAGTGGTTGATCGATCAGGGCGTATTATTTGATACACAGGTGCAGCCAAACGGTGAAGAGAGCTACCACCTGACCCGCGAAGGCGGGCATAGCCACCGCCGTATCCTGCATGCCGCAGACGCTACCGGTAAAGAAGTCGAAACCACGCTGGTCAGCAAAGCCCTCAGCCATCCTAACATTCGGGTCCTTGAGCGCAGCAATGCCGTTGACCTGATTATTTCCGACAAGATTGGCCTTCCGGGTACACGTCGTGTCGTGGGTGCCTGGGTCTGGAATCGCAATAAAGAGAAGGTTGAGACCTGTCAGGCGAAGGCCGTGGTGCTGGCGACTGGCGGTGCATCCAAAGTGTATCAGTATACCACCAACCCCGATATTGCCTCCGGAGACGGGATCGCCATGGCCTGGCGCGCCGGTTGTCGCGTGGCAAACCTTGAATTCAACCAGTTTCACCCGACCGCCCTGTTCCATCCTCAGGCGCGTAATTTCCTGCTGACGGAAGCCCTGCGCGGTGAAGGCGCATACCTGAAACGCCCTGACGGCTCCCGCTTTATGCCGGACTTTGACCCCAGAGGCGAGCTGGCACCGCGTGATATCGTTGCCCGCGCCATCGACCATGAAATGAAGCGTCTTGGCGTGGACTGCATGTATCTGGACATCAGCCATAAGCCGGCAGAGTTTATCCGCCAGCATTTCCCGATGATCTACGAAAAGCTGCTGGGTCTGGGGATTGATTTAACCCGCGATTCGGTGCCAATCGTGCCTGCCGCCCACTATACCTGCGGGGGCGTAATGGTTGACGATCACGGTCGCACCGACGTGGATGGCCTGTATGCTATCGGTGAAGTAAGTTATACCGGGCTTCATGGCGCGAACCGGATGGCGTCGAACTCACTGCTGGAGTGTCTGGTTTACGGCTGGTCTGCCGCGGAAGATATCACGAAGCGCATGCCTTACGCCCGTCAGACAGAAAATCTGCCTGCCTGGGATGAAAGCCGCGTGGAGAACCCGGATGAGCTGGTCGTTATTCAGCATAACTGGCACGAACTGCGGCTGTTTATGTGGGACTACGTCGGGATTGTGCGGACCACGAAACGTCTTGAACGCGCATTACGCCGTATCACGATGCTGCAGCAGGAAATCGATGAATATTATGCCAATTTCCGCGTATCCAATAATCTGCTGGAGCTGCGCAATCTGGTTCAGGTTGCCGAATTGATTGTTCGCTGCGCGATGATGCGCAAAGAGAGCCGCGGTTTGCACTATACCCTCGACTACCCCGATCAGTTGGCCGAGTCCGGCCCGTCGATCCTCTCCCCGCAGGTTCACATAAACAGATAAAACGCCTGGGTCAGAGCGGTGTAATCTTCGGAATAACGCTGGTCTGGCCCACGGATCACCATTCGGTCGTTAAAGCATTCACCTTCTTTGGGTGAGAGCGCCAGCAGCACGCGGTGCGGCAATCGCCCTTCGGTATCTGCAATATCGGTGCGTAAACGTAATTTCCAGCCAATCTCTTGCGCTATACCAATAAACGCATTGCCGGTGCTTTCTGGCAGAACCACGCAGAAAAACCCCTCTTCTGAAATAAGCTCTGCGGCACTGATCAGCAGCGCCTTATGGTCGAGGGAGCCGGTATAACGGGCCTGTTCACGCTCAGGCGTTCCGCACTCAACTCCGGGCGCGTAGTAGGGAGGATTGCTGACAATCAGGTCGTAACGCGCGGTTTGCTCCGGCGTCCAGTCGAGCACATCTGCACATTCAACGTTAATCCGGGCGGCCCACGGAGATTCAGCCGCATTTTCACTCGCCTGCTCTGCCGCCTGCGCATCCAGCTCCACCGCATCTATGGTGACATGCGCTTCGGTACGTTGCGCCAGCATCAGCGCCAACAGCCCGCTGCCCGTCCCAATATCCAGAATACGCTTTACACCTGCGACAGGTGCCCAGGCACCCAGTAAAATACCGTCTGTACCGACTTTCATGGCACAGCGATCGTGAGCGACAAAAAATTGTTTAAACGTAAAACCATCGCGGCGCAACTGCGCTTTGAGTTGAGACATGTCAGGGCAACCTTCTAAGTGAAACTGGAGTAGCATAGGGGAAAGCGAAGTGGCCGCAAAGCGATATCCATACAAACAGATGAAGATTACAGCCGTAACGTCTATAATCAGCGCCCCACACAGAGGTAGAACATGACTGTAACGACTTTTTCCGAACTTGAACTCGATGAAAGCCTGCTCAATGCACTTGAGAGCAAAGGCTTTACACGCCCGACCGCCATTCAGGCAGCGGCCATTCCGCCTGCGCTTGAGGGCCGCGATGTGCTCGGTTCTGCGCCAACCGGCACGGGGAAGACAGCGGCTTACTTGCTGCCTGTGTTGCAGCATCTGCTCGATTTTCCACGTAAAAAATCAGGCCCGCCGCGTATTTTGATCCTGACGCCGACGCGCGAGCTGGCGATGCAGGTTGCCGATCACGCCCGCGAGCTGGCGGCCAATACCCATCTGGATATCGCCACGATCACTGGCGGCGTTGCGTATATGAACCACGCCGAAGTGTTCAGCGAAAATCAGGACATCGTCGTTGCGACGACCGGTCGCCTGCTGCAGTACATTAAAGAAGAGAACTTCGACTGCCGCGCGGTAGAAACACTGATTCTGGATGAAGCTGACCGCATGCTGGACATGGGCTTCGCGCAGGATATCGAACATATCGCGGGTGAGACACGCTGGCGTAACCAGACGATGCTGTTCTCTGCCACCCTTGAAGGGGACGCGATCAAAGACTTCGCAGAGCGCCTGCTGGAAGATCCGGTGGAAGTTTCCGCGACGCCGTCCACGCGCGAGCGCAAGAAGATCCACCAGTGGTATTACCGTGCAGATAACCTTGAACACAAGGTTGAGTTACTTAAGCACCTGCTGAAGCAGGACGATGCCACCCGTACCATCGTCTTTGTGCGTAAGCGCGAGCGTGTGCATGAACTGGCTGAAATGCTGCGTAATGCCGGAATCAATAACTGCTATCTCGAAGGCGAGATGGCGCAGGTTAAGCGTACCGAAGGGATTAAACGTCTGACTGATGGTCGCGTGAACGTGCTGGTCGCAACAGACGTTGCTGCACGCGGGATCGACATTCCGGACGTCAGTCACGTCATTAACTTCGATATGCCACGCAGCGGCGACACCTATCTGCACCGCATTGGCCGTACCGGCCGTGCCGGACGCAAAGGTATCGCGATCTCTCTGGTCGAAGCGCATGACTACCTGCTGCTGCAGAAAATTGGCCGCTACGTTGATGAGCCACTGAAAGCACGCGTTATTGATGAGCTTCGCCCGACCACACGTGCACCGAGTGAAAAAATGACGGGCAAACCGTCTAAAAAAGCGCTCGCAAAACGTGCTGAGAAAAAAGAGAAAGAAAAAGAGAAGCCGCGCGTGAAGCAGCGCCACCGCGATACCAAGAATATTGGTAAACGCCGTAAACCAAGCTCTGCCGCACCAGAGACGAAAACTGAAGAGTAAAAAAAAGCCGGGGAAAACCCCGGCTTTTTTATTCCCCCCCGAGACTGAAACCTTACAGGCTTTCAGTAAAGGTACGCGCAATAACGTCGCGCTGCTGTTCCGGGGTCAGAGAGTTAAAACGTACTGCATAACCTGATACACGAATGGTCAGCTGTGGATATTTTTCCGGGTGCTTAACCGCATCTTCCAGCGTTTCACGACGCAGCACGTTCACGTTCAGGTGCTGACCACCTTCAACGCGCACTTCCGGTTTTACTTCCATTGGGATTTCACGGTATTCGATTTCGCCCAATTTGTTCACTGGAACGATTTCATCTTCAGCAAAACCCGCTTTCGCTACTACACAGCGCGCTTCATTTTTCTCGCTGTCCAGCAGCCAGAAAGAGTTGAGCAGGTCGTCATTTGCAGCTTTAGTAATCTGGATACCTGTAATCATGTGTTGCCTCCCTTAGGCTACATTAACTGGTGTCGGCCTCGCGCGGCCAATTGGTAAAACCATTGTTTCTTGTGTGTATATATATCACTCGCACCCCGGTCATTTATTGATTTAAATCAACAAAAACACCAACCACACAAAGAGTGTGGTTTGATTTTATTGTTCCAGATCAATTTCATTGCTTTGCCAGCTCAACTCCTTTCGCATCTATTCAAAATAAATTGAATGACTTACGGTGATTTTATGCCTGGGATTTTGCACCCCGGGTTTTAGCGGTTAAGCTAGGCGCAGAATGTGATTCGCAGGAGAGCGAGATGACGACACCGTTGACCTGGCACGATGTGCTGGCAGAAGAGAAACAGCAGCCCTATTTTATTAACACCCTCAGCACCGTTGCGGCAGAGCGGCAGTCTGGCCAGACGATTTATCCGCCACAAAAAGATGTTTTCAACGCGTTTCGCTATACCGAACTCAGCGATGTGAAAGTTGTTATCCTCGGTCAGGATCCTTACCACGGACCGGGACAGGCTCACGGGCTTGCTTTCTCTGTACGTCCTGGGGTTGCTATCCCCCCTTCGCTTCTGAACATGTACAAAGAACTCGAAAAGACCGTGCCCGGGTTTACCCGGCCCACTCATGGTTATCTGGAAAGCTGGGCGCGCCAGGGCGTGCTGTTACTGAATACGGTACTCACCGTACGTGCCGGTCAGGCACATTCTCACGCCAGCCTGGGCTGGGAAACCTTTACCGATAAAGTCATCAGCCTTATCAACGAGCATCGTGAAGGGGTGGTGTTTTTACTGTGGGGTTCCCACGCGCAGAAGAAAGGGGCGATTATCGACAGGCAGCGTCATCATGTCCTGAAGGCACCGCATCCGTCACCGCTGTCAGCGCATCGTGGTTTCTTTGGTTGTAATCATTTTGTTCTGGCGAACGAGTGGCTGGAAAAACGTGGCGAAACGCCAATTGACTGGATGCCAGTGTTACCGGCTGAGAGTGAGTAACGCAGCGGATGTGCCCGTTTTTAGCGGGCACATCCGACGCACAGTATTATGCTTTATTCTGACGCCACCATTCCGCCAGCAGTACGCCAGTCGCAACGGAAACGTTCAGACTTTCAACATTGCCTGTACCGTCGATAGAGACGCTCAGATCCGCGCTGGAAAGCGCAGCATCCGACAGGCCATCACGCTCCTGACCCAGCACCAGCACCATTTTACGCGGCAGTGTTGCTTTAAACAGCGGCGTAGCGGCATGGCTGGAGGTCGTGACGATGGCATATCCCGCATTACGGAACTGCTCAATAGCATCCAGAACGCTGTCGCCGGTGATCGGCTGAACATGCTCTGCCCCGCCCTCTGCGGTACGGATCGCGGCACCCGATTCCAGCAGCGCGGCATCCTGTAACAGCACGCCTTTCACGCCAAAGTGCGCGCAGCTACGCATCATTGCACCCAGATTATGCGGGTTGCCCACATCTTCAAGCGCCAGCACGCAGTCATCGGCTTCCGCCTGGCTAACCCACTGCTGTACGGTAGTCCCGTTACGTTTTTTGATCAGGAAGCACACGCCACCGTGGTGTTCAGTGCCTGATGCTTTCGTCAGCTCAGCGTCATCCACCACATGGTAGGCTTTACGGTTTGCCGCCATCCAGCGCAGCGCTTCTTTAAAGCGCGGGGTTACGCTCTGGATAAACCATGCGCGAACGATGCACTCAGGACGGCTCTGGAACAGCGCCTGGCAGGCGTTCTCGCCATAGACTCGGGTCTCTTCTGCACGCTGACGGCGCAGCACTTCCGGGTCAATAAAGCTTTTCCCGCTGATGCCGCCGTGATCGGCTTTTTCAGGCGCCTCATCACCAGGGGCGCGAGAAACGGTACGCCAGGGGGATGAACCCTCGCGCGAGAAATCATCGCGTTTGCGATCGTCACGCTTGCGATCGTCACGCTTGCGGTCATCACGTTTGCGGTCATCACCGCGGTTATTTCTGTCATCGCGGGCGGGGCGACGGCCACCGTCTGCACGAGAAGACGCCGGACGCCCGCCACCTTTTCCGGTACGCGGATTTTGGGTGCGTTTATCAGAGTCATCATCACTGCGGACATACATCACTTTGACCTTGCCGCTTTTGTTTTTCATTTCGTCGTTCATGCTTTTCTCCACCAGCGCTGCGCGAAGCGCGCAGATTACCCGATGTGCAAGCTCATAGCCATAAATTCGTACAAAAGCCTGTGACTATTGTTCTCATTGAATAAAACGCATTGTCGTTTCAAACAGGCTGAATGATAATATGTAACATATTAGAAACATTATCGGCATTCTGCCGCTGTCCCACGGCTCTATCAGAGGTTAGTTATGAATACCGTATGTGCCAACTGTCAGGCTCTTAATCGCATTCCGGACGATCGGATTGAAGATGGTGCGAAATGCGGGCGTTGTGGTCATGAACTGTTTGATGGCGATGTTATCAACGCTACGGGTGCTACGCTGGACAAACTCCTCAAGGACGATCTTCCGGTGGTTGTCGATTTTTGGGCACCGTGGTGTGGTCCGTGCCGTAGCTTCGCGCCAGTCTTCGAAGATGTTGCCGAAGAACGTAGCGGCAAAATGCGTTTTGTTAAGGTCAATACCGAAGCAGAACGTGAGTTAAGCGCACGCTTTCGCATTCGCAGCATCCCAACCATCATGATTTTCAAAAATGGTGAAGTGATCGACATGCTTAACGGTGCTGTTCCTAAAGCACCGTTTGATAGCTGGTTAAACGAATCGCTGTAACATTAACGGGGCGCATCTTGTGCCCCGTTCCTTCCTCTGCGAAAATAGGGTTTTTCCTGCACTTCGCCCATGACTGATAACGCTGTTCTTCAACTGCGCGCCGCACGCCTGGCCCGCGCGACTCGCCCTTTTCTTGCCCGCGGCAATCGTATTCGCCGCTGTCAGCGTTGTCTGCTGCCGCTAAAAGTTTGTCTGTGCGAGACCCTTGCGCCGAGCACCGCGAAGAGTCGTTTTTGCCTGGTCATGTTCGATACCGAACCAATGAAACCCAGCAATACCGGACGCCTTATTGCCGACATTCTGCCGGATACCGCGGCATTTCAGTGGTCACGCACGGAACCGCCTCAAGCCCTGCTCGACTTAGTGGCAAACCCGGACTATCAGCCAATGGTCGTATTTCCGGCCTCGTATGCTGGCGAAGATCGCCAGGTGCTTTCGGCACCGCCATCTGGTAAACCGCCGCTGTTTATTATGCTGGACGGAACCTGGACCGAAGCGCGAAAAATGTTCCGCAAAAGTCCTTATCTCGATTCATTGCCGGTGATTTCGGTCGACCTTTCCCGCGTCTCGGCTTACCGCCTGCGAGAAGCGCATGCTGACGGGCAGTACTGTACCGCTGAAGTGGCGATTGCCCTTCTGGATTTAGCGGGAGATACCGTCGCGGCAGGTGCGCTGGGGAGCCATTTCTCCCGCTTTCGTGAACGTTACCTGGCAGGAAAAACCGTTCATAAGGGCAGCGTCACAGCAACGGAGACAGAAAACGTTTAAAATCATCAGGTCGCTTGCATTCACAGGAGGCCTGCATGAGCCAGCGAGGGTTAGAAGCGCTACTTCGTCCTAAATCCATTGCCGTTATCGGCGCATCAATGAAACCGGACCGCGCAGGCTATCTGATGATGCGTAACCTGCTGGCCGGCGGATTTAATGGCCCCGTCATGCCCGTGACGCCTGCCTATAAGGCTGTTCAGGGGGTGCTGGCATGGCCGGACGTGCAGAGCCTGCCTTTCATACCGGACCTTGCCATCCTGTGTACAAATGCGAAACGTAATCCAGCCCTGCTGGAGTCGCTCGGCAGGAAAGGATGTAAAACCTGCATTATTCTCTCGTCTCCGCCCGAACAGCAGCCGGAGCTTCTGGCGTGCGCCAGTCGCTACCAGATGCGCATTCTTGGGCCAAACAGTCTGGGCCTGCTCGCCCCGTGGCAGGGGCTGAATGCCAGCTTCTCCCCGGTCCCTATCCGCAAAGGCAAACTCGCTTTTATTTCGCAATCGGCTGCGGTATCGAACACGATCCTCGACTGGGCGCAACAGCGTGAGATGGGGTTTTCCTACTTCATTGCTCTGGGTGACAGCCTGGACATCGACGTTGATGAACTGCTCGATTTTCTGGCTCGCGACAGCAAAACCAGCGCCATTCTTCTTTATCTTGAGCACCTGAGCGATGCCCGTCGTTTTGTGTCAGCTTCCCGTAGCGCGTCCCGTAACAAACCGATTCTGGTGATCAAAAGCGGGCGTAGCCCCGCCGCCCAGCGTCTGCTGCAGTCGCATTCCGGCATGGATCCCGCCTGGGATGCCGCGATTCAACGCGCGGGTTTGCTGCGGGTTCAGGATACACACGAGCTTTTTTCCGCCGTCGAGACGTTAAGCCATATGCGTCCGTTACGCGGTGAGAAGTTAATGATTGTCAGTAATGGCGCGGCTCCTGCCGCACTTGCACTGGATGAACTGTGGCTGCGCAATGGCAAGCTGGCCACCCTGGGTGAGGAGACGCTACAACGCCTGAAAGAGGCACTGCCGGCAAGCGTTAGCCCGGGCAATCCCCTCGATTTGCGCGATGATGCCAGTAGCGATCACTATATCAGGGCGATCTCCCTTTTACTGGATAGCCAGGATTTCGACGCGCTGATGATTATTCACTCCCCCAGCGCGGTCGCTCCCGGGAGTGAAAGCGCGCGCGCACTGATTGACGCTGTCCGGAACCATCCTCGTGGTAAATATGTCACCCTGCTGACCAACTGGTGCGGTGAGTTCTCTTCCCAGGAGGCACGACGCCTGTTCAGTGAAGCCGGTCTGCCCACCTACCGCACTCCGGAAGGCACGATTACGGCGTTCATGCATATGGTGGAGTATCGCCGCAACCAGAAGCAGCTCCGTGAAACCCCGGCTTTACCGGGGAACCTGACGGCGAACACGGCGGATGTTCACCGGCTTTTACAGCAGGCTATCGAAGAGGGAGCCACCTCGCTTGATACGCACGAAGTGCAGCCGATTCTGGGCAGTTACGGGATGCAAACCCTGCCCACCTGGATTGCCGGCGACAGCGCCGAAGCCGTGCATATTGCCGAACAGATTGGCTATCCCGTTGCCCTCAAGCTTCGCTCACCGGACATCCCGCATAAGTCTGATGTCCAGGGGGTGATGTTATATCTGCGGACTGCGACCGAGGTACAGCAAGCCGCTGATGCCATATTCGACCGGGTCAAAATGGCCTGGCCTCAGGCGCGGATCCACGGGTTGCTGGTGCAAAGCATGGCTAATCGCGCGGGCGCTCAGGAGCTGCGCGTGGTGGTTGAATACGATCCTGTCTTTGGCCCGCTTATCATGCTGGGGGAAGGTGGCGTCGAGTGGCGTCCTGAGGAGCAGGCGGTCGTGGCTTTGCCACCACTGAACATGAACCTGGCACGCTATCTGATCATCCAGGCCATCAAAAGCAAAAAAATCCGGGGCCGAAGCGCGCTGCGCCCTCTTGATATCGCCGGGTTGAGTCAGTTCCTGGTGCAGGTGTCTAACCTGATTGTTGATTGCGCGGAGATCCAGCGGCTGGACATCCACCCGCTGCTCGCCTCCGGTAGTGAGTTTACGGCCCTGGACGTCACGCTGGATATCGCGCCTTTCGAGGGTGACAGAGAGAGCCGCCTTGCGATCCGCCCGTATCCTCTGCAGCTGGAGGAGTGGGTGGAGATGAAAAACGGAGAGCGCGCGTTGTTCCGCCCTATCCTGCCGGAAGATGAACCGCAGCTGCGCACGTTCATCTCTCAGGTAACGAAAGAGGATCTTTACTATCGCTATTTTAGCGAAATCAACGAATTTACCCACGATGATTTAGCCAATATGACCCAGATCGACTACGATCGAGAAATGGCATTTGTCGCCGTTCGTCGTTCCGATAAGGGCGATGAGATCCTCGGCGTTACGCGTGCTATTTCCGACCCGGATAATGTTGATGCGGAGTTTGCTGTGCTGGTGCGCTCCGATCTGAAAGGGTTGGGTCTGGGGCGACGGCTGCTGGAAAAACTCATCAGTTATACGCGAGATCACGGATTGTTACGCCTCAATGGCATTACTATGCCTAACAATCGCGGTATGGTGACCCTGGCGCGAAAACTTGGATTTGACGTTGATATTCAGCTGGACGAAGGTATTGTGGCCTTATCCCTGAGCCTGATATCAGCGGATAAAGCCGAGTAAGCTACTGGAAATGTTACCCACTTTGGACGGGACTGGTGGTATCATTGTCCGCTTATGTTGTTTGCATGGTACAGACAACCCTTCAATGAACAGAGAAGAAACGCACTGTGATGTTGTCAAAATTTAAGCGTAATAAACATCAACAACACCTTGCTCAACTACCGAAGATTTCTCAGTCAGTTGATGATGTAGAGTTCTTTTACGCTCCCGCCCATTTTCGGGAGACGCTTCTGGAAAAGATTGCCGGCGCTACGCGTCGCATTTGCATTGTGGCCCTGTATCTTGAACAAGATGAAGGTGGGCGCGCGATCTTAAATGCGCTCTATGAAGCCAAGCGTCAACGTCCGGAACTGGATGTTCGCGTGCTGGTCGACTGGCACCGCGCTCAGCGTGGCCGTATAGGCGCTGCTGCTTCAAACACCAATGCTGACTGGTATTGCCGCACGGCGCAGGAAAATCCTGGCGTCGATGTGCCCGTTTACGGCGTACCTGTAAATACCCGAGAAGCGCTCGGCGTCCTTCATTTCAAAGGGTTCATCATTGATGATAGCGTGCTGTACAGCGGCGCGAGCCTGAATGATGTTTACCTTCATCAGCTCGATAAATATCGATATGACCGTTACCATCTGGTTCGTAATCCGCAGATGGCGGATATCATGTTTAACTGGGTTGATAAGAACTTAGTGCAGGGTCGCGGCGTAAATCGTCTTGACGATCCACACCGTCCTAAAAGCCCGGAAATTAAAAATGATATCCGCGCGTTCCGCCAGGAACTGCGTGATGCGGTCTACCATTTCCAGGGCGATGCCAATAACGAAGAGCTATCCGTTACACCGCTGGTGGGGTTAGGCAAATCAAGCCTGCTGAACAAAACGATTTTCCACCTGATGCCGTGTGCGGAGCAGAAACTCATCATCTGCACCCCTTACTTCAACCTTCCCGCCGTGCTGGTGCGTAATATCATTCAGTTGCTGCGTGATGGTAAAAAAGTTGAAATTATCGTCGGTGACAAAACGGCTAACGACTTCTTTATTCCTGAAGATCAACCGTTCAAGATTATCGGTGCCCTACCTTATCTCTATGAGATTAACCTGCGCCGTTTCCTGAGCCGTTTACAGTATTACGTTAACACTGACCAGCTGGTCGTGCGTCTGTGGAAAGATGAAGACAACAGTTATCATCTGAAAGGGATGTGGGTCGACGATGAATGGATGCTGCTTACGGGCAATAACCTCAACCCTCGCGCCTGGCGTCTGGATCTCGAAAATGCCATCCTGATCCATGACCCGAAACATGAGTTAGCGACCAGTCGTGAACGTGAGCTCGAGCTTATTCGCACGCATACCACTGTGGTTCAGCATTACCGTGAACTGCAGAGCATTGCCGATTACCCGGTGAAGGTCCGCAAGCTTATTCGTCGCCTGCGTCGAATCCGTATTGACAGACTTATCAGCCGTATTCTGTGATGTCCAGGCCCTGTCAGCGACAGGGCTTTTTTTTGGAGTCCGCTAATGCGTATTCTTCTCTTGCTGAGTGCTCTCTTTCTCAGTGGCTGTAGCCATATGGCTAACGATAGCTGGTCCGGGCAGGATAAAGCGCAACACTTTCTCGCCTCCGTGATGTTGTCCGCTGCCGGTAATGAGTATGCACAACATCAGGGGTACAGTCGGGATCGTAGTGCGGCAATCGGCCTGATGTTCTCTGTAAGCCTTGGGGCTTCAAAAGAACTGTGGGATAGCCGCCCCGCGGGGAGCGGCTGGAGCTGGAAAGACTTTGCCTGGGACGTAGCCGGTGCCACGACCGGCTATGCCGTGTGGCAGATGGCTCGCTATTAGAGACGAATACCTTTACCCTTTCGATGCAACATCAGGGAGACAATAAAGGCCAGTGCCCCCATCACCGTCACGTACCAGAAGAAGGTTGTTTCCGTTCCCCATGATTTAAGCGACAGCGCGACGTACTCCGCAGAGCCACCGAACAGCGCATTGGCGACCGCATAAGAAAGCCCTACCCCCAAAGCGCGTACCTGTGCCGGGAACATCTCAGCCTTCAGGATCCCACTGATCGATGTGTAAAAACTGACAATGACCATCGCCAGCATGACCAGACCAAAGGCGGCATACGGTGAGGAAACGTGCTGAAGCGCAGTTAAAATGGGAACAGTACATAACGCGGACATGCCGCCAAAGATCAGCATTGATGTGCGACGCCCTATTTTATCGGAGAGCGCGCCAATAAGTGGCTGAATCAGCATAAAGACGAACAACGCGACGGTCATGATAGCGCTGGCGACGTTGGCGTGCATGCCCGTGGTGTTCACCAGATATTTTTGCATGTAGGTGGTGAAGGTGTAAAAGCTGAGAGAACCGCCCGCGGTGAACCCGAGAACCATCAGGAAAGCTTTGCGGTTACGCCACAGCCCTTTAAACGACCCCGCCTCCTTCAGCGCCCGGACCTCTTTTTGCGAGGTTTCATCCAACTGACGACGCAACCAGAGTGCGACGACCGCCAGTACAGCGCCCATCGCGAAAGGAATTCGCCATCCCCACTCATGAAGCTGGCTGTCGGTAAGGACCTGCTGCAGAATAACCACCACCAGAATGGCCAGAAGCTGGCCACCAATAAGCGTGACGTACTGGAAAGAGGCGTAAAACCCTTTCCGGCCCTCAAGGGCAATTTCACTCATGTAAGTGGCGCTGGTACCGTATTCTCCTCCAACAGAAAGTCCCTGGAACAGACGAGCCAGTAGCAAAAGAGCCGGCGCCCATGTCCCGATAGCGTCATAACCGGGGAGACAGGCGATCACCAGCGAGCCAAAGCACATCATGCAGACCGAAATCAGCATGGATGCCTTACGTCCTCGACGGTCTGCGATCCGTCCAAACAACCATCCACCAATGGGGCGCATTAAGAAGCCCGCAGCAAATACGCCCGCCGTTTGCAGAAGCTGTGTGGTGGTGTTGCCGGACGGGAAGAAGATATGTGCGAAGTAAAGTGAACAGAATGAGTAGACGTAAAAGTCGAACCATTCCACCAGGTTCCCTGAAGAGGCACTGACGATTGCCCATACCCTTCTACGGGAATCACTGGCAGCCAGCGTCCCGTTCGATGTTATGCTTTCTGTCATTGTGATTATGCTCCTGCCATAAAAACGGCATGCTGAGTCCTGAGAACTCACGATCTTGTAAAGCAAATGTTATTATTTTGTTATAAATAACATTGAGAGTAAGATCACATTTTCTGTTAGCAAGGTAAGTTATAGGATAAAGACTAAGGGTAGTTGGCTGGTGTGGTGGTGTGCAGTCTGATGCCATCTCCGGTGGCGGGAAAAACCTAAAGCAAAAAACCCCGCACCATACGGTACGGGGTTCTTTTAATTGATGCCTGGCAGTTCCCTACTCTCGCATGGGGAGACCCCACACTACCATCGGCGCTACGGCGTTTCACTTCTGAGTTCGGCATGGGGTCAGGTGGGACCACCGCGCTAAAGCCGCCAGGCAAATTCTGTAATCTGTATCAGCTGAAAATCGTCTCTCACCGCCAAAACATCTTCGGCGTTGTAAGGTTAAGCCTCACGGTTCATTAGTATCGGTTAGCTCAACGCATCGCTGCGCTTACACACCCGACCTATCAACGTCGTAGTCTTCAACGTTCCTTCAGGAGACTTAAAGTCTCAGGGAGAACTCATCTCGGGGCAAGTTTCGTGCTTAGATGCTTTCAGCACTTATCTCTTCCGCATTTAGCTACCGGGCAGTGCCATTGGCATGACAACCCGAACACCAGTGATGCGTCCACTCCGGTCCTCTCGTACTAGGAGCAGCCCCCCTCAATTCTCCAGCGCCCACGGCAGATAGGGACCGAACTGTCTCACGACGTTCTAAACCCAGCTCGCGTACCACTTTAAATGGCGAACAGCCATACCCTTGGGACCTACTTCAGCCCCAGGATGTGATGAGCCGACATCGAGGTGCCAAACACCGCCGTCGATATGAACTCTTGGGCGGTATCAGCCTGTTATCCCCGGAGTACCTTTTATCCGTTGAGCGATGGCCCTTCCATTCAGAACCACCGGATCACTATGACCTGCTTTCGCACCTGCTCGAGCCGTCACTCTCGCAGTCAAGCTAGCTTATGCCATTGCACTAACCTCCTGATGTCCGACCAGGATTAGCTAACCTTCGTGCTCCTCCGTTACTCTTTGGGAGGAGACCGCCCCAGTCAAACTACCCACCAGACACTGTCCGCAACCCGGATCACGGGTCTACGTTAGAACACCAGCCATTAAAGGGTGGTATTTCAAGGTTGGCTCCACGCAGACTGGCGTCCACGCTTCAAAGCCTCCCACCTATCCTACACATCAAGGACCAGTGTTCAGTGTCAAGCTATAGTAAAGGTTCACGGGGTCTTTCCGTCTTGCCGCGGGTACACTGCATCTTCACAGCGAGTTCAATTTCACTGAGTCTCGGGTGGAGACAGCCTGGCCATCATTACGCCATTCGTGCAGGTCGGAACTTACCCGACAAGGAATTTCGCTACCTTAGGACCGTTATAGTTACGGCCGCCGTTTACCGGGGCTTCGATCAAGAGCTTCGCGTTGCCGCTAACCCCATCAATTAACCTTCCGGCACCGGGCAGGCGTCACACCGTATACGTCCACTTTCGTGTTTGCACAGTGCTGTGTTTTTAATAAACAGTTGCAGCCAGCTGGTATCTTCGACTGATTTCAGCTCCACCCGCAGGGGCTTCACCTACATATCAGCGTGCCTTCTCCCGAAGTTACGGCACCATTTTGCCTAGTTCCTTCACCCGAGTTCTCTCAAGCGCCTTGGTATTCTCTACCTGACCACCTGTGTCGGTTTGGGGTACGATTTGATGTTACCTGATGCTTAGAGGCTTTTCCTGGAAGCAGGGCATTTGTTACTTCAGCACCGTAGTGCCTCGTCATCACACCTCAGCGTTAACAAGGAACCGGATTTACCTGGAACCTCCGCCTACATGCTTAAACCGGGACAACCGTCGCCCGGCTAACATAGCCTTCTCCGTCCCCCCTTCGCAGTAACACCAAGTACAGGAATATTAACCTGTTTCCCATCGACTACGCCTTTCGGCCTCGCCTTAGGGGTCGACTCACCCTGCCCCGATTAACGTTGGACAGGAACCCTTGGTCTTCCGGCGAGCGGGCTTTTCACCCGCTTTATCGTTACTTATGTCAGCATTCGCACTTCTGATACCTCCAGCACCCCTCACAGGACACCTTCAACGGCTTACAGAACGCTCCCCTACCCAACAACACATAGTGTCGCTGCCGCAGCTTCGGTGCATGGTTTAGCCCCGTTACATCTTCCGCGCAGGCCGACTCGACCAGTGAGCTATTACGCTTTCTTTAAATGATGGCTGCTTCTAAGCCAACATCCTGGCTGTCTGTGCCTTCCCACATCGTTTCCCACTTAACCATGACTTTGGGACCTTAGCTGGCGGTCTGGGTTGTTTCCCTCTTCACGACGGACGTTAGCACCCGCCGTGTGTCTCCCGTGATAACATTCTTCGGTATTCGTAGTTTGCATCGGGTTGGTAAGCCGGGATGGCCCCCTAGCCGAAACAGTGCTCTACCCCCGAAGATGAATTCACGAGGCGCTACCTAAATAGCTTTCGGGGAGAACCAGCTATCTCCCGGTTTGATTGGCCTTTCACCCCCAGCCACAAGTCATCCGCTAATTTTTCAACATTAGTCGGTTCGGTCCTCCAGTTAGTGTTACCCAACCTTCAACCTGCCCATGGCTAGATCACCGGGTTTCGGGTCTATACCCTGCAACTTAACGCCCAGTTAAGACTCGGTTTCCCTTCGGCTCCCCTATACGGTTAACCTTGCTACAGAATATAAGTCGCTGACCCATTATACAAAAGGTACGCAGTCACCCCATAAAAGAGGCTCCCACTGCTTGTACGTACACGGTTTCAGGTTCTTTTTCACTCCCCTCGCCGGGGTTCTTTTCGCCTTTCCCTCACGGTACTGGTTCACTATCGGTCAGTCAGGAGTATTTAGCCTTGGAGGATGGTCCCCCCATATTCAGACAGGATACCACGTGTCCCGCCCTACTCTTCGAGTTCACAGCCTGTGTGCTTTCGTGTACGGGACTGTCACCCTGTACCGTGCGACTTTCCAGACGCTTCCACTAACACACAAGCTGATTCAGACTCTGGGCTGCTCCCCGTTCGCTCGCCGCTACTGGGGGAATCTCGGTTGATTTCTTTTCCTCGGGGTACTTAGATGTTTCAGTTCCCCCGGTTCGCCTCGTTAACCTATGTATTCAGTTAACGATAGTGTGACGGATCACACTGGGTTTCCCCATTCGGACATCGCCGGGTCAAAGGTTCATATCACCTCGCCGGCGCTTTTCGCAGATTAGCACGTCCTTCATCGCCTCTGACTGCCAGGGCATCCACCGTGTACGCTTAGTCGCTTAACCTCACAACCCGAAGATGTTTCTTTCGATTCATCACCGGTTTGCGAAAATTTGAGAGACTCGAACACACATTAACTGTGTGTCGTTTCAATTTTCAGCTTGATCCAGATTTTTAAAGAGCAAATATCTCAAACGTCACCCGAAGATGAGTTTTGAGATATGTCGGCAGGTGACTTTCACTCACGAACCAGCAAGTGGCGTCCCCTAGGGGATTCGAACCCCTGTTACCGCCGTGAAAGGGCGGTGTCCTGGGCCTCTAGACGAAGGGGACACTGAAGTCTCAATCGCAAGACGCCTTGCTATTTACTTTTCATCAGACAATCTGTGTGAGCACTACAAAGGCAGGTTCTTTAAGGTAAGGAGGTGATCCAACCGCAGGTTCCCCTACGGTTACCTTGTTACGACTTCACCCCAGTCATGAATCACAAAGTGGTAAGCGCCCTCCCGAAGGTTAAGCTACCTACTTCTTTTGCAACCCACTCCCATGGTGTGACGGGCGGTGTGTACAAGGCCCGGGAACGTATTCACCGTAGCATTCTGATCTACGATTACTAGCGATTCCGACTTCATGGAGTCGAGTTGCAGACTCCAATCCGGACTACGACGCACTTTATGAGGTCCGCTTGCTCTCGCGAGTTCGCTTCTCTTTGTATGCGCCATTGTAGCACGTGTGTAGCCCTACTCGTAAGGGCCATGATGACTTGACGTCATCCCCACCTTCCTCCAGTTTATCACTGGCAGTCTCCTTTGAGTTCCCGGCCGGACCGCTGGCAACAAAGGATAAGGGTTGCGCTCGTTGCGGGACTTAACCCAACATTTCACAACACGAGCTGACGACAGCCATGCAGCACCTGTCTCAGAGTTCCCGAAGGCACCAAAGCATCTCTGCTAAGTTCTCTGGATGTCAAGAGTAGGTAAGGTTCTTCGCGTTGCATCGAATTAAACCACATGCTCCACCGCTTGTGCGGGCCCCCGTCAATTCATTTGAGTTTTAACCTTGCGGCCGTACTCCCCAGGCGGTCGACTTAACGCGTTAGCTCCGGAAGCCACGCCTCAAGGGCACAACCTCCAAGTCGACATCGTTTACGGCGTGGACTACCAGGGTATCTAATCCTGTTTGCTCCCCACGCTTTCGCACCTGAGCGTCAGTCTTTGTCCAGGGGGCCGCCTTCGCCACCGGTATTCCTCCAGATCTCTACGCATTTCACCGCTACACCTGGAATTCTACCCCCCTCTACAAGACTCTAGCCTGCCAGTTTCGAATGCAGTTCCCAGGTTGAGCCCGGGGATTTCACATCCGACTTGACAGACCGCCTGCGTGCGCTTTACGCCCAGTAATTCCGATTAACGCTTGCACCCTCCGTATTACCGCGGCTGCTGGCACGGAGTTAGCCGGTGCTTCTTCTGCGGGTAACGTCAATTGCTGCGGTTATTAACCACAACACCTTCCTCCCCGCTGAAAGTACTTTACAACCCGAAGGCCTTCTTCATACACGCGGCATGGCTGCATCAGGCTTGCGCCCATTGTGCAATATTCCCCACTGCTGCCTCCCGTAGGAGTCTGGACCGTGTCTCAGTTCCAGTGTGGCTGGTCATCCTCTCAGACCAGCTAGGGATCGTCGCCTAGGTGAGCCGTTACCCCACCTACTAGCTAATCCCATCTGGGCACATCTGATGGCAAGAGGCCCGAAGGTCCCCCTCTTTGGTCTTGCGACGTTATGCGGTATTAGCTACCGTTTCCAGTAGTTATCCCCCTCCATCAGGCAGTTTCCCAGACATTACTCACCCGTCCGCCACTCGTCACCCGAGAGCAAGCTCTCTGTGCTACCGTTCGACTTGCATGTGTTAGGCCTGCCGCCAGCGTTCAATCTGAGCCATGATCAAACTCTTCAATTTAAGTTTGATGCTCGTGAATTAAACTTCGTAATGAATTACGTATGTTCACTCAGAGACTTGGTATTCATTTTTCGTCCGAGGACGTTAAGAATCCATGTCACTTTGAGTGCCCACACAGATTGTCTGATAAATTGTTAAAGAGCAGTGCCGCTTCGCTTTCGCTGCGGCGCGGGGTGTGCATATTACGCTTTCCCGCTTCAGAGTCAAGCATTTATTTTCGCTTATCTCTGTTGGTGTTCATCTCTGAACCCCGCTAACCCGGCGGCGTGTGTGCCGTTGTTCCGTGTCAGTGGAGGCGCATTATAGGGGGTAATTCTGAAGCTGCAAGGATAAAGTGAAAATTATTTACTGACTGCTCACTTTCCAGGCAATTTGCATCCCAGACCTCAATTCTGGCCTGGTTTTTAAACAAAAACGAGCCGCAAGCGGCCCGTTTTTGCGTTTTGTGACTTACTGCACTGCCACAATTTTGTCGTCGTTGGCTTCCAGACGGATAACTTTGCCCGGAATCAGCTCCCCGGAGAGTATCTGCTGCGCCAGTGGGTTTTCGATCTGTTGCTGGATTGCGCGTTTCAGCGGACGCGCCCCATAAACCGGATCGTACCCATTTGCGCTCAAGAGCTTCAGCGCATCATCGGAGATGTGAATTTCATATCCACGCTCTTCCAGACGTTTATACAGACGCTGCAGCTGAATCTGCGCAATCGACGCAATATGTTTCTCACCCAGAGGATGGAACACTACCACTTCATCAATACGGTTAATGAACTCTGGACGGAAGCTATGGCTTACCACACCCATCACCAGATCCTTCATATGGCCGTAGTCCAGTTCACCGAAACGTTCCTGAATCAAATCGGAACCCAGGTTCGAGGTCATGATCACTACCGTGTTACGGAAGTCGACCGTTCTCCCCTGTCCGTCAGTCAGCCGTCCATCGTCAAGAACCTGC
Organism: Enterobacter sp. RHBSTW-00593; assembly: GCF_013784105.1. Lineage (NCBI taxonomy): Bacteria > Pseudomonadati > Pseudomonadota > Gammaproteobacteria > Enterobacterales > Enterobacteriaceae > Enterobacter > Enterobacter sp. RHBSTW-00593. Next base: position 3,655,956 of record NZ_CP056393.1, read on the forward strand.
AGCAGAATGTTGAACACATCCGGATGCGCTTTTTCCACTTCATCCAGCAGGATGACGGAATAAGGACGACGGCGCACCGCTTCTGTCAGGTAGCCACCTTCTTCATAACCCACATATCCTGGAGGCGCACCAACCAGTCGCGAAACGGAGTGTTTCTCCATAAACTCGGACATATCGATACGGACCATCGCGTCATCGCTGTCAAACATGAAGTTAGCCAGCGCCTTACACAGTTCGGTTTTACCGACCCCCGTAGGCCCCAAGAACAGGAACGAACCGATTGGACGATTAGGATCAGACAACCCTGCACGGCTACGGCGAATGGCATTAGAGACCGCTTCAACCGCCTCGTTCTGACCAATCACGCGCTGATGCAGATCCTGCTCCATGCGCAGCAGTTTGTCGCGTTCGCTTTCCATCATGCGCGCAACCGGAATACCGGTCCAGCGAGCCAGCACTTCAGCGATCTCCTCATCCGTTACTTTGTTTCGTAACAGACGCATCGTTTTGCCTTCCGATTGCGTGGCGATCTCAAGCTGTTTCTCAAGCTCAGGAATTTTGCCGTACTGCAGTTCAGACATTCGCGCCAGGTCACCCACACGACGCGCTTGCTCAATGGCAATTTTCGCCTGTTCCAGTTCAGCTTTAATTGTCTGAGTACCCGAGAGTGATGCTTTCTCCGCTTTCCACTCTTCTTCCAGCTCAGAGTACTGACGCTCTTTATCGTCCAGTTCTTCGTTGAGCATATCCAGCCGTTTCTTACTGGCTTCATCAGACTCTTTCTTCAGTGCCTGCTGTTCCAGTTTGAGCTGGATAATGCGACGGTCAAGCCTGTCCAGCTCTTCCGGTTTCGAGTCAATCTGCATACGAATGCTCGAGGCCGCTTCATCAATAAGGTCGATTGCTTTATCGGGCAATTGACGGTCAGCGATATAACGATGCGAAAGCGTGGCCGCTGCAACAATCGCCGGGTCAGTAATCTGCACATGGTGGTGCAGTTCATAACGTTCTTTCAGCCCACGCAAAATCGCGATGGTATCTTCAACGCTTGGCTCAGCAACAAACACTTTCTGGAAACGACGCTCCAGCGCAGCATCTTTTTCGATATACTGACGGTACTCATCCAGCGTGGTAGCCCCTACGCAGTGAAGCTCCCCACGAGCCAGGGCTGGTTTCAGCATGTTACCGGCATCCATCGCGCCGTCCGCTTTACCTGCGCCGACCATGGTGTGCAGTTCGTCAATAAACAGGATGACGTTGCCTTCCTGTTTCGCCAGGTCGTTAAGCACGCCTTTCAGACGCTCTTCGAACTCACCGCGGTATTTCGCCCCGGCCACCAGCGCCCCCATGTCGAGCGCCAGTACACGACGACCTTTCAGCCCTTCCGGCACTTCACCGTTCACAATGCGCTGCGCCAGACCTTCGACGATGGCGGTTTTACCGACCCCCGGCTCACCAATCAGCACCGGGTTGTTTTTGGTACGACGCTGCAGTACCTGGATAGTACGGCGAATCTCTTCATCACGGCCGATCACCGGGTCAAGCTTGCCCTGCTCGGCACGCTCGGTCAGGTCGACCGTAAATTTTTTCAAAGCCTGACGTTGGTCTTCGGCTCCCTGATCGTTCACGCTTTCACCTCCGCGCATTTTCTCAATCGCCTGAGTCACATTGGCGGTGGTTGCGCCGGCAGATTTCAGCAGGTCGGTCAAGGTACCGCGTGATTCAAGCGCCGCCAGAACGAAAAGTTCTGACGAAATAAAGTTGTCCCCACGTTTTTGCGCCAGCTTGTCGCAAAGATTCAGCACACGCACCAGATCCTGAGACGGCTGAACGTCGCCACCGGTACCTTCTACCTGGGGTAAACGGCTCAAGGCCTGATCGATGGCGGTGCGTAACTGGCCAGCATTAATGCCGGCAGACGTTAATAACGGACGTACCGATCCCCCTTCCTGATTCAACAAGGCGCTCATTAAATGAAGAGGTTCGATGAATTGGTTGTCGTGCCCCAGTGCAAGGGACTGGGCATCGGCGAGAGCAAGCTGGAATTTATTAGTAAGACGATCCAGACGCATAACTCCTCCCATAACAGGTCAAATTTGCTACTGGAGATTAAATGAGGTCATCCCTCAATTATTCAAGGTTAATGACCTGAATTATGTGAAAAGAAAACGGCACGTTCCGGATCGTCTTGATTCTTTAGGTTATATCAGCCAAATAAAACTTGCCATACGACCTGTCGTCTTGTCGCGGCGATAAGAGAAAAAATCACCCTTTTCGGTGAAGGTACAGCGATCGCCGCCGAAGATCTGCGTCACGCCGACATTATTCAGGCGCTGGCGGGCCAACAGGTAAATATCGGCCAGATATTTTTCACCGGCAGGAAGGAAAGCATCCGCGGCTTGCAGATCTTTCTCCATAAAAGCTTCGCGGACCTCGGGCCCCACTTCAAACGCACGAGGACCAATGGCCGGGCCGAGCCAGGCCATGATATTCGCAGGGTCATCTTTAAAGCAGGCGACGGTCTCTTCGAGCACACCTTCACACAGACCACGCCAGCCTGCATGCGCTGCTGCTACCTCGGTACCGGCACGGTTACAGAACAGAACCGGCAGGCAATCGGCAGTCATTACCGCACATACCGTTCCCGGGGTATCACTGTAAGACGCATCGGCCCGTTTAGACGCATAGGGTTCGCCCGTTAACGGCAGTACCGTTTTACCGTGAACCTGTTCCAGCCAGACCGGTTTCGACGGTAAATTCCCGGCAGCAAACAGGCGTTTGCGGTTTTCTTCAACGTGCTCCAGGTTGTCACCACAGTGTGCGCCGAGATTCAAAGATTCCCACGCGCCCTGGCTCACACCGCCGATACGGGTTGAACTGCAGGCAGCCACGCCCTCAGGCAGTGGCCACTCCGGGACAATCAGTTTGGTCATAACCAGTCCACTTGATCTTTATGTTCTTCAAAATCAACACGCATGGCGTCAATAAGGTCGACCATATCCTGTGGGATCGGCGCGTGCCATTCCATCTGAATACCGGTGATAGGATGGTAAAGACGCAGCATCGTTGCGTGCAGCGCCTGGCGATCAAACTTACGCAGTACGCTAATGAACTCATCCGATGCACCTTTTGGCGGACGCGGACGACCACCGTAGACCTGATCGCCCACCAGCGGATGGGTAATGTGCGCCATATGAACACGGATCTGGTGAGTACGACCGGTTTCCAGACGCAGACGCAGACGCGTATGAATGCGGAAATGTTCCATAATGCGGTAGTGCGTCACCGCTGGCTTACCCATCGGGTGCACCGACATATGGGTACGTTTGGTTGGGTGACGGCTGATAGGTTCTTCCACCGTACCGCCAGCGGTCATATGACCAATGGCCACCGCTTCATATTCGCGGGTGATTTCACGCAGCTGCAGAGATTCCACCAGACGTGTCTGAGCTGGAACGGTCTTTGCCACCACCATCAGACCCGTGGTGTCTTTATCCAGACGGTGAACGATGCCGGCGCGCGGAACATCCACGATAGGCGGGTAATAATGGAGAAGTGCGTTAAGGACCGTGCCATCAGGATTCCCCGCGCCCGGATGAACAACCAGGTCACGTGGCTTGTTGATCACCAGGATGTCATCATCTTCATAGACGATGTTCAGCGGGATATCCTGCGGCTCGAAGCGGATATCCTCTTCGATTTCAGCATTGATGGCGACGGCTTCCCCACCTAACACTTTCTCTTTTGGTTTGTCCCAGATCTTGCCGTTTACCAGCACGCGCTGGTCAAGGATCCATTCTTTTATGCGTGAACGCGAATAATCAGGGAACAATTCGGCCAAAGCCTGATCTAAGCGTTGACCGAGCTGATTTTCGGAGACTGTTGCGGTGAGTTCTACTCGTTGTGCCATAAACTGCTTCTTCGTTTAACGTTGGGTTTTACGGCTTTGCCGTTTAATATAGTGTGCTATTGTAGCTGGTCTTAATCGGGAGCAGGAACAGAGTTTCTCCCGGACAAACATTTGAGGAAAGTCAAAACGTCATGACGCGCATGAAATATCTGGTGGCAGCGGCCACGTTGAGCCTGGCTTTGGTGGGCTGCTCCGGTTCAAATGAACAGGTCCCTGACAATCCGCCGAATGAAATCTATGCGACTGCACAACAAAAGTTGCAGGACGGTAACTGGAAACAAGCGATAACGCAACTGGAAGCGTTGGATAATCGCTATCCATTTGGTCCGTATTCGCAGCAGGTACAGTTAGATCTCATCTATGCCTACTATAAAAATGCCGATCTGCCGCTGGCTCAGGCAACCATCGATCGTTTCATGCGTCTGAACCCGACTCATCCTAACATCGATTACGTCATGTACATGCGCGGTCTTACCAACATGGCGCTGGACGACAGTGCCCTGCAAGGTTTCTTCGGTGTGGATCGTTCTGACCGTGACCCGCAGCATGCGCGTGATGCTTTCAACGACTTCTCTAAACTGGTGCGCGGCTACCCGAACAGCCAGTACGTCACTGACGCGACCAAACGTCTGGTGTTCCTGAAAGATCGTCTGGCGAAATACGAATACTCCGTTGCGGAATACTATACCCGCCGTGGCGCATGGGTTGCCGTGGTTAATCGTGTAGAAGGTATGTTGCGTGATTACCCGGATACACAGGCAACGCGTGATGGCCTGAAGCTGATGGAAAATGCTTACCGTCAGATGCAGATGACCGCACAGGCTGACAAAGTGGCGAAAATCATCGCCGCGAACAGCAGCAACACCTGATATTGCCTCAAAGCAAAACGGCAGCCTTCGGGCTGCCGTTTTTTTATGCGTTCAGAGATCAGCTGAAGCGGTTTAGCCTCAACACATCCTATCAACTATGACCGCAAATCGGGCCTTCCACAAGGTAAATATCACCTCTTCCTGCCCTGCCTCACAAAAAACATTCCCTGACAAAAACCGACAAAATAACGTGATCTAAATCACACATTTTGACATTAGGACAGGTATGCTGGAATCACCAAGACGGAAAGACAAGAGGTAAAATTTATGACAATGAACATTACCAGTAAACAAATGGAAATTACTCCGGCAATCCGCCAACACGTCGCAGACCGTCTCGCCAAACTGGATAAATGGCAAACACATTTGATTAACCCACATATCATCCTGTCCAAGGAGCCGCAAGGTTTCATCGCTGACGCAACTATCAATACTCCAAACGGCCATCTGGTCGCCAGCGCAAAACATGAGGATATGTACACCGCTATTAACGATTTGATCAACAAGCTGGAACGGCAGCTCAATAAAGTGCAACACAAAGGTGAAGCCCGTCGCGCCGCAACGTCGGTGAAAGACGCCAGCTTCGCGGAAGAAGTTGAAGAAGAGTAATCCTTTAAATTGAGTTTACCGCCAACGCGCCTTCGGGCGCGTTTTTTATTGACAGCGTGAAAACAGTACGGGTACTTTAACGGTATCAACGACAGGATGATTTCATGAAACACACACCGTTTTTCTTCGCATTCTTTTTTACCTTCCCCTGATTGGGAGGCGTTTCGTCGTGTGATAAAGAATTCGAAGACGAACAACAAGGCCTCCCACACCGGGAGGCCTTTTTTATTAATAACGATAAACGAGACAGGCAACACTATGACACCGGAAAACCCGTTACTGGACCTGCGAGTGAAAATCAGCGCACTGGACGAAAAATTACTGGCCCTGCTGGCAGAACGTCGCACACTCGCCATCGAAGTGGGAAAAGCCAAGCTGGACTCCCATCGGCCGGTGCGTGATATTGACCGTGAACGCGACCTGCTGGAACGCCTGATTCAGCTAGGCAAAGCGCACCACCTCGACGCCCATTACATCACCCGTTTGTTCCAGCTCATCATCGAAGACTCCGTTCTGACCCAGCAAGCGCTACTCCAGCAGCATCTGAATAAAACGAACCCGCACTCTGCACGTGTCGCCTTCCTCGGCCCAAAAGGCTCTTACTCTCACCTTGCCGCACGCCAGTACGCAGCGCGTCATTTCGAAGAGTTTATTGAAAGCGGCTGCGCAAAATTTGCTGATATTTTCAATCAGGTCGAAACCGGACAGGCGGATTACGCCGTCGTACCGATTGAAAACACCAGCTCAGGCGCCATTAACGACGTGTACGATCTTCTGCAGCACACTACGCTGTCGCTGGTTGGCGAGATGACCATCCCTATCGATCACTGCGTACTGGTCTCTGGCTCAACCGACCTGAGCCAAATCGAGACGGTGTACAGTCACCCACAACCGTTCCAGCAGTGCAGTCAATTCCTCAACCGTTATCCGAACTGGAAAATTGAGTACACCGAAAGCACTTCTGCGGCGATGGAAAAAGTGATGCAGGCAAATTCCCCGACGGTGGCCGCGCTTGGCAGCGAGGCGGGCGGAGCGCTGTATGGCCTGCAGGTACTGGAACGCAACCTGGCGAACCAGACGCAAAATATCACCCGCTTCGTGGTACTGGCCCGTAAAGCCATCAATGTCTCTGAGCAGGTTCCGGCTAAAACGACACTGCTGATGGCGACCGGGCAGCAGGCGGGTGCGCTGGTTGAGGCCCTGCTGGTACTGCGTAACCACAACCTGATCATGACGAAGCTGGAATCTCGCCCGATTCATGGTAATCCGTGGGAAGAGATGTTCTATCTGGATATCCAGGCCAACCTGGAATCTGCATCCATGCAGAAAGCCCTGCGTGAACTGGGTGAAATCACCCGCTCAATGAAAGTGCTTGGCTGCTATCCGAGCGAAAACGTCGTGCCGGTTGACCCCGCTTAACGTTCGATAAAGCGGCTTTTCTTCATCCCTGCCACGCTGACGGGCAGGGTGAAGATGGCGCCGGAGAGCGGATACTGCGCCACTTCATCCGCATCCATATTTTCCCGCGTGGTCGTGATAAACAGGGTCTTCATATCCTCGCCGCCAAAGCAGACCATCGTCGGACAACGAACCGGCATGCGATGCTCTTCCAGTTGTTCCCCTTGCGGTGAAAAGCGTGCGATACGCCAGCCATCAAACATTGCGCTCCAGTAGCAGCCTTCTTCATCCATCGCAGCACCGTCGGGTATGCCCTCCCCCTCTTTAAAGCGGCGGAATATCTCGCGTTTCCCCGGCTCACCTTGCTCATCAAGCGGCGTGCGGTAGATAACGCCATTTGGCGTGTCAGAGGTGAACATCCACTGTTTGTCCGGGCTGAATGCCAGACCGTTGTGCCCGTGAATATCACACTGGATCACTTTCGGCGTCAGGTCATTATCGATACGCATCAGCATGGCGCCGTTGTAATCCCCAGGTCCCCAGAAGGTTCCCGCATAGAACCGTCCATGATGATCGGTACCTCCATCATTAAAACGCGCCAGTTGCGGGTTAGAGGGGTTATCACACACCTTGCGCTGGAGCAGGCCGTGCTTGTCAGCAAGCCAGATGCCATTGCGCATCGCGACGATAAAGCCGCCACGCTCACGCAGAGCGAAACAGCCTACTTCTTCATGGAAAGAGAGTACCGTGTGTTCCGCGGTGGGCAGATGATAACGGTGGATCTCCCCCTCCAGAATATCTGCCCAGTAGAGCGCATGCTCTTCGGCACTCCACGTCGGACATTCGGGCAGATGCCCGGTGTAATTCAACAGCGGCTGCGGTTCGGCCATAACAGTTCCCCAAAATGAAAAAAGCCAGCATTGCTGGCTTTTAGTATATACATCATCGCATTACTGGCGACTGTCATTTGCCTGACGCAAAAGCGTGCGGCTCTCACTCTGAAAACGTTGCGCATAATCGCCAAACCAGTGCTCGACTTTACGGAAGCTGTCGATAAACGCCTGCTTATCGCCATGCTCCAGCAAGGTGATCGCTTCACCAAACCGCTGGTAATAACGTTTGATAAGCGCCAGGTTGTTCTCAGAGGACATAATAATGTCGGCGTAAAGCTGCGGATCCTGAGCGAACAAACGCCCGACCATCGCCAACTCCAGGCGATAGATCGGCGAAGAGAGCGCCAGCAGCTGTTCAAGCTGCACATTCTCTTCCGCCAGATGCAAACCGTAGGCAAAGGTCGCAAAATGGCGCAGCGCCTGAATGAACGCCATGTTCTGATCGTGCTCTACCGCGCTGATCCGGTGCAACCTGGCACCCCATACCTGAATCTGTTCCAGGAACCACTGATAGGCCTCCGGCTGACGACCATCGCAGTACACCACAACCTGCTTCGCCAGGCTGCCACTGTCCGGACCAAACATCGGGTGCAGGCCAAGCACCGGGCCAGTATGCGCCGCCAGCATCGCCTGCAGGGGGCCATTTTTGACCGATGCAAGGTCAACCAGGATGCAATCTTTCGGCAACGGTGGAAGCTTGCCGATGATCTGCTCCGTCACGTGGATAGGCACGCTGACGATAACCATCCCCGCATCGGCCATCAGCGCTGGCGCGTGTTCCCAGTCCTCTTTTTCCAGAATGCGAACCTGATAACCAGAAAGCGTCAGCATTTTTTCAAACAGGCGCCCCATCTGGCCCGCACCACCCACAATAACCACCGGGCGCAAGGACGGACAGAGGGTTTTGAAGCCCTTATCGTTTTCGCTGGAATAGGATTCCCGCATTACGCGACGCAAGACATCTTCAATCAGATCCGGCGAGACGCCCAGCGCCTGGGCCTCTTTGCGCCGCGAGGCCAGCATGGATGCCTCACGCTCCGGGACGTAAATCGGCAGGCCGTATTTGCTTTTTACCTCACCCACTTCGGCAACCAGAGCCATACGGCGCGCCAGCAGGTCCAGCAACGCCTTATCTACTTCATCAATTTGATCGCGTAACGCGGTCAATTCAGCAACCATAACTACCCTCTTAAGCCAGACGCGTCGCCAGCTGGCCGCTTAAATCTTTATGGATCTCACGCAGCAGCGCGTCGGTGGTTTCCCAGCTGATGCAGGCATCCGTGACGGATACGCCGTGCTTCATTGCGCTGCGCGGTTGTTCAGATGACTGATTGCCTTCATGAATATTGCTCTCAATCATCAGACCGATAATAGAACGGTTGCCGTCTTTTATCTGTGCCACCACAGATTCCGCAACCGCAGGCTGACGACGGTAATCTTTATTCGAATTACCATGACTGCAATCTACCATCAGTGCCGGGCGCAGTCCCGCCTGCTCCATCTCTTTTTCACACTGTGCCACATCTGCCGGGCTGTAGTTCGGTGCTTTACCACCGCGCAGGATCACGTGACCATCCGGGTTACCCTGCGTTTGCAGGAGGCAAACCTGCCCCGCCTGGTTAATGCCAACAAAACGGTGCGGCATTGCCGCGGCACGCATGGCGTTAATTGCAGTGGCCAGGCTGCCATCGGTACCGTTTTTAAAACCAACCGGCATCGACAGGCCAGACGCCATCTCGCGGTGGGTTTGTGATTCCGTGGTACGTGCCCCAATGGCAGACCAGCTAAACAGGTCGCCCAGGTACTGCGGGCTGTTCGGATCCAGCGCTTCAGTGGCCAGCGGCAGCCCCATGCTGACCAGCTCCACCAGCAGACGACGCGCAATTTTCAGTCCTGCTTCCACATCAAACGAGCCATCCATGTGCGGATCGTTAATCAACCCTTTCCAGCCAACGGTGGTACGTGGCTTCTCAAAATAGACGCGCATTACCAGATAGAGGCTATCGCTGACCTCCTCCGCTAATGTTTTAAATCGACGAGCGTACTCAATGGCGGCTTCAGGATCGTGAATAGAACAAGGACCACATACCACCAGCAGGCGCGGATCGCGGCCAGCGATAATGTCTGAAATGGTCTGACGCGAGTGCTCAATTTGAGCCTCCTGCGCGATGCTCAGCGGGAATTCCGCTTTCAGTTGATCCGGAGTAATCAAAATCTGTTCGTCAGTGATGTGTACGTTGTTCAGCGCGTCTTTTTGCATGATTGCGATCCTGTAAAGCTCGTTTGCGATAGTTGTTTTCCTCGAAGAGGTGAAACAACGATACCATAACAAGTAAAGATTTCAATCCAAAATACGTACACTTTTCTTTACGATCGCCAATTTATTGCAAAAATCAGCCGCCAGAACCGTAAACTTTAAATTACACCCTTACTTTCCGTTACCAGGCTATGCTGAAGAAAAAAGGAGAATGGCTATGCGTTCAATTGCTCTGGTGCTGTTGTCGCTCATTTTATCGGGTTGCCAAATCAATCCTTATACCTTCCACCCGGACTGGACCAGCCCCAGCTGGTTTGATGCAGGTAAAGAAGACGCCATGAATGGTCTGCCGGTTAAAGATAACCAGACGCTGGCCGATAATTTTAATGATCCGCATGTTGATCGTAGTGAATATCTCCGGGGATATGCAGACGGACAGAAGAAAGTGTGTGAAGAAGGTTTTCTCCACGCCTGGGGATTAGCGGGCAAATCTTTTCCTGCCAGCTGCGATACTGCTGAAAATGCAGCAAAACTGCACGAGTCATGGCAAAAAGGCATGGATGAAAGCATGCGCTCCAGCAGACTTAATTAAGCCTCTTTTTATTCACCGGAATATAACAAAGTGTAGGATTTAGCTTAGGTCGAGGCAGGGAAAATTCTGACATAATGACGGCTTTGGTAAACAATGGTATTCTGCCCACAACTCTTAAGGACATCTATTTCCGGAGCGAAGTGGCGGATTCTGGTGAGAAATTTATCCTTGATCTCTTTTTTCCGACTCACTCTGGTGCTAATGCTGTTCCTTATGGTGGGCGCAGCGGCGGCAGGCACGTTCACCGAAACCGATAAATCGGTACGTTCGATCGTTTCAGGTATTGTGAGCTACACCCGATGGCCGTCACTTTCCGGCCAGCCAAAACTCTGTGTTTATGCTTCTTCTCACTACACGCATGCACTCACCAGCAAGGACGGGCAAAGCGAATTACCTTATACCCCCGTTATTGTGCGTAACGATCAGGAAGCCCTGTCCGCGACGTGTGATGCTATTTATTTCGGGGCGGAATCCCCCGTAAAACAACGTGAATTAATAAGTCAGTATCAGGGCAGAGCATTGCTATTAATCTCAGAGCAAAATCCGGAATGTATTATTGGCAGCGCCTTTTGCCTGATAATTGATCGCAACCATGTCCGGTTTTCCGTCAATCTGGATGCGCTGACTCGCAGTGGCGTGAGAGTCAATCCGGATGTATTAATGCTCGCACGGAATAAGCAGCATGGATAAAGATTTCACTTCAGCGCCACGTCCGACGTTTAAAAGAACACTCAGACGAATCAGCATGATAAGCGTCATCATCACGATGACATTAATATGGCTGCTCCTCTGTTTTGCCTCCGTCGTGACATTAAAGCAATACGCACAAAAGAATCTCGAATTAACCGGCGCCACCATGAGCCACAGCCTTGAAGCCTCCCTGGTGTTCAACGATTCAGTGGCAGCCAATGAAACGCTTGCCGCCCTTGGCAAACAGGGCCAGTTTGCCGTGGCTGAAGTCCTCAACGTGCACAAAAAACGCTTTGCGTACTGGTCGTGGAACCCGGCGGATAACAACGACACCCTGGGCGCACTGGTCAGCCGCTGGCTTTTCCCCGAGCCGATTTCCCAGCCCGTATTCCATAACGGCTCAACGATTGGCGAAATACGCCTTACCGCGCGTGACAGCCTGATAAGCCACTTCATCTGGATGTCGTTTGCCGTTCTCACCGGCTGTATTCTGTTTGCGACGGTGGTCGCACTGACCATTACGCAATCCTTGCATCACGGCATGGTTACAGCGCTGCAAAACATTACTGACGTCGTTCATGACGTACGCACTAACCGTAACTTCTCCCGACGGGTGAAAGACGGGCGCATTGAAGAATTTCACCAGTTTGGCGAGGACTTCAACAGCCTTCTGGATGAAATGGAGGAGTGGCAGCTTAAACTGCAGGCGAAAAACGCCCAGCTATTACGCACCGCCATGCACGACCCGCTGACGGGTCTTGCCAACCGTGCGGCGTTTCGTAACAGCATCGCGGCATTAATGAATGACCCCTCAGCAAAAACAAACTCGGCCCTGCTCTTCCTCGACGGTGATAATTTTAAGTTTATTAATGACACCTGGGGACACGCGGCAGGAGACTGTGTGCTGATTGAAGTCGCCAGAAGAATGGTCGAGTTCGGTGATAAGCGCCATCAGTCATACCGCCTTGGCGGCGACGAGTTTGCCATGGTGCTGTACGGCGTCCATTCAGAGCCTGAGGTTCAACATCTTTGTGCTGCCTTATCGCAGCAGTTTATCCGCCCGTTCGAATTGCATAACGGGCAAAAAGCATCAATGTCACTCAGTATTGGCTTTGCTCTGGCGTGGGAAAATGGTTCTGTGGAAGCATTACTGGAGAAAGCCGACCGCAATATGTACCAGGTTAAAAACCAGCGTACAAAAACGATAAATTAGAAGGGAAACGATATGTTAAAGCGATACTTCGCGCCGTTGTTATTAGCCTCAGTCGTGCTGGCAGGTTGCCAGTCACCGCCGCAAGGCAAGTTCACTCCTGAGCAGATTGCGGCGATGAAGTCTTACGGTTTTAACGAACTGAACGGCGACTGGTCTCTTGGCCTGTCAGATACCATCCTGTTTGATAAAAATGACGCCAGGCTGCGTGCGGAAAGTGAAACGCAGATCAAGACTATGGCCTCTCGCCTCGCGGCAACCGGCCTGAACCACGCGCGTATGGACGGTCACACGGACAACTACGGCGAAGAGCGCTACAACGAAGCGCTGTCATTGAAACGTGCAAATGCGGTAGCCGACGCCTGGGCGAAGGGAGCCAATATCCCACGCAGCAACCTCTCCACGCAGGGGTTAGGCAAAAAATACCCTGTTGCGAACAACAGTACTGCAAAAGGGCGCGCTGAAAACCGCCGGGTTGCGGTGGTGATCAGCACGCCATAAGGTTATTTAACCGATGATTCTGCGAGCGACACGCCTGTTGCCGCTCGCCAGCGCAGCCAGTCGACCAGCACAAACAGGGCCAGACTCACACCCATCACCGGCATCGCCAGCCCCAGCAGGACACTCACTATCGCCGTGACGGCTCTTCCCCATCCCGATAGCGCCAGCCAGCTCTGACAGAGCGTCTGAACCGGGTTCACGACCGATTGCGCCGGACGACGCATCCACCACATCCGGTATCCCCAGACGATCAGCACGCACAGGGCAATACCGAACGCGATCAGCAACAGCTGATTGGCCAGCCCAAACAAGATCCCCATGTGGAAATCCACGCCCCAGCGGGTCAGTTTTGCCATTAACGGGAAATCTTCAAACCGGGTTCTGTCCAGAATGTGCATGGCGTGCGGATCGACCGCCACCGCATCGACCTGAGTCGGCCAGCTACGATCGATTTCCGTCACGGTCCAGGCCTGTTCAGCCGTTTTCGCCGGGCGGATTTCGAGCTTGCTGGCATCTATACCCGCCGTACGGGCGGCATGCAGGACGTCATCAAAAAGCGTCGGATCCATCACCATCCCGGGCATCATCATCCCGCTATGATGCCCACGGTGCTCAGCGTGCTCGTCCATGATGGCAGGCACACCGGAGAGCGTAGTATTGACCTGCGGCGTAAGCCAGTTCATCCGGGCACGCAGTGTATCCACGTTACCGCCCGCCCACTGAGACCACGTCAGGCCTGTCGCTGAGAACAATAACATTCCCCCCAGTAACACCCAGCCCAGTGCCACATGCACACGACGGCGGTTCTGGAAACGGTTGTCCATCCGACGTTTTGGTCGGGTGTAAAACCACAGGGCGATTCCACCCAGCGCGGCAACCCACATCCAGGAGGCGGCCAGCTCGCTATAGAGACGCCCGACATCGCCAAGCATCAACGAGGTGTGCAGATAATCGATGGTCTGGCGCAACGGCAGAATGCCACTCGTGCCGTACACCGTCATATCGCCCCGCACCTCAAGGCTCACGGGATCCACAAAGATAGCGCGGTTCTCCGAGGGGCCAAGCGCCGGGTCAGCGAACATTACGCGGGTAGTATCACCGTCAACCAGCCCCGGACGAACGGCATGCAGGCGCAGATCTGAACCCACGGCGTTTTCCGCCACGGCAATCTGCTCGGCCAGAGGCTGCGCCTCTCCCACCGAATCCGTGTGCAACGCGTGCCGGTAAAGCGTGTTTTCCAGCTGCGGCGTCGCCACATACAGCGTACCGGTCAGCGCGGCGAAGAAGATAAACGGGCCAACAAACAGCCCGACATAGAAATGGAGTCGACGCAGCAGGTTTCCCCATGCCGCGCGCGGAGTGCAGGTAGTCATACTTTTCCTTTTTAAGGCAAAAAGTTATCGATTTTTTTTAAAGGGAAAAAGCAGACTGCCGCGGCGGCGCGCGGGTATCAGGAAAGAGCCAGGGGAAAAAGTGCCAGTGGCTGACCGGCGGTTGCGGCGGTGTAACGCGACTCCTTTGCAGTACCACACTGAGCAGTACAATCAGCGCCAGCATCATGCCCGGCACATGCGCTAACAGTACACAGTAGCCACACGCTTCCGCATGGTCGACGGGCATCGAGTGCGGCATATCGCCATGGTGCTCATCCATCGACATCATGCTCATGTCATGATGCATTCCCGGCATGGCGCTCATGGGATCTTTTTGCAGCGAGATGGAGATAAGCGGCGCAACCACGATCAGCAGGATCGCAAACAGCGCGGTCAAAGCCGCTGCGCGTTTCCAGTTATGCCGATGCAGTACGTTATCCACTTTCCCTCCCGTTAAGAGGCCAGCATTGTAAATGATTTATGACGAAAGGGTTAATGCGAGAGGTGCGATGGAATAAAAAAGGGCCAGCCTTTCGGCCAGCCCTTTTTAACAGGATGTCGCTTAAGCGAATCTTAGTTCAGACGCTCTTTAATACGAGCAGACTTACCAGTACGCTCACGCAGGTAGTACAGTTTAGCTTTACGTACAGCACCACGACGTTTAACAGCAATGCTGTCAACTACCGGAGAGTGAGTCTGGAAGACACGCTCAACGCCTTCGCCGTTGGAAATTTTACGAACAGTGAATGCAGAGTGCAGACCGCGGTTACGAATAGCGATAACCACGCCCTCGAATGCCTGCAGACGTTTTTTGGAACCTTCAACAACCCATACTTTCACTTCCACGGTGTCACCTGGACGGAAGGAAGGTACGTCCTGCTTCATCTGCTCTTGTTCAAGTTGCTTAATAATGTTGCTCATAATTTAATCTCTTATCCTGGGTAAACTGATATTCGGGAGCGTATTACGCATTCCCATCATGTTCATGCTGCTGTTGCGCGTGTTCTTTTTTGAACTCGGCCAGCAACTTTGCTTGCTCTTCAGTCAGAGCCAGGTTTTCCAGAAGTTCAGGTCTTCTAAGCCAGGTTCGGCCCAGCGACTGCTTCAAACGCCAGCGACGTATCTCAGCATGGTTTCCTGACAGTAACACCGCCGGTACTTCCATCCCTTCTAACACTTCAGGACGAGTATAGTGTGGACAGTCCAGCAACCCATCAGCAAAGGAATCTTCCGTTGCCGAAGCTTCATGGCCCAGTACACCCGGAATGAACCGGGCAACGGAGTCAATCAGCGTCATCGCTGGTAACTCACCACCGCTGAGTACGTAATCGCCGATAGACCATTCTTCGTCAATCTCGGTTTGAATTACGCGCTCATCTATCCCTTCGTAGCGACCACAGACCAGAATCAATTTTTGATTCGTCGCCAGTTCGCTGACGCCCGCTTGATCAAGCTTGCGTCCCTGAGGTGACAGATAAATCACCTTCGCGCCTTCACCTGCCGCGGCTTTTGCTGTGTGAATGGCGTCCCGTAAGGGTTGCACCATCATTAACATCCCCGGTCCGCCGCCGTAAGGACGATCGTCCACGGTACGGTGCCGGTCATGCGTAAAGTCACGAGGACTCCAGCTCTGGATGTTCAGCAGGCCATTCTTTACTGCCCGGCCAGTTACCCCGTAATCGGTAATCGCGCGGAACATTTCAGGAAACAGGCTAATTATGCCAATCCACATAGCGCCGTCTTTTACCGTTTATCCGGAGAATTTAAAAACCAGGATCCCAATCTACTTCAATCGTTTGAGTAGCGAGATCGACTTTCTTGATAACCTGTCCATCGAGGAACGGAACCAACCGCTCCTTGATGCCAAATGCATCTTTCAGGTTTGCCCTAATGACGAGAACGTCATTTGACCCGGTTTCCATCATGTCGATGACTTTCCCCAGGCTATAACCTTCAGTGGTGACCACCTGGCAACCCATAAGGTCTTTCCAGTAGTAGTCGCCCTCTTCCAGCTGCGGCAACTGCGACGAATCCACGATAATTTCACAATTAGTCAGTGCATTCGCGGCATCACGATCGTCAATGCCTTTCAGCTTGATGATGATGTCCTGATTGTGGTGACGCCAGCTTTCCAGCTCGACCTCTTCCCACTTACCGGCTTTCTGGATAAACCAGGGCTGGTAATTAAAAATGCTATCAGCGTCTTCAGTGGAGGAAAACACTCTGAGCCAACCACGAATACCGTAGCAAGAACCCATTTTGCCCAATACAATCGGTTCAACAGGTGCTTTATTGCTCATCATGACCACCGTGACAGATTAAGCTGCTTTGTTTGCTGCTTTGATCAGCGTAGCAACGCGATCGGAAACAGTAGCGCCCTGGCCAACCCAGTGAGCGATACGATCCAGATCCAGACGGGTTTCTTCTTCAGAACCAGAAGCGATCGGGTTGAAGAAACCAACGCGCTCAATGAAGCGACCGTTGCGTGCATTACGGCTGTCAGTAACAACAACCTGGTAGAACGGACGCTTTTTAGCGCCGTGACGTGCTAAACGAATAGTTACCATAACATCCTCTTGTGTGAATAAAACAACCGGGCTCCATCGAGGAACGGAGCCCGGGTGTCATATTAAAAGCCCGAAAATTTTACTGATTTCTGGGGAAAATGCAATCAGCAGTTAAAACTCTGCTGCAAAACACGGCCAGGGTGTGCTTTTCGGGCACACCCTGGCATCAAAATAGCCAGCTGCCAGGCGATTAACGGCCAGGGAATCCTGGCGGCATCATGCCCTTCATGCCACGCATCATCTTCGCCATGCCGCCTTTCTTCATTTTCTTCATCATGCGCTGCATGTCGTCGAACTGTTTCAGAAGGCGGTTTACGTCCTGCACCTGCATGCCGCAACCGGCTGCGATACGGCGTTTGCGGGACCCTTTGATGATGTCCGGGTTAGCACGTTCCTTGAGGGTCATCGAGTTGATGATCGCCTCCATACGCACCAGCACCTTGTCATCCATCTGCGCTTTTACGTTGTCAGGGATCTGGCCCATGCCCGGCAGTTTGCCCATCAGGCTTGCCATGCCGCCCATGTTTTTCATCTGACGCAGCTGCTCAAGGAAATCGGTCAGGTCAAAGCCGTCGCCTTTTTTCAGCTTGCTGGCCAACTTCTCAGCCTGGGCGCGGTCAACCTTGCTCTCGATATCTTCGATAAGCGACAGCACGTCGCCCATGCCGAGGATACGGGAGGCGATACGGTCCGGGTGGAACGGCTCCAGCGCTTCGGTTTTCTCACCCACACCGAGGAATTTAATCGGCTTGCCGGTGATATGACGAATCGAAAGCGCCGCACCGCCGCGGGCGTCACCGTCCACTTTGGTCAGCACTACGCCGGTTAACGGCAGCGCTTCGTTAAACGCTTTCGCAGTGTTCGCCGCATCCTGACCGGTCA
This sequence comes from Enterobacter sp. RHBSTW-00593, assembly GCF_013784105.1. Lineage (NCBI taxonomy): Bacteria > Pseudomonadati > Pseudomonadota > Gammaproteobacteria > Enterobacterales > Enterobacteriaceae > Enterobacter > Enterobacter sp. RHBSTW-00593. The sequence continues at coordinate 3,673,707 of NZ_CP056393.1, forward strand.
TGGCGTCAACAACAAACAGGGTCTCTACCGGATTGATAGCGGCATGCACCTGTTTGATCTCATCCATCATCGCTTCGTCAACGTGCAAACGACCGGCGGTATCCACCAGCAGCACGTCGTAGAATTTCAGCTTCGCCTCTTTCAGCGCCGCGTTAACGATGTCGACAGGCTTCTGGGCAACGTCAGACGGGAAGAAATCCACGCTGACCTGCTGCGCCAGGGTTTCCAGCTGTTTAATCGCCGCCGGGCGATAGACGTCCGCAGAAACGACCAGCACTTTTTTCTTGTGCTTTTCACGCAGGAATTTACCCAGCTTACCCACACTGGTGGTTTTACCCGCACCCTGCAGGCCCGCCATCAGCACGACGGCCGGCGGCTGTGCCGCCAGGTTAAGCACCTGGTTCTCTTCGCCCATCGCCGAAACCAGTTCGTTACGGACGATTTTGACGAACTCCTGACCCGGGGTCAGGCTCTTGTTAACTTCATGACCAACCGCCTTCTCTTTAACGCGGTTGATAAAATCACGAACAACCGGCAACGCGACGTCTGCTTCCAGCAGCGCCATGCGCACTTCGCGCAGCGTTTCCTTGATGTTGTCTTCGGTAAGGCGTCCGCGGCCGCTGATGTTGCGCAGCGTGCGCGACAAACGATCGGTTAAATTATCAAACATTGTCTCTCGCCTGAGTAGAAACGTTGGGTCGCTGGCAGCGACACATACACAGAATTTTGCCGGAGTATAACATGAAGGCGGCTTTGTTGTTATGCAACGGTTGGAGCAGGCGTCACGTAACGTTATACTGCTTCTCTTTCTTATTAAGACAACTGTCGATGCCTATATGCCTGTTTTCGCACTGATCGCCCTTGTTGCCTACTCTGTCAGCCTCGCGCTGATCATTCCTGGACTGCTGCAAAAAAACAGCGGCTGGCGACGCATGGCTATTCTTTCGGCGGTGATCGCACTGATAAGCCATGCGTTCGCGCTGGAATCGCGCATTATCCCCGGCGATGGCAGCGTACAGAACCTGAGCGTGCTCAACGTCGGCTCGCTGGTCAGCCTGATGATCTGTACGGTGATGACCATTGTCGCCTCTAAAAACCGCGGCTGGCTGCTACTGCCGATTGTGTATGCCTTCGCGCTGATCAACCTGGCCCTGGCCACGTTTATGCCCAATGAGTTTATTACGCATCTGGAAGCGACGCCGGGAATGCTGGTGCATATCGGCCTGTCACTCTTCGCTTATGCAACGCTCATTATCGCCGCGCTCTATGCCATGCAGCTCGCCTGGATTGACTATCAGCTGAAAAACAAAAAGCTGGCCTTTAACCATGAGATGCCGCCGCTGATGGTGATTGAGCGTAAGATGTTCCACATCACGCAGGTCGGTGTCGTGCTGCTGACGTTAACGCTGTGCACGGGCCTGTTTTATATGAAAAACCTGTTCAGCGTGGAGAATATCGATAAAGCGGTCCTCTCCATCATCGCGTGGTTTGTCTATATTGTCCTGTTATGGGGCCATTATCATGAAGGCTGGCGCGGTCGTCGCGTGGTCTGGTTCAACGTCGCGGGCGCGGGCATTCTCACCCTTGCCTATTTTGGCAGCCGCTTCATACAGCAATTTGCTGGCTAAGTAACAAAGGAGTTCCCCCTGGAACACATCTCTACCACCACGCTGATCATTACGCTGATCGTCATGGTGGTCATCTCCGCCTATTTCTCCGGCTCGGAAACCGGCATGATGACCTTAAACCGCTACCGGTTACGTCATCGTGCTAAGCAGGGTAACCGTGCCGCCCGTCGCGTCGAAAAACTGCTGCGTCAACCGGATCGTCTGATCAGTCTGGTGCTCATCGGTAACAACCTCGTCAACATTCTTGCCTCTGCGCTCGGTACCATCGTCGGGATGCGCCTGTACGGCAACGCCGGCGTCGCCATTGCCACCGGTGTGCTGACGTTTGTGGTGCTGGTGTTTGCAGAAGTGCTGCCTAAAACCATCGCCGCGCTCTACCCGGAAAAAGTGGCCTACCCCAGCAGCTTCCTGCTGGCACCGCTGCTGATCCTGATGATGCCGCTGGTCTGGTTACTGAACATGGTGACGCGTGTTCTGATGCGGATGATCGGTATCAAAGCAGACGTCACCATCAGCAGCGCGCTCAGCAAAGAAGAGCTGCGCACCATCGTGCATGAATCACGCTCGCAGATCTCCCGGCGTAATCAGGACATGCTGCTGTCGGTACTGGATCTGGAAAAGGTCAGCGTTAACGACATCATGGTGCCGCGTAACGAGATCGTCGGCATTGATATCAATGACGACTGGAAAGCCATCGTCCGCCAGCTGACGCATTCCCCGCACGGGCGTATCGTGCTGTACCGCGACTCTCTGGACGATGCCATCAGCATGCTGCGCGTGCGTGAAGCTTATCGTCTGATGACCGAGAAAAAAGAGTTCACCAAAGAGGTGATGCTCCGCGCCGCCGACGAAATTTATTACGTGCCGGAAGGAACGCCGCTCAGCACCCAGCTGGTGAAGTTCCAGCGTAACAAGAAGAAGGTCGGCCTGGTGGTCAATGAGTACGGGGATATTCAGGGGCTGGTGACGGTTGAAGATATTCTGGAAGAGATTGTCGGGGACTTTACCACCTCAATGTCCCCTTCCCTTGCGGAAGAAGTCACCCCGCAAAACGACGGCTCGGTGCTGATCGACGGTAGCGCGAACATTCGCGAGCTCAATAAAGCCTTTAACTGGCATTTACCGGAAGATGAAGCACGCACCATAAACGGGATGATTCTGGAAGCACTGGAAGAGATCCCGGCGGCGGGCACGCGGGTGCGCATTGAGCAATACGATATTGATATCCTGGACGTGCAGGACAATATGATTAAGCAGGTGAAAGTCCTGCCGGTAAAACCGATTCGGGAAAGTATTGCTGAGTAGAGAGTAGGCCGGGTACGGCGCAAGCCGCCACCCGGCACTACAGATGGCAAATTACGCTTTCGCTTTCGCCACGGTAACCATTGCAGCACGAATGGTACGACCGTTCAGGGTATAACCTTTCTGCATCACGCCAAGCACTTTACCGGCTTCAACGTCTTCTGATTCCACCATCGCAATCGCCTGGTGCACGTTTGGATCCAGCGGAACGTTGGTATCGCCAACCACTTCCACGCCAAACTTACGTACCACATCCAGCATGGATTTCAGCGTCAGTTCGATACCTTCGATCATCGCGGTGTTGTCCGGGTTAGCTTTATCAGCCACTTCCAGTGCGCGATCCAGGCTATCAATCACCGGCAGCAGTTCGTTGATAAATTTCTCCAGCGCAAATTTATGCGCCTTCTCAACGTCCTGCTCGGTACGACGGCGCAGGTTTTCCATTTCCGCCTTGATGCGCAGAACACTGTCGCGTTCGCGATTCTGTGCTTCTACCAGCTGAGCTTCCAGATTCGCAATTTTTTCATCGCGCGGGTCCACCTGCTCAGCAGATGCGTCCGGCTCTACAGCCTCAACATCATCGTGCTGTTCCGTGATAATTTCTTCAGGGGCTTGCCCCTCAGGCGTTTTCTGTTCTTTACTACTCATGAATTTCTCCGCGTTTTTCTGCATTCATATCGCTAACTTCGCTTATTATGGGGATCAGTTTCCGGGATTCAAGGGAACAAGACAGATTGTCATCATTCATCAGGCACAAGGACCTCCAGAAAATGAATAATCATTTCAGGTGTATTGGGATCGTCGGGCATCCGCGTCACCCTACCGCATTGACGACACATGAAATGTTGTATCGCTGGCTGTGTAGCAAAGGCTATGAAGTGATGGTCGAGCAGCAGATTGCCCAGGAGCTGCAGCTGAAGAGTGTCAAAACCGGCACGCTGGCGGAAATTGGCCAGCAGGCGGATCTCGCCGTGGTGGTCGGTGGCGACGGCAATATGCTCGGCGCGGCCCGAACGCTTGCGCGTTATGACATCAAGGTCATTGGTATCAACCGCGGCAATCTCGGCTTTCTGACCGACCTCGATCCGGACAACGCCCAGCAGCAGCTGGCCGACGTGCTGGAAGGTCATTATATCAGCGAAAAACGCTTTTTGCTGGAAGCGCAGGTGTGTCAGCAGGACTGCCAGAAGCGCATCAGCACCGCGATTAACGAAGTGGTGCTCCACCCCGGCAAAGTAGCGCACATGATTGAGTTCGAAGTCTATATCGACGAAATCTTCGCCTTCTCGCAGCGTTCTGACGGGTTGATTATCTCCACGCCGACAGGGTCGACTGCCTACTCGCTCTCTGCGGGTGGTCCGATCCTCACCCCTTCACTGGATGCCATCACCCTGGTACCGATGTTCCCGCACACGCTCTCGGCGCGTCCGCTGGTGATCAACAGCAGCAGCACCATTCGTCTGCGTTTCTCGCACCGCCGTAACGATCTGGAGATCAGCTGCGACAGCCAGATTGCGCTGCCTATTCAGGAAGGTGAAGATGTTCTCATTCGTCGGTGTGATTACCACCTGAATCTTATTCACCCAAAAGATTACAGCTATTTCAATACATTAAGCTCGAAGCTTGGCTGGTCAAAAAAATTGTTCTGATTTTGCATCCAGCACTTTACTGTATATAAAACCAGTTTATACTGTATGAAAACACAGTTATGGTTTTTCATACAGGAAAACAATTATGCTGGCACAACTGACCATCAGCAACTTTGCCATAGTTCGTGAGCTTGAGATCGATTTCCACAGCGGCATGACGGCGATCACCGGGGAAACCGGTGCGGGTAAATCCATTGCCATAGATGCCCTCGGCTTGTGCCTCGGCGGCCGTGCAGAAGGTGACATGGTGCGCAGGGGCGCAAACCGTGCCGATCTCTGCGCTCGCTTCTCCCTGAAAGATACCCCTGCCGCCCTGCGCTGGCTGGAAGAGAACCAGCTGGAAGACGGACGTGAGTGTTTACTTCGTCGCGTTATCAGCAGCGATGGTCGTTCCCGCGGCTTTATCAACGGCACTGCAGTCCCGCTTTCTCAGCTTCGCGAGCTCGGCCAGTTACTCATTCAGATCCACGGCCAGCACGCGCACCAGCAACTCATTAAACCGGAGCAGCAGAAAGCGCTGCTTGATGGCTATGCAGGTGAGTACGCACTTACTCAGCGCATGGCGGAGCACTATCGCCAGTGGCATCAAAGCTGCCGTGAGCTTGCCCAGCACCAGCAGCAAAGCCAGGAGCGTGCCGCCCGCGCTGAGCTTCTGGAATACCAGCTTAAAGAACTCAACGAATTTAGCCCGCAGACTGGTGAATTTGAGCTTATCGACGAAGAGTACAAGCGCCTGGCTAACAGCGGTCACCTGCTCTCAACCAGCCAGAATGCCCTTAACATGCTGGCTGACGGTGAAGACGTGAACCTGCAGAGCCAGCTGTATAATGTTCGTCAGCTCATCACCGAGCTGGCCGGCATGGACAGCAAACTCTCTGGCGTACTGGATATGCTGGAAGAGGCCGCGATTCAGATTTCAGAAGCCAGTGACGAACTGCGCCACTACTGTGAACGTCTGGATCTCGACCCGAACCGTCTGTTTGAGCTGGAGCAACGCATCTCCCGTCAGATCTCGCTGGCGCGTAAGCACCACGTTACGCCAGAGGAGCTGCCTGGCTACTATCAGTCTCTGCTTGATGAACAACAGCAGCTTGACGATCAGGCTGACTCGCTGGAAACCCTGTCACTGGCGGTGAACCTGCACCATGAACAGGCGCTGACGACGGCGAAACAGCTGCATGAGATCCGTCAACATTACGCCCAGGAACTGAGCCAGCACATCACCGACAGCATGCACACGCTGGCGATGCCGCACGGCGTATTCACCATCGATGTCCGTTTCGAAGAGAACCATCTGACGGCGGAAGGTGCGGACCGTATCGAATTCCGCGTCACCACCAACCCGGGGCAGCCGTTGCAGCCCATCTCTAAAGTTGCTTCCGGCGGTGAACTGTCGCGTATCGCGCTGGCGATTCAGGTGATTACCGCACGTAAAATGGAAACCCCGGCGCTGATTTTCGATGAAGTAGACGTGGGGATCAGCGGCCCTACGGCGGCGGTCGTCGGCAAACTGTTGCGCCAGTTGGGTGAATCAACGCAGGTCATGTGTGTTACCCACCTGCCGCAGGTGGCCGGGTGTGGTCATCATCACTTTATCGTCAGCAAAGAAACTGACGGTGAAATGACGGAAACGCACATGAAGCCACTGGATAAACGCGCACGTCTGCAGGAGCTGGCACGCCTGCTGGGCGGCAGTGAAGTCACGCGAAATACGCTCGCGAACGCGAAAGAACTGCTGGCGGCATAAACTTTTTCGGGATCTCAGGGTCATAGAGAACAACAAAAACGCCGCCAGACCGGTTTCAAAGTGGGGCAAGGTCTATTATCATCGGCATATAACATATGAGCCGCGTTCTGCTCGGGCCCGAAAAGGAATCAAATCACTATGCGTTGTAAAATGCTGACCGCTGCCGCAGCGGTTCTTCTGATGTTGACCGCAGGCTGTTCCACTCTGGAGAAAGTGGTTTACCGTCCTGACATCAACCAGGGGAACTACCTTACCCCTAACGATGTGTCCAAAATCCGTGTGGGGATGACACAACAGCAGGTCGCTTATGCACTTGGAACCCCAATGATGTCCGATCCGTTCGGCACAAACACCTGGTTCTATGTATTCCGTCAGCAGCCGGGCCATGAAGACGCGTCCCAGCAGACCCTGACGCTGACCTTCAGCAGCGCCGGTGTGTTGACCAACATCGACAACAAGCCTGCCCTGACCAAATAATCAGGTGTCAGAGATGCAAAAAGGTGCTCAATGAGCACCTTTTTTGTCTTCCTTCATCCCCCTCGCCCCTTTGAGATCAGGCTAAAGGTGAAGAGCGAACTACTTACCCGATTTCTCCGCACGCTGGCGACGCAGCTCTTTCGGGTCGGCAATCAGCGGGCGATAAATTTCGACCCTGTCACCCTCATTCACCACATCAGCCAGTTTGACCGGACGGCTGTAAATGCCGACTTTATTTTTCGCCAGGTCGATGTCACGACGAAGCTCAAGGATGCCAGAAGCGCGAATAGCCGCCTCAACGGTCGCACCTTCGTCCAGCATCACACGCTGCAGATATTGCTTCTCCGGCAGCGCATACACCACCTCGACAGCTATCTTATGCGACACTGTAAACCTCTTTGGCGCGGGTCGTGAACGCCTGAACCATATTCGAGGCCAGCTCTTTAAAGATGCGGCCAAACGCCAGCTCAATCAGTTTATTGGTAAACTCAAAGTCCAGCTGGAACTCGATGCGACAGGCATCAGCGCTGAGGGGGGTAAACTTCCAGCCACCCATCAGGGTTTTAAACGGACCATCTACCAGATGCATCAAAATACTCTGATTGCTCGTCAGCGTATTGCGGGTGGTGAACGTCTTGCTGATCCCCGCTTTGGAGACATCGACCGCCGCCGTCATCTGCGTCGGACCAGACTCCAGCACGCGGCTCCCGGTACATCCCGGAATAAATTCTGGATAAGACTGAACGTCGTTCACTAACTGATACATTTGTTCCGCGCTGTATGGAACAAGCGCAGTACGGCTAATCTGAGGCATAGCATTTCCCATGGTCACACAACCGACAAATAATAACATTTATCACCTGTTAAAAAAACGCTAAGCCTCATCTCGTGCTAATATAGCGCGTTAGACCTCACAGGACGCAATGAGGTGACTTTTTGAAATCAGATTACCGATGGCTTTACGATACTTATGACGAAGAAAAAAGCACATAAACCAGGCTCGGCGACCATTGCGCTCAACAAGCGTGCTCGCCACGAGTATTTTATTGAAGAAGAATTCGAAGCTGGCCTTGCATTGCAGGGCTGGGAAGTAAAATCGCTGCGCGCCGGGAAAGCCAATATCGGTGATAGCTACGTGATCCTGAAAGATGGCGAAGCCTTCCTGTTCGGTGCCAACTTCACGCCGCTGACCGTCGCCTCGTCACACTACGTGTGTGACCCAACGCGTACCCGTAAGCTGCTGCTGAACAAGCGTGAACTGGAGTCCCTTTATGGGCGCATTAACCGTGAAGGCTTCACCGTGGTTGCCCTGTCGCTGTACTGGAAAAATGCCTGGTGCAAAGTGAAAGTTGGCGTCGCGAAGGGTAAAAAACAGCACGACAAACGTACCGATCTGAAAGAGCGCGAATGGCAGCTCGACAAAGCACGTATTATGAAAAACGCAGGACGTTGATTCTGCGCACTTATTGTACTATTCAATAAGTTAGCGTTCCGGGCTGGTATCCAGGATCTAAAATCTGGTATACTCAGTTCAACACTATTGGGGCTGATTCTGGATTCGACGGGATTTGCGAAACCCAAGGTGCATGCCGAGGGGCGGTTTGCCTCGTAAAAAGCCGCAAAAAAATAGTCGCAAACGACGAAAACTACGCTTTAGCAGCTTAATAACCTGCTCTGAGCCCTCTCTCCCTAGCTTCCGCTCTTAAGACGGGGATTCAAGAGAGGTCAAACCCAAAAGAGATCGCGTGGAAGCCCTGCCTGGGGTTGAAGCGTTAAAACTAATCAGGCTAGTACGTTAGTGGCGTGTTTGTTCGCAGCTGGCGTGCGAATGTAAAGACAAACTAAGCATGTAGTACCGAGGATGTAGAAATTTCGGACGCGGGTTCAACTCCCGCCAGCTCCACCACTTTTGATAGGACTGCAACCGGACAGCGGCAATAAAAACAGCCACTTACGGACTCTGACCAGACAGAGCGCAGACCGAGAAAAGACAAAAAAATGCACGTGAAATGCACGTGCACTTTAAAAGAACCCCAGATCTCGTGGTCTGGGGTTTTTCTATTTGTAACTAAGGGTAACAAAAACACATCCACCTTTCGCGCTCCACTCGCCTTGACACTGTCTATGTTTACAGTAAAAATACTGTATACAATCACAGTGGTTTCCGGAGGCTTTTATGTTCGTTGAACTGGTTTATGACAAGCGTAATGTTGAAGGTTTGGCTGGTGCCAGAGAGATTATCCTGACCGAGTTGACGAAACGGGTACACCAGATTTTCCCTGATGCCGAAGTGAAGGTGAAGCCGATGCAGGCGAACGCTTTAAATAGCGACGCCAGCAAAAGTGATCGGGAAAAGCTGAACCGCATGCTGGAGGAAATGTTTGATGAATCCGACATGTGGCTGACGTCTGAATTCCCGACCGTCCGGCAAAATGTATAAAACGGCGAGGGGCAGCCTTTTTCAACAGCTGCCCTTCAATTATTTAGGATTGACCCACCGGGAATTTTTTGTAAAGCGTGCACACAGCCACATCATAAATTATTGCCACCTGCTTTCTGTCCACGCCGTTTGTTATTAATCTCCCAGCCTGCTCCCATTGTTCTGCTGTTAACTTTGGACGCCTCCCACCTATTCTCCCTTTTGCCCTCGCCACGGCTAAACCTGCCCTCGTTCTTTCAATAATATTTTCTCTTTCCATCTCAGCCGCAGCACTCAGCATTGTGTATGCGAATCTGCCGATTGACGTGCTGATCCTTATTCCTTCAGTGATTGAGACAAATTCAATATTATTAGCCCGGAAATAGCGCAGTAAATCGACGAGGTGTATGAGTGATCGACCGAGCCGGTCTAGCTTCCAGACGATGACGGTGTCACCTGGCCGCAATAACTTCATCATCTTATCCAGGCCAGGACGTTTTGACTTCGCTCCGGATATTTTATCCTCAAATATCTGGTCACATTCTGACCGATTTAGCGCCTCTAACTGTAATTCAAGATTTTGGTCAAAAGTTGATACCCTTGCATACCCATATTGCATGTTTTTTAGTCACCTTTTTGTACGAAAAAATCAGGTGACGTTATCGACCAAGCCACCAAAGGGCAATCTATAAAACGTCGGTTTAGGAATATCGGATACAGTGTTGCTTGCAGGTGTTACCGCAACGACCGGGGATATGACAATACAGTCAACTACAGGGAGCGTACGTTACAATGCAGGCTCCGGTGGGGAACATGTTTTTAACTCTGCGTCACTACGTGCTCTTTTTAACTGCCCTGTAGCCCTTTCCTCTGGCTCAATTACTATCCCTAATATTGCATCAGCGACAGCCCCATCGGGTCCTGGTGTGCGCGGTATTTCTGCAGGCGCAGACTCAGCCAACTTTGACAATGCATCTAACATCAACCTTTATTCATGGTATGGGATTGGGTTCTGCACCGCGTACACATCACCAACCAATGGTGTTCAGGAAGGCAAGCCGGCCGTGTATATCAATACACGAAATGGAACGATTAATGCGAAAGGGGCGGTTCAGGCCAACGGCGTTACGCTTACGTCAGACTGGAACGCAAAAGAGGAAGTTAACATCATCGAACCGGCAGAAGCTCTTGAGAAGATCGCTGCACTGGACGGTTATACATTCCGCTATAAGGATGCTGAATCAAAGAGACTCACCGCTGGGGCACTGGCGCAAGATCTCGATTTAGTAATTCCCGACCTGGTGATCCGTGATGAGGCTTCGGATTATCTCGTAGCCGATTATATGGGGCTGATAGGATACCTTATTGCTGCCGTTAAAGGATTAAAAATGCAGATAGACGTAATTATGGATGCAGAAAATTTAAGCAGTGATAAAGGGGTTAACGCAGATGGGGAGCTGACCCAGCAGTCTGGATCGTGAAATATTTTAAATGTCGGTTTAGGAGATGCGGCCACAAGGGGAGTAACCAGCGATAAAATCTCTCCGGGCATTGGCCACAATACTCTCCCTACTGTAGGAGCTATTGGACTGGGAAATCCGCGACATATTGAAAACTTTTCAGATACGAGTGTGCTTGGATTTGGTAGGTATACAACATCAACGATCAACTCCCCCGGAGGTGGAGGAGTCGGGCTGCAGTTGCAGTATGATGGTGCCCCATCTTTTTCATGGTTCGTTTGGTCTAATGATGGCCAAGCATATATTCAGACTACTCACAATCAAGGAGGCCAATACACTTGGAAAAAGGTATACACCACAGCCAATACCACCACTGCTTCTGATGGAACCCTGAAAGCAGCATCTCCGGTCGCTCGTATTGTTGCGAGTGCTGATGCATGCCTGCGCTCAGATATTGCTGAGGATGGTTTTTCATGGTGCGGCTGCGGTACGGCGAACGCTGAGGCGGAAGGAATTACTCTTTCTCGCCTCGATGCGGGGGTTTACGTGCTGACCGGTTCGGCAGGGCTGGCGTCAGAGGGGTGGCAGCTACTGCCGCCAATGGACCCAGGCGGCATGGGGGAGCTGGGCCTGGTTGAGGCAGAGCAAACCGACAAGGGCGAACTGGTAATCCGCCTGTTCAAGCGCAAATACATGTTGAGCGATGAAGGTGAGATCATCAAAACCAAAGGTAAACCGATGGACGTACCGGCGAACAGCTGGATCGATGTTCGCCTGGATATGCCTGAAGATTCCCTGTTTAACCGGCGGATGAATCAGGTATTTCAGCCGTAGCTGCGCGTTGATTCCAGATGCTGCATTGCGGCATCTCAACACGAACGCTGACAAACTGATCTGCAGGGATATCAACCGGATCGCCATCACTCATGCCATCCAATTCATTTCTGGCGAACTCTGGCGCGTCAGGATGCGTGCGGTGATAAGTCTTCACCAGCACCGTACCGTCAGCGTTAACCTCATAATCAAGCCAGATGAGCGGTTGCTTGTTGCGGTCGGTGGGGATGTCAAAACCGCCATCGATGCCGCCCCATGCCGCATCTGAGTTCAGACCCTGGCATCCTTCAATCAGATATTCACCTGTGGCCAGACGCTTTACGGTGCAGCCCTCCGATTCATCGTTAGTTTCAAACGAGCCGTCAGAGAATAATTTAACTACTGGGGATGCAGCCTTCAGGGTGCCATCGCTGGCCTTTGTGGTGTTATACGTGGTGTAAAATTCCTGCCAACCCGGCGTGGCTACATTTTCTGCCTGAGTTCGGTACCAGATACGCCCGCCTTTAGCCACACCAAGATTTGTCGCGTATATCTGCGTAACCGAATTCTTGCTGCCACGCATTCTGAAAAACTGGCCATATTTCGATGTGTCGGCCGGAAAATCCCCCGTTGTATCAGCTGTTGTCTGCCACAGTCCTGTGGGCTCAGAAAAATAGTTAATGCCGCCTGAAACAGGTGTTCCTGAAGCTGTATTTCCCTCCCCGATACCGAACCCACCGACAACCAGCAATCGTCCTGCAGTAGCATCGGTAACTGATGTCTGGAACATCGCCGTTGCGCCACTTCCTAAACCGACCTTTATTCACCTTCATCAGCAGCAAGGATCAGCTCTACGGCTCTGAGTTTCTGGTTGTACAGAGAATCGCCAGGCATTTCGACGCGCACGGATACAAACTGATCGCGGGGAATGTCTACAGGCTCGCCGTCGCTCACTCCTTCCAGTTCGTTCCTGGCGAACGTCGGCGCTTCAGGATGTGCGCGATGATAAGTTTTCACCAGCACCGAACCGTCAGCATTTACCTCATAGTCCAGCCATACCAGCGGTTGTTTATTACGGTCTGATGGGATCTCAAAACCACCATCAACCCCGCCCCAAATAGCCTCAGCATTCAGGCCATGACATCCTTCTATGAGATATTGGCCTGTGTCTATACGGCGTACTGTGCACCCCTCAGATTCATCATTTGTTTCGTAACTTCCATCAAAAAACAACTTAACGATAGGCGAAGCCCGTTTTATGAACCCGCTTGAGTCCACCGTTGTGTTTCTGTCATGCCAGTGAACACACCATGCACCGCCATTGTTAACGGTCATATCCGTAACCAGACCGTAGCGTGATGCCAATCCACCGACAGAGTTTACCTGGACCTGAGCAACCGCGCTGATTCTCCTCATAACGAGCATGGGACCGTACACGTTTACCCAGTTCGTTCCCGGCGCCCCAGCACCGGAAACAAAACCGTTATAGCCAACAATCTGATTCGCATCATTAGCAGGGATTGTGGGTGCCTCTGCACCCAATCCGAAGGCTCCAACCTGCAAAACAGCTCCAGATGTTTTGTCCTCGGTTGTGCTTTGCAAATTCTTCAACGCACTACTTCCTAAACCGAGGTTTGTGCGACTGCCTTCTGCCGTTGTTGCCCCGGTACCGCCGTCAGCAACAGCCAGCGCACCGTTACTCCCTTTCTGCGCCAGTTTGCCGATGCCGGGGATCGTAACAGCGGTGCCGTTGATGGTAACGGTGATGCTCTGGTTTGCTGAGGTGGTGGCGAACGTCTCCCACGCGCCAATGTTCTCGTCGTACTCTTTGATGAGCTGCGACATGGCCTGTGCCAGCCCATCAACCGAGATAATGTCCGACACAAGAATTCCATACTTCTGGCCGCTGAGCGCAGGGGAAGCAGCAGGCGTAACCGTCATTGACGTGGCGCTGTTCACAGATGAAATCTGGAACAGCTGCACCGGGTTAGACATGACGATAATCGTCTGGCCAGCGCGGACCTGACTGGCGGGTGCCGTCCAGTTCGTGCCGGTGCCGGTTGCGGTATTTCCGTTAATTGCGATGGTGCCGGTGTTATAAAGCATGAACTACCTCACGATAATAACGATCGTTAAAAGCGATCAATCGTGTAAAATTGATCGCTCATATCAATCTGACTATTTTTTAAACTCAAATAAAATGGAAGTTCCCGCATAAACAGGAATGTTGAAATGAAACTTTTATTTGCTGCAGCGCTTTTGCTGTTGGCTGGATGTACGAACAAACACACAGATAACACATTCCAGATGGATTACCCGGTTGATGCCGCTCGTTTATCGCTGGGTGGTGATATTCACGTAAATATCGACTGTGCCACCAGGGAGGTGGATGTTATTTCAGACAGTAGCAATGGAATATTCAGCCGCCATATTAATAAACGGTTAAGTAATATTTGCTATAAAAAAACGGATAAGCTGAATGTGATTTATCGCTTTAATTCAGCAAAGGGCGTGAAACAAGATATGATTGCGACTCATTATCCGCGCGTTCCTCCCGTGTCAAATTCCAACAAACTGAGCGATGGGGATTCTTAAGCCCCGCCCCTGAAACGTCTGGCTCCAGTTGCGCTGATTATTTGAAATGTATCTACCCTGGAGCTGCGAGCCAGTCCATTTGAGCACCACGCCTGAATACCCGACAACCGTACCATCATCGCTAAGGTTTCCTGGGCAGTTGTTTACCAGAATCCAGGGGTTGAAGCCTAAACTGACTGAAAAGGTATTGTTCTGCAGGTCATAGTTCGCTGGTACGTCAAAAAACCCAACTACTCTCGGCATCTTAGAGGCTGATGCAGCACTCCATATAAGGCTTCCGGCACTATCAAACACATCGAGATAACCACTCTGTAAGCCTATATTTCGCGCAGTTCGGATCATGCTTCCAGCATTATCTTCAAGCATATCAGCACCAGGAAAACCGTATTTGTTCGTGCCCAGCTGCAGCCACCTTAAACGGCCGTCATTCCAGAATGACTGCTGTGTAAAGCCGAGCGTACTGCCATCACCAAACGGACTGTTAACGCGGTAAGCGCCTTTGTCTGTTACGGCCCCCAGCGCGCGCTGATCGTAAAACAAGGTCGACCTGTTTTGCGAGTCCACCAGCAGTTTCCCGGCGCTGTTGTAAACTTCGAATCCGCTCATTGAAAGTTATAAACCTCAACATTGAGAGTGATTGCGGCACTTCCACCCGTGGGGAGATAGTAGAGAGTAAAGCCGCCGTTATAAGCGCGGCAAAAATACTCGTTTACAGTCACTCCAGTTGAAACAATTGTGACAAACGTCCCGTCCTGCGTTGCGCCAGAAAAAGCGACATTTTTTGACGTCTCTCCTGAAGCAAGCGAAACCGTTGCGCTGCCCATGTAACGGATCGCGTAATCGCTTAAATCCACCGCAACCCGCCCTGCACTATCCCAGCATTGCAAACCCTGTGGCATTACCATAACCCCATTCTGACACGCAGCACGTTGTTGCTGTCGTAGATGCGAATGAGGGTGCTGGATATCAGCATCCTCCCGCCACCGGCCACGCCGTTAATTTCGAACGTTCCACCCTTATCAAGCTTCCAGCCTGCAGAACCAGCCACATAGTT
The DNA here is from genome assembly GCF_013784105.1 of Enterobacter sp. RHBSTW-00593. Taxonomy (NCBI): domain Bacteria; kingdom Pseudomonadati; phylum Pseudomonadota; class Gammaproteobacteria; order Enterobacterales; family Enterobacteriaceae; genus Enterobacter; species Enterobacter sp. RHBSTW-00593. Next base: position 3,688,851 of record NZ_CP056393.1, read on the forward strand.
ATTCGACTGGATATAGTTGCCGATTTTGGCGTTCTCAATGGTGCCGTCCTGGATGAAGCTGGCCCGGATGAATGTCTGCCCGTTCTGGATCACGAACGGCAAAGCCACGCTGTTTCCGGCTGCCGTGGTGACGGCGAAGCGATCAGCCAGGAAGATAACCTGCGACTGCATGCCGGATGGCGTATTCTCCACGCCGATCCCCATCCCCGCGGCGTAATACTGCCCATTGCTGGAAACGCCAACCTTGATGTTATACATCGCGCTGAGGTCGCCATTTACGTTCGCTATCGCCTGAGCGTTAGTTGTGATGGCTGAGGTATGCCCGTTCACCGTCGCCGTTATGCCGTTTATCTGCGTGGCCGTTGCCTGCTGATAGTCGGAGAACGTCTGATTCAGGCTATTGATGGATGCCTTGTTACCGTTGACGTCCGTCTGCAGGCTCAGCAGCGATCGTGCCGTTGCCTCCTTCTCGTTAACAATTACCTCATCAATACGATCCAGCTGCGCGCTGTTACCGGCGACCGTTGCGGATAGCCTTTTACGTGTGGCCACCTGCGCCAGCCCGTTCTGGATAATAGCGATTGCCGAGTTTTTCACCCCACCCGTCATGCCGTCCATAGACACACTGATGCTGTCGATTCTCTGGCCCAGCGCGGTATCAGCCGTCGCCACGGTCTGCTCAAGCTCAGAGAGAGAGGACGACACTTCACCAACCGTGCTCGAAAGTTCATTAACGCTGGTCTGAACCTGCCCGATGTCCTGCGCATTTTTGGCGATTTCCTGCGCCTGCAGCTCAAGTTCATCGTTGGCCTGTTTGATGTCGTCAGCCATGCCAGCAATTTTTTCATTGCTGTCCACCGCGTTCTCGATCAGGTCTTTGAAGGTATCGGAGTCTTTAATTTCCTCCAGGATCACATCGGTGATGTCGGAGACATCGATACTGGCCTGCCCTCGCACCCATTCTGTGTACCCTGATTCGTTTCCGCTGCGGTCCACCAGCTGCGCGCGGTACCAGAAAATCTGCCCAGCCTTAAGGCCCATCTGCTGATATTTGCGCTGCGGGTATGGCACATCGGCCAGCAGCATCGCATCGTCTTCGGTACCGGTGAGGCTATACTGAATTTCCGTCTTCAGCGTGTCGCCGGTATTCGCCGGGAATCCCCAGTTCAGTTCGATACCGAATACCACGTTTTCAGAAGCGATGAAGCCAACCGGCTTCGGTGGATTGCCCACTTTACCCGTTAGCGTTTTCTCTTCTGAATAGCCCCATCCGGATGATATTTCTGCGGCATTGATTGCGCGCACGCGCACCAGGTAGCGCCCGGCATAAATCCCCGGGACGTCGAACGACGTGGTGGAGCTGCGCGGCACGTTAACCCAGTTCCCGTCGTTGCGTCGCCATTGCGCTTCATAGGCGATAGCGTTCTGCGCCTGGTCCCAGCTCACGCGCATCGTTTCGACGCTGATATTTTGCTGAACCACTGAAAACGAGCTGATTACGATGTTCGCAGGCGGCGACTGGTTACCTGGCGGGATCACACTCACCGGCCGCTGGTCAATGATGGCTCCGGTATCAATACGGGCATATTTATCCGGGTCGTGCCATGCGCCGGTAATCGAGAAAGTGCCATCATCGTTATCGGAGACGCTGACAACACGATACTGCTGTGCGTAGAGCTCGTCCGATTCAACCACCCAAACAGCTTCGGCCTCTGGCGTCTCACTGTATGCCGTGGTGACTGTGACAGATTCCCCGTTTACAGCCTGAATGGTCCTGCTCTGCGACGCTCCGGATGGCAGGTTGAGAATAAGGCGATCACCTGCTGCTGCATCTGCCACACGGTCAAGTTTGATAACGCGACCGTTAACGGCGCTGATACGGCCGCCCATAACCTTTCCGGAAAGCAACTCGTCTGCCACGGCGATGATGTAGCCCGGCTGCGGAATGTTTCCGTCCAGCCCGACATCAAACGAAACAACGCGATCCTTGTTGTTGGTGAGAATACCCCAGCGTCCCTTTCGGTTCGCTTCTGACTGTCTGGTGCAGCCGATGGCTGTCATTTCCAGCTGATTGAAGCCGTACCGCGCCACCAGCGCCTGCTCAAATACCGGCTCCATCGCGTCGGCATAGGCATTGCCGGGATCTGACCATGAAACCAGCGCTGTGGTGTAGCGGCTTTTCGTGGTGCTGCTCGAATAGGTGAAGCGACCGCCTACAACGTTAGCGCGCGTGTAGCTGTAATCAACATCGCGCGGCATGTCAGCCAGGGCCACGATCTGATCCCCGCCCCAGTAAGTCATGCCACGGAAGATAGCAGCAAAATCACGCAGGACTGTGTAGGCGTCGTTCCGGTCCTGAATGTACACGTTGCAGGTATAACGTGGTTCGGTACCGTTACCCCCTTTGCCGTCTGGTACCATCTGATCACAATACTGAGCAACCTGATAAAGCGTCCATTTATCAATATTCGCAGCAGTCAAACGGTGCCCGAGGCCGAACCGGTCAGAAACAACCAGATCGTAAAAAATCCACGCAGGGTTATCCGTCCATGCCCACTTAAACGCACCGGTCCATGTACCGCTATAAGTACGGGTTTCAGGGTCATAGGTATCTGGAACGCGGATAACACGGCCGCGGGGCTCGCAGGAGATCTGCGGGATAGAACCGTTAAACTGGCTGGAATCGAATTCGATGTAGAGTAGCGCTGTGTTGGGATAGCGTAACTTGGCGTCAATCACCTCAGTGAAGCTCTGCAGCGTCATCGTGTCGCCGATCTTCGCGCTGTTGGCATCAGAGGTAATTTTACGCAGTCTGATTGTCCAGGTGCTGCCAGCCTGCGGTAAATCGATACGGTGGCTGCGCTCATAACCAGACGTCGTTTTGCCGGTCACGCTGGTATTGAGTACCGTCTGCCATGTGCCGCCGTCCGTCTGCAGGTCAATCGCATAATTAACCGAGTAACCGACCAGATCACCATCGTCTTCCTGTTTGAAAAGCGATGGCCATTTCAGACGCAGGCGAACTGCTGAAAGCTGAGTATTGGTAAACGTTCGCGTCCAGGCTGTGGCGCTTGATACCTCAGTTCCCACGCTGATCTCGTTTTCGGTGCCGGGAATACCCTGTATATACTTTTGCGCCTGCGTTCCCGCGCGAAACTCCCACGTCACGCCGCTGAAGTTTTGGGAGCCGTCTGCATTCTCCAGGGCCGTTCCGTCCAGGTAGATATCTTTGCCGGTTAGCTGCCCTGCAAACTCCCCTTCCCCAAGCGCAACGAGGATTTTGGCCTTCGCTACAGATTGCAGATCATCAGGCTGTTCGGTAGGGGTTCGTGAACTGGAGCTGCCGCCCTTGCGGCCCTTCAACACTTTTTCTGTAGCCATATTGCGCCCATAAAAAAAGCCACCCGAAGGTGGCCTGAAAAGAGGATTGTTATCTACTGCTGATCTTCGACATAAATTCCGGCTGAGATAATCGCTCCGCCTATCCGCCGGCGGCCATAAAGGAGCGGTACCGGGTAGCCTTGCGCAGCGGTATTGGTTACTCCGCCGAACGCGTATGATGCGCGGTTATCTGCACTTTGTTTGCTGGCTAATCCGGTTGGTTGAGGTGATAGCATTTGGACAACCCCGCCCAGGATCAACGCTCCACCAGCTTGATAGAAAAATGGTGATGCTCCAGCAAATGGCGTAAAATTTAAAACCACCCCGACGGCCACCAATACCGCGCCTAAAATAGTTTGTAATACACCTGCTTTTTTACTTCCAATAGGCACAGGTATTATTCTTATTACCTCGCCCTTGACAGGAAACCCTAATTCATCAATGCCTATATTTTTCTTCCCGCGAAAAACTGCATAAGAAAGCCCCCTTTGCTTACTCGTATTCATGAATTTTTCGAAACCATTAATCGTAGCAGCTAAGGCTTTGCAAGCTTCTTGAGTTGTGCTTATTGAGCGCTGATGCGTTTTACCAAAAGTCTTTCCAAGCACGCCGCCTAGCTCAATGCGAGTCATTACATCTGACATGAATCACCCCAATAAAAAAGCCACCCGGAGGTGGCCTTTGTCTATTAAAATTAACTCTAGTTTATCGACATCGGGAGTATGTCAACATTCCCACTCTGATCGATAAATATCCGTAAAACTCGTGGAGTATTTTCTTTAATTGAAAATTCACGCTCTTTTTTAGGCGCACCATTGCATAGGCCTTTCCCGGCAAATCCTGCCCCTATCAACACATCGCCAGGGTTAAGGAAAGCAGTGACTTTTTCCCCTGTATCAAGTTCCGCCAAATATTTACCATTGACATAGGCTGTTATAGCGCATCCACCAGCGACGAAACCTTTATCGCGAATGATAGTTACGGCAGTTGTGTTTGTTTTCTGTTGAAATTCTTTTGGTGCTGACACTTCTTTTGCATATTGCGGGAGAACTGGCTCTGTAGAACAGCCAGCCATAATTAACAAAGAAAAGGCCAATAATGTTTTTTTCATATCCCTATCCCCTTTAGTTTTGCAAAAGGTTAGCACAGAGATTTGTAACGTAGAATCTTCATCGTCCTTTCTTGCCAGTAGCCACCATACGGTACGCGCTGGCTCAGATGTCCGTACAGGTGGTGCAGCAGCATATTTCCCTCCAGCAGAATTCCCGCGTGATTCCACTTATCAGCCTGGACCTGCATGATCACCATATCGCCGGGTTTCGGTGGCCCGTCGAATTCACGGAATCCGCACTCATACCAGCAATCCTGATAGAAATTATCCGCATAATCATTTTCCCACCAGGGATAATCCACCCGGTAATCGTGGAGCTCGATACCATGCGTTTGCCGGAAATAGCTCATTACCAGCCCCCAGCAGTCAAAGTGACCAAGCACAAACGGGCGCTCCAGCAGCGGCAGTTCTCCACGCGGTTGGATGGTACGTAAATCTCCCTCCGGCCAGCTAACAATATGCCAGGGTAAAAGCGTTGCGTCGCATTGCGCTTTATCCAGTTCGCTCGGTTGTGTCGTGGCGTCAGGGTGACTGTGAACGATGGCGATCACCGTTCCCCAGTCCTCAGCAGCTGCGTAGTCTTCGGGGCAAAGTGCAAAATTATCCTCCGGCGCCGCGGCAAGATTCCGGCACGGGAAATAACGTTCAACACGGCTTTTCTGCGCCACCACGCCGCAACACTCGCGAGGATATTCAGCTGCAGCATGCGCCATAATCGCATCGATGGTTTTCTGACGCATATCAACTCCTGATCAAAGACGTGCCCGGGAAGCCACCAAACGAGAGTTCGTTATTTTCGCCGAATCGCAGTTTGCAGGCCGTCAGCGTGCCGTTGCATTCATCCAGCGACGGATCGCTTACCGGGTTGTTGTTTTTATCGAAATAGCGGGTTCCGGCATAGTCGCAGCCGTCGCCAGTGCGATATTTATTCCGGATGCACCAGGTACACAGGGAATGAAGCTGTCGCGTCGGGATCATTTGCCCCTGCAGGTCCATCGGGCTGGACAGAACAAATTCAACGGTTTCACCGGCAAGCTCGCCCGTTTTCCCGTCGATATACCAGACCTGCAGCTTTTCCTGAGTCGGATCTGCTGTAGGGTTACCGTCTGCGAAATTCCTGGCATCGAGATATTTCTCTTTTGTGTCGTGAATAGTGACTTTCGCCTGCAGCAGATCGTCATACGCAAGACACAGAGCAGAAATGGAGCTTTCGATGTTCGCAACCGTCAGTGATGGCGTTGCACTGCTCCCACTGGTTGATTTCTCCAGACCTTCCAGCTGATACGGCCAGGCGGCGTATTCATTTCCCTGCCACCAGATTGGTTTCGCCGGAAGCTTGGACTCATCCCCACCAGCGGCGATGATTTCCGCTTCTGTGTGGGGAATGCTGTAATTGTGAAAGCGGAGAACGTCCGTTAGCCCAAATGAAGAACCGTCCACCTCAATCAGACGAACATCGTTTCCGGATTCCAGCTTCTGATAATCTGCGTTTAAGCTCATGGTTTAAATGCCTGGATGAATGTTGCTTCAAGGTTGAATTTCCCCGCGCCCAGCCCGGTGGGTTTAAACGTTTCGCAACGATACAAACCCAAAGGTTCGAGCGGTGGCTTCCACTGAAAGGCTTTCGTTCCTTGATGCCTGTCGAGGAAAGACTTAATGGCTAAAATGTAGGTTTCGTTGCCAGTAAAGTTAAGCGTCCACTGCTGAGCTCTGGTGTTCAATCCATCCCCTGAAACCTGCTCATACCCATCACCAAACTGTGCTTTCCTGACGCGGAAATTTGTATCAGCCTCCGCGTTAATTCGTGGGCACCAGGTGAAAGTTTCGATGGCCATAATTATCGGGTTCCTTTCATTGCGTTCCAGATGTCACCGCCGGGACGGATATCACGCATCACATTCTGCTTATATCGGCGATCAACAAATTCCCCGACCTCAGCACCAAATTGCTCAAGGCCTGGCGAGGTCTGAGTTTGAGTGTTGCCGTTGCCATCGATGGTGATATAAACCTGTGGCGCCGAAGATACAGACTGACCTCCGCCACCTCCGACCGCCCGAACACCGAGAGAACCATCCGGCGCGCGCGTCAGCGGCATGATCGCCTCCGGCCCAGCCTCGCCCATGATTCCGGCTCCGCCTTTTGCGAAAGCAAACATGGTAGGGTTTCTGACGATCCCATTACTGAAAGCACTCAGGGATGGAGAGTCATAAACGCCGCCTTTGGCGTTAAACTGGAAGTTCGATCCGTAACTGGAAATTGCCGTGCCGGTACTGGCTGATGCTCCCGCCCCGCCCCCGAAGAAGCTGCCTACACTGCCGATGAGTGAGCCAAAGATGCCAGATCCGGAAGATGCCCCGCCCATCGCGCTAACCACCGCCATCTGCAGAGCCACTTTTTCGATGATCTGCAGGACAGAAATACCCCACGATTTCCAGCTAACTTTATTTCCTTCGAGCATTGAGGTGACATTACCAAATGCGCTGTCGAATGTGGTTTTTACCCCGTCAGAAACCGTGCCGGATACGTTACTGATTTCATCAAACCAGTTGGCATAGCCCCGCGATACTCCGGACATCCAGTCCGCTTCAGCTGCAGCTATAGCCTTGTATTTCTTATCCAGAGCATCGAGGGCAGCTGCGCGCTCTGCTATGGCCTTGGTGCCACCGTCCGTTTTAGCAAAAACACGGTCGATCTGTTGAGTCTCGTCGAACCGTCCGCGCTGGCGATCACTCATGCCTGCGGTTTCGGTTGTCAGCGTCGCCTCATCCCTGAACTTTCTGGCCGCTTCAGTTAAGTCCTTCAGGGCATCAGCCTGTTCGCGCTGCTTACGCACGTTCTCATCGGCCTTTTGCGTCCATTTCGCCAGTTCTGCTGATGATGCCTGAATTGCCCTGCGTTGCTCGTCGGTCCATTTAGTGCCTGCCTGATGTGACGCCGCATAAAGCTCAGAGGCTTTTTCGCCTTCTGTAGCCCTGACGCGCTGCACGTCGATAGCCACGCTCAGATCGGCCATTTTCCGGGAATACTGTTCGGCGGTGCTGGCCGCCTCACGCTCGGCTTTACTCTGCGCTTTTGAAGCAGCCGTGGAGGTCTTTTTGGCCTCAGCTGCTGCCGCATCCTTTTTGGCGGCCTGATCCTTGTTGTAGATATACTGGGTATAAAGCGCCCCCGTCAGCTTCAGGTCTTCTGCTTCATACACGTGCTGCTGATGGAGTTTCTCTAATCCACTTAAGCTGGCCAGCTCATTATCGCGGCGCGAGCGCTCCAGTGCGGTTTGCTGTTGCGGTGTTGCGTTCGCCAGTGAAACGACGGGCCCGGCATATTGTGGCGGCTTGGCGCCAGCGGTCGCTGACATTGAGCGGTTAAGCAGGTCATACGCACCTTTCAGGATAGAGACGGCGCCAGCCTGCTCGATAGCCTTTTGTGCGGCAAGATCACTGGCCTGGTTAACCAGCTTCTGCGTTTGCTCGACTTTTGAAGCTGCCTGTTCGCGCTGGTACTCCAGCTGGTTTAGCTTATCAGTCAGCTCGATGTTTTTGGCCGTGATGTCGGCCTGGTCCATGAAGGTGTTGATCAGGGTCAGCGTCGGATGGCGGTTGTAGTCCTGCTGGATTTGGTCAACCGCCTTAAGGCTGTCTTTCACCTTCGCGATCTGAGAGTCGAGGTCGGCCAGGTCCTGTTTTTGCGCCTGTAAAGATGTACGGGCATCAGCCGCGGTCGAACGCAGGCCAAGCACCGACATCTGCTGGAGCTTGGTGTTGATCTCATCAAGGTTGTTGGCAAAACCTACCGCCTCACGGTGCACCTGCTGGGTATGCTGATAAAGGCCATACATCGCAGCGCCGGCACCAATAATCACTCCCGGCCATCCACCGAGAATACCCAGCACCCCACTACCCAGCCGTGACATTACCGAGGCTGTATTGGTGAGGTTGTTAGCTGCTGAGGTCCTGCCAGCCAGCGCCGTATTCAGTGATGCCTGAGCTGCAGCAAGATTACGCTCAGCGACAATCTGAGCCTCAATACTCGTCGCCGCTGCGCGCGCCTGTTGAGCACGGTATACAGCCTGGCGACCAGCAGCAACGCTAACCTGAGCGCCGCGAACCTGAGCCTGCGCCAGCGCGACCTCGGCGGCCGTATTAGCGAGCACTGCCCGGGTTGACTGAGCGACGCTGCCAACCATATTGCCGAAATAACGGGCGAGGCCAACACCAACCAGAAGACCGGCTGTATTTGCCACATCATCGATGTTATTCGCCAGACCATCCAGCACGCCAGAAAGCGTGGATGATGCGCCGACAGCATCATTCGCCCCGCCAACCCATGCGAGAAAGGCGTTTTGCACTTTCTGTGCAGATCCGCTGATGGATGCAGGAAGGGTGTCGAACTCTTTACGGAGGATCTCGACGTTGGTCAGTAATGGGACGATCTTGTTGGTCGTCAGCTCGCCGTTGTTGGCCATGTTACGCAGGCCACCGACAGTGGTACCCAGGCCATCAGCCAGCAGTTTAGCCAGGCGGCCGCCGTTCTCCATGATGGAGTTAAATTCTTCACCTCGCAAAACGCCTGAGCCAAGCGCCTGGCTAAGCTGGGTGATAACAGAGCTCGCCTCTTCGGTGCTGGCACCAGACAGCTTCAGTGAGGTTGCAACGGTTTCTGTAACTTTTGCGACGTCAGCGGAAGCGTAACCGGCATCACGCAGTGACTGGGCAATACGGCTGTAAAGGTTGCTGTTTGCTTCGAGTGATGTTCCGGTGCGCTGGCTGATCTCCATCAGCACGCGCTGGGATTGCACGTAATCCTCACTGGACGACGATGCCAGGCGAAGACGTCCATTCAACTGGTTCCATGTATCGGCAAACTGAATCAGCTGATGCGTTGCAAATGCACCAGCCCACGCACCGGCAAGCCCGGCAGCAGAAGATCGCACGGTTGCAAGCTGAGAATTCAGGTCAGCCAAAGACCGCTGAGTTTCACGCGTGGCCGCTGCAGCTTTTTTTCCGCCCTGTTCCATAGTGCGGTAGTAATCGGTTCCCATGCGGGACGCTCTGGCGATCTCAGACTGGAAAGAAGAAGAGTTCGCCGAAATTTTGATGATTAGCTCACGCAGCGTTGCCATATTTCACCCATAAAAAAGCCCGCAGCCGCGGGCGTCAAAGACCGGATATCCATTTTTCGAGTTCTGAGACTTCTGCGACCCCTTCCTGCTCACCCCATTTCAGCATCACATCAGGGATAGTGAACTTCCCGCCCTGAGAGTTCAGCATTGCAACGGAGATCTGCGCCGCCTGTGCATCGGCGCGCCAGTCACCCACAGGACTGATGCGGTCGAACTCTATCCACATTTTTAGCTCACTGGCGGTAATGGTCTGGCGCAGTTCGTGGAGAGTGCGCCCCATCCGGAGCGCGAGCGACATCAGGAAGAAGGTCAGCGGCTGCTTTACGGCTTTCCCGCTTCTTCCTGACTCATGCCGAGGTTGAGGGCCTGAGCCAGCAGGCGGGAGTGTACGGGACCATAAATTTTAGATACCAGCTCCTGATCCTCGTCGCTGAATACGCGCTCGCCGTTTTCATCCAGCAGAACGTCAATAAACAGAACCACATCAGCCTTTTTGTTACGCAGAAACTTTTCCGCCTCCGTCAGCGTCGGTGCCTCTTCGCCCTCGGCGAGCTGGGGATTAACGATCTCCCGGAATTTCACCCAGGCATCGCCAGAGGGTTCACGCAGCGTTACCCTTGCGCCATCCCATTCAGGGACCGTGATACCTTCTTTGGTGCGATAGGCTTTCGATGCTGTAAGCGCCACGTTGCGTAATGAATTCTGTGATGTTTTTTGCGCCATTTCATTTTTCTCTTGTTACATGGTCGGAGGGATAAAAAAAGCGGCCGAAGCCGCTCAGGAACCAGACGCATAGATGCGCTTAGGTTTGCCGCGTACACGCAGAGAATAGGTAGCGCCAACAACGGAAGAGGTTGCTGCAGACCACGAGCTCTGGCGTACTTCCACCAGCACGTAAAAACCGTTGCCAGACGGGAATACCACGCGCAGCGCACGGAGTTCGTCATTTTCGTAAGCGGTCTGCAGTGCCTCCTGTGCTGCTTCATCGCCAACCCAGTTACGGGTAATGCTCATTTCAGCAGGCGCGGCGAGGCCATTGGTTTGCTCCTGTTCCGTCGAGCAAAGCGTGGTTACGTCGATATCCCCTTTTTGACCGCCCGTGAAGGTGATTTCCTTTGTTGCACAGGCCGCTTCCAGCCAGGTAATGCCAGCACCCGGGAAGGTTGAGGAGTTAAAATCCTCAGCGGTTACGGGCGCGTCGGAGACGGCAAAGGTCATCCCCTTTGTGACTTCATACTTACTGGTCATGATTTCTCCAGATAAAAAAAGACCGCCTGAGCGGTCTGTTGTGGTGGGTAAGGTTAAACGGTTACCTGAAATTCGAGCGTCGCCCGGTGATATCGCAGATCAGGCTCATAGCCTGGCGTTTTAACAATGCTTTCCGGCTTCAGCACCTGCAGGGCATCAAGCGCCATATTTCTGATCGTGCGCGCTTCAGTGATGGTGCTGGAATACACATCAACCTGCACGGAAACGGCTGATTCAGCCTGACCGCAGAGAACGTCAGCGGCCACGTCGGTAATAATCGAGAAAATTACCCAGGGCGGCGAGACTGAAGGCTTCCCGTCACTACCGAGCGGCGCAACGTAGGGATAAACCTGCCCTCCAGCCAGCGGCGCGAGCAGTGGATAGAGATCGTCTTCCGTCATTTGCTTAATGCCTCATCAATCGCCTGGTTCATGCGTTTGATCGCGACCTCCGTCGCCTGCTCCTGGCGAACATCGAACGCAGGACGCACAAACGGATGAGGCGGCATATTCACCGTCCCCATTTCAACAAACCGCCAGTAAAAGGCGTTTCGCGGATCGCTGGCTTTCATTGTGTTGTCGCTATTACCGGTTCGCATGTTGCGACCACGAATATGGACACCGGAAGAAATTTCCCCGCGGCGGCGTGAGCGCTGAGTCAAAACGACCACGTTTTTCTTCAGCTTTCCAGTTCTCTCAGGAGCGCGTGCAATCACTTCTTCCTTTAGCACTTCTGCCCCGGCGCGCGTAGCATCACGCAGAACCTTGTTGTTTTCAGCGCGGCTAAGTGCCTCCAGGTCCTTTGCGATGTCATTCAAACCGGAAAAATCGAGGCTCGTCTCAATCATTTTTCGGTACCCTGTTTGCAAAGAATTTCGAGCTGAATACCACGAGAATCAGGGATTGGCGGACCAACGATATTCAAAACGGCCCCCTTGAACGGGCCAGTCATAACCCTGAGTCTGGACGCAGCAGTTATATCGCTACGAAATCGAGTCCATACCCTGATAGTGGCGACTGCGGTTTCAGCACCAGCGGCTACCAGCTCGCGCCCGCTGATGCCCTTTACTTCTGCCCAGGTTTCTGCGCCGTCATGCCATATTTCAACAGGCTGGCCAGAAGGATCTCTGGATGTTGTGATGTTCTGAACCACCACCCTGTCTCTCAGTCTTCCGGCTTGCATAAAGTCCTCCTATACCCCGTAAATTCGGTATGGCTGCAGCAAGGCTTCAACAGCAAACGGAACCTCTGCAACGGTCTGACCGACGGCCACTGATTCTCTGTTGGCATACCAGTGACCTATCAGCAGTAACATGGCCGCCTTCACATCGTCATTAAGAAGAATCGGGTCTGGGTCGTCTGCGTAGCCAGGGGAGCTTTGATTTTCATAGAGCGTTCGCCTTGTCCATGTCTGGACGTACCGGGCTGCCGCACCGGTGTATAAAGTCAGCAGGGCATCGTCTCCGGAAAAATCGGTATCAATGCGGCAGTGCTGTTTCACCACATCAAGATCGACCATTATTTTTTCGCCTTTTTTTCCGCTTTTACTTCGGGCTGTTCCTGCTGCTGTTCCTGCTGCTGTTCCTGCTGCTGTTCCTGCTGCTGTTCCTGCTGCTGTTCCTGCTGCTGTTCCTGCTGCTGTTCCTGCTGCTGTTCCTGCTGCTGTTCCTGCTGCTGTTCCTGCTCTGCAGGATTTTCTGATTCATCGAGCATCGCATAGCCTTTTTTGATGAGCTCGCGTCCGTGCTGTTCCAGAGTTTCCAGCGGAAGCCCTTCAGTAACGACGGTACCGCCGAAATAAATCGGTTTGAGTGCAATCAGTTTCATTTTCCCACCTGTAAAAGCGGCCCGAAGGCCGCTGTTTCATCAGCTACCAGCGCCAGTGCGGAATGCACCGTACACGAACGCTTCGGGGCGTTTAACAGCCAGCGCCAGACGTTCTTCACAACGGATGGTGAGCATGTTTTTCTCGAAGTCGTCGGCGTTCTCTGTGGAGATCACCACGTTCGCATCTTCGCGGTCGAAGATTTGCGCGCCTGCGTTGAAAGCACCGGTCAGGAATTTACCCTGGAAGGCAGCCGCTTCGGTGGCAACAACCGGCAGGCCCCACAGAGTAGGTCCAGTCAGCGCTGCCGGGTTAGCCAGGATATAGCGGCCCAGGCTGTCTTTTGTCAGCTCGATCCGCGCCCAGTCAATGAAATGAAGGACATGACCTGACGCCGGGAAGCGCGCCAACTGCGCCTGCAGCATTGCCAGACGCAGATCGTCAATGCCGCTCTGCTGTTCAACAGTGAAAGCAGGATCAAACGCTGACGCCTGAGGAACGATGCCATGCAGATGTACACCGGTACCGTCGCCGAAGAGAATTTCCTGCTCTTCCGCGTACTTCAGCCCGTAGCGCATTTCGGCATCAACGGTTGACTGCAGCTGTGCGAAGTCATCCAGGATCTGCTTGGAGGCTTTGAACAGGTGGGCGATGGTGCTTACGCCAGTGATTTTCGGCGTAAACTCAATGTCGCTGTATGGTTTCTGCGTATTTTCAGGAACCACTTTCGCGTTGTTGGTAAAGCCTGTCTGCTGCACCCAGAAAATAGCCGGGGAGGAAGTGCGGCCAGGCGCTATCAGATCGCGAATGAACAGGCGCTGTTTTGGTGCCGTATCGATGCCCGGAATGCGCTGGGGTTCGACGACGCCATCAGGCACATCTGCAGAAGTCAGTGCGGCCTTCACAGGGATGCTGATACGTTTGCCGCCTTCAACGCCGGCAGCAAAGGTTTTCAGCGCTTCAGCAGAGATCACCTGCTGGCCGATTGATTCCACAACATGCTTCGCATTAGCCAGCGGCATCTGGGCAACATGTTGCTCCAGATCCCCCATCGCCGCCTTAAGCGTTTTTTCTGCTTCGCGCAGGGCATTGAACTCAGAAGCCATTTTATCAACGGCTGCCTTTGTTTCTTCTGACAGCTTGCCGGATTTCTGCGCCTCTTTGAGTGCGTCTTCTGCTTTCGCGTTGAACTTGCCGGTTGCCTCTTCAATGCTGGCAGTGACTTTTTTCAGAATATCGTTTACTTCAGACATAAAGGGTCCTTATTTGACTAGCGCCGCCAGGGCGTTTTCAAGTGAATTGATGGTTTCAGGTTTGATGTCTTCGGCAGCGCCCGGCGTACCGTCGTTGGTGGTGACAGCGCCAGGCATGCCACCGGATAAGGCTTTAATGAGTTTTCTGCGCTCAGAGCGCGGGGTATTGGTCTTGGCCAGCAGGGCATCAAGTTTCCGAAGCGCTGCTGCTGGAGATTCATCGCCGTCGCTGACTGCATCAGCAGAAAGCAGACTGTCTGCCAGTCCCTTCGCCACAGCATCACTGCCACCGATATAACTTTCGGCGTCCATCAGTTTCTGAACGGCGGCTATATCAAGGCCTGAGCGCGCCGCGTAGATATCAGCCATAGCGGTATCGAAGGGCTCCAGTGACTGTGCCAGTTCAGCAAAGTCATGGCGGTTTCCCATCGCGTATACCCAGCAGTTGTGGATCATCAGGAAGGCACCACGGCCAATCTGAATATCATCCCCGGCCATCGCAATTATTGAGGCGGCACTGGCGGCAATGCCAAGTACCTTCACCGTCACACGGCCTTCGTATTCGCGGAGAAGGTTGTAAATTGCCAGGCCTTCAAACATGTCGCCGCCCGGGGAGTTGATATTCACCGTAACGTCGGCACCGTTCATTGCCCGAAGCGCACCGGCAATGCGTTTCGCCGTCACACCCTCGCCCCAGTAGTCCTGGCCGATAACATCAAAAACAGAAATGCTGTTATCGTCGGTGGCCGCCGCCTTGATCCCGCCGTCCCAGCGGTCCAGTGCAGACGGTAATGTTTCACAGGTAACGCGCGCGCAGGGGCGACCCGCCGGTGCTACCGGAAGTTGTTTTTTGCTCATCAGGAAAGTGCTCCTAAGCGGCCTGTTTCAGCGGAGATTGTTCAAAGGAAATGTCAGGGAATACGTGGTTATGCAGCTCTCGCAGGGCAAGGGCCTGAACAGCAGGGTTGCTGCTTTCGAGATTTTTCAGTTGCGTCAGGTTGAGCTGAACAGTGTAAATGTCGCCCCCTTCAATCGGCGGCATGTTCTCAAGACGACGAACGTCATTACGGGACATCCAGCCATTTTGAAGCGCGCTGGTATAGTATGCCGCGCGACCGGCACTATCGGCTCTCAGTAGACCTTCAACGGAGAATTCCGCAAACACTTCGTCATCGCTGTCGAGTAAGCACCGGCCAATTTCCTGCTCAATATTCACCAGCAGCGGTCGAAGTGTATGAGTCAGAAACTGCAGGTTCATACCTTCCAGGCTTGATGCCCAGCTGCTTTGTTTTGTGGTGTGGCCAACCATGAAAGGCGGCACGCGAAACCAGCGGCAGATTTCCTCAATGCTAAATGCGCGGCTTTCGAGCATCTGAGCATCTTCCGGGTTCATGGTCACGCCCTGGTACGTTAAGCCACCCTCAAGCACCATGATCTTCCCGGCATTTTTCGAACCGGTAAACGCCGCCATGTAACCGCGAAGTTTTTCACGTTGGGTGTCATCCAGAGCTTTATCAGAAGAGAGGAATCCTGAACTCTGCAGGCCCTGTTCGAATATCTTCGCCGCGGACTCTTCAACCGCCATTGCTGAACCGATCACATCCCGGCCTGTCTTCATCGGCATCATGCCGCAAACGCCATCCAGACCGAACCCGCGAATGTGCATGATGTTTTTGACCGGAATAACGCGCTCGTTGCCATTTTCAGTGTATTTGTATTCCAGCGCCCCGGTAGTAAGACGTTTAACCACCATGTTCTGCGGCAGCAAAGGCACCAGGGAAACCAGGCGATTCGCGATGAATTTCTTCTCAATGAAGGCATTCCCGCGCAGGCAGATACTGGCGACCACCATCAGCATAAAGCGGGATGGTGTCATTTCTGAATTGGGTCGGCGGCACAGTATCGAATAGGCCGGATGGTCGGTTGCTACTTTTCGTGAACCGTCAGGCTGTCGTATGTATATTTTCAGCGGAAGGGTTGAAATAGACTCGCTCAACAGTCTTACGCATGCCCACACAGCCGATAGCTGGATGGCTTTATCGGCTGTTACCACCTTCCCGCTGCTGCTGGTGCCAAACCATTCCTCCCAGAACGTGCCGGTAGTCAGGCTGATAGGCACACCGAGCCAGTTAAGCAGAGCGCTTTTCACCCTGCCTGGCTGTTTGTTTTTTTTCATCAGAAACCTACCATGATGGGATTATTGAAGAATCCGGAGAGATCCTGCTGGTCGTTGCCACCGTTAACCAGAACGCGGCTCATTGCTGTGAACAATGCCGCCGGGCCATCAATCTTGGCCTCTGGTGTGGACTTGTTCGGGAAAATGTTCTCGTTCCGGTCAGGTTTGACGGTTACGTTTGACATCATCCAGTTCATTACCGGGTGATCGCTGTGATGGAAGCGGCCACCGTATACCAGTGCTTCGACCTCTTTCATCGCCTCAGAGAAATTGCGAACCGTCTGCGGCACTTCCACCAGCGGCAACCCTTCTTCTGCCAGCGCGAGGCTGAACTGCGTGGCACTCCACGGGTCGAAGCCAATTTCTTTCAGACTCTCACCAGCAACCCACTGTTGCAGCTCTTCCTTAATCTGAGCATGGTCGATTACATCCCCGTCGGTAAGGATCAGTTTGTCCAGCTCAGCCCACTTACGATAAAGCTCTGCCATCTGGCGTGAACATTTCTCAAGGCGTCCCTCCGGCAGCCAGAATTTGAAATCCGCATGAACGTGTCCACCTGGCGCGCGCCATACTTTGGCGGCCGCACAGATATCAATTTTGTTTGAAAGGTCTACGCCCACCCAGGAGGGATAGGTTTTAAGTTCGTGCTGCGGAGCGATAAACTCGCATTTCTCCCATTTCATCATGTCCATCCAGGCAGACTCAGCCGTAACCCAGATATTCATGTGCTTGGTGAAAAAGTTAATCCTGGCCGAAACCTGCTCTTTCGCCTTTTTAGCCAGGCGGCGCAGATCATCCCAGCGCTTACAGATACCCAGCCCCGGATTCGCCTTCTGCCAGACTTTTTCATCAAAGGGGTCGTCACCTTCATCTAATGTGTAGATGATGGCAAAAAACGTATCGTCTTTTACCAGCCCACGCAGAACCTTGATGGCGTAATCACGCAGTTCGTAGCAGATACCCTCTTTGTTAAAGCCGGCGGTGGTGATACCGAAAAGCAACGACTGCAGGCGCGCGCCAGTTGCCGTCTCCAGAACGTCCCATACATCACGGGTTTTATGTGCATGCAGCTCGTCGACAATGGCGCAGTGGATGTTCAGGCCGTCGAGGTTGTTCGCATCTGATGATAATGGCTCGAATTTGGAGGCCGTTTGCTCCTGGTAGATAGCGAGCTTGTTGAATTCGAAGAGCCGCCCAAGAGTGGCTTTCGCCTTCTTGACCATATTCTTCGCATCTTCAAAAACAATTCTCGCCTGGTCACGGGTGGTAGCGGCGGAATAAACCTCCGCACCGCCCTCGCCGTCGGCCCCAGCCATATACAGCCCAACGCCTGAGCAAAGTGTTGATTTGGCATTTTTACGGGCCACCTCAACATCTGCAGTACGGAAGCGCCGAACCATCACCGGACGACCGCTGCCGTCGTTACGCAGGACGGTTTCTCCCGTTTCTTCGTTAACCAGCGGGATAACAAAACCAAAAATATTAATCAGGATGAAAACATGCCAGTCCATCAGCTCAATAGGCTGGCCTGCCAGCGCGCCCTTTACGTGAGGCACAAACTTATAGAAATTCAGGATGTGCTGCGCGCGCGGCTCACTAAAGAAAATTCCGCGCTCTTCGCCGTGTGCCAGATCGTCAAGAAAACGCTGACAGGCAAGGCGCACAAACTCACAGGCAATTATTTCCCCCGCCACGACCCTCTCGGCGTAGCGGATGCCTTCTGCAACCTTAGCCATTAATCCCTCGCTTTCATAAACTCGGCCAGCGGGTCAACCGCATCAGGACCTTTTGCATTCACTTTAGAGCGGCTGGCTGGCGTCATGCCGAACTCACCGAGCATGGCGCGCAGACGTTTCCAGGCATCAGCTTTCATGATGGCGGCCGGGTGAGCCTTGATCATGCGAATCTCTCGCTCTTTGCCTTCGTCTGGCTCTTCGTCGCTATAAACGGCGTAGGTGTAGCCTTCTCTCTCCAGCGTATCGCAGTGATGCCGGTACTCGGTGTAAACCTCAACCAGAAGCTCAAGCGCTCTCGCGTCAAGCTGCGACATGACGCCAAGCGCATCGAGCTCTTCAGCCATACGCCTGAACCAGTATTTACCCTGCTTGTCGAAATACTTCGGCGTTGGGGGTACCCCAGCAGCGGGCTTTGGTTCGTTTTCGTTGATCGGGCGTTTTGATGGGTTACCCCTCACCAAACGTAGATGGGTCGGGGTTTTCGGTGGTCCAGACATAATCGAAAACTCCTATTAATCATCGAATGGGGGACCCCATAAAAAAGTTTTCTAACCTGCGGCGATGTGAAAAGAGGTTAGGCGGCGGTCCTTTGGCGCGTCGTTCCTGAACTTTCAACCCGCCCTCCCCCTCGGTCGATTCAAATGAGAATTGATGTCATTTGAGTCTTTCGACAGCTGTTTTCGCCCTGTGGCAGGGCTTGCAGAGGCTTTCAAGGTTGGACAGGTCATCGGTCCCCCCATTTGCTTTGGCGGTGATGTGGTCCACCGTCTCAGCGGGTGTATACCTTCCATTTCGCAGGCATTCCTGACAGAGGTGTTTATCCCTGTCGAGTACGATTGGGCGCAGCCTGTCCCACTTACTGCCATAACCGCGCTGGTGCCTGCTCTGTCCTCGCTGATGCTGCTGCCAGCCTTCGTTAAGATGCTTGTGACAATAGCCAGATCGGTCTGTGGTTGTTCCAGGACAGCCACGCTTCCGGCATGCTCTCGGTATTAACGCAGGCATCAGGCCAATCTCCACGCCCTGCGGCGTTCTGTTCGTGGTGCTGAGTCAGGGTGACACTCGACTGATTCAAAGTCTGCATGGTCCACCAGCGAGTAACACGGATAGACCACTGCACCGCCCCAGGCATCACCCACGGCATAATCAGCGGGCTTACTGTTATCCCATCGAGACAGCACGCGGTTGATATGTTGCGGAGGTACGCTATAGCACACCCCGTGTATCAGTCGCGGCAGAGTGATGTAGTCAGCCTGAGTTTTATCAGCAACAATCAGCCGCTCGGCTATCTGCATTTGATACTGCGGTGGTCGGCCTGTACCGAGATAAAAACTCACCAGAGAATCAGGGAAGCGGTTTAGCCAGTGACCAATCACCTGCTCAGTAAGACTGCTTGAAGGCTGAGCATCATCTTCAACAACAATTACCCGGCATGTTTGTTCTGCTGCCCACTCAAGCGCGCGTCGATGATTCCAGTTCGCGCCATGGTCACCGTCATCAATCAGCACATGAGCATTCAGCATCGCAGCAAGCCGTTGCGCATGCCCTAAGCGAGAGTGATGGCCAACCACAACAAACTTCACTTGTGTTTCCACCATGCGGCCTCCTTACCGATACCATCAGTTTTGAAAACGGTATGTACCAGAGGGCCGGTGACCAGCCTGTCAGCGAATGACTGCGCGACAATACCGAACGCCAGCATGTCACCCACCGCGGCGCCAGCCTGTTCTTTCTTCCAGAAACGATAACTCTCGATCCGGTAGTAAAGACGGATGATGCCGTGAGCGAACGCCATTACATCAGCGCGGGTGCCACCCAGCAGACCAGCGTTAAGCATCACATCGCCGTGGTGCGCTTCAATGAATTCCTGATAGATACGCTCAGGATGATTCTGTTTCGCCCAGGTGTCGGCGTATGTCTTCGGTTCAGAACCGACATATACCTTTCCGGGCTGCATTTCTTCCCACGGCGAGCGAAGCATTTCGACATCGGTACCATCGGTACACCAGACGAACCGGTATTCAGGGTGATCGCGCAGGTGTTGCCAGATATGCAGCCAGCGCCGGAAATAGACATTCATCTTCACGTCAGGGACGCGATGAAGTTCAACATCTGCCGGGACTGTCTGCAGTTCATCCACCAGCGCGATACGTCCACACTGCCGGAGTGATGCGGCCCATTTAGCCAGCATGTCAGGGGAGGCCGTCAGTTTGGTGCCCCGTTGCGGGTCCGGCTGACTGGTGAGCAACGTTGTGATTACCACATCGAGTTGCTTCCGGTATTCAACGTAACCGGTATACCCGGCATCGCGTCGTTCGTTGTGGATCTTCACGTTACGTTCCACCAGCGCAACACGGTCAGGTTTCGGCACTGAACGCTCCACTGCTTCATGCTCATCGAGGGAATGAATCAGCTTGTCTGAACCGAGGACATCAGCGTAAGCCCACGTAGTCAGTCCAGCGTTATGGATGCGCAAGGCGAGGTCGCTGTGTTCGTACATGCCGCGACCATAAACCGGATCGAATCCGCCCACCCTCTCGATGGCGCTACGGTGGTAATACAGCATCACGCCGCGCTGTCCGGTGTACGCCACATGCTGATCGTCACGGTAAAGCACCGAAAGGTCATTCAGCTTATTGCGACCAGCCAGATCGAGAAACTGGTAAGCCAGGTGTGGCTCGGGTGATTCGATGTAGGGAAGATGCCAGTTGTCGGCGATGGGCCAGGCATCATCATCCCACAGAAAAAGATGCTCGCACCCGGCATCCATCAGGGCTGACAGGCTGGCGTTCTTCGAAGCAACAATGCCGAGTGAAGTTTCATGGCGAAGCAGCTGCACGCCGTGGGGAACTACCGCTGCAGGTTTTGAACCATCATCTACAACCACCACCAGCGCGCCGGCGGGAAGATGCTTCATGTGCTGCTCGAGTGCACGTTTTAAAACGTCTGCGCGCTGATGTGTTGAAATGGCAATGCCGATCCGTGAAGAAACGACACTGGCTGGAGCGTATGGGACACCATCAATAGTGACCTGCATAAAACCTCCAGCCATTTAACGCTTTATTGCATTGTGAATAGAACCGCCGGGACGCACTTCTTTCCGCAAATACTGTTCGATTTTTTCGCTAATAAGGCGGCCTAATACTGTCTCATCGCAAATGGCTGGCACCTTGAGAGACATTAATTCATCCACCATCTCCTCGGTGTACTCTGTTGCCTCAGGGGTAAGATAACTGGAAACTACAGCATGAACTTTTTCGCGAATTGTTTTATCCGCTCCATCAACATTGATACGCATGTTGCAGTTGTACTTAATGTGGCCGCCGGTATCAGTATCGACTTTTGCGCTAACGGCAGTGTCTGGTTGAATGAAAGCATCCTTGATAAATACCCGTCCACCCTTCATGGTAAATGGGGATAAATCAGCAAGCGCCTTGCCAAATTCCTTCGTCAGACGTCTGTGCTTGATGTGTTCAACAGCATCGCGAATTTCATCTGGCGTATAGCCTCCTTCAATAGCTACCCAGCGATCAGCCAAGAAAACCACCGCTGTTTTATCTGCTGGAAATCCGCCAAATACTTCCTTAGACCTCTGCTTTGCTTCATCAAGAGCATTAGCAATCAGCTCCTGCCTCTTCATATCGCTACCAATTTTGTATCGCGGAAGAGTGTAAACAGCCGACAGCTCACCTAATGCAGCATCAGGCGTTTTTGTAGGTTCTTCGATCTTCCCCATTCGCCAGGCCACAGAACCATCAGCCCGATGACCAACGATTTCGCCATTACCGTAACTGACGTGGCCACCTTTCGGTTTGCGCTTATCTTTCACGCGCAGATGTTCAGGGAAGAAAGAAGCATCCCCCCAAACTGTATGGCGGCGGCCTTTCAAGTCGTAGTGTGCGCTACCTGCAGGACTTTTGAGAATCAGTCCGTCGTCGGTCATTGTTACGCGCATACCCAGCATCGCCTGCTGCAGCGATAAATATTTCATGAGGTATTTCCTTTTAGGCGTGAGCCTGTCGCACGGCAAAGCCGCCGAAAGTTAACGGTTTGCCCAGGCTCACAGCTGAAAGACTTTCTTTGATGTGCGCGTGCGATGCGCAGATGTATTGCAGAGTGGCTATTTGTTTTTGAGGCGGGCCCAGAGCATGCAGCCGTTGAGGGTAATTGACACCACCAGCAAGCTAAGGAACGCGGTGGGCAATGAGTAAAAAATTAAAGATGCACTACACATGTCCTTATCCTCTGGTGGGTATATGGATTGTTTTATCCGCTGGTGGAGATAACCATTATCAAGCCCACCAGCGGGTGAGCTTTGTAATGGCTACTTCTTCAGGAAGGATTCGATAAACTCACGCCGTGGATGACGATAATTCAGAATATCGTCTGGCATTTTCATAAAGCGGTTATTGCTGTCTTTGGCAGTAACAAAACAACTATGAACGCCACAGACATTGGTTTTAATCGTGTCATCATACTCAAAAAGCAACTCAGCCATTTTTTCTTGCCATTCTGGTGACATCGCCTCCATGAATACTCGTGGCATCACGCAGAATGACGCATATGTCAGGCCAAACCACAGTTGCAGGTCTTTACGATACTCTTCATCCATCGTCTTTACCTTTGTTGCATTAAAAAGCCCCGCTATTGCGAGGCTCTGGTTTCTTTCTGGCAGTTCGCCTGCCACGCTTTGTTATGCGCCAGGATGTCTTTCTTCGTCTGACGGTCAAGAACGTCGATGTCGTGATTAGTCAGGTAGATAATCCGAGTCCACAGGCAGCCC
Source organism: Enterobacter sp. RHBSTW-00593 (assembly GCF_013784105.1). Lineage (NCBI taxonomy): Bacteria > Pseudomonadati > Pseudomonadota > Gammaproteobacteria > Enterobacterales > Enterobacteriaceae > Enterobacter > Enterobacter sp. RHBSTW-00593. The sequence goes on from NZ_CP056393.1 coordinate 3,711,482, forward strand.
GTATCAACTACTACCGGGGCGGGTGAAGTTTTCGCGCAGCTCGCGATCAACATCGTTATCAGGCATGTGATTAACAGTTTGCTGGGCATTACTGGCCTCTTTAGTGACTTCAGCTTTACGTTCTGCCACCGCAACGGTCGCCGCTGCGTTCTCTTCGGTGCGCTGCTGATCTGCTTTCGCTTCTGCTTTGCTTGAGCCGCGAATATGTCCCAGGCCGAAAGCGCCGGCGATGGCAGCAATTACTGCTGCAACAATCCCAATTACCGTTTCAAATCCCATAGTGACCTCACACCAGCACTGATTTCGCCAGGTTAAACAGCGCGCGGCGTTTATCCAGGCCGTTACGTCCGCCATTGATAAGCAGCGTGACGCGCTCCACGTCTCCGGAATGAAGCAGACAGCCGTGAGAGACATAGAACCATGCAGCTGAGCGAGCAGCATATTCATCCTGTTCCAGCAATTCAGGCTGGGTTACAAGGTCCAACTTCAGCGCGTGGCCACAGTTACGGTAATTACTGAGCCCGGTGATTTGCTTCAGGCCGCGACCGCGATATTTCCAGCCATCACCAGCAGCCTGGTTGCCAAGATTCTTTTTGCCCCACTCACCGCCGTAAACCAGATTGGCTATCGCTTTCTGATTTGCCGGTTGTGCTGCCGTTCTGCCGAGTGCGGCGGCCTGCTGCTGGGTAATGCGGTGGCTTCCGAAGTTGGGGACGAGGTTTTCCGCCGCATAGTTCAGGCTTTCCACCAACCGGGTATACCCGCCGGACTCATGCCCCATCTGTGCGATGAACATGGCCTGATCGAGCGGTGCCGTGATGCCGAATTCCTTCATGGCACCATCGATATGTGAAAACCAGCGCGAAGCGAGCCCGGCGCTAATGCCAGCCGCCTTTTGAAATTGTGTTTGATTCATTAGTGCCTCAGATGATCAACCAGGCGCGCAACGTTGCCTCTGACGGCCACCAGCACGGAAAGGAAAATAATGTTGGCCGCAATAGTGGCCCATGAGGAATGAGGATAAATGCCGCACAGATAGGCCAGCGGCACAGCACTGTACGTGACCGTAATCAGCCAGGCTAAACGTGAAACCCACGGACGGTGGCGTGAATCACCACGGCGATAAAACATCAGGGTAATCACCACCCCGGCGCATAGCAGAGCGTTTAATGTTGCAGTTGGATCATTTAGTACCACCTGAACCTCCCCGGCGCGTTATCAGCGCCACCAGCGAGCCGATATCCTGTTTGTTCAGAAACGTAAGGATTTGGACGGCCAGCGCAGAGACAATTACGGCACCGATGGCATCCAACGGCTTATCGCTATATTCCGTCCAGGATGCGAGTTTAGATCCAACCAGGCCAGAACCAAGAATGCCGACGATATACGACACGACGAAGTAGGCCAGCCGACGCAACACGCTCAGGTCAGCGGCTGTCGCAATGTAGAATACGGCGCCAGCGAAAGCGCCAAAAACAACACCGTAATCAGTACCGGTCAATAAGCCGTAGACGCTCGCCCCGGTCAAAGTTAAACCAGCTAACCCCGTGCCGGAAATTGGATCGGACATCGGTCCCCCTCAATGCTGTGAATCCTCTCAATATGAGGGGAAAGAAATGCCGTCGAAACGGCGATATGTATCACTCTGTCAAAGGCCATCTTGATGACCTTTTGCACAGTGTTATTTACTGGAATTAATCAGCGGACAGAGCAGCGCAATCACTCCGGCCACCAGCACGCCATCAGCAAGGATGGACATCATTTTGCTGGTGAAGTCGATAGCAACCACCAGGAACAACAAAATCCCGGCGGCTGCCCAGCGCAGTTTTCCGATCACAGGTACTGATCCAGTGGAAGCTGCAGGGCCTGAGCGATTTTCTTCAGCTGTTTCTCTTCTTCTTCACCGATACCGTCGTTGTCAGCAACATCGAGACACAGGCAAAGAACATCAACAGCGTCATTTGTACCCGCAACATCAGCCAGCTCGCGCAGAGCCTGAGCGTTGGCAGAGCGCGGGGAAGCTTCGTAACGAGCACGAATATTGCTGCTCATTTGTGCGATCTCACCGGCGAACGGCGCGAAGGCTGGCAGCGCAGAAATGGTTTTTTCCAGCGTGGCGATTTCTTTCGCGTCGCAGGTACCATCGGCATACGCAATGGAGTAAGCCCCCCATACCGTCGCCTCAACCGCATCGCGGTTTTCCATTTTTTTAACTTCAACAACGGCTTTACGTGCTTTCTTTCTGAAGATGTTGAACATAGTGACTTTCCTTTTAGCGGGTGAGCCAGCGCTCAGGAATGATCAGCCCACAGAGACAGTCACACCGACCGTTCCCTATGGCTCACCCCTGAAAGGCTCTGTGGTTGAATTGCGCCGAGCGTGGCGCGAAGAATTGCAGGCATAAAAAAACCCGCGCTGAGGCGGGTTTGATGTCGTGTAGGCGTAATATCCCACGATGGAAAGCATACAGGACAGTTTTATGCAAAGTCAACCCTAACGCGCAAAAAAATGTCGCCATTTGTTCCGATCACATCAATAAGTTGTTGCCTTCTCGAATTCTGCAGCAGCATGACGCTCACCCTGGCGCAAAGTGTCCACCAGCATTTCATAGAAGGGTTTCCAGTTGCGTGACCATGAGGACTGATGGAGGTCCGGGAGACGCTTCAGAATGGCGCGGTGTACCGTCGCCGAGGAGATAGCAGAGAATCCATTGCCAGAGCAACGTTCACACGTTTTGAAAACCGGTGCGCCGCGGTCTTTAGAGGCTTTGCGGTCCAACACTTCGCCTTTACCGCCACACCTGCATCGGGCAAGGATCAATTTCTTTCCTCCGCATGTTCCGCAAACCCTTTTCACCAGCTCATTTTTAATCTTCGGGGCCACCACTGCAGCACCGTCAGCGTCGAAAATACCAGGGTGTTTAACCACATCCTCATTCCCGGAGATAAACCCGGTACCACTGCAGCTGTGACACGTCACGCTGGTGGCCGCCGAACGGGAGTATTCGGCAAAGGCAAATTGTGCCAGCATCTGCATGCACCATCCGAAATGGCCACCAGCTGCTTTACGAACATTTTTCGGCGCGACGTCCATCGCATAACGCATCAGCGCCTGAACTGCGAGCTGTTCATCCGTTTTGCTGATTCCCGCTTTACCGAAGAAGGCCGCCAGGCCGAAGCGTGCACGGCTGCTGGTGGTGCCAATCGCCGCCATTACATCTGTTCCTGTAAGGCGGTCCGGAGAGGTTCCTTTCACGTCGTCGCTGATGTGCATGCCCTGAGGGCTGAAATGTTTGAGTGATGCTTCCAGTTTCATACGGTTGCCCCCGCTGCCTTGATGGTTTTAATAGTCTGCATTGCTGGAATGCCTTTCTTTTGAGTAACGTCTGGTCTGGGCTTTCTGCTGTGGAGCCGAACGTTGCTTCGCTAACTCCTGGTCAATTGGGAGGAAGTGCCCGTTATAGAATCGACGGTAGATCGTGCCCAGCTCACCGTTGCGCTGTTTGGTCACGTTAATTTCCGCTATCCCCTTTGCTGGCGACTCAGGGTTATAAACTTCATCGCGGTAAAGCATCATGATGAGATCAGCATCTGCCTCAATCTCACCTGAGTTTTTAAGATCGGAGTTCATTGGCCGTTTATTTGGCCGAGTTTCGACACCACGAGAAAGCTGGCTCAGAGCAAGAACTGGCGTTTTGTTGGATTTAGCCAGGCGCTTAAGCCCTTTTGACACCTCACCGACGGCAAGGTCATATCGTGCAGTGCTTTCAATTTTGATGAGCGCCAGGTAGTCCACTACCACCAGCGCTATTTCCGGATGAGCCAGTTGTAAGCGGGTCGCAATTTGTTGAATCTGATCTACCGTCAGATCGGTGGAATCAACCATCCAGATACTTCTGCCCGTCAAGCGCTCTACACCATTGGTCAGCCTGGCCCAGTCTTCATCGTCAAAATCAGCGGCCTTTTTCAGGCGTGAAACCGACATGCCGCCGGCAGCGGATACCATCCGCTCACCGATCTGGATATTTGGCATTTCCATGCTGAAGAACAGGACACCACGGCCCTGCTCGGAAACTTTGTCGATGATATCCAGAGCCAGCTCTGTTTTACCCATCGACGGCCGCGCAGCGATAAACACCAGGTCTGTTGGTTCAATGCCGCCAGTCTTTGCATCAAGCTCTTCAATACCCGTCATGAGGCTTCTGGCTTCTTCGAGCCCGCGGTTGCGTGCATCTACCCGATCCACTACAGCAGGAAGAATGTCGTCGATATGAACTGGCTGAACAGTCTTTTCTTCGAGAGAAATTGCGGCAATGCTGTTCTGTGCAGCCCTGAATGCCGATAAAGCCGCATCTCCATTGTGAGCACTCCGGAGATCTGCCAGCGCCCTTTCAATTACAGCTTCGGCATCGCGAACAGCTGCATTACGCTCCAGCGTCGAAACGTAGGACACAAGCGCCGACTTAGCCCATGCGATACGGCTTGAGTCCAGAATGATTGCGCTGTGCTTTGGCATGCTTTCGCAGAGCAATACAGGGTCGATAACACCGGCCCCTCGCGCCTGACGGCAGATCCCAGTGTAGATTTCCCGATACTGTGGTACCGAGAAGGCGCTGGCCGGAACTCTGGAGAGAATATCCAGTACCTCAGGGTCGGCACCACGCAGAAAAATCGCGCCGATTACCGCACCTTCCAGATCTTCATTTTTCCAGACAGGCGTCATGCTACAACTCCTGACGCGATAGCGCGGAAACTTCCCCAGCCAAATGCCAGACGGTTGCGGCCACCATCAGTAACCCTATCCACAATTCGCTCACCAATCGTCTCTTTCAGCTGGTCGAAGGTGAGATTGCTGATCAGGATTGTTGGCAAAATGCTTTCGTACCGGGCATTGATGATTTCCTGCAAGATGGTCATTTCAGTCGGGCTACCGAACTGAACCCCCACTTCGTCGATAATCAGCAGATCCAGTGAAGCAAAGCGCTCAATGACATCTTCCTCGGTCACATCAGCATTGTGGCGCCACGTGCTTTTCACAGCCCGGGTGAGGCGCATAACGTCGGTGATTTCCACTTTAGCGAGATGATCGCGAATGATTTTTTTCGCAATAGAAACTGCCAGGTGGTTTTTACCAGTACCGCAATTTCCGGTCATGACTAACCCGGTTCCGGCTTTCAGACGCTCAGGCCAGCTGTCTGTGTAACGCTGACAGGACGCGAGATTTTTGGCAGCATCCTGATTGATAGCTTGATAGTTATCGAATTCACATGCATCGAAACGTCGTGCGATCCCCGCATTGTCCAGCAGGTCGGCCACACGTAATGCACGCAGGCTGGATTCGATGTCCATAAGCTCCGCTTTCACACACTCCGGGCACTGGGAATGTTTAACATTGTCAACGCCACGATAGGCTTTTCCAGTGAGGGAAATGCGTTGATAGTCACCATGCTTTTCACAGGTGGCAGCGCGTACTTCGCCAGATTCCCCACTTCCCCACTGCCATGGTTTTTTATGCTCTACAGCGAACGCCAGTTCTTCACGAAGCCCTTCGCGCTTCGCCACCAGAGCATCCCTTTCTTCGCGTTGTTTAATACTCAGCATTGTGATTTCTCCTGCTTACCAGTTGCAGTCTGACTGGCCGTAATCTTGTTCACTGAACCCTGATACAGGGAGCATTCCGGTTCGTACGTTGCTTTTGCCTGCGGGAGGCTGCCATACCTCTTCGAAGTGCCGATCAGGACCGAAGAACGTTGCTGCTTGTTTGACGAACTGAGTCCCCTCGCTACCTGTGGCGCGGACATACCCGGCATAACGGCTTACGCCAGCCAGCATTGCCTCAGTGGTAACACCGTCTTTGATTCGAGCTTTCCAGGCTTTCCAGGCAGCGGCCTTGGAGTTACCACCAGCACGTTTTGGATATGCCTGCCATGCCTGCTCGAACTCGTTGGAATAGTTCTCTTTGGAAGAGCGGTTTTCAGAAGGGGCTTTCCCACGTGCGCCAATATCTTGTGATTCTTGTTTTGAATTTACTTGTGGATCATGTTTTGAATTTACTTGCGGATCTGGGGTCAGATTCTGACGGGTGAAAACACCATTTTTGTCAGATTCTGACGGGTGAAAAGCGTTTGAACATCCATAATTTGACGGTTCAGATTTTGAAGGGTCAGATTCTGAAGGGTGAAAAGCGTTAGCTCTGCGTTGCTGTTTCAGCGCTGCGACCTTGTCCCTCTCAACGCGCGCCAGAGCTTCGAGGCGATCGGCATTCAGGTAATAAAGGTTTGACGTGTTGCGATTACCTTTACGGCGGGATTCACGACGCAGCCAACCGGCAGACTCAAGTTCTGCAATAGCGGTTCTGACCGTGCTTTCCCCCAGCCCCAATTGGCGGCAAATGGTCTCAACACTTGGATAGCTGACACCATCATCATTCGAGTAGTCAGCCAGGCGAGCCATAATCACCAACTTAGCCCCCTTGATGTCATGCGCGGCGCATGCGTCCCAGACGTTTCCGAGAATTTTGCTGCTCATCTTGCCTCCACGCTAATCGGTAACATGTCCCGCTCCTGAGGTAGGAGGGAAAATATCCTCGATAGACAATTTTGTTCCATTTTTGCTTAATGCCTCTACCAGCTGGTGGCATGTTTTAATATCAGGAGAGCGCCTTCCGGATTCGTAATGGCCAATAGAACTAATCGTTTGACCAATTTCCTCAGCCAATCCCCGCTGGGTGAGATGAAGCGATTTTCTTAATTTTCTTAGGTTGTTCATGGTTCCTCCTCACAGGAGAATCAAATGTACATTATGTAGTTTACACAAGCAAACAAATTGTACATATTGTGCATTGAGGAAAACTACACAAGGTGTATTATTTAGGTCATGAAAAAACACTGGAACGAACTGGCTAAAACCAGACTAGCGGCGCTTGGTATGACCCAAGCAGAACTCTCTGAGAAGATGGGCGTAACTCAGGGGGCTATGGGGCATTGGCTTAATGGTCGGAGAAGTCCTTCGCTGGCAGAAGTTGGCGCAATATTCCAAATTCTCGGAATATCAGGAGCTTCAATAAACCCAGATGGGACCTTTACTGTTTCAGAGGACCTAACCTTACCGCCTGTAAAGCAACAGTATGAATACCCACTTTTCACTACAGTGCAGGCTGGTCAATTTGCTGACGTCGGAACTTTTACTGAACGCGATGCATTGCAATGGGTCCCTACAACCAGAAAAGCCGGACCGGACTCCTTTTGGCTTGAGGTAAGCGGGCATTCCATGACCGCCCCACCAGGAACGAGACCAAGTTTCCCTGAAGGCATGCTGATTTTGGTTGATCCATCTGAGGATGTTGAACCTGGAGATTTTTGTGTGGCCGGTATACATAATGATTCAGAGGTTACTTTTAAGCGTTTCGTTCGAGAAGACGGCCAGCCATGGCTAGAGCCGCTAAACCCAAACCCTCGATATCAAAGCATTCCTTGTAACGAGAACTGCAGGATAATTGGCAGGGTAGTTAAAGCCCAATGGCCAGAAGATACTTTTGATTAAACATACCACGCTATTAAAGGCCGCAACTATGCGGTCTTTTTTTTTGCCCACTAAAAATTTACGTACAAGCTGTAACTTATTTTCTCTTAACATTCATACACTTCGTACAAAATCACAAAAATAATGTACATTGCGTATAGACACATTCATGTACGTTTTGTAGTATTCATTCAACGGCAAATAACGGAGCCATGATATGAATATAGAAACGCTTAAATCAGAAAACGGCACTATCCATCAGTTAGCTATGGATATTGACCGTGTCATTAATGCTCTTGAATACGCAGAATCAGATCCAGAGGTTGCTTACAAACCCGCGGCATTGATTAAAATTTGCATCAATCAACTTAAAAAAAATCTCTCCACGATAAACCACGAATTGGGTTATGACTGGCCGGAGAATAAATAATGGATAATAAAACCGTTACTTTGAATAAAGAAGAAACCAGCAGAACAATTTTAGACTGGTCGCATGATGTGCGTTGCTGCTCATGTGCTTTATGGATTCTTTTGGAGAAAATGACGAGCATTGAAGAAGAAAGAGAGCACGCTCTAATTACTTTGGTCGTTGAGACATTAGAGAAATTAAACGAGAGCATCGCTGACTTCGATACCTATAAACTTTAAATAAACATTGAATTAATAAACACCTTTATTGGTGGGAGCAACCTTACCCTAAGGAAAAGAAAATGACTAATGCCGTCGCAATTAATCAGCCAATTAAAACGCCTCAAATGCTGTTCGGCTCTGACAACATTAATGACTTTGGCAACCGCGTTCAGAGCTGCAGGATGGAAGGTGACTCAATGCAGCCAACCATCGAACCCTGTGAGGTAGTGGCTTTCGTTGATTGCGGTGGCCGTGCGCTTACCCCTGGCATTTATGTTTATACGATGGATGCTTTCGGTCGCCCTTGCCTATTCATTAAGAGAATAGAGCCTTTAGCAGGAGGTGCATTGAAAATTATTTCTGACAACCATCATTACGAAACTTTCACTCTCAACGCTGATGAACAGAAAGATATCTTAATTCACGGTCGAGTAGTCGCTTCTTTAGCTGTGAGGAGATTCGTATGACTTTCATCATTGATAAATCAGCATACAGAACAGCTTGTCTTTATGCCGCCTGTGGTTACGAGATCATTGCCCGGCTTTACTTAAAGAAAGCATATGGGAGATAGAACATGTGGAACTCAAAAACGGCCGGGATAGATGAAATTCTTTTAGAAGCAGAAAATCTTAATACCATTCTGGAAATAGTCACCAGCAATAAAGAATTGAACAAAAAGCAAAAGGACTCCTTGCTAGGAATGGCTCTAACCGCTTCGGCTAATTTATTGTTCTGGTGTGAAGCAGAGGAAAAGCGCCGTGAATAATTTAATTAATACTTATCGACGCAGAATTTTAAAGGCAGCGTTATTGCGCCACCAGCGTAAAACAGGCAGTAGCTGCCTTGTTATTAAGCTCAACAAAGGCGGCATTAACACAGTCGAGTTAACAGAGATTCTTCTTGATGGATTATTACGAAAATTCGAAAGACTCGCGATTAGTGAGTACGGGAATGTCGAAGGCGTAAAAGCTATTAAGGGAATTTACAGCAGCGCTGTCGATGTTAATGGCAGTGGTGAGTTTCTTACGGATAGCGGGAAGGAATTAATAGACGAGCTTATTTCTGAGTTGGTGGAGTTCGTCAAAAAGCAGAAACCAGTTAATGCGGAGATCGGCAATGGCTAACCAACTAACAATGCTTTATCAGGGTGTGGAGATTTCCCGCCCCGTGTTGAACGTGGATCTGCATGTTCTCCCTGATTTTACCGGTCGGGTAGTCCTGCACATCGAGAACGGGAGGGTGATATGCGACCGCCGGCTGTTCGACGACGAGCACATTTGCTCACTGGCCACGTTTATCGAAATGGCACGCGAAATGGAGCTAAGAATTGAGGAGGTAGCTGGTGGCACTGACAGCGATACGAATTCCTGAGTGGGTTCACCTCAAAGCAGCCCACGTGTTAAGCCAGTTCAGGGCAAGGCGCATTCACCCATGCCGTATGCACGGCTCCGGTAATTTGAGCCTCAAGGTTAATCACCGCTGGCGGCTACTCTCCCGCGATGGAGGAAAGAACTGGGAAGTAATGAGTCACGAACGATACAGCAAAGTTAAGGACCGGAAATGAACGATAAACGCACCGTAAGCATGATTGACCTGGCATTACAGAAACACGATACGCCAGTTGGCCCACTGTTCGTGGCAGTACGCCACGGTCGTATCAAAAAATGCTTCACGCGAGATACGGCGATCCGCTATCTGGCTTTCTTCATGACCACCGAGGCTTTTGAACGTTCAGGTTTTCCACAGCGTCACCCGCGGGTACGTATTGATCGCGATGACATGGAGGTATGGCGAGACGGGGAAACAAAGGCTGAATATCTGGCCGCCCACGAGCGTTGTGTTCGCCGTCTGCGTCGCATCCTGACGCGTAAGCGAGAAATGGAGAAATGGTGTGAGAAATGGGACGCGATGCACGACCGCTACGTAAAAGATGTTGAGGCCCTTCAGTCCTGCAAACCTGACGGGGTGAAATGATGAAGCTATTCATTTTCAGCATCATTGTTTCCTTGCTGCTGGCGGCCACCGTTATCGGCGCGATGATTGAATATAAATTTTTGGTGAGGTAGCGAGGCGCTCAATGAATAAGCCAGTTTTAGAAATTATTAATCGTTGGACCCGTCTGGCAACGGAGGCCAAAGAGTTGGGGCTCGCCACCATTCCCATCGACCCGGAAAACATGTTGATGGTGCTGGGGGAACTGCCAGCCAGTTCGGCGGAAAAGTCCGCCGATTGCCAGAACGACTATCAGGCAGCGATCGACATCTTGCGCGACAGAGCTGCTCGCGAACTCGATGGTGGTTTTCGTGCTCATCACAATGCCCTGATTTATGCAGCTAATGAACTGGAAAATGCCCAAGCTTTCGGGCGGGAGGTCAGCCATGAGTCTTGACTGTGTACCCCTTTCTACGTACTGCAGGGACGCGGGGGAAACGGTTGAAGCCGTTAACAAACGGATACAAAGGGGGTTATGGAAAGAGGGTGTCCATGTATTAAAAGTCGATGGCGTTAAAGAACGCTGGATAGACTTAACGGAGGTTTCAAAGTGGGCAAGAAAGAACAAGGATCATTATCTCTCCCAAGAGGAGTAACCATTCGTCAGCATAAAACTGGCGATACTCTGGTGATCACATTCACCTACAAAGGGGTTCTCTGCCGGGAGCCCCTTTCCAGAATGGAAGCAAACGCGCGCGGCGTGAAGTATGCCGAGCGCCTGCTGGGGGAGATACAGAACCAGATCGCCGGCGGCACATTCGATTATGCGAAATACTTCCCCACCTCCAAAAAACTGGAGCTGTTCGGGGTAGTGAAGAAAACCAAAAATATTAAGTCCTACCTGGACGAGTATCTGAAAATCTGCCAGAACCGCAATCTATCGCCGTCCACCATTGGCGGTTATGAAAAGTGCCTGTCTGCGCTATCTGCGCTGCACAAAATGCATGTATCGGAACTGACCCCTGCGGTCCTCAAAAACTGGATCGCCAGCAGAAAAACAAAGCTGAAAACGATCAGGAATAACCTCTCGTTTCTGCGCAGTGCCATAGATGAAGCGGTGACAGACGGCCTGCTGACAATCAACCCGGTAACCCTAGTTAGCGCGAGTCGATACCACGTGATCGACAGTAGCCCGAATAGTGACGATTACGAAGTTGATCCGTTCACACCAGCGGAAATCAGCGCTATTTACCAAAGCTGCAGATATCCGGAATGGGAAAACCTGTTCCGTTTCGCATTCAATACAGGTTTACGCAGTTCTGAGTTGTGTGCTCTGCGCTGGCCTGATCTCGACCATATCGCTAAAACAGCTCACGTTCAGGCGGCAAGCGTTGTTGGCGTTCTGAAAGGTACCAAAACAAAAGCCGGTACCCGTAAAGTAGAATTAAACAGCGAGGCACTGACCGCGCTGCAGGCGCAGAAACAATTCACTTTCATGAAAAGCGAGTTTATTTTCAGCGATCCTAAAACGGGTGAGCCCTGGGCGAACGCCGACGCAATACGAAAAAAAGCATGGGTGCCAACCCTAAAAAAAGCTGGCGTTCGATACCGTAACCCGTACCAGACCCGCCACACATTCGCCACTAGACACATTAGCCAGGGCGTAAACCTTTTCTGGCTTGCCGGGCAGATGGGGCATAAAGGGCCGGAAATGCTGTTCCGTAATTACGGTAAATACCTGGCTGAATACGACGGAAAAACCGCCATTTCTGCAGCTCTGTAGCGTGGTGAATATTTCAAAATGTTGGACGGAATCAGGACGTTAGAGGGACCACGATATGCACGTAAAATGCACTTGAGGCCTTTCAAAAAAGACAAAGCATTAATATTCAATAGGTTAGGTATTATTCAGACACGGGTTCAACTCCCGCCAGCTCCACCAAAATTCTCCATCGGTGATTACCAGAGTCATCCGATGAAGTCCTAAGAGCCCGCACGGCGCAAGCCCTGCGGGCTTTTTTGTGCCCTGAATTTGTCCCGCGAAGTCTGATGCCAACTAATTAAATCCGAACCTTTTAGGCACCTTGTTAGGCACCTCATAAAGCTTTATTGTTTTTGAGGTGCCTAAAACTATGGAAACCCAGCAATGGCAAGACAAACCAAACCTCTATCCGTTAAAGAAATCGAATCTGCTAAACCCAAGGAAGCGGACTACGTTCTCTATGATGGCGATGGCCTTGAGCTACTTATCAAATCCAGCGGGAGTAAAATCTGGCAGTTTCGCTACATTCGCCCTGTCACCAAGAAACGTGCGAAGAAGAGCATAGGCCCCTACCCGTCAGTTACGCTTGCCGATGCCAGAAACTACCGGGCAGAGTCACGCTCTCTCCTGGCGAAACAAATCGATCCACAGGAACATCAGCAAGAACAACTTCGTAGTTCGCTTGAAGCTAAAACCAATACTTTCCAACTCGTGGCTGAACGATGGTGGGATGTGAAGAAAGCCAGCGTGACAGAGGACTATGCCGACGATATATGGCGCTCTCTTGAAAGAGATGTCTTTCCTGCAATTGGCGACGTTAGCGTTACAGATATTAAAGCTCACACACTGGTTCAGGCCGTCCAACCAGTTCAGGCCAGAGGAGCACTGGAAACCGTTCGTCGCCTGTGCCAACGCATTAATGAGGTCATGATCTATGCCCAAAACACAGGGCTGATTGATGCTGTTCCCAGCGTTAATATCGGTAAAGCCTTCGAGAAGCCTCAGAAAAAGAACATGCCCAGCATTCAACCGGATCAGCTACCTCAACTGATGCAGACAATGCGAACAGCCAGCATTAGCCTTTCCACACGCTGCCTGTTCATGTGGCAACTTCTTACTATTACGCGCCCTGCCGAAGCGGCTAAAGCTCTCTGGGAAGAGGTAGACATAGAAGCGCGAGAGTGGAAGATCCCTGCAGCACGCATGAAAATGAACCGCGACCATACTGTTCCATTGTCAGATGAAGCAATTGCGATACTGGAGATGATGAAGCCGTTAAGTGGAAATCGAGAATTTATCTTTCCCAGCCGCATCAAGCCAAACCAGCCGATGAACAGTCAGACCGTAAACGCATCGCTAAAACGCGCAGGTTTTGGTGGGGTGCTCGTTTCACACGGCCTGCGATCTATCGCCAGTACAGCCCTTAATGAACAAGGCTTTCCGCCTGATGTCATTGAGGCAGCACTTGCCCATGTAGACAAGAATGAAGTTCGTCGCGCTTATAACCGCAGCGATTACCTGGAGCAGCGTCGTCCAATGATGCAATGGTGGGCTGATTTCGTTATGGCTGCTGATCACGGAAATATGATTGGAGATGGCATTCGAGGTATAAGGCTTGTCGGCTAATACACGAATAAGCGCTTCATAGGGAGCGCTTATTCTTATTATCCAAATTCACATAAAAGATTACTACAACTGACTAGTTCTTTTTTTTCTGCTTACAGTGTCCTCGAAAGCCTGCCTCACACTTTCAACATTTGTAGACCATGATTTCAAAATAGTATCGGCTAAGGCTTCCTGACTGGTAGTTGGCATTCGGTATTTTTTATCCTGCTTATTAACATTCAATTTTGACTCCTCTATAAATAGCCACAAAGGTTCAATGAGAACATTCACCGCTGCAGCTTTACTTCTCCATCCTTCTTCAGGAGCCAAATCATTGATAAGTTCCACCAGTTTTTCCTGAATAGGTCGATACATTTCAGATTTTTTTATTCCACCGTTTCTTCCTGATCTATTCCTGGTAGATAAAAGTTTAGTTTGTTTATCTACAGAGATCTTATACCAAACCATCCCCATGCTTTTATCAAATAACTCAGATGCTTTTTTAAATGCTTCAAATGCAACATCCTCATTGTCTGATATAACTAATTCACCCCATTTATAGCACTTCTGTGCATACCTAAGGTGAAATTTAAAAAGCTCATCCATAGAGATATATTCAGGAATAATGACAGCAACATTATCTCTCAGAAGTTCAGCCTCCAATGTACTCCAATAACGTTCAATAAGCTTAGCTAACTCGATGCTTTTCTCATTTGATGGAAAGTCCTTATGAGAGTCACTGTAGCTATGCTCCTTCAAATAAGATGATGAATACAATAATATTCCGGGACCAAACTTCTTGGAGTTCCAGACCCGCTCTTTCATCATAGTCAACTCAGCCTGCATACCTGTATGTTTTTCATCCAGAATTTGGGCATGCTTGCTCCATTCACAGTCTTTCATCTCACTGGAGAGAGCACTGCGTTTTCGACTAATTTCTTCACTAAAAACTTTAATAGAAAACATTTAGCCCCACAATATCAACAAGTTAAACCTGTTAAAAATAAACCTTTGCTAGCCGTATTTTTTCGAAGAATCCTTGCAGCTATTCTTTGCTGGAACCAAACTGAGCTAACAAGAGGCAAACTAGTATGAACACTTCATCAGCAGTCAGGATACTCCGCTTACCTGCTGTTATCCATAAAACTGGTATCTCACGAGCCACGATCTATGACTGGTTGAACCCGAGATCGCCACGCTATGATCCAACGTTCCCAAAGAAAAGAAAGCTTGGAACACAATCAGTTGGATGGCTTGAATCAGAAATTGATGAGTGGTTGTTACATCGTAGTCTTATTAATTAATTCTAAAGAGGAGTTAGATCGGATGTATGTCTAAAAAAAACAGTTCAACGCAAAATAAAGAATTAGTACTAAACTTCCAGACGCTTCCCACTTTTGCACAGCGATTGATAAGTTACATACATTACAAAACAGGAGCTCCCGCTGAGCTAATTTTAATAGTATCAATTGGGGTAATGGCATTTTCCTGCCAGGATAAATTTGATGTTCAGCTTAAAAATGGGAGAACATTTACATCACTTTACCTCCTTTTATTAGCACGATCAGGTAGCAGGAAGTCAACGGTATTCAAAGCACTGATGGAAATAATCCATCAAATGGAAAAAGAACTGAAGAATATCTTTCTGGAAAAGGAAAAACTTTATGAACTGAAAAAAGTATCTTGGGATACGGAATTAAAAGAACTTAAAAAGCAATTTAGCAAAGCTGTTCGCCAGAAGGTTGATGTAGCTGAAACACGCGAAGCACTGGAGGAATGTCAGAAAAGTGGACCGATAGCACCGGTTAGAAAGTATCTTACTAAAAATGATTCAACAAGTGAGGGACTTAAAAAGACATTAGCTCTGGGATCTCCGTCATTGATGCTCTGTTCTGATGAAGCCGGAGGTGTGTTTGACAGTAGCCTTTTTCGCGATATATCAGTTCTCAACTCTCTTTGGGGAGAAGGGAGAATTTCAGACAGCAGAGCATCTCGTGACAGCTATGATGTTGATGATGTCCGCCTGACCATATTGCTGTTACTGCAACCTGCAATATTTAACGATTTTCTAGGAAAGCAAGGAAACAAATTAAGAAACTCAGGGTTCTTAGCCCGTTTATTACTAATTAATCTGGAGCAAATACCTAAACCATGCGATATCCCTGATATATGTTCATGGTCTGATGAGCCAGGGCTTGATGGCTTTTTCTCTATTCTTGTTAAGCATTTGCAAGACGGCATACAGCGTAGAGAAAACAATGAAGAACGTATCTGTATTACTTTATCTGAAGAGGCAAAAGCGCTATGGGAAACACAAAATAAGCGAATCAGGGAACTTATGCAACCAGGAGGTGAGTTGCATCACTATGATGATTTTGGTTCCAGAATTATGGAGCAAGCTACGCGAATCGCAGCAGTAATGCAAATGTTTATTACACCCGACTCACCAATAATTACTAGGGATACTTTTCTGTCAGCAGCTAAAATAAGTGAATGGTGTATTACCCATTTAATTTTAAAAGTAGATTCTACCAGAAAACCTAGTGAGAAAGAAAAGTTGCTATTTTGGCTTGAGGAACATGTTATCAGTAATAAATCTTACGATTTCAGGAGGCACACTATTCGTAGAGATGGTCCAAGCTCTCTTAGAAGCATAGAGCGCCTGATACCCGTTTTAAAGGAACTTGAAAAAGATGAAAAGGTGCAGTTATTTAAAGAGGATGGCATTGACTATGTGAAATTCACTGGTTCAGAAGTGAAATATGGTGATTTAGCTAAAGCATTAAACATACCGTTAATTTCATCTGGATCTATTGGCTTTAATAAACTACCAAGAAACGAATAACTTCAGAGTAGCTGAAGTCTTTCTAGATAATATTGATTTATTTCAAAGCCCTGTAACTCTGCGACCTGGGTTTAAATTATTAAGGAGGGCAATTCATGATTTTAAAGTGGTATATGTAATATATCTTAGCTAAGGTTCCATGCCTAATTATTACTTAATAATACTAACTCCCGTCAGGGGTTATATCCAACATCACATGGGTAGCGTGAGGGCTACCCATTATCCAAAGATTATTATTTACAAACTTAAGGATTATTATGGAATCACATTATTCACTTACCAATGAAGAAATCGTCATACTTACGACGGAATCTTCCAGACTGTATGATTCACCCATTGATAGCTATATACTCAACGAATTACTGAACATGGTCTACGATGCGCTGGAAAAGCATAAGCGAATAATGGCTGTTCGTACTGACCTGAGATTCGCACAGTCTCATGTAACTGGAGAGCCTGACTTACCGCTGTGCTTCCAGCGAGATGATATGCAGGCAATCACCCGCTTCACAGAGTCACTGAAAAGCCAACTACGGGCGGATCACAACCGGTCCAGAAGACCGGGAGATCCGACATTGCCATCTTATGGATGGTGCAGGGAACGCGATACAAGCGAACATCCCCATTATCACCTGATGTTGTTGTTCAACGGAGATGTCTACAGGTATCTTGGCAATTACAAAGACCGCAATGGTGATAACATGTCTACCCGGATACAGAAAGCCTGGTGCAGTGCTGTAGGGCTTGCCCACGAAGATTACGCAACATTAGCTGAATTTCCTCCCAATGCTGTTTATAGGTTTAGCCGATTCGACGCCTTGGATCGTAGCCCAGTCTACTGGGATTTCCTGATTCGACTGGCGTATCTGGCGAAAACCAGGACCAAAGATACCTACAGCGGTTACCGTAACTTTGGCACAAGCCATTGCTTACGATTAGGAAGATTTACTTGCTAATGGATCTTCTGGTAGGGGCTGCTCCCCCTACCAACTCAGTAGTATAACCCTCACATCCCCCAGCAAAAAATAAGATAATATGCCTCAGGACCCTGCTACAACCTGCTACATGTAGCAGGTTGTAGCAGCCTTCAGAGATCAGGGCGTACATTTTTGGGCTAATAGCTACAGGTACGCCACAGCGTAGAACTAATGTTCTAAATGGTGCTGGATAGGTTAAAAAACTAGAGGGAATATTATAGCGTGGGCACCCACGCTATAATTTAGATTATGGTTTTTGAGGGGGAGGTGCTACCGGACGGGTCTGTGACGGGGGTTGGTAGCCATGTTTCTCTGGTTCTGGAAGGCTTGATTGCTGCTGCATAGTTATCGGTGAGTTAAAAAAACCTGCACTACCGTGATTTTGTGGTTGATAGCCATTGATGGCAAGGTGTTCACCAGAAATTCTAGGTTGGTAGCCTTCCATCATCGGTTGATAGCCATCTGTGTTTAGCTGCTCATTATTTGTTTTTTTAATATCAGTCAATTTATGTCACCTTTTGCTGTGTTTAAATTAAATAGAGTAAAACTCTATCGTAAGAATATCTGTGGTCAGAACTAGTACTCCTAAGGTCCGCTCTTTACGTCGTTCGAATCCCCCATCTTCATTAACGTGCCAACTTTCACTCAAAAAAATTTGCTCTGGCTCCGGACTACTTGAGGCGAATGCATTCCCAGAGTATAGTCCCCCGATTCTTTTTCCATCTTTAAGGGTAATAATCACCCAGCAGGCAGGTGCATTGCTAAAGAAAAAATCCCACGGCCTACCCACTGGATGTGGTAATCTTTTTCTAAAAAACTGTGACAGCTTCAATTTATGCAGAGTCACTGGCAGTAGTAAAGGGGATATTAAAAAAACAAAAAGGTACAATGAATAGTATAAAAAAGGAGAATAATTAAACAAGTCATTCTTTTCAGAAAAATAGACTGGCAAAAACCAAAGCGCGTAATTAATGCAGCTATAGGCTACAGCATCGATAATTATTTTAGATGAGTCTTTTTTAACAGATGGATGAAGCGCCTCATAAACCTTAATACTAACAAACCTGGCACAACAAAAAGAATAAAAATAAATAGCTTATTAAAATCCCAGATATCCATACTCACCCCTATCATTTTTTAAGCATTGTACACTTACAGGTATAGAGATGATCAAATTTTTTTGTCGCCCATACCAAGATCTTATCATCAATAACGAAATTGACATTCTGAAGTGGAGAGGACTTTAGGCCGGTAACACCGAAATGCAGCTAGCGTAGATAATGGCTGATATCACAATACTATGATTTCACAGCGACGCGTGCTTCATGCGAAGTCGGATCTCTGCAGGCCATTGTAAAATGCCCTTCAGAGACCCGGGATAATCTTCCTATCTAGGGATTGAGCCAGAGCATACCGTATTTCTGCTCCCGGGCCTCAAATGCGTGGCGCCCCCCTTCAAGCACATCGCAGATTGCCCTGCGCATGCTGTTTGGTGCGTCATGATCGCCGTACTCCAGTGCCCCGGCCCGGTAACTGATCACCTCTTCATCGTTTGTGGCAATGATCACCTGTTCTGCATCACAGTTCACCACCAGGTTAGCATTATGAGTCACTATGATGACCTGACGATACTGTTTGATTTTCCGAAATAACGGCACCAGATTGTGCATGATGAAATCGTTATCCAGATCATCCTCCGGCTGGTCAAAGACAAAAGGTGAGCCAAACGCATCCGTAGCCAGTTTGAGGCAGACATAAAAGGTTCCGCGCTGACCGGCAGACAGTTTCTCGACGGTTTTTCCCTTGTATTCAAACTCCGCCCTGACGCTCAGGTATTGCTGGATATGTTCCGGACTAAAGAGGAAGTTCAGGAGAGCATACGGCCCCTGACTATTAAAATACTCACTGCGCCACAGAAATTCTTCAATGGATAGTTTCCTGTCGGGGCATTCCGGTAGTGCAATTACGGGAGTATTAGAGAGCAGTGCATGTAAATCTGCAATGGTTTGTACCCGGAACACATCGCGCAGCCGTTCAACAGACGTCTGTTCAGTAGAAGCCCTGAACCGGCCGCGGTTCATATGATCCAGCATGCCATTGTAAAACGCCGCCACATCAAAATGAGGCCGGCCATAAATACGAATGTCCGTCAGAATATCCTGGATTAGCGCTTGTTGATCGTGGGTCAGGTGCTGTCTGGTAGCCAGCGAGGCATAGGCAGCATCGATAACCGCCTGCCTTGCCAGCAGCGTGTCAATAAACGCGGTAGCCAGTTCGCCTCGCTGGAGTAACTCCTGCTGATATTGTGTCTCCCGGGCGTCGATAGTCCCTAGGTGTTCCTCAGCCCGATCCGCCTGCAACTGATATTCCTGCACCTTCTCCAGCAATCCCGGGATATCTTGACCCAGCCCCTGCTCCTGAAACGACGCAATAATACGGTGATTATCCTCGGCAAGCCGGGCAGTATGCTCGTCAATGCTAGCCTGCTTTGCCCCGACAGCGGCGGCCAGCAATGACAGATCAGGGTACGGGATAACTGTGCCGTCATCGACGGCAGCATTGACGGCGTCAATCTTTGTAATCAGATCCCGGGCGGCAGTCTCAATTGCTGTTTGCAGCCCGGTGGTGTGTTTTCTGGCCTGTGCCAAGGTAGCCTGCTGGCCGCTGTTGTCACGAAACTGCGCGATCAGCTCCCTGTTACGGGTGCTGGTCAGGACATCAATTTTTTCACGGGCCGTTCTCGCCAATGCTTCCTGAAATGCTCGTGTATTGATTGACTCATCACGCTCATTTTTAAAAGTAAGAAACTCACGCCATGCGCGCCAGGCACTGAGGTTTTCGTTCAACTGAATGCCCGTACTGCCAGCCTCATGATGAGGAGACAGTCGCAGCATTTTTTTAATCTCATCGCTGATAAGACCGGGCTCTTGGCAGAGTTTTTTGATTTCGCCCTGCGATACATGGAGGTATTCATACCCTTCTGAATGTGCATCAAAGCGCACCTTTTCCCCGTTAGCCTTGTCCAGTTCAACGCAGAGATTCTGCACATTCACCGCACGTTGCTCACTTCCCCTAGCGGCGGCTCCGGCAAACCGGGAACGAAGCGCATCTAGGAGCAGACTTTTTCCGGTTCCCCGGCCTCCGATAATAGCGACCATGTCCTGGCTCAGGGGGATTGCCAGTTGCCGGAAACGGATCTCTTGCCCATCAAATATTGTCCCTTCCACCTCGATCTTACTGAAGTGGGCCTTGGGTGTGCGGGTAGCCAGCCAGTCATCACCTATCCTCAGCCGCGACTCGGGTTCAAGCAGAGCCTGCCGGAGCCCCTCAAAGGTAGGCATCGCCTTTACCCACGTATAACGCCCACCAATCTGTGCCACGCTGTGCGCGTCCGAACATAGAAAAACGGGTTTGATTGTGGCACCGGGATAACGGTCGCTTCGCAGATAAAATGCACGATCGGCGGCACCACCGAAAATTATCTGTCCTTGGCGGTCAATCTCAGTCGCGGCGGCTGCGGACCGTCCGGTGGACCCCGGACGATATCCGCCGTAGCCGTTGGGGCACACGGCAATCAGAAAATCCTGGAATGGACGCAGCGCGGAATTAAGATGAGAAGTCAGCTCTGCCAGTGCAACCGTGATGGTATCGACAGCGTGTCCGCTGTCGCCAACGCTTTTCTCACAGCAATAGACATTCTTCCCCCCGCCGTCCGTCAGCCTGATCGGAAGGCGGGAAAGGGCTTCATTGATGCGCTCGGTTGATAGCTTTTCAGAAAAAAGAATATGGATGTTAATAAACTGGTCATCCCGGTTCTGCTGATCGAGACGAAACTCCACGTTGGCTAGTACCGTTATCTCCAGCCCCTGCCGGGCAACCTCTTCCCGGATGATTTCCAGTTCGTTCTGTCGGAAATAAAAGTAGTTCGTTACGGCGATGAGGGAAAGTTGATGCTCCCCCAGCGTGCGAACATAATTTTCAATATCGTCGGGAGGATAGTTGTTTGCCAGCCACGTCAGAGGACTGTGGATGTGTAAATCCCATTTATTCCATTGTGAGCCAATCACTGGCGGCTCCTTCATACAGAAAGTGTATCCGCCATCTTAATGGAGTTAAAACGTCACGGCTACGGGATTAACGCACTCACGTGGAGCAGATTTGATCCGGCGCGCTTTTATCATTTACTGAGGGCAGAGACATGAAGTAACCCGTGTTCCAGAGATAAGATATCTGAAGTGGTCTTTTTTGGCCGATGATACGACCTTTGTTCCATGGAGCCTTGTTCATACTCAGACCTCCCACATTGCAGGAGGTCTGAGTATGGTTATCCCTCATGAGCGAAGTATAATCATTCGCACCCTGAGAATTACACTTTGAAGTGATTCAGGGTATGCGCTTACTGGTTACTGCCGTTTTCCTGAAAGGTAAGCGAAGCCAGAGAGAGCAATGAGGAATCTTTACCACACCTGAAGTTTGTCCAAAGAAAGCTGATAGCTTCTAAAAGTAGTGATGTGTTCTTACAGAACAGATCAAAACTGTTGGATTTTACTTTGAATAGAGTTGTTGATAAGCCGCAAGAACTTGATATTTTTCAGCTGTTTGATGGCGATAAGTTCGACGTTAAAGGATTCACAAGTGAGCCCATCATAGAGCCTTAGATGAAGCTCCAAAATGTGGGAAGGCCCTTAATTAGTAGTTGTGAAAAATTTCCTTAAACTTGGAGCCGCTAATGGTTAGAATAGGTTCACGGAGCGCGGGAGGGCAGGTTTCACTGGCGTTAGCGAATTTACTCCATTACAAAGCGTTATAATTAGTCTTATCATTTATTGAGTTTCATAGATATGATTGTATTTTTTGTGCGTAATAATGGGGATTTCACCGCTTTTAAAATTGCAACAACTAGACAGCCCAGAAGAATCAAGTATTTTATCTGTACTGTTTCAAGAAAAATAAATGTTTGTCGGTGCCTGAGATTGAAGCAGATATTTTAACGCCGTATCTAAAGGATATATAATGAAAAAAGAAGGGTTCTTACAAAAAGCGTCGTTACATGCACGACTATCGCATCCTATAATTAGTGCTTATGAATTTGAATTCATAAGGAAGGATGAATCTTTTCAAAGAATTATCGAGCCAAGTTCATTATATATTATTGCACAGCGACCACTATTAAAAATAAGAAACGTTGCTATAGTAGAGAATAATGATAAAAATGATTCTGAGGTGTACTTTGAAATCTACGATAACTCGAATAATGAACCATTAAAATGCTTTGTTCTTTTTAACATCGAAGATTGCTTGGTAGATGATGATGTGATGCTTCGACCTCATTATTTCGAAAATAATGATATGTTACTGAAGAAAAATGAAGACATTGCTGCGATTGAACTCCTTGATAATAAAGGAGGTACGGTTTTTTATCTTAGTCCGCAACGTTTTCTTTATTTTTATTTTAATAAAAAAATAATTGCCAGAATTAATGGGGAACTCCACAAATATATAGATTATGAAGTCCATTATATTGGTCAGTCTTTCGAGCAAGAAATATGGCAAAGGCTAACAGGTCATGAGAAACTTCAAAAAATAATGACACTACAGAGACCTTTAGACGCTTTACTACCTCATGCACCATTTGAAATATCACTAATGCTCTTATCTGTTGAATCGCTTGAAGTAGCTAGTATTTTTGATTCAAATGGTTTTTTTTCCTCTAACCTAAAAAAACCAATTTATCATGACCTTTCTAATTTTGAACGTATTTATGATCTAGATAAGATTAATGCAGAGCATACTAATGAATTTGAGGCTGCATTGATAAATGTATTAAAACCCGCATATAATTCAATACTTTACAAGAATTATCCTTTCATAAAAAAAGGATTAAGAAGTCAAGGATATTCCGACTGTGAGTTTATTATTTCTCACTTTCCGGTGCTTCTTTATACTAAACATGCAGTACTTCCACCAGTATTTGAAGAGTAAGGTCTGATTTGATGCGTAATATATCTATTTTTAACGATGATGTGTATATTTTAATTGTGAGTGGTTTTTCTTTGCGCTTTTTTTCATTTTGCTAGTAGTGGGTGTAAAGTTCAGGTAGTTTCATGGTCATTCAGGAGCTTAGACCGTGGCAATGGCATTTATCTAGGAGACGCTATATCGTGGCAGACAAGTATATGAATTTTCAACAACTTTCATCATCAGAGTCCAGAGGGGCGTATCGAATTGAGCTTCGACAAAATGGTTCATCGATAGCTTTGATTGCTCCTCACGCTGGAAAAATTGAACCTGGCACATCAGAAATTTGTAGATATATTGCTGGAGATGATCTTACCTACTATCTATTCGAAGGAGCTAAACTAAGTAATAATTCTGATCTTCACATTACTAGTTCGCGATTTGATGAACCACAAGGTTTAGCTATAGCTGAATCCGCCCGCTTTATTATAACTTTCCATGGACAGTCTGGTGAAGGGTTATTCGTCAATGTTGGTGGTTTAGCAAGTGATCTCTGCCAGGTAGTAATTGAGTCTCTCATTAAAGGCGGATATTTTGCAGAACGGCAAGCTGACCGTTCGCTTCAAGGTTTAGATAAGGACAATATCTGCAATCGTGGATCTTCGAAACAAGGAGTTCAGCTAGAAATATCTCGTGGACTTAGAAATAAGATAATTTCTGATATATCTGAAATGAAGCGTTTCGGTCTTGCAATAAGATCCGCATTACGTCAATGTGGTCATTAATTTGTATTTTCTGCCTCACCTGGATAAGAAATCGATTAGAGTCTCTCCATCTTACCATGTACTGAAACCCTGCTGTGGATTGCGAGCAATCGCTATAGGGCTGTCGGCAAATCTTCGTTCGTCTGTGAGCAGCCAAAAAATCCATTGCTTTCGGGCACCAGTGCAGACACGATTCAACCATCACCAGCATGCCAACACAGGCTATGACTATCTTGTCGTGATCGATCTCACTAAGCTTGAGGTGATGTACGAAGTTCCACAGGCCCAATAGCGAATCGATTGGGCTGCCGTGGGAACTCCAGGTCGATAGATTGAGAGATAGTCTTTAAGTGTATTAGCTCGGACTCGAACTGACAGTTTCCGCAGACAGTATACAAAAGAATCAGACCGTCCGCTCTGAGCGAAAAGCGGACATTAACGCCCAATTAAGGTGTGAAGCACGCAACCACGAAACTCAATTTGATTACAGTAAACACTGAAACCAACCCAAAACAAAAATGCCAAGAGTGCTGAATCACTCTTAAATTTTTTGTTAGGTGTCTTCGGTCCCATACTCAATTAGTTTCAAAATACCTTCACAATCTAACTTTGTTATTATCTCGATCGTTCTTAAATCATAAGTAGTTGGAGATAACCTCATTTCGTTAATAATTATGCCTTTACCTTCAAGCTTTTCAATTAACTTATTTTTTATTTCTTTCGGTACTTGACTACCGATAAATACTTCAGCAATTTGGTTTTTCTTTAATTTTACCAATTGGGTATCTGTATTAGAGATCAACATAACTGCACGAACTTCATCCTCATACTCCCAAACTTTTGACTTGGTCAATGTGAAACCAGGCACTTTTTTATCAATAACATTTTCTACAAAATCGAATTGTGGTGGTCGCACATTACTATACCGTACCGGAAACAATGGAAAGTATGTCTCATTACTCCTGGCCCTGACTTTTTTAAACTGGTCTGTTTCCACATGCAACACGTCATTATTTTCGATATTTTTATATGTTTTTAATGCGATACATATTCCTTTATGATTATCACCGTAATGAGACCACATTAAAAAATTTTTATGATCTCTCGTAGCACAGAATACTGCGAAATTATCTCGAAATTTTTCAATAAACAACTTTTCAATTTCTTGCTCAGAAGTTGAAGCTATAGCCTTCTTAAAACCTTCTCCAACTTCAAGCGGTAATACTTCATTGCAATATCGTTCGATTGCCTCAGGAGCTAAATTAATTGTGGGTAAAAAGTCATACGGATCATTAAAATTTTCTGCCTTTGAAAAAAATATTCGATTATTCATCAATATATCTAGCGTGTATTTATCCAACTCCATAGTTGCAGAGTCATATAGCTTTCTATACTTAAAAATCAACGACATAGCTTTACCTAGCACAGGAGTGATGAAAACAACTTAATCATATGTTTTTATTGTAAATTTAACAAACAAAAATCCTTCCTACACACAAGCAATTTGGGTGAGATCATTCTTCTAAGCAGAACGTTGAACACATAGCATAGAAAAATGATTTTGTAGAAAAGTGTTCACCCTATTCACCTTTGCTATTTGTGTAATAAATTTCAATAGCTTAATCGGTGATCAGTTAGACCGTGACTCTTCACCACTCTTCACCCCGGGTGACACTCTTATCTCAAAGCCCAAAATCTGGCCTGAGCCTGCTCAGTGGTTTTGGGTGGCTAAGGTGCTCAGACTGAGCTGTTCACATTCAAGCAGAGAGTTAAGCCATCGTAAAATTTGTATGACGGTTATGAGCGAGGAGCGGACATTGCTAACAGCGTTCTAGGTGAACCCGCGAGGCACAGGTTACGCAATGCCGGTTGGCCTACCATCAAACCGAAGGTCAGAATTTCGCTCATCACCTTAATCTCGATACAGTTTGGTGGTTATTGAGATACCATTGGCCATTGATGTGATGGACTTGCCTCTTTTCCAGTGCAAATCCATCAAAGCTCAATGAACCTATCTGTCTGAGCATACTGAACTTTTGATCTAGTCATTTACTAATAAAAGATCGAAGAATCGCTTCTTTATACTCAGCTGAGCCATCACCATCTTTTAAAAAATTGTCACTGTTACCCTCTAGGCTAAAATCTTTCGAGAACGAATCAATTCTTCACGTAAGTAATAAGCTCTAGCAGAGCCAGTTTCTACAATTCCTGTTAAGAGAAGCAGGCATATATCGTACATTCTTCTACTGAGAGTTCCGCGATTTTCTATCTGCAAAAATCTTCCAACCACCATTTCTATATAAAATGCTGTATTGACTTGCTTCCCGATAATATGTCGATTGGCACTATAATGCTCAGCTAAAATCAGAATGCCTTCTTCGAAGAATACGTTGTAGAAGTTATAAATCAATGAAGACAAGGCTTCAAACACATGGCTATTATGTGCAGATTGCCTAGCAAAACCGAGCAAATATTTAGCACCTCGCTTCATATCTTTCTCTTCATTCTCATGTCCTTGCCAAGGGCAATCCGCATACATCATTCCACGCAGGAGCTGATTTAGGTCATTCTGTAAACCGATATAACGATCATTAACATCATTCAAAGCTATCTTGTGCGCTTCTGGTGCTAACAGGCACCAAAGTGCCCATATAGCATCATAATCACCTTCTTTTTCTACAGCGACATGATAGGAGAGTGTTAAAGAATAAATGAAGCCGGGAGCTTTTGTACACCCTAACACCAATAGATCTTTAAAGGGCATGAAGTTATTGTTTCTTGAAGAAACAACATGTTCAGAGAGACAGTCTTGAATCTGCTTTTTAATTTCATAATTTATCTTTTCATCATCACTCGAACGATGGTTTTGATACTCCGTATCAAATACAAAACTCATTAACCTATTGACCAACTGAATTTGCATCTCATCCTTAGTACAGTAAGGAACCATTAGCATTGGTAAATGAATAAACCACGAACAGTGGCTTTCCAAAGATATATCGTTAACTGAAAGCTTAAACTTTCCCTCAATCAAGTCGTTACGAAAAGTCGTTAAAAGATCATTCCATTTTTCGAGTGCGGCTTGCAATTCAGCACCTTGTAAATGATAAAACCTACGTACCTCACTATCTTCCCTTCGTAATCTGGCATACTCAACTATTCCACCTATACAACGGGATGCTAATTCAGCGTCTCTAGACCAAAGAAACTCTCTTACTCCCTTAGCAGCACAAGCACTAACGTTCAGGTTCTCATGCGTTAATGCTGTAGCTAACGCAAACTTCAAATATTCTATTTGTTCTGAATCTAGATCTAAATCAAATAACTTAGGTAAGACAAATGCGCATGCTCCAGAGCCATAATAATCAGTCTTATCATGTGCAGCTGTCCCATTCATATTGTCTGCGTGCATGAATATTGATTCTAGGATGATTTCTAAGCACCACTTTTTATCTTCGTAGCTCAATTCTAAAAGAACATCACGAACACAAACCGCTGCAACAGTTGTGATTGCGCCAACCGCCATATCAGCAAAGTTGTGTACTTCACCTTTTTGGAGGGCGCTGAGCAATCCCTTAGTAGCTATTAACGCATCCTGATATGAAGAGAAGTATTTTTCTTCTAGTAATTTCTCATCGAATAGTTTTTTACCCCATAACTTTAAACTAGTTACGGTGTTATCCATTGCGTGCTTTACATTAAATTCTTGTTGATCCAGCTTTAAATCTTCCGGAAGCTCTGATGAGCTTTGAAACAATACTCTGTCATTTTCTTTGTCTTCAACTACTTCCCAAGTCCTTGTATCGACTCTGTGCACCATATACCGAAGATTTTTTTCATTACTTGCAGTAGCTTCATTTTTCAGTTCATCAACAATTTTTAAAATATCATCCCTTAACTCATTTACGAACTGAAGCCTTGTTAATAAGGTTTCTAATGACTCTTTTCTCCATGGTCGAAGTGCTGCTTCTCTTCTCTCTTCTAGGTATATTTTCGACATTGCATCCCTATTAAAACCAAAGAAATGCATCTCATTTCCACCCATTTCTTGTGTCATTCGAATCAAATCTAAATGGTATAAATCAGCAGTTTTAAGTAAAGGAAAGGCGGCTTTACCTACTTTATTAGGGAAGCCTGTGGCCACAGAAGATAAAACAGACGTAGGCATTACTGAATTACTAGAGCGAAGAACATAATCAAAAATCCAATCTATTTCATTATTCTTACCACAATTTTCAACGTGCTCAACTAACCAGTTCTCCAATGCCATAAGAGCACTCTGTAATAAGTAGGGCAACGTAGACTGCCCTCTATATCCCTTCCAGAGGTGGGGAGATGCATACTGTTTAACTACTGTGCCATCATTCAGGGTTATATCGACTTGTTTAGCTACTGTTTCGAAGGCGTAAATAGTGTCTTCTTCATTGTCTTGAGTTTTAGAAAAATCCGATTCTGAATATTTTTGTGCTGTCAAATTGCACAATCTAATAATGAAATCCAAGCCTAGCCTTGGCTTGAATTGAAGAAGATATTTGAAAGGGCCTTTGGCACCGCTTGCAGGGAAAAAATCTCGTTTTGTATCTAGCCCAAATGATTCCTCTACGTCTACACGATATGACCCGTAGCCATAATCGTTCTCTTCGGATTTTTCCAACAGCCACTCATGCATTGAAAGTTTAACTACGAAGTCAGGATAAAACTTACACAACATAGGAACATTGAAGCCTATAAGTGCCAAACTACTCAGTTCATCAACATAACTTAATCGTCCAGGCTTTATCTTTGAGGTGAAAACGTCCTGTTTCATCAATTCATCAAAATCATCTTTAATAGCCGTTGAAACTTTTAATAAAGAATTTAATATTTTTTTTCTTTGCCCCTCACCACGATATGAATCTTTAACCCTTTCAAGGAGCCATAAACTTAACAAACCAACCTTTTCAGACGCTTTTGGCAACTCATCATGTATATTAATGAGACCAGTCCATTCATCTATCAATTCAATAACTTGAGCGCGCACAGGACTACTCAAATTATCTTTTTCCTCATAAATAAAATGGAATAGTGCTTCCCAACCTTCTCCATATGGTTTCAGGAAAAGGGATTTGAGCAATCCCGATTTTTTATCTTTTATCAATAGTCCGTTATGTAGAGATATTGGCCTTTGACACGTTATTCTGAGAATAAAACAAAACCGTGTCAAAAGAGCACAATCATCTTTAAGAAGCTGACGCTTGAGTGAATTAAGAAATATCCCGGGAGAGTCATGCTGCATGATTGCAGAAATTGCCTCGTCCTTCCAATAACTCTCTATCTCGTCCGAAGATAATAAACCTTCTACGAATTCATTAGTTGTATCATCAAATTTTAGCTTCCTATACAGCCATAACCTGAATGCCCTACTTATCGCAGGTTCATTTCCTATATTTAACAAAAAGCTTGCAATATTATTAGAATTATCAAAATACTCTATATCGATGAACTCTTCTAAAGCCCAATCTTCCAAAACATCATGCATAGGACTTACACAAGATGATTTTTGATCCCTGTAGATCAAATGGTCTTCTTCCAACTTTGCGATTACTTCCGGGTCAAAACCGCTTGCTCTGACACCAAAAAGCATCTTTTTAGCTCTCTCTATTGCTATTTTAATAAAGGTTGTTCTTCTTCTATCTGGCATCCCTGATTTTCTATCAGCTTCTTTTGCAACGACAGTCCGCCACACTGTATCCCTAAAGTCTTCTTCAGTATCTCCAATCCCAAATTGAGCGCCATTTTTTATAGCTCTTACAGCAATCTCAATAAAAAATGGTATTCTTAGTAGTTCTACTAATGAGTTATTAGATACTAAAGATTTTAGCTCTGGAATATGCTCGCAAACTTGCTCGACTTGACTATCTTCAAGCCCTTCAATATTCATGCTGCTAAAATTTATAGAGCAAGGCTGTAGGAAATTAAATGACAATTGTTGATAAGCATAGTCCCGGCCAGTTGCAATGATAGTCCAACCAGACTGTTTTCTAATGTATTGCAATAACTCAACAAAAGTATTTGGATAATTTAGTTCTAAAACTTTTTCTAGGGACTCTATTACGAGTACTTTTTCGTGAAGCAATGAGAAATGACTTTCAATTTCTCCCAAAGAAGATGTAATTCCCATGGAAGTGAAAACTTCATTTAAGTTACTTTTATCTAAATCTTCAGCTCTTAAGTAGAATACTGGAACATCTAAATTTTTTGTTGTGATAAAATCTTTAACAACGCCTGACTTTCCAGCCCCTCTTGCACCGGTAACAAATACAAATTCACTATCTCTATAGCAGTTAGATAGTGCTGCTAGTTGTTCTGCCCTATCAACGTGGAGTCCATTTATAGTTGTAGAAATACCTTCAAAAATATGTTTGCTGCGCTCATAAAGCTTTATCAAGTCATTCTCGAAATATAAGTGGCTTGATTTATTAAATAATCCTTTAACGTCTTCTGGTATATTACTTTGAGTTAAAACCCCCGCATTCTGGTTGAAACTTTGAACGCAGGAAACAAGTCTAGCTAAGACTAGAGAAGGTAATACATCTGAGTAACACTGAATCAATGAACAAAGTAAGTTTGCTACGATTGAATGTTCTGCGTCTAAGTCAAAAGGTAAAATCTGAAACGATTTTAAGAAAGACCACAATTCTTCTTCTGAGATAGCCACCCCGTTATTCGCATGAGTAAGTTGATCTCTAAATATTCCTAACCTTTCGAGTTTTGCTTCGCTGGTAAATCCTTGGGTTTGAGATTTCTTTATAAAATCTTCTGAGTTCGATGAAAACTTAGCCCATTCAAGTAACGGCAAAGTATTATTTATGTCAGTTTTGGGTAAGTTACCTGTTATTAACGCGATAGAATCTCTTTCTGACTTAAAGCCCACACTTTTAAAGTCCGCCCAAGCACTATTTATAACTTCTGCAAATACTGAGTTTGATGAGCCACTAATAGTTATTTCATGTTTAATCTGAGCAAAGATCTTACTTTCATTATTTGAATTGTCTGTGGCAGTCAATACAAAATCATCAGTATTTACACCATCATATTTGTTCTGGAATTTTAACTCTTTAGCCCTCATGTAGTTACTCAAACAAGGAACACAAGATTTAGTCAATAAGGATAGTGCGAAAGCTGCTTGAACTCTTGTTTCGAAATTAACTCCTCCACCGCCAGTAGAAAACGGGTTACTTTGTTTTTTTATTTCTAGACTCATTTTATGTTCTCCCTGAAGGTGGAATTTCTTTATCAAAAGGCCGGAGTATCTGCGCGGTTTCAGTATTATAAGGCAGCTCAGCCCTTTGAGTAGAGGTTTTATCCACACTAGCCATCTGTATGCCTTTCTGCCGCACATGAAAGGCGATTTGCTGCCAGCGGCGTAACCATTGTTCTTCCTTTCCCTTGTAGGCCTCTAGCTCGGCCTTGAGGCGATCTACCTCCACCTGAAGCTTTTCGGGCCTCTTTGTTCGTCTGCTCTTTGATTTTCACCAGTCCGCCCGACAGTGCTCGTTTGGCGTTGTCACAAGCGCTTTTGATCTCGGATTGCGGATGATGTGGCTGCAGGAAGGCTTGTTGTTGCGTTTCCACAGTACAAACTTAAGGCTGAGCGAGGATACGATTTAGTCTGCCGTTCAGCATTTAAAATAAACATTCTAAGACAATGGCTCTCTGAAGAATTGAGCTCTCTGAAAGATTGAATGACGGTCTAAAAAGGTTCGCTTCTTGCACAGAACGGCCTATCAGCATTCTAAAAATATTCAGATATATATCATTCAACTGAACATACCCCATTAACGGCAGAACCCCATGATTCTGCCGTTTTTGTTTTCATTTCAGAGGAGCAGTGATGAAAAAATCTGAAGGTTTTCAGTCGTTGCAGCAATCGCTTTCTGGCCTGCCACAGTGGGTATCAGAGCGTATTCTGCAGCAGATAAAGCAGCTCACAAATTACGAGCCAGTGATCGGCATTATGGGCAAAACCGGGGCGGGAAAGAGTAGTCTGTGCAATGCCCTGTTTGTCGGCGAAGTATCGCCGGTCAGCGATGTGGCGGCCTGTACCCGTGAACCTCTGCGCTTTCGTCTGCAGGTTGGCGACCGCTATATGACAATTATGGACCTACCCGGTGCTGGAGAGTCCGAACTACGGGATACTGAATATACCGCACTCTACCGTGAACAACTTCCCCGGCTCGACCTGGTGCTGTGGCTGATTAAGGCCGATGACCGGGCGCTAGCAGTGGATGAACACTTTTACCGTCAGGTGATTGGTGAGACATACCGGCACAAGGTGCTGTTTGTTATCAGTCAGTCCGACAAGGTTGAACCCACTTGCGGTGGTGAAAAGCTGTCTACAGTGCAGAAACAAAATATCAGCCGCAAAATCTGTCTGCTGCATGAGCTGTTCCAACCTGTAAACCCTGTCTGCGCGGTGTCGGTACGTTTGCAATGGGGGCTGCGGGTCATGGCGGAGCGGATGATTCGTTGCCTTCCGCGTGAGGCCAGTAGTCCGGTAGCGGTACAGCTCAGTGCGCCACTTCGTACCGATGCCGTTAATAAAAAAGCCTGCGACGATTTTGGTGAGACGGTTGGCTCGGTGTTGGACACAGTAAGTTCCATACCCCTGATACCGGCCCCGGTTCGGACAGTCATCCACTCTGTACGTGACATCGTGGTATCGGTCGCTCGTGCTGTCTGGAATTTCTTCTTCTGAACACTTAACCCTTCTAACCCGTAGTTTCCTGAGCCCTGTCGCGATTGAGCGGCAGGGCTTTTCTGTCTTTATTTTCCCATCATGAGGAGTCTGCTTATCACCCGTCTGGCTTCGCGCTTTGGCGCATCAAATCTTATCCGTCGTGACCGTCCGTTAACCCGCGAAGAGCTATTTCGTGTAGTGCCCAGTGTTTTCAGCGAAGACAAACACGAATCTCGCAGTGAACGATACACATATATACCCACGATTTCTCTCCTCGACAGTCTACAGCGTGAAGGCTTTCAGCCCTTCTTTGCCTGTCAGACCAGAGTGCGTGACCCAGGTCGCCGCGAGCACACAAAGCACATGCTGCGCCTGCGTCGGGAGGGGCAAATTACCGGCAAGCAAGTCCCGGAAATCATTCTGCTCAACTCTCATGACGGCACCAGCTCGTATCAGATGCTGCCGGGATTATTCCGTGCGGTGTGCCAGAACGGACTCGTCTGCGGTGAGTCGTTTGGCGAGGTGCGGGTGCCGCACAAAGGAGATGTCGTGAGTCAGGTGATTGAGGGGGCGTATGAAGTACTGGGGATCTTTGACCGTGTGGAAGAAAAACGTGATGCCATGCAGTCGCTGATACTGCCCCCGCCTGCACAACAGGCTCTGGCACAGGCTGCACTGACGTACCGTTTCGGTGAGGACCGCCAGCCGGTGACTGCACCTCAGATACTCTCCCCACGCCGCTGGCAGGATGAGAGCAATGATCTGTGGACCACATACCAGCGTATTCAGGAGAACCTGATTAAGGGCGGGCTCAGTGGACGGAGTGCGAAAGGCGGACGAACGCATACCCGTGCGGTGCGCGGTATTGACGGTGATGTGAAGCTCAACCGGGCTCTCTGGGTGATGGCGGAAGCGATGCTGAGTGGGTTTCAGTCCTGAGCTTGTTATCAACATGTTGGGAAGGGACATTCCCTGTCCGTTTTACCTCCATTGGATTGAGTGTTTTATCACCGCATTCCACGGAGTACCGCGTCGGGCCTGCCTCCGGTGGCAGATAAAAAATAGTTCATTCCATGTCCATACCCTGTCCGCCCCCCTCTTTAGAATCATTTCATATTCAGTCAGTTAATTATTACGGAGATCCGAGATGACACAGGCAGAGCGCCGTCACGACCGGCTGGCTGTCAGGCTGTCACTGATAATCAGCCGCCTGGTTGCGGGTGAAACGCTGAACATGACGCGGCTTGCTGCAGAGTTTGGTGTGTCAGTCCGTACCCTGCGACGGGATTTTCGTGAACGGCTGATGTACCTCGACCTTGAGTATCGACGGGGGCAATGCCGCCTGCGCAGCGCCGGTGGAGGCGTGCAGGGGGAACTCGATGCATTGACCTTCGCGCACCGGGCCGGACTGGCCGATATTTTTCCGGGGCTGGACCGGCGTCTGGCGGGCATGTTGCTCGCTGCGGGAGGGATGCCGTGTCTGGTATGGCAGCCGCCACAGTCTGTGTCACCGGCCAGCTCACTGGTCTTCTACCGTCTCGTCAGTGCCATTACCGCCTACCAGCGGGTACTGCTGCTGGCCGAGGGAGAGCGCTGTGACGGGCTGGCCCCGTACCGCCTGATATCACTCAACGGCTGCTGGTACCTCACTGGTGAACTTAACGGGTATATCACAGTGCATCCTCTGGCGACCATCCATGCGGTGACAGTCCTCAACACAACGTTCACCCCGATAAATCGTCTCAGCCAGTTAACCACACAGACGGGCTTTATCCGGGCCCTTCCGCACTTCAGCTGTATCCGTGAAGTCCTGTCTCCTGGGCCCTCTGAGGAGGAGCCGGGCAACACACTGATTTAATTACCTCTGTTAAGAAGGAAAAACAATGACCTGGCATTACGAGAAAAATGGCATACGTCACGACAATGTGACCGAAGACGACATCACCAGCCTGATTATGCGCGGTGAACTGACTGCATCCACTTTGGTGTGGCGACAGGGAATGGCAGAGTGGCAGCCGGTCTCCGCTACTCCGCTGGCTTCGGCGCTGCTCCGGAGCACCACACCGCCAGCGCTGCCGGGGAACTGCATTCCTGGTGGAGTGGTATGGACGCTGGCATTTGCTCCCTTCATTGGTTATGCGCTCGAGCTGTGGACTGCAGGGCTGAACGGAATGTCTTTTGACGAGGCATATGAGGCCGTCTCGGGCGGGCAGTACTGGTTTATGACGCTGCTGCTCAATATCGCTCTGGGGTATCTCGATGAACGACGCCTTCGTAAGGCCGGAGTGGACACCACCACGTTCGGCAAACTGGCCTGGCTGGTGCCGTTCTATTTGTGGCGACGGGCGAAAACTCTCGGTCAGAAACCGGCTTACTTCTGGGTATGGCTTGTGATGCTGGGTCTGACCGTCTGGGCCTGAATCACCGTTATCTGATACTTACTCCGAAAAGGAACAACGTAATGAAAACACTGATTAAAATACTGGGCATTACCGGCAGCCTTCTACTCTGTACAGGAGCTCAGGCTCAGCCTTATAACCGGACGCTACCCGCAGTCGTCAATGATAACAAAGGGAACATTTTCTGGTGTGATGCGCATCGTCAGGTTACCGGAAAATGCGAAGCCATGTCTGTTGACCGTCCGGGCGGGATGGTCACGGTGCGTTCCTCACCCTTTAAAGACTGCGAAGGCGGTTTGTGGGGCTGGATAACCATCATGCACAACGATGTGTCGAAGGGATTCACCATTACTCCGGACAAGAAATTTGGGCTCACCGTAAAAGACCTGTGCCGTCCGGGCACGATAGTGACCTTTAAGCCCAACCAGAAGAAGCCGGAATATGACGACCTGGTGGCACTTTACCAGGGCAAAGAGCTGTTTCGCTACCGGCGCTTCTGATAACACCCGATATCAACCTCCCTCATTTTGCCCGACAGCGGGCAGGATTAATTCAGGAAGAAAACCATGCTGAAAATAATGACCTCTGCTGTACCCGCCCTCATTCTGTCACTTGCCGCCTTCAGTGCCGGTGCCGCTCAGCTTCCGGCAAGCCTGATGGATAAAGACAATCCCGGCCAGGAGTACTGGTGCCAGGGAAACGACATCAACACCTCCATGTGCTCACTGACCGGTGTCAGCGACGACCATAAATTTGCCCTGATTCAGGACCTGCCGGGCCCGGCCTGTGAGGACTTAAGCTTCGGGGTTATCGACCTGGTGCGCCAGACCGGTGTCAATATTCCTTACGACGGTGGTGACTGTAAGGGCGATGTGCAGGCCGGTTTTATGCGAGGCACGAAAGATAATGCCCTGTATGTGAAAATTGTCCGGGGCAGTAAAACCCTGCGGCTGTATAAGGTGCAAACCGGTTACTGACAATCCCCCTACACATGCAAACTCCCACAGCCCCTGACGCATCAGCGTCAGGGGCTTTTGTTTTTAAGGTACAACGAATGCCTGAATCTCACATGCTGCCACCGGGTCCTTTTACTCGACAGCAGGCCGAAGCGGTTACCCGCCGGTATCACAACATCAGCATTGAAGACGACTAGGGTAGCCACTTCCGCCTGGTGGTTCGTGACTCTCAAGGTCGAATGATCTGGCGGGCGTGGTGCTTTGAACCGGATGCCGGTGAAGGGCTTAACCGTTATATCCGACAGTACGGCATCCTCAGAGCATCCTCCTCCTGACCACACCTATTCATCATCCCTCTATGTCCTTTATTTCCCATACGCCAGCCATCGTCGCTGGCGTTTTTATTGACGGAGAATATCCATGACGACACAAACGCAATGCGAATTGATGTCCGCTAATGAACCTCAATTTGACCTTACTGCAACACCAGTACCTGACGAGCAGCGTCTCGATTTCTGGCCGCTGTACTTTGGTGCTATTCCGCAGTGGATCACGCTGGAACCCCATATTTTCGCCTGGATGGAGCGCTTCTGTGATGAGTACAGCGGTGGTATCTGGTCCTTTTACACGCTCAGCAATGGCGGCGCGTTTATGGCCCCTGATGCTGACGGTAACGAAAAATGGCATCTGTTCAACGCCATGAATGGAAATGATGCGGAAATGAGTGTGGAAGCCGCAGGTGTCGCTGTCTGCCTGATTGAATACAGCCATCACGCCTGTCGCACCGAATGCGATGCCATGACTGAGCACTATTACCGCCTGCGGGATTACGCCCGACAGCACCCTGAATCCAGCGCCATTTTGCGCATTATTGATTAAGGATACTCATGATGGAACAGTCACTTATCCCACTGACTCCGGTACTTCCACTGACCGCACAACGCACGATAAAACGCGCTTTAACACTGCTTGACCGACACCTGCGCGAAACAGGCGTGGCATTCACCTCCACTCAGGCAGCCCGTGACTGGCTGAAACTGAAAATGGCTGGGCTGGAGCGCGAAGAGTTTATGGTGCTGTACCTTAACCAGCAGAACCAGTTAATTGCCCACGAAACCCTGTTTGCCGGTTCCATCAGCAGCACCGAGGTACATCCCCGTGAGGTGGTCAAACGCGCCCTGTATTTCAATGCAGCAGCCGTGATTCTGGCGCATAACCACCCCTCCGGCGACACCATGCCCAGCCGGGCAGATAAGACCATAACGCAGCGTCTGGTGCAGGCGCTTCAGCTCGTTGATATCCGAGTGCCTGACCACCTCATCGTCGGTGGTACGCAGATATTGTCGTTCGCTGAACATGGTCTGCTTTGAGGTATGACATGAAAATTATCAGTAAACGCCGGGCGATGACGATTTACCGTCAGCATCCGGCCTCCCGCATTTTTCGATACTGCACCGGCAGATACGAGTGGTACGGCAGTGTCTGTCATTACACCGGTAAGGTCGTTCCTGACATTCCCGGCGTGCTGGCGGTATACGCCGAACGCCGCCAAGACCGCAACGGACCTTATACCTGTCTGATGAGTATCACCCCGAACTGACAATAGTGGAGAACTGTAATGAGTAACATCACTTGGGGCCTGCAGCGGGATATCTCGCCGCGCCTGGGAGCACGTCTGGTGCAGGAGGGGAACCACACTACTCAATCTTGCGAGCCGTCTTCCTGATTCACCTTTCTGAACTTTCCTTTTCTTTAATTTATCGCATACTGCGCCTGCCGGGAGCGGTAGGCGATTTTGTTTTTGCTACGTTAGTCGAAAATTTAGCCATTGGTTCAGGGAATCATTTCAAATTGACAGATTCTCTCAGTTCGATATGCTTTAGGGAAGGAGCCAAAATTTGGCGCCAAAATTAGGATACTTTATGAGCACCTCAACAAACTATCGTACCAGTCTCCGTCTTACAAACGAGCAATACAATGACATATCTCGTTTATGCCAACTTGATGGCGGAAAGATCAAGATGAGTGCATGGATTACTGAGGCCATTAACGAAAAGATTCAACGTGATATGGAAAACGCGAAAGCTATTCCAGACCAGATGAATCAATCCGGTCCCTCTTTTTACGAGTTTTTTGCCGGAGGTGGCATGGCTCGGGCTGGTTTGGGTGAACATTGGAATTGCCTCTTTGCTAATGATTTTAGCCCAATGAAAGGACATGCTTACAGGAACAACTGGCACGGTGGGTTAGATTTATTAGTTGAAGATATAAATAAGATTACCAGCAAACAACTTCCTGACCAGGCTGACTTGGTATGGGCTTCTTTCCCTTGCCAGGACCTCTCTCTCGCAGGCGGATATAAAGGTATTGGTGGCGAAGATGACCAGACTCAAACCCGTTCAGGAACATTCTGGCCTTTCTGGCGACTCATGCGTAGTCTAATGACAGAAAATAGAGCACCTAGAATAATTGTGCTTGAAAATGTCTATGGTGTTTTGACGTCAAATAAGGGGAAGGATTTCGCCTCAATAGGTACTGTTTTATCTGATGCTGGTTATCGCTTTGGTGCGATGATGATTGATGCTGTCCATTTCGTACCCCAGTCACGCCCTCGAGTTTTCATTGTGGCTGTTCATCCGACAGTAGAATTATCACAACAACTCGTATCTCAAACGCCATTAACTCCATGGCACCCAGAACGGATGGTTACGGCTTTCAACGGACTATCAGCGAAAGCTCAGGAATTATGGTTATGGTGGAATTTACCCCTACCAGATAAGCGGTTAATCACATTTACTGACATAATCGATGAAGAGCCTGTAGGGGTAAAATGGGACTCTCCTGAGAAAACCAAGCTTTTACTATCAATGATGACTGAAGCAAATCTCAGTAAAGTTAAAGCTGCTATGAAGTCAGGGCAGCGTATAGTTGGCGGCCTTTATAAACGCACCCGCATAGATGATAACGGTATAAAAGCGCAACGAGCAGAAGTCCGATTCGATGGTATTGCCGGATGTTTACGTACACCTGCGGGCGGTTCTAGCCGCCAGAGCATCTTGGTCGTAGAGGGGGATCAGGTTCGCTCACGTCTCCTCTCCCCGAGAGAGGCGGCTCGCTTGATGGGGTTGCCTGATACCTACAAACTCCCGGAAAACTATAACGATGCTTATCATATTGCTGGAGATGGCGTTGTTGTGCCTGTTGTTAGCCATCTTTCTAGATTCATCTTTGAACCAATCCTTTCAGAGTCGTACAATGCTGTATTGACTCAGAAAAAGGTTGCGTAATGAATTCAACATCTGCAATTGACTCAGCACTGGAAGCATTTTCTGTAAGTAACTCGGTAAATGGGAATAAAGGACCTATTGCAGCTCTGTTGGTTATTAACAGACATGCACTTGAGAAGCAAAAGGCCGGAACCCTAGTATGGCCTTTAAATAGTGATGACTGGAAGACTGGCAAACAAGGCCAGGTAAAAGGGCTAGGGGGTCCGGCGACGCAAAAAGTGTTGGCTGATCATGGAATTGAAAGAATATTAGCCAGCGAAGGTGGTCGCACTAGTCGTGGTAGTATGCAACTCATGCTGGGATACATTGAGTTGTTAAATAATTATCACCAAATCAACGGTTCTATAGATCTATTTCGGTGTGAATGCTTCTGGATTAATAAGGCCAAAGAGTATTTTGAAAGACGCCCATTTGTTTTAAGCATCGATCCCCAATGGGGAGTTCGTCGAGCTATTCGCCATTTGCTGACTCAAGCGCAAAATAGACAAAATGAAGGTGCTGGTACCAGATTTGTAGGTACACTGATGCAGCATATGGTTGGAGCCAAATTGGATGTACTCCTTGGAGAAGGGAAAGTCACCCATCATCATTCGAATCAGAACGATTCAGGCTCCAGTCGCAGTGGTGATTTTGACTATGAAGACATGGTGTTACATGTTACCAACCTACCAACAGAAGCATTGCTGAGCAAGTGTATCGCAAACCTGGAAGGAGGTTATAAGCCACTCGTAATTACGTCGTCTAAGGGTGCATTTGTATTAGAAACATTACTCGAGAATTTTTGTAATGGCGTATACGATGGCCGTGTAGATATCTTGGAGTTTGAACAGTTTATAGCATCAAACGTCATTGAACTTGGAAGGTTTAATGCCGCTGGTCGTAAAGCCTCACTCAGTAAAATTATTGAGGCTTACAACCGTATCATTGAAACAGTGGAATATGATCTCAGCATGAAGATCGAGTTAGGGGAAAAGTAGCCCTCTATCCTGACAGAACCTTAACACTCGGAGCCAATTTTCATATGGCTCCGCTCCCCCCAGATACATGATAATTTCTTTTAGGCCCCTTTATAGGCCCCTTCGCAAAGTTGAATTGAAGAGAAAACAATAAAAAACAAAGAATTACACAACCAATTCAGACTCCGCCAGCCCACCAAAATTCTCCATCGGTGATTACCAGAGTCATCCGATGAAGTCCTGAGAGCCCGCATGGCGCAAGCCCTGCGGGCTTTTTTGTGTCTATCGTTGTCCGAGAACATCCGGCTAAATCCGGTGATTATTGGTATACGTTTAGGTATACCATAGGATGTATATCTAAAAACGTATACCAATTCAGGAAGGAGCGGCCACAGTGGCACGGACAACACGCCCCCTGACCAACGCCGAAGTTCTGCGCGCAAAGGCGCTAGAGAAGGATCTAACGCTTCATGAAGGCGATGGGCTTTTCCTGGTAGTGAAAACCAGCGGGAAAAAGCTCTGGCGTTTCCGTTATCAACGCCCGGTAACAAAACAGCGGACAATGATGGGGCTCGGTGCCTTCCCTGCTCTTTCGCTTGCTGATGCCCGAGGGTTAAGAGCGGATTGCCTTGTTAGCTAATGGCATCGACCCCCAAGTTCAAACTGAAGTTGCAGAGGAACAGCAGCAAATTGCGCTGGACAGTATTTTTTCAACGGTCGCCGCTAACTGGTTCCAACTCAAAAGCAAAAGCGTTACCCCTGATTACGCAAAAGACATTCGGCGCTCACTGGAGAAAGATGTATTACCTGCCATTGGTGAGATCCCCGTTCAGCAAATCAAAGCCCGAACATTGGTTGAAGCACTTGAGCCAATCAAAGCACGAGGGGCACTAGAGACTGTTCGACGCCTGGTGCAGCGCATTAACGAAATAATGATTTATGCGGTTAACACCGGTCTGATAGATGCTAACCCTGCATCTGGTGTAAGTATGGCCTTTGAGAAACCCAAGAAGCAAAATATGCCGACACTGCGGCCAGAAGAATTACCGAAGCTAAAGCGCTCTTTGGTGATGTCGAATCTCTCTGTTTCGACTCGTTGTCTGATTGAATGGCAACTCCTGACGCTTGTTCGCCCTTCGGAGGCTTCTGGCACTCGCTGGACAGAGATCGACTTTGATGCAAAACTCTGGACGATTCCTGCCGAGCGAATGAAGGCTAAACGCGAGCACATTGTTCCTTTGTCTCCTCAGGCATTAGATATTCTTGAAGTGATTAAACAAGTTAGTAGTCATCGAGAACATGTTTTCCCTAGTAGGAACGATCCAAAACAACCTATGAATAGCCAGACTGCTAATGCCGCTTTAAAACGGATTGGCTATGGTGGTAAATTAGTAGCTCATGGCCTACGTGCCATCGCGAGTACAGCTCTTAATGAACATGGATTCAATGCAGATGTAATCGAAGCAGCTCTTGCCCACACTGATAAAAATGAGATTAGAAGAGCTTATAACAGGTCAACTTATCTTGATCATCGAGTTGATATGATGAAGTGGTGGGGAAGTTTTTGTGAAAATAAACATGGAAATTGAATATATGAATAACGATATTCTAACAGCATTTAAAGCTTCAGATTTAGTTGATAAAAATATTAATTTTCTTATTGGCTCTGGTGCATCAGCAGGCTATATACCGACTTTATGGATTAAGGAGGATATATCGTACGAAGATGTACTTACCAACGAAAAATATCAAGAAATCGAAAACGTCATTTATCACTCTTACTACACTGACATTTTATCAAAAAGTTATTGTATAAGCCCAGTTAATTTTAAAGAAAAGTTAAAATTTAAAAAGACATTTATCAATTACCTTAAATTCATTAAAAACCTTTCTTCTTTGGTTGATAAAAAAAGCGCTAACCAAATACGCAGAGCAAACATATTTACAACAAACTATGATCTTTTTTTAGAAAAATCATCTGACTTACTTTTAAAGAATAACACTAGTTTTATATTTAATGATGGAGGTAGAGGTCTGCACACGCGTCACCTTAATATAAGTAATTTCCATACATCCACATGGCATCAAGGAACTAATGACCTTTATAAATTTGAAATACCTACTATCAACCTCATAAAAATGCATGGTTCAATATCGTGGAATAAAGTTAACGAAGATACTATTAGCATACGCTACCTCGACAACCTTCCTGATGAACTTACTATTGAAACAGATCACTACTTAAACATAGAAGAGACAATAGGAAAGGTAGATGAATTATATTTCTTTGATGGCGCTAAAAGCGCTATTGAGCTTTCTCGAGAAGATGAGGATAAATTACAAAGATTTAGAAATGAATATGACAAACTAGCAATTGTTAATCCAACCAAAGCAAAGTTTGGAGAAACTGTCTTCCAGCAACATTATTACCAATCTTTACGACTGTTAAGTTATGAACTCGAAAAGCCGCAAACAATTTTAATTTGCTTCGGATTCTCTTTCAAGGATGAACATATAAGAGAAATAATCCAAAGATCTTTAAGCAATCCCTCTCTGGTTATCTATATTTTTTGTTATAAATTAAAAGACAAAGAGAATATTAAAAAAATAATCAATAGCAAGAAAATTGTCTTCATATCGCCTTGTGATTATACCGATGAAAACAACATTGATTTCAAGAGATTTATATCATGTATATTCCCAAAGAAAAATGAATATTCATTGCGGGGGTTAACATGCAATTTGTAATAGGAGCCGTAACTTCAGTCAAAGGAACATCAGTCAGGGCCCTGATAAACCCTAACCTTTATCAAACCACATATATATACGATGGTAAATTATATCGAGGCGTGTCTATTAATGAATATATAGTAATAAAAAAAGGATATCATGAAATAGTTGGGAAAATTGAAGGTGAAGAAATAATCGAAAAGAAAAATTATAATTCAGAGCAACCCAATTCAGATAAATATGATAGATTTATAGATCTTAAAATTATAGGGTACGTGCAAGATAATAACTTCCAACCCGGAATAAAATATCTACCCATGATTCAAGACGGTCTATTTTTAGCATCAGATTCGTTAATCAGCGCTATTTATACGTTTAGTGGCAAAGTTGATTCAAAGTCTATAACAATAGGAAGATCATTATTAGAAGACATACCTATTAGAATACCAATAAATGGTGT
Source organism: Enterobacter sp. RHBSTW-00593 (assembly GCF_013784105.1). NCBI lineage: Bacteria > Pseudomonadati > Pseudomonadota > Gammaproteobacteria > Enterobacterales > Enterobacteriaceae > Enterobacter > Enterobacter sp. RHBSTW-00593. The sequence continues at coordinate 3,754,982 of NZ_CP056393.1, forward strand.
ATTCAATTCTCACTTGGGTATTTTCGGCAATACGGGAAGCGGGAAATCTAATACTCTCGCGAAACTTTATATAGAGTTACTTACCTCTTACAAGGATAGAATATTCGCGAACTCGAGATTCATGTTCATCGATTTCAATGGTGAATATCGAACTATGCATAATATTTTCAAAGATTGTAGTTCTTATGTGGAACTTGATACACATGCTGTCGCAGGAAAAGACAAACTACTTTTGAAGCAATCTGAGTTTTGGGATGCAGAATTGCTATCAGTGCTATTCTCTGCAACTGAAAAGACACAAAAACCCTTTCTGAACATATTGGTTAGAAATAGAGTTGAATACGGAGAAGAACTAAATGATTATTTTCAGAAAACCTTACAAGTTATGTTTGGTCAGAACCAACATAGAGAAACAATAAGTGTTTTACGTAGCATAATAAAGATCATCAATCCAGATAATGAGGAAAACATAGGTACAGAACTTGCAGCATTCAGTTGGTTTTCAAGAGGGGAGAGTAATAAATACTATTTAGGGAATTTTTATCCAAACACACCTGAAGAGTATTTGGTGCACACCCCTTTACTCAGAAGTACCTTTATCAACCCCGAGCGACTTACAGCATTTGAGCAATTGTCAGTACGTGCAACATTGCAACTTATACAGTCAGTATCGAGGAACTACGTTCAATATGAACATATCAGCCCTTTAATTGGTAAAATAAATGCATCGACAAAATCACTTGAAAAAGTCATTGAAATAATTTCCGATGTCGAGATTCACCCCACACCTTTAACATTTATTTCTCTTAAAAATTGCAATCAAGACATAAAAAAAACTATACCAATGATGATTGCTAAATGTTCTTTCTTAGAGCACAAACGTTTTGAAGAAAAAGCAAGAAGCTTCCATTTAATCATTGATGAAGCACACAACATCCTTTCCGAAAGTTCGGTTAGAGAGTCTGAAACATGGAAAGATTATAGGCTCGAACTATTTGAAGAAATAATAAAAGAAGGTCGCAAGTTTGGATTTTTCATAACCATCTCCAGTCAAAGGCCAGCAGATATATCTCCAACAATTGTATCTCAAATACATAATTACTTTCTCCATCGTTTAGTTAATGATAACGATATATTCTTATTAAAAAATTCTTTAAATAATCTCGATAGCTCATCTCGCTCCCTAATTCCTTCATTACCGTCAGGTGCATGTGTACTATCTGGTACAGCTTTCCATACACCAGTAGTAATACAGATTGAGCGGTTATCTAAAGAGCTTGCGCCAGAAAGCGATACTATTGATTTGGATGCATATTGGTAATTATTCTGGCGCGCAATGCTCTCCCCGCCCCGCCTGCCCGCTTAAGGGGTCGCTTTTAATGCAGGTGCATGACCGACCTCAGGGCGCGCCAGTGCTGGCGCTGGAAGGGGATCCAGTGTCGGTAAAACGCATGCAAAATCATGCACCTTATGCATGCATGGCTTTTATACGTAAAAATGGCGGGTTTTCGGAGATTTTTAAGCGGGCTACTGCACGGCCAGTTCTGCACGACGGCGGGTGTAATTCAGGTTCTGTGCAGGCGTGCATTTTTCACGACTATCATCGCGCGAAGCCGCGTCAGGCCTGAATCCGATGGCCGTTAAAATGTCATTATCCTGCGCCGAATAATAAATTTTTTCACCGGCGGACAGCCAGAGCTGTAGCGCCTCGCGTAGATAATCGAGTGAGTGCTGCATGGCGCAGCGCTGAATCGCGGAATGTTGCCCGGAATAATTCATCAGCTCAGGGCAAGGGCGGCGGCTAGCTCCGCGCCGTGCGCCTGCATAAAATCATTTAATCGGTCGCGGATGCTGATGCGCTGCACCTCCTCATGCGAGCGGATGTAGCGACCAGCAGCCTGATTAATTTCCCATTTTTTCGCGTCAATAATCTCGCGCAGTGTTTGCAGACTCCGGCCGCTGCCTGCAAGCTGTTCGTGGTATGCCTGTTCGGCCTGCGTCAGTTCATCCCTGCGTTGCAGCCAGGCAGATTTGTTTACCTGACAGGCCTCAAAGACTTTCTGTAACGTCAGTGTGGTCATGTATGTTTCTCCTGATAACTAGCCGTGCTTACGCACCGGCACGGTTAACGGTGGCCGCCGGTGCGGGTACAGGGATAACCGGTTCTGTCGCCGGTGAATGAATAACCCGTCGATAGATTCAAGCGTGCGGAACGTGGCCGAGCACTCGATGTTCATGCACTGGTGATAGCGCTGTTTGACGTTATCGGACAGATACCGACTGGTGCGGGAATGCGCGCTGGTTTTGCAGAACGGACAGTGAAACATGCTTACTCCTCCGCTTTTGTCTCGCCATTTTCAGCCAGTTTTCTGGCGAGCATGGTTCGCTTGAGCGGGCTGCGTAACAGTTCCATATCCATGCCGGTAATTTGCGGCCGCTGCATACCCGTCACGGATAAGACCGGCTCCTATTTGATATCGAAGTGACACAGACTGCCCTGACGGTTGAAGGCATCACGCAGTTCACCGATGGTCACAGATTGCGGTGCGCTTTCCCCATTCATTTCCAGGGCGCGAATGCGCAGTAGGAAAGCGCGAATAAGCGCGACGGGAACAGCGTTGATAGCTTTAACCCATTCCGCCCCGGCGTAAGCGGTAAACACTTCGCCATGCACAGAGCGATATTTATTGCCGGTGGAGCAGGCATTCAGCATGGCGCGTGTCCGGTCGGTCTCCAGTTCCGCAATCAGGCCGGTGAACTCGTCGGCCAGCTCGCGGCTGGCGATACGCCTGCTGGGCTCAGCTTTCATTTCAGGAGTGAGACTGCCGCGCAGGTTACTGAAGCGGCTACGCCAGTCCTGTTCCGCTTCTGCGCTCTCATCGAGGGCGGTCTGCCGTTCTTACTTACAGCGTTAAATGGACGTATCAATTTCTTTCAGCACCTGCATGCTGGCCGCGTGCATGTCTCTGGCCGCAGTAAAGTCGGTGATGCGCTGGCTGCTCTCTACGGACTGTTGAGCGGCTACATTCTGCAGGGTGGTAATGACTGTTTCATATTCAGGTTCTAATTATGTTCAACCTCAAATGATTCTGCCCTTCATCACACAACATCTCGATCCATTGCAGTTGTGGCAGTTCTGGCACAAGCAGCACTCAAAACCCGGCTGACCAGAGAAAGGTCCTGGCAAAACCTTACTCTCCATTTGTTTATTTACTTATAACTATTCACCAATGCTCACCTTTAATAAAAATATAGATAATACAGTAAGGTAAAAGGTGAACAGTTGAGGTTCTGATTATTTAACTCGTAAAGCTACATTCTCCTGGAGGTGCCAGTGTCTATTCACACGCTCAATTTATCCAGGCATAAGTCTGGAAATACTCAGTAAATCAATATCCTTAACAGAATCTACAGTTCCGAAATTACGCCACCCGCGTATACTGCATTCACGCCACCGAAAAACACCTGAACGCAAAAGGATTCGCACCCATGACAGCGTCCTCAAACCGCATCGCAAGCCTGGCTATCGTGGCTCTCACGTTTTTGCTCAGCGGCTGCGTTTACCATGATTATCCCTCCCCTCGTATTGAGGGCACATTGAATAACGCAGGAAAACCGCTGCCCCGGGTAACCGTTTCGTTAGTGGAATTCGACCAACACATTGCCACGACACAAACGGATAATAACGGGTATTTTTCTTTCGTACCGCAGGGTGACTGGCATGTTTTTATACCCGTCGGACCGCAAGATCGCCTGAGTAGCTGGACACTGACAACAATCGACCCTCAGGGACAAAAACGCGATATTTACACATCCCAACGCTTTGGCGGGCCTTTTTCAGGCTATTCCAGGAGCGACAGCGTGAAACTGTTCTGCGAACTCTCCCCAACAAGCGGCGAGAGTCAAAATATATTTTGCGAAGCTCAGTGAGTTAATTAACTTTACTCATGGCCAAAAGCCACCCGTAATAGGGATATGCACGCCCCGGGTACACGGTATTGAACCTGAAAATAATTAATTCCTCTGCGTAACTAAATACGCTTCACGGTATAACGCCAAAATAACATTACAGTTTTTTCCTAAAGCCACGCCGCTTCGTCTGTGCCATGCTGAATCACGCTCATAACCGATAACGTTAAATGAGGATATTATGAAAAAAACAATTATCGCATTATCTGCCGTTCTGCTGGCTTCCCCAGTATTTGCTGCGACCACACATGCAACTGACGATACCGTCGCTGCGGCGAAGGCAAACGCCAACGACGCGAAGCAAAAACTGCACGAAGAGCAGAATAAAGGCGAAGAGCTGAAGCTGAAACAGAAGCATGCTGCAGAGGGTAAAACCGAAAACTTAGGCAGCAAGGTCAGCGAAGATTCCCAGAAAGCCTGGCATAAAACCAAAGAAGGTACCGAGAAAGGGTGGGATGCCACCAAAGAAGGTGCTGAGAAAGGCTGGAATAAAACCAAAGAAGGTGCCAGCGAGCTGGAAAAGAAAGTCACTGAGTAATCCCTTCGAAAGGCCGCAGACGCGGCCTTTTTTATTCCCTCCTGCCCTGCTTCCTGCAGACTAAACTTGTCTCAGGGGGACTCCATCATGAACAGCGAACACACCGCACCTGAAACCTAGGGCGTTACCGTTGAATTACTCTCCGTCGTCGATCTGGGTCCGGAAATAGCGGGCATGGCCGGGCGCCAGCTTCGCATGCGCAGAGTCACTCTCGCTCCCGGCGCGGTCTTTGGTCCGGTGCATAATCATATCGACAGGCCCGGCACCGTATTTATCCTTGAAGGAACCATCACCGATCATCGTAACGGTATTGCGACTGATTACGGTCCCGGTGTCGGCTGGCCGGAAGATCACAACACGGTCCACTGGCTGGAAAACCGGGGTCCGGTAACCGCCGTCGAGATCTCGGTGGATATTATTAAGACGTCCTGACGCCTAAAAGCCGAATAGATCCCCGGGGTTGCGCGTTAACGCCTTGCCACCCCTAAAGAGATCCTGAGATGCTGCGACGCCTGGTTATTCTGTTCGTGTTGCTCTGTCCGCTGGCGCAGGCCGCCCCGCAGAGCTATACCATTGATACTGAAAACACCGCCATACGGTTATCCTGGCACGCCTTCGGGGGGATCCTCTCCTGGGCCAGATTCAGTGGCGTCACGGGTTCCGTAACGCTTAACCCGGATAAGGATATCGATGACCATATTCATGTCACCCTTCCCGTGGCTACCCTGGTTGCCTCAAACAGCCTGCTCACCTGGCAACTGAAAAGCGACATGTTTTTTGAATCTGAACGTTACCCTGTTATCGAATTTATCAGCTCACGCGTGGTCGCTCAGGGTTCAGGAACGTTCCGGGTGTTCGGAACATTGACCGTACGCGACATTGCCCGCCCGGTCATTCTGGACGCCGTCGTGAAAGATTCGCACGCGCCGGTCCTTACGCTGGATGCGACAACAACCATTTCGCGCGCGGCCTACGGCATGGATAAATTTGCGCTGGTCGTTGATGACAGGATTGCCATCACCATTGCGATTCAGGCTAACGGTATCCCGTCATCCTGAAATCAGGCTTTGCAGCTGCTCTGCACTGCCCCGCAACTGTGGGAGCGGGTTGCGGCCGATCAGCACAAACTGATATCCCGCTTTCTGCCACCACACCAGGTTCATGTCGTGCCGCTGTTCCTGTTGAGCGGCTGTCGTTGTCTGCTCTGTCGGGGAGATACACAGCGCCATTGGGCCGTAGTCGGCATTTATCCAGGCTATTTGCGCGATAGAGGTGGTTTCATAGCGCAGCATGCGGACCATTTTAAGCTCTGCTCCATGCAGGATAAGCTGTGACGCCTGAAGTTGCAGGCCGATATCCTGCGCTGCCCGTTCCAGCCCACGCTGCAGAACATGCGGCGCGCTGTCCATATCCAGCAATGTCTCGACGCTGTAAAGCGACATGTATTGCGCTTCGAGGTCACGAATATGGGCGTTTTCATCAGACGGTGCGAAAGCGGGTCGCAACCCATATCCCACGCCGGAACCGACCACCAGGAAACTGACCGACGCGGCAATGAGTGCGCGCCGGCTTACGCCAACCGGGGTAGCGGGCTTCGGATCGGGCAGTTCCGCCAGCCGGGCCTGCATCTTCTCCAGAGGAGCATCATCCAGCATAGCGGCAAACGCGCCGGGGTAATCCGCATTGCTTTTCATTAACTCGGTGGTCCGCCCGGAGAGGCGCTCGTCACGTCTCAACTCTTCTTCAAATTTTTGCGCGTCGGCATGACACATCTCGCCATCTATCCATGCCACGATAGCCTCATCGTTATAGGGCGCTGTAAAACGGTGCGCGTTCAAGAGCGTTTCTCCTTAACCGGGGGCAAGGCATCGGCAGACGCTGCCAGCGTTGCCCGTGCCGTCGCCAGTCGGCTCATTACGGTACCGATCGGCACCGCCAGGGTGTTCGCGGCTTCCTGATAGGTAAAGCCTTCGACATACACCAAAAAAACCGTGTTGCGCTGGGCTTCCGGGAGCGCGTTGACGCGCTGCATCACCTTCAGGTAATGCAGGTGCGTCTCATCCTCTTCACGGGTATCCGGCGCCAGAAGCTCGTCGCTGGCGACAAACCCCTGCCCCTGACGAACATGGCGTGCCCGAAGCTCAGAGATCCAGATGGAGTGCAATATCGCAAACAGCCACCTGTCGATACGCGTACCGGGCATGTACTGACTGCTTTTTTCAAGCGCGCGGACGCAGGTGGACTGAACCAGCTCTTCGGCGACATCCCTGTTTCGCGACAACACCAGCCCATAACGCCAGAGACGTGAGAGGTGTGCGGCTAACTGTTGGCGAACCTCACGGGTAGCGATGTGTTTTCCCTCCACGAGAAAATCAGGATTCCGGATGTCCGTTAATGGCAGCCTGCAGGTCACGGTACTCTTCACAGGACTGGCCGCAAATACCGGCAATCACTTTCAGTTGCTCTTTGGCCAGATCCGGACGTCCCTTGACCATCCACGCCTCGCCCAGGTATTCACGGGCTTTGGCATAATCCGGGGCGATAGCCAGCGCACGCTGGTAGTAACCGATACCTTCATCCGTACGACCCAGTTTGCGGGTGGCATACCCGCGATAGTTCCATGCTTCAGCCGTGTTGTTATTTTTTAACGAATCAAGAAGGTTCAGCGCCGCCTGGTACTCGCCTTTTTTAGCAAGGTGATAGGCATAGTTGGTTTTGTCCTGATCGCTAAGGCTGCTGCTCTTATCGGGCACACATTTCTGAGTTGCACTGTCATACACCTGTCCGGACGGACAGTCGGGAGTTTTACTCTCGGTACTATTATCGCCCATCGCCAGCGCGAGAGGAGACAACAGGGAAAAAATCAGCACCGGGATCAAACGCACAGAGGTCGTGTTCATAAAAGGCTCCAGGGTGAATGGGAATGACGTCAGTAAACGCGTGAGCGGTGCATTTTATTCATTCCCGGGCCCCTCTTTTTTTTCTCAGAATCATGTTGACGTCGTATCCCCATTAAATGTTGAGCGGGATATTTTATCTTTACTCCCTGTTAGTTATTATTTTTCTCTCAGTAGCAGAATCCCGGCACCGCACAAGAATATATTTTTAATTAATTACCAACATAATATATGTTATATCAAAAACGTTACCCTAACTTAAACGCACATTAAGCCGGCATAAACAATAGCGTTTAACGCCATCCTATAAAAAGTCCCCTGCTAAATATTTATTCATGGTAAATGATAAAACACCGCAATTTACAAACAAATAAAAATACAATAAATACAACAAGTTATCTTTTTTAAATTATAATAGCCAGCTATGAATTAATGCCCCCTTCAACGCTTCACACAGTGTTTACAGATGCTTAATTTGCACATTCAGACTTTTCTGGCTATATCATTTTTATATCGTCAAAACCAATACCTCTATTAATTACAGGGTTTTATACAACACAAAAATACAAATACACGACATTCTCTCTCATGAGTAATTAGATTCGCTCTGATGTTGCCACTCTGGATTATGGCGGGCATCGTTCGCTCTAAAAAAAATAACGGTGAGTGCTGCGTAAATAACAGCAACTCCGCCGGGGGCGTGCTTTACCTTCCGCAGAGATGGCGCATCTTGCACGCCGTTCACGACAACTCTGCTGGAGTAATACCTAAATGAGCCAAATCTCTGTTATATCGAAACTCACTGGCGTGGAAACTACCACGGAAGGCACACAGGTTACGCTGAGCCATTCCTCTATCGTTGAGCTTCATGTAGAGCGAGCCGATGTCTCCCACTTCGCCCGCAGTGGTAACGATCTGGTGGTCACGCTGCACTCTGGCGAGGTCATTACCCTGAAGAATTTCTACGTCACCGACGCGGAGGGGGTGAGTCAACTGGTCCTGGAAGAGAGTGACGGTGCGCTGTGGTGGATTGAAGATCCTACCGGGGCTGCTACCTACGAATCTATCGCCTCCACGGACGTATTACTGGCGGCTTCAGGCGGTGATACCGGTGGCGCAGCCATCTGGCCATGGGTACTGGGCGGTCTTGCTGTCGCAGGCGGGATCGCTGTCGCGGCAAGCAGCGGCGGCGGAGGGGGTGGCGACGATGATGATGACAATACGAACCCCGGCACGCCGGGCAATCCTTCCGATCCGGATACCACACCGCCAAATGCGCCTTCCAACCTTCAATTCTCCTCAGATGGTAAAACTGTCACAGGTACTGCTGAACCCGGCAGTACGATTACGCTGAAAGACGCGGACGGCAATCTGGTCGGCACGGGTAAAACCGGTAGCGACGGCAAATTCACCATTGTTCTGGGCACACCGCTGACGAATGGCGAGCAACTTACCGCCACAGCAACCGACTCATCAGGCAATACCAGCCAGGCCGGCCATGTTACAGCACCGGATACCACCGCACCCGATGCGCCCGATATCGTAATTGTGAATGACGACGTTGGCGGAGAAACCGGACCGCTGACTAACGGTCAGCGTACCGATGATGCCCGCCCCACCTTCAGCGGCTTCGGCGAAGCAGGCAGTACCATCACCCTGTACGATAATGGTCAGCCAATTGGCACGACCAAGGTTGATGCCAGCGGAAACTGGACCTTTACCCCGGGTACAAATCTCGCTAACGGAAGCCATTCCATTACCACCACCGCGACCGACGCGGCAGGTAACACCAGCCCAGCCTCCGGCGCCGTGACCTTTGTGGTGGATACCGTCGCCCCCACAGCGCCGGCCATCACGCTCGTGTCAGACGATACCAATCCGGTCACCGGCTCGGTCAGTAACGGTGGTAGCACCAACGATCAGCGACCACAGCTTACCGGCACCGCGGAAGCCGGATCTACGGTCACCATTTATGACGGCGGGATCGCGATTGGCACCGCTGTCGTTGCCAGCAACGGCACCTGGACGTTTACCCCTTCGATCAATCTCAGCGAAAGCACGCATCAGCTCACCGTCCGGGCAACCGACGCCGCCGGTAACACCGGACCGGCTTCCCCGGTGTTCACCGTTACCATCGATCTCACCGCACCAACTGCGCCAACCGCCATCGTGCTGAACGATGACACGGGTGCCATCAAAGGCGCAATTACCTCCGGCCTGTTCACTGATGCCGCTAAACCTGTTCTTGCAGGGAGAGGAGAGCCCGGTGGGACAATTACGATTTTCGATAACGGCGTGCCCATTGCGACCGTTAAAGTTCAGCCCAACGGCACCTGGAGCATCACACCGGACAAACCGCTTTCGGAGGGGGCTCACTCAATAACGGTGCAGGTCACCGACGCTGCCGGGAATCAGAGTGGGTTGTCGCAGCCAATCAACTTCATTGTCGATACCACGCCGCCGGAAACGCCCGACATCACGCTTAATCCGGCAGGCACGCAGATTACCGGCACTGCCGAGCCAAACAGCAGCATTGTCATCACCAGCAGCGACGGCACCATAATTGGGCGGACGACAACGGACGGCAACGGCAACTTCGTTGCCACGTTAACGCCGGCGCAAACTAACGGCCAGCAGATCTCCGTGGTGGCGTCTGATGCTGCTGGTAACCAGAGCACACCTGCGACCGTCACGGCTACGGACACAACCCCTCCTGTCGCCCCCGGAAACCTTCAGGTGGCAGATAACGGCCAGAGCGTCAGCGGCACGGCGGAGCCAGGCAGCACCGTCACCATTAAAGATCCTAACGGCGCGGTCATCGGTGAAACCACCGCCAACAGCGATGGCACCTTTACGGCGGTTATTAGTCCTGCACAGACCAACGGTGAAGTGCTGACGGTCGTGTCAACCGACGGCAGCGGTAACGCCAGCCTGCCCGCTACAGCCGATGCACCAGATACTACGGCGCCACTGGCTCCGGATAACGTTGTTGTCTCAGATGACGGTACCAAAGTGACAGGTACCGCAGAGCCAGGCAGCACCGTGACCATCCGTGAAAATGGCGTCACGGTTGGTGAGGCGAAAGCCAATGACGACGGCAGCTTCACCGTCACGCTGACCCCACCAAAAGCCAACGGTGAAACCCTGACCGCAGATGCCACCGATCCCGCCGGCAATACCGGGCCAACAACCCCTGCCATTGCGCCGGATATTACCGCCGCGCAAACGCCGGTTATCGTTTCAGTGGACGATGATGCCTCTGCCACTACAGGCCCTGTCGCCCAGAACGGGCTCACTAATGACCGAACGCCAACCATAAACGGAACGGGCGAGCCTGGCACAACCATCACGCTCTCCAGCGGCGGCACGGTCATCGGCACGGTACTCGTTCCGGCATCTGGCGTATGGAGTATCACGCCATCCTCGCCACTTGCTGATGGCGGCCACGTGCTGACCGCAACGGCAGTTGACGCCGCCGGTAACCCAAGCGGGCCATCAAATGCCTGGAGTATCACTGTTGACGGTACCGCACCCGAAGTACCGGTAATTTCGCAAGTGGTGGACGATGTTCAGGGAAGCACAGGCGCGCTCACCGCAGGTGCCATCACGAACGATCCAACCCCGACACTCAACGGCACTGCCGAACCGGGCTCAACGGTCACCATTCGTCTGGACGGTGTTGATATCGGCACCGCGCTGGTCGGTAGCGGCGGCGCGTGGACATTTACGCCAGGCACACCGATTGGTAACGGTGAGCATACCCTGACCGCCGTCACCACCGACGCGGCAGGTAACATCAGCCTGCCGTCAGGCGGCTTCACCTTTACGGTCGATATCACCCCGCCACCGGCGGCGACCATCACAACCGTAACCGACGACGTCGGTGACGTTCAGGGCCCGCTCACCAGCGGCGACACCACGGATGACACGCAACCGTTGCTGCAGGGCAGCGCGCCGGCGGGTACGGTTATTACGCTTTATGATGGCAATACCCTGCTCGGTACCGCCACACTCGACGGTACCGGCGGCTGGAGCTTCACCCCTACCACCCCGCTCACCAACGGCTCGCACTCTCTGACGGTTCATGCGACCGATACCGCCGGGAATACGACCGTCTCCAGCCCGTTTGTGCTGGTGGTCGATACCGTGGCACCCGCCACGCCGGAGACGCCAGAAATCACCGTGAACCCTGACGGCGGCACAACAGAAACCCCGCTGAACCCGGGAGAGACCACCCGCGATACCACGCCGACGCTGAGCGGCACCGGCAATCCGGGCGATACCGTGACTATCTACAACGGCACAGACAAAATTGGTGACGCCGAGGTGGACAGCAACGGTAACTGGACATGGACACCGGATACCCCACTGGCCAACGGTACCTACGACATCACCCTGACCGTCACCAACAAGGACGGCGCGGGCAACGAAAGCGCCCCGTCCCAGCCGGTGACCATCACCATTGACACCGACCCGCCAGCTACGCCAGCAGCACCGGTGATTACGGACAGCGTCAGCCAGATAACCGGACCGGTTGCCGACGGGGAAACCACGAACGATCCGCGTCCGGTCCTGAGCGGCACCGGCACGGCGAACGATGTGGTTATTATTTATGACAGCATTAATGGTCAGCCTGCCACCGAAGTGGGTCGCGTCACCGTAGACAGCAACGGCAACTGGAGCTGGCGCCCTGACGCCAGCATTGATGAGGGAAGCCACGAATTTACCGCCACCGCCACCGACGAAGCCGGTAACGTTTCGGCGGCGTCACCGGGGATCACTATCACCGTTGATACCGTGGCACCTGATACGCCTGTCATTAGCGCCGTTGGCGGTAAGCCAGACGGTGGTGTTACCACGGATACGACCCCCGGTGTGGGCGGTACCGGCCCTGCGGGCGAAACGGTCATCGTTTATAACAATGGCGTTGAACTAGGACGCGTCGAAATCGGCAGCAATGGCGAGTGGTCTCTCGATCTTCCGACCCAGACTGATGGCCCACTCAACATCACCGTTGCGGCAGTCGATGCTGCAGGTAACGTCAGCGGCCTCAGCCCGGTCTTCACCGTCACCGTTGATACCACTGCGCCAGAAATCCCGCTGATTAACGCGGTGTCTGACAGCCAGCTCACAAGCAATGTGCTTTATACCCGTGATGGCACGCCGACCCTCACGGGCACCGGCGAACCGGGTACCACCGTTATCGTCTCTGTGGACGGTACAGCATCCACGGTGCCGGTAACGGTACAGCCGGACGGCAACTGGAGCTGGACCGCCGACAGCACGCTGGCGGAAGGCCCGCATACCTTCACCGTCTCCGCGGTCGATCCGGCTGGCAATACGTCCGGTAGCTCTGCACCGCTTAGCGTTAACGTCGATACTCTGGATCCGGCTGCTCCCGCGGTTACTGGCATAGCCGCTCAAGGTACTCCATTGACCGGCACCGCCGAAGCGGGAGCTACCATCACTGTAACCGATAACAATGGTAATGTTCTCGGTACAGGCGTAGCCACCGGTGGCACCTTCTCCATCGCGCTCAGCCCAGCCCAAACGGATGGCGCTGTGCTGACGGTGACCGCGACCGATGCCGCGGGCAACCTCAGTCCTGAGGCATCCTACACCGTCACCGGTACGCTGCCGAATCTTCCGGATGTGCCCATCATTACGGCGATTAATGATGATGAAACGCCTGTCACCGGCGACGTGAAAGACAAAACCACCAACGACATTACCCCGACACTCGTGGGTACGGCCGAAGCGGGCAGCATTATCACCATCTACCAGGACGGCATCGCGGTTCCGCTGATCAACGTGATTGCTGATGCGGACGGTAACTGGAGCTATACCCCACTGATTGCGCTGGGTGAAGGGCTGCACACCTTTGAAGTGACCGCGACGGTCGGGCTCTCGACCAGCGGCCGCTCGCCGGTTGCAACCGTCACCGTTGACCTCACCGCACCGGACACGCCAACCATTGGCTCAGTGATTGATGATGTCGGCCCTGGCACTGGTCAACTCACCAACGGGCAGACCACCAACGACAACCAGCCTACCCTTACCGGCTCCGGCACGGTGGGCGATACCATCTCCGTTTACAGCAACGGAAACCTGCTGGGTACCGCACTGGTCGGCAATACGGGGACCTGGGTCTTCACACCGCCTGCGCTGGCGGAGGGCAATAACGTTCTGACCATCCGCGAGACCGATCCCGCGGGCAATGAAAGTGGTCTGTCGACAGGCTTCACCATCGTCGTTGATACGGTTTCCACCACGCCAGCGATCACCAACGTAACGGATAATGTGGGCAATGCTGCCACCACGATTGTGAGCGGCGATCCGACTAATGACGCGACGCCAACCCTTTCGGGGACGGCGGAAGCGAACAGCGTGGTGAAAATTTTCGACGGCGGTACCCAGATTGCCGTGGTCACGGCTGACGGCACCGGTGCCTGGACGTTCACTCCTGACACCGCGCTCGGCGAAGGGCCTCACGCCTTCACCGTTACCGCCACCGACCCACAGGGCAACGTCAGCCAGGTGTCTAACGGCTGGAACGTCGTGGTTGACCTGACGGCGCCAACGGTTCCAACGCTGGATACGGTTAACGACAATGCCCCTGGCGGCGTGACCGGCAACCTCACCAGCGGGCAAGTCACCAACGACACCACCCCGACGATCGGCGGCACCGGACAACCGGGCAGTACAATCCATATCATGAATAACGGTACGCAAATTGGCCTTGCGACCGTCGACGGAAGTGGTAACTGGACCTTTACCCCGAGCACGCCGCTGGGCGACGGCAACTATCTCCTTCGCGCCTACGCTACCGATGCGACAGGCAATGCGTCAGCAAACTCGTCGGTCTTTGCCTTTACCGTGGATGCAGCAGGCCCTGCTGCGCCACTGGTCAGCAGTGTGATTGACGACGTCGGCCCGGTCACCGGTACGCTCACTACCGGCAACAGCACCAACGACGCGCGTCCGACCTTCAACGGTACGGGCGAAGTGGGTGCCACAGTGCATATCATTGTGGATGGCAACGAGATTGGCACCGCGGTGGTTAATGCTCAGGGGAACTGGACCTACACGCCTGACACCGCCCTGAGTGACGGGCCTCATGCCATCACCTTCAATGCCACCGATGCGGCTGGCAACACCGGCAGCACGACGGCACCGTTTAACCTGACAGTGGATACGGCACCACCGGCGGCACCGGCCATCACGACCGCGGGAGACAACGCAGGCAGCGTACAGACGCCGCTGACTTCCGGGCAAAGTACCGACGACACCACGCCAACGTTGACGGGCACCGCGGCAGCCAACGCCACGGTGACCATCTATGAGAACGGACAGCCGGTCGGCACCGCGCTGGCGGATGGCACCGGAGCATGGAGCTTTACGCCGTCATCAGCGCTGAGCAATGGCAGTCATACCTGGACCGCGACCGCGACCGACGCGGCGGGGAACGTCAGCCCGGCGTCGCCTGGCTTTACGCTGGTTGTTGATACCAGCGCACCCAATGCGCCGGTTATCAGCCAGGCCGTTGACGATGCGGGCAGCATCACCGGCCCGCTCAGTTCAGGGCAGACGACCGACGACACCGTGCCGCGGCTTGTCGGGACCAGTGAGCCGTTTGCGACTGTGAATATCTACGAAGGCACAACGCTTGTCGGAACGGGCACCGCGGATGCCAGTGGCAACTGGAGTATCTTGCTCACGACCACCTTAGCCACGGGCGCGCACAGCTTCACCGCGCAGGCCACGGATGCAGCGGGTAATACCAGCGTTTCGTCAGCGGCCTTTAGCCTGACTATCGACACGACGCCGCCAGCCCTGCCGGTGCTGAGCAGCATTGTGGATGATGTGGGCAATGCGGCTACGCCGATTGCCAATGGCGGATTGACTAACGACGCGCAGCCTACCCTCACGGGTACGGCGGAAGCGGGCGCCACGGTGAAAATTTTCGATAACGGCGTCCAGATTGGTAGCGCGGTCGCGACAGGCGGGGCATGGAGCTTTACCCCTTCTCCGGCGCTGAGCAACGGGTCACACAGCCTGACCTTTACCGCCACCGATGCCGCGGGCAATACCAGCGCCCCGACCACCGCCTATGTGATCAACGTGGATGCCGCCGCGCCAGCTGCGCCGGTCATCAGTGCGGTTGTCGATGATGTCGGCAGCATCACCGGACCGGTAACCGGCAATAACCCGACTAATGACGCGCGTCCAGCGCTGAACGGGACCGCCGAAGCCAACGCGACGGTGCGCATCTATGACGGCACGACGCTTGTCGGCACGGTCACCGCCGATGCGAACGGCAACTGGACGCTACCGCAAACCACCACCACACTGACGGAAGGCACGCATAACTTCACCGCCACCGCCACCGATGCCGCGGGCAACACCAGTACGCCATCGGCCACCACCACCATTACCGTGGATCTGACTGCACCGAACGTGCCGGCAAGCCTTGCCGTGATCACCAACGGTACGCACGTCACCGGGACCGCCGAAGCGGGTAGCACCGTTACCATCACCACCAGTACCGGAACAGTACTCGGTACCGCGACGGCTGACGGCAGCGGAAACTTTAACGCGACAATCACGCCGGCCCAAACCAACGGTGAATCACTGCTGGTCTATGCCACCGATAAGGCGGGTAACGCAGGTGTCAGCACGTCGGTGATTGCCCCTGCGACGCCGGTGCCGAACGCACCGCTTATCACCACCATCAACGATAACGTCGGCACCGTCACCGGTAACCTGACCAACGGTAAAACCACTGACGACACCACGCCAACCCTGAGTGGTACAGCCCTGCCAGGCACCACCGTCACGCTGTATAACAACGGCGTGTCGATGGGAACGGCAGTGGCAGATAGTTCAGGCAACTGGACCTTCACCACCCCGGCGTTAAGCGAAGGCTCTCACGCCTTTACCGCCACGGCGACGAACAGTTCGGGCACCAGCCCGGTCTCTTCCGCCACCAGCGTGATTGTCGATCTGACGGCACCAACGGCCCCAACCGGAACCTTTAACGCTGACGGTAGCGTATTGACCGGTAACGCGGAGGCAGGCAGCACCGTCTCTATCCGTCTTGGCGATGGCAGCACGGTGACCACAATCGCGGGCAGCAACGGCACCTACAGCTATACCTTCCTCAATAAACAGACGGAAGGTCAGACGCTGCAGATCACCGCCACCGATGCCGCAGGTAATACGTCGCAGCCCGGCTCAGCCCTCGCACCGGTCGTCCCGCTCTCCGCCAGCAATAACGTCGAAGAGCTGGATATCAGCACCACGGCCACCGTCACCAACAGCCAGTACAGTGATTATGGCTTCCTGCTGGTGGGTGCCGTAGGCAACGTCCTCACGTTGCTGGGTAATGATACTGCCCAGGTGGACTTCACGGTGGGCAGCGGCGGCAATGCGGATATTGTGGTGAACGCCAATGCCACGGGTGCGGTGCTCTCCCTGCTCAATACCCTTGAGCTGGTGGTACAGCGCTGGGACAGCGTCAACGGTACCTGGACTACCGTGGTGGATACCGGACAACCCCAGTTTGCCGATCTGCTGACCCTCGGGGCTACCGGCGTATCGCTAAACCTGACCGGGCTGGCGAACGGCGACTACCGGGTGCTGAGCTATAACACTAACCTGCTGGCGACCGGCTCCTACACCAGCCTCGATGTGGCGGTGAAAGAAACCAGCGCCGGTACCGTGACGGGCGACACCAGCCTGAACGGTAACGTAATTCTCGACGCCGACCCGACCGCGGGCAGCGACAACGCCCCGGCAGGCACCACGGTCTCTGCTGTCACCAACGCGCTGGGTGTCACCACCAGCGTGAACGCCGACGGCACGGTTGTTCAGGGCCAGTACGGTACGCTGACCATTAACCGCGATGGCAGCTACACCTACAACCTGACCGACACCAGCGCCTCGGTCGTAGGCCGGACAGAGAGCTTCACCTACACCATCACCCATAACGGCGTCAGCGCGTCGGCGAACCTGGTACTGTCGCTGGGTGCCGGTACTACCGCTAACGGTATTGTGGCGGTAGATGACACGGCCTCGCTGACCTTTGACACCTCGGTCCATGAAATCAATAACGGCACCTCGTCGCAGGGCGGCTTTACCGTGGTGGGGATCAATCTCGGCAACACGCTGGGGCTGAACCTGCTGGACGATCTGAGCAATCCGATCATCTATAACGTGGAGGAAGGTACCACCCGCACCATGACCATTCAGGCTTCCGTGGGCGGTGTGGCGCTGGCGTCGGTATTCGACCTGTATGTCTACAAGTTCAATAACGCGACGCAGACCTTCGAGCAGATGCGCGTCGAACCGGGCTGGCTGCGTGCGCCGTTGCTGGGCGGTACCTCGTCTCAGCTGACGCTGAACCTGCCTGCCGGGGAGTACCTCTTCCTGCTGAATACGGCTGCAGGGATCACCGCCCTGACCGCCTACACGCTGAACGTGCTGGAAGATCATGTCTACAGCGTGTCGAGCGTGGGCGAGACCACCACCGGAGATGTGCTGGATAACGATGTCGCAACCGGCGCGGTGGTATCAGAAGTGAACGGCGTGGCGGTGAACAGCAGCGGCCTGACCGACATCCAGGGGGAATACGGCACGCTGAGCATCAATGCGTCCGGACAGTACACCTACACCCTGAAAGCCGGTGTGGGTGCTGACGCGATCAGTACGCCGGATACGTTCGTCTATACCATCACCGCACCAAATGGGGCGAAGGATACGGCATCGCTCAACATCACCCCAACCGCGCGGGCGATGGATGCGGTCAACGATGTCAGTACCGCGATGGACGTCACCTCAGTGCATCACACGACGACCTACTCGGATACCACCGTCGGGACGGCCAGCTGGACAACCGCGCTGCTGTCATCAACCCAGGGCAGCGGGAGCGGAACCTTCGTGGTGGATCCGAACACCGCGCTGCATAACGTGTCGCTGCACTTTAACGTGGCATCGCTGCTGGCATTGGGCGGCCTGACGGTGAACTGGTCAATCAGTGACGGTTCGAATGTTGTTCGCAGCGGCTCCTTCAGCGGCGGTTCGCTGTTGGGCGGCAATATCGACATCGCGCTCTCCGGGCTGGATCTGAATGCCGGAACCTATACGCTGAGCTATACCGGTAGCGTACCGGGGCTCAGCGTGGGGAACATTACCATTACCCCAAGCGTGAACGGCACCACCTACTCGCTGACCCAGTTCGACTCTACCAGCGGCCACACCGTTGACGGCAACATCTTCGATGGCACCGACTCTGCCGGGGCGATGGATCAGTTGCACTCAGTGGATACCCGCCTCAGCGTGACCGGCTACAACGGCGTGACCACCACGCTGGATCCGTACACCGGCAGCGCAACGGTCAACGTCGTCGGCCATTACGGCACGCTGGCAATTGCTGCGGACGGCCACTACACCTACACCCTCAACACCGGGGTGTCGCTCTCAACCATCACCTCGAAGGAGACCTTCAACTACACCCTGACAGATGCCGACGGGAAAACAGACAGTGCCACGCTGACCATCAATATGGCGCCGCAGTTCATCAGCTCGGAACATAACGACGTCATTACCGGCACCGCCTACGGCGACACCCTGATTTACCAGGTGCTGAACGCCACCGCAGGCAACGCCACCGCGGGCAACGTCAGCAGCACTGCCGGCGATCACTGGACCAACTTCTCGCTCACGCAGGGGGACAAAATCGATATCGGCGATCTGCTGGTGGGCTGGAACGGGAGCAGCTCAACGCTCGGTAATTATCTGCATGTTACTAATAGTAATGGCAATACCGTGATCTCCATCGACCGTGATGGTTCAGGGAGCACCTACACTAATACGACGCTCGTGACGCTGGATAACGTCCAGACCACCTACGACGAGTTAGTGAACCAGCAACACATCGTTACCTGATAGCACCTGCACAAATGACCCGGGCGCACAGCGCCCGGGCATAAACAATAAAGCAGTACATTTTTATTAGGGATAAGACATGGGAATGAAGATGCCTTACTGGTGGCTCTCGTGCTGCCTGATATCTGTGCCCGCCCTCTCCGCGACGCCGGCGGCGATGATCAATACCGGACAACTCCGTGAAACGCAGGAACTCCCCTCTCTGAATGGCCGCGTGGCGCCTGTCGTCGGCAAGGCTGCCCCCGGCACGCTGCAGCTTGGCGAAGCCGTCAACCGCGCCGTCACCTGGCACCCGGCCATCAGTGAAGCCGTGGGGAAACTCTACCAACAAAGCGAAGAGGTGGACGTCGCCAAATCGAAATACTATCCGCAAATTAATGCCGGCATGGATAACGGTTATACCCATGATGGCGACGATAATGGCTTTACTCCGTCGCTGGTGCTCTCCCTCTCACAAATGCTGTACGACTTTGGCAAGGTGGCAAGCCAGGTGCGTGCAGAAAGTGCCGGCGTCGCCCAGCAGCAGGCCAACGTGCTGGTCAGCATCGACACTATCGCTCACGATACCGCCATCGCGATGGTGCAGGTGCAAACCTGGCAGCAAATGGTCGACACCGCCAAAGAGCAGCTTGAGGCGCTCTCCTCGATTGGTACCCTCACCCGCCAGCGTAATGACGAAGGCGCCACCTCACTCTCTGACGTGGTGCAGACCGATGCACGTATCGAAGGCGCGCGCGCCCAGTTGATGCAGTACCAGGCCAGCCTCGACAGCGCCCGTGCTACTTTGATGAGCTTCCTTGGCTGGAACACCCTCAACACGATCAGCAACGATTTTCCACAAAAGCTGGCCCGCAGCTGCGACATTGCCGAGCCGGACGATCGCCTGGTCCCGGCAGTATTAGCCGCCTGGGCGCAGGCTAACGTTGCCCAGGCCAATCTCGACTACGCCGACGCCCAGATGACACCGACCGTCTCGCTGGAGCCGGAGGTGCGCCACTACCTGAACGAACGCTATGCGGGTAACGAAACGCGGGATCGCACCCAATACTCTGCATGGGTGAAAGTGCAGATGCCGCTCTATCAGGGCGGCGGCCTCACCGCCCGGCGTAATGCCGCAGGCCACGCGGTAGAAGCCGCACAGTCCACCATTCAGCGTACCCGCCTCGAGGTACGCCAGAAGCTGCTGGAGTCGCGCAGCCAGGTATTAAGCCTGCTGAGCACGCTGCAGATTCAGGGCCGTCAGGAGGCGCTCAGCGCCCGCACCCGTGAACTCTATCAGCAGCAATATCTGGATCTGGGTTCTCGCCCGCTGCTCGATGTGCTTAACGCCGAGCAGGAGGTCTATCAGGCGCGTTTTACCCAGCAGCAGACCCTCGGACAGTTGCACCAGCTGCAGCTCAACTGCCTCTATAACACCGGGCAATTGCGTCACGCGTTCGATCTTGATAACCGCACCATCCAGACCGTGGAGATCCAGCCATGAAGCAACGCGATATCCCGCAAGGTGAGACCATGACGGATGAGGCCCTGGCGCAGTGGGCGCAGGCCTTTGGTTTTGTCGCCACGCGCTACCGCGTCGCCTGCTCCCCCGGTGCGCTGCTCGCGGGCGCGCCGTGGCTAAAAGGCAAACCGATGGTGCCCGCACTGACTCAGCTGGCCCGTGAAGCAGGGCTGTCGTTTCAGCTGCTGACGGCGGATCAGCAGGCGATCAACAGCTGGCGTCTGCCGGTCGTGGCGGCAATGAACGACGGCAGGATCGGCGTGATCGAACATTTCGATGGCCACGATACGCTGGAGGTCAGCTTTTTCGACGATCAGACCTACACCAACCGGCTTTCGATGACCGCCATGCTGCCCGCCATCCGCCACGTCATTGCCCTGCGCCCACTGGCCGCGCTGAAAGACAGCCGCGTGGATGCCTATATTTCGAAATACCGTCCGGACTGGCTTTACCGGCTGGTGATGCGCGACTTGCGCCCCTACAGCTGGGTAATGCTCGCCGCGCTGTTCATTAACGTCCTGTCCCTGTCGGGGATTGTCTTTTCCATGCAGGTGTATGACCGGGTGATCCCCGCGCAGTCCTACCCGACGCTGTATGTCCTGACCATCGGCGTGCTGATCGCCACCCTGTTTGGCTTTGTGCTACGCGTGGCACGCGGGCACATTATGGATCTGCTGGGCAAACGCTCCGATCTGCGCGTATCGGATCGGGTCTTCGGTCACGCCCTGCGGCTGCGCAACAGCGCCATTCCTCGCTCGACCGGCAGCTTTATCTCCCAGCTACGCGAGCTGGAGCAGATCCGCGAGATGGTCACCTCCTCCACCATCTCCACAATTGTCGATCTGCCCTTCTTTTTCCTGTTCGTGGTGGTGCTGGCGATCATCGCTCCCCAACTGGCGTGGATCGCACCGGTCGCCGCGGTGATCATGGTCCTGCCCGGTCTGCTGCTGCAGAAAAAGCTGGCAGAGCTGGCGAAGCAGTCGGCGCATGAATCCACCCTGCGCAACGCCGTGCTGGTGGAGAGCGTGCAGGGGCTGGAGGACATAAAGCTGATGCAGGCGGAAAACCGCTTTTTGCAGCAGTGGAACAGCTACATCCAGATCACCGCTGAATCTGGCCTGCGCACCCGTGAACTGACCCAGAATCTGATCAGCTGGGGAATGACGATTCAGAGCCTGGTCTATGCCGGGGTGATCGTGGTCGGTGCGCCGATGGTGATCGACGGCACGCTGACGACCGGTTCGGTGGTCGCCGCCTCGATGCTGGCCTCACGCATGATCGCTCCGATGGCTACCCTGTGCGGCGTGCTGGCGCGCTGGCAGCAGGTCAAAGCGGCGAAAGAGGGACTGGACAGCATTATGCAGCTCCCCACAGAAAACCAGCGTGAGGAGACGCCGATCCGCCAGGACGTACTGCGCGGTCACTATCTTTTCGAGCAGGCACAGTTCCGCTATCACCCGGAAGATCCGCGCATGGCCCTGCGCATTAACCGTCTGGAGATTAAGCCAGGTGAAAAAGTGGCGATCCTCGGGCGTAACGGCGCCGGAAAATCGACCCTGCTGCAGGCGATGGCGGGCGGAATGGATCTCGCCGGCGGTGAATTGCGGCTCGATAACTTCAGCCTCCCGCACCTCGATGTCGCCGATGTCCGGCGTAACGTCGGCTTTATGACCCAGAACGCCCGGCTCTTTTACGGCACCCTGCGCGAAAACATCACCCTCGGCATGCCGCGCGCCACCGATGAGGAGATTTTCGAGGTGCTGGAGTTAACCGGCGCTGCGGGCTTTGTGCAGAAACTGCCGAAGGGTTTGGACTACCCAATTATGGAGAACGGCGTGGGGTTATCCGGCGGCCAGCGGCAATCCATTCTGCTGGCGCGCATGCTGCTTCGCGACCCCAATATTGTGCTGATGGATGAACCGACTGCGTCGCTCGATGAGCACACCGAGCGGGAATTTATCCAGCGTCTGAGCGCCTGGCTTGGCAACCGCACCCTGATTGTCGCCACGCATCGCGTGCCGGTGCTGGAACTGGTGGAGCGCGTCGTGGTGCTCAAAGAGGGAATGCTGGTGATGGACGCGCCGAAAGCACAGGCACTGAACAACAGCCGCATGCAGCAGCAACAGCAGCAGGCAGCAACCGGACGGGAGTGGAAAAATGAAAATCAGTCAGCGTGACGTCGCCGCAATGGACGACCTGGACAATGCGCTCGACTCCGAAAGCGGCTACACCGGTGCGCGGCGGATTGTTATCTTCTCTTTACTGATGTTCGTGGTACTTGGCGTCTGGGCGTGGTTTGGCGTGCTGGATGAAGTCTCAACCGGCACGGGCAAAGTGATCCCCAGTTCGCGCGAGCAGGTTTTACAGTCGCTCGACGGGGGGATCCTCACCGAGCTGAACGTCCATGAGGGTGACCAGGTGCAGGCCGGACAAGTGCTGGCGCGACTCGATCCCACGCGTTCAGAATCTAACGTTGGTGAAAGCGCGGCGCGCTACCGTGCCTCGCTGGCCTCCAGCGTGCGACTGTACGCCGAGGTAAACGATCTGCCACTGAAATTTCCCCCTTCGCTGGCGAAGTGGACCGATCTGACCGCTGCCGAAACCCGGCTCTATAATTCACGCCGTGCGCAGCTGGAAGATACCCAGCGGGAGCTGCGTGCGGCATTGGATCTTGCGAATAAGGAGCTGGCGATCACTCAGCGTCTGGTGAAAACCGGCGCCGCCAGCCACGTGGAGGTACTGCGCCTGCAGCGGCAGAAAAGCGATCTGGAGCTGAAACTCACCGACGTGCGATCCCAGTACTATGTTCAGGCCCGCGAGGCGTTATCCAAGGCCAACGCTGAAGTGGATATGGTCTCGGCGATCCTCAAAGGCCGCGAGGATTCAGTGACCCGCTTAACGGTGAAATCTCCGGTGCGCGGGATCGTGAAAAACATCAAAGTCACCACCATCGGTGGCGTCATCCCGCCTAACGGCGAGCTGATGGAGATTGTACCGGTGGACGATCACCTGCTGATCGAAACCCGCCTCTCCCCGCGCGATATCGCCTTTATCCATCCGAATCAGGAAGCGCTGGTAAAAATCACCGCCTACGATTACGCCATTTATGGCGGGCTGCACGGCGTGGTTGAAACCATTTCGCCGGACACCATTCAGGACGAAGCCAAGCCGGAGGTGTTCTATTACCGGGTATTTATCCGCACCAGCCAGGATTACCTGGTGAATAAAGCAGGCAGGCACTTCTCAATCGTGCCGGGGATGATTGCGACGGTGGACATTAAAACCGGTGAGAAAACGGTGCTGGATTACATGATCAAGCCGTTCAACCGGGCGAAAGAGGCGCTGCGAGAGCGCTAATCACTGGCTGTTTGTTTCTCCGGCCCTCTCTCGTGGAAGAGGGCCGGAGTCATGGCATCCATAACCCGCAACAATACCGCTTAAGCCAGCGGCGAAAGTCTGACCTCGTTTACCTTTTCCCTTTCCGCCTTCTGTTAAAATAGCCCAAACTCATTTTTCAGGAAGAAACCATGCGTCAACGAACTATTGTCTGCCCCATCATTCAGAACGACGGGGCGTATCTGCTGTGCAAAATGGCCGATGACCGCGGCGTATTTCCCGGCCAGTGGGCATTATCGGGCGGCGGGATGGAGCCGGGAGAAACCATGGAGCAGGCGCTGCGCCGTGAAATTCGCGAAGAGCTGGGCGACGCGCTGGAGATCACGGAGGTCAAACCCTGGGCGTTTCGCGATGACATTCGGGTGAAAACCTATGCCGATGGCACCACGGAAGAGATTTATATGATTTACCTGATTTTCGACTGCATCAGCACAAATCGGCAGGTAACGTTTAACGACGAGTTTCAGGAGGTTGCCTGGGTCCGCCCTGAAGCACTTAAAGCACTGGATCTGAACGAAGCCACGCGCATTACCTTCGCACAGAAGGGGCTTCTTTAAGCGCCCACTGCCCGGGCGTTTTGCCGGTAAAGGCTCTGAAAACCTCAATAAACGCGCTGATACTGTTGTAGCCGCACGACAGCGCGATCCAGCCAACCGGTTTACCTGCTGCCAGCCACTCCATTGCCCGCATTACGCGGGCAAGTTGCCGCCAGTTAACAACGTTCATTCCCGTTTCCGCGCTAAACCGACGGTGGAATGTCCGCACGCTCATTCCCGCAAGGGAGGCATAGTGCTCAACCGTCTGGTTGTCGTCCACACGTAGCATCAGATGGCTGGCTACCTTCTTTAATCGGGGATCGGCTGGCATGGGCAGCAGATAGCGCACCTGACGGCCCCGCGCCAGTTCATCCAGCAGCAGGGTGAGCTTTCGCGTATCGTACCCGCTTCCTTCAGCGTTTAAGCGTGAAAACAACGCGCTGGTGAGCTCGTCGGGTTCGAAAAGCGTCGTTTCACCGGGCAGCGCTTCACACCCTGCGGGATCCAGATAGATCGCATGACCGTCAATCGCACTTCCGGAAAAGGCAGCATGCTCCTGACCAGGCGGGATCCAGCCGATATGTTGCGCCGGTACAACCGAACGCCCAGACGCTGTTTCGACAACCAGCAGACCCGTCGTAATCCGCCAGAGCTGACCGGCCTGATGGCTATGCCACGGCGTATGGTATCCACCTGGATGCAAAAGTGTCTCAAAGCTGACCACGTTATTTGGCCGAAAATCGGTATTCATTGGCTTATTACAGAAACTACGTCTCTGTCTGTCAAGGATAATGGCGGCTCAACGCAACGAGGAGTCATCATGAACATCATCACCCGCCTGCTTACCCAGTCTGACAATGCTATTTTGCGTGAGGAAATGTCCCGTTTGCTGACCGGCCTGTTTAAAGGCGAGATTGATCCGAAAGACGTTTTTTCGCCAGCGTATCAGCAGATCACGGACGGTCATTTGCTTGATTATTCTGGCTTTATTCAGCACCTGGAGCACGTGCGTTCGCAGATCCGCGATATCGCCTTCCGCGTGGAACAGATAGGGTGTCATGACACACTGCTGGCTGACCGGCATATCGTGACCGTCACGTATCCCGAAGGCCATCAGGCTGAAATAGAGGTTTATATGTTTGCCACGCTATGCGCAGGAAAAATCTGCCGGATCCACGAAGTCACGCGAGTAGCCAACGGTGAAGCTTCTGCTCGCGCGCTGGCCCATGCAACGGGCTAACGTTACTCAGCCGGTTGCGGTGTGCTGCTGAGATATACCCCTACATAGCGCGTAAACTTCCCGATAAACACCCCGGCAAATACCCCGCCGGAGACTATCGCCAGCGCGCTCATGGCGGGCTGTTGCAACGTCTGGGGAGAGAGGGCGTTCATCACCCCCAGCACGTATTTCACCCCAAATGCCAGCATCATAAACGGCAGTGCCGTGTAGTCCGGCTGGCGATAAAGGGTGCGCGGCGCGTCGGTGCGGGTGATGACCGTCTGCTTAATCAGCACATACCCCAGCGTCGCGCCCGCCACAATTCCCGCAACCCAAAGGGCCACCGTCGCGAGAGTAAGATCGCGATAGACCACCAGATCGTAGATATCCCAGATAAGAAAGATGGCAGGAATGATGGCCAGCCTTTCCAGCGTAACGGTGGCAGGCTTACGGGCGTTGAGGCCGCGGGAGATGAGAAAGATAAACAGAACCCACACCCAGACGGGGGTGTGCGTGAGGATACCGATCAGAAATTCAAACATGGGGTTCACCATGAACGCTTGCGGCGCTGGCCGCACTGCACAAGTAATGCGCATAACAACACAGGTGCCATTATGCGCAGGTCTGTTACAGCGATTTTTTCAGGCGACGAACCGCCTCTTTCAGCTCTTCATCGGTTGGCGTGACAAACGACATGCGCAGCGTCGTATGGTCTGGCTCATTGCAATAGAAGAACTCACCCGGCACAAAAACCACGCCGTTGCTTAACGTTTTTTCCAGCCAGCGCGTGGTGTTGATGCCATTGTTCATTTTGGCCCACAGGAACATTCCACCCTTCGGCTTATGGAACGTCATGACATCACCCAGTTCCGCCTCCAGTTCATTTGCAAAGGTCTGGTATTTCTGGCGGTAGGCTTCACGGATCATTTTAATCTGATCGGCCAGACGACCGGTTTTCAGGTACTCGTAGGTCATCAGCTGTGACAGCGTGCTGGTGTGCAGATCGGTGGTTTGCTTGAGATTAACCACCGCGCGTTTCAGCCACTCCGGTACCAGCACCCAGCCCACACGAGTGCCCGGCGCGAGGATTTTGGAGAAGGTCGAAGTATAGACGACGTTCTCTTCATTGCCGATATCTTTGGCATGGGCAATTAACGGGCGGAACACTTCATCGGTATAATTAATTTCGCTGTACGGATCGTCTTCGATAATAACGAAGTCATAGCGCTTCGATAATTCCACCAGCTGTTTACGACGCACCTCAGAAAGCGTTACCCCACCCGGGTTACCAAATGTCGGAACAATATAAACCGCCTTGATGGTTTTATTCGCCACCAGTGCTTCAAGTTCATCCACTTTCATTCCGTCGCCATCGGTGCCCACGGATTCAAATTTGGCCTGTGCCAGACCAAATACCTGCAGTGCCGCGAGATACGTTGGACGTTCGACGACGACGGTATCGCCCGGGTTAATTAACGCCCGCGCCAGCACGTCGAGAGATTGTTGCGAACCGGACGTAATGACCACGTCATCGGCCTTGCAGGAGATCCCGCGGCCTTCACAGATGAGCTTAATTTCTTCACGCAGCCCCGGGATGCCTTCGGTCAGACCGTACTGAAAAGCTTCACCAAAATGCTGTGATAATACGGCATCAGCGGCAATTTTCAGGCCTTCATGATCGAACAGTGCAGGGTTAGGAATACCGCCACCCAGCGAAATCACCCCGGCCATTTTGCTATGTTTTAATAATTCACGGATGGCAGATGATTGCAGGCCCTGTGCGCTGCTGGCGAGTTTATTCACAGACATTCTTTGCTTACCTTCTTTTTTTATAATGTGCCTAATCTTAGTAGCATAAGTCTGCGGCTTTGATAATTACTTTTCTTCAACTGCATGGCCGAAATATTCCGCGCCCTGCAGAATATGCGCGACAAATTGCGTGAGCTTGGGTAGCGGACGTAAATCCTGGCGCCACAGCAAATGTACCGGTCGTGGCGCAGGCGTGTAGTTCTCCAGCACCTGCACCAGCCTGCCGCTCGCCAGCTCTTCTGCCACCAGCACTTCGGGTTGCAGTAATAATCCCGCCCCCGCTCTCGCCGCCATCCGTAGCCCATAGCCATCGTTGCAGCGCAGAATGGCATCGCGCTTCCAGCTCATCTCGCCTTCACCCCCCGGCAGCCGCCATTCGTTACGTGCGGTCCACACCGTGTGTGACAGGCAGAGATGATCCGCCAGATCGGCAGGCGTTCGCGGCGTGCCGTAACGCGCCAGATACGCCGGGGCCGCGCAGATCACCATTCGATACGGGCAGAGGTATTTCGCCACCAGATCGTCGTTATGAATGTCACCAATTCGAATGGCCAGATCGACCCCTTCATCCACCAGATCCACCATCCGGTTGGTCAGATCCAGCTCCACGCGCACGTCCGGGTAGCGCTGCAAAAAGGTCGCGGTGAGGGGGGCAATCACACAACCGCCAAACGAGGTGGGCGCCGTGACCCGCAAGGTCCCGGCTGGGGCGGCACGCAGTCGCTCAACCGCGCTTTCGGCGATAGAAACCTGCTCCAGCACCCGCTTCGCCTCGTCGAAATAGACCCGCCCGGCGTCCGTCAGACTTTGACGCCGCGTATTTCGCTCCAGCAGCCGGGTGCCGAGCTGAGACTCCAGCAACGCAATGTACTTCCCCACCATCACCGCCGACATCTCCAGGCGGCCTGCCGCGCCGGTAAAACTGCCGCTCTCAACGACAGCAATGAAGGTCTCCATGCTGCGAAGCTTATCCATATTCCAAACCTCTGGTTAGCAATCCTCTAACTTTAGCCCAGTTTATCTGAGTTTTGATTTATTAAAGAATGAAGGCTCACAACCTAAGGAGTCAGCTATGAAAATCGTGATTATTGGTGCCAGCGGTACGGTCGGTCGTGCGGTAACAGAAGAGCTGAGCCGTCGCCACGACGTGATCCGCGTGGGTCGCACGCAGGGCGACTACCAGGTGGATATCACCTCTCAGGCCAGCGTGCAGGCATTGTTTGAAAACATCGGTGCGGTGGATGCGATTGTCTCTGCCAGTGGCGGCCTGCACTTCGGCCCGCTCGCGACCATGAAAGACAGCGATTTCAACCAGGGCTTGCAGGATAAGCTGCTGGGACAGGTTCGTCTGGCGTTGACCGGCCAGCATTACCTCAATGAAGGTGGCTCCATCACCCTGATAAGCGGGATCGTGGCGCATGAGCCTATCGCTCAGGGGGTGAATGCCACCACGGTGAACGCCGCCCTGGAAGGGTTTGTCCGCGCCGCGGCCTGTGAACTGCCGCGCGGGATCCGCATCAACCTGATTAGCCCGACGGTACTTACCGAATCAGCGGAAGCGTACGAAGGCTTCTTCCCGGGCTTTGAAAGTGTTCCCGCCGCAACGGTGGCGCAGGCCTATCGTCGCAGCGTGGAAGGGGTGCAGAATGGACGGGTGTACAAAGTGGGTTACTGAGCCTTAGCGGCAGAAATCAGGACCAGCATCGGACGTTCCGCCTCTTCGGCCAGCGAGGGCCAGGCATCAATTTGTGCCTGCGTTGGTCCCCATTCGTTCACTTCCGTTATTGTCAGCCCCGCCTTAATAAGTGCATTGAGCGTGGTACCCAGCGTACGGTGGTATTTGATCACCCCGTCCGCCAGCCAGTTGCTGACGCGCTCGCCCTCATCCTGATAGCGATTAACGCCCCAGAAACGCTCGCCGTTGTCGTCGGTTAGCCAGCCCTGACGTGTGGCGCAGGTGTAAATCGGATGTTCCATTGAAAAGACGAGGCTGCCGCCGGGTTTAAGCGCCCGCCGGATTTTATCAAACAGGGTCTCCAGCGCCGGCAGGTAGTGCAGCGCCAGTGAACTGTAGATCAAATCAACGCTGTGCTCAGGTAACGCCAGAGATGCCAGATCGCTGCGCTGATAGTGAATTTTCGCGTCATCCGTCAGTTCAGCCGCCCGGGCGAGCATCTTTTCGGAGAGATCAACGCCGGTCACTTCTGCCGCCCCCAGCGCGCGTGCAGCGCGACAGAACCAGCCGTAACCGCAGCCAAGATCGATAACTGACTTGCCGGATAACGGTGGCAGCATGCTTTTCAGCGCAGGCCATTCCGGTGCGCCGTCCAGCCCCTGCACCGAACGCGGTAGCCGGGCATAGCCTTCAAAAAACGCCGGGTTGTCGTAGATGTTTTGTGCCATGACGGACTCCTTTATCGCAACAGAGGCGAGGGTAAAACACCCCTCGCCCGTTGACAACATACCCGTCTGAAAATCAGAGCCTGCGCCGGATCTTCTCCACCATGGCGGCAGTTGAAATCCCGTAACGCGCGTGAAGGGTCGGTAGCGCACCCGCATCAAGGAAAGCATCCGGCAACGCAACGGTGTCAAAGTCGACGTTAACGCGATGGCGCATCAACAGCGACGCCACGGCTTCACAAAGCCCGCCAACGCTACTGTGGTTTTCAGCCACGATAACCAGACGTCCAGGTTTCGCGGCTTGCGCCAGAATGGTCGCTTCATCCAGGGGCTTAATCGTGGGCGAGTGAAGTACCGCAACGCTGACATTATCCTTGCGCAACTGCTTTGCCGCCTCCAGTGCGCGCATGGTCATCAGCCCTGAGGCGATAATCAGCACATCACTGCCCTCTTCCAGCAGCGCGGCTTTGCCTATTTCAAACCGGTAATTGTACTGATCCAGCACCACCGGAACCTTACCGCGTAACAAACGCATATAAACCGGCCCTTCGTGGCTGGCAATGGCAGGCACCGCCTGTTCGGTGTCAATCGCATCGCAAGGATCGATAATGGTCATGCCCGGAATGCCGCGCATGATCGCAATATCTTCCGTTGCCTGATGGCTTGGCCCGTAGCCGGTGGTCAACCCCGGTAGCGCGGCGCAAATCTTGACGTTGAGGTGTTCCTCAGCAATGACCTGATGAATAAAATCGTAGGCACGGCGGGTGGCGAACACGGCATAGGTGGTGGCAAAGGGAATAAAGCCCTCTTTGGCCATCCCACCTGCCGCCCCCATTAACAGCTGTTCCGCCATTCCCATCTGGAAGAAACGTTCAGGGTATGCCTGAGCAAAGATATGCAGGTCGGTATATTTCGATAAATCTGCCGTCATGCCGACAATGTTCTGGCGTTGAGCCGCCAGTTTCACCAGCGCGTGGCCAAACGGCGCGGCCCGGGTTTCCTGCCCTTCCTCTGCAATCGAGGCAATCATGGCGGAGGTGGTTAAACGCGGTTTATTTTCGACGGGCTGGCTCATTACAGGACTCCTTCTGGTTTATTCGCATCGAGCACGGCGAGCGCCTTTTGCCACTCATCGGCATCCACGCGAATAAAATGGTTCTTGTCACGCTGCTCGAGGAAAGGTACGCCCTTGCCCATCAGCGTGTCGCACAAGATGACGCGCGGCTGTTGTTCGGGATAGCGTCTGGCATTATCATACGCCGACACCAGCGCGGGGATATCGTTACCGTTAACGCGTTGTACATACCAGCCAAAGGAGGTCCACTTATCTTCCAGCGGCTCAAAACCGAGGATGTTATGTGAATTACCGTCCGCCTGTTGCCGGTTAATGTCCACCAGCACAATCAGGTTCGAGAGCCCATGATGCGCGGCTGACATGGCGGCTTCCCAGGTCGAACCTTCGTCCAGCTCACCGTCAGACATGGAGTTAATTACCCACGCCGTGCTCTGTTTGTGTTTCAGCCCCAGCGCCATTCCCACACCAATGCTGAGTCCCTGCCCCAGAGAACCGCCGGAGATCTCCATGCCGGGTGTATACGTTGCCATGCCGGACATCGGCAGGCGGCTGTCATCCGAGCCGTAGGTTTCAAGTTCCTCTTCAGGAACGATCCCCGCCTCGATCAGCGCCGCATAATACGCAATGGCGTAATGTCCGTGGGAGAGCAGGAAGCGGTCGCGGCCTTCCCACTCCGGCTCCTGAGCCCTGAAGGTCATACCGTGCGCAAACGCAGTTGCCAGCACGTCGGCATAGCCCAGCGCCTGACCGATATAGCCCTGACCTTGTACTTCGCCCATTCGCAGCGCGTAGCGGCGAATGCGCCACGCGGCCGCGGCAACCTGTTGAACTGTCGTATTCGTCATTCTCGTCTCCCCTTAATGGATCAGCATGCCGCCGTTCACGTCGAGCGTGATACCGGTGGAATAAGAAGAGAGATCGCTCCCCAGGAACAGCGCGGCACGGGCAACATCCTGTGCATCACCAAGACGGTTGAGCGGAATACCCGCCAGAATGGCGGTTTTCATCTCATCGCTCAGCTTGCCAGCGGTGATGTCCGTCTGGATAAGCCCCGGGGTGATGCAGTTCACGCGCACATTATCCGGCCCAAGCTCACGGGCCATGGCTTTGGCCAGCCCCAGCACGCCAGCTTTTGCAGCGCTGTAGTGCGGGCCGCCAAAAATACCGCCGCCGCGCTGTGCCGAAACTGAAGAGATACAGACAATGCTGCCGGACTTCTGTGCGCGCAGAGTGGGAATCACCGCCTGGGACATCAGCAGCGTACCGCGCAGGCTGACATCCAGTACGGCATCGTAATTGTCGCGCTTAATATCCATCAGTTTGAGCGGCTGGGTTATCCCGGCGTTATTCACCAGAATGTCGATGCGCCCATATTTACCCAGAACCTGCTCAATGGCTGCGTTCACCTGCAACTCGTTGCTGACGTTTGCCGCAAGCCCCAGATGCCCTTCACCCAGACATGCAGCCGCACGCTGGCTGGCCTCGGCATCTAAATCAATAATGACCACTTTCGCGCCCTGCTCGGCATATAATTTTGCCGTGGCGAAACCCAAACCGCGCACAGAAGCCGCGCCGGTAATCACGGCGACTTTATCTTTCAGAAGCATATATTTACTCCAGTATTGTAAGAGAGGTTTTATTTATTATTTCGGTTCTTCCAGCAAGATAATCATGACTAATCCAATTGCTGCGCAAATACCGAAATAAATAAAGACAGAATTAAAGCTTCCTGTTTTATCCAGCAGATAACCTGCCAGCATCGGCGAAACAAATCCGCCGAGATTACCGCCGCTATTAATAATTGATGCGGCGATGGGATACGTTTTGCTGTCCGCGACGGCCATTCCATAAGCGGTGAAGGCGGGCCAGCCTATATTCAGACAGAGACCAACAAAAAAGAGGCCGACACAAACCGCAACGGTGCTTTGCGGGATATTCAGCATGATGACCATCATCAGTACGGTGCTGATGGCTGTAAACATCATGGTCGGTTTACGCCTGCGCCCGAGCCATTTATCGGAGACATAGCCGCCAAAAATCGCGCCGATAAAACCGCCGATACACGGCATACTCGCGACGAGGCCCATACTCATGAACGTAAAGCCTTTTTCTTTCACCAGATAAAGCGGTATCCAGGTCAACAGGCCATACAGCACGCTGACCATCATGAAGTAGGCCACACAGTCACCGAGAATATTTTTCGATGTGAACAGACCTTTTACCGTGCTGATGGGCGACAGATCCCGTACGCGGATCAGACGGTCAAGGCGGGAGAAGCCGGGGGAAATCACGATATTTTCCCGTCTGGCATCCGGTGTCGCCTGACCTGCGGTAATGGTCTCCAGTTCGGCCTTTGACACGAAAGGGCTCTCGGAAGGCCGGGTACGTACCAGTAAATACCACAGGACAGCAATGACCAGCCCCGGAATAGCAAAAGAGAAAAAGACCCAGCGCCAGCCCCATGTCATGGCAATCCACACTGCCAGCGGCGGCACCAGAATGGGGGCAAACATGGTGGCAGCAATATAGACGCCGGTCGCCGTGGCCTTCTCTTTTGGTGGAAACCAGTTATTGATCGTTGATGCCAACCCCACCGGGCATGGTCCCTCGGTTAACCCCAGCCCCAGGCGGATAAACTTCAGGCCCAGCACTGAGGTCGCAGTCCCCATCAACCAGGTAAACGCCGAGAAGCCAAATATCGACAGCGCCACCATCCCGCGAATGCCCTTTTTGGCGATAAAAAAGCCCGCCGGTATTTGGCTCAGGGCGTATCCCAAAAAGAACATACTGGCGATCGCACCGGCTTCGAAATTATTGATATGAAACTCGTCGATGATAAAAGGAAGTACAGCACCAATATTTGTTCGGTCGGCATAGTTAATGGCATACACAATAAAAATTAATGCCAGTACAACGAAACGGTAAGTGGTTTTCTTTGTCGCTATGTAGGGGGCAACTTGTTCTATACGAGACATGTTTTACCTCATTATTCGAACAACGTGAGTCGTTTTATTTATGCGTTCAACGTCAATATATCGGCTATCGAACGAAACACCATTCAATAAAACTCATTTATTGCTGAGATAAATTTGATACGCGATGCAGGTCATAAAAATAAAATGTAACTCTCATCAATATTCATCGATAAAACACTGTGAACAGGATCATGTTTAATCCATTCAGCCGGGTAAAAATTGCTGACGCGATGCCGCAATGTTATGTTTTTTAAAATTGTCTCGTTTAAAAGGAGTGAGCCATGCCCGCGCAGGATCGCCAGACCCTCCCCATACCCTCGCTGCGAAATATTCAGTCCTTTATCGCCGTGGCCAACTCTCTCAGTATCCATCTGGCAGCCGAACAGCTTAACGTCACCGCGTCAGCCGTCAGTCATCAGATCGCCTCGCTGGAATCCTGGATGGGGAAGAAGTTATTTATCCGCAGCGGCAAAGGCGTGACCTTGACCCCGACGGGGGAAAAATATCTGCGCGACGTCTCCGCAGCGATGAGCGCCATCGGCCGTGCAACCGAACAGGTGATGAAAGAGGCCGATAATCCGGTATTGCGCGTTCACTCTTCACCAACGTTTGGCCTGACGTGGTTATTGCGCCGGCTCGGCAAATTTCGCAGTGAATACCCGGATATTACGGTCAATCTTTCCTGCTCCTACGAGAACCTGCAGTTTGCACGCGATAACATCGATATTGATATTCGCCACGGCATCCCGGACTGGGACGCTTACAGGGTCATGACCATTAAAAACGATGCGCTGGTGGTGCTGGCCTCACCGGCATATCTGCACGCACATCCCGTCAACACGCCGCAGGACCTGCTTTCACAGGCGCTTATCTCGTCGACCAGCACCCTCGTCAACTGGGAAAAATGGTTTGCCTGGCACAATATCGACCGCCCCTGGCTCAACTTCAGCCTGAGTTTTGATCGTTCCTACATGAGCTTTGAAGCCGCGCGCATGGGGCTGGGATTTATTCTGGAAAGCAAGATGATGGCCACCGATCACCTGAACGATGGCTCCCTGGTGCAGGTGCTACCAGATGAAACGGGGATCGCCATTAATGCGCATCATCTGGTGATGCCGCACATGAACGAGCGCACCTGGAAGATCCAGCAGTTTGTTGAGTGGATTGATCGCGAGCTGCGTCTGTCGGGGTATCACCTGTAGCAATACCCCGACGTGGCGTCAGGAGACGCTGCCCCACACAAGATGGCCCTTATGGAAGGTCGCGGTACGCGGTGAAATCCGCGCCACGGCCTCGGCGGAACAGGAAGCGTCCACCAGCACAAAGCTGGCATCGTCCTGCGCTTTGGGCCACACGCGCTCGCCTTTGTCGTTCAACGGCAGCACATCACCGGTGGCGATACCCAGCGCGCGGGAGAGCGTCTGTTCATTCGGGCGAATATAGAGCTGGGCGTAAAGATTGGCTTTTTCCAGCATATCGCCCAGCCCATACGGCGACCAGTGGTCAATGACGCTGTCGGTGCCGGTCATGACGAACACCCCCTTGTCACGGAGTTGCTTCAGCGGCATATGCAGGGTGCCAATCGGCACCGTAGAGGCAATGGTCACCTGCTGCGCCGCCATGCGGGTGGCGATTTCATCGACCTGCTGCTCGTTGAGCGTGGCCAGCGCGAAGGCGTGGCTGATGGTCAGTTTCCCCTTCAGCGCGGGCGTTTTCTCCACGGTCTCTACCATGTAGTTCACCGCCGCGACGCCTGCCGGGCTGGTTTCATGCAGGTGGATGTCCACCCCTTTGTCATAATCCAGCGCAATCTGGAACATGGTGTCGAGGGATTTTTCCATCGCACCGTCCACGTTAGTCGGATCCAGACCGCCCACGTAGTGTGCGCCAGCCTGCATGGCCTCGCGCATCAGCGTTTCGGAGTGCGATAACAGCAAGCCGTGCTGCGGGAAGGCGACAATTTCACAGTCAAACCCCGGCTTGCGGCGCGCTAAGACGGCCTGGAGATTTTCCAGATTCTTCAGGCCGGATGTCGGCTCAATATTGCAGTGGCTGCGAGCGAGAGTGGAGCCTTTCGACTGGATCAGGTCGATAAGCTTTTCCGCACGCTCCTGCGTGTAAGGCTGTAACTCTGGCAGCAATTTTTGTTCAAGACGGATCATGTCCTGAATGGTCGTGCCCGCCGGGCGGTTAAGGGAATGCCAGGGACCGCCGTAAAAGGTTTTATCCAGGTGAATATGCATGTCGCGCATCGCCGGCAGCATCAGCTTACTGCCTGCATCATAGTGTGGCAGCGTGGCATCGCCATGGCTTTTGTTATCACGCAGGGCGACAATTTTGCCGTCATTAATTTCGAGTGTTTTCAGTTCGGTGCGGGTGCTTGTCGCCACGCCGCCGTCAACGTTGAACCCGGCCTCCAGCAGCACGTTATCCAGGTAGTAGTGTCTGGCGGTAATGTTCATGGTTTTGCCTGTCTCACAACGTGGTTTCGCGGTCTCTGCAGCATACGCGACGGAGCCAGTGGTGCCAAACAGGGCGCAGGCGGTAACCATTTTGCCGCTCTGGCTAATAAACTCGCGTCGGCTTTTATTCTCACTCATCTTCTCTTCCTTTTACTTACGCATTCACAATGTGGGTACCGGTCTCACCGCGCAGCGCCGCAGGCAGGCAGTCCGGCGAGGTGATGATCACGCGCTTGCCGCCGTCGTTCAGAAACGCCAGCGAGGCGACGATTTTCGGCAGCATGCTGCCCGCCGGGAAGTGCCCCTCCGCCACGTAGCGTTTCATCTGCGCCACATTCACCGTATCCAGCGCCTGCTGGTCCGGCTTACCAAAGTTGATGCACACTTTCTCCACCCCGGTGGTGATCACCAGCACGTCGGCATGGATCTCGCGGGCCAGCAGCGCGGTCGAGAGATCCTTATCAATCACCGCATCGACGCTCTGGTAATCCCCCTGCGCTGTGCGCACCACCGGAATACCACCACCGCCCGCCCCGATCACCACAAAGCCTTTTTGCGTCAGGGTCTTGATAGCCTCCGCTTCAACGATACGCAGCGGCTGCGGTGAGGCCACCACCCGGCGATAACCGCGCCCGGCGTCTTCAACAAAATGCCAGTCAGGATGGGCATGCTGGAGCGCATCACGCTGCGTCTCACTGAAAAACGCGCCGATAGGTTTGGTGGGATGGGCGAAACCTGGATCGTGTTTATCCACTTCCACCTGCGTGACGACCGTGACCGCTTTTTGCTCGCCGTGGGCGGCCATGCGGTTATTGAGCGCCTGCTGGATCAGGTAGCCGATACCGCCCTGGGTATCCGCCACGCAGTTTGCCAGCGGCGTGAGGGGTAGCCCTTCCCGCTCGTGAGCAATTTCAGCGCGGCGCAGATCCAGCCCCACCTGGGGGCCATTACCGTGAGTGAGCACGATGTCATAGTCAGACGCCAGCATCTCCAGCACTGACTCTGCAACCAATTTCACGGCCTGTGACTGGTGTTCAATGGACTGACTGGCGTTATCTTTGATAATGCTGTTGCCGCCAATGGCGACGACCATGAGCTCTTTCATAGTGTTTCCTTTGAAATGGTGCGGGGTGAGGACATCAGCCATTATCAGGACTCCGAAACCGGCGCTGCCGCGCTCACCGCGTCGCGGCTATCAAGAAAATGCTTCACCACAAACATGCCCCCCATCATCAGGTAGGCCGTGACAAACATCAGCGAACTGCCTTCGGCAAAGCCAACCACTGGCGCGTGGATCACGCCGAACAGCGCCAGCAACGCCCCAACGGCGGCGGCCACGGTTCCGCGCAGCGGTTTGTTGATGATGGCGAAGATAGCGATGCAGCCCCACAGCATGCTGGCGAGCGGTGCGCCGTTACCCAGATGCACCAGTCCCTGGTAGTAGATACCTTTGCTGTGCAGCACGTCGGTGCCAATTTTCGCCGCACTGGTCCCCGCCGCGCCCATCACGCTGTTCATCATGGTCAGCGCCCAGTTAGCGATCCACGGGAACAGGCAGATGAAGATCACGGGGACCTCCACTTTGGGCGTTTCCCTTACTACCTGGTTGGCGGTCACCACCCCGATAAACACCAGAATCGGCACGATGGCGGTCATCGGTATGATGGCGAGCATAAACGCCCCCAGCCCGAACAGCGGTACGATAAACATGGTCACACCGGAGGCCAGCGTGTAGCCAATGCTGGCCCCCATCGCTTTCCAGCCCGCGTGGCCGACGTAAACCGTCACCGGGAACGGGTTACCCATCAGACCCCCGAGCATGGAGGCCAGCCCGTTTGCCAGCATCACCTTGCGGGTCGGGTACTCATCCCCCGCCGCGTGGGCGCTTTCGATGTTTTCCAGGTCAAAAATGTAGTTCGCCAGACCCAGCGGGACGGCAGAAGCCAGGTACGGTAATGCGTGCGGCAGTCCCTGCATAAAGCTGTCGACATGCACTTCCGGCGGGTTAAAGCCAAACGACGACATTGAGGCTTTGATGGCCTCCGGGCTTTGCAGACCGGAGATCCACGCCAGCGCGGTACCGGCAATCAGCAAGAGCAGGCCGGTCGGGATTTTGGCGAAGATCGGCTTTTTACCAAACCAGTTAATAAAGATCAGCAGCAGCACGATGAACGACACGGTAGGTGCCTCAAACGCCTGCAGCATCGGGTTCATCGCCAGCAGCAGCAGGCCCAGCCCGGACAGGCACGACAACAGGACGGTACGCGGGATCATCTTGCGGATGGTTTCCCCCAGGAACGAACCGCCCGCCAGAATCATCGCCTCCACGAAGCACCACACCAGACCAATCTGGATAGCGAAATCCGCATCACCGGTTTGCTGGTAGACCGGCATCAGCACCAGAAAGGTCACGGTGAAAATTGACGGCGCGCTTGGGCCAGACGGCAGCGCGGTGACATCCGTACGCCCGGTCTGGCGCGCCATCTGCAGGCCAAACCACGCGTAGCAGACGCTCGCGACCAGCACCGCCAGCCCGAAGGCTGGCGCAATGCGTCCATAAACAATCTCCTTCGGGATGCCGACGACAAAAATGAGCAGCCCCATCATGGTCAGCAAATTGGTCAGGTTGTTGGTCATCAACCCGAAATACGCCGCCCAGTCACCTCTTTTCCACTCCAGTTTCATGTTTTTCATGGATGCATGCCTTATAAAAAGTAGCGATCGCGGAAGGTCAACAGCGCCTTTTCAAAACAGCTAAACGGCGGGTGAACGATGCCCGCCCCAATCATGCCAATACCTGCGTCTTTGTGGGCAATGGCGGTGTTAATGACCGGCAGAATGCCGCTGCCCGCGACTTTTGTGATGTCGATGGCGGTTGGAATGCCCATAAACGAGAGCAGCGGAATGGTGACGTTCGGGTTTTCGCCGAGGGTGATCTCGCGCATCTGACGGGAGAAATCGATGGCTTCATCCACCGTGCCACCCACCAGTGCCACGATCGCCGGGGCTGTGGCCATCGCAAAACCACCGATACCGTAGGTTTCGGTAATGGCGCTGTCGCCAATATCCAGCCCGGAGTCTTCCGGCCTGTAGCCCGCGAACATCGGCCCCATCACCTGCTGCGCCGGGCCGGTGAACCACTGCCCCGGCAGCCCGGAGATGCGCAGGCCGAACTTGTAGCCGTTACGCGCCATGGTGGTGACCACGGTGCTGTACTCAATACCGTGTGCGGCATCCATGGCGGCTTTACACATCGCCATCCACGTCGGGCCGGAGAAGTAATCGCTGCTGGCGACGAACTCAAACACCTCACGCTGCTGTGCCACCGGATACCCGGCCTGAATCAGCCCGGGCGTCAACGCCTGGATCAGCAGCGTGGTGCCGGCGTTGTTGCGGTTATGGCACTCGTCGCCCATGTGCAGCGCCTGGGCCAGCATCAGGCGCAGGTCGATTTCACCAATGATTTTCATGGCATCGCGCAGCATCGGGCCGAGCACGTCACGCATCCAGTTCAGGCGGTCAATAACGCTCTGGTCGTTGGCGCCCATGCGCAGGATCTTCGCCATCTGCTCGCTAAGGTTAGTGAACGCCCGGTTGCCGTAGGTTTTGTTCTCAACGATGTGCATAAACATCGATGCCGAAGTGACGCCCGCCATTGAGCCTACGCAGTCGTGCTCGTGGCAGGGCGAGAAGGTGATCGCCCCTGACGCCGCCACGCGCTCCGCGTCGTCGATATCGCGTGCCAGCCCTTCAAACACCAGCGCCCCGGTCACGGCCCCTTTCATTGCGCCACACATGTTTTCCCAGCTGACGGGCGGACCGGCGTGCAGAATGGTGGTGCGGGTCATGCCCGGCACGACGTTGATTGCCTGGTCGTAGCCCACCAGCACCGGATGGGACTGGATAATGCGCTCAAGGGCAATCTTATTGGCGGCGGCGATTTTGTCAGCCAGTGGCGCAAAGGCCAGCTGATCCAGCGCCTCTACAACCTGCAAATTCCCCTGCCCCGGCGGCGTCCAGTCGAGCTGGGTCACGGGGATATGCTGCTTTTTGAGATCCGCACTGAACAGCGCGATACCGACGTTAATCACGTTCAACGGCTGGTTAAATAAGGTCGTCATCAGGCAGTCTCCCCTTTAAAGACAAATTCACGTGCCAGTAATCCGGTGTTGGTGCTGCTGCTCGCCCAGATCACCCCTGCCTCGGTCAGAAGCTGACACTGCTGTGCCAGGGACGGTGAGTCCTGGTCGGTTCCGAGCACATAGCCGAGAATTTCCAGCGGACGGTTATCGGCTTTCGCCGTCGCCTGCGCCTCTTTTATGGCCTCAAGCATCACGCCGACCGGATCCTCGTGCGCGCCAAAGCCCAGGACAAAGTCCATCACGATCACGCCCACCTCGGGGTCACGCGCCTCCTGCAACAGGCGGCTGATGCGGTTGGTCGGGTCGATCATCGGGTGCGGTTTGCCGTGGGTGAAATCGTCATCTCCAAAATCAAGGAAGGTGTGGGCTTTACTG
Organism: Enterobacter sp. RHBSTW-00593; assembly: GCF_013784105.1. Classification (NCBI taxonomy): domain Bacteria; kingdom Pseudomonadati; phylum Pseudomonadota; class Gammaproteobacteria; order Enterobacterales; family Enterobacteriaceae; genus Enterobacter; species Enterobacter sp. RHBSTW-00593. The sequence continues at coordinate 3,796,222 of NZ_CP056393.1, forward strand.
ACGTTGATATCGTCCAGCCGTTTTGCCGGATCGGGTTGAATGTTGCTGTAGACGTCGTCGAACTTCTCCAGCGCGGCGAACATGGCCTCATCGCACAGGGTGCCGCCGCAGAACAGGCCGCGGATGTATTTCTGCTGGGGTGTCAGCCGGGCACGCACCTCTTCGATCAGTGGCCAGTTCAGCGGATGCAGGTCAAGAGACTCTTTTTTCACCCCCGTTAACAGCACGGCCTTCAGCGCCGCCTCTTTGGTGCCACGGGCGAACTGCAGGTTGCCTTCATCAGCCGGCGGCTGATGACGACCGAGGAAACAGACCACCACCGGTTTGCGGCAGGTGCGGGCGCGGGCCAGCACTTTTTCTGCCACCGACGGCGCAGGCGGTTTAGAGATGAGGGTAATCACCTGGGTGGCGTCGTCAGCGTCCAGCATCGCGATGGCATCCAGCATCATCAGGCCACCTATCTTTTCGCTCAGATCGCGCCCGCCGGTGCCAATCAGCTGCGACACGCCGCCGCCGAATTCATGGATCCGCACGCTCAGCTCCTGGCTGCCGGTCCCGGACGCCCCGATAATACCGATCGGTCCGCGGCGCACCGCATTGGCGAAGCACAGCCCGGTACCGTTGATAATGGCCGTGCCGCAGTCCGGCCCCATCATCAGCAGCCCTTTCTGGTGTGCCAGCTGCTTCAGCGCCAGTTCATCATCAAGGCTGACGTTGTCGGAGAAGAGCATGACGTTGAGATCGTTTTCCAGCGCCTGACGTGCTTCGCGGGCGGCAAACGTGCCGTTTACCGAAATCACCGCCAGGTTGCTCTCAGGACGATGGGTTTTCGCACTGGCAAGGGTGGCATAACGCGCTTCATGGCTCCCGCAGCTCTCCTTGCGGGTGAAAAGCGCTTCGATGGCTGCCAGCGTTTCGTCATTCGCCGCCTCGCCTTTAATCACAATTATTAAGTCGCCGTTTTTGGCATCCGCTAATTCCGGCGTTAATAGCCCGAGATTTTTTAATACGCCTTTGTTCATTTCTGTCGCCATAGCCACAAAAGCCTGCTCAACGCCCGGCAATTTATTGGCCTTCGTGGAAACCGACATCAATGACACCGAGTCAAAATAAGTATTCTTTTTTATGACGATTTTGGTGGGCATTATTTTCTCCTGAATGAGGATAAAAGGGGGCCGCCGTCGTGCAATAGGCACGTCGGTAAAATACTGTCTGAATGAGCGACCAGCCGGAAAAGGCTGGCCGAAGGAATTACGCGCCTGCAGCCAGCAGCAGGTCTGCTATCTGGTGGTAGCCTTTTTCCCGCGCCAGTTCGAGCGGGGTTTTGCCGTATTTATCGGTCATGTGCGGATTTGCGCCGTTATCCAGTAACAGTTTTACAATTTCCTGCTGTTTCGCGCCGCCATCGTTGAGGACAATCGCTTCCAGTAGCGGCGTCCAGCCCACGAAGTTGGTGTGGTTGACGTTAATATCGGTTTTCTCCAGCAGCTCGCGCACAATCTCAACGTGCCCTTTCTCGCTGGCAGGCGTAATGCCGACGCCACCGAAGCGGGTCAGGCGATCAAGATCCGGGTTGGCGGGTAAAACTATCCGCAGCAGGGTTAAATCATTTGTCAGGCAGCTAATCAGGAAGGGATTAAAACAGGTCTGATCCTGTTGATCAATATCTGCTCCGGCGGCAATTAAAAATGCCACGCAGTCATAATGCTTTTTCAGGCTGGCAATAATAACGGCCGTTCTTTTCTGGCGTTGAGTGACATTAATATCGACACCTTTTTCAAGGCAGGCTTTTAGCCCGTCAATATTGCCCTGCTCTGCCGCCAGCAAAAATTCAGTAACGAGTTCGTTCGCAGACATATTCAGACTCCCCATGATGTATTGCTCATGACCTGAGAATAGCAACAGCCTGGTGAGAAAAGAATCCGCTTAAAAATCATTCATCGACAGTCAATTCATTATTGAGTTAAATTCAACAATTCAGCCAAAATGTGCGGCCGTGCAATCTTTTACTTATGTTTTAGCGCTTTTATTCGCCTCAGGCAGCATTCTGCTTATGCCTGATGAAGCCTGACATGACGCGGCTCGACGCAAATAATCAGAACTGTGACCGCCGTCATATGCGTTGTAACAGCGCTGTTAAAATATGTTCAAAACTGATGGCTAACAGGAGCCGTAATATGAATTCCATCTTTACTGAAGAGAACCTGCTGGCCTTCACCACGGCGGCACGCTTTGGCAGCTTCAGCAAAGCCGCCACCGAGCTTGGCGTAACCACCTCTGCCATCAGTTACACCATCAAGCGAATGGAGACCGGGCTGGATGTGGTGCTGTTTGTACGCAATACGCGCAGCATTGAGCTGACCGAGTCGGGGTTTTACTTTTACCGTAAAGCGACCGACCTGCTGAATGATTTTCATGCCATTAAGCGCGGGATAGACACCATTTCGCAGGGCATTGAGGCGCGGGTCCGCATCTGCATCAACCAGCTTTTGTACACCCCACGCCATACGGCACGGCTGCTGCAGGTGCTGAAAAAACAGTTTCCTACCTGCCAGATCACCGTCACGACTGAGGTCTACAACGGCGTCTGGGACTCCATTATCAACAACCAGGCCAATATCGCGATTGGCGCACCGGATACGCTGCTCGACGGCGGCGGCATTGATTACACCGAGATCGGTGCCATCCGTTGGGTATTCGCCATCGCGCCGGAACACCCGCTGGCCTTCGTGCCGGAGCCGATAGCCGAAAGCCAGCTGCGTCTGTACCCCAACATCATGGTGGAAGACACGGCGCACACCATAAACAAGAAGGTCGGCTGGCTGCTGCACGGCCAGGAGGCGATTCTGGTGCCCGACTTCAACACCAAATGCCAGTGTCAGATCCTTGGGGACGGGATTGGTTTTTTACCGGAGTATATGGCCCGCGAGGCGGTGGAGGACGGGCTGCTGGTCACGCGGCGAATCAATAATCCGCGTCAGGATTCACGCATGCTGCTTGCCACGCAGCATGCGGCGACCGGCCAGGTCACGCGCTGGATCAAACAGCAGTTTGGTCCACAGGGCGTGCTGACCGGGATATACAGCGATCTATTGTGGCGCACTTAGTTTTTGCTTTGCACCCAAAACGCGTGAATAAGACCAGGGATGTAGCCCATTAAGGTCAGAACGATGTTAATGATAAACGCCCAGCCAAACCCTTTGCCGAGCAGCACGCCCAGCGGTGGCAGGATAATAGTAAAGACAATACGCCAAAAACCCATAACGACTCCGTGCAAGCTAACCAATTGAAAATAAAAAAGAGAACATTCTCTAAGCGTAGCCAGTTTAACGGCCTGCGCCATCTCTTTATCGCCCTTTTACCCTCTTTTACGCTTTTGACACTGGCTTAATCCTCCCCATTAGTTTAGAGTTTACTTAATTAAGAAAAGACTAAACTAACATGACTGAACTCGAACAACTTCAGGCCAGCGCCGGACAGGCCGCAGCCCTGTTAAAAGCGATGAGCAATCCGCGTCGGTTGCTGATCCTCTGCATGCTGTGCGGTGCACCGGGTACCAGCGCGGGCGATCTGGCGCGGGCGACGGGGCTTAGCCCATCCGCCACGTCACAACATCTGGCGCGTATGCGTGAAGAGGGGCTTATCGACAGCACCCGTGAAGCGCAGCGCATTCTGTATTTCATTAAAAACGATGCGGTGCATCAGCTGATCAGCACCCTGAAAAGCCTCTATTGCCCGTAAGGAGCCACCATGTCACTACCGCTCATTTCACCCCAGCAGGCCAATGCGCTCGTTGCTGAAGGTGCAAAACTGATCGATATTCGCGATCCCGACGAATATGCCCGCGAGCATATTCCCGCCGCCCGGTCCGTGCCGCTGGACACCTTACCCGGCGGGCTTGAGACGCACGCGGGCGAAACGGTGATTTTTCACTGCCAGTCTGGCGCCCGGACATCCTCGAACGCAGCCCGCCTTGCTCAGGCTGCCGCGCCCGCTCAGGCGTTTATCGTTGAAGGCGGAATTCAGGGGTGGAAGCAGGCCGGGTTGATCACGCAGGAAGACACGTCACAGCCGCTGCCGTTGATGCGTCAGGTGCAAATTGCCGCCGGGCTGCTCACCCTGTGCGGGGTCGTGCTGGGCTTTACGCTCTCCAGCGGCTTTTTCCTGCTGAGCGGCTTTGTGGGGGCCGGGCTGCTGTTTGCCGGGCTGACCGGGTTTTGCGGAATGGCGAGACTGCTGAAAGTGATGCCCTGGAACCGGCGTACCTCGTAAGCAGTAATCGGTGAAATACGCTGTACCCGGCATCAGACGTGGGCTAAGGTGAAGATCATTGAAACGATGAGGAGGTAGTATGTTTTCTGTCGGTGATTATGTGCAACCGCGTAAAGGCGGCCCAAAACTGAAAGTACTCGAAGTGAACGGCGATAGCGTTGTGGCGGTTCAGGCCAGCAATGAGCAAGGCGAGAAATTTACCCTGAAGGCCGCAGACCTGGCCCTGTATACCGAAGAGGGTGATTTCGGCGTCTGCTAAACAGGCAACCGGGCGGAGTCCTCCGCCCGGCTCATGGATTAAATCAGAAAATCATCCAGTGATTTACCGTTTGCCAGTGCATTGGCAATAGGCTTTGGCGTACGCCCCTGACCGGTCCATGTTTTCTCTTCACCGTTGAGATCAATAAAGCGATATTTCGCTTCACGCGGTTTACGTTTTTTCGCTGGCTTACCGGCCTGCGCCAAATCTGAACCGAGGAGATCGGACGGTGAAATACCATCAGCTTTCATCAGTTCCAGCAGGGCATTAATTTTTTCCTGCTGCTCAGCGCGTTGTTGCTCTAATTCCGCCAGCTCACTCCGTTTCTCTTCAGCAACGACCCTGACTTTTTCCAGCATTTCTTCAAGAACGTCCAGGGATAATTCACGCGCCATCGCACGCAGAGTTCGGATATTATTAAGATTCTGTAACGTCAAAGACATATATTTGAAAACCTTTTCTTTAGGGTAAATCGAAAAATCGACAAGAGAATAATTCATTTCGCCTGGAATATCTACCCGCGGGCACGTCTTGCTAAAAATGTAAATGTTTTAAAATATCGCGTTTAATAATATCCGCGGATAACTGTCGATACCGCCGGATTCAATCTTTATCTCAGTATAAACGGTTAGATTTAATCCAAATCAAAGCATGCCGCACTGCCGTCGTTCGGGCAGAACGTTCGCTTCGACACGCTCAAGATCAACAGATTGATTTACATACAAAAACTGACGACAGGGACAGATTATAACGAACCGAACAAAAAACACGCAATTTTAGAGAATTTTGTGGACAAAACGCGACTAAATAAAAATTAATAACTAGTTGTTAGTTCAAAGGCAGAGATATACGCTATACACGCCTGACAAACCAACCTAAAGCACTAACCGCTGAGGGAAAATCGTTTCTATTGTGTTCTTCTCAAGGAGTTCAGACATGTTCTCACCGCAATCTCGCCTGCGCCATGCGGTAGCGGATACCTTCGCGATGGTTGTTTACTGTTCCGTCGTGAACATGCTGATCGAAATTTTCCTCTCCGGAATGTCCTTTGAGCAGTCACTTTCTTCTCGTCTGGTGGCAATTCCGGTCAACATTATTATTGCGTGGCCTTACGGATTATACCGCGATGCGGTCATGCGCTTTGCGCGTCGTATTAGCCCGTCAGGGTGGGTGAAAAACCTCGCCGACGTTCTGGCATACGTGACGTTCCAGTCGCCGGTTTACGTGGCTATTCTGCTGACAGTGGGCGCAGACTGGCATCAAATCGTCGCTGCGGTCAGTTCAAATATCGTGATTTCAATGCTGATGGGTGCGGTGTATGGCTATTTTCTCGACTACTGTCGCCGCCTGTTTAAGGTCAGCCAGTACAGCCAGGCCAAAGCATGATGTGAGGCGACTGGCGAATGCCAGTCGCAGATTTACTGTACGTCGCCAAACAGTCCCTTCAAAAACCGCTCCAGCGCCATACGCGAACTGAAGCCATGCGGAATACCATAATGTTCATGCGTTTCACCACCTAAATACAGTGGGAATTGCTGATAATGATCGCAGGTTTTAATATCCGAGGCAGGCTCAGCAAATGACAAACTTCTGTCTTTCAGCGTCGGGTGAATAATGAGAGCGGTACGTCCCATTCTTGCTTCACGATTAACGTAAACATAATTCTCGCCACGGCGATATCCATACGCTTTTGATGTCACCTCATCCATGGTGAATCCCTCTTTTTCAAGAACGCGCGCCACCTCATCAGGTCGTAAATACATATCTTTTCCTCGTTATCTTTTCCTGCCCGGCAACCTTACAGTATTCAGCATTAGCAGGGCTTTCAGAATATTCCATAAACTGCCAGATAACGCGTGACGCGCTTCAGATATTAAATTTCTGGACTAAACTAAACGGGAACGCAAAATTACGGAGGATCGTATGTTTAACAGACCGAACCGAAACGATATTAACGACGACACGCAGGATATTCGTAACGATGTCAGCCAATTAGCGGACTCGCTGGAAGAAGTGCTGAAATCCTGGGGTTCCGGTGCGAAGGACGAAGCGGATGCCGCAAAACGTAAGGCTCAGTCTTTGCTACGTGAAACCCGCGCCCGCATGAATAGGCGTTCGCGCACCACGCAGGCTGCCTGCGATGCCATCAGTTGCGCCAATACCTTCGTTCGCGAAAAACCCCTCTGTACGCTTGGTACGGTAGCCGCGGTGGGTATCTTCGTGGGGGCGCTGCTTAGCCTGCGCAAATAGTCGTCTCAGCCTGTCCGTATCCGCCCCGGTCGCGTCAGCCCCCGGGGCTTTTCTTTGCCTGCGCGCCTGAAAAAGCCGTACAGCCCGCCCTGCCCCGCTGTGCTCATCATCGGGGCTATATCAATCTGAAATTCCCATATCTTGTATGGTTGAATCTTACGACAACTACATCTAGTATTCCCTTTAGCAAGATACACACAACCTGACGCGATGATTCGCGCCGCTCTCTCATTTTAAATGGAAATACGAATCATGAGCATTATTATTTACACTCGTAACGATTGTGTTCAGTGCCACGCGACAAAACGTGCAATGGAAAGCCGTGGAGTGGCCTTTGAGATGGTGAACATTGACCTGCAGCCCGAAGCTGCCGATACCCTGCGGGCGCAAGGTTTTCGCCAGCTGCCGGTCGTCGTCGCCGGGGAGACCAGCTGGTCCGGCTTTCGCCCCGACATGATTAACCGCCTCGCCGCCCAGGCCGCCAGGGCATGAGTGGGCTGGTCTACTTCTCCAGCAGCTCGGAAAACACGCTCCGCTTTATTGAGCGCGTCGGGCTGCCTGCGATACGTATCCCGCTTAATGAGCGGGAACGAATCCGGGCAGACGCCCCCTACATTCTGGTGGTCCCGAGCTATGGTGGAGGTGGCACCGCGGGGGCCGTGCCTCGTCAGGTGATCCGCTTTCTCAACGATCCCCACAACCGACAGCTTATTCGCGGCGTTATCGCGGCGGGCAATCGCAATTTCGGCGATGCCTTTGGCCGTGCCGGGGATGTCATTTCTCAAAAATGCGGCGTGCCGTATCTCTATCGTTTTGAACTGATGGGGACACAGCAGGACGTAGAGAACGTGCGTAAAGGAGTGAACGAATTTTGGCAACGACAACCGCAGAACGTGTAATTCAGGCGATACCGGATTACCACGCATTAAACGCAATGCTGAACCTCTATGACCGTGAGGGGCACATTCAGTTTGGCAAAGATCATGAGGCGGTGGAGGCGTTTATCGCCACCCACGTCCGCCCCAACAGCATGACCTTTGCAAGCCAGAATGAACGTCTCGATTATCTGGTCAAGGAAGGCTATTACGAAGAGCGCGTGCTGGCCCGGTACGATCATGCCTTTGTGGAGACGCTGTTCGGGCAAGCCCATAGCCGCGGTTTTCGTTTCCAGACGTTTCTTGGCGCATGGAAGTTTTACACCAGCTATACCCTGAAAACATTCGACGGCAAACGCTATCTTGAAAGCTTCGAGGACCGCGTGGTGATGGTTGCCCTGACGCTCGCGCAGGGCGATGAAACCCTGGCAGAACGCCTGATGGATGAGATGCTCTCCGGCCGTTTCCAGCCCGCCACACCGACCTTTCTCAATTGCGGAAAAGCTCAGCGCGGCGAGCTGGTCTCCTGCTTCCTGCTGCGCATCGAAGACAATATGGAGTCGATTGGTCGCGCGGTGAATTCGGCGCTGCAGCTCTCTAAACGCGGTGGCGGTGTGGCGTTTCTGCTGTCGAACCTGCGTGAAGCCGGTGCGCCAATTAAGCGTATCGAAAACCAGTCCTCCGGCGTGATTCCGGTCATGAAAATGCTGGAAGATGCTTTCTCGTATGCCAACCAGCTGGGGGCGCGTCAGGGCGCGGGGGCAGTCTATCTGCATGCGCACCATCCGGATATCCTGCGCTTCCTGGATACCAAACGTGAAAACGCCGATGAAAAAATCCGCATTAAGACCCTGTCGCTTGGGGTGGTGATTCCGGATATCACCTTTGCACTCGCCAAAGAAAATGCCGAGATGGCGCTCTTCTCCCCATACGACATTGAGCGTATTTACGGGAAAGCGTTTGGTGATGTGGCGATAAGCGCCCTGTATCACGATCTGGTGGCCGACGATCGCATTCGTAAGAAATACATTAACGCCCGCGATTTCTTCCAGACGCTGGCCGAAATTCAGTTTGAGTCCGGCTATCCGTACATCATGTATGAAGATACGGTCAACCGTGCGAACCCGATTGCCGGGCGAATCAATATGAGCAACCTCTGCTCGGAGATATTGCAGGTGAATAGCGCATCTACGTATGACGAAAACCTGGACTACGCCGACATCGGCAAAGACATCTCCTGTAACCTCGGGTCGCTGAATATTGCCCACACCATGGATTCCCCCGATTTTGGCCGCACGGTGGAGACCGCCATTCGCGGGCTGACCGCGGTGTCAGACATGAGCCACATCCGCAGCGTGCCGTCCATTGAAGCCGGTAATGCCGCCTCGCACGCCATCGGCCTTGGGCAGATGAACCTCCACGGCTATCTGGCGCGGGAAGGTATCGCCTACGGTAGCCCGGAAGGACTGGATTTCACCAACCTCTATTTTTACGCCATTACCTGGCATGCGCTGCATACCTCAATGATGCTGGCGCGCGAGCGTAACCAGCGCTTTGCGGGCTTTGAACAGTCGCGTTACGCCAGCGGTGAGTACTTCAGGCCATATCTGGAAGGAGACTGGCAGCCGAAAACCGACAAAGTGCGCCAGCTTTTTGCCGATGCCGGGGTTCTCCTGCCTACCCGCGAGATGTGGCAGCAGCTGCGGGACGATGTGATGCGTTACGGCATCTATAACCAGAATCTGCAGGCCGTACCGCCAACCGGGTCAATCTCTTACATTAACCACGCCACGTCGAGTATCCACCCGATTGTGTCGAAGATTGAGATCCGCAAGGAAGGTAAGACCGGGCGCGTTTACTACCCTGCCCCGTTTATGACCAACGACAATCTGGCCCTGTATCAGGACGCGTATGAGATTGGTCCTGAGAAAATTATTGATACCTACGCCGAGGCGACAAAACACGTGGATCAGGGGCTGTCGCTGACGCTCTTCTTCCCGGACACCGCCACCACGCGCGACATCAACCGGGCGCAGATTTACGCCTGGAAGAGAGGGATCAAAACCCTCTACTACATTCGCCTGCGCCAGCGTGCGCTGGAAGGCACCGAAATTGAAGGCTGCGTGTCCTGCGCGCTGTAAGGAGAAAGGATGAAACTGTCACGCGTGAGTGCCGTTAACTGGAATAAAATTCAGGATGATAAAGACCTGGAGGTGTGGAACCGCCTGACCAGCAACTTCTGGCTGCCGGAAAAAGTCCCGCTTTCAAACGATATTCCGGCCTGGCAAACCCTCAGCCACGCCGAACAGCAGCTGACGATCCGTGTGTTCACCGGTCTGACGCTGCTGGACACCATTCAAAATACCGTCGGTGCCCCTGCGCTGATGGCCGACGCGCTGACGCCTCACGAAGAGGCGGTGATGTCGAACATCAGCTTTATGGAGGCGGTCCATGCCCGCTCCTACAGCTCGATTTTTTCGACGCTGTGCCAGACCAAAGATGTGGACGCGGCGTACACCTGGAGCGAAGAAAGCGAGTCATTGCTGCGAAAGGCCAGCCTGGTGCTGGAGTATTATCAGGCCGACGAACCGCTGAAGAAGAAAATTGCCAGCGTGTTTCTCGAATCCTTCCTGTTCTATTCTGGCTTCTGGTTACCGATGTACTGGTCGAGCCGCGGCAAGCTGACCAACACCGCCGATTTAATTCGCCTCATCATTCGTGATGAAGCCGTACACGGGTACTACATCGGCTATAAATATCAGAAAGGGCTGGAGAACGTCAGCGAAGAAAAGCGCGAAGCGTTAAAAGGTTTTGCCCTCGATTTGCTGATGGATTTGTACGAGAACGAACTGAGTTATACCGAAGAATTGTACGCCGGTACCGGTTGGGAGGAGGAGGTAAAAGCGTTTCTTTGCTACAACGCCAATAAAGCGCTGATGAATCTCGGCTACGAAGCGCTTTTCCCACCGGAAATGGCCGACGTGAACCCGGCGATCCTGGCGGCACTGTCACCCAACGCCGATGAAAACCACGATTTCTTCTCCGGGTCTGGTTCGTCGTATGTGATGGGCAAAGCGGTGGAGACCGAAGATGAGGACTGGGATTTTTAATGAGCGGATTAACGTTCATTAATTTAATATAAATCTAACAATTTCCTCCCTAATATTTCACGGGCAACTACACTGTAATTCCCCGTTCATATTCGCCTGAATCACTCCGATTCAGGCGAAATTTCGCTGTGCAAAAGCAAAAAATTCAGAAAAATTCAAACCACGCTCAGCCCTTTACTCATGGGAAATTCAGCCGTTTCGCTTACGGCAAAATTCCTGCCATAAGCAAACCCAGGGTTGTCTCAGATTCTCAGTATGTTAGGGTAATGCCAGTTAACTATTTACCATGGTAATGATATCGACATAAACAAATAACAGGACACTCTCTATTGCATGGCAATTAAATTAGAAGTGAAAAATCTTTATAAAGTATTTGGCGAGCATCCTCAGCGCGCATTCAAATATATTGAGAAAGGCCTTTCAAAAGAGCAAATTCTGGAAAAAACCGGGCTGTCGCTTGGCGTTAAAGACGCCAGTCTGGCCATTGAAGAAGGCGAGATTTTTGTCATCATGGGGTTATCCGGTTCGGGTAAATCCACTATGGTTCGCCTTCTCAATCGCCTGATTGAACCCACCCGTGGACAGGTGCTGATAGATGGCGTTGATATCGCCAGAATATCAGAGGCTGAACTTCGCGAGGTGCGCAGAAAGAAGATTGCAATGGTGTTCCAGTCATTCGCGCTGATGCCGCATATGACGGTTCTGGATAATGCCGCCTTTGGCATGGAATTAGCGGGCGTTACCGCTAATGAACGTCAGGAAAAAGCGCTGGATGCATTACGTCAGGTAGGCCTCGAGAATTATGCGCATGCCTACCCGGATGAGCTTTCCGGCGGGATGCGCCAGCGTGTCGGATTAGCCCGCGCATTAGCCATTAACCCAGACATTTTATTAATGGATGAAGCCTTCTCGGCACTCGATCCATTAATTCGCACCGAGATGCAGGATGAGCTGGTAAAATTACAGGCTAAACATCAACGTACCATTGTTTTTATTTCCCACGATCTTGATGAAGCCATGCGTATTGGTGACCGTATTGCCATTATGCAAAATGGTGAAGTGGTGCAGGTCGGCACGCCGGATGAAATTCTGAATAATCCGGCCAATGATTATGTGCGCACCTTCTTCCGCGGCGTGGATATTAGTCAGGTCTTTAGTGCGAAAGATATCGCCCGTCGTTCACCGAACGGTCTTATCCGCAAAACACCGGGCTTTGGTCCGCGCTCTGCACTGAAACTGTTGCAGGATGAAGATCGGGAATACGGTTATCTGATCGAACGCGGTAATAAATTTGTTGGCATTGTTTCCATCGACTCCCTGAAAACCGCACTCAGCGAAAACCAGGGCATTGATGCGGCGGTTATCGACTCCCCGCTTGCCGTGGACGCCGAAACGCCGCTCAGCGAGCTGCTCTCTCACGTTGGTCAGGCCCCGTGTGCCGTACCGGTAGTCAGTGAGGAACAACAGTACGTCGGCATCATCTCAAAACGCATGTTGCTGCAGGCTTTAGATCGCGAGGGGACAAACAATGGCTGATCAATCTAACCCGTGGGGAACCACCGAGGCGGCGGACAGCGCTGCTCAATCTGCCGATGCGTGGGGGTCTTCCACGCCTGCGCCAACCGATGGCGGCGCGGCGGACTGGCTCAACAGTGCACCGGCCCCTGCGCCAGAGCACTTCAATATTATGGATCCGTTTCATAAGACGCTGATCCCGCTGGATAGCTGGGTCACGGAGGGGATCGACTGGGTAGTGACTCACTTCCGTCCGGTCTTCCAGGGGATCCGCGTACCGGTGGATTACATCCTGAACGGTTTCCAGCAGCTGATGCTCGGCATGCCCGCGCCGGTCGCTATTGTGCTCTTCTCCCTGATTGCCTGGCAGTTTGGCAGCGCTGGCATGGGTGTCGCCACGCTGATCTCACTGATAGCCATCGGCGCGATTGGCGCCTGGTCGCAGGCAATGATCACCTTAGCGCTGGTGCTCACCGCCCTGCTCTTCTGCGTCGCTATCGGCCTGCCGATGGGGATCTGGCTGGCGCGCAGTCCGCGGGCGGCGAAGATTATTCGTCCGCTGCTGGATGCGATGCAGACCACCCCCGCGTTTGTCTACCTGGTGCCGATCGTGATGCTGTTTGGTATCGGCAACGTGCCGGGCGTCGTGGTGACCATTATCTTCGCCCTGCCGCCGGTCATTCGTCTGACGATACTCGGGATTAACCAGGTACCGGCCGATCTTATCGAGGCGTCGCGTTCATTTGGTGCCAGCCCGCGCCAGATGCTGTTCAAAGTTCAGCTTCCGCTGGCGATGCCAACCATCATGGCGGGTGTCAACCAGACGCTGATGCTGGCCCTCTCCATGGTGGTGATTGCCTCAATGATCGCCGTCGGCGGGCTGGGTCAGATGGTGCTGCGCGGCATTGGTCGTCTTGATATGGGACTGGCCACCGTGGGCGGCGTCGGCATTGTGATCCTCGCCATCATCCTTGACCGCCTGACGCAGGCTGTCGGTCGTGATTCACGCAGTCGCGGCAACCGTCGCTGGTATAGCACCGGCCCTGTCGGGTTAATCACCCGCCCATTCAGAAAATAAGGAACAACGATGCGACATCGCGTACTTTTTGCCACAGCGTTTGCCACCCTTGTCTCCACCAGCACGTTTGCTGCAGACCTGCCGGGCAAAGGCATTACCGTGCAACCGGTGCAGAGCACCATTTCAGAAGAGACCTTCCAGACGCTGTTAGTCAGCCGCGCGCTGGAAAAACTGGGCTATACGGTCAACACCCCAAGTGAAGTGGATTACAACGTGGGCTACACCTCGATTGCCTCCGGTGACGCCACCTTTACTGCCGTCAACTGGCAGCCGCTGCACGACGATATGTATGCCGCCGCCGGCGGGGATAAGAAATTCTACCGCGAAGGCACCTTCGTGACCGGTGCGGCCCAGGGGTATCTGATCGACAAGAAAACAGCTGACCAGTACCACATCACCAATATCGAGCAGCTGAAAGATCCGAAGATTGCCAAACTGTTCGACACCAACGGTGACGGCAAAGCTGACATGATGGGCTGCTCGCCGGGCTGGGGCTGTGAGGCGGTGATTAATCACCAGAACAAAGCCTTTGACCTGGCGAAAACGGTCGACGTCAGCCACGGTAACTACTCGGCGATGATGGCCGACACCATTGCCCGCTTCAAAGAGGGTAAACCGGTTATCTATTACACCTGGACACCGTACTGGGTGAGCGACGTGCTAAAGCCGGGGAAAGACGTGGTGTGGCTGCAGGTCCCCTTCTCTTCCCTGCCGGGCGAACAGAAAGATATCGACACCAAACTGCCAAACGGCATGAACTATGGCTTCCCGGTCAACACGATGCATATCGTTGCTAACAAAGCCTGGGCTGAGAAAAACCCGGCGGCAGCGAAACTGTTCTCGGTGATGAAACTGCCTCTGGCGGACATCAACGCCCAGAACGCGATGATGCACGCGGGGAAATCCTCCGAAGCTGACATCAAAGGCCACGTGGATGGCTGGATCAAAGCCCACCAGCAGCAGTTTGATGGCTGGGTAAAAGAAGCGATGGACGCGCAGAAGTCATAAGAGCCCTTCAGACCTGCCCTCTCCCCACGGGAGAGGGTTAACTCCCCTAAACCGCACGATCCAGCACGTAACAATCCCACCACATTCACAATCATTCGCTATTATGGTTCACGGAAAAATAATCACTTAACTCACGATTCCTGAACCTGATGACTAAAACAACTCAAGGGCTTAGCCCGGCACTCATCCTTTTAATGTCCGTGGCAACGGGTCTGGCAGTCGCCAGTAACTACTACGCGCAGCCACTGCTCGATACTATCGCCCGCGCATTTAACCTTTCTGCCAGCTCAGCTGGCTTTATTGTCACCGCCGCGCAGCTTGGCTATGCCGCCGGGCTGCTTTTCCTCGTGCCGCTGGGCGATATGTTTGAACGTCGGATGCTGATTGTCTCCATGACCTTGCTGGCCGCTGGCGGGATGCTGATCACCGCCAGCAGCCACTCGTTAACGATGATGATTATCGGCACCGCGTTAACGGGTCTGTTCTCCGTCGTGGCGCAGATTCTGGTTCCGCTCGCCGCCACTCTCGCCTCACCGGAAAAGCGCGGCAAGGTGGTGGGAACAATCATGAGCGGCCTGTTGCTGGGGATTTTGCTGGCGCGGACCGTCGCCGGGCTGCTGGCGAGTCTTGGTGGCTGGCGTACCGTGTATTGGGTGGCGAGCGTACTGATGGCCGTGATGGCGCTTGCCCTGTGGCGCGGGCTGCCAAAGGTGAAGCAGGAAAATCACCTTAATTATCCGCAGCTTCTCGCCTCCGTTTTCAGCCTCTTCACACACGATAAACTGCTGCGTACACGTGCGTTGCTGGGCTGTTTGACCTTCGCCAACTTCAGCATCTTATGGACCTCAATGGCGTTTCTGCTGGCCGCGCCGCCGTTCAATTATTCCGAAGCGGTGATTGGTCTGTTTGGTCTGGCGGGCGCTGCGGGAGCCCTGGGCGCGCGTCCGGCGGGCGGACTGGCGGATAAAGGCAAATCCCATCTGACGACCTCTGCCGGGCTGGTTCTGCTCCTGCTCTCCTGGGCAGCCATCTGGTATGGACATACCTCTGTACTGGCGCTGATCGTCGGTATTCTGGTACTCGACCTCACCGTGCAGGGCGTGCATATCACTAACCAGACCGTCATCTACCGCGTGAAGCCAGAGGCGCGTAACCGCCTCACGGCCGGATACATGACCAGCTATTTTATTGGCGGCGCAGCGGGTTCGTTAATTTCAGCCTCGGCGTGGCAGCATGCCGGTTGGTCAGGCGTGTGCGGGATAGGGGCAATCGTCGCCGCGCTGAATCTGCTAGTATGGTGGCGTGGGTACCATCGCCAGGACGTAATTAACTAAGTTTTACATTGCTTTGGGCCTCTTAGGGTGTAAAGGGGCCCTGCAGTCTGTTAATGTAAACGTAATCATTTATCCCAGAAATTTTAATGTGGGTGACATATTTTCTACCGGCATGAATAGTTCAGACCCCCGTCCTCACATCCTCTCTTCCGCGGGTTCACTCCCAACGCTCTCTGTGCTCACCGGGTCACGGACTTACCCGGCGCTTTCTGATGGTGACATAAGTTTGGCGGATATAACCGCACAAATAATTCATTTACATTATTTGTCACTATCGTTACTATATCGGCTGTAATTAATGAGGTTATGCCCAAATGGATAGTTCGTTTACGCCCATTGAACAAATGCTTAAATTCCGCGCCAGTCGTCATGAGGACTTCCCGTATCAGGAGATCCTGCTGACCCGCCTGTGCATGCACATGCAGGGTAAGCTACTGGAAAATCGTAATAAAATGCTGAAAGCTCAAGGGATTAACGAGACGTTGTTTATGGCGTTAATTACGCTGGAGTCTCAGGAAAATCACAGCATTCAGCCGTCAGAGCTGAGCTGCGCGCTGGGTTCATCCCGTACTAATGCCACCCGTATTGCCGATGAACTGGAAAAACGCGGCTGGATTGAACGCCGTGAAAGCGATAACGATCGCCGCTGCCTGCATCTGCAGCTGACCGACAAAGGTCACCAATTCCTGCGTGAGGTGCTGCCACCTCAGCATAATTGCCTGCATCAACTGTGGTCTGCCCTCAGCACCACCGAGCGCGACCAGCTTGAGCACATTACTCGCAAGCTGCTGACCCGTCTGGACCAGATGGATGAAGACGGCGCTGTTCTAGAGGCGCTGCGCTAACGCGACAACACGCTCAACAATCCCAGACTCATAAGAAAACCGACAGGCCAGCACGTCACACTGCTGGCCTTTCTGACAACAGCTCGGCTCAGCCGATGTGAAAATAAGAAGATCGTGGAGAACAACAATGAGCGCAAATGCGGAGAGCACTACCCCGCAGCAACCGGTCAATAAAAAGGGCAAACGCAAAAGCGCCCTTATTGTACTGACATTGCTCTTTATTATTATTGCCGTGGCATATGGGATCTATTGGTTTTTAGTATTGCGTCATGCTGAAGAGACAGACGATGCATACGTGGCAGGGAACCAGGTACAAATTATGGCGCAGGTATCGGGCAGCGTGACGAAAGTCTGGGCTGATAACACCGATTTTGTGCAAAAAGGGGATGTATTGGTCACGCTCGATCCGACCGACGCCCAACAGGCTTTTGAAAAAGCCCAGACCGCGCTGGCCTCCAGCGTCCGTCAGACCCGCCAGCTGATGATCAACAGCAAGCAGCTGCAGGCCAACATCGACGTGCAGAAAACCGCACTGGCGCAGGCGCAGAGCGACCTGAACCGTCGCGTTCCCCTCGGCACTGCCAACCTGATTGGCCGTGAAGAGCTGCAGCACGCGCGTGATGCCGTTGCCAGCGCACAGGCGCAGCTGGACGTGGCGATTCAACAGTACAACGCCAACCAGGCGATGGTGCTGGGCACCAGCCTGGAAAACCAGCCTGCCGTGCAACAGGCTGCCACCGACGTGCGCAACGCGTGGCTTGCCCTGCAGCGTACTAAAATTGTCAGCCCGATGACCGGCTACGTCTCTCGTCGTTCCGTCCAGCCTGGCGCCCAAATTAGCCCAACCACGCCGCTGATGGCGGTCGTTCCGGCGGACAACCTGTGGGTTGATGCGAACTTTAAAGAGACGCAGCTTGCCCATATGCGTATCGGCCAGACCGCGACGGTGATCAGCGATATTTACGGTGATGACGTGAAGTACACCGGGAAAGTGGTCGGCCTGGATATGGGGACCGGCAGTGCCTTCTCCCTGTTGCCAGCGCAAAACGCCACCGGGAACTGGATCAAAGTGGTTCAGCGCTTGCCCGTACGTATTGAACTGGATGCAAAACAGCTGGCGGACCATCCGCTGCGTATTGGCCTCTCTACGCTGGTAACGGTTGATACCGCCAACCGCGATGGTCAGATCCTGGCAAGTCAGGTGCGCAGCACCCCGGCTTATGAAAGTAACGCCCGTGAAATTAGCCTCGATCCGGTCAATAAACTGATCGATGACATCGTGAAGGCAAACGCCGGTTAATCCGAAGGTGAGCGTTATGCAACAGCAAAAGCCGCAAAAACCGCTGGAGGGGGCGCAACTGGTTATCATGACCATTGCGCTGTCGCTGGCGACATTCATGCAGGTGCTGGACTCTACCATCGCAAACGTGGCGATCCCAACCATCGCCGGTAACCTTGGCTCGTCACTGAGCCAGGGGACCTGGGTCATTACCTCGTTTGGGGTGGCAAACGCCATCTCCATCCCTATCACCGGCTGGCTGGCGAAGCGCGTCGGTGAAGTGAAGCTGTTCCTGTGGTCAACGGTATTGTTCGTGCTCGCCTCTTGGGCATGCGGCATGTCCAACAGCCTGACGATGCTGATCATCTTCCGCGTCATTCAGGGGATTGTGGCCGGGCCGCTGATTCCGCTGTCGCAGAGTTTGCTGCTGAACAACTATCCGCCCGCTAAGCGCTCTATCGCGCTGGCGCTGTGGTCAATGACGGTGATTGTCGCACCGATTTGCGGGCCTATCCTCGGCGGCTATATCAGCGACAACTACCACTGGGGCTGGATCTTCTTCATCAACGTGCCAATTGGTGCGCTGGTGGTGATGCTGACCCTGCAAACGCTGCGCGGTCGCGAAACCCGAACAGAGCAGCGGCGAATTGACGCCATTGGTCTGGCGCTGCTGGTGGTCGGGATCGGTAGCCTGCAGGTGATGCTCGATCAGGGTAAAGAGCTGGACTGGTTTAACTCGACAGAGATTATCATCCTGACCGTTGTGGCGGTGATATCGCTGAGCTTCCTGATCGTCTGGGAGCTGACGGATGATAACCCCATCGTCGATCTCTCGCTGTTTAAGTCGCGAAACTTCACCATCGGCTGCCTGTGTATCAGCCTGGCCTACATGCTCTACTTCGGCGCAATCGTTCTGCTGCCGCAGCTGTTGCAGGAGGTATATGGCTACACCGCAACCTGGGCAGGTTTGGCTTCTGCGCCAGTGGGGTTAATTCCAGTCCTGCTGTCGCCGATTATCGGCCGCTTCGCTCACAAGCTCGACATGCGCAGGCTGGTGACCTTCAGCTTTATCATGTACGCGGTGTGCTTCTACTGGCGCGCGTATACGTTCGAGCCGGGCATGGACTTTGGCGCATCCGCATGGCCGCAGTTCATTCAGGGCTTCGCCGTGGCGTGCTTCTTTATGCCGCTGACGACCATTACGCTTTCCGGCTTACCGCCTGAGCGCATGGCGGCGGCATCAAGCCTGTCGAACTTTACGCGTACGCTGGCAGGCTCCATCGGGACGTCGATCACCACGACCCTTTGGACCAATCGCGAGTCGATGCACCATGCGCAATTGACCGAAGCGGTGAACCCGTTCAACCCTAACTCGCAGCAGATGTACAGTCAGCTTCAGGGAATGGGAATGACGGAGCAGCAGGCGTCCGGCTGGATCGCCCAGCAGATCACCAACCAGGGCCTGATTATCTCGGCAAACGAGATATTCTGGATATCGGCGGGGATCTTTATCATCCTGCTGGGACTGGTATGGTTTGCCCGACCACCGTTTGGCGCCGGAGGCGGTGGCGGCGGTGCGCACTAACGTGCGGTGTCCAGATCGCGACAGCGATTGTCAGTAACGATAAAGCAGCGCTCCTGAAATCGATTCACGATAGTGAAAAGACAACAGGAGCGCACCATGCTGAAAACACCTTCCGACAAATACCAACCTCAACCTGCTATTTCCCTGCCCGATCGCCGCTGGCCTGAGCAACGCCTCACGCAGGCGCCGCGCTGGCTTTCCACCGATTTACGCGACGGTAATCAGGCCCTTGCCGAGCCGATGGACAGCAACCGCAAACTGCAGTTCTGGGCGTTGTTACTGCGTTGCGGATTCAAAGAAATCGAAGTCGCTTTCCCCTCCGCCTCGCAGACGGACTTCAATTTTGTGCGTCAGTTGATCGACGAAAACCGCATTCCGGATGACGTCACCATTCAGGTATTAACCCAGGCGCGTGAAGACCTTATCCTGCGCACCTTTGCGTCGCTGCGCGGGGCGAAGCAGGCCACGGTACACCTGTATAACGCCACCGCCCCGCTGTTCCGCCGCCTGGTATTCGGTATGGAGAAAGCGCAAATCGTTGAGCTGGCGACCCGTTCCACGCGTCTTATCCGCACGCTGTGCGAAGAGAATCCCGCCACCCGCTGGCAATACGAATACTCTCCGGAAACTTTCTGCTTTACCGAGCCGGACTTTGCGCTGGCGATTTGCGAAGCCGTGGCAGACATCTGGCAGCCGTGCGCCGAACGCCCGATGGTGATCAACTTACCGGCCACCGTTGAGGTCAGTACACCGAATGTCTATGCCGATCAGATTGAGTATTTCTGCCGTCATTTCAGCCGCCGCAGCGATGTCTGCATCAGCGTCCATCCGCATAACGACCGCGGCACCGGTGTCGCCAGCGCGGAGCTGGCCCTGATGGCCGGTGCAGACCGTGTCGAAGGGTGTCTGTTTGGTAACGGAGAACGAACCGGTAACGTCTGCCTGGTCACGCTGGCAATGAACCTCTACAGCCAGGGGATTAGCCCGAATCTGGACTTTAGCGACATGAATCACGTGGTGGAGGTGGTAGAAACCTGCAACCAGCTGCCGGTGCATCCGCGCCATCCGTGGGCAGGACGGCTGGCGTATACCGCATTTTCGGGTTCACACCAGGATGCCATCAAGAAAGGCTTTGATGCCCGCAAGCCTGACGAACGCTGGGAGATGCCCTATCTGCCGGTTGACCCACAGGATATTGGTTGCACCTACGAAGCGGTGATCCGGGTTAACAGCCAGTCAGGAAAAAGCGGCAGCGCGTGGCTTATCGAACAAAACCATGGTCTGAAATTACCCCGCGCCCTGCAGCAGGACTTTAGCCAGCACGTACAGCAGGAAACCGACCAGCACGGTAAAGAGATGACGCAGCATGCGCTGTGGCAACTGTTCCGCACACGTTATGGGCTGGTAGAGACGCCGGACTTTGCCCTGCACGCTTACCGTAGCGACAGCCAGCAGGACGGGCAGTTACATCTGACGGCAAGCGTCACGACGCAGGGCGGGATGCGCCAGCTGGAGGGGCAAGGCAACGGGCTGTTATCCGCAGCGGCCAATGGTATAAGCCGCTGGGTCACGACCCCGTTTGTGATTAAGGACTATCACGAACATACGCTTGGGGAGCGCAGCGACAGCCGCTCGGTGGCGTATATCCGCTGTCTGTTTCAGGATGGTAGCAGTCGCTGGGGCGTCGGCATTGACAGCGACGTGGCCCGCGCGTCTCTTCAGGCCCTGTTCAA
The DNA here is from genome assembly GCF_013784105.1 of Enterobacter sp. RHBSTW-00593. NCBI lineage: Bacteria > Pseudomonadati > Pseudomonadota > Gammaproteobacteria > Enterobacterales > Enterobacteriaceae > Enterobacter > Enterobacter sp. RHBSTW-00593. Next base: position 3,817,365 of record NZ_CP056393.1, read on the forward strand.
TGCTGTCAGCTAGCTGTCTTTGAAATAATCGCTGGGTGATATCCCCATCACCCGGCGAAACATCGCCGTAAAGGCACTGTGGCTGCCGTAGCCCAGATCCAGCGCCACTCGTAGCACTGGCTGACCTTGTCCCAGGCGCAGCAGCGCTTCCAGCAGGCGCGCCCTTCTTAGCCACTCACCGTAGCTTAACCCCGTCTGCTGCTTAAAATGGCGGTTCATCGTACGTTCACTCATACCAAGCGTGTTTGCGGCCTGCATGCTGCCCCAGCTTTCCCCCGGCAACAGCCGGATCTGCTGGCAAAGGGTACGCAACGGCTCGCTTTCCGGCTCAGGCAGGTGAAACGGCAGCACCCGCAACGTGCGGATTTCATCCAGAATGAGCTCATATACGCGCTCATCACGACTGCCAGGCGAGTAGGACGCCTCAAGCGTCAGCGAGGTGAGGATAAGTTCGCGTAACAGACCGGAGATATGGACTATCTGACAGGTTGCCGGAAGATCGGCTCGCGCCAGGGGATCGATAAACAGCGTACGCGCCGCAACGTTACCGGTAATACGCAAAGAGTGCGGAGTGCCCGCGGGTAACCAGACGCCACGTCCGGGCGGCACCACCCAACAACCTGATGCGGTATCGACTCTCACCACCCCACTCAGGGTGTGCAGCAATTGCGCGCAGTCGTGCTGATGCCACGGCTCGCTGTCGCCATGAAGGTAATCATGGGCATAAGGAACAAGTGGGCGATGGGTAAAGGAGAAGGTTGAGGTCGTGGTCATGAGGTTAAACACCCCTCACCCTACCCTCTCCCTGAGGGAGAGGGAAAAGGTGCACTAGATGTGCAGTTCCTGCAGTTTTTCTTTTGGCAGCGCCAGCGCTTCGTTGCTGTTTACGCGAACGTCACGCTCGATGATATGACGCGCGATCTCCTGGGCTTCTTCCAGAGAGTGCATCTGGTAAGTTCCGCACTGATATACGTTCAGCTCAGGGATCTGGTTCTGCTCTTTCACCTTCAGCACATCTTCCATTGCCGCTTTCCAGGCATCCGCGACGCGTTTCTCTTCAGGCTGGCCAATCAGGCTCATGTAGAAACCGGTACGGCAACCCATCGGAGAGATATCGATGATCTCCACGCCATTACCGTTCAGGTGGTCACGCATAAACCCGGCAAACAGGTGCTCCAGGGTGTGAATGCCTTTCTCTGGCATCACTTCTTTGTTGGGCACGCAGAAGCGCAGATCGAATACGGTGATCGTGTCGCCGTGCGGGGTGTGCATGGTCTTCGCCACACGTACTGCAGGTGCTTCCATACGGGTATGGTCGACAGTAAAGCTATCTAATAACGGCATACGTCACCTCCAATAGTGATTTTTTTTAAAATAAACTGAACTCTTCTACAAAATGCACGTCTGAGTATATGAAAGACGCGCATTTGTTATCATCATCCCTGAATTCAGAGATGTATATTTTGGCCACAGCGATGTGGCCTTTTTCTTTTCTGTTAAGCCTGTTTCGCCAGAAACGCCTCAAACGACTCCGTATCCGCCGCTTCAACCTCTTTCTGACGCACGACAGACGCGTCTCGTTCTGCCACAAAATCGGCTTCACTCAGAATCTCTAACGGCTCCTGCTTCAGCATCTCGCGGTATTCCGCAGAGAGCGAACGCCCGGTGCCGCCAATACCCTGATCAATCATAGAACGCAGAATACGCGCTGAGAACGTCAGTTCCGGGTTATCAAACGATTCAACCAGCTGGTCGCAGACGTTTTGATAGGCTTCCCCACCGTCAATGCTGTCCATGGTCCGGGCAACACGCTTCAGGTCGCGGAACAGATCCTTACCCACTTTCGTCAGCGGGAACTGCGCTGTCTCGCAGCCAATCCCCAGCGTCAGACCCGGCTTGCGCCCTTCCAGAATCACGCGGTTCCAGTTGGTACGGGTACAGAGCAGTTCCTCTGAACTCATTTCCGGCGCATCCGCCAGTACGCACCAGACCATAAACAGATCCAGGAAGCGAACCTGCTGCTCATCAACGCCGATGGGTGAGAACGGGTTGATATCCAGCGAACGCACTTCTATGTATTCAATCCCGCCGCGCTGCAGTGCATCCGACGGGGTTTCACCGCTGCGCGTAACGCGCTTCGGACGAATAGGCGCGTACAGTTCATTTTCAATCTGCAGCACGTTGCTGTTGATCTGCAGGCGCTTACCGTCTTTTTCGAGGCCGATTTTCTCGTACTCTTCCGACGGCGTTTTGATCGCCCGCTTCAATCCTGCCACATATTCGTGCAATTCGTTAAACGTAATACCGAGATTGCTTTGCGACTTATTGGTATAACCCAGATCGCTAAGACGCAGAGAGGTGGCGTACGGGAGATAGTACATTCCACACTCTGTCTTCTCGAACGGCAGCGTGGTCGGTTTCCCCTGCAGGAATGACGAGCATATCGCAGGCGATGCCCCAAACAGATACGGAATGACCCAGCCAAAACGATAGTAGTTGCGGATCAGGCGGAAATAACCCGCGGAGATCGCGTCTTTATCCGTTTCGCCGCACTTCGCCTGCCAGAACGCCATGGGTAAAGAGAAATTGTAATGCACGCCAGAGATGGTCTGCATCAACGCACCGTAGCGGTTTTTCAGCCCCTCACGATAGAGCGTTTTCAGCTGACCGATATTTGACGTGCCGTATTGCGCCAGTTCAATCTCCTGGCCTTGTTCGATATAGCACGGCATGCTGAGCGGCCACATACGCTCATCACCCAGATTGCGGGCAGTGTAGCGATGGATGTCGCGCAGAATCGTTAGCATATGATCAATATCACCATCCACTGGCGTGATGAATTCCAGCAGCGCTTCAGCGAAATCGGTTGTGATCCATTTATGTGTCAGCGCCGAGCCTAACGCCTTCGGGTGACCCGTTGTCGCTAAGCTACCGTCCGCGTTAACGCGCAGCGTTTCACGCTCAAGACCACGCTGAATACCCTTCAGTGCCTGAGGGTGATTTTCCAGCCAGGCCAGCGCCTGAGATACGTCCGGGATCAAATTGACCTCCCGCCTGTCAAAGTATTGTTACTCAGCATAATTGTAATGGTTGACGATTGAAGGTCGCGTATTCATTCCACCAATTAGTGCCACCACGTCATACCCTGTAGTGTTGCCCATGCCACGAGAACATAGCGCAACGCCTTGCCAAGGCACAAAAAAAAGAGCACTGGCCCCCAGGAGATGCGCATCCATCCCGCCAGCAGGCACAGTAAATCACCTATTACAGGCATCCAGCTTAATAACAGCGTGGCAGCGCCATAGCGTTTTAGCCAGCCGACTGCCTTTTCCTGCCAGCGCGATTTTTCACGCAGCGGAAAGAAACGCCCAAGAATAACGTTAGTCAGCCCTCCAAAGCTATTACCCATTGTTGCTATTAACACGAGCAACCAGGGCTGACTCACGCCAGACAACAGCATCGCCACCAGCACCACTTCCGAATTTCCCGGCAAGAGCGTGGCGCTTAAAAAACTGCTGGCGAATAATGATAAAAGTGACAGCGCGTCACTCACAGTAAGCGGACGTCCACAACATCCATCCCGGCATCGCGCGCGGCCTGAATACCAAAATCAGCATCTTCGAACACAACACATTTCACCGCAGGCACACCCATCAATTCTGCACAACGCAGGAAGGTGTCCGGTGCGGGCTTGTGATTTTGAACATGATCGGCGGCAACCACCGCAGAGAAATAATGGCGCAGGCCAAGATGGGTGAGCAGCGCTTCCGCAATAGCGCTTTCACTGCCCGTGCCAACGGACATAGGACGACGCCCGTGCCATGCTTTTACGACGTCAATTAACGGTAACGGGCGCACGGTATCTAAAAGCATCGCTTTTACCGCATCGGTTTTTTCACGGGCCAGAAGGTGCGGGTCGAGATCGGCATGATTACGTTCAATCACGGCCTGCGCTATACGCCAGGTTGGGGCTCCGTTGAGGGCGATCATCGCCTGAAGATCGAAACGCATACCGTAACGAGCAAGGACATCAGTCCAGGCTTGACGATGCGTGGGTTCGGTATCCAGGAGAGTGCCATCCATATCGAAGATCAAACCGTCATACTGTGCGTACATCGTGCTCTCGCTAAACGATTAACAAAGCATTACTTTATCGTAAACGGTGGTTTTTGTCGCTCAAAGAGAAATGATTGCTGACGGAACGTCGAAGGAATAACCAGGGAGAAAGAGAGTGGTACAGAAAAGAAGATGGTGCATCCGGGAGGATTCGAACCTCCGACCGCTCGGTTCGTAGCCGAGTACTCTATCCAGCTGAGCTACGGATGCATCGGGAAATGCTTTTGAAACAGTAAATGGTGCATCCGGGAGGATTACTCGGCTGCGCCTCGCCCTTCGGGCCGTTGCTAAGCAACGTTATCCTCCCTGGTGCTTGCGGCTAACCCGCAGACCTTGAAACAACAACCTTGCTGTTATCTCGGAGAAGATGGTGCATCCGGGAGGATTCGAACCTCCGACCGCTCGGTTCGTAGCCGAGTACTCTATCCAGCTGAGCTACGGATGCATCAGGGTACTGCTTTCAGAAATAGTAAATGGTGCATCCGGGAGGATTACTCGGCTGCGCCTCGCCCTTCGGGCCGTTGCTAAAGCAACGTTATCCTCCCTGGTGCTTGCGGCTAACCCGCAGACCTTGAAACAACAGCCTTGCTGTTATCTCGGAGAAGATGGTGCATCCGGGAGGATTCGAACCTCCGACCGCTCGGTTCGTAGCCGAGTACTCTATCCAGCTGAGCTACGGATGCATCGGGATTTACTATTGTACTACTCGATATTCATATCACTTCGAAAGCAATATGAAGTAATAGATGGTGCATCCGGGAGGATTCGAACCTCCGACCGCTCGGTTCGTAGCCGAGTACTCTATCCAGCTGAGCTACGGATGCAAAATGGCGGTGAGGCGGGGATTCGAACCCCGGATGCAGCTTTTGACCGCATACTCCCTTAGCAGGGGAGCGCCTTCAGCCTCTCGGCCACCTCACCACACAACGCCTCTTTCGAGTGCTCCGAGTAACTCGTTAAGAGCTTCTCGTCGCTGCGTGGCGCATATATTACTTTCTGGGACTTATAAGTCAAACAATTTTCCAAAAGCTTTTATCGTTTGCACAAATCACACGCAATTCGCATGCAAAAGCCGCAAAGAGGGTGTTTTATAAGCGGATTTTGCAGGCATCTTCTCAGAAAACTGATGACAGAATAGTGATGTTGAGGCGAGTTAAGGGTAAGAGAGTGGTTAAAAACAGAGCGATTGAAATTAAACGGTAACTTTAAGCAGGAAAAATGGCGGGAGAGGTTGCGTCTCGCCCGACAGCGAGACGCGACAATATCAGTAACTGGACTGCTGGGATTTTTCAGCCTGGATACGCTGGTAGATCTCTTCACGGTGGACAGATACTTCTTTAGGAGCGTTTACACCAATACGTACCTGGTTACCCTTTACCCCTAAAACTGTCACGGTGACCTCATCCCCAATCATGAGGGTCTCACCAACTCGACGAGTCAGAATCAGCATTCTTTGCTCCTTGAAAGATTAAAAGAGTCGGGTCTCTTGTATCCCGGCATTATCCATCATATAACGCCAAAAAGTAAGCGATGACAAACACGTAAAGTGTAAGCAGTCACGGCATCACATTCTGTTAAACGTAAGTTTAGCCGATATACACAAACTCAACCTGACTTTATCGTTATCGATAGCGCAGTGAACAAGACGCCATAACGTTACCGCTATGGCGTCTGCTTGTGCTTTGTAGTTATTACAGTTTCGCGCTCACCCAGCTTTCAACACTGGCCAATGCCGCAGGAAGTGCCGCCGCATCCGTACCACCGGCTTGCGCCATGTCCGGACGACCGCCACCCTTACCGCCCACCTGCTGGGCGACCATACCAATCAGTTCCCCTGCTTTTACGCGGTCGGTCACATCCTTAGAGACGCCCGCAATCAGAGAAACCTTACCTTCTGCCACTGTCGCCAGCACGATAACTGTGGAACCGAGCTGGTTCTTCAGATCGTCGACCATAGTACGCAGCATCTTAGGCTCAACGCCCGCCAGATCGCTGACCAGCAGTTTGACGCCCTTAATGTCTACAGCTTTGCTGGAGAGGTTTGCACTCTCCTGCGCCGCAGCCTGCTCTTTCAGCTGCTGCAGCTCTTTTTCCAGCTGACGCGTACGATCCAGCGCAACGCGCACTTTCTCGCCCAGGTTCTGGCTATCACCTTTCAACAACTGCGCGATGTCGTGCAGCTGATCGCTCTGCGCATGCAGGCTGGCAATCGCGCCTTCACCGGTTACCGCTTCAATACGACGCACGCCCGCCGCCGTTCCTGATTCGGAAACAATGCGGAACAGACCAATGTCGCCGGTACGGGAGGCATGCGTCCCGCCGCAGAGTTCAGTCGAGAAGTCGCCCATGCTCAGCACGCGAACGCGGTCGTCGTATTTCTCGCCGAACAGTGCCATCGCGCCTTTCTTCTTCGCCGCCTCGAGATCCATGATATGGGTTTCGATTGGCAGGTTACGACGGATCTGCGCATTCACCAGATCTTCCACCGCGCGGATTTCTGACGGCTTCATCGCTTCAAAATGAGAGAAGTCGAAGCGCAGCACTTTATCGTTAACCAGAGAACCTTTCTGTGCAACGTGCGTACCCAGAACTTCACGCAGGGCAGCGTGCATCAGGTGCGTAGCTGAGTGGTTCAGACGAATGCGCGCACGACGAGCTTCATCAACGTTCGCCTGAACACCCTCGCCCACTTTCAGAGAACCGGCAGTCAGTTTGCCCTGATGGCCAATCGCCTGACCGTATTTCTGGGTGTCGCTTACGCTGAAGCTGAAACCGTTGCCTTTCAGTTCGCCTTTATCGCCAACCTGGCCGCCGGATTCTGCGTAGAACGGCGTTTTGTCCAGAATGACAACCGCATCCTGACCCGCGTTGATGCTGTCTACGGCTTTACCGTCAACAAACAGGGCGGTCACTTTGCCAGTCAGTTCCAGATTTTCGTAGCCTTTGAATTCTGATGCGCCATCAACACGAATCATCGCGTTGTAGTCAGCACCAAAACCGCTGGACTCGCGCGCACGGCGGCGCTGCTCTTCCATTGCGGCTTCAAAGCCTGCTTCGTCCACTTTGATGTTGCGCTCACGGCAAACGTCCGCCGTCAGGTCAACCGGGAAACCGTAGGTGTCATACAGGCGGAAAGCGGTTTCGCCGTCCAGCGTATCGCCCTGAAGTTTCGCCAGCTCTTCATCCAGCAGCGCCAGTCCGCGCTCCAGAGTACGAGCAAACTGCTCTTCTTCCGTTTTCAGAACCTGCTCAACCTGCGCCTGCTGACGTTTCAGCTCATCACCGGCTGCGCCCATCACGCCAATCAGTGGCCCAACGAGTTTATAGAAGAAGGTGTCCTTCGCGCCCAGCATGTTGCCGTGACGGATAGCACGACGAATGATACGACGCAGCACATAGCCACGGTTTTCATTCGACGGGATCACGCCGTCGGCAATCAGGAACGCGCAGGAACGGATATGGTCTGCAATAACGCGCAGCGATTTGTTGTTCAGATCGGTTGCACCCGTCACTTGCGCAACGGCTTTAATCAGAGTGCTGAACAGGTCAATTTCGTAGTTGGAGTTAACGTGCTGCAGAACAGCCGCAATACGCTCCAGACCCATACCGGTATCAACGGACGGTTTCGGCAGCGGCTCCATCGTACCGTCAGCCTGACGGTTGAACTGCATGAAGACGATGTTCCAGATCTCAATGTAGCGATCGCCGTCTTCTTCCGGGCTGCCTGGAGGACCACCCCAGATGTGGTCGCCGTGATCGTAGAAGATCTCGGTGCACGGACCGCAAGGACCGGTATCGCCCATCTGCCAGAAGTTGTCAGACGCATAAGGTGCGCCTTTGTTATCACCGATGCGAATAATACGCTCGCGCGGGATACCAACCTCTTTTTCCCAGATTTCGTAGGCTTCGTCATCGGTTTCATAGACGGTAACCCACAGACGATCTTTCGGCAGGTTGAACCAGTTTTCACCGGTCAGCAGTTCCCACGCATATTGAATGGCATCGTGTTTGAAGTAGTCGCCGAAGCTGAAGTTACCCAGCATTTCGAAGAACGTGTGGTGACGCGCGGTGTAACCGACGTTTTCCAGGTCGTTGTGTTTACCGCCCGCACGCACGCAACGCTGTGAGGTTGTGGCGCGGGAATAATTACGTTTGTCGAGACCAAGGAACACATCCTTGAACTGGTTCATCCCGGCGTTGGTAAACAGCAGAGTCGGATCGTTGTTCGGTACCAGGGAGCTGCTGGCAACTACCTGATGTCCCTTACTATGGAAAAAATCGAGAAACGCCTGACGGATCTCAGCGGTGCTCTTGCTCATAATTATCCTGAAATCAAGCTAACGAAATGTCGTAGCAAGCCTGTATCGGTAAAACGTTGGACAGACCAGCTACTGGAAAAAGTGGGAATAAGATAAGTTTTCTTTAGTGGGAAGTAAAATCCCGCATGCGTTCAATCCGCAAAATTACGCCAGATATCCTGAATATCTTCCATCAGAAAGCCGCGGTAGAGCAAAAAGCGCTGGATTTTAACTTTTTCTGAAAATTCACGTGGCAAGGGTTCGCCGTACTTGCGAATGGCCTGTTCTTTTGCCAGCGCGCACCAGTCTGTGTCGCATTCGCGCATGGCCTTTTCAATGGTTTCACGGGCGACCCCTTTCTGGTTCAGCTCCTGGCGGATACGCGCGGGGCCATATCCTTTGCGGCCACGGCTGGCAAGAAACCGGGAAGCGAAACGCTCGTCATCCAGATAGCGGTGCTCATAGCACCAGGCAATGACGCGGTCGTAATCTTCCGCAGTCGCATCAATCTCTTCCGGCCCGTTTTTACTCATGACGGGGGCCGACAGTTTTCGCCGCAACTCCTGTTCGCTGTGGTCACGGACGGCAAGAATGCGTACCGCACGGTCCAGTAAGCGTGCATAGGCAGGGCGGCGTGAAGTCGATTCACTCATAAAAAACCTGCTGATTCAGAAATGCAAAAAGGGCCGCATTAGCAGCCCTTCATCTTTAAACGAGAGAATTAGAAATCTTCGTTGGTTTCTTCAGCACTCGCGTTATCCACCACGAAATCAGGCGTACCGTCCTGGTTGTTCAGCAGAAGCTCACGCACTTTCTTCTCAATTTCTTTCGCCGCAGCCGGGTTCTCTTTCAGCCAGGAGATTGCATTTGCTTTACCCTGACCAATCTTGTCGCCGTTGTAGCTGTACCATGCGCCCGCTTTTTCAATCAGCTTCTCTTTCACGCCCAGGTCAACCAGTTCGCCGTAGAAGTTGATGCCTTCACCGTAGAGGATCTGGAATTCAGCCTGTTTGAACGGCGCTGCGATTTTGTTCTTCACAACCTTCACGCGGGTTTCGCTACCCACCACGTTTTCACCCTCTTTCACCGCGCCGATACGGCGGATATCCAGACGGACAGACGCGTAGAATTTCAGCGCGTTACCACCGGTAGTGGTTTCCGGGTTACCGAACATCACACCAATTTTCATACGGATCTGGTTGATGAAAATCAGCAGCGTGTTGGACTGCTTCAGGTTACCGGCCAGCTTACGCATTGCCTGGCTCATCATACGTGCCGCGAGGCCCATATGAGAGTCACCAATTTCGCCTTCGATTTCAGCTTTTGGCGTCAGAGCGGCAACGGAGTCGACCACGATAACGTCAACCGCACCGGAACGGGCCAGCGCGTCACAAATTTCCAGCGCCTGCTCACCGGTGTCCGGCTGAGAACACAGCAGGTTGTCGATATCAACGCCCAGCTTACGAGCATAAACAGGGTCCAGCGCGTGCTCGGCATCGATAAACGCACAGGTTTTACCTTCACGCTGTGCCGCAGCGATAACCTGCAGCGTCAGGGTTGTTTTACCTGAGGACTCGGGCCCGTAGATTTCTACGATACGGCCCATTGGCAGGCCGCCAGCGCCCAGCGCGATATCCAGAGAAAGCGAACCGGTGGAGATAGTTTCCACATCCATGGAACGGTCTTCACCCAGGCGCATGATGGAGCCTTTACCGAATTGCTTTTCGATCTGGCCCAGTGCTGCCGCCAACGCTTTCTGTTTGTTTTCGTCGATAGCCATTATTACTCCTGTCATGCCGGGAGAAGCGACTGTGCTTCACCGTGGATTTCTGTTCTGTTGGTGCAATTATACTGTATGGTCATACAGTATCAAGTATTTTGTAGAAATTGTTGCCAGAGCGTTTTTAATGCATAAACGGTTGCCTGACGACGCACGCTTTCGCGATCGCCGCTAAAGCACTCCCGGCGGGTGATCCCTTCACCTCTGGCGGTAGCAAAACCAAACCAGACGGTGCCGACAGGCTTCACGTCACTGCCCCCGTCCGGGCCCGCGATGCCGCTAATCGATATTGCATAATCCGCGCGCGCCTCTTTGAGCGCACCAATAGCCATCTCAATCACCACCGGCTCGCTGACCGCGCCATGCTGTTCGAGCGTAGATTCCCGCACGCCGATCATTTGCGCTTTAGCTTCATTACTGTAGGTCACAAAACCACGTTCAAACCAGGCGGAACTGCCGGCAATATCGGTAATCGCTTTCGCCACCCAGCCGCCGGTGCAGGACTCCGCGGTGGTGAGGGTCGCCCCGCGTTGCTTAAGCGCCAGCCCCACCACTTCGCTAAGCTGCATCAATTCATGGTCAGTCATTCTCGCTCCAGGCCTTAGAAAAACATGCAGCACAAGATAGCACTTTCTCGTCAGATATGGGGATGCGCTGCGGGATTTACGAGGCGGCTTCAGAAAAAAGCCGATGCGAGCGCACCGGCGGTGGCGAGGATTATTTCATGCTGTCAGCGAGGGTATCAACATTGTGGCGGAACGCCTTAACGTAGGTCTCTGCCACGCCCCCTTTTGCCGAGAGCGCTTCCGGGTAAAGCTCGCCTCCCGGCTGCGCGCCGGTGGCTGTAGCAATCTGTTTAACCAGCCGCGGGTCGAGCTGGTTTTCCATAAACCAGGTTTTCACGCCGTCCGCTTTAATCTGATTAATGATCTCAGCGACCTGTGCCGCGCTGGCCTCGCTCTCTGACGACAACCCCTGGGGCGCCATAAACGTCACCCCGTAGGCGCGGCTGAAATAGCCGAACGCGTCATGGCTGGTCAACACTTTACGTTTCACCAGCGGGATCTGGCTAAAACGCGTTTTGGCCCAGCTATCCAGCTGCTTAAGCTGCGCGATGTACGGTTTTCCGGTCGCTTCCAGCGCGGTTTTATCTTCTGGGTCGGCTTTCACCAGCCCGTTGAGAATATTTTGCGCGTACAGCGCCCCGTTCGCCGCGCTGTTCCAGGCGTGCGGGTCAGTGACGGTTTTGCCCTCTTCTTCGAGGGTATGCGTCTGCACACCACGCGACGCCACCACCAGTTGGCCTTTGAACCCGGAGGCTTTCACCAGGCGATCCAGCCACCCTTCCAGTCCCAGACCATTGACCACCACAACATCTGCCTTGCTTAGCGCCGCGCTATCTTTTGGCGAGGGCTCGAAGGTATGCGGATCGCCGTCCGGCCCCACCAGCGTCGTGACGTTCACATGGTCACCGCCCACCTCCCGGGTCATATCCCCCAGTATGGAAAAGCTGGTCACCACATTGAGCGTTTTCGCCATCACCGTTTGCGACATCATCCCCAGCGCGAGCGCCACTACGAATCCCGTACGTTTCATCGTTTCCCCTTGCGTTAAAAAAGCGCACGCAGGCTGCCAGCCAGCCTGCTGCGCGTGCCAAATAAAATGGAAATAAAGAACAGCGCGCTGGCGGTAAGCACGATGGACGGCCCCGCGGGCAGGCTGGCGGCCCAGGAGAGACTGAGTCCGAGCCACGCGCAGAAAATACCGCTGATACCCGCCATCAATAGCAGCCCGGGTAAAGTGCGTGCCCAGCAGCGTGCCGCTACCGCAGGGAGCATCATCAGCCCGACCGCCATCAACGTGCCAAGCACCTGAAAACCGGCAACGAGGTTAAGCACCAGCAGCGCCAGAAACAGGCCGTGTAATAAGCCGGGAACATGGCGGGCGTTTACCTGCAGCCAGGCGGTGTCAAAGGCCTCGGTCACCAGCCCACGGTAGAAAATCGCCAGCGTGATAAGGGTGAACATGCAAACGCCTGCCACAAACAGCGCGGCATCGTTATCCACCGCCAGGATGGAGCCAAACAGCAGGTGCAGAAGATCGACGTTCGAACCGCGCAGTGATACCAGCGTGACGCCCAGCGCCAGCGAACCAAGATAGAACCCGGCAAAACTGGCGTCCTCTTTAAGCGGCGTTCGACGGCTGACCAGCCCGGCCACCAGCGCCACGGTAATACCGGCAATAAAGCCTCCCACGCTCATGGCCAGCAGCGACATACCGCTGAGCAAATACCCCACCGCGACGCCGGGCAAAATGGCGTGAGAGAGGGCATCGCCCATCAGACTCATCCGGCGCAGCTGAAGGAAAACGCCCAGAGCAGTGGTACTGACGGACAACGCCAGGCAAACCACCAGCGCGCGGCGCATAAAGCCATACTCAATAAAAGGCTGAAAAAAGATATGCCAGATCATGCCACCCTCACCCGCTCGGTTTTCCACTGGGGAATGTCAGCGTCCAGCCGTAACGTCTGCGGGAAGTGGCGCGATACACGCTCGCTGTCGTGCAACACCGCAAGCACCGTTTGCCCCTGCATATACATTTCCAGCATCAGGTCCATCAGCACATTACAGGTAGCTTCATCAACGCCGGTAAAGGGCTCATCGAGCATGACCAGCGGCGCCTGCTGCACTAATACCCGCGCGAACAGCATGCGCTGAAACTGACCGCCTGAGAGCTCATCAATGGTCGTTAGCGCCATCGTTCCAAGCCCCACCCGCTCAAGCGCACCGGCAATGCGCAGCCGCATTTCACGGCGAAGGCCAGAAAAAAGCGACGCTTCAGGCCAGCAGCCCATGCTGACCACATCCTGCACGGTTAGCGGAAATTGCGCCTCCAGGGCATGACGCTGTGCCAGCCAGCCCATTACCGGGCGTTTTTTCTGCCAGTGAAAACGGCCGCTTACCGGCGGGATAAACCCGGCGAGGGTTTTCAGAAGCGTTGATTTACCGCAGCCGTTGGCCCCGAGGATGGCGGTCATGCTCCCGCATTCAATCACCCCGGAAAGAGGACGCGTGACCGGCTCGCGGTCGTAACCCGCCGTGAGTTGACTCATCACAATCATGGCAATGCCACCGCCCAGCACACGGCCAGCCCGATAAAGACAATCAGCGCCATCAGAAGCCGGACCGGCGCAGACAGAGAAAAAAAGGAAGTAGACATCTCATCACCACATCAAATGTTATAACATAACAATAATGAAAGATAATGCGGATGTAAATGAGCGGAGATTAACGGGAGTGTGGCGAAATGTTTCTGGATATCAGCCCAACCCTCTCCCGGCGGAAGAGGGTCGAACATCAAGCGTTACTGACTGAACGGCGACACGGCAGGCACGCGCGCCTGTGACACCGCCAGCCCCAGCTGCCATACGGCCATCGCATAGTGAGTGCTGTGGTTATAGCGGGTGATGGTGTAGAAGTTAGGCAGCCCGTACCAGTACTGATAACCCGTACCGACATCCAGACGCAGCAGGCTCGCCTGTTGCGTATTTCCCAGCGGCTGCGTTGGCGTTAAGCCTGCAGCGGCCAGTTGCGAAACGCTGTAGTTGGTTTTAAAGCCGTTCTCAAGCCCTGGTGCCTGGCCGTTAGCCTGCACCGCCACCTGACCGCCCGGCACCCAGCCGTGCGCTTTAAAGTAGTTCGCCACGCTGCCGATGGCATCCACCGGATCCCACAGGTTGATATGACCATCTCCGTTAAAGTCGACGGCATATTGCTTATAGGAGGACGGCATAAACTGGCCGTAGCCCATCGCACCGGCAAACGAGCCTTTGAGATCTAACGGGTCATCTTGTTCATTGCGCGCCATCAGCAGGAAGGTTTCCAGCTCAGACGAGAAATATTCAGCGCGACGCGGGTAGTTGAAGGAGAGCGTCGCCAGCGCATCGAGGATACGGGTTTTGCCCATCACGCGGCCCCAGCGGGTTTCCACGCCGATAATCCCGACGATGATTTCAGGCGGTACGCCATACACCTGCCACGCACGGTTCAGCGCATCTTCATATTGGTTCCAGAAGACCACGCCATTTTGCACGTTATCCGGCGTAATAAACTGTTTGCGATAACGCAGCCATGCGCCATTTGGCCCGGTCGGTACCTGAGCCGTCGGTGCCTGGCGATCCATCAAACGCAGAACATAATCCAGTCGCTTCGCCTGCGACAGAATTTCATGCAGTTGCTGGCGGTCAAAACCGTGTTTGCTCACCATTTTATCGATGAACTGCTCGGCCGCCGGGTTATTCGCAAAGTCGCCGCCCATCTGCATCATATTATGCTGCGGCTCCAGCAGGAATCCTCCGGAAGGCGCGCCAGCCGTTTGCTGCACGGCTTCGGTCTTGGGTTTGCTACTACAGGCAGACAGCAGAATAAGCGCAGGTAACAACGCTGCATAACGACGCTTGAACATGTGACATCCATTTAACGGGTTCGATAAGAACCCAGTATGGTAAAGCATCCGCAACACCTCAAGGAAGTGGTACGCACCTCCCCCACCAAATCTTTACGCTCCCCATCGCAAATCTGTGCAATTTTCATCCACACAAGACTCCCATTGGCAATTAACTTTCAAAATAATCCATTTTTCTTTCATTGTGAGATCTAATTAACACTTTAAAACCTTTCAAAGTGATTATTATTAGCCTCAGTTATACAAAAACAAAAAAGCCCCACAGGAGAGAAGAATGATAGAAACCATCACCCACGGCGCCGAGTGGTTCATCGGGCTGTTTCAGAAAGGCGGAGAAGTGTTCACCGGCATGGTGACCGGGATCCTGCCCCTGCTGATTAGCCTGCTGGTCATCATGAACGCGCTGATTAACTTTATTGGCCAGCAACGCATTGAACGCTTTGCCCAGCGCTGCGCCGGCAATCCGCTTTCCCGTTACCTGGTTCTGCCCTTCATCGGTACGTTTGTTTTTTGCAACCCGATGACGCTGAGCCTCGGCCGCTTTATGCCTGAAAAGTACAAGCCCAGCTATTACGCCGCAGCCTCCTACAGCTGCCACTCCATGAATGGCCTGTTCCCGCATATCAACCCCGGCGAGCTGTTTGTCTATCTGGGCATTGCCAGCGGCCTGACCACGCTTGGCCTGCCGCTCGGTCCGCTGGCGGTGAGTTATCTGCTGGTCGGTCTGGTCACCAACTTTTTCCGCGGCTGGGTCACGGACCTCACCACCGCCATTTTCGAGAAGAAAATGGGTATCCAGCTTGAACAGAAAGTCCATCTTTCAGGAGCCGCAGCATGAGCCGTATTCGTATTGAAAAAGGAACGGGCGGCTGGGGCGGCCCGCTGGAATTCGACGCCACTGAAGGCAAAAAAATTGTCTACATCACCGCAGGCACACGTCCGGCCATTGTCGACAAACTGCGTGAGCTGACCGGCTGGGAAGCGGTCGACGGCTTCAAAGAGGGCGAACCGCCTGAAGCGGAAATTGGCGTGGCGGTGATTGACTGCGGCGGCACGCTGCGCTGCGGCATCTACCCCAAGCGGCGTATTCCTACCGTGAATATTCACTCTACCGGTAAATCAGGTCCGCTGGCGCAGTACATCCTGGAGGACATTTACGTCTCCGGCGTGAAGGAGGAAAACATTCACCTGGCACAGGGGTCTGCTGCCCCTCAGAAAGCGGCCCCGCGTGATTACGACACGAGTAAAAAAATCACCGAACAGAGTGACGGCCTGCTGGCAAAAGTCGGAATGGGGATGGGCTCTGCCGTGGCCGTGCTGTTCCAGTCCGGGCGCGACACCATCGACACGGTGCTGAAAACCATTCTGCCGTTTATGGCATTCGTTTCGGCGCTGATCGGCATCATCATGGCCTCGGGTCTGGGCGACTGGATTGCCCACGGCCTCGCCCCGCTGGCGAGCCACCCGCTCGGGCTGGTGACGCTGGCGCTGATCTGCTCCTTCCCGCTGCTGTCGCCGTTTCTCGGCCCAGGCGCGGTCATTGCGCAGGTTATCGGCGTGCTGATTGGCGTGCAGATTGGCCTTGGCAACATTCCCCCGCATCTGGCTCTGCCCGCCCTGTTTGCCATTAATGCCCAGGCGGCGTGTGATTTCATTCCTGTCGGGCTGTCGCTGGCAGAAGCGCGCCAGGACACCGTGCGCGTTGGCGTGCCGTCTGTACTGGTCAGCCGTTTCCTGACCGGCGCACCGACGGTGCTGATTGCCTGGTTTGTCTCCGGCTTTATTTACCAATAAGAGGTTCCTGTGATGACCGTAATTTACCAGACCACCATCACCCGCATTGGCCAGAGCGCGGCCGATGCGCTCAGCGACAAGATGCTGATTACCTTCCGCGAAGGTGCGCCCGCGGATATCGAAGAGTTTTGCTTTATCCACTGTCACGGCGAGATGAACGGCGAGCTGAAGGCCGGGAGCCAGCTGGAGTTGGGTGACGCGCGCTACGCCGTGACCGCCGTCGGCGACGTGGCCGGACAAAACCTGCGGGAGCTCGGCCATATCACCCTGCGTTTTGATGGCCAGCCGCAGGCGGAATATCCCGGCACGGTTCATGTGGATGGCCCGGTTCCGCAGGCTGTCACCCCAGGCTGCACGTTGAAGTTTGTTGCGTAATTTAAGGAGAAAGATATGAGTCAGGTTGCCGTTGTCATTGGTGGGGGACAAACCTTAGGCGAGTTCCTCTGCCGTGGGCTTGCTGCAGAGGGTTACCGCGTGGCGGTAGTGGATATTCAGAGTGAAAAAGCCGCACGCGTGGCGGACACCATCAACACCGAATTGGGTGAAGGGATGGCCTACGGATTTGGTGCTGATGCCACCAGCGAGCAGAGCGTAATGGCGCTGGCCCGCGGCGTGGACGAGATTTTTGGCCGTACCGACCTGCTGGTATACAGCGCAGGAATAGCCAAAGCGGCCTTTATCAGCGATTTCGAACTGGGGGACTTCGACCGCTCCCTGCAGGTTAACCTGGTGGGCTATTTCCTCTGCGCACGCGAGTTTTCCCGTCTGATGATCCGCGATGGCATTCAGGGGCGCATCATCCAGATCAACTCGAAATCGGGCAAAGTGGGCAGCAAACACAACTCCGGTTACAGCGCGGCGAAATTTGGCGGCGTTGGGCTGACGCAATCTCTGGCCCTCGATCTGGCCGAATATGGCATTACCGTTCACTCGCTGATGCTGGGCAACCTGCTGAAATCGCCGATGTTCCAGTCCCTGCTGCCGCAATATGCCACCAAGCTCGGGCTGAAAGAGGAGGAAGTGGAGCAGTATTACATCGACAAAGTGCCGCTGAAGCGCGGCTGCGATTATCAGGACGTGCTGAACATGCTGCTGTTTTATGCCAGCCCCAAAGCCTCTTACTGCACCGGGCAGTCCATTAATGTCACCGGCGGGCAGGTGATGTTCTGATCGAACACGCTGATGCCCGTATCCCCCTCTCCTTCGGGAGAGGGAACAACAAGGAGCTCGTATGGTTACCGCACTCATTACCGTCGCCGCCATCGCCTGGATGTGCCAGCTGATCTTTGGCGGCTGGCAAATCCGCCAGTTTAACCGCGCGTTTGATGCCCTGTGTCAGAAAGGGCGCGTGGGCGTCGGGCGTTCCGGCGGGCGTTTCAAACCGCGCGTGGTGGTTGCTATTGCGCTGGACGAACACAATAGGGTCTGCGATTCCCTCATCATGCGCGGGATGACCGTTTTTGCCCGCCCGGCGAAAATCCAGGCGATTAACGGGATATCGCTGCAGGAATTACAACCCGATGTGATCTTTCCCCATGATTCGCTCTGTCAGAATGCTCTATCATTAGCGCTTAATCTGAAACATGGATAATTTCGTTGTGAACGCGATAAGCTTGCGAAATTATCATTTCGCAACCTAAGGAATTGAGCGCCTATGAAACCACGTCAGCGTCAGGCGGCCATTCTGGAGCATCTGCAAAAGCAGGGAAAATGCTCGGTAGAAGAACTGGCCCACTACTTTGACACCACCGGCACGACAATACGAAAGGATCTGGTATTGCTCGAAAACTCTGGTGCAGTCATCCGAACCTACGGCGGCGTGATGCTCAACAAAGATGAAGCCGACCCGCCTATCGATCACAAAACGCTGATCAATACTCACCAGAAAGCGCTGATTGCCGAGGCCGCCGTAAAATTTATCCATGATGGCGACTCCATTATCCTTGATGCAGGCAGCACCGTGCTGCAGATGATCCCGATGCTCAGCCGCTTTAACAACATCACGGTGATGACCAACAGTCTGCACATCGTCAACGCCCTGTCGGAGTTCGACAGCGAGCAAACCATTCTGATGCCCGGCGGGACGTTCCGTAAAAAATCTGCGTCGTTTCACGGTCAACTGGCGGAAAACGCCTTTGAACACTTCAGCTTTGATAAACTCTTTATGGGCACGGACGGTATCGATTTGAACGCCGGCGTGACGACCTTTAACGAGGTGTTCAGCGTCAGCAAAGCGATGTGCAACGCCGCGCGCGAAGTGATTTTGATGGCAGACTCGTCGAAGTTTGGCCGTAAAAGTCCCAACATTGTCTGCAGCCTTGAAAGCGTCGATAAGCTCATTACCGACGCAGGTATCGACCCGGCGTTCAAAAAAGCGCTGGAAGAGAAAGGGATCGACGTAATTGTAACCGGAGAGAGAGATGAGTGATTTTCTGTTAAACGCAGGCCGCCAGACCCTGATGCTGGAGCTGCAGGAAGCCAGCCGCCTGCCGGAACGTCTGGGCGAGGATTTTGTGCGCGCGGCAAACACCATTATCCAGTGCGAAGGTAAAGTGGTGGTCTCCGGGATCGGCAAGTCCGGTCATATCGGCAAAAAGATTGCCGCTACGCTTGCCAGCACCGGCACACCGGCGTTCTTCGTGCATCCCGCCGAAGCGCTGCACGGCGATCTGGGGATGATTGAAAGCCGCGACGTGATGCTGTTTATCTCCTACTCCGGTTCGGCCAAAGAGCTGGATCTCATCATCCCGCGTCTGCAGGAAAAATCGGTCGCGCTGCTGGCGATGACCGGTAAATCCCGCTCACCGCTGGCACTGGCGGCCAAGGCCACGCTTGATATCTCCGTTGAGCGCGAAGCCTGCCCGATGCACCTCGCCCCCACCTCCAGCACCGTGAATACGCTGATGATGGGCGACGCGCTGGCAATGGCGGTAATGCAGGCACGCGGCTTTAACGAAGAAGATTTTGCCCGCTCGCACCCGGCGGGTGCGCTCGGAGCGCGACTGCTCAATAAAGTTCATCATCTGATGCGGACCGACGAGGCCATTCCGCAGGTCAAACTCAACACCAGCGTAATGGATGCGATGCTGGAACTGAGCCGCACCGGGCTGGGTCTGGTGGCGGTGTGCGATGAAACCGGTAGCGTTAAAGGCGTGTTTACCGACGGCGACCTGCGCCGCTGGCTGGTGGGCGGCGGCAAGCTGGAATCCCAGGTTTCGGAAGCGATGACCCGGGGCGGGCTGACCCTGAACGCCGAGAGCCGCGCCATCGAAGCCAAAGAGGTGCTGATGAAGCGCAAAATCACCGCCGCGCCGGTGGTGGATGAGCACGGCAAGCTGTGCGGCGCCATCAACCTGCAGGATTTCTACCAGGCCGGGATTATTTAACCTTTGAGTCCCAGACGTTTCGCCAGCCGGTGCAGGTTGGCGACGTCCATTTCCAGCGCTCGCGCGCACGCCGCCCAGCTGCGGTTATTCTGCTCCAGCGCGCGGGCGATAGTCTGACGCTGAAACGCTTCCGTTGCGTCCCGCAGGTTCTCATGGGCCATTTCCGGCGTGGCAGGCGTAACGAACGAAGCGGTATCATCGCGCAATGCGAAATGCCGCGCGTGGATCACCACCTCATCTCCCGAACGTGTCGCCCGCGCCAGCACCACGGCGCGGTGAATCGCATGTTCCAGTTCGCGCACGTTTCCCGGCCAGCCGTAGCGCATCAGATGGGCTCGCGCGCCGGGGCTTAATACCACGCGGGAAAGCCCCATTCGTAACCGACATTGCTCGCAGAAAAACCCCGCCAGCAGCACCACATCGTCGCCGCGCTCGCGTAGCGGCGGCACGGTAAGCGGAAACACGCTCAGACGATGGTACAGGTCAGCGCGGAAATTCCCGGCCAACACCTCTTCGCGCAGGTCACGGTTGGTTGCCGCCAGCACACGCACGTTGACTCTCAGGCTGCGATCGTCGCCGACGCGCTGAATATCGCCGTACTGCAGGACGCGCAGCAGTTTGGCCTGAAGCGACAGCGACAGTTCGCCAATTTCATCGAGGAACAACGTGCCGTTATCCGCCATTTCGAATTTGCCGCTGCGGTTGCTGATCGCCCCGGTAAACGCCCCTTTGACGTGACCAAACAGCTCACTTTCCGCCACGCTTTCCGGCAGCGCGGCGCAGTTGAGGTACACCAGCGGGTTGACCGCGCGCGGCGAGGCTTCGTGGATGCCCTTCGCCAC
This sequence comes from Enterobacter sp. RHBSTW-00593, assembly GCF_013784105.1. Taxonomy (NCBI): domain Bacteria; kingdom Pseudomonadati; phylum Pseudomonadota; class Gammaproteobacteria; order Enterobacterales; family Enterobacteriaceae; genus Enterobacter; species Enterobacter sp. RHBSTW-00593. The sequence continues at coordinate 3,838,045 of NZ_CP056393.1, forward strand.
CAGCTCTTTACCGGTGCCGGTTTCCCCGAAAATCAGCACGTTTAAATCCGAGGCCGCCACGATATCGATCTCTTTTTTTAGCTGCACCATCCCCGGTGACAGCCCAATCATCTCCGTGTGTGCCACCGGTTCAAACGCCGACGGGCTGCCGGGAAGGATGTTCTGGCTCTCCAGCTGTTCGATCAGTAGCGCGTTATTCAGCGCACCGGCGGCCAGCGCGGCAATCAGCCGCAGCTCTTCATCGCTAAAGGTGTCGAACTGATCCGGCGACAGGCCGTCGAGGGTTAATGCCCCAATCAGGTTTTGTCCGGCAAACAGCGGCAGACCGATACAGGCATGAACTTTCAGGCTCTCCTGCCCCGGGATCAGCCCGTCGTAAGGGTCGGGCAAATCACTGTCCGCCGGAAAGCGCACCACGTCACCGGCCCGCGCGATGGTTTCCAGACGCGGATGGCCTTCCAGGGAGAAGCGTCGCCCAAGAACGTCCTGCGCCAGCCCGTCGATAGCCAGCGGAATAAACTGCCGGGCGTCGTAGCGCAGCAGTGCCGACGCATCGCACGCCAGCACCTGGCGCAGCGTCGAAATCAGCCGCTGAAAACGGTCCTGATGACCGATACCGGTTTGCAGTTCAATGGCAATTTTTGCCAGTACGTCCACGGAAAAGCTCATCTGCGCCTCACTGTCATTTTGACCATTCATATTGTCACAATGACCATAAATCAGATAGTCATATTGACTACCCATTACGGATGATAAAATTAAAAAACCATAAAAAACATCAACATGAAAAACTGGCACGCAACTTGATAAAGGCTAGACATCTTATTTGAAAAACGCCGTATTAATTGAGGTTGCTATGTCTATTCTGGTTAAAAATAACATTCATTGGGTTGGTCAACGTGACTGGGAAGTGCGTGACTTCCACGGAACGGAGTACAAAACGCTGCGCGGCAGCAGCTACAACAGCTATCTCATCCGTGAAGGCAAAAACGTGCTCATCGATACCGTCGATCACAAATTCAGCCGGGAGTTCGTGCAAAATCTGCGCAGTGAAATCGATCTTGCGGATATCGACTACATCATCATTAACCATGCGGAAGAGGATCATGCCGGGGCGCTGACCGAGTTAATGTCCTGCATTCCCGACACCCCGATTTACTGCACCACCAACGCCATCGACTCGATTAACGGCCACCATCACCACCCGGAGTGGAATTTCCACACCGTCAAAACCGGCGACACGCTGGATATCGGCAATGGCAAACAGCTGATCTTCGTTGAAACCCCGATGCTGCACTGGCCCGACAGTATGATGACCTACATGACCGGCGATGCGGTGCTGTTCAGCAACGATGCCTTCGGCCAGCACTATTGTGACGAGCGCCTGTTTAACGACGAAGTGGATCAAACCGAGCTGTTCGAACAGTGTCAGCGCTACTACGCCAATATCCTGACGCCGTTCAGCCGTCTGGTGACGCCAAAAATCACCGAAATCCTCGGCTTTAACCTGCCCGTGGATATGATTGCCACCTCTCACGGCGTGGTGTGGCGCGAAAACCCCACCCAGATCGTGGAGCTGTACCTCAAATGGGCCGCGGATTATCAGGAAGACCGTATCACGCTTTTCTACGACACCATGTCTAATAACACCCGCATGATGGCGGACGCCATTGCGCAGGGTATTAACGAAGTCGACCCGAACGTGGCGGTGAAAATCTTCAACGTGGCGCGTAGCGATAAAAACGAGATCCTGACCAACGTCTTCCGCTCCAAGGGCGTGCTGGTGGGCACCTCCACGATGAACAACGTGATGATGCCGAAAATTGCGGGCCTTGTGGAAGAGATGACCGGCCTGCGCTTTCGTAATAAACGGGCCAGTGCATTTGGCTCCCACGGCTGGAGCGGCGGCGCAGTAGACCGGCTCTCCACGCGTTTGCAGGATGCCGGTTTCGAGATGTCCATGAGCCTGAAGGCGAAATGGCGTCCGGACATCGACGCGCTTGAATTGTGCCGCCAGCATGGCCGTGACATTGCGCGTCAGTGGGCGCTCGCGCCGCTCCCCGACATGAACGCTAAAAACCCCGCGCCGCAGCAAGCCTGCGCCACAGCCGTCGCTGACGGTGGCCCTCGCATGCAGTGCAGCGTCTGCCAGTGGATTTACGACCCGGCACAGGGCGAGCCGCTGCAGGATGTTGCCCCCGGTACACCCTGGTGCGACGTGCCGGACAATTTCCTCTGCCCGGAATGTTCCCTGGGAAAAGAGGTCTTTGACGAACTGGCGACGGAGGCACAATGAACCACGGTATCGTTATCATCGGCTCGGGCTTTGCCGCCCGCCAGCTGGTGAAAAACATTCGCAAACAAGACGCCAGCGTGCCGTTGACGCTCATTGCCGCCGACAGCATGGACGAGTACAACAAGCCTGATTTAAGCCACGTTATCAGCCAGAATCAGCGAGCCGAAGACCTCACCCGCCAGACCGCGGGGGCGTTCGCGGAACAGTTTAGTCTGCGGTTATTTCCGCACACCTGGATAACCGACATCGACGCCGCCGCCCATGTGGTGAAAGCAAAAGACAAAACCTGGCAATACGACAAGCTGGTACTGGCGACAGGGGCGTCTGCTTTTGTGCCGCCGGTGGAAGGCCGGGAACTGATGATCACCCTCAACAGCCAGCAGGCGTATCAGGCCAGTGAAACCCTGCTGCGTGACGCGAAGCGGGTGATGATTGTCGGCGCAGGGTTGATTGGCACAGAGCTGGCGATGGATTTTAGCCGGGCGGGCAAAACCGTCACCCTGGTCGACCATGCGGCAAGCATTTTGTCGGCGCTGATGCCCGCAGAAGTAAGTAGTCGCTTACAGCATCGTCTGACCGATATGGGCGTACATCTGCTGCTGAAATCCCAGCTGCAAAGCCTGAAGAAAACCGGGAGTGGGATTCATGCAACGCTCGACCGCAGCCGCAGCGTTGAGGTGGATGTGGTGGTTGCCGCCACGGGCCTGCGTCCGGAAACGGCGCTGGCGCATCGCGCCGGTGCGGAAACAGGCCGTGGCGTGAAGGTAGACAGCTACCTGCAAACCACGCAGCCCGATATTTACGCCCTGGGTGACTGCGCTGAAATTAACGAACAGGTCCTGCCCTTCCTGCAGCCCATTCAACTGAGCGCCATGTACCTGGCGAAAAACCTGTCTGGCGGCAGTGCGCCACTGAAATTACCCGCCATGCTGGTAAAAGTAAAAACGCCGGCGCTCCCGCTGCACCTGGCAGGCGAAACCGAGCGTCCGGATCTGCACTGGCAACTCACCATTGAACCTCAGGGAATGGTGGCTCGTGGGTGCGACAGCGAAGGACAGATGCGCGCCTTTGTAGTGAGCGAAGACCGGATGAAAGAGGCTTTCGCTCTGCTGAAATCATTACCCGCTTAACGCTGATTCGCCTGCCACGCTAACGTAACCTTTGGATTTTATGGTCCACAGCCCCGATGTCCCGGGGCTTTTTTTTCAACGTCGTTTAGCCAGATAACGACAATGATGTTCAGACGCCGCGTCAGGAACGCACGACAAGCGCATCGTAGCCGCGCCAGCGATAGTTGATCATGGAAATCAGCCAGCAGGCAACGAACAGCCCGACCACCACGAACCCGGCGTTACCGAGGTTGTCATTAACTGCGCCAATGCGATCCCAGAGGCCTCCGCTGAGGGCAAATTTATCCATCAACAGACCCAGAGCTTCCAGCCCGCCGATAAACAGCGCCACCACCACGGAGGTGCCGGTTATGGTCATGTTGTAGTAAAGCTTACGCTGCGGCTTATTAAACGCCCAGCCGTAAGCACCGACCATCAGCAGATTGTCGAGGGTATCGACCAGCGCCATACCGCTGGCAAACAGCGCCGGGAAGATCATGATGGACCAGACTGACATCCCGTTTGACGCGCTGGCGGCTGAAATCCCAAGCACACCGATTTCCGTCGCGGTATCAAACCCCAGACCAAACAGGAAACCGACCAGGTACATCTGCCAGCTCTTGTTCACCAGGCGGAACGTTGCGCCAAACAGCCAGTTCATGACTCCGCCTGATGCCGGAAGCGGGATATCGTCACGCGTGACCTGACCGTTCTTCAGCGCCTGAAAATTACGCCAAACGCCGCGCAAAATCACCAGATTGACCAGCGCCATCGCCAGCAGAAACGTTGCAGAAACGGCGGTGCCAATCAGGCTGCCGGTTTCATGAAACCATGCCATATTCTTCTGAAACGCCGTGGCGGTGGCCGCAATGGCAATGGAGGCCAGCACCACAATGGTGGAGTGTCCCAGAGAGAACCACGCCCCCACGCCGGAAGGGCGTTTACCCTGCTGCATCATCTTACGCGTGACGGTATCAATGGCCGCGATGTGGTCGGCATCCACCGCATGACGGAGTCCATAACACCAGGCCAGCAGGCTGGCGGCCATCAGCGCCGTACTGCCGCTGAAGGTTTGCCATGCCCAGCCCCATGCCAGAAGATTAGCCATTACCAGAGCCAGCAGCAGAAACGCCGCGCGGGGTTCATTGCGTAAGAGTCGTAACATTTTACATCCTTTGTGAACATGACCGGGCGGCAGCAACCACCGCCTGCCCGAAGGAGATAGCGCCGTCACCTGACGGCAGATGATGAGGAAAAAGCAGCGTGAAGTCTGAGAGGTAATGGCGCAGTCGCGCGCGCAGCAGACGGTTATGTAACACGCCGCCGCTGAAGCATACGGTGGAAAGCCCCAGTCGCCGGGCATGGGAGGTGACAAGCTCCGCCAGCCCTTTCGCCAGCGCATCGTGAAACGCCCATGCCCGCTCGCAGGGTTCCGCCTGCCAGTTCAGCCACTGTTGCCAGAAGCGCGTAAGGTTTTCGGCCTGAAGCGTAACCGGATGTTGAACGTCGTGGCACTGCGCGGCCAGCGCTTCAAGCCGGCAGGCGGCCTCACCTTCATAGCTCTGGTTTTCTGACGTGATGCCGAGCGCGCAGGCCACCGCGTCGAACAGACGTCCGCAGGATGAGGCCAGCGGCGCGTTTAAACCGCGCTGAATGGCCGTAGCCAGCAGCGGCCAGTTTTGCCGCTGAACGTCACGCGTTTCCGGGTACTGCTGCCAGTCCGGCACAAACGCCAGGCAGTGGGCAAGTAAATTGCGCCACGGCTGCATGGCAGCCCTGTCTCCGCCCGGCAGCGCAACCGCAGGCAGACCGCCCAGACGTTCGCAGTCGAGATAGTTTACCCGCAGGCACTCTCCGCCCCACAGCGCGCCGTTTTCGCCCATGCCGATCCCATCCAGCGTCAGGGCAATGACATCTCCGCCCTCAAGCGGCCAGCCGTTTTCTGCCATGCATGCCGCCGCGTGAGCGTGGTGGTGAAGCACGGTGTCGATCGGCAAAGCCTGGGCTTGCGCCCACTGTCGGGCGTGATAGCCCGGATGGGCGTCGCATACCACGCGCTGCGGCTGAAACGCATAGATCTGCTGCATCATCGACAGCGCCGAACGCCACTGGGCCTCGACACCGTCGTCACTCAGATCGCCAAAGTGCTGACTCAGTACCGCCTGGTTACCGCGCACCAGACAGAAGGTATTTTTCATATCAGCACCGGTGCACACCATCGCCGGGACAGCGCTGAAATCGGCGGGCAGCGTGATGGCATCCGGCACAAAACCGCGCGCGCGGCGCAGCATCATACCGTCCTGATCCACCACGGAATCATCCATACGCTGCAGGATGTCGCGGTTGTGCAGCAGGAATCCGTCAGCGATGTCGCCCAGTTCATCCAGTGCCTGCTGGCAGGTGATGGCCGGCGGACGCCCGCTGAGGTTGCCGGAGGTCATCACCAGTGCGCGCTGACAGTCCATCATCAGCACATGCTGTAGCGGGTTAGCGGGCAGCATCAGTCCAACGGTGTCCAGCCCTGGCGCGATCGCGTCAGGAAGCGGAGAACACCATGCTTTTGGCGTGAGCACGATGGGCGCTGCAGGCGAGCGCAGCAGCGTTTGCACTGATTCCGGCAGTCCCTCCGCCTGCGGGATCATGACCGCCAGTGGCTTCATCGGGCGCTGTTTGCGCGCCCGCAGGGTTGCCACCGCCTGCGCGTTGGATGCGTCACAGGCAAGGTGAAAACCGCCCAGCCCTTTGATGGCGACAATCCCGCCATTTTTGAGCATGTGGACCGCCGCACTCAGCGCAGACTCGCGGGTGGCAACAGCCTCGCCCGAGCGCCATTCCAGCTCGGGTCCACAATCCGGACAGGCTACCGGCTGCGCGTGAAAACGGCGGTCAGCGGGATTGCGGTACTCGGTTTCACACGGCTCACAGAGGGGAAATGCCGCCATTGACGTGGCCGGGCGGTCATAGGGCATGGCGCGAATGATGGTAAAACGTGGACCGCAATGGGTACAGTTGATAAACGGATAGCGATAACGCCGCGCTCGGGGATCGCGCATTTCAGCCAGGCACGCCGGGCAGGTAGCGGCATCCGGCACAATCTGGGTGTCCATCGCTCCGCCCGCGCTATGGCGAATGGTGAACGCCTGCGGCACCGTTGCCCAGGTAAACGGCTGGCTGTCGACAGCATCGATACGTGCCAGCGGTGGGCAGTCCTGATGCAGCCTCGCGGTAAAGGCCCCCCCATTACCCGCGAGACGCACCAGCACGCCCTCTCCGTCATTACAAACGTCACCCGTCAGCTGTAGCTGATGCGCCAGTTGCCAGACGAAGGGACGAAACCCTACCCCCTGCACCTTGCCGCGCACCCGCAACTGTACGCCGTTATCGCCCATCGCGACTTAAAACAGCAGTGACGATGACGTGTCGAACGCGGCACGACGACGTTTTTCCGCGCTCATCTGCTCAAGCTTGTCGCGATCCACGCAGACCAGGGCGTGCGTCGGGCAGGCTTCCATACAGGCCGGGCCGGCATCACGGTGGTAGCAGAGGTCGCATTTATTGGCTTCCGCTTTTTCCGCGCGAACGCTCAGCCCCATGCCGCTGTTGCGCACAACCGGACGCACCACGACTTCCATCGCACCGTACGGGCAGGCAACCACACAGGTTTTGCAGCCGATGCAGCGCTCCTGCATCACATGCACGAATCCTTTCTCACGTTTGATGGCCCCGTTTGGGCAGACGTTAGCGCACGGCGCATCCTCACACTGGCGACAAATAGCGGCCGTGGAGATATTCACGCCTTTAATGACGTGGATCCGCGGTAAAAAGGTATCAGGGGTGAGCGATGCGCAATCCTGCTCCGCCTGATGGGAAACCACACACGCCACTTCACAGGTACGGCAGCCAATGCATTTACTGGCATCGGCCATAATAAAACGGTTCATCTGCTTCTCCAGCATTACAGTCCTGCGCGGAGATATACATAAACCGTGCCAATTATTAACCTGTTGATTTTATGCGGTTTATAAAATGACAGCAGGGTTGTCATCGTCAGAAGTGACGATGACAGCTGTCGACATCAGCGGTGAGGCCCGTCAGTAACCGAGTCACGCAGGATAAGCTCGCCGGAGAAGGTTTGCTGGTACTTAAACTCACCGCCATCCAGCAGGAAGATCAGGCGGCTAATGGTCTCTTTGATCATCTCCGTCACCGGAATGCGCACGCTGGAGAGCGAGGGGACGATGTAGGGGGCGATGGCCACATCGTCAAAGCCAATCACCGACACGGCATCCGGGGTGGCGATCCCGCGCTCATGCAGCTGTTTCATGGCACCAATCGCCATATCGTCATTACTCGCCACCAGCGCCGAAAAGGTTTCACCGCGCGAAAGCAGCTCAGACACCGCCGCCGCACCGCTGGCCGGGTTCCATTTCCCCTGCGCAATCAGCGACGGGCGCAGCGGGATCTGGTGTTGTGCCAGGGCGTCTTTGTAGCCCGAGAGACGCTCAACGCCCGTGGGGGAATCCAGCGAACCGGTGATAAACGCAATCTCCCGGTGCCCTTTCTGAATCAGCTGCGACACGGCGTCCTGGCAGGAGGCTTTATGATCTGACCAGACGCTGTGACTGCTGTTTTTCCGTAAGCGGCGGTTAAGGACCATAATCGGCTGTTCGCATTTCTCAACGATGTCGTCCATCTCATCCACGCTCAGGAAACGCGGGTAAATGATCACCGCGTCACAGCGCATATCGAGCAAATACTGAATGGCCTCGCGCTCTTCATCCGCACTGTGCTTACCGTCCGCCAGGATCAACTGCCGCCCTTTCTCTTCCGTCATGCGGGCGGCGTGAAAGAGCAGTTCGCTAAAATAGACGCCGTGATAAAGGGTGTTGGTGACCACCAGACCCAGCGTCTGGGTACGTTTGGTCGCCAGATTTCGTGCCAGCAAATTCGGGCGATAGCCGCTCTCTTCAATCGCCTGAAACACCCGGTCTTTGGTCTCCTGGCTGACGTAGCCATTGCCCGACAATACCCTGGAAACCGTCGCTTTCGAAACGCCTGCCCGCTTCGCGACTTCAAGCATCGTGGTCATCGTAATCTTCCATTTGAAACTACCAGGGCGCAGTGTACTGCACTGCAGAAAAATTGTCGCAGCGGCGATATCACGCTTTTTACCCCTCCAGGTGATCATCATCACGAAATGAAAAAATGTACAAAATGTGATCTTGTTTCATTCAAAGAAACTATTGATGATTATGTGGAACCGGTTTCCTACATTTCTCACAACGATAACAGGATTACATCCGATGGCCAAAAATTACGCTGCGCTGGCGAATGACGTTGTCAGCGCGCTCGGCGGCAGAGACAACATCGTCGCCGTCACCCACTGCATGACGCGACTGCGTTTCGTCCTCAAAGACGAAAGCCTCACCGATGCCCCGCGCCTGAAAAGCATTAACGGCGTGCTCGGCGTGGTCCGCAACGACAACCAGTGCCAGGTGATCATTGGCAACACCGTGTCTCAGGCCTACCGCGAAGTGGTAAGCCTGCTGCCCACCGACCTGCAGCCTGCCGTACCGGAAGGCCCGCAGAAAATGACCCTGCGCCGCATCGGTGCCGGGATCCTCGATGCGCTGATCGGCACCATGTCACCGCTGATCCCGGCGATCATCGGCGGTTCAATGGTCAAACTGCTGGCAATGATCCTGGAGATGACCGGCGTCCTGGAAAAAGGGGCACCGACGCTCACCCTTCTGACGCTGATTGGCGATGGCGCGTTCTTCTTCCTGCCGCTGATGGTCGCCGCCTCTGCCGCAGTGAAATTCAAAACCAACATGTCGCTGGCGATTGCCATCGCGGGCGTGCTGGTACATCCGGGCTTTATCGAACTGATGGCGAAAGCCGCACAGGGCGAGCACGTTGAATTCGCCTTTATTCCGGTGACGGCAGTGAAATACACCTACACGGTCATCCCGGCGCTGGTGATGACCTGGTGCCTGTCGTACATCGAACGCTGGGTTGATCGTATTACGCCGGCGGTCACGAAAAACTTCCTTAAACCGATGCTGATCGTTCTGATTGCCGCCCCGCTCGCCATTGTGCTGATAGGGCCGCTCGGGATCTGGATCGGGAGCGCGATTTCAGCGCTGGTCTACACTATTCACGGCTATCTGGGCTGGCTCTCCGTGGCCATTATGGGCGCCCTCTGGCCGCTGCTGGTGATGACCGGGATGCACCGCGTATTTACGCCGACGATCATTCAGACCATTGCCGAGACGGGCAAAGAGGGAATGGTTATGCCGTCGGAAATCGGAGCCAACCTGTCGCTCGGCGGTTCATCGCTGGCGGTGGCATGGAAAACGAAAAACCCGGAACTGCGCCAGACGGCGCTGGCGGCAGCGGCTTCTGCCATCATGGCAGGCATTTCAGAACCTGCCCTCTATGGTGTGGCGGTACGCCTGAAACGCCCGCTGATTGCGAGCCTTATCAGCGGCTTCATCTGCGGGGCAGTGGCTGGCATAGCCGGTCTTGCCAGCCATTCAATGGCGGCGCCGGGGCTGTTTACCAGCGTACAGTTCTTCGATCCGGCCAACCCAATGACCATCGTCTGGGTATTCGGGGTCATGGCGCTGGCGGTTGTGCTCTCGTTTGTTCTGACCCTGATTTTAGGTTTTGAAGATATCCCGGTCGAAGACGACGCTGAGAAAGCACGCGCCCTGCAGAGCGCTCCGGTTCAGGCCAAAGCAGCACAAGTCTAAATTTATAGCGAGGTAAAGATGTCTGTTTTTCCACAAGGATTTTTATGGGGCGGCGCGCTTGCCGCCAACCAGAGTGAAGGGGCTTACCGTGAAGGCGGCAAAGGACTGACGACGGTCGATATGATCCCCCACGGCGCGAATCGTCTGGCGGTGAAGGTCGGTAAGGAAAAACGTTTTACGTTGCGTGACGACGAGTTTTACCCGAGCCACGAGGCGATTGATTTTTACCATCGCTACAAAGAAGACATCGCCCTGATGGCGGAGATGGGCTTTACGGTATTTCGTACCTCGATTGCCTGGAGCCGCCTCTACCCGAACGGCGATGAGCCGCTGCCCAATAAAGAGGGGATTGCCTTCTACCGCGCAGTGTTCGAAGAGTGCAAAAAATACAACATCGAACCGTTGGTCACCCTGTGCCATTTCGACGTACCGATGCATCTGGTCACGGAGTATGGATCCTGGCGCAACCGCAAGATGGTCGATTTCTTTGCCCGCTATGCCTGTACCTGTTTCGAAGAATTTAACGGTCTGGTGAAGTACTGGCTCACCTTCAACGAAATCAACATCATGCTGCACAGCCCGTTCTCCGGCGCGGGGCTGGTGTTTGAAGAGGGTGAGAACGAAGATCAGGTGAAATATCAGGCCGCGCATCACGAACTGGTGGCAAGCGCGCTGGCGACCAAAATCGCCCATGAGGTCAACCCGGAAAACCAGGTCGGCTGCATGCTGGCCGGCGGCAACTTCTACCCCTACTCCTGCAAACCGGAAGACGTGTGGATGGCGCTGGAGAAGGACCGCGAAAACCTGTTCTTTATCGACGTGCAGGCGCGCGGCAGCTACCCGGCCTATTCTGCCCGCGTGTTCCGCGAAAAAGGGGTGGTGATTGTCAAAGACCCTGGCGACGATGAACTGCTGAAAAACACCGTCGATTTTGTGTCGTTCAGCTATTACGCCTCGCGCTGCGCGTCGGCGGACATGAACGCCAGTAATACCAATGCGGCGAATATCGTGAAATCCCTGCGCAACCCACACATCCAGGTCAGCGAATGGGGCTGGGGTATCGACCCACTGGGGCTGCGCATCACCATGAACATGATGTACGACCGCTATCAGAAGCCGCTGTTCCTGGTGGAAAACGGCCTCGGCGCGAAAGACGTCATGGATGAACACGGTGAGATTAATGACGACTACCGTATCAGCTACCTGCGCGAACATATTCGTGCGATGGGCGATGCCATAGAAGACGGTGTGCCGCTGATGGGCTACACCACCTGGGGCTGTATTGACCTGGTGGCCGCATCCACGGGCGAGATGAGCAAACGCTACGGGTTTGTCTATGTTGACCGCGACGACGCGGGCAACGGTACGCTGGACAGAACGCGTAAGAAATCATTCTGGTGGTATAAGAAGGTCATTGCAAGTAACGGCGCGGATCTGGCGTAGCCTGCTGCTCTCTCCCGCGCCCTCTCCCACAGGATGCGGGCGAGGGGGTGTCCAGGCCGGGTGGAAGCTACCACCACCCGGCACTGCTCACAGTCGGGAAAAACCGCCGTCCTCACGCCATCCGGCAAGCCGGGAGTAAACCTCTTCGACGGCCTCTTTCACCGGCGGCGTCATCGGATAATAAAACCCAACGATGTCCGGCTGAATACCCAGAAACAATACCTCACCCACGTCGTCTTTAATCTGATCGACCAGATAGTTCAGCGGCATATTGTGGGTGGTCATCATAAACATCTCGGCGATGTCATCGGGATCAATCAGGCGGGTTTCCCCCGGATTAAGTCCCATATCGGTTGCATCCACAATCAGCAGCCTGTCCGGGTGCAGCTCACGGATCGCCACCACATCGTTTTCCGGTGCGCTGCCGCCGTCAATAACCACCCATTCGCCCTGCGGATGCGCGGCACACATTTGTGCAAGCAGCGGGCCCGCGCCGTCGTCGCCCATCATGCTGTTGCCGACACACAGTAAAACATCAGTCACGTAATCTCCTCACCATCAGGTAGATGGCACTCTCCTGATGAATATCATGCAGCATGCTGAGCAAAATTTTGCTCCAGGCCTGCTGCTGCGGGGTTTGCACGCTCAGCGCGGCGTCGAAAGCACTGGCGAGCATCGCAATGTGGTTGGCGTCGATAACGATCTCACCGTACTTCGGCACACCCTCCATTTTGCGGCGCGCCGTACTGCCCTCCTCCAGCGTGGCGATCCACGCCAGATAGTCAGGCCACGGGCAGCTTAATGCCGTTTCGAGACAATCTATCACCCCGAGGTGATGCCCAATGGCCAGGCTGTAATAGACCACCTGCTGCGCCGCATCCGGCGTGGCATCGTTCTCATCAATAAACTTACGGCTCAGCTGACTGAACACCACCGTTTCACTCATCGGATACGCGCCTCTTCCACCACCTGATTCAGGTTCGCGACAATCTCATTAAGACGAGGATCGTTTTCCGCCTCCAGCCAGCGCGTGACCTGATGATCGCCCTGGCTCAGCAGACGCAGATAATCGTCGGCAATCTGGCGACCATAGCGATACCCCGCGAGCCGGCGCGCTGTGCGATCGACCTTCACGCGCAGCGGCTGCACCATATCCGGGTGCAGAATTGTGGAAGCCTGGTTGTCGCGTTCACCCGGTTCACGGGCATGTATTTTCTGCTCCAGCAGCCCGAGCGCCATGGCAAAACCGTACAGCGTGGCCGCAGGCGTTGGCGGACAACCGGGAATGTAGACATCCACCGGAACAATTTTATCGGTGCCACCCCAGACGCAGTACAGGTCATGGAAGATGCCGCCGCTGTTGCCGCAGGCACCGTAAGAGATACAAATTTTTGGATCCGGTGCGGACTGCCAGGCACGTAATGCTGGCGATCTCATGGCACGGGTAACGGCACCGGTAAACAGCAAAATGTCCGCATGACGCGGCGAAGGCACCACTTTAATACCGAAGCGTTCGGCGTCGAACAGGGGCGACAGCGTGGCAAAGATCTCAATCTCACAGCCGTTGCAGCCGCCGCAGTCCACGCGGTACACATAGGCCGAACGTTTAATGTTTTTCAGCAGCGAGGCCTTCATGCTGGCGATGGATTCCTCCACCGTCATCGGCACCGGAATGCCGTTAGCGTCGCGTGGGCCGATCAGGTTTTCCATCAGCTGGCCTCTCTCATATGACGGGTAATATCGATGCGGTCCGACGGCAGCAGGCATTTCTGCCGTTTGCAGTCCGGGCAGGTTTCAAAGCTTTCGCGATGATGCTCCGCGCGGGCATCACCGTTGTGCTGCAACAGCGCGATGGCGTAGTCGATCTCTTTTTGTACGGCAAACGGGCGTTTGCAGACACGGCAGTTGCAGAGCGCGAAACGCGACTGCTGCAGAAAATCCTCTTTCTTCCAGACCGCCAGCTCGTACTCCTGCGAAAGACGGATCGCCACCGTCGGGCAAACCTCCTCGCAGCGGCCGCAGAAAATGCAGCGCCCGAGGTTGAACTGCCAGGCCAGCTCGCCCGTTTTCAGATCGGTTTCCACCGTCAGGGCATTTGACGGGCAGGCGTTAACGCAGGCAGCACAGCCGATGCACTGCTGCGGGTTGTGCTCCGGCTTGCCGCGAAAGTTTTTATCGACCGGCATCGGCTCCAGCGGATAGCGACTGGTCACCGTCCCGGTTTTGATCACTTTTTTGATGAAGGTAAACATGTTGACTCCTGCTTATGTGCAGCCTGTGCTCCGCACCCCGGATCTCTCATCAAAAAGAGGGTCAGGGTGAGGGCATCAGCCTGCACAAAATCCCCTATTTCAGCGGCGAGTTCTTACGCTCGATGCTGTAGCGCTCCAGCTCTTTGTACGGCACTACCTGGCTTTTCTTCTTGCGCACATCCACCACCGTCATGCGGTCGGTGCAGGAGTAGCACGGATCGAGGCTGCCAATGATCAGCGGCGCATCGGATACCGTATTGCCGCGCAGCATGTAGCGCAGGGTTGGCCAGTTGGCGTAGGTTGCCGCACGGCAGCGCCAGCGGTAGAGCTTCTGGTTGTCACCGGTCATGCTCCAGTGGATATCGTCTCCACGCGGGGCTTCGGCAAACCCCAGCGCGAAGCGGTTTGGAATGTAGGTGAAGCCCTCGACCATCAGCGGACCGCCCGGCAGATTATCCAGACCGAAGTCGATCATGTTCAGCGCGGTGAAGACCTCGTTGATACGCACCTTCAGACGCGAAATAACGTCGCAGCCCTGCTCGCTGTGCACGGTCATAGGCAGCAGGCCGTAGCCGACGAACGGATGATCGGCGCGGGTATCGCGGGCGTGGCCGCTGGCGCGAACCATGGGGCCAACGTTACTGAAATCGCGGGCGATTTGCGGCTCCAGTCGGCCAATACCGACGGTACGCTGCTCAATGTTCGGCGTGCTGAGCAGCATATCCACCAGCTCCTGAACGTCGCGACGCATCTGCTGCGCCAGTTGGCGGGTCTGGATCATGTCATCTTTCAGCAGATCGCGACGAATCCCGCCGATCAGGTTCAGACCGTATGTTTTACGCGCCCCGGTCAGGATCTCCGCCATCTTCATGGAGGCTTCACGTACGCGGAAAAACTGCATAAAGCCGGAGTCAAAACCGACAAAGTGACAGGCCAGACCGAGGTTCAGCAGGTGCGAGTGCAGACGCTCCACTTCCAGCAGGATGGCGCGGATCATCTGCGCGCGTTCCGGCACCACAATCCCCATGCCGTTCTCCACCGAGGTGGTGTAGGCGGTACTGTGGGCAAACCCGCAGATGCCGCACACGCGGTCAGAGAGGAACGTCACTTCGTTATATCCCATCCGGGTTTCCGCCAGCTTTTCCATCCCGCGATGGACGTAGAACAGGCGGTAGTCGGCATCAATAATATTCTCGCCGTCGACAAACAGGCGGAAGTGGCCCGGCTCGTCAGACGTGACGTGCAGCGGGCCTATCGGCACCACGTTGTTCTTTTTGCTGCCGAGCTCATTGATGAACGCATAAGTCTCGCTGTCGGTGGTCGGAGCCGGACGCTGACGGTAATCCATGCTGTCTTTGCGCAGGGGATAGAGTTCGTCTGGCCAGTCGTCCGGCAGCACCAGACGGCGCTCATCCGGAAGCCCAACCGGGACCAGCCCATACATATCGCGCACTTCGCGCTCGCCCCAGACGGCGGCGGGCACGCGTGGGGTGACAGACGGGTATTCCGGTTTGTTGGGATCCACTTCGACACGCACGGTGAGCCAGCACTTCTCGCCCTGCTCCATCGACATCACGTAGTAAACCGCATAGTTTCCGCACAGCTGACGCTCGTCGTTGCCGAACAACACCGACAGCCAGCCGCCCTGCTGGTAGTAAAGAAACTCCACCACTTCCGGCAGGTAGTTCACTTTCACGGTCACCGTTATCTGGTCTTTGGTTTGCCAGGACTCCTCCAGCACCACGCCCGGGAAGGCCTGGTGCAACGCGGCGAGATACTGCTGACCTTTCTTTTCTTCAGACATATAAACTCTCTTTAATCACGCCACCAGCAAGGAGACGAACGCTAAAAATGCAAAACCAAAACCGGCCCAGGTGATGCGCGACGTCGCCACAAAACGCAGACGCGCCATGCTGTTCTCAAACAGGGCAATCACCAGCACGCCGACAAGTAGCTTGAGCACTGCAACGACCACCGCCAGCACCAGGCCGGCCGCGGAAAAGTGCGTCATCTGCCCCCACGGGAAGAAGACACCGACAAACATCTGCAGCACCACCAGCTGCTTGAGGCTGATGCCCCATTTCAGCACCGCAAAGCCGTAACCGCTGTACTCGGTCAACGGACCTTCCTGCAGCTCCTGCTCCGCTTCCGCGAGGTCGAACGGCAGTTTGCCCATCTCGATAAACGTGGCGAATGCGCAGGCGCAGAGCGCCAAAAGCAACGGAAGGGAACGGTCCACGGGCCAGTGATACACGGTATGAGTGATAAAGCTGATATGGGTTGACCCCGCGACCTGCGCAGCGACCCACAGGCCGAGCAGCAGGATCGGCTCAACCAGCACGCCGAGCATGGCCTCGCGGCTGGCACCAATCCCGGTAAACGGGCTGCCGGTATCGAGGCCGGCAATCGCGAAGAAGAAACGCGCGATGGCGAAGAGGTAGATAAGCGTAATGAGATCGCCCAGCACCGGCAGCGGCGACCCGACGGTGACGACCGGTAACGCCGTGGCGATGGTGAGCATGACGCCAGCCAGCACAAACGGTGTCAGGCGAAAGACCCATCCTGCCGCGTCCGGGGAAACGCTCTGACGTCCCATCAGCTTGAACAAATCACGGTACTCCTGGAGTACACCAGGCCCGCGACGGTTATGCATCCGGGCACGCGCCACGCGGCTCACCCCGGAGAGCAGCGGCGCCATGGCAAATAGCACCAGCGCCTGAAGTATTGCCAGTAACAGACTCATGTCAGGCTCCTCGTGAAATCACAATCACAACCAGTACCGCCAGCTCGATCAACGCCAGTCGGCGGAACAGCACGGGCACGGCAGCGCTCTGCCAGCCCGGCACCCACCCCACCGGGTTAAGCCAGTCCCGCAGTTTCAGCACCGCGGCAAAGTTCTCTTTGACCGGCATGGCAAAGCCGTGCGCTGTGATCACCATGGATTGCTCGTGTGCGTAACCGCAAGCCCAGGCGGTACCGCGTGCGCGG
Source organism: Enterobacter sp. RHBSTW-00593 (assembly GCF_013784105.1). Lineage (NCBI taxonomy): Bacteria > Pseudomonadati > Pseudomonadota > Gammaproteobacteria > Enterobacterales > Enterobacteriaceae > Enterobacter > Enterobacter sp. RHBSTW-00593. The sequence continues at coordinate 3,854,888 of NZ_CP056393.1, forward strand.
GAGGAGAGGCGGTCGCGTCTGAAGAACAGCATCAGCACGAACGGCAGCAGCGGCGCGGCAATCAGCAGCAGCGCAATCATCGGCTGGGACACCGTGGTATGCGCCGTGGTGAGCGGCAGAGGAATGGCGTTACCCAGCAGCGGCAGAAGCCACGGGGCGGCCACCCCGCCCGCGATGCAGCACAGCGCCAGCGCGACAACGCTCGCCCCCATCAATGCCGGTGCACAGCAGGCGTTTTCGGCCTCACGCGTGCGCGGTGCACCCAGGAAGGTCACGCCGTAGACTTTAGCCATACACATCACCGCCAGCGCACCGGTTATCGCCAGCCCAACCGCCAGCAGCGGGCCGAGCAACCGGGCGATAAACACCTCGCTCTGACCGAGTGCGAAGAAGGACTGATAGATAATCCACTCGCCGGCAAAGCCGTTCAGCGGCGGCAGCGCAGCCATTGCCATCAGCCCCACCAGCATGCACAGAGAGATAACGGGCATTTTTTTGCCGATGCCGCCGAGTTTTTCGATATCGCGATGACCGGTGCGGAACCAGACGCTACCGGCCCCGAGGAACAGGGTGCTTTTAAACAGGCTGTGGTTGATCAGGTGATACAGGCCGCCGATAAAGCCGGCCGCAATCAGCGCCGGTTGATTGAGCGCCAGCCCGGTAACGCCTGCGCCAATCCCCAGCAGGATAATGCCGATGTTCTCAAGGGTGTGGTACGCCAGCAGACGCTGGATATTGTGCTCCATCAGGGCGTACAGGCCGCCGACGAAGGCGGTGATCATCCCGGCGACCAGCAGCACAACGCCCCACCACAGCGGTGGCTGCCCACCGGTGAGCGTTATCGTCAGAATGCCGAACAGACCAACCTTCATGACAACCGTCGAGAAGAGCGCTGCGGCAGGCGCGGAGGCATGGGCATGTGCCTGTGGCACCCAGCCGTGCAGCGGGATAATCCCGGCCAGCAGGCCAAAGCCGATCACGCCAAGGAGCCAGACATCATTCCCGAGCGACTGACCGTTAAGGGCGGAGAAGTCCAGCGTGCCGAAGCGCTGCCACACCAGCCAGCAGGCCAGTGCCAGCAGCAACGTGCCAAGACGCCCCAGCGCAAACCACAGTTTGCCGGAGGTGCTACAGCCCGTAAGGAATACGCCGCACAGCGCCATGATCTCGGCCATCACCACCAGCGCGCCGAGGTTGCTGGCAGTCACGGTACAGACCGCCGCGGCCATCAGCAGATTGACCAGCAGACCGTTGGGCTGTGTGTGCTGATGGCGGTGCCAGTCAATATTAAACAGGCTGATAAACACGCCGCACAGACCAAAGGTCACCAGCCAGATGGCATTCAGCGGCGTAATTTCAACGGTGTGCCGTATCAGCGGCATCACCGCTTCGACGGATTGTCCGCCTGTTAACACGAGGCTACCGGCCACCAGCGTCATCACGCTGCCAACCGCCCCGCCGATACCGGCTATCCAGCCGCTCAGGGTTTTATGGAAAGAGAAGATCAAGGCCAACACAGCGGCGGCGGCAAAATAGGCCACCGCGCTGGTAATCATCATCACCGCGTTCATTTCGCCCCCTCGTTCAGCGCCTGAAGTAGAGAAAGATCGCCGAAATCACTGTTAATGGTCAGCTCACGCTTACGTTTACTGGTGCGAACGATGTCGCGAATATTGACCAGAATCAGCGCCTTCGTCGGGCAGGTACGCACACAGGCTGGCCCTTGTTCATCAAAGCTGCACAGGTCGCATTTGACCGCAACGGCACGCACGCCGGGAACCCAGTCAAGCAGCGTGCTCACCTTCGCCGGCGCAGGTGGCGCTGGCGGCGCTTTCGGGGAGTTGGCATTCGCCGGGATATGCAGCGGACGGCTGCCGGAAAATTCAATCGCGCCGAACGGACAGGCAATGCCGCACAGTTTGCAGCTCACGCACAGACTTTCATTCAGCTGCACCGCCCCCTCGACACGGGTGATGGCATTAACAGGACAGACTCCCGCGCAGGGGGCATCTTCACAGTGGTGGCAGAGCTGCGGCGCAGACTCTTTTTCATTACGCATGACGCGCAGACGCGGCATGGACTGTAGCCCGTGCTGACGGTGCGTTTCCGAACAGGCCGCCTCACAGGTTCGACAGCCAATACAGACCGTCGAGTCAGCAATTACAAAACGGTTCACCGGGTCATCCTCTGGTGATAGTCATTTTTGACGAAAAACTGTCTTGTCGACACTTCTCGACACGCAATGGTCAGGCCACGTTCGCTGAGGTATTTCCATCCATCAGCTGTTTCAGGTTGACCGGGAGATCGTGTTCAACAGCGGCGTACAGGCCGTTATAAACCGGCGCGATTTTTTCCAGATAGTGCTCCAGCACCTGCTGGCGATCGCGGTTACTGACGTGACCATCGACCATCCCGTCGGCCATCAGCTGCGCCTTCGCAAGACACTGTTTTTCACCTTCTTTTGTTTCGACGTAGTACTCAATGGTGTGGCTGTTGAAGGTGTCGGCCAGGGTGACGTTTATCGTGAAATGGCCGAAGAGCACAAAGCGCATATCCCCCTGCGCTGTACAGCTCATGGCGTGGTGAAGACGGGCTTTTGACAGGGTGATGCCCTGAACCAGAGAGTTGCAGTAAAGGTGCCACTGCTCCTGTAACTGCTGATGGCGCTGCGCAATGTAATCCGCTTTTTCGCTAATTTCCCAAATAGTCATAAAAGGTATCCGGTTAATGGAGATAGCGGCTATTAAGCAGATTCCATGCCAGTTTTTAATGCATTGATTTTTAACTATTTTAATCAAAAGAAGCGTGTCAATCGCGCCGTGTCGACGTGTCATTTCGACAGCATTGACATCGTCACGCCTTAACAAAAATCAAGCTGGCACCGTTATTGCATTATCGGGGCAATTCATTAAGGAGGCGTCATGCACGAAATCACCCTCTGCCAGCGGGCCGTCGAGTTAATTGAACAGCAGGCGCGGGCAAACAATGCAAAACGCGTCACCGGCGTCTGGCTACAGGTCGGGGCCTTTTCCTGCGTTGAAACCAGCGCCCTGACCTTCTGCTTTGAGCTGGTGTGCCGCGGCACGCTGGCGGAAGGCTGTGAACTTCATATTGAAGAACAGCAGGCGGAGTGCTGGTGCGCGCAGTGTCAGCAATACGTCACTCTGCTTTCATCGAAGGTTCAGCGCTGTCCGCAGTGCCAGAGCAGCGAGCTTCGCATCGTGGCGGATGACGGCATGCAGATCCAACGTCTCGAAATCGAGAAGGAGTAAAATATGTGTAGTACCTGCGGTTGCGCTGAAGGCAACCTGTATATAGAAGGGGATGAACACCGTCCTCACGCCGCGTTTCGCTCCGCACCCTTTTCACCTGCCCCTCGTCCTGCAGCGGCATTAACCGGTATCACCTTCGCCCCCCGACACTCCGCTGCGGGCGACCTGCATTACGGGCATGGCATCGCCGGTACCCACGCGCCGGGGCTCAGCCAGCGTCAGATGCTGGAGGTGGAAATCAACGTTCTGGATAAAAACAACCAGATTGCAGCACGCAACCGCGCCCGCTTTGCCACGCGTAAACAGCTGGTCCTGAACCTGGTCTCCAGCCCCGGCTCCGGCAAAACCACGCTGCTGACACAAACGCTCCACCGCCTGAACGGGCGCATCTCCTGCGCGGTGATCGAAGGCGATCAGCAGACGGTGAACGACGCCGCGCGTATACGCGAAACCGGCACGCCCGCCATTCAGGTTAATACGGGTAAAGGCTGCCATCTGGATGCACAAATGATTGCCGACGCCACGCCGCGCTTGCCGCTGGCGGACAACGGCATCCTGTTTATTGAGAACGTAGGCAACCTGGTCTGTCCGGCCAGCTTCGATCTCGGTGAGCGACATAAGGTCGCGGTGCTCTCGGTGACCGAAGGTGAAGACAAGCCGCTTAAATATCCGCATATGTTTGCCGCCGCTTCGCTGATGTTGCTGAACAAAGTTGACCTGCTGTCGTACCTGAATTTCGACGTGGATAAATGCATGGCTTATGCCCGTGAAGTGAACCCGGAGATTGACATCATGCTGGTGTCCGCCACCCGCGGCGACGGGATGGACGCCTGGCTGAACTGGCTGGAGAGCGAACGATGTGCATAGGCGTCCCCGGACAAATTCACGCCATTGACGGGAATCAGGCCCGCGTTGAAGTGTGCGGTATATTGCGCGACGTCGACCTGACGCTCGTCGGCAGCACCGACGAAACCGGCGCCTCACGCCTCGGTCAGTGGGTGCTGGTGCACGTGGGGTTTGCCATGAGCATCATCAACGAAGCGGAGGCCCGCGACACGCTCGATGCCCTTCAGAATATGTTCGACGTGGAGCCGGATGTCGGGGCATTGCTGTACGGCGAGGAGCGGTAAACCATGCGCTACGTTGATGAATATCGCGCGCCTGAGCAGGTGATGCAGCTGATTGAACATCTGAAAACACGGGCGGCACGGCTGAGCTATACCGCCGAAAAGCCGCTGCGTATTATGGAAGTCTGCGGCGGGCATACGCATGCCATCTTTAAATTTGGCCTCGACCAGCTTCTGCCGGAAAACATCGAGTTTATCCATGGCCCCGGCTGCCCGGTGTGCGTCCTGCCGATGGGACGCATCGACGCCTGCCTTGAGATAGCCCACCAGCCTGACGTGATTTTCTGTACCTTTGGCGATGCGATGCGCGTGCCGGGCAAAAACGGCTCGCTGCTGCAGGCAAAAGCCCGGGGCGCGGATATCAGGATCGTGTACTCGCCGATGGATGCCCTGACGCTGGCCACCCATAACCCCGGCCGCAAAGTCGTCTTTTTCGGGCTTGGTTTTGAAACCACCATGCCCGCCACGGCCATCACGCTGCAGCAGGCCAAAGCCCGCAACATTGATAACTTTTTCTTTTTTTGCCAGCACATTACGCTCATCCCGACGTTACGCAGCCTGCTTGAAGAGCCGGACAACGGAATTGACGCTTTTCTGGCGCCGGGCCATGTCAGCATGGTTATCGGGACGGCGGCCTACGGCTTTATCGCTGAACAGTTCGAACGGCCTTTAGTGGTGGCTGGTTTCGAACCTCTTGATCTACTGCAAGGCGTGACCATGCTGGTTGAGCAGAAAATAGCAGCCCAGAGTGCAGTAGAAAATCAGTACCGCCGTGTCGTCCCCGACAGTGGAAATGTGGTGGCCCAGCAGGCGATAGCCGAGGTATTTAGCGTCGAGGGCGACAGCGAATGGCGTGGTCTGGGGCTGATTGCAGAGTCCGGCGTGCGCCTGACGCCAGCCTACCGGTCGTTCGACGCCGAAGCCCACTTCCGCCCGCAGCCGCAACAGGTGTGTGACGACCCGCGGGCCCGCTGTGGCGAAGTGCTCACCGGCAAATGCAAACCCCATCACTGCCCGTTATTTGGCAACACCTGTAACCCGCAAACGGCTTTTGGCGCGCTGATGGTCTCTTCCGAAGGGGCGTGTGCCGCGTGGTATCAGTATCGCAATCAGGAGTCTGAAGCATGAATACGGTTGAAATGGCACACGGCAGCGGCGGCCTGGCGATGCAGCAGCTGATTAACCGTCTGTTTATGGACGCGTTTGATAACCCCTGGCTGGCGGAGCAGGAGGATCAGGCCCGCATTGACCTCTCCACCCTGACCGCGCAGGGCGACAGGCTGGCCTTTTCCACCGACAGCTACGTGATTGACCCGCTGTTCTTCCCGGGCGGCGATATCGGCAAGCTCGCGGTCTGCGGCACAGCAAACGACGTGGCCGTCAGCGGCGCTGTTCCGCGCTTTCTCTCCTGCGGCTTTATCCTTGAAGAGGGGCTGCCGATGGAGACGCTCTCTGCGGTCGTCAGCAGCATGGCGCACACGGCACGCGAGGCGGGTATCGCCATTGTCACCGGCGACACCAAAGTGGTCCAGCGTGGCGCAGCCGACAAACTGTTCATCAATACCGCTGGCATGGGGGCGATCCCTGCCGACATTCACTGGGGCGCGCAGCAGCTTGCCGTCGGCGACGTGCTGATCGTCAGCGGATCGCTGGGCTGCCACGGGGCGACGATCCTGAACCTGCGTGAAGGCCTGGGGCTGGACGGAGAATTACGCAGTGATTGCGCGGTACTGACCCCGCTTATCCAGACCCTGCGTTCCCTTCCGGGCGTGAAAGCCCTGCGCGATGCGACACGCGGCGGGGTTAACGCAGTGGTACATGAGTTCGCGGCACGCTGCGGTCTGGGTATTGAACTCACTGAACGCGCGCTGCCCGTTAAGCCTGCCGTTCGCGGCTTGTGCGAACTCCTCGGGCTCGACCCGCTAAACTTTGCAAATGAAGGCAAGCTGGTCATTGGCGTGGAGCGTGCGGCGGCCGAATCCGTACTCGAACAGCTGCGGGCACATCCTTTCGGTAAAGAGGCTGCGCTGATTGGTGAAGTGGTTGAGCGCAAAGGGGTGCGCCTGACCGGGCTGTATGGCGTCAAGCGGACGCTGGATCTGCCGCACGCGGAACCTTTACCCCGCATTTGCTAGAACCGCGCCAAAAGCGGTCAGCACTGACTTTCTCTTTTTTGCCAGTTTCTATTGGAAAGCAATATGCCGTATACACCGATGAGCGATCTTGGACAGCAGGGCCTGTTTGACATTACGCGCACACTTTTACAGCAGCCCGATCTTGGCGCGCTGAGCGATGCCCTGACGCGGCTGGTCAGGCAATCAGCGCTGGCAGACAGCGCCGCAATTGTGCTCTGGCATAGCGCAAGCCATCGCGCGAGCTACTATTCAACGCGCGACAATGGCAAAGCGTTTGAGTACGAGGATGAAACCTACCTCGCTCATGGTCCTGTCCGACGTATTCTTTCCCGCCCGGAGGCGCTGCACTGCAATTTTGAGGAATTCCGCGAAGCGTGGCCGATGCTGGCGCAGAGTCAGTTATACCCGCCTTTCGGCCACTACAGCCTGCTGCCACTGGCGGTGGAAGGGCATATCTTCGGCGGCTGCGAGTTTATTCGTCACACCGACCAGCCGTGGAGCGAGGCGGAATACGAGCGTCTGCACACCTTCACCCAGATTGTGGCCGTGGTCGCGGAGCAAATTCAAAGCCGCGTCACCAATAATGTGGATTACGACCTGCTGAGCCGCGAACGTGACAATTTCCGGATCCTGGTGGCCATCACCAACGCGGTGCTTTCGCGCCTCGATATGGATGAGCTGGTCAGCGAAGTCTCAAAAGAGATCCACCACTATTTCAAAATCGACGCCATCAGTATTGCGCTCCGGGGGCACCGGAAAGGCAAGCTGAACATCTACTCCACCCACTATCTTGATGAGGCAAACCCCGCCCACGAACAGAGTGAAGTGGATGAGGCGGGCACGCTCTCTGAGCGGGTATTTAAAAGCAAAGAGATCCTGCTGCTCAACCTCAACGAGCAGGATGCGCTCGCGCCTTATGAGCGGATGCTGTTTAACACCTGGGGGAATAAAATCCAGACGCTGTGCCTGCTGCCGCTGATGTCCGGCAATACTATGCTTGGTGTCCTGAAGCTGGCGCAGTGTGAAGAGGGCGTCTTTACCACCGCTAACCTGAAACTGTTGCGCCAGATTGCCGAGCGTATCTCCATCGCACTGGATAACGCGCTGGCCTATCAGGAGATCCACCGTCTGAAAGAACGGCTGGTGGATGAAAACCTGGCGCTGACGGAACAGCTTAACAACGTGGACAGCGAGTTTGGCGAAATCATCGGCCGCAGCGATGCCATGTACAGCGTGCTGAAACAGGTGGAGATGGTGGCGCAAAGTGACAGTACGGTGCTGATCCTCGGTGAAACCGGCACCGGTAAAGAGCTGATTGCCCGTGCGATCCACAACCTCAGCAACCGTAACAGCCGCCGCATGGTGAAGATGAACTGCGCCGCTATGCCCGCAGGCCTGCTGGAAAGCGATCTCTTTGGCCACGAACGCGGCGCGTTTACCGGTGCCAGCAGCCAGCGCCTGGGCCGTTTCGAGCTGGCGGACAAAAGCTCGTTGTTCCTTGATGAAGTGGGTGACATGCCTCTGGAGTTGCAGCCCAAACTGCTTCGCGTCCTGCAGGAGCAGGAGTTTGAACGTCTTGGCAGTAACAAACTTATCCAGACTGACGTGCGGCTCATTGCCGCCACCAACCGCGACCTGAAAAAAATGGTCGCCGACCGCGAGTTTCGAAGCGACCTCTATTATCGCCTGAACGTCTTCCCAATCTGCCTGCCGCCCCTGCGTGAACGGCCGGAAGATATCCCTCTACTGGTCAAAGCGTTTACCGCCAAAATAGCCCGCCGGATGGGCCGCAACATCGACAGTATCCCCGCCGAGACGCTACGTACCCTCTCCTCGATGGAGTGGCCGGGTAACGTGCGTGAACTGGAAAACGTCATTGAACGTGCGGTATTGCTGACGCGCGGTAACGTACTGCAACTCTCCCTGCCCGAAGTTTCCCTGCCCGAAACCCCGGTTACAGCCACCGACGTGGCGCAGGAAGGTGAAGACGAATATCAGTTGATCATGCGCGTGCTGAAAGAAACTAACGGTGTCGTGGCCGGACCGAAAGGTGCCGCCCAGCGACTGGGGCTAAAACGCACCACGCTGCTCTCGCGCATGAAACGTCTCGGGATTGATAAAGAGAGCCTGGTGTAGCGTCATTCTGGCTGAGATCCCGCATGCAGGCGTTGGGATACGGTTGTCAGCGAAGCGCCTGAACGGTTACTTTTTCGGGCGATACTTTTCCGGTAATTCCGGCACCGGGCGACGGTCATCCATCAGGTGGCGTACCGTCAGGATGGGATGACGCCATAACATACGTGGGCCAGCCCAGCGCATCACCTGCTTCATCTCTTCGCGCCTGGCAGGCTGATAGCAGTGAACGGGGCACTGTTTACAGGCGGGTTTTTCCTCACCAAAAACGCATTTATCCAGGCGCTTATTGGCATACGCTTTCAGCGCCTGATAATGCCCCTCTTCCTGCGAAGCCTGGGGACACTGTGTTTCAAACAGCGCGATCATTTTCGCGATCGTCTCTTTCTCACGTGTAATGCGTTTTCCGGACATAACGGCTCACCAGATAATAAAGTGCATTTATAATACGCCTTTCAGCTACTGATTTCAGGTGTTGCATTCTGTTTTCTGAAGGCTGATTCCAGTATTAAGCCCACACCTGCAGTAAATCACTGGTATTTTATACAGCATCAGGAATGACCCTTGTCCACGTTGTCCGGAGGCCGTATGCACAAGATCGCTATCACCAAATCCTATCGTCATTTGAAAGTGGGGTATTTCAGAAAGCGTCATGAAGACCGTAACACCAAGATACCCAAACGCTACAGCGTGCATGCGGCGCTGAGCTTAAAGGGCGACTGGCTTGAAAAAGCGGGGTTTACCACCCATTCGCAGGTCAGAGTGGGGGTTGAGCATGGAAAAATTGTCATTGAGTTAGTGCAGGAAGGCACCTCGTAATGCCGCGACATTTTTCTGCGCCGTACCTTTTTTTCATGCGACAATAGAAGGAACTAACGGCCACTGAGCCGCCCAAAGCGTATTATTTTCAAAGAAATGGACATCATAACTCCATGAGCACAATCGACAATTTCGACGCACATACGCCGATGATGCAGCAGTACCTGAAGCTGAAAGCACAGCATCCGGAAATCTTGCTGTTCTACCGTATGGGCGATTTTTACGAGCTATTTTATGACGATGCCAGACGTGCGTCGCAGCTGCTCGACATCTCGCTGACCCGGCGTGGCGCATCTGCAGGCGAGCCCATTCCCATGGCCGGTATTCCGCATCACGCGGTAGAAAACTACCTTGCGAAACTGGTGAATCAGGGTGAGTCAGTCGCCATCTGCGAACAGATCGGCGATCCGGCAACCTCAAAAGGGCCGGTTGAGCGCAAAGTCGTGCGCATCGTCACGCCTGGTACGATCAGCGACGAAGCCCTGCTGCAGGAGCGTCAGGATAACCTGCTGGCGGCACTGTGGCAGGACGGCAAAGGTTTCGGTTATGCGACGCTGGATATCAGCTCCGGACGTTTTCGTCTGAGTGAACCGGCAGATCGTGAAACGATGGCGGCTGAATTACAGCGCACGAACCCGGCAGAACTGCTCTATGCCGAAGATTTTGCCGAGATGGCGCTGATTGAAGGCCGCCGCGGTCTGCGCCGTCGTCCGCTGTGGGAGTTCGAAATTGATACCGCGCGCCAGCAGTTGAATCTGCAGTTTGGCACCCGCGATCTGATTGGCTTTGGTGTGGAAAATGCCCCGCGCGGACTGTGTGCCGCGGGTTGCCTGCTGCAGTACGTCAAAGATACCCAGCGCACCACCCTGCCGCATATCCGCTCGATCACGATGGAGCGGCAGCAGGACAGCATCATTATGGATGCCGCGACGCGTCGTAATCTGGAGATCACCCAGAATCTGGCCGGAGGCATGGAAAACACCCTCGCTTCTGTCCTCGACAGCACGGTGACGCCGATGGGTAGCCGTATGTTAAAACGCTGGCTGCATATGCCCATTCGCGATACCGGGACGCTTACCTGTCGTCAGCAGACGATTGCCGCGTTGCAGGATCGCTACAGTGAACTGCAGCCCGTGCTGCGCCAGATTGGCGATCTGGAGCGTATTCTTGCGCGTCTGGCGCTGCGTACGGCGCGTCCGCGCGACCTCGCCCGCATGCGTCATGCCTTCCAGCAGTTGCCGGAATTGCGCAGCCTGCTCGCCGATGTGGATAGCGCGCCGGTGCAGAAACTGCGTGAAACCATGGGTGAATTTAGCGAGCTGCGCGAGCTGCTTGAACGCGCCATTATTGACGCACCTCCGGTTCTGGTGCGTGACGGCGGCGTAATTGCCCCGGGCTACAACGAAGAGCTGGATGAATGGCGTGCGCTGGCCGACGGTGCCACGGACTACCTGGATAAGCTGGAAATTCGCGAGCGCGAACGCCTTGGGCTCGATACCCTCAAAGTGGGCTATAACGCGGTTCACGGTTACTACATTCAGATCAGCCGTGGACAAAGCCATCTGGCCCCCATCCACTACGTGCGCCGCCAGACGCTGAAAAACGCTGAGCGTTACATTATCCCTGAACTGAAAGAGTATGAGGACAAAGTTCTCACCTCGAAAGGCAAGGCGCTGGCGCTGGAGAAACAGCTGTATGAGGAGCTGTTCGACATGCTGATGCCGCACCTTGCAGACCTGCAGTCAAGCGCCAGTGCGCTGGCAGAGCTGGACGTGCTGGTCAACCTGGCAGAACGCGCTGAAACGCTGAACTACACCTGCCCGACCTTTACCGATAAACCCGGTATTCGCATCACCGAAGGCCGTCATCCGGTTGTGGAACGGGTGCTGAACGAGCCGTTCATCGCCAACCCGCTAAGCCTGTCGCCACAGAGAAGAATGCTGATCATTACCGGTCCAAACATGGGCGGTAAAAGTACCTATATGCGCCAGACAGCGCTTATCGCTCTGCTCGCCTATATCGGCAGCTACGTTCCTGCGCAAAAAGTGGAGATTGGCCCTATCGACCGTATCTTTACCCGTGTCGGGGCAGCGGACGATCTGGCCAGCGGTCGCTCAACCTTTATGGTGGAGATGACCGAAACCGCCAATATTCTGCATAATGCGACCGAATACAGCCTGGTGTTGATGGACGAAGTCGGGCGCGGAACATCAACCTATGATGGTCTGTCACTGGCATGGGCCTGCGCTGAAAACCTTGCCAATAAGATCAAGGCAATGACGCTGTTCGCAACCCACTATTTCGAGCTGACACAGTTGCCAGAAAAGATGGAAGGTGTGGCAAACGTCCACCTCGATGCGCTGGAACACGGCGATACCATCGCCTTTATGCACACCGTACAGGATGGTGCCGCGAGCAAGAGCTATGGCCTGGCCGTGGCCGCGCTGGCGGGGGTTCCAAAAGAGGTGATCAAACGTGCGCGCCAGAAATTGCGTGAGCTGGAGAGCCTGTCACCGAATGCCGCGGCCACGCAGATTGATGGCACGCAAATGTCGTTGCTAGCCCCGGCTGAAGAGACGTCACCGGCCGTTGAGGCGCTGGAAAATCTCGATCCGGACTCGCTCACACCGCGTCAGGCGCTGGAGTGGATTTATCGCCTGAAAAGCCTGGTGTAGTCTGCACCCGGTGGCGCAATGCTTACCGGGCCTGCCGGGAAGTAGCGGTATCTTAAACATACAGGCCGGGTAAGGCGAAACCGCCTCCCGGCTTTTTTTAGCGCTTATCGTCGGCCAGTAACGGCGGGATCGTCGGCACCTGTGGTGCGTCATCGATATCCTTCTGCGTCATGCGAAACGCTTGCGGATAATGATCGCGGTGGGTCCGGCGTAGCGGTTCCGTGTCTCGCCAGGTATACAGACAATGCTGGCACTGATAGACAGTCCAGACCCCTTTCACCGGTGATGTTGCCATCACCTCAATATGCTCATCAGCACAACGTGGACATATCATCTTTTCCTCCTTATTGGCGTGCAGCCAGCATCGCAGTCAGTTTTTCGGCCCAGGCCTTGGTTTCAGGTAAATCCTGCACCGGCTGGCTGAAGTGGCCCCGGTTGTCGGGTGCAACAGGCGTGGTGGCATCAATAATCAGTTTGTCGGTAATGCCTGCCGGGCTGGAGCCCGGGTCCAGTTCAAGTACCGACATATTCGACAACTGCACCAGATCGCCCGCCGGGTTCACCTTCGAGGACAGCGCCCACATCACCTGCGGCAAGTTGAACGGGTCAACGTCTTCATCCACCATAATCACCATCTTCACGTAGCCCAGGCCGTGCGGCGTGGTCATAGCACGTAAGCCGACTGCGCGGGCAAAGCCACCGTAGCGTTTTTTGGTGGAGATAATCGCCAGCAAACCGTGGGTATACATGGCATTGACCGCCTGCACTTCCGGAAATTCTGCTTTCAGTTGCTGGTAGAGCGGTACACAGGTAGCCGGGCCCATCAGGTAGTCAATTTCGGTCCACGGCATGCCGAGGTAGAGGGATTCAAAAATGGGTTTTGTGCGGTAAGACACTTTATCAATACGCACCACCGTCATGTTACGGCCACCAGAGTAGTGCCCGGTAAACTCACCAAAGGGTCCTTCGATTTCGCGCTTGCGGCCTTCAATCACCCCTTCCAGAATGACTTCAGATCCCCACGGTACATCAAAGCCGGTCAGCGGTGCCGTCGCAATGGGATAGGGGCTTTCGCGCAGCGCACCGGCCATCTCATACTCAGATTGATCGTATTTCAGCGGCGTCGCGCCCATAAGTGTAATAATCGGATCATTGCCAAGCGTAATCGCGACCGGCAGATCTTCACCGCGCTCTTCCGCTTTATGCAAATGCAGGGCGATATCGTGCATCGGAACCGGTTGCAGACCCAGCTTGCGTTTTCCCTTCACTTCCATGCGATAGATACCGACGTTCTGCTTGCCGAAGTTATCCGCATCAAGCGGATCGCGCGAAACGACGCACGCTTTGTCGAGGTAAAAACCGCCGTCACCGTCGTTCAGACGGAACAGCGGCAGGATGTCGAAAAGGTTAATGCCTTCACCCTCCACCGTATTTTGAGCCCAGGCGGGATCTGCACGGCGCTCTGGCGTGACGGGGAATTTATCCCAGCGGCGAATAAACTCATCAATCTGTTTTTTGACGGGGGTGTTCGCGGGCAGTCCCATAGAAATGGCGTGATTCTGCCAGGAACCAATGGTGTTCATTACCACCCGGGCATCGGTAAACCCGCGAATATTATCGAACCACAGCGCCGGTGCGCCGTCACCAATACGGCCTGTGGCATTGGCTGCCGCGGCCAGGTCCGGTTCTGCATTCACCTCTTCTTCAATTTTTAGCAGTTGCCCTTGCTCATCGAGCGCCTGCAGGAAGCTTCTCAAATCATCAAATGCCATCTTTATTCTCCTGTGAAAAATGTTTTGCTTCCCGCAACCCGTTCCAGCGGCGCGCTTTTTTGTGCTCCAGACCAAACTGGTCGAGCACGCGGGTCACAATGTGATGGGTGATATCGTCGGCGGTCTGCGGGTGGTTGTAATACGCGGGCATCGGCGGCACCATTGCCACGCCCATACGGGACAGTGCGAGCATATTCTCGAGATGAATGGTGCTGAGCGGGGTTTCACGAGGAACCAGCACCAGTTTGCGCCCCTCTTTCAGCACCACATCTGCCGCACGGCCCACCAGTCCTTCGGCGTAGCCTGCGCGAATGCCTGCCAGAGTTTTCATACTGCAGGGAATGACGATCATGCCGTCGGTGCGAAACGAGCCGGATGAGATAGTGGCAGCCTGATCGGCCGGGCTATGGACAACATCGGCCAGCGCAGCCACATCCTGTGCGGTGTAGGGTGTCTCCAGCTCAATGGTGGTTTTTGCCCATTTCGACATGACCAGATGGGTCTCCACCTCCGGCATGTCACGTAATGCCTGCAGCAACGCTACGCCCAGCGGCGCGCCCGTTGCGCCCGTCATTCCAACTATCAATCTCATTCAGCACCTCAATTAATTCGTTCGCATACGAACATGTTAGGTACGTTACTCCCGGATCCTGTTTCTGACAACATTGTTCGTACACGATCACATTAATTGCTAAAAATTGCCGCGTTAAAATCCTGGGCAAGAGCGGCTATCATAGGGAGAGAATTTTTCGTCGGAGTGTTCATGGAACTGAGACAAGAGGCGTTTCACCTGTTACGCCAGCTTTTTCAACAGCATACTGCCCGTTGGCAACATGCATTGCCGGAACTGACCAAACCGCAGTACGCGGTATTGCGGTCTATTGCCGAAAATCCGGGGATTGAGCAAGTTGCTCTGACAGAAGTGGCGGTCAGCACAAAGGCGACGCTCGCGGAGATGCTGAGCCGCATGGAGGCGCGTGGACTGGTAAAACGCGAGCACGATCCGGCGGACAAGCGCCGTCGTTTCGTCTTTCTGACGCCGGAAGGTGAAGCGCTGCTTGCCAGCTGTAAACCGCTCGGCAATGACGTGGATGAGGCGTTTTTAGGGCGGCTGAGCAACGACGAGCGGGCGCAATTCTCCGCACTCGTCAAAAAAATGATGCGCGACTAGTTAACCCGGGTGCGCATAAAATCGATAAAGGTGCGCACTTTCGCGGGCACATGCGGGGCATCGGGATAAACCGCATAGATGCCCTGCCGCGCAAAGGTATATTCCGGTAAAACCGACACCAGCTTGCCGTCATCAAGCGCATGGCGCACCAGCCACTCCGGCAACAGCGCCACACCGCATCCCGCGAGCGCAAAAGCCATCAGCGCCTGAGCACTGTCCGCAAACAAACGCGGTGCTTTTTTAATTTCCAGCGTGGCGGGCTCACCGCAGGCATCGTTCACCTGCCAGCGCAGCGGCGAGGCTAAGCGCTCATGAATAATCCAGTCAGCTTTCGCCAGCTGTTCAAGCGATTCTACAGGATGGTTACGCAGCCAGCCGGGCGTCGCTACGGGGAAAATAGTGAACTGCGTTATCAGTGCCGCGTGATAGCGTGAATCGGCAAGGGTTCCCAGCCGGATGGCGACATCAAAGCGCTCTGAAATCAAATCGGCATGCAGTGAAGACGAAACGTGACGCACGCGAAGGTCCGGGTGTTGCTGGCTAAACTCAGCCAGTAACGGGACCACAACCTGCGAGCCGTACTCCGGTGTGGTGGTGATCCGCAACTCCCCCGTGAGACCTGCGTGGTTTGCACGGACGTCGTCCTTCAGGCGTTCCGCGTCCTTTAAAAGCGCGACGCTCCGTTGATGGAAAAGCCTCCCTGCCTCGGTTAACGTCAGTCGACGGGTGGAACGCAGCAACAGGGTGACACCCAGTTCATCTTCCAGCTGGCGGATATTGAAGCTGACCACCGCTTTTGTCAGCCCCATTGCCTCTGCTGCGGCGGTGAAACTGCCGGTATCTGCGACGGCGACAAACATCGCGGTACGCTGCAAATTAATCATGGTCAGCCCTATTACTGTCAAAAATTTTTTGACAGTATATCGCGCTTTATAACGTTTATCCGTACCTCCCTGCCCGATACGATACGCCCCTCACTGGAGGTGCCGCCATGTCGTATCGCAGCAAAGTCGCCGTTGTCTATCTGCTGGGCTTTTTTCTTGATTTAATTAATATGTTTATCGCCAGCGTCGCTTTCCCGGCAATGGCTGAGGCGTTCAACGCCACGCCCTCATCGCTTGCCTGGGTCAGTAACGGCTATGTTGCCGGTCTGACACTCGTCATCCCCTTCAGCACCCTGCTGACGCGCAGGCTCGGGCCGAAGCATGTCATTCTGCTTTCGCTTTTTCTCTTTAGCGCCGCCTCCGTTGCGGCAGGTTTGTCATCCTCACTTGAGAGCATGATTGCCTGGCGAGTGTTGCAGGGCATGGGAGGGGGGTTACTGATCCCGGTCGGACAGGCGCTGACCTGGCAACAGTTTAAACCCCATGAGCGTGCCAGGCTCTCCTCAGCGGTCATGCTGGTTGCATTGCTTGCGCCTGCATGCTCACCCGCCGTGGGGGGAGTGCTGGTTCAGGCACTCAGCTGGCGATGGATATTTTTTGCCACAACGCCTGTCGCCGCCGTGACGTTTTTCCTGGCCTGCGTGTGGCTTAAGAATGAGAGGGCCCCCGTGAAAGCGAGCAGGCTGTTAAACCTGCCCCTGCTGGCCGACCCGCTGCTGCGTTTTTCCATGCTTGTCTATTTGTGCGTACCCGGCATGTTTATTGGGGTGAACGTCACGGGGATGTATTATCTTCAGAGCGAGGCGCACATGACACCTGCCGCAACGGGGATGCTGATGCTGCCATGGTCTCTGGCCTCGTTTATGGCGATCACCGCGACCGGACGTTATTTTAACCGCGTGGGTCCCCGGCCTCTCATTGTCGTGGGTTGCCTGTTACAGGCGCTGGGCGTTTTACTGCTGCTTAACGTCAGCCCGACTACCACAGTGTTGTTACCTGGCATCGCGTTTACGTTAATGGGCGCGGGCGGCAGTCTTTGCAGCAGTACGGCGCAAAGCAGCGCATTTTTAACGACGGCGCGCGACGATATGCCTGACGCCAGCGCGCTATGGAATCTTAATCGTCAGATCAGTTTTTTTGCCGGGGCATTCCTGCTCTCGCAGGTGCTGAACCTGACACTGGCGTTTTTCACGCCGCTCGCCGCATGGCACTGGATGTTTAGTGTTGCTGCGGCCATCACATTACTGCCCGTCGTGTACGTCTTTCGTCTTAACAACACGCAGGTGCTTTCAGAGGTGCAACAGGAGAAACCATGACCCATTTCGAACAGGACATTATCGACGTTCACATTAAGCTGGAGAACTGGTTGGGTAAGGGCGAAGGGGATGTTGACGCCCTGCTTGCCCACTTTCAGCCGGATTTTATGATGCTCACCCCAGGTGGCGTCCATTTTGACTATAACGCGCTTGTCGGTTTCCTGGACCTTCAGCGCGGCAGCCGTCCTGGTCTGGAGATTGTTCTTGATGAGATAACGACGCTACAGACGTGGGCCAACGGCGCAGTGCTTCACTACCGGGAAACGCAAACTCGCCCGGATCAGCCCGTCAATGTGCGCTGGTCAACCGCCGTGCTCAATCAGAAGGATGGCAAGATAACGTGGCGTTTGCTGCACGAAACGGCACAACCGTAACGCAAAAGAAAAAGGCCCGTCTCACGACGGGCCTTTTTTGATGAAAGATTGCTTATTCGCGGAACAGCGCTTCGATATTCAGACCTTGTCCCTGCAGGATTTCACGCAGGCGACGCAGACCTTCAACCTGAATCTGACGAACACGTTCACGGGTCAGGCCAATTTCGCGGCCGACGTCTTCCAGTGTTGCAGCTTCATACCCCAGTAAACCGAAACGACGTGCCAGCACTTCACGCTGTTTGGCGTTCAGTTCGAACAGCCATTTGACGATGCTCTGTTTCATGTCATCGTCCTGCGTGGTGTCTTCCGGACCGTTGTCTTTTTCATCGGCCAGGATGTCCAGCAGCGCTTTTTCGGAGTCGCCACCCAACGGGGTGTCAACGGAGGTAATGCGCTCGTTGAGACGCAGCATACGGCTTACGTCATCAACCGGTTTATCAAGTTGTTCGGCGATCTCTTCCGCGCTTGGCTCGTGGTCCAGTTTATGGGACAACTCGCGCGCAGTACGCAGATAGACGTTCAACTCTTTGACGATGTGAATCGGCAGGCGAATCGTACGGGTTTGGTTCATAATCGCCCGTTCGATGGTCTGACGAATCCACCAGGTCGCGTAGGTTGAGAAACGGAACCCGCGTTCCGGGTCAAACTTCTCAACTGCGCGGATGAGACCTAAGTTGCCCTCTTCAATCAGATCCAGCAGAGCCAGACCTCGATTGCCGTAACGACGGGCAATTTTCACGACCAGACGCAAGTTACTTTCAATCATGCGACGGCGCGAGGCAACATCACCACGCAAAGCACGACGTGCGAAATAGACTTCTTCTTCGGCCGTTAACAGTGGGGAGTAACCAATCTCCCCAAGGTAAAGCTGAGTCGCGTCCAGTACACGCTGTGTGGCGCCCTGCGATAACAGCTCTTCTTCAGCCAAATCGTTATCACTGGGTTCCTCTTCTACTAAGGCTTTTTCATCAAAAGCCTCTGCTCCGTTCTCATCAAATTCCGCATCTTCATTTAAATCATGAACTTTCAGCGTATTCTGACTCATAAGGTGGCTCCTACCCGTGATCCCTGAACGAGACACCCTGGCTGGCATGCCCCGTCAACTTATCGCTGCGGCAAATACTGCAGCGGGTTTACGGATTTCCCCTTGTAACGAATTTCAAAATGCAAGCGTGTAGAACTGGTGCCGGTGCTACCCATGGTAGCGATTTTTTGCCCCGCCTTAACTTCTTGTTGTTCCCGGACCAGCATTGTGTCGTTATGGGCGTAGGCACTCAGGTAATCATCGTTATGTTTGATGATAATAAGATTACCGTAACCGCGCAGAGCGTTACCGGCATATACAACACGACCGTCTGCGGTCGCGATAATAGCCTGTCCCTTATTCCCTGCGATATCGATCCCTTTATTTCCTCCCTCGGAGGAAGAGAAGTTTTCGATAACCTTGCCGTCAGTTGGCCAGCGCCATGCAGAAATTGGCGAACTGGAGGTCATACTGCTGGCAGTCGGTTCAGTAGAGCTAACCACAGGTGCCGTAGTCGGTGCTGTGACAACAGTCGCAGTCCCTTTATTATTCGGCAACATTTTGTTAGCAGTCTGATCACCTGAATCCTCAGAATACGTAATTACCGGTTGTGAAGCAACCACCGTGGTGGATTTTTGTGCAGGCTTAACGCTGTTATTTTGCGCAGTGACATCGGCCGCTGAAACGGTGTTGCCAGGCGTGAGCGGCGTACCCGTCGCATTGCCCACCTGGAGCGTCTGGCCGACTTCCAGACCATACGGGGCCTGGACGTTATTACGCTGCGCCAGGTCACGGAAATCGTTCCCGGTGATCCACGCAATATAGAACAGCGTGTCGCCGCGTTTTACGGTATAGGTGCTCCCACCGGTATAGCTACCTTTCGGAATGTTCCCATACTGGCGGTTATACACTATGCGGCCATTTTGAGTCTGCACAGGGTGTTCCACTGGCTGAACCTGTGTTGGCTGCGTAACAGGAGGCTGCATTGGCTGAATGGGCGGATTTTGTTGTGCCGCAGCAGTGCCCATTTTAGGCGGAGGCGTGATCAACATTCCGCTGGACGTGTTACCCGAGCTGCTGGATCCCCCCACGGAACTGACGGGCGCAGGTGCATTATTAGAACTTGTACAGCCTGCCAGCCAGAGCGAAACCAGTGATAATGCCGCAACACGGCTGATGGTGAATTTAGGGCTTCCCGCGCTCATTTATCCCCCAGGAATGTGTTAACTACCAGTGACTTAAAATTTACCGTGATGACACGAATCTTTCGCGCCACACCATACGCTGAATTTGCCTTAATAACCCTGGATAATTCTGAGTCTCAGGCCAACTCCCCCTTTACCAGAGGAACAAAGCGCACGGCTTCCACGGTATCGATAATAAACTCGCCGCCACGCCGACGAACGCGCTTCAGGAGCTGTTGCTCGTCCCCGACAGGCAGAACAAGAATGCCGCCTTCATCCAGCTGCGATAACAGAGCAGCGGGAATTTCAGGTGGAGCAGCCGTCACGATGATCGCGTCAAACGGGGCGCGTGCCTGCCAACCCTGCCATCCATCACCGTGTCGTGTCGAAACGTTATGTAAATCAAGTTGTTTCAGGCGACGACGCGCCTGCCACTGCAAACCTTTAATACGCTCAACGGAGCAGACATGGTGCACCAGATGCGCCAGGATCGCGGTTTGGTACCCCGACCCGGTGCCAATTTCCAGCACGCGCGAATGGGGCGTGAGCTCCAGCAGCTCCGTCATACGCGCCACCATGTAAGGCTGTGAAATCGTCTGACCCTGCCCGATAGGCAGCGCCACGTTTTCCCACGCTTTGTGTTCAAACGCCTCGTCTACAAATTTCTCACGCGGCACCTGGGCGAGCGCGTCGAGCACATGCTCGTCGCGGATCCCCTGAGCGCGTAGCTGTTCCAGAAGAGTTTGTACACGTTTGCTTACCATTGCGCGTTCACTCCTGCGCGATCCAGCCAACCCGACACCACATCATGCGCACTATACGCGGTTAAATCTACATGCAGCGGCGTAACCGAGACATATCCTTCATCAACGGCGGCAAAGTCGGTATCCGGTCCGGCGTCACACTTGTCGCCAGGAGGACCAATCCAGTAAAGCGTATTGCCACGCGGATCCTGCTGCGGGATCACCTGGTCAGCCGGGTGTCGGCTTCCGCAACGCGTTACGCGAATGCCTTTGATTTCACTCAGCGGCAGATCCGGCACGTTAATATTGAGGATGCGCCCGGTACGCAGCGGCTCGCGATTGAGCGCCCGCAGGAGAGAACAGGTCACCGCTGCCGCCGTGTCGTAGTGCGTGTGGCCGTTTAACGAAACGGCCAACGCAGGGAACCCCAGATGGCGCCCTTCCATGGCGGCGGCCACGGTTCCGGAGTAAATCACATCGTCGCCAAGATTGGGCCCGGCGTTAATACCGGAGACGACGATGTCCGGGCGCGGGCGCATCAGCGCGTTCACGCCCAGAAAAACGCAGTCGGTCGGCGTGCCCATCTGGACGGCGATATCACCATTTTCAAAGGTAAAGGTGCGAAGCGACGACTCCAGCGTCAGAGAGTTAGACGCTCCACTGCGGTTACGATCGGGTGCCACGACCTGCACTTCCGCAAATTCGCGAAGGTGTTTCGCCAGGGTCTGTATACCCGGCGCATGGATCCCGTCATCGTTACTCAGCAATATTCGCATAATCACCCGACGTGTTGATAAGTTCCCTGACAACACTGGTGGCAAAGCTACCTGCCGGCAGCCAGAAGCGTAACTCGACGGTTACGTCGTCCCACCAGTTCCAGCTCAACTGTTGCGGATAGAGCAGCATCGCACGGCGTGCCGCCTCGACTTTTTCCCGCACCAGCAGTGTTTGTAATGCCTGCATATCAGCGACGGCAGACTGCTCAGCAGCCAGCGCATCGCCCTGCGTACCCCAGTCGCCCGTGCCGGGCAAGGCTGCGGTAATCATCAGCGTTTGAGTATCCACGCGCGACTGCACATCGGCCATTTCTTCAGCCGTTGCCACAAACCAGCTCCCGCGTCCCGCTAATTGTAGCGCATCGCCGACAACAACTTGATTCGCGTCCGGTTTTTTCAGCCGTTCGCTCACAATCTGATTAAACAACGCACTGCGGGCCGCCGACAACCAAAAACTGCGTTTATTCCTGTCGCGAACCGGGGCATCGCTTTGCGCCCAGCGCAGTGCGCCGAGCAGGTTGCTGCCGCCGATACCAAAGCGCTGTGCGCCAAAATAGTTTGGTACGCCGCACGCATTGATAGCGTTCAGGCGTTTTTCCACATCGTCACGGTCCGAAATCTCACGCAGTACCAGCGTAAAATGGTTGCCCTTCAACGCGCCCAGACGCAGTTTGCGCTTATGGCGTGCGTATTCCAGTACCTTACAGCCCTCAAGCTCAAATTTGCTTAAATCAGGCATCGTATTACCCGGCACGCGCGCGCAGAGCCACTGTTCGGTGACGGCGTGTTTATCTTTCTGCCCGGCAAAGCTCACTTCGCGGGCATGAATTTTGAGGAATTTTGCCAGCGCATCGGCCACAAAACGGGTATTGCAGCCATTTTTCAGAATGCGTACCAGGATATGTTCGCCTTCGCCATCCGGCGCGAATCCCAGGTCTTCCACCACAACAAAATCTTCAGGGCTGGCTTTCAGCAGCCCGTTCCCCTGCGGTTTACCGTGCAGCCAGGTCAGGTTGTCGAAGTCCGTCATTGGCTTGCCTTCACCAGCAGCGCCACGGCCTCACAGGCAATCCCTTCACCACGACCGGTAAAGCCCAGTTTCTCTGTCGTCGTCGCTTTGACGTTAACATCATCCATGTGGCAACCCAGATCTTCTGCAATGAACACGCGCATCTGCGGGATATGCGGCAGCATTTTGGGGGCCTGAGCGATGATCGTCACATCCACGTTGCCGAGGGTGTAGCCTTTCGCCTGAATACGACGCCAGGCTTCACGCAGCAGCGCACGGCTGTCCGCACCTTTGAAGGCCGGGTCAGTGTCCGGGAACAGCTTACCGATATCGCCCAGTGCCGCAGCACCCAGCAATGCATCGGTCAGGGCATGTAATGCTACGTCGCCATCAGAATGCGCAAGCAGCCCTTTTTCATAAGGAATGCGTACGCCGCCAATGATAATTGGGCCTTCTCCGCCAAAGGCGTGTACATCAAAACCGTGTCCAATTCGCATTATGCCTTCTCCTGATGGGTCGAACGGGTAAGATAAAATTCCGCGAGCTGTAAATCTTCCGGACGCGTCACTTTTATATTATCAGCGCGTCCTTCAACCAGCTCAGGATGGAAACCGCAATACTCCAGCGCCGAGGCTTCGTCCGTGATGGTCGCACCTTCTTTAAGCGCACGCGTTAAGCAGTCGTGAAGTAATTCGCGGGGGAAAAATTGGGGGGTCAGCGCGTGCCATAAATCGACGCGCTCAACGGTGTGCGCGATAGCTTGCTTGCCCGGCTCAGCGCGCTTCATGGTGTCGCGTACCGGGGCGGCAAGAATACCGCCTACCCGGCTGGTTTCGCTAAGCGCCAGCAGGCGCGCAAGGTCATCCTGATGCAGGCACGGACGGGCAGCGTCATGGACCAGAACCCATGGTGCATCACCGGCGGCCTGAATGCCCGCCAGCACGGAATCGGCACGCTCGGCGCCGCCGTCAACAACGGTAATCTGCGGATGATTTGCCAGCGGTAACTGCGCGAAACGCGCATCACCCGGGCTGATAGCGATAATCACGCGCGTCACCCGCGGATGCGCCAGCAGCGCCGCCACAGAGTGTTCGAGGATCGTTTTATCGCCAATAGAGAGGTATTGCTTGGGACATTCTGTCTGCATGCGCCGGCCAAAACCCGCAGCCGGCACCACGGCGCATACGTCCGAAAAAGTTACTGCCATGTCGTAATCCTGGGCCTGATTATCGATTGTTTTGTGCTGAGCCCTGATTGCGTTTAGACGCATCCGGAACCAGACGATAAAAAGTTTCGCCCGGCTTAGTCATACTGAGTTCATTGCGTGCGCGTTCCTCAATCGCCTCTTGCCCACCATTGAGGTCATCAATTTCAGCAAAGAGTTGATCGTTTCGCGCCTTAAGTTTGGCGTTTGTTGCCTGCTGAGCCGCGACGTCATCGCTTACCCGGCTATAGTCGTGCAGTCCGTTTTTACCGAACCACAGCGAATATTGCAGCCAGATCAGCAAAGCCAGCAACAGCAGCGTTAGTTTACCCATCCTGCCCCCTGAAAAACGGCATCATCATCCCAAAACGCCCCCAGATCTTTTTGCCGGGGTAACAGAGATGCCGCAACATCGCGGGCAAATGTACCACATTTTTTCCGCAGAATCGCCTTGCTCAATATCGTCACACAGTTGTTTACGGTTTGAATTATGGCTGAAGTTAGCCCATGAGCCACAAAAATAACAGACCAAACATCAGAACCACCGTCACAATCGTGACCACGGTACTGTAAAGGAGTTTGCCATTAAGCAGCGAGTGCAGCGCAATACCGACGACAACCGCCACAGGCATCAGCGCCAGGAAGAAAGGCCAGGTATAGAGAAAGAAGAACAGCGTATTACCGCCGTAGATAAGAAAAGGGATGCCCAGGGCCAGCAACCACGAGACGAAGCCGACTATGGCCCCAGGAAAGGACCAGGTCGTCTCGTCGTCGGTCGCTAACGGCTCCGACCCGGTGGTAATAATGTAGTTCTCACTGTTGCGCATAGCTGATCCTGTGACCGTGACTCATCGTTCGGGAAGACAGCTCCCGAACGATACCGTCTCAGGATCTGATAATATCGTCCCGTCTGAGCAGGTCTAATAATTGGCTTACTAAATTTGTTACCAATTGTTGACCTTCCAGGTGAATTTCAGGCGATTCAGGCGCTTCGTACACCGAGTCAATACCGGTGAAGTTTCGCAGCTCTCCCGCACGCGCTTTCTTATACAGCCCTTTGGGATCGCGCGCTTCGCAAATTTCCAGCGGCGTATCGACAAACACTTCGATAAAGCGATCCTGCCCGACGCGCTCGCGCACCATCTGGCGTTCGGCACGATGCGGTGAGATAAACGCGGTCAGTACCACTAACCCGGCATCCGCCATCAGGCTGGCCACTTCCCCCACCCTGCGAATATTCTCTTTACGATCGTCGTCGCTGAAGCCCAAATCGCTGCACAGGCCGTGGCGCACATTGTCGCCATCCAGCAGGTAGGTACTGACCCCCTGCTGGTGTAGCGCCTCTTCCAGCGCGCCCGCTACCGTGGATTTACCAGAGCCGGATAGCCCGGTAAACCACAGTACCACGCCACGATGACCGTGAAGTTTCTCGCGCTGCGCGACGGTGACCGGATGAGGATGCCAGACGACGTTCTCATCATGGGCGGCCATTACTTGCCTCCCAGCAGATCGCGCGCACCCCAGTGCGGGAAGTGCTTACGCACCAGCGCATTCAGCTCCAGCTCAAAAGCGCTGAACTCAGAGGCTACCGTAGCCTGTTCATTTGGCTCACGCACCATACCGGCACCCACGGTCACGTTGGAGAGGCGATCGATAAAGATCAGCCCACCCGTTACCGGGTTCTGCTGGTAGGGATCCAGCACCAGCGGCTCGTCAAAGGTCACGTCGACCAGACCAATGCCATTCAGCGGCAGCTCGGTGACATCGCGCTGGGTCAGGTTATTGATGTCCACCTGGAACTGGATACCGTCCACGCGGGCACGGGTTTTCTTACCCGCGATTTTAATGTCGTAGCTCTGACCGGCGGTCAGCGGTTGTTCAGCCATCCACACCACATCAACGGAAGCCCCCTGCACCGCTGCCAGCGTCTCCTGAGCGTCCACCAGCAGATCGCCGCGGCTGATATCAATTTCATCTTTCAATACCAGCGTGACCGCTTCACCCGCGCCGGCTTGCGGCAGATCGCCATCAAAGGTGACGATACGGCTGATGGTGGATTCCACACCAGACGGCAGAACTTTAACGCGCTGCCCGACCGCCACGGTGCCCGACGCGAGAGTGCCGGAGAAACCGCGGAAATCAAGGTTAGGACGGTTAACGTACTGAACCGGGAAGCGCATCGGCTGGGTGTCGACCACGCGCTGGATCTCCACGGTTTCCAGCACTTCGAGCAGCGTCGGGCCGCTATACCACGGCATGTTCGCGCTCTGGGAAGCCACGTTGTCGCCTTCCAGCGCAGAGAGCGGCACAAAGCGAATATCCAGGTTACCCGGCAGCTGTTCAGCAAACGTCAGGTAACTCTGGCGGATCTCATCAAACTTCTCTTCGCTGAAGTTCACCAGATCCATTTTGTTGACCGCCACCACCAGGTGTTTGATCCCCAGCAACGTGGAGATAAAGCTGTGGCGACGAGTCTGATCCAGTACCCCTTTACGGGCATCAATCAGCAGGATCGCCAGTTCACAGGTAGACGCACCGGTCGCCATGTTACGGGTGTACTGCTCGTGCCCCGGGGTGTCGGCAATAATAAATTTGCGCTTCTCGGTGGAGAAATAGCGATACGCCACATCAATAGTGATGCCCTGCTCGCGCTCGGCCTGCAGGCCGTCCACCAGCAGCGCCAGGTCGAGTTTTTCGCCCTGGGTACCATGACGTTTACTGTCGTTGTGCAGGGAAGAGAGCTGATCTTCGTAAATCTGTCGCGTGTCGTGCAGCAGACGGCCGATCAGCGTGCTTTTCCCGTCATCGACGCTGCCGCAGGTCAGAAAGCGCAGCAGGCTTTTGTGTTGTTGCGCGTGCAGATAAGCTTCTACGCCGCCTTCATTGGCAATTTGTTGAGCAATGGTCGTGTTCATGGCGGCTCCTTAGAAATAACCCTGACGTTTCTTCAGCTCCATGGAGCCTGCCTGGTCGCGGTCAATCACGCGGCCCTGTCGCTCACTGGTGGTCGACACCAGCATCTCTTCAATGATCTCCGGCAGCGTCTGCGCACTGGACTCCACGGCACCGGTCAATGGCCAGCAGCCGAGGGTACGGAAACGCACCATCTGTTTTTTGATCACTTCGCCTGGCTGCAGGTCGATGCGATCGTCATCGATCATCATCAGCATGCCGTCACGCTCCAGCACCGGACGTTCAGCGGCCAGGTACAGCGGCACGATCTCGATATTTTCCAGATAGATGTACTGCCAGATATCCAGCTCGGTCCAGTTGGAGAGCGGGAACACGCGAATGCTTTCGCCCTTGTTGATCTGTCCGTTGTAGTTATGCCACAGCTCCGGACGCTGGTTTTTTGGATCCCAGCGGTGGAAGCGGTCGCGGAAAGAGTAGATACGCTCTTTCGCACGGGATTTTTCTTCGTCACGGCGTGCGCCGCCGAAGGCCGCGTCAAAACCGTATTTGTTCAGCGCCTGCTTCAGCCCCTCGGTTTTCATGATGTCAGTGTGTTTGGCACTACCGTGCACGAACGGGTTAATGCCCATCGCCACCCCTTCCGGGTTTTTATGCACCAGCAGTTCGCAGCCGTAGGCTTTTGCCGTACGGTCGCGGAATTCATACATTTCACGGAATTTCCAGCCGGTATCAACGTGCAGCAGCGGGAACGGCAGCGTACCCGGGTAAAACGCTTTACGCGCCAGGTGTAGCATCACGCTGGAATCTTTACCGATGGAATACATCATCACCGGGTTAGAGAATTCGGCTGCCACTTCGCGGATAATATGGATACTTTCCGCTTCGAGCTGCCGCAGGTGAGTAAGTCGTTTTTGGTCCATAACCGTTCCTTAAGCCAGATTCACCACAGAGGAGCCAAACCCCTCTGAGTCTGTTGTATGTTGAAACCAAGCGAGTGTGCTGTGCAGGTGCACCACTTCCCCTACCACGATAAGCGCGGGCATAGGGGCCTCTTTCGCCAGGGTGGCAAGATCCTGTAGCGTACCGATAGCCACATGCTGATCGACGCGCGTGCCGCGAGAAATTACGGCGACCGGCGTGGTTGCCTCTCGACCGTGTTGAATAAGTTGTTCACTGATGTCCGCCGCCTTCATCGTGCCCATATAGATAGCCAGCGTCTGACGACTCTGGGCGAGATGCGACCAGTCAAACGGGGTGCTGTCCGCCTTGTAATGGCCCGTGACAAAGGTCACGCTCTGGGCATAATCGCGGTGAGTAAGCGGTATACCGGCGTAGGCCGTCACTGCGGAAGCCGCCGTGATACCCGGGACGACCTGGAACGGCACGCCCGCTTCAGCCGCCGCCTGCAGCTCTTCCCCGCCGCGACCAAAGATAAACGGGTCGCCACCTTTAAGCCGCACCACCGTTTTGCCCGCTTTTGCCGCCGCCACCAGCATCTGGTTGGTGTCATGCTGCGGTACAGAGTGCTCGCCCGCCCGTTTGCCAACGCAGATTTGTTCTGCGTCACGGCGAATCAATTCGCGCACCCCGTCGGTGACCAGATGGTCGTAGAACACCACATCGGCATCCTGAAGCACCTGCAGGCCGCGCAGGGTCAGCAGCCCGGCATCACCCGGCCCCGCACCGACCAGAATGATCTCGCCGCCGCTACTGCCAGGGTTATCCAGCTCATCTTTGAGGATCTGCTGCGCCGCCGTTTCATTTCCGGCATGCATCAGGCTGGCAAATCGGCCGCGGAACACGCGCTCCCAGAAGCGACGGCGTTCCGTCACGCTGGTCAGGCGCGTTTTCAGATGGTTACGCCAGAAGCTCGCTTTCTCCGCCATCCGCCCAAGGCTGGTAGGCAAAAGCGCTTCAATTTTTTCCCGCAGCACGCGTGCCAGCACCGGCGCGGTCCCGCCGGAGGAGATGGCCACCAGCAATGGCGAACGGTCAACAATCGACGGGAAGATAAACGAACACAGCGGCCGATCGTCCACCACGTTCACCAGACGGTGACGGGCCTGAGCCGCCTCTGAAATACGGCGGTTGAGCTCACGGTTATAGGTTGCCGCAATCACCAGCACCACGGTGTCGATTTGCGACTCGTCGAAATCCGCCTCGTCGACTACCCGTACCTGCGCCCCCGCTCGCTGCAGAAACGCGATTTTGCGATCGGCAACCTCACCGGTGCCGACTACCAGCACAGGTCTGTCTTTTATCGCGGCAAAAAGGGGCAGATAGTCCACAAGCTACAACTCACTAACAACAAGGAATAGTGGGACTATAGGGGGCGGCTTAGATCGAATGAAATTACGAATTGGAATGAGTAGTTACTCAATGGAATAACGCCGTGGAAAAGCAAAGATCAAAAAGTGCTTAACACGCGAATTTTCGGGCATTTAAGAGCAATTCAAATTGTGTATGGTCGATCACAGTTTCATACTAGGCGGGTTAAAATTTTGCTCTGTTTTTAAGGACTCACTATGTTTTCCGCAACGCGCCACCGTATCGCTGCCCTGGCGCTCGGCGTTTGCTTTATCCTTCCGGCCCAGGCAAAAAATCAGCCCTATGGTGAAATCGCGAATATGCAGGCGCGGCATATTGCGACCGTCTTTCCGGGTCGTATGACCGGCACGCCAGCGGAAATGCTTTCCGCCGATTATATTCGCCAGCAATTTGCTGACATGGGTTACCAGAGCGATATCCGATCGTTTCACAGCCGCTACGTCTATACCTCGCGCAATAAAACAAAAAACTGGCATAACGTGACCGGCAGTACGGTCATTGCGGCGCATGAAGGTAGCGCGGCGGAACAGATCATTATCATGGCGCACCTGGACACCTACGCGCCAATGAGCGACGCCGATACCGACAATAATCTCGGCGGGCTGACGTTACAGGGACTGGACGATAACGCGGCGGGTCTGGGCGTGATGCTCGAGCTGGCAGAGCGAATGAAAGACATTCCAACCCAATACGGGATCCGTTTCGTTGCCACCAGCGGTGAAGAAGAGGGAAAACTTGGCGCGGAGAATCTCCTGAAACGCATGAGTGCCGAGGAGAGGAAAAATACGCTGCTGGTGATTAACCTCGATAATCTGATCGTCGGCGATAAGCTCTATTTCAACAGCGGACAGAGTACGCCGGGTACCGTGCGTAAACTGACGCGCGACCGCGCGCTGGCGATTGCCCGCAGCCATGGGGTGTATGCCACCAGCAACCCGGGCGGGAATCCCGGTTATCCTCGCGGAACCGGCTGCTGTAATGATGGTGAAGTGTTCGATAAAGCGGGCATTCCTGTTCTGTACGTGGAAGCCACTAACTGGATGCTGGGTAAGAAAGACGGTTATCAGCAGCGGGTGAAATCGAAGGCTTTCCCGGACGGGACGAGCTGGCATAACGTGCTACTGGATAATCAGCAGCATATTGATAGCGCACTGCCGCAGCGAGTTGAACACCGCAGTCGGGATGTGGTTAAAGTGATGCTGCCGCTGGTGAAAGAGCTGGCAAAAGCAGGGAAAGCGTAGAACAGAACATTTCCCTCACCCTTTGTTAGAGGGTGAGGGAAAAGGGAACAGAATTTACCCTTCGTGCAATCCGCACTCACGCTTGAGTCCAAAGAATCGCGTCTCTTCTTCCGCCATGCCCGGTTCCCATTTACGCGTGGTATGGGTATCGCCCACGGACAGATAACCCTGGTCCCAGAGCGGGTGGTATTTCAGTCCGTGTTTTTGCAGGTACTGGTACACCGTACGGTTATCCCAGTCGATGATCGGCAGCACTTTAAACACCCCGCGCTGAACCGCCAGCACCGGGAGCGTGGCGCGACTTCCGGACTGCTCGCGGCGTAACCCCGCAAACCAGGTCTGCGCGTTAAGCTCTTTCAGCGCCCGGTTCATCGGCTCGACCTTGTTGATCTCATTGTATTTCTCAATGCCCTCAACACCCTGTTCCCACAGCTTGCCATACCGCGCCTCCTGCCAGGCCGCGCTTTGCTCCGCGCGGTAGACTTTCAGGTTCAGCCCGAGCTTGTCCGTCAGCTCATCGATAAACTGGTAGGTTTCCGGGAACAGGTAGCCGGTATCGGTCAGGATCACCGGAATGTCCGGACGAATCTGGTTCACCAGATGCAAACTCACCGCAGCCTGAATACCAAAACTTGACGAGAGCACATAATCACCCGGCAGGTTTTCCAGGGCCCATGCCACGCGGCCTTCGGCGTCGAGCTTTTCAAGCTGCGCATTGGTTTCTGCCAGCGCCAGAATGCGATCGACTTTTGGCAGTTCATTTAGGGCGTTTAGATCGAGTACGGACATAATTACCTCTCGTGTTTACTCCCAGAAATCCCTTGCGGGATCGAGCACCGGGCGAATAATGCCCGCACGCACCGTAAAGTCGCCGAAGCCTTCACCCG
Source organism: Enterobacter sp. RHBSTW-00593 (assembly GCF_013784105.1). NCBI lineage: Bacteria > Pseudomonadati > Pseudomonadota > Gammaproteobacteria > Enterobacterales > Enterobacteriaceae > Enterobacter > Enterobacter sp. RHBSTW-00593. The sequence goes on from NZ_CP056393.1 coordinate 3,885,875, forward strand.
CTTCGCGCTCTTTCGCCCAGCGCCCGACAAGCTCGTCGATAGAATCAAGAATTTCCGGCTCGGTGATGTTCTCACGGAACATGCGTGGAATACGCGTTCCGATACGGTTGCCGCCGAGGTGCAGGTTATAGCGACCCGGCGCTTTACCCACCAGACCCAGCTCGGCCAGCATCGCACGGCCACAGCCGTTCGGGCAGCCGGTGACACGCATAACAATATGCTCGTCCGGAATACCGTGTTTTTCCAGAATCGCTTCCACCTTATCGGTGAATGACGGCAGGAAACGCTCTGCTTCCGCCATCGCCAGCGGGCAGGTCGGGAACGACACGCAGGCCATTGAGTTTTCACGCTGAGGCTTCACCGCGTCCATCAACCCATGGTCGCGCGCCAGTTTCTCAATCTTCGCTTTCTGGCTTTCCGGCACGCCGGCAACGATCAGGTTCTGGTTAGCGGTGATACGGAATTCACCTTTATGGATCTTCGCAATTTCCAGCAGACCGGTTTTCAGCGGGCGGCCCGGATAATCAAGAATACGGCCGTTTTCAATAAACAGCGTCAGATGCCATTTATTGTCGATGCCTTTGACCCAGCCAATACGATCGCCACGTCCCGTAAATTCATACGGACGGATCGGCTCAAACTTAATCCCCGCGCGACGCTCCACTTCCGCTTTGAACGTCTCTACGCCCACGCGCTCCAGGGTGTATTTGGTTTTCGCGTTTTTACGGTCCGTACGGTTACCCCAGTCGCGCTGCGTGGTGACAACCGCTTCAGCCACGGCCAGCGTGTGCTCCAGCGGCAGGAAACCAAACTCGCTTGCGGTGCGGGCATAGGTTTTCTTGTTACCGTGTTCGATGGAGAGACCGCCGCCCACCAGCAGGTTAAAGCCCACCAGCTTGCCATTTTCGGCAATCGCCACGAAGTTCATGTCGTTGGCGTGCAGATCGATATCGTTCTGCGGCGGGATCACCACGGTGGTTTTGAACTTACGCGGCAGATAGGTCTGGCCGAGGATCGGTTCTTCGTCGGTGGTGGCCACTTTTTCCTGATCGAGCCAGATCTCCGCATAGGCGCGGGTGCGTGGCAGCAGGTGCTCAGAGATCTTCTTCGCCCACTCATAGGCTTCGGCGTGCAGCTCGGACTCATACGGGTTCGAGGTGCAGAGCACGTTACGGTTCATGTCGTTGGCCGTGGCCAGCGCGTCCAGCCCGACAGAGTGCAGCATCTGGTGTACCGGCTTCACGTTCTTCTTCAGAATGCCGTGGAACTGGAAGGTCTGACGGTTGGTCAGACGGATGCTGCCATAAAGGGTATTTTCACCCGCAAACTTATCGATCGCCTGCCACTGTTTCGTGGTGATCACCCCGCCCGGAAGACGGCAGCGCAGCAGCATCGCATGACGCGGCTCCAGCTTCTGTTCTGCACGTTCGGCGCGGATATCACGGTCGTCCTGCTGATACATACCGTGGAAACGGATCAGCAGAAAGTTGTCGCCTTTAAAGCCGCCGGTGAGACCGTCATTCAGATCTTCAGCAATGGTGCCGCGCAGATAGTTGCTTTCCAGCTTCATGCGCTCGGCGTCTGTCAGTTTACCTTCGACCACCAGTGGCCCTGGATGTTTTTCGCTCATTAGTAGACATCTCGCTGATAACGGCGCTCAACGCGCAGCTCACTTAAAAATTCATCCGCCGTTTCGGCATCCATACCGCCGAATTCGGCAATCACTTCCAGCAATGCCTGCTCAACGTCTTTCGCCATGCGATTGGCGTCGCCGCAGACATAAATGTGGGCACCGTCATTGATCCAGCGCCACAGCTCTGCGCCCTGTTCGCGCAGTTTGTCTTGTACGTATACTTTTTCTTGCTGATCGCGGGACCAGGCCAGGTCGATGCGTGTCAGGACACCTTCTTTGACGTAACGCTGCCACTCAACCTGGTAGAGGAAATCTTCCGTAAAGTGCGGGTTGCCGAAGAACAACCAGTTTTTACCCGGCGCCTCATCTGCAGCGCGCTGCTGCATAAAGGCGCGGAATGGCGCAATACCGGTCCCCGGCCCAATCATGATGACCGGCGTTTCCGGGTTCGCAGGCAGACGGAAGTTGTCGTTGTGCTCGATAAACACGCGCACTTCACCGTCTTCCTCCACGCGATCGGCCAGGAAGCTTGATGCCCCGCCCGCACGGGCACGGCCTTCGATGTCATAACGCACCACGCCCACGGTGATATGCACTTCGCTCTCCACTTCGGCCTGCGAAGAGGCAATGGAGTAGAGGCGCGGCGTCAGCGGACGCAGCAGGCCAATTAGCGCATCCGCATCCAGCTGTGCCGGAGAGAAACGCACCATATCGACAATCGGCGTCGTCGCGGCGTAATGCTGCAGCTTCGCCTTATCCCCCACCAGAGGCAGCAGCGATTCACTGCGCGTTAAGGTGGCGTAATTTTCAACGATGTTTGGCGTGTTGACCGTCAGCTCGAAATGCCACTGCAGCGCCTCAGAGAGCGGCTGCGTTTTACCGTCGACGGTGACAGGCTCATCGCCTTTCAGCCACAGCAGTTCAACCAGCTCTTTAACCAGCGCCGGATCGTTCTGGTACCAGATCCCAAGTGCATCGCCCGGCTGGTAACGCAGACCGGAATCACCGAGATCGATTTCAATATGCCGCACGTCTTTCTCAGAGGCGCGACCGGTAATTTTCTGATTAACCGCCAGGCTCGCTGCCAGCGGTGCCTCTTTGGTATACGGGCTGGTGTGAATATCATTGACTGCACCCGCCGCGGTGACGGCAGCCTGCGCTGGGGTCTCTTTCGGCACGCGCGCTTTCAGCACGTCAACGATGCGCGCACGCCATTCAGCGGCGGCGGTCTGGTATTCCACATCCGCATCAACGCGGTCCAGCAGGCGCTCAGCGCCCAGTTCCGCCAGTTTGCTGTCGAAATCTTTACCGGACTGGCAGAAAAATTCGTAGGAGGTGTCGCCCAGGCCAAACACGGCGAACGCCGTCCCGTTCAGTTTTGGGGCTTTTTTCGAGAACAGGAATTTATGCAGGGCCACCGCTTCTTCAGCCGGCTCACCCTCACCCTGGGTTGAAGCCACCACCACCAGCAGTTTTTCGGACGCGATCTGTTTGAATTTATAGTCCCCGGCGTTCACCAGGTTCACGTTCAGTTTGGCGGCCAGCAGGTCGTCGCGCAGCGCTTCGGCCACACGGCGAGCATTGCCCGTCTGCGAGGCAGAAATCAGCGTAATCGCCGGAATTTCTACCGCAGTTGCCGGTGCAGCAGCCACAGCGCCCGGTTGCTGGTTAAGCATTCCCCAGAAATAGCCGGAGACCCAGGCAAGCTGGGTGGGAGAAAAATCAGAGGTGGCAGCCTGAAGGCGCGCCAGTTGCTCCGGGTTCAGGGGAAGCAAATTTGAAGGTGGGGCCTGTGTTGTCATGCGTCGTTATGTTCCAGTAGCCAAGCGGACTTTAAGCGAATAAATCCAAACTGAAGATAAGGTTAACGGCGAGGATAATAACAATTAAAGAAGGGATGGAAATAATAAATAACCAAATGGACTAACCTGTTTTAGTTATCGTTCTTAACGATAAAAACGATTAACTAACCCATTGAAATTTAATCATAAAACAGTAGTCCTTTCTCGTATGCACCACGTTGCGGCAACAGAGCCGTTTTAGTTAATGATAAAAATTGTGCTTTCCGGTACTATGCGGCGGTTTTTTCCGCATTACTGAGAGCAATAATGTCCACCACACTGTTTAAAGATTTCACCTTCGAAGCCGCCCACCACCTTCCGCATGTTCCTGAAGGGCATAAATGTGGCCGTCTGCACGGGCACTCGTTTATGGTGCGTCTTGAGATAACCGGTGACGTCGATCCGCATACCGGTTGGATCATGGACTTTGCCGAGCTGAAGGCGGCATTCAAGCCGACCTACGATCGTCTGGATCACTACTATCTGAATGATATCCCGGGCCTTGAAAACCCGACCAGTGAAGTGCTGGCTAAATGGATTTGGGATCAGATGAAACCGCAGGTGCCTCTGCTGAGCGCGGTGATGATCAAAGAGACCTGCACCGCAGGCTGTATCTATCGCGGTGAGTAAAAAAAGCCCGGAATATCCGGGCTTTTTTTTAGGCGATGTTCAGGTACTTGTGCGTCTGCATCGACAGCCGCCAGTTGCGGGCAATACAGGTTTCAATACACAGGCGCGTGGCATCCTCTTTCTGGCTGATAGGCTGCAGCGCGATGATCCGCTGCTTTTCATCCGTCAGCGTGGCGAGCAGTTCATCCAGCGCTTCGATATCACGCACGCGGCCAACCGGGTGTTTAATCTCATCAGCACGCTCCAGCGCCTGAGAGAGAACATCGTAGCCGCCGCGCATGTTAACTTTCGGCGAAACCGTCACCCAGGTGGTGTGAGAACAGCGCACTTCATGCGTGCCGCTGGTTTCAATCTGACAGCTGTAGCCGTTCTTTTCGAGCAGCTCGGTCAGCGGCGTCAGGTCGTGGATGCAGGGTTCACCCCCGGTAATCACCACATGGCGCGCCGTCCAGCCCTGACGGCCAATGATCGCCAGCAGATCTTCCGCACTTCCCGCGCCCCACTTATCGCTCTCTTTGGTTTTAGCCAGAATGCTAAACAGCGACACTTCCCGATCTGCGAGTTTATCCCACGTATGTTTGGTATCACACCAGGCACAGCCAACCGGGCATCCCTGTAATCGAATAAAGATGGCGGGAACGCCGGTAAAGTAACCCTCGCCTTGCAGGGTCTGGAACATCTCGTTAATCGGGTACTGCATAGTCATCTCAGTTAAGGGGATAAACGATAAGTATCGCAGATCCCCGTCAGATGGTCATGCTCCATCGGTGCTTTGAGCGCCAATCGCTGCCATAAACCGCGCAGTAATTTGCTGTGGACGGGTGATGGCCCCGCCGACAACGACCATAAAGGCACCAAGTTCCAGGCACCTCGCCGCCCGCTCAGGTATGTCGACGTTGCCTTCGGCCACCACGGGAATGTCGACGGCAGACAGCACCTCTTTCAGAAACGCGCAGTCATTGTCCGGTAGCGCATGGCCTGCGGTTTCTGCCGTATAACCGTAAAGCGTGGTCCCCACACAATCAAAACCCAGCGCCTGCGCCGTCACGGCCTCTTCTGTTGAGGAAATATCCGCCATCAGGCATACCGACGGGTACCGCGTGCGAATATGCGCGACCAGCGTCGCCAGGTCTTCGCCGCCAGGGCGCTGTCGCGCAGTCGCATCCAGGGCAATGATTTCCGGAGAAACCGTCATCAGCTCATCCACTTCTTTCATCGTGGCGGTGATAAACACCTCACTATCCGGATAATCGCGTTTGATGATGCCGATAACCGGCAGCGCTACCTGCTGCTTGATGGCTTCGATATCCACCACGCTATTGGCACGGATCGCTGCCGCCCCACCCTGCGCGGCGGCCAGCGCCATTCGTGACATAATAAACGCGCTATGCAGAGGTTCATTCTCCAGCGCCTGGCAGGAGACGACCAATTTTCCCTTCAGGTTATCCAGTACAGTTTTCATTACGATAAGATCTCTTCCACTTCGTTTTTAATAATCGTGACATGCGGCCCATAAATGACCTGAACACCGTTGCCGCGGACGATAACGCCGCGCGCGCCGGTCGCTTTCAGCGCCGATTCATTCACTTTGCTGCCATCCTTCACCGTGACGCGAAGACGCGTCGCGCAGCAGTCCACCTCTTCGAGATTGTCTTTGCCACCTAACCCGGCGATCACTGCAACGGCACGCTCGCTCTGCGAAAAGGTCACTTCATCCGCCATCGCCTCTTTCTCACGCCCCGGCGTGGCAAAATCAAAGCGATTAATCAGATAACGGAACGTAAAGTAATAAAGGAAGAACCACGGCACCCCTACCAGCGGTACGAACATCCAGTGGGTTTTGGCCTCGCCCTGGAGAATGCCGAACAGCACGAAGTCGATAAAACCGCCTGAGAAGGTTTGCCCGATAGTGATGTGTAAAATATGGGCGAGCATAAACGCCAGCCCGTCAAACAGGGCGTGAATGACGTACAGCACCGGTGCAACAAAAAGGAATGAGAACTCAATAGGTTCAGTAATCCCCGTCAGGAACGAGGTCAATGCCGCCGAAAGTAACAGCCCCGCGACGCGTTTTTTGTTCTCCGGCTTTGCCGTGTGGTACATCGCGAGGCAGGCACCCAGCAGACCAAACATCATCGTGATGAAGCGTCCGGACATGAAGCGCGACGTGCCTTCATAAAACTGGCGTGTTGTCGGGTCAGCAAGCTGGGCGAAGAAGATCCGCTGTGTACCTTCGACAAGCTGACCGTTAACGATCTCGCTGCCGCCAAGCGCGGTCGTCCAGAAGGGAAGATAGAAGATGTGGTGTAAACCAAACGGCCCGAGCATGCGCAAAATGAAACCGTACAGCATCGTTCCCAGATAACCGGTGGCATCCACAAGCCCGCCCAGACCGAAGATCAGCTTCTGGAAATGCGGCCAGATGACGGTCATTAATGCCCCGACAAGTATTGCCGCCAGCGAGCTGACGATCGGTACAAAACGTGAACCGCCAAAGAAACCCAGGAACTGCGGAAGCGCGATTTTATTGAACCGATGATGTAACGCGCAGGTCACAAGCCCGATGACGACGCCACCAAATACGCCGGTTTCCAGCGTCTGGATCCCCAGCGTCATTCCCTGCCCTACGGCACCCGGGTTCTCAAGTGCCAGTTTTCCGGTCAGGATCAGCAGCGCATTGATGGTGGCATTCATCACCAGAAAAGCGAGCAATGCCGCCAGCCCTGCGGTTCCTTTATCATTTTTTGCCAGCCCGACGGCGACCCCGACAGCAAACAGCACCGAGAGGTTGGCGAACACAATCGAACCGGCACTGCTCATAATGGTAAAGATGGCCTGCAGCCACGCAACATCTAAAAACGGGTAGGCCGTGAGGGTATTGGGATTTGATAACGCGCCTCCAATCCCCAGCAACAAACCCGCCGCGGGCAAGACGGCGATGGGCAACATAAATGATTTGCCAAAGCGCTGCGCTTTCTCAAACCATCCGCCAGAAGAAGCCCCACTGAACATTTGCATCATTTTTTCATCCCCTCGTGTATGGATGAAAATTTTTACCACATTAATCATTAATAGTGAAAATTATCATCAATAACCAGGAGGACGATCATACTTTTTCGAAATGACTGGCATCTTTCCCCCGCTTTCCGCCACACTAGTCGACAGAAGAATGCATTAAGGATCTCGCATGTCAGACCATGAAAACCTGCTGCTGAAGCTACGCCAGGAGGCTTCCGGGTACAGCCCAACGCAACGAAAACTGGGTGAGTTTGTCCTCAACGATCCTGCCCGGGTGCTTTACCTGACGATCACTGAGCTGGCGCGCGAAAGTCATACCAGCGAGGCCAGCGTGACGCGTCTTTGCCGCACACTGGGCTGTAAGGGGTACACGGAATTCAAAATGGCGCTTGCGCTGGACATTCAGCAGGGTCAGCCAGAGCGTCAGGCCGGCGATGAAATTGATAGCGTAGTGGAAGAGTCTGTACAGGCTCTGCAGGATACCGCCAGACTGCTCGACAGAGCACTGCTGGAAAAGGCGGCACAGGCGCTGCATCAGGCGCAGTCAGTCCAGATTTATGGGGTCGCTGCCAGTGCGATCCTCGGCGAGTATCTGCATTATAAGCTGTTGCGCCTGGGCAAACCTGTGCAGCTCTTCAGCGATATGCACCGTGCAGCCATGAATGCGACCACCCTCTCTAAAGCGTCGCTGGTGGTAGCCATCTCCAGTTCAGGCTCAACACGGGATTTACTTCACGTCGTAAAACTTGCGCGCAAACGTGGCGTCCCCGTGCTGGCGCTCAGCAATACGCCGCGTAGCCCGCTGGCGTCCCTTAGCGATATGCTACTGGTTGCAGCCAAACCCGAGGGGCCGCTTAGCGCAGGCGCACTCAATGCCAAAGTGGGTGTTATGCTGCTGGTCGAGTTGCTTACCCACTCCCTTATTGCAATAGACGGTCATTACGGCGAGGTCAGCCAACAAACCGCCAGCGCAACGCTTCCTCTGTTGCTGTAAAAAACCTTCGCAGGCTATATATCAATAGCCTGCGAGTTCGTTATTTTAAGTGTACTTAAGCATCCGTTAAATTATTTACCGCATCAATGAATGATGTTACAAAGTATTTTTATAATTACATTTTGACTTAATATTCCCACGACACAGGAAGCACGTTTATAATATACAAATCAGTAAGTTAAAATAAATATCTTGATAAATTGAATTTTCTTCCCTCCTGCAATGTCCAATCTCATCCCCTGAATTCCTTACCTTAAAATAAGCTTAAGAAACGGTAAGGCTGGCCATTTTTTTATTTAAACGCCGTTTACTTTCGCCCGCCTACAATCCGCCTCATCAATCATAATGAGACGGTATCAATGAAAACCTTACTGATTACAGGCGTGACCGGATTTCTGGGTGGTGCAGTACTTGAAAAAATCCTGACCGGCGAGAGCGCCGTAAATTTACTTCTGCTTGCGCGCGCCAGCGACCCGCAAGGTGGGCTGGCGCGAGTGCAGGAGAATATGCGTAAGTTCAACGTGCCTGAGCATGCACTGGCCTCGCTGAGCGTGGAGAATATCCTCATTGGCGATCTCAGCCAGCCGGAAGCCTTCCTGAACGATCCGCGCCTTGAACAGGTGACGCATGTCGTTAACTGCGCGGCCGTCGCGTCATTTGGCAACAATCCGCTTATCTGGAAGGTGAACGTCGAGGGAACCCTGGCGCTGGCGCGCCGCATGGAACGGGTGTCGACCCTACAGCGCTTCCTGCACGTTGGCACGGCGATGTCCTGCACGCCGGAGCAGGATTCGCTGGTCGCCGAAAGTGCAGAATTCAGAGAGAACGCCGAGCATCTGGTGGAATATACCTATTCGAAATCCACCATTGAACAGCTGATGCGCCAGCACTGTCCTGATCTGCCGCTGCTCATCGCCCGCCCGTCCATCGTCGTCGGCCATACCCGTCACGGCTGCACGCCTTCAAGCAGTATTTTCTGGGTCTTTAGCATGGGGTTAATGCTGCAAAAATTCATGTGTTCGATGGAAGACAAAATCGATGTCGTTCCGGTGGACTATTGTGCCGACGCGCTGTTAATGCTGCTTACCAGTGATGCACGTTCAGGGGAAGTGGTACATATTTCTGCCGGGGAAGAGAACAGCGTTCGCTTTGCTGATATTGATAAGGCAATGGCGCAGGCGCTGGAGAAAGCCCCTGTCGGAGATCGATACGCTCAGGTGAGTTACGAAACGCTGGTCAGAATGCGCCGCGAACTGAAGGATATTTTTGGGCCGTGCAACGAGCGCCTGATGCTGAAAGCAATGCGTTTATACGGTGCTTTTGCCACACTCAACGTGCGCTTCAGCAATGATAAGCTGCTTAGCATGGGCATGCCTAAGCCACCCCGCTTTACGGACTATATTGCCCGCTGCGTGCAAACCACTCAGGGGCTGACCATTCCGGAACAAATGGCGGTCGATTTTAAATAGCCAAAAAAAATGCCAGTCTTGCGACTGGCATTTTCATTTTAAGGCTTAGCGATTATGCCTGGCCTTTGATCTCTTTACGACCGTTGTATGGTGCTTTTTCGCCCAGTGCTTCTTCGATACGAATCAGCTGGTTGTATTTAGCAACACGGTCAGAACGGCTCATAGAACCGGTCTTGATCTGGCCAGCCGCGGTACCAACAGCCAGGTCAGCGATGGTAGCGTCTTCAGTTTCGCCAGAACGGTGAGAGATAACAGCGGTGTAGCCAGCGTCTTTCGCCATTTTGATCGCAGCCAGCGTTTCGGTCAGAGAACCGATCTGGTTGAATTTGATCAGGATGGAGTTAACGATGCCTTTCTCGATGCCTTCTTTCAGGATCTTGGTGTTGGTTACGAACAGGTCGTCACCCACCAGCTGGATTTTGTCGCCCAGTACTTTAGTCTGGTATGCGAAGCCATCCCAGTCAGATTCGTCCAGACCGTCTTCGATAGAAACGATTGGGTACTGTTTGGTCAGGTCTTCCAGGAAGTGAGTGAACTCTTCAGAGGTGAACGCTTTGTTGCCTTCGCCAGCCAGAACGTATTTACCGTCTTTGTAGAATTCAGACGCTGCACAGTCCATCGCCAGAGTGATGTCTTTGCCCAGCTCGTAGCCTGCTGCTTTAACCGCTTCAGCGATAACAGCCAGTGCTTCTGCGTTAGAACCCAGGTTTGGCGCATAGCCACCTTCGTCACCAACAGCAGTGTTCATCCCTTTAGCTTTCAGAACTTTAGCCAGGTTGTGGAACACTTCAGAACCCATACGTACTGCTTCTTTCAGGGATTTCGCGCCAACTGGCTGAATCATAAATTCCTGAATATCAACGTTGTTGTCTGCGTGCTCACCACCGTTGATGATGTTCATCATCGGTACAGGCATGGAGTATTTGCCTGGAGTGCCGTTCAGTTCAGCGATGTGTTCGAACAGTGGCATACCTTTAGCAGCCGCTGCAGCTTTGGCGTTCGCCAGGGAAACGGCCAGGATTGCGTTAGCACCGAAGTTAGATTTGTTTTCAGTACCGTCCAGATCGATCATGATCTTGTCGATGCCAGCCTGGTCTTTAGCGTCTTTGCCAATGATTGCCTGAGCAATAGGGCCGTTTACGGCGCCAACAGCTTTCAGTACGCCTTTGCCCATGAAACGGGATTTGTCGCCATCGCGCAGTTCCAGCGCTTCGCGGGAACCAGTAGAAGCACCTGACGGAGCAGCTGCCATACCGACGAAACCACCTTCCAGGTGAACTTCGGCTTCAACGGTCGGGTTACCACGGGAGTCGATGATTTCACGACCGATGACTTTAACGATTTTGGACATTAGATTTTCCTCAGTACAAGTTAAACTAAAACTCCAGACAAACAACGCGTACCAGGGGTACGCGTTGCCGTTCTAACTTTTTTTACTTCGCCTGACGCTTCTGGTAATCGCTGGCGGCTTTCACAAAGCCTGCAAACAGCGGATGCCCGTCACGTGGCGTTGAAGTAAATTCCGGGTGGAACTGGCAGGCGACAAACCACGGATGGTTTGGCACTTCGATGATCTCGACTAACTGATCATCCCCGGAGCGGCCCGCAACACGCAGACCCGCAGCTTCAATTTGTTTCAACAACATGTTGTTGACTTCATAGCGGTGACGATGACGTTCGGTGATAACCGGCTCGCCATACAGCTTGCGAACGACGCTATCGTCAGACAGCTGGCAGGCCTGTGCGCCAAGACGCATCGTGCCACCCAGGTCGCTCTTCTCGGTACGGACTTCGACGTTACCTTCTTCGTCGCGCCATTCAGTGATAAGCGCCACGACAGGGTACTTACAGTCTGGCACAAATTCCGTAGAGTTCGCGTTTTCCATTCCCGCTACGTTGCGCGCAAATTCGATCAGCGCAACCTGCATACCCAGGCAGATACCGAGGTATGGAATATTGTTTTCACGCGCATAGCGTGCGGTGGCGATCTTGCCTTCTACACCACGGTAGCCGAAGCCGCCAGGGATAAGGATTGCATCCAGATCTTTCAGAATTTCAACGCCACGCGTTTCAACATCCTGCGAATCAATCAGCTTGATGTTAACGGAGACGCGGTTCTTCAGACCACCGTGTTTCAGCGCTTCGATAACTGACTTATAGGCATCTGGCAGTTCAATGTACTTGCCAACCATGCCGATAGTCACTTCGCCAGCCGGATTCGCTTCTTCGTAAATAACCTGTTCCCATTCAGACAGGTTAGCTTCCGGACAGTTCAAGCTGAATCGTTTACAAATATAATCGTCCAGGCCCTGTGATTTCAACAGGCCCGGGATTTTATAAATGGAATCGACATCTTTCATTGAAATAACGGCTTTTTCCGGCACGTTACAGAACAATGCAATTTTCGCGCGTTCGTTCGCCGGAACCGCGCGATCGGAACGGCAAACCAGGATGTCTGGCTGAATACCGATGGAGAGCAACTCTTTAACGGAGTGCTGAGTAGGTTTGGTTTTCACTTCACCTGCGGCTGCCATATAAGGCACCAGCGTCAGGTGCATGAACAGCGCGTTTTCACGGCCAATATCAACCGCCAGCTGACGAATCGCTTCCAGGAATGGCAGGGATTCGATATCACCCACGGTACCGCCGATTTCAACCAGCACCACGTCGTGGCCTTCGCCGCCCGCAATAATGCGTTCTTTGATAGCGTTAGTGATGTGTGGGATAACCTGAACGGTAGCACCAAGATAATCACCACGGCGCTCTTTACGCAGAACGTCGGAGTAGATACGGCCTGTCGTGAAGTTGTTACGACGGGTCATTTTAGTGCGGATGAAACGCTCGTAGTGGCCAAGATCCAGATCGGTTTCAGCGCCGTCTTCAGTAACGAACACTTCCCCGTGTTGGATTGGACTCATGGTGCCCGGATCGACGTTGATGTACGGATCCAGTTTCATCATGGTCACATTGAGGCCACGGGCTTCAAGAATGGCTGCGAGGGAGGCTGCGGCAATGCCTTTACCCAGAGAGGATACGACCCCGCCGGTCACAAAAATATAGTTCGTTGTCATGCTGAACCTGAGAAGTTAGGGTGAAACGATGGAATAACCAGGACGGGAAAGTAGTATACCCGAACACGGCGAGCGCCACAAACTTTCATTCTCCGTCTCCTGTCCAGCCAATGACAAACATAAGGAGTGAGAAAATAGCCCCTTTTGGGTAAATGTTTTTGACGCAAATCAAGCGCTTGTCATTTAAAAAATCACACAAATTGCGCTTGATCGCAAAATTTCGTTAGAGATCAGTTTCCTGGCGTTTTACTTCTTGCCAGACTTCTTCCATCGCATCGAGGTCAATTCCGCTCATTTCCAGGCCGCGCGAGGCCACAATCCGCTCAACTTCGCGAAAGCGTCGTTCGAACTTAATGTTGGCTTTTTGCAGGGCGGTTTCCGCTTTTACACCCAGATGGCGAGAAAGGTTGACGGTCGCGAACAGCAAATCGCCCATCTCTTCTTCAAGCTTTGCTTCATCTACCACGGCCTGTTGCGCTTCGTGCATCACTTCGTCGATCTCTTCATGCACTTTTTCCAGCACCGGGCCAAGAGACGTCCAGTCAAAGCCAACCGCGGAGCAGCGTTTCTGAATTTTATGCGCCCGCATCAGCGCAGGCAGGTTCAGGGGGATGTCATCCAGTGCCGAGTGCTGGGATTTCTCCGCGCGCTCGGCGCTTTTAATCTGTTCCCAGCGCGCCAGCACTTCCGCGCTATCGCCTGCGGTGGCATCGCTAAAGATATGCGGATGACGGCGTTCCAGTTTGTCGCTGATGGCAGCGCAGATGTCGTCGAAGTTAAAACGCCCCTCTTCCTGCGCCATTTGCGCATAGAACACCACCTGGAACAGCAGGTCACCCAGTTCGCCACGCAGGTCGTCAAAATCCTCGCGTGAAATGGCGTCCAGCACTTCATAGGTCTCTTCGAGGGTGTACGGGGCGATGGTGGCGAAAGTCTGCTCTTTGTCCCACGGGCAGCCGTTTTCCGGATCGCGCAGGCGTTTCATGATGCCAAGCAGGCGGTCAATTTGGGTCATAATTCTGTCCTGATTAAAAATAAATGCCGGGTAAAGGCTACGCCTTACCCGGCTTACAGAAAGGTGGGCTTACCCGCCGTGCAGACGACGTGCGTCAATCACATCCGGGACCTGGTTCAGTTTGCCAAGCACGCGGCCCAGCACCTGCAGGTTGTAGATTTCGATGGTCATATCGATGGTGGCAAGCTGCTCGCGCGTATCGCTGCGGCTGGCCACGCCCAGCACGTTGACCTTTTCGTTCGCGAGAATGGTCGTAATATCACGCAGCAGGCCGCTACGGTCGTTTGCGGTGACGCGAACCACCAGCGAGTACCCCGCCGAGTAGCTCTCGCCCCAGACCGCTTCCACAATACGTTCCGGTGCATGCGACTGCAGCTCAGCAAGCTGGTCGCAGTCTGAACGGTGAATGGAAATCCCGCGTCCCTGAGTGATAAAGCCAACGATATCATCACCCGGGATTGGCTGGCAGCAGCGGGCAATGTGGTGCATCAGATTACCCACCCCTTCCACCACAACGCGGCCATTGTCTTTGCTGCGCTGTTGTGGCGCATAGGTTTTCTGCTGCAGCTGCTTCAGCGCCGCCGCATCCTGCTCCGCCGCGCTTGGCTTGTTGAACTGCGCCTGCAGGAAGTTCACCATCTGATTAAGACGGATATCACCGCCGCCAATCGCCGCCAGCAATTCATCCAGCTCGTTGAAGTTGTAGCGTGGCAGCAGGAATTTCTCGGCCTCTTTCAGGCTTATGCCGATATGTTCCAGCTCGTCGTCGAGGATCTGGCGACCAGCAAGAATGTTCTTGTCACGATCCTGCTTACGGAACCAGGCGTGAATTTTTGAGCGCCCGCGGCTGGTGGTGACATAGCCCAGGTTCGGGTTAAGCCAGTCACGGCTCGGGTTAGGCTGCTTCTGCGTGATGATTTCAATCTGGTCGCCCATCTGCAACTGATAGGTAAACGGTACGATACGTCCGCCGATTTTCGCCCCGATACAGCGGTGCCCCACATCACTGTGGATGTGATAGGCAAAGTCCAGCGGCGTGGAGCCTGCTGGCAGGTCGACCACGTCACCTTTCGGCGTAAAGACGTAGACCCGGTCGTCAAAGACCTGGCTTCGCACTTCATCCAGCATTTCGCCGGAATCCGCCATCTCTTCCTGCCACGCAATCAGCTTACGCAGCCAGGCAATGCGGTCTTCATGACCAGAGCGCACGCCACCTGACGTCCCCTCTTTGTATTTCCAGTGCGCCGCGACGCCAAGCTCAGCGTCCTCGTGCATCTGTTTGGTACGAATTTGAATCTCGACCGTTTTGCCGCCAGGCCCCAGCACCACGGTATGAATAGACTGATAGCCGTTAGGTTTCGGGTTCGCGACATAGTCATCGAACTCATCCGGCAGATGGCGGAAGTGAGTATGTACTATCCCTAACGCGGCGTAGCAATCCTGCAGACGCTCCGCAACGATGCGCACGGCGCGCACGTCAAACAGCTCATCAAAGGCGAGATGTTTCTTCTGCATTTTGCGCCAGATGCTGTAGATGTGCTTGGGTCGACCATAGACTTCGGCCCGCACATTCTCTTCTTTCATCGACTGGCGCAATCCGCTGACGAACTCCTCAATATAGTGCTCGCGGTCAATGCGGCGCTCGTGCAGGAGTTTTGCAATCCGCTTATATTCTGCCGGGTGCAGGTAACGGAAGCAGTAATCCTCCAGCTCCCATTTCAGTTGACCAATCCCTAAGCGGTTCGCCAGCGGTGCATAGATGTTCGTACACTCTTTCGCGGCCAGTACGCGCTCGTCTTCCGGCGCATCTTTTACTTCGCGCAGGTGGGCAACGCGTTCAGCGAGCTTGATGACCACGCAGCGGAAATCGTCCACCATGGCCAGCAGCATCCGGCGAACGTTATCAACTTGCTCCGAGGAGACGGAATCGGTATGTGCGGCTTTGAGCTGGCGGATTGCCGCCATATCCCGTACGCCGTGGATCAACGCCACGACGGATTGCCCGACGCTGTCGCGCAGCACGTCTTCAGTGACGACATCCGCATCGGCAAGAGGGAACAAAAGCGCGGCCTGCAGCGTTTCGATATCCATGTTCAGCATGGATAAGATTTCAACCATCTCCACGCCGCGCCACAATAACAGTTCGGCGTCAGGATGCCCCAGAGTGGTGCGCTGACAGTAGGCCCAGGTTTCGGTTAAGCGTTCACACGACTGCTGGCTGGAAATCCCCAGACTTGCTATCCATTTTTGTGGGTCAAACTCCCCAGCTTTATTAAGATGTGCACTTCTTACCGCAACCATTGTCCTCTCCTTTAGGGACCAGGGCCTGTCGAAGTCGACAAGCCAAACTAATTAGATGTGCTCAAACAACACCATCGATTCCAGATGCCCAGTGTGCGGGAACATGTCCAGCATTGCCAGACGCTGAATCTGGTAACCCGCACGGATTAATGCCTCACTGTCTCGGGCAAGCGTTGCCGGGTTACAGGAAACATAGACCACGCGCCTGGGCGCGAGTTTAATTATATGTTGCATTACACCCGGCGCACCTGCGCGCGCCGGGTCGAGAAGAATCTTGTCAAATCCCTGCGTCGCCCACGGCTGCTGTGTCACATCTTCCTCAAGATTTTGGTGAAAGAATGTCACATTTTGCAAGCCGTTCTGTCGTGCGTTCTCCTGCCCTTTAGCCACCAGCGCCTCAACGCCTTCGACACCCACAACGCTTGCCGCCTGCCGGGCCAAAGGCAGCGTGAAATTGCCCATTCCGCAGAACAGGTCAAGTACCCGATCGCTCTTCTGCACATCCAGCCATATCAGCGCTTTCTCAATCATTTGCTGATTGACGCCATCATTTACCTGAATGAAATCGCGCGGGCTGAACGTTAAGCGTAGCCCGTTTGACGCATACCAGGGCGCTTCGCCTGTCAGTTGCTCAAGTATCTCGCTTTGGGGGGCAAGGAAAAGCGCCAGCTCGTGGGAATGCGAAAAGCGTTCCAGTTTTTCGCGATCTTTTGTCGACAGCGGCGCGGTGTGGCGCAGCACCATTAGCGGGCCATTGTTGGCCATGACCAGTTCGACGTGCCCGAGGTGGCGAACGCCGTCCAGTCCGCAGAGGCAGGCATGCACGTCAGGAAGCAATGCCTCAAGACGGGGCACCAAAATGGGGCACTGCCTGATATCGACGATATCGCTGGAGCTGGCTTTGCGAAACCCCATCTCCAGCCGCTCAGTTTTTGGCTGATAGCTCAGGCTCAAACGCGCGCGACGACGATAGCCCCAGGGCTGGTCGGCGATGATCTCGTTGACGTCGTGCTTAAGCAGGCGGGCCAGGGCGCTGCTTTTACTTTTTTGCTGTAATTCTGTGCTGACATGCTGTTGCTGGCAGCCACCGCAGACGCCAAAATGCGGGCAGCGAGGCTTCACGCGGTCCGGGCTATCGTTATGACGCTGCTTAACCTGCCCGCGTGCAAACTGGCGTTTATCTTCCGTCAGCGTAATTTCTGCTCGTTCTGTTGGCAGTAAACCTGTTATAAACAGTGTCTTACCATTATGACGCGCAACCCCCTGGCCAAAGGGATCGAGGTCAGTGGCTTCAACAGTTATGATCTGACGCGTCGTCACGCGTCGCTTTGCAGAGTAGAATTGCGCCATCGCCGAGATTTTTCTCACATAAACATAATTATCCTAATTGTCCCATAACGGAACGCCATGACCAACTACAGCCTGCGCGCGCGCATGATGATTTTGATCCTCGCCCCCACCGTTCTCATCGGTTTGCTGCTGAGTATCTTTTTTGTGGTGCACCGCTATAACGATTTGCAGCGGCAACTGGAAGATGCCGGTGCCAGCATTATCGAACCGCTGGCCGTCTCCAGTGAGTATGGGATGAACCTGCAAAACCGCGAATCGATAGGTCAGTTAATCAGCGTGCTGCACCGCCGTCATTCGGATATCGTGCGTGCCATCTCCGTTTACGACGAGCATAACCGCCTCTTTGTCACCTCGAATTTTCATCTGGATCCAGCGGCCCTGAAAATTCCTGACGGTACGCCCTTCCCGCGCCACCTCACCGTGCTGCGCCGCGGCGATATCATGATCCTGCGCACCCCGATTATTTCGGAAAGCTATTCACCCGATGAATCCGCCCAGTCTGACGCCAAATCCAGCGACAATATGCTCGGATATGTGGCGCTGGAGCTGGATCTCAAGTCGGTGCGTCTGCAGCAATACAAAGAAATTTTCATCTCCGGCGTTATGATGCTGTTCTGTATCGGGATAGCACTTATCTTCGGCTGGCGCCTGATGCGTGACGTGACGGGGCCCATTCGCAACATGGTTAACACCGTCGACCGCATTCGCCGGGGCCAGCTCGACAGCCGGGTGGAAGGGTTTATGCTGGGCGAGCTCGATATGCTCAAAAACGGCATTAACTCGATGGCGATGTCGCTGGCAGCGTATCACGAAGAGATGCAGCACAACGTCGACCAGGCGACCTCTGACCTGCGCGAAACCCTGGAGCAGATGGAGATTCAGAACGTTGAGCTGGATCTGGCGAAAAAACGCGCGCAGGAAGCCGCACGTATCAAATCCGAGTTCCTCGCGAATATGTCCCACGAGCTGCGTACGCCGCTCAATGGCGTGATTGGCTTTACCCGTCTGACGCTAAAAAGCGAGCTGAACCCAACCCAGCGCGATCATCTGCACACCATTGAGCGCTCGGCCAACAACCTGCTGGCGATCATCAACGACGTGCTGGACTTCTCCAAGCTGGAAGCCGGCAAGCTGATCCTGGAGAGCATCCCATTCCCGCTGCGCAGCACGCTCGATGAAGTGGTGACGCTGCTCGCACACTCGTCGCACGATAAAGGCCTGGAGCTGACGCTCAACATTAAAAATGACGTGCCGGATAACGTCATTGGCGACCCGCTGCGCCTGCAGCAGGTGATTACAAACCTTGTCGGTAACGCCATCAAATTCACCGAAAGCGGCAACATTGATATTCTGGTGGAAAAGCGCTCCATCAGTAATAACAAGGTTCAGATTGAAGTTCAGATCCGCGATACCGGCATCGGTATTCCGGAGCGGGATCAGTCCCGTCTGTTCCAGGCGTTTCGTCAGGCCGATGCAAGTATTTCCAGACGTCATGGCGGCACGGGGCTGGGTCTGGTTATCACACAGAAACTGGTTAAGGAGATGGGGGGAGATATCTCTTTCCACAGCCAGCCAAACCGGGGCTCCACGTTCTGGTTCCATATTAATCTGGACCTTAACCCGAACGTGCTGACCGACGGTCCGGTAACCAATTGCCTGAAAGGAATGCGCCTTGCCTACGTTGAGCCGAACGCCGCAGCGGCGCAGTGTACGCTTGATATCTTAAGCACCACGCCGCTGGAGGTGATCTACAGCCCTACCTTCTCAGCGCTTGCCGTGGAGCATTACGACATCCTGCTGTTGGGGGTCCCGGTCACCTTTACCGGCGAGCTCACCATGCAACAGGAACGGCTGGCGAAAGCCGCATCGATGACCGACTACCTGCTGCTGGCCCTGCCGTGTCATGCCCAGATCAATGCAGAAGAGTTAAAAAATGACGGGGCCGCCGCCTGCCTGCTTAAGCCACTTACCGCGACCCGCCTGCTGCCAGCACTGACGGAATACTGTCGTCTGAGCCAGCACGCTCTGCCGCTGATTGACGATGAGCAAAAATTGCCGATGAGCGTAATGGCGGTGGATGATAATCCGGCCAACCTGAAGCTGATTGGCGTGTTGCTTGAAGATCAGGTTCAGCACGTAGAGCTGTGTGCCAGCGGTGCGCAGGCGGTTGAGCATGCGAAACAGATGCAGTTCGATTTAATTCTGATGGATATTCAGATGCCCGGCATGGATGGCATTCGTGCCTGCGAGCTGATCCGTCAGCTCCCGCATCAGCAGCAAACGCCAGTGATTGCGGTCACCGCCCACGCGATGGCCGGTCAGAAAGAGAAGCTGCTGAGTGCCGGAATGAATGATTATCTGGCCAAACCTATCGACGAAGAGAAGCTGCATAGCCTGCTGTTACGCTATAAGCCGGGGCATATCGGCGGAACGTACACGGTATCGTCCGAACCGGTGGAAATCAGCGTCAATCAAAACGCCACCTTTGACTGGCAGCTTGCGCTGCGCCAGGCGGCGGGTAAGCCTGATTTGGCCCGCGACATGCTGCAAATGCTGGTCGCGTTTCTGCCGGAAATTCGTAATAAGGTCGAAGAGCAGCTGGTGGGTGAAAACCCGGAAGATCTGCTGGAAGCCATTCATAAGCTGCACGGTAGCTGCGGCTACAGCGGTGTGCCGCGGCTGAAGAATCTCTGCCAGTTGCTGGAGCAACAGCTTCGCGCGGGCACGCCGGAAACAGAGCTTGAACCGGAATTTCTGGAGCTGCTGGACGAGATGGATAATGTGACGCGGGAAGCCATGAAGGTGTTAGGTAACTAGCGTTGCCCTCTCCCGCCGGGAGAGGGCAAACAGGATTGCCCGCCGTTCAGAGCCTGAACGCCTGCCCCACTTTCAGCACTGCAGCGATATTGCGTGCGGCCATCCGCACATTGTCGCTGGCATTTTCCAGCGCGTCCTCCAGCGAACAGATGGTATAAATCACGCTGAATACCGCGTCGATGCCGTGATTATGTACCACCCCGACATCCGCCGTCAGGCTACCCGCAATACCGATGACCGGTTTATTAAAGCGTTTAGCCACCTTCGCGACGCCCACCGGCACTTTGCCGTGGATCGTCTGACTGTCGATGCGCCCTTCTCCCGTAATCACCAGATCGGCGTTAGCCACCTGCTCTGCCAGATGCAGCGCATCGGTGACAATCTCAATCCCCTGACGAAGCTGCGCACCGCAGAAAGCGTAGAGTGCCGCCCCCATCCCACCCGCCGCACCGCCGCCGGCAAGGTTGATGACGTCGATATCCAGATCCCGGGCAATGACCTGCGCGTAATGCGCCAGGGCGTTATCCAGGGTCACAATCATCTCCGGCGTGGCGCCTTTTTGCGGGCCAAAGACCGCGGATGCCCCTTCGTCTCCGGTGAGCGGATTAGTGACGTCACAGGCGACTTCAATCCGGCACTCCGCCAGACGGTTATCCAGCCCGCTCAGGTCGATACGGGCCAGTTTTGCCAGCTCGCCGCCCCCCTGTCCAAGGGGCTGCTCGTTGGTATCCAGCAGCTTTACCCCCAGCGCCTGCACCATGCCGGCACCACCGTCATTGGTGGCACTGCCGCCAATACCAATAATAATATGCTTAACGCCCGCATCCAGCGCGTGCCGGATAAGCTCGCCGGTCCCCCAGGAGGTGGTAAGAAGGGGATTGCGTTGCGAAGGCGCGACCAGCTCCAGACCGCTTGCCGCCGCCATTTCAATAAACGCGCTCTGTTCGTCACCGGAGATGCCATAGAACCCGTCCACAGGCTCACCCAGCGGGCCTGAGACAGAGGCATGGACAATGCGCCCCTGCGTCGCCGCCACCATAGCTTCTACGGTACCTTCTCCACCATCGGCGACCGGCAATTTCACAAAGTCAGCTGCGGGGAAAATCTCGCGAAAACCCTGCTCAATCGCGGTGGCTACCTCAAGGGCACTCAGGCTTTCCTTATACGAATCCGGTGCGATAACAATCTTCATAAGCCATCCTTACGCATAGTCATTACGTTAAGCATACACCACGTAAACGACCGCTCATGGGAGCGGTCCCAATGCGTTTATCGTACCATGCACGGACGTTTATTGTCGAATTTCCAGTCAGGTATCAAATATTGCATGGCCATCGCATCGTCGCGTGCCCCCAGGCCATATTTCTGATACAGCTCGTGGGCTTTCATCACCTGATCCATATCCAGCTCAATGCCCAGACCGGGCGTGGTTGGCACCTGCACCATGCCTCCTTTGATCTCAAATGGCTCTCTGGTCAGACGCTGATTACCTTCCTGCCAGATCCAGTGGGTATCGATAGCGGTGATCGTGCCCGGTGCGGCAGCGGCCACGTGGGTGAACATCGCCAGCGAGACATCAAAGTGGTTATTGGAGTGCGAGCCCCAGGTCAGGCCAAATTCATGACACATCTGTGCCACACGCACCGACCCCTGCATCGTCCAGAAGTGGGGGTCTGCCAGCGGAATATCGACAGACTGTAACGACAGGGTGTGCCCCATCTGACGCCAGTCGGTGGCAATCATATTGGTCGCGGTGGGTAAACCGGTGGCGCGACGGAATTCCGCCATCACTTCACGGCCCGAGAAGCCCTGCTCAGCCCCGCACGGATCTTCCGCGTACGCCAGCACGCCTTTCAGTTGTTTACCAATGCGGATAGCTTCATCCAGAGACCAGGCACCGTTCGGGTCGAGCGTGACGCGCGCCTGCGGGAAACGTTTTGCCAGTGCGGTAATGGCTTCCGCCTCCTGTTCACCCGCAAGCACGCCGCCCTTCAGTTTGAAATCGTTAAAGCCATATTTTTCGTACGCGGCTTCCGCCAGGCGCACCACCGCATCCGGGGTCATCGCGTCTTCGTGGCGGAGTCGGTACCAGTCACATTTTTCATCCGCCTGGTTCTGGTACGGCAGCGGCGTCAGCGTGCGGTCGCCAACGAAGAACAGATAGCCCAGCATTTCCACTTCACTGCGCTGCTGACCTTCGCCCAGCAGCGACGCAACGTTAACGCCCAGGTGTTGGCCCAGCAGATCCAGCATCGCGGCTTCGATACCGGTGACCACGTGAATGGTGGTTCGCAGGTCGAAGGTTTGCAGGCCACGACCGCCGGCATCACGGTCAGCGAAGGTGCTTCGCACGGTATTGAGGATATTTTTATATTCGCCCAGCGTTTTTCCCACCACCAGCGGAGCGGCCTCTTCCAGCGTTTTGCGGATCTTCTCACCACCGGGGATTTCACCGACGCCGGTATGCCCGGAGTTATCGTTGATAATGACAATATTGCGGGTGAAAAACGGCGCATGCGCTCCGCTCAGGTTCATCAACATGCTGTCATGGCCGGCGACCGGAATGATCTGCATGGAAGTGACTACAGGGGTAGTAAAAGTACTCATCGTTCAATCCTTTTATCAGTGACGTCCAAAAACAGGGCGCTTACGATCAAATGTCCAGCCGGGGATCAGGTACTGCATCGGCCCCGCGTCGTTACGCGCGCCACCTGGCAGTTTTTTATACGCCTCATGTGCGTGATGAACCTGATCCCAGTCAAGCTCAACGCCCAGCCCCGGTGCATCTGGTACGGCAATCTTGCCATTTTTGATTACCAGCGGTTCTTTCGTCAGGCGGGCTTCTCCCTCCTGCCAAATCCAGTGGGTATCAATGGCGGTCGGGTTGCCCGGAGCCGCCGCGCCAACGTGCGTAAACATCGCCAGCGAAATGTCGAAATGGTTGTTGGAGTGACAACCCCAGGTCAGTCCCCAGTCGTCGCAGAGCTGTGCGACGCGAACGGCACCTGAGAGTGTCCAGAAATGCGGGTCCGCCAGCGGAATATCGACCGCGTTCAGCATCACCGCGTGGCCCATTTCACGCCAGTTGGTGGCGATCATATTAGTGGCCACCGGTAGACCGGTGGCACGCCGGAATTCCGCCATTACTTCACGGCCAGAGAAGCCCTGCTCAGCCCCGCACGGGTCCTCCGCGTAGGTCAACACGTCGTCCAGCCCTTTGCATAAGGCAATGGCCTCATCCAGCAGCCATGCACCGTTCGGATCCACCGTGATGCGCGCATCCGGGAAGCGTTTTTTGAGCGCGCGGGCAGTTTCAATCTCCTGCTCGCCGGGCAATACGCCGCCTTTCAGCTTGAAATCTTTAAATCCGTAGCGATCCTGCGCGGCTTCCGCCAGCCGAACCACCGCCTCACCGGAAAGTGCCTCCTGGTGACGCAGGTGATACCACTCGTGGTCGCCAGGGGAATGCGCCAGATAAGGCAGGTCGGTTTTATTGCGATCGCCAACGTAAAACAGATAACCGAGCACCGTCACCGCGTCGCGCTGTTTTCCTGGCCCCAGCAGTTCGCAGACCGGGACCTTCAGCGCCTTACCCAGTAAATCAAGCAGCGCAGCCTCCAGCGCGGCGACAGCGTTGACGCGCAGTTCGAACGTCCAGGCGCCTTTGCCGAACGTGTCAAAGTCTGCCGACTGATTGCCCTTGTGCACCCGCTGCACCACGTTATTGAGGCGAGCTACCTCTTTCCCGACGACCAGCGGAATGGCGTCTACCAGCGTCTGGTGGATAACCTCGCCACCCGGCGCTTCCCCAACGCCGGTGTGGCCCGCGGAGTCCGTCAGCACCACGATATTGCGGGTAAACCAGGCGTTATGTGCGCCACCGATGTTGAGCAGCATACTGTCCTGTCCGGCCACCGGTATGACCTTCATGTCGGTAATCACCGGGCTTGATTGAGTCGTCATCAGCCGCGCTCCACTACAGGTTTAAGTTCCACGCGCTTGATATCACCCACCAGAACCAGGTAGCTCAGGACCGCCACCAGCGCGTGTACGCCAACGTAAATCAGCGCGCCGTTGAAGGAGCCGGTGGTTCCCACGATGTAGCCGATGGCAATGGGGGTCACAATCCCGGAGATGTTGCCAAACATGTTGAACAGTCCACCGCTCAGGCCGCTGATCTCTTTCGGTGCGGTATCCGCCATGACTGCCCAGCCGAGGGCACCGATCCCTTTACCGAAGAAGGCCATCGCCATAAAGCCAATAATCATCCACTCAGCGCTGACGTAGTTACAGAACACCATGGTCATGGAGAGCAGCATGCCGAGCACAATCGGCGTTTTACGCGCAATATTCAAAGAGCCTGTACGACGCATCAGCCAGTCGGAAATCACGCCCCCCAGCACGCCCCCTACAAAACCGCAGATAGCCGGGACTGAGGCCACAAAGCCCGCTTTCAGGATCGACATCCCACGCGCCTGCACCAGGTAAACCGGGAACCAGGTGATAAAGAAGTAAGTTAAGGCGTTAATGCAATACTGGCCCAGATAGATGCCGATCATCATGCGCGAGCCGACGAGCTGCTTGATCTGCGCCCATTTCTGGCTGAACGGCACTTTTGCTTTTGCGGATTTCTGATCCATGTTGATCAGCGCCCCGCCTTCAGCAATGTACTCCAGCTCTTTTTTATTCACGCCGGGATGCTGGTTCGGTTCGTGGATCACTTTCAGCCAGACGAAGCTAATGATGATCCCAAGCCCACCCATAAAGAAGAAGACATGTGACCAGCCCACTTCATGCGTCAGCCAGCCCATAATGGGGGCAAAGATCACCGTCGCAAAGTATTGCGCAGAGTTAAAAATTGCTACCGCCGTTCCCCTCTCCTGCGCCGGGAACCACGCCGCCACAATACGGCTGTTACCGGGGAAGGAAGGTGCTTCGGCTAAGCCCACCAGGAAGCGCAGGGTGAAGAGCGCAACGATGATGCCAAATCCGTTGAACACATCGACGAAGCCCTGCAATAGGGTAAATGCCGACCAGATGAAGATGGACCAGAAATAGACGCGTTTGGAGCCAAAACGATCAAGCAGCCAGCCGCCAGGAATTTGGCCGATAACGTAGGCCCATGAAAATGCGGAGAAAACGTAGCCCATGCCAACCGGATCAAGACCAATGTCTTTTGCCATTTCAGAACCGGCAATCGACAGCGTGGCACGGTCACCATAGTTAAAGGATGTGACGATAAACAGCATCACCACTATCCAGTAGCGCGCATTTGTGCGCTTCTCAGCGCTGCTCGCCGCGTGGCTTAATGTACTCATTGTTGCACTCCTGAATCCAGGCTCTCGCCAGTTCATTCTGTACAGCACCGGTAGGGTAACCAGAATGAGGGTTAGTATTTGGCAGTTTTGGTACGGCTTGATGCCGTTTTATAGTGCGCACTGCCTTTTTGATGACTGACCGGAAAAGTATAGGGAGAAGTGCCTCTGTCCCTCACCGTGCATGAACACAACATTGAGGGGTCAATGAGAAGTTGTTTGGGGCATAAGCCCAAAGCAGTGGAAGGTAGTTCACGGAATTCGCCGGAAGGCGGGAGAAAAGCAAAACGGTAACCGACGTTACCGTTTTGTGTTTGCGCTCGCGCCACGTGGGCGCGGGGGCCCGGGTATGCGAAGGGCTGCCCGGCCAGAGGGTTATTTAAGCAGCGTTGCCCAGTGTTCAACCCACGGGTTCGATTCACTCTCTGGCTCAGGGTGTTCACCTGCATCAATCAGCAACATCTCACCGACGCGTTGCGCGCTCTGTTCCTGCAAAAGCGCATCGAACTGCTTACCACCGCCGCAGAAATTGGCGTAAGAACTGTCGCCCAGAGCAATGATGCCGTAGTGAACATCCGGCTGATAGCCAAGCTGATCCTTGATTGCCTGGAAAAGCGGCACGATGCTGTCCGGCAGATCGCCCTGCCCGGTAGTGGAGGTAACCACCAGAATGTATTTATCTTTGTACTTTTCCCAGTCTGCCAGCTCCGGGTCTTCATAGACCGTGGCTTTATGGCCCTGGCCTGCGAGTATCGCCTCAGCCTCTTCTGCTACCAGCAGCGAGTTGCCGTACATTGTGCCGACAAAAATGCCCACTTCAGCCATGATGTATTTCCTTGATTATTGCGCTTGCTGTTCATCCTGGACGTTGCCCGATACAAACTCAACCCTTTCATTTTCGGGGAGTTGCCCCAGCCAGCCAAACTGTGACAGGGCCTGCATCCAGACGTTGTCCAGCCCCGCATGGAGAGTCAGCGGTTCGCCGGTAAACGGGTGCGTCAGGCTCAGTTCACTGGCATGCAGCATCAGACGGTCGCAGCCAAAATGTTCGGCAGCACTGCGGTTCTGGCGCAAATCGCCGTGCTTGCTGTCACCAATAATCGGATGACGCAGATGTTTCAGGTGACGGCGGAGCTGGTGTTTGCGCCCGGTTTTGGGCAACAGCTCAACCAGACTGTAGCGGGTGGTCGGAAACTTGCTGGTTGCCACCGGCATTTCCGTGGTCGCCATGCCGCGGTAATCCGTCACGGCAGGCTGCGGGCCTTTGTCATCGCGGGCAAATTTATCGGCAATTTTGTCCAGCTCTTCCACCAGAGGATAATCGAGCGTGGCGCTCTCCGTCAGCCAGCCACGAACGATCGCGTGGTAGCGTTTCTGGATCTGGTGCTGTTCAAACTGCTGCGACAGCAGGCGGCCCGCTTCGCTGGAAAGCCCCATCAGCAACACACCGGAGGTTGGCCTGTCGAGACGATGAGCCGTAAAGACGTGCTGACCAATCTGGTCGCGCACGGTTTGCATCACCACCACTTTTTCATCGCGGTCCAGCCAGCTTCGGTGCACCAGCCAGCCAGACGGTTTGTTTACCGCGACCAGCCACTCATCCTGATAGAGGATCTCAAGCGTCATGCATCTTCACCGGCAAACACAGCATCCAGCTTTTCCAGCTCAATCAGCATGACATCGCGCGTAGGGTGGGTCGCGTCCAGCGCCATTTCATAATAAGGCGCAACAGCGAACGCCTGCGGCAGCGGGTGGCCGCCGTCGAGCAGCGCGTGCATGCGCGGAATTAATACCCACTGGAGCCATTCGAACGGTGCCAGCGTATCCAGACAGAACGGCTGAGTGCTTGCGAAGGCTTCTGGCTGCGGCGCGGTCTCCTGCCACAGCTGATGTTGGCGCAATAATGCCTCGATGGCGTGCAACCGGGCACGAACGCTATCGTGTTGCGTCATAGTAACCTCAACTGAAAAAGTGAACGGCGCGCAGCATAGCATTGCAGGAGACAGAAATAAAAAAAGGGAGCACTGTAAAAACAGTGCTCCCGGTTCGTTCCGCAGCAATCCAGCTACAATTCGTGCTCCCTGCTCATCCGTGACAACTTTTCCTGAAGCCCGAAGGCCTGGTCATCCTTCACCTTGCGCATCCTGCTCACATCGTCCTGATGTGTTTGTTTCATCCTGAAACGTCCTGGCCATCCTGACCCACCGACCATCCTGACCGGCTCTCATTCTCCCTTCCTGGAGGTGTCCCTTACGCATCCTGCGCGATCCTTTTGCTTCATCCAGAAGCCTTCCTGCAGCGTCATCCTGACGTGTTCCTGGTGAGAAACGCCATCATCCTGATGTTCGTTTCTCGTGTCGGCGTCCTGTCGACACAACTAGAATCCGCTATTCTGCTTCGTCTTACAACCCATGCTGGCAGCGCTGTAAGCCGTCCCGTGCCCCCCCGGATGCGGCGATACCTCATTAACATATTGAAAAATAGAGTAATGTTAATCTTAATTAAATAAGGCAATACTGAATGATCCAGCGATCTCTCACAACTCTGTAAGAGATCTCTCACACGCGCGATAGCATCGTGGATTACAGAAGTGGCTCAAGTCGGGTAAGGAATTCCGCAAGTGAGGGGGCGAGAGTCTCGCGATTGCGGGTACCGATGGTCTCTTTAACCACTTCACCAGACAGGTTGCAGACAGAGATAACGTCCAGTTCACTGTCCAGCGTGGCAATAAAGAGCGTCGGAGAAAGCTTAAGGCGTTTTTGCGTGACCAGATGACCAATCAGGTTTTCCTGAACACGCTGCAGATCGTCTTCACTCCAGGTCTGCAACAGCGTCAGCGTGATACCAGCAAATCGCGCAGGCATATCCCCTGCAAATTGCGTGGTATAAAACGCGTGAACCGCTGGTTGTACCACAATGTCCATTGCCCGTTCAACCGCATTTACATTTTGCTCACCCGTCGGGGATTGCGGTTGCCAGATAACGTAATCATCCGGAGAAGAGATAATACACGGCGAAGGTACGCCATATAAGTCAGTGCTTTGCGGCCAAGTGCCGTGCGTTTCATGCCATGCATCGCAATAGCGGGTCGTGAAGGCAATGAGGGCATTTGCAGTTTCGATGTCCACCGATTTCTCTCTTCTTGTAAGACAGGATAAACTCAGCCCATAAGTGTACCTGTAAAGTGGCTATGAAACATGTCTTACGAAAATCATCAGGCGTTAACGGGCTTAACGCTGGGTAAATCGACCGATTACCGCGACACCTACGATGCAAGCCTGCTGCAGGGCGTACCGCGCAGTCTGAATCGCGATCCTCTGGGCCTGCGCGCTGACGCGCTGCCGTTTGTTGGCGGTGATATCTGGACGCTGTACGAGCTTTCCTGGCTCAACGCCCGCGGTCTGCCGCAGGTCGCAGTGGGCCATGTTGAACTGGATTATGCCAGCCAGAACCTGGTGGAATCCAAAAGCTTTAAGCTCTATCTCAACAGCTTTAACCAGACCAAATTCGACAGCCAGGAAGAGGTTCAGCATACCCTGGAGCGGGATTTAAGCGCCTGCGCACAGGGCAAGGTGAGCGTGTCACTCTATCGTCTGAATGAGCTGGAAGGGCAGCCGGTTGCCCACTTCAACGGCACCTGCATCGACGATCAGGATATCGCAGTGGATAATTACGAATTCAGTACCGATTACCTCGAAAATGCGGCAAGCGGAAAGACCGTTGAAGAGACGCTGGTAAGTCATTTACTGAAATCCAACTGCCTGATCACCCATCAGCCGGACTGGGGCTCCGTGCAGATCCAGTATCGCGGTCCGAAGATTGACCGGGAAAAACTGCTGCGCTACCTGGTGTCGTTCCGCCATCACAACGAATTCCACGAGCAGTGCGTGGAGCGCATCTTTAATGATATTCAGCGTTTCTGTCATCCCGAAACGTTAAGCGTTTATGCGCGCTACACCCGCCGTGGTGGTCTGGATATCAATCCATGGCGCACCAACACGGACTTTGTGCCTGCCACCGGCCGTCTTGTACGCCAGTAACCTAAATATTTTCGCAATATGCGCGGTCTATTCCGCGCTTTAGGTTGTGAAACGTCGTAAGCCAGGGCTATTGTAATCAACAGGGAAAGACGATAATCGTCCCGTAAGGAGCTCACTTGATTACACATATTAGCCCTCTTGGCTCAATGGATATGTTGTCGCAGCTGGAAGTGGACATGCTTAAACGCACGGCCAGCAGCGATCTTTATCAATTGTTTCGTAACTGTTCACTTGCCGTACTGAACTCCGGAAGCCTGACCGACAACAGTAAAGAGCTGCTGTCCCGCTTCGAAAGCTTTGATATCAACGTGCTGCGCCGCGAGCGTGGCGTGAAACTTGAAGTGATCAACCCGCCGGAAGAGGCCTTTGTGGACGGGCGCATCATTCGCTCCCTTCAGGCCAACCTGTTTGCCGTGCTGCGTGACATCCTGTTTGTTAACGGGCAGATCCACAACGCGGGCCGCTTCCAGCATCTCGACCTGGAAAGCTCTGTACATATCACCAATCTGGTGTTCTCCATTTTACGTAACGCCCGCGCCCTGCACGTGGGCGAAGCCCCTAATATGGTCGTCTGCTGGGGTGGTCACTCGATTAACGAAACCGAATATCTCTATGCCCGTCGGGTGGGAAACCAGCTCGGCCTGCGTGAGCTGAATATCTGTACCGGCTGTGGTCCCGGGGCGATGGAAGCGCCAATGAAAGGCGCGGCAGTGGGACACGCTCAGCAGCGTTACAAAGAAGGGCGCTTTATCGGCATGACCGAGCCGTCGATCATCGCCGCTGAGCCACCTAACCCGCTGGTTAACGAACTGATTATTATGCCGGATATCGAGAAGCGCCTCGAGGCGTTTGTCCGTATCGCCCACGGGATAATCATCTTCCCGGGCGGCGTGGGAACCGCAGAAGAGCTGCTCTACCTGCTGGGTATTCTGATGAACCCGGCTAACAAAGATCAGGTTCTGCCGTTGATCCTGACCGGGCCGAAAGAGAGCGCTGACTACTTCCGCGTACTGGACGAGTTTATCGTGCATACGCTGGGGGAAACCGCGCGTCGTCACTATCGCATCATCATTGACGATGCGGCAGAAGTGGCGCGTCAGATGAAAAAAGCGATGCCGCTGGTAAAAGAGAACCGTCGCGATACCGGAGATGCCTACAGCTTTAACTGGTCAATCCGCATCGCGCCGGACCTGCAGATCCCGTTCGAACCATCCCACGAAAACATGGCCAACCTGAAACTGTACCCGGACCAGCCGGTAGAAGTCCTGGCTGCCGACCTGCGACGCGCCTTCTCCGGCATCGTGGCGGGTAACGTGAAAGAGATGGGTATCCGTGCTATTGAGAAGTATGGTCCGTATAAGATCCATGGCGATCGCGAAATGATGCGCCGCATGGATGACATGCTGCAGGGCTTTGTTGCCCAGCACCGCATGAAGCTACCCGGGTCAGCGTACATTCCTTGCTACGAAATCTGCACGTAACATTTTCACTCTCCTGATAAAAGCCGGGTCACGATGCTGTGGGGCCCGGCTTTTTTATTACCGAAACAACTCATAGATATTGCTTATACCTTTTACAAACTCTGATGCCACGCAAACGATTACCTCGTTTTTACAACCGTAAATTATCAGCCTTAAACTAAATTACCTGCCAGAAAATCCTAAAAACCCATTTCTTTACAGCGTAAGACACCTATCTTCGCGGGTGCTCTTTTAGCTCACATGTTGTTGATGGTAGCCTTCGCGCCCGTAAATCCTCTTCGATGTTTTTTTAATAGATAAATGGTCTAAAGATGCCCACATCAAAAGTGGATTATTGCAATTGGGATCGGGATCACTGATAGATTCATAACGAGAATGTATCTTTCCGCCCGCCAATAGTTACGGGCGAAAATTATTAAAAAACCGTCACTGAACGAATTTCATATTACCGTCAGGCACTTTTTCATCGGATTTGACTACAAACCTGACAATTTGCTTCCTCCAGGAGATACAGATGGAAACCACTCAAACCAGCACCGTTGCTTCGATTGAATCCCGAAGTGGTTGGCGCAAATCAGATACCATGTGGATGCTTGGCCTTTACGGCACAGCTATCGGCGCTGGTGTATTGTTCCTTCCTATTAACGCAGGCGTCGGCGGTCTGATTCCGCTGATCATCATGGCTATCATTGCCTTCCCGATGACCTACTTTGCGCACCGCGGCCTGACCCGCTTCGTGCTGTCCGGTAAAAATCCTGGCGAAGACATTACTGAAGTCGTTGAAGAACATTTCGGCGTGGGCGCAGGTAAACTGATTACCCTGCTCTACTTCTTCGCGATTTACCCTATTTTGCTGGTTTACAGCGTTGCAATCACTAACACCGTTGAAAGCTTCATGCTGCACCAGCTGCACATGACGCCACCACCGCGTGCCATTCTGTCTCTGATCCTGATTGTGGGCATGATGACCATTGTCCGTTTCGGTGAGCAGATGATCGTGAAAGCGATGAGCATCCTGGTGTTCCCGTTTGTGGCTGCACTGATGGTACTGGCGCTGTATCTGATTCCACAGTGGCACGGTGCCGCGCTGGAAACGCTCTCCCTGAGCAGCGCATCTGCAACCGGTAACGGCCTGCTGATGACCCTGTGGCTGGCGATCCCGGTGATGGTATTCTCCTTTAACCACTCACCGATCATCTCCTCCTTCGCCGTGGCGAAGCGTGAAGAGTACGGCGACGGTGCAGAGAAGAAATGCTCCAGCATCCTGGCGCGTGCACACATCATGATGGTGCTGACCGTTATGTTCTTCGTCTTCAGCTGCGTACTGAGCCTCTCCCCGGCGGATCTGGCGGCAGCGAAAGAGCAGAACATCACCATTCTGTCTTACCTGGCGAACCACTTTAACGCACCGGTCATCGCGTGGATGGCACCTATCATCGCGATCATCGCCATTACCAAATCCTTCCTCGGCCACTACCTGGGCGCACGTGAAGGCTTCAACGGTATGGTGATTAAATCTCTGCGCGGTAAAGGCAAGAGCATTGAAGTCAACAAACTGAACAAGATGACCGCGCTGTTCATGCTGGTCACCACCTGGGCAGTTGCCACGCTGAACCCAAGCATCCTGGGCATGATTGAAACCCTGGGCGGCCCGGTTATCGCGATGATTCTGTTCCTGATGCCGATGTACGCGATTCAGAAAGTACCTGCCATGCGCAAGTATAGCGGTCAGATTAGCAATATCTTCGTGGTTATCATGGGGCTTATCGCTATCTCCGCAATCTTCTACTCCCTGTACACCATGTTCTGATTATCACCCGCGCCGTCTCAGGACGGCGCACTCCTCCCCCTCTGACTGAAAGCAATGGACGCATCATGATTAGCGTATTCGATATTTTCAAAATCGGTATTGGTCCTTCCAGCTCTCACACCGTCGGACCAATGAAAGCCGGTAAGCAGTTCACGGATGACTTGATTGCGCGCGGCATTTTGCACGACGTAACCCGCGTGGTTGTCGATGTGTACGGCTCTCTCTCCCTGACAGGTAAGGGCCACCATACCGATATCGCCATTATCATGGGCCTGGCAGGAAACCTGCCGGATACCGTTGATATTGATGCGATCCCTGGTTTCATCCAGGACGTCAATACCCACGGTCGCCTGCTGCTGGCAAATGGCGAACATGAAGTGGAATTCCCGGTTGATCATTGCATGAATTTCCATGCTGACAACCTGTCACTGCACGAAAACGGGATGCGTATTACCGCACTGGCAGGCGACAAAGTGGTATACAGCCAGACTTACTACTCTATCGGCGGCGGGTTTATCGTCGACGAAGACCACTTTGGTGAAACCAGCACATCCTCCGTTGACGTGCCTTATCCGTACAAAACCGCGGCGGATCTTCAGCGTCACTGCCAGGAAACGGGTCTCTCCCTTTCCGGCCTGATGATGAAAAACGAGCTGGCCTTGCACAGCAAAGCGGAGCTGGAGCAGCACTTCACCAGCGTCTGGGAAGTCATGCGCGGCGGTATCGAACGCGGGATCACTACCGAAGGCGTTCTGCCCGGTAAGCTTCGCGTACCACGCCGTGCGGCAGCGCTGCGTCGGATGCTCGTGAGCACCGACAAAACGACCACGGACCCCATGGCGGTCGTTGACTGGATCAATATGTTCGCGCTGGCGGTAAACGAAGAGAACGCTGCGGGTGGCCGCGTGGTGACAGCACCGACTAACGGCGCCTGCGGTATCGTTCCGGCGGTACTGGCGTACTACGACAAGTTTATCCGCGAAGTGAACGCCAACTCGCTGGCACGCTACCTGCTGGTCGCCAGTGCGATTGGTTCACTGTACAAGATGAACGCCTCCATTTCCGGTGCAGAAGTAGGCTGTCAGGGTGAAGTTGGCGTCGCCTGCTCCATGGCTGCGGCGGGTCTGGCAGAACTGCTGGGCGCAAGCCCGACACAGGTCTGTATTGCGGCTGAAATCGGCATGGAACATAACCTGGGTCTGACCTGCGACCCGGTTGCCGGACAGGTACAGGTGCCTTGCATCGAGCGTAACGCCATCGCCTCCGTGAAGGCGGTCAACGCCGCACGTATGGCGCTGCGTCGTACCAGTGAACCGCGCGTTTGCCTCGATAAAGTTATCGAAACCATGTACGAAACAGGTAAAGATATGAACGCCAAATACCGCGAAACATCTCGCGGCGGCCTGGCGATGAAGATCGTGACCTGCGATTAAGCCTTTCAGGAAGCCTCGTTTTGCGAGGCTTCTTCCTGTTTTCCCCACCGCACATAGTTTCCCACCGCTGACAATGTTACCCTTCCCCCATTAAACAGAAGGGAGATTATCTGTGGCTGTTCATTTGCTTATCGTCGATGCGCTCAACCTCATTCGCCGGATCCATGCGGTGCAAGGTACGCCCTGTAAGGACACGTGTCTGCACGCGCTGGAGCAACTTATCCGCCATAGCGAACCGACCCATGTGGTTGCCGTTTTTGATGACGAAGCGCGTAACAGCGGCTGGCGACACCAGCGCCTTCCCGACTACAAGGCCGGGCGCGCACCAATGCCTGACGATTTGCATGCCGAAATGCCGGCCATTCGCGCCGCCTTTGAACAGCGCGGCGTTCCCTGCTGGGGAGCCCATGGCAATGAAGCCGATGATCTGGCTGCCACGTTAGCCGTCAAGGTCGCGAGCGCCGGACATCAGGCCACCATCGTCTCAACCGATAAAGGCTACTGCCAGCTGCTTTCGCCCACCGTCCGCATTCGCGATTACTTCCAGAAGCGCTGGCTTGATGCCCCCTTTATCGCCAGTGAGTTTGGCGTCTCGCCGGAACAACTTCCTGACTACTGGGGGCTGGCCGGAATAAGCAGCTCGAAGGTTCCGGGAGTGGCAGGCATCGGGCCGAAAAGTGCCGCCCAACTGCTGACAGATTTTCAGAGTCTGGAAGGGATTTACGCCAGGCTGGACGAGGTCCCCGAAAAATGGCGCAAAAAGCTGGAGGCGCATAAAGAGATGGCCTTTATCTGCCGGGATGTGGCGACGTTACAGACGGATTTGCAGCTGGACGGGAACTTGCAGCAGTTGCGCTTAGAACGTTAAATCGTTTTCAGATGAATCGCCCGGCAAGCAAAACGCCACCGGGCAATGTAACGCGTATTATCGCTCGTCGCGACGTCCGCCGACAGCAGCCCACCAGCGACGAATGTGCACCGTCACTTCTTCGCGGTCGTGATACAGCTGGCGCGCCTGAATCTCCACGTTAATGCCGTGCTCATCCATTTGCGCCTGGATATAGGCCAGGTTTTGCGAGACTTCCTCATAGCGCTTTTTCATCGGCAGCTTGAGGTTAAAGATAGTCTCACGGCACCAGCCGTTCACCAGCCAGGAGGCCATCAGCGCGGCCACTTTTGCTGGCTTCTCAACCATATCGCACACCATCCAGGAGATGTTGTTGCGGGTGGGACGATAGCGGAAACCATCTTCACGCAGCCAGGTGACCTGTCCGGTATCCATCAGGCTCTGGGCCATCGGGCCGTTATCAACCGAAGAGACCCACATGTTGCGTTTCACCAGTTGATAGGTCCAGCCGCCCGGACACGCGCCGAGATCGACCGCGTACATGCCGTTCGCCAGACGCTCATCCCACTCATCCGCCGGGATAAACACGTGGAACGCCTCTTCCAGCTTCAGGGTAGAACGGCTTGGCGCATCTGAAGGGAATTTCAGACGCGGAATGCCCATGAAGAAGGGAGAGTTGTTATTGGTGTAGGAGTAACCCGTGTAGCAGCAGCCAGGGGCGATAAAGAATATATGCACCACCGGACGTTTTGGCGTTTCGTAGTTTGTCAGCACGCCTGCGTCACGCAGTGCAGCGCGCAGCGGTACGGTGAACTTACGGCAGAACTTCATCAGCTCTTTGCTTTCGTTGGTATCCGCGACTTCAACACGCAGCTCGCCACCCTTTTCCACGACGCCCTGCAGCATACCCACGACCGGCGTGATGCGGTCTTCCGGCGGAAGATCTTTTAGCAGTTCACCGGCGACAAACATCTGGCGAGCGAAGATCAGGGAGCTGAACGGCAGCTCACGCGCGAGTTTATCCGCATCCTCAGGCTGGTAGCACTCGAATACGACGTAGCCGGCATTTTCTTTAACGCGTGCAAAGCCAAAGACTTCGCGCTTCGCCGCTTTATCAGTAATTTCCGCGGCGCACTCTTTCTCAAACCCCGGGCGACAATATAAAACAACCTTATTCATGAACAACGCCCTTGCGTTTCAGACGGATGGCTCCGATAAACATTAATACCCAACCTGCCAGGAAGCTGACGCCGCCAACAGGTGTAACAAACGCCCACAGGCGTAAATGCGAAAGCGCCAGGCAGTACAGACTACCGCTGAACAACACGGTGCCTAACGCCAGGAATACGCTGCTCCAGTAAAACCAGATGCTGATGCGGCGCTGCATTGCCACCGCCAGCCCAAAAATCGCCAGCGTGTGGAATGCCTGGTATTCAAGGCCGGTCTGGATCCAGCCCATTTCTACCGCCCCCAACGACTTGCTTAATACATGTGCGCCAAAGGCGCCCAGTGCAACAAAAATAAAGCCACTCACCGCGGCAAAAATCAGCATGAATCGGCTGGTCATGTTTAAATCCTAAAGTGATGCGTGCCCGGCACACAAAAGTTACTGTTCATACCTGAAGCGGAATTTTTCTTGCTCACTCGCCGCTTTCGCCAGAATCCACTGTCGGAAAGCGGCTATTTTACCCAGTTCTGCCTGACTGTCATGACAAACCAGATAAAACGCGTTCTTGCTGACCAGCACATCATTAAATGGACAAACCAGACGGCCTGCCTCAATTTCGGACTGCGCCATGACGTTATTCGCCAACGCCACGCCTTGCCCGTGAATGGCAGCCTGTAACACCATTGCGCTGTGGCTAAAAATGGGGCCCTGCTGCACGTTTATATGATTAAGACCTAATTGACGGGTATAAGTTTGCCAGTCACGGCGAGAAGCATCATGTAAAAGCGTATGTCGCGCCAGGTCAGCGGGGGTCTTCAGCGCCTTTTCGCCCGTTAAGAGCAGCGGTGAACAGACCGGCAGCAGATATTCTGCGTATAATTTTTCGACACGCAAGCCTGGCCAGTTACCGCGGCCATAAAAAATGGCGACGTCCACATCATCGGCCAGCTTGTCTTCCTGACGGTCCACCGCCTGGATTCGAACGTCGATTCCCGGATAAGCTGAGTTAAAGCTTGTGAGTCTTGGCACCAGCCACTGAATGGCAAAACTGGGTAATAAACTTACCGTCAGCGCGCCTTTTGCACTGCGGGCCTGCAGCTTGCGCGTGGCTTCCGTGAGCTGGGAAAAAATCTCTTTAATATCCTGAAAATAGCTCTGCCCCTCTTCGGTCAACAGTAATGAACGGTTGCGCCGACGGAACAGCTTAAGGCCCAGGAAATCCTCCAGAGACTTGATTTGGTGACTTACTGCGGCCTGTGTCACAAAAAGCTCATCGGCTGCGCGCGTGAAACTCAGGTGACGTGCTGCTGCATCAAAAACACGTAATGCATTTAGGGGTGGCAATCGCTTCGACATGGTTATCTGGCTTAGATGTTAACGAGATTTAACAAACAGGAAACAATGTTTAACCTATTAGTTTTTTTTATCTGAGCCATTATAATTTGTCCGTTGAGGAACTACCAGCAAATACCTATAGTGGCGGCACTTCCTGAGCCGGAACGAAGAGCTTTTTTCGGAATGCGTGTTCTGAAGGGCTTTTGGCTTACGGTTGTGATGTTGTGTTGTTGTGTTTGCAATTGGTCTGCGATTCAGACCACGGTAGCAACGCTACCAATTTTTCACTTCCTGTACATTTACCCTGTCTGTCCATAGTGATTAATGTAGCACCGCCAATTTGCGGTGCTTTTTTTTCGCCTGCGATCGATTAATGCTCGATTTCTTTCATTTCCTTCACGTCAGTGCGATTAATCTGCTGCTTGTTCCCGTTCGCATCTTTATAAGAAATCATACCGGTGTCGTTATCGGTTGTCGGTTTCCCTTCAGAGACGATAGAACGGCCATCGTTAGTATGCATTACGTAGTTGTTACCGGAACAGGCGCTCAGGGCAAAGGTCAACGCACAGGCAGAGATAATGGCGGCTGTCTTTTTCATGCTTATTCTCCTTTAGCAATTAATGCTATTCAAACATCGATTTATAACAGGCTTAAACATTCACCTAACCTTATTTAGCATAACCTGCTTTTTCAGAGTCGCCAGGATAAGTGAGGATTAGCAGACAAATCTGATAGATATCAACCTCCTTGCCCTGCCGATGAAATTGCGCGACGATCTCACTATTGAGATGAGGAATTCCATGAACGCTTTCAGTCCCGCGCAGTTTCGCGCACAGTTCCCGGCGCTGGCCGATGCCGGTATTTACCTTGATAGCGCAGCCACCGCCCTTAAGCCTCAGGTAGTCATTGAGGCGACGCAGCAGTTCTACAGCCTGAGCGCCGGGAACGTGCACCGTAGCCAGTTTGCCGAAGCACAGCGATTAACCGCGCGCTATGAAGCCGCACGCGATCAGGTCGCACGCCTGATCAACGCCGAAAGCGGGAAAAACATCGTCTGGACGCGAGGCACAACTGAAGCCATTAACATGGTGGCCCAGTGCTATGCGCGCCCGCGGCTTAAGCCCGGCGATGAAATTATTGTCAGCGAGGCAGAACATCACGCCAACCTGGTTCCGTGGCTAATGGTGGCTGAGCAAACGGGCGCGCGCATTGTGAAACTGCCGCTGGGTGCAGATCTTCTGCCAGACGTAGCGCGCTTATCTGAGCTCATTACCCCCCGCAGCCGCATTCTGGCACTCGGACAAATGTCGAACGTCACAGGGGGTTGCCCGGATCTGGCTCTGGCCATCGACGTGGCCCACGCTAACGACATGGTGGTGATGGTCGACGGTGCCCAGGGCGTGGTGCATTTCCCCGCTGATGTACAAAAGCTGGATATTGATTTTTATGCCTTCTCAGGACATAAGCTGTATGGCCCAACCGGGATCGGGGTGCTGTACGGAAAACCGGCCCTGCTGGCGCAAATGACGCCATGGCTTGGGGGAGGCAAAATGATCACCGAGGTGACCTTTGAGGGCTTTAAAACTCAGGATGTCCCTTACCGTCTGGAAGCCGGAACGCCGAACGTCGCAGGCGTCATCGGCCTGAGTGCCGCGCTTGAATGGCTGGCTGAAACGGATATCGCTCAGGCAGAACGCTGGAGCCGGGGTCTGGCGACGCTTGCAGAAGAAGCGCTGCAGAAACGTCCGGGTTTTCGATCGTTCCGCGTGCAGGACTCAAGCCTGCTGGCCTTTGATTTTGCTGGCGTTCATCATAGCGATATGGTTACGCTGCTTGCCGGGTATGGCATTGCCCTGCGTGCCGGCCAGCACTGCGCGCAGCCATTACTGGCCGCGCTGGGTGTTAGCGGTACGCTGCGTGCGTCGTTTGCGCCGTATAATACGCAAAGCGATGTGGATGCGCTGGTTGATGCCGTTGACCGCGCCCTTGAAATACTGGTGGATTAATGACGAGTTCAGCGTTAGCCGAACATCCGTTTGGCACGGTCATCACAGAAGAGACCTTAAAACAGACTTTCGCCCCGCTGTTACAATGGGAAGACAAATATCGCCAGCTGATCCTGCTCGGCAAGCAGTTGCCGGCGCTGTCAGACGAACGCAAAGCGCAGGCGAAAGAGATTTCCGGCTGCGAGAACCGCGTCTGGCTGGGATGCACGGTATCCGGTGAAAAACTGCATTTCTTTGGCGACAGCGAAGGGCGTATCGTTCGCGGGCTGCTGGCGGTACTATTAACCGCCGTGGAAGGGAAAAGCGCGGCGGAGCTGCAGACGCACTCGCCGCTGGCATTGTTCGATGAACTGGGGCTACGGGCGCAGCTCAGCGCCTCGCGCGGTCAGGGCCTGGTCGCACTCAGTGAGGCAGTACAGGAGGCCGCGCGTCAGGCTCAGGCCTGACGTTCCGCCTTCGCCATCATTTTCTTCAGGGCGTGAGAGACTGCAACAAAGCCGAAAGAGGCGGTCACCATGGTGGCCGCACCAAAGCCTGAGGCACAATCCATCCTTTTTGGCCCTTCCGCCGTGCTTTTCATCGCACACACCGAACCGTCAGCCTGCGGGTAGACCAGGGCTTCAGTGGAAAAGACACAGTCAACGCCCAGCTTGCCTTTGCTGTTTTTCACGACGTTAAAATCGCTTTTTAAGCGCTCGCGCAGCTTGGCCGCCAGCGGGTCCTGAATCGTCTTTGCCAAATCGGCCACCTGAATCTGCGTGGGATCGATTTGCCCACCAGCCCCCCCGGTGGTAACCAGAGGAACCTTGTAACGCCGACAGTAGGCAATCAACGCCGCTTTTGGACGCACGCTGTCGATAGCGTCGATGACATAGCTGTAGCCTTTACTCATGTATTCGGCGACGTTATCTGCCGTCACAAAGTCATCGATCACCGTCACGCGGCATTCCGGGTTAATCAGGCGAATACGCTCCGCCATCACCTCAGATTTCGCCAGCCCGACGTTATCGCGCAGGGCATGGATTTGACGGTTGGTGTTGGTGACGCAAACGTCATCCATATCAATCAGCGTGATCGCGCCAATGCCGGTTCTCGCCAGCGCTTCCGCCGCCCAGGAGCCAACACCGCCAATCCCCACGACGCAGACATGCGCATCCGCAAACAGCTGCAGGGCTTTTTCACCATATAGACGTGCCGTGCCGCCAAAACGCTGACGCCAGGCATCGCTGATTACTACAGACATAAAACCTCAGATGTCAAAAGGGTGAGGTTATTCCTCACCCTTCTCTGTTAATTCAGTACGACTCAGAATACCACAATCAGCCGCTGAATACGTTACCGCTGCCAGGGGCTGCCTTGAGCACCCATACGCGCCCATAGTGGTTATACCAGCCTGCACGGTGCCCCGCATCCGGGCCAATGCCCTGATAAATATCGAAGTGCTGACCTTTAATCGCACCGCCGACATCCAGCGCGACCATCAGACGTAGCTCGTACTGACCGTTAAATTTGCCGTTGTTATCCAGCAGAGGCACTTCCGCCAGCAGCGTGGTGCCCGCAGGAATAATAGAACGATCCGAAGCTACCGAGGCGCGGCCAATCAGTGGAACGGCACTCGCCCCTTTCACTGGCGCAAAGTTTTGCGGTTTAAAGAAGACAAACGACGGGTTCTGTTCCAGCAGCTCACGCACTTCGGCTTCGCTGTGTTTTTCACCCCACTCGCGGATCGCCTGCATCGACATGTCTTCTTTTTTCACTTCGCCTCTGTCGATCAGCACTTTACCAATGCTGCGATAGGCATGACCGTTTTTACCGGAATAACTAAAGAAGTTCAGGGGGGAGCCATCGCCAAAGTCGATATAGCCGCTGCCCTGAACATCCATGATGAAGTTGTCCATCAGCGAGTTGCTGTAGGCCAGAACGTAGTTTTCGCCCAGCGCACCGGAGTAGATCTCAGCGCGGGACGGCAGACGACCGCGTTTAGGCGGCATTCGGTAAATGGGATACTGGAACTCGCCCTGACGCGTGTGTCGCGCCTGGATAACCGGGGTGTAGTAACCGGTAAACTGGACGTTGCCATAGTTATCCGCCCCTTCCATCTGCCAGGCGTCGATACCAAACTGGCGCATATTGCGCGTATCACCGCCCGCGCGTAGCCAGTCCTGTACCGCGTTATAAACGCTACTCTGTGAGCCATACAGACGTGGCGACGCGTTGCGGATCTGGTAAACCTGCTCGGAAAAGTCTCCGGCGTTGATCGGTGCGCCAACGGCATCAGGTTGATTAACTAAAGAGAAAGGCTGGGATAGCTTCCCGTCTTTATACTGTTGACCGCGATCGGTCGGTTTAGAAGAGCAGGCCGCAAGAATGGCTACCATTGCCCCTGTCATTAGATACTTCGCCCAACGTCCTTTCATTATATCTCGTCTTAAAGTTGCCCATTACCGCGTGATGAAGATAACAAACCCACTGTTCTAAAGAAACGGAATCACATGCCCTTTGGCAAATTCTGAGCAAAAAATAGTCCAAATATCGCAGCGCCGTTCAATTTACATACAAAGTTAATGATTTATGTGAAAAAGGGGTTGCATCACAAACCTAACCGAGTATAGTGCGCTTCCACGGACGCGGGGTGGAGCAGCCTGGTAGCTCGTCGGGCTCATAACCCGAAGGTCGTCGGTTCAAATCCGGCCCCCGCAACCAATTAAAATTTGATGAAGTATCTTCTACGACAGTAGGAAGACGGACGCGGGGTGGAGCAGCCTGGTAGCTCGTCGGGCTCATAACCCGAAGGTCGTCGGTTCAAATCCGGCCCCCGCAACCAATCAAATTTGAAGAAGTAAGTTTCTACAAGAGTAGAAAGACGGACGCGGGGTGGAGCAGCCTGGTAGCTCGTCGGGCTCATAACCCGAAGGTCGTCGGTTCAAATCCGGCCCCCGCAACCAACACTTCTAAAAACAATAAACACCCTTCAGGGTGTTTTTTTGTATCTGCGGTGTGTGAAACTGCCGGGCGGTTACCCGGCGCACTCAACTACCCAAGCCTTGCCAGCGTCGCCCCATCTGAGAAATACGCCCGGATCCCTGCCAGAATCGACTCTGCCACTTCCTGCTGGAATTTTGCCGTCCTGAGCTTACGCTCCTCTTCCACGTTACTGATAAACGCGGTCTCGACCAGAATCGACGGAATATCCGGGGCCTTCAGCACCGCGAACCCGGCCTGTTCAACGCTGTTTTTGTGCAGCTTATTAACATTGCCTAGCTTGCCCAGCACCGCTTTACCAAATTTCAGGCTGTCGGTGATGGTCAGCGACTGCACCATATCAAACATGGTGTGGTCGACATAGCGGTCGCCACTTTTGCTCACGCCGCCAATCAGGTCCGAGGCGTTCTGAGAGTCAGCCAGGAATCTTGCGGCGGTGCTGGTTGCCCCTTTAGTCGAGAGCGCAAACACCGACGAACCGCTCGGCTGGCGGCTGGTAAACGCATCGGCATGGATCGAGACGAACAAGTCTGCACGCTGCTTCTGGGCTTTCGCCACGCGGACTTTCAGTGGAATAAAGACATCTTCGTTTCGCGTCATATAGGCGCGCATATTGCCTTCTTTATCGATCAGCGCCTTCAGCCGGCGGGCGATTTGCAGCACCACATCTTTTTCCCGGGTACGATATTTCCCCACTGCGCCCGAGTCTTCGCCGCCATGGCCAGGATCCAGCATGATCACAATCGGGCGATCGCGCCCTGCTTTTCCGGGCTGCGGACCGCTCTGGGCCGGTGGCACCTGCTTCTCCAGGTTGCCCTGGTTGTAGTCTTCCAGTAATGCCAGCAGCGGATCCTGAATATCCGTCGCATTCGCCGGATAGAGATCCATGACCAGACGCTCTTTGAACGTCGCAACAGGCGCCAGGGCAAACAGCTGCGGTTTAACGTTTTGCTTCAGCTCAAACACCATGCGCACGGTTTGCGGATCAAACTGACCCACGCGCGCCGATTTGATAAACGGATCGTCGCCGCGGATCTGCGCCGCCATTCCCTTAAGCACAGAGTTGAGGTTAACACCTTCGAGATCCACCACCACACGTTCAGGATTGCTGAGAGCAAATTGCTTATATTTCAGTACCCGATTGGATTCTACCGTAACGCGTGTATAGGTCGACGACGGCCAGACGCGCACCGCCACCACCTGACTGGTGGCGGCAAGACCCACCTGGCTGACGCTAAGCAACCACATCGCCCCTGCCCCTTTTAACAACCGGCGGCGGCTTATTGCTGAATTGGATCCCGACATGCTTCTCCCGAGCAAGAAAAGTGATTGATTTACAAAATCGCTAAATTGACCGAAAACTTTAACGAATGACGCATAAACTGTCATCTATAAAAGGGTAAACATTCATACGCTAACGCACGGATTACTTATCAATTTCTGTGGGTCGCAGAAAATTTAGGCTTGCACACACGGCCACAATCGAATAAAAATACAGAAATTACGAATAAACATTCATTAAGGGTTGTGTCATGGTGAAGGAACGTAGAACCGAACTGGTCCAGGGATTCCGCCATTCTGTTCCCTATATCAACGCCCATCGGGGAAAAACGTTTGTCATCATGCTCGGCGGCGAAGCCATTGAGCATGAAAACTTTTCCAGCATCGTCAATGACATTGGCCTGCTGCACAGCCTCGGGATCCGCCTGGTTGTGGTGTATGGCGCGCGCCCGCAGATTGATGCCAACCTGGCCGCGCATCACCACGAGCCGATTTACCATAAACATACCCGCGTCACGGATGCGAAAACCCTTGAGCTGGTGAAACAGGCGGCGGGTCTGCTGCAGCTGGATATCACCGCTCGCCTGTCGATGAGCCTTAACAACACACCGCTGCAGGGCGCGCACATCAACGTTGTGAGCGGCAATTTTATCATCGCTCAGCCTCTCGGCGTGGACGATGGCGTGGACTATTGCCATAGCGGACGTATTCGTCGTATCGATGAAGAGGCCATTCACCGCCAGCTGGACAGCGGTGCCATCGTGCTGATGGGGCCTGTGGCAGTGTCCGTAACCGGTGAAAGCTTTAACCTCACCTCAGAAGAGATTGCCACTCAGTTGGCCATCAAGCTGAAGGCGGAGAAAATGATTGGGTTTTGCTCTTCCCAGGGCGTCGTGAATGATGAAGGGGTGATTGTGCCAGAGCTCTTCCCGAATGAGGCCCAGGCTCGCGTGGAAGCGCTGGAAGCCGAAGGGGATTACCACTCGGGTACCGTGCGTTTTTTGCGCGGTGCCGTGAAGGCCTGCCGCAGCGGCGTACGCCGTAGCCACCTGATCAGCTATCAGGAAGACGGTGCCCTGCTGCAGGAACT
The DNA here is from genome assembly GCF_013784105.1 of Enterobacter sp. RHBSTW-00593. Lineage (NCBI taxonomy): Bacteria > Pseudomonadati > Pseudomonadota > Gammaproteobacteria > Enterobacterales > Enterobacteriaceae > Enterobacter > Enterobacter sp. RHBSTW-00593. The sequence goes on from NZ_CP056393.1 coordinate 3,930,802, forward strand.
GTTCTCCCGCGATGGTATCGGCACCCAGATTGTGATGGAGAGCGCGGAGCAGATCCGTCGCGCCACCATCAATGATATCGGCGGAATTCTGGAGCTGATTCGCCCACTGGAACAGCAGGGCATTCTGGTTCGGCGCTCCCGCGAACAGCTGGAGATGGAGATCGACAAATTCACCATTATTCAGCGCGATAACCTGACCATTGCCTGCGCCGCTCTCTACCCGTTCCCGGAAGAGCAGATCGGAGAAATGGCCTGCGTGGCGGTGCATCCTGACTACCGGAGCTCTTCACGGGGTGAAATGCTGCTTGAGCGCGTGGCGGCTCAGGCGCGTCAGATGGGGCTGAACAAGCTGTTCGTGCTGACTACGCGCAGCATTCACTGGTTCCAGGAGCGTGGATTTACACCGGTGGACATTGAATCACTGCCGGAGAGTAAGAAAGAGATGTACAACTATCAGCGCCGGTCAAAAGTGCTGATGGCCGATCTGGGATAATACGAAGCCCTCACCACCCGGTGGGGGCTATCGCTTAAAGGGATTCAAATATCGCGCTCAGGCCGCTTCGACGTTCCGTGCGGGTGGCAATCGCCTGTAGCAGCACACGTTCATCGGCATACAGCGACAGGCGCTGACGCGCGCGCGTAATGGCGGTATAAATCAGTTCGCGGGTAATGACGGGCGAAAGCTGCGTCGGCAGGATCAGCGCCGCATGGTTGAACTCGGAGCCCTGAGACTTATGCACCGTCATTGCCCAGGCCGTTTCATGTTCAGGCAGGCGGCTGGGCTGAACGGACTTCACGCTTCCATCCGGCATCTGGAACCAGACGCGCAGCCCCAGTCCACGATCGAGGGCAATCCCGATATCCCCGTTAAACAACCCCAGCGCGCTATCGTTGCGGGCGATCATCACCGGGCGTCCCTCATACCAGCGCGAGTGCGGGGTGCGGTGGATTTTGCGTTTCTGGCCCAGCAACTGTTCGAACCTGTCGTTCAGACCGCTTACGCCAAATGGCCCTTCCCTCAGTGCGCACAGTAGCTGATACTCGCCAAAGGCGGCGAGCGCCTGTGCCGGCGTGCATTGCTGTTGTACACCCGTCAGAAAACGCTGATACCCCTGCAGGGCGTCATCAAGCATCGCCTGATACTCTTCCCCGGTTTGCAGCGATTTTTTCTCGATATCGGTGAATTGACCGTCAAATACCGCACAGGTCGTGTGCCGGTCGCCTCTGTTCACAGCCGAAGCCAGCTGACCGATGCCCGAGTCGCTGCCGAAACGGTAGCTTTTTTGCAGCAGGCACAGGCTGTCGCGCAGCGCCCCCGCCAGGGAATGGTTTTCACTGGCGAGCGAACAGCCGGTCAGACGGGACAGCTCCTCAGCGCGTTCAGCGGTATATCCCAGGCTTGCATAAGTGCAGATATCTCCCAGCACCGCCCCGGCTTCCACCGAGGCAAGCTGGTCGCGATCGCCCAGGAAAATGACGCGGGCGTGCGCTGGCAGAGCATCAATCAACCGCGCCATCATCGTCAGGTCGATCATTGACGCCTCATCCACCACCAGCACATCCAGGTGCAACGGGTTACCGGCGTGATAACGCAGACGCTGGCTTCCCGGCTGAGCGCCCAGCAGCCGGTGCAGCGTGCTGGCTTCGTTTGGGAAAAAGGCAAGCTGCTCCCCGGTGAGTGGCAACTTCTGCAGCGCACCACCTAACGACTCGGTCAGGCGCGCCGCCGCTTTGCCGGTAGGGGCCGCCAGACGAATACGGCACTTTTGCTCACCTGATAACTGAATCAGGGCGGCAAGCAGTTTGGCCACGGTGGTGGTTTTACCGGTTCCCGGGCCGCCAGAGATGACGGAGATCCGCCGTGTTAAGGCCACGGCCGCCGCCACTTTCTGCCAGTCTGTCGCCTCAACAGAGGTAAACAAGGTATCCAGCGTTTGCCGCAGTTGGTCTTCATCGCAGGGAAGAGGCGCATTGGTCTCGCTGAAAAAACGCGCGACCGCCAGTTCATTACGCCACAGTCGGTTGAGATACAAACGATCGCCCGTCAGGATCATGGGGGTCTGGCTATCGGCTGCGCTGACGGCAGGCGAACGGTGCAACACCGTCGGCCAGTCCACGGATTCTCCCAGCAGAGCAAAGCAGGACTGCAGGGTCGCGGGCATTTTCTCATCCATCGCCAGACGCGAAAGCGGCAGGCAAACATGCCCTTCCCCTGCGTCTTTACTCAGGATGGCAGCGGCGAGCATCACGGCAGGCTCATCACCTGACACCATCATGGCGAACTGTACGTCCAGGTGGCGCAGTAGTCGCTGTTCTACCGCTTCCAGCAACAATTCCTGCATCGTCATGCCACTTCCTCCGTGTTTGCTGCAAATAAGTTATCCATTTTCTCAATCAGTGCCGCATGCGGGCGTGTGCTAAAGATACCTGAACGCGGGTCAGCCGCATCCACACCGCGCAGGAAAAGGTAAATCACCCCACCAAAGTGCTCTTCGTAACGGTATTCAGCAATGCGATGGCGCAGATAACGATGCAACGCCAGAGTGTAGAGCTGGTACTGCAGATCGTAGCGATGCATTTGCATGGCGGATGCCATCGCCTGCTGGGTGTAGGCTTCGCTGTTCTCACCCAGCCAGTTTGATTTGTAATCCAGCAGGTAGTAGCGCCCTTCGTGACGGAAAACCAGGTCGATAAAGCCTTTTAACATCCCCTGCACCTGGCGGAAGTTCAGCGGCGGGCAACCGGCGGACAACGGGTCATACTCGCGGATCACCGCATCAAGCGCGTCAGCCCGCAGCGGGCTGGCGATGGGAAGGTAAAACTCCATCTCCACCTGTTTATCTTTGGCGGTCAACTGGCTGAGAGAGAGGCCCTCTGCCGTGAGCGGGGCGTGCAGAATAGCGCGGATCCACTCGGTGAGGACCGGCTGCCATTGTGCATCATAGCCCCCACTCTGTAACATCTTCAGGACCCATTCGTCAGAGACAGGCTGGGTAAAATCCAGCTCTTCAAACAGGCTATGCAAAAAGGTTCCCGGTGACGCGCCGCGTGGAAATTGATGCGGCGTAAGCGCAGGCTCAACCGGCACGCTACCGGCTCCGGCGGCATCAATATCCAGCTTTGGCATCAGGTCCTGCGCAATGCTCTGCCCGTGCTGCTGTAACCCGGAGTAGCTGGTAACGCGCCAGTCGTCGGCAATGGTGCGCAGAATCTGCCGGGCTTCCAGTTCAGATTCCCGCCAGTCCGGCATCTGCCAGCGGCTGTTATCGGGTGGCGACGGAATGTGCAGGGCAACATGCTCGCCGCACAGCGACTCGATGCACTGGCGCAATCCGGCAGCATCTTTGGGCTCGCCGAGCTGAATGAGTCGCCCCAGCGCGCTCAGGTGGAAATCGCTCTCCCCCGACTTGTCGCCACGACGGCGGAACAGCGGCGCCACGCCCAGGCTGCAGTGCCAGACCGAACGGGTCAATGCCACGTAGAGCAGGCGTAAATCTTCCGCCAGACGTTCGGCCTCGGCCAGCTCAACGCTGGACTCCGCTTTACTGAGATCGAGCACCGCGTCGAACGACTCGCGATCGTGGTAAAAGGCCTGATCCTGCACACGGTAATTGGCGATAAACGGCAGCCAGACCAGCGGATACTCCAGGCCTTTCGACTTGTGAATCGTGACGATCTGTACCAGATGTTTATCACTCTCAAGACGCATCTGCTGGCTGGAGGCGTTGCTGTTTGGGTCGGCAATCTGTTGCGCCAGCCAGCGCACCAGAGCATGTTCGCTTTCAAGCTGCGTGCCCGCCTCCTGCAACAGCTCACTGATATGTAAAATGTCGGTCAGACGGCGTTCACCGCCTGCTGTCGCGAGCATATTCTCCGCAAGGTGTCGCTTCGCCATGAGCTCGCGCACCATCGCCATCACACCGCGCTTCTGCCATCGCTCACGGTAGTGAACAAACTCTTCGACCACCGCATCCCATGCGGCTTCGTCATTATTGAGTGCATCAATGTCACGGGCGTTCAGACCGAGCATTGCGCTGGCTAGTGCGCTGCGAAGCGTACTTTCGCGCTCCGGGGACAGCACGGCCTGAAGCAGCCACAGCATCTCCTGTGCTTCCAGGGTTTCAAAAACGCTGTCACGGTTTGAGAGGTACACGGACGGGATGTTCAGCAGGGTAAGCGCATCGCGGATCAGCGACGCCTCCTGACGACTGCGCACCAGCACCGTGATATCAGACGCCTTCACGGGGGCTGACTCATTTTCCTTCCACAACAGCGCCTCGCCATGCGCACCAGCGCTGAGCCAGTCACGGATCTGCGCGGCACAATGCTGGGCCATGGCATTTTGATAGTCCGCGACGCCACAGCCTTCACCGTCCAGCAGCCAGAAGTTCATGGCTGGCTGCGTCACCCCGTTGAATTCGAAACGCAACGAGCTATTTTTTGCGGCAAACTTTACCGGCTGAAAGGGGATCTCACGGAACATAAACGCCGTATCCATGCGGCTAAACAGCGCATTGACGCTTTGCACCATGCCCGGGGAAGAGCGCCAGTTGGTATCCAGCGTATAGTGCGCCTCTACCTCACTGCGGGCCTTCATGTAGGTGAAAATATCCGCACCGCGGAAGGCGTAAATGGCCTGTTTCGGATCGCCGATTAGCAACAGCGCGGTGTCGGGCTGTTGTCGCCAGATGCGGCGGAAAATACGGTACTGCTGAGGGTCCGTATCCTGAAATTCGTCAATCATCGCTACCGGGAAGCGGGTACGGATCGCGCAGGCAAGGGCTTCGCCGTTTTCACTGCACAGCGCCGCATCAAGGCGGCTCAACATATCGTCAAAACCCAGTTCGCCACGGCGACGTTTCTCACGTGATACGGCTTCGCGAATTTCCGTCATGGCGCGGGTGATCATCAGGTCATTGAGCGTAAGTGGCTCAGCGAGCAGCGATTCAATCGCAACAAACAGAGGATGCTCAGGCACAATGCCGTCGGCTTTAGTCCGCTCAATCAAAAAACGCTGCGAGAATTTCTCCAGCGCGTCCGGAAGCTGATAACCGCGCGTCTCTTCCTGCGCCCAGGCGCTGATCTTCTCGATCCATTTACCCTGGTTGCCGCGGTTAAATTTACGTCGGTCGATCCCGGAGTTTTCGATGATCGCCTCAATCTCACCGACGGACGCATTCCATTGTTGCTTGAGCGCAGCAATTTTTCCGACAATCTTTTCATGACGTGAAGCCAGCGTTTCGTCTGCAGGTGGCGGAGATTTGATAACCGGCGCTTCGCCCTGAAGATAACGGTCGATAGCGCGAAGAAGCTCTTCGGGACCTTTCCACAACGCATGGACCGCTTCAGCGATATCGCGCGATAAAGGGTAACAGTGGCGACGCCAGAAATCCGCACAGGCCTGATAGCGAAGCACAGATTCATCTTCAATGAGCTGCTGTTCAAACAGCATTCCGGATTCAAACGCATTCAGGCTCAGCATGCGCTGACAAAAACCATGAATGGTGAAAACGGACGCTTCGTCCATCTGCCGTTCCGCCAAAAGCAGCCACTGGGCGGCCTGCTGCTTATCTGCAATCTCTTCAAGAAGGCTGGCGTAGAGAGGGTTGTCCGTGGTCTGGCGCAGACAGGCAATGCGCAGCTCATGAATATTGGCACGAATACGACCGCGCAGCTCAGCGGTAGCGGCCTCGGTGAAGGTGACCACCAGCAGCTCTTCCACGCTTAACGGACGTGGAAAAGCGGCGTTACCACCAAGCCCTAACAGAAGACGCAGATAGAGCGCGGCGATGGTGAAGGTTTTTCCCGTTCCCGCTGAGGCTTCAATCAATCGTTCACCCTGTAGGGGTAAACGTAAGGGATTAAGGGGCTCAGCGGTATCGGTCATTCTTTCTTACTCCAGGGCATAGATTGCTGCAGGGCGCTGACGCTCTTCCAGATCGTCCAGCCTTTCGGGTTAACGTAGTCCGTTTTCCCGTTCTGACTACCGGAAATCTGCGACAGAATCGCCATTCCCTGCGGTTTAACCACCGCCTGGTGGAAGAAATCAGCAACCTTCTGCGGCGTCAGCTGTTTTATCTCGGCCACTACTTTATCACGCGAATCAAATTTCAGATTACCGCGATCAAAATCTTTGCTCAGTTGTGATGCTTCTTCACCCAGCGTCTGCGGCGGCTGCATCACCTGCGCGATGACGGCCTGCTGAATCTGAGCAAACTCCTCCGGCTTCATCGCCCGCAGCTTCGCTTCCGCCTGTGGGAAGAATGCCTGATAACGCTGCCAGAGATAAGCAGGCTGTTTATCACTGCTTTGCAGCAGGAAGCCCAGCCCCCACTGGCGACCCACGTTCATGGAGAAGGCAAAGACCGCGTAACCAAGCTGCTCTTCTGTACGCAGCTGGTTGTAGAACCACGGCTGAATAATCTGCCCCAGCACCGCACTCTGCGCGGTACTGGTGAATTCATCATAACCCGTGGGTACAAACACAGCGGCCAGGGCAGAATCCGTGCTGTTACCCGCCTTTTCAAAAATCACATTCTGTTTTTTCTCAACCAGTACGTCCTGGTTGCGGCACCACTCGTCGCCTTTCGAACCAAGCTGCGTACGGACATTTTCTGCCAGTGTTTTAGCCTGTACGTCACTCATGTTTCCGACGATAAGGAACTCCGGACGCGTGTTCGTTTTCAGCGCATCACGATACGCCAGCACATCTTTTAAGGTGATAGAGGGCAGTAGCGCCCGGCGATCTTCGCGCTGGAAATAGGGAATTTGCGAAAGCATTTGCGTCGGCATGAGCGCCAGGTCATACGCTTTACCCTTCTCGGCAGAATCCATCATCTGCGCATACCAGGATTTGGCCTGCTCAAGTTGCTCTTCCGTCGGGGTATAGCTGAAATAACCTTCCAGTAACGCCTGGAACAGCTGCGGCAGACGCTGGGTGTAGCCGTTGGCATTGACCATCAGACCGTTATTGGCGTTGGTCGAGAAGCTTATCCCGCCGACGGCCGCCTGATTGCTAAGCTGATCGAGTGCGATACCGGCAAGATAGTCATTGAGCGCAAACATCACCTGATTTTTAGCGCTGTTCATTGCTTTTGGGTTACGCAGAACCACGCTCACATCGGCTTTCGGTTCACTCGCGAAATAGCGGCTTGGCGTATACACCACGCGCAGCGTCGGCTCATCAACGATAAGTTCCGGGTGCGGATAGGCTTTCGTGGTTTTAATCAGCGAGAAATCATCCGGAATGTAGGGGTTCAGCTCCGGCAATTTAAGCGCGATCTCACCGGCCTTTTTCTGCCAGTTGGCGAAGGTCTGGTCACTGATTTTATCCACCTGGTAAGGGGCATCGACAAAATAGGCCATTTTGTTATGCGGTTCGTTCGGGCTGATATACCAGACGCGGGCATTCTGCGGCGTCATCATCGCCAGGCGGGCTTTTACCGCGTCGGCGTCATACTGGTCGGCAATATTGACCGCGTCGAGGGTATGTTCCACCGGCACACGGATCATGGTATCCGCCAGCCATTCAACGTAATCCATGTCGCGGGTAATGGACGGATAACGGAAATCGAGATCCAGCACGTGCGCCAGTTCATCAAAGTAGCGTTTATCGACGCCTTTATCGCGCAGCAAAGAGAGATAGCTGAAGATAGCCGCCACGACGTCATCACGGTGAGCCAGACCTTTGTCAGTCAGGGTGGCGGAGATCGCCAGCACGCCGCTGTTGCCGTTCACAACCGGATCGGAGTCGGCACGGATACCTTCCACCAGCCCTTGTTTTTGCAGCCAGTCAGAAAGTGTTCCCGGGCTACGATTGCCAATCAGGTAGGTGACCAGTTCATCGGTTTTGCTGCGAAACTGCGCCGTATTGTTATCAATGCGGAACTCAACGCGTAACACTTTACGCGGCAGTGCAGGAACGTAGTGGATAACGATCCCTTTTTGCGCGTCCGTGACCACAGGAACGTTTATCTGCGGCAGGTCGATATTTTTATTCGGTACCCGGCCAAACGTCTGTGCCGCCATGCTTGCCAGCTCAGGCAACGGTTTGTTGCTGTAGATGACCGCTTTCATCAGATTGGCGGAGTAGTATTTATCGCGAAAAGCATGCAGGGCATCCAGCACCGGGCTGTTCGGTTTATCGCTCAGCGTCTCCAGGTTACCACCGGAAAAACGCGATCCCGGGTGCGCCGGGTTAATGGTTTCTGCACTCACCTGCGCCATGCGCATCCCGTCTCGCGTACGGGCAAGGGTCAGTTCAGCATTAACGGCATTGCGTTCGCGGTCAGCGTATTTTTTATCCAGCAGGGGAGCCGCGATAGAATCCGCCAGACGATCCACTGCACCTCCCAGCGCATCATTCTCAACTTCGAGATAGAAGGCTGTACGGTACGGCGCCGTGCTGGCGTTGTGGCTGCCGCCATGCATTTTGAGAAATTCGGACAGGCTATCTGGCTGTGGGTATTTTTTGGAACCCATAAGCGTCATATGTTCCAGATAGTGTGCAAGCCCAGGGTGGGCTTCCGGATCTTCCAGCGACCCAACCGGCACCACCAGTGCCGACAGGGATTTTACCGCCTGCGGATCGGAAACCAGCAGCACAGTCATCCCGTTATCAAGGCGAATAGCCTGATACTGACGGGTATCTTTTTCGCTCTTACGGATAGTTTCCTGAATGGGTTGCCAACCGGAGCCTGCCTGAGTGAAAGGTGCCCAAAGGGCGACAAACAAAACAAACGCTTTGAACAAGGTGCTGCCTGGCATTACGACCTCTTTATCACGGCTACATCATTAACAAACTGCGTGCTGGACTCACCAACATCTCTTTCTTTGGGTACATCAGTCCGTGATAAGAAGTGCATCATAAATGAACACCCCATGCTGCGCAATTTTTATACAGCACTCAGGACTGATTAAATTTGAACAACGGTAACAGGTAGCGTTGTGCTTCTTCCGTGATAGCCTCGAAGTATTCAGGCTCAAGCGTTCGCCATAAACGTTGATACCAGACATCCTCACCTTCGCCGCGCACCATCATGTTACCTTCATACGCCTGCATGAATTTACTCCGTGCTTTCTGCAGTGAAGCGTCATCCGTTAACATGGCATCATTCTGTGCGTCATAACAAGCTTTTATCCAGGCGCCACCGCTCTCGGGCAGTAGCAGGAGCGGTTTATTCATTCCCCGCAGATAGCCTTCAACGTACAAGGATAAATAACGTAACGCCTGCTCTGCGTCCATCGGCGGAAAGCGCCATTCGCCCTCTTTGCGGACAAAAATACGGCTTTCGCCTTTATGGCCGCCAGCACTGTAGACAAGATGTTCGAGCCAGAGTTGCAAACCTTGTGAAACGCTAAGCATGGAAGGACGCCAGCGCAGGAGCCCATCCGGCTGTACCTGAGTTAGCCAGCCCGTGAGCTGCACCCCCTGGCAGTTGAGATCGATTTCAAGACTGGTTCCGGGTTGCCGGCATTCCCTCACGCGTTCTGCCAGAGCTTCCATCTCCTGGCGCTGCGCCTCCCAGACAATTTCTCCGAACGCCCCGTAGGGTAACTGCCCCGCAGCACGGTAGCGGCGGTAAAGCTTGTCGGCATCTTCCTCTTCAACCAGCGCGTTCAGCAACTGCAGGTTTAACTGATACCGCTCCAGCCCTTCCAGCGTAAACGGCTCTGCATCAGGAATTTCACTCTCTTCAGAACGGAAATTGACCTGCAACCGTTGCTGGAAGAAAGCGCGTACCGGATGCCCCCAAAACCGCTGAAGCTGTTCAAAGGTCAGGGTGTCTATCGGGCGAGGATCAAGCTCCTGAATGAAATCGGTATGCGCTCTCCCCTCTTTTTTCGCCGCAGGCAGCCATTCGTGGGCATAGCTCTGATGATCGCTGACCACGTAGTTCACCGGGTCAAACGGCATGCGGCTATGGAAGCGGGTGATATGCGCCTTCACTCGCTGCGCACTTTCATCACAGTTACGGGCTTCATCCCCCGCCAGATAGTGGCTCTGCCCGATATAATCCACCAGTTCCTGCACCAGAACAGAAGGAAAGCGCTCGCTGTTGTCCTGGATAGAGCGGCCGATATAGCTGATATACAGCTGACGTTGAGCCGAAATGAGCGCCTCAAGGAAGAGATAGCGGTCATCGTCGCGACGGCTACGATCGCCCCGCTTTGGATTCGCACTCATCAGATCAAAACCCAGCGGCGCCAGGGCGCGTGGGTATATACCGTCATTCATTCCGAGCAGGCACACCACTTTGAACGGGATAGAACGCATTGGCATCAGGGTGCAAATATTGATTGGGCCTGCCAGGAAACGCTGGCTAATTCGCTCCTGATCGAGCCGTTGCGTCAGCTCATCGCGCAGCAATGACAACGGGATAGCCTCGTTATAGTGGGAACTCACGCCCTCTTCGACGATTGCCTGCCACTGCGTTTCAATGAGCGCCATAGCGGCTTCGGTATCACTGTCCGGCAGGAAGAAATCATTGAGCAACGCCCTGCATATCGGGAGCCACGCATCCAGTGGACGCGGCTGCATCAACTCGAGCCGCCAGCGGTTAAGTTGCATCAGCAGGGAAGCTAAATGACCGACCAGCTCAGCGATCAACCCGCTGGACTCATCGTAGGGCAGGACTTCATTCCACTCGCCCTGGCTGCTTTCCATCGCATAGCCCAGCAGCATACGCGTCAGGCCAAACCGCCAGGTGTGCTGGCCGGTAGGAGGAAGCTCGAACGCCTGAACGTTGTCATCATCAATGCCCCAGCGTACCCCGGACTCGTTAACCCACTGACGAAGGTAACGCAGCCCCTCTTCATTGATATTGAAACGTGCGGCCAGGACTGGGACATCCAGTAATGCCAGGACATCTTCGGAGATAAACCGGCTATCCGGTAATGAAAGCAAAGTAATAAAGGCCTGCAAGGCCGGATGAGACTGGCGGGCCCGTCGGTCAGAAATGGCGTACGGCAGGTAGCGTTCACCTGTCGCACTCCCAAAAACAGCCTGAATAAAGGGACTGTAACTGTCGATATCCGCCACCATCACCACAATGTCACGTGGCGTCAGCTCAGGATCGTCCTGCAGCATCGCCAGCAGTTGATCGTGAAGGACTTCAACCTCGCGCTGCGGGCTGTGGCAAACGTGGATCGTGACGCTGCGATCGTCGCCGTCCAGCTTGCGCTTACTGTCGCTGCGTTCAAATTCTTTCGCCGTAACGCCCATGACGGCGCGGTTTTCGAGATCCAGAATGTCGAGCTGGATATTATGCAGCAGGCTATCCGGAGCGATCTCGACGAAGGCATCCACATCCCCTTCGCCTGACGACGTGATGTCTGAGAGCATGTGAATGTAGTCACGGCCCAGCTTTCCCCAGGAGGCAAGCAGCGGGTTCGGCAGATTTTGAATGCCGTGCTCATCAAATAGCTGTGCGGCAGACGCGCTGTCTTTAAACAGTGGCACGGTACGCTCTTCAAACAGGCGTCGTCTCTGACGAGACACCAGCCGCGAAAGCCAGCGTTCATCCTGAATGTCGCCCCAGTACTGGCGACACGGATTGGTAAAGAGGATATGTATGTCGATGTGTTTACCCAGCGCACTCAGCGCCTGCAAATACACCGGTGGCAGCGCCGAGATGCCGCAGATAAACACGCGAGAGGGCAGCCGGGCTGGTCGCTCAGCGCTGTTTTCCAGTATGGAGATAAACCGCTGGTAGAGGTTTGCACGGTGCCACTTCGGCTGGCCGAGTTTCTCAGTGTGTTCCACCAGCGCTTTCCAGAGCGGTGCCTGCCAGACTTGCGCCTCCGGTAACCCGTCGACCCGCTCGCCCGCTTCCCAGCGAGTCAGCCATTCCGGGCGATACACCAGATACTGGTCATAGAGATCGGCGGTGCGCGATGCCAGCTGGAACAGCTTGCGTTTATCGGTGTCGTCATTGAGGTAGTGGCGTAGCATGACGAATTCATCATGCTGCAGCATGTCCGGCAACAATGCCATCAGCTTCCAGCTCATGCTTTGCTTGTTGAAGGCACTCTGTTCCGGGATGTCCGGCAACACGCGGACAAACATCTCCCAGATAAAACTCGCGGGCAGCGGGAAATCGATATTTGCGGCAATGCCGAATTTACGCGAAAGCGACATCTGCAGCCACTGCGCCATACCGGTGCTCTGCACCAGCACCATTTCTGGCTCAAAAGGATCGTCAAGCCGCTCGCGCTCAACGATAAATTCCATCAGCGCTTCCAGCACATCCAGACGATTTGAGTGGTAGACCCTTAACATAGACGCTCCCGACTACTGGCTAACCGGGCAATGCAGACGCGTCATCTCGCCGCGCCGCCCCAGAGGAGAAATAAGTGTAACCGTGATGCTGACACATCCAGAGAGTGTTGTCTGCCCCCGACTGACCTGCCAGCCTGCCGGGAGAGCAATTGTTGAAAGCTGAGACTGATTCCAGGCATGGTGCCAGAGCTGACGATACTGATTAAACATAGAGAACCGCGTCGCCAGTGCCCGCTGATAACCCGACAGTGCCGTGACAATCATCACCAGCAGCATCATCGCCAGTAGTACCTCAACCATGCTAAAGCCTTTTTCTCTGCTCACGGCAGCTGGCATAACGCACTCTCCTTAAGCGGACAAAAATCACTCCAGCCGTGTGGCGAGAAATGGATCTTACCGTCGATGATTTCGCCTCTGCGCCATAGCAGCAGGTCATCACTCCCGGCGATAAGCAGCACACACGTTTCATTCAGTAGCCGCAGGCAAACTCGCCACGCCGATACCTTTTTGCACTGGATCTCAGGCTCAGATAACCAGCTCTGAACGCGTCCCCATTCAAGCGCTGACTGCACGGATGCCTGCTGTTGAACCGAGCGGCTCTCACCGCCCACCAGTGCGCTAAACGTGGTCAGCTGCTGATTGAGGCCGGTGAGGATCAGCGTGCCCAACACCAGTAAAAGTAATACCAGCGCCAGCGAGGACATTCCGCGCTGCCGGTTCACAGGTTGTACCCCGTTACGCCATAAAAAGCCTGACAAGCCCCCCCCTGCTCGCCCTGACGAAGGGCGGTCATTTCAATATTCAGCTGGGGGGCAAACCCCGCATGCTCAACTTGACTCACCACAAAGTGCTGGATGAGAAGCCTGTTGGGGTCAGTGAGTTTCTCCCATCCTTTACCCTCACACGAGGTCGCCCCATGCAGGGTCTCCAGTGCACCTGATTCCAGACGAAAACCTGTACTGTCGTTTTCCGAAGACGAGCTATCCCAGTTACCGTTACTGTTTGCATCCCATCGTACAATGACACAGCGACCTTGCCTGCCGATCGTCAGTCCCTGCCCCGCACAGTTTCCGGCGCAATACCCCGCACGCTGAAGCTGTTTGCCGAGGGAAAAAAGGCGTTGCCACACCTCCTCCTCAAGCTCCCGCTGACCGGACTGCTGTAAAACAGCCCGCTGCAAGCCCGGTAAAAAGCGCGAGGCGCTTATCAGTAACAGACTGCTGATCGCCGTGGCAATCAGAACTTCCATCAGTGAGAAACCCTGCTGGTTTAGGGACATGAACCTTCTCCTGTGACATTGCACATCCTGATTCGCCCTCCATTCGAGACAATGACGAGCCATTCTCCTGCACGACTTTGCAGGCGTATTCGCCCTGCCCATGCCGTATCCCTGAGTCCATAGAAGCCAAATAACGGCGTTATTTCACTTACCGTGACCTCCGGCCACAGGGGAATAAATACAAACGGACTGCCTTTATCACAGCCCTGCACGAATGCGCTCATCAGACAGGTGACGCCCCTGTCGCGTCGCAGTGTGACCTGGTGGTCACGGTTGTGCCGGTTTGCGTCATTACGCAGAAAGACCAGGTAATCACGCACCTGCCCGGCGGTTTGCCAGAGCCGTTGCTGCCGTTGCCAGTTGTCCCAGCCATATAGCCCGGAGGCGCTGAGAATGACCACCAGCGAGATAGCCACCAGGGTTTCGATAAGCGTAAAACCGTTCTCTTTTTTCATGCCGGGAGTGTGGCGAAATGGCCTGGAATTGACGAGCTACGGATGACCGTTTTACGAGCCCTTATCAAGGAAAGTTAAGCGGTTGCAGTGCGTTGCATACGTTCTGGATAACGCGTCGGAAAGCGGGAAGAAGGCGAAAAAAAAACCGGCGCTAAACAGCACCGGTTATGTCACGATTGACGGCCTCAGATAGCGACGGGCGCTTTGATGCCTGGATGAGGGTCATAACCCTCAATCTCAAAATCGCCAAAGCGGTAATCAAAAATGGATTCCGGTTTGCGTTTGATAATCAGCTTAGGCAAGGCGCGCGGTTCGCGGGTCAACTGGAGATGCGTCTGTTCCATATGGTTGCTGTAGAGATGGGTATCCCCACCGGTCCAGACGAAATCGCCCACTTCCAGATCGCACTGCTGCGCCATCATATGCACTAACAGCGCATAGCTGGCAATGTTGAACGGCAGGCCGAGGAACACGTCGCAGGAGCGCTGATAGAGCTGGCAGGAGAGCTTACCGTCTGCCACATAGAACTGGAAGAACGCATGGCACGGTGCCAGTGCCATTTTGTCCAGCTCGCCGACGTTCCAGGCGGAAACAATAATACGGCGCGAGTCCGGATCGTTTTTCAACTGGTTCATCACGGTGGTGATCTGGTCAATATGGCGGCCATCCGGCGTAGGCCATGCGCGCCACTGCTTACCGTACACCGGGCCCAGGTTGCCGTTTTCATCTGCCCATTCGTCCCAGATAGAGACGTTGTTTTCATGCAGATACGCAACGTTGGTATCGCCTTGCAGGAACCAGAGCAGTTCATGAATGATCGAGCGCAGGTGGCAGCGCTTTGTCGTCACCAGCGGAAAACCTTCCTGCAGATTGAAGCGCATCTGGTGGCCAAAAATGGAGAGCGTGCCGGTACCGGTACGGTCATTTTTCGGCGTGCCCTCATCGAGCACTTTTTTCATCAGTTCAAGATACTGTTTCATGGTTCCTCAGGAAAGTTGTTGCTGTGGACGACGACGATACGCCCAAATCATCATAATGACACCCGCGACAATCATCGGAATGGAGAGGATCTGCCCCATGCTGATGTACTGTACCCATTCGCCGGTGAACTGTGCATCCGGCTGGCGGAAGAACTCGACGATGATACGGAATGCACCGTAGCCAATCAGGAACAGACCGGAGACAGACCCCATCGGACGCGGTTTACGGATAAAGAGATTCAGGATGATAAACAGCACCACGCCTTCCAGCGCCAGCTCGTAAAGCTGAGACATATGGCGCGGCAGAACACCGTAAGTATCGAACAGGGATTGCCACTCAGGATGAGACGGTAGCAGCGCCATGTCCTCTGCACGCGAACCCGGGAACAGCATGGTAAAGGAGACACTCGGGTCGACACGTCCCCAGAGCTCACCATTGATAAAGTTGCCCAGACGTCCTGCTCCCAGACCAAACGGGATCAGTGGCGCGATAAAATCTGACACCTGGAAGAAGTTGCGCTTGGTGCGTTTGGCAAAAATCACCATCACCAGGATCACACCAATCAGCCCGCCGTGGAAGGACATGCCGCCATCCCAGACGCGGAACAGGTAGAGTGGATCGTTCAGGAATACCGGGAGGTTATAGAACAGAACATACCCAATACGGCCGCCCAGGAACACGCCAAGGAAGCCTGCATACAGCAGGTTCTCGACTTCGTTTTTGGTCCAGCCACTGCCGGGACGACTGGCGCGACGGCCAGCAAGCCACATGGCAAAAATGAAGCCGACCAGGTACATCAGACCGTACCAGTGAAGCGAAACAGGTCCTATTGAGAAAATGACCGGATCAAATTCCGGAAAATGCAGATAACCACTGTTCATCTGTCACCACAAGATGTTGTTATTCCGCTGAAAGTGGACAGCGGTAGAAATGCGATTCTGCTGTTAGCAGAGGCTCCAAAGTTGCGAATCATAGCATAAGGCGGACGCGGAGGATGCGCCAGAGATGTAAAAGATGTGTATAGAGGAGTGTGTTATATCCTCACCGCCGCCCTGTAACAAAGGACGAGGACGGAGTGAGGGGAAAAGTACGTATTAGCGACCGCCGCGAATCAGGCCGCCCATACCGCGTCGCTCCATGAAAGCAGCCACCTGATGACGCACTTCGGCGGCCAGCTGCGCTTCAAGACTGCGTTCAGCCAGCTCGCGGGCATCCTCAATATCGATATGCCGCAGCAGGTACTTCACGCGGGCAACCGCACGGCCGTTCATGGAGAGGTGGCGGTACCCCAGCCCAATCAGGATTGCAACGCACATCGAATCTCCGGCCATTTCACCACACAGGCGCAAATCAATATCGTGCTGTTCGGCTTCTCGCGCGATCATCGCTAACGCCCGGATCATCGCAGGGTGCAGGCTGTCATAGATGCTGGCAACACGCGTGTTGTTACGGTCGACGGCCAGAATATACTGCGTCAGGTCATTGGTACCGACCGAGATAAAGTCGACACGGTTAGCCAGCTGCGGCAGCATAAAGACCATTGACGGCACTTCAAGCATCACCCCAATTCGTGGTTTGGGGATCGCATAGCCAATCATCTCTTCGACTTCACGACCGGCACGCTCAATCAGACGCCGCGCCTCGTCAATCTCATCAATGCTGGTGACCATCGGCAGTAAAATGCTGAGGTTACCCGTCGCCGCATTCGCGCGCAGCATGGCACGCACCTGGATCAGGAAGATCTCAGGCTGATCGAGCGTAATGCGTATCCCACGCCAGCCCAGGCACGGGTTTTCCTCACTGATCGGCATGTACGGCAGCTGTTTATCTGCCCCGACATCAAGGGTGCGCAGGGTGACCGGTTTGTCGTTAAACATCTGCAGCATGCCCTGATACTGCGCGACCTGCTCCTCTTCAGAGGGAAAGCCACTTTGCAGCATGAACGGGATTTCGGTGCGGTATAAGCCGATACCGTCGATGCGGCTGCCGAGCTTCTCTTCATGCTCGGGGCTTAAACCTGCGTTGAGCATGACTTTGATTCGCTCGCCGCTTTTGAGCTGCGCGGGCAGATTAACGTCATCCTCTGCCAGCTTGCTTAATTCATTCTCTTCGCTGATAAGGCGCTGGTATTCCTGAAGCAGAACCGGCTCAGGATCAACCAACAGCTCACCGCGATAACCGTCGACCACCAGGGTGCGTCGGTGCAGCACCGATGGCTGGATATCCGCCCCCATAACGGTGGGAATTCCCAGCGCACGCACCATAATGGCCGCGTGCGAGTTCGCCGCGCCATCGCGTACCACTACGCCCGCCAGGCGGTCATGAGGCAGTTCAGCCAGCGTTGTCGCGGAGAGTTCATCGGCAACCAGCACAAAACGTTTTGGCCAGGCATTCGCGCCCTGAATAGTGTCATCAAGATGGAACAGTAAACGCTGCCCCAGGGCGCGTAAATCACCGGCCCGCTCTTTCAGGTAACCGTCGGTCAGTGCCGCAAACTGCTCGGCAAATTTTTCGATGACCTTTTTAACCGCCCACTCCGCAACCGCACCTTTGTCGACTTCGTCAAAAAGCTCGCGGCGCAGACGTGCATCGGAGAGAAGGTGCGAGTAAAGGTCAAAAATGGCCGCCGTCTCTTTTTGCGCCCCAGCGGCAAAGCGCTTGCTGTAGCGACGAAACTCATTCGACGCCTCTTCCAGCGCGGCGGTGAGACGCTCACGCTCAAGCGCTTCATCAAGCGTTGAGGCTTCGTACACCTGCTCCATCAACGGCAGGGTGGCGTCCATCCAGCCTTCGGCGATAGCGACGCCCGGCGACGCCGGAAGCGCGCGAATACGCGTATGGCGATACTGACCAAACAGTGCCGTCAACTGGGACTGGGAGAGGATCGCGGCCATCTGCGTGGCCAGCGTGACGAGGAAAGACTCTTCGCTTTCATCGTACTGACGCAACTCACGCTGCTGTACCACCAGCACACCAAGCAGCTGACGGCGCTGAATAATCGGCACGCCCAGGAAGGCGCGGAAACGATCTTCTTTTACGGAGGGGATATATTTAAAGCTGGGGTGTTTTTGCGCGTCGGCAAGGTTGATAGGTTCGGCGAGTCGCCCAACCAGACCAACGATACCTTCATCAAACGCGAGCGTTACGGTGCGTCCACGTGGCTTTTTCAAACCACGGGTCGCCATCAGGTAATAGCAACGCCGATCGTGGTCGGCCAGATACACCGAACAGACTTCGGTCTCCATCGCAAGACAGATGTCGGTAACCAGAATGTTCAGCGCCTCATTCAGACGCGGCGCACTGGCCACCTTCTCGACTATTTCTCGCAAGCGGGTGAGCATGATTTGCGTAGCTTAACCTCTTTTACGTCGCCAGGCAGGTGCGCTCTGCGGCTTAGGCGGGATCTCCTGAAGCTGCATAACAACACTTGCGAACTCTTTCATCACCCTACGGTAAACATCGCGTTTAAATGACACGACCTGACGAACAGGATACCAATAGCTCACCCAACGCCAGCCATCAAACTCCGGCGTACTGCTGGTTTGCATATTGATATCTGAATCGTTGCCCACCAACTGCAGTAGAAACCATTTTTGTTTCTGGCCGATACAAACCGGCTTTGTGTCCCAACGCACCAAACGTTTCGGTAACTTGTAACGCAACCAGTTGCGGGTCGAAGCCAGGATGCGAACATCTTTTCGGCTTAAACCAACCTCTTCAAACAGCTCCCGGTACATCGCTTGTTCTGGGGACTCTCCCGGGTTGATCCCGCCTTGCGGGAACTGCCAGGAGTGCTGACCATATCGACGGGCCCACATCACCTGGCCCTGACGATTACAAATTACTATTCCTACGTTCGGGCGGTAGCCATCGTCATCAATCACCGGACTACCCCAAACTAAACCTTATATATGAATGATTGTTTCACACTACAGGGAGGCGGTAAACCACTCTCTTACAGGGCTGCAACCTAATAACATTTGAATAACTCACAAATACAGGCAGAGTTATAAACAGATGAGCAGCTCTGAGGGGAATTTTATTCACCTTTTCTGTGGATATAGTTGTGAAGAAGTGTCTGATTACCGATGAACAACCTCAGCCGCCGTCAATCTCCCTCCATTACCAATAAAAAATAAAATCATTATTTTCATAAAGTTAATCGTAATAAAACCGACCCACACCGCTTAAGCGTGACGATCATCACATCAGGGATCGTTGTGCTGATGAAAGATCGAACAGCGTCGGTTTTATCCACAGATTGTGCCAATAAGTTAGGCACAATTTGTTTGAAAATTGGATTTTCGTCCCACGTCAAGGCTGTAAATTGAAACAGTAGTCAGGGTTATGCCCAGTTATCCCACTTTTCTGTGGATAACATGGTGTAAGATCCTGTTCATTGTCAGTGACCAGAATTGAACAACCGAATTTTTGTCCTTCGCCATCCATTTTTAGCGTGCTAAAAAAACCTATAAATCATACACATGGCATATTCGTACAGAAAAAGTTAAACTCTATCCACAGGGGACAATTTCTTAGTGTATTTTTTAATCAAAAGGTTACCTTCATGCATTCGCTTTTACCCTTGCTTTCACCGCCGTCCAGCGAAACCCAGTTGCTACAGCAGGCGCAGCGTCTGGCTGGCTTTTCGCTTGGCGAGCTGGCGGCAATGGCTGGCCTGCCGATCCCTCAGGATCTGAAGCGGGATAAAGGCTGGATCGGCATGCTGCTGGAGCTGTGGTTGGGTGCAAGCGCAGGGAGTAAACCGGAGCAGGATTTCGCCGCCCTGGGCGTAGAGTTAAAAACCATTCCCATCGATAGCCTTGGGAAGCCCCTGGAAACGACATTTGTCTGCGTTGCACCGTTAACCGGGAATACTGGTGTGACGTGGGAAACCAGTCACGTTCGCCATAAACTGAAGCGCGTGCTTTGGGTCCCCGTAGAAGGAGAACGTCAGATCCCGCTGGCTGAACGCCGGGTTGGCGCACCGCTGCTGTGGAGTCCGGATGAAGATGAAGAGCATCAGCTGCGTCTGGACTGGGAAGAGCTGATGGATATGATTGTCCTCGGTCAGGTTGAGCGCATCACCGCCCGACACGGAGAGGTGTTACAGCTGCGGCCAAAGGCGGCGAACAGTAAAGCGCTCACGGAAGCAATCGGTGCCCGGGGCGAGCCGATACTGACATTGCCACGTGGTTTTTATCTCAAAAAGAACTTTACCGGGGCGCTCCTTGCTCGCCATTTCTTACTCAAAACGTAGTTTTTTACTTATTTTGAGAGCTCTCAAACATAATCACCTGGTTTTTAAGATTTTACCGCTTCCTCCTGTCGAAATATCGGGTTATTACTACACTATGATTTGATACGAGCCAGGTGAGGACGATAACGATGAAAAAATGGGCAGTGTTAATTTCAGCAGTCGGATTAGCGTTTGCAGTATCGGGCTGTAGCAGCGATTACGTGATGGCGACAAAAGATGGCCGGATGATCCTGACAGACGGCAAGCCGGAAGTCGATGATGACACCGGCCTGGTCAGCTATCGCGATCAGTCCGGGAATAAAATGCAGATCAATCGCGACGAAGTCTCGCAAATTATCGAGCGATAAACAGAGAGAGGTCAGTACCTTGCTGGCCTTTTTGATTTTTTTCTTCCCCTTTTGCTTCCCCTCTGCCATGTTTATATTCCTTTGTCGGGAGGTTCCTGACGCGGTCTACATGTCTATTGAAGGAAGCCGGCTATGCATTATCACCGTATCCCCCACAGCTCTCTGGAGATAAGCCAACTGGGGTTGGGCACGATGACATTTGGTGAACAAAACAGCGAAGCCGATGCCCATGCACAACTCGATTATGCCGTCAGCCAGGGCATTAACCTGATTGATGTCGCAGAGATGTACCCTGTTCCTCCACGCCCGGAAACGCAGGGGCTTACCGAAACCTACGTCGGCAACTGGCTGGCAAAACGCGGCAATCGCGAAAAACTGGTTGTCGCCTCGAAAGTCAGCGGCCCTGCGCGTAACAGCGATGCCGGGATCCGCCCAAACCAGATCCTCGATCGCAAGAATATCCGTGCCGCGCTGGATGCCAGCCTGAAGCGTCTGCAAACCGATTATCTTGATCTCTACCAGGTACACTGGCCGCAGCGTCCAACCAACTGCTTTGGTAAGCTCGGCTACAGCTGGAACGAAAGTGCTCCCGCCGTTACGCTGCTTGAAACGCTGGAAGCACTGACCGAATGCCAGCGAGCGGGCAAAATCCGCTACATCGGCGTGTCTAACGAAACGGCTTTTGGCGTTATGCGCTACCTGCACCTGGCTGATAAACACGATCTGCCGCGCATTGTCACCATCCAGAACCCCTACAGCCTGCTCAACCGCAGTTACGAAGTGGGTCTGGCCGAAGTGACGCAATATGAAGAGGTTGAGCTGCTCGCCTATTCCTGCCTGGGCTTTGGTACGCTGACGGGTAAATACCTGAACGGTGCGAAGCCAGCCGGCGCGCGTAATACGCTCTTCAGCCGCTTTACCCGCTATAGCGGCGAGCAGACGCAGAAAGCCGTCGCGGCCTACGTTGATATTGCGAAGCGCCACGGGCTCGATCCTGCCCAGATGGCACTGGCCTTCGTACGCCGTCAGCCGTTTGTGGCCAGCACCCTGCTGGGCGCAACGACGATGGAACAGTTGAAAACCAACATTGAGAGTTTCCATCTGGACCTGAGCGAGGACGTGCTGGCGGAGATTGACGCGGTGCATCAGGTTTATACCTATCCGGCACCGTAAAAAAAGCAAAACGGCAACCTCTGTTGCCGTTTTTAATGTTTGCACCCGCTTGTGAAAAGGCGCTGAAGACGACCCGAATCAGCGGCGGCGCTGCCAGACCCACAAGCCGGCAATCGCCAGCGCGAACAATCCACCGAACCCGACGCCAATCCCTACCACAGGCGCACCGGCTTTAACCGCCAGCGAATACAGGCCCAGCATCAGCAGCATCGCCAGGTTTTCACCGAGGTTTTGCACCGCAATAGCATTGCCCGCCCCGACCGTCTGCTTGCCACGCTCCTGTAATAGCGCATTCAGTGGCACCACGAAGAAGCCTCCCAGAATACCAATCAGGATCAGCAGTACGTAGGCTGGCAATAACGCGTGTTGCAGCGCGAAAAAAAGCACCGCAACGCCAATCAGTATCCCTGCCGGCATGCAGCGAGCAACGGTGTCGAGCGTCACCAGTTTTGCCGCTGCCCCCGCGCCCACCACAATCCCGATCGCCACCATCGCATTAAGGTAGGTTGGCGTCGCGTTGTCCGTGATCCCCAGCGCCACCGGCACCCACAGCACCAGCAGGAAGCGCAGCGTAACGCCAGCGCCCCAGAACATGCTGGTGCCCATCAGAGAGAATCGCGTTTCACCGTTACGCCACAGTACGCGGCAGGCATTGAAGAAGCTGCCAGTCATCGGCTTAAAGCGCCAGGATTGCCCCGGACGCGCCACCGGCAGTTTCGGAATAAACAGGTTAGCGACTACCGCGCCACCGTACACCACGGCACACACGCCGAGGGCCGCCAGCACGTGCCAGTCAGCGAGGACACCGCCTGCGACGGAGCCAAGCAGGATTGCCGCAATGGTGGAGGACTCCATCAGCCCATTGGCTTTCACCAGCTTATCACCGGTGGTCAGCTCCCCGAGGATGCCATACTTCGCCGGGGAGTAGGCTGCGGCACCAATGCCGACCAGCGTATAGCCAATAAACGGATTGAAACCAAAACAAATGCTGGCGGCTCCCAGCAGTTTCAGGCCGTTGGCAAACATCATTACCCGGCCTTTCGGGAAGCTGTCCGCAACCTGTCCGACAAACGGTGCAAAGATAATGTAAGCGCCCACAAACACCATCTGCAGAACCGGCTGACTCCAGTCGGGGTAAAACTCAGCCTTGAGCAGTGCCAGCGTGGCAAACAGCAGCGCGTTATCGCCAAAGGCGGAAAGGAACTGGGCGGCAATCACCGCCATCATGCCTTTTGAGCGCAGAGAGGTGTTAGTGTGTACTGACTCACGCATTATGTTGTTCCGCCTGTTCAACCATGCCCTTGAGGGTCACGAAGTCGGGCTTACCGCTGCCGAGCACCGGAAGCTGTTTCAGGTAGCGAATATCACGAGGTACCGCCAGCTCCGGAATGCCGTGCTCGCGGGCATAGCTCAGTAACTGGTCGCGCTTAAGCTCGCTGTCGGTGGTGAACAGCACCAGCGCCTCGCCTTTACTTGCATCACTCTTCACAACCGTGGCATGCATCTTGTCGGCGGAGACGCCCGATGCCAGCTGTTCAACCATCTCAAGCGAGACCATTTCACCCGCAATCTTGGCAAAGCGTTTTGCACGCCCCTGGATCTGCACAAAGCCTTGCTCATCGAAACGTACAATATCGCCGGTGTCGTACCAGCCCGTTTCAATCTCGCCATTAACGTTTTCTGCGGTCGGTGCTTCCAGCACGCCGGGGTTTTCCACGCGCAGATAGCCGTTCATCACGTTTGGCCCTTTCAGCTGCAGACGGCCGCCGTCTTCAATACCAGGCACCGCCAGCAGACGAGCATCCAGCCCAGGCAGAATTCGGCCTACTGTCCCCGGTTTCGCCGCCATTGGCACGTTGATAGAGACCACCGGCGCACACTCTGTCACGCCATACCCCTCGAGGATGCGCAAACCAAATTTGTCCTGCCAGATCTGTCGCGTGCTCTCCTGCAGTTTTTCCGCGCCAGCAACCACGTAGCGCACGCGGAAGAAGTCATACGGATTGGCGAAACGCGCGTAGTTCCCGAGGAAGGTTGAGGTTCCAAACAACACGGTACAGTTACGGTCATACACCAGCTCCGGCACAATGCGGTAATGCAACGGGCTTGGATAAAGGAAGACTTCGGCACCGGTCAGCAGCGGCGTGAAAAGCCCCACCGTCAGACCAAACGAGTGGAACAGCGGCAGCGCTGACATAAACCGGTCTTTCGCGGTAAAGTCGGCAATGCTTTTGATCTGCTCAACGTTCGCCAGAATACTCTTGTGACTGTGGACGACGCCTTTCGGGTTGCCTTCAGAGCCAGAGGTGAAGAGGATAATCGCGTCGTCTTCCGGCTGCTGTTTCACCTGGGCCAGACGCGGCATCAGCAGATGAGCAAAAATCCACAGTTTGTCGCCTGTCGTCACGTCCGCTTTAAGATCTTCCAGGAAGACCCAGCGTACCTGGGTAAGCTGTTCAGGAAGATGCCACAGTTTGCCTTTGTCGAGGAACTGGCGGGAGGTAAAGACGGTTTTGATTTGCGCTGCCGTGATGGCGCTGGTCAGCCCTTTCACGCCCGCCGTGTAGTTCATCATCGCCGGAATACGGCCACGGGAAACGGCTCCAAAAATCACCGCCGCACTGATGCCTGCGTTGGGCAGCATCAGGCCAATCTTTTCGCCCTGCTGACTGTACTTCTCAAGAATACGGCCCACGAACAATGTTTTGGTCAGCAGCTTGCGATAGGTATCCGGGGTAAAGTTGATGTCTTCGATGCAGTTTTTCTTCGCGCCGTAGCGGTGCTGTGCCGACAGCAGGGATTCATACAGCGTCTCGCGCGGGCGAACCGCCATACGCGCTTCCATCATAATCTGGTGCAGCATCTCTCCGGCAATTTTACGGCGATCGCGTGCACGGGGCGCGTCAGGCATCGGTAACGACGTTGGCGGCAGGATATGCAACGTAATTTTTGGGAACACGCGCTGCTTTACCAGCCCTTTCAGACGGCTGAAATAGGAGCGCTCCGCCCCTTCAATACGCAGTGGCACCACGGTTGCTTTTGACTTCGCCGCGACAAACCCGGCGCCGTCGTAGATTTTCATCAGTGAACCGGTCACCGAGATGCGCCCTTCCGGGAAAATAACCACCGGACGCCCCTGCTCCACCAGACGCACCAGATGTTTAATCATCATCGGTTTGGTCGGGTCGAGCGGCACAAAATCAATCAGCGGCGTGAGCCAGCGCATGTACCACTGCTGGCTGATGGAGGTATAAACCGCAAACACCGGACGCACGGGCAGAAATAGCGCCAGCAGAATGCCGTCGATAAAGGAAACATGGTTTGGTGTGATAAGAACGCGTTCGCCGCGAAGCGCCTGAGCATCGCCAGTGACGCGAATGCGAAAGAGAATACGGAAGAGTGTACGGAAGAACCCAAAAAGCATCTCAACTCCCTTTGCCAGCCAGTGTGAAGGGTTGATAGTAAATGGTGGCAGATTACACGAGAAGTGATACGGGAGCGACTGCAAAGTTGAGGCGAAAAAAAACCTGCGCATCCGCGCAGGTTGGTGCAAGAGAAGAGTACGAAACCGTACTAAGAATTCTCACCAATCAATACCTCTGGGATCTCGACTCTATCAATCTCCCCCTCATCCTCGCCATCGGACAATCGCAACAGCCTGAGGCAAAGTGTAACTAAAGGTTCAGATTGACATTATTCAGACATGACTGGCCGTGTAACGATTACACGGCCAGGGTTGTGCTGCGTCACGTTTGTGGAGGGCGAAACCCCGCGCCCCTTGAATGCACGGCGCTTTTCCGCAACACTATTTCGTGTGTAAACGCTTACCCCCACTAAGAAGGTATGTAATGGCGACAATAAAGGATGTGGCCCGTCTGGCTGGTGTTTCCGTGGCGACCGTCTCGCGCGTGATTAACGACTCCCCTAAAGCCAGTGACGCATCACGCCAGGCGGTGCAAAACGCCATGGAATCATTGAATTACCATCCGAATGCCAACGCCCGCGCCCTTGCCCAACAGTCTACTGAAACCATCGGACTGGTGGTGGGCGATGTGTCTGACCCGTTTTTCGGCGCTATGGTAAAAGCGGTTGAACAGGTTTCTTATCAGACCGGCAATTTTCTGCTGATCGGCAATGGCTATCACAACGAACAAAAAGAACGCCAGGCTATCGAACAGCTGATGCGCCACCGCTGCGCTGCGCTGGTTGTTCACGCCAAAATGATCCCCGATGCTGAACTCATTCATCTGATGAAGCAGATCCCCGGCATGGTGATCATCAACCGAATTATTCCCGGTTTTGAGAAACGCTGCGTGGCACTCGACGACCGCTACGGCGCCTGGCTTGCTACCCGCCATTTGATTCAGCAGGGCCATACCCGCATTGGTTATCTCTGCTCCAATCACCCGATTTCCGATGCCGAAGATCGCCTGCAGGGCTACTACGATGCCCTGCGCGAAAACGGTTTGCCGTGTAATGACCGGCTGGTGGCCTACGGCGAGCCAGATGAGAGTGGCGGCGAACAGGCAATGACAGAGCTGCTGGGGCGTGGACGGAATTTCACGGCGGTTGCCAGCTATAACGACTCGATGGCCGCCGGGGCAATGGGGGTGTTAAATGACAACGGAATCGAGGTGCCGGGAGAAATTTCACTCATTGGCTTCGATGATGTGCTGGTGTCCCGCTACGTGCGTCCCCGCCTGACCACCGTACGTTACCCGATTATCACAATGGCAACGCAGGCTGCGGAGCTGGCACTGGCGCTGGCCGAACAACGCCAGCCACCGGATATCACCCACCTGTTCAGCCCCACCTTAGTCCGCCGTCACTCTGTAGGTT
Source organism: Enterobacter sp. RHBSTW-00593 (assembly GCF_013784105.1). Classification (NCBI taxonomy): domain Bacteria; kingdom Pseudomonadati; phylum Pseudomonadota; class Gammaproteobacteria; order Enterobacterales; family Enterobacteriaceae; genus Enterobacter; species Enterobacter sp. RHBSTW-00593. Next base: position 3,957,416 of record NZ_CP056393.1, read on the forward strand.
CGCCAGCAGAAGCGGGAGAGGAATAGCGATACAGATGTACCGTTTTGTTCGGGTATTCGAGCGCATCGCCAATGTACTGCCAGCCGTAACGTTCGTAGAAGTCGCGGCAGGCAGACCACAGATGCAGTTCGTGATACCCGGCCTGTGCGGCATAGGCGATAACATGCTGCTGCAGTTTTCCCGCCAGTCCGTTACCACGCGCCGCTTCATCAACGTACAGCGCAGCCAGCCACGGACAAAGATCCTGTCGGGTGATTAAATCGCAGCGCCAGATCCCGACCGTACCCAGAAGCTGTTCGCCCTCCAGAGCAATAAAGGTCAACGGTAACGCGCCCGGCGTCTGGCTGTGTTCAACGATGCTCTGGAAAAACGCCCGCGTAAGCCCGTCACCGAACGCCTGCCAGATCCAGTCAGTTACCTGTTCCGCATACTGAGGCGCGGCATAGAGAGGCAGAATAGTCACACCAGCTTCCCCTGAAACACGGGCACAGATTCAAAAAGATAACCGTCAAAATCCGGCGCATCTTCATCGGAGAGTTCAAGTAAGCTCTTTTTCACATTTTCCAGATGCTGGAACATCGCCTGCCAGGCGCCCATCACGTCACGACGACGCAGCGCCGCGAGGATAGTTTGCCTGTCGCCCAGCCATTTCAGGCGGTATGCACGGCTGGCGATATGCCCATTGAATTGCTGCCACAGCGGGCTGCTGTCCATGTGGTGCCAGATACTCTCTACCGTTGCCAGCAGCATCTGGTTTTGCGTTGCCCCCGCCAGCACCAGGTGAAACATTTTATTGTTGTCCTGGCTGTTATCGTTGGCGGCAATGGCGCGCTGCTCCTGCTCAATAATACGGCGCAGATTGTCGATGTCTGCGCGTGTCGCCATTTTGGCAGCAAACGCGGCGATGTTGCTTTCGAGGAGCTGGCGCGCCTGCAGGATCTCAAAGGGGCCGACGTCGCTGTTCAGAAAACGTTCTTCTTCGTTTTCGTGTTCTTCAGGAATGCGCATCACATAAACGCCAGACCCCTGGCGGATATCCACCGTGCCCTGCAGCTCCAGCATCAACAATGCCTCACGCACGATGGTACGGCTTACGCCGTACTTCTCAGCAATATTTCGCTCGGGCGGCAGACGGGAACCTACGGGATAGTGCCCCTGGATAATTTGCGCCCGTAAATCCTCGCCAATTTCCTGGTACTGTTTTTTTTCCGGCAGGATGACAGCCTTATCCACGTTTTCACCTGTTTTTTCAGTTAATGCGCAGGCCGGGCGTCCTCCCGGCCAGTTTGTGCGCTATTTTACCAGAACCAGCATGGTTTTCGCTTACTTCCATTCATCATCGACCGGGAGCGTGAGCACGCGCGCATCGCGCAGCTGCCGGAACCAGCTCGCCGACCTTTTCGCCCGCCTGGCGCGATTGTTATCGAGATCGATCTCAATCAGCCCGTAGCGGTTTTTGAAGGCGTTCATCGGCGATACGTTGTCCGTGAAGGCCCACAGCATATAGCCATGACAGTTTGCCCCCTCCTCCCGCGCCAGCAGCGTGTAATAGAGGTGCTCGCGAATGAACGCAATGCGGTACTCGTCGTCAATGACCCCGTCACTGTTGCGAAACTGCGCTTCGTTCTCCACGCCCATCCCGCTCTCCGCCACGAACCAGTCGATGTTGCGGTAGTCATTTTTTATCCGCATCGCCATATCGTAGATAATGCGGGGGTAGATTTCCCAGCCGCGGGATTTATTCATTCGCCGTCCTGGCAGTTCGAACGGTTCGTAGTAGTACGCCGGGTGGAACGGTGTCTCCGGGTGCCAGGCACGAGACGGCGCTTTCACCCGATGCGGGTAATAGAGGTTTATCCCCAGCTCATCGACGGTGTTCTGCGCAATCAGTTCCAGCTCTTCTGCGGTGTAGTCCCACGCCACCTGATGCTGTTCCAGCAGCGTAAACAGTTCTGACGGGTAGCGCCCGTGCACCAGCGGATCGAGAAATACGCGGTTATAGAACAGATCGTACTTCTCTGCGGCGTTAACATCGTGCGGCGCGCACGAGCGGGGATAGGTGACTTCGGGGTTGAGAATACAGCCAACCGAGCCAGGGTACCCTTTGGCGCGAAACAGCTGCACAACCTTTGCCGTCGCCAGAACCTTATGGTGGTTCCACTGCATCCAGTTACCGGTATTCTGCTCGTAGGGCCAGCGCAGCGCATCGAGATAAACGCGGGTCTGTACCACGATCGGTTCATTGAAGGTAAACCAGCGGGTGACTTTACCGTGGTAGCGTTCAAAGACTTTTTCCGCATAGCGGACAAACAGCTCGACAACCTGCTTTGAAGCCCAGCCGCCGTAAGTGTCAAGCAGCACGCCCGGCAGCTCGTAATGCTCGAGGCAGATCATCGGCTCAATACCCTGACGGTGCATCTCATCAAACAACGCGTCGTAATAGGCGGCGTACTCCTCGTCCACCGTCACTTTTTCATAGTCGGTTAAAAAACGTGACCAGTTAATCGAGGTTCGGTAGTGCGTCAGCCCCGCCTGCTTCATCAGCGCCACATCCTCGCGAAAGCGGTTGATAAAGTCGGTCGCCACCGCCGGGCCATAGCCGTTGTGCCAGACGTGGCGATCGTTTTTGTACCAGAGATCGATCCACGAATCCTGCCCCGCCTTTTTGCCGCTCCAGCCTTCGGTTTGCCAGGCTGACGCGGCCGCGCCCAGAATGAAATCCTGCGGAATGGTTATCTGTTTTGTCGTCATCACATCCTCATGCATTGTCGGTCGCCTGTTGCAGCGCGGCCTGTTCGGCACGTCGTGAAGCAATCTTCACAAACGGCAGGTAGATAATGACGGCAGTCACAATGCAGATAAGCTGAGTGATGACCGCCCCCATCGATCCGGCAGTGGAGAGCCAGGCGTTGATCAGCGGCGGCGTGGTCCACGGCACCATCACCACGGCTTTACCGGCAAAGCCGGTTACGGTGGCAAAGTAACCGATAGAGCCGGTCACCAGCGGCGTGATAATGAAAGGAATGGCGAGGATCGGGTTAAGCATGATTGGCATGCCGAAGATCACCGGCTCGTTGATGTTAAAGAGCCCCGGACCAATGGAAAGCTTGGCGATCTCTTTCATCTCTTTGCGTTTGGTGGCAATCATGACCGCGATCAGCAGGCCGATGGTCAGCCCCGACCCGCCGATGCTCATGTACACATCCCAGAACGGCATGGTGATGATATTCGGCACCTCTTTGCCCTGCTCAAAGGCGCTCATATTAACGGTGATGGCGCCTAACAGCAGCGGCTCGCGGATCGGCTTGATCATCTGGTTGCCGTGAATACCAATCACCCAGAAAAGCTGTGCGACAAACATCAGCAGCAGAATGCCCGGCAGGCTTTGCACCACGCGCTCCAGCGGCTGTTGCACCACCTGATAGACCGCGTCATAGAGATACATGCCGGTGAGTTGATGGAAGACGAAACCCAATGTGGCAATCGCGGTAGTGGTGATGATCGCCGGGATCAGTGCGGAGAACGATGCCGCCACGTTTGGCGGTACGGTGTCCGGCATCCTGATCTTCAGCCCCTTGCGGTTTTCCAGCCAGCAGTAAATTTCTACCGACAGAATCGCGATAAACATGCCGAGGAACAGGCTACGGGTATCAGAGAACTGACGCAGCAGCACGTCTTTCACCACGTGCATTTCACCATCCACCAGCATCTCGACGGTGGTCGGCGTCACGCAGATAAAGCAGATCACCGCCAGCAGGCCAGGGAATAAGGATTTGATCCCGTTGATGCGGCCCAGTTCGATACCGATTAAGAACACCGCGCCAATGTTAAGGAAATTCAGGGTGGCGTAATTGAGCGCGCTGGTGATGGGTTTTAGCGTGGCGAGAAAAGAGAGGGACTGGAAGCTCGCCAGGCCATTTTTCGGATCCAGTACCATATTGGAGATCAAGACAGAGAATGCCCCAACGATGATGACCGGCATTAAGGTAATAAAGGCAGACTTGATCGCCATGATATAGCGATAACTGTTGAATTTTGTGGCAAAACTGCCCAGAGCGTCGATCAGTTTTTCCTGTAATGCCATAGGGTAATACCTCAGTAAAAGGGCTTTTATTGGATAAGGTGTACAGCCGGATACTATTGGCATACCAAAAATAGCTTCATGTCGGGTTTTGTTCTGTGATTAAGCTCTCAACGACGTAACAGGTATTCCAAAATGCGGTTTATATCGATTTTGGCATACCACTTAAAACCCGGTATTTCGAACTGACCGATCGTTACCTAAAAGCGTGATCGTGCTGGAAGTTTTGCCCTTCCCGCATCGCTTATGCACCGGATGGTCTGTGTTAAACTGCAGATCGTTACGTGGAATCAGGAATGTCTAATGGCAACAATGCTGGATGTCTCATTGCGCGCGGGCGTGTCGAAAGCCACGGTATCGCGCGTGCTGAACGGCACAGGTCAGGTTAAAGAGAGTACGCGTCAGCAGGTGTTTAATGCGATGGAAGAGCTGGGCTACCGCCCGAATTTTCTCGCGCGTTCGCTGGCAAACCAGACCAGCAACAGCATTGGTCTGGTGGTCTCTACCTTTGATGGTTTTTACTTTGGTCGTCTTCTTCAGCAGGCCTCCCGACAGACGGAAACCCACGGCAAGCAGCTGATCGTCACAGATGGTCACGACGCCCCGGAGCAGGAAGAGCAGGCGGTACAAATGCTGGCCGATCGCAAATGCGATGCCATCGTGCTTTACACCCGCTACATGAGCGAAAAAGCGATCATGAAGCTGATCCATTCGGTGCAAACCCCGCTGGTGGTCATCAACCGTGAAGTCAGCCAGGCGCCCGATCGCTGCGTGTTCTTCGAACAGCAGGATGCCGCCTTTAAGGCCGTGGATTACCTGATCAACCACGGCCACCGGGAGATCGCCTGTATCACCGTCCCGATCCACACGCCAACCGGGAAAGCGAGGCTGATGGGCTACCGTAAGGCGCTGGAAAAGCACGGCATTCGTCTGGACGAGCGGCGGATTAAGTATGGCGATGCGGGAATGACGCGAGGATATGAGCTCTGCAAAGAGCTGATTGCCGACGGTATAGCGTTTAGCGCTCTGTTTGCCTGTAACGATGATATGGCGCTGGGTGCGTCCAAGGCGCTACACCAGGCGGGGCTGCGGATCCCACAGGATATTTCCCTGTTTGGCTTTGACGATGCCCCATGCGCGAAATGGCTGGAGCCTGCGCTCTCGTCGGTTTACCTGCCTATCGACAATATGATCGTTACGGCTATCGATCAGGCGATCCGGCTGGCAAAAAACCAACCGGTCGATGCGATCCCGCCGTTCACCGGTACGCTGGTATTACGCGACTCGGTCACGACGGGGCCGTACTTCACTCAGACGAGTTCCAGCGCCAGCAGTTCCTGAATGGTCTGGCGGCGGCGGATCAGCCGCGCCTTGCCGTTATCAAACAACACTTCTGGCAGCAGCGGGCGGCTGTTGTAGTTTGAGGACATTGACGCCCCGTACGCACCGGTATCGTGCAGCACCAGATAGTCGCCTGGTTTAACTTCCGGCAGCGCGCGGGTTTCCACTTTCCCCCCTTCCTGCTGGGTAAAGACATCACCAGACTCACACAGCGGGCCCGCGACAACCGTCTCGATACGCGGCGCGTGAGTTAAATCGCGGCCATCGGCAGCCAGAGCCGAAATGTGGTGATAGCTGCCGTACATTGACGGGCGCATCAGATCGTTAAAGCCGGCGTCAATCAGCACAAAGTGGCGCGAGCCCATCTCTTTCACGCTGCGAACCTGCGCCACCAGCACCCCGGATTCAGCCACCAGGAAACGACCCGGCTCAATTTCCAGCTTCACGGCATGACCAAGATGCGCGGCGACCTGGTCACGCGCGGCGCTCCACAGGCCGTAATAGTGATCGGTGTCGATCGCCTCTTCCCCTTCACGGTAAGGAATGGAAAGACCGCCCCCGGCGGAGATCGCCTCCAGATCCTGACCAAACTCGATCACCTGGCGCACCATTGCGCCACAAACCTGCTCAAGGTGCGCGTAATCCACGCCGGAGCCGATGTGCATATGAATGCCCACCAGCTTCAGATTGTAACGCTGCAGTACGTCCAGGGCGGCGGGCATATCGGCATACCAGATACCGTGCTTGCTGTTTTCGCCGCCGGTATTGGTTTTTTGGCTATGACCGTGACCAAAGCCAGGGTTCACGCGCAGCCAGACGCGGTGGCCCGGAGAAACTTGCCCAAGCTGTTCCAGCATATCCACGGACCCGGCGTTTACCGGCACCTGCAGCTCATGGACGCGAGCAAGCGTGGCGTCGTCGATCACATCGGCGGTAAACACAATCGCGTCAGGATCGGCTTTCGGATCAAACCCGGCCGCCAGCGCGCGCTCAATCTCCCCCAGGGAGACGGAGTCGACCTTCACACCCTGCTCACGCATCAGACGCAGAATGTGGATATTGGAGCACGCCTTCTGGGCAAAACGCACCACGTCAAACTGATGCAGGGCAGCAATCTTCTCGCGAACAATCTGCGCGTCGTAGACCCACACCGGACAGCCAAACTCGGCAGGCAGGCGTAGCAGGTTTTCGGCATTCAAATCGGTATCAGTCTGGTTAAGCGGGCGTGGCATGGTCTTTCTCCGGGGTGACATTTTTTTATGATTACGCCACAGCAGGAAGAGAATAAAAAATATCGTTTTATCGCGAGTCTATGCAAAAATGATATGGACAGTTCTTTGTATTCAGGTGACCTATGCCCGCCGTCAATTTGCGCCATATCGAGATTTTTCACGCCGTGATGACCACGGGCAACCTCACCGAGGCTGCGCAGATGCTCCATACCTCGCAGCCAACGGTCAGCCGCGAGCTGGCGCGATTCGAGAAAGTGCTGGGACTGAAGCTGTTCGAACGCACCCGGGGCAGGCTTCACCCGACGGTACAGGGGCTGCGCCTGTTCGAAGAGGTGCAGCGCTCATGGTACGGCCTGGATCGCATTGTCAGTGCGGCGGAAAGCCTGCGCGAGTTTCGGCAGGGCGAGCTATCGATTGTTTGCCTGCCCGTCTTTTCGCAGTCTTTTTTGCCGACGCTGCTCCAGCCTTTTCTGGCCCGATATCCGGAGGTGAATCTCACGATTGTCCCGCAGGAGTCACCGCTGCTCGAGGAGTGGCTCTCCGCACAGCGCCATGATTTAGGCCTGACCGAAACCCTCTCTACGCCCGCGGGAACGGAACGCACGGAACTGCTCTCTTTAGATGAGGTGTGCGTGCTGCCAGCCGGGCACCCGCTTGCCCGCAAGCAGATTCTGACGCCAGCGGATTTTCACGGTGAAAACTACATTAGCCTGTCACAAACCGACAGCTACCGGCAGCTGCTGGATTCACTGTTTGCCGAGCATCAGGTGAAGCGCAGGATGGTGGTCGAGACCCACAGTGCGGCCTCCATTTGCGCCATGGTGCGCGCCGGGGTGGGCGTTTCGGTGGTGAATCCACTGACGGCGCTGGATTACGCCGGGCGCGATATTGTCATCCGCCCGTTTAGCCTGTCAGTCCCGTTCACCGTGAGCCTGATCCGCCCCCTCCATCGCCCGGTCTCAGCGCTGGTGGAGGCGTTTACGGAGCACCTGATAACCCATGCCCGTCAGGTGGCGCTTCGTTTATCCGATCGGCAAAGTTTATGACAGCATAAACTCCACGGCATCGGCGGCATGAATCGCGGCGGTATCGAAGACCGGAATCGGGCTTTGCTCAACCGGCACCAGTAAACCGATTTCCGTACAGCCGAAGATCACCCCTTCCGCCCCCTGCTGCGCGAGTTTTTCAATCACGCTGACGTAATATGCCCGGGATGATTCGCTAAAGGTCCCGAGGCAGAGTTCATCAAAGATAATCTGGTTGATGCGGGCCCGGTCTGCCTCATCCGGGATCAGGCTTTCAATGCCAAACTGGCTGCTCAACCGACCGCGGTAAAAATCCTGCTCCATGGTGTAGCGCGTTCCCAGCAGCGCCACACGACGTAACCCGGATGCGGTGATGGCCCGCCCGGTTGCATCGGCAATGTGCAGGAAGGGCAGCGAACAGCGCGCTTCGATATGGGACGCGACTTTATGCATGGTGTTGGTACAGAGCAAAATCCCCTCTGCTCCCGCACGCTCCAGCCCCAGCGCGGCCTCGGCCAGTATTTCCCCGGCTTTATCCCATTCACCGCTCGACTGGCAGGCTTCGATTTCATGGAAATCTACGCTGTGCAGCAGCAGGCTGGCAGAATGCAGGCCCCCCAGACGTTGCTTCACCCCTTCATTAATCAGGCGGTAATAGGGGATTGTCGATTCCCAGCTCATCCCCCCTAACAGGCCGATCGTTTTCATCATCCCTCCTTATGTGTTTATCCCAGTGAAGCAAACTTGTGATCGTGTTTCCAGTTCTTTATCACGTCGTTTCTTTTTAACCCCTGGTGATATAAATTAAATGAAACATTGTTTTAATACATTCTGGGGTGACGATATGTTTATTTTCCACAACGAGACCACGCTTGACGATCTGGGGAACGGCGTGACGCGCCGTATTCTTGCCCATGGCGGTAAAATGATGGCGGTGGAGGTGAATTTTGAACAGGGCGCGACAGGCCCACTGCATAACCATCCTCATGAACAGTTAACCTATGTGCTGTCCGGCGAGTTTGAGTTCACGATTGGAGATGAAAAACATGTGGTGACGGCTGGGGATACCCTCTACAAAAAGCCACATGTGATGCACGGCTGCGTGTGTCTTAAACCCGGCACGCTGCTGGATACCTTCACGCCGGTACGTGAGGATTTTTTGAAATAAAAAAAGGGCGCTGATGACAGCGCCCTTCTCGTCTGCGTTTTTTATTCCGTTACAGGCTCGACCAGAGGATTGCGGCTGAGCATGGCCTCACGCAGTAATACGCTGCCACAGGCAAATAGCCCGCCCAGCAGTCCCGACAGGATCACAATCAGGGCTTTGCCCGGACCGTCTTTTTTCACCGGCATGGATGGAGAGAGCTGATACTTGAACGGTTCAAGTTTGACGTCTTCGACAGACAGCTTTTTCAGCTGCGCCAGGTAGTATTCCCGGTTCTGGAAGTCCGCGTTCAGCTCAGCGATATCCTTGAGATTTTTTTCAATCTGCAGTTTTTGCGCGATACCGTCGGCACCGAGCGCGACGGAGTAATCCGGATCGTCTTTAACCGCCTGACCGTTGCTGTAGACCGGCTTTTTGATGCCCGCCGCGTTGGCCACTTCCAGAGAATAGTTAAGACGCTGCAGATTGGTGTTGTGAACATTCGTCAGACGTACCCGATCCAGCTCCAGCTGCTGCTCCACCACTTTGGTTTTCAGGGTGATCTGGTTACGGATATTCTCCATGGTTTCCTGCTCAACAATCTGCGAGATGTAATCCACGTAACCTTTAAGAACCGTTTGCGCATCCCCCGCCGTCGGCGCGGTGAAGCTCAATGTCCACGAGACGTACGGCGCTTTATCCGCGTCTTTTGCCAGGGTGTTATCTACCGCTTTCATCTTTTCGGAGATATTGACCACCGCACGATGCAGCTCAAGCGGATCCACATCAGTGCCTTCCAGCTGTGCCATCACGTAAGGTGAGGATTTCATGTACTCCTCAAGCAACGACTGCGACTGGAACTTTTTAATAAACTGGTTAAACACGTCCGGACGGGTAATTTTCACGTCCACGTCGAGCACCTGCAGGGCGACCATCATCTGGCGCAGCGGGTTCCACTGCGTCTGTTCCGCCGGTGTGATCACCGCTTTACTGGTCCATTTTTGTGGCAGTAAGAACGCGATGGCCAGTCCAACCAGTGCGAATGCGAAGGCAATCACGACGATACGTTTTTTTGCCGCCAGAAGAACTTCTAACAGTCCCAGAAGGTCAATTTCTTTGGAACTGACTGCCGGGGCCGCGTAATGGGGGAAGTCGAGATCCGTATTTTTTTTGAAATCCATTGCTGACATAGCCATTCTTCTTTTGAGGGTGCAGACCATTTCTGCCTGATTGGTTACAGTGGTCCGATGATACAAGAAAGTAAGAATTATCTGAACGAAAGAATGATCCAGCTGTAGACCTGCTATCAGAATTAGTAGTTAGTTTCTCCACGGTATTGTCTTTATTAATCATCCGGTTCTTTCCGCCCGCCCTCCTCTCTCTTCTTTGAACGCCTGAAATAGCGCAAAAATGCCATCCTCATCACCTTATTGAAACACCGTTTCGACTTTGATCACATTTCCGCTATTAAGCGAATGACGCAGAAACAAATAGCAATAATATAAAATAAAACGGCGTTTTATTATCCAGGAACACGAGTTCTACCGTATTGAAACCCAGGCGTTTCGCTCAACGATGAAATCGGAAAAAGTCTTATAAAACAAAGTTAAATGAAGTAACCGTGACACGTATTACCCAGAACATTGCCGTTCAGGCTCGGTTTCGACAGCCTGAAAGGTTGTTACAGACGCAGATTCCGTTTTAAACCATTGATTACCAGGTAGGTAAGTATGAATGAAAACAAGCTGCTGGGGCTCGCGTGGATATCACCCTACATCATTGGGTTGATACTCTTTACGGCTTTCCCCTTCGTCTCATCGTTTTTCCTGAGTTTTACGGATTATGACCTGATGAGCCCGCCGGTATTTAACGGCATTGAAAATTATCGCTACATGTTTACGGAAGACACGCTCTTCTGGACATCAATGGGAGTGACGTTTGCGTATGTATTTCTGACTATCCCCCTGAAGCTCGCCTTTGCATTAGGGATTGCGTTTGTTCTGAACTTTAAATTACGCGGTATTGGATTCTTCCGTACCGCCTACTATATTCCGTCGATCCTCGGCAGCTCCGTGGCCATTGCTGTTTTGTGGCGCGCGCTCTTTGCCATTGATGGTCTGCTGAACAGCTTTATTGGCGTATTTGGTTTTGACCCGGTGAACTGGCTGGGTGAGCCCTCGCTGGCCCTGATGTCGGTCACCCTGCTGCGCGTCTGGCAGTTCGGTTCCGCGATGGTCATCTTCCTGGCCGCGCTGCAAAACGTACCGCAGTCGCAGTATGAAGCGGCGATGATCGATGGGGCATCCAAATGGCAGATGTTCACGAAAGTGACCGTGCCGCTGATCACGCCGGTGATTTTCTTCAACTTCATTATGCAGACCACCCAGGCGTTCCAGGAATTTACTGGACCGTATGTCATTACCGGCGGCGGGCCAACGTATTCCACTTACCTGTTCTCACTCTACATCTACGAAACCGCGTTTAAATACTTTGACATGGGTTACGGCGCAGCACTGGCGTGGATCCTGTTCCTGGTGGTGGCCATTTTTGCCGGTATCGCCTTTAAGTCATCGAAATATTGGGTGTTCTACTCCGCCGATAAAGGAGGCAAAAATGGCTGATATCCAACAACTTTCCACGGCGAGGACGATTGCCGAGCGTGAAGTCGCCCGCACGCTGCGCAGAGAGAAAATTAACGCCGCTGTGCGCTACGTGATCCTGCTGTTTGTCGGCCTGCTGATGCTTTATCCGCTGGTGTGGATGTTCTCGGCGTCGTTCAAACCGAACCACGAGATTTTCACCACTCTCAGCCTGTGGCCTGCCCATGCGACCTGGGACGGTTTTGTGAATGGCTGGAAAACCGGTACCGAATACAACTTCGGCCATTACATGCTGAACACCTTTAAGTATGTGATCCCGAAAGTGATCCTGACCATTATCTCCTCCACCATCGTGGCGTACGGCTTTGCGCGCTTTGAAATCCCGTGGAAGAAATTCTGGTTCGCTACCCTCATCACCACCATGCTGCTCCCCAGCACCGTGCTGCTGATCCCGCAGTACCTGATGTTCCGTGAAATGGGCATGCTCAACAGCTATATGCCGCTGTACCTGCCGCTGGCCTTCGCTACCCAGGGGTTCTTCGTCTTCATGCTTATCCAGTTCCTGCGCGGCGTGCCGCGTGACATGGAGGAGGCGGCGCAAATTGACGGCTGTAACTCGCTTCAGGTGCTGTGGTACGTGGTGGTGCCGATCCTGAAACCGGCCATTATCTCCGTCGCCCTGTTCCAGTTCATGTGGTCAATGAACGACTTTATCGGGCCGCTGATTTATGTCTACAGCGTGGATAAATACCCGATTGCACTGGCGCTGAAAATGTCCATCGACGTCACCGAAGGGGCGCCGTGGAACGAAATTCTGGCAATGGCGAGCATCTCCATTCTGCCATCCATCATTGTCTTCTTCCTGGCACAGCGCTACTTCGTCCAGGGCGTCACCAGCAGCGGAATTAAAGGTTAAGAGGGAAATATTATGGCTGAAGTTATCTTCAACAAACTGGAAAAGGTCTACTCCAACGGCTTTAAAGCGGTACATGCCATTGACCTGAAAATCGCTGAAGGAGAGTTCATGGTGATCGTCGGCCCCTCCGGCTGCGCCAAATCCACCACCCTGCGCATGCTGGCCGGCCTGGAAACCATCAGCGGGGGTGAAGTCCGCATCGGCGATAAGATTGTGAACAACCTCGCGCCGAAAGAGCGCGGGATTGCGATGGTGTTCCAGAACTACGCGCTCTATCCCCACATGACGGTGCGCGAAAACCTGGCCTTTGGTCTGAAGCTGAGCAAACTGCCAAAAGATCAGATTGAATCTCAGGTCAACGAAGCGGCCAAAATCCTTGAGCTGGAAGAGTTACTCGACCGCCTGCCACGCCAGCTTTCCGGCGGCCAGGCACAGCGCGTGGCGGTAGGCCGTGCGATTGTGAAAAAGCCGGATGTATTCCTGTTCGACGAACCGCTGTCAAACCTCGACGCCAAACTACGCGCCTCAATGCGCATTCGTATTTCCGACCTGCACAAGCAGTTGAAGAAATCCGGTAAACCGGCGACCACCGTCTACGTCACCCACGACCAGACCGAAGCGATGACCATGGGCGACCGCATCTGCGTGATGAAGCTCGGCCACATCATGCAGGTTGATACCCCGGACAACCTCTACCACAAGCCGAAAAACATGTTCGTGGCAGGCTTTATCGGCGCGCCGGAGATGAACATTCGTCAAAGCCTGCTGGTGAAAAGCGCCGGGAAACTGCACATCGCCATCGGCAATGAAACCATGCCGCTGAACGCCGGGATGCAGGAGAAAGTCTCCGCTTATGCCGGGCAGGCCATTTACTACGGCGTACGTCCGGAATTCGTTTCCCTCTCCGACGTACCATTCGTTGACGGGGGCTGCAGTGGCGAAATGGTTCGCGTGGAAAACATGGGCCACGAATTCTTCGTCTATCTGAAGGTTGCGGACTACGAACTGACCGCCAGAATTCCTTCCGATGAAGCTAAGCCCATGATTGATAAAGGCCTTCATCGCAAGGTGTATTTCAAATTTGATATGAATAAATGTCATATTTTTGACGCAAAAACTGAACAGAACCTCTCTCTCTGATGGAGTTTATAAAAATGAAAAAAGTGCTTTTAAGCGCAGCAATCTCCGCGACGCTGGCCCTTACCGCTTTGCCATCGATGGCGCAAGATGTCGAATTACGCATGTCCTGGTGGGGCGGTAATGGCCGCCATCAGGTGACGTTGAAAGCGCTGGAGGAATTCCATAAGCAGAACCCGGATATCAACGTTAAAGCAGAGTACACCGGCTGGGATGGGCACCTCTCCCGCCTGACCACCCAAATCGCGGGCGGAACCGAGCCGGATGTGATGCAGACCAACTGGAACTGGCTGCCAATCTTCTCGAAAACCGGCGACGGGTTCTACGACCTGAACAAAATGAAAGACGTGATCGACCTGACCCAGTTCGATCCCAAAGAACTTCAGTCCACCACCATCAACGGCAAGCTGAACGGCATTCCGATCTCCGTCACCGCACGCGTGTTCTACTTCAACGACGAGACCTGGAAAAAAGCCGGTATTGCATACCCGAAAACCTGGGACGAGCTAATGGCGGCGGGTAAAACATTCGAGAGTAAACTCGGCAAGCAGTACTACCCGGTCGTGCTGGAGCATCAGGACACGCTGGCGTTGCTGAACTCGTACATGATTCAGAAGTACAACATCCCTGCCGTGGACGAGAAAACCAAGAAGTTCGCCTACAGCAAAGCGCAGTGGGTGGAATTCTTCCAGACCTACAAAACGCTGGTGGATAGCCACGTCATGCCGGACACCAAATACTATGCGTCGTTTGGTAAGAGCAACATGTATGAGATGAAGCCGTGGATCCAGGGAGAATGGGCGGGAACCTACATGTGGAACTCCACCATCAACAAGTATTCCGATAACCTGAAGCCACCGGCAAAACTGGTGCTGGGCAGTTACCCGATGCTGCCGGGCGCAACCGATGCGGGCCTTTTCTTCAAACCGGCGCAGATGCTCTCGATTGGTAAATCCACCAAAAACCCGGAAGCGGCGGCGAAACTGATTAACTTCCTGCTGAACAGCAAAGAGGGAGTAGATACGCTGGGTCTGGAGCGTGGCGTGCCGCTGAGTAAAGCCGCGGTGCAGTTCCTGACCGAAGACGGCACCATCAAAGAGAGCGATCCGTCGGTCGCGGGGCTGCGTCTGGCGCAGTCTCTGCCGGCCAAACTTTCCGTGTCACCTTACTTTGACGATCCGCAGATTGTGGCCCAGTTCGGCACCTCTCTACAGTACATCGATTATGGACAGAAATCCGTGGAAGAGACCGCCGCTGACTTCCAGCGTCAGGCTGAACGTATTCTGAAACGCGCGATGCGCTAACGAAAAACCGGGTGGCCTCTTCGCCACCCGGCAACAGACTACACGCCAATATTACGCAGCTTCTCGCCGGACATCAGCCTGCGCTCGATATGCTCCAGCGTGACGCCTTTGGTTTCAGGGATCAGCCAGAACGTGACCCCGATAAACGCGACGTTGAGAACCGTATAGAGCCAGAAGGTTCCTGCCGCGCCAATTGAATCCAGCAGCGTCAGGAAGGTCGCGCCGATGATCATGTTCGACACCCAGTTGGTGGTCGTGGAACAGGTGATACCAAAGTCGCGGCATTTGAGCGGCTGAATTTCGGAACACAGGATCCACACGACGGGCGCAGCGCTCATCGCATATCCGGCAATACACATCATGGTCATGCCAACAGAGAGCCAGGAAAGACCGCTTGAGGCCGTGCCGTTATCAAACTGCATCAGGCAGTAGCCAAGGATCAGCGTACCGAGCGCCATGACGCTAAAGCCAATCTTGAGTGCCGGTTTACGTCCGGCTTTATCCACGGTGAACACCGCGATAAAGGTGGCGAACATAAAGGTCAGCCCCACCACCAGCGTGGCAACCATTTGCTGTTCCGTGGTGGTGAACCCCGCCATTTTGAAGATACGTGGCGCGTAGTACATGATGATGTTCATCCCGGTGAACTGCTGCATCGCCTGCAGCAGCATGCCGAGGAACACCGCGCGGCGTACGTTGCGGTTGATCTTAAACAGCGCCCAGCCCCCCTGCTTCAGCTTCAGGCTTTCGCGGATCTCATTCAGCTCTTCACGTGCTTTTTCTGAGGTATCACGCAGCATCCGCAGCACCTCTTCCGCTTCCACATGACGGCCCTTTTGCGCCAGCCAGCGCGGACTGTTTGGCAGGAAAATCACCAGAACAATCAGCACCAGCGCCGGGAGCGCCAGCACGCCCAGCATCGCGCGCCAGTTGCCGCTGTAGCTGAAATAGGTGTCAGACAGAAACGCCAGCACGATACCCAGCGTCACCATCAGCTGGTACATACTGATCATCTTGCCGCGCACGTTCTCGCTCGCCATTTCGGAGAGGTACAACGGCGCAGTGTAAGAGGCAATCCCCACCGCCACGCCGAGCAGCACGCGGGAGAGCAGCAGCATTTCCACGTTCGTGGCAAATGCTGACCCAATGGAGCCAGCGACAAACAGAATCGCCCCCACCATCAGGCTGTATTTTCGCCCGAGGCGGAACGAAAGCCAGCCGTTAAACAGCGCGCCGATGGCCGCACCCAGCATCATGCTGCTGACCACCCACTCCTGCAGGCGGTTACTCAACGTAAAGTGATCGGTGATAAAGGGCAGCGCCCCGGCGATCACGCCAATATCCAGACCGAACAGTAAACCGGCCACTGCAGCCGCGATGGAGACAAACTGATTCATGCGTCGGGTATCACGCAACGCGGCGGGCATAAGGGTAGAGTCATTTATAGATGTCATATTTTCCTGCCTGAACAGCGAAATTCGTTAACTGAAATTACGAGATAGCGCGGAAAAGTGTCAGGCCGTAATTCGCGAAGATATGGATTATTTCGCTGTGGCATAGCGATCTGTGATGGACATTACAATTTCAACTAACGATGAAATACCGCCAGTTTTTATTAATCATTTAATTTTTAAGCAATAAAACTGTGATGCATATCATTTATGATTTTTTAGTATGGATTTTTCGTCTTGAGCCATATGGATAATGGCAATTTTTGGGCAAAAAAAACCTCCACCCACCGGCAGAGGTTTAAGACGGAATACGCAATTAACGCGCCAGCCAGCCGCCATCGACCGCCACGGTATAGCCGTTGATGTAATCGGATGCCGGAGAGGCCAGGAATACAATCGGCCCCTTAAGATCGTCCGGAAGGCCCCAGCGGCCCGCCGGGATACGGTCGAGGATTTCCGCGCTACGCTGTTCGTCAGCACGCAACTGCTGAGTGTTATTCGTCGCCATGTACCCCGGCGCAATCGCGTTGACGTTGATGTTGTGCTTCGCCCACTCGTTTGCCAGCAGACGGGTAACGCCCATCACCGCGCTCTTGGATGCGGTATAAGACGGCACGCGGATACCGCCCTGGAAGGAGAGCATAGAGGCGATATTAATGATCTTGCCGCCTTTCCTCTGGGCAATGAAGTGTTTCGCCGCCGCCTGGGACATAAAGAACACGCTCTTAATGTTCAGGTTCATCACGTCGTCCCAGTCGCGCTCGCTGAAATTAATCGCGTCTTCACGGCGAATCAGTCCGGCATTGTTCACCAGAATGTCAATATGGCCGAATTCCGCCACCGCGCGATCCAGCAGTTCAGGGATGGCGTCAATTTTACGCAGATCGGCGGTCAGGCTCAGAAAACGACGACCCAGCGCGGTGACGCGCTCGATGGTTTCAGTAGGCTCAACAATGTTAATCCCGACGATATCGCAGCCCGCTTCCGCCAGCCCTAACGCCATACCCTGGCCCAGTCCGGTGTCACAACCGGACACCACAGCCACTTTACCCTGCAGAGAAAATGCATCCAGAATCATGTTTGTTCCTTAATCTTTCAGCGCCTGTCACCAACAGGCAGGTTTATGCTTAACTGCCTGCGGCTAGCGCAGCTCGTTAACCGCGACGTGGTCCATGTCATCAAAGACCTGGTTTTCACCGACCATACCCCAGATGAAGGTGTACGCTTTCGTGCCTACGCCCGAATGAATAGACCAGCTCGGCGAAATAACCGCCTGCTCGTTATGCATCACGATATGGCGCGTTTCCTGCGGTTGCCCCATCATGTGGAACACGCAGGCGTCCTCGTCCATGTTGAAGTAGAAATACACTTCCATACGGCGCTCGTGGGTATGGCACGGCATGGTGTTCCACAGGTTGCCCGGAGCAAGCTCGGTCAGCCCCATGCTGAGCTGGCAGGTTTCCAGCACATCCGGAACAAAGTATTTATTGATGGTGCGACGGTTGCTGGTGAGGTTGTCACCCAGCGTCACCGGGGCGACATCCGCCGGGGTCACTTTTTTGGTGGGATACGGGGTATGTGCGGGCGCACAGTTGTAGTAAAACTTCGCCGGTTTACCGCTGTCGATGCTGGCGAACACGACCTCTTTCGCCCCTTTACCGACATACAACGCGTCGCGATGACCTATCTCATAGCACTGTCCGTCTACGGTGATGGTGCCGGGGCCACCGATGTTAATCACGCCCAGCTCGCGACGCTCAAGGAAATAGCTCACACCAAGCTGTTTACCCACTTCTCCGCCCACGGAGACGGTCTGCGTCACCGGCATAATCCCGCCAACGATAATACGGTCGATATGGCTGTAGACCATGGTGTACTTATCGGCCTCGAACACCTGCTCGACTAAAAACTCATTGCGCAGCCCCTGAGTATCCAGCGTTTTGGCGTGCGCACTGTGGATGCTTTGTCTGACGTCCACCGTAACCTCCAGAAATGATCGTGCCCGCAGGCAGAAAATTAACGAAACGACGTTCCGTTTTCATGATAAGCACAGTCTAGCCCCAGAGAAGGGGGTTTTCAATTACATTTAAAACAACGTTTCATTTTTTCTATTTGTTTATACCAGAAATGGCGTTCGGATCACGATAAAGAGAGCCAGACATTAATCTCGCCAATGAAACAGACAAAGTGCGCCATCAGTCACACATAATGAAACATTGTTTTGATAATTTAATACTCACTTTTTAATCTACTTTTATCGTTCAAAGGAGTGCATTATGGCTAAAGGTATGCGGGTCAAGCTGAACTACGAGATCAGCCACGATCCGGATACAGGCGTGGAAGTCACCCGCCTGACCCCACCCGACGTGACCTGTCACCGCAACTACTTCTATCAGAAGTGCTTCTTTAATGATGGCAGCCACCTGCTGTTCGCAGGGGCGTTTGACGGTCACTGGAACTACTACCTGCTGGATCTGCAGAAGGCCGAAGCGGTACAGCTGACGGAAGGCGCAGGGGATAATACCTTTGGCGGGTTCCTCTCTCCGGATAATAAATCCTTCTACTATGTGAAGAACGACCGCACGCTGCTGGAGGTGGATCTCCATACCCTGGTAGAACGCGAGGTGTACCGTGTCCCCGATGACTGGGTCGGTTACGGTACCTGGGTCGCCAACAGCGACTGCACCAAACTGGTTGGGATAGAAATCGCCCGACGTGACTGGACGCCGCTCAACGACTGGAAAATTTTCCACGACTTCTTCCATAAGGGGCCGCACTGTCGACTGCTGCGGGTGGATCTGAAAACCGGTTTAAGCACCACAATCCACGAAGAGAAAAACTGGCTTGGCCACCCTATCTATCGTCCGTTTGATGACAACACGGTGGCGTTTTGCCATGAAGGGCCGCACGACCTGGTCGACGCCCGCATGTGGCTGGTCAACGAAGATGGTACGCACGTGCGCAAAGTGAAAACGCATGCGGAAGGCGAAAGCTGTACCCATGAATTCTGGGTGCCGAACGGTTCTGCCCTTGTGTATGTCTCTTATCTGAAGGGCCAAAAGGGCCGCACCATCTGCAGCTTCAATCCGGATACGGGCGTCAATGACGCAGTCATGCCAATGCCCGCCTGTTCCCATCTGATGAGCAACGTTGACGGTTCCCTGCTGGTGGGCGACGGTTCAGGCACGCCGGTTGATGTGAAGGATACGCACGGTTACACCATCGATAACGATCCGTATCTGTACGCCTTTGACGTGGCGAAAAAAAGCTACTTCCGCATTGCCCGTCACGACACCTCCTGGGCAACGGTGGCAAATAGCCGCCAGGTCACCCACCCGCATCCCTCCTTTACTCCGGATGAGAAAGCGGTGCTGTTCAGTTCCGATAAAGACGGTCAACCCGCCCTCTATATCGCGAAACTTCCTGAGCAACCTGAAATGTTGCATGCATGATTTGAGTTTGTGTTTCTGTAACTGGCCTTGCCCTCCGTTTAGGAGGGCCTTTTTTTAGTGGACTTTTGCCCATTGGGCGGCGCTTATCAGGCATGAGTAAGCCGGGTAGGCACTGGCGCTACCCGGCAATGTTCAGCGGAATAACGTGATATCAGAAAGAATAGGCCACGCCCAAACGAAGGCGGGTCTGGCGTTCATCGGTGTCTTTCACGCCGATGTTACCCACTTCAACATACGGTGCCCAGTTTTTATCCCATTTATACGCCAGCTTGGCGTTATATTCGTTGGAATAATCTTTGTTATTATTACGAACCATACCTTCAGAACTCTTCGCATAAACATAATTGAGTTCGGTACGCCAGTCACCCATTACCCAGCCAACCCAGGCATCACCACGGTTAACTTTGTCGTCATCTTTATTCGAGCTTGACGGGTAGCGGGTATATTCATAACGATAACGCGCGGCAACGTAGAAGCCGTTGTCGAAACTATATTGCAGATGCAGATTCGGTTTATATATTGTGCGGCTGTCGTTACTTTCAAGGGTAAACGCCGGCGTCAGTGCAATATTCTCAGTCGCTTTCCAGCGCCAGCTAATTTGATCTTCATGCCCGTTACCCACCACATCCGCAAACGGCTGGTCGGCTTTATCACCGCCGGATTTCCATTTAGCTTCTACAGAAAAACCGACCCCGTTAGCAAAGCGATGTGAGACCGAGACACGGTCAGCATTGGCACCACTGTCGATATATTCATGGCGCAGATCGACGGTAACGGCCTGAGCCATGAAGGACGTACCGATAAGGGAAGTAAGGACCAGAGATTTCTTAAACATGAAAAAACCCTCAACTGAAATAATGTTTCTTATTTATGAAACTGCAGTTTATTTTTTAAAGAACATTATTTTAGTGACAAAGATCGTAATTATTTGTTTCATTTTTTTTGGCAAAGATGGACGTGACATCCATCAACAAACAGGGTGTATTAACGTAAAATTATCGGAGGGGGATCACACTAAGACGTTAACAACGATAATAATTAAGGCCGTAATTATTCAATACCAGAGTGAGAATGTACTAATAACGGTTAATTCGTCATACGTTATGTAAAAAAAAACCTCCTGAAGGGAGGCTCTTTTATGCGGGCGGGATTTTAGCGTTCAATGGCGAGGGCGACACCTTGTCCACCACCGATACAGAGCGTCGCAATGCCTTTGCGGGCATTGCGCTTTTTCATCTCATGCACCAGCGATACCAGAATTCGACAACCGGACGCGCCGATAGGATGACCCAGTGCGATTGCCCCACCGTTAACGTTTACCCGCAGGGGATCCCATTCCAGCATTTTGCCAACCGAGATTGCCTGTGCGGCAAAGGCCTCGTTGACTTCAATCAGATCCACATCAGAGAGTTGCCACCCTGCGCGTTCCAGGCAGCGACGGGTAGCATAAACCGGGGCGATACCCATTAACGCAGGATCAACACCCACGCTGGCAAATGCCTTAATGCGGGCCAGAACGGGCAGATCCAGCTCGAGGGCTTTGCTTTCACTCATCATCATCACGGCCGCAGCGCCATCATTAATGGAGGAGGCGTTTCCCGCCGTCACTGAGCCCTGAGTTTCAAACGCAGGATTGAGCCTCGCCAGCCCTTCAGCGCTGGCGTCGGTGCGCGGCTGCTCATCGGTATCCACCACGGCAACCTCACCGTTCTGACGCTGCGTGCTGACCGGGACGATTTCATCCCTAAAGCGCCCGGCATCAATCGCCGCGCGCGCTTTTTGCTGCGAGCTTAACGCGTAAGCGTCCTGCAACTCACGGCTGATACCATACTCACGTGCCAGATTTTCCGCCGTCACGCCCATATGATAGTCATTGAACGCATCCCACAGACCGTCATGCACCAGACTGTCGAGCAACTGGCTGTTGCCCAGCTGCGCGCCGGTACGGCTGTCGGTCAGCACGTGTGGTGCCCGGCTCATATTTTCTTGTCCGCCGGCAATCACGACATCCGCTTCACCACACTGAATGGCCTGCGTCGCCAGATGCAGCGCTTTTAACCCTGAGCCACAGACGTCGTTGATGGTGATAGCGGAGACAGTATTGGGCAGGCCGCCCTTGAGCGCCGCCTGACGGGCAGGGTTTTGCCCGGCACCGGCGGTCAGCACCTGTCCCAGGATCACCTCATCAATTTCATGTGCTGCAATCCCGCTGCGTTCCACCAGCGCTTTCACCACTACGCTGCCCAAATCAACAGCCGAGTGGCGTGCAAGCGCCCCCTGAAAACAGCCGATAGCCGTACGCAACGCACCCACTATAACGACATCTTTCATCACAACCTCTGTGTTAAATGACATGACGATAGTAGTGGATTGTTATTGGCAATTATCTTAATTGTTTAAAAATAGTGAGTTTAATCACAAGGATTAGCGCGCATCCTGCAGATACTGCCGCAGCCAGCTTCCGGCAACGCCGGGCGGGGATCGTTTATTCCAGAGCAGATCGATACCGATCGCCCGTGGCCAGCCGGGGACATTCAGCTGCACCAGCGATTTCGCGGCGGCAAATTCATCCACCAGCGCGCACGGCAGCACGCACCAGCCAAACCCCTGAACCGCCATACTCAGCAGTAACAGGTAGTTGGGTGCCGACCAGACGGGTCCGCGTGCGAGCGTTGCCTCCCGCTCCAGATAGGTGCTGAGCCGCAATTCCCGCCAGCCGTGCAGCTCATCGGCCTGGATTTCTTGCTGCCCGGCCAGAGGATGGTTGGTCGCGACATAGATTGCCATCCGGGTCTGTATCGGCAACCGGGTAAAACCAATATCGGTCGGATAACTGTCACGCGCTTCCGTGAGACCAACCTGCGCACGCGACTTCTGCAGCAGATCGATAACGTCCTCTTCCTCGCCAATCAGGCACTCAAATTCGGTATGGGGAAAGCGCTGGTCGAACTGGTTCATCAGGTCTTCCAGCACGTCCGGGTTGAGGGTATCGGAAAGAACAAACGTCAGGCGCGCCTCCGTTTGTGCCGTTAACGACACCGCCAGCTCGTCAAGCCGCGTGCTGGCCGCGAGGATCGCCTGCACATAACCCAGCACCTGTTCGCCCTGGGCGGTTAACACCGGCTGACGGGCCGAACGGTCAAACAGATCGAAGCCCAGATCGGCTTCAAGATTGGCGATCGATGTGCTCACGGTCGACTGGCTTTTACGTAACCGACGCGCGGCGGCAGAAAAAGATCCCGCCGCGACGGTCTCAACGAATGCGGTAAGGGCTTCAGGTGAATAACGCATGCACTATCTACTTTATCGATGGATACCATCTTTAATATATCACCTTTAGCGATAACAATAGGCCGCATCAACGCCAAAATGCGTATTCACGAGGTCTAAAACTATGCAACATCAGGATGCACTCCAACGTAAACTGCCGGAGCGGATCTTTCATGCCGTCTGTTTCGAAGGGATTGCCACGGCGATCCTCGCCCCGACGGCGGCGTGGCTTATGCAACGTTCCGTGGTGGAGATGGGTGGGTTGACCATTATCCTGGCAACCACGGCCATGCTCTGGAACATTATCTATAACGTCGGCTTCGACCGTTTCTGGCCGGTTCATCGCATCACACGCACGGCAAAAATCCGCGCACTGCATGCGCTGGGATTCGAGTGCGGGTTTATTGTGATCGGCGTGTCGATAGTCGCCGCGGTGCTGGGCGTCACGCTGCTGCAGGCATTCACACTGGAAATTGGTTTCTTCCTGTTCTTCCTGCCGTACACCATGTTCTATAACTGGGCTTACGATACGCTGCGCGAGAAATTCCTTAAACGTCGCCAGCAGCGACGCGCCCTCGCAGGCTAATTCCCTCTGGCCGGACGCCCGCTCCGGCCAAACTCCTTCGAAGCAACTGCGCTCTCAACCCATAATTATGGTAAATTGCGCTCCATTCTGTTGGTTTGATAGTTGATACGTTGCTCTAATGTCGAAAATTTGGTCAAAAGATGAGACTCTCTGGAGTTTCGCTCTCTATGGCACGGCCGTGGGCGCAGGAACGCTGTTCTTGCCCATACAGCTGGGCTCCGCAGGCGCTATCGTCCTGTTTATCACTGCCCTTGTGGCCTACCCATTAACCTACTGGCCGCACCGCGCGCTGGCACAATTCATCCTGTCGTCGAAAACAAAAGGCAATGAAGGGATCACCGGCGCCGTTTCCCATTATTACGGCAGGAAGATAGGCAACCTGATCACCACGCTCTATTTCATCGCCTTCTTCGTGGTGGTGCAGATTTATGCAGTGGCCATCACCAACTCGTTAACTGAGCAGCTGGCAAAACACATGACGGTGGATACCGCCGTTCGCGTGCTGGTCAGTTTTGGCGTGGTGCTGGTGTTAAATCTGATCTTCCTGATGGGACGGCATATCACCATAAAAGTGATGGGCTTCCTGGTGTTTCCGCTGATCGCCTACTTCCTGTTTGTCTCGCTCTATCTAACCGGAAGCTGGCAACCCGCGCTGCTCACTAGCCAGATGGCATTTGACCGCCATACGCTGCATCAGGTCTGGATTTCGATCCCGGTGATGGTATTCGCTTTCAGCCATACGCCGATTATCTCGACGTTTGCCGTTGACCGCCGTGAGAAGTTTGGCGACGCCGCCATGGACAAGTGCAAGAAAATCATGAAGGTGGCGTACCTGATTATCTGCCTGAGCGTGCTGTTCTTCGTGTTCAGCTGCCTGCTCTCTATTCCACCGTCCTATATCGTTTCGGCAAAACAGGAAGGGGTAACCATTCTGTCGGCGCTGTCGATGATGCCCTCTTCTCCGGCATGGCTGGGGATTTCCGGGATAATTGTGGCGATTATCGCCATGTCGAAATCGTTCCTCGGCACCTATTTTGGGGTGATCGAAGGGGCGACGGAGATTGTGAAGTCATCGCTGAACCAGGTGGGCGTGAAAAAGAGCCGCGCCTTTAACCGCGCGATCTCCATCATGGGGGTGTCGTTAATCACCTTTGCGGTGTGCTGCATTAACCCGAATGCCATTTCGATGATTTATGCCATCAGCGGTCCGCTTATCGCCATGATCCTGTTTATCATGCCGACGCTGTCGACGTACCTGATCCCGTCCCTGAAACCGTACCGATCTGTCGGCAACCTGCTGACGCTGATCGTTGGCGTACTGTGCGTGTCAGTGATGTTTGTAGGCTAAACGCCCCTGCGCCCGGCGTTCTGCCGGGCGCGTTATTCGTCACGCCCTGAGATGTCGAGCGGAAACGGCCTGTCCTGCACGACCGTTTTCATGACCAGCGTTGAGCGAAGATGCTGAACGCCGGGCATCGCAGAGAGCTTTTCATCATAGAGTTTCTGAAAAGCCGGCAGGTCGCGGGTCACGACGTGCATCAGATAATCAGGATCGCCAAACAAACGCTGCGCCAGCACAATTTGCGGGATCTCTTCCACCGCCTCCTCAAAGGCGCTCACCGCCTTTCTGTCGCCCTCTTTCAGCGTTGCAAACACGATCGCCAGAAAGTTAAACCCCATTTTGGCGGGATCGAGACTGGCCCGGTATCCCGTAATGGCCCCGCTCTGCTCCAGTGCCCGCACGCGCCGGTGACACGGCGAGAGGCTCAGGTTCACCCGTTCAGCCAGCTCCGTAAGAGATAAACGGCCATCAGCCTGCAACTGCGCAAGAATTTTTCGATCGATGCTGTCCATATGGAAGATTTTGTCAATTTCACCGTCTTTTGAGCATAACATTGAAAACTCATTTCGTCCGGATACCGATATGCTTTCTCTCTGTTGACGGGTGAAATTCTGGAGTTTTACAGACGATGGAAATGAGTATTGTGGCTGGGTTTTGGGTGGTGTCTTTCCTGCTCATCATGACGCCGGGCGCCGACTGGGCTTACGCCATTAGCGCCGGCATCCACGGGCGGCGCGTGGTACCCGCAGTGATGGGCCTCATGTCCGGGCATCTGCTGGCGACACTGATTGTGGTCGCGGGCGTGGGCGTCATGATGGCGCAACATCCGCTGGCATTATCCGGGCTGACGATAGCGGGAGCACTTTACTTGCTGTGGCTTGGTATCTCACTGTTACGCGCTCCTGGCGCACCGGAAAGCGCCACAACCTCGGCGGCAAACTGGAAACAGTGGGCGGTGAAGGGATTATGTATCAGCGGCCTTAACCCGAAAGTTTTTTTGCTGTTCCTGGCCCTGCTTCCACAATTTACTGACCCGAAGGGAAGCTGGTCGGTTGCGATGCAGATGTCCGCGCTGGGCTTGCTACACCTCATCACCTGTACGCTGGTCTATCTGCTGGTGGGATACGGTTCAAAAGCCATCCTGGCCACCCGCCCGCAGGCCGCGCGTCTGGTGAGCAGAGCATCAGGGGGAATGATGGTAGTGATTGCGGTGGTGCTGCTGTTTGAACAGATCAGATGAAAAAACACCGGCCATTGCCGGTGTGTTTCTACGCCCGAATATCGTCATATTCCCGTGTATTATCAAACTCATGTTTGGCAAACGGGCATAGCGGGATAATTTTTCGATTTTCACCGCGCATCTTCGCGACCACTTTTGCCACCAGCTGTTTACCCACACCTTGCCCTTTCAGGCTCGGATCCACATCGGTGTGCTCGATAATGCTCAGATGCTCACCGGTCGGTACGAAGACAATCTCTGCAACCTGGTTACCGTCAGCATCGTTGACGTAAAACTTGTTATGGCCTTCCAGAATATCCATGGTTCCTCGCTTATTTTTGGCGATACTTCAGCGCACCGCTCGGGCAGGTATCAATCACATGTACAACCGTTTCGACGTCCACTTCATCCGGTATAATCCACGGTTTACGTTTCAGGTTGAAGAGCTTAGCGCTCCCGCGCACGCAATTTCCTGAGTGTTTGCAGATCGCGGTGTTGAAGTAAACGTCAATTTTCTCTCCGGTATAGGCCCGGTAGCCTGCATCCAGTAGCGCTTTATCCACGACATTGCCTCTGTAATTATTCGGGTGCTGAATGAAGCATAGCCTTACGCGATCCTGATAGCTATAACCCCCAAAACGAAAAGCCAGGTCACAACTCTGTTTTCGCCAGATTGCATCCCCCATTTCCTCATGTCAGTCTGCGCAGACCGCTCTAATCAGACTCCCCGCATCAGGTCGTATGAAACGCAGACTCTCTTTTCAGGTAAAACTTTTTTTAGCGCTGGTGTGCTTCTCCTGCCTGCTGTTAGTTCTGCTGGGAACCATCCTGTTTCATTTTATTGACCGGCAATTACATCACGATCTCGGCCAGCGCGCCCGGGTTCAGGCCAGCGAAATCGCGTTGATGCCGGGTCTGGCGGAAAACGTCGCGGCCAGAAATATCCCCGCCATCGCCCGTTTAATTCAGCCTATACGGGCCGAAAGTGATGCCAGTTATATTGTCATTGGCGATACCCGGGAACAGCATCTCTATCATTCAGAATCACCGGAGCGCATCAATTTACCGATGATCGGCGGGGATAATGCGGAGGTATTACAAGGCAAAACAATTATTTCGGTGCGTAAGGGTGGGATTGGGGTTTCACTGCGCAGCAAAGCGCCCATCTTTAATGCGCAGCATCAGGTGATTGGGATTGTCTCGGTCGGTTATTTGACGTCGTACATTGCGAATATCAATGCGCGTATTCTCTGGCAGTCCGGGTTATACGGTATGGGTCTGTTGCTGTTACTGTTTATTTTTTCCTGGTTGTTTACCCGCAATCTTAAAAAGCAAATGTTCCGCCTTGAGCCAAAAGATATTGCGCAACTGGTCTTACAGCAACGCGCGCTGCTGGAAGCAATGTATGAAGGGGTATTTGCCGTCAATGAAGAAAAGCAGCTGATTTTAATTAACCGTGCCGCCAGAGAGATGCTGGATATTCATCAAAGTGAGAAAGCGCTTATCGGCAAACCGCTGGAAGACGTTCTGCAAACGTCCCCCGGTTTTTTATCGCAGCGCTACGCCTCGGTTAGCCGCGGCAGCCACGACCAGATTGCGGTGCTTAACCAGCGCGAGGTGATTGTGAACCGCGTGGCGATTGAGGTTGAACCTGGTGTTGAAAGCGGTTGGGTTTATAGCTTTCGCGACAAGAATGATATCAACACTCTCAGCAGCCAGCTAAGCCAGATTAAACGCTATGCGGATAACCTGCGCATTATGCGTCATGAACAACTGAACTGGACCGCCACGCTGGTGGGGTTGCTGCAGATGAAACACTATGACGAGGCGATCCGTTACATCCAGGCACAGTCAGAAGGGGCGCAGCGCGTGCTGGACTTCGTCTCAGCCCATTTTGTCTCGCCGGCCCTGTGCGGATTGCTGCTAGGGAAATATGTCAGCGCCCGGGAAAAGGGCGTTGAACTGCAGTTTGATCCCGCCTGCCAGCTCACCCGCATGCCTGCCAGCATCACGGAAATGGAGCTGGTGTCGGTAATTGGCAACCTGCTGGATAACGCCGTTGACGCCACCCTGAAAGCCCCGGTTCCCGCACCTGTAGAGCTTTACATTTCCGATCGCAACCAGGAGTTGCTGATAGAGGTGGCCGATCGGGGTTGCGGGGTGGATGAGGCGATGAAACCGCATCTTTTCCGCCAGGGATTCAGCAGCAAGCCGGAAAGCGAGAACGACATTGTGGGCACAGAGCACGGTATTGGCCTGTTTCTGGTGGCAGGCTATATCAACAAAGCGGGCGGCAGCATTGAGATAACGGATAACGCTCCTCAAGGCACGATATTCTCAGTGTTTATTCCCAATCCACTCCCCGTTCGACAGGGCTAACGCATGACCACGACCCGAGCACTTGATGTTGTGATTGTTGAGGATGAGCCGCACCTGGCGGAACTGCATCGCGAGTATATCGAGCAAAATTTCCATTTGCGCGTGGTGGGCATTGCCGCGTCGATTGAGCAGGCGTGTAACCTGATACGCCAGCATCAGCCGAGGCTGATACTGCTGGACAATTATCTCCCGGACGGTAAAGGCGTGGCGTTAATCGATAACCCGCTCCTGAAAAGCTATGAATGCTCGGTGATCTTTATCACCGCAGCCAGCGATATGCAGACCTGTAGCCATGCCATGCGCAGCGGCGCGTTTGACTACCTGATTAAGCCCGTTTTTTTCCAGCGTCTGCACGCCTCGCTGGAGCGTTTTATGCGTTTCATCCACACCGTGCAGCAGGTGAAGGTTGTCGACCAGCATGCGCTGGATCGCCTGTTTAACCTCCCCGCCGCGGACACCTCGCAAACCCCGTCCACAAAGGGTATTGAGCCTCACACCCTGGACCGTATTAAGCGTTTATTTGCGGAACACCCCGAAAAAACAATGTCGGTGGAAGAGGTGGTGGAATACGTCGGCATCAGCAAAACCACGGGCCGTCGTTATCTGGAATACTGCGTGGAAAGTGGGTTAATCAGCATCGAAATGCTGTATGGCAATATCGGTCATCCCAGAAGGCTTTACCGCAAAGCGGCGGAGAAAACGTAATCCGCAACCGTTCGTTTGCTAAGCGTCGCGGATTTTATGGTGTTAATTGCTGAAACGACGCCGACAATCACACTTCGGAACCGCAACCCGTGCCCCCCTATTGTCGGCGCGGAGCCATGCGCTATGTTGACAATTAGTTCCTCAAATGTAACTAAAAGGTTAACTATAATGTCGAACATCTTCCGAATTTCTCTGATTACCGCTACCGTACTGTGTTCTGCTTCCGCACTGTCTGCTTTGCCGCAGGGCTACCCTGCTGACTATCAAAAAATGGTCGATGCCGCGACCAAAGAGGGCAAAGTGGTGATCTACTCCACCACCGACACCAAAGCTGCCGGGCCGCTGATTGAGGGCTTCGAAAAAACCTATCCGGGCATCAAAGTTGAATATAACGACATGAACAGCACCGAGCTGTACAACCGTTTTATCAGCGAACAGGCCTCGGGTGGCGGTAGCGGCGATGTGGTCTGGAGCTCCTCCATGGACACCGGGCTAAAGCTCGCTACCGACTACGCCATGGAGTACAAATCACCGGAGCAAAGCCAGCTGCCGAAATGGGCGGTCTGGAAAGATAAAGCCTACGGCACCACCTATGAGCCCGTCGTGTTTATCTACAACAAACGGCTGATCCCGGCGGGCGACGTGCCTGATTCCCATGCGGCGCTGGCTAAGCTTATTGCCAGCCAGACGGATAAATTCAAGAGCAAAGTCACCACCTACGACATCGAAAAATCGGGTCTGGGCTTTATGCTCTCGGTGCAGGATCACAAGGCCGATCCTAACTACTTCAAAACCCTGGCCGATATCGCCAAAGGTGGCTTAGCCGTTCAGTCTTCAACCGGCACCATGATGGAGAGGGTGTCATCAGGGGAAAACCTGATCGGTTTTAATATCCTCGGATCCTACGCGGAAGCGCGCGCGAAGAACGATCCGTCGCTGGGGATCGCCTATCCAAAAGATTACACCCTGGTGTTATCACGCGTGTCGTTCATCAGCCAGCAGGCGCAAAACAGCAATGCCGCGAAACTGTGGCTGGACTACGTCCTGTCTGAAAAAGGACAAAGTATTCTGGCAAGCCAGGCGGATATCCCGTCCATTCGTAACGATATCGACGGCAAAAATGATATCGACGGCCTGACGAAAGTGCTCGGCAATGCGCTGAAACCTATTCCGGTTGATGAAAGCCTGCTGGAGTATCTGCAGCCGAAAAAACGCCTGGAGTACATCAAACAGTGGCGTACCGCCGCCGCCAAATAAGCGTCTGAGCGCGACGCGGGCCGTCGCGCTCCTGTTACCTGAGTTCGTTTTGCTGGGCTGCAACACCAGGGATACCCCATGAATACATTACGCAGAAAGTGGCAAAGCCTGCCGCGCGGTATTGTCGTGTTGATAACCGCCCTGGTTATCTACACGCCGCTGTCGTTTATCGTGATACAGAGCTTCTTGTCCGCACCGTTCTTTTCACCGGCAAAAGAGTGGAGCCTTGAATCATTTGGTTTTATCTTCACCGACCCTGATTTCTATAAGGCGCTGAAAAGCGGTTTTATTCTCGCTTTCGGGCTGGTCATCATCGCCATTCCGTTAGGGGGCGTGCTGGCCTTTCTGATGGTGCGTACCGACCTGCCCGGCCGCCGTCTGATTGAACCGCTGATCCTCGTGCCGGTTTTCGTGTCGCCAATGGTGCTGGGATTCGGCTACGTGGTGGCCGCCGGTCCGGTGGGCTTTTTATCCCTCTGGGCGCAGGCGCTGATTGGTTTCGTACCGTGGAATATCTACGACATGTCGAGCATCGTGGTCATTGCTGGCCTGACGCATGTTCCGCATGCCTATCTCTATATTTCGTCCGCGCTGCGAAGCGTCGGTTCCGATGTGGAAGAGGCCGCACGTACCGCGGGCGCGTCGCCGTTACAGGTGATGACCTCGGTCAGCCTGCCGATGGTGC
The DNA here is from genome assembly GCF_013784105.1 of Enterobacter sp. RHBSTW-00593. Taxonomy (NCBI): domain Bacteria; kingdom Pseudomonadati; phylum Pseudomonadota; class Gammaproteobacteria; order Enterobacterales; family Enterobacteriaceae; genus Enterobacter; species Enterobacter sp. RHBSTW-00593. The sequence continues at coordinate 3,988,542 of NZ_CP056393.1, forward strand.
GCCCGTCCATTTTGTACGCCATCGTTCTGCTGTTCTTCCTCGGTCTTGAAGTGTTTGGTCTGATGCTGGTCCTCGGCGATCCGGAGGGCAACATGGTGCTGGCAACCTACCTGTACCAGCTGACCAACAAGCTTGGTACCCCTTCCTACCACCTGATGGCGGCGGTTGCGGTGGTGCTTATCTGTATCACCATTCCGCTGGTCATGCTGCAGCGTCGCCTGATGCGTACCGCCAACCGTTTCGTGACCATGAAAGGTAAAGCGTCCCAGGCCCGGGCCTTACCTCTGGGTAAATGGCGCTGGGTGGCGGGCGCGGTGGTCGCCTTCTGGCTTACCGTCACGATCGGCGTTCCCCTGCTCGGCGTGGTATTGCGCGCGTTTATCTCAAACTGGGGCGTGGGCGTTTCGCTGTGGGACGAGCTTTCCCTGAGTACTTTTCGCACGATATGGGCGCAGCCGAACCTGCTGCGCGCCATCGTCAACTCCATGTCCATTGGGGTCATTGGCGGCGCGCTGGCCGTGGCGTGCTACCTGTTTGTCGGTATCGCCATGCACCGCAAACCGGACAATACCACGCGTTTCCTGGATTACAGCGTCCTGGTGCCGCGCGCCGTGCCTGGCCTGCTCGCGGGTCTGGCCTTTCTCTGGGTGTTCCTGTTCCTGCCCATGTGGCTGGATAACTCGCTGAAATCGGGCTGGCTTTCCGGGTTCGCCTGGAGCGACTGGATGCGTGAAAACCTGATTGTCTGGCTACGTTCGCTGCGCAGCACCATATTCAGCGTCTGGCTGGCCTATACGGTGGTCTGGATGGCGTACGGGCTGAGACTCATCTCGTCCACCCTGCTGCAGGTCGCGCCGGAGCTTGAAGAGGCCGCCCGCAGTACGGGGGCTACGCGTGGCCAGATCACCCGCCATGTCACGATCCCGCTCTCCCGCTACGGCCTTATCGGTTCGTGGCTGCTGATGTTCCTGATTTTTGAACGCGAATATTCAACGGGTGTGTACCTGCTTTCACCCGGCACGGAAACCATCGGCTCGATGCTGGTATCCCTCTGGGCCGCGGGAGCCATTGATATTGTGGCGGCGCTCTCTTTTATTAACATCCTGCTGGTAGTGGTAGGTCTGGGCATTGCCCTTCGTTTCGGAGTCAAAATACATGATTGAATTAGCGGTTAACGATCTGCACCTGACCTACGGTGACAATCCTGTTTTAAAAGGGGTCTCCATGAACCTCAACCGCGGCGAAGTGGTCTCCCTGCTGGGTCCTTCCGGCAGCGGGAAAACCACCCTGCTGCGTGCGGTGGCGGGCCTGGAAAAACCGACTCAGGGCTCGATTATCATTGGCAAAAACAAAGTCTATGACGGCACGCCGCGCAGTGAGATCCCGGCGGAAGAGCGTAACCTGGGCCTGGTGTTTCAGTCATATGCGCTGTGGCCGCACAAAACCGTTTTTGAAAACGTGGCCTATCCGCTCAAGCTGCGCAAGGTTCCGGCCAAAGAGATCCAGCAGCGCGTACAGGACGTGCTGGACCAGCTCGGGCTGGGCCATCTGGGCAAACGCCACCCGCACCAGCTCTCCGGTGGACAACAGCAGCGCGTGGCAATTGGCCGGGCACTGGTCTATAACCCGCCGGTCATTTTACTGGATGAACCGCTCTCTAACCTCGACGCCAAGCTGCGCGAAGAGGCTCGCGTATTCCTGCGTGAACTGATTATCAAGCTGGGCTTATCCGCGCTGATGGTAACGCACGACCAGAATGAGGCGATGTCGATTTCCGACCGTATCCTGCTGCTTAACAACGGTAAAATCGAGCAACAGGGCACACCGCAGGAGATGTACGGCTCGCCGAAAACGCTGTTTACCGCTGAGTTTATGGGCAGCAATAATCGCCTGCACGGCAAGGTAACGGAAGTACGCGACGGTAAAGCGCGTATCGAAGGCAAAGGCTGGGTGCTGTGGGGCCAGGCCGGTGAAGGGGTACGAAGCGGTGAAGACGCCACCGCGGTGATCCGCGTCGAGCGCGTGGCGGTGGTCGAGGGGCCGGGGGAAAACCAGCTGGCGCTCCCGTTACTGACCAGCATGTATCTCGGCGACCGCTGGGAATACCTGTTCCGCACGCCGGGGGATGATTTTGTCATTCGCGCCTATGGTCACGAGGCCCGGGACCCGCTGCACTGCCACCTTTCGCTGCCTGAAAAGCACGTGTGGATCTTCCCGAAAAACTAAATGTAAAAAGGCTGCGATAAGCAGCCTTTTTTATGCCCGACATACTGCCTGCACACGGCAGTGAAAGCCTTACGTCATCAGCTTACCAGGCAAGACTGCCCGCGCTGAGTCAACGTCCATAAGGTTGTGACCGCCGGGATGAACGCAGACTGACCGGCGTTCAGCGTCATGGTGGCACCCTCGGCGTGGCTGAGCGTGGCACTCCCCTTCAGCACCAGCAGAATTTGCGCACGGTCTGTCCCGATGCTTTGCTGCTCGCAATGTTCAATAACGCTAAAGCGAAAATCCGTTACCGGGATCGGGTATTGCTGCATCCCCTCTTCCCGGTGCGGATGCATCCTGAGGCGGTCGGCTGGGGTTTCGTCAAACACCGTACAGCGCACTAATTCTGCCACGTTGATGTTCTTGGGGGTTAAGCCCGCACGCAGCACGTTGTCAGAACTGGCCATGACCTCTACCGCCGTACCGTTCACATAGGCATGTAGCGTACCGGCGCGCAGGAACATCGCCTCACCCGGCGCAAGCGTAATGCAGTGCAGATACAGCGGGGCCAGAGCCCCGATGTCCCCCGGGTAGTCTCGCAGTAGCCGTTCGATAAAGGGCGCTACCGGAGCAAACACCCCGCATGCAAGTCGCGCTTCAAGACACGTCAGCACGCCCTCTTTTTCCGCCGGCTCAAGCGCCATCAGACGCGTAAAAAAGGCCTTAAGCCCTTCAGCATGCAGGTTGTTGCGAAACAGCGACAGTGCGGACGTCAGGGCCGGGGCATCCAGGCGCAAAAAGTGATTAGCAATCTCCTGATACGGCCGGAAGCCGTTCATGGCCATAAAAGGCGTCAGGGCAAAAACCAGCTCGGGCTTATGGTTCGCATCGGTGTAATCCTCTCCGGGCAGGTTGCCCTGACGGGCGAACCCGTCTTCTGCCTGAAGCTTATTGGGATGTACCTGCAGCGACAGTGCGCGCTCCGCTGACAGCAACTTCAGCAGGTAAGGCAACTGCCCCGCAGTTTCTCCCGCGCACGCGCCCAACATCTCTGCCGGCCTCTGTGAAATAAGATCCTGTAAAGAGCGTAACCCTGTATCGGTTTCAATCTCCGAGCAGCCTGCGGGGTGGCTTCCCATCCAGACCTCGGCCTGGGGTTGATCGTCAGGGTTGAGCAGGCCAAAAAGATGATTAAGCGCTACGCGACTGCCCCAGGCGTAATTTTTGATGCCGTTACGCATCCGGTAAAAAGGCTGACTCATTGCGTATCCTTTTCACATTCGCCAGGGGTGAAGCCATTTTCAGCCGCCAGCTGCGCAAACCACAACGCGTTACGTTTGATTTGTCGCTCCCCGGTGGCTAAATCCAGACGCCAGAAGCCATATCGCCGCTTGAAGCTGTTGATCCAGGACCAGTTATCAATGAAGGTCCATTGATGAACACCAAAACAGTTGGCGCCGTCAGCAATACCACGATGCAGCTGAGCCAGATGTTCCTCCATCAGAGCGATACGGAAGGTGTCATCTATCACGCCATCGGCCTGCACCGGCCCTTCGGACTGCAGATCCATCGCGATGCCAATTTCCGCCAGATACCATTTGATGTTGCCGTAGTTATCGCGAATATTGCAGGCAATGTCATAGATAGCTTCCGGGTGGATCTCGTTATTGTCGCGATAAGGGTTAAACCGTCCCTGAGGATCGACGTAATTTTCGAAATAGACTTCCGGCGTGAAGTAATCGAGCGCGTAAACGCTTTCCCGCGCTTTCACCCTTCTCGGCACATAATAATTCACCCCCAGAAAATCAATTCTCGACTGCAGGATCGTCTCCACATCCTGCCGTGAAACCTCTGGTAAGCAGCCGTTTGCGGTTAAGATTTCGCACAGTTCTTTGGGGAATTCATGTTTAACCAGCGGGTCGAGGAAGCTACGGTTAAACAGCAGGTCGGCATACCAGGCCGCTTTTTTATCGGCCTCGCTGTCGCTGCGGGTATAAGAAGGCGTGAGGTTGAGCACGACACCAATCTCACCCGGCAAGCCCATTTCACGGTAGACATTCACCGCCCTGGCGTGCGCCAGCATAATATTAAAGGCGACCTGAGCCGCCAGTTTGCCATCTTTTTTACACGGATAATGGAAGTCATATAAATAACCGCCTTCCACCGGTACGATCGGCTCATTAAAGGTTATCCAGTATTTCACCTTATGGCCAAACAGCTCGAACGCGGTGCGGGCGAAGCGGGCAAAAAGCTCGGTTACGTAGGATGACTCAAATCCGCCATATGCTTTTTGCAGCGCCTCGGGCATATCAAAATGGTAAAGATTGATGATGGGCTCGATGCCGTTGGCAATCATTTCATCGAAATAATCGTTATAGAAGCGGACGGCGTCGCGGTTTGGCTGTCCGGTTTTGAAATCATCGATCAGACGCGACCACTGAATAGAGGTTCGAAACGAGTTAAACCCCGTTTGCTTCATCAGGGCTACGTCTTCTTTATATTTACTGTAGGTTTCACAAACGTGCTGCGGGCCAATCTGCTGAAAAAAACGCTGCGGTTGTTCGGCAAACCAGCTGTCCCAGACAGAACGGTGCGGCTTATTGGCTATGCCTTCCGTCTGCGGACCTGATGCCGCTGCGCCCCAAAAAAAACCTTCCGGGAATTGATACCGGTTCATAACGCCTCCTGAATGAAAAAAAGGGCTGCCCCGAACAGGGCAGCCAAATAACTACTCTGCAGTGACTTCAATTGATTTGATGAACATATATCCCCAGTCGCCAGAGAACTTGCCAAAGCTAATGGTGTTGTCCCCTGCCCTGAGCGTGACCGGTACGATCATCGTCTGGCCTTTCTCATCCGTTTGCGGGAATTCAATGTTCACCGGCGTTCCGCCGTTCACAATGAACGAGTTTTTCTTACTCCCCCATTTGCCGTTAAATTTCACGTGCAGGGCAAACTTACCGTCCCAGGGGGCGTTAACCTGCCAGGTCACGCTGTCTCCGTCATTGGCAAAAGGACCAAGGAAACCGTCTTCACCAATCGCTAACGTATCTTTATCGCTCTTGGTAATGTTCAGTTTCCCCTTGCTGACGTCCAGCGTTCCGCCGCCAAAATGACAGTAGTCCGCCGGCACGGGTCCCGCCGCGGCCTTCACGCTAACGTTTACCGTCTTGCTGCTTTTCAGCAGTCCATCGTCAGCGGTAAAGGTCAACGCATAGTCACCGGGAGCCGAGAACCAGGCACGGGTTTCCGCTTTGGTGCTGTCACAAAAGTGGACGTTATCCTTGCCTTCGTGATGCCATGCCACGCTGACCTTCGGCTCCGGCAGATTGTCATCCTGCCAGGCCGCGGTGAGCTGAACGCCTTTATCCACGGTGGTAGAGAGCGCCTCCTGCAGAGTGATGACCGGCGGCAGGTTTTTCTGCGTATGCTCAAGGCGAATCACGTTTGAAGGCGCAGACTGACCGCTTTCGTTCTTTGCGATCACCCGGTAGTAGTAAGTCTGGCCCAGCGTCAGGCTGCGATAGTCATCACGGAAGAGATCCATTTTTGCCGGATCCCACTCATTTTTGCCGTCAGAGATATCCTGACCAACGCGGGTCCACGGGCCGTGTGGCTGAGTCGCTCTCTCCACATCGTAATAACGCCCGACGGGAGACCCCATCCAGTTAATGGCAAACGGTGAGTTGCTCTCGCGCAGCTTAGGCGCTTCCGGGACCGGCAGAGCCGGCGCCTTGCTCAGCCCCGCCAATTGCGCCGAGGCGGTTCGCACCAGATTGACGACCTCCATCTCCTGGTTTGCTTTGCCCTCGACCGGGAAGCCAGGCAGATGGTAGCTGTAGTGCCCGGTAAACTCTTTGTGCCAGTAAAAACCACCATCATGGCGATGACCACGGAAGCCCCAGATAAAGCCCCCCGCCGCCTGCGCGCCATTGACCTCGGTATGCACAATGGCCTGCATGATAGTGTTAAGGTCTTTTTGATCGAGCAGACCAAATTCGCCAACCAGATAGACCTTTTTGCCGCCAATCGCCTCCAGATCGTTGCGAACCTGCTCGGGGTGGTTGTTCTCGGCATTGGTGTAATAGTGGTTACTGATGATGTCGACGTTCGGATCGTTGAGCGCGAAATCATTCACCTTTTTATAGGTACCATCGACGACAAGCTGATGGGGCGCCCACTTGCGGATCCAGGCCGACGTTTTCTGCAGGAAATCAGCGTTGGTGTTTTCCAGCTCATTACCCGTTTCCCAGGCCATGATCGCCTTTTCATCGTAGTAATGGCGTCCCGTAATGGTGTTGGTACGGGTAATCACCTTACGGATCACATCCTGATAAGCACGGTAGGTTTTACTGTCGGTTCGATAAAAATCTTCCGGCTTTTCATGATAAAACGCGGCCAGCTGTTCGCGTCCCCCCCACCACCACCAGTGGTCAATAAACGGCAGAATCAGGCGCAGCCCCTGCTTATCCGCCTCGGCAATCATGTTGTCATACACTTTCATGGCCGTTTCATTCAGCCGCGGCATGCCGTCCGGCGTTGCCGGTGCCAGAATATGTGTCTCACGTCCGCAGGCAGCATCATTTTCCTGCTGCACGGAAAGCACATATACGCGCTGTGCTTTAGCACCGGTTTGCACCAGCGCTTTGATCCAGTTCTCCTGCTCTTCAGCAGTCGGCCATCTAAAGTATTGCCCCCAGCCGCGCGGATCCGCCTTACAGGTTCCGCGCGCGTCATCTTCTATACGATGCAGCTCCGGGGCGTGGATCCCGGCGAAGCGAAAGACGCGATCGCCATCTTTTAACGCTGCGCCATCGCGAGTAATAAAGTGTTCAAAATGGGATTGCTCGGCCGCCAGAGCCCCCGCGCTTCCCAGCGCGGAGAGTAAGGAGACGAGAAGCAGTTTTCGAATCGGGAAAGCCATCTCTTTTCTCCTCAGAACCAGACTTCAGCCTGCACACCAAAATTCAGCGTATCGGTATCGCCGCTACGTGAATATCCCCCCGGACTCAGGGTGCCAGTGCTCCAGTCGTAATTTCTGTCCATCGCATCCGAGACGCCTTTATCCCATTTTGCGTAGGTGGCAAAGAAGCGCAGTTGCGGACGGCTCCAGAAACCTGAATCAAAGGTCAGGGTCGGCGCAATGGTCACCTTGGTCAGGCCACCTTTCCCTTTACCGTTTACGCCCATGTAGTTTTTATCATCCAGATATTCGTAGCCCACCTCATACTGCATGGCGAAGTTTTTGGTTATCTGATGATACGGACGGATACCCGCTACCCACATGGACCGTCCCCAGCCGTCATCGTCGTTGGTCCACCAGCGGTAGTTTTTGTCTTTCTGATAAAACGCAAAGGTCGATACTTCCACATCACCCAGGTTGGCCATGCTGTCCAGCACGACGCGCCAGGATTGCGTATCCTCAAGGTTTGCCCAGCCCCAGCCGTTTTTACCCAGCGAATCCGCGGCGGCCAGGCCTTTGCCATACTGGAAAGCGATGCGGGAGTATCCGTTAGTCAGGCCGTAGAAGCTGTCAAAGTTGTACAGCGCGGTCACGCCGTACCCCTTCTCAGCCGAGGTAGGATGGTTTTCATTGCGGTTCATGTGGTGGCCGATAAGTTCGACGTCGAGCCCGGTGCCGCCGATCTTTTTAAACCACAGGTTAAGCGAATAGTCGTCCGGATAGCCCTGATCCCCCAGATCTACCGGATAAGCTTTGGCTTCGTCGGTGGTCGAGAAGGCATACACACCCGCATCAAAGCGCGCAAAGCCTAAGTCCAGGTTATCGAACCCGCCCCCGGTTCCGTTGTACTGAATATACTCCCAGTCGAACTGGTGGCTGGAAAGGTTGGAGCTGCTGTAGCGTTTACCAGCCCAGAAGGTCATGTCCGGGGCAAAATCGAGATTCGTTAATTCAGCAAACCCTTCACGGAACTGGGTCTCTTTGCCGTCATCGTCAGTACAGTTCCAGTCGGCAGTACATTTGGTCTGGTGCGTCAGGTTGGCCTGAATACGTGCGACTGCACCTGAATCCGACTTCAGCGTCACCGTCGGGATCAGCTCAATTTTGGTATCTTCTTCGTTACCCAGACGCCATTTCCCGTCAGGCATCAGCCCCACCGAATCGACCCGGTTGCCATCGCTATTGGCAAGAATACCCGAGCGTAAATAGCCGTGGAGGGCGAAATCATATTTCTCATCGGCGCTGGCATAACCGCTGATGACAGTAAGAGCAATCAAGGACAGAGGTATTGATTTCATTAACGTTTGCATAGGTTCCCTTTGAATTTTTATTTTCACGGTTAAACGTGCAGGGGAAATGTAAGGATCAAATCTGGAAATGTACATCCACAAACGGAAAGCGCTTTCCATGTTTGCCGGATTGAATCACAAATTTAAGATCAAAGAGAAAATTTTTGTGAAGAATGTCACGAAATAATCTTCTGCCCATCAGGAACGGGCAGAAGCAGGGAGGCGGGGATTATTTTTCCAGCTGCATCAACTGGCGTTCATGAACCTTAAAGAAGGGGCGATAGAGCATCCATGCATTGAAAAAGGCGAACAGGCACATGCACATATTTTTCCAGCTGCCGTTCGCCGACCAGGCTGCGCCCAGCGGTGAAGGCATAGACCAGGGCAGCATGGCGACGGCTCTGTCGAGCACGCCAAGCTGGGTTAAATACCAGGCTATACAGGCATTTATCAGCGGTACAAACACAAAGGGCAGTAAAAAAACCGGGTTCATGATGACGGGGAAACCAAACAATATCGGCTCGTTAATGTTGAACAGCGACGGCAGAAGGCCAATTTTCCCGACGCTCTTCAACTGCCGGGATCGGCTTCGCATCGCCATAAAGACCAGCGGCAGCGTAGAGCCGATACCGCCAATCAGTAGATAAAAATCCCAGAATCCCTGCAGATAAATATGGGGCAGCACGGCTTCCCCGGCGGCCAGGGCCCGCTGGTTTTCAAACAGATAGGTGAGCCAGAACGGGTTCATGATGCCCGTAATGATCAGGGCGCCATGAATACCGACGAACCATAAAAGATTACACAGAAACAAGGAGATAAGCACCGCCGTAAGGGTATCGGATGCCACGATAAGCGGGCGTAACGCCTCGCCAATCAGCTGCGGCAAAATTTGTCCGGTCGTCTGCAGCATCACGGCATTCATTACGCTAATGGAGAGCATGATCACCAGCAGCGGCATCAGCAGCTGGAAACCATTTCGCGTCATCACCGGTACCTCCTCCGGCAGACGAATGCACCACCCTCTTTTGTAGAAAAACCTTATTATTTCAATAGAGTAAGCGCTTGAAATGAGCGCAGTAAAAAGTCCCATCCCGCCCAGAAAAATATTCGTTGCACCGTTATCCCGAAAGCCAATGAACAGCAAAAAGGAGAGGCAGCCGGTGAGTCCACACAGCCGTTCCGGCAGTTGATACTGCTTGGCCAGACTGGCGCTGGCACCAAACGCGACAATCAGCGCGACCAGTCCAAGCGTCAGCTCAAAGGTTGGCAACAGCATCGGACGCAGCAGCAGATAGACGTGTCCGAGGCGCGATGCACTTGAAATGGCGAACGGTGGAAACAGCAGTGGCACCATCAGGCTTCCCACAATCACAAAAGGCATGGCGAGGGAAAAGCCGTCCCGCATCGCGGTAATATGTTGATTTCTGGTGATTATATTGGCTGCTGGTGTGAGACGTTGCTCAATCAAATCCACAGCAACATTCATCAAATGAATGTTCATAACTCGACCTTAATAGTTCGTGAATAGCCGCGATGATCTCGCACATCCGGACAAAGTGAAAGATTCCCTCAGGTGATCGCGGTCACAATTACCTTATCCACCAATGGAAAGCGCTTTCCGTTTTGTTCCATGATGACTATATTCCAGCCATAAGTTCAAAGGAGACATTATGAAAAAAATCATGTTGTGTTGTTCTGCCGGGATGTCCACCAGCCTGCTGGTGAAAAAAATGGTCGACGAAGCGCAAAAGCGTGGCCTGGAAGCGGAGATCAAAGCGTTTGGCGTGGCCGAATTCGCCGAGCAGGTCGGTCACTATCAGGTGGTGCTGCTTGGACCGCAGGTGAAGTACATGCAAAGCGATCTTCAGAAACAAGCTGATAAATACGGGATCCGTGTTGAGCCTATCAACATGATGGATTACGGCATGCAAAAAGGGGGCGCCGTTCTCGATTTCGCCCTCTCCCTGATAGATAACAAATAACGAAGGGAAAACCCATGAGCTCTCTGTACGCGAAACTTATCCAGGTCATTGAACAGAAAATTACCCCGATGGCAGGCGCCGTCGGGCAGCAGAAGTATGTGACCTCGATTCGTGACGGCTTTATCACCGCCCTGCCGTTCATGATCGTCGGTTCCTTTATGCTGGTGTTTATTTTCCCGCCCTTCTCACCCGACACGTCCTGGGGTTTCGCCCGGGCATGGCTGCAATTCTCGTTGGATCACCGTGAAGCCCTGATGCTGCCGTTCAACTTCAGCATGGGGATCATGACGATCTTCATTTCAGTCGGGATCGCCGCGAGCCTGGCCAAACATCACGATCTGGATGCCCTTACCGCCGGCATGCTGTCGCTGATGGCATTTCTGCTGGTGGCTGCGCCGTTAAAAGACGGGCAGATTTCTACCGCCTATTTCTCCGGGCAAGGGATCTTCACGGCCATTCTGGTGGCTATCTACTCTACCGAGCTGTATGCCTTCCTGAAGCGTCACAATATTACCATCCGCCTGCCGCCAGAAGTGCCTACGGGCGTTGCGCGTTCGTTCGAAATTCTGATCCCGGTGCTGGCAATTGTTGTCACTCTGCACCCGCTCAACCTCTTCATTGAGGCTCAGCTCGGCATGATTATTCCGGAAGCGATTATGTCGCTGGTGAAACCGCTGGTTGCCGCCTCCGATACGCTGCCTGCCATTCTGCTCTCGGTGCTGGTGTGCCAGGTTCTGTGGTTTGCGGGCATCCACGGCGCGCTGATTGTCACCGGAATTATGAACCCGTTCTGGATGGCGAACTTGTCGGTTAACCAGGCAGCAATGGCTGCCGGTCAGGCGATCCCGCACATTTACGTTCAGGGATTCTGGGATCACTACCTGCTGATTGGCGGGGTCGGCTCTACGCTGCCGCTGGCGTTACTGCTGCTGCGCAGCAAAGCGGTGCATCTGCGTACCATTGGGCGTATGGGCGTGGTGCCGGGGATGTTTAATATCAACGAACCGATTTTATTCGGTGCCCCTATCATCATGAATCCGCTCTTTTTCCTGCCGTTCGTGCTGGTTCCGATGGTCAACGCCACCCTCGCCTACTTTGCCCTTGATTTCGACCTGGTCAGTCGCGTGGTCTCGATGACACCGTGGACAACGCCTGCCCCTATCGGCGCATCTTGGGCGGCCAACTGGAGCTTTAGCCCGGTGATCCTCTGCCTGCTGTGCATGGTTACCTCAGCGGCCATGTACTTCCCGTTCCTCAAAGCGTACGAGAAGCAGCTGCTGGAACAAGAGCATGAAAATGCAGTTGAACAATCTGAAGAAGCGGCACAGTCCGCCTGATAGTGAAAACACAGAGGTTACTGATGGAATTAGAAGAACAGGTCATGGGCATTATTATCAATGCCGGTCAGTCACGCAGTCTCTGCTACGAAGCGCTTGGCTTCGCAAAAAAAGGTGACTTTGCCTCAGCCGACGCGCGGATGAAAGAGGCGGCGCACTTCGCCCGTGAAGCGCATCTGGTGCAAACCCAACTGATCGAAGCTGACGAAGGGGAAGGCAAAACTAAAATGACGCTGGTGATGGTGCACGCTCAGGATCATTTGATGACCTCGATTCTGGCGAAAGAACTGGTGACGGAGCTGATCGAACTGTACCGCACTCGTCAGGCATAACCATTCAGGAGAGGCGCTGGCCTCTCCTTTTCGAGGAACGTATGCACTATCTTGGACTCGATATTGGCGGCACAAAAATGGAAGCCGTCCTGCTTTCGCCTCAGGGCGAAAGCCTTTGGCGTGAGCGTCGTCCGACGCAAAAAGAGAGTTATGACGCCTTTATGCACCATCTGCTGGCGTTTATCGGCGAAGCGCGCGCGGTAAGTGAAGTGCCATTCAGTATCGGTATTGGCCTGCCGGGGGCCATCGACCCACAAAGCGGGCTGATTAAAAACTGCAACTGCCTGGTACTCAACGGTCACGACCTGAAGCATGATTTAGCAAAGCAGCTCAATCAGCCCGTGTGGATAGCCAATGACGCGGACTGCTTCACGCTGTCTGAAGCGGTTGATGGCGCAGGCGCAGAAGCAGATACCGTCTTTGGCGTAATTGTCGGTACCGGATGCGGCGGTGGCGTGACGGTACATAAGCGTCTGCTTCAGGGGCCAAACGCCATCGCTGGCGAATGGGGACATAACCCGTTGCCTGGCTATGCCCCCGAGACGGATGGTCCGGCGCAGTCCTGCTATTGCGGGAAACATAACTGTATCGAAACCTTTATCTCTGGCACCGGCTTTGCCCGCCGTTATCCCAGCGAACTGAGCGCGCAGGCCATCATTGAAGCGGCGGCCCAGGTAGACCTGACCGCGCGGGCCCACTGGCGACACTTTATCGACGCCTTTGCCCGCAGTCTGGCCTCGGTGATCAATATTCTTGATCCGCAGGTTATTGTGTTGGGCGGTGGGTTATCAAATGTCAGCCAGCTGTACGACGAACTTCCGGCCGCCATCAGGCCCTACATCTTCTCGGAAAGCTGCCGTACCCGTATCGTCCCGGCCCGTTACGGCGACGCCAGTGGCGTGCGTGGCGCAGCGTGGCTACCGGGTTTGCACGCCGCGCAGACGTGAAACCGCCTGTGGGGGGCGCTAAGATTCTTAAGGTGGGTTATGTTAAGATAACCAAAACCCACCACGCAGAAAATGCTATGCCAACGATTGACGATGTATCACGATTAGCCAATGTCTCACGAGCAACCGTCTCACGCGTGTTGACGGGGACGCGCGGCGTGCGCGAAGAGAGCCGTGAAGCCGTGCTGCGCGCCGTAGAAGAGCTTAATTATCGCCCAAGCTTTGCCGCGCAAAACCTGGCAAGTCAGTCATCAAGCTACGTTGGTCTGGTTCTCTCTGCGAAGGATGAAAGCAGCGGAGCACGTTTGCTGCCTGCGCTCTCCCGCGCCATGAAAGCGTTGAATAAAACGCTCATCGTAGAGTACGTAAACGATCCTGTTGAGCAGGCTGTCACCGTTGATGATCTTCAGCGCCAGTGCGTTGCTGTCGTAGTCTTTGGGCCGGTTGCGGCCGGTAGCGCAGAGAATGTCATCTCCTTCGATCGTCCCGTGGTGGATGCGAAACCTCAGGGATATGACTTTGCCTTTGCGACGGAAAGCGCCTGTCGCTACATGACGGGTAAGGGCCATCGCAATATCGCACTGGTGATTGACAGCGAACACGATGACAACAGTAAAAAGATGGTGGAAGGCTATCGCAACGTCCTGCAAAACTACTCTTTGCCGTTTAATCGCCAGCTGGTGTTAACGGCGAATGAAGATGTTGAACAGGCGCTGCTGACGCTCATCAATAGCCTGAGCAAGTTTTCCGCCATTGTGGTTAAACGTGATGCCTATGCCGCTGAAGCGATGCGTCTGTTCCGGGAATTTGGCATTTCCGTTCCGCAGGAAGTATCGCTGCTGAGTCTGGAAGATTCGCCTCTGGCAACCCAGCTCTATCCACAGCTGACCTGTATCTCGTGGCCAATGGATCAGTTGCTCACTCAGTGCGTTGAGCGCATTAAAAGCCTGGTGGATGGCCGACCTGTTCGCACGTCAGAGCTCTCCCCCGTGATTGGTAAACTCACACCTCGCCAGTCGGTGATGGAAAAAAGCTAGCGGGTACGCAGCGATTGCCGGCTTAAGGGTGTGATAACACAATAAACGTTATCCCTGTTCTGGAGCGAGATGATGAAAATCTTTCTGTTCATAAGTGCCCTCACCCTTTTCCCGGCGCTCTCCTGCTATGCCATCGCCCAGGAAACGCCCCTGCCGCTGAAAGAGCAAATTCATACCGATGAAGGTACGTTATGCGTGTATGGCGATGCTTCGCGCAGTGAAAAGGTTGTGATGCAGGGCGGCAACGATTGCCCACAGAGTAAAGCGGTAAAACAGTCCTGATTGCAGATATGATGCTGTTTTTTTGGGGGGCGGAGCAAAATACCGTTCCTATTTAACTTTCTAAGTCATTTGACCGGCAAACATTTACATCTTCATTAATGAACCGGTCTTTTGCTCTTAACGTGAATATTACCCCCAATATACCGATCGCAGCTATACGGAAAAGGTACCAGTAATAATTAGCACCGGCATGAGGCTTGCATTTACGAAGGGAAATGTCCTTACAGTAGATATCAAGCGAGACTAATCGGATATTGATGTAGTAGAATTGGCTAACTCCCGATTAGCGCTGGAGATGGGGATGAAGGCAAAGTGGGTGCAGTTATTCACACGCAGGCTGGGTCAAATTTTCTTATCAACTCAACTGTAACTTGCTGACTAGCTCATGACCTTTCATCTGACGTGGAATAATATAATTTCTCCAAGAAAATAATATCAAGCATCGTATTATAGATCAAAAATAATCAGGCGGACCACCTACAAGACGGCCCGTATAATTATACTCCCACATCCCCCATCAAAGGAAACACTGAGATTCACCCATAAAAATAATCATAAAATGCATTGAAATTTTCATCTCCGATAAATGGAACAACCTTTACCTTTAACTCATCCATAAAATCTTTTTTTACTTCATCATTATCATCTGCTATATCAAAAATATCGTAATAACCATATACCAAATCAATGAACTCTGTTAGAGAAAGTAAAAAACCAGAGAGATTGTCAGCTATTTTAAACGGTTCAACTACGTCATAAGACGCATAAATAGAGGTATTACCTTCATCTACAACAGCAATTATAGGCTTACCACCACCTAAATCATCGCCAATTACAAGATAATTATCTGGTAAGTATTCATAACCACTTTGAGCTTTTGCAAGTTCGCTGACTG
The DNA here is from genome assembly GCF_013784105.1 of Enterobacter sp. RHBSTW-00593. Classification (NCBI taxonomy): domain Bacteria; kingdom Pseudomonadati; phylum Pseudomonadota; class Gammaproteobacteria; order Enterobacterales; family Enterobacteriaceae; genus Enterobacter; species Enterobacter sp. RHBSTW-00593. The sequence goes on from NZ_CP056393.1 coordinate 4,003,814, forward strand.
AATAAAATTTAATTGGCGTAAAACCTGTTTCTATTTTTAACTTCTCAGGATTATTTTTTCCATATAAATAATCCAACTCTGCCGAGCGAGGTAAGTTGGAGGGGAATACGTTGTCAATGTCATTAACGATATTGAAACTCCCGGACAGTGAATATTTATTGCAAATAGCAACAAATTTTTTTAATGACTCTTCAATTTCACTCATAATAACACCTCATATTTATCACATTCACTGATATTATTGACAGCTCTTTAAATTCTTACGGGTCAGGTTACGGTCTATCAATCGTCCTTTACCTGGAGTGTCATAACTTCCTCGGTGACCTTGCAAACCATGTAAATGTTCATCATAGCCGCTTGGATGATTAGCATTCTGGAGAAATACAATATTCCTTGGATCGCCTTGCCATTTTCCTCCTAAAACACCGTTCCCTTTCACACTATTGATATGATGGCCTGTATAGCCCATTTCGGACATAACCGACGATAATTGGCGATTATTTTTTGTACTTAGTATTACTTCGCGTTCAGCGGCCGTCCAGTCCCGGCTTCCTCCTCCAGCTGCAACCAGTTCTCTTTCTTCTCCCCATGCTCGGCTTATTGCTCTCGCCCGACTGCGCGCAAAGGGTAGTAGCAGAAGAGGTTATAGAGCAGCCGTTTCACCGTCAGCATACTGCCCAGCATAGCGAAACGGCTGATGCGGCATCACCGTGCGCTGAACAAGCTTTGTAGCCCTTGCAGTCTGATAGCGAACTTCGCCAAAACTGCAACACTGGCCGCTCCAGCGTACCTCGCCACGCGCATCGGTCACCTCCAGTTGCGCACCATTCAAATCGGTACTGAACCAGTAAATCTCACCGCTGCTCTGGTCACGAAGATGATCATCCCAGCCGGCGGGCTACAGGATTCATTCGGGTCATAAACATAAGTGCTGAACCCCTGGTTTCCTGCTCCTCCTGCAACAGGCGGTAGCCCCGCCACAGGAAGCGCGTTTCGGTGATGCCATGCGCCGTGGTGACGATTTTACGCGTACGGAGGCCCAGCTCAAGGTCTGGTAGATATACATGACCGGCATCCGGTTGTCCTGATCCCTGAATTTGTGCGGCAATGAATGGCCCGGTAAAGAGGCAGAAGAGATAGCTATTGACGGAGTGGTCGGGAATGTGAAGATTTAGTCATCGATCCTGATTTATATAAGGCTGCAGTAGATAACTCAAATTGTAATGAATGTTAGTTTTCGTTCTGTTGCGCGGCAAACGCCGTTCACCTTGCTGATTCATACCGGCAATTCCCTGCTGACGAGAATGGAGTACACTTCCCGGTTACACTCTGACGTCCACAGCTCACCGGCGATAATTTTTCTGGCAAAGGAGTAGGCACGTATTTAATGAAATATATATGAACAATAGATTTAAAAAATCTGGGAAATTAATATTTTTCGGCGCATTATCATTCATTAATTAAAATCAAAAAACACCCAATAAAATCCCCCCCATTGAGGCTTTAATTTGCCCTGTAGGAGTTTAATTAAACCATCTCCTATATTGATACACAAACCCTCTCCGTTGTTTGTTATAAAAACACCTGCTCTCACTTTGCACTCCATCCATAGGGGTATATTCTTTCGATATTTTTAATATTTAATGCGGTCTTTTAAGATCAAGTTGGCACGAGGAGTTTATAACAAACCAACTGATCTAATAAATTTATTGATTTCTGATATAAAAAGCAGAGCCGTTCTTGATGTGCAAATGAAATTGAGAAAAACCAGAAGAAATGTCGACTCATATAGAAAGAAAAGCATCACTATACCCTTGAATTATATCATAATACTACCAACATCGAGATTGATTCAATAACTTTATGTTCTCAGATAACATAATTTATCACCCATTTTTCTTTTCGAGAGGCTTTTTAATTCTGGTTACTCTCGCCTCTTCCAATATGCTTAACGATCTAGGTTAAAAAATTTCCGCTTATAAGATTAATAGAATGAGCATTGGATAAATAAGGATGCGGAGAATTTACTCTATAATAGGCCTGATGCGTATTTGAAGAAAGCTCAAATAAAGAGTTTAGCCCATTTTGTTTAGAAAGATGAAGATTAGCAGCTACGGCTGCCCCCCTTCACAGATCCCCGCCATAAACACTACTCCTCGTTGTTTTTATTCTCGTTATTTTGCCGCATGGATTCTATAAACTCTCGTTGCTCCTGTGTGAGTTCAAGATCATCCAGCAAGCGATCTAACTCTTCTTCAGGTGATTCTTTTTGGTTCTGTCTCTTCCCGATAGCCATGCTCACCCTTGAGTTAATAGGATTAATCTCAGGGTATCCAGGGTGCATAAAATGCGCAACTAACAGATTTTGGACAATAGAAGCCATAAAGCCCCGTTAGTGGTACAAGCAACAAGCGGAGCATAGCGACTTCATCAGATTGTCAGAAGGATCACACCTTATCAGGGTGCTCGTATATCTGTCGAAGCGCTGGAAGAGCCTGTATATCGGGCTTTAATGCGAGTGATTACTCTGTCGATGACATAACAATGCCAGGATAGGTTTTTTTCACGTTTTACTATCGCGGTGTGAGGATGCAACTGCCGCCAACGCTGAGTTATCCTGTCATCTCACCGTGTAACTTAGCGTGACAGTTACCAGGGGCGGATCATAATGGTAGAACCCATAGGCGACTAAAAATAGGTAACTTTTTAATTTGCTGATAGAGAAGGATTTAAAGGGCTTCTTAAGAAAGGGAGAGACTGGAGCGGGCGAAGGGAATCGAACCCTCGTATAGAGCTTGGGAAGCTCTCGTTCTACCATTGAACTACGCCCGCTTTGAGGTGCGTAAGGCATTATAGACCTTACGCCTCTTCATACAAGCCTCTTTGCAACTAAATGGCGATTATATAATCACTTAGCACTTTGGCTTACTGCCTGGCGCCGGAAGATAACGCTGCGGATCGATGGCTGTGGCGCGATAGCGGATCTGGAAGTGTAACTTCACCGAGTCCGTACCGGTACTGCCCATGGTGGCAATCTTCTGCCCAGCCTTCACATTCTGCCCGTTGTTCACCAGCATCGTATCGTTGTGGGCATAGGCAGTGATGTAATCTTCCCCATGCTTAATCATGATCAGGTTACCGTAACCGCGCAGCTGGTTGCCGACGTAGACCACCTTCCCTGCCCCTGATGCATAGACTGGCGTGCCGCGCGCAGCAGCGATATCAATGCCTTTATTGCCCCCCTCAGACAAGGAGTAAGGCAACACGACCTTGCCGCTGGCAGGCCAGACCCAGCAACGCTGGCCGACCGGAGGCCATGAAGACTGCGGCACCGCGTAAGACGGCGTCACTTTAGCTGTTTTGCCTTTAGAGGATTTCTTCGTTGAAGACGCGCCACCGTTAACCTTCAGTTTCTGCCCCACCTCGATGGTGTAGGGTGGAGAGATGTTATTCAGACGCGCCAGATCCTTCACGCTGGTCCCCGTTGCGCGCGAAATCCGATACAGCGTATCCCCGCGCTTAACGGTATAAACCGCACCGGAATAGCTGCCCATATCCGACGACTTGCTTCCTGAACAGCCTGCCAGTAATAGCGTCAGCGTCAGACAAAAAACGGCGGTAATGGGATTTCTCGTCAGGCTTCCTGCAAACAAAACAGATCCTCGGTCAGAGTGAATGGCGCACTATGATACCAGCCCAGACTGATATGGGTCAGCCCTTTTCCGCTCTTGAGAGCAAACGGCGCATGGAGGAATGCAGTATAATGCAGCTGCTGATGGTGCAGAGCCATCCGCATCGTTGGCACTGGAGCATCAATGAGTATTCAAGAACACGTTATTTTGGTAAATGACCAGGGAATGGTGATTGGCACTCAGGAAAAGTACGCCGCGCACACCGCCCACACCCCGCTGCACCTGGCTTTCTCATCGTGGCTTTTTAACGCCAGAGGTGAGTGTCTGGTTACCCGACGCGCCTTAAGCAAAAAAGCCTGGCCAGGGGTCTGGACCAACTCCGTTTGCGGACATCCTCAGTCCGGTGAAAAGACGGAACAGGCTATCATCCGCCGTTGCCGCTTTGAGGTTGGCGCGGAGATCACCAATATTACCCCCATAGCCGCTGAATTCCGTTACCGTGAAGCCGATCCTTCGGGGATCGTGGAGAATGAGATTTGCCCGGTATTCGCAGCACGCGTCACCAGCGAACTGCATATTAATCACGATGAAGTGATGGAGTATGAATGGGTCGAGCTGGAAGCGTTGTTTCGCGCACTGGACGCTGCCCCCTGGAGCTTTAGCCCGTGGATGGTGCAAGAAGCGACGGTCGCCCGCGACGCGCTCAGGGCCTTCGCGGCGCAATAAAAAAGCCCCTTTCGGGGCTTTTTTTACTGTCTTAACGGCTTACTTCACCGGGCGCATCGCCGGGAACAGGATCACATCACGGATGGTGTGGCTGTTAGTGAACAGCATAACCATACGGTCGATACCAATCCCCAGACCTGCGGTTGGTGGCAGACCGTGCTCCAGCGCAGTCACATAGTCTTCGTCGAAGAACATCGCTTCGTCATCGCCCGCCGCTTTCGCGTTAACCTGATCCTGGAAGCGCTGAGCCTGATCTTCTGCATCGTTCAGCTCGCTAAAGCCGTTGCCGATTTCGCGGCCACCGATGAAGAACTCAAAGCGGTCAGTGATTTCCGGGTTCACATCATTACGACGTGCCAGCGGAGAAACTTCTGCCGGGTATTCGGTGATGAAGGTCGGCTGAATCAGGTGCGCTTCGGCCACTTCTTCGAAGATCTCGGTCACGATACGGCCCAGACCCCAGCTCTTCTCAACTTTGATACCGATGCTTTCCGCGATCGCTTTCGCAGAGTCGAAGTTATCCAGATCGGCCATGTTGGTTTCTGGACGGTATTTCATGATCGCTTCGCGCATGGTCAGTTTTTCGAACGGCTTGCCGAAGTCGAAGACTTCTTCACCGTAAGGCACTTTAGTGGTGCCCAGAATGTCCTGCGCCAGGGTACGGAACAGTGATTCGGTCAGCTCGATCAGATCTTTATAATCCGCATACGCCATATAGAGTTCCATCATGGTGAACTCTGGGTTATGACGCACGGAGATGCCTTCGTTACGGAAGTTACGGTTGATTTCGAACACGCGGTCAAAACCACCGACGACCAGACGTTTCAGGTACAGTTCCGGCGCGATACGCAGGTACATGTCCAGATCGAGGGCGTTGTGATGGGTGATGAACGGACGTGCAGACGCGCCGCCCGGGATCACCTGCATCATTGGGGTTTCCACTTCCATAAAGTCGCGGTTAACCATGAACTGGCGGATACCGGCCATGATCTGAGAGCGAATCTTGAAGGTCTTACGGGATTCATCGTTGGAGATGAGATCCAGGTAACGCTGACGGTAGCGCGCTTCCTGATCCTGCAGGCCATGGAATTTGTCCGGCAACGGGCGCAGGGCTTTGGTCAGCAGACGCAGTTCGGTGCAGTGGATAGACAGCTCACCGGTCTTGGTTTTGAACAGCTTACCTTTCGCCCCCAGGATATCGCCCAGGTCCCACTTCTTGAACTGCTCGTTGTAGATGCCTTCCGGCAGGTCGTCACGGGAGACGTACAGCTGAATACGGCCGCCAACGTCCTGCAGCGTCACGAAGGAGGCTTTACCCATGATACGACGGGTCATCATGCGGCCAGCAACGGCCACTTCGATGTTCAGCGCTTCCAGCTCTTCGTTCTCTTTACCGTCGAAGTCAGCGTGCAGTTGGTCTGAGGTATGGTCACGACGAAAATCGTTCGGGAACGGCACGCCCTGCTCGCGCAGTGCTGCCAGCTTCTCGCGGCGGGTTTTCAGTTCGTTATTAAGATCGACTACCGCGTCAGCGCCCTGTGCTTGTTGTTCAGACATGTTGGTTCCTCATAACCCTGCTTTCAAACTTGCTTCGATAAATTGGTCCAGGCTGCCGTCCAGCACCGCCTGCGTGTTACGGGTTTCAACCCCGGTACGCAGGTCTTTGATGCGGGAGTCATCAAGGACGTAAGAACGGATCTGGCTGCCCCAACCGATGTCAGATTTGTTATCTTCCATCGCCTGTTTCTCAGCATTTTTCTTCTGCATCTCCAGTTCATAAAGCTTCGCTTTCATCTGCTTCATGGCCTGGTCTTTGTTCTTATGCTGGGAACGGTCGTTCTGGCATTGCGTCACCAGCCCGGTTGGAATGTGGGTGATACGCACCGCAGATTCCGTACGGTTAACGTGCTGACCACCCGCGCCGGATGCGCGGTAAACGTCGATACGCAGATCCGCCGGGTTGATGTCGATATCGATATCTTCGTCAACTTCCGGATAGACAAATGCGGAGCTGAAGGAGGTGTGACGACGGCCGCCGGAGTCGAACGGGCTCTTACGCACCAGGCGGTGAACCCCCGTCTCGGTACGCAGCCAGCCGTAGGCGTAATCGCCAATAATCTTGATGGTGACAGATTTAATACCGGCCACTTCACCTTCAGACTCTTCGATGATTTCGGTTTTGAAGCCGCGGGCTTCCGCCCAGCGCAGATACATGCGCATCAGCATGCTGGCCCAGTCCTGGGCTTCGGTACCGCCAGAACCTGCCTGAATATCGAGATAGCAGTCAGCGTTATCGTATTCACCGGAGAACATGCGACGGAATTCAAGCTGTGCAAGCTTCTCTTCGAGCACGTCGAGTTCAGCCACGGCTTCGTTAAAGGTTTCTTCGTCGTCAGCTTCGACGGCCAGCTCCAGTAAACCGGAAACATCTTCCAGCCCCTGAGCCATTTGATCCAGCGTATCTACGATAGCTTCGAGAGAGGAACGCTCTTTACCCAGCGCCTGCGCGCGTTCAGGTTCGTTCCAGACGTCCGGCTGTTCCAGCTCGGCGTTTACTTCTTCAAGACGCTCTTTCTTGGCATCGTAGTCAAAGATACCCCCTAAGAACGTCAGAGCGCTCCGTGAGGTCCTGAATACGGTTTTTTACCGGATTAATTTCAAACATGGTCTGTTTTCTTTTATGGACTTGTCAAAATGCGGTGATAAGAGCGGGATTGTACCGAATCCACGCCCTTTTTTATAGAGATTACTGCCGCTAAATTGGCCAGATATTGTCGATGATGATCTGAAGGGTGCGGTTACCGCGGAACTCGTTTATATCCAGTTTGTATGCCAGCTCAACTTCGCGCACGCCGTTGTCCGGCCAGACAGCAGTATCGACGTTAAAGGCAATACCGTCCAGCAGCGGGCCACCGCCTACAGGCTCGACCATCACTTTCAGATGGCGCTCACCAACAATGCGCTGTTGCAGCAGACGGAAGCGGCCATCGAACAAGGGTTCCGGGAACATCTGCCCCCACGGCCCTGCATCCCGGAGCATCTGTGCCACTTCCATCGTCATCTCAACCGGCGTGAGTTCGCCGTCGGAAACCACTTCGCCCTGCAGCAGGGCCGGGTCAATCCAGTCGGTGACCAGCTCGCCGAACAGACGCTGGAACTCGTCGAACTTCGCCTCTTCCAGCGACAAACCTGCCGCCATGGCATGACCGCCGAACTTGAGCATCAGACCCGGGTAGAGGGTATCCAGACGCTCCAGCGCATCGCGCATGTGCAGCCCCTGAATCGAACGCCCGGAGCCTTTGAGGGTGCCATCACCAGCCGGTGCAAACGCAATGACCGGACGGTGGAAACGCTCTTTAATACGCGAAGCCAGAATGCCCACCACGCCCTGATGCCACTCAGGGTGATACATCGCCAGGCCGCCCGGCAGCGTATCGCCGCTGCGTTCCAGTTTTTCGCACAGGGTCAGCGCTTCAACCTGCATTCCCTGTTCAATCTCTTTACGGGTCTGGTTCAGGGCGTCCAGCTCATTAGCCAGCACGCGCGCTTCACCAATGTTGTCGCACAGCAGCAACGCGACGCCAACGGACATGTCGTCCAGTCTGCCGGCCGCGTTCAGGCGAGGCCCCAGAGCGAAGCCCAGATCGCTTGCCGCCAGCTTGAGCGGATCGCGGTTAGCAATCTCAAGCAGCGCTTTGATACCGGGACGGCATTTGCCCGCCCGGATGCGGCTTAAGCCCTGCCAGGTCAGAATACGGTTATTGGTATCGAGCGGCACCACGTCTGCGACGGTCCCCAGTGCGACCAGGTCGAGATACTCGGCCAGGTTCGGCACGGCAATACCGCGGGCGTCGAACCAGCCCTTATCACGCAGCAGCGTGCGTAACGCCAGCATCAGATAAAATGCCACGCCGACGCCTGCGAGTGATTTCGACGGGAAATCGCAGTCGCGCAGGTTCGGGTTGATGATCGCTTCCGCGGCAGGCAGCGTTTCACCCGGCAGGTGGTGATCGGTAACCAGCACCGGGATCCCCAGCTGATGCGCATGATCGACGCCCGCATGGGAAGAGATCCCGTTATCTACGGTCAGGATCAGCTGTGCGCCGCGGGCATGGGCCTGATCGACCACTTCCGGGCTGAGGCCGTAACCATCTTCAAACCGGTTCGGCACCAGATATGTCACGTTGGCGCAGCCCAGCGCGCGCAGGCTCAGCACGCTCAGCGCGGTACTGGTTGCGCCATCAGCATCAAAATCCCCCACCACCACAATGCGCGTACCTTCACACAGCGCGTTGTAGAGTATTTCTGTGGCTTTTTCGATGCCGTTTAACTGCTGCCATGGCAACATCCCTTTAACGCTGCGCTCAAGGTCGGCGGCGGTACGCACGCCACGGCTGGCGTATAGCCGCTTTAGCAGCGGCGGGAGGTCGTCAGGCAAATCAGCATGTTCAACCGCCTCGCGGCGGCGCAGTTTTATTGGGGCTTTCACGCGAATTATTTACCACCAAACTGTTTCTGGTGCGCGTCGAGGAACTCTTTCATCTCTTTAGGTCCCTGATAACCCGGAACAACATAGCCATTGCTCAGGACAATCGCTGGCGTACCGTTCACCCCAAACTGCACACCCAGCGCGTAGTGGTTAGCGATATCAATGTCGCAGGATGCAGGCTGCACGCCTTTGCCATTCATCGCGTCATCAAAGGCTTTGTTGCGGTCTTTCGCACACCAGATAGCTTTCATATCCTGCTCTGGCTTGCTCTCAACGCCCGCGCGCGGGAAGGCCAGATAACGCACGGTGATCCCCAGCGCGTTGTAATCTTTCATCTCTTCATGCAGCTTATGGCAGTAGCCACAGGTGATGTCGGTGAAGACGGTAATGACGTGTTTTTCCTGCGCCGCTTTATAAACGATCATCTCTTTTTCGAGCGCGTTCAGGTTTTTCATCAGCAGCTGGTTGGTTACGTTGACCGGCTGTGCACCGCTCACGTCGTACATTGGCCCCTGAATAATGTGTTTTCCGTCTTCGGTCACGTACAGCACGCCGCTGTTCGTCAGAACCGTTTTCATGCCGGCAACCGGTGCAGACTGGATATCACTGCTGGTGACGCCTAGCTTCGCCAGAGACTGTTTGATAGCGGCGTCATCCGCATGGGCAAAACCGGTAAATGAGGCTGCCAGCAGGGTGAACAGCGCGAAAGACTTTTTCATATAAGATCCTAATTCGTCGGCACTCACGCTCGTGGGTGGTGCTGTTGATGTAGCTGCCGCAGCCGTTCCGTCGCGACATGGGTATAAATTTGGGTCGTGGAAAGATCGCTGTGTCCCAGCAGCATCTGCACCACGCGCAGATCGGCGCCGTGGTTCAGCAGATGCGTCGCAAAGGCATGACGCAAAACGTGTGGCGAAAGCTTTTCACTGTCGATACCCGCCAGTGTGGCGTAATGTTTGATGCGATGCCAGAACGTTTGCCGCGTCATCTGTTGTGCGCGCTGGCTGGGAAACAAGACGTCGATTGAAGCGCCATTAAGCAACCATGGACGACCGTGCTCCAGATACGTTTCCAGCCAGTACACCGCCTCTTCACCCAGCGGCACCAGCCTTTCCTTGTTTCCTTTACCGATTACGCGAACCACGCCCTGACGAAGGCTAATGTCGCTCATCGTCAGGCCGACCAGTTCAGAAACACGCAAACCGGTAGCATACAATAGCTCAAGCATGGCTTTATCGCGTAACTCCAGCGGCAGGTCAACTGCGGGTGACTGTAATAATCTCTCAACTTGTTCTTCGCTGAGATCTTTCGGCAGCCGCTGCGGGAGTTTCGGGGAGGCCAGGAGCGCGCTGGGATCGTCTTCGCGAATTTTTTCACGGTTGAGGTGCTGGAACAGCCGACGCATTGCGCTGAGCAAACGTGCGGAACTGGTGGCCTTGTAGCCCCCTTCCATCCGCTCGCCCAGCAGCGCCTGCAGGTCGTCGCTTTGGGCGTTCGCCAGCGACAGCCCACGGTGCGCCAGCCACTCCACCAGCATGGTGAGATCGCGCCGGTAGGCACTGAGCGTATTCTCGGCCAGGTTCTTCTCCAGCCACAGTGCATCGAGAAACTGTTCGATGAGTGCGAGATCCTTTTCCACATCAGCCCCTTTGATTCTGCAGTCAGGCCATTATGCCTGATTGCGATCGGTTTCTGGTACACTACGCGCAAAGTCAAAGCAAGAATTGAGATAGTCACGCGATGAATATTGGTCTGTTCTATGGTTCCAGCACCTGCTACACCGAAATGGCGGCAGAGAAAATTCGGGACATCATTGGCCCGGAACTGGTGACGTTGCATAACCTGAAAGATGACGCGCTTACGCTGATGGAGCAGTACGACGTGCTGATCCTCGGCATCCCGACCTGGGATTTCGGCGAAATACAGGAAGACTGGGAAGCCATCTGGGACCAGCTTGATACGCTTAACCTCGACGGCAAAATCATTGCCATGTACGGCATGGGAGATCAGCTGGGTTACGGTGAGTGGTTCCTGGACGCACTCGGCATGCTGCACGACAAACTGGCACCGAAGGGCGTCACGTTTATCGGTTACTGGCCAACCGAAGGGTACGAGTTCACCAGTAAGAAACCGATTATTGCCGATGGGCAGCTGTTTGTCGGGCTGGCACTGGATGAAACCAACCAGTACGATCTCAGCGATGAGCGCCTGCAAAGCTGGTGTGAGCAGATTCTGGGCGAAATGGCAGAACAGTTCAGCTAACGCGAATTACTCCTGCGTCAGCTGCTGTAATAACATCCGACGCAGGTCCCGCCACTCAGCGCTATCCATACTGTCCGCGGCCAGCCACAGATGCTGGCGACGCCCGCTGTCCACGCTACGTAGCCGCAGCATCATGCCGGAAGCGATCATCCAGGGCATACCGAGAATTTCCCACTCTTTTCCCTGCCAGCGCAGGCGGGAATCCATCAGTAATTTGATCTCCCCCTGACGGGCATGAATGCGGCGCTGGCTGCGCACGCTGTCAAACACCACAAACGACAGCAACAGCAGCCACAGAGGCGTATAGCTAAGCGGCCACGGCATCAGTAACACAAAGGCCGCGACCAGGCCGTGGAGCAACAACGACATCCACTGCGAGCGCCACGAGACGCGAAGGTCAGATTGCCACAGGACCACGTTCCTGATTCCGTGTTTGAATTAATTGCACCATCCGTTGCAACTCGGTGTCGGCGGGTTTGCCGTGATTCATCAGCCAGTTAAATAAATCAGGATCGTCAGACTCAAGCAGGCGAACAAACAGACGCTTATCATCATCGCTTAAGCTGTCATACTCATATTCGAAGAAAGGCATGATGGAAATATCAAGTTCACGCATGCCGCGACGGCACGCCCAGTGAATACGGGCCTTGTTGTTAATATCCATGTTCTGTTTCCTGCATTACGTTTGGCACAGTCGGCACCCCGTCCAGTGTTCTTGATTTCTCTGCGGGGACACCAGCTAGTGTAACGTGTTTTTGACCGTTTCTTTACTGGAATATTGCGAACCACGAGCGCGCTTCCACAATAAACCCTATAAAGACAGCGGATTACACTATTTTGCGTGGCACTACGCATAACCGGGTTATGGCACAAATGGCCTGTTGAAAGCGCTTGCAATGCCAGCAGGCTCTTTTACCATTAGGCATTATCAAAGCGTTAAGCAATTCAGGATATCGTTATGGCCTTTACACCATTTTCTCCTCGCCAGCCCGCCGCCTCTGCGCGTCTGCCGCTGACGCTTATTACTCTTGATGACTGGGCGCTGGCGACACTCACCGGTGCAGACAGCGAAAAATACCTGCAGGGCCAGGTAACCGCCGACGTCAGCCAGATGGACGAACACCAGCATCTGCTGGTCGCACACTGCGATCCAAAAGGGAAGATGTGGAGCAACCTGCGCCTGTTCCGTCGCCAGGAGGGTTTTGCCTTTATTGAGCGCCGCAGCCTGCGGGACGCGCAGCTCACCGAGCTGAAAAAATACGCGGTCTTCTCAAAAGTCACTATCGCCGCGGATGATGAACACGTTCTGCTGGGCGTGGCAGGCTTCCAGGCCCGTGCGGCGCTGAAAAATCTGTTCAGTGAGCTCCCGGATGCCCAGAAACAGGTCGTCAGCGAAGGCGCAACGTCTATCCTGTGGTTTGAACACCCGGCGGAACGCTTTCTGTTAGTCACGGATACCGCGACCGCCGAACGCGTCACCGAGGCGCTGCGTGGTGAAGCCCAGTTTAATAACAGCCAACAGTGGCTGGCGCTGAACATTGAAGCTGGTCTGCCGGTGATTGACGCCGCAAACAGCGGGCAGTTCATTCCTCAGGCCACCAACCTGCAGGCGCTGGGTGGCATTAGCTTTAAGAAAGGGTGCTATACCGGCCAGGAGATGGTGGCACGCGCCAAATTCCGCGGAGCCAACAAACGCGCACTGTGGACCCTGGCGGGCCACGCCAGCCGCGTGCCTGACGCTGGTGAAGATTTAGAGCTGAAGATGGGCGAGAACTGGCGCCGTACCGGCACGGTGTTAGCCGCAGTTCAACTGGATGATGGCCGCCTTCTGGTTCAGGCCGTCATGAACAACGATATGGAAGCCGACAGCGTGTTCCGCGTGCGTGACGATGCCAATACGCTGAGCATTGAGCCACTGCCGTATTCGCTGGAAGAGTAAGGCGTCATTGCCCGGCGACGAGATAAAAAACGGTAACCTGACGGTTACCGTTTTTTTTGCTTACTCTCACGAAGAGAGGGCGGGGGCAAGAAGATCAACGTTCTGAAATTAAACCTGCCCCACATAGAGATAAATCGCTAAAAAGTGGCACACGCTACCGCCCAGCACAAACCCATGCCAGATAGCATGATTGTACGGGATACGCTTGCAGACATAGAAAATGACGCCCAGCGAGTAGACGATGCCCCCAACGGCCAGAAGCGTCACGCCCCCTACCGCCAGCTTGATCGCCAGTTGATAAACCACAATCAGCGAAAGCCAGCCCATCGTGAGATAGGTCACCAGCGACAGCACCTTAAACCGGTGGGCAATGGTCAGCTTAAACAGGATCCCCAGCAGCGCCAGGCTCCAGATAACAATCATCAGGCCACGCGACAGCGGCGAGTTAAGACCCACCAGCAGGAAAGGCGTGTAGGTACCTGCAATAAGAAGATAGATAGCGCAGTGGTCGAATTTCTTGAGCCAGATCTTGGCCCGTTGATGCGGGATAGCGTGGTACAGCGTCGACGCCAGGAACAGCAGGATCATACTCCCGCCATACAGACTGTAGCTGGTAATGGCCATTGCGCTGGCATTCGTATCCACCGCCTGCACCAGCAATAACACTAAACCGACAATCCCAAAAACCAGGCCAATACCGTGGCTAATACTGTTGGCTATTTCCTCAGCCAGCGAATATCCCTGTGCAATTAATGGTCTGCTCACCATACAAAACTCCGGGAAAACTAACGATGAATATTCATCACCTGTCTATGCTAACTGAGAATGATTCCAGTGAACACCTGTTAGCTAAAATAATTTCACAAACATAATTTTTATCTATAAATCATGAACATAAACAAATTATTCACCTAACATTTGTTCACATTAAAATTTAATCATTAAGAATCAAGGGCATAAAATTGGATCCTGCCGACTTGCTGCATGTTATGATGAATAAATGATGTCTGAATGAGAGTTTCGCCATTGTGAGTATGTTCACCCACGCAGCCATTGCCAGTCTCAATAATCTGGAAATGATGGTCTACAACTATGTCATTAAAAATCGTGACAAAGTCATGTACATGACCATCCGCGAGCTGGCGGATGCGGCTGGCGTCTCAACGACCACTATCCTGCGCTTTTGCCGCAAACTCAACTGCGAAGGCTACTCTGAATTCCGCGTGCGCTTTAAGCTCTATTTAGAGCAGAACGAACCTCAGCAGGCAAATTTTGGTGCCAGTGAAATTATTAGCTTCTTTAAAGGCGTTAATAACGAAGAGTTCGATGCTTTATTAGATGAGGCGGTCGATATTATTTTATCTTCCGAACGTATTATATTTGTCGGTGCGGGCACGTCTGGCTCGCTGGCAAAATATGGCGCACGCTTCTTTTCGAATATCGGTAAATTCAGCAACCACATCGACGATCCTTATTTCCCGGTCACCAATGATATGGCTAAAAACGCGCTGGCGATTGTGCTGTCGGTATCCGGTGAAACTGAAGAGATCCTGCGCTTTGCCAGCCAGTTTAGCCTGCATCGCTGCAAAGTGCTCTCCATAACCAGCCACGAGCACTCGCGCCTGGCAAAGCTCGCGGACTTTAACCTCTCCTGGCATGTCCCTCAGACGCGGATAGGCGGCGTGTACGATATCACCACACAAATACCCGTCATCTATATTCTCGAATCGCTTGGCCGGAAACTGGCGAAGAAACTGACAGAATAAAACACCCTGTTTTTTCGATGTGACAAATTACATTTTCAACGAATTGTTATATCGTGACATTTAATTCCGCTTTGCTAGACTCGAACGCAATATGTCATTTACTGAGAATAGCAGCGATGAAAAAACTTACCCTACCAAAAGACTTTTTATGGGGCGGCGCAGTGGCCGCTCACCAGGTTGAAGGCGGCTGGAACAAAGGCGGTAAAGGGCCGAGTATCTGCGATGTCTTAACGGGCGGTGCGCACGGCGTGCCGCGCGAAATCACGCAGGAAGTCGTGCCGGGGAAATACTATCCTAACCACGAAGCTATCGACTTCCATGGCCATTACAAAGAAGACATCAAGCTGTTTGCTGAGATGGGCTTCAAATGTTTCCGCACCTCTATCGCCTGGACGCGTATCTTCCCGAAAGGGGATGAAACACAGCCGAATGAAGAAGGGCTGAAGTTCTACGACGACATGTTCGATGAGCTGCTGAAATACAATATTGAACCGGTCATTACCCTCTCCCACTTCGAAATGCCGCTCCACCTGGTGCAGGAGTACGGCGGCTGGACCAACCGTAAAGTGGTGGATTTCTTTGTGCGCTTCGCGGAAGTGGTGTTTGAGCGCTACAAAAATAAGGTCAAATACTGGATGACCTTTAACGAGATCAACAACCAGCGTAACTGGCGTGCGCCGCTGTTTGGCTACTGCTGCTCAGGCGTGGTTTATACCGAGCATGACAATCCGGAAGAGACCATGTACCAGGTGCTGCACCACCAGTTCGTTGCCAGCGCGCTGGCGGTGAAAGCGGCGCGTCGCATTAACCCGGAAATGAAAGTCGGCTGTATGCTGGCAATGGTGGCGCTCTATCCGTTCTCCTGTAAACCAGAGGACGTGATGTTTGCACAGGAATCCATGCGTGAACGCTATGTCTTTACCGATGTCCAGCTGCGCGGTTACTACCCATCCTATGTGCTTAATGAATGGGAACGCCGTGGCTTCACCATCCATATGGAAGCGGGTGACGAGGAGATCCTGCGTGAAGGCACCTGTGACTATCTGGGCTTCAGCTATTACATGACCAACGCCGTGAAAGCGGAAGGCGGTACTGGCGATGCTATCTCAGGCTTTGAAGGCAGCGTACCGAACCCGCATGTGAAAGCCTCTGACTGGGGCTGGCAGATTGACCCGGTGGGTCTGCGCTATTCCCTGTGCGAATTGTACGAGCGTTATCAGAAACCGCTGTTTATCGTGGAAAACGGCTTTGGCGCCTACGACAAAGTAGAAGAAGACGGCAGCATCAATGATGACTACCGCATCGACTACCTGCGTGCGCACGTGGAAGAGATGATGAAAGCCGTCACGTATGATGGTGTGGATCTGATGGGTTATACCCCGTGGGGCTGCATCGACTGCGTGTCGTTCACTACCGGCCAGTACAGCAAGCGCTACGGTTTTATCTATGTGAACAAGCACGACGACGGTACCGGCGATATGTCACGCTCGCGGAAAAAGAGCTTTAACTGGTACAAAGACGTGATTGCCAGCAACGGCGAGACGCTTTAACGCTTTTCTCCTCTCCCCGACGGGGAGAGGAGATGTTTATTTCCCACCCGCCAGTTCAATAAAACTTCCCGTCACATACGAGGCTTTCTCGCTCAGCAGCCAGACAATCGCCTGCGCCACCTCTTCCGGCTGACCGCCACGCTGCATAGGCAGCATGGATTTGACCCTATCCACCCGGCCCGGCTCACCGCCAGAAGCATGAATCTCGGTGTAAATCAGCCCGGGACGCACGCAGTTTACGCGGATCCCTTGCGCTGCCACTTCCAGCGATAATCCCGTCGTCAACGAATCGACAGCACCTTTGGACGCGGCGTAATCCACATATTCACCCGGAGCACCGAGGCGCGATGCCGCGGATGACACGTTCACGATCGCGCCGCCTTTGCCACCATGTATGAACGACATGCGTTTTACCGCTTCGCGGCAGCAGAGGAAATAACCGGTCACGTTCGTGGCTAACACGCGGTTGATCCGTTCAGCGGAGAGGTGTTCAATCGTGGATTGTTCAAACAGGATCCCGGCGTTGTTCACCAGTGCGGTAAGCGGTCCGGCTTCACGATCGATACTGTCGAACATTGCCAGCACCTGAGCTTCATCACTGATATCTGCACGCACGGCAAAAGCGGTGCCCCCCGCGTCGGTAATCATCGTGATCACATCCGTCGCGGCTTTAATGTTGTGTTGATAGTTCACCGCCACGGTGTAGCCTTCGCGCGCCAGCTGCAGCGCGGTGGCTTTACCAATACCGCGGCTGGCGCCGGTGACCAGTGCAATTGCCATCTATGTCTCCTTATAAAAAAAGCCGGGTAGCGTTAACGCTGACCCGGCCTGTAACACGTTATAACCGCGGAACGATTACTGGTATTCGCTCATTGGCACACAAGAGCAGAACAGATTACGGTCACCGTAGACGTCATCGAGACGTTTCACGGTCGGCCAGTATTTGTTTGCTATGCCAGCCGGGAACACCGCCTGCTCACGGGTATAACCGTGCTCCCACCCGGAGACCAGCTCATTCTGGGTGTGCGGTGCGTTAACCAGCGGGTTATCGGCCAGCGTCCACTCACCGGCTTTCACGCGGTCGATTTCAGCGCGGATAGCCAGCATCGCGTCAATAAAGCGGTCCAGCTCAACTTTGCTTTCAGACTCGGTGGGTTCAACCATCAGCGTACCCGCCACCGGGAACGACATGGTTGGCGCATGGAATCCGTAGTCGATCAGACGCTTAGCAATATCCAGCTCGCTGATACCTGTCTCTTCTTTCAAAGGACGGATATCGAGGATGCACTCGTGCGCCACGCGACCATCACGGCCCGTGTAGAGCACCGGATACGCTTCTTTCAGACGCGTTGCGATGTAGTTAGCATTGAGGATAGCCACCTGGCTTGCCTGCTTCAGCCCTTCCGCGCCCATCATGCGGATATACATCCAGCTAATGGGCAGGATTGAGGCGCTACCGAACGGTGCCGCAGAGACCGCGCCCTGACGGGTCAACATGCCTTCAATCTGCACTACGCTGTGGCCTGGGACAAACGGCGCCAGGTGTGCTTTCACACCGATTGGGCCCATACCTGGACCACCACCGCCGTGTGGAATGCAGAAGGTTTTGTGCAGGTTCAGGTGCGACACATCCGCGCCGATAAAGCCCGGAGAGGTAATGCCAACCTGTGCGTTCATGTTCGCACCGTCGAGATAAACCTGACCGCCGAACTGATGGACCACTTCACACACTTCACGGATGGTCTCTTCGTACACACCGTGGGTGGACGGGTAGGTCACCATGATGCAGGAGAGTTTTTCACCCGCCTGCTCGGCTTTCGCACGCAGATCGGCCAGGTCAATGTTGCCATTCTTGTCGCAGGCCACCACCACCACTTCCATACCCGCCATCTGGGCAGACGCCGGGTTGGTGCCATGCGCAGAACTCGGGATCAGGCAGATATCGCGATGCCCTTCATTGCGGCTTTCGTGATAGTGACGAATTGCCAGCAGGCCCGCGTATTCCCCCTGCGCCCCGGAGTTTGGCTGCATGCAGAGTGCATCGTAACCGGTCAGCTTCACCAGCCAGTCGGAGAGCTGGTTGATCATCAGATGGTAACCTTCCGCCTGCTCTGGTGGGCAGAACGGGTGCAGCTCGGAAAATTCAGGCCAGGTGATTGGGATCATCTCTGCCGCAGCGTTCAGCTTCATGGTGCAGGAGCCCAGCGGGATCATCGCCTGATTCAGCGCCAGGTCTTTGCGCTCCAGAGAGTGCATATAGCGCATCATCTCGGTTTCGCTGTGGTAGCGATTGAACACCGGGTGAGTCAGGATCGCATCATCACGCAGCATGCTTTCCTGGATAGAGCGGCTGTCGAGCGCGACATCTTTATCGAGCGTATCAATATCCAGGCCGTGTGCATCGCCCAGCAAGACGTTAAACAGGTTAACGATATCTTCGCGGGTAGTGCTTTCATCCAGGGTAATGCCTACCGCGTTATGGATGTCGCTACGCAGGTTGATCTCTGCCGCGTCAGCACGAGCCAGCACCGCGGCTTTGTCAGCCACTTCAACGCACAGCGTGTCAAAGTAATGGGCGTGGCGCAGTTTCAGGCCTTTCTGCTGCAGACCACAGGCCAGAATATCCGCCAGACGGTGAATACGGCTGGCAATGCGTTTCAGGCCAACCGGACCGTGGAAGACAGCGTACAGGCTGGCGATATTGGCCAGCAGGACCTGCGAGGTACAGATGTTAGAGTTCGCTTTCTCGCGACGAATATGCTGCTCGCGAGTCTGCATTGCCATGCGCAGCGCGGTGTTACCGGCGGCATCTTTTGAAACGCCGATGATACGGCCAGGCATGGAGCGTTTGAATTCATCTTTTGCGGCAAAGAACGCCGCATGTGGGCCACCGTAGCCCATCGGGACACCAAAGCGTTGTGCAGAACCGAAAACAATGTCCGCGCCCTGTTTACCTGGAGCCGTCAGCAGGACCAGCGCCATAAAATCAGCCGCGACGCTGACAACCACTTTGCGGGCCTTCAGCTCAGCAATCAGTGCGCTGTAGTCGTGAACGTCGCCGGTGGTGCCGACCTGTTGCAGCAGCACGCCAAACACATCCTGATGATCGAGGACTTTGTCGGCGTCGTCGACAATCACGTCAAAACCAAAGGTTTCGGCACGAGTACGAACCACATCAAGCGTTTGCGGATGCACGTCCGCTGCCACGAAGAAGCGGTTGGCATTTTTCAGTTTGCTCACGCGCTTCGCCATTGCCATTGCTTCGGCGGCGGCGGTGGCTTCATCCAGCAGTGAAGCGGACGCGATATCCAGGCCGGTCAAATCCAGCGTAACCTGCTGGAAGTTCAGCAGCGCTTCCAGACGGCCCTGAGAAACTTCTGGCTGATACGGGGTGTAGGCGGTGTACCAGCCCGGGTTTTCCAGCATATTACGCAGAATAACCGGGGGTAACTGCACGTTGGTGTAGCCCATGCCAATGTAAGACTTATAGCGCTTGTTCAGGCCGGCAATCGCCTTCAGCTCCGCCAGAGCGGCGAATTCAGTGGTGGCTTCACCCACCTGAGGCGGCGTGGCAAGCTGGATGTCTTTTGGCACAATCTGGCCGATCAGTGCATTTAATGAATCCGCGCCAACTGTCTTCAGCATCTCCTGCTGTTGCTGAGCATCCGGCCCAATGTGACGTTCAATGAAGGCGCCACGGTTTTCAAGCTGGCTTAAAGTCTGTGTCATGAGCGATGGTTCCTGAAACGTGCAGTGAATGTGTTTTCTCCCTCTCCCGGAGGGAAAGGGCTGGGGTGAGGGTGTCGTCTGTTCCCCTCACCCTACCCTCCCCCCAAAGGGGAGAGGGCTAAGGCTTACTCGTTTTCTAACAGCGCTTCGTACGCGGTGGCATCCAGCAGCGCGGCGACCTGCGATTCGTCGCTGGCTTTGATCTTGAAGATCCAGCCGCCTTCATAAGGCTCGCTGTTCACCAGCTCCGGGGAGTCGCTCAGGGCGTCGTTCACGGCAACAATTTCACCGCTTACCGGGGCGTAGATATCAGAAGCCGCTTTAACGGACTCGGCCACGGCGCAGTCATCGCCTGCTTCCACGGATGCGCCGACTTCAGGCAGGTCAACAAACACCATGTCGCCCAGCAGCTCCTGCGCATGCTCGGTGATCCCTACGGTGTAAGTGCCGTCCGCCTCTTTGCGCAGCCACTCGTGTTCTTTGCTGTATTTCAGTTCTGCTGGCACATTGCTCATTGAAGTTCTCCTGATAAAAATGATTAGGCGACCGGCTTACCGGCGCGAACAAAAATCGGTTTGGTCACGTTGACCGGCATTTCACGGTTGCGGATTTGCACCACTGCCGTTTCGCCAATGCCCGCCGGAACACGCGCCAGTGCAATACTGTAGCCCAGCGTCGGGGAGAAGGTACCGCTGGTGATCACGCCTTCACGCGGGTTGCCGTCAGCATCTGTAAAACGCACCGGCAGCTCGCCGCGCAGCACGCCTTTCTCGGTCATCACCAGGCCTACCAGTTGTTCAGTGCCCTTTTCACGCTGCATTTCCAGCGCTTCACGGCCAATAAACTCACGGTCAGCCGGTTCCCAGGCGATGGTCCAGCCCATGTTGGCCGCCAGCGGTGACACGCCTTCATCCATCTCTTGCCCGTAGAGGTTCATACCGGCTTCCAGACGCAGCGTATCGCGCGCGCCCAGACCTGCCGGCTTAACGCCGGCTTCCACCAGCGCACGCCAGAAATCGGCGGCTTTCTCATTCGGCATGGCAATTTCATAGCCCGCTTCACCGGTGTAGCCGGTGGTCGCGATAAACAGATCGCCCGCCTGTACGCCGAAGAACGGCTTCATGCCGTCGGTGGCTTTACGCTGCTCATCGCTGAACAGAGAGGCGGCTTTAGACTGCGCGTTCGGCCCCTGTACGGCGATCAGCGACAGATCATCGCGGACGGTGATGTCGATGGCGTAAGGTTCAGCGTGTTGGGTAATCCAGGAGAGGTCTTTTTCGCGGGTGGCGGAGTTTACAACGAGGCGGAAGAAATCTTCAGAGAAGTAATAGACGATGAGGTCATCAATTACGCCGCCGGAGGCATTTAGCATGCCGGTGTAGAGCGCTTTGCCTGGCGTCTTCAGTTTGGCGACGTCGTTTGCCAGCAGATAACGTAAAAACTCCCGGGTGCGGCTGCCATGCAGGTCGACAATTGTCATGTGTGACACGTCGAACATACCGGCATCGGTGCGCACCGCGTGGTGCTCATCAATCTGCGAGCCGTAGTGCAGCGGCATCATCCAGCCATGGAAGTCCACCATGCGTGCGCCGCATAACACGTGTTGTTCGTACAAAGGAGTCTGTTGAGCCATCTTTTCCTCGTTGAATAAGCAGGGCTGTCTTGCGTTTCGCACACCTGAACAGTGCCACGAAACCCGGCGCCGCGATCGCTTTCTGGACCCCGACGCAAACGTTCTCTTTTACCTGAACTTACCACCGAAACCGGCGATTAACCATAAGGTAAAACGGGTCATCACATTAGCTTATGACCTAAAAACACGAAAAAGCTTACAGAGTTATTCACTGGCAAACTGCGATTAAACCCGCATAAAATTAACATTGCTCTAACAGGATTTAGCAGATGGTGATATTTCATGCGGAAAAACGGGCGGAATTTCCGTAACATAAAAATAGTAAGATTAGATTTTCTAATGCGAAAAATGCGGTGAAATTAGATTATTTCAAACGAGCGAATTTCCCCGGCGCAGAGGCCGGGAAAACAAAGTGTGATGGGGGTCTATATTAGCGCAGCCAGTCCGGCAGGTCGTTAAGACCCATCGCCTGGCGAAGGAGTTGAGGTTTTACGCCCGGAAGGGTATCGGCAAGTTTAAGGCCGAGGTCGCGCAGCAGTTTTTTCGCTGGATTCGCGCCGGCAAACAGCTCACGGAAACCCTGCATGCCTGCCAGCATCACCGCTGCACTGTGCTTACGGCTGCGTTCGTAGCGACGCAGATAGAGATGCTGGCCGATATCTTTGCCTTCGCGATGCAGGCGACGCAACTCTTCAACCAGCTCTGCCGCGTCCATAAAGCCAAGGTTCACGCCCTGCCCGGCCAGCGGATGGATCGTATGCGCCGCGTCCCCCACCAGCGCCAGACGGTGCGCCGCAAACTGACGCGCATAGCGTCCGGTTAACGGGAACACCAGCCGCTCGCTCTCAAGGGTGCATAGCCCAAGACGGTTATCAAACGCGACGCACAGCGCCTGGTTGAATGCCTCGGGAGTCGCCTCCTGCATCTGTTGCGCTTTATCAGGAACCAGAGACCAGACAATCGAACACAGATGTGGATCGCTCAACGGCAAGAATGCCAGAATGCCGTCATTGTGGAAGATTTGGCGCGCCACCCCACCGTGCGGCTCTTCAGTGCGAATCGTTGCCACCAGAGCATGATGGCGATAGTCCCAGAACGTCAGCGGAATATCCGCCTTGTTACGCAGCCAGGAGTTGGCACCGTCAGCGCCCACGACCAGTCGCGCGGTCAGCATGTCACCGCTTTGCAGGGTGATAAAAGCGTCGTTTTCTCCCCAGGCAACCTGCTGGATTTGCGCCGGTGCCAGCAGCGTGATATCGCTGCAGGACTGCGCCTTTTGCCACAGAGCATGGTGGATAACGGCATTTTCGATGATGTGTCCCAGATGGCTGTAGCCCATGCTTTCATCATCAAACGCGATATGACCAAAGCTG
Source organism: Enterobacter sp. RHBSTW-00593 (assembly GCF_013784105.1). NCBI lineage: Bacteria > Pseudomonadati > Pseudomonadota > Gammaproteobacteria > Enterobacterales > Enterobacteriaceae > Enterobacter > Enterobacter sp. RHBSTW-00593. The sequence continues at coordinate 4,026,913 of NZ_CP056393.1, forward strand.
TCTTTGTCCCACACTTCCATGCCGTGATAACAGCTGGCACGCTGCGCCACGATCTCTGACCAGACGCCAAGGTGCGTCAGCAACTTTTCACTGGCCGCATTGATTGCCGAGACGCGCAGTTCCGGCGGCGCGTCCTGCGCGACAGGCTGAGGCACGTTTTGCTCCAGTACCGCAACGCGCAGGCCGCTGCCCTGTAAACCACAGGCCAGCGCCAGTCCTACCATTCCGCCGCCAACGATGGCGACATCAACATTTTGCACGGTGATAACTCCTTAACGCGCGACCCAACCAAGAGTCCGCTGCGCCAGCACGTCACGTGCCGGAATGAATAATTCCATCGCCATCAGCCCAAGATTGCGGCCTGCAACCAGGGGTGCCCAGCGATTGGCAAACAGGTGCACCAGACCATCCGTCACACCAATCGTCGCCTCTTTATCTGCCTGACGTCGCTTCTGGTAATGGCTGAGCACCGACCAGGCACCACAGTCTTTTTGCTCGCTCCACGCCTGTGAAAGCGTTTCTGCCAGGCTCATCACGTCGCGAAGCCCGAGGTTAAACCCCTGCCCGGCGATGGGATGCAATGTCTGCGCGGCATTGCCGACCAGCGCCATGCGATGGGAGATAGACTGCGAGGCGGTGGTCAGCGACAACGGGTATACGCTCCGCTTTCCCGCGTGGGTAATACGTCCCAGCCGCCAGCCAAAGGCTTTTTGCAGCTCGGTACAAAAACGTTCGTCAGACCAGGTCTGTATCTCAGCCGCGTTGTCCTGCGGATGGCACCATACCAGCGAACTGCGATCGTGGGACATGGGCAGCATCGCCAGCGGGCCATGCTGCGTGAAACGCTCAAAAGCGCGGCCGTTGTGAGCGCCCGCTGTCGAAACGTTAGCAATGATGGCCACCTGCCCGTAGGGCTGTTGTCGCCACTCAACGCCGCACTGCGTGCCGAGCGAAGAGCGCGAACCGTTTGCCGCTACCAGAAGCTGGCCTTCAAGGACGGTACCGTTATCCAGCACCACGTTGACCGACGCGTCACTGCGGCTAAAGCTGGCCACACGCGCCGGGCAATGCAGGGTCACGCCTGGCGCATCCTTAAGCAGGCGGAACAGGCGTAACCCGACGTCGTGCAGCTCCACGACCCGGCCCAGCGCATCTATACGGTAATCATGCGCATCCAGGGTAACGAAACCGGCATGACCGCGATCGCTGACGTGAACGGTTTTAATCGCCGTCGCACAGTCGGCTATCGCCTGCCAGATGCCAATGCGTGAGAGTTGCTGACAGGTACCCTGCGCCAGTGCAATGGCGCGGGCATCAAAACCGGGGTGATCAGAGGCCTCTGGCGCAACGGCCTCCACCAGATGCACCGGCAGTTTTCCCTGCGTAAAATGCGAGATGGCCAGTGCCAGCGTGGCTCCGGTCATCCCGCCGCCAACGATAATCACGCTCATACGCGTGCCGCTGCCATCAGCGCCTCGATATCGTCAGCATTTTTCACGACGCTGGCGGTCAGGTTTTCGTTGCCGGTTTCGGTAATGACGATGTCGTCTTCGATACGAATGCCAATCCCACGGTATGCTTCCGGCACGTCGGCATCCGGCGCGATATACAGCCCCGGCTCAACGGTTAATACCATGCCTGGCTCCAGCACGCGGGAACGATCGGCACCGTATGCTCCCACGTCATGCACATCCAGCCCCAGCCAGTGGCTCAGGCCGTGCATAAAGTACGGACGATGCGCGTTCTCGGTAATCAGGGTATCCACGTCGCCTTTCAGGATACCGAGCTTCACCAGACCGGTGATCATGATGCGCACCACTTCGCCGGTCACTTCCTGAATGGACGTGCCTGGACGGTACAGCCTGAGCGCCGTCTCGAGCGATTCGAGGACGATGTCATACACCGCGCGCTGTGCGGGGGTGAATTTACCGTTCACCGGGAACGTACGGGTAATATCGCCCGCATACCCCTGGAATTCGCATCCGGCGTCAATCAACACCAGATCGCCATCGCGCAACGCACTTTCGTTTTCGGTGTAGTGCAGAATGCAGCCGTTTTCACCGCCACCGACAATAGTGTTGTAAGAAGGATAACGCGCGCCGTGGCGGTTAAATTCGTGATGAATCTCCCCTTCCAGCTGGTATTCAAACATTCCCGGGCGGCATTTCTCCATGGCGCGGGTGTGCGCCAGCGCGCTGATTTCACCCGCGCGGCGCATCACGTCCAGCTCTTCCGGCGATTTGAACAGACGCATCTCATGCACCACCGGACGCCAGTCCGTCAGGGTGGCTGGGGCGGACAGATTCTGCCTCGAACCTTTGCGCAGTTTATCCAGAGCGGTAAAGACAATCTCATCGGCATACGCATACTCGCCCTGCGCGTGGTAAAGCACATCCAGGCCATTCAGCAGTTGATAGAGCTGCTGGTTGATTTCACTGAATGCCAGCGCCCGATCCACCCCCAGCTTCTCTGGCGCAGCCTCTTGCCCTAAGCGGCGGCCAAACCAGATTTCGGCAGTGAGATCGCGTACGCGGTTAAAAATCACGCTGTGGTTGTGGGTGTCATTACTCTTAATCAGCACCAGTACCGCTTCCGGCTCGTTGAAGCCGGTGAAGTACCAGAAATCGCTGCTCTGGCGATAAGGATATTCGCTGTCGGCGCTGCGCGTCACTTCTGGCGCAGCAAAAATCAGCGCGGCGCTGCCCGGCTGCATATTGGCCAGCAGCGCCTGACGACGGCGCGAATACTCTTGATTTGAGATAACCATGACACCCTCCTGTGCGTTATTTTTCTTAATGTAAGGTTGGCTTGCGGACTTCCGGCGCGGTCGGCTGCGAACGCGTAAAGTGGTCGTGGCACAGCAATGCTGCAACGCGAACGTATTCGATGATCTCTTCGAGAGACATTTCCAGCTCTTCCTGGTCTTCGTCTTCATCGTAGCCCAACTGCGCAATGTTACGCAGATCGTCGATCGCCTCACCCGCTTCGCCGGTCACTTTATCGAGTTTCGGCTGCGTGACGCCCAGCCCCAACAGGTAGTGGTTAACCCAACCTGCGAGCGCATCGGCACGATCGAAGACGCTGACGTCATCGCCTTCAGGCAGATAAAGCTGAAAAAGGAAGCCATCGTCTTCCAGCGAATCGCTGATCGCGGAGTGCATTTTACGCACGGCTTCCGCCAGCTCGTGACCAAACGCCAGCCCTTCGTTCGTCAGGTCGTGGATCAGCGGCTGCCATGAGCTGTCGCTGTTTCCGCCGCACAGCATGCCACTGATCAGACCGTGCATTTCCGCAGAGGTTAAACCGACTCCCTGCTGGTTCAGTAACTGGTTTAAATCCTTGTAACCAGGCATTTCGTTCTGTATAGACATGCGCATTCGTCATCGTTGGGAGGAATATTCATGATATGCTACCACTTTGGACCCTGGTGATACCAGAAAAGGGCTTGTATCTTCACATCAGGGTAGCTATAGTGTCGCCCCTTCGCAGCCCCCCGGGGCAGTAAGCGAAGGCAGCGCAGTCAATCAGCAGGAAGGTGGCATGTCTGCACAACCCGTCGATCTCCAGATTTTTGGCCGTTCACTGCGAGTGAATTGTCCGCCTGAACAAAGGGATGCCTTGAATCAGGCTGCGGACGATTTGAATCAGCGGTTGCAAGATCTCAAAGAACGCACTAGAGTCACAAATACTGAGCAGCTGGTTTTCATCGCCGCGTTGAACATCAGTTATGAACTGACTCAGGAAAAAGCGAAGACCCGCGATTACGCGGCAAGCATGGAGCAGCGCATTAAAATGCTCCAGCAGACCATTGAACAAGCATTGCTTGATCAAGGTCGCAATCCCGAAAGACCGGGACCAAAGTTTGAATAACACTTCTCAGTTGACTATGGTAGAGTAACTGTGAAGACAAAATTTCTCTGAGATGTTCGCAAGCGGGCCAGTCCCCTGAGCCGATATTTCATACCACAAGAATGTGGCGCTCCATGGTTGGTGAGCATGCTCGGTTCGTCCGAGAAGCCTTAAAACTATGACGACACATTCACCTTGAACCAAGGGTTCAAGGGTTACAGCCTGCGGCGGCATCTCGGAGATTCCCTCTCTTTTTCTTCTACCGACTACCATGACCCAACTCCCTGAAGTCTCTTCCTCACGCCAGGACATCCGTCAGCTCATGCGTCAACGCCGTCGTGCGTTAACTCTCGAACAGCAAGCACAGTTTGCCCAGCAAGGCGCAGCCCGTATGATGGCCTATCCCCCTGTTGTGATGGCGCGTACCGTCGCCCTGTTCCTCTCGTTTGATGGCGAGCTGGATACTCAACCGCTGATAGAACAGCTGTGGCGCGCCGGGAAAAGAGTGTACCTGCCGGTGCTGCACCCGTTTAGCCAGGGAAATCTGCTGTTTTTACACTACCACCCGCACAGCGAACTGGTGGTAAATCGTCTGAAAATCACCGAACCAAAACTCGATGTCCGCGACGTCCTCCCCCTCTCAGAACTGGATGTACTGATCACGCCGCTGGTGGCGTTTGATGAGCAGGGTCAGCGCTTAGGGATGGGTGGCGGTTTTTATGACAGGACGCTGCAAAACTGGCAGCAGTATCATTTACAGCCTGTGGGATACGCACATGACTGTCAGGGCGTGGAAGCCTTGCCGGTAGAGAAGTGGGATATTCCGCTGCCTGCGGTAGTGACGCCGGGCAAAACCTGGCGCTGGTAAAATAAAGCCGGGTAGCGACCCGGCTTTATGCTCACAGAAACAGAATCAGTACAGCAGACGGGCGCGAATGGTACCCGGAATAGCCTTCATGCTCTGCAGCGCTTTTTCCGCTACATCTTCGTCCGCTTCAATATCAATCACCACGTAACCCATCTGAGAGTTCGTTTGCAGATACTGTGCGGCAATGTTGACGCTCTGCTCGGCAAAGATCTGGTTGATCGCAGTCAGCACGCCCGGACGGTTTTCATGGATGTGCAGCAGACGACGGCCACCGTGCAACGGCAGAGACACTTCCGGGAAGTTCACGGCAGAGAGCGTAGAACCGTTGTCGGAGTATTTGCTCAGCTTGCCCGCGACTTCCAGACCGATATTTTCCTGCGCTTCCTGCGTCGATCCGCCGATGTGCGGGGTCAGGATCACGTTGTCGAATTCGCACAGCGGAGAGGTAAACGGATCGCTGTTGGTAGCAGGCTCAGTCGGGAAGACGTCAATTGCCGCCCCCGCCAGATGCTTACGCTTCAGCGCATCGCACAGCGCCGGAATATCGACAACCGTACCGCGCGCGGCGTTGATCAGCAGTGACCCTGGCTTCATCAGCGCCAGTTCCTCAGCACCCATCATGTTTTTCGTCGACGCATTTTCCGGCACGTGCAGGCTGACCACGTCGCTCATGTTCAGCAGGTCAGAGAGGTGTTGAACCTGAGTGGCATTGCCCAGCGGCAGTTTGCTTTCGATATCATAAAAATAGACATGCATCCCCAGGGATTCAGCCAGGATCCCCAGCTGAGTACCGATGTGGCCATAGCCGATGATACCGAGTTTTTTACCACGGGCTTCGTATGAACCCGCAGCCAGTTTGTTCCACACGCCGCGGTGCGCTTTGGCGTTAGCTTCCGGAATACCACGCAGCAACAGCAGCAACTCGCCAATCACTAACTCCGCCACGGAACGGGTGTTGGAGAACGGGGCGTTAAAGACAGGCACACCGCGTTTTGCGGCGGCATTCAGGTCAACCTGGTTGGTACCGATGCAGAAACAGCCGATGGCAACCAACTTTTCCGCCGCAGCAATCACGTCTTCAGTCAGTTGGGTACGGGATCGCAGGCCAATGAAATGGGCATCACGGATGGACGCTTTCAGCTCTTCGGTGTCCAGCGCGCCTTTGTGAAATTCGATGTTGGTGTAACCTGCTGCACGAAGGCTATCAAGCGCTTTCTGATGCACGCCCTCAACCAGCAGGAATTTAATCTTGTCTTTCTCCAGTGATACCTTTGCCATTTACCTTACCCGACCCTGTTTTTGTCTGAACTGATGTTGTGCTGGATTAAAATCCGCTGTAGCCAACATATCAAAAAAAACTATTGCAGCAATATGAACGTTTGCGTCGGCACTCTGAAGAAAAGTCATACAGAGCAAAATGACAGAGGAAAATGCTGTAGAAATTTGCGAATGCGGCAGGATCGGCAAACGAGAGGTAAAAAGCGTGACACAAGTCACCGAATTTAGCTTTTCAAAATTTTTTTAGCGGGGGGAGGGCTCCCCCCATCAGATCATTTTACGATGGTTTGCACGCCATCTGCCGTGCCGATCAGCGCGACATCCGCGCCACGGTTGGCGAATAACCCTACAGTCACTACGCCTGGAATACCGTTAATGGCATTTTCCAGCGCAATGGCGTCGAGAATTTCCAGACCGTGAACGTCGAGGATCACGTTGCCGTTATCAGTGATGACGCCCTGACGATATTCCGGGCGTCCACCCAGTCTCACCAGTTCACGCGCCACAGCGCTACGCGCCATTGGGATCACTTCTACCGGCAGCGGGAATTTACCCAGGATATCAACCTGCTTTGACGCATCGGCGATACAGATGAATTTATCCGCCACGGAGGCGATGATTTTTTCACGCGTCAGCGCCGCACCGCCGCCTTTGATCATCTGCATATGGCCGTTGATTTCATCCGCGCCATCAACGTAGATGCCAAGACGGTCAACTTCATTCAGATCGAAAACGGTGATGCCAAGGCTTTTCAGCTTTTCCGTGGAAGCGTCGGAGCTGGAAACTGCGCCCTCGATCTGCCCTTTCATCGTGCCCAGCGCATCGATAAAGTGTGCCGCCGTCGAGCCCGTACCAACACCGACAATGGTACCCGGTTGCACATACTGGAGAGCGGCCCATCCTACTGCTTTTTTCAGTTCATCCTGCGTCATGATCGTTTAGCCTGTGGTGTGAAAACGTAGGCCGCATTATAGAACACGTCGGGTGGATTTCGTCTGCCACGAAGGGAAAATTGTGTCATAGTGCAGATTAAGCAAAATTAAGGAGTCAGCCAGAGCAATGAAACGTCCGGACTACAGAACACTACAGGCACTTGATGCAGTTATTCGTGAACGCGGTTTTGAGCGCGCAGCGCAAAAGCTTTGTATCACTCAGTCCGCCGTATCACAACGCATCAAGCAGCTGGAGAACATGTTCGGGCAGCCTCTGCTGGTACGTACTGTTCCACCGCGTCCAACGGAGCAAGGGCAAAAGCTCCTCGCCCTGCTGCGCCAGGTTGAACTGCTCGAAGATGAGTGGCTGGGTGACGAACAGACCGGCTCAACGCCGCTGCTGCTCTCGCTGGCGGTGAACGCCGACAGCCTGGCAACCTGGCTGTTGCCGGCCCTTGCGCCGGTGTTAGCGGACTCCCCGATTCGCCTGAATCTGCAGGTTGAAGATGAAACCCGTACGCAGGAGCGCCTGCGTCGCGGTGAAGTGGTTGGGGCGGTCAGTATCCAGCCTCAGGCGCTGCCGAGCTGTCTTGTCGATCAGCTGGGCGCACTGGACTATCTGTTTGTCGGCTCAAAAGCGTTTGCCGAGCGCTACTTCCCGAACGGAGTCACCCGCGCCGCGCTGCTGAAAGCCCCTGCGGTAGCGTTCGACCATCTGGACGATATGCATCAGGCCTTCCTGCAGCAAAACTTCGATCTGCCGCCGGGCAGCGTGCCATGTCATATCGTGAACTCGTCTGAAGCGTTTGTGCAGCTCGCACGTCAGGGCACGACCTGCTGTATGATCCCGCACCTGCAGATAGAGAAAGAGTTGAAAAGCGGTGAGCTGATTGACTTAACGCCGGGGCTGTATCAGCGCCGGATGCTCTACTGGCACCGTTTTGCGCCAGAAAGCCGCATGATGCGCAACGTCACCGACGCGCTGCTGGCGTATGGGCATAAGGTGTTGAGACAGGATTAAGGAACAATTCCCCTCTCCTGACGGGAGGGGGGAATTGTGAAGACAGATTACTGCGCTTTTGCCGGCTCAGTCTGCTGACTTTGGGTCGGCTGCAGCTGGAATACCACATCAACCTGATCGTCGAACTGAATCGTCGGCTGCTCATAAGTTTCCTGAGCAGACACCGGCGCCGCGTCGGCCTTCATCATCCGTACCATCGGGCTTGGCTGATAATTTGAGACGTGGTAACGCACGCTGTATACCGGACCGAGCTTACTGTTGAATCCGGACGCCAGCTGTTGCGCCTGATGGATTGCATCATCAATGGCGGCTTTACGCGCCTGGTCTTTGTATTTTTCCGGTTGCGCAACGCCCAGTGAGACGGAACGAATTTCGTTCAGACCCGCTTTCAGCGCGCCATCCAGCAGCGAGTTCAGTTTATCGAGCTGACGCACGGTCACTTCAACGGTGCGCACGGCACGGTAGCCTTTCAGGATGCTTTTACCGTTCTGGTAGTCGTAATCAGGCTGGGTACGCAGGTTGGCAGAGCTGATGTCTTTTTTAGCGACACCGTTTTGCTCCAGGAAAGAGAGATATTGCGCAACACGATCGTCAGCCTGCTTCTTGGCAGAAGCGGCATCTTTCGCGGCCACGTTCACTTCAATTGCCAGCGTTGCAACATCGGGTACCGCATCCACGCTTGCGGTGCCTGAAGTGACGATATGCGGGCCATCAGGCAATTCACTTGCCTGCACCGACACCGCACCTAAACTCACTAATGCCGCCAGGGCCATCACTTTAAACTTCACTGTCATTCCTCCATGTTGCGAAGAGTGCCCAACAACAGGGCGCATGCCAGCAAGCTTAGCGGCTCTCGCTCAGTTGTCCATAAGACAACGCTTAGTTGAGCAATTCCTGAACATGATGAATCCCCTCTTTTGCCAGCTGAAAGGCAATAAACCACATCACCACGCCCACCAGCGTGTTGATGATCCGCTGGGCTTTAGCGGTACGCAGACGCGGGGCCAGCCATGCCGCCAGAATCGCGAGACCGAAGAACCACAGGAATGAGGCGCTGACGGTACCCAGGGCAAACCAGCGTTTTGGCTCAACGTCGAGCTGCCCACCCAGGCTGCCCAGCACCACAAAGGTATCCAGATAAACGTGCGGGTTGAGCCAGGTGACCGCCAGCATGGTGACGATAATCTTCCAGCGGCCCTGCTTCATGACCTCGGCGCTCGCCAGTTCGAGATTGCTGCTCATTGCCGTTTTCAGCGCCCCAAACCCATACCACAGCAGGAACGCTACCCCACCCCAGGTCACCAGCGCCAGAAGCCAGGGAGACTGCATCAGCAGCGCACTGCCGCCAAAGATTCCGGCGCAGATCAGCAGCAAATCGCTCACCGCGCACAGCAGGGCAATCATGAGATGATACTGACGGCGAATGCCCTGGTTCATCACGAACGCGTTTTGCGGGCCAAGGGGAAGGATCATGGCCGCACCTAATGCAAGGCCTTGAAAATAATAAGATAACATGAATAAATTCTCAGCAAGTTGTCCTGGGAGCTGACTATACTGCGAGAACCTTATTAGAGGAAATTGATAATATTAATTGGTGATTAGTATTGCTAATAAAAAGGCCCGGTGGCGTTGCCGCTCACCGGGCCTGCTGAGGAAGAGGATTACTCGGCTTCTTTTTCGCGTTTAAGGTTCACGTCCATCTGTGGATACGGGAAGCTGATCCCGTTGGCATCAAAATCACGTTTGATACGTTCCAGAACATCCCAGTAAACGTTTTGCAGATCGCTGCTTTTGCTCCAGATGCGCACGACAAAGTTGATGGAGGATGCCCCCAACTCGTTCAGGCGAACGGTCTGCTCTTTATCTTTCAAAATACGATCGTCGGAGGCAATGATATTGGCGATCAGCGATTTCACCTGATCGATATCAGAGTCATACGCCACGCTGATAATCAGCTCGTTACGACGCACCGGCTCGCGGGAGAAGTTAATGATGTTGCCCGCGATAATTTTCCCGTTCGGTACCACCACGATACGGCCATCCACAGTTCGCAGAGTGGTTGAGAAAATCTGCACCTGCAGTACGGTGCCGGCAATACCGCCCAGGTCAACGTACTCGCCAGAGCGGAACGGACGGAAGGTTACCAGCAACACACCCGCAGCCAGGTTCGAGAGCGACCCCTGCAGTGCCAGACCAATGGCCAGACCGGCGGCACCGAGAACAGCAATCACCGAGGCAGTCTGTACGCCAACACGCCCCAGTGCAGCAATCAGCGTAAAGGCAATAATACCGTAGCGCACCAGTGCAGAGAGGAAGTCAGCCACAGTGGCGTCAATGTGACGCGCCAGCATCACGCGGTTTACGGCGTTTGATACGATACGCGCCACGATCATCCCGACGATGATGATGGCAATCGCCGCGACGATGTTAACGGCATAGCTCAGCAGCAGCGCCTGGTTGCGCACCAGCCAGTTACCGGCATTATTGATGCTGTCTACAACATCGAGTTGTTCCATTTAGTCTTCCTTTTGTTATCCCAAAAACACAAAATCCATCCCCCATGGAGACAGGCAGGTCAGTAAAGGGTAAACAAAAAGGACCGGTTTTGCCAAACAGATCACATAAACGGGCCGGGCAGACCATTGAAAAAGCATAAAAAAAGGCCCGCATTCGCGGGCCTTCTGATGCTATGAGCAGCTTAAATTACAGAACGTCAACCGCGTTCAGTTCTTTGAAAGCCTGCTCCAGACGCGCCACCATGGAAGTCTGCGCAGCACGCAGCCATACACGTGGATCGTAGTATTTCTTGTTCGGCTGGTCTTCGCCTTTCGGGTTGCCCAGCTGGCCCTGCAGGTAAGCTTCGTTCGTTTTGTAGTACTGCAGGATACCGTCCCATGTTGCCCACTGGGTGTCGGTATCGATGTTCATTTTCACTACGCCGTAGCTTACGGAGTCTTTGATTTCCTGAGCAGAAGAACCGGAACCGCCGTGGAAGACGAAGTTCAGGCTGTTGTGCGGCAGGTTGTGTTTCTTAGAAACGTATTCCTGAGAATCACGCAGGATAGTTGGGGTCAGAACCACGTTACCTGGTTTGTAAACGCCGTGTACGTTACCGAAGGACGCTGCGATGGTGAAGCGTGGGCTGATTTTGCTCAGCTCGGTGTAAGCGTAATCAACGTCTTCTGGCTGGGTGTACAGTGCAGAAGCGTCCATGTGGCTGTTGTCCACGCCGTCTTCTTCACCACCGGTGCAACCCAGTTCGATTTCCAGGGTCATGTCCATTTTGGCCATGCGCGCCAGGTACTTAGAGCAGATTTCGATGTTTTCGTGCAGGGACTCTTCAGACAGGTCGATCATGTGAGAAGAGAACAGTGGCTTACCGGTCGCTGCGAAGTGTTTTTCACCCGCGTCCAGCAGACCGTCGATCCACGGCAGCAGTTTCTTCGCGCAGTGGTCAGTGTGCAGGATAACCGGAACACCGTAATGTTCAGCCATCTGGTGTACATGGTGCGCACCAGAGATTGCGCCCAGGATTGCCGCGCCCTGAGGAACGTCAGTTTTCACGCCTTTACCTGCGATGAATGCTGCGCCACCGTTAGAGAACTGAACGATAACCGGTGCTTTAACTTTTGCAGCAGCTTCCAGTACGGCGTTAATGGAGTCGGTACCAACGCAGTTAACTGCTGGCAGAGCGAAGTTGTTTTCTTTAGCTACCTGGAACACTTTCTGAACGTCATCACCAGTGATCACGCCAGGTTTTACGAAATCAAAAATTTTAGACATGTTGCTTAGTCCTGTATCTTCGGCCGTTAGAAAAGGTGCGAGCTCTTAAAGCGCGCTGAAAATTGGGCAGGTTTCCCTGCCCTTGAATGGCTTACTTCTTAGCGCGCTCTTCGAGCATTGCTACTGCTGGCAGTACTTTGCCTTCCACGAACTCGAGGAATGCGCCGCCACCAGTGGAGATGTAGGAGATCTTGTCAGAAATACCGAACAGGTCGATTGCTGCCAGCGTATCACCGCCGCCTGCGATAGAGAACGCTTCGCTGTCTGCGATAGCGTTAGCAACGATTTCAGTACCTTTGCGGAAGTTCGGGAATTCGAACACGCCAACAGGACCATTCCACAGGATAGTTTTTGCGTTTTTCAGGATTTCAGCCAGTTTCTGTGCAGAAACGTCGCCCAGGTCCAGAATCTGCTCATCATCTTTGATGTCGTTAACAGATTTCAGGGTCGCAGCCGCTGTTTCAGAGAACTCAGTCGCGACGCGAACATCCGTTGGAACCGGGATATCGCAGGTGGTCAGCAGACGTTTTGCTTCGTCAACCAGATCCGCTTCGTACAGGGATTTACCGACGTTATGGCCTTGTGCCGCCACGAAGGTGTTCGCGATACCACCGCCAACGATCAGCTGGTCAGCGATTTTAGACAGCGAATCCAGTACGGTCAGTTTGGTAGAAACTTTAGAACCACCAACGATTGCAACCATTGGACGAGCAGGTTCTTTCAGCGCTTTACCCAGTGCGTCCAGCTCAGCAGCCAGCAGAGGACCGGCACACGCAACGTCTGCGAATTTACCGATACCGTGGGTTGAAGCCTGCGCACGGTGAGCAGTACCGAAAGCGTCCATCACGAATACGTCACACAGTGCAGCGTATTTTTTGGACAGCGCTTCGTCGTCTTTCTTTTCGCCTTTGTTGAAGCGAACGTTTTCCAGAACAACCAGTTCACCGGCAGCGATGTCTACGCCGTCCAGGTAATCTTTTACCAGGCGAACCGGGTTGGACAGTTTGTCTTTCAGGTAATTAACAACTGGCAGCAGAGAGAACTCTTCATTGTACTCGCCTTCAGTTGGACGACCCAGGTGGGAGGTCACCATCACTTTAGCGCCCTGCTTCAGAGCCAGTTCGATGGTTGGCAGAGATGCACGGATACGCGCGTCGCTGGTCACTTTGCCATCTTTAACCGGTACGTTCAGATCAGCACGGATGAAAACGCGTTTACCAGCCAGATCCAGATCGGTCATCTTAATTACAGACATGGTGAATCCTCTCGTTGATTCTTAAAGTTTTGCAGACGCACGATGCGTCTTACCTGAAACCTTGAGCGGCCATTGCTAACGTGGTGTCGAGCATTCGGTTAGCAAAGCCCCATTCGTTATCACACCAGACCAGCGTCTTGATAAGGTGTGCGCCACTGACGCGCGTTTGAGTGCCATCGACAATGGCGCTGTGCGGGTCGTGGTTAAAATCTACTGAGACCAACGGTAATTCCGTATAGTCAACTATACCATGAAATGCCCCCTGTGCCGCTTTTTGCAGCAACAGGTTGACTTCACAGGCTTTTACCGGTTTTTTCACCGTCACGCTCAGGTCAATTGCGGTGACGTTAATCGTCGGTACACGTACGGCAATTGCTTCAAAACGATCGTTAAACTGCGGGAAAAAACGGGTGATACCTGCCGCCAGTTTTGTGTCCACCGGAATGATTGACTGGCTCGCGGCTCGCGTGCGTCGTAAGTCCGGATGGTAGGCGTCAATCACCTGCTGATCGTGCATCGCTGAATGAATCGTGGTTACGGTGCCGGATTCAATGCCATACGCATCGTCTAACAGTTTGATGACCGGAATAATGCAGTTGGTGGTGCAGGAGGCGTTGGAAACAATGCGGTGTTCGGCTTGCAGCTCATGCTGATTCACGCCAAATACGACGGTCGCGTCGAGGTCGTTGCTGCCAGGATGGGAAAACAGGACTTTTTTCGCACCTGCTGTCAGATGCGCTTCGCCATGCTCGCGGTTACCGTATATGCCAGTACAGTCAAGTACGATATCCACACCCAGTTCACGCCACGGTAGCCCGGCAATACTGCTCTCATGCAGCACGCGGATAGCATCGTCGCCGACAAACAACTGATCTCTTTCCTGGCGAACATCCCAGGCAAAGCGTCCGTGGCTGGTGTCATATTTCAACAAATGCGCCATGCCCGCAGCATCCGCCAGTTCGTTGATAGCCACCACGGTTATTTCCGCCCGACGCCCGGATTCATATAAAGCACGAACCACGTTACGCCCGATGCGACCGAAGCCATTAATCGCTACGCGTACGGTCATAGATCTCCTGCAAAGCTATCCCTGAGTTTGAGGTGGCTGAAAGAGTAATCCAGCTACGCCCGAAGGGGAATCCTTGCTGTCACAAACTGCGATTGATTGGTCAATTGTCGAACATTTAATCGACTGAAACGCTTCAGCTAGAATAAGCGAATCAGGGAATAAAAGGAATGTCTGTCCAGAGCAATAAGCGCGCTATATGACTTGCGTCACATTTTGGATGGAATAATTCACAGGAACGTTACATGTTTGAGGAATAGTGGACATATAAGGCGGATAGCGTGAAAAAACAAAACGGTAACCCAAAGGTTACCGTTTAGGGTGTTTGCGCCCTCTTCTCAGTGAGAGCATGGACAGGGGCTCGCGCCCCTCCCCTACAAACAATTACAGCAGTTCTTTTGCTTTCGCGACAACGTTTTCAACGGTGAAGCCGAACTCTTCGAACAGCAGCTCTGCCGGAGCAGATTCACCGAAGGTGGTCATGCCGACGATTGCGCCGTTCAGGCCCACATATTTGAACCAATAGTCAGCGATACCTGCTTCTACTGCCACGCGCGCGGTAACGGCTTTAGGCAGGACGGATTCGCGGTAGGCGGCATCCTGCTTGTCGAACGCATCGGTAGACGGCATGGAAACCACGCGCGCTTTAACGCCTTCGGCAGACAGTTTTTCCCATGCGGCAACAGCCAGCTCAACTTCAGAACCGGTCGCGATGAAGATCAGCTCTGGCTGACCCGCGCAATCTTTCAGCACGTAACCACCACGGGCGATGTTCGCCAGCTGCTCTGGAGTACGTTCCTGTTGTGCCAGGTTCTGACGGGAGAGGATCAGTGCAGTTGGACCGTCCTGACGCTCAACACCGTATTTCCACGCCACGGCGGACTCAACCTGGTCACATGGACGCCATGTGCTCATGTTTGGCGTCACGCGCAGGGAAGCCACCTGCTCTACCGGCTGGTGAGTTGGACCATCTTCGCCCAGACCGATGGAGTCGTGGGTGTAGACCATCACCTGACGCTGTTTCATCAGCGCAGCCATACGCACGGCGTTACGCGCGTACTCGACAAACATCAGGAAGGTAGAGGTGTACGGCAGGAAACCACCGTGCAGGGAGATACCGTTCGCAATCGCGGTCATACCGAATTCACGCACACCGTAGTGGATGTAGTTACCGGCAGTGTCTTCGTTGATTGCTTTAGAACCAGACCAGATTGTCAGGTTAGATGGCGCCAGGTCAGCGGAGCCGCCCAGGAATTCTGGCAGCAGCGGACCGAACGCTTCAATCGCATTCTGAGAGGCTTTACGGCTGGCGATTTTGGATGGGTTCGCCTGCAGTTTAGCAATGAACTCGTTCGCTTTGGCGTCGAAGTCAGACGGCATGTCACCCTTCATACGACGGGTAAATTCAGCCGCTTCCTGTGGGAAGGCTTTCGCATAGGCAGCGAACTTCTCGTTCCATGCGGATTCTTTCGCCTGACCCACTTCTTTAGCATCCCACTGCGCGTAAATTTCAGATGGGATTTCGAAAGCAGGATATTTCCAGCCCAGCGCTTCGCGCGTCAGTGCGATTTCCGCGTCGCCCAGTGGCGCACCGTGAGAATCGTGGGTACCCGCTTTGTTCGGGGAACCGAAACCAATGATGGTTTTGCACATCAGCAGTGACGGCTTGTCCGTCACAGCGCGCGCTTCTTCTACTGCACGTTTAATCGAGTCAGCATCGTGACCGTCAACGCCACGCACAACGTGCCAGCCGTAAGCTTCGAAACGCTTCGCGGTGTCGTCAGTGAACCAGCCTTCAACGTGACCGTCGATGGAGATGCCGTTGTCGTCATAGAACGCAACCAGTTTGCCCAGCTTCAGGGTACCTGCCAGGGAGCACACTTCGTGAGAAATGCCTTCCATCATGCAGCCGTCGCCCATGAATGCGTAGGTGAAGTGGTCAACAATGTCATGGCCTGGACGGTTGAACTGCGCGGCCAGGGTTTTCTCGGCAATCGCCATACCCACCGCGTTAGCAATACCCTGACCCAGCGGGCCGGTGGTGGTTTCTACACCTGCGGTGTAACCCACTTCCGGGTGACCTGGCGTTTTGGAGTGCAGCTGGCGGAAGTTTTTCAGCTCTTCAATTGGCAGATCGTAGCCAGTGAGGTGCAGCAGGCTATAGATCAGCATTGAGCCGTGGCCATTAGACAGCACGAAACGGTCGCGGTCAGCCCAGGAAGGGTTCTGCGGGTTGTGGTTCAGGAAATCGCGCCACAGGACTTCGGCGATATCAGCCATCCCCATAGGGGCGCCCGGGTGGCCGGATTTGGCTTTCTGTACTGCGTCCATGCTCAGCGCACGAATAGCATTAGCAAGCTCTTTACGTGAGGACATTTTAACTCCAGATCGGACTGTTAAAGGCCATGCCCTTGACGACAGCGCGTTTTGGGCTACGCCGGAAAAAAGTGCCAACAATGTAACCCAAGCGGCATGTCATGTACATGGAGCATTCTTTTGCAGCTTAAGAAATCTCTGGATCATGCTCGCATGTTGCGCAATCTGCTCGCCCGCCCCCGTAGATATTCCTTATACTTAGCCCGACCCCGGCTTCGTTGCCGGTGCACTTTTCAGATTTTATTCAGATTAACGAGTACGGAAGCGACATCATGAAAATGCGTGCAATAGTGCTGGCCCTGGGTACAACGCTCCTGCTGAGCGGCTGTCAGAATATGGATTCTAACGGCCTGATGTCCTCAGGCGCAGAAGCCTTTCAGGCCTACTCCCTGAGCGACGCACAGGTTAAAGCGCTGAGCGACCAGGCCTGTAAAGATATGGACGGAAAAGCCACGCTTGCCCCGGCCAATAGTACCTACACGCAGCGTCTGAATAAGATAGCCTCCGCGCTGGGTGATAACATTAATGGCCAGCCGGTGAACTATAAGGTGTACATGGCCAAAGATGTAAACGCCTTCGCGATGGCGAACGGCTGCATCCGCGTTTACAGCGGGCTGATGGATATGATGACCGACAACGAAGTTGAAGCGGTTATCGGCCATGAAATGGGCCACGTTGCACTTGGCCACGTGAAGAAAGGCATGCAGGTTGCGTTAGGCACTAACGCCATCCGCGCGGCGGCGGCGTCTACGGGCGGTATCGTCGGCAGCCTGTCACAGTCGCAGCTTGGCGATGTGGGTGAAAAACTGGTTAACTCTCAGTTCTCGCAGCGTCAGGAATCCGAAGCGGATGACTACTCCTACGATCTGTTGCGCAAACGCGGCATTAATCCATCAGGTTTAGCCACCAGCTTCGAAAAACTGGCCAAACTGGAAGCCGGTCGCCAGAGCTCCATGTTTGATGACCACCCGGCGTCAGAAGAGCGCGCACAGCATATTCGCGACCGTATGGCCGCAGACGGAATTAAATAATTCAGAAGGAGGCATATTTGCCTCCTTTTTATTTCGCATGAATTGTTAATTTAACCGCACATATCGGTAATAGCGATTGAGTACCTTTCTAAGCCGCGCAAACACTGGCTTATTGCCCTGAAACGTCTCGTCACATAATTATTGCAATCATTTACCATTCGGGTAATTATCGAGCTCGCAGTAATTCAATTTACAATATTAAGAAAGAGACGTTCCCTCCGTGAAAAAAGAATTATCATTAATTGCGTTAAGTTTATTCGCCGCATTACCCGCCGTTGCAAGCCAGCAATCCGACAGCAAAGGGTTTATTGATGACAGCCATTTAGATCTGTTTTTACGCAATGCGTATATCAGCCGTGATTATCATCAGGGCCAGCAGGACAAAGCCGAATGGGGTCAGGGTATCGTTGCCACGTTCGAATCCGGCTATACCGAAGGGCTGGTTGGCTTTGGTGTGGACGGCATTGCCCAGTATGGCGTGCGTCTGGACGGCGGTCGTGGAAAGAGCGGCGCGGGCGGCATTGACTTCTTTAAACAGGAAGACGATGGCCGGGCTAAATCCGAACTGGCGAAATTTGGCGCCACAGCAAAAATGCGTATTTCCAATACCGTGCTGAGCTACGGTAACCAGCGTCCGGAATTACCGATTGTGAATGCCGACAATTCCCGTCTGCTGTTTGAAAGCTTTACCGGCACCATGCTGACATCAAAAGAGATCGCGGGTCTGGAAGTGAACGCCGGTTACTTCACCGATGAGCAGCGCAAAAGTGACGACCGCCACGACAGCGGCCTGAAGAGCCTCTCCTTTGGCGGTGCGAGCTACCAGTTCAACGACCAGTTCAGCGGTGCGCTGTATGCCTCTCATGTGGAAGAGGTGATGAACAAGCAGTACCTGGGAATGAACTTCAAACAGCCGTTCAGCACCGGGCAACAGCTGGTGCTCGATTTCAACGGCTATAACTCACGCCTGGATCAGCGCTACGCAGACAGCCTTGATACCGGACGCAGCAATAGCATCTGGAGCCTGGCGGCAAGCTACATCTGGGATATTCATACCTTCAAGGTGGCGTATCAGCAGAGCAGCGGCAGCACCGGCTATCACTATGGCAGCTATCGCGATCAGGGTGGCGTAGGTGACGGCGGCAATACCATCTGGCTGGCGAACTCCTACTGGTCTGATTTCAACGGCGAAGACGAGCGCTCATGGCAGGCTTCTTACGCACTGGACTTCGGCGGTCTGGGTTTACCGGGACTGAGCTGGACCACAGCTTACGTGCGTGGCGACAACATCAAGACCTCTGAAACCAGCAACGGTAAAGAGCATGAGTGGTTTAACCAGATCCAGTATCAGGTGCAGGACGGCCCGGCTAAAGATCTGAAACTGAAACTCCGTTACTCCGTCCTGCGCGTGTCCAGCAACGCCAGCGACTATAACGTGGGCGGGGATGAGATCCGCGCGTACGTGGAATACCCGTTTAACGTGTTCTGATTAAGCCCCTCACCCGCCCTTTTCCCTAAGGGAGAGGGCGCGAGTGAGGGTAAACACGTTTAGTACAACGTCTTCTGCGGCGGCCCGGCAAACTTAAGCGCGCCAATCTGTCCCATCCGCACTTCCACTACCGACGGTCCTGGCATGGCAAGCGCTTCGGTCATCACCGCGTCAAAATCCTCCGCCCGTTCGACGCTCCACGCCTGTAACCCCATCGCATGCGCCAGCTGCGTAAAGTCCGGGGTATGCAGCTCGTTATAATACTGGCGCCCGCCGAAATACTTATCCTGAATGCCGCGCATGACGCCGTAACCGCCGTCATTCATCACCAGCAGCGTCACGTTGGCCTTCTCCTGCGCCAGCGTTGCCATCTCGCCCAGATTCAGGCTTACGCCACCATCGCCCACCAGCCCCACCACTTTGCGTTGCGGGTTGGCAATCGCCGTGCCAATCGCCATCGGTAGCCCCATGCCGATGGCGCCTGCCAGCGAGTGAATGTTCATCAGCGGTCCGTTGGCGCGGAACAAACGGCTGCCCCACAGGCTTCCGGAAACGGTGATATCACGAACCAGCAGGCCATCTTGCGGCAGCGCGTTCTCGATGGCGTCGTTGAGCTTCGCATAAGCACCGCACTGCTCACGCAGCCCCGCAACAGCTTTCGCCAGCGCCTGCTGCACCTGCGTATCCCACTGCGCATCGCCCCATTCACGCCCCTGCGCTTTAGCCGCCAGCGCGGTTAACAGCGCCGCGCAGTCGGCCACAAGGGTTGTGTCCATCAGATAGTTGCGGCTCGCCGCCGCGGGGTCGATATCAATCTGGACGCGGGGATGCGGTAATTCAAGCGTCCACGAGCGGGTTTCGTTGCTGCGCAGGCGTGAGCCAGCGACCAGCGTAAAGTCGCACTGAGCGATCAACGCCTCAACTGACGGCGAGTTATGAAACGCCCGCAGGCTGGCGCGATGGCTGTCCGGCAGCACGCCGCGCGCGTGGGTGCTGGAGATAACCGTCACTCCCGCATCCGCCAGTTTTTTTACCGCATCAGCGCTACCGAGCGCTCCGCCACCCAGCCACAGCAGCGGCCGTCTGGCCTGTTTAAGCTGCGCCCACAGCGTGTCGACCACTGTCGTATCAACCGCGGAAACCGACGTCGGTTTCACCGGAGCGGTGATCAGCGACACGGGGATTTTCGCCCCCTGAATATCAATCGGGATCTCCACGGAAACCGGCCCGCACGGCGGAGTTTGCGCCTCCTGAATGGCCTTGTGAAGGATCGCTATCGCCTGGTTTGCGTTGCTGATGCGGTATGCCCGTTTTGAGCTGGCCTTCAGGAAGGTCAGCTGGTCGCGGGTTTCGTGGATAAAGCCGGTGTCGGCATCCAGCCAGGCTTTTTCCACCTGACCGGTGATGTGCAGCAGCGGCGTACAGGCATTCATGGCTTCCACCAGCGCGCCGACGGCGTTACCCGCCCCGGCGCCGGTACTGGTCAGCGCCACACCGAGCCCGGAAAAACGGCCGTGGGCATCGGCCATGGTGACCGACCCCGCTTCGCCACGTGCGGGTACAAAGCGAATATTCCCGCGCTGCCCTACCGCATCGGCGATGGGTAAATTGTGGATGGAGATGACGCCGTAGATGGCCTCAACCTGATACTGCTCCAGCGTTCTGGCGATGGCGTCGCCGACGGTTATCATTTCGCTCATTACTCACCCTTTCTCAGTCGCACCAGTGGTTGACGCTGTTACCCGTCGCCAGATAAATGCTCTTTTGCTGCATCCAGGCTTTCAGCCCCTGAATGCCCTTTTCGCGGCCCAGACCGCTCTCTTTAAAGCCCCCGAACGGGGTCGAAATTGCAAACACTTTGTAGGTGTTTATCCACACCGTGCCCGCTTCAAGCTGCTCGCTCAGGCGCAGGGCGCGCCCGGTATCCCGCGTCCAGATCCCGGCGGCAAGGCCATAAACGGAGTCATTCGCCTCACGGATCAACGCGGCTTCATCGCTAAAGGGCATCGCCACCAGCACCGGGCCGAAGATCTCCTCCTGACAGGCGCGCGCGCCGTTGGTCAGCCCTTCAATGATGGTGGGCTGGAAGTAACTGCCGTTTGCCAGCAGTGGATCGGCAGGACTCTCCCCGCCACACAGCACGCGGCCCCCTTCACGCTTTGCCAGTTCAACGTAAGCCTGCACGCTCTTGCGGTGCGCGTCGTTAATCAGCGGTCCCACATGGGTGCCGTCGGTAAAGGGATGCCCGACCCGCAGGCCGCGCGTTAATTCGAGCAGCCTCGCCATCAGCGGGGCGTAAAGGCGCTCATGGATAAAGAGCCGCGAACCGGCAATACAGGCCTGACCCGCCGAGCTGAAAATGCCGTAGCAGATCCCGCGCGCAGCCAGCTCAACGTCGGCATCTTCCAGCACGATGGTCGGGGATTTACCGCCCAGTTCCAGCGAGGCCGGGATCAATTTTTCCGCCGCCACGTGCGCCAGATGACGGCCCGTGGTGGTGCCACCGGTAAAGGAGATTTTTCGCACTTTCGGGTGACGCGCCAGCGCATCGCCAATCACCGAGCCTTTGCCCGGCAGCACGCTCAGCAGCCCGGCGGGTAAGCCTGCCTGCTCAAAAATACGCGCCAGCTCCAGCGCCATCAGCGGGGTGGCTTCGGCTGGTTTGAGAACCACCGCGTTACCGGCAGCAATGGCCGGCGCCACTTTCTGCATTTCGCTGGCAATGGGGGAATTCCAGGGCGTGATAGCCGCCACCACGCCGAGCGGTTCATATCGGCTGAGGGTAAGCACATCGGGCTGGCGTGGGGTCGGCAGTTCACCTTCCAGCAGCTCGCAGGCGGCGGCAAAATAACGCGCCGTGCCTGCCGCGCTCATCACCAGCCCCCGCGCTTCCGCCAGCGGTTTACCGTTGTCGCGACTCTGCATGCGGGCCAGTTCATCGACGCGGGATTCGATCAGATCCGCCACCTTATGCAGGATCTTCGCACGCGCATGCGGCAGGCTGTTACGCCAGGCAGGATCGCGCCACGCGCGCTCTCCGGCGTCGATAGCCTCCTGCAGATCGTCCAAGCTTGCCGCGTGGAGCGTGGCGCTCACCGCACCGTCTGCCGGGAAATGACTCTGCATCAGGTTACCGCCGCCACGCCGCCAGTTGCCGCCAATGAAAATGTTAAGTTCGTCCATCGTCGCTCCTCAGCGCTGCGTCAGTTCACGGCAGGCGCGAACCGCGCTGAGTGCCGCCAGGGTGGAGGTTTTGGGGTTGCTGGCAAGCGGTAGCCCGCTCAGCTCCAGATGGAACTCGCCAAACATCCCTTCGACGTGCAGCGTGTGGGTATTGCGTTGAGTGGCCGGGTCAACCATCAGTTGCACACGGGTATCATCCATCCCCACGCCGCCAAGTGCCACGGTCGCCGCCACGTTGGCGTTGGCCGGAAACAGTCGTGCCGCTTCACGTGCGCTGCCTTCAAAGAAGATCTGCGCCTCGGACACGGCGTTAAGATCGATAAGCTGCTCGGCATAGCTTCCACGCCAGCTGGCCGGGCTTTTACGCGACTGGTAGGTCACCTTCTCAAGCCCGCCCTCTTTTGCCGCTGCCAGGCCATCAATGCCCGCCACCGCCCCGGAGAGCAGCGTCAGCTTTCCGCCTGCGTTAAGCAGACGCTGTTCCAGCGCGCTGTCTGCCAGCGCGCCGGTGGAGATCACCGCCAGATGCCATCCACGGCGTAAAATCGCTTCCCCGTACTGCGCTACCGCCTGCTGGCTGGCACATTCCAGCACCAGATCGGGAGTATCCGTACATAATGCGGGCGAGGTCAGTGCCACCACCGCATCGCCAAACTGCTGGCGAATCGCGGCATGATGCGTCTCGCGCGCCACGATCCAGCCGATGGCAACCTGCTCGGGCAGACGCTCAATGACCGCCTGCGCCATGGCACCGTAGCCGATTAACATGATTTTTTTCATGATGTGTCCTTACAGATGACGGCAGAAGCCGCCGGAAACGTCCAGCGCCGCACCGGTGGTAAACGAAGCCAGCGGCGAAGCGAGGAACAGCAGAGCCTGCGCAGGCTCCTGCGGCTTACCGAGACGCGCCATCGGAATGCCGCGTTTGCGGGCAATATCCGCCGTCCACTGCGGCCAGCTCTGACTTTTATCCGCCCGGTTCTCAAAGCGACGCCGCCACTGGCCGGATTCCACCATGCCAAGCAAAATGGAATTCACGCGGATGCCCTTACTCACCAGCTCTTTCGAGAGCGTGAGCGTCATATTGAGCAGCGCGGCACGTGCTGCGGAGGTGGCAATCATGTGTTCCTCTGGCTGCAGCGCCAGCAGCGAGTTCACGCAGGTAATGGAGGCAATATCCGATTGCTCCAGCTGCAGCTGAAAAGCCTGTACGGGGTTAATCACCCCAAACAGTTTCAGTTCGGCTTCATGCAGCCAGGCCTCGCGCGGGGTGTCATTGAAGTGCGCCACATACCCCTGTCCGGCGTTATTAATCAGCAAGTCTGTCCCGCCAAAGCGGGACTTAACGGCCTGGGCAAAGGTCTGAACCTGGTCTGCGTCCAGCACGTCGCAGCGGTGAGAGAAAATCTCGCCATCAGGGAATTCGTTTTGCAGCGACGCATGCGCGCTGGCAAGCCGGTCCGGGTCGCGGCCACAGAACGCCACTTTTGCCCCCTCGCCCAGCAGCAAGCGCAGCGTTTCAAAACCAATGCCAGAAGAACCGCCGGTGACTACCGCTACGCGCCCGTCAATTTGTGCATTCATCGCGCACCTCTTCGTTGATACGTAAAAGCTGTTGATTAAAAAACGCGTCGTTATCGAGATAGCTGGCGTGCCCGGCCAGGGGAATCGCGGTAAACGGCATGCCGTAACGTAGCGCCAGCCCCTGAACCAGCTCAGGCTGGGTAATGGCGTCCTGCTCACCGCACCAGACTTCAAAGTCACCGGCGTAACGCTTCAGCCAGCCGTGAATATCGTCATGTGCCAGCATCCATGCGGCAGCGAGGTAGCCTTCCGGGCGCAGTTTGCGCATGCCCGCCGCAACGGTGGCAATATCGTCCTCACGCGCGCCCGGGCGTAATAATTTAGCGGCCCGGGTTTGCGCCAGGATCTCGCCCCCAAGCGCCATCTGCTGCTCCCGGTTACGCCAGACCTGCTCGCGCTGCGCCGGCTCGGCCTGGCCGTAACCCTGCGCGGCATCGGCCAGTACCAGATGCAGTACGCGTTCGGGATACTTCGCCGCAAAGGCGCTTGCCACCAGCGCCCCAAGCGAATGCCCGACCAGAACGACCTGCCAGACGCCCGCGCGGTCCAGCATGGCCGCCAGCGCGTCGGCGTAATCCCCCGCGTTGGCGCGCTCAACCGCCAGCATCGGGCTTTCGCCATAACCGGGCATGTCCCACGCCAGCACGCGAAAACCGTTCAGCGCCATCTGTTTATGCCAGGAGGCAGCGCCGGAGCTGATGCCGTGGAGCAGCATCAGCGGGATGCCGCTTCCCTGTTCACGAAAGCCCGTCATCGCGCCCCCTTAGTTCCGCTTCACTTTCGACAGCGGGTGATCGGCCGGATAGGTCGGGATTTCCGGCTTGTTGGTGCCGAGCATCACGCACATCAGCGCCTCTTCTTCACCATGATTGAACAGACCGCGATAGATGCCCGGCGGAACGGAGATCAGATCGCGTTCGCGCAGCACGGTTTCGGTGTAGTGATCGCCGTCCTGGATCATCAGCGTGATCTGCCCTTTAAGCATGAAGAACACCTCTTCCACGTCGTCATGCAGATGCAATGGTCCCTCGCACTTCGACGGCAGCACCATGGTGGAGAAGGTAAAGTGCTCAGCCGGCACGGTATTGGTATCGCTTGCCACGCCCGTTGCCCCGGTACCGATGTAGCGCATCTGCGCACGGCGGTATTTAGGATCGAAATCGGCCTGGAACTTCAGCGCGTTCCAGTCATATTTACGCCCTTCAAAGCGCGCAATGCGCGACTCGATCCACTCTTCCATGGTCAGATGGTCAGGTTTAATGCCTGGTTTTGCAGTTACGGTTGAATCAGTCATGACACTCTCCTCAGTAACGTCTCAGCAGCGGCAGTAACAGGACGCAGCCCACCGCCGCCATCACCGCCAGAAAAATCAGCCCGGAATCCATGCTGTGGGTGAAGGCGATCAACGCGCCCATCACCGCCGGCGACAGCGCGCCCGCAAAGTTTCCCAGCCCGTTGAAAATACCGCCCGCCGTCGCGCTCACCCGGGGATGGGTAGCCTTCGCCAGCAGTGCGAAAATGTTCGGCGCACCGGTGCCCCACATAAAGGTGCTAAAGCTCATCGCCGCGATAACGGCCAGCGGGGTATCAAGATGCATGACCGCCGTCAGGCCTAATCCCGCGCCAGCCATCGAGATAAAGCAGGCCACCGCGCGTTTATCGACCCGGTCAGAAAGCCATGCGCCAATCACCTCACCCGCCAGCATGGCAATAAACGGCATCGACGACAGCCAGCCCGCGTGTTCAAGATGAATGCCTTTCCCTTTAATCAGGTAACCCGGCAGCCAGCCATTGATTCCCCACAGGTAGGTGAGAAACGCGATGTTAAAGATGCAGATAATCCAGAAGTGCGGGCTGACAAACAGCTCGCGCCGCGCGGCACGTCGTTCATCCTGTGATTCGCGATCCGCAGCCGGTTTGGCACCCAGACGGATCCCGCGCAGACCAATGCGCACAAACACCAGCACCGGCACGGTGAGCATCGCCATCACAAAGAAGGTGCTCTGCCAGCCGAAGGCATTCAGCAGCCAGATAGAAAGAGGGAAGCCAATCGCCGCGCCTACCGGGGTACCCAGCAGCCACAACATGGTCGCTCGCGCCTGCAGATGCTGCGGGAAGTTATGCCGCACAATGGCAAACGCCAGTGGAAACAGCGGCCCTTCTGCCACGCCCAGCAAAATGCGCAGGACGATCATGACCGTGTAGTTATGGGTAAATCCCATGGCCACCATCAGCACGCACCACACCACCATCATGCCGGTGAGCAGGCGAAGCGGTGCAATCTTGTCCCCCAGTCCGCTTAAAAAGACCGATGAGAAGCCGTAGCTCAGCAGAAAGGCGCTCATCAGAATGCCGAGGCGCGTGGTGTCAAAATCAATGCCCATCGCCTGCTGGAAATGGCTGTCGGAAAAGAGCGCCGCAATGCTGATTTTGTCGAAAAATGCCAGCAGCACGCAGGCCAGCAATGACAGCGGGATGGCCCAGCGCACCGCTTTTTCGGGCGTGCGGGTGCCCTCACCGCTTGCCTCAACCGGCGCGGTGTTAGTCTCAAATGTGGTCATGTCTCCCCCTACGGGTGCGGGTTAGCTATCGCAATGACATCAGTGAAAAAGTCGGGTCAGCCAGCGGCACATCGGACAGATCCCTTCCGGCAGCCATCCAGCGTTTCGCCAGCTTGACGGTACGCGCATCGTTGAACGCCACCAACTGGGTCAGCCGTCCGTTTTCATCCAGTGAGAAAAACAGCGCATTATCCCGGGCAAGGGTTGTGCAGCCGGCCTGCGGAATACCGAGGATCTGAATGTTGTGCTGGTATTGATCCGACCACAGCCACGGCGCGTCGTCATAGCCGGGGGCATCGGGATTGAGCATCGCCTTTGCCGTGGCAACCGCCTGATTCTGGGCAAAGGCCCACGACTGAATGCACAGCCCATAGTGATGGTGCTGGGCCACATCACCGGCAGCAAAAATAAACGGATCCGACGTTCGCCCCTGAGCGTCCACCACGATCCCGCGCTCAGTCTGCAGACCCGCATCGCGCGCCAGCTCCAGATTGAGATCAACACCGATCCCGACGACCACGGCATCAAAGGTTTCACGCTGGCCGTCACAGTGAATGACCGGCAGACCATTGTTATCTTCAAGCTCCAGCGTTCCGCAGCCGGTGCGGATATCCACGCCCTGTTCGCGGTGAAGTGTTTCCAGCTGCTGCGATACCTCGGCACTCACCGAACGCATGCACAGCGCGGGCTGCTGCTCAAACAGCGTCACGGCGACGCCACATTTACGCGCGGAGGCCGCAATCTCCAGGCCAATCCAGCCTCCTCCGATAATCGCCAGGTTTTGACTCTCTGCCAGGCGCGCCTTCAGCCGCTGTGCGTCCTGCCAGTGGCGCAGGGTATAGACCTGCGGGTGGGCCGCCCATGCATCGCCCGGCAGACGCGCCCGACCACCGGTAGCGATTAAAAGAATGTTGTAACTAAGGTATTCACCGTTGCTTAAGCGCACCGTTTTGGCGTGACGATCGAGAGATTCCGCGCGCACCGGCCGGCACCATGTCAGGTCCAATGCCTGTTGCGCCGCTTCAGGAAAGAGACGCGGTAGCGGCGCGTCCGGCTCCAGTAACGCAGCCTTGGACAGCGGCGGGCGTTCGTAGAAATCCCACCCCTCTTCCGCCACGACGCAAATCTCGCCGTCGAAGCCTTCGTCACGCAGGGTTTTCGCCGCCCAGCCACCTGCCTGACCGCCGCCAATAATGACAATGCGCGAGGTCATACCGCCTCCGGCTTTTTCTGCTGACGGCGCGTGTCGTGGTCAATCCCACCCTCAACCGCCCACTCGGTGAACGACACCAGCGAATGTTCCAGCTCGCGCGGCTGCCAGTTTTCGGTGAGGTAATCATCGTTGGTGTAGTATTCAAACGCCCCGCCAGTTGGGCTGTTGACGTACCAGAAATAGGCCGAGGAGACCGGATGACGCCCCGGGCCAATAAAGGTGCTCCAGGCGTTTTTGTTCATCGCTATCCCACCACCGATCACCTCGTGAATGTCGCGTACGGTAAAGGCCACGTGGTTCAAACCCCGCTTACGGTTAGGCAGCTGAAGAAGGAACAGGTTGTGATGCCCGCCGCGCACGCCACAGCGCAGGAACACCGCACGGTTGATGTAGCGGTCAGACACCTGGAACCCAAGCACCTCACGGTAGAACGTCTCCACCGCCGCCAGCTCCTCCACGAAGAACACCACGTGGCCCACGTTAATAGGCTGGGCGCGCTCGTAGACCGGGCTTGGCGTGTCGATACGGCGGGCATCGCCCCACTGGTTAATCGGCTCGACGTTCAGCTCCACCGGCACCTGATGGCTGACCTGTACGCGCAGGGTCATGCCGTTCGGATCGCGGCACTCCAGCGCGTCGCCCACCTCACGAAAACCGGGCTGCTTCTCAAGCTTCGGGCGCAGCGCCTCCAGATCGTCCCGGGTGGCGACTGCCCAGGTCATCCGGCGCAACGTATTTCCTGCTTCAAACGCTGGCGGCAGGTCAGGGCTGTCGACAGGATTAAGCTCCACGCGCGCGCCGCTCAGGGTAGTAAAACGCTGGCCGCTGGCATCGCCCGTCAGGCCAAAATCACGCATAAATTTTGCGCAGTGCGTCAGGTTCTCGACGCCAAATTCCAGCTTTTCAATTCCGGTTATACACATCGTTCGTTGCCTCGTCTGGCCCAGATTGGGCGTAAAACATGCCCGACGCAATGAAGCGCCTGGCGTTAACCTGATGATTTAACTGGCCTGTGACAAATACCCTAAGAAGCCAGAAATTTTATCCGCCGCCATGCGGACATCGTTTTGCAGGCGCTCGCGATCGGTCTGCGGGATCTCCTCCGAAGGCACCAGAATGCTCACCACGGCCGCCACCCTTCCGCTGCGGTCATACACCGGATAAACGATGGAGGAGATGCCATGACGGAAGAAGGATTCGCCGATCACATAGCCGCGTGCTTTGTCCTGCTGCACCATCTGCCACAACGCTTCACGGTCGTGGATCTGGCCCGGCGTGTTGCCCGGCAGACGTTCGTGCGGGAACAGCTGTTCGAAATCGGCTCGCGAAATATCAGTCAGCAGCATGCGTCCCAGCGACGTGCAGTGCACCGGCAAACGGGTACCAATGCTCACCTGATTGATGCGAGAACCGGCGGCGCTGACGCGGGCGATATAGATGATGTCGCGCCCGTCGCGGATCGCCAGATGACTGCTGCACTGGCTGACGTCACGCAGCTGCTCGATGACCGGCTGACCGACCTGCGCCACATCCAGTGAGGCGATGTATTCAAAGCCCAGACGCAGGACGTTCATGCCAAGCGAGAAGGTATTGGTTCGCGTGTTGCGCTCCAGAAAACCCATGTATTCCAGCGTTTGTACCACGCGGTAGGCGGTGGCTTTCGGCATATCGACCAGCCTGTGCAGCTCGGCAAAGGTCAGTTCACGGTGCTGCTCGCCAAAGGCCAGCAGCAGCTGTAAGCCTCGCTCCAGCCCCGGCACCAGGTACTTCACTTCGTGATCGCTTGCCATATTTGCTTTACCTCAGTTAAAGACAAAACCGCCGTTGACCGGAATCAGCTGGCCGGTGATAAACCGCGACAGATCGCTTAACAGCCAGACCACGCTGCCGGTGACGTCTTCCGGCTGCTGCGCCCCGGTGAGCGCCCGGCCGTTTTCGTAAAGCTGATGCCGCTCTGCAGGGACATATTCCGTCGCTTCGACGCGGGTTAAGCCCGGGGCGATGGCGTTAATACGAATGCGTTTTTCACCCAGCTCACGTGCCATTGAACGGGTCATGGCAATCACGGCGCCCTTGCTGGCCACGTAGGCCATCAGACGCGGCGCGCCCCACAGCGCGGTATCGGAAGCCACATTGACAATGGCTGCCCCTTCGCGCAGCAGCAGTACCGCATCCCGGGTAACCAGCCAGGTGCCTTTAACGTTAACGCTCATCACCCGGTCCCACAGATCCGGATCGTAATCAAGCATGTCCTTGCCGCCGACCCCGGTCGCCATCGCCGCGTTATTGACCAGACCGTCGATCGGTCCCTGTTTGCCAATGGTGCTGAACACCCGCGAAATGGAGAGCGGATCGGCCAGATCGATAACGTGTGATTCAATCGCATAGCCCTTCTCACTTAAGCCATGCGCGCTTTCAGCCAGCTCGCCCTGAAGGATGTCGCACATCACCACCGCCGCGCCCTGCTCTGCGCAGGCTTTCGCGAAATGAAAGCCCAGCCCACGCGCGGCACCGGTCACCACGATGCGTTTCCCGTTCAGCAGCCCATTCATCAGGCGGCTCCCTGCTGAGCTTCACGCGCCGCCAGCTGCTCTTTCGCCGCTTTTTGCATCATGCGGCGCAGGCGCGAGAGGCCCACATCATGCTGGTAAAGGTATTCGTGTTCCCGTGCATCTGGCGCCATGCTCTCCAGCACCACGCGGTCCTGCTCAAGGACTTCCCAGTGCAGTTTTTCCAGACGGTTACGGTACATGAAACGCCACATATCACGCTGCCAGCCCTGCACGCGGCGGATACGCCAGAAGAAGACGCGGCAGTTATCGTTATCTTCCGGCACCACCATGCCAACAATGAAGAAGTGACCGCCCGGCCCGAAACGCTTCTTATAAGGAATGGACAAACGCATCCAGTAGGTGCCGCTGTTGCCCAGCTCAACCCAGTCGAAGTTGACGCCGCTCTGGCCTTTTTTCTCGAAGATAAACCCGGTTTTCGTTGGCTGCAGAACCATATCCGCTTTGCGATCCCCTTCAGCCATGGAGTGCGACGAAGAGTGCAGATAGGTGCCGTGCATCGGGTCCATCACGTTTTCCAGTGCGTACTGGTAATTGCATTTCCACGCGGCGGTGCAGAGAAAATTGCTGTAGGCGTCGGTGTCAGCCAGTTCGTCCGGGAAGCTCAGTTCGTCGGGTTGCTGATCGGCGGTAACGCCAAACCAAAGGAAGATGGCCCCGTGCACTTCCTGCACGTTGTAGCTGCGCACACACTGCTGGCCGACCAGCGGACATTTATCCACCGCAGGCACATCCTTCACTTCGCCGTTGCCCGCCACTTCCACGCCGTGATACCAGCAGGCGATACGATCGCCCAGATTCCAGCCCATCGACAGACGCGCGCCACGGTGCGGACAGCGATCTTCCAGCGCCTGCACCTGGCCATCTTTGTTGCGCCAGACCACAATCTGTTCGCCCAGACGGGTGATCCCCACGGGCGCAGACTGAACTTCCCAGCTGGCCAGCACCGGGTACCAGAGGCCGCGCAGACCTTTATCAAGATAGTTTTGTACGGTAGTCGTCATCGCATTGCCCTCAGTAGCCGTTAACCTGTAAGAAAGCCTGGAAGCTGGCATCGCTCCATGGCTCGCCCTGCTGATCGTGCATACGTACCGCGTTCAGCCCGTTGACCAGTTCCGGCACGGTTTCAGCCCCCTGTTCGAAAAGGTCTTCCAGCGTGGAAATAAGCGTGATTTCCCAGTTTTCCGGTACGCGGCTGCGGGTCTGCCAGATCAGGTTCTGGTAATCACCGGGCTTATGGATGGCGCCGTTACCGCCCTCAGCCGGAGGGGTAAACTGACGGCTTTCCGGCAGCGCCGGGTTGAAGTTCAGACTTTCGCTCATGCCACTGTCTCCTCGACGAAGGTAATCTGGATCTGGTTTTCAAATACCCGAACCGGGTAACGATTGAGGTTACGTCCGCCAGGGCCGTGCAGGCACTGTCCGGTTTTGACATCGAAAACCGCCTCATGCAGCGGACATTCCACTTTACCGTCCTCGACGAAACCCTGACTCAGCAGCGCGTAAGCGTGCGGGCATACGTCTTCCAGCGCGAAATATTCGCCATCAATCAAATAAACGCCGATCTCTTTGCCCTCGACGTTACCGCTAAAAGGGAAATCTTCCTGTACTTGTTCTGCGTCACATACGCCTATCCAGCTCATCACGATCCTCCAGGCTTTTGTTTCATATATGAAACTCTGTTTCTTATTTAATACGGTCAATATAAAAGCGATGAATGTTTCGTCAAGCGCGAATGTGACGAATTTGTTAATCAGTCGAGGTTTAATTAGCTAAGTGTGCAAGCGATCACGAAAAAATGCAGCGATATGAAATTTTCATTATTCAGGCGTGAATGAATACATTTTTTTGATGATCTTTTATTTTTTAAAATAGAGATTGACTTCTTTTCTTTTTATTCCTTAAAAATTATATACGCGCATACCTATGGCGTTTCACCTGTGAAACTTTTATTTAATTTATCTCATTAAAACAAAGAGTTTCACAGGTGAATCATTTTAGTTACGTGACAATAACGTTCATAAAAAATATAAACAGACAGCACAATTAAGGCGGGTTAAATGACGGCAAGATGGCAAGGCACGGTGGCACTTCTGGTGCTCATTATTATTTCCTACGTTGACCGAGTAAATATCTCGGTGATGATTTTAAACCCTGAATTTGCCGAACATTTTCAGCTAAATGAAAACAGAATGTTACAAGGAATGCTCATGACCTGCTTTTTGCTGGGTTATGGTTTTTCCGCTTTACTATTGACCCCAGTTATCGAAAGCAAATTACATTACCGACAGGGATTGTTAACCAGCATTGCGATATGGGCCGTGGTCTGCGCCATCTCGCCACTGCTGGGGTCGTTGATGGGCATGCTCATCGCCCGACTGATTTTGGGCATTGCCGAAGGCCCACTCTTTTCACTGAAAACACGCTTTATCAGCGATAACTTTAGCGCCGGGGAAATTGGTAAGCCCAACGCCGTTACCGCGCTGGGCGTTTCACTGGGGCTGGCGGTAGGCTTTCCGCTGATCACCTGGCTGATGGCACACCTTGGCTGGGCGGGCTCATTTTATGCCCTCGCGGCGATCAATCTGGCGCTGGGTGGAGGGTTAATCTGGCGTTTCCTGCCGGCCCCTCAACATACGGAAAAGCGCCGAACGTCCGGGTTTGTGCAGACCTTTACGCTTGCCTGGCAGACGCCGCTTCTGGGCTGGATCCTGCTGGTTGAAATCGCCACGCTGAGTTATCTCTGGGGCAGCAGCGCCTGGCTTCCGGCCTGGCTGCGCGATGAACACCACTTCTCCCTGCACGCGACCGGCTTTCTCGCGGCTATCCCCTTCCTGCTGAGTCTTGGCTCAAAGTTTCTGGGCGGTGTGCTGCTCGACAAAATGCGCCCGGACCAGGCACCGCTGCTGTTTGTGGTGGGCGGGATCTTAACGGCGAGTTCCGTCGTCATGCTGATGCTGAGCCACCAGCCCGGCTGGCTGGCGCTGTTTATGCTCTCTGCCAATATTTTCTGGGGACTTCAGGGGGCCGCCATTCCGGCGGTTATCCAGCATCATGCGGCGCGGGAAGCCGTTGGCAGTGCCTACGGGATCATCAACGGGATTGGGAATATTTGCGCGGCGTTTATTCCGCTGCTGATGGGGATGGTGATGAAATCGGTGGGTTCAGTCAGCTCAGGTTTTTCGGTGCTGGTCGTCTCGCAGGTTATCACCCTGCTGGCAGGAGGCATGTTGCTGCTGCGCATGCGTCGCGCAGCAGCAATCCGGGCGTAAGGCTTATTCGCCTTTTTTCGCGGCCTGGATGTAGAGCATTTCCAGCGCGAGGGTGGCCGCTGCCAGAGCAGTGATCTCTGACTGGTCGTAAGCCGGAGCCACTTCCACCACGTCCATACCCACGATGTTCAGATCCTTCAGGCCGCGCACCAGTTTGATGGCGCGGTCAGAGGTCAGGCCGCCGATCACCGGCGTGCCGGTGCCCGGGGCAAACGCCGGATCCAGGCAGTCGATATCGAAGGTCAGGTAAACCGGCATATCGCCGACAATCTGTTTTACCTGAGCGATGATGTCATCCACGCCGCGATCGTTCACCTGGCCGGCATCCAGCACGGTGAAGCCATTATCTTTATCAAACTCGGTACGAATACCAATCTGCACAGAGTGGTTTGGATCGATCAGACCTTCGTTTGGCGCGGTGAAGAACATGGTGCCATGGTCGAATTCACAGCCGTTCGCATAGGTGTCGGTATGGGCATCAAAATGCACCAGCGCCATCTTACCGAAGTGCTTCGCGTGAGCACGCAGCAGCGGCAGCGTGACGAAGTGGTCACCCCCGAAGGAGAGCATGCGTTTACCGGCAGCCAGCAGTTTTTCGGCATGGGCCTGCAGTTTTTCACTCATCTCGCGCGCGTCGCCAAAGGCGTACACCAGGTCACCGCAGTCAACCACGTTCAGGCGCTCGCGCATGTCGAAGTTCCACGGGAAGCGGTTGTGCTCCCAGGCCAGGTTAGTGGAAACCTGACGAATAGCTGCCGGACCATGACGGCCACCAGCACGGCCTGACGTGGCCATATCAAACGGCACGCCGGTGATCACCCAGTCAGCGTCACTGTCGTACGGCTGGAAGTTCATCGGGAGACGTAAAAAACCAAACGCGTTAGATACCAGAGAGTTATCGTACTGATGGCCTAAAGTGCTCATGTCCTGACCTCTTTAAAGTCGATACATTAAAAACAGATGAAAAAAAATCCCCTCCGCGTCGTTAAACCCGACGAGGAAGGGATTGATTCGTAAATCGCTTATTGGGGCGAATTATCGCCGCTAATTCATACGGGTTCAAGTGAGTATAGGCGAGGGTATTGCCCCTTGCCCTCACGCCGCCCCTCTCCAACAGAGAGAGGCAGGTTTACTTACTCGTCTTCCAGATAGGTGTATCCGTAAAGACCCGCTTCAAACTCTTCCAGGAACTGCTGCTGCAGCGCGTCGTCCAGACCGGTATTTTTCACCTGGTCACGGAACTGGGTCAGCAGCTTTTTCGGATCCAGCTGAACGTATTCGAGCATATCCGCCACGGTGTCCCCTTCGTCGGACAGCTCAACTTCTACGCTGCCGTCAGGGAAGACAAACACGTCAACCGCTTCGGTGTCACCGAACAGGTTATGCATGTTGCCGAGGATCTCCTGATAAGCACCGACCATGAAGAAGCCCAGCATCGGCGGGTTCTCCGGATCGTACTCTGGCATAGGCATCGTGGTCGCGATACCGTCGCCGTCGACGTAGTGATCGATAGCACCGTCGGAGTCGCAGGTGATGTCCAGCAGCACCGCACGACGTTCCGGGGCGTGGTTCAGCCCTTCCAGCGGCAGAACCGGGAACAGCTGATCGATACCCCAGGCATCCGGCATCGACTGGAACAGCGAGAAGTTGACGTACATTTTGTCCGCCATGCGCTCCTGCAGTTCGTCAATAATCGGACGGTGAGCACGGTTGCTCGGGTCCAGCTGCTGCTGTACGTCGTGGCACATGTTCAGATAAAGCTGCTCAGCCCATGCGCGTTCCTGCAGGCTGAACGTGCCCGATGAATACCCCACATGAATATCATGCAGATCCATCTGGCTGTCGTGCAGCCACTCGCGCAGCGAACGGCGGGTACCCGGCTCGTGCATCTCCTGCCAGGTCTCCCACATGCTTTGCAGCGCACGAGGCGCGTCCTCAGCCGGTGGGGTTACCTCGGAAATTTCACTGCGTTCAACGCCGATAATGTTCGATACCAGCACGGTATGGTGTGCGGTAACCGCGCGACCAGACTCGGTGATCACCGTTGGATGCGGCAGGCCGTGCTCTTCACAGGCATCGCCAATCGCCCAGATGATGTTATTGGCATATTCGTTCAGGCCGTAGTTCACGGAGCAGTCGGACTGCGAGCGGGTACCTTCATAATCCACGCCCAGACCACCGCCCACGTCGAAGCACTGAATGTTTACGCCAAGCTTGTGCAGCTCAACGTAAAAACGTGCTGATTCGCGTACGCCGGTGGCGATGTCGCGAATGTTGGCCATCTGCGAGCCGAGGTGGAAGTGCAACAGCTGAATGCTGTCCAGACGACCACGCTCACGCAGAATCTCAACCAGCTGCAGAACCTGGGTCGCCGCGAGACCAAATTTGGATTTTTCGCCGCCTGAGGACTGCCACTTACCGGACCCCTGCGACGCCAGACGCGCACGCACGCCCAGACGCGGGATAACGTTCAGACGCTCCGCCTCTTCCAGCACGATAGCGATCTCTGTCATCTTCTCGATTACCAGATAGACCTTGTGGCCCATCTTTTCGCCAATCAGCGCCAGACGAATGTATTCACGGTCTTTATAACCGTTACAGACGATCACCGAACGGGTCATGCCAGCATGTGCCAGCACGGCCATCAGCTCCGCTTTGGAACCCGCTTCCAGGCCCAGCGGTTCACCGGAGTGGATCAGGGATTCAATCACGCGGCGGTGCTGGTTCACCTTGATAGGGTAAACCAGGAAGTAATCGCCTTTATAGCCGTAAGATTCACGCGCGCGTTTAAACGCGGCGTTAATGGAACGCAGACGATGTTGCAGGATCTGCGGGAAGCAGAACAGTGCAGGCAAACGCTGGCCCTGCGCCTCGCGTGCTTTCACCAGTTTGGCGAGATCCACGCGCGCTTCAGGAACGTCAGGATCCGGGCAAACGCTGATATGGCCCAGTTCGTTGACGTCGTAGTAGTTATTGCCCCACCAGGCAATATTGTAAGTGCGCAGCATCTTGCTGGCTTCCTGGGAGCTCATCGCAACCTCCTGCATGGAACGTAGTACACCCTGTTCGCCCGCTGACGAAGGCGAAAGCGAAGACATGTCGTCAGACATAGCGAACCTCAACTCTTTGTATTAAGTGTAAAACAGTTGACTACTATCGCAGCGTTATACGGCGATAACAACCCATAAACGGATCCATTTCCCAGCAGACTATGCTGAAAACCAGACCGTGCGACCGGTTTCATATTCATATCATTGTAAACACGTGTCCGAACTTAATTATGACAACGTTCGGCGAAACCACGAGAAAACTCTTGTCTTAACAAGAGCGCCCTTGTTCAGTTTTCACAAAGCGTGACCGGCCCTGGAATCCTGAGAAGCCCCGAGATGGGTATAACATCGGCAGGTTTGCAGATTAGAAATGCGGGTTGCGGGAATCAAGTACGCGCCAGAACGGCTGCGCTGAATTAGCGGAAAACACTGGTTCATTATCTCGTATCACCTCCACGGCCGCTCCTGCTGAAACGGACCACAAGCCAAAGCTAAAAGTTCACTGCTTAACCCGGCTGGAAGTGGCGACACGATGAGTTCATCGAGCGCTTATTGGTATGAGCCGCGCGCCGCGTTTTATACCGAGAACAGGGGTAAATTGCAAAAGATAAATGCGCGGGTTGCCAGCGCCGTCAGGAAAAATTTCCAGCAGCGAATTCAACTCAGTGAGAGGTTAGTCAAAAAAAACTGGAAATCGGGCGAAGAACTGACCTAAAATAGCCATCCAGATGTTAATCCATCCATACTGATTAACACTCAGACTGCCAGTGTCATTAACCTGCAGGCCTTGGTAGAATTATCTCCTTTGGCTATTCCACACAGCAGCTTGAGCTAAACAAATTCCTTTTAGGTGAAATAAAACATGGCAAAACACCTGTTTACGTCCGAGTCCGTATCAGAAGGACATCCAGATAAAATTGCTGACCAAATCTCCGATGCGGTGCTTGATGCGATCCTGACGCAGGATCCAAAAGCGCGCGTCGCGTGTGAAACCTACGTCAAAACCGGCATGGTTCTGGTTGGCGGTGAGATCACCACCAGCGCATGGGTGGATATTGAAGAGATCACCCGTAACACGGTTCGTGAGATCGGTTATGTCCATTCTGATATGGGCTTTGATGCCAACTCTTGCGCGGTACTGAGCGCAATTGGCAAACAGTCTCCGGACATCAACCAGGGCGTTGACCGTGCCGATCCGCTGGAACAGGGCGCGGGCGACCAGGGCCTGATGTTTGGTTATGCAACCAACGAAACTGACGTGCTGATGCCAGCGCCAGTGACCTACGCACACCGTCTGGTGCAGCGTCAGGCTGAAGTGCGCAAGAATGGCACCCTGCCGTGGCTGCGTCCTGATGCGAAAAGCCAGGTGACCTTCCAGTACGACGACGGCAAAATCGTCGGTATTGACGCGGTCGTTCTGTCTACTCAGCATTCCGAAGAGATCGACCAGAAATCCCTGCAGGAAGCAGTGATGGAAGAGATCATCAAGCCGGTTCTGCCAACTGAATGGCTGAGTTCCGCAACCAAATACTTCATCAACCCAACCGGACGCTTTGTTATCGGCGGCCCAATGGGTGACTGCGGTCTGACCGGCCGTAAAATCATCGTTGATACCTACGGCGGCATGGCGCGTCACGGTGGCGGTGCCTTCTCCGGTAAAGACCCGTCTAAAGTTGACCGTTCTGCTGCGTACGCTGCGCGTTATGTTGCGAAAAACATCGTTGCTGCTGGCCTGGCTGACCGCTGTGAGATTCAGGTTTCCTACGCTATCGGCGTGGCTGAACCGACCTCCATCATGGTTGAAACCTTTGGTACCGAGAAAGTGCCATCCGAGCAACTGACGCTGCTGGTGCGCGAGTTCTTTGACCTGCGCCCATACGGTCTGATTCAGATGCTGGATCTGCTGCACCCAATCTACAAAGAAACCGCTGCATACGGTCACTTTGGTCGTGAACATTTCCCATGGGAAAAAACCGACAAAGCCGCTCTGCTGCGTGAAGCTGCTGGTCTGAAATAATCGACTGACAGCGAATGTTAAAAAAGGCCAGCCTCGTGCTGGCCTTTTACTTTTGTCAGCCAGATAGCCTGACATTGCGTTTTGCGTGAAACCGATTACACCCCACCCGATATACCTCGCTTTCAGAATAATCTCTTTGCATGATCGCATGTCTTATGCTGTTACATTTCCTTTCAGTTAAGTCTGAAATTCATTCAAACGCGATGCACATCAACTAATTTACCTCTATATTTTCAAAGCTTTAATTTTATTTACGGTTGCACACCAGTGTAACCGATTACACCAATGTGATTTATCTCACATATTTATACGGGTTGCTCACTTACCCTTAACATCGATAAAACTGATAACCCAACTGGAGGGCATAATGCCTGACAATAAAAAACAGGGGCGTACGTCCAATAAGGCGATGACATTTTTCGTCTGCTTCCTCGCCGCCCTGGCAGGATTACTTTTTGGCCTGGACATTGGCGTGATTGCTGGTGCGTTACCCTTTATCACTGAAGAGTTCCAGATAAGCGCTCACACCCAGGAGTGGGTAGTAAGTTCCATGATGTTTGGTGCGGCCGTGGGTGCCGTGGGCAGCGGCTGGCTCTCTTTCAGGCTGGGCCGCAAAAAGAGCCTGATGATCGGTGCAATCCTGTTTGTTGCAGGTTCGCTCTTCTCAGCAGCGGCTCCAAACGTTGAGGTATTGCTGCTTTCTCGCGTGCTGCTTGGTCTGGCCGTGGGTGTGGCATCGTATACCGCCCCACTCTATCTCTCTGAAATCGCACCCGAGAAAATCCGTGGCAGTATGATTTCGATGTACCAGCTGATGATCACCATCGGCATCCTCGGGGCTTACCTTTCCGATACCGCCTTCAGCTACAGCGGCGCATGGCGCTGGATGCTTGGCGTGATCATTATCCCTGCCATTCTGCTGCTGATTGGCGTTTTCTTCCTGCCGGACAGCCCACGCTGGTTTGCAGCGAAGCGTCGTTTCGTCGATGCCGAACGCGTGCTGCTGCGACTGCGCGATACCAGCGCGGAAGCGAAAAACGAACTGGAAGAGATCCGCGAGAGCCTGAAGGTAAAACAGTCAGGCTGGGCGCTGTTTAAAGAGAACAGCAACTTCCGTCGTGCGGTATTCCTGGGCGTGCTCCTGCAGGTGATGCAGCAGTTCACCGGGATGAACGTCATCATGTACTACGCGCCAAAAATCTTTGAACTGGCGGGGTATACCAATACCACCGAGCAGATGTGGGGGACCGTCATCGTTGGGTTGACCAACGTTCTGGCGACCTTTATTGCTATCGGTCTGGTGGACCGCTGGGGCCGTAAGCCAACCCTGACGCTGGGCTTCCTGGTGATGGCCGCCGGTATGGGTGTTCTCGGCACGATGATGCACGTGGGGATTCACTCTCCAACCGCCCAGTATTTCGCTGTGGGCATGCTGCTGATGTTTATCGTCGGGTTTGCGATGAGCGCCGGTCCGCTGATTTGGGTGCTGTGCTCTGAAATCCAGCCGTTGAAAGGGCGTGATTTCGGTATCACCTGCTCCACCGCGACCAACTGGATTGCCAACATGATTGTGGGTGCGACGTTCCTGACCATGCTCAATACGCTGGGCAACGCGAACACCTTCTGGGTATACTCCGGCCTGAACATCTTCTTTATTGTTCTGACGCTGTGGCTGGTTCCTGAAACCAAACACGTGTCACTGGAACATATTGAACGTAACCTGATGAAAGGTCGTCCACTGCGCGAGATTGGCGCACACGACTAATTCTCTGGCGGGAGGTGCCTCTTGCACCTCCCCGCTTCGCGCTTTATGCTCTGCCCCTATGAAAGCACCCCGTCTCCCCATCGCCCTTCAGCAAGCCGTTATGCGCAGCCTGCGGGAAAAACTCGCCCAGGCCAACCTGAAACTCGGCCGGAATTACCCTGAGCCGAAACTCGTCTACCAACAACGTGGCACGGCGGCGGGCACGGCGTGGCTCGAATCCTATGAGATCCGTCTGAACCCGGTGCTGATGCTGGAAAATCAGCAGGCGTTTATTGAGGAAGTGGTGCCGCACGAGCTGGCGCACCTGCTGGTATGGAAACACTTTGGCCGCGTGGCACCCCACGGCAAAGAGTGGAAGTGGATGATGGAAGCCGTGCTGGGCGTTCCGGCACGCAGAACCCATCAGTTTGAACTTGAGTCGGTACGCCGCAATACCTTCCCCTACCGCTGCCAGTGTCAGCAGCATCAGCTTACCGTCCGCCGTCATAATCGCGTGGTGCGCGGCGAGGCCACCTACCGTTGCGTCAAATGTGGTGAACCGCTGGTCGCGGAATAACCAACTGAACTTTCAGGAACTTTCCTGATCTGACTGATTGCATACAGGAACAACATTCGTTACGTTGCGGGCTCGTTTTGACACGGAGTGTAAGATGTCCCGTAATTTTTCTCTCGCGGTCGCTTTTCTGGCGACAGCACTCTCCGGCCAGGCTCTGGCCGACGGTATTAACAGTTTCTCCCAGGCAAAAGCGGCAGGCGTAAAGGTCAACGCGGATGTTCCCGGTGATTTTTATTGCGGCTGTAAGATTAACTGGCAGGGTAAAAAAGGGATCGTTGATCTCGAATCCTGCGGCTATAAAGTGCGTAAGAATGAAAACCGCGCCAGCCGCATCGAGTGGGAACACGTGGTGCCG
The DNA here is from genome assembly GCF_013784105.1 of Enterobacter sp. RHBSTW-00593. Taxonomy (NCBI): domain Bacteria; kingdom Pseudomonadati; phylum Pseudomonadota; class Gammaproteobacteria; order Enterobacterales; family Enterobacteriaceae; genus Enterobacter; species Enterobacter sp. RHBSTW-00593. The sequence goes on from NZ_CP056393.1 coordinate 4,067,987, forward strand.
GCATGGCAGTTTGGCCACCAGCGTCAGTGCTGGCAGGATGGCGGTCGTAAAAATTGCGTCAAAGATCCGGTCTATCGCCAGATGGAAAGCGATATGCACAACCTGCAACCCGCGGTTGGCGAGGTGAATGGCGATCGCGGCAACTTTATGTACAGCCAGTGGAACGGCGGAGAGGGTCAGTACGGCCAGTGCGGCATGAAAGTTGATTTTAAAGAGAAAGTCGCTGAGCCCCCGGCCCGCGCGCGCGGCAGTATCGCCCGCACCTATTTCTATATGCGTGACCGTTACGACCTCAACCTTTCCCGCCAGCAGACGCAGCTGTTCAACGCATGGGACAAGCAATATCCGGTGACGGAATGGGAATGCCAGCGTGACGCGCGCATCGCGAAAGTTCAGGGTAATCACAACCCTTACGTCCAGCGGGCTTGCCAGGCGCAAAAGAGCTAACCTACACTAGCGGCAATTCGCTTACACCGCATGACATATGGAATTTCTGACTATGCGCATCCCTCGCATCTACCACCCTGAGCTGATTACCGTCGGCCGCGAAATTGCCCTCTCTGACGATGCCGCCAACCATGTTGGTCGCGTACTGCGCATGGGAGCAGGGCAAGCTATTCAGCTGTTTGATGGTTCGAATCAGGTTTTCGACGCGGAAATTACGCGTGCTGATAAAAAAAGCGTGCATGTAACGATATTGCGCGGCGAAGTGGATGACCGTGAATCTCCGCTGCACATACACCTGGGACAGGTGATGTCGCGCGGAGAAAAGATGGAATTCACCATCCAGAAATCCATTGAACTGGGTGTAAGCCTCATTACGCCACTTTTTTCTGAGCGCTGTGGCGTTAAACTGGATGCGGAACGTCTGAATAAAAAGATCCAGCAGTGGCAGAAAATTGCCATTGCTGCCTGTGAACAGAGTGGCCGCAACCGTATTCCGGAGATCCGCCCGGCGATGGATCTGGAGGACTGGTGTGCTGAAGAGGAAAGCGGGCTGAAGCTCAATCTCCATCCACGCGCCAGCGCCAGCATCAATACGCTGCCGCTACCCGTTGAACGTGTTCGCCTGCTGATTGGTCCGGAAGGCGGCTTGTCCGCTGACGAAATTGCCATGACGGCGCGTTACCAGTTTACTGATATTCTGTTGGGACCTCGCGTTCTGCGTACTGAGACAACGGCACTCACAGCCATTACCGCGCTACAGGTGCGTTTTGGCGATCTGGGTTAACGCTAAGCCTGAGCCCTCAGGCTTTTAACGGAGATGAAAATGATCAAGCTCGGCATCGTGATGGATCCCATCGCAAACATTAACATCAAGAAAGATTCCAGCTTCGCGATGCTGCTGGAAGCGCAGCGTCGCGGCTATGAACTCCACTACATGGAGATGAACGATCTTTACCTGATCAACGGTGAAGCCCGCGCATGCACCCGCATCGTTAACGTCGAGCAGAATTACGACAAATGGTATGAATTCGGCACCGAGCAGGATATTGCCCTTGCCGACCTCAATGTCATTCTGATGCGTAAAGATCCTCCGTTCGACACCGAATACATCTACTGCACCTATATCCTTGAGCGCGCGGAAGAGAAAGGAACGCTGATCGTCAACAAACCGCAGAGCCTGCGCGACTGTAACGAGAAGCTCTACACTGCATGGTTCTCTGACCTGACGCCTGAAACGCTGGTGACCCGCAACAAGGCACAGCTGAAAGCGTTCTGGCAGAAACACGGCGACATCATCATGAAACCGCTGGACGGCATGGGTGGCGCATCTATTTTCCGCGTGAAGGAGAGCGACCCGAATATTGGGGTGATTGCCGAAACGCTGACCGAGCTGGGCACGCGTTACTGCATGGCACAAAACTACCTCCCGGCCATTAAAGATGGCGATAAACGCGTTCTGGTGGTGGATGGTGAACCGGTGCCGTATTGCCTCGCGCGTATCCCGCAGGGCGGCGAAACCCGCGGTAACCTGGCGGCCGGTGGCCGCGGTGAGCCGCGCCCGTTAAGTGAAAGCGACTGGGAAATTGCCCGCCGCGTTGGCCCGACACTGAAAGCCAAGGGCCTGATTTTTGTCGGCCTGGATATCATCGGCGATCGTCTGACCGAAGTGAACGTGACCAGCCCAACCTGTATTCGTGAAATCGAAGCGGAATTCCCGATTTCGATCACCGGAATGCTGATGGACGCCATCGAGAAACGTTTACAGAAATAACCTTTCAATACTATTAGTGACAGCACCCCGGTTTGTCCGCATACTGGGGCTGTCGCTTTTTAAACCAGGAAACAGTACCTCTGACAATGAATTTACAGCATCACTTTCTTATTGCCATGCCTGCTCTCCAGGATCCGATTTTTCGCCGCGCCGTGGTTTATATTTGTGAATACAATGAAGACGGCGCGATGGGCATTATCATCAACAAACCGCTGGAAAACCTGCAGGTTGAAGGGATTCTGGACAAGCTGAAAATTTCGGCTGAAGAGCGTCTGCCGGAAATCAGGCTTGATAAACCGGTGATGCTGGGCGGGCCACTCGCAGAGGATCGCGGTTTTATCCTGCATACGCCGCCGGTCTTCTCTTCCAGTATTCGCATCTCTGACAACACCGTCATTACGACCTCTCGCGACGTACTCGAAACGCTGGGTACCGCTGAGCAGCCGTCGGAAGTGCTGGTGGCGCTGGGCTACTCCTCCTGGGAGAAAGGCCAGCTTGAGCAAGAGATCCTCGATAACGCCTGGCTGACCGCGCCTGCGGACATGAACATTCTGTTTAAAACCCCTATTGCCGATCGCTGGCGTGACGCCGCAAAACTGATCGGCATTGATATCCTGACTATGCCTGGCGTAGCGGGGCATGCCTGATGAGCGGAACACTTCTGGCCTTCGATTTTGGCACCAAAAGCATAGGCGTCGCCGTGGGTCAGCGAATCACGGGTACCGCACGTCCACTCACGGCCCTGAAGGCCAGTGACGGCACACCGGACTGGAACCTCATCGAGCGCCTGCTAAAAGAGTGGCAGCCGGATGACGTCATCGTTGGGTTACCGCTGAACATGGATGGCACTGAACAACCGCTTACCGCCCGAGCGCGTAAGTTCGCCAATAAAATCCATGGCCGCTTTGGCGTCTCCGTGAAGCTCCACGACGAGCGTCTGAGCACCGTTGAAGCACGTGCAGGTCTTTTTGAACACGGCGGCTTCAGGGCTCTCAACAAAGGCAGCGTTGACTCCGCGTCTGCTGTCATCATTCTCGAAAGCTATTTCGAACAGGGTTATTGAGCGCCGGGGCCTGGAGTTGCCCCTGCGCCCGTCTTTCAGCCAGGCTCTGGTCAAAGTTCTGCATCCCCGCCTGCTGGCCGGTTTGAATAATACCGGGCAATTGCCACGTTTTTCCTTCGCGAATGAGATTCGCCGCCGCCGGAGTATTCACCAGCAGCTCATAAAGCGCCACGCGCCCGCCCTGCGCATCGGGGAGGAGCTTTTGCGCCAGCACCGCCCGCAGGCTGCCGGCCAGCTGATTGCGCACCGGATCTTTCTCCTGCGCCGGAAACGTATCGACCAGCCGCTCAATCGCCTGCGCTGCCCCGCGGGTATGCAGTGTCGCGAGCACCAGATGTCCGGTTTCTGCCGCCGTCAGCGCGAGGCGGATTGTTTCACTGTCGCGCAGCTCACCCAGCAGTATGACATCAGGATCCTGGCGTAACGCCCCGCGCAGCGCGTCGGCAAATGACGGGCTGTGTTGGCCAATCTCGCGCTGCTGGATCAGGCACCGTTCGCTCTGGTACAGAAACTCCACCGGGTCTTCGAGCGTCAGAATATGCCCGTCAGTATGGTGATTAAGAAAATCCACCATCGCTGCCAGCGTAGTGGACTTACCGCTGCCGGTTGCCCCGGTGACCAGAATTAGCCCGTTGTCACTGGATAACAGCTCAGGAACAACCCGGGGCACCCCCAACACGGAGAGTTGCGGGCAGACCCCGGGCAACAGCCGCAGCGTCATTGAGACGCCGCTTGTCTGTTTAAACGCGCTTCCGCGCAGGCGCTGATTGCCCGCCAGGGTAACGGCAAAATCCACCTGCCCGTTCGCCCACCACGTTCCCTGCTGTTCATCGTTGAGCCACGCTTTTAATAGCGTATCGACTTCGGGCGGCGGAAACGGCGCGGGTTCAAGACGACCTGATCTGCGCCAGCGCGGTGGCGAATCACTGCACAGGTGTAGATCGGAGACATTATGCTTTACACTAAGGGCCACAATTTCTTCCACATCCATACAATACTCCTCGGAAAATGAACGACATTGCGCACAACCTGGCACAGGTCCGGGACAAAATCTCAGCTGCAGCAACACGTTGCGGCCGTGCTTCAGAAGAAATTACGTTACTTGCAGTGAGTAAAACCAAGCCTGCGAGCGCCATCGCAGATGCGATTGAGGCGGGTCAGCATGCGTTTGGTGAAAACTACGTGCAGGAGGGCGTGGATAAAATTCGCTTCTTCCAGGAACAGGGGAAGACGGATCTGCAATGGCACTTTATTGGCCCCTTGCAGTCGAACAAAAGCCGTCTGGTCGCTGAACATTTCGACTGGTGCCATACCATTGACCGTTTGCGTATTGCTTCGCGCCTGAACGACCAGCGCCCTGAAGCGTTACCGCCGCTGAATGTGCTGATTCAGGTCAACATCAGTGACGAAAACAGCAAGTCCGGTATTGCGCTGGAAGAACTGGATGCGCTGGCAGCAGACGTCGCGGCACTGCCGCGCTTAACCCTGCGCGGGTTGATGGCCATCCCGGCACCGGAGTCAAGTTATGAAAGGCAGTTTGCCGTGGCACAGCAAATGGCTGTAGCATTTGAGGCGCTTAAAGCGCGCTATCAAACGGTAGACACGCTTTCTCTGGGCATGTCGGATGATATGGAAGCCGCCATCGCGGCAGGCAGCACTATGGTGCGCATCGGCACGGCAATTTTCGGTGCGCGCGATTACACCCAATAATAAGGAAACCTGAGGAACGCCATGAAGACGTTGACTTTCCTGCTTTCAACGGTCATTGAGCTGTATACGATGGCGCTGTTACTGCGCGTCTGGATGCAGTGGGCCCGCTGTGATTTTTACAATCCGTTCTCGCAGTTTGTCGTGAAAATCACGCAACCTATCGTAGGACCGCTGCGTCGCGTCATTCCGGCGATGGGCCCCATTGACAGTGCTTCTCTGCTGGTCGCGTTTATTCTGAGCGTTATCAAAGCGATTGTGCTGTTTATGGTTATCACCTTCCAGCCGATAATCTGGATTGCCGCCGTACTGATTCTGATAAAAACCGTCGGTCTGCTGATCTTCTGGGTGCTGCTGGTCATGGCGATCATGAGCTGGGTAAGCCAGGGCCGTAGCCCGGTGGAGTACGCGTTAATTCAGCTGGCTGAACCGCTGCTGCGTCCAATCCGTAACCTGCTTCCGTCTATGGGCGGCATCGATTTCTCTCCGATGATCCTGGTTCTGCTGCTGTACGTCGTGAATATGGGGATCGCTGAGCTGTTACAGTCCACGGGCGATATGCTGCTGCCGGGGCTGTGGATGGCGCTATGAGTGCAGTGAGCACCTGCGCTGACGGGCTGGTTTTACGGCTGTATATTCAGCCGAAAGCCAGCCGTGACAGTATTGTTGGACTGCATGGCGACGAGCTAAAAGTCGCCATCACTGCCCCACCGGTTGATGGCCAGGCGAATGCGCATCTGACCAAATATCTGGCAAAACAGTTTCGTGTCGCCAAAAGCCAGGTGATCATCGAGAAAGGTGAACTTGGGCGGCATAAACAGGTAAAAATTCTCAACCCGCAATCTATCCCGACGGAAGTCGCGGCGCTGACAGAGCAGGATTAAACCATGCAGAAAGTTGTTCTCGCTACCGGTAACGCCGGTAAAGTGCGCGAGCTGGCCTCGCTATTAAATGATTTTGGACTGGATGTCGTTGCACAGACCGAACTGGGTGTGGATTCCGCCGAAGAGACAGGGCTGACGTTTATCGAAAACGCGATCCTGAAAGCGCGCCATGCCGCACAGATTACCGGTTTGCCCGCGATTGCCGACGACTCCGGTCTGGCGGTAGATGCCCTTGGCGGTGCGCCGGGTATCTACTCCGCACGCTATTCAGGTATCGATGCCACCGACCAGCAGAATCTGGAAAAGCTGCTTGTCGCGCTGAAAGACGTGCCAGATGATAAACGCCAGGCTCAGTTCCACTGCGTACTGGTCTATCTGCGTCATGCCGAAGACCCTACGCCAGTCGTCTGCCACGGCAGCTGGCCGGGTGTGATTACCCGTGAAGCGGCAGGCAGTGGTGGCTTTGGCTACGACCCGATTTTCTTTGTCCCGTCTGAGGGCAAAACCGCTGCGGAACTGTCCCGCGAAGAGAAAAGCGCGATTTCCCACCGTGGACGCGCCCTGAAACTGTTACTGGAAGCACTGCGTAATGGCTAATTTGCCGCCTCTGAGTCTTTATATTCACATCCCGTGGTGCGTGCAGAAATGCCCGTACTGCGATTTCAACTCGCACGCGCTGAAAGGTGAAGTGCCGCATGATGACTACGTTGCGCATCTGCTGGCCGACCTGGATGCCGATGTACCTTACGCACAGGGACGTGAAGTTAAGACCATTTTCATTGGTGGCGGTACGCCGAGCCTGCTTTCTGGCCCGGCGATGCAAACGCTGCTGGACGGCGTGCGTGCGCGCCTGAACCTGGCCGCGGATGCTGAAATAACAATGGAAGCCAACCCCGGCACCGTTGAAGCCGACCGTTTTGTCGATTATCAACGTGCAGGCGTGAACCGCATCTCGATTGGTGTACAGAGCTTTAGCGAGCCGAAGCTGAAACGTCTGGGACGCATTCACGGCCCGGAAGAGGCAAAGCGCGCGGCAAACCTGGCCACTGGCTTAGGCCTGCGCAGCTTTAACCTGGATTTGATGCACGGCCTGCCGGACCAGTCGCTGGAGGAAGCGCTGGACGATCTGCGTCAGGCGATCGCGCTTAACCCACCGCATCTCTCCTGGTATCAGCTGACTATTGAGCCAAACACGCTGTTTGGTTCCCGTCCGCCGGTGCTGCCGGATGATGACGCCCTGTGGGATATCTTTGAGCAAGGTCATCAGCTTTTGACCGCGGCAGGTTATCAGCAATACGAAACCTCCGCATACGCGAAGCCGGGTTACCAGTGTCAGCACAACCTGAACTACTGGCGCTTTGGTGATTATCTGGGGATTGGCTGTGGCGCACACGGTAAAATAACCTTCCCTGACGGGCGCATCCTGCGTACCGCCAAAACGCGTCATCCGCGTGGTTACATGGAAGGCCGCTACCTTGAACGTCAGCATGATGTTGAGGCGGCGGATAAACCGTTTGAGTTCTTTATGAACCGCTTCCGCTTGCTGGAACCCGCACCACGTGCGGAGTTTGCGCGTTATACCGGATTGCCGGAAGCCACGATTCGTCCGCAGATTGACGAGGCGCTGGCGCAGGGATATCTCACCGAGTGTGAGGATTACTGGCAGATCACCGAGCACGGCAAACTGTTTTTAAACTCCCTGCTTGAGTTGTTCCTCGCAGAAGATTCCTGAAGGCTGATTCAGGATTTTGCACCCCATTCTGCCGGCTGAGGAAAAGGCTGGCAGAGTGTGGGGATGGATATTACTCGTACTTATGCAAAACAGCTCAGACGGGAGCTGACAAAAGAAGAAAGACGGCTTTGGTATCTACTGCGCAGCCGCCGTTTCGAAAATTATAAATTTCGTCGACAACATCCTGTAGATCACTACATTCTGGATTTCGTCTGCTGCGCGGCTCATCTGGCTATTGAACTGGATGGCGGGCAACATGATGAAAAGCAGGAATACGATCGTCAAAGAACGTGCTGGCTTAACGAGAAAGGCTGGTATGTCATTCGATTTTGGAACAACGAACTCTGGAATAACGAAGAAGCGGTGTTAGAAAAGATCCTTGAAACACTGCAAATGCTGCAACCCTCACCCCGGCCCTCTCCCTGAAAGGGAGAGGGCGCAAACCATCCCCTCGCCCCTTTGGGGAGAGGGTTAGGGTGAGGGGAAATTACTTCAGCGTTCCCACCAGCGCCTTGCGGCTATCTTCCAGCGACACCACGCGTTTACAGACGTCTTTGCCGAACTGCTGGAAATCGTCTTCCTGGTTCTTCCACTCGTTCTGAATCGAGGTCTGCAGCCCACCCAAACTACCGAGCACGCCCTGCAGTGGGTTACCGCCGCCTTTCAGCACCGCTTTAGCCCCCATCTCGTTAATACTGTCCTGCAGGATGCCACCCATTGCCTGGTTCACCAGCTGCTGACCGTCGGCACGAACCTGATCGATTGCCTTGTAATGGAACGTCAGGCCGTCGGCGCGATGCTCAATAATGCGGTTCATCTGCTCTTTCAGCTGTTTGTCGAGCTTCGTCAGGCGGGTGCGCATGTTACTGCTCTCTCCCACCTCTTTGGTGATGATCTTATCCAGCGCGACGCGGCTCTTCTCTACGCGCGTCAGGGCACCTTCATCAATCCACGGCAGCGCGGTACGCAAATCGGCCTGGTAGTCTTTCGCCTGCTCACGCTGAGCGGGGGTCAGGTTGTACTGTTTACCGTTAAATGTGACGTTCCCGTCCGGCGTAATCACCAGATGACCGTTCTCGCCTTTGACCTGTACGGTTTGCGGGCTTAACACCACGTCATCACGCGGGGTGACGCTACATTTATACTCCGCATGAGCGGTGAATCCGGTTGCCATTAAGGCAACAGCCAGCAACGTTTTGCGCATCTTAAACACTCCCTCAGACAAAATGGGCCAGCTAATGCTGGCCCCTTACTGCTTAATTAGTCCCACCAAACGTCAAAAAGTTCGCTGACGCGGACATCTTCCAGTTTGTGGTCTTCAAGCCATTTGCGCACAAGCGCCTGATGTTCTTCGGTGCATTTACCGACTTCCTGGGTGCAGATCAGACCTTCCCATGCCAGGTAACCGCTACCATCAAAGGCCAGCTTGTTTGGCTCGATCACTTCATTAATGAACGCATCTACGTCCTGATCGATCTGGTCTACGCTGGTGCCTTCCGGGAAACGCCACGCAACGGAGAAGCCCACTTCCTGGAATTCTTCGATGTGCATTTTTTTACGCAGACGACGGCTACGATTCTTTGCCATTATTTCACCCTCTCGAACATTAAGTCCCATACGCCGTGACCAAGACGATGGCCACGCTGTTCAAATTTTGTCACCGGACGTGAATCCGGACGCGGTACATAGTCGTTGCTTGCAGACTGGTTTTTATACCCGTCCAGAGACGACATGACTTCCAGCATATGTTCCGCATAAGGTTCCCAGTCGGTCGCCATATGGAAGACACCGCCCAGTTTCAGCTTACTTTTTACCAGCTCAGCAAACGGCGCCTGAACGATACGGCGTTTATTATGCCGTGCTTTGTGCCACGGGTCAGGGAAAAAGAGCTGAACCATGGTCAAAGAATTGTCAGGAATCATTTTGTGCAGCACTTCAACCGCGTCGTGACACATAACGCGCAGGTTCTCAACGCCCTCTTCATGAGCCGTTGCCAGACATGCGCCTACGCCTGGTGAGTGCACCTCAATGCCGAGGAAATTTTGCTCCGGGCGCGCGTGGGCCATGGTAACCAGTGAAGACCCCATACCGAAGCCAATCTCCAGTGTTACCGGCGCGTCGCGGCCAAACAGCTCGGTAAAGTCCAGAGGCTGCTCGCTGAACTCAACGCCCATCACCGGCCAGTAGTTGTCCAGCGCATGTTGCTGCCCTTTGGTCAGGCGACCCTGACGGCGGACAAAGCTGCGAATACGGCGCAGCGGGCGACCGTTTTCATCAAATTCCGGTGAAATGACGTCGTTTTTCATAAAAGAGTTGTCTGCTTGTGAGAATGTTCGGGAAACGGGCATTATCCAAAGTTAAGGCTTCTATGCAAGCATGGGAAAGATCCGGTTTACAGCAGATTGACGCTGTGCTGCAATCGGCGTCCCTGATTATGCGAATCGATGACCATGCAAGCCTCTCAATTTTCAGCCCAGGTGCTGGACTGGTACGACAAATACGGGCGTAAAACCCTGCCCTGGCAAATTGAAAAAACGCCTTACAAAGTATGGCTCTCCGAAGTGATGTTGCAACAAACGCAGGTCGCCACGGTGATTCCTTACTTCGAGCGCTTTATGGCACGTTTCCCAACGGTGACCGACCTGGCCAATGCGCCCTTAGACGAGGTGCTGCACCTGTGGACCGGTCTCGGTTACTACGCCCGTGCGCGCAATTTGCATAAAGCCGCGCAGCAGGTGGCGACCCGACACCACGGCACATTTCCGGAAACCTTCGATGAAGTGGCCGATTTGCCCGGCGTCGGACGTTCAACCGCAGGCGCGATCCTCTCCCTGTCTTTAGGCAAGCATTTCCCGATCCTCGACGGCAACGTGAAGCGCGTCCTCGCACGATGCTATGCCGTTGACGGCTGGCCGGGAAAAAAAGAGGTCGAAAAACGGCTGTGGGAGATCAGCGAAGCGGTTACCCCGGCAAAAGGCGTGGAGCGCTTTAACCAGGCGATGATGGACCTGGGGGCCATGGTCTGCACGCGATCAAAACCGAAATGCGAACTTTGCCCGGTCAATAATCTCTGCGTGGCTTATGCGAACCACGCATGGGCGCAGTATCCGGGCAAAAAGCCAAAGCAGACGCTGCCAGAGCGCACCGGCTACATGCTGTTGATGCAGCATGGCGATGGCGTCTTTCTGGCGCAGCGGCCGCCGAGCGGCCTGTGGGGTGGTCTATACTGCTTCCCACAGTTTGAAGATGAAGAATTGTTACGGGAATGGCTTAAACAGCGCGGCATCGCTGCCGATAACCTGACGCAGCTGACCGCGTTTCGTCATACCTTTAGCCATTTCCATCTGGATATTGTACCGATGTGGCTTCCCGTGTCCTCAATCACCGCCTGCATGGATGAAGGAACGGCTCTCTGGTATAACTTAGCGCAACCGCCATCAGTCGGGCTGGCGGCTCCCGTGGAGCGCCTGTTACAGCAATTACGTGCCGGTGCAATGGTTTAGCATCAGCCACCAACAGAGGAATGAGTATGGCCAGAACTATTTTTTGTACTTTCCTGCAGCGTGACGCTGAAGGCCAGGATTTCCAGCTTTACCCGGGCGAACTGGGTAAGCGCATCTATAACGAAATTTCCAAAGAAGCCTGGGGACAGTGGCAGAAAAAACAGACCATGCTGATCAACGAGAAGAAACTCAGCATGATGAACCCGGAGCACCGCAAACTGCTTGAGCAGGAGATGGTGAACTTCCTGTTCGAAGGCAAAGACGTCCACATCGAAGGCTATACGCCACCGGAACAATAACAGCGTGCGGGGGCAACTCCGCCGTACAAGCAAACACAACACGCACTCCCGGAATGATGAAAAAATTTTTAGCGCTAGCCCTTGTTGCGCCGTTGCTTGTCTCTTGTTCTTCCAAAAAAGGCGATGATTACAACGAAGCCTGGATAAAGGACACCAACGGTTTTGACATTTTGATGGGGCAGTTTGCCCATAACATCGAAAATATATGGGGATTTAACGAAGTTCTTATTGCCGGACCTAAGGACTACGTTAAGTACACCGACGCCTATCAGACCCGTAGCCACATCAACTTTGATGAGGGGACTATCACGGTTGAAACCATCGCAGGCACCGAACCTGCCGCACGGTTACGTCAGGCGATCGTGAAAACCTTGCTGATGGGTGATGATCCAGGCTCAATCGATCTCTACTCCGACGCCGATGACATCACCATCTCCAAAGAACCGTTCCTGTACGGCCAGGTTGTCGATCAGACCGGACAGGCCATTCGCTGGGAAGGACGTGCCACAAAATTTGCCGATTATCTGCTGCAGACGCGCCTGAAAAGCCGCTCTAACGGCCTGAAGATCATCTACAGCGTCACCATTAACCTCGTGCCGAACCACCTCGACAAACGTGCGCATAAGTACATTGGCATGGTGCGTCAGGCCTCGCGTAAGTACGGCGTGGATGAGTCGCTGATCCTGGCGATCATGCAGACCGAATCGTCGTTTAACCCGTACGCGGTAAGCCGTTCCGACGCGCTGGGACTGATGCAGGTCGTGCAGCACAGCGCAGGTAAAGACGTCTTCCGCGCTCAGGGTAAATCCGGTACGCCGAGCCGCAGTTATCTGTTCGATCCGCAAAGCAACATTGATACCGGTACCGCCTACCTGGCGATGCTCAACAATGTCTACCTGGGGGGAATTGATAACCCGACATCACGTCGCTATGCGGTGATCACCGCGTATAACGGCGGTGCGGGCAGCGTCCTGCGCGTCTTCTCGAGTGACAAAGTGCAGGCGGCGAATATCATCAACAGTATGGCGCCGGGGGATGTCTATTCCACGCTCACCACCCGACACCCGTCTGCGGAATCCCGTCGTTATCTGTATAAAGTGAACACGGCGCAAAAAAACTACCGTCGACGCTAAACCCTTTACCCTGCCCTCTTCCTGTGGGAGAGGGCCAGGGTGAGGGCATCAGACCGCACCCTCCCCGCTCCCACCCATACGAAAATGTTATTTGCATCACAATCCAAACTGCAAATTAATGTGGATTGCATTTTTTTGCGGGAGGTAACAAAACATAACCTCGCCTGCTGATAGAATTGCATCAAATAACAACCCTGAATGTTCCTATAACAACATATCTCCCGCTCACTTGTGAGGAAAGTAACATGAACCTTAAGCTGCAGCTTAAAATATTGTCGTTTCTGCAGTTCTGCCTGTGGGGTAGCTGGCTGACTACACTCGGCTCCTATATGTTTGTGACGCTCAAGTTCGATGGTGCGTCTATCGGTGCCGTCTACAGCTCGCTCGGCATTGCGGCTGTCTTTATGCCAACGCTGCTGGGTATCGTGGCGGATAAATGGTTAAGTGCGAAATGGCTGTACATGCTTTGCCATCTGGTGGGGGCGGGGACGCTGTTTATGGCAGCCCAGGTCACCACGCCGGGGGCGATGTTCATGGTGATCCTGTTTAACTCGCTGGCCTACATGCCAACGCTTGGCCTGATCAACACCATCTCCTACTACCGCCTGAAATCTGCCGGTATGGAAATCGTCACCGATTTCCCGCCAATCCGTATCTGGGGCACCATCGGCTTTATCATGGCAATGTGGGGCGTGAGCTTCGCAGGCTTCGAACTGAGCCATATGCAGCTCTACATCGGGGCGGCACTCTCCGTGGTGCTGGCGCTGTTCACCCTGACCCTGCCGCATATTCCGGTGTCTAACCAGCAGAAAAACCAGAGCTGGAGCACCATGCTCGGTCTGGACGCCTTTGCGCTGTTTAAAAACAAACGCATGGCGATCTTCTTTATCTTCTCCATGCTGCTGGGTGCGGAACTGCAGATCACCAACATGTTCGGCAACACCTTCCTGCACAGCTTCGACAATAACCCGCTGTTCTCTGGCAGCTTTATCGTTGAACATGCGTCAGTGATGATGTCCATCTCTCAGATCTCTGAGACGCTGTTCATCCTGACCATCCCGTTCTTCCTGAGCCGCTACGGCATCAAGAACGTCATGCTGATCAGTATCGCTGCATGGATGTTGCGCTTCGGTCTGTTTGCCTACGGCGACCCAAGCCCGTTCGGTACCGTGCTACTGGTTCTGTCGATGATTGTTTACGGCTGCGCCTTCGACTTCTTCAACATCTCTGGTTCGGTGTTTGTGGAAAAAGAGGTGAAACCTGAAATTCGCGCCAGTGCTCAGGGTATGTTCCTGATGATGACCAACGGCTTCGGCTGTATTCTGGGCGGTGTGGTGAGCGGTAAAGTGGTTGAGATGTACACCACTAACGGCATCACCAACTGGCAGCCCGTGTGGCTTATCTTCGCCGCGTACTCGTTGGTACTGTTCTTCGCGTTTATCGCACTGTTCAAGTACAAGCACGTACGCGAACCGCACGCTGCGCAGCCTATCGCGCATTAATGATTACCCCTCTCCTTTCAGGAGAGGGGTAATTTCGCCAGCACCCATCCTACCGACAATAAATCCGCACTGCCCCCCGGGCTTAAATTCCGTTCAATGAGCGCATTGTCCATCTGTATTAATGCATCACGATCCCAGCCACTCGTCAGTAAAGACCGCGCATAACCCTGCACATAACGCAGCCCTTCCATACCGCCGCGCGACACCAGGTTACTGTCCTGATTCATCGCCATCAGGCGCAGCAGCAGGTCATGCAGCGCGTGCCCGTTCCATTGCGCCAGCGCTGCACGCACCGTAGCAAAACCGCTTTCCGCTTCGCCCCGCGCGCCGGTTAACCCATACCGCTGAAACTGCCGCTCCCCTGCCGTCGCATGTCCACTGCGCGCTGCCAGCTCACGCGCCACCAGCCCGCGACAGAGGTGACTCACCTCATTACAGAGGCTCTCAGCCGTGGCGTGTTTCACTCGTCCGGCGGCAAAGCACAGCAAACCAAGGGCAAAAATGCCGCCTTTATGCGTGTTCACCCCGCACGTTGCAGCGTACATTGCCTGTTCACAGGCAATGCCCATCGGGCGAATGATCCGTAATTGTTCCGCCGCGGGTTTATCCGCATGGGTATGACCCAGCTCTGCAAAGCGCGCAAACCACGGAGTGATGGCCGCAATACTGCGGGCAAACAGCGCATGGTCCATATCGCGGTGTGCACCGTTGTTGAGCTTATCCACCAGACCCGGCTTTGGCGTCAACGCCAGCTCCTGCCATAACGCCTCTTCGGCGAGCCCTGGCACATCGCATGGCTGCGGGTTAGTCGCGAGCAAACCAGTCATCGATCATCTTCTCCACGCGAGCCACCACCTGCTCTACAGGATGCTTACGCGAACGGGAACAGGCGTGGGCAGGCTCATCACATACCAGACAGCGCCGGAGGTGTGCCCCTAAAGACTGGCGCCCCACATGCCCCTGTGCCGGGCAGATCACATCCAAATCCCACAGCCTCCCGAGCGGGTGAGTCTGCTCCAGATCCGTACAGTGCGCTTTGATTTCCGCCGCCGGATGCGCCACGCACCAGATTGCTTCTGGCCCGGTGGGCAGCCACAGCACCTGGCGATCCAGCACCTGCCAGCGGTTTTCCCACAGCAGCTGGTCGCACATCTGCAATGCCACGCCCATCGTATTGCGATAGCGCAGGCTGTCTTTGATCTCCCCGGGGGTGACGAGCGTGAGAGAAATCACCGGTTGTTGATAGTGCGTGAGCCAGTCAGTCTGGCGTGCTGCACGGCGCTCTTTCGCCGCCAGCAGCTCCTCCAGGCTGACACCCGCCCGCACGGGTGTCGCTACAGTCATCATTACTCCTTCACCTGTCGAACGGTGTCGATGACGCTGCCGTCGCGGTAGCGGATCACACCGACGATTTTGTCGGTAAACTCAATGGGTTTTGGTACGCCGGTCAGTGATATCGCCCGCTCGAAAAGCGCGTTGATATCGACAACGTTGAGACCTGCGGCAAGCAGTCGTTCGCGGATTTCCGGGCGTGCCGGGTTAACCGCGATGCCGTGATCGGTAACCAGCACGTCGATGCTCTCCCCGGGCGTCAGCCGGGTGGTCACCCGCTTCACGACGGTTGGAATACGGCTACGCAGCAGGGGGGCGACTACGATGGTCAGGTTCGCCGCCGCGGCCACATCACAATGTCCGCCGGATGCCCCACGCATTACGCCGTCAGAGCCGGTAATAACATTGACGTTAAAATCGACGTCAATTTCCAGGGCGCTGAGGATCACCACATCAAGCTGGTCGCAGCTTGCTGCCTTGCTGCCGGGGTTGGCATAAACGTTGGTGGAGATCTCCACATGATTCGGATTTCGTGCCAGCGAGGCCGCGGCCTGGCCGTCGAAACACTGGGTATCGAGCAGCTTTTCGATCAGGCCTTTCTCGTGCAGATCCACCAGGCTGCCGGTAATGCCCCCGAGCGCGAAGCGCGCCTTCACGCCGCTGCGCTCCATTTTCTCCTCCATAAAGCGGGTACAGGCGGTAGCCGCCGCACCGGAGCCGGTCTGCATGGAAAAACCGGGTTTGAAATAGCCTGAATGTTCAATCACATCCGCCGCGTAGCGGGCAATCATCAGCTCACGCGGATTACTGGTCACGCGAGCCGCACCGACGCTGATTTTCGCCGGGTCACCCACGCTCTCCACCTGCACAATGTAATCCACCTGATCCTGCACCAGGCTGGCGGGCATATTCGGGAACGGCACCAGCGCTTCGGTCAGCAGCACCACCTTGCGGGCGAAATGCGCATCCACCATTGCATAGCCAAGCGAGCCGCAGCACGATTTCCCGTGCGTGCCGTTGGCGTTGCCAAATTCATCGCTGCACGGCACGCCAAGAAACGCCACGTCGATATTCAGTTCGCCGTCCTGCAACAGCTTCACGCGCCCGCCGTGGGAGTGAATTTGTACCGGCTCGGCCATCAACCCGTGTGAGATAGCGTCCGCCAGCTTGCCCCGCATACCGGAGGTGTAAATCCGGGTGATAACGCCGCTTTCGATGTGTTCGATCAGCGCGTCGTTACAGGTCATCAGCGAGCTGGAAGCCAGCGTCAGGTTTTTAAAGCCCATACGCGCAAGCAGTGCCACGACGGTATTGATCACCCGGTCGCCTTCGCGAAACGCGTGGTGGAAGGAGACGGTCATCCCGTCCTGTAACCCGCTGCGTAACACCGCCTCTTCGACCGAAGCACAGAGCTTACGGGTGTGTTTTTCGTCAGGGCTGTTCAGCCATGGCGTTGCGCTGTGGGCGGTATCAAACGGTTTTAAGTCCCGCAGATGGGGGAAATTCACATGGAGAAGTTCTGTCTGATTCATTGTGTAATCCTTAACGACGCACGCCGGAGGCCGCCGCGCGTTCCAGCACCATCTGCGCGTGGTTAATAATAGGGGCATCGACCATTTTGCCGTTGAGCGACACGACGCCCAGGCCGTTACGCTCCCCCTCTTCTGCCGCTTCAATCACCCGTTTCGCGTGATCCACTTCCTGCTGGGTTGGGGCATAGGCGTTATGTAACAGATCAATCTGACGTGGGTTAATCAGCGATTTACCGTTAAAGCCCATCTTGCGGATCAAATCGACCTCGCGCAGGAAGCCAGCTTCATCGTTAACGTCCGACCACACCACGTCGAAAGCGTCGATACCCGCGGCGCGGGCGGCGTGCAGCACGGCACAGCGGGCATAAAATAGCTCAGTGCCATCCCCGCGTTCCGTCTGCATGTCCATCACATAGTCAAAGGCGGCCAGCGCGATCCCAATTAAGCGCGGAGAACTGCGGGCAATGGCCACGGCGTTAATCACTCCAATCGCCGATTCAATAGCCGCCATGACGCGGGTCGAGCCCGGCTCGCGCCCGCATTCACGCTCGATACGCGCCAGATGCCCTTCCAGCTCATCGATATCCTCCGGGGTGTCGGTTTTCGGCAATCGAATCACGTCCACCCCTGCCCGCACGGCGGCTTCCAGATCCAGCAAGCCAAACGGCGTGCTCAGCGGGTTAATGCGCACCACGGTTTCGATATCCTGATACATCGGGTGCTGCAGGGCATGAAACACCAGCATGCGCGCGGTATCCTTCTCGCGCAGGGCGACGGCGTCTTCAAGGTCAAACATGATGGAGTCCGGGCGGTAGATAAATGCCGTAGAGAGCATGGCGGCGTTTGCGCCCGGCAGGAACAGCATACTGCGGCGGAGTTTGCTCATTTCAGCGCTCCCCAGTTGAGTGTCGGCTCATCGGCCGCGCGCAGGAGCGCGCTTTGCAGGCGGGCGCGAATCACACAGTCCAGCGCCCCTTTGTCTTCAACAATAATTAATCCCTGGTGCACGTTCATGGCGCGCAATGTGTCGTTAACGACCTGGCGAATATGTTCGCCAAACTGCTTAATCACTTCACTGTGGATGATAATTTCCAGCTCACCCTGAGCGGGGGCAATTTTTACCATCAGGTCGCTGGACTCCTGCGTACCGGCCAGCGCCTCCCTTACAATTTTCATGATAAATTCCTGATAGTTATGCGACTTCCGCACTCGCACGGTAATGCGTTTCGAGGTGCGCGAAGGTGGAGTCCGGGACAATCTCCCGGATCCGGGAAAACTGCTGTGTCTTAAGCAAGCGGCGGACTTCCGACGCGGAAATAGCGTTGCCGGTGACCTTGATGCGCGGCATTTCCACCACGTCAATCTGCGAGGCCAGCAGGTCGTGCAGCGTCTGGTTGTACTGACGGGTGATATCGCAAAACGGCTCCGAGCCGATAAAGCGATGCGTAATACCCAGCGCCGGGGCGATGAAGTCCCGAAAGATCAGCACATCGATTTCGCTCCACGCCTGCTGTACTTTGCCGGTCTCTTTCAGGAAGTAGGCCGGGAACGTGGCGCGGGAGATGATGTACTGCGATCCTTCATGCACAATCACGTTCGGCAGATGCGCCACGCCCGCCCGTACCATCTCTAGCCGGGCGCTGAACGGGAAGAACGAGGCATCCTCGCGCACCACAAACAGGTGCAGCGCATCGCACTGCCCCGCGGCCTGCTCGACCAGATGCCGGTGGCCGAGGGTAAACGGATTCGCATTCATCACGATCGCGCCAATCTTCTTCCCGGCCTTGCGCTGACACTTGAGCGCGCGACAGTAGCGCTGGATCCCCTGCGGGGTGTTCTCCATCAGCACCGCGTTGTTCCCGCTCTGGGCAATCGGCCAGAAGCCGCTGCGGCCAAAGCGCTCCTTGTTGCACGGACGGGTGCAGAGGAAGAGGTGAAAATGGCCGCGCTCCAGCGCCGCATTTTCCACCTCTGCCAGCAACCGTGCGCTGAGGTTCTCCCCACGAAGCTGCTCGTTTACCGCCACGCACTTGATGACGTTAGCGGCAAGCCCGGCACAACCCACCAGCTGCGTGCCGGACCAGGCTTCGACAAACAGCGTGATGTCGTTGTCCAGGCCAAGGCCGCTGTC
This sequence comes from Enterobacter sp. RHBSTW-00593, assembly GCF_013784105.1. NCBI lineage: Bacteria > Pseudomonadati > Pseudomonadota > Gammaproteobacteria > Enterobacterales > Enterobacteriaceae > Enterobacter > Enterobacter sp. RHBSTW-00593. The sequence continues at coordinate 4,087,023 of NZ_CP056393.1, forward strand.
TGCCAGCAGGTAACGGATCTGGCTTAAGCGTTCCGGGTGTTTCGCCACAAGGGTGTGGCGAAAATCAATAGTGGGTTGACTGTTCATGCCGTTTTACTCAGTGTGCTGCCGCAAGCCCGGTGGCGGGCGCTTCCATGATCACATTGCTCAGATGACCGATATGCTCGATCTCCACCTCAATGCGATCGCCCTCTTTCATGAACAGCGGCGGGTTGCGCTTTTTGCCCACGCCGCCAGGGGAGCCGGTGATGATCACATCGCCCGGGCTGAGGCGGGTAAAGGTGCTGATGTATTCGATAAGCTCCGCGACCTTGTGGATCATGCTGCTGGTGTTGTCTTCCTGCACCATACGGCCGTTAAGCCAGGTGCGGATCGCCAACTGGTGCGGGTCCGGGATCTCATCAGCCGTCGCCATCCACGGGCCAAACGCTCCGGTCTGACGCCAGTTCTTGCCCGCCGTAAACCAGGTGTGCTGCCAGTCGCGGGCGGAGCCGTCCATATAGCAGCTGTAACCCGCCACATGGCGCAACGCCTCATCACGGCTGATGTTCTCTCCGGCTTTGCCGATGATGACCGCCAGCTCTCCTTCGTAGTCGAATTCACTGGAGTGACGCGGCTTCAGCACCGGTTCGTTGTGGCCGGTCTGCGAATCCGGGAAGCGGACAAACAGCGTCGGCGCCGGGTTGTGCTGGTCAAACTCTTTGCGTTTGTCGGCGTAGTTCATGCCCACGCAGAGGATTTTTTCCGGCTGCTCAATCACCGGTAAGAAGGTGATGGCATTCAGAGGGACATCCACGGCGTCGTTGAGATAACGGGTGGCCTCGGCCAGCCCGTTGCCCTGCAGCAGCGCTTTGAGGTCGCTGTAGCGGTCGCCGAGACGGCGACCTAAATCAATCACACCTTCGGCCTGAACGATGCCGTAGCTGCGTGTTCCCTGGTATAAAAAGCTTGCGAGTTTCATTGTTCTTTCCTGAAAACTTAAACGAGGAAGTTGCCCAGTATCAGCAGAGAGATGGAGACGTTAATCGCGCCGCCAATACGGGTAGCAATCTGGGCGAAGGGCATCAGGCTCATACGGTTGCCTGCAGTCAGAATCGCCACGTCACCGGTACCGCCCTGGCCGCTCTGGCAGCAGGAGACGATGGCGACATCAATCGGGTGCATGCCAATCTTTTTGCCAACGAAGAAACCGGTCGCCACCAGCGCGGAGACGGTGCTGACAATCACCAGCAGGTTGGTCAGCGTGAATGCGGCGACCAGTTCATGCCAGGGGGTAATGGCCACGCCCACGGCGAAGAGAATGGGGTAAGTTACTGATGTCTGGAAGAATTTATACACCACCTGAGAGCCTTCCAGCAGACGTGGAGAAGCACCATTACAAAGCTTGACCAGCACCGCCATAAACAGCATGCCAACCGGCGCAGGCAGGCCAATCAGCTTGTGGCCGAGCATCCCCAGCATGTAGAGCAGAACGGCCAGCAGTGCGCCAGAAGCGATCGTGGTGACGTCTGCTTTACCGGAGAACGCAGGCTGTGCGGTGGTTTCATCGGTATTCGCACGGTTAGGCATCAGCTGGCCTTCGCCGGTCAGGTGCGGGTAACGTTTACCGAGCTGATTGAGGCAGCCGGAGATGATGATTGCCGTCAGACCGCCGAGCATAACCATAGGCAGAACGCGACCGAGCGCCACGCCCTGGTCCATATGCAGCAGGGTGGCATAGCCGATGGAGAGTGGAATCGCCCCTTCCCCAACACCGCCCGCCATGATCGGCAGAATGATAAAGAAGAAGATCTGGAATGGCTCAAGGCCCAGCGCTATCCCTACGCCCATGCCAACAATCATGCCGACAATTTCGCCGCACAGCATCGGGAAGAAGATGCGCAGGAAGCCCTGAATCAGCACGGTGCGGTTCATGCTCATGATGCTGCCGACAATGATGCAGCAGATGTAGAGATACAGAATGTTGGTGGATTTGTAGAACTTCGTGGTGGACTCCACCACCACATCCGGCAGCAGACCGTAATAGACCAGTGCCGAAGGAATAAAGGTGGCGCAAATCGCCGCCGCGCCGAGTTTACCGACAATCGGCAGGCGCTTGCCAAACTCACCGCAGGCAAAGCCGAAGAACGCGAGCGTGGCGACCATCACCACGATATCGCTGGGCAGTTTGCCGCCGAGGCAATCAATGGCAATCAGCGCGCCGGCCAGGACAAACAGTGGCAGAGGGATAATTCCGATTTTCCACGTATCCATAATATGCCACCAGCGCTCTTTGAGTGATGGTCGCTGAATATCAATCGGGTCGTGGGTAACAGAGAAAGAATCGTCAGTTGTGCTCATAATAAGCCCCTTAGTTATTTTGTGCGTTCAGCTTAGAGTCACAAAGGCTTACTTTATGTGAGGGATGGCATATTAAAAGCGAAGTTTTTATGGCAGCTATGGTTTTAATGGTTTCTTTTATTTAATGTGATTTACGCCTTATTTATTGCCGTGGTTTTTATGGTTTCTTTTCTAAAACGAACAATCAAATAACATTTCTCCAGACGGCTTCAGGCGCATAGGCTATTCGGAAAATTCTTTTACAGGGCCTGCTGTGCAAGGGATCACAAGTTTTCGGCAAACCGGGTATCCGCGCGAAAAAAGATGATATATTGGCAATCTTTGCTGCTACCTCGCGTGATAGTTATGAAAGTATCGTTTCAGATTAAGCTGTTTATTTCGCTGGTCGCCTTTTTCTCAGTACTTTTTGCGTTACTGGGAGGATATTATTACGTCGATGTCGGCAAGCAGCTTTATCAGGAAATGAGTGCACGTGCCAAAATACAGGCGGAAGAGATCGCACTTATTCCCTCATTACGTGATGAGGTTGAACAAAAAGATATCAAAGCCATCCATGATTTTATGCAGAAAATTGCCGCTCACAGTGATGCCAGCTTTATTGTGATTGGGGATAATAAAGGTCTGCATCTTTTTCATTCGGTCTTTGCCGACAGAGTGGGCAAGACGCTTATCGGTGGAGACAATGAGGAGGTCCTGCAGGGAAAAAGCACCACCACCATCCGCAAAGGGGGGTTGGGTATTTCGCTGCGCAGCAAAGCGCCCATCTTCAACGATGCGGGGCAAGTGGTGGGGATTGTCTCGGTGGGTTATCTCACCAGCTACCTTGATACCATTACCGTCAGCAAAGTGGTCAATATCCTGCTGGCCGCCGTGCTGCTGTTGATTGCGCTCTTTATCTTCTCCTGGTTCTTTACCCGCAGTATCAAGAAGCAGATCTTCTCCCTGGAGCCACGGGAAATCGGCCTGCTGGTGCGCCAGCAAAAAGCGATGATGGAGTCTATCTATGAAGGGGTGATCGCCATTGATGATGAGCTGCGCATCGAGGTGATCAACCAGGCGGCGCGCAAGCTGCTTGGCCTGAGCCAGCCAGCCCGTGAACTGCGCGGGCAGCTGATTAGCCAGGTTATCGACCCTGTCCCGTTCTTCTCGACGCAGACGATGCTGGCGAAAGATACCCATGATGAAATTTGCCGTTTTAACACCCTCACGGTGATTGCCAGCCGGGTGCGCATCATGCTTGAGGATTCGCTGCAGGGCTGGGTGATCACCTTCCGCGATCGGAATGAAATTGACTCGCTTAGCGCCCAGCTCAGCCAGGTTAAACGCTATGTCGATAACCTGCGCATCATGCGTCATGAGCAGTTGAACCGCATGACCACTCTGTCCGGCCTGCTGCACATGGGCCGCTATGAAGAGGCGATTGGCTATATTCAGGCGCAGTCGGAACACGCTCAGGAGCTGCTGGACTTTATCTCTTCCCGCTTCAGCTCCCCGACCCTGTGTGGCCTACTGCTGGGTAAAGCCGCCCGCGCGCGGGAGAAAGGGGTCGAGCTCAGTTTTGACCCGGCCTGCCGGCTGGACAGGCCGTTCCCGTCGCTGGCTGAAGAAGAGCTGATCTCAATCATCGGCAACCTGCTGGATAACGCCATCGAAGCGACGCAGCGCTCACCGCTTCCCCATGCACCGGTCGAAGTGCTGATCAAACTGAGCGAGCAGGAGCTGATTATCGAAGTGGCCGACCAGGGCGTTGGCATCAAACCGGAGATCCGTGACAGGATATTTGAACGCGGCATCACCACCAAAACACGCGGCGATCACGGGATTGGCCTGTATCTGATCGAAAGCTATGTCACGCAGGCTGGCGGCGCGATAGAAATTGCCGATAACACCCCGCGCGGCGCCATTTTCTCACTGTTTATTCCCGCCCGGCGTCCCGCCCAGCAACTGGAAGATACCGACTATGCAACATGAACTTATCGACGTATTGATTGTTGAAGACGAGAACGAACTGGCGCAACTGCACGCGGAACTTATCGGTAAACATCCGCGCCTGAGGCTGGTAGGGATCGCCTCGTCTCTCGCTGCCGCCCAGGTCCAGCTTGAAAGCAAACAGCCGCAGCTTATGCTGCTGGATAACTATCTGCCGGACGGTAAAGGGATCACACTGATCAATGACCCCATGCTCACCCGCGCCAACTGTTCGGTGATTTTCATTACTGCTGCCAGCGACATGGACACCTGCAGCCAGGCCATCCGGAATGGCGCCTTTGATTACATCCTGAAGCCGGTCTCCTGGAAACGCCTCAGCCAGTCGCTTGAACGCTTTGTGCAGTTTGCCGAACAACAGCGGGTCTGGAAGATTGTCGACCAGCAGAACGTCGACTCGCTCTACCAGCTGCAGGCGAAAAACTACCGTCTGGATAACGGCAGCAAAGGTATTGAGGAGAATACGCTGGCACGGGTGCAGGCGTTGTTTAACGACAAGGCGACACACTGTTTTTCCGTCGACGAGGTCGTGCAGGAGACAGGATTAAGTAAAACCACCACCCGACGCTATCTGGAGCACTGCGTGGAGGCGGGGTTTCTGAGCGTAGAGATGTTGTACGGGAAGATTGGGCATCCACGGAGGATGTATAAGAGAAGTGCGGTGTGAGCCCTGACCCTCTCTTTGGGGAGAGGGCCGGGGTTACGGATGACGGCGACTATGACAATACATACCCGTACAGTCGCTTAATCCCATCGGGATCCTTTTCGCTGTAAACGCCCTGCAGTTCCGGCGAGAAGCCTGGCAGCAGGTTGATGCCCTCCTCCAGCGCCAGGAAGTAACGCTGTACCGCCCCACCCCAGATTTCACCCGGCACCACGCACAGTACGCCAGGGGGATACGGCAGCGCGCCCTCGGCGGCAATGCGTCCGCCGGCATCACGGATGCGCACCAACTCCACCTTCCCGCGAATATACGCCTGATTCGCATCCTGCGGATTCATCGCCCGTTCTGGCAAACTCTCTTTACGGAACATTGCCTTCTGCAGATCTTTCACGTCAAAGCTCACGTAGAGATCGTGCATCTCCTGGCAGAGCTGGCGAAGGGTGTAATCGCGATACCGTACCGGGTATTTCTGGTAGATGGTCGGCAGGACGTCAGCGAGCGGCGTATCGTCTTCAATATGCTGTTCAAACTGACCCAGCATCGCCACCAGCAGCCCCAGCTTCTCACTGCTTTCGGCAGGCGTCAGCAGGAAGAGGATCGAGTTGAGATCGCACTTCTCCGGCACAATGCCGTTTTCACGCAGGTAGTGCGCAAGAATGGTCGCCGGAATGCCGAACTCGGTATATTCCCCGGTTTCCGCATCAATACCCGGCGTGGTCAGCAGCAGCTTGCACGGATCGACGAAATACTGCTCGCTGGCATAGCCTTCAAACCCGTGCCATTTAGCCCCCGGCTCAAAGCTGAAGAAGCGGCGCTCGCTGGCGATGGCGTGTGTGGGATGATCCTGCCACGGACGCCCGGCCACCATTGGCGGAATAAACGGTTTGATCATATGGCAGTTGGCAATGATCGCCTTGCGGGCCTCAATGCCCAGCTCAACACACTCCGCCCAAAGCCGGCGCCCGCTCTCCCCTTCATGGATTTTCGCGTTCACATCGAGAGCCGCGAACAGCGGATAGAACGGACTGGTCGAGGCATGGAGCATGAACGCATTGTTGAGGCGCTTGTGCGGACAGAAACGCGCCTGGCCGCGAATGTGATTATCCTTTTTATGGATCTGCGAAGTCTGCGAGAACCCGGCCTGCTGTTTATGCACCGACTGCGTCACGAAAATGCCCGGATCGTTCTCGTTCAGATCCAGTAACAGCGGAGAGGTTTCCGCCATCATCGGAATAAACTGCTCGTAGCCCACCCAGGCCGAATCAAACAGGATGTAGTCACAAAGATGGCCGATCTTGTCGATCACCTGACGGGCGTTGTAGATCGTGCCATCGTAGGTGCCAAGCTGAATGATCGCCAGACGAAACGGGCGTTTCTCCATGGCCTTTTCCGGCGCAACTTCACGGATCTGATTTCGCAGGTACGCGTCGTCAAAACACTGCGCGTCAATCCCGCCAATAAAACCAAACGGGTTACGCGCTGCTTCGAGATAAACCGGCGTAGCACCCGCCTGGATCAGCGCACCGTGGTGGTTGGACTTATGGTTGTTGCGATCGAACAGCACCAGGTCGCCGCGGGTCAGCAGCGCATTGGTGACCACCTTATTTGCAGCGGAAGTGCCGTTCAGCACAAAGTAGGTTTTATCAGCATTAAAGACTTTTGCTGCGAACTTCTGGGCATGCTTGGCGGAGCCTTCGTGGATCAGCAGATCGCCCAGTTTCACATCGGCATTGCACATATCGGCGCGAAATACGTTCTCACCGAAGAATTCATAGAACTGCCGTCCCGCAGGGTGTTTTTTAAAAAATGCACCGTGCTGGTGTCCCGGACAGGCAAAAGTACTGTTGCCCATCGCCACGTACTGGCTCAGGGTGTCAAAAAATGGCGGCAACAGATTCTCTTCATACCGGCTGGCCGCCGTCTCCAGTTCCAGAAACTCCTGAGCTTTACCTGATATCACTGCCGTTGCGCCATCAGGAACGTCAGACGGCTCTTGCGAGTAAATAAACACCGGAAGCTGAAAGCCCGTGCGTTTAAGCAATGCCAGAATGCCGCTGCAACTTTCCGTGGGGGTAATGACGACTGCCGCCACATCCGTAAAATCAGTGTTATCCAGCGTCACCTTTTCGCGGTGCGTAGACACAGTAGAGACCAGCTCGCGGCTGACGGCGATTTTCATGGTTTTCATAAGTGCAGTTACCCTCACCGAACGGTGAGACAGGAGTAGATAATATCGATACGGGTGAGCGTTCGCGCAGCGACAGACAACATCATCATTGGCGGCTCCGTACACAGGAAGGAGAAATTTCGCGCAATCATGTCACCTTTTATTTTGAGGTGCAAGAAGCAATCAGTATGTGTTAACCCGCCTAAACCTAAGCTTAACAGGCCCCTGGCGTGTCATAATCCTGCAATACCCATGATTAACTAACAGGAGTTCACGGTGGTTATCGGACCCTTTATCAATGCCGGTGCCGTATTGCTGGGCGGCGTACTTGGCGCCGTATTAAGTCAGCGGTTGCCGGAGCGTATTCGCTCTTCCATGCCCTCAATATTCGGCCTGGCCTCGTTAGGTATCGGCATTTTGCTGGTGATTAAGTGCGCCAACCTGCCGGTGATGGTGCTTGCTACCCTGCTCGGCGCGCTCATTGGCGAGTTCTGCTATCTGGAAAAGGGTATTAACAATGCGGTCAGCAAAGCCAAAAACCTGATTGCCCACCCGGGCAAGGCGAAAAACGGCACTCACGAGTCGTTTATTCAGAACTACGTCGCGATAATTATTCTTTTTTGCGCCAGCGGCACAGGCATTTTCGGTTCAATGCAGGAAGGCATGACTGGCGACCCCAGCATATTGATTGCGAAGGCGTTTCTTGATTTCTTCACGGCCACCATTTTCGCCACGACCCTCGGCATCGCCGTCGCCGCGATTTGCGTGCCCATGCTGCTTATCCAGCTGGCCCTCGCTACCTGCGCCACACTGATCCTTCCGCTCACCACGCCGGCGATGATGGCCGACTTCACCGCCGTCGGTGGCCTGCTGCTGCTGGCGACAGGGCTGCGGATATGCGGAATTAAGATGTTTGCAGTGGTGAATATGCTGCCCGCGCTGTTGATTGCAATGCCGCTATCCGCGCTCTGGACGCACTTTTTTGCTTAAGATTACGGCGAACTGGTGAGAGAGTGTGCAGTCCGTTACGAAAACAACAAATTTCGTTGACGGCAGAGGGCATATCAGGTTTAATGCGCCCCGTTGCCCGGATAGCTCAGTCGGTAGAGCAGGGGATTGAAAATCCCCGTGTCCTTGGTTCGATTCCGAGTCCGGGCACCACTCTTCAGAAAACCCGCCCTCGTGGCGGGTTTTTGCTTTTGGGGTAAAGCTAAGCTAGGGATCGTTCCCATCCGAATCCAGCAGTTTATTTTTAAAGATAAACAAACAAGCCTCGTTGAAGTTCTCTGCCCCCAGCCGTTCTGAGAGCGCGGTCCGTTTGCGGTAGAGGCTTTTAATCGACGTATTCAGTTCCTGTGCCACCTCTTCCATCGCCATGCCAGCCCTGAGCAACCGCAGCATAATGGCTTCATGCGTGCTCAGCCGTAAGTTCAGCAGCCACTTTGTTGTCAGACGTTTGCCCTTCATGTTGAGCACCAGGTTGAATAACGACGCCATATCGGGTGCCGTGAGCGACGTGTTCATAAACAACTTCATGCTGAGCAGATTCTCCTCGCGATGCCGCATATCGAGCATAACGCAGCAGATTGTTTTTTTCGTTCTGGCCGGATGGCGTATCAGGTAATCATATAAACGCAGCGGTGCACGGCTATCAATCAATACAGAATATTCATCTGCGCCGTTATCAAATATCTTTCTGTCAATGGAGTCCAGCAGGATTATATCCGGAAAAAATATCCTCATCCCCCTGACAAGGTAGCGATCCTGTGTCACTAACACTATTGAAGTTGCCACTAACCATCCCTTTTAGATTAAAGCAAGAACGACCCTTCGGAAAGAAGTCCGCCTTCGTTTTATAGCGCTTTTATATTAACGATAAATGTATTCTGGCTTTGATTGACCCTCAATTCGCACATTCATTGATACGTCTTCCCATAGACTATCATTCAATGGCTGCCATTAATTATAAGTAAAAAACAATCTCAGAAAAGTCACTTTTATGGATATTAAGAATTTTTGTCATGAAACTTCCCAAACATGCACCGGAAAGTACTTTAATTCACACCAATAAGGCACATTAAAAATATAAACAAATTTGTCACAATATAAATAAAAATCAACAAAATCATAAACTTACAAATATAAACTCATTTCAAAATAATCGCTTAGGATAGCTCATTACAGAATTATCTCAAAACAACCACCCTGCTTTTCAACATATTTATCTGCCAACATATCGGGTGTACATTACCAGCCACTTAGCCCTGACCATAAGGACCCATAATTACCTTTAAGTAAGTACCCCATAACGTAACTGCATTCAGATTAAACGTTCTCATTTATGGCCTTTAACCCCGTGCTTAAAGGCGGCCGTGTTATGCAATGGATTTATGATAAACAAATGGCAAATAGATATGGAAAGATCACTTCGCTTCAATACGTTATTCTTTTACCGCACTCCCGCTTTATTGTTTCTGTTATTACTTTTCCCCTTTCTGGTTCAGGCAGCAGAATCAGTATATGAACAACAGATTCAGCAGGCGCGTAACGGTAATTACGCACCTTTTCTGCAATATCTTCAGCGTTATCAGCAGCAACATGCCCTGACGCCTGAGCAGGTTGCGGACTGGTTGCAGGTGGCGTCCTGGGCGGGTCGTGATGACGACGTTATTCAGGTCTGGCTGCGTTACAAGGTCTATATGGCTCTTCCTGCCCGTGGCGTGGCTGCTGCTGCTCAGGCAAGGCGAAACCAAAAGGCGTGGCAACCTGCGTTAATGCTCTGGAAGGAGGCGTGTAACCTTGCACCGGATAACGACGATTATCGCATCGGCTACATCAAAACCCTCGCCGACGCCCGCATGGATACACTGGCTCTGCAGGAAGCCCGGCAACGGGTGGCGGAAAAGCCCTCTCTGGCTCACCTTCAGACGCTCTCTTATGTCTATTCACGCCAGGGAAAAAACCAGGAGCGGCTTTTGGCAGACATCCGCGCGTTGAATAGTGCGCCAGCGGATGACGCCCTTCGTACTGAGTTGATTGATGCGTTAACAGACAACCGGGCCGACACGCCTGCCCTGCGGCTTTCACAAACGGTGACGCTGCCCCCCGCGCAACGTCGCCGCCTGGCACTCAACGCCGCCGCCGAAATGGTACGCCTCGCCGATGTGCCTGCCCGTACTGAAACAGAGCGTTTGCAGCTCGCGCAAGCGGCGCTGAACCGCTATGACGAGCTGCTGTCCCGCTGGCAAAACGAACCTCAGGCAGCGGAGGACGTTATCCGGGCCCGTGTCGATCGGCTTGGCGCGCTTTACGCCCACGGTGATTATCCACAGGTCATCAGGGAATATCAGGCGTTAACGTCGGCTCAGCATCCCGTGCCGACCTGGGCAATTGGCTGGGTTATCTCCGCGTATCTGGAGGAGAAAAATGCCGATGCCGCCCTCTCGCTTCTCAAACGTTATCCAGACTATGCGCCGGATCCGCAGGACGACGATCATGCGCTTTTCTACGCCTGGCTGGATACCGGGCAGTATCAGGCCGCTCGCCAGTATGTTGAGAAGATAACCCGTAACACGCCCTGGACCCGCTACGATTTCGGTTCGCCAACCCCGCAACCCAACGATCAATGGCTCATCGGGCAGTCGCTCACCTTTAACTATTTGCTGATGACCAATGCCCTTCCGCAAGCCGAAAAGCTGGCGCAACGTCTGGCTGCGTCAGCGCCGGGAAATCAGGGATTACAGATTGATTACGCCACCTTACTTCAGGCGCGGGGTCTGCCGCGGGCGGCGGAGCAAAAGCTCAAAATGGCCGAGACGCTGGAGCCATCCAATATCGAGCTGGAACGGCAGCAGGCCTACGTCGCAATGGATCTGCAGGAGTGGCGACAGATGGATTTACTGGCCGATGACGTTATCGCCCGCGCGCCTGTCGACGGGAGCGCCCGACGTCTGGACAGGCTCAGAGACGTCCATCATCTGTCCGAAATGCGTTTGAACGCGGGCAAAGGACTGCACTCTGATAACCCCGTCAGCGGCACACACGATCTGAGCTGGGATGCCACGCTCTACGGTCCGCCCATCGCGGATAACTGGCGGCTGTTTGGTGGAACCCGATTTGCGCAGGGCAATTTCGACGAAGGCAAAGGCAGCAGCCGCCACCTGTTTGCCGGCGTCGAATGGCGGCCTCGCGACCTTCTGGTCGAAGCAGAACTCTCCGGTAACCATTATCACGGTGCAAACAAGCCCGGTGCTCGCCTCTCGGCGGCGTACAGCCTGAACGATAGCTGGCAGGTGGGCGGAAACCTTGAACGTCTTTCACGCACGACGCCTTTACGGGCACTGCGTAATGGCGTCAGCGCAAACCGGGGAGAAGGCTGGGTCCGCTGGTATCAAAACGAACGCCGTGAGTACCAGTTTAACGCCTCTGCCAGCCACTTTTCCGACCATAACCGCCGCCAGGAGTTCGCCCTTACGGGTAAAGAGCGGCTGTGGCAGACACCCACCCTGACGCTGGATCTCGAACCGGGTATTTCAGCGAGTACCAACACCCTGCGGGACACGCTCTATTACAACCCGGAGCGGGATCTCTCCGTAACGGCGGCCCTGTCCGTCGATCATCAGATGTACCGCCATTACGACACGCTCTGGAGCCAGCAGGTCGTTCTCGGCGGCGGGGAATACTGGCAGAAAAATCAGCCCGCTGGTGCCATCGCCCTGCTGGGTTACGGGCAGCGCATTCAATGGAACAACGTCATTGATAGCGGCGTGATGCTGAACTGGGACAAGCGCCCTTTCGACGGTAAACGAGAAAGCAATCTCTCCGTCACGTTTGATGCGAATTTACGCTTTTAAGGATGAATATGCTGAACAAACGTTTTTCTGTGAGCCTGATAATTATCGGCTGGTTATGCCTCAGCGCGAGCGTCTGCGCTCAGGCCCTCTCGTTTACGCCCCCCCAGGAACGGCCACAGCCTGAGGCGAGTAAGCCCTGGCCAAAGAACCATTTTCTGGTTCTGGCCTACCATGACGTTGAAGATGATGCAGCCGATCAGCGCTACCTGTCCGTTCGAACCAGCGCCCTAAACGAGCAGATCGGCTGGCTTGTGCATCACGGTTATCACGCCATTAGCGTGCAGGATATTCTGGATGCGCATGAGGGCAAAAAAACGCTGCCGCCCAGAGCCTATTTACTCAGTTTTGATGATGGCTACAGCAGTTTCTACACCCGCGTCTGGCCACTCCTTCAGGCCTGGAACGTCCCTGCGCTGTGGGCACCGGTGGGCAGTTGGGTAGATACGCCAGCGAATCAGCAGGTCAATTTCGGCGGACTGATGACACCCCGCGAGCGCTTTGCAACCTGGGATATGGTGCGGGAGCTAAGCCAGTCTCCGTTGGTTGAGATTGGCTCGCATACCTGGGCTTCGCATTACGGCATACCGGCTAACCCACAGGGAAGCCGTGAACCCGCCATCGCCAACCGCTTTTACGATAAAGCGACGGGGCGTTATGAAACCGATCGGCAGTTCAACCAGCGGATCGCTGATGACGTGCGCAAAGTTACCGACAAAATTACCCGGGTGACGGGAAAAGCGCCCCGCGCCTGGGTCTGGCCCTATGGCGCCGCGAACGGCACATCGCTCGCCATCGCCAGAAAGCAGGGTTATCAGCTGGCCTTTACCCTTGAGGATGGGCTGGCGGATGTGCGCGATCTCGGCAATATTCCGCGTCTTTTGATTTCCGGAAATCCCTCGCTCAAATCCTTTGCCAGCACGGTCAGCCAGATTCAGGAGGCCGATCCCGTGCGCGTCATGCATGTCGATCTCGATTATGTCTACGATCCCGATCCGGCCCAGCAAACCAACAACATCAATAAACTTGTCCAGCGGGTTTACGACATGAAAATCAGTCATGTTTTCCTGCAGGCGTTTTCCGATCCGCTGGGCGATGGCACGATCAAAGCGCTCTACTTCCCTAACAGCCGGCTTCCGGTGCGCGCCGATCTGTTTAATTTTGTCGCCTGGCAACTGCAAACCCGTGCAGGCGTAAAAGTCTATGCGTGGATGCCGGTGCTCTCTTTCGATCTCTCACCCGCACTCCCGCGGGTACAGCGCTGGGATCGTCAAACGGGCCAATTGCACGAGGCTACCGACCCCTACATCCGCCTCTCCCCGTGGAACCCCGAGGTTCGTCAGCAGGTCACGGAAATCTATGAAGATCTTGCCCGCTACGCCAGCTTCAATGGGATCTTATTTCACGACGATGCGGTGCTGACAGACTTTGAAGATGCCGGCCCGGATGCCCTGCGCGCCTGGAATAACCGCAGCATCGCCGCGATGCAACACGATCCGGCCGCCCTTCATGCCTGGAGTCGCTTTAAAAGTCAGACGCTCATCGGCTTTACCCGCAGCCTTAGCCAGGCGGTGAAAAACATACGCGGCCCGCAGATTAAAACTGCGCGGAATATGTTCGCCCTGCCCATCCTGCAGCCCGAGAGCGAAGCGTGGTTTGCACAAAATCTGGATGATTTTCTGATGACCTACGACTGGACGGTTCCGATGGCTATGCCGCTGATGGAATCCGTTCCGGCCGAGGAAAGCGATGCCTGGCTCACGCGGTTGATCGCCGCCGTTGCCGCACGGCCCGGTGCGCTCAATAAAACCATTTTCGAGCTACAGGCCCGGGACTGGGAGCAGAAACCTCAACGTGCCGTGCCCGACACGCGTCTGGCGCAGTGGATGCGCGTTCTCCAGCTGAACGGCATCAAAAATTATGGTTACTACCCCGACGATTTCATCAACAACCAACCTGATATTTCACGCATCAGGCCTGAATTCTCTTCGTACTGGTACCCTGACAATGACTGATCGCATTATCGCATTCTCTATTTTATGCCTGGTATTCGGGTTGCCTCTGGGCGTGGCTGCCCTCTTTACCGGAGAACTGATTCTGGATTTTGTCTTCTTCTGGCCACTGTTCATGTCCGTGCTCTGGATAACCGGGGGGCTCTATTTCTGGTTTCAGCTTGAACGGCACTGGTCATGGGATAAGCAGACGCCCGCTCCCACGTTAGACGGCGATCCGTTAATTTCAATCCTGATCCCGTGTTTCAACGAGGAAAGAAATGCCCGGGAGACCATTAGCGCCGCGCTGGATCAGCGCTACCCCCATATCGAAGTTATCGCGATCAACGATGGTTCTTCCGACAACACCGCAGAGGTGCTGCAGCAGCTGGCGCAGGAACAGCCGCGCCTGCGCGTCATTCACCTCGCAGAAAATCAGGGAAAGGCGGTGGCGCTTAAGGCCGGTGCGGCGGCGGCGCGCGGCGATCTGCTGGTCTGTATTGATGGCGACGCCCTGCTCGATCGTGATACCGCAGCCTATCTGGTAGAGCCGCTGATTAAGTATCCCCACGTCGGGGCCGTCACCGGGAATCCGCGTATTCGCACACGATCAACGCTGATTGGCCGTATTCAGGTAGGCGAGTTCTCGTCGATTATTGGTCTCATCAAACGGACGCAGCGGATCTACGGCAGGGTCTTTACCGTCTCCGGGGTTATTGCGGCCTTTCGCCGACAGGCGCTGGCAGATGTGGGGTACTGGAGCCCGGATATGATCACCGAAGATATCGACATCAGCTGGAAGCTTCAGCTTCGACACTGGGATATCTTTTTTGAGCCGCGGGCGCTGTGCTGGATCCTGATGCCAGAGACGTTAAAAGGTCTGTGGAAACAGCGTTTACGCTGGGCTCAGGGCGGTGCAGAGGTCTTTCTGGTTAACCTTCGCAAGATCGTGCGCTGGGAACATCATCGCATGTGGCCGCTGTTTTTAGAGTACGCGTTGTCAACGCTGTGGGCATTCGCCTATGCGGTGACCGTGTTGCTTTTCATTGTCAGCCATATCATTACGTTACCCACAAACCTTACCGTCGAGAGTCTGTTTCCTCCTGAATTTACCGGGTTGCTTCTGGGGGTCATGTGTCTGATGCAATTCCTCGTCAGTTTGTATATCGAGCGACGCTATGAAAGAAACGTGGCGAGTTCGCTTTTCTGGGTGATCTGGTTCCCGATGGTGTACTGGATGATTGGTCTGTTCACCACCCTCGTCGCCTTTCCAAAAGTCATGCTTAAACGCCAGCGTGCACGTGCGCGCTGGATCAGTCCGGACCGGGGAAAAGGAAGCATTCAATGAACGAAAATACGCTAATTCTGACTGAACATCGGCTATTGCCCCGTCTTTTTGATGCGGTACTGACGCTGCTGGCATGGGGAGGTTTTCTGTTTTTCCTCTATGCCAATCTGTGGATGCAGGTAACCGAGGAGAGCAACTACCGCTGGGGCATTATTATTGCCTCGTTTAATACGGTGCTGATCTATTTGCTGATCGCCGCGCTTAACGGCTGGTTGCTCATTCTGTGGTATCAGTACAATCGCCGTCGCGCTCAGGTAAGGCGGCGGCGTCCCGATACCTGGCGTCACGATGAGCTGGCGAGAAGCTTTAACGTCCCCCCGCAAATCATTTCAGAGATGAGTCAGTACAATTTGCTGACGGTCTATCATGACCAGATCGGCCGCATCATTGACCTGAAGATAAGTCAGCAGCACGACGAGCATCCCTGAGCCGCCAGAAAACGAAAATCACCCGCAAGGAACACTTGCGGGTGTGTGTTGACAGCCGGAACAGCTTACTTGTCTTTCACCACAATCAACGGTTCGATGTCGCTCTCTTTCTTCACCACCAGCGAATCATCCCCGCGCAGACAGGTGCCGCCGTAGTTACCGCCCACGGTAAACGTACAGACCTGGATATGCTTGCCATCCACCTTCGGCAGGCACCACAGCTGTTGGTAGATATTTCTGCGATCGACAAACTTACCGCTCGACTTGTCCAGCACTTCATCCCCGGCGCTAATCAGATCGATATTGCTGCCGCAGCGTCCGGCAATCGGTTTGATGGCGTAACCGGTCTGTTTCAACAGGTCGTTAACCTCGAAATCGGTATCGAGCAGATAACGGTGATTCGGGAACAGCTGCCAGAGCACCGGGAGGATCGCCTTGTTGCCGGGAATAACCGTCCACAGCGGTTCGAACACCAACACTTCCGGACGCAGCAGGACGTCAATCAGCCGTACGTCACCTGCCGGATGCCCGGTGCGGATCGGCACGGCGGCGTATTCGGTTTCGCTCACCTCGCGGATCTGCTCTATCGCCGTCTCCCACGCCCAGGTTTTCCACACGCAGTTAACGTGACGGCCTTCATCGTCAATCAGTTGCCCGGCTGCATCCCAGCTGAGAGCGTTAAGTCCATGCAGAATTTTGGTTTCAAACCCGGCCTGCAGCAGAGAGCGCTGAATAAAGAGCGCGTGATAATCCTCTTCGACGTCATTGTCCTGCATGATGTGCACGAACGGACGCGCATGGCTGTGCTTCCACGCGCCGGTAAGTTCTTCCAGCAAACCTTCCGCCGGATTGTGGCCGTTACCGCGATAACCGTTCTTCACCCACTCTTCGAGGATTAATCCCCCTTCCGTGTGGCAGGAGGCAGAATCGGCGTTGTATTCGTAAACCTTGATGCCACGCTCATCCATACAGAAATCCATACGACCGGTGATCATATGGTGACGACGCCACTGCCATGAGAGGCGCAGACGCGGCCAGAGGATTTTAGGGATGTCAAAAAGCGCCAGTAAGTTATCGTCCTTCAGCACTTTGTCGGTCGCGTGCAGGTACATCAGGTGCAGTTCATTGGTCGCTTTGATCAGCTCCTGCTCGGCACTTTCGGTGATGGTAAAATACTGGCAGGGATCTTTATTGATAAAGTGGCCGTTTGCGCGGACATATGCCTGCTGCAGGGCGTCGTTTTCGTTGAGCCATTTCCCGTCCAACTGACGTTTATTCTTCAGCCGCGCACCGCTGATTTTGAGCAGTTCACCGTCGAGTTCCGGCTGCGGGATGCTGTGCTCCGTGTCGTCCGTCTGGATCATCCAGCCGAGAATTTCGGTATCGTTAAAGGTGTCATGCAGCGTGTAAGTACCGTTCTCAACGGTCATTCGCAGCTCGCGCGTCCACTGCTGCCCGAGCGGGAGCGGAGAGTGAATAACGTTCTGCTCGGCAATGCGCACCTTATCGTCCAACAGTTGCGTGATCACAGCAACGTGGCCGGTCTCATGAAACTCCCCGCCCTTTTGCCAGATAAGCAACGCCCCGGCCTGCGGCGCGCGTTTCGCCCCATTGGCAAAGGCCTGAAGCGGCAGGATGTTATCGTTCACGACCTGGCGCAAAAAGCGCAGAGAGAAGATCTCCCACGCCATACCGACGTCGGTGAAAACACATCCATAATTGAGGAACAGAAAACGGCGGGCGAACTCAACACACTGCCACTTGTGGCCCATGTATTCATTGCCAATATAGCTGCGAAAATCCGCGTCTTCCGGATAACGACGCGGATCGAGACTGCCGTAGTTTGAAGAGTAAATCGCCACGCCACCCGGCGCATAACCTAATAACGTCCCGAATGGCGCGTCACTGCTTAACTTTCCTTTACGCATGTATCCAACCTAAAACGGGCAGGCGGCAATGTTGAAAGGGTTGTCGTCGTCTGCACGTTGTAATTAACCTGACAGAGGTGGGATTTATCATACACCCGTTCCGCTGTCTGTGTAGCGTGGCGCGAAGGGGAAATGTATTGCGCTCAGTTCGCTAAACCCTCCTATGAACTCCTGCTACACTCCCTCAACACATCACAAAAAAGGCAGGCCAACATGTCAGACGAAAATACCTATCAGCCACCCAAAGTGTGGGAATGGAAAAAGAACGGCGGCGGCGCATTCGCCAATATTAACCGTCCGATCTCCGGTGCGACGCATGAGAAAGAGTTACCCGTGGGCTCGCATCCGCTGCAGCTCTATTCTCTGGGCACACCAAACGGGCAGAAAGTGACGATTATGCTGGAAGAGCTTCTGGCGCTTGGCGTGACGGGTGCCGAGTACGATGCATGGTTGATTCGCATTGGTGAAGGCGACCAGTTCTCCAGCGGCTTTGTTGAAGTGAACCCGAACTCGAAAATACCGGCGCTGCGTGACCACTCCACGACACCGCCCACGCGCGTATTTGAATCCGGCAGCATCCTGCTCTATCTGGCAGAGAAGTTCGGCCATTTCCTGCCAAAAGATCCGGCGGGACGTACGGAAACCCTGAACTGGCTGTTCTGGCTGCAGGGCGCGGCCCCGTTCCTCGGCGGCGGTTTCGGCCACTTCTATAACTACGCACCGGTGAAGATTGAGTACGCGATTGACCGCTTCACGATGGAAGCCAAACGCCTGTTCGACGTGCTGGATAAACAGCTGGCGCGTAGCCGCTACGTGGCCGGTGAAGAGTACACCATCGCCGATATGGCGGTCTGGCCGTGGTTCGGCTGCGTGGCACTGGGTAGCGTGTATAACGCCGCCGAGTTCCTCGACGCTGAGAAGTACACCAACGTTCAGCGCTGGGCGAAAGATGTGGCACACCGCCCTGCCGTGAAGCGCGGGCGTATCGTTAACCGCACCAGCGGCGAGCTCAACGAGCAGCTCCACGAACGCCACGCGGCGAGCGACTTCGAGACCAATACGGAAGACAAGCGTCAGGCGTAATGCTCTGCCGGGCGGACCACCGCCCGGCAACAGGGATCCCTGCCAGGGGCATGATTTGCTTAAGGGTTGAGCCGGTATTACTGGCACTATGCGGACGTTTTTCTCAGGTCAGATGACGAGAAAAGCGGACTCAACCGACAGCAGTCACAAAGGATTTGTTATGAAATTGATGAAAACAGCGCTGATTATCAGCACCCTGATCTTTTCCACTTCTGGTATGGCGATAGATAAAACCGCCGCCGGTGCAGTGGCCGGTGCGGCAATTGGCGCAGCCACGGGCAAAGATTTGAAATCCACGGTAGGCGGTGCGGTCGTTGGCGCGGGTACCGGTGCGATGTTCAAAAACGGCGACAAAGGTAAAGCTGCGCGTAAAGGCGGTGCGGTGGGTGCCGTGGTGGGTGCAGGTGCTGCGGCGGTAACAGGCAACAGCGTACTGAAAGGGGCCGCCGTCGGTGCCGGCTCTGGCGCACTGATTGGTGAAGCCACCCACTGATAAGCGGCGGGCGGCGCTCCGTTTGGCTCGCCTGCATTTAATCGAAAAAAAAAGGCCGCACACGGCGGCCTTTTAGCAGTGTTTATGCCGAGAGGCGGAATTTCTGCACCGACCGCTGAAGCTCTTCGGTCTGACGTTCAAGCGCGGAGGCCGCTGCCGAGACCTCTTCCACAAGCGAGGCGTTTTGCTGTGTCACGCCATCCATTTGCGTGATAGCAATACCCACCTGCGAAATCCCCTTACTTTGCTCCTCAGACGCAGACGCGATTTGCTTCATGATGGTCGTCACTTCCGTCACATCACGCAAAATGGCATCCATGGTGGTGCCCGTGTCGCCCACCAGCTTTGCGCCCTGCTCAACGCGGGAAACGGAATCGGTAATCAATCCCTCAATTTCTTTTGCCGCGTTGGCGCTGCGGCTTGCCAGGTTACGCACCTCGCCGGCCACGACGGCAAACCCACGTCCCTGCTCGCCCGCGCGCGCCGCTTCCACGGCAGCGTTGAGCGCCAGGATATTGGTCTGGAAGGCAATGCTATTGATCACATTGGTGATTTCAGCAATCTTCTTCGAGCTCTCAGAAATACCGCTCATGGTGGTCACCACCTCTTCCACCAGCGAGCCGCCGCGGCTGGCCGTTGTTGACGCCACATCCGCCAGTTGGCTGGCCTGACGCGCGCTTTCCGCGTTCAGCTTCACGGTGGCGGTCAGCTGTTCCATGCTGGCCGCCGTCTCTTCCAGTGCGGCGGCCTGCTCTTCGGTACGGGACGAGAGATCGTTATTACCGCTGGAGATCTCCGTCGCGCCGCGCCAGATATTCTCGCTGCCGGAGCGAATAGAGCTCACCGCTTCTCGCAGGCTATCCTGCATCGCGCTCAGCAGGGGAACCAGTTGCCCCACGCAGTTGCGACCGAACGGTTCAATCGGCTGACTGAGATCGCCCTGGGCAATCTGGCGGAACTGCTGGCGAATGCGAGCCAGCGGTTTTACCAGCATCGCCACCAGGTAACGGTCGGTGAAGAGCAGTATTAACAGGCCAATAATCGTGGCGGTGATAATCACCGTGCGGGTCATGCTGGTCAGGCTGTCTACGACGACTCGGGTGCTGTCGAGTGCCCGGGCGGCCGCGTTGTTAAAGTTCTCCGCAGCAGCACCAAACGCACGACTCAGCGGAGGGGTGATGTTATTCGCCTGCTGACGGTAGCCCTCCAGAGAGGACTGCTTCGCCTGCTGCATTTGCGGCGTTACGCCCTGCTCAAGCAAAGCCTGCCAGCTACCGATCACCTGAGCTGAAACTTGCTCATCCATCGGTCCTGGTGAGATTGCCTTCATCTCAGCCAGTTTCTTCCCCATATTGTCCAGCGCCTGCTGGGCAGGGGCCAGGTCCGGTGTGCCACCCGCGGCTTTCACTTCCATCGCGCGACTCAACCGGGTTACAAAGCGAAAATACTGATCGTTACCCTGACTGAGTATGGTCATCTGTTTGACCAGCTGGCGATCCACCTCATTGCCCTCTGATACCCGTGACAGAGACCAGGTGCTGTAAAGCCCCACGCCCGCCCACATTAAACAAAAGATCCCGAGAATCGTCAGCATGACGAAACGGATCGTGAAATTACGCAACATATTCATAAGTCTTCCTTGCCGTGAGGGTGAATTCGCCCAGAGGCGAGTCTTACCCTCGTTATCGGCAGGAATGAGCAAATTCATCACCTTTCACGCATTATTTTTATTAAAATTTTTACTGCCCCTGCGTTCATTCAGAAAAAAGAAACATTTTCGAAGGGGAAAATTACCCTGCTAAGAATGTGTTTTACTTTGTCAGTGGATAAATAAATGTAAAACTGCAGCGCATTAAATTAACGGCCATACCTCCTGAGGAGTACCTCATCAACAGGTTGCGTCAATCAATAGCGCTACCCTTTCGCGAAAACCCGCTTAATTTGCAGGGTAACTATTCAGTTTTATTTATCACACAAATATATTAACACCTAATTATCAGATTTCCTGATTTAAATACCCCAATAACTTACTCCTTATCTTTTAAATTTCATTACATCCTTTACTTATGAGAAATTCCTTAAATTAAATAAATTCCTTTACAAGGATGTCGACGATTTTTTATTAACGGAGTTTCAGATGCGTAAATTTATGAACCGCACATTGCTTTCGCAGTGTGTCTTAATGGCTTTAACCTCTTTCGGTACCCAGGCAGCAATGACGACAGCGACACCGTGTGAGGATGGCGTGACGACGCAAACCTGTGGATTAACGAAATATACCGATGACAGCTTTTATCAAAATCCCGGTGTAACAAATGCGGTTATGGCCGACGCCACGGCGAATAATATTTTCATGGATGGTCATCGAGGTGATGGCGACACGCAGTCATTAACGGTATCCGGAACGGATATGTCAGGCCACTATATCCAGGGAAGCAACGGCGGTACCGCGAATATCACCCTGAATAACGGCGCTACGGCCGATATGATTGAAGTCGGTAGCGGAGGCGCGACCACCAATACCACCGTGACGGTTGATGGCGCGACGCTGAACGGTGAAAACAGCACAGGCAATTACCAGGGTAATAAAACCTATATGATGGGCTCAGCGATTTATCTCGATCCACTGGATAAAGGCTACCACACAGTCAATATTGAGAACGGGAGCGCGCTGCATGGCAGCATTGTAAGCGCCGGCGCTGGCGAACAGAATATTACCCTTAGCAACAGTACAATGGATAAGGGCGGTATTTATGCAGGGAGCGATCAATCAAATACCCGCATTACGCTGACCGGAGCCACCGTCGATGCCTCGCAGAGTGAAATCGCGCAGAACATGGGCGACCTGGCCGAAAAACTCAGCGAGTATAAGCCGTTCAGTGACATCAACCTGGATGGCGTGGGCGATCTAGCCATCGCCATGTACGGCACCCAGGCCGTTTCCCTGGCCCTGAATAACAGTACCGTCACTGGCGATATTGGCGTTATTAATGAAAAGGGGTCGACATCACTTACGTTTACTAATAAGAGCGTTGTGAATGGCAATATTACCCTGAACGGCAGTTCAGCGAATTCTGTTCTGGTGGATAACAGCACCATTAATGGTGCGGTAAATACCGGTCAAAACAGCGGCAATACCACCATCACGCTGCAAAACGATGCCACCGTAAATGGTGATATTACAACCGGTGCGGGCGATGATACGGTCGTGCTGACCAATAATTCTCATGTTAACGGCAATGTTGATGGCGGTGACGGTAGCGACACGCTGTCAATGGATGCCGGCAGTTCTGTTTCTGGTGAAATTAGTCAGTTCGAGACGGTGAACACGACCAGCAATAACAGCATCGCCATTGATAAAATTAACGATGCCACCAGCTGGAGTTTGCAAAATGGCTCAACGCTTGTCGCTACTACCACCGGCAGTAATGCGATGGTAAATATGAGCACCGACAGCTTTGTTGATTTCGGCAATATCACCGGGGTTAATAACGCCGTTGTCGTCAACAGCATTACTCCCTCGGCACAAAATCAGCAGAACGTGATTCTGGGTACGTTCACCACTTCAGGCACCAGCACCCCGCAAAATTATGCGGCGGCCACCTTCACAAATGGCCAACAGAATGTTGAAAACCGTAGCGGCGCTTATAACTATGACAACAGTCTGAATATTGTGGCCGCAGATACCGCGCCGCAGACACGCCTTACCGCCGATAATACGCAGTCGTGGAATATCGAATTTAACAGCCAGAAGGGCAGCCTCGCGAGCGACGTTCAGGGCCTTGTTGCCGGTCTGGACGCTGCCGAGCAGGCCGGACATCAGGTGGCTGATGATATCAGCAACCATATGAATCAGGTGCATCTGGCTAACCTGCTCGGCAAGCAGGAGGAAGGTGCGCAGGTCTGGGGTGATTTCCTCTATCAGAATGGCAATTTCAGCAATGATGTTGACTATAAGAGCATCACCCAGGGCGCTCAGGGTGGCGTGGACTGGACGGCGCATCTGGACAACGGTGATAGCGTCACTGGCGGTATTGCACTGGCATGGACACGCAGCCGCGTGCAGGATACCCATGACGGCGCTGATAGCTTTAATGACAGCGTCTACGGAAATTACTACAGCCTGTACGGTGGCTGGCAGCAGGCGCTTAACGGCAGAACATGGGGTATGTTTGCCGACGGTAGCTTCAGCTATGGCGATATGCGGTACACCCTGTCTGCGAATAACGTGACGGGGAATACCAGCGGCATGACCGAAGCACTGCACGGTTCGACGGATGGCACCCTGTATATGGCGCAGGCGCGTACCGGTGTGAACGTGTTGCTGCCAGGTGAAACCCTGCTGCAGCCTTACGCCACCTTAGGCTGGGATCAAACCAAAGCAAACGGCTTCTCCGACAGTGAAGTGGCCTTCGCCGACAGTCAGGTCTCTTCCTGGAACAGTGGGGTCGGGTTGAGACTCACCACAACGCTTCGCGATCTGAGCAAGAACGTGCAGATGATGCCGTGGATCGACGCACGCTTCCAGAAAGAGTTCAGCGACGATACTGATATTCAGGCGGCGGATTACCACACCACCTCCGGCCATAACAACACGATGGGGATCTTCGGAGCAGGCATCAATGCAACGATAGCGCATAACTTCACGCTTAATACTGGGGTGTATGTCGGCACCGGTGACGTGGACAACGATGCCAGCGTGCAGGCGGGGATGAGCTACAGCTTCTGACGAGTGAACGCCCGGTCAGTCTGATGCTGCCGGGCTTTAATCATTCAGGGTGGTCAGGCATGTCATCGCTTATCAACAGGATTTGTGATTTGATAAGCACAGAATGAAAACGTTGTTTCGAAAATTCATCGACAAGAAAGGAGACATCATGTCCTGGCACCCTTACCCCGCCCGCTACGAAAATATGCAGTACCGCTACTGTGGAAAAAGCGGCCTGCGCCTGCCGGCGCTGTCGCTTGGTCTGTGGCATAGTTTCGGTCACGTACAGCCTCTCGACTCTCAGCGGGTGCTGTTGCATAAAGCCTTCGACCTCGGCATTACCCATTTCGATCTTGCCAACAACTACGGCCCGCCGGCGGGAAGCGCGGAAGAAAACATGGGTCGTCTGCTGCGGGAAGATTTTGCCGCGTATCGCGATGAACTGATCATCTCAACCAAAGCAGGCTATGACATGTGGCCGGGGCCGTATGGGTCGGGCGGGTCGCGCAAATACCTGCTCGCCAGTCTCGATCAGAGCCTCAAGCGCATGGGGCTGGAGTATGTGGATATTTTCTATTCTCACCGCGTGGATGAAAATACGCCGATGGAAGAGACCGCCGCTGCGCTGGCCCAGGCCGTGCAGAGCGGTAAAGCGCTGTATGTCGGTATCTCCTCCTACTCCACGGAGCGCACCCAGAAAATGGCGGACCTGTTGCGTGAGTGGAAGATCCCGCTGCTTATCCACCAGCCATCTTACAACCTGCTCAACCGCTGGGTCGATCACACCGGCCTGCTGGATACGCTTGAGAAAAACGGGGCGGGTTGCATTGCGTTTACGCCGCTGGCGCAGGGTCTGCTGACCGGAAAATACCTGAACGGTATTCCTGAAGATTCTCGTATGCAGCGTGAAGGCAAGAAGGTGCGCGGTCTGACGGAAAACATGCTGACTGAAGCCAACCTGAACAGCCTGCGTTTACTGAATGAGATGGCACAGGCCCGTGGTCAGACGATGGCGCAAATGGCACTGAGCTGGCTGCTGAAGGATGAACGCGTGACATCCGTACTGATTGGTGCGAGCCGTCCGGAGCAGATCGAAGAGAACGTGCAGGCCCTGAATAACCTGCACTTTAGCGACGATGAGCTGAAAAGGATTGACCAGCATGTTGCGGATGGGGAATTGAATTTGTGGCAGGCATCGTCGGATAAATAGCGCGGTCTGTCGCGCTCACGCTCCCCCTCTCCCCTGGGAAGAGGGGGGGAAAATTACTTCTTACTGATCTTATCCAGATACCCCATCACGAACGCAGACAGCACAAACGTCAGATGGATAATCACATACCACATCAGTTTGTTGTCCGGGACATTCTTGGCGTCCATGAATACGCGTAACAGGTGGATAGATGAGATCGCCACAATCGACGCGGCCACTTTATTCTTCAGCGACGAGGCATCCATTTTGCCCAGCCAGTTGAGCTTCTCTTTGCGCTCGTCGATATCGAGCTGAGAGACAAAGTTCTCATAGCCGGAGAACATCACCATCACCAGTAATCCGCCCACCAGCGTCATATCCACCAGCGAGAGCAGAACCAGAATCAAATCTGCTTCGGCAATGGAAAAGATGTTCGGCAGAACATGCAAGATTTCCTGGAAAAACTTAATCGTCAGCGCAATCAGCGCCAGCGAAAGGCCAAAATAGACGGGTGCCAGTATCCAGCGAGAGGCGTACATCGCGTTTTCAAAGAAGCGTTCCATAAAGTCCTGTCTGCAAACGAAACCAGCGCCCAGTATATCTCAACGGCGCTGACTGTTTGCAACAACTCACTCGTTGTACGTTCAGACATTGTCAGGATTAACGTCCGGGCGCGCGTACTCCGGCCAGACCAGCACCACCAGTTCCGGATACGCCTCCAGGCTGAACTCACGAAAACACTGGCGCAGGTTTAATACGTCCAGATCGGAACAGGAGACCTTCTCACCGTTAAGGCAACGCTTTTTGATATTGTCATAATATTTATACACCGCGGAATTCAGGTCGCTGCAGCGGCGCTGCGCTTCAAACAACCCAGGCGTGTCATTAATTTCCGACATTTTCATTCGCTTAATTGTCGCGTGCAAAAAGTCGATATATTCATGGTTCACCCGCCAGTACCAAACCGGTGTAACCGAGTTCATCAATACGGAGAAATGGTCTTCACCTTCCTCTTTTGTCATCAGTTCAGGTAGCGGAGGTTCACTGGCGTCTTTCGACACTTGCGTTTTATTGAACTCCTGCATCAATAAAAGAACACCAGCGGTCAGTAATAGTAATGTGATGACCGTAAAAAAAATGCTGTTCATGGGTAGGCTCCATTTTTTTTGATTTTAAAATTGCCTCATGATATTGTCAACGAATCTCACGCCTTTACCAACCCCACCCTGTTGTAATTAAAGGAAATTAAAATGCTGCCCGACTACCTCGTCCCGGCTAAGTACCACATTGCGCCTGTGGAACAGCAAACGACGGAAGCAGAAAAAGAGGCTAATTTCACTCAGGAGAAAAGAAAGCTCTCTGATTACGAGTCTGACATATTAATAGGCGTTTCTCGCACCGGTAAATCCCGTAATATGTTACTGGAAGAGCACGACCGTCATATAAAGGACCGGTTATTTCGCGCCGTTAAAATAGAAGCCTTTGTCCACCTGCTGAATGACCTGCAGGCCGAAGGTGAAATAGATGCCCAGAAACTAAGTCAAATAATCGCGGAAAAAACCAAAGAAATAAACGAAGCCGGCAATGAAATTTGGCTTAATCTAATTACGCGTGAAACCAACAACCCTATTTTTTATAACCTGGGGGAAGAGTAACGTGAAAGAAATTAAAGATAACGACGTTTATTTGGCTTTAGATAACAAAAAAAGTGATGAATTTATCTTAAAGCAAAATCTCGATGCACTGCGAAACACAAAAAATGCCGAGATGACGCGAATAACTCAGGACCTGGTATCGATCCCGGCGACGCTGGTACGCCTGAAATGGCATAATCGCCGCGAGATTTATCCTCTGCAGGTGAAGGAAGAGATATACGGCGCGGTGATGAATACCCTCATCGAACAGCGGCCTGAGCTGAAAGAGAAGCTTCTCGGGCGTCTGGAGGCCCATTATCAGTATCTGCTCGCCAGAGAAGTGGCCACTCTGCGTCTGACGCGCAAACTGTCCGACGGCGAGTACCGCACGTCAAACGTCACCTGCGTTGCGCTTGATGAAGACGCGCTGGCGTCCCACGCGCCTGCGCCTGCGTCCACTGAGACAAAAAACTGATCGCCCGACACGCATAAAAAAAGCCGGCTTTCGCCAGCTTCTTTGTTATTTCGCGGCCGCTTTCTCTTCGCCGACCAGCCCAATCTTGAGGTAACCCGCCTGATGCAGCGTGTCCATTACCTTCATCATGGTTTCGTAATCGACGGTTTTATCCGCGCGGAAGAAGACCGTGGTGTCTTTCTTGCCGCCGGTGAGCTGATCCAGCGCCGGGATAACAGACTGATCCGTCACCGGGTCGTTGCCGAGGAACATCGATTTATCCGCTTTCACCGACAAATAAACAGGTTTCTCAGGACGCGGCTGCGGCTGGCTGGAAGAGGCAGGCAGATTCACCTTCACGTCGACCGTCGCCAGCGGCGCAGCCACCATGAAGATAATCAGCAGAACCAGCATGACGTCGATAAACGGCGTCACGTTGATTTCATGCATTTCGCCGTTATCGTCCAGATTTTCGTTAAGACGCATCGCCATACAATCAACCTACGCGCAGTTTAGACGCCGCATGCACCGGTTTAACGGAGCTGGCATTGAGGTCAAGATCGCGGCTTTGCAGCAGCAGCACCTGCGCGGCGACGTCACCGAGCGTGGCTTTATAGTTGCCAATCATACGCGCGAAGATGTTATAGATGACGACCGCCGGAATGGCCGCGACCAGACCGATTGCAGTCGCCAGCAGCGCTTCAGCAATCCCTGGCGCAACCACCGCCAGGTTGGTGGTCTGCGTCTGCGCAATGCCGATAAAGCTGTTCATGATGCCCCAGACCGTACCGAACAGACCGATGAACGGTGAGATCGCGCCGATAGTGGCCAGATAACCGTTACCGCGGCCCATATGGCGGCCAACGGCAGCAACGCGACGCTCCAGGCGGAAGCCGGTACGTTCTTTAATGCCTTCGTTATCTTCACTGCCTGCGGAGAGTTCCAGCTCGTTCTGTGCTTCGTTGACTAACAGGCTGGTCAGGCTTTTTCCATGGAAGGATGAGGTCATGTCTAAGGCCTGATCCAGGGAGCGGGCTTCAGCCAGTTGCTGTTGTTCCCGCTTGAGGCGACGCTTCTGCGACAGCAGTTCGACGCTCTTACTGAAGAAGATAGCCCAGGTGATCACGGACGCCAGAACCAGGCCGATCATCACAATCTTAACCACGATGTCAGCATGATGATACATGCCCCAGACGGAGAGATCCGTCTGCATCAAATTATTACCCACTCTGTATCTCCAGGACGCAAATCACAAAATCTGACCGTAATAATATCAAAACGTCGTCGAATTGATAGTAGTTCTCATTAGTATTTACATACTGCCGTAATTTTCGTTCACTTTCCTTGCGCTTACGCAGTAAAAATTTCTTATGCGTATTTTTGCTAATATTTTCTGCTTATTCGATAAGCCCCCGGGTGCAGATTTTTACAATCGTGGTAGTCTGGACGTCCAGACGTATAAAAACAGGGTTAGCGAACATGATAAAGAAGCATCTTGATACCACGCTGGTACAGGCAGGACGCAGCAAAAAATACACTCAGGGATCGGTCAACAGCGTGATTCAACGCGCCTCCTCACTGGTATTTGATACCGTCGAGGATAAAAAAATCGCCACGCGCAACCGCGCCAAAGGCGGGCTGTTCTATGGCCGTCGTGGCACGCTAACCCATTTTTCACTTCAGGAAGCCATGTGCGAACTGGAAGGCGGCGTGGGCTGCGCCCTGTTCCCCTGTGGTGCGGCGGCAGTCGCCAATACCATTCTGGCGTTTGTGGAACAGGGCGACCATATCCTGATGACCAATACCGCTTATGAACCAAGCCAGGATTTTTGCACCAAAATCCTCAGCAAGCTCGGCGTGACCACCGGCTGGTTCGATCCGCTGATTGGCGTAGGTATCGCTGAACTTATCCAGCCGAACACGCGCATTGTGTTTCTGGAATCCCCAGGCTCTATCACCATGGAAGTGCACGACGTCCCGGCTATTGTGAAAGCAGTGCGCAGCAAAGCCCCCGAGGCAATCATCATGATCGACAACACCTGGGCGGCGGGCGTGCTGTTCAGGGCGCTGGAATTCGACATTGATATCTCTATTCAGGCAGCGACCAAATATCTGATTGGCCACTCTGATGGCATGATCGGTACTGCGGTATCCAACGCGCGCTGCTGGGATCAACTTCGGGAGAATGCCTACCTGATGGGCCAGATGGTGGATGCGGATACGGCCTATATGACCAGCCGCGGTATCCGTACGCTGGGAGTGCGCCTGCGTCAGCACCATGAAAGCAGTCTGAAGGTGGCCGAATGGCTGGCCCGGCACCCGCAGGTCGAGCGCGTTAATCATCCGGCGCTTCCGGGCAGCAAAGGCCATGAATTCTGGCAACGTGACTTTACGGGCAGTAGCGGGTTGTTCTCATTTGTTCTTAAAAAACGGCTCAGTAACGACGAACTGGCGAACTACCTGGATCATTTTACCCTTTTCAGCATGGCTTACTCCTGGGGCGGGTTTGAATCCCTGATCCTGCCTAACCAGCCGGAGCAAATTGCGGCCCTGCG
The DNA here is from genome assembly GCF_013784105.1 of Enterobacter sp. RHBSTW-00593. Lineage (NCBI taxonomy): Bacteria > Pseudomonadati > Pseudomonadota > Gammaproteobacteria > Enterobacterales > Enterobacteriaceae > Enterobacter > Enterobacter sp. RHBSTW-00593. The sequence goes on from NZ_CP056393.1 coordinate 4,116,841, forward strand.
CCCCGGTGGAGAAGTGGATTTCAGCGGCACGCTGATCCGACTGCATATTGGTTTAGAAGATGTTGACGATTTAATTGCGGATTTAGCGGCAGGGTTTGAACGTATCGTGTAGAGTGCATGCTGAAAATGTACTCCCTGGACGCTTTTGTGAACACTGCCACCAGAAAAGTCTGCATTAGTTGCGCCCGCGATCAAACCCCACGGGCGAATTAGGGAGTACAATAGCGCTATATCTGCATCTGCTGTTCCACAGGAAAGTCCATGGCTGTTATTCAAGATATTATTGCGGCGCTCTGGCAACACGATTTTGCCGCGCTGGCGGACCCTCACGTTGTAGGTATCGTCTATTTCGTGATGTTCGCAACCCTGTTTCTGGAAAATGGATTACTGCCAGCCTCATTTTTACCCGGTGACAGCCTGCTTTTACTGGCCGGGGCGTTAATCGGTAAAGGCGTCATGGACTTCACGCCGACGATGGTCATACTTACCTCCGCTGCCAGCCTCGGTTGCTGGCTGAGCTATCTGCAGGGCCGCTGGCTCGGCAATACGCGCGTCGTGAAAGGCTGGCTGGCGCAGTTACCGCATAAATATCATCAACGTGCGACCTGCATGTTTGACCGCCACGGTCTGCTGGCGCTGCTGGCCGGGCGTTTTCTGGCGTTTGTTCGCACGCTGCTGCCGACCATGGCAGGCATTTCCGGGCTGTCAAACCGCCGCTTCCAGTTCTTCAACTGGTTGAGCGCCCTGCTGTGGGTAGGCGTGGTGACCACGCTTGGCTACGCGCTGAATATGATCCCCTTTGTGAAACACCACGAAGACCAGGTAATGACCTTCCTGATGATTCTCCCGCTTTTCCTGCTGGTCGCGGGACTGCTCGGGACGATTGCGGTCGTGATTAAGAAGAAATACTGCAGCGCGTGATATAAAAAAGCCGGGTGACGTTACGCTTACCCGGCTGGACTCTCCCCTCAGGTCCCCTGCATCATTCTGATGCGCGACGCATCTTCCCCCGGCGTGACGCCGAAGTAACGCTTAAACTCCCGACTAAACTGCGACGCACTTTCATAGCCCACCCGCATCGCCGCCGCGCTGGCCTTCATGCCATCGTGGATCATCAGCATACGAGCCTTATGCAGCCGATAGGTTTTGAGATACTGCAGCGGCGAGGTGCTGGTCACCGACTTAAAATTATGATGAAACGCCGAGACGCTCATGTTTGCTTCCGCCGCCAGCTGGTCAACGCTCAGGTTTTCCGTGTACTGGCTTTCGATACGCTTGAGCACGCGGCTAATCAGGCTGAAGTGTGTCTGGCGGCTGACCAGCGCGAGTAATGCCCCACCGCCCGGCCCCAGCAGCACATGGTAAAGAATTTCGCGGATAATCTGTTTGCCCAGGATGCGTGCATCCAGTGGCCGTTCCATAACGTCGAGCAGACGCTCAATGGCGCAGAGGATCTCCTCGGATAACGTCGCGGAGTTAATCCCGCTCGCGGGCATCGACGGCCGGAACAATGCGTCCTCGCCAATCTCCATCAGCAGCTCCTGCAGCTGAAGGATATCGACATTTAAACGAATGCCCGCCAGCGGTACCGCTTCTGTCGCGAAAGTTTCACATTCGAAGGGTAAAGGTACTGTGAGCAGCAGATATTCATTGGTGTCATACCGGAACACGCGCTCATTGATATAGCCAATTTTATGGCCTGAAAAGAGAAAAACGATGCCCGGCTGGTACATGACCGGTGTGCGTGTCCCTGGCTGCGTCCCATACAGAAGACGAATGTCAGGCAACATGTCACCGACGCCATTTTCTTTATCAATCAGTCTTTTAATCTGCGCAGTAAGCTGGAGGCAGATCGCTTCACGGTTCATTTTACGTTACTCCGGCTACGGTTTCCGACGTTAACAGTGTGCGCAGTTTACCGTGTTTTCTCCAGCGCTCTGTAGAAATGGGCAAGACATCGGCAGGAATGTGCATTGAGAGGATAGCCCCGGACGGCCACAATGTGCAGCATCAGGTAGCCTTCAGCGCCACCACGGTTTTTCACCCACATAAGGGAACGAGCAATGAATAATTTTAATCTCCACACCCCAACCCGCATTCTGTTTGGTAAAGGCGCTATCGCCGACCTGCGCGCACAGATCCCCGCTGACGCCCGCGTACTGATCACCTACGGTGGCGGCAGCGTGAAAAAAACCGGCGTACTGGATCAGGTTTACAGCGCGCTGGAAGGTCTGGACGTGCGTGAGTTCGGCGGTATCGAGCCTAATCCGTCTTATGAAACACTGATGAACGCGGTCAAGATCGCCCGTGATGAAAAAGTCACCTTCCTGCTGGCAGTCGGCGGCGGCTCCGTCCTGGATGGCACCAAATTCATCGCCGCTGCGGCGCACTACGCGGACGGTATTGACCCGTGGCACATTCTGGAAACCCGCGGCAGCGATATCAAAAGCGCGATCCCAATGGGTTCCGTGCTGACCCTGCCTGCGACCGGTTCTGAATCCAACAAAGGTGCCGTTATCTCCCGTAAAACCACGGGTGATAAGCAGGCCTTTATGAACGATCACGTTCAGCCTGTATTCGCCATCCTCGATCCGGTTTACACCTACACCCTGCCTGCACGTCAGGTCGCGAACGGTGTGGTCGATGCGTTTGTGCACACCGTTGAGCAGTACGTTACCTACCCGGTAGATGCCAAAATTCAGGATCGCTTCGCGGAAGGCATTCTGCTGACGCTGATTGAAGACGGTCCGACAGCGCTGAAAGAGCCGGAAAACTACGATGTGCGCGCCAACGTGATGTGGGCGGCAACCCAGGCGCTGAACGGTCTGATCGGTGCCGGCGTGCCGCAGGACTGGGCAACCCATATGCTGGGCCACGAACTGACGGCCATGCACGGTCTGGATCACGCACAAACGCTGGCCGTCGTCCTGCCTGCACTGTGGAACGAAAAACGTGATACCAAACGCGCTAAATTGCTGCAATACGCTGAGCGCGTGTGGAACATCACCGAAGGTTCTGACGATGCGCGTATCGACGCGGCTATCGAAGCAACCCGCAGCTTCTTTGAAGGTCTGGGCGTGCCAACGCGTCTGTCCGGCTATGGTCTGGATGGCAGCTCCATCCCTGCCCTGCTGGCGAAACTTGAAGAACACGGTATGACCCAGTTGGGCGAGCACGGCGACATTACGCTGGAAGTGAGCCGTCGTATCTACGAAGCGGCACGCTAAGCGTTTTTGACATCCCGACTTTCGTTTTTTGACATTTCGTCCAGACTTAATGCACATCACATCGTCGGGGGTTCCCTCCGACGATGAGCACCTGAAGGAGGAAAAATGGCAAACCAAACCGTAATCAAGCTGCAGGATGGCAACGTGATGCCCCAACTGGGGCTAGGTGTATGGAAAGCCGGTAACGACGAGGTCGTCTCCGCCATTCATAAAGCACTGGAAGTCGGCTATCGGTCGATTGATACCGCCGCCGCGTACAAAAATGAGGACGGCGTGGGTAAGGCACTGGCCAGCGCTGGCATGCCCCGCGACGACCTTTTCATCACCACCAAACTGTGGAACGACGATCAAAAACGCCCCCGCGAAGCCCTGCAGGAGAGTCTGGACAAACTCCAGCTCGATTTCGTCGATCTCTATCTGATGCACTGGCCAGTCCCGGCTATCGATCACTATGTTGACGCCTGGAAAGGGATGATTGAGCTGCAGCAGGCAGGGCTGGTGAAAAGCATCGGCGTGTGTAATTTCCAGGTTCACCACCTGCAGCGCCTGATTGACGAGACGGGTGTCGCGCCAGTTATCAACCAGATTGAGCTGCACCCGCTGATGCAGCAGCGTCAGCTTCACGCCTGGAACGCCACGCACAAGATCCAGACCGAGTCCTGGAGCCCGCTGGCACAGGGCGGTGAAGGGGTGTTCGACCAGAAAATTATTCGCGATCTCGCGGATAAATACGGCAAGACGCCGGCGCAAATCGTTATTCGCTGGCATCTGGATAACGGCCTGGTGGTGATCCCGAAATCGGTCACGCCATCGCGTATCGCTGAGAACTTCGACGTCTGGGATTTCCGCCTGGATAAAGATGAACTGAGTGAAATTGCGAAGCTGGACAAGGGCAAGCGTTTAGGTCCGGATCCCGATCAGTTTGGCGGGTGAATAAAAAAACCCCGGCTCGCCGGGGTTTTTATTTTTTACGCTTTACGTTTCACGGGTTTCTTCGCACTGGCGTTACCGTTTGAACGCTGATGCACAATCGGCGTGTGCTTGGTCAATGCCGGGCGCGTGTGGCGGTTCTGGCGGCGCGCTTCACGCATCTCGTCAAGCGTAGGCGCAGGCACCAGGCAGTCGCGGCGCGAGCCGATCAGATGCTTTTTACCCATATCTTCCAGCGCCTGACGGATCAGCGGCCAGTTAGCCGGATCGTGGTAGCGCAGCAGTGCTTTATGCAGACGGCGCTGTTTATCCCCTTTCGGCACCACCACATCTTCACTCTTATAGCCAATTTTACCCAGCGGGTTCTTGCCGGTGTAATACATGGTCGTTGAGTTTGCGAGCGGTGATGGATAGAAGTTCTGCACCTGATCCAGACGGAAGCGACGCTGTTTCAGCCACAGCGCCAGGTTCACCATGTCCTCATCGCGCGTGCCAGGGTGCGCGGAGATGAAGTATGGGATCAGATACTGCTCTTTACCCGCCTGCTTCGAGTAGGTGTCAAACAGCTCTTTAAAGCGATCGTAGCTGCCCATACCCGGCTTCATCATCTTGGACAGCGGGCCTTCTTCGGTATGCTCAGGGGCAATCTTCAGGTAGCCACCCACGTGATGCGTCGCCAGCTCTTTGATGTAGCGCGGATCTTCCACGGCGATATCGTAACGTACCCCGGAGGCGATCAGGATCTTCTTGATCCCTTTCAGGTCACGCGCACGACGATAAAGGTTGATCGTCGGTTCATGGTTGGTATCCATGTGCTGACAGATATCCGGGTACACGCACGACAGACGACGGCAGGTCTGTTCCGCGCGCGGTGACTTACAGCGCAGCATGTACATGTTGGCAGTCGGACCGCCCAGATCGGAGATCACCCCGGTGAAGCCAGGCACGGTATCGCGAATGGCTTCGATCTCATTGATGATCGAATCTTCGGAGCGACTCTGAATAATGCGCCCTTCATGCTCGGTAATGGAACAGAAAGAGCAGCCGCCGAAGCAGCCGCGCATGATGTTTATTGAGAAACGGATCATCTCATACGCCGGGATTCGGCGCTCGCCGTATGCCGGATGCGGCACGCGTTTGTACGGCAGCGCGAAGACGCTGTCCATCTCTTCGGTGGAAAGCGGGATTGCCGGCGGGTTGATCCAGATAAAGCGCTCGCCGTGCTTTTGCATCAGCGCACGCGCGCAGCCCGGGTTGGTTTCGTGGTGCAAAATACGGGACGCATGTGCGTAGAGCACTTTATCGGCTTTGACCTTCTCAAAGGAAGGCAGCAGCACGTAGGTTTTTTCCCACGGTTTCGGGCGCGGCGGCTGAACAACGATAGCTTTCGTTTCGGCTTTCTTTGGCTCTACCGGTTTGTTATCCGCACACGGCAGATCGTCGCCGTACGGGTGCGGGATCGGGTCGATTTTACCCGGCATATCAATGATACGGGAATCCACCCCGCTCCAGCCCGGCAGCGCCTCTTTCACCATGATAGCCGTGTTGCGCACGTCGCGGATGCTGCTCACCGGCTCACCCTGTGAGAGACGGTGCGCCACTTCCACCAGCGGACGTTCGCCGTTACCGTAAATCAGCATATCGGCTTTGGAATCCACCAGCACCGAACGGCGCACGGTGTCTGACCAGTAGTCATAGTGCGCGGTACGGCGCAAACTCGCCTCGATGCCGCCCAGGATAACCGGCACGTCTTTCCAGGCTTCTTTGCAGCGTTGGGTGTAGACCAGCGTCGCGCGGTCAGGACGTTTACCCGCGACGTTATCCGGCGTGTAGGCATCGTCATGACGCAGCTTACGGTCGGCGGTATAGCGGTTGATCATCGAGTCCATGTTGCCTGCGGTCACGCCGAAGAACAGGTTGGGTTTCCCCAGACGCATAAAGTCGTCTTTGCTGTTCCAGTCAGGCTGGGCAATGATCCCCACCCGGAAGCCCTGCGCTTCAAGCATACGGCCACAGATAGCCATGCCAAAGCTCGGGTGGTCGACATAGGCATCGCCCGTCACCAGAATGATATCGCAGCTGTCCCAGCCCAGTTGGTCCATCTCTTCCCGGGACATCGGCAGGAACGGTGCCGGTCCAAAGCAGGCCGCCCAGTACTGGGGCCAGGAGAAGAGGTCACGATCCGGCTGGATCAGGGAAATTGCGCTCATAGTGCTTCCGAAGAAAAAATAGACAAAAGGAGCGGGATTATACGCTGTTAGTCCGCCGGATTTGAAGAAAAGGATGCAAGAAGTAAACAGAAAATCCTGGAAGCCGTTAAAATACAGCGCACTGTTAATTTTGGATCATAATATCCACTATATCTTGCGGTAATCAGTTACCGGGATGCATTCTGGCACGGAGTTTCTTTGTGAAGTTCAACGATTCGTTACATGTGTCCCAGCTGCGGGTTGTGCTTCACCTCTGCGGTTTTCTGGTTCTTCTGTACAGCCTGTCCATGCTGCCGCCGATGGTTATCGCCCTGCTGAATAAAGAGCGAACCTACTTTGCTTTTTTAACCACCTTTTTGACCTTTTTTACCCTTGGCGGACTCACCTGGCGGGCAACACGTCATTCCGGTATACAGCTGCGCACCCGTGACGGTTTCGTGATTATCGTTCTGTTCTGGCTGCTGTTTTCATTGATTAGCGCCATGCCGTTATGGATGGATGACGGTCTGCAACTCTCCTTTTCCGATGCGCTCTTTGAAGGGGTCTCAGGGATCACCACCACCGGGGCGACGGTGATTGGAGACGTCAGTGCCCTGCCGAAGTCGTACCTTTATTACCGCGCTCAGCTCAATTTCATTGGCGGATTAGGGGTCATCGTACTGGCCGTCGCGGTCCTGCCGCTGCTCGGTATCGGTGGCATGAAGCTGTATCAGTCGGAAATGCCTGGGCCGTTCAAGGAGGAGCGCCTGACGCCCCGACTCGCCGATACCGCGCGTACGCTGTGGGTAACCTATCTGGCGCTGGGACTGGTCTGCACGCTGGCGTACTGGCTGGCGGGCATGCCCTTTTTTGACGCCGTCTGTCACGGGCTTTCCACCGTCTCATTGGGTGGGTTTTCAACCCGAAGTGAGAGCATCGGGTTTTACGACAGCCACGCGATTGAGCTTGTCGCCGGGGCTTTTTCACTGCTTTCCGCGTTTAACTTTACCCTCTGGTATGTCGTCATCGCGCGCCGCACGCTGAAACCGATTCGGCGCAGCCCGGAGGTGAAATTCTTTCTCGGTGCCGCCACCGTCATTATCGCCATCACCGCCTGGCAGGTGTGGCACGCGGGGATGTACAACGGTACCGACAGCCTGGTACATGCCTTCTTTCTGGCCAGCTCCATGATGACCGACAATGGTCTTTCGACGGCCGATTACGCTCACTGGCCTCCCCACACCATTTTCCTGCTGTTGAGCGCCAGCTTTTTTGGCGGCTGCGTCGGCTCTACCTGCGGCGGGATCAAAGCGCTGCGTTTTCTCATCATGTTTAAACAGTGTATTCAGGAGATGAATCAACTCGCGCATCCGCGCGCGCTGCTGAGTATTAAGGTCGGCAAAAGCGTCGTGAATGAACGCGTTCTGCGCTCGGTGTGGAGCTTCTTTTTTCTCTACGTGATGATAACGGGCTTTTTCGTCTGGGCGCTGAACCTGCTGGGATACGATCTGTTCACGTCATTTGCCACCGTTGCGGCCTGCATTAACAATATGGGGCTGGGGTTCGGCGAAACGGCATCAACCTTCGGGACGTTAAAAGACGAGGCCAAGCTGTTGATGTGTGCGGCGATGATTATGGGGCGTCTGGAAATTTATCCGGTACTGATCCTGTGCTCACGCTTTTTCTGGCGGGCATAAAAATTCCCGGCGAACCGGGAATCGTATCGTGGTTTAGGGTGCCGGGTTGACCAGCATCTGGCCGACGGAACCCCTGTCCATCATCTCCAGCGTCTGGCTGTGGAACAGGAACGGGAAGTGCGGCCACGAAGGCTGTCCGTAGTAGACCAGCAGTTCGACCTGCCCATCCACCCAGACGGTATCCTTCCAGCCCCTGTCTTCGGGGAACGGCATCGCGCCATTGACGTTGCGGATCAGGAAACTCACCCCTTCGATATGGAACGACTGCGGCATGTCCGAGCGAACCGTCCAGCGCTCCCAGGTACCCTGCTGCGCGGTAATATCGATACGGTTAACGTCCCACAGCGTGCCGTTGATCCCCGGATCGTCGCCCAGGCTGATATCGCGGCTGCGCACCGGCGAACCGCTCATGATCTCCTGCGGTAGCAGGCGCATCGGCAGGCTGTCGGTCACCAGCGGCAGCAGGCCGGTAGGACGCAGGGTCAGCACCAGGGTGGAGACCAGGATACTCGACGGCTCAAAGAAACCGCGAATGCGGTCCACAATGCTGGCCGCTTCGCCACAGGTGATCGACACCTCATCACCGTTGGTCATATCAATAAGGATTTCGCGGCGTTCACCTGGCGACAGCGCCAGCTGCTTCACGGAAACCGGGGCCGGTAAAAAGCCCTGGTCGCCGGAGATGACGTGTAGCGCACGGCCATCGCTCATTTGCAGCTGGTAGCGGCGCGAGTTAGAGGCGTTCAGCAGACGCAGACGTACCCATCCGCGCGACACTTCGACATACGGACTTTGCGCGCCGTTAACCAGCAGCGTATCGCCAACGAAGCCACCGCTGCCCGGCTCGCTGTATTCCGGCGTACCGAAATTATCCAGCCGTTTGTCCTGAATAATGACCGGAAAATCATCCACGCCATAGTGGTTCGGGATTGGCAGGGATTTACTGATTTCATCTTCCACCAGCCACATACCGGCCAGGCCGTTATACACCTGCTGGGCCGTGCGGTTAGGGGTATTGGCATGATACCAGAGCGTCGCCGCGCTCTGACGAATCGGCAGAACGGGCGCCCAGTCAGCGTTAGGCGACATCATGCGCGCCGCGCCGCCAAGCAGCGGGCCAGGCACCTGTAAACCACTGATGGTCATGGCGACATTTTCTGTCGTACGGTTACTGTAGATCAGCTTAACGTCATCGCCATTCCACACGCGTATGGTCGGCCCAAGGTAACGCCCGTTAATGCCCCACACCGGCGCACGCGTGCCCTGGGTAAAGGACCAGTGGCTGCGCTGTAGCGTCAGGAAAAGCGGCTGCCCGCGACGGGATTCTATTAACGGCGGAATGGGCAGCGGCTGTTGCTGCCCGGCGGCGTTGGCTGTCAGCGGCAGCGCACCCGCACAAAGGGCGATCCCGGAAGCCTGAATAAACTGACGCCGACTGAATGACATATAAGCTCCATCTGAAACGACTAACAACGCGGGAATTCGTTTTCCCTTTTAACGCCGGCTTACTTCTTACCGGCGGCTTCTCTCTCTGCGACTTCTTTGTCGAGCAGCGCAATATGCTGAGCCATCAGTTCACGGCAGTGTGCTGCCAGCTCGCGAACCTGATCTTTACCGTATTTGCTGGTATCCACCGGCGGCAGCATTTCGACAATCACCAGCCCGTTATTCAGGCGGTTAAGATTAATCTTATTAGAAGTATTGGAAACACACACAGGAATAATTGGAACACCTGCCGCAATTGCAGCATGAAACGCACCGGTTTTGAACGGCAGCAGGCCACGACCACGGCTGCGCGTCCCTTCCGGGAACATCCAGATTGAGATCCTGCGCTTTTTGAAGTGATTAACCACTTCAGCAATAGTGCTGTGCGCTTTCGCGCGGTTGTTACGGTCAATCAGCAGGTTACCGGTCAGCCAGTACAGCTGGCCGAAAAAAGGGATCCACAGCAGGCTCTTTTTGCCCACGGTCACGGTCGGTGGCAGAACAATGTTGGAGGCCGTCACCATATCGTAGTTGTTCTGATGGTTAGCGATAAAGATGGCGTTACCGAAGTTCTCAGCCCCTTCCGGCAGGCGTTTTTCAACCTTCAGGCCAAACAGCGGCGCAAGGCGGCCGAACATATGGCCAAAGGTGGCGACATGTTTCGGATTGCGCGGACTGAACAGGCAATAAATAGAGCCGAAAATACAGACCAGAATGCAGTAAATAATGGTAAGAATTAAACGAACAATGAATAGCATAGCGACCTCTGAAGCCCTGACAGCTGACAATTATACTTCACCTGTGGCCAGGTAAGGACTTTATTACGAGCGCGTATTGTTAATCGCAACGCACGAATTAACAACGATTTTACGGGAAATTTTATTGAAATTCCCCCTCCGGAACAGAGGGGGAGATAACGGCGTTACTCTTCGCTGTCGCCCGCGGTACTGCGCGCAGGAGAGTCAATCTCCACGCGGTCAATACGCTGCAGGCCGCGCATCAACGAGCCGCGTCGACCGCGCTCGCCCACCACTTTCTGCAACTCTTCCGGTCGAAGCTTGATTTTACGTTTGCCGACATGAATGGTCAGCGTGCTCTGCGGCGGCAGAATAAAGAGGTGCGCCAGACCATCTACCCCTTTCGCCGCTTCCGCTGACGGGATGCTGATGATCTTGTTGCCCTTGCCTTTTGACAATTCCGGCAGGTCGCTGACCGGGAACATCAGCATACGTCCGGCGGCAGTGATCGCCAGCAGCATATCGCTATCGTTTTCCACCACCAGCGGCGGCATCACATGCGCGTTGTCAGGCAGGCTGATCAGCGCCTTACCGGCACGGTTGCGGGAAACAAGATCGTTAAAGGTACAGATAAAGCCGTACCCCGCGTCAGACGCCAGCAGCAGTTTCTGGTCATCGGCTTCCATCAGCATATGGTCAACCGTCGCACCCGGCGGCAGCGTCAGCTTACCGGTAAGCGGTTCGCCCTGTCCGCGGGCAGAAGGCAGCGTGATCGGGTCGATGGCGTAGCTGCGCCCCGTCGAGTCGATAAAGGCGACCGGCTGGTTGCTCTTACCTTTCACGGCGGCCTTAAAGCTATCGCCCGCCTTGTAGCTCAACCCTGGCGCGTCGATATCGTGACCTTTAGCACTGCGCACCCAGCCGCTCTGAGACAGCACAATGGTGACCGGCTCAGATGGCTGCATGTCGTGCTCATTCATCGCCTTCGCTTCTTCGCGCTCATGCAGCGGAGAACGACGGTCGTCACCGAATGCATCGGCGTCAGCCTGCAGCTCTTTCTTGAGCAGGTTGTTCATCTTGCGTTCGGACGCGAGGATCGCCTGCAGCTGATCGCGCTCTTTTTCCAGTTCGTTCTGCTCACCGCGGATCTTCATCTCTTCGAGTTTGGCGAGATGACGCAGTTTCAGTTCAAGGATCGCTTCGGCCTGGGTTTCACTGATGCCAAAGCGCGACATCAGCGCCGGCTTCGGCTCGTCCTCGGAACGGATTATCTCAATAACTTCGTCGATATTGAGGAACGCCACCAGCAAACCTTCAAGGATGTGCAGGCGTTTAAGCACTTTTTCCAGTCGATAGTTCAGACGGCGGCGAACGGTATCGCGGCGGAACGTCAGCCATTCGCTCAGGATCTCCAGCAGGTTTTTCACTGCCGGACGACCGTCGAGGCCGATCATGTTCAGGTTGATGCGGTAGCTTTTTTCCAGATCGGTGGTGGCAAACAGGTGGTTCATCACCTGCTCCATGTCCACGCGGTTGGAACGCGGCACGATCACCAGACGCGTCGGGTTTTCGTGGTCGGATTCGTCGCGCAGGTCATCCACCATCGGCAGCTTTTTATTGCGCATCTGGGAGGCAATCTGTTCCAGCACTTTCGCGCCGGAGACCTGGTGCGGCAGCGCGGTGATGACCACTGCGCCGTCCTCTTTGGTCCACACCGCACGCATGCGCACGGAGCCGCGGCCGTTCTGGTAGATTTTGCGGATTTCCGCGCGCGAGGTGATGATTTCGGCCTCGGTCGGGTAGTCCGGCCCCTGCACGATATCCAGCAGATCGTCCAGCGTGGTTTTCGGCTGTTCAATCAGGGTGATGGCGGCTTTCGCCACTTCACGCAGGTTGTGCGGCGGAATGTCCGTCGCCATACCCACCGCGATACCGGTAGTGCCGTTCAGCAGGATGTTCGGCAGACGCGCAGGCAGCATTTTCGGCTCCTGCATCGTACCGTCGAAGTTTGGCACCCAGTCCACGGTTCCCTGACCCAGCTCGCCCAGCAGCACTTCAGCATAGCGGGAGAGACGGGATTCGGTATAACGCATCGCTGCGAAGGATTTCGGATCGTCCGGCGCCCCCCAGTTCCCCTGACCATCCACCAGCGGATAACGGTAAGAGAACGGCTGTGCCATCAGCACCATCGCTTCATAACAGGCGCTGTCGCCGTGCGGATGGTATTTACCCAGTACGTCACCGACGGTACGGGCGGATTTTTTGAACTTGGCGGTCGCATTCAGCCCCAGCTCGGACATCGCATAGACGATGCGGCGCTGAACGGGCTTCAGGCCATCCCCGATAAACGGCAACGCCCTGTCCATGATGACGTACATGGAGTAGTTCAGGTAGGCGTTTTCCGTGAATTCATGTAGCGCGAGGCGCTCTGCCATATCGCTCATTATGTGTGATTCCTCAACTCAGAAACCGAAAGGTTTCAGGCAATATTGCCGCAGATACTACCTTATCTGGCGTGTTGAGTCACAAAGAAAAAGGGCCGCATCCGCGGCCCTTTCGGGGTTATTTGTTCAGTTTGATAACCTGCTTCACGTCGATTTCAAAATCGTTCCACTCTTTATCAACTTTACCCTGGATTTCCACCTTATCCTGCGGGGTTACGGTCACGCCGTTCCAGCGCTTGTGGTCAATCTCCACGTTAACCGTACCGGTCTCATCGCGGAAGGTGTAGCGGTCATCAGACAGGCGCTGAGTGATGTTCCCGCGCAGCTTCACCCAGCTGTCGTCCTTCATGTCCTTCACTTTCACCGCGGTGGTGAGGTTCGCGTCATTATCGACAAAACCGCCCGCCTGCGTCTGGGCCTGGGTTTGTGCGGCAGAGGGGCCGTTAAATCCGCCCTGTGCAGCAAAAACAGGGGCAGTGGTCATCATCATGAAGGCGGCAATCGCAGCGAATTTTTTCATATTAACTCTCCCTTTAATGTGGTTTCGCAGTCCATTTAACAGGGTAAACCTTAACAACTTCTTAAGGGAAAAATTTATTTATTATTACTGTACAGCAGGCTGATGCAGAGGGTTTACTGACGTTATCAAGGAGGGAACATGCGCATTTTACTGGTTGAAGACGACAAGCTGATCGGCGATGGCATCAAAGCGGGGTTAAGCAAAATGGGCTTTAGCGTGGACTGGTTCACCGACGGAAAAACCGGCCAGACCGCGCTTCATTCTGCACCGTATGATGCCGTAGTGCTGGATCTGACGCTGCCGGAAATCGACGGACTGGAGATTCTGCGCGCCTGGCGCGAAAGCGGACGCCGCGAGCCGGTATTGATTCTGACGGCGCGGGATGCGTTGAACCAGCGTGTCGAAGGGCTGCGTCTGGGGGCGGATGATTACCTGTGCAAGCCCTTTGCACTGATCGAAGTGGCTGCCCGCCTTGAGGCGCTGGTGCGCCGAAGCCACGGCCAGACCCGCAGCGAGTTGCACCACGGAAAGGTCACGCTCGATCCCACCAGTCTCGTGGCCACGCTGGACGGCGAAACGCTGACGCTCAAGCCGAAAGAGTTCGCCCTGCTGGAGCTGCTGATGCGTAACGCGGGCCGCGTGCTGCCGCGCAAGCTGATCGAGGAAAAGCTCTACACCTGGGACGACGACGTCTCCAGCAACGCCGTTGAAGTCCACGTCCACCATCTTCGTCGTAAACTGGGCAGCGAATTTATCCGCACCGTGCACGGTATCGGCTATACCCTGGGTGACGCATGAAACTGACCCAACGCCTGAGCCTGAAGCTGCGCCTGACGCTCCTCTTTTTAGTGCTGTCGCTGACGGCGTGGTTTGCCGCAAGCCTGGTCGCCTGGCAGCAGACCACCCACACGCTGGATAAGCTGTTCGATACGCAGCAGATGCTGTTTGCCAAACGGCTGTTGACCATGGATCTGGATGAGATCCGGGCCCCCGAACGGATGCGTGAGATCCCCAAAAAAGCGAAGCACGGTCGTCTGGATGACGACGCGCTGGCCTTCGCCATCTACGCCACCGACGGCAAGATGATATTAAATGACGGCGAAAACGGGCGGGACATTCCGTACCACTATCGCCGCGACGGGTTTGATAATGGACGGCTACAGGGCGACAACGACGAGTGGCGTTTTTTATGGCTCACCTCACCCGACGGGAAGTACCGCGTGGTGGTCGGCCAGGAGTGGGAGTATCGCCAGGAGATGGCGGTAGATGTGGTCAGCTCCCAGTTGACCCCGTGGCTGGTGGCGCTGCCTCTGATGCTGCTGTTGCTGATCGTTCTGCTGAGCCGGGAACTGAAACCGTTAAAAAAACTGGCGCAGACCCTGCGCTCCCGCTCACCGGATGCCACCGACGCGCTCCCGACTCAGGGGGTTCCCACTGAGGTGCGCCCGCTGCTCGACTCGCTGAACCATCTGTTCACGCGAACCCAGGAGATGATGACCCGCGAGCGTCGTTTTACCTCAGATGCCGCGCACGAGCTACGCAGCCCTCTCGCGGCCCTGAAGGTGCAAACCGACGTGGCGCAACTGTATCAGGACGATCCGCAGGCGCAGCAAAAAGCGCTGGCGCAGCTGCATGCGGGTATCGATCGCGCATCCCGGCTGGTGGATCAGCTCCTTACGCTGTCGCGTCTGGACTCGCTGGATAACCTCGACGATATCGAACCGATCGTGATGGCCGATCTCCTGCAGTCGGCGGTGCTGGATATCTGGCATCCGGCACAGCAGGCCGGGATTGATATTCGCCTGAACATTCATGCCCCGCAGGTCACACGTCAGGGCCAGCCGCTGCTGCTGAGCCTGCTGGTGCGTAACCTGCTGGACAACGCCGTGCGTTATAGCCCGCATGGCAGCGTGGTGGACGTCACGCTGGACACCCGGCGTTTTACCGTGCGTGACACCGGCCCCGGCGTTTCCACCGATGCGCTGGCGCGTATTGGTGAGCGTTTTTATCGCCCACCGGGACAGGATGCAACGGGTAGCGGCCTGGGGTTATCTATCGTCAGGCGCATTGCCGCCCTGCATGGTATGCGCGTCGCGCTGGGCAATGCGGCAGAAGGCGGCTTCGAAGTGAAGGTCAGCTGGTAAGGGATTATTGCGTTTAATGCAAAAGACTTTGCACATTTTGCTCATTTAACCGCATCGCTCGCGCGCGTAAAATCCTCGCCATACTTTCATCTTCGAGGACACCTCATGAGCAACATTCTGATTATCAACGGTGCAAAAGAATTTGCGCACTCTAAAGGCCAGCTGAATGACACCCTGACCGAGGTCGCGGACGGTTTTCTGCGCGACGCCGGGCATGATGTTAAGGTCGTGCGCGCGGACAGCGATTACGATGTCAACGCGGAAGTGCAGAACTTCCTGTGGGCTGACGTGATTATCTGGCAGATGCCTGGCTGGTGGATGGGCGCCCCCTGGACCGTGAAAAAATACATGGATGATGTCTTCACCGAAGGCCATGGCGCACTGTACGCCAGCGACGGTCGCACCCGCTCCGACGCATCCAAAAAATACGGTTCTGGCGGCCTGATTCAGGGCAAAAAATATATGCTGTCCCTGACCTGGAACGCACCGCTGGAAGCGTTCACCGAGAAAGATCAGTTCTTCGAAGGGGTGGGCGTTGACGGCGCGTATTTGCCGTTCCACAAAGCTAACCAGTTCCTAGGAATGACGCCGCTGCCAACCTTTATCGTTAACGACGTCATCAAAATGCCTGACGTCCCGCGCTATATCGCAGAATATCGCAAGCATCTCGCGGAAATTTTTGCTTAACTGGTAACCTGGAATTAGAAGGAGTTAACCATGCTTACTGTTATTGCTGAAATCCGTACTCGTCCAGGCCAACATCACCGCCAGGCGGTGCTGGATGAGTTCGTGAAAATTATCCCCACCGTACTGAAGGAAGAAGGCTGCCACGGCTACGCGCCGATGGTCGACGCCACCACCACCGCCAGCTTCCAGGCTACTGCCCCAGACTCGATCATTATGATTGAGCAGTGGGAAACCGTGGCCCATCTTGAAGCCCACCTGCAGACCGCGCACATGAAAGCGTGGAGCGACGCGGTGAAGGGCGATGTGCTGGAAACGCATATCCGCATTCTGGAGCAAGGGGTGTAAGTTTACCCAGTTCCTGATTCCTGCCCTCCCCCTTCCGGGAGAGGGTCAGGGAGGCATATTACCAGTACAACTTCCAGCTTTGGGTAAACCTGACCAACGCCTCCACGTAGAAGTAGTCCCCCCAGCTCGCGCACTCGTCCACGCCTTTATTGCTTGCCAGATGATAAACGGAGTGCTTCAGCAGCCCAGTTCCCTTCTCATCTTTGCCCATCAGGTAGTGTTTCGTCAGTGACGACATCATTCCTTTTGCCCATTCAGAATACCGCTCGCGATCCGGGTCGGTCACCGGCAGATGCTTCACCAGCTCCAGCAGGCCACATACCGCAATCGCCGCCGAGGACGCGTCGCGTAGCGCATCCGTGCCGACCAGCGCCAGGTCCCAGTGGCAGACGTAATCTTCCGGCAGACGGTTGAGGAAGTAGTTCGCCAGCCGTTTCGACAGGGCAATCATCGTCGCATCACCGGTATAGATGTAGCTCAACAGGAAGCCGTAAATTCCCCACGCCTGCCCGCGCGACCAGCAGGAGTCATCGGCATAGCCTTGCTGAGTATTGCCGTAGCGCGGCGCGCCGGTGTGCACATCCATATAGTAGGTGTGGAACGTTGAGGCATCTTCACGGATAAGGTACCTCGCTGCCTGCATCACGTGTGCTTTGGCGGCATCGGCAAAGCGCGGATCGCCCGTCTGTTCGCTCGCCCAGTAGAGCAGCGGCAGGTTCATATTGCAGTCGATAATCATCCGCCCGGCCTGTTCCGGGTCAGCCAGATCGCCCCACGCCTGAATAATCTTTGCCTTCTCGTGGAAGCGCTCCAGCAGCGCCTCCGCCGCCAGCAGCGAGAAGCCACGCGCCTCACGGTTACCGGTCAGTCGCCAGGCCGCCACGCAGGAGAGCGTATACAAAAAGCCCAGATCGTGGGTGTTAGTGTCGTGGCGCCCGGCGATACGCAGGCCAAACGAGCGCACATGTTTTTCCGCCATCGCGCGGAATTTCGCTTCGCCGCTCATCTCCCACGCCAGCCACAGCTGCCCGGTCCAGAAGCTGGTGGTCCACTCCACGTTGTCGGTCAGCGGATAAAAACCCTGCTGGCAGGTTTCCGCCGGGAACTGCTCACCAAACGCCGTTAAATGGCGGCTAATCAGCGCGAGGACATGGTCGCGCGCTGAACTCAGTTCATCGCGGAATACGCGCGAATCAACGGGCACGGGGATAGCGGGCAGGCGTTCCTCTGCGATACGACTTAACATATTTCGGTTCCTTCTTTGACGGCTTAATTATCGTGATGAGGGTTCTGCTACGTTCAGCGCGCGGGGGCCGCGCCATTTACTCTGGCAGGCAGATAACGTAAAGGCAGAAATAAACGTGAAGATCAGCGCCGTGGCGCCCATGATGATATAAGTGTTCTCGAAACCGATGCGGTCATACATATAGCCAGCAGGCGACGAGACCACGACATTGCCGACGTACAGCATCGCCTGATATCCCAGCAAATACATGGTGGCGTTAACGCGCTTATCGAAATGTTCGGCAATATATTTAAAGACGGAGACCAGCAGCAGACAAATTTCCAGACCGTACAGCGGCTTAAGAATGGAAATTAACAGATGTGAATCACACAGACCGGAAATAATCAGACGCGCACCGACCACCAGCCCGACAATTAACAGCCCACGTTTGGCGCCAATAGCGTTCACCAGCAGCGGGATCACCATATACATGACAAACTCCATTCCCGACTGCACGGTCCCCAGATAACCAAACACCGCATTGCCCTGGTGAATATCATCAAAGAAGGTCACGAAATAGCGCGAAAACTGCTGCTCGGCGATAAACATCATCCACGCCACACCGGCCACGTACAGACAGAAGGCCCAGAATTTACGGTTACGCAGCAGCGCGTAAACGTCTGACGGGGCAATTTTCTCTTTTGTCAGCACTTCGCCGGCATGTGCGGAGTTAGTGTTCACTTTCAGGCTCAACAGGACAATCAGCATCACTACCGATGCCACGCTGCCCATAATAAAGTTATACGCTGGCGAGAGATTAAACAGCAGGCCGGAGAAGGAGGACGCCACTGCCCAGCCAAGGGAGCCCCACATCCGGATCTGACCAAACTCCATACCGTTTAAACGGCTAAAACGGTCAGAATAGGATTCGCACGCCGCCACGCCCGCATACCAGGCAAAGCTTAAATAGAGTGCGCCAATAATAATCCCCAGCAGCGTGTTGGACATTAACAGCGGCTGATAGACATAAATAAAGAACGGCGCCATCAGGGCAGACATTGCCACCACAAAATAGAGCAGGTATTTGCTCATGCCGATCTTATCGAGAATATAGCCATAGATGGGCTTCAGAATGACGGAGAAAATCCCGTTCACCGCAAATACGGTACCAATCACCGAACCACTGAGGTTCGCTTTCTGGCCTAACCAGATAGCCAGCAGGCCAATACTGGCAGACCAGGTAAAGAAATAGAGAAATATAAAACTGCTGATTTTGTAATATTCAGTTCTGTTTGTTGTAGCGGTCTTTTTCATATCATCCTCGCCGACGTGTAGGGTCAGAGTTTTTATAATGAGAACGACAGCTGTCGCTCACTGCCGGGCTCGCGGATAACAACCCGGTTCTCGCTAATATTCAGTTGTGGGACTGCCATAACCGGCTGGCTTTCGCCGGCGACGGCTGCACAACAGAGCCAGCTCTCCCCCTGCGCAAGCGTGGTTTTCAACAGCGGAATGGCAGCGCATTCCGGGAACATAATGCTGCTGTTCGGCGGTGTGACGATGCTGTCCGGTTCACGGTTAACCACCGGAGAGAGATCGACCAGCACGCTGGTACCGTTACCGGCGACAAGCCAGCATCCGTTCTCACGGATCTGCGGTTCGGTGTTCATCACCGCAAATCCGCCCTCCGCCGTATTCAGTCGACGGGCGCTATTGATGCGGTGCAGGCGCAGGTGCCACTCACCAAACGGCACTTGCCAGGTTTCGATATGGACGTCATGCCACGGAGACCAGCGTGAGTAGAGATAATCTTCAGTGACCCGCACCGCTTCACATTCGCGGCGACCGCGGAAATAGTTATCCCCGTCTGCCAGCAGCAGCATGGAGTCGCAGGCGGCATGTTTCAGGCCAAACCGTCCGCGCTCAATCGTGAAACCAAAGCGGCTGGAGTAGGCAAATTTGGTGTATTTGGCTTCCGTATTCACGTAGTTATTCAGCTCAAGCTGCCCGGCGGTAAGCATAGTGACGTGCTGCGACTGACCGGCATGCATCAGGATCTGCTGTGCATGCGGGATGACGCGTTTTTCCGCAAGCGCGGGCAGCGGCTGCTCTTCAGCCTGCCAGAACGGATGGTCCTCCGGCATCGCCAGAATCAGGTAGGTTTTCAGCGCCCAGTATGGCGAGCCGGGGGCGTTATAGTCCTCACACATCGCCAGGTTCGGATAAGCAAAACCGAGGGTCAGAATGCCGTCCCGATCGGTGATGGGCTGTTGTTGCCACCAGCGCAGATGGCGCAGCACGATGCCCTTCACAATCCCCGGCGTGAACACCTCCAGACCGGAAAAGGCGACGGCACTCCAGAAGGCGACCATTGCAAAGCGATAGGTCAGGCTGCGACCAAACGGTACCGAGGCACCGTCGGCGGCTGACCAGTAGATAAAGTCTTCGGCGAACAGACGCGAACGCGCTCGCAGCACCTGCGCCCTCTCCTCGTCACCGCTCAGGGTGGCGTAAATCAGGCCGTAGAAATGGAATGCCATCGAGATGTAATAGTCTTTCGGCCGCCCCGGCCCGTCGGAATACCAGCCATCGCCAAGGTAATAGGCCTCCATCATCGCAAACCGTCGGTCAATCGCCGTCTGGTCATACGGCAGCCCGGCGCGCTTAAAACCGAGCTGCACCATAATGGCAAAGTAGTTCCAGTTGCTGTCCGGCATTTGCGCATGGGTGATCTGGTTGAGCCATGCCTGCAGGTTTATGACCTCGCGCCCGGTGAAGTGCGCGGTGAGTTTATCCCCCAGCAGGGCAAGCCCCAGACCGTAGGCCGCCATCTCGACCAGACGCTGATCGTAGGGGCCGGTTTCGCCCCAGTAACCGTCACTGTGCGGATCGGTGCCGAGTTTGATCGCGGTAAGGTATTTTTCGCAAAAGGGGCTGGCATCGCCGGATGCCAGCAGCGGAAACAGCCCCCATAGCGCACGTGAGAGTCCCTCCATCTGCGCGATATCCGTGCTGTAATGCGCACAGGTTTCACCCAGCGAAAATCGTGAACTGCCCGGCGCAAACGCTTTATCCAGCGCACTCAACAGAGTATTCAGTGACGCCACGATATCCTGGCGTGAAGACAACGGATTTGATTTTTCTTTATTTGCCGCCCACATACGCTCACCCTCGTAATCAACTGCGGCAAAGCATAGTGAATCCACACGGGGCAGAAATGTTAGCCATGTCACAGGTAAGAGCGATGAATAAACCCGCAGTTAAGAAAATTTAAAAAGGTGGTTTATAAAGAGATTCTGACGGGAAAAAGTTGAGTTTTATTGCACTATGCGCGACACGCCAACATCCGATCATCTGGAGCTGATTACCTTAAATGACACCGTGGTGTCGTTTAGCCGCCTGTTCGCCAATACGGTGCGCTATCACCACTGGCATCAGTGTTTGGAAATTCTCTATGTGGAAGAAGGCTTTGGCGTGGCGATTGTCGATAACCGTCATTACACCATGCGCCCCGGGCGGCTGTTTTTCTTCCCACCGTTTACCCTGCATAAGGTGATGGTGGACGAGAAGGCAGAAGCCCTTTACAGGCGCACCATTATTCATCTCGACCAGCATGCCGTACTGAAAACCCTGCGTGATTTTCCGCAGGCTCAGCAGCGTCTGCAGAAGCTGTCTCGTCGTGGCGGCGAGGCCTGGGTCGCTGACCTGGCGCATTGCCAGAAGCATATCGATTATCTTCTTGGCTGTTATCAGCCGCCGCTGAATAGCGAAAACATTGCCGGGCTGTTGATTAGCCTGTTTGCCATGCTGCCGGATGATAACGACGGTGCCCCGGGGAGCAGTCAGGGAGTGGCAAGTCAGGTGATGTTCTGGCTGGATGAGCACTATCGGGAGAAATTTCGCCTGGATGCGCTGGCGGCTGAGCTGGGAAAATCACGCAGCTATGTATCGCGAAAATTCCATGCGGAAACAGGCGAGAAGATCCACGACTATCTGAATACGCTACGGCTGCGAAAAGCCTGCGAGTACTTGCTGCACAGTGATGCCAGCGTGCGTGAGATTGCCGCGCAGGTGGGATTTTCCGACGTGACGTGGTTTATCAGCGCCTTTAAAAAAGGGATTGGTGAGACGCCGCTGCAGTACCGGAAAAATCATGGCGCGGCGTGATCCCCTCACCCGCTCTTCTTGCCCGGTTTTAACCCGCGATGAAATTCGTTAATGCGCTTCATCGACCTGATGGTGCGCTGGGGCTCCGTTGACGCTACAGACAAAATGATCATCTCCAGACACAGCAGCACCGTGCCGTGGAGCGGAATTTTGCCCTTTTCACCGCCGCGCGGAACGTGGATCACCACGCTGGCCTCTTTGCTGAAGCGCGAGTCCGTAGCATTGGTCAGCAATATCGTGGGAATACCCAGCCGTTTCGCTTCACGCAGCGTAGTTTGTCCTTCCCGGTGGGCCGATTTTTGCGCCATCATCACCAGCACGTCGCCGCGCTGTAAGGCTATCAACTGCTCTGCCAGACCAATGCCGGTGCGGTTGAGCGCAATAGCGGGCAGGCCGATACGGCTGAACAGCCGGGAAGTGTACTCGGCCAGAATGCCGGAAGCACCAATCCCAAAGATCGCGACCTGGCGTGCCTGCGCCAGCAACGACACCGCCTGCGCCATTGCGTAGCGGTTGTGCGGCTCGGATAGCACGTCACAGGTATGCTGATGCCCTTCCAGCACAAAATCGATGCTCGCGTTCACGTCGCTGGTGAGCGTATTCACCGTGGTGGACATTTTTTCGCTGGAGGAGACCACCGGCCCAAACCACTGCTCCAGAGTCTGCTTCAGGTCACGCAGCCCGGCAAAGCCAAGAGCCTGAATGGCGCGTACCACCGTAGCGTCCGAGGTTTTCAGCAACGCGGCAATTTCCATCGCCGTCTGCTCCATCACCGCTTCGCGGTTTTCATTGATGTAACGCGCAACCTGCAGCAGGCGCGGCGTGAGCTGGTGCCCCCGCGAGCGAAAGCGGTCGCCATAGACATCAACCCGGGCTTTGTCTTTTCTGATCACTGTGACGCCTCCGGCAGCGGTCGACCGGCAATCTGCGACTGCACCTGGGCGGCCATCAGGCCTAAGGAGGCAAAGGAGTTCGAGATGGCCTCTTCACGGGAGATCAGTATGTAGTGGCCGGTGCGACAGGCATTGAGGAACTGACACCAGCCAGGCATCACGGCATCCATCGCTGCCAGCTCATCCTGCGGTTTGCCGCCGGTATCCCCGCGCCAGGTGGCAAAGACAAAATCTGCATCCAGCTCGGGCAGACGCTCGGCGCTGACGTCAATTCGACCGCCGTCAGGGATGGACTCAATCAGCGGCGGGAATGTGAATCCTGCGTCACGCAGCACGCGCCCCAGCGAGTGGTAGCTGTGCATGGCGTTGATTTTGCCCTGGTTGGCCTGTATCACCGACACGGTGATGTTGCGGGTGTCGATGGTCGCTTTCAGGGCGTTAATCTGCTCCTGATAGCGACGTTCAAGGATCTTCAGCCGGGCTTCGGTGCCCGTGAGCTGTGCCAGCTTGCGGTAGATCTCCGGCGCGCCGCCATCGAGATGATCGATACTCACCGTCGGGGCAATTTTCTCCAGCTGTTCAACCGGCGTGTTACGGGTTGGTTCGGTGATGATCAGATCCGGCTTTGCAGCGGCGATGGCCTCGATGTCGATATCCGCGGAGCCGATAAATTTGATGTCGGCGTTATCAAAATCAACGCCCGTCAGCATGCCGCTGGCGCGCAGAAAATGGCTACCGTCCGGCCGCGTGCGCCCGTGGCTTGCCACTGGCGGCACGCCGAGCTCAATCAGCGGAATGGTGATATCCAGATCGTGCAGCGAGACAATCCGCTTCGGATGAAGGGGCACAGTCACTTTGCGGTTCAGATCGTCGGTAAACGTCTGCGTCGGCTCCGCCGCACTCACGGTAAATCCCACCAGCAACAACATCGAAAAAAGTATACGCATCACCATCCCCTAAAATCTGTCCCGTCGCTGCCAGAGCAGCAGCAGGAAAAACGGTCCGCCAATCAATGAAATGACTACGCCTGCCGGCAGCTGCAGCGGCAGGAAAGCCAGACGTCCGACGTTATCTGCCAGCAGAACCAGCAGCGCACCCAGCACGGCACTTCCCGCCAGCAGCGCGGTTTGTCCGCCGCGCAGCAGCAGGCGTGCCATATGTGGCGCAATCAGTCCCACAAAACCGATACTGCCCACGCAGGAGACGCAGGCCGCGGTTAGCACCACCGGGGCAAGCACGCGCAGCAGCGCCAGCCGTGAGGTGTGTACGCCAAGCCCCGTTGCGGTGGGGTTGCCCATCAGGGCCACGTCTGCGGCGCGCGCGGTCAACAGCAATAGCGCAAATGCCGGCAGCGTCCAGGCTGCCGCAATGCCCACCAGCGTCCAGTTTGCGGCATGCAGGCTTCCCGCCAGCCACAGCATCGCCGTTTGCACGTCACGCACGTCGGCGGTGGTCATAAAGACCCCCATTGCCGCGGCAAACGCCCATGAAACACCGATCCCCGTCAGGATAAATCGCGGCCGCGAAATATCGCGCGCCAGCGCCACCACCAGCAGCGCGGTGAGTATGCCCCCCGCCATTCCCGCCAGCGGTCGCCAGGCCAGGCTGAGCGCCGGGAACTGAAAAATCAGCACCAGCACCGCCGCGCTACATCCCTCTTTCACGCCGATAAGCCCCGGGTCGGCAAGGCCATTACGGGTGACAGACTGCATCGCTGCCCCCGCCATGCCGAGCATGGCACCGCATAACACCGCCATCAGCAGACGCGGCAGACGGATATCCATCACGATGTAGCGCGTATCCGCCTCCAGACTTTGCGGATACAGCAGCGCCCGTCCGATGGCCGACGTCGGGATCGGCAGCGAGCCGTGCGTCAGGCCAAACCCGAGCAGGATAAAGGCCGTGAGTGAAATCAGCGCAAGGCAGGCCAGCGCCCTCGGGCGTACCAGCGTTGAAAAGGTGCCAATACGCAACGCGCGCAGTCCGGCCCGGCTCATTTGAACGCCCTCGAGGCCATAAAGATAAAGACGGGAGCACCGACCAGCGCGGTCATAATGCCGGTCGCCAGTTCATTAGGGGTAAACAGCGTGCGGGCGGCGAGATCCGCCAGCAGCAAAACCAACCCTCCACACAGGGCTGAAAGCGGCACCATCACGCGCAGATCCACCGTCACCAGACGCCGTATCAGCTGCGGCACCACGAGGCCAATAAAACCAATCGGCCCGGCAACGGAGACTGCCGCGCCGCACAGCAGCGCGATTGCCAGCAGCGCGAACAGGCGCGTCCTGAGAAGCGATACGCCAAGCCCCTGGGCCATCCGGTCTCCCAGTGCCAGCATATTGAGTGATGGCGACAGCCAGAGCGCAAGGGCGAAACCCGCGCCAGCGGCCCACGAAGCGCTGCGAAGCGTCCCTTCTGTTATCCCGGCCAAATCCCCCGCCAGCCAGGTGCGTAAGGCGAGAAGCGTCTGCTCATCGAGGATCAGGACCGTGGCGGTAATCGAGGAGGCGAACGCCGACATCGCCACCCCGCACAAGGTGACTTTCATCGGCGTCAACCCGGTGCGTCCCGAAGAGGAGAGCATCAGTACCAGCAGAAACAGTGCGGCGGCGCCGGCGGCGGCAATCAGCGGGCGGCCAAACGGCAGAGTGAACCCGAGTGCGCTTGTCAGCACGACGGCCAGCGCGGCGCCGGCATTCAGCCCCAGAATATGTGGCTCACCCAGCGGGTTACGGATAACGGACTGCAGCAAGACGCCTGCCACGCCAAGTGCAGCGCCGGTCAGCATGGCCGCAAGGAGGCGTAACAGGCGCAGCCTGATAATGATGTTATGGTCGAAATTGCGCGGGTCGAAATCGACAAAAGCCTGCACGACCGTCAGGGGAGAAATAACGCGTGCGCCCGTGCCCAGATGTGCAATTGCGCCCATCACCAGCAGCAGCGCAAAAAGCAGAAAAGCCAGTGACGTTCGTATCATGATTTTTCTGCGACCTGGCGAAACGGCATGAAGAACGGTTTGCCGGTGAGCGGATTAACTGACATATGTACGTCAACATCAAACACCGCTTTGATCAGTTCCGGCGTACAGGTATCGCCCTCGTGAAGCACGCCCTCTACTTTCCCCTGGCGTAAAAAGACCAGGGAATCACCGTAGTTCACCGCGAAGTTAAGATCGTGCAGCACCACCACGACGGTACGCCCGTGCTGGCGGGTCAGCGTATGCAGCAGTTCAAGGATTTCCACCTGATAGCGGAGGTCAAGAAACGTTGTCGGCTCGTCGAGCAGGATATAGGGCGTTTGCTGCGCAAGCGCCATCGCAATCCAGCAGCGCTGACGCTGGCCGCCGGAAAGGCTTTCCACCGGCAAATGGGCAAACTCCGCCGTACCGGTCAGGCGCAGTGCCTCTTCCACGGCCTGCTCGTCTTCGTCACTCCACTGGCGCATAAAATTTTGCCAGGGGAAACGCCCGCGCGAAACCAGCTCAAACACGGTTAACCCTTCCGGCAACAGCGGTGACTGCGGCAGAATGCCCAGCTGACGGGCGACCGCTTTGGTTGGCTGTTGATGAATGGCTTTGCCATCCAGCAGCGCAGCTCCCCCGAGAGGTTGCAGCAAACGTGCGATCGTGCTCAGTAGCGTGGATTTTCCACAGCCGTTCGCGCCCACCAGAACGGTTATTTTCTGTGGGGGGATCGCAAGCGAGATCTCATCGACGATGATTTTTTTCTGATAGCCAGCAGAGAGGTTCTCAAGAACCAGTCCTGACTTATTCGTGTTGTGAGCCACGTGAACGCCAACTTAATAAAAAACTAACAAATAAAAATAAAACTCATTCTCTTTTGAGAGTTTGCCGCTGCGCCATGTAGTAGTCAAGAGAAGAAACACCCTTAAAACCCCAGGGTTATCGGGCAGGATCGGGAAAACCGCTAAATGCATTAATTAATTTATTTTCAATAAGTTAATTACTTACCCGGCTAAGTATCAGAGGGGACGTACTGCTGTAGTCGATTTTTGCTTTTTTCCATTTACTACTACATCAGCGCATGATTGAATGATTCTCAATTACATGTTCGATGCCAGCGATGGCTAACGAGCAGACCGTAAAGGGCAATGACTCACACATTCTTCCGTGACGCTTCATTCGCGGGATATTTCGGGAAAACAGATGTAATGGCTACGTTCACTCCTTCACTCTCTGGGGTAAAAGGGCGCGCGCTCTTTTCACTGCTGTTTATGGCGCCGCTGGTACAGGCAGCAGACAACACTGCGGCTCAGGACGGCGAAACGCTTACCGTCACCGCCGATCCTAATGCCGTGGCCGATGCCACCAACGGCTATCAGCCGCTGAACACCTCCACCGCCACACTGACCAATATGCCGATGCTGGATATCCCGCAGGTGGTAAATACTGTCAGCGATAAAGTGCTGGAAGATCAGCACGCTACCACGCTGGATGAAGCCCTCTATAACGTCAGTAACGTGGTGCAGACCAACACGCTGGGCGGCACGCAGGATGCGTTTGTACGCCGTGGATTTGGCGCGAACCGCGACGGCTCAATCATGACCAACGGCCTGCGCACCGTGCTGCCGCGCAGCTTTAACGCGGCCACCGAGCGTGTGGAAGTCCTCAAGGGACCGGCCTCAACGCTGTACGGCATCCTCGATCCGGGAGGGCTTATCAATGTGGTCACCCGACGTCCGGAAAAACAGTTTGGCGGTTCGATCTCGGGCACCTCCTCAAGTTTTGGCGGCGGTACCGGCCAGCTCGATGTCACAGGTCCCATTGAAGGAACGCGCCTGGCTTACCGCCTGACGGGCGAGTACCAGGACGAAGATTACTGGCGAAGTTTCGGCAAGGCGCGCAGCACCTTTATCGCGCCCTCGCTGACCTGGTTTGGCGATGACGCCACCGTGACCGTGCTCTATTCACATCGTGATTATAAGACGCCGTTCGATCGCGGTACGATCTTCGATCTCACGACCAAACAGCCGGTGAATGTTGACCGTAAAACCCGGTTTGACGAGCCGTTCAACATTACCGATGGCCAGTCCGATCTGGCGCAGCTCAACGCGGAATACCGCCTTAACAGCCAGTGGACGGCGAAGTTCGATTACAGTTACAGCCAGGATAAATACAGCGATAACCAGGCGCGGGTGATGGCCTATGACGCGAAAACCGGCAACCTGACCCGTCGTGTGGATGCGACGCAAGGCTCGACGCAGCGCATGCATTCCACCCGTGCAGACCTGCAGGGGAACGTGGATATCGCGGGCTTTTACAATGAGATCCTGACCGGCGTGTCGTATGAGAATTACGACCTGCTGCGCACGGATATGATTCGCTGTAAGAATGTAAAAGATTTCAATATTTACCATCCGTCTTACGGCAATCTGAGCAAGTGTACGACCGTTTCCGCCGCGGACAGCGATCAGACGCTCAAACAGGAGAGTTACTCCGCTTATGCTCAGGACGCCCTGTACCTGACGGATAAATGGATTGCCGTCGCCGGGCTGCGTTATCAGTATTACACCCAGTACGCGGGCAAGGGCCGGCCGTTCAACGTCAATACCGACAGCCGCGACGAGCAGTGGACGCCAAAGCTAGGGCTGGTCTACAAGCTCACGCCATCCGTCTCGCTGTTTGCGAACTACGCCCAGACGTTTATGCCGCAATCGTCCATCGCGAGCTACATTGGCGACCTGCCGCCAGAAACGTCCAATGCCTACGAAGTCGGCGCTAAATTTGACCTGTTCAACGGTATTACCGCCAACATCGCGCTGTTTGATATCCACAAGCGCAACGTGCTGTACACCGAAAGCGTGGCGGGTGAAAACATTGCTAAAACCGCTGGCCGCGTGCGCTCGCAGGGTGTGGAAGTGGATCTGGCAGGCTCTCTGACCGAGAACACCAATATTATTGCCAGCTATGGCTACACCGATGCGAAAGTGCTGGAAGACCCGGATTACGCCGGCAAACCGCTACCAAACGTGCCGCGCCATACCGGTTCGCTGTTCCTGACGTACGATATTCACAATGTCATCGGCGGGAATACCCTGACAATTGGCGGCGGTGGACACGGCGTGAGCCGTCGCTCCGCGACCAACGGTGCGGATTATTATTTGCCAGGGTACGTTGTTGCTGATGCCTTTGCGGCCTATAAAATGAAGCTACAGTATCCGGTGACGCTGCAGGTCAACGTGAAGAACCTGTTTGATAAGACCTACTACACCTCGTCGATTGCGACCAATAACCTCGGCAACCAGCCAGGCGATCCGCGTGAAGTGCAGTTTACGGTGAAGATGGAATTTTGATGTAAAAAAGCCCGGTGGCGCTAGCGCCTACCGGGCCTTCGTTCCATCCCCTCTCCCGGTGGGAGAGGGGTAAAGAGAGGGCATCAGGCCTCAATATCCGCCATATCGCCTTTTTCCTGCAGCCAGTTGCGTCGGTCTTCCGAACGCTTCTTGGCAAGCAGCATATCCATCATGGCGTTGGTTTGCTGTTCGTCTTCGTCGCTGATGGTCAATTGCACCAGGCGGCGGGTGTTTGGATCCAGCGTGGTTTCGCGCAACTGCATCGGGTTCATCTCGCCCAGCCCTTTAAAGCGCTGCACGTTCGGTTTGCCCTTCTTACGCTTGAGCTGTTCCAGTACGCCCGCTTTTTCCTCTTCCGTCAGCGCGTAGTAAACTTCTTTGCCGAGGTCGATACGGTAGAGCGGCGGCAGCGCCACGTGGACGTGACCGTTTTTCACCAGCGTCCTGAAGTGCTTCACAAACAGCGCGCACAGCAGCGTGGCGATGTGCAGACCATCGGAGTCCGCATCCGCGAGGATACAGATCTTACCGTAGCGCAGCTGGCTCAGATCGTCGCTGTCCGGATCGATGCCGATCGCAACGGAGATATCATGCACTTCCTGCGAGGCCAGCACTTCATCCGACGACACTTCCCAGGTGTTCAGGATCTTACCCTTGAGCGGCATGATCGCCTGATATTCACGATCGCGCGCCTGCTTGGCAGAGCCCCCTGCCGAGTCCCCTTCCACGAGGAACAGCTCGGTGCGGTTCAGATCCTGCGCGGTACAGTCCGCCAGCTTGCCCGGAAGCGCCGGGCCACTGGTCAGTTTTTTACGCACCACCTTCTTGGCAGCACGCAGACGTCGCTGGGCGCTGGAAATGGCCATTTCTGCCAGCATCTCGGCGGCCTGCACGTTCTGGTTCAGCCACAGGGTGAAAGCATCTTTGACCACGCCGGAGACGAACGCTGCACACTGACGTGAGGACAAACGTTCTTTGGTCTGACCGGCAAACTGCGGATCCTGCATCTTCACCGACAGGACGTAGGCGCAGCGATCCCAGATATCTTCCGCCGACAGCTTCACGCCGCGGGGCAGAATGTTGCGGTATTCGCAGAACTCGCGCATTGCATCCAGCAGCCCCTGACGCAGACCGTTGACGTGCGTACCGCCAAGCATGGTCGGGATCAGGTTGACGTAGCTTTCGGTCAGCAGCTCGCCGCCTTCCGGCAGCCACAACAGCGCCCAGTCCACTGCTTCCGTATCACCGGTGAAATTACCGACAAACGGTTTTTCCGGCAGGGTTGGCAGGCCGTTAACGGCTTCGCACAGATAGTCGTTCAGACCGTCTTCATAGCGCCAGGTCTGTTCGGTGTTGTTGACGTTATCTTTAAAGGTAATTTCTACGCCAGGGCACAGTACCGCTTTGGCTTTCAGCAGGTGCGTCAGGCGTGAAACAGAGAAACGAGGACTGTCGAAGAAGCTTTCGTCAGGCCAGAAGTGGACGCTGGTTCCGGTATTGCGCTTGCCGCACGTGCCGACGACCTGCAGATCCTGCACCTTCTCGCCGTTTTCAAAGGCGATGTTATACACCTGACCGTCGCGGCGGACGTTGACTTCCACGCGTCTCGACAGGGCGTTAACCACGGAGATCCCCACGCCGTGCAAACCACCCGAGAACTGGTAGTTTTTGTTGGAGAACTTACCGCCCGCATGAAGACGACAGAGGATCAACTCAACGGCTGGCACACCCTCTTCCGGGTGGATATCCACCGGCATGCCGCGTCCGTCGTCGATGACTTCCAGCGACTGATCGGCATGGAGGATGACGTCGACGCGTTTGGCATGGCCAGCCAGCGCTTCATCCACACTGTTATCAATAACTTCCTGGCCCAGATGGTTTGGGCGTGTCGTATCGGTGTACATCCCAGGGCGGCGGCGAACCGGCTCAAGCCCGGTGAGTACCTCAATGGCATCAGCGTTATAGGTTTGCGTCATGATTTAAACTAGCAGTTCGCATTGATTGTCAGTGGCTGTGCAGTCCAAGAAAATCGACAATCTGGGTGAAATGATTCTCAAAGCCCGTGAAAGCATGGTTTCCGCCTTCTTCTATAGTCTGGCGGCAGGATGCGTAATACGCCACTGCCTGGCGGTAATCCAGCACTTCATCACCCGTCTGTTGCAGCAACCAGATAAGATCGGGCGCTTCAAGCGGGTCTACCTGCATAACTTTGAGATCGTAAATATGGCGTGACTCTAGCACATATTGTTGGCCGGTGTAGGGGTTCTCGTTTTGCCCGAGAAAGTCCCGCAGCAGCTCAAATGGCCGAACCGCCGGGTTAACCACCACCGCAGGCAGCATAAAACATTGCGAGAGCCAGGTGGCGTAATATCCGCCCAGCGAAGAACCGACCACGCCGAACGATTCGCCGCCGTGTTCCATCACTACCGATTCCAGCATTTCTGCGGCTTCCGCCGGGTAAGGCGGCAGTTGAGGGATAATCATCTCAACGTGCGGGTGATGTTCGCTCAGCCACTGGCGAAACTGCGTCGCTTTCGCAGAACGTGGCGAACTGTTGAATCCGTGCAGATAGAGGAGCGTAGACATCAATAGCCTTCTGAAGCGGTGTCCGGGCGGAATTTTGCGCCGGTTAAACGGCAGACTTCCGTGGTGAGCAGGCCATCGGGATGCAGTTCGAGCCAGCGCCAGCCCGGTGCGATGGTGTCCAGGGTAAAGTTTGCGCAATGCGGCTTGAACTGAACGCAGGTCGAGGGCGTGGCCAGCAGTCGGCGGCCATTCCAGTCGAGATCCTGTTCCTGATGAATGTGTCCGCACAGGAGATTCTGCACCCGCGGGAATTTCGCCAGCACTCTGTCCAGCGCAGCAGAGTTACGCAGGCTGTGTTGATCAAGCCAGCTACAGCCCGCCGGCAAAGGATGATGATGCAGCAACAGCAGCGTATGACGTTCAGGTTCGGCAGACAGTTTGGTCTCAAGCCAGTCGAGTTGAAAGTCGCTTAACTCACCGTGTGGGACGCCAAAGACCTGGCTGTCCAGCAGCAGGATCTGCCAGTGCTCACCCACAAAAACACATTTTGCCGGAGAGATCCCCGCATCCTGCAGCGAGCTGTACATGGCAGGCTGGAAATCGTGGTTTCCCGGTAGCCAGACGCAAGGCACGCTAAAACTCGCGATGCCTTCAGCGAAATGCTGGTAGGCCGCGGAGGATTGGTCCTGCGCCAGATCGCCCGTCGCGACAATCAGATCGCATGGGCGATTTTCAGCGTGAATGGCGCTAAGTACCGCCTGATAGCTCTCCCAGGTATTCACCCCAAGCAGAGTTTCATGCTTTTCGGCAAAAAGGTGGGTATCGGTGATTTGTAATATCCTGACTGGTGCCCCACCAGCAACAGTCAGGTTCAACAGGCTTTCCAAATGGTGTCCTTAGGTAGGTTTATGACGCTAACAAACCGGAATCGCCATTGCTCCATGTGCTAAACAATATCTTAGCCAGTCGGCTAAAAACTGGTTAATTTGATGCTTTTCGTCGCGTTGATGCAACTTTTTATTCGGATAATCATACCGCGCTTTGAAGCGAAAGATCTGCTGGCTTGAACACACTTCAGCGACCATCGCGTCATGGTAAAGGCGCACCGTCATCGACGGCAGGCTCCAGTAGCTAATGCTGGGCGCCGTTTGTTCAATTTCGACAAGCGTAGTGTAGCGCGTTGATTCTGTTATCGTTAATCGATACTGCGCGTTGCTCACCTGATAGCTCACCGTTTCGCCGGGTGCGTCGTTTTTCGGCAGCAGGCGGCGCAATTGTGCGAAATTGGTTTCGCACAGGCGCATCATTTCTGGGAAGTCAGGTGTATAACGCTTCATTTTTTCCACTCGTTTCGTAAAGTCTGATAATGCAGTTGCAGCCATTGCAGAGCGATGACAGACGCTGCGTTGTCGATTTTCCCCTCTTCTACCCACTGATAAGCCTGCTCCCGACTCACCACATGAACCCGAATATCTTCGTTTTCATCTGCCAGACCGTGGATCCCTTCCGCCGTCGTGGCGTCCACTTCGCCCACCATAATGGACAAGCGCTCGCTGGTGCCGCCTGGGCTTGCCAGATAACTCAGCACCGGTTTTGTCCGGCCAACCACCAGCCCCGCCTCTTCCAGCGCCTCGCGGCGGGCAACGTCTTCGACCGATTCGCCCTCTTCAATCATGCCGGCCACCATCTCCAGCAGCCAGGGGCTGGCGCTGACGTCATACGCGGCAATGCGGATCTGCTCCACCAGCACGACTTCATCACGCACTGGGTCAAAGGGTAGCAAGACTGCCGCATGCCCGCGCTCAAAAATTTCGCGTCTGATTTCACCGCTCATTTCGCCGTTAAACAGGCGATGCCTGAAACGGTAAAGTTCCATTGAAAAAAAACCGCTATAAAGCGTTTCTCGTGCAATAATTTCTACATCGTTTTTCGCGAATGTCACGGGCAAGTTTTCTGGTTTTTGCATGAGTCGAGTCCTGGTAGCAATGGTGATGAAATTATGAATTTCAAGGCTGTTTGGCTGCCGTTTGTAAGGCTATATGGTAGATTGGTGCAAATTACCGCCAGATGGCACGTAACGCCAACCTTTTGGTATGGAAGATTCTGTTAGAATCGGCAATTATTTTTTAATTAGATCAGCGCTAATACTGCTTCACAACAAGGAATGCAAATGAAGAAATTGCTCCCCATCCTTATCGGCCTGAGCCTGACGGGCTTCAGTGCAATGAGCCAGGCGGAAAACCTGTTACAGGTCTACCAGCAGGCACGTCTGGGCAACCCTGATTTACGTAAATCAGCGGCCGATCGTGATGCTGCGTTTGAAAAGATTAACGAAGCGCGTAGCCCATTGCTGCCACAGTTAGGTTTAGGTGCAGATTATACCTACAGCAACGGTTTCCGCGACGCCAATGGCGTTAACTCCAATGCTACCAGCGCCTCACTGCAATTAACACAGACGCTGTTTGATATGTCCAAATGGCGTGCCTTGACCCTGCAGGAAAAGAGCGCGGGCATCCAGGATGTGACGTATCAGACCGATCAGCAGACGCTGATCCTGAACACCGCCACCGCATACTTCAACGTGCTGAGCGCAATTGACTCGCTCTCCTACACCGAAGCGCAGAAACAGGCGATTTACCGCCAGTTAGATCAAACCACCCAGCGTTTCAACGTGGGTCTGGTGGCAATCACTGACGTTCAGAACGCCCGTTCACAATACGATAGCGTCCTGGCCAACGAAGTGACCGCACGTAACAACCTCGATAACGCGCTGGAATCCCTGCGTCAGGTTACCGGGAATTACTACCCTGAGCTGGCGTCGCTGAACGTCGACAGCTTCAAAACGGATAAACCGCAGGCCGTTAACGCCCTGCTGAAAGAAGCGGAAAACCGCAACCTGACGTTACTGCAGGCGCGTCTGAGCCAGGATCTGGCCCGCGAGCAAATCCGTCAGGCACAGGACGGCCACCTGCCGACCCTGAGCCTGAGCGCGTCTACCGGCGTGTCTGATACCACTTACAGTGGTTCTAAAACGAACACCTCCCAGTACGACGACAGCAACATGGGTCAGAACAAAGTGGGTCTGAACTTCTCGCTGCCACTGTACCAGGGCGGCCAGGTGACCTCTCAGGTGAAACAGGCGCAATACAACTTTGTTGGCGCGAGCGAACAGCTGGAAAGTGCCCACCGCAACGTGGTACAGACCGTTCGTTCGTCCTTCAACAACGTGAATGCCTCTATCAGCAGCATCAACGCCTATAAACAGGCCGTTGTGTCTGCGCAGAGCTCTCTTGATGCCATGGAAGCGGGTTACTCCGTGGGTACGCGTACCATCGTTGACGTCCTGGACGCAACGACCACGCTGTACAACGCGAAACAGCAGCTCTCCAGCGCACGTTATCAGTACCTGATTAACCAGCTGAACATCAAACAGGCGCTGGGTACGTTGAACGAGCAGGATCTGCAGATGCTGAACAGCACCCTGGGTAAACCTGTCTCTACTTCTCCGGAAAATGTTGCGCCAGAGAACCCTGAGCAGGTTGCCGCCGTTGATAACTTCAACGGTAACGGTGCTGCACCTGCCGCGCAGCCAGCTGCCGCACGTACGACTGCACCCGCCAGCAGCGGTAACAATCCGTTCCGCAATTAAGCATGTCATCGGGCCCACTGCGGCCTGATGCCTTCGCTATACCCCTCTCCTTTTGGGAGAGGGCGTATGCAAATCACACCTGAACGTAAGCCAACGTAAAGATCCCCCTCATTCCGGCCATCATCGCTTCATTTTCAACCACTCATCCTCTATCCTGAGCGTTATTACCACTGGGTCCAGGAAGACAACGATGAAACGGACAAAATCTATCAATCACGCTTCGTTCCGCAAAAGCTGGAACGCGCGTCATCTCACCCCTGTTGCGCTGGCCGTCACGGCTGTCTTTATGCTGGCAGGCTGTGAGAAAAGCGATGAAACAGTTTCGCTTTATCAAAACGCGGACGACTGCTCTGCTGCAACCGGCAACGCCGCAGAGTGTAAAACGGCGTATACCAACGCCCTGAAAGAGGCGGAACGTACTGCGCCGAAATATGCTTCACGTGAAGACTGCGTGGCAGAGTTCGGTGAAGGTCAGTGTCAGCAGGCACCGGCTCAGGCAGGCACAGCCCCTGAAAACCAGGCACAGGCCCAGTCCAGCGGCAGTTTCTGGATGCCGCTGATGGCAGGTTACATGATGGGCCGCCTGATGAGTGGTGGTGCGGGTTACCAGCAGCAGCCGCTGTTTAGCTCGAAAAACCCGGCCAGCCCGGCTTATGGTCAATATACCGATGCCAGCGGCAAAGGCTATGGCGCAGCCACCCCTGGCCGCTCCGTAACCGTACCGAAAACGGCGATGGCTCCGAAACCTGCGACCACCAGCACCATTACCCGTGGCGGGTTCGGTGAGTCTGTGGCGAAACAGACCAGCATGCAGCGTAGCGCGTCAGGCACGTCCACTCGCTCAATGGGCGGCTGATCATGGAACGAGTCAGTATCACCGAGCGCCCGGACTGGCGCGAAAAAGCGACCGAATACGGTTTTAACTTCCACACCATGTACGGCGAGCCATACTGGTGTGAAGACGCTTACTACAAGCTCACGCTTGCCCAGGTTGAGAAACTGGAAGAGGTGACCGCCGAGCTGCATCAGATGTGCCTGAAAGTGGTGGATAAAGTCATCGACAGCGACGCGCTGATGGCGAAGTTCCGCATTCCGAAGCACACCTGGAGTTTCGTCCGCCAGTCGTGGAAAACCCACCAGCCTTCGCTTTACTCACGTCTCGATCTGGCGTGGGACGGCGTGGGCGATCCTAAGCTTCTGGAAAACAATGCTGATACGCCAACCTCGCTGTACGAAGCGGCGTTCTTCCAGTGGATCTGGCTGGAAGACCAGGCCAATGCCGGCAACCTGCCGCAAGGCAGCGACCAGTTCAACAGCCTGCAGGAAAAGCTGATTGAGCGTTTCGCCGAACTGCGCGAACAGCATGGTTTTAATCTGCTGCACCTTGCCTGCTGCCGCGACACGGAAGAAGACCGTGGCACGGTGCAATATCTGCAGGACTGCGCGGCCGAAGCTGAAGTGGCGACCGAGTTCCTCTATATTGAAGATATCGGCCTGGGTGAGAAAGGTCAGTTTACTGACCTGCAGGATCAGGTGATAAGCAACCTGTTCAAGCTCTACCCGTGGGAATACATGCTGCGTGAAATGTTCTCCACCAAGCTGGAAGACGCCGGCGTGCGCTGGCTGGAGCCGGCATGGAAGAGCATTATCTCCAACAAAGCCCTGCTGCCGATGCTGTGGGAGATGTTCCCGAACCATCCGAACCTGCTGCCGGCTTACTTTGCGGAAGACGATCACCCGCCGATGGAGAAATACGTCGTTAAACCGATCTTCTCCCGTGAAGGGGCGAACGTGTCGATTATTGAAAATGGCAAAACGCTGGAAGCCGTTGAAGGGCCTTATGGCGAGGAAGGAATGATCGTCCAGGCGTTTTATCAACTGCCGAAGTTTGGTGACAGCTATACCCTGATTGGCAGCTGGCTCATCAACGATCAGCCAGCCGGGATTGGCATCCGCGAAGATCGCGCGCTGATCACGCAGGATCTGTCACGGTTCTATCCGCACATTTTTGTCGAGTGATCGGGTGTGCCGGGGTGCGAGCGGAAGCCCTCATCCCGGCCCTTTCTCTTTGGGAAAGGCATGCATACGTTATCCAATCTGCACCGACAACATACTTAAGCTTCCCATCTCAATGCCATCGACCGGTATGCTGATCGGCTCCTGACCATCCCACGCGCCCAGTACATACAGCAACGGCAGGAAGTGTTCCGGCGTCGGGTTAGAGAGTGAACCGCCTTCGTGATCCAGATAGTTCACCAGCGGATGCTCCTCAACCGGCCCTTGCCAGGTCAGATTCGCTTTCACGTAATCGTTAAAAGACGTCGCCCACGGATATGGTGTGTTCTCACCGTGCCAGCGCGCTGTACGCAGGTTATGTACCACGTTGCCGCTTGCGATCAGCATGATGCCCTCGTCGCGTAAGGTCGCCAGTTTTCGCCCCATCTCCAGGTGCCAGGCCGCAGGTTTAGTGCTGTCGATACTCAACTGCACCATTGGGATGTCCGCCTCGGGATACATCTTTATCAGTACGCCCCACGAGCCATGGTCAAAGCCCCAGGCTTCGTTATCCAGCGCCACAGGCACAGGCGCGAGTAATTCCACCAGCTGTCGGGCCAGCGCTGGCGAGCCGGGTGCCGGATAGTGCGTGTCGTACAACGCCTGCGGGAAGCCGCCGAAATCATGAATGGTTTTTGGCGTTTCCATTGCGGTGACGCCCGTGCCCCGGGTAAACCAGTGCGCAGACACCACCACAATCGCTTTCGGACGCGGTAGCGTCTCGCCCAGATGACGCCATACTCGGGTATAGACGTTGTCTTCCAGAACGTTCATTGGGCTACCGTGGCCTAAAAACAGTGCTGGCATACGGGAAGAAGTCATGATGATATCCTTACAGAAGGTGTCAATTTAATGGTTCTACATTACGCGCAATCTCGCCCGGATGAACGCTGATAAGCGTGAAGATCATCATCAGGAAATTTGAATGTAAGGAATGTGTAAAGCAGGGTTTCGCCTCTCGCTTTGACCGAAATGAACCATTAATATTAATGATAATCATTATCATAAGGAGCAATGCATGTCAGTCCCCTTGATCCTGACTATACTGGCGGGCGCCGCAACGTTCATCGGTGCCATTCTCGGTGTGCTTGGTCAAAAGCCGTCTAACCGCGTGCTGGCCTTCTCATTGGGCTTTGCTGCCGGGATCATGCTGCTCATCTCTCTGATGGAGATGCTCCCTGCCGCACTGGGCACCGAAGGCATGTCTCCGGTGCTGGGGTATGGCATGTTTGTATTCGGCCTGCTTGGCTACTTTGCCCTCGACCGCATGCTGCCGCACGCGCATCCGCAGGATTTAATGCAAAAAAGCGTGACCCCGATACCGCGCAATATTAAGCGCACGGCCATTCTGTTAACGCTCGGCATAAGCCTGCACAACTTCCCGGAAGGCGTGGCAACCTATGTCACCGCCAGCAGCAATCTGGAGATGGGCTTTGGTATCGCCCTGGCGGTCGCTTTGCACAATATTCCTGAAGGACTGGCGGTGGCCGGGCCGGTTTATGCCGCCACGGGCTCGAAACGGACCGCGGTCTTCTGGGCGGGGATCTCGGGGATGGCCGAAATTCTCGGCGGCGTGCTGGCGTGGTTGATTCTGGGCAGCCTGGTCTCGCCTGTGGTGATGGCCGCTATCATGGCCGCCGTGGCCGGGATAATGGTGGCGCTCTCCGTGGATGAGCTGATGCCGCTGGCGAAAGAGATCGATCCGAATAATAACCCGAGCTATGGCGTGCTGTGCGGCATGTCGGTGATGGGCTTGAGCCTGGTGCTGCTGCAAACAGCAGGGATCGGCTAAGACAATCGCGCATTAACGTCTCACAACAAAAAAGCCGGGTTTCCCCGGCTTTTTCACATCAGCCCTTTCAGCTGGCTTTGCGCGCGTGCGCCTGGCGATACTCCACCAGATCTTCAATCGTCACCACGGGCATATTATGCAGACGGGCAAAGGTGATGCACTCCGGCGCACGCGCCATGGTGCCATCGTCGTTGGTGAGTTCACACAGTACGCCCGCAGGTTTAAAGCCTGCCAGGGTCACGAGGTCAATGGTCGCTTCGGTGTGACCGCCACGGGTCAATACACCGCCGGCCTGCGCACGCAACGGGAAGACGTGGCCTGGACGATGCAGGTCTGATGGCTTCGCATCATCGGCAATCGCGGCACGTACGGTGGTCAGACGGTCAGCCGCCGACACGCCGGTGGTCACGCCATGTGCCGCTTCGATGGTCACGGTAAAACCGGTTCCAAAGGCGCTGGTGTTGTTTTCAACCATCATGGGCAGGTCGAGCTGCTTACGACGGTCTTCGTTGATACACAGGCACACGATGCCGCTACCGTGACGGATGGTCAGCGCCATCTGCTCAACGGTCATGTTTTCGGCGGCGAAAATCATGTCGCCTTCATTTTCACGGTTTTCATCGTCAAGCACCATCACGCCGCGGCCTTCGCGCAGTGCATCCAGTGCATGTTCAACACGTTCAATAGAAGTGCCAAAAGAGGAAAGTAGCGTCTGATTCATGGTAAAAAAACCTCATTAACATTATGGTTACCAGAATCAGGGCAGTCTTAGGAGCGCCGTATTAGCGGCAAAAAGATAACGTGAGCGGGCCAGGCCCGACTTGATCGTTACTCTCTCCCATCCGGACTCTAACCGTCGGCCCCGGAATTACACCGGATCTGCTGTCCTTTGAGTGGTGACCCAAAGCGCTCGCGGGCTTTCAGCGTTACGCTGATTTACCGCCGGTGGGGAATTTCGCCCCGCCCTGAGAATAAGCGAGATAACTATAACGCGATTGATTACCCTGGGCAATGCGCAGACATAAAATCTCCTTTATCCTGGGGCATGACGCGCTACAATGTTCATTAACACCGTCTTATCAAGGGAAGCCACAATGATTGACCCGAAGAAAATTGAGCAAATTGCGCGTCAGGTTCATGAGTCTATGCCAAAAGGCATTCGTGAGTTTGGGGATGACGTAGAGAAGAAAATCCGCCAGACGCTGCAGGCGCAGTTGGTTCGCCTTGATTTAGTCAGCCGCGAAGAGTTTGACGTGCAGACGCAGGTTCTGCTGCGTACCCGCGAGAAGCTGGCCCTGCTGGAGCAGCGTCTGAACGAGCTGGAAAACCGCAATACGCCAGCGGAAGTAAAACCGGCACCGGCCATTCCACCGGTTGATGAAGCAGAATAACAGCCGCGTATAACGGGCTGTTTGCGAAGATAGCCCCTCCTGTAAAGAGAGGGTGAAAAAAACGGGCCAGATGGCCCGTTTTTTATTGGCTGACTTTATTTGCTGTCTTTCTGGATCTTCTTGATGATGTTGGTGGTTGAGCACCCGTCCTCAAAGTTGAGCACCATCACTTCACCGCCATTGGCCCAGACCTCTTCGCTGCCCGCGATTTGATCCGGTTTGTAATCGCCGCCTTTCACCAGCAGATCCGGCAAAATACCGGCAATCAGGCGCTGCGGGGTATCTTCTTCAAACGACACCACCCAGTCCACCGCTTCCAGCGCACCCAGCACGATCATGCGCTGCTCCAGCGGGTTCACCGGACGCGTTTCACCTTTAAGACGTTTCGTCGACGCATCGCTGTTCACCGCCACAATCAGACGGTCGCCCAGCTTACGCGCATTGGCCAGATAAGAGACATGACCGGCATGCAGGATGTCGAACACGCCGTTGGTCATCACCACTTTTTCACCGCGTTTACGGGCGGCGGCAACGGCCACTTTCAGCTCATCTTCGCTCATCACGCCAAAACCGGTATCGGCACGACCACGCACCGCGTTTTCCAGTTCGATCGGCGAAACGGTGGAAGTCCCCAGCTTGCCGACGACCACACCTGCCGCAGCATTAGCGAAGTAGCACGCTTCTTCCAGAGAGTTCCCTGCCGCCAGCGTCGCCGCCAGAACGCCAATGACCGTGTCGCCGGCACCGGTCACGTCATACACTTCCTGCGCCTGGGTCGGCATATGCAGCGGCGCTTTGCCAGGCTGCAGCAGCGTCATCCCCTGCTCGGAGCGGGTCACCAGCAGTGCGGAGAGTTCGAAGTCAGCAATGATCTTCATGCCGCGCTCAACGAGCTCTTCTTCCGTCTTACATTTGCCCGCCACCGCTTCAAACTCAGAGAGGTTTGGCGTCAGCAGCGTTGCGCCGCGATAGCGCTCAAAGTCAGTACCTTTCGGGTCGATCAGCACGGGCACATTGGCTTTACGCGCGAGCTGAATCATCTGCTGTACGCTTGCCAGCGCACCTTTGGCGTAGTCGGACAGCACCAGCGCGCCGATAGTGCTCAGCGCCTGGTTAATGCGCTCGTGCAGCGGCTCAGGATCAACGCCCTCAAAGCCTTCCTCGAAGTCGAGGCGGATCAGCTGCTGGTTACGCGACAGAACGCGCAGTTTGGTGATCGTCGGGTGTGTCGGAACCGAAACGAAGTCGCACTTCACGTTCACGTCCGCCAGCGACTTGCTCAGCGCACGCGCCGCATCATCAATGCCGGTTAAGCCAACCAGACGCGACTGCGCGCCCAAAGAGGCAATGTTCATCGCCACGTTTGCCGCGCCGCCAGGACGCTCTTCAATGGTGTCGACCTTAACTACCGGTACCGGTGCTTCCGGAGAGATGCGGCTGGTCGGCCCGTACCAGTAGCGATCCAGCATGACATCCCCGACAACCATAACTCCAGCACGTTCAAACTCTGGCAGTGTTACTTTCATTCCTGACTCCAGAAAGATTCACAATTTGCGCGCGATAATATCACACTTGTTTTGTTACGCACGGTTCCACCAGCCACTTCTGCCAGCTGGCGGTGACCTGCGCGCGTTCAGTGGCGAAACAGTCCAGCGCGACGTGACCAGGCTGCTCCTGTAAGGCCAGGTGGTGCAGCTCGTCGCGCAGCGTGGTGTAGGCGCGCGTTAAGGCCTGCGCCTCCTGCTCATCCATAATGTCGTTTTGCGCCAGCAGTTCCAGAATACGCACATTATCAGACCAGCGGGTCAGCTTCGGTTTAGCGTG
This sequence comes from Enterobacter sp. RHBSTW-00593, assembly GCF_013784105.1. Taxonomy (NCBI): domain Bacteria; kingdom Pseudomonadati; phylum Pseudomonadota; class Gammaproteobacteria; order Enterobacterales; family Enterobacteriaceae; genus Enterobacter; species Enterobacter sp. RHBSTW-00593. The sequence continues at coordinate 4,159,080 of NZ_CP056393.1, forward strand.
CGCATGGCGTAGCACCAGATATTGCGTAATAAATTCAATATCGGTAATGCCGCCCTCATCCGCTTTAATATCAAAGCGATCGCGATGCTTATTGCCCAGGTGCGCGCGCATTTTCTCGCGCATCTCACGCACGTCGGTCTGCAGCGTGCTGCCGTCACGCGGGGTTGTCATAATCTCCCGACGAATGGCATCAAACTGCGTTTTCAGCGACGGATCGCCGTACACCACGCGGGCACGCACCAGTGCCTGATGTTCCCACGTCCAGGCTTCATTCTTCTGGTACTCAGCGAAGGACTCCGTCGAGGTCACCAGCATGCCGGCCGCGCCGGAAGGACGCAGACGCGCATCCACTTCATATAAAATGCCAGATGACGTGCGGGTGCTGAACAGATGCATAATGCGCTGGGCCAGACGCAGGTAGAACTGACGCCCGTCGATTTCACGCTCGCCATCGGTCATGACGTCTGCCGGGCAGTCATGCAGGAAGATTAAATCGAGATCCGAGCTGTACCCCAGTTCCCATCCGCCGAGCTTACCGTAACCCACAACGGCAAAACCGCGGCCTTCGCGGTCAGCAAGGTGTTTCGGCTGGCCGTAGCGCGCCACCATCTGAATCCATGCCTGATGCACCACCGCATCAATGATCGCTTCTGCAAGCCAGGTTAAGTGATCGCTCACTTTCATCACTGGCAGCGTTCCGGCGATATCTGCCGCCGCCACGCGCAGCATTTGCGCCTGCTTGAACTGACGCAGCGCCTCCAGCTGTTGCTCTTCGTCCTCTTCCGGTACGCGCAGCAGATACTGACGCAGCTCGTCACGGTAGGCGTCCGTTGCCGTCGGCTGGTAGAGCGTATTGGGATCGAGCAGCTCATCCAGCAGCAGCGGATACCGCGCCAGCTTGTTGGCCACCATCGGCGAGGCGGCGCAAAGCGTAATCAGATGCTTGAGCGCGCCCGGGAACTCGCTCAGCAACTCAAGATAGGTCGTACGGGTGATGATCCCGCTCAGCAGCGGCATCATGCGCGACAGCGGGACCGGCGCATCCGCACGCGAGCAGACGTTGCTCAGCAGGTGCGGCATCAGATGATCCAGCACCTGACGACCGCGCGGACCAATGGCCCGTTTATTCAGTTCGAGACGGAAATCAGCAATTAACGCCACCACACGATGGCGATCGTCGTCGCTCAGGTGCGCCAGCACCGGCGTGGTATCATCTTCCTGCAGCGCGTCCTGCCACAATTCGCGCCAGTGTTCAGAGAGCGTATCGTCCTGCGATTCACTTTCATCGTCACCAATCAGCGCGTTAAAGACACGGCGCACGCCGGCCATATGCGCATCCAGTTGCCCGGTCAACGTTGACCAGTCGTCGACGTGCATTCCCCAGGCCAGCCGCGCCCGGTTCAGGTCATCGCCTGGCAAAGTCTGGGTCTGCTCGTCATTGATGCTTTGCAGCAGGTTTTCCAGGCGGCGCAGGAACAGATAGGCCTCACGCAGGATCTGCGCGTCGCCTTCCGGCAGCAGATGCAGTTGCTCTATGGCTGACAGCGTCGGCAGCAGCGAACGGGATTGCAGTGAAGGCTCACGTCCGCCGCGGATCAGCTGGAAGACCTGAACGATAAATTCGATTTCACGAATGCCGCCCGCGCCGAGCTTGATGTTGTCCTTCAGACCCCGGCGACGCACTTCACGGGCGATCATTCCTTTCATGTTGCGCAGCGACTGAATAACGCTAAAGTCGATATAGCGACGGAACACGAACGGGCGCAGCATGGCGCGCAGCTCGTTGGCGTAGGCATCGTCGCTGTCTCCCATGATCCGCGCTTTGACCATCGCGTAACGCTCCCAGTCGCGCCCCTGCTCCTGGTAATAATCTTCCAGTGCCGCAAAGCTCAGCACCAGCGGACCGCTGTCGCCAAACGGGCGCAGACGCATATCCACGCGATAGACAAAACCATCCTGGGTAGGTTGATCCAGCGCTTTAATCAGACGTTGCCCGAGACGGGTAAAGAACTGCGCATTGTCCAGTTCACGGCGGCCCCCGCGTGTGGAGCCGTTCTCCGGCCAGGCAAAAATCAGGTCGATATCCGAGGAGAAATTCAGTTCGCAGCCCCCGAGCTTGCCCATGCCCAGAATCAAGAGTGGCTGAGGAACCCCATCCTCATTGCACGGCGTGCCCCACTCTTTACAGCAGGCGGCATAGAGCCAGTCCCGTGCGGCAACAATCAGCGTCTGTGCCAGCTCGCTCAGCTGCTGCAGGGTACTTTCTTCGCTGACCAGTTCCAGCGCCTGAGCCCAGGCAATACGCACCATGACCCGGCGGCGGAACTGGCGCAGGACGCGCATCAGTGTCGCTTCATCCGCGACCTCTTCAAGTGCGGTTTGCAACCAGCCCGCATAATGCCGCCACTCGTCTGCCTGCGGCGGGGTGCTCTCAAGCGCCTCCAGCCAGTCCGGGTAAGCGGTGATACTTTCCTGCACAAAATCACTGAAGGTGAGCACGCTCCTGGCCTGCTCGCTTAACGATGACGCCGGTAATGACTCAGGCAGACGTTCGCAAACGGTCTGCCACTGCTGCTGTAACTGCGAAGAAAGCGGCATTATAGGGTTCCTTGCCAGAGTTAACGTTTTCCGCTGTGCAGCCAGAACGGCTCCTGCGAAATGGCTTCATTACGGAAATGCTCAATCTCAATGTGCTGACGGGTTTCGATAGCATGCTTCAGCCCCTGCCAGTTCTCCAGCCAGGCCTGCGCTTTAGGGCCGTCATAGGCACCCGACAACAGCAGCATGCTGTCGATATTGCGCGACAGGCGGATCAGCTGATCGCCATACTGGTCTCCCAGCGGATACGCAAAGGTGGTTTTAAGCTCCGCCGCGTGGCGTGAAAGATGGATATCCGCGAAACGTTTGAAGTTATCTTCAATTTTGGCCTGCGCTTTTGCATCCAGGAAGGCACGCCAGCTGCGCGTCACCAGAAACTCGGTCAGCGCCAGCCTGGCGGCGGCGTTTTGCGGGCTGTAGAGTGCCGTTTGTGCGGATACGTCAGAGAGCAGCAGCGCTTCGGTCTGGGTCAGCAGGTCACGTAAGTGAGCGCTCGCTTTGCGAGGTACGATGCCGCCGAACAGCGCCAGGGTATGACGCACAAGGCTCATCGCCGCTAACACGTGCGCTTTTGCGTTTTTCACATTACGCACCCACAGCTCTTCATGATAAAGCCACTGTGAGAGCGCCAGCTCCAGCGCCGCCTCCATGCCCTGCTCAACGCTGGCTTTCGGTGGCACGTGCAAAATAGTCGTCTCTTTCAGCAGGCGCGGCGCATTCCCGGCGGCCAGATGATACCCCCGCGCCGCTTTGCTCAGGCTGCCCTGACGCAGGCCCGGCTGGCTTACCAGCTTACGCGCCAGCTTCAGTACGTCCTGGACTTCACCCTCCAGCAGTTCGAGCTCCAGCTCGCAAATCGGCTCCTGAAGCTCACCCGCTTTTACCTCACCCTGATCGAGGGCGATTTCAATGCGGCTTTTCCCTTCCGTTACCAGCCATTTTTCACGCCAGAAATCGGTACTAAACAGCGGTTTCACCTCGGCGGATAAGGTTTCTGGCAGCACGCCGTTCGGCCAGACTTCTGCCGGGAAACGATCCAGCTCAAGTTCTGGCTGATTGATGTCGATATTGTATTCCGGGCGCTGATGCAAACCGCCGACCACGCGGCCAGCGATTTTCATCGTCATCTCGTAGCGCCCGTTCGCGCCACGGATGCGCAGTCCCATATCATGGCGGCGCAGCCAGTTGTCTGGCGTTTCGTAATAGATATTAAGCAGTTGTACCGGTTCATGGTGTTCGCCGGAAAGGGTCTGCAGATGCTGACGGAGTGCGTCAACGCTGTCTTTTTCGACGATAAATTTTAATTCGATTTCTTGAGCCATAGCCTTGTACTTTTGCAGGCGTCACAGACGCGTCAATGAGGGCGAACTTCCTCGCCATTTGTTTGTCAGTACATAGTATTTTGCGCCAAATTGCCACGCAATGAGCAATTTGACGGGCGTAAATGTTTAGGGTCGTGACACAGATGATTCTGATTGCTGACGAATGCTTTGCGTAGAGACACTGTTGCCACTACTATCGTTCCACTATTTATGAAAATAACGACTAATGATGCTTAAATTACGCCTGATTGGACTTACTTTCCTCGCTTTTAGCGCCGCAACCGCCGTGCACGCTGAAGAGAAGCGTTACGTTTCTGACGAACTGAACACCTGGGTACGCAGTGGCCCTGGAGATAATTATCGCCTCGTGGGTACGGTCAATGCCGGCGAGGAAGTGACGCTGTTACAGACCAACGCGGAGACCAATTATGGTCAGGTTCGCGACAGTACCGGCCGCACGTCCTGGATCCCACTGAAAGAGCTGAGCGCGGTGCCAAGCCTGCGCACCCGCGTGCCGGATCTGGAAAATCAGGTGAAAACGCTGACCGACAAGCTGAACAATATCGACGGTACCTGGAACCAGCGTACCGCGGAAATGCAGCAGAAAGTGGCCCAGAGCGACAGCGTGATTAACGGTCTGAAAGACGAGAATCAGAAACTGAAAAACGAGCTGATTGTCGCGCAGAAGAAGGTGAACGCCGCCAATCTGCAACTTGATGACAAACAACGTACCATCATCATGCAGTGGTTTATGTACGGTGGCGGTGTGCTGGGCGTTGGCCTGGTGCTGGGTCTGGTGCTTCCTCACCTGATCCCAAGCCGTAAGCGTAAAGACCGCTGGATGAACTAATTCGTCTTCTCTGCCAGACTTACGTATTATCTTGCGAAAAGAGAAAACGGGAGTACAGGGCGTGAAGAGTTATCTGGTCGGTGGTGCGGTACGTGATGCGTTGTTAGGTCTGCCGGTCAAAGATAAAGACTGGGTGGTGGTGGGAGCCACACCTGAAGAGATGCTTAACGCGGGCTACCAGCAGGTAGGCCGCGATTTTCCCGTGTTTTTGCACCCGCAAAGCCGTGAGGAGTACGCCCTGGCGCGTACCGAACGGAAATCCGGTTCGGGTTATACCGGCTTCACCTGCTATGCCGCACCGGACGTCACGCTGGAGCAAGATCTCCTGCGTCGCGATCTCACCATCAACGCGCTGGCGCAGGACGAAGACGGCCAGATCATTGACGCGTATGGCGGTCAGGACGATCTGCGTAATCGACTGCTGCGTCACGTCTCCCCGGCGTTTTCTGAAGATCCGCTCCGCGTGCTGCGCGTGGCGCGCTTTGCGGCGCGTTACGCGCATCTGAGCTTCCGCATTGCCGATGAGACCCTGGCACTGATGACCGCCATGACCGAGGCGGGCGAACTGGCCCACCTCACGCCAGAGCGCGTCTGGAAAGAGACGGAAAACGCCCTTACCACCCGCAACCCGCAGGTCTTTTTCCAGGTGCTGCGTGACTGTGGCGCACTGAAAGTGCTGTTCCCGGAAATTGACGCGCTGTTCGGCGTGCCCGCCCCGGCGAAATGGCATCCGGAAATCGATACCGGCGTGCATACCCTGATGACCCTGAGTATGGCTGCCATGCTCAGCCCCGAGGTGGATGTGCGTTTTTCAACGCTGTGCCACGATCTCGGCAAAGGATTAACGCCAAAAGCCATGTGGCCGCGCCACCATGGCCACGGTCCTGCCGGGGTGAAGCTGGTCGAAGGGCTTTGCCAGCGCCTGCGAGTACCCAATGAGATTCGCGATCTCGCCAGACTGGTGGCGGAATTTCACGACCTGATCCACACCTTCCCGATCCTCAAACCGGCCACCATCGTTAAGCTGTTTGATAACATTGACGCATGGCGCAAACCCCAGCGCGTCGAGCAGATCGCGTTGACCAGCGAAGCCGACGTACGTGGCCGCACCGGTTTTGAAGCCTGCGATTATCCGCAGGGGCGGCTGTTACGCGCAGCGTGGGAAGTGGCAAAAGCGGTACCGACTAAAGCGGTTGTCGAGGCGGGCTTCAAGGGACCGGAAATCCGGGAAGAGCTGACGAAACGTCGAATTCAGGCGGTGACGGACTGGAAGGAAAAGCATTGCCCTCAGCCTAAAGACTGAGGGCCGTCAGTCAGAAGAAGACCACGTAAACCGCAGCCGCCACGATAAAGCGATAGATCGCGAACGGAATAAACGAGATACGCTTAATCAACTGCAGGAAGGTTTTGATGGCGATCAGCGCCACGATAAAGGCGGTGACAAAGCCCACGGCGAACATCGGAATGTCACCCGTGGTGAGGAAGCCAATGCTTTTATAGACGTCGAGTGCGGTCGCGCCCATCATCATCGGCACCGCCAGCAGGAACGAGAACTCCGACGCAGCATAGCGGCTAACGCCCATCAGCATCCCGCCAGAGATGGTCGCGCCTGAGCGTGAAAAGCCCGGCCACAGCGCCAGACACTGGAAACAACCAATGATAAACGCCTGACGGTAGGTCATGTCATCCAGACCTTCCGCGCGTGGCGTTTTCGGCTTCAGCAGTTCTGCCGCGATCAGCAGGAAACCGCCGACGACCAGCGCATACATGACGTTAATCGGGTTAAACAGCGATTTAATGGTGTCGTGGAAAACCAGGCCCAGAACCACTGCCGGAACCATGCCAAGCAGAATATGGATAAGCGTCAGGCGACCTTTGCTTTCACCCTCGCGCTGAGGAAGACGGCCAAAGTGGATACCGATAAGCCCGAACAGACGACGCCAGAACATCACAACGACCGCCAGAATAGACCCCAACTGAATGACAACTTCAAACGTCTTTGCGGTATCGCCTTCAAAGCCCAGCAGATGGCCAACGATAATCATATGGCCCGTACTGGAAACCGGCAAAAACTCCGTCAATCCTTCGACCACACCCAGTATTGCCGCCACCAGCAGCGAGTGCATATCGCTCATCTATAAACCCCTAAAAAGATATAAAAAAAACGGTGTCCCACGCGGACAACCGTGAAAGATACAGCTTTAAGACCGGTATAACCTAAAATGGTTTAGCTATTATGACGTTAAATCTTCCCTTTCAGATTTGTGCCACGCTCAATGATCACGCCGACGTTAGCGGCCCGCGCCACGGCGCCCGGTTTGCTCAACTTGATGCGTACCCACGGTGCGTTGAACTTGCTCAGCAGCAGCTCGGCCACCTCTTCTGCCACACGCTCCACCAGCGCAAAACGTTGCCCTTCGACGTGGCCCACGACCGTTTCACTGATATCGGCGTAGCTCAGACAGTCATTCACGTCGTCGCTTTTTGCTGACTTGCGGTTATCCCAGCCCATTTCGATATCGAACACGAGTTTCTGCTCAATGGTCTGTTCCCAGTCGTAAACACCAATAGTGGTGATTACCGAAAGTTGCTCTATAAATACAATATCCATCACGACCTGCCTGCTTTTTGGCTAAACCGGATACCACTTCCGGCGAATTATGCGTATTATCCACAGATGCTGAGAATACAGATACATTTTCAAAACGGAACAGCGTTATGAGTGCAATCGCGCCTGGAATGATCCTCCTCGCCTACCTTTGCGGCTCAATCTCCAGCGCCATTCTGGTCTGCCGCATTGCCGGGTTACCTGACCCGCGCGAAAGTGGTTCCGGGAATCCGGGGGCGACCAATGTACTACGAATTGGCGGCAAGGGAGCAGCCGTAGCGGTATTGATTTTTGATGTTCTGAAAGGAATGTTACCCGTCTGGGGAGCGTATGCGCTGGGCGTAACGCCGTTCTGGCTGGGGCTCATTGCTATCGCCGCCTGTGTCGGCCATATCTGGCCTGTATTCTTTGGTTTTAAAGGCGGTAAAGGCGTCGCCACCGCCTTTGGTGCTATTGCCCCAATCGGCTGGGACTTAACCGGCGTGATGGCTGGCACCTGGCTACTGACCATTCTTCTGAGCGGTTACTCATCACTGGGCGCCATCGTCAGCGCGCTGATCGCGCCATTCTATGTCTGGTGGTTCAAACCGCAGTTCACCTTCCCGGTGTCGATGCTCTCCTGCCTCATCCTGCTGCGTCATCACGATAATATTCAGCGCCTGTGGCGTCGCCAGGAGACCAAAATCTGGTCGAAGCTCAGGAGAAAGAAAAAAGACGCCCCGTAAGGGGTTAGTTATGCCTTATAACCAAATGTGATTTTGGTCACCCTCTGCCTGTGGTAACTGTTAATGACACAACACAACCACACAAAAAGAAAATGGCAGACATTACAGACACAACTCCCCTTTCAACGGCAGGACATTCGCCTGATGGCGACATCAAGTGGGTACGTAACGCCTCTGACGTTTCACGTCTGGTCAACGACGGTTCTCAGGGTCGGGCCAACGCCCGCATCGTAGTCGGTATCGCGCTGGGCGGTATTTTCCTCGATGCGTACGACCTTGGTGCGCTGGCGTTCGGCATCAAAGACATCACCCGCGAATTTAATCTCACCCCTGCCGGTACCGGCATGGTGGCCTCGGCCATTACCTTTGGTGCGATTGTCGGGGCGCTACTGGGTGGCTATCTCACGGACAAGATCGGACGCTACCGCGTCTTTATGGCCGACATGCTGTTCTTCGTGGTAGCGGCCATCGCCTGTGCACTGGCACCCAACGAATATGCGCTGGCGGGCGCACGCTTTGTGATGGGCCTCGGCGTGGGGATCGATCTGCCGGTGGCGATGGCGTTTCTTAGCGAGTTCGCCAGGCTCAAAGGCCCCGGAAACAAGGCCTCCAGCGTGGCAATGTGGTGCCCAACCTGGTATGCCGCAATCAGCATCTCTTACCTGTTGGTGTTATTCTTCTACGCCGTACTGCCAGAAAGTCACAGCGACTGGCTGTGGCGCTTAATCCTGGGGTTTGGCGCGGTGCCTGCGCTGGTGATTATCGCCATTCGTAGCCGCTACATGAGCGAGTCCCCGGTCTGGGCGGCGAATCAGGGCAACCTGAAAGAGGCGGCCGCTATCTTGCGGCAATCGTATAACATCAACGCCCACGTGCCGCAGGATGCGCTTAACCAACCGGCACCGGTGGTCAACAAGGCGAAGTGGGCAAACTATCTGAACCTGTTCCGTGGCGTCTATTTGCGACGTACCACGCTCGCTACCCTGCTCTCGGTGGTGTCGTCTTTCGCCTATAACGCCGTCGCATTTGGTCTGCCGGTCATTATCTCCAGCTTCTTTGTGCAGTCGATGCTGACCACTATTCTGATCTCACTGGTGCTAAACCTGCTGTTTGCCTTCGTCGGCGGATTGCTGGCAGTGCGCTATGTTCCGCGTTTCGGCGCGTGGCGGATGTCACTGGCGGGCTACGCCTGTCAGCTTGTTGCTCTGCTGGGGCTGGCGCTGATTGGTCGTCCGGAAGGCGTATCGGAAGGCGTTATCGCCGTCGCGATGCTGGCGCTGTTCCTGTTCGGTCAGGGATTTGGGCCCGGTGCCCATACCATGACGTTTGCGTCCCTGAGCTATCCCACCTCTCTGCGCGGCGTGGGCGTGGGCCTTAACCAGACGCTGATGCGCAGCAGTTCTACGCTCTCGCTGTTTCTGTTCCCTCTGCTGGTGGCCTCTCTTGATACCGCCGTGTTCTGGGTGATCGCCCTGGCACCGTTTATCGGGCTGGCTGCGCTGCTGGCGATCCGCTGGGAACCGTCCGGCTATGATGTGGATGCAGAGGATTATCGATAACCTTCTCAACCGGCTCCTTGAGCCGGTTTTTTTATCCATAAGCGACTCATATGACAGCCTTCATTTCTGCCAGGGCATACTGAAACGTCTCCCGATGATGAGCAGATGGATGCAGCATGTTAGCAGCTCAGGTCACTGATAATTCTTACAAAGGCTGGCAGGCATCGCTTGCCCTGCAGTTTTGTTACACCCCTGAGAAAACCCTCCTGCACGCTGCTCATCACATCGGGCCCCTCACCGTACAGCGACCTTTTTATCCCGAAGGCGACACCTGTCACCTGTATTTACTGCACCCGCCAGGCGGGATAGTCGGCGGCGATACGCTGGATATTTCGGTGCATCTGGACGCGAAAAGCCATGCGCTGATCACCATGCCCGGCGCGAGCAAGTTCTATCGCAGCAGCGGCCCGCAGGCCTGTCTCAATCAGCACTTCTGGCTCGACGATGAGGCTACGCTGGAGTGGCTGCCGCAGGACACCATTATCTTTCCCGGTGCGAATGCCGCCCTGCGTTCCGTTTTTCATCTGAAGGCTTCCAGTACGCTGCTGGCGTGGGAATTGTACTGTCTGGGTCGCCCGGTGATCGGCGAAACCTTCAGCCACGGCACGCTGGAAAGCCGCCTTGAGATCTGGGTCGACGATGAGCCACGGCTGATTGAACGTCAGCACCTCAGCAATGGCGATCTCACGCCCGTTGCAGGTCTCCCGTGGGTCGGCACGCTGCTGTTCTTTCCGGCCAGGGAAGCGCACCTCGAAACGGTGCGCGAGCTGCTGACGCCGCTGAGCCACTTTGCCGGGGCAACGCTCACAGACGATCTGCTGTCGGTGCGTTTTCTCTCCCACGACAACCTGATTTGCCAGCGGGTGATGCGCGATATCTGGCAGTCGCTTCGCCCGCTTTTAACCCCCAAAACCGCCTGTTCGCCGCGTATCTGGCAGACATAAGAGAAACGTTATGGAACTGACCCCCAGAGAAAAAGACAAGCTGTTGCTGTTTACCGCTGCGCTGGTTGCCGAACGCCGCCTTGCGCGCGGGGTAAAACTGAATTACCCGGAATCAGTCGCGCTGATCAGCGCGTTTATTATGGAAGGCGCCCGCGATGGCGAAACCGTCGCCTCACTGATGGAAGCGGGCCGTCACGTCCTGACGCGCGACCAGGTGATGGAAGGCGTACCGGAGATGATCCCCGACATTCAGGTGGAAGCGACGTTCCCGGACGGATCAAAGCTCGTCACCGTCCATAACCCGATCGTATAAGGAGCGCGTGATGATCCCAGGCGAATACCAGATCCAATCCGGAAACATTACGATCAACGTTGGGCGAGACACGCAAAACGTGATCGTCGAAAACCATGGCGACAGACCGATCCAGGTGGGATCGCACTACCACTTTTATGAGATTAACCCGGCGCTGAAATTCGACCGGGAAGCCACCAAAGGCTATCGGCTGAATATTCCGGCAGGCACCGCCGTGCGTTTCGAACCCGGACAGAAGCGCGAGGTGACGCTGGTTCAGGTCAGCGGCGCGCAGCGTATTTTCGGCTTTCGCGGCGAGGTGATGGGAGAGGTGAAAAATGGCTGAAATTTCACGTCAGGCCTACGCCGATATGTTCGGCCCCACCACTGGCGATAAAGTGCGTCTGGCCGACAGCGAGCTGTGGATAGAAGTGGAAAACGATCTCACGGTCTACGGCGAAGAGGTCAAATTCGGTGGCGGGAAGGTGATCCGCGACGGTATGGGCCAGGGGCAGATGACATCCGACGGCTGCGTGGATCTGGTGCTGACCAACGCGCTGATTATCGATCACTGGGGGATCGTTAAAGCCGATATTGGCGTAAAAAACGGGCGGATCTTTGCCGTGGGTAAAGCCGGCAACCCGGATATACAGCCCGGGGTCACGATCCCAATTGGCGCAGCGACAGAAGTGATAGCCGCCGAAGGGAAAATTGTCACCGCCGGCGGGATCGACACGCACATCCACTGGATCTGCCCGCAGCAGGCGGAAGAGGCGCTGGTCTCTGGCGTCACCACCATGATTGGCGGGGGCACGGGCCCTGCGGCAGGCACCAACGCCACGACCTGTACGCCGGGGCCCTGGTATATCGCGCGAATGTTGCAGGCGGCCGATACACTCCCGGTGAATATCGGCCTGCTTGGCAAAGGTAATGGTTCCAACCCTGATGCCCTGCGCGAGCAGATCGCAGCGGGTGCCATCGGGCTGAAGATCCACGAAGACTGGGGCGCGACGCCTGCAGCCATCAACTGCTCACTGGCGGTGGCGGAGGAGATGGATATTCAGGTGGCGCTGCACAGCGACACGCTGAACGAATCCGGGTTTGTTGAGGACACGCTGGCGGCTATCGGCGGACGGACCATTCACACCTTCCATACGGAAGGGGCGGGCGGCGGACATGCACCGGATATTATTACTGCCTGCGCGCACCCGAATATTCTGCCCTCCTCCACTAACCCGACGCTGCCCTACACGGTGAATACCATCGACGAGCATCTCGACATGCTGATGGTATGTCACCACCTCGACCCGGATATCGCCGAGGACGTCGCCTTTGCTGAATCACGCATTCGCCGGGAGACCATCGCCGCGGAAGATGTCCTTCACGATATCGGTGCCTTCTCGCTGACCTCGTCCGACTCCCAGGCAATGGGTCGCGTCGGCGAAGTGATTATTCGTACCTGGCAGGTGGCGCACCGTATGAAGGTTCAGCGCGGCGCACTGCCGGAAGAGACCGGGAACAACGATAACTACCGCGTGAAACGCTATATCGCCAAATACACCATTAACCCGGCGCTAACCCACGGGATTGCTCATGAAGTGGGCTCGATTGAGACCGGGAAACTGGCGGATTTAGTGGTCTGGTCCCCCGCGTTCTTTGGCGTCAAACCCGCCACCATTGTGAAAGGCGGGATGATCGCCTGCGCCCCGATGGGGGATATCAACGCCTCTATCCCAACGCCGCAACCGGTCCATTACCGTCCGATGTTTGGCTCGCTGGGTGCCGCACGCCATGCAACACGGCTGACGTTTGTCTCCCAGGCTGCCGATGCGAAGGGCATTTCGCACCAGCTCAGTCTGCAGAGCGGCATAGCCGTCGTAAAAGGCTGCCGCACGGTAAAAAAGGCCGACATGATCCACAACAGTCTGCAGCCCAACATCACCGTTGACGCACAAACTTACGAGGTTCGCGTTGATGGCGAGCTCATTACCAGCGAGCCGGCAGACGTTCTGCCGATGGCCCAACGCTATTTCCTGTTTTAAGGAGTGACGATGATCTACCTGACCCAACGCCTTGACCATGCCCATCCGATAACCGCCAGCGTCACGCTGCCGATTGATGTCCGGGTAAAAAGCCGTGCCCGCGTGGCGCTGAATGACGGCCGCGAAGCCGGGCTGATGCTGCCGCGCGGCCTGCTGCTGCGCGGGGGAGATCTGCTGACCACTGACGACGGCAGCGAGGTGATCGAGGTGATCGCCGCGCCGGAATCGGTCTCCGTGGTGCGCTGCGACGATCCGTTCCTGCTCGCCCGCGCCTGCTACCACCTCGGCAACCGCCACGTGCCGCTGCAGATCATGCCCGGCGAGCTGCGCTACCACCACGATCATGTGCTCGATGACATGCTGCGCCAGTTCGGGCTCGAGGTGACATTTGCCACCCTCCCGTTTGAACCGGAAGCGGGGGCGTATACCAGCGATGCCCACAGCCATAGTCATAGTCACTCTCACGCTCATTCACATTAAGGATTCATCATGCGTACGTTTTTACCTCTGCTACTGCTGGCCTTTTCTCTTCCTGCCCTGGCGCATCCCGGACACGGCACAGACAGCTTTCAGGCCGGTTTTTTCCATCCGCTGACGGGTCTTGATCATCTGCTGATGCTAACCGGTGCGGGCGTACTTTCGGCCCTGAGCGGGCGCAAGCTACTGCTGCCTCTCGCCACTCTCGGCATGATGCTGGCCGGGGCCGTTGCAGGCAGCCTGCTTGGCGGCTTTAGCGGCATGGAAATGCTGATTATCGCCTCGCTGGCGGTCTGCGGCGCGATGATGTTTAAAACCGAAAATCGCCTGCTGTTGGCCGTGCCGGCGCTGGCAATGTTCCACGGCTGGGCGCACGGGGTAGAGATGTCTGGCCACAACTTCTGGCTCTTCACCAGCGGCTTTATGTTTGCCAGTGCCACGGTGCTGTGCGCCAGCTTCGCCGCCGGGTTACTGCTGCGCCGTCACGACGGGTTGCGTAAAACCTTTGGTGGCGGGCTGATTGTCTCTGCGCTGCTGGCGCTGATGAGCTGATGGAGCACGTCCGCCAGCGGCTGCGCCTGATGCAGCTCTCCAGCAGCAGCCTTCCGGTCGGGTCATTCACCTGGTCGCAGGGGCTGGAGTGGGCCGTAGAAGCAGGCTGGGTCCCCGATGCTGAGGCGTTCAAAAACTGGCAGATCCTGCAGATGGAGCAGAGCTTGTTCTGTGTCGATCTGCCGCTGTTTTCCCGACTTTATCAGGCGTGCGAGCAAAACGATTTGGCGACGGCAACACGCTGGACGGCCTACCTTCTCGCCTGCCGGGAAACGCGTGAACTGCGTGATGAGGAACGCAACCGCGGGGCGGCCTTTACGCGCCTGCTCAAAAGCTGGGAGCCGGACTGTCCGGCAGAGTGGCGGACGCTGTTTATGCAAAGCCAGCTCAGCGGGATGGCGTGGCTGGGAGTACGCTGGGGCATTAGCGCCCATGAGCTGGCCCTGAGCCTGGGCTACAGCTGGATTGAGAGCGCGGTCATGGCGGGCGTCAAGCTGGTGCCGTTCGGGCAACAGACGGCGCAGCAGCTGATTATCGACCTGAGCGACCACTTTGCCGCCGGGCTTGAACCGGCTTTTTTGCGTGGCGACGACGCGCTGGGTGCGGCAACGCCGCTGTCGGCCATCGCCTCTGCGCGCCACGAAACACAATATTCACGATTATTCCGTTCCTGAGGAGACAACATGGCTGATTACAAACATCCCCTGCGCGTGGGCGTGGGCGGCCCGGTGGGGTCGGGCAAAACCGCGTTACTGGAAGCACTCTGCAAAGCAATGCGCGACACCTATCACCTGGCAGTGGTGACCAACGATATCTACACCAAAGAGGATCAGCGCATTCTCACCGAAGCGGGGGCCCTTGAGCCAGAGCGCATCGTGGGCGTGGAGACGGGCGGTTGCCCGCATACCGCAATCCGCGAAGATGCCTCAATGAACCTGGCGGCAGTGGAAGCGTTAAGCGAAAAGTTCGGCAATCTGGACCTGATCTTCGTTGAAAGCGGCGGTGACAACCTGAGCGCCACCTTCAGCCCGGAGCTGGCTGACCTGACAATCTATGTGATTGACGTCGCTGAAGGGGAGAAGATCCCGCGTAAGGGCGGCCCAGGGATAACCAAATCCGATTTTCTGGTGATCAACAAAACCGACCTGGCACCCTATGTGGGGGCCTCACTGGAGGTGATGGAGCGTGACACCAACCGCATGCGCGGCGAGCGCCCGTGGACCTTCACCAATCTGAAGGCGGGCGACGGACTGGCGACGATCGTGACATTTCTGGAAGAGAAAGGGATGTTGCGGGTGTAACCGTATAACTCCCCTCTCCCTGGCGGGAGAGGGTCAGACATTACGCCTCCGGCAACTCCGCCAGCGGCCAGCGTGGACGTACAGAGACGCTCAGATCGGCGGTCGCGCCAGCGTTCAGACGTACCATACCCGCGTAGGCGATCATCGCCCCGTTATCGGTACAGAATTCCGGACGGGCATAAAATACTTCCCCACCACGCTTTTGCATCATCTGCGCGAGTTTTGCACGCAGCGTGCGGTTGGCGCTGACGCCCCCGGCCATCACCAGACGCTTAAAGCCGGTCTTTTCCAGTGCGCGTTTGCATTTGATCATCAGGGTATCGACCACCGCGTCTTCGAACGCACGGGCGATATCAGCACGGGTCTGCTCGCTATCGTCATTATTGCGAATGGTATTGGCCGCGAAGGTTTTCAGACCGGAAAAGCTGAAATCCAGCCCTGGACGGTCAGTCATCGGACGCGGGAAGACGAAACGCCCTTCCGTGCCCTGCGATGCCATTTTCGAGAGCATCGGACCGCCAGGATAATCCAGACCCAGCAGTTTGGCCGTTTTGTCGAAGGCCTCACCGGCTGCGTCGTCAATGGACTCGCCGAGCAGCTCATACTTGCCAATCCCCGTTACGCTAATCAGCTGGGTATGGCCACCTGAAACCAGCAACGCCACAAAAGGAAACGCAGGCGGATTATCTTCCAGCATCGGCGCCAGAAGATGCCCTTCCATATGGTGAACCGGAATGGCCGGCACATCCCACGCGAATGCCAGCGAACGGCCCACCGTTGCGCCGACCAGCAGCGCACCCACCAGGCCCGGGCCTGCGGTATACGCTACAGCATCAATATCAGTAGAGCTCAACCCGGCTTCTTTCAGCGCCGCCTGAATCAGGGGAACCGTTTTACGCACGTGGTCACGAGAAGCCAGTTCAGGCACGACGCCGCCGTAGTCAGCGTGTAATTTCACCTGACTATACAGTTGGTTGGCAAGAAGCCCTTTTTCGTCGTCGTAAATGGCGATGCCGGTCTCATCGCAGGATGTTTCAATACCCAGTACACGCATGACTTGTTTTACCTCGTTTCAATACCGCGCAGTGTAGGGCCAATGCGGATTGATGTAAAACTTTGTTCGCCCCAGGAAGAAGCCTCGTGTATACTCCTCACCCTTATTAAAGTCCCTTTCAAAAACGCGTCGGTGCTTTACAAAGCAGCAGCATTTGCAGTAAAATTCCGCACCATTTTGAAATAAGCTGGCGTTGATGCCAGCGGCAAACCGAATTTATCAAAGGTGAGAGTTACATGCCGGTAATTAAAGTACGTGAAAACGAGCCGTTCGACGTTGCACTGCGTCGCTTCAAACGTTCATGCGAGAAAGCAGGTGTTCTGGCTGAAGTTCGTCGTCGTGAGTTCTATGAAAAACCAACGACCGAACGTAAGCGCGCTAAAGCTTCTGCTGTGAAACGTCACGCGAAGAAACTGGCTCGCGAAAACGCACGCCGTACTCGTCTGTACTAATCAGTTGAGGGCCTCAGCCCTCAATGACAGACAGAGTTGTAGTCGTAAGGCCGTGCTTCCGGAAGGAATGCGCGGCTTGTTTTCGTTTATGAGTTACTAAAATTTTTGGGGCATATGGCCGGACGAATCCCACGCGTATTCATCAATGACCTGCTAGCCAGAACCGACATCGTCGATCTCATCGACGCGCGGGTAAAGCTGAAAAAGCAGGG
This sequence comes from Enterobacter sp. RHBSTW-00593, assembly GCF_013784105.1. NCBI lineage: Bacteria > Pseudomonadati > Pseudomonadota > Gammaproteobacteria > Enterobacterales > Enterobacteriaceae > Enterobacter > Enterobacter sp. RHBSTW-00593. Next base: position 4,176,068 of record NZ_CP056393.1, read on the forward strand.
CAAGAACTACCATGCGTGCTGTCCTTTCCATAACGAAAAAACCCCCTCCTTCACCGTTAACGGTGAAAAGCAGTTTTACCATTGCTTCGGCTGTGGTGCTCACGGTAATGCTGTCGATTTTTTAATGAACTACGACAAGCTCGAGTTCGTTGAAACCGTCGAAGAGCTGGCGGCGATGCACAACCTTGAAGTGCCGTATGAAGCAGGCAGTGGGCCAAGCCAGATCGAGCGCCATCAACGGCAGACGCTGTACCAACTGATGGATGGTCTGAACTCGTTTTATCAACAGTCTCTTAAGCACGCTGCTGCTGAGCCTGCGCGTCAGTACCTGACAGCGCGCGGACTGAGTGACGATGTGATTGCGCGTTTCGCTATTGGTTACGCCCCGCCCGGCTGGGACAACGTGTTAAAGCGTTTTGGCGGCAATAGCGAAGATCGTAAGTCTCTTATCGATGCCGGCATGCTGGTCACCAATGACCAGGGACGAAGCTATGACCGCTTCCGCGAACGGGTGATGTTCCCGATCCGCGACAAGCGTGGCCGGGTGATTGGTTTTGGTGGTCGCGTGCTGGGTGATGCCCTGCCGAAGTACCTCAACTCCCCGGAGACCGATATTTTTCATAAAGGCCGCCAGCTTTACGGTCTTTATGAGGCGCTGAAGGATAACGCGGAACCTCCGCGCCTTCTGGTCGTCGAAGGCTATATGGATGTCGTCGCGCTGGCGCAGTACGACATTAACTATGCGGTTGCATCTCTGGGCACCTCGACCACAGCCGATCACATTCAGCTGCTGTACAGGGTGACTAACAATGTCATCTGCTGTTACGACGGTGACCGTGCAGGGCGCGACGCCGCCTGGCGTGCGCTGGAAACCGCACTGCCTTATATGACCGACGGGCGTCAGTTACGCTTTATGTTCCTGCCCGACGGTGAAGACCCGGATACGCTGGTGCGTAAAGAGGGCAAAGCGGCGTTTGAAGCGCGGATGGAGCAGGCTCAGCCGCTCTCCACGTTTTTGTTTAACAGCCTGATGCCGCAGGTCGATTTGAGTACCCCTGACGGGCGCGCGCAGCTCAGCACGCTGGCGCTGCCGTTAATCAGTCAGGTGCCCGGCGAAACGCTGCGCATCTATCTGCGTCAGGAGCTAGGCAACAAGCTCGGCATTCTGGATGACAGCCAGCTTGAACGTTTAATGCCTAAACAGTCTGAAAACGGTGCGGTTCGTCCCGCGCCTCAGCTAAAACGCACAACCATGCGTATACTGATAGGGTTACTGGTTCAAAACCCCGAACTTGCTCCGCAAGTGCCATCACTGGCGGGTTTGAACCACGAAAAATTGCCCGGGCTTGGCTTATTTTCAGAATTGGTCAACACTTGTTTGTCTCAGCCAGGTCTGACCACCGGACAACTTTTAGAACATTATCGCGGCACAAAAGAGGCTGCTACCCTTGAAAAACTGTCGATGTGGGACGATATAGCAGATAAGGACATTGCAGAAAAAACGTTCACCGACTCACTCAACCATATGTTTGACTCGATGCTTGAGCTGCGCCAGGAAGAGTTGATAGCTCGCGAGCGCACACACGGCTTAAGCAGCGAAGAACGCCGGGAACTCTGGATGCTGAACCAGGAGCTGGCAAAAAAATGAATTCAACGGCTTAAGTGCCGAATATCGATCGGGAAGCCCCCGGCAGCCGCACTGAGAGGCAGCGGCACAAATATAAGTACGCCCTCGCTTTAAAGGTTGGCAGCCCCATCGCCGACACCAATCAAACGAATTAAGTGTGGATACCGTCTTATGGAGCAAAACCCGCAGTCACAGCTGAAACTTCTTGTCCAACGCGGTAAGGAGCAAGGCTATCTGACCTATGCCGAGGTCAATGACCATCTGCCGGAAGATATCGTCGATTCAGATCAAATCGAAGACATCATCCAAATGATCAATGACATGGGTATTCAGGTGATGGAAGAAGCACCTGATGCCGATGATCTGTTGCTGGCTGAAACCTCCAACAACACTGACGAAGATGCGGAAGAAGCTGCTGCACAGGTCCTGTCCAGCGTGGAATCTGAAATCGGGCGTACCACTGACCCGGTCCGCATGTACATGCGCGAAATGGGTACCGTTGAACTGTTGACCCGCGAAGGCGAAATTGACATCGCGAAACGCATCGAAGACGGGATCAACCAGGTTCAGTGCTCTGTTGCCGAATACCCTGAAGCGATCACCTATCTGCTGGAGCAGTACGATCGTGTTGAAGCGGAAGAAGCGCGCCTGTCTGACCTGATCACCGGTTTTGTCGACCCGAACGCTGAAGAAGATATGGCACCGACCGCCACTCACGTGGGTTCTGAACTGTCTCAGGAAGAGATGGATGATGACGAAGACGAAGATGAGGAAGATGCCGACGACGACACCGCCGATGATGACAACAGCATCGACCCGGAGCTGGCGCGCGAGAAGTTTGCCGAGCTGCGTACCCAGTACGAAGTCACGCGTGACACCATCAAAGCAAAAGGTCGCAGCCACGCAGCCGCACAGGAAGAGATCCTGAAACTGTCTGAAGTCTTCAAACAGTTCCGTCTGGTGCCTAAACAGTTCGACTACCTGGTTAACAGCATGCGCGTGATGATGGATCGCGTACGTACCCAGGAACGCATCATCATGAAACTGTGCGTTGAGCAGTGCAAAATGCCGAAGAAGAACTTCATCACCCTCTTCACCGGCAACGAAACCAGCGAAACCTGGTTCAACGCGGCTATCGCGATGAACAAGCCGTGGTCTGAAAAACTGCATGACGTGAAAGAAGACGTGTTCCGCGGCCTGCAGAAACTGCATCAGATTGAAGAAGAGACCGGCCTGACCATTGAGCAGGTTAAAGACATCAACCGTCGTATGTCCATCGGTGAAGCGAAAGCCCGCCGTGCGAAGAAAGAGATGGTTGAAGCGAACCTGCGTCTGGTTATCTCTATCGCCAAGAAGTACACCAACCGTGGCCTGCAGTTCCTGGATCTGATTCAGGAAGGCAACATCGGTCTGATGAAAGCGGTTGATAAGTTTGAATACCGTCGTGGTTATAAGTTCTCCACCTATGCTACCTGGTGGATCCGTCAGGCTATCACCCGCTCTATCGCGGATCAGGCGCGCACCATCCGTATTCCGGTGCATATGATTGAGACCATCAACAAGCTCAACCGTATCTCCCGCCAGATGCTGCAGGAGATGGGCCGCGAGCCAACGCCGGAAGAGCTGGCTGAGCGCATGCTGATGCCGGAAGACAAGATCCGTAAAGTGCTGAAGATCGCCAAAGAGCCAATCTCCATGGAAACACCAATCGGTGATGATGAAGATTCGCATCTGGGTGATTTCATCGAGGATACCACCCTCGAGCTGCCGCTGGACTCTGCGACGACCGAGAGCCTGCGTGCTGCAACGCACGACGTTCTGGCTGGCCTGACCGCCCGTGAAGCAAAAGTGCTGCGTATGCGTTTCGGTATCGATATGAACACCGACCACACGCTGGAAGAAGTGGGTAAACAGTTCGACGTTACCCGCGAACGTATCCGTCAGATCGAAGCGAAGGCGCTGCGTAAACTGCGCCATCCAAGCCGCTCTGAAGTACTGCGTAGCTTCCTGGACGATTAATCGATCCTGTCAGTGAAAAAGCTCCCTTTGGGGAGCTTTTTTTTGCATTTTCTCCGCCCCTCAGGAACAAGGAAACACCGCCCTACAGCCCACGCACAACCAGGGCCTCATCCAGCTCCCGATACGCCTCCACCAGCTTATCCAGCGTTGCCCTGTTAAGCCCGCTCGGGTTTGGCAGCACCCACACCTGCGTGACGCCAATGGTGATGGCCTGTTTGCCCCACTGCGCACCGCGCTGACTGAACGCCTGTTCGTAAGCCTGCTTGCCCAGGATGGCCAGCGCTGCCGGCTGATAATCTTCAATCTTCTTAATCAGCTCCCGCCCACCGCTGCGCAGTTCATGCAGGTTCACCTCACTCGCCTGTACCGTGGGCCGCTCGACCAGCATGGTAATCCCGCAGCGCGTATCCAGCAGGTGTTGCTCCTCTTCAGGCTTCAGTAGCCTGTCGGTAAACCCGGCCTGGTAGATAACCTTCCAGAAGCGATTCCCCGGATGGGCAAAGTGAAAACCGGTGTGCGCCGAGGACTTCCCAGGGTTAATCCCGCAAAACACCACCCGCAAGCCCGGGGCCAGAATATCGTTGATCATCTCTACTCCCATTGATACATCCTTATGGAAGTATAAAGGATTGATTATGCATTGTTTATAAAAACAGCAGGCAGGTGTGAATGGCTGGATTGCTGAAGGGAGTTCCTCTATAATTCACCGCCACGGCCCCTTAGCTCAGTGGTTAGAGCAGGCGACTCATAATCGCTTGGTCGCTGGTTCAAGTCCAGCAGGGGCCACCAAATTTAGCTGTAGAATCAAATGATTAAGCCACTCGATTGAGTGGCTTTTTTATTGGTTTTTTTGAGCCGGTGGCGCAGTCTCTAACCGTGGGTCTGCGAAGCCGTTCGGACACGCTCAGCGGCGCCAGGTGTCGCAATCAGACGCTCCACGGACTCCATCGTCACGAACGTACAGCTGCAGTCCACATTGGTGCACTGGTGATAGCGCTCTTTGGTATTTTCACTTAAATAGCGACTGGTACGCGCATGCGCGGAATGCTTGCACTTAGGACAATGAAACATGTACCCCTCCACATAATTCACAATTTGTGAATTAATAATACCCAAAAAGAAATCAATAGCCAAATACATTACTCATTTCCGATAGAAAATTTTTCATCGACGACGTTCAGCTCAAGCTTAAGTTGCGTGGTAAATCCACTCTCGCTGAGAGTATGAACCACCTCGTTGATAATCCACGCCTGCTCGTCAATGACCCGTTTAAAGCCGTTGACCAGCACCGGCGTTTCGGGATACAGATCGGCGCGTCCCAGCGCCAGCTGGATGGAAAAATTCACGGTACCCCGCTGAAGCGCGCGCCACTTCGCCTCCGCAGCCCTGAGCGCCTGCTCTTCAGAGGCATAAACCGTGGTGAGCTCAAAAACGTTTTCCGCCGATCCCACCAGCCTCTCTTGCGGCTTCTCTGCCTTGCCTCCTGCTCCCGCTACCGGTGTAGCGGCATCCGGGTGCTGTAGTCCTTCTGTCGGCTGCCCCCCGGGCTGACGATTAATACTCAATTGAGTATTTTGTTGTTTTGGGTCACGCGTTTGCAGCCATTTGGCCGTCACGCCGGAATAATTTTCACGGTCAGCGACGGAAAAAAGGTGCCGATCGCCATCTCCACGTTCAATCATCATTAAGGGAAGCGGTGTGCCACTGGCCGTCACGGCATGGCCCGCTTTCATAAAAATAACCTTCCCGGCTTTGATTGAAACAAATGCACCATTACGTTCGGCCAGGCGGGAGAGAAACGCCGCGTCAGTCTCCTGAGACTGATCGATATGAGAAATGGCGATGGATGCAAGTCCCGCCCCGACGCTGGCGGTAAACCGGTTACGCTGAGCAATGGTGTTGACTATCGCGCCGATCGTCGTGTCATGCCACGACTGTTCGCGCCGCACGTTGAGCTTCCCACGAAAATCGGCGCTGCATCCTCGGATGGTCAGCGTGTCCGGCGTGCCCCGGAATTCAATCGCATCTATCGTAAAGTCCCCTTTCGGCTGGAGCGGTGTTCCTTCCCATCCCAGCCATAAGGACAGTCTTGCCCCCCGGGCAGGCAGGTCTAACAACCCGTCGGAATCATCCAGTAGAATATCCAGCTGATCGGCTTCCAGCCCACGTTTGTCGGTCATGGTCAAACTGATAAGACGATGGCTGAAATTTTGCGTGATATCGCGCTCGTCAAGCTTAAGCATAAAATCAGGGGCGATTTTCCCACCCGCCCGGATATTCATTTCGGTGATCATCCCACCAGCCCTCCAATGCTATTACGTGCGCTTTCCACCAGCTCTGAGGCTTGCGTTCTCAGGTCGCCAAACGTCGTCATCAGCGATTCGTCCACGCGTTTCAGTACCAGGGTAAAATCAATTTTCCGGGCAGTGCCATCGCTGTAAAAATCCGAATGCGTATGCGTGACTTTCTCAATGATAAACATGCCGTGAATGATGCCGGTACCGTCTATCAACGGCCATGCCCGCCCTTCATTCGCCATCAGCTCAACCGCCTTGAGAGAAAGCCGCCCTCCCGTGAGTTCCGGGTAAAGTAATCCGGAAAGGTTAAAGGATGTCTCACCTTCGCCAAGGTACTGCCAGGCTTTGGGTTTCCCGATGCGTTCGTTGGATGCCCAGCGGTAGTCTTTTGTAAATACCATTGACTGATACGGTAAGGTTCGTCGTTCAAAGACAAACAGACCCAGCACCATTAACATTTTCTCTCTCCTTAACCATACATAAAGCTGGATTGCTGCCGTCTCGCTTTTTCCTGCTCACTGCTCTCTATAGCCTCCCGGATTTGACGAGTCAGATCCGTTCCGGAGGCTGCGCTTCCCTGCAGCGTGAAGTTGTATTCACTTTTACTCTGATCGATGTAAGAACGCCCTCCCGCTGCTGCCATCGGCTGGTATCCCATGAAGCCGCTGTAAACAGGTGACGCCGGGTCCCAGGCACTGCCGGCGTCAGCAGAGGAGGTGCCTTCTTTCGGTACAGCCGAGTCGATATTGCCCGACTCTTTTTTTATGACGCCGAGTTTCTCCAGCAGCCAGCTGGCCTTGCCGCGCAGGCTGTTAAAGAGATTTAGCGGCGCCATTAGCGCATCTCCCAGCGCCTGACCGAACGCCACGCCGACATTTTTGCAGCTGTCGAGCGTTTCCTGCGTCGCCTTAATCGGCGCAATCAGATCGATGAACCACTGCCAGATCCCGCCCAGTTTTTCTGAAATGAAACCAAAGGCCTGTAACAGCGGAGAGAACAGCTCGCCCAGCGGCGCGAAGGCCGCAGAAAGCCCCTCAATCACCCCGCCAAAGAAGGCGCTAATGGGCTCCCAGTATTTAAGAATCAGTAAAGCGCCGGCGGCAATTGCCGCTCCGAGAGCAATAACGGGCCAGCTCAGGGCGCCCAGCACCGTCATGATGCTCCCCCCCACTACGCTGAATACCGTGCCCAGCATCCCGGCAGCGGTTATCACCAGATTCAGGCCTGACACAATGGGGGCGACCACCATACCTAGCGTGCCCAGGACACCGGCAAAGGCTTGTGCGCCCATAACCACGCTGACCAGGGCTTGCGTCAGTGCAGGGTTAGCATTGACCCAGAGAGAGAGCGTACTAAGCCATCCGGTCGCGGTTGAGATCAGCGTGCGCAGGGCACCATCGGCCTTATCAAAGACATCAATCCTCAGGCCGTTTAATGCAGCCTGGAACTTGCTGATATCACCCTCGAGGTTATCGCCCTGAACCGAGGCTGTCAGCGCGGTGCTCCCCCTCGCGCCCTGGAGTGTCTGGCGCTTGTTATCCAGCGTTCCATTCCCAGCCGCTGAAACCAGTACGCCTGCGCCTTGCATCGCATCCGCACCGAAAATGGCCTTCAGGTATTCCGTTTGTTGAGCCGCACCGATTTTGCTGTTTTCGAATGAGGCAGAGATCGCCTTGAGGATATTCTCTGTCGGCAGTGGATTACCCTCGCCATCCCGGGTTTGCACCTTCAGTTCATTCAGCGCTGCAGAACGCTGCCCATCCGGCGTCTGCAGGCGGCTCAACATGGCGCTAACCTCTGCGCCGGCATCGGCACCTTTCATCCCCTTTTCCATCAGAATACCAAGCAGCGCGGTGGTCTCCTCAAGGCTGGCGCCGGCTTCTCCGGCGGCAGGTGCGGCGGATGCAACGGCGGTACTCAGTTCGGTGAGACTGGTATTGGACGCAGTGAAACCGCGGGTAAGGACATCTGCAACGCGTTCAACATCCGTATTCGCCAGGTTAAACGAGGCCTGCGTGCTGCGGATGATGTCGACCGCTTTTGCGGCATCAATATTCCCTGCGAGGCTGAGGTTAACCGTCGGCACAGTGGCGGCCACCACCCCGTCGGCGTCATAGCCTGATCGGGCCAGCTCGCCCTGCGCCCGGGTGACCACATCTGTAGAGGTTCCTGTACTGACGCTGACATCCCGTGCCTGCTGGCGAATGGCCTCCAGCCTGGTATCCCCCTTCTGCAGACCCAGGCTTGCCTGTATGGCAGACATCTGCTTTTCAAAACGGATGCCTGGGGCAATAAAGCGGGACGTCTGATTAAAGCCCGCCTTTGCCATTCCTGCGCTCACATTAGCAAACTGCTGCACACCCGCGGCAACACGTTTGCCAGACTCATAGCGGTTCTGAACGGTATTAAGCCGCTCCTGTTGCTGATTGACCCTGGCAAGCGCCTCTTTATGTCGATTTAGTTGTAGCGTTTTTTCGCTGATACCCTGTCTTAAACGACGCTCATCTGACGACAGCGTGCGCGTATTAATCCCTGCCTGCGCCAGCTCACCGCGCTGGCGCTGCACCGACTGGCGTAAATTGTTGTACTCAAGCTTAAGCGCGGCGGCAGATTGGCGGGCTGCCGCCAGCGCATCCGCCTGGTCACGGGTTGGGTTCTGGGTGTTTTTGAGCTGGAGCGCCAGCTCCGCGGTCTGCTGTTTCGCCCGGGCAAGAGACTGCCCCGTCACGGCGAGTTGTTCGTTGGCTTTTCTGAAGCCGTTAATGCGGCCCGCCTGTTCATCAAGCGCGCGCAACGCCGCCTCAGAATCGCGGATACTGGCCGCGAGAGAGAGACTGGCGTTCTGGATAGCGTTAAGCGGTCGGCTTGCCCGGTCGACTGCCTTAAGCAACTCCTGAAGTCTGACATTATTACTCATGGTAGTTTCCGCTTCGCTGCAGCGCCTTTTCGCGCCATATAAGGAGTTCGGTCATGCTCAGCGAGTACAGCTCTGACGGCGGCCAGTGAAAGATCACCGCGATATCCGCCATCAGATCATCGACCGACAGGTTTTCGGGAAATTTTAGCGAGCCGAAGCCGGTGACAAAAAACCGATCACCTTGCCCGCAAAAGAGAGCAGATCGGAAGCATCCAGACGCGCAATCTCATGCTCGGTCAGGGCCGGCGAGGTCATTCGCGGCAGCACTTTAATCAGCGCATCGACGTCAGATTGTGCCAGCGACGCCAGCGATACCCCACGCAGGGTCCCCGCGTTAGGTTTTGCGACGGTCACCTTTTCGATTTTTTGCTCGCCGCGCAGAACGGGGGTGTCGAGCGTAATGGTGTTCGGGTTTTCGCTTTCGTTAATGACGGTCTCGTTGATATTTTCCATTTCGTTACTCTTCAGAAAGTTAACTTACCGGCCGGCAGTCCCGGCCGGTTAAAGGTTTACAGGCCAATCGCCTTACGGTGTTCCGCCAGACGATCGACGCCGTCGACTTTCAGCACCATGTTGATGATGTCAATTTCGATGATCTCTTTGCCATCGATGGTCAGCTGGTAGTAAGCGCACTCGGTGGACATCTTGGTGGTGCCGCTCTCGCCCTGCTTGTTTTCACCACCATCAAACTCTTTATGACGGCCTCGCATGACGATTTCGACGGCGGAGATTTCGCCCGTGTCGTCACGCTGGAAGGAGCCGGTAAATCGCAGAGGCACGCTGTCCGCGCCCGGAGAGGCATACTGTGCCCACAGCGCGACGTCCGGCAGACCGCCAATGGTCCACTCAAGCGCCAGGGCATCATCGTCCAGGCCGAGGTCGACGGAGACCGAGCCCGGCATACCGCCGCCGCGATACTTCTCCAGTTTGCGGGTGAGCTTCGGTAAGGTGACAGACTCAACAACGCCCATATAGCTCAGGCCATCGTTGAACATGTTCAGATATTTAAGTTTGCGTGGTAACGCCATACTTCAGCTCCTTAGCTGTTAACCGAATCGGACAGGTCTGCCAGATAGGTATCGGTGATGCGCTGGCGCAGGGTCAGGTTCTCCAGCGGCGGGACAGGGGTGTAGTCGTAATCGATGTACAATTTCCCCGCTTTCAGGGTCGATGCATCATTTGATTCCGGGTCATACCAGCAAGTGCCATCAACGATATAGCCGTTGGTTTTCAGCTCACGGAATTTGGCATTGATACCGGAAACGATGTCGCGGATGAGCGTTGGCGTAATGGGTTTATCCATTGCCCATGCGTGTGCTTCGGCCATGGTATCGGCCAACACCTGCGCGGTACGGGTGTAGTTTTCAAAGACGAAGAGCGGATCGTCTGAACAGGTACGGTTGCCCCAGAATTTGAAGCCGTCGTTACGAATAAGCGTGGTGACGCCGGCCTGGTTAAGCAGGTTCGCATCGGTCGCTTGTTCCTGCAGATCCCAGGACACGGAGGCGCTTACACCTGTGACACCGTTAACGCCGATGTTGGACAGGGTTTTGTGCCAGCCAATCGTCTGGTCGATTTTGGCGCGCAGGCCGAGAGCACGTGCAGTGGCCCAGGCGTGGGTCGTCGTGTTGGTGGTGGTATCCCACGCCAGAAAATCAGGGTGAATCACCATCAACTCGCGCTGACTGAAGTTTTTGCGGTAATCGATAGCGGCTGAAATGGTTTTACAACCCCATGCACTGACATAGCCAAACGCGCGCAGGCTCTGGCACATGGCGGCCAGCGCGGTCGCCACTTCCTGAGAATCCAGCCCCGGAACACCGAGAATACGTGGCTTAACGCCAGTGACCGTTTTCGCGGTAAGGAGCGCTTTCAGACCGGTATATTTACCGTTTTCATCGGTTGTACCGATGATATTAGAGATAGTCTCTTTCTGTGCTTCCTCAGCGGTATCAGCGGTGCCTTCAGCGACACGCACGACAACAACAACCGGTTTACACTGATCGGCAATCGCCTGCAGGGAAGCGGACAACGTCCCCATTTTCCCGGCTTTCGCAATCGCAGTTTGCACGTTGGTAATGAGCACAGGCTCGTTTAAAGGAAATGTCTTGTCGTCCGCATCGCTGGCCGTACAGACCATGCCGATGATTGCCGTCGAGACGGTGGAAATGGTGCGGGTGCCATCGTTGATTTCGATGACTTCCACGCCGTGATGATAGTCGCCCATCCGTTTAACTCCGTGGTGTAGTGGAGTCATCATTTTGTGGTGAGTTCGAAATATTAGAAATGAAATGCCGTTGGTGAAGTTACAGCACAACGCATAATGGCAGGACGTAGGTTTGCCAGAAAAAAATATTGACGGTAGCGATTAAAAAAAGGCGAAATGCTTACTCAAAGCAATCATGAAGGTTTTTTATCTTATCTCGCGAAAAATGTAGGTATGACAATGCCGGTTGCTGTCGGGGAAGGATAGAGTGTAATGATGGGTTAGTGTTTAGAAGAAATAAAAAATGAAGCCCGCGACATACGCGGGCTTTGTGTTAATTGTTAGACGGAGCGTCAGGCCAGATAATATCCGGTGCGTTGTTGGTATCAACACGATTAAGCAATACCCGGTATTTCTTCCACTGCTGTAAAGAGAGAATTTCCGCTTCAGTCGCCATAGATAAATCAACGGCATCCTGAAGAGGTGAGATAGCTTGTGTCGCCAGAGACAATAACCTCGACTTCATTGACTGGGCATTATAAATATACTCTTCATGTGATGGCGGGGCAATTTCAACCCATTCCATGCAACTTTTATTAACATTGTAATGAGGAGTCATCCTGTCAGGTGATACCATGAAAGATTCGTATTCCTGTTCTGAGATCTCCTTCAAATCTGGAGGAACAGCAATACCTTGAGCTTCGTAAACCTGAATAGTGTCTTCAAGATAAAAGCTGCTATCTGAGTTACTAAAATATTTTTTCATCTCAATAGCCTGCCACAATTAATGAAAATGTACCGTTACAGTTATGCGTTTCTATTTTGACCTGATTTTTCCCAACAGGTGTGCAAAGATAAAATGAATCGGAATTATTACCACCGCTTCCAAAATAACTGACACCAGTACCTAAAATACCATTAGGGAATGACGTTGGCAGGGTGACAGTCACAGCAGTGTTATTGCCGACTGCAATACTTCTAACTGCCTGCATAAAAACAGTGCCATTGCCATGGGTATAATAAGCGCTATTGTTACCCGTCGTGGTTCTTCCCGTTCCATAACGAGCATCCGATTCAGCTTTGGTATAAGCCTGGCCAGCAGGTGTGTAGCTGCCTTTCGCCTGAAAACGTCCATCACTTTCGGTTTTAGTATACGCACTGGTTTTAGGCATATAACCGGCATCTGACTGCGCTTTCGTGTAATAGCGGGCGTCAAAATTGGCAAAACTGCCCGGTATAAGTTGCCCTGGCGCGGAAAAGTTGCCCTCAGTATCCCATTTGTAACTCGCATCCTGCCCACCACTTCCTTTCATATGCAGATACCATGACAGTGTTGTTCCGCTCACCAGAGAACCCATTGAAAACGCATAAGAGTTTTTACTGGTAATGGTCGCCACTTGTTTGATCACCGGATGGTATTCACTCGCTCCGATTGTGGAATATGAATTAAAAAATGGTGCTTTAGTTTGATACTGTTCAGCAAATGCAAATGCACCGCTATAACCTGCTGTGATTTCCTTTGAAGCAAAGATAGTGTTGCCAACAGTAAAAGGCGTTTCTGACAGTAGCGCTCCCGTTTCAAGGCTTACACGTAATGGACGAAGTGCATTATATCCCCCAAATTTATCGCCTTTATTCGTCAGCATCAGGTAAAGGTTCGAGCCGTCGTTTCGCCAGAACGTTCCGTAATCTCCATAGGCAATACGCAGGCCATTCGCATTTAATGAAGTAATTTCGAGACGAGCACGCACACCAGTTGATGTACTAATATTAATCTCATCCTGACCATCCGTTGCGCCAGTAGCAAGTCGCCAATTTCCTTGCTGCACCGTTTCATGCCATATCGTATCCCCTTCACCGCCTCGCATCCTGCGAAGATAGTTTTTTTCACCACGAGTACCGGTACTTAATCCAGTCTGGAGATAGTCGTTTTGCTTTACTCCGTCCTGATTAATTGTGCCGGTCATACTGTCACCAGCTTTACTAACGCGCTCACTGGCATTTTTATTTGCTGAAATGGCGTTGTCATACGCAGTCTTCACCGCTTTCGGCGTCGCGGCCAGTGTCTCAGATACATTGTCAATGGCGCTGCTGAGCTGGACGATACCTTTTTGCGCCGTGGTGGCATCCTGAGCCGTATATTTCCCTTTGGCCAGGTCATAGGTGGCCTTTACCGCTTTAGGCGTTGCGGCCAGCACCTCAGACACGCTGTCGATCGCACTACTGAGCTGGACGATACCTTTTTGTGACGGGCTGGCATCCTGAGCCGTATATTTCCCTTTGGCCAGGTCATAGGTGGCCTTTACCGCTTTAGGCGTTGCGGCCAGCACCTCAGACACGCTGTCGATCGCACTACTGAGCTGGACGATACCCTTTTGTGCCGTGCTGGCATCCTGAGCTGTATATTTCCCTTTAGCCAGGTCATACGCGACCTTCACCGCTTTTGGCGTCGCGGCAACGACTTCAGAGACACTGTCGATCGCACTACTGAGCTGAGTAAAACCTTTTGCCGTCAGAGAAGCATCAGGATGGCGTCGGGACTGCTCGTGCTCGGTAAGTTTGTCGTCGACGTAATCCTGCGTCGCCATCACCGTTGAGGTGTCAATCGTCAACTCAACCGAAGCGATATCACTCACCATGATGACCATACGCACAGTCTGCGCACGTCCCGATCCTTCAGCGAGTGCAGGTTTGTAACTTTCAGCCATATTGCCGACAGCAATCAGCGTCCCGGCATCATCATAGAGCCCCATTTCACGCATCCAGAATCCGCCGATCTCCGGAGGGATCAGCAGCTCCGCCACGACATAATTTTTATTCTTTTTGTCCTGGCTGATTTTGTTCAGCGCATGACGCCAGACCTCATTGATGAGTTTCGTCTGGCTGGCATTTGGCGTCGGGAGTTGCCCGCCGCCATCACCCACCGCCATCGCCGTAAAATTCACTTTCTTCCCGTTCGGGACGGTTGCGGCAGCCAGTTTTTCGGCGCCGGCTTTGGTGATAACCGTTTTATACTTCACTGTCATTGTGCTCTCACTTATCCGGGGTAAACCGTGATGATGTCGCCGTCATAGCTCAGGGCACCGGTATAGAGATAGCCCGGAACGTCCTGAATGATATTGAGGCCGATAAGATGTCGGCTGGCAGGCTTTGCATCAGCAATAAGCCGCTCCATTTCGTAATACATTTCTTCGGTGATGCCGGTTTCCAGCACGCCAATGTCCAGGCGAAACGTGCCTGCCGGGTCGTTGGTTTGCCACCACTCCGTCACGTTGATCAGATAGCCAAGTGGCTCCACCACGCGGCGTACTGCGCCGATCGTTCCTTTGTGTGCATGGATAAACCATGCATTGCGGATAACATCGCGCTTGGTGGCCTCCGGCCAGTTTTCATCCCAGCGGTCAACCGAAAACGCCCACGCCAGCCAGGGCAACAGATTTGCCGGACAGGTGTCGGCATTCCAGAGGTGACGAAGCGGGACGGGGGTATTCTCAATGTCGGCACAGGCGCGCGCCGCCGCGACCTCAAGCGGCGACGACCCCACCGGTAACAATCGGGCATTACTCATCGTTTCCCCCAACGGTTACGCTGTACTGGCTGCACCATGAGGCCTGAGTTTCATCAAGCACAATATCGGCCGCAGGCGCGGTCAGTTCGACGCGTTGTACACCCTCAACATGCAGTGCAGCGTAAATGGCGGACTTACGAATATCCCGCCCGAGCCGGTGCTGTGCCGTTATATAGGCCTGCAGCCGGGCCCTTGCCGCGTTGAGCAGTGGCTCGCTTTCGGGACCTGGGAAGAGGAAAAGAGAAGCCGCAATGCGGTAGTCGACAATGCTGGCGGACTGAACGGTCACACGATCGGCAACGGGCCTGACGTCCTCATCGTTCAGCGCGTTGCGCACAATGGCCAGCAGCTCTTCAGACGCCACGCCGTTATTCTCCCGGGACAGCACGGAGACGGTAACGTTCGCAGGCTGAGGACTGATGACAGAGATGTCCGCCACCCGGCCATCCGCGCTGCGGCCATGGAACTGATAAGCCCCCGTCGATCCCGCCACGCTCAGCCCTTCCGGGGCTTGCTGGATGCGCAAACGAAAGTCGGTGTCAGACTCCATCACTGCCGGCGTGGGCGGAAACGTCGTGTCGTCGGCAGGCGTTATCACCAGACGCGCAAGGTTAGCGTTAGCTCCAAGCTGGTCGAGATCGCTACCGGTGGCGTAGGCCAGCATGACCGCACGCGCGGCCTCGTTAACGCGCTGGCGCCAGATAACTTCCCGATACGCATTCTCCTGCAGCAGTTTCACAATCGGTTCCGACTCAAGCGTCAGCGTTCGTGCAATTGCCTCCTGCTCTTCTTCGGGATAGAGCGAGACAAAAGTGGCCTTTCGTTCTGCCAGCAGCGTTTCGTAATCCACCTCCTCCACGACATCCGGCGCGGCGAGCTGGCTCAGATCAACAATAGCCATAGCGTTTAACTCAATGAAATAGTGATAGAAAAGGAATGTCCGGAGGTCTGGCGGGTGCCGGTGAGATCGACATACAGCGTCCCGTCATTCTCCGAACGTTCGAAAGTGATGGCCGTCAGGCTGATCCGCGGCTCCCATTTCTGGATAGCGGAGTAACATGCGGCCATGATTTGCAGGCGCAGCGCCGGACTCTGCGGCCTGTCGATCATTGCCGCCAGCAGTGAACCGTACTCGCGGCGCATCACCCGCGAGCCAATCGGCGTAACCAGAATGTCCCGCACGCTTTGTCTGATATGTTCAGCCTCTGAAATGCTGAGCCCGGTCTGACTGTTCATTCCCCTGTAGCGCACCGTCATTGCGTCCCCTTAGTCCAGCTTCCGCCGCTTTGCACACTGCCGTGAGCATGGTTGTCCACCTGCACCCCATTGGAGGTAAATTTACCGCCGGAATGCTCAATATTGCCGGCCATTACCCCGCCCTTCTGCACTTCAAGAGAGGCGGTAATTAGCTTGTTGGTACACACCACCTCAGGTGTATCCAGGGTGATGCGCGTCTCAGACTTCACCAGGACCACCGGTACGGTGGCGGTGAGTGATTCAGAGGCTGTAATGTCAGCCGTTTTAATGCCTGTGGCCGTGAGTGCTCCGCTCCCGGGCTCGTACTCGATAACCGCCCCATCAGGGAACGAGACGTGGAGTGCGTCAGGGGAACCTGACGGCGCCGGGTGGTCATCGGAAAAGATACCTGGCAGCACGAAGGCGGTATCAAGCTCACCGCCGATGGCCAGCAGCAGCACTTGTTCTCCCTCGGACGGCGCCCACCACACGCGCGAACGGCCGGCGCGACAGGTCAGCCAGTTCAGCCAGGTGGTTTTCATCCCTCCGGACTGGACGCGGCAGAGCCCTCTGTTGAGGTCAACATCGGTGACAACACCGATACGAATCAGGTTACGGATCGCGCGAGCGATACCGTGCATGGAAGT
Source organism: Enterobacter sp. RHBSTW-00593 (assembly GCF_013784105.1). NCBI lineage: Bacteria > Pseudomonadati > Pseudomonadota > Gammaproteobacteria > Enterobacterales > Enterobacteriaceae > Enterobacter > Enterobacter sp. RHBSTW-00593. The sequence goes on from NZ_CP056393.1 coordinate 4,192,585, forward strand.
GAGTGTATTCATGAGAAGAGAATGCCCTTCAGGGGGATCGGCAGCAACGAGACGGGGTTTTATGCGGGATGAAACAACAATCGTTCACGCTGATGGCTGGACAGCCATCAGCGCGGTGAACTTACGCTTTCCACTGGCTGACCAGTTCACCGTTGATGTACAGCTCCAGCGGACGTGTGACGGGCTCTGGCAACGGCGGCTCCGGGGAATAGGTGGCATGCAACGTTCCCTGCTCCTGCGAAACAAGAATGCGCTCGGTGAGCTGCAGGCTAAAGCTGATATTCGCCGTACCATCGTCGTTGATGGTGACGCCAAAGAGAAACCTGTTTTTTCGCCCGTCATCGAGGGTAAAAATATCTGGCTGGTTATCACGCAGCCAGGCGAGTACCGGGACGAAGACCCCCTCGCTGTCGCCGGCGAAGTTACTGATATTCGCTTGCAGTTCATACTTTTTTTCAAAGGAGAGCGAGGACGCGAGGCGGGCGTCAATATTTCCGCTCCCCACCGACATCTGCAGATGATCAGGGTGAGCGTTCAGTTGAGGAACGGCGTCAATTAATGCCTGACGCAGGCTGTTGAGTTTGTGCATCGAGTTTATCCTGACAGTCTTTTATGGTTTCGACCTGCAGCGCGCAGGCGATAAGGGCATGCTCAAGCCGACGAATATCAGCACTGAGATCGCCGTTGGTGATGGGCTCACTTCCCGGCATCGGACAGGCGCTCACCTTCGGGCAGGCGTTGTAAACAATGTGCTGCGGAGGCGCAGGCGGCGCGGGTGTGCAACCTGCGCACAGCATCAGGCAGCTGAGCGTTATACCAGCGGCGTAACTCTTCATTTTCATTTACCCATTTCCCGATAGCCGCTTCGCGTCGTGCCATCTCCTCGCCGACGGCAGCAAGATCCTCGCGGAGCCTGACCTGCGCATCTTCGTTCGACCTGGCAATCCGCTGTGCTTCGGATAACTGCTGAAGCAGCGTGTTGATTGTGTTTTTTTGATCGCGGGCGATCTGGTTGGCTTTAGCAAGAGAGCGGGACAGGTTCACGTTGTCATGACGAAACCACAGCGTGATGGCCAGCAGAACGGCCAGTACCAGCAGAAGAGGTTTCATGGCATCCCCTTCAGGCACCAGGCCTTCTCACGAGCTCGACGGTTTTCCAGTCCGGCATTTTTGACCCCATTGACGTACACCCAGCGGGTAAGCTGATTGCACGCCTGCGGCCACTGTTTACGCTTAATGAATGACACCAGCGTGGAACGGCAGGCAGCCCCTGTTCCAACGTTAAAGGCAAAACTCACCAGCGCATCATAGACACGGGGCGGCATCTCCACCGGTGCGCATACCGCCAGCCGTCTTTCAACGTTCATCACGTCGGCAACAAGGTTCGCTGCCGCCTCACGCTCTGTAATTTCCCGTCCCGGCACGACGCCTGACGTATGGCCAATGCCTGATGTCCATACGCCCGCACTGCAACGATAAGGCGACAGGCGACACCCTTCGAGATCAGCAATGAGCGCCAACCCCTCCGGTGAGGTGTTCAGTAACCGGAAGTCAGGCATCAGCACCGCCAGGGCCAGTACGCCCGCGGCGCTGCAACGCTTAATGATTGAGTTCACGAATACTCTTCTTATCGAGTCCAAGAGAGGTCAGATAGCGATAGGTTTTCCGCTTAAACCAGTAATTCGTCAGCGCGGTAAAAATGGCGCAGAGGCTTCCCACGTATAGCGCGACTTTTTCAGGAGACATCGCCCCGAACCAGGCCAGCGCTACGGCCAGCCAGTAGGCGATAAACGTGGTGATTTTCTCAAGACTCAGTCCCATAGGTTCACTGATTCTTTAGTCGGTGCGCTATCAACCTCTGGCATGTCTATCGGCGTGCCATGAGGTAAGATGACCCCCAACTCCGCGAGGCCAGAATTGGCGTTCAGAACGGTTTCGACCACCCCTGCCGTGCGCCCATAATAACGGGCACAGATGGCATCAAGCGTGTCCCCCTGCATTGCATAGATTTTCATCAGACGCTCCCAACATCCGGATTTCCAGGTACCGTTGAGTTTCCAGCGCTGGCGCCCTTTTTGCTATCGCTGCAGGATGGACAATCGCGGACACAACAGACTGCCCGCGAGATGGCAGAGGGCCTAGCGCCAGCTCTCGTCTTCCCAGACTTCCCGGAGGATATTGTCCAGCGCTTCGCGATCGGCCTCTCTTTCAATCCCCTGCAACTCCACGCCGGTCATGGATCCTTTTTTGACGGTAACCAGCGTTGACGGAAACACGGATCTTATCCTGCGGGTTAATTCATCCTGAAACGCCTCCACGACGGACGGACCAATAAGCTGATCCTTATCCAGGGTAATGTTCACCCGCACGCTGGCCTCTTTTTTGATTCTGTCCGGAACGGGTGATGCCGAGAAAACCACGGTAAACGCGTTGTTCCTGATTAAATTTCCTCTCGCAATCTCAGCGATCAAATTCAGGGCAATTTCACGATCTCTTTCCTGACACGTTCCTTCTGTCGTCAGCCGCGCAATCATCTCGACGCGTTCAATCATGACTTGCTCGTTCAACTCTCTGTCCACACAACCTCCACCACGAGATACTGTATAAACATACAGTAACATGTATTCATAAAAAGAGTGAAGCAAAAAATCAGAACCATGCGAGGTATGTACATGATATCGATGAAGATTAGCGAATCCCTTTGCTTATCAGATGCGTTAAATACCTTATACGTTCAAGGATTTTCCAGGCCTTTTGCTGATAAGACGGTGCCGCAGGAAATAGCGATCCGTCTGCAGATCCCCGGCACCATTTGTCGTTAAAACGGCTAATGCCCCCCGCCATAAGATGCAGGGCTTCCCCCCGGCTGATCGTTATTCCGGTGGCGAGCCGTATCTCATCAATCACTCTCTCTGCCACTCCGTTCTGCGGATCCTTGTCATAGACAAAGGGAGTCTTTGCAACCGGTCTGGGGAGGGTTATGCGGGCGGCTAACGCGCGTCTCGCACGCCGGCTGAGGGGTTGAGAGACGTCGCTCACCGTACAGTTATTGACAGAACTCCAAGAACGCGCAGCGGTGCCGTTAAGGTCAACGGCCAAATCTACGGCACGCTTCGGCACAATTTTCCACTGCGTGAGCCGGGTCAAAATCGGCGAGCCCGGGCCGAGTGCGGTGTCGTAAACGCCGCGAATACAGACTCGTTCTTCGCCGTACTGATTGTATTCGGCACGGGGCTCATACAGCGTGCGCACCTGATACGCATCCCGACGAACAAACGGTCCTCCCTGTGCATTGACGTATCCTGCCCAGTCTCCGGCGTCCGCGGCGTCATGCGCTGCCGCAAATTCTACGCTCAGACCGTGTGCGGCCTGCGTATCAGTCAAACGGCGCAGCTCACGGTAGACGGTCACCGGTGCACCGCCGATAAACTGAAACTGACGGATATGCCAGCGCGCCGCCCAGGCCGAAACAGCAGATGCAGTCACTTTAAGCAACTCGCCGCTTTCGTGATCTGTCTCGCCATCAAGGGCATAGCCGTCGATATTCTTGGAGATGTATTTAGCGATATAACCGGTGGCACTGCCCTTTTGCGGGTCTATAGCTTCAGCGTGAAAGCGAGCTTTTCTGGCGTTATCGCTTTGCAGTTCAAAAGCGTCTTCCTCCTGTGTGTATTCCTCCATAATGCGGCGAACGCGCTCAACGTTTTCGGGCAGCATGAACATCAGCATGTGCCAGTGAGGCGTACCGTCATGGTGGGGTTCAGCAACGCGGATGCCAAACAGACGAATCGCCTGCCGGTGGAGTTTTGCCCGGATCCGCGCCCACAGTTTTGTCAGGTAGCTTTGTGTATCCGCAGGGCTCGCCCCGTTCCATTTACCGTTACGATAGCCGGTGTTCAGGGTGGCGTGATATTTCGACGGCGCGGTTAAGGTATAGAACTCGCCCACGTAGCCAAGCTCATGGCAGATATTTTCAAACCCGCGAATGCGGGTCATCAGTTCGCAGCGACGTATCGCGGGATTGGCCACCGAGCCATCGTGCCTGGCAATCAGGCTTATACGGTTGCCCTCTTCATCCTCCAGTTCCAGACCTTTAAGAAATTCACGCGTGCGCCGCTTCTGTTCACGCCAGTCAGTGATGCAGCGTTTACTCGCATAGGCAGACTTCTTTTTGCTGACGTTTCCGAGTGCAATCTGCACATGCTCACGCCAGGCGGCCGCCATGCGACGCAGTCGTCCACGCCACCAGTCTTCGGAAAACATGCGGATCACCGCTGGCGCAATGTCCTCTTTGTTAAAGAGTATCTTCGACACGCGCTCCCAGTGAGGAGGCAGTACATTGAACTGGCGGGTGATTAATCCAGCGCGCTGATACCAGACATGAAGGGTTTGAAATTCGCCGAGGCCAGCGTCATTGATATTCGCCAGCTCGGAACGAATAAAGCCAGCGATGTCAGCGGCCAGCAAATCAATATCGGCGCGGGACATATCCGGGAGACGGTTGAAGCGGGCAATCAGCGTAACCATCCGCGATGCAAGATATTGCGAAAGCGGCGTGTCGAAGTGTCCACCAAAAACGGCGGTGGAGACGTTACGGTCAACACCTGAACAGGCATACCGTGCCGAGACCTGCTGCAGACGTGGTAATACCCTGTTGCAGAACCGAATCAAAAAGGCATTGGCTCGCAGGCTGCCCTGATGGAGTTCAAGAGCATCAACCGTGCGCCAGACGTCAAAACGCACGCAGTCAGGCTGCAGAGCGAGCGCTTTTCTGGCTTGCTGCAGCGCCGCGAACAGACGGTCGCGACGCTGTAATTGGGGGTGAGTCAGGTAGGGGCTGGCAATAGCCGATCGGGGTTCATTCCACGGATAAGCAAATGACATCACCAACTTATCCTCCCCGGAAATGTTTGTTTTTCAGCTCCGTTATCTCCTGGCAAGTGACGCATAAGGCCACTCCAGGTAACGCCTTTCGCCGCGCCTCGGGGATGGGGATGTCGCACTCCTCGCAGGTAAAACGCGAGGGCGATGCGCATCGCTGGCGGGCGCTATTAATATGACGTTCGCGATCTTCAAGCTCACGCTCCTGCGCCAGATCGATAAAATCGGCCATCAGTGCAGCTCCTGGGATTCGCGTTCGTAACGGGCAGCCTCGTGACACAGCAGTTCCGCTGCGTCTTCGCCACACATTCCGGTCTTATAGATGTGACTGGCTAATGCCTCCAGACGCAGGGAGACGGCGAGTGCGCGCGCCCTGCGCTCCTCCATCTTCGCCTGCACCAGCAGGCGCTGGAGTTCCTCGCGCCCGTTCAGAAAAGTGCGGTTTTCGCTATTTCGCATCACTCATTCTCCTTAATTCAGGCAATAAAATGCCCGGCGGGTTTACGCCATTACGTTTTGGGGTGGATTAAAGCGGCATGGTCAGCCGTTCAGGAAATAAACTCACGACTGCACGGAAATGATTCATGGCTCCGATAAGCGCTCTTTTCTCCTCAGTCGTCAGCTCGTTGATACCGCATTCGTGACGGGCGGCGGGTAATTTAGCCAGGAAAAAGATGGCCGCCAGCGCCCTGTTATTCTCTTCAAAACAGGGATCGCGCTTATCGCGCATCTCGGCCAAAAAACGCGCCAGCGCTTTCTCGTTATCGCCCCAGTACCTGGCACGCAGTTCGGCCACGTGATTAAGCCCGGAAAGACGTGCCCCCACCTTGAGTGGGACCGTTGCACGTGTCGCTTCTATTGCCATAACGTCCCTCGCGTTGATTCACACTGTGTGAATTACTCACCCGTAACGGGTTGAAAACGGGATTGGCCTACGCGTTACGCCGCTTTCCAGCGCAGCGAACTGCGCCAGCCTAACGACAGGGCTGGCACTTTGATGATTGCGATTTCAGAAGCCATGTTGCATGATTCCCATTTTGATAATGTCTGCAATCATTAGCCTCTGTTTGCCAACGTCTGCCGCTGATTGCCCGAATTCGCATTGATACTAATACCCAATTGAGTATTAGTAAATACCCAAAGGAATATATTTTGATTTTAGATTCTCAAGTGAATAATGAAGAGTTACTCGATAGAATCTGTCAGGTATATGGTTTTACCCAAAAAATCCAGCTGGCCCGGCACTTCAATATTGCCGCCAGTTCCCTTCAGAACCGCTACGCGCGCGGCACCATCTCCTACGACTTCGCGGTACAATGTGCACTGGACACAGGGGCCAGCCTGCGCTGGTTGATGACCGGACAAGGTGCCCAGTTTGAAGGTAACCCTGCACCTGGCGATCCCGTTGCTGTTGTTACATTCACTCTCAGTGATGGTCAGCTGGAAGAAAATTCCACTTTGAGTATCGATTCACATCTCTTTAGCAAACCGCTCAATCGCGGTATCGCAGTCCGGTCTGAGGCAAAGCTCCACTTTGTTGAAAAAGGGGCGTCATTAACCGACGGGCTATGGCTGGTTGAGATTGAAGGCACTATCAGTCTTCGTGATTTAACCCTGCTGCCGGGGAAAAAACTCCACGTCGCGGGCGGCAAAGTCCCCTTTGAATGCGGTATCGATGAGATAAAAACACTGGGCCGTGTGGTGGGCATCTACAGCGAGGTGAACTGATGGCGGGTCGTATGGTACGTATGGTACGTATGGCATCATTCGATTTCGCTATGCAGGGCATTCAGCCTTAGGTATTCCTTCAGGACTGGCAGAACAAGAACCGGGGCCAACGCTCCCCCGCCAGCCTTTCGGCTTCCTGTTCGTGCCACTCTTCTTCACAAACCCTAAAAACTAAAGAAATCCCCCATCGCGCCGATCATCATCCGTGTGTATTATTTCCTGTAGCGTTTACAACAATTAACCTTAACTCAAATACTTAAGCGCCAAAGCGAAAGGCATCATGAGCACACCGATCAAACGGCTAGAAATCATAAAAAATGCGATTGAACTGGAAGACGACGACATCATCCAGAGCCAGCTGACACGGCTGAAAAATGAAGCGTTTGACGATGAGCTACAGGCAATCGTCGCGGCGCTTGAGCAGAAAAACTATACCGTTGCCATGGCGACGATCGCTGCCTGGCTACAGGGCCAGCGCGCCATGACGCAATGGCGTGACCCGCAGGTGGCGGCCAGCAAGATGGAGCTGAAAGCGCTGGAAGAGCGCCTCAGGGATTTGATTGACCGTCGCAATGCCCGCGTGCAGCAGCTCGATGAATTCAACGATCTCTATTTCTCCCGCCTCGGACCGCTGATGCAGCAGATCCTCGCCCTGCGTAAAACGCTGGCGGAGCTGAACCTGCGACGTCAGCAGGCGGAGGCGCGTCGACGTGAGGAAGATTACCGTCGCTGCCAGCGCTATATGGCGCAGGCGGTGGAGGTGCTGGCGATGCTGACCCAGCGCTGGCGCGATCTGCCTGCGGATTCCGTACAGGCCGCCGAGGCGCGTAAGCAACTGCAGCAGCAAAGCAATCTGATTGCTAACCTGCTGGCCGAAGCGCTGGAGCTGGAGAGTGGCTTAACGCGCGAAGAAGAGCCTGCACGTCAGGCGCGCGACGAGGCCAATGAAGAGTACGAGAAATACCGCGAGCAGCATCACGATGCCGAAATGCGCCTTCGTAAAGGCAATAACCTCTCCGAGGAAGATCAGAACGAACTGAAGCGTCTCTGGCGTCAGGCGAGCAAGCTCTGCCATCCGGACCTGGTCGCTGACGATCTGAAAGAAGAAGCCAACGCGATGATGGTGCAACTCAACCAGGCCAAACAGCGTGGTGACGTTAAAGCCATTCGTTCGCTGGTGGCACGTCTGCAGCAGGGCTTTGAGCCGCTGATGGCCAGCGAAAGGCTGAACGATCTGGAACGTATCCGCAAAAAAATGGCGCAGGTTCGCGAGCAGATTGACACGTTAGTGAACGAGCTGGCGGAGCTGGAGAAAGAGGAGTCCTGGCTGCTGGTCTCGTCGCTAAGCAATATGGAAGCCTACTTTGCCCAGCAGGAGAAGGCGCTGCACGACGTTCGCGCCTCGCTCGAACATCAGGTGAGCGAAGCGCAGCTGGAGTCCGCAGCCTGATTATTTAGCGTGCCAGTATGCACTGGCACGCACCAGCTGCTGGTCGATTGCGTCGGTTTCAAACTGACGGCTCAGGTTTTTCACCACCTTCCCTTCCCCGGTCAGCCAGATAAAATAATCTTCCGCAGGCACCGTCAACGCCGCCAGACGCTCGGCCACCGCCTGTTCGCTGTGGCCGACAACCCAGGTGATGTTGAACGCGCTCAGATGGGCCAGATAGTCCTGATACGACGCATCACCGACCGTCACCACCGCATGAATGTCCGGGCGAACCGGCAGTGTTGCGATGCTTTCCAGGCGACGGCGCAGCGCGGGCATGCCGGATTCATCGCACACGTACAGTTGCCAGGCATAATCTTCCGGCACAACCAGCGAACCGCGCGGGCCGCCAATCGTGAGCGCGTCACCCACTTTTGCCTCTGTCGCCCAGTAGCTGGCAACGCCGCCATCGTGTATGAAGAAATCGAGCACCAGCTCATTCCGTTCGGCATCGTACAGAGGTGTATAGTCTCGCGCCTGCGGACGCACACCGTCGCCCCAGTCGATACCTTCATCGGTAACAACCGGTGGTACAAAGGTCGCCCCCGGGGCCGGGAAAAACACTTTTGTGTGGTCGTCGAAACCGCGAGAGCTAAAGCCCTCCAGCGCCTCGCCGCCTAAAACAATGCGCTGGAAACCTGCGCTGACACGCTCAACGCGAAGCACGTCCAGCTTGCGAAAACGGAGATCATTACGAACACGTTGTGGGTAACGGGTGGATGTCATGGTGAGACCCTTCTCAGGTGAATACGATATATCTAAATCAATTTTAAATGATAATGATTGCTAATCAGCAAGAATGCAAGATCTTTTAGATTGCATCTGAATATATCTAAGATATAGTTTAGATATATCAATTTGAAGGGATGAGTATGCGAAACGAACACGACGGCGGCGGACGCCGACCACGCTTTTTTGGTCACGGCGATCTGCGTCTGGTGATACTGGATATCCTGACCCACAACGCGAGCCATGGCTACGAGTTGATCAAGGCGATCGAGAACATGACGCAGGGGAATTACACCCCAAGCCCTGGCGTTATCTACCCGACCCTCGATTACCTTCAGGATCAGACCTATATCACCATCACCGAAGAAGAGAATGGCCGCAAGAGAATTGCGATTACCGCGGCAGGTCAGCAGTGGCTGGATGAAAATCAGGAGCAGCTGGCGCAAATTCAGGCGCGTATCAAAGCGCGCTCTGTCGGCTTCCAGCTGAGAAAAAACCCGCAAATGAAGCGGGCTCTGGATAACTTCAAAGCGGTGCTAGACCTGAAGGTGAACCAGGGCGAACTCAGCGATGCGCAGCTTAAGCAGATCATCGGCGTGATCGACCGCGCAGCGCTGGAGATCTCCCAGCTGGATTAAGCCAGTACGCGATCGCTCACGCGGAAGACGCGGACAAGATCTTTCAGGTGCATCGCCTGTTCGTTCAGGGACGCTGCTGCCGCGACAGACTCCTCCACCAGGGCGGAGTTCTGCTGCGTGGTGGCATCAATCAGGCCAATCGCGCTGTTAATCTGCGAGATCCCTTCCGTCTGCTCATGGCTGGCCTGGCGGATCTCACGCAGAATAACGTCCATCTCTTCCACGTTGCCGACCATACCGTTAATCAACTCGCTCGCTTTCTCGACCAGGTTCATCCCGTCCTGCGTCTGGCTGGTAGAACTTTCGATCAGCTGGCGAATTTCACTGGCAGATGACGCACTCTTCTGCGCAAGCTGGCGCACTTCGCCCGCCACCACCGCAAAACCACGACCGTGCTCGCCCGCACGTGCTGCTTCCACCGCCGCGTTCAGCGCCAGAATGTTGGTCTGGAAAGCGATGGCATCGATCAGGTCGATGATGTCGGACATCCGGTTAGAGGTCTCGTTAATCAGGCGCATTTTGCTGGTGACCTGCTTCATCATCTCGCCGTTGTTTTTGACCACCATGGCGGCGTCCGCCGAGAGGTGAGTTGCTTCTCCGGTGTGTGAGGCGGTGTTTTTTACCGTCGCCGTGATCTGCTCCATCGAGGCGGCGGTCTGTTCAACAGAGCTGGCCTGCTCTTCGGTGCGCGCGGCAAGATCCTGGTTCCCCGCGACAATCTGCGCGGCGGCACTCGAGATATTCTCCGAACCGGTCTGGACCTGCTGCACAATGTCCAGCAGACGCGTTTTCATCTCCATCAGCGCATGCAGCAGCAGGCCGGTTTCGTCTTTACCGTGCGGCGTGATGCTGCCGGTCAGATCGCCTTCGGCAATGGCTTTTGCAAAATCCACCGCCTCGCCCAGCGGACGCGTGATTGAGCGCACGATAAACCAGCCAATCAGGCTGCCGGTCGCGACGCTAAAGAGCGTGATCAGGATCAGCAGCAGGCGGTTCGATTTGAAATCGCCCTCGACCTGCACTCCTGCGCTTTGCATTTCCTGGTTCTGAATCGCGATCAGCGCCTGCACGTTGGCTTTATAGGCCTGCTGTAGCTTCAGGGTGTTGGTCATCATCTCCTGAATAGCGCCCGCCCGATCGTTATTCTGCACCGCCTGCAAAATGCGATAACGCGAGTCCAGATACTGCTGACGCACGCCGCGTATCTCAGCAAGAACCCGCTGTGATTCTGGATCCTGCAGCGCAGTATTCAGCTCGCCGAGGATCACCGTAATCTGTTCGCTGATCGCTTTTAGACGCTGCTGTGACTGCGCTGTATACGTTCCCTGTTCATCCAGTAACATCAGCTGCTGAGTGCCAATAAATTCCTGGAAGTTGTCGATTAACTGGTTCGCTTTTACCGTGCTCGGATAATCACGGGTAATGATGGATTGCATTCCGTTGTTCGCCCGGTTCAGGCTTAGCAAGGATAAACTCGCACTGACCACCATCAGGACAATAAAGAATCCAAACGCCAGAAATAATTTCGTGCCGATCTTTACGTCATGTAAGAACATATTTTCTCCATCGATGTGATTATTTCTCAGACGATCACCGTTATCGGTAACGAAACCGCTAACTTTATGACTTTGATCGTTTTTTTATTTCATAACCACAACAATGGATAGGTGTAGGCTATTAATATCCGTAAATCGATCGTTACGTCACCCTCTGATGAGGCATTTTCAAAATAGCATCGGGAAAAACGGACTTAGGCTGGGGTAAATATCTGATGTGCTTTCTTTAGTTACTTAATATAAAGTTAACAATAAAAGACATTAATAATTACATTCAGAAAAAATAAAGCCGCTTATTCCTGATGAAATAAACGGCTTTCTGGAACCTTACTGGCTCAATGGAGCACGGTTACCGCATCCTTAAGACGCCCGGCGCGATGCTTCACCATTGCGGATATGTGGGCACTTTCCTCAACCAGATCGGCATTTTTCTGCGTGATGCTGTCCAGCTCGGCCACCGCACGGGTGAGCTCTGACAAGCCGGTAGCCTGTTCAGAGGTGGAGTGGCTGATCTGCGCGATAAGCTGCGTCACGTTTTTCACCTGCTCGACGATATCATCCATTGTACGACCGGCGGCATGAACCTGATCAGAGCCGGACTGCACCTTGCTGGCGCTGGCATCAATCAGCTTGCGAATATCGTTGGCTGCACTGGCGCTACGGCTGGCGAGATGGCGCACTTCGCCGGCGACAACCGCGAAGCCTTTCCCCTGCTCACCGGCTCTTGCCGCCTCCACCGCCGCATTCAGCGCCAGAATATTGGTCTGAAACGCGATGTCGTTAATAAGGGAGGTAATCGAGCCAATCCGCTGCGTGCTATCCGCGATGTCATCCATGGTTTTCACCACCGTCTGCATCGCGTTTCCGCCTTTGGTCGCCGCGCTGCTGGCGGCCACTGACAGCTTGTCCACTTCGGCGGCGGTTTCTGAATTACTCTGCACGGAGGCGGCCATCTGGTTCATTGTCGCCACGGTCTGCTGCACATTGGCCACGGTCTGACGCGTCCGATCGTTCAGATCTTCATTCCCCTTTGCCAGCCTGTCGCTGCCATCACGCACGCTCACCACCTGGCTTGAAACATCGTTAATCAACCAGCGGCACATCAGCCCCAGTTGCCCTACCGCACGCAGGGTCAACCCCAGCTCGTCGCTGCGGTTCAGGTGCTGCACGCTGTTGCGCTCGCCGGTGGCGACTTTCAGCGCCTGACGCGCCACGTTTTCGATCGGACGAACAATCTGCTGCTCGAACAGCAGCGTGCCCAGCAGCATGACTACCGCGGCGGCAGCCAGCGGGTACGCACCCGCTGAGGTGGCCACCAGCGTGACAGCCAGCACCGCAAACAGCCCTGCCATCACGCTGCGCACGCGCCAGCGCAGCGGCATTGCCGGAAGTTTCCCCAGCCAGCCTTTCCTTACCACCAGTCCTTTATGAATACGTTTCTTGCAGCGCCCGTCATTCAGAGCCCGATAGAGCGGCTCCACGCCAGCAATCTCTTCTGCCGTGGCTTTGGTGCGAATCGACATATAGCCCGTCACCTGCCCGTGACGCACCATCGGCACCGCGTTGGCGCGCACCCAGTAGTGGTCGCCATTTTTACGTCGGTTTTTGACAATGCCGCTCCACGGCTCGCCCTTTTGCAGGGTGTACCACATATCGGCAAACGCCGCTTTTGGCATATCGGGGTGGCGCACCAGATTGTGCGGCTGGCCCATCAGCTCATCAAGCTGATAGCCACTCACCTGCACAAAGGTGTCGTTGGCGTGGGTCAGGTAACTGTGGATATCGGTGGTCGACATTAAGGTGGTGTCATCGTCCAGAGGATATTCATTCTGGGTGACAAAGGTTGGAGCGGACATCGTGAGCATCCCTTGCAGGTTATTTGAATGTTAATTTTGTGGATTAATGTTTTTTCGGCGGTAAAGAATTTATCTTTAGTTGTTAAAGTTGATAGAGATCGCAGATTTCACTTAAACCGCACTTTTTGTGAGATTTTATAATTCATTGATTTCAAATACTTTCGTAGAGAAATTACCTGCAGAGTATGACGCGTTAACGCCCACTTAAGTCGCAGCGTCTGCACTCTATAAGTGCAATGGCCTTTTAATCGCACCTCCCCAGGCCTTTTCCGCCGTACCGCTAAATCCCGTATCGGTTATATCGGCATGATTAAATTTTGCGCAACATAATGTTAACCTGGTGTTTATCCTGATTTTCGTTAAGGCATCTGAAGTGGCGTAATCCCTGCAATACTTAATCCAGTATCATGTGATACGCGATCCCCGGGAGCACATTTTGAACAGGTTACCTTCCAGCGCCTCGGCTCTTGCCTGTACCGCGCACGCACTGAATCTCATTGAGAAGCGAACGCTTGATCATGAGGAGATGAAACAACTTAACCGAGAGGTCATCGATTACTTTAAAGAGCATGTCAATCCAGGGTTTTTGGAGTATCGCAAATCTGTTACCGCCGGCGGGGATTACGGAGCCGTAGAGTGGCAAGCGGGAAGTCTTAATACGCTTGTCGACACCCAGGGACAGGAGTTTATAGATTGCCTGGGTGGTTTTGGAATTTTCAACGTGGGGCACCGTAATCCAGTTGTGGTTTCCGCCGTACAGAATCAACTTGCGAAACAACCTCTCCATAGCCAGGAACTGCTCGATCCACTTCGCGCTATGCTCGCGAAAACGCTCGCGGCCTTAACGCCCGGCAAACTGAAGTACAGCTTCTTTAGCAACAGCGGCACGGAATCGGTCGAAGCGGCGATTAAACTCGCCAAAGCGTACCAGTCGCCGCGCGGCAAATTCACGTTTATCGCCACCAGCGGCGCGTTCCACGGAAAATCCCTGGGCGCACTGTCGGCTACCGCCAAATCCACCTTCCGCAAACCGTTTATGCCGCTGCTGCCGGGCTTCCGCCACGTGCCGTTTGGTGACATTAGCGCTATGCGCACCATGCTGAGCGAATGCCGTAAAACCGGCGACGACGTGGCAGCGGTGATCCTGGAGCCTATTCAGGGTGAGGGCGGCGTGATCCTGCCCCCGCAGGGCTATCTGCCTGCCGTGCGTCAGTTGTGCGATGAGTTTGGCGCACTGCTGATCCTCGACGAAGTCCAAACCGGGATGGGGCGTACGGGCAAGATGTTTGCCTGCGAGCATGAGAACGTCCAGCCGGACATTCTCTGTCTGGCAAAAGCGCTGGGCGGCGGCGTGATGCCGATTGGCGCGACGGTGGCGACCGAAGAGGTCTTCTCGGTGCTGTTCGACAACCCGTTCCTGCACACCACTACGTTTGGCGGTAACCCGCTGGCCTGCGCGGCCGCGCTGGCGACCATCAACGTGCTACTGGATCAAAACCTGCCTGCACAGGCGGAACAGAAAGGCGATATGCTGCTGGACGGTTTCCGCCAGCTGGGCCGGGAATATCCGGATCTGGTGCAGGATGCGCGGGGTAAAGGGTTGCTGATGGCCATTGAGTTTGTCGACAACGAAATCGGCTACAGCTTCGCGAGCGAGATGTTCCGCCAGCGGGTCCTGGTTGCCGGAACGCTCAACAACTCGAAGACCATTCGCATTGAACCGCCGCTGACGCTGACGGTTGAACAGTGTGAGCAGGTGCTGAAAGCGGCGCGTAAAGCGCTGGCAGCCCTGCGGGTAAGCGTGGAAGAAGCGTGATATCCACTCCCCCTCCTGACGGAGGGGGCGTTTTTAGCGGTGAAACTCCGCCACCGTCATGGTAAACCGCAACACATTTTCGCCCTCATTCGCGTAGCCGTGTGCCGCTTCCGTTTTCGCCACCGCCGAAGCGCCTGCCGTCACCTGCGTCACCGTCTCTTCCACCGTCAGGGTCAATCCTCCCTCAGTGACATGCAGCAGCTCAAACGTTCCCGCCGGATGCCCCGGCGAGGTAAAACGCTCCCCCGGATGCATCACCCACTGCCAGAGTTCAATCATATCCGGGCCAGACGTGCCCGCGAGCAGCCGGGCATATCCGCCCTGTGGGCCCTGCCACAAAACCGGGATCGCCGCTTCTTCTATGACGTGCACCCGCGGCTCGCTGGAGACGTTAACGATATCCGCCACCGAAACGCCCAGCGCGGCAGCCAGCTTGCAGAGAATGGCAATGCTGGGATTCGCCGCCCCTTTTTCAATCTCCACCAGCATGCCTTTGCTGACGCTGGCGCGGCGTGAAAGCTCATCCAGCGACAGTTTTTTCTCTTTGCGCCAGTTGCGAATGCGGGTGGCGACGGCCAGGCTTACCTGGGCGATATCGGCACCCGAATCGGTCATTATATTGACTTTATCAGTCATTGGTCACTACCATAGTATAAAACAGTCAATACAGGATTATTTATGTCTCTCGTTACGCCGTCAATAGACCCGCGTCTTACCGGGATTGCCTCCGGCTTTCGGGCGCTGAGCATTCTGGTTGAAGCCGCCCCGATAACCCAGCCGGACGTGGCCTCTGCCGCGCTGGCACAGGCCTGCCAGCAGGTCCTCACTGATGATGTCGCCTGGGCGGAAGCGCACCTCAGCGCCTGGGATGACGTGTTCAGGGCATTTGGTGCGAAACCGAAACGCACGCCCTGCTCGGCATCGGCCCTGCGTAAGCGAGTGCTGAAAGAGGGCGCACTGCCCCCGCTCGATCCAGTGGTTGATATTTACAATGCCATCAGCATTCGTTACGCCATTCCCGTCGGGGGGGAGAACCTTGCCGCTTATGCAGGCGCACCGCGTCTGACGCTTGCCGAAGGTAATGAACCGTTTGATACCCTGAAAGAGGGCCAGCCGGTTATCGAATACCCGGATGCGGGCGAAGTTATCTGGCGCGATGATATCGGCGTCACCTGCCGTCGCTGGAACTGGCGCCAGGGCGTGCGTACACGTCTCGATAGCCAGGCGCAACACATGTGGTTTATTCTCGAAAGTCTGCCGTCGATGCCGTTATCGGCGTTGCAGGAGGCTGGCGATGAGTTAGTCAGCAACCTGCAGCGGCTGATGCCGGGCTCCACTGCTCACCTTCAACTGATTGAACTCTAAAAGGATAAGCGGATGTTTCGCGGGTTAAGCGCATTCCCTCTGACGCCATTGCGAGAGGGGAAATTTGATGAGCAGGCGTTTGTGCAGTTGCTGCGCCCGCTGGTGGATGCTGGTGTCGATTCGCTGGGGATCCTCGGTTCGACGGGCAGTTACGCGTATCTGACGCCTGAAGAGCGCACGCATATCACCCGCTGTGCCGTGGCGCATGCCGACAACATTCCGGTGAGCGTAAGTATTGGCGCGCTTCGCCTCGACGATATTCTCCGTCTGGCGGATGAGGCGCAAAGCGCCGGCGCCCGCGGGGTGTTACTGGCCCCCGTGTCGTACCAGCGCCTGACGGCAGAGGAAGTGTTTACCCTGTATGAGACGGTGACCCACCGGATCTCTGTTCCGCTGTGCATTTACGACAACCCGGCCACCACCGGGTTCGAGTTTAACGACGATTTGCTGTATGCCGTGGCGGCGCTACCGAACGTCAAATCCGTCAAGCTCGGGCGCATACCGGACGATATCGCCCACATGCGCGCCCGTCTTCCTGAAAGCGTCACCCTGGGCATCAGTGGCGACTGGCGGGCGGCGTCAGCCCTGCAGGCCGGGTTTGATGTCTGGTATTCGGTTATCGCAGGGCTCTATCCGCAGACGGCGCTGGCAATTGCCCGAGCCAAAGACACCGCAGCCTCTGACCGGCTGGCGCCGCTGTGGGCGCTGTTCCGCCAGTACGGCAGTTTGCGGGTGATGGCCGCAGCAGCAGAAATGTCAGGGAAAGTGGCCGCGCCTGCACTGCCGTTCCCGCTTGCGTCGCTGAGCGGGAAACCGCGCGAAACGCTGGCGGCGATCCTGGCGGAACTGGCCCTCGCCTGAGCATCGCCGGGCTAGCGTAAGCGCTACCCGGCGGTCTGTTACGCCGGCAACAACCCGACAAAACTGCGTTTTTTTCGCGGCTCTGACATCAGGTCCTCAAGCTTATCCACGCAGGCCAGATAGTGCGGGGTTTTCTTGTGCGCCAGCACCGCCTCTTCATCCTTGTAGGCCTCGTAGATAAAGAACCGGGTTTTCACGCGCGGATCCTGTAAAACATCAAAGCGCAGATTGCCCGGCTCCTGAATCGCCCCTTCGTGGTTAGCGCGAAACACCTCCAGAAACTCATCGACCCGCTCGGGTTTGATGTTGATTTCCACTAATGTCACGTTCATTTTGCTTCTCCCTGTTTCTCTTCCTGCCAGAACTGGAACGCGTCCCGCGCGCTCATGTTCTCATGTACCACTTTTTTCACCGCTTTCAGCATAGCCAGCGGGGCGCTGGACTGGAAGATATTGCGGCCCATGTCCACGCCGGACGCTCCCTGGTCAATCGCCCGCCAGCACATCTCCAGCGCGTCGTGCTCCGGCAGCTTTTTGCCTCCGGCAATCACGATCGGCACCGGGCAGCTGGCGGTTACTTTTTCAAACCCTTCGTCGACATAATAGGTTTTGACGAACTGCGCCCCCATCTCGGCCGCGATACGGCTGGCAAGCGAGAAATACCGCGCGTCGCGCGCCATCTCTTTGCCAACGCCCGTTACCGCCAGGGTCGGCATGCCATAGCGCGCACCGGCATCCACCAGTTTGATGATGTTGTTGATCGACTGATGTTCAAACTCACTGCCGATGTACACCTGCGCCGCCACCGCGCAGACGTTCAGGCGCAGCGCATCTTCCATCGCCACCGCCACGCACTCGTTGGAAAGTTCCCCTAAAATCGAATTGCCGCCGGAGGCGCGCAACACGACGGGTTTATTGGTGGCGACAGGCACCTGGCTGCGCAAAATACCGCGGGTGCACATCAGCACGTCGGTTTCCCCGAACAGCGGGGCGATAGAGAGATCGATACGCTCAAGGCCGGTCGTCGGTCCCTGGAAATAGCCGTGATCAAAGGCCAGCATCACCGTGCGGTTGCTTTTTGGGTTGAAGATGCGCGCCAGCCTGGACTGCATTCCCCAGTCCAGCGAGCCGCATCCCTTCAGGGTAAACGGCACGTTCTGCTGCGGTGTGCCGATGCCAAAATCTTTGCCGTCTTTGATGTCGTCTAAATCAGCCATTTGCTCCCCCGTCAAAAATCGTATTTGTTGATGTTCTCTTTGGTAAACACCACCCGCTCTGGCAGCAGCACAATGCCGTTGCCCTTCGCTTCATACTGGTAGCCCTGCACGCTGTTCGGCTCGACCTTCAGCGTACCGATATCTTTCACGTCCACGCTGTCGCCAACGTTAAGATCGCCTTTTTTCAACAACCGATCGGCGACATTGACCGCAATTTTGCCCTGTTGCACCACATCCCACAGGCCGAAGGCTTTCACCGTGCCGCGCTCTACGTACGGACGCATCACGTTAGGCGTGCTGAAGCCGACAATCGCCACCCCTTCTCGCTTCAGGTTTTCCGCCGCCTGCGCCGCCGCCGGCAGGGCGTTGGCATCCGGGGCGATGATCGCATCCAGATCCGGATACGCTTTTAAGATCCCCTCGGCGGTTTGTAGCGATTTGGTGGCATCGTTATAGCCAAACTGCGTGGTCACGACCTGCCACTGCGGATGATCTTTCTCGATTTTGGCCTTCGCCTCTTTCACCCACTGGTTCTGGTCGGTAACGGTCGGGCTGGAGTAAAAGAACGCCACTTTGGCATTCGGTTTGGTGACCTGTTTACCGGCCATGTCGACCAGCAGGCCGCCAAGCTGCGCCGGGGTGCCCTGGTTGATGTAGATGCTGCGGCATTCCGGTTTGGTGTCGGAGTCCCAGGTCAGTACTTTGACGCCACGCTGCATCGCGCGCTTCAGCGCCGGGCAGAGGCCATCCGGCGACACCGCCGAAACGATAATGGCGTTATAGCCCTGGTTAACGAAGTTATTGATGAGCTGCACCTGGCCTGAGACGCTGGGCTCGGTCGGGCCGTCGTAGGTGACGTCCACGCCGAGATCTTTACCCGCCTCTTTCGCGCCATTGCCGCCGCTGGTAAAGAAGCCAACGCCCACCAGCTTGGGGATAAAGGCGATGCGGTCCGCGGCCTGTGCCGACGCGAAGCTGAGTGCCATCGCCAGGACTATCAGTTTTGTTTTCATCTTACGCTCCGGGTATGTTTTGTGAGGAGAGAGCGCACCCATTCACGGTGCAAACTCAGTGAACGTCCCATCACCACCACAACCAACAGCGCCCCTGACAGCGCGCTCGACACCTGGTTGGGGATGCCGACCATCTGTAAACCCTGCTGCAGATACCCCACCAGCAACGCCGCCAGGGCCGTACCGATTACCGACCCCGAACCGCCATAGATATTGGCGCCGCCGAGGACCGCTGCGGTCAGTGCAGGCATCAGTAAATCGCGTCCCAAATCCGAACGCGCCGAACCGAAATAGGAGACCATCACCAGCGCAGCAATGGCCGAAGCGACGCCCACCAGGCCATACAGGGCGTAGGGCATCCCGTTGACCGAGAGCGCCGCATAGCGCGCCGCGCGCGGGTTCTGCCCAATCAAAAACAGATGGCGGCCAAAGCGTCCGCGATGGGTAATCAGCCAGAAGAAGACGGTAATCACGCCGAACAGCACCAGCGGGATTGGCAACCCCAGGAACGTGAGGTTAGCGAACGCGGTAAAGCTGTCCGGGAAGCCACCGATGCCTTCGTAACCGGTCGCCCCCGCCATGCCGGAGAGCAGCAGTGCGCCGCCGCCGTAGAGATAGAGCGTGCCGAGGGTGATAACCAGTGGGCTGATGCCGGTGTAGTGGATCAGCGCAGCGTTGACCAGACCGCACAGCAGGCCGAGCAGCAGCATCAACGGTATCGCCAGCGCCATCGGCCAGCCCGCCTGCATCATCACCCCCAGCGCGATGGCACACAGGCCGATGGTCGAACCGAGAGAAATATCAATGCCGCCGCTGATGATCACCAGGGTGAGCGGCAGCGCCACAATGCCAATGCAGATAAAATCACTGGTGCTGAACAGCAGCATGTTGATATCGAGCATGCGCGGATTGATGGCCCCAAAGAGCAGGATTTCCAGCACCAGTAATATCAGCAGCGCGCTTTCCCAGTTAAGCTTCATTTACGCCACCTCTTTTTTGTGTTTCGTAAACGGGGTGACATGCTTCCCCCCTTTGTTACCGGGCTGGAAGCGGCTGTACTTAAGTGCGCGCTGATGCCGGGCCAGCGCCTGGCGCAAGCGCCCGTCGAGCACCAGCACACCGAGCAGCACCAGCCCGGCGATAAAGTCATTCCACCACGCGGGCAGCCTGAACAGCACCAGCACGGTGTCGATTTGAGTCAGGAAAAAAGCCCCCAGTAAGGCGCCAATAAGCGTCCCGGTACCGCCCAGCAGAGAGATCCCCCCGAGTACGCAGGCGGCAATGGCTTTCATCTCCAGCCCGCTGCCGGTCTGGTTAGGTACAAAGCCAATCTGCGAAGCGAAGACAATCCCCGCACACGCGGCCAGCATGCCGTTCAGCGTAAAAGCGATCATTCGCGTCCGGTTCACCGCCACGCCCAGCTGGCGTGCGGCGGCAAGGTTGTCGCCCACGGCGTAGAAATCGCGTCCGAAGGCGGTGCGCGACAACGTCCATGCGCCGACCGCGGCTAAAAACACCACGCCCATTCCGAGCGGTGAAATCCCCATAGCGGCAGGTTCAGAGAGCGATTTCAGGCTCGGCGGTAGCCCTTCAATCCACTTTCCTCCCGTCCACAGCAGCATCGCTCCGCGATAGAGACCCAGCGTGCCGAGGGTGGCCACAATTGCCGGAATACGCAGCCCCACCACCAGAAAACCGTTAAATGCTCCCGCCAGTGCGCCAATCGACAGCGCAAAGAGTATCGATACCGGCAGGGTGTAGCCGCTGTTCAGAGCCACCCCCACGGCAATGGCAGACAGCCCGACGGTAGAGCCGACGGAAACATCAATATTGCGGGTCAACATCACCAGCGCGGCGCCGAGCGCCAGCAGGATCAGGATTTGCGAACTGGCGAAGATCATCCCCAGCGTTTGCAGGCTGAAATAGGCCGGATTGAGCCCCACCAGCACCGCGAACAACGCCAGAATGGCGATGAACGCGCTCAGTTCGCGATTTTTCAGTAAGGTCTTCATGACTGCCCTCCGAATGCCAGCGCCATCATTCTGTCGAGACTGACCGCGTGCCGGGACAGCTCGCCGCTCAGCACGCCCTGGTGCATCACCAGCACGCGATCGGCAAGCCCGGGGAACTCATCCAGATCGCTTGAGATCATCAGCACCGCCACGTTCTGCGCCGCCACGCTTTTGATGAGCTGATAGATATCGGCCCGCGCCGACACATCCACTCCGCGTGTCGGTTCATCGACGATAAACAGCAGCGGGTTCGCCTCCAGACAGCGCGCCAGCAACACCTTCTGCTGGTTGCCGCCGGAGAGCGTGCGCACGGTTTGATCCGCATGGTTAAGCTTGATCCCCAGCGCCCGGTGATAGCGCTCCACCACCGCCGACTCCCGTTTGCGCTGCTGCCAGACCGAGGGCTCATTCAGCGCCACGGTGTTCCAGCGAATCGGCGCATCCAGGAACAAGCCGGAAACCTGTCGGTCCTCTGGCAGGTAGACCAGCCCTTTCTCCAGCCGTGCCGCCACGGGTTCGCCGGTTATTTCCTGATTTTCCAGCCAGACTCGCCCACCGCGCACCGGTCGCAGCCCATACAGCGTTTCCGCAAACTCGGTGCGCCCGGAGCCGACCAGCCCGGCGAGGCCAACTATTTCCCCGGCATAGATTTCCATGCTGAGATCGATAAACCCCTCACCGGTAAGCTCTTCCACCCGCAGCACCGGGAAATCCTGCGGCTGCGTGCGGCGATTGCCCGGCAGCGCCAGCCACAGTTTTTGCGCATCACTTAATCCTTTTTCGCGGCTCACCGGCGTCATGGCCGCAATCAGGGCGTTATCGTCGAACTGAGCAGTTTCACCGCTGAGCACGATCGCGCCGTCGCGCATTACCGAGACGTGGCTCGCCAGCTGGCGGATCTCCGGTAATTTGTGCGAGATAAAAACAATGCCGACGCCCAGCGCCTGCAACGCGCGGATCTGGCGGAACAGCCGTTCGGTTTCCCCCGGGGTGAGCGACGCCGTGGGTTCATCAAGGATCAGGATCTTCGCGTTACGCATCAGGCCGCGCAGGATCTCCACCATCTGTTGATCCGCCACTTCCAGGGTGCTGGCGGTGGCATCAAGATTGAGCTGACACTGCAGCTGCTGGAGTTTCTCCGCCAGCCGTTCCCCCATACCGGCCTCACGCGGCAGGCGGAAAAGGATGTTTTCCCGCACCGTCAGGTTGGGGAAAAGCAGGGGTTCCTGCGGCACCAGATAAATCCCCAGCCTGTGGGCCTGCGCGGGCGAAAGCCGCGCAAACGCGTGGCCGTCAATCGAAAGTTCACCGCTGTCCGGCGTTTCCACCCCGGCGATGATTTTCATCAGCGTTGATTTTCCCGCGCCGTTACCGCCCATCAGCGCATGCACCTGACCCGCAAGCAGCGTGAAATGAATACCTTTCAGGACCGGTACGCCGGAGAACTGCTTGCTGATATCACGTGCTTCGATAAGTGGCGTCATTATCGCTCCGCTATTGAACAAATGATTTTTAGATTTAATAATGTTCAAAAGCGTAGACGGTGAACTATATTTAGAACCGTGCAGGGATCACAAATTTATCGATTAAGATCCACACAGACACAAATCAATCTAAAAGATCTGTTTTGTCGCGTGGTTCACACTTTCTTTCTGCGCGATCACGAACATATGATCTAAATTTTTATAAGAGTTCAATTATGAGCGATAAACGCACTGCGGAAGAAGGTCGTTTTGCCGGGCTGGCACTGGCGGAAGAAGAGCTGGTTGCCCGCGTCGCCTGGTGCTACTACCACGACGGATTAACCCAGAACGACATCGGCGAGCGGCTCGGACTGCCGCGCCTGAAGATCTCGCGTCTGCTGGAGAAAGGACGCCAGTCCGGGGTGATCCGCGTGCAGATCAACTCCCGCTATGAGGGGTGTCTGGCGCTGGAAACCGAGCTGCAGCAGCGCTTCGGGCTCAAGCTGGTTCGCGTGTTGCCGGCCCTGAATACCCCGCCCATGAATGTCCGGCTGGGCATTGGCGCAGCGCAATCGCTGATGGGCGTGCTGGAGCCCGGCCAGCTGCTGGCGGTGGGATTTGGTGAAACCACCATGAGCAGCCTGCAGCACTTAAGCGGTTTTATCAGCTCGCAGCAGATCCGCCTGGTGACGCTCTCCGGCGGCGTTGGGCCGTATATGACGGGCATCGGTCAGCTTGATGCCGCCTGCAGCGTCAGCATGATCCCCGCCCCGCTTCGCGTTTCCTCCGCCGAAGTGGCCGGGATCTTAAAACGCGAATCCAGCGTGCGGGATGTGATCCTCGCCGCCGCCGCGGCCGATGTGGCGGTGGTAGGCATTGGTTCGGTGAACCAGCGCCGGGACGCCACCATATTGCGCTCCGGCTATATCAGCGAAGGTGAACAGCTGATGTACGCCCGTAAAGGGGCGGTGGGCGATATCCTCGGCTATTTCCTGAACGCCGAAGGGGAATGCGTGCACGAGCTGGAGATCCACCGGGAATTACTGGGCGTCACGCTCGATGAACTGGCGCAGTTGCCCACCATCGTTGGCGTGGCCGGAGGTGAAGAGAAAGCCGATGCGATTTATGCCGCACTCAAAGGCCGCCGTATTAATGGCCTGGTGACGGAGGAGACGACAGCCCGCGCGGTGCTGGCTCTGGCGAGCTAAGAGCCTGTCCTGCGCCTGACACGAGGCATGCTCATGAGTTACCTTTTAGCGTTAGATGCAGGGACAGGCAGCGTTCGCGCCGTAATTTTCGATTTGCAGGGCAACCAGGTTGCCGTCGGCCAGGCCGAGTGGAAACACCTGAGCGTGGAGAATGTGCCGGGCTCGATGGAGTTTGATCTCGATATTAACTGGCGGCTCACTTGCCAGTGTATTCATCAGGCGCTGGAGCGCGCCCGCCTGAGCGCAGCGGATATCCAGTCCGTGGCCTGCTGCTCAATGCGCGAGGGGATCGTGCTGTATGACCGCAACGGCGACGCCATCTGGGCGTGCGCCAACGTCGATGCCCGCGCCAGCCGCGAGGTAGCCGAACTCAAAGAGATCCACGACTACCGTTTTGAATCCGAAGTGTATGACGTCTCCGGCCAGACCCTGGCCCTGAGCGCCATGCCGCGCCTGCTGTGGCTGGCGCACCATCGTCCGGACATCTATCGCAAAGCCGCCACGATCACCATGATAAGCGACTGGCTGGCGGCAAAACTGTCCGGCGAGCTGGCCGTTGATCCGTCCAATGCCGGGACTACCGGTATGCTGGATCTCTTCTCCCGTGACTGGCGTCCGGCGCTGCTCGACATGGCCGGGCTGCGTGCCGATATCCTCTCTCCGGTGAAGGAGACCGGTACCGTGCTCGGTGCGATCACCAAAGATGCCGCACAGCAGAGCGGCCTGCGCGAAGGCACGCCGGTGGTGATGGGCGGTGGCGATGTGCAGCTTGGCTGTCTTGGGTTAGGCGTCGTGCGGGCCGGGCAAACGGCCGTGCTGGGCGGTACCTTCTGGCAGCAGGTGGTCAACCTGCCGCAGGTACGCACCGACCCGGAGATGAACATCCGCGTGAATCCGCATGTGATCCCCGGCATGGCGCAGGCGGAGTCGATCACCTTCTTTACCGGCCTGACCATGCGCTGGTTCCGTGACGCCTTCTGCGCGGAAGAGAAACTCATCGCGGAGCGGATGGGAATGGACACTTACTCCCTGCTTGAGGAGATGGCCAGCCGCGTGCCTGCCGGTTCACACGGTGTTATGCCGATCTTCTCAGATGCTATGCACTTCAAGCAGTGGTATCACGCCGCGCCGTCGTTTATTAACCTCTCTATCGACCCGGAAAAATGCAACAAAGCCACGCTGTTCCGTGCGCTGGAAGAGAACGCGGCAATTGTCTCGGCGTGTAACCTGACGCAGATCTCACGGTTCTCAGGGGTAACGTTCGACGGTCTGGTGTTTGCAGGCGGTGGCTCGAAAGGCGCGTTGTGGAGCCAGATTTTAAGCGACGTGACCGGTCTGCCGGTACGCGTCCCGCAAGTGAAAGAGGCGACAGCGCTGGGCTGTGCGATTGCTGCCGGAACGGGAGCCGGGCTGTTTTCGGATATGGCGGCGACAGGCGAACGGCTGGTGAAGTGGAGCCGCGAGTTCACGCCAAACCCGGCGCACCGGGAGCTGTATGACGGTATGATGCAGAAGTGGCAGGCCGTTTATGCCGACCAGCTTGGGCTGGTGGACAGCGGACTGACGACATCGATGTGGCAGGCACCGGGCTTAGTGCGTGCCCCCTCTCCCTGAGAGCTATAACGCCCCCTCTCCCTCAGGGAGAGGGCATCAGGCCACACCAATATTTGAATCCCATCACAATCGCCGCATTCCCCTTTTCCCTTTTACTCATCGCTGGCTAAATTAGTAACTCATCCGACCACATAACAATAATTTTACACTGGAAGAGACTATGAGCCACTACCCGTCGTTATTTGCCCCCCTCGATCTGGGGTTCACCACCCTTAAAAACCGCGTGCTAATGGGCTCAATGCATACCGGGCTTGAAGAACATCCGGACGGGGCCGAACGTCTGGCGGCCTTCTATGCCGAGCGTGCACGTCACGGGGTGGCGCTGATTGTTACCGGCGGGGTGGCCCCTGCGCCTTCTGGCGTGGGGATGGAAGGCGGTGCGGTGCTGAACGACGCCAGCCAGCTGCCGCATCATCGCGTGGTCACTGACGCCGTTCACCGGGAGGGCGGGAAAATTGCCCTGCAGATCCTGCACACCGGGCGTTACAGCTATCAACCGAATCTGGTCGCACCGTCGGCCATTCAGGCCCCGATTAACCGCTTTACGCCCCATGCCCTCAGCCACGATGAGATCCTGACGCTGATTGACGACTTCGCCCGCTGTGCGGCACTGGCGCGTGAAGCGGGCTATGACGGTGTTGAGGTGATGGGCTCGGAAGGCTACCTGATCAACGAATTCCTCGCGGCCCGCACTAACCAGCGCGACGATGAGTGGGGTGGCGACTACGCGCGCCGCATGCGCTTTGCAGTGGAAGTGGTGCGCGCCGTGCGTGAACGTGCCGGGGCGGATTTTATTATTATCTACCGCCTGTCGATGCTCGACCTGGTGGAAGGCGGCGGGACGTTCGACGAAACCGTACAGCTGGCGCAGGCGATTGAAGCCGCCGGCGCGACCATCATCAATACCGGCATCGGCTGGCACGAGGCGCGTATTCCGACCATCGCCACGCCGGTGCCACGCGCGGCGTTCAGCTGGGTCACGCGCAAGCTGAAAGGGAAAGTGTCTGTCCCGCTGGTGACCACTAACCGCATTAACGACCCGCAGGTGGCGGAAAATGTGATCGCCGCCGGTGATGCCGACATGGTCTCCATGGCGCGTCCGTTCCTTGCAGATGCCGAGCTGCTTTCCAAAGCGCAGAGCGGGCGTGCAGATGAGATTAACACCTGTATCGGCTGTAATCAGGCCTGTCTGGATCAGATTTTTGTTGGCAAGGTCACTTCGTGTCTGGTCAACCCCCGCGCCTGCCACGAAACCAAAATGCCGATTTTCCCGGCGGTGAATAAAAAACGCCTGGCCGTGGTCGGTGCCGGCCCGGCGGGTCTGGCGTTTGCGGTGAATGCCGCCTCGCGCGGCCACAGCGTGACGTTGTTCGATGCCGCCGCTGAGATTGGCGGGCAGTTCAATATCGCCAAACAGATCCCGGGCAAAGAAGAATTTTACGAAACCCTGCGCTATTACCGCCGAATGATCGACCTGACGGGCGTGGATCTGCGCCTCAACCAGTTTGTAAACCCGGCGGATGTAATGGAGTACGATGAGGTGATCCTGGCAAGCGGGATCGCACCACGCAGGCCTGCGATCGAGGGCATCGATCATCCGAAAGTCCTGAGCTATCTGGACGTTTTGCGTGACAAAGCGCTGGTGGGGGCAAAAGTGGCGATCATCGGCTGCGGCGGGATCGGGTTCGATACCGCGATGTACTTAAGTCAGCCCGGCGAACCCACCAGCCAGAACATTGCCGACTTCTGCGTGGAATGGGGTATCGACACCAGCCTTAACCAGTCCGGCGGCTTGCGGCCGGAAGGACCCCAGCTGCCGAAAAGCCCGCGTCAGATCGTCATGCTGCAGCGTAAAGCCAGCAAACCCGGTGAAGGACTGGGCAAAACCACGGGCTGGATCCATCGCGCAACCCTGCTCTCTCGCGGGGTGAAGATGATACCGTCGGTGAGCTATCAGAAGATCGATGACGCGGGGCTGCACGTGCTGATCGGCGGTGAGCCGCAGCTGCTGCAGGTGGATCATGTGATTTTATGTGCGGGTCAGGAGCCGAAGCGCGATCTGGTGGATCCGCTACGTGAGGCGGGAAAAACGGTACACCTGATCGGCGGATGCGACGTGGCGATGGAGCTGGATGCGCGACGCGCCATTGCGCAGGGGACAACGCTGGCCTTGAGTCTCTGAGTGACGCAACGCTCACCGGGCCTGCACGCGAGGCAGGCCGGTGTAAACTCAGCGCCCCGCGTTAGCGGCGGCGACCCAGCTTGACGGATTTCAGCACCACGAACTTGTTGTTGGTGGCAACCGTGGTGCAGTTACCGAAGATCTTCTTCAGCTTGTGGAAGTAGTCCAGGTGACGGTTCGCCACGATATACAGCTCGCCGTTAATTTTCAGGCAGCGGCGTGCATGGTGGAACATCTCCCAGGCGACGTTATCCGTCAGGGCGTGTTTCTGGTGGAACGGGGGATTACAGAACACGGCGTTAAAGCGGAACGGCTCAACGCCCGACAGCGCGTTGTTAATCATAAACTCGCAGCGATCCAGCGCGTCCGGCATGTTGGTTTCAACGTTCAGACGACTGGAGGCCACCGCCATCGGCGACTCATCACTAAATACAACGCTCGCTTCAGGGTTCTTCGCCAGCAGCGTCAGGCCAATCACACCGTTACCACAGCCCAGATCGACGATTTCGCCTTCCAGGTTATCCGGCAGATTTTCAATAAAGAAACGCGCCCCGATATCAAGGCCGGTGCGGGAGAAGACGTTCGCGTGGTTGTGGATTGTCCAGTCAGTGCCTTCCAGCGTCCAGCTCAGGGTTTCTGGCGCGTCGGCCAGTTCCGGGGCACTGAAAGTACAGTTAATGAGACGCGCTTTTTTCCAGGCCAGCGTCGTGGTGGTTGGGCCGAGCACTTTCTCGAACAGTTCCAGCGTTGAGGTATGGATATCACGCGCCTTGGCACCCGCGATAATACGCGTTTGTGGGGTTACGACGTTGCGCAGTGCGCGCAATTGTTGTTCAAGCAGCGCCATTGTTTTTGGCACTTTGATCAGCACCACGCCCGGCGCCTGCGGGTAGTCCGCGGTGCTGTCGAGGAACTTAACGCTGGATTCGTCGATGTCGTTGTGGCGCAGGTTTTCCCGCGTCGCCAGCTCGCTCAAGTAGGAATCACCGATGCTGTAAGGCGTGTGTTCTGCCAGAACACAGCCCAGCGCGCCAAATGCGTCATTCAGGATCAAAACCGGGCCGCTGATTTCAGTGTCATCCAACTGTTGCAGCAGATATTCATCCGCCGCTTCCCACGCCTGAAGCGGGTTAACGTCGTCCGTTTCCGGGAAACGTTTAAGGTTGAGTGAACGGAAACCGTTGTCTAAGTGGCTCATCGGCCCTCCTGAATGGTAAAATTTCGGCGTTATCCCTGAAAAGGGTGCGTGAGTATACCCGTTTTATTGTCAAATTGGGGCGTTGATGAACCAACTAACTTATCTCCAGGGCTACCCGGAGAACTTACTTTCTCAGGTTCGCAGCTTAATTGCCGAGCAAAAGCTGGGCACGGTGCTGGAAAAACGCTATCCGGGGACGCATGACTTCGCGACCGATAAGGCGCTCTGGCAGTATACCCAGGATCTGAAAAACACCTATCTGAAGAGCGCGCCACCCATCAATAAGGTGATGTACGACAACAAGATCCATGTGCTGAAAAACGCGCTCGGCCTGCACACTGCCGTTTCCCGTGTTCAGGGCGGCAAGCTCAAAGCGAAAGCGGAGATCCGCGTTGCTACCGTGTTTCGTCACGCGCCGGAAGCGTTCTTGCGGATGATCGTGGTGCATGAGCTGGCACACCTGAAGGAAAAAGAGCACGACAAGGCCTTCTACTCCCTGTGCTGCCATATGGAGCCGCAGTACCACCAGCTGGAGTTCGATACCCGTTTATGGCTTACGCATTTATCGTTAAAGAGTAATGCGCAGTAGCGCACTGGTTTTGCAATAATCACGTGCTACAGTGGCTAAAGGTTCCCTGCTACGGAGTACGTAAACGTTTATGATACGTTTCGCAGTTATTGGCACGAACTGGATCACCCGCCAGTTCGTCGACGCCGCCCATGAAACCGGCAAATTTAAGCTCACCGCAGTCTATTCCCGCAGCCTGGAGCAGGCGCAGAGTTTCGCGAACGACTATCTGGTTGAACATCTGTTCACGTCGCTCGATGAGATGGCGCAAAGTGACGCCATTGACGCGGTCTACATCGCCAGCCCAAACTCCCTGCACTTTCCGCAAACGTCGCTGTTTCTTAGCCATAAAAAACATGTGATTTGCGAGAAGCCGCTGGCCTCGAACATTCAGGAAGTGGAAGCCGCGATTCAGCTTGCCCGCGACAATCAGGTGGTGCTGTTCGAAGCGTTCAAAACCGCCAGCCTGCCAAACTTCCTGCTGTTACAGCAGTCTCTGCCGAAGATTGGCAAAGTGCGTAAAGCGTTTATTAATTACTGCCAGTACTCGTCGCGCTATCAGCGTTATCTGGACGGTGAAAACCCGAACACCTTTAACCCTGCCTTCTCTAACGGCTCGATTATGGACATCGGTTTTTACTGTCTGGCCTCTGCCGTGGCTCTGTGGGGCGAGCCGCACGGCGTCACCGCCACGGCCAGCCTGCTGGAAAGCGGTGTGGATGCGCACGGCATCGTGGTGCTGGATTACGGTGATTTCAGCGTTACGCTGCAGCACTCCAAGGTGAGCGATTCCGTTCTGCCCAGCGAAATTCAGGGCGAAGCGGGCTCACTGGTTATCGAGAAGATTTCCGAGTGTCAGAAGCTGAGCATTGTCCCACGCGGCGGCAAAGCGCAGGAGCTGACGCAGCCTCAGCATATTAACACTATGCTCTATGAGGCAGAGGTCTTCGCCCGTCTGGTGGAAGACAACGAAGTGAATCACCCTGGGCTGGCGGTCAGCCGCACCACGGCGAAACTGCAAACCGAGATCCGCCGTCAAACCGGCGTAGTCTTCCCTGCAGATGGCGTGGGCGCAGAAGCTATCGCGTAAAGCTGTGTAATGAAACGGTGCAGACCATTGACGAAATCACTGGTCTGACATATTTTGTTACCTGCAAAGGGGAGTAACTTCCTTGCCGGTGGATCGTCATTACGATGCGTGCAAAACCGCATCCGGTCGCCGGGCAATCAAAAAGCCTGTCTTTTTGGTTGTAAGTGAGACCTTGCCGGAAGGCGAGGTCTATGCATAAAAAGCTAACGGCTATCGTCTTCTGACCATGGCCGTTTTTGTTTTTTATGTGTAAGGAAAATAGTATGCATTCTGTCGGCACTCCCATGTTGTGGGGCGGATTCGCGGTTGTCGTGCTCATCATGCTGGCGATCGACCTCTTTTTGCAGGGGCGTCGCGGCGCACATGGCATGACGATGAAACAGGCTGCGGCCTGGTCACTGGTGTGGGTCACCCTCTCCCTGCTCTTCTGTGCTGCCTTCTGGTGGTACCTGGCCTCAACGGAAGGCCGCGCGGTTGCCGATCCTCAGGCGCTCGCGTTCCTCACCGGCTATCTGATTGAAAAAGCCCTGGCGGTCGATAACGTCTTCGTCTGGCTGATGCTGTTTAGCTACTTTGCCGTGCCTGCGGCCCTGCAGCGTCGCGTGCTGGTGTACGGCGTGCTGGGTGCGATTATCCTGCGTACGATTATGATCTTCGCCGGAAGCTGGCTGATCACGCAGTTCGAATGGCTGCTGTATGTCTTCGGCGCATTCCTGCTGTTCACCGGGATCAAAATGGCGCTGGCAAAAGAAGATGGCTCCGCCATTGGCGACCGTCCGCTGGTGAAGTGGATCCGTGGTCATCTGCGCATGACCGACAAGATCGAGAGCGAGCACTTCTTCGTGCGTAAGAACGGCCTGCTTTTTGCCACGCCGCTGCTGCTGGTGCTGATTCTGGTTGAGCTGAGCGATGTGATTTTCGCGGTAGACAGCATTCCGGCTATCTTCGCGGTCACCACTGACCCGTTCATTGTGCTGACATCTAACCTGTTCGCCATCCTCGGTCTGCGTGCCATGTACTTCCTGCTGGCAGGCGCGGCTGAGCGCTTCTCAATGCTGAAATATGGTCTGTCGGTGATCCTGGTGTTTATCGGTATCAAGATGCTGATTGTCGATTTCTACCACATCCCTATCGCTATCTCGCTCGGTGCGGTGTTTGGCATTCTGATCGTGACGTTGCTTATCAATACCTGGGTTAATCGTCAGCACGATAAGAAGCAACAGGTGGAGTAATTACGGTCCTTCCTGCTGCCTTTACGCTGGCCCTCTTCCCCCCAGGGAGAGGGCCAGCACACTTTTGTAAATGAATAGTTAAAAACTATGACGCAACACGTAAAATGCAGCATTTTACGCTTCCCTCCGCATCCGGTTTCCCTATACTCAACCAGGCAAACATTTTCTTACATCCGGACATAAATGTGACTTAGAGCACATAAAGGATGGAACGCAATTTCACTTAGGAATTTTTATGAGCACACAATCAACTGGTCTCTTTGCGCGCCTGGCGCAAGGCAGTCTCGTTAAACAAATTCTGGTAGGGCTGGTACTGGGGATTCTGCTGGCAATGGTGTCAAAACCGGCTGCGGAAG
This sequence comes from Enterobacter sp. RHBSTW-00593, assembly GCF_013784105.1. Classification (NCBI taxonomy): domain Bacteria; kingdom Pseudomonadati; phylum Pseudomonadota; class Gammaproteobacteria; order Enterobacterales; family Enterobacteriaceae; genus Enterobacter; species Enterobacter sp. RHBSTW-00593. Next base: position 4,224,656 of record NZ_CP056393.1, read on the forward strand.
CGACGGGGCTGCTTGGCACCATTTTCGTTGGCGCACTGAAAGCCGTGGCACCGGTGCTGGTGCTGATGCTGGTCATGGCGTCAATTGCCAATCATCAACACGGACAAAAAACCAACATTCGCCCTATATTGTTCCTGTATCTGCTGGGCACCTTCTCTGCAGCCTTAACAGCCGTCGTTTTCAGCTTCCTGTTCCCGTCCTCGCTGCACCTGACCAGCGCTGCGGGTGATATCACCCCGCCATCCGGTATTGTGGAAGTGCTGCGCGGCCTGCTGATGAGCATGGTCTCTAACCCGATTACGGCACTGATGAACGCTAACTACATCGGCATCCTGGTCTGGGCGATCGGTCTTGGTTTTGCCCTGCGTCACGGCAACGAAACAACGAAAAACCTGGTCAACGACGTGTCGAACGCCGTGACCTTTATGGTCAAAATTGTGATTCGCTTTGCGCCAATCGGCATCTTCGGTCTGGTCTCTTCCACACTGGCGACCACCGGCTTTGGCGCACTGCTGGGCTATGCGCAGTTGCTGGTGGTACTGATTGGTTGCATGCTGCTGGTTGCGCTGGTGATTAACCCGCTGCTGGTGTTCTGGCAGATCCGCCGTAACCCGTATCCGCTGGTGTTAACCTGCCTGCGCGAGAGCGGTGTGTATGCATTCTTCACCCGCAGCTCTGCGGCAAACATTCCGGTTAACATGGCGCTGGCGGAGAAGCTGAATCTGGATCGCGACACCTACTCGGTTTCCATCCCGCTGGGTGCGACCGTGAATATGGCGGGTGCGGCAATTACCATTACCGTGCTGACGCTGGCGGCTGTGCATACGCTGGGCATTCCGGTCGATCTGCCCACGGCGCTGTTGTTGAGCGTGGTGGCGTCGCTGTGTGCGTGTGGTGCATCGGGTGTGGCGGGTGGTTCGCTGCTGCTGATCCCACTGGCGTGCAATATGTTCGGTATCCCGAATGAGATTGCCATGCAGGTAGTGGCCGTCGGCTTTATCATCGGTGTATTGCAGGACTCCTGCGAAACCGCGCTGAACTCCTCAACGGACGTGCTGTTCACCGCAGCGGCATGCCAGGCGGAAGACGCGCGTTTAGCGAAGAACGCGTTACGCGGGTAAACAAAAGCCCGGTGACAAACGTAAAGCAAAACGGCAACCGAAGGTTGCCGTTTTAGTGTTTGACCCTCTCCACAGGGTTGAGGGCATCACCCGCACCACACTTACAGCGTCACGCCACTCTTGAAGATCGCCAGTTCGCGGAAGTCATTCTTCTCGTTACAGGTCTGTCTGCCGTTGGCAAACTCTACAATGGTATCCACGAATTCCGTCAGTAACTGCGGCATCCCTTTGCCGTGGATTAACTGGCCTGCATCAAAGTCGATCCAGTGTTTTTTCTTCGCTGCCAGCTCGCTGTTGGTCGCGATTTTGACCGTCGGCACAAAGCCACCGTACGGTGTCCCGCGCCCGGTGCTGAACAGCACCATGTGGCAGCCGGCGCCGGCCAGCGCGCTGGTCGCAACCGCATCGTTACCCGGTGCGCTGAGCAAATTCAGACCGTGCGTTTTCAGACGTTCACCGTAGCGCAGGACATCAACCACCGGGCTGGCACCCGCTTTTTGCGTGCAACCGAGAGACTTCTCTTCAAGCGTGGTGATCCCGCCCGCTTTGTTACCCGGAGACGGGTTTTCATAAATCGGCTGGTTGTGGGCGATAAAGTACTGTTTGAAGTCGTTCACCATCGTGACGGTCTTCTCAAACGTCTCTTCGTCGCGACAGTGGCTCATCAGAATACGTTCAGCGCCGAACATTTCCGGCACTTCTGTCAGCACCGTCGTACCGCCGTTGGCGATCACATAGTCTGAAAAGCGGCCCAGCATCGGGTTCGCGGTGATCCCGGACAGGCCATCAGACCCGCCGCACTCCAGGCCAAACTTCAGCTCACTCAGCTTGCCCGGCTCACGCCTGTCGTGACGCATCACCTCATACAGCTGGTGAAGGTGCTCAATGCCCGCTTCCACTTCATCATCCTGGTGCTGACACACCATAAAGTGCACGCGCTCGGGGTCAAACTCACCCAGCGTGTCGCGAAACGCATCCACCTGATTGTTCTCGCAGCCCAGGCCAATCACCAGCACCGCGCCCGCGTTCGGGTGGCGGACCATGTTTTGCAGCATGGTGCGGGTGTTGATGTGGTCGTCGCCAAGCTGAGAACAGCCGTAGGTGTGGCTGAACAGGTGCACACCGTCCGTACCTTCGGCGTCGTGGGTCTCTTTCAGGAAACGCGTCTGGATTTGACGCGCGATCCCATTCACGCAGCCGACGGTGGGAAGGATCCACAGCTCGTTGCGGATCCCCACCTCACCGTTCGCCCGGCGGTAGATCTGTACCTCGCGATCCGCCGCCTGCGCTTCTTCCGCCGCTAAATCAGGTTGATAGCTGTACTCGTCCAGATCGCTCAGATTGGTGCGGGTGTTGTGGGAATGAATATGCTCACCCGGCGCAATATCCGCCAGCGCATGACCAATCGGGAGACCGTATTTAACAACGTTGTCTCCTTGGGCGATCGGCTTCACGGCAAACTTATGCCCGCGAGTCACCGCCTGACGCAGGGTTACCGTCTGGTTATCAACGGTGACAACTTCACCTTCGGCCAGATCCGCCAGCGCGACGGCAACGTTATCCAGCGAATGGATTTTGATGTATTGCATATCAACCTCAAACGGCCTTAGTTCAGTTCAATGGCGAAGTAGTCGCGCGCATTGTTAAAGCAGATGTTTCTCACCATTTCGCCCAGCAGCTGAATATCGGCAGGGGCCTCACCCGCGGTCACCCAGCGGCCAATCATCTGGCACAGAATGCGGCGGAAATATTCGTGGCGCGTGTAAGAAAGGAAGCTACGGCTGTCGGTCAGCATGCCCACAAAGCGGCTTAACAGACCCAGCTGCGCCAGCTGCGTCATTTGACGCTCCATCCCGTCTTTCTGGTCATTGAACCACCAGCCGGAACCGAACTGCATCTTGCCTGGCATACCTTCACCCTGGAAGTTACCGATCATGGTACCCAGCACTTCGTTATCGCGCGGGTTCAGGCAGTAGAGGATGGTTTTTGGCAGCAGATTTTGCTCGTTCTGTTTGCTCAGCAGCTTAGAAAGTTCTTCCGCAAGCGGGCGATCGTTGATGGAGTCGAAGCCCACGTCCGCGCCCAGCAGTTTAAACTGACGCTGGTTGTTATTGCGCAGGGCACCAATGTGGTATTGCTGCACCCAACCGCGACGAGCATATTCCGCACCGAGGAAGACCAGCACCGCCGTTTTGAACTGTGCCACTTCGTGCTCGCTCAGGGATTCACCGGACAGGCGACGTGCCAGAATGCTATCAAGCTCAGCTTCATTTGATTCCGCAAACATCACCACATCCAGCGCGTGGTCAGAGACTTTACAGCCGTGTGCCGCGAAGTGGTCCAGACGTTTGGTCAGCGCGCTCTGCAGGTCTGCAAAACGACGAATGTCGGTGTCAGACACTTCCGCCAGCTTCGCCATGTAATCATTGAACGTCGCCTGTTCGATATTAAAGGCTTTATCCGGACGCCAGCTTGGCAGCACTTTAATATCAAACGAGGTATCGCGGGCGACCACCGCGTGATGTTCCAGGGAGTCAATCGGATCGTCAGTGGTCCCCACCATCTTCACGTTCATCTGCTTCATGATGCCGCGGGCGGAGAAGGTATCCTGCGCCAGTAATTCATTGCACCGATCCCAGATTTCATCGGCGGTAGCCGGGGAGAGCAGCTTTCCGGTGATGCCGAACGGACGGCGCAGCTCAAGGTGCGTCCAGTGATATAACGGGTTGCCGATGGTGTGCGGAACGGTCGCCGCCCAGGCGTCAAACTTCTCGCGGTCGCTTGCATCACCGGTACACAGGCGCTCCGCCACGCCGTTGGTGCGCATCGCACGCCATTTGTAGTGGTCACCTTTCAGCCAGATGTCATACAGGTTTTTGAAACGGTAATTTTCGGCAACCTGCTGCGGCGGTAAATGGCAGTGGTAGTCGAAAATTGGCTGGTCTTTGGCGTAGTCATGGTACAGGCGGCGAGCAAATTCGGTATCTAACAGAAAATCTTCGGTCATAAACGGTGTCATTATCGTCTTCCTCGTAACGAGAGCGTCAGAAAGCTTATGCTCAGATGCTGCAAAGTTATCACACCAATTTCCAGAGACAGAACATTTTTTCGTGAGTTAGATCAATAAACGCAGACAAATTAATTACCTCAAATGAGGTAAACCCTTCGCCAGGCCGCGCCAGGACTGGCTTTATCCGTAACACATAATGTCCCTACAAATAATCATGCATTTGTGATGTCACTCACCTTTTAAAGTTGTATGACAAGTTATCTTTTCGCCGTCGCAAACACTAAGCCGACGGAATGCATTCCCGGTGTGAAAACATCGGTTTTAACGGTACGGATACCGACTTATGCACGCTTACTTATGGCAAGGTTCGGGCCGTTCCGGGACATCTCCCGGTTATGCCCCTCCCGTTACACAACCGCTCCCGGACACGGTCGAGAGGTTGCCGTGCAAGGCACGGAATTAACATAACGATGAGGTTTTAGATGCGTAAAATTAAAGGGTTACGTTGGTATATGATCGCACTGGTGACGTTAGGCACCGTGCTGGGCTACCTGACACGTAACACCGTGGCAGCCGCAGCCCCGACGTTGATGGAAGAGCTGCATATCTCCACTCAGCAATATTCCTACATCATTGCTGCTTATTCCGCGGCTTACACCATCATGCAGCCTGTCGCAGGCTATGTTCTGGATATTCTCGGGACCAAAATCGGCTACGCCTTCTTCGCCATCGCCTGGGCTATTTTCTGCGGCGCCACGGCGCTGGCAGGCAGCTGGGGCGGTCTGGCGCTGGCACGTGGTGCGGTAGGTGCAGCGGAAGCGGCAATGATCCCGGCCGGGCTGAAAGCCAGCTCTGAGTGGTTCCCGGCGAAAGAGCGTTCTATTGCCGTCGGCTATTTCAACGTCGGTTCTTCCATCGGTGCGATGATTGCACCACCGCTGGTGGTGTGGGCTATCGTGATGCACAGCTGGCAGATGGCGTTCATTATCTCTGGTGTACTGAGCTTTGCGTGGGCCATGGCGTGGCTGATTTTCTATAAACACCCGCGCGATCAGAAAAAACTGTCTGAAGACGAACGCGAATACATCATTGGGGGTCAGGAAGCTCAGCATCAGACCAACAACGGCAAAAAAATGACGGTCTGGCAGATTCTGGGTACCCGTCAGTTCTGGGGTATCGCCCTGCCGCGCTTCCTCGCCGAACCCGCCTGGGGGACCTTCAACGCCTGGATCCCGCTGTTCATGTTTAAGGTCTACGGCTTTAACCTGAAAGAGATTGCGATGTTCGCGTGGATGCCAATGCTGTTTGCCGATCTGGGCTGTATCGTTGGCGGTTATCTGCCACCGCTGTTCCAGCGCTGGTTTGGCGTGAACCTGATCGTTTCCCGTAAAATGGTCGTGACGATGGGCGCAGTGCTGATGATTGGCCCGGGCATGATCGGCCTCTTCACCAGCCCGTATGTGGCAATCGCCCTGCTGTGCGTCGGTGGTTTTGCCCACCAGTCACTGTCCGGTGCGCTGATTACACTCTCTTCTGACGTCTTTGGGCGTAACGAAGTGGCTACCGCTAACGGCCTGACCGGTATGGCTGCCTGGACGGCGAGCACCCTGTTTGCTCTGGTGGTGGGTGCGCTGGCGGACACCATCGGCTTCAGCCCGCTGTTTGCCGTACTGGCTATCTTCGACCTGATGGGTGCAGTGGTTATCTGGACGGTGCTGAAAAGTAAGTCGGCAGAAGAGGTGCTAAAAGAGTCCCTGGGGGGACCGGCAACGCAAAGTTAGCGCCCCTCCTGATGTCACAGAAGCCGCCTCCGGGCGGCTTTTTTCATGGCAAAATCTGGAGACTGGCACGCAAAAGTGGTATAACAAATAATCCGCCGTACCCTGCCTGGAGCGCATATGGAAATCACCGAACCACGTCGTTTATATCAACAACTTGCTGCCGAGCTGAAAGATCGCATCGAGCAAGGTGTCTACCTTGTCGGTGATAAACTCCCCGCTGAGCGCTTTATCGCTGATGAAAAAAGCGTAAGCCGCACCGTGGTGCGTGAAGCGATTATCATGCTGGAAGTGGAAGGCTACGTTGAAGTTCGCAAAGGCTCCGGCATTCACGTGATTTCTAATCAGCCGAAACACTCCCCGGTCGCCGACGAAAGTCTCGAATTCGCCAGCTACGGTCCGTTTGAACTGCTCCAGGCGCGCCAGCTTATCGAAAGCAATATTGCGGAATTTGCAGCGACCCAGGTGACCAAGCAGGACATCATGAAGCTGATGGAAATCCAGGAAAACGCGCGCAAGGAAAAATGTTTCCGTGATTCAGAGTGGGACCTGCAGTTCCACGTTCAGGTCGCGCTGGCAACGCAAAACACGGCGCTGGCGGCAATCGTGGAAAAAATGTGGACTCAGCGCGTTCACAACCCGTACTGGAAAAAACTGCACGATCACATCGATTCCCGCACCGTGGATAACTGGTGCGACGATCACGATCAGATCCTTAAAGCGCTGATTCGCAAAGATCCCCATGCGGCAAAACTGGCGATGTGGCAGCACCTGGAAAACACCAAGCAGATGCTGTTCAATGAAACCAGCGATGACTTCGAATTTAACGCTGACCGCTATCTTTTTGCCGATAATCCTGTCGTTCATCTCGATACGGCAGCCAGTGCGGCAAAATAGTTTACCTTTTCGCTGGCAGGCGCTTCGCTGCGCCTTCTGGCAGAGGTGGGTAAGCAAAACATATATAGTGTCAGCCTTTGTAAATCCCCTCGCTCCCCTCCATGGCTTACGCCAAAATCATCACACCCCTGCAAATTCTGTGACGCAGAACCTTGGGCTTTGTTACAATTGGATTCAATTCGTTATTTTGTAAGTTAGTGCTTGCTAACCAGCCAATTAACAGGGAACAGTGTTGGCCACACCTCAATGTGTCCGCGAGCGACCATAATGAAATCACAACAATGTCGCCGTGCTGTTTGTCCCGGATAACAGGCGTGACGTTAACCGATTTCCAGGAACACTGAATGGAACTTTTGACCCAACTACTGCATGCCCTCTGGGCGCAGGATTTTGAAACGCTGGCCAACCCTTCCATGATTGGCATGCTCTACTTCGTCTTATTTATGATTCTGTTCCTTGAGAACGGTTTACTGCCTGCCGCCTTTTTACCTGGCGACAGCTTACTGGTGCTCGTCGGCGTGCTGTGTGCCAAAGGGGCAATGGCCTTTCCGCAAACCATTTTATTACTGACCATCGCCGCCAGCCTTGGCTGCTGGGTGAGCTATATCCAGGGACGATGGCTGGGCAATACGCGTCTGGTGCAGAACTGGCTCTCCCACCTTCCTGCGCATTATCACCAGCGGGCGCACCATCTTTTCCATAAGCACGGGCTTTCCGCGCTCCTGATTGGCCGTTTCATCGCCTTTGTACGCACCCTGCTGCCAACTATTGCGGGTCTTTCCGGATTAAGCAGCACCCGCTTCCAGTTCTTCAACTGGATGAGCGGCCTGCTGTGGGTTCTGATCCTGACCACGCTGGGCTATGCGCTGGGCAAAACGCCGGTCTTCATGAAATATGAAGATCAGCTCATGTCCTGCCTGATGCTGTTACCGGTGGTTCTGCTGGTCTTTGGTCTGGTCGGTTCGCTGGTGGTGCTGTGGAAGAAGAAATACGGGGCCAGAGGTTAACGATGGTTATCTCACCGCTTGCCGTGCGCCGTTTTGCCGTGGCCATGATTGCCCTGGGGTTGCTCAGCCTCATGTTCCTGGCCTGGACGACGCTTTCGCATCAGGAATCGACGCTGGCCATTCGCCCGGTGAGTCAGGGTGTCAGCGTGCCTGACGGTTTTTCGGTGTGGCATCATCTTGATGCCAACGGCATCCGCTTTAAGAGCATTACCCCGCAGGACGATGTTTTACTGATTAAGTTTGATTCCCGTGCGCAGAGTGCCGCCGCGAAAGTGGTGCTCGACCGTACGCTGCCGCACGGTTATATCATTGCCCAGCAGGAAGATGACAACCAGCCTGCAGCCTGGCTGTCACTGATTCGCGATTCGTCGCATAGATTTGGATAATTACCAGGATTCCGAATCTTTTCACTCACTTTGGTGAATCCCCCGTTTACTTACTATGCTTAAGTACGCGGAGCACCCCATGAATGTACTCCGCTTGACTCTGGATAGCGGCTCACGCCGCAACACAATGGAAGGTTTCGATAATGAAATTCCGCATTACTCTGGCTCTGGCCCTTTTTTCTTTAAGCACAGCGTCCTTTGCCAACTCTCTCTGTCAGGAGAAAGAACAGGATATTCAGCGTGAGATCAGTTATGCCGAAAAGCATAACAATCAGCATCGTGTTGAGGGTCTCAAAAAAGCGCTGAGCGAAGTGAAAGCGAACTGTTCTGACAGCAAGCTACGTGCCGATCACCAGAAAAAAATCGCTGAACAGAAGGACGAGATAGCCGAGCGCCGTCACGACCTGCAGGAAGCGAAAGAGAAAGGGGATGCGGAAAAAATTGCTAAGCGCGAGAAGAAGTTGAAAGAAGCGCAGGACGACCTGAAAGCGCTGGAAGCTCGCGATTATTGAGTTAACGGAAATCTCAACAGGAGAGAATCATGTCAAAAGATACGACGTCTGAAAATCTGCGCGCTGAACTGAAATCCCTGGCCGATACCCTGGAAGAGGTGCTGAACTCCTCTGCAGATAAGTCAAAAGAAGAGGTCAGCAAACTGCGCAGCAAAGCTGAGCAGGCGCTGAAAGAGAGCCGTTATCGCCTGGGTGAAACCGGTGATGCACTGGCGAAACAGACCCGCGAAGCGGCAGCTCGCGCGGACGAATATGTTCGCGATAATCCGTGGACGGGTGTAGGGATTGGTGCCGCGGTAGGTGTGGTACTGGGTGTCCTGCTGACGCGTCGTTAATATGGAAGATCCTCGTCACGCACAAGGGCCTGCTAACAACGTCCTCGGCATCGGCCAGCGTATTCTGACGACGCTGGTCGGGATTGCCGAAACGCGCGTCCGGCTGGCAGTGGTTGAACTGGAAGAGGAGAAAGCGAACCTTTTCCAGATGCTGCTGATGCTCGGGCTTACCATGCTCTTCGCCGCGTTTGGTCTGATGAGCCTGATGGTATTAATCATCTGGGCCATTGACCCGCAATATCGACTCAACGCGATGATTGCCACCACCGTTGTTCTGCTGGTTGCGGCACTGATTGGCGGCATATGGACGATGCGTAAAGCACGCAAATCCACTTTCCTGCGCCATACGCGCCAGGAACTGGCCAACGATCGCGCCCTGCTGGAGGATGACAAGCCGTGAGCGATAAAGCCGAACGTCAGAAGCGAAAAGCATTCCTGCTCAGTCAGATCCAGCAGCAACGGCTGGATTTGTCTGCCAGTCGTCGCGACTGGGTTGACGCGACGCGTCGTTTTGACCGGGGCTGGAATACCTTCCTGAGCCTGCGCTCATGGGCGCTGGTCGGAAGCAGCGTGATGGCTATCTGGACGGTTCGTCATCCAAATATGCTGATCCGCTGGGCCCGCCGCGGCTTTGGTGCCTGGAGCGCCTGGCGTCTGGTGAAAGCGACGATTCGTCAACAACAGCTGCGTTAGTTCTTATGCCGGGTAGCGTTTCGCTTACCCGGCACACTTTCCCCCTCCCCCGTTACTCAATATCTTTGAAGAAGATTGACAGTTTTCCTTGCTAACAATTCCCATCTGCCCCGTTTACACTCCTCTCCATCGACAGCAAAGACGCGGTATCTACCCGAATTTGCACACAAATAAAGTTCAGCCGCTGATGTGGTTTCCTGGAGAGTAAAATGAAAAAATTAGAAGATGTTGGTGTTCTGGTAGCGCGTATTCTGATGCCGGTTCTGTTTATCACCGCAGGCTGGGGCAAAATCACCGGTTATGCGGGCACGCAGCAATACATGGAAGCCATGGGTGTTCCCGGGTTCCTGCTGCCACTGACTATTCTCCTTGAGTTCGGCGGCGGCCTGGCGGTTCTGTTCGGCTTCCTGACCCGCACCACGGCACTGTTTACCGCAGGCTTCACCCTGCTGACGGCGTTCATCTTCCACAGCAACTTTGCAGAAGGCGTGAACTCCCTGATGTTCATGAAAAACCTGACCATCGCGGGTGGCTTCCTGCTGCTGGCCATCACTGGCCCAGGCGCATACAGCATCGACCGCGTTCTGAATAAGAAGTGGTAAGCACGCTATACTGAATGAACACAAAGCGAGGAGATATCTCCTCGCTTTTGCTTATTGACGGAGGAGAAAAAAATGGGACAACTCGTAGACGGCGTCTGGCAGGATGTCTGGTATGACACCAAATCCACCGGGGGACGCTTCAAGCGCTCTGTTTCGGCCTTCCGTAACTGGCTAACCGCCGATGGCGCACCGGGCCCAAGCGGCGAAGGCGGCTTTGCGGCTGAGAAAGACCGTTATCATCTCTATGTTTCTCTGGCCTGCCCATGGGCGCACCGCACGCTGATTGTGCGCAAGCTGAAAGGACTCGAATCCTTAATTCCGGTTTCGGTAGTCAACCCCCTGATGCTGGAAAACGGCTGGACGTTTGACAGTGATTTCCCGGCCGCCACCGGTGATGACCTCTACCACCACGATTTTCTCTACCAGCTCTATCTGCGCGCCGATCCGCACTACACCGGACGCGTGACCGTACCCGTGCTGTGGGACAAGAAAAACCAGACCATTGTCAGCAATGAGTCCGCAGAGATCATCCGCATGTTCAACACCGCGTTTGATGCCCACGGGGCCCGCGCCGGGGATTACTATCCGGTTGAGCTGCGCGATAAGATTGATGAGCTGAACAGCTGGATTTACGACAACGTGAATAACGGTGTCTACAAGGCCGGCTTTGCCACCAGCCAGGAAGCGTATGACGACGCGGTGGGAAAAGTGTTTGAATCGCTGGAGCGTCTTGAGCAGATCCTCGGCCAGCATCGCTACCTGACGGGCGACCGCCTGACGGAAGCAGACATTCGTCTGTGGACAACGCTGGTTCGCTTTGATCCAGTGTATGTTACCCACTTCAAGTGTGATAAACACCGCATCAGCGATTACCTGAACCTGTACGGTTTCCTGCGCGATATTTATCAGATGCCGGGCATTGCTGAAACGGTCGATTTCAACCATATCCGCACCCACTATTTCCGCAGCCATAAGACCATCAACCCGACGGGTATTATCTCTGTGGGTCCGTGGCAGGACCTGGATGAACCGCATGGTCGCGACGTGCGTTTCGGATAAATATCAAGGGCATCAATTGATGCCCTTTTTTAATTCACAATCTCCATCTATCCTTACCTCGATCGCTTAAAAAACAAGTAATTGACTGACTAATGAGGCAAGGAAAATGGACTGGTATTTAAAAGTACTGCGCAACTACATTGGATTTGGTGGCCGCGCTCGCCGTAAAGAGTACTGGATGTTCGTTCTGGTGAACTTCATCCTCATCATGGTGCTGGGTATTATCGATAAAATTCTCGGCTGGGAACGAGCCGGCGGTGAAGGTGTTCTCACCACGATTTACGGCCTGCTGGTCCTGCTTCCCTCATGGGCCGTACTGTTCCGACGGCTACACGATACCGATCGTTCAGCCTGGTGGTTACTGCTGCTGCTGATCCCGATTGTGGGCTGGCTGGTCATTCTGGTCTTCAACTGTCAGGCCGGCACACCGGGCGAAAACCGCTTCGGGCCCGATCCAAAACTCAACGCATAAAACAAAGCCCGGTGGCGTTTCGCGTACCGGGCTCGATTTTTTATTTGTTGTGATGGGCAAAGAGCTTGGGTATTTCGCGCAGGCACCACGATTTGGCCTCACCCATGCTGTCGCGCCGCCACGCCATAATGATGTCCACTTCGCTGGTGTACTCCGGGCTGACCACGCGTAGCCGCCCTTCTGCAATATCTTTTTCGACAAACGGATACGGCATCGTTGCCACGCCCAGGCCTGCCAGCAACGCCTGACGTTTGTCTTCAAGCGACGTGACGGTCAGACGCGGTTGTTTATCCAGCAACTGCACCGTTAACACCGGACGCTCGCGGGCTGTGTCTGCGACCGCGACCCCGCGGTATTTCACCCGCGTCACTTCCGAGAGCGGCTCCGGCTCCTGGTGAATCGGATGATCCGGTGCGGCGACATAGACGTTCATCACGCTGTAGAGCTTGCGGGAGTTGATTTCAGATGAGGAACGGAAGTGCATATCCGGGGCAATGACGATATCCGCCCTGCCCGTCTCCAGTCGCTCCCAGGCCCCGGCCAGCACCTCGGTGATGATCGATAACTGGGTGTTTGCTTTGTCGGCCAGCCGGTTCACCAGCGGGAACAGCGCCTCGGTGGGCACCAGCGCTTCCGTCACCAGCGTCAGATGGGTTTCCCAGCCGCGCGCCAGCGCTTCGGCGTCCGTCGTCAGCTTGTCCGCCGCTTCCAGCAGGACGCGACCACGCTCCAGCAGCATCCGTCCGACGTTAGTGAATTTTGTTCGATGACCGGAGCGGTCAAAGAGCACCACGTCCAGCTCTTCCTCAAGCTTCTGCATGGTATAGCTGAGCGCAGACGGAACGCGCCCCAGTTCATCTGCCGCCGCGGCAAAACTGCCACGCCGATCAATTGCGTCCATGACGCGAAGCGCCTCAAGCGTCAATGCTCTCTCTTTAGCCATCTCGTTCTCATTCAGGAAATTTGAACATACCGGGCAGAATATCTGGCTAACAATGAAGCGTCCATACCTTTACCATTGTTTAGTGTAAAGAGAGGTCAAGTTTATGATTACGACAAGAACAGCTAAACAGTGCGGACAAGCCGATTTCGGTTGGCTGCAGGCCCGCTACACCTTTTCCTTTGGACACTACTTTGACCCTAAACTGCTCGGTTACGCTTCATTGCGCGTATTGAATCAGGAAGTGCTCGCCCCAGGCGCATCCTTCCAGCCGCGTACGTACCCGAAAGTCGATATCCTGAACCTGATCCTGGAAGGCGAAGCAGAATACCGCGACAGCGAGGGCAATCATGTCCAGGCGAAGGCCGGCGAAGCATTATTAATCTCCACGCAGCCGGGCATCAGTTACAGCGAGCATAACCTCAGCAAAGATAAAACGCTGACCCGTATGCAGCTGTGGCTGGATGCCTGCCCTGAGCGGGAAAACCCACTGGTACAGAAGTTAGATTTGACGGGCGACAGGCAGCAGCTGATAGCCTCCCCGGACGGCAGTCAAGGCAGCCTGCAGTTGCGCCAGCAGGTGTGGTTGCACCATATCGAACTGAAGAAAGGGGAACAGGCGAGCTTCCAGCTTCATGGTCCGCGCGCCTATCTGCAATCGATTCACGGTACGGTGCATGCGGTGACGCATACGGAAGAGAAAGAAGCGCTCACCTGCGGTGACGGGGCGTTTATTCGCGACGAAGCGAATATCACGCTGGTTGCTGATTCGCCGCTGCGCGCGCTGTTAATTGATTTACCGGTTTAACACCCGATAATCCTCTCTCCCCGGCGGGGAGAGAGGAAACCGTTACACTTTACGTGCCATAATCTCAATAATCTGCCGGTCCGTCGCCTGCATGGCGCGGCACGCCAGCGAACACAGGTTCGCGATCGACTGCTCCACATCGTGCGCCACAATCCCTTCATTGCCCGTTACCGCCGAATCATCCAGCGCCATCATCACCGCTTTCCAGGCACTGCCGACGCTGGTTGAGACCTTCATGGCACAGCTGTTGGACGCGCCATCGCAGATCATCCCGCTGACATCGCCAATCATGCTGCTGATTGCCATTGAGAGCGTCTGATAGCTTCCGCCCATCAGCCAGGCCATGCCCGCCGCCGCCCCCATCGCCGCTGTGGTAGCCGCACACAGCGCCGACAGGCGCGGAAGCTGGGCGTGGATATAAATAGCCGAAAGGTGTGAAAGCATCAGCGCCCGGGCAAGGCGTTCATCATCCGCCTGAACATGTTCCGCCACCACCACAACCGGCATGGTGGCCGTGATCCCCTGGTTGCCCGATCCGGAATTGCTCATTGCCGGCAGCGTCGCCCCGCCCATTCGGGCGTCCGAGGCCGCGCTGGTGCGAATGACAATATCCGAGCCAAGGTCCTGCGCTATCCATCCGCGAGCGCGCTGCTTATTGAGCGTCGCGCCAATGTGCAGCCCCCATTTTCCGCTTAAACCTTCACGGGAGAGCGCATCATTTAATTGTCCGGCAGCCAGGATAAAGCGGATCGCGTCAAACGGCACCTGCTCCACAAACTCAAGGATCTGCGATAGCGTGGCGTTTGAAAGTACCGCCAGCGGGTCGTCATTCCTCTCGTCGGGTTGAGAATCAAGCGTAAAGCGGGTTTCGCCCTGACAGACAATCTCCACCACCCGCGTATGCCCACCGGCGATGGTCACCATCGCCGAGGCCTGTCCGGCGTGAACGCAGGCGCGGGAGTAGAGGATGTCATCGCACGGCTCCTGTAGCTTGACCTGCACCTGGCCGGCGTCCAGCAGCGCTTTGGCACGCACCAGCGCATCGGCAGTAGCATCTTTCAGTACCTCCAGTCCGGCGTGCGCGTTGCCGCCAGTGGCCCCCAGCGCCGCCGCAATCGGCAACCCGACCATCCCGGTGCCAGGTACCGTCACGCCAAGGCCATTTTTCATCAGATTCGGTGAAACCCACGCCTCAATCTGTGTGACGTCACCCGGCAGAAGCTCCGCGGCCATCGCACAAGCCAGCGCCAGAGAGATCGGCTCGGTACACCCCAGTGCAGGTTTAACTTCCTCCTGCACCGCCCGAATAAATTGATTCCATAAAGATTGAGTTTGCTCTGACATCGTTACGACCTTGTTTGCCCTTAAGAAAACGCGAGGAAAGGAGAAACACACAGCAGCAGACCGGTGATGATAATGATCACCAGCGACACGCCTTTATATTTGTGCAGCGCCGGCACTTTGTAGACCAGCCACGCCGGAATCAAACACCCCACCATGCCGAAGATGGGGCTGCAAATAGAGGTGAAGCTCAGTACCGGCGCGTTTAACACAATCGCGCTCCATGCCAGCAGAATGGCAAACAGCATGATGCCGCGCTGTACGGTGTTTTCGTTGATTTTCTCTGCCGGCATTTTGCGGCGCAGAATGTTCATCACAATGCCCTGCGTCGCTTCACGAAAGCCCAGGTACACGCCGAAGAACGCGGTCATGACGGCAAAAATATTCAGGATAACGCTGACAATTTTGACCCAGCCGGCACCGTCGCCACTGATAAAC
Source organism: Enterobacter sp. RHBSTW-00593 (assembly GCF_013784105.1). NCBI lineage: Bacteria > Pseudomonadati > Pseudomonadota > Gammaproteobacteria > Enterobacterales > Enterobacteriaceae > Enterobacter > Enterobacter sp. RHBSTW-00593. The sequence continues at coordinate 4,240,055 of NZ_CP056393.1, forward strand.
TGCGCGGCAATTGCCAGTGCGGAAATATTCTGTTCGTAGGCTTTGACCGCCTCATCATGCCCCATTGCCAGGGTGAACGAGACCGCGTAGAAAAAGACCGTCACGAAGAGGATCGCGAAGGCGATGTTCATCGCCCGCAGCGCTTTATGGCGCGCCACTTCAACCGATTTTTCGCGTGATCGATAGGAGATCACCATCGGGCTTAATGTCTGAATAAACAGAATCGACGTTAAGGTAAACGGCAACGTGATAATCGCGTTTTTAATGAGTAGCCCCACGGGTGGCAGCATGCCCACGTTGGCTAAATGCCAGAGGCCAATCATCGACAACCCGAGCGCCGCCACCACAAATAACTTGGTCAGCACCATCAGGCTGGAGACTTTAAACAGCAGTTTCTCGCCACGGGAGGAGATCGCCACCAGGATGCAGATCAGGAACAGACCGTAGAACGGATTTTCAGAGAGCAGCCCCTCCGTCACGCCGAAGGTGTGTAAATAGGAAGCGCTGTCGTTGGTGATGGCGGTGGAGTAGACGAACATCCAGATAACCAGCATCACGAAATAGAGCGCACCTAATAAGATGCCCCAGTTCTTACCGAGGTAGCCGCTGATGACGCTTGGATAATCTTTGCACTCCGGCGATTCTGCCAGCGTGTTAATAAACAGCCGCTGAAACAGGTACATGGCCGGATAGCCAATCACTGACGAAAGCAGAAACACCCACAGTCCCATCAGCCCCACCTGTACCGGGAGAAAAACAATCCCCGCGCCGATGGCCATTCCGATACTCATGATGACCCAGCCTGTATCGGTGCTGTCGAATTTAATGGCCTCCTGCCACTCGCTTTCACTCATCCCTGCCCGCTTTGCCGCGGGTGAATCGTTCACAATCACACTGCTGTTTGTTGCCGTATCCATAAGGCACTCGCTTATTTTGTAGGGTAACCAGTTGTTTTTATGGGATTCTGACCACCAGCGATAATGAGCCAGACTGCTGCAGGTGTGTGTTATTGGAATGGACAAATCATACGTGGAGAGCGGGAGAAAAAAGTCACAATATTTATAAGGCTTTTCGCAAGCGAGAGAAAAAAATACTCTTAGATGAGGAATAATTGAGGTTATTTTCTAAAAGTGACGCCGATCAAGAAATAAAAAACCCGCGACATGCGCGGGTGTGTCATCAGTTAGCCAGCGCGTTCGCCATATCGGTTTTCACCTGTTTACGCTGCTCCGCTGTCAGAACCTGGCTGACATCAAAGTAGTATTTGACGCGGTAATAGCGGGTCTGCTCTTCAATTTTGCTGAATGCGGCAAGCTGGTTTTTCACCGTGCTTTCATCCCATTTCCCGGTCTGGAACATCTCGATCAGCGCACCGTCTTTCACGCCGGTCATCGGGATCTTGCTGACATTTTGTTCCAGCGTCTGATGCAGCGCGTCGATCTTCTTAATCTGATCGTTGCTCAGCTTGAGGTGTTGCACCAGCGGATCCTGCGCCGGAGAGGGGGCAGCTTCAACGTCAGCGGCCTGTGCGGCAAAACTGCACGCCACCAGCGAGGCAGCAACCAGGGTGATACGGGTCATTTTCATCATCTTACTGTCCTTACATACTGTTTCAGGGGAAAAGCAGGCGCATTGTTTTTCAGAAGCGGATGAAGATGTGTGAGTAATTATATAAACATTTTTGTATGTTCCGCGGACAAAAAAGCCCCCTTATCCAAAGGGGGCCTGTTTCAGACGACGATCACAGTGCCTGGGTAAACGTCCTTGAGATCACGTCCTGCTGCTGCTCGCGCGTCAGCGCATTAAAGCGCACCGCATACCCTGAGACACGAATGGTGAGGTTGGGATAGTTCTCCGGGTGCTCAATCGCCTCCATCAGCATCTCCCGGTTCATGACGTTAACGTTGAGGTGCTGTCCCCCCTCAATGGCCGCTTCGTGGTGGAAATACCCGTCCAGCAGCCCGACAAGGTTGGTTTTGCGCACCCTCTCATCCTTGCCTAGCGCCTGAGGCACGATGGAGAAGGTGTAAGAGATCCCGTCTTTCGCATAGGTGAACGGCAGCTTAGCGACGGAGGTTAACGAGGCCACCGCCCCTTTCCTGTCTCGTCCGTGCATCGGGTTCGCGCCCGGTGCGAATGGCGTACCGCCGCGGCGTCCGTCCGGCGTATTGCCGGTTTTCTGGCCGTAGACCACATTCGACGTAATGGTCAGGATCGACTGGGTCGGCACCGCGTTGCGGTAGGTCGGCAGCGCCTGAATTTTCTTCATAAAGCGTTCCACCAGGTCACAGGCAATGCTGTCCACGCGGTCATCATTGTTACCGTACTGCGGGTAGTCCCCTTCAATCACAAAATCGACCGCCAGGCCGGTATGGTCGCGTACGGGTTTTACCGTGGCATATTTGATGGCGGACAGCGAGTCCGCCGCCACCGACAGCCCGGCGATACCGCAGGCCATGGTGCGGTAAACGTCCCGGTCGTGCAGCGCCATCAGTGAGGCTTCGTAGCTGTACTTATCGTGCATGTAATGGATGAGATTCAGCGCGCTAATGTACTGCACCGCCAGCCAGTCCATAAAGTGATCCAGACTCGCCATCACGGTGTCGTAATCCAGCACCTCATCCAGCAGCGGCGCGGTTTTCGGCCCGACCTGGATCTTCAGCTTCTCATCCACCCCGCCGTTGATCGCATACAGCAGCGTTTTCGCCAGGTTAGCGCGGGCGCCAAAGAACTGCATTTGCTTGCCGATCACCATCGGGCTGACGCAGCAGGCAATGGCGTAGTCGTCGCTGTTGAAATCCACGCGCATCAGGTCGTCGTTCTCATACTGCAGCGACGAGGTGTCGATCGACATCTGTGCAGCGTACTTCTTGAATGCGACGGGCAGTTGTTCGGACCACAGGATCGTCAGGTTTGGCTCCGGTGCAGGTCCCATCGTGTGCAGGGTATGCAGGTAACGGAAGCTGTTTTTGGTGACCAGCGTGCGGCCATCCAGCCCCATTCCGCCAATCACTTCGGTGGCCCAGACAGGATCGCCGGAGAAGAGCGTGTCGAACTCCGGAGTACGCAGGAAGCGCACCATGCGGATCTTCATGATGAAATGATCGATCAGTTCCTGCGCCTGGATCTCACTCAGGCGACCCGCCTGCATATCGCGTTCGAGATAAATATCCAGGAACGAGGCCGTGCGTCCCAGCGACATCGCCCCGCCGTTCTGGGATTTCACTGCGGCCAGATAGGCAAAGTAAACCCACTGTACCGCTTCCTGCGCATTCATCGCCGGGCGAGAAATATCGAAGCCATAGTTCGCTGCCATCTGCTGGATCTGCAGCAGTGCGCGTTTGTGTTCCGCCAGCTCTTCACGCAGGCGGATCGTCGCCTCCAGATCTTCACCCCGTTCGAGTTTGCCCTGCAGATCCGCGAACTGGCGCTCACGCTCGTGCACCAGATAGCGGATGCCGTACAGCGCCACGCGGCGGTAATCGCCGATGATGCGCCCGCGTCCGTAGCCGTCCGGTAGCCCGGTCAGCACGCCTGATTTACGACAGCGCATCATCTCGGGGGAGTAAACGTCAAAGACACCCTGATTATGGGTTTTGCGCAGTTCGGTAAAAAGATATTCGAACTGCGGATCCATCTCGCGGCCATAGGCTTCGAATGAACTGCGGATCATATTGATCCCGCCGTACGGATGCAGCGCACGTTTGAGCGGCTTATCGGTTTGCAGGCCGACGATCGTCTCCAGCTGCTGGTCAATATAGCCCGGTCCGTGGGCCGTGATGGTGGTGGCAATGTTGGTGTCAAAATCCACCGGCGCATGGGTGGCATTCTCCTGACGAATGCCCACCATTACCTTCTCCCAGAGCGCCGTCGTTGCTGGCGTCGCCTGCGCGAGGAAAGTTTCGTCGCCTTCATAAGGGGTATAGTTATGCTGAATAAAATCGCGCACGTTGACGGTGTCTTTCCATTCTTCACCGCGAAACCCGGCCCATGCGTCGCTGTAAGGGGCAACGCGCGTATCGATTGCTACTTTCATGAATTTCTCGCTCTGTCAGGCATAAGCCGCAGCCGGAGTGACCTTCCCAAGACGGAGGGCATCCAGCGCGATCATTTTTTCTTCGTTGGTTGGGATCACCGCGCAGGCCACGCGGGACGAATCGGTGGTGATCACACGCTCACCTGCGCTGCCCGGCAGGGCATTTTTGGCTTCATCGAGGGTGATGTCAAAGACGGCCAGGTGTTCCGCCACCAGCGTGCGGATCAGTCTGGAGTTCTCACCAATCCCGCCGGTGAACACCACACCGTCCAGGCGGTGTAACGACGCCGCGTGCCCGGCAATATGCCGTGCGATACGGTGAACAAAGGTCTGGATCGCCAGCTGTGCCCGCTGATGTCCCTCATGCCAGGCCTTTTCGAGGGCTCGCAGATCGGAGGATATTCCCGAGATCCCCAGCAGGCCGGACTCTTTATTGACGACGCGTTCCAGATCCTCAAATGACTGTCCGGTCTGTTGGGCTATCCAGGCCATGGCGCCGAAATCAACGTCGCCACAGCGGGTCCCCATGATCAGCCCTTCCAGCGGCGTCATGCCCATGGAGGTATCCACGCTCTCACCATTGCGTACCGCGCAGATGGATGCCCCGTTGCCGAGATGGGCAATCACCAGCCCGCTGTCCTCAGGCGAAATCCCGAGCAAGGCATGCGCCTGCCCGGCAACGTAGCGGTGGGACGTACCGTGGAAGCCATAGCGCCGCACGCCAAGCTCTTCAAAATAGCGATACGGCAGCCCGTACAGATAGGCCTGCGGGGCCAGCGTCTGGTGGAAGCTGGTGTCAAACACCGCCACCTGCTGTATGCCCGGAAACAGGCGTTCGGCTGCCTCGACGCCGCTTAAGTTGGCGTAGTTATGCAGCGGCGCCAGCGAGGAAACCTGGCGGATCTGCTCAATAACCTGTTCCGTGATAAGGGTCGACTCGCTGAAGAGGTCGCCGCCGTGCGCAATACGATGGCCAATCAGGGCCACGCTGCTCATCAGGTCACGCTTCTCCAGCTCCAGGGCGATGGCTGCCAGCGCCCCTTCGTAGTCATGGTGAGCCAGTCTGGCTGGCTCACCCCCGTTCACGGAAATAAAGGCTTTTTCAGTGTTAATCCCGTCTGCAATGCCCGTCATCAGGGCATCACAGCTACTGGCATCGAGTACTGAAAACTTAACAGAGGACGATCCGCAGTTAATAACCAATACAACCGGAAACTCAATCATGGTGTTACTCCGCTCTTCCTGAGCCAGGGTTTAGAACAGTTTGTAGACGATGTTCAGGATGGTCAGCAGGCCCACAACCGTGACGAAGATGTTCTCGGGTCTGCCCTTATATTTCGCCATTGCCGGCGCTTTACGAATGGCATACATCGGCAACAGGCACAGCAGAGAGGCGATGATTGGCGCCCCCATGGCTTCGATAAGGTCGAGAATGTTCGGGTTAGCATAGGCAACGACCCAGGTCGACCCCATGATGAATACCATGCTGATGGTGTTCAGTTTGCCTACGGAGACTTTCTTCTTATCGCCCTTATAACCGAACTTCAGGATCAGGCCGTTCAGCCCTTCCAGCGTGCCCAGATAGTGGCCGAAGAAAGATTTGAAGATAGCGACCAGCGCAATGATGGAGGCACCGTATTCCAGCACCGTGGCAAACGTTGATTTAGTGCCTGACATGGTCGCAAAGTGGTTCGCCAGGTAAGAGAGCACGGGAATATTCTGCGCTTTGGCATCGGCCATGTTCTGCGGCGAGAGCGTGAACAGGCAGCTAAAGGCGAAGAACATCACCACCGCGACCATCAGCAAGCTGGCGCGACCGATGATTTTGGAACATTTCTGCTCGGTAAACGCTTTACCGAACTCGGGTTCGTACTCTTCACGTTTAGAGACCACAAACGAGGAGACGATGGGCGAGAAGTTGAAGGAGAAGACCATGATGGAGATCCCCAGCCAGACCGTCACCAGAATGCCGTCATGCCCGGTAAACGCGATATCGCTCAGATTGACCTGGTCAATCACCGACGAGTTCCAGTAAGGGATCAACGACAGGGAAATCAGCACCAGGCTGGCGATAAACGGGAACACCAGGAAGCTCATCACCTTCACCATCAGGTCTTTACCAAACCAGATAACAAAGGCCATCAGCAGCAGCAGGAACAGCGCCACCACGCCGCGGTTAAGCGCGGGCAGCTGGAGCTGGTTTTCCCAGAAGGTCATAAAGGTGTTCGTAATGGTGACGCCGTAAATCCACAGCAGCGGGCAAATGGCGAAGAAGTAGAGGAACGTGATCACCACCCCACCGGTCTTACCAAAATGCTCTTCCACCGTTTCGGTGATGTTGCCAGATACGTTACTGCCGGACAGACACAGGCGCGCCAGCGCCCGGTGGCAATAAAACGCAATCGGGAAAGCGAGAACCAGCATCAGCAGGATAGGAATCAAGCCGCCGAAGCCTGCGCGAATCGGGAAGAACAGCACACCTGCGCCAATGGCGGTTCCAAACAGGCCAAGCGTCCAGGTGGTATCAGACTTACGCCAGGAGGACGTTTTTGTCTGGCCAACGATAATGCTTTCTGTGTTGCTCATAGGTCATCCTTTATGCGTCAACGAAGCCGGTAATTTGGGATACGCGGGAGAGATCGATATTGCCGCCGGAAATAATGCAGACGGTTTTACGACCCTGAATATAGTGATCAAGCTTGCCGCTTAATAACGCCGCACAGGCCAGTGCGCCAGCACCTTCTGTAACCACTTTATTTCGCTGAATGAGGGCAATCATGCTGTTACGAATATCGTCTTCGCTGACCAGCACAATGTCATCGACTAATTCACGAACAATCTCGAAGGTTAATTTACCCGGGCGAGACACATCACATCCGTCGGCTAATGTACCGGTAACGCGGTGGTTAATGATTTCTCCTGCCTGATACGATGCGGCCATTCCATGTACGTTTTCAGACTGCACGCCGATAATATTAATGGTCGGGTTAATGGATTTAATGGCCGTTGCAATCCCGGCAATTAAACCGCCACCGCCGATGGGTACAATCACGTTATCCACATCATACAAATCTTCGAGAATTTCCAGGCCAATGGTGCCCTGGCCGGCAATCACTTTCGGATCGTCATACGGCGGGATAAAAATGCGCCCTTCCAACTCCACGATTTCGCTGACTTTGGCGATGGTGTCGTTGAAGTTTTCGCCGTGCAGCACCACTTCAGCCGAGTAGTCACGGGTGGCGGCGACTTTAGATTTCGGCGCGCCCATCGGCATGACCACTTTGCCGTCGATACCGAGCATTGCACAGGAGAGCGACACGCCCTGCGCGTGGTTGCCTGCAGAACAGGCAACGACACCTTTACGTTTTTCAGCTTCGGTCAGCGAACTTAATTTATTAAACGCACCGCGGATCTTGAAGGAGCCAGTACGCTGCATATTTTCAAACTTCAGGAATATCTCACCTTTACAGCGTTCGCTGAGATAATTTGAGCGCGGCATGCCGGTTTTATATATTTTGCCTGCCAGTCGTTTTCTGGCGTCCTGAATATCTTCAATGGTCACCGGGAGATCGTAGGTAATATGCATAATATCCTCGTTATAATAATTCATTTTCTTCAGGCAAAGTCAGGGTATCAGAGCACGGATAAAATAAGCTCTGGGTGTTTTTAAAAAGGTTAACGCGTTATCAGAGGGTTATTTAATCATCGTCGTCTTTCACTGGTCAGTGACGCGTATTGTTTTGCCAGTTCGACTAATACTGACGCCGATTTCTTAATTCTGTAATTTTTTGACCACACCGCGGCATAACGCGCTATGGGTAATTCATCTTCCACCGGCAGTACAATAAACTGGTCGGAACCGAATGGCGCAATCATGTCGCGGGGAATAACCGTCAGGTAATCGGCATTCAGGACAAGGTTATAAATGGTCACGACGGAATCGGTCTGGACGATGTTTTCAATGCTGATGTGATTGTCTTGCAGGGTGGTCAGAAGTTCTTTGTAGTAGCCCATATCGGTTTGCGGCATCACCCACTGTTCATCCGTGAGTGATGCCAGTGTAGTCGAGCCGGTGCACGTTCGTGATTTGTTGGCCACCAGGACAAACTCAGACTCAAACAGCGGCTCGACATGAAGATCCTGCAGCAGCATTTCATCACTTAAGGTGCCGATGGCAAAATCCAGCCGACCGTCGCGAATGGCCGGCAGGAAAGAGGACAGCTGAGCTTCGTACATCGAGACACGCGCTTTCGGGAACACTTCCTTGAATTTTTTGATCATTTCGGACAGGAAGGTGAAGCCAATGAGCGACGGGTAACCAAATGAGACATCCATGACGGTACTGAAACTGAGGCTGTTAATCTCGCTCACCATGTTTTTCATCTCACGGGTGATCGACTCAGAGTACGAGAGTAATACCTGGCCTGCCGCAGTTAGTTTAACGCCGGTGTTTTTGCGCACCATGACTTCAACGCCGAAGTAAGATTCGATATCGCTGATAATTTTGCTGACGGCAGGTTGCGTCAGGCCCAGTTGTCTTGCAGCAGAACCAATGGAGCCACTTTTAATGACTTCCTGAAATACCACGAGGTGCTGTGTTTTCGGTAGAATAATAGTGTTCATAATATTCTGCGCTTATTTCCCTATGACGGGGTGGATTCTACTCAATATGGCTGACGGGGGTATGTGCTGTTACTCACAATTTGCTTTTTCACACCCTTAATCAGCATAACGACAACCCTTTAAAACACCTTACTATCAATAAGTTACATTAAAATAAATAAGCCATAACGCTGATATTGATCAACAAAAAGAGCAGTAATAAATTTATTTTATGGCGATAACACAGGTAAATTTTTCGGCGTTAAAAAAATCGATAAAGACTATCTTTCAGGCAATTAAAGATTAATAAATAACCGTAATTCGTTTAAAACATTCTTTCAATTTATCAAATTTGTCTGGGGTGATTTTGCTGACTTTCGGGAAACAGTGGAATGCATCACACATTCATGAGCTAAATGTTTTTGAATTCAATATACATATATCAAATAAGAAAACATTCACGATCATAAAAGCAACATTCATAACAAATTAACAATACTGCAGAATCAGGATTATTTAGCGCGAAATTTTGTGATTACGATCGCCAGCAGATGTGAAAAAGAGGCTGAAGGGGTGAAAGCAGTGAAATGTGCTTAATGTCGCAAATATGATAATTGATGTCGTTTGAGCGATGCATCGGGTGGCCCTTGCTTGCAATTTCTAAGGCCGATAAAAGAAAAACCCCGCCGAAGCGGGGTTGTGTAAAAAGTTGAAGCTGGCCGATAAGCCGCGTTCTTTCTTAGAAATCGGAGTGGACAGTCATTCATCTCATTTAGCGCAGATAGCAAAAACCCCGCCGAAGCGGGGTTGTGTAAAAAGTTGAAGCTGACCGATAAGCCGCGTTCTTTTATAGAAATCGGAGTGGACAGTCATTCATCTCATTTAGTGCAAATAGCAAAAACCCCGCCGAAGCGGGGTTTTGTAAAAAGTTGAAGCTGACCGATAAGCCGCGTTCTTTCATAGAAAGTGGAGTGGACAGTCATTCATCTCATTTAGCGCTGATAGCAAAAACCCCGCCGAAGCGGGGTTTTGTAAAAAGTTGAAGCTGACCGATAAGCCGGGTTCTGTCGTGGACAGTCATTCATCTAGGCCAGCAATCGCTCACTGGCTCAAGCAGCCTACCCGGGTTCAGTACGGGCCGTACCATGTGAACCCCTATTTGGCCTTGCTCCGGGTGGAGTTTACCGTGCCACGGACTGTTGCCAGCCGCGCGGTGCGCTCTTACCGCACCCTTTCACCCTTACCTGATCCCGCTTGCGCGGGCCATCGGCGGTTTGCTCTCTGTTGCACTGGTCGTGGGTTTCCCCCCCAGGCGTTACCTGGCACCCTGCCCTATGGAGCCCGGACTTTCCTCCCCTCCGCCCGTCTCCCCCCGAAAGGGGACGACGACGAAGCGGCGACTGTCTGGTCAGCTTCGGCGCGCAGTATAGAGGGTTTGTGCCCCGCTGTCACCCTTGGGCGTGCATCCCTATCTGCAAAGTGGCGGCGATATTGCGCGAGGCGCGGTAAATATTGTCAAACGCCCCACGGTAAGCCTCTTCCAGCGACTCGACGCGGCTCAGCACGCTGAACACCGCGTCGATGCCATACTGATGCACGACCCCCACATCCCGGGTCAGACTGCCGGCAATGCCGATCACCGGCTTATGGTATTTTTTGGCGATACGGGCGATACCGACGGGCACTTTGCCCTGAATGCTCTGGCTGTCAATGCGCCCTTCGCCCGTCAGTACCAGCGTGCAGTCGTGAATATGTTCTTCGAGGTTAAGTGCCTGGGTGACAATCTCAATACCGCTCTTCAGTTCCGCGCCGAGGAAGGCCATCAGCGCCGCCCCCATGCCCCCCGCGGCACCCGCACCGGGAACCTGTTTCACGTCAATTCGCAGAGATTTTTTTATCACATCGGCATAATGGCTGAGGTTAGCGTCGAGAGTGAGGATCATCTCCTCTGTCGCCCCTTTTTGCGGGCCAAAGATACGGGAAGCGCCTCTCTCGCCAACCAGCGGATTCGTGACGTCGCATGCGACGTGGATTGTGCAATCTTTTAGCCTGGCGTCGAGGCCGGAGAGATCGACGCTGTTGAGCGCCATCAGGCTGCCGCCGCCATAACCCATTTCAGTACCGTTGGCATCGCGGAGCGTGGCCCCCAGCGCCTGCATCATTCCGGCGCCGCCGTCGTTGGTGGCACTGCCGCCAATGCCGATAATGATATGTCGGGCACCTTTATCCAGCGCGCTGAGAATAAGCTCCCCGGTACCCCGGGACGTGGTGACGAGCGGGTTACGTTGGGTGGCCGGGACCAGTGCCAGACCGCTGGCGGCGGCCATCTCAATAAATGCCGTGCTGCCATCGCCGGACATACCCCAGCGGGCGTTAACCTGTTCACCCAACGGGCCCGTGACCCTAGCATGCTGCTCTGTGCCCTGGGTGGCGGCGATCAACGCGTCAACCGTACCTTCCCCGCCGTCAGCAACCGGCACCGAAACATAAAGTGCGTCGGGGAAAATTTCCCGAAATCCTTTTTCAATCGCCTGAGCAACCCCGGAGGCAGAAAGGCTTTCTTTCCAGGAATCTGGCGCGATTACGATTTTCATAGTTGTCGCCTGTTACCGCACTCGGCAAAAATAGCGGACGCGTTCCCGCGTCCGTTTTTATTAGCGAGAGACTTCCACCTTCGCCAGTTTTTCGTAGTAGCACGCAATCGCGCTGTGGTCGGCAGTGCCCAGACCATCCGCGCGCAGGGCCTGCATCATCTCCATGACGGCGGCGGTCAGCGGCAGCTGCGCGCCCACGCCGTGGGAGGTATCCAGGGCATTCGCCAGATCTTTAATGTGCAGGTCGATTCTAAAACCGGGCTTGAAGTTACGATCCATCACCATGGGCGCTTTGGCATCCAGCACGGTGCTGCCCGCCAGGCCGCCACGGATCGCCTGATACACCAGATCAGGGTTAACACCCGCTTTGGTGGCCAGCGTCAGCGCTTCCGACATTGCGGCAATGTTCAGCGCCACAATCACCTGGTTTGCCAGCTTGGTGACGTTACCCGCCCCGATATCGCCGGTATGCACCACGGATCCCGCCATGGCTTTCATCAGGTCGTAGTATTTGTCGAAAACAGCTTTGTCGCCGCCAACCATCACCGACAGGGTGCCGTCGATGGCTTTGGGCTCTCCGCCGCTGACCGGGGCATCCAGCATATCGACGCCCTTCGCGTTTAGCGCCTCACTGATTTCACGGCTTGCCAGCGGCGCGATAGAACTCATGTCAATCACCACCAGGCCGGGTTTGGCACCGTCAATGATGCCGTTCTCCCCCAGGGCCACCTCTTTCACATGCGGGGAGTTTGGCAGCATGGTGATAATGACATCGCACTGCTCAGCAATCGCTTTGGCGTTTGCTGCGGTTTCTGCGCCTGCGGCAATCACCTCGGCCACGGCTTGCGGATTATGGTCTGCAACCACCAGGGAGTAACCTGCTTTGATGAGGTTTTTACTCATGGGTTTACCCATGATCCCAAGGCCAATAAAACCCACTTTCAGCGTCATAATTCGTTTCCTCAATGATGGTTATTTTTTAAAGGCGTCCGCTAACTTCTGCGTGGCCGAGCGGAATACGCCGAGGTCGCTACCGACGGCAACGAAGGTCGCTCCCCACTCCAGATAGCGACGGGCATCAGCCTCAACCGGCGCCAAAATGCCGCACGGTTTGCCGTACGCGTTGGCACGGGCAAAGATGTGCTGAATAGCGCGCTGCACCTCCGGATGACCCGCATTGCCCAGATGGCCGAATGCCGCAGCAAGATCGCTTGGGCCAACGAAGATGCCATCCACACCGTCGGTGGCAGCGATAGCGTCGACGTTATCGACCCCCTGCTGGCTCTCAATCTGTACCAGGATGGTGATGTTGCTGTTGGACTGTGTGAAGTAGTCCGGGACGGTGCCAAACATGTTGGCGCGATGGGAAACGGAGACCCCGCGGATCCCTTCCGGCGGATAACGTGTTGACGCCACGGCCTGCACCGCCTCCTCTTCCGTTTCCACAAACGGGATCAGGAAGTTGTAGAACCCAATATCCAGCAGACGTTTGATGATTACCGGCTCGTTGGTCGGGACGCGAACCACTGGCGCGCTATGGCTCCCTTTGAGCGCCATTAACTGCGGAATAAAGGTGCTGATATCGTTCGGCGCATGTTCGCCGTCCAGCACCAGCCAGTCGAAACCGGCCAGGCCCAGTACTTCGGTGCTGATGGGGCTTGCCAGCGCGGACCAGCAGCCAATCTGGATCTGGTGCGCCGCGAGGGCCGCTTTAAACTTATTCGGGAAGATATCATTATTCATCACGTTTACCTTTTTAATTCCGCAGTCTTATTCAGGTTCATATTTATATTTTCAGACGCAGCGTCAGCGTTATATTTATTTCCTGACTTAATTTAGGCGTTATAAAATCGTCATTCAGTATAATCCTCACGTCATGACAGCACATTGTTTTAATGCTCAAGCATTGCGGCGTGTTTTGATAATATTTTGAGCATATGCACAACGCGATGGGCGCTGATGCACAGAATCAGGCATTGCTGGCCGGGTGGCATCTGCGCCGGGTTTAAGGAGCGATCGGGATCACATTTTGATATCTCGTCTCCTGACATTCTTTATTGACTCAAGCCGCGTCTTTATTTCTGCGATAAGAAAATAAACATCCCCTGGCTGCATTTACTATCAGACATTTTGCTGGAGAATATTGAACAATGGCCGACATTGAAATTCGACAAGCGTCGCCGACGGCGTTCTATATCAAAGTTCACGACACGGATAATGTGGCGATAATTGTTAACGACAACGGTCTAAAAGCGGGCACCCGTTTCCCGGATGGGCTGGAGCTGACTGAACATATTCCGCAGGGGCATAAAGTCGCTCTGGTGGATATCCCGGCCCACGGTGAAATCGTGCGGTATGGCGAAGTTATCGGGTATGCGGTTCGCGCCATTCCTCAGGGGAGCTGGATCGAGGAGTCGCTGGTTGAGCTACCCGAAGCGCCGCCGCTGAACACGCTCCCCCTGGCCACCCGGGTTCCTGAGCCACTGCCCCCGCTTGAAGGGTACACATTCGAAGGGTACAGGAATGCGGACGGCAGCGTAGGCACCAAGAATCTGCTCGGTATCACCACCAGCGTGCACTGCGTGGCAGGCGTGGTGGATTACGTGGTGAAAATCATTGAGCGCGACCTGCTGCCGAAATACCCGAATGTCGACGGCGTGGTAGGTCTGAACCATTTGTACGGCTGCGGCGTGGCCATCAATGCTCCGGCGGCCGTGGTACCGATTCGTACCATCCATAATATCGCCCTGAACCCGAATTTCGGTGGCGAAGTGATGGTCATTGGTCTGGGTTGCGAAAAGCTGCAGCCAGAGCGTCTTTTGCAGGGCACCGAAGATGTGAATGCCATTCCGGTCGACGAGGCCAGCATTGTTCGTTTGCAGGATGCGCATCACGTCGGATTCCGTTCAATGGTTGACGATATCCTTCAGGTGGCGGAGCGCCATCTGGAAAAACTGAACCAGCGCCAGCGCGAGACCTGCCCGGCGTCAGAGCTGGTGATAGGCACTCAGTGCGGCGGCAGCGATGCGTTTTCAGGCGTCACGGCGAACCCGGCGGTGGGTTATGCCTCGGATCTGTTTGTCCGCTGTGGCGCCACGGTGATGTTCTCCGAAGTGACCGAAGTGCGTGATGCCATCCATCTGCTCACCCCACGCGCCATCAATGAAGAGGTGGGCAAACGCCTGCTTGAGGAGATGGCCTGGTACGATAACTATCTCGACATGGGACAAACCGATCGCAGCGCCAACCCCTCTCCGGGCAATAAAAAAGGCGGTCTGGCGAACGTGGTGGAAAAAGCCCTCGGCTCGATTGCCAAATCCGGCCAGAGCGCCATTGTTGAAGTGCTCTCCCCGGGCCAGCGCCCCACCAGACGCGGCCTGATTTACGCCGCGACCCCTGCCAGCGACTTCGTCTGTGGCACACAGCAGGTGGCATCCGGCATTACGGTGCAGGTATTTACCACCGGGCGCGGCACGCCGTACGGGCTGATGGCGGTACCGGTGATTAAAATGGCCACCCGTACCGAGCTGGCAAACCGCTGGTATGACCTAATGGACATCAACGCGGGCACCATTGCCACTGGCGAAGAGAGTATCGAGGATGTCGGCTGGAAGCTGTTCCACTTCATTCTGGACGTGGCAAGCGGCCGTAAGAAGACGTTCTCCGATCAATGGGGATTACATAACCAGCTGGCGGTGTTTAACCCGGCACCGGTGACGTGACCGTTCTCCCCCTCTCCCGAAGAGAGGGGGCAACTTATCCCTTCACCAACACCACATCTATCCCGCTCTTACGCAGCCCTTCCAGGCTCTCAGGCGGAATCCCTTCATCGACGATAATCATATCGATTCTCTGGGTATCGATGATTTTATGCAGGCTCGAACGGTTAAATTTGCTGGAGTCAGTGACCACGATAATACGCTCTGCCACCTCGCACATCCGCCGGTTCAGTCGGGCTTCATCTTCATTGTGGGTACTGACGCCGCGATCGAGGTCGATGGCGTCGACCCCCAGAAAAAGCAGATCAAAGTGGTAATTCTGTAAGGACTGCTCAGCCTGATCGCCGTAAAAGGATTGCGACTGGCGGCGCAAGTGCCCACCGGTCATCAGCAGCTCCACCCCTTCCGCTTCCAGTAATGCATTCGCCACGTTCATTCCGTTGGTCATGGCAATCACATCCGTGTGCTGACGCAGCATACGGGCGATTTCAAACGTCGTGGTTCCGGAATCCAGAATGATGCGATGACCCGGCTTCA
This sequence comes from Enterobacter sp. RHBSTW-00593, assembly GCF_013784105.1. Classification (NCBI taxonomy): domain Bacteria; kingdom Pseudomonadati; phylum Pseudomonadota; class Gammaproteobacteria; order Enterobacterales; family Enterobacteriaceae; genus Enterobacter; species Enterobacter sp. RHBSTW-00593. The sequence goes on from NZ_CP056393.1 coordinate 4,255,543, forward strand.
CCAGCGCGGCGGCCGCCTGCGCGATACTGCGCTTAACTGCAGTATTGAGCGAACTTTTGTCCTCCACGGAGGGTTCAGTGCCAGGCGCATTGCCTTCACAAATCAGCGCTCCGCCATAAGCTCGAACGGCAATGCCCTGCTTCTCAAGAAACGCCAGGTCGTTACGGATCGTCACCGTGGAAACGCCATATAAATGAGAAAGATCGTTAACCTGCACGCTTCCCTGTGCCCGCAACCGCTGAATGATCTGCTCTCGCCTTTCACTGGTGCCGGTGACGCGCTTCTCCGCGGATGAATCGGTGCTGCTCATGCGAGCTCCTTAATAAATGGTCTTTCGTTTCATTTCGTTTTGTCTATTAACGCCTTTCTTTTATGGGAATGCAAGCCCTGCCTGCTTCCAGTCAGCGCACTCTCTCGTCGCTGAAACCTTTCATTATGTTTCTTTTGTGAAACAGATCGGAAAACCATTATCTTTCGTTTTATTTTTATACCACCATGATGCAGGATTAAATGAAACAAAACGAAAGATGAAAACCATCACCATCCGAAATGGAGAGGAAAGTGAAACATCTGACAGAAATGGTGGAACAACATAAACGGGGGAATGCGAACGGGATTTATGCCGTTTGTTCCGCACATCCACTGGTACTTGAAGCCGCAATTCGTTACGCCCAACTGCATCACACGCCGCTGCTGATTGAAGCCACCTCTAATCAGGTGGATCAATTTGGCGGTTACACCGGTATGACGCCCGCCGATTTTCACGGGTTCGTCTGTAAGCTGGCGGAATCCCTTGGTTTCCCGACATCGCAACTGATCCTCGGCGGCGATCATTTAGGGCCAAACCGCTGGCAAAACCTGCCTGCCCGGCAGGCGATGGCGAATGCCGAAGATCTGATCAGAAGCTATGTCGCTGCCGGGTTTAAAAAGATCCACCTCGACTGCAGCATGTCCTGTGAAGACGATCCGGTTCCGTTAACCGACGCCATCGTTGCCGAACGCGCGGCACGCCTGGCGAAAATTGCGGAGAAAACCAGCCTGGCGCACGCTGATGTCGCTGACCTGGTCTATGTCATCGGTACGGAAGTGCCGGTTCCGGGCGGCGCGCATGAAACGCTCACCGAGCTTGCCGTCACGACCCCTGAAGCCGCGCGTGCCACCCTTGAAGCTCACCGCCACGCGTTCGAGAAAGAAGGGTTAAGCGACATCTGGCCACGCATTATTGGCCTGGTGGTTCAGCCTGGCGTTGAGTTTGACCACGCACATGTGTGTGACTATCAACCGCAAAACGCCGTCGCCCTGAGTCATATGGTTGAAGCTTACGACACGCTGATATTTGAAGCGCACTCTACCGACTACCAGACACCGCAGGCGCTGCGCCAGCTGGTGAAAGATCACTTCGCCATCCTCAAAGTTGGCCCGGCACTGACCTTTGCCCTGCGTGAAGCGTTGTTCTCGCTGGCCGCCATTGAAGAAGAGTTGCTGCCTGCAAAAGCCTGTTCGGGCCTGCGTCATGTCCTGGAAAACGTGATGCTCGATCGCCCCGAATACTGGCAAAGCCATTATCACGGTGATGGCAATGCGCGACGCCTGGCACGCGGGTATAGCTACTCCGATCGGGTGCGCTATTACTGGCCGGACAGCCAGATCGACGAAGCCTTTGCGCGACTGGTACGCAACCTGGCAGACGAACCGATCCCGCTGCCGCTGATCAGCCAGTACCTGCCGTTGCAGTACAGCAAAGTTCGCGAGGGTGCTCTCAAGTCGACACCACGGGACCTCATCCTCGACCACATTCAGGACATACTCCAGCAGTACCATGCCGCCTGCGAAGGCGTAACGACTCAAAACGCATAATTAAAAAGAGGAAAGCGCTATGCCAAACATTGTCTTATGCCGCATCGATGAACGCCTGATCCACGGTCAGGTAGGTGTGCAATGGGTTGGGTTTGCGGGGGCCAACCTGGTGCTGGTCGCTAATGATGAAGTCACTGAGGATCCGGTTCAACAAAACCTGATGGAGATGGTGCTCGCAGAAGGGATCGCCGTGCGTTTCTGGTCGCTGCAAAAAGTGATCGACAACATTCATCGCGCTGCCGAGCGCCAGAAAATTCTGCTGGTCTGCAAATCACCCGCGGATTTTCTGACGCTGGTCGAAGGCGGCGTGCCCATCACCCGTATCAACGTAGGAAACCTGCATTACGCCAGTGGCAAAAAACAAATTGCCAAAACGGTCTCTGTCGATGCGAACGATATCGCCGCATTTAACGGCCTGAAAGCCGCCGGAGTGGAATGCTTCGTTCAGGGTGTTCCGACTGAGACTGCTTTGGATCTCTTTAAACTGCTCTGAGGGATTCACAATGGAAATTAGTCTCTTGCAGGCATTCGCGCTGGGCATTCTCGCCTTTATCGCGGGCCTGGATATGTTTAACGGGTTAACACACATGCACCGCCCGGTGGTGCTCGGGCCGCTGGTTGGCCTCATTCTGGGCGATCTGCACACCGGTATTTTAACGGGCGGTACGCTGGAGCTGGTCTGGATGGGGCTGGCTCCGCTGGCCGGCGCGCAACCGCCAAACGTCATTATCGGCACGATTGTCGGCACCACGTTTGCGATCAGCACCGGTGTGAAGCCGGATGTCGCCGTTGGGGTCGCCGTCCCGTTTGCGGTTGCGGTACAGATGGGGATCACTTTCCTGTTCTCCGTCATGTCCGGGGTGATGTCACGCTGTGACCGCATGGCAGCCAATGCGGACACGAACGGCATCGAAAGAGTCAACTATCTGGCACTGCTGGCGCTCGGTATCTTCTATTTTCTGTGTGCCTTCCTGCCGATCTACTTTGGCGCTGAACACGCGAAAACCGCCATTGATGTGCTGCCGGAACGTCTGATTGACGGCCTCGGCGTCGCCGGCGGCATCATGCCCGCGATTGGCTTCGCCGTATTGCTGAAAATCATGATGAAAAACGTCTATATCCCTTACTTTATCATCGGCTTTGTTGCCGCAGCCTGGTTGAAACTGCCGGTGCTGGCGATTGCCGCGGCTGCGCTGGCAATGGCGCTGATTGACCTGATGCGTAAATCGCCTGAACCGGCGACACCTGCAGCCCAGAAAGAGGAATTCGAAGATGGCATCTAATCAAACTACGCTGCCTGGCGTTTCTGACCACGAAGAGACGCTGCTCACGGGCGTGAATGAAAACGTCTATGAAGATCAACATATTGGTGCCGAGCTGACGAAAAAGGATATTAACCGTGTCGCCTGGCGTTCGATGCTGCTGCAGGCCTCGTTTAACTATGAACGTATGCAGGCTTCCGGCTGGCTGTATGGCCTCCTGCCCGCGCTGAAAAAGATCCATACCAACAAGCGGGATCTGGCCCGCGCCATGAAAGGCCATATGGGCTTCTTCAATACGCATCCATTTCTGGTGACATTTGTCATTGGCATCATCCTGGCGATGGAGCGCTCCAAGCAGGATGTCAACAGTATCCAGAGCACCAAGATCGCCGTGGGGGCACCGCTTGGCGGCATTGGCGATGCCATGTTCTGGCTTACGCTATTGCCAATTTGCGGCGGGATCGGCGCAAGCCTTGCCCTGCAAGGCTCCATACTGGGTGCGGTGGTCTTTATTGTGCTGTTTAACGTAGTGCATCTTGGCCTGCGTTTTGGCCTGGCACATTACGCCTACCGGATGGGTGTGGCAGCCATCCCGCTGATTAAAGCCAATACCAAAAAGGTCGGTCACGCGGCTTCCATCGTGGGGATGACGGTCATTGGCGCGCTGGTGGCAACCTACGTACGTCTCAACACCACGCTTGAAATCAAGGCCGGGGATGCGGTGGTCAAGCTGCAAGCCGACGTTATCGACAAACTGATGCCCGCTTTCCTGCCGCTGGTCTATACCCTGACCATGTTCTGGCTGGTTCGTCGCGGCTGGACCCCACTGCGCCTGATCGGTATCACCGTTGTGCTGGGGGTTGTCGGTAAGTTCTGTCACTTCCTGTAAAGCAAAGAGGTCGCAATGTTAGGCATTATTTTGACGGGTCACGGCGGGTTTGCCAGCGGGCTTGAACAGGCGATGAAACAAATCCTCGGCGAGCAGCCGCAGTTTATCGCCATCGATTTTCCTGAAAGCTCCACCACCGCGCGGCTGACCGCGCAGCTTGAACAGGCAGTCAGTGAACTGGACGGGCAGCACGATATTGTGTTTCTCACCGATCTGCTCGGGGGGACGCCGTTCCGGGTGGCATCAACACTCGCCATGAAAAGACCCGGCAGCGAAGTGATTACCGGTACGAACCTGCAGCTGTTGCTTGAGATGGTGCTGGAGCGCGACGGGTTAAGCAGCGAAGCCTTTCGTCTGCAGGCCCTGGAATGCGGGCATCGCGGCCTGACCAGCCTGGTGGATGAGCTGGGGCGCTGTCGTGAGGAAGCCCCCGCTGAGGAAGGGATATGAGTCAGGTGCTGCGCGCGCGTCGTCTGCTGACCGAGCAGGGCTGGCTGGAGGATCACCAGCTACGCATGGAGAGCGGAATTATCACCGCCATCGAGCCGATCCCAGCTGGCGTGCATGCCCGGGATGCCGACCAGCTTTGCCCGGCGTATATCGATACCCACGTTCACGGTGGCGCGGGTGTGGACGTGATGGATGATGCCCCAGAGGTGCTGGACACGCTGGCGATGCATAAAGCGCGTGAAGGCACAGGGGCTTTTTTACCGACGACCGTCACCGCACCGCTGGAGACTGTCCACCGGGCGCTCGCACGCATCGCCCGGCGCTGTATGTCCGGGGGGCCCGGCGCGCAGATACTGGGCAGCTATCTTGAAGGTCCCTATTTTACGCCACAGAACAAAGGGGCACATCCGCCTGCGCTGTTTCGTGAGCTGGATGTCAGCGAACTGGACTCGCTGATTGAAGTATCGCAACACACCCTCAGGGTTGTCGCTCTGGCACCGGAGAAACCCGGTGCGTTGCAGGCCATTCGCCACCTTAAGCAGCGTGGGATACGGGTCATGCTCGGCCACAGCGCCGCGACGTACGATCAAACGCTTGCCGCTTTCGAGGCGGGCGCTGATGGGCTGGTGCACTGTTATAACGGCATGACCGGGCTCCATCATCGTGAACCCGGTATGGTCGGTGCAGGCTTGACGGACCCGCGGGCATGGCTGGAACTGATTGCCGACGGGCATCACGTTCACCCGGGCGCTTTGCGGCTGTGCGCCTGCTGTGCCAAAGAGCGGATCGTTCTGATTACCGATGCCATGCAGGCAGCAGGGATGACCGACGGACGTTACAGGCTGTGTGGCGAAGAGGTCAACATGCACGGTGGGGTGGTACGCACCGCTTCCGGTGGGCTTGCAGGCAGTACGCTGTCTCTCGATGCCGCCGTGCGCAATATGGTGGCGCAGGCGGGAATAACGCCAGCGGATGCGATCCATATGGCCTCGCTGCACCCTGCCCGCTTGCTGGGTATTGATCACCAGCTCGGTTCATTAAAACCGGGCAAGCGTGCCAATATGATTGCACTGGATGAAGGCTTATACCTTCAGCAGATCTGGATCCAGGGTTTGGCTCTCCCCCTTTAGACCTTTCATTGTCCCGTTATTGGGCCTTGCGGCAAGCGATCGCAAGGTCTTTCTTTTCCTTTCCTTAATCATTGCCTTTTCTTTGCCGATCACACTTTTCGTTTTATTTCTTTTCTTCCATTGAACTTTCGATTTCTTTTCTATAGATTTTATTTAACTGCTTAAGTGAACAAGTGAAACGAAACGAAAGATAGCGACACGTTTGCCAGCGTCTGATGTGGAATTCACACGACTAAGGACTGAGTTATGTCAGAAACCAACACTACCGCCACCACCGGCACATGGACCGAAGAAGAGATCCGCCAGCAACCTGCCAGCTGGATCCGCTCACTCAACAATATCGATAACCTGCACGCGTCGATCGATAACTTCCTGACGCCGCTGCTGCGCAAGCGCGAGCTGCGGATCGTGTTGACGGGGGCAGGCACCTCGGCCTTTATCGGCGACATCATTTCGCCCTGGCTCGCCAGCCACACCGGGAAAAACATTACCGCCGTACCGACGACCGATCTGGTCACGAATCCGATGGACTACCTGAACGCCGCACACCCGCTGCTGCTGGTGTCGTTTGCCCGCTCCGGCAATAGTCCGGAAAGCGTAGCCGCCGTTGAACTGGCAAACCAGTGTGTGCCGGAGTGCTACCACCTGTCGATCACCTGTAATGAGGCGGGAAGCCTTTATCAGACTGCGGTAAACAGCGATAACGCGTATGCGCTGCTGATGCCTGCCGAAACACACGATCGCGGGTTCGCGATGACCAGCAGCATTACTACCATGATGGCAAGCTGCCTGGCAGTCTTCGCCCCGGAGACGATCAACAGCCATACCTTCCGCGATGTGGCCGATCGCTGCCAGACGATCCTCACGTCACTGGGCGATTTCAGCCAGAGCGTCTTTGGCAACGATCCGTGGAAAAGGATCGTCTATCTGGGAAGCGGGGGTCTGCAGGGGGCCGCTCGTGAATCGGCGCTGAAGGTGCTGGAGCTGACGGCAGGCAAGCTGGCGGCGTTCTACGATTCCCCAACCGGTTTCCGCCATGGTCCTAAATCGCTGGTGGATCGCGAAACGCTGGTGGTGGTGTTTGTCTCCAGCCATCCGTATACGCGGCTGTACGATCTGGATCTGCTTGCTGAGCTGCGCCGCGATCGTCAGGCCATGCGCGTGGTGGCCATTGCCGCCGAAACCGATCCGGTCGTTGAGGCTGGCCCGCATATCCTGCTGCCCCCTGCCCGCACGTTTATCGATATGGAGCAGGCCTTCTGCTTCCTGATGTACGCCCAGGTCTTTGCCCTGTCTCAGTCACTTCGTGTGGGCAATACCCCGGATACACCGTCCGCCAGCGGCACGGTTAACCGTGTCGTGCAGGGCGTCGTTATTCATCCGTGGCAGGCTTAAGAGGATCCGATCATGAGTATTATTTCGACAAAATATCTTCTACTGGACGCCCAGGCGAAAGGCTACGCCGTACCGGCGTTCAACATCCATAACGCGGAGACGATCCAGGCGATCCTCGAAGTGTGTAGTGAAATGCGATCGCCGGTGATCCTCGCGGGCACGCCGGGCACCTTTAAGCACATTGCCCTGGAAGAGATCTACGCCCTGTGCAGCGCGTACTCCACCACTTACGACATGCCGCTGGCGCTGCATCTCGATCATCACGAATCGCTCGACGACATTCGTCGCAAAGTTAACGCGGGCGTGCGCAGCGCGATGATCGACGGCAGCCACTATCCGTTTGAGCAAAACGTAAAGCTGGTGAAATCAGTGGTCGACTTCTGCCACCTCAACGATTGCAGCGTTGAAGCCGAACTGGGCCGCCTGGGCGGCGTGGAAGATGACATGAGCGTGGACGCTGAAAGCGCGTTTCTGACCGACCCGCAGGAAGCGAAACGCTTCGTTGCGCTGACCGGCGTCGACAGCCTGGCCGTGGCCATCGGAACCGCTCACGGTCTTTATACCAAACGGCCAAAAATCGACTTCCGACGGCTGGCTGAAATCCGCGACGTGGTGAGCGTACCGCTGGTGCTGCACGGGGCGAGTGATGTGCCGGATGACGATGTTCGCCGCACCATAGAGTTGGGCGTTTGCAAAGTGAACGTGGCAACCGAGCTAAAAATTGCGTTCTCTGGCGCCGTTAAGGCCTGGTTTGCCGAGAACCCGCAGGGCAACGATCCACGTTTCTACATGCGGGTTGGTATGGATGCCATGAAAGACGTGGTCAGAAGCAAAATCACCGTGTGCGGCTCGGCGAACCGATTGCTGCTCCCGGCGGAAGCCTGATCTCATCGCATAGAACATCAGTAACTCAAAAATAACTATAAGCCTCGCAAATATGAAGGCGCGTCCTTAAGCCAGACAGCGCCTTCCATTACGATAAATAATTCCGAGGAGTCCCTACATGACACAGGAAAAGTCGTTTAAATCGAAAGCGTGGGAGTTTTTTCAAAGCCTGGGAAAGACCTTTATGTTCCCGGTCTCCCTTCTGGCCTTTATGGGGTTATTGCTGGGTATCGGTAGTTCTGTTACCAGCCCCTCCACCCTCAAAAGTTTCCCCTTTCTGGGCGGCGAATTAACTCAGCTCACCTTTGGCTTTATTGCCATGGTCGGCGGCTTCGCCTTTACCTATCTTCCCCTCATGTTTGCCATGGCGATCCCAATGGGGCTGGCCAGACGCAACAAAGCAGTGGGCGCTTTTGCCGGGTTTGTTGGCTATATGCTGATGAACATGAGCATCAATTATTACCTGATTGCGACCCACCAGCTTGCCGATGCCGCCTCCATGAGACAAGTCGGGCAATCGATGGTACTGGGCATTCAAACCCTGGAGATGGGTGTGCTGGGCGGTATCGTGGTTGGGGTCATTACCTTTTTCCTGCACGAGCGTTTTCAGGATACCGTTTTACACGACGCGTTCGCCTTCTTTAGCGGCATTCGTTTTGTGCCAATTATCACCGCCCTCACCCTCTCACTGGTAGGGCTGTTTATTCCCCTACTGTGGGAGTATGTTGCGCTGGGCATTACCGGGATTGGCCATATTATCCAGAGCACCAGCGTGTTCGGCCCGTTCCTCTACGGCGTGGGGGTACTACTGCTTAAACCCTTTGGCCTGCACCATATTTTGCTGGCGATGGTGCGCTTCACGCCCGCGGGCGGTATTGAAATGGTCAATGGTCATGAAGTCGCCGGGGCGCTGAACATTTTCTACGCCGAACTGAAAGCGGGTCTGCCGTTCAGCCCGCACGTTACCGCGTTCCTGTCGCAGGGCTTTATGCCGACCTTTATCTTCGGCTTACCGGCGGTGGCATACGCCATCTATCGCACGGCCCGCCCGGAAAACCGCCCGGTGATTAAAGGCCTGCTGCTCTCCGGCGTGCTGGTCTCCGTCGTCACCGGGATCTCCGAGCCAATTGAATTCCTGTTCCTGTTTATCGCTCCTGCCCTTTACGCCTTCCATATTGTGATGTCGGGCCTGGCCCTGATGGTCATGGCTCTGCTGGGGGTGACCATCGGCAACACCGACGGCGGCATTCTGGACCTGCTTATCTTCGGGGTCATGCAAGGGATGTCGACCAAATGGTATCTGGTATTCCCGGTAGGCATTGCCTGGTTTGCCCTCTACTTCTTCGTCTTCCGCTGGTACATCCTCAAACACGATATTAAAACGCCGGGCCGTGAAGTGGACACCCAGGGTGCACAGCAGGCCGTCGAGGCCAATACCCGGGCACGCGGAAAATCGAAATACGATCATGGGCTTATCCTGCGTGCGCTCGGCGGTAAAGAGAACATCGAGTCGCTTGATAATTGCATTACCCGGCTGCGTCTGGTGGTGAAAGACATGAGTCTCATCGACCAGCAGGCGTTAAAAGAGGCCGGTGCATTGTCGGTTGTGGTGCTGGATGCGCACAGCGTCCAGGTGATCATCGGCCCGCAGGTGCAAAGCGTAAAAACCGGCATTGAAGCCTTAATTTAACAGGGGGGTGTGGTGTTTAATTTTGACGAAATCATTGAGCGTAAAAGCGACCGGTGTCGAAAATGGGATCACGCCTTTGTCCGCTCGCGCTTTGGTGATGTGCCTGAAGGCTTTATCCCGCTGTGGATTGCCGATATGGATTTCACCTCCCCACCTGCCGTGACAGAAGGTTTCCAGCGCATCGTGGAGCATGGCACCTTTGGCTACACCTGGTGCTTTGACGAATTTTACGATGCGGTTATCGCCTTTCAGCGCGAACGACATCAGGTTGACGTCGATAAATCGTGGATCACGCTGACGTACGGTACCGTCTCCACGCTGCATTATACGGTTCAGGCGTTTTGTAAACCTGGCGACACGGTGATGATGAACACACCGGTGTACGATCCGTTTGCCATGGCCGCCCAGCGTCAGGGGGTAGCGATACTGGCAAACCCACTGTGCGTGAGGGAAAATCGCTACCAGCTTGATTTAAATCTGGTGGAAGAACAGCTCAGAACATACCGTCCAAAACTGTGGTTCTTCTGCTCGCCGCATAACCCTTCCGGCAGGATCTGGCACGCCGATGAGATACGCCAGGTGTCAGACCTCTGTCAACGCTACGGCACCCTTCTGGTGGTTGATGAGGTCCACGCTGAACATATTCTGGACGGTCATTTCGTCAGCTGTCTGGCATCCGGCTGCGCGGCGCAGGACAATCTGATCCTGCTGACCTCCCCGAATAAAGCGTTCAACCTTGGCGGGCTGAAAACCTCCTACGCCATCATTCCGGATGCCACCCTGCGCCAGCGCTTTCGCCACCAGCTTGAGAAGAACGCCATCACCTCACCCAATATATTCGGGATATGGGGAATTATTCTTGCCTACCAGCATGGTTTGCCGTGGCTCGACGCGCTGAACGGTTATCTGCGCCGTAACGCTGGCTATCTGGCAGAGGCCATCCAGACCCACTTCCCGGCCTGGAAAATGATGAACCCGGAATCATCGTATCTGGCCTGGGTTGACGTCAGCGCAGATGAACGTAGCGCCACTGAATTGACCCGACATTTCGCCCATCAGGCTGGCGTCGTCCTCGAAGATGGCAGCCACTACGTCCAAAACGGCGAACACTACCTGCGCATTAATTTCGGCACCCAGCGCTACTGGCTGGAGCAGTCCATCACCCGAATGCTGAAGCATTACTAATAAGGATCTTACCCTGATGAAAAAAGTGCTTACACTCTCGATGCTTGCCTTGTGTGTTTCTCATGGCGCGGCGGCAGCGCAATACGCGCTCGATAACGACTCTATTGCCCTCTCGTTTGATGACGCCAGTTCAACGGTGGTAGTGAAAGACAAAACGGCTAACCATCCGCTTACGCCGCAGGAGCTGTTCTTTCTGACCCTGCCGGATGAAACCAAAATTCACACCGCAGATTTTACAATTAAGCATGTAGAAAAACAGGACAACGCGATTGTCATTGATTTCACCCGTCCGGATTTTAACGTGACGGTGAAGCTGAATCTGGTGAAGGGAAAATATGCCAGTATTGATTACACCATTGCGGCCGTCAGCGAGCCGCGAGAGGTGGCGAAAATCACCTTCTTCCCGACGAAAAAACAGTCTCAGGCACCGTACGTTGATGGCGCCATCAACAGCTCGCCCATTATTGCTGATTCGTTCTTTATCCTGCCGGATAAGCCAATCGTTAATACGTATGCCTATGAAGCGACGACCAATCTGAACGTGGAGCTGAAAACGCCGGTTCAGCCTGACGCACCGGTCAGCTTTACCACCTACTTTGGCACGTTCCCGGAAACCAGCCAGCTGCGCCGTAGCGTAAACCAGTTTATCGACGCCGTGCGCCCACGGGCGTACAAACCCTATCTGCACTACAACAGCTGGATGGATATCGGCTTCTTTAACCCCTACACCGAACAGGATGTGCTGGGGCGGATGGATGAGTGGAATAAAGAATTTATCACCGGACGCGGCGTGGCGCTGGATGCGTTCCTGCTGGACGATGGCTGGGACGATCGTACCGGACGCTGGCTGTTTGGCCCGGCCTTCAGCCACGGCTTTGGTAAGGTCAGGGAAAAAGCAGACAGTCTGCACAGCTCCGTCGGGCTGTGGCTCTCACCGTGGGGAGGTTATAATAAGCCGCGCGATATTCGTGTCTCCCACGCCAAAGAATACGGCTTCGAAACGGTAGACGGAAAGCTGGCTCTCTCGGGCCCGCGCTACTTCAAAAACTTCAATGAGCAGATCATCAAGCTGATTAAAAACGAACATATCACCTCGTTTAAGCTCGACGGGATGGGCAACGCCAACTCGCATATTACTGGTAGCCAGTTCGCGTCCGATTTTGATGCGTCTATCGCCCTGCTGCATAACATGCGCAGCGCAAACCCCAATCTGTTTATCAACCTGACAACGGGTACCGACGCCAGCCCGTCCTGGCTGTTCTATGCCGACTCCATCTGGCGTCAGGGGGATGATATCAACCTTTACGGCCCCGGCACGCCGGTACAGCAGTGGATGACCTACCGCGATGCTGAAACATACCGCTCTATTGTGCGTAAAGGCCCACTGTTCCCGCTGAACTCGCTGATGTACCACGGGATAGTCAGCGCGGAAAATGCCTATTACGGACTGGAGAAGGTGCAAACGGACAGCGATTTTGCCGATCAGGTCTGGAGCTACTTCGCCACAGGGACGCAACTGCAGGAGTTATATATCACGCCATCAATGCTGAATAAGGTGAAATGGGACACCCTGGCGCAGGCAGCAAAATGGGCGCGAAATAACGCCAGCGTGCTGGTGGATACGCATTGGATCGGTGGCGACCCGACGGCGCTTGAGGTTTACGGCTGGGCCTCGTGGAGCAAAGACAAAGCCATTCTGGGCTTGCGAAACCCGTCGGATAAACCGCAAAGTTATTATCTGGATTTGGCAAAAGACTTTGAAATCCCAACAGGGGGCATGGCGCAGTTCAGTCTGAACGCCGTGTACGGCAGTAACACAAGCGTACCAGGGGAGTATCAAAAGGCCGTGGTGATTACGCTGCAGCCGCTGGAAACGCTGGTGTACGAGGCCATTCCCGCGAAGTAAAATAAACTGGCCCGGCGTGATTGCCGGGCCGCTATATTACCCCTGCTGCTCCAGCGCATACTTATACAGTGCGTTTTTCTTCACGCCGTGGATCTCTGCCGCCAGCGCAGCCGCTTTCTTGAGCGGCAGTTCAGCCTGCAGCAGCGCAAGTGTACGAAGCGCATCGGCAGGCAATGCGTCCTCCTGCGCCTTATGTCCTTCGACAATCAGCACCATCTCGCCCTTGCGGCGGTTTTCGTCTTCCTTCACCCACGCCAGCAGTTCTCCTACCGGTGCGCCGTGAATGGTTTCCCAGGTTTTGGTCAGCTCGCGTGCCAGCACCACGTAGCGGGCTTCCCCCCAGACGGTCACCATATCTTCCAGGCTTTCCAGCAGGCGATGCGTAGATTCGTAGAAAATCAGGGTGCGCGGTTCAGCTTCCAGCGCTTTTAACACGTCGCGTCGGCCTTTGGATTTGGCAGGCAGGAAACCTTCATAGCAGAAGCGGTCGGAAGGCAGACCCGCAGCGCTCAGCGCCGCGATAGCCGCACATGGGCCAGGCAACGGCACCACGCGGATCCCGGCTTCACGGCAGGTACGCACCAGATGGTAGCCGGGGTCGTTAATCAGCGGCGTACCCGCATCGGAGACCAGGGCAATGTTCTGCCCCTCTTTCAGCTTCGCCACCAGCGTTTCGGCTTTTTGTTGCTCATTGTGATCGTGTAACGCGAACAAACGCGCGCTAATGGCGAAGTGCTGGAGCAGTAAGCCTGTGTGTCGGGTATCTTCAGCGGCAATTAAATCAACAGCCTGCAATACGGTAAGCGCACGTTGGGTAATATCAGATAAATTCCCGATAGGAGTAGGTACAATATAGAGCTGGCCTTGAGAATTATCTGCCGTTTCGTGTTGTTTCATTGTTTCGTCCGTATTGCCGATTTAATATTGAGCATTGCGTAAAAAAAATCACTGGATACAGTATGGTACCGTTAACGTTTCTTCGAAAAAAAGCCACGCGCAGCGTGCCACTCCTGCTGGCAGCCCTGATCTTTGCAGGCTGTGGCACCCAGGCACCCGACCAGAGCACCGCCCATTTGCAGGGTTCTGCTCAGGCTGACTCTGGCTTTTATCTGCAACAAATGTCGCAGAGTTCAAATGATACCAAGACCAACTGGCAATTACTCGCCATTCGTGCACTGCTGAAAGAGGGTAAAACCCAGCAGGCTGCCGAATTGTTCAACCAGTTGCCAAAAGATCTGAATGATGTTCAGCGTCGTGAGCAGAGCCTGCTCTCTGCCGAGCTGAAAGTCGCGCTGAAAGATTACGATGCCGCGAAAAAGATCCTTGGGGATATCGACGTGAGCGCGCTGGACAAAAATCAGCAGGCTCGCTTCTGGCAGGCGGGCATTACCGCTGAACAGGGCCGCCCTTCCCTGACGCTGCTCCGTGCGCTGATCGCCCAGGAGCCTCTGCTCGGCGGTGCTGATAAGCAGAAAAATATCGATGCCACGTGGCAGGCGCTGGCCTCTATGACGCAGGAGCAGGCGCGTGCACTGGTGATCAATGCAGATGAAAACGTCCTGCAGGGCTGGCTGGATCTGCAGCAGATGTGGTTTAACAACCGCAACGATCCGAAGATGCTGAAAGCCGGTATCACTGACTGGCAGACCCGCTACCCGCAGAATCCGGGCGCGAAAATGCTGCCGACGCAGCTGGTAAACGTGCAGAACTTTAAGCCGGCCTCGACCAGCAAGATTGCACTCCTTCTGCCCTTAAACGGTCAGGCGGCGGTATTCGGTCGCACTATTCAACAGGGTTTTGAAGCCGCGAAAAACGGCACGACGCCAGTGACGGGCAGCGCCGTGCCGACCCAGGCAGCACAGGCGGCAAACGTGAACGACGTGGTCAGCCCTTCCGCCGCTGAAACCAGTGACCTGACCACCGTGCAGACGCCGGCACAGGGGACGATGCAGAACCCGGTAACGGCCCCTACGACGGCAACGCCAGCGCCGGCTGAAACGCAAGCAGCTCCGGCGACTGACACCGCTTCTGAACAACCTCAACCGCAGAACGTTCAGCCTGCACCGCCCGCCACGCCGGCGCCGGCTGAAACTCAAGAAGCCCCGGCGACTGACACCGCGTCTGAACAACCTCAACCGCAGAACGTTCAGCCTGCCCAGCCCGCAGAACAAACGGCACAACCTGTCGCGCAAACACCGTCGGTGGCCACCACCAGCGCGAACCCGGGTGCTGAGCTGAAAATCTACGACACCAGTTCGAAGCCGCTTGACCAGGTACTGGCGCAGGTTCAACAGGATGGTGCGAGCATCGTTGTCGGCCCGCTGCTGAAAAACAATGTCGAAGAGTTGATGAAGAGCAATACCACGCTGAACGTGCTGGCACTCAACCAGCCAGAGCAGGTTCAGAACCGTGCCAATATTTGCTACTTCGCGCTGTCGCCGGAAGATGAAGCCCGCGATGCGGCGCGTCATATTCACGAGCAGGGTAAACAGGCTCCGCTGTTGCTCATCCCACGCAGTACGCTGGGGGATCGGGTTGCTAATGCTTTTGCCGATGAGTGGCAGAAGTTGGGCGGCGGTATTGTGCTGCAGCAGAAATTCGGCTCCGCGTCTGAACTGCGCGCGGGCGTCAATGGCGGAGCGGGCATTGCCCTCAACGGCAGCCCGGTCAGCGCAAGCCTGCCGCAGCAGCAGAGTGTGACCATTGGCGGTCTGTCGATCCCTGCGCCACCTACCGACGCGCAGATCAGCGGTGGCGGTAAAGTGGATGCAGCGTATATCGTTGCTACCCCGCAGGAAATCGCCTTCATCAAACCGATGATTGCAATGCGTAACGGCAGCCAGAGCGGCGCAACGCTGTACGCCAGTTCACGCAGCGCGCAAGGTACCGCCGGCCCGGATTTCCGTCTGGAGATGGACGGCCTGCAGTACAGCGAAATTCCCATGCTCGCAGGCAGTAACCCGGCACTGATGCAGCAGGCGCTGAGCACCGTCCGCAACGACTACTCTCTGGCACGTCTGTATGCCATGGGTGTCGATGCCTGGGCGCTGGCGAACCACTTTACCCAGATGCGTCAGGTGCCGGGCTTTGAGCTTAACGGCAATACCGGCGATCTGACGGCCACTCAGGATTGTGTGATTAACAGGAAGTTATCATGGCTAAAATACCAGCAGGGGCAAATCGTCCCGGCCAGTTAAGCCGTAAAGAGACCGGTGACGCGTGGGAATTAAAAGCGCGTCGCTGGCTTGAAGGCAAAGGACTGCACTTTATCGCCGCTAACGTTCGCGGACGTGGCGGCGAAATCGACCTCATCATGAAAGACGGTGAGGTCATCGTGTTTGTAGAAGTTCGCTACCGACAGTCTTCCCGTTTTGGCGGCGCTGCCGCCAGCGTGACGCTCGCCAAACAACATAAATTATTACAGACTGCCCACTTGTGGCTTGCCCGCCATAATGGGAGTTTTGATACTGTGGATTGCCGGTTCGATGTGGTAGCCTTCACCGGCAATGCGATCGAATGGCTGAAAAACGCTTTTGGCGAAGACGCATAATTAAGATTTAAAAGGGATAACGTGCTCGAAAGAATTAAAGTGTGCTTCACTGAAAGCATCCAGACTCAGATTGCAGCGGCGGAAGCCCTTCCGGACGCTATCTCTCGTGCCGCCATGACGCTGGTGCAATCCCTGCTCAACGGCAACAAAATCCTCTGTTGTGGCAATGGCACTTCAGCCGCCAACGCACAGCATTTTGCTGCCAGCATGATCAATCGTTTTGAAACAGAACGACCGAGTTTACCCGCCATTGCACTTAATACCGATAATGTGGTCTTAACAGCGATTGCTAACGATCGTCTGCATGATGAGATTTACGCAAAGCAGGTGCGAGCCCTGGGTCATGCCGGAGATGTTCTGCTGGCAATCTCCACGCGCGGCAACAGCCGGGACATTGTCAAAGCCGTTGAAGCCGCCGTCACCCGCGACATGACTATCGTTGCCTTAACAGGCTATGACGGTGGTGAGCTGGCGGGTTTGCTTGGGCCGCAGGATGTGGAAATCCGCATTCCCTCTCACCGTAGCGCGCGCATTCAGGAGATGCATATGCTCACGGTGAACTGCTTATGCGATTTGATCGATAACACGCTTTTCCCTCACCAGGATGATTAAGGAGTTCTTATGAAGGCTTTATCGACCCTCGCAGTCCTTATGTCTGCATTACTGCTTCAGGGATGTATCGCTGCGGCTGTCGTGGGTACCGCCGCGGTTGGTACTAAAGCGGCAACCGACCCGCGTTCCGTAGGGACACAGGTCGATGACGGTACGCTGGAGCTGCGCGTCAACAGTGCGCTGTCGAAAGACGAACAAATCAAGAAAGAAGCGCGTATCAACGTCACGGCCTATCAGGGTAAAGTGTTGCTGACGGGCCAGTCGCCGAATACCGAACTCTCCAGCCGCGCAAAACAGATCGCAATGGGCGTTGAGGGCACCACGGAAGTCTTCAATGAAATCCGTCAGGGGCAGCCAATCAGCCTGGGTACCGCGTCGTCTGATACCTGGATCACCACCAAAGTTCGCTCCCAGCTGCTGGGCTCGGACCAGGTGAAATCCTCAAACGTGAAAGTGACAACGGAAAACGGCGAAGTGTTCCTGCTGGGTCTGGTCACCGACCGTGAAGGGAAAGCGGCGGCCGATATCGCCAGCCGGGTGAGCGGCGTGAAACACGTCACCACTGCCTTTACCTACATCAAGTAACCAGAACGTCTGACAGAAAGCCCGGTAAGCGGTAACGCTACCGGGCTTTTTTTATACCAGTGCAATACTTCCTACCATCACCCCGCTCAGCGCCACCAGCCCCGCGGTCAGCCACAGCGCTTTCGCCGGGAATGACTTACGCAACATGACAAGCGACGGCAGGCTGATTGCAGGCAAGGTAATCAGCAGCGCCAGTGCAGGCGCGGTGCCCATCCCGGCCAGCATCATGGTCTGAACAATGGGAATTTCAGCGGCCGTTGGGATCACGAACAGGCAACCGGCAACCGCCATTGCAACGACCCACAGCAGCGTGTTGTCGATAGCCCCATCCGCATGCGGGAACAGCCAGACGCGCGCCGCGCCCAGCACCAGAACCGCCAGGATATAGACCGGGATGGTGCTCCAGAAAAGTTGCCACAGCGCCCTGCCCCAGCGCGCGAAGAAGCCGCCCTGCGGTTCGCTGATATCCACGTCAACTGACGCAGGCGCTACGGTTTTGTCTTTCACCAGATGTTGCACCAGGGTCGCCACAACCAGCACCGTCAGCAGACCGGCCACCAGACGAATAAAGGCGAAATGCCAGCCCAGCACAAAGCCCATAAACACCAGCGTCGCCGGGTTTAACAACGGGTTCCCCATCCAGAAAGCAAGCGCACCGCCCATTGAGACGCGCTGACGACGCATCCCGGCGGCCACAGGCGCTGCACAGCACGAGCACATCATGCCCGGCAGGGAGAAAATCGTCCCCAGCAGCGTGCCCTGAAAGCGGGGCTGACCGAGGGTTTTCACCAGCCAGTGACGCGGGATAAGCACCTGAATCAGCGAGCCCAGCAGGACGCCCAGTACCGCGGCTTTCCAGACGGCAAGGAAATAGACCATGGCGTAATCCCACGCCGCCTGAAGCGGGCTGGAATCAGCCTGAGCGAGAATAGATTTTCCGATACTGTGCGTTTCGGCGGCCGTGAAGGCTTTACCGTAGTACGGCTGCCATTTCACATACCAGAGGCCGATGATGACCACGAGAAAGAAGAGCGCGGGCTTCCACCATTGAACAGGTGAAGCCGCCTGAGATGAAGACTGACCAGTCATAGCATTCCCCGGAGAGTAGTAGGTTATTAGCCGGGGGAGTTTACGCCTCGCCCTGTGCGATTTCACGCAGTTTTGCCGACGGGATGATATTCACGCCCTCCTGCGATGGCGAGAGCCCTTCTTTTAGCATCGCACGCGCCACGTCCGCTGCCTCAATGGATTTCCAGTTACCCGGCAGGATGCGGAACAGAGGCGCGAAAAACGATTCGTTAAAACGGCGTTCATCCCGGTGCCCGAGCAGCATGGAGGGGCGAACAATGGTCAGTTGCTCCCACTTCTGGGCAATCAGCGCCTCTTCCATTTTGCCCTTCACCTTGTTGTAGAAAAAAGGTGACCCGGCATTGGCACCGAGCGAACTGATCACCACAAAATGTGTGGCCCCCAGCTTTTTAGCCGTCAGCGCCGTATCGACCACCAGCGTGTAGTCCGCATGCACAAACGCCTCTTTACTGCCCGCTTCACGCAGCGTTGTTCCGAGGCAGCAAAAGGCGATATCCACAGGATCCTGTACCTGCGCCAGTGCATCGGTAAGCTGCGGGTCGTGGGGGTTAAAGACGCCGGAGATATCCGCGAGAGGCCGACGCGTCGGGGCGGCAATATAGTTAACCCGGTGCTCCTGAAGCAGCAGCCGCAGCAGATGTCCGCCCACCAGCCCGGTCGCGCCGGTAATCAGTACCTGACTCATCTCATCTCCCCTTTACAGAATTGTCCGTTTGCGAACTCAGCGTCGTCGACCACACTTAGAAGTCTGTTACAGGTAAGTATTTACCACAAGCGGAGAAAAATCTGTCTGAAGCCAAAACAACGGAGGAAGCATGGGCAAGAAAATCGCAGTCTTGATCACCGACGAGTTTGAAGATTCAGAATTCACCTCGCCAGCCGAGGCATTTCGCAAGGCAGGACATGAGGTCATCACCATTGAGAAAGAGGCGGGTAAAACGGTGAAAGGCCATAAGGGCGAAGCCAGCGTGACCATCGATGAAACCATCGATAACGTCAGCCCGTCAGATTTCGATGCCCTGCTGTTACCCGGCGGTCATTCACCGGATTCCCTGCGTGGGGATGAACGGTTCGTGACCTTCACGCGAGACTTTGTCTCGACGGGCAAACCGGTCTTTGCCATCTGCCACGGTCCGCAGCTGCTCATCAGCGCAGATGTCGTGCGCGGGCGTAAACTCACGGCCGTAAAACCGATCGTTATCGATTTGAAAAATGCGGGGGCTGAGTTTTACGATCAGGAAGTTGTGAACGACAAAGATCAGCTGATCACCAGCAGGACCCCGGACGATCTGCCCGCGTTTAACCGTGAAGCGCTACGCCTGCTCGGCGCGTAGCCAGTGAAGCTTTGTGCCAAAGCCCAGGGTGTTGTCGGTAAATTTCAGCTCATCAAGGCGGATTTCCCACACCGGAGCTTTTAGCGCAATGGCAACCGGAAAGCGGCGCGTGTAGCGTTTTCGCTGCGCGTCGCTCTCTTCTCCGTCCAGGCGGCGGATCTCCCCTTTAAACTGCAGGCCACGAATCAGCGCGACCGTTTTAGGCTGGCCGTTCACCGTACCCGCCACCTTCGCCTGGGGACCCGACATTTGCGCATGACGGGTTTTATCCTCGCTCAGGACATAAAAGGTGACACGCTCGGGATCGTAGTAATAAAACGCGTTTGCACACCACATTTCACCTTCGTCATACACGCACCAGGTGACGACATGCTGTTTTGCCAGCCAGCGGTTAATGGTGGTCAGAGTTTCCATTTTCGCTCTCTCTCATGCTAAGGTGCGTTCACCTTAACATACTGAATCTGTTTACCGTGTGCTGGTTTCTCTATCTTGTTCGTACCGCCGATAACGCCCTGTACACCGGGATCACTACCGATGTGGCGCGGCGTTTTCTGCAACATCAAACGGGGAAAGGTGCCAAAGCGCTGCGGGGGAAAGGGGAATTACAGCTCGCCTTTTCAGCGCCCGTTGGCGACAGATCGCTGGCGCTCAGAATGGAATACCGCATTAAGCAACTGACGAAGCGTCAGAAAGAGCGCCTCGTCACCGGAGACGGCTCCTTTGAGGCGCTTCGCGAGAGCCTGATTAAAAGCGATTGAAATGGTCGTGATACTCAACCAGACCGTTCACGCCGTTAAGCGCGTCATCCGCCAGACGGTGCACCTGGAAGGCGGATTCCGTTCCCGGCCAGCGGCAGCGGAGATCGTAATGCGCTGCCGGTTCAAAGCCTAAACGGCCATAGAACGTAGCATCCCCCAGCGTCACCACGGCGGCATAGCCAAATTCGTTGAGCGAGTCCAGTCCTTCGTAAACCAGCTGGCGCGCCAGCCCCTGGCCGCGGTAGTGCTCATCAACCGCCAGCGGTGCCATTCCTACCCACTGTAACTCTTCGCCCTGAACGGTAACCGGGCTGAAGGCAACATAGCCCACCACCTGACCTTCGTCATCGGTGGCAACCAGCCCCAGCGTAATCAGGCCGTCTTCGCGGAGATCGTGGACCAGTTGCGCTTCGTCATCCCGCGCAAAAGAGCGGCGTAACAACGCATCGATTCCCGGTGCATCAATCCCAATTTCGACTCGAATCAGCATGGCTCACCTACTGAAGTGTGTTTACTTTCCGGCGGGGTTTTCAGCCCCGCCTCAACGAAATCTGCCATTTGCATCAACATCACACGCAGCGCTTTCGGCATCTGCTCCAGCTCAATGGCATCCATTAAATTCTTCACGTACAGACCAAGTTCCGTATCGCCTTCGATAACCAGGCGGCGCTGGAAGAAGAGTGTGTCCGGATCCTGCTTACGCGCGGCGATCATCAGCAGATCGCTGGCGCTGGCGCTAAAGCTCACATCCGCGTCGGCGGACTCACGGACGATCAGTTGGTCATTCTCAACAGAGGTAAACCAGCGCAGCCCGATATCGTGGACGTCAATGCTTAACCAGCGCCCTTCCAGGAACGCCAGCTCACCGTCCTGCAGTGCCTGGCGGAATTGCCAGCTCAGCACCTGCTCCAGCACCTGGCGTTTAAGCGCGAACGGGGCCAGTTTTACCGGCACGCTCAGCATTGATGGACCAAATTGTACGAGACGTGAACGCAGTTTATCCAGCACGAGCTTTACTCCCTGATAGCTATAGTCCTGCTATTTTGCCATATCCGAAGCACAACATAGCGGCGTAAATCAACAAACTGTCGTCAGGTGTACCTCATTATTGGTGCCATCAATACGCCATTAGCTGCCTTAAATCAAAAATTGTCGCGTATGGGTTAATTAAAATCCCAGCTCGTTAACAAATTTGCGATCGACTACATCAGGATAAATTATGGAGCTGCTCTGCCCAGCCGGAAATCTTCCGGCGCTTAAGGCGGCCATCGAAAATGGGGCCGATGCGGTCTATATCGGGCTGAAAGATGATACCAACGCCCGCCATTTTGCTGGCCTCAACTTTACGGAGAAAAAGCTTCAGGAAGCCGTTACCTTCGTCCACCAGCACCGCCGCAAACTGCATATCGCCATCAATACCTTCGCCCATCCTGATGGCTACGCCCGCTGGCAACGCGCGGTGGATATGGCAGCACAGCTGGGTGCCGATGCGCTGATCCTCGCCGACCTCGCTATGCTTGAGTATGCGGCAGAACGCTATCCCCATATTGAGCGTCACGTCTCCGTTCAGGCATCTGCCACTAACGAAGAGGCGGTGCGTTTTTATCATCGTCACTTTGATGTTGCCCGCGTGGTGCTGCCACGCGTGCTCTCTATTCATCAGGTTAAGCAACTCGCGCGCGTCACGCCAGTACCACTGGAAGTTTTTGCCTTTGGCAGCCTGTGTATCATGGCCGAAGGCCGTTGCTATCTCTCTTCCTATTTAACCGGCGAGTCCCCCAATACCGTTGGGGCCTGCTCACCCGCCCGCTTTGTTCGCTGGCAACAGACGCCGCAGGGGCTCGAATCGCGCCTGAACGACGTGCTGATTGACCGCTATCAGGACGGCGAAAATGCCGGTTACCCGACGCTGTGCAAAGGCCGCTATCTGGTAGACGGCGAGCGTTACCACGCACTGGAAGAGCCAACCAGCCTTAATACGCTGGAACTGCTGCCAGAACTGCTGGCCGCCAATATCGCCTCGGTGAAAATTGAGGGCCGCCAGCGCAGCCCGGCGTACGTCAGCCAGGTGGCGAAAGTCTGGCGCCAGGCTATCGATCGCTGCATGGCAGACCCGCAGAACTACGCACCGCAACCGGCGTGGATGGAGACACTCGGTGCGATGTCCGAGGGTACACAAACCACGCTTGGCGCGTATCACCGTAAATGGCAGTGAGATAATCATGAAATATTCATTAGGGCCGGTGCTCTACTACTGGCCAAAAGAGACGCTGGAAGATTTTTACCACCAGGCCGCAACCAGCAGCGCAGATGTGATTTACCTCGGTGAAGCGGTATGCAGCAAGCGCCGCGCCACCAAAGTGGGCGACTGGCTGGATATGGCGAAAAGCCTCGCCGCAAGCGGTAAACAGGTGGTGCTCTCAACGCTCGCCCTCGTCCAGGCCTCCTCCGAACTGGGTGAACTCAAACGCTACGTAGAGAACGGTGAATTCCTGCTGGAAGCCAGCGATCTGGGCGTAGTGAACATGTGCGCCGAACGCAGACTGCCGTTTGTCGCAGGCCATGCGCTGAACTGCTATAACGCCGTGACGCTGCGCCTGCTGCTTAAACAGGGGATGACGCGCTGGTGCATGCCGGTCGAACTCTCGCGCGACTGGCTGGCTAACCTGCTCAACCAGTGCGAAACGCTGGGCATTCGCAATCAGTTCGAGGTGGAAGTGCTGAGCTATGGTCATCTGCCGCTGGCCTATTCTGCCCGCTGTTTCACCGCCCGCTCTGAAGACCGCCCGAAAGACGAGTGTGAAACCTGCTGCATCAAGTACCCGAACGGGCGCAGCATGCTGTCGCAGGAAAATCAGCAGGTGTTCGTCCTGAACGGTATCCAGACCATGAGCGGCTATGTGTATAACCTCGGCAATGAACTGGCGTCGATGAACGGTCTGGTCGACATGGTGCGCCTGTCACCGGTGGATACGGGCGTATTCGCCATGCTGGATGCCTTCCGCGCCAATGAAAACGGTGATGCTCCGCTGCCGTTAACCGCTAACAGCGACTGTAACGGCTACTGGAAACGCCTCCCCGGGCTGGTGTTACAGGGCTGAAGAAGAAATGTAAAAGCTCACTTTGTTAACAACGGTTATTAAATTTTAATGCACTATTAAAAGATTCACCGTCGACAAAGTGAGCTGTTATGACTGATAAAACCATTCCGTTTTCGGTGCTGGATCTGGCGCCGATCCCTCAAGGCTCCTCAGCACGAGAAGCCTTTACCCACTCTCTCGATCTCGCTCGCCTGGCAGAAAAACGCGGTTATCACCGTTACTGGCTGGCTGAGCACCACAATATGGTTGGTATCGCCAGTGCCGCGACCTCCGTGCTGATTGGTTACCTGGCGGCGAACACCACCACGCTGCACCTTGGCTCCGGTGGCGTGATGTTGCCGAACCATGCCCCGCTGGTGATTGCCGAGCAGTTTGGTACGCTGAATACCCTCTATCCTGGCCGTATCGACCTGGGTCTTGGCCGTGCGCCGGGCAGCGACCAGCCGACCATGCGCGCCCTGCGTCGCCATATGAGCGGCGACATCGATAACTTCCCGCGCGATGTGGCTGAACTGGTGGACTGGTTTGACGCGCGTGACCCTAACCCGCACGTGCGCCCGGTGCCAGGCTACGGTGAGAAAATCCCGGTGTGGCTGTTGGGCTCAAGCCTGTACAGCGCGCAGCTTGCCGCGCAGCTGGGGCTGCCGTTCGCCTTTGCCTCACACTTCGCGCCAGATATGCTCCATCAGGCGCTTCACCTCTATCGCACAAACTTCAAACCTTCAGAGCGTCTGGAAAAACCGTATGCGATGGTGTGCATCAACATCGTTGCCGCCGACAGCAATCGCGATGCGGAATTCCTGTTCACCTCCATGCAACAGGCTTTTGTGAAGTTGCGTCGCGGTGAGACCGGCCAGCTGCCGCCGCCGGTGGAGAATATGCATCAGCTGTGGTCGGCATCCGAACAGTATGGCGTTCAGCAGGCGCTGAGCATGTCGCTGGTGGGGGATAAGGCAAAAGTGCGTCACGGGCTGGAGGCGGTGCTGCGTGAGACGCAGGCGGATGAAATTATGGTTAACGGCCAGATTTTCGATCATCAGGCACGCTTGCATTCGTTTGACCTGGCGATGCAGGTGAAAGAGGAAGTATCAGGTTAGCGCGGTTTGTTCCCCTCTCCCGTCGGGAGAGGGTGACAGGTGGTGTTACTGATACACCGGCAGCAGGTTAAAACTCGACAGGACATGCACCAGCGCGTTGCCAATACCGAACACCAGAATCAGCGCAATCATCGGCTTTCCGCCCCAGACGCGGAATTTCGGGCTGCCGAAGCGTTTACGTGATTTGCGTGCCAGCAGCGCAGGCACAATCGCCGCCCAGATGGTCGCCGCCAGCCCGGCATAGCCGATGGCATAGAGGAAACCATTCGGCCACAGCAGACCGCCAACAATCGGTGGCAGGAAAGTCAGCAGCGCGGTTTTAAAGCGCCCCATAGCAGAATCATCAAAACCAAACAGATCGGCCAGGTAGTCAAACAGGCCCAGCGTCACGCCGAGGAAAGAGCTCGCGACGGCAAAGTTAGAGAACACCACCAGCAGCAGATCCAGACTGCGGCTGTTCAGTACGCCGCTCAACGCCTGTACCAGCACATCAATGTTACCGCCCTTCTGCGCAATGCCGATAAATTCAGGACGCGGGATATTGCCCATCGTCCCCAGCAGCCAAATCACGTACAGCGCCAGTGCCAGCAGCGTGCCGTAGATCAGGCACTTCACAATCGTGCGTGGATCTTTACCGTAATACTTCATCAGGCTCGGCACGTTACCGTGGTAACCAAACGATGCCAGACAGAACGGCAGGGTCATCAGCAGGTACGGCGTGTAAGTGGTATTCGCCTCCGCCACGTTGAACAGCGTGGCCGGCGTAACGTGCCCAAGCAGGCTGCCGAAGGTCAGAAAGAAGGTGATCACCTTCGCGCCCAGCACAATCGCCGTCATGCGGCTCACCGCTTTGGTGCTCATCCAGACGATAAACGCGACGCCCAGCGCGAAGCACAAGCCCGCCACTCTTGCCGGCACGTTCAGCGACAACTCCGAGAATGTATGATGCAGAATGGAGCCGCTCGCTGAGATGTACGCGTAAGTCAGGATGTAGAGCACAAAGGCAATGGAGAGGCCGTTTACCAGGTTCCAGCCTTTGCCTAACAGGTCTTTAGTGATGGTGTCGAAGCTGGAGCCAATGCGGTAGTTCAGGTTGGCTTCGAGGATCATCAGCCCGGAATGAAGCATACAGAACCAGGTAAACACCAGTGCCGCCAGCGACCAGAAGAACCACGCACCGGACATAACCACAGGCAGGGAGAACATCCCGGCACCAATGATGGTTCCGCCGATGATCACCACGCCGCCAAGCAGCGAAGGTGACGTTTGGGTGGTGGTAAGTGTCGCCATACAGCCTTTTCTCCAGTCAATAATGCGGTTATGCATGTTAATGCGCAGCACTGTACCAGTACAAGAGTACAAAAGGAATAAAAAAAGCCCCGACAGTGTTTATCGGGGCTGTATAGATTACTTTACGTCAGAAACGAAAGACTTACGCGTCACCGAAACGACGACGAGCGGTACCTTCTTCACGACGTGGGCCGCGGCTTTCGCGACGCTCGCCAGAGAAACGACGACCTTCGCCTGCGCCAGCGCGGTTGCCTTCGCTACGACCGCCTTCACGACGTTCGCCACCGAAACCACGACCACCGCCACGACGTTCGCCACCACGGTCAGTACGTGGCTGGGCATCGCCCATCAGCTGCATGTTCATCGGCTTGTTCAGGATGCGGGTGCGAGTAAAGTGCTGCAGTACTTCGCCCGGCATGCCTTTTGGCAGCTCGATGGTAGAGTGAGATGCGAACAGCTTGATGTTACCGATGTAACGGCTGCTGATGTCGCCTTCGTTAGCGATCGCGCCAACGATATGACGAACTTCAACACCATCATCACGGCCCACTTCAATGCGGTACAGTTCCATTTCGCCAGCGTCACGACGCTCACGACGTGGACGCTCTTCGCCACTGCGCTCTGGACGGTCAGCACGTGGACCACGATCGTTACGGTCGCCACGACGTTCGAAACGCTCGTCACGATCACGGAACTCACGCTTAGGACGCATCGGTGCATCTGGTGGCACGATCAGGGTACGTTCGCCCTGTGCCATTTTCAGCAGTGCTGCGGCCAGCGTTTCCATATCCAGCTCTTCGCCTTCAGCGGTAGGCTGAATCTGTGCCAGCAGCGCACGATACTGGTCCAGGTCGCTGCTTTCCAGCTGCTGCTGGACTTTCGCGGCGAATTTTTCCAGACGGCGTTTGCCCAGCAGTTCTGCATTTGGCAGTTCCGCTTCTGGAATGGTCAGCTTCATGGTGCGTTCAATGTTACGCAGCAGACGACGCTCGCGGTTCTCAACGAACAGCAGCGCACGACCTGCACGACCCGCACGACCGGTACGACCGATACGGTGAACGTAGGACTCGGAGTCCATTGGAATATCGTAGTTAACTACCAGGCTGATACGCTCAACGTCCAGACCACGTGCTGCCACGTCGGTTGCAATCAGGATATCCAGACGACCGTCTTTCAGGCGCTCCAGCGTCTGCTCACGCAGAGCCTGGTTCATGTCACCGTTCAGCGCTGCGCTGTTGTAGCCGCTACGCTCCAGCGCTTCAGCCACTTCCAGGGTCGCGTTTTTGGTACGAACGAAGATAATCGCCGCATCAAAATCTTCCGCTTCCAGGAAACGAACCAGCGCTTCGTTTTTACGCATACCGTATACAGACCAGTAGCTCTGGCTGATGTCCGGGCGAGTAGTCACGCTGGACTGAATGCGCACTTCCTGCGGCTCTTTCATGAAGCGGCGGGTAATGCGACGAATCGCTTCTGGCATGGTTGCAGAGAACAGAGCGGTCTGATGACCTTCCGGGATCTGCGCCATAATTGTTTCTACGTCTTCGATGAAGCCCATACGCAGCATTTCATCTGCTTCATCCAGTACCAGACCGCTCAGTTTAGAGAGGTCAAGGGTACCGCGCTTCAGGTGATCCAGCAGACGGCCCGGCGTACCGACAACAATCTGTGGACCCTGGCGCAGGGCACGTAACTGCACGTCATAACGCTGGCCACCGTACAGGGCCACAACGTTTACGCCGCGCATATGTTTAGAGAAATCAGTCATAGCTTCTGCAACCTGAACAGCCAGTTCACGGGTTGGAGCCAGGACGAGGATCTGCGGTGCACGCAGTTCCGGATCGATGTTGTGCAGCAGCGGCAGCGAGAACGCTGCGGTTTTGCCGCTACCAGTCTGGGCCATGCCCAGCACGTCACGACCAGACAACAGATGTGGGATACATTCTGCCTGGATCGGAGATGGTTTTTCGTAACCCAGATCGGTAAGGGCTTCAAGGATAGGAGCCTTCAGGCCCAGATCTGCAAAAGTGGTTTCGAATTCAGCCATGTAGTACGAGTGCCTCAATGTCAATGGCGGCCAGTCTACTTAGCTCATCGTGAAAATGATTAGCAATTTTCATTGAAAAGTGTGAACCGGCTCAAAGTAGATGTATTGACGAACAACAACGCCCTCACCAGTTAAGGTGATGGCAATCAAAAGATTACGGGCTGATGTTTATGTCGTCAGCTATTGCTGGTCCGATTCTGCCAGGTCGTCTTGCTCCTGGCCCAAGAGCGATAATTCCAACAATGCATAACGGTGCTCAACGAAGTTGTGTACGTTGTTAGCAACCGCTAATTTGAACAGTGCCGTAGCGCTGTCCTTATCCCCCAGACTTAGGTAGTACTTACCTAAATAGAAGTTGGTTTCACTGAGATGCTCAGCGAGCGAGGTGTTATCCGTTGCGTCCGCCTTGAGGCGTTCCATCAGCGTTGCTTCGCTAATGTTGCCCAGGTAGAACTCGACAATGTTCCATCCCCACTGTTCCTTGTCCGATTTATCGAAGCGCTGTTTCAGTGCTTCTTTTGCCTGCTTCTCATCGAGCTTCTGCTCAACGATGTATAACCACAGACTGCGGAAAGGATCATTAGGATCGTCTTGATAAAACGCCAGCAGATCATCTTGCGCTAACTTATCACGACCGCCGTAATACAGGGCGATACCGCGATTCAAGTGCGCGTAGTTGTAAGTTGGATCAAGCTCAAGTACAGAATCAAACGCTTCATAGGCAGCATCAAAATTGCCTGCCTGCGTTAAATAAATGCCTAAGTAATTGAATACTTCAGGCATATCAGGTCGGATTGCCAGCGCTTGTGAGAAATCATTCCGCGCTAATGCCCTCAGACCGAGACTATCATACAACACTCCGCGCTCATATAAAAGCTGTGCGCGTTCGTCATCGGTTAAAGCCCGACTGGCAAGAATTTGTTCCATGCGTGCCAGAATCACTTCCTGCTGCAAAGTCGGTTGCAATGGCACTGCGAGGACTTCGCTCTTACGCCAGGCAGAGTTGCTGCATCCTGCCAGCGTTAAAGCTGTCGCAACGAAACACCAGCGCAAAAAAGGCTTCATTTCCCACTCCCGAAGACAACTATTGGATGAACGTCCTGTCCCCCGGCGGCTTAACAAGGCGTCCTGCCTGATAATAGGCCCTCCGCCGAAGCGGAGGGCAAATGCAACTTACTCGCCTTGCTGTTCTGCCGCCGATGCTTCTGGCGCAGCAGCCGGCTGAGACTGCTCGGTTGCTTCTTTAATGCTCAGACGGATACGGCCCTGGCGGTCAACTTCCAGAACTTTAACCGGGACTTCCTGACCCATCTGCAGGTAATCGGTCACTTTCTCAACGCGCTTGTCAGCGATTTGAGAGATGTGAACCAGACCTTCTTTACCGCCACCGATGGCAACAAACGCGCCAAAGTCAACGATACGGGTCACTTTACCATTGTAGATACGGCCCACTTCGATTTCTGCAGTAATTTCTTCGATGCGACGAATAGCGAATTTCGCTTTCTCGCCGTCGGTCGCTGCAATTTTCACCGTACCGTCATCTTCGATTTCGATAGTGGTGCCAGTCTCTTCGGTCAGAGCACGGATAACGGAACCGCCCTTACCGATAACATCTTTGATCTTGTCTGGATTGATCTTGATGGTGTGGATACGCGGAGCGAACTGAGAAATGTCGCCACGTGGCGCGTTGATCGCCTGTTCCATCACGCCCAGGATGTGCAGACGAGCACCTTTAGCCTGGTTCAGCGCAACCTGCATGATCTCTTTGGTGATACCTTCAATTTTGATATCCATCTGCAGCGCAGAGATACCGTCGCGGGAACCCGCAACTTTGAAGTCCATATCGCCCAGGTGGTCTTCGTCGCCCAGAATGTCAGACAGAACAACAAAGTTCTCGCCCTCTTTCACCAGGCCCATTGCGATACCCGCAACGGCGGCTTTGATTGGCACGCCTGCATCCATCAGCGCCAGAGATGCGCCACACACGGAAGCCATGGAAGAAGAACCGTTAGATTCGGTGATTTCAGAAACCACACGAACGGTGTACGGGAATTTGTCAGCATCCGGCATCACTGCCAGCACACCACGCTTCGCCAGACGACCGTGACCAATTTCACGACGCTTAGGCGAACCCACCATACCGGTTTCACCTACGGAGTATGGAGGGAAGTTGTAGTGGAACAGGAAGCTGTCAGTACGCTCGCCCATCAGTTCGTCGATGTTCTGCGCGTCACGTGCTGTCCCCAGGGTCGCGGTAACCAGCGCCTGCGTTTCGCCACGGGTGAACAGTGCAGAACCGTGAGTACGTGGCAGAACGCCAGTACGCACGTCCAGACCACGGATCATGTCTTTTTCGCGGCCATCGATACGCGGCTCACCCGCCAGGACGCGGCTACGAACCACGTTTTTCTCGATAGCGTGCAGAATTTCGCTCAGCTCGTTAGCATCCAGCGTTTCGTCTTCAGCAATCAGCGTTGCGATAGTTTCGTCTTTGATCACGTCAACCTGAGCATAACGCTCCTGTTTGTCGGTGATGCGATAAGCATCGCTCAGACGAGATTCAGCCAGCGCAGCAACGCGTGCATTCAGCGCGTCGTTGACGGCTTCAGGCTGCCAGTCCCAACGTGGTTTGCCCGCTTCTTTAACCAGATCGTTGATGTTCTGAATAACGATCTGCTGCTGATCGTGGCCAAAGACCACCGCGCCCAGCATCTGGTCTTCGCTCAGCAGTTCCGCTTCGGATTCAACCATCAGCACAGCCGCTTCAGTACCAGCAACAACCAGGTCCAGCTTACTTTCTTTCAGCTCTTCCTGCGTTGGGTTCAGCACGTACTGGTCGTTGATGTAACCAACGCGTGCAGCACCGATTGGGCCATTGAATGGAATACCAGACAGTGACAGGGCCGCGGAAGCACCGATCATCGCAACGATATCCGGGTTAACCTGTGGGTTAACGGAAACAACGGTCGCGATAACCTGCACTTCGTTCACGAAGCCTTCCGGGAACAGCGGACGAACCGGGCGGTCAATCAGACGCGCAATCAGGGTTTCGCCTTCGCTTGGACGGCCTTCACGACGGAAGAAGCCACCCGGAATTTTACCGGCAGCGTAGGTACGCTCCTGGTAGTTAACGGTCAGTGGGAAGAAGTCCTGACCTGGTTTTGCTTTTTTCTGGCCAACTACGGTTACGAATACCGCAGTGTCATCCATGCTTACCATAACGGCAGCAGTAGCCTGACGTGCCATCATGCCGGTTTCCAGCGTGACGGTGTGTTGACCATACTGGAATTTACGAACGATCGGATTCAGCAAAGTTCTGTCCTTTCTTAAATGTATGACAGCACACCACCGGTGTGCTGACGATTTAACCCGACCTTCTTCGCATCCTCGCGACTAATGACAACCAACACCCCCATGGGTGAAGCCTCTCATTAGCCGCGCGAACCTCTGCAATGAAGATCATTTATAGCAACAATACAATAGTTTCCAGTGAATTGCTGCCGTCTGGTTGAAAAAAGGGGCCATCAGGCCCCCTTTTCTGAAACTCGCAAGACTTAGCGACGCAGACCCAGACGCTCGATCAGCGCGGAGTAACGTGCAACATCTTTACGTTTCAGGTAGTCGAGCAGTTTACGACGCTGAGAAACCATACGCAGCAGACCACGACGGCTGTGGTGATCTTTTTTGTGCTCTGCAAAGTGACCCTGCAGGTGGTTAATCTGTGCAGTCAGCAGTGCAACCTGAACTTCGGTAGAACCGCTGTCGTTAGTACCACGACCAAACTCAGAAACGATTTTAGCTTTAGCTTCAACGCTTAGAGACATTTTCAAACTCCAGAATATAAAGAATGTAAGGATGCCGATCTCTAATTCAGCAATCCCAGTATACGTCCCGCAATATGTTAAACAATTTGCCGAACGTTAAGCCGCGATATTCTACTCGTCTCCCCTGCTTATCGCAAGGCGAGCCGTTATCGCTATCAGGCTTCAACCGGATACTCAACGACCAGGCGACGCGGCGCGACGCGGCCTTCGCCATCCATTTCACCCATGCCGATAAACTTACCTTCATCCCCCTCGGTCACGCGTACCAGACCTTCAGAAGGAGCACTGGTGGTACGAACCGGGTTTCCGTTCTTAAAGTAAACGGAGGATGTTAAAGGAAGATTAACAACCGGGAAATCGGCTGCCGGGCTGTCCATTGGCATCAGCAGCGGATCGAGCAAATCGGCCGGCGCAATCTCCTGCGCTTCCGCCTGCTCAACCAACTCGCGCAGATGTTCAAGGGTCACCATTCGCTCAACCGGGTACGTGCTGACAGCCAGGCGACGCAGGTAAATCACGTGCGCACCGCAACCCAGCTTTTCACCCAGGTCGTCAATGATGGTACGAATATAGGTGCCTTTCGAACAGTGAACTTCCAGCTCCAGCTCATCGCCTTCGTGACGAATAAAGAGCAGTTCGTACACGGTAATCGGACGGGGTTCGCGAGGAACGTCAATGCCCTGGCGTGCATATTCGTACAGTTTCTTACCCTGGTACTTCAGCGCCGAATACATTGACGGTACCTGCAGCGTGTCGCCACGGAAACTTTCCAGCGCGGCATCAAGTTGCTCTGCGCTGAAGGTCACCGGACGCTCTTCTACCACCTGACCATCGGCATCGGAGGTGTCCGTGCGCTGGCCTAATCGGGCGATGACCCGATAGCGCTTATCGGAGTCCAGTAGGTACTGGGAAAACTTTGTCGCTTCCCCCAGGCAAATCGGCAACATGCCGGTCGCCAGCGGATCGAGCGCGCCCGTGTGGCCCGCACGGTTGGCGTTAAAAATACGCTTAACTTTTTGCAGCACGTCGTTGCTGGAAGCGCCCTGGGGTTTATCCAGCAGCAGCACACCATGCACGTCGCGACCGCGACGACGAGGACGACTCATTAGTCCTCCTTGCTGTCGTCCGTTGGGTTAACACGACGTTCGTCGTCATGTTTCACCACGCTGGTCACCAGGTTCGACATGCGCATACCTTCGACCAGAGAGTTGTCGTAGAAGAAGGTCAGCTCAGGCACGATACGCAGACGCATCGCTTTGCCGAGCAGAGAGCGGATGTAGCCAGAGGCTTCCTGCAGCGCTTTAATGCCGTTTTTTACCGCGGCTTCGTCCTGATCGTTCAGGAAGGTCACGAACACTTTGGCATACGCCAGGTCGCGGGACATTTCCACGCCGGACACGGTGGTCATCACACCCACGCGTGGATCTTTAATTTCACGTTGCAGGATGAGGGCGATCTCTTTCTGCATTTCTTGCGCTACGCGCTGCGGGCGACCAAATTCTTTCGCCATAATAAATTCTCCAGACAAAAAAGGGGCAAAAAGCCCCTTTTAAAATTATTACCGGGTGGCGCTTTGCTTACCCGGCCTGCATCGATGATTAAGCAATCGTACGCTGAATTTCGATGATCTCGAACACTTCGATCATGTCGCCAACGCGAACGTCGTTGTAGTTCTTCACGCCGATACCACATTCCATGCCGTTACGGACTTCGTTAACGTCATCTTTGAAGCGGCGCAGGGATTCCAGCTCGCCTTCGTAGATAACCACGTTGTCACGCAGTACGCGGATTGGGTTGTGACGTTTGATGATACCTTCGGTAACCATACAGCCCGCGATCGCACCAAATTTCGGTGATTTGAACACGTCACGCACTTCAGCCAGACCGATGATCTGCTGTTTCAGCTCTGGAGACAGCATGCCGCTCATCGCTGCTTTCACTTCGTCGATCAGGTTATAGATGACGGAGTAGTAACGCAGATCCAGACTTTCAGCATCAATCACTTTACGTGCAGACGCGTCAGCACGTACGTTGAAGCCGACCAGGATTGCATTGGATGCAGCAGCCAGGGTGGCGTCGGTTTCGGTGATACCCCCTACGCCAGAACCGATGATCTTCACTTTAACTTCGTCAGTAGACAGTTTCAGTAAGGAGTCGGAGATCGCTTCCACAGAACCCTGAACGTCGGCTTTCAGAACGATGTTCACTTCGTGAACTTCGCCTTCGGTCATGTTCGCAAACATGTTCTCGAGTTTAGATTTCTGCTGACGAGCCAGTTTAACTTCACGGAATTTGCCCTGACGATACAGTGCAACTTCGCGCGCTTTCTTCTCGTCACGTACGACGGTCACTTCATCACCCGCAGCCGGCACACCGGACAGGCCCAGGATTTCCACTGGAATGGACGGACCTGCTTCCAGAACTTCCTGGCCCAGTTCGTTACGCATCGCACGAACACGACCGTATTCGAAACCACACAGGACGATATCGCCTTTATGCAGGGTACCTTCACGAACCAGAACGGTTGCAACCGGACCACGACCTTTATCCAGGAAGGATTCGATAACCGCGCCGCTCGCCATACCTTTACGAACCGCTTTCAGCTCCAGAACTTCAGCCTGCAGCAGGATAGCGTTCAGCAGGTCGTCGATACCGGTACCGGCTTTCGCAGATACTGGGATAAACTGCGCTTCACCGCCCCACTCTTCCGGCATAACACCGTACTGGGAGAGTTCGTTTTTAACGCGATCCATGTCAGCTTCTGGCTTATCGATCTTGTTCACTGCAACCACCAGAGGCACCTGCGCCGCTTTCGCGTGCTGAATAGCTTCAATGGTCTGTGGCATCACGCCGTCATCTGCAGCAACAACCAGTACAACGATATCCGTTGCCTGAGCACCACGAGCACGCATAGAGGTAAACGCTGCGTGGCCCGGGGTATCCAGGAAGGTGATCATGCCGTTGTCGGTTTCTACGTGGTACGCACCGATGTGCTGGGTAATACCACCCGCTTCACCGGAGGCCACTTTCGTCGAACGAATGTAGTCGAGCAGAGAGGTTTTACCGTGGTCAACGTGACCCATGATGGTCACTACAGGCGCGCGCGGTTCTGCCGCTGCACCGGTGTCACGGTCGCTCATTACTGCTTCTTCCAGCTCGTTTTCACGACGCAGGATAACTTTGTGGCCCATCTCTTCGGCTACCAGTTGCGCAGTTTCCTGGTCGATAACCTGGTTGATGGTGGCCATTGCGCCCAGTTTCATCATCGCTTTGATGACCTGAGAACCTTTAACCGCCATTTTGTTGGCCAGATCGCCAACGGTGATGGTTTCACCAATCACTACGTCACGGTTAACAGCCTGAGCTGGCTTCTGGAAGCCCTGCTGCAGTGCGGAACCTTTACGCTTGCCGCCTTTACCACCGCGGATCGCTGCACGTGCTTCTTCACGGTCAGCTTTAGATTCAGCGTGCTTGTTGCCTTTTTTGGCTGGGCGAGCAGCTTTGGTGCTGCGAGTACGGCCACGACCGCCTTCAACTTCACGGTCGTTATCGTCTTCTGCCTGGCGCGCATGCTGAGAAGTGGTGACGTGATAATCGCTGGTGTCTTCAGACGCTTCAGCAGGGTTCACACCGTTCTTCTCGTTTTCTTCAGCCATACGGCGCGCTTCTTCAGCTACACGGCGAGCTTCTTCTTCAAGCTTGCGGCGGGCTTCTTCTTCCGCTTTACGCTTCAGCTCGGCAGCTTCATTTTCACGGCGGGCTTTTTCAGCCTGGGCGGTTTTTGTCATTTCGTCGGTCTGTTGATTGCTCACTTTGTCTTTTTCCGCAGCTTCACGCTTCACTTTATCACTTGCGTCGCGTTTCGCTTTTTCTGCGGCCTCACGTTCAGCTTTTAATTCTGCTTCACGTTTGGCAGTCGCTTCTGCCTCACGCTGAGCTTGTTCTTCCGCTTCACGCTGTGCCTGCTCTTCCGCAGCAAGGCGTTCTGCCTCTTGCGGATCACGTTTTACAAAGGTGCGTGTCTTGCGGACTTCAATTTGTACCGATTTGCTTTTACCACCGGTACCGGGGATATTCAACGTGCTACGCGTTTTGCGCTGCAGCGTCAGCTTGTCAGGCGTCGAACCGTGTTCACGGTTCAGGTGCGCTAACAAGGTTTGTTTTTCTTGCGCGTTCACCGAGTCATCAGCGGACTTCGGGATCCCTGCATCAGCAAATTGCTGTACCAGGCGGTCCACGGAGGTCTGAATCTCGGCAGCCAGCGATTTTACAGTTACATCAGTCATGCTGTTCCTTCCTGCTACAGTTTATTACGCTTCGTCGCCGAACCAGCAAATATTACGTGCGGCCATGATGAGTTCGCCGGCTTTCTCGTCGGTTAAACCTTCGATATCGGCCAGGTCATCAACGCCTTGCTCAGCGAGATCTTCCAGCGTACAAACACCACGGGCAGCCAGCTTGAACGCAATCGCACGATCAAGACCTTCCAGATTCAGCAGGTCATCAGCCGGCTTCTTATCGCCAAGGCTTTCTTCCTGAGCCAGTGCCAGGGTGGTCAGTGCGTTTTTAGCGCGTTCACGCAGGGCTTCAACGGTGGCTTCATCAAGACCGTCGATTTCCAGCAGCTCTTTCATTGGCACATAGGCCAGTTCTTCAAGGGTAGAGAAACCTTCTTCAACCAGAACAGTGGCGAAATCTTCGTCAATATCCAGGTATTTCGTGAAGGTATCGATCGCCGCATGGGCTTCAGCCTGATGCTTAGCCTGCAGGTCATCAACGGTCATTACGTTGAGTTCCCAGCCGCTCAGCTGTGACGCCAGGCGTACGTTCTGACCGTTACGGCCGATTGCCTGCGCCAGGTTGCCCGCTTCAACAGCGATATCCATGGTGTGTTTGTCTTCGTCAACAACGATAGACGCCACATCCGCCGGAGCCATTGCGTTAATCACGAATTGCGCCGGGTTGTCGTCCCACAGGACGATATCGATACGCTCGCCGCCCAGTTCGGTAGAAACCGCCTGAACACGCGCACCGCGCATACCTACGCAAGCACCGACCGGGTCGATACGCTTGTCGTTGGTTTTCACCGCGATTTTCGCGCGTGAACCCGGGTCGCGGGCAGCCGCTTTAATCTCGATAACTTCTTCGCCGATTTCCGGTACTTCGATACGGAACAGTTCAATCAGCATCTCTGGCTTGGAACGGGTCACAAACAGCTGTGCACCACGCGCTTCAGGGCGTACGGCATACAGAACGCCACGAATACGGTCACCCGGGCGGAAGTTTTCACGCGGCAGCATGTCTTCACGCAGGATAACGGCTTCAGCGTTACCTGGCAGCCCTTCAGATTTGATTTCCAGAG
Organism: Enterobacter sp. RHBSTW-00593; assembly: GCF_013784105.1. Classification (NCBI taxonomy): domain Bacteria; kingdom Pseudomonadati; phylum Pseudomonadota; class Gammaproteobacteria; order Enterobacterales; family Enterobacteriaceae; genus Enterobacter; species Enterobacter sp. RHBSTW-00593. The sequence goes on from NZ_CP056393.1 coordinate 4,292,841, forward strand.
AGATGTTGTCGCGGTTTACTTTCTTCACCACGCCGGTAATGATCTCACCTTCCTGATCGCGGAACTGATCGACAACCAGCGCGCGCTCAGCTTCACGGACTTTCTGGACGATAACCTGTTTTGCGGTTTGCGTGGTGATACGGTCGAAGGTGACAGATTCAATCTGATCTTCAACATAGTCACCCACGTTAAGGCTTTCGTCTTCAAAACGCGCCGCTTCCAGGGTGATCTCTTTCGTCGGCTGGGTCACCTCTTCAACGATTACCCAACGACGGAATGTATCGAAGTCACCGCTTTTACGATCGATTTCTACGCGAACATCGATCTCTTGTTCGTATTTTTTCTTGGTTGCTGTAGCCAGTGCACTTTCCAGCGCTTCGAAAATCTTCTCACGCGGCAGTGATTTCTCGTTGGAGACGGCTTCAACAACAGCCAAAATTTCTTTGTTCATCGCGGGCTTTTCACCTCAATCCAGACTGTTAAAAGTGGGGAACCAGGTTCGCCTTCTGGATATTACTCAGCGCGAACACTTCATCTTTGCCTTCGACTGTAACCGTGATCATTTCACCATCAACGGCTTTGATAATTCCCTGCCATTTACGGCGGTTCTGTACGGCCATACGCAGAACGAGAGCCACTTCTTCACCGGTAAAGCGCACATAGTGCTCGGCCGTGAACATCGGGCGATCGAGGCCGGGTGAGGAAACTTCCAGGTTGTACGCAACGGTAATCGGGTCTTCAACATCAAGAACCGCACTCACCTGGTGGCTAACATCAGCACAATCATCAACATTGATGCCATCTTCACTATCAATATAGATGCGCAGCGTCGATGTACGGCCGCGAACGAATTCGATGCCGACCAGTTCGTAGCCCAGTGCTTCGACCGGTGCAGTAATCATCTCTGTTAATTTTTGCTCTAATGTGGACAAGCCCACCCCCAAGACATAAAAAAAGGGCGTAAAGCCCAGTTATTCTGTAGTCAGATAACAAAAAACCCCGATAAATCGGGGCTTTAGATAACTGAACCCTATAGCCGCAACTGCGGCCTGGAGCACTCTCCGAAAGAATTTTTTCAAATCCAGCTACGAAGGCTCTAAGTCTTCACAGTATATTTGAAAAAGAACTTTATGGGAAAGTGGTTGCGGGGGCCGGATTTGAACCGACGACCTTCGGGTTATGAGCCCGACGAGCTACCAGGCTGCTCCACCCCGCGCCTGAAACGTGGCAAATTCTACGCGTTTTGGAGAGAATTTGCAAATAATGCTGGGATTTGGTACCGAAGACGGGACGTAAAATCGGCGTTTAGTATATTGATAGTGAACCCCACCTGTCAAGCCAGTTTCCGCCAGGTCAAACAAAGGGAAAATTTTACAAAAAACGCACGAGTCTCTTCCGGTCATCGACAAAAGATGATTAAATGAATACTCACTTATTTTGCATAAACATGCATCGAGAGCGAAAGCGGTCTCTTAATCAGTCAATCAAGCAGGGTTTTATTTTATGACGACGATTCTCAAGCATCTTCCGGTAGGACAACGTATTGGCATCGCTTTTTCAGGCGGCCTGGATACCAGCGCTGCACTGCTGTGGATGCGCCAGAAGGGAGCGGTTCCGTATGCATATACTGCGAACCTGGGTCAGCCGGATGAGGACGATTATGATGCAATCCCTCGTCGCGCTAAAGAGTATGGCGCAGAGAACGCGCGCCTGATTGACTGCCGTAAGCAATTGGTCGCTGAAGGTATTGCTGCTATTCAGTGTGGTGCTTTCCATAATACTACCGGCGGCCTGACCTATTTCAATACCACCCCGCTGGGCCGTGCAGTGACCGGTACCATGCTGGTTGCCGCCATGAAAGAAGATGGCGTAAACATCTGGGGTGATGGCAGTACGTATAAAGGAAACGATATCGAACGTTTCTATCGTTATGGCCTGCTGACCAACGCCGAGCTGCAGATTTATAAACCCTGGCTCGATACCGACTTTATCGACGAGCTGGGCGGACGTCATGAAATGTCCGAGTTTATGATCGCCTGCGGCTTCGACTATAAGATGTCCGTTGAGAAAGCCTACTCTACCGATTCCAATATGCTGGGTGCGACGCACGAAGCGAAGGACCTGGAATTCCTGAACTCCAGCGTGAAGATCGTTAACCCGATCATGGGAGTGAGGTTCTGGGACGAAAACGTCAAAATCCAGGCGGAAGAAGTTACCGTGCGTTTCGAGCGCGGCCATCCGGTTGCCCTGAACGGCAAGACCTTCTCTGACGATGTGGAACTGATGCTGGAAGCTAACCGTATCGGTGGCCGTCACGGTCTGGGCATGAGCGATCAAATTGAAAACCGTATTATCGAAGCAAAAAGCCGTGGCATCTATGAAGCCCCTGGGATGGCGCTGCTGCACATCGCTTATGAGCGTCTGCTGACCGGTATTCACAACGAAGATACCATCGAGCAGTATCACTCTCATGGTCGTCAGCTGGGTAAACTGCTGTACCAGGGCCGTTGGTTCGACCCACAGGCCCTGATGCTGCGTGATGCACTGCAACGTTGGGTGGCAAGCGCGATCACCGGCGAAGTGACGCTGGAGCTGCGTCGCGGGAATGACTACTCGATTCTGAACACCGTGTCCGACAACCTGACTTATAAAGCAGAGCGTCTGACCATGGAGAAAGGTGAATCCGTGTTCTCTCCGGACGATCGTATTGGCCAGCTGACCATGCGTAACCTGGACATCACCGATACCCGTGAGAAGCTGTTCAACTACGTTGAGAATGGCCTGCTCTCCGCAAGCGCCGGTAATGGCCTGCCGCAGGTTGAAAACCTGGAGCACAGCGTTAAGAAGTAAGGCTTACGCAGAAATGCAAAAGGCGCCCAGTGGGCGCCTTTTTTACGATCGCTGCAGAACCGGTCCCGCTGGCACGAACGTACCTGCCGACGAAAACGCTCCTTCTACAGACGAAATCTACAGACGAAAAAAAAGACGTCTTTCGACGTCTTTCTTCTGGAATATTGGTACCGAGGATGGGACTCGAACCCACAAGCCCGTTAGGGCACTACCACCTCAAGGTAGCGTGTCTACCAATTCCACCACCTCGGTACTGAATACTTAGTGCGGGATATCGCTGGTCGGCTTAGCCGGTGCAGCTGGCTGAGTCTGCTCAGTTTTCGCTGGCGCGCTCAGATTTTCCCACTCGCTTCCTTTGCTGGTCTTGTTGCTGTTGATATTGCCAAGCGCCAGACTGATGATGAAGAACAGCGTAGCCAGAATCGCCGTTGTGCGGGTCATGAAGTTCGCAGAACCACTTGAACCGAACAGCGTACCGGAAGCGCCTGCTCCGAAGGAGGCTCCCATATCAGCGCCTTTACCTTGCTGCAGCATGATCAGCGCTACGAGAGCGATGGCTACAATAAGGAAAATAACTAAAAGAGCTTCGTACATAATCAACCTGTTCCTTGCGGATTTGCCGCATACCAATGCTTCGACCAATTAGCAGGATTTTTGTTTCCCACTGAAGCGGGTGTGAATACTAACCAAAGCGAATGTGCTTCGCAAGGGCAATTTTGACGCATTGTATCAACTGCGGAAAAAAACAGCAAAAAGCCATCAATTGCTCACAACAAAGGCGGCAAGCGCCGCCTTTTTAATCACTTAACGTGAAAAACTATGCAGCTTTTACGGCATCCGCAATACGGTGCGCAAATTCATTCACCTGCGCCTCGTCTTCGCCTTCCACCATTACGCGGATCAGCGGTTCGGTTCCAGACTTACGCAGCAGAACACGCCCACGGTTGCCCAGCGCGGCTTCAACGTCAGCCATCACCGCTTTCACATTTTCATTTTCCAGCGGGTCGCCTTTACCGGCGGTGAAACGCACATTCACCAGGATCTGCGGGAACATTTTCATGCCGCTGCAGAGATCGTGCAGGCTCATATGGTTGCGCGCCATGGCGGCAACAACCTGCAGCGCAGCGACGATACCGTCTCCGGTAGTGGTTTTATCCAGCAGGATCACGTGGCCTGAGTTTTCAGCCCCGATGCGCCAGCCTTTTTCCTGCAGTTTTTCCAGCACATAGCGGTCGCCCACTTTTGCACGGACAAACGGAATACCCAGCTGTTTCAGTGCCAGCTCCAGACCCATGTTGCTCATCAGCGTGCCTACTGCACCACCGCGCAACTGGCCCTGACGCAGACCTTCACGCGCAATGATATAGAGGATCTGGTCGCCGTCGACCTTATTACCTTCGTGATCGACCATGATCACGCGATCGCCGTCGCCATCCAGTGCGATGCCCAGATCGGCTTTTTCCGCCAGAACGCGCGCCTGCAGAGCACGAACGTCAGTCGCACCCACCTGTTCGTTAATATTCAGGCCATCAGGCTCACAGCCGATGGTAATCACGTTCGCACCCAGTTCGCGGAAAACATTCGGCGCAATGTGATAGGTCGCACCGTTGGCGCAGTCCACCACAATTTTAAGATGGGCCAGGCTCAGTTCGTTCGGGAAAGTACCTTTGCAGAATTCGATGTAACGACCCGCAGCATCGACAATGCGATTCGCTTTACCCAGCTCGGCGGAGTCGACACAGGTAATCTCTTTTTCCATCTCCGCTTCGATCGCCTCTTCCACTTCATCCGGCAGCTTAGTGCCGTCGATGGAGAAGAATTTAATGCCGTTGTCATAAAACGGGTTATGCGAGGCCGAAATTACAATCCCTGCTTCAGCACGGAAAGTACGCGTCAGATATGCCACAGCAGGCGTTGGCATTGGGCCAGTGAAGGAAGCGGAAAGCCCCGCGGCAGCCAGACCGGCCTCCAGCGCTGACTCCAGCATATACCCGGAGATACGGGTATCTTTACCAATGATGATTTTACGAGAGCCATGACGTGCAAGGACTTTACCCGCCGCCCAGCCCAGTTTCAGTACAAAATCAGGGGTGATTGGCGCATCACCCACGCGCCCACGAATACCATCGGTACCAAAATATTTACGATTACTCATAGCGTTTGTTTTCCTTCGCTGCCAGTGTAGCTTCCACTACACGCATGGCTTCTACTGTTTCTTTAACGTCATGGACACGAATAATGTGCACGCCCTGCATCGCCGCAATTACAGCGCAGGCCAGACTTCCGCTCAGACGTTCGCTCGGCCCTACATTCAGTAACTGACCAATCATCGACTTTCTCGACATACCAACCAGCAATGGCAGGTCGAAATGATGGAATTCCGATAAGCGCGCAAGCAGCTCATAATTGTGAGAGAGATTTTTACCGAAACCGAACCCCGGGTCGAGCAGCAATTTCTCTTTTGCGATACCCGCACGTTCACAACGTGCAATATGCTCAATAAAGAAGCGATTTACGTCGGCATAAACATCGTCATACTTTGGCGCTTCCTGCATGGTTTTCGGCTGTCCTTGCATGTGCATCAGGCAAACCGGTAGCCCGGTCTCCGCGGCCGCCTCCAGTGCGCCAGGCTCCGTCAGCGAGCGAATATCATTGATGATGTGAGCACCCACTCTCGCGACTTCACGGATCACTTCAGGTTTAGACGTATCGACGGAGATCCACACTTCGAACCGCTGTGCGATAGCTTCAACCACAGGCACCACGCGCGCCAGTTCTTCTTCCACCGAAACGTCTGCCGCCCCCGGGCGCGTCGATTCCCCACCTACGTCAATGATGGTGGCGCCCGCGTTAATCATCAAATTTGCGTGCTTCACAGCCTCGATAAGCGTGTTATGCGTGCCGCCGTCAGAGAAGGAGTCAGGCGTGACATTCAGGATACCCATCACATGCGGATGTGAGAGATCGAGATGTGAGTCCTGGGCGAATAGTTTCATGGTCAAATCCCTGGTATCAATATGGTTTTACAGAAAAGAAAAACCCCGGAGCAAGCTCCAGGGTTTGAGGTGCAAACATAGACTTCAACAGCAGTGACTTACTTGTCGCCCAACTGTTCTGACATGGTGTTGCCCGGGTTCGGCGTACGCGGTTCATCGACCGGACGCGGCGCACGCGGTGTGCCATTGTTGTCAGAATTGTTGGAAGCGCCTGGGTCTTCCCAACCCGCTGGCGGACGCACTTCGCGGCGAGCCATCAAGTCGTCAATCTGCGGAGCATCGATGGTTTCATATTTCATGAGCGCATCTTTCATCGAATGCAGAATGTCCAGGTTATCGTTCAGGATCTGACGGGCGCGATTGTAGTTACGCTCGATCAGCAGCTTCACTTCCTGGTCAATGATACGTGCGGTTTCATCGGACATGTGTTTCGCTTTCGCCACGGAGCGGCCCAGGAACACTTCGCCTTCTTCTTCCGCATACAGCAGGGGACCCAGCTTCTCGGAGAAGCCCCATTGGGTCACCATGTTACGCGCCAGGTTGGTCGCGACTTTAATGTCGTTGGACGCACCGGTCGAAACATGTTCCGCACCGTAAATAATCTCTTCTGCCAGACGACCGCCGTAAAGGGTTGAAATCTGACTTTCCAGTTTCTGACGACTGGCGCTGATGGCATCGCCTTCCGGCAGGAAGAACGTCACACCCAGCGCACGACCGCGCGGAATAATCGTCACTTTATGCACCGGATCGTGTTCCGGCACCAGGCGACCGATAATCGCGTGACCGGCTTCGTGGTAAGCCGTGGACTCTTTCTGCGCTTCCGTCATCACCATGGAGCGACGTTCCGCACCCATCATGATTTTGTCTTTCGCTTTCTCGAACTCCACCATCGACACAACGCGTTTGTTACCGCGAGCAGCAAACAGTGCAGCTTCGTTGACCAGGTTTGCCAGGTCAGCACCGGAGAAGCCCGGCGTACCACGCGCGATGATTGCCGCGTCGACATCAGGTGCCAGCGGTACGCGACGCATGTGAACTTTCAGAATCTGTTCACGACCACGTACATCCGGCAGACCAACCACAACCTGACGGTCGAAGCGGCCTGGACGCAGCAGCGCAGGGTCAAGAACGTCCGGACGGTTAGTCGCCGCGATAACGATAATACCTTCGTTACCTTCGAAGCCATCCATCTCAACCAGCATCTGGTTCAGCGTCTGTTCACGTTCATCGTGACCACCGCCCAGGCCTGCGCCACGCTGGCGGCCTACGGCGTCGATTTCATCGATGAAGATAATGCACGGTGCTGCCTTCTTGGCCTGCTCGAACATGTCACGCACACGAGATGCACCAACACCCACGAACATTTCAACGAAGTCAGAACCTGAAATAGTAAAGAACGGCACCTTCGCTTCACCCGCGATGGCTTTCGCCAGCAGGGTTTTACCGGTACCCGGAGGCCCCACCATCAGAACGCCTTTCGGGATCTTACCGCCCAGTTTCTGGAAACGGCTCGGCTCGCGCAGGTATTCAACCAGTTCGCCCACTTCTTCTTTTGCTTCGTCGCAACCTGCAACGTCGGCAAACGTGGTCTTGATCTGATCTTCCGTTAGCATACGCGCCTTGCTCTTACCGAACGACATGGCACCTTTGCCACCGCCGCCCTGCATCTGGCGCATAAAGAAGATCCAGACGCCAATAAGAAGCAGCATCGGGAACCAGGAGATGAAGATAGAAGCCAGCAGGCTTGGTTCTTCTGGCGGCTCACCTACCACCTTGACGTTTTTGGTCAGAAGGTTATCAAGCAGCTTAGGATCGTTCACCGGGATGTAAGTCGTGTAACGGTTACTATCTTTCTTGGTAACGTTGATCTCACGTCCGTTGATACGCGCTTCGCGAACCTGGTCCTGATTGACCTCCTGCAGGAAGGTAGAATAATCCACCTTGCGGCCATTCGACTCGCTGGGCCCAAAGCTCTGGAATACTGACATCAGCACAACGGCAATGACCAGCCAGAGTATTAGGTTTTTCGCCATGTCACTCAAGGGATTAACCTCATATTACAACTGTGTTAAAAACAGCGTCAGGATACTCTATATCCCGTGTCATTCAAACTTTCGTCTGAAAGACGCGGGTTATCATTTTCGCCCGGTCGCTACAATATACACTTCTCGGGAACGGGCCCGGGAAGAGTCCGGCTTACGAACTTTAACCTTCGCAAACAGGGAGCGAATTTCCTTAAGATACTCCTCGAAACCTTCGCCCTGAAACACCTTCACAACAAAACTACCACCAGGCGCTAGTACATCACGACACATTTCTAACGCTAGCTCCACCAAATACATGGCGCGGGGGATATCCACCGCCGGTGTTCCACACATATTTGGTGCCATATCTGACATGACAACCTGGACCTTACTATCACCTACACGCTCAAGTAGCGCTTTCAGCACTAATTCATCACGAAAGTCGCCCTGAAGGAAGTCGACACCGACGATGGGATCCATTGGTAAAAGGTCGCATGCGATGATTCGGCCCGTTCCGCCGATCTGCGTAACCGCATACTGGGACCATCCGCCAGGTGCTGCACCGAGATCGACAACCGTCATTCCCGGCTTAAAAAGTTTGTCACTTTGCTGTATTTCATCAAGTTTAAACCAGGCACGGGAACGCAACCCCTTTTTCTGTGCCTGTTGAACATATTTATCGCTAAAGTGTTCCTGAAGCCAGCGGCTGGAGCTGGCAGAACGCTTTTTACCTGTCATTTAACATTTCCGTCCTGGTTCATCGTTACTTGCCTGTGACGTAAATTTCTACGCAGCTATTTGGCGATATAAGGGAGATGGCGGTAGAATGAACCGTTTTCAATCCCAACGTAAGCAAAAATATACGATGAATCTGAGTACTAAACAAAAACAGCACCTTAAAGGTCTGGCACATCCGCTCAAGCCTGTAGTCATGCTTGGCAACAATGGTTTGACCGAAGGGGTGCTTGCCGAGATTGAACAAGCGCTGGAACACCACGAGCTGATCAAGGTGAAAATCGCCTCTGAAGACCGAGACACTAAAAACCTGATCGTGGAAGCCATCGTGCGTGAAACGGGTGCCTGTAATGTACAGGTCATCGGTAAAACGCTGGTGCTCTATCGCCCATCTAAAGAGCGTAAAATCTCGCTGCCACGCTAAGGATATCCTGAATCGAACACATTTTCTGTGTAAAACGAGGGATTTCTGTCAGCAGGTGAGCAAAATGCCACGCTCCTTGAGTTGATAAAAGGCCGCTATGCGGCCTTTTTCTTTTCTTTACAATGTATCAACATCTTAGTCGAGATGCGAATTACAGGTATTCAACCTTAATAATTTCGTATTCCACTTCGCCACCTGGGGTGCGGATAGTGACAACATCATCCTGCTCTTTGCCAATCAGGCCGCGAGCAATCGGGGAGTTCACCGAAATCAGATTCTGTTTAAAGTCCGCTTCATCATCACCCACGATGCGATAAGTCTGCTCTTCGTCATTGTCCAGGTTCAGCACGGTAACGGTTGAACCAAAAATGACGCGGCCATTGTTAGGCATTTTGGTGATATCGATAACCTGCGCATTGGACAGTTTTGCTTCGATATCTTTAATACGCCCTTCACAGAAGCCCTGCTGCTCACGCGCCGCGTGGTATTCAGCATTCTCTTTCAGGTCGCCATGCTCACGCGCATCCGCGATAGCGGCGATGATTTCAGGGCGACGAACGGATTTCAGAAAATCCAGCTCTTCGCGCAGTTTTTCGGCACCACGTAAGGTCATCGGAATAGCTTGCATTTGTTATACCTCTTAAACATTCCTGTTGGGAGCAGTGTTCCCTGCCCCGGCCCCCATGAGCGGGCCAGAAGCAAAAAGAAAACCGACCCGGGAGCGAAGCCCCAGGTCAGCAACAATTTTCAATTTGATACGCATTTTACCGCGAAGTTCACTATGGGTCATCGTTTACTTTGCAGTGCTATGCACCGTAGTATGACGGTTTGTTTTCGGGTTGTTAGCGCGAGATTATGCGATTTTCCAGATTTATCATCGGATTGACTACCAGTATAGCGTTCAGCGTTCAGGCCGCGAATGTTGATGAGTACATTAATCAGCTACCCGCAGGTGCCAACCTTGCCTTGATGGTGCAGAAGGTCGGGGCGCAGTCGCCAGAGATTGACTATCACAGTCAACAGATGGCGCTGCCTGCCAGTACCCAGAAGGTGATCACCGCACTCGCCGCCCTGCTTCAGCTTGGGCCTGACTTCCGTTTTACCACCACGCTCGAGACCAAAGGCAACATCGAGGGTGGCGAACTGAAAGGCGATCTTATCGCCCGTTTCGGGGGAGATCCTACGTTTAAACGCCAGGATATCCGCAACATGGTCGCGTCGCTGAAAAAATCTGGCGTGCAGAAGATTGATGGCAATGTGTTAATCGACACCTCTATTTTTGCCAGCCACGATAAAGCACCAGGATGGCCGTGGAACGACATGACGCAGTGCTTTAGCGCTCCGCCAGCCGCCGCGATTGTGGATCGTAACTGCTTCTCCATTTCACTTTACAGCGCGCCAAAACCGGATGACGTAGCGTTTATTCGCGTGGCGTCTTACTACCCGGTGACGATGTTCAGCCAGGTTCGTACCCTCGCAAAAGGCTCCCCGGATGCGCAGTATTGCGAGCTGGACGTGGTGCCAGGCGATCTTAACCGCTTCACGCTGACCGGGTGCCTGACACAGCGCGCCGACCCATTGCCGCTGGCCTTTGCGATACAGGATGGCGCAAGCTATGCGGGTGCCATTCTCAAGGATGAACTGAAGCAGGCGGGAATAACCTATTCCGGTACCCTGCTGCGCCAGACGCAGGTTAATCAACCCGGTACGGTCATCGCCAGCAAACAATCTGCGCCGCTGCACGATTTGCTACGGATTATGCTGAAAAAGTCTGACAACATGATTGCTGACACGGTGTTCCGCATGATTGGTCACGCGCGTTTCGGCGTGCCAGGAACCTGGCGTGCGGGTTCCGACGCCGTACGTCAGATCCTGCGCCAACAGGCGGGGATCGATCTTGGCAACACCATTGCCGTCGATGGCTCCGGGTTATCGCGGCATAATTTGATCTCCCCGGCAACGATGATGCAAGTACTTCAGTACATTGCACAACATGACACTGAGCTAAACTTTATTTCGATGCTGCCACTTGCCGGGCATGACGGTTCACTTCAGTACCGTGCCGGCCTTCATGCGGCCGGGGTGGATGGAAAAGTTTCAGCCAAGACAGGTTCACTGCAGGGGGTTTATAACCTTGCAGGCTTCATCACTACCGCCAGCGGGCAACGCATGGCATTCGTGCAGTATCTTTCCGGCTATGCCGTCGAACCGACCGACCAGCGTAATCGTCGTATTCCACTGGTTCGCTTCGAAAGCAGGCTTTATAAGGACATCTACCAGAATAACTAGCGATGAAACTACTCATAGTTGAAGACGATCTGTTATTGCAGGAAGGGCTGGCTCTGGCGCTGGCCAATGAAGGATATGCCCTCGACTGCGCCGCCACGGCGGCTGAGGCGGATGCCCTGATCCAGAGCGGCGAATACAGTCTGGTGATCCTCGATTTAGGCTTACCGGATAAAGACGGCGCTACGCAGCTAAGCCAGTGGCGCCGCCGGGGTATCGCCAATCCAGTATTGATCCTGACGGCACGGGATGCCATTGAAGATCGTATCAACGGCCTCGATTCTGGCGCTGATGATTACCTGGTGAAACCGTTTGCCCTTGCGGAGCTTCAGGCGCGGGTAAGGGCGTTGATTCGTCGTTATCAGGGACACAGCGATAACTTACTGACCGACGGCGATATTACGCTGAATCTGCAAACCCAGCAGGTGCTGTGCCAGTCCCTGCCGGTTGAAGTAACCCCTAAAGAGTTCGCGCTGCTGACGCGCCTGATTATGCGCAGCGGACAAACGGTACACCGCGAAACCCTGCAGCAGGACATTTATTCCTGGCAGGACGATCCCGGCTCAAATACCCTCGAAGTGCATATTCACAATCTGCGTCGCAAACTGGGTAAAGACCGGATTAAAACTGTCCGTGGCGTAGGCTATCGTCTGGAGAGCCATAAATGAACAGCATGCGTCGGCGATTAATGGTTCTGCTGGCGGTCATTCTGTTATTTTTCCAGCTGATAAGCGTGATCTGGCTCTGGCATGAAAGCCGTGAACAGATTGGTTTTCTGGTCAACGAAACGCTCTCGGCGAAATCGCGCAATAATCATGTCGAGAAAGAAATCCGTGAAGCGATTGCCTCGCTGCTGGTTCCCTCTCTGGTGATGGTCGGTTTTACGCTGTGCTTCTCATTTTGGGCGGTCACCTGGATAACCCGGCCGCTGAATCAACTGCGCGTCAGCCTGGCGAACCGCTCGGCGGATAACTTAACCCCGCTCCCTGTCTATTCCGACATGGAAGAAATTGGTGCCGTCACAACCTCGCTCAACCAGCTCCTCGCCCGTTTGGATCACACCATTCAACAGGAACGTCTCTTCACCGCGGACGCCGCTCACGAGCTGCGAACGCCGCTTGCGGGGATCAGACTGCATCTGGAACTGATGGCACAGTCTGGCTCTCCACAGGCCACGACGTTAATTACCCGTATCGATCAGCTGATGCACACGGTTGAGCAACTGCTGATGTTGTCCCGTGCCGGACAGGCGATGGCGAGCGGTCACTATGAAACCGTCAACTGGACAGACGATATCATCATGCCGCTCGGTCTTGGACATGAAGCCAAAGAGCATACAGTGATATGGCCGGACAAAAGTCCGCTCACGGTGCAGGGTGATGCGGTGCTTCTGCGTTTGATGCTGCGCAATCTGCTTGAGAACGCCGGGCGCTACAGTCCGTCAGGCACAACGATTCGCGTGACTCTGGCCGACGTTGACGGGGGAACAGAGGTCAGCGTTATCGATCAGGGGCCGGGGATAGATGAAGCGCACCGCCAGTCGATTACTGAACCGTTCCGTCGTCTTGACCAGCGCTACGGTGGTAGTGGCCTGGGGCTGAGCATTGTGCAACGTATCGTGCAGCTCCACCACGGCAAGCTGACGCTGGAGAATGGTGCTGAGGGCGGCTTAATCGCCAGCTGCTGGCTGCCGTCCAGCCTGCAATAAAAAAGCCCCCTTCCGGGGGCTTTAAACTGCGATTAGTGCTTGTAGATGAACTCGACACCTTCTTCGTCGTCTTCATCCCAGTCGTCGTCCCAGTCTTCTTCCTCTTCCACTTCCAGCTCTTCGAGCTGTTGGCGGTGGTAGTCATCCCACATGAATTCGACTTTTTCTGGCTGTTTCGCTTCTTCAGCCTGAACAACCGGGTTCTCGATGATAAAGGTCATCACATCCCAGCACAGATCTTTCACGCCAACCTGGCTTGCCGCGGAGATCAGGTAGTATTTATCTTCCCAGCCCATCGCTTCAGCAATGGCTTTCGCTTTCGCTTCCGCTTCGGCTTTATCCATCAGATCGATCTTGTTAAAGACCAGCCAGCGTGGCTTGTTCGCCAGTTTTTCGCTGTATTTTTCCAGCTCGCCGATAATGATGCGGGCATTTTCTACCGGATCGGAACCGTCGATTGGATCGATATCGATGAGATGCAGCAGTACGCGGCAGCGCTCAAGGTGTTTCAGGAAGCGGATACCCAGACCGGCACCTTCTGCAGCACCTTCAATCAGACCCGGGATATCAGCAACCACAAAGCTCTTCTCGTTATCCATACGGACAACGCCCAGGCTTGGTACCAGCGTGGTAAACGGATAATCCGCCACTTTTGGCTTGGCTGCAGAGACCGCACGAATAAACGTCGATTTACCGGCGTTTGGCATACCCAGCATCCCGACATCGGCCAGAAGCATCAGCTCCAGCTGCAGATCGCGCTTGTCGCCCGGCGTACCCATCGTTTTCTGACGCGGGGTACGGTTTACGGACGATTTGAAACGGCTGTTACCCAGACCGTGCCAGCCGCCTTTCGCCACCATCAGACGCTGACCGTGTTTGGTCATATCGCCCATGGTTTCGCCCGTCCCCTGGTCAATCACACGCGTACCGACCGGAACCTTAATGGTCACGTCTTTACCGCGTTTGCCCGTACAGTCACGGCTTTGACCGTTCTGACCACGCTCAGCGCGGAAGGATTTTTCGAAACGGTAGTCGATCAGCGTGTTGAGGTTCTCATCCGCCTCCAGCCACACATCACCGCCGTCCCCGCCGTCACCGCCGTCAGGACCGCCACGTGGAATATATTTCTCACGGCGGAAGCTCACGCAACCATTGCCGCCATCACCTGCCACGACCAGGATTGTCGCTTCATCAACAAACTTCATTTTACTCTCCGTAACTCATTCGCCTGAGCGGGGGACTACTACGACCGCTTCATTTTTGCGCCAACGCCCCCAAAGACGATGACCAATGGCGGAATACATCGCGCCCGCAACCACGACAAACGCACCGAGATAGCCCAACATGTTGAGCATCGGTCTGACGAAGACATCGGGCCAGGCCATTGATAACAAATCTGAAAATAACAGCGTAAACAGCGGGGTAAGCGTAATGAGTGCGCTCACCTGTGCTGCCTGCCAGCGCGCCATCGCTTCGGCCAGCGCGCCATAACCGACCAGCGTGTTCAGCCCACAAAAAATGAGGCACGCCAGTTGCCAGTCGCTAAGCTGGGTAATCACACCCGGTTTTGCTAACGGCAATAATGCTATTGTACACAAAGTGTACAGCAAAAAGAGGATCTGCTGTGAGGCCAAACGACGCAATAACACCTTTTGCGCGACGCCATAACTCACCCAAACCGTTGCTGCTCCCACTCCGAAGATCACACCCCAGGTGTAATCCGTCAGTCGGGTAAAAATCTCTATCAGACTGGTGTTGAAGAACATCACCAGACCACAGAGCAACATGCTCGCCCCGATAATTTGCGTGCCACGCATCTTCTCCTTGAGGATAAAGACGCTGGCGACCATCATGCCGACCGGTGAAAGCTGACCAATCACCTGCGACGCCGTGGGGCTAAGATACTGCAGGGAAGAACTGAACAGTATGAAGTTACCGAACAGGCCACCCGTCGCGATAGCCAGCAACACCAACCAGCGCGGTTTACGGAAGATACGCAACGGCGGAAGCTTACCTTTGATCGCGAGGATGGCCCCAAGGCCGATGCTTGCCATCAGAAAGCGATAAAATACCACCGTTGGCGGCTCCATCACTTCCAGTACCTGCTTCATTGCAATCGGCAGCGCACCCCAGCACATTGCGGTCGTGAGCGCCAAAAGAATACCAATGCCGGCCTGCTGCTTCATGCCCGTTTTCCCTACAGAAAAAATTACCGGGTTTCCAATGTAAAAAGCCCCGCAACAGGTTGCGGGGCTTTAATCCGTTACCGGACCGAGAAAACCTTACTCAGCAACGATGCTGATGTATTTACGGTTGTTCGGGCCTTTAACTTCAAATTTCACTTTACCGTCTGCTTTAGCAAACAGAGTGTGGTCACGACCGCAACCTACGTTGTTGCCAGCGTGGAATTTGGTGCCACGTTGACGAACAATGATGCTACCCGCCAGAACGGATTCGCCACCGAAACGCTTAACGCCCAGGCGTTTAGCTTCTGAATCGCGACCGTTACGTGTGGAGCCGCCAGCCTTTTTATGTGCCATTTAAATCTCTCCTCAGGTCTTAGGCGCTGATGCCAGTAATTTTCACATCAGTGAACCACTGACGGTGGCCCTGCTGCTTACGGTAGTGTTTACGACGACGAAACTTAACGATTTTAACTTTCTCGCCACGACCGTGAGCAACAACTTCAGCTTTGATAACGCCGCCATCAACGAAAGGAACGCCGATTTTGACTTCTTCACCGTTTGCGATCATCAGAACTTCTGCGAACTCAACAGATTCGCCAGTTGCGATGTCCAGCTTTTCCAGGCGAACGGTCTGACCTTCGCTTACTCGGTGTTGTTTACCACCACTTTGGAAAACCGCGTACATATAAACTCCGCTTCCGCGCACATCCTCGTATGAATCAGAGTGCGCTATAAATATTCACAATAGGGCGCGAATATTACGCAAAACGCGAGCCTTTGACAAGTGCTACCATCAATACATGAAGAAAAAAAACACAACGCGTAAGGTAACGTTTATCTGAGCCGTTTTTTCAGTACAATCAGCACTACTATTGATAAACCTAACCCTTCGTTACCCCATTGAAGATGGGATAAACAGGATAAAAAGCCCGGCTTTTGCGATGAATTTAGAAAAAATCAACGAGTTAACCGCGCAAGATATGGCGGGTGTGAATGCAGCAATCCTGGAGCAACTCAATTCTGACGTTCAGCTGATCAATCAGTTGGGCTATTACATCGTCAGCGGCGGCGGTAAACGCATTCGCCCGATGATTGCCATCCTGGCTGCCCGAGCCGTCGGCTATCAGGGAAATGCTCACGTCACGATCGCGGCACTGATCGAATTTATTCACACTGCGACGCTTCTTCATGATGATGTTGTGGATGAATCAGACATGCGCCGGGGTAAAGCCACCGCCAACGCCGCCTTTGGCAATGCTGCCAGCGTCCTGGTGGGGGATTTTATCTATACCCGTGCCTTCCAGATGATGACCAGCCTGGGTTCGCTGAAAGTGCTGGAGGTCATGTCTGAAGCCGTTAATGTGATTGCTGAAGGCGAAGTGCTTCAGCTGATGAACGTCAACGACCCTGACATCACCGAAGAAAACTACATGCGCGTGATTTACAGCAAAACTGCGCGCCTGTTTGAAGCGGCTGCACAGTGTTCCGGCATTCTGGCTGGCTGTAGCGAAGCCCAGGAAAAAGGGCTGCAGGACTATGGCCGTTATCTGGGTACCGCATTCCAGCTGATTGATGATTTGCTGGATTACAGTGCAGACGGCGAAACGCTCGGCAAAAACGTGGGTGATGACCTGAACGAAGGCAAACCGACGCTGCCGCTACTCCATGCGATGCGCAACGGGTCAGCCGACCAGGCGAAAATGATCCGTGAAGCGATCGAGCAGGGAAATGGTCGTCATCTTCTGGAACCCGTGCTGGAAACAATGGCCATTTGCGGTTCGCTGGACTGGACGCGTCAGCGTGCCGAAGAAGAGGCGGATAAAGCCATCGCCGCACTTCAGGTTATCCCGGACAGCCCATGGCGCGATGCGCTCATTGGTCTTGCCCATATCGCCGTTCAGCGCGACCGTTAATCCTGCTCTCCCCTCCCCGCGGCCCTCGCGGGGAGATTCCAGTACACACCTGTATATTCCTCTTTCACGTAAACGCACCGGTTTACAGACCGCATGAATAAAGCCATGCCTTATTCTGAATATCCCTACCAGTAACGCGAACTTTTTAGAACAAGAAATTGAAATGGGTATAGTAAGGCCAGTCGTTTCAGACGAAATGGCGTAAGTGAATCCGAACTTAAGGACAGCGTTATGGACACGAAATTTATCGACTGGCACACAGCAGATATCATTGCGGCACTGCGCAAAAAAGGCACATCACTGGCTGCGGAATCTCGCCGCCATGGCCTGAGTTCTTCAACCCTGGCAAATGCCCTGACGCGCCCCTGGCCGAAGGGAGAATTGATCATTGCGACGGCGCTGGATACGCATCCGTGGGTGATCTGGCCTTCGCGTTACCACGATCCCATTACCCATGAATTTATCGACAGATCGCGCATGATCCGCCAGAGGAAAGTGAAGAAAGACCCGCAGGAATAGCGGTTTTTTTGACAGGAACAGCAACCCCCCGGTCATTTCTGGCAGGGGGCTGCCGGAACGATTACTCGCCCTTCACACGCTCGATATTCGCACCCAGCGCGCGCAGTTTATCTTCGATACGTTCATAGCCACGATCGATGTGATAAATACGATCAACGACCGTCGTCCCTTCCGCAATACAACCCGCCAGCACCAGGCTTGCAGATGCACGCAGATCGGTTGCCATCACCTGAGCACCAGACAGTTTCTCAACGCCGTGGCAAATCACGGTATTACTCTCGATCTCAGCATGTGCGCCCATACGGATCAGTTCCGGTACGTGCATAAAGCGGTTTTCAAAGATGGTCTCGGTAATGAACCCCGTCCCTTCCGCCACCAGGTTTAACAGGGTGAACTGCGCCTGCATATCGGTCGGGAAAGCAGGATGCGGAGCTGTACGCACGTTTACCGCTTTTGGACGGTTGCCGTGCATGTCCAGGCTGATCCAGTCTTCACCGATTTCGATATCAGCGCCTGCGTCACGCAGTTTCGCCAGCACCGCATCCAGGGTATCTGGCTGCGCGTTGCGACAGGTAATTTTCCCGCCTGAAATCGCGGCAGCAACCAGGAACGTCCCGGTTTCGATACGGTCTGGCAGAACGCGGTACACGCCGCCACCCAGACGCTCAACGCCTTCGATGGTGATACGGTCGGTGCCCTGGCCGGTGATCTTCGCACCCAGCGCCACGAGGAAGTTCGCGGTATCCACAATCTCCGGTTCACGCGCGGCGTTTTCGATGATGGTAGTACCTTCTGCCAGCGTTGCCGCAGACATGATGGTGACGGTGGCACCAACGCTCACTTTGTCCATGACAATGTGCGCGCCTTTCAGGCGGCCATTCACAGACGCTTTAACATAACCTTCTTCGAGTTTGATCTCGGCGCCCAGTTTCTCCAGGCCAAAGATGTGCAGGTCAACCGGACGTGCACCGATTGCGCAGCCACCCGGCAGGGAAACCTGACCCTGACCAAAACGTGCCACCAGCGGGCCAAGCGCCCAGATGGATGCACGCATGGTTTTCACCAGATCGTAAGGTGCGGAAAAGTTGTTTACGTTGCTGGCGTCGATCCAGACGGAACCGTTACGCTCAACTTTGGTGCCCAGCTGGCTGAGCAACTTCATGGTGGTGTCAATATCTTTCAGCTTCGGTACGTTCTGAATTTCTACCGGCTCTTCCGCGAGCAGCGCAGCAAAGAGGATGGGCAGCGCGGCATTTTTTGCGCCAGAAATTGTGACTTCGCCCTGGAGACGCGTTGGCCCCTGTACACGAAATTTATCCATTGTGTGCTCTCTTATAAATTCAACCGTGCTGCGGGCGTGTCGCCCACAACTCAAAAACCGTTTAGTTTGCGATCGCGTGCCCACTCTTGAGGGGTGAACGCTTTAATCGACAGGGCGTGGATGCGGTTATCCGCAATGTATTCCATCAGCGGCGCGTATACAGCCTGCTGTTTCTTCACACGGCTCATACCGTCGAACATCTCACCCACAGCAATAACCTGGAAGTGACTGCCATCGCCAGTGACGTGGGCTTCCTGAAGGGAGAGTGCATTCATCAGCACTGTCTGGATTTCATGATTTTCCATGGGTTCTTAATCATCTGATAATGAAAACAAGCCCAACATCTTAGAGCAAAGTGGCGTCGTCTTAAACAAGCAAAAAGCCCCGACGATGAATCTGTCAGGGCTTTCAGAAGTAACGCACTGAAAATATTAACGAGGCAGTACGTCCTGAGGGAGATTATAGAGCTGGGCCAGGGTGACCACGTTATCGCTCGCCGCGTGCAGCGTAACGCTTGTCCCCTGCTTTTTCCCCACGGCAACAAGATGGGCCAGCAGCGCGACACCTGCCGTGTCCACCCGTGAAATGCCGCTCAGATCGATAACCGTCACGCCCTGCATCGCTTCAAAACGTTTGTCCCAGAGCGGGTTCAGCAGATCCTGGTCGAGTTCACCCGTCAGCTTCAACGTCTCACCCTCACGCGACCAGCTCAGTTGATCCGACATTACTTCTTCTCGTCCAGAGAGATTTTCTGACGCGAGATAGACTGCAGCTGTGCGGTCAGGCCATCAATGCCTTTGGTGCGCAGCAGGTCACTCCACTCGTTCTGTTTAGTGGTGATCATGCTCACCCCTTCCGCAATCATGTCATAGGCCTGCCAGTGACCGGTCTGGCTGTTTTTACGCCACTGGAAGTCCAGGCGTACTGGCGGACGGCCGTTAGGATCGATAATCGTGACGCGGATAGGAATGATAGTCGCGTCGCCCAGCGGCTGCTCTGGCGCAATCTGATAGGTCTGACCGTGATACATCGCCAGTGCCTGACCGTAAGCCTGTTTCAGGTATTCACGGAACGCGGCAAAATAGGCGTCGCGCTGCGCCGGGGTCGCGTCTTTGTAATAACGGCCCAGCACCAGCGCACCCGCATATTTGATCTGCACGTACGGCAGCAGCTCTTGATCAACCACGTCGCGCAGATAATCAGGATTGGAACGAATTTTCGGCTGTTCGTTTTTAAGCCGGTCGAAGGTCTTCTTCGCAGCCTCATCCATCAGTTTGTACGGGTTACTCTGATCCGCAGCATGCGCCGCGGTGAGAGGGGCAATGACCAGCATGGCAACCATTAACAGTCGTTTAAACATGAATGACTTCTCCTGAAATTAATTCGTCGTGCCTGGTGTCGGTGCGACACTGGCAGGATCTTCGCTCTGCGCAGGGGCAGCGTCGGACTTCTTATCATCTCCTTTACTGTTATAAAGGAACTGACCAATCATATCCTCCAGCACCATCGCGGACTTCGTATCCTGGATTACGCTACCGTCTTTAAGGATAGTCGTTCCCAGCTCCGGGTCTTCAAAACCGACGTTAAGCGCCAGATATTGCTCACCCAGCAGGCCGGACGTGCGGATAGAAAGCGAGCTGGTGTCCGGGATATGGTTGTAACGCTCTTCAATATCCATCGACACGCGCGGCAGATAGGTTTTCTCATCAAGCGTAATGTCAGAGACGCGCCCGATGACCACCCCGCCTATACGTACCGGCGAGCGCGCCTTCAGCCCGCCGATGTTATCAAAGGTCGCATAAATGCGATAAGTCGGCTCGGTGCGCACAGACGTGATATCCGCCGCTCTCAGGCAGATAAACAGCGCGGCCAGCAACGCCAGTAACAGGAACACGCCGACCCAAATTTCATTTTTTCTCGTTTGCATGAACTCAATTCCCAAACATCAGTGCGGTGAGCACAAAATCCAGACCCAGTACGGCCAGCGACGAATGTACGACAGTACGTGTAGTTGCACGGCTGATGCCCGCCGAGGTCGGGATCGCATCATAGCCATTGAACAAGGCGATCCAGGTGACCGTAATGGCAAATACCACGCTTTTAATCAGACAGTTAACCAGATCCATTCGCAGATCGATGGCGTCCTGCATGGCCGACCAGAAGAAGCCAGCATCGATGCCCTTCCAGTGAACGCCAACCAGCGAACCGCCCCAGATACCCACGGCGACAAAGAGGATCGTCAGGAGCGGTAAGGAAATCACCCCCGCCCAGAAGCGTGGCGAGATCACGCGACGCAGCGGGTCGACCGCCATCATCTCCATGCTGGAAAGCTGCTCGGTCGCACGCATCAGGCCAATTTCAGCGGTCAATGCTGACCCTGCACGCCCGGCGAACAACAGCGCCGCCACCACCGGCCCCAGTTCACGCAGCAGCGACAGCGCCACCAGCATGCCGAGGCTGGTTTCGGCGCTGTAGGTCGTCAGAACCAGGTAGCCCTGCAGCCCCAGCACCATGCCGATAAACAGACCGGAGACAATGATGATGAGCATCGA
The DNA here is from genome assembly GCF_013784105.1 of Enterobacter sp. RHBSTW-00593. Classification (NCBI taxonomy): domain Bacteria; kingdom Pseudomonadati; phylum Pseudomonadota; class Gammaproteobacteria; order Enterobacterales; family Enterobacteriaceae; genus Enterobacter; species Enterobacter sp. RHBSTW-00593. Next base: position 4,314,355 of record NZ_CP056393.1, read on the forward strand.
CAGCACGCCGACATTATAGAGCTGCCGCACCAGTAGCGGTGCATGCTTACGAAATTCCGGCTTGCCGACCAGCGCGTTGAACAACATCAATCCGGCACGCCCGAACGTCCTGATGGTTTTTATGCCACGGTGTCCAAGAGCGGCCAATGCATTTAACAGCATCAGTGGCTTAACTCCCTATTCCCAGTAAATCGTCACGATAGTCGCCCGCCGGGTAGCGGAACGGTACAGGCCCATCCGCAATGCCGTCGAGGAACTGCCGTACACGCGGATCGCAGTTTTCCTGCAACGCCTGAGCGCTGCCATGCGCGACGATCCTTTTGTCTGCCACAATGTAGGCATAGTCGGCGATGCTCAGCACTTCCGGTACATCGTGAGAAACCACTATACAGGTTACACCGAGCGCGCTGTTCAGTTCAGAGATGAGCTTCACCAGCACGCCCATCGTGATAGGGTCCTGCCCGACGAACGGTTCGTCAAACATGATTAAATCGGGTTCTAAGGCGATGGCGCGTGCCAGCGCGGCGCGGCGTGCCATACCGCCGGACAGCTCTGAGGGCATCAGTTTTGCAGCCCCTCGCAGCCCCACGGCCTCAAGCTTCATCATCACCGTACTTTTCAGCAGCTCTGGCGGCAGACTGGTGTGTTCGCGCAGCGGATAGGCCACGTTATCAAAGACGTTCATGTCCGTGAACAACGCTCCCGACTGGAAAAGCATACTCATGCGTTTACGAACAGTATACAGGCGCGATCGTGACATCTCCGGGATGTTTTCGCCGTCAAAGAGGATTTCACCGCTATCGGGTGGGATCTGGCCACCAATAAGGCGCAGCAGGGTCGTTTTACCGATCCCGGACGGCCCCATGATGGCAGTGATCTTGCCACGCGGTACGGTCAACGAAATATCATCGAATATCAATCTGTTGGCGCGAGAAAAACTCACACCCCGGACATCAACTAAATTCGCCATAGTTTGGCTCATTTATGGTTCCTTTCTTACCCTGCTCACGTTAAGCATGCAGACTGAATCAGCCCTAAACTCAGCATTTTTACAGAATATTAGCCGTTGAGGTTAGCGAAAGCTGGCATTTGTTTTACTTTTCCGGCGCATAAAGTCAAAATTAGGAATTCGTTACGCCTCAGACTGTATGCAGTCCTGCCATTCCATTCCTGCGCGATGGACCGACGAGTATACCTGAAGAAAGGACTTTTGATGCTTTTAGCAACAGCACTGTTAATAATTGGTTTACTTTTGGTGGTCTACAGTGCTGACCGTTTGGTATTTGCTGCATCTATCCTGTGCCGCCTGACTGGCGTACCGCCTGTCGTCATCGGGATGACCGTGGTCAGTGTCGGAACCTCGCTTCCTGAAATCATCGTCTCTGTCACGGCATCACTGCACGGTCAGTTAGACCTTGCCGTCGGCACCGCGATTGGTTCCAACATCGTCAATATCTTACTGATCCTTGGCCTGGCGGCCCTGCTCCATCCATTTCGCGTGCATTCTGATGTTCTGCGCCGTGAATTGCCGCTAATGTTAATCGTAAGCCTGCTGGCAGGGTGCGTATTTTATGATGGCGTACTGAGCTACGGTGACGGCATTTTCTTGCTGGCGCTGGCCGTTATCTGGCTGCTGTATAGTGTTAAAATCGCCCGTCTGGCAGAAAAACAGGGCCAGGATAGCCTGACGCGAGAGCAGGTCGCCGAACTCCCGCGTGAAGGCACGCTGCCTGTAGCGCTGCTGTGGCTCGGCGTCGCGCTGATCATCATGCCGATGGCCACGCGCATGGTCGTCGATAACGCCACGGTGCTGGCGAACTATTTCGCCATGAGTGAGCTCACCATTGGCCTGACGGTCATTGCCATTGGCACCAGTCTGCCAGAACTGGCCACCGCTATCGCAGGGGCACGTAAAGGTGAAGATGACATTGCCATAGGCAATATTATCGGTTCAAACATTTTTAATATCGCCATCGTGATGGGCCTGCCGGCCCTGATAACGCCCGGGCCTTTTAACCCCCTGGCATTCTCACGCGATTACGGGGTGATGTTGCTGGTCAGCGTCATTTTTGCCCTGCTCTGCTGGCGGCGGCAACGACAGATCGGCAAAGGCGCAGGGGCGCTGCTGACGGGTGGATTTATCGTATGGATGGCGATGCTGTACTGGCTTTCGCCTCTTCTCTCTGGGTAAACGGAAACGCATTATGTCGCAAATAGAATTGCAGCCGGGTTTTGACTTTCAGAAAGCAGGCAAAGAGGTTCTGGAGATTGAACGTGAAGGTCTGGCGCAGTTAGATCAGTACATTAATCAGGATTTTAGTCTGGCATGTGAGAAGATGTTCTACTGTGCCGGTAAAGTCGTGGTGATGGGCATGGGCAAGTCCGGTCACATTGGGCGCAAAATGGCGGCAACGTTTGCCAGCACCGGAACCTCTTCCTTCTTTGTACACCCGGGGGAAGCCGCGCACGGCGATCTGGGCATGGTAACGCCGCAGGATATCGTCATCGCACTGTCGAACTCCGGTGAGTCTAATGAGATCCTGGCGCTGATCCCCGTGCTGAAGCGGCTGCGGGTTCCGCTTATTTGCATGACCAGCCGCCCGGAAAGTAGCATGGCGCGCGCGGCAGATATTCATCTGTGCGTGAAAGTGCCTAAAGAAGCCTGCCCGCTGGGTCTTGCTCCAACGTCCAGTACGACCGCTGCGCTGGTCATGGGCGATGCGCTTGCCGTTGCGTTGCTGGAAGCCCGCGGTTTTACCCCGGAAGATTTCGCGCTTTCCCACCCAGGCGGCGCGCTCGGGCGTAAGCTTCTGCTTCGGGTTAACGATATTATGCACACTGGCGATGAGATCCCTCACGTCAGTAAAGAGGCCTCCCTGCGCGATGCGCTGCTGGAGATCACCCGCAAGAATCTGGGTATGACGGTTGTGTGCGACGACCTGATGAAGATCCAGGGGATCTTCACCGATGGCGACCTGCGCCGCGTGTTCGACATGGGTGTTGATGTTCGCACGCTGGGCATCGCTGATGTGATGACGTCCGGCGGTATCCGTGTTCGTCCGGGTACGCTGGCGGTGGATGTGCTGAACCTGATGCAGTCCCGTCATATCACCTCAGTGATGGTTGCCGATGGCGACCAGTTGCTGGGTGTGGTACATATGCATGATCTGCTGCGCGCAGGCGTAGTGTAATGAAGGATAAGACAATGAGTAATGCGGGTGCATCCCTTGCAACCTGTTATGGTCCGGTCAGTACCCATATGATGACAAAGGCGGAAAACATTCGCCTGCTCATCCTGGATGTGGATGGGGTACTCTCTGATGGCCTGATTTACATGGGCAATAATGGTGAAGAGTTGAAAGCGTTTAACGTTCGCGATGGCTACGGTATTCGTTGTGCGCTCACATCAGGCATCGACGTTGCCATCATCACCGGTCGGAAAGCTAAACTGGTAGAAGACCGTTGTGAAACGTTAGGCATTACCCATCTGTATCAGGGTCAGTCCGATAAGATGGCGGCGTTCAACGATTTACTGGGTAAACTGGCCGTCGCGCCGGAAAACGTGGCCTATGTCGGGGACGATCTGATTGACTGGCCGGTGATGGCTGAAGTCGGTCTGAGTATCGCCGTGGCCGATGCGCATCCGCTGCTGATCCCGCGCGCTGACTATGTCACCCATATCAACGGTGGCCGTGGTGCCGTACGTGAAGTCTGCGATCTGCTTTTGCTGGCGCAGGGCAAGCTTGATGAGGCCAAAGGGCAATCGATATGAGTAAAACCAGACGTTGGGTTATCATTCTGCTTTCGCTTGTCGCACTGGTATTGATTGGCGTGAACCTTGCCGATCGCGACGATACGCAGACGGAAGTGGTCAATACGAGCGAGCCAACCTATAAAAGCGATCACAGTGACACCGTGGTCTACAGCCCGGAAGGTGCGCTGAACTATCGCCTGATTGCCCAGCATGTTGAATATTTTTCAGATGACGGTATTTCGTGGTTTACCCAGCCTGTCATGACCACGTTTGATAAAGACAAAGTGCCGACGTGGTCGATTAAATCTGACCGGGCAAAACTGACGAATGACCGTATGCTTTATCTGTATGGCCACGTTGAAGTCAACGCCCTGACCGCTGACTCACAACTGCGCAAAATCACGACGGATAATGCACAGATCAACCTCGTGACCCAGGACGTGACGTCGCAGGATCTGGTCACACTGTATGGCACAACATTTAATTCCAGCGGTTTAAGAATGCGCGGGAACTTACGCAGCAAAAACGCCGAGCTGATTGAAAAGGTTAGAACCTCCTATGAAATTCAAAACAAACAAACTCAGCCTTAAAGTAATTATCGCCAGTGCGATGCTGGCGACCAGTCTTCCCGCGCTTGCTGTAACGGGCGATACTGACCAGCCTATCCATATCGAGTCCGACACGCAGTCGCTTGATATGCAAGGCAATGTCGTTACCTTTACCGGTAACGTCGTCATGACCCAGGGCACCATTAAAATCAACGCCGACAAAGTGGTCGTCACCCGTCCCGGTGGCGAGCAAGGCAAAGAGATCATTGATGGCTATGGCAACCCGGCAACCTTCTACCAGATGCAGGATAACGGCAAACCCGTGAAAGGCCGCGCCACACATATGCACTATGAGCTGGCGAAGGACCTGGTCATCCTGACCGGTAACGCTTATCTGGAACAGCTGGACAGCAACATCACCGGCGACCAGATCACCTATCTGGTGAAAGAGCAAAAAATGCAGGCCTCCAGCGAGAAAGGCAAACGCGTAACCACCGTGCTGGTTCCGTCGCAGCTGCAGGACAAAGGTAAGGGTCAGGCCCCGGCACAGAAGAAGAGTAACTAATTCGTTATGGCAACATTAACTGCAAAAAATCTCGCGAAGGCATATAAGGGCCGCCGTGTCGTAGAAGATGTCAGTCTGACCGTCAACTCCGGCGAAATTGTAGGCCTGCTTGGCCCTAACGGTGCGGGCAAGACCACAACCTTCTACATGGTCGTTGGCATTGTGTCGCGCGATGCGGGCAACATCGTCATTGATGATGAAGATATCAGTCTTCTGCCGCTGCATGCGCGTGCGCGTCGCGGTATCGGCTATCTGCCGCAGGAAGCCTCCATTTTCCGCCGCCTGAGCGTCTTTGATAACCTGATGGCCGTCCTGCAAATTCGTGACGATCTGACCAGCGAACAGCGTCAGGACCGGGCTAACGAGCTGATGGAAGAGTTCCATATCGAACATCTGCGCGACAGCCTCGGTCAGGCGCTGTCCGGCGGTGAACGCCGTCGCGTTGAGATTGCGCGTGCGCTGGCTGCAAACCCGAAATTTATCCTTCTGGATGAACCGTTTGCAGGCGTTGACCCCATCTCCGTTATCGACATTAAACGTATCATTGAGCATCTGCGCGACAGCGGGCTTGGCGTACTGATCACTGACCATAACGTCCGTGAAACGCTGGCCGTGTGCGAACGCGCATACATCGTGAGCCAGGGCAATCTGATCGCCCACGGTACGCCGCAGCAGATCCTCGAAGATGATCATGTTAAGCGTGTCTACCTTGGGGAAGACTTCAGACTCTGATAGGGTAGAGGTAATGTAACGCCGAACCGGAGAAAAATGCTCTGAACATGAAGCAAGGTTTGCAATTACGGCTCAGCCAACAACTGGCGATGACGCCGCAGCTACAGCAGGCGATTCGCCTGTTGCAACTGTCCACCTTAGAACTCCAGCAGGAGCTCCAGCAAGCGCTGGATAGCAATCCGTTGCTGGAGCAAGCCGATCTTCATGAAGAGGTAGATACCCAGCAGTCGCAGGATACTGAAGCACTCGACACCGCCGATGCGCTCGAACAAAAAGAGATGCCGGACGAGCTTCCGCTGGATGCCAGCTGGGATGAAATCTACACCGCCGGAACCCCTTCCGGTACGCGTGCAGACTACCAGGACGATGAGCTACCGGTTTATCAGGGTGAAACTACCCAGTCACTGCAGGATTACCTGATGTGGCAGGTGGAACTTACCCCCTTCTCCGATACTGACCGCGCGATAGCGACATCCATTGTCGATGCCGTGGATGACACTGGTTATCTGACCGTCACGCTGGACGAAATTCTGGAAAGCATGGGTGACGAAGAGATTGAACTCGAGGAGATAGAAGCCGTTCTGAAGCGCATTCAGCGTTTCGATCCGGTTGGGGTGGCCGCAAAAGATCTGCGCGACTGCCTGCTTATCCAGCTTTCTCAGTTCAGCAAAGAGACACCATGGCTTGATGAAGCCCGCTTGATCATCAGCGACCATCTGGATCTTCTGGCCAATCACGATTTCCGCAGCCTGATGCGCGTCACGCGCCTGAAAGAAGAGGTGCTGAAAGAGGCGGTCAATCTGATTCAGTCCCTCGATCCGCGCCCCGGTCAGTCCATTCAGACCAGCGAACCCGAGTACGTCATCCCGGATGTGCTGGTCAGAAAACACAATGACCGCTGGGTCGTTGAACTGAACTCAGACAGCATTCCTCGCCTGCAAATCAACCAGCAGTATGCCTCCATGTGCACCAGCGTGCGTAACGACTCCGATAATCAATACATTCGTAGCAATTTGCAGGAAGCGCGATGGTTGATCAAAAGTCTGGAGAGCCGAAATGATACGCTGCTCCGCGTAAGCCGCTGTATTGTCGAACAGCAGCAGGCGTTCTTTGAGCAGGGCGAAGAGTATATGAAACCGATGGTGCTGGCGGATATCGCCCAGGCCGTCGAGATGCATGAATCAACCATTTCCCGCGTGACCACGCAGAAGTATCTGCACAGTCCACGCGGTATTTTTGAGCTTAAGTATTTCTTCTCCAGCCATGTGAATACCGAGGGCGGCGGTGAAGCGTCGTCAACGGCCATTCGCGCCCTGGTGAAGAAGTTGATCGCCGCGGAGAACCCCGCGAAGCCACTGAGCGACAGTAAGTTAACCACCATACTGTCCGACCAGGGTATTATGGTGGCACGCCGAACTGTTGCGAAGTATCGAGAGTCTTTATCCATTCCGCCGTCTAACCAGCGTAAACAGCTGGTCTGACACAACCGATAAGGAAGACACTATGCAGCTCAATATCACAGGACATAACGTCGAGATTACTGAGGCTTTACGTGATTTTGTGAATGCTAAATTCGCGAAACTCGAGCAGTATTTCGAAAGGATCAACCAGGTCTATGTTGTATTGAAAGTGGAGAAAGTGACTCATATCTCGGATGCGACCCTGCATGTCAACGGGGGTGAGCTCCATGCCAGTGCGGAAGGGCAAGACATGTACGCTGCTATCGACGGCTTGATTGATAAGCTTGCACGACAGCTCAATAAACATAAAGACAAACTGAAACAACACTAATTGTCCGGGCAGTTAACGGGTGCAGGAAGGCCTGTTGTGAAACACAACAGGCCGTTTGTACAGTTAGCGCTTAGGTGAAATTATGATGAACAACGATTCCGCTCTTCAACTGAGCAATGTCCTTAACCAGGAATGTACGCGCAGTGCTGTTCACTGCCAGAGCAAAAAACGTGCGCTGGAGATCATCAGTGAACTGGCCGCAAAACAGCTGGGCCTGCCGCCGCAGGTCGTGTTCGAAGCGATCCTGACCCGTGAAAAAATGGGCAGTACCGGCATCGGCAACGGCATCGCGATCCCGCACGGCAAACTGGAAGAGGACACCCTGCGTGCCGTCGGTGTGTTTGTGCAGCTGGAGACGCCTATCGCCTTCGATGCCATCGATAATCAGCCCGTCGATCTCCTCTTCGCGCTGCTGGTGCCTGCCGACCAGACGAAAACCCATTTGCATACGCTTTCGCTGGTCGCAAAACGCCTGGCCGATAAAACCATTTGCCGTCGACTGCGCGCAGCCCAAAGTGATGAAGAGCTATATCAAATTATCACTGAAGCAGAAGGCAATCAGGATGATGCATAACCAGGAGATGGCCTTCACATCTGTTGTCCTGAGGAGAAACGGAACATGGTGCTGATGATTGTCAGTGGCCGTTCAGGGTCCGGGAAATCCGTGGCCCTGCGCGCGCTGGAAGACATGGGGTTTTACTGCGTAGATAACCTGCCGGTCGTGCTGTTGCCAGACCTGGCACGCACACTTGCGGAGAGGCAAATCTCTGCCGCCGTCAGTATCGACGTTCGTAACATGCCTGAATCGCCAGAAATTTTTGAACAGGCAATGAGCAACCTGCCTGATTCATTCTCGCCTCAGCTGCTGTTCCTCGATGCAGACCGCAATACTCTGATCCGTCGCTACAGCGATACCCGTCGTTTGCACCCGCTTTCCAGCAAGAACCTCTCACTGGAAAGTGCTATCGACGAAGAGAGCGATCTGCTGGAACCGCTGCGTTCCCGTGCTGACCTGATTGTCGATACATCCGAAATGTCCGTGCATGAGCTGGCGGAAATGCTGCGTACCCGTTTACTGGGCAAACGCGAGCGTGAACTGACGATGGTGTTCGAGTCATTCGGCTTTAAGCACGGTATTCCTATCGATGCGGATTATGTTTTCGACGTGCGCTTCCTGCCGAACCCGCACTGGGATCCGAAGCTGCGTCCAATGACCGGTCTCGATAAGCCCGTCGCGGCCTTCCTCGACAGACACACAGAAGTTCACAATTTTATCTACCAGACGCGAAGCTACCTTGAGCTATGGTTACCTATGCTGGAGACAAACAATCGTAGCTACCTGACCGTGGCGATTGGCTGTACCGGCGGTAAACATCGTTCGGTCTATATCGCCGAACAGCTGGCCGACTATTTCCGCTCACGCGGAAAGAACGTTCAGTCCCGACATCGCACGCTGGAAAAACGTAAAACATGACCGTAAAACAAACCGTTGAGATCACCAATAAGCTGGGCATGCATGCACGTCCGGCGATGAAACTGTTTGAGTTGATGCAGGGTTTCGATGCAGAAGTTCTGCTGCGTAACGATGAAGGTACCGAGGCGGAAGCGAACAGCGTGATTGCGCTGCTGATGCTGGACTCCGCCAAAGGCCGCCAGATTGAAGTAGAAGCTACCGGTCCACAGGAAGAGGAAGCGCTGGCGGCGGTGATTGCGCTGTTTAACGCCGGGTTTGACGAAGACTAACGCCTCTTTCATGGCGGGTAGCGCTACGCTTACCCGCCTTACATCAATTTATTTCTCGCCATAAACCCTTCCCCTCCCAGCTGCCGCATCTGGCGCATGATCCACGCCTGTCGGTTTCGCACATAGCCTGAGGGTGCATTGGCCTTAAAGCGAATTGGGTTAGGCAAGACCGCGGCCAACAGCGCAGCTTCAGAGAGGCTCAGCCGGCTGGCAGGTTTATTGAAATATCGCTGCGAGGCGGCTTCGACACCAAACACGCCATCACCAAACTCGGCAATGTTCAGATAGACCGTCAGAATACGTTTCTTGCTCCAGACCGTTTCCATCCCCAGGGTCAATCCGGCTTCCAGCCCTTTTCGCACCCAGCTGCGGCCATCCCACAAAAAAAGGTTTTTGGCCGTCTGTTGTGACAGCGTCGATGCGCCGCGCACGCGGTTTTCATGGCGTTCGTTATGGGCAAGCGCTTTCTCGATTGCCGCCACGTCAAACCCCCAGTGCTCCGGGAATTTCTGATCCTCCGCCGCTATCACCGCCAGCCCCATCCACGCGGAGATTTCATCTGTGCTCACCCAGTCAGAGTGGGCAACATAGCTGAAGTCACCGGTGAACCACGCGCTCAGCTGACGCTCAACCATCACGGCAGAAAACGGAACCGGCAGAATGCTGAATAATGCCAGTCCGCCGCCCCAGAACACCGCCAGCACCAGCACGGTACGCCAAAGAATACGTTTTACCCAGGCGCCTGCGGCGAATTGACGCCTCATTCAGTCAGCACCAGCACTCTGGCCACCAGCTTTTCAATGCCTGAAGCGGCTTCCGCGATAGTCTGCGCCAGCATATACGCAGGTGTGGTGACGATTTTATTGTCTTCATCCACCACAATGTCATCCACCGGACAAGGGATGTGCTCGCCTCCCATCTCCTCGATGATTTCCGCTGTATCAATATCGGTCCCGATGGTCAGGCGCAGCGGGAAATCAAAAATTGTCGGAAGCATGGCCGGAGCGATGCAGATAAAGCCCTGCGGTTTACCCGCCGCATGCATGGCCTGTGATAACGCTTTTAAATGCGGATCAACCTGACACCCGGCGCCTTGCGTGGCAAACGTGCTGAGGTTTTTAGCCGCCCCAAACCCGCCCGGCACAATTAACGCATCAAGCTCTGCCGCGTCCGCCTGAATCAGAGGATGAATTTCGCCACGCGCAATACGCGCGGCTTCAATCAGGACGTTACGAGTTTCCGCCATCGGCTCCCCGGTCAGATGATTAATGACATCAGCCTGATTTTTGTCTGGCGCGAAGCAAATGACTTCAGCCCCCTCTCTTGCCAGGGCCAGCAATGTGATGACGGCTTCGTGTATCTCAGAACCATCGTAAACGCCACATCCGCTCAGTACGACACCAATCTTTTTCATCATGACGATCCTTCTCTGCAACTCGCTGAAGCACATAATTAATTTTGATTAAAACGCTATGCTTCACACATTTCACTGATTCCTGTAACAAACCATTTAAGATTTGCTATCTTATTTGCGTGCGGCCTAAATTTTCAGGCGGCGTCCATACGAAAACAACACAAAAAAACAGGCGCAGCCACAATTTCCCTGGTGTTGGCGCAGTATTCGCGCACCCCGGTTAAGCCGGGGTCATTTTTTTCTGGCGTCCACCCAGGCTTTAAGCACCGCCACATCGTTCTGCCATTCTTGTTTCATCTCTTCAACCCAATCACCTACGTTATCTTCCCAGGCAGGTAAATCAGGTGACTGAATCTGTTGTCCCAGCTGCTGCAGGTGACGTAAGCCGACCGAGCCGGCCGCACCTTTGATTTTATGCCCTTCTTCCACAATGCCTTTCTGATCCCGCGCTGTCAGATTTGACTCCAGCACGCTCAGATAGCCCGGCATCATTTTTTCAAATACTGCCAGACCGTCGGTAATCAGTTTTGGACCAACCAGATCGATGTACTGCTCCAGCATCGCGGTATCGAGTATCGTTTGGGCTTTCGCGCTATCCACAGACGTCATGGTGTTCTCCTCTTCATCATGGGTATCCCAGAACTTCTTGATCATGGCGGTCAGGGCAGGCACCGCCAGCGGCTTGCTAAGTACATCATCCATACCGGCATCGAGGTACTCTTTTTTATCTTTCAGCACGTTCGCCGTCAACGCCACCAGCGGCGGCAGTTCGTCGGCAGCGTACTGGCTCGTCAGTTCACGGGAAATATCCAGCCCGGTCATGTCCGGCAACTGAATATCCAGCAGAACGAGATCATATTCACCCGGCTTAAACATCTCCAGCGCGGCTTTACCGGTCATCGCCACATCCACGCTGTTGCCCAGTTTTTCCAGGACAGAGCGTGCGACAATTACGTTAAGCTCAATATCTTCCACCAGCAGGACATGCAGCGCAGGCAGCGGCATATCGTCGTTTTCGAAGGTATCTTCCACCTCTTCCGCCACCGCCGGCGCGTGCACCGTCAACGTGAAGGTTGAGCCTTTGCCCGGATGGCTGGCGACGGTAATATCACCGCCCATGCTCTTCGCAAGGCGTTTAGACACCGCCAGACCAATTCCTGTGCCGGTCGCGGGCTTGCCGCCGTTGCTGTCCTTCACCTGATAGTACATCGCAAAGATTTTGTCCTGCTCTTCCTGCGGAATCCCAATGCCGGAATCTTCCACCTCAAAGTGCAGCATGTCGCCCTGGTCATAGCGAATACGTACCGAGACCTGCCCCTTCTGGGTAAATTTGACCGCATTGCTGATAAGGTTCCACAGGATCTGGCGCAGACGCGTGCCGTCGGTAACCACCTTGTGCGGCAGCGGCAGCGTGGGATCCATGACAAAGCTCAGCCCCTTCTGTTGCGCCTGCAAACCCGACAGGTTTTCCAGATCGGCCAGGAAACCGGTGAAATCAACCGGCTGGTTATCAAGCTGCACTTTGCGGCGTTCCATCTTATCCATATCGATAATATCGTTGAAGATATTCCCCAGCGTGACCGCTGAGACATGGATGGTTTTGAGGTATTTTTCCTGTTCTGCGGTGAGATCGGTGTCCAGCAGAATGCGGCTCAGGCCGACAATTCCGTTAAGCGGCGTACGCAGTTCATGGCTGATGGTGGAGATGAAGGTGGTTTTATCGCGGCTGGCACGTTCAAGGGCATCCTGATAGCGCTTACGTTCGGTGATATCACGGCCAAACCCCATCAGACCGTGGCGTTTCCCCACGCGGTCGTAGTACGGCACCTTACGGATCTCAAAGCAGGCTTTGCGCCCGTCGGGGTAATCCAGCCACTGTTCATAGGTCAGTGAGACGTTATGACGGAACACTTTTTCGTCCGTCTCCATCACTTTGGCGGCCGCCTCTTCGGAGTATACGTCCTGCGGCTTCAGGTGAATCAGCTGCTTCTCGCTCTTCCCGGTCAGCAGTTCCATCGCCCGGTTACAGCCGGAAAACTCTTTATCTTCATTACGGTAGAAAACCAGATCCGGCGATGCATCAAGGAACGAGCGCAGGAAAGAGGATTGCTGCTCAAGCTGGATCTGCGTCACCTCGCGCTCTTTCATTTCGATTTTCAGCTGCTCCAGCGTCGCCTGGCGCTCAGCCTCCGCCTTCTCACGATCCGAAATCTCCTGGTTCAGTTGGGCGATATTATCCTTTAGCTGAACGTTGAGCTTCAGATCGCGATCGCGCATCTCTTCCAGTTTATCGACCAGTTTTGACAGGCGCTGACGGGACTCCTCCAGTTGTTCAACCACCACGGAGAGGAAATAGACCGCCCAGGGTGTAATCAGCAAGCCAAAGAAGATAGAGCGGATCACGTCGATACTCTCGACCTGACCGTGCAGAACCATGGTTACGGCCATCTGCACGACAATGGCCAGAACGACCAGCGCCAGTGCCAGCAGCATGGAGAAACGCACCAGCCCAAGCTTCATCATCAGATCGACGTAGTACTGGGCCAGCATTCGAATTTGCTTCATAGAGGATCCCTTCACGACTTTATCGCTCAATAATACTCAAATTCGCGGCGGGGCGTTGAAGGTTGTGAGAAAAAGTGCGGGGTGAAACAGGAGATTAGCCTCGCTTCCGGTTCTCCGGAAGCGAGGAGAGGTCTGTCAGGAGCGTTTCAGCATCAGCCAGAGGCTGATCAGGAAGAAGCTGGCGCTCGGCAGCAGCGCGCCGATAACAGGCGGAATGCCATAAACCAGCGTCAGCGGGCCGAAGATCTGATCGAGAACGTAGAATACAAAGCCGAAGCTGATCCCGGTCACCACGCGCACGCCCATCGGCACGCTACGCAACGGGCCAAAGATAAACGACAGGGCCATCAGCATCATCACCGCCACGGACAACGGCTGGAAGATTTTGCTCCACATGTTGAGCTGATAACGTCCGGCGTCCTGTCCGCTCGACTTCAGGTATTTCACGTAGTTGTGCAAACCACTGATGGAGAGAGCGTCAGGATCCAGCGCCACCACGCCGAGTTTGTCCGGCGTGAGTTTGGTTTTCCACATGCCCGACACCGTCTGAGAGCCGGAGATCTGTTTTGGATCGGTCAGGTCTGACTCATCCACCTGCGACAACCGCCACTGCTTATGCTCGGCGTCAAACTTGGCCGAAGAGGCGTGACGCACGGAGAGCAAACGACGATCGTCATTGAAGGTGTAAATACTCACGCCTCCCAGTTCGTCATCGCCCTTCACACGTTCGATATAGACGAAGCTGTCACCATCTTTTGCCCACAACCCTTGCTGCGTTGAGAGCAATGAGCCACCGTACATCGCCTGCGCACGATAGTTACGCGCCATCTGCTCACCCTGCGGTGCCACCCACTCGCCAATTGCCATGGTCAACAGCACCAGCGGGATCGCGGTTTTCATCACCGACAGCGCAACCTGCATACGGGTGAAGCCCGAAGCCTGCATAACAACCAGTTCACTGCGCTGTGCCAGCATCCCTAAGCCCAACAACGCACCCAGCAGGGCCGCCATCGGGAAGAAGATCTGCACATCTTTTGGCACGCTGAGCAGGGTATACATGCCCGCACCCAGCGCGTCATAGCTCCCCTGCCCGGCTTTTTTCAACTGATCGACAAATTTGATAATGCCGGAGAGCGACACCAGCATGAACAACGTCATCATGATGGTGGAAAAAATAGTTTTACCGATATAGCGGTCAAGAACGCCAAACGCCTGCATTAGAGGGCTCCTTTACGCGAGAAGCGGGCACGAATGCGGCGCACAGGCACCGTATCCCACAGGTTGAGTCCCACCGCCAGCAGCAGATACAGACCATTGACTACCCAGGTCCAGACGAACGGGTCAATTTTACCCTTACCACCGTTAGACTTAATTGAGGTCTGCAACAGGAAGAACACCAGGTACAGCAGCATGGCTGGCAACATTGACAGCACGCGTCCCTGACGTGGGTTAACCACACTCAGCGGAACGACCATCAGAGCCATCATAAATACGGCGAATACTAGCGTGATACGCCAGTGCAGTTCGGCACGCGCACGGTTGTTGTCCGTATTGAACAGGGTACGCATATCCATTTGCTCGGTATCACTTGGATCGAGCGCCACGGTCTGGTGACCAATAATGGCCTGGTAGTTCTGGAAATCGGTGATGCGGAAATCGCGCAGCATCGCAGTGCCTTCGAAGCGCGTGCCTTTATTCAGCGTCACTACCTGAGAGCCATCTTTACGCTGTGACAGTTGACCCGAATCGGCCACCACGACGGAAGGACGGGCATTCCCTTTGGTGCGGAGCTGAGCAAGGAACACATCGTTAAAGCGGCTACCATCCACGCTTTCGATAAATAGAACAGAATTCCCGTCCGTCGCCTGCTGGAACTGGCCCTGCGCCAGTGCGGCCATACCCGGGTTTGCTTTGGCTTCTGCCAGCACTTCATCCTGGTGACGGGAAGACGTTGGGCCCGCCCACATCACATTCACCGCCGCAACGATACCTGTGAAAAGCGCCAGAACCATAGCGGCTTTCACCAGTACGGCTTTACTCAAGCCGCAGGCGTGCATCACGGTGATTTCACTCTCGGTATAAAGCTTGCCGAGCGTCATGAGCAGACCGAGGAAAAGACTTAGCGGCAGGATAAGCTGCGCCATTTCCGGGATCCCTAAACCAAGCAGGGAAAGCACCAGATTCGTAGGAATTTCGCCGTCAACGGCCGCACCGAGGATCCTGACCAGCTTCTGACAGAAAAAAATCAGCAGCAGGATGAAGAGGATCGCCAGCTGGCTTTTGAGCGTCTCCCGCACCAGATATCTTATGATTATCACTTTAAATACGCCCGTAAAAACCCGTCTCTTTGCTGGAAAATCGCTTGTTTCATGGCTTAAACGTCATTTATTCTCTTGAGTCGTCGAAATCATCGCTAAGATTAAAACATCCGGCGGATTCACGCTTCAGGACTTTTTCTGACGTGTCGAAACCGTAGTAACGTAAGATTAACACGAAGTCACCACAACAGCGGACATGAGTTACGAAAGGTTTCAATTCTATCTGTAGCAGCCGCTGTTGTCTTTAAGATTCAGGAGCGTAGTGCATGGAGTTCAGTGTAAAAAGCGGTAGCCCGGAGAAACAGCGGAGTGCCTGCATCGTTGTGGGCGTCTTTGAACCACGCCGACTCTCCCCGATCGCCGAGCAACTCGATAAGATCAGTGATGGCTACATCAGCGCCCTGCTGCGCCGTGGCGAACTGGAAGGCAAACCTGGGCAGACGCTGTTACTGCACCATGTTCCAAACGTACTGTCCGAACGTATTCTGCTGATTGGCTGCGGTAAAGAGCGCGAGCTGGATGAACGTCAGTATAAGCAGGTTATTCAGAAAACGATTAATACGCTGAATGATACCGGCTCAATGGAAGCCGTTTGCTTCCTGACCGAGCTGCACGTCAAAGGCCGTAACACCTACTGGAAAGTGCGTCAGGCGGTCGAAACGGCAAAAGAGAGCCTGTACAGCTTCGACCAGCTGAAAACCAACAAAAGCGAGCCACGTCGTCCGCTGCGTAAGATGGTCTTTAACGTACCGACCCGTCGCGAGCTGACCAGCGGTGAACGCGCTATCCAGCACGGTCTGGCGATTGCTGCCGGGATTAAAGCCGCAAAAGATCTGGGCAATATGCCGCCTAACATCTGTAACGCAGCCTATCTGGCCTCTCAGGCACGTCAGCTGGCTGACGCCTACAGTAAGAATGTCATCACCCGCGTCATCGGCGAACAGCAGATGAAAGAGCTGGGAATGCACTCCTATCTGGCAGTCGGCAACGGCTCCCAGAATGAGTCGCTGATGTCGGTTATCGAGTACAAAGGTAACCCGTCTGAAGATGCGCGTCCGATTGTGCTGGTTGGTAAGGGTCTGACCTTCGATTCCGGCGGTATCTCCATCAAGCCTGCCGAAGGCATGGACGAGATGAAGTACGACATGTGTGGTGCAGCAGCAGTGTATGGCGTGATGCGTATGGTGGCGGAACTTCAGCTGCCGATAAACGTCATTGGCGTGCTGGCGGGCTGTGAAAACATGCCTGGCGGTCGTGCGTACCGTCCGGGTGACGTTCTGACGACCATGTCCGGCCAGACCGTTGAAGTGCTGAACACCGACGCCGAAGGCCGTCTGGTGCTGTGCGACGTGCTGACCTACGTTGAGCGCTTCGAGCCTGAAGCGGTCATTGACGTGGCCACGCTGACCGGTGCCTGTGTGATTGCGCTGGGTCATCACATCACCGGGCTGATGTCGAACCACAATCCTCTGGCGCACGAGCTGATTGGCGCGTCCGAACAGGCCGGTGACCGCGCATGGCGTCTGCCGCTGGGTGACGAGTACCAGGAACAGCTGGAGTCTAATTTCGCCGATATGGCGAACATCGGCGGTCGTCCTGGCGGGGCAATTACTGCGGGCTGCTTCCTGGCGCGCTTTACCCGTAAGTACAACTGGGCGCATCTGGATATCGCAGGTACCGCCTGGCGTTCCGGTAAGGCCAAAGGCGCAACCGGTCGTCCGGTCGCGTTACTGTCGCAGTTCCTGCTCAATCGTGCGGGTTTTAACGGCGAAGAGTAATTGCCGTCAGATGCCCGGTAGCGCTACGCTTACCGGGCCTACGGAAAGATGCCGTTTGTAGGCCGGGTCAGCCCGGCCTTGCATTTAAATCCACAACAAGAAGCCCCATATATGAAGAATGCAACGTTCTACCTTCTGGACAACGACACCCATCAGGACGGCCTCAGCGCAGTTGAACAGCTGGTGTGTGAAATTGCCGCAGAACGTTGGCGCGCAGGTAAACGCGTTTTGATTGCCTGCGAAGATGAGCAGCAGGCCATCCGCCTTGACGAAGCACTCTGGGCACGCCCGCCGGAGAGTTTTGTTCCGCATAATCTGTCTGGCGAAGGCCCTCGTGGCGGCGCACCGGTAGAGATTGCCTGGCCGCAAAAGCGCAACAGCAGCGCGCGCGATATTCTGATTAGCCTGCGGATAGATTTTGCAGATTTTGCCACCGCTTTCACAGAAGTGGTAGACTTTGTCCCTTACGAAGAATCTTTGAAACAACTGGCGCGCGAACGCTATAAAGCGTACCGCCTGGCTGGTTTTAACCTGAATACGGCAACCTGGAAATAATGGAAAAGACATATAACCCACGCGATATCGAACAGCCGCTTTACGAGCACTGGGAACAGCAGGGCTATTTCAAGCCTAACGGCGATGAAAGCAAAGAGTCCTTCTGCATCATGATCCCACCGCCGAACGTCACCGGCAGTTTGCATATGGGTCATGCCTTCCAGCAGACCATCATGGATACCATGATCCGCTACCAGCGCATGCAGGGCAAAAACACCCTGTGGCAGGCGGGGACTGACCACGCGGGTATCGCGACCCAGATGGTGGTTGAGCGTAAAATTGCCGCTGAAGAAGGTAAAACCCGCCACGACTACGGTCGCGACGCGTTCATCGATAAAATCTGGCAGTGGAAAGCAGAATCCGGCGGTACCATCACCCGTCAGATGCGCCGTCTTGGCAACTCCGTGGACTGGGAGCGCGAGCGCTTCACCATGGACGAAGGTCTTTCCAACGCCGTTAAAGAAGTGTTTGTCCGTCTGTACAAAGAAGATCTGATTTACCGTGGCAAGCGCCTGGTAAACTGGGACCCTAAACTGCGCACCGCTATCTCCGACCTGGAAGTGGAAAACCGTGAGTCTAAAGGCTCCATGTGGCATATCCGCTATCCACTGGCCGACGGCGCTAAAACGGCAGATGGTAAAGATTACCTGGTGGTAGCGACCACCCGTCCGGAAACCCTGCTGGGCGATACCGGCGTGGCCGTTAACCCGGAAGATCCGCGTTATAAAGATCTGATTGGCAAATTCGTGGTGCTGCCGCTGGTTAACCGCCGCATTCCCGTTGTGGGCGATGAACACGCCGACATGGAAAAAGGCACCGGCTGTGTGAAAATCACCCCGGCACACGACTTCAACGACTACGAAGTGGGTCGTCGTCACGCCCTGCCAATGATCAACATTCTGACGTTCGACGGTGATATCCGTGAAAGCGCGGAAGTGTATGACACCAAAGGTAACGAATCCGACGTTTACTCCAGCGACATTCCGGCTGAATTCCAGAAAATGGAACGTTTTGCCGCGCGTAAAGCGATTGTCGCTGCAGTGGATGCACTCGGCCTTCTGGAAGAGATCAAACCTCACGATCTGACCGTGCCGTACGGTGACCGTGGTGGTGTTGTTATCGAGCCAATGCTGACCGACCAGTGGTACGTGCGCGCCGACGTGCTGGCGAAACCGGCTGTTGAAGCGGTCGAGAACGGCGACATCCAGTTCGTGCCGAAGCAGTATGAAAACATGTACTTCTCCTGGATGCGTGATATTCAGGACTGGTGTATCTCCCGTCAGCTGTGGTGGGGCCACCGTATCCCGGCCTGGTACGACCGTGAAGGCAACGTCTATGTTGGCCGCAGCGAAGATGAAGTTCGTCAGGAAAACAACCTGAGTGCCGATGTCGCCCTGCGTCAGGACGAAGACGTACTGGACACCTGGTTCTCCTCCGCATTGTGGACCTTCTCCACGCTGGGCTGGCCGGAGAACACCGACGCGCTGCGTCAGTTCCACCCAACCAGCGTGATGGTGTCCGGCTTCGACATCATCTTCTTCTGGATCGCCCGCATGATCATGATGACCATGCACTTCATCAAAGATGAAAACGGCAAGCCACAGGTTCCGTTCCATACCGTCTACATGACCGGTCTGATTCGTGACGACGAAGGCCAGAAGATGTCCAAGTCCAAGGGTAACGTTATCGACCCACTGGACATGGTTGACGGTATCTCCCTCGAAGAGCTGCTGGAAAAACGTACCGGCAACATGATGCAACCGCAGCTGGCAGAGAAGATCCGCAAGCGTACTGAGAAACAGTTCCCGAATGGGATCGAACCTCACGGTACTGACGCCCTGCGTTTCACTTTGGCGGCACTGGCTTCAACCGGTCGTGACATCAACTGGGACATGAAGCGTCTGGAAGGTTACCGTAACTTCTGTAACAAGCTGTGGAACGCCAGCCGCTTCGTGTTGATGAACACGGAAGATCAGGATTGCGGCTTCAACGGCGGCGAGATGACCCTGTCTCTGGCCGATCGCTGGATCCTGGCAGAGTTCAACCAGACGGTGAAAGCCTTCCGCGAAGCGCTGGACAGCTACCGCTTCGATATCGCGGCGGGCATTCTGTATGAATTCACCTGGAACCAGTTCTGTGACTGGTACCTGGAGCTGGCAAAACCGGTAATGAACGGCGGTTCTGAAGCGGAACTGCGCGGTACGCGCAACACGCTGATTACCGTTCTCGAAGGTCTGCTGCGTCTGGCGCACCCGATTATTCCATTCATCACCGAAACCATCTGGCAGCGTGTGAAAGTGATTGCCGGCATCAACGCCGACACCATCATGCTGCAGCCGTTCCCGGAATTCGATGCAGCGAAGGTCGATGAAGCGGCGTCAGCCGATACCGAATGGCTGAAACAGGCGATCGTGGCGGTACGTAATATCCGTGCCGAAATGAACATCGCCCCGGGTAAACCTCTGGAGCTGCTGCTGCGCGGTTGCAGTGAGGCTGCTGTTCGCCGTGTCACCGAGAACAACACCTTCCTGAAAACCATGGCGCGTCTGGAAAGCATCACCGTGCTGCCTGCGGATGACAAAGGTCCGGTATCCGTGACCAAAATCATCGACGGCGCCGAGCTGCTGATCCCGATGGCAGGTCTTATCGACAAAGACGCTGAGCTGGCTCGTCTGGCAAAAGAAGTGGCTAAGGTCGATGTGGAAATTGGCAAAATCGAAAGCAAACTGGCGAACGAAGGCTTTGTTGCCCGCGCGCCGGAAGCGGTTATCGCGAAAGAGCGTGAGCGTCTGGTTGCCTTCGCCGATGCTAAGACCAAACTGATCGAGCAGCAGGCGGTTATTGCAGCCCTGTAATGCTTTTACCCCTTACGCTTCAGGGCGTAAGGGGTATCCTTCCTGAAAACTCCTCGCTTGCGCTCCCTTTACTGCGGTGCTATTAACAGCAGTTGTGTGTCAATTTTTGTAATGAGTAAGACTATGAGCGTGATTACCCCCGTCGCGACGACGATGCGTCGGATCACTGAGCAGGACAACCCGGCTATTGCCGCCGTTATCCGAACGGTTTCCGCTGAGTATGGCCTGACCGCCGACAAAGGCTATACCGTTGCCGACCCGAATCTGGATGAGCTGTTTCAGCTGTACAGCCAGCCGGGCTACGCCTATTGGGTTATTGAGCAGAACGGTCAGGTGGTGGGCGGCGGTGGCGTGGCGCCTTTAAGCTGCAGCGAGCCGGATATCTGCGAACTGCAAAAAATGTATTTTCTGCCGTCGGTACGCGGGCAAGGGCTGGCGAAAAAGCTGGCGCTTATCGCCCTTGAACATGCGCGTTTTCAGGGTTTTAAACGCTGTTACCTGGAAACAACCGCCTTCCTCAAAGAGGCCATTGGCCTGTATGAACATCTGGGCTTTACGCATATTGATGCGCCGCTGGGCTGTACCGGCCACGTCGATTGCGAAGTCAGGATGCTGAAAACTCTGTAAAGGGCATTCCTGCCCTCTTCTGTTAAGCGACTGTAAACTGAATGCTCTACACTCTCAGTTCACACCATAACGGGGGAAACACGATGTCGAAGATAAAAAGCTACGCCGCACCGCAGGCGGGTGCAGAACTTGAGCTGTACGAATACGATGCGGGCGACCTAAAAGCAGAAGACGTCGAAGTGCAGGTTGATTACTGCGGGATCTGCCACTCCGATCTCTCCATGATCGACAATGAATGGGGCTTCTCACAGTATCCACTGATTGCGGGCCACGAAGTCATTGGCCGCGTTGTGGCGCTCGGTAGCGCCGCACAGGACAAAGGGCTGAAGGTCGGCCAGCGCGTGGGTATTGGCTGGACGGCGCGCAGCTGTGGTCACTGCGATGCCTGTATCAGCGGTAACCAAATCAACTGCCTCGAAGGCGCAGTCCCTACCATTCTGAACAAAGGCGGTTTCGCCGATAAACTGCGTGCCGACTGGCAATGGGTTATTCCCCTGCCGGACAGCATTGATATCGAATCTGCCGGTCCGCTGCTGTGCGGCGGTATCACCGTATTCAAACCGCTGCTGATGCATCATGTCACCGCCACCAGCCGTGTGGGTGTCATCGGGATTGGTGGTCTGGGCCATATC
This sequence comes from Enterobacter sp. RHBSTW-00593, assembly GCF_013784105.1. Classification (NCBI taxonomy): domain Bacteria; kingdom Pseudomonadati; phylum Pseudomonadota; class Gammaproteobacteria; order Enterobacterales; family Enterobacteriaceae; genus Enterobacter; species Enterobacter sp. RHBSTW-00593. The sequence goes on from NZ_CP056393.1 coordinate 4,336,232, forward strand.
GCAATTAAACTGCTGCACGCGATGGGCTGTGAAGTCACGGCGTTTAGCTCGAACCCGGCCAAAGAGAAAGAAGTGCTGGCGATGGGGGCGGATAAGGTAGTCAACAGCCGCGATCCGCAAGCGCTCAAATCGCTGGCAGGTCAGTTTGATCTGATCATCAATACCGTTAACGTCGATCTCGACTGGCAACCGTACTTTGAAGCGCTGGCCCACGGCGGTAACTTCCACACCGTCGGTGCGGTGATGAAGCCGCTGCCGGTGCCTGCGTTTACGCTGATCGGGGGGGATCGCAGCGTCTCCGGTTCCGCAACCGGTACGCCGTTCGAATTGCGCAAACTGATGAAGTTTGCCGGACGCACTAAAGTGGCGCCCACCACCGAACTGTATCCGATGTCTAAAATCAACGAAGCTATCCAGCATGTGCGTGACGGTAAAGCCCGTTATCGCGTGGTGTTGAAAGCGGATTTTTGATGTGAACGCGCGGGGTGCGTGCGGCCTGATTGCACGCATCTCCACCCTCTCCCGTCGGGAGAGGGTGGAATACTCAAAACGCTACCGTTTTGCTGCGGTCATTGCCTTGAACACCTCTGCCACCGCCACGGCCCCCGGGTCGGTCACACCCTCCAGGTTCTCTTTGTTGACATACGACGAACGTCCGGCACCCGCTTTCACCATATTCGCTGTCGCCTCAGCGCCCGCGTTCGCAGCCTGCGCAGCAGCCTGAAGGTCGCCTTTCTGCAATGCCTCCAGCGCCGGTTGCAGGGCATCGATCAAGGTGCGATCGCCAAGATCTGCCCCACCATACTGCTTCATCTGCGCCAGCCCGCTTAAGAGCGCTTCCGGCAACGGCTGACCGTCGTGCAACGTCTGCCCGGCAGCGGTAAAGAAGATCGACATCAGCACACCGCTTGAGCCCCCCATAACCGTTGCCAGCCGCTCGCCAACCAGCAGCAACAGCGTCGACACATCATTTAGCGGAAGCTGTTTCTTCTCCAGACGCTGCGCAATATCCCGCGCCCCTTGCGCAAAGGTAGAGCCCGTATCGCCATCACCCACTTTGGCATCCAGCGCATTGAGGCGGTTTTCCAGCTGGATCAGCGTCTGCGTGACCGTGGAGACGATCTCTGCGACCCGTGGATTGTCCGAGGCGGTATATTCCACGCGGTCATGGATCGCGCTATGTTCCTGCACGCGCAGCGGCGCAAACGCCACCGGCTTCTGCCAGCCCAACGTCTCCACCTCTTCATGGAGAGCTTTTTCGAACAGATCGTTAAGCTTCAGCAACGTCAGCGAAAAGCCTTTCATATCCAGGGCACTCACCAGCGGTGCCGGACCAATCAGATAAGCGATATTCTCTTTCAGCGCCGAGTGGGCCAGCTCTTTGGTGAGCAACGCCATCTCCAGCGCCGACACGCCGCCGAGGTTATTGATAAGCACCGCAAAACGCCCGTTACCGGCCTGCGCTTTGAGCGGCTCGACCAGCGTGTCGATAATGGCTTTGCTGTTTTGCGTATCGACAACCGAGGCACCAGGCTCGCCGTGGATCCCGAGCCCCAGCTCCACGTGCCCCTGCCTGATCCGCCCCTCTTCATCATCACTGCCCGGCAGGTTACAGGTTTGCATTGCCACGCCCAGGCTCCAGAGATTATCGCAAGCCTGTTGCGCGATATCGCGCACCTCGGTCAGTGATTTGCCGTGCTCTGCCGCATAGCCCGCGATTTTATGAACCAGTGCCGTACCGGCGATACCGCGCGGCTGCTTGTTATCCGGCAGGGCAATATCATCGGCGACAATGACCATCTCGACCTTCAGGCCATAACGCTTGGCTTTTTCTGCCGCCAGGCCGAAATTAAGCCGGTCGCCGGTGTAATTTTTCACGATCAGCAGACAACCCCGATCGCCCGTTACCGCCACAATAGCGTTCAGCACCGCATCAACGCTCGGCGAAGCAAAAAGATCACCGCACACCGCTGCCGTGAGCATCCCTTTGCCGACAAACCCGGCGTGTGCAGGTTCGTGACCAGAGCCACCGCCTGAAATAACCGCCACCCGGCTTTTATCCCAGTCGCTGCGCGCCACCACCCGAATGGCCGGGTCGATATCAAGTTTGACGAGATTAGCGTGTGGTGCCGAAATCAGTATGCCTTCGATGGCGTCATTGACCAGCTGTTTGCGATCGTTAAAGAAGAATCTGGACATAGTTTTCCAAAATTTTGTGAACCGTATGCAAAAGCATAGTCCGCGCTGGATAATGCGCCGCAAAGTCAGCAATTTACTCAGCCATTTTGCCGTCAGGTTGCCTATACTCGACCGAGGACTAAGAGAGGAAGCGCATTATGAGTACACCATTGTTAATTGCCCGCACGCTGGACAAAGAGCTGTTTTTACTGCCCGCGATGGCCAACCGTCACGGTCTCATCACCGGGGCCACCGGGACGGGGAAAACCGTGACCCTGCAGAAACTGGCAGAGTCGCTTTCAGAGATCGGCGTACCGGTCTTTATGGCCGATGTAAAAGGCGATTTAACCGGTGTTGCTCAGGAAGGCACTCCGTCCGAAAAACTGCTCGACCGACTCAAAAATATCGGCATCACGGACTGGACACCGCACAACAATCCGGTCGTGTTATGGGATATCTTTGGTGAGAAAGGTCACCCGGTACGTGCAACCGTCTCCGATCTCGGTCCGCTGCTGCTGGCTCGTCTGCTCAACCTCAACGACGTGCAGTCCGGTGTACTGAACATCATCTTCCGTATTGCCGACGACCAGGGTCTGCTGCTGCTTGATTTCAAAGATCTGCGGGCCATTACCCAGTACATCGGTGATAACGCCAAATCGTTCCAGAACCAGTACGGTAATATCAGCAGCGCCTCAGTCGGTGCCATCCAGCGCGGGTTACTGACCCTGGAGCAACAGGGTGCCGAACATTTCTTTGGCGAGCCGATGCTGGATATCAAGGACTGGATGCGCACCGACAGCAACGGGAAAGGCATCATCAATATTCTGAGCTCAGAGAAGCTTTACCAGATGCCGAAGCTCTACGCCGCCAGCCTGCTGTGGATGCTCTCTGAACTGTACGAGCAGTTACCTGAAGCCGGCGATCTCGACAAACCCAAGCTGGTCTTCTTCTTCGACGAAGCGCACCTGCTGTTTAACGATGCGCCACAGGTTCTGCTGGATAAGATTGAACAGGTGATCCGCCTGATCCGCTCAAAAGGCGTCGGCGTCTGGTTTGTTTCGCAAAACCCGTCCGATATTCCTGACAACGTGCTGGGACAGCTTGGCAACCGCGTACAGCATGCCCTGCGCGCCTTTACACCGAAAGATCAGAAGGCCGTCAAAGCCGCCGCGCAAACCATGCGAGCGAACCCGGCATTTGATACCGAAGCGGCCATCCAGGCGTTGGGCACCGGTGAAGCGCTTATCTCTTTCCTGGATGCAAAAGGCAGCCCGTCCGTTGTGGAGCGCGCAATGGTGATTGCCCCTTGCTCCCGGATGGGGCCCGTGACGGACGATGAACGCAACGGCCTGATTAACCGCTCCCCGCTGTATGGTAAGTATGAGGACGACGTGGATCGCGAGTCGGCATTCGAGATGCTGCAAAAAGGGGTACAGGCCACCACCGAATCCCAGGACGCGCCTGCCGCCAAAGGCCAGTCTGTTGCCGTTGACGACGGCATCCTGAGCGGGCTTAAGGATATCCTGTTTGGTACAACCGGACCACGCGGCGGCAAACGCGATGGCGTCGTGCAGACCATGGCGAAAAGTGCAGCGCGTCAGGTCACGAATCAGATTGTACGCGGCATGCTGGGGAGCCTGTTAGGCGGTCGTCGCCGGTAAGCGGGGAACCCAGGGGCGACCAAGCGCCGATCCCTGTACGCCGTGCTCTTGCAGATAACGGTCGATTTCCACCATCCCCGTCCAGCGGTTCTCACACCAGAGCGGTGCAAGAAGCGTTGGACGGCGGGCGCTGGCGGAGATGCGGTGGTAGACAATCTCCGGCGGGGTGTGCCGAATCATCTCCCCCGCCGTCATCGTATACGCATCAAGCTCAATACCGGTTAAGCGCCCGGCTTCCCAGGCTTTGGCCATGATACTGCCCTTCACGATGTGCAGTGGATGCAGCTTAATTCCGTCCACACCGGTCTCGATCACCTTTTCCAGTGTCTCAAGACCGTGCTGCTGCCCTTCGCCTGGCAGGCCGACAATCAGGTGTGAGCACACCTTCAGCCCACGCTCACGCGCGAGACGTGTGGTGCGCTGGTAACAGGCGAAATCATGTCCACGGTTGATGCGGTGCAGAGTTTTGTCGTGCGCACTTTGCAGGCCCAGCTCCAGCCAGATCTCATACCCTTGTTCCTTGTACTCGCTGAGCAGGTCCAGTACCGCTTCCGGCACGCAGTCCGGGCGGGTGCCCACACACAGCCCTACGATACTGGCCTGACTTACCGCCTGCTGATACATGGAGCGCAAGACCTGTACTTCCGCCCATGTGCTGGTGTAGGCCTGGAAATAGGCCAGATACTGTTTCGCACGGTTGACCAGACTCGCCTGATGGGACAGCTGTTCGATGATAGAACGATGCTGCTGCGCTTCGTCAGCAAAAGACGCCACATTACAGAAAGTACAGCCCCCGCGCCCGATCGTCCCGTCACGGTTCGGGCAGCTAAAACCGCCATGCAGCGTCAGCTTGTGAACCTTTTGCCCATAACGCTGCAAAAGATCCCCACCAAACATATTGACTAATTTCTGTAACTGCATAATCTGATAGACCGTCCCAAAGAAAGGGGACAAGCCTGCCATTTTTAGCCTCTGTCGGCGATGACCTGGATCAATCGCCCTGGACGGCCTTTATCTCTATGAATAAATACTCAGGATTACTGCAATTTCATTCACGCCAGTTGTGATTACTTTTCCTTATGTTCTGATTGTTTTTTTCACTTATAGCGTCAGCACTGAAAAACAGTGACTTTATGCGGGTTTGCATTTCATCGTAGAGAATTATTCTGCTAAAAAACGGCTATTCAGCACGCTACATCGATAATACCGCTTTCATATAGTGAGTCAGATCACACTCCGCTGCGTCTCACCACAGCTTACAAACGTTGTAAATAGAGTTGAATTTCTTTTATATACAAATGGTTAAGAGCTCTTTAGCACATTTTTGTATAAATAAGATTGCCATTTGACCTGTGTACCAATTCCCGATAAGTTGGAAATCCGCTGGAAGCTTTCTGGATGAGCAGCCTGCTCATCATATTTATGCAGTAATTGAGATTCCCTCTGAAGCAAGTCCTCAAACTTGTTTACCTGCGCGAAAGGATGAAAAAGAGGGCGAATGCGAGGTACGCGTATGAAACGCAAACCCCGTCGCCATGCTCTTTCTGTGCCTGTGCGCCACGGTTCAGTGGGAAGCCCGACGAGCCTGGGGAGGTTCACTGATATGTTGTACGATAAATCCCTTGAGAAGGATAACTGTGGTTTCGGCCTGATCGCCCACATAGAAGGCGAACCTAGCCACAAGGTAGTGCGTACTGCTATTCACGCACTGGCCCGCATGCAGCACCGTGGTGCCATCCTTGCTGATGGTAAAACCGGCGACGGTTGCGGTCTGCTGCTGCAAAAACCGGATCGTTTCTTCCGTATCGTTGCGGAAGAGCGCGGCTGGCGTTTAGCCAAAAACTACGCTGTCGGTATGCTGTTCCTGAATCAGGATCCTGAAAAAGCTGCCGCCTCACGCCGCATCGTCGAAGAAGAACTTCAACGTGAAACCCTGTCTATTGTTGGCTGGCGCGATGTGCCAACCAACGAAGGGGTACTCGGCGAAATCGCCCTCTCCTCGCTGCCTCGAATTGAACAGATTTTTGTTAATGCCCCTGCGGGCTGGCGTCCGCGTGATATGGAACGCCGTCTGTTTATCGCCCGTCGTCGCATTGAAAAACGTCTCCAGGACGACAAGGAGTTCTACGTCTGTAGCCTCTCTAACCTGGTGAACATCTATAAAGGTCTGTGTATGCCGGCTGACCTGCCGCGCTTCTACCTGGACCTGGCGGACCTGCGTCTGGAATCGGCCATCTGCCTCTTCCACCAGCGCTTCTCCACCAACACCGTCCCTCGCTGGCCGCTGGCGCAGCCGTTCCGCTACCTGGCGCACAACGGCGAGATCAATACCATTACCGGTAACCGCCAGTGGGCGCGTGCTCGTACCTATAAGTTCCAGACGCCACTGATCCCTGACCTGCACGATGCCGCGCCGTTCGTTAACGAAACCGGCTCTGACTCCAGCTCCATGGATAACATGCTGGAGCTGCTGCTGGCAGGCGGTATGGATATCGTGCGCGCCATGCGTCTGCTCGTGCCACCGGCATGGCAAAACAACCCGGATATGGATCCAGAGCTGCGCGCGTTCTTCGACTTTAACTCCATGCACATGGAGCCGTGGGATGGCCCGGCGGGCATCGTTATGTCCGACGGTCGCTTTGCTGCCTGTAACCTGGACCGTAACGGTCTGCGTCCGGCACGCTACGTCATCACCAAAGATAAGCTCATCACCTGCGCCTCTGAAGTCGGTATCTGGGATTACCAGCCTGACGAAGTGGTTGAGAAAGGCCGCGTTGGCCCGGGCGAGCTGATGGTTATCGACACCCGCGGTGGGCGCATTCTGCACTCTGCTGAAACCGATAACGATCTTAAGAGCCGCCATCCGTACAAAGAGTGGATGGAGAAAAACGTTCGTCGCCTGGTGCCATTCGAAGATCTGCCGGATGAAGAAGTGGGCAGTCGTGAGCTGGACGACGATACGCTCGCCAGCTTCCAGAAACAGTTTAACTACAGCGCCGAAGAGCTGGATTCCGTGATCCGCGTACTCGGTGAAAATGGCCAGGAAGCGGTCGGCTCCATGGGTGACGATACCCCGTTTGCCGTGCTCTCCAGCCAGCCACGCATCATTTATGACTACTTCCGTCAGCAGTTTGCGCAGGTGACCAACCCGCCAATCGATCCGCTACGTGAAGCACACGTGATGTCACTGGCCACCAGCATTGGTCGCGAGATGAACGTCTTCTGCGAAGCTGAAGGCCAGGCGCACCGCCTGACCTTTAAATCGCCGATCCTGCTGTACTCTGATTTCAAACAGCTCACCACCCTGAAAGAGGATCACTACCGCGCCGACACGCTCGATATCACTTTCGACGTGACCGAAGCGACCCTCGAAGAGACGGTGAATGCGCTGTGTGACAAAGCGGAACAGATGGTGCGTAACGGTACCGTTCTGCTGGTGCTTTCTGACCGCAATATTGCGAAAAACCGTCTGCCGGTACCGGCCCCCATGGCGGTAGGTGCTATCCAGACGCGTCTGGTCGATAAGAGCCTGCGCTGCGACGCCAACATCATTGTTGAAACCGCCAGCGCCCGCGATCCGCACCACTTTGCCGTGCTGTTAGGCTTTGGTGCGACGGCTATTTACCCGTACCTGGCCTACGAAACGCTGGCGCGTCTCGTGGATACCCGTGCTATCGACAAAGATTACCGCACGGTGATGCTGAACTACCGTAACGGCATCAACAAAGGCCTGTACAAAATCATGTCCAAAATGGGCATCTCGACCATCGCCTCCTACCGCTGCTCGAAGCTGTTTGAAGCGGTCGGTCTGCATGACGACGTGGCGACACTTTGCTTCCAGGGCGTTATCAGCCGTATCGGCGGTGCCGGATTCGCTGACTTCCAGCAGGATCTGATGAACCTGTCGAAACGCGCCTGGCTGGCACGTAAGCCGCTGGATCAAGGTGGTCTGCTGAAGTATGTCCACGGCGGTGAATATCACGCTTATAACCCGGACGTGGTGCGTACGCTGCAACAGGCCGTTCAGAGCGGCGAGTACAGCGATTACCAGCAGTATGCTGAACTGGTGAACAGCCGTCCGGCGGCGACGCTGCGCGACCTGCTGGCGCTGAACCCGGGTGATGAAGCCGTCAGCATTGACGACGTTGAGCCTGCCACTGAACTGTTTAAACGCTTTGACACCGCGGCAATGTCCATCGGTGCGCTCAGCCCGGAAGCTCACGAAGCGCTGGCTGAAGCAATGAACAGCATCGGCGGCAATTCAAACTCCGGTGAAGGTGGTGAAGACCCTGCCCGTTATGGCACCAACAAAGTCTCACGTATCAAGCAGGTTGCATCCGGTCGCTTTGGCGTCACGCCAGCGTATCTGGTTAACGCCGACGTGATTCAGATTAAAGTCGCTCAGGGTGCAAAACCGGGCGAAGGCGGCCAGTTACCGGGTGATAAAGTCACGCCGTATATCGCCAAATTACGCTACTCCGTACCGGGTGTGACGCTGATTTCTCCGCCACCGCATCACGATATTTACTCTATCGAGGATCTGGCGCAGCTGATTTTCGACCTGAAACAGGTCAACCCGAAAGCGATGATATCCGTGAAGCTGGTTTCCGAACCGGGCGTTGGCACCATCGCGACCGGTGTGGCAAAAGCCTATGCGGACCTGATCACCATCGCCGGTTATGACGGTGGTACCGGGGCAAGCCCACTCTCCTCCGTGAAATACGCGGGCTGTCCGTGGGAGCTTGGCCTGGTGGAAACCCAGCAGGCGCTGGTGGCTAACGGTCTGCGTCATAAGATCCGTCTGCAGGTGGATGGCGGCCTGAAAACCGGCCTCGACATTATCAAGGCGGCGATTCTGGGTGCGGAAAGCTTTGGTTTCGGCACGGGCCCTATGGTCGCGCTCGGCTGTAAATACCTGCGTATTTGCCACCTGAACAACTGTGCAACCGGTGTTGCAACCCAGGACGAGAAGCTGCGTAAGAACCATTACCACGGCCTGCCGTTCAAAGTGACGAACTACTTTGATTTCATCGCCCGCGAAACCCGTGAGCTGATGGCACAGCTGGGCGTGAAACGCCTGGTGGATCTGATTGGCCGTACCGACCTGCTCAAAGAGCTGGAAGGTTTCACAGCCAAACAGCAGAAGCTGGAGCTGTCTAAGTTGCTGGAAACTGCCGAGCCACATCCTGGCAAAGCGGTCTACTGCACCGAGAACAACCCGCCGTTCGACAATGGCGTGCTGAACGCGCAGCTGCTGCAGCAAGCGAAGCCGTACGTGGATGACAAGCAGAGCAAAACGTTCTGGTTTGATATTCGCAACACTGATCGTTCTGTCGGTGCATCGCTTTCCGGTTACATCGCGCAAACGCACGGTGACCAGGGCCTGGCGGCCGACCCGATTACCGCGCACTTCAGCGGTACCGCGGGTCAGAGCTTCGGCGTGTGGAACGCCGGCGGCGTTGAACTGTATCTGACTGGTGATGCCAACGACTATGTCGGTAAAGGCATGGCGGGTGGTCTGCTGGCAGTGCGTCCGCCGGTCGGTTCAGCCTTCCGTAGCTGCGATGCCAGCATCATCGGTAACACCTGTCTGTACGGCGCGACCGGCGGTCGTCTGTTTGCAGCGGGTCGTGCAGGTGAACGTTTTGCCGTACGTAACTCCGGTGCCATCACCGTGGTTGAAGGTATCGGTGATAACGGTTGTGAATACATGACGGGCGGGATTGTGTGCGTCCTGGGTAAAACCGGCGTGAACTTTGGCGCAGGCATGACGGGCGGTTTTGCTTACGTCCTGGATGAAGACGGTGAGTTCCGCAAACGCGTGAACCCTGAACTGGTGGAAGTGCTGGACGTTGAAACGCTGGCTATCCACGAAGAACACCTGCGCGGTTTGATTACCGAACACGTGCAGCATACCGGTTCTTCGCGCGGCGAAGAGATCCTGGCCAACTGGCCGGCGTTCTCTGCGAAATTCGCGCTGGTTAAACCGAAGTCCAGCGATGTTAAAGCCCTGTTGGGTCACCGTAGTCGTAGCGCAGCAGAGCTGCGTGTGCAGGCGCAGTAAGGAATTCAGATGAGCCAGAACGTATACCAGTTTATCGACCTGCAGCGTGTTGATCCGCCAAAAAAACCGCTGAAGATCCGTAAAATTGAATTTGTAGAAATCTATGAGCCGTTTTCAGAAGGCCAGGCCAAAGCACAGGCAGACCGCTGCCTGTCCTGCGGTAACCCTTACTGCGAATGGAAATGTCCGGTCCATAACTACATCCCGAACTGGCTGAAACTGGCCAACGAAGGACGTATTTTTGAAGCTGCCGAGCTGTCTCACCAGACAAACACCCTGCCGGAAGTGTGCGGCCGCGTGTGTCCTCAGGACCGTCTGTGCGAAGGTTCCTGTACGCTGAACGACGAATTTGGCGCGGTGACCATCGGTAATATCGAACGCTATATCAACGATAAAGCCTTCGAAATGGGCTGGCGTCCGGATATGACCGGCGTGAAGCAAACCGACAAGCGTGTGGCGATCATCGGTGCGGGCCCGGCGGGCCTGGCCTGTGCGGACGTTCTGACCCGTAACGGCGTGAAGGCCGTGGTCTTTGACCGCCATCCGGAAATCGGCGGTCTGCTGACCTTCGGTATTCCGGCCTTCAAGCTGGAAAAAGAGGTCATGACCCGTCGCCGTGAAATCTTCACCGGTATGGGCATTGAGTTCAAACTGAACGTGGAAGTCGGTCGCGACGTGCAGCTCGACGACCTGCTGAAGGATTACGACGCCGTCTTCCTGGGCGTGGGAACCTATCAGTCCATGCGCGGTGGTCTGGAGAACGAAGATGCGCCGGGCGTATTCGACGCACTGCCGTTCCTGATTGCCAATACCAAACAGATCATGGGCTATGGCGAAACCGCCGATGAGCCGTATGTCAGCATGGAAGGCAAACGCGTGGTGGTGCTGGGCGGGGGTGATACCGCGATGGACTGCGTGCGTACCTCCATTCGCCAGAATGCGGCACACGTGATCTGCGCCTATCGTCGTGACGAAGAGAACATGCCGGGCTCTAAACGCGAAGTGAAAAACGCGCGTGAAGAGGGCGTGGAATTCCAGTTCAACATCCAGCCTCTGGGTATTGAAGTGAATGCCAACGGCAAAGTGAGCGGCGTGAAAATGGCGCGCACTGAGATGGGTGCGCCGGATGCGAAAGGTCGTCGTCGCGCAGAGATCGTGGCAGGTTCCGAGCATGTGATCCCGGCCGATGCCGTAGTAATGGCGTTCGGTTTCCGTCCTCACAGCATGGAGTGGCTGGCGAAGCACAGCGTAGAGCTGGACTCTCAGGGTCGTGTTATTGCGCCGGAAGGCAACGAAAACGCGTTCCAGACCAGCAACCCGAAAATCTTTGCTGGCGGTGATATCGTTCGCGGTTCCGACCTGGTCGTTACCGCGATTGCCGAAGGCCGTAAAGCCGCTGACGGTATTCTGAACTACCTGGAAGTGTAAGAAATAAGCCGGATGGCAAATACCATCCGGCTTTTTTTATGCGGTTAACCGCCTTTGATTTTCCCCCTGCAGCTCCGCTTTTCTGTGGTGCCGCAAAAAGAAGGGTTACTTCGTCAATAAGCTCCAGGTCAAATCACTTTCCAGCGTAGTTTGATCTGTCAGATGGCTGAACGCGCTTTCGTTGAGAACCGGTGAGAGCGTTACGTTGAAACTCATCTGCTGGCCGGAAGGGACCTGGTTATTCTCAAGCGCAATCACCGCCTCGTTATTACGCAGATAGAACGGCGTCGGTGTACCGTTTTCCGGCGTAAAATTCAGCTGATCGACCGTTTTACCCACGGTGTAACTTTTGCCATCGACGGTCATGTTGTCAATTTTGACTGCGACACCGCCGGACTGCCCAAAAAGAAACCGCCCCTTATCTCCCGCTGTACCGCGCAGTATCACCGCCATCTGCTGAGACTGAGGGCAAAAAACATTTACCGTGATGTCACGATCGGCCATTTTATGCCAGTCCTGCTGCGTCGTTTCGATCGTATCCCGGCGCATCTCATGATAATCCACCACCGGCTGTGAGAGACTGAGCTGGCACTCTTCAGCATGGGTTATTCCTGTCACGCCGAGCATCAGCAAGGCCACTAAGCCCGATAAGTGTCGACTGTTCATCGGCAGACTCCGTTCACTTCTTCATAGAAGGCATTTTCGTCACGCTTATCAGCCAGGGTGTAATCAATCTTACACAGTCGGTTATTGTCACCGTCTAGCGCGTAGAGCGCGCTCAGCTGATCGGCATCGTTAATAAAGACGTGGCCATCATCAACCGTGGTCACGATATAGTTACCTTTCTCATCAACAATCGAGATCCCTTTACTCAGGGGCTGACCGTCAGCCTGCTTAACGCTTAGCATGACGCGGCGGCTGTTAAGTACTTTGAAATCAATCTCGCTGACCGAGGCATGGCCTGCGGCAATATATTTCGTGCCGTTAGCCAGCGTCATACTCTGCGGCAGCTTATTAGCATCAATTTCTATGCGGGAGTTATGCCATTCGTTGAGTGAAGGTACCACGGCCTGGCCCCATGGATCGGTCCAGACGGTACCTTGCGGAGTGGAGATTTCAACGCCGCTCTTCTTCTCGCTCAGTCTGGCAATCGCGAAGGTGTCCTGAATCGTATACGGCGAGAAAGTCACACCCTCTTTATGCATGGCCACGCCACCCGACAATGTCGCATTGTAGTTCCGCTGATTATCCCCACTGGTTCCGCCCCCCACGCTCAGTTGCGTATAGCGCAGGTTAGTGTTGATGTTGCCGTTGAAGCTGTTGTCTTTCGAATCCTGATCGCGATCGGCTGAGATGTAATAGTTCGTATTGTCTCCCAGCGAGCCGCTGTTAGACGCGCCATAGGAGGTGCTATCACCCTGTTTACGCATATAGGTACTGATGGACTGACTGCCGCCGAGCGGGATGCTCACGTTGACGTAGAACATCTCATTGTCCTGATCGTCATCGACATTACCGACCGCACTTTGCCAGTTCATGGATACTGACGCGTACGTAAAGGTCTTGCCCCATGACAGCAAGAGGTAACGTGAATCTTCGCCGTCACCGCTGGTCTGGTTGTAGTTGAACCCTGCGCTAAACACCCCCGCCAGAGGGGAGGAGAAGCGAACGTTGCCGGAATAGGTGTTGTCGTATCCCTGATAATCATCATCCATCGCATCAGCCAGTTCGCGGTACTCTCCGCTGTAATGCGTCGCACTGCCTGAAAGACCGACGTACTCGTTCAGGATGTAATCACTTTGCAGCTCGGTTTTTACCCCGCTGCTGCTGTCACCAAAGCTCGCATTGCTGACTGCCGCCCCCGTTGAAAGGGTCCAGTCATCGCTTACCAGGAACTCTGTCCTGCCGCCTGCCGCCTGATAGTTTTCCGCAGCGGCACCTGAAGCCAGGAGATTCATCCACGGAGAGACACGCCAGCCGTCAGAGATGTTCATCACCAGCGGATCGTTATAGTCGCTGTCGATGCTGCGCACCTGACCTACAGAAAGGGTTAGACCCTGCGGGCGTGAAAGGTTGCGCGCCCTTACCTGAGACGCCGGGACGATGAAACGGTTAGTTGCGCCGTCGGATTCCACCACCGAGACGTCCAGACCCACATTGTTGCGAACCACGGGCACGTCATCCAGCGTGAAGGGGCCGGCTGGCACAAGGGTACTGAAGACCAGTTGACCGTTCTGGCGGATTTCGACACGTGCCTGGGAAGACTGGGCAATACCGGAAACGCTCACGCCAGAGCTTGCTCTCGCCAGACCGCTGGTCGGCATAAACTGAACGCCGGTAATCGGCACCCCGCTCAACACGTTAGACATGGCGTTGATTTCACCCACCTGCATCGTCATTTTTTGCGCGGTAAAGACATGCTCTGCATAGGTGTAAATGCTTTCGGCATTTCGGCTACCGTCGTCATCCGTCAGGATATAACGGCTGCGCAATGCCCAGTCCATCGTGTTGAATCCGGCTTCCAGGCTGGCCTGAGAGTAGCGGCTGCTGTCATTGTCACCATAGTCGTTATGGGTGCTGAACAATGAATAGTTCAGCAGCGCCGCCGTTCCGCCATGCTGGAAGTTTTTGATATCCGACGACAGACTGTTCACCGCTTCAGCTGGCAGATAGAGTTCAACGGCCTCCTGGTTAGGCAAGGCGTTGATGACGGCTTTAGGATAGTTATCCCGAATATCATGACACTCCTCACCGGACTTTATTGACACAGGCATCAGCCCAGCAAACTCCATGAGATCGTTATCAAAGCAAAGCATGCCGTCTTTGTTGAAACGAACTGCAGCCATTCCTCGTTCTTTCCCGTTGACCTTCACCGAAACGGAGTGGGTTCCGGGTAAAAAGCGCGGTGCTTCTGCGAAGTAATGGTTGAGATCTTTATTCAACCCCAGCGTTTGCATTATCCCCGTGTCGAAGGTGACCTCCCTCGCCAGTACGGATGTTGAATCAAGTAACACCAGAGGTAATGTGCGGCAAAGAATGGCGCGGACACAAAGTGCAAGGCGGCTTTGTTTACTCACCGTCATATCCCTATTTTATTAATTTAATTCCGACGTAAAGCTCGGGACCTCAACGCCATAGCGGCTGGCCGGGAAAAACTTAACGCTGCTGTCACCACTGACTTTCTTACTCATATCAGCCGTTAGCGTTTCGCCAGGAAGAATGTAGGTTTTGGACAGAGAGGCACTCACCCCTGAAGGCAGCAGCATCACGTTCTGCCCAAGACGGACCACATATTTGCTGGGATTGTTTACGGTGACGGATGTGCCGTTTGAGGACCACTTCAGGAACTTCCAGGCATCAGTGACCACACCCAGGGATGCCGGACGAATAAGCACGGGGATATCCTGGCGAATGTTAATGCCAATCTTTATTTTTTTATCATCGTTTTTAGGCGGAATACCGTCGAATGTGACGCGTTTATAATGCTCTACATCCAATGGCTGTTTGTTCTGAAGAATAAAGCGCAGCTGCTGCGTCTGACCTGGCTCAAGACGTACTACCGGCTGCGTTGCAATAAGCTTAAGACCGGTATCGTCCGGCAGGTCAACGACATTTGTATATAAAAGTGAAGGATGCGAATCGGTATTCTTGACGTTAATCGTTCCACTGTGCGTCGCTTCATCAATGATTAACAGACTGGTTTCAGGCACCATGCCTTCTGCATGTACAGCAACACTGGCAGATAATAACGCGGCAGTAATCAGCGTGTTAAATAAAGTAGATTTTAAACAATGCATAATAATATCTCCTTGAAAGCAACAACAGAACAGTCCATGTTTATCGCGCCGTTAAAAAGAGAGTAAATGCAGCGCATTTACTCTCCGGTTAATTAAATTACGTTTACTCGATTAAAAGTCTTACAGATAACGCAGGCTGATAGTCACCTGACCATCAAGCTGGGTGTCATCAGTGATCGCCAGCGTGGTGGTATCCTGGATCGCCAGAGAGGTCACCAGTGGGAAGGTTGCGGTCTGGAACGCCAGTGGAGCCAGGGTGCCAACAGTTGCAACGGTGAAATCACGATAGTTATCGCCCTGAGTTGTACCGTTGGTGCTCTTCGACCAGTTACCCGTAGCATTCTGCTGGTAAATTGGGTCAACTTTAGCGCCGTCAGCCATCACGCTGTCAGTTTTAACGAACAGCGAGTAAGTTCCGATGTTCACTGGTGTTGCACCTGTTGTTTTACCTACACCGTAAGTCTGGCTTTCAGACGAATTAGAACCACCACCAAACACGCCATTCTCAACGGTGAGTTTCGCGTTAGAATCAGCGCGATCGTCAATCATATTCCAGGACACTTTTGTTGCTGCGGTGCAGGTAATAGTCAGATCGATGTCTTTCTGGCCCAGCTGGTTAACTGCCGTTGAGCTTAAACCACCCAAACTAATTGTGCCGTAGTCAACCGTTCCGCCGTTGCTTAACTGAGGCGTACAGGCTGAATTAGTCAGCGTACCTTTGACTTTCAGAACGGCAGTCGGGTTAGCCGCAAAAGCGGATGTCACACAGAGAGAGAGCGCAGTAGCGAGTAAAACCTTTTTCACTTGTTATTCCTTAACATATGAGTAATTGCAATATTAAATACAGCAGGGATAAATAAATTTATCCCATACTGTTTATCGTCATGCTTGAGAGCATGCGTAGATAATATAATCTTTATAAATACAAGCAATTTAGAAAAATTAATTTATGTATTTAGAATAACGTTATCAATAAGCGATATTTATTTATAAGAGTGTATATAGCTTTAAAACGACATATTATATTCAGCGGAGATATAGCTTGAAATTATCCGATCGGTGGGGACAGGCAAAAAAGAAGGGATGTATATAATTTACTTTATTAAACGTTTTGACATAAAAAGACATAAAAAATCCAGCTAGTCTGAATAACTAACTGGATAGTCGATAAAAATGCTTTTACTACTTCACAACGCGCAGTGCCGGACGGCCTCCGCGCGGCGGCGGATCGTCATCAGGATCGTCATTGTGATCGGGCTTGTCACCCTCAATGACCGACATCAGCGTTTCGCTTTCGTTTTCCGAAGCGCCGTTTTCGTCATTGAGGCCGACAACATCCTCGTCATAAGCCGCTTCCGGCTCAAACATGGTGCCTGCACCGTTTTCACGCGCATAAATCGCCAGCACCGCAGCCAGCGGTACAGAAACCTGACGCGGCACACCGCCGAAACGCGCGTTAAAGCGCACTTCGTCGTTGGCCAGTTCAAGGTTACCCACCGCGCGCGGCGCGATGTTCAGTACGATCTGCCCGTCACGTGCATATTCCATAGGAACCTGCACGCCCGGCAACGTCACATCCACAACCAGGTGCGGCGTGAGCTGGTTATCCAGCAGCCATTCATAGAAGGCGCGCAGCAGATACGGACGGCGTGGGGTAAGTTGTGACATTTCCACAGTCATTAGCCTCGGCCGAGACGCATTTCACGTTCCGGTTCAGTTAAAGATGCCAGGAAAGAATCGCGTTCAAATACGCGAGTCATGTAGCCCTTCAGCTCTTTCGCGCCCGGACCGCTGAACTCTACGCCCAGGGTTGGCAGACGCCAGAGCAACGGCGCCAGGTAGCAATCTACCAGGCTGAACTCATCGCTCAGGAAGAATGGTTTCTGACCAAACACAGGGGCAATCGCCAGCAGCTCTTCACGCAGTTGCTTACGTGCAGCGTCTGCTTCAGAAGAGGAACCGTTGACGATAACGTTCATCAGCGTGTACCAGTCTTTTTCGATACGCTGCATGTACAGGCGGCTTTCACCACGTGCAACAGGGTAAACAGGCATCAGTGGTGGATGCGGGAAACGCTCATCCAGATATTCCATAATGATACGGGATTCCCACAGGGTCAGCTCGCGATCCACCAGCGTCGGTACGCTTTGGCTCGGGTTGAGATCGATCAGATCCTGAGGCGGGTTATCCTTTTCCACATGCTCGATCTCAAAACTGACACCCTTCTCGGCCAGCACGATACGAACCTGATGGCTATAAATGTCAGTAGGACCAGAAAACAGCGTCATTACCGAACGTTTGTTGGCAGCGACAGCCATGAAAACCTCCAGGTATATTCAGAATTTTTACTGCTACCAGCCCAAACAGGGCCAGCCAGATGTTGTATCGCCCATCCCAGAGAAAACACATTGTTCAAGAATCGAACAAAAAACGAGTATTCACCGATATTTGGGCAGAAAATTGGATGATAGTTTACCAGATTTTGATGGCTTTGTGGTGAGGGGATTCTGGAAATGTGGAAAAAGAGAAGATATATGCAGTGATGCTGTGGATAACCTGCACATTATCCATAAAAAAAAACCCGCCGAAGCGGGTTTTTCGCCAATCGTTTCTGCGTAAGCAGAAAAGGATTAACGTTTGGAGAACTGTGGACGACGACGTGCTTTACGCAGACCCACTTTCTTACGTTCAACCTGACGAGCGTCACGAGTAACGAAGCCAGCTTTACGCAGTTCAGAACGCAGGGATTCGTCGTACTCCATCAGAGCGCGGGTGATACCGTGACGGATCGCACCTGCCTGACCGGAGATACCACCACCTTTAACGGTGATGTACAGATCCAGTTTTTCTACCATATCAACCAGTTCCAGCGGCTGGCGAACTACCATGCGGGCAGTTTCACGACCGAAGTACTGTTCCAGAGAACGTTGGTTGATTACGATTTTACCACTGCCCGGTTTGATGAACACGCGAGCTGCGGAACTTTTGCGGCGACCAGTGCCGTAGTATTGATTTTCAGCCATTGCCTATAATCCCGATTAGATGTCAAGAACTTGCGGTTGCTGTGCCGCGTGGTTGTGCTCGTTACCTGCGTAAACTTTCAGTTTACGGAACATAGCACGACCCAGCGGGCCTTTTGGCAGCATGCCTTTAACCGCGATTTCAATCACACGCTCAGGACGGCGAGCAATCATCTCTTCAAAGGTCGCTTCTTTGATACCACCGATGTGGCCAGTGTGATGGTAGTACATTTTGTCTGTACGCTTGTTGCCGGTTACAGCAACTTTATCTGCGTTCAGAACGATGATGTAATCACCCGTATCAACGTGCGGAGTGTATTCCGCTTTATGCTTACCGCGCAGGCGACGAGCCAGTTCAGTAGCCAGACGGCCCAGAGTTTTACCGGTCGCGTCAACAACATACCAGTCGCGCTGTACGGTTTCTGGTTTAGCTGTAAAAGTTTTCATTAAAAGCTTACCCAAATAATAAGTTACACGTTGGTGAACACCCAAACGTTTAGTCAGTTGAGGTTCACACGACAAAGTCCGGCAAACCTACCCCTTCGAATAGCTAATGCCGACACATAGAAAGTTTCGGGAAAAAAACCTTCTCGTAACGTGGGGTCGCAAGATTATAGAGAAGTTGAGGTCAAAGATCGACCCTTAAATGTGATTCGAGGCGGGTTTTTCGGGGGTAAGGTTTTTGCGGTCTGCCGCCCTCACCCCCAGCCCCTCTCCCACAGGGAGAAGGTCGCATTTATGGCATATGCTGAAGCTTAAGATACTCCTCGCTTTGCATCTCCTGCAGGCGCGACAGACAGCGCTGGAACTCAAACTTCAGCCGCTCGCCTTTATACACCTCATATAAAGGTACCTCGGCGCTGACCACAAGCTTCACGTGACGCTCATAGAACTCATCGACCAGCGCAATGAAGCGGCGCGCTTCGCTTTCCATCAGCGGCGTCATGACCGGCACGTTGAGCAGCATCACGGTATGGAACAGGCGCGAGAGCGCGATGTAGTCATGCTGGCTGCGGGCATCCACACAGAGCGTTGCAAAGGAGACGGCCAGGGTTTGATTTTCGACACCCAGGGTTTGCAGCGGGCGATGGTTAATCTCGAGCTCAGGGGCATGAGCCCGTTTTGCCCCCGCCAGCGCCAGCCACAGTTTATCCATCTGCTGCGTGGTCTCATCGTTTAAGGGAGAGAGCCACAGATGCGCCTGAGTTAAGGTACGCAGGCGGTAATCCACCCCGGCATCAACATTCATGATGTCGCAGTGCTGTTTGATGGCATCAATAGCGGGCAGGAAACGCGCGCGCTGCAGGCCATTGCGGTAAAGCTCATCCGGCGGGATATTCGAGGTCGCCACCAGCGTTATCCCGCGCGCGAACAGCGCTTTCATCAGGCCACCCAGCAGCATGGCGTCGGTAATATCGGAGACAAAAAACTCGTCAAAACAGAGTACGTCCGTTTCCGCCTTGAACCTGTCGGCCACAATCTCCAGCGGATCGCTTTTGCCCTGCAGTGCCGTCAGCTCTTCGTGAACCCGCAGCATAAAGCGGTGGAAATGCAGACGCTGCTTACGGGTACCCGGCAGGCTCAGATAAAAGAGGTCCATCAGCCAGGTTTTCCCGCGCCCGACGCCGCCCCACATATACAAACCGCGCACCGGCGCATGAGTCTGTGGCTCTTTTTTTCCGAGCAACCGCCCCAGAGCCGCCTTCAACCCACCGCTCTGTTCACCCTCTGCAGGTTTTGCCGTGAGCTCCTGATAAATCGTATCCAGACGATTCACCGCTTCACGCTGAACGTCATCCGGCTGATGTGTACCCTCATTTAGGGCAAGTTGGTATCGCGATGCAGGGGACAGGTTTTGCATAAACGTATTGTTATTCCTTCAAATAATACTCACCAGCAGACGTGACTGATGAAAAAAAGGCCGTTCTACACTACGCGATGATACGTCAGGATTCCACTTCTGCGGAAATAGCGGTTATAGTGGCAATATCAGGCACAGGCAGGAGCCGAGCCAACACCCTACGGAACAACAAGACAACGGGAGAAGTTCATGACCTGGGAATATGCGCTAATCGGTTTAGTCGTCGGCATCGTCATTGGTGCTGTGGCCATGCGTTTCGGTAATCGCAAATTGCGTCAGCAGCAGTCACTGCAGTACGAACTGGAAAAGAACAAAGCCGAACTGGAAGAGTATCGTGAAGAGCTGGTCAGCCACTTTGCCCGTAGCGCCGAGCTGCTGGACAACATGGCGACCGACTATCGTCAGCTCTATCAACATATGGCAAAAAGCTCCAGCAGCCTGCTGCCAGAAATGACCGCGGAATCCAATCCATTCCGTAACCGTCTGGCCGACTCTGAAGCCGGTAACGATCAGGCCCCTGTTCAGATGCCACGCGACTATTCAGATGGCGCGTCTGGCCTGCTGCGCGGCGGTGCAAAACGCGATTAATCGCACAACCTGAATTTATTTTACGGGCGCTGCTATTGCGCCCGTCCTTTCTTCATGACCCCAGCTATTATTGATTAAGCACTTCATTGTTCAGCGGTTTAAAATTCAATAACATCAACGTGTTTTAGGGCCGTTTTTCCTTTATTCCAGGTTACGAGAGTCAGCATCGATGAAGAAAAAAAACCAGCTGTTGAGCGCTATAGCGTTAAGTGTCGGGTTATCTCTCTCGGCGTCCTTCCCTGCATCTGCCGCCCTGCCTTCCCAGGTACCCGGCCAGGCGGCAATTCCAAGCCTTGCGCCAATGCTGGAAAAAGTTCTGCCTGCGGTAGTGAGCGTGCAGGTAGAAGGCACGGCATTACAAAATCAACGCGTACCTGAAGAACTGAAAAAATATTTTGGCGATGAGTCGCCCGACCAGCAGGCGCAGCCTTTTGAAGGTCTGGGTTCTGGCGTCATTATTGATGCGGCCAAAGGTTATATTCTGACCAACAATCATGTTATCAGTCAGGCCGATAAAATCAGCGTACAGCTCAACGATGGGCGTGAGTTTGAGGCCAAACTGATTGGCGGCGATGACCAGAGCGACATCGCACTGCTGCAGGTGCAAAACCCGAGCAATCTGACTCAAATTGCCATTGCGGACTCCGATAAACTGCGTGTTGGTGATTTTGCCGTCGCCGTGGGGAATCCGTTTGGTTTAGGGCAAACCGCTACCTCCGGGATAATCTCGGCGCTGGGTCGCAGCGGTCTGAATCTGGAAGGCCTGGAAAACTTTATCCAGACCGACGCCTCAATTAACCGCGGGAACTCCGGCGGGGCATTGCTCAATCTCAACGGCGAGCTGATTGGGATTAACACCGCTATCCTGGCGCCGGGCGGCGGCAGTATCGGCATCGGTTTTGCTATCCCCAGCAATATGGCCAAAACGCTGGCGCAGCAGCTCATTCAGTTCGGTGAGGTCAAACGCGGGCTGTTGGGCATCAAAGGGATGGAGATGAGCGCTGACATCGCGAAAGCGTTCAACATCAATGTGCAGCGCGGTGCGTTTGTCAGTGAAGTGCTGCCAAACTCCGGCTCGGCAAAAGCTGGCGTGAAGTCGGGCGATGTGATTGTCAGCCTGAACGATAAACCGCTGAGCAGCTTTGCGGAACTGCGCTCGCGTATTGCCACCACCGAACCGGGTGCCAAAGTGAAGTTAGGCCTGATTCGTGATGGTAAGCCGCTGGATGTCGAAGTGACGCTTGATAAGAGCACCTCATCCTCTGCCAGCGCGGAGCTTATCGCCCCGGCGCTGCAAGGGGCAACGCTGAGCGATGGGCAGCTGAAAGACGGGACGAAAGGGATTAGCGTCGATACCGTCGAGAAGAGCAGCCCTGCCGCGCAGGCCGGATTGCATCAGGATGATGTGATCATCGGCGTGAACCGCAATCGCGTGCAATCCATCGCAGAACTGCGCAAGGTGCTGGAAAGCAAACCGGCGGTCATTGCCCTGCAGGTTATGCGCGGCAACGAGTCTATCTATATTCTGTTGCGCTAAGCATTTGCGATTCCGGACATCACCGCTGCGTGTGATGTCCGGATAACTCATGTTATGCTGCAAATCGTTCCTTTATTAACGACACGCGCATCATGCTTTTAAAGCTCTTTCGTTCAATTGTCATCGGTTTGATTGTTGCCGGCCTGCTGCTGGTCGTCATGCCGTCTTTACGCCAGTTCAATAAGCTGTCGGTGCCTCAGTTCGACAGTGCGGATGAAACGCCTGCGACCTACAACCAGGCCGTTCGCCGTGCCGCGCCTGCCGTGGTTAACGTTTATAACCGTGGCCTCAATAGCTCAGCCCATAACCAGCTGGAGATCCGCACTCTCGGCTCCGGGGTAATTATGGACGAGCGCGGCTACATCATTACCAACAAACACGTGATTAACGATGCCGACCAGATCATCGTTGCCCTGCAGGATGGCCGCGTGTTTGAGGCCCTGCTGGTGGGCTCGGATAGCCTGACCGACCTGGCTGTTTTGAAGATCAACGCCACGGGCGGTTTACCGGTTATTCCTATTAACCGTAAACGAACCCCTCATATTGGCGACGTCGTGCTGGCTATCGGTAACCCTTATAACCTGGGCCAGACGATCACGCAGGGGATTATCAGCGCCACCGGTCGCATTGGCCTCAACCCGTCGGGACGGCAGAACTTCCTGCAAACCGATGCGTCCATCAACCACGGTAACTCCGGCGGTGCGCTGGTCAACTCGCTGGGCGAACTGATGGGTATCAATACCCTCTCGTTCGATAAAAGCAATGACGGTGAGACGCCGGAAGGGATTGGGTTCGCCATTCCATTCCAGCTGGCGACCAAGATCATGGATAAGCTGATCCGCGATGGCCGTGTGATCCGCGGTTATATTGGTATTGGCGGTCGTGAAATTGCGCCTATGCATTCGCAGGGCGGCGGTATCGATCAGATTCAGGGCATCGTGGTCAACGAAGTGTCGCCTGGCGGCCCGGCGGCTAACGCGGGAATTCAGGTTAATGATGTCATCGTGTCGGTCAACGGCATACCAGCGGTATCGGCGCTGGAGACCATGGATCAGGTTGCGGAGATCCGTCCTGGCTCTATCATCCCGGTTGAAGTCATGCGTAACGATAAGAAGCTGACGCTGCAGGTGACGATTCAGGAATACCCGGCCACCAACTGACAGGCATAAAAAAACGGAGCGCATTGCTCCGTTTTTTTTGCCGGGCGGCATGACGGCTTACCCGGCCTGTGGGGACATCCGTTTTACTTGTTAACGAACTCTTCGCCCAGAGTGATATCTTTCTTCAGCGTATCCAGCATGCCTTCCATCGCGTTCTGTTCAAACGCGCTCAGCTTGCCAATCGGCTGATGTTCTTCGATACCGTTTTTACCCAGCAGCAGCGGCTGAGAGAAGAAACGAGCGTGTTCGCCGTCGCCTTCAACATACGCGCATTCAACAACGCCTTTCTCGCCCTGCAGTGCACGAACCAGTGACAGACCAAAACGTGCCGCCGCCTGGCCCATAGACAGGGTTGCAGAACCGCCACCCGCCTTCGCTTCCACCACTTCGGTGCCCGCGTTCTGGATGCGTTTGGTCAGGTCAGCCACTTCCTGCTCGGTGAAGCTAACACCAGGGAGCTGCGACAGCAGAGGCAGAATGGTGACACCAGAGTGACCGCCGATAACCGGCACTTCAACTTCTGAAGGCTGTTTACCTTTCAGTTCAGCCACGAAGGTGTTGGAACGGATGATGTCCAGCGTGGTCACGCCGAACAGTTTGTTCTTGTCGTAAACACCGGCTTTTTTCAGCACTTCTGCCGCGATAGCAACCGTGGTGTTCACCGGGTTGGTGATGATACCAATGCACGCTTTCGGGCAGGTTTCAGCAATCTGCTGCACCAGGTTTTTCACAATACCCGCGTTGACGTTGAACAGGTCTGAACGATCCATGCCTGGCTTACGCGCCACGCCAGCGGAGATCAGCACCACGTCCGCGCCCTGCAGGGCAGGACGAGCATCTTCACCGGAGAAGCCTTTGATTTTCACAGCTGTCGGGATGTGGCTCAGGTCAACCGCCACACCTGGGGTTACCGGAGCAATATCGTACAGGGAGAGTTCTGAGCCTGAAGGCAGTTGGGTTTTCAGTAGTAGGGCAAGCGCCTGGCCGATACCACCAGCAGCGCCGAGGACTGCGACTTTCATCCTAAACTCCTTATTATGGTTAACTTAAGTATCTGTAACTCCGTTGCGGCGACCATAATTCAGCAGGTAATTAATTACAATTTTCGTCACTAAATAATTTGAGGTCGCGCGACTTTATCTCTCACCAGAAGGCTATCTGACGACAGACGACAACGAATTAAGAGGGGGTTACAATACACCCTGCCACGCCACCAAAACAACATCATTTTGATAACATTTAATTTACTTTTAAGCTTATTTGCTTGCCGTGACCCAGGCATGTTTTCTGATAACGAAATCTGATAAAATCACTCCCTTTCATAACATTATTTCAGCCTAACCGCTGGCAGATAATTTGCATAAAAATTCATCCACATGCATAATAATGTTGTTTCTTTCGTCATATTCCGGGTGACTTATGCGAAGCTCGTCTAAGCAAGAAGATTTAGTGAAGGCGTTTAAAGCGCTACTCAAAGAAGAGATATTCAGTTCTCAGGGAGAAATTGTTCAGGCTTTACAGGAACAAGGCTTCGATAACATCAACCAGTCGAAAGTCTCCCGCATGTTAACCAAATTTGGTGCGGTACGTACGCGTAACGCCAAAATGGAGATGGTCTACTGCCTGCCTGCAGAACTTGGCGTGCCAACCACCTCCAGCCCGTTGAAGAATCTGGTTCTCGATATCGATTACAACGATGCCGTTGTCGTGATCCATACCAGCCCGGGTGCTGCACAGTTGATTGCACGTATGCTGGACTCGCTGGGTAAGCCCAAAGGCATCCTTGGGACGATTGCGGGTGACGATACCATCTTCACTACCCCCGCCAATGGCTTCTCAGTGAAAGATCTCTACGAAGCGATTCTGGACCTGTTCGAACAGGAACTCTGATTACCCTCCCCGTGGCGTCCTGCTGCGGGGATCATTCTGCTTCTGCCGCGTTTACCCCTGTTTTATCCCGCCCTTTACTTTAACAAATAGTGCTTTTTACCGCCCATTAACATTCACTTGGTGAATGATAAATCAAAAAATCGCACAAAAAATCAAAAGCTGATATCCATATGATTTTCTTAGATATACAGCCACGACCTGAACAATAAACGTACAATTTTATGCCATTAGGTTATAAAAAACAGGTTAGTTAATACGTAATAACAACAGAAACAATTAGTCTGGTATTAATTTTTACCGTTATTAGTGTATACTTGATTTTGTGATGAGGGTCACGAAACAAAGGCCCCACTAAAAATTCGACGAGGTAAAGAATCATGAAAATCAAAACTACTGTAGCGGCGCTCAGCGTCCTGTCTGTCCTGTCATTCGGTGCTTTCGCCGCTGACGCTATCAATGCCGAGCAGGCACAATCCCGCCAGGCAATCGGTACGGTTTCCGTCGGCGCAATCGGCACGTCTCCAATGGACATGCATGAGATGCTGAACAAAAAAGCGGAAGAACAAGGTGCGTCATCTTATCGCATCATTGAAGCGCGTTCAGGTGACCACTGGCACGCCACCGCTGAGCTGTACAAATAAGTTTTAGTAATAACTGAAGACCAAAATCTCTACTCAACGGCACCAGGCATAAAAATAGCAGTTCAACCCTTCTCGCCGTTGAGCAAAAACCCTATTCAGGAGCAAAAACTATGAAAACCAAATTCATCATCGCAACCCTCGGTCTGGCATCCGTTCTCTCTTTCGGCGCAAGTGCCGCCGTACAGCAAGTGAACGCTGACCAGGCGCAGAATCTGCAGTCTATGGGGAGTGTGTCTGTGACGTCCGTTACCGGCTCTCCAATGGATATCCGTCAGGCACTGGCCGCTAAAGCTGAAAAAGCAGGCGCCAGCAGCTATCGCGTCACCGAGCTGAACCAGGGTGACCACTGGCATGCAACGGCTCAACTGTATAAATAAACCCTCGTCGTATCTCATCATACGACTTGCCCCTGGCCTTCTGGTCAGGGGCTTTTTTATGGCTTGATCAATGGCGCGCGTTGAAACGTAGCTGCCCTTCCAGCTCTTCTTCCGCTTCATCAAACAGCAAAATGAGTGCGCCAAACCGTCTGCGCAACTTTTCGGGCAGATGGATAAACTCAATTTCCAGCGGTAACGGCAGCAGGCTGCCGGTCACCACGTCCCACAGCGTGTCCAGATTGGTGACGCTTTCCCGTTCAAGATCAAACACCCGGATAAATTCACGATAGAAGTCATCCTGACTGTCGATCTCGTCAAAATCAAAGGTATAGGTTTTCATTGCCAGTCACCCAGTCCAGGCGAGCGGCCTGCGCCGCCCTGATTATTATAATCCCCCAATATGCAGGGTTTTGACTTCCAGATACTCTTCCAGTCCCAGCACGGACCCTTCACGCCCAAGGCCAGACTCTTTTACCCCACCAAACGGCCCCAGCTCTGTGGAGACGGCACATTCGTTAATTCCTATCATCCCGCTTTCGATGGCCTGCGACACGCGGAAGACACGTGCCAGATTTTGGGTATAGAAGTAAGCCGCCAGGCCATATGGCGTGTTGTTGGCACGCTGGATAACCTCATCTTCCGAGGTAAAACGGAAGCAGGCCGCAACCGGGCCAAACGTCTCTTCTTCAGCCAGTTTCATGCCTTCATGGCAATCGCCCAGGACAGTTGGCATCCAGAAATTGCCGCCAAGCGAATGGGGTTTACCGCCCGCCAGAACGGTCGCACCCCGGGCCACGGCATCTTCAACGTGTTCACGTACCTTATCGACGGCGGAGGATTCGATCAGCGGCCCCACGATGACGCCCTCTTCCAGACCATTCCCGACCTTCAGGACCTTCACCGCATCGGCAAGCTTATTCACAAATTTGTCGTAGACGGTTTCCTGGATATAGAAACGGTTAACGCTGACGCAGACCTGGCCGGCATTGCGGAATTTATTGGCGATAGCCCCTTTAACGGCAGCCTCGATATCCGCATCTTCAAAGACGATATACGGCGCATTGCCTCCCAGCTCCATCGACACTTTCTTCATGGTTTCTGCGGCGTTACGCACCAGCGTTTTGCCGACGGAAGTCGAGCCGGTAAAGGAGATTTTCCGCACCTCATGGCTCGCCATAATCGCGTCACTGATTTCATGCGTATTCCCGGCTACGGCGTTGAGTACCCCATCCGGTACGCCGGCCTGTTTTGCCAGCGTAAGCAGCGCGAAGGCGCTGAGAGGTGTGTTATTTGCCGGTTTGATTACCCCGGTACACCCTGCCGCCAGCGCCGGACCTAATTTACGGGTGAGCATGGCCATCGGGAAGTTCCACGGCGTAATCGCCGCAACCACGCCGATGGGCTCGCGGGTCGCCAGGATGCGGGAGCCCGGTTTGATCGGTGGAATAATTTCGCCGTTCGCGCGCTTGGCCTCTTCGGCGAACCACTGGATAAAACTCGCGGCGTATTCCACCTCGCCTTCCGCTTCTTTCAGGGGCTTGCCCTGTTCGGTGGTCATTAAACGCCCGAGCCAGCTTTTGTTCTCAATGATCAGTTCGTACCAGCGGTAGAGAATTGCCGAACGCTCTTTCGCGGTTTTGGCGCGCCATGCCGGGAAGGCTTTGGCCGCCGCGGCAATGGCGTCTTCGGTTTCTGCTTTGCCGGCTTTGGCTACTCTGGCGATGACCTCACCAGTAGCCGGGTTCAGCACATCAAACGTCGTATCCAGCATTTTCCATATGCCGTTGACCAGATAACCGGTCTGAAAAAGGTGATTGTCCTGAAGCGCCTGGGTTGTCATGTGTCCTCCCTTCCTGAATGTAAGAGCATGCTGGAATAAGTATAGCCACAAAAAAACCGACGCTTTTGGCGTCGGCTTTTTTACTTCAGTCAGTTATCCGTAAGGGCGTTCTGATAGCGATGCAGCATAAACACCAGCCGTCCTACCGGCTCTGTCACCTGAGGCGGTGCTTCCCAGACTTTCAGCTTCTCCTGGTAGATATCCAGCTCTTCAAGCAGTTGCTTAAAGTAACGACGTCGTTTGTCATCGCTGGAGGCGGAAAGCACGTGGTCGGCCGTCCGACGCAGCTGGCGGTGGAAAGCCGACAGATCGTCATTGATGGGCACGGGGGCATTACGTAAACGCTGGTGCGCGATAATCATGGTCAAGGCCAGACGGAACTTGGCGATGTCACCCGGGAACTTGTTCAGCAGTAAAAACAGCTGCTGATAGAGCGCCGGCAGGTGGTTCTCTTTGCGACGCGCGGTATTGGTGGTCATGGACGACACGGCAGCCGAGACAAACTGATTCAACAGCACGCGGCCCGTCCGTGCCTGAGAGTTATCCCGCACCAGCAGAATGACCATCATCGCCAGGAAACAGCCCACCAGCTGACCTAAGGCGCTGTCTAAGAACTGGCTGAAATGGAAGGTCATCGGGTTATCCAGCACAATGATGTTAATCGTACTAGCCAGGGCACCCAATGAACCCAGCCGGCGCTTTTGCACTTCGATTCCGATAAAGAACGCCATCACCGCGAGGCTAATACAGAGCAGTAACATGCTCTGCTGGGTCGAGGGAATGATCACCAGAAAATAGAACGCGCCAATCGGCAGTGCAGCAATTGTGCCGAACAGGAAATCAATGGCCACCATGCGCGGATTTGGAAGACGCATCGCCAGCGCGGTAACGACGGCGATCATCACCATCGCGCCGCTGCCGGAGGTCCAGCCGGTCCACAGCCAGAACAGCGTGCCGAGCATACAGGCAAGCGTTGTTCGCCAGAAGTTAACCATCGCGTGATGGCGTTCGGCGGATTCTGCCTTGATCACCACTTCACCCTGCAGCACCTCTTCCTCCACCGCGCTGATTTTGGTGTTACTGATCACACCGCGTTTCAGCAACAGGTAGCGCGTCGCGGCCCCGACCCAGGTATAGATCGTCACTGGCGTATCACGATCCCCGGTCCAGGCAATGACCCGGCGCATGCGTTTAAGCTGTTTGTGTACGTCCTGCACGGTTTCCACCGGCTCCGCAAACAGCTCGCGGAAGGTATCGGTTACCGCGTCCGGGCGGGTGTTTTGGATCAGATAGGTTTCACACGCCTGGGTAATCAGCGTTAAGAAGACGGTGTTGATGGCTTTAAGGCGGCGGTTGGCACGGGCCCAGCGCGAAGACTCCATGTTCAGATTGCTGCGCATCCCTTCCAGCGCCGTGGTGCGGCGCACCAGAGCGCTCCAGGCTTTATCCACCTCTTCGCTGTCACCATGCTTAATACAGAGCTGCATCAACTGATACTGGGCAACAATCAGCGCATCCAGTTCACGATCCACTTCCTGCTTAATGGAGCGAGGAGAGAAAAGCAGGTCAGCGACAATGGCACTGACAATACCGATGACAATCTCACTGCAGCGCTCTACGGCAAACTGTGGGGCAAGCAGCGGTTCGCTTTGAATGGTGATGATAATAATCAGCGCGGTATAACCGGCCAGCCCCCAGGCGTAGGAGTTCTCCACCTTCACCAGCGACGAGAGCCAGGTGCAGAAGCCCGCCCAGATACAGCACACCATCAGCATCAGCAGCGGCGTGCGGATCATCAATATGATGATGGTCAGTGCGGCGAAACAGCCAATAAATGTCCCAATGATGCGCAGCATCCCACGGTAGCGGATCGCCCCGGAGTAAGGTTCCCCGCCCGCAGCAAAGGCAGGCCCTGCCGCGACAATCGCCGCCGTCAGTACGGCCCAGCGGGGGGTTTCCAGCTGAAAGTGGAAGCCGACAAACAGCGCCAGCACAATGGCACACGCCAGCTTAACGGCGAAGCGAATGTGCTGGCTGGCGATGGAAAAGATACCCATAACGATTAACCAAACTCGCGCAGGCGATGGGCAATTTTACGGAAGATAGAGTCCTGGCTGGCGTCACGGTCTTTTTCACCGGTGATCACCACCGTCGCCGTGGTCCCGGCAGGCCACAGATTGCCCTGCTGTTCATCCAGATGGATACGCACCGGCACACGCTGGGCCAGACGTACCCATTCCAGGTTGGAATCCACCGTCGCCATCCCTTTAGTATCGTTAGAGCTGCTGGAGTTAGTGACCCCCGCGGCTACGCTGTCGACGGTGCCTTTCAGCACACGATTGCTGCCAAGCGGCGTAATTTCAGCCCGGAACCCCGGACGCACGCCTTCCAGTTTGGTCTCTTCCATATAGGCGAGCACGTAGAAGGAGTTCTGTTTAACCAGCGCCACGGCGGTTGAGCCGCGGGTGATAAATTCCCCGGCATAAACATTCAGGTTGGTGATCCAACCATCGGCTGGTGCGCGGATCACGGTGCGCTCAAGATCGAGCCGGGCAAGATCGCGCGTCGCTTGCGCTTTGGCCAGCTGATGCAGCACGGTTTGCAGGACGTTATTGGACTGGTCAATCTCTTCGCGGGACATCGCCTGAACACCCAGTTGGTTACGGCGACCTGCCTCACGACGTTTCTCGGAAGCCAGCGCCTGATAATAGGCCACATCCGCTTCGGCTTCTTCTAACGCTTTCTGATAACGCGGCTGGTCGATGGTGAACAGTACCTGATCTTTTTTCACCAGCTGGTTATCGTGGACATTGACCGCAGTGATGAGACCCGCCACGTCGGGGGCGATTGCCACGACATCAGCGCTAAAGCGTGCATCACGCGTCCACGGTGATTCGGTGTAGTAGACCCAGGCGCGGAAAATAGCGATGAACGCGAGGATAACGAGCGCCATGGTGATGGCAGTGCGGGAGATTTTTCTTGTTAGCGTTTTCACATCAACCTCAGACAAACATGCGCGATATCAGGTAAAACAGGCAGCAATACAGCGCGGTATTGAACAATGCAGGATGCCAGACAAAATCGTAGATCCCGGTGGGGACCAGCACCTTGCGCACCAGCCAGAAAATCGCCAGTGATAAAAGAAGCTCGAAAAATATCGGTGGGAACGACAAACCGAACACCACGATAACGGGAAACAGACTCATGTTGACCTTGATTAGAGAGAGTGCAGGCTTCAGACTTTTTTAGCGCACGCCACCGCAGGAGAGCAAGAAACGCCGGGCGAGAATGGCGCAGCCGTTATGTAATTAATAATATATTAACGTAACTGTTATGCTGTTATCTATAATATGTGATCTAAATCACTTTTAAGTCAGAGTTAACAATGGAACGTCTAAAACGGATGTCGGTCTTTGCCAAAGTGGTTGAACTTGGCTCTTTTACCGCCGCTGCACGTCAGCTTCAGATGAGCGTCTCTTCCATCAGCCAGACCGTGTCCAAACTGGAAGATGAGCTGCAGGTCAAGCTACTCAACCGCAGCACCCGCAGCATTGGTCTGACGGAAGCGGGTAAGATTTACTATCAGGGTTGTCGCCGCATGCTGCTCGAAGTGCAGGATGTGCACGAACAACTTTACGCCTTCAACAACACGCCTATCGGTACGCTGCGCATCGGTTGTTCTTCAACTATGGCACAAAATGTTCTCGCCGCCATGACCGCTGACATGCTGAAAGAGTACCCGGGATTAACCGTCAATCTGGTCACGGGCATTCCCGCCCCGGACCTGATTGCCGACGGGCTGGACGTGGTGATCCGCGTGGGGGCATTGCAGGACTCCAGCCTCTTCTCCCGGCGGCTGGGCAGTATGCCAATGGTGGTCTGCGCCTCGAAAAGCTATCTGGCTCAGTACGGGGTGCCGGAGAAACCCGCCGATCTCACCAACCACTCCTGGCTGGAGTACAGCGTTCGCCCCGACAATGAATTTGAGCTGATTGCCCCGGAAGGGATTTCCACCAGACTGCTGCCGGAAGGACGGTTCGTCACCAACGATCCGATGACCATCTCGCGCTGGCTGGTGGCCGGCGCCGGGATCGCGTATGTGCCGTTAATGTGGGTGATCAACGAGATCAACAGCGGTGTACTGGAGATCCTCTTCCCGCGCTATCAGTCCGATCCGCGTCCGGTGTACGCGTTGTACACCGAGAAAGACAAACTGCCGCTCAAGGTTCAGGTGTGCATAAACTATCTGACCGAGTATTTTGTGGACGTGGCGGAGTTGTTTCAGGGAATGCGCGAAAGACGAAAGGAATAACCTTTAATTTCCGAAATGTATATTTGTGATGAATATTCCAGGATGATACAGACCGTCATTCAGGAATATTCCTTCACCCCTGCCAGGAATAGCGAATTGACACTGCCGCCATCTGCGCCTTACCTTATAAACAGTCTGACAGTCAGGCTGTTATTAATTTGTTACCGATATGAATAATAAAATGTATTTCTCAGGATGACGTTAAACAAGGAAAAGAAATGAATCTATTTGAACAAACACCGCCTTCACGCAGGCGCTATGGACTCGCCGCGTACATTGGTTTGATTGCAGGGATTGTCTCCGCCTTCGTAAAATGGGGAGCAGAGGTGCCGCTTCCGCCGCGAAGCCCTACCGATTTATTCACCAACGCATGCGGACCGGAGCAATTAATAAGAGCCGCAGGTCAGATTGATTGTTCCCGCAATTTTTTAAATCCTCCTTATGTATTTTTACGCGACTGGTTGGGCATTGCTGACCCTAACGCCGCGGTTTATACCTTTGCCGGACATATATTTAACGCGGTCGGCGTAACACATATTATTTTCTCTATCGTCTTTGCTGTAGGGTATTGTGTAGTTGCTGAAGTCTTCCCGAAAATTAAACTCTGGCAAGGTTTACTGGCGGGTGCGTTAGCGCAGCTTTTTGTTCACATGATCTCCTTCCCGCTGATGGGGCTGACACCCCCGCTGTTCGAACTGCCCTGGTACGAACACGTCTCAGAGATCGTGGGGCATTTGATCTGGTTCTGGTCGATTGAAATCATTCGTCGTGACCTACGCAACCGCATCACGCACGAGCCCGACCCGGAGATCCCGCTGGGTAACGCACGTTAAAAAAAATGGCGCGACTTTTACAGTCGCGCCATTTTTTCAGATTGATTCAGGTCAGGCGGTGCCGCCCACCGTCAGGTTATCCACTTTCAGCGTTGGCTGACCGACGCCAACCGGCAGGCTCTGGCCCTCTTTACCGCAAACACCAACGCCGTTATCCAGCTTCAGATCGTTACCGACCATGGAGATTTGCTGCATGGCTTCAATACCGGAGCCAATCAGGGTCGCCCCCTTCACCGCTTTGGTCACTTTGCCTTTCTCAATCAGATACGCTTCTGAAGTGGAGAAGACGAACTTACCGGAGGTGATATCTACCTGACCGCCACCAAAGTTTGGCGCGAAGATGCCGTAATCAACGGACTCGATGATCTCCTGCGGTGTGGATTTACCCGGCAACATGTAAGTGTTCGTCATACGCGGCATCGGCAGATGCGCGTAGGATTCACGACGGCCGTTGCCCGTTGGCGCAACGCCCATCAGACGCGCGTTGAGTTTGTCCTGCATGTAGCCTTTCAGTACGCCATTTTCGATCAGCACGTTGTACTGCCCGGGCGTACCTTCATCGTCGATTGAAATCGAGCCACGGCGATCCTGCATCGTGCCGTCATCAACCACGGTACAGAGTTCAGATGAGACGCGTTGTCCCATCTGGCCGCTGAATACGGAGGTGCCGCGACGGTTAAAATCGCCTTCCAGACCGTGGCCCACCGCTTCGTGCAGCAGCACGCCAGGCCAGCCTGCGCCAAGTACCACCGGCAATGTACCGGCGGGTGCCGCCACGGCAGACAGGTTCACCAGCGCCATGCGCACGGCTTCTTTTGCCCACGCGTCAGCGCGTGCTTCACCGTCAACATCGCCCAGGAACCAGTCATAACCAAAACGACCGCCGCCACCGCTTGAACCGCGCTCACGTTTACCGTCGTCTTCAACCTGCACGCTGACAGAAAGACGTACCAGCGGACGCACATCCGCTGCCAGCGTGCCGTCTGTCGCCGCGACCAGGATCAGTTCATAGACACCGCTCAGGCTGGCAGAAACTTCCTGCACGCGTTTATCCGCAGCGCGTGCGACTTTATCCACGCGACGCAGGATATCCAGTTTCTCTTCACGGCTCATGCTCTGCAGGGGATCGATACTGGTATAGAGCGCAGAGTGCTGCACTTCG
Organism: Enterobacter sp. RHBSTW-00593; assembly: GCF_013784105.1. Classification (NCBI taxonomy): domain Bacteria; kingdom Pseudomonadati; phylum Pseudomonadota; class Gammaproteobacteria; order Enterobacterales; family Enterobacteriaceae; genus Enterobacter; species Enterobacter sp. RHBSTW-00593. The sequence goes on from NZ_CP056393.1 coordinate 4,370,581, forward strand.
CCCAGCGTCTTCACGCGACCGTCACCGGTTTCGCGCACGATAGTCCGCGCAGCCAGCGCGCTCTGCTCCAGTGCGGCCAGGCTAATCTGGTCGGCATAAGCAAAACCGGTTTTCTCGCCGCTGACGGCACGTACACCGACACCCTGGTCAATGTTATAAGAGCCATCTTTAATGATGCTGTCTTCTAAAACCCAAGATTCGTGATAGCTCGACTGGAAATAGAGATCGCCGTAGTCGAGACGGCGTTCGGTTAGTTGACCAAGAATGGAGAACAGGTCCTGATGGCTCAGGCCGTTCGCTGCGAGCAAATGTTCACTTACCAGGTTCAGACTCATCGTATTGCTACTCGTTCGTTGCCGCCCGTGGCGGTATATAAATCGTATTTATTGAGAGTGAGGCAATTACCTGCCCACGTCAAATCATTGCTGTGCATCTTTGCGCGGCTGGCGCAACACTTCATTAATCTGCGGTTTATCCACCGGCCCGGTGATGCGATAGCGCAGAATAGAGACTTTGCTCCACAGCGGCCCCAGCACTTTACTGGCGGCAAACACCGCCGCACCGACAATCGGGTTCACCACAAAAGCCGCCGCGACGCCGACGGTAGCAGAAATTTCAGGTGCCACCACCGCTTCCATATCCAGTTCGCGGCGCACGAGGTTGACCGAGCCTTTCATCGCAATATCCGCTTCCAGGCCGTCCACCAGCGTATCGTCGGTATGCAGCACCCCGTCTTTGATCCATGCCGTACTGCGGATGGAGTCGTAATAGAAACCTTCGCTGAAGGTATCGCTAAAGTCGAAACGCAGCTTACGCAGCAGTGCATCAAAGCTCAACAGACGCAGTATCTGGCCCGCATGCCCGGTACTCACATCGGCAATTTCACCCTTGCCAAAGCGGGTTTTCAGAATGCCGTTCAGCGAGGCTTCATCCGGCGTCCACGGTGCCGCACGCCAGTGGAGATCGTAATTCACGTCAAATGATGACCCCCGCAGCGGCGTGCTGATGCCAAAGAAGTTAGCCACGGAATCCAGTTTATTGCCCTTGATGTCGCCCTTCAAAGAGGTTCGCTGCTCGCCCGGGTTATTAACCCACTCCCCGGCGGCCCTCAGACGGCCAAAGCCGGTGTCGATAAGCCCGCCCGCAAGGCTCAGCGTATTCCCCTTAATGGCGAAATCGCCGTCAATACGGCCATACTTTTGACCCCAAAGCCAGCACTCAGCACAGCGTAGCTGGAGATCGGGCCAGCCGCTGAAGTCGATACGGGTTGGGTTATTCAACGGCGCCGTATTTGACGGACGATCTTTTCCGCTCGCGGTGGCCGGGTTGTAGTAAAGATAGCGAATCGCCGCCTGCCACGGCGCGTTGTCGCGCATGGTCAACGTGCCATTGATCTCCCGCCCCTGGGCTTCGACTTTTGACCCGTTCGCCGTCGGCTGCGAAACAATGCTCAGGTTATTCCACTGCTGTCCACCCAGCATCAGCGATGGCGTACGAACAGTAATGCTCTGCGGGAACTGGGCAGCCTCATCAACGTTTTGGCCCACGCCCTTCTGGAACAGGGCCAGCCACTCGGCCCCGTCCATTGGCGGCAGATTAAGCTCAATGCCGGTGTGATCGGGCAGCGGCGGCGTGGTGCGGCTGTCCGTCGTCCAGATGGCTCTGTCGAGCGTGAGCTTACGGTTAAGCAGCCAGCGGCTGTTGAAATGGTTTTTCTCACCCGCACTGCCGGTCAGCGCGAAGCTGTTAAGATTGCCATCGACGTTAACCTTTATTGGCAGCGGTTGACCGGACGATTTATCCAGCGGTGCAGGCAACTGGCTCTGAATGTTTTTCAGATCGCCAGTGATATCAACTTTATAGCGCGCACCGGCGTGATAAGGCAGTTCAATTGCCACCTTGCCATTCCAGGAGACTGTACCGTTAACGGACTCCTCAATCGGCTTCGGCAGAACATCCATGCGCGATGGCTGCCAGTTGCCGTCCAGGTTGACGGCTACCTGATAAGCTTTCTCGCCCTCGGTGGTCGAGAAATCAATATTCACAGGCTGATTAAACCAGCTGGCCGTGAGCGGCTCGCTCTTCAGATTACCGTTCTCAAAGCTAAATTGCCCGCTGAGATTCTTCAGGGTGCTTTCAAGCGGCTTAATATACAGGCTGTTGTTATTGAGACGGACGTCGCCTTTGGCGGTGGTCATTTCACCGTCGAGCGGGATATCAAGATGTAAGCAAGCACTCACATCGCCATCCAGCTGCAGCTGCTGAAGGGTGGCTGCCAGTGACTCTTTCAGCGGCGTGTCTTCAAAATAGGGGCCGACCGCTTTCCCGGGGCCGTTAATGTCGGCATCAATCAAAAGCTTCTCTTTTGAGTAATCCGGAATGTTTGCCGTCAGGTTACTGGCCGTTACGCCGCCCAGCGCCACGTTGTCTGCCTTCATCCATAATCCGTCATTGATAAAATTAAGTTCAATGTCGAGATTTTTCAGCGCAGGCCAGCCCGGCTGGAAGGCGAAAGTGGCGTTGTGCAGCGGCACCAGCACCTGGAATTGACCTTCATTGTGCTTGTACGGGAAAAGATGCGGATTACCGCCGTAGACCAGGGTGGCATTATCCGCCTGACCGCCCTGGATCGCGCCGCTCAGATAGTCCACCAGCGCTTTGCCCATCAGGTTCTCGGGGAAGTAGCGCCAGGCCTGAGAACCGTCGTTAGTGCTGATCCCGGCCAGAATACCCAGCCACGGCTCTTCACCTTCAGGCTGCAGATAGCGGAAATCGCCACGCGCATGCACCGCTTTGGCTTTCACATCGATATGGCGCCCATCCAGCTGGAAGCCTTTATCGTTACGCAGCCAGTTGAGTACCGCATTGCCTTGTTCAATTTCCAGCGGCGCACGGAAGACCGTTTCGTAAGGCATACTGGCGTCATGCATATCGACCGTTAGCCTGCCGTTCTCAACGCTCCCTTCCAGCTTACCGCTGAAGTTTTCCGCGCCCGGTAACATCTTCCACTGCTTCCAGGCCAGACCTTTCCATGCGGCCTGAAAACGGGTCTTTTCCGTGGCCTGAAGCGGGATATCCAGCGCCAGCGAATCTATCTTTCCGCTTGGCTGCGTTGCCAGCCAGATCTCCCCCAGGTCCGGAGAGAGCTTGGCGGCCATCGAGCGCAGACCTTCTATTGCGGCCAGATCGAGGTTGCTGGCGCGAATACGCAGCTCGTCACTGCGTTTGCTGGTCGCCCCACCGACATCCTGTTCCGGCATCCAGGCCAGCGTCAGAGCACCGCGCGGCCAGGGTTTGTTATCCATGGTGATGCGTGTGTCCGGAATGGCAAACTGCCACCCCTCTTTCTCTTTCGTTACGTGCGCGGTGAGGTTATCGACCGAAAGTTGATGTTGCTGTTTTTCGCCCTTCCAGCTTGCGCCCCCCTGCTTAAGCCAGATATCGCCGCTGGCAAATTCCCCTTTCGTCAGGGTCATCCAGCCTTCAAGGCTAAAACGGGCGGTTTCCAGCTGCATATTTTGCTGTAACCAGTCGCCGAGCCACGGCTTAACATCCACGTCGTCGGCCTGCAGCCATACCTTGCCGTTATTTAACAAACCGTCGTCGTCGCGCAGATCCATACGAACCTGCATCACGCCATGCTGGCCGTTCAGGCTGGAGAGATTCACCTGTCCTTCCGCACGATGGCGTTCTTTGCCGTTGAGCCAGGTCAGCTGTGGGATCGCCAGTTCAGCGCGCTGCCCGGAGAGGGTAATAAAGCTCACTTCGCTGTCGCGCAGATCGAAATGATCGAACTGACGCAGGAAGAGATCGCTGAAGCGGTTGGTTTCAAGGCTCTGATTGCTATCGCCACCAGACAGCGGGGTATTGGTCAGAAACTGAAGCTGATAAAAGGTGAGGTCGCGGAACTGCCAGCGAAAATGGAGCAGGCTTTGCCAGACATCCAGCGCCAGGGTGACGCGTTTGATTTTCAGATAGCCGCCATCTTTCAGGCTGGCATTGATATCCCGGACATCAAGCGTCGGACCAAAATTCTGCCAGCTGGCGCTTATCTGGCTCACGTCCACCGGGACACCGGTGGTGGATTCGATTTTTGCCAGCAGTTGCGGACGCCAGCTGTCCAGATGCGGTAAAACGAGGCGCAGCCCGCTCACGAGCAACGCGACAATCACGACCAGCGTTGCCCCTGTAAGCAATAAAATCCCCGGCAATCGCCTCACTCATCTCTCCTTGTCAGCTTTGGTCACGCGGCGTACCGCGTCTTACATCATCACGACGTCAAACTGCTCCTGGTTATAGAGCGGTTCGATTTGAACTTTTACCTGTTTGCCGACAAAGATTTCCACTTCCGCCAGCGCGTGCGACTCTTCGCCTTTCAGCGCTTCAGCCACCGCAGGGGAAGCATAGACCAGAAAACGATCGGAGTCGTAGGCATGATGAACGCGAACGATTTCACGCATGATCTCGTAGCAGACGGTCTCAACCGTCTTTACTGTGCCACGTCCGTGGCAGGTTGGGCATTCATTGCACAGCACATGCTCCACGCTTTCGCGGGTACGCTTACGCGTCATTTCCACCAGCCCCAGCTGTGAGAAGCCGTTGATGCTGGTTTTCACGCGATCTTTACTCAGCGCCTGCTCCAGCGAGTGCAGCACACGACGGCGATGGTCTTCATTACTCATATCGATAAAGTCGATGATGATAATGCCACCCAGATTGCGCAGGCGAAGCTGGCGGGCGATGGCCTGCGTGGCTTCGATGTTGGTATTAAAGATGGTGTCATCCAGGTTGCGATGGCCGACAAACGCGCCGGTGTTGATATCCACCGTCGTCATCGCTTCGGTCTGATCGATGATCAGATAGCCGCCGGACTTCAGTTCAACCTTGCGTTCCAGCGCTCGCTGGATCTCATTTTCGACGTCATAGAGATCGAAGATAGGCTGACGCCCCGTGTAATGCTCCAGCAGGCCAGGCATTTCGGGAATGTATTCGGCGGTAAATTCCAGCAGTGCTTCATAGGTCAGGCGGGAATCCACGCGAATTCTGTCGAGCTGTGCATCAGCAAAATCACGCAGGACGCGCTGAGCCAGCGCCAGTTCGCCGTAAAGCTGGTATCGGGTCTGGTTGCGTTTTTTACGCTCCATGACTTTGGTCCAGACGCGCTTGAGATAAGCCGCATCAGACGCCAGATCGTCTTCACTGATCCCTTCTGCGGCGGTACGGATGATAAACCCGCCCTGTTCATCGCAGTAAGCGCTGACCACTTTTTTAAGACGCTCGCGCTCGCTTTCGCTCTCAATGCGCTGCGAAACGCCCACGTGGGACGCGCCAGGCATAAAGACCAGATAACGGGAAGGCAAGGTAATGTCGGTCGTCAGACGGGCGCCTTTCGTGCCCAGCGGATCTTTGACGACCTGCACCATCAGATCCTGGCCCTGACGCACCAGTTCGGAGATATCGCGCACGGCAAACTGCTTTTGCTCTTCGCCCGCGACGCACTCGGTATGCGGCATAATGTCGGAGGCATGTAAGAATGCCGCCTTATCCAGTCCAATATCTACAAAAGCCGCCTGCATACCCGGTAGTACACGACTGACACGACCTTTGTAGATATTGCCTACTATTCCGCGCCGCGCTTCACGCTCAATATGAATTTCCTGAAGAATGCCACCATCAATATAGGCCACACGGGTTTCCGATGGCGTTACGTTTACCAACAATTCAGCCGTCATAATTATCCCTTCCCTCACGCAGTGAGTTAAAATTGCTCAGCAACTCATACGTTTCCACCAGCGGTAAGCCGACTACGGCGTGATAGCTGCCATTAATCTTCCTGACAAAACAGCCACCCAGCCCCTGAATACCGTATGCACCTGCCTTATCCATCGGTTCACCGCTGGTGATATAAGCGGCGATCTCGTCGTCGGTAAGTACTCTGAATGTCACGTCCGTCACCACAAGGCAATCCAGCACGTGCTGGCTGTCCGCCAGCGCGACGGCGGTCATTACCTGATGTGTTTGTCCGGACATTTTGCGCAGCATGCGCGCCGCATGTTCAGCGTCGTGCGGTTTCTCAAGCACTTCACCGTTAAGAATAACGATGGTATCTGCCCCCAGCACCGGCAAGTCACGCGGCGTTTGCGCCACGCCTGCCTGCGCTTTCTCACGCGCCAGTCGAGAAACGTACTGCTGGGCACTTTCGCCTTCAGCGCGTTTCTCTTCGATGCCCGTAACAATGCGTTCAAAGGAGACGCCCAGCTGAGTGAGCAACTCCTGACGACGCGGAGAACCAGAAGCAAGATATAGAGACGTCATAGAAACCTTTTATTGCACAGCAAACTGCTGGCGAACCTTACGCATCAGCAGGAACAGCCACGGCCAGAGCACACCGTTTACTACACTACTCCAGAACACTTCCGGTCGGAAAGAGACGTTGATCACTAAAAACTCTGCCCAGAAAACAACGATATCCGCAGCAAGCGACAACAACATCACCACCAGCGCCTGTTGCCAGAGCGCGAGGTTACGAAAGAGCTGGAATTTAAGTGCGACGAGGTACGCAATAATACTCATGGACAAGGCGCGCACGCCAAGCGTAGAGCCACTAATGAGATCCAGTATGGCACCCATCACAAAACCTGTGCCGACATTTACGCGGTGCGGCAGGGCAAGGATCCAGTAGAGCAAAATGAGCAATACCCAGTTTGGCCGGAAAACGAGAATGTCGTCCGGCCAGGGCATGATTTGCAGTAACAGCGCAATGAGAAATGAGAGCCAGATAACCCAGCGTCCCTGGCTACGGTAACTTGCCACTACTGCCCTCCCGAGGAGAGTTTAGGCGGTGGCGGTGCATCCGGCAGCGGCTGCGTTAGCCCCGTAGCAGGGGCCGGTACTGGCGCAGGGGGTCCCATGGCATCCGGTGCCGGCAGAACCTGCGGCATCATTTGCATTAGGCGTTCATTCGCGACGCGATGAACATCTTCAGGCGTCATGGGGTTAGCACCATTGCGGTCGGCGCCCCACAGCAGCAGCAGGTAGCGAAGACGCTGTAAACCCGCGGTTGGACGCGCCTGAATCACGGTATAGGCACGCTGCGTATCAAGCTTCACCGAAGAGACAACCGCAACCGGATACCCTTCAGGGAAACGTCCACCCAGACCCGACGTCACCAGAACGTCGCCCACACGAATGTCCGTGTTAGCCGGCAGATGTTCCAGCTGGAGATCGTCGGTACACCCGTTACCGGCCGCGATGACGCGAATGTCATTACGCAGTACCTGAATCGGCAGCGCATGCGTGGCATCGCAGATCAGCAGAACGCGGCTGGTCAGTTTGGCCACAGCAACAACCTGGCCTACAACGCCTTTATCACTGATAACAGGCTGACCTTCATACACACCGTTCACGCTTCCTTTGTCGATCACAACCTGATCGCTGTAGGGATCGTTGACGGTGGAGATCACCTGCGTCACCATCTTCTGCTCATCCTGACGCAGCGGCGAGCCAAGCAGCTCACGCAGACGCGCGTTTTCCTGCTTATATTGTCCCAGCATCAGTAGCTCGCTGTTTTTCAACAGCAGTTCCTGACGTAATGCCCGGTTTTCGAGTTCGAGTTGGTCACGTGAAGACAACGTTTGAGAAACGGAGTCGAGCAACTCACGGGGACCATTTGAAATAAAGTAGAAAGGACTGACGGCGGTATCCATGTACGTTCTGATCTGACTGAACGTACCGAGGCGGCTATCGGCAATAATGACCCCAAGCGCAACCAGGACCGCCAGAATGAGGCGAAACTGTAGCGATGGGCCACGGCTAAAAATTGGCTTCATAGGCTATGCGTATTCTCGTGTCAGAGAGAAAGGGTAGCGATACGCTACCCTTTCACAATGACTACTCTTCGCTGAACAAGTCGCCGCCGTGCATGTCGATCATTTCCAGCGCCTTGCCACCACCACGGGCGACGCAAGTCAGTGGATCTTCTGCAACTACGACAGGAATACCTGTCTCTTCCATTAACAGGCGGTCGAGGTTACGCAGCAGCGCACCACCACCGGTCAGAACCATACCGCGCTCGGAGATGTCAGACGCCAGTTCTGGTGGGCACTGTTCCAGGGCAACCATCACTGCGCTCACGATACCGGTCAGAGGTTCCTGCAGCGCTTCCAGAATTTCGTTGGAGTTCAGGGTAAAGCCGCGTGGAACACCTTCAGCCAGGTTACGGCCGCGAACTTCGATTTCACGCACTTCATCGCCCGGGTAAGCGGAACCGATTTCATGCTTGATACGCTCAGCGGTCGCTTCGCCGATCAGGGAACCGTAGTTACGACGCACATAATTAATGATGGCTTCGTCGAAACGATCGCCACCGATACGCACGGAAGAGGAGTACACCACGCCGTTCAGGGAGATAACGGCCACTTCAGTGGTACCACCACCGATATCCACCACCATAGAACCGGTCGCTTCAGAAACAGGCAGACCCGCACCGATTGCCGCCGCCATTGGCTCTTCAATCAGGAACACTTCACGCGCGCCTGCACCCTGGGCTGATTCACGGATTGCGCGACGTTCAACCTGGGTGGCGCCAACCGGCACACACACCAGAACACGCGGGCTTGGGCGCATGAAGCTGTTGCTGTGAACCTGCTTGATGAAGTGCTGAAGCATTTTTTCAGTCACGAAGAAGTCAGCGATAACACCGTCTTTCATTGGGCGGATTGCGGCGATGTTGCCAGGGGTACGTCCCAGCATCTGCTTCGCGTCATGACCCACAGCGGCTACGCTTTTCGGCGAGCCGGCACGATCCTGACGAATGGCCACAACGGAAGGCTCATTCAATACGATGCCTTGTCCTTTAACGTAAATAAGGGTATTCGCGGTACCCAGGTCAATGGACAGGTCATTGGAAAACATGCCACGAAATTTTTTCAACATACTAAGGGATAATCCTGAAAGCTGGGGCGGAAAACAAAATCCGCTTACTTTACCAACCACACGCAGCAGCGACAAGGCGCAAAAATCATCTGCAGCGGTGAAAATTTGTGCAGTACGTATCCTGATGTTACAAATCTTTCCCTGATTCCCTCAGGGCTGAGTACACAGTAGCGTCCCTCACTGACATTTGTAACCCGCTAAAGGTCGTTCACTGGCTTTTTGCTCGTCATACTCAAAGCTACAGGCGCGATATTCTACGTGAAAACGGATTAAACGGCAGGTCAAACAGAGTATCTTTGCAAATATTTTTTCACATTGGTGTCAAGCGGCTGAGAGGAGGCAAAAAAATCCCCCTGACCGCCCGTCACACCGCGCTCTGTCAACATCTGCCATTCGCTTCTGGAGCGCACGCCCGTGGCAAAGACTTGTGTTCGCGTTCCCTTGCACGCTTCTACCAGACTCTGTACCAGCAGCTGGTTTTCCGTGCGCTTTTCAATGTTCCTTACCAGCCCCGGATGCAGCTTTAATAACTCCACATCCAGTTCCTTAATCCAGTTAGTACTGACCAGCGTTAAACCCGCCTGCGTGACCGCGACACGGGCACCTAGCGCATTAATCAACCGTACTACCGGACGTAACCGGCTGATGTGTTGACCCACATCCGCCTCAGCAAGTTCAAAAATAATGTGTTTGCGTTGCGATTTTTCGCATTGCATTAATGTATCACGCAACCAGCGCTGAAAACGCGGGCGAATTAACGACTCCACGGTAACCTGTAGCGCCAGGTTTTCTTCGGGCCAAAAGGATAAAAACGGCATGAGTCGGGTGATCTGCTGGCGGTCATACTCTTCAGAAAGCCCAAACTGCAGCACCATCGGCAAATATTCCGCGGAGATGACCTCTTCCGTACCGTCAAAAATACGGCACATCAGCTCACGGTGATGAACGTTCCCGTTTTTCATCACCGCCGGTTTTTGATAAATGCGCGGCCCGCCGCGGCTGAGCATTTGCTCTATTAACGTTCTCCAGCGCACATTGCCGCGCCCTTTTTCCGGTAACGAATCGTCGTATACTGCCCAGCCGTTAGCGCCCTGCAACACGGCGTTGCGGGTTGCCGCTTCAGCATGTTCCATCACCTGTTCCGTCGACTGGCCGCCGCGCCAGGCACAGATGCCCATATGAACCATATCATCCCTGTCGAGCATTTTGCTCTGCGGCAGCGCATCCACCGCTTTCAGCAGCTGGCTGGCGATGCTTTCTGACTCTTTCAGCGTACGGTGAGGCAGCAGCACGGCAAAGTCGCTGCGGTGATAACGGGCCAGTAGCGCACCCGGATAACGCATAATAAAGGTGGAGAGCAGGTTGATCAGCGTAAAGAGATTCTCTTCCGCCACGCGCTGTCCCCAGGTGTCGCGCAGCAGATCGAAATCGGGCAGGCGAATCATCATGACAACACCGTGCGTCCCGACTTTTTCCGGATCGTCCAGCAACGTGGCCAGTTGATTATCAAAGAAAAGACGGTTGTTCAGCCCGGTTTTATTATCCTGCGCAGCGTAAGAGCGGATCAGCGTGTCCATACGGCTGCGCTGGTCGCTGGCGAACTGAATTTCTGAGAGCAGCGTATCCAGCGCACTGCTGGCACGCGCAGGCCATTCATGGATCGAGCCACGCACCTGCGGGCCGCGTTCACCATTCAGTATACGCACGGAACGCATCTCCAGCAGTTCCTGACCAGAGAGCTGACGGCGCAGCCAGCGAACCGCGAGAAAAATCAGCAGGACAATAAACGCGACGGCGACGGTGAGCGGCGCGGTGGTCATCATCGAGCGGAAGTAGCTGGCCATCGGATCGAGGTAGACCATGTTTATGGTCATGCCCGGGTTTTTAAGGGAATGCACCGTCACTTCCCGGTACTGGCTTACCACGCCCGCAGGCCGATAGCTGTCCTGCCGGGCATGGCTTAAAACATTATGCTTTCCCTGCAGAATGTCGATTTGGACAATATCGACAGGCACCATCAACTCATCCAGCTCGCGGGACAGCGCCGGCAGCGGGGTGGTGAGGAGACGATTATCAATCACCGACGCGACAGACTGCACCCGATTAACCAGCTTGTCCTGAATGGCGTTATAAAAGCTCAGAGAACAGCCAAGGAGCGTGACAAAAATGGTTAGCCCCGTCAGTAAGGTGATAAAAGCCGAGAACTTCGTCGTTAATCGCATCCTTGAGATAACTCCGTGGGTTGAGGGGGTAGCGAGTAAGCGCTAACTTGCATTTCAAATGCGGCATACTATCAAACCTGGCGTATCTGGCAATTTATTGCGTTAAATCGGCATTGCTTTTCCCTGAGGGAGTATAGTCTTCAGGAGCTATTTTCCAATCATCTGAGTCGTGAGGACCCTGTATGCAGGCTTTGATCTTAGAACAGCAGGACGGCAAAACGCTTGCCTCGGTGCAGGCCGTTGAAGAGAGCCGACTGCCGGCAGGCGAAGTAACCGTCGACATCGACTGGTCCAGTTTAAATTATAAAGATGCGCTGGCTATTACCGGGAAGGGTAAAATCATCCGAAATTTCCCTATGGTGCCAGGTATCGATTTTGCGGGCCGGGTTCATGCGAGCGAAGATCCGCGCTTCCATGCCGGCCAGCAGGTGCTGCTCACGGGCTGGGGCGTGGGTGAAAATCACTGGGGTGGGCTGGCGACACAGGCGCGCGTGAAAGGCGACTGGCTGGTGCCGATGCCACAAGGCCTGGATGGTCGTAAAGCGATGATCATCGGTACCGCAGGCTTTACCGCCATGCTGTGCGTGATGGCGCTGGAAGATGCCGGTATTCGCCCTGAATCGGGTGAGATTGTCGTGACCGGTGCCAGCGGTGGTGTGGGCAGCACGGCGGTGACATTACTGCACAAACTGGGTTACCAGGTTGCGGCAGTTTCCGGGCGCGAGAGCACCCACGCGTACCTGCGTCAGCTCGGCGCTAATCGCATCCTGAGCCGCGACGAGTTTGCCGAAACCCGTCCACTGGAAAAACAGCTCTGGGCAGGTGCGGTAGATACCGTCGGTGACAAAGTGCTGGCAAAAGTGCTGGCGCAGATGAACTACGGCGGCTGCGTGGCAGCCTGTGGTCTGGCGGGCGGTTTTGCCCTGCCCACCACCGTGATGCCCTTTATTCTGCGTAACGTTCGCCTGCAGGGTGTTGATTCCGTAATGACCCCGGCGGCGCGCCGCATTGCAGCCTGGGAACGTCTGCAGCGCGATTTGCCGGACACGTTCTTTACTCAGAGCGCAACCGAAATCACGCTTAGCCAGGCGCCTGAATATGCCAGCAAGATCATGGACAACCAGTTCCACGGCCGCGCGCTGGTGAAAATTGCCTAATCTTCAAATTTTCGTGACATATTCGCGCTAATCCCTCTCCTCCGTCATGCTTAGAAAAACGCATGACGGAGGATGCCATGAAAACCCGAAAACTGACGGAAGCCGACGTAACGTCGGAATCTGTCTTTATGTTACAGCGCCGCCAGATCCTGAAAATGCTTGGCATCAGCGCCACCGCACTGACGCTTTCCCCTGCGGCTCATGCCGACCTGCTCGACTGGTTTAAAGGTAACGATCGCCCGAAAGCCCCTTCTGGCGCCCCACTCACCTTTACGAAGCCCGCGCAGTGGCAAAACACACTGACGCTCACGCCGGAAGACAAAGTGACCGGCTATAACAATTTCTACGAATTTGGTCTCGATAAGGCCGATCCTGCGGCCAACGCGGGGAGTATGAAAACCGATCCGTGGACGCTGAAAATCGACGGTGAAGTGGCAAAACCGCTGACGCTGGACCATCACGATCTCACCACCCGTTTTCCACTGGAAGAGCGTATCTACCGCATGCGCTGCGTGGAAGCCTGGTCGATGGTCGTGCCCTGGGTAGGCTTCCCGCTGCATAAACTGCTGGCGATGGTTGAACCCACCAGCAACGCAAAATATGTCTCTTTCCAGACGCGCTACGCCCCGGACGAGATGCCGGGCCAGAAAGATCGGTTTATCGGCGGTGGGCTTGCGTATCCGTATGTCGAAGGGTTACGGCTCGACGAAGCGATGCATCCTCTTACGCTGCTGACCGTCGGTGTTTACGGCAAAGCACTCCCGCCGCAGAACGGCGCGCCTGTTCGCTTAACGGTGCCGTGGAAGTACGGTTTTAAAGGGATTAAATCTATCGTCAGCATTAAGCTCACCCGCGAACGTCCTCCCACGACCTGGAACCTGGCGGCGCCCGACGAATATGGCTTTTTTGCCAATGTGAACCCGCACGTCGATCATCCCCGCTGGTCGCAGGCCACCGAGCGATTTATCGGTTCCGGCGGCGCGCTGGATGTGAAGCGTCAGCCAACGCTGTTGTTTAACGGCTACGCTGATGAAGTGGCGTCGCTTTACCGTGGCCTTAATTTACGGGAGAACTTCTGAGTGCGTTTAACGGCAAAACAGATAACCTGGCTGAAAGTGCTGTTGCACTTAGCCGGGTTGCTTCCTTTTATCTGGTTATTCTGGGCCGCCAGCCAGGGGCTTTTTAGCGCTGATCCGGCAAAGGATATCCAGCACTTTACCGGTCGGATGGCTCTGAAATTTTTACTGGCGACCTTGCTGGTGTCACCGTTAGCGCGCTACGCTAAACAGCCATTATTGATACGCACCCGCCGGCTTTTGGGACTATGGTGTTTTGCCTGGGCGACGCTCCATTTGACCAGCTACGCCTTGCTGGAATTGGGCATTAACAACCTGGCACTGCTTGGCCGCGAACTGGTCACCCGTCCGTACCTGACGTTAGGTATCGTGAGCTGGCTGGTGTTACTGGCATTAGCACTGACATCAACGCAATATGCACAACGTACATTGGGCAGGCGCTGGCAACTGCTGCACAACTTCGTCTATCTTGTCGCGATCCTCGCACCCATCCATTATCTGTGGTCGGTGAAGATCCTCTCCCCGCAGCCCATACTCTACGCGCTGCTGGCTGTGGCGCTTTTAGCATGGCGTTACAAGAAGTTCCGTCAGTGGTTGCGATAATTCGCGAAACTGTGCATTTTCCCGCAGAATCCCTGTCAACCGCGAATCTTTTTCGGATAGCGGTTGATAATCTTCCCTGATAAGACCAGTATTTAGCTGCCAAATGCTACGAAATCGTTATAATGTGCGACTTTGGTTTACCCGACAGCGGTTTTAGGCCTCTGAAAAGGTGACAATCGTGCTTCGAAGGTATATTTTGTTTTTTACCGGAGAATCGCAGGAGATAGCGGCACAATGGCTGATAAGTTCCATATCTTAGTTTTAAACGGACCGAACCTGAACATGCTCGGCACCCGCGAGCCCGAGAAGTACGGCTCGCTAACATTGAGTGAAATTGTTAACCGTCTGAGCACGGAAGCAACGTCGCTGAATGTGGATTTGGATCATTTTCAGTCGAACGCGGAGTACGCAATCATCGACCGTATTCATCAGGCTAAAGACACTGTGGACTATATCCTGATCAATCCGGCCGCGTTTACGCACACCAGTGTTGCTATTCGCGACGCACTGCTCGCAGTGAGTATCCCGTTTATCGAGATCCACCTGAGCAACGTGCACGCCCGAGAGCCGTTCCGCCACCATTCCTATCTATCAGATATCGCCGCTGGCGTTATTTGCGGACTGGGCGCTGACGGCTATTCATACGCTTTACAGACAGCGGTAAAACGCTTGTCACAATCACACTAAACAAGAGTACGGAACCCACTCATGGATATTCGTAAGATTAAAAAACTGATCGAGCTGGTTGAAGAATCAGGCATCTCCGAACTGGAAATTTCTGAAGGCGAAGAGTCTGTACGCATCAGCCGTGCAGCCCCAGCCGCTAGCTTCCCGGTAATGCAGCAGGCTTATGCTGCGCCAGTGCAGCAGCCTGCGCTTTCCGCAGCCGTTGCACCAGCAGCTGAAGCCGCACCTGCCGCTGCAGCAGAAATCAGTGGTCACATCGTACGTTCCCCAATGGTTGGTACTTTCTACCGCACCCCGAGCCCGGATGCGAAAGCGTTCATCGAAGTGGGTCAGAAAGTCAACGCAGGCGATACCCTGTGCATCGTTGAAGCGATGAAAATGATGAACCAGATCGAAGCAGACAAATCAGGCACTGTGAAAGCGATTCTGGTCGAAAGTGGTCAGCCGGTTGAATTTGACGAGCCGCTGGTCGTCATCGAGTAACGAGGCGAACATGCTGGATAAAATTGTTATCGCCAACCGCGGCGAGATTGCACTGCGTATTCTTCGTGCCTGTAAAGAACTGGGCATCAAGACCGTCGCTGTGCACTCAAGCGCGGATCGCGATTTAAAACACGTATTGCTGGCGGATGAGACGGTCTGTATTGGCCCGGCTCCGTCCGTAAAAAGCTATCTGAACATCCCGGCTATCATCAGCGCCGCTGAAATCACCGGCGCGGTGGCAATTCATCCGGGTTATGGCTTCCTCTCTGAGAACGCCAACTTTGCTGAGCAGGTTGAGCGCTCTGGCTTTATCTTCATCGGCCCGAAAGCTGACACTATCCGCCTGATGGGCGACAAAGTGTCCGCAATCACCGCGATGAAAAAAGCCGGTGTTCCAACCGTACCGGGCTCTGACGGTCCTCTGACCGACGACATGGATGCTAACCGTGCTCATGCGAAACGCATTGGCTATCCGGTTATCATCAAGGCGTCCGGCGGCGGCGGCGGTCGCGGTATGCGCGTTGTGCGTAGCGATGCTGAACTGGCTCAGTCCATCTCCATGACCAAAGCGGAAGCGAAAGCAGCTTTCAGCAATGACATGGTGTACATGGAAAAATACCTGGAAAACCCACGCCACATCGAAATTCAGGTGCTGGCTGACGGTCAGGGTAACGCTATCTATCTGGCAGAACGTGACTGCTCCATGCAGCGTCGTCACCAGAAAGTGGTTGAAGAAGCGCCAGCACCGGGCATTACGCCGGAACTGCGTCGCTACATCGGCGAGCGTTGTGCTAAAGCCTGTGTCGATATCGGCTATCGCGGTGCGGGTACTTTCGAGTTCCTGTTCGAAAACGGCGAGTTCTACTTCATTGAGATGAACACCCGTATTCAGGTAGAACACCCGGTTACCGAAATGATTACCGGCGTTGACCTGATCAAAGAACAGCTGCGTATCGCTGCGGGTCAGCCTCTGTCCATCAAACAGGAAGAAGTTGTGGTCAAAGGCCATGCGGTGGAATGCCGTATCAACGCCGAAGACCCGAATACCTTCCTGCCAAGCCCGGGTAAAATCACGCGTTTCCACGCGCCGGGTGGCTTTGGTGTGCGTTGGGAGTCTCATATCTACGCGGGTTACACCGTACCGCCGTACTATGACTCCATGATCGGTAAGCTTATCTGCTACGGCGAAAACCGTGACGTAGCAATTGCCCGCATGAAGAACGCCCTGCAGGAGCTGATCATCGACGGTATCAAAACCAACGTTGAACTGCAGATGCGTATCATGAGCGACGAGCACTTCCAGAATGGTGGGACTAACATCCACTATCTGGAGAAAAAACTCGGTCTGCAAGAGAAGTAACCGCGCAGTCACGCCAAAAAGGCCGGATAATCCGGCCTTTTTTTATTTCTGGGGATCGGAAAGCCCCATCATGTACAATCCCCGCTTTATTCATCCACAAGGGACAAAAAATGGACAAGCGTTTTGTTCAGGCCCATAAAGAAGCGCGATGGGCGCTGTGGCTGACCCTTCTCTATCTTGCCGCATGGTTGGTGACCGCTTACTTACCTGACTCGACTATCGGCATTACCGGCCTGCCTCACTGGTTCGAAATGGCCTGCCTGCTGGTGCCGCTGGTCTTTATCCTGCTGTGCTGGGCAATGGTGAAATTTATTTACCGGGATATTCCGCTGGAGGATGATGATGCAGCTTGAAGTCATTCTGCCGCTGGTCGCGTACCTGGTGGTCGTGTTTGGTTTGTCCGTTTATGCAATGCGTAAGAGAACGACCGGCACCTTCCTGAATGAGTATTTCCTCGGCAGTCGCTCGATGGGCGGTGTCGTGCTGGCCATGACGCTTACCGCCACCTATATCAGCGCCAGCTCGTTTATCGGTGGCCCCGGTGCAGCCTATAAATACGGGTTAGGTTGGGTGCTGCTGGCAATGATTCAGCTGCCTGCCGTCTGGCTCTCGCTGGGTATACTGGGTAAAAAGTTTGCCATTCTGGCACGCCGTTATAACGCCGTGACGCTCAACGATATGCTGTTTGCGCGCTACCAGAGCCGTCTGCTGGTGTGGCTGGCAAGCTTGAGCCTGCTGGTCGCGTTTATTGGTGCAATGACGGTGCAGTTCATCGGCGGGGCACGTCTGCTGGAAACCGCTGCAGGGATCCCCTATGAGACGGGCCTTACCATCTTTGGGGTGAGCATTGCGCTGTATACAGCGTTTGGCGGATTTCGCGCCAGCGTGCTGAACGATACGCTGCAGGGGATGGTGATGCTCGTTGGCACAATCGTTCTGCTGGTGGGAATTGTTCACGCCGCAGGTGGTCTGAGCCATGCCGTTGAAACTCTGGAAGCGATTGACCCGAAACTGATTTCCCCACAGGGTGCGGATGATATCCTTTCGCCAACATTTATGACGTCGTTCTGGGTGCTGGTGTGCTTTGGTGTTATTGGCCTGCCGCATACCGCCGTGCGTTGTATCTCGTATAAAGACAGCAAAGCCGTTCACCGGGGTATTATTATCGGGACGATCGTTGTTGCAATCCTGATGTTCGGCATGCATCTGGCGGGTGCGTTAGGACGTGCGGTGATCCCCGACCTTACGGTTCCCGATTTGGTGATCCCAACCCTGATGGTCAAAGTGCTTCCGCCTTTTGCCGCGGGGATATTCCTCGCCGCGCCAATGGCCGCCATAATGTCGACCATTAACGCCCAGCTACTGCAGAGTTCCGCTACGATCATTAAAGATCTCTACCTGAACCTGCGTCCTGAGCAGGTGCAAAATGAACGACGCCTGAAGCGTATGTCGGCGGTGATTACGCTCGTTTTAGGCGCGCTGCTGCTGTTAGCCGCATGGCGTCCGCCGGAGATGATCATCTGGCTGAACCTGCTGGCGTTTGGCGGCCTCGAAGCCGTCTTCCTGTGGCCGCTGGTATTGGGCCTCTACTGGGAGCGCGCCAACGCTGCCGGCGCCCTGAGCGGCATGATTGTCGGCGGTGTGCTGTATGCCGTGCTAGCTACATTTAAAATTCAGTACCTGGGCTTCCATCCTATTGTGCCTTCGTTACTGTTAAGTTTACTGGCGTTTGTGGTCGGGAACCGTTTCGGTCAGCCTGTCCCACAGCCCGCTACGATTTCTACTGATAAATAAAGAGTTTTGCCATGCCGTGGATCCAACTAAAACTGAATACAACCGGCGCTAACGCCGAAGAGCTAAGCGATGCGCTGATGGAAGCCGGTTCGGTCTCCATCACCTTCCAGGACACGCATGACACGCCGGTGTTTGAGCCACTGCCGGGCGAAACCCGCCTGTGGGGTGATACCGACGTTATTGGCCTGTTTGATGCAGAAACTGACATGAAAGAGGTTGTCGCGATCCTGGAAAATCATCCGCTGCTGGGTGCGGGTTTTGCACACAAAATCGAACAGCTGGAAGACAAAGACTGGGAACGCGAGTGGATGGATAACTTCCACCCGATGCAGTTCGGTAAACGTCTGTGGATCTGCCCGAGCTGGCGTGACGTTCCGGATGAAAACGCGGTAAACGTGATGCTGGATCCGGGCCTGGCATTTGGGACCGGTACTCACCCGACGACTTCTCTGTGCCTGCAGTGGCTGGACAGTCTGGATCTGGACGGCAAGACGGTGATCGACTTCGGATGCGGATCCGGGATCCTCGCTATCGCGGCGCTGAAACTGGGCGCGGCCAAAGCCATTGGGATCGATATCGATCCACAGGCTATTCAGGCCAGCCGTGATAACGCTGAACGCAACGGCGTTTCTGACCGCCTTGAACTGTATCTGCCGGATGCGCAGCCAGAAGCCATGAAAGCCGATGTGGTGGTGGCTAACATTCTGGCCGGCCCATTACGCGAACTGGCCCCGTTAATCAGCGTACTGCCCGTTGACGGCGGTCTGCTGGGGCTTTCCGGGATCCTGGCAAGCCAGGCTGACAGCGTTTGCGAAGCCTATGCCGATCTTTTCGCCCTCGACCCGGTGGTCGAAAAAGAAGAGTGGTGTCGTATTACGGGCCGTAAAAAGTAAGCCATTGGCGTGGTCATCTGACCACGCCTCTCTTCCTCCGATAATCCTCTCCTCCCGTGCCCTTCTCCGGTAAAATACCCACACAAATCATATTGATAAAAATGGTTTGAACCACAATAATTCACCGGAAGAATACTATGACCCACTTTACTGGCAAGGCAGCGCTCTTTGCGCTGAGCATTATCTCGGCTTCAGCCTGCGCATCACACTGGAGCTACGAAGGCGAAGGCGCACCGGAACACTGGGGCGAACTGGACGAGGCTTACAAAACCTGTCAAAGCGGGATGAATCAGTCCCCCATCAACATTGAATCCACCGCGAACGCGCACCTCTCCCCGCTGCAAACGCATTACATTGATGGCCCCGTGACGCTGACGAACAACGGCCACACCATTCAGGCAAGTGAAAAGCCGGAAACCCGCGATACCCTTACCCTCGATAAGCAAACCTGGACCCTGCAACAGTTCCATTTCCACGCGCCGAGCGAAAACACCGTGCATGGCAAGAAATTTGCGATGGAAATGCATCTGGTGCACAAAAACGCGGCCGGTGAGCTGGCGGTGGTGGCGGTAATGTTCGATAAAGGGGCCGCGAACCCGGAGCTGAATAAGCTGTGGAGCGTCATGCCTGAGCAGGCCGAACAGAACGTCTCGATTAAGCAGGAGCTCAATCTGAACAAGCTGATTCCAAAAGATAAAACGTACTGGCGCTTTAGCGGCTCGCTGACCACGCCGCCGTGCTCAGAGGGGGTAACCTGGATTGTACTGAAGCACCCGCTGACCGTCTCTGCAGAGCAGCTTGAAAAATTCTCCCACACGATGCACCACGAAAATAACCGCCCTGTACAACCCCTTCATGGTCGCGTAGTCGTCGAATAATGCGCATTTTTCGCATGCAGATCATGTTCTAAAATGCGACTCAGATCGCAAACAAGCGGGATAATCTGCTGCTAAAAACAGCAGATTATCCCGCTCAAGTGATGCATTTATTCAGAAATGATGAGAAGTTACGGGAAATTGTAAGCGGCTATAAAATAATCATTCCATCATAACTTTATGATTTAACAGGTTTATAATTTTCACCTGAAGGACAGAGCGGCGATTCCTTGATCTACAACAGTGGATTGTTCAAAGTTTGGCCTTTCATCTCGTGCAAAAAATGCGTAATATACGCCGCCTTGCAGTCACAGTATGGTCATTTCTTAACTCATGCGCATCGGACACTACCAGCTCAGAAATCGCCTGATCGCAGCCCCAATGGCAGGTATTACCGACCGGCCGTTCAGGACGCTGTGCTATGAGATGGGGGCAGGTTTAACCGTTTCCGAGATGATGTCGTCTAACCCACAAGTGTGGGAAAGCGATAAGTCCCGCCTTCGGATGGTGCACGTTGATGAACCAGGTATTCGCACCGTGCAAATTGCCGGAAGCGTGCCTGAAGAGATGGCAGATGCCGCGCGGATTAACGTGGAAAGTGGCGCCCAGATTATTGATATCAATATGGGTTGCCCGGCCAAGAAAGTGAATCGCAAGCTTGCAGGTTCAGCCCTTCTGCAATACCCCGACCAGGTGAAGTCTATCCTGACCGCGGTTGTCAGCGCAGTGGACGTTCCTGTTACGTTGAAGATTCGCACGGGTTGGTCGCCGGAACACCGTAACTGTGTAGAGATTGCCCAACTGGCCGAAGACTGTGGCATTCAGGCCCTGACCATCCATGGACGCACTCGCGCCTGTTTGTTCAATGGTGAAGCTGAATACGACAGCATTCGGGCAGTTAAGCAGAAAGTTTCCATTCCGGTTATCGCGAATGGTGACATTACTGACCCGCTTAAAGCCAGAGCTGTGCTCGACTATACGGGAGCTGATGCTCTGATGATAGGACGTGCCGCTCAGGGAAGACCCTGGATCTTTCGGGAAATCCAGCATTATCTGGACACTGGGGAGTTGCTTGCCCCACTGCCACTGGCAGAGGTAAAGCGCTTGCTTTGTTCGCATGTTCGGGAATTGCATGACTTTTATGGTCAGGCAAAAGGGTACCGAATTGCGCGTAAACACGTATCCTGGTATCTCCAGGAGCACGCTCCAAATGACCAGTTTCGGCGCACATTCAACGCCATAGAGGATGCCAGCGTACAGCTGGAGGCGTTGGAGGCATACTTCGAAAATCTTGCGTAATGAAATAAAGAGCTGACAGAACTATGTTCGAACAACGCGTAAATTCTGACGTACTGACCGTTTCTACCGTTAACTCCCAGGATCAGGTAACTCAAAAGCCCCTGCGTGACTCGGTTAAACAGGCACTGAAGAACTATTTTGCTCAACTGAACGGTCAGGATGTTAATGACCTGTATGAGCTGGTACTGGCTGAAGTTGAACAGCCACTGTTGGACATGGTGATGCAATACACCCGCGGTAACCAAACCCGCGCTGCCCTGATGATGGGTATCAACCGTGGTACACTGCGTAAGAAACTGAAAAAATACGGCATGAACTAATTTCGGTTAGCGAAATGCTTGTTTAAAAAGGCGCTACCTGGCATGGGGATGCGCCTTTTTTATTGCCCGCGCCTGTCACCGTCAAGGCTGTGTAAACCTTCGTTTATCCCCCTTTTAAACCGCGACTTTTCGTGTATATTTCCACCACCTCACTGAACCTCTTCGCCCGGAGCGATACGCATGATTCGTAAATACTGGTGGCTGGTTGTATTTGCTGTCTCGGTTTTCCTCTTCGACGCGCTCCTGATGCAGTGGATTGAACTGATGAGCACTGAAGCCGATAAGTGTCGCAATATGAATTCCGTAAATCCACTAAAATTAGTGAACTGCTCAGAACTCGACTAACCGCCTGACGCCGCTAAACTCACTGTTATGACCCACTAAAAACGGGGATTTAAATCCCTTTGAGCCATTACCTTACGATGATAATGTCTCGCCCTTCTCAACCGCGCCTGCGTAACCTCACACTCGAGTAGAACCGATCATGCTGGTTAGCCAATACAACCATATCCTCGTCGTCCTCTCCTTTGTTGTTGCTATCCTTGCTGCCTATACCGCGCTGAATATGGCTGCTCGTGTTGCCGGGAGTCAGGGCGTGGCTGCGCGCGTCTGGCTGGCCGGCGGCGGTATTGCCATGGGGATTGGCGTGTGGGCCATGCATTTTATCGGCATGCTGGCGATGGACCTCTCCATGAGCATGCGCTACAACGCAACCCTGACGGTGCTATCCATGGTTATCGCCGTGGGCTCGTCACTGTTTGCGCTGTGGCTTGTTAGCTGTGAGCAGTTACGTTTGCGCCGTCTGATGCCCGGTGCGTTAGTGATGGGCTGCGGCATTGTGGCGATGCATTACACCGGCATGGCGGCGCTGGAAGTCTCTCACGGTATTATCTGGGACAAAACATGGGTGGCCATTTCGGTTGTCATTGCGCTTGCGGCTTCGCTCGCCGCATTATGGTTGACGTTCCGCTTGCGGCATGAAGCGTCTCAGGTGTCGCTGATGCGTTTTGCCGCCGCCGTTACGATGGGGATCGCCATTGCCGGTATGCACTATGCCGGGATGAAAGCCGCTCAGTTCCCCATGTCGACCATGACACACCATGAAGGTATTAACGGCAGCTGGCTGGCAGTACTGGTCAGCGTCGTCGCACTCGCCATACTGGGGATCACGCTGCTGGTCTCGATGCTGGATGCCCGCCTTCAGGCACGGACCTCCCTTCTGGCCTCATCCCTTGCAGAAGCGAACCGCGAACTCGCTCAACTGGCTTTGCAGGATACGCTGACGCGTCTGCCGAACCGTGTTTTGCTGGAGGACCGCCTCGATCAGGCCATCAGCAAAGCTGACCGTGAAGGCACCCATTTTGCACTGATGTTCATGGATCTCGACGGGTTTAAAACCATCAACGATGCGTACGGCCATGATGTCGGTGACAGACTGCTTGTCGCCGTGACGCAGCGCCTGCTCACGCCCCTGAAGGGTCAGTTCACCCTTGCCCGTATCGGTGGTGATGAGTTTGTTCTGCTGGCTGAAGGAGAAGGTCCGGATGATGCGGCCTCACTGGCCAACTCGCTGGTTCGCGCTATCGATAGCCCATTCAATCTGGATCCCTATGAACTGGTGGTAACCCTTAGCATTGGTATCGCGCTCTATCCCCACGACGGTAAAACCGAGCGCGAGCTGATGTTTAACGCCGATGCGGCGATGTACCACACGAAGCACATGGGCCGAAACGGTTATCACTTTTTCCAGCCCTCCATGAACACCCTGGCGCAGACCCATCTCCAGTTGATGAACGATCTGTGGCTGGCTATCGATCGTAATGAACTGCGCCTGCTTTATCAGCCAAAATTCCACGCACCGGCGGGTCCTGTCCTTGGGTTCGAGGCGCTATTGCGCTGGCAACACCCGAAGCAGGGATTGCTGACGCCAGACCTGTTCCTGCCGCTGGCGGAAAAAACGGGGCTGATCATCCCGATTGGCAACTGGGTACTTAATGAGGCCTGCCGTCAGTTGCGGGAGTGGCACCTTCAGGGGCATCAAAACTGGTCGATGGCGGTGAACCTGTCGACACTGCAGTTTGAGCAACCTTCACTGGTTAAAACGGTGCTCGACTGCCTGACGCGTCACAACGTACCGCCGGAGATGCTGATCCTTGAAGTGACGGAAACCACGGCGATGAGCAACCCGGATGAGAGTGTGCGCGTGCTGACAGAGCTGACGGACGCGGGCGTGAAAGCCTCCATTGATGATTTTGGTACCGGTTATTCCAGCCTGCTTTATCTCAAGCGCCTGCCGGCCTGTGAATTGAAAATCGACAGAGCGTTCGTGAAAGAATTAAGCGGTGAAAGCGAAGACGCCACCATTGTCTCAGCGATTGTGGCCCTGGCAAAAACGCTAAATCTGAAAGTCGTGGCGGAAGGGGTGGAAACCGAAGCACAGCAAACCTTTTTGACGGCGCTGGGCTGCAACACGCTTCAGGGCTATCTGTTGGGCAAACCGGTCAGTGCACAGACCATCGAAACGCTCTGCGCGCAAGGGGAAATGTTACCTGGCGCTGAGCTAAAATCATCCTCATGAGGCGACACCCGCACGACAGGGAGTGTCGCCAGAATGCTATCGACCAGCGCAGGAGCCTGCTGATAAAGATTAAAGCTGCTGTTATTCATTAACCAGTTTTTAATGATTCCGCTGAAAAAACCGTGGAAAACAATCAGGGTTAGATCAACATTTACCTGTGACGAAATGAGGTTCCGCGAAATACAGTCCTGCAACGTGGCACGTAAAGACTCATAATTAAAACCAATACGTTTTCTGATTTCACACTCTGAAATCATATCGCTATTAAATTCACACTTATGATACAAAATTTGCAAAAGAGCGCATTGCCGAGGCTCATGTGCAATATATTGCAACGCAGCAATAAATTGCTCACGAAGCATTAACAACGGATCGCTGCCCGCAGAAAGAGAAAGTCTGTCACGAATGATGTCACGAAACGGTAATTGCTGTTCCCAGATGGCATTAAATATTTCTGATTTACTGGTAAAATGCCAATAGATGGCACCCCGTGTAACATTTGCTGCATCCGCGATATCCGTCAGCGTCGTGTTCGCCACGCCCCGCGTCGCAAACTGCCCGATAGCCGCTTCAATCAGCTGCTGACGGGTTTGTTGAGCCTCTTCTTTCTTTTTACGCGCCATAGACGACTACTCGTTACTCACAAGGTTTATATTTACACGGGTCAGATACACGAAAGTATTCACTACTTTGCGTTTTAATTTTGCACAAAAAAAGTCAAATCGCTTAATTAATAATTTAGACAAATGCATAGATATAATTAAATTCATGAGATGAATAATTGAGCCACGTTAAATGCCATTTATCTGATTAACCAGCCAGAACTATATCCTCGCTAACACCAGGTTTGATTCTGATTTTTGCCTTAAGGCCTGTTCATTCGCACTTATAAATTAAAAAACATTAATTACCCTCATTATTATACGCCCTACATTTTATTTTTATCCCTCTGCCCTGCTACCGATTCACGGCAAATATCGGTTCATGGGTATTTAAAGGAACAGTAATGACGAATTATTTCAGACGTTTGCCCTTATCCGGTTTTATTGTCTGCGCGGTACTGCTCACTGGATGCGATGGTCAGGAAAACCAACCACCACATCCGCAGGCGCCTCAGGTCAGCGTGCATATAGTGAAAAGCGCCCCTCTGGCTATCACCACCGAACTCCCGGGCAGAACAGATGCCTTTCGCGTTGCGGAGGTTCGTCCTCAGGTGAGCGGCATCATATTGCGTCGTAACTTCACAGAGGGAAGTGATGTAAAAGCCGGCGAGTCACTTTATCAGATCGATCCTGCCACCTATCAGGCCGCGTATGACAACGCGAAAGGTGAACTCGCGAAGGCCCAGGCGGCGGCTAACATTGCGCACCTGACGGTAAAACGTTATCTCACGCTGGTTGGCACGCAGTATGTCAGCAAGCAGGAATACGACCAGGCCGTGGCGACAGCGCAGCAAGCAGATGCCAGCGTCGTTGCCGCACAGGCAGGCGTTGAAAGCGCGCGCATTAATCTTGCCTATACCAAAGTGACGTCTCCCGTCGAGGGTCGCATCGGTAAATCCAGCGTCACCGAAGGCGCGCTGGTGACCAACGGGCAAGCCGCAGCCCTGGCAACGGTTCAGCAGCTTGATCCGATGTATGTCGACGTCACCCAGTCCAGCAGTGATTTTATGCGTCTGAAGCAGACGAGCCTGCAAAAAGGAGAGGCCACCAGCACCGTTGAGCTGGTGATGGAGAATGGTCAGCCCTACCCGTTGAAAGGTACGCTGCAGTTCTCGGATGTCACGGTCGATGAAAGTACCGGCTCTATCACCTTGCGCGCGATTTTCCCAAACCCACAGCACCTGCTGTTGCCTGGCATGTTTGTCCGGGCCCGCATTGATGAAGGCACACAGCCTGATGCGATTCTGGTCCCACAACAAGGCGTGACCCGCACGCCGCGCGGTGATGCATCCGTTCTGGTGGTTAATGATAAAAACCAGGTTGAGTCACGTACCGTCGTTGCCCCTCAGGCGATTGGCGATCGCTGGCTGGTGACGGAAGGGCTGAAAAATGGCGACCGCGTCATTGTCAGCGGCTTACAAAAAGTCAGACCGGGCGCTACCGTCGTCGCGACGCCTGA
Source organism: Enterobacter sp. RHBSTW-00593 (assembly GCF_013784105.1). Classification (NCBI taxonomy): domain Bacteria; kingdom Pseudomonadati; phylum Pseudomonadota; class Gammaproteobacteria; order Enterobacterales; family Enterobacteriaceae; genus Enterobacter; species Enterobacter sp. RHBSTW-00593. The sequence continues at coordinate 4,396,983 of NZ_CP056393.1, forward strand.
TACCACCACGACTCCAGCCGGTTAAGGGACGACGACATGGCTAATTTCTTTATCCAACGGCCGGTTTTCGCCTGGGTGCTTGCCATCATTTTGATGATTGCAGGCGGGCTGGCCATTCTCAAACTGCCCATCGCGCAGTATCCGACCATTGCCCCTCCCGCCGTGGCTATCACCGCAACGTATCCGGGTGCTGATGCGCAAACGGTGCAGGATACCGTAACGCAGGTTATCGAACAGAACATGAACGGTATCGATAACCTGATGTATATGTCATCCACCAGCGATTCCGCAGGTAATGTCACCATCACGCTGACCTTCCAGTCCGGAACAGACCCGGACATTGCGCAGGTACAGGTGCAGAACAAACTGCAGCTCGCCATGCCGCTGCTCCCCCAAGAGGTCCAGCAGCAAGGGATCGGTGTTGAGAAGTCCAGCAGCAGCTTCCTGCTGGTCGCAGGCTTTGTTTCCGATAACAAAGACCTCACGCAGGATGACATCTCTGACTATGTCGCGTCTAACGTGAAAGATGCCATTAGCCGCACCACGGGAGTTGGTGATGTGCAGCTGTTTGGTGCCCAGTATGCGATGCGCATCTGGCTCGACAGCAACGCGATGAACAAATACCAGCTGACGCCGCTGGATGTGATTAATCAGCTGAAAACGCAGAACGACCAGATAGCGGCCGGCCAGTTAGGCGGAACGCCGTCAGTACCGGGGCAGCAGTTGAACGCCTCGATCATTGCACAAACGCGTCTGAAATCTCCGGAAGAGTTTGGCCGCGTGACGCTCAAGGTGAACCAGGACGGCTCCATGGTTCATCTGAAAGATGTGGCCCGCATTGAGCTGGGTGGCGAAAACTACAATATGGTCACCAAAATCAACGGGCAAGCGGCAACTGGCCTGGGGATTAAGCTGGCTACCGGTGCAAACGCACTGGACACGGCCGCCGCCATCAAGAGCAAACTGGCCCAGCTCCAGCAGTTCTTCCCGCAGGGGCTGAAGGTAGTCTACCCCTACGACACCACGCCTTTTGTGAAGATCTCTATCCACGAAGTGGTGAAAACGCTGTTCGAAGCGATCATTCTCGTCTTCCTGGTGATGTATCTTTTCCTGCAAAACCTGCGGGCGACGCTTATCCCGACAATTGCGGTGCCGATCGTGCTGTTGGGTACGTTTGCGATCCTGGCGGCGTTCGGTTTCTCCATCAACACCCTGACCATGTTCGGTATGGTGCTGGCGATTGGCCTGCTGGTTGATGACGCCATCGTGGTGGTTGAGAACGTCGAACGCGTCATGGTTGAGGACAAGCTGCCGCCAAAAGAGGCGACGCAGAAGTCGATGGGGCAGATACAGGGCGCACTGGTGGGTATCGCCATGGTGCTCTCGGCGGTCTTTATCCCCATGGCCTTTTTTGGCGGTTCAACGGGAGCCATCTATCGTCAGTTCTCGCTGACCATTGTCTCGGCTATGGCGCTGTCGGTGCTGGTCGCTCTGATTCTGACACCGGCCCTGTGCGCCACCTTGCTTAAGCCCGTCTCCAGCGATCGCCACGAAAAGAAAGGTGGCTTCTTCGGCTGGTTTAATGCGCTCTTTGACCGGAGCGTGGAGCATTACAGCAACAGCGTAAGCGGCATTTTGCGTAAGACCGGGCGCTATCTGGTGGTATACGTCATCATCGTCGGTGGTATGGCTGTACTGTTCCTGCGCTTACCCACCTCCTTCCTGCCCGAAGAGGATCAGGGGGTATTTATGACTATGGTCCAGCTCCCCGCCGGAGCCACCCAGATGCGAACCCAGCAGGTGCTTGACCAGGTTCAAAATTATTATCTCAACAACGAGAAGGCTAACGTTGAATCGGTGTTTACCGTGAACGGCTTTAGCTTTAGTGGTCAGGGTCAGAACTCCGGTATTGCGTTCGTTAGCCTAAAGCCCTGGGAAGCGCGTCCCGGAGCAGAAAATAGCGTTGAGGCGATCGTAAGGCGTGCGACGAAGGCCTTCAGTCAGATTAAAGATGGCCTCGTGTTCCCGTTTAACCTGCCAGCGATTATCGAGCTGGGTACCGCAACGGGCTTTGACTTTGAGTTGATTGATCAAGCTAACCTGGGGCATACCCAACTGACCCAGGCGCGTAATCAACTGCTCGGCATGGTGAAAGCGCACCCCGATCTGCTGGTTCGCGTTCGTCCTAACGGTCTGGAAGATACCCCACAGTTCAAACTGGATGTCGATCAGGAGAAGGCACAGGCGCTGGGCGTCAGCCTCTCTGACGTCAACCAGACGATCTCGACGGCATTGGGGGGAACCTATGTGAACGACTTTATCGATCATGGACGCGTGAAAAAAGTGTACGTCCAGGCCGACGCTCACTTCCGTATGTTGCCAGGGGACATCAACAACCTCTACGTGCGCAGCGCGAATGGTGAAATGGTGCCGTTCTCCTCCTTTAGCAGCTCGCACTGGGTGTATGGCTCGCCTCGCCTGGAGCGCTACAACGGAATGCCTTCGATGGAGATCCTCGGTGAGTCCGCGCCGGGTAAAAGTACCGGTGAGGCGATGGCCTTGATGGAGAACCTCGCCGCAAAACTGCCTTCCGGTATCGGCCATGACTGGACGGGAATGTCTTATCAGGAACGACTGTCTGGTAACCAGGCACCTGCCCTGTACGCCATTTCACTGATTGTGGTGTTCCTGTGCCTGGCTGCGCTTTATGAAAGCTGGTCTATTCCCTTCTCGGTCATGCTGGTTGTGCCGCTGGGTGTCACGGGCGCGCTTCTCGCCGCATCGATTCGCGGGTTAAATAATGATGTCTATTTCCAGGTCGGCCTGCTGACAACGATTGGTCTGTCGGCGAAAAACGCCATTCTGATCGTCGAGTTTGCTAAGGATCTGATGGATAAAGAAGGTAAAGGGATCATTGAAGCCACACTGGAAGCATCCAGAATGCGCCTTCGACCGATCCTGATGACGTCGCTGGCCTTTATCCTTGGCGTGATGCCACTGGTCATCAGCAGAGGAGCCGGGAGCGGCGCGCAAAATGCTGTCGGGACAGGTGTTATGGGAGGGATGCTTTCCGCAACGCTTCTGGCTATTTTCTTCGTGCCCGTCTTCTTTGTGGTTGTCCGGCGCCGGTTTACGAAACATAAAGAGTAATGTTTCTCAAAAAAGGCACCTCAGGTGCCTTTTTTATTTTTAGCATAAACAATGAATTAGATATGTCATACTCACAGCATTAATAGTTAACCATTTGCATTAAGTAAAAACGCCGCGTTACGTCTTCATATTTTCTCCATTAATTCATCCTGACAGCGACTTTTCTCCACGATTTTTACAAACAACATAATTTGAGATTATTCCCCGTGCAACGTTGCCTTATCCCGGTGGTAAAATAGTCTCCAGTTCGTTAATAGCCCTCCTGGCTGTATAGCGAATGAGAAATAATACTGAGGTAACATCATGAAAAGATTCATTTCCGTTGCACTACTCGCTGCGCTGCTTGCTGGATGCGCGCACGACTCTCCATGTGTACCGGTATACGACGATCAAGGCCGACTGGTTCATACCAATACCTGTATGAAAGGCACCACTCAGGACAACTGGGAAACAGCAGGTGCTATCGCCGGTGGTGCTGCCGCGGTGGCAGGTTTGACGCTGGGTATCGTTGCTCTGACGAAGTAACATCAGAACGTATCATTTGTGTAGAAAGCGCGGCTCTGTCCGCGCTTTTGCTTTTAAAGAGTGCAGCGTTTTCAGATAAGTAAAAAAATAGCCCTGTCTTTACCCACCTTGTTTATTTCATCCTGCGGACAGTCACATATTTTTAATGCACAGCGTTAAATTACATATTCTATCGTGATGATTTTCACATATTAATTATATTTAATACCCTGCCAATATTCACCCCAGAAACTATCTCTTCTTTTTAAGGTATAGCCGCTGAAAGTTTTGCTCCGATTTGTGGCACAGGTTGTAATTTCGCACCGTTTCGGGGCGCTCTCTTTATTTAACCCTGTCTACACTCAGCATTATGCGTTCATTGGTCACCTATTTTGTTGAGCGCAAAACCTGGCATTACGTTTGCTTTATAAACGTTGGCCAAAGCCACAGACAGGTAAAGCGTTTAAAACGCCTCTATAACGATAAATTTCGCCACACAGGATGCATTATGAAAAAGACGATGATAGCCAGCCTGGCCGCCGCGGGCATGTTGTTTGCTGTAGCCGGTCAGGCCCATGCGGGTACGACACTGGATGCCGTTAAAAAGAAAGGGTTTGTTCAATGTGGGATCAGTGACGGTTTACCTGGCTTCTCTTATGCCGATGCAAACGGCAAATTTACCGGTATTGATGTTGATGTCTGCCGCGGTGTCGCCGCCGCCGTTTTCGGTGACGACAGTAAAGTAAAATATACCCCGCTGACGGCGAAAGAACGTTTTACTGCATTACAGTCTGGCGAAGTTGACATGCTTTCCCGTAATACCACCTGGACCTCCTCACGTGATGCAGGCATGGGAATGGCATTTACTGGCGTGACCTATTATGACGGTATCGGTTTCCTGACCCACAATAAAGCGGGCCTGAAAAGCGCCAAAGAGCTGGATGGCGCGACCGTTTGTATCCAGGCCGGTACCGATACCGAGCTGAACGTCGCGGATTATTTCAAAGCAAATAACATGAAATATACCCCTGTGACATTCGATCGCTCCGATGAATCGGCCAAAGCGCTGGAATCCGGTCGTTGCGACACGCTGGCTTCTGACCAGTCACAGCTGTACGCCTTGCGTATTAAGCTGAGCAACCCGGCAGAGTGGATTGTCCTGCCTGAAGTGATCTCCAAGGAGCCTCTTGGACCGGTTGTGCGTCGTGGCGATGAAGACTGGTTCTCCATTGTTCGCTGGACGCTGTTTGCCATGCTGAATGCCGAAGAGATGGGCATCAACTCGAAAAACGTCGACGAGAAAGCCGCTAAACCGTCCACGCCGGATATGGCTCATCTGCTGGGAACAGAGGGCGATTTCGGGAAGGATCTGAAGCTGGATAACAAGTGGGCTTACAACATCATCAAACAGGTGGGTAACTACGCTGAGATCTTTGAGCGCAACGTGGGATCGGAAAGCCCTCTGAAGATCAAACGCGGCCAGAATAATCTCTGGAACAACGGCGGTATTCAGTACGCGCCACCAGTACGTTAAGTCATTGCTGTAACGGGCACTGTTAAGGCAGTGCCCGCCCCAGAGTCATGGTTACCGAGGTTTCTTTATGTCCCATCGCCGCTCAGCCGTAAAAGGATCGCTATCCTTTTCTCATCCCGCGGTCCGCGCCTGGCTATTCCAGGTTATTGCGATTATTGCGGTTGTTCTTATCGCCGTGTATCTCATCCATAACACTATAACCAACCTGAATAATCGCGGTATTACCTCCGGCTTTGCTTTTCTGGATCGCAGCGCGGGGTTTGGCATTGTTCAACACCTTATTGATTATCAGGAAGGCGACACGTATGGACGCGTGTTCGTGGTCGGTTTACTGAATACGCTGCTGGTCTCTGCACTTTGTATTGTCTTTGCCTCCATACTGGGCTTCTTTATTGGTCTGGCACGTTTGTCCGAAAACTGGCTGCTACGCAAACTGTCTACTTTTTATATTGAGACGTTCCGTAATATTCCGCCGCTGCTGCAGATCTTTTTCTGGTATTTTGCCGTGCTGCGCAACCTGCCGGGGCCACGTCAGGCTATTGACGCTCTTGATCTGTTTTTCCTGAGTAATCGCGGGTTGTATATTCCTTCTCCGCAGCCGGGTGAAGGGTTGTATGCCTTCATTGCCGCCCTTGTAATAGCGCTTGCTCTCTCAGCCGCCATGTTCCGCTATAACCGCAAGCATCAGTTCAAAACCGGGCAGCTTCGTAAAACCTGGCCAACCGCCGCCATCCTTATCATTGGTCTTCCACTTCTGACACACTGGCTGTTTGGGGCCGCCCTTCACTGGGATATTCCGCAGCTGCGTGGCTTTAACTTCCAGGGCGGAATGGTTTTAATTCCTGAGCTGGCAGCCCTGACGCTGGCGCTTTCGATTTATACCTCTGCATTTATCGCCGAGATTATTCGTGCGGGGATCCAGGCCGTTCCTTACGGGCAACACGAGGCGGCGCGCTCGCTGGGATTACCCCATACGGTGACGCTTCGTCAGGTCATTATTCCGCAAGCGTTACGGGTCATCATTCCGCCGCTGACCAGTCAATACCTCAATATTGTCAAAAACTCATCGCTGGCGGCCGCCATTGGCTACCCCGATATGGTGTCGCTGTTTGCCGGAACCGTGCTTAACCAGACCGGACAAGCCATTGAAACTATTGCCATCACAATGTCTGTCTATCTGATCATCAGCCTGGTGATTTCGTTGCTGATGAACCTCTATAACCGTCGTATAGCACTGGTCGAGCGCTAAGGATCTATGATGACAAAAGCGATACTGTCGCACTCCTCGCGCCCTGCCAGTTCGACAGGCGGCCGTTTTATTCTCTGGGCGCGTAAGAATCTGTTCTCCAGCTGGAGTAACAGCCTGCTGACAATTGTATGTTTGTGGCTTATGTGGGAATTAATTCCACCGCTGCTGAACTGGGCTTTTTTACAGGCTAACTGGTCGGGATCCACTCGCGCAGACTGCACAAAAGCAGGGGCCTGCTGGGTGTTTATCCATGAGCGTTTTGGCCAGTTCATGTATGGATTGTATCCGCATGAACAGCGCTGGCGGATTAATCTGGCACTGGCCATCGGGCTGCTCTCCATCGCCGTAATGTTCTGGAAAAAACTGCCTCATCGGGGCCGTTATATTGCCTGTTGGGCAGTGGTGTATCCCATTATTGTTTGGGGGCTGTTGTATGGCGGCTTCCTGGGGCTGGAACGTGTTGAAACACGTCAGTGGGGTGGGTTAACGCTGACGCTGATTATCGCGTCCGTTGGGATAGCCGGCGCACTGCCATGGGGTATTTTGCTCGCGCTTGGGCGGCGCTCAAAAATGCCTGTCGTACGTGTGCTTTCCGTTATTTTCATTGAATTCTGGCGTGGCGTACCGCTTATCACCGTTCTGTTTATGTCTTCGGTCATGTTGCCGCTGTTTATGGCAGAAGGGACAACGATAGACAAACTGATCCGTGCCCTGGTCGGGGTCATCCTTTTCCAGTCCGCTTACGTTGCGGAAGTGGTGCGTGGGGGCCTGCAGGCTCTGCCTAAAGGTCAGTATGAAGCGGCGGAATCACTGGCACTTGGCTACTGGAAAACGCAGGGACTGGTGATATTGCCACAAGCACTCAAGCTGGTTATCCCGGGCCTGGTCAATACCATCATTGCCCTCTTCAAAGATACCAGCCTGGTGATCATCATCGGGCTGTTCGATCTCTTTAGCAGCGTGCAACAGGCGACCGTTGACCCTGCCTGGCTGGGTATGTCCACCGAGGGATATGTCTTCGCTGCTCTGATCTACTGGATCTTTTGTTTTAGCATGTCGCGCTATAGCCAGCATCTGGAAAAGCGCTTTAACACCGGGCGTACACCGCACTGAGGAAATTATGAGCCAGATTACTATGACACCTGCCGACGCGATGATTACGCTGGAAAACGTGAATAAATGGTACGGGCAGTTTCATGTTTTGAAAGACATTAACCTCAAGGTTAAGCAGGGAGAACGGATCGTTCTTTGTGGCCCTTCCGGGTCCGGAAAATCCACGACCATTCGCTGTATTAACCACCTTGAAGAACATCAGCAGGGGCGCATTGTTGTTGATGGCATCGAGCTGAATGAAGATATTCGTAACATCGAACGGGTGCGCCAGGAAGTGGGAATGGTGTTCCAGCACTTTAACCTGTTTCCCCATCTGACCGTTCTGCAGAACTGTACGCTTGCGCCAATTTGGGTACGAAAGATGCCTAAAAAGGAGGCTGAAGCACTGGCGATGCACTACCTGGAACGGGTACGAATCGCAGAGCACGCCAATAAATTTCCCGGCCAGATATCAGGCGGTCAGCAGCAGCGCGTGGCTATCGCCCGTTCGCTCTGTATGAAACCGAAAATTATGCTGTTTGATGAACCGACATCCGCCCTGGATCCGGAAATGGTGAAAGAGGTACTGGATACCATGATTGGACTGGCGCAGTCCGGGATGACCATGCTGTGTGTGACGCACGAAATGGGGTTTGCCAGAACCGTGGCCGATCGGGTGATCTTTATGGATCGTGGGGAAATCGTTGAGCAGGCACCGCCGGATGAGTTCTTCGCACATCCTAAATCTGAACGTACGCGGGCTTTCCTGTCACAAGTGATCCATTAAGCGTGTCTTAGCCCGGTGGCGCTTCGCTTACCGGGTCTGACTTTTTCCGGGAAACATAACGCAAAAAGGCCATCCTTTCGGATGGCCTCTTCACTTGTTTGATGTCTGGCAGTTCCCTACTCTCACATGGGGAGACCCCACACTACCATCGGCGCTACGGCGTTTCACTTCTGAGTTCGGCATGGGGTCAGGTGGGACCACCGCGCTAAAGCCGCCAGACAAATTCTTTTACTTCTTGCCGAACTTTAACCTAAGTATAAAGTGGTGCTGATACCCAGAGTCGAACTGGGGACCTCACCCTTACCAAGGGTGCGCTCTACCAACTGAGCCATATCAGCACGCTAAATTTGATGCCTGGCAGTTCCCTACTCTCACATGGGGAGACCCCACACTACCATCGGCGCTACGGCGTTTCACTTCTGAGTTCGGCATGGGGTCAGGTGGGACCACCGCGCTAAAGCCGCCAGGCAAATTCTGTAATCTGTATCAGCTGAAAATCGTCTCTCACCGCCAAAACATCTTCGGCGTTGTAAGGTTAAGCCTCACGGTTCATTAGTATCGGTTAGCTCAACGCATCGCTGCGCTTACACACCCGACCTATCAACGTCGTAGTCTTCAACGTTCCTTCAGGAGACTTAAAGTCTCAGGGAGAACTCATCTCGGGGCAAGTTTCGTGCTTAGATGCTTTCAGCACTTATCTCTTCCGCATTTAGCTACCGGGCAGTGCCATTGGCATGACAACCCGAACACCAGTGATGCGTCCACTCCGGTCCTCTCGTACTAGGAGCAGCCCCCCTCAATTCTCCAGCGCCCACGGCAGATAGGGACCGAACTGTCTCACGACGTTCTAAACCCAGCTCGCGTACCACTTTAAATGGCGAACAGCCATACCCTTGGGACCTACTTCAGCCCCAGGATGTGATGAGCCGACATCGAGGTGCCAAACACCGCCGTCGATATGAACTCTTGGGCGGTATCAGCCTGTTATCCCCGGAGTACCTTTTATCCGTTGAGCGATGGCCCTTCCATTCAGAACCACCGGATCACTATGACCTGCTTTCGCACCTGCTCGAGCCGTCACTCTCGCAGTCAAGCTAGCTTATGCCATTGCACTAACCTCCTGATGTCCGACCAGGATTAGCTAACCTTCGTGCTCCTCCGTTACTCTTTGGGAGGAGACCGCCCCAGTCAAACTACCCACCAGACACTGTCCGCAACCCGGATCACGGGTCTACGTTAGAACACCAGCCATTAAAGGGTGGTATTTCAAGGTTGGCTCCACGCAGACTGGCGTCCACGCTTCAAAGCCTCCCACCTATCCTACACATCAAGGACCAGTGTTCAGTGTCAAGCTATAGTAAAGGTTCACGGGGTCTTTCCGTCTTGCCGCGGGTACACTGCATCTTCACAGCGAGTTCAATTTCACTGAGTCTCGGGTGGAGACAGCCTGGCCATCATTACGCCATTCGTGCAGGTCGGAACTTACCCGACAAGGAATTTCGCTACCTTAGGACCGTTATAGTTACGGCCGCCGTTTACCGGGGCTTCGATCAAGAGCTTCGCGTTGCCGCTAACCCCATCAATTAACCTTCCGGCACCGGGCAGGCGTCACACCGTATACGTCCACTTTCGTGTTTGCACAGTGCTGTGTTTTTAATAAACAGTTGCAGCCAGCTGGTATCTTCGACTGATTTCAGCTCCACCCGCAGGGGCTTCACCTACATATCAGCGTGCCTTCTCCCGAAGTTACGGCACCATTTTGCCTAGTTCCTTCACCCGAGTTCTCTCAAGCGCCTTGGTATTCTCTACCTGACCACCTGTGTCGGTTTGGGGTACGATTTGATGTTACCTGATGCTTAGAGGCTTTTCCTGGAAGCAGGGCATTTGTTACTTCAGCACCGTAGTGCCTCGTCATCACACCTCAGCGTTAACAAGGAACCGGATTTACCTGGAACCTCCGCCTACATGCTTAAACCGGGACAACCGTCGCCCGGCTAACATAGCCTTCTCCGTCCCCCCTTCGCAGTAACACCAAGTACAGGAATATTAACCTGTTTCCCATCGACTACGCCTTTCGGCCTCGCCTTAGGGGTCGACTCACCCTGCCCCGATTAACGTTGGACAGGAACCCTTGGTCTTCCGGCGAGCGGGCTTTTCACCCGCTTTATCGTTACTTATGTCAGCATTCGCACTTCTGATACCTCCAGCACCCCTCACAGGACACCTTCAACGGCTTACAGAACGCTCCCCTACCCAACAACACATAGTGTCGCTGCCGCAGCTTCGGTGCATGGTTTAGCCCCGTTACATCTTCCGCGCAGGCCGACTCGACCAGTGAGCTATTACGCTTTCTTTAAATGATGGCTGCTTCTAAGCCAACATCCTGGCTGTCTGTGCCTTCCCACATCGTTTCCCACTTAACCATGACTTTGGGACCTTAGCTGGCGGTCTGGGTTGTTTCCCTCTTCACGACGGACGTTAGCACCCGCCGTGTGTCTCCCGTGATAACATTCTTCGGTATTCGTAGTTTGCATCGGGTTGGTAAGCCGGGATGGCCCCCTAGCCGAAACAGTGCTCTACCCCCGAAGATGAATTCACGAGGCGCTACCTAAATAGCTTTCGGGGAGAACCAGCTATCTCCCGGTTTGATTGGCCTTTCACCCCCAGCCACAAGTCATCCGCTAATTTTTCAACATTAGTCGGTTCGGTCCTCCAGTTAGTGTTACCCAACCTTCAACCTGCCCATGGCTAGATCACCGGGTTTCGGGTCTATACCCTGCAACTTAACGCCCAGTTAAGACTCGGTTTCCCTTCGGCTCCCCTATACGGTTAACCTTGCTACAGAATATAAGTCGCTGACCCATTATACAAAAGGTACGCAGTCACCCCATAAAAGAGGCTCCCACTGCTTGTACGTACACGGTTTCAGGTTCTTTTTCACTCCCCTCGCCGGGGTTCTTTTCGCCTTTCCCTCACGGTACTGGTTCACTATCGGTCAGTCAGGAGTATTTAGCCTTGGAGGATGGTCCCCCCATATTCAGACAGGATACCACGTGTCCCGCCCTACTCTTCGAGTTCACAGCCTGTGTGCTTTCGTGTACGGGACTGTCACCCTGTACCGTGCGACTTTCCAGACGCTTCCACTAACACACAAGCTGATTCAGACTCTGGGCTGCTCCCCGTTCGCTCGCCGCTACTGGGGGAATCTCGGTTGATTTCTTTTCCTCGGGGTACTTAGATGTTTCAGTTCCCCCGGTTCGCCTCGTTAACCTATGTATTCAGTTAACGATAGTGTGACGGATCACACTGGGTTTCCCCATTCGGACATCGCCGGGTCAAAGGTTCATATCACCTCGCCGGCGCTTTTCGCAGATTAGCACGTCCTTCATCGCCTCTGACTGCCAGGGCATCCACCGTGTACGCTTAGTCGCTTAACCTCACAACCCGAAGATGTTTCTTTCGATTCATCACCGGTTTGCGAAAATTTGAGAGACTCGAACACACATTAACTGTGTGTCGTTTCAATTTTCAGCTTGATCCAGATTTTTAAAGAGCAAATATCTCAAACGTCACCCGAAGATGAGTTTTGAGATATGTCGGCAGGTGACTTTCACTCACGAACCAGCAAGTGGCGTCCCCTAGGGGATTCGAACCCCTGTTACCGCCGTGAAAGGGCGGTGTCCTGGGCCTCTAGACGAAGGGGACACTGAAGTCTCAATCGCAAGACGCCTTGCTATTTACTTTTCATCAGACAATCTGTGTGAGCACTACAAAGGCAGGTTCTTTAAGGTAAGGAGGTGATCCAACCGCAGGTTCCCCTACGGTTACCTTGTTACGACTTCACCCCAGTCATGAATCACAAAGTGGTAAGCGCCCTCCCGAAGGTTAAGCTACCTACTTCTTTTGCAACCCACTCCCATGGTGTGACGGGCGGTGTGTACAAGGCCCGGGAACGTATTCACCGTAGCATTCTGATCTACGATTACTAGCGATTCCGACTTCATGGAGTCGAGTTGCAGACTCCAATCCGGACTACGACGCACTTTATGAGGTCCGCTTGCTCTCGCGAGTTCGCTTCTCTTTGTATGCGCCATTGTAGCACGTGTGTAGCCCTACTCGTAAGGGCCATGATGACTTGACGTCATCCCCACCTTCCTCCAGTTTATCACTGGCAGTCTCCTTTGAGTTCCCGGCCGGACCGCTGGCAACAAAGGATAAGGGTTGCGCTCGTTGCGGGACTTAACCCAACATTTCACAACACGAGCTGACGACAGCCATGCAGCACCTGTCTCAGAGTTCCCGAAGGCACCAAAGCATCTCTGCTAAGTTCTCTGGATGTCAAGAGTAGGTAAGGTTCTTCGCGTTGCATCGAATTAAACCACATGCTCCACCGCTTGTGCGGGCCCCCGTCAATTCATTTGAGTTTTAACCTTGCGGCCGTACTCCCCAGGCGGTCGACTTAACGCGTTAGCTCCGGAAGCCACGCCTCAAGGGCACAACCTCCAAGTCGACATCGTTTACGGCGTGGACTACCAGGGTATCTAATCCTGTTTGCTCCCCACGCTTTCGCACCTGAGCGTCAGTCTTTGTCCAGGGGGCCGCCTTCGCCACCGGTATTCCTCCAGATCTCTACGCATTTCACCGCTACACCTGGAATTCTACCCCCCTCTACAAGACTCTAGCCTGCCAGTTTCGAATGCAGTTCCCAGGTTGAGCCCGGGGATTTCACATCCGACTTGACAGACCGCCTGCGTGCGCTTTACGCCCAGTAATTCCGATTAACGCTTGCACCCTCCGTATTACCGCGGCTGCTGGCACGGAGTTAGCCGGTGCTTCTTCTGCGGGTAACGTCAATTGCTGCGGTTATTAACCACAACACCTTCCTCCCCGCTGAAAGTACTTTACAACCCGAAGGCCTTCTTCATACACGCGGCATGGCTGCATCAGGCTTGCGCCCATTGTGCAATATTCCCCACTGCTGCCTCCCGTAGGAGTCTGGACCGTGTCTCAGTTCCAGTGTGGCTGGTCATCCTCTCAGACCAGCTAGGGATCGTCGCCTAGGTGAGCCGTTACCCCACCTACTAGCTAATCCCATCTGGGCACATCTGATGGCAAGAGGCCCGAAGGTCCCCCTCTTTGGTCTTGCGACGTTATGCGGTATTAGCTACCGTTTCCAGTAGTTATCCCCCTCCATCAGGCAGTTTCCCAGACATTACTCACCCGTCCGCCACTCGTCACCCGAGAGCAAGCTCTCTGTGCTACCGTTCGACTTGCATGTGTTAGGCCTGCCGCCAGCGTTCAATCTGAGCCATGATCAAACTCTTCAATTTAAGTTTGATGCTCGTGAATTAAACTTCGTAATGAATTACGTATGTTCACTCAGAGACTTGGTATTCATTTAGTGTCCGGAGACATTAAGAATCCATGTCACTTTGAGTGCCCACACAGATTGTCTGATAAATTGTTAAAGAGCAGTTGCGACGCGGCTTACAGCTCACCGTCGCGAGGTGGCGTATATTACGCTTTCCTCTTTCAGAGTCAACCCTGAAATTCAGGATTTTTTCTCTTCAACCGACCGGGTTAACTGTGAAGTGATTCACATCCGCCGTGTCGATGGAGGCGCATTATAGGGATCCCAATTTTTAGCACAAGTACTTTTTGGATCTTTTTTTCCAACTGTCGATTTTCCGCGCTTTTCGCTGAAATCCCACCCAATATGCTTAAATATTGACGCTTTTTGCCTTGCCTCGATCCATTAATATGATCAAGTCTTCTATATAGTGCTCATCGTTCGAGGTAGATATGTCCGCAGTATTACGTCCTTATAAAGATCTTCTCCCCCAAAAAGGCGATCGCGTGATGATCGATGCCAGCAGCGTGGTCATCGGCGATGTTCGAATGGCCGATGACGTCAGTATCTGGCCGCTCGTCGCCATCCGGGGGGATGTAAACCATGTGGCCATTGGTGCACGCACCAATATTCAGGACGGTAGCGTTCTGCACGTAACCCACAAATCCTCCTATAACCCCCAGGGCAATCCACTCATCATTGGAGAAGATGTCACCGTCGGCCATAAAGTTATGCTTCACGGCTGCACTATTGGTAATCGGGTTCTTGTTGGCATGGGGTCGATTTTGCTGGATGGCGTCATTGTAGAAGATGACGTGATGATTGGCGCAGGCAGCCTTGTTCCCCAGAACAAAAGACTGGAGAGCGGCTATCTCTATTTGGGAAGCCCGGTAAAACAGATCCGCCCCCTGAAGGAGGCAGAGATCGAAGGATTAAAATACTCGGCGAATAACTACGTTAAATGGAAGAATGACTATCTGAGTCAGGATACCCAGACCCAGCCCTGATCGTCTTCCTGCTGATCGCGGATTAAATCGCTGGCTTCCTCTTCAAGATCCCAGCGATTTTCACAAAACACCTCTAACGGGTCTGAACCACCAAAGCGACGCAACAGCGTTTCCCCACGAATGGCACAGGTAAGTTGCATTCCATGCACCAGCACCGGGAAACAGACCGCCTGTTTACTCTCGTCCCAGCTTTCCCTGTCCGGAAAATGAATTGCCTGATTCACGCCGTGAGCTCCCTTTTCAGCTTTTCAATGACCGGTTCGACCGAAGGCAATACACCGTGCCAGAGCAACACCGCGTGTGCCGCCTGTCCCACCAGCATTCCCAGCCCATCGGCTACGTGTTTTCCGCCATGCTGTTCACACCAGTTCAAAAAAGGTGTCTTCCCTTTCTGATAGAACATGTCGTAGAAGTAAATATGGGCACTTACCAGCGAAGCAGGGATCGCCGGCACGTCACCACCGATACCGCTGGAGGTGGCGTTGATGATCAGATCAAACTCACGATCGGCAAGTTCATCCAGGGCGACCGCGCTCACGCTGCCGGTATGTGCGAACAACGCAGCCAGCGCTTCTGCCCGCGAGAAGGTCCTGTTTGTAATGGTCACCGCGCAATCCAGTGACAGCAGAGGCAGCAATACTCCCCGCGACGCTCCGCCCGCACCAATTAGCAGAACCCTGAAACCAGGCTTAATAAATGAGAGCCTTTCCAGATCGCTCAGTAACCCAATTCCGTCAGTGTTGTCTCCCAGCAGGCGTCCATCTTCAAGCCGTTTTAAGGTATTCACTGCACCCGCAAGGGAAGCACGCTCGGTGAGTTCATCCGCACGTTCGAAGGCTTCCTCTTTAAACGGTACCGTTACATTCGCACCTTTGCCGCCCGCGTTGAAGAAACCCTCCAGCGCAGGAATAAATGCATCAACAGGAGCCAGCACGCGGCCATAGGGATGATTTATTTGCAGTTGCTCGGCAAACAGTTGATGGATTAACGGTGACTTGCTGTGCGCTATCGGATTACCAAAAACAGCATAGGTTTCCATTGGATTACCCCTGGCGAAAACGTTCGCCGGTCAAGGCGTCGCGGATTTCAGACGGATTGAGGCGCCCTCCCGTCTCACCGACGGCAACCGGGAAATCATTCCCAAACTGCGCCCTTACTTCGTCGGTTGTGCGGCAAGGTGGCTGCCCGGTCAGATTCGCGCTGGTTGAGACCAGTGGTTTTCCAAAGGAAAGGCAAAGTTCGACCACCAGCGGATGGTCCGTCACGCGCACGGCGAGGGAATCAAAGCGCCCGGTCAACCAGCGCGGCGTTGTCGGCTTCGCCGGGAAAACAAAGGTCACGGGGCCGGGCCATGCTGAGAAAATAGTCTCCCGCTGCTCCGGCGTTAGCATGGAATCATCGATATAAGGCTTAAGCTGCTCATAGTTAGCAGCGATTAAAATAAGCCCTTTTTCGACTGGCCTCTGTTTAAGTGTGAGCAGTCGGCCAACGGCCGTTTCGCTGTCAGGATCGCAACCGACCCCAAAAACAGCTTCAGTTGGATAGGCGATGACTTCTTCATTTTTCAGGACATCCACCGCATGAGCAATGGAGCCTGATGGCAGGTTATTCTTCACTGTTTTGATCCGCCGGAACCGGCTTTCCACATTGTTTACTGGCGCAGAAGCGTTTCAAACCTTGCGCCGTTTTTTTCTCTATAAGTAGCGGATAATTGCAATGAGAGCAGACACCCGCTACCGGTTTGAAATTGATAACAAACTGACATTCAGGATAGCGATCGCAGGAATGAAAGGTCTTACCAAAACGAGAACGGCGCTGCACCAGTTGTCCACGCTGGCATTGAGGACAGGCAATAGCCGTTTCATCGGGTTTATCAATTTGTTCTGTATGTTCACATTCAGGATAGTGGCTACAGCCAATAAACATGCCGAAACGCCCCTGACGTAGCGCTAACTCGCTGCCGCAAAGAGGGCAAAGCTGTCCCTCCAGAATTTTAACGATATGTCCATCCGCCTGGCTTTTCAGGGGACGGACATAATCACATTCCGGATAGTGGGAACAACCGAGAAACGGGCCGTGTTTCCCGGACCGAATAACAAGTTCAGCCCCGCACTGCGGGCAGGGCTCATTTTTATGCACCGTGAATAGTGCTGATTTGGCCATAACAACTCTTGGTGCTACACATTGAATTAATGCAGCATACCTTCATTCACTTCAAAGAGTAATTCTTCCATTTGCTGATAGGCATTTTCACAGCCTGGAATATTAAACAGAACCATCAGGATGACCCACTTGAGGTCTTCCAGTTCGAAGTCTGCCGTATCCAGCGCCATAACGCGCTCTATCACCATCTCTCTCGTTTCGAGGTTTAGCACCTGAATCTGCTCAAGGAATAAAATGAATCCCCGGCAGCTCGCGTCCAGCCTTTCACACTCTTCAGCTGTGTAGATGCGCACAGACAATGGGTCAGAAGCTAACTGCATCGGTTCGGCGAGGCCTTCCTGATAATCAGCCAGTTTTTCCAGCCACATCAACGCATTATAGATATCTTCCCGCTCAAACCCCGCATCGGTAAGATCCTGTGTCAATTTGTCCTGATCCACTCGCATTTCTGCTTCGTTATGGATGTAAGTCTCAAACAAATACATCAGTACGTCGAACATGGCTTGCCCTCCTTAATCGGACATAGCCGCCGGGTACAGCTGCGATCCATCCTGCTAACTCCAGTTCGAGTAGCTGTGCTACCGTAACTGGCACAGGTTGGCCGGCACGTTCAGCGACAACGTCAACAGGTGTTACCTCATCTCCTACGTTAGCCAGGAGCTTGGGAAATGGCAATGCCACCTTTCCCTGATCTGATGAATAATGTCGCTTTTCGGGATCTTCCTGCAGCCATTGCAATCCATATTGCAAATTTTCAAGAATGTCCCTGACTTCCGTTACCGGTGTTGCACCCTGCTTTATCAGCCAGTGCGGCCCTTCGCATCCCGGGTTACCAATTGGGCCGGGTAAGGCAAACACGTCTCGCCCCTGCTCAAGCGCGCACCGTGCGGTCACAAGCGAACCGCTGCGTACCGCTGCTTCAACCACGAACACCCCCTGACTTAGCCCGCTGATAATTCGATTACGCCGGGGAAAGTGTCCCGGCCGGGGCTGCGCTGATAGCGGAAACTCAGACACTATCGCGCCACCAGAATCGATAAGCCGCGCAGCCAGCGCCTGATGCCGACGAGGATAAATACTAAAGAGACCGTTACCCAGCACCGCAACGCTACGCCCTTTTGCCGATAGCGCAGCGTTGTGGGCGACACCGTCAATACCGCAGGCCAGCCCGCTGGTGATCGTTAAACCACTTTGAGAAAGCTGTTCACAGAGAATTTTTCCCCATCGCTCGCCGTACCATGACGGCGCACGGCTGCCAACAACCGCCAGTTGAACTGCATTCAGTACATTAGGGTTGCCTTTAACAAAGACTGCGCCTGGATAATCCGGGATCGTCCGGAGTAAGGGGGGATAAAGGGGGTGATCCGCCGTGATCAGATAGTTACCCGGCTGCTCAAGCCATAGCAGGCTACTTTCCAGCTCACTTTCTCTGAGCGCAAAGAACCGTGCAGCCTGTTTGACAGACAGACCGGCGTCTCTGACAACAGGACCATCAATGGTTGTCTGGTTGTGCAATCGTGCTGCCGCTTCCAGCATCACATCGCCATAAAGAGAACCGATGTGTATTAACCGTAGCCATAACTCAGTCGACGTCATCCTTTCCCCTGCCATAAGCGGCCTCCGCAATCATTGCGATTGGTCACTGATGCTGTCAATCGATGGGGGTTTTGTCTAGAATAGGAGATAATATTCTTATCAACTCCTGAACACGACTCTGGAAATTTATGGCAGTTTTGCAAGTGTTACATATTCCGGACGAGCGCCTTCGCATCGTCGCTGAACCGGTAAAAGAAGTGAATGCAGAAATTCAGCGTATCGTTGATGATATGTTCGATACCATGTACGCCGAAGAAGGTATTGGTCTTGCGGCCACTCAGGTCGACATTCACAAGCGTATTATCGTGATCGACGTATCTGAAAATCGCGATGGCCGCCTAGTGTTAATCAATCCTGAGCTGCTCGAGAAGAGTGGCGAAACAGGTATTGAGGAAGGTTGTCTGTCTATTCCGGAACAGCGTGCTTTAGTGCCGCGTGCCGAAAAAGTGAAAATTCGCGCCCTGGATCGTGACGGCAATCCGTTCGAACTGGAAGCTGACGACCTGCTGGCGATCTGTATTCAGCATGAGATGGATCATCTGGTCGGTAAACTGTTTATCGATTATCTCTCGCCGCTGAAGCAGCAACGCATTCGTCAGAAAGTAGAGAAACTGGATCGTTTGCGTTCTCGCGCATAACGTCCCACCGGATACAAGGATCATCGTGTCTAAATCACTAGGTATTATCTTCGCGGGAACCCCTGATTTTGCAGCGCGTCATCTTGACGCGCTGTTATCTTCTGGCCACCAGGTTGTTGGCGTGTTTACCCAACCGGATCGCCCGGCTGGCCGTGGTAAAAAACTGATGCCAGGTCCTGTTAAGGTGCTGGCAGAAGAGCATGGGTTACCTGTTTTCCAGCCAGCATCCTTGCGCCCTCAGGAAAACCAGCAGCTTGTCGCTGACCTGAATGCCGATGTAATGGTGGTGGTGGCTTACGGTTTAATTCTGCCAAAAGCTGTGCTTGATATGCCTCGCCTGGGTTGCATTAACGTGCATGGTTCTCTGCTTCCACGCTGGCGTGGGGCAGCACCTATTCAGCGCTCTTTATGGGCGGGTGATGCTGAAACGGGCGTCACAATCATGAAGATGGATGTAGGTTTAGACACCGGTGACATGCTTTATAAACTGGCCTGCCCCATTACGGCCGCGGATACCAGTGCCACCTTGTATGACAAGCTGGCAGAGCTTGGCCCGCAAGGGCTGATTGAAACCCTCCAGCAGATTGCGAATAATACGGCGAAACCTGAAGTTCAGGATGAAGCGCTGGTCACTTACGCTGAAAAACTGAGTAAAGAAGAAGCCCGGATTGACTGGTCTCTGTCAGCGGCTCAACTTGAACGCTGCATTCGCGCCTTTAATCCATGGCCGATGAGCTGGATGGTTATCGACGAGCAGCCGGTGAAAGTCTGGAAAGCCTCCCTTATTGACGGTCACACAACGGCTGAGCCCGGTACGATTATCGACGCCAGCAAGAACGGTATTCAGGTAGCTACCGCACAAGGGATCCTGAATCTGGAATCGCTACAACCTGCGGGTAAGAAGGCGATGAGCGCACAGGATTTGTTAAATTCTCGTCGCGAATGGTTTATCCCGGGCAATCGCCTTGCCTGACCTCATTTAATTTTAGCGCCCGGTGTTTCCGGGCATTTTTATTTTTACGGTTATGAAAAAACAAAATTTACGCAGTATGGCGGCTCAGGCCGTTGAGCAGGTTGTCGAGCAGGGCCAGTCATTGAGCAATATCCTGCCAGCTTTGCAGCAAAAAGTGTCCGACAAAGACAAAGCCCTGCTTCAGGAGCTCTGTTTTGGCGTCCTGCGCACGCTTTCTCAGCTCGAGTGGCTGGTTAATAAGCTGATGTCACGTCCAATGACCGGCAAGCAGCGCACCGTGCATTATTTGATTATGGTTGGCTTCTATCAGCTTCTTCACACGCGTATCCCGCCTCATGCCGCACTGGCTGAGACAGTGGAAGGTGCCGTTGTGATTAAACGTCCTATGCTGAAAGGGTTGATTAATGGCGTTTTGCGCCAGTTCCAGCGACAGCAGGAAGAGCTTCTGGCTGAGTTCGGGCAAAGTGAAGCACGTTATCTGCATCCTGACTGGCTCCTGAATCGCCTTAAAAAAGCCTGGCCAGAGCAGTGGCAGGCAATTGCCGACGCGAATAATCAGCGTCCGCCGATGTGGTTACGCGTCAACCGTAATCACCATACGCGCGACGCCTGGCTGGCTTTACTGGAAGAGGCTGGAATGAGCGGCTTCACACATGAAGCATATCCTGACGCTGTGCGTTTAGCCTCTCCTGCTCCGGTACATGCTTTACCTGGTTTTGATGAAGGCTGGGTGACCGTACAAGATGCTTCCGCGCAGGGCTGCATGGCCTGGCTGGAACCTAAAAACGGCGAGCACATCCTCGATCTCTGCGCCGCGCCAGGCGGTAAGACGACGCATATTCTGGAAGTGGCTCCTCAGGCAAACGTCATGGCCGTGGATGTCGATGAGCAGCGTCTTTCACGCGTCTATGACAACCTTAAGCGCCTGGGAATGAAAGCGCAGGTTAAGCAAGGCGATGGCCGCAAACCCGCAGAATGGTGTGGTGAAACGCAATTCGATCGCATCTTGCTGGATGCTCCCTGCTCGGCAACCGGCGTTATTCGTCGCCACCCGGATATCAAGTGGTTGCGTCGCGATCGCGATATCAAGGAACTGACCCAACTGCAATCCGACATTCTTGATGCCATTTGGCCACACCTGAAGCCAGGAGGCACGCTGGTCTATGCGACCTGTTCGGTCCTTCCGGAAGAAAACAGTCAGCAGATTGCAGCCTTCCTTAAACGTACCCCGGATGCAGTGCTACACGACACGGGCACGCCTGAATGCCCAGGCCTGCAGAATCTGCCGGCCGCTGAAGAAGGTGATGGCTTCTTTTACGCTAAGCTAATCAAAGAGTGATGTTGAGAACAGGTCACGAGATATGAAGATAATCATTCTGGGTGCCGGACAGGTTGGTGGGACGCTGGCTGAAAACCTTGTTGGCGAAAATAATGACATCACGATTGTCGATACCAATGGCGATCGGCTGCGTGTTTTACAGGACAAATTTGACCTTCGCGTCGTGCAAGGTCATGGCTCGCACCCGCGTGTCCTGCGTGAAGCGGGCGCCGACGATGCTGACATGCTGGTTGCGGTGACCAGTTCTGACGAAACCAACATGGTGGCATGTCAGGTGGCCTATTCGCTGTTCAACACGCCGAACCGGATCGCGCGCATCCGCTCCCCGGACTATGTCCGGGATGCAGAGAAGCTGTTTAATTCCGAAGCGGTCCCTATCGACCATCTTATCGCTCCAGAACAGCTGGTTATCGACAATATCTACCGCCTGATCGAATATCCTGGTGCGCTGCAGGTGGTGAACTTCGCCGAAGGTAAAGTGAGCCTGGCGGTCGTTAAGGCCTATTACGGCGGTCCATTGATCGGTAATGCGCTCTCCACCATGCGTGAGCATATGCCGCATATTGATACCCGCGTTGCAGCCATTTTCCGCCACGACAGGCCAATTCGCCCACAGGGTTCAACCATAGTCGAGGCAGGTGATGAAGTCTTCTTCATCGCGGCATCGCAGCATATTCGCGCGGTAATGAGCGAACTGCAGCGTCTCGAAAAACCGTATAAACGCATTATGCTCGTTGGCGGTGGTAATATCGGCGCGGGTCTGGCGCACAGGCTGGAAAAAGACTACAGCGTGAAGCTGATCGAGCGCGATCAACAGCGCGCGGCTGAGCTGGCTGAAAAGCTGCAAAACACCATCGTGTTTTATGGCGATGCCTCTGATCAAGAGCTGCTGGCAGAAGAGCATATTGATCAAGTTGATCTGTTTATTGCCGTCACTAACGACGACGAGGCGAACATTATGTCCGCCATGCTCGCCAAACGTATGGGGGCAAAAAAGGTCATGGTGCTTATTCAACGCCGCGCCTACGTTGACCTCGTGCAGGGAAGCGTTATTGATATCGCGATATCACCACAGCAAGCAACCATTTCTGCCCTGCTGAGCCATGTTCGTAAGGCGGATATTGTTGGCGTATCCTCCCTTCGCCGCGGTGTGGCTGAAGCCATTGAGGCCGTTGCTCATGGTGATGAAACCACATCACGCGTTGTGGGCCGCGCTATCGATGAAATTAAACTGCCACCGGGAACAATTATTGGTGCCGTGGTGCGTGGAAACGACGTGATGATTGCGAATGATAATTTACGTATCGAGCAAGGCGACCACGTCATTATGTTCCTTACCGATAAAAAGTTTATTACCGACGTTGAACGTTTATTCCAGCCAAGTCCATTCTTCCTGTAATCAATCAGGTGCTTATAAAAGAGCACCTGATTATTAACCCTCTTATTCCCATGCCTTTTATTTTTCATAACGATTAATTATCCCCAATGGAAATTAACTAATCATTTGTTAAACTTATAATCGTCAGTTGGCTCAAGGAGAAGAAAATGAGTTTAGTTAAAGAATTTCGCGAATTTGCGATGCGCGGGAATGTGGTGGATCTGGCAGTGGGTGTCATTATCGGTGCAGCGTTCGGTAAGATCGTTTCATCACTGGTAGCCGACATTATTATGCCTCCCCTCGGGCTGTTAATCGGGGGCATTGATTTTAAACAGTTTGCCGTGACGCTTCGTGATGCACAGGGTGATGTCCCTGCCGTTGTTATGCATTATGGCGTTTTCATTCAGAACATATTTGATTTCGTGATCGTGGCGTTCGCCATTTTTATGGCTATCAAGCTTATCAATAAGCTTAACCGTAAAAAGGCTGAAGAACCGGCTGCGCCGCCTGCGCCAACAAAAGAAGAAGTGTTATTGACTGAAATTCGCGATCTGTTGAAAGAGCAAAATAACCGCTCTTAATCAGACGTTGAAAAAAGGAAGGCCAGTGGTAAAAAAGCGATTCGCTTGCTTGCCACTGGCCTCCCAGTTACCCCGTTTTGCATGTTTCCCTTTTCGTAAATAACTCCCTTTTCCTTTTTTATTCTTCTCAATACGCTGCCTGAAAAGCGGGTCGTGGAGCAGTGCCTCAATGGCATTGTCCTGAATTTGCCCTTTCGTATGCTGATAGCGGCTCATAATTTCTCCTGAGCATGGTGTATGTCGACGGGAGTCTAGTCCCGGATGAAGTAAAAATCAACAGCCCTGGGTTCCACTGGCCCCCTGTTCAAGGGCTTCAAGAATTGAACAATAAATACTGCTATGAGCTGTACCGCAGCAGGCGTCATTCAACCGTTGCAGAGAACGCTGCATGGTCTGCAGTTCCTGTATACGCGCTTCAACTTCATCAAGCCTTGCCTGTACGATGCTCTTCGATTCCTGGCAAGTATGATGTTCAGGATCGATGCGGATCGAAAGTAACTCGCGGATCGAGTCCAGCGTGAAACCAAGCTGGCGAGCGTAGCGGATAAACCGTAAGCGCTGCAGGTCATGATCGGTATAGAGTCGAAATCCACCTTCAGTACGAACCTCGTGATCAATCATCTGCTGCTTTTCGTAATAGCGGATAGTGTCCGGCGTTACGTTAGCAAGCCTGGCAAGTTCACCGATACGATACATGGTTATTCCTCATTTATTTTCTGCATTAGCCTGTCACTGTACTCACCGTGCAAAAAGTCTGTGCTCATTCCGGCCTGACGCATTTTGAGTTCGATGAGAGCCAGTCGACGGCTAATTTCACGGTGGCTGGGATCATCCTTGCGAATCCCTTTCAGCAGGTCAGCCAGTTGCATGGCCTCTTTACGCTGCTCCAGTTCCGGTGGTAAACAACCGGCATTTTTGAGTAAGCGATATCCGGCCCGTAATTCAGGGGCAACATGCGAATCATCATCAAGCACTAACGGCTCGCCGCGTCCCGCAAGGTTATCAAATTCGCCTTTTCGCTGAGCATCGCTGATATGGCGTTCTGCCCACTGGTCGAGCAACCACATGAATAACTCCAGAAGATGAACAGAAAAGATACAGATATTGTAGAGAAGTGGGGATTCAGCGGATATAAAAAAACCCGCCGAGGCGGGTTTTTTTACGTTACTACAGATTACTCTGCAGCAGCTTCTGCTTTAGATTCTGAACGATCAACCAGCTCGATGTAAGCCATCGGAGCGTTGTCGCCTGCACGGAAGCCACACTTCAGAATACGAGTGTAACCACCGGCACGGCTCGCGAAACGCGGACCCAGTTCGTTAAACAGTTTTGCCACGATCTCGTTATCACGAGTACGGGCGAATGCCAGACGACGATTTGCAACGCTGTCAGTCTTGGCAAGAGTAATCAGCGGCTCAACTACGCGACGCAGCTCTTTCGCTTTAGGCAGGGTCGTCTTGATGATTTCATGACGAACCAGTGAACCTGCCATGTTGCGGAACATAGCCTGGCGATGGCTGCTGTTGCGGTTCAGTTGACGACCACTCTTACGATGGCGCATGACCTTATCCTTCTCAGTAAAACCTTAACCTGTGATCCGGTTACTCGTCAGCAATGCTTGCTGGTGGCCAGTTTTCCAGGCGCATGCCCAGAGACAGACCACGTGAAGCCAGCACGTCTTTAATCTCGGTAAGAGATTTTTTACCCAGGTTCGGCGTTTTCAGCAACTCAACCTCGGTACGCTGTACCAGATCACCGATATAGTGGATAGCTTCTGCCTTGAGGCAGTTAGCAGAGCGGACAGTCAATTCGAGATCGTCAACAGGGCGCAGCAGGATCGGATCGAATTCTGGTTTCTCTTCTTTCACTTCCGGCTGACGAACATCACGTAAGTCAACGAAAGCTTCCAGTTGTTCTGCCAGGATGGTTGCCGCACGACGAATCGCCTCTTCAGGATCGATTGTGCCGTTGGTTTCCATTTCGATGACCAGCTTGTCCAGGTCGGTACGCTGTTCTACACGCGCTGCTTCAACATTGTAGGCAATACGCTCTACAGGGCTGTAGCATGCGTCGACCAGCAGACGGCCGATTGGGCGCTCATCTTCTTCCGAATGAATTCGGGCAGAAGCCGGCACATAACCACGACCGCGCTGAACTTTGATACGCATGCTAATCGCTGCGTTCTCATCGGTCAGGTGGCAGATCACGTGCTGCGGCTTGACGATTTCAACATCACCGTCGTGGGTGATGTCGGCTGCAGTCACAGGGCCAATGCCAGATTTATTCAGAGTAAGAATAACTTCATCTTTACCCTGAACTCTCACCGCCAGCCCTTTCAGGTTGAGCAGGATTTCAAGGATATCTTCCTGAACGCCTTCTTTGGTGCTGTACTCATGAAGTACACCATCAATCTCAACCTCGGTCACCGCGCAACCCGGCATCGATGAGAGCAGAATACGGCGCAGTGCGTTACCCAGAGTATGGCCAAAGCCACGCTCTAAAGGCTCAAGGGTCACCTTGGCGTGCGTCGAACTCACTTGCTCGATATCTACCAGGCGCGGTTTTAGAAACTCTGTCACAGAACCCTGCATTGTGTCCTCTCTTTGGTACTAAGCTTTACTTGGAGTAAAGCTCGACGATCAGGTGTTCGTTAATGTCCGCAGACAGATCAGAACGTTCTGGCTGACGCTTGAACGTACCTTCCATCTTGCCAGCATCAACTTCCAGCCAGGTTGGCTTTTCACGCTGCTCAGCCAGCTCCAGAGCGGCTTTCACGCGAGATTGCTTTTTCGCTTTCTCACGAATGCTAACAACGTCATTCGCTTTAACCTGATAAGAAGCGATGTTAACAACACGACCGTTTACCATGATTGCTTTATGGCTAACCAACTGGCGTGATTCAGCACGAGTCGCGCCGAAGCCCATACGGTAAACAACGTTGTCCAGACGACCTTCCAGCAGAGCCAGCAGGTTTTCACCTGTGTTGCCTTTCAGACGTGCTGCTTCTTTATAGTAGTTACGGAACTGACGCTCCAGCACACCGTACATACGGCGAACTTTTTGCTTTTCACGCAACTGCACACCATAGTCAGACAGACGCGGTTTACGCGCACCGTGCTGGCCAGGAGCTTGTTCAATTTTACACTTGGTATCGATCGCGCGAACGCCAGACTTAAGGAATAAGTCGGTGCCCTCACGACGGCTCAGCTTGAGCTTAGGACCCAAATATCTTGCCATTTTCTATCTCCAACTAACCTAAAAAACGAGCGTTATACGCGACGTTTTTTCGGCGGACGACAACCGTTATGAGGGATCGGAGTCACATCAGTAATATTCGTGATGCGGAAACCAGCGGCGTTCAGAGCGCGAACAGTAGATTCACGACCCGGACCCGGACCTTTAACCATAACTTCCAGATTCTTGATGCCGTATTCTTTTACGGCTTCTGCGCAACGCTCTGCTGCAACCTGAGCTGCAAACGGAGTGGATTTGCGAGAACCACGGAAACCGGAACCACCGGCTGTTGCCCAACCCAAAGCGTTACCCTGACGATCAGTAATAGTAACGATGGTGTTGTTGAAAGAAGCATGGATATGAGCCACGCCGTCAGAGACTTGTTTTCTTACACGTTTACGTGCACGAACTGGTGCCTTTGCCATTATTCAATCACCCCGATTATTTCTTGATCGGTTTGCGCGGACCCTTACGGGTACGTGCGTTGGTCTTAGTACGCTGACCGCGCACTGGCAGACCACGACGATGACGCAAACCGCGATAGCAACCAAGATCCATCAGGCGCTTGATGCTCATGCTGATTTCACGGCGCAGATCACCTTCAACGACAAATTTGGCAACTTCGTCACGCAGCGTGTCGATTTGTTCTTCAGACAGCTCACTGATCTTAACATCTTCAGCGATACCCGCTGCAGCCAGAATGGCTTTGGAACGGGTCTTGCCGACGCCATAGATCGAAGTTAATGCGATCACAGCATGTTTTTGATCAGGAATGTTAATGCCTGCTATACGGGCCACTATGCACTCCTACTATTTAATATGTACGCACCATGCTGAAAAGCCCGTTTTCAGGATACTCAAATGGAAACGTACAGACATACAAAAGATTGGCTGGCTAATCTAGCCAGCTCAACCCAACTTTGCAAGAAAAATATGCGAAATAATCAGCCTTGGCGCTGTTTATGCTTCGGCTCGGCACTGCAAATCACACGGATGACACCATCACGCTTAACGATTTTGCAGTTACGGCATAATTTCTTGACGGAAGCACGAACTTTCATTTTTACTCTCCGTAACTTCTCAGGCGACCATTTAGCGGCCGTAGCCTTTCAGGTTCGCCTTCTTCAATGCAGACTCATACTGACTGGACATCATCAGAGTTTGCACTTGAGCCATAAAGTCCATAATCACGACAACAACGATAAGCAGTGAGGTCCCACCGAAGTAGAACGGTACCTTCATTGCATCACGCATGAACTCCGGGATCAGGCAGATAAAAGTAATATAAAGCGCACCAACCAAAGTCAGGCGAGTCATTACTTTATCGATATACTTCGCCGTTTGCTCTCCCGGACGAATTCCTGGTACAAATGCACCGGACTTCTTCAGGTTATCTGCTGTTTCACGCGGGTTGAAAACCAACGCCGTGTAGAAGAAACAGAAGAAGATGATCGCAGACGCATAGAGTAACACATAAAGTGGTTGCCCAGGCTGCAAATACAGCGAAATTGTTGTCAGCCAGTTCCAACCAGTACCGCCCCCGAACCATGACGCGATGGTTGCCGGGAACAGAATAATACTGGAAGCGAAGATAGCCGGGATAACCCCCGCCATGTTCACTTTCAGCGGTAAATGTGTGCTCTGTGCAGCATAGACACGACGACCTTGTTGACGCTTAGCGTAGTTCACCACAATGCGGCGTTGACCACGTTCAACGAAGACAACAAAGAACGTCACTGCAAATACTAATACTGCAACCAACAGCAACAGGAGGAAGTGCAGGTCGCCTTGACGCGCTTGCTCGATAGTGTGGGCAATGGCTGGCGGGAGACCCGCAACGATACCAGCGAAGATAATGATTGAGATACCGTTACCGATACCACGCTCAGTAATCTGTTCGCCGAGCCACATCAGGAACATTGTTCCTGTGACCAGACTTACAACAGCGGTGAAATAGAATGCAAAGCCTGGGTTTAATACCAGGCCCTGCATACCAGGCATATTCGGCAGACCGGTAGCAATACCGATCGACTGGAATATTGCCAGCACCAGAGTGCCGTAACGGGTGTACTGGCTTATCTTACGACGTCCAGACTCCCCTTCTTTCTTCAGTTCTGCCAGGGCCGGATGAACGACCGTCAGCAGCTGGATAATAATCGATGCCGAAATATACGGCATGATACCCAGAGCGAAGATAGAAGCACGGCTGAGAGCACCACCAGAGAACATGTTAAACATTTCAATGATGGTGCCTCGCTGTTGCTCAAGCAGTTTGGCAAGTACAGCGGCATCGATACCAGGGATCGGAATAAAAGAGCCAACACGGAACACAATCAGCGCGCCGATAACAAACAGCAGTCTGCGTTTCAGCTCGCCAAATCCACCTTTGGCACTTTGAAAATCTAATCCCGGTTGCTTAGCCATCTGCTACTTATTCCTCAATTTTACCGCCAGCGGCTTCGATAGCAGCACGAGCACCTTTAGTAACACGCAGGCCACGAACAGTTACCGGAGTAGAAACTTCACCAGCCAGGATCACTTTCGCGAACTCGATCTGGATACCGATAATGTTTGCCGCTTTCAGCGTGTTCAGGTCTACAACGCCGCCTTCAACTTTCGCCAGGTCAGACAGACGGATTTCCGCTGTAATCGCTGCTTTGCGAGAAGTGAAGCCGAACTTCGGCAGACGACGGTACAGTGGCATCTGGCCACCCTCGAAACCGCGACGTACGCCACCGCCAGAACGAGAGTTCTGACCTTTGTGACCACGACCACCGGTTTTGCCGAGGCCAGAACCGATACCACGACCCAGGCGTTTACCCGCCTTTTTAGAGCCTTCGGCCGGAGACAGAGTATTTAAACGCATCTCTTACTCCTCAACTTTAACCATGAAGTAAACCGCGTTGACCATACCACGAACAGCGGGAGTATCCTCGCGCTCAACGGTATGACCAATACGACGCAGACCCAGGCCAAGCAGCGTTGCCTTGTGTTTCGGCAGACGACCGATTGCACTGCGGGTTTGAGTGATTTTAATAGTCTTTGCCATGGTCAATTACCCCAGAATTTCTTCAACGGATTTACCACGCTTGGCAGCGACCATTTCTGGAGAATTCATATTTTCCAGGCCATCAATAGTTGCACGAACCACGTTAATCGGGTTGGTGGAACCGTATGCTTTAGCCAGAACGTTATGAACCCCAGCAACTTCCAGAACGGCGCGCATTGCACCACCGGCGATGATACCGGTACCTTCTGAAGCTGGCTGCATGAATACACGAGAACCCGTGTGAACACCTTTAACTGGGTGCTGCAGGGTACCGTTGTTCAGCGCGACGTTAATCATATTGCGACGGGCTTTTTCCATCGCTTTCTGGATCGCTGCTGGAACTTCACGCGCTTTACCGTAACCAAAACCAACGCGACCGTTACCATCGCCAACTACAGTCAGAGCTGTGAAGGAGAAAATACGACCACCTTTAACGGTTTTAGATACGCGGTTAACCGCGATCAGCTTTTCCTGCAGTTCGCCAGCCTGTTTTTCGATGTGAGCCATCTTACACCTCTACCTTAGAACTGAAGGCCAGCTTCACGGGCAGCATCTGCCAGTGCCTGGACACGACCATGATATTGGAACCCGGAACGGTCAAAGGAAACATTGCTGATGCCTTTTTCCAGAGCGCGTTCTGCAACAGCTTTACCTACAGCTGCAGCGGCGTCTTTGTTACCGGTGTACTTCAATTGCTCTGCAATAGCTTTTTCTACAGTAGAAGCAGCTACCAGAACTTCAGAACCGTTTGGTGCAATGACCTGTGCGTAAATATGACGCGGGGTACGATGTACCACCAGGCGAGTTGCACCCAGCTCTTTGAGCTTGCGGCGTGCGCGGGTCGCACGACGGATACGAGCAGATTTCTTATCCATAGTGTTACCTTACTTCTTCTTAGCCTCTTTGGTACGCACGACTTCGTCGGCGTAACGAACACCCTTGCCTTTATAAGGCTCAGGACGACGGTAGGCGCGCAGATCTGCTGCAACCTGACCGATCAGCTGTTTATCAGCGCCTTTCAGCACGATTTCAGTCTGGGTCGGACATTCTGCAGTGATACCGGCCGGCAGCGGATGCTCAACAGGGTGTGAGAAGCCCAGAGACAGGCCTACTGCATTCCCTTTGATAGCTGCACGATAACCTACACCAACCAGTTGAAGCTTTTTAGTGAAGCCTTCGGTAACACCAACAACCATTGAGTTCAGCAGGGCACGCGCGGTACCAGCCTGAGCCCATCCATCCACGAAACCATCACGTGGACCGAAGGTCAGAGCATTATCTGCATGTTTAACTTCAACAGCTTTGTTGAGGGTACGAGTCAGCTCGCCGTTTTTACCTTTGATCGTAATAACCTGACCGTCGATTTTTACATCAACGCCGGCAGGAATAACGACCGGTGCTTTAGCAACACGAGACATTCTTTCCTCCGATTAGGCTACGTAGCAGATAATTTCGCCACCAAGACCAGCCTGGCGCGCTGCACGATCAGTCATAACACCTTTAGAGGTAGAAACAACTGCGATACCAAGACCAGCCATAACTTTAGGCAGCTCATCTTTTTTCTTATAGATGCGCAGACCTGGGCGGCTGACACGCTGAATGCTTTCTACAACAGCTTTACCCTGGAAATACTTGAGAGTAAGTTCCAGTTCCGGCTTGGTGTCGCCTTCAACTTTAAAATCTTCGATAAAACCTTCTTCCTTCAGCACGTTGGCAATTGCCACTTTCAGCTTGGCGGAAGGCATGGTGACCGCAACTTTGTTCGCGGCCTGACCGTTACGGATACGGGTCAGCATATCCGCGATCGGATCTTGCATGCTCATCTGTCTTTACTCCCGTGATTCAATTGGTAATTACCAGCTAGCCTTTTTCAAGCCTGGTACTTCACCGCGCATGGCGGCTTCACGCAGTTTGATACGGCTCAACCCAAACTTGCCCACATAACCATGTGGACGACCTGTTTGACGACAGCGGTTACGCTGACGAGACGGGCTGGAATCACGCGGCAGAGACTGCAGCTTGAGAACCGCATTCCAACGATCTTCGTCGGAAGCGTTCACATCAGAAATGATCGCTTTCAGTTCAGCGCGTTTAGCGAAGAATTTATCAGCTAAAGCTACGCGTTTTACTTCGCGTGCTTTCATTGATTGCTTAGCCATTCAGTAACCCTACCTTACTTGCGGAACGGGAAGTCAAAGGCAGCCAGCAGAGCACGGCCTTCTTCATCAGATTTCGCAGTAGTGGTAATGGTAATATCCAAACCACGCACGCGGTCGACTTTATCGTAGTCGATCTCTGGGAAGATGATCTGCTCACGGACACCCATGCTGTAGTTACCACGACCGTCGAAAGACTTAGCGGACAAGCCACGGAAGTCACGGATACGTGGTACAGCAATAGTGATCAGGCGCTCAAAGAACTCCCACATGCGTTCGCCACGCAGAGTTACTTTACAGCCGATCGGATAGCCCTGACGGATTTTGAAGCCTGCAACAGATTTGCGTGCTTTGGTGATCAGCGGTTTTTGACCGGAGATTGCTGTCAGGTCAGCTGCTGCGTTATCCAGCAGTTTCTTGTCAGCGATCGCTTCACCAACACCCATGTTCAGGGTGATCTTCTCGACCCGAGGGACTTGCATGACAGAATTGTAGTTAAACTCAGTCATGAGTTTGTTAACTACTTCGTCTTTGTAGTAATCATGCAGTTTCGCCATCGTACTACTCCAAATTACTTGATAGTTTCGCTGTTAGACTTGAAGAAACGGACTTTTTTCCCGTCTTCGAATCTAAAGCCTACACGGTCAGCCTTGCCGGTTGCCGCATTGAAGATTGCAACGTTAGAAACCTGAATAGCAGCTTCTTTTTCAACGATGCCGCCTGGTTGGTTCAGGGCCGGAACCGGCTTCTGATGTTTCTTAACCAGGTTGATACCTTCAACAATGACCTTGCCGGAAGACAGGACATTTTTTACTTTACCGCGTTTACCTTTATCTTTACCGGTTAACACGATAACTTCGTCATCACGACGGATTTTCGCTGCCATGATTCGCTCCTTAGAGTACTTCTGGTGCCAGAGAGATAATTTTCATGAACTTTTCAGTACGAAGTTCACGAGTTACCGGCCCAAAGATACGCGTGCCGATTGGCTGCTCACTGTTATTGTTCAAAATAACGCATGCATTACCATCGAAGCGAATGACAGAACCGTCAGGGCGACGAACACCCTTCTTGGTGCGCACCACTACCGCTTTCAGCACATCACCTTTTTTGACCTTACCACGTGGAATTGCTTCTTTGATGGTGATCTTGATGATGTCGCCTACGCCTGCGTAGCGACGGTGCGAGCCACCCAGAACCTTGATACACATTACGCGACGTGCACCGGAGTTGTCGGCGACGTTCAGCATAGTCTGTTCTTGGATCATTTTAGTGCTCCGCTAATGTCAACTACTACCTGAGACTCTAAAATCAGAGCCGTTAAAAAGCCCCATATCGAGGGCGCGGCATTATAACACCGCTTCTACAATATGGGTAGAAAAAATAAACGGCTCATCACTGAGCCGTTTATTCGTATTGAGAATGCGTACTCTATTACAGAACCGCTTTCTCTACAACGCGAACCAGCGTCCAGGACTTAGTCTTGGACAGTGGACGGCATTCACGGATTTCAACCTTGTCGCCGATACCACATTCGTTGTTCTCGTCATGTACGTGCAGTTTGGTCGTACGTTTGATGAATTTACCGTAGATCGGGTGTTTCACAATACGTTCGATAGCTACAACGATGGATTTCTCCATTTTGTCGCTAACAACACGACCTTGCAGAGTACGGATTTTATCGGTCATTACGCACCCGCCTTCTGAGTCAGTAAAGTCTTAACGCGCGCAACATTGCGACGCACTTGCTTCAGCAGGTGAGTCTGTTGCAGCTGGCCACTTGCAGCCTGCATACGCAGGTTGAACTGCTCACGCAGCAGGTTCAGCAGCTCAGCGTTCAGCTCTTCAACGCTTTTTTCACGCAGCTCTTTTGCTTTCATTACATCACCGTCTTAGTTACAAAGGTGGTTTTGATAGGCAGTTTCGCTGCTGCCAGGCCGAAGGCTTCACGGGCCAGCTCTTCCGGAACGCCGTCCATTTCATAAAGGACTTTGCCCGGTTGGATCAAGGCAACCCAGTACTCCACGTTACCTTTACCTTTACCCATACGAACTTCCAGCGGCTTCTCGGTGATCGGTTTGTCCGGGAATACACGGATCCAGATCTTACCTTGACGCTTAACTGCACGGGTCATTGCACGACGTGCTGCTTCGATCTGACGTGCAGTCAGACGACCACGGCCAACAGCTTTCAGACCGAAAGTGCCGAAGCTAACATCCGTACCCTGCGCCAGACCACGGTTGCGGCCTTTGTGCACTTTACGGAATTTTGTACGCTTTGGTTGTAACATCAGCGACGCTCCTTATTTACGGCCTTTACGCTGCTGCTTTTTAGGTTGAGCAGCCGGTTTTTCCGGTTGTTCAACAGCAGCCATACCACCCAGGATCTCACCTTTGAAGATCCATACCTTAACGCCGATTACACCGTAAGTGGTGTGCGCTTCAGAGGTGTTGTAGTCGATGTCAGCACGCAGAGTGTGCAGCGGTACGCGACCTTCGCGGTACCATTCGGTACGTGCGATTTCCGCGCCGCCCAGACGGCCGCTAACTTCAACTTTGATACCCTTAGCGCCCAGACGCATTGCGTTCTGTACAGCACGCTTCATAGCACGACGGAACATAACACGACGTTCCAGCTGTGAAGTGATGCTGTCAGCAACCAATTTAGCGTCCAGTTCAGGCTTACGAACTTCAGCGATATTGATCTGTGCAGGAACGCCAGCGATATCCGCTACGACCTTGCGCAGTTTTTCTACGTCTTCGCCTTTCTTACCGATAACGATGCCAGGACGAGCAGTGTGAATGGTTACACGAATGCTCTTAGCTGGACGCTCGATAACGATACGAGATACAGACGCTTTAGCCAGTTCCTTAGTCAGGTACTGACGTACTTTAAAATCGCTGTCCAGGTTGTCAGCGAATTCTTTGGTGTTCGCAAACCAGGTAGAGTTCCATGGTTTTACAATACCCAGGCGAATACCATTAGGATGTACTTTCTGACCCATTGCTAGTCTCCAGAGTCTCAGCGATCGGACACAACCACAGTAATGTGGCTGGTGCGCTTCAGGATGCGATCTGCACGACCTTTCGCACGCGGCATAATGCGCTTCATGCTTGGGCCTTCATCTACGAAAATTTTCGCGACTTTCAGATCGTCGATGTCAGCGCCATCGTTGTGTTCAGCGTTAGCAATGGCAGATTCCAGTACTTTCTTGACCAATACCGCAGCTTTCTTGTTGGTATAGGTCAGGATGTCCAGGGCCTGCGACACTTTCTTACCGCGAATCAGGTCAGCAACAAGGCGAACCTTCTGAGCAGAAGAACGAGCATGGCGATGTTGAGCTAAAGTTTCCATCTCTTCCTCCTACCTTATTTCTTCTTCGCTTTTTTATCAGCAGCGTGGCCGCGATAAGTACGAGTCGGTGCGAATTCACCCAGTTTGTGACCAACCATTTCGTCGGTAACAAAGACTGGAACGTGCTGACGACCATTATGGACAGCGATGGTCAAACCGATCATGTTAGGAAAGATCGTTGAACGACGGGACCAAGTGCGCAGGGGCTTCTTGTCTCCGCTTTCCACCGCTTTCTCTACCTTCTTCAGCAAGTGCAGGTCAATAAAAGGACCTTTCTTGAGAGAACGTGGCATGGCTTATCCTCTAAAATTATTTGCTACGGCGACGTACGATAAATTTATCAGTACGCTTGTTGCTGCGGGTCTTCTTACCTTTGGTCTGAACGCCCCACGGAGTTACCGGGTGCTTACCAAAGTTACGACCTTCACCACCACCATGTGGGTGGTCTACTGGGTTCATCGCAGTACCGCGAACGGTAGGACGAACACCACGCCAGCGTGCAGCACCAGCTTTACCCAGAACGCGCAGCATATGCTCAGCATTGCCAACTTCGCCCAGAGTAGCGCGGCAATCTGCTTCGACTTTACGCATTTCACCAGAACGCAGACGCAGGGTGACATAAGCACCGTCACGAGCAACGATCTGAACGTAAGTACCCGCGGAACGCGCCAGCTGACCGCCTTTACCTGGTTTCATTTCTACGTTATGAACGGTAGAACCAACCGGGATATTGCGCATCGGCAGGGTGTTGCCTGCTTTGATTGCAGCATCAACGCCAGACTGAATCTGGTCGCCAGCTTTCAGGCCTTTAGGGGCCAGGATGTAACGGCGTTCACCGTCTTTGTACAGAACCAGCGCGATGTTCGCGGAACGGTTCGGATCGTACTCAAGACGTTCAACAACTGCTGGGATACCGTCTTTGTTGCGTTTGAAGTCAACAATACGATAAGCCTGCTTGTGGCCACCACCGATGTGACGAGTGGTGATACGGCCATTGTTGTTACGACCACCGGATTTGCTGTTTTTTTCCAGCAACGGAGCAAAAGGTTTGCCCTTGTGCAGCTCAGGGTTAACCACTTTAACTACGTGGCGACGACCCGGAGATGTCGGTTTACATTTAACAACTGCCATTGTATTACTCCTCCGACTTACTCAGCGCCGCCAACGAAGTCCAGGTTCTGGCCTTCTTTAAGGGTGACGTAAGCTTTTTTCCAGTCGCTACGACGACCGATACGCTGTCCGTGACGTTTAACTTTCCCTTTAACAACCAGGGTGTTAACGACTTCGACTTCGACTTCAAACAGTTTCTGCACAGCAGCTTTGATCTCTGCTTTGGTCGCGTCTTTAGCAACTTTGAGAACGATGGTGTTTGTTTTTTCCATCGCAGTAGACGCTTTTTCAGAAACGTGCGGTGCGCGAAGCACCTTCAGCAGACGTTCTTCACGAATCATGCCAGCATCTCCTCAACTTGCTTAACAGCATCAGCAGTCATTACGACTTTGTCGAAGGCGATCAGGCTAACCGGGTCGATACCAGTCGCATCGCGTACGTCAACCTTGTGCAGGTTACGTGCGGCCAGGAACAGGTTCTCGTCCAGCTCACCGGTGATGATCAGCACATCTTCCAGAGCCATGTCTTTCAGTTTCTGTGCCAGCAGCTTAGTTTTAGGCGCTTCTACAGAGAACTTCTCGACAACGATCAGACGATCCTGACGTACCAGTTCGGACAGAATGCTTTTCAGCGCGCCGCGGTACATCTTTTTGTTAACTTTTTGACTGTGGTCCTGTGGACGCGCAGCGAAGGTCACGCCACCTGAACGCCAGATCGGGCTCTTGATAGAACCTGAACGCGCACGGCCGGTACCTTTCTGGCGCCATGGCTTTTTGCCAGAACCAGTTACTTCAGCACGAGTCTTCTGAGCACGAGTACCCTGACGAGCACCAGCTGCATAAGCAACAACAACCTGGTGAACCAGCGCTTCGTTGAAATCACGACCGAAGGTAGTTTCGGAAACAGTCAGCGCGCTCTGCGCGTCTTTCAATACTAATTCCATTGCTATCCCCTTACGCCTTCACAGCTGGTTTAACGATCAGGTCGCTACCGGTAGCACCCGGAACAGCACCCTTAACCAGCAGCAGGTTGCGCTCAGCGTCAACACGTACTACGTCCAGGCTCTGAACGGTTACACGTTCGTTACCCAGCTGACCTGCCATTTTCTTGCCTTTGAACACTTTGCCCGGAGTCTGGTTCTGACCGATAGAACCCGGAACGCGGTGAGACAAGGAGTTACCGTGAGTAGCGTCCTGGGTACGGAAGTTCCAGCGCTTAACGGTACCAGCAAAACCTTTACCTTTAGAGGTACCGGTTACGTCAACTTTTTTAACGTCAGCAAACAGCTCAACGCTAATGTCTTGACCTACGGTGAACTCTTCGCCTTCAGCAAGACGGAATTCCCACAGACCACGGCCAGCTTCAACGCCAGCTTTAGCGAAGTGACCCGCTTCTGGTTTGGTTACACGGTTAGCTTTTTTAGCACCGGTGGTAACCTGAACAGCGCGGTAGCCATCGTTAGCCAGATCTTTAACCTGAGTAACGCGGTTTGCTTCAACTTCGATTACGGTTACTGGGATAGAAACGCCATCTTCAGTGAAGATGCGGGTCATTCCCACTTTTTTACCGACTAAACCAATCATTGTTTCAACCTCTCAATCGCTCGATGACCTGATTAACCCAGGCTGATCTGCACGTCTACACCGGCAGCCAGATCCAGACGCATCAGAGCATCAACGGTTTTCTCAGTTGGCTCAACGATGTCAACCAGACGCTTGTGAGTGCGGATTTCGTACTGATCACGCGCATCTTTGTTAACGTGCGGAGAGATCAGAACGGTAAAGCGCTCTTTGCGGGTCGGCAGCGGGATCGGACCACGGACTTGCGCACCAGTGCGCTTAGCAGTCTCGACGATTTCCGCGGTTGATTGATCGATCAGACGATGATCAAACGCTTTAAGGCGGATACGGATTCTTTGGTTCTGCATGAGACCAGAGCTCCAATTATTTTATAAACGAAAATGATTACTCCTCAAACCCATTACGATTGATGGGAGAGTGTAACCGTTCTTACGTAGCTCCCCGATTGGGAGCATTGTTGAGTAACAAAATTAGCTACTCCGGTTCAGATTGAACCCGCCGTCAACTACGACAAGCCCGCGCATTATACGTAAATCTGAGCAAGACGCAAGTGCCGTTTAGAAATTAAGCGCCAAAGACATGCGATGCGTAGGGCATTCCATTATTTGCAGCAACCTGTCTGCTTTCATCTCTTCTTATGAACCCCTCACGCAATTCCTGTGTTCGGACGTTGCTGGCCTTGCATCATGAGAAGAGTATGCACCAAACATCTTTGAGGCTTTGCGTATGCTGACCCCCCTCCCCTTTCTGCTCGTTTACTTCACACTCTCCGGTTTACTGGTACGTGAAGATATTCGTGCCGGCCTTCTCCCGGATAAATACCTCTGTCCCCTCTTATGGACCGGCCTGCTCTTCCAGCGTTGCCTTCATCCTGACTTTCTTTCGAACGCAGTGACTGGCGCGATGGCAGGGTATGTGAGCTTTGCGATTATCTACTGGGGCTACCGGCTTCTGACTGGACGTGAAGGGATGGGCTATGGCGACGTGAAATATCTTTCGGCACTGGGGGCGTGGCACGGTTGGCACATATTGCCCGCACTGGTGTTAACCGCCGCATTGGTGGCGCTTCTTTACCAGCTCATTCTCGCTTTACCGGCTCCTGATAAACAGGCATTAAAAAACCCACTGCCTTTTGGGCCATTTCTGGCGGCAGCGGGTTTAAGCGTTGGCTGGCAGACGCTGTTTAGTCAGCCACTTTAATCTGGGATTGAAGATAATTCTGCAGACCAATTTTACTGATGAGATCCAGCTCAGTTTCAAGCCAGTCAATGTGCCCTTCTTCATCGGCCAGAATCTGGATCATCATATCGCGGCTGACGTAGTCATGAACACTGTCCGCATAGGCAATGGCTTCGCGGAGATCTTTTGCGCCTTCAAGCTCGAGCCTGAGGTCGGACCGTAGCATCTCTTCAACATCTTCACCGATGCCGAGTTTGCCGAGATCCTGCAGGTTAGGAATGCCTTCAAGGAATAAAATACGCTCGATGTATTTATCGGCATGTTTCATCTCATCGATGGATTCGTGGTATTCAACATCGTTGAGGCGCATCAGGCCCCAGTTTTTGAACATTCTCGCATGGAGAAAATACTGATTGATCGCGACAAGCTCATTTCCCAATAATTTATTGAGATAACTTATGATTTTAACATCACCTTTCATTATATAGTCCCTCCGCTTACACTCATTGAAGCGTAGATCGGGCTACAGGGATGTCAAAAAAAAGATGGGCGCTTACGCAATCTCTTTGTATTCCGGGATCTGCATCAATTCGTCCTGCATGATCTCACGTGCAGCACGTACACATTTACCGCATTGATTTCCCACTGGAACAAATTTGCGAAGCTGCTGAAAAGATTGTGGCTGAAACTGGCGAACGGCCTGACGTATTTTTTTGTCGCTTACACCATTACATAAACAAACGTACATAAAGACTCCCGTTCAAAATATGCGCAAAGTGTAAGTGAGAATGGTTATGATTACAATAGCACAAACACCCGTATACGGGGCGGGAGAGGACGAAAAATGCGAAAATTTGTGACAGACACATAACGGCAGAAAACAAAAAAGGACGCCGAAGCGTCCTTTTTTAATTCAGGGATAAGTAATTAGCCCAGAACTTTAGCAACAACGCCCGCGCCAACGGTACGGCCGCCTTCACGGATTGCGAAACGCAGACCGTCGTCCATCGCGATTGGGTGGATCAGCGTCACAACCATCTTGATGTTGTCGCCTGGCATTACCATCTCAACGCCTTCTGGCAGTTCGATGGTACCGGTCACGTCAGTTGTACGGAAGTAGAACTGTGGACGGTAGCCTTTGAAGAACGGAGTATGACGGCCGCCTTCGTCTTTGGACAGGATATACACTTCAGATTCGAACTTGGTGTGTGGCTTGATTGAGCCTGGCTTAGCCAGTACCTGACCACGTTCGATTTCTTCACGTTTGATACCACGCAGCAGAACACCTACGTTCTCACCAGCACGGCCTTCGTCCAGCAGTTTGCGGAACATTTCAACGCCAGTACAGGTAGACTTAGCAGTCTCTTTGATACCAACGATTTCAACTTCTTCGCCAACTTTGATGATACCGCGCTCAACACGACCGGTAACAACGGTACCACGACCGGAGATGGAGAATACGTCTTCGATTGGCAGCAGGAACGGCTTGTCAATCGCACGCTCTGGTTCTGGGATGTAAGAATCCAGGAAGCCAGCCAGTTCGATGATTTTCGCTTCCCACTCTGCTTCGCCTTCCAGCGCTTTCAGCGCGGAACCACGAACGATTGGGGTGTCGTCGCCTGGGAAATCGTACTGAGACAGCAGTTCACGAACTTCCATCTCTACCAGTTCCAGCAGCTCTTCGTCATCAACCATGTCACATTTGTTCAGGAACACGATGATGTAAGGAACGCCTACCTGACGACCCAGCAGGATGTGCTCACGGGTCTGAGGCATTGGGCCGTCAGTCGCAGCAACAACCAGGATCGCGCCGTCCATCTGCGCAGCACCGGTGATCATGTTTTTAACATAGTCGGCGTGGCCTGGGCAGTCTACGTGTGCGTAGTGGCGAGTCGGGGTGTCATATTCAACGTGAGAGGTGTTGATGGTGATACCACGCGCTTTTTCTTCTGGTGCGTTATCGATCTGGTCGAATGCACGAGCAGAACCACCGTAGGTTTTAGCCAGAACGGTAGTGATTGCAGCGGTCAGGGTAGTTTTACCATGGTCAACGTGGCCGATAGTACCAACGTTGACGTGCGGTTTTGTACGTTCAAATTTTTCTTTAGACACGGCTATATTCCTTACTATAGTGCTCTCCCCTTCGGAGAGAGCACGGGACTTAGGTTTTAATCCTGTGGATTACTTACCACGGGCTTCGATAACGGCCTGAGCAACGTTGTTAGGCGCATCATCATACTTCAGGAATTCCATGGTGTATGATGCACGACCTTTGGTCAGAGAACGCAGCTGAGTTGCATATCCGAACATTTCAGACAGCGGAACTTCAGCATGGATCTTAACGCCAGTTACTTCGGATTCCTGACCGCGCAGCATACCGCGACGACGGCTCAAGTCACCGATAACGTCACCGGTGTTCTCTTCAGGAGTCTCTACTTCAACCTTCATGATTGGCTCAAGCAGAACTGGTTTTGCTTTCTTAAAGCCTTCTTTAAAGGCAATAGACGCAGCCAGTTTAAACGCCAGTTCAGAGGAGTCAACGTCGTGGTAAGAACCGAAGTGCAGACGGACACCCATGTCAACAACCGGATAGCCAGCCAGAGGGCCCGCTTTCAGCTGTTCCTGGATACCTTTATCAACGGCTGGGATGTATTCGCCAGGAATTACACCACCTTTGATGTCGTTGATGAACTCGTAACCTTTAGGGTTAGAGCCCGGCTCCAGTGGGTACATGTCGATCACAACGTGACCGTACTGACCGCGACCACCAGACTGCTTAGCGTGTTTACCTTCAACATCGGTAACTTTCGCACGAATCGCTTCGCGGTAAGCAACCTGAGGTTTACCCACGTTCGCTTCAACGTTGAATTCACGCTTCATACGGTCAACGATGATGTCCAGGTGCAGTTCACCCATACCAGCGATGATGGTCTGGTTAGATTCTTCATCAGTCCATACGCGGAATGATGGGTCTTCTTTCGCCAGACGGCCCAGAGCCAGACCCATTTTTTCCTGGTCAGCTTTGGTTTTTGGTTCAACCGCGATGGAGATTACCGGCTCAGGGAATTCCATACGCTCCAGAATGATCGGGTGATCCGGGTCACACAGGGTGTCACCAGTAGTCACGTCTTTCAGACCGATTGCTGCAGCGATGTCGCCCGCACGAACTTCTTTGATCTCTTCACGTTTGTTAGCGTGCATCTGTACGATACGGCCAAAACGTTCACGCGCCGTTTTCACGGAGTTCAGGATGGTGTCACCGGAGTTAACCACACCAGAGTAAACGCGGAAGAAGGTCAGGTTACCCACGAATGGGTCGGTAGCAATTTTGAACGCCAGTGCAGAGAACGGCTCTTCGTCGCTTGCGTGACGTTCAGCCGGAGTATCTTTACCGTCGTCCAGGATGCCGTTGATCGCAGGAACGTCAACCGGGGATGGCAGGTAATCAATTACCGCATCCAGCATCGCCTGAACACCTTTGTTCTTGAATGCAGAACCACAGGTTACCAGGATGATTTCGTTGTTCAGAACACGCTGACGCAGAGCTTTTTTGATCTCTTCTTCAGTCAGTTCTTCACCACCCAGGTATTTCTCCATCAGCTCTTCAGAAGCTTCAGCAGCGGATTCGATCAGGTTCTGGTGCCATTCGTCAGCCAGGTCCTGCATCTCAGCTGGGATATCTTCGTATTCGAAGGTAACGCCCTGGTCTGCATCGTTCCAGTTGATGGCTTTCATTTTCACCAGGTCGATAACGCCGGTGAAGCCTTCTTCAGCACCAATTGCCAGCTGCAGCGGAACAGGGTTCGCGCCCAGACGGGATTTGATCTGACCAACAACTTTCAGGAAGTTAGCACCCATACGGTCCATTTTGTTAACGAACGCGATGCGTGGAACTTTATATTTGTTCGCCTGACGCCATACGGTCTCAGACTGTGGCTGAACACCACCAACTGCGCAATAAACCATTACCGCGCCGTCAAGAACACGCATGGAACGTTCTACTTCGATGGTGAAGTCAACGTGCCCTGGGGTGTCGATGATGTTAACGCGATGCGGTTCGTACTGCTTAGCCATACCTGACCAGAATGCAGTAGTCGCTGCGGAGGTGATAGTAATACCACGCTCCTGCTCCTGTTCCATCCAGTCCATGGTGGCTGCGCCGTCATGAACTTCACCGATTTTATGGTTTACACCGGTGTAGAACAGAATACGTTCGGTAGTAGTGGTCTTACCGGCGTCGATGTGCGCACTGATACCAATGTTACGGTAACGTGCGATGGGTGTTGTACGAGCCATTTGATTCCTCGTTTGTTTCTTTAGGCGTTCAGTTAAGTAACCCAGGACGGGCAGCTTCGCTGAAGCGCCCGCCTGGTGACTAATACTCCGAAGGGATTACCAACGGTAGTGTGCGAACGCCTTGTTGGCTTCTGCCATACGGTGAACGTCTTCACGTTTCTTAACTGCAGTACCTTTGTTTTCTGCAGCATCAGAAAGTTCGTTCGCCAGACGCAGAGCCATGGATTTATCACCGCGTTTACGAGCAGCTTCAACGATCCAACGCATTGCCAGAGCATTACGACGAACCGGACGAACTTCAACTGGAACCTGATAAGTAGAACCACCAACGCGGCGAGACTTAACTTCTACAGTCGGGCGCACGTTGTCGAGAGCGACTTCGAAAGCTTCCAGTTCATTTTTACCAGAGCGCTGAGCCAGGGTCTCCAGCGCGCTGTATACGATTGCTTCTGCAGTAGATTTTTTACCATCTACCATCAGGATATTTACAAATTTTGCCAGCAGTTCTGATCCGAATTTCGGATCTGGAAGAATTTTACGCTGACCAATGACGCGACGACGTGGCATGGGAATACTCCGTTGTTAATTCAGGATTGTCCAAAACTCTACGAGTTTAGTTTGACATTAAGATAAATCAGTTTGGCCTTACTTAACGGAGAACCATTAAGCCTTAGGACGCTTCACGCCGTACTTGGAGCGAGCCTGCTTACGGTCTTTAACACCTGAGCAGTCCAGCGCACCACGAACG
Source organism: Enterobacter sp. RHBSTW-00593 (assembly GCF_013784105.1). NCBI lineage: Bacteria > Pseudomonadati > Pseudomonadota > Gammaproteobacteria > Enterobacterales > Enterobacteriaceae > Enterobacter > Enterobacter sp. RHBSTW-00593. The sequence goes on from NZ_CP056393.1 coordinate 4,441,030, forward strand.
GTGTGGTAACGAACACCCGGAAGGTCTTTAACACGACCGCCACGGATCAGGATCACGGAGTGCTCCTGCAGGTTGTGACCTTCACCACCGATGTAGGAAGTCACTTCGAAACCGTTAGTCAAACGCACACGGCATACTTTACGCAGTGCGGAGTTTGGTTTTTTAGGAGTGGTGGTATATACACGAGTACATACGCCACGTTTCTGCGGGCAGGCTTCCAGTGCAGGCACGTTGCTTTTTGCAACTTTGCGCGCACGTGGTTTGCGTACCAGCTGGTTAACTGTTGCCATTAAATAGCTCCTGGTTTTAGCTTTTGCTTCGTAAACACGTAATAAAACGACCTCATACAATATGAGGACGCGAAATTTTAGGGCTACGTCGAAAAGGTGTCAAGAAATATACAGCGATCTCGGTTCACCAGTTCATTTGACTGGCGTGCGTCACAGTAAGATTGACGAAATCAGTATAGCCAACCACGTCAATTTTGGCTGAAATTTGACCAGAAAGACCTCGCGCCTCAAGATCGTCTTTCAGCGCAGAGACGGATATGGGGGCATTGCTGAGAATTTCAACGAAACGACTCCCTTCAAGCGCAGCCAGTACGCCATCCTGAATCAGCAGCAGGTCATCACCTTCGCGCAGCATGCTCAGTAATGCGTCGATATCACAATGCCACGGTGAACGGCTCAGGGTATGGAGCATGTCAGCCTCAGAAATTCAGAACAGTGTCGTAATGGGAAAGTTGGTCGCGCAGCGCGTCGGCCGGAAGGAGTGTGACATCCAGCACGAAAGACGTCTTATCGCTCAGACCGCGCGCAGCAAGAGAATCAGCGCAGACAAAAAAGGTTTCAATGTCGTAAAGCGGCAGCACTTTAAAGGTCGCGATGTAATCCCGCGCCAGAATAGCCTGCGGCTGCTGGCCTGCCAGAAGCTGAAACACGCCATCCCCTAAAAAGAAGACACCGATGTCTTCGGTCAGTGCTGATGTTGCGAGCAACGCATCCAGCCCTTCTCTGCCGGACGCACTACCGTGCGGAGCAGATGAAAAAACAAACGCCACGCGTTTCATCAGAATTGCACCACTCTGTCGCAGGTTAACGCAGCCTGTGCCAGTGCGCCCAGACCGCTCAACGAAAACCCCGGCTGCAGGTTGGCCCCTGGCAAGCCAAGACGTTCAGCTTCGGTGGCATCGGTCACGCCGCGACGCAGGGCTGCCGCCACGCAGATATGCAGGGCAACCCCCCTTGTCTCGTTCAACGTCTGCCAGGCGCGCACCAGATCAAATTCATCGCTGGCCGGTGAGGTAAACTGGTTGGCGTTATACACCCCTTCCCGATAAAAGAAGACGCTCACCAGCTCATGTCCGGCAGCCAGTAACGCATGCGCAAACTGCAGCGCGCTGCTGGCCTGCTGAGTACCATACGCCGGGCCTGTCACCATCAGCGAAAAACGCATTACTTGTCTTGCCCCTGGAAATCACCGCTTTTGAACTGGCGGATGTAGAGGTAGACCGTATGCTTGGAAATGTTCAGGCGATCGGCCACCTGGTTAATGGCGTCTTTGATGTCAAAAATCCCTTTCTCATAGAGATTCAGCACGATCTGACGATTCTTGGCGTTGTTCGATACGTTGCGATCGGCATTCACCTCTTCGATAGTGAACTCAAGCGTCTGCGTCACCAGATCTTCAACCGAGGAGGCAAAGTTAACTGAGGAGCCAACGTCCGGCGTTTCAGGCGGTATGAAAGTGCTCATGATTTGCGAGAACGGCACATCAAGGTTCATGTTGATGCACAACAGACCGATCACGCGATGCTCGCGATTACGAATCGCGATGGTTTCTGATTTCATCAGTACGCCGCTTTTGGCGCGGGTGAAATAACATTTGGAGACGCTGCTGTCCGCGCCGGTCATGTCATGCAGCATACGCAATGCAAGGTCGGTGATTGGCGAACCAATTTTACGGCCAGTATGCTCACCATTAGCAATGCGGATGGCGGAACACTTAAGATCTTGCAGGGAGTGCAATACGATTTCGCAGTGGGACCCAATGAGCATCGCTAACCCGTCCACTACCGCCTCGTAGGATTTCAGAATATCGAAATCGGTCTGGTCGAAAGGACATTGATCCAGTAAATCAAGTTCACTGGTTTCGTTGGTTAAAAGCGACCTGGACATGAAAAAAACACTCCTTTTCAGGAGCCTGTCGTTAGGTTTTCAGGGCAGGCTCATTATCTACACGGACAACTAAATTAATACAGCGTGCATAACGCTTTCCAGTGTTAATTATATCTGCCCCACAATAAAAAAAACCGCCGCCTTAAAGGCGGCGGTTTTCATTCCATTACTTCTTCGCGTCTGTCGCAGCTTTCTGTTCTGCCTGCGCTTCTGGTTTCGCATCAGCTTTCGGCGCTGGCTTGATATCCAGCAGCTCTACGTCAAAGACCAGGGTAGAGTTAGCAGGGATACCTGGAACGCCGGTTTTGCCATATGCCAGATCCGGTGGAATAACCAGTTTGATCTTGCCACCTTTCTTGATGTTTTTCAGACCTTCAGTCCAGCCTGGGATCACACCATCCAGACGGAAGGAGAGAGGCTCACCACGGGTGTAAGAGTTATCGAACTCTTTACCGTCGATCAGCGTACCTTTGTAGTTAACCACGACAGTATCGCTGTCTTTAGGGGCATCACCGGTACCTTCTTTCTCAACTTTGTACACCAGACCCGTAGAGGAGGTTTTCACGCCCTTCTCTTTAGCAAAGGTATCGCGGTAGGCTTTGCCTTTCGCTTCGTTGTCTTTTGCATCCGCTTCCATCTTAGTCTGAGCGGCACCTTTCACACGTGCTTCGAACGCCTGCAGAGTCTGTTCAATTTCCTGGTCAGACAGTTTGCTCTTATCTGCAAATGCGTCCTGAACGCCCGCGATCAGCTGAGCTTTGTCCAGTTTAATGCCCAGTTTCTCTTGTTCTTTCAGAGAGTTTTCCATGTAACGACCCAGAGATGCGCCAAGTGCGTAGGCGGATTTCTGGTCGTCATTTTTGAACGCCGCTTTGCTGTCTGCAGTTGCAGCAGGCTTCGCAGCAGTATCAGCAGCGAAGGACAGCGGCGCGTTCAGCGCAACAGCCATCGTCGTCGCCAGCAGCGTTACTTTAAACAGTGATTTCATCCATATCTCCAGGGCCTGGGGACTCTCACCCCAGCGTTAAACGTAAATGAGTTACGTACTATAAAACGTTGCGGAAGAAATCTACAGACAGACTCTCCCGATTCTCGCCACTTTTCAGACTATTTTTGTTTAAATAAGTTTCTTGCCAAGGGGATAGATACTGAACTTAAGGATAAACTCAGTTAAACTTCGCCGCCGCTGGCCGATTGTGGTTAATGAGATACAACGAGGTGAATGATGAAGGACACAATGTTAGAAGCGAGAATGGCTGAGCTGGAAAGCCGCCTGGCTTTTCAGGACATCACCATCGAAGAGCTAAACCAGACCGTGACCGCACATGAACTGGAAATGGCGAAACTGCGGGATCTCATGCGCCTGCTGACGGACAAACTGAAGGCCACACAGCCGTCACATATTGCCTCTCAGTCAGAAGAGACGCCACCACCTCATTATTGAGGCGTAAAAAAAGCGGGATTATTATCCCGCTTTTTTATTTTCCGCATAACGGAATTAGTGGCAACCGCAGCCGCCGTTACCGCAACCACCTTTACCGTGGTCGTGACCATGGTCGTGATCGTGGCCGTGACCACCGCAGCAGCCGTCGTGGCCGTGATCGTGGTCATGGTCGTGACCGTGCGCACCGTGAACGTGGCCATGAGCCAGCTCTTCTTCGGTCGCTTCACGGATCGCAACAACTTCTACGTTGAATTTCAGGTTCTGGCCAGCCAGCATGTGGTTGCCGTCAACCACAACGTGGTCGTCTTCCACTTCAGTGATTTCAACAGGAACCGGACCCTGGTCAGTTTCAGCCAGGAAGCGCATGCCAACCTGCAGTTCGTCAACGCCCATGAACACGTCTTTAGGAACGCGCTGCACCAGGTTGTCGTCGTACTGACCGTAAGCGTCGTTCGCGCCAACAGCAACGTCGAATTTGTCGCCAACGTCGTGACCTTCCAGCGCGTTTTCCAGGCCGGAAATCAGGGAACCGTGACCATGCAGGTAGTCAAGCGGCGCACTCACCGGAGACTCATCAACCAACACACCGTCTTCTGTACGTACCTGATAGGCCAGGCTGACCACCAGGTCTTTTGCTACTTTCATGATATCTCCTGAGCAAGGGAAAATTGCTGGCGCAGATTGTAGCGGAAATCTGCACCCGTGTACCCTTTAGCTTAAAAAAACTCAGGGCATATCGCTAGTCCGGATGAAAAATCCCGATAACTTGCTCTTCTTTGCGAACATGATCGCGGGCTTCTTTATCCGCCTCGCGCATCTGATGGCCGCACTTAACACACTCTACGACATCAATATTATTTTCCCGCCACATCGCCAGCGTATCTTGCGCCTGGCAGCTCGGGCATTTTGCGCCCGCAATAAAGCGTTTACGTACAGCCATCTTTCGTTACCCTTTATTCAAATTCATCCCAGCCATCGAGCTGGCGTCGTTCCTGTTGCATCTCTCGCTGGAAAATCTCTTCCAGCTCGCGACGCGCTTCCCGCACGCGCGAGATCTGCGCCGTATCAGAGTGTACCGGCATTAATTCGCGCAGCATTCGCATGTCCAGCCGGCGAAAATGCATCTGGGCCCGCTGAGCCTGATGGGGATGCATGCCCAGCGAAATCAGCGCTTTACGCCCCAACTCCAGCGCACTGGAAAATGTCTCTCGGGAGAAGTGTTTCACACCTGCCTGCAGCAGTTCGTGCGCTTCAACACGTCCACGCGCACGCGCCAGAATATGCAGATGCGGGAAATGCTGCTGGCACAGTTCCACCAGCTTCATCGTATCTTCCGGATCGTTGCAGGTAATCACGATGGATTCTGCCGCTTCTGCTCCCGCTGAACGCAACAGTTCGAGCTGGGTCGCGTCGCCGTAGTAAACCTTGTAGCCGTATTTACGCATCAGGTTCACCGCGCTGATATCGCGCTCCAGCACCGTGATGCGCATTTTGTTTGCCATCAGCAGACGTCCAATCACCTGCCCAAAGCGGCCAAAGCCCACCACAATCACCTGCGGCTTATCATCCTCCACCCATGGCATCTCATCTTCATCCTCTGTCGGATTTAAGCGCCGTGAGAGCAGCTTATCCACCAGCCTGATGAGCAGCGGGGTGGTCATCATCGACAGCGTGACCGTCACCAGTAACAGCGCCATCTGATCGTCTTTAAACAGCTTCTGGGAGGAGGCGGTGGAGAACAGCACGAACGCGAACTCTCCGCCCTGACTTAAGACACTGGCAAACTGCATGCGCTCGGAACTGCGCAGCCCGTATATCCGTGCCATGACATACAGCACCAGCGTTTTTACCGCCACCAGCACAACAACGCTCATCACCACCCATAGCAGATGGGTATAGAGCACGCCCAGATTGAGCGCCATTCCCACCGAAATAAAGAACAACCCTAACAACAGCCCTTTAAACGGATCGATAGCCGTTTCCAGTTCGTGACGATATTCGCTTTCAGCAAGGAGCACCCCGGCGATAAACGTACCGAGCGCCATCGACAGCCCCAGCGCGTCCATAAACAATGCCGAGCCCAGCACCAGCAGCAGCGTCGCGGCAGTAAACACCTCGCGCACGCCAGAGGCGGCAATAAAACGAAACACCGGCCGCAACAGGAAACGTCCGCCAATCAGCATGCCGGCGAAGGCCAGCACCTTCATGGAGATTTTGACCCAGTCAAAATGATCGTCACCAGAGCCTGCCAGTAACGGCACCAGTGCCAGCGCCGGGATCACGGCCAGGTCCTGAAACAGCAGTACCGAAAAGCCCAGCTGTCCTGCCTCGTTGCGGTTCATCCCTTTGTCACGCATTAACTGCAGCGCCATCGCTGTCGACGACATCGCAAGACCTATTCCGCCGATCACCGCCGCCTGCCACGAGAAGTTGGTCAGCATTAACAGCCCGGCCAGAATCGCGGCACTGAACAAGACCTGCGCCGCCCCCACGCCAAATATCGATCGCCGGAGCTGCCACAGTTTTGACGGGTTCAGTTCGAGGCCAATGATGAACATCAGGAACACTACGCCCAGTTCAGAGAAGTGGAGAATTTCATCCACATCGCTGATGAATCCCAGCCCCCAGGGGCCAATGGCGATCCCGGCCAGCAGGTAGCCCAGCACCGCGCCAATGCCCAGCCGGGCGGCCAGCGGAACCGCCACCACTGCGGCAAATAAAAACAGCACGCCGGCCAGGAGTAAATTCGATCCTTCCATTAGCGACCTCCCGCCGATATCGGTGATGCAAGCCAATCGCCATACGCTCTGGCGTGGCTCGCCAGCGCTTCAGGCTTCTGGCGACGCGCCCAGTAGACAATAATCGGGCTCATCCAGTGCATGCGGCACATCGCGGCCGTCAGCTCAAACGGCCGCAGGATATCGCTCATGGGATAACGGTTAAGACCGTCGTGGCGATAAGCGCTCTCTGGCTCACCGGTCGTAATGACACTGCGCCAGTACTTTCCCGCCAGCTGGTTGCCCCCCACCCCGCTGGAGAACCCCCGGCTCAGCACACGGTCCAGCCACTCTTTCAGCAGTGCCGGACAGCTATAGGTATAAAGCGGATGCTGGAACACAATCACGTCATGCTGACGCAGCAGTTCCTGCTCGTAAGGAATATCAATAAAGAAATCAGGATAGTGCGCGTAGAGATCGTGCACCGTCACATTGCTGAGCTGAGTAGCCGGCTTAAGCAGAACCCGGTTTGCCACCGAGTCCTGAGATTCCGGATGGGCATACAGCAGCAGCACTTTCGCTGTCTGAGACATCACTCCCCTCCCGGTTCTGTTTCTGTTTTTGTGTATCGTCGTTGTTTTGGGCTACCATGGCGGCCCGGTGCGGAAAATGGCCCACACCTTACATTATCATAATGACAAATTAACATAGTCGGAACATACGGCGCTTCTATGATTGTTTTCTCCTCGTTACAAATTCGCCGCGGCGTGCGCGTCCTGCTGGATAACGCCTCCGCCACCATCAATCCCGGTCAAAAAGTGGGTCTGGTCGGCAAAAACGGCTGCGGAAAATCGACCCTGCTTGCGCTGCTGAAAAACGAGATTAGCGCTGACGGCGGTAACTTTACCTATCCGGGCAACTGGCAGCTTGCCTGGGTAAATCAGGAGACGCCTGCCCTGAGCGAACCCGCTCTCGACTATGTTATCGACGGCGATCGTGAATACCGTAAGCTGGAAGCTGAACTGAACGCCGCCAACGAGCGTAATGACGGTCATGCTATCGCCACCGTCCACGGTAAGCTGGACGCCATCGACGCATGGACCATTCGCTCCCGCGCCTCCAGCCTGCTGCACGGTCTGGGTTTCAGCAACGAACAGCTTGAACGCCCCGTCAGCGACTTCTCCGGCGGCTGGCGTATGCGCCTTAACCTGGCGCAGGCACTGATTTGCCGTTCCGACCTGCTGCTGCTTGATGAACCCACTAACCACCTCGATCTCGATGCGGTTATTTGGCTGGAGAAGTGGCTCAAGAGCTATCAGGGCACTCTGATTCTGATCTCCCACGACCGCGACTTCCTCGACCCGGTGGTGGATAAAATCATTCATATCGAACAGCAAAGCCTGTTTGAATACACTGGCAACTACAGCTCATTCGAGCGCCAGCGCGCGACGCGCCTTGCTCAACAGCAGGCGATGTACGAAAGCCAGCAGCAGCGCGTGGCGCATCTGCAAAGCTTTGTTGACCGCTTCAAGGCAAAAGCCTCTAAAGCCAAGCAGGCCCAGAGCCGCATCAAGATGCTGGAACGCATGGAGATGATCGCCCCGGCGCACGTCGATAACCCGTTCCACTTCAGTTTTCGCGAGCCCGAGAGCCTGCCGAACCCACTGCTGAAGATGGAAAAGGTGAGCGCTGGCTACGGCGATCGCATTATTCTCGACTCCATCAAGCTCAACCTGGTGCCGGGTTCACGTATTGGTCTGCTGGGGCGTAACGGCGCCGGTAAATCGACGCTGATTAAACTGCTGGCGGGCGAGCTTAACCCGGTCAGCGGCGAGATCGGCCTGGCAAAAGGCATTAAGCTTGGCTACTTCGCCCAGCATCAGCTGGAATTCTTACGCGCGGATGAATCGCCCATCCAGCACCTCGCGCGACTGGCGCCGCAGGAGATGGAGCAGAAGCTGCGCGATTACCTTGGCGGCTTTGGCTTCCAGGGCGATAAAGTCACCGAAAACACCGAACGTTTCTCCGGCGGCGAGAAAGCGCGTCTGGTGCTGGCGCTTATCGTCTGGCAGCGTCCGAACCTGCTGCTGCTCGATGAACCTACAAACCACCTCGATCTCGACATGCGTCAGGCGCTGACCGAAGCGTTAATTGAGTTTGAAGGCGCGCTGGTTGTCGTCTCGCACGATCGTCACCTGATCCGCTCCACAACGGACGATCTCTATTTAGTGCACGATGGCAAAGTCGAGCCGTTCGATGGCGATCTGGAAGACTACCAGCAGTGGCTGACGGACGTGCAGAAGCAGGAAAACCAGCCGGACGACTCGTCGAAAGATAACGCCAACAGCGCCCAGGCGCGTAAAGACCAGAAGCGCCGTGAAGCGGAACTGCGTACTCAGACCCAGCCGCTGCGTAAAGAGATTGCCCGTCTCGAAAAGGAGATGGAGAAACTTAACGCTCTGCTGGCTACCGTTGAAGAGAAGCTGGGCGACAGCGGTCTGTATGACCAGAGCCGTAAGGCGGAACTGACCGACTGCCTGCAGACACAGGCGAAGACGAAATCCAGCCTCGAAGCGTGCGAGATGGCGTGGCTGGACGCCCAGGAACAGCTGGAAGCCATGCTGCAGGCCGACTAAATCCCCGGGAGGGTTATGAGTTTCGATATCACGAGCGACATTACATTTCGTAAACTCAGCATCTTCATGACCTTTATGGAGAAGGGCAATATCGCCCGTACCGCCGAAGCGCTTGGCCTGAGCGGCGTTAGCGTGCACCGCGCGCTGCATACTCTCGAAGAAAATGTGCGCTGCCCGCTCTTTACGCACAAAGGTCGCAATCTCATTGCGCTGCCTTCAGCCTGGACGCTGCTGGAATATTGTCAGGAAGTGATGCAGGTAATGGCGCGCGGGCTGGAAGAAGCGCGCAAAACGGCCGGCGTTGGCCAGGGACGACTGCGCGTCGGCACGCTCTACTCGCTGACGCTGGAAACCGTGCCACGCCTGATTATGGGGATGAAACTGCGCCGTCCGGACCTGGAGATGGACCTGACGATGGGCTCTAACGAGACCCTGTTGCGTATGCTGGACGACGGTTTGCTCGACGCCATCCTCATCTCTATTTCCGAAAGCGATATCGACCGCAACAGTCTGGAAGTGCTCCCCCTGTTCCATGACGACATTTTTCTTGCCGCACCAGCCTCTGCCACGCTGAACACCAGCGGGCCTGCCGACTTACGTGATTACAAAGACCAGAAGTTTGTCGCGCTGTCGGAAGGGTTTGCCACCTACGCCGGGTTTCAGGAAGCGTTTCATATTGCCGGTTTCGAACCGGAAATCGTCACCCGCGTAAATGACATTTTCTCGATGCTGAGTCTGGTGCAGGCGGGCGTGGGCTTTACGCTCATGCCCGGCAGAATGAAGAAAGTGTATGAGAACTCAGTACAGCTACTGAAGCTGGCCCAGCCGTATCAAATGCAGCAGTTGATTGCCATTGTGTTTGCCCGCAACCGCGAGCAAGACCCCAGCCTGCGGGCACTGGCAGCCGAAGGGCGAATGTATGCCCGCAGTATCGCCACCGACCCTGCGCAGACCCTACCGCTGTAGCCGCTTAGCGAGGTGTACCGCCACGTCTACACCACTGCGCTCCAGCGAAACCGACTCCCCTTCCCAGGCCGCCTGACGCGTCAGGCAGGTCAGTACTCCGCCAGGTGGCATTTCAATCGCCAGCCGAGCTTCACGCTCGTTGGCAGAAATCACCGCTTCCTGCCAGCGCACCGTGCGCGCCATATTCATCGCCAGATCGTCCGCGATTTTCTCAGGCGTCCAGAGCACGCGTCCTGTACTGCCGCTCAGGTAAGCACAGCGCGGGCGTGTGAGCGTGACGGATGTGAACGCCTCCACCAGCTTGTGCGCCGGCTCCGCCAGCAGTTCGCAATGGGAAGGCACGCTGACGGTCAGCCGATGCGCCTTATTAGCCCCTTTTGCCAGCGCGCGTTTCGCCACCTGCGCCATCCCCTCATCGGTGCCGGCGATCACAATCTGTGTTTCCGCGTTCAGATTGGCGATATACGTTCCGGTGCCTTCCAGCAACGCTTCAACCTGAGGCAGGGTCAGCCCCATTATCGCGGTCAGGCCATAACCGTGCGGATAGGCTTGCTCCATGAGATCGCCACGCAGCGCGACCAGCTTCAGCGCGTCGGAAAATTCCAGCGCACCGGCAATGACCGCGGCCGGATACGCGCCAATAGACAGACCGCTGACGATATCCGGTGCCACGCCGCGTTGTTCAAGCTCACGCGCCCAGGCAACACCGGCAATTAACAACGAAAGTTGAACGGCTCGCGTGTGGGTTAACGCTGCCGCGGTATCCAGCGTATCGACTTCGCCACCCAATACCTCGCGGGCCTGCTCCAGCGTCGTGCCAGGCAGGTTTTGCAGCATACCGACATGCTGGGTGCCCTGCCCTGGAAAGGTAAACAGTATTTTCATCACTCCTCCCTGTGCCACGGGTCCGCCACCAGACGTGGCCCACGGCGGGTCTTCAGCAACGTTTTGCCGTCGCGCAGCCACTCCGTCAGCGCAAAGCCGCCTTCAGGGGTGTCGACCTGGGTGTCTGCCCGACATAACGCGCGGCTGAGCTGTGACGCCCAGACACGCAAAGCGTCAGCCGACAGAGGCTGAGGGGCTCGCACCAGCAGATCGAGATCGCTGTCGGCATGAATGACCGGGATACCGGTCGCCAGGGCGTAGCCCGTGCTGCCCGTAATTCCCCACGTCCACGGCCATGACTGCTGAGAAAGTTGCAATGCCACCTGAACCGGTGGCTGAGTCACAAACGGTGAACGCAGAAGATCGGCGGTCACACTCAACGCCTCGGGTGAGACCACCCGCACGACGTTGTCTGGCTTCACCCAACCGGCCGCCCGCTGGTCGCGGCGTAAACCGCGTACGCCAACGGGAATACGGCCAGCGTTATCAACATCACGCCGCACGACCACCGGTAAACCGGTATGCCATACCGCATCCACCCAGTCGTCAGTGATGCCTTCCAGCGCGTCACGCGCGTTAAGCCAGATGAGGTCGTGAGGGCGTAATGTTGTGGTCATAATTACATTCCTGAAGTCAGCGAGATAAACAGTGGCAGCGACAGGATACACAGTACCGAGCTTAACAGCAGCACCGCTTCCGCATCCGGAGACTGCACGCCAAAGCGGTTACCGAACACCACGCCGAAGAAACCGGCTGAGAGCGCAATCATCAGGATAGCGGTGATCGCCACGGAGCCGTGCAGACCGAAGATCAGAACGATACCCCAGGCAATCGCAGGCTGGATCAGCAGCTTGGCTACGGTTGAGGTAATCACCATGGTGTTGATCTGCAGCTTACGCGCAGAGAGGATCACCCCAGTCAGGAACAGCGCAGCAGCCGTTGCAGAAAGCCCCAGTGGCTTAATGGCGGCCAGAACAAGTTCAGGCATTTTGATGCCGATAGCAGACAAAATCACACCCAGCAGGGGTCCCATCACAATCGGTTTTTTAATCGAGCGCCACATCAGCACCGGCAGCATCGAGAGCGTTGAACCGGAGTTATTGCCTTCGGCACGCGCTTTTTCACGTTCCAGAATCAGCAGGCAGAACGGCGTCATCAGTACCGAACCACAGGTGATAGAGACCGCCACGGACAGTGAGGTTGAAGAGCTTTCACCCAGCACGCTGCCCAGAATCGGCAAGCCAAGCGCGGCATAGTTTGGCAGCGCAACCGTCAGCGTAAGCACGGCGGCATCCTGTGGGGATTTTTTAAAGACGCTGGTCGCGAGGAAGTAAATGGCCGCGTAGGTTATCCACATCGCCAGGGTCAGCACCAGAATCAGCGGTGACTGGGCTACGATGCCAGTCCACGGGGTTTGCACCGTAGCGCTGAACAGCGCGGCAGGCAAAGCAAAATCCATGACGAAAATATTGAGCAGGGAGACATTTTTGTTATCGACCATCTTTGCCTTACCGGCCCAGAATCCCAGCAGCATGATGACGAAAATCGGTGCAAGAGCATGAACAATTACGTAAGTCATAATTCACCTGTAGTAAAAAAGTTTAAGCACTGGCGCGATGATTATTATTTTCAGGATGCAGGTTCCCGCGCGGACGTAACGGTTACGTCCGCGGGGAGTGCATCTGGCAGGTCTCTTTTTACTTACCAGCTTGCCCGCATGCGTTCGCGTACGAGGGCAGAGCTGCGGCGATTGTCAGCACCGAGACGGTTTTTCAGGGTGTTGTCCTGACGAGCGTCATGGATGGCCTGTTGCAGCGTGGTTTTCACCTGCGTCAGATCGTTTTCAGAAGGGGCATCCGGGTTGGTGATATCCAGCAGGTTGGAAAGCAGCCCCAGTGTGGCGTAGTTGCTGATGTCATAGGCCATTGGCGGGATCGTTGCCGCCAGTTTTTCCAGCGCGTCCACGGTACGTAGCGTAATACGCGCCGCAGACTCTTTACCCATGGCATGGATCAGCACGCCTTTATCGTTAAAGGCAATCAGGCGGTTTGCCTGGTACCCGTGCGCCAGAAACGCGCCGGACATCGCTTTACCAACGATAAGCCCAATCACCGGATGACCGGCCAGACGCGCGTTAGCATAGGCCGCCGCCGCGCCGGCCAACGCCTGGTGAATACCAAATGCCTCTTCACGACGGCCATAGGCCTGACTTGGCACATCAATCACCGCCACGATCGGGCGCTTCACGGCGCTGTTGGCATCGGCGGCAACGGTTTCGCTCACCACTTTCGCCAGCGTCCAGCCTTCCAGCAGACCGACTTCCCCTTTCGCCGCGCGCGGGAAGTGGTTGTTGGCATCCGGTACCACGGCAACAAAACGTACCGTTTCACCGTTAAGTTCACCATCGGCCGCCTGTACGGACGGGCATAACCCTTCCAGGCGTCTGGCGTTCGGCGCGAGCGTTTGCAGCCAGAGTTCGCCACGGCTTACTGAGTTAGTCATCATTTCACCTCCCGGGCAAAGAGCGCTTTAATCTGTTCGGCATCGGCCTGTTTGCGGGTGTCGAAATTCGTCAGACGGTTCAGGTAATCGTCATAGTTATCGGTGCGATGTTTCGCAGGCACGCCTTTGGCTATCGCGTCGTTCATCGCCGCTTTCACCGCGTTCACGCCATCGCCAACCAGCGCATCCACCAGGCCGCTTTCATAGCGGACTTCGCCACCGGTCATGCTCCAGATAAACGGACGGTCGCGGGAGTCATACTCGTCAATCCCCGCTTCCTGCTCGATAACCTGAGGACCATTCAGACCGAGACGCGCTTCGCGGGTGACAATCAGGTAACTGCACAGTGCAGCAGCGATAGACATCCCACCGAAGCAGCCCACGGTCCCGGCCACAATCCCGACCACCGGGGTGTAACGGCGCAGGTCAACAATTGCCGCATGAATATCGGCAATGGCCGCCAGGCCCAGGTTGGCTTCCTGCAGACGCACGCCGCCGGTTTCGAGACACAGTACCGCCTGCGTCGGGATCCCGTTGCGGTTATCTTCTGCCGCCAGCTCCAGCGCGGCCGCCATTTTGGCGCCGGACACTTCGCCCATGCTGCCGCCCTGGAACGCACCTTCGATCGCCACCACTACCGCAGGCTGACCGTTGAGGGTGCCTTTGGCGACCACCATGCCGTCATCGGCCTGAGGAACGATGCCCTGCGGCCCCAGCCACGGGGAGATAATGCCTTCAAAAGGATCCAGCAGTTCGCGATAGCTCCCGTCGTCCAGCAATGCCTGCGCACGCTGGCGAGCTTTTAATTCAATAAAACTCCGATCATCACGCATGGCTCACCCCTTCAAAAACCTGTTCGATACGAATGCGTGCCACCCCCGGCGTCGCGCCAAAGTCGTGGATCGTCAGTTTTCCTGCAGGCAGGCTGCTGACGGTGTGCAGGCGGTTGAACAACGCCTCCCAGCGACCGCGGCTGTTGTCGACGGACGTGGTGATATCAATGGTTAACGTCTGGCCCGGTTCGGCGGCAAACAGCACCTCCATATCCCCGGAACCAACAACCCCTGCGAGCGCTTTGCCGCTTAACGCGCGGCTCGCTGGCATGGTTAATGTGATTTTTTCCATAACATCCTCTTAATGCTTTGAATAAGGCGTTTCGATGCGATCGAGAAACAGCGTGGCGGCAAGCAGGTCGGCTGCTCCGCCCGGTGAGGCATTGAGTGCCAGCATGTGACGGTCCAATCTCGCCAGCGCCATCTGGCCTGCGGATGTCGCGCATCCTCCGGCGCTCAGCACCGCACGCGCACCGTTCTGCATGGCCTCCAGCCCCGCCATCCCGGCGCGCGACAGCACGCAGGTGTCGGTAAGCGACGTCATGATGGCCATCAGCGCATCGAGCCTTGCGTACGTTTCGCTGCTGCCGTTAAGACGGCTCAGACGAAGCTGCGGCAGAGCACGCTGCATCACGTGTGGAAATGCCTGCTGAGCCTCTTCACGTGCGCCCGGAACCCGGTAGCGGCGCGTGGCGCGTAGCCCTTTGCTGAACACTTTCGGCGCCGCGTCATCGGGCAGTTTCGCCAGCTGTGCCGCGGTATTCGCTACCGCCTGCGCGCTGGCATCGCCACCGAGCATCGCCACGGCACTGACCAGCAGCCCCAGCGCCCAAATCGCGCCGCGGTGGGTATTTACACCGTCGGTAGCCGCCATCATCTGCTGCTCACCTTCACGGCCGAGTCGCCCTATGGTTTGCCTGAGCGCAATATCCGCCGGACGCTGCCAGCTGTGTTGCGCCAGCGCCTGAAACGTGGGGGTCAGGCTGCGCGCGGAACGCTCCATCAACGCGAGCGACAGATCGTGGTGCGCGCCGTTCCCCCGACTGTCCACCAGACCGGGTTTCGGGCTTAACTGTGCTTCGTCAATCAGACACTGCGTGGCGGTTCGCGCCAGCCATTCGGCACCGCCTTCAACCTGAATCTGGGGCAGAAGTTTCATTACCAGCTCCGGAATTTCGCAGGTGGGTTGTAAAGACCGCCAGACCATTCAACCAGGTCTGACACGCTGCCTGCTGCCAGCAGAGAACGGGTGGCATCGGTGCGGCGAATCCCCATATCTTCCGGGTAAACCACTTTGCCGCTCTGGCGCAACTGCGCCACACGCCTGGCATCGACGCCCAGACCGATATCGGTGATCCCCGCGACGGCCGCAACCATCGCCCGGCGCTCTTCAAGACTTTCTGCGCGATAGAGGTAAGCAATCCCCTCTTCCGTCAGCACATGTGTCACGTCGTCGCCGTAGATCATGACCGGAGCCAGAGGCATCCCGGACGCTTTCGCAACGTCAACAGCATCGAGTTTTTCCACAAAGGTCGGTTTCACGCCTGCCTGGAAGGTTTCCACCATCTGGACGACGAGTTTTTTACCGCGCTGCATCGGATCAGGTTCGGTGATCATGTTCAGCCAAGCCGGGGTGGCATGACGACGACCATGCGGGTCATGGCCCATGTTTGGCGCACCGCCGAAACCAGAGAGACGACCACGGGTCACGGTTGAGGAGTTGGCATACCCGTCAACCTGCAGGGTTGAGCCGATGAACATATCAACGGCGTACTGGCCTGCCAGCTGACAGAAGGCGCGGTTGGAACGCATAGAGCCGTCGGCACCGGTAAAGAAGATATCCGGACGTGCACGAATGTACTCTTCCATCCCCAGTTCGCCGCCGAAGCAGTGCACGCTTTCCACCCAGCCGCTTTCAATCGCCGGGATCAGGGTTGGGTGCGGGTTAAGGGTCCAGTGTTTACAGATTTTGCCTTTCAGGCCGAGCTGTTCACCGTAGGTCGGCAGCAGCAGTTCAATCGCCGCGGTATTAAAACCAATCCCGTGGTTCAGGGATTGCACCTGATGTTCCGCATAAATGCCTTTAATGGCCATCATCGCCATCAGGATATGTTCCTGTTTGATGAGACGCGGGTCGCGGGTAAACAGCGGTTCGATAAAGAACGGTTTGTCGGCCACCACCACGAAGTCAATCCAGGAGCCGGGAATATCAACGCGCGGAAGGTCGCATTCGTCGTCCACCAGCTCATTCACCTGTGCGATGACAATGCCGTCATGGAACGCGGCCGCTTCCACCAGCGCGGGGGTATCTTCGGTGCTTGCGCCGGTATAAAGATTACCTTTTCGGTCTGCTTTAAAGCCGGCAATCAGCGCCACGTTTGGCGAGAGGTCCACGTACAGACGTGAATAGAGCTCTATGTAGGTATGGATAGCACCAATTTCGAGCTGACCATCTTCCAGCAGCTGCGAGATGCACAGGCTCTGGGTACCGGAGAAGGAGAAGTCCAGCTTGCGGGCGATACCTTTCTCAAAGATATCCAGATGCTCGCTACGGCCCACGCTTGGCATAATCATGTGCAGGTCATGCACGATTTGCGGGTTCACTTCAGCCAGCGAGCGTGAAAGGAAATCGGCCTGCTTCTGGTTATTACCTTCCAGAACGACTTTGTCGCCAGGCGCGATCAGTTTTTCCAGCATGGCGACAAGATCGCCGGTTGGCAGTACCTTGCCCTGCACCGGTACGGAGGCCAGACGACGCGCTTTCTCGGTGCGTCGTGTGTTCCATTGCCGGGTGGGTGTTTGCCCAGATAACATTATTAACCTCCTGATTCAGCACATCATTCTGATTTGCTTAACGTTGAGTAAAGTGTGCGCTGTGGCGAGGAAGTCATCAATTAAGCGCAGGGCGGAATCATTAGCCTGAGAGTAATAATCAAGGTAAATATTTGTGATCGAGATCAGTTCATGTTTCGGAAAACCAGGCTAAACGGGGTACAATTCGGAAAGAACAGAAAATAACTGACAAGAATTAGCATCGCCGTTATGAGCCAAATCATTCCATCAGACTTCGACATCATCGCCGAAGACAGCACCGAGTTCGTGCCTATGCGCGGCGTGGCCAATTGCCATCTGCAGACCATGCTGCCGCGACTCATCCGCCGTAAGGTTCAGTTCACGCCGCACTGGCAACGGCTGGACTTACCGGACGGTGACTTTCTGGACCTGGCATGGAGCGAAGAGCCAGAACAGGCGCGCCACAAGCCGCGTCTGGTGGTCTTTCACGGTCTGGAAGGCAGTCTGCACAGCCCCTATGCACACGGGCTCATCCAGGCAGCCAAAGCGCGGGGCTGGCTCGGCGTGGTGATGCACTTTCGCGGCTGTAGCGGCGAACCGAATCGCCAGAAGCGCATCTATCACTCGGGTGAAACCGAAGACGGCACCTGGTTTTTACACTGGTTACGGGAAAACTTTGGTACCGTCCCGACAGCGGCCGTGGGCTACTCGCTGGGCGGCAATATGCTGGCGTGCCTGCTGGCAAAAGAGGGCGACACCGTGCCGCTGGATGCGGCCGTCATTGTCTCCGCGCCCTTTATGCTGGAGCAGTGCAGCTACCATATGGAGAAAGGCTTTTCCCGGGTCTATCAGCGTTACCTGCTCAACCTGTTGAAAGCCAACGCGGCGCGCAAGCTGAAGGCCTATCCGGATACGCTGCCGGTGAGCCTGCGTCAGTTGAAAAAGGTCCGTCGCATCCGTGAATTCGACGATCTGATCACCGCCAAAATTCACGGCTTTGCCGATGCGATTGATTACTATCGTCAGTGCAGCGCCATGCCGCTGCTCAGCAAGATCACGCAACCGACGCTTATCATTCATGCCAAAGATGACCCGTTTATGGATCATCACTCTATCCCCGCGCAGGAATTTTTGCCTGCCAACGTTCACTACCAGCTGACAGAGCATGGTGGTCACGTGGGGTTCATCGGTGGAACGTTGCGCCGCCCGAAAATGTGGCTGGAGTCGCGTATTCCTGACTGGCTTACCCCTTATCTGGACGGTGCAAAATGATTATTCCGTGGCAGGACCTCTCCCCCGAAACGCTCGATAATCTGATTGAAAGCTTTGTCTTGCGCGAAGGTACCGATTATGGTGAACATGAACGTTCGCTTGAGCAAAAGGTCAACGATGTGAAGCGCCAGCTCAAAAGCGGCGACGTGGTGCTGGTATGGTCTGAACTGCATGAGACGGTCAATATCATGCCCCGCAACGCGTTTCATGGCTGATCTTTAAACCTTTCCAGTCAGGGAGTTGCTATGTCTGCCAGACATCCGGTTATTGCCGTTACGGGTTCGAGTGGTGCGGGAACCACCACGACCAGCCTCGCTTTTCGTAAGATTTTCGCCCAACTGAATCTCCGTGCGGCGGAGGTCGAAGGCGATAGTTTTCACCGCTACACGCGCCCGGAGATGGATATGGCTATCCGCAAGGCGCGCGATCTGGGTAAACACATTAGCTACTTCGGCCCGGAGGCCAATGACTTCGGCCTGCTGGAGCAAACCTTTCAGGAGTACGGCCAGAGCGGCAAGGGGCAGTCACGCAAATATCTGCACACCTACGATGAAGCCGTTCCCTGGAACCAGGTGCCCGGCACCTTTACCCCCTGGCAACCGCTGCCGGAACCGACCGACGTCCTGTTTTACGAAGGGTTGCACGGTGGCGTGGTGACGCCGCAGCATGACGTGGCGCGTCACGTGGATCTGCTGGTTGGCGTGGTGCCCATCGTGAACCTTGAGTGGATCCAGAAGCTGACGCGTGACATCAGCGAGCGCGGCCATTCACGCGAGGCGGTGATGGATTCCGTCGTGCGCTCCATGGAAGACTACATAACTTATCTGACGCCGCAGTTCTCCCGCACGCATATCAACTTCCAGCGCGTACCGACAGTGGACACCTCTAACCCGTTCGCGGCCAAAAGTATCCCGTCGCTGGATGAGAGCTTTGTGGTTATCCATTTCCGCAATCTCGACGGCATTGATTACCCCTGGCTGCTGGCGATGCTGCAGGGCTCGTTTATTTCGCACATGAATACGTTAGTGGTTCCGGGCGGAAAAATGGGGCTGGCAATGGAATTAATTATGATGCCGCTGGTACAGCGGTTGATAGAAGGGAAGAAAATCGCCTGATGATTTCCCTCTCCGCGTGGGAGAGGGTTTCGGTGAGGGCATCAGGGTGAACGATGCCCCCAATATCAGGCGTCGATCACTTCATACGAATGCGTAATTTTTACCGCTTTCTCGAGCATTAAGGCGACCGAGCAGTATTTCTCCGCTGAAAGATCGACCGCGCGTGAGACCGCCGCGTCTTTCAGTTCTTTCCCGCTGACGATGAAATGCAGGTTAATGTGGGTGAACAGGCGTGGTGCCTCTTCGCGGCGTTCTGAGGTGAGTTTTACTTCGCAGTCGGTCACATCGTGCCGGCCTTTTTGCAGGATCGACACCACATCAATTGCGCTGCATCCACCTGCGGCCATCAGCACCATTTCCATTGGGCTTGGTGCTTTATCGCCGGAGTTACCATCCATCAAAATCTGGTGTCCTGAAGCGGACTCGCCCAGGAACGTTAAACCTTCAACCCATTTCACACGCGCTTGCATATTCACTCACTCCAACGTTGCATTTTTGGTGACAGATTACGCGTGCGTTACATTTCTCGCAATGGAAGGCGACCTGCGTCATGCTGAAGCGAGACACCAGGAGACACGCGGCGAAAGCTATGCTAAAACACTCAGGATGCTACAGTAATACATTGACGTTACACATGTATGCAGAGGACATCAAACTTTACTGGCTGCGAAACGTTACGATAGCCGACTTCCCAGGGTATGGGTAAGAATTCGATTGCAACCCCAGAGTCCGGATGCATCTTATGACTCTGGTGACAGCTTATAACAGAGGATAACAGCGCATGGTGCTTGGCAAACCGCAAACAGACCCGACTCTCGAATGGTTCTTGTCTCATTGCCACATTCATAAGTACCCATCGAAGAGCACGCTGATTCACCAGGGTGAAAAAGCGGAAACGTTGTATTACATCGTCAAAGGCTCGGTGGCAGTGCTGATCAAAGATGAAGAAGGGAAAGAGATGATCCTTTCTTATCTGAACCAGGGCGATTTCATCGGTGAACTGGGCCTGTTTGAAGAAGGCCAGGAACGTAGCGCCTGGGTTCGTGCAAAGACAGCATGTGAAGTGGCTGAAATTTCCTACAAGAAATTCCGTCAGTTGATTCAGGTTAACCCTGACATCCTGATGCGTCTTTCTTCGCAGATGGCGCGCCGTCTGCAGGTGACATCTGAGAAAGTGGGTAACCTCGCCTTCCTGGACGTGACCGGCCGTATCGCTCAGACCCTGCTGAATCTGGCGAAACAACCCGATGCGATGACTCACCCTGATGGCATGCAAATTAAAATTACCCGTCAGGAAATCGGTCAGATTGTCGGTTGCTCCCGTGAAACAGTGGGCCGTATTCTGAAAATGCTGGAAGATCAGAACCTGATCTCCGCACACGGTAAAACCATCGTGGTTTACGGAACGCGTTAATTCCGCTAAAACGGCGTGCCATCGCAAGGTGTCACGCCGTTTTTGTCTCTATTCCCCATGTGGCGCAGGCTGATTTATCACCCGGAAGTTAACTACGCACTGCGACAAACGCTGGTGTTGTGCCTTCCTGTGGCCGTGGGCCTGATTCTGGGCCATCTTCAGCAAGGTCTGCTCTTCTCTCTCGTTCCCGCCTGCTGCAACATTGCCGGTCTGGATACACCGCATAAGCGCTTTTTCAAACGGCTGATCGTGGGCGGCTCGCTGTTTGCGGGTTGTAGCCTCGCCGTGCAGCTTTTGCTGGCCCGCGATATCCCGCTGCCGCTGATCCTCACCGTCCTGGCGATGACCCTGGGCGTAACCGCTGAAATCAGCTCACTGCACGCGCGTTTGCTTCCCGCGTCGCTGATTGCCGCCATCTTCACGCTGAGCCTTGCGGGCAACATGCCGGTGTGGGAGCCGCTGCTGATCTACGCCCTCGGTACGCTGTGGTACGGGCTGTTTAACTGGTTTTGGTTCTGGCTGTGGCGGGAACAGCCGCTGCGGGAATCCCTGAGCCTGCTCTACGTGCAGCTGGCGGATTACTGTGAAGCCAAATACACCTTGCTCACCCAGCATACCGATCCAGAAAAATCACTGCCGCCGCTGCTGACGCGTCAGCAAAAGGTGGTGGACCTGATAAGCCAGTGTTATCAACAGCTGCATATGCTCGCCGCCAATAAGAACCACGAATATAAGCGGCTGCTGCGCGTCTTCCAGGTGGGGCTGGACTTACAGGAGCATATCTCCGTGAGCCTGCACCAGCCGCAGGAGGTGCAAAAACTGGTCGAGCGCAGCCATGCCGAAGCGGTGATCCGCTGGAACGCGCAAACCGTCTCCGCGCGCCTTCGGGTGCTGGCTGACGATATTCTGTATCACCGCTACCCCACGCGCTTTAACATGGACAAACAGCTCGGCGCGCTGGAGAAGATTGCCCGTCAGCATGAAGACAACCCAGTGGGTCAGTTTGCCGCCTGGCACTTCAGCCGTATCGCCCGCGTGTTACGAACCCAGCGTCCGCTTTATCCGCGCGACCTGATGGCCGACAAACAAAAACGCCTGCCGCTGCTGCCGGCGCTCAGAAGCTACCTCTCCCTTAAATCATCTGCCCTGCGCAACGCCGCGCGAATTAGCGTGATGCTGAGCATTGCCAGCCTGATGGGCATGGCGCTGCATCTGCCCAAACCGTACTGGATTTTAATGACCATCCTGTTTGTCACCCAGAACGGCTATGGCGCGACGCGGGTGCGCATTCTGCACCGGGCAGGCGGAACGATGGCGGGGCTGATCATTGCGGGCGTTACGCTGCACTTTCACGTGCCGGAAGGCTATACGCTGGCAGGGATGCTGGTGATCACGATGGTGAGCTACCTGATCATCCGCAAAAACTACGGCTGGGCGATGGTGGGCTTTACGGTAACGGCGGTGTATACCCTGCAGTTGCTCACGCTCAACGGCGAGCAGTTTATTATCGCCAGGCTGGTCGATACCCTGATCGGCTGCCTGATTGCCTTTGGCGGCATGGTCTGGCTGTGGCCTCAGTGGCAAAGCGGGCTGCTCAGACAGAACGCCCATGATGCGCTGGAGGCCGACCAGCAGGCCATTCGCCTGATCCTGAGTGACGACCCGCAGCCCTCTCCGCTGGCGTATCAGCGGATGAAGGTCAACCAGGCGCATAACGCCCTGTTTAACTCGCTGAATCAGGCCATGCAGGAGCCCGGCTTTAACTCGCACTATCTGGCGGACATGAAGCTCTGGGTGACGCACAGCCAGTTTATCGTTGAGCATATCAACGCCATGACCACGCTGGCGCGGGAACATACGATGCTGACGCCCGATCTGGCGCAGCGCTACCTGCAGTCGTGTGAGATTGCCCTGCAGCGGTGTCAGCAGCGACTCGAGTATGACGCGCCTGGCGAGTCAGGGGATTCGAACATTCTGGAGGCGCCAGAGACGCTCACCCACGGGCCAATGAGCACCCTGGAGCAGCATCTGCAGCGCGTTCTCGGGCATCTGAACACCATGCACACCATTTCGTCGGTAGCATGGCGTCAGCGCCCTCACCACGGGATATGGTTAACCCGTCGCTTAACGCGAACGGAGTCTTAAGCGTTTACGATCTTCGCGACCGCCGCGGCAAAACGGTTTAACCCGTCTTCAATGTTCTGATTTTCGACCACCAGCGACGGCGCAAAGCGCATCACGTCCGGTCCGGCATTGAGCACCATCACCCCTTCATGGGCGGCGGCGTGCAGGAAATCGCGCGCGCGGCCTTTGTACTGTGGCTTCAGCTCCGCGCCGATCAGTAACCCCATCCCGCGGATCTCGCTGAAGACGTCATACTGGTCATCAATCTGCTGCAAATGCTTCACGAAAAGCTCACGCTTCGCGTTGACGCCGCTCAGAACCTCAGGGGTGTTGATAATGTCGAACGCGGCACCCGCGACGGCACTCGCCAGCGGGTTGCCGCCGTATGTGGAGCCGTGGGAACCCACGTGGAACGCGGAGGCAATCTCCTGCGTCGTTAATACCGCACTGACCGGGAAGCCGCCGCCGAGCGCTTTGGCGCTGGTCAGAATATCCGGCGTCACGCCGTAATGCATGTAGGCAAACAGGGAGCCGGTACGGCCCATCCCGCACTGCACTTCATCAAATACCAGCAGCGCCTGATGCTCATCGCACAGGTCGCGCAGCCCTTTCAGGAACTCAGGCGTGGCAGCCGTTACGCCGCCTTCTCCCTGGATCGGCTCCACCACCACCGCACAGGTGTGATCATCCATTACCGCTTTTACCGCATGGAGATCGTTAAACGGCACATGGATAATATCGGCCGGTTTTGGTCCAAAACCGTCGGAATACTTTGGCTGTCCGCCGACGGAAACGGTAAACAGCGAGCGACCGTGGAAGGCGTTGTGGAAAGCAATGATTTTGGTTTTGTACGGGCTGTGGCGCGTGGAGGCATAGTAGCGCGCCAGTTTGAAGGCGGTTTCGTTCGCTTCGGTACCGGAGTTCATAAACAGCACGCGTTCGGCGAAAGTCGCGCTGATTAACTTGCGGCCCAGACGCAGCGCCGGTTCGTTGGTAAAGACGTTGCTGGTATGCCACAGGGTTTCCCCCTGGGTTTTCAGCGCCTCCACCAGCGCAGGATGGCAATGACCCAGCGCCGTCACCGCAATCCCACCGGCGAAATCAACATACTCTTTCCCCTGCTGATCCCAGACTCGGCTGCCTTTCCCTTTTACCGGGATAAACTCAGCCGGTGCATAAATCGGCAGAATGACTTCATCGAATGTCGCGCGGGTAATTGCAGATTGTTCAGTTGCCATGTCATGACCATCCATTTTATGTCACAGTGATTGTGAAAATATAATCACAAAATATGCATAAAAAATCACAGCAAGGCAACCACTATTCAACGATTGAGGAAATTTGCCAGCAGCTGGTGTCCCTGCTCGCTGAGGATACTCTCCGGGTGGAATTGCACCCCTTCGAGGTCCCATTCACGATGTCGGATCCCCATGATCTCCCGGGTATCGCTCCAGGCGGTAATCTCAAAGCATTCCGGCAGCGTTGACGGGTCAATGACCAGCGAATGGTAGCGCGTCACGGTAAGCGGATTATTAAGTCCCGTAAACACGCCCGTGCCGGTATGGGTCACCGGCGCGGTTTTGCCATGCATCACTTTGGCGGCGCGCACAATGGTGGCACCAAACACCTGCCCAATAGCCTGATGGCCCAGGCAGACGCCAAGAATGGGCAACTTACCGGCGTAGTGATGAATGACATCCAGCGAAATGCCCGATTCCGACGGCGTGCAGGGCCCCGGCGAGATAACGATTTTCTGCGGGGCAAGCGCGTCGATTTCGGCCAGGCTGATGTCGTCGTTGCGGCGGACCACCACCTCTGCACCCAGTTCACAAAAATACTGGTAAAGGTTCCAGGTGAAGGAATCGTAGTTATCAATCAGCAGAATCATGGCGGCTCCAGAAAAACGTGCCGCCCTATTCTACTCAGTTTCCCGCGCTTCGCTCACTACTTTGGCAAAGATGGCGTTCAGGGCCGTTAAATCGCCCATTGCGCCACTCTGGTTGGCCGCTGCCCATTTGCCCGGGTCGATATCTTTCCAGCTCAGCTGATAGCCTGCATGGATGGCGAGCTGTTCGAAGAAGATCCGCTGAGCGATACCGTTGCCAATCCGGAAGGGATGGAGCACGTTGATCTCACAGTAGTAGTGACTCAGGCGGGCCACAAACTCCTCTTTCTGCAGACCGTTGAGATACCCCTCTTCCTCGAGATCCTGCATCAGGACATTGCCCTCTTTCTCGATGTAGGCGAAGTGGCAGAAGCGGGTGTCGCCCTGATAAATATCGATTTCGCGGATATCGCCCGCCCAGTCAAAAATATCCTGATAAAGGTGGCGGTGGATTGCACAGAGATGCGGCAACCCCGGCGCCGACGGGCCTAAGCCGAGCGTCGCCACCCGCAGCGCGGTGATCTCATAGGATGCCTTTGCAAGACGGTCAGCCTGACGGATATTCAGACGGTTACGCATCACATTCAGACCCGGGTAGAGATACGGGTCACGATCGTCACCGATTTTATCGCTCATAGTGCCTCCTGAGTTCTTCAAGACGGCTTTGCGCATCCTGGGCGTTTAGCGTAACGAGCGGGCTATCAACCCCCTCAAGGCGGCGGCTGGCCTGGAAATTACTGTTTCGCTGCTGCTCCCAGAGACGGGATTTTTGCTTATCGGTGAGTTTTTTCACTTAACGCCTCCCTGAAGATGTCCGTGTGCCACAAGTATAAGCAGCAAAACGCGCTTTCGCAGGGAGGGGAGCGAAACACGGGCGAGAAGCGCCCGTGTCAAAGAAGGTTACGGCAGAACTTTTGCAGAGAGGATCACAACCGGTTTTGTCGGCACATTCTGGTATGGGCCAACGTCATGGGACTGCACCTGAGAAATCTTGTCAGCCACATCCATCCCTTTCACCACTTTACCGAAGACCGCGTAACCGAAGTCGCGCTGGCCGTGGTCGAGGAAGGCGTTATCCGCCACGTTGATAAAGAACTGGCTGGTGGCGCTGTCTTTATCTGCCGTACGCGCCATAGAGATGGTACCGCGGGTGTTGCGCAGGCCGTTATCCGCTTCGTTTTTAATCGGTGCGTTAGGCTGCTTTTGCTGCATTTGCTCGTTAAAACCACCGCCCTGCACCATAAAGCCCGGGATCACACGGTGGAATGTGGTGCCGTTATAGAAACCGTTATTCACGTAGTCGAGGAAGTTTTTCACAGAAACCGGAGCTTTCTGGCTATTCAGTTCCAGCTCAATATTCCCGGCGGAGGTGGTCAGCAGAACGTGAGGGTCTCCTTTGGCTGCCAGCGCAGCAGGGGAAACGGCAGAAAGAGCAAACACAGCTGCGACAGCCGCCAGCGTTGATTTGAGCATGAGAATTCCTTAACAAAGCGCAGTATAAAAAGCGAATGGCTTGATTCTAAAGAGCAGTATGAACGGAGACCAGCCTTTTACCTAATTTTACGAAATTGAAACAGTTGTAACCACGCAAACGATTGGTTATGACGCCTATTAATGTGATCTGAATCACATAAAAACCTGCAATAGCGATCGAATTTCTCTTAAAAGATATGAATGGATCACTTTAATGTCTAAAATCTGCCCGCTCTCAGCGCCCCTCGGGCGCTTTTCTTTTCCTGAACAGGCCAGACATGACTAACAGCAATCGTATCAAGCTCACATGGATCAGCTTCTTCTCCTACGCCCTGACCGGCGCGTTGGTGATCGTCACCGGGATGGTGATGGGTAATATCGCAGACTACTTCCAGCTGCCCGTTTCCAGCATGAGTAACACCTTTACCTTCCTCAACGCCGGGATCCTGATCTCCATTTTCCTGAATGCCTGGCTGATGGAAATTGTTCCACTGAAAACGCAGCTGCGTTTTGGTTTCGTGCTGATGGTCGCCGCGGTAGCGGGTTTAATGGTGAGCCACAGCATCGCCCTGTTCTCTGCCGCCATGTTTGTGCTGGGTCTGGTGAGCGGTATCACGATGTCCATCGGTACGTTCCTGATTACCCATATGTATGAAGGTCGTCAGCGTGGCGCACGTCTGCTGTTTACCGACTCCTTCTTCAGCATGGCGGGGATGATTTTCCCGATGGTAGCGGCCGTTCTGCTGGCACGCAGCATTGAGTGGTACTGGGTTTATGCCTGTATCGGTCTGGTCTACGTGGCAATCTTTATTCTGACCTTCGGCTGTGAATTCCCGGTTCTGGGCAAAAAAGCGCAATCCACGGACGAGCCGGTCGCGAAAGAGAAATGGGGTATCGGCGTACTGTTCCTCTCCGTTGCCGCACTGTGCTACATCCTCGGTCAGCTGGGCTTTATCTCCTGGGTACCGGAATACGCCAAAGGCCTGGGCATGAGCCTGAACGACGCGGGTAAACTGGTGAGCGATTTCTGGATGTCTTACATGTTCGGCATGTGGGCGTTTAGCTTCATCCTGCGCTTCTTCGACCTGCAGCGCATTCTGACCGTGCTGGCGGGCATGGCAACCGTGCTGATGTACCTGTTCATTAACGGTTCACCGGAGCATATGCCGTGGTTCATCCTGACCCTGGGCTTCTTCTCCAGCGCGATTTACACCTCTATCATTACGCTGGGCTCTCTGCAGACCAAAGTGGCGTCACCGAAACTGGTGAACTTCGTGCTGACCTGCGGCACCATCGGCACCATGTTGACCTTCGTGGTCACCGGCCCGATCGTCGCCCACAGCGGCCCACTGGCCGCGCTGCATACCGCTAACGGTTTGTACGCGGTGGTGTTTGTGATGTGCCTGGTTCTGGGCTTTGTGACCCGCCACCGCCAGCATAATACGGCAGCGGCGTCCCACTGATCCCCTACGCCCCTTTGCGCTCAGCGAAGGGGCTGTTTTTCGTGAAGATGTGCTCTTCCGCAACGTCGTCCATTTTGATCCACGTCTGCGCAAGCTGCGTCGTGGCAATCACTCGCCCCTCCCGAATCGACCAGCGCGCCGGCACCTGGCAGCGCACCGCCTCAAACCCGCTCTCCGCAGGCAGCACGATCAGGTTAGCCAGATTTCCCGTTTCGATACCGTAATCCGTCAGGCCGAAGGTTCGGGCGCTGTTGTGGGTTATCAGGTTCAAACCGTTGTCGATTTGCGAATACCCCATCATCTGACACACATGCAGCCCCATATGCAGTACCTGCAGCATATTGCCGGTGCCAAGCGGGTACCACGGGTCGAAGACATCATCATGCCCGAAACAGACGTTGATCCCCGCCTCCAGCAGCTCCTTCACTCGGGTAATCCCGCGTCGTTTGGGATAATCGTCAAAGCGTCCCTGTAAATGGATATTCACCAGTGGATTGGCGACAAAGTTGATGCCTGACATCTTCAGCAGGCGGAAAAGCCGCGAGGTGTATGCCCCGTTATAGGAGTGCATCGCCGTGGTATGGCTGGCCGTGACCCGCGGACCCATCCCTGATTCATAAGCCAGGGTGGCCACCGTTTCCAGAAATCGGGACTGCTCATCGTCAATTTCATCGCAATGGATATCCAGCGGACGGTCATATTTCTTCGCCAGTTCAAAGGCAATGTGCAGCGATTGCACGCCATACTCGCGGGTGAATTCAAAATGCGGGATTGCCCCGACCACATCGGCGCCCAGCTTCAACGCCTCCTCAAGCAGCGCCGCGCCGTCCGGGTAAGAAAGGATGCCTTCCTGCGGGAACGCCACGATTTGCAGCGTGATCCACGGCGCAACCTCCTGCTTCACCTCCAGCATGGCCTTCAGGGCGGTGAGCGTCGGGTCAGAGACGTCCACGTGGGTGCGCACAAACTGAATACCGTTGGCAATTTGCCCTTTCAGCGTCTTCCAGGCGCGCGCTTTTACATCTTCATGGCTAAGCAGTGCCTTACGCTCCGCCCAGCGCTCAATGCCTTCAAACAGCGTACCGGACTGGTTCCAGCTCGGCTCGCCTGCCGTCTGGGTGGTATCAAGGTGGATATGCGGTTCAATAAACGGGGGGATGGCAAGGCCGCCACGCGCGTTTAAGATTCTTACGTTTTCGTCTTCGGTATCGCCCATCGGCGTAATGCCACCAAAACGGCCTTGCTCAATGGCGATTTGCCACAGCCCTTCGCGACCCGGTAAGCGAACATTCTGGATAAGCCCAAGCGGTATTGTAGACATGCCTTTCCCCTGAAAAACGCGGCTGAAATTTGGGAGTACGCATTTTTGACAACGCGCCCCTTAATTTGTACACAAAATCGGCGACCTCGAAAAGCCAGCGATTTCCACAACTTATAAAAATCCTGACAAATCAGTCATATACCACCTAAGGAGTAGGCGAAGGCGTATTTGATTTGCATCAATAAGTGCCACTGCTGAATCGTTAAGGTAGGCAGTAATAGAAAAGAAATCGAGGCAAAAATGAGCAAAGTCAGACTCGCTATCATCGGTAACGGCATGGTCGGCCACCGCTTTATTGAGGATCTTCTCGATAAAGCCGATGCTAACCAGTTCGATATTACCGTGTTCTGTGAAGAACCCCGCAAGGCGTACGACCGTGTGCACTTGTCTTCCTACTTCTCCCATCATACCGCTGAAGAGCTCTCTCTGGTGCGCGATGGTTTCTACGAGAAGCATGGCGTGAAAGTGCTGGTGGGCGAACGCGCTATCACCATCAACCGTCAGGAAAAAGTGATCCACTCCAGCGCCGGACGTACGGTTTTTTACGACAAGCTGATCATGGCGACTGGCTCGTACCCGTGGATCCCGCCGATCAAAGGCTCGGAAACGCAGGATTGCTTCGTTTATCGTACCATCGAAGATCTCAATGCGATCGAATCATGTGCCCGCCGCAGTAAACGTGGCGCCGTGGTCGGGGGGGGGCTGCTGGGTCTGGAAGCCGCCGGTGCGCTGAAAAACCTCGGTGTTGAAACCCACGTCATCGAATTTGCCCCGATGCTGATGGCAGAGCAGCTTGACCACATGGGTGGTGACCAGCTGCGCCGTAAAATCGAAAGCATGGGCGTAAAGGTTCACACCAGCAAAAACACCAAAGAGATTGTGCAGGAAGGCACCGAAGCGCGGAAAACCATGCGCTTTGCCGATGGCAGCGAACTGGAAGTGGACTTTATCGTCTTCTCTACCGGTATTCGCCCACGCGACAAGCTGGCCACCCAGTGCGGTCTGGCCGTCGCTCAGCGCGGCGGGATCATGATTAACGATACCTGCCAGACCTCCGACCCGGATATCTACGCCATCGGCGAATGCGCCAGCTGGAACAACCGCGTGTACGGTCTGGTCGCGCCTGGCTACAAAATGGCGCATGTTGCCGTTGACCATATTCTCGGCAACCAGAACGCCTTCGAAGGGGCTGACCTGAGCGCCAAGCTGAAACTGCTGGGCGTAGACGTAGGCGGTATTGGCGATGCGCATGGCCGCACGCCGGGCGCACGCAGCTATGTTTACCTCGATGAAAGCAAAGAGGTGTACAAACGTCTTATCGTCAGTCAGGACAACAAAACTCTGCTCGGCGCGGTGCTGGTGGGCGATACCAGCGACTACGGTAACCTGCTTCAGCTGGTCTTGAACGCCATCGAACTGCCGGAAAACCCGGACGCGCTGATCCTTCCGGCGCATGCGTCCAGCGGTAAGCCGTCCATCGGCGTGGATAAACTGCCCGACAGCGCGCAGATTTGCTCCTGCTTCGATGTGACCAAAGGCATGCTGATTTCGGCCATCAATAAAGGCTGCCATACCGTCGCGGCCCTGAAGGCGGAAACCAAAGCCGGTACCGGCTGCGGTGGGTGTATCCCGCTGGTCACACAGGTTCTGAACGCAGAACTGGCGAAACAGGGTATCGAAGTCAACAATAACCTGTGCGAGCATTTCGCTTACTCTCGCCAGGAGCTGTACCACCTGATCCGCGTGGAAGGCATCAAATCCTTCGACGAACTGCTGGCGAAACACGGCCAGGGTTATGGCTGTGAAGTGTGTAAACCTACCGTGGGTTCCCTGCTGGCCTCCTGCTGGAACGAGTACGTTCTCAAACCAGTGCATACGCCGCTGCAGGATACCAACGATAACTTCCTGGCGAACATTCAGAAAGACGGGACTTACTCCGTCATCCCACGCTCCGCCGGTGGCGAAATCACCCCGGAAGGGCTGGTCGCCGTTGGCCGTATCGCGCGTGAATTTAACCTGTATACCAAAATCACCGGCTCTCAGCGTATCGGCCTGTTTGGTGCGCAGAAAGATGACCTGCCTGAAATCTGGCGTCAGCTGATTGACGCGGGATTCGAAACCGGCCACGCCTACGCGAAAGCGCTGCGTATGGCGAAAACCTGTGTGGGCAGCACCTGGTGCCGTTACGGCGTAGGCGACAGCGTCGGCTTCGGTGTGGAGCTGGAGAACCGCTACAAAGGCATCCGTACACCGCACAAAATGAAGTTTGGCGTCTCCGGCTGTACCCGCGAATGTGCGGAAGCGCAGGGTAAAGATGTGGGTATCATCGCCACCGAGAAAGGCTGGAACCTGTACGTCTGTGGTAACGGCGGCATGAAACCACGCCATGCAGACCTGCTGGCGGCTGACCTCGACCGCGATACGCTGATTCAGTATCTCGACCGCTTTATGATGTTCTACATCCGTACCGCCGATAAGCTGACCCGTACCGCGTCCTGGCTCGATAACCTGGAAGGCGGTATCGAGTACCTGAAATCGGTCATCATTGACGACAAACTGGGCCTGAACGACCATCTGGAAGCGGAAATGGCGCGCCTGCGCGAGGCGGTGATCTGCGAGTGGACTGAAACCGTCAACACCCCGGCGGCGCAGACTCGCTTCAGACACTTTATCAACAGCACCCAGCGCGACCCGAATGTGCAGGTTGTGGCAGAACGCGAGCAACATCGTCCGGCGACACCTTATGAACGTATTCCGGTGACTCTGGTGGAGGAAAACGCATGAGCCAGTGGGTAAACATCTGCAACATTAACGACATTCTGCCTGCCACCGGGGTCTGTGCCCTGCTGGGTAACGAGCAGGTCGCGATATTCCGCCCTCGCCATGATGAACAGGTTTTTGCCATCAGCAATATCGACCCGTTCTTTGAGGCCAGCGTCCTGTCCCGGGGATTAATCGCGGAGCATCAGGGTGAACTCTGGGTCGCCAGCCCGTTGAAGAAACAGCGTTTTCGTTTACGCGACGGGTATTGCATGGAAGATGAGCGTTATTCCGTGACGCCCTACGATGTCCGCGTGAAGGACGGTAAGGTGCAGCTGAAAGGCTAATCTCTCGCCTTTTCAATATGAAAAGCTTATGACCCCTTATGGGTAACGGCAGGAAAAACCGTATGTTCTGTACGATTCCTGCTGTTATCCTGACCTCAATTTCTTACCCCCTCCTTGAATGCTGTGAGGTAATGTCGTGGACCACCTGCCGATTTTCTGTCAATTACGCCATCGCGACTGTCTGCTTGTAGGCGGCGGCGATGTGGCTGAACGCAAAGCGCGCTTGCTGTTAGAAGCAGGAGCCCGACTCACCGTTAACGCCCTGGCTTTTGCCCCGCAGTTTGAGGCCTGGGAAAAAGAAGGGATGCTCACGCTGGTGCAGGGGGGGTTTAATGAATCCCTGCTTGATACCTGCTGGCTGACCATTGCCGCCACGGATGACGATGAAGTGAATCAGCGCGTCAGCGACGCCTGTGAAGCGCGCCGCATCTTCTGTAACGTGGTGGATGCCCCGAAGGAGGCCAGCTTTATCATGCCGTCGATCATTGACCGTTCGCCGCTGATGATTGCGGTATCGTCCGGAGGCCGCTCTCCCGTTCTGGCCCGCCTGCTGCGGGAAAAACTGGAAGCCATCCTGCCGCAGCATCTTGGCCAGATTGCCCACTATGCCGGGCAGCTGCGTTCCCGGGTTAAGCAAACCTTCGCGACCGTGGGTGAACGCCGCCGCTTCTGGGAAAAATTCTTTGTGAATGACAGGCTGGCCCAGTCGCTGGCGAATCAGGATCATAAAGCGGTGGAAGAGACGACGGCGCAGTTGCTCTGCGAGCCGCTGGATCATCGTGGTGAAGTGGTGCTGGTGGGTGCCGGCCCGGGCGATGCCGGTTTGCTGACGCTGAAAGGGCTGCAGCAGATCCAGCAGGCGGATATTGTGGTTTATGACCGTCTGGTCTCCGATGAGATAATGAACCTGGTCCGCCGCGATGCTGACCGCGTATTTGTCGGTAAACGTGCCGGGTACCACTGTGTGCCGCAGGAGGAGATTAACCAGATCCTGCTGCGCGAAGCGCAAAAAGGAAAACGCGTGGTACGCCTCAAGGGTGGCGACCCGTTTATCTTTGGTCGCGGCGGTGAAGAGCTGGAAACGTTGTGCAACGCGGGTATTCCGTTTTCCGTGGTGCCGGGCATCACGGCAGCCTCCGGTTGCTCAGCTTACTCGGGCATTCCGCTGACCCACCGTGACTATGCCCAGAGCGTACGCCTGGTGACGGGACACCTGAAAACCGGCAGTGAGCTGGACTGGCATAACCTGGCCGCCGAAAAACAGACGCTGGTGTTCTATATGGGGTTAAACCAGGCCGCGACCATTCAGGCCAAACTGCTTGAGCACGGCATGGAAGAGGATATGTCCG
Organism: Enterobacter sp. RHBSTW-00593; assembly: GCF_013784105.1. Taxonomy (NCBI): domain Bacteria; kingdom Pseudomonadati; phylum Pseudomonadota; class Gammaproteobacteria; order Enterobacterales; family Enterobacteriaceae; genus Enterobacter; species Enterobacter sp. RHBSTW-00593. The sequence goes on from NZ_CP056393.1 coordinate 4,474,506, forward strand.
TCGCGCTGGTGGAAAACGGCACGTCCATTAAGCAGCGCGTGGTGAACGGCGTGCTGACACAGTTAGGTGAGCTGGCACAGCAGGTTGAAAGCCCGGCGCTGATTATTGTCGGACGCGTGGTGGAGCTGCGCGATAAACTGAACTGGTTCTCGAATCACTAACGCATATTCCCCCTTCCCGGAGTAGTCCTTATGCGGACTACTCCCCTCTTACCGCTCCCGATAACATACCGCCCGCGAAATGGAATTTTTTCATTTATTCCCTCACGTTAGATCCAATTTTCGTTTTTTCAGACAAGGAATGCGTATGTTTAAACTGGCAAAAACCGCCGCTCTGGTAGGCATGTTATCGACTCTGACCGCCTGCACCGGTCACGTTCAAAATACCAAAAATAATTGCAGCTATGATTACCTGCTGCACCCGGCAATTTCCATTTCGAAGATCATCGGTGGCTGCGGCCCGGCCGCACAGCAGTAAGCGTTTTTCAGGCGTAAAAAAAACCGGGAATGTCCCGGTTTTTTTGTCTGGCTCAGCACGTTTTTTGTCGGGGAGCGCTCATGCTTACCCGACAAAACAGGGTTACGGTTTACCCACAAACCCAATCGCCTGGTACACCGCTTTAAGGGTTTCAGACGCGCGGGCACTGGCTTTTTCCGCGCCCTCTTTCATCACTTTCTGCAGGAAAGCTTCGTCGTTACGGTAGCGGTGATAACGCGCCTGCAGCTCGGTCAGCATGCCGGAAACGGCATCCGCCACTTCCCCTTTCAGGTGACCATACATCTTGCCTTCGAAGTGTTGTTCCAGCTCAGGAATGCTCTGACCCGTCACACCGGAGAGGATATCCAGCAGGTTGGAGACGCCCGCTTTGTTCTGCACGTCGTAACGCACAACAGGTGGCTCATCGGAGTCGGTCACCGCACGCTTGAGCTTTTTAACCACCGATTTCGGGTCTTCCAGCAGGCCGATAACGTTGTTACGGTTATCGTCAGACTTGGACATCTTCTTGGTTGGCTCCAGCAGCGACATCACGCGTGCGCCGGATTTTGGAATGAACGGCTCAGGCACTTTGAACACGTCGCCGTACAGCGCGTTAAAGCGCTGGGCGATATCGCGGCTCAGTTCCAGATGCTGTTTCTGATCTTCGCCAACCGGCACCTGGTTGGTCTGGTACAGCAGAATGTCTGCTGCCATCAGTACCGGGTAATCAAACAGACCGGCGTTGATGTTTTCTGAGTAGCGCGCGGATTTATCCTTGAACTGCGTCATGCGGCTCAGTTCGCCGAAGTAGGTGTAGCAGTTCAGCGCCCAGCCCAGCTGCGCATGCTCTGGAACGTGAGACTGAACGAAAATGGTGCTCTTCTCAGGATCAATTCCGCAGGCCAGATACAGCGCCAGGGTGTCCAGGGTGGCTTTACGCAGCTTCTCAGGATCCTGACGTGCAGTGATAGCATGCAGATCCACGATGCAGTAAATGCAATGGTAATCATCCTGCATGCTGACCCACTGACGTAACGCACCCATGTAGTTACCAATGGTCAATTCACCTGACGGCTGTGCGCCACTAAAAACGATGGGCTTAGTCATTATTCAATTCCTGATTATCACTGTGCGAAAGCCCGAGTGCGGGCAACAAATCTTTGAAGTGGTCGAACACGACGTCCGGCTCACTCAGCGTGATGGCCTCACCGTAGTTGTAGCCATAGGTTAATCCCACTGAAGGACAACCCGCCGCTCTGGCAGCCAGAATATCATTGCGGGAATCCCCGACAAAGAGCAGCTCCGCGGGCGTTAAGGATAATTTTCCTGCCACCAGCAGTAACGGTTCCGGATGCGGCTTTTTGTTCTGCACATCATCACCGCCAACAATGACGGAAAAATACTTCGCGATATCCAGCGCTTCCAGCAGAGGGGCGACAAAAGGTGTCGGTTTGTTTGTCACCAGCCCCAGCGGAATGCCGTTGGCATGAAGCGCACTCAGCGTTTCTGCGACATCCGGGAACAGGAAACTGCCCTCTTCGACCGTCTCTTCATAGAAACGATTAAACAATTTACGCAGGATACGCAGCTGTTCTTCCTGGGGGATATCCGCATGATCCACGCTCGGTTTACCCTGTGCGGAACGCTGGGACACACGCTCCTGGCGGGCCCATGTCAACGCGCGCTCCATCAGAACATCGGCGCCATTGCCAATCCACGTGATGACACGCTCTTCGCCCGCAACGGGCAGTTCAAGAGCATACAGCGCCTGGTCTACGGCGCTGGTTAAGCCCGGCGCGCTGTCGACCAGCGTGCCGTCGAGGTCAAATGCGATACCCCGGGTTGCCTGCAATTTATCCATGACTTACCTTCGCCAGTTCACGGCGCATTTCATCAATGACTTTTTTGTAATCCGGTTGGTCGAAAATCGCTGAACCTGCAACGAACATATCCGCGCCCGCTGCCGCAATTTCACCAATGTTATTCACTTTTACGCCACCGTCGACTTCCAGACGAATGTCGTAACCTGACTCATCAATACGACGGCGCACTTCACGCAGTTTATCCAGCGTATGAGGGATAAACGACTGACCGCCAAAGCCCGGGTTAACGGACATCAGCAAAATGACATCCAGCTTATCCATCACATGGTCGAGATAGCTCAGCGGCGTAGCCGGGTTGAAAACCAGACCCGCTTTACAGCCATTCTCTTTGATGAGCTGCAGCGTGCGATCCACATGTTCAGACGCTTCAGGGTGGAAGGTGATGATACTGGCTCCCGCAGCGGCAAAATCAGGCACGATACGGTCAACAGGCTTCACCATCAGATGGACGTCAATCGGCGCGGTAATACCGTAGTTACGCAGCGCTTTAAGCACCATCGGGCCAATGGTCAGATTAGGAACGTAGTGGTTATCCATAACGTCGAAATGGACGACATCCGCGCCCGCCGCGAGTGCTTTTGCAGTGTCTTCACCCAGGCGGGCAAAATCGGCCGACAGAATTGAGGGAGCAATCAAAAACTGTTTCATCCGCATCTCCTTGAAATGTGTTTACCGGCGGGCAAAACGGCTCAGGGGCGATAAAGAGCCAGGAGTTCGTCCACCTTTTTACGTGTGCCGCCGTTGCTGCTTATGCTACGCCGCACTTTAACCTGAAAATGCTTCGCGGCTTTGTACCATTCGCGCGTATCAGGGGTATCGTGATTCGAAATTAACACCGGAATTCTTTTGCTGACCAGCTTTTCCGCCATCTCCGCCAGACGGGCCTGCTCGGCCGGACTGAAGCTGTTGGTGTGATAAGCGGTGAAATTTGCCGTCGCAGACAGCGGTGCGTAAGGCGGGTCGCAATAGACCACCGAGTTTACGCCTGCCAGCTCCATGCACTCTTCATAGGAGAGGCAGTGGAATTCGGCATTCTGCGCTTTTTTGGCAAAGTGATACAACTCATCCTGTGGGAAATACGGACGCTTATAACGGCCAAACGGCACGTTAAACTCACCACGAAGATTATACCGGCACAGGCCGTTGTAGCCGTGTCGATTGAGATAGAGGAACAACAGCGCCCGGCGGAACGGATCCTGACTCTGATTAAACTCAGTGCGGAACTGGTAGTAAACGTCCGGATTATTGTGCTCGGGTGTAAACAGCTTCCGAGCCTCTTCCACGTACTCGTCGGTCCGCAGCTTGACGATGTTGTAGAGGCTAATGAGGTCGCTGTTGATATCCGCCAGGATATAACGAGAAAAATCGGTATTCAGGAATACCGATCCAGCGCCCACAAAGGGCTCGATAAGACACTCGCCTTTCGGCAGGTGCTTTTTAATATCATCGAGCAGGGGGTATTTCCCCCCTGCCCATTTCAGAAAAGCGCGATTTTTTTTCATGCTGACTAACTGATTACACCTTCTCCGGCTGTGGAGAAAGCTCCGACAGCATCCTGCGCTTTAAACATTACTTCAGATCAGCCTGAACCTGATGAATTGGCTTAGCCCATGGGTTTTTCGCCTGAACGTCGGCGGGCAGCGTTGCGACAGCACGTTTCGCTTCATCTTTTGAAGCATAAACGCCACTTACCAGCACGTACCACGGCTGACCATTACGGGTCGTCTGATAAACCACATAGTTTTTCAGATTTGTTTTCTTCGCCCAACCGTTGAGGTTGTCATAGTTAGACGAACTGCTCAGCTGCAGCGTGTAATTGCTGGACGGGGCTGACTTCAGCGAACCGACGTTACCTGCAGTCTTGCCTGCTGCGGCGCTGGTTGTTGCCGTTGCTGCAGGTGCAGTAGGTGCAGTTGCAGCTGGTGCCGAAGTGGCAGCCGGTGCCGTGGTGGTCGCCGTTGCTTTCGGTGCAGTCTGCGTAACCGGTGCTTTTGCCGGTTCGCTCACCGTGGCCGTTTCAGTACGTTTTGTCTGAGCCGGCGCTTTCACTTCAGGCGCTTTGACGACTGCCTGAGGTTTGGTTTCACGCTTAGGTTCAATCACAGCCTGCTTACGTTCAGGACGGGTCGCAGGTTGCGTCTGGCGCGGTTTGGTTTCGGTTGCAGCCGTTTGCGGCTGAGCGTTACCACCGCGGATCGGTGCAACGGTCGCAGGTTCAGTTGGCAGCGTAGAGTTAACCACGGCATTGTCCACCTGCGCCTGATTTTGCGGCTGCGTCAGGGCATTGTTCAGGTCGCCCTGAACTTCTACACGCTGCTGGCCTTCAGGCGTGGCAGGTGCCTGACCCTGTGCGGGGGTAGAAGAAACTGGCGGCAGAGAAACATCCTGCGGCTGTGTTGTATTTCCGGCAGTCTGCTCGGCGGAGGTGGTACCCGGCGCTGGCTGTGCACCATTCGCCTGATCGGTCGCATCGTTACCAGAGAGGCTGATGCTCTTCTCAGTGGATGCCGCTTGCTCACCGGAAGGGGTCGAAGGCGCTTTTAGCGCAGAACCAATACCGACAATCAGCAGCACGAGCACCAGAACGCCGAGTCCCATCATGATGTACTGGCGGGAGGCGGGTTTCTGCGCAGCGGCTTTTTTACGTTTACGTGGGCGACGCTCTACAGGCTCTTCGTCCATTGAATCTTCTTCGGACTCATAACCCTCTTCTTCTCGCTCATCACGCGCGTTGCGGCTACGCGAAGGGCGACGATCGTCTGCATCCAGATCAACATCGTCAAAGTTGATCTGCGGCTCGTTATCACGTTCTGAAGATTGACGAGAACGACCAGTACGACGATCGCTGGGATCGGGTTTCAGCTCGTCTTCTGGTTTGAATTCATCCATTTAACACCCCACTCAAAGGCTTATGCCAACGACTTTGCATTTCGCCTGAAGCTAAACGACCACCTGTAACAGTGGCCTGACCTTTCTAGTTGTTACGCCTGCTGACAGTCAGCAATAGCGCCAAGAACCACATCATGCGGCACTCCGCCGCGTACTTCACTCTTCCCTATTGCAAGCGGGAGTACAAGACGCATCTCACCTGCCAATACTTTTTTATCGCGCATCATGTGGGGTAAATACGCTTGTGCCGACATCTCTTTCGGCCCGGTTACCGGCAAGCCCGCACGCTCAAGCAGCGTGATGATGCGTGCCGTCTCTGCCGGTTTAAACTGCCCCAGACGTTCAGAAGTGCGGGCAGCCATTACCATTCCGGCAGCGACTGCTTCACCGTGAAGCCAGTTACCGTAACCCATTTCGGCTTCAATCGCGTGACCAAACGTATGCCCAAGATTCAGTAAAGCACGTAAGCCCGTTTCACGCTCGTCTGCAGCGACAACTTCCGCTTTCAGCTCACAACAACGACGAATGCAGTAAGCCAGTTTCGCCTCATCCAGGCGCAGCAACGCATCCATATTCTCTTCCAGCCAGTCAAAGAACTCGCCATCCAGAATAATGCCGTATTTGATCACTTCAGCCAGGCCAGAAGCCAGCTCGCGTTTCGGTAGGGTTTTCAGACAGTCGAGATCCACCACCACCGATGCCGGCTGGTAGAACGCGCCAATCATATTTTTACCGAGCGGATGGTTAACGGCCGTTTTGCCGCCGACAGAAGAGTCGACCTGAGACAGTAACGTGGTAGGGATTTGAATAAAACGCACACCACGTTGATAACTTGCAGCCGCAAAGCCCGTCAGATCGCCCACAACACCGCCGCCCAGGGCAAGCAGTGTTGTATCGCGACCATGCGGTTTTTGCAGCAATGCGGTAAAGACGGTATCCAGTACCGCCAGGCTTTTATACTGCTCGCCATCGGGCAGAATCACACTGTCGACTTTAACGCCCGCCTGTTCAAGCAGGTGGCGAACGCGGTCGAGATAAAGCGGAGCCAGCGTCTCATTGGTGACCAGCATCGCCTGATCACCCGCTTTCAGTGGTAAAAAGGAAGCTGGGTCGTTAAACAAACCAGCCGCGATGGTGATTGGGTAACTACGTTCCCCGAGAGTAACGGTAATCCTCTCCATGACGCGACATCCACCTTTAATGCTTTTACCCGCAGGCGATTGTATATAAAGCCAGAATCAGTTGCTTTCCAGCATATGAATAATCTGGTTTGCAACCACTTTAGCGCTCTGATCGTCAGTACGAATGGTCACATCAGCAATCTCTTCGTACAGCGGATTGCGTTCATCGGCCAACGCTTCCAGAACTTCGCGTGGTGGCGTTTCAACCTGCAGCAGCGGGCGCTTTTTATCGCGCTGCGTACGTGCCAGCTGTTTTTCGATGGTCGTCTCGAGATAGACCACTACGCCACGGGCGGAGAGACGGTTGCGGGTTTCGCGAGATTTGACAGAGCCACCGCCTGTTGCCAGAACAATGCCCTGCTTTTCCGTGAGTTCGTTGATCACTTTTTCTTCTCGGTCACGGAAACCTTCTTCGCCTTCTACGTCGAAAACCCAGCCCACATCAGCTCCGGTTCGTTTCTCAATCTCTTGATCAGAATCGTAAAATTCCATATTGAGTTGTTGAGCTAACTGACGCCCAATAGTGCTTTTGCCGGCACCCATAGGCCCAACCAGAAAGATATTGCGTTTCTCTGCCATTTTATCGGTACTACTAAGACTATTCGTTAATGGTAATCCCCGCTTCGCAGACACCCGGCGTAGCAGGACATGAACTGAAACCTCATATGCAATAGAGCGAGAGTCAGACTAAAAATTATCTCAATACTCCGGCTTGTTTGGCAACTGATTAAATCACCGCACCAGACGCATAAGGCAATAAGACGTAAGTCCAACTCAAATCGGTACTCCTTGTATGCTAATTCATGCCCCACGTCAAACATCTGCAACAATCTGAATGCAAAATCATTGGGAGGATCGTGACTCTTCAGCGAATACCGACCAGTCGTGGTGTAATAAACACCACTAACTCCCGTCGTTCATTGTCCTTTCCGTCATGGCGAAAAAGCTGTCCAAGCCACGGGATGTTGCCCAGCCCAGGCACGCGATCGCTTCCGGTTTTATTCTTTTGCGAAAAAATTCCGCCCAGCGCCAGCGTTTCTCCACTTTTTACTTCCACCTGGGTTTCAATTTCTTGTTTATCGATGGCGAGCGTTTCACCATCGGCCTGCTGCAGCACCTGTCCTGGCATATTTTCACTGATGTGCAGCTTCAGGCGTACGCGACCGCCGGGCAGCACCACCGGCGTCACCTCCATGCCTAACACCGCCTCTTTAAATTCCACGGAGGTCGCCCCGCTGTCACCGCTGGAGACCTGATATGGGATCTCACTGCCCTGCTTAATACTGGCCGGTTGCATATGCGAGGCCAGCAGTCGTGGGCTGGCGATGATATCGACCTGCTGCTTTTGCTCCAGCGCCGACAACTCCAGATCCAGCAGCCTGCCGTTAATCCGCCCAATATTAAAACCCACATGGGTGGTGGCGTTTGCCACGGACAAATCGCTGCCAAGCGTTGTGAGTTGCCCGACCTTGCCCGCCTCCGTTGCGTCTGCGAGATTCCACTTCACCCCCAGCTCACGCAGGCTTTTTTCATTGATGGTCACGATATGCGCCGCCAGTTCCACCTGCTCGACAGGGATATCCATCTGTGTCGCCCAGTGCTGCAGCGTATCAAGCACCGCCTGGTTATCCCGTATCAGCAGACGGTTCGTGCGCTTGTCGACAGATAAACTCCCCTTTGGGCTGAGCAGTTTTTCCGCCGCTTTTTGCAGTTCCCCGGCGTCAGCGTAAGAAAAAGGTATGCTGTGCGAGACCAGCGGCGCATCAAGCTGTCGGCGTATCCGCTCCTGCTCTTTGCGTTCCAGCTGTTCACGCTGCCAGGCTGCGGTGTGAACATAAAAAATGCCTCCTTCTTCATGCAGAACAAGCCCGGCGCTGGTGACGACCGTCTGTAGCGCCTGTCGCCAGGGGACGCGTGTCAGATTGAGCGACAGCGTGCCGCTGACATCTGGCGATACCACCAGATTACGGTTCTCCTGTGCGACCAGCGCCTGTAGCACCTGCACCACCGGTACCTCATCCACCACCAGCGTGACCGGCTTTGGCGCGGCGGCCCACAGCGGATGACTGAACGCCAGCAGCCACAGCGTTTTCCTTATGTTCATTCTTTTTCGTTCCTTCTCGTTGCCACGTCCATTGTCTGGGTTCACATGCATCCCCCACATCGACGACCAGTTCCCTTTCATTGAGGGCCGTTACCCGCCAGCCCACCGGGAGGCGCTGTTGCGGTGTCAGGCGATGCCAGCGCTTTTGCCCGTCCTGTAAAATGCCGGTGTCCTGAGTGCCGCCCACCATCCCGTGGTAATGCCACTGCGCCAGTTGCCCTACCGCACAAGGGTCATCCGGCGGGCGAAAAGGATCCCGCATCCCGGTCACTAACAGGGCAAAACACACCAGCAGGCAACGCGCGCTAGTTCGCATGCTGCTCCTCCAGCTCCACCCGCAGGCGTAATGCCGAACCCTGTGCAGAGAGAGCAAAGGCGGCAACCTGAACATCCTGCTGCGCCAGCCGGGTGAAAACAGTCGGGATGGCCTGCCATTCAGCATCCAGCGTCAGTTCCCCTCCGTTTTGCAACGGCTTCCAGTGAACCAGTCTTGTACCCGCCCCCTGAAACTCGAGTGGCGAAAAAGGCGTCATTACCGTGGCTTCACGGGGTGCGTGACGCCGCGGCACCTGACTGGCGGCGGGCCATAGCGAGACATTAGCCAGTGCGGCCTCGCTGACCTGCCGCTGAAGTTCAGCCACCTGCTTTGCAACCGGTCGAAGCACCATGCCCCATGTCGTACTCCCCAGAAAGAGAACGCTCAGATACCAGCACAGCACCCGCCATCGGGGGCTGCTTTCGCACCAGCGTTCGAACAAGGTTTCCACGCATTAGCCCTCGCTTCGCAGATGAAAGGTGAACATCCAGCGCCCCAGGTCATCCCGCTGTAATTCCCCCGTAGGCCCGGGGGTAAACCCCGCCATCTTTCCGAGCCCATCCCGCAGAGCAGAGAGCGCGGGGAGTGTTGCGGCATATCCGGTTAACATCAGTGAAGGGGGCTGATAGCGCAGTTCGGTCAGCCAGACCTGGGATGGCATCATCCCGGCAAAGGACTCCAGCACCGGCTGCCAGGCGCGTCGTTGAGGCGCTGGCGCGGGCGTTGGCGTCTGCGTACCTGACCCTGTACGAGACACCAGCGCCTGCTGCACGGACTGCATGCCCGCCAGTTGAATATGCAGCGCACGTGTCATCACGAGAGGATTCATCCGCAGGCTGAAAACCCCCATCAGTATCAGCAGCCACGTAGCGACAAACAGTACGCCCCAGAATCGCAGGCAGCGCACGCGTCGCTGCCGCCGCCACGGCAGAAAGTTCGTCATGCTCATTCCGGTACCTCACTCATGGCCAGCGCCAGCGCGACGGTATAATCAGCGCCGCATGCCGGCAGAGGGGCATGGCAACGAACCAGGGCGTCCCAGGGGTCTCGCTGGCTATCAAAGAGGGCAATGTCCTGCGGCGTGAGGGCCAGCAGTGCCGCGAGATCGGCCACGTTTTCCGCTTCCGTGGTAAAACGCCGTCCCCACTGATGGCGCATCGCCCAAAGCCACTGATGCCCATCCCGCCAGGCGACACACTGCGCTGGCGCTACCGCAGGGAGAAGATTCGCCAGCGCACTGGCATCCGGGGTGATCGTCACGAGCCGTAAACGCAACATCTTTGCCAGCGTCAGCAGGGGGTGAATCTCGTTGTTTTGTGCAGCGGTGACATGGAATGTATTGCTGAACGTATCCTGCGCATAATCAAAACAGAGCGTGTCAGCAGCCATCTCCAGTTCACGCGCGAGCGTCGCCCCCAGCCAGGAGAGCTGTTCGCTGTCGCGCAACGCCACGCCCGGACGGGGAAGCGATCGTTGCAACGTGCGGGCCGCCGGAAATGAGAGAAACACCCGATGGGAGTGTGGCAACGTTTTCCGCCAGTCGCGCAGGGCGTCAACCAGTTGTTCAGGCTGGCAAATTTTGCCATCCCGGATAATCCCTTCGGCCAGAGTGATAGCCCACCAGCGGCACAAACGCCAGCCCGACCGCTCCCGGGCCAGCGCCACTATCTGCACCCTATCCTGTTGAATATGAACGCCTGTTTGCCATGTTTTGAAAGCCATGCTTCACGATCTCCTTATCGCCCGTCAGGTGACGGCTATATCAATGAATCAGGCTTGCCTTTATACTACCGCGCGATTGTTTAGAAACTGCCCAAGTGAAACCAAATGGGAAATCTCCGGTGAAGTTCGTAAAGTATTTATTAATCCTTGCAGTCTGTTGCATTCTGCTGGGAGCAGGCTCGATTTATGGTTTGTACAAATATATTGAGCCACAGCTGCCTGATGTCGCTACGCTTCGCGATGTGCGACTCCAGATCCCGATGCAGGTCTACAGCGCCGATGGCGAGTTAATGGCGCAGTACGGCGAAAAGCGTCGTATCCCGCTGACCTTAAATCAAATTCCGCCCGTGATGGTCAAAGCCTTTATCGCTACCGAGGACAGCCGTTTTTACGAGCACCACGGTGTCGATCCGGTGGGGATTTTCCGTGCTGCAAGTATTGCGCTGTTCTCCGGTCATGCCTCTCAGGGGGCAAGTACCATTACACAGCAGCTGGCGCGTAACTTCTTCCTTAGCCCAGAAAAGACCCTGACCCGTAAGATCAAAGAGGTGTTCCTTGCGATCCGTATTGAGCAGTTGTTGAGCAAAGACGAGATCCTTGAGCTGTACCTCAATAAAATCTACCTCGGCTACCGCGCCTACGGTGTTGGTGCGGCCGCGCAGGTGTACTTTGGTAAACCTGTCGAGCAGCTGACGTTAAGCGAAATGGCGACCATTGCCGGTCTGCCTAAAGCGCCATCGACCTTCAACCCGCTCTACTCGCTTGAACGCGCTACGGCGCGTCGTAACGTCGTCCTGTCACGTATGCTGAGCGAAGGCTATATCAGCCAGAGCGAGTACGAACAGGCGCGCAACGATGTCATCGATGCCAACTACCATGCGCCGGAGATTGCCTTCTCTGCCCCTTATCTCACCGAAATGGTGCGTCAGGAGATGGTGAGCCGCTACGGCGATAAAGCCTACGAAGATGGCTACCGCGTTTACACCACCGTGACCCGCAACGTTCAGCAGGCGGCTCAGGAAGCGGTGCGTAACAACGTGATGGATTACGACATGCGCCACGGTTATCGCGGCCCGTCGAATGTGCTGTGGAAAGTCGGCGAAAGCGCCTGGGACAGCAAAAAAATCACCAGTACGCTGAAAGCGCTGCCCACCTATGGCCCGCTCCTTCCTGCCGTGGTGACTCAGGCCGATCCGCAGGAAGCGGTGGCAACGCTGGCGGATGGAACGTCTGTCTCCCTGCGTATGGACGGGATCCGTTGGGCTCGCCCGTACCGCTCAGACACCCTGCAAGGCCCGACGCCGCGTAAAGTGACGGATGTCGTCCAGACCGGACAGCAAATCTGGGTACGCAAGGTGGGCGACAGCTGGTGGCTGGCGCAGGTCCCAGACGTTAACTCGGCCCTGGTGTCCATCAATCCGCAGAACGGTGCCGTGCTGGCCCTGGTCGGTGGGTTCGATTTCAACCAGAGCAAATTTAACCGCGCCACCCAGGCGTTGCGTCAGGTTGGCTCTAACATCAAGCCATTCCTCTACACCGCAGCCATGGATAAGGGACTGACTCTCGCCAGTATCCTGAACGACGTGCCTATCTCCCGCTGGGATGCCGGTGCCGGTTCTGACTGGCAGCCGAAGAACTCACCGGCGGAATATTCAGGCCCTATTCGTCTTCGTCAGGGTCTTGGGCAGTCGAAAAACGTGGTGATGGTGCGCGCAATGCGTGCGATGGGTGTCGACTATGCCGCGGAATATCTGCAACGCTTCGGTTTCCCGGCTCAGAACATCGTGCGCACCGAATCGCTGGCGTTAGGCTCTGCGTCCTTTACGCCGCTTCAGGTGGCGCGGGGTTACTCGGTGATGGCTAACGGCGGCTTCCTGATTGACCCGTACTTCATCAGTAAAATCGAGAACGACCAGGGTGGCGTGCTGTTTGAAGCGAAGCCGAAAATTGCCTGCCCTGACTGCGATATTCCGGTCATTTACGGCAATACGCCAAAATCTGAGGTGATTGAAAACAAGGACATGGAAGACGTTGCCGTGTCTCAGGAGCAGACGAATCCTGTGTTGCCGCAGCCGCAGCTGGAACAGGCTAACCAGTCGCTGGTGGCGCAGAGCGGGGCGCAGGAGTATGCACCGCATGTCATCAACACGCCGCTGTCGTTCCTGATAAAGAGCGCGCTGAACACCAACATCTTCGGCGAACCTGGCTGGCAAGGGACCGGCTGGCGGGCAGGACGTGATTTACAGCGCCATGATATCGGCGGTAAAACGGGGACAACAAACAGCTCGAAAGATGCGTGGTTCTCCGGTTACGGCCCGGGCGTGGTGACGTCAGTCTGGATCGGTTTTGACGATCATCGCCGTGATTTAGGCCGCACCACGGCTTCAGGCGCGATTAAAGATCAGATTTCTGGCTACGAAGGCGGCGCGAAGAGTGCGCAACCGGCCTGGGATGCCTATATGAAATCCGTGCTGGAAGGCGTTCCGGAGCAACCGCTGACGCCACCACCGGGCGTGGTTACCGTCAATATCGACCGCAGCACCGGGCAACTCGCCAATGGCGGCAATAGCCGTGCAGAGTATTTCATCGAGGGCACGCAGCCGACCACACAGGCGGTGCATGAGGTGGGTACAGAAATCATTGATAACGGCGAAACGCACGAGTTGTTCTAACGGGCAACGTAAAAACGGCAACTTCAGGTTGCCGTTTTTTTTGTTCTGTCATAAGTTGCGGACATCAGGCTGTTATAACCGCCCCTGCCCCTTCAGCCATTCGCGTACCAGGAACAGCGCGCTCACGTTGCGGGCCTCGTTAAAGTCAGGGTCTTCGAGCAGGTCCATCATATGGGCCAGCGGCCAGCGAACCTGTGGCAGTGGCTCCGGCTCGTCCCCTTCCAGCGATTCTGGATAGAGATCCTCAGCAACCACAATGTTCATTTTGCTGGAAAAATAGGAGGGTGCCATGCTCAGTTTTTTCAGAAACGTCAGTTCGTTCGCGCCAAAACCGACCTCTTCTTTCAGCTCGCGATTGGCCGCCTCAAAGACCGTTTCACCCGGATCGATGAGCCCTTTCGAGAACCCAAGTTCGTAAGATTCGGTTCCCACGGCATACTCGCGGATTAAGATCAGATGGTCGTCGACGACAGGAACAATCATCACCGCTTCGCGCGAAGAAGGGCGCATACGTTCGTAAACGCGACGCACACCGTTGCTGAACTCCAGATCCACACTTTCGACATTAAACAGGCGCGATTTTGCGACTGTTTCAACATTCAGAATGGTGGGTTTTTGTAGTGGTTTGCTCATCGTGATGGGGTCTTAGCAGTGGGAACTGGCTTTATTGTGCGATACGCCGCACGGTTTCGGCAATGTCAATTGTTCTGTATTTACATTTACGCAACGTAACAGGAATCAATCCTCAATTCAAAACAAATGTCAAGAGGTTGAAATGTTTCCAGGAATTTGCTGATATCGCGCCATAACAGGCTTTGCTATCATCATCGGTCACTGGGATGCGCTTCAGAATGCTCAAGTTCGACTCCATACTTGCCGATAGCCAACCACAGACTCTCATTCAATGTTAAAGGTGCTACTGACTACACCTGTAAGAAGATAAGTAAGATGGGGAAAGCATGAGCACCATTTTGATTGTTCTCGCTGCTATGCTGGCCGGCGCATTGGTTGCAGGGTGGGTATACAGGCGTCGCGTAAGGCGTCGTTACCGGCTGCCCTTTTTAAACGCCTTTGCCGGTGCGACGACGCGTAAACTGACGCAAGAAGAGCGCGATGCAGTAGAAAACTATCTCGAAACACTGAACCGTTCTCAGTTAACACCTGGGCCGACGGGGGCAACTGCTGCGCCGGTGGCGCTCAAGTTAAATGCGCAAAGTGACACAGTGCTCAGTGTGACGCGCTCCATCACCCGCTATGGCATCACCACAGACGATCCCAATAAATGGCGCTATTACCTGGATTCGGTTGAAGTGCATCTGCCCCCGTCCTGGGAGCAGTACATTAATGACGAAAACAGCGTAGAGCTGATCCATACCGATTCGTTGCCGCTGGTTATCTCGCTCAACGGCCATACGTTGAATGAATATCTTCAGGAAGCCCCGCGTTTTGCGCTGGAACGCGCAAGTTCAACGCAGGCCTCCATTCGTGGCGAAGAGACAGAGCAGATCGAGCTGCTGAACATTCGCCAGGAGACGCATGAAGAGTACGCCCTGAGCCGCCCTGACGGCATTCGCGAAGCGATTCTGATCGTGGCCGCGTTCCTGCTCTTTTTCATCTGCCTGCTGACGCCGGATGTGTTTGTTCCCTGGCTGGCTGGCGGTGCGGTGCTGTTGCTGGCAGCCGGGCTGTGGGGGCTCTTTGCTCCGCCGGCAAAAACCTCGCTACGTGAGATCCACTGCCTGCGCGGTACCCCTAAGCGCTGGGGTCTGTTCGGTGAGAGTGACCAGGAGCACCTCAATAATATCTCGCTCGGTATTATCGATCTTATCTACCCGCGCCACTGGCAGCCGTGGATTGCCCAGGATTTAGGGCAGAAAACCGATATCGATATCTACCTTGACCGCCATGTGGTGCGCCAGGGGCGCTTTTTATCCCTGCATGATGAAGTAAAAAACTTCCCGCTTCAGCACTGGTTACGCAGTGCGGTCATTGCCGGGGGGGCAGCGCTGGTCTTTATCATGCTTCTGCTGTTTGTCCCGCTGGATATGCCCATTAAATTTACCCTGTCATGGATAAAAGGGGCGCAAACCATTGAGGCAACCAGCGTCAACCAACTGGACGAGGCTGGCGTGCGGGTCGGTGATACGCTGCGCCTGAAGGGCACCGGCATGTGTAACATTCATACGCCTGGCGCATGGAATACGCGTCAGAGCTCGCCGTTCATGCCGTTCGATTGCTCGCAAATTATCTGGAATGATGCGCCGCCGCTGCCGCTGCCTGAATCTGAGGTTGTTAATAAAGCCACGTCGCTTACCCAGACGGTCAACCGCCAGCTGCACCCGAAACCCGATGACGACTCACGCGTGAGCCCTGCCCTGCGCTCGGCCATTCAGAAATCGGGGATGGTGCTTCTGGACGACTTTGGTGACATCGTTCTGAAAACACAGGATTTGTGTTCCGCTCAGGACGAATGCGTACGTCTCAAAAACGCCCTTGTGAACCTGGGTAACAGTAAAGACTGGGATTCGCTGGTGAAACGCGCGGAAGCGGGACGGCTGGATGGCGTTAACGTGCTGCTGCGTCCGGTCAGCGCCGAGTCGCTGGATAATCTGGTCGCCACGTCAACCGCACCGTTCGTGATGCGCGAAACCACCCGAGCGGCGCAGGCGTTGAACAGCCCGGCACCGGGCGGCTTTGTGATCGTCAGTGATGAAGGGAGCGACCTGGTCGATCAGCCATACCCGCAGGTCGCACTTTATGACTACCCGGCTCAGGAACAGTGGGGCCAGTTCCAGCGCCTGGCGCAGATGCTGATGCAGACGCCGTTTAGCGCAGAAGGGATTGTGACGAGTATCTTTACCGATGCCAACGGCACGCGCCACATCGGCCTGCACCGTATGCCGGACAGCGCAGGCCTGTGGCGCTACATCGGCACCTCGCTGCTGATGATTGCGATGCTGGTATGCATTTGCTGGAACGGTTTTATGGCGCTGCGTCGCTATCAGCGCTCTCGTACCAGGCTTGCCGACATCCAGCAGTATTACGAAAATTGCCTTAACCCTAAGCTGATCCCCTCCTCTGAGAGCCTGATCTGATAACGTCGATGCGCGACAAGATGTGCTACCCTGTCGCGCACGTTTCTTCAGGCTGGAGTTCCCCCTTATGCATCTTGATATCGCCTGGCAGGAGGTTGATACCGTTCTGCTGGATATGGACGGCACGCTGCTCGATCTCGCCTTTGATAACTATTTCTGGCAAAAGCTGGTTCCGGAAACCTATGGTGAACAGCAGGGGATCTCCCCGGCAGAAGCGCAGGAATTCATTCGTTCGCAATATAGCGCGGTGCAGCATACGCTAAACTGGTACTGTCTTGACTACTGGAGCGAGCGCCTCGGTTTGGATATTTGTGCCATGACCACCGCCCAGGGCCCGCGCGCCGTACTGCGTGAGGATACCGTGCCTTTTCTGGATGCGCTGAAAGCGAGCGGCAAGCGCCGTATCTTGCTGACCAACGCCCATCCTCACAATCTGGCCGTGAAGCTGGAGCATACGGGTCTTGCTTCGCACCTTGATTTATTACTTTCCACCCACACATTTGGTTATCCGAAAGAGGATCAGCGGTTGTGGCATGCGGTGGCGGAAGAGACCGGTTTGCAGCCGGAACGCACGCTGTTTATTGATGACAGCGAGCCTATTCTGGATTCCGCGGCCAGGTTTGGCATTCGCTATTGTCTGGGCGTTACCAATCCTGACTCTGGCCTGGCTGAAAAAAGCTATCTGCGCCATCCGGGGCTGAACGACTATCGCCAGATGATCCCCTCACTGACCGTGAAGGAGAGGCCATGAAAGAAAAACCCTCTGAAGGGGTAAGACTGGATAAATGGCTGTGGGCGGCCCGTTTTTATAAAACGCGCGCCCTTGCCCGCGACATGATTGACGGCGGTAAAGTGCATTACAACGGCCAGCGCAGCAAACCGAGCAAGCTGGTCGAACTGAATGCCACCTTAACGCTGCGTCAGGGCAACGATGAACGTACCGTGGTGATTAAAGCCATTACTGAACAACGACGGCCCGCAACCGAAGCCGTCCTGCTGTATGAAGAGACGGCTGAGAGCATTGAAAAACGCGAGAAGACCGCGCTGGCGCGCAAAATGAATGCGCTGACAATGCCCCACCCGGACCGGCGTCCGGATAAAAAAGAGCGCCGCGATCTGATGAAATTTAAACACGGTGAGATCGAGTAACCCTCACCTGCACGAGAGACTATTATGGCCCAACACGACCAATTACACCGCTATCTGTTTGAACAATTCGCCGTGCGCGGCGAGCTGGTCACCGTATCCGAAACCTGGAAACAGATTCTGGAAAACCACAACTACCCGCTGCCGGTGAAAACCCTGTTGGGCGAACTGCTGGTTGCCACCAGCCTGCTGACTGCCACCCTGAAATTTGCCGGGGATATCACCGTGCAATTGCAGGGTGATGGCCCTATGACCCTGGCGGTCATCAACGGTAATAACCAGCAGCAGATGCGTGGCGTGGCGCGCGTACAGGGCGATGTTCCTGAAAACGCGGACCTGAAAACGCTGGTGGGTAATGGCTATCTGGTCATCACCATCTCCCCGGAGGAAGGTGAGCGCTATCAGGGCGTGGTTGGCCTCGAAGGCGATACGCTGGCAGCCTGCCTGGAAGATTACTTCATGCGTTCAGAACAGCTGCCGACGCGTCTGTTCATCCGCACCGGTGAAGTAGACGGTCAGCCTGCTGCTGGCGGTATGCTGCTGCAGGTTCTGCCTGCGCAGGACGCGCAGACCAACGACTTCGAGCACCTCGCGACTCTGACGGAAACCGTCAAAGCAGAAGAGCTGTTCACCCTGTCGGCGACCGATGTCCTGTGGCGTCTTTATCACGAAGAAGAAGTGACGGTTTACGACCCACAGTCGGTGGAATTTAAGTGCACCTGTTCACGTGAACGCTGCGCTGGCGCGCTGAAGACCCTGCCGGATGAGGAGATCGACAGCATCATGGCGGAAGACGGCGAAATCGATATGCACTGTGACTACTGCGGTACGCACTACGTGTTCAATTCGATGGATATTGCTGAGATCCGCAACAACGCCTCCCCGGCGGATCCTCAGGTCCACTAAGCAAAGCCTGCCCTCACCTTGCCCTCTCCCTTTTGCGAGAGGGCAAGGTGCAAAAAAGCCCTCTCTGGCTGAATCGTTTTTAACACTGTAACTCTTACGTAATTTTCTTACGTGTATGCGATTACATTCACATTCCTTCCGATAAAATCACCAGCCATTAACCTTTTCGGAACATTTTCCCCAACCAAAAAGCGATTCCTGCGATAATCCGCCTGCCCTGTGACTGGAGTCGCAGCGTTTTCCGTTAGTAAGGGTTTTGTCCAGATGCGTAAATCTATGAGCCCCGTCGCGGTTAACAACCTCACAAAAACCCTACAATTTCAGACAGTACATATTGGCTAAGGAGCAGTGATATGCGTGTTACTGGTTTAACCCCGCAAGATCTCAAGGCTTATGGTATTCACGACGTCCAGGAAATCGTCTACAACCCCGATTACGATACGCTGTATCAGGAAGAGCTCAATCCAGCACTGGAAGGATACGAGCGAGGTGTGTTGACTAACCTTGGTGCTATCGCCGTCGATACCGGTATCTTTACCGGTCGTTCGCCGAAAGATAAATACATCGTCCGAGACGAGACCACCCGCGACACGCTGTGGTGGGCTGATAAAGGCAAAGGGAAGAACGATAACAAACCGCTCTCTCCGGAAACCTGGCAGCATCTGAAAGGGCTCGTTACCCATCAACTTTCCGGCAAGCGTCTGTTTATCGTTGATGCTTTCTGCGGCGCTAACGCCGATACCCGCCTTTCCGTGCGGTTTATCACTGAAGTGGCCTGGCAGGCGCATTTCGTGAAAAACATGTTTATTCGTCCTGACGACAAAGAGCTGCAGGATTTCACCCCTGACTTTATCGTGATGAACGGGGCGAAATGCACGAACCCACAGTGGAAAGAGCAGGGTCTTAACTCCGAGAACTTCATCGCCTTCAACCTGACCGAGCGTATTCAGCTGATCGGCGGTACCTGGTACGGCGGCGAAATGAAGAAAGGGATGTTCTCGGTGATGAACTACCTGCTGCCGCTGCGCGGTATCGCCTCCATGCACTGTTCGGCAAACGTCGGTGAAAAAGGGGATGTGGCGGTGTTCTTCGGCCTGTCCGGCACCGGTAAAACCACTCTTTCTACCGATCCGAAACGTCGCCTGATTGGCGATGACGAGCACGGCTGGGATGATGACGGCGTGTTTAACTTCGAAGGGGGCTGCTACGCGAAGACCATTCGCCTGTCTGAAGAAGCGGAGCCAGATATCTTCCATGCCATCCGCCGCGATGCGCTGCTGGAAAACGTCACCGTGCGTGCCGATGGAACGATCGACTTCGACGATGCTTCGAAAACCGAAAACACCCGCGTGTCTTACCCTATCTACCACATCGACAACATCGTGAAGCCGGTGTCAAAAGCGGGCCACGCGACGAAGGTGATTTTCCTGACGGCAGATGCGTTCGGCGTGTTGCCTCCGGTGTCCCGCCTGACCGCCAGCCAGACGCAGTACCACTTCCTGTCTGGTTTTACCGCCAAACTGGCCGGTACCGAACGCGGCGTGACGGAGCCAACGCCAACCTTCTCCGCCTGCTTCGGCGCAGCGTTCCTGTCGCTGCACCCGACGCAGTACGCGGAAGTGCTGGTTAAACGCATGCAGGCGTCCGGTGCGCAGGCGTACCTGGTGAATACCGGCTGGAACGGCACCGGCAAACGTATCTCCATCAAAGATACCCGCGCCATTATCGACGCCATTCTGGATGGTTCACTCGATAACGCCGAAACCTTCACGCTGCCGATGTTTGATCTGGCAATCCCGACGGCGCTGCCGGGCGTAGAGACCCGTATTCTCGACCCACGCAATACCTACGGTTCACCGGAGCAGTGGCGTGAGAAAGCAGAATCGCTGGCGAAACTGTTTATTGAGAACTTCGAGAAGTATACCGATACCCCGGCAGGTGAAGCGCTGGTGAGTGCGGGACCGAAGCTGTAACAGCTGACCCGACCTGCAAAAAAAAGGGTGGCTTTTGCCACCCTTTTTTAACTATCTCTCACCTGCCCGCGCGTCACCGGCACCGGTAACCATGCGCGAATGCTTAAACCGCCCCGCTCACTGGTCCCAATCTCCAGCAAGCCGTTATGGTTATCCACAATACGCTGCACAATCGCCAGGCCTAAGCCGGTTCCGCTGGTACTGCGCGCGCTATCGCCCCGCACAAACGGCTGGAACAGATGCTTACGCTGCTCTGGCTTAATGCCCGGACCGTCATCTTCCACCTGGAACCAGGCGCGGTTGAGCTCAGATCCGCTGCTGACTTTAATCCAGCCATTGCCATAACGGGCCGCGTTAACCACCATATTGGCCACCGCACGTTTAATGGAAAGCGGGTGCATCCGCACCTGAATTTCACCGGCCTGCAGGTCGGTATCGATTTCCCGCTCGTAGCCGCTTTCCGCCGCGACCACTTCACCGAGTACCGCATTCAGATCGGCCATCTCCATCGGCATCTCCTGCCCGGTACGCAGGTAGTCAATGAACTGCTCGATAATGGCGTTACACTCTTCGATGTCCTTGTTAATGGACTCCGCAAGATAACCATCCTCTTCGCCCATCATCTCCGTCGCCAGACGGATACGCGTGAGCGGCGTGCGCAGGTCATGACTCACGCCCGCCATCAGCAGCGTACGGTCGTCTGCCAGCTGTTTCACGCCGGCCGCCATATGGTTAAAGGCCCGCGTCACGGAACGCACTTCTGAGGCGCCGTACTCACGCAGTGGCGGAGGAATAATCCCTTTACCGACCTGCAGCGCAGCGTGCTCCAGGTCGACCAGCGGTCGGTTCTGTATACGAATAAACAGCCACGCGCCGCCTATCGCCAGCAGCATAATGGCAAGGGTGTAACGGAACAGCGGTGAGAAGTCACCCTGATGAATTTCGGTCAGCGGGACGCGCACCCAGATATTGGGTGATAGCCAGGTTTTCAGCCAGACGACCGGTGAGCTTTTGTTGACCTCAACGCGCACTTCCGTCGGGCCACCTAACTGCTGCGCCATCTGCTGGCTGAGGAACTCATAATGCTGCGCCCAGCGCAGGCCAGCGTCTTCTGCCGCTTCGTTGGAGTAAAGCGAAATACCCAGCTCACGGTAGATTTCACGGCGAAACGCCGGGGGAACAACTAACTGCGTGCCGTCCTCCAGTTGCAGTTTATCGGTCATCAGCATACGCACTTCGTATGCCAGAACCTTATTGAACTGCTGGAGGCTCGGCAGGATCGCAAAGTTCAGCACCACCAGATAGGTTGTCACCAGGCTGACAAACAGCAGGGTGACAATCAGTAACAGCGTACGGGCAAATGAGCTTCGCGGAGAGAAGCGCATTCGCCTCATGCTTTAGCGCCGTCCGGGACAAACACGTAGCCCAGACCCCATACGGTCTGAATATAACGAGGATGCGCCGGATCTTCTTCCACCATGCGGCGCAGACGGGAGATCTGCACGTCAATGGAACGTTCCATTGCGGAGTATTCACGGCCACGCGCCAGGTTCATCAGCTTGTCACGTGAAAGCGGCTCACGCGGGTGGCTGACCAGCGCTTTCAGCACTGCGAACTCACCGCTGGTGAGCGGCATAGGTTCATCTTCACGGAACATCTCACGGGTACCGAGATTCAGCTTGAACTTACCAAACGCAATCACCGCTTCTTCCTGCGACGGTGCGCCAGGCAGTTCGTTCGCCTGACGGCGCAGCACGGCGCGAATACGGGCCAGCAGTTCACGCGGGTTGAACGGTTTTGGAATGTAGTCGTCGGCGCCGATTTCCAGACCAACGATGCGGTCAACCTCTTCCCCTTTCGCCGTCACCATGATGATCGGCATAGGGTTGCTCTGGCTACGCAGACGGCGGCAGATGGAAAGCCCGTCTTCACCAGGCAGCATCAGGTCGAGTACCATAAGATGGAATGATTCGCGGGTCAGCAGACGGTCCATCTGCTCAGCGTTGGCCACGCTACGAACCTGGAAGCCCTGCTCGGTCAGATAACGCTCAAGCAGCGCACGCAGGCGCATGTCGTCATCCACGACCAGAATTTTGTAGTTCTCTTGCATTGTGTGTACTCCCAAAGGTTCGGATAGTCTAATAACAGCGTATTCTAAAAAAGTGCACGTGTTCGACCAGCTAATTCTGGTATAAATTCTAGTCGAAATTGTTACAAAGCATATTTAACAGCAGCTTATCTGCACATTTCATCACATAAATCATTATTAACGTTGTCTGTTAGACTACGTGATACGTAATGTGCGCAAAGAATGCAATGATGTCGAGTCTTAAGGTCACCCCATGAAAACGCCCCTGATCACCCGTGAAGGGTATGAGAAACTCAAAAAAGAGATGGATTACCTGTGGCGCGAAGAGCGTCCTGAAGTGACCAAGAAAGTGACCTGGGCCGCAAGCCTGGGCGATCGCAGTGAAAATGCTGACTACCAGTACAACAAAAAACGGTTACGTGAAATCGACCGCCGGGTCCGCTATCTGACCAAATGCCTTGAGAACCTCAAAATAGTGGATTACTCCCCACAGCAGGAAGGCAAAGTGTTTTTCGGCGCGTGGGTCGAGATTGAGAACGACGATGGCGACACTCTGCGTTTTCGTATCGTCGGCTATGACGAAATTTTTGGTCGTAAGGATTACATCTCTATCGACTCACCAATGGCCCGTGCGCTGCTGAAAAAGGAAGTGGGCGATTTGGCCGTCGTGCAGACCCCTGGCGGCGAAGCCAGCTGGTACGTCAACGAAATTACGTACGTTAAATAGTCCGAGAGCGCCCTCCGCGGCTGGCATTTTGCCGTGTCAGCCCGTATAACTATCCCCTGATTTTTTCGACTCAACAGATGATAAAGCCATGATGAAAGATTCGCTCTGCCGCATTATTGCGGGTGAACTTCAGGCCAGAGCCGAACAGGTAGAAGCTGCCGTTCGCCTGCTTGATGAAGGGAACACCGTGCCGTTTATTGCACGTTATCGTAAGGAAGTCACCGGCGGTCTGGATGACACGCAGCTGCGTAACCTGGAGACCCGTCTCGGTTACCTGCGCGAACTGGAAGACCGTCGTCAGGCGATCCTCAAATCCATCGGCGAACAGGGAAAACTGACCAGCGAGCTGGAAACCGCAATCAACGGCACCCTGAGCAAAACCGAACTCGAAGACCTTTATCTGCCGTACAAACCGAAGCGCCGCACCCGTGGACAGATTGCAATTGAGGCAGGCCTGGAGCCGCTGGCCGAACTGCTGTGGAACGAACCGTCCCACGACCCGGAAACCGAAGCCGCGAAGTTTATCGATGCCGATAAAGGGGTTGCAGACACCAAAGCCGCACTCGACGGCGCGCGCTACATTCTGATGGAGCGCTTCTCCGAAGATGCCGCCCTGCTCGCGAAAGTGCGTGACTATCTGTGGAAAAACGCCCACATCGTCTCTACCGTGGTCAGCGGGAAAGAGGAAGAAGGCGCCAAGTTCCGCGATTATTTCGATCATCACGAACCCATCTCTACCACCCCTTCACACCGCGCGCTGGCGATGTTCCGCGGCCGCAACGAAGGCGTGCTCCAGCTCTCCCTGAATGCCGATCCACAGTTTGACGAGCCACCAAAAGAGAGCCACTGCGAGCAGATCATTATCGACCACCTCGGCCTGCGCCTGAACAACGCGCCGGCAGACAGCTGGCGCAAAGGCGTGGTGAGCTGGACGTGGCGCATCAAGGTGCTGATGCACCTCGAAACCGAACTGATGGGCACCGTGCGTGAACGCGCCGAAGACGAAGCAATCAACGTCTTCGCCCGTAACCTGCACGACCTGCTGATGGCCGCACCTGCCGGCCTGCGCGCCACCATGGGTCTCGATCCGGGTCTGCGTACCGGCGTAAAAGTGGCCGTGGTTGACGGTACCGGCAAGCTGGTGGCTACCGACACCATTTATCCGCATACCGGCCAGGCGGCGAAGGCTGCCGTCGTGGTTGCGGCGCTGTGCGAGAAATACAACGTGGAGCTGGTGGCCATCGGCAACGGTACGGCCTCCCGTGAAACCGAGCGTTTCTACCTCGACGTGCAGAAACAGTTCCCGAAAGTCACCGCACAGAAAGTGATTGTCAGCGAGGCGGGCGCTTCCGTCTATTCAGCGTCTGAACTGGCCGCCCTGGAGTTCCCGGACCTGGACGTTTCCCTGCGCGGTGCAGTTTCTATCGCCCGTCGTCTGCAGGATCCGCTGGCGGAGCTGGTTAAGATCGACCCGAAATCCATCGGCGTCGGCCAGTATCAGCATGACGTGAGCCAGACTCAGCTGGCCCGTAAGCTGGATGCGGTCGTGGAAGACTGCGTAAACGCCGTCGGCGTTGACCTGAACACGGCCTCTGTTCCCCTGCTGACCCGCGTGGCGGGCTTAACCCGCATGATGGCGCAAAACATCGTTGCCTGGCGTGATGAAAACGGCCAGTTCCAGAACCGCCAGCAGTTGCTGAAGGTGAGCCGTCTGGGGCCAAAAGCGTTTGAGCAGTGCGCGGGCTTCCTGCGCATCAACCACGGCGATAACCCGCTGGATGCCTCGACCGTTCACCCGGAAGCGTACCCGGTAGTGGAACGCATTCTGGCCGCAACCCAGCAGGCGCTGAAAGACCTGATGGGCGACAGCAGCGCGCTGCGCAACCTGAAGGCGGTCGATTTTACCGACGAACAGTTCGGGGTGCCGACGGTCACGGACATCATCAAAGAGCTGGAAAAACCGGGCCGCGATCCGCGTCCTGAGTTTAAAACCGCGACCTTCGCCGACGGCGTTGAAACCATGAATGACCTGCTTCCGGGCATGGTACTCGAAGGGGCAGTCACTAACGTCACCAACTTTGGCGCGTTTGTCGATATCGGCGTGCACCAGGATGGTCTGGTCCACATCTCTTCCCTTGCCGATAAATTCGTTGAAGATCCGCATACCGTGGTCAAAGCGGGCGACATCGTGAAGGTGAAGGTGATGGAAGTGGATCTGCAGCGTAAGCGTATTGCCCTGACGATGCGTCTGGACGAGCAGCCAGGTGAAACCAGCGCGCGCCGCGGCAGTAACGGCGGCGGACGCGAGCAGCAGCGCCCGGCCGCAAAAGCGGCGAAGCCACGCGGACGTGACGCCCAGCCTGCGGGCAACAGCGCCATGATGGATGCGCTGGCGGCAGCAATGGGTAAGAAACGCTAACCGCATAAAAAAGGCCCGGTGATGCGTCACTCACCGGGCCGATATCCCGCCGAAATTAATTGTAAAATATGAAACCGGTTGTATATCTATATTTCAACTATCAGTGATCACACTATTAACAAATAAGCCTTTCCTCTCCCTGCCGCAGAATCAGTAAATATTGAGCAAGGTCAAACAGGCCGTAAATTAATACCGCAAACAACATTCCGTCACAGTTTTATTATTGCTGATAAAAACTATTCTCATTATCATCCCATAGTAGATATTTTAACCTCTCGTGGAATCAGGCATTATGCAATTCACTCCAGACAGTGCATGGAAAATTACCGGTTTTACCCACGAAATTAGCCCGGCCTATCGACAAAAGCTGCTGTCGCTGGGCATGCTGCCCGGCTCGTCATTTCAGGTCGTGCGCGTCGCCCCGTTAGGTGATCCGGTGCATATCGAAACCCGACGCGTAAATCTGGTATTGCGTAAAAAAGATCTCGCATTAATAGAAGTCGAAGCCTTATCCCGATAACAAGCCAGCGGTTTCAGTGAGTCCAGAAAAATGAAAAAATTAACTATTGGCTTAATTGGCAATCCTAATTCCGGCAAGACAACGCTATTTAACCAGCTCACGGGTGCGCGCCAGCGCGTCGGTAACTGGGCTGGCGTAACGGTTGAACGTAAAGAAGGCCTGTTCTCAACAACAGATAACCAGGTCACGCTGGTTGACCTGCCCGGCACGTACTCCTTAACCACGATCTCCTCGCAAACTTCGCTCGATGAGCAGATTGCCTGCCACTATATTCTTAGCGGCGACGCGGATCTGCTCATCAACGTGGTTGATGCCTCAAACCTTGAGCGTAACCTCTACCTGACGCTGCAGCTGCTGGAGCTGGGCATTCCCTGCATCGTGGCGCTCAACATGCTCGACATTGCAGAGAAACAGAAACTGCGTATCGACGTCGATGCCCTCTCCGCACGGCTGGGGTGCCCGGTCGTTCCGCTGGTGTCGACGCGCGCCCGCGGTATTGATGCCCTGAAACTGGCTATCGATCGCCACGCGGGAAATCGTAACGTTGAGCTGGTGCACTACGCCCAGCCACTTCTGCGCGAAGCGGATCTGCTGGCACAAGAGATGGACCAAAGCATGCCCGCGAAACAGCGCCTGTGGCTCGGCCTGCAAATGCTGGAAGGGGATATCTACAGCCGCGCCTATGCTGGTCATGCGGCAGATAAACTGGACGTGGTCCTCGCCCGTCTGAGCGACGAGCTGGATGACCCGGCCCTGCATATCGCTGATGCTCGCTATCAGGCCATCGCCGCGATTTGCGACGTGGTCAGTAACGCCCTGACGGCGGAACCGAGCCGCTTCACCGCGGCCGTAGATAAGGTTGTGCTTAACCGCTTCCTCGGTTTGCCGGTCTTCTTGCTGGTGATGTACCTGATGTTCTTGCTCGCCATTAACATTGGTGGCGCACTCCAGCCGATTTTCGATGCCGGTTCCGTTGCTATCTTTGTTCATGGCATTCAGTGGGTGGGTTACACCCTGCATTTCCCGGAATGGCTGACCATCTTCCTTGCCCAGGGGATTGGCGGTGGTATCAACACCGTACTGCCTCTGGTGCCGCAAATCGGCATGATGTATCTGTTCCTCTCCTTCCTTGAGGATTCCGGTTACATGGCGCGCGCCGCCTTCGTCATGGATCGCCTGATGCAGGCGCTCGGTCTGCCAGGCAAATCCTTCGTGCCGCTGATCGTGGGCTTCGGCTGTAACGTGCCCTCGGTTATGGGTGCCCGTACGCTGGATGCACCGCGTGAACGTCTGATGACCATTATGATGGCACCGTTTATGTCCTGCGGTGCGCGACTGGCTATCTTCGCGGTCTTTGCCGCGGCCTTCTTTGGGCAGCAGGGGGCGCTGGCGGTCTTCTCGCTGTACGTGCTGGGTATCGTCATGGCCATTCTCACGGGGCTGATGCTGAAACACACCATCATGCGCGGCGAAGCGTCGCCGTTCGTTATGGAACTGCCGGTCTACCACGTCCCCCATCTTAAAAGCCTGGTGATCCAGACCTGGCAGCGCCTGAAAGGCTTCGTCCTGCGTGCCGGTAAAGTGATTGTTATCGTGAGTATTTTCCTGAGCGCGCTGAACAGCTTCACCCTGAGCGGACAGGCTGCGGATAACATCAACGACTCCGCCCTCGCCTCCGTCAGCCGCGTCATAACCCCGGTCTTCAAACCGATTGGCGTCCATGACGATAACTGGCAGGCGACCGTCGGTCTTTTCACCGGTGCGATGGCGAAAGAGGTGGTCGTCGGGACCCTGAATACGCTCTACACCGCGGAGAACATCCAGGAGCAAGCGTTCAATCCGGCAGAGTTTCATCTCGGTAACAAACTGCTGGGCGCCGTCGAAGAGACATGGCAGAGCCTGAAAGACACCTTCAGTCTGAGCGTGCTGGCGAACCCTATCGAGGCCAGTAAAGGTGACGGCGAAATGGCAACGGGTGCCATGGGCGTGATGAGCGAGAAATTTGGCAGCGCCTCTGCGGCCTACAGCTACCTCATCTTTGTTCTGCTCTATATTCCGTGCATCTCCGTCATGGGTGCGATTGCCCGCGAGTCCAGCCGTGGCTGGATGGGCTTCTCCATTCTGTGGGGGCTCAACATCGCGTACTCGCTGGCGACGCTCTTTTATCAGACCGTTAACTTTAGCCAGCACCCGCGTTATAGCCTGGTGTGCATCCTGGCGGTTGTGCTGTTTAACGTGCTCGTTCTCGGCCTGCTACGCCGGGCACGCAGCCGGGTTGATATCAACCTGCTGGCAAACCGCAAAACGGCTGCCACCTGTTGCAACAGCCCGGCGGGCGACTGTCACTAAGGGGTAAGCCATGGCATCGTTGATTCAGGTACGTGATCTGCTGGCGT
This sequence comes from Enterobacter sp. RHBSTW-00593, assembly GCF_013784105.1. Lineage (NCBI taxonomy): Bacteria > Pseudomonadati > Pseudomonadota > Gammaproteobacteria > Enterobacterales > Enterobacteriaceae > Enterobacter > Enterobacter sp. RHBSTW-00593. Next base: position 4,503,021 of record NZ_CP056393.1, read on the forward strand.
TACAAGGGCGAATGGAGGCGAAACAGCTGAGCCTCACCCTGCATACGCCACAGCCGATGATCGATGCCATGCTGGAAAGACTGGAAGCCATGGGAAAAGCTGTGCGTATTCAGGAAGAGGCGGAGGGCTGCCTGTCCGGCAGTTGTAAAAGCTGCCCGGAAGGAAAAGCCTGCCTCAGAGAGTGGTGGGCACTGCGCGCATAAAGCCGGGCATCGCTGCCCGGCATTAACGTATTACTTATAGACGTCCGCCGTTGCGCGCACGTTTTTGGTCTGTTTTTCGGCACTGGTGACGACGTAGTACTTCCCACCCAGCTCATCCGCTTTCTTAGACAGCTCTCTTTTGGCGTCCATCGGCGCGGTCGTGTCAGACGTAGAAATCTCACCAACTTTGGTCAGATTCATCCCGGCAACTTTATCTTTTTCCAGCTCTTGTGCCGCAAAGGCGCCAAATGAAAGTGACCCAATAACCAGAGAAGTGACGATACCTGTAACAAGTTTCATAGCCTGACTCTCCATAGGATTGTTGTTTTGATTATCGTAGGCAGAACAACCGCAACGACATCTGGAGTATGGTTGCGGTGTGAAACTTTTTCCAGGCTGGATAGAAAATAATCAGTCTAAACGTTGACTTAACGCAACGAGCGCTGAACAAAACTCCGCCGGATGAGAGATAAACGGCGCATGCGCGGCTTTGTTTATCACCAGAGACTCACTTTGTGGCCAGAGTGAATCCAGCACTGGAACCACTTTGCGCGGCACCAGCCCATCGAGGTAGCCGTAGATACGCAGGTGCGGCATCGCCAGCGCGGCCAGCGGCTCACGCAAATCGACGGTTTTGAGGATCTCAAGCCCCCCGTTAAGCACCTCAACGTCCGGCATCGGCAGGGAAAGCACGGTCTGCTTCAGCGCTCTGGCATCCTGACGCGCGGTGTCGGTTCCCATTGTCTGCAGGGCCAGGAAACGCTCAACGGTCCGCTGGAAGTCTTCGCTCAACTGTTTCTGGAACCCGGCCAGCACATCCGGTTTTATGCCCGGCCAGTCGTCCTTTGCACTGAAGCACGGTGACGAGGCTACCGTGACCAGCGCACGCACGCGCTCGGGATGGGTCAAGGCAATCTGGCTCGCCACCAGCCCGCCCAGGCTCCAGCCCAGCCAGATGGCGTGTTGCGGCGCAGCGTCCAGCACCTGCTGCGCCATCTCCTCAACCGACATTGCCCCAGAGCCGCGACTGCGGCCAAAGCCCGGTAAATCCACCAGATGCAGGGTAAATTGCGAGGCGAGTTCCCCGGTTATGCAATTCCATACTTCGGCATTCAGGCCCCATCCGTGCAGCAGCACAAGATGGCAATTTCCCGTCCCTACGGTCTGCCACCACAGCGTCTTCATCAGTTACTGTTCTCTTTTTTCACATGGAGGTTGCACATGTTAACAGTGCCTGGCTTGTGCTGGCTATGCCGGATGCCGCTTGCCCTCAGCGCATGGGGCGTCTGCTCCGTTTGCACCCGCTCGCTGAAAAGGCAGGCGATGACGTGTCCGCAGTGTGGGCTAGCGGCCACCGGGCGAGACGTTCCCTGCGGCCGCTGCCTGAAAAAAGCGCCGCCGTGGTGTGCCCTGGTGGCTGTGGATGATTATGTTGCGCCGTTAAGCGGCCTTATACATGCGCTGAAGTTTGCCGGCCAGAGTGTGCTGGCGCGTCCCCTCGCCCGCCTGTTACTGCTGGCCGTTTTACAGGCGCGACGCACCCGCGGCCTGCCGAACATCGACATGGTGGTCAACGTGCCTTTATACCGTCGCCGACACTGGCGACGCGGCTACAACCAAAGTGACTTGCTTTGCCGCCCGCTCGCGCGATGGCTCGGTTGCCGGTACGACGCCCGTGCGCTCAAACGCGTCCATAATACGGCTATCCAGCATCAGCTCACGGCCCGGCTTCGCAAAAGGAACCTCAAAAATGCCTTTCGTCTTGAATTCCCGGTCAAAGGCCTCCATATCGCGATTGTGGATGATGTCGTCACCACAGGCAGTACCGTTGCTGAACTTTCCCGACTGCTTTTGCAAAGCGGCGCCGCGTCGGTTCAGGTATGGTGTCTGTGCCGTACCTTGTAGCCCTTCTTCAATGGGCGTATGATTATACCCAGGTAATTTAGTCAACTATTAGGCCAAAGCTATGATCCGTATTTCCGATTCTGCACAAGCGCACTTTGCCAAACTGCTGGCAAATCAGGAAGAAGGGACGCAGATCCGCGTGTTTGTGATCAATCCAGGCACTCCGAATGCAGAATGTGGTGTCTCTTATTGTCCTCCGGACGCAGTGGAAGCGACTGACACTGCCCTTAAATTTGAACAGCTCACGGCTTACGTTGATGAGCTGAGCGCACCGTATCTTGAAGATGCGGAGATCGACTTCGTCACCGATCAGCTGGGTTCTCAGCTGACCCTGAAAGCGCCAAACGCCAAAATGCGTAAAGTGTCTGACGATGCCCCACTGATGGAGCGCGTCGAGTACCTGCTGCAGTCTCAGATCAACCCACAGCTGGCGGGCCACGGCGGTCGTGTTTCCCTGATGGAAATCACTGAAGACGGCCTGGCGATCCTGCAGTTCGGCGGCGGCTGTAACGGTTGTTCAATGGTTGATGTCACGCTGAAAGAAGGGATCGAGAAGCAGCTGCTGAACGAATTCCCGGAACTGAAAGGTGTGCGCGATCTGACCGAACACCAGCGCGGCGAGCACTCTTACTACTAAGCGTCCGCCTGCTTTTGCCCGGTGGCGCTATGCTTACCGGGCCTGTTTTCCCCTCCCTGCCTTGCCTCCCCATATGTTGACCTGCGTCTCATAATTCAAATTTAGCCCCCCAGGGTGATTCTCAACCACGATATGTTACCCGTATCATTCTCGTGGGCACTAAGCACCTTCATAACAGCCGACTAAACTTAATAGTTTCCAAGGCAACAGTATTAGTGCCGTTAACACTCTGTTCCCAGTTGGGACAATCGGAATTTGTCGTTGAAACAATGACGTTACCCATAACAATTCAAAGGCCAGGTAAATCATGCCATTAGTCATCGTTGCTATCGGTGTTGTGTTATTACTGCTCTTGATGATCCGTTTCAAAATGAACGGGTTTATCGCTCTGGTTCTGGTGGCACTTGCAGTCGGTCTGATGCAAGGGATGCCGCTGGTGAAAGTCATCAGCTCCATTAAAGCCGGTGTCGGCGGCACGCTCGGTAGCCTGGCACTGATCATGGGCTTTGGCGCTATGCTCGGCAAAATGCTGGCGGACTGTGGGGGCGCCCAGCGTATTGCCACCACGCTGATTGCCAAATTTGGTAAGAAGAATATCCAGTGGGCGGTTGTGTTAACCGGGTTTACCGTCGGTTTCGCACTGTTCTATGAAGTGGGCTTCGTGCTGATGCTGCCACTGGTGTTCACCATCGCAGCGGCAGCGAACATTCCACTGCTGTATGTCGGTGTACCGATGGCCGCCGCGCTGTCCGTTACGCACGGTTTCCTGCCACCACACCCGGGTCCAACCGCGATCGCCACCATCTTCCATGCCGATATGGGTAAAACCCTGCTGTTCGGTACGATTCTGGCAATCCCGACGGTGATCCTGGCCGGCCCGGTTTATGCCCGTTTCCTGAAAGGGATTGATAAGCCTATCCCGGAAGGTCTGTACAGCGCGAAAACCTTCACGGAAGAAGAGATGCCTGGTTTTGGCGTCAGCGTCTGGACCTCTCTGGTGCCGGTCATCCTGATGGCGATGCGTGCCGTGGCGGAAATGATCCTGCCAAAAGGCCACCCGTTCCTGTCCGTTGCCGAGTTCCTGGGCGACCCGGTGATGGCGACGCTGATTGCGGTGCTGATTGCGATGTTCACCTTCGGCCTGAACCGTGGTCGTTCGATGGATCAGATTAACGACACGCTGACCTCTTCCATCAAAATCATTGCCATGATGCTGCTGATTATCGGTGGTGGCGGTGCGTTCAAGCAGGTGCTGGTCGACAGCGGCGTGGATAAATACATCGCGGCCATGATGCATGAAACCAATGTGTCACCGCTGCTGATGGCGTGGTCTATCGCTGCGGTGCTGCGTATCGCGCTCGGCTCTGCAACCGTTGCGGCAATCACCGCCGGTGGTATCGTTGCGCCGCTGATTGCGACGACGGGCGTGAGCCCTGAGCTGATGGTTATCGCGGTAGGTTCCGGTAGCGTGATTTTCTCTCACGTGAACGATCCGGGCTTCTGGCTGTTCAAGGAATATTTCAACCTGACTATCGGTGAAACCATCAAGTCCTGGTCTGCACTGGAAACCATTATTTCGGTGTGTGGTCTGGTCGGGGTTCTGCTGTTGAACATGGTTATCTGATATCAAAAAGCCGGGTAGCTTGCGCTTACCCGGCTTTCTTCTCTCTGCGAGACTACCGCGTTTTACCCACCGCTTTTCTGCGCTTATCCAAATCCTTAATCAGCCTGTTCACCCCGTCATCGGCAAACATCTTCTCAAGCGTGATGGACAATTTGCGACGCCAGTTCTTGTACTGATAGCTGGTACCCGGAATGTTCACCGGCTCCGCCATATCAATCCAGTCTTCCGGCTGCAGACCCAGCAGGGCACTGTTGCTGTCGGCTATATAGCGCTGCAATCCGCGGTTGAGCGTAGGCGTCATCGACATCAGTGATGCCTTATGCCCGGCGCGTTTCGGCAGGCAGCCATGCTTGTGTAACGCATCAAGCAACCCTTGCTTCGCCAGCTCGCGATCCTGATACAGCCCACGTAAGACCTCTTCATCCGGATACAGACCCAGCGTTTTACCGAGCGTCAGATCGCCGCTTTCCCAATAGCCACGAAGCGTAGGAAGGTCATGCGTCGTCGCGACTGCCATTGACTGTTCAGGGTACGCTTTCGGCGCGCGGAAGGTTTTCTCATGGTCGTTTTCAAAATAGAGCACTTTATAGGAGTAAACACCGCTGTCGCGGAGCTTACTGACAATCTCAACCGGCACGGTACCGAGATCTTCGCCGATCACCATGCACTGATGACGTTTACTCTCCAGCGCCAGGATCGAGAGCAGATCGTCAACCGGATATTGTACATACGCGCCGTGGTCAGCCGTTTCACCATAAGGGATCCACCACAGACGCAGGACGGACATCACGTGGTCAATTCGCAGCGCGCCGCAGTTTTGCATGTTGGCGCGCAGCAGGTCGATAAACGGCTCGTAAGCCCGCGCAGCCATGACGTGTGGATCCATCGGCGGCAAACCCCAGTTCTGGCCGAGCGGGCCAAGAATATCCGGCGGTGCGCCCACGGAGGCCTTCAGGCAATAAAGCTCGCGGTCACACCAGGTTTCCGCCCCGCCTTCCGCCACGCCAACGGCCAGATCGCGGTACAGGCCGATCGGCATTTTATAGCCCTGGCTCACCTGCCAGCAGGCGGCAAACTGGCTGTAAGCCAGCCACTGCAGCCAGAGGAAGAAATCCACCTCGTCAGCATACTTTTTGCAGAACGCCTGCACTTCGGGCGTATCGACAGATTGATACGCTTCCGGCCATACCGGCCAGCCCCAGCGCATTTCGTCCTCTTTTACCTGATAAGCGTGCAATGCATCGAACGCCGCCTGCCAGTAAAGGCTCTCGCCTTCCTGAGCTACAAACTGGCGGAAAGCCGACATTTGCTCGTCATCACGCTGCGAAAAACCTTTCCACGCCAGACGTAACGCGGCCATTTTCAGTGCGGTGACGGTGGCATAGTCTACCCAGTCCGTCTCGCGCGCCTGCTTCAGCGCCTGCTGAGTGGTCGTGAGGTTCCACCACGCCTGCGCCTCTTTGCTGCTTTTGAAATCGTCTAAGGCGTTCACGTCAATGTAAATCACGTTCAGCCAGCGACGGGATGACGGGCTGTACGGACTGGCACTTTCCGGGTTCGCCGGATAGAGCGCATGAATGGGGTTGAGGCCGATAAACGCACCGCCGCGCTCGCCCACATCCGCCAGCATCTTTTTCAGGTCGCCAAAATCGCCGATACCCCAGTTGCTGTCAGAGCGCAGCGTGTAGAGCTGCACGCAGGCCCCCCACAGCTTTTTACCCTCGAGCAACGCCTGCGGCTCATAGCAGCGTTTTGGCGCAACAATCACCCGACAATGAAAACGCTGGTCGTCCTGCGTGAGGGTTAACGTGTGATAGCCCTCCGGCAGTTTTGCCGGAAGGTTAAGTGCTTTGCCACCGGTGGCGTGGCCTTTGTGCTGTTGCCCCTCTTCGGTCGTGAGCAGCCAGCTAAATTCGCCGCGCCCGTTTACCGTAAGCGGCATCTTCTTACCGGCGGTAAACACCTTCACGTTCGGCACCGGAGCAACCGACGCTTTCGCGTCGGTCTTGTGCATGGCATCCAGCAAACGTCTTTTGGTGTCGGCGCCAATAGACTGTGGTTTGCCGTGAGCATTAATGTAACTGAGGCTGATCCCCGCCGCCTGCGCGGCACTGTCCAGACGTTTACTCTCCATCGCGCTTCCTTAGCGTTTTGCCTGCCAGATACGAGCCTGATAATCACGGATTGAGCGGTCAGAACTGAACATCCCGCAGCGGGCGGTGTTCAGAATGCACGCCCGGGTCCACGCTTCCTGGTCGCGATACAGCACGTCGACCTGTTTTTGCGCGTCCACATAGGCCGTAAAGTCCGCCATGACCAGATACGGGTCACCGCCGTGTTTGTCCATGCTGTGCAGCATCTGGTCAAAGGCATGTTTATCGCCATCGCTGTACTTACCGCTTTCCAGCTCTTTCAGAACCGCATCAAGAACTTTGTCTTTCTTACGCCATTTCACCGGGTCGTAACCTTTGGCCTTGAGGGCTTTCACTTCTTCGACGGTATGGCCGAAGATAAAGATGTTCTCTTCCCCCACCTTTTCGGCGATCTCGACGTTCGCGCCGTCGAGCGTACCGACGGTCAGCGCACCGTTCAGCGCCAGCTTCATGTTGCCGGTACCGGAAGCTTCTTTCCCTGCCGTGGAGATCTGCTCGGAGATATCCGCCGCCGGGATCAGCATCTCAGCTGCAGAGACGCAGTAGTCCGGCAGGAACACCACCTTCAGCTTGTCACCCACTTTCGGATCGTTATTGATGGCCGCGGCCACTTTATTAATGGCGAGGATAATGTTTTTCGCCAGGTAGTAGCCCGGTGCGGCTTTCGCCCCAAACAGGAACACGCGCGGTACGCGGTCAGCCTGCGGGTTCTCGCGGATCTCTTTATACAGCGCCAGAATATGCAGCAGGTTCAGGTGCTGGCGTTTGTACTCATGCAGACGTTTGATCTGAATATCGAAAATGGCGTTCGGGTTGATCTCAATCCCGGTACGCGCTTTGACAAAATGCGCCAGACGCACTTTGTTTTCGAGCTTAATGGCGCGGTACTGCTCGCGGAATGCCGCGTCGTCGGCATACTTTTCCAGATTGATAAGCTGGTCCAGATCGTTGGCCCACTCTTTCTTCAGGGTTTTGTCCAGCAGGCCAGCCAGCAGCGGGTTGCACTGCTTAATCCAGCGACGCGGCGTGATGCCGTTAGTCACGTTATGGAATTTGGTCGGCCACAGCTGGTGGTATTCCGGGAACAGGTCTTTCACCACCAGATCCGAGTGCAGCGCCGCCACACCGTTCACCGCAAAACCGCTTACCACGCACATGTTCGCCATGCGCACCTGTTTGTCATGTACCACAGCCAGCTTCGCCCACACCGCTTTGTCGCCCGGCCAGGTTTTATCCACTTGCTTTTTAAACGCGTCGTTAATCTTGTTGATGATCTGCATATGACGCGGCAGCAGGGCTTTCACCAGCTTCTCATCCCAGCACTCCAGCGCTTCAGGCATCAGGGTGTGGTTGGTATAGGCAAACGTACGGCTGGTGATCGCCCACGCGTCATCCCAGCCCAGCTGGTGCTCGTCAATCAGCACGCGCAGCAGTTCAGGAATCGCAATCGTCGGGTGCGTATCGTTAAGCTGGATCACTTCGAAGTCCGGCAGCTGCGCCAGCTTGCGGCCCGCCAGGTGATGACGACGCAGAATATCCGCAATGGAACAGGCACACTGGAAGTACTGCTGCATCAGACGCAGTTTCTTGCCCGCCAGATGGTTGTCGTTCGGGTAAAGGACTTTGGTCAGTTTCTCAGCGTCGATCCCCTGCTGCTCGGCACGCAGGAAATCGCCGTCGTTGAATTTGGTCAGGTTGAAGGGATGAGCGTGCTTTGCCTGCCACAGACGCAGCGGTTGCGCCACGCCGTTACGGTAGCCCAGCACCGGCAGATCCCAGGCTTCGCCGGTCAGGGTAAACGCAGGCTCCCACAGCCCCTGCTTCGTGACTTTACCACCAATGCCCACCTGCACATCAAGCTGTGCATTGTGGCGGAACCAGGGGTAAGTATTGCGGTGCCAGTCATCCGGCGCTTCCATCTGATGACCATCAGCAAACGACTGACGGAACAGGCCGTACTGGTAGTTCAGACCGTAGCCAATGGCCGACTGACCGACGGTGGCCATCGAGTCAAGGAAACAGGCCGCCAGACGTCCCAGACCACCGTTACCCAGCGCCGGGTCAATCTCTTCTTCCAGCAGGTCAGTCAGGTTAATGTCATGCTCTTTCAGCACATCACCCACCTCCTGATACCAGCCGAGGTTCAGCAGGTTATTACCTGTCAGACGGCCAATCAGGAACTCCATTGAGATGTAGTTAACGTGGCGCTGGTCTTTCGTCGGTTTTGCCAACGGTTGAGCATCCAGCTGCTCCGCGAGCGCACCGCTCACTGCCTGCCACCACTGGTGAGGCGTCATCTCGTTTGCAGCGTGAAGGCCAAAACGCTGCCACTGACGCGTCAGGGCAGCCTGGAATTGAGCTTTGTTAAAGGTAGGCTGTGACATAGGGAATTGGCATCCTGTAGAGAGAAAACACATGTTGGCGCTAGTGTGCCAGGCTCATTTCGCCTCTTCCTCATCCCGCAGGGGATTAGGCAGGGAGGAGTAGCGGGGATGAGCATAAAAGTGTGATCAAGGCCACTCTGAGAGCATAGTGTGAGTGTGCCAGGAAGAAAAAAAGATAACCGGGGAGAATGTCAAAAAAATGAAATACAGTTTCGGATGAAATTAATCCGCGCCGAAATGATTACTTACGCAGAATAATATTTCTGCAATGGGGCCTTACCTAAGGGGATTATTAATCTCACTCAACTTTACCCGAACTTTATTAAATTTGACGTCACTATACCTTTCTGAAACCAGTTTCAGCGTAACCGTGTGACACTGGGACAAGCCAGCGCTGACGCGGTGTTAAAGCCATTCTGGAAAAGTTCCGGTACTCGCCTGAATGTTTTGTGACAGAGTGCAAATTCAGAGCCACAAAACCCAGACATAACTTGCAATAGTTCTCTTTCTGGCCGACCTTATAGCTATTAATTACGAAGCGCAAAAAAAATAAATTCTCTCGTTCCCCACAGTGAAGTGAAAACTATGTTGATTCCGTCTAAATTAAGTCGCCCGGTTCGTCTTGACCATACAGTGGTCCGCGAGCGTCTGCTGGCTAAACTTTCCGGCGCGCATAATTTCCGACTGGCGCTGGTTACGAGCCCTGCAGGTTATGGAAAAACAACGCTCATTTCGCAATGGGCCGCAGGTAAGAGCGACCTTGGCTGGTACTCCCTTGATGAGGGCGATAACCAGCAAGAGCGTTTTGCCAGCTATCTGATTGCCGCCATTCAGCAGGCAACCAACGGACACTGCATCGCCAGTGAGGTCATGGTGCAAAAGCGCCAGTACGCCAGCCTGTCTTCCCTTTTCTCACAGCTGTTTATCGAACTGGCCGAATGGCATCGCCCGCTGTACGTGGTGATTGATGATTATCATCTCATCACTAACCCGGTTATCCATGAATCGATGCGTTTCTTCCTGCGTCATCAGCCGGAAAACCTGACCCTGGTCGTGCTGTCGCGTAACCTGCCGCAACTGGGCATCGCCAACCTGCGCGTGCGCGATCAGCTGCTGGAAGTCGGCAGCCAGCAGCTGGCCTTTACCCATCAGGAAGCAAAACAGTTTTTTGACTGTCGACTGAACTCGCCAATTGAGGCCTCCGAAAGCAGCCGCCTGTGTGATGATGTCGCCGGCTGGGCGACGGCGCTGCAGCTGATTGCTCTCTCTGCCCGGCAAAATAACAGCCCGACGCACCAGTCTGCGCGTCGCCTGGCGGGGATTAACGCGAGCCATCTTTCTGATTATCTCGTCGACGAAGTGCTGAACAGCGTTGATCCGTCGACCCGAAATTTCCTGCTCAAAAGTTCTCTGCTGCGTTCCATGAACGACGCGCTGATCGTGCGCGTGACCGGCTGTGAAAACGGTCAACTGCAGCTGGAAGAGATTGAACGCCAGGGCCTGTTCCTGACCCGAATGGACGATCCCGGCGAGTGGTTCAGCTATCACCCACTGTTCGGCAGCTTCCTGCGCCAGCGCTGTCAGTGGGAGCTTGCGACGGAACTGCCGGAAATCCATCGCGCCGCCGCCGAAAGCTGGATGGCGCAAGGTTTCCCGAGCGAGGCGATTCACCACGCGCTTGCCGCCGGTGATGCCGGCATGCTGCGCGATATCCTCCTTAACCACGCATGGGGCTTGTTTAACCACAGCGAGCTGACGCTGCTTGAAGAGTCACTGAAAGCCCTGCCGTGGGAGAGCCTGCTGGAGAATCCGCGCCTGGTGCTGCTGCAGGCCTGGCTGATGCAGAGCCAGCATCGCTACAGTGAAGTAAATACCCTGCTGGCACGTGCCGAGCAGGAGATGGAAAGCGATATGGATGCCACCCTGCACGGCGAATTCAACGCCCTGCGGGCGCAGGTGGCGATTAACGACGGTGATCCGGAAGAGGCTGAGCGCCTGGCGATGGTTGCGCTGGATGAACTGCCGCTGGCCAATTTCTACAGCCGTATTGTGGCCACCTCGGTACACGGTGAAGTTCTGCACTGCAAAGGCGAGCTGACGCGCTCCCTTTCGCTCATGCAACAAACTGAACAGATGGCCCGCCGCCACGATGTCTGGCATTACGCGCTGTGGAGCCTGATCCAGCAAAGTGAAATTTTGTTTGCGCAGGGGTTCCTGCAGGCCGCCTGGGAAAACCAGGAAAAGGCCTTCCAGCTGATTCGTGAGCAGCATCTGGAACAGCTGCCGATGCACGAGTTCCTGCTGCGCATTCGTGCACAGCTTCTTTGGGCATGGTCGCGTCTGGATGAAGCGGAAAGCTGCGCCCGTCAGGGTGTGGACGTTCTCTCCAGCTTCCAGCCACAGCAGCAATTGCAGTGTCTGGCGCTGCTGGTCCAGTGCTCGCTGGCGCGTGGCGATCTCGATAACGCCCGCAACCACCTTAACCGTCTGGAAAACCTGCTCGGTAACGGTCAGTACCACAGCGACTGGGTGTCCAACGCCGATAAGGTGCGGGTGATTTACTGGCAGATGACCGGCGACAAAAAATCCGCCGCTAACTGGTTACGTCAGACCCCTAAACCGGAATTTGCCAACAACCACTTCCTGCAGAGCCAGTGGCGCAATATTGCCCGCGTCCAGATCCTGCTCGGTGAATTAGAACCTGCCGAAATCGTGCTGGAAGAGCTTAATGAAAACGCCCGCAGCCTGCGGCTGATGAGCGATCTCAACCGCAACCTGCTTCTGCTGAACCAGCTTTACTGGCAGGCGGGCCGCAAAAACGATGCCCAGCGTGTCCTGCTGGAAGCGCTGCAGCTGGCGAACCGCACCGGATTTATCAGCCACTTTGTCATCGAAGGTGAAGTGATGGCCCAGCAGCTGCGACAGTTGATTCAACTCAATACGCTGCCAGAGCTGGATCAGCATCGTGCCCAGCGTATTCTGCGCGAGATTAACCAGCACCATCGCCATAAGTTTGCGCACTTTGATGAGAACTTCGTTGAACGTCTGCTGAACCATCCGGAAGTACCGGAACTGATCCGCACCAGTCCGCTCACTCAGCGCGAATGGCAGGTGCTGGGGCTGATCTACTCAGGCTACAGCAACGAGCAGATCGCCGGTGAACTGGCGGTGGCGGCGACCACCATCAAAACCCATATCCGCAATCTCTATCAGAAGCTGGGCGTGGCGCATCGTCAGGATGCGGTGCAGCATGCACAGCAGTTGCTGAAGATGATGGGGTACGGCGTGTAATTCTGGTGCGCGTGGGTGCCCTCACCCGGGCCTGTTTTGCAGAAACTAAAAACGGCAACCTTCGGTTGCCGTTTTGCTTTTACGTCAGCACAGTTCCAGCTGCAGATTATTATCCTTAATCACCTGCATCACGCCTGCCGGCGGCATCACGTCGGTATAAACCGCATCAACCATGCTGATGCTGCCCATATTCACCATCGCGTTACGGCCAAACTTGGAGTGGTCCACCACGAGCATAACGTGGCGTGAATTCTCAATAATCGCACGCTTGGTGCGGACTTCATGATAATCAAACTCCAGCAGGGAGCCATCGCTGTCGATACCGCTGATCCCGAGAATGCCGAAATCGAGACGGAACTGAGAGATAAAGTCGAGCGTCGCTTCACCGATGATGCCGCCGTCGCGGCTGCGCAACTCGCCGCCCGCAAGAATGATGCGGAAATCGTCTTTCTGCATCAGGGTATTCGCGACATTCAGGTTATTGGTCACGACGCGCAGGTTTTCATGATCCAGCAGCGCATGGGCGACCGCTTCCGGCGTGGTGCCGATATCAATAAACAGCGTCGCCCCGTTAGGGATCTGGCTGGCGACTTTCCGCGCAATGCGCTCTTTCTCCGCCGTTTGTGTGGCTTTACGGTCATGCCATGAGGTGTTGACCGAGCTGGACGGCAGCGCCGCCCCGCCGTGGTGGCGCAGAATACGGTTTTGATCGGCAAGGTCGTTCAGGTCACGACGAATGGTCTGCGGGCTGACGGCAAACTGCTCGACCAGCTCTTCGGTGCTGACATATCCCTGTTTTTTAACCAGTTCGATAATGGCGTCATGACGTTGTGTTTGTTTCATCGATTATCCCTGAGAATTATGTTCGTTTTCGCGCATGGAGCGTGTCGGCAAACGCCATCGCCAGCCCAACGGCCAGCCCGGTGACGTGTGCACCATTGGCGATAGACATACCAAACAGATCAAACCATCCGGCAATTAGCCATATTAACGCAAAGGTTATTAACCCGCGTTGCAGATAGATGCCACTTTCAGGATCGCGCTCACCTCTGAGCCAGACGTAGCCCATCAGGGCATACACAACACCTGATAATCCGCCAAACCACGGGCCGCTGAATTTGTGCTGCACATAGCCACTCAACAGGGCACTGATGACGGTGATCACAATCAGCTTCCCGCTGCCAAGACGCTTCTCGACGGCACCGCCAAGGTACCACCACCACAGCAGGTTAAAGAGAATATGCATCACCGAGAAGTGCATCAGCGCGTGGGTAAAATAGCGCCAGACGTCAACGTCCAGTGAAGGGTCATAGGGCCATGCCAGGGCGATCATGACGCTCTGGTCGCCGATCACGTTCATCATAATGAACACGATAATGCAGGCCGCCATCAGCAGCAGCGTAAACGGACCCGCGCGTTCGCGCACGGTGGCAAAGAAGGGAAAACGACGATAGTGCAGCCCGCTGCCCGTCTGGCCTGATTGCCAGCTTGCGGCCAGATAGCGCGGGTCGCCAGGGTTCTCAAGGAATCGCGCCAGCTCCTCATTTACCCTCGCGGCCTGGCTCTCGTCGGCCAGCCACACATCGGTCTGATGATGTTGCTGGATGGTCAGAATAACGCCCTGCGTCGCCATATAGTCGACAAACGCCTGGGCGACGCGCGGGTTGGTAAAAGAGGTGATCATCAACATGGGCAGCCGTCGCTTATTTCCACACAAAAGGGGACAGTATAGCGGTATCAGCGCTCAAACGCGTATTCAACTTCTGCCGGGAAATGACGATGCCAGGCATCGAAGCCGCCATCGACGCTGTAAACCGCATCGTAGCCCTGCTGAAGCAGGTACTGCGCTGCACCTTTACTGCTGTTGCCGTGGTAGCACATGACCATCACCGGCGTGTCGAAGTCGTTATCGCGCATAAACGCGCCCAGGGAGTCGTTGGTCAGGTGGAACGCGCCTGGCGTGTGGCCCATCGCAAAGCTCTGTGGATCGCGGATGTCCACCAGCACAGCCGTTCCCTGGTGCATTTTCTGATGGGCTTCTTCTACGTTAATACATTCAAACTGATCCATGGTGCTCTCATCTTATATTCAGGTGTGGTGCGCTTCCTCTCACCTCCACTCTCTCCTGAAGTGAGAAGGTTGGGCGAGGGCATCAAGCGGCACTATTTTACCCCGTAGTGTACGTCCTGGCGGCGGGTAAACGCCATTATGTTATCCATATCACTCTAAATTGTTTTTTTGATGTTACCAAAAGCGCGTTCCTTTGCTATTATGAGCGATATCGAACATTTATGAGCTTTAACGAAAGTGCGTGAGGGTGTTATGGAAACCAAAGATCTGATTGTGATAGGCGGTGGCATCAACGGTGCCGGGATTGCGGCCGATGCTGCAGGACGCGGTTTATCCGTGCTGATGCTGGAAGCTAACGATCTCGCCTGCGCGACCTCGTCCGCCAGCTCCAAACTGATCCACGGTGGCCTGCGCTACCTGGAACACTACGAATTCCGCCTGGTCAGCGAAGCCCTGGCCGAACGTGAAGTGCTGCTGAAAATGGCCCCGCATCTGGCGATTCCGATGCGCTTTCGCCTGCCCCACCGCCCGCATCTGCGTCCGGCGTGGATGATTCGAATCGGTCTGTTTATGTACGATCATCTGGGCAAACGTACCAGCCTGCCAGGATCGACCGGTTTGCGTTTTGGCTCAGAATCGGTCCTTAAACCTGAAATCGTGCGCGGATTCGAATATTCCGACTGCTGGGTAGACGATGCGCGTCTGGTCCTTGCCAATGCGCAGATGGTGGTGAAAAAAGGCGGCGAGGTGAAAACCCGCACCCGCGCCACAGCTGCCCGTCGTGAAAACGGCCTGTGGGTTGTTGAAGCGGAAGACGTGGATACCGGCGAGAAGTTCAGCTGGAAAGCGCGCGGCCTGGTGAACGCCACCGGTCCGTGGGTGAAACAGTTCTTTGATGAGGGAATGCACCTGCCTTCGCCGTACGGCATCCGCCTGATCAAAGGCAGCCACATTGTCGTGCCACGCGTGCATACCCAGAAGCAGGCCTATATCCTGCAGAACGAAGATAAACGTATCGTGTTTGTGATCCCGTGGATGGACGAGTTCTCCATCATCGGCACCACCGACGTGGAGTACAAAGGCGATCCGAAAAATGTCGAGATCGACGAAAGTGAAGTCAGCTACCTGCTGAAAGTGTATAACGCACACTTCAAAAAACAGCTGGCACGCGATGACGTGGTCTGGACCTACTCCGGCGTGCGTCCGCTGTGTGATGACGAATCGGACTCACCGCAGGCCATCACCCGCGACTATACACTGGATATTCATGACGTGGACGGCCAGGCACCGTTGCTGTCGGTCTTTGGCGGCAAGCTCACTACCTATCGTAAGCTGGCCGAACACGCGCTGGAAAAACTGGTGCCGTACTACAAAGGCATTGGCCCGGCCTGGACTAAAGGTGCCGTATTGCCTGGCGGCGATATTGGGGATAACCGCGATGATTATGCTGCGAAACTGCGCCGTCGCTACCCGTTCATCACCGAAGGGATGGCGCGTCACTACGCCCGTACCTACGGCAGTAATACGGAATGGATCCTGGGTGAAGCCAAAACGCTTGCCGACCTGGGTGAACATTTCGGTCACGAACTCTACGAAGCCGAACTGCGCTATCTGGTTGAGAACGAGTGGGTGCGCCGCCTGGATGATGCCATCTGGCGTCGTACCAAAGAAGGGATGTGGCTGGATGCCGAGCAGCAGTCGCGCGTGGCGCAGTGGCTGGCGCAGAACGCGGGAAAGCGTGAGCTGTCATTAGCATCGTGATGTAAAAAAGCCCGGTGGCGTTACGCTTCCCGGGCCTGCAGATCGCATAAGCCGGGTCAGGCGAAGCCGCCACCCGGCTCTGTTTTTTTATAATCGCACGGGATCGATATGCCAGATAGTTTCAGCATATTCTTTGATAGTACGGTCTGATGAGAAATACCCCATATTGGCGATGTTATGCATCGCGGCGCTGGTCCACTTCTCCTGCTGACGGTACAACTCGTCCACGTTGTCCTGGCAGTCGACATAGCTGCGGTAATCCGCCAGCACCTGATAGTGGTCACCAAAGTTAATCAGTGAATCGACCAGATCGCGATAGCGGCTCGGCTCTTCAGGGTTAAACACACCGGTGGCGATTTGCGTCAACACCTGGCGCAGCTCTTCATCTTCTTCGTAGTACTCGCGCGGCGAGTAGCCCTTCCTGCGAAGCGCCTCCACCTCCTCCGTCGTATTACCGAAGATAAAGATATTTTCTGCCCCGACATGCTCCAGCATCTCAACGTTCGCGCCATCCAGCGTACCTATGGTCAGTGCGCCATTCAGGGCAAACTTCATATTACTGGTGCCGGAGGCTTCCGTACCGGCCGTGGAAATCTGCTCAGACAGGTCCGCCGCCGGAATGATCAATTGCGCCAGACTCACACTGTAGTTCGGGACAAAGACCACCTTCAGCTTGTCACCGATATCCGGATCGTTGTTGACCACCTTCGCCACATCATTGATGAGATGAATAATGTGCTTCGCCATGTAGTATGCCGACGCCGCCTTACCGGCAAAGATTTTCACCCGTGGCACCCAGTCGGCCGTTGGGTCGGCTTTGATGCGATTGTAGTGCGTGATGACGTGCAGCACGTTCATGAGCTGTCGCTTGTACTCATGGATACGCTTGATTTGCACATCAAACAACGCTTTCGGGTTGGCCACCACGTTCAGGTGCAGCGCAAGATACACCGACAGCCGCTTCTTGTTCAGAAGCTTGGCTTCACGCACGGCTTTGTTCACCGCCGGGAAATCCAGGTGCTGTTCAAGCTCGCCCAGCTGACTCAAATCAGTACGCCAGGTGCGGCCAATATGTTCGTCCAGGACGTCGGAGAGCGGCTGGTTAGCCAGCGCCAGCCAGCGACGCGGGGTAACACCGTTCGTCACGTTGCAAAAACGCGTCGGGAAGATCTTCGCGAAATCAGCAAACAGCGACTGCACCATCAGGTTCGAGTGCAGTCCGGAAACCCCGTTCACCTTGTGGCTGATCACCACCGCCAGCCAGGCCATACGCACGCGGCGACCGTTGGATTCATCAATGATTGAGGCCCGGCTCAGCAGGCCAGTATCGTTCGGATACTGCTCCTGCAGCGTCTTCAGGAAGTAGTCGTTAATCTCAAAGATAATCTGCAGATGGCGCGGCAAAATTTTACCGAGCATGTCGACCGGCCAGGTTTCCAGCGCTTCGCTCATCAGGGTGTGGTTGGTATAGGAGAAGACCTGGCAGGTCACTTCAAACGCATCATCCCAGCTGAACTTGTGCTCGTCGATCAGCAGACGCATGAGCTCGGGGATCGAAAGCACCGGGTGGGTGTCGTTGAGGTGAATCGCGGTTTTTTCCGCCAGGTTGCTGTAGGTTTTATGCAGCTGATAATGACGGCTCAGGATGTCCTGAATCGTCGCGGACACAAGGAAATACTCCTGACGCAGACGCAGTTCGCGTCCGGAATAGGTCGAGTCGTCCGGATAAAGTACGCGGGAGACGTTTTCAGAGTGGTTTTTATCTTCCACCGCCGCAAAATAGTCGCCCTGGTTGAATTTACCGAGGTTGATTTCGCTACTGGCCTGGGCGCTCCACAGGCGCAGGGTGTTGGTGGCATCGGTGTCGTAGCCGGGGATAATCTGGTCATAGGCCACGGCCAGGATCTCTTCCGTCTCAACCCAGCGGGATTTTTTTCCCTCCTGCTGAATACGGCCACCAAAGCGCACTTTGTAGCGCGTGTTGTGTCGTTTGAATTCCCACGGGTTGCCGTACTCAAGCCAGTAGTCCGGAGACTCTTTCTGTCGGCCTTCCACAATGTTCTGTTTGAACATGCCGTAGTCGTAGCGAATCCCGTAGCCGCGGCCCGGCAGGGCCAGCGTCGCCAGCGAGTCCAGGAAACAAGCGGCCAGGCGCCCCAGGCCACCGTTACCGAGGCCCGGGTCGTTCTCTTCGTCAATCAGCTCTTCTAAATCTAACCCCATCTCTTCCAGTGCGGTTTTGACGTCGTCATAGATACCGAGCGACAACAGCGCATTGGACAGCGTGCGGCCAATCAAAAATTCCATCGACAGGTAATAAACCTGCCGCGTTTCCTGCGAGAGCTGGGCGCGGTTAGAGCGCAGCCAGCGTTCCACTAAGCGGTCACGCACGGCAAACAGCGTGGCGTTCAGCCACTCGTGTTTGTTGGCGATGACCGGGTCTTTCCCGATGGTGAACATCAGCTTATAGGCGATAGAGTGCTTTAACGCCTCAACGCTGAGCGTGGGTGAAGAATAGCTAAAAGGAGCATTCATATCAGTAACTTCGCCTCGTTACATCAAGCGTTGATAAAGGTCGCGGTATGACTGCGCCGCAACGTGCCAGCCAAAGTCCAGAGACATCGCCTGACGCTGAACGTAACGCCACAGAGATGGACGGGACCACAAGACGAAAGCACGCCGAATCGCCCGCAGCAGCGACCAGGCATTACTGTCCTCAAAGACAAACCCACTGGCGATACCGTCCGCAAGGTTTTCCAGAGAACTGTCCGATACGGTATCCGCCAGCCCGCCAGTACGACGTACCAGCGGCAGCGTGCCGTATTTCAGGCCATAGAGCTGCGTCAGGCCACACGGTTCGAAACGGCTCGGCACCAGAATGACGTCAGCACCGCCCATAATCCGGTGCGAAAACGCTTCGTGATAGCCAATCTGCACCCCTACCTGCCCGGGGTGTTCCGCCGCTGCCGCAAGGAAACCTTCCTGCAGCACCGGGTCGCCGGCACCGAGCAGCGCCAGTTGTCCCCCCTGCTCCAGTAAGCCCGGCAGCGCCTCCAGCACTAAATCCAGCCCTTTCTGGCTGGTCAGACGGCTGACGACGGCGAACAGCGGCACTTTATCGTTCACCTTCAGCCCCATCGCAATCTGCAGCTGGCGTTTGTTTTCCGCTTTGTCTTCCACGGAATCGCGGCCATAGCGTGCCGCCAGCAGAAGATCGGTCTCCGGATTCCAGATCTGCTCATCAACGCCGTTGAGGATCCCCGACAGGCGGCCCTCACGATGGCGCTGTCGCAGCAACCCTTCCAGACCGTTACCAAACTCCGGCTGGGTAATTTCCCGGGCGTAGGTCGGGCTCACGGCCGTAATGTGATCGGCGTAGTAGATGCCGGCTTTCAGGAACGAAATCTGCCCGTTAAACTCCAGCCCGTGCATGTTATAGAACGACCATGGCAGATCGATGTCATTCATGTGATGGGCATAGTACATGCCCTGATACGCCAGGTTGTGAACGGTAAAGACCGATTTCGCCGGGTGGCCGCGCGCCGCCAGATACGCCGGTGCAAGCCCGGCGTGCCAGTCATGAGCGTGTACCACATTCGGGCGCCAGAACGGATCCAGCCCGGTTGCCATTTCAGCACCGACCCAGCCGAGCAGTGCGAAACGCAGCACGTTGTCGGTATAGGCGAACAGGTTCGTATCGTGATACGGGCTACCCGGTCGATCGTATAAATGCGGCGCATCAATCAGGTAAATGCCTACGCCATTGTAATGTCCAAACAGCAGGGTGATGCGTCCGGCGAAGGTTTCACGACGAGTGACCACCTTTGCATCTGGAATACCACGCCGGATATCCGGAAAAGCGGGCAACAGAACTCGGGTATCTACACCCCCGGCGATTTGCGCCGCAGGCAATGCGCCAAGAACATCCGCCAGACCGCCCGTTTTTAACAACGGGAACATCTCAGAACATACATGTAAAACCTGCATTATCGCTCCTGTTTGACCTGCAGCTTCCGCAACATTTCCCGTGTTACTAACACGATCCCCTCTTCCGAACGGTAGAAACGACGCGCGTCTTCTTCCGCATTTTCACCAATCACCATGCCTTCAGGTATGACGCAGGCACGGTCGATAACGCAACGGCGCAGACGGCATGAGCGTCCGACCCAGACATCCGGCAGCAGCACCGCCGAATCGATATTACAGAATGAGTTCACGCGCACGCGGGGGAACAGCACCGACTGCACCACCACCGACCCCGAGATAATGCATCCGCCGGACACCAGCGAGTTCAGCGTCATGCCGTGACTGCCGGAGCGGTCCTGAACGAATTTCGCCGGCGGCAGCGATTCCATGTGGGTACGGATTGGCCAGTTCTGGTCGTACATATCCAGTTCAGGCGTCACCGACGCGAGATCGAGGTTTGCCTTCCAGTAGGCCTCAAGCGTTCCGACGTCGCGCCAGTAAGGTTCAGCATTCGGATCAGACTGCACGCAGGACAACGGGAAGGGATGTGCATACGCCATGCCAGCTTTGGTAATTTTCGGAATGATATCTTTGCCGAAGTCGTGGCTGGAGTTTTCGTCTTTGTCGTCTTCTTCCAGCAGCGCGTAAAGATAATCGGCATCAAAGACATAGATCCCCATGCTGGCGAGCGATTTGGTATCGTCCCCAGGCATTGTCGGTGGGTTCGCCGGTTTTTCGACAAAATCGATAATCTTGTCGTCGGCGTCGACATGCATCACCCCAAATGCCGTCGCCTCAGCAACAGGCACGGGCAGGCATGCCACGGTGCAACGCGCCCCTTTTTCGACGTGGTCGATCAGCATGTGGGAGTAGTCTTGCTTGTAGATATGATCGCCCGCGAGGATCACGATGTATTCCGCGTTATAACGGCGAATAATGTCGAGGTTTTGCGTCACCGCATCCGCCGTCCCGCGATACCAGTTCTCACCGTGAACGCGCTGCTGGGCAGGCAGAAGATCGACAAACTCATTCATCTCTTCACTGAAGAATGACCAGCCGCGCTGGATGTGCTGCACCAGAGTATGCGACTGATACTGCGTAATGACGCCAATGCGGCGAATGCCTGAGTTCAGGCAGTTGGAGAGCGCAAAGTCGATAATACGGAACTTACCACCAAAGTGGACGGCAGGTTTGGCGCGTTTGATGGTCAAATCTTTCAGACGAGTACCACGCCCGCCTGCGAGTATCAGGGCAACAGTTTTTAATGGTAGCTGGCGTGCCAACATTAAGGGATCGTTCTTCTCTAATCTAACCATGACTAACTCCTTTTTTATCATCTTTGGAATACGCACACTCCGTGCGCAGGCCCGTGCCAGACAGCCATTACTACCGGATTATCCGCTCCGGCAAATGGGGGAACAGCGCGCCATTCCCCGTCAGGTAAAACAATCTCAGCGACGTCATCCGTCGCGTTCAGCGTGACCAGCCACCTCTCCGAAAGCAGGATTTGCAGGCGTGGTACGCCGTGTTGCCACTCTTGCGCGCTTAAGGGTTGCGCGTCTTGATTCAGCCAGCGGACATTACCGTCGCCCTCTTCCCACCAGCGTTCGGCGGTGAGCGCGGGAATTTGCTGGCGAAGATGGATCAGCGCAGCGGTAAAGTGAATCAACCCGCTGTTCGCTTCACCCCAGTCGAGCCAGGTCAACGTGTTGTCCTGGCAATACGCATTGTTGTTACCATGCTGACTGTGACCATGTTCATCGCCTGCCAGCAGCATCGGCGTGCCCTGCGACAATAACAGCGTTGTCAGCAGCGCATGCACGCTGGCGCGTCGCCGCTCGATAACATCAAGGCTTCCGCCTAACCCTTCTATACCATGATTGAAGCTATGGTTATTGTTAGTGCCATCGCGATTCTCCTCGCCGTTCGCTTCATTGTGTTTCTGATTGAAACAAACGCAGTCCCGGAGCGTAAAACCGTCGTGCGCCGTCAGCAGGTTGATCGTCGCAGACGGTCGTTTGCCATCGCGCTTAAAAAGATCGCTGGACCCGGCAAAGCGTCCGGCGAACTCCCCCAGCGACAGATTCCGTTCCAGCCAGAAGCGGCGCGCGGCATCGCGATAGTGATCGTTCCACTCGGCAAACAGGGGCGGGAAATTCCCGACCTGATACCCCCCTTCACCGATGTCCCACGGCTCGGCAATGAGCTTCACCTGTGACAGCACCGGACAGTTTTTAATCGCTTCAAACAGCGGCGCCTGCTGGCTGAAGGCCGGCGTACGCCCCATAACGGGTGCCAGATCAAAACGAAAACCGTCGACGTGGAACGTGTCCACCCAGTACTTCAGGCATTCATACGCGAAATGCATGACCGCCGGGTGGCTGAGATTGAGCGTGTTACCGCAACCGGTCCAGTTGAAGTAATCGCCATCGTCCCTGATCCAATAATAGCTACGGTTATCAATTCCGCGCATGGAGAGCGTCGGTCCATCGAGATCGCTTTCCGCACTGTGGTTCAGTACCACGTCCAGAATGACCTCAATACCTGCCGCATGAAGCGCCTTTACCACATCACGAAACTCGTCCCGCGCCTTGTCCGGATGAGCGGCATAGCGGGGTTCGAGCGCAAACATCGCCAGCGGGTTGTAGCCCCAGTAGTTACTGAGCCCCAGCCGCTGCAGACGAGGTTCACTGGCAAAATGCGCGACGGGCAACAGCTCCAGGGCCGTGATCCCGAGGTGCTTGAAGTAGGCAATCATGGTCGGATGACCGAGCGCCTTGTAGGTGCCGCGCATCTCTTTCGGGATCGACGGATGCAGATACGTCAGCCCTTTGACATGCGCCTCGTAGATAACGGTGTTGCCCCACGGCGTGCGCGGCGGGGCATCGTCTTCCCAGTCGTAGAGATCGTTCACCACCACGCTTTTAGGCGCCACGGGGGCGCTGTCGCGGTGGTCGGGTTCACCGTAGCCGACATGGAAAATAGGGTCGTCTTTAAACTCGCCATCCACGCGGTGCGCACACGGATCGATCAGCAGCTTCGCCGGGTTAAACCAGTGCCCCTGCGCAGGTGCCCACGGGCCGTGTACGCGATAGCCGTAGTGCATTCCTGGCCGTCCCCCGGCCAGGTAGCCGTGCCAGGTATCTCCTGTGCGAGACGGCAGGTCGTAACGATGTTCATTACCCTCGCCGTCAAATACGCACAGTTCAACCCGCTCCGCATGGGCAGAAAAGAGCGTGAAATTCACCCCCTTTCCATCAAAACGTGCCCCGAGCGGTTCGGGTTTACCTGCCGTAAGCTGGGTCATTCCCCCTCCCGGATCAGCCAGATGGTGCTGAGCGGCGGTAGCGTAAGGCTCAGGGAATTTGGTCGCCCGTGGCTTTCAATGGCATCGCTTTGCACCAGACCACCGTTACCGGCATTGCTGCCGTGGTAGTGCGTGGAATCGGTATTCAGGATTTCACGCCACTTGCCGGCCTGGTTAATCCCGAAGCGGTAATGATGGCGCGGTACAGGGGTAAAGTTGCTGGCGACGATAATTTCGTTGCCGGCTTTATCCCGCCGCACAAAGACAAACACCGAGCGCTCATGGTCATCCACCACCAGCCACTCGAAACCGTACGGGTCAAAATCAAGCTCATGCAGAGCTTTGTGGTGACGGTAGGTCAGGTTCAGGTCCCGCACCAGACGCTGCACGCCGTGGTGCCAGTTGTCGCCCCCTTCCAGCAGATGCCAGTCGAGGCTGGTGTCGTGGTTCCACTCGCGCCCCTGGGCGAACTCATTGCCCATAAACAGCAGTTTTTTACCCGGGAAGGCGAACATCCAGCCGTAGTAGGCGCGCAGGTTGGCGAACTTCTGCCATGCATCGCCCGGCATGCGGTCGAGAATGGATTTTTTGCCATGCACCACTTCGTCATGCGACAGCGGCAGCATGAAGTTCTCGGTGTAGTTGTAGAGCAGCCCGAAGGTGAGTTTGTCATGGTGATACTGGCGGTAGACGGGATCCAGCTTCATGTAGTCGAGCGTGTCGTGCATCCACCCCAGGTTCCATTTGTACCAGAACCCCAGTCCGCCGGTTGACGGTGGACGGGAGACGCCAGGGAAGTCGGTGGACTCTTCCGCCATCGTCACCGCACCTTCTACCTGCTCGCCGATAATACGGTTGGTGTTGCGCAGAAACTCAATCGCTTCCAGGTTTTCACGGCCGCCATACTCGTTCGGGATCCACTCGCCTTCTTTGCGGCTGTAGTCGCGGTAGATCATCGACGCCACGGCATCAACGCGCAGGGCATCAATGCCAAAGCGCTCAATCCAGTACAGCGCATTGCCCACGAGGTAGTTTGCCACTTCACGACGACCGTAGTTGTAGATCAGCGTGTTCCAGTCCTGGTGATAGCCTTCGCGCGGGTCGCTGTGCTCGTACAGCTTAGTGCCGTCAAACTCTGAAAGACTAAAATCATCGGACGGGAAATGGCCCGGCACCCAGTCGAGGATCACGTTTAACCCGGCGGCGTGCGCGGCATTGATAAAATAGCGGAAGTCATCGCGCGTGCCGAAGCGACGCGTCGGGGCATACATCCCGGTCGGCTGATAACCCCAGCTTCCGTCGAACGGGTGTTCATTAATTGGCAGCAGCTCAAGGTGGGTAAAGCCCATCCATTTCGCGTACGGAACCAGCTGGTCAGCAAGCTCCCGGTAGCTGAGCCAGAAGTTGTTATCGGTATGGCGACGCCAGGAACCGAGATGCACTTCATAGACGGAGATTGGCGCATCAAAGCGGTTGGCCTGCTTGCGTTCTTCACTCTGGACAACTTTCTCCGGCAGGCCGCAAATCATTGACGCGGTTTCCGGACGCATCTGCGCTTCGAAGGCGTACGGGTCGGACTTAATACGCAGCTTGCCGTGCGCATCGATCATCTCGAATTTATACAGCTGGCCGTTGTGCGCACCGGGGATAAACAGCTCCCAGATACCGCTTTCACGGCGCAGACGCATCGGGTGACGACGGCCATCCCAGTAGTTGAACTGGCCAACAACGGAGACTCGCTGGGCGTTAGGCGCCCACACGGCAAACCGCGTGCCGGTGATGCCATCCATCGTATCGGCATGGGCACCCAGCGTTTCATAAGGTCGCAGGTGGGTACCTTCAGACAGCAGCCACGCGTCCATCTCCTGTAAAAGAGGCCCAAAGCTGTAGGGATCATCGATGAGATTTTGCTGACCATGCCAGATAACGGCAAGCTGATAACGAAAAGGGTTTTTACGACGGGGCATTACGCCCGAAAAGAAGCCACGAGAATCGAGGCATTCCAGATTGCCGACCTTGCGGCCGGTTTTGGGTTCGATAACCCACACTTCTGTGGCATCCGGTAACAGTGCCCGGACTTCCAGCCCGGCCTCGGTACGGTGCATCCCCAGTACGGAAAAGGGGTCGGCAAAATGACCCGCAATAAGCGCATTAATCACGTCTCTATCCACACGATCGGACATGGTATTCATCCTGTTTTTTATGTCGTCCTTTTTTAGCGCCTGGGACGACTTTAATGTGACCTGAACGGGCATCCTCTCAGCCCCGTCCTAACCTCAGGTAAGAAATAACTCTTCCTTAAAGCATAGCCAACGCTCTAAATGACTCCTGATAAAAAATAAGACATATGCGTTTTACTCCATGTAGTACGCGGAAAAGGGGGTGAAAATCACCCCCGGGGTTTAACAAATTATTACGCCAGCTGGCGCAGCATGCGACGCAGCGGCTCGGCTGCGCCCCACAGAAGCTGGTCGCCGACGGTGAATGCAGAAAGGAACTCCGGCCCCATGTTCAGCTTACGCAGACGACCAACTGGGGTGGTCAGCGTGCCGGTGACGGCAGCCGGGGTCAATTCACGCATGGTGATGTCGCGATCGTTTGGAACCACTTTCGCCCACGGGTTGTGTGCAGCCAGCAGCTCTTCCACGGTCGGAATCGACACATCTTTTTTCAGTTTAATCGTGAAGGCCTGGCTGTGGCAGCGCAGCGCGCCGATACGTACGCACAGACCGTCAACTGGAATGGTGTTCGCGGTATTGAGTATTTTGTTGGTCTCAGCCTGACCTTTCCACTCTTCGCGGGTCTGGCCGTTATCCAGCTGTTTGTCGATCCACGGGATCAGACCACCGGCCAGCGGTACACCAAAGTTATCCACCGGCAGCTCGCCGCTGCGGGTCAGCTCGGTGACTTTACGCTCGATATCGAGAATAGCGGAGGCCGGATTTGTCAGCTCGGTCGCAACGCTGTGGTGCAACTGGCCCATCTGCGTCAGCAGTTCGCGCATATGACGCGCACCGCCGCCGGATGCGGCCTGGTAAGTCGCCACGGAGACCCACTCCACCAGGTCCTGTGCGAACAGGCCGCCGAGGGACATCAGCATCAGGCTGACGGTGCAGTTACCGCCGACAAAGGTTTTTACGCCGTTGTTCAGGCCGTCGGTGATGACGTCCTGGTTGACCGGGTCGAGAATGATGATGGCATCGTCTTTCATGCGCAGTGAAGACGCCGCATCAATCCAGTAGCCCTGCCAGCCGCTTTCACGCAGCTTTGGATAAATTTCGTTGGTATAATCGCCGCCCTGGCAAGTGACAATAATGTCGAGTGCCTTCAGCGCTTCCAGATCGAAAGCATCCTGCAACGTACCGGTGCTGCCGCCAAAAGAAGGTGCAGCCTGGCCGAGCTGGGAAGTGGAGAAGAAGACCGGGCGGATGGCGTCGAAATCGCGCTCTTCAACCATGCGTTGCATGAGAACAGAGCCGACCATACCGCGCCAGCCGATAAAACCAACGTTTTTCATAGCATTTTTTTCCTGCAGAGGGTGTGTGCTGATTGTGCAAACCAGTATTCAACTGGGATATGCTTCACATTACAAAATGCTGCCAAAGTCGCAAGCGAAATTAATCGATGATGGCCCGCCAATCAGAAATAGCGCTAATCATCATAATAACCATAGAGAGTTTCAGGGATAATTTTAATGAGTGAAATCATATCCGCGGCGGTTTTATTGATCCTGATAATGGATCCTCTGGGCAACCTGCCTATCTTCATGTCGGTGCTGAAGCACACCGAACCCAAACGCCGTCGGGCGATCATGATCCGCGAGCTGCTTATCGCGCTGCTGGTGATGTTCATCTTCCTGTTTGCCGGTGAGAAAATCCTCGCCTTCCTGAATCTGCGTGCCGAAACGGTTTCGATTTCCGGTGGGATTATCCTGTTCCTGATAGCGATTAAGATGATTTTCCCGAGCGCCGAAGGCAGCAGCAGCGGCCTGCCCGCGGGGGAAGAGCCGTTTATTGTGCCGCTGGCGATTCCCCTTGTCGCCGGACCGACGATTCTGGCAACGCTGATGCTGCTGTCGCATCAGTACCCTAATCAGATGAGCCATCTGGTGATTGCCTTGCTGATTGCCTGGGGCGGGACGTTTATCATTCTGCTGCAGTCGTCGTTGTTCCTGCGCCTGCTGGGTGAGAAAGGCGTAAACGCGCTGGAGCGCCTGATGGGGTTGATTCTGGTGATGATGGCGACGCAGATGTTCCTGGACGGGATCCGCGCGTGGATGAAGGGCTAAGTAAAAACAAAAAAGGACAACTCACGTTGTCCTTTTGCTTTTAGCCGGGTTTAACTCAGCAGCGTAAACGCAATCATCCCGACAATGGCACCCGTCGTGCCGAGGATGGTTTCCATCAGCGTCCAGGTTTTCAGGGTTTGCGCTTCGGTCGCACCGGTAAATTTACCGAACAGCCAGAAGCCGGCGTCGTTGACGTGTGACACCACAATCGAACCGCCCGCAATACAGATTGAGAGCGCGGCCATCTGGGCACCGGAGTAGTTAAGCTGTTCAATCACCGGCATCACCAGACCCACGGCGGTTAAACATGCCACCGTCGCAGAGCCCTGGATGATACGCACCGCCGCAGCCAGTACGAAACAGGTCACTGCAATGGGCAGCCCCATGCCGGTCAGGGCTTCGCCCAGCGCCGGACCCACGCCGGAATCCACCAGCACCTGTTTGAACACGCCGCCGGCACCGATCACCAGCAGAATGATACCCGCCGGCTGCAGCGCATGGCCGCAGATTTCCATCACTTTGTCTTTCGGCATGCCCTGGCGCATCGCCAGGCCGTACATCGCCACCAGACACGCCACCAGGATCGCGGTGAACGGGTGGCCGATAAACTCAAACCATTCGTACGCGGTAGACCCTACCGGCACGAAACGCGCGGCGATGGTTTTCAGCCCCACCAGCACCAGCGGCAGCAGGATCAGCGCCAGGCTGAAGCCGAAGGACGGCATTTTGCCTTCGCCAAGGTGCGGCTCGGTGACGTCATCCGGAATGTGAAGCTCAACGTAACGGCTGATGAAGTTGCCCCACAGCGGGC
Organism: Enterobacter sp. RHBSTW-00593; assembly: GCF_013784105.1. NCBI lineage: Bacteria > Pseudomonadati > Pseudomonadota > Gammaproteobacteria > Enterobacterales > Enterobacteriaceae > Enterobacter > Enterobacter sp. RHBSTW-00593. The sequence continues at coordinate 4,531,421 of NZ_CP056393.1, forward strand.
CGGCAATAATCATTCCCGGGATCGCTGCACACAGGCCGATCAGGATCATCCAGCCAAAATCGGCGTGCATCTGAGAAGCCAGCAGCATCGGCGCAGGCCCAGGCAGCAGGAACGCCGCCGCAGCCGCCACGCCCGCAAACAGCGGAATCACCAGCTTCACGAGGTTAGTGCCGGTATGGCGCGCCATCGAGAACGCCACGCTAATCAGCAGCACCACGGCCACTTCGAAGAACAGCGGCAGCGCACAAATCAGACCGGCGAGGCCAATCGCGTAGTGCGCACGGCTGTGTCCGAAGGATTTGAGCATTTTGACGGCAATCTGGTCGACTGCGCCCGTCTCATGCAGGATCTTGCCAAACATCGCGCCCAGCGCGACCACAATGGCCAGGAAACCCAGCGTGCCTCCCATCCCTTTTTCCATCGTCGCTGCGATCTTATCGAGCGGCATACCGGAAAAGAGACCTGCACCAATAGACACCACCATTAAGGCAACGAAAGCATGCATACGCGCTTTCATCACTAAAAACAGCAGCAGCAATACGGAACCAACTGCTGTTAAAACTAGCGTTAATGTACTCAAAACTTACTGCCTTTTATTAATGACCTCGATGGTGCTGGCAACAACACCCTCCAGTGACTGATCGATATCAACCACTAAGACGTCTTTCTCATCGTCACCCGGCTCCTGCAACGCTTCGAACTGCGTCACCAGCATCTGGGTTTTGAAGAAGTGGCCTTTACGCGCCTTCAGACGGCTCTCAATCACCTCGAAATCGCCTTTCAGGTAGATGAAAGAGAGGTTCGGGTTGCCGTCACGCAGCAGGTCGCGGTAGGTTTTTTTCAGCGCGGAGCAGACGATCAGGGAGACCTTGTTGGTACGCTGCATCGCGAACGCGGCGTCATTCAGCGCCTGCAACCACGGTTTGCGGTCGTCATCGTTCAGCGGCTCGCCGGAGGCCATTTTCATGATATTGCTGCGCGGATGGAGGAAGTCGCCATCAAGAAACGCCGCATGAAGTTGATGCGCCACTTCGCTGGCCACGGCAGATTTACCGCTACCGGAAACGCCCATCAGGACGTAAACGTGGTGATCATGATTAGTCGTGCTCAAAGGGTGTCCCTCAGTCAATTGTTACGGGTAACAGTTATCGGTAACATTGTCCTGCCGGGGCAAAAGAGAAGCAATATCCAAACGTGCGCGAAGTGAATAAGTGTGACCCACTTCAAATTTGTCAGCTTAAATAGATCCACCCGGTGACAAGGTGAAACCTAAATCTAACATTTTCGGCGTCACCGTCTCGCCACGTATGCGCGCCAGCAGGCGTTCTGCGCCAATACGGCCCATACGTTCACGCGGTGTCAGGACGCTCGCCAGACGGGGTTCCATCACCTGGCCGATGTCGTGGCCGTGGAAACCGGCAATCGCCATGTCTTCGGGGATCTTCAGCCCCAGACGCTGGCATTCGAACGCTGCACCGACCGCAAGGTCATCGTTGGTACAGAAAATACCGTCCAGTTGCGGATACTCGCGTCGTGCCTGACGCATCAGCTCAATACCCGACGTATAGGATGACGACTGCTCAACCATCACGCTGTATGGTGTTAAACCGGCGTCGAGCATTGCCTGCTCGTAACCCTTCTGTTTGATGATAGTACGTTCATCCAGACGTGCACCCAGGTAGGCAATATGGCGATGGCCGCGGGCAATGATAGCCGCCGTCATCTGGCGCGCCGCTTCGAAGTTATCAAAGCCCACCGCAATATCGAGACACGGCGACTGGCTGTCCATCAGCTCCACCACCGGAATGCCTGCCACTTCAATCATTTTTAGCGTACGGGGGGTGTGAGTACGTTCGGTTAAAATCAGACCGTCGATGTTCCAGGAGAGCATGGACTCAAGACGTTCTTCTTCCAGTTCCGGCTTGTACCCATAGTGGGCGAGCATGGTCTGATAGCCAAAGGCATCGGTCACGCTTTCAATGCCGCGCAACACTTCGGCAAAAACCTGGTTGGTTAAGGAAGGCAGGAGGACGCCAACCGCGCGGCTGGTCGCATTCGAAAGAATATCGGGGGCGCGGTTAGGGATATACCCCAGTTCATCGAGGGCAGCGGCAATCTTGCCACGCAACGCCACGGAAACCTGTTCCGGGTTACGTAAAAACCGGCTGACCGTCATTTTGGTCACACCGACGCGATCGGCTACATCCTGAAGTACGGGGCGTTTCTTTTTCATCGTCCTGAGAAATCGTAAGTGATAGATTTGCTCAGTTTATCACGGACAAAGCCCATCCTTCCCCTGTCAAAGGGAAGGATGGGCATTTATTTATGATTTATTACACCGGTGGCAGATCAAACAGCAGAATTTCGCTTTCACTGTCGGCATGCACGGACAGTGCCTGCTCATCCCAGATTGCCAGACCATCCGCCGTGGTAGCTTTCGTGCCGTTAATAGACACCTCGCCTTTCACCACCTGGATCCAGACGCGGCGGTTAGCGGCAATCTGATGGACAGACTGTTCGTCTTTTGCCAGCGCCCAGCGGTACAGTTCCATATCCTGGTGCACTTTCAGCGAACCGTCACGCGCATCCGGAGAGAGCACCAGCTGTTTGCCCTGTTTAGCATCAAAGCGGCGCTGTTCGTAGCGCGGGGTGATGCCGGTTTCTTCCGGAATGATCCAGATTTGATACAGGTGCAGTTTTTCCGTTTTGCTTGGGTTGTATTCAGAGTGACGCACCCCGGTACCCGCACTCATAATCTGGAACTCGCCCGCCGGAACCTGCTCTTTGTTGCCCATGCTGTCCTGGTGCTCAACCGCCCCTTCCAGCACATACGTCAGGATTTCCATGTCTTTGTGCGGGTGGGTACCGAAGCCCTGGCCTGCATCAATCACGTCATCGTTAATGACGCGCAGTGCGGAGAAGCCCATAAAGTTCGGGTCGTAGTAGTCAGCAAACGAGAATGAATGCCATGAGTCCAGCCAGCCATGATTCGCGTGACCACGTTCGTTTGCTTTGCGTAAGTAGATCATTGTTTCACCCTCAGTTCGTTTCGATGGAGTAAGTGTGGACGCAAACGGCCTGGGATCATAGAGGGTGAAAATTGACTCCTCTGTTCAAAAATTTAGAACAAGCAAAGAGGAGTCATAATTTCTTATCTGGCGAGGGTTATCGTGGCAGGAGAGGCCTGTTCGAAGGCCCGTTCAAGGAGTTCGAGATTGGTCATAACTTCAGATTCCTTGACGTAATTGGGCGCACCGTTAGTCAGGGTCTCATACAGCGCATCGTAAACGCGGCCATAGTCACCCGCTTCGGGTTTCACGTCCTCTCTAACGGTGATGCCCTCTTCGTTGACGTACTCCAGAACGCCCACGGAGTCATCCGCCGCAAACCCCGGGTCGCCGGGCATAATGTTCGCCTTCAGGCTGGTCTCCTGCTGGTCGATACCGTACTTGATAAACGAGCCTCTGGTGCCATGCACAATAAATTTCGGGTAGTCAATTTTCACCAGATGGCTGGTTTTGACGATGGCTTTCAGATCGCCGTAAAACAGCTGGGCTTCGAAGGTGTCATCCGGATTGGCTTTGTTACGCAGGCTGCGAATGTCATACGCCACATGGTCCGGTCGGCCAAACAGGGAGATTACCTGGTCCATGGTGTGCACGCCGAGACCATAGAACGAGCCGTCCTGTGGCAGGCCGGGATGCGTTTCGGCCACCGGACGGTAGTAATCAAAGTGGCTTTCAATCTCGACGATGTCACCCAGTTTACCGCTCTCAATCACTTTTTTTGCCGTCAGGAAGCAGCTGTCAAAGCGGCGGTTTTGGTACGGCGTGACGGTCAGCCCTTTGCGCTTCGCCAGGTCAAACAACGTTTTCGCCTCTGTCATTGTCGGGGTAAACGGCTTTTCCACCAGCACGTTTTTGCCCGCCTCCAGCGCGCGTTTTGCGTACTCGAAATGGCTGTCAGCGTGGGTACAGACAATCACCAGTTTGACCTGCGGATCGTTGAGGACCTCATCAAGATCGCAGGTGAAATGAATATGGGAGTACTGGGGAGACTGCTCTTCCGGCTTCGCGCGACGCCGGTAGATATGTGCAACGTGCCAGCTGTCTTTGCGGTTGAGAACATACGGAAGGTGGTAACGCGTGGTGCTTTTGCCAAATCCAATAAATGCGCAATGTAATGTCATGGCTCAGTCCTTTTTAAGGTTACTGAGTGCAACCATAGCGCAAGTTTTGCCCTCACCCCAGCCCTCTTGCACGGGGAGCGGGCGAAAAAAGACAAAAAAAAGCCAGCGAAAAGCTGGCTAAAGTAATACTGGAAGCAATGTGAGCAATGTCGTGCTTTCAGGTTCCCGTAGGGGTCTTCCTGAACGCAGAGCAATAATAATCATTCTCATTCGCACTTGTCCAATCTTTTTTGCAAAAATTAGCAGTTGACTCAAATTTTAATCTCACTGATGTTGGAATGGACGTTTAACTGACTGAGGATGAAGGAATGAGTGAGATTGTGATACGCCATATCGAAGCCCGCGATGCAGAAGCGTTACGTGACATTATGTCGCATCCTGGGGTGTATCACGACACGCTACAACTTCCCCATCCCTCAATGGATATGTGGCATGACCGGGTCGCGACGAAACCGGGAAGACGGCATCTCGTCGCCTGTCTTGACCAGCGAGTGGTTGGCCATATGGCACTCGATGTGATGGAAAATCCCCGCCGCAGCCACGTTGCAACGTTCGGCATTAGCGTGGCCGCTGATGTACAGGGACGCGGTGTGGGTCATGCGCTCATGCGCGAAATGGTCAATCTCTGCGACAACTGGTTGCGCATTGAACGCATTGAGCTCACGGTTTTTGCGGATAACCCTGCGGCACTGGCGCTGTATAAGAAGTTTGGGTTTGAAATCGAAGGGACCGGCAGGAACTTCGCCCTGCGTAACGGCGACTATGTGGACGCGTATTACATGGCGCGGCTGAAGTGATAAATTGCCCGGTAGCGCGACGCTTACCGGGCAATAAAATCAGAACCCCGCCGTCAAATCATCCACCGAACGCGGATCCGAGGCCCCAAACAGCGTGCCGTCCGGGCCGACCATAATGCTCTGGGTGCTGCCCATTGCCTCTTTCAGCGCCACCTTCTGTCCGCGCTGCTCCAGCAGTTTTAAGGTGTCCGGGCTAAAGCCCTTCTCAACACGCAGCTCGTCCGGCAGCCACTGATGGTGGAAACGCGGTGCGTTCGTCGCTTCGGCGACATTCATTCCAAAGTCGATGCTGTTCACCACCATCTGCAGCACCGTGGTGATAATACGGCTGCCGCCAGGGCTGCCTGTCACCAGCCAGGTTTTACCGTCTTTGACCACGATGGTAGGCGACATGGACGACAGCGGACGCTTCTTCGGTCCGACCGCATTCGCATCCCCACCCACCAGTCCGTAGACGTTCGGCACGCCCGGTTTGGCCGAGAAGTCATCCATCTCGTTATTGAGCAGAATCCCGCTGTTGCCTGCCACGATGCCTGTACCAAAGGTGGTGTTGAGGGTATAGGTCACCGCCACCGCGTTACCGTCTTTATCCACCACCGAGAAGTGGGTGGTCTGGTTGCTCTCATACGGTGCCAGCTTGCCCGGGCGGATCTCGCTCGACGGTTTGGCCTTGTTGATGTCAATCTCATCAGCAATCGATTTGGCATAGGCTTTATTGGTCAGCGCCTGCCACGGCACCTTCACGAAGTCCGGGTCGCCCAGGTATTCTGAACGGTCGGCGTAGGCGCGTTTTTCCGCCTCTGCCATCACCTGCATGGCATCCGCACTGCCGAAGCCGAACTTGTGCATATCGAAGTTTTCAAGAATGTTGAGGATCTGCACGATGTGAATGCCGCCGGAAGACGGAGGCGGCATAGAGAAAACGTCATAGCCGCGATAGCTTCCGTGAATCGGCTCACGCTCGACGGCCTTGTACTCCGCGAGATCCGCTTTGGTGATAAGCCCACCGTTCTTTTGCATCTCTTCGGCAATCTGGTCGGCAATCGCCCCTTTGTAGAACGCATCCGGGCCGTGCTCCGCAATCAGCTCCAGACTTTTCGCCAGGTTCTTCTGCACCAGCTTATCGCCCTTCTTCAGCGGTTCACCGTCTTTCCAGAAGATAGCCTTGCTGTTTTCGTGATTCGGAATCACTTCGCTGCCATAGGTTTTAAGATCGTCAGCCAGGGCGTCATTCACCACAAAACCTTCGCGGGCGAGCTTAATCGCAGGCTGTACCACGTTGTTGAGCGGCAGGGTGCCATATTTTTCCAGCGCCAAGGAGAAGCCTGCGACGGTGCCCGGCGTACCGGAGGCGAGATGCGAAGTCAGGGATTTTTTGCTGTCCGGGTTGCCTTGATCGTCAAGGAACATATCGCGGGAAGCCTGTCCGGGGGCCATCTCACGGAAGTCGATGGCGGTGGTTTTGCCGTCTTTGGTCCGCAGCATCATAAAGCCGCCGCCGCCCAGGTTCCCCGCCTGCGGATGCGTCACCGCCAGCGCATAGCCCACCGCGACTGCCGCATCCACCGCATTACCGCCCTGCCGGAGAATATCGACGCCCACTTTCGTTGCCAGCGCATCCACCGACGCCACCATACCCTGCGTTGCCCGCACGGGATGAAAAACATCTTCCTCCACGCCGTACGAGACTGGCGGAGCCGCTGGCGGGTTGGCCGCCACGCTAAATGTGCCGCCTGCCATCAGCGCGGCGATCGCTATCCAGCGCAAAAACGTTGGTTTCATCATTATTGTTCTCCAGGTGAAGAGGGCCATATTCCCCGCTTAAGCCTGGTTCACAACTCCTAAAAAATCATCGTCATGGTGAAATCAGGGTAAACTTAAGAGAAGCCTCAAAAGAAGGGAGATGACAATGAAACGCTTACTGATTCTTACGGCGCTGCTTCCGTTTGCCGCGCTCGCACAGCCACTCAATACGATGAACAACCCGAACCAGCAGGGCTACGTCATTCCAAGCCAGCAGCGTATGCAAACGGAGATGATGAGCCAGCAGCAACAGCAGAAAGGGATGCTAAACCAGCAGTTGAAAACGCAGACCCAGATGCAGCAGCAAAGCCTGCAAAACCAGATGAACACCAACACCCAGCGCATACAGCAGGGTCAGGTGCGTGAGCAGCCGCTGCCTAACCCAAACGGCGGGATGCTGGGCGGCATGACCTCGTCGGGCAGCGGACAGCAGCATATGCTGCCGTCCCAGTCACCGTCGAATGGCGGGATGCTTAATTCTTCGCAGAACTAAAGTTCGGGCCGATCACGTCAATCGCATCGGTGCAGATGCTGTCCACCCCCCAGCGCAGCAGCTCCGCCGCGCGCTGGGGTTTGTTGACGGTATAGACCAGGATATGCAGCCCCGCTTCTTTCAACATGTTCACCCGTGCCTCATCCAGCAGCGCGTGGTTCAGGTGAATCGACACACACCCTAAACGGCTGGTCAGCTCACGCCAGTCATCACGCCACGTGTCGAGCAGCAGTCCGCGCGGCAACGCCGGAACGGACGCCTGCGCCGCCTCCAGGGCATCAATGTCAAACGACGACAGCAGGGGTGGCGTCATGCCCTCCCACAGCTCACGCGCGGCCAGCGCAATGACTTTACCTGTGAGCGGCCCGGTGCCGGTGGTTGGTTTGATTTCGATATTGGCCATCATGCCGTGCAGGCGACAGCGGTCGGCCACTTCTGCCAGCAGCGGCAGCGGCTCGCCTTTGAACGCGCTGCTGTACCAGCTTCCGGCGTCGACGTTCAGCAGATCGCGCCACGGCAGGTCTCCCGCCACGCCCCAGCCATTGCTGGTGCGTTCGAGGTTGTCATCATGCAGAAGGAAAATCTCGCCGTCTTTCGATAGCTTGGCGTCGAACTCGATCATCGTGTGACCGTAATGCGCGCCCATATCGATAGCCGCCAGCGTGTTTTCCGGCGCCAGTTTACCGCCGCCCCGGTGGGCGACGATGTGGGGATAAGGCCAGTTACTCATATACGTTGTCCTGTTTCACCGTCGAATACGTGCAGGTGATTTTCCGGCAGATGCAGCCACAGCGTGCTGCCTGCTTTAGGGCGCTCCTGATGGGCCAGACGCACCACCATTTTTTGTTCACCCCAACGTCCGTGCGCCAGGTTGTCAGCCCCCAGCATCTCCAGCGTGTCCATGACCAGCGGCACGCCGCCTTCCGCCTGTGAGGTTAACCTAATATGTTCCGGGCGGATACCGAGCGTCATCTTACGCCCGGCATAGCCACGATAGTACCCGTTTACGGGCAGCACCATCCCACTTTCCAGCTCAAAGTGCGTACCGGCGCTGCTGATCCGCCCTTCCAGCAGGTTCATCGCCGGGCTGCCAATAAAGCTCGCCACAAAGCGGGAGGCCGGTTTCTCGTATACCTCCACCGGGGTGCCAATCTGTTCGGCGACGCCTTTGTTCATCACCATCACGCGCTGGGCGAGGGTCATCGCTTCCACCTGATCGTGCGTCACATACAGGGAGGTGGTTTTCAGACGACGGTGCAGCTGCTGCAGCTCAAGGCGCATCTGCACGCGCAGCTTGGCATCAAGGTTTGAGAGCGGCTCGTCGAACAGGAACACCGCAGGGTCACGCACAATGGCGCGCCCCATCGCCACGCGCTGGCGCTGTCCGCCGGACAGTTCACGCGGACGTCGCTTGAGCAGGCCATCCAGCTCCAGAATACGCGCCGCCTCTTTCACGCGCTCATCGATATGGCTTTTGCCCATCCCGCGGATTTTCAGCCCCCAGGCCATGTTCTCTTCCACGCTCATGTGCGGATAAAGGGCGTAGTTCTGAAACACCATCGCGATGCCCCGGTCCTTCGGCTCCATCTCGGTCACGCGCTGGCGATCGATCCAGATATCGCCGCTGGTCACACGTTCAAGCCCGGCAACCATACGCAGCAGCGTCGATTTGCCGCAGCCTGACGGGCCAACCATCACGATAAACTCCCCGTCCGCCACGTCGAGCGTTAACGGCTGAATGACCTGGGTTTTGTTGTCCCAGCTTTTGGTCACTGCCTGTAATTTTAAACCTGCCATCTTATTTCTCACTGTCCACTAAACCACGCACGAACGCACGCTGCATGGCTAAAACGATAACGACCGGGGGGATAAGGGTGAGCAGCATCGCCGCCATCACCTGATTCCAGAGCGTGGTGCCTTCACCGGTGGCGATCATGCCTTTGATGCCCGCCACGGCGGTGCCAAGATTGACGTCCTGAATAATCAGCAGCGGCCACAGATACTGGTTCCAGCCGTAGATAAAGGTGATGACAAACAGCGCCGCAAGGTTGGTTTTCGACAGGGGCAGCACGATGTCACGGAAGAAGCGCATCGGCGAGGCACCGTCAATACGCGCGGCCTCAATCAGCTCGTCCGGCAGGGTCATAAAGAACTGGCGGAACAGGAAGGTGGCGGTGGCCGAGGCCATCAGCGGCAGGGTTAAACCTGCGTAGCTGTCCAGCATCTTCAGGTTGGCGATCACTTCCACCGTCGGGAAAATACGCACTTCGACCGGCAGCATCAGGGTGATGAAGATCATCCAGAAGAACAGGCTACGCAGGGGAAAGCGGAACCAGACGATGGCGAACGCCGAGAGCATCGACACCGTGATTTTGCCCACCGTAATACCGAACGCCATGATGAAGCTGTTCAGCATCATCAGCCAGAATGGCGCGCTGTTAGCGCCCACGCCCTGGGTCCAGATGGTTTTCATGTTTTCGAAAAGATGCCCGCCTGGGATCAGCGTCATCGGCGTATCAAACACCGCTTTGGTGTCCAGCGTGGCGGCAACGAAGGCCACATACAGCGGGAACAGAATGACGATGATGCCCAAAATCAGCATGGTGTGGCTGAACATCGTCAGCCCGCGACGGTTCTCGATCATTGGTAGCGCACCTTACTTTCGACATAACGGAACTGCACTACCGTGAGAAGGATGACGAGGAACATCAGCACGACCGACTGGGCGGCGGATGCCGAGAGATCCAGACCGGCAAAGCCTTCGCGATAGATCTTATAGATAAGCGTCGTAGTGGCCTGCACCGGGCCACCGGCCGTGGCGGCGTCGATCACCGGGAAGGTGTCGAAGAAGGCGTAAACCAGGTTGACCACCAGCAGGAAGAAACTCACCGGGGCAATCAGCGGCAGCGACAGCCTAAAGAAACGACGGACCGGCCCTGCACCATCAATCGCCGCGGCTTCAACCAGCGAGCGCGGAATAGACTGCAGCGCAGCAAAGAAGAACAGGAAGTTGTAGCTGATCTGTTTCCACACCGACGCGAAGACCACCAGGAACATCGCCTGACCGCTGTTCTGGGCGTGGTTCCAGTCGTAGCCGAACTCCGCCAGGAAATGGGTAATCAGCCCGCGCCCTGGGTTAAACAGGAAGATCCACAGCACGGCGGCGACGGCAGGCGCCACGGCGTAAGGTAGCAGCATCAGCGTCTGATACAGACGGCTGCCGCGCACCACGTAATCCACCAGCGCCGCGAAAAAGAGCGATGCGACAAGACCGCTGACAGTGACCAGCGCGCTGAACTTCATGGTCGTCCAGAAGGCGTCGAGGTAATAGCTGTCGTGGAACAGCGCGGTAAAGTTGTCCAGCCCGACAAACTGGCTGGAAAGCCCAAACGGATCGACGCTTTGTACCGAGTACCAGAGCGCCTCGCCCGCAGGCCAGATAAAGAAGATAACGGTGATGACCAGCTGCGGCGCGACCAGCAAATACGGCAGCCAGCGCGAACGGAACACCGGACGGGATGAGGACATAGTTTAGCTCAGCGTAGGTAGCCCTCACCCCAGCCCTTCCCACAGGGAGAGGGACAGGATGAGGGTAAAATGATTAAGACTTTGTTGATTGCTCAAAGCGGCGCAGCAGCTGATTACCGCGCTCTACCGCAGAATCCAGCGCCTGCTGTGGGGTTTTCTTCCCGGTCCACACGCTTTCCAGCTCTTCATCTACGATGGTACGGATCTGCGGCATGTTCCCCAGACGCAGGCCTTTGGTGAACGGCAATGGCGGCTTGTTGAGCATCTGACGCGTCGCGATATCCGCGCCCGGGTTTTTGCTGTAGAAGCCCTGCTCGCGGGTCAGGTCATACGCAGCCGTGGTGATAGGCAGGTAGCCGGTTTTCTGATGCCATTCGGCGGCATTCTCTGGCTTCGCCAGGAAGTCGAGGAACTCGGCCACGCCCTTGTAGGTGCCCTTGTCTTTGCCCTGCATGACCCACAGGCTCGCCCCACCGATGATGGCGTTCTGCGGTGCGCCTTTCACGTCAGCATCGTAAGGCATCATGCCTACGCCGTAGTTGAATTTTGCGTAATGACGGATATCCGCCAGAGAGCCGGAAGAGGCGGTCGTAATCGCGCAGTCACCGTTGTAGAACTTCTCGGTGGATTCGTCTTTACGCCCGAAGTAGCTGAAATCGCCCTTCTTGTTGAGATCGGCAAGCAGAGCGATGTGCTTCACCTGCTCTGGCTTGTTGAACTCCAGTACCGCGTCGGTGCCGTCGAAGCCGTTGTTTTTAGTGGCCACCGGCAGGCCGTGCCAGGCGCTGAAGTTTTCAATCTGGATCCAGCCCTGCCAGCCGCTGGCGTAGCCGCACTTCATCCCCGCCGCTTTCAGCTTAGCGGTGTACGCCGCCAGATCCTGCCAGGTTTTTGGCGGTTGTTCCGGATCTAAACCGGCTTTCTTGAAGGCGTCTTTGTTGTAGTACAGCACCGGCGTGGAGCTGTTAAACGGCTGAGACAACAGATGACCGGTTTTGGAATCGGTGTAGTAACCCGCCACGGTCGGCACGAACTGCGATTCGTCGAAGTTGATACCTGCGTCTTTAAACACTTCGTAGACCGGTTTAATGGCTTTAGAGGCCATCATGGTCGCAGTACCGACTTCGTAAACCTGAAGCAGCGCAGGTGCATTACCGGTACGGAAAGCGGCAATGCCCGCGCTCAGGCTCTGCTCGTAGTTACCTTTGTACACCGGCACAATTTTGTAATCCGGATGGGTGTCGTTGAAACGCTGCGCCAGGGAGTCAACTTCTTTACCCAACTCCCCTTCCATGGAATGCCAGAACGGAATGGTGGTGACAGCCATTGCGTTCGCCGCAAAAGTCAGCCCCATTGCCAGACCCAAAGCTGTGTGTCGTAACGATGTCATTGTCATCTCTCTTATTGTGCCGGATGCGCGATATCACGCGTTTTTATGCTCGCGAGGTAACATGACATGCTCGAATGACAGAAAAATAACTTTTTCTTTACAGTGAGATGACAACAAAACGTCAGGCGGATGATGGTTGTGTGAAGGCGGTTGGGGTAAGTTCGGTGCGGTCTGGTACCCTGCATGAAAAAAGGCAACTGACGTTGCCTTTTTGCTTTTGCTTTTATCTAGCCGCCGAGATAGGCGCTTCGCACCGCTTCGTTTGCCAGCAGCGCGTCGCCGGTATCGGAGAGCACCACGTGGCCGTTTTCCAGCACGTAGCCGCGGTCGGCGAGCTTCAGCGCCTGGTTGGCGTTCTGTTCGACGAGGAAGATGGTCATCCCCTCTTTACGCAGCTGTTCGATGGTGTCGAAGATCTGCTGAATGATGATCGGCGCAAGACCGAGCGACGGTTCATCCAGCAGCAGCAAACGCGGCTGGCTCATCAGCGCGCGGCCAATCGCCAGCATCTGCTGTTCACCACCGGACATCGTGCCAGCCCGCTGAATACGGCGCTCCCACAAACGCGGAAACAGCTCATAGACCCATTTGATGCGGGACTGGTACTGGTCGCGGTCAGCAAAGAAGCCGCCCATCGCAAGGTTCTCTTCCACCGTCATGCGTGAGAAGACGCGACGCCCTTCCGGGACAATCGCCACCGCTTCACGCATGATTCTGGCGGTTTGCCAGTCGGTAATATCTTTGCCATCAAAGACAATCCGCCCGCTGGTGGCGCGCGGGTCGCCGCACAGGGTGCCGAGCAGCGTGGTTTTACCCGCACCGTTCGCGCCAATCAGGGTGACGATTTCGCCCTGATTGATATGCAGGCTGACGTCGTGCAGCGCCTGTATCTTGCCGTAGTGAGCATTAATCTTGTCGAACGTTAACATCGCTTTTTCCATCTTATGCCTCACCCAGGTATGCACGGATCACGTCCGGGTTGTTGCGGATCTCTTCCGGCGTCCCGTTTGCCAGCGGCGTGCCCTGGTTTACCACGTAGATACGGTCAGAAATGCCCATCACCAGCTTCATATCATGCTCAATCAGCAGGATGGTGGTGTCGTGATGATCGCGCAGTTCGGCAATCAACTCGTCCAGCTCTTTGGTCTCTTTCGGGTTAAGCCCTGCCGCCGGTTCATCGAGCATCAGGATTTCTGGCTGCGTCACCATGCAGCGCACGATCTCCAGACGACGCTGGTCACCGTAGGCCAGGTTGCTGGCCTGACGGTTCGCATGCTGCAGCAGGCCGATACGGTCGAGCCAGGTGGCAGCGCGGTCGAGCGCTTCATCCTGAGCACGGCGGAAGGCCGGGGTTTTCAGCAGGCCAGAGAAAAGGCCGGTTTTGAGCTGCAGGTGTTGCGCCACCAGCAGGTTCTCTATCACCGTCATCTCGCGGAACAGACGCACGTGCTGGAAGGTACGCACCACCCCCATGCGGGCAATCTGCTGGCCCGGAAGCCCTTCCAGATGCTGGTCGCGCAGCTTGATGGTGCCACCCGTCGGCTTGTAGAAACCGGTCAGGCAGTTAAAGACCGTGGTCTTTCCCGCGCCGTTAGGGCCAATCAGGGAGACAATCTCTTTCTTGTGCAGATCCAGATTCACGTTGTTGACGGCCAGCAGGCCGCCAAAACGCATCATCAGGCCGTTAACGGATAATAATGGCTGGCTCATGCCTGCTCTCCTTTCGCTTGCCCGTTTTTCAGCTTCAGCTGTGGACGGGTCATCGGCAGCAAGCCCTGCGGACGCCAGATCATCATCAGCACCATCAAACCACCCAGCATCAGCATGCTGTATTCGTTAAAGTCGCGCATCAGCTCACGGGAGACCACCAGCAGAATGGCCGCCAGGATAACGGCAAACTGCGAGCCCATACCGCCGAGCACCACAATCGCCAGTACAAAGGCAGATTCGGCAAAGGTAAACGATTCGGGGCTGACAAAGCCCTGACGCGCGGCAAACAGCGTACCGGCAAAACCGGCAAACGCGGCGCTGATGGTAAACGCGGTCAGCTTGATGCGGGTCGGGTTGAGGCCCAGTGAACGGCAGGCGATTTCATCTTCACGCAGCGCTTCCCACGCACGGCCCAGCGGCATACGCAGCAGACGGTTAATCACAAACAGGGTAAGCACCACCAGCAGCAGCGCCACCAGGTAGAGCCAAATCACCCGGTCGGACGGATCGTACTTCACGCCAAAGAAGTTGCTGAAGGTATCCCAGCCCCCTTCGCGAGCCGTACGGCTGAACTCCAGACCAAAGAAGGTCGGTTTCGGGATCTGGCTGATCCCGTTCGGGCCGCCGGTCACTTCGGTGTTGTTGAGCAGCAGGATACGCACGATTTCGCCGAAGCCTAAGGTCACAATCGCCAGATAGTCACCGCGCAGGCGTAAGACCGGGAAGCCCAGCAGGAAGCCCGCGGCGGCGGAGACCAGGCCCGCCAGCGGCAGACAGGTCCAGAAGCCGAGACCGTAATAGTGGTTCAGCAGCGCGAAGGTATAGGCCCCGATGGCGTAGAAACCACCGTAGCCCAGCACCAGCAGGCCAGACAGCCCCACCACCACGTTCAGGCCCAGACCGAGGATCACGTAGATCATGGTCAGGGTCGCGATATCGACCGTACCGCGAGAAACCACAAACGGCCACGCCACCGCAGCCACCAGCAGCGCCACGAAGAACAGCTTCTGCTTAACGGTTGAACCGTCGAGAGCCGGCAGAACGAATTTCGGACCGGAGACACTTTTCAGCGTCTTCTGGAACACAGGACGCAGCATCTGGAACAGAAACACGACCGCGGTGCCAATGAATATCCACTGCCAGCGAATGTCGGCGGCGGTATCCACCACCAGTTTTGTGCCGTCCAGCTCTAACTGGACGCCCATAAAGACGCCTGCCAGCACGAAGAACATGGCGGCAGAGAGGAGCGCCATTGCGAAATGCATCGGTTTCATACTTTCTCTACCTCCGGACGACCCAGAATACCGGTAGGCATTACCAGCAGAACCAGAATCAGCAGGGCAAACGACACCACATCTTTATATTCCGTACTCAGATACGCGGAGGAGAGCGCTTCGGCCACGCCCAGAATCAGGCCGCCAATCATCGCGCCTGGAATACTGCCGATACCGCCCAGGACCGCCGCGGTGAAAGCTTTCATCCCGGCCATAAAGCCGATGTACGGGTTGATAACGCCATAGAACTGCCCCAGCAGGACACCCGCGACCGCCGCCATCGCTGCCCCAATCACAAAGGTCAGGGCGATAACGCGATCGGTGTTGATGCCAAGCAGGCTCGCCATCTTCAGATCTTCTGCGCAGGCACGGCAGGCGCGTCCCATACGCGAGTAGCGGATAAAGACCGTCAGGGCGAGCATCGCAACGAAGGTCACCACCCAGATCACCAGCTGCATGGTGGTGATAGAGGCAGAGAAGTTCTCGCTGGCACCGACCACCCACTGACCGTTGAACAGGCTTGGCAGCGCCACGTCGCGCGAGCCTTCCGTCAGGCTGACGTAGTTTTGCAGGAAGATCGACATCCCGATGGCGGAGATCAGCGCAATCAGGCGTTTGGAGCTACGCACCGGCCGGTACGCCACGCGTTCAATGCTCCAGCCATAGGCGCTGGCAATCACAATCGCGCCGACAAACCCGGCGGCGACCAGCAGCCAGCTGCTGTCGATACCCATCATCATCAGGGCGGCGATAATCATAAAGGAGACATAGCTACCGATCATGTAGACCTCGCCGTGGGCGAAGTTAATCATGCCGATAATGCCGTAAACCATCGTGTAGCCGATGGCGATCAGCGCGTAGGTGCTTCCCAGCGTGACGCCGTTAAACATCTGCTGCAGGAAATAGAGAAACTGCTCGGACATATGCAAACCTTTTTATACCCGCCCGGCGGTCCGGGCGGTGGGATAATTATTTGGCGACCGAGGACGAACCGTCGGCGTGCCACTTAAAGACACCAAACTCAAATCCCTTCAGATCGCCTTTCTCATCCCAGTTCAGCGGCCCAATCACGGTGTTCGCCCCGTGTGCTTTTAAATCTTTCACCAGATCCAGCGGTTCTTTGCTGCCGGTGCGATCCAGCGCGGTTGCCAGAGACTGCACCGCCGCGTAGGTGATCCAGACATACGGACCACTTGGATCTTTCTTCTGCGCCTTGAGCGCGTCTACGATAGCCTTGTTCGCAGGATCCTGGTCATAGCGTTTTGGCATCGTCACCAGCATGCCTTCGCCTGCGTCCCCGGCGATGTTCGACAGGGAAGCGTTACCGACGCCTTCTGGCCCCATAAACTGGGTTTTCAGCCCGACCGAACGCGCCTGACGCAGCATCTGACCCATTTCCGGGTAGTAGCCACCGTAGTAAACAAAATCGATATTCTCTTTTTGCAGACGGGCGATCAGCGCGGAGAAATCTTTCTCGCCAGCGGTAATGCCATCAAAGAAGACGATATTCGCGCCGCCTTTTTTCAGCCCGTCCTGAACGGAACGCGCCAGGCCTTCGCCGTACTGCTGTTTGTCATGAATAATGGCGATGCGCGTCGGCTTGACGGTGTCGAGGATGTATCGGGCGGCGGTTGGTCCCTGAGACGAGTCCAGACCGGCAGTACGCATGATGTGCTGATAACCGCGCTGAGTCAGTTCAGGGTTGGTTGCGCCCGGGGTAATCATCAGAATGCCCTCGTCTTCGTAGATGTCCGACGCAGGCTGGGTGGACGACGAGCACAGGTGGCCAATCACGTACTGGATGCCATCGTTCACGATTTTGTTAGCGACCGCGACGGCCTGTTTGGGATCGCAGGCGTCATCATATTCCACGCCAACCAGCTTGTCGCCTTTGATGCCGCCTTTGGCGTTGATGTCTTTGATTGCCTGGCGAGCACCGTTGAACTCCATGTCCCCCCACTGGGCAACAGGACCGGACATCGCACCCACTACAGCAACCTTAATATCTTCCGCCATGGCTGCATGCGAAATCGCCAATGCAACCATCCCCGCGATTAACGTCTTCGCGTTCCTTTTCATCTCTGAATCCCCATTCGTGATGTCGTGTATATATTTTGTTTTATTATGGTTAAAAAGCATTCTGTACTTTTAATGCACAACGCTATTTTTACCAGCGCCTTTAATGGTTTAGCGCAGTTTTTTCATAAAAACCAGACTAAAATCTCTATTTTTCAGGCGATTAAGCAAAGATAATATTCTGAAATAGGGCAGAGATAAACAAATAAAATTGCAATTTGCAGCATAAAATAACGGTACAAAGCGCCGAATAATTCACTGCCATTCAGGTTAAAATTCTGCTTATTTTTCGATCCATGTGTTTTCAAACTGCCCTTCGCGCTGCCAAAAAACTAATCACCTGGTGAGCCGGAATAAAAAGAGGAAGCCGCTGAGGGAATAAATTGAGTACACTGCCCCTACTCAATTTGATTTGGACAAGCAGCTAATGAAACTGACTATCGTGCGTCTGGTGACCTTTAGCGACCAGGATCATATCGACCTGGGCAAGATCTGGCCGGAATATTCCCCTTCATCGCTCCGTGTCGATGAGACACACCGCATCTACGCCGCGCGCTTTAACGAGCGTCTGCTCGCCGCGGTTCGCGTGACCCTGAGCGGCACCGAAGGGGCGCTGGACTCACTGCGCGTACGTGACGTGACCCGTCGTCGCGGTGTGGGGCAGTATTTAATTGAAGAGATAATCCGTGAAAACCCGAACGTCACCTCCTGGTGGATGGCGGACGTGGGCGTGGAAGACCGCGGCGTGATGGCGGCGTTTATGCAGGCGTTAGGGTTTACGGCGCAGGAAAACGGGTGGGAGAAACGTCAGGTTTGCTGAATGCCGCCTGATGCCCTCCCCCCGCCCCTCTCCCACAGGAGAGGGTGCAAATACTAAAACGGCAACCGAAAGGTTGCCGTTTGCTTTTATTTGGCGTCGGTCGCCGTTCCGTTAGCATGCCAGTCAAACACGCCGAACTCGAAGCCTTTCAGATCGCCCTTCGCATCCCAGGAAAGCGGACCCATCACGGTATCGACAGAGTTGGCTTTCAGCCAAGTGGCAATCTCAGCCGGATCGGCTGACTGGTTCAGACCCGCCTGCAGAGACTGCAGCGCAGCGTAGGTGGTCCAGACAAACGCGCCGCTTGGATCCTGTTTCTTCGCCTTGATGGCATCTACGATCGGTTTGTTCGCAGGCACCTGGTCGTAGTTCTTAGGTTTGGTCACCAGCAGGCCTTCAGCAGACTCACCGGCGATGTTAGACAGGGAAACGTTCGCCACCCCTTCCGGGCCCATAAACTGGGTTTTCAGGCCGGCCGCACGTGCCTGACGCAGGATCTGTCCCATTTCAGGGTGATAGCCACCGTAGTAAACGAAATCAATATTCTCTTTCTTCAGACGTGCCACCAGAGTGGAGAAGTCTTTCTCACCGGCGGTGATACCGTCGAAGAAGACCACATTGGCATTGCCTTTCTTCAGACCATCCTGCACGGCACGCGCCAGACCTTCACCGTACTGCTGTTTGTCGTGAACAATCGCGATACGCTTCGGCTTCACGTTGTCCAGAATGTATTTTGCCGCGGTTGGGCCCTGGTCTGAATCCAGACCGGTGGTACGCAGGGTCAGCTTATAGCCACGAGCGGTCAGCTCCGGCGCCGTTGCAGCCGGGGTGATCATCAGAATGCCTTCGTCTTCGTAGATATCAGATGCGGGCTGCGTGGAAGAGGAGCACAGGTGGCCGATAACGTATTTGATCCCGTCGTTCACCACTTTGTTCGCCACGGCAACCGCTTGTTTCGGGTCACAGGCATCATCATATTTTACGATCTGCAGTTTTTCGCCCTTGATGCCGCCCTTAGCATTAATGTCTGCAACCGCCTGTTCTGCGCCGGTAAATTCCTGGTCGCCGTACTGTGCTACCGGACCGGACATCGCGCCCACGACAGCCACTTTAATATCGGCCTGTGCCATCGTGCTGAATGCCAACGCAATACATCCTGCCAGTAACGTTTTACCCTTCATATTCATCCTGAGATTCCCCATTATTATGGTTATTACGATTGTCGTGATGTTGTTGTGTAGCGCTTTATTTCAGTTATAGGTATGACAGTCGCGCTTTTTCAGCATACTCTGCTAAAACATACCCCATTTTTATGATTTTGGAATAGCTAATTTGAAATGAATATATGATAAGCCCGGCAGGGATCACCGCCGGGCCAGGGCTTTAACGTGTCAGCGACGCGGAGATAATATCCAGCGCTTTACGGAACTGAACTTCGGGGATGGTAAGCGGATAGAGGAAACGGATAACGTTGCCGTACACGCCGCAGCTCAGCAGCAATAGACCTTCCTGTAACGCACGCTCCTGGACCTGACGCGTGAATTCCGGCGACGGCAGTCCGGTTTGCGGGTCGTTAAACTCCACCGCCACCATTGAGCCCTGAGCACGAATATCAGCGATAAACGGACAGTCGCCCTTCGCTTTGTTCAGCACTTCCACCAGATGATGGCCAAGATGCGCCGCGCGCGTGCAGAGATCCTCTTCATCAATCACATCCAGCACGGCATGGGCTGCGGCAATCGCCAGCGGGTTGCCGGCGTAAGTCCCGCCCAGCCCGCCAGGTGCGGGGGCATCCATCACCTCCGCCCGGCCAGAGACCGCCGAGAGCGGCATCCCGCCGGCCAGGCTTTTCGCCATGGTGATCAAATCCGGCTTCACGCAATGGTGTTCCATCGAGAACAGCTTGCCGGTTCGCGCAAAGCCACTTTGCACTTCGTCGGCAATCAGCAAAATTCCGTGCGTATCGCACAGTTCGCGCAGGGCCTGCATAAAATCGGCGGGGGCAATGTTGAACCCCCCCTCCCCCTGAACCGGTTCCAGGATAATGGCCGCCACCTGGTCCGGCGCAATGTCGGCTTTGAAGATGCGTTCGAGGCTTTTTAACGCTTCTGCCGTGCTGACGCCGTACAGATCATTTGGATAGTGTGCGTGATAAACCGATCCGGGAAACGGACCGAAACCGAGTTTGTACGGCGCCACTTTCCCCGTCAACGCCATCGTCATAAAGGTACGGCCGTGGAAGGCACCGCCAAAGGCGATCAGGCCAGGACGACGGGTATACGCGCGGGCAATTTTTACCGCGTTTTCGACCGCCTCTGCTCCCGTAGAGAAGAAAGCCGTTTTGGCAGGCCCATCAACGGGTACACGTTGGTTGATGCGCTCGGCAAGCGCCACATAGCCTTCGTACGGGACAATCTGGTATGCCGTATGGGTAAATGCGTGGAGTTGTTTTTCGATGGCGGCAATAACTTTTGGATGCCGATGGCCGGTATTCAGCACCGCAATCCCGGCGGCGAAGTCGATATACTCGTTACCCTCGACGTCCCACACCGTGGCATTTTCGGCTTTATCGGCGTAGAAGTTACACATCACGCCGATACCGCGCGGCGTCGCCTGCAAACGCCGGTCATTCAGTTCACTGTTTTTCACCCTGTCCCCCTGAGAAAGTCACCTGCTTAGCGCATCTGTAAGTGTTTGCCAGGGGGAGGGAATTCGCCAGAGCGGGAGATAAAAAAACAAAACCCCCGAATTTGCATTCGAGGGTTATCGGGGACATCGCGGAAATTACGCTTCGATAGCGGCGCGAAGTTTTTTCATGGCGTTCTTTTCAAGCTGACGCACACGTTCAGCGGAGACGCCGTAGCGATCGGCCAGCTCCTGCAGCGTGGACTTGTTGTCTTCGTCCAGCCAGCGGGCGCGGATAATATCCTGGCTACGTTCGTCGAGGCCTTCCATTGCTGAAGTCAGCTTGTTCGCGGCCTGATCTTCCCAGTTATCCTCTTCAATGCCGTCAGCAAAGTTAGAAGTTTTATCCTGCAGATACAGAACCGGTGCCATTGGCTGGCTGTCAGAGCCGTCGTCGTCGGAGGACATATCGAAGGTCATGTCCTGCGCGGCCATACGGGATTCCATCTCACGCACGTCTTTGCTGGATACGCCCAGCTCGCGCGCCACCATTTCAACTTCATCCTGATTGAACCAGCCCAGACGCTGCTTGGTTTTACGCAGGTTGAAGAACAGTTTACGTTGCGCTTTTGTCGTGGCGACTTTCACGATACGCCAGTTGCGCAGCACGTATTCATGAATTTCTGCTTTGATCCAGTGCACGGCGAAGGAGACCAGTCGCACACCCACTTCCGGGTTGAAGCGACGTACAGCCTTCATCAGACCGATGTTACCTTCCTGAATCAAGTCCGCCTGCGGCAGGCCATAGCCCGCATAATTACGAGCAATGTGAACAACAAAGCGCAGGTGAGACAGGATCAGCTTTTTCGCTGCTTCCAGATCGCCCTGGTAATGCAGCTTTTCAGCAAGCTCCTTTTCTTCCTCGGCCGTTAACATCGGCCAGGTGTTCGCAGCCCGGATATAAGATTCCAGGTTACCAACAGGGGCTAAAGCTAAAGTTTGCATTTCTTTGGTCATTCATTCCTCTCAATGTTTCTTCTGGTCCAGGCTGTCCCCATCAGGCAACAACCATGCCAAAGCGTTTGAGCCACGAGATTAGCATTCACTCTTTTATCAGACAGTGATTTTATCCACAAGTTCCAGGTGCAACGGTGAATAAATTACGCACAAATTGTGACATGGAGATGATAACAGGGGAAGAGACAACAGGGACGCTTTCCCTGCAGAGCGAACATCTCGGTGCAGGGAAAGATTATATCACGCTTTTATTAGTCGGGAGTAAAGTGACGTAAATGTTGCACGGTTGCCAGCCATGCTGCCACCCAGCCGATCATCGAGCACACCAGCAGCAGTAACAGGCACTCATCGAACCCTAAGCCGCTGATATCAAACTTCGTTCCGAAAACCTGCGCTACCTCGGTTACGGCAGAGGACAGCCGCATCACCAAAATTTCTGACAATATCAGTGAAAGAAATGCGCCGGAAAAACCGAGCAATGCGCCGCCGTACAGGAACGGACGCAGGATGAAGCCATCCGTCGCACCAATCAGTTTCTGCACGTTGATGGTGTCGCGACGCGCGAAAATGCTCAGGCGTACGCTGTTACCGATGACGAGGAAGACCGCCGCCACCATCAGCACACCAATCATCGCCGCCACGCGCCCTACCAGCCCGGTCAGCGCAGCAAGACGCGCAAACCAGCTGTCATCCATGCGCACTTCATCAATCCCGTTGATACGGGTGATGCGGTCACGCAGGGTGTTGAGCGAATCGGTCCCCTGGAAATCGAGTTTCGGGATCACCACCGCCACGGCCGGGAGGGGGTTCTCTTCAAGCATGTCCAGCGCACCGCCAAAGCCTGACCAGTTACGGAACTCACCCAGGGCTTCTTCACGAGAGAGATAATTCACTTTCTCTACGCCCTGTTCGGCCTGGATTTGCCCCACAACCTGCGCCGCCGCGTTATCGTCGAGCGCCTTATCCAGATAGACCGTGATCTGCGGAGAAGGATAGTACTGCGACGCCGCCTGGTTAACGTTTTTATAGACCATGTAGCAGACGCTTGGCAGCGTCAGGGAGATGGCAATCACCATCACCGTCAGGAACGTCGCCAGCGGTTTGCTTTTCAGGTCCTGCAACGCACCGTGGAACGCATAACGCACCTGCTCGTTGAACACGTTGGTTTTGCGGGAGTTCGGCTTAGGCGCCGCTTTCGCACGCTTTGGCGCATTACGATTGCCGTCACCGCCGCCCTGCGGCTTACGGAAGCGGTCAAACCGGTTTCCGAACTGCCGAATCTGGTTTATTGCATCACGCTTATTCACCGAGGCCTCCGTGCAAATGACCGTCGCTCAGGGTCAGCATGCGGTACGAACGACGGGAAATCAGCCCGATGTCGTGCGTTGCCATCAATACCGTCACCCCAACGCGGTTAAATTCCTCAAACAGACGCAAAATCCCTTCTGACAGGGCGTCGTCCAGGTTACCGGTCGGTTCATCCGCCAGCAGTACCGCAGGTTTGTTCACCACCGCACGGGCAATCCCCACACGCTGCTGTTCACCGCCAGACAGCTGGATCGGGAAGTTCTTCGCTTTGTCCAGCAGCCCGACTTTATCCAGCGCCGCAGAGACGCGACGACGGATATCATCATAGCTGGCACCGGCAATAATCAGCGGAATGGCCACGTTATCGAAAACGGTGCGATCCATCAGCAGGTGGTGGTCCTGGAAAATCATGCCAATCTGACGACGCAGGAACGGCACCTCACGGTTTTTCAGACGGCTAATATCATGGCCGCTGAACCAGATTTTCCCGGCGCTCGGCCGCTCGATCCCACAGATAAGCTTGAGCAGGGTACTTTTCCCCGCGCCGGAATGGCCGGTCAGGAATGCCATCTCGCCTGGCTGCAGGTGGAATGTCACCCCCTGCAGCGCTTGTCTCCCACCGAGATAGGCCTTGCTGACGTGTTCAAAGCGAATCATTGTTAGTCCTCTCGGGCAAATAGTGCCTCAATAAAGTCGTCCGCTTTAAACGGACGTAAATCCTCAATACGCTCGCCCACACCGATGTAACGGATAGGAATATTGAACTGATCGGCCACGGAGAAGATCACCCCGCCTTTCGCGGTGCCGTCCAGTTTGGTCAGCGTGATCCCGGTCAGCCCTACCGCTTCATGGAACAGCTTCGCCTGGCTGATGGCGTTCTGTCCGGTGCTGGCATCAATGGTCAGCATAATTTCATGCGGTGCCTCTTCGTCCAGCTTCTTCATGACGCGGACGATTTTCTTCAACTCTTCCATCAGGTGCGCTTTGTTCTGCAAACGCCCTGCGGTATCGGCAATCAGCACATCCACGTTACGCGACTTCGCCGCCTGAATAGCGTCAAAGATAACGGAGGCGGAATCCGCACCGGTATGCTGCGCAATCACCGGGATGTTGTTACGCTGGCCCCAGACCTGCAGCTGCTCAACCGCCGCCGCACGGAAGGTATCACCTGCCGCCAGCATTACCGATTTGCCCTGCTGCTCAAACTGTCGCGCCAGCTTGCCGATGGTGGTGGTTTTCCCCACACCGTTCACGCCAACCATCAGAATAACAAATGGCGTTTTGCCTTCAATATTAAGCGGTTCGTCAACTTTTGCGAGGATTTCGCCCATCTCGTCTTTCAGCAGACCGTACAGCGCTTCGGCGTCACGCAACTCCTTGCGGCTCGCCCCTTCGGTCAGACTGGCGATGATCTTACGGGTTGTTTCCACCCCAACGTCGGCGATCAGCAGTTGCTCTTCCAGCTCTTCAAAGAGATCGTCGTCGATCTTCTTGCCGCGGAACAGACTGATAAATCCGGAACCTAAGTTTTCTTTGGTTTTGAGCAGGCTACGCTTCAGGCGGGCGAAGAAACCTTCTTTGGTGGGTTTTTCCTGCTCCTGAGCAACCTCTTCACCCTGCTCTGGTTGCGCTTCCACCGGCACGACGATAACCGCTTCTTCCGCCAGCGCCTGGGCTTCCAGCTCTTCGTCGGTAAGCACTGGCTCGTCTTGTGCTTCTTCTTCCACCGCATCAACAATTTCGACGGTTTCTGCCTCGGCCTGCCACTCCTGCGCTGAAACCTCTTCGGCTTTCACCTCTTCCGGCAGCGGCAACGTTTCATGCTCGATAATCGCCTGCGGCGTATCGATAACGTCTTCTACCACAACGGGTTCTGGCTTCTCGCTTTCCTGAACCTGTTCGGTAACTTCCACCACCTCTTCAGCAAAGGCTTCGGTCTCTTCTTTGCTGTGCGCGTGCTCTTCCGCGTCGACAACGGCGGCAGTTTCTACCGGCGTTTCAGGCTGAGACTGCTCTTCAACGGCTTGTTGTTCTTCGGTTTTCTGCTCTGTTTCTTGCTCTTTTTCACCGAAGCCCAGCCAGGAAAAGAAGCCACGTTTTTTTTGTTTTGCCATCTGCGACTACACTCCTCGCGGCGCTATATACATGGAAGCTAAAAAAATGATGAAATAGTCTAACACTTTACTTAATTGACATCACCGCCCGCAATCGCAGGCCAATTGTTAACAGAGCTTTCCAGAGATGAAGAAACCCAACCGCGCCCCAGCCGGTCAAATTCGTATTATCGGCGGCCAATGGCGAGGCCGGAAATTACCGGTGCCGGATAGCCCCGGACTACGCCCAACCACGGACCGCGTACGCGAAACGCTGTTTAACTGGCTGGCCCCCTCAATGGTGGATGCCCACTGCCTTGACTGCTTCGCGGGCAGCGGCGCGCTGGGTCTGGAGGCGCTGTCGCGCTATGCCGCCAGCGCCACGCTGCTGGAGATGGAGCGCGGCGTTGCGCAGACGTTGCAGCAAAATCTGGCAACGCTGAAAGCGACCAACGCCAAAGTAGTGAATACCAACACACTGAGCTTCCTCGCGCAAAAGGGCACGCCGCACAACGTGGTGTTTGTCGACCCGCCGTTCCGCAAGGGGCTGCTGGAAGAGACGTTATCCCTGCTGGAAAACAACGGCTGGCTGGCGGATGACGCGTTAATCTACGTCGAAAGCGAAGTCGAAAATGGTTTACCGCCGGTCCCGGTACACTGGGATCTGCACCGAGAAAAAGTGGCAGGTCAGGTCGCTTATCGTCTGTATCACCGTCAGGCACAAGGAGAATCCAATGCCAGTACTGATTAATGTGGGACGTTTGTTGATGCTGGGCGTCTGGGCATTTCTGCTCCTCAATCTGGTGCACCCGTTCCCGCGCCCGATGAACATCTTTGTGAACGTGGCCTTTATCTTTACCACCTTCATGCACGCCCTGCAGATGGTGATGCTGAAAAACGGCCTGCCAAAAGACGGTCCGCAGATGACCGGCTGGCAGCAGCTGCGCGTGTTTATTTTTGGCGTATTTGAACTGCTGGTGTGGATGAAGAAATTTAAGGCCCAGGCGAAGAAGTAAGGCGCCTCAAGCCTCAGCCTACCCCTCTCCCTGCGGGAGAGGGAACATTACCGATCTGGCGTAAACCCTTCAAACCGCGACCCTTTGTAACTCAGCATCCCTTTTTCTCCCACCGTCAGTTGATGGTACTGCTGCGCCTCCAGACGGTAGGTCATCTCCAGCCCGCCGGTTTCCGGCTTAAAGCTCGCTTCATAGCGCATGGTGGCTCCCGCCGGCGTAACCTGCTGCTGGCGCGAGCGTCGGTCATTGAGGGCTTTCTCGCGTTTATTGCTTACCACCACGCGTTTTTGCATCAGCGGCGCGGCATCGTTGTCCGCCTTCTCACGGCGCTGCTGCACGAAACGAAAGGAGGCGGCAATGACGATAATCGCCACCACGATAACGAAAAAAAGCGGCATCTTGCTCATTCAAAAATCCCATCAGATTATACGGAATTCAGGATACCTTGCCTTCCCCGGCATTGCCAAACGCCTGCCCCCATCACTACACTGAATAAGAAACTGATTATTCAGACTCAACAGTTACAGGGAGTTAATATGCTTTGGTCATTTATCGCTGTCTGTTTTTCCGCATGGCTTTACGTCGATGCATCCTATCGCGGCCCTGCCTGGCAGCGATGGTTGTTTAAACCCGTCACGCTGTTGTTACTCCTGCTGCTTGCCTGGCAAGCGCCCATGTTTAACGCCGTCAGCTATCTGGTTCTTGCCGGTCTGTGTGCGTCCCTGATTGGTGATGCCTTAACCCTGCTGCCGCGACAGCGCCTGCTGTATGCCGTTGGGGCATTTTTCCTGTCGCATCTGCTTTATACCATTTACTTCGCCAGCCAGATGACGCTCTCCTTCTTCTGGCCGCTGCCGCTGGTGCTGCTGGTCATTGGCGCGCTGTTGATCGCGGTGATCTGGACGCGTCTGGAAGAGATGCGCTTGCCTGTCTGCACGTTTATCGCCATGACGCTGGTGATGGTATGGCTGGCGGGTGAACTGTGGTTCTTCCGTCCGACGGCACCGGCAATGTCCGCGTTCTTTGGTGCCACGCTGCTGTTACTCGGGAATATCGTCTGGCTGGGCAGCCACTATCGTCGCCGCTTCCGTGCGGATAACGCGATTGCCGCCGCCTGCTACTTTGCCGGGCACTTCCTGATTGTGCGTTCACTGTATATCTAAATAAGCCTTGACTCTGGAGTCGACTCCAGAGTGTATGCTGCGGTTAATGAGAAAATTATCATTACCGGAGACTGCCATGTCGACTCCAGAAACACCTAAAAAAGTTCCACAATTCTCGGCACTTAAGCTCAGCCCTGTTCCTGCGAAGGACGACTGCTGCTGCGACGGCGCATGCGAAACGCAAAACACGCCGCCGCTCCCGGAAAGCGCAAACCGCTACAGCTGGGTGGTCAACGGTATGGACTGCGCGGCCTGCGCCCGTAAAGTCGAAAACGCGGTAAAACAGGTCCCGGGCGTCAGCCACGTCCAGGTGCTCTTCGCCACCGAAAAGCTGCTGGTCAGCGCCGATAATGACATCAGCACGCTGGTTGAAGCCGCCGTCAGTAAGGCCGGTTACAGCCTGCGCAGCGAAACCGCATCTGTCGAAAAGACGTCAGCCCTGCGAGAAAACCTGCCCATTATCACCCTTGTCATCATGATGGCCCTGAGCTGGGGTCTGGAGCAGTTTAACCACCCGTTCGGTAACCTGGCGTTCATCGCCACGACGCTTGTCGGACTGTTTCCGATTGCCCGTCAGGCCGTGCGGCTGATGAAAAGCGGAAGCTGGTTCGCCATCGAAACGCTGATGAGCGTGGCGGCGATCGGCGCGTTGTTTATTGGCGCGACGGCGGAAGCGGCCATGGTGCTGTTGCTGTTCTTAATTGGCGAGCGCCTTGAGGGCTGGGCGGCGAGTCGGGCACGGAAAGGGGTCAGCGCGCTGATGGCGCTGAAACCGGAAACCGCAACGCGGGTGACAGGCAGCGAACGCCAGACGGTGGCTATTAACACGCTGCGCCCGGGTGATGTGATTGAGGTCGCCGCCGGCGGGCGTCTGCCTGCGGACTGTGAATTGCTTACCGCCACGGCGAGTTTCGATGAAAGTGCCCTTACTGGCGAGTCGATTCCGGTTGAACGCTCAGCGGGCGAGAAAGTGCCTGCAGGCGCCACCAGCGTCGATCGTCTGGTACAACTCACGGTCCTCTCCGGACCGGGTGAGAGCGCCATCGACCGCATCCTGAAGCTGATAGAAGAGGCCGAGGAGCGTCGCGCACCCGTTGAGCGCTTTATCGATCGCTTCAGCCGGATCTACACCCCCGCCATCATGCTGGTCGCCCTGCTGGTGACAATTATTCCACCGCTGTTCCTGGGCGCAGCCTGGGAAGGCTGGGTTTATAAAGGTCTGACGTTGCTGCTGATTGGTTGCCCGTGCGCGCTGGTGATCTCCACGCCGGCGGCCATTACCTCCGGCCTGGCGGCCGCGGCGCGTCGTGGAGCGCTGATTAAAGGCGGTGCGGCGCTGGAGCAGCTGAGCCAGGTGCAACATATCGCCTTCGATAAAACCGGTACGCTGACGGTGGGTAAACCGCAGGTCACGGGCATTTATCCTCAGGAGGTCAGTGAAAACACGCTGCTCACCCTGGCCGCTGCCGTCGAACAAGGCTCCACCCACCCGCTGGCACAGGCAATAGTCCGCGAGGCGCAGTCGCGTGGGCTGGACATCCCTGCCGCCACCGCACAGCGGGCGCTGGTCGGGTCCGGGATTGAAGCCGACGTTGAAGGGAATAACGTCCTGATCGTTGCCGCGAATACGTTTCCGGCGGCCGGGCTGAGCCAGCCAGTCCAGGCGCTGGAACAGGCCGGGCAAACCGTGGTGATGGTGGTGCAAAACGGCGTGGCGATAGGGATGCTGGCACTGTGTGACACCCTGCGTGACGATGCAAAAGACGCCGTCGCCGCGTTGCATCAACTGGGCGTGCAGGGGGTGATCCTCACCGGGGATAACCCGCGAGCCGCGGCAGCGATTGCCGGTGAGCTGGGGCTGGCGTTTAAAGCCGGGTTATTGCCTGCGGATAAAGTGCGCGCCGTAACGGAACTGAACAACCATGCACCGCTGGCAATGGTGGGTGACGGCATCAACGATGCCCCGGCGATGAAAGCTGCCACCATTGGCATTGCAATGGGCAGCGGCACCGACGTGGCGCTGGAAACCGCCGACGCGGCACTCACCCATAACCGCCTGACCGGGCTGGCGCAGATGATTGCTCTGGCGCGCGCCACGCGGGCCAATATCCGTCAGAACATCGGGATTGCGCTGGGCCTGAAGGGAATTTTCCTGGTCACCACGCTGCTCGGTATAACCGGCCTGTGGCTGGCGGTGCTGGCGGATACCGGCGCGACGGTACTGGTGACGGCGAACGCGCTCCGCTTATTACGTCGACAATAACACGAGATGCCCTCTCCCACCGGGAGAGGGCGGAAAACGGCGTCACTGCATCCCTAACACGCGCGGCAGCCACAGCGAGATGGCCGGGATGTACGTCACCATCGCCAGCACCACCAGCAGCATGCCGTAAAACGGCAGCATGGCGCGAACCACATGCTCGATTTTCTGTTTACTTACCGCACTCGCCACAAACAGCACCGAACCGACCGGCGGCGTAATTAGCCCGATCCCCAGGTTCACCATCATGATCATCCCAAAATGCACCGGATCGATGCCCAGCGAATTGGTTACCGGCAACAGCACTGGCGTCAGGATCAGGATGATCGGCGCCATGTCCATTAACGTGCCGATCAGCAGTAGCATAATGTTGAGATACATCAGGATCACGTACTTGTTATCGGAGAGCGAGGTGAAGAACTCGGTGATACGGCTCGGGAGCTGCATGTAGGTCATCACCGCGCCAAACGCCGCCGCAAAGCCAATCAGTATCATCACGATGGTGACGGTTTTCACCGTCCTGCACATCAGCTTCGGCAGTTCGTTCCATTTGTAGTCCCGGTAGATAAACATGGTGACAAAGAACGCCCACAGACAGGCCACAGCAGCGGATTCCGTTGCGGTAAATATCCCGGACAGTATCCCACCGAGAATAATCACCACGGTCATCAGCCCCCACAGCGCGTCCAGCGTGATTTTCAGCGCCTGCTTAAAGGGAATTTTTTCCCCTTTCGGGTAGCCACGTTTGCGGGCAAAGCCCAGACACATTGCCATCAGGCTTACGCCGAGCAGCAGCCCTGGCAGCACCCCCGCGATAAACAGCGTCGCGATAGAGACCGTCCCGCCTGCCGCGAGGGAATAAATTACCGAGTTGTGGCTGGGCGGGATCAAAATCGCCTGTACCGACCCGCTGGCGGTCACCGCCGCCGCATAATCGCGCGGATAGCCCTTCTTCTCCATCTCCGGGATCATTACGCTGCCAATGGAGGCCGTATCCGCCACCGACGAGCCGGAAATCGCGCCGAAGAAGGTGGAGGCCACAATATTCACCAGCGACAGCCCACCGCGAATAAAGCCAACAAACACGTAGGCGAAATTGACCAGCCGTCGGGCAATCCCCCCTTCCGCCATAATCGCACCCGCGAGAATAAAGAAGGGGATCGCCAGCAGCGTGAATTTATTCACCCCGCTGGTTATCTGAATCATCAGCGCCTCGAGAGGTAAATCTATCCACAACGCGCCCGCGACGGCGCTTAGCCCGACGGCAAAGGCCACCGGCATCCCCAGCGCCAGCAAAATGGCGAGGGTGAATAACAAAACGAATGCATCCATTGTTCACCCCTTAACTGTGGTTGCCGATCAGCACGACGGGACGGTTTTCCTGCGAGCCAAACAGCAGGCGCTCAATCACAAACAGGATCAGAACGGCAGAGCCCACCGGCAGCGGCAGATAGCTCTCGCCGGAGGTCAGGACCGGAAATTCGGCGACCGGTTGCTCCCAGAGTTCGACGCACAGCCAGTAGCTGTACCAGAACATCAGGCCAGCGATCAGCAGCATCAGCAGATCAACGGCCCGTGCGCAGACGGTTTTTAACGGCCCGGGCAGCCGGTCGGTGAGCATATTCACCGCAATGTGCGAACCGGCACGGTAGCTGACCGCCGCGCCGATAAAGGTGAAGGTCACCATGCAGATGATGGCAACCGGCTCCGGCCAGGATTCACCGCGGTTAAGCACATAGCGCGAAAAAATGCCGATGGGGATCACAATCGTCATCACCAGCAGCGAAATGCCCGCCACGGCCATCGCCAGCAGGTAGAGACGGTCCATCCACTTCAGATAGAGTTCGGACATACGTACTCCGGTTACTTGACGTCAGCGATGGCTTTCATCAGATCCTGATGCTTTTCGCCATACTGGGCGCGCACCGGCTCTGTGGCTTTGATAAATACCGTTTTGTCGATCTCGTGGAACTGCACCCCGCCAGCCTTCATTTTTTCCAGCGCCTGGGCGTTATAGGCTTCCCACAACTTACGTTGTTCAAACTGGGCTTCACGGGCCAGGGTCAGGATCTTTTTCTGCTCGTCGGCGCTGAGTTTGTCCCACTTCACTTTTGAGTAGAGCAGCATTTCCGGGGTGATAAAGTGGCCGCTGAGGGTGTAGTTTTTGGCGACCGGCATATAGTTATGCGCGACATAGGTCGGTGGATTATTCTCCGCGCCGTCAATCACGCCGGTTTGCATTCCGCTGTAAACTTCGCTTACCCCCATTGCCACCGCGTTAGCGCCCATATCTTTGAGCGTCGCCAGCGCCACCGGACTGCCCTGTACGCGGATTTTCTTCCCTTTCAGATCGTCGGGTTTAACAATCGGATCTTTGGTGATCAGGTTGCGGGTGCCGGAGTCCATCCAGCCGAGGAACACCAGTCGTGATTTCGGGTTGGCAGTTAGCTTATCGCCAATTTGCTTGCCGATATCCCCGTCGATCACTTTGTGCATGTGGTCTTCATCGCGGAAAACGTAGGGCAGCGTGAAGACTTCGATATCGGGCAGGATGGCCGCCACCGGCGCCATCGAGACGCGGATCATATCGATCGCCCCCATCTGCGCCTGCTCAATCATCTGTTTTTCATCCCCCAGCACGCCGCCGGGGAAGACCTTGATCTCCAGCTTGCCGTCGGTTTGTTGTTTGAGTTTTTCACCCATTTGCTGAACCGCCACCACGTTCGGGTAGCCTTCAGGGTGCACATCGGCGGCTTTGATGGTTTGCGCAGCGACAGAGCAGGCAAAAGCGGAGAGGCACAGGGCGGCCAGTAACGGCTTGAGGGTCGTTTTCATCGGGTCAACTCCAGGGTAGTGAGATAAGCGTTAAAACAGTGTTTTATTTTTGTACGCTTAAAAACTAGACTACGGCCGGAAAAGCGGAGGTGAAGCGCCTCACAAAAGCGTGAAATTTTGAAACGATGGTTTAGAAAGGTTTTCTCCCTCTCCCGGTGGGAGAGGGTCGGGGTGAGGCCATCAGGCCACATTTACCCCTTACGGATCACATACCGGTACGGCAGCGTTTCGGTCTGCTGTGCCACCAGCTCATGTTCCATAAAGGTACAAAAACCGGGAATGTCGCGGGTGGTGGCGGGGTCGTCGGCGATGATCAGCAGCGTCTCACCGGTCTGCATGTTGCGCACGGTTTTACGTACCATCATTACCGGCTCCGGGCAGCGAAGGCCCTGAGCATCAAGGGTGTGGTCTGGGCTGGAAAACAGATCGGTCATGTTCTTCTCGGTCAGGTAAAAACGGCTGTAGTTTACGCCCCATCGTCGGCAATGCAACCAGGTTAACGATTGCGTAAAAACTAACCATTGCAATGTCCGGCCAAAGCAGTATCATGCTGCGGTTTTTATTGGGTTCCCTCACCCCAACGTATAAAAAGGTTACAACATGATGCAGTTTTCTGATTCGCAGCGCGTTAAAGCGTTGTTCTGGCTTTCGCTTTTTCATTTGCTGGTGATTACCTCCAGCAACTATCTGGTGCAACTCCCGATCTCCATCTTTGGTTTTCATACCACGTGGGGTGCGTTCAGTTTCCCGTTTATTTTTCTCGCCACTGATTTGACCGTGCGTATTTTCGGCGCACCGCTGGCTCGCCGCATTATTTTTGCGGTCATGCTGCCGGCGCTGTTCATTTCGTACGTGATCTCTTCCCTGTTTTATATGGGAAGCTGGCAGGGGTTCGAGGCGTTAACGCACTTCAACCTGTTTGTTGCCCGTATCGCCTCCGCCAGCTTTATGGCCTACGCGCTGGGGCAGATCCTCGACGTTCACGTGTTTAACCGCCTGCGTCAAAATCATCGCTGGTGGATGGCACCCACGGCGTCCACGCTGTTCGGCAACGTCAGCGACACGCTGGCCTTCTTCTTTATCGCATTCTGGCGTAGCCCGGACGCATTTATGGCCCAGCACTGGATGGAAATCGCCCTTGTGGACTACTGCTTCAAGGTGCTTATCAGCATTGTGTTCTTCCTGCCGATGTACGGCGTCCTGCTGAATATGCTGCTGAAAAGACTCGCAGATAAATCTGAAATCACAGCATTGCAGGCTGGTTAAGGGTTCGCTTTATCAGTTGTGATAAGATGAGCCAATCAGCCGTTATGGCCGTTTATCGAAAGGAAGAAGTTAATGCGCAATCTGGTTAAATATGTCGGGATTGGCCTGCTGGTTGTGGGCCTTGCAGCCTGTGATAACAGCGACACGAAAACGCCTGCTCAGGGCGCGTCTGCAGAGAGCAACGCCACCGGTCAGCCGGTGAGTCTGCTGGACGGTAAACTCAGTTTCTCTCTGCCAGCAGATATGACTGACCAGAGCGGCAAGCTGGGTACCCAGGCGAACAATATGCACGTTTACTCCGATGCAACCGGGCAGAAAGCCGTTATTGTGATTGTGGGCGACGACACCAGCGAAGACCTGGCCGTCATGACCAAACGTCTGGAAGATCAGCAGCGCAGCCGCGATCCGCAGCTGCAGGTCGTGACCAATAAATCTATCGAACTGAAAGGCCACACGCTGCAACAGCTGGACAGCATCATTTCAGCAAAAGGTCAGACCGCTTACTCTTCCGTGGTGCTTGGTAAGGTCGATAATAAACTGCTGACCCTGCAGATCACCCTGCCGGCGGAAAATCAGCAGAAAGCGCAGACGGCTGCTGAAAACATCATTAACACCATCGTGATCCAGTAATTCTTCACGATGATGACGTGGCCTCCGGTGCCTGCACCGGGGGCCATTTTTTTAGCCGCCATGTCAGCATCAATGCGATAACCACCAGACCCGCCGCGGCAAGATAGATTACCGGTACCCCTGCCCACGCCATCACCAGCCCCGCCAGCGGCCCGGTAATGCCCAGCGACATGTCCATAAACACCGTGTAGGTCGCCAGCGCCGACCCCTGGTTCTGCTGCGGCACGGCTTTTACCGCGACCACGCCGAGTGCCGGGAAGACCAGCGAAAAGCCAGCGCCGGCGAGGAAAACGCCCATTTTCGCCATCCACGGTGCGGTGGCAATCCCGGTCAACACCAGCCCGACAATCTCTACCACAAAGCAGATCAACGCCACATTCAGTCCCCCCAGACGGTTGATACCGTTCGGGAAGAGCAAACGCGCGCCGACAAACGCACAGCTAAACAGCGTCAGGGCAAAGGCTGCGCCGTCCCAGCCTTTGGCGTCATAGAAGAGAGTGATGAACGTGGCGATCACGCCGAAGCCGGTGGTTGCCAGCGCCAGCGCCATACCATAAGGCCAGACGCGCCCCAGCACCGCCCTGAACGGCAGTGGCTTGCCTTTGCTGGCCTTCACCTTCGGGCGCGGCAGGGCAAACAGAATCGCGAGCAGCGCGACGACCATAATGGTGATAGCCAGCCCGGATAGCCCGCCATAGGCATAACAGATCACCCCCAGCGGTGCGCCCAGCGCCATTGCGCCGTAAGTGACGATACCGTTCCACGAGATCACCCGGCCAATATGGGACGCACCCACCACACCCACGCCCCACAGCGTCGAACCGGTGCCCGCCAGACTTTGTCCAATACCCAGAATCACACGCCCCAGACAGAGCAGCGCCAGGCTGACCAGCGGCCAGTGGCTGGTGGTGGCGGCCAGCAGGTAGCCCAGACCACTCAGAAAACAGCCGCAGAGCCCCACAACGACGATGCGCTTTGGCCCAAAGAGATCCGCATAGCGCCCGGCATGCGGGCGGCTCAGGAGCGTGGCGAAATACTGCAGGCTGATGACCAGCCCCGCCCAGAATGCGCTAAAACCCATGACGTCATGGACATAGCCCGGCAACACCGCCAGCGGCAGGCCAATCGTCAGATAACTGGCGAAGTTAAAAATCACAACGGAAACAATGCGCAGATTGAGGCGCAATCCGCTCAGCGCCGGTTCGGCGGCATGCTCTGGCATGGGGTTTAACCTGAATTTTTACAACAGTGTTTCACTATTACCACGGCAGGATAAGAAAATCAGCACTGACTTTCAGATTATCGGCTCCAGACGAAGCGGCCGCCGGGCACTACACTTAACGGGCTATCACATTAAGGAACCCGCATGATACCGAACCAGTCCGACAAAGCAGGACTTCACATCTTATTAAAACTCGCCTGCCTGGTGGTTATCCTTGCAGGTATCCATGCTGCCGCTGACATCATTGTCCAGCTCCTGCTGGCGCTCTTTTTTGCCATTGTGCTTAATCCGCTGGTGACCTGGTTTTTGC
The DNA here is from genome assembly GCF_013784105.1 of Enterobacter sp. RHBSTW-00593. Lineage (NCBI taxonomy): Bacteria > Pseudomonadati > Pseudomonadota > Gammaproteobacteria > Enterobacterales > Enterobacteriaceae > Enterobacter > Enterobacter sp. RHBSTW-00593. The sequence goes on from NZ_CP056393.1 coordinate 4,567,246, forward strand.
GCCGGGGCATCAGCCGTCCGGTGGCCATTACTATCGTGGTCATCGTGATGATGATTGCCCTGACGGCGCTTTTCGGCGTGCTCGCGGCGTCGCTCAGTGAATTCTCCACCATGCTCCCGCAGTACAACAAAGAGCTGACGCGTAAGATCGTTTCGCTTCAGGAGATGATGCCTTTTCTTAACCTGCATATCTCACCCGAGCGGATGTTACGCCGCATGGATTCAGAGAAGGTCATGACCTACGCCACCACCCTGATGACCGGCCTTTCCGGCGCGATGGCCAGCATCCTGCTGCTGGTGATGACGGTGGTGTTTATGCTGTTCGAGGTCCGCCATGTTCCTTATAAGCTGCGCTTTGCGCTGAATAACCCGCAAATTCATATTGCGGGTTTACACCGGGCCCTGAAGGGCGTGTCCAAATATCTGGCCCTGAAAACGCTGTTAAGCGTCTGGACCGGGGTGATTGTCTGGCTGGGACTGATGCTGATGGGCGTGCAGTTCGCGCTGATGTGGGGCGTACTGGCGTTTCTGCTGAACTATGTACCCAACATCGGCGCGGTGCTTTCCGCCGTGCCGCCGATGATTCAGGCGTTTCTGTTCAATGGCTTTTACGAATGCATGCTGGTGGGGGCGCTGTTCCTGGTCGTGCATATGGTGCTGGGCAATATCCTTGAGCCGCGCATGATGGGCCACCGTCTCGGAATGTCGACGCTGGTGGTGTTCTTGTCGTTGCTGATCTGGGGATGGCTGCTGGGACCGGTCGGGATGTTACTGTCAGTACCGCTGACCAGCGTGTGTAAGATCTGGATGGAAACCACCAAAGGTGGCAGCAAACTGGCGATCCTGTTGGGTCCCGGGCGACCGAAAAGCCGATTGCCGGGATAACGGGTCCCACAACGCGTCACTGTGCAACACACCGAAAATTACCGCGACGCTCACCGCGCGGTAATTTTCATTTTCGCTAAGGAGGATTTCGCGTTATTTATCCCGCCCTAATAAATGAATTGTCATGCAAATATTTATTTAACGCAAATTACATGACATATAATTCTCACCCTTTCGTTTCAATGCATTACATCTCCCCTCACATAAAATAAATACCCACTTTTATATCGACAAAAATTATCCTCATTAGCGATAATACTCCGCCAAAATATAATTTTTAAAATTACTGATTTAAATTGTTATTATTGATACGGAGTTGTTGATGAAAAAGATCATTAAATGGTTTGCTGCTGTTGCTGTCGTCGGCGCACTGGCCGGTTGCGCGCGTACCGCCCCAATCGATCAGGTTCACGCTACTGTCAGTACAGGCCACACCGCTGAGCAGGTGAAAACCGCCATTCTGAAAGCAGGCCAGAAGCGCGACTGGATCATGAGCGAAGCGGGCCCGGGCGTAATTAAAGGCCGTCTGCAGGCACGCGACCACTCGGTCGAAATCCGTATTCCTTATTCTGCGACAAACTATTCAATTAATTACGAAAGCAGTATGAACCTGAAAGCCGCCGACGGTAAAATCCACAAGAACTATAACCGCTGGGTTCATAACCTCGACCACGATATTCAGATGAACCTCTCTGCAGGCGCCGCGCTGTAATATTTTCCTCATGTCGGGCCGACATGGCCCGATAACGTTTTTCTCGGCCTCATAAGGTTACGCACGCATGTACGAAAAGGACACCCTCAACGCGCTGGACGCCATTACCGAAGCGCAACGCATCGCTTTTGCGCCGATGCTGTTTCAGACCGCGCGTTGTCTGCGTAATTCGGGCGTGCTTTCCTGGCTGGATAAAAAAGGGAAAGCAGGGGCAAGTCTCGAGGAAATAACCGAAAACAGTACCCTGAGCAGTTATAGCGTAAGCGTATTGCTGGATATGGGATTAAGCGGGCGGATCGTTACCTGTAAAGAAGGGCGCTATTTCCTGGCAAAGGTGGGCCATTTCTTATTGCATGACACCATGACTCGCGTGAATATGGATTTCACGCAGGATGTTTGTTACCAGGGGTTATTCCATCTGGCCGATGCCCTGCAGGAAGAAAAACCGGCGGGATTATCCGTGTTTGGCAACTGGCCAACCATCTATCCGGCATTATCACAATTACCCGCGCAGGCAAAAGAGAGCTGGTTCGCTTTTGATCATTACTATTCTGATGCCGCTTTCGACGCGGCGCTGCCATATATATTCGCAAGCTCGCCGACAAAATTGTACGATGTGGGCGGAAATACGGGTAAATGGGCGTTACGCTGCTGCCGCTATGACGACAATGTTGCCGTGACGATCCTTGACCTTCCACAGCAGATAACGCTGGCGCAGGAAAACATCGAAAAAGCAGGTTTATCTCATCGCATTGGCTTCTATGCTGTCGATATGCTTAGTCATGCGACATTGCCGGGTGAAGCCGATATCTGGTGGATGAGCCAGTTCCTGGATTGTTTCTCTCCGGACCAGATTGTCGCCATGTTGACTCGCGTTGCACAGGCTATGAAGCCCGGCGCGCGACTGTGCATCATGGAACTGTTCTGGGATGCCCAAAAATTTGAAGCCGCCTCATTCAGCCTGAATGCTACCTCGCTTTATTTCACCTGTATGGCGAACGGCAACAGCCGGTTTTACAGTGTAGAGAAATTTTATCACTACCTGGAGCGGGCCGGTTTCCACGTAGAACAGCGGCTGGACAACCTTGGGGTAGGTCATACCCTATTGATTTGTCAAAAAATTGAACAATAGAGCAGTTGAACTGCCCGGCAGGCTTGCCTGTCTTTTAATGATGGTTTTCCGCGGACGCGCGTAGATGAAATTTTCACTGAACATAATTGACTGGCAGGCAAGAGCGCCAGGCCTGAGCGATGCCGCAGAGTGGCAGGCGTGGTCACGCCAGCACCTTACCCTCGACCCGGCTGCGCCGCTGCCTAAGCTTACCGAACTGCCGATGATGACCGCGCGCCGCCTCAACTCGGGCAGTAAGCTGGCGGTAGACCTTGGACTCACCCTGCTTCGCCGCCACACGATTGATGCCGTTGTCTATTCCAGCCGTCATGGCGAACTGGAGCGTAATTTCCGCATCCTGCACTCCCTGGCGACCGGTCAGGCCGTCTCGCCGACAGACTTTGCCATGTCCGTGCACAATTCGGCGGTGGGCAACCTGACGATCACTGCGCGACACCCCATCGTCTCGTCTTCTGTTTCTGCGGGGCTGGACACCTTCCAGCAGGCATTATGTGAAGTGTTGAGCCTGCTTCAGGCGGGCTATTCCCGCGTCTTGCTGGTCGATTTTGACGGCGCCCTGCCCGATTTTTATCATCCGGGTTTACCGCCGCAGATGCCTACCTGGCCCTACGCACTGGCCCTGGTGATTGAAGCCGGGAGCACACTGCAGTGCGAAACCCGCAGCGGCAGCACGGGTGAAGAACCTCCCCTGCCGCAGAGCCTGATGTTCCTGCAACGGTACCTCCGCGATGAACGGCAGTTTGTGGTTTCAGGCGAACGTCTGCTGTGGCAATGGACACGCGAATGAGCCGCCTGACTGCCCGTATCAACTGGTTATGGCGTCTGATGATGACCGGCTTCTGCTTCGTGCTGTTTGGCACGGGCGGGTTGCTGCTGTCGCTGGTGTGGTTCAATCTGCTGTTGCTGGTTCAGCGCGACCGCGCCAGACGCCGTCGCCTGGCGCGTCGCAGTATCGCGGCCAGCTTCCGCTTTTTCTTACATGTCGCCCGTGGCACCGGGGTACTGGACTATCGCATTCACAATCTTGACGCCCTTCGCGGGGACCGTGGTTGTCTGGTGGTGGCCAATCACCCGACGCTGATTGATTACGTGATCCTGGCGTCCGTCATGCCCGAAACCGACTGTCTGGTGAAAAGTGCGTTGCTTCGCAATCCCTTTGTCAACGGCGTCATTCGCGCAGCGGATTACCTGATTAACAGCGAAGCGGAAACGCTCCTCAGTGCAAGCCAGCAGCGTCTGGCCCAGGGCGACACGCTGTTAATCTTTCCGGAAGGCACACGAACCCGGTCGGGAGAGGCAATCTCCCTCCAGCGCGGCGCGGCAAATATTGCCGTGCGCTGCCACAGCGACCTGCGCATCGTGGTGATCCACTGCAGCGAACCTCTGCTGGATAAAAAAAGTCACTGGTACGACGTACCGCCCGTAAAACCTGTTTTCACCGTAGATGTTCGCGATCGCGTGAATATCGACGCTTTTTACGATGCGAAGACACAAGAACCGGCACTGGCGGCAAGGCAGTTAAACCGGCATCTGCAGCATCGATTAACATCAGGCCTTCAATCTTTGTCAGGAATTAATGATGCAAGCGCTTCATCTTGAAATTAAAAATCTCATCATCACCACGCTGAATCTGGACGAGCTTACCGCCGAGGATATCGATACCGATGCTGCGCTGTTTGGTGATGGACTGGGTCTCGACTCTATCGACGCCCTCGAACTTGGCCTGGCCGTGAAAAACCAGTATGGCGTGGTGCTGTCTGCCGAAAGCGAAGAGATGCGTCAGCACTTCTTTTCCGTCGCCACGCTGGCTTCTTTTATCAACGCTCAACGCGCCTGAGATGTGATCCGTTATGACTGAACAAGAAACCATTTATCAGGAAGTCTGCGAACTCCTGGCTACGCTGTTTGAACTCGACCCACAGGAAATCACGCCTGAGGCTCGCCTGTACGAAGATCTGGATCTGGACAGTATCGATGCAGTGGACATGATTGTTCACCTGCAGAAGAAAACGGGGACGAAAATCAAACCGGAAACCTTCAAATCTGTCCGTACCGTGCAGGATGTGGTTGACGCTGTCGCTCAGCTTTTGCGCGACGAGTAAACCACCGTGCCTGGAGGACGAGCGTTTCCGGCAATCCCACTCCTGACGGGAGTCGTGTTGCTGGCGTGGCCATTCCTGATTGGATTGGGGCTGACGCACAACGGTCTGCACTGGCTGTTGCCGCTGATGGCCCTGGTGCTGGTGCTGCGTCTGCATCAGGCGCGGCGAAACGCAGGCCCGATGCGGTATGTGGTGCAGTGCATTGCGCTGGCAGGCCTGGCGCTCTGCGCGGCGAGCTATCTGCTGAAAGCGCATCAGTGGCTGCTGCTCTATCCGGTGGTGGTTAATCTCGTGATGCTGACCGTGTTTGGCGGCTCACTGTGGACAACCATGCCGCTGGTTGAACGGCTGGCACGTCTGCGTGAACCGAATTTGCCTCCGGCGGGTGTGCGATATACCCGTAAGGTGACGCTGGTGTGGTGCGGGTTTTTCCTCGGTAACGGTGCGATAGCCCTGTTTACCGTGCTACACGGCGATATGCATGTCTGGACAGTGTGGAACGGTATGGTGGCTTATTTTCTGATGGGCACGCTGATGGCGACAGAGTGGCTGGTGCGTCAACGGGTGATGAAAAAAGAGAAGCTCGATGAATAAACCCCTCCCGCTGGGCCTGTGGTTAAATGCTCCACGCCCTGACGACACGCCGATCGCCTGGCTTGACGATCGCACCTGGACGCTGGGTGAGTTGCGCCACGATGTCACCTTGCTGGTAGAAGTATTGCGACAGCAGGAGGGTGAACGCTGGGCGCTGTGCTTTGAAAACAGCTACCTGTTTATTGTTGCGCTGCTGGCCTCACTGCATGCCGGTAAAACCCCGGTCATTCCAGGCCATAGCCGGGTCTCTCTGCTCGACGAACAGCAGTCGCTGTTTAGCGGTGTCCTGAGCGATCAGACGCTGGATATTCAGGGAAAGGTCATTGTGGTAACCTCCTCCCCCCAGACCGCGCGCCAATGGGCACCGTTGCCCGTCATTGACGACGCGCGCTTTGTTGAGCTTTTTACCTCGGGCTCCACGGGCACCCCACGCCGGGTCATTAAGCACATCACCAGCCTGGACCGTGAAGCATGCCTGCTGGCGAACCGTTTTGGCGAACGCCTGGCGGGCTGCAGCATTGTGGCCTCGGTCGTACCACAACATCTCTATGGCCTGACGTTCCGCATCATGTTGCCAATGGCGATGGGGCTTCCGCTGCACGCCGCCATGCTCTATTACGCTGAGCAACTGGCGGCACTCCCTCACGACAGGCAGTACCTTTTTATCAGCAGTCCGGCATTCCTGAAACGGCTGGATACCGAGCTGACTGCCCCTCCCGTCGTGATGCTGATCTCCGCCGGGGGAATGCTGCCCTGGTGCGATGTCACGGAGACCCATGGCTGGCTTAACGTCTGGCCGGATGAAATCTACGGCAGTACCGAAACCGGGATCCTCGCCTGGCGGCACCGTCAGGCGGACAGCGTACCCTGGTTCGCCTTCCCCGGCGTGGTGTTCCAGAGTGAAGGGGAAATCTGCCGCGTGACCTCCCCGCTCATTCACGAAGCCGCAGGGTTAGAGCTGGACGATATCCTGCACTTCGACAGTAACGGTTTTTTTAGCATTGCCGGACGTCGTGGTCGGGTGGTCAAAATCGAAGAAAAGCGTATCTCACTGAACGAGATTGAACGTCGCCTGCTGGAGCTTGAGGGCATATGTGAAGCCGCAGCATTACCGGTCACCCGCGGAGGTCGTCAGGGTATAGGTGTCCTGCTGGTTCTGGATGAGAAGACCCGTCAGCGCTGGCATCAGCAGGGCAAAAAAACGCAGGAACTGGCCTGGCGCCGCGCCCTGCGGCCCTGGCTTGAGCCGGTCGCTGTCCCCCGCTACTGGCGCATTATCGATGCGATGCCGGTAAACAGTATGAATAAGCGTGTCTATGCGCAGTTACAGGAGTTGTTTCATGAAAATTCATGAAATCGAACGCCACCAGGCACAGCCGCAGCACCTGGAAATCGTTTTGCATCTTGACCCCTCCCTGTTCTGGTTCCAGGGGCATTTTGCCGTACAGCCGTTGCTGCCAGGTGTGGCACAGATTGACTGGGTCATGCACTACGCCACCACGCTGCTGGCACCGGGTTACCGTTTTCACAGCATCCAAAATGTGAAATTCCAGGCCCCTCTGCTGCCGGATACCACGGTCACGCTGGTCCTTAACTGGCATGCCGAACGTCAGATACTGACCTTCAGCTACCAGCGCCATGCCGGTGACAATCGCCATACTGCCAGCAGCGGGAAGATTCGCCTGTGTCAGTAACCTTCCGCCCCTGCGTGCTGATCCCGTGCTACAACCATGGCGCGATGATGGCAAAGGTACTGTCGCGGCTGGCACCGTTCGGCTTGCCCTGTCTGGTGGTCGATGACGGAAGTGACGAGCAGACGCGCCGTATTCTGGAGCGTCTGGCCGCCGGGCAGCCCCAGGTTACGCTGGTACGTCTGGCGCAAAACGCAGGTAAAGGTGCCGCGGTCATTAAGGGGCTGGAAGAGTCGGCCCGCGCGGGCTATACCCACGCCGTACAGGTGGATGCCGACGGCCAGCATGCTATTGAGGATATCCCCAAAATGCTGGCTCTGGCTGAGCGTCACCCGGAGGCGCTGATATCTGGCCAGCCCATTTACGATGATTCCATTCCGCGCTCCCGCCTCTACGGTCGCTGGATAACGCACGTCTGGGTATGGATTGAAACCCTGTCCCTGCAACTTAAAGACAGCATGTGCGGTTTTCGGGTCTACCCGGTCTCGCCCACGCTGCAGCTGGCCGCACGCGTATCGCTTGGTAAACGTATGGACTTTGACACCGAAGTAATGGTCCGTCTCTACTGGCAGGGCAATACCAGCTATTTTCTGCCGACCCGCGTTACCTATCCGCCGGACGGGTTATCTCATTTCGACGCGCTCAAAGACAACCTGCGGATCTCGCTGATGCACACCCGGCTGTTCTTCGGCATGCTGCCCCGCATTCCCGCCCTGCTGTTTCGTCGTCGCCGCCAGCACTGGGCGCAGCAGGACGAGGTGAAAGGCCTGTGGGGTATGCGCCTGATGCTGCGCGTCTGGCAGCTGTTTGGCCGCCGGGCCTTTACCGTGCTGCTGTGGCCGGTTATCGGGGTGTACTGGCTTACGGCCCGACCGGCGCGACAGGCTTCACAGCAGTGGACAGCACGAGTGAAGCAGGTGCTGACGCAGCGGAACATGCCTGTTCCGCCACGCCTTAACAGCTTTTTCCATTTTATGCGCTTCGGTAACGCCATGCTGGATAAAGTCGCCAGCTGGCGCGGCGAACTGAAGTTTCATCGTGACGTGGTCTTTGCTCCCGGTGCGTATGACGTGCTGGATGCTGACGCATCGCAAGGCAAACTGCTGCTCGCGTCGCATCTTGGCGATGTGGAAGCCTGCCGGGCACTGGCTCAGCTGGAAGGCAGCAAAGTCATCAACGCGCTGGTCTTTAGCGATAACGCGCAGCGCTTTAAACAGATCATGACCGAGATGGCCCCCCAGGCGGGGGTTAACCTGATGCCCGTGACGGACATTGGCCCGGATACTGCTATCGCCATCAAAGAGAAGCTTGAGCGCGGTGAATGGGTCGCCATTGTGGGCGATCGCATAGCGGTCACGCCACAGCGCGGCGGCGACTGGCGGGTGATCTGGAGTTCGTTTATGGGACAGCCCGCCCCGTTCCCGCAAGGGCCGTTTATTCTCGCCTCCATTCTGCGCTGCCCGGTGGTGCTGATTTACGCCCTGCGTCAGCAGGGTGCGCTCACGATACACTGCGAACCATTTGCCGACCCGCTGCTTCTGCCACGCGGGGAGCGCCAGCAGGCGCTGCAACAGGCCGTCGATCGCTATGCACAGCGGCTTGAGCATTACGCCTTAATGTCACCGCTCGACTGGTTTAATTTTTTCGATTTCTGGCACCTGCCGGATGCCAAAGAGAAGGAGTAAAGGGTGCTGACCGATCCCCGCTTTACGACCGAAGTAGAAATCACCGTTCCGTTCCACGATGTCGATATGATGGGCGTGGTCTGGCACGGCAACTATTTCCGCTACTTTGAGATTGCCCGCGAGGCGCTGCTCAACCAGTTTAACTACGGTTATCGCCAGATGAAGGCGTCAGGCTATGTCTGGCCGGTAGTCGATACCCGGGTGAAATACCGCGATGCGGTGACCTTTGAGCAGCGCATCCGTGTACGCGCGCACATCGAAGAGTATGAAAACCGTCTGCGCATCGCCTATCAAATTTTCGACGCGCAAACCGGTAAACGCACCACCACCGGCTATACCATCCAGGTGGCCGTCGAAGAAGCCAGCCGTGAAATGTGCTTTGTCAGCCCGGCTATATTATTTGAACGAATGGGAGTTACGCCATGAGATGGTTGCCTGTGCTGGCACTGATGATCAGCCCGCTGGTGAGCGCCGTGACGCTGGATGAGCTGCAGCAGCGGTTTACCGGGCAACCTGTCGTGCGCGCGCATTTCGAACAGGTCCGGACGATTAAGGATCTGCCGCAGCCGCTGCGCTCGCAGGGCGAAATGTTGATCGCACGCGACAGCGGCCTGCTGTGGGATCAAAAAGCGCCTTTCCCCATGACGTTGTTGCTGGATGATAAACGGATGATCCAGACGATCAACGGCCAGCCTCCGCAGACCATTACCGCCGACAATAATCCGCAGATGTTCCAGTTCAACCACCTGCTGCGGGCGTTGTTCCAGGCCGACCGCAAGGTGCTGGAAGAGAACTTCCGCATCGATTTTCGCGATCTCGGTGAAGGCCGCTGGTCGCTGGTGCTGACCCCCACAACGACACCGCTGGACAAAATTTTCGCTACCCTCGATCTGGGCGGCGCGACCTACCTTGAGACGATTCGCCTCAACGATAAGCAGGGCGATCGTACCGATATCGTCCTTTCCCGCCACACACTGACGCCCGCCAGCCTGACCGATGACGAACGCCAACGCTTTGCCGCACCGTAAATCCCTGCGCCCGGCGCTGCTGTGGGCGACGGTATGCCTGATTCTGTTGGGTGTGTTGCTGTCGCTGCTGCCCGGCGCGCGCCTGAACAGCAGCGTACTGGCTATGCTGCCGAAGCAGACGCTCGGGGCAATCCCGCCGGCACTCAACGACGCGTTTATGCAGCGTCTTGACCGCCAGCTTGTCTGGCTGGTCAGTCCCGGTAAAGAACCCGATCCGCGGGTGGCGCAGCAGTGGCTGGATCTGTTGAAAAACAGCCATTCGCTCAGGGAGGTTAAAGGCCCGATGGACGCCGCCGGGCAAAAAGCCTGGGGCGAGTTCTTCTGGCAGCATCGCAACGGCCTGATTGATTCGGCCACCCGGGCCCGCCTGCAAAACGGCGGTGAGGCGCAGGCGCAGTGGATTTTATCCCAGCTCTACTCGGCCTTTTCCGGCGTGAGTGGCAAAGAGTTGCAAAACGATCCCCTGATGCTGATACGCGGCTCGCAGCTGGCGCTGGCGCAAAACAGCCAGAAGCTACGGCTGATGGACGGCTGGCTGGTCACCCAGGATGCCAGTGGAAATTACTGGTATATGCTGCACGGTGAGCTGGCGGGCTCATCGTTTGATATGCAGCAAACCCATCAGCTGGTAACCACCCTTACCGCCCTGCAGGAGACGCTGAAAACACGCTTTCCGCAGGCGCAGCTGCTCTCACGCGGTACCGTGTTTTACAGTGATTACGCCAGCCAGCAGGCAAAACGGGACATCTCTACGCTGGGCATCGTCACGATCCTTGGGGTTATCCTGCTCATCCTGGCAGTGTTTCGTTCCCTGAAACCCCTGCTGCTGTGTCTGATTTCCATTGCCACAGGTGCGCTGGCGGGTACGGTGGTGACGCTGCTGCTGTTTGGCGAACTGCATCTGATGACGCTGGTGATGAGCATGAGCATCATCGGAATTTCAGCGGATTACACGCTCTATTACCTCACCGAACGCATGGTGCACGGCGCAGAACATTCCCCGTGGCAAAGCCTGGCCAAAGTGCGTAATGCGCTGCTGCTGGCGCTGCTGACGACCGTTGCCGCCTACCTGATTATGATGCTGGCCCCCTTCCCCGGGATCCGCCAGATGGCGGTGTTTGCCGCGGTGGGGCTGAGCGCCTCCTGCCTGACGGTGATTTTCTGGCATCCCTGGCTGTGCCGTGGTTTGCCGGTGCGTCCGGTTCCGTTTATGGTCCTGATGTTGCGCTGGCTGGCCGCCTGGCGACGCAATAAAAAACTCTCTGTGGGCCTGCCTGTGGTACTGGCGCTGGTCTCGGCTGCCGGGCTTGCCACCCTGAAGGTCAACGACGATATCGCCCAGCTACAGGCGCTGCCCAAAGACATTCTGACGCAGGAGAAAACCATTACCGCCCTGACCGGGCAAGGTGTCGATCAGAAATGGTTTGTGGTGTATGGCGCATCGCCGCAGCAAACGCTGGAACGGCTGGAAGCCTTTACCCCGGCGTTAGCCCAGGCCCAAAAAGCGGGGGATATTACCCGCTGGCGGACCCTGCCCTTAAATTCGCTGGCGCGCCAGAAAAGCGATCTGCTGCTGTTGCAGCAGGCCGCGCCGGCCATAACGAACGCGCTGCGAAACGCGGGACTGAGCACCGTCACACCGAATCTGAACGCCATGCCCGTGAGCGTGGAGGCGTGGCTCGCCAGCCCGGCCAGCGAAGGCTGGCGTTTGCTGTGGCTGACCCTGCCTGACGGCGAAAGCGGTGTGTTAGTGCCGGTGGACAACGCCCGCAACAGCGCCGCACTCAGCGAAGTAGCCGCCCGTCATGCGGGCGTCATCTGGGTCGATCGCAAGGCCAGTTTTGACAGCCTGTTTGCGCTCTACCGCACGTTGTTAACGGGACTCTTGTTTGTCGCGCTGGCGGTGATTGCCTGCGGGGCGATGGTACGCCTCGGCTGGCGAAAAGGGCTTATCAGTCTGGTCCCGTCCGTGCTGTCGCTCAGCTGCGGGCTGGCCGCGCTGGCCGTCACGGGGCATCCGGTAAATCTGTTTTCACTGCTGGCGCTGGTCCTGGTGCTCGGCATTGGCATTAACTACACGCTGTTTTTCGGCAACCCGCGCGGTACGCCGCTGACGTCAATGCTGGCCATCACGCTGGCGATGATGACCACGCTGCTGACGTTAGGCATGCTCGTGTTCAGCGCCACGCAGGCCATCAGCAGCTTCGGTATTGTGCTGGTGAGCGGCATTTTTACCGCCTTCCTGCTGGCGCCGCTGGCGATGCCTGTTAAGAAAGAGAGAAAACGAAAATGAATGCTTTTTACCGCGCAGCCGCGCTGGTCGCGACGCTGCTGCTGGCAGGCTGTAGCCATTCGACCGATACTGAAGGGACACGTCCGCAGGCCTGGCTTCAGCCAGGAACCCGAGTGACGCTGCCGCCGCCCGGTATTACCCCGGCGGTCAGTTCGCAGCAGCTGCTGACCGGAACCTTCAACGGACAAACGCAGTCCCTGCTGGTCATGCTCAACGCGGATGATCACAAAGTGACGCTTGCCGGGCTCTCTTCCGTCGGTATCCGTCTGTTCCTGGCGACTTACGACGACACCGGGATCCACACCGAACAGTCGATCGTTGTGCCGCAGCTGCCTCCCGCCAGCCAGGTACTGGCCGATGTGATGCTCAGCCATTGGCCACTCAGCGCCTGGCAGCCACAACTGCCAAAGGGCTGGACGCTTAAAGACAAGGGCGATCGGCGCGAGCTACGCAATGCCAGCGGCAAGCTAGTCACTGACATTGTCTACCTGCAACGCAAAGGCAAGCGCGTGCCAATCAGCATCGAGCAACACGTCTTTAACTACCACATCACCATTCAATATCTGGGTGACTGAGATGATTTACATTTCTGCTGTTGGCATGGTCAACGCGCTGGGTAACTCGCTGGATGAGATTGCCGCTAACCTGACGGCGGGCGTAGCCCCTGGCATGCATTGTCGGTCCGGCTGGTTGCAGGATGCGCCCGACGCCGTGCTGGGTGGCGTGGAAGGCGAGTTGCCGTCCATTCCGGATACCCTGTCCGCGCACCGCACCCGCAATAACCAGCTGCTGCTGGCCGCGCTGGCACAGATTCAATCCGCCGTTGACGACGCGATTGCCCGGGTCGGCCGCGACCGCGTGGCCGTGGTTTTGGGTACCAGCACCTCCGGCCTCGATGAAGGGGATGAGCACGTACGATTAACGCTCAACGGCGAAGCCAGCACCCGGTGGCAGTATCCGCAACAGGAGCTGGGCGATCCGTCCCGCTTTCTGGCAAACTGGTTACAGCTCGAGGGCCCGGCATATACCCTCTCGACCGCCTGCTCCTCCAGCGCGCGGGCAATTATCAGCGGCCGGCGTCTGATTGACGCCGGGCTGGTGGATATTGCCATTGTGGGCGGCGCAGATACCCTGAGCCGGATGCCCGTCAATGGCTTTCACAGTCTGGAATCGCTTTCTCCAACGCTCTGCGAGCCGTTTGGCCGCGACCGTCGGGGTATCACCATTGGTGAAGCCGCTGCGCTGATGGTGTTGACCCGTGAGCCCGCCGGGGTCGCGCTGCTGGGAACAGGCGAGTCCAGCGATGCTTACCATATTTCGGCGCCGCATCCGCAGGGTGAAGGCGCCATTCGCGCCATTACCCAGGCGCTCAATGACGCGGGTCTGCAGCCGGAGGATATTGGCTATATCAACCTGCACGGCACCGCCACACCGCTCAACGATCAGATTGAATCACACGTGGTACACGACCTCTTTGGAGAAAACGTGCCCTGCAGTTCTACCAAACACCTTACCGGCCATACGCTGGGCGCTGCCGGTATCACCGAAGCGGCGTTGAGCTGGCTTATTCTGACGCGTGACCTGCCGTTACCCCCACAGGATTTCGCCCGCTACGCGCCGGACGAAACGCTGTCGCCGTGCGGCGTGCTGCACCAGAGCACCGCGCTGAAAAAACCGGTCATTTTATCTAACTCGTTCGCGTTTGGTGGCAACAACGCCAGCATCCTGCTGGGGAGAGTGTCATGAGCTACTTATCACCCGTCGACTATCTGCCGCACGATGCGCCAATGATGCTGCTGGGATCCGTTGAACGCGTCACCGACGATTCCGCCGTATGCCGTGTCGCGGTCAACGGCCAAAGCGTACTGGCGCCCTTTTTGAATGCCGAGGGCGATTTGCCTGGCTGGTACGCGCTCGAACTGATGGCGCAGACCGTTGGCGTCTGGTCAGGCTGGCATCGCCAGCAGAAAGGGCAAGATCATATTGCGTTGGGCATGGTGCTGGGTGCGCGCGAGTTGGTCTGCGCCAGTGGACATTTCGCAAAAGACGCGACGCTGGACATCACCGTCAGACTGCTGATGCAGGATGAACGCTTCGGCAGTTTTGAATGTACGATCTCCTCAGGTGAGGAGACGCTGGCCACGGGCCGGGTCAATACCTTCCAGCCGAGCGCAGAAGAATTAACATCGCTTTTTAATCAGGGATCTCACGCATGAGTCGTTCCGTACTGGTCACCGGGGCCAGCAAAGGCATTGGTCGTGCCATCGCCTGCCAGCTTGCCGCTGATGGGTTTACCGTAGGCGTACATTACCACCGTGACGCCGCAGGCGCGCAGGCGACGCTGGATACCATCACACAGGCGGGCGGTCAGGGTCGCCTGCTCTCTTTCGATGCAGGTAACCGCGAACAGTGCCGTGACGTGCTGGAGCAGAATATCGAGGCCCACGGCGCATGGTATGGCGTGGTCAGTAATGCCGGTATCACCCGCGACGGTGCGTTTCCGGCCCTCAGCGAAGACGACTGGGACAGCGTCATCCATACCAATCTCGACAGTTTTTATAACGTTATTCAACCCTGCATTATGCCGATGATCGCCACCCGAAAAGGGGGGCGCATTATCACCTTATCCTCCGTGTCCGGCATGATGGGCAACCGCGGTCAGGTGAACTACAGCGCGGCAAAAGCGGGCATTATTGGCGCGACCAAAGCACTGGCAATTGAGCTGGCAAAACGCAATATCACCGTGAACTGCATTGCGCCGGGGCTGATTGATACCGGCATGATTGAAATGGAAGAGGCTGCGCTGAAAGAGGCAATGTCCATCATTCCCATGAAACGGATGGGCCAGGCCGAAGAGGTTGCAGGACTTGCCAGCTATCTGATGTCAGATATTGCAGGCTACGTTACCCGCCAGGTCATTTCCATCAACGGAGGAATGCTATGACGCGTCGCGTGGTGATTACCGGTATGGGCGGCGTTACCGCCTTCGGCGAGGACTGGCAATCCGTTTCCCGCAGGCTGCTGGCGTATGACAACGCGGTACGCAAAATGCCGGAGTGGCAGGTTTACGATGGCCTCCACACTCTGCTGGGCGCGCCGATTGATGATTTCACCCTGCCGGAACACTATACCCGCAAGCGTATTCGCGCCATGGGCCGCGTGTCGTTGATGTCGACCCGCGCCACCGAGCTGGCGCTGGAGCAGGCGGGGCTGATTGGCGAGGCGGTGCTCACAAATGGCCAAACCGGTATCGCCTATGGTTCCTCCACAGGCAGTACCGGGCCGGTCAGCGAATTCGCCACCATGCTCACCGAAAAACACACCCACAACATCACCGGTACGACCTATGTGCAGATGATGCCGCACACGACCGCGGTGAATACCGGCCTGTTCTTTGGCCTTCGGGGTCGCGTTATCCCGACGTCGAGTGCCTGTACGTCGGGCAGTCAGGCCATTGGCTACGCCTGGGAAGCCATTCGTCACGGTTATCAGACCGTGATGGTCGCAGGCGGAGCAGAGGAGCTTTGTCCGTCAGAGGCGGCGGTATTTGACACCTTATTCGCGACCAGCCAGCGCAACGATGCGCCGAAAACCACCCCTTCGCCATTTGATACGCAGCGTGATGGTCTGGTCATTGGGGAAGGCGCAGGCACCCTGATTCTGGAAGAGCTTGAGCATGCCAGAGCACGCGGTGCAACTATCTATGGCGAGATCGTTGGCTTCGCCACCAACTGTGATGCAGCCCATATCACCCAGCCACAACGTGACACCATGCAAATTTGTATGGAGCAGTCGCTGGCGTTAGCAGGGTTAAGCGCGCGGGACATGGGGTACATCTCCGCGCACGGTACCGCCACCGATCGCGGTGATATCGCCGAAAGCCAGGCCACCGCCGCCATCTTTGGCGACAACGTGCCAATTTCGTCGCTGAAGAGCTATTTTGGCCACACGTTAGGCGCCTGTGGGGCACTGGAAGCCTGGATGAGTCTGCAGATGATGCGTGAGGGCTGGTTTGCCCCGACGCTCAATTTAAGACAACCGGATGAGCAATGTGGTGCTTTAGATTATATTATGGGTGAAGCCCGTCAGATTGACTGCGAGTATCTGCAAAGCAATAACTTCGCATTTGGCGGCATCAACACGTCGATAATCATCAAACGCTGGGCGTAACTATGTACCAGTTTATACTGGGAAAGATCTCCACCCTGAGCGCAGACCCGCTGGCGTCGACGCTTGCACATATGGCACCTGCGGGTGCACGAAATGCATCCTGGCTGGCGGGGAGAACCCTGCTCGCCAAAACGCTTTCTCCTTCTCCGTTACCCGAGATCGTCTATGGTGAGCAAGGGAAGCCGACCTTCGTGGATGCGCAGCCCTTCTGGTTTAACCTGAGTCACAGCGGCGATAATATCGCGCTGCTGCTGAGCGACGAAGGCGAAGTGGGGTGTGATATCGAAGTTATCCGCCCACGTGAAAACTGGCAGGCGCTGGCTAACGCCGTCTTCAGCGTGGCGGAACATGCGGAGCTGGAGCGCGAAGACCCGGAGACAAAGCTTTCTGCTTTCTGGGGGATCTGGACGCGTAAAGAGGCCATCGTGAAGCAGCGAGGCGGCAGCGCCTGGCAGATTGTCAGCATCGACAGCACGTCGCAGACGCATTCGGTAAGCCAGCTCCAGTTCGGCTCGCTCAGTCTTGCCGTCTGCACCTCAACGCCTTATACCCTTACCGCCGGGACGATTGCTCACCACGGGATGTCCGTGGCATAAAAATCACCAGCACGCCGAGAATAATCATCCCGACCCCCGCCAGCCCGTGCCAGGAAAAGTGTTCGTTCCAGCCGGGCAACAAAATGGCCGCGGCCCACACCAGAATGTAACTGAGGCTCAGCAAGGCATACGCTTTGCTGAGCGCCATGCGATGCAACGCCAGATACCAGCAGCCCATCGAGGCCACATACCCCATGAGTCCCAGCAGCAGCGCGCCAGTACCGGATGAGAAGTGCCAGAGCGCCGAGACAAACGCATAAAGCTCGCTGACTGGCGGCAGGGCCTGCATGGCATAGCGCAGCAGCAGCTGCGCCGCGCTGACCAGCATTACGCTGCATAACGCCCAGAACGTTCCTCTCACAGGCTTCCTCCGAGGATAACAATGCCGATGATGATGAACCCGACGCCCAGCCAGTGATGCAACGCGACTTTTTCATGCCAGAATGCTTTCGCCGCCAGGGTCACCCAGACAAAATTGAGGCTCAGCATAGGGTAGGCAACGCCGACAGGCAGGCGCTGCAGGACCACCAGCCAGACCAGCATGCCGCTGCCCAGTGCCAGCAATGCCAGGCCCAGCCACAGCATAATATGCGCGCCACGCCGTCCGGCTTTCGCCGGACGGGTGGCCTGCTTCTGACACAGCTGCCCTGCGCAGGTCAGCAGGCTTGCCAGTATCAACCAGAGCCAGGTCGTCATTGCGGTAAATACTGCAGCCAGGCCAGACGGCCCTGAATATACAGGCTGTCCGGTTCTGGCAGATGAGCCCGCTTAATATCGTCGTGTTTTGACAGCAGGATCACCAGTGACACGCCCCCCTGCTGGCGATGCGTTGCCAGCCACTGCGCAAAATTATCTTTCTCGACAAACCGGTCTTTCACATCCGGGTACGCTAGCCCGTAGCTCAGCTCGCCGCTCTGACCAAACAGAATGATGTCATTACGCTTAAGCTCCCACGCCAGCCCGGAGGCCACGCCAACATTGTTCGCCAGCACAAACCGACTGCTCTGAAGCGGGTCACGGATGGTATCCACCAGCGACTGCGGCTGTTTGGAATCTACCACCAGGTTAGGAATGGCAAACCCAATCAGCAGCGCCACGCCAGCAGGACACAACGCCGCCAGCCACCAGCGCTGCGCGCTTTGCCGCACGGTAAACCAGCCGACAGCCGCCCAGATGAGAAACGCCAGCACCGCGCAGAAGACTTTATACAGCTCAACGGATGTCCAGACCGGATGCTTAGCAACCCCCCACGGTGAGACCACCAGCGCCGCCACCACGCCAATCACACCAAACGCCAGGTTAATCCCGCCGTTAATGCGTAACGCTCTGGCCCCTTTGTCCGCCGCGATGCAGGCATAGCGCGCCATCAGGATAGCCAGCGGAGCAAAACACGGCAGGATGTAGGTTGGCAGTTTGCCTTTGGCAATGCTGAAGAACAGCAGCGGCATCACGACCCATCCAAGCAGATAAAAGCCACCGCCCGTGTTGTCTCTTTCGCGCCAGCCCAGCCGAAACGCGCCGGGCAACAGCGCCAGCCACGGCAGACTGCCGGCCAGCAGGAACGGCAGGTAGTACCAGAACGGCGCCTTGTGCTGAGCATCGCTCTGGGCAAAGCGCTGAATATGCTCAACCCAGAAGAAGTAGCGCCAGAAATCAGGCTCTCGATGCGCAATGGCCAGCGCCCAGGGCAGGACGATCAGCACACAGCTCACGATGGCCAGCCAGCCAAAGATCAGCACCTCTTTCCAGCGCTTCTGCGCAATCACCCACGGCAGCACACCTATCACCGGCACCGCCAGCGCCAGGAATCCTTTGGTCATCACCCCCATGCCGCAGGCAAGCCCGAGCAGCACGTAGCCACCCGCTTTTCCGGCCACGGTTTCAGCCTGCGAGGCCAGCCAGAAGCTGCACATAGCGGCCACCAGCCACAGGGTAATGATGGGATCCAGCACGGCGTACGTACCAATGCCATACACCAGGAACAGGGTCAGGAAGATAAGGCCTGAGAAAATGGCAACGCGCTTATCCCGCCACAGGCGCCACGCCATCCAGATCACCAGCAGAGCCGTCAACCCGGTTGAGAATATGGCGCCGGCGCGCACGGCAAAGTTAGTATGCCCAAACAGCAGTTGCCCGATACTGTTGATCCAGTAGCCCGCAATCGGCTTTTCAAAGTAACGCAGCCCCAGAAAATGCGGGACAATCCAGTCTCCAGACGCCAGCATTTCGCGGCTGATTTCCGCATAGCGCGTTTCATCAGGCTGCCACAGCAGGCGGATATCGATCGGAATGAGGTAGTAAACGATAAACAGTGCGAGAAGCGCTAAGCCATAACGGGCTGCTTTCATGATACCGGACTCACGGTTTGTTGATAGCCAAGCCAGCCTTCCCGGCCAGCCAGTTCATTACGCACAATTTTGCCCACGGGCAGGACGCTAAGATCCTCTGGCAGCAATTCGCTCAATGGACAAAACTGAATCTCCTCCTGAGCGGCCATCGTCAACAGTGCATCGAAATCATGCTGATACGCAATCCCTTCCACTTCCGCGTGGATGGTATAGACGGGCGTACCAGCGTCGCGATGAATGCAGTCCAGAATATAGCGATTGAACCCTCCGGCACTGACCTCGCGCCCAACCACTTCATCCCAGGTGGGAAGCGTGACCGGGATTTGCACCGTCCCCAGGCGATTCTCCCCGATGAGCGGCAAAAAAGGCCCGGTGCCGCGGCAATCGCTGTTGTAGCGAAACGCGAAGGGTTCTTTAGCTTTCACCACGCGTTGGTCGGCACGCCATCCCGCCACGGCGGAGCAGCGAATCGTCTGACCGGTAATGGCCTCCAGCTCCAGCATGCCGCGCTCAACTTCACGCGACAGGCGTGGAATATCCCAGACGCCAGCCCAGGCCTGCCAGGCATGGTGATCCCAGGCGTGCAGTCCAACCTCATGGTGCTGTGCCGCGTCGCGGATAACGGCTTCATTACCCGCGCCAATGCGCCTGCCGGGCCATGCGGTTCCGGCCAGCAAAATATCCCAGCCGTAGAGAGAGGCTGCGCGTGAGCGCAGCATTTTGAACAGAAATGCCGGTTTAACCAGACGCCATAAATGACGTCCCATATTGTCAGGCCCCACGCTGAAGAAAATGGATGAGCGCACGTTGTGCTTGCTCAGCAGTTCCAGCAGTTTGGGTACGCCGTCACGCGTCCCCCTGAAGGTGTCGACATCAATGCGTAAACCGACTTTTCTCATGAGACCTGTTCCGACAGCTCCACGGTGCGCAGGAAGAAATCGAGCGTTTCATCAATGGTCTGATCCATCTTCACCGTCGGTGTCCAGTTCAGGCAGCGTTTCGCATTACGAATGCTCGGTTTACGGTGCTCAACGTCCTGATAACCTTTACCGTAGTAGCTGCTGCTTTCCACTTCACGGAAACCGGCAAACGGCGGGAAGCGATCGCGCAGCGGATGACGTTCAAAGCTTGCCAGCAGCATCTCAGCCAGCTCGCGAATGCTCGCTTCGTTATCCGGGTTACCGATGTTGATGATCTCTCCGTTGCAGCGACCCTCTTTGTTTTCGATGATGCGGAACAGCGCCTCGATACCGTCGCTGATATCCGTAAAGCAGCGTTTTTGTTTACCGCCTTCGATAAGCTTGATGGGCGAGCCTTCCACCAGGTTCAGGATCAGCTGGGTGATGGCACGTGAGCTGCCGATACGCGCCGCGTTAAGGTTATCCAGACGTGGCCCCATCCAGTTAAACGGACGGAACAGCGTAAAGCGCAGACCCGCTTTCTCGCCGTAGGCCCAGATCACGCGGTCGAGCAGCTGCTTGGAGACGGAATAAATCCAGCGCTGTTTGTTGATCGGCCCGACGACCAGGTTAGAGGTATCTTCGTCGAAGTTTTTGTCAGTACACATGCCGTACACTTCAGAAGTGGACGGGAAGATGATGCGCTTGTCGTATTTCACACAGTCGCGGATGATCTTCAGGTTCTCTTCGAAGTCCAGCTCGAACACGCGCAGCGGGTTACGGGTGTACTCAATCGGCGTGGCAATCGCCACCAGCGGCAGCACCACGTCACATTTTTTAATGTGATATTCAATCCACTCGGAGTGAATGCTGATATCCCCTTCCACAAAGTGGAAACGCGGGTTGTCGAGGAAACGACTGATAGCATCAGCACCGATATCCAGACCATAAATTTCGTAGTTATCGTCTTTCAGCAGACGCTCGGTCAGGTGGTTGCCGATAAAGCCGTTGACGCCGAGGATCAGCACGCGGGTGCGGCGTTTGATGGCCACAACCGGTGCGCTGGTGATCAGTGCGCCAGTGACCAACCCCAGAGACTGAGCCAGCTGCGCGCCCTGAACGTAAACGCCGTTATCGGTTTGCCCGGTAACGATCTCCAGCGCCTGTTCGCCGCAGCTGACAATCAGCGGGGAAGCCGAGACAACGGTGCCCGGTTTGGCGGCAGGAATGTCGTCGCGTACGCGGGATTTCCAGACGATAAATTTACTTACGCCTGCAAAGCTGTACGCCCCCGGCCAGGGGTCGGTAACGGCACGCACCAGGTTGTGCAACTGACGAGCCGGCTTGTTCCAGTCCAGGCGACCATCTTCTGGCCAGCGACGGCCAAAACAGCTCGCCTTGCTCTCATCCTGCGCGGTCTCGCTGAAGGTGCCGTTAAGGATCGCTGGCAACACATCACGTAACAGGCTTTGCGCTACGGTGCAGAGTTTCTGATGAAGCTGCAGCGCAGTTTCATCCGCGTCGATAGCCACGCGCTGCTGCGCGATGATGGCACCGGCATCTGCGCGGTGCACCATACGGTGCAGAGTGACGCCGGTTTCCGTTTCGCCGTTCACCAGCACCCAGTTCAGCGGTGCGCGGCCACGGTAGGCGGGCAGCAAAGAGCCGTGAAGATTAAATGCCCCTTTTGCGGCCAGACTTAAAATCTCATCGCAAATCAGGTTGCGATAATAGAACGAGAAGATGGCATCAGGCGCGAGCGCCCGGATGCGGTCCACCCACAGCGGATGGTTGACATCGTCCGGGGCGTAAACCGGAATACCGCGCTCTGCGGCGATACGCGCCACCGAGCCAAAGAAGTTATTCTCTCCGGCCGTGTCCGGATGCGTGAAGATTGCAGCGATTTCATAGCCCGCTTCCAGCAGGGCCAGCGTGCCCGCACACCCCATATCGTGATAGGCAAAGACAACAGCTTTCATGGGTGAATTTCCTCTTGAGATGCTTTGTGTTCCTGGCGGACAACACGTTGAATAAAGTAGCGCGGACGTGCGCGAACATCGTTATAAATACGGCCAATGTATTCCCCGAGCAGGCCCATCCCGACAAACTGGGCGCCGATGAACATAAACAGCACGGCAAAGAGCATGAAGACCCCTTCCGCCGCCCACTGGGGACCGTAGATCAGGCGGAGTAACACCAGCAGCACGGAGAGCGCGAAGCCGAACACGGCAATGATGCTGCCGAAAACGCTCAACAGGCGCAGCGGCGTGGTGGTCAGGCAGGTGATAAGGTCGTACATCAGGTTGATGAGACGCATAAAGCTGTACTTCGACTCCCCGTGCTCGCGCTCGGCGTGCAGTACCGGAATTTCCGTCGCCTTACGGGCAAAGGTGTTCGCGAGAATGGGAATAAACGTGCTGCGTTCATGGCAGTGCAGCATGGCGTCGACAATATGGCGGCGGTAGGCGCGCAGCATGCAGCCATAATCGCCCATCGCTTTGCCGGTGGTCCGCTGGATCAGACGGTTGATTGTGCGGGAAGCCAGCTTACGGAACAGGCTGTCCTGACGGTTTTGCCGCACCGTGCCGACCACGTCGTACCCTTCATCGGCCTTTGCAACCAGACGCGGGATCTCTTCCGGCGGGTTTTGCAGATCGGCATCAAGCGTAATAATCAGATCGCCCGTCACGTGGCTGAACCCGGCCATAATGGCGGAGTGCTGGCCGTAGTTACGGTTAAGCAGCACGGCAACAATATGGCTGCCCTCGGCCTGCGCGGCTTCGGTCAGCATCAGCGCGGAATTATCGCTACTGCCATCATCCACCAGCAGTATTTCATAGGCTTTGCCGAGCGTGTCGCAGGCGGCCGTCGTGCGGCTGATCAGTTCGGGCAGGCTCTCCTGTTCGTTGTAAACGGGGATAACCACAGAAACTTTTTGTACAGGCGGTGCGCTGAACATATCAATTTCCTGCAAGCTGATGGAGCGCGGTAATGACGCGGGTTGTGTCGTCATGAGTCATGTCCGGGAAAAGGGGGAGAGAACAAATACGCGCGCTATTCCATTCAGAATTCGGGAGCGATACATCAGGAAAACGCTCGCGGTAGTATTTTTGCGTGTGCGCCGCGCGGAAATGCAGGCCGGTGCCAATGCCTTTTTCCTTCAGGGCTGCCATCAGGTTGTCGCGAGAAATCCCGCAGCGGGCTTCATCCACGCGAATGATGAACAGATGCCAGGCGTGGACGTGCGGCCATGAAGGAATACGCAGCGGCTGGAATGGCGTATCGGCAAGCTCGCGCAGATAGCATTCAGCAATGTCATGACGTCGTGCGTTGGCCTCTTTCAGTTTGCCCAACTGCACCAGCGCCAGCGCGGCGTTGATATCCGCCAGGTTGTATTTGAAACCGGGCGCGATAACTTCTGCCTGCGGCGCACGACCGTGCGTCTGGCGGTCGTAGGCATCCACACCCAGGCCGTGGAATTTCAGGCTACGGATCCGCTGCGCCAGTTGCGCATCGTCCGTGACCACTAACCCGCCTTCGGCGCAGGTCATATTTTTAATGGCGTGGAATGAGAAAATCGCGGTGCCCTGCCAGCCCACGTGACGTGAGTGGTAGTACGTGCCGGCTGCATGCGCCGCATCTTCAATGACCGGGATACCGTGACGTTCCCCGATGGCGCGAATGGCGTCGATGTCACACGGCGCGCCGGCATAATGAACCGGAACAATCGCTTTTGTGCGCGGCGTAATGGCGGCGTCGATCGCATCCGGCGTGACCATCAACGTATCCCGGTCCACATCAATCATCACCGGGGTTGCGCCCAGCAGCACAATCATATTCAGTGTGGATACCCAGGTCAGGGAGGGGGTAATCACTTCATCGCCTGGACCAATACCCAGCGCCATCAGCGTGACATGCATTCCCGCGGTCGCTGAGCTGACGGCAATCGCATGTTGATTCCCGGTTAGCTGACAGAATGCCTCTTCAAGCGCCTGATTTTTCGGTCCTGTGGTGATCCAGCCGGAGGTTAATACCTCCTGCAACGCCGCTAATTCCTCGCTACCCATGGACGGCCGGGAAAAAGGCAAAAAATCACTCATCATTAATTTCCTTGAAATATGAATGGCACGCTTTTGATATTAACCAAATGCCGGCTCGTTTATTTCAACGAACCATAAACTTATATCAAGGTAGCTATCATTTCTTAGGGAAAAATTAAGAAAGACATTCCATTCACTTCACCCACCCATTAACCACTTAAAATACAAAGAGTTAAATTATTATGAATTATTTATTGTGTGATCAAACTCGACCTTTGCCTGCAATTTTTTAAACATAACATCAACAAACAAAAAAAATCCCGGCTATTTCTTTTAAAAGAAGAAATAGCCGGGAACTTTTCTTTTTAGTTAATTGTCGCGCTTATTTTAAATTATCAGGAAAGTTTTTTGGTAACTCGCTCGCCGCGCAGGCAATAACGCTTTCATTATTCGCCCCACAGTCGCGAACAAAGGTGATCGTCGCAAATTCATCAATGACTTCAGTGGGGTATGCCGGGCCCGCATCACGATACGCATTCATCAATGGAATATGATCGTTCTGGAAGCAGACGGTTTTTTCTGGATTGTTGATCACCCAACGTGGGAAGAAGATGGTGCCGTGGAACAGTTTGTCACCCAGGTTTGCTATCAGGCTCACGTCGGTACCGGTTGGTTCTGTCCAGGAAATTTTATAGATGCTCTCCCCTACGCGAACAATATAAGCCTGCTGATCTTTCACCCAACGGTTCGCCACAATCCCGCTGTGAATACGGTAATCAAGGGTGGTTTCATTTTTGACATAAATCTCGTAGTTCCAGCCATTATCATAGGTATATACAAGGTGTTTGCCGACGAAGCCGCTTAAGTCATGTTTGTCGAAGGTGTTCATAATGTGTCTCCTTTGTTTTGATGAGACGATCGTACCCCTTCAAAAAATGAATGAATAACGCTATGTTTGAATCAAATTCATCCAAATTTTAGATTAATCATGCATAAGACGACGCTTGAACAATGGTCATTACTGGAAAGAGTGGTCGAGGCAGGCAGCTTTGCCAAAGCAGCGGAAGAGACCAACCGCAGCCAGTCCTCGGTCAGCTATAACCTGTCGCTGCTGCAGGAGCGGCTGGGCGTGGCGCTGCTGGTGCCCGAGGGGCGGCGGGCTGTCTTAACCCCGGCCGGCGAACTCCTGCTCAACCAGGTTAAACCGTTGCTGAAAGCCTTCGCCTATGTTGAGACCCGTGCGGCAAGCCTGCGTAATGGAATGCGCACGCGGTTAGATCTGGTGGTGGACAGCATTTTCCCGCGCCGACGCCTGTTCGCTATTTTGCGTCAGTTCCAGCAGCTGTATCCGCAAACGCAGGTCCGCCTCACCGAAGTGCTGGAAAATAGCCGCACCGATGTCATTAATGATGAAGCCGACGTGATGGTGTTAACCCGCCGCCAGGACATAACCGGTCTTGGCGAATGGCTGATGAATATCGACTTTGTTGCCGTGGCGCATCATCAACATCCCCTCTTTAGCCTCGACGCGCCGCTTAACGACGATATGCTGCGCCCGTGGCCGCTCATTCAGATAGCCGACAGCCAGACCGCCGCGCGTGCGGCCGGCGAGTCGTGGACCTTTTCCACCATTGACGCAGCCATAGAGGCGGTGATGTCTCAGGTCGGCTATGGCTGGCTGCCAGAGGAGCGTATTCAGACCCAGCTTGATCTGGGGGTGCTTAAACGCCTGCCGCTTAGCCATGGCGCACGCCGGGCTACGCCGCTGCACCTGATTGTGAAACGCTCCCTCGGCCCGCTGGATGAACAGGTTGAGACCCTGCTGCGCCTTTTTAGCCAGGAGCCGCCATCCTCACCTGCTACGCTTTAAGGTCCGAACGTTAAACACGATAAGGAGCAGATGATGAAGATCGATTTTACGGGGAAAGTCGCGCTGGTGACCGCCTCTACCGGCGGGATCGGGTTCGCCATAGCCCGAGGGCTGGCTGAAAGCGGTGCGGAAGTGATCATCAATGGCCGTAGCACGGAGTCTGTGAATAAAGGTATCCAGCAGCTACAACAGGTTGTGCCTGGGGTGCAGGTACGCGCCGCAATTGCCGACCTCAGCACGGCTGAAGGGGTGGAATCGCTGCTGAACGTGGCGACCCACGTCGACATCCTGGTCAACAATGCCGGCATTTACGGCCAGCAGGATTTTTATGGCACCGACGATGACACCTGGGAGCGTTACTGGCAGACAAACGTGATGTCCGGCGTGCGTATCTCCCGTGCGCTGCTGCCCGGTATGGTGCAGAAAGGCTGGGGACGCGTGGTGTTTATTTCGTCCGAGTCGGCCTGCAATATTCCGGCGGACATGATCCACTATGGCGTGACCAAAACGGCGCAGCTGTCGCTCGCTCGCGGGCTGGCGAAGTTCGTGGCGGGAAGCGGTGTCACGGTGAACAGCGTATTGCCCGGCCCCACCCTTTCAGACGGTTTTGCCGGCATGATGAAAGACGAGATCGAGAGAACCGGCAAATCGCTGGAGGAACTGGCGAAAGAGTTTGTGATGACTCACCGCCCGAGCTCGGTTATCCAGCGTGCCGCGACGGTGGAAGAAGTCGCCAATATGGTGGTGTATGTCTGCTCGCCCCAGGCCTCCGCCACCTCGGGCGCGGCACTGCGCGTCGATGGCGGCGTGGTGGATGACATCATCTGATCCCTCAGACAGAACGGTCTGTGACCCGTCGGGCAGTAATATAGTGCGCCTGCCAGTAGTCATCAGTCAGGGTTGAGACGGTTACGCCCTGGCTGCGTGAGGCATGAATAAACTGGCTATTGCCGATGTACACGCCCACGTGCCTTCGGTCTGGACCGGTCTGAAAGAAGACCAAATCCCCCGCCTTCAGACGGTATTGCGCCACCTTCACGCCGCGATGGATCTGTTCGCCCGTCGTGCGCGGCAGATTAAGGTGCGCCGCATCGCTGAACAGATGCTGCATCAGCGCGGAGCAGTCCACGCCCCGATGTGTGGTCCCGCCCCACTGATAGTGGGTGCCTTTCCACTTCTGGTATTGATCAAGGATCCGGGTACGCAGTGGTCCTGTTTCCTGGTGCAGCAGCGCGGATTTTGCCGGTGAAAGGGCGAGCTCGCGGTTCATTGACAGCATCGACGCCGGCAGTTGAAAACTCAATGCCGAAAACGAAGCCAGACTTAACGAGAGGATTGAAATAAGCGATCTAAACGTCATATCAAAATAGATTCAGTGAGTGAATATTTTCCTTACCGGTGGGGGCCAACGTTCCCCCGAAATAGCGCTCAATGTGGCGATAATATAGACAGCTCGCTTTTCAACCAATTATTATTGAGACCAAAAATGGACTCACTTTCCGATCGCAAGATCGCGAAAAAAATGCTCAAGACAGAAGGACAGACAGGGTAAAGCAGGTAAACTAATCAACAGAATGTGTATTTTAGCTAAGACGTATTTATGACCAATATGATTGCCGACGAGGCCGTGGCCAAATCCAACGTGCTCTCCGTCTTCGACTTTGATGGAACACTGACGCACCACGACAGCTTTATCCCTTTCCTGCGTTTTGCCTTTGGTAAACGTTACTTCGCGGGCCGCCTGGTGCGTATGGCCTTGCCCACGCTGCACTGCGTGCGTCGTAAGCTGACGCGCGATGAGCTGAAGGAAGTGCTGATTAAAACGTTCCTGACGGGCGTGGATGAACACTGGCTACGCCAGCAGGCGGAAGCGTTTTGCGAAAAATACTGGGACAAGCTGATGCGCCCTGCCGGCGTACTGGCCGTCGCCGCAGAGGTGAATTCCGGTGCGGAAGTGACCATCTGCTCCGCCTCCCCGGCGCTGGTGCTCCAGCCATGGGCTGACAAGCTAGGGATTAAGCTGATTGGCACACAGCTGGAAGTGAAAGACGGCAAGCTGACCGGACGTATCACCGGCAACAACTGCCGCTGTGCCCAGAAGGTGGCGAGGCTGGAAAAAGTGTATGGCGATCTGAATAGCTACCACCTGCGCGCGTGGGGCGATACCCGCGGCGACCATGAACTGCTGGCGGCGGCGCAGGATGCACACTGGCGGCACTTCCATCCACCGCGCAAGCGTCGACATTCACCGATTAAGTGTTAGACACTGTCTACCCGAAAACGGCAACCAAAGGTTGCCGTTTTGCTTTTAATGGGCTTCTTTCTTACCCGGGAACATCACGCTGGTGATAATCCCCAGCGCCAGCACGCCAAGCACCACAAACAGGCTTGCCGTGGCACCAATGCTGTAACCGTGGTGCCAGAAGTGATCGGTGGCATTTAATCCGAGCTTGAACGCCACGAAGAACAGCAGCACCACCACCGCTTTCTCCAGATGCACCAGATACTGCTTCAGCGCTTCCAGCACGAAGTAGAGCGTACGCAAGCCGAGGATGGCGAACATCATTGCGCTGTAAATAATAAGCGGCTCACGGCTGACGGCAATAATGGCCGGCACGGAGTCAAACGCGAACATCACATCAGAGAGTTCCACGACCGCCACGCAAAGCAACAGCGGCGTTGCGTAGCGCTTCGCCTTCTTCACGCGTCCAACCGATACGTCCTGGTTTTCAGGTTTCTCCAGCTCCGCGTCCACCTCTTTCTGGGTCAGAATAAAGGCATTGCTGCTGATTTTAGGCCAGACAGGATAGAAGCGTTTCACCAGACGGTAAGCCAGATGGCCGGAGTAATCTTCAACCTCGTCACTCTCTTCATTACGTCTGAGCATCATCACCGCCGTCCAGCCGACGACCAGCGCGAAGATAACCTCCACGTAAGGCCCCAGACTTAACAGGCTGGTCCCAATGGCCACAAAGATACCGCGGAAAACAATCGCCCCGAGCACGCCCCAGTAGAGGACACGGTGACGATATTTATCCGGCACGCCGAACCAGGCAAAAATCGCCATCATCACAAACAGGTTATCGACGGAGAGCACCTCTTCCAGCGCGTAACCGGTGAGGAACAGGCTTGCCATCTCTGCGCCGTGGTGAACATACAGGAACCCGGCGAAAGCCATGGCCATCATGACCCAGAAGAGGGACCACATGGCAGCGCTTTTCAGCGAGATCGGTTTATCGTGACGGTGCATAAAGAGGTCGATAAACATCGCCCCGACGGCCATCACTACAAAGACAACAACGGTTTCAGTCGGGAAACCGAGATGAGCAGCAGACATACACAACCCTTTTGGCAGACAAAACACAACACCATGCAAACTGGCGTAAACCAGGAACGGAAAGGGGCAGGCTGTTTACCAGCCTTTAACCCTTAAAGCCGCGGCCTTCCAGGCCCGGCAAAGAGAGGTACTTTACCGCACTCCATGGGGTCGCGCATCTGCCGTTTAGGCGCTCATGCCGCGCAAACGCTGCAGTACGGCCACCAGAACCGCCACTGACCAGCCCACCATCAAGGCGCCGACCAGGCCTTCCACACCCCCAATCAGCCGCCAGTGCTGAGGCAACGTGACATCGCCGTATCCCACCGTGGCGTAACTGACCAGCGAAAAGTAGAAGCTGGTGTTCCAGTCGTTAAATGCATCGATAACAAAATAAAACCCGGCGAAGAGACCGGCTTCAAGAAGATGGGCGAAGATCATGGAGATAACGATCCCGACGTTACGCAAAACCACGCGCACCGCAGAGTCGACCTCTAAATTAATGAATTTTAAAACGCAAAACATCCACAGCGAATGGATGACCACCGTAAGGGTAAGCAAAATAATGATGCTGAGTAGCTGCATGAAAGGTGCTCTGACCGGGAAGAAAAATGACCCCGCGAACGCAGCGGGGCACCTGGAGCTGTCTGGCCTGGTCGAAGCTTAGTGGATCGGAGGAAAAAAGTTGGTGCAATAATTGCGCTGCGTGATTATCACTCTTATAGAGTCTCCTCTTTACGGCTGGTTCGACTGCTGTGAGTGATATATCTGGAGCGCACTATCTGTGAGTCACCTCTTATTTACATCATTTAAACCTCCCATTAACTGGATAAAAAGAACGCGCCGTCGCTATAGTGGTTTTGTTTAATAAAACTCAGTTGTACCTAATAAAACAAAGAACATACCCTGCGAGGACACAATGACAGAACATTTACGTAACGGTGCTACCGCCACCGAGGACATAGAAAGAGAGACGATGCGGAAGGTGATCTGGCGTATTCTCCCGTTTCTGATTGTCAGTTACCTGGTCTCCATTATCGATCGCGGGAATATCGGCATGGCTTCGCTGCAGATGAATGAGGACCTTGGCCTCAGCAAAGCTGCATTTGGCTTCGCCAGCAGTCTTTATTTCGTGGCCTATTTTCTGTTTGAAGTACCCAGCAACCTGGCCATGCAGAAAGTCGGCGCCCGTCTGTGGATCCCGCGCATTATGATCAGTTGGGGCATCGTCTCCATGTGTATGTCCCTGGTGCAGAACACCACGTCGCTCTATATCGTCCGTTTTCTTCTCGGTGCTGCAGAGGCGGGCTTCTTCCCGGGCGTCGTGCTGTATCTGACCTGGTGGATCCCGTCCCGCTACCGCGCACGCATTATTGCGTCCTTTATGGTCGCCATCCCGCTCGCTAACTTCATTGGCTCCCCGCTTTCCGGGTTGATACTGTCACTGGATGGCTGGCTGGGTCTTCGCGGCTGGCATCTGCTGTTCATTATTGAAGGCTTGCCGGCGGTGCTGCTGGGTATTGCCGCCTGGTTTATTCTCCGGGATCGCCCTCATCAGGCGAGCTGGCTTAGCAGTGAACAGAAACAATGGCTGGAAACCACGCTGGAAACCGAGCGCAATCAGCAAAAGAATATCGGACACCAGACCACCTGGCAGTTGCTAAAGCATCGCCAAATCTGGCTGATGGCGCTGATTTACGCGGGTGCATCGTCCGCGGGTACCACCATCAGCGTCTGGTCTCCTCAACTGCTGAAATCCTTCCATCTCGATAATCTTGAGACAGGTCTGCTTAACGCCATTCCTTACGGTCTGGCATCTGTTCTCATGATTGTATGGGGGCGGAATTCCGATCGTACCAACGAACGCCGCTGGCATACCGCACTCACGCTATTCATAATTGCCGCCGGCGTGTTCGCCGCCTTTGTGAGCGTTTCGCTGTCTGCCACGATCGTTATCCTCAGCATTATGCTGATAGGCGCCTATTCAATGAAAGGGCCTTTCTGGGCGCTGGCGTCCGGTTGGATGAGCAGTACCTCAGCGGCGGCGGGACTGGCCGCGATTGGTGCCATCGCAAACCTGATAGGCGGGGCGGTGATGGTAAACGCGTACGGCATTATCAATGAGCGTACGGGCAGCTACACGCTGGCGATGCTTCCGCTGGCCGCGCTGTGCGTGGCCGGGGGGATAGCGGTGCTCATTATGGGCCGACAGGCCCGCAACGCTCAGCTACACGAAAAACAGGTCACGCATTAGCGTTGACAGAAGCGGGACAACTGTCCCGCTTCTGCATTTAAAGATGTTCTTCCGCCGTATCGCTCGTTTCCCCAAAAAACTGCTGACAGAAGAGCTTACTGGCTCCCATTTTCTGCGACAGACGGCTTGCTGCCGCCTTCATCAACTGACCTATCTCCTTCTCACGACGATCTTCCGTCAGCCGTGAGATGGGGCCGGTCAGGGCTAACGCCGCAACCAGCTTGTCGTGAACGCCGAAGACAGGCATCGCAAACGCAGCGGTGTGGGGATCGCGTGCGCCTGACGTGTAGAATGGGAGTTCAGCGTCTCCCTCCGGCAGGCTCTCATTGAGCCCCCAATGGCGTAATACCTTACTGATGGCCGAATTATCGAGCGGAAACTGGCTACCGGGAAGATTGCTGTGTCGCAGGCCATGCGACGCTTCAGCGCGAAACAGGCAAAGCCGCTGCCCTCCCTCCAGCACATACCAGCTGGCACTCTCCTGAGACGCCAGGGATAAGGCCTGGAGCTCTGGCTGAACCACTCGGGAAAGATGGAAAGATTGTTCATACAGCTTGCCGAGGTAAAGCAGACGTGGGCCCAGCGCATAATTGCCGTCTTCATGCCTGACGACGTAATTCATCCGTTCAAGAGAATTCATCAAGCGGTAAACCGTGGTTTTGTGATAACCCGATAGCTGTGCCAGCGCGGTCAGCGTCAGGCTCTCATCTCCAGGACGGAAGCAATCCAGTAAAGCCAGCGCTTTTTCAACCGCTACAACGCCTTCATTCCCCATCATTATCTCCTTGTTAGCCCGGCAGTGAGTGTACCTCAAATTTTGTGAGTCACTTCGTGTTTACATCACAAACGCCATCTTGGGTCTGGCTAAAAGGAAAGCAACACCGCTATAGTTGTTTTGCACTGTACACCTGCATTGTACTTAGTAAAACAATATGGAGGCATTCATGTCCGTTACTGAAAAAAAACCGATTAATCGCCAGTTTGATCGCGTTTCTGCCGAGGACGTTCGTCGGGCTGCCGAGTATCAGGCCGCTATTCTGGCCGACGTGGCCGGTCGCCGCGGTACGCTTCATGGCCGCATCAAACCGCTGGCTCCACACATGTCCGTTGCGGGTCCGGCCATCACCGTTGAAGTCCGTCCGGGTGATAATCTGGCGATTCATGCCGCGATGGCGGTGGCGCAGCCCGGCGATGTCCTGATCGTCGATGGCAAAGGCGACCTGAGCTGCGCACTGCTTGGGGAAATCATGGCCACTCAGGCTCAGGCGAGCGGCATTGCGGGCATTATTATTGACGGCGCTGTACGAGACGCCGATACCTTGAGCAAAGGTCACTACCCTGTCTTTTCTGCCGGTCTGAATCCCTGCGGCCCGACAAAGCTAATTTCTGGTCGGGTTAATCATCCCATTTCAGTCGCCGGGGCGACGGTTCAGGCCGGGGATCTGGTTGTCGCGGATATCGACGGCGTGGTAGTCATCCCGCGCGATGAGGTTCAGGAAGTTATCGCGCTGGCAAAAGGTAAGCTGGAGATGGAGACCCGACGCCTTGCCGCCATCCGTGAAGGCGATTTACGTCCACACTGGCTTGATGACGCGCTGCGTAAGGCAGGTATGTTAGATGAAGGGGAGACGCTGTGATGGGGGGCAAAGACGTAGTTCTGGTTACCGGAAGCGACCTGGCGGAGCAGGCCATGGTGATGTTGCAGGGCTTTGAGGTGGTGTTTGCGGGCCGCCAGCCCACAGAAGATGAACTGATCGCGCTGTGTGAACGACACAATCCTGTGGCGATTCTGGTACGTTACGGCAAGATTACCGCGAAAGTCATGGATGCCGCCCCAGCTCTTCAGGTTATTTCCAAGCACGGAAGCGGGATCGATGTGATAGACCAGACGGCAGCGGCCGAGCGCAACATCGCCGTCCGCGCTGCGCCAGGTGCAAACGCGGCGGCAGTGGCTGAACATACCTGGGCGCAGATCCTCGCCTGCGCAAAGTCGGTGGTGCCTCTGGACAAGCGCCTGCGAGACGGGCACTGGGATAAGGCAACGCATAAATCCATTGAACTGGAGGGCTTAACGTTAGGGCTCATCGGATTGGGTGCTATCGGCTCGCGTGTGGCACATATTGGTCACGCATTCGGCATGAAGGTGCTGGCTTACGATCCCTATGCTAAGTCCATGCCTGCCCTGTGCGAACGCGCAGAAACGCTGAATGGACTTCTTTCCCGTTCCGATGTCATCTCTTTGCACTGTCCGCTGACCGATGAGAATCGGGGGATGATCAATAGCCAGACGCTCGCACACTGCAAGCGGAACGCAATTCTGGTAAATACGGCACGCGGCGGACTGATCGACGATGAATCGTTACTGGCGGCGCTCAGGGATGGCACGCTGCACAGCGCAGCGCTGGACAGCTTTACCCACGAGCCGCTGACGGCGCCGCACCTCTGGCAGTCCGTAGAAAACGTGGTTATTTCACCGCATATTGGCGGCGTTACCGCAGCGTCATATATCAAGATGGGGACAGTGGCCGCGAGCAATATTCTTGCTGTAACTGACGTAACCACCGTCAGCCCGTAAAGCTATCTGTGACGAGTGGCAGTGCTCTTATGTCACTTGTCTTCTGCTGTACACAGACATTAAAGTTGTCTCCTTTAACATGAAAAAGACTTTAAAGTTGTCTACTTCTTCAGATAGACCTACTTAACAGGATACTAAGTAGGTCATCTCCTTTCTCGCGTAGCATCTCTCGACGTTCACAGCAGAGGACACGTTTCAAAATGTCATCCAAAATTTTTTTCCATTATCTGACGTTGGGTGATTTTGATGGTCAGCGAGTAGAGGCTTTAACAATGTGGGTTGCCCTGAGCAAAGTAAGGGAAGTAGATGTACCAGAAATGTACGCGTTGCCTTGCATGAAGGGGGGCATCTTAAAGCTCATTGATTAAACAAACTCACTATGCCGCTACAAACAGCCCAAAACCGTCACTTGATAACGTGTTATTTAGATAAATTAATGCTCAGGGCTTTTAGCCAAACTGTCACTTGATGTAAGAATCCAGAACCTTCAGCACAACGTCCAGGTCTTCTTCTCGTTTCTGTTCTTCACTTTCATGAACAATATGTTCAGTCAAATGTCCTTTAATCACTTCACGCAATAAACCATTCACGGCACCACGTATGGCGGCTATTTGTTGCAGTACAGCGGCACATTCGTGAGGTTCATCAAGCATTTTTTTCAGCGCAGCAACCTGCCCCTGGATCTTGCTTGTACGTGCTTTCAGTTTTTGTTTATCGCGGATGGTATGTGACATGTGGGCTCTCACTCTCCTGGATATTTTATGTAACTATACCAGCGTTATTCTACTGGGGGGTAGTATATTTTACTGGGGGGGAGTAGAATCCGGCCTACACTTAATAACCAAGAATGATTCTCATGAACGAATTTACGACACTTCTTCAGCAAGGCAACGCATGGTTTTTCATCCCCAGCGCCATTCTGCTTGGCGCGCTTCATGGACTGGAGCCCGGGCACTCCAAAACAATGATGGCAGCATTCATCATTGCTATAAAAGGCACCGTACGTCAGGCCGTGATGCTGGGTGTCGCGGCAACATTGTCGCACACTGCAGTCGTATGGCTGATTGCTTTTGGAGGGATGTATATCAGTAATAAATTTACCGCAGAATCAGCCGAACCCTGGCTACAGATGGTCTCTTCAGTGATCATCCTTGGTACGGCTTTTTGGATGTTCTGGCGAACCTGGAGCGGTGAGAAAAACTGGCTGGAGGGAATGCAGGAGAATGAACATCATCACCATGACGAAACAAGGTTGATCGATACTGGCCATGGAAAAGTTGAACTGTCCATTTTTGAAGAAGGACAACTTCCCCACTGGCGGCTACGCACTCTTAGTGGCCAAAGATGGGCTTCTGAAGATATCTCATTAACCACACTTCGGGAAAACAGTACGATCTCTCAGACTTTTGAATTTGTTGATCATGGTGATTATCTGGAGTCAACATCTCCCATCCCTGAGCCTCACAGTTTCAACGTACGTCTGTCTCTGGGACATCGTGGTCATGTCCATGACTATGATGTGGCGTTCGCTGAACACGACCATGACCATGACCACTCTGAGCTTGATGGGCTGGATGTGAATTCGAAAGAGTATCAGGACGCTCACGAACTGGCTCATGCCAATGACATAAAACGCCGCTTCGACGGGAAAGAAGTAACCAACGGGCAAATCCTGATATTTGGACTGACAGGAGGGCTTATCCCTTGCCCGGCAGCTATAACTGTATTGTTGATCTGCCTTCAGCTTAAAGCGCTTACGCTGGGTGCCACACTGGTTGTTTGTTTCAGTATCGGCCTGGCATTGACCCTCGTAACGGTTGGAGTGGGTGCGGCGATCAGCGTTCGTCAGGTCGCCAAACGCTGGAGTGGCTTCAATACCATCGCCAGAAGAGCCCCCTATATTTCAAGCGCCCTGATTGCTGCTGTTGGGATTTACATGGGTATACATGGCTGGAATGGGCTGGTGCATTAACACCGGTACTGATGACACACACTCTGGGTACTTACAAAGTACATCCTAAGCGCCACCGTTGAGGTTATGAGCAGAAAAACCCGGAATATAAAGCTGCTCTTTCCGGGACTTGTTGCTGAGGCAGGGATTAAGTAACTGATTAAATCCATTCCCATAAGACTCAATGATAAATGAAAGAATAAAAAAAACGCTCCCGAATGGGAGCGTAAGCCAGTGACTTCGGCGTCAAATGAGGGTCTAACAAGTGGAGCTGCGGGTTAATTCTGGGTGATCTGGCTGCGATGCTTTTCAGCCTGCTGCTGATGAATAACGGAAGACTGACCATTATTCGCCTTCTCGTGCACAACAGCGGCTTTTTCATGCTCGTTCATTTCTGAAAATGACGTTGCTGATTCGTTGGTGGCCCCTGGTTTGCCTTTCATCATTTTTTTATGCATCTCCGCCATGTCCTGGTGGGCAGAAGCGTTGCCGTTTTGCATCATTTCATGGGACATTGCAGCCTGATCGTGTCCGCTCATATCCATCATTGTCATACTGTCTCCCTGAACAGCGCTTTTTTCAGAGGTTGACTGCATCTGATGGGCGGGTGCCTGGGCATTATTTACCTGGTCATGCATGTTCATTGTCTCTGCAGCCATGGCGGATGAAGCGACAGCCATAATGGCAACAAATGATACAAGGATCTTTTTCATGGTTGGGTCTCCGGTGTTTTCATACCCAAACAATCAACGGCTTATAACAGAGAAAGCATTTGATCTCAGGGCGGGTTATTCATCACTCCAGGAACCAGGCGATTGCGTTATCACTCTGCTCCTGATTTATGTATGATTATAAAAAACCGCCTCTGTTTATCGCGTGACTGAATGATGACAATTTTGTCACCTTCCAGGTTTCTCCTGAAGAACGGGATTAATCCATTAACAGGCGCACTTTGAACACAATTTCCCGCCCCTGCTGTTCTGCTGACAGCTCGCCGCCATGAGCATGAATGATCGACCTTGTAATTGATAATCCCAGCCCCGCGCCTTCCGTGTTGTGGACCCTTGATGAATCAGCTCGATAGAACCGATCAAACAAACGTTCCAGATTAGCGGGAACCTGGCCGGACATCGTATTCGTAATCATCACGTTCACACAGTCACTGTCACGCTCAAGGTGTATCGCTGTACAGGTGTTATCGGGAGAATACTTGATTGCATTGGAAAGCAGGTTACTGAAAGCACGTCGCAGCATATCGCTGTCTCCGGCAACAACGCCCTCTCCTTCAACGGTGATTGTCTTTCCTGTTTCGTCTGCCAGAGGCTCGAACAGCTCACGTAATTCATTCAGTTCGGCGGCCAGATCCACATCATGTTTATCCAGCTGCAGCAGACCATGCTCTGAACGTGCCAGAAAAAGCATATCACTGGTCATTCGTGACAACCTTTTCAGTTCTTCCAGGTTAGCGAATAAGATTTCGCGGTAATGCGAAACATCCCTTTCCTTAGCCAGTGCAAACTGCGTCTGCATCATCAGATTACTGACCGGTGTGCGCAGCTCATGCGCGATGTCAGACGAGAAATCTGACAGTTTCCGGAATGACCCCTCCAGGCGATCGAACATGTTATTGAACTCCTGCATGGTCTCAGAAATTTCCGGCGGAGCCAAATCGGGATTAAGACGCTGATCCAGGCTGTGTACGGTCATGGAGGAAGCCAGACTGGTCATTTCCCGTAGCGGTTTCAGACCAATACGTGTGGTCAGCCAGCCCAGAAAAATAGAAATAAAGACCAGACCGATATTGAACCAGAACAGCCAGGTACTGAGCTTATCCATAAACAGGGTGTGATACCCAGTATCCGTGGCAACCGTAATGATGACATGTTTGCTTTTACCCTGTTCCGGCGTCACGGCAACCCGCCGCGAGATACTGCGGTACACGGTGTTATTTTCTTCCGTCTGGATCATATAGTCGAGAATATCACCCGACTTATTAAGCAGGACCGCTGGAACAACAGAATTTTTGGCATAGAGTTCAACAATTTTTTCATTTTCCATGTTTTTTATAGAAATGAATAAACCATTGTGCCCTACCATCGCATCGTTTATTTTTTCTGATAATGACTTAATATCCGTTTTGTTCCGGAACGTCTCTGTTTTAAGAAACTCTTCGGTGAGCTGAAGTTTACCTGTCAGAAAATCGCGGTCCTGATTATCGAAATAGCCATTAAGGGTGCTAATCAGGATAAAACTTGATAACCACCATACCGTAAGCATCACCGCAGAAAAAATCAGGCTCAGGCGTGTGGTCAGGGAAATTTTGAACCTCACTCTTCTCTGATCTCCAGGACATATCCGGCACCGCGAACGGTATGGATCAGTTTTGGCTCAAAGTCATCATCAATTTTACTTCTCAGACGTCTCACGGCGACATCAATCACATTCGTATCACTGTCAAAATTCATGTTCCAGACCAGGGACGAGATAAGACTCCTGGGTAACACTTCTCCGGTGCGTTGCAGCAGCAACTCAAGCAGAACGTATTCTTTACCGGTGAGATGGATCTTCTTCCCCGAACGGATCACGGTCCGGCGCACCATATCAACGGTCATATCGGCGATGGTGCAGACTGTTGCGGCCTGCGAGCGTGCCCGGCGCAGCAGGGTTCTTACACGTGCAACCAGCTCCGTAAAATCAAAGGGCTTAATCAGGTAGTCATCTGCGCCAAGCTCCAGTCCTTTCACTTTGTCCCGCACGTTGTCCTTTGCGGTTAAAAACAGGACCGGTTCTTCGTGCCCGGACTCCCTCAGTGCGCTGATGATTTGCCACCCGTCGAGGAAAGGCAGCATCACGTCCAGTATTATCAAATCATACTGTCCCTTCGACGCGGCCCCGAGACCATCGCGGCCATTATTAAAGAGATCGGCCTGATAGCCTTCCTCAACCAGTCCCTGCTGCAGGTAACGACCTGTTTTTTGTTCGTCTTCAACGATTAAAATACGCTGCATGGTTAACTCGCTGATATGAAAGTAAAAATCTCACGCATGAGCTTTGGCTGTCCCCTAGCTGACCTGAGACGGAGCAAGCATTCCGAGCCACGCTACGGCGCCCAGAATGATAATCGCAACAACGAATTCTGTCAGGATGCTGTTTCGCATCAGGGCAACGCTGCGATCATAATTCCCTTCCCTGACCATAACTTCAAGCCGGGGACCCAGGTGAAACCGGTTTGCTGCAGCCAGAAGAAGCATCAGAACAAACAGAGCCGTCTTGGCAAGCAATATCCTCCCCCAGGAACTGTTGAATAAGGGAGTTAAGTTACCCTCAGCAATATACAGATAGTTGACCAGCGCACTCAGGATCAGGGCTACAACAATCACCGTTCCTGCCGTGGCAAATTTTGCCAGGGAGTCAGATATCACAATGACGCTCTGTGCATTATGCTCGTTTCTGCGCATCAGCAGGATAGCAAATGCAACCAGAGCACCTGTCCAGGCACCTGCAGCACCGAGATGGGTCAGATCGCTCAGTAAATGGAGATAGTAATGCAGACCGTCATGCATAACGGCGTGTCCTCCCCAGGCAAGTGTAGCCAGCGCCACGCCCCCACTCATCGTCATCAGCAGGCAGGACAATACTCTCTTATTAGTGTAAAGGAACAAAGCACCGAGTGTGGTAAACAGGGCACAGAGCCTGACAATCCAGCTAATACCCACATCAGTTTCTTCTATCACCATCTCGATAACATGGATGGATAATTCTCTGAGGTCAGTTACTCCACTCATGGCATTAGATACCAGGAGCATATTAATGCCAGTAAGAATGATGCCTGTAACAACAGCAAAGGTTATAAACGACCTGAAATTAGTCAGGTTATAGGTTTCATGTCTGACACCGCTTATTCCATATATCTGAAAAAATGGCAATCCAAATATTACCATCAAATCCAGATAAATAAGAAAACGAATAACAATCATAATCAGGTCGTTCATAATATTACTTCACTGTAAAGGTGTAATTACCGGTAATAGGGTGCGTATCTGAAGAAACCGCGCGCCAGTCAACACGATAAGTGCCAGCGGGTAAAGGCTCTCGCGGAATAATGACCATCGATTTAGGGTCAGCGCCTGGCGCCACTTTTGCCGCGACCGGCATCGGAGAATGTGATGACATGCCTTTCATACCCGTCATCGTTAATTTTGCACCTGAGAATTTCACGGTCAGATTTTCCGAGAAATTAAGCTGAATCTTTTCCGGGGCCGCTACGGCTGAATCAGCCTGTGGCACAGAGCTTTTTAATTCCGGATGGGCCATAGCAGAGAAAGCAACGCCCATAACGAGGCCACCTGTAAGAATGGCTTTATTTAAAATCGACATTTTATTTACCTGTTTAGTTGAGTGTTTTATATCAGTGCGTTAAAACCAGATTCTGGCTCCCGCCAGGAATACTACCTGATGGTCTTTCTCACCTTCTCTTTTCGCCATATCGGATGTTTTCCCGTAAAGTTGATTCCAGGAAACGCCTATATAGGGTGCAAACTCACGGCGTATTTCATAGCGCAGCCGGAGCCCCAGCTCTGTGTCAGTCAGTCCCCTGCCGCGACCCCGCGATTCATCATCCTGACTGTAGAAATTCACCTCATAGGATGGCTGGAGTATGAGCCGGTTAGTCAGTAAAACGTCGTATTCTCCTCCCAGACGAAGGGCTGCTTTTCCGCCATTACTGACAAAACCCGTAATTTCAGACTCAAAATTATAGAGTGCCAGCCCCTGAAAACCGACAGCAGCCCAGGTCCGGGCAGAAGCAGGT
This sequence comes from Enterobacter sp. RHBSTW-00593, assembly GCF_013784105.1. Lineage (NCBI taxonomy): Bacteria > Pseudomonadati > Pseudomonadota > Gammaproteobacteria > Enterobacterales > Enterobacteriaceae > Enterobacter > Enterobacter sp. RHBSTW-00593. The sequence continues at coordinate 4,608,196 of NZ_CP056393.1, forward strand.
CTGAAATCCTGCCTGACACCCGCAACCAAATCCCACCATGGGCCAACCGCATGTCCCCAGAGTAACTGCGCTTCAGCCGCCTCCGTTTCCCCATTGCTTCGTTCACCTTCACTCTTTAGCCAAATCCGATCTGTGTCGCCTCCAATCCAGCTGTTAACACTCCAGCTGAAATTGTTGGTGTTATCCGACCGTTGCCATTCCAGTTGATCCAGCAGAACCAGATAATTAATCGCACTGTCGTGAATCGCATGCCCCTGTAAATTGCCGAATGCAGCCTTCCGGTCGGCATCGGTAACAGGCGGAATTGGCGTTCTGCTCTCAGTTACAATGGGCTCCATTGACGTCATCTCAGTGAAATTCTCATCTGCTGGCATCTGCATGGCAGACATGTCGTGCCCGGCGTGGGGATCTGCAGAGACGGAGCCCGCCGCAATAGAAAGCGGTGAGGTAAACAAACCGGCGACCAGAACAGGTATGGCCTTCAAATTTCTCTTCATTCGCATCATTCCTCCACCCGGACTTCACGAAACATTCCCATTTCCATGTGATAGAGCAAATGGCAGTGATACGCCCAGCGGCCAAGCGCATCTGCTGTCACTCTGTAACTGCGTTTTGTACCAGGGGGAACATCTATTGTGTGTTTACGAACCATGAAATTACCGTTTTCATCTTCCAGATCGCTCCACATACCATGCAGGTGAATGGGGTGAGTCATCATGGTATCGTTGATCAGCGTGATCCTGAGCCGCTCACCGTATTTCAGCAGCACCGGTGCGGCATCTGAAAACTTGATTCCGTTAAATGACCAGGCAAACTTTTCCATGTGGCCGGTTAAATGCAGTTCTATGGTACGGCCAGGTTCACGTCCGTCAGGATCCTCAAAGCGGCTTTTCAAATCCGCGTACGTGAGAACCTTTCTTCCGTTATTTCGAAGACCAATACCCGGATCATTTAATTTCGGAGAGACGCTCATCGCCTGCATATCAACCAGTGGGTTATCCGTTTCTGACGCAGGATGACTTTGCATACCCGGCATTCCGGCCATCTGGGAATGATCCATACCGGCCATGCTGCTGTGATCCATGGGCGCGGAGGATGTCCCGCTATCCGGAAGGTCAGCACCGTCCATAGACATCATCTCTCCGCTGTTATCCATGCCTCCCATCTGGCTGTGGTCCATTCCTGCCATATCATGTCCCATTCCCCCCATACCCATATCTTCCATGGTCAACAGAGGACGGGGATCGAGGGGGGGAACGGCAGCACTTAACCCCTCTCTCGTGGCCAGTGTCCCTCGAGCGTAACCGGTCCTGTCCATGGATTGTGCGAAGATGGTATAGGCCTCACCCTGAGGCTCCACAATGACATCATAGGTTTCGGCAACGGCAATCCTGAATTCGTCAACGGTAACCGGGTTTACATACTGGCCATCTGCAGCCACGACCGTCATTTTCAGCCCGGGGATACGGATATCGAAATAGGTCATTGCCGAGCCGTTGATAAACCGTAAGCGTATCTTTTCACCGGGACGGAACAGTCCGGTCCAGTTTTTCAGCGGGGCCTGCCCGTTCATGAGATAGGTGTAGGTGTAGCCACTGACATCCGCGAGGTCAGTCGGATTCATTTTCATTTCAGCCCACATTTTCCGATCGGCAATGGTGGCTGACAGCCCCCTGGTATTCACGTCGCGGAAAAAAGAGCCAACGGTTGGTTTATTGAAATTGTAGTAATCCGACTGTTTTTTTAATTTTTTCAGCAGGCTGTGAGGATTTTCATCGGTCCAGTCAGACAACATGACCACATGCTCACGATCGTAAGCAAACGGTTCTGGCTCCCTGGCATCGATGATAATGGCACCGTATACCCCCTCCTGTTCCTGCAGACCGGAATGGCTGTGGTACCAGTAAGTCCCGTTCTGCTTAACCTTAAAGGTGTAAACGTAGGTATCATCAGGCTCTATGCCCATAAAACTCAGCCCCGGAACACCATCCATATTGGCCGGAAGAATAATGCCGTGCCAGTGAATGGACGTCTGTTCATTAAGACGGTTTTTGACCTTCAGGGTAATGGTGTCACCTTCTTTCCAGCGAAGAACGGGCCCCGGCAGGCCTCCATTGATTGTTTTGGCCTGACGCTCACTGCCCGTGATATTGACGGCCGTTTCACCAATGGTCAGGTCAAACTGAGTACCCTGCAGGGATGCGGCAACTGGCAGGCTCAGACTGGAACGCGCATTGAAACTCCATACGCCAAGACTTCCGGCTACGCCAGAGAGGGTTAACCCCTTCAGGAAAGTTCGTCGAGACGTTTTCAACAGCATGCGCATTCCCTTATTTAAAGTATGGTTACTGACAGAATTCGAGAACCGATTTAAATTAAATTACTGGTTCATCCACTTACAATGAAATGAAGCTAGCACACCTTAAGAAACAAATTCATTACAATCGTGTAATGTACATAGCTGTATTACATTTACGTCATCTTCCCCACAGGTTGATTATTTTTATATATGATCATAAGGACATCTTTTATGTACCTCAGAAGGTAATTACACATGAATATATTAATCACGACCACTGCGTTTACAGCTTTATTTTGTGGGGCAGCTTTTGCTCAGTCCAGTGATATTGCCCATGAAGCACATCGATTTGTTAATAATGCCTCAGCCGTCAGTCATGTGAATTCCTCGACGCATGAAAACTTACCGGACAGGGTTAATAAAAACAACACGCCCTCATTCTCTGAAATGAATGAACATGAAAGGGCCATTGTTGCTCATTCATTTATGAACAACAGCGCGTCCTATGCGCATCAGAAAATGATTGAGGAACATAAAAAAATGCTGTCCGGCAGTGATGCAAATTCAAAGACCTCGTCTTCTTCTTTTAACGAACTGAATGCCGGAGAAAAAGCCGCTCTCGTGCATGAGCAGGTCAATAATGCCGGTGCGGAAGCACATCAGACGCAGGCAAGAAAGCTTCGCGGGCTGTATTCGACCAGGTAACTGCAGGCGGGTTAGTGCTTAGCGTCAGGTGCGCAGCAGGGCTTTACTGACGGGTTACGTAGCAGGACATGAGCCCCATATTGCTCTGCCGTAACCTGTTTCAGTCCCGTTAATCATCACCGTCGGGCTGGTCATACAGTTCCCAGAGCTTCAGGAGCAAACGGGAAACAAGATATGTTACAAAAATGACGACCATCAACGGTGCTCCCGATTAACTGACAGATGACACGCCTCCTGAAAACCCCTAGCATACGCCGCAGTGTTCATGCTAACGGCGAATTCCAGTAAATGTATTCTACCGATGTCGTAAAAGAAAATGCCTACCTTTCAGCCACCCGCTCGGGGCTGGAATCGAACGAGATCGCTACTCTTCAGCGCTCCTTGCCTTCCCGGTTTAATCTGCGGCATTTGAAAAAAAATGAATCATTAAAACTCGTACTGCAAAAGAAAGCGGGAAAATCACGTGTCGTGGCCTATAAATTTACGTCCGGTTCATTTAATTACACGGCGTATCGTATATCAGATAAAAAGTTCTATAACCTTTCCGATACTTCCGGGAAAGGCAGTCTCGATTATCCGTTACCGGCCACAGCAAGACTCAGTTCGCCTTTCAATCCTGCAAGACTTAACCCGGTATCGGGAAAAGTGAGTCCCCATAATGGCATTGATTATTCCATGCCCATGAACACGAAAATAGTCAGCGTCATCGACGGAAAAATCACCCGGGCCGAATACAACAGTACCATGGGATATTTTGTTGAAGTAACGGGAAAAGCCGGTGTTAAAACTCGCTATCTCCACCTCAATAAAATACTCGTTACTAAAGGGGCCAGGGTTACACGGGGAGGTGCTATTGCGTTATCCGGTAACAGCGGACGTTCATCCGGTCCTCATCTGCATTACGAGCTGGTCATCAATAACAACTCTGTTAACTCTCTGGCGTTCCGGGCAGCGGCACCCGCTGATAACAAACTCGAACAGCATGCCTTTGCGCATGCCAGAGACTACGAACGATACCTGGACTGATAACGGGACCGCGACGCGGCCCCGTCTGCCGGATTAATTTTTTTTATCGTTTTCACTTCCGTGATGTTGATGATCTCCATGCCCTCCGTGGCCGTGGAAAAGATGCATTAGCGGGCAGACCAGCAATAACAGATATGGCCAGTAACCTGCCACATGTGACCAGTGTTCGCGCAGGAGAGCAAATGCCGCGATCGCGGCGACAGCAATAAGCGCATAGGTGGTACTTTTCATACTGGACTCCTTCTGTTCGTAACTGACCCTTCACTCAGTGTTATTTCCCGAGCCTGACACTTTTCAGACGCAACGCATTCACAATGACGCTGACGGAGGAAAGAGCCATGGCCGCCGCCGCAATAACTGGCGACAGCAGTATTCCATACACAGGATAAAGCAGACCTGCAGCCACAGGCACGCCAAGTGCGTTGTAGATAAATGCAAAAAACAGATTCTGACGGATATTTTTCATGGTGATCTCTGACAGATGACGGGCCCTGTTCAGTATCATCAAGTCGCCTTTGAGAAGGGTGACTCCGGCACTTTCAATTGCCACATCTGTACCCGTTCCCATGGCTATACCCACGTCAGCCGCTGCCAGCGCCGGGGCATCATTCACACCGTCTCCGGCCATCGCAACCACATGGCCAGACGCTTTCAGTCGGGTTATCACTGCTTTTTTGCCATCCGGCAGAATTCCGGCTTCAACCTCATCTATTCCCAGTTTCCGTGCGACTGCTTCAGCAGTAAGCTGGTTATCCCCGGTGAGCATAACAATGCGGATCCCCGCCTGACGCAAAGCTTTAAGCGCATCCGGCGTGGTTGTTTTCACGGGATCCGAGATAGCTATCAGGCCTGCAAGGTCCCCGTCTGTGGCCACATAGATAACGGTAGCGCCTTCCATCCGCAACGTATCCGCAACGGCCTTTTGATTATCAATAACGATACTGTTTTCCTGCATAGCCAGTTCATTACCAATAACAACCCGTTGACCTTCGACATCGCCTGAGACACCTTTACCCGACGGTGCATCGAAATGAGTGACTGCGGGTATTGCGATCCCCTTTTCCTGTGCTGCTTTAACTACTGCCATACCCAGCGGATGCTGCGAGCCTTTTTCCACTGCGGCTGTTACACGCAAAAGAGATGTTTCCCCACCCGGATTGAGACTGATAATCCCTGTCACCGTAGGCGAACCTTCCGTGAGCGTGCCTGTTTTGTCGACAACCAGCGTGTCCACTTTTTCAAGACGCTCAAGGGCTTCGGCATTCCTGATTAACACCCCGGCCTGGGCTCCTTTGCCCACCCCCACCATTATCGACATCGGCGTGGCCAGCCCCAGCGCGCAGGGACAGGCAATAATCAGGACCGACACAGCCGCAATGAGACCGTGCGCCATCCTGGGCTCGGGCCCCCAGACAGACCAGATCACGAAAGCAACAACCGCGATAAGTATCACCAGAGGAACAAACCAGCCTGAAACGCTGTCAGCCATTCTCTGGATGGGGGCACGCGAACGCTGTGCATCAGCGACCATCTGAACAATTCGTGAGAGCATTGTTTCATCACCGACTTTCTCTGCACGGATGATGAGACTCCCTGTCTGATTAATGGTCCCCCCGATGACAGGGTCACCCTCCGTTTTGGTAACCGGCATAGATTCCCCGGTCACCATCGATTCATCAACGGTTGTTTTGCCTTCGATCACAATACCGTCGACCGGAATACTCTCTCCAGGTCTGATGCGGAGCTTATCGCCAGGCAGAACATCTTCCGCATTAATATCCGTTTCATGACCGTCATGATCCAGCCGCCTGGCGGTTTTGGGGGCAAGATTCAGTAGTGCAGTAATGGCACCTGAGGTTTGTTCCCGTGCCCGCAGCTCAAGAACCTGTCCCAGCAGAACAAGCACCGTAATAACTGCTGCGGCTTCAAAATAAACGGCCACCAGGCCATCCATGTTTCTGAACGATGCAGGAAACCAGGAGGGGAAGACGGTTGCAATGACGCTGTACACCCAGGCTACGCCGGTGCCCATTGCAACAAGGGTAAACATATTCAGGGAGCGGTTACGTAACGACATTCCGGCCCGGGCGAAGAATGGCCAGCCACACCACAACACGACAGGAGAGGCCAGAAGCAGCTGCAGCCATGTGTTGTACTGTGGCGGTACTGTATTCCTCAAGGCGGGAAACAGATGAGATCCCATTTCGAGTACCAGAACCGGAAACGCCAGCAACAACCCCAGCCAGAAGCGTCTTGTCATGTCGCGAAGTTCATCACTTGGCCCCGTGGATGCCGTAGCTACGAGCGGCTCCAGTGCCATTCCACAGACAGGACAGCTTCCGGGACCACTGCGGCGTATCTCCGGGTGCATCGGACATGTCCACACACCTTCAGAATTCTCTTTCTCCGCCTGGTGGTGAGGCTGTTTTATCTGATCAGGGCTGACTTCGTGATGATCGTGGTGATGGTGATGGGAATGTTCACTGGCATCTTCGGTAAGATAACGATCGGGATGGGCTTTAAATTTACTCTCACAGCTGGCGGAGCAGAAATAAAGTTGATGGTCCTGGTATCGAATGCTGCTGTGCGCCCTGTCGGGCAGGATGGCCATCCCGCACACGGGATCTCTCACCTTATGCAATACGTGGCTCTCGTCCGGGGATAATGTCTGCTCAGAAGCAGTCTGGTTGTTGTGTTGCACTGCATTGTCATTTTTCACAGTAACTCTCCTTATGCATACCGAAGCATCTTCTGTCTTCAGGGTATGTCATGGATGCGATTACCACGAATGCCGCCGGCATAAGAGTGCCTGCTGCCGGCGTCCCGTTATCAGCCGTTCCGCTGACTATTCGATTCGCTGGAAGACTTTTTTACTTCCATCCGGTGAGAATGCGATAACATCGTAAGCCTCTTTTCGGGCTCCCATCTCCATTCCAGGACTTCCTGCTGGCATACCGGGGGTGGCGAGACCGTATATACCTGAACCAGACTGCATTGCCTTATGTATCGTTGTCGCAGGCACATGGCCTTCAATGATCAAATTACCGGCAACCGCGGTATGACAACTTCGCAGTCCTGCAGGAATAGCATGCTTTTCTTTCAGGGCTGACAGCGCCTGATCATTCATGACGTGAGTTCGTACTTCAAACCCGTCTTTTTCCATCGCTTTGCCCCACAGGGAACAACAGCCACAGTTTTCAGATTTGTACATATCAATCACTTTTTCACTCGCCATCGCGGGCAGTGAAAGGCCGAGAGCCAGCGCCATCAGAACCACTTTTTTCATACTCACCTCTGTATATTATCGATTTAAACCCTGACGTCAGGGTGAATCAGTAAAGAAGGACACCCACAGGGGGTGCCCTTTCAGGTTCAGGACACGCTTTTTTTATGTCTGCGCAGCCAGATTAATTTGTAGGCGGCAGGAATAATGAACAGGGACAGCAGCGGAGCCGTGATCATCCCACCAATCATGGGTGCCGCGATACGGCTCATGACTTCTGAACCTGCACCGGTTCCCCAGAGTATTGGCAGCAGACCCGCAATGATCACCGCCACGGTCATGGCTTTCGGCCGGACACGCAGTACCGCACCATGATAGAGGGCTTCATCAAGGCCTTCCGGTGTGAACGTCTCTTTACGGGACAATTCCGGGTGCGCTTCAATGGCATGACGCAGATACATCAGCATGACCACGCCAAACTCTGCTGCCACCCCGGCCAGGGCGATAAATCCGGTTCCGGTCGCCACAGACATATGGAAGCCCTGCCAGTACAGGAACCATATCCCGCCAATCAACGCAAACGGCAGACTCATCAGAATCAGCAGGGCTTCGTCAACACGGCGAAATGCCAGATATAACAGGATGAAAATGATCATCACCGTCATCGGTACCATCAGTTTTAATTTCTTGTTGGCGTGCTCGAGTAATTCAAACTGTCCTGAGAATGCCACACTGGTCCCCGGTCTCAGTTTCACTTTCTCGCTGATGACCGTCTTAATATCGTTAACCACTGACACCATGTCCCTGCCGCGGGCATCAACATAAATCCAGCTGGCTGGCCGGGCATTTTCGGTTTTCAGCATGGTTGGTCCGGAAACGACTTTAATATCGGCAACATCGCCCAGTGTGATCTGCTGCTTCATCGGGGTCAGGATCGGCATCTGTTTCAGCGCCTGCGGACTGTTGCGGTAATCCTGTGGGTAACGAATGTTAATAGGGTACCGGGCCACGCCTTCCACCGTTTCCCCTACCGTCGCACCGCCGATGGCTGATGAGACGAACAGCTGGACATCACCTACTGTCATCCCGTACCGGGAAGCTTTTTCCCGGTTAATGTCCACATCAATGTAACGTCCACCTTCCAGTCGCTCAGCCAGGACAGACACCACACCCGGTACCGTTTTGGTTACCGCCTCGATACTCTGCGCCGTCGCGTCGATATCCGACAGAACAGTCCCGGACACTTTGATACCTATCGGGCTTTTGATCCCGGTTGAGAGCATATCAATACGGTTACGGATTGGCGGCACCCAGAGGTTTGCCAGCCCCGGTAAACGGACGGTCCTGTCGAGTTCTTCAATAATCTTGTCAATCGTCATGCCTGGACGCCACTGATCCTCAGGTTTGAGCTGGATCGTGGTTTCAACCATTTCGAGCGGTGCGGAATCCGTGGCGGTCTCTGCTTTACCGGTCTTGCCAAATACAGAGGCCACTTCAGGAACGCTTTTGATTAACTTGTCCGTCGTCTGCAGGAGCGCTGCAGCTTCAGCCGGAGAGACACCCGGCAGGGTCGACGGCATATACAACAGGTCGCCCTCGTTAATCTTCGGCAGAAACTCACCGCCCACCTGGCTCAGCGGCCAGATAACGGTGAAAATGGACAAGGCCGCAACCAGCAGGGTTGTTTTTGGCCAGTGGAGAACCCGCAACAGCAATGGATGATACGCTTTGATCAGTACCCGGTTCAGGGGGTTACTGGTCTCTGCAGGAATTTTCCCCCGGATCCAGAATCCCATCAGAATCGGAATGACGATGATGGCCAGCGCGGCCGCGCCCGCCATGGAGTACGTTTTCGTGAATGCCAGCGGGCCAAACAGACGTCCTTCCTGACCTTCCAGGGTAAAGATAGGAATAAAGGACAGGGTGATGATCAGCAGGCTGATAAACAGTGCGGGTCCCACTTCAACGGAGGCATCGGTAATCACCTTCCAGCGGGTGGCGTTGTCAATCTGCTCACCCGGATGCTGATGATCCCACTCCTCAAGCCGCTTATGCGCATTCTCAATCATCACAATGGCGGCATCCACCATCGCACCGACGGCAATCGCTATCCCTCCCAGCGACATGATATTGGCGTTCAGTCCCTGGAAGTGCATGACGATAAAGGCGATACACAGACCAAGCGGCAGAGAGATAATCGCCACCAGGGCAGAACGTACGTGCCACAGGAACAGGGCACAGACGATGGCCACCACGATAAACTCTTCCAGAAGTTTGGAACTGAGGTTATCAATCGCCCGGTCGATGAGCTGGCTGCGATCGTAGGTGGTCACGATTTCAACGCCTTCCGGCAGGCTGGCCTTCAGCGTCTCAAGTTTATCCCTCACTGCCGTGATAACGTCGCGTGCATTTTTACCCGACCGCAGGATCACCACGCCGCCAGCGACTTCGCCCTGGCCGTTCAGCTCGGCAATACCACGCCGCATTTCAGGCCCGGTCTGCACGCGGGCAACATCCCGCAGATAAACCGGCACGCCGTTCTCGCCTGTTTTCAGGACGATGTTATTAAAATCATCAATGCTCTGAAGATAACCGCTGGCACGGACCATATACTCAGCTTCGGCCATTTCAACGGATGAGCCACCGGCCTCCTGGTTAGACGATTCAAGGGCCTGTTTCACTTCGGGCAGGCTGATACCATACTGAGACAGTTTTACCGGATTGACCTGAATCTGGTACTGTTTCACCACGCCGCCAACCGAAGCGACCTCAGCCACGTTCGGGATGGTTTTCAGCTCAAATTTCAGGAACCAGTCCTGCAGAGAACGCAGTTCTGAAAGGTCGTGTTTTCCGCTGCGATCGACAAGGGCATATTCAAATATCCAGCCCACCCCCGTGGCGTCCGGACCGATTTCAGAACTCACACCGGCGGGCAGTTTTCCCTGTACCTGGTTCAGGTACTCCAGCACGCGGGAACGGGCCCAGTACAGATCGGTGCCGTCTTCAAAAATGACATACACATACGAATCACCGAACTGTGAAAAACCACGCACGGTTTTTGCGCCAGGCACGGACAGCATGGTGGTGGTAAGTGGATAGGTGACCTGGTTTTCTACAATCTGCGGGGCCTGGCCGGGATAGCTGGTTTTGATAATGACCTGCACATCTGACAGGTCAGGCAAGGCATCGACAGGCGTGTTAATAATCGTCCATGTGCCCCAGATGCTGAGAAACAGGGCCCCCATCATGACCAAGAAACGGTTGGCGACAGAGCGCCGGATAATCCATTCAATCATCGTCGTCTCCTCAGTGCCCTGAATGCATATTTACAGGCTGGTCAGACATTGCTGGCATACTGCTTTCTGTTTTTTCAGGGTGGCGCATACGTTCCAGTGCGCCCGTAATATTGGCTTCAGAGTCAATGAGGAACAGGCCACTGACCACCACGGTATCGCCTTCATTCAGGCCGGAGCCGATGCCGGACTGTTGCTGTGACTCATGCAGAACGTGGATCTGTTTCGGCACAAACTTGCCTTCATCATCAACAGTAATCACGCGCTGTTCTTTGCCGGTATCGATAACGGCCTGGCTTGGTATCAGCAGCATCTCCTGGCTCCTGGTATTCAGTTTCAGATAGGCATTCATGCCCGGCTTGAGAAACTCATCCTTATTAGAAACCTGGAGACGGACCTGAAGCGTACGGGTTGTCTGATCCACGCTGGGAAGAATGTTCCATTTTTCGACATGGAATGTTTTATCCGGATAAGCCGGTACCGAAATTTCAAACTGCGACGTATCTTTCAGCAGATAGGCGATAGATTCTGGCACTGCAGCGCTGATCCAGACCGGGTCCATTCCCTGAATCTGAGCCACCACCTTATCTTTCGAAATATTCATGCCGGTGCGCAGGTCAAATGCAGTAATGACGCCATCAATAGGTGCTTTAATGGTAAAACGGGTCTGGATGGTGCGGGTTGTACGCAGCCTTTGAATATCCTCTTCCGGCATACCAGCCAGACGAAGTCGCTCCAGAACCCCTTTTATCTGGGTTGGCGTACCGCCTGTACCGGATAACAGCAGGAACTCACTTTGTGCCTCAACCCATTCAGGAATGGTGATATCGATAAGCGGCGTGCCTTTCTTCACATGATCGCCAATCGTCAGGGGATACACTTTTTCGACGAAACCGTCAGAACGCGCCTGCACAATGACAAACTGATACTCGTTGTAACTGACATTAGCCGGGATTGTCTGAGAATAATTCAGCATTCCTCGCGTGACTTTTTGCGTTTTTAATCCCAGATTCTGAACCTGGGTTGGGTCGATACGGATCCCGCCACTGCTTTTATCGCCACTTTCATCAGCATATTTTGGCACCAGGTCCATATCCATAAAGGGCGATTTTCCGGGTTTATCAAATTTGGTATCCGGTTTCATCGGGTCATACCAGAAAAGTACCTTTTTCTCCGGTGCCTTTTGTTCTGTTTGTACTGTTTTTTGTGATGAGTTTACATACTGCCAGGCAGTAACCGATATCAGCCCTCCTGCTATGAGGCTGCTGATAATTATTGCAGCATATTTTATCTTTAAAGAAGCCATACAATTTCTCGCTGAAAAATCAAAACACCTGGCATATGCGCCCGATCATTCATTCACAGTAATCCCTTAATGAATGTTCAGGCGCACTGGATGTATTCGCTCCGGACTGTTAATCAGGATTGCGTCACGTTAATGCTTTTGAGTAAGGAGATATTGCCCTGCTGAATAAACGAGAAATCGACATGGTTGCCGGTTTTCAGGGCATTGATAGCGTCGTCTGCATTAACAAAAGTGAAGCGCATGGTCATTGCAGGCCAGCCCACCGCAGGGATTGCTTCGTGCGAAATGGTGATTTTTTTACTATTCATATCAATGTCTTTAACGACACCGGTGCCCTTGATAACCTGCTGTACCGAAGCATCACTGGCAGCATTCATATCGCCATGCTGATGTGTTTCAGCATGAAGACCGGCAGAGAACATGACAGAGAAGGCACCAAATAAAACGGCTTTAAGTGAATTACGCATTTTTAATTTCCTGATTAATTAAATAAATTTACTCTACCCAACCGCCACCCAGCGCGGTAAACAGATTAATTTCGTTAACCTGTCGGGAATAGGTAAGATCGAGAATGGTTTGCTGCGTAGCGAAGAGGGAACGTTCTGCATCCAGCACTTCGATGTAACTGACAGCACCACTTGCATACAATCCTCTGGCACGCTGGAGAGTTATCTGAAGTGAATCAAGATAACGCTGCTGTGACTCAAGTTGCTGGCTAAGGCTGTCGCGCAGCGCAAGCGTGTCGGAAACATCCTTAAAGGCTGACTGAATTTTTTGTTCGTAATTAACCACCGACTGTTGCTGGCGAATTTCAGCCAGCTTCAGATTGGCTTTATTCCTGCCAGCATTAAATATAGGAATTTCAATTTTAGGGATAAAATTCCACATTCCACTTCCTGACGTAAACAGGCTGGACAGCTCCGTACTGCTTGCGGAAAGACCACTGGTCAGGGTAATGGAGGGGAAAAAGGCCGCTCGCGCTGCGCCAATATTGGCATCAGCCGCTTTCAGCTGATATTCCGCTTCCATAATATCCGGTCGCTGCAGCAAAATTTGTGAAGACAGATTTGGTGGCAATTTTACTGGTGCTATCTCCCCGCCTTTCATCCCTTTTTCTGACGGAAGTGCGCGGTACGTTCCCAGCACCAGTTGCAGGGCATTGTTTGCCTGAGCCAGATCGCCTTCTCGTTTGGCTATTTCGGCGCGGGTACTTTCGATTTGTCCTCTCGCCTGTTCAAGCGCCAGAACGTTCGTACTCCCGGTCACGAGCTGCTGCTCAACGAAAGCATAGGACTGTTGATAATTTTTCAGCGTTTCCCGCGCAATACGGAGTTGTTCGTACGCCAGTTGCTGGCTGAAATAGCTTTGTGAAACGTTGGATACCAGCAGGATGTGTACGGCCCGACGGGCTTCTTCGCTGGCAAAGTAGTTCTGGCGATCAGCGTCACTCATGTTCTTAAGTTTGCCGAAAAAATCGAGCTCATAGCTGAGTTCCAGACCCGCGTCGTACTCCTGTGTGGTCGGCTTGTCGCCTTTCAGGCCACCGCTGTATGTGATCCCGGATGAGGCATTCAACTGGGGATAACGATCTGCATCCGTGACGTTGAACTGGGCCCGGGCCTCTTCAACCTTCAGGGCAGCCATTCTCAAATCACGGTTATTATTCAGGGCTTCAGTAATCAGCCGTGTAACCTGGGGATCGACAAAAAAGTTACGCCAGCCCGTATCCTGATAACCATTCACTGCTGGCGTCAGGCTGTTTCGGGACAGTGAAAACTGCTGGGGTACCGGTGCTGCCGGGCGCTGATATTCAGGAGCCAGAGAGACACAACCGGCCAGGATGAATATCGTGCTAATGCTGAGTAATTTTAATTTGAACATAACGCTTCTCGTCCAGGCAGACCTGGTAAATGGTTCAAATGAAGTCCAGAGTATTGATAGGGGTACTTTACCGAACGCTCTCTGTTTGGCGGGTGACAGGATAATGACAATGTTGTCATTTTTGCTGTAATCCGTTGATAACGATCGTGGGCGCAATAGAATGACCTTAGCAGCCAGCCGGGGAGCAAGATGAAAATATTGATCGTCGAAGACGAAATTAAAACAGGTGAATATCTCAGCAAAGGGCTTACAGAGGCAGGGTTCGTAGTGGATCACGCTGATAATGGTCTTACCGGATATCATCTCGCCATGACAGCCGAGTATGATTTAGTCATTCTGGACATCATGCTGCCTGATGTGAACGGCTGGGATATCATCCGCATGCTGCGCACTGCCGGAAAGGGTATGCCGGTCTTACTGCTGACGGCCCTCGGCACGATCGAACACAGGGTCAAAGGACTGGAACTGGGTGCGGACGATTATCTGGTTAAACCCTTTGCGTTTGCCGAACTGCTGGCCCGGGTGAGAACCCTTCTGAGGCGGGGAAACACGATGATCACGGAAAGCCAGTTGAAGGTGGCTGATCTCTCGATGGATCTCGTATCCAGAAAAGTCAGTCGCGCCGGAAACCGCATTGTGCTCACCAGTAAAGAGTTCAGCCTGCTGGAATTTTTCATTCGGCATCAGGGCGAGGTTCTTCCCCGCTCCCTGATTGCCTCTCAGGTCTGGGACATGAATTTTGACAGCGACACTAACGCGATTGATGTCGCCGTAAAGCGACTCCGCGCTAAAATAGACAACGATTACGGGACAAAGCTGATCCAGACTGTCCGGGGCGTGGGCTATATGCTGGAGGCCCCGGATGCATAGCAAACCTTCCAGGCGCCCTTTCTCACTCGCCCTGCGGCTGACCTTTTTTATCAGCCTGTCCACGATACTGGCTTTTATCGCCTTCACCTGGTTTATGCTGCATTCTGTTGAAAATCATTTTGCCGAGCAGGATGTCAGCGATCTTCAACAAATCAGCACTACCCTGAACCGTATACTGCAGTCCCCGGTGGATCCGGATGAAAAAAAAGTAAGCAAAATAAAGGAGTCGATTGCCAGCTACCGCAACGTTGCCCTTTTGCTCCTCAATCCCAGGGGGGAAGTGCTCTTTAGTTCAGCGCAGGGGGCGGCACTACGCCCGGCCGTGAATTCCGCAGATTTTAGCGAGCACAGCCGCGCACGGGATGTCTTTCTCTGGACGGTGGAGGATCCTGCGAGACCGATGGATACCGGGTCTGAAATGAAGATGGAAACATACCGGATTATCGCCTCCTCTGGCCAGGCGATATTTCAGGGCAAACAGCAGAACTATGTCATGCTGACTGGCCTCTCCATTAATTTCCATCTCCATTACCTCGATGCGCTGAAAAAAAATCTGATTGCGATCGCCGTCGTGATAAGCCTGCTGATTGTTCTGATCATTCGCATCGCTGTCCGTCAGGGGCACCTGCCCCTTCGTAATGTCAGCAATGCCATTAAAAACATCACCTCCGAGAATCTTGATGCGCGGCTGGAACCGACACGCGTTCCCATTGAGCTGGAGCAGCTGGTTATCTCGTTCAATCATATGATTGGAAAGATTGAGGATGTCTTTACCCGCCAGGCCAATTTCTCTGCCGATATCGCGCACGAGATCAGAACGCCCATCACCAATCTGGTGACGCAGACTGAAATCGCACTGAGTCAGGATCGAACCCAGAAGGAACTTGAGGATGTCCTCTACTCCAGTCTTGAAGAGTATAACCGGATGACCAAAATGGTCAGCGACATGCTGTTTCTGGCGCAGGCGGACAATAATCAGCTGATACCTGACAGGGTCCGGTTTGACCTCAGAGCAGAAGTCATGAAAGTCTTCGAGTTTTTCGAAGCCTGGGCCGAAGAACGCAATATCACGCTCAAATTTAACGGAATGCCCTGCCTGGTTGAGGGAGATCCACAAATGTTCAGAAGAGCGATCAATAATCTGTTATCCAATGCCCTGCGTTATACCCCGGAGGGACAGGCCATCACCGTCTCAATAAGAGAGCAGGAGAGTTTTTTTGACCTTGTGATTGAAAATCCGGGGAAACCAATCCCTGAAGAACATTTATTAAGGCTTTTTGACCGTTTTTATCGGGTGGATCCGTCCAGACAACGAAAAGGAGAAGGCAGCGGCATCGGCCTTGCGATTGTAAAGTCAATCGTGGAAGCACATCACGGAAGAGTGCGGGTGGAATCGGACGTACGCTCCACGCGTTTTATCTTATCCGTGCCCAGACTGGAGAAAATGATCCCGGAAATCCAATGCTGAGAATAAAGATTTAAATGACAAAGATGTCATTAGCCTGTCATGCAGCAAACAGAAGCCATTCGATATAATTAGTGCAACTTATCAGGAAGGCTGGATTGCTTCATCAATACCCGGCGTCAGAGTACGCCAGGAAATGAATATCCAGCCTTCTCCCGGAGAAATAAACGCTGCCGAACCTGTTTCAGTTATGGAACTGAAAACACCGGTTGTACTTCCCCGGACATCACTAATTCAGAAATGGAGAGTTATCATGAAAAATATCGTATTAGCATCTTTGCTGGGCTTTGGTTTAATTACATCGTCCTGGGCCACTGAAACCGTGAATATCCATGATCGCGTCAACAATGCACAGGCTCCTGCTCACCAGATGCAGTCTGCTGCGGCTCCTGTCGGGATCCAGGGGACTGCTCCTCGTATGACCGGTATGGACCAGCATGAACAGGCCATTATTGCTCATGAAACCATGACGAACGGCTCGGCGGATGCGCACCAGAAAATGGTGGAAAGTCATCAGAAGATGATGGGAAATAACACAGTATCCACGACCGTCCCGTCAACATCTTACACGGCGATGAATGAGCATGAAAGAGCAGCGGTTGCCCATGAATTCATGAATAACGGGCAATCCGGCCCACATCAGGCCATGGCCGAAGCGCACCGCCGCATGATCAATGCAGGCTGAATGCGACTGTAGTATCCGTGCTTTTACCCTTTCCTTGATAGATTATTCCTTAACCGGATATGTTGTGAGATTTTTGCCCCCGTCAGGGGGCTTTTTTATCTGACTCAGCTACAATTAACCGGTACCTACCTGAAAAGGATTTATTAAATGAAAATCAAAAACACCCTTTTTGTAATATTAATGTTATCCCTGCCAGCCATTTCTGCTGAACATTCGGAAATGAAAATGTCAGATATGCACTCATCGGCATCGTCACAGGAATATATGGCTGGCATGAAAGACATGCATGACAAAATGATGGCCGCCGTTAATGAGCCCGATCCCGATAAGGCCTTTGCAAAAGGTATGATCGCACACCATGAAGGAGCAATAGCAATGGCTGAGACCGAACTTAAATACGGAAAAGATCCCGAAATGAGAAAGCTTGCGCAGGACATCATTAAAGCTCAGAAAGGTGAAATCGAGCAGATGAATAAATGGCTTGGCAGTCAAAAATAAAGATTGCAAAAACGCCATAATAAGCGTAATTTTAATTCACTCCCGGGCACGGGAGCCTGTTAAACGTTAAATAATTAAAACCCGATTAATTTCGGGTTTTTTATATACTATACTCCGGTCCTTTGCTGTGGACCGGAATATATGCAGCAGCGATAATTTTTACACATTATCTCGTCATGGCAACAATATCGCTCAGGATCTCAACCAGCTCAATCCTTTCCTGCATTCCGTCATGATAGGTTGATCTTGAGATGATTCTTTCCGCTGTCATCCGGGGCCAGAATTTATCAAGCACATTATCGGGCTTCATTCCCACCGCCCGGCCAATTATTTTTTTAGCATCACAGGTGTCCGTAAACGTGACGGCTACACCGGTCATTTCTTCGATCAGATCCGGGCAGAGATAGTTCTCTATTTCACGTTTACGCGTGGCGAAGAATACCTTACCGGCATCCTCCACTTCTCTTTTACGTTTCTGAATGGACATAACCTGTGCAGGGTCTCCCCCAATATCGGAGTCCAGAAAAACGCACCAGGGAAGCCCCAGATCGTTGGCCAGATTCAATGTAACCCAGTGTTTGACGCTGCCACACCCTCCTATGAGGACTGGCACTATTTTCACGTCCTCCAGAGAGGCTGGCAGCACACCTGACTGTTTTAATGAACTGGCCGCATGCCTCAGGAAAGTGACATCCGACTTTCCCTCTACCAGAACAATCCCCTGCGCCCTTTCCATACCGGTCTCTGGTAGCACCCCCAGGCTTTCAGTGGCTTCCTTCAGCACAGCGTCATCCGGCATTTTTACTACGGGTTCACCCGCCTCATTTCGGGTGACATAACGTACACCTTCGACAGGGATCAATCCGGCCAGCGCCGGGACATGGGTGGTGACGATAATCTGACGGTGCGGCTGGCCTGCCAGTGCCAGCAACGCTTTCATCAGCATCATCTGATAGTTTGGATGCTGTGACGTTTCAGGCTCTTCGATGGCATAAATTATGTTTCTGGGCGTCCCCGCGACATTCTTTTCAGCCTCAGCCCGGAAAAAATTCAACAGGATAAGCCTCCTTATCCCGCTGCCGCGCTTATTGATGGGGATGCCATTTTCCCCGTCCAGGGT
Source organism: Enterobacter sp. RHBSTW-00593 (assembly GCF_013784105.1). Lineage (NCBI taxonomy): Bacteria > Pseudomonadati > Pseudomonadota > Gammaproteobacteria > Enterobacterales > Enterobacteriaceae > Enterobacter > Enterobacter sp. RHBSTW-00593. The sequence continues at coordinate 4,626,567 of NZ_CP056393.1, forward strand.
GAAATTGAAGGTCCACTTGGGTTTTTCCTTAAATCGTGGAGTCAGTTCACTGGCGAGTTCGGGGGCCATTTCACGTAATTTATCCAGCGTTCTCTGTGCGACATCCAGTACGCTGTCCTGGATCTCATTTTCCAGCGCTGTAATTTTGTCCTGCAGCGCCGCCTGAGCGTCTTTTACGGCCTGCTGTAAGGGGTTTTTAGCTTCTGAATCCCCGTCGCTGCTTTCCCTGTCGGCTTTGAAAATCGCATACGTGGGCAGCAAATCGAGGATCTTACCCCATAATGATTTTGTGTCGGTTCCAAACTCTTTATCGACATCCAGCAACATTTCCGAACAGGTATAGGGAGCGGCGGCTTCCCTGATGGCCTGACGCCATAACGATGCGGTGCGTTTATCCGCCACATTTTTTTCAACTTCTTTTCCCACCGCCTTGAGTTCGGAAATTTTCATGCCCAGTAAATTTCTCAGGGGCTCCTCATCCGGGTGGATGCAGCGGATGCAGGTCTGCTCCGGTTTTCCTGAGGTCGTTGCTTTAAACGTTTTGACGATTTCAAAATTGCCGTCTTCATTCAGCAGATGTTCTGAGGCGAGCGTGGTCTGCACCCTGTCGTCGATCATGATAAAATCGGGCAGATCATCGAATTCACAGGCTATTTCAAAACGGCCCTCCCCTTCTCTCAGGCTGAAACAGTTCATGTCATTCTTGTCAGCCTTCATTCCTTCTGTTTCAAAAAAAATAGCCAGCGCTTCCAGAAGCGTTGATTTCCCAAAGTCATTACGACCAACAATGCCCGTCATGCCTTCATCAATAATGATTTCAGTAGAGTTTCTGTAGCCTCTGAAGTTTTTCAGTTTTAATTTTTTGAGCCGCATATGAAGTCCTGTGTGTAAGAAAGCGTTTTGCTGCAACCTGAATACAAAATATATTTTCAAATGCCTGCCAGCATGCAGGGATAACCGTTATTGAGAATATCTTAACGACATTTCTGGATTATGATCTGGTCGCGCTTTCTGAACTTTACTGCTCCTCAAAACACCGGAAGCCAACTTGTGGTTCGATACATGGCTAAGTTAAAACTCCAGAATGATGGGTAATAATTTCAATGCTCATTATATTTTTTGGAACTGACTCATGGCTTTTATGACTTAAATGATAATAATACACATTCTTTGATATTAATTATGTCGTACGGACATTGATAAATTTAAAGGTAGATAGATTTTCATTTACGGATTATTTCCTAAATTCATCGATAATGTGATCGACATAAAATTTTCATTTAAGAGTGAAGAGATAATTTATGGTTGTCCGAAACAGCTCAAACTGGTGTATTTAACATAACAGAAGAAACGAAAGGCTTCATAGCAACCTGATACTTCAGGCCGCTAAGGGGTTAATATTGCTGCAGACAATTAGACCGGGAAGCGCATGGCGTCACCATTTCTCCCGCCTGGCTGGAAGTGAAGAATCATTGTGCAAAGCTCCGTATTCGGGCTTTGCATCTGACAATGGTTCCCTGGATGAAAGTACGATCTCCACTCCAAGGACGCTGAACACTCTAAACAAACGCTCAAAACCCACACTTGCAGGGTTGGCCTCCAGTCGGGCATAAGTTTGCTGTGTTACACCCAAACGTTCAGAAACATCTCTTTGCGTCAGTCCATTGGCTTTGCGAAAGCCGATTAAAACAGGACGCAACTGATTCAAGGTCTTCAAAGCGTATTGAGTGTTCATAAGTGATCTTCCGTATCGACGGGTTAACAAGCACAACGAATGGATTTACAGCAGATAAGCTGTAATACTCATTAACAGACTATAGGCTGTAATACGCCTCTTGCCAAGATTCGGCATCTTTCAAAAACAAGGCCGTGTTGAGTAAGCAGTACTGGTATCTAGCACCCCTGACCACTTTGCTTGAGAGTGACCCAGTGACATTTATCGTGATCGTAGGTCTTTTAGACGTTGTTGCTAACCGGCATCATACTCAGGTGGTAACCCCCAGGGATACTCGGGAAGTGATAATTTATTCCCGCCCTAATCAAAATATATAACCCTATCTTATTAGCTTTCTTAGTAGTTTATAAATGAAGTAAAAATTAGCGAAGAAGCTTTACATTAAAAAGTGAGCAAAAATTTTTACCATTGAACCGGCAAAATTTGCAATCTGCGGCTTTTAGCCTGAGAAAATCCACATTAACAGAATAATCATCAAGTCCAACAGAGGCATAACTTACGTCCTCGAATAAATCGGTAATAAATGAGTTGAAATTACAAAAATTAACCTCACTCAATATCCTGAACACCGCAGAAATATAACTACTATGCATTATCCTGACTTCAATAACCTTTAATAAACTAGAATGCGATTTACTTTTAAAGAGGTCAAAGAGAAAGTAAACCAGCTCATTTTTATTGTCAGAAATCCATTTTAAAATTTTATCCCTGGCACATGGCAATAAATACACTGGAGTTTTGAAAGGATTTGAAATGTCAACCACAAGGGAACAATAACCATGAGGATTTATTCCACTTATAATTAAGTCACTAAGTCCTTTCACTGCATCCAAATAGTTGTCAAAACAAACCTCATATAAACAGGTACTATGAGCTGCACATTTAGATTCAAACAACCATCTATGACGAAGATAACCAATGCCTTTAGAGTGTATATCTTCAATAATACATTTATGGCAGTAACGAATCTTTGAGATGTTTACCAATGGATATGAATTAGTTATGTGTAAATTATTTCGACAGGCATCTTCAACAGCGTTGAAATACCCGTAAACACCAGAAGATAACGACACTATATTGGAAGTTAGTATATAACCATTTCTTGTGGCAAGAATGTCATATATATCCTGCAAACTATGCAATTTGTACATATCAATCAGTTCGAGCCGAGGAAAGGCATCGTACCTTAGTTCACCATGCTTAGATATTATGTTCCTGCAATTGGATAAGTTATACATTATCTGTGAACGCAGAAGAAAACTGTGCCACAATTCATTTTCGTAAACCATATCACTCCCTCTTATTTAATTAGATTCTTTTTCCTGAGAAGTGTCATTGTCATTGGTAGTTTATCTCTGTATTTCAAAAGCCAGTTATGCCCCCCCAGTAAAGCATCCAGGCTTGTAAGTGACATCGGGTATTGCCCCTGAGATAAAACAACATTTATTAATGATGATGAGATTATATCTCTCTCGCTCCAGTCTACTCTTTTATTTCTATAACATCGTACTGCTTTAGGAAGACAGGAATTAAGCCAGCCATTTTCATGTTTATTTAGCCAAAAGAAACTAGCATAACAACTTTCCTTGACTAACTTTCGCGTTACAGAAATGGATTGATTATGTATAAATCTTAATATTTTCTGCTTATGACGCCGTCTTAAAGAATCTTTTTTACATTTTTTACGCCATGAGCATAAACCGTAACAAGATGAAATTACAGAGGATACAGTTCCTTCCGATAATGAGTTTTTCTCAGCTATGGATGCCAGACTAAACCCCCTTACAGCCATAGACTTGATAAGCAATTCAGTGAATATATTAATTTTTGTGTTTCGCTTAAACGCCCTCAGGTATTTTTTATAAATAAGTGTTTTAATGTAACATCTGCTGCGATTAAATTCTCTCCCAAGGTTGCTAACACTAGTATTATTTTCAGCCATATGAAAGCTGTATTCCTTATGACTTTTAAAGATTTCTTTCTTTTTATTAGGACGACTTCCTGCATACGTTGGCCAGCAAGTATTTAACAAACAATAACAAAGCAAAAGGTGCTTTGTGGGATGCTGACAACATTTATCTTTGAGTATAGGCTCCCAGTAGTGATAATCAGTAAGGGATGTCGGTAGAAGCTCCGATGAACCCTCCCCAAATAACTGGCACTTAGCATAAACATGTGCGTAAAATACATTTTTCTTCAGATTCCCGTCCAATGATAATAAATTTAACTTTTTAAGTACATCCATGTAATTTGGGTGACAAATTTCTTTTCTTCTGATTATATTTATGGACTCATAACAAAATTTAGCAAAATCGAAGTCTGTCTCATTGCTGAGTTGTTCTGTATACGAAACAGGAGGCATCAGTCCAATACGTATGTGCGGTGCAGAAGGGACATTGATGCTTTCAAGCACTACCTGGTGCCGATGGCAGGTTGTAACCCCATGAAGTTGATGCGCCAGATGCCAATAAGTAACACCATAATGAAAAGTATCTTCACGAGCGCAAACCGGGCAAAACTTCAATAGTGTCCGCTGTCCTAGTGAAAAATTACTAAGGCGGCACAATCGATTAAGCCTGGCAGGGGTCGTGTTGAAATCCATAATTTCATTACGACTGATTGGTAGTGCCCAGGCAAACAGAGGGAGTAAAGTCTGTTCATGCCAGAGCTGGTCTGCACTTTCGGATGTATGAAGAGAAATAGCCTTTAATCCTGAATTGAGAATTGGATGGACGCTCATATCAGGTTTGTGGAAAATGATCGTTAACAGAGAAGATGGGGACATACCGTACACGGTAGCTGTCCGACAAAACCGACTGAACAAGGATTCATCAGGTAAAACAGACAACATTCTCATTTACCCCACCTCTCTTTGACCGTTACGAACTGATGACCTCATTACAATTTATTAAGTGGATCTGTATTTATAAGCCCGCAACGCTGAAGAGCATCGTAGGTATTTTTCTTTTCAGCTGTTCTGGTGATAACAAGATCATGGTCAAGAGACAGTATTTTCTCGTCGAAATTGCGCATAACCTCGTCTATTTTTCTTACGAATTCCTTGTGCTGTGGCCTGTCTATATCTCCAGGGATCAAAGCTTTTAAGGGCTTCTCTGACATGAACTTAGCCGAAGCATCACTTTCATTAGATGCAGAGAGCCATTTGGCTTCCTCGTCTTCAGTCGCTGCCCCCGGGAGTAAAGTATCCTTATATTCCTCCGTATGGCTTACGAGTACCGGTACAGAGGCCGACAAGACTGCACCAGTTATGATTTCATTACCGCTACCGATAACCTTTAATTGTGCCCCCCGATAAATCATCTGAGCCAATCCAATGTTGCCTTTAGATAAAATGAATAATTTTTCGTTTAACTCATCATTTAATGGTGTTTCAACATTTGTCCATTGTAATGGCCATAAATAATGAATAAACGATTGCCAGTCTTGTGAGTCGTATCTGACATTTGAAATTTTCATATAACCACCAGACTCTGCCCGCCTGGCAATTCTCATTTTCTTTGTCAGAGTCTCGTCAAAAGGATGATTTCCACAAAAAACCATAGATACCCCCATCGAATCTACAATTTCATGTAAAAAATCAATCAACTTACTCTCACCTCCAGTTCTTGAAAATTTTAGCCTCTGCATTTCATCAATAACAAGGATACCTAAAAATGATGATTTTATTCTTTGCGCAATCTGGCGAGCCAGAGCACCATTTCTAATCTCTGGTGTAGTTCGTTCAATACCAATTGCATCATCTAATTTTTGTAAAATCTCTTCACAAAGGTCTCTCACACTTGAGTTGTATGGACAATTAATCTTTACCCATACGATTTGCTTACTGAAGCCGGGAAAAACTCCTTTATAGCTGCTGTGTTCTATAATCTGAGGGAAATGATCCATGACTTGCTCGATCATGGTAGTTTTTCCAGAACCACTCATTCCAACTATCGTAATGGTTTCAGCCTGGGATTTAAAATATCCACTTTCGGGTTCAATATCAGGACGCTCAGTCCCATAGTAATGAAGATATTGAATAGTTCCGCTTTTTAAAGGATTACGGGCTGCATAGCTTTCCCTAAGTGCCCGTAAAATCATTTTATAAGCCTGGATAAGATTGGTTTGAGGGCAACGGAATTTCTTTATACGTTCGACATACTGCTCTCTAACATTCGCCGGGGCAGTCCAGCGGATTTTTTCGTCAATTTCGGGAAAATAACTCATTTCCAGAAGTACTTCATCTTCCGTAAGCGCTTCAGGAAGTGCTTCAATTAAGGGGTTGCCACGATACTCAGGTAACTCCTGTTCTTTATATATCGCTGAAACGCTCCGTATAAGGTTCATTATTCTGCGTCCTCAGTCTTCTTCTTACCTTTTAACCATCTTTGTTTCTCCTCCCGGCCAGGCAAAAGCAGAACCTTACTGGATGACGGAAGTAGGGGTTCAGGTCTTCCATTAGCAACATCAGTTCGCCCTAATGAATCAAGTTCATTTTTCCTGTTCTTTTTAATATCTTTACCATGTACCCGTCGAGATTCGTATATTTCATTTAATCTTTCGTTACCTTTCTTGTTAAAATCATCTTTATTATTGATATTGCTGAGTGAATCCAGAGTAAATAAATTAATTTCTTTTTGAGTATCTACCCAATCAGCCATTACATCTGTATCAAGATGAGCTTTACCTTTAAATATATCTCTTTTCTTAAGCAGGTAATGCTTTTTGAAAATGCTATTTTTGTCAAATCTTACATATATATAATCTACGCAATTGTCATCTATTCTTGCTTCACAAGTGGTTCTTCCAAATACTCTGGCACCTGATGCAATGTCTGGATCACATTCATAAAAAAGATTATTGTACTGAATCCCACCGGCGGTAATGTTAGCGTTCACAGGGATCAACAATCGTGCGATCACTTCGTCGGCCCCAACGGCTCTTGCGCTGAATCTCCCGTGCTTTAAGCTTATCATCCAACTATTTTTTGGTGATATTACGAGATCATTTTCAATCAGTAAGGGATTGATATAAGCCAGTTCTTCATATGTTCTCTGATTATGTGCAAGTATCTCCCGAATCAGTAAAGACGTGACCTCCTGAATCGTTAAACAAGCCCTGGATTGCGGTGTTGGCTCTCCTTTAACAATCTTACCCCTTCGTGTTGTTCCAATAAGCCTATGAATAACTTCATCATTTAGAATACCGAAACAGCGTTCAACAATGCTTTTTCTGTCGCCTCTACCGACTGGCGCAAACTCAAGTTTTGTCAGGGGGGTCATCTTTTCCTGAGGTTTAAGACCAATCATCTCCCCGTTGTCACACATCAATGTTAATGGAATATGAGAACAAGGCCAATCATCATTAGTAATAGAGATTCCAAATAATCTACAATATTCTTTTTTTGGCATAAAGCAATTTGCTAACGCTTGTCGGGCAGCTCGCCATGAAGCATGGTATAAAGAAACATGAAGGCCAACAATCATTCTTGTTGCGCGATCCACCACTGTATAAATAGTTGGGCGCCCAATGACTTTTCGTCTGTTTAAACTCGAAATAAGATGTACATCAGCGACAGTTGAGTCTATTTCGAAAACATCACCCGGTAAAACAGTTGTATTAGCCGCACTACCTAAAAGCGCCCGCATTTTGAGGTCTATTTCTTTTTTCGTGTTCTTCTTCTTTATCGAGAAATCTTTAGTGAAGAGTTTTTTATTCCAGTATGAAAATTGTTTTAAAGAAGGAACATATGGAGCTCTATTTTCTAAGTTCGCTGTTTTAATTTCATCCCTAAAATACAAATCAATATGTCTCTCTAATGTTTTCTTTATCGTATCTCCGTTAACTTTATAATGATACATAATGAGAGATTTTCTAATATTATTTATATCTCTTTCATTAAGAATGAAAACACGTGAACGTTCATTAGGTAATGCTCTGTTTTTCTTGGAATTCCCAAGTTTAATTTCATGTTTGATTCTACTTTTCCCAGCGGCACCACAGTTCGAGAATGCGGGTAGTAATGCATAAACATCCTGCCCATGTCGCCAGTACAACGCCAGAAGCGTTCTGATAGTATATTGTGATATTTTTTTATTTCTGGAGTAGTCCATTAAAAGGTGAGACTTTTTATGTAATGCATAGTCGAACAGAAACATTCTGTCATCTACAAGATCTTTAATGATATTGTAATTTTCATCTCGCCTTCCCCTGTCTTCATCTGTTATTTCTTTCTCATCTACTAACATATATGAAGGGTATATATAATCTTTACAAGTTATGCTATTTGATTCAATATAATATTTAAACAATGAAAATGAGAAAGGAATTGGCTTACCCGTTCTTTCTGATTTTATTTTAAACAAAATTAACAAATCAACCTTTTTGTCAAAATCCAAAACACGATAAAGCCCCTCTGCAAGCAAATCAGTGCCTTGAGAGAGCCAGACTGAATTTCTAATAATATCCATTTGCGTTCAGTCCTATATAGTGGCCATTGGATATTATCTTTATCAGACCGGTTTCGAGTATTGGATATGATAAATCAATTTTTATCATTTTTAATCCAATCATTGCCTGCAATAACATCATCGCTTCTTGTGCATCTACCCCAATGATTGATGAAATCATTGCACGTAGTCCCACTATGGGATAAACATCTGGTTTAAGCTTCCATAGGATTTTATCAAGAGGATATTTATCATAAAATACAGAACCATCTCTTAATACAGAAGTAACCCAACAAATATTTTTACCGACGACGTTATTGAGTTCCGAGCCAACATAAATTTGAAACTCAACATCAATCAACTGCCAAAACATCCTCTCTATTTCAAGTTTTTGGGCTTCGCGTTCAGGTATGCTCTCGTTTTGTTTTACTGCTACAGCTTTGTATCGAAGTCCGCCTTCAGGAGTTCTCAAGGTCAGTAAAAAATCGGTTGTCATAACATTCAGAACTTCGACAGGTACTCCTCTTACTCCCCTCACCATAGGATGTTGAAAATGTAGATGATTTGCTATTTGTTGGGTAAGCCGGAGAGGAAAGAGTGGGAATTGTTCCCGGATATCAATCACCGAGTCATTAAACTCAGCCAGATAGAAAAAGTTACTTTCGACAGAAGAAAGGAGATGATGGTTTCGAAACGTCTTAAGGCCAAAGACTATCGAACGGTTTCCACGGGATTTAACGTCCTGAGCTCTAAGCCAGGGCTGATAACTTTGGCCATAGCCCACTCCTATGCCGTCACCTAGCGCATTTTCATAATCCAAATAGGATTTGAGACGCCTACCCCTACCCATGATCGTACCCAAAAAACGACATTGATACGTACCTATATGTGCATTTTATAGTCTCCAACCCTATAACCACACATTCAGTAAGTATACAACATTAGCGTCGTTTTTTGAGAATGGTTACAACTTTAGTGCTTTGTGTACAACTTTATTGTCTTCGGACATCTGCCAGCGCCTGAGCGCACGCCCAGGCACTTGCCCATGCCCACTGGAAATTGTACCCGCCGAGCCAGCCGGTCACATCCATCACCTCACCAATAAAATAGAGCCCCGGCACGTTGCGCGCTTCCATGGTGCGTGAGGAGAGTTCATTCGTGTCGACCCCGCCAAGCGTCACTTCCGCCGTGCGGTAGCCTTCGGTGCCGTTGGGCTGCACCCGCCAGGCTGTCAGCGTCTCAACCAGCACCGCCTGTTCGCGGCTGTTAAGCTGCTTGAGCGACACATCGGGGATCTGACCCAGCACCTGCAAACATTCCACCAGACGTTTTGGCAACTGCATGGCCAGCGTGTTTTTCAGGCTTTGATTCGGGTGCGCCGCGCGTTGCTCGTTGAGGAAAGCCTCCAGGTCGCATTCGGGTAGCAGGTTAACCGTGACAAACTCCCCCGGCTGCCAGTAGCTGGAAATTTGCAGTACCGCCGGGCCGGAAAGACCACGGTGGGTAAACAGCAGGTTTTCACGGAAAACCGTACCGTCTTCAGCCGTAATGACCGACGGAACCGAGACGCCAGAAAGCGTCTGGAGCTGTTCCAGCAGGGGCTTATGCAGGGTGAACGGTACCAGCCCCGCACGGGTGGGCAGCACGTTCAGGCCAAACTGTTCGGCAATCTTGTAGCCGAATGGTGAAGCACCGAGCCCCGGCATGGAGAGGCCACCGCTGGCAATCACCAGGTTATCGGCGCTGACGCTTTCCCCGTTTAACTGCAGCGTGTAGCCCTGCTCATCGCGGGACACCTCCAGCACTTCCGTGCGGAGGCGCATCACCACGCGGCCCTTCTCGCACTCGGCCACCAGCATATCGACAATCTGCTGGGCGGAGTCATCACAGAACAGCTGGCCCAGCGTCTTCTCATGCCATGCGATACCGTGCTTACCCACCAGGTCGATAAAGTCCCACTGGGTGTAACGCGCCAGGGCCGATTTGCAAAAATGACGGTTCTGGCTCAGATAAGCTGCAGGTTCGACATAGAGATTTGTAAAGTTGCAGCGCCCGCCACCGGACATCAGAATTTTACGTCCTGGCTTTTTACCGTTATCCAGCAACAGCACGCGACGACCCGCCTGTCCGGCCATCGCCGCACAAAACATACCCGCCGCACCGGCGCCAATTACCACGGCATCAAACCTTTCCACGTCAAAATCCTCTTCGTTAACTGCCGCGGATTGTAAAGTTTCCTCTGTGGTCACACCAGCGCAATTAACCGAGATATCAGTCATATACTTGAAATATAAAATATATTTCTTTACCTAACGCCAACAAAGCCGAAGTTATATCAAAAAAAAGCTATATTTCACTTTGCCCGCCGCGCATTTGTCCTGGATAATGCGCCGCGTTCATGTCCTCAAAATGGCGTAACGTCCTATGCTACATTTGTTTGCTGGCCTGGATTTACATACCGGGCTTTTATTATTGCTTGCTCTGGTTTTTGTACTGTTTTACGAAGCGATCAACGGCTTCCACGACACTGCAAACGCAGTAGCAACGGTTATCTACACTCGCGCAATGCGATCGCAGCTCGCGGTTGTTATGGCGGCGGTATTTAACTTTTTTGGTGTTCTTCTGGGTGGACTGAGCGTTGCATATGCGATCGTGCATATGTTGCCAACGGATCTGCTTCTCAACGTTAGTTCTGGCCATGGCCTCGCTATGGTGTTCTCAATGCTGCTTGCTGCAATTATCTGGAACCTCGGTACCTGGTATTTCGGCCTGCCTGCATCCAGTTCTCACACCCTCATCGGCGCGATTATCGGTATTGGGTTAACGAATGCCCTCATGACCGGTACCTCGGTTGTTGATGCGTTAAACATCCCGAAAGTGCTGGGAATTTTCGCCTCACTGATTGTCTCCCCTATCGTGGGTCTGGTGGTCGCAGGCGGATTGATTTTCATCCTGCGTCGTTACTGGAGCAATACGAAAAAACGCTCCCGTATTCACCTGACGCCGGCAGAGCGTGAGAAGAAAGACGGCAAGAAAAAGCCGCCATTCTGGACGCGGATTGCCCTGATCCTTTCCGCTATCGGCGTAGCCTTCTCTCACGGCGCGAACGACGGTCAGAAAGGCATTGGTCTGGTAATGCTGGTACTGATTGGCGTCGCACCGGCGGGATTCGTGGTCAACATGAACGCCTCCGGTTACGAAATCACCCGTACCCGTGATGCGGTGAACAACGTTGAAATCTATTTCCAGCAACACCCTGAGCTGCTGAAGAAGGCAACCGGCGTTGACCAGTTGATCCCTTCTCCTGAAGCAGGCGCTACCACTGCGCCGGGCGAATTCCACTGCCATCCGGCAAACGCGATTAACGCGCTGGAACGTGCCAAAGGCATGCTGGGTAATATCGAAAGTTACGACAAACTGTCCGTTGAGCAACGTGGTCAACTGCGTCGCATTATGCTGTGCATCTCTGATGTCACGGATAAAGTGGCGAAGCTGCCAGAAGTGAATGCTGACGACCAGCGTCTGCTGAAGAAACTGAAAGGCGATATGCTCAATACTATTGAGTACGCGCCAATCTGGATCATCATGGCTGTCGCACTGGCTCTCGGTATCGGTACGATGATTGGCTGGCGTCGTGTGGCGACCACCATCGGCGAGAAGATCGGTAAGAAAGGCATGACGTATGCGCAGGGTATGTCCGCGCAGATGACGGCGGCGGTTTCAATCGGTCTGGCGAGCTATACCGGTATGCCAGTTTCGACCACCCACGTACTCTCCTCTTCCGTGGCAGGGACCATGATTGTTGACGGCGGCGGTCTGCAACGCAAAACCGTGACCAACATTCTGATGGCCTGGGTATTTACCCTTCCGGCCTCTATCCTGCTGTCGGGTGGGTTGTACTGGATTTCGCTGAAGCTTATCTAATCGGCAGAACGCGATAAAAAAGCGGGTCAGGAAACTGACCCGCTTTTTTTATGTTCAGTGCCAAATCATCAAGGCAATCATGCTGACCACAACCAGACCACACAGGGCGCTGGTTAAAATGAACTGACGGCGAAGACGCTCGCAACGGCGAATAAACTCTTCATCGTGGTGATCGCGATAGCGCTGGTAATAGATATACCCTACCAGACGCATCTGCTTGCTGGGCTGTCCGTGCGAGGTGAAGAACCCTCCACCGTCCACATACTGATAAAGCAACGGATCGCAACCACGAAGTACCACTAACAGCGCACGTAACGATGAGAAGTAGCGCGCCATATTCACTATGCAAACCACGCATAACGCCCAAAACAATGCGACGGTGCTAATCATACATCCTCCCCGGCGTACGCCCACGAAGCAAGGCCTCTGAGCTACCGCACTCCAGTGCCCTGACAGACAGTTCAGTGAAAGAATGAACAAAAGTCGATCCGGTTCGCGTTTTAATATCCGAACGGCTCATTAAATAGTGTAGGAGATCCGTTAATTTTTTTGCCACAAGGTTAATCGTTATCAACACCAAAGCTTGAAAAATATGTTTTACTGGGCCGTAATGAAAGCATCAGACGACGGCTTTTCCATTTAGTCATCGATAACTTAAGGAAGGAGTAACACTATGGCTTACAAACACATTCTCATCGCGGTAGACCTCTCTCCGGAGAGTAAAGTGCTGGTTGATAAAGCGGTATCCATGGCACGCCCTTACAACGCGAAAGTTTCTCTTATCCACGTTGATGTGAATTACTCCGACCTCTATACCGGTCTGATTGACGTCAATCTCGGTGATATGCAGAAACGCATCTCTGAAGAGACACACCACGCCCTGAGCGAACTGTCCACCAACGCGGGCTACCCTATCACCGAAACCTTAAGCGGCAGCGGCGATCTGGGTCAGGTGCTGGTTGATGCGATTAAGAAATACGATATGGACCTGGTCGTTTGTGGTCACCACCAGGACTTCTGGAGCAAGCTGATGTCTTCAGCGCGTCAGCTGATTAACACCGTTCATGTGGATATGCTGATTGTTCCACTGCGTGACGAAGAAGACGAGTAAGTCTGCTTTCCCTCTCCCACAGGGAGAGGGAACCGTTCGAGCCTCTTTCCAGCGCGGGTTGGGGTGACGGCATCAAACCGCACACCCTAACCTTCCTGTTCCGGCGTCCCCGAATAAATATCAAACCGGTGCCCTTTGGTGACCACCGCATTGGCCGTTGCCACGTCCGCCAGCGGCGGCGCATAGTCCGGACGTTTCACCACCACGCGCTTCGTGGCTAGCTGACGAGCAGGCACAAGCAAACCATCCGCGTCTAAATCCGGCCCGACCAGCGACTGGAACACCCGCATCTCTTTCTTCACCAGCGCGCTTTTCTGCTTATGCGGGAACATCGGGTCGAGGTAGACCACCTGCGGACGCGGAGTGATATCGGTCAGGGCCGTCAGGCTGGAGGCGTGAATCAACTGCAAGCGCGCCTGCAGCCACGGCCCAATCTCCGGGTCGGCATAGCCGCGCGTCAGCCCGTCGTCGAGCAGCGCGGCCACGACCGGATTGCGCTCCAGCATCCGCACGTGACACCCTACCGAGGCCAGCACAAACGCATCGCGCCCTAAACCCGCCGTGGCATCCACCACGTCAGGAAGATAGCTTCCTTTGACGCCAACCGCTTTGGCAACCGCTTCACCGCGACCGCCGCCGAACTTGCGCCGGTGCGCCATAGCGCCCCCCACAAAATCGACAAATATCCCGCCGAGCCTGGGTTCGTCACGCTTACGTAATTCCAGATGCGCCGGCGTCATCACCAGCGCCATCAGGTTTTCATCATCATGCTCCAGCCCCCAGCGGGCGGCCAGAACAGATAAGGCGCCGTCTCCGGCGCCTGTTTCATCGACTAAACAGATCTTCACGTAACGGTTAGCCTTTAATTCCGTAGTGCTCAAGCATCGCATCCAGCTGCGGCTCGCGGCCACGGAAGCGTTTGAACAGCACCATTGGCTCTTCAGAACCTCCGCGCGTCAGGATGTTATCAAGGAACGACTGGCCGGTTTCACGGTTGAAAATGCCCTCTTCTTCAAAGCGAGAGAACGCATCCGCCGCCAGCACGTCGGCCCACAGGTAGCTGTAATAGCCTGCCGCATAGCCGCCCGCGAAGATATGGCTGAACGCGTGCGGGAAGCGGCCCCAGGTTGGGCCAGGAATAACGGCGACCTGCTTTTTAATCTCGGCCAGCGTCTCGAGGATTTTCGCCCCCTGCTCCGGACTAAACTCGGCGTGCAGACGGAAGTCGAACAGGCCGAACTCCAGCTGACGCAGGATAAACATCGCCGCCTGGTAGTTTTTCGCCGCCAGCATTTTATCCAGCAGTTCTTTCGGCAGCGGCTCGCCGGTTTCGTAATGGCCGGAGATGAACGCCAGCGCGTCCGGCTCCCAGCACCAGTTTTCCATAAACTGGCTTGGCAGTTCGACCGCATCCCATGGCACACCGCTGATACCGGCAACGCCTGCGGTTTCGATACGGGTCAGCATATGGTGCAGGCCGTGGCCGAACTCGTGGAACAGGGTAATCACTTCGTCATGGGTAAACAGTGCAGGCTTGCCATTCACCGGACGGTTGAAGTTACAGGTCAGGTACGCCACCGGCTTCTGCAGGGAGCCGTCCGCTTTACGCATCTGCCCGACGCAATCATCCATCCATGCACCGCCGCGTTTGTTCTCGCGAGCGTACAGATCCAGGTAGAAGCTCCCGCGCAGCTCGTTCTTCTCGTCATACAGTTCGAAGAAGCGCACGTCCGGATGCCAGACGTCGATGTCGGTACGTTCTTTGGCGGTGATCCCGTAAATGCGTTTAACCACTTCAAACAGACCGTTAACGGCTTTGTTTTCCGGGAAGTAAGGGCGCAGCTGCTCATCGCTGATGCTGTAAAGGTGCTGTTTCTGTTTTTCACTGTACCAGGCGATATCCCACGGCTGCAGCTCGTCGACACCGTATTCCGCTTTCGCGAAGGCGCGCAGCTGTGCCAGCTCTTTCTCGCCCTGCGGACGCGCACGTTTCGCCAGGTCAGTCAGGAAATCGAGGACCTGCTGTGGATTTTCCGCCATTTTGGTGGCGAGGGATTTGGAGGCGTAGCTCTCAAAGCCCAGCAGCTGTGCCAGCTCGTGACGCAGCGCGAGGATTTCAGCCATCACCGGGCTGTTATCCCACTTACCGGCATTCGGGCCCTGATCGGAGGCGCGGGTGCTGTACGCACGGTACATCTCTTCGCGCAGCGCCTGATTGTCGCAGTAGGTCATGACCGGCAGGTAGCTCGGGATGTCCAGGGTTAAGAGGAAGCCTTCCTGCTCTTTCGCTTCGGCCTGCGCTTTCGCCGCCGCCAGCGCGCTTTCCGGCATACCGGCCAGCTCGGCTTCGTCGGTAATCAGCTTCATCCAGCCCATGGTCGCGTCCAGCACGTTGTTGCTGTACTGGTTGCCCAGCTCAGACAGACGGGCCGCAATTTCACCGTAACGGGTCTGTTTCTCTTTCGGCAAACCAATGCCGGAGAGTTCGAAATCACGCAGAGCGTTATCGACCGATTTTTTCTGCGCGGTATTGAGTTCGGCATAGTGGTCGCCATCGCGCAGGTCGCGATAGGCTTTGTACAGCCCCTCGTGTTGACCAACCCAGGTGCTGTACTCAGAGAGCAACGGCAGGGTTTGTTCATACGCTTCACGGAGTTCCGGGCTGTTTTTCACTGAATTCAGATGGCTTACCGGGGAGAAGAGGCGTCCCAGCACGTCATCCACTTCGGCCAGCGGCTGACACAGATTTTCCCAGGTGTACGGCGCGCCCTGCGCCACCACGCTTTCTACCGCCGCACGGCAGTTGTCCAGCGCCTGTGTTACGGCTGGAACCACATGCTCAGGGCGGATTTTAGAAAACGGTGGCAACGAAAAAGGCGTCAGTAATGGATTGGTCATAAACGCTGTCCTGTTGAATAAGATGAATGAAGCGCGCATCCGGCGCTGTGCATATGCGATCTAGAATGGGGATAAGTGTAGAGGATTTCAATGCCAGACGTTGCGCTTTCGCGGCAGGATAAACTTTTCTGTATACTGTGGCGATACGCTCTATTTTTGCCCGATGGCGCTACGCTTATCAGGCCTACGTTTACTACCTGGAACACAATCATTCATGCTCAGTTATCGCCACAGCTTTCACGCAGGCAACCACGCCGACGTCCTTAAACACACCGTTCAGAGCCTGATCATTGAATCACTCAAAGAGAAAGATAAACCGTTTCTCTATCTGGACACCCACGCGGGCGCGGGACGTTATCAGCTGAGCGGCGAACATGCCGAACGCACCGGGGAATACCTGGAAGGGATCGCCCGCATCTGGCAGCAGGACGACCTGCCGGCAGAGCTGGAGCCCTACATTGGTGTGGTGAATCATTTTAACCGCAACGGCCAGCTGCGCTACTACCCTGGCTCGCCGTTGATTGCCCGCCAGCTGCTGCGCGAGCAGGACAGCCTTCAGCTGACCGAGCTGCACCCAAGCGACTTCCCGCTGCTGCGTTCTGAATTCCAGAAAGACAGCCGCGCCCGTGTGGAAAAGGCGGATGGCTACCAGCAGCTGAAGGCCAAACTGCCGCCGGTATCCCGTCGCGGTCTGGTGCTGATCGACCCGCCTTATGAGATCAAAACCGACTATCAGGCGGTAGTGAGCGGTATTAACGACGGCTACAAACGTTTTGCGACGGGCACCTATGCCCTGTGGTATCCGGTGGTGCTGCGCGCGCAAATTAAACGCATGATCAAAGACCTGGAAGCGACCGGTATCCGCAAAATGCTGCAAATTGAACTGGCCGTGCGCCCGGACAGCGACCAGCGCGGCATGACCGCTTCCGGCATGATTGTGATCAACCCGCCATGGAAGCTCGAAGCGCAGATGAACAACGTGCTGCCGTGGCTGCACAAGACGCTGGTGCCGGCCGGAACGGGCCATGCCACCGTCAGTTGGATCGTGCCGGAGTAATCGCAGTCATCGGTGGAAACTATTGATTTCAGGTATACAATCGCGGCAATTCACGATTAAGGATAAAAGCTATGACTAAGCATTATGACTACATCGCAATCGGCGGCGGCAGCGGCGGCATCGCCTCCATCAACCGCGCGGCCATGTATGGCCAGAAATGTGCGCTGATCGAAGCCAAAGCGCTGGGCGGCACCTGCGTCAACGTGGGTTGTGTACCGAAGAAAGTGATGTGGCATGCGGCCCAAATCCGTGAAGCAATCCATATGTATGGCCCGGATTACGGCTTTGACACCACCATCAATAACTTTGACTGGAACAAGCTGATCGCCAGCCGTACAGCCTATATCGACCGTATTCATACCTCGTACGACAATGTGCTGGGCAAGAACAACGTCGATGTTATTCATGGTTTTGCGCGCTTTGTTGACGCGAAGACGATCGACGTTAACGGTGAGACGATCACTGCCGATCACATCCTGATCGCGACCGGCGGGCGTCCGAGCCACCCGGATATTCCCGGTGTGGAATACGGTATCGACTCCGACGGTTTCTTCGAGCTGCCTGCTCTGCCAGAACGTGTTGCCGTGGTGGGCGCGGGATACATCGCCGTAGAACTGGCCGGTGTGATTAATGGCCTGGGCGCAGAAACGCACCTGTTCGTGCGTAAACACGCGCCGCTGCGCAACTTTGACCCGCTGATCGTCGATACGCTGGTCGAAGTGATGAATACCGAAGGCCCAACGCTGCACACCCACGCCGTGCCAAAAGCGGTCGTGAAAAATGCAGACGGTAGCCTGACGCTTGAGCTGGAAGATGGCCGTAGCCAGACTGTGGATTGCCTGATCTGGGCGATTGGTCGTGAACCGGCTAACGACAACTTCAACCTGGCGGCGACGGGCGTTAAAACCGATGAGAAAGGGTATATCGTTGTCGATAAATTCCAGAACACCAGCGTTCCGGGCATTTACGCGGTGGGCGATAACACCGGTGCGGTCGAACTGACGCCGGTTGCGGTTGCCGCGGGCCGTCGCCTCTCTGAGCGTCTGTTTAACAACAAACCGGAAGAGCATCTGGACTACAGTAACATTCCGACCGTGGTCTTCAGCCACCCGCCAATCGGCACAGTGGGCTTAACAGAACCTCAGGCGCGCGAGCAGTATGGCGATGACCAGGTGAAAGTGTATAAATCCGCGTTCACCGCGATGTATACCGCCGTCACCTCTCACCGTCAGCCATGCCGCATGAAGCTGGTCTGCGTGGGTCCGGAAGAGAAGATTGTCGGTATCCACGGCATTGGCTTTGGCATGGACGAGATCCTGCAGGGCTTCGCCGTGGCGCTAAAAATGGGTGCCACCAAGAAAGACTTCGATAACACCGTTGCGATCCACCCGACAGCGGCCGAAGAATTTGTCACCATGCGTTAAGCAAAATGCCCCTCTGCGGAGGGGCGTTTGTTTCAGACATAAATCGTTGCACAACGAATGCTCTGAATTATTTGCCCCATAAATCTGTCTAAAAATCCCTTTTAGCCTTTATTTTTCAGGCAATTACTGTTTTAACTCCGCAAATACCCCGCGTTTAAAAACGTGATCAACCGCACATTTCCCTCAGCCAACACCGAAGCGAATGTCTACGCTTATAAGACGCCCGGAAAAAACTGTTATTTTGAACACACAACCGGAGGTCCTTATCGCCATGTTCAACCAGAAACTACAGGCTGCCGAGAACATCGAGTTCGAGATTGCAGAAGAGCTGCGCTACGAGACCGATCCCTGCGAGTTAAAACTGGATGAAATGATTGAGGCGGAGCCGGAACCCGAAATGATTGAGGGGCTACCCGCCTCTGATGCTCTGACGCCCGCCGATCGCTATCTGGAACTGTTCGAGCACGTGCAGTCGACACGGCTGTTTGCGGACAGCAAAACCTTCCCCGACTGTGCCCCGAAGATGGATCCTCTGGATATTCTGATCCGCTATCGCAAGGTCAGGCGCCACCGGGATTTCGACCTGCGCCGGTTCGTGGAGAACCACTTCTGGCTGCCAGAGACCTATACCACGGAATATGTCTCCGACCCCGGCCTGTCGCTAAAAGAGCACATTGACAGCCTGTGGCCCGTGCTGACGCGCGAGCCGCAGGACCACATCCCCTGGTCCTCTCTGCTGGCGCTGCCGCAGGCCTATATCGTGCCCGGCGGGCGTTTTAGTGAGACCTATTACTGGGATTCCTACTTCTCTATGCTGGGTCTGGCAGAGAGCGGACGTAACGATCTGCTGAAATGTATGGCGGATAACTTCGCGTGGTTGATTGAACGCTACGGCCATATCCCGAACGGTAACCGTACCTATTATCTCAGCCGCTCCCAGCCGCCGGTATTTGCCCTGATGGTGGAGCTGTTTGAAGAGGATGGTGTGCGCGGTGCAAAGCGCTACCTTGAACACCTCAAAATGGAGCATGCCTTCTGGATGGACGGGGCGGAATCGCTGCTGCTTAATCAGGCCTATCGCAGTGCGGTGCGTATGCCGGATGGCTCGCTGTTAAACCGCTACTGGGACGACCGTGACACGCCGCGCGATGAATCATGGATTGAGGATGTGGAAACCGCCCGTCACTCTGGCCGTCCGCCGAATGAGGTTTATCGCGATTTGCGCGCAGGCGCGGCCTCCGGATGGGATTACTCCTCGCGCTGGCTGCGGGAGCCTGGCCGACTTGCCAGCATCCGCACCACGCAATTTATCCCTATCGATTTGAACGCGTTCCTGTTCAAGCTGGAAAGCGCGATCGCCAATATTTCGGCATCGAAAGGGGATAAAGAGACCGCGGAACTGTTCCGCCAGAAAGCCAGCGATCGCCGCGCCGCGGTGAACCGGTATCTGTGGGATGACGAGAATGGCTGTTACCGTGACTACGACTGGCGCCGCGAGGTCATGGCGCTGTTCTCAGCGGCGAGCATTGTGCCGCTGTACGTTGGCATGGCGACTCACGAGCAGGCTGAACGCTTGTCGGATGCGGTAAAAGCACGTCTGCTGACGCCGGGCGGGATTCTGGCCACCGAGTACGAAACCGGCGAGCAGTGGGATAAACCCAACGGCTGGGCGCCGCTGCAGTGGATGGCGATTCAGGGCTTCAAACAGTACGGCAATGACTCGCTGGGCGATGAGATTGCCTGGAGCTGGCTGCAGACGGTGAATCATTTCTATAAAGCCCACCATAAGCTGATTGAGAAATATCACATCGCCAGCAGTACGCCGCGCGAAGGGGGCGGGGGTGAGTACCCGCTGCAGGATGGCTTCGGCTGGACTAACGGCGTGGTACGGCGGTTGATAGGGTTGTATGGGGAGCCGTGACCTTCTGCGGTCTGATGCCCGTATCCATCCCTCTCCTGCCGGGAGAGGGAGAAGACAGGATTAACGAATCACTTCATAAATGGCGGTCTGGATGGACTGCCATTTTTTTGTGGTGGCATCTGGCTGTGATTGTGCCCGACGCGTCGCCAAATCCAGATCATGCTGCTGGCGCTTCACCACGGCAGGCACGGTGCAAAACGCCTTCAGATACTGTTTACGCATTGACGTCAGGGACTCGCCATTCGACATGGCATGGCTGAGCGTGTTGATAAAGCGCCGGCACGGCTTCTGTTCCACCATGTTCTGTCGGTAGCGCAACATCAGCTCCAGAACGTCGTCATAGTCAGCCGACATCGCCTCTTCCGTCCAGGAGAGCTTCCAGTCCATCCCTCCCTGCAAAAACAGCAGTGCCACCCGGGTATCATTGCGGTTAATCGCCGAGCGGAAATTATTCTCGTCCCAGGTCACGCCCATGCGCGACAGCGTCTCGCGCGAGGACGGGGTTTCGCGCATCTCCTGAGGCTGGGCCGTTTCTGCAACGTTCCCGGCTGCAGGCTGGGGTTTACTGCTGGTTACCAGCCAGAAGCCGCCCGCCACAATGGCAATCACCATCACGCCAACCGCCCCCCATAACGCGCCGGAAATAAGCTGCTCACGCTGTTCTGGCGTGCGCGGTGCGCGCTGGGTCGGTTTTTCAATCGTGTCACGAACCTCAAAGAGATCCCCGCCGGTCACGCGATCCATTTTCTGCGCCTTTTCCCAGAAAGCATGCAGCTCGCTGGCATCCACCGCCATCAGTCCGGCTGGGTTGACGCGGGTTCTCCCCTCTTCAAAAGCACGTTGAACCGGTCGGGTGATCTGCGTGTAGTAGTTATCCAGCAGCTGGATTTGCGCCGAACTTAACGCCTTCTGCACGGTAATATTGTTGCGGATTTGCCGAATATCATCGAGGAAGGTTTGCAGGGTTTTCCGCGGTTCCACCATCAGCGTGAGCATTGACGGATCGCTAAACAGCGAGGCGTAGTAGCGGCTGAACTCTTTTTTATCCACCAGCATCTGTGCCAGCTCACTGAACATCATGCCGCTCAGCACATCATTGATGTCACCAAGCTTCAGCCAGCGCCGCACGCGGTCCGCGTTAAACAGGGTTTTAAGATGGTTATTCAGCCGCACCTGATCGGGCCAGGCCTGCTGGATGAGCCCTTTTATCATCAACTCAATCGTACGCACCTGCTTGTGCGCCTGTTGTTGCTGGAGTTCACTGCCAGGCGCCACTTCGGTGCTGTAGGTCAGAAGAGGCTGTTGCAAACGAAGGTGCTCCAGCGTGGTCACAAACCGCATCGCGGCAATCAGCTGGTTTTCACTGACATCCTGACCGCTTTCGTACTGAGGAACACGCTGCTGAAGCAGACGCAATTGCAGCGTGAATTCGGACATCTCCGCGTCATTCAAATTGAGCGTCTTCGCAACCGCATTCCAGCCCCCCAGGCCTAAACGCGCGCTGTCCAGTTGTTCCAGAAACCAGCGTGGATCTTTTCCCTCAGAAACATGTACATTCAGGAGAAGTAAAATTTCAACCGAGGCCTGGCGAATAACCGCCAGACAGTGTTCGAACTGTTCGCGGATAGGGTGTGCTGTGCTGAGAGTCATTGTTTTCCTTAAGCGACAACGAAGACAACCAGAATGGGCCCGTAATGGCCGTTTTTCTTTTTATTTATACGAGGTTAACCATACCTGACTTTCTGTTGAAATAAAGTGACACCACGAAAATCATTTTAAATGTTTCAGGAGAATCTGAATGCCTGTCTTAACGACATCGCGTCTTATCTGTTCACCGCTGCAAGACCATGACTGGCCCTTTTTCCTGGCGTTACAGCACGACCCGGAGGTGATGCGTTTTGTCGCGGAAGATCGCCCCGTGGAGGCGATCCGCGAGGCGTTCGAATCTCGTCTGACGCCCTGGACGCCGGGCAGCGCGCACTGGCTTTGCCTCGTTGTGCGTGACGCCACCTCCGGCGTACCGCTCGGCGTCACCGGTTATATTCATCGCGATGACGATTGCGCGGAAGTGGGTTTTCTTTTTGCACCTGCGGCCCAGGGGAAAGGTTACGGCTTCGAATCGCTGCAGGCGCTGTGCGGTTACGCCTTTCATCAGGGCGGCATCCGCCGCCTCACCGCCACCGTCACGGCGGGGAATATTGCCTCCAGACGCCTGCTGGAAAAAACGGGCTTTCATCTGGAAGGCGAGTTACGCGAGAGTTATTACCTTGGCGGACAATGGCATAATGACTGGCTGTTTGGTTTATTGAAGCAGGAATATCTCAGCAATCATTCCTGATCTATAGCCATTTGGCGGATATTTCGCGTGCGTCGTTTCCTCTACAATATTGCCATTAAGAGGAAACGAATATGAAAGGTCATGCGCTGAAGATATCTTCTGCCGCCATTGCGTTAATAAAAAAACACCAGGGGCTTTCTCTGGAGAAATATCGTGATGAAAACGGTTTATGGGTTATTGGCTATGGCCATGTTATTCGCCAGGGCGAATGTTTTCAGCGTCTTATCACGCCGCTACAGGCTGAATATTTACTTCACGATGATATTCAGCTGTGCGAAACGCTGCTGCGGGAAAAATTTAAACGCCCGTTAACCCAACAGCAGCACGACGCGCTGGTGTTGATGATGCTCAGTTTCGGTGAGACGACCTCACTCCCGACCGCAATTCTTCAGGCCGTCGCCCGGGTATAGTACATCGCGGCCTGGGTTCTGTTTTTCACCTCCAGGCGGCGGAAAAGCGCTTCCAGGTGCGCTTTCACCGTGGCGGCGCTGATGTTGAGATTGCGCCCGATCTCTTTGTTGGACTCCCCCGCCGCCAGTAATTTCAGGACTTCGCGCTGGCGTTCGCTTAAGGATAATAACGCCTGCGGCGCCGACGGTTGCCTCACCCACTCACCGGGGAAGCACACCATTCCTCGGGAGACCGAATCCAGCACCGCGGAAAAGCGCTCCGGGTGCGCATTGCGGGGAACAATGGCCATCACGTTTCGCTGCAGCAATTGTTCAACCCAGCGGGCCTCTTTTTTAGCCAGAACCATTACCACGCGTATCGTCGGGAAACGCTGCATGATCGCTTCCAGCCAGGCGATCCCCTCATCCTCAATTAAATTCCCGTCAATCATGACGATAGCCGAAGGTGACGCTGAAATTTGCGCCCGTAAATCTTCTGCCTGACAGCTTCCCGTAATATTTATTTCCGGAATTAATTTCTGAAGACTGTGTATCGCTCCGTGAATAAACAGGGACTGCCTGTCAAACATAATTACCCGCATCGTTTTTCTCCCTCTGAGAGTCGCGAAGGGAGATTCTACAGAGGCATTATTTAAGAAAAAACTCAATGAACGGAGACGTTACAAATCCACCAGTGTTATTTATATCTCCCAGTATCTGGACACATTCAATTTGAGGATTTCCTTAAGAGGTTCCTTCCCCTTAAGCGAAGGCATCACAGGAACATACCACCTGACACTTCAATACGTTGCGCATTCATCCAGCCCAGTTTATCGCTGAGCAGCGCCGCAATGGCATCACCGATATCATCCGGCAGCCCTACGCGCCCGAGCGCCGTCTGCGATGCCAGCATCTGATTAAGCTGCGCGTTGTCACGCACGCGTCCGCCGCCAAAGTCGGTTTCTATCGCACCGGGAGCAATGATATTGACGGAGATACCGCGCGCGCCCAGCTCTTTCGCCTGGTAGCGGGTCAGCACTTCCATCGCCCCTTTCATTGCCGCATAGGTGCCGGAACCGGGTTGCGTAAAACGGGCCAGCCCGCTGGAGACGTTCAGGATCCGCCCACCGTCGTTCAGCAAGGGAAGCAAACGCTGCGTCAGGAAAAAAGGCCCTTTGAAATGGATATTCAGCGCCTCATCAAACTGGGCTTCCGTTGTCTCGGCATAGGGCGCGTACAAGCCCGTCCCGGCGTTGTTTAATAAATAATCAAAGGTTTCACGCTGCCATACGGTATTAAGGGTTTCCTGAAGCTGAGCGGCAAAAAGGTCGAAACTGGCAACATCTCCGACGTTGAGCTGCAATGCGGCCGCGTTAACGCCTTTTTGCTGAATTTCGCGCACAACATCCAGCGCGTCCTGTTGGCTTCGGTTATAGGTCAGGATAATTCCCGTTCCGTCTGCTGCGAGCTTCAACGCCGCGTTTTTACCCAGACCACGGCTACCACCTGTGACTAATGCAATACGTTCAGACATAAGAAACCTCGTTTTGACTGTTGTGGAGATTGAGAAAGAGCTTATTAGGTGATAGAAGATCAATAAAGATGTCGCAGAGCGCTTCACTGTTTCAATTGCAACAACAATGAGCTTCGTCTATGGATAAAATTCACGCAATGCAGCTGTTTGTTCGTGTCGCGGAACTGGAGAGTTTTTCCCGGGCGGCGGAGTCACTGACGCTGCCGAAAGGCAGTGTTTCGCGGCAAATTCAGGCGCTGGAAAACCGACTGGGAACCCAGCTATTGCACCGAACCACGCGTCGCGTAAGCCTGACGCAGGACGGCATGGTGTATTACGAGCGGGCAAAAGATCTTCTGACAAACCTGGATGAACTGGACGGTATGTTCCAGCATGACCCCTCCACCATCAGCGGTCGGTTACGCGTGGATATGCCCGTCAGCGTTGCTCGAAATTTAGTCATCCCCAAACTGCCTGCTTTTCTGCAGCAATATCCGGGCATCGAGCTGGAACTTAGCAGCAGCGATCGCCTGGTGGATGTTATTCGTGAAGGGTTTGATTGTGTGGTACGCGTCGGCGCGCTCAAAGACTCGGGACTTATCGCCCGCCCGCTGGGCAAGCTGTCGGTGATTAACTGCGCCAGCCCGGATTATGTCACGCGTTTTGGCTATCCGGAAACGCTGGAAGATTTGGGTTCACACGCCGTCATTCACTACGCCGCCACGCTGGGAACACGTCCCCAGGGCTTTGAGTTTTATAACGGCACGTCGACGCAGTGGGTGAAAACGGGCGGGGTTTTGACCGTCAACAGCACAGAAACGTATCAGGCGGCCTGCATCGCCGGACTGGGTATTATCCAGGTGCCGCGCGTTGGCGTGCGTGACGCTCTGCGCACCAGGAAGTTGATTGAAGTTCTCCCGCAGTACCGGGCGGAACCGATGCCGGTATCGCTGATTTATCCCCACCGGCGCAACCTCTCCCGTCGGGTACATCTGTTTATGGAGTGGCTGACTGCACTCACAAAAGCTTACGTGGATTAGTCGCAAGCTATAATTCAATAACATCCAGCCAAACGAAAAGGAAAAGTCGCGTGACGCCGGAAAACAACCCGCAACGACCTACCCAACATTTAGATTACGAACCCATCCAGAAGATGGAAACCGGGCCTGAAGAAGTAAAAATGCCAGGCACCGCCAGCAAAGCGCTGGGGACTGTCACCAGCCTGGCAGAGCGGATACAGCAGTTCCCCATGATTGCGCACCTGATACGCGCAACAGAGCGGTTTAATGACCGCATGGGTAACCAGTTTGGGGCTGCCATCACCTATTTCTCTTTTTTATCGATGATCCCGATCCTGATGGTGTCTTTTGCCGCAGCCGGTTTTGTGCTCGCGTCACACCCAACGCTGCTGCAGGATATCTTCAATAAAATCCTGAATAACGTCAGTGATCCGACCCTCGCCACCACGCTCAAAAACACCATTAATACCGCCGTACAGCAACGTACGACGGTGGGTATCGTCGGTCTGTTGATTGCCCTTTACTCCGGAATTAACTGGATGGGCAACCTCCGCGAGGCCATTCGTGCCCAGTCGCGCGAGGTGTGGGAGCGTAAGCCTCAGGACCAGGAGAAAATCTGGGTTAAGTATCTTCGCGACTTTGTTTCGCTGATTGGCCTGCTCGTCGCGCTGATTGTGACGCTCTCCATCACCTCCGTCGCCGGTTCGGCGCAGCAGATGATTATCTCTGCGCTCTATCTGGATTACATCGAGTGGCTGAAGCCCGCGTGGCGCGGCATTGGACTGGCTATTTCCATCTTCGCCAACTATCTGCTGTTCTTCTGGATCTTCTGGCGCTTGCCCCGCCATCGTCCGCGTAAAAAGGCGCTGATCCGCGGCACATTGATTGCGGCGATAGGCTTTGAAGTGATCAAAATTGTGATGACTTACACTCTGCCATCGCTGGTGAAATCCCCTTCTGGCGCGGCGTTTGGCTCGGTGCTGGGGCTGATGGCGTTCTTCTACTTCTTCGCCCGCCTGACCTTGTTCTGCGCGGCATGGATTGCCACCGCCGAGTACAAAGACGACCCGCGCATGCCGGGTAAAACACACCGATAACGTCTCTCCCGGGCTGAAACTTCAGCCCGATTCATCATTTCAGCATATAAATCCAGTCCGTAACTTTTATTTAACCAAAAACCAGTTTTATCAGCTGATATTTGAAAACTGTGAAGCATTTCATAGAAGTGTTTTGTCTGGCCTGAACATTATCCGCTTTTTGTTGCTTTTATCACCAGTGCGCGGCTTTGTTACAGATTGAAATGTCGCTTTTGCTGTGCGTAATATGGCCTTTCGTCCGACTAAAAATAAGAAAATATTATGCAAGCAACAGCCACAACACTCGACTCCGGCGCGGAAACCGCGCCGGTTAACTCGCGAAACAAAGTTGTCGTCGCCTCGCTGATTGGCACCGCCATTGAGTTCTTCGACTTTTACATTTATGCCACCGCAGCGGTCATTGTCTTCCCGCATATTTTCTTCCCGCAGGGTGACCCGACGGCAGCCACGCTGCAGTCTCTGGCTACCTTTGCGATCGCGTTTGTTGCGCGTCCGATTGGCTCTGCCCTGTTTGGACACTTCGGCGATCGCATCGGCCGTAAGGTCACGCTGGTAGCCTCGCTGCTGACGATGGGGATCTCCACCGTCGCTATCGGCTTGCTGCCTACCTACGAAACCATTGGTATTCTGGCCCCGATGCTGCTGGCGCTGGCGCGTTTTGGTCAGGGTCTGGGGCTGGGCGGTGAATGGGGGGGTGCGGCGCTGCTGGCCACGGAGAACGCACCGGCACGCAAACGCGCGCTGTACGGTTCATTCCCGCAGCTTGGCGCACCGATTGGCTTCTTCTTTGCGAACGGGACTTTCCTGCTGCTCTCCTGGCTGCTGACGGACGAACAGTTCATGAGCTGGGGCTGGCGTATTCCGTTCGTCTTCTCCGCCGTGCTGGTGCTGATTGGCCTGTATGTCCGCGTGTCGCTTCACGAAACGCCGGTTTTCGCTAAAGTTGCCGCCGCGAAAAAACAGGTAAAAGTGCCGCTGGGTACGCTGCTGACTAAACACGTCCGCGTGACGGTACTGGGCACGTTTATCATGCTCGCGACCTACACGCTGTTCTATATCATGACGGTCTATTCAATGACGTTCAGCACAGCCGCCGCGCCGGTTGGGCTCGGCCTGCCGCGTAACGAAGTGCTGTGGATGTTGATGATGGCGGTCATTGGGTTTGGCGTCATGGTGCCGATTGCCGGCCTGCTGGCGGATAAGTTTGGTCGTCGCTCAAGCATGATTGTTATCACCACGCTGATCATTCTGTTTGCCCTGTTCGTCTTCCCGCCGCTGCTGGGTTCAGGTAGCCCTGCGCTGGTGATGGCGTACCTGCTCATTGGTCTGAGCCTGATGGGCCTGACCTTCGGCCCGATGGGCGCGCTGCTGCCAGAGCTGTTCCCGACGGAAGTGCGTTATACCGGCGCGTCGTTCTCCTATAACGTTGCCTCTATTCTGGGTGCGTCCGTTGCGCCTTATATCGCCACCTGGCTGCAGGCAAATTATGGCCTGTTCTACGTGGGCGTTTACCTGGCCGCCATGGCAGCGTTGACGCTGATTGCCCTTCTGCTGACCCACGAGACGAAGCACCAGTCTCTGTAATTCACCGCGGCCTGATACCCTCTCCCCCAGGGAGAGGGTAAAGGTCCCGAAAGCCGCACGTTATTTTTTCATCTGCGACAAAATGTTCCGGCACTGATTCGCATCCCCTTCTGACGGCGAAATTAACGCCAACAGCGCCGCCGCTGGCGTAACCAGCGTCGCGAGTGCTGCCGCCACCGCGCCGCGCGCAATCAGCGGACCGGGTTTCACACCCGCCTGCGGATTTTTAAAGGTCCCACGCACGTAGAGCGGCGAACGCAGGGTGATGATACGAATCCCCTTACTTTCCGGATCGATGGTTAAATCAAGCTGCTCGGAGGCCATACTGGCGGTGCCGGTCACGTTGATAACCGCATTCTCCGTATCGAAGGCAAAAATCTGCGGGCGCGCCACGCCGTTGACCAGATCCAGGTTGGCCGCCGCACAGTTCACCCGCACCTCATCATCACCGAAGATTTGCCCGATGACGTAGTTCCCGACGTTCAGCCCCAGGATCTCCATCAGGTTGCGGCTCACCAGCCCGTCGTTCATCAGAAGCTTCAGGTTACCGTTACTGCTCCCGAGCAGTGCAGCCACAGAATTCCCCACGCCGCGGATATCGGCATCGCCGTTCATTTCACCCAGGGTTTTCTGCATCAATTCCACGTTCGGCATCAGCTCTTTCAGTTTGAGCCGGCGGGCCTTAATATCGGCACGCCCCTGCATCGGCTTTTTATCGCCTTCGAGGTGAATGTTCGATGAGAGGGTCCCACCCGCCATGCCAAACTTCAGCGGCTGCAGGCGTAAATCGGCATTTTTAAGCAGGATATGGGTCGAAAGATTGCTGATCGGCAGCGTACTGCCATGTTCGATTTTGCCCCCTTTAAAGCGAACATCCGCATCCATTACGTCCCACTTATCGGTCTCAAAGCGATCGTAAGGCAGGACTTTCCCCGCCGGCTGGCGATCTTTCTTCACCTCTTTTGATTTCGTGCCTTTACCGGAATCAATCCCGATCAGCGGCCCCAAATCGGCCAGCCGCAGCTGACGAGACTCCACATCGCCTTCCAGTTTCGGACGCGGTTTTCCGGTGGTGTAGGTCAACGAGCCATGGATATCGCTGTCGCCAATACGGCCATTGAAATCGCGATAATCAAATACCGACGATTTTTCCGTGTCGATTTTTGCCACCAGATGCCCGTCCGTCTCAAACGGTGGCGTATCTGGCAGCAGGACGCCAGTGAGTTCATACAGTTCACCCAGCGAATCACCGGCAAATTTCAGCCGCAGATCAACGCCCCCCATGTTCATAGGGTCGTTGACGGTCCCGGTGAAGGCCACCCGCGTGTTCCCGGAGCGGAAATCCGCCTGCACAGGAAACGGCGTCGAGTCGCTTCGAAGCGCCAGCATGCCGCCAATTTTGCCAGTGCCGGTCAGGGGCTGCCCTTTGTAGCGCCCTTCGGCCTTCAGGCCGAAAACATAATCCCCGGCTTTGGCATTATCGCCCTTCGCTTTTGCGCCGGTCACTTCGCTAAACGGCAGCGGTTTGCCCAACGGATCGACCAGGATCTCAATATCAGCCTTGCTAACCTTGTCGTCGATGGCGATCCGCCCGCGATCGAAGAGAATATTGTCGAGACGGAATGACCATGATGAGGGCTGCGCATTGGGATCTTTTTCGTCGCTGCTGGCGAGATCAAACGTCCAGTTGTTGTTCTTTTCGGAAAGGCGGATCAGACGCGCATCGGGCTGCTGAAGCTTGATCCACGGCAGGTAAACCGTTTTGGTCAGTAGCGCTAACGGGGCCAGCGTGGCTTCTACGCGGGGCAAATGCACCATTGTCACGTCAGGAATATCCGGCGGGTTGCCGAGAATGATGTCGTCGGCGTGGACATGCGGCCAGGGGATCCAGCTTCGCCAGCCGGTCTCCTCTTTCTGGCGTTCCCACACCACCCCGAGATCGCCGCGTATGGCGAAGGGGCGATTGAGTTCGGTGGAGACTTTCTGGTTGATGGTCGGCTTAAGGCGGTTCCAGTCAAACGTCGCGATAATGACGACGGCGACCACGATCAACAACAATAAAATCCCTGCTGTCCAGGCGATTACCCTGGTTGTTTTTGTCATTGTTATCCCCTTTCCTGATGACCTTACCTGTAAAACTATAGTTCAGACAAAGGGAAGCGGGCAGATCAGAGGATCGTTATCACGGAATCGAGGGTATCCATTGGGACCGGACGAGAGAGGAAATAGCCTTGTGCCGCCGCCGCGGGAGAATTTTGCACATCACGCCACTCATCCAGCGTTTCCACACCTTCCACTATCACGCCCTGGCAGTAGCGGTTCATCAGCTGTAATAACAGCGTAAACAGATTCCGCCCTTCCGGGGTCTGGCGCAGCATAATGAACAGGTCGCGGGCCACTTTAATGTAGTCGTAACGCACTTCGCTGAGGGCAGAGAAGTTCGCCATCCCGGTGCCAAAGTCATCCAGCCACAGCGGGCCGAATTCGCACATCGAGGCAAATGATGAGTCCTGTGGCAGACGAACATGCTCCACCAGCTCAAAGCGCATCCACGGTAAGGAGGCGATCAGCTCCTGTAATTTCGCGTTCTGGCGCAGCGCCAGCAGGGTGGGTCCATCGACGTTGACCGAGGCGAGGATGGCGTGCTGTTCGAAAAAGGCCTGTTTGGTTGCCAGCATACGGAGCTGTTCTTCCAGCACATCCAGGCGCTGGCGCACGGCAACTTCGGCAAAATAGCGGTCCGGTGCGATACGCTGTGAGGGGTTTGACGGGTGCGTCACGACGGTCAAAATTTCAATAGCCATCAGTCGACCGTCCGTTCGGTAGATCGGCTGATAGGTGTACGCACGCTCACATTGCAGCCAGTAGCGATGCTCCTGCAAGTTCTCAATACTTGCCTCAGGCGTAGTGCTCAGCCGCTGGATAACCTGCTCTGACTTCATTTCAGATGTCCTGTTGTTGGATGGCCTTTCTGGACTCGTCAAAGGGTTATCGGCCCGGCAATTGAGAACTTTATGTTCAATTCACCCGGAAAATGAAATTAAGCGGGCAGAAATTAACAGGAACACGCGCTGGCTCAAATAAAATAATGGAACGTCGTTTTAATATAGTTGACCGCATAATTCACTCAGCGCACACTACCGAAAATTACTCTGTTCAGGTTCACGATTATGACCAAGAAAATTGCCGTGATTGGCGAATGCATGATTGAGCTGTCACAAAAAGGCGCGGAAGTCAGCCGCGGTTTTGGTGGCGATACGTTAAACACCTCCGTTTATATTGCCCGTCAGGTTGCCCCTGAGGCCCTTACCGTGAACTACGTCACCGCCCTGGGGACGGACAGTTTCAGCCAGCAAATGCTGGAAGCCTGGCAGAGTGAGCAGGTGGACACCTCGATGATACAGCGTATGGAAAACCGCCTGCCGGGGCTTTACTACATTGAAACCGACGATACCGGCGAGCGGACCTTCTACTACTGGCGTAACGAAGCCGCGGCCAAATTCTGGCTGGAGAGCGACGCTGCGGCTGCCATCTGCGAAGCGTTAGCCACCTTTGATTATCTTTATCTAAGCGGGATTAGCCTGGCTATTTTAAGCTCAGCCAGCCGTGAAAAGCTGCTGTCGTTACTGCGTGAATGCCGCGCCAATGGCGGCAAGGTTATTTTCGATAATAACTACCGTCCGCGCCTGTGGGCCAGCCGTGAAGAGACGCAGCAGGTTTATCAGCAGATACTGCAATGCACCGATATCGCCTTCCTGACGCTCGATGATGAAGATGCGCTGTGGGGTGAGAAACCCGTTGATGAGGTGATTGCGCGTACGCAGGCCGCCGGCGTAAGTGAAGTGGTGATTAAGCGCGGGGCTGATTCATGTCTGGTCGCCATCGCAGGTGAAGCCGTCATCGACGTTCCTGCGGTGACATTGCCGAAAGAGAAAGTGATTGATACGACGGCGGCGGGAGATTCATTCAGTGCGGGCTATCTGGCGGTGCGTCTGACGGGCGGGACGCCTGAAGCGGCAGCCCAGCGTGGACACCTGACGGCGAGCACCGTGATCCAGTATCGCGGGGCAATTATTCCGCGTGAGGCAATGCCACAGTAAAAAAAACCCTCTCCGACAGGGAGAGGGTTTTGCATGAGGGGCATTACTGCCCCTGCGGGATATCCGTTGCGTCCTGATGCAAATCATCTGCCGTAGCAGCCTGCGATGGCTGCGGCGTGGAGGCCATAATGGTATTCCAGGTCGACTGAAGTTCCTTCATGTCATATTCCGGCTCGCCTTTCGGCTGCAGAAGAATCAACGCCATTTCCTGCGACAGCTGCTGACGTAAGTCCTGATTCAACATATCGACGGTCAACCCCTCCAGGAAGTCCTGACGAAGCTTCTGGTACTGCTCCGGCGCAATATCCACCACCTGATTCTGCAGTGAGCGAATACGCTGGCTGATCAGAATGTCGGTATCGGCGCGGGCATACGTTGCAAACAGCTTCTGCAGCTCAAGTTTTTTCTGTGCGACCAGCGCATTGAACTCTTCTTCCGACAGGCCCTCTTTGCGCACTTTTGCCAGCTCTTTTGCCACCACGCCCAGATTCGCATTCAGCTTATCGCCCGGCGATTCAACGTTAATGGCACACTGTGCACGCTGGAACAGCACGCGGCAGTCAAAGCCGAGACCGATATTCTTCACGTTATTCTTGCTGAGCGTCTGCTGAACGTGCCAGAACAGCGCTTCACGTGCCAGATCGGCACGCCAGTAGCGCAGCAGCGCCGCTGACTCACGAATTGGCTGCCAGGCGTTATCCCACATGACGGAGAGGCGATCCTGACGAACGGTATCCGTCATAATGCTGACAGGCTCTGCACGCAGTGGAGAGAGCGTTGGGACAGGGGCCGGTGTTTCGCGTTTGCCTTTCAGTTCGCCAAACGCTTTGTTGATCTGCTCCACCACCGCACGGCTGTCCACATTCCCCACCACGATAAGCGTCATCGCGTCCGGGGTGTACCATTTCTGGTAGAACGATTTTACCTGCTCAGCGTCCACCGGCTGTTTCAGCGGCTCGGCCGGGTCATGCCCAAGCAGCGTTGAACCCTTCAGGCGGTAACGCCACCAGCCCTCTTTGGTGTCCACAGGCCAGGTGGCAACCATGTCACTGTTGCTCAGCGCATAGTTAACGGTTTCCGGCGTAATCGCCAGATTGCCCGACGCATCGGCGAGATACGTAAGGGCTTCTTTGAGCAGGTCGTTACGGTTATTTGGCAGGCTCAGGTTGAACATGGTGTAGTCATACGAGACCACAGCCGGCGGAAGCGGGCGTTTCGGATCAATGGCCTGTTGCCAGAGCGAACGCACCTGAACTGCTTGCAAACTGCCGCTCTGCGTGAGCGCCAGTCGGGGAATAAAATGGCTAAAACCGGTTTGCTGAGTGCTTTCCGTGAGGGAGCCGGTATTAACAGACAGACGGATTTCAACACGGTCACTCGGACGTTGTGGGGTGGCTAAAACCTGCCACTGAAAACCGTTCGCTAGTGTCCCTTGTTGCCAGGCCGGGTCTGGCTGGAGCGCATCTGCCTGCACATAACTGGCTGCTGCCATCATCAGCAAACCGCCGGTTAAGAGTCGAATTTTTGTGCCCTGCATGTGAACCCCTGATCAACATTCCTGGTTAAAGAGAGTGTCTCGCGACGCGTTTCACTCTAAAAGATGACGATGAAAACACGTCGATTAGACCGCGTGTTCTACAAAACGTCACGGTCAGAAGTGAAATATACCCAAAAAAATCTTGTCGAATTATGACAGGTACGAACAGTTATTATGCGCAGGAGCCCGCATCCCGACAAGGGAATGCGGGCATTTGTGACAATATTAAGAGGATAAACCAGGAGTTTTGCTGTCTGACTGGCGATTATTTAACGTATCGTCGAGCTTTTTGTGATCCAGCTCTTTCACCCATTTTGCCACGACTACCGTTGCCACACCGTTACCTACGAGGTTGGTTAAGGCACGGGCTTCAGACATAAAGCGGTCAATACCGAGAATCAGCGCCAGCCCCGCCACCGGCAGGTGTCCGACCGCGGAAATGGTGGCCGCCAGCACGATAAAGCCACTGCCAGTAACACCTGCGGCCCCTTTAGACGAGAGCAGGAGCACCACCAGCAGGGTAACCTGATGGAAAATGTCCATATGGCTATTGGTCGCCTGAGCGATAAACACGGCCGCCATTGTCAGGTATATCGAGGTGCCATCAAGGTTGAAGGAGTAGCCCGTCGGGATGACCAGCCCCACCACCGATTTACGGCAGCCCAGCTTTTCCATCTTATCGAGCATGCGCGGCAGGGCCGATTCGGATGAAGAGGTCCCCAGAACAATCAGCAGCTCTTCGCGGATATAACGGATAAATTTGAAAATGCTGAACCCTGCCGCGCGGGCGATTGAGCCCAGCACCACCACCACGAACAGAATACAGGTGATATAGAAGCAGATGATGAGCTGACCCAGCTGCACCAGGGTACCCACGCCGTACTTACCGATGGTGAATGCCATCGCACCGAAGGCCCCAATAGGCGCCAGGCGCATGATCATATTGATGATGCCAAAGATGACCTGCGAGAAGCTTTCAATGACGTTAAAGATCAGCTGGCCTTTGTTGCCCAGACGGTGCAGGGCAAAGCCAAACATGACGGCAAACAGCAGCACCTGCAGAATGTTGCCGCTGGCAAATGCACCAATGACGCTGCCTGGGATAACGTCCAGCAGGAAGGCCACTACCCCCTGGTCCTTCGCCTGATCGGCGTACACCGCGACCGCTTTGGCATCCAGCGTTGATGGGTCAACGTTCATCCCCGCGCCGGGCTGCACCACGTTCACGATGATAAGACCAATAATCAGCGCAAGGGTACTGACCACTTCGAAATAGAGAAGCGCCACTGCACCGGTACGGCCGACCGCCTTCATGCTTTCCATGCCAGCGATGCCCGTCACGACGGTACAGAAGATCACCGGGGCGATGACCATTTTGATGAGCTTAACGAATGCGTCGCCAAGCGGTTTCATTTGTGCGCCAAGTTCAGGGTAATAGTGACCAAGCAAAATACCGATTGCGATGGCTGTCAGGACCTGAAAATAGAGACTTTTGAAGAGTGAGGTTTTCATAGGGTGTCCTTGGGAAGAAAAACCACAGGCTTTGTAAGGTTATGGTTAACCTGCGGCTTTAAAATAACACCCGTATAACAGGACAGAAATAAACCCAGTTCAAATTTGAAACACAAATGTTAAGAACTTTGA
Source organism: Enterobacter sp. RHBSTW-00593 (assembly GCF_013784105.1). Classification (NCBI taxonomy): domain Bacteria; kingdom Pseudomonadati; phylum Pseudomonadota; class Gammaproteobacteria; order Enterobacterales; family Enterobacteriaceae; genus Enterobacter; species Enterobacter sp. RHBSTW-00593. Next base: position 4,662,307 of record NZ_CP056393.1, read on the forward strand.
GCTGGCTCGCACAAGCCAGCAACAAAATTACACGTTTGCGCTATTGTCCCCACCGGAAAGGTAGCGTTGTTCAAAGACATCCGACGGAACAGCCGGTGCAAACAGGAAGCCCTGTCCGCCCTCCACGCCCGCTTCAGCCAGCCAGGTGCGCTGCGCGTCTGTCTCAATCCCTTCGGCAATCAGCTGCAGTTTCAGGCTGCGGGCCAGCTGGATAATGGCCTGGACCATGCTGCTGTCTTCCGGCAACCCTTCAACAAAGGCTTTGTCGATTTTCAGCACATCCACCGGCAGGGTTTTCATATGCTGGAGCTGACGCAGCCCGGCATAGCCCATACCGAAATCGTCCAGCGCGATGCGTATACCGGCATTACGCAGCGGTTTCAGAATCGCGACCGCCTCATTAGGATCGTCAATACGCCGGCTTTCCGTGACTTCCAGCGTTAGCGTATCAGGCTTGATCCGGTAACGATGGATCAGCTCCAGCATCTCAGACACCATGGTCGGATGCATCAGCTGCAGGGCGGACAAGTTGACCGACAGCGGGAGCGTCACGCCTCGTTCCTGCCAGGCAGCAAGCTGTCGGCACGACTCCTCCAGCACCCAGTAACCGACGGTGACCATCAGGCCACAGGATTCAATGCGCTCAATGAGCCCTTCCGGCAATTCCCATGAACCATCCGGCTGCTGCACGCGCAGCAGCGCTTCCGCGCTGATCACCTCGCCCGTCAGCAAATTCACCTGCGGCTGGAGCCAGAGGGCAAACTGACGGTTATCCAGCGCGGTCAAAATGTCGCTCTCTTCCGTCAGGCGCTGCTGCGCCCTTTCCATCTGTTCCGGGTCGAAGAACTGGATCTGATTTTTCCCTTTGCGCCGGGCGGTAAACGCCGCCGAGAAAGCACGACGGTAAAGCTGTTCCGCCGTTAAGTCTCCGTAGTACATCGCAATACCGATGCTGGCGCTTGGACGAAGCTGGATGCCCTGAATCGGCAGCCGCTCATTAATGACAGTGAGTACTTGCTGACCTAATGTGATCGCATGCCACGGCTCTTTCACGCCGTTGGCAATCACCACCAGGTCATACCCGCTGACCTGGGTCAGCACCATGCGCGGGGCCAGCACGGACTTCACTTTCTCCACCAGCGTCAGGAGCAGCATTTCACGCTGGTTCTCTTTGAGCACGCCGGCGGTGTCCTGCAGGGTTTCACAGGCGATCACCATCAGCGCGGTGGTTTGCTGGCGGGCAACAGTCTGTTCCAGCATCGCCATCAGGAAGGCTTTATTGGGCAGCTCCGACACCGGGAAGCGCGTGGCGCTGCTGTTCAGCTCATCCTGCTGGCGCTGCATCCGCTGCTGGTTGAGGTTATAGCTGCGTACCAGCATGCCAATCTCGTCGTCATGATGAAGACGCGGCAGCGGAAGCTGATGCCCCACCTGGTCCTGCGGTGAAAGCGTGTTCAACTCCCGGGCAATCCGGCGTAGCGGATGCACAATCAGACGGTTAATACACCAGGTCAGCGCCACGCTCAGAATAAGTGTCATAAGTAAGCAAGTGGTCACTAACGTGACAACCCAGCTCATGACGAATTTGTACATGCGGTACGAGTCCGCCTGCAGAACAAGGTAGGCCAACGGCTGTGGATTCGCGGGACGCTCAAGCGAATAGACCGGTAGCGAAATCTGCACCGGCAGTTCAAACAGTCGCATCACCATCATGGGGACCGGTCGCTCGGGGATAAAACTCATCCGCAGCGCCTGAAACTGATTGGGTAACACCACGTCTGCGCGGCTCACGACACCGGCAGGCTGAATGCGTTTTAAAATGGTTTCCGCTTCGGGAATATCCCCTTTCAAAATAGAGGCAGAGAGCGGGCCACGCACCGAGCGGGCAATACTTTCTAATTGCGAAGCCGTGTTATAGCGATTCTGCTGTACGGAATGAAACAGCAAAATTACGCAAAAAAGGAGTACAAACAGCATTGTGACGGCAGAAACCATCGCCATCTGTTTGATAGTTAAGGAACGGCTGACACGCAAAATGACTCTCCACAAAACTCGAAGCGCAGGGCGCACCAGGGTGTAAACCTGGTGCGCCTGAGTATACCCGATTGCTGTACTTTTAAGAGAGACTTACAAATGGATTAAGTTAAATCCGATTACCAGTCCGCGTAAGGGATCAGCGGCTGCGGCGGTAAGTCCATATCGCCCTGCCAGCCTGCAGCAGAGTAGCGTACATAAAGCAGTGCGTGGCTTGGGGTATAATCTTTTGCTTCCTGAATATCCACACCGACGCCCACAAACCAGTTGGACGTGACCCGGCGCTCGATAATGGCCCGTGCGGTATAACCCGTACCTGAGGAGCTGCTGCCGGTTTCCATTTCGCCTCTGTCGGTGTAGCGACCGGGCTCATCGGTCGGAATCAGTCCCTGAATGGGATAGCGCATCACGTCGTTAGTTTTAGAATGAGACCATGACACCGATCCGCCCAGCTCCCAGGACCAGTTCTCGGTACGTTTACGCCAGGTGACAGGCAACGCGAAGGAGACATACTCCTGCGGGCTGTAATAACCGCCCTGACCCAGGGTATAACCGCTCAGATCTTTATCGTAGTGCCAGAGCATGTTGCTCACGCCGACGGTCAGACGCTCATTGTTTTTATTGATGAGCTTGTAGTAGTAACCGGTCATCCAGCGGACGCGCCAGTTATCTTCCACATTTTTACCCGTCAGCGTTTCCGCATTCAGGCTCGACCAGACGCCGTGCGCCTCACCTTTGTCATAACTGATGCTCGCGCCACCGCCGGTTGCGCGCACGCCGCCCCAGGTGGTGCCGGTGTTGGTATCTTTTTGCCCGGCAAAGGCGAGCAGAGAACTGGAGATCGGGCGACGATGAGCGTTAACGGTGTAACCGATTGGCCCCAGGTCGCTGCTGTAGCTTACACCGCCGACCACGTCGACAACGTCAAAGCCCATCGGCGTGGTACCAATATCCCACGCCCAGGTTTTATTCTGCCAGCCCACGGCAATACTCGCGCCATTTGCTGACTGATGCGTGTTGCCACTACACGGCGTTTCGTAACAGGTGCCCCATTTCGGATCGTAGGTACCGTTATCGGTGGAAAAGGACCCGGCATCCATATTGACCAAATCGCTACGCAGGAACATACGGCCATCCGCCAGTGGTGCATCCGCCTGTAACATGGTGGTATGCGCTTTAAGATCGGAATAGCCGCCGGTGCCGCTGGAGCCCCAGTAATCATGCTGCAGCGTGACGTTAACATCCTGCTGACGGTACAAATCACCGGCGTCGCTACGCACGCCGCGTTTCAGCCAGTCGTCTTTTTCGTCGTTACGCGTCAGGCGGGTAAAGCTGTCATTGTCAGCCGGACGTGTCGTCGTGACGCCTGACGACACCATCGCATCTTTATACGTTTCCAGTGCCTGCTGAGGCTGACCATTTTGCGTCTGGAAACGGGCGGCATCACGTAATACCAGCGCGTTTTCCATAGATGCAGGCTGTGATTTCGCCTGAGGAATAATCTTGCTGAACGTCTGCTCTGCGGCGGCGGAATCCCCAAGGCCTGCCTGCGCCATCGCGATCCGGCGCTGCATATTGAGCGACAGCGGCTCTCCGTTTTGCGCGGCAGGCAGTTTTGCCAGCGCGGCACGGGCTGCCTCTTTGTTGCCCTGGGCGCTATACACTTCGGTCAGACCGAGGATCGCATCTTCGTTCTGCGGTTCACGCTCCAGCACGGTGTTGTAAGCCGTTTTCGCGGCCTCCAGATCGCCACGCTGCTGCGCCCAGTCCGCAAGGGTTAAGTCGATACGGGTAGAGGACGGCTGCTGGCGAAGGAGGTTTTCCGCCTCCTGCTCTTTGCCGCTGTCGCGCAGTCGGTTTGCCGTTTCCAGCGTCTGGTTACTCTGCAGGCGGTCGGCAAGCTCCTTAATATTGGCGTTCCACTGGCTGCGCGGAAGCGTCTCCAGATGCGTGAGCGCGGCCCGGTCCTGATCGTTTCCGGAGAGATACAGCCCACTGGCATACACCTGTTCCGGATCGGACGGTTTCTGGCTGGCAAGCTGGCGCATCAGGTTATCCGCCTGACTGCGCTGGCCCGCGCTATAGAGATCGCGCGACAGACGGTAGGTTATCCAGACGTCGCCCGGAGAGAGTGCCAGACGACGACGCTGAATTTCCGCCGCCTGAGCGTATTGGCCCTGGTTTTCCAGCTGTTCCGCCTGGGCTGACAGCTGCTCGTTGGTCAGGCTACGTTCAATGTCATCAATGCTTCGGCGCTGGCTGGCAGAGAGCGACTGGATAAACTGCGAGGCCTTTTCCGGGGACTGCGCACGATAAACATTGGCAAGGCCACGAACGGCATTGCTGTTACCGCTGTCCATACGCAGCGCCTGACGGTAATAACGTTCCGCCGCAGCCGTGTCTTTACGCGCCGCTGCGGCATCTCCCAGCCCCAGCACCGCATAACTGTCGGTATTGTCGAGGGTACGCGCCTGCTGGTAATAACGTTCCGCCTGCGCCGTATTGTTCGCTTTCAGGGCGGTATCACCCTGCTGGATCAGCAGCCAGTAGCGGTTAACTTTCAGCAAACTGTCCCATTTGCCGCGGTTATCGCTCTGCGGATCGAGGGCGATCGCCTTTTCAAACTGCGCCACCGCGCGGGCGCGATCGCCTTTCTGAGAGTACGCCTGTCCAAGCGCGCCCACGGCTTCGCTGTCGGCATGATTTGCGCTGACCGCTTTTTGCAGATCCGCCACCGCCTTATCGCCCTGCCCGGCATCCACCGCCGCCAGCCCTTGTGCTTTCGCACGGAAGGTTGGATCGGCGAGCTGTTTTTGCTGCGTATCAAGTTGAGTACGCGCCGCCGCTACGCTGTCGCCGTCGCTGAAGACGCTCAGGTATTTTTGCAGCGCGCTGACGCTGGCGTTACTGACAGGCTGATCTTTGATCTGCTCATACCACATATCAGATGCCTGGCTGCGGCCATTGCTGGATTTGGCCATCTCCTGCAACACCGCAAAGCCTTCATCGCGACGACCGGTCTGGAACAGCAGCTGTGCCAGCGTGCCCTGCAGCTGCGTATTGCCCGGACTGCTGGCGTTAATTTTCTTCAGTTGGTTAATGGCGACACCACGGCGGGCAGGATCTTTCGCCACAACATTCCAGTATTCCGTCGCCACGTCACCGCCCGGCGGATTACCGTCAAAAAGCTTGTCATAGGCCGCAATGGCCTCCTGAGTATGACCCGTTGTAGCCAGTAACCGGGCCTGCTGTAACTGCTGACGGCCTTCAGGCGTAGAAAGCAGCATCGTATTGCGCGAGGACTGATACGCACTGGAGCCCGGCGCGATCCCTTTCAGACGATCCAGCTCTTTTTGCGCACCGGCGTTATCACCCTGACGAAGCAAGTAACGAAAGCGCGCCGCAATGACGTCGGGGTTGTTCGGGTCAATCAGCTCAAGGCGGTAGAGCGACTGACGAACCAAATCCTCACGCTGCGTCGATTCACCCAGCCGCACCTGTTGCAGCAGCTGTTGCTGCTGCGGGGAGTTAGCGGCCTGAGCCAGCGGCATCAGTGCCAGGCTAAGCGATAAACTGAGAAGATTTACTGTGAAGTTGCGCATTCCTGGCCCCAGTCCGGTATTAATTCACCTTGAGCGGTGAAGCGAAAACGATGCTGATCCCATCCTTGCCCGAAGAGAGTCAGTACGTAGCTGTAATAGGCATTATTATCGGGAAAATTATCTGCAACGCGCTGGCGCTGTACCGCCTGCGCATCACGCTGCTGTAAAAAAGGCAGCATCGCAGCGGAAAAGCCGACCGGCCCCTTGCCCGCAGGCTTCCCGCTCGCCACATCCACTTTTTCCGGCGGTACACCGTGTTTCGTTGTCATTGTCGCCATCGGCCGGAAGCGCGTAAGCAACCGGGCTTTCTGGGCGTCTTTGTCACTCATCATTCCGACCCAGAGGTAGACGCGGATGGCGTCGTAGCCGCCCACCAGCGATTTATCCTGCTGCAAATGCCAGCCTCTGTTTTTCTGATACTGCACCCAGTCCGGCGAAAACCCCTTTGGCGCCGTTTCCAGCAACAAGCGCAGATTGGTTTCACGAAGGGTCGTCCACGGGGCACCAAAGCGCGTGAAATAGCTCGCTATCTGCGGAGGAAGATAGCTGGGGTTAAAGCGCCAGGCTTTCTCCTCGGCAAAACCGACCTTCCCGGGCAGCAGCATGGAGCCGAGTCCCGGTACTTTCACCACTTCCTCATGGGCAATGCGTTTAAGGAGCGCCTTACCCGTGCGGGTATAGTCCGGATGTTTCCACAGCCGGCCCGCCTCAAGCAGTGACCAGGCAATCCAGACATCGGCATCCGAGGCGGAGTTGGTATCGATTATCGCCCAGTTGTCGTGGTCTTTCTGACCCCATAGCCAGGCGGGCAAATTATCGTTCAGATTGCCCCCGGCCAGGTTGTCGCGCGTCCACGTCAGCAATTGATCAAAGGCTTTGCGATCGTTCGCGGCCAGGGCAAAGAACAACGCATAGCTTTGCCCTTCCGACGTGGTGATTTTGCGCGTGTCGCTGGGATCAATGACACGCCCGCTCTCACTGATGTAATCCTTTTTAAACTGCTCCCAGGCAGGCCAGGTGCAGGCGGCGCGAAGAGGGATCGCCGCCAGCATCAACGCTGCTAACACACACCAGCGAAACGCTTTCATCACCTATTACTCATCCGGGTTAAGGCGACGACGGCTGATGATACGCAGCAGACGCCACAGCACCCACGCCAGCAACACCACGCTGACGGCGGCCAGGATAGCCAGCAGAACCGGATGGTTAGCCAGCGCATACCATAGACGCTCGAACCACGGCAGATGGCCCACGTAGTACACATCGCCCACGCGCAGGCTATTGACCCCAGACTCGCGGATCACCGCCACCGAACCATACATCGCGGCACGTTTGCCGCTGTCGTTCATCGCGCTGTTGAGTAACGCATACCCACGCGGGCTGTCCGCCAGGAGCGCCACTACGCTACGCTGCTCGTTGTAAGGTGACTGGAAGCCAACCACCGCGGCCATTGGTCCCTGAGACGTAACGGTTGTCTGCACGCTGGCCTGACGATCGTTGATATCCGGCATAATGCTCGGGAACTCGGTCTGACGCAGTGGCGTGTTAACCCAGGACTGCGCCGCTTTGACCAGCAGATCGATACGCTTGTCATCCTTCAGCTTATCCGGGATGTTACCGATGACCATGATGTCCGCGTCTTTGTTCTGGATCTGGCTACCATCGTCAGTCAACGTGACGTTAATTGCCGGTAATCCGGTCTGCGCACCCACGGACGCCATGGTGTCCAGCAGGGTCGTCACCTGGCCCTCATTTGGCGCTTTTGGCATGACGACAATGGATTCAGAGAGATCGGCCATACGGCTGAACGGGAAGCTGGCATTGGCAAATGCACGCAGGTCCGGCATGGCAAGGAAGTGATAATACTTCGAGAAGTCGATGGTTGACTCATCACCAATCACAACGTGGTTCTGTACTTGCTGGAAGGTGATGCAGTTATCCACTGAGCCGCCGGGCATCGGGTTCATGTATTGGAAATCAAAGCGCAGCTGGTTGATCGCCCCAAGCTTCAGCGCCGGAATAGAGACGTCCGTTTTCCCGTCCAGCAGCCCCTGCAACACCGGCAGACGGAGCATCAGTCGGTTAGTATCCTGCGTGCTTGTCAGACTGAAAGATTGCAGGAACTGGTTGTTCAGGCTGATATCCATGCGCGAGCTGTCTTTGGTTGCCGGCGCGGTGTAACGGTAGCTCAGATTGATATCAATGCCGTTGGTGCGCAACAGGTACAGGTCTGGCGGCAGATTCAGTGACAGACTAATTGGGGCTGGCTCAAGCCCCGTCGCCTGCAGCTGTTCTTCATACGTTTTCAGTTCGCCAAACGTGACGGCACGGTCAGTACGCACCCAGTTTGGTGCGTCATAAGGTTTACGCGGCAGCAGCGGTTTAACCTCATCCACCACCACGCTGTTTCCACGGAACAGAACGTTACCCTGGGCAATGCCCTTGGCCGCCTGCACCAGGTCTTTATCATCACGCCCGAAGACCACCAGCAGCTTCACGTACGGGTTATCCGGGTGGCTCATCATCTCAATGGTCGGCGCTTTTACGTCCGGGTGATCGCGCAGGAAGGCAGGACGTTTCGCGTTGGTCGCAAACACGATCGCGTTTCTGTCCGGCATTTTGTCGTACATCACCGGGAAGTTCTGCCCGCGCCAGCCGGAACGTGAACCAAACCACGATGCCACAATGGTGGCCGCCAGCTGCTCGGTGACGTCCGGAGACGCCGCAAACACCATTGGCAGCACTAACTGACGATTATCACGCGGATCAAAGAACGGAACCGGGAACGACGAGAGGTCGTTTTTCAGCGCCAGCGACTGGTAGGTCATCTGCAGCGAAGAGTTGCGTCCTACGTCTACCCACAGGGTATTGCTGGCAGGGTTCTCACAGACGTCACGGTAGTGACCGACAAACTCCAGACGTATGCGGTTAAAGTCGGTGATGAAAAGAGGGTTAATCGGCACCTGGGCCTGTGTTTTCTTACCCAGTTGCTCTTTTGTGACGGGCAGGACGTCCATCAGCTCATCATTCAGGTAAACCTTCAGCTGAGACTGTACCGGCAACAGCGACGGTGATGGCGTGTATTCAAGGTTCAGCATGGCGTGAGAGACAACCTCATCGCTGCGCATACCGAACTCAATTCCGCCGTTAGGGTTAATACCGCGCAACACCATGCTGCCCGGCGGCGGCGCAATCTGCGCAAAGCTCAGCTTCACGTCCCGTGACGGGGCATCTTCCGCGACAATAGGCGCGTTTGCTCCCTGTACGCCCGGCATCACCTGACCGACGACATTGCTGTCTGCCGGCAGGGTGTTGCCGTCCGTAGGCTGGTTCGGAATGACGTTTTCCGTTTGACCGGGTGCCGCGGTGATAACCGGATCGGTCGCCTGGGCGACCACAGGTACCGTCGGAGCAGGCGTTGCCGCTGCGTTATCGGGTGCTGCGTTAGCCATCGTTGTGGGGAGCGCACTTACCCCCATTGCCACTGCACATAACCAGGAAAGTTTAGTTTTCATCGCGTTATCATCATTGTTGAGCCATAACCGGGTCCGCCTGCTTCGCCTCATCCCGCTCGGGACGACGAGGAACGAACGATACGATCCAGGAAACCAGCGAAGTAAGGGACCGGAAAATTAATTTCACCGACGACGGGGCAAATTCTGCAAGGTGACGATAGCCACGGAACCCCAGCTTCAGAATATCCAGCAGGCTTTCCAGAGGTTTATCTTCCGGGAAGCTGTCCTGCCAGAGAGCCCACGTGTCCGCGCGGGCAAACGTACACTGCACAAAATCAATATGTTGCTTTTTCGTCAGCGGCATCAGCTGCAGACCGACTTCATTACCGGCTACACGCACCACCTGCGTCGGGAAGACGTACTCCTGCTGGCCGCGCTTCAGCAGCAGGTTAACCTTCTGCCCTTCCAGCACCTTCGCCTGACCGTTGATTTTTATCCCCAGACCACCGTCTGAGAAGTCGTGCACGGTACAGGAGAAGAGGTGACCATCTTCACGGGCGATTGCCGCAGGCATGCAGATTTCCACGCGATGCGCACGGCGGACCTGTTTGCTCTCCACCGACACCGCAACCGCGCCGCCGAGGATAATCAGGTTGTAGAACACCCATGCCATACTCACGAACACGGTCAGGATCTCGTTTTCCGGGCCGTAGAAGTAGCGCCAGATACCGGCAATCACGCCCACGATATTCAGCAACACCAGGAAGATGTACGGCCGGGAGATGACCCAGTCGACATACTCCTCTTCCACCAGACCGCCCTTCGCAGTGACGTTGAATTTACCTTTGTGCGGGTTGATCAGCGCCACCATCGTCGGCGGCGCGATGTACCAGGCCAGCACCGTTTCGTAGATTTCACTCCAGAACGAATGGCGGTATTTACCCTGAATCTTCGAGTTCGTCAGGCTCGCGTGGATCATGTGCGGCAGAACAAACAGCGCAATCATCAGCGCAGGCGCGTAGATGATATAGGCGTGAAGAAGCAGGAACGCCAGCGGCGCGGTCAGGAAGATGAGGCGAGGGATACCGGACAGGAAGTGGAACATGGCGTTGACGTAGCACAGACGCTGCGCGAGTTTCAGCCCCTTTCCAATCAGGGGGTTATCGAGACGGAAAATCTGCACCATGCCGCGCGCCCAGCGAATACGCTGGCCGATGTGCGCCGAGAGAGATTCCGTTGCCAGACCCGCGGCCTGCGGAATACGCATATACGCGGAGGTGTAGCCCCGACGGTGCAGGCGCAGCGAGGTATGCGCATCTTCGGTGACCGTTTCGACGGCAATGCCACCGATCTCATCCAGCGGTTTACGACGGATAACCGCACAGGAACCGCAGAAGAAGGTCGCATCCCACATGTCGTTCCCGTCCTGCACCAGGCCATAGAACAGCGTGCCTTCGTTAGGGGTCTTACGGAAACGGCCAAGGTTACGTTCAAACGGATCTGGCGAGAAGAAGTGGTGCGGCGTCTGCATCATCGCCAGCTCTTTCTCCTTCAGGAACCAGCCCATCGTCATCTGCAGGAACGAGCGCGTCGGCACGTGGTCGCAGTCAAAGATTGAGACAAACTCACCTTTGGCATACTTGAGGGCGTTATTGATGTTCCCGGCCTTGGCGTGTTCATGCGTGGTACGGGCGATGTACTCAACACCCACCTCTTCCGCGAACTGGCGGAACGCCGGGCGGCCGCCATCATCCAGGACCCAGATTTTGAGTTTATCTTTCGGCCAGTCGATACCCAGCGCGGCGTAAATCGTGTTTTTTACCACGCTCAGGTCTTCGTTGTAGGTCGGCACGAAGAGATCGACAGACGGCCATTGTGACGTGTCTTTTGGCAGCGGAACCGGCTGACGGTTGAGCGGCCAGATGACCTGGAAATACCCCAGCACCAGTACAACCCAGGCGTACGTTTCCGCAAACAGCAGAACCAGACCGCACACCAGGCTGACAGGGTCATCCCAGTTGAGCGTTGAGGTGTAACGCCACCAGATGTAGCGACAGGAGACGGTCAGCGACAGCACTATCAGCATCAGAGCGGAGAAGCGTCCCGGGATACGGCGCACCAGCAATGCCACGCCCCACAGCAGGATCAGGAAGGTGAACTGTGCCAGAGGGTTAAAGGGCTGCGTAATACAGACCAGGGCCAGAATGAGCGAGAAAACGACGATTACGCCGAGTATAAAACGCCGCAAGCCCGGGTGCAGATGCCCGAGCTCTTTATGGTTATCCAGATGGCTGGTCTTGTCACCCACGCGGTCAGGCAAACTGTCCAGCCACTGGTGATAGCGCTCACGTAAATGTTGCACGCGGGAGAAGCTGCGCCAGCGCGGCGCTTTGTGTTCTGAGCGGGACGACGTGGCCACCAGCCAGACAGCCTGAATGATATAACGCGCCGGATCCAAGGGTCGCGGGCGATCGGGATGAATATGCGGATATAACTCACTGTGCTGCGCACGAATGCGCTGCCAGCGCGGGTGTTCGAGAGGAATGAACGTCCAGGCCAGAATCATCCAGAAGCAGCCGAGCGCGGCGCTGAATGCCGAAGCTCCGTGCCGGCGAAAATGCCGGTAATGTTCGCTCAGACGCGAACTGACCGGCGGGATGAGTAACCAGCTGGCGAGACGGCTCATACAGAACTCCCTGCAGGCTCTGCCCCTTTGGCAAAGTGCAGCAGACACCAGTTCGCCAGCGTCAGGATCTCTTCTGCCGCCAGGGAATCGCTGCGGTATTCACCGAGTGGCTGTTTGGAGGCCAGGCATTCCGCCATGCCCTCATCACGATGGATAACAATCGGCAGCAGACGGCGCTGGCTTTGCAGCCAAACCTGATACAGGTCGTCCTGGATCTGGCTGCCAATGCGTAAATCATTAATCAGGATATGACCATTTTCAGGCAACCCTTGCTGATGCAGACGGATATGGCAATTCGCGTCGACGTTCACAATCGACAGCACGCGATCGCACTGCGCCATAAGCTGTCGGGTCAGCGTGCCGGCGCCGTGCGGCAGATCCAGAAGGATCCACTTATAATGGCCTTTTTCTTTCAGCTCCTGCAGCGCGACGGTGAACTGGGAAAACAGACGCTGATAGGCAGCTTCATTTTCACGCTCGGTAGTGGTCAATTGGCCAAAGGGCAGTACATCAAGCTGCGAGGTATAACGCATACCCGCATCGCGCCAGTCTTTATCATCAAGCAGCGCGCGAGCCCAACCCTCTGTACGCGTAAAGTCGACATTAAACGACATGCGCAGCAAATTATCGGCACAGGCGTCAATCACCAATACCGATTCACCTAAAAGCTGTAATGACCACGCCAGCGCCGCGGTAACGGATGTTGTACCTACTCCACCACGGACGCCCTGTAATCCAAGTATGGCCATCAATGGCTCCCTTATTGTTGTTGGGCAAATTCAGCTAATAGCGGCCAACGTTTAATAGCCGCGGCCAACTGTTCCCGCTGGGAAATGTCGGTGTAATCTATTTCAGGTAATGAAAACGCCTGCGTCAGCGCCAGAAAGTCGTTCTGGAATGTGTAACCCAGGGTTGAGTCGACTGGGGTGCCGGGTTCGTTATTATCCATTCTATTCCATCCCTTTGAGTAAAATCGCACAATCAGAAGTAGCGAGGCTTCCTGCCCTATCAAATTTCATTTACATGCTAAATCTGATGTTCTTTAATTTCAATGTTAGGTTTATTTCTACGCTTTCGCTAGTAAACTGAGATACAGAGAAATTAAACGAAAAGAGGGACACCGTGGACTCCATATTTTCTATTGGCATCCAGTCATTATGGGACGAATTGAGCCACATGCCAGTCGGAGGAGTCTGGTGGATTAATACGGATCGTAATGAAGATGCTATCAGTCTGGTAAACAAGACAATTGCCGCTCAGGGCAAGGATTCCCGCGTGGCCGTCGTGAGCATGGGCGAAGAGCCAAAGAAAATTATCACCCTTGAAAACGATCGCGGTCCGCAGACGGTGCGATTATTTTCCATGCCTGCGGAGGCCGATAGTCTATACTTTTTGTCCCGCGACATTCAGTGCTCTATTGATCCGGATCACTATCTGGTGATTCTGAAATGCTCAAATAACGCCCTGCAAAATATCCCTGCTGAAAAACTACTGCCCTGGCTGGAAAAAATCAATAAATGGGCAAAATTTCAAAATTGCACGCTATTGATAGTCAATCCTGGCAGTAATAACGACAAACTGTTTTCCCTTTTAATGGGCGAATATCGCTCCCTGTTTGGTCTGGCGAGTCTTCGGAACCAGGCAGACAGCTATCTCTACGATATTGCGTTCTGGTGTAATGAAAAAGGCGTAAGCGCCAGACAACAGCTCACCCTTAAACATATTGAGGGCGAATGGCACCTGGCGCAGCAGGAAGAAACCGTGGTGCAACCGCGCAGCGATGAAAAACGAATCCTGAGCCATATTGCCGTTTTAGAGGGGGCGCCTGCGCTCTCGGAAAATTGGTCGTTATTTGATTCTAACGAAGCGCTTTTTAATGAAGCTCGCACAACCCAGGCAGCAACCATTGTTTTTTCGCTCATGCAAAATAACCAGATTGAAACGCTGGCGCGACAGATCCACACCTTACGTCGCCAGCGCGGAAGCGCCTTAAAAATAGTGGTGCGCGAAAATAACACCAGCCTTCGCGCCACGGATGAGCGCCTGCTTCTGGGCTGCGGTGCCAATATGGTGATTCCGTGGAATGCGCCGTTATCACGCTGCCTGACGCTTCTCGAAAGCGTTCAGGGCCAGCAGTTCAACCGTCACGTACCGGAAGATATCTCCACCCTGCTCTCCATGACGCAGCCGATGAAGCTGCGCGGATACCAGAAATGGGATACCTTCTGCGACGCCGTCGGCAACATGATGAGCAACACGCTGCTTCCTGCAGACGGGAAAGGGGTGATGGTTGCCCTGCGCCCGGTACCGGGTATCCGCGTTGAACAGGCGCTCACGTTATGCCGCCCGAACCGCACAGGAGACATTATGACCATTGGCGACAACCGCCTGGTGCTGTTCTTGTCTTTCTGCCGGATAAACGATCTTGATACCGCCCTTAACCATATCTTCCCGCTGCCAACCGGGGATATTTTCTCAAACCGTATGATCTGGTTCGAAGATAATTCTATCAGTGCAGAGCTGGTGCAGATGCGCGCCCTCGAGCCTGAACAATGGGCGAAACCGCTCACCGTGAAGAGCGATGCCAAACCGATTCTCAACGCCCGACATGACGGACACGTCTGGCGGCGAATACCGGAACCCCTTCGCCTGTTAACTGAGAATGGGGAGAACGCACCATCATGAATATCAGCGATATCATTCAACTGGTCGTATTCTGTGCGCTGATCTTTTTCCCGCTTGGCTACTATGCACGCCATTCCATACGCCGTATCCGCGATACGGCCAGAGTGCTGTTTGTAAAACCTCGCTATGTAAAACCAGCCGGAACACTGACACGGGCATCACACGTCAAGGCAGACCGAAAACATGACTAATTCTACCTATACCGCTTCGTCACCATCGCCGCTCTGGCAATACTGGCGCGGCCTTTCCGGCTGGAACTTCTACTTTCTGGTGAAGTTTGGTCTGCTGTGGGCAGGCTATCTGAATTTCCATCCCCTGCTCAACCTGGTGTTTATGGCTTTCCTGCTGATGCCTTTGCCCAATATCAGGCTGCATCGCTTGCGTCACTGGATTGCTATCCCTGTCGGCTTTGCTCTGTTCTGGCATGACACCTGGCTGCCGGGACCGGACAGCATTATGAGTCAGGGTTCGCAGGTGGCAGGGTTTAGCGCCAGCTATGTCCTTGACCTGACCGAGCGCTTTATTAACTGGCAAATGATAGGTGCCGTCTTTGTGCTGCTGGTGGCCTGGCTGTTCCTGTCACAATGGATCCGCGTCACGGTATTTGTCGTCGCCATTATGATCTGGCTGAACGTGCTGACGCTTGCGGGTCCAGACTTCTCCCTGTGGCCCGCGGGTCAACCCACGACCACGGTGACCACTACCGGGGGAAGTGCAGCGGCAACCGTCACGACGGCAGGTGATACGCCTGTGGTCGGCGATATCCCGACGCAGACCGCACCGCCGACGTCCACTAACCTGAACGCCTGGCTCTCCAGCTTCTATACCGCGGAAGATAAACGTCAGACCAAATTCCCGGAAGCCCTGCCGGCGGATGCTCAGCCGTTTGAGCTGCTGGTGATCAACATCTGTTCCCTCTCCTGGGCTGACGTCGATGCCGCGGGTTTGATGTCTCACCCGCTGTGGTCCCATTTCGACATCCAGTTTAAAGACTTTAACTCTGCCACCTCGTACAGCGGCCCGGCAGCAATTCGCCTGCTTCGCGCAAGCTGCGGTCAGACATCGCATAAGAACCTGTATCAACCCGCCGGCAACCAGTGTTATCTGTTCGATAACCTCTCAAAACTGGGCTTCACGCAGCATCTGATGCTGGGACATAACGGCCAGTTCGGTAACTTCCTGAAAGAGGTACGCGAACAGGGTGGTATGCAGGCACAGCTGATGGATCAAACCGGACTGCCGGTCACTCTGCTGGGCTTTGACGGTTCACCTGTTTATGACGATACCGCCGTGCTGCAACGCTGGCTGAAGACCATCGAAAAAGACAGTAATCCGCGCAGTGCAACGTTCTACAACACGCTGCCGCTTCACGATGGTAACCACTTCCCTGGCGTGAGCAAAACGGCCGATTATAAAGTTCGTGCGCAGAAATTCTTCGATGAACTGGACGCGTTCTTTACGGAGCTGGATAAATCGGGCCGTAAAGTGATGGTGGTTGTGGTACCTGAACACGGCGCCGCGCTGAAAGGCGACAGAATGCAGGTGTCAGGTCTGCGTGATATCCCTAGCCCGTCTATTACCAACGTACCGGCAGGCATTAAATTCTTTGGTATGAAGGCACCTCATCAGGGCGCACCGATTGAGATCGCTCAGCCAACCAGCTATCTGGCCATTTCAGAACTGGTTGCCCGCGCGGTTGACGGCAAACTGTTTGTGGAAGACAGCGTGAACTGGGATCAGCTCACCAGTAACCTGCCGCAAACTGCCGAAGTCTCTGAGAACGCGAACGCGGTCGTGATTCAGTATCAGAACAAACCATACGTTCGCCTGAACGGTGGAGACTGGGTACCTTATCCGCAGTAAACCGCATTTCCCTCTCCCCCCAGGGGAGAGGGCTCACCCGTTCCGTTATGGCTGCTCAGCAAGCCATACAAGCATTTTCAGGCTTGCGGAGTAGTAATCATCCTTTGCAGTGATCTCGGGTTCTCCGGATGGCTGTCCCATCGTTAAATCACGTACCGCCAGCAGCCCCCCTTCCATCATGTAAGGCGCATATTCATTGGTCGTCACGTTTACCCATGCGGGAGTTTGTTCGCGGGGGAACTGACCGAACCAGGCTCGCCACGGCGTTAACAGCGGGCTCTTCTTATCAGACCAGGCCAGGTAAAGTGGAATGCGGATCGCGTCGTAGCTCATCCGTGGCGGCCAGGCTTTGGCCGGGGACAGCGTGCCCGTAGAGCCCAGTGAGACCCAGTCCGTGGGAAGTCTGGCTTTACCCGATCCCATTTTTGCCAGCAAGCGATGGCCATCCTGAATCAACTTGCCCCAGACCGGCGAATGGCTGCGGCTGGCAAAGGCCTGCCAGGCCGGGAAGACGAAATAAGAGGGGTTTAGCACGATCTCACCGTCGAGGGTAAACCCCTTAACGCCGGGCAGCATCACGCGGTAACCCGCATAACGGGTCACGGTGTGGCTAATGAGTGCTTTCGTTATCGCATCCGATGCGGCGCTGTACTGTTTGTCATGCCAGCGCGTATCCGCTTTCAACAGCGCCCAGGCAATAAGGACATCGCCATCGGCGGCGTTATTTTTGTCAGCAATCGGGTTGGACTCGGCAGGGTTATAACGCCAGTAAAACAGACCATTTTCTTTGTTCTTCAGCGTACTGTCAGTCCATTTCCAGAGCTTATCGAACGTGGTTTTATCGTCGTTAGCCACCGCCATCAGCATGGCGAAGCCCTGGCCTTCAGTATGCGAAACATTACCGTTGCCGGTATCGACAATCCGCCCTTCCGGCGTAAAGAAGCGTGCTTTGTAACTCTCCCAGGCCTGGCACGCCTGAGAGAGGGGGGAGAACAGTAAACTCATCATGACGGCCAGAGCGGCGCATGCGGGTTTTCGCATAATGGGTTATTCCGCGCTGCGCAGTGAAATCTCACCGCCCACCCAGGGTTTGATCACGCCATCCTGCTCCAGGAGCAACGCGCCCTGTGCGTCGATGCCGCGGGAAATACCGTAGATCTCTTTATCACCAATCAGCAATTTCACCGGACGGTTAATAAAGTTATCCAGCTTTTCCCAACGGGACAGGAAGGATGCCAGCCCCTCTTGTTCAAAGAGCGAAAGCGAACTGCGTAATTCTTTAATCATACGCACGGCAAGGGTGTTGCGATCGATGGTGATCCCCGCTTCCTGCAGGTTGGTCCACGCCTGATTCACCACGTCATTTTGTACATTGCGCATCACCATATTGAGGCCTGCACCAATGACAATTTGCGCCGCGTCGCCTGTTTTACCCGTTAATTCAACGAGAATACCGGCAAGTTTACGATCGTTCAGATAAAGATCGTTTGGCCATTTCACCCGCACCTTATCAGCACCCAGATCGTGCAGCACTTCCGCCATCACAATCCCGATGACCAGACTCAGGCCAACAGCAGCAGCGGGACCCTGCTCCAGACGCCAGTACATGGAGAGATAGAGGTTGGCACCAAATGGCGAAAACCACTTGCGGCCTCGACGGCCACGCCCGGCCTGCTGGTACTCGGCTACACAGGCATCCCCGGAAGATAATTCGCTGAGTCGATCCATAAGGTACTGGTTGGTCGAATCGATCACCGGCAAGACCGCAACATTGCCATGCTCTACCTGGCTGCGGATCAGCGCTTCATTCAGCAGTTGAATCGGCTCCGGCAGGCTGTAGCCTTTTCCGGGTACCGTAAAGACATCGACACCCCAGTCGCGGAGGGTCTGGATATGCTTGTTAATGGCGGCACGGCTCATGCCCAGGTGTTCACCCAGCTGCTCGCCGGAATGGAATTCACCGTCGGCAAGAATGCTTATCAGGGTTAAAGGGATAGTATTGTCCTTCACGCGATAACCTCCACGGCATTCACTTCACCCGTACGGCCAATGAAGCGGACCTCTGGCTCCAGCCAGACGTTAAATTTTTCGCCCACTTGCTGACGGACGTGATGGGCCAACTGGACAACATCCTCGCTGGTCGCATCGTTTTGATTAATCAGCACCAGAGCCTGCTGGCGATGAACGGCCGCACCGCCCACGGAGGCGCCTTTTAACTGACATTGATCGATAAGCCAGCCCGCGGCCAGCTTCACGCTACCATCCGCCTGTGGGTAATGGGGTGCGGCAGGCCAACCTGCAAGAAACGCTTGTGCGTTTTCGCTGCTGATAACCGGGTTTTTGAAGAAGCTTCCCGCATTTCCATTCACTTTAGGATCAGGAAGTTTGGTCGTGCGCATATGGCACACCGAGTCAAAGACGTCACGGGCAGTCGCCGTTTCGGGATCGAGACGCGTTAAATCACCGTAGGTCAGCACCGGCTGCCAGTTTTTTGCCAGACGCAGGCCTACGGCGACAATCACGTAGCGATCCTGATATTCATGCTTGAAAATACTGTCACGGTAGCCAAAACGGCACTGTTCAGCGGTTAAACGCTGAGCCGCGCCGGTCGCCAGCTCAATACAATCGACGTATTCACAAACGTGTTTCAGTTCGATGCCATAGGCACCGATATTTTGAATGGGGGATGATCCGGCGCAGCCAGGGATAAGGGCAAGGTTTTCCAGTCCTGGCATCCCTTTGTCCAGGGTGTATTGCACCAGATGATGCCAGTTTTCACCGGCGCCAACGTGCAGATGCCAGCTATCGGCGCGCTCTTCCACATCAATTCCCATGATGCGGTTAACGATCACCGTTCCCGCAAAATCATCGAGAAACAGGACATTACTTCCTTCGCCCAGAATCAGTACAGGTTCGTCTTGTTCTGTTGCGCTTTGCCAGGCATCCAGCAGCTGCTGTGCAGTATCGGCACGTACAATTTTATTAGCATTACGTTGAATGCCAAAGGTATTCCAGGGCTTAAGGGAGTGATTCATAGACGCTATCCTGAGACAAAAACCGGGATAGTTTACCGTATATACGGGGGGATAGGTGATTAGTTTAGAGCAACGAGGAAGGGATAAAAACGCAAAAAGGCCATCCTTTCGGATGGCCTCTTCACTTATTTGATGCCTGGCAGTTCCCTACTCTCACATGGGGAGACCCCACACTACCATCGGCGCTACGGCGTTTCACTTCTGAGTTCGGCATGGGGTCAGGTGGGACCACCGCGCTAAAGCCGCCAGGCAAATTCTGTAATCTGTATCAGCTGAAAATCGTCTCTCACCGCCAAAACATCTTCGGCGTTGTAAGGTTAAGCCTCACGGTTCATTAGTATCGGTTAGCTCAACGCATCGCTGCGCTTACACACCCGACCTATCAACGTCGTAGTCTTCAACGTTCCTTCAGGAGACTTAAAGTCTCAGGGAGAACTCATCTCGGGGCAAGTTTCGTGCTTAGATGCTTTCAGCACTTATCTCTTCCGCATTTAGCTACCGGGCAGTGCCATTGGCATGACAACCCGAACACCAGTGATGCGTCCACTCCGGTCCTCTCGTACTAGGAGCAGCCCCCCTCAATTCTCCAGCGCCCACGGCAGATAGGGACCGAACTGTCTCACGACGTTCTAAACCCAGCTCGCGTACCACTTTAAATGGCGAACAGCCATACCCTTGGGACCTACTTCAGCCCCAGGATGTGATGAGCCGACATCGAGGTGCCAAACACCGCCGTCGATATGAACTCTTGGGCGGTATCAGCCTGTTATCCCCGGAGTACCTTTTATCCGTTGAGCGATGGCCCTTCCATTCAGAACCACCGGATCACTATGACCTGCTTTCGCACCTGCTCGAGCCGTCACTCTCGCAGTCAAGCTAGCTTATGCCATTGCACTAACCTCCTGATGTCCGACCAGGATTAGCTAACCTTCGTGCTCCTCCGTTACTCTTTGGGAGGAGACCGCCCCAGTCAAACTACCCACCAGACACTGTCCGCAACCCGGATCACGGGTCTACGTTAGAACACCAGCCATTAAAGGGTGGTATTTCAAGGTTGGCTCCACGCAGACTGGCGTCCACGCTTCAAAGCCTCCCACCTATCCTACACATCAAGGACCAGTGTTCAGTGTCAAGCTATAGTAAAGGTTCACGGGGTCTTTCCGTCTTGCCGCGGGTACACTGCATCTTCACAGCGAGTTCAATTTCACTGAGTCTCGGGTGGAGACAGCCTGGCCATCATTACGCCATTCGTGCAGGTCGGAACTTACCCGACAAGGAATTTCGCTACCTTAGGACCGTTATAGTTACGGCCGCCGTTTACCGGGGCTTCGATCAAGAGCTTCGCGTTGCCGCTAACCCCATCAATTAACCTTCCGGCACCGGGCAGGCGTCACACCGTATACGTCCACTTTCGTGTTTGCACAGTGCTGTGTTTTTAATAAACAGTTGCAGCCAGCTGGTATCTTCGACTGATTTCAGCTCCACCCGCAGGGGCTTCACCTACATATCAGCGTGCCTTCTCCCGAAGTTACGGCACCATTTTGCCTAGTTCCTTCACCCGAGTTCTCTCAAGCGCCTTGGTATTCTCTACCTGACCACCTGTGTCGGTTTGGGGTACGATTTGATGTTACCTGATGCTTAGAGGCTTTTCCTGGAAGCAGGGCATTTGTTACTTCAGCACCGTAGTGCCTCGTCATCACACCTCAGCGTTAACAAGGAACCGGATTTACCTGGAACCTCCGCCTACATGCTTAAACCGGGACAACCGTCGCCCGGCTAACATAGCCTTCTCCGTCCCCCCTTCGCAGTAACACCAAGTACAGGAATATTAACCTGTTTCCCATCGACTACGCCTTTCGGCCTCGCCTTAGGGGTCGACTCACCCTGCCCCGATTAACGTTGGACAGGAACCCTTGGTCTTCCGGCGAGCGGGCTTTTCACCCGCTTTATCGTTACTTATGTCAGCATTCGCACTTCTGATACCTCCAGCACCCCTCACAGGACACCTTCAACGGCTTACAGAACGCTCCCCTACCCAACAACACATAGTGTCGCTGCCGCAGCTTCGGTGCATGGTTTAGCCCCGTTACATCTTCCGCGCAGGCCGACTCGACCAGTGAGCTATTACGCTTTCTTTAAATGATGGCTGCTTCTAAGCCAACATCCTGGCTGTCTGTGCCTTCCCACATCGTTTCCCACTTAACCATGACTTTGGGACCTTAGCTGGCGGTCTGGGTTGTTTCCCTCTTCACGACGGACGTTAGCACCCGCCGTGTGTCTCCCGTGATAACATTCTTCGGTATTCGTAGTTTGCATCGGGTTGGTAAGCCGGGATGGCCCCCTAGCCGAAACAGTGCTCTACCCCCGAAGATGAATTCACGAGGCGCTACCTAAATAGCTTTCGGGGAGAACCAGCTATCTCCCGGTTTGATTGGCCTTTCACCCCCAGCCACAAGTCATCCGCTAATTTTTCAACATTAGTCGGTTCGGTCCTCCAGTTAGTGTTACCCAACCTTCAACCTGCCCATGGCTAGATCACCGGGTTTCGGGTCTATACCCTGCAACTTAACGCCCAGTTAAGACTCGGTTTCCCTTCGGCTCCCCTATACGGTTAACCTTGCTACAGAATATAAGTCGCTGACCCATTATACAAAAGGTACGCAGTCACCCCATAAAAGAGGCTCCCACTGCTTGTACGTACACGGTTTCAGGTTCTTTTTCACTCCCCTCGCCGGGGTTCTTTTCGCCTTTCCCTCACGGTACTGGTTCACTATCGGTCAGTCAGGAGTATTTAGCCTTGGAGGATGGTCCCCCCATATTCAGACAGGATACCACGTGTCCCGCCCTACTCTTCGAGTTCACAGCCTGTGTGCTTTCGTGTACGGGACTGTCACCCTGTACCGTGCGACTTTCCAGACGCTTCCACTAACACACAAGCTGATTCAGACTCTGGGCTGCTCCCCGTTCGCTCGCCGCTACTGGGGGAATCTCGGTTGATTTCTTTTCCTCGGGGTACTTAGATGTTTCAGTTCCCCCGGTTCGCCTCGTTAACCTATGTATTCAGTTAACGATAGTGTGACGAATCACACTGGGTTTCCCCATTCGGACATCGCCGGGTCAAAGGTTCATATCACCTCGCCGGCGCTTTTCGCAGATTAGCACGTCCTTCATCGCCTCTGACTGCCAGGGCATCCACCGTGTACGCTTAGTCGCTTAACCTCACAACCCGAAGATGTTTCTTTCGATTCACCATCGACTTGCGAAAATTTGAGAGACTCGAACACACATAACATGTGTGTCGTTTCAATTTTCAGCTTGATCCAGATTTTTAAAGAGCAAAACTTCGCAGTGCACCTTTTCAGGTTCACTCTGAAGTTTTCTTGTTTTCGCAGTAAAAGATGGTGGAGCTATGCGGGATCGAACCGCAGACCTCCTGCGTGCAAAGCAGGCGCTCTCCCAGCTGAGCTATAGCCCCATCGTATGACCAACCTCTTCAAATCTGCATGACAGATTTGGTAGGCCTGAGTGGACTTGAACCACCGACCTCACCCTTATCAGGGGTGCGCTCTAACCACCTGAGCTACAAGCCTGTAGAGGTTTTTTACTGCTGTTTTTCATCAGACAATCTGTGTGGACACTACAAAGGCAGGTTCTTTAAGGTAAGGAGGTGATCCAACCGCAGGTTCCCCTACGGTTACCTTGTTACGACTTCACCCCAGTCATGAATCACAAAGTGGTAAGCGCCCTCCCGAAGGTTAAGCTACCTACTTCTTTTGCAACCCACTCCCATGGTGTGACGGGCGGTGTGTACAAGGCCCGGGAACGTATTCACCGTAGCATTCTGATCTACGATTACTAGCGATTCCGACTTCATGGAGTCGAGTTGCAGACTCCAATCCGGACTACGACGCACTTTATGAGGTCCGCTTGCTCTCGCGAGTTCGCTTCTCTTTGTATGCGCCATTGTAGCACGTGTGTAGCCCTACTCGTAAGGGCCATGATGACTTGACGTCATCCCCACCTTCCTCCAGTTTATCACTGGCAGTCTCCTTTGAGTTCCCGGCCGGACCGCTGGCAACAAAGGATAAGGGTTGCGCTCGTTGCGGGACTTAACCCAACATTTCACAACACGAGCTGACGACAGCCATGCAGCACCTGTCTCAGAGTTCCCGAAGGCACCAAAGCATCTCTGCTAAGTTCTCTGGATGTCAAGAGTAGGTAAGGTTCTTCGCGTTGCATCGAATTAAACCACATGCTCCACCGCTTGTGCGGGCCCCCGTCAATTCATTTGAGTTTTAACCTTGCGGCCGTACTCCCCAGGCGGTCGACTTAACGCGTTAGCTCCGGAAGCCACGCCTCAAGGGCACAACCTCCAAGTCGACATCGTTTACGGCGTGGACTACCAGGGTATCTAATCCTGTTTGCTCCCCACGCTTTCGCACCTGAGCGTCAGTCTTTGTCCAGGGGGCCGCCTTCGCCACCGGTATTCCTCCAGATCTCTACGCATTTCACCGCTACACCTGGAATTCTACCCCCCTCTACAAGACTCTAGCCTGCCAGTTTCGAATGCAGTTCCCAGGTTGAGCCCGGGGATTTCACATCCGACTTGACAGACCGCCTGCGTGCGCTTTACGCCCAGTAATTCCGATTAACGCTTGCACCCTCCGTATTACCGCGGCTGCTGGCACGGAGTTAGCCGGTGCTTCTTCTGCGGGTAACGTCAATTGCTGCGGTTATTAACCACAACACCTTCCTCCCCGCTGAAAGTACTTTACAACCCGAAGGCCTTCTTCATACACGCGGCATGGCTGCATCAGGCTTGCGCCCATTGTGCAATATTCCCCACTGCTGCCTCCCGTAGGAGTCTGGACCGTGTCTCAGTTCCAGTGTGGCTGGTCATCCTCTCAGACCAGCTAGGGATCGTCGCCTAGGTGAGCCGTTACCCCACCTACTAGCTAATCCCATCTGGGCACATCTGATGGCAAGAGGCCCGAAGGTCCCCCTCTTTGGTCTTGCGACGTTATGCGGTATTAGCTACCGTTTCCAGTAGTTATCCCCCTCCATCAGGCAGTTTCCCAGACATTACTCACCCGTCCGCCACTCGTCACCCGAGAGCAAGCTCTCTGTGCTACCGTTCGACTTGCATGTGTTAGGCCTGCCGCCAGCGTTCAATCTGAGCCATGATCAAACTCTTCAATTTAAGTTTGATGCTCGTGAATTAAACTTCGTAATGAATTACGTATGTTCACTCAGAGACTTGGTATTCATTTTTTGTCCGAAGACATTAAGAATCCATGTCACTTTGAGTGCCCACACAGATTGTCTGATAAATTGTTAAAGAGCAGTGCCGCTTCGTTTTCGCTGCGGCGCGGGGTGTGCATATTACGCTTTCCCGATTCAGAGTCAAGCATTTATTTTTGCTTTCCTCTATTGGTGTTCATCTCTGAACCCCGCTAACCCGGCGGCGTGTGTGCCGTTGTTCCGTGTCAGTGGAGGCGCATTATAGGGAGTTATTCTGAAGTGACAAGCACAAAATACAAAAAACTTTTCGTTCGCTCACTTTTCAAACTTCACGCCTATTTAAGCCGCGAATCGCCTGATAAATGTGCGATCTCCCGCGCAAAACTGGCGACCTGCAACCAGTCGGTATACACCACCTCTTTGCGCGTATCGGTTTCGCCACCGGTCATCTTCATAATGAGGCGAATCATAAAGCGGTCATACCAGCGATAGCGCGGATAACGCAGCGCGCCGGCAAAGACGGCGCTGATGTCCGGCTGCCACGGAGAGCTCAACAGAAACTTGCGCGTATAGCTGTTGGTCTGCGGCGTACGTTTCTCAGGTTTACGCGCCACCAGATTGACCGAGTAAAAAGCCCCAGGCAGTTTATTGAGCACTGCCGTATGCTTTTTCACAAAACGATCCAGCGCCGGATGGAAATGCCCGTAACGAATAGACGCGCCAATAACCACACGGTCGTAATCCTGCCAGGCTATCTGCTCCGTGCGGTTCAGGTTCACCACATCAGAGTAAATCCCCAGCTCTTTTAATTCTGAAGCCAGATATGAGGCAATCTCACGCGTTTGCCCATCCCGCGTAGAGAAAAGAATAAGTGTTTTCACCGACGACTCCTTACTCGCGCCAGAATGTTGGGGTGAACAGCACCAGCAGCGTAAAGACCTCCAGACGACCAAACAGCATGTTGGCGATGAGGATCCATTTCGCAACCGGGTTCATACTGGCAAAGTTATCCGCCACAACTCCCAGGCCAGGCCCGAGGTTATTCAACGTTGCTACGACGGAAGCAAAGGCAGAGAAATCATCCACCCCCGTCGCGATAATCGCCAGCATACTGACGATGAAGACCAGCGCATAGGCCGAGAAGAACCCCCACACCGCTTCAAGAATACGTTCCGGCAGGGCACGGTTACCCAGTTTGATGCTGTAAACCGCATTCGGGTGGACCAGACGTTTAAGTTCACGGTTCCCCTGCTTAAACAACAGCAGAATACGAATCACCTTCAGGCCACCGCCCGTCGACCCCGCACAACCCCCGATGAACGCAGAACACAGCAGCAGCACCGGCAGGAACAGTGGCCAGCGTGCAATACTGTCCGTTGTAAAACCGGCGGTGGTTGCCATCGACACCACCTGGAAGAACGCCTGATTTAACGTAGTCAACGCGGAGTTATAGACATCGTGGAACCACAACACCACGGTACAGATGATGACCAGCGTAAGCTGGACACCAATGAACATGCGAAACTCCGGGTCACGCCAGTACACCTTCAGGCTACGCCCGCTGAGTAAGGAGAAGTGCAGACCGTAGTTACAGCCGGAAATCAGCAGGAAGATGGCAATGATCGTGTTAATGGTGGGGCTGTCGAAGTAACCCACGCTGGCATCGTGGGTCGAGAACCCGCCGATGGCGATCGTCGCAAAGCTGTGCCCGATAGCGTCGAATGCAGGCATCCCGGCAAACCATAACGCTAACGCACAGGCGACCGTCAGTAAGACATAGATAAGCCACAGGGTTTTCGCCGTCTCGGCTATGCGCGGGCGCATCTTGTTATCTTTCAGTGGGCCCGGCATTTCCGCACGGTAGAGCTGCATCCCCCCGACGCCGAGAATAGGCAGGATGGCCACTGCCAGGACGATGATCCCCATCCCCCCGAACCATTGCAGCATCTGGCGATAAAAGAGAATGGCATGCGGTAAGGAATCCAGCCCGACCAGCGTGGTCGCCCCGGTCGTCGTTAAACCCGAGAACGATTCAAAAAACGCATCCGTGACGGTCAGATTAGGCTGCTCAGAGAAGATAAAGGGTAGCGCACCCACGCTTCCCAGCACTGTCCAGAACAGAACAACAATCAGAAACCCTTCGCGAGATTTCAGCTCACCCTTTTGACGACGGTTTGGCCACCACAGCAGAGAGCCAATCGCCAGCGCGACAAAGAAGGTCTGGGTAAATGCCCGCCCCGCACCGTCCCGGTAGATAAGCGCTACCAGTCCTGGGAGAATCATCGTCCCGGAAAAAAGTATGACCAGCAGTCCAACGATTCGGGTAATGGCACGAAAATGCATCTCTGCCGCTTCCTTTGGTATTCAAAAAAGTGAGGTGGGGATTATTCTTCAATCGGCAGCAATTGCAACGAACCGCGACTAAAATCCGCCAGCTTTGCTGAAAAAGCAGCCAGTTCCGCCTGCGGAAGCGCCACGCGCAGTTGCACCATTGCCTGATAGTCACTGTGCGCGATGACGCCGTTAAACTGCTTTAGCAATGCCTCAATGCCGGATAACTGGCCGTAATCGCACAATAAAGTATATTCGGTGAGCGGCGTTTTGCGGGTGGTAATCAGCATATTCAGTGCCTGCTGAACCCCACCGCCATACGCTTTAACCAGTCCACCCGTGCCTAATAAAATACCGCCGTAGTAGCGAACGACCACGGCGGTGATTTCACCCACGCCGCTGCCCATCAACTGGGAGAGCATGGGTTTACCGGCTGTGCCTGCCGGTTCACCGTCATCGGAAAACCCCAGCTGTTGTGAATCGTTCGGCGGCCCTGCCACCCATGCCACGCAATGGTGACGTGCGTCAGGGTGCTGCGCGCGAACGGACTCAACAAACGCTTTTGCCGCCTCAACGCCGTCGGTATGTGCCAGCAGCGTAATGAATCGACTCTTCTTAATTTCCTCAACAAAGGTGACCGGTTCAGCCGGTATCAGCCAGCTATCCATCAGGCCAGCTTCAGGTCTCGCGTCATATTCTCAATACCGTTTTCGTGGATCACCACGTTGTCTTCGATACGAATACCGCCAAACGGTTTCAGCGCTTCAATTTTGTCCCAGTTGAAGTGCTTGCTGAACGGGCCTTCACGCCATGGCGCTAACAGCGATTCGATAAAGTAGATACCCGGCTCGATGGTCAGCACCATACGCGGCTCAAGAATACGCGTGCAGCGCAGGTAAGGATATTTAGACGGCGCGGCCAGGTGCGTACCGGTATCGTCCTGCATAAAACCGGCAACATCATGAACCTGCAGACCCAGCGGGTGACCAATACCGTGCGGCATGAACGGCCCGGTCAGATCGTTTTCCACCATCGCCTCTTCGCTCATGTCTTTCACGATCTGGTGCTTACGCAGCAGTTTAGCGATGCGCTGATGGAACTGGATGTGGTAATCCACATAGCTGGTTCCCGCTTTCATGGTGCCAATAAGCGCCAGTTGCTCATCGTTAACGTCTTTAATCAACTGTGCAAAATCGGTATCCGCATTTGCCGCCCAGGTGCGGGTCAGGTCGGCCGCATAGCCGTTGTACTCTGCCCCAGCGTCCAACAGGAAACTGCGCAACTCGGATGGCACCTGGTGATCGAGCCTGGTGTAGTGCAGAACGGACGCATGCTCATTCAGCGCGACGATGTTGCTGTAAGGGACATCAGTGTCACGGTGGCCGGTGGCGGTCAGATACGCCTGGTTAATATCGAACTCGCTCATGCCAGACTGGAACGCTTCATGCGCAGCACGGTGACCGTTTACCGCCGTTTTTTGCGCTTCACGCATGCAGTAAAGTTCGTAGTCGGTCTTATAAGCGCGATAGTAGTGCAGATAATCCAGAACCCCTTTCGGATTGAGTTTATCCGCCGGAATATCCAGACCGAGCGCACGCTCAGGAACCGGGCCAATATAAGCAATGTTGCCGCGCCCGGCTGGCAGGAGGCTGCCAATGCCATCGGCTTTTGGTAAAGCGATAACGTCCACTTCTTCCGTCCAGAAGCTGGTCGGCAGCGGCTCAACGTTGTGCCAGTAATCGACAGGCAGATAGAACCACAGTTTCGGCTTGTTCACCCCGTCCACCAGCAACCAGCAATTTGGGACCTGCGTGACCGGCACCCAGGCTTTGAACTGCGGGTTGACCTTAAACGGATACGCATGGTCATCCAGGAAGGTGTTAATCAGCTCTCCGGAGTGGATTAACAGCGCATCCAGCTTAAAGCGCGCCAGTACATCACGGGTACGTTCCTGTAGGGTAACGATATGATTTTTATAAAGCGAAGCCAGTGAGTCCATCTTTCTTCCTTTCATTTTTCTGAGCTCAAGTCATCGCATCTTAGCACACCTGACTCCGACTGCGTGATTTCCACCGACCGTGATCAATGCAGCAATTTCTTAATGAGAAATTTGCATTTTATTAACATAAATCCCACACTCCGTCTCATCTGGTATGACCAGATCCACTTGCTGGATTCAGGAGACTGACATGCTCTACAAAGGCGACACCCTGTACCTCAACTGGCTGGAAGATGGCATTGCCGAACTGGTGTTCGATGCCCCCGGCTCAGTCAACAAGCTTGATACCGCGACGGTGGCCAGTCTTGGCCAGGCGCTGGATGTGCTTGAAAAACAATCTGAATTAAAAGGGCTGCTGCTGCGCTCAAACAAAGCGGCTTTTATTGTCGGTGCAGATATCACCGAATTCCTTTCACTGTTCCAGGTCCCGGAAGAACAGCTGAGCCAGTGGCTGCACTTTGCCAACAGCGTCTTTAATCGTCTGGAAGATCTGCCTGTTCCGACAGTCTCCGCCGTTAACGGCTACGCGCTGGGCGGCGGCTGCGAGTGCGTGCTGGCGACCGACTATCGCCTGGCCACGCCAGACCTGCGCATCGGCCTGCCGGAAACAAAACTGGGCATCATGCCAGGCTTTGGCGGTTCCGTACGTATGCCACGCATGCTGGGTGCCGATAGCGCCCTGGAGATCATCGCCGCCGGTAAAGATGTCGGGGCGGAACAGGCGCAGAAAATAGGCCTGGTGGACGGTGTGGTTAAACCAGAAAAACTGATTGAAGGCTCCCTCGCCATTCTCCATCAGGCCATTAATGGCGACCTCGACTGGAAAGCCAAACGTCAGCCGAAGCTTGAACCGTTGAAACTCAGCAAAATTGAAGCCGCCATGAGCTTCACCATCGCCAAAGGGATGGTGATGCAGACGGCAGGCAAACACTACCCCGCGCCCATTACCGCCGTTAAAACGATTGAAGCCGCGGCCCGCTTTGGCCGTGATGAAGCGCTGAAACTGGAAAACCAAAGCTTTGTTCCGCTGGCGCACACTAATGAAGCTCGCGCACTGGTGGGCATCTTCCTGAACGATCAATTCGTGAAAGGTAAGGCGAAACAGCTGACCAAAAATGTTGAGACGCCAAAACATGCGGCGGTACTCGGTGCAGGCATTATGGGCGGCGGCATCGCTTATCAGTCGGCCTGGAAAGGCGTGCCTGTGGTGATGAAAGACATCAGCGAGAAATCCCTGACGCTGGGCATGACCGAAGCGGCCAAGCTGCTGAATAAACAGCTGGAACGCGGCAAAATTGACGGTCTGAAACTCTCAGGGGTGATCTCGACAATCCACCCGACCCTGGACTATAGCGGTTTCGACCGTGTGGATGTGGTCGTTGAAGCGGTCGTTGAGAACCCGAAAGTCAAAAAAGCGGTGCTGGCGGAAACCGAAGAGAAGGTTCGTCCTGATACCGTACTGGCCTCAAACACCTCCACCATCCCGATTAGCGAACTGGCAGGCGTTCTGAAGCGCCCGGAAAACTTCTGCGGTATGCACTTCTTTAACCCGGTGCACCGTATGCCACTTGTCGAAGTGATCCGTGGGGAAAAAACCTCTGACGAAACGATCGCCAAAGTCGTGGCATGGGCCAGCAAAATGGGCAAAACCCCGATCGTGGTCAACGACTGTCCGGGCTTCTTCGTCAACCGCGTGCTGTTCCCGTACTTCGCCGGTTTCAGCCAGCTCCTGCGCGACGGTGCGGATTTCCGTAAAGTCGACAAAGTGATGGAAAAACAGTTCGGCTGGCCGATGGGTCCAGCGTATCTGCTGGATGTGGTCGGCATTGATACCGCACACCACGCCCAGGCGGTGATGGCGGCAGGCTTCCCGCAACGCATGCAGAAAGATTACCGCGACGCGATTGACGCCCTGTTTGACGCCAGCCGCTTTGGTCAGAAAAACGGCCTGGGCTTCTGGCGCTATAAAGAAGACAGCAAAGGCAAGCCGAAGAAAGAAGAAGACGCGGCGGTGGATGGCCTGCTGGCCGACGTCAGCCAGCCGAAACGTGACTTCACCGACGATGAAATCATCGCCCGAATGATGATTCCAATGATCAACGAAGTGGTGCGTTGCCTGGAAGAAGGCATTATCGCCAGCCCGGCAGAAGCGGATATGGCACTGGTGTACGGCCTCGGCTTCCCTCCGTTCCACGGCGGCGCGTTCCGCTGGCTGGATACGCTCGGCAGCGCCCGTTATCTCGATATGGCTCAGCAGTACCAGCACCTCGGCCCGCTGTATAACGTGCCGGAAGGTCTGCGTAACAAAGCGCGCCATAACGAACCCTATTACCCAGCAGTTGAGCCAGCCCGTCCGGTTGGCGAGCTGAAAACGGCTTAAGGAGTCACAATGGAAAAGGTTGTCATTGTTGATGCGATTCGCACCCCGATGGGCCGTTCAAAAGGCGGTGCATTCCGTAATGTGCGCGCGGAAGACCTCTCCGCGCACCTGATGCGTAGCCTGCTGGCGCGTAACCCGGCACTGGATCCCGCTGCGCTCGACGATATTTACTGGGGCTGTGTACAGCAAACCCTCGAACAGGGCTTTAACATCGCTCGTAACGCTTCGCTGCTGGCGGAGATCCCGCATTCAGTTCCGGCGGTGACCGTTAACCGTCTGTGTGGTTCGTCAATGCAGGCGCTGCACGACGCGGCTCGCATGATCATGACCGGTGATGCACAGGCCTGTCTGGTCGGCGGCGTGGAGCACATGGGCCACGTGCCGATGAGCCACGGGGTTGATTTCCACCCGGGTATGAGCCGTAACGTGGCGAAAGCGGCGGGAATGATGGGCCTGACCGCTGAGATGCTTTCCCGCCTCCACGGCATCAGCCGCGAAATGCAGGATACCTTTGCCGCGCGCTCCCACGCACGCGCCTGGGCCGCAACGCAATCCGGCGCATTTAAGCATGAGATCATCCCAACCGGTGGTCACGATGCTGACGGCGTTTTGAAGCAGTTCAGCTACGATGAAGTGATTCGCCCGGAAACCACTGTAGAAACCCTTTCTACGCTGCGCCCGGCGTTTGACCCGGTCACCGGTACGGTAACGGCAGGCACCTCGTCTGCCCTATCTGACGGGGCCGCCGCGATGCTGGTGATGAGTGAAAGCCGTGCCCGCGAGTTAGGCCTGACGCCTCGCGCCCGGGTGCGTTCGATGGCGGTGGTGGGTTGCGATCCGTCCATTATGGGTTACGGTCCGGTGCCGGCCTCGAAGCTGGCGCTGAAAAAAGCAGGCTTAACCACCAGTGATATCGATCTGTTTGAGATGAACGAAGCCTTTGCCGCGCAGATCCTGCCGTGCATCAAAGATCTGGGCCTAATGGATCAGATAGACGACAAGATTAACCTCAATGGCGGCGCGATCGCCCTCGGTCACCCGCTGGGTTGTTCCGGGGCACGCATCAGCACCACGCTGATTAACCTGATGGAACGCAAAGACGCTCAGTTTGGTCTGGCGACGATGTGTATCGGGCTGGGTCAGGGTATCGCGACGGTATTTGAGCGAGTGTAAATCTTCGAGGGGTTCTTACAGCCAGTGTCGCCAGAACACGGCGGCACGCGAGCGGCGCCCGATGCGCTTACGGAAGTAAGGGATTCGGGTGAGCACGCGCAGCCATCGTAGTTATGGCGCCAGTGGCGAAGAGATAAAGTTTAGTTGCCGTTCTTCCCGCCTGTCAGGGGCGGGTTTTTTATTTAAATGAACGCGAACGCATCGCCGAAGAGACGGTCTTCACGCGCGTCACGTTCGTTGCAGAACAGGTCACGGGCAATTTTCGCCATCTCAAAACGGCCAGCAATATAGATATCATGTCCCGCCAGCGTGCCGTGATCCTGCAGCACCGCCGTCAGTACCGTACCGCTGCGCCCACGCCAGCCCTCTTCAGGCTGCTCCACCACCGGCTCAATGCGCAGGTGTGGATGATTGACGCTTAATGCTTCCAGTTCAGAGAGGTCGTAGAGATGTTTCTCTTCGCGGCCGCCCCAGTAGATGGTGATATCGCGATCCGGGTTACGCGCCAGGGCCGTCAGCAGGATAGAGCGCACATAAGAGAAACCCGTTCCCCCCGCAATCAGGATCAGCGGACGGTCTTCATCTTCACGCAGCCAGGCATCACCGTGAGGAATATCCACCACGATTTCACGTTCTTTCAGAATGCGGTCCATGACGGCCATCGCATACAGGTTAAGCTCAGACGCACCAATATGAAGCTCAATAAATTCCTGCTCTGCTGGCGTAGAAGCCATAGAGAAGGGACGCTTATCACGCTCATCCATCACGACCATCAAGTACTGACCGGCGCGGAAAGAGAATGCCGCTTCAGGTACTAAACGGACGCGATATACGGTGTCGGTGATAGCATCTACCGAGGTCACTTTACAGCTTAAGGTTGTCATTCGCTCTCTCTGTCGTGAAGTCTATAGGGCTTAACGGCCTGTTTCAGGTTTACCGTTATTCATTATGGCCAGTTCATCCCAGATCGCGTCAATACGCGCGGTCACGGCAGGATCTTTTTTGATCGGTCGACCCCATTCACGCTCGGTTTCGCCGGGCCATTTGTTTGTGGCATCCAGTCCCATTTTTGAGCCAAGGCCGGAGACCGGCGAGGCAAAATCCAGATAATCTATCGGCGTGTTTTCGACTAACACCGTATCGCGCGCCGGATCCATTCGCGTAGTAATGGCCCAGATAACGTCATTCCAGTCGCGGGCGTTAACATCATCATCGCAGACAATAACAAATTTGGTATACATAAACTGGCGCAGGAAAGACCATACGCCCATCATCACGCGTTTAGCGTGACCAGGATATTGCTTCTTCATCGTCACCACCGCCAGGCGATACGAACACCCTTCCGGTGGCAGGTAAAAATCAACAATTTCCGGGAACTGCTTTTGCAGGATCGGCACAAACACTTCGTTCAGCGCCACTCCCAGTACCGCCGGTTCATCCGGTGGACGTCCGGTATAGGTGGAGTGGTAAATCGCATCTTCACGCTGGGTGATGTGCGTGACGGTAAACACCGGGAAGTTATCAACTTCGTTGTAATAGCCGGTGTGGTCACCGTATGGCCCTTCCGGTGCCATTTCGCCCTGCTCAAGGTAACCTTCCAGAACGATCTCCGCGCTGGCAGGAACTTCAAGGTCATTAGAAATACACTTCACGACTTCGGTTTTGGTTCCGCGCAGCAGGCCTGCAAAGGCATATTCGGACAGCGTATCCGGCACTGGCGTTACCGCCCCCAGAATCGTGGCCGGATCGGCGCCTAACGCAACGGAAACCGGGAAACGCTCGCCCGGGTGTTCAGCACACCACTCCTGGAAATCCAGGGCGCCGCCACGATGTGACAACCAGCGCATGATGAGCTTATTCTTGCCAATCAGCTGCTGGCGGTAAATACCCAGATTTTGTCGCTCTTTGTGCGGACCACGCGTGACGGTGAGCCCCCAGGTGATAAGCGGCGCAGCATCTTCAGGCCAGCATTGCATGACAGGAATTTTTGTCAGATCCACCGCATCGCCTTCCAGCACTTTCTGCTGACACGGTGCGCCGCGCAGACGTTTGGTTGGCATGTTTAGCACCTGCTTAAACTGCGGCAGTTTATCGAACAGATCGCGGAAACCTTTCGGTGGCTCTGGCTCTTTCAAAAACGCCAGCAGTTTCCCCACTTCACGCAGCGCCGTGACGTCCTCCTGTCCCATCCCCAACGCCACACGGCGCGGTGTACCAAACAGGTTGCACAGCACCGGCATCGAATACCCTTTTGGGTTTTCAAACAGTAAAGCGGGGCCACCGGCACGCAGGGTGCGGTCAGCAATTTCTGTCATTTCCAGATAAGGATCAACAGGAAGTGTAATGCGTTTGAGTTCGCCCTGCTTTTCCAGCAGCGTCAGGAAGTCGCGGAGATCGTGGTATTTCATGCAGTTAGTCATGGCCTCTCTGTAAGCGCTTCATTATACGGCGTAAGCCTGCTTGATGCTGTATTTTTGTTAAATTAGCGTGAACTTATGCATTCTGTTCCCTTTTCCCCCATTATAATCAACTTAGCGATCCCGCCAGGGTTTTGATATGCTTGCGCCCCGAACTAAGGGAAAGAGTGATTATGCAGGCCTGGTATTTACTGTATTGCAAACGCGGGCAACTTCAGCGCGCGCAGGAACATCTTGAACGTCAGTCTGTAAATTGCCTGACACCCGTGATCACGCTTGAAAAAATGCAGCGCGGGAAGCGCACGACCGTCAGTGAGCCATTATTCCCGAACTATCTGTTCGTTGAGTTCGACCCGGAAGTGATTCACACCACGACCATCAGCGCCACACGCGGTGTCAGCCACTTTGTGCGTTTTGGCGCTCACCCGGCCACGGTCCCGTCAACGGTGATTCATCAGCTTTCGGTGTACCAGCAACCTGAAGGCATCACCGATCCGGAAACCCCCTACGCAGGCGACAGCGTCGTCATCACTGAAGGGGCTTTCGAGGGCTTACAGGCGATTTTCGCCGAGCCTGACGGTGAAGCACGCTCCATGCTGTTGCTCAACCTGCTGAATAAGCAGGTATTGCAGAGCGTGAAAAACACCGACTTCCGCAAAGTTTAAACGTCTATCCCGAACAGGCGACGCACGTTGTCATCCGTCTGTGCGCACAGCCAGTGCGGGTCTTCTCCGCGCCAGCGCGCTACGCTCTCAAGAATATGCCCCAGATAGGCCGGTTCGTTACGTCGAGAAGCCGGTTTGGGTTGCATATCTCGCGGCAGCAGATAAGGTGCGTCGGTTTCAACAAGCAAGCGGTCCGCCGGGATCACCGGCAACAGCTCGCGAAGCTCAAGCCCGCGACGTTCATCGCAAACCCAGCCGGTAATGCCCAGATATAACCCGCGTTCCAGACAATCCAGCGCCTCCTGCCGTGAACCGGTAAAGCAGTGCAGTACCGCACCGGGCAGTTTATCGAGCCAGGGTTCCAGTAAGGCGAGGAAGCGCTCATGCGCGTCACGGCAGTGCATAAACACAGGCATTCCAAGCTCCGCCGCCAGGGCGAGCTGGGCGGTGAAGGCGTTTTCCTGTTCGGCTGGTGTGGAAAAGTTACGGTTGAAATCGAGACCACATTCGCCAATGGCCACGACTTCAGGGGTTTTCGCCAGCCTGTGTATGATTTCAGCGCTCTGCGGCGTCCACTGGCTGCTGTCATGAGGATGCACGCCAGCGGTTGACCAGCAGCGATCATAGCGTTGAGCAAGCTGCTGCGCCTGCTCGCTTTCATGCAGGTTGGTTCCCGTCAGGAGCAGCCCTTTCACCCCGGCGGCAAAAGCACGCGCGACGACCTCATCGCAGTCTTTCGCAAACTGCGAGCTGGTCAGGTTGAGTCCGATATCAAACATGCGATTCCCCATAGCACAACCGCCCTGACGGGCGGCTGGTTTTACTCTTCAGTGGTCTTTTCCGACGTATCGTCTTCGTCATCCGACCGACGCCCTTTTCCCACGTAGAAACGCGAGAAGAATACGCCGACTTCAAACAGACAATACATCGGTATTGCCAGCAGCGTTTGTGAGAAGACGTCAGGTGGTGTGAGCAGCATGCCAACCACAAACGCGCCGACCAGGATATACGGGCGCTTCTTACGCAGGTCATCAGGGGTCGTCACTCCTACCCAGCAAAGCAGCACAATGGCTACCGGCACTTCGAATGCCACACCGAACGCCATAAACAGCGCCATCACAAAGCTGAGGTAGCTGGCGATATCCGTCGACACCTGAACCCCTTCCGGCGCGGTATGCGTCAGGAAGCCAAAGGCCAGCGGGAAGACAACAAAGTAGGCGAACGCCATGCCGATATAGAACAGCAGCGAGCTGGATACCAGCAGCGGGATCACCAGCTTGCGTTCATGCTTGTACAGCGCTGGCGCCACAAACGCCCATACCTGATAAAGAATGACCGGCGCAGAGGCAATCAGCGATACCCAGAAGGTGAGCTTAATAGGGGTAAAGAACGGTGATGCAACGTCGGTTGCGATCATCGTTGCCCCCAGCGGCATCTGCTTGATCAGCGGCGCAGAGACAACCTGGTAGATATCATTGGCGAAATAGACCAGGCATAAGAAAATGAGGAAAACCGCGATAATGCAGTTTAACAGGCGCTTACGCAGCTCTATGAGGTGCGTAATCAGCGGTTGGGTATCATCTACTGCCATGTTTACGCTTTATCACTCGACGAGGGGGATGATTCGGAAACAGGCGCGGCAGGCTTAACGTCAGCCGCTTTTACCATCGGTGCTTCCGGCTGCGCCTGTTTTTTCGGTTCAGATTCCTGCGGCGTTTGTTCAGGCGCGGTAGCCTGATGCTCCGCGCTGGCAGGCGTAACGCCCTCGCGCTGCGCTTCGCTGTCCTTCACCACCGGGTTGTGGATGGTGTTGGCTTCATCGCTCGCCTTTTCAGGATCGTTGACGCTGTAGGAGCGCTTCATGGATTCTGCCGCTTCACGCAGTTCATCCATTGAGGCTTTCAGTTCAGGCGTCAGGTTATCCATGCTCGCCTTTTCCACCTTTTTCAGGCTTTCCTGAAACTCCTGCAGCTTAAGTTCCTGCGCCAGCTCATTTTGTACGGTCGAAGCCAGCGATCTCAGCGCGCGTACCCAGCCCACAACGGTTTTCACCGCCACCGGCAGACGCTGGGGTCCTAACACTATCAGGCCAATCACAAAGACCAGCAGCAGCTCACTAAAACCAATGTCGAACACGAATTACACCTGCTCTTTATCGTGGCGTTTAGCGTCTTCTTTTTTCGCCTCTTCCTGCTTGTCGGAGATGGATTTAGCAGTAAAGTCAGCATCCTGGCTGGTTTTATCCTGCTTGCTCTCATCATCGCTCATCGCTTTCTTGAAGCCTTTGATAGACGCGCCCAGATCGGAGCCGATAGAACCGAGCTTTTTCGTGCCAAACAGCAGCACGACGATGACGGCAATGATCAACAATTGCCAGATACTGATACCACCCATACATGTACCTCAGGGATAGATGATTAATGAGTCAGGTCGCATTATACGTAGGCGACCCGTCGATAGCGACGCAAAATCAGCGCGTTTTTCTCCAGCCGGCGAGCCAGACCACAACACCGCCAGCCATCAGCCAGGCGGGCATCATCTGCCAGTCAGGGCGAGTAATCAGCAACAGCGTACCACTCAGCAGCAGCGTTGCTCCAATGCCAAAGAG
Organism: Enterobacter sp. RHBSTW-00593; assembly: GCF_013784105.1. Classification (NCBI taxonomy): domain Bacteria; kingdom Pseudomonadati; phylum Pseudomonadota; class Gammaproteobacteria; order Enterobacterales; family Enterobacteriaceae; genus Enterobacter; species Enterobacter sp. RHBSTW-00593. The sequence goes on from NZ_CP056393.1 coordinate 4,700,481, forward strand.
ATAGCGCGACTGCCCCTGTCGAACACGGCTGGACTGAAGCTCGCGGGCGATTTTATCCATGCTGTGCTGAAGGTTCTTGCTCTGACGCAAACTGTCGTAAATCAGTTCAGGAATATCAGGCATTTTTTCTATCCAGAACGGGCCTTTCTCTTTAATAGAGCGCACCAGCGCCGGAATGCCCACCTGATCCTTAATCCAGGATTCAAGGAAAGGTTTCGCAGTCTTCCATAAGTCTAACTGAGGATAGAGCTGTCGACCTACACCTTCAACGTAAAGTAATGTTTTCTGAAGTAAAACTAACTGTGGCTGCACTTCCATGTTGAAGCGGCGTGCCGTGTTAAACAGGTTCAGCAATACGTGTCCGAAGGAAATTTCTGCCAGCGGCTTTTCAAAAATCGGCTCGCAGACGGTACGGATAGCAAACTCAAACTCTTCGACGTTGGTGTCCGGCGGAACCCAGCCAGAATCAACGTGCAGCTCGGCCACCTTGCGGTAATCACGGTTAAAGAAGGCGATGAAGTTCTCAGCGAGATAGCGCTTATCTTCTTTGTTCAGCGAGCCCACAATACCGCAGTCAATACCGATATATTTCGGGTCTTCCGGGTGCTCATAACTGACGAAGATATTCCCCGGGTGCATGTCCGCGTGGAAAAAGCTGTCGCGGAATACCTGGGTAAAGAAGACCTGTACGCCACGCTCGGCCAGCAGCTTCATGTTGGTTCCCTGCTTTTCCAGGGCTGCCACATCCGAGACCGGAATACCGTAAATCCGCTCCATTACCATCATGTTCTGGCTGCAGTAGTCCGAATACACTTCCGGCACATAGAGCATCGGGCTGTTTTCAAAGTTCCGGCGCAGCTGGATGGCATTTGCCGATTCACGCAGCAGGTTTAATTCATCAATCAGCGTTTTTTCATACTCCCGCACAACTTCCATTGGGCGCAAACGGCGTCCGTCGGGGAGCAGGCGCGGAACCCAGCGTGCAAGCCGATAGATAAGCTTCATGTCCGCTCGGATTACCGGCAGGATGTCCGGGCGGATCACTTTGATAACCACCTCTTTGCCGTTCTCTTTCAGACGGGCTGTATGCACCTGGGCGATGGAGGCTGAAGCAAGAGGTTCTATTTCGAAATCGTCAAACCATGTCTCGACAGGAATATTGCCCATCGCCTCTTCGATCTGTTTTTTCGCTCTCACACCGTCAAACGGTGCAACGCGGTCCTGCAGCAGTGCCAGTTCATCGGCAATCTGCGGCGGGAAAAGATCGCGGCGAGTCGAGAGCATTTGCCCGAACTTAATCCATACCGGGCCCAGCTCCTGGAGCGCCAGGCGAAGACGTTCACCCAGCGGCTGATCTTTATGACGATTAGGCATCCAGAACAACATCCGCCGCCAGATGCGAAGCAGCAGCGTGATACGCATTTTGGGGATAAGCTCGTCGAGCCCGTAACTCAAAAAGGTGTGGACGATAAAATAGAGGCGCCGAATTTCACCAGGCGTCATTTGCCCTCCAGTTTTTCCAGCCGTTTGGTTAAGGCATCCACCGCGCGTTCAACCGCTGCGGTCTCTTCCGCAAACCATGCAACTTCAAGCGCGCCAGGGGCCATACGCCACTCTTCAGTCAGTACTTCCGCCGCATAGCGTTGCTGCCGTTGCAGACTCTTGCGAAGGAAAGCCGTACCGCCATGAATGGCTTTACCGATCCCTTCGGCAGCAATGTCGCCAATGAAAGGCGCAAGCAGCTCTGCCGGGTCAAACTCGGCCAGATCGCTGAGCGCAACGAAATTCTGTACGACCTGAATGTCGCCTTCCACTTCCAGCTCACCGCTGCGGATAAGCGCCGTAAGCTGCTGACGGTCACGTAATTTTGGCAGCACGCTCATGTGCGTAATCACGGAGCAGTCGGCTTCACCTTCCCACTCACCCAGAACGTCAAGCTGGCGTTCACTGAAAACCAGCACAAGCGGCGTCGAGAACTCTTTCAGAACAACACGCAGCACCTTGCCGTTAAGCCGCTGACGTGCGGCTTTTAGCGCCGGTGCGCGGTAAAGAAAGGCATTCAGGACATTCTCGATGCCTGCGGTGACTAAGGGTTTAAAGGGCACGGGAAACCTCCACTCAGAACTTATAACCGCGATGCAGCGCGACGACACCTGCCGTCATGTTGAAATACTCAACGTTCTCGAATTCCGCATCCTGCATCATGGCCTTTAAAGTGTCCTGATCCGGGTGCATACGGATAGATTCCGCCAGGTACCGATAGCTTTCCGCGTCGTTTGCCACCAGCTCACCAATGCGCGGCAGCACATGGAATGAGTATGCGTCGTAAGCTTTGCTTAACGGCTCAAGAATCGGTTTGGAGAATTCGAGCACCAGCAGGCGTCCACCCGGCTTTAACACGCGGTACATGGAGCGCAGCGCTTTTTCTTTATCGGTGACGTTACGCAGGCCGAAGGAGATAGTGATGCAGTCAAAGGTATTATCCGGGAAAGGCAGCGCTTCGGCGTTCGCCTGCACATACTCGACATTACCTACCACGCCGATGTTACGCAGCTTCTCACGTCCCATTTTGAGCATTGAGTCGTTAATATCTGCCAGAACAACGCGACCGGTTTCGCCCACCAGACGGGAGAATTTTGCTGTCAAATCGCCTGTACCGCCGGCTAAATCCAGTACCGTTTGTCCACGACGCACACCGCTACAGTCGATGGTGAAGCGCTTCCACAAGCGATGAATGCCGAACGACATCAAGTCATTCATCACATCGTACTTCGCCGCCACGGAATGAAATACGTGGGCCACCATATCAGCTTTCTGCGCTTTGGCGACAGTCTGAAAGCCAAAGTGCGTCGTGTCTTGTGAATCGTCAACCATCTCAGAGCCTGCTTATCAGTAAAATGTTCGTGAAGTGTAACAGATTGGGCGCGTTTGCCCTACGTTTCAACCTTCGCGAAAGAAACGTGCCGGACGCTCGTCTGACGTTAAATCTGTCGCTAACGTATTGTCTTCACTGTCTGTCTTTTGTTCGCCAGCGCCTTCGCGCAGGCGAAACTCTTCATCCTGGGCGGTGGCCTGCTCAACTAATTCCGGATTAATCTCGCGCTTCACCTCCACACCCAGGGAACGAAACGCTTCGGCCTGCGCCAGTAAGTTGCCACGCCCGGAAGAGAGTTTTTTCATCGCCTGGCGATAGTTATCCTGGGCGCGGTCAAGGCTTTGCCCGACCGAGGACATATCATCCACAAAAAGGCGCATTTTGTCGTAAAGCTTGCTGGCGCGATCGGCAATCTGCTGCGCATTACGGCTCTGATGTTCATAGCGCCACAGGTTGGCAATGGTGCGCAATGCCACCAGCAGCGTGGTGGGGCTCACCAGCATAATGTTATTTTTTAGGGCTTCGGTAATCAGTTCAGGCTGTCTGTCGAGCGCCAGCAAGAACGCGGGTTCAACCGGAATAAACATCAGGACGTAATCCAGCGAGCGCAGGCCGGGTAACTGCTGGTAGTCTTTTCTGCCCAGCAGACGAATGTGGTTACGCACGGAGGCGATGTGCTCCTGCAGCGCCGACTCGCGGGTGTAGTCATCTTCCGCATTGAAATAGCGCTCATAAGCCACCAGCGTCATTTTGGCGTCTATCACCACATCTTTGCCCTGCGGGAGCCGCACAATCACATCAGGCTGCATACGCGAGCGGGCATCGTTCTCGATACTCACCTGCGTTTCGTATTCATACCCTTCCCGCAGGCCAGAGGCCTCCAGCACGCGGGTCAGCACCACTTCCCCCCAGTTGCCCTGGGTTTTGTTATCGCCCTTCAGCGCACGGGTCAGGTTGACCGCTTCCTGCGCCATTTGCGCATTCAGCTGCTGAAGATTGCGAATTTCATGCGCCAGCGTGTGCCGCTCACGAGCCTCCTGGCCAAAGCTGTCCTGTACCTGACGACGAAAGCCGTCCAGCTGTTCACGCAGGGGCGTCAGCAAGCTATTCAGGCTTTGGCGGTTTTGTTCGTCTACGCGGCGGTTGCTGTGTTCAAAAATGCGGTTCGCGAGATTCTCGAACTGCTCGCTGAGGCGTTGCTCGCTGTTCATCATCTGGCGGATTTTATCTTCCGCATGCAGCTGGGTGGATTCGAGGCGGGTAGTCACTTCGCGGAGATCGGCCTCCAGCGAGGTGTTGATATCGCGAAGATTGCGCAGCTCGTTGTTGAGCAGTTCGCATTCGTCACGCCAGTGTTCGCTCAGCGCAACCTGCTGTTTTGCTGCGCTTAAATCGGCGACTATCTCTTCGCGCTCGGCCAGCTGATCGGCCTTTTGTTGCGCGTGCTGGTAGCTGGAAATCAGCCAGCCTGCCCCCACGCCCACCAGCGCAATCACTGCATAAATCAGGATTGAGATATCCACAATGCCCCCTGCATCAACGTATTACCTGCACAAAATAGAATTGTGCTGTATAAACGTCCAGTTTGAAAGGGTTTTCCTGCGAGGCGCTACGCAAAAAAAAGGCCGAACGGGTCGGCCTTTTTTCGTATAAGAAGGGATTAGATCAGGCGACGCGCTGCTTCAACCACGATTTTCACCGCATGACTTTCGGTCTGCTTCATGGTTTCCGCGTTCGGGATCTCCTGCTGGGTACGGTTGACGATAACGCCCGCCACCATACCGGCACGCAGACCCTGGCTTGCGCACATGGTCAGCAAGGTTGCAGATTCCATTTCGTAGTTCATTACGCCCATAGACTGCCACTCTTCCATAGAACCTTTGAAACGGCTTACCACGCGGCCGGAGAAGGTGTCATAACGCTCCTGGCCTGGGTAGAAGGTATCAGAAGAGGCGGTCACGCCTACGTGGGTGGTTGCGCCAACGGATTTCGCGGCTTCAACCAGTGCGGTGGTGCATTCGAAATCCGCCACCGCCGGGAATTCCATAGGGGCAAAGTGCAGACTCGCGCCGTCCAGACGCACGGAAGCGGTTGTCACCAGCACGTCGCCAACGTTGATATGCGGCTGAATGGCACCGGTAGTCCCGATACGCAGGAAAGTACGAATGCCCAGCTGCGCCAGCTCTTCAACAGCAATTGAGGTGGACGGGCCACCGATACCGGTAGAACAGACGATCACCGCTTTGCCATCCAGCTCAGCGCGCCAGGTGGTGAATTCACGATGGGCAGCAAGCTTAACCGGCTTATCCATCAGCGCGGCGATCTTTTCCACACGCTCAGGATCGCCCGGGACGATAGCCAGCGTAGCCCCTTGTAAATCGTTTTTAGTGAGGCCGAGATGAAAAACATCAGACTTAGACATAGGTGACTCCTCTGTGGGTCGGTTAGTCAGAAGAAGTAAAAAGGTACTTTACAGAAGCAGTAAGCAGAATTACGTGACACATCTCACCATGAATGAAAATGATTGCAGTAAATTTCCATGAAATAGTGATTCACATCACATTAACAAGTTATATCGTCAGGTGCTGCACAAAAGATAGACCGTTTCAGGCACTGTGAATTGTTAACCTGGTGACTATATTTACCTTTGCGCTAACTCATTGGTACGGAGAATGCCATGACTGAAAAAACCGGTTTTGCACCTGCAGCGGCCCCTCATGCATCAACCATCGTCTCAACACCTGAAGAGGCCATTACGGCAGGTGAGACCTCCATCCCCTCACAGGGGGAGAATATGCCTGCTTACCACGCGCGGCCAAAATCGGCCGACGGCCCGCTGCCCATCGTGATTGTGGTTCAGGAAATTTTCGGCGTTCACGAACATATTCGCGACCTTTGCCGCCGTCTGGCGCTGGAAGGTTATCTGGCTGTTGCGCCAGAGCTCTATTTCCGTCAGGGCGATCCGAACGACTACAGCGATATACCGACGCTGTTCAGCAACCTGGTCAGCAAAGTGCCGGATGCACAGGTACTGGCCGATCTGGACCACGTGGCCAGTTGGGCTGCGCGCAATGGCGGCGACGCACATCGTCTGATGGTGACGGGTTTCTGCTGGGGAGGACGTATCAGCTGGCTGTATGCCGCACATAATCCGCAGCTTAAAGCCGCCGTTGCCTGGTACGGCAAACTGGTGGGGGAGAAAACGCTGAACTCGCCGAAGCATCCCGTTGATATCGCCACCGAGTTAAATGCCCCAGTCTTAGGGCTTTATGGCGGCCAGGACACCGGGATCCCGCTTGATACGGTAGAGACCATGCGCCATGCGCTCCGCGCAGCCAATGCAAAAGCTGAAATCATCGTTTACCCGGATGCCGGCCACGCCTTTAATGCCGACTATCGTCCGAGCTATCACGCGGAATCGGCTAAAGATGGCTGGCAGCGGATGCTGGCATGGTTCAGCCAGTACGGCGGGAAAAAAGCGTAAAACAAAAGCCCGGTCGCGGCTACGCCTTGCCGGGCTTCGGATTTATCAGGCCTGACGCAAATTCTGCGCCGCCCTGACCATGTTCGCGAGTGCCGCGCGGGTCTCCGGCCAGCCGCGGGTTTTCAGTCCGCAGTCCGGGTTGACCCACAGGCGCTCAGCCGGGATCCGCTGGGCGGCTTTTTTCAGCAGGCTCTCAATCCACTCCACGCTCGGTACGTTCGGGGAGTGGATGTCGTAGACACCCGGCCCAATTTCGTTTGGATACTCGAACTCTTCAAAGGACTCCAGCAGTTCCATGTCTGAACGCGACGTTTCGATGGTGATCACGTCGGCATCCAGCGCGGCAATCGAATCCATAATGTCGTTAAATTCGCAGTAACACATGTGGGTGTGGATCTGCGTGTCGTCTTTCGCGACCGCGGCGTTGAGGCGGAAAGCCTCCACACCCCACTTCAGATAAGCATCCCAGTCACTGCGACGCAGCGGCAAACCTTCGCGTAGCGCCGGTTCATCAATCTGGATGATGCCGATACCCGCCGCTTCCAGATCGGCCACTTCATCACGCAGCGCGAGCGCAATCTGTTTGGCGATGGTTTCACGGGTCACATCTTCACGCGGGAAGGACCAGCAGAGGATCGTCACCGGGCCGGTCAGCATCCCTTTCACCGGTTTGTCGGTCAGGGACTGGGCGAATTTTGCCCACTCTACGGTGATCGCTTGCGGGCGGCTGACGTCACCAATCACCACCGGTGGCTTCACACAGCGGGAACCATAGCTCTGCACCCAACCGTTCTGCGTAAAGACGAAACCGTCCAGATGTTCGCCGAAGTATTCCACCATGTCGTTACGCTCGGCTTCACCGTGCACCAGCACGTCCAGACCTAAACGTTCCTGCTCAACAATCGCCTGTCTGATGTGCTCAGCGATGCCGGTGCGGTAGTGATTCGCATCGAGGTTGCCCTTTTTGAAATCCAGACGCAGGCCGCGGATCTCCGTCGTCTGCGGGAAGGAGCCGATGGTGGTGGTTGGCCACGCTGGCAGGTTGAAACGGGCACGCTGGGCTTCGGCACGCACTTCATAGGGGCTCTGACGCTGGCTGTCCTGCGCGGTAATGGCCGCCAGACGTTTTTCGACCGCCGGGTTGTGGACGCGCGCCGAATGACGACGCGCCTGAATGGGGGCGCTCCAGTCGGTAATGGCCGTGGTGTCACCGCTATTTAACGCATCACGCAGCAGCGCCAGCTCTTCACATTTTTGCAGCGCAAAGGCAAACCAGCTCTTCACCTCGGGATCCAGACGGGTTTCCACACTCAGATCGATTGGGCTGTGCAGCAGAGAGCAGGAGGAGGCCACCCACAGCTCACGTTTGCCGACGATATCTTTAATCTGTGCATATTTCTCGCTCAGATCGGCGCGCCAGACGTTACGGCCATTCACCAGTCCGGCCGAGAGTAGCCACTCTTCGGGCAGACGTTTGTGCAGTTCGGCCAGGTCATCTTTGCCGTGGACCAGGTCAACATGAAGACCCTGAACCGGCAGCGCAGTAATAGTACTCAGGTTCGGCGTCACGCCTTCAAAATAGGTGGTCAGCAATAGCTTCACCTGACCAGTAAGGGCATCGTAAGCGGGTTTAAACGCTTTCAGCCACGCCTGCGGCAGCTCCAGCACCAGCGCAGGCTCATCGATTTGCACCCACTGAATTCCGCGTTTACCCAGTTCAATCAGCACCTGTTTGTAGACCGGCAGAATATCGTTCAGCAGGCTGAGACGGTCAAACTGCTCGCCTTTCACTTTACCCAGCCACAAATACGTTACCGGCCCCAGCAGTACCGGTTTCACCTGGTGGCCCAGCGCCAGCGCTTCATCGACTTCGTCGAGCAACTGGGTCCAGCTCAGTTTGAACTGCTGGCCTTTCACAAATTCCGGCACCATATAGTGATAGTTGGTGTTGAACCACTTGGTCATTTCCGCCGCTGCCGCAGGCTCTCCCGTTGGCGCACGACCACGGCCAATGCGGAACAGGGTGTCGATATCTACCGATCCATCTTTGTTCTGATGACGAGCCGGCACGTTGCCAAGCAGCAGGCTGGTGGTCAGAACATGGTCGTACCAGGCGAAATCGCCCACGGGCAGCAGGTCAATGCCCGCCTGCTTTTGCTGTTCCCAGTGGCGCGCACGCAGTTCGCGGCCCACGGCCAGCAATTCTTCACGGCCAGAGGTACCTGCCCAGTAACTTTCCTGCGCTTTTTTCAGCTCGCGGCGAAGGCCAACGCGAGGGAAACCGAGAGTGTGATTGCGAATTGTCATGGTGTGTCCCCTGTGAATTTTTCGTATTTAGCCATCCAGATGTTTACACATCCATAATTGGCAGTTACTGTATATTCCTCAAGCGCAAAATGTTCATGGCGAAGTGAAGGACTTTCATGATCGAGATTAAACACCTGAAAACGCTACAAGCGTTGCGAAATTGCGGTTCTCTCGCGGCGGCGGCAGCCACGCTGCACCAGACCCAGTCCGCCCTTTCTCACCAGTTCAGCGATCTGGAACAACGCCTCGGCTTTCGTCTTTTTGTGCGTAAGAGCCAGCCGCTACGCTTTACGCCTCAGGGCGAGATCCTGCTGCAGCTGGCTAATCAGGTGCTGCCGCAAATAGCCAGCGCGCTGCAGTCCTGTAACGAGCCGCAGCAAACCAGACTGCGTATCGCCATTGAGTGTCACAGCTGTATTCAATGGCTGACACCCGCGCTTGAGAACTTCCGCCAGAGGTGGCCGCAGGTGGAGATGGATTTCAAATCCGGCGTGACGTTCGACCCGCAGCCGTCGCTCCAGCAGGGCGAACTGGATCTGGTGATGACCTCAGACATTCTGCCCCGCAGCGGCCTGCACTATTCGCCAATGTTTGATTATGAGGTACGTCTGGTGCTGGCTCCGGATCATCCGCTGGCCAGTAAAACGCGTATCACCCCGGAAGATTTAGCCAGTGAAACGCTGCTGATTTACCCGGTACAGCGCAGTCGGCTGGATATCTGGCGTCACTTCCTGCAGCCGGCCGGCATTAGCCCGCAGCTCAAAAGCGTGGATAACACCCTGCTGTTAATTCAGATGGTTGCCGCCAGAATGGGCATCGCTGCGCTGCCACACTGGGTTGTGGAGAGTTTTGAACGCCAGGGTCTGGTTGTCACTAAAACCCTGGGTGAGGGACTATGGAGCCGGCTGTACGCCGCCGTGCGCGATGGCGAGCAGCGTCAGCCGATTACGGAAGCGTTTATTCGCTCTGCGCGGAACCACGCGTGCGATCATCTTCCGTTTGTGCGGAGCGCGGAGCGACCCAACGGCGATGGACCCACAGCGAAGCCAGAATCACTGCTCCCCCAATAAGGAAGCTCGGCCAGTGAGGCTGCTGCTGCCAGATGGCAAGGTTCACCAGCAGCCCTGCAGGCACATGCACGTTGTTCATGATCCCCAGCGTACCGGCGTCTACCTGCGTAGCGCCGTAGTTCCACATGAAGTAACCCAGCCCCGATGCCACCACGCCCAGCCAGACCAGAACGCCCCACTGCAGGGTTGTCGTCGGGAGCTTTTGCGGGTTACCGAGCATAAACCATGCCGCCACCGCGACGATAGCTGCCCCCATATAGAACCAGGCGAACGCGTTATGCTGTGGCATCGGTCGGGTTTCCATCAGGCGCTTGTACCCGACCATACCGATGGCAAAGCTGAGGTTCGCCAGCTGCACGAACATCAGCCCGGTCCAGAAGTGGTCGCTCACTTTGTCGTAGCGAATAATCGCCGCCCCGATCACCGCCAGCGCCGCGCTCAACAGATATCCCCAGCGCAAACGACGTTTGCTGAGCAGATCGTAAATCAGCGTGATATAGAGCGGTGTAAGCACGGTGAAAAGCAGAAATTCAGAGACAGACAGGTAGACGTAAGCCCGGAAGCTGAACAGGTACATGATGCCGAGCTGCATCGCCCCCACCAGCATGTACAGCAAAATGGTCTTCAGCGATTGCCCGCGTGTACGCAGGAAGGGCAGGAATACCAGCGCCGCCAGCCCCACGCGCATCAGCACCGAGAAGTAGCTGTCGACGTGCCCGGCGAGATACTCGCCAATCAGGCTAAAAGAGAAGGCCCACAGGATAGTGGTAATAATGAGTAGCGCCACAATGCTTGTCTCTCAGAAAGAAGGACAGGCATTGTAGCGAACTCTTTAGTTGACAACTGAGCAATAAACAATCAAATGAAGATTATTCAAGGAACAGTTTGCGCAGGTATTTTGGTACCGCGTTGTCAGCGTTAGACCCAATCACTTCCAGTTCCGGGTGCAGGTCTTTCAGACGCTGGTGTGCATTCTGCATAATGCAGCCTTTGCCCGCCATAGAGAGCATCTCGGCGTCGTTCATGCCATCACCGAAGGCGATACAGTCTTTCAGTTCGAAGCCCAGACGTTTCGCCACGGCTTCCAACGCGTGCCCTTTGGAAACACCCCCGGCCATAACTTCCAGACAGGTCAGGGTCGAGAAACTCACGTTGACGCGGTCACCCCAACGCGCATTAATCGCCTGTTCCAGCGGCAGCAACGCTTCGTGGCTTTCGCAGGTAAAGAACACCTTGCTGATCCCTTCCGGCTCCAGCAGGCCTGGCTCGTACAGGGAATAGTTAAATACCGCTTCCTTGAAGAAACGCATTTCATCCGGGCGATGGCGATTCATGAACCAGTCGTCATCGCGATAAACGTTAGTGATAATGTCCGGGTTGTTATGCACTACGCCGAACAGATCGGCGGCAATGTCGCGATCCAGGTTATGCGTAAAGATCAGGTTGCCATCGGTATCGTGCACGCGCGCACCGTTGGAGGTGATCATGTACGATTTGATCTCAAGATTATCGCGGATCTGCCCCACGTCCACGTGGTGGCGGCCGGTGGCAAACACGAAGTTCACTCCGCGGGCGGTCAGAAGCTTTAAGGTCTCTTTCGCGTAAGGCGACAGGGTATGGTCGGGCGAAAGCAGCGTGCCATCTAAATCAGATGCAACAACCTGGTACATAGGGATTTCAACCTCTGGTGGTAAAACAACAATCAATTATGCCTGTCGAAAAATTCAACAATGGCGTTGAGCGCGACTGAGCGCATAGCGTCCTTTTCAAAAAGGATCTCATGGTACGCGCCGTTGATGACCAGCGGTTTACCCCCTTCGCAAGGGTGACCGGCGGCAGCGCGGAGTTCACAAAAGCGGTCATGCATGCGGTTATCCACCACACGCTCTTCTTCAGCCTGAATCAGAAGTGTCGGCGTATCATCTTTACCAACACCAGCAAGCACCTGTTCACCGGCAAGGATCCCTTCCCGCACCCAGTGATATGTCGGGCCACCGACGCGCAGGCGCGGTTCATCGGCATAAAAACGCAGGTTACGGCGATAACGCTGCCGGCTATGGGTCAATACGTTGAGGGCAAACGGCAGCGCGCGCCAGCGCCCTGTCCCGATGGCATACCCTTCACGAATGCGCTGATGGCCCTCAGCCCAGTCGAGAATATGGCGCACCATCCAGTCCGGAAAACGCATGACGATGCCATACATTGGCGCGGTAAGCGCAATGGCATCACACTGGTGGTCATAGCGCTGTAAAAACAGCGTCGAAATCGCCCCACCCATAGAGTGCGCCAGAATATAGCGCTTACGCCACGGGCCCGGCTGAACTTCCTGCTGCCAGAAGGCGGCAAGATCGTCGACGTAATCGCTGAAGTTATCCACATGACCGCGATGCGTGTCCGACAATAAGCGGCCAGAAAGCCCCTGCCCGCGATGGTCGATAATCAACACATCGAAGCCCAGATGGAACAGGTCATAGGCCAGTTCAGCGTATTTGATGTAGCTCTCGATACGTCCCGGACAGACCACGATCACCCGATCGTTTTTCTCATCATGGAAACGCACAAAGCGTACCGGAACATCGCCAACACCCGTAAACTCATCTTCCTCACGCTGACGCCAGAAATCGGTCAGCGGCCCCATAGAGAAAGCAGCAAATGCGTTTTCTCGTGTTTCCCAGTCCTTTTTCTGCTGAAACATCGGGTTTCCACCCCCGTAAGCCAAGGAATATCGTTTTTTCGTCACCGGTCACAAAATGACGTAACAATAGCGTATTGTGGCATAAAAACAGACAATTCGGGAGTTTCAAATGACCTTCGAGTGGTGGTTCGCTTATCTGCTGACATCCATCATCCTTAGCCTTTCCCCAGGTTCAGGCGCCATTAACACCATGACCACCTCCATCAACCACGGCTATCGCGGTGCCGCGGCGTCCATTGCCGGTTTGCAGACCGGTCTGGGCATTCATATCGTGCTGGTGGGCATTGGTCTGGGTACGCTCTTCTCCCGCTCGGTACTGGCCTTTGACGTGCTGAAATGGGCCGGTGCCGCGTACCTGATTTGGCTCGGTATTCAGCAGTGGCGTGCGGCAGGCTCAATTGATCTTAATACGCTCGCCCAGACGCAAACACGCGGGCGCCTGTTTAAACGCGCGGTGTTTGTGAACCTGACCAACCCGAAAAGTATTGTTTTCCTCGCCGCGCTGTTCCCGCAGTTTATCGTCCCGCATCAGCCACAGGTCATGCAGTACGTGGTGCTGGGTGCGACCACCATTGTTGTCGATATCATCGTGATGATTGGTTACGCGACGCTGGCGCAGCGGATTGCGGTATGGATTAAAGGGCCTAAGCAGATGAAGGCCCTGAACAAAATCTTTGGTTCGCTGTTTATGCTGGTAGGCGCGCTGCTTGCGTCAGCGCGTCATGCTTAGCGAGAAATGATGAGATGAATGCCAAAGCCGGCGAACAACGCGCCGGCGAAGCCGTCAATCCACTTCGCAATACGCTGGTAACCGCGGCGCATCGCCGGTAAGGCAAACAGGCTGGCAACCACGGTAAACCACGCAAAAGTTTCCACCACGATCAGCAGGAAAATGCCCCAACGCGCACCCGCCCCCACGTTGTCACCCACAAACAGGGAGAACACGGAGCCGAAATAGATAATCGCTTTTGGGTTCGCCAGGTTGGTGAGCAGCCCTTTAATAAAACTCCGGCCGCCCGTTGCCAGCTCAACTTTCGGTTCTTCCGGCTTTTTCTCTTCTTTCTTCAACGCCCCGCGCAGCATCTGGTAGCCCATCCAGCAAAGGTAAAGCCCCCCGCCAACCATGATGATGTTGTGCAACCAGGCCATCTTCGCCAGAATCAGGTTCAGACCAAGCAGCGCCACGGCCGCCCAGACCATAACGCCCATGGTGATACCCAGTACCCCCATCATCGCTTCTTTGCGGGAGCGGCTGACGGCGGTTTGGGACACGAAGAAAAAGTCAGGACCCGGGCTCATGAGCGCAACGATGTGCACTAACGCCACGGTAAGAAATAGCATTAACATAATTAACTCGCAGGGAAATAATTAAGTGAGTCACCATCCTGACATTTTTTAGGCTGGCTGACTACTCCTCATCGTCACCGTCGACATGAGCACGGATAAGCGCCATAAACTCTTTGCCAAAGCGTTCCAGCTTGCGCGTACCAACACCGTTGACGCTGAGCATTTCGCTGGCGCTGAGCGGCGTCTGCTCTGCCATCTCGATAAGCGTCGCATCGTTGAAGACCACGTAGGGCGGAATGTTCTCTTCATCAGCAATGGCTTTACGCAGCTTGCGCAGTTTGGCAAACAGCTTGCGGTCGTAATTGCCGCCGTACGATTTTTGCATCACCCGCGGCTTCAGGGCGACAACGCGCGGAACCGCGAGCTTCAGTTCGATATCCCCGCGCAGCACCGGACGTGCCGCTTCGGTAAGCTGAAGCGCGGAGTGTTGGGCAATGTTTTGCGTGGCAAAGCCCAGGTGAATCAGCTGACGGATGATGCTCACCCAGTGCTCGTGGCTCTGGTCTTTGCCGATACCGTAGACGGGCAGCTTATCGTGTCCCATGTCGCGGATACGCTGGTTATTCGCCCCGCGTAACACTTCCACCACGTAGCCCATGCCGAAGCGCTGGTTCACACGATAGATGGTCGAGAGCGCTTTGCGCGCATCCATCAGGCCATCGTATTGCTTTGGTGGGTCAAGACAGATATCGCAGTTGCCGCACGGCTCCTGACGCCCCTCGCCAAAGTAGTTGAGCAGCACCAGACGGCGGCAGGTTTGCGCTTCGGCAAACGCGCCCATCGCGTTGAGCTTGTGGCGTTCGATATCCTGCAGTTGGCCCTGCGGTTTCTCTTCCAGACAACGGCGCAGCCACGCCATGTCGGCCGGATCGTAAAACAGCATGGCTTCTGCAGGCAGTCCATCACGCCCGGCGCGGCCAGTTTCCTGGTAGTACGATTCGATATTGCGCGGAATGTCGAAGTGTACGACGAAGCGCACGTTCGGCTTGTTGATCCCCATTCCGAACGCCACCGTCGCCACCACAATCTGCAGGTCATCGCGCTGGAATTTCTCCTGCACATCGGCGCGAACCGCGTTTTCCAGCCCGGCATGGTAGGCGGCGGCGCTAAAACCACGGTTCTGCAGGCGCGCGGCCGTGTCTTCCACCTTCGCGCGGCTGTTGCAGTAGATGATGCCGGACTTCCCGCGCTGCTCCTGCACGTAGCGCAGAAGCTGATCCAGCGGCTTGAATTTTTCCATCAGCATGTAGCGGATGTTCGGGCGGTCGAAGCTGCTGACCTGAATCAGCGGATCGTTCAGCCCCAGCAGCCGGACGATATCCTGACGCGTGGTGTCATCTGCCGTCGCGGTGAGCGCCATAAACGGCAGTTCGGGAAAACGCTGACGGAGCTGGCCGAGCGCCGCATATTCCGGGCGGAAATCATGTCCCCACTGGGAGATACAGTGGGCTTCATCCACCGCCAGCAGGACCGGATTCCAGTGCGACAGATGATCGAGGAAGTTATCCAGCATCAGACGTTCCGGCGCGATATACAGCAGGCGAACCTGCCCGGTACGGCAACCGGCCATAACCTCTTGCTGCTGCTCGCGGGTCTGGCTGGAGTTAAGACAGGCCGCCGCCACGCCGTTGGCAAGGAGCTGATCGACCTGATCTTTCATCAGGGAAATAAGAGGCGATACCACGACCGTCAAGCCGTTGAGCACCAGCGCAGGCACCTGATAGCAGAGGGATTTACCGCCGCCGGTAGGCATGACCACCAGACAATCGCGGCCTTCCAGCACGGTTTCAATGATGGTTTCCTGGCCAGGGCGGAACTGCTGGTAGCCAAAGGTTTCATGCAAAACCTGTTTAGCCAGCGATTCCTGATTCAATACTTCCGCCTGCGCCACGTTAACCCCATTTGCCAGAAATAAAACAGGCGCTATTTTCAGCGCCTGAGAGAGAAACTTCAACGTTTAACGAAAAAACATTCGAGCTGCCTAGAAAATATCGTTCAGCATCACACCCACACCTACACGGGTCTGGTTGAAGTTGTAATCGATAAGCGACTCGCCGTAACCGCTGTAAACCTGAGTATAGAGCCGAACGTGCTTGCTCACCGGATAACTGAGGCCCAGTTCCGCGCCACCGTAACCGGTGTTCCAGTTGTACTGGCCTTTGGCGCTCAGCACCGCGTCACCCAACTGATAGCCGATTTTGAGCTGATAATAACCCATATATTTGGTGATATCCGGGTTGTCGTCGGTATCGCCCACCACAAACCACGGCTTCACTTCCGCCATCCAGTTGCCGTTTTGCGCCATCAGTCGCGTATAGGCACGGTTCCAGCTGCGCGAGGTAGGGTCGGAGCGTCCATTTGAATCGTGGTTAAAGCCCACCTCAATGTCACGCAGCGTCCAACCCGCGAATTCATAATCGGTCGCAAAACCGAGGAACAGCTGCGGCTCATAGTTGGTTTCACGGAACGGTGAAGATTCGCCACTGTTGGAAAGCTGCCACCAGGATTTCTGCGTGTAAGAGGCGCCGAGCACCGAATTCGGTCCCAGAATGCCGCGCCAGAACGGGAACGCGAGACTTAACTGGAACTTCACTTCGTCTTTACGCGCATTATCGGACCAGTTATAGGAGCTTATCGCCTCTTTGTTGAGATCGCTGGTCTGCGTGTATATCACGTAGTTGGTGTCATACGGATACAGCGTGAACGGATTATCATGTTCCTGAAGAAGGTTCGCGATAATGCTGCCCTGCACGGCAGGTTGATCGTGAACTTCTTTAATCGTCGCTTCCTGGGCATATGCTGTGAGGGGCAGCGCAACCGCCGCCAGTAACCAGGCCAGATACGTCCGCATCGGTGGTGTTCTCCTGCAAAGAGTTAATTAGTTGAATTGTTATGTGGCGGATATTCTACATACTTCTGCGACAACTGCTGCATCCTCGTTTCTGAAAGTGGAATTCCTTATTGCTGAAGCATAAAATCAACATTTTATTAACAATAAGGATGTGATGCCTCATGTCAGCCATGCTTACCGCCGAAGAAGCGTTAAAACTCGTGGGCGAGATTTTTGTTTACCATATGCCGTTTAACCGTGCACTGGGTCTGGAGCTCGAGCGCTACGAGAAAGCGTTTGCCCAGCTCAGCTTCAACAACCAGCCGATGATGGTAGGCAACTGGGCGCAGAGTATTTTGCACGGCGGGGTGATTGCCTCAGCGCTGGATGTGGCGGCGGGTCTGGTCTGTGTGGGCAGTACGCTGACGCGCCATGACACCATCAATGAAGACGAGTTGCGCCAGCGTTTGTCGCGTATGGGCACCATCGATTTACGCGTCGATTACCTGCGTCCCGGGCGCGGAAACCGTTTTACCGCCACCAGCAGCCTGCTGCGCGCCGGGAATAAGGTTGCCGTCGCCCGCGTTGAATTGCATAACGAAGAGCAGGTCTATATCGCCAGCGCAACTGCCACTTATATGGTGGGTTGAAACCCTAAAATCGGGTAAAATTAATTCACTTTTTTGTAACGGATTATCCCGATGGATGCTAAACAAACGCGGCAGGGCGTACTACTCGCCCTTGCCGCTTATTTTATTTGGGGTATCGCACCGGCGTACTTCAAGTTTATCGCTTACGTACCCGCTGACGAGATCCTCACACACCGTGTGATTTGGTCGTTTTTCTTTATGATCGCGCTGATGAGCGTTAGCCGTCAGTGGTCTGGCGTCAAAACGCTGCTGAAAACGCCGAAAAAGGTGTTCCTGCTGGCCCTCTCAGCCGTGCTGATAGGCGGCAACTGGCTGCTCTTTATCTGGGCAGTCAATAACCATCACATGCTCGAAGCGAGCCTGGGCTATTTTATTAATCCCCTGGTCAACATTGTTCTGGGCATGATTTTCCTGGGCGAGCGCTTCCGTCGCATGCAGTGGCTGGCGGTCATCCTCGCTTTTTGCGGCGTGCTGGTCCAACTGTGGACCTTCGGTTCGCTGCCCGTGATCGCTCTGGGCCTGGCGTTCAGCTTTGCGTTTTACGGGCTGGTCCGGAAGAAAATAGCCGTTGAAGCGCAGACCGGGATGCTGTTTGAAACCCTGTGGCTATTACCGGTCGCGGCGATTTACCTGTTTGGTATTGCCGACAGCGCAACCAGCCATATGGGCAGTAACCCGTTGTCGTTGAATTTGATGCTGATGGCGGCCGGTGTGGTAACCACCATTCCTCTGCTGTGCTTCACCGGTGCCGCAACGCGCCTGCGTCTCTCCACGCTGGGCTTCTTTCAGTACATCGGTCCGACGCTGATGTTCCTGCTGGCAGTGGTGTTTTACGGCGAAGTACCGGGCGCAGATAAGATGGTGACGTTTGCCTTTATCTGGGTGGCGCTGGCGATTTTTGTTGCAGACGCCCTTTATACCCAGCGCAGAACGCGCAAAGGATTGTAAGCGGTAATGAGGCGGGCAGGCACAATGCCACCCGCCTGATGTTTACAGCCAGTTACGGCGCTTGAAGTAGAGGTACGGCGCCAGCCCGGCGAGGATCATAAAGATAATCGCGCCAGGGTAGCCAAAGCTCCACTTAAGCTCCGGCATAAACTCAAAGTTCATCCCGTAGCTCGAGGCCACCAGCGTCGGTGGCAGGAAGACCACCGAGACCACCGAGAAGATCTTGATGATGCGGTTCTGCTCGATATTGATAAAGCCCATCGCCGCCTGCATCAGGAAGTTGACCTTCTGGAACAACGATTCATTGTGCGGCAGCAGGGATTCGATATCGCGCAGGATCTCACGAGCCTGCTCCAGCTGACCGCCCGGCAGACGCGCCTTACGCACCAGGAAGTTCAGCGCGCGCTGGGTATCCATCAGACACAAACGCACCTTCCAGCCGATATCTTCCAGCTCTGCCAGCGTCGAGAGCGCTTCGTCGTATTCATCGCCCTGATGACCTTCCATGATGACACGGCTCAGCTTTTCCAGGTCGCTGTAGATGTTTTCAATTTCATCCGCCAGCTGTTCGATTTTGGTTTCAAACAGGTCCAGCAGCAGTTCGTAGGCATTACCGTCGACCATCGCCTGGCTACGGGCGCGCATGCGGTAGAGACGAAACGCGGGCAGCTCACGCTCGCGCAGGGTAAACAGGCGACCGTCACGAATGGTAAACGCCACGGTGGAGTTACCTGCGTGATCGTCGGCGTCTTCAAAGAAAAAGAAGGAGTGAATATGCAGACCGTCTTCATCTTCAAAAAAACGAGCAGATGCTTCGATGTCTTCCAGTTCCGGGCGGGTTGCCAGGCTTTGCCCCAGCTCAGATTGTACGCGAAGGCGCTCATCGTCGTCCGGCTCGACCAGATCCACCCATACGGCATCAATGAGGGGCTGTGACTCTTCGGCTTCAAGCCGAGTCAGTCGGTTATTTTCGAGTTGAAATGCGCTCAACATGACCGGGACTCCCAATGCAAAAAATATCGGACAGTTCGGTGGGCACACAGAAACAAATTGGGTTTCAGACCATTAAACAGCCTGACTCAGCGCGACGGGAATAATGCAGGTCGCTGACAACCACTAAGGCCATCAGCAAGAGGAGATAGCCTTAGGAGTTGTTCCTGGATGACAGGGAATTGAGCCAGTATCTACTGGGTGTGTCCAAGGCGAATGTCCTCTTAGCGTAATCGTGCGCGCATGTTACGCCAGCAGTAATAGTGGCGTCAACACGCAACGGAACGCTGAAGGGCATTAATTGACCTTCAACGTATAAGGCTAGCAGATTATTACAAAATAATGATATTTTTCTGAAAGTTACACAGTTTCCAGCCTGGCGTAGGCTGCCACCAGCCATTTGATACCTTGCCCCTGGAACGCCACCTGCAGGCGGCTGTGCTCGCCGCTACCTTCCAGATTGACGATGGTGCCTTCACCAAACTTAGCATGACGCACGCGCTGACCCAGCTTGTAGCCGGTGTCCGTTTCAGCAATCGGCGAGCCCATACGCTGATGGCTGACCGGGCGGCTGATACTGGCGCGCAGGCGCACCTCTTCCACGCACTCTTCCGGCAGTTCGCCGATAAAGCGCGACGGACGGTGATACACCTCTTTACCGTACAGGCGTCGGGTTTCGGCATAGGTCAGCGTCAGCTTTTGCATCGCGCGCGTCACGCCAACATAGGCCAGACGACGCTCCTCCTCCAGACGCCCACCTTCATCCAGCGACATCTGGCTCGGGAACATCCCCTCTTCCATCCCGACGATAAACACCTGCGGGAACTCCAGACCTTTGGCGGAGTGCAGGGTCATAAGTTGAACCGCATCCTGCCAGGTGTCTGCCTGCCCTTCGCCCGCTTCCAGCGCCGCGTGGGAGAGGAACGCCTGCAGCGGCATCAAATCTTCGTCTTCTTCGTTGTAGCTGAACTGGCGCGTTGCCGTCACCAGTTCCTCTAAGTTCTCAATACGGGTCTGGCCCTTTTCGCCTTTCTCCTGCTCATACATAGTGCGCAGGCCGGAGTCTTTAATCACCCGGTCGGTCTGAACGTGCAGAGGCATATCGGCCGTTTCCTGTGCCAGGGCATCAATCAGCTCCAGGAAGCGTTGTAAGGCGCTGGCTGCACGTCCGGCGAGCGCTTTCTCCTGCAACAGCTCGCGGCACGCCTGCCAGAGTGTCAGCTGGCGATCGCGGGAGGCCTGACGCACCACGTCCAGGGTACGGTCACCGATGCCGCGAGTTGGGGTGTTCACCACGCGCTCAAACGCCGCATCGTCATTACGGTTTGCGATCAGACGCAGATACGAGAGTGCGTCTTTGATCTCCTGACGTTCAAAGAAGCGCATGCCACCGTAAATGCGGTACGGCATACTCACCTGCAACAACGCCTCTTCCAGCACGCGCGACTGGGCGTTGCTGCGATAGAGAATGGCACACTGCTCCAGCGCGCCACCGTTGTCCTGCCAGGTTTTAATACGGTTCACCACAAAGCGCGCTTCATCAAGTTCGTTGAATGCGCAGTAGATAGAGATCGGTTCACCGTCAACGCCATCGGTCCACAGCTTTTTACCCAGACGCCCGTTGTTGTTCTCAATCAGGGCGTTGGCGGCGCTCAGAATGTTGCTGGTCGAACGGTAGTTCTGCTCCAGACGGATGGTCTGAGCACCGGGGAAATCATTGAGGAAGCGCTGAATGTTTTCCACCTGCGCCCCACGCCAGCCATAGATGGACTGATCGTCATCACCGACGATCATCACCTTGCCGGTATCACCGGCCAGCAGGCGGATCCATGCATACTGGATGTTGTTGGTATCCTGGAATTCGTCCACCAGAATATTGGTGAAGCGTTCACGATAGTGCTGCAGGATATGCGGTTTGTTGAGCCACAGCTCATGCGCACGCAGCAGCAGCTCAGCAAAGTCCACCAGACCTGCGCGATCGCACGCCTCCTGGTAGGCTTTATAAACGTTCTGCCAGGTTTGCTCGACCGGGTTGCCGAAGCTCTGAATATGGTGCGGACGCAGCCCTTCGTCTTTCTGGCCGTTGATGTACCACATTGCCTGACGCGGCGGCCACTGCTTCTCGTCGAGATTCATCGCCTTGATAAGACGCTTCAGCAGACGCAGCTGATCTTCGCTGTCGAGGATCTGGAAATCCTGCGGCAGGTTAGCGTCCATATGGTGCGCCCGCAGCAGGCGATGCGCCAGACCGTGGAAAGTCCCCACCCACATGCCGCCCTGGCTGGTGCCCATCAGCTGTGCGATTCGGTGGCGCATCTCTGCCGCCGCCTTGTTGGTAAACGTCACCGCCATAATGGAGTACGGCGAGCAGTTTTCCACGCTCTGCAGCCACGCAATACGGTGTACCAGCACGCGCGTCTTACCACTGCCCGCCCCAGCCAGCACCAGCATGTTGGTGCGCGAAGCGGCAACCGCGTCACGCTGTTTGTCATTAAGGCTGTCGAGCAGGTAAGAAACGTCCATTGGCACCGTCACGTAATGTCAGGCAGGCGAATGTGATTCCTTCGCCAAAACCCTGTTAATTTATACAGAACAATTGATGATTATATCAGCGTCGTGAGGGATGCCAACCGTGAAATTTCCACGTGCGGCAGAAGACGGCTGTCCGGCGTTGTCATCAGGTCAGCGTTTTCCGGCTTGATCCAGCAGGCCTGCATGCCGCAGCGGATCGCCCCGGCCACGTCCGTGGTCAGGTCATCACCCACATGCAACATTTCGCCGAGCGGCAGGTTCAGTTTTTCCGCCGCCAGGTGATACATATCGTTAAACGGTTTCGAGCGCCCGTGCGGGCCCGCGCGCAGCACAAACTCAAAATAATCGCCAAGACCAAACAGCTCAGGCTGGGCATTGCCATTGGTAATCGCCACCAGCGGCCACTTCTCTGCCAGCGCGGCCAGCGTATCGTGGGTTTCCTGTGGCACATCAATACGGCTGCGCCATTTGGCGAAGTTTTCCATGGACGCTTCAGCCCCTATCGCCGCATCACGCGCGCTCATGCCAACATTCAGCATCGCCTGTTCAACCGCACGTCGACGCCATTCGGTCACGTCATGGTAAATGTCCGGCTCGGTCTCCCGCAGGGACTGACGCAGCTGCTGGAAGTCCTTGTTCTGCATCGTCTTCAGCGCCGGGTGATAGTTCTGCACAAACGCCAGCGACTCCTGCTCGGTACGCAGGATCACCTGGCGGTTATCATAAAGGGTGTCATCAAGGTCAAAGGTAAGGGCTGATATCTGACCCAGTGGGCGGTAAAAACGCATTATTTCCCCCGTTTGGCGCGTGGATGCGCCGCGTCATACACCGAGGCAAGGTGCTGGAAGTCTAAGTGGGTATAAATTTGGGTGGTGGACAAATTCGCGTGGCCGAGCAGTTCCTGCACGCCGCGCAGATCGCCGCTTGATTCAAGCATGTGGGTCGCAAAAGAGTGGCGCAGCTTGTGCGGGTGAACATGGCTGTTCAGCCCCTGCTTAATGCCCCACTCCGCAAAACGCTTCTGCACGTTACGCGCCGAGATCCGCTTGCCGAGTTTCGACAGGAACAGCGCCTCTTCTTCCGTGCCAAACAGCCCGCGCAGGTCAAGCCAGTGCTCAATCCAGGCGACAGCGTTGCGACCAATCGGCAGGCGGCGCTCTTTGCTGCCTTTGCCCATCACCCACACTTCGCCGGTATCCAGATCGAGATGTTTTATATCGAGATTGACCAGTTCAGACAGACGCAGTCCGGCACCGTACATCACCTCCAGCATCGCGCGGTCACGCACCGCCAGCGGATCGTTAAGATCGATATCCAGCAGGCGATTGACATCATCGACGTCGATATTTTTAGGCAGATGACGCGGTGCTTTTGGCGTGGCAATGCCTTTCGCCGGGTTGGCTTTAAGGCTGCCCTGGCTCACCAGCCAGTCGAAGAAACTGCGCAGGGCAGAGAGCCTGAGCGCCAGACTCGCCGGGCCTAACCCTTTCCTGCGGCTACGCACGACGACTCCACGAACCGTCGCAGCGTCACATTGTTGCCAGCTTTTCAGGCCGATTTCATCGGCAATCTGAATGATGGCATCAAGCTGACGCTGATAGTTCAGCAGCGTTATGGGGCTAAGCTGACGTTCAACTCCCAGGTAGCGCAGAAAGCGCGCGACGTCAGTGGCAAGAAGTCCGTCCGTCATACGCGCTCAATCCAGCGCTCCAGCAGCTCAGGCAGCATCAGGGCGATCTCCTGCAACAGGTGCGTACCTTGCCCCTGCTCATAGTGATGCGCGTCGCGACTGGTAAATAACATCACGCCTAAGTCGCCATCGCGCCCCATCAATGACATGGCCACCGAGCCAATCGCTTTGGCTTCTGGCAATACCACCAGCAATTCTGGTCCGTTCAGCGGCCCCAGATAGTGATGTTGATGACCCAGGCGCTGAATACGTAGCGGCTCAAACGCCTGACGGCTGAGCGCCAGATGGGTGAAACCAGACGGTGCACCAATGCGCCAGCGGTCGGGGAAGAGACGAAGGGTTGCGCCTGCAAGCCCCAGTTCTCGCGCCCAGCGGTGGAAACGGCTGAGAAACTCGTCAAGGCTGTGGGCCGAGGCCAGACGCGCCTGCAGATGCAGCAGTCGATAGAACAGGCTTTCGTTATTGTTCGCCTGTTCCATGAGCAGCGTCATGTTCTCTTCAAGCTGATTGATGTGGTTGCGCGCGCGGGCCATGTGCCATTCGACCAGCGACACGGTCCCGCGCACCGGATGCGGCACGCGCATCTGTTCGACAAGACGTGCATTGCGAATAAAAAACGCGGGATTGTTCAGCAGATAATCAACAACAGCACTGTCGTCCAGTTCCGTCACCGTTTCCTGCAGTTCTTCCCCTGGTTGCTTCATAGATGGATAAACCCGTCATAGACATGTACCGCCGGGCCAGTCATAAACAGCGGATGACCCGGTCCTTTCCAGGCGATATCAAGACGACCGCCTGGTAACTCCACGCGAACCTCTTCTGCCAGTAACCCCTGAGCGATGCCGACGGCCACCGCCGCGCAGGCACCGCTTCCGCAGGCCTGGGTTTCGCCCGCGCCGCGTTCATACACCCGCAGACGGATGTGTTCACGCTTCACCACCTGCATAAAACCAATGTTCGCGCGTTCCGGGAAGCGTTCATGGCTTTCCAGCACCGGGCCGAGGGTTTCAACGGCGGCGGTCTCTACATCATCAACTTGAATCACGCAGTGCGGGTTTCCCATCGAGACGACGCCACACAATACTGTCTGCTCAGCCGCACGCATAATATAGGTCTTTTCCGCTTTGTTTGCGCGAAACGGCACGGCGGAAGGTTCAAAGTTCGGCTCGCCCATATTCACGCGAACCAGATCGTCATCGGTGACGCTGAGCACCATGCGACCATTCGCGGTACTGACGCGGATATCGCGCTTGTTCGTCAGCCCTTTCAGGCGGACAAAGCGGGCAAAACAGCGCGCACCGTTGCCGCACTGGGAGACTTCACTGCCGTCAGCGTTAAAGATACGGTAGTGGAAATCGAGGTCAGGATCGTACGGCGGCTCAACCACCAGCAGCTGATCGAACCCCACGCCCAGATGCCGATCCGCCAGGCGGCGGATCAGTTCCGGGGAGAAAAAGACATTCTGCGTTACCGCGTCGACGACCATAAAATCGTTGCCAAGGCCATGCATCTTAGAGAACTGCATCATTCGCTCCATTGCGCGGGTACAGAACGTAATCGTCAGAGATTAACCTGAGTCGGACCACCAT
Source organism: Enterobacter sp. RHBSTW-00593 (assembly GCF_013784105.1). NCBI lineage: Bacteria > Pseudomonadati > Pseudomonadota > Gammaproteobacteria > Enterobacterales > Enterobacteriaceae > Enterobacter > Enterobacter sp. RHBSTW-00593. The sequence goes on from NZ_CP056393.1 coordinate 4,725,488, forward strand.
TATTGCCACGATCGTTCGTGTCTGGCGTGGAAGACTCAATACCGCTTTGCACAGGTTTCGTCGGCGGCGGCGCCGTTTTATCCGCTGGCGGGAAGTAAAGTGGTCCCTTCAGTCCACAGCCCGTCAGACTAAACAGCGTGATGAGAACGGCAAGCGTTCGGAAAACGTTTTTCATTATAAAGTTGCCCGTAAGTTCAAATCTGTTTCTATCATCGCAGGAGAAGACACAAAAGCAAGAGTTTGCCGCTTTCCTGCAACGGGAATTATTTAGCGTTATACTGCCGGCATCACGAAAAACAGGAACAAAACCATGAACGACAGTGAATTCCATCGCCTTGCAGACACCTTATGGATGACCATCGAAGAGCGGCTTGACGACTGGGACGGCGACAGCGATATCGATTGTGAGATCAACGGCGGCATTCTGACCCTGAGCTTCGAAAACGGCAGCAAAATTATTATTAACCGCCAGGAGCCGCTTCACCAGGTCTGGCTGGCCGCCAAACAGGGTGGCTACCATTTCGATCTGAAAGAGGGCGAATGGGTGTGTGACCGTAGCGGCGAAACGTTCTGGGATCTGCTGGAACAGGCGGCGACCGCGCAGGCAGGCGAAGACGTGCGTTTTCGTTGAGTCTGTTTTGCCCGGTGGTGCGCTGCATACCGGGCAAAAACTGTCAGGAGAAATACTGCTGCAACAGCGGGGTAGTGTCCTGGCTGGCGGGAACCGCTGGCGTAACGGCCTGCGTACGGAACGGAATCACCTGCGAACGTCCGTCTACATTCACAATCTGGTAGAACTGCGGCAGGTTAAAGTTGATGAAGCTGGAGCCGTAGGTAAAGCGGTCATGTGAGGACGAATAGAAGCGGCTGACATCGCGCACCAGCTCCTCTTTACTGCCTTCACAGTGGTGATAAACCTCAGCGCGATTCGTCTCATCCAGGATGTAGATGTTGAAACCGGCGTCGTCACCCGACTCTTCAAAGAAGAACTGAATAATCCCTTCGCTCGCAAAGCCATCCACGACCTGTGGCAGTTTCACGTGGTTGGTTTCCACCTGCACTGACAGGCCATGCAGCTTGTTGTGCGAAATGGCGCCGTAGAACTCGATGGCGTTTTCCAGCTTCTGTACTGAAACATTCAGGCGCTCGAAGAACAGGCCCCAGGTCTGTCCGGAGACGCGCAGCGCTTTAAAGCGACCGGTTTCCTGACGGGTACTGGAGAGGCGCAGTTCGATGCACTCTGAAACCAGCTGCTGCACACGGGTACGGATCAGACCGCGCAGATGCTGGCTATAGCAGAACACCTCAACGCTGTCCGGCGGCGCAGCGTCCTGGTGCATCTTGCCGAGAATCGTTTTCAGCGCTTCGATCATCGCTTGCTCGCCGTTGAAGTGCAGAGTACGCACTTCGTTCCACGAGTTGCGGTACAGCAGGTCTACGCTGCCCACCAGGCAGTTTTGCTGCTCGCCAAAGCTAAAGACGTCCAGCTTACGGAAGTCAAAATGGACCACCTGATTGCGGAAGGCCGCCGTCGGGTCATATTCCAGGTTGACGATAATCGCCAGATGGCGAATTTCACACGGGCTGTAGAGCGCTTTTGGCGTCGGCGCCGGCAGACGCAGCGGGAAGTGGTGGGAGACATCCGCCACCATCTCCTGCAGTTTGGCTAAATCGACAACCTCGTTGCCTTTGATAAACAGCCGGGTACGCGAGGTCAGCAGGCCGTTGAACCAGGCCCAGGCCACCAGCTTGTTCAGGTAGCGGTTATATTCGAGCGGCTGATGGCTGATGATTGAGTCCATGCTTGGCGCACGGTTGTACAGGTACCACCCGGTGCGGTTTGCGCGGCCCGGCGGCACATAGATAAAGGTCAGGTTCGGTTCTGACAGGTCCGGCGAAATCTGCGGGTTAACCAGCGTGACTTTACCCGGCAATGCTTCAAACGCCGCATACAGTTTACGCGTCAACACCCCGATATCCTGCGGGCTGGCGGAAACGCTGAGATTGTTACGACGCGCAAAGCGGATAAGGTTGCGGTAGCTTTGCATCATGGCGTCGAGCAGTTCGTTGTGCGCTTCACGCACCTGATCGATTTTCCAGTTGGCGCGGTTATCAAGCATCGACAGACGTTCTTCGTCCCATCCCCACTCTTTAACCAACTGACTGACCACTTCACGACGCCAGCCTACGCATGCGCGTTCGCGGCTGAGTTTTTCACAGACTTTGAGATAGAAACATCGACGCACCAGATCGAGACGCGTGGTGTCATCAATGGCTTTCAGGTATTCGGTGACGCGTTCAAGCATCATGCAGTAAGCATCCAGCCCGTAGGAGACAATTTCTCCGTCGTGCAGACGCTGCTTGATATCTTTCGCCAGCAAACGCGGCGTGGGGTATTCCCAGGAATAGGCTTCCAGCAGCAGGGTTTTCAGCACGGCCTTATACGGCGAATCAATGCTTTTATAGAGCTGCCAGAGGCTCGCGCCAAAGTACTCTTCGGCGGAAAGCGAACTGAGGCCACCCAGATCCAGCCATTCATTTGGTGTCAGCACACCCTGGGAATACAACGACATTACGTAATCGTCGTAATGCTCTTCTTCGTCGCACGGCACCATATTCCACAGAATACGCTTACCGGCCAGGCGTACGGCAGTACGGTAAAACTCGTCCAGCAGTAAGATGTGCTGGGTTGAGCCGCAGTCTTCCCCCCCCAGACTGCCACTTTCGTTATGACGGAAACGGTTTTCATCAATCAGGAAGAAACTGACTTCCACGCCAAGCGACGCGGCCCAGCTTTCCAGCAGGCTGCACTTTCGCTGCAGCAGCTGACGCTCGTCATTATCGAGCCAGGACTGATGACAGACCCAGATGTCCAGGTCCGAAGAACAGCTTTGCCCAACCGAGGAGGTGCTGCCCATGGTGTAAACGCCTGTAATCGGCAGTTCACCTTTCGGTGATTCCTGCGGCGGCATACCACGGTAGAGTTCAAGTTCGGTCAGGTAGTGTTGTTGGGTTTCATCAGGCGTGAAAAGACAGATGCCTCTGGGAACGTTACCGTCAAGGTAGCCAGGCATCAGCGGATGGTGATAGTGCAATAATGTCGGCAGAAGACTGTATACCTGCTGGAAAGCAGGGCCCATAGCAGCAAGCGCGCGATCGACACGCAGTTGGTTTATGGCATCCAGTCTCTGTTTCAGAGTCTCAATATAGAGGTACAAGACGTATCGCCTGATGTTTCCGGGTGTCGCACGCTATTCAAAACAGAAATAACAGCGGACCCGCAGTATTACAAAAAGAGAACCGTTACCTTTTTTCGCCCTTATCATTATGGTGGTACCGACGAAAAAATGGTCTAAAACGTGATCAATTTAACACCTTGCCGGTTGACCGTAAAGAAAGATGCGCTACATACAGTGTAGCACCGTTCTGTACGTGTAAATTCCTTAATACGGCTGTGGCTGACGAGAACCCCGCCCTGTCCCTCTCTTCTTCATCACCGTAAAACTGCCATCCCAGAGTCAACAATGTTAGGATGGTTAGCGATTGATAATGACGGTAACAAGCATGTTAGACAATGTTTTGAGAATTGCCACACGCCAAAGCCCTCTTGCGCTCTGGCAGGCACATTATGTTAAGCAGCGCCTTGAAGCCTGCCACAGTGGATTGTGCGTCGAGCTGGTGCCGATGGTCACGCGCGGTGACGTGATCCTTGATACGCCACTGGCTAAAGTGGGCGGCAAGGGCCTGTTTGTCAAAGAACTGGAACTGGCATTGCTTGAGAACCGCGCCGATATCGCCGTACATTCGATGAAAGATGTGCCCGTCGAGTTCCCGGAAGGGCTGGGGCTGGTGACCATTTGCGAGCGTGAAGATCCGCGCGATGCGTTTGTCTCCAATCACTATGATTCGCTCGATGCGTTGCCAGAAGGCAGCGTGGTTGGCACGTCCAGTTTACGTCGTCAGTGTCAGCTGGCAGAACGTCGTCCGGACCTGATCATTCGTTCGCTGCGCGGTAACGTTGGTACGCGTCTGAGCAAGCTGGATAACGGCGATTACGATGCCATTATCCTCGCGGTTGCGGGTCTGAAGCGCCTGGGGCTGACGTCGCGCATTCGCGTCGCGTTGCCGCCTGAGCTGTCGCTGCCGGCTGTGGGTCAGGGGGCCGTCGGCATTGAATGCCGTCTGGATGATGAGCGTACCCGCACGCTGCTTGCCCCGCTGAACCATGATGAGACCGCTATCCGCGTTAACGCCGAGCGCGCCATGAACACCCGCCTCGAAGGAGGGTGTCAGGTGCCGATTGGCAGCTATGCTGAATTAATTAACGGTGAACTGTGGCTGCGAGCGCTGGTTGGCGCACCGGACGGTTCACAGATGGTCCGCGGCGAACGTCGCGGTAAAGCGCAAGATGCCGAACAGCTTGGCGTGTCGCTGGCAGAAGAGCTGCTGGATAACGGCGCCCGTGAGATCCTGGCTGAGGTTTATAATGGAGAGCCCCCTGCATGAGTATTCTTGTCACCCGCCCTTCTCCCGCAGGAGAGCAATTAGTGAGCCGTCTGCGCGCACTGGGGCAGGTGGCCTGGAGTTTTCCGCTCATTGAATTCTCCCCCGGTCGGGAGCTGTCCGCGCTTGCCGACCATATGAATACCCTCCAGCAGGGCGACTTGCTGTTTGCACTGTCGCAACATGCGGTGGAATTTGCCCAGGCGCAGCTGCAACAGCAGGGGCTTAACTGGCCAACCGCCCCTCACTATTTTGCGATTGGTCGTACAACGGCACTGGCGTTGCATACCGTAAGCGGAACAGACGTTCGTTACCCGTTAGATCGGGAAATCAGCGAAGTCTTGCTACAATTACCTGAATTACAAACTATTGCCGGAAAGCGTGCACTCATTTTACGCGGTAACGGCGGGCGCGAACTGTTGGGCGAAACGCTGCGGGAACGCGGGGCTGAGGTCACGTTCTGCGAATGCTATCAGCGTTGTGCAAAACATTACGATGGTGCGGAAGAGGCGATGCGCTGGCATATGCGCGGCATTACGACCCTGGTGGTGACCAGCGGTGAAATGCTGCAGCAGCTCTGGTCGCTGGTGCCCCTTTGGTATCGTGAAAACTGGTTACTCCACTGCCGGCTTCTGGTCGTCAGTGAGCGTCTGGCGAACCAGGCCCGGGAACTGGGCTGGCAAGATATTCGGATCGCTGATAACGCTGACAACGATGCGCTGCTGCGCGCATTACAATAACTCTCATAATGGGAAGCCATAATGACGGAACACGATAAATCCTCCGCCGTGGTTGAAGAGACCAGGGAGACTGTGGACATCACGCCGCAGTCAGAAACGACTGAGAAAACCGTTGAGAAGAAGAACGGCAGCAATAAAACCAGCCTCGCGCTGAGCGCGATAGCCATCGCCATTGCGCTGGCCGCAGGCGTTGGCCTCTATGGCCTGGTGAAACAGCAAGGTTCCAGCCAGACGGCGACCAACGACACGCTGGTCAATCAGCTTACCGCCCTGCAAAAAGCGCAGGAGACGCAGAAAACTGAACTGGAAACGGTGATTAAACAGCAGTCCGCGGCGCTCGCTGAGGCGAACAGCAAACAGGAAGAGCTGACCAAACAGCTGGACGACGTGCAGCAGAAAGTCGCCACGATTTCCGGTACCGATGCCAAAACCTGGCTGCTCTCGCAGGCCGATTTCCTGGTGAAGCTGGCCGGACGTAAGCTCTGGAGCGATCAGGACGTCACCACCGCCGCCGCGCTGCTGAAAAGCGCTGATGCGAGCCTGGCAGACATGAACGATCCGAGCCTCATTACCGCGCGTCGTGCCATTACCGAAGATATCGCCAGCCTCTCTGCCGTTTCGCAGGTGGACTACGATGGCATCATCCTGAAGGTCAATCAGCTTTCAAACCAGATTGATAACCTGCAGCTGGCGGATAACAACGACGATGACTCCCCGATGGATTCTGACGGCACCGAGCTTTCCAGCTCCCTGAGCGAATGGCGCGTGAACCTGCAAAAAAGCTGGCAGAACTTTATGGATAGCTTCATTACTATCCGCCGCCGCGACGAAACCGCCGTTCCGCTGTTAGCGCCGAATCAGGACATTTATCTGCGCGAAAACATTCGCTCCCGCCTGCTGGTGGCGGCCCAGGCCGTGCCGCGTCATCAGGAAGAAACCTACAAACAGGCGCTTGATAACGTCTCGACATGGGTACGTGCTTACTACAATACCGATGATGCCACGACCACGGCTTTCCTCGATGACATTGATAAACTGAGCCAGCAGAACATCACCATGAACGTGCCGGACAAGCTGGAAAGCCAGCCGATTCTGGAGAAACTGATGCAGACGCGCGTGCGCAACCTGCTGGCGCAGCCGGGCGTTCCGGCAGAACCTCACGCCCAGGCCCCTGCCGCCGCGCCAGCGCCTGAAAGCGCGCCACAAGGAGAGTAATGATGCTTAAAGTACTCTTACTCTTCATCCTGCTGATCGCCGGGATCGTGCTGGGGCCGATGCTTGCCGGTCATCAGGGTTACGTCCTGATCCAGACCGATAACTACAACATCGAAACCAGCGTAACGGGTCTGGTGATCATCCTGATCCTCGGTGTGGTGGTGCTCCTTGCGGTGGAGTGGATCCTGCGCCGAATTTTCCGTACCGGTGCGCATACGCGTGGCTGGTTCGTTGGCCGTAAACGCCGCCGCGCCCGTAAGCAGACTGAGCAGGCACTGCTTAAGCTGGCCGAGGGTGACTATCAGCAGGTTGAAAAGCTGATGTCGAAAAATGCTGACCATGCCGAACAGCCGGTGGTGAACTATCTGCTGGCCGCCGAGGCAGCGCAACAGCGGGGTGACGAAGCCCGCGCCAACCAGCACCTGGAACGCGCGTCAGAACTTTCTCCGAAAGACCCGATTCCCGTTGAGATCACCCGCGTTCGCCTGCAGCTGGCCCGCAACGAAAACCACGCCGCGCGTCACGGTATCGACCGTCTGCTGGAAGTCTCGCCACGCCACCCGGAAGTGCTGCGTCTTGCCGAGCAGGCCTATATTCGCACCGGTGCCTGGGGTTCACTGCTGGATATCATTCCGTCGATGGCCAAAGCCGACGTCGGTGATGATGAGCATCGTGATGAACTTCAGCGTCTGGCATGGATTGGCCTGATGGATCAGGCGCGTGCCGATCTCGGCAGCGATGGCCTGAAAACCTGGTGGAAGAATCAGAGCCGGAAAACGCGTCAGCAGGTTCCGTTGCAGGTTGCGATGGCAGAACATCTGATTGAATGTGACGATCATGACACGGCGCAGGAGATCCTCCTCGACGGACTGAAGCGACAGTATGACGATCGCCTGGTTATGGTGATCCCGCGTCTGAAAACCAATAACCCTGAGCAAATTGAAAAAATGCTGCGTCAGCAGATTAAAGCCGTCGGCGACCGTCCATTGCTGTGGAGTACGCTGGGCCAGTCGCTGATGAAGCACGGTGAATGGCAGGAAGCGAGTCTCGCCTTCCGTGCAGCGCTGAAACAGCGCCCGGACGCGTTTGACTACGCGTGGCTTGCCGATTCGCTGGACAAGCAGCACAAGCCGGAAGAGGCTGCCGCCATGCGCCGCGATGGACTGTTATTAACGCTGCAAAATAATGGCAGCCAGCAATAAATAACAAGGAGGCCAGACGGCCTCCTTTTTTTATTCCCCTTCGCCTGCTACATTCTTTACCACATCATCTAAAACGAACCCGCCAATGTAACGACGTCTTTTCATTAACTTTTTTCCATACACGCGACGAGTGCCGCGTGGACTGAATCGTTTTTGAAAGGAAATCGTCATGAACTCCCTTTTGTACGCGCTTATTGAAGCGCTGCGCTGCCACCGCTGGCTGCGCCTGCTGGCCTGTGCCTTTATCTTTACATCACTGGGAAATGGCGTCACCCAGGTGGTGGTCTTCGGCTTACTGTTAGCATGGTCCGCCCCGCCCGCGCTGCTTACCCTCGCCTTTCTTTTCGCCACGCTACCTGGCTTTATCGGCAGCCTCATCAGTGAAAAGCTGTGCGCGCGCTATTCTCCGATATCCCTGTTGATACTCACCGAGGGGCTTGGCTTACTGGCCCTGCTCTTTCCCCTGCTGGGCGTGCAGTATCACAGTATCCCTGCGTTACTGGCCGTGCAGTCCACCGAAGCACTGCTCAACGGGATGAGCTGGCCTGCGCTGACGCTGCTCTTTAAACGCGGACTCAGAGAAGCAGAACTGCCTGCCGCAACCTGCCTCGAGAATGTGATTTTTGCCGCTCAGGTTTTGTTAGGCACCGGGCTGGGGATGGTACTTTTCCAGAAGATCGCCATCCTCGCCTTGCTGGCCATTGATGCCATCAGCTTTCTCGGATCGCTGTTCATGCTCTGGCTGGTGGGTCGTGTATATTTCGCGCCCACACTGGCAGTCCCCACTGAAGAGAAAGCGCCTGCGGCTTTACGCTGGCAGATGTTGACCATCCGGCAGAAACGCAGTTTGCTGATTTTGCCTGCGCTGGCCGCCGTCGGTTCACCGGCCATGGCACTTCTTCCGGCAATGGCACAGCAGATCCATCCTCAGGATGCGGCCAGCCTTGCTTTGCCACTGCTTTTTGCAAGGAGCATGGGACAACTTTGCGGTCCCCTGCTGCTAAAAAGAGACAGCCTGACGCGTTTTGCAGCACACACGCCACGGATTTTACTGTGTCTCGGCATCTTCCTTGCCGCGTATGGGATGCTCCCGCTGTTGTCCGGGTGGATGGCATGCGCGCTGGGGATGATATTTGTCGCACACCTGGCCTCAAATGTTCTCTTTGCGGCTGGCACGTTTGCCGTACTCAGCAGTTTTCAAACCACGCACATGGCTTCGGCCAGCAGTAAAGCCTGGCGCTGGCAAACGCTCAGTGCCTCGCTTTTCACCGGTATTGCCGCGATGGCGGCAGCAGGGTTTGGCTCCATACAAGCGCTTTACAGCGTTTCGTCAGCCGCTCTGATACTGGTCGCCCTGATCATGTACGTTTACCGGGAATAAGGCATAAAAAAACGCCTGCTATAAAAGCAGGCGTTAAAACAGGTCTGTAAGACAACATATTTGGTGCTTCACTCAACGTTATGCCCATGGTGTCTGATGAGGCCGAAGCGACATCTGTCAGTGGACGATAAGCACCGTAAATGGCTCTGCGTCATTCCTGAGTTTATGAGGCACTAAGGCGAACATAAGAGATGGAATGAGCATCTACACGTATATTATTGCACGTAACGTGCCAACTTGACACGCAGAACTTTTACATCGCGCAACATTTTAAGATAAAAGGAAATTATGTTGTTGAGCGGTATCTTAGACCCTACAACCTGCTGATAAACACGACGAAATGTCGTCTGGAGGAGACACGAAAGCCGCCAAATTATTATATCTTTTACTTTCAGTGTGTTATGTGTCGCTGAATCGCGACAAGGAAGCCGGCTGTTGTCGTGGAATCACTACAGAGGAGAGAAAGGCGCAGAAAACAAAAAACCCCGCCGAAGCGGGGTTCAAAATTGGTCGGCGAGAGAGGATTCGAACCTCCGACCCACTGGTCCCAAACCAGTTGCGCTACCAAGCTGCGCTACTCGCCGATGTACTGCTTTTTGAATTTTTAGTTCAATTCATTAAAAAGTCGTGGTGCGAGGGGGGGGACTTGAACCCCCACGTCCGTAAGAACACTAACACCTGAAGCTAGCGCGTCTACCAATTCCGCCACCTTCGCAATTCACAACTCTTTCAATAATGGGGTGGCTAATGGGATTCGAACCCACGACAACTGGAATCACAATCCAGGGCTCTACCAACTGAGCTATAGCCACCACTGTATTCTTTCACGCGGTACTGACTACTTCTCAGACCACCGCAGCTCTAGCGCCGGGACTAAAATGGCGCGCCCGACAGGATTCGAACCTGAGACCTCTGCCTCCGGAGGGCAGCGCTCTATCCAGCTGAGCTACGGGCGCTTAGCGCCGTTGCGGGGCTGGATATTACGTACCTCCGACCCCGCTGTCTAGTGCTTTTTTGAAAAAAATGCGCGTTTGGTTATGGTTTGCACATTTTGCCGCTTATTCCTCCACTTTCTGCGAGGTAGCGCGGCGGCCCAGACCAAAAAGCTTATACGCCGCGGTCACCGCCGCCAGGAAGATCATCCCGACAAACAGCGACATGCGCGTATCTTCATTAAAGTACATTCCAATTAATACGCAAACCAGGAACGCCATCGTCAAATAGTTGGCGTACGGGAACAGAATGGAACGGAACGGATGGCTGGCGATGGCCTTTTTATGTGCCTGGCGGAAACGCAGCTGGCTAATCAGGATAACAAACCAGGGCACCATGCCTGGCAGCACGCTGGCGCTGTAGACATAAACGAATACGCGCTGCGGATTCGGGATGATGTAGTTCAGGCAAGAGCCAATCAGCAGGATCACAATCGACACCGCCACACCCGCAACCGGCACGCCCGCACGCGAAACTTTTGCCATTGCCGCTGGCAGCTGGTTGTTTCTGGACAGCGCGTAGAGCATACGTCCGCAACTGTACATCCCGCTGTTGCAGCCTGACAACGCCGCCGTCAGAACCACAAAGTTAATGATGCCTGCTGCTGCCGTGATGCCAATCTTCGCGAAGGTCAAGACAAACGGGCTACCGGTCGTGCCAATTTCATTCCACGGGAAGATGGTTACGATAACGAAGATCGCCCCCACATAGAAAATCAGGATACGCCACAGCACCTTGCCTACGGCGCTGCGCAGCGTAACCTGCGGGTTTTTCGCTTCACCCGCGGTAATACCGATAAGCTCGACCCCCTGATAAGAGGCCACAACGATACACAGTGCCGTCAGGAAGCCCTTCCAGCCGCCCGCAAAGAAGCCGCCGTTTTCGGTCAGGTTACCAAAGCCAATGGCGTGCCCGCCGTTGCCAAAGCCGAAGAAGATAACGCCCAGCCCGACCACAATCATCACGATGATGGTGGTGACTTTGATCATCGCAAACCAGAATTCGATTTCACCATAAAGACGAACCGCGGCAAGGTTTGCCAGTGCCACCAGCCCCACGGCAATCAGCGCCGGTATCCACTGGACCATGTCCGGGAACCAGAACTGCACGTAGACCCCTATCGCCGTGATTTCAGAGATGCCGACCGCCATCCACATAAACCAGTATGACCAGGCCGTCAGGTAGCCAAAGAACGGGCTCATATATCGGTGCGCGTAAACGGCGAAGGAGCCCGTGACGGGCTCCATGAAGAGCATTTCGCCCATCGAACGCATGATGAAGAAAACGAACAATCCCGCAATGATATAAGCCAGCAAGACCGAAGGTCCTGCCCATTTGAGCGTGCTTGCGGAGCCCATAAACAGGCCCACGCCGATAGTGCCGCCCAGCGCTATCAGTTCAATATGACGAGCCTCCAGCCCACGCTGTAGCTCCGGTTTTTTCTCTGCCATAGATCCTCGATTGTGTTTGCTGTTTCCCGACTTCAGGCCGGGTATTGTTTTTTAGGGGTACTAAAATACGGGGCGAATGGTTTCTTAAAATGCAGCAAATGGCAAACGATGCATAAAAAAAATGAATGCATTGCACAGATTCGCAGCAGTTTTGCAGGGGAGTTGCAGCGCGAACAGCATATCGCGCTACATTTTGATTACATTTTCCCGGTGTAGTGCCAGGTAAGGTAGCGAAGCAGACGGATCTGTCGTGTAATCCGCGTCGGCTGAGATAGCAGGCGATACAGCCACTCCAGCCCCAGGTTTTGCCAGACTTTGGGCGCGCGCTTAACGTGGCCGGTAAAAACGTCATACGTTCCGCCAACGCCCATATAAAGGGCATCCGGACACACCTGACGGCAGTCACGCATCAGGATCTCCTGGCGTGGGGAGCCCATCGCCACGGTGATGATTTTCGCTCCACTGTCGCGAACGCGTTTAAACAGCGCCTGCCGGGCCTCTGGTTTGAAGTAGCCATCCTGGCTGCCCACGATGTTAACATTCCATTGACTGCGCAACTTCGCTTCGGTCTGCGCCAGCACCTCCGGCTTACCGCCAATCAGGAATACCGGCGTGCCTTCCGCCCCTGCGCGTGCCATCAGTTGCTCCCAGAGATCGGCCCCTGCCACGCGAGATACATTAGCGCCAGGATACTTTTTGCGGATTGAACGCACCACGCTGATACCGTCGGCATATTTAAATTCAGCCGCTTCTATCAGGCCTCTCACTTCGGCGTTGTCTTCCACCGCCAGCATCTTTTCCGCATTAATGGCGACCAGCGTACCAGATTTCATCTGACCACCAGCGAACAGAAAATCCAGCGCGTGTTGCATATCACGCCAGCCAATAAGCTGCAGACCGCGCAGCGTATAGCGCGGTGCAGAAGTTTTATCCGTCATGACTTTCCCTACTCACACTTGCGACAGCGTTGTGCTGCCCTGCGGCTCGCGCTTATGCACAAGCCCTGCACTGTCAAACAGCCAGTACAACAGTTTGGCCAGTAACAGGCAGATGCCAAAAACGACCATGAAGAAAACCACGCGCGACACGAATGAATCCAGCCCTTCTCGCGCCAGAACGATCATATTGAAAATGGCACCAAAGCAGAAACTGTGCAAAATAGCCGCCTTATAGCGGTTTGTTTCTTCGTTGCCGCGCACGTAGAGCCAGTCAAACCACTTGATGATCAGCCCCACCACCACCGCCCCCGGCAGGATAAACCAGCTTCCCCCCATCACCACCAGCGAGCCAATCAACGTAGGTGAGATCGCAAGGCCTGAGTGGTTGTTCAGCACTTCCCAGGTAAAATAGTTTGCCGTGTTGAGTACGACGCCGGGACGGTCTGGCCACAGCCAGGTTGGGATAAAGACATAAAAGTCGCGCACAATAGGCGCAAGGCCCTGGAAATCGATTTTGTCGTAGTTTTGCAGCAACAACGCCAGGTTTTCCCACGGCGAGAAGGTGTCGCGCGTGAGATAGAGGAATGTGTAAAACGCCTCGTCACCGGCTACGTTGAGCCCGTAGCGCTTCAGGGCAAGCCAGAACATGCCAACAATGCCAAACACCCCAGCAGCCACCAGCATCCATAAAGAGATCCACCCGCGGATGATGCCGATAAACAGGAAGATTGCGAAAGCGATGATGATATTTGCACGCGTCCCTCCCACAATCATGTAGGTCAGGAAACCGAAGGCGACGGTACTCACCAGGAAAAACAGCCAGGCTTTGCTGTCCTGACGCAGGAAAAAGATCACCAGCATCGCCGGAATGAAGAAGTAGAAGAAGCGCTTAAGCGCCACACCCGACACTTCGGCAGAAAAAATCTGGCTGTAGGACTGGAGCTTGAACAGCAGAAAACCATTGTGCATGAAGAAGATACCCACGCTTACCAGCGCGATCGTCATCAGCATCACCCACGTCAGGTGCGTCTCCACCCGGTTCATGGTGAAGAGCGCCCGGCGCGGCGCGGTGGATTGCGCTGAACGCAGGCGCGTTTTATAGGTGGCGTAGTAGACGGCGTAGAAGCAGGTCGCTGCCAGGATCGCCTGAAGCAGGATCTCGGGCGGGGCAACACTCACGTCAAACCGGAAGACCAGAATGCTGGTCAGCGGGAATCCGAAAAAGAAGGTCAGAAGAAACAGTAACGAGAAGAAGACGTTAAAGTTAAAACGCACCCGGCGAAACTCGAACCAGGTGAGCGTGGCGATGAATAAAGTGCTCAGAAGCCAAACGATCAGTAAGCCGCTGAATTGCAACTGGCTCATGCTTTGTCTCCTGCAGCGATACGCAGCGCGCGGTGCCACGGCGTGAGGTAGTTCGGGCTAAAGAAGTCGATGGCACTTTTGTCCACCAGCGCCAGTTGTCTCTGCGCTTCCCGGACCACCTCTTCGTTAAGCACGTCGGAAGTAAACAGCACCGGCAGATGCTGCTCCGCCATGTCCTGCCAGAACGGGTTTTCGCGATTGAGTACGCAGGGCACACCCGCCTGAATCAGCAGACACAGCGTGCCAATTCCTTGCTGACGGGCAAAGATGAAATAGCCCAGATCGCACCGACGCAGCAGCGCAAGATACTCATCAAATTCCAGCTTATCGTGGAGAATGTGCACATTCCCGGCGCTAAATAACGCGAGTGCCTGCTGGCGGACCTCATCGATATAGGCATCGTTATTGGCCGGATACCCCATCGGCACAATCACATTCACGGTGTCGCCAAACTGCTGATGTACCGCACTGAGCGCGGCAAGATGTTCATTGCTGCGATCGCCTGAATTACCCACCAGAATCGTCAGTTTACCCTCGCGCGGCGTATCATTCGCCATGTTGTTCAGCGCCGGGTTCATTCGGGTCGGGAAATAGAGTAGCTCACCGCGTACGTCAGGGTGGCGTTTAGCAAAATAATTGAGATCGCCACGGGTCGCGAAAACGCATCCCACACGCCCCTGCGCCATGCGCCGCAACGGGTAGAAAAGACGGAATTTCCAGCCGCTGGAGACTTCGTAGAGATCGGCTCCCCAGATATGCCAGCTGCACTGCGAAGGTTTGATCCCCCCGCTCAGGAGCGCCAGCCACAGGCCGGTATTAAACTGCCCATGGAAAAAGAAACGTTGCTCACGATCCGCTTTGGCTTTGGCAACAACCGCCTTCGCCAGCGCAGCCTTGTCCGGCCAGAAAGAGAGAGTCAGCGCCGGACACGCCACGCTCAGGCCATTATCCTGACCGGCAACCATAAACTCACGAGCGTCGGGATCCCCCGATGCCAGTTCATCATTGAAGAACCGTAACACGGTCTGGTTATGGTGTGGGATATCCGATCCCAGTATGTGAATCAGTGCAGTCATGCGCGTTTACGCCAAAGTAAAAATACGCCGCAACAGGCAGCGAAATAAACGATATAGGTTGCCATATAGGCCTGAGCCGCCCCCAGCGCACCGTGTGACGGGATCAACCAGTGTGAGAATGCGGTCAGTAATGCAAACTGGCTGATTTCCGCCAGGATATACAACCGTAGCGAGGCTTTCGCAATCACCAGATAACCAAAAACGTAAGCCCCCACTTTCAGTACGTCGCCCACCAGTTGCCAGGCAAACAGATCGCGCATGGCGGTAAACTTCGCGGAGAAGAGCAGCCAGATGGCGACATCGCGCAATAGCCATACGGTTAAACTGGCTGCCGCAACGGCGGGAAGGACAAACCGCAGTGAGCGGGAAATTTCGCGCGTGATATCCTGCCTGGAGGTCAGGCGCGATAAGGTTGGCAGCAAATAGACGCTAAAGGAAGCCGTTATAAATTGGAGGTAGGCATCGGAAATACTGCTCACCCCTTGCCAAATCCCAACTTCGTCCCAGCTGTAATGCGCCGCCAGCAGGTTTCGCATCATCACATAGGCGACGGGGAGCGTGACGGAGGTGATGAGCGCCATCAGGGTAAATTTTCCCAGCTGGCTTGCCAGCACCTTATCCCATTGAGGTTTCAGGTAACTCAACGGAATGGTGCCCCGACTCATTAGCATGAACGCCGCCGGAACGACCACTAATGCCGGTACCAGCGCCAGCCCCAGCAACGCGCCTTCATAGCCGCCCAGCCGATAACAAAAATAGTAGGCAATCACGCCGATGACGCTGCCGAGGATTAACGCCAGTGCGTTCCCGGCCGCATCACGAAAGCCTTTCATCAGCGCCAGCAGCAGGTTAGCCCAGGCAATGCCCAGCTGAACCAGCGCGACCAGACGAACCAGCCCCTGATAATGGGTGTGACCAAATAACCCCTGGCTTATGGGTGCCGCTGCCAGCAGGAAAATAACCGCCATCAGGGTCGAAAAGCCGGTGACCATCGCCGAGGATGTACCGACAACACGGCGAAGCTGGGCCGCATCATCATGGTACTGCGCAACATATTTCGTGACGCCGTTGAAAATCCCTGCGCCGGCCAGTACCCCAAGGACGGTCACAAGCTGACGGAAATTGCCTGCCAGCCCGACGCCTGAAGGGCCGAATGAGACGGCCAGCAGCTTGACGACCAGTAGCCCGGCGCCAATTTTGACAAGTGTGGACGCGGCGGTCCACACCGATGCTTTTGCCAGAGACATATCAGCCGAAATAACTCAGAAGGGTGTTAATCACCGTACGCTGGTTAACAGGCGCGAGGTTGTAGAACAGTGGCAAACGAAGCAAACGCTCACTTTCTTTCGTGGTGTAGCGATCTTCACCCGCGAAGACCCCAAATGCCTCTCCTGCAGGGCTGGAGTGCAGCGGGATATAGTGGAACACCGCCAGAATTTCGGCTTCTTTTAGCCAGGCAATCAACTTGCTGCGATCGTCGTTATCGCGCAGTTTGATGTAGAACATATGGGCATTATGGACGCAATCAGCCGGAAGGGTCGGCAGCTCAATTCGCCCGGCTTGTGCCAGCGGTTGCAGCGCGTCGTAATAAGTTTGCCACAGGGACAGGCGCTGAAGATTAATGCGGTCCGCTGCCTCCAGTTGCGCCCACAGGTATGCCGCCTGCAGATCGGCCATCAGATAGCTTGAGCCAATATCGCGCCAGGTATATTTGTCTACTTGCCCCCGGAAGAACTGGCTGCGGTTGGTGCCTTTTTCACGGATCACTTCCGCGCGCTCGACCAGCGCACGGTCGTTAATCAGCGTCGCACCACCTTCGCCACCGGCGGTATAGTTTTTGGTTTCGTGGAAGCTAAAGCAGCCGATATGGCCGATCGTTCCCAGCGCTCGCCCTTTATAGGTCGACATCACGCCCTGAGCGGCATCTTCAACCACGAACAGGTCATGTTTTTTGGCGATCGCCATGATGGTGTCCATCTCACACGCCACACCCGCGTAGTGAACCGGCACAATCGCGCGCGTTTTGTCCGTGATTGCCGCTTCAATCAGCGTCTCATCAATGTTCATGGTATCCGGGCGAATATCCACAAAGACGATTTTCGCACCACGCAGGACAAAGGCATTCGCTGTAGAGACGAAGGTGTAGCTCGGCATGATCACTTCATCGCCCGGCTGGATATCCAGCAGCAACGCCGCCATTTCCAGCGATGCGGTACAGGACGGGGTCAGCAGGACTTTAGCGCTGTGAAACCGCTGCTCCATCCACTGCTGGCAGCGACGGGTAAAACCACCGTCACCACAGAGTTTGCCGCTGCCCATAGCAGACTGCATATAGTCGAGTTCAGTGCCCACGACGGGTGGTGCGTTAAATGGAATCATCTTGTCACCTGTATAACCAGTAAGCGGTGGCGTCGATGTTGGCACCACTCGCGATATAACGTTTAAGCGCGGCGGTGTTGCCCATCTGGGTTGCCACCCGCAGAGTCAAAAGCTGTTGCTGCTGCGCCCAGTGAAGCGCCGCCTGCATGAGTTTTTCGCCCATGCCGCGCCCGGCTAATAAACCAATACGCCCCTCGTTCGCGTTGAGCTTACGAAGCGAGACAAATCCCTCAATCTGGCCGTCTGCAGTGCGAAACACCAGGCACACATGGTCAAAGGTGCCTTTTACCGCGTTCTCTACCCACTGGGCGTAGAAACGCCCACTGTCGTCCGGTGCGTACCACGGTGCACGAAAGCGGCTCCGGGCAAACGCCTGCGCCGCCATCTGACGCAGCGCGGGGATATCCTGCTCCGTTGCCACTTCCGCACCGGGCGAATCATGATGGGTGAGCGTAAGGGACAGATCAACCTCGCCTTCAACCAGCTGAAAACCTTGTTGCTGGAGCGCATCGAGCAGGTCGGCACGGTCTGCGGGGATCCTGGCCTGCACCCGCGGCCAGGCGGTGAAGTCGGCGTCAGTCAGAACCGGCGCATCGTCGCGCAGGCGCACGATGGCTGATGGCAGACCAAAAAAGGCACTCTCCCACTCAAGGGACTCGAGAACCCCCTTCAGGTGGCTCAACGCCAGACACCTTTCGTATCAACCACATACTGTTGGCGTACGGCATCACCGGACGTCGCTTTAAATTCTTTATGATCCACCAGCAGCACCAGCACATCCGCCGTCGCCAGCGCCTCATCCAGCGCGGTCAACGTACAGTGGCCCGCCAGTTTTGCCGGCAGTTCATGAATATTGGGTTCAACCACCAGCGTTTCGCCGGTGTGCCAGCCAGCGATCATCTCTGCAATCTCCATCGCCGGGCTTTCGCGTAAGTCGTCAATATTCGGTTTGAATGCCAGACCAAAGCAGGCAATTTTCAGCTCACTGGCGCGTTTGCCGCTCTCAGCCAGACAGTCCGCTACGGTGGCTTTCACCTGACTGAGCACCCAGTGTGGCTTGCTGTCATTCACTTCACGCGCGGTGCGGATCAGGCGGGCCTGCGCCGGGTTTTGCGCCACAATAAACCACGGGTCGACAGCGATACAGTGACCGCCCACGCCCGGGCCAGGCTGGAGGATATTCACGCGCGGATGGCGATTCGCCAGGCTAATCAACTCCCAGACGTTAATCCCCTGATCGGCGCAAATCAGCGACAGTTCATTCGCGAAGGCGATATTCACGTCCCGGAAACTGTTTTCCGTGAGCTTGCACATTTCAGCGGTGCGGGAGTTGGTCACCACGCACTCGCCTTCAAGGAAAATCTTGTAAAGCGCGCTGGCGCGTGCAGAACAGACTGGCGTCATGCCGCCGATCACGCGATCGTTTTTAATCAGCTCTACCATCACCTGACCTGGCAGCACGCGCTCAGGGCAGTAAGCAATATTGATATCAGCCTCCTCGCCCGCCTGCTGCGGGAAGCGTAAGTCAGGTCGGGCTTGCGCCAGCCACTGCGCCATCTGTTCGGTAGCGCCGACGGGCGAAGTGGACTCCAGGATCACCAGAGCCCCTTTTTTCAGGACCGGTGCAATCGATTTTGCCGCCGCTTCGACATAAGCCATGTCGGGCTCATGGTCACCTTTAAAGGGGGTTGGCACCGCAATAAGATATGCATCTGCCTCGACCGGCGTCGTGCTAGCACGCAGGAATCCGCCATCAACCGCTTCTTTCACCACGCGGTCGAGATCGGGCTCCACGATATGAATTTCGCCACGGTTAATGGTTTCCACCGCACGCGCGTTGATATCCACGCCCACAACCTGTTTTTGACGGGAGGCAAACGCTGCCGCTGTGGGCAAGCCAATGTAGCCAAGACCAATGACAGAGATGGTAGTAAAACTCATAGCGATACCCGATTGTGTTTAAGTGCATGCAAAATACGGCCACAAGCCTGCCCATCACCATACGGGTTATGGGCCCGGCTCATCGCCTGATACTCTTCGTCGTCGTGCAGCAGGCGCGTCACCTCTTCGACGATCAGCTGTGTATTGGTGCCGACCAGACGTACCGTGCCCGCTTTCACTGCTTCCGGGCGTTCAGTCGTTTCACGCATGACCAGCACAGGCTTGCCGAGAGACGGCGCCTCTTCCTGAATACCGCCGGAATCGGTCAGGATCAGCCAGGCGTGGTTCATCAGCCAGACAAACGGCAAATAGTCCTGCGGTTCAATCAGCAGGACGTTTTCTATATGCCCAAGGATACGGTTGACCGGCTCGCTGACGTTAGGATTAAGGTGCACCGGGTAGACAATCTGCACATCCTGATTCTGCGCGGCGATTTCTGCCAGGGCATGACAGATTTGCTCAAAACCACGTCCAAAGCTCTCGCGACGGTGGCCAGTGACCAGAATGGTTTTTTTGCCATTGTCCAGGAAGGGGTAGCGTGCGGCGAGTTCTTTCTGAAGATCGTTGTTTGACAGCACGCGGTCACGAACCCAAATCAGGGCATCAATCACCGTATTCCCGGTGACAAAGATTTTGTTGTCGGCAATATTTTCACGTAGCAGGTTCTGTCGTGAATTTTCGGTGGGCGCAAAATGGTACATCGCCAGATGGCCGGTGAGTGTGCGGTTAGCCTCTTCGGGCCACGGCGAATAAAGGTTGCCGGTACGCAGACCCGCCTCAACGTGGCCGACAGGAATTCGCTGGTAAAACGCAGCCAGGCTGGTTGCCACCGTGGTGGTGGTATCGCCATGCACCAGAACCACGTCAGGTTTGAAGGACTCCAGAATCGGCTTGAGCTCTTGCAGAATACGGCAGGTTATCTCCGTTAACCCCTGCCCCGGTTTCATAATATTGAGATCGTAATCCGGGACGATAGAAAAGAGAGTTAAGACCTGATCGAGCATCTCACGGTGTTGGGCAGTGACGCACACTTTCGCTTCAATATCAGGATCACTGGCCAGCGCATGAACCAGAGGTGCCATCTTAATGGCCTCCGGCCTGGTGCCAAATACGGTAAGTACTTTCACATCGATTCTCTTCGATTAAACGATGAAGGCCGCAGCCTTCATCGTAGACGGCGTTCTTAGTTAGTGCGACGACGCGTTAACGCCACGCCTGCGCCAGTCAGTGCACCCACAATCCCCCACATGATCATCAGGAATGCGCGGCGCGGACTATCGCGTTTTACAGGTTCTTCAGGCGTTCGCAAATAACGATAGGTCTGAAAACGCGGGTCCATTGTTGGACCGACATTCAGGGTGTTCAGCATCGCGCGGTTTTGATCGTAGTCGAGGTCAAAATCAGGGCCAACGGCCTGGAGGTTTTCCAGTCGAGCCTGCAGCATTGGGCGCCCGAGAAGGAACATTTCTGAATCAGGCAGTTCATCTGCCGGCACGTCCGTCTCGGTGCGGGAAATATTGTGCTGTTCGGCAATTTTCAGCGCCTGCTCAATATTGTGTACACGGCGGGCGAAGATGGCTTTAGCCACCTCTTCCTGACGTTTAACCTGCGCTTTCATCTGGATAGTACGGGCAGCCCAGGCACCTTTCAGCTCTTCATTAAGGTGGCTTGCCGCACGCTGGCTGGCAAAGGCAACGTACTGGCGCAACAGGTTATTGGCATCCGGCGCGGTTTCGGCAATCAGCTTGACGCTGTCGTTGACGTTACGCAGCGCATCTCCCGGCATAAACTGAATGTTATTAATCATGTCATCCAGCAGCGCGGCATCGGCTTTACTGTTGCCCACCATCCGTTGCTTGTAATAATCCGTCTGGCTCCAGAAATCACGGCGCGTATCCCAGGAAGCCAGCTGCATCACAAACTCTTTATAGGCCTCATCCATGACGGAAGCCTGATCTGGGGTGGCCAGATTGGCTTTGATATCCAGGTTACGCAGGAACTGCTGCTGGGAATAGAACCCCCCGAGCATATTAACCGTTGGTTTATCAGTGATTGCCGTAGCGCTCCACTCTTGTTTTGCAAAGAAGGTGTAGGCCAGCGCTAACAATGCAAACCCCAGCGCGATCCCCGCAATCCAAAGTTTGCCTGCCCACAACACGCGAAACAAACCCCGAATATCCAGCTCATTCTCAGTTACCACTGATTTCGCTCCCGCCAACGGTTGAGTCATCATAGTCCCGGTTTTACTTAGTTAATGTTGTATTGTTGCCACTGTTGCGACGCATCCTGCGTTTAAGACGTTTAATAAACCGCGCCACTTTCCATGCGCGCTTAATGCAGTAGCCGTACAGGAAAAACGCTAGCAAGAATAATACCAACATGACCCATTCAGGGATGAAATGAGCATATTCCGCAGCCACCCCAATTGCGGCCAGAATAGCGGCAGCCAGGGTAATCAGCACAAACGCCTGACGTGAAGTAAAACCGGCACGCATGATGAGATGGTGAATATGCTGGCGATCGGGAGAGAAAGGACTCATTCCTTTACGCAGACGACGATACATAATCGCCACCATATCCATTAGCGGAATGGCAATAATCCACAGCGCTGTTACCGGGCTAATCGGGTGAGTTTTACCCTGTGTGGTCTCCAGCAAAATCCAGATAACGGTAAAGCCGATCAGCGTACTGCCCGCATCACCCATAAACACTTTATAGCGACGACCGAGCGCACCGAGATTTAAGAGGATATAAGGCAGAATGGCGGCAATCATGGCAAAACACCACATCGACAGGCTGTACTGACCATCGAACCATAAAATGATGCCGATTGCGGCAAACGAAACCGACGACAATCCACCGAGCAGGCCGTCAATACCATCCACCATGTTGAAAGCATTTATCGCCGCCCAGACGGCAAACAGTGTCAGGAAGAAGCCAAAGGGCCCCAGTACTAACTCCCAGGGTCCGAACACATAACCGAGGCTTCTCAGATATAGCCCACCAACGACCATCATGATAACGCCAATGGCGGCCTGGACGGTGGCGCGAATTTTTACCGCGATATCGAACCGATCATCCAGCGCCCCGACTAACACCAGGACACCGGCGCAGGCAAGGTAGAGGGCGGCGTGTGGAATATAATAATCCGCAATACCAAACGTGAAACAGATACCAGCGTAAACAGAAATCCCTCCAACCAGAGGAATAAGTCCCTGATGACGTTTACGAAAATTAGGCTTATCCACCAACCCTATTCTTTTGGCCACCTTACGCGCGATGAACAAAAAACAGGTTGTGAATAAAAAAATACTGATTAGCTCAGTAACGGCGGTGAGTAGATTCACAATGGATTGCTCTCAACAAAAGTTAGTCCCGGAAGTATAACCATGAAGCCCCTGCCTCAGAAGTAATAAAGAAGGCTTCTTACAACTCCCTTTGTATATTTTTCAATCAATTATTTCGTTAACTGCACAAACAGTCTTATTGTCGCACTGACTGGTCTGAAATGGGAGTCTGCATTAATAGCGTATAAGCCATAAAAGAAAAACGCCACGTAAAAACGTGGCGCTTGCTGGCTTTATTTGCGTTACGAGCGTTTCATCATATCGAAGAAATCGTCGTTAGTTTTGGTCATCGCCAGTTTGTTAATGAGGAACTCCATTGCGTCGATTTCACCCATTGGATGGATGATTTTGCGCAGGATCCACATTTTCTGCAGCTCTTCCTGGGTGGTGAGCAGCTCTTCTTTACGGGTACCGGAACGGTTGTAGTCGATAGCCGGGAAGACGCGTTTCTCAGCAATTTTACGAGAGAGGTGCAGTTCCATGTTACCTGTACCTTTAAACTCTTCGTAAATAACTTCGTCCATTTTGGAACCCGTATCGATCAGCGCCGTAGCGATGATGGTCAGGCTGCCGCCCTCTTCCACGTTACGTGCCGCACCGAAGAAGCGTTTTGGACGATGCAGGGCGTTAGCGTCCACACCCCCCGTCAGCACTTTACCGGAAGCCGGAACGACGGTGTTGTAGGCACGCGCCAGACGGGTGATGGAGTCGAGTAGGATGATCACGTCTTTCTTGTGTTCAACCAGGCGTTTCGCCTTCTCGATAACCATTTCCGCAACCTGAACGTGGCGAGATGCGGGTTCGTCAAAGGTAGAAGCAACCACTTCACCTTTAACCAGACGCTGCATCTCGGTCACTTCTTCCGGACGTTCGTCAATCAGCAGTACCATCAGTACGCAGTCTGGGTGGTTATAAGCGATGCTCTGCGCGATATTCTGCAGCAGCATGGTTTTACCCGCTTTTGGCGGTGCGACGATCAGACCACGCTGGCCACGACCGATTGGCGATGCCAGATCCAGGACGCGAGCGGTTAAATCTTCAGTTGAGCCGTTACCACGCTCCATGCGCAGGCGAGAGTTCGCGTGCAGCGGCGTTAAGTTCTCAAACAGGATCTTATTACGGGAGTTTTCCGGTTTGTCGAAGTTAACTTCATTCACTTTCAACAGCGCAAAGTAGCGTTCACCCTCTTTTGGAGGACGAATCTTACCTGAAATGGTGTCACCAGTGCGGAGGTTGAAACGGCGGATTTGGCTAGGGGATACGTAGATGTCGTCAGGGCCGGCGAGGTAGGAGCTGTCTGCAGAGCGGAGGAAACCAAATCCGTCTTGCAATATCTCCAGCACACCGTCGCCAAAGATATCTTCGCCACTCTTAGCGTGCTGCTTCAGGATGGCGAAAATGATGTCCTGCTTGCGCATACGAGCCTGGTTTTCCAGCCCCATATTTTCGCCGAGAGTGATCAGCTCAGAAACCGGCGTATTCTTTAATTCGGTAAGATTCATAATGGTGTGGGTTCTTAAACTCGGGGTGATACTCGAACTTAATGTTGTGAATGGTATGGCAGGGTCATCCATGCCTGTTTAGCGGCCATCAACTCATGTCTGTTCGCTGTCTGGTCACAGGGAAAAAACGCAGAACTGAAACGACAAGACGGATTGAGTGACAAGCCCGGAATTTAGCAACTTCACGCACTGTTTGTGTCAACAACGGGAAGTATCGGGTAAAACAAGATTCAAACAACAAGATATGTTTAAAACGAAGTCATAGCTAACTTAGCACGACTTCAGCCGGGCGTCCAGAGTTCCACATAATTTAGGCGCTCTGGACGCGCAGCAAAGAAACCTTACGCCAGATTAGCGTCGAGGAACTCTTTCAGTTGACCTTTGGACAGTGCGCCCACTTTGGTCGCTGCCACTTCGCCGTTTTTGAACAGCAGCAGGGTCGGAATGCCACGGATACCGTATTTTGGTGCGGTGCCCGGGTTCTGGTCGATGTTCAGCTTGGCAACGGTCAGTTTGCCCTGATATTCGTCAGCGATCTCATCCAGAATCGGGGCGATCATTTTGCAAGGACCACACCATTCAGCCCAGAAATCGACGAGTGTCAGCCCGTCAGCCTTAAGTACGTCCGTGTCAAAACTGTCGTCAGTCAGGTGAATAATTTTATCGCTCATATATAACTCCACAGGAATAAGCCTGGTGCGTTGGTTTCGCCCTCATCAACGACGTGTTGATGTCGCATTAACCAACTAAAGGTTGACTTTATTTCACCGGATACGCTTTCGTAAAGCAATAGTAAGCTGATATTCTACCACACTATGAGCAAAACACATTTAACAGAACAGAAGTTTTCCGACTTCGCCCTGCACCCAAAAGTGATCGAAGCCCTTGAAAATAAAGGGTTTCATAACTGCACGCCCATTCAGGCTCTCGCCCTGCCGCTGACGCTGGCGGGACGTGACGTAGCAGGGCAGGCGCAAACCGGTACTGGCAAAACGATGGCGTTTTTAACGTCAACGTTTCATTATTTACTTTCTCATCCAGCGATTGCAGACCGCAAAGTTAACCAGCCGCGCGCGCTAATTATGGCCCCGACGCGAGAACTGGCGGTACAGATCCACGCAGACGCTGAACCCCTGATGCAGGCTACGGGCCTGAAAATCGGCCTGGCTTATGGCGGCGATGGTTACGATAAGCAGCTGAAAGTGCTGGAAAGCGGTGTGGATATCCTGATCGGTACCACCGGCCGTCTTATCGACTACGCAAAACAGAACCACATTAACCTTGGTGCCATCCAGGTTGTGGTGCTGGATGAAGCTGACCGTATGTACGATCTGGGCTTCATTAAAGATATCCGCTGGCTGTTCCGCCGCATGCCACCCGCGAATCAGCGCCTCAACATGCTGTTCTCTGCGACCCTGTCGTATCGCGTACGCGAACTGGCATTCGAGCAGATGAACAACGCCGAATATGTGGAAGTGGAACCCGAGCAGAAAACCGGCCACCGCATCAAAGAAGAACTCTTCTATCCTTCCAATGAAGAGAAAATGCGTCTGCTGCAAACGCTGATCGAAGAAGAGTGGCCAGACCGCGCCATTATCTTCGCGAACACCAAGCACCGCTGTGAAGATATCTGGGGCCATCTGGCTGCAGACGGTCACCGTGTTGGCCTGCTGACGGGCGATGTTGCGCAGAAAAAACGCCTGCGTATTCTTGAAGAATTCACCCGTGGCGATCTCGATATTCTGGTCGCCACCGACGTCGCAGCGCGCGGCCTGCACATTCCAGCCGTTACGCACGTCTTTAACTATGACCTGCCGGATGACTGCGAAGACTATGTACACCGTATCGGTCGTACCGGTCGTGCGGGTGCAAGCGGCCATTCTATCAGCCTCGCGTGTGAAGAGTATGCGCTGAACCTGCCGGCGATTGAGACGTACATCGGCCATTCTATTCCGGTGAGTAAGTACAACCCGGATGCGCTATTAAGCGAACTGCCGCCGGCTAAGCGCCTTACCCGCGCCCGCTCCGGCAATGGCCCGCGTCGATCTGGCGCGCCGCGTAATCGTCGTCGCTCAGGTTAAACAATTATGCTCAGCTCCACCTCGCTTTATGCGGCAATTGATCTCGGTTCGAATAGTTTTCATATGCTGATTGTGCGCGAGGTGGCTGGAAGCATACAAACGCTGACGCGCATTAAGCGCAAGGTCCGCCTCGCGGCGGGCCTGAGCAGCGATAATCACCTCTCTCCTGAAGCCATGGAACGTGGCTGGCAGTGCCTGCGACTCTTTGCAGAGCGTCTGCAGGATATCCCGCATTCCCAAATCACCGTCGTCGCCACTGCGACACTCCGCCTGGCGGTTAACGCCGTGGATTTTATTGCCAAAGCGCAGGAAATTCTCGGTTGCCCGGTGCAGGTTATCAGCGGTGAAGAAGAAGCGCGCCTGATTTATCAGGGTGTTGCGCACACCACGGGAGGCGACGATCGTCGTCTGGTTGTGGATATCGGGGGCGCCAGTACCGAACTCGTGACCGGCACCGGTGCGCAGGCAACGTCGCTATTCAGCCTGTCGATGGGTTGCGTAACCTGGCTTGAGCGCTACTTTACTGACCGCAATCTGGGTCAGGAAAACTTCGACGAGGCGGAAACTGCCGCACGCGAGGTGTTACGCCCGGTGATGGACGAACTGCGCTACCACGGCTGGAAAGTCTGCGTGGGGGCCTCCGGTACCGTGCAGGCATTGCAGGAAATTATGATGGCGCAGGGCATGGATGAGCGGATCACGCTTGCCAAGCTTCAGCAGCTTAAACAGCGGGCCATTCAGTGCGGGCGTCTGGAAGAGCTGGAAATTGAAGGCCTGACGCTTGAACGCGCGCTGGTATTTCCGAGCGGGCTCGCGATCCTGATCGCCATCTTCACCGAGCTGAACATCAAATGTATGACGCTGGCGGGCGGCGCGCTGCGTGAAGGTCTGGTCTACGGAATGTTGCATCTGTCGGTCGATCAGGACATTCGCAGCCGTACCCTGCGAAACGTGCAGCGCCGTTTCCTGGTTGATATCGATCAGGCAGGCCGCGTGGCACAGCTGGCGTCACGCTTCGCCGATCATGTGGCTAATGCCTGGGATCTGGACCCTTTGAGTCGCGATCTGCTGCTAAGTGCCTGTGCACTGCATGAAATCGGGCTGAGCATTGATTTTAAACAGGCCCCGGCTCATGCCGCTTATCTGGTGCGTAACCTCGATTTACCCGGCTATACCCCTGCGCAGAAAAAGTTGCTGGCAACGCTGCTGTTGAACCAGACCAACGCCGTTGACCTCTCCTCTTTGCATCAGCAAAACGCCGTACCGCCGCGCGTGGCCGAGCATATGTGCCGTCTGCTGCGTCTGGCTATTCTGTTTGCCAGCCGCCGCCGCGATGATTTGCTGCCGGCACTCAATCTGGTGGCGGATGACGAGAAACTTTCGCTGACGTTGCCGGAAAACTGGCTGGATAATCATCCGCTTGGGGCGGAGATGGTCGAGCAGGAGTGTCAGTGGCAGAGCTACGTACACTGGGTGCTTGAGGTGAAATAATGGGTCGGACATGCCCGGTAGCGCTACGCTTGCCGGGCGTGTAACAACCTACCCCTTCTCTTTGGCTTTCGCCAGCATGGCGCGGATGTTAGCGACGTTCGCCTGCCCCTTATGCATCCGCTCTTCAGCCGTAATCACTTTACGCTCCTGCTCCCAGATGAGGTCGTCCTGCGGAAGTTCCAGCAGGAAACGGCTCGGCTCCGGGCGCACCAGTTCGCCATATTGTCTACGCTCTTTGCACAGCGTGAAGGTCAGCTCTTTCTGAGCGCGCGTGATGCCAACATAGGCCAGACGGCGCTCCTCATCGACGTTATCTTCATCAATGCTGCTCTGGTGCGGCAGTAACCCCTCTTCCATGCCAACCAGATAGACATACGGGAATTCCAGACCTTTTGATGCATGCAGCGTCATCAGCTGAACCTGATCGGCCTCTTCTTCGCTCTCGCCTCGCTCCATCATATCGCGCAGGGTAAAGCGGGTAACCACCTGCGTCAGGGTCATCGGTTCATCAATCTCCGAGCCTTCCAGCATTTCAGTCATCCAGCTGAACAGCTGGTTAACGTTTTTCATGCGCATCTCGGCCGCTTTCGGACTGGCGGAGGTTTCATACAGCCAGGACTCGTAGTCGATACCGTGGATAAGGTCGCGCACGGCGGCGATAGGTTCGCGCTCTGCCAGCCGCTGCACTTCACCAAGCCAGTGGGTAAAGCGGGTTAATGAATCGTAGCCGCGGCCGGTGAGTGTCTGACTCAGCCCCATATCGAAGCTGGCAGTAAACAGACTCTTATTACGCGTCATCGCCCACTCGCCAAGCTTTTGTAGCGTCGCCGGGCCAATTTCCCGTTTCGGTGTATTCACGATACGCAGAAACGCGCTGTCATCATCCGGGTTAGTGAGCACACGCAGGTAGGCCAGAAGATCTTTGATTTCGGGCCGCGAGAAAAAGGAGGTCCCGCCCGAAATTTTGTACGGGATGCGGTTTTGCATCAGCATCTTTTCAAAGACGCGTGACTGATGGTTGCCGCGATAGAGGATCGCATAGTCTTTGTATTCGGTTTTATTGACGAAGTGGTGGGCGATGAGTTCGCCTGTGACCCGCTCCGCTTCGTGCCCTTCATTGTTGGCGCTGAGCACTTTTAGCTCTGTACCGTAACCCAGTTCGGAGAACAGGCGTTTTTCGAACACGTGCGGGTTGTTGGCGATCAGGATATTCGCGGCTTTAAGGATACGCCCGGAGGAACGGTAGTTCTGCTCCAGTTTGATCACCTGCAGCGCCGGGAAATCTTTACTCAGCAGGACCAGGTTTTGCGGACGCGCACCGCGCCAGGAGTAAATGGACTGATCGTCATCTCCGACCACCGTGAAACGCGCGCGCTGTCCCACCAGCAGTTTCACCAGTTCATACTGGCTGGTATTGGTGTCCTGATACTCATCCACCAGCAGGTAGCGGATTTTATTCTGCCAGCGCTCACGCACCTCTTCATTACGCTGCAGCAGTAGCGTGGGAAGCAGGATCAGGTCGTCGAAATCCAGTACGTTACAGGCTTTCATATGCGCATCGTACAGACCGTAGCAGTGGGCGAAGATCCGATCCCGCTCGCCTTTGGCGATCGCCGCGGCCTGGGCCGGGGTCATCAGATCGTTTTTCCAGTTGGAGATCGTCGAGATCAGCTGTTGCAGCAGAACCTTATCATCTTCGATCAGCCCCTCGGTGAGCTCCTTGAGCAGGGCCACCTGGTCGGTATCGTCAAACAGTGAGAAGTTGGATTTCATCCCCAGCGCGGCGTATTCACGTTTGATGATATCCAGCCCCAGCGTATGGAAGGTGGAAATCATCAGACCGCGCGCCTCTTTACGCCCCAGCGTCTGGCCGACACGCTCTTTCATCTCGCGCGCTGCTTTGTTGGTGAACGTCACCGCCGCGATGTGGCGAGCCTGATACCCGCAGCCGCGGATCAGGTGGGCAATCTTATTGGTGATGACGCGCGTTTTGCCGGATCCCGCGCCCGCCAGCACCAGACAGGGTCCAGTGACAAATTCGACGGCTTGTTGTTGTCCGGGGTTTAAACGCATAAATGATCACTCAATGAAAGTCAGGAGGGGAGAATAACAGCGTGGTAGTATAGCGAGCCTAATCCATACCACTCAAGGCACGATCATGGCAAAAACCGCGGCAGCACTGCATATCCTTGTAAAAGAAGAAAAACTGGCTCTGGATCTTCTCGAGCAGATCAAAAACGGCGCCGACTTCGGCAAACTGGCGAAGAAACACTCTATTTGTCCGTCAGGTAAACGCGGCGGTGATTTAGGTGAATTCCGTCAGGGTCAAATGGTTCCGGCGTTCGATAAAGTGGTCTTTTCCTGCCCGGTGCTGGAACCCACAGGCCCACTGCACACGCAGTTTGGCTACCATGTTATTAAGGTTCTGTACCGCAAATAACAGCAAGGCCTTCTCTCAGAGAAGGCCTTGTACGTTGAATCAGGTCAGGGCATCAGCCCGCCCGGGTATTAACCTGCTACCGCGATACGTTTCATATCGGTCATGTAGCCACGCAGTTTCTGGCCCACTTTCTCGATTTCATGACCGCGAATGGCTTCGTTTACATCACGCAGCTGCGCGTTATCCACCGCACCTTCCGCAATCGCTTTGCCCAGATCGCCCGGCTGCAGGGTCGTCATGAACTCTTTCAGCAGCGGGACGCAAGCGTAAGAGAACAGGTAGTTACCGTACTCGGCGGTATCAGAGATAACCACGTTCATTTCGTACAGACGCTTACGGGCGATGGTGTTCGCAATCAGCGGCAGCTCGTGCAGTGATTCATAGTAGGCAGACTCTTCGATGATGCCGGAATCCACCATGGTTTCGAACGCCAGCTCAACGCCAGCTTTCACCATCGCAATCATCAGAACGCCTTTATCGAAGTACTCCTGCTCGCCGATTTTACCTTCAAACTGTGGGGCGGTTTCAAAAGCGGTTTTACCGGTCTCTTCACGCCAGGTCAGCAGTTTCTTATCGTCGTTAGCCCAGTCCGCCATCATGCCGGAAGAGAACTCGCCGGAGATAATGTCATCCATATGTTTCTGGAACAGCGGTGCCATGATCGTTTTCAGCTGTTCAGACAGCGCGTAAGCACGCAGTTTCGCCGGGTTGGACAGACGGTCCATCATCAGCGTGATACCGCCCTGCTTCAGCGCTTCGGTGATCGTTTCCCAGCCGAACTGAATCAGTTTTTCTGCGTATGCCGGGTCTGTACCCTCTTCCACCAGCTTGTCGAAGCACAGCAGAGAGCCCGCCTGCAGCATACCGCACAGGATGGTTTGCTCACCCATCAGGTCAGATTTAACTTCCGCGACGAAAGACGATTCCAGAACCCCCGCACGGTGGCCACCCGTTGCTGCAGCCCATGCTTTGGCGATCGCCATACCTTCGCCTTTCGGATCGTTTTCCGGGTGAACGGCGATAAGCGTTGGCACGCCGAAGCCACGTTTGTACTCTTCACGTACTTCTGTACCCGGGCACTTCGGCGCCACCATCACAACGGTGATGTCTTTACGGATCTGCTCGCCCACTTCAACGATGTTAAAGCCGTGGGAGTAACCCAACGCCGCACCGTCTTTCATCAGCGGCTGCACGGAACGCACAACGTCAGAGTGCTGTTTGTCTGGCGTCAGGTTAACCACCAGGTCTGCCTGGGGGATCAGTTCTTCGTAGGTACCGACTTTAAAACCATTTTCGGTCGCTTTGCGCCAGGACGCACGCTTCTCAGCAATCGCTTCTTTACGCAGGGCGTAGGAGATATCCAGACCGGAGTCACGCATGTTCAGGCCCTGGTTCAGACCCTGGGCGCCGCAGCCGACGATGACCACTTTTTTACCCTGAAGGTAGCTCGCGCCATCGGCAAATTCGTCGCGCGCCATAAAGCGGCATTTGCCCAGCTGCGCCAGCTGCTGGCGCAAATTCAGTGTATTAAAGTAGTTAGCCATAATGGACTCCGTGATGTTGTGTTGTTGTGCTTATTGTTCGGTTCGCTTTTGCGAGAATGAACTTACTATATGACAGGAAATTTATTGCGGAAATTGATATATTCACAACGTCACGTTGCAATATTTGCAATGTAAAAAGGGGGAGTGAAATCAGTGGATTTACGCGATCTGAAAATGTTCCTGCATCTGGCGGAAAGCCGTCACTTTGGGCGCAGCGCCCGGGCGATGCACGTCAGTCCCTCCACGCTTTCGCGCCAGATCCAGCGCCTTGAGGAAGACCTCGGTCAGCCCCTGTTTGTACGCGACAACCGCACCGTCACCCTGACGGAAGCCGGTGAGGAGTTACGGGTCTTTGCCCAACAAACGCTGCTGCAGTATCAACAGCTGCGACACACCATTGACCAGAAAGGGCCATCGCTGTCCGGCGAGCTGCATATTTTCTGCTCCGTGACCGCGGCCTATAGCCATCTGCCGCCGATTCTTGACCGCTTTCGCGCAGAACAACCGTCGGTGGAAATTAAACTCACCACCGGTGATGCCGCCGACGCAATGGAAAAAGTGGTGACAGGCGAGGCGGATCTCGCCATTGCCGGGAAACCCGAAACCCTGCCAGGCGCTGTCGCGTTCTCAATGCTGGAAAACCTGGCGGTCGTGTTGATTGCCCCCGCGTTACCCTGCCCGGTGCGTAATCAGGTGTCGGTGGAAAAACCGGACTGGTCCACGGTGCCTTTTATCATGGCCGATCAGGGGCCGGTGCGCCGTCGTATTGAGCTCTGGTTTCGTCGCCAGAAGATCAGCAACCCGTCGATTTACGCGACGGTTGGCGGGCATGAGGCGATGGTGTCAATGGTGGCGCTGGGCTGCGGCGTGGCACTGCTGCCGGAGGTGGTCCTGGAGAACAGCCCGGAACCGGTGCGTAATCGCGTGATGATTCTGGAGCGCAGCGACGAAAAAACGCCGTTTGAGCTTGGCGTGTGCGCACAAAAAAAGCGGCTGCAGGAGCCGCTTATTGATGCCTTCTGGCAGATACTGCCTAACCACTAGCCTGCCAGGAAGAACCTGAACGCCGGGTTATGGGTTTCATCGTGACACTCATAGCCCAGCTCGTTCAGCCGCGTTTCGAAATCAGGCTCGTGCTCGCCCAGTTCGAAGGCGGCCAGCACGCGTCCATAATCGGTACCGTGGCTGCGGTAGTGGAACAGAGAGATGTTCCAGTGCGTGCCCAGCGTATGCAGGAATTTGAGCAACGCGCCCGGTGACTCCGGGAACTCGAAGCTGTAGAGACGTTCCTGCAGCGGCTTCGATGGACGCCCGCCCACCATGTAACGCACGTGCAGTTTCGCCATCTCATCGTCGGAGAGATCCACGACGCTGTAGCCACCTTCGTGGAGCAGGTGGAGGATCTCTTTACGCTCTTCCAGACCACGGCTTAACCGTACGCCGACAAAAATGCAGGCATCTCGGGCGTCGGCAAAACGGTAGTTAAACTCCGTGACTGAACGGCCGCCCAGCAGCTGACAAAACTTCAGGAAGCTGCCCTTCTCTTCCGGAATGGTAACCGCCAGCAGCGCTTCGCGTTGCTCACCCAGCTCGCAGCGTTCGGAAACATAGCGCAGACCGTGGAAGTTCACGTTGGCACCAGAAAGGACATGCGCCAGACGCTCGCCGCGGATGTTGTGCTGCGCGATGTATTTCTTCATCCCCGCCAGCGCCAGCGCGCCGGAAGGTTCCGCTACCGCACGCACATCTTCGAACAGATCTTTCATTGCGGCGCAAATGGCGTCGCTGTCGACGGTAATAATATCGTCGAGATACTCCTGGCAAAGACGGAAGGTTTCATCGCCAATGCGTTTAACCGCCACGCCTTCAGCAAACAGCCCGACGCGTGGTAAGTCCACCGGATGACCGGCATCCAGCGCCGCTTTCAGACAGGCCGAGTCTTCCGCCTCAACGGCAATCACTTTGATTTGCGGCATCAGCTGTTTGATCAGCACCGCTACGCCCGCCGCGAGGCCGCCACCGCCAACCGGCACGAAGACGCGGTCGAGATGCGCATCCTGCTGCAGCAGCTCAAGCGCCAGCGTCCCCTGTCCGGCAATGACCATCGGATGATCGAACGGCGGCACCCAGGTAAACCCCTGTTGCTGCGCCAGCTCTATCGCTTTGGCTTTGGCTTCGTCAAAGTTTGCGCCGTGGAGCAACACTTCACCGCCGAAACCGCGTACGGCATCCACTTTGATATCGGCAGTAGCAACCGGCATAACAATCAGCGCTTTCAGCCCCAGGCGCGCAGAGGAGAACGCGACGCCCTGCGCGTGGTTGCCCGCAGAGGCGGTAATCACCCCCCGCGCTTTTTGCTCATCGGTCAACCCGGCCATCATCGCGTAGGCGCCACGCAGCTTGAAGCTGTGTACCGGCTGACGGTCTTCACGTTTCACCAGAATCACGTTGTCGAGGCGCGAGGAGAGTTTCTCCATCTTCTGCAGCGGCGTAACCTGCACGGCTTCATAGACCGGTGCACGTAGCACCGCCCTGAGGTATTCCGCCCCCTCAGGGGCGGCGGATAACGGTTGCGACTCGGCCATCATTAGCCCCCAAGTTTCGATTTGTCGCGCACCGCGCCTTTATCTGCACTGGTGGCAAGGCTCGCATAGGCACGCAGGGCGAAGGAGACGTCGCGCTGGCGATCTTTTGGCGTCCAGGCTTTGTCGCCGCGAGCCTCCTGGGCTTCACGACGCGCCGCAATGTCCTGGTCGCTCAGTTTCAACTGAATACCGCGATTCGGGATATCAATTTCGATCAGGTCGCCATCTTCAATAATCGCGATGTTGCCGCCGCTTGCCGCTTCCGGTGACACGTGGCCAATGGAGAGACCAGACGTACCGCCAGAGAAACGTCCGTCGGTGATCAGCGCACAGGCTTTACCGAGGCCCATGGATTTCAGGAAGGTGGTGGGATAGAGCATCTCCTGCATGCCCGGCCCGCCTTTCGGCCCTTCGTAGCGAATGACAACCACGTCGCCTTCCACCACTTTACCACCGAGAATAGCCTCTACCGCGTCGTCCTGGCTTTCGTATACTTTTGCCGGGCCGGTGAATTTGAGAATGCTGTCATCCACGCCTGCGGTTTTTACAATACAGCCGTTTTCTGCAAAGTTACCGTAGAGCACGGCCAGACCGCCGTCCTTGCTGTAGGCATGTTCCAGTGAGCGAATGCAGCCTTCTGCGCGATCGTCATCCAGCGTGTCCCAGCGGCAATCCTGTGAGAAGGCCTGGGTGGTACGAATACCTGCCGGGCCGGCGCGGAACATCTTTTTCACCGCATCGTCTTTCGTGAGCATGACGTCGTATTTGTCCAGCGACTCCGGCAGCGTCAGGCCGAGCACGTTTTTGACGTTGCGGTTCAGCAGCCCGGCGCGATCCAGTTCACCGAGAATACCCAGTACGCCACCCGCACGGTGGACATCTTCCATGTGGTACTTCTGGGTACTCGGCGCAACTTTACAGAGCTGCGGTACTTTGCGGGACAGCTTGTCGATATCGCTCATGGTGAAGTCGATTTCAGCTTCCTGCGCGGCGGCCAGCAGGTGGAGAACGGTGTTGGTGGAACCACCCATGGCGATATCCAGCGTCATGGCATTTTCAAACGCGGCTTTGCTGGCGATATTACGCGGCAGCGCGCTTTCATCATCTTGCTCGTAGTAGCGTTTGGTCAGCTCAACGATGCGTTTACCGGCATTGAGGAACAGCTGTTTACGGTCGGCGTGGGTCGCCAGCAGCGAGCCGTTGCCCGGCTGAGACAGACCCAGCGCTTCGGTCAGACAGTTCATGGAGTTCGCAGTGAACATACCTGAGCAGGAGCCACAGGTTGGGCACGCAGAACGTTCAACCTGATCGCTTTGCTCATCAGAAACTTTTGGATCCGCGCCCTGAATCATCGCATCGACCAGGTCGAGCTTGATGATTTTATCGGAAAGCTTGGTTTTACCCGCTTCCATTGGACCGCCGGAGACGAAGATCACCGGAATGTTCAGACGCAGGGAAGCCATCAGCATCCCTGGGGTAATTTTGTCGCAGTTGGAGATACAAACCATGGCATCCGCGCAGTGGGCGTTCACCATATACTCCACCGAGTCGGCGATCAGCTCACGCGACGGCAGTGAATAGAGCATACCCCCGTGACCCATCGCGATACCGTCATCCACCGCAATGGTGTTGAACTCTTTCGCCACACCGCCAGAGGCTTCGATTTGCTCGGCAACGAGTTTGCCGAGATCGCGCAGGTGCACGTGGCCCGGCACAAACTGGGTGAAGGAGTTCACCACGGCGATAATAGGCTTACCGAAATCGGCGTCGGTCATCCCGGTGGCGCGCCACAGTGCGCGGGCACCTGCCATGTTACGGCCATGAGTGGTGGTGGCGGAACGATACTTAGGCATGCTTTATTTACTCCCGTCTGACTATTGAATGGGACGGTGCGTGCCGTCCCATATTTATGCTTATTGATTAACCTGATCCAGCCAGCCGTATTTATCTTCCGTTTCACCGGTGAAGAGGCCAAAGAAGGCTTGCTGAATACGTTTGGTGACCGGACCACAGCGGCCAGCACCAACCTGAATACCGTCTACGCTACGAACCGGCGTAATTTCCGCCGCGGTACCGGACATGAACACTTCATCGGCCAGGTACAGGGATTCGCGGGACAGGACCTGCTCACGGACTTCGATACCCAAATCTTTTGCCAGCTTGATGATGGCGTCACGGGTAATGCCCGGCAGAGCGGAAGAGGTAAATGGCGGCGTAAACAGAATGCCGTCTTTCACTTCGAACAGGTTTTCACCTGCACCTTCAGAGATATAGCCATTCACGTCCAGCGCGATACCTTCCTGATAACCGTGACGGCGCGCTTCGCTACCGACAAGCAGTGAGGAGAGGTAGTTACCGCCCGCTTTTGCCGCCGTCGGGATCGTGTTTGGTGCCACGCGGTTCCAGGAAGAAACCATTGCGTCGATCCCCTGCTCCAGGGCTTCAGCCCCCAGATAAGCACCCCACGGGAACGCAGCAATGATCACATCGGTGGTATAACCGGCTGGCGGGTTCACGCCCATGCCTACATCACCTACAAACACCAGCGGACGAATATAGGCACTGGTGAGGTTGTTCTTACGAATCACGTCGCGGCAGGCTTCCATCAGCTCATCCACGCTCTGAGAAACCGGGAAACGATAAATTTTGGCTGAGTCATGCAGACGCTGCATGTGTTCGCGATGACGGAACACCACTGGCCCTTTGTGTGAGTCGTAGCAACGGATGCCTTCGAAGACAGAGGTACCGTAATGCAGCGCGTGGGACATAACGTGGACTTTCGCGTCCTCCCAGCGAACCATCTCACCATTGAACCAAATGTAATCAGCTTTTTTTGTCGTCATTTTCTCTTCCTGTCGCGCTTAAGCACGGATCTGTTGTGATGTGGTTGTGCTCTGGCAGATGGCAACATGTGCAACGTCTACCAGTTTTGTTAACTGACTAAACAGTAAGTCGACCGACCGCGGGCTGGCAACGGTTAATTCGATACTGATATTTTGAGCATCAGTAGCCGTCTCCATATTCATAGAGCAAATCTGAAAGCCACGGTGACGCACCACACGCAAAACGCGTTCTAATGTCTCTGGATTGAAGCGAGCCTGCACGGCGACCTGATGTTGCATCATGATAATTTCTCCAGCATTTGTGAGTTACTGGCACCTGGCGGTACCAACGGCCAGACATTCTCAAGCTCGTCGATTGAGACATGAAGCAGGTACGGCCCTTCGCTTGACAGCATGGTGTCGAGTGCCGCTTCAACCTGGTCTTTACGGGTGATGTGTTGGCCAGGGATACCAAAGGCGCTGGCCAGAATGAGGAAATCGGGGTTATCCGTCAGGGTAGTCTCACTGTAGCGTTCCTGGAAAAACAGCTGTTGCCACTGACGAAC
Organism: Enterobacter sp. RHBSTW-00593; assembly: GCF_013784105.1. Classification (NCBI taxonomy): domain Bacteria; kingdom Pseudomonadati; phylum Pseudomonadota; class Gammaproteobacteria; order Enterobacterales; family Enterobacteriaceae; genus Enterobacter; species Enterobacter sp. RHBSTW-00593. Next base: position 4,763,050 of record NZ_CP056393.1, read on the forward strand.
CATTCCTAAACGCTGGTTATCGAGCAAGACGATTTTCAACGGTAACTGCTTGCGCTTAACGGTGCCCAGCTCCTGAACGTTCATCATGAAAGAGCCGTCACCGGAGATACAGATAACCGTATCGTTCGGGCGGGCAACTTGCGCCCCTACCGCGGCAGGGAGACCGAAGCCCATCGTCCCTAAGCCGCTGGAGGTAATGAAGTTTTCCGGGCGCGTGTAAGTCATATGCTGTGCTGACCACATCTGGTGTTGGCCTACATCCGTCGTGACCACACAGTCTGCCGGTTTACGGTCGGACAATTGCTTTAACAGCAGTGGCGCATAGATGGCGTCACCAGGATGGTCGTAACGCCAGGTATGTTCAACGCGCATATCGGCGGTGTGCTGACGCCATGCGTCGATTTTCAGAGGCTGCTGTAAAGCCGGTAATAACGTGTTGAGATTGCCCTGCAGGGCCACATGCGCCTGACGCAGTTTGTTCATCTCCGCCGGGTCGATATCCATGTGGATCACGTTGGCATTCGGCGCGAAGGTATTCAGCTTGCCGGTGACACGATCATCAAAACGGGCACCTACGGCGATCAGCAAGTCACACGCCTGCACGGCCAGGTTCGCCGCTTTGGTACCGTGCATCCCCAGCATGCCCAGATAGTAAGGATAGTCAGCATCTACCGCGCCAAGACCTTTCAACGTACAGGTGGCGGGCATTTGCGTAACCGCGATGAATTCGCGCAGGGCGGGAACGGCCTGTGCCATACCAACCCCACCCCCTACGTACAACATCGGTTGTTTAGCGTGGGCAATCATCTGCCGCGCCTCTTCCACCGCGACGTGCGGGAATGCATCGTCGCTTTCAACGGTGGAGAAGTGCGGTTCCAGATCGCCCAGAGCAACCTGGATATCTTTCGGGATATCAACCAGAACCGGTCCAGGGCGACCAGAGTTTGCCACCTCAAACGCCTCTGCCATCACACGCGGCAGCTCTTCCAGAGACTGAACGAGGAAGCTGTGTTTGGTGCAGGCCAGTGACAAGCCGAGCACGTCCACTTCCTGAAAGGCATCAGTGCCAATGAGGGGCGAGGCCACCTGACCGGTGATGGCGACAACGGGAACGGAATCAAGCAGTGCATCCGCCAGGCCGGTGATCAGGTTTGTGGCGCCCGGCCCTGAGGTTGCCATGCAGACACCGGTTTTACCGGTGGCACGTGCATAGCCAATGGCGGCCATCGCAGCGCCCTGCTCGTGTCGGCACAAGAGGTGTTCCACGCCGCCGTCATACAATGCATCGTAAATCGGCATTATTGCGCCCCCCGGATAACCGAAGACAGTGTCGACTCCCTGCGCGCGCAACGCATGTACTACCCACTGTGCACCATTCATAGTTAGTTCCCCGTCATAAATCGGAAGAAACAGAATTTTGTGCTATTAGTCATTCTCTGCTCCTCGTGTAAGTTTTTTAGTCATAAAAAAACCCCCGGACCTTTCGGTGCGGGGGTCTTAGTTCGTTAAGGCTTGATTTCTAAGCCTTTCCTCGTCCAAGTGCAGCCCCGCACGGTGGGATAATAATCACCACCACGCTAATCACGACCAGGCTAATCACTCGTAGAAGGGCTGTCATTTTCAGTTCTTTTTGCATCTTGTTCGAAGGAATACCTAAAGAGGTATCACAGTTTTTAAATCAAACACAAGATTTATTTATGGCTGGCTTCGTTAGCCTGCGAATCATATTTTCTTAACGTATTGTTTTATATAAAGAAATTAGATAGTGAATATTTTTCATTTTTTCAGCACGGGCAGAACGGTAAGTCGCCTGTTCATTTTTTTGCGAGCAGGGTTCCACAGAAAAGAAAAGGTTACATCTTGACGTTAAAACCTCGGAAGAGGATGCGTAAATCCGCTAAATGTGGCTAAACATGCATATCGGTCACGGGCATAGTCATCTCCTGAGGAGGTGCTTATGTCACTGTCAGTTGTTTATACCCGAGCGGCCATTGGAGTAAAAGCACCGCTTATTTCGGTAGAAGTTCATCTCAGCAACGGGCTGCCCGGGCTGACGCTGGTTGGATTGCCGGAGACCACGGTAAAGGAAGCCAGAGATCGGGTGCGCAGTGCGATTATTAATAGCGGTTATACCTTTCCGGCAAAGAAAATCACCATCAATCTTGCGCCTGCAGACTTGCCTAAAGAGGGAGGGCGATATGATTTACCTATCGCTATAGCGCTCCTCGCCGCCTCTGAGCAGCTTAACAGCAGCAGACTAGGCGCATATGAGTTCATCGGTGAACTGGCGCTCACAGGCGCGCTGAGGGGCGTTCCTGGTGCCATCTCGGGTGCGCTGGAGGCCATTCGCGCAGGTCGACAAATCATTGTTGCCAATGAAAATGGTGCAGAAGTGAGCCTGATAGCCGAGAGAGGATGTCTGCTAGCCGGGCATTTACAGGAAGTGTGCGCGTGTCTTGAGGGGCAACATGTGCTGTCAGAGCCGGAAGAATCAGGCGATCCCCTGGCAGAAAGCCCGGACGATCTGAGCGATATTTACGGCCAGGAGCAGGGGAAGCGGGCGCTGGAGATCACCGCTGCCGGCGGACATAACCTGTTGTTGATTGGCCCACCGGGTACAGGAAAAACGATGCTGGCAAGCAGGTTGAATGGTTTACTGCCTCCACTTAATAACCATGAAGCGCTGGAAAGCGCGGCGATATTTAGTCTGGTGAGTTCAGTGTCATTGCAAAAACAGTGGCGACGTCGCCCGTTTCGCTCTCCGCACCACAGTGCCTCACTGGCGGCCATGGTCGGCGGTGGCTCCATACCAGGGCCGGGAGAGATCTCTCTGGCGCACAACGGCATCCTGTTTCTGGATGAACTGCCTGAATTTGAACGCCGCGTTCTGGATGCGCTGAGGGAGCCCATCGAATCGGGTGAGATCCATATCTCCCGTGCACGCGCCAAAATAAGCTATCCCGCGCGGTTCCAGCTGGTAGCGGCAATGAACCCCAGCCCATCGGGCCATTATCAGGGAAACCACAATCGCTCCACGCCTGAACAGACGCTGCGCTACCTGGGGAAGTTATCTGGTCCTTTCCTGGATCGTTTCGATTTGTCGCTGGAAATCCCCTTGCCTCCTCCCGGCCTGCTCAGCCAGAGCAGCGCCAGAGGAGAGAGTACGGTGGAGGTTCGCGAGCGGGTTATCGCCGCGCAGGCCCGGCAGTATATGCGTCAACATAAGCTGAATGCCCGTCTGGATAACGCTGAGATTCGGCAGTTTTGTCCTCTTAAGACTGAAGATTCATGCTGGCTGGAGGATACGTTGACGCGCTTTGGGCTTTCCATTCGCGCATGGCAGCGTCTTATAAAAGTCGCCCGCACCATCGCCGATGTGGAAAAGTGCCCTGACATTGAGAGGCGGCATCTGCAGGAAGCGTTAAGCTATCGTGCGATCGATCGCTTGCTCCTGCACCTGCAAAAGTTACTGGCATAAAAAAAGGGGCCACAGCCCCTTTTCTTGTTAGTCGTCAGACTCAGTGTAGTCTTCAGCACCTTCCATCTGCGGCTTACCGCCAGACAGCGTATGGAAACGCTTTGGACGCTTAATGCGTGCCATATACTTGATCCATACACGTTCTGCTTCAGACTGTGGCTCACGCTCGCCACGGCAGACTGCGACAAACTGTTTTTCGTCTTCAGTTGCAGGCTCACGTTTACCCAGATCCAGCTCGTTAAAGGCATAACCATGACGCTCAAGCATCTGCGCCTCTTTGATGGTGAAATCGCCGTGACGAGAGAACCCGCGTGGATAATTTTTATTGTCGAAAAAACGATTAGTCGTCGTAAAGCTTTCCGCCATCCTACACGCTCCTAATTCTTTGGCCGAGCTATTTATGGCGCGGAGTATTAGTTACGCTTGACAGAGTGTAAAACAAAACATTTAAATCATAACGACAAATTATTTTGCGGAGAAAGATGTGGATACGGAATTGCTAAAAACTTTCCTGGAAGTGAGCAGAACGCGCCACTTTGGGCGAGCAGCGGAAGCCCTTTACCTGACGCAGTCAGCGGTCAGTTTTCGTATTCGACAGCTGGAAAATCAACTGGGTGTGAATCTTTTTACCCGCCACCGCAACAACATACGCCTCACGCCAGCCGGTGAAAAACTTCTGCCGTATGCAGAAACACTGATGAATACCTGGCAGGCGGCACGTAAAGAGGTTGCGCACACCTCGAGGCATAACGAGTTCTCCATTGGGGCCAGCGCATCGTTGTGGGAATGTATGCTCAGTCAGTGGCTTACCCGGCTCTACCCTTCCCACAACCATTTGCAATTTGAAGCGCGGATTGCGCAACGTCAGTCGCTCGTTAAGCAACTGCACGAGCGCCAGCTGGATCTTCTGATCACGACCGAAGCCCCCAAAATGGACGAATTTAGCAGCCAGATTGTTGGCCAGTTTGGCCTTGCGCTTTATGCCTCCGAGCCTTCAATGATGAAAGCCGACCTGACCTATCTGCGTCTGGAGTGGGGGCCAGATTTCCAGCAACACGAGGCGGGATTGATTGCTCCGGATGATGTGCCACAGTTAACAACCAGCTCTGCGGAGATCGCCTGTCAGCAGCTCTCCTTGCTGAAGGGGTGCACCTGGTTACCTGTTCGCTGGGCAGACACGAAACCCGGGTTGCATACCGTTGTGGACTCCACCACGCTTTCCAGACCGCTGTATGCCATCTGGCTCCAGAACAGCGATAAGCAATCGCAGATAAAAGATCTTCTAAAAATCAATATTATGGATTGATGCATGCGCCAGCAGAAATGCTGGCTGCAACGTCTGAAGAGGGAACTCGGCGTCTTTCAGGCAAAAAAAAATCCTTTGCCGAAGCAAAGGATTATATATGGCAGGGGCGGAGAGACTCGAACTCGCGACACCCGGTTTTGGAGACCGGTGCTCTACCAACTGAGCTACGCCCCTAAAGTCTTTTGCCATTAAGCCTGCCGGGTAGGCAGGCTTAATGTCTTAATAAGTGGCGGAACGGACGGGACTCGAACCCGCGACCCCCTGCGTGACAGGCAGGTATTCTAACCGACTGAACTACCGCTCCACCGAAGACTGCTGTAACCACCGGATTTATGCACCGGCTTACTACGTAATTTGATGCCTGGCAGTTCCCTACTCTCGCATGGGGAGACCCCACACTACCATCGGCGCTACGGCGTTTCACTTCTGAGTTCGGCATGGGGTCAGGTGGGACCACCGCGCTAAAGCCGCCAGGCAAATTCTGTAATCTGTATCAGCTGAAAATCGTCTCTCACCGCCAAAACATCTTCGGCGTTGTAAGGTTAAGCCTCACGGTTCATTAGTATCGGTTAGCTCAACGCATCGCTGCGCTTACACACCCGACCTATCAACGTCGTAGTCTTCAACGTTCCTTCAGGAGACTTAAAGTCTCAGGGAGAACTCATCTCGGGGCAAGTTTCGTGCTTAGATGCTTTCAGCACTTATCTCTTCCGCATTTAGCTACCGGGCAGTGCCATTGGCATGACAACCCGAACACCAGTGATGCGTCCACTCCGGTCCTCTCGTACTAGGAGCAGCCCCCCTCAATTCTCCAGCGCCCACGGCAGATAGGGACCGAACTGTCTCACGACGTTCTAAACCCAGCTCGCGTACCACTTTAAATGGCGAACAGCCATACCCTTGGGACCTACTTCAGCCCCAGGATGTGATGAGCCGACATCGAGGTGCCAAACACCGCCGTCGATATGAACTCTTGGGCGGTATCAGCCTGTTATCCCCGGAGTACCTTTTATCCGTTGAGCGATGGCCCTTCCATTCAGAACCACCGGATCACTATGACCTGCTTTCGCACCTGCTCGAGCCGTCACTCTCGCAGTCAAGCTAGCTTATGCCATTGCACTAACCTCCTGATGTCCGACCAGGATTAGCTAACCTTCGTGCTCCTCCGTTACTCTTTGGGAGGAGACCGCCCCAGTCAAACTACCCACCAGACACTGTCCGCAACCCGGATCACGGGTCTACGTTAGAACACCAGCCATTAAAGGGTGGTATTTCAAGGTTGGCTCCACGCAGACTGGCGTCCACGCTTCAAAGCCTCCCACCTATCCTACACATCAAGGACCAGTGTTCAGTGTCAAGCTATAGTAAAGGTTCACGGGGTCTTTCCGTCTTGCCGCGGGTACACTGCATCTTCACAGCGAGTTCAATTTCACTGAGTCTCGGGTGGAGACAGCCTGGCCATCATTACGCCATTCGTGCAGGTCGGAACTTACCCGACAAGGAATTTCGCTACCTTAGGACCGTTATAGTTACGGCCGCCGTTTACCGGGGCTTCGATCAAGAGCTTCGCGTTGCCGCTAACCCCATCAATTAACCTTCCGGCACCGGGCAGGCGTCACACCGTATACGTCCACTTTCGTGTTTGCACAGTGCTGTGTTTTTAATAAACAGTTGCAGCCAGCTGGTATCTTCGACTGATTTCAGCTCCACCCGCAGGGGCTTCACCTACATATCAGCGTGCCTTCTCCCGAAGTTACGGCACCATTTTGCCTAGTTCCTTCACCCGAGTTCTCTCAAGCGCCTTGGTATTCTCTACCTGACCACCTGTGTCGGTTTGGGGTACGATTTGATGTTACCTGATGCTTAGAGGCTTTTCCTGGAAGCAGGGCATTTGTTACTTCAGCACCGTAGTGCCTCGTCATCACACCTCAGCGTTAACAAGGAACCGGATTTACCTGGAACCTCCGCCTACATGCTTAAACCGGGACAACCGTCGCCCGGCTAACATAGCCTTCTCCGTCCCCCCTTCGCAGTAACACCAAGTACAGGAATATTAACCTGTTTCCCATCGACTACGCCTTTCGGCCTCGCCTTAGGGGTCGACTCACCCTGCCCCGATTAACGTTGGACAGGAACCCTTGGTCTTCCGGCGAGCGGGCTTTTCACCCGCTTTATCGTTACTTATGTCAGCATTCGCACTTCTGATACCTCCAGCACCCCTCACAGGACACCTTCAACGGCTTACAGAACGCTCCCCTACCCAACAACACATAGTGTCGCTGCCGCAGCTTCGGTGCATGGTTTAGCCCCGTTACATCTTCCGCGCAGGCCGACTCGACCAGTGAGCTATTACGCTTTCTTTAAATGATGGCTGCTTCTAAGCCAACATCCTGGCTGTCTGTGCCTTCCCACATCGTTTCCCACTTAACCATGACTTTGGGACCTTAGCTGGCGGTCTGGGTTGTTTCCCTCTTCACGACGGACGTTAGCACCCGCCGTGTGTCTCCCGTGATAACATTCTTCGGTATTCGTAGTTTGCATCGGGTTGGTAAGCCGGGATGGCCCCCTAGCCGAAACAGTGCTCTACCCCCGAAGATGAATTCACGAGGCGCTACCTAAATAGCTTTCGGGGAGAACCAGCTATCTCCCGGTTTGATTGGCCTTTCACCCCCAGCCACAAGTCATCCGCTAATTTTTCAACATTAGTCGGTTCGGTCCTCCAGTTAGTGTTACCCAACCTTCAACCTGCCCATGGCTAGATCACCGGGTTTCGGGTCTATACCCTGCAACTTAACGCCCAGTTAAGACTCGGTTTCCCTTCGGCTCCCCTATACGGTTAACCTTGCTACAGAATATAAGTCGCTGACCCATTATACAAAAGGTACGCAGTCACCCCATAAAAGAGGCTCCCACTGCTTGTACGTACACGGTTTCAGGTTCTTTTTCACTCCCCTCGCCGGGGTTCTTTTCGCCTTTCCCTCACGGTACTGGTTCACTATCGGTCAGTCAGGAGTATTTAGCCTTGGAGGATGGTCCCCCCATATTCAGACAGGATACCACGTGTCCCGCCCTACTCTTCGAGTTCACAGCCTGTGTGCTTTCATGTACGGGACTGTCACCCTGTACCGTGCGACTTTCCAGACGCTTCCACTAACACACAAGCTGATTCAGACTCTGGGCTGCTCCCCGTTCGCTCGCCGCTACTGGGGGAATCTCGGTTGATTTCTTTTCCTCGGGGTACTTAGATGTTTCAGTTCCCCCGGTTCGCCTCGTTAACCTATGTATTCAGTTAACGATAGTGTGACGAATCACACTGGGTTTCCCCATTCGGACATCGCCGGGTCAAAGGTTCATATCACCTCGCCGGCGCTTTTCGCAGATTAGCACGTCCTTCATCGCCTCTGACTGCCAGGGCATCCACCGTGTACGCTTAGTCGCTTAACCTCACAACCCGAAGATGTTTCTTTCGATTCACCATCGACTTGCGAAAATTTGAGAGACTCGAACACACATAACATGTGTGTCGTTTCAATTTTCAGCTTGATCCAGATTTTTAAAGAGCAAAACTTCGCAGTGCACCTTTTCAGGTTCACTCTGAAGTTTTCTTGTTTTCGCAGTAAAAGATGGTGGAGCTATGCGGGATCGAACCGCAGACCTCCTGCGTGCAAAGCAGGCGCTCTCCCAGCTGAGCTATAGCCCCATCGTATGACCAACCTCTTCAAATCTGCATGACAGATTTGGTAGGCCTGAGTGGACTTGAACCACCGACCTCACCCTTATCAGGGGTGCGCTCTAACCACCTGAGCTACAAGCCTGTAGAGGTTTTTTACTGCTGTTTTTCATCAGACAATCTGTGTGGACACTACAAAGGCAGGTTCTTTAAGGTAAGGAGGTGATCCAACCGCAGGTTCCCCTACGGTTACCTTGTTACGACTTCACCCCAGTCATGAATCACAAAGTGGTAAGCGCCCTCCCGAAGGTTAAGCTACCTACTTCTTTTGCAACCCACTCCCATGGTGTGACGGGCGGTGTGTACAAGGCCCGGGAACGTATTCACCGTAGCATTCTGATCTACGATTACTAGCGATTCCGACTTCATGGAGTCGAGTTGCAGACTCCAATCCGGACTACGACGCACTTTATGAGGTCCGCTTGCTCTCGCGAGTTCGCTTCTCTTTGTATGCGCCATTGTAGCACGTGTGTAGCCCTACTCGTAAGGGCCATGATGACTTGACGTCATCCCCACCTTCCTCCAGTTTATCACTGGCAGTCTCCTTTGAGTTCCCGGCCGGACCGCTGGCAACAAAGGATAAGGGTTGCGCTCGTTGCGGGACTTAACCCAACATTTCACAACACGAGCTGACGACAGCCATGCAGCACCTGTCTCAGAGTTCCCGAAGGCACCAAAGCATCTCTGCTAAGTTCTCTGGATGTCAAGAGTAGGTAAGGTTCTTCGCGTTGCATCGAATTAAACCACATGCTCCACCGCTTGTGCGGGCCCCCGTCAATTCATTTGAGTTTTAACCTTGCGGCCGTACTCCCCAGGCGGTCGACTTAACGCGTTAGCTCCGGAAGCCACGCCTCAAGGGCACAACCTCCAAGTCGACATCGTTTACGGCGTGGACTACCAGGGTATCTAATCCTGTTTGCTCCCCACGCTTTCGCACCTGAGCGTCAGTCTTTGTCCAGGGGGCCGCCTTCGCCACCGGTATTCCTCCAGATCTCTACGCATTTCACCGCTACACCTGGAATTCTACCCCCCTCTACAAGACTCTAGCCTGCCAGTTTCGAATGCAGTTCCCAGGTTGAGCCCGGGGATTTCACATCCGACTTGACAGACCGCCTGCGTGCGCTTTACGCCCAGTAATTCCGATTAACGCTTGCACCCTCCGTATTACCGCGGCTGCTGGCACGGAGTTAGCCGGTGCTTCTTCTGCGGGTAACGTCAATTGCTGCGGTTATTAACCACAACACCTTCCTCCCCGCTGAAAGTACTTTACAACCCGAAGGCCTTCTTCATACACGCGGCATGGCTGCATCAGGCTTGCGCCCATTGTGCAATATTCCCCACTGCTGCCTCCCGTAGGAGTCTGGACCGTGTCTCAGTTCCAGTGTGGCTGGTCATCCTCTCAGACCAGCTAGGGATCGTCGCCTAGGTGAGCCGTTACCCCACCTACTAGCTAATCCCATCTGGGCACATCTGATGGCAAGAGGCCCGAAGGTCCCCCTCTTTGGTCTTGCGACGTTATGCGGTATTAGCTACCGTTTCCAGTAGTTATCCCCCTCCATCAGGCAGTTTCCCAGACATTACTCACCCGTCCGCCACTCGTCACCCGAGAGCAAGCTCTCTGTGCTACCGTTCGACTTGCATGTGTTAGGCCTGCCGCCAGCGTTCAATCTGAGCCATGATCAAACTCTTCAATTTAAGTTTGATGCTCGTGAATTAAACTTCGTAATGAATTACGTATGTTCACTCAGAGACTTGGTATTCATTTTTCGTCCGAGGACGTTAAGAATCCATGTCACTTTGAGTGCCCACACAGATTGTCTGATAAATTGTTAAAGAGCAGTTGCGACGCGGCTTACAGCTCACCGTCGCGAGGTCACGTATATTACGTTTTCCTCATTCAGAGTCAAGCATTTATTTTTGCTTTTCTCTGTTGGTGTTCATCTCTGAACCCCGCTAACCCGGCGGCTTGTAAGCCGTTGTTCCGTGTCAGTGGAGGCGCATTATAGGGAGTTCTCAGACGTTGACAACCCCTCTTTTAAAAAAAACGTTCAACCGTCTCTTTTTTGCTCAAAATCGTGCTACAGCGCCAGTTTTTCGAGCGTTTCAAAGCCATAACGGCGTAAAACGGGCAAAAGTTGCTCGGTCTCGTTGGTGATGGCCATACAAAAAGCGATGTTTGCATCGGCAGATTTTGCATCCGGGGCTTCATGTTCCAGCAACCAGGCCGTACGTCGGGCTATAGCCGCCCCCGAATCCACCAGCCGCGTGCCCTCAGGCAGAACTTCTAATAACTCTTCCTGTAATAGAGGGAAATGGGTACACCCCAGCACAACGGTGTCCGGTGGCTCCGGCATCCGCAGCCACGGGCGGAGAATACGGCGCAATTCTTCGAGCGGCACTGCCTTTCCGTGCAGCTTCGCTTCGGCGATCTCGACCAGTTCCGCCGAACCGAGCATCGCAATCTGGCATTCGTTGGCAAAGCGGTCGATTAACTCGCGCGTATAAGGTCGCTTCACCGTGCCTCGCGTTGCCAGTAAACCAACAATGCCATTTGCCGTCAGACGTGCGGCAGGCTTTATTGCAGGAACAACGCCCACAACCGGGAACTGGAATTTTCCGCGCAATGCAGGAAGCGATACTGTACTGGCCGTGTTACAGGCGATGACCGCCAGCGAGAGGGGATAACGCTTTTGTACCGCGGTGACGATTTCAACCACACGCTCAACAATAAAGTCTTCACTCTTTTCCCCATACGGGAACGCGACGTTATCAAAGGCGTAAATGTAATGGAGATCCGGCAGAAGATGTCGGATCTCATCATAGACCGAAAGCCCACCGACGCCGGAATCAAATACCAGCACGGTGGGACGCGGATTAGAAGGTGTAGCTGCCAGACAAGGTGTATTCCCGTCCTGCAGTTTGGTAGCCATAAACTGTCTCGTAATCTTTATCGAACAGGTTGGCTATTTTACCACGAACTGTAAGGTGAGAGGTGACAGGATATGAAACTGCGACATCCCACAGGCTTACGCCGCCCATTTTCACACGTTCTGTAGAATAGGTATTCGGATCGACCGCAACGTCATAGCGTGTACCCAAATAACGATAGGAAACGTTCCAGTCAAGATCCCATACCTGCCAATCAAGCTGATACTTAACCTGTTGCTTAGAACGGCGAGCCAGAACTTCATTGGTTTTGGTGTTACGTGGGTCAACATAGTCATAGGAAATCTGGTGCCCTACCGGACCTGTTTCAAACTGCGCCGTGGCTTCAATGCCTTTGATACGGGCTTCGTCCACATTGTAGTAACGGTAGTTTGCGTCGTAGCCAATGAGGTTATCAATGTCGTTACGATAACCTGTTACGCGCCAGTTAACCGGCCCCGTCAAACCTTCAAAGCCCCCTTCCCACTGTTTACTCTCTTCAGGCTTAAGGTCAGGATTGCCATATTTCTCACTGTGAATCTGGCTCATTGTCGGTGCTTTATAAGCCGTGCCATATGAACCAATAATCCGGTAACCATCGATAAACTCCCACGCAGCACTGGTTTGCCACGTAGCATGATTGCCAAAATTCGAGTTATCATCGTTACGTGCCGCAGCTTCTAGCGTGAGGCTATCAAATTGCTGCATCGCCGAGAGGAAGACGCCCGTATTGCGCTGCTCATAGCCGTTATCCATAGTACTAGAACCAGCCTGAGTTTTTTGTTTCTGCCAGTCCAGGCCCGCACCTATATTACCATGACCTACTTCAAGGGAATTTAACCACTGTGTGGTGTACTGCTTCACATCGTCCGTCGTTGCGGAATCTGAATAACGCCCTTTCTTCGGGTCATAGTTCTGATCTTTGCTGCGACCATAACCTATGGCCAACTGCGATTTAAATATCCCCTGACTGTAGCGCAGGCCCGTATCCCAGTTTTGACTGTAGAGTTGGCGCGTATCCGGTCGTCCATCAACGTTAAAGTTAGCATCGTAATGGTCATAGCCGTCATACGCAGTGCGATTGTCGTAACCAAAGCCGCGGAAAAAACCACTTACGCTATCGGTAATTTGCTGTTCCACAGAACCGTAAAGTGACTTACTCATAAAACCGTCACGATCCGGTTGACGCGGAGCATCTTTCGCACCGATATCGAAACCACGGGTATAAGTGTAATTACCCGCCATGGTGATTTTGGTTTTTTCCAGTACTTGCTGGAAAGAACCATCATAGGTCTGATACCCCTTAGAACCTACGCCTGCAGAAATTTCTGCACCCGGTTTATCTCGCCCTGTGATGATATTGATCACGCCACCAATCGCGTCAGAGCCATACAGCGCAGAACGCGGACCGCGAATATATTCGATGCGTTGAATCAGCGATGTTGGAATTTGGCTAAGGTCAGGAACATTGCTGATCCCTGCATTGTTTAGAGGAATACCATCAATCAACACCAGAACATGGCGGGATTCCGTACCGCGAATAAATGTTGAAGAGGTTGCGCCCAGGCCGCCACTTTGCGCGATATCTACCCCGGGTAAACGCGACATCACTTCAACAACACTCTTTGCCTGCCAGCGATCAATATCCTCGCGCGTCACCACAGACGTTGGTGCAAGAACGGTATTAACAGGTTGCTCAAAACGGTTTGCTGTCACCACCAACGAGTCGTCGCTATCCTGCGCCCAGCCCGAAAATGCCGTGACGGACAACGCCGTCAACAGCGATACTTTTTTAATCATTGTTAAAGCATCCACAATATAAGAAGGATGCCGCAGGCTTCATCTATAGCACGCGATGACGAAACCAAATGCGACGTGATCCCGGCAGGTCTTCGGGCTAGGTGGCGTTTTGCGGATGAAGACTTCCCATTTTCACAGTGTCTACAATTCTCATCCCGCCAGTCTTTACCGCTGCGCGTCAGCTCCAGATTTTCACTGGATTCCCTTTTCACTCTCAGGAGACCGGAAACAGAATGCTACAATTAGACACGTATAGATGTCCAGATAGCTATTGGCCATTAAATCTGGACATCCACTGCACAATCCCTACAATCCCCGCGTAATTCTTTATCACTCAGGACGCATCATGACCCCCGAACACCTCCCAACAGAACAGTACGACGCACAGCTGGCAGAGAAAGTTGTCCGCCTGCAAAGTATGATGACGCCTTTCAACGCGCCCGTTCCTGAGGTGTTCCGCTCGCCCGTTAGCCACTACCGCATGCGTGCGGAATTCCGCATCTGGCACGAAGGTGACGACCTGTACCACATCATTTTCGATCAGCAGACGAAGTCCCGCATTCGGGTTGACAGTTTCCCGGCGGCGAGTGAACTCATCAACCAGCTCATGACGCTGATGATCGACGGCGTACGCAACAACCCTGTGCTGCGCCACAAGCTGTTCCAGATTGATTATCTGACCACACAAAGCAACCAGGCGATCGTCTCTCTGCTGTATCACAAAGCGCTGAATGATGAATGGCGCGAGCAGGCAGAAGCGCTGCGCGATGCCCTGCGCGCGCAGAACATCAACGTTCACCTGATTGGTCGTGCGACAAAAACCAAAATCATGCTGGATCAGGATTTCATCGACGAACGTCTGTCGGTGGCGGGAAAAGAGATGGTGTACCGCCAGGTTGAGAACAGCTTTACCCAGCCAAACGCGGCAATGAACGTACAGATGCTGGACTGGGCGCTGAAGGCGACCGAAGGGTCAAAGGGCGATCTGCTAGAGCTGTACTGCGGGAACGGCAACTTCTCCCTGGCGCTGGCGCGTAACTTTGAGCGCGTCCTGGCGACGGAGATTGCCAAGCCGTCCGTTGCCGCTGCACAGTACAACATTGCCGCCAATCACATCGACAATGTGCAGATCATCCGTATGTCTGCAGAAGAGTTCACGCAGGCCATGAATGGCGTACGACAGTTTAATCGCCTGGAGGGGATCGATCTGAAGAGCTACCAGTGTGAGACGATTTTTGTCGATCCGCCGCGCAGTGGCCTGGACAGCGAAACCGAGAAGATGGTGCAGGCGTACCCGCGTATTTTGTACATTTCCTGTAACCCGGAAACGCTGTGCAAGAATCTCGAAACATTAAGCCAGACGCACAATGTTGAACGTCTGGCTCTCTTCGATCAGTTCCCGTATACGCACCATATGGAGTGCGGCGTACTTCTTACCGCGAAGTAACGTGATGGCAGGCCGGTCAACCTGCCTGCAACCCCACTCTCTTACTCCGGCAGCTCGTGCTTGCGGCTACGCATGCGCGAGCCAATCCAGAACACCAGTGCCACAGAGAGTACCGCCGGCAGGAAGTTAGAACCGATATCCGGATACTCTGCACGCACCACGGTGCTATACAGCAACACGCCAAGAATAAAGCAGGCCGCGGCCAGCCCAGGCAACCCGACCGGCATGGTGCGGTTCAGGTAACGCTGATGCAGACAGTACACCGTCAGCACCAGCGCAATAAGCGGGAAAATAGAAAATGGAACGATCGAGCTGAACACAGCCGCAAACGTGCCATTAATTGATAAGCCAGCGATCAATGCCAGCAACAGCGTACCCTTATCCTGACCTGACTGTTTCATTACTCACCTTCACTCTTCGGTTTGATGTGCCAGTTTCTCTTGTTCACGGCGATACCAGTAGTACGCGCCTTTGGAGATCATCCTGAGCTGTAATACCAGTCGCTCTTCGAGCTGCTTGCGTTGTTCGATGCTGACATCCAGCGCTTCGGCACCCGCGCTGAAAACAATCGTCACCATCGCCTCAGCCTGTGCTTCAGTGAACGCACGCGGCATATGGTTTTCGAGTTCAAGATAGTCGGCAAGTTCCGCGATAAAATGCTGAATTTCACGCGCCACAGCGGCACGGAACGCGGCTGATGTTCCGGAACGTTCCCGCAACAGCAGGCGAAACGCGTTGGGGTTATTGCCAATAAATTCCATAAAGGTCGACACAGAGGTGCGGATCACGCTCCCCCCTTTAGCGATACGCTGCCGCGCCTGGCGCATAAGCTGACGCAGCATCAGACCGCTCTCGTCGACCATGGTCAGACCCAGTTCATCCACATCACGGAAATGACGATAGAAGGACGTTGGCGCAATCCCGGCCTCGCGCGCAACTTCACGCAGGCTTAAACTGGCAAAACTACGCTCGGCACTCAGTTGACTGAATGCGGCTTCCACCAGCGAACGCCGGGTTTTCTCTTTTTGTTGTGCTCTTACGCCCATCACGATAGTTGAATCCTTCCAAAGGCCTGATGGCACTATACCAGAGAATAAAATTAATCTGTTTGCCTGGCTTTGTGAATGATTGTTTACGTACGGTTTGTGCTCCACTGCCGGAAAAAAGCACAACGATAATTGGGTTACTCGGGCAATGATGTTATGATTCTGTTGCTTTTATGTATAAGAACAGGTAAGCCTTACCATGCCACATTCCTACGATTACAACGCAATTGTGATAGGTTCCGGCCCCGGCGGCGAAGGCGCTGCTATGGGACTGGTGAAACAGGGAGCCAGAGTAGCGGTGATAGAGCGCTACCATAACGTTGGCGGCGGTTGCACCCATTGGGGCACCATCCCTTCCAAAGCCCTCCGCCATGCCGTTAGCCGCATTATTGAATTTAACCAGAACCCTCTTTACAGCGACCACTCCCGACTTCTTCGTTCCTCCTTTGCTGACATCCTGAATCATGCGGATACCGTTATTAACCAGCAGACGCGGATGCGCCAGGGGTTTTATGAGCGTAACCACTGTGAAATTTTGCAGGGCAATGCGCACTTTGTTGATGAACACACCCTGGCACTCGAATGCCACGACGGATCGGTCGAAACCATCACGGCGGAAAAATTTGTCATCGCCTGTGGTTCACGCCCGTACCATCCGGCAGACGTGGACTTCTCCCACCCGCGCATTTACGACAGCGATTCCATCCTGAGCCTGCACCACGAACCCCGTCATGTGATTATCTATGGCGCAGGGGTGATTGGCTGCGAATATGCGTCGATCTTCCGGGGCATGGACGTGAAAGTTGACCTGATCAACACCCGCGACCGCCTGCTGGCCTTCCTCGATCAGGAAATGTCAGACTCGCTCTCTTACCACTTCTGGAACAGCGGCGTGGTGATTCGCCACAACGAAGAGTACGAGAAAATTGAAGGCTGCGACGACGGTGTGATCATGCATCTGAAATCGGGCAAGAAGCTGAAAGCAGACTGCCTGCTGTACGCCAACGGCCGTACCGGTAACACCGATTCTCTGGCTCTGGAAAATATCGGGCTCGAAACCGACAGCCGCGGTCAGCTGAAGGTGAACAGCATGTACCAGACAGCCCTGCCGCATGTGTATGCCGTCGGTGATGTTATCGGTTATCCAAGCCTGGCTTCTGCAGCATACGATCAGGGACGCATCGCGGCACAGGCGCTGGTGAAAGGCGAAGCGACGGCACATCTGATCGAAGATATTCCGACAGGTATTTATACCATCCCGGAAATCAGCTCCGTCGGGAAAACCGAGCAGCAGCTGACGTCAATGAAGGTGCCTTACGAGGTGGGTCGCGCACAGTTTAAACATCTGGCGAGGGCGCAAATCGTGGGAATGAGCGTGGGTACGCTGAAGATCCTGTTCCATCGCGAGACGAAAGAGATCCTCGGTATTCACTGCTTTGGTGAACGCGCGGCGGAGATTATTCATATCGGCCAGGCGATCATGGAGCAAAAAGGTGGTGGTAACACCATCGAGTACTTCGTTAACACCACCTTCAACTACCCGACCATGGCGGAAGCCTATCGGGTCGCGGCACTGAACGGTTTAAACCGCCTGTTTTAACGCATTGTCAAAATGGCCATCCATCGAACCACGGATGGCCTCTGCCAGCTGCTCATAGCGGCTGCGCAGCGGTGAACCCGGACGATAAACCAGACCAATGGTACGACGTGGCTCTGGTTTAATGCATGGCAGATAAACCACGCCGTCACGTTTACGTTCGCGCGGCACGGCCAGTGCCGGCAGCAATGTGATCCCACTGCCCGCCGCCACCATATTACGCAGCGTTTCAAGGCTGGTTGCGCGGAAATGGGTATCCTCGTCAGCACCCGCTTCGAAGCAGAAGCCCATCGCCTGATCGCGCAGGCAGTGACCATCTTCCAGCATCAGCAGTTTTTCACCGGCCAGATCGGCCATCGGCACGCGATCGCGGTTCGCCCACGGGTGATCTTCATAGATCGCCAGCATCATGGGCTCATCAAACAGTGGCACCTCAATAAAAGCTTCGCTCTCTTTGACCAGCGCCAAAATGGCACAGTCGAGCTTGCCGCTGTCTAACTGCGCCAGCAGCTGATGGGTTTGCGCTTCATGCAGATACATTTCGAGTTTCGGGAACGTCTGATGCAGCATTGGAATGATGTGCGGCAACAGGTACGGGCCAACGGTTGGGATCAGGCCAATATGCAACGGGCCGGACATCGCCTCCCCCTGCTGGCTTGCCATTTCCTTGAGCACTTTGACCTCGCGCAGCACGGTGCGCGCCTGATCCACCAGCAGCAGACCTGCCTGGGTGAACAGTACCTTACGACTGGTGCGCTCCAGCAGCATCACGCCCAGCTCGTCTTCCAGCTTGCGGATCTGGCCGCTCAGGGTAGGCTGGCTGACGTGGCAGGAATCTGCCGCGCGGCGAAAATGGCGGTGCTCGGCTAACGCTACCAGGTATTCAAGATCACGAATATTCATTATTCATCCTCCGTCGCCACGATAGTTCATGGCGATAGATAGCATAGCAACGAACGATTATCCCTATCAAGCATTCTGTTGAATAATACACCACATAGACGAGGCGGCACGTGTTTGACCCTTGACGTCCCCGCACCGTCAGCGAGTTTCTCTCAAAACTCGAACAACTAAAGCCAACGTGAACTTTTGCGGACCCCGTGGTCCGCATTTTTTTTGCGTAAAAAAGGCCGGGGATAAAAGCAAAATGGCAACCGAAGTTGCCATTTTTAGTGTTTACGCCCTCTCCCCGTGGAAGAGGGCGGGGTGAGGGCACCAGCCCGCACTCATCAAACCAGCCGGTTTTTCGCATCCGCAATCGCCTGCGCGACCTGCTTCGGTGACACGCCGCCTTTCGCTGCACGCTTATCCAGACAAGACTGCAACGCCAGAATCGGATACACATCATCACCGATAACCGCACTGAATTTCTGCAGGTCGGTCAGCGGCAACGCTTCCAGCGCCTTACCCTGACGAATGGCTTCAACCACCGCTTCACCGACAATATGGTGCGCTTCACGGAACGGTACGCCTTTCGCCACCAGGTAATCGGCAAGCTCGGTCGAGTTTGCATAGCCCTGCTGCGCCGCTTCCTGACAACGCGGGCGTTTCACCTGAATGCCATCCAGCACCAGCGCGCCCATATGCAGGCAGTCCAGCCAGGTATCGAGCGCGTCGAACAGCCCTTCTTTGTCTTCCTGCATATCTTTGTTATACGCCAGCGGCAGCCCTTTCAGGGTCATCATCATGCCGGTCAGCGCGCCCTGCACACGGCCACACTTACCGCGGATAAGCTCCAGCGCATCCGGGTTTTTCTTCTGTGGCATCAGGGAGGAGCCTGACGTCACGCGGTCAGACAGCTCAACAAACCCGGCTTCACCGGAGTTGAAGAAAATCAGGTCTTCGGCAAAGCGCGACAGATGCACCATGCCGATAGACGCATTGGAAAGCAGCTCCAGCACGTGATCACGGTCAGAGACGCTGTCCAGGCTGTTACGGGTGGCTGAAGCAAAGCCCAGCCAGCCTGCCAGCTGGTCACGGTCGATTTCATAGGCCGTCCCTGCCAGCGCACCGCTGCCCAGCGGGCTCACGTCCAGACGCTTCAGGGTATCCTGCAGACGGCTTTCATCACGCGCCAGCATCTCAACGTAGGCCAGACACCAGTGGGCAAAGGTTACCGGCTGCGCGCGCTGCAGGTGGGTATAACCCGGCATCACCGCGTCCTGGTTGTTCTGCGCGGTTTCCACCAGCGCGCCCTGCAGCTGACGGTTGGCTGCCAGCAGTTCACCAACGGTATCTTTACACCACAATTTCAGATCAGTCGCGACCTGGTCGTTACGGCTACGCCCGGTATGCAGTTTTTTACCCAGCTGGCCGACTTTATCAATGAGTTTCCCTTCCACCCAGCTGTGAATATCTTCCGCATCGCTGGCGAGGATCTGCTGCGGGTCCAGACGCACCTCTTCCAGCAGGTTATTCAGCGCCTCTTCCAGCTGCAGCTGTTCGTCTGCGGTCAGGACGCCCACGGTGACCAGCGCTTTGGACCAGGCCACAGAGCCGACGATATCCTGCTCGGCCAGGCGGTAGTCGAAGCGCAAAGAGTCGTTGAACTGTTTGAACCGTTGATCCGCTGCCTGTGTAAAACGCCCACCCCAAAGTGCCATAACATGCTTCCTTAATATCTTTGAATTTCATTGCCCGGCTGCGCTGCGCTGACCGGGCCTGCAGAATCGGTAAATTGCTTACGCCAGAATACGCGTGCCAATCGGCGTGCCGTTAAACAACGCCGGGAGTTGCTCCGCGTGGCGCCAGGAGGCGATGTCCACCGGACGTCCGAGCGTACGCGCGGCATCCAGCGCCGCATTGACTTTGACGATCATGCCGTCGGTAATAATACCCTGCTCGATAAGCTGTTCGGCTTTCGCTGCGGTCATTTCCGCAATACGCTGGCCTTTGCCGTCGAGAATACCGCTTACGTCAGAGAGCAGAATCAGGTCCGCGCCAAGCGTAGCCGCCAGAGCCGTTGCCGCCTGGTCTGCATTGACGTTCATCAGTTCGCCCTCTTCGGTCACCCCGATAGAGCTCACCACCGGCAGGAATCCTCCTTCCAGCAGCATGTTAATCAGCTTAGGCGAACCAGGCTGTGCCAGTCCAACGTGTCCGAGCTCTTCGTCGAGCTGGGTCACTTTTACGCTGTCACCATCGCCCAGACACAGACCGACAGAGGCGATATGGTGTTTCTTCGCCCACGCCAGCAGCGTTTTGTTCGCCGTCCCCGCCAGGGCACCGGTAATAATGTCAATCTGGTCAGCAGGCGTGACGCGCAGGCCATTTTTCTTTTTCACCGGCAGGTTGAGCCCTTTCATCAGCTCATCAACCACGCAGCCGCCGCCGTGCACAATCACCAGCGGACGTTGGTGTGATTCGCGATAGTTCACCAGCGCGGTAAAAAGACGCTCCAGCGCTTCTTCGCTGTCCAGCAGTACACCACCGAGTTTGATAATTAATGGGTTCATCATCACACCTTAAATAAGAGCCTGGGTTTCCGGGAAACCGAAACGAATATTTGCACACTGCATTGCCTGTGCGGCAGCGCCTTTAAGTAAGTTATCTTCCGCAGCCACCACAATCAGGTGCTCACCCTGCACGGCAAAGCCGATGTCGCAGAATGGCAGGCCAACCACGTTTTTCAGCGCCGGCACGCCTTTGTCGTACAGACGCACCAGCGGTTTGTCCGCATAGGCCTGCGTAAAGGCTGCGCTCACCTGTTCGTGGGTCACGCCGGGTTTCAGTCGGCAGGTGATGGTTTCGAGGATCCCACGCGGGAAGCTGCCCAGATGCGGCGTGAAGATGACATCCGCACCCAGATGCGTCGTGATTTCAGGGTGATGGCGGTGATTGAACACGCCATACGGCTGAAGGCTCACTTCGCAGAAGCTGTTGGCAATAGCGGCTTTACGCCCCGCGCCGCTGACACCACTGGTGGCGTTGATCACCGGCCACTGGTTCAGATCCAGCAGGTCTGCGTCGATCAGCGGCTTCAGAGAAAGCTGTGCCGCCGTCGGATAACAGCCCGGCACGGCAACCAGATCCGCTTCCTTCAGTTTATCTGTGCTCCACTCCGCCAGGCCGTATACCGCTTTTTCCAGCAGCTCAGGGTGTTGATGGGTGAAACCGTAATATTTTTCGTAGAACGCGCCGTCATTCACACGGAAGGCGCCGGAGAGGTCGAACACCACACAGCCGGCCGCCAGACAGTGCGGAACCAGGTCGTGGCTGACTTCGTGCGCGGTAGCTAAAAACACCACGTCGACGCCGTCGGTGAACGCGCGGATGTCAGACATTGGCTGCAGCGGCAGATCAACAATGCCTTTAAGTTGCGGATGCAAATCGGAAATTAACTTTCCTGCATCATTGCTTTGCGCTGACACGGTCAAAGCGGTTATGGTCATATGAGGATGGCGATTCACGTAGCTTACAAGCTCTGCGCCCGCATAACCGCTAGCGCCTACAATCAGCGTATTCAACATCGGGTTCCTTTATGCTCAACGTTAATGTATTTTTATTCACATTTATTGCATGAATATTGATACTATCACGACCTAAGGTGTGTCAACAATGAAAATGAACTTACCGCCATTTATCGAGATTTACCGCGCCCTGATTGCCACACCCTCCATCAGTGCGACCGAAGAAGCGCTGGATCAGAGCAATGAGTCTTTAATCAATCTGCTGGCAGGTTGGTTTAGCGATATTGGGTTTAACGTTGAGGTTCAGCCCGTTCCCGGAACACGCCATAAATTTAACCTGCTCGCCAGTACCGGACAGGGTGCCGGCGGCCTGCTGCTGGCCGGTCATACCGATACCGTTCCCTTTGACGATGGCCGCTGGACGCGCGATCCGTTCACCCTGACCGAGCATGACAACAAGCTTTACGGTCTGGGCACCGCCGATATGAAAGGCTTTTTTGCTTTTATCCTCGATGCGCTGCGTGACGTGGACGTGACAACGCTGAAGAAACCGCTCTACATTCTGGCCACTGCCGATGAAGAGACCAGCATGGCCGGGGCGCGCTACTTCTCTGAAAACACCTCAATTCGCCCGGATTGCGCCATTATTGGTGAACCAACGTCACTGCAGCCAATCCGTGCCCACAAAGGCCATATCTCCACGGCGGTGCGCGTGCTGGGCCAGTCAGGCCACTCCAGCGATCCGGCGCGCGGCGTCAACGCCATCGAACTGATGCACGACGCCATTGGCCGCATCATGCAGTTGCGCGACTCGCTGAAAGAGCGTTATCACTACGACGCATTCACCGTGCCTTATCCGACGCTGAACCTCGGCAGCCTGCACGGTGGTGATGCATCCAACCGTATCTGCGCCTGCTGCGAACTGCATATGGATATCCGTCCGCTGCCGGGCATGACGCTGAGCGATCTCGACGGCCTGTTGACCGAAGCGCTGGCGCCGGTCAGCGAGCGCTGGCCGGGCCGCCTGACGGTCTCCGAGCTTCATCCGCCGATCCCTGGCTACGAATGTCCGCCGGATCATCAACTGGTTGAAGTCGTGGAAAAGCTGCTCGGCGAGAAAACCGACGTGGTGAACTATTGCACCGAAGCACCGTTTATTCAGACCCTGTGTCCTACGCTGGTGCTTGGCCCCGGTTCCATCAACCAGGCCCACCAGCCGGATGAATATCTGGAAACGCGCTTTATCAAACCGACCCGTGAACTGATTACCCAGGTCGTGCATCACTTCTGCTGGCATTAAAATGCCCCTGAGGGTTCCCTCTCCCGGTGGGAGAGGGTCAGGGTAAGGGCAACAAATCCCGCGATCTTCGTCACATTCCCATAAGCATCTCTTATCTGACGCAAAGCGAATTAAATTTCGTAAATTACCCACATTTATTCGTTTGCTGAACCGTTTTCGCAGCAATTGACGACGGGGGTTTTACGTGGCTTTATAAAGGGAGATGACAAAATATTGTCCAAAAGATTTTCGATTGGGCATAAACAAAAATGATGGGGTGACTGGGTTTTTATGAACGAACAATATTCCGCGTTGCGTAGTAATGTCAGTATGCTCGGCAAAGTGCTTGGAGATACCATCAAAGATGCGTTGGGGGAAAACATCCTCGACCGCGTTGAAACCATCCGCAAGCTGTCAAAATCTTCCCGTGCAGGTAACGAGGCCAGTCGTCAGGAGCTGCTCACCACCTTGCAGAACCTTTCTAACGATGAGCTGCTGCCCGTTGCCCGCGCCTTCAGCCAGTTTCTGAACCTGGCAAATACCGCTGAGCAATACCACAGCATTTCGCCGAATGGCGAAGCTGCCAGCAACCCGGAAGTCATTGCCCGTACGCTTCGTAAACTGAAAGACCAGCCAGACCTCAACGAAGACATCATCAAAAAAGCGGTGGAGTCCCTTTCGCTGGAGCTGGTTCTGACCGCTCACCCAACCGAAATCACTCGCCGCACCCTGATCCACAAAATGGTGGAAGTGAACAACTGCCTCAAGCAGCTGGATAACAAAGACATTGCTGACTACGAGCGCAACCAGCTGATGCGCCGTCTGCGCCAGCTGATTGCCCAGTCCTGGCACACCGATGAAATTCGTAAGCATCGTCCAAGCCCGGTCGACGAAGCCAAATGGGGCTTTGCAGTAGTGGAAAATAGCCTGTGGGAAGGGGTGCCGAACTACCTGCGTGAGCTGAACGAGCAGCTGGAAGCGAATCTGGATTACCGCCTGCCGGTCGATTTTGTGCCGGTGCGCTTCACCTCCTGGATGGGCGGCGACCGAGACGGCAACCCGAACGTCACCGCGGAAATTACCCGCCACGTGCTCCTGTTGAGCCGCTGGAAAGCAACCGACCTGTTCCTGAAAGATATTCAGGTGTTGATCTCCGAGCTGTCGATGGTAGAGGCCACGCCGGAACTGCGCGCGCTGGCTGGCGAAGAAGGTGCCAGCGAGCCGTATCGTTTCCTGATGAAAAAACTGCGTGGCCAACTGATGGCGACGCAGGCCTGGCTGGAAGCGCGTCTGAAAGGCCAGCGCCTGCCAAAGCCGGAAGGCCTGCTGAGCCAGAACGAGCAGCTCTGGGAGCCGCTGTATGCCTGCTATAAATCACTGCAGGCCTGCGGAATGGGCATCATCGCGAATGGCGAACTGCTCGACACCCTGCGCCGCGTGAAGTGTTTCGGCGTGCCGCTGGTGCGTATTGACGTCCGTCAGGAAAGCACCCGTCATACCGAAGCGCTGGGCGAACTGACCCGCTATCTCGGCATCGGCGACTATGAAAGCTGGTCTGAAGCGGACAAACAAGCCTTCCTGATCCGCGAACTGAACTCCAAGCGCCCCCTGCTGCCACGTAACTGGGAGCCAAGCAACGAAACCCGCGAGGTGCTCAACACCTGTAAAGCGATCGTTGATGCGCCGAAAGGATCGGTGGCTGCCTATGTGATCTCCATGGCGAAAACGCCGTCTGACGTGCTGGGTGTTCACCTTCTGCTCAAAGAAGCCGGTATCGACTATGCCCTTCCGGTTGCACCGCTGTTTGAAACCCTTGATGACCTGAACAACGCCAACGACGTCATGACGCAGCTGCTGAACATCGACTGGTACCGCGGCTTTATTCAGGGCAAACAGATGGTGATGATTGGCTATTCCGACTCCGCAAAAGACGCGGGCGTCATGGCGGCATCCTGGGCGCAGTATCAGGCACAGGACGCGTTGATCAAGACCTGTGAAAAAGCAGGCATCGAACTGACGCTGTTCCACGGACGCGGCGGCTCGATTGGCCGTGGTGGCGCACCAGCACATGCGGCACTGCTGTCACAACCGCCGGGAAGCCTGAAAGGCGGCCTGCGTGTGACCGAACAGGGCGAAATGATCCGCTTCAAGTATGGCCTGCCGGAAGTGACCATCAGCAGCCTGTCGCTCTACACCAGTGCGATTCTGGAAGCGAACCTGCTGCCACCGCCAGAGCCGAAAGAGTCCTGGTGCCATATCATGGACGAGCTGTCAGATATCTCCTGCGATCTGTACCGCGGTTACGTGCGTGAAAACAAAGATTTTGTGCCTTACTTCCGTTCAGCTACCCCTGAGCAGGAGCTGGGTAAACTGCCGCTGGGTTCACGTCCGGCTAAGCGCCGCCCGACCGGTGGCGTAGAGTCTCTGCGAGCCATCCCGTGGATCTTCGCCTGGACCCAGAACCGTCTGATGCTGCCCGCCTGGCTGGGCGCAGGCGCGGCGCTGCAGAAAGTGGTGGAAGATGGCAAACAGAACGAACTGGAAACCATGTGCCGCGACTGGCCGTTCTTCTCCACCCGTCTGGGTATGCTGGAGATGGTCTTCTCGAAAGCAGACCTGTGGCTGGCGGAATACTACGATCAGCGTCTGGTGAAGCCTGAGCTGTGGACGCTGGGTAAAGAGCTGCGCGAACTGCTGGAAGACGACATCAAAGTGGTGCTGGACATTGCTAACGACTCGCACCTGATGGCGGATCTGCCGTGGATTGCCGAGTCCATCCAGCTGCGTAACATCTACACCGACCCCCTGAACGTCCTGCAGGCGGAGCTGCTGCACCGTTCACGTCTGGCGGAAGAAGAAGGTAAAGAGCCGGATCCACGCGTCGAACAGGCGTTGATGGTGACGATTGCAGGCGTTGCGGCAGGTATGCGTAACACAGGCTAATCCATTGGCTTCATACAGGCCCGGCAGCGCTAACGCTGCCGGGCGAAATCCGGTATTCACGCCATGCACCACGACATCAGCACCCTTCTGACCGACCTCATTAATGGCACCGTCGCGCTACGTGACGTACGGTTTTTCACCCCGCCCGACCCACACTCCCGCACAACGCCTTGCCTGGTCATTAACCTCGATAATGCCTGCGAAGCGTGGTTTTCTTCCTCTGCGGAGGGGTTACTTCATACCGGTCACGCGCTCAGCATCAGCTTCGGTAAACAGCAGCTGTCGCTTCGTCTTTATCGGGATAACGTGCTTATACAGCACCAGCAGGTTGCCCGGCGCGGCCCCCGAACCGGAGCGTTTCTCCTGCAAACGCTGGCCGAGCTGCAGATGCAGCCTGATGAACAGGAAACGGCCAGACTGGTGGTACTGAGTATGCTCAGCCACTGTCGCGATCTTCTTGGCAGCGACATTCACACTGACAGCCGCAGTCGCGCTTTGTTTGAAGCCATCCGACGCTATCTCGATGAACATCACGCCTCACCGCTGACCCGCGATTCCGTGGCGCGGGCGTTTTATATTTCACCCAACTACCTTTCACATCTGTTTCAGAAGACCGGGAACGTGGGGTTCAATGAATACCTGACCCAAACGCGTCTGGAACACGCGCGCCAGTTGCTCAAGGGTTATGACCTAAAAATCAAAGACATTGCCGCCCGCTGCGGCTTTACAGACAGCAACTACTTCTGTCGCCTCTTTCGTAAACATACCGAACGCTCCCCTTCTGAATACCGCCGCCAGTATCACAGCCAGCTGACTGCCAAAAACTAGCATTGTGATCGCCCTCTCACTTCACTAAGCACATTACATTTGTCCAGTATTTGGCAAAATTGACCTGTATCCCCGGCCAGCAGCCCCACCTTATCCTTAAGTTAACCTTTCTGACTTAAGGAAAAATAATGGAACTGTATCTGGATACCGCCAACGTGGCAGAGGTTGAGCGCCTGGCGCGCATTTTTCCGATTGCCGGTGTCACCACCAACCCGAGCATTGTAGCTGCCAGCGGCGAAACCCTCTGGAACGTACTGCCGCGTCTGCAAAACGCCATCGGGCCCCAGGGTACGCTGTTTGCCCAGACCATGAGCCGTGAAGCCGAAGGGATGGTGGCAGAAGCCAAACGCCTGAGTAACGCCATTCCTGACATCGTGGTGAAAATCCCGGTGACCGCACAGGGCCTTATGGCGATAAAAATGCTGAAAAAAGAGGGCATAACCACGTTGGGTACGGCCGTTTACAGCGCCGCCCAGGGTTTACTGGCCGCGCTGGCGGGAGCGAAATATGTCGCACCGTATGTTAACCGCGTCGACGCTCAGGGCGGGGACGGCATTCGTATGGTACAGGAGCTGCAATCCCTGCTCGAACGCCACGCGCCCGAAAGCAACGTGCTGGCCGCAAGCTTCAAAACACCACGTCAGGCGCTGGACTGCCTGCTCGCCGGATGTGAAGCAATCACGCTTCCTTTAGATGTAGCGCAACAAATGCTCGGCACCCCAGCGGTAGAGTCAGCCATAGAGAAGTTTGAGCACGACTGGAAAAACGCGTTTGGTAACCTCAACCTCTAAGGGAGATCTGTTATGGACCGTATAATTCAATCGCCGGGGAAATATATCCAGGGCGCTGATGTTCTCACCCGTCTCGGCGACTATCTGAAACCACTGGCAACACGCTGGCTGGTTGTGGGCGATAAGTTTGTGCTGGGTTTTGCACAAGAGACCTTGCTTGAGAGTTTCAAAAAAGCGGAAATTCATGCTGAAATCGCGCCCTTCGGTGGCGAATGTTCGCAAAACGAAATCGATCGCCTGAAAAAACGGGCCGACGGCGCCGACTGTATGGCGGTGCTCGGTATCGGCGGCGGGAAAACGCTGGATACCGCCAAAGCGCTGGCGCATTTTATGGACGTGCCCGTTGCCATCGCCCCGACTATCGCCTCCACCGACGCCCCATGCAGCGCCCTTTCCGTCATTTATACCGACAGCGGTGAATTCGATCGCTACCTGATGCTGCCGCATAACCCAAACATGGTGATTGTCGACACCCAGGTGGTGGCTGGCGCTCCGCCGCGTCTGCTGGCCGCCGGGATAGGCGATGCCCTTGCCACCTGGTTTGAAGCGCGCGCCTGTTCCCGTAGTGGCGCGATCACTATGGCGGGCGGAAAATGTACCCAGGCTGCGCTAGCCCTCGCCGAGCTGTGCTACAACACGTTAATTGAAGAGGGTGAGAAAGCGATGCTCGCGGCCGGGCAGCACGTGGTCACACCGGCGCTGGAGCGCATCATTGAAGCCAATACCTATCTGAGCGGCGTTGGATTTGAAAGCGGTGGACTGGCGGCCGCACACGCCATTCACAACGGAATGACCGCCGTGCCGGAGGCACATTCGTTCTATCACGGTGAAAAAGTGGCGTTCGGGACGCTGACGCAACTGGTGCTGGAAAATGCCCCGGTAGAGGAAATTGAAACCGTCGCAGCGCTGTGTCACAGCGTAGGTTTGCCCATCACGCTGGCACAACTGAACATTAAAGAGGATATTCCGGTTAAAATGCGGCTGATTGCCGAGGCTGCCTGCGCAGAGGGTGAAACCATTCACAACATGCCAGGCGGGGTGTCACCTGATCAGGTTTACGCGGCGCTGCTGGTGGCCGATCAGTACGGGCAACGGTTCCTGCGGGAGTGGGCGTAACCGGTATGGCCGGATAATAAAAAAATCCCCGCCGAAGCGGGGATTGTATTTACTGCAGATCAAACCGATCCAAATCCATCACCTTCGCCCAAGCGGCAACAAAGTCGCGGACGAATTTCTCATGGGCGTCGCTGCTGGCGTAAACCTCGGCCAGCGCGCGCAGCACGGCGTTCGAACCGAATACCAGATCGGCACGCGTGGCGGTGTATTTCACTTCACCGCTGGCGCGATCGCTGCCGGCAAACAGCTCGTTTGATTCATCGGTCGCTTTCCACTGGGTATTCATGTCCAGCAGGTTCACGAAGAAATCGTTACTCAGCACGCCTTCACGATGGGTGAACACGCCGTTCTGACTGCCATCGAAGTTCGCCCCCAGTACGCGCAGACCGCCAATCAGCACCGTCAGTTCTGGTGCAGTGAGCGTCAGCTGCTGGGCCTTATCAATCAACAGAGACTCGGTAGTGGAGGCATCAACCTGTGCACGGTAGTTACGGAAGCCATCGGCAATCGGTTCGAGCAGGTTAAACATCTCGATATCCGTCTGATCCTGGCGCGCATCAACGCGGCCCGGCGTGAACGGTACATTGACGTAAACGCCGGCCTCTTTCGCCGCCTGTTCAACACCCACCACACCTGCCAGCACGATGATATCGGCCAGTGACGCTTTGTTGGTGGTACGCTGAATAGCTTCCAGGGCGGGTAACGCGCGAACCGCTGCGGCGTTAACTTCCCAGTTGCGCTGGGGTGCCAGTGCCAGACGCGCACCGTTGGCGCCGCCACGCTTATCGCCACCGCGGAAGGTCGATGCAGACGCCCAGGCAACGGAAACCAGGTCGCTCACGGACAGACCCGAGGCAATGATTTCCGCTTTCAGACTCTCAATGTCCTCTTTGGTCGGATTGAACACCGCCTGCGGCAGTGGATCCTGCCAGATGAGATCTTCTTTCGGTACTTCCGGACCAATGTAACGCGCTTTTGGCCCCATATCACGGTGGGTCAGCTTGAACCACGCGCGCGCAAAGGCTTCGTTAAAGGCCTGCGGATCGTTCAGGAAGCGGCGGGAGATTTTCTCGAACTCGGGGTCAAAACGCAGCGTCAGATCGGTGACCAGCATCGTCGGTTTGCGCTTTTTCGACGGGTCGAACGGATCAGGCATAATGTCTGGTGCATCCACCGCTTCGAACTGAATCGCACCCGCCGGGCTGCGGGTCTGCACCCACTCGTATTTGAACAGGTTCTCGAAGAAGTAGTTACTCCACTGGGTCGGCGTTTGTGACCAGATGACTTCCAGCCCGGAGGTGATCGCATCTGCGCCAACACCGGTACCGTGCGTACTGGTCCAGCCCAGACCCTGCGCTTCAATTGGCGCGGCTTCCGGGTCGGCACCGACATGGGTTGCCTCACCTGCACCGTGGGTTTTACCGAGGGTATGACCGCCTGCAATCAACGCAACGGTCTCTTCGTCGTTCATCCCCATGTTGCCAAAGGTGGCACGGATCGCCGCGGCCGCTGACAATGGTTCACCGCTGGCGTTTGGCCCTTCCGGGTTAACGTAAATCAGCCCCATTTCGGTGGCTGCCAGTGGGCGCTTCGCCAGTGCTTCCGGGTCACGGTGGGTGAGCCAGGCTTTTTCATCACCCCAGTTCACGTCCATATCCGGTTCCCAGACATCTTCACGCCCGGCCCCAAAACCAAAGGTACGGAAACCAGAGTTCTCCAGCGCCACGTTACCGGCAAGGATGAAGAGGTCAGCCCAGGAAATTTTTTGACCGTATTTTTGCTTGATAGGCCACAGGAGACGGCGCGCTTTATCCAGACTTACGTTATCTGGCCAGGAGTTCAGGGGGGCAAAGCGCTGTTGACCGCGCCCTGCGCCACCGCGACCGTCAACGGAGCGATAGGTACCTGCGCCGTGCCAGGCCATACGGATAAACAGGCCCGCATAGCTGCCCCAGTCGGCTGGCCACCACGGCTGAGAGTCGGTCAGAAGTGCTTTGAGATCGCCCTTGAGCGCTGAGTAATCAAGTTTGCTGAATTCTTTGCGGTAGTCAAAGTCTTCACCCAGAGGGTTAGAACGGTTGGAATGTTGATTAAGAAGATCGACGCGGAGTTGTTTTGGCCACCAGTCGCGGCTGCCTGTGCCTGCCCCCGCGCTGTGATCGACGCTGCCCTGATGGAACGGGCACTTGTCGATTGATGCCGCATTATTGCTGTCGTCTGACGTGCTCATCGCTATGCTCCCTTTTACAGTGTTACCGTTACGATATACGCCCTTGTTGATAAGGTATAGTTGAGATAACCCACAGATTCGATAGTTAATTCCGTTTAATTTCCCATTGAAAGTATGTGCGTTCTGTACGTCAAAGGCAGCATTGCTGATATGGCGGGGAAATAAAACCCTTATAAATCAAAAAACCCTCCGAAGAGGGCTTCTATTTGTTATGCGCCAGGCCGTACACCCAGCGTATGGCAAATGGCGTAACTCATTTCCGCGCGGTTAAGCGTATAGAAGTGGAAATCCTTCACCCCTTCACGACTCAAGATCTTCACCATGTCCATCGCGATGTTTGCGCCCACCAGCTTGCGTGTTTCCGGGTCATCGTCCAGCCCTTCGTACATTTTAGACATCCAGTGCGGAATGCGCACATTGGTCATATCGGCAAATTTCTTCGCCTGTTTGAAGTTAGAGACCGGCAAAATTCCCGGGATAATTTCGACGTCGATGCCCGCGGACACACAGCGGTCACGAAAGCGCAGGTAGCTTTCCACATCAAAGAAGAATTGGGTAATGGCGCGGTTCGCACCGGCGTCCACTTTACGCTTCAGGTTAAGCAGATCCGCCTGGGCGCTTTTCGCTTCCGGGTGAACTTCAGGGTAAGCGGCAACGGAAATGTCGAAGTCTGCGACCTCTTTCAGCAGCGCGACCAGATCGGTGGCGTACATGTCCGGTTTACCGCTCCCCGGCGGCAGGTCACCGCGCAGGGCGACGATATGGCGAATACCGTTGTTCCAGTAGTCCTGGGCAATGGCACGCAGCTCATCGCGCGTCGCGTCGATACAGGTCAGGTGCGGAGCCGCTTCCAGACCCGTACGGTCCTTAATGCCTTTAATGATGCTGTGCGTACGGTCACGCTCACCGGAGTTGGCACCGTAGGTGACGGAGACAAACTTCGGTTTCAGGCTGCTCAGGCGATCGATAGAGCTCCAGAGGGTTTGCTCCATTTCACTGGTGCGCGGCGGGAAAAATTCAAAAGAGACGTTAATCTGACCATTTACTTCGGCCAGGCTCTGATTCAGGGCTTCCCGCTGGTTGGCGTGAAAAAAGCTCATACCTTACCTCATCAATCGCGTGTCATTGTGTGTTGTGTTTCGAACTTCTATACGTTTAGACGTCCAGATGTAAAAATGACGGAAAAGCGGAGGGACGTCAACAGAAATAATCGCCAGGAATGGTGAGGAATGCTCAGGGAAGATGAAGGGAGTTCATGATGGCGGGTGAGTGCGGTCTGATGCCCTCACCCTGTCCCTCTCCCACAGGGAGAGGGAACAAGAAGGATTACAGCAGTTTAGCCAGACGGTTGATGTCAGACTGGATGGCCCCGGCGGTCACATCGCGCCCCGCACCCGGGCCACGGATCACCAGTGGGTTATCGCGGTACCAGCGGCTTTCAATGGCGAAAACATTATCGCACGGCAGCAGTGCCGCCAGCGGATGTTCAGGACGAACCGCCTCGACACCCACACGTGCTTTTCCGTTCGCTTCGAAACGCGCCACGTAGCGCAGCACCAGCCCCATCTCGTTTGCCGCTTCCAGACGTTGCACCATCTGCTCGTTCAGCTCTTCGCCGTTCTCGAAGAAATGGTCGACAGAGTCGTCCTCACAGCCAGCAGGCACCAGCGACTCAACGCGGACGGCATCAGGTTCGATGTCATAACCGGCTTCGCGCGCCAGGATCACCAGCTTACGCATAACGTCTTTACCGGAGAGGTCAACGCGTGGGTCAGGTTCCGTTAAGCCCTGTTGCCATGCCTGATCCACCAGGTCAGTGAACGGCACGGTGCCATCAAACTGCAGGAACAGCCAGGAGAGCGTGCCGGAGAAGATGCCACTCAGCGCCAGAATGCTGTCGCCGCTTTCAATCAAATCACGCACGGTATGGTTAACCGGCAAGCCAGCGCCCACCGTGGCGTTATACAGCCAGTGACGGCCTGTCTTTTCAAACGCGTCGTGGATTTGACGGTACTTGTCCGTGCTGCTCGCCCCCGCCAGCTTATTGGCGCTAATAACATGGAAACCGTGGCTGGCGAAATCAAGATACTGATCGGCAAGCTGTTCACTGGCGGTCACGTCCAGCACCACCAGATCGTCATACGGGTGCGCGCGCATCCAGAGGAACAGCGACTCTTCGTCCTGTTCAACCGCTTCATCGTTAAAGAAGGCCAGCGCCCGGCTGGCATCCAGCCCTTCGTAGTTCAGCAGGCTGCGGCGGCTGTCCACCACGCCCGCGAGAATGAATTCAAACCCGGTACGCGCTGAGAGGGTCACCTGCTCGCGAGCGAACAGCTCCAGCCAGCGTGAGCCGATATTTCCTTTACCAAACAGCACCAGCCCGATGCGTTTCTCCGCACGGAACAGAGAGGTATGCAGCCCCTGAATCAGACTCTCGGTGGGTCCTTTACGCAGTACGGCCACCAGGCTGATGCCCTCTTCCGACTGCCAGGTGAATTCAACCGGCTGGCCTTTCAGCTGCTGCCAGAAACGGTGGCAGTGCAGCGGGTTGCGGGTAACGCCCGCCCCCACCATCGCCACCAGCGCCAGACCCTGACGCAGGCGAAGCTCGCCCGGCAGGCCCGCTTCATCAAGAATTTTCAGGGCGCTGTCCGCCACTTCAGCGGTGTAGCAGAACTGCAGCAGCTGGCGGTCGTTATGCACGCCAACGGCGAGCGGACGCACCTGGGCGCGTTTGAGGATCAGGTCGATGTCTTTGTGTGCCAGTTTGAAATCCTGGCCCGCCGGGACCTGGAACTCAATCAGACAGATGTCGTCATGGCTGGTCACAATTCGCGCCCCCGTACCGGACGCCAGGACGCGTTCGATGCGGGTAGAGCCTTGATCCGGGGTGTAACTACAGCGCAGCTGCAGGTCGATGTCGCTCCCGGAAACCGGCTGTAGCGTACGCGCATGCAGAACCGGTGCCGCCAGGCGTGCCAGCTCGCTGGCCTCGTCCAGACGCAGCAGCGGCAGCAGGCAGGCATCTTTCACTTTACGCGGGTCAGCACTGTAGACACCGGCCACGTCGCTCCAGATGGTGACGCGGGAAACGCCTGCCAGCGCACCAATTTGCGTCGCTGAGTAGTCAGAGCCGTTACGTCCCAGCAGCACGGTTTCACCGGCACTGCTGCGGCTGATAAAGCCGGTCACCACAATACGTTTGCCCGGATGCTGAACCAGTAGCTGTTGCAGCAGCGGATATGACAAGCCTTCATCCACCTGTGGCTGAGCGGCGCGTTCGGCACGCAGGAAGTCGCGCGCGTCAAGCCAGGCCGCATCCACGCCCAGGTGTTGCAGCACGGCCGCCATCAGGCGCGCAGACCACACTTCACCGTGGCCGACCACCTCGGCATACACCGCGTCGGTAATACCGCTGTCCAGCAGGGCAGCCAGACGCTCAAGGTCATGCGTAAAGGCGTTAATCAATCCGTCCGCGACGTCCGCTGGCAGTAAGCCGGCAATCAGCTCACTCTGGTAACGACGTAAGGACTGTTGCACCTGATGCGCAGAGAGGCGATCGGTCTGACTCAGTTTGAGCCAGCTAATCAACTGGTTGGTGGTGCTGCCAGCCGCGGAGACAACCATCATGTCCCCCGGCTGCGAATACTCTGTCATGATCCCTGCGACACGCAGGTAACACTTCACATCAGCAAGACTACTACCACCAAACTTGTGCAGTTGACGACCCTTCGCCCCTGCCTGCGCTATCACACTCATGATTACCCCTTGGCTGCGACCCGGAAGCCATTTTCCAGATCGGCAATTAAATCTTCAGAATCTTCAATACCGGTCGAGATACGCAGCAGCGTCTCAGAAATACCGGCGGCGGCACGTGCTTCTGGTGCCATACCTGCGTGCGTCATGGTCGCGGCGTGGGAGATCAAGCTTTCAACCCCACCTAATGATTCCGCCAGCGTAAACAATGACAGCCCGCTCAGGAAGCGACGCAGCGTTTGCTCGTCACCGTCCAGTTCAAAACTTAACATCGCGCCAAATCCCTTTTGTTGACGCGCGGCAATCTCGTGCCCCTGGTTTTCCGGCAGCGACGGGTGATAGAGCTTTTTCACCAGCGGCTGGGTCTTCAGGAAATCGACAATCGCCTGAGCATTACGCTGCGCCACTTCCATGCGCGGCGACAGCGTGCGGATACCGCGCAACAACAGGTAGCTGTCGAAAGCGCTCGCAGTGACGCCAATGTTATTGGCCCACCATGCCAGTTCGGTGACAACGTCGGGATCTTTTGCAATCACCACGCCCGCTACCACATCAGAATGACCGTTCAGATATTTTGTGCATGAATGCAATACCAGATCGGCACCCAGCGCAAGCGGGTTCTGAAGGGCCGGACTGAGGAAGGTATTATCCACTACACTTATCGCTCCCGCATCCCTTGCGCGCTGACAAATTTTCGCAATATCGACGACGCGCAACAATGGATTGCTTGGACTTTCCACCAGCACCAGCTTCGGTTTCTCTGCCAGCGCCTGTTTCAGCGCCTGTTCGTCGTTTTGATCGACAAACAGCACGCGGTAGCACCCGCGTTTTGCGAGGCTGTCAAACAGACGATAGCTACCACCGTAACAGTCGTGCGGTGCCACCAGCAGGTCGCCCGGCTTCAGAAATACCGTCGTCACCAGGTGAATCGCAGACATCCCGGTGTTGGTTAACACGGCGCCTGCACCGCCTTCCAGCTCCGCCAGCGTGCGCTGGGTTACGTCACGCGTCGGGTTGCCGCGACGGGAGTAGTCATGCGCACGGGGTTCATTAAAACCGGTAAAATTGTAAGTACTGGAAAGATGAATTGGCGGGACAACACAGCCGTACTGCTCGTCATCATTTAATCCGCTACGCACTGCGATGGTGGCCTGTTTACGCGTCATGGTGAAGGCTTCCTGGCTAAAAGAGGTGAAAAGTCAGGCACCAGAGTAAACACTGAAAGTATGGACGTCAATACATCTGGACATCTAAACTTCTTTGCGTATAGATTGAGCAATGCGCAAATAGCCGTTAAAATTATATGCTTTAGTGCACGCTGCAGCGGCAATATCCGTGCCACGGTATCGTCTCTACGGTAAACTACGCTGGATTACGGTCAAAACTGGCGATGACGGGTTTTGCACCTTTAGATTAATGACTGAGAGGATTAAAGGTATCTCATGGCTGAATGGAGCGGCGAATATATCAGCCCATACGCTGAGCACGGTAAGAAGAGTGAGCAAGTAAAGAAAATTACGGTTTCCATTCCTCTGAAGGTGTTGAAGATCCTCACCGATGAACGTACGCGTCGTCAGGTGAACAACCTGCGCCACGCGACCAACAGCGAACTGCTGTGCGAAGCGTTTCTGCATGCGTTTACCGGTCAACCGTTGCCAAACGATGAAGATCTGCGCAAAGAGCGTAGTGATGAAATTCCGGAAGAGGCGAAGGTGATCATGCGTGAACTGGGTATCGACCCGGATACGTGGGAATACTGAGAAGCGGATACAAAAAAGGCACCTTGCGGTGCCTTTTTTTCGGGAAACTTACTTAGCGCCCGGGATGCTGAAACGCTTGTTGAAGCGGTCAACACGGCCACCGGTTGCAACATCACGCTGCTTACCAGTGTAGAACGGGTGGCATTTGCCGCACACGTCCAGGTTCAGATCGTGACCCACGGTAGAGCGGATCTGGATAGAGTTACCGCAAGAACAGTTTGCAGTAATCATTTCGTATTTCGGGTGAATATCTTTTTTCATGGGAGAACCTCAGTTAAGGCCGCGTCGCTCTTCCAGCCCTAACGCCAGACACCACGCGATGTTGAATGTAAGTTCTTTGGCGTAAAGTACACCAAAGGCGGCGAATCATACAGAATTTGACCAACGTATGCAAACTGATCCGCACGCCGCTTTCACTAATGTGTATACTAACGCGCCACTTTTCAAGTCAGGAAGATTCGATGCCCGTCGCTCACGTTGCCCTGCCCGTTCCGCTTCCCCGCACCTTTGACTATCTGCTGCCTGACAGCATGAGCGCCAAAGCGGGCTGTCGCGTGACCGTGCCATTTGGCAAACAGCAGCGTATTGGGATTGTGGTGTCGGTGAGCGATAAGAGCGAATTGCCACTCAATGAGCTGAAAGCCGTCGCGGAGGTACTGGACAGCGAGCCCGTTTTCTCCACCAGCACCTGGCGGCTCCTGCTGTGGGCGGCAGATTACTACCATCACCCTATCGGCGATGTCCTGTTCCACGCCCTGCCTATTATGCTTCGTCAGGGTAAAAGTGCCAGCCACGCTCCCCTGTGGTACTGGTTTGCCACTGAAGAGGGTCAGGCGGTCGATATCAATAGCCTGAAACGCTCGCAGAAACAGCAGCAGGCGCTGGCGGCCCTGCGTCAGGGGAAAATCTGGCGGCATCAGGTTGACGAGCTTGAGGTGAGCGAAACGGCGCTGCAGGCCCTGCGCAAAAAAGGGCTGAGCGAACTGGCAAGCGAGGCGCCTGCCCTTTATGACTGGCGGGACAGTTTCTCCGTTTCAGGGGATCGTCTGCGACTCAACACCGAGCAGGCCACCGCCGTAGGAGCCATTCACAGCGCCTCCGATCATTTCTCCGCCTGGCTACTGGCAGGGGTCACCGGCTCCGGCAAAACAGAAGTGTATCTCAGCGTACTGGAAAACGTGCTTGCGCAGGGTAAACAGGCGCTGGTGATGGTTCCGGAAATCGGCCTCACGCCACAAACCATCGCCCGTTTTCGCGAGCGGTTTAATGCGCCGGTTGAAGTGTTACATTCGGGCCTGAACGACAGCGAGCGCCTCAGCGCCTGGCTGAAAGCCAAAAACGGCGAAGCGGCGATTGTGATTGGCACCCGTTCCTCGCTATTTACGCCGTTTAAAAACCTCGGCGTTATCGTCATCGATGAAGAGCATGACAGCTCCTATAAGCAACAGGAAGGCTGGCGCTATCACGCCCGCGATCTGGCCGTTTATCGCGCCCACAGCGAGCAAATCCCGATTATTCTTGGCTCCGCGACGCCCGCCCTCGAAACGCTGCATAACGTTCGCCAGCGTAAATACCACATGCTGCGCCTGACGCGGCGCGCAGGGAACGCGCGCCCTGCTATTCAGCATGTGCTGGATCTAAAAGGCCAGCAGGTGCAGGCGGGGTTAGCGCCTGCGCTTATCACCCGGATGCGCCAGCATTTGCAGGCCGGTAATCAGGTCATTTTGTTCCTTAACCGCCGCGGGTTTGCCCCGGCGCTGCTGTGTCACGACTGCGGCTGGATTGCCGAATGCCCACGCTGCGACCACTACTACACGTTCCATCAGGCCCAGCGCCATTTGCGCTGCCACCACTGCGACAGCCAGCGGCCGGTACCACGCCAGTGTCCGTCATGTGGCTCAACGCATATCGTGCCGGTCGGTCTGGGGACGGAGCAACTGGAAGAGGCCCTTAAGCCTTTCTTCCCTGACGTTCCTCTTTCCCGCATCGACCGTGACACCACCAGCCGCAAAGGGGCGCTGGAACAGCAGCTGGCGGAAGTGCATCGCGGTGGCGCACGCATTCTGATTGGCACGCAGATGCTGGCCAAAGGGCACCACTTCCCGGACGTAACGCTGGTCGCCCTGCTGGACGTAGACGGCGCGCTGTTTTCGGCCGATTTCCGCTCAGCAGAACGTTTTGCCCAGCTTTATACCCAGGTTGCCGGACGTGCCGGTCGCGCAGGCAAACAGGGTGAGGTGGTTTTACAGACCCACCATCCTGAACATCCGTTACTGCAAACCCTGCTGCATAAAGGCTATGACGCGTTTGCGGAGCAGGCACTGGCAGAACGCCAGACGATGCAGCTTCCGCCGTGGACCAGCCACGTCATCATTCGCGCAGAAGATCACAACAACCAGCAGGCACCGCTTTTCCTGCAGCAGCTGAGAAACCTCCTGCAGGCCAGTCCGCTGGTGGATAACCCGCTGTGGATACTGGGGCCGGTGCCGGCGCTGGCACCAAAGCGTGGTGGACGTTTCCGCTGGCAGATTTTGCTCCAGCACCCTTCGCGCATCCGCCTGCAACATATCGTCAGCGGCGCGCTGGTGCTGATCAATACCCTACCGGAAGCGCGCAAAGTGAAGTGGGTGCTGGACGTTGATCCTATCGAAGGCTGAAGACGGATCGAAAAATTTAACGCTCCTCACACTTTTTATGAAAATTCTGTAACCGATTCCATTAACTATCTGTAAAAATGGTGGCGTCAGAAGTTCGGTGTTCAGGCGAGGAGAAGACGTTGAAGTCCAGGAAAGAGGTTGCCACGGCGACCATGAAAGACGTTGCCCAGAAAGCACAAGTCTCTACGGCAACCGTGTCCCGCGCATTAATGAACCCGGATAAAGTCTCCCAGGCGACCCGTAACCGGGTAGAGCAGGCTGCGCTGGAAGTGGGCTATTTCCCGCAGGCGATGGGACGAAACGTTAAACGCAATGAGTCGCGCACCATCCTGGTGATTGTGCCGGACATCTGCGATCCCTTCTTCAGCGAGATTATTCGCGGTATCGAAGTGACGGCGGCAGAGCAAGGTTATCTGGTGCTGATTGGCGACTGTGCTCACCAGAACCAGCAGGAAAAAACCTTTATCGACCTCATTATCACCAAGCAGATCGACGGCATGTTGCTGCTTGGGTCTCGCCTGCCGTTTGATGCCAGCATTGAAGAGCAGCGCAATTTACCGCCGATGGTGATGGCCAACGAGTTTGCACCCGAGCTGGAGCTGCCGACGGTACATATTGATAACCTGACCGCCGCGTTCAACGCCGTCAACTATCTTCAGGAGCTGGGGCACAAGCGTATTGGCTGCATTGCCGGGCCGGAAGAGATGCCATTGTGCCACTACCGCCTGCAGGGCTACGTTCAGGCGCTGCGCCGTACCGGCGTCACCGTCGATCCGCACTACATTGCTCGCGGGGATTTCACCTTTGAAGCCGGTGGACAGGCGCTGGAGCAGCTGCTGGATCTGCCCGAGCCGCCGACCGCGGTGTTCTGTCACAGCGATGTGATGGCACTGGGGGCATTATCGTATGCGAAGCGCCGCGGCCTGCGCATACCGAAAGATTTGTCGATCATCGGATTCGATAATATTTCGCTGTCAGAATTTTGCGATCCTCCACTCTCGACCGTGGCGCAGCCGCGCTATGATATTGGTCGTGAAGCGATGCTTCTTCTGCTGGATCAGCTGCATGGTCAAACAGTTAACAGCGGCTCGCGGTTGCTGGACTGTGAATTGATTGTGCGCGGTTCTACCCAGGCATTGACTTAAAGTAAATGTCTTTCAGACACCCTTATCTGGTCAAAGCCCCGCCGCTTAAGTAACATGGCGGGCTGACGAACGAATAAATACAGCGAAACGATAGTGGCACAACGAGATTATGTACGTCGCGGCCAGCCGGCACCTTCGCGACGCAAAAAGAGTAGCTCAAGGAAAAAGCAACGTAACCTGCCTGCTGTCTCGCCAGCGATGGTCGCTATTGCTGCGGCTGTAGTCGTGGCCTTTATTGGTGGTCTGTACTTTATCACGCACCATAAAAAAGAAGAGTCCGAGGCGCTTCAGGCCAGCAAGGTTGCCGGAAACGGCCTTCCGCCGAAGCCTGAAGAGCGCTGGCGCTATATCAAAGAGCTGGAAAGCCGTCAGCCTGGCGTACGTGCGCCGACCGAACCTTCAGCGGGTGGCGAAGTGCAAAATGCCAGCCAGTTGACGGATGAACAGCGTCAGTTGCTGGCACAAATGCAGGCCGATATGCGCCAGCAGCCTACGCAGCTGAACGAAGTGCCGTGGAACGAGCAGACGCCGGAACAGCGTCAGCAAACGCTGCAGCGTCGTCAGGCGCAGCAGCAGCTCCAGCAGCAACAGCAGCAACAACAGCAGTGGGCGCAAACCCAGCCAGTGCAGCAGCCTAAAACGCAGCCGCGGGTGACGGAACAGCCGTATCAGCAGCAAACGCGAACGGCGCAGTCCCAGCCAGTGCAGCAACCGCCGAAGGCCCAGCCGCAGAAACAGGCGGCTCAGCCGTACCAGGATCTGCTGCAGACGCCGGCGCATACCACTGCGCAGCAGCCGAAAACGCAGCAGGCCGCACCGGTAACTAAAGAGACCGATGCGCCGAAGCAGACTGCTGAGAAAAAAGACGAACGCCGCTGGATGGTCCAATGTGGTTCATTCAAAGGTGCTGAGCAGGCGGAAACGGTGCGCGCACAGCTGGCTTTCGAAGGGTTTGATTCACGCATTACCACCAATAACGGCTGGAATCGCGTGGTGATTGGCCCGGTCAAAGGCAAAGAAAATGCCGACGGAACCATTTCCCGTTTGAAAGTGGCGGGACACACAAACTGCATTCGACTCGCTACCGGGGGTTGAAACCCCCAAATTCCCCCCCATCTATCATTCTATTCAGCCCTGAGCACAGGCTCAGGGCTTCTGTTTCCCGATTCTGTAACCAGGGGGTCTGCTCGTGACAACAATCGTAAGTGTACGCCGTAACGGCCACGTGGTAATCGCCGGTGATGGCCAGGCCACGCTGGGTAATACCGTAATGAAAGGCAACGTGAAGAAAGTTCGTCGTTTATACAACGACAAAGTGATCGCCGGTTTTGCAGGCGGCACGGCTGACGCCTTCACGCTGTTCGAACTGTTTGAACGCAAACTGGAAATGCACCAGGGTCACCTGGTGAAAGCCGCCGTTGAGCTGGCGAAAGACTGGCGTACCGATCGCATGCTGCGCAAACTTGAGGCGCTGCTGGCGGTGGCCGATGAAACCGCTTCGCTTATCATCACCGGTAACGGTGACGTCATTCAGCCTGAAAACGACCTGATTGCTATTGGCTCTGGTGGCCCGTACGCCCAGGCTGCAGCCCGTGCGCTGTTGGAAAATACCGACATGAACGCGCGCGATATCGCGGTGAAGGCGTTGGATATTGCAGGTGATATCTGCATCTATACCAACCACAACCACACCATCGAAGAATTACCGTCTAAAGCGTAAGGATCTCCCATGTCTGAAATGACCCCACGCGAAATTGTCAGCGAACTGGACAAACATATTATCGGCCAGGACAACGCCAAGCGTTCCGTGGCTATTGCCCTGCGTAACCGCTGGCGCCGCATGCAGCTCGAAGAAGAGTTGCGCCATGAAGTGACGCCAAAAAACATTCTGATGATCGGCCCGACCGGTGTCGGTAAAACCGAAATCGCCCGTCGTCTGGCGAAACTGGCTAACGCCCCGTTCATCAAAGTCGAAGCCACCAAGTTCACCGAAGTGGGCTATGTGGGTAAAGAAGTGGACTCTATCATTCGCGATCTGACCGACTCGGCGATCAAAATGGTGCGCGTCCAGGCGATTGAGAAAAACCGCTACCGTGCCGAAGAGATGGCAGAAGAGCGCATTCTTGACGTCCTGATCCCACCGGCGAAGAACAACTGGGGCCAGGCTGAACAGCAGGCTGAGCCGTCAGCGGCGCGTCAGGCGTTCCGCAAAAAACTGCGTGAAGGCGAGCTGGACGACAAAGAGATTGAGATCGATCTTGCTGCTGCCCCTATGGGTGTGGAAATCATGGCACCGCCTGGCATGGAAGAGATGACCAGCCAGCTGCAGTCCATGTTCCAGAACCTGGGCGGCCAGAAGCAGAAAGCGCGTAAGCTGAAAATCAAAGACGCCATGAAGCTGCTGATCGAAGAAGAAGCGGCGAAACTGGTGAATCCGGAAGAGCTGAAGCAGGATGCTATCGACGCGGTTGAGCAGCACGGTATCGTGTTTATCGACGAAATCGACAAAATCTGTAAGCGTGGCGAATCCTCAGGCCCGGATGTCTCCCGTGAAGGCGTTCAGCGCGACCTGTTGCCGCTGGTTGAAGGCTGCACCGTCTCCACTAAACACGGTATGGTCAAAACGGACCACATCCTGTTTATCGCCTCTGGCGCATTCCAGGTGGCGAAACCGTCTGACCTGATCCCGGAGCTGCAGGGTCGTCTGCCGATTCGCGTGGAGCTGCAGGCGCTGACCACTGAAGATTTCGAACGCATCCTGACCGAGCCAAATGCCTCTGTGACCGTACAGTACAAAGCGCTGATGGCAACCGAAGGTGTGAACATCGAGTTCACTGAAGACGGTATCAAACGCATCGCCCAGGCCGCCTGGCAGGTCAACGAAACCACCGAGAACATCGGTGCCCGTCGTCTGCACACCGTGCTGGAGCGCCTGATGGAAGATATCTCTTATGATGCGAGCGACCTGAACGGTCAAAGCATTACCATTGACGCAGAATATGTGGGTAAACACCTGGATGCGTTAGTGGCAGATGAAGATCTGAGCCGTTTTATCCTATAATCGCGGTTACTGCATTCTCATCACGTTTAATGGGGGCTAAAGCCCCCATTTTTATTGGCTAAATTACTATGACTGACATCAGCCGTACTCAGGCGTGGCTCGAAAGTCTGCGCCCTAAAACTCTTCCTCTGGCCTTTGCCGCCATTATCGTCGGTACGGCGCTTGCCTGGTGGCAAGGCTATTTCGATCCGCTGGTTGCCGGGCTGGCACTGATTACCGCCGGTCTGCTGCAAATTCTCTCCAATCTCGCCAACGACTATGGCGATGCGGTTAAAGGCAGCGACAAACCCGACCGTATCGGGCCACTGCGCGGTATGCAGAAAGGGGTCATTACCCAGGCGCAGATGAAGCGCGCGCTGATCATCACCGTGGCGCTGATTTGTCTTTCCGGCCTGGCGCTGGTAACGGTGGCGTCTAAAACCCCCAGCGATTTCATTGGTTTCCTGGTACTGGGTCTGCTCGCCATTATTGCCGCCATTACCTATACCG
Organism: Enterobacter sp. RHBSTW-00593; assembly: GCF_013784105.1. Taxonomy (NCBI): domain Bacteria; kingdom Pseudomonadati; phylum Pseudomonadota; class Gammaproteobacteria; order Enterobacterales; family Enterobacteriaceae; genus Enterobacter; species Enterobacter sp. RHBSTW-00593. The sequence goes on from NZ_CP056393.1 coordinate 4,806,843, forward strand.
TCGGTACCCGCCCTTACGGGTATATTGGGCTGGGTGACATCTCCGTGCTGGTGTTCTTCGGCTGGCTGAGCGTGATGGGGAGCGGGTACTTACAGGCACATACCCTGATCCCGGCCCTGTTCCTGCCGGCAACCGCCTGCGGCATGCTGGCGACGGCGGTGCTTAACATCAACAACCTGCGCGATATCGACAGCGACCGTGAGAACGGCAAAAACACGCTGGCCGTGCGTCTGGGGCCTGTTAATGCACGCCGTTATCATGCGTGTCTGCTGCTGGGCGCTCTGCTGTGCCTGGCGCTGTTTAACGTTATCTCGCTGCACAGCATATGGGGCTGGCTGTTTGTACTCGCCGCACCGCTGCTGATTAAGCAGGCGCGATTCGTCATGCGTGAACTCAGTCCTGCGGCCATGCCGCCAATGCTGGAGCGTACGGTAAAAGGGGCACTGCTGACTAACCTGTTGTTCGTCATCGGGATTGTCTTAAGTCAGACGCTGGGTTAACTGACAAATATCAATTAACAATTGATGATTTTGCCAACAACGCATTTAGCACGATATACTGAACACATTCGCAGCAACTGAGCGTTAAACCTATGAAATACGATACCTCCGAGCTTTGTGACATCTACCAGGAAGATGTCAACGTCGTTGAACCGCTGTTCTCCAACTTTGGTGGGCGGTCGTCGTTTGGCGGACAAATCGTCACGGTGAAATGTTTCGAGGATAACGGGTTGCTCTATGATCTGCTCGAACAGAACGGCCGTGGCCGCGTTTTGCTGGTTGATGGCGGGGGCTCCGTACGTCGTGCCCTCATTGATGCTGAACTCGCCCGTCTTGCCGTACAGAACGAGTGGGAAGGCATTGTGGTGTATGGCTCAGTGCGCCAGGTGGACGATCTCGAAGACCTGGACATTGGCATTCAGGCTATCGCGGCCATTCCGGTGGGTGCTGCAGGTGAAGGTATCGGCGAAAGCGACGTGCGCGTCAATTTCGGCGGCGTGACCTTCTTCTCCGGTGACCATCTCTATGCCGATAACACCGGGATTATCCTTTCCGAAGATCCGCTGGATATCGAGTAATAAAAAAGCCGGGTGGCGGCGACGCCTTACCCGGCCTGTTCTGCATTTCCCGAAAGAAATTACACTTCTTCCATACGCCCCAGCAGCGCCTGCAGACGATCCTGCCAGCCATTCTGCTGTTCACGCAGCTGGTTGTTTTCGCGCTCCAGTTCTTCACGGCTGTGCTGGGCGTTCTGAACTTCCTGCGCCAGGCTGTTGTTCTTCTCTTTCAGCTCTTCAATTTCCATCTGCAGCAGCGTGATGGTGTCAATCGCCTGCTGTACTTTCGATTCCAGTTTCTCAAACACTTCTAAAGACATGATCCTACCTCTCCTGAATTGCAAGGCGACGCTTTAACGTAAACGCGCACAACAGATATGCCGATTGTATGAAGCCCCGTCGCCCCTGTCCAGCGGCAGACCGCGCAGATCGTGGTTTGCAACACTTTTCGGCCTCGTCCTGGTGCGTTCGCGGCATATACCCCTAAATTGTTAACTCATTCGTTAATGAAATGATTCAGCTCACATTTTGCTATTGGTGTAAAAATGCGCTTTATGGCGCGAAAACGCTCATTTTATTGACGCAGACCACACATTTTGATTTCGATATTTCTCGTTTTTGCTCGTTAACGATAAATTAACACTATGTCTACAGGGCATCGTGGCTGTCACGGGCGGTCATGCTAACAATAAACATCAATTTCTTCAGGATTCCGATTATGAGTCAGACATCAACCTTAAAAGGCCAGTGCATTGCCGAGTTCCTTGGTACCGGGTTGTTGATATTCTTCGGAGTGGGCTGTGTTGCTGCACTGAAAGTGGCGGGTGCCAGTTTCGGTCAGTGGGAAATCAGTATTATCTGGGGTCTGGGCGTGGCGATGGCCATCTACCTGACCGCAGGGGTTTCCGGCGCACATCTTAACCCGGCGGTGACCATCGCGCTGTGGCTGTTCGCGTGCTTCGACGGACGCAAAGTTGTTCCCTTCATCCTTTCTCAGTTTGCCGGCGCGTTTTGCGCAGCGGCGTTAGTTTACGGGCTTTATTACAATCTTTTCATCGACTTCGAACAGACACATCATATGGTGCGTGGCAGTGTCGAAAGTCTGGATCTGGCAGGCATTTTCTCAACCTATCCCAACCCGCATATCAATTTTGTGCAGGCGTTCGCAGTTGAAATGGTGATTACAGCTATTCTGATGGGCGTTATCCTGGCGCTGACCGACGACGGAAACGGCATTCCGCGCGGCCCGCTGGCACCGCTGCTAATTGGCCTGCTGATTGCGGTGATCGGTGCATCCATGGGCCCGCTGACCGGGTTTGCGATGAACCCGGCGCGTGATATCGGACCTAAAGCTTTTGCCTTTATCGCAGGATGGGGCGACGTGGCCTTCACCGGCGGTAAAGATATCCCTTACTTCCTGGTACCGCTGTTTGCACCGGTTGTCGGGGCTGCGCTGGGTGCATTTAGCTACCGCAAATTAATTGGTCGCCATTTACCGTGCGACACCTGTGTGGAAGAGGAGAAGGAAACGACTTCTACCGCACAACAAAAAGCTTCGCTGTAATCTGACTACGGGACACATACCATGACCGAAAAAAAATATATCGTTGCGCTCGACCAGGGCACTACCAGCTCCCGCGCTGTCGTAATGGATCATGACGCGAATATCGTCAGCGTGTCACAGCGCGAATTTGAGCAAATCTATCCTCGCCCAGGCTGGGTCGAACACGATCCTATGGAGATCTGGGCTTCACAAAGCTCCACTTTGGTAGAAGTGCTGGCGAAAGCCGATATCAGTTCCGACGAGATTGCCGCTATCGGTATTACCAACCAGCGTGAAACCACTATCGTCTGGGAGCGCGAAACCGGTAAGCCTATTTACAATGCCATCGTCTGGCAGTGCCGCCGTACGTCAGAAATCTGCGAACAGCTGAAGCGCGACGGTATGGAAGACTATGTGCGTAGCGCAACCGGTCTGGTCGTTGACCCGTATTTCTCCGGTACCAAAGTGAAATGGATCCTCGACCACGTTGAGGGTTCACGTGAACGTGCAAAACGCGGTGAGCTGCTGTTCGGTACCGTCGACACCTGGCTTATCTGGAAGATGACCCAGGGGCGTGTCCACGTCACTGATTACACCAACGCCTCGCGCACCATGCTGTTCAACATCAATACCCTGGAGTGGGATGACAAGATGCTGGACGCGCTGGATATCCCGCGCGCGATGTTGCCAGAAGTCCGTAAATCTTCTGAAGTTTACGGTCAGACCAATATCGGCGGCAAAGGCGGCACGCGTATTCCAATTGCCGGTATTGCCGGTGACCAGCAGGCGGCGCTGTTTGGCCAGCTGTGCGTTAAGGAAGGGATGGCGAAAAACACCTACGGTACCGGCTGCTTTATGCTGATGAACACCGGTGAGAAAGCGGTGAAATCAGAAAACGGCTTGCTGACCACCATCGCCTGCGGCCCACGCGGTGAAGTGAACTATGCGCTGGAAGGTGCGGTGTTCATGGCAGGTGCGTCTATTCAGTGGCTGCGTGACGAGATGAAACTCATCAGCGATGCGTTTGACTCCGAGTATTTCGCAACCAAAGTGAAGGACACCAACGGCGTGTATGTGGTTCCGGCCTTTACCGGTCTGGGCGCCCCCTACTGGGACCCGTATGCACGCGGCGCGATTTTCGGCCTGACCCGTGGGGTAAACTCGAACCACATTATCCGCGCGACGCTGGAATCCATTGCTTATCAGACGCGCGACGTACTGGAAGCGATGCAGGCTGACTCCGGCATTCGTCTGCACGCCCTGCGCGTGGACGGCGGCGCCGTTGCCAACAACTTCCTGATGCAGTTCCAGTCCGACATTCTGGGCACCCGCGTAGAGCGCCCGGAAGTACGTGAAGTCACCGCGCTGGGTGCGGCGTACCTCGCAGGTCTGGCTGTCGGCTTCTGGCAGAATCTGGATGAACTGCAGGAAAAAGCGGTTATCGAACGCGAATTCCGCCCTGGCATCGAAACCACTGAGCGTAACTATCGCTACAGCGGCTGGAAGAAAGCGGTGAAACGCGCCCTGGCGTGGGAAGAGCACGAGCAGTAATTTCTCCCCTCACCCGTCCCCTCTCCCCGCCGGGGAGAGGGGACCGACCGCACCCGCTCCCACTCTGTGATAAACTTCGTGCAATTCCTTTTGATTGCACGAGTACCTCATGAAACGTGAACTGGCTATCGAGTTTTCCCGCGTCACCGAAGCTGCCGCACTGGCGGGCTATAAATGGCTTGGCCGTGGCGACAAAAACACCGCAGACGGTGCGGCTGTCCATGCCATGCGCATTGTGCTTAACCAGGTCAATATCGATGGCACCATCGTCATTGGCGAAGGCGAGATCGACGAAGCGCCAATGCTCTATATCGGTGAGAAAGTGGGCACCGGCAAAGGTGATGCCGTGGATATCGCGGTTGACCCGATTGAGGGTACCCGCATGACGGCAATGGGCCAGGCTAACGCGCTGGCCGTGCTGGCGGTAGGGGACAAAGGCTGTTTCCTCAACGCACCGGATATGTACATGGAAAAGCTGATTGTCGGCCCCGGAGCCAAAGGAGCTATCGACCTGAGCCTGCCGCTGGAAGAGAATCTGCGTAACGTTGCCAGGGCGCTGGAAAAACCGCTTAGCGCGCTCACCGTGACCATTCTGGCGAAACCGCGCCACGATGCCACCATTGCCCAGTTGCAACAGCTCGGCGTGCGCGTCTTTGCCATCCCGGATGGCGACGTGGCAGCATCTATCCTGACCTGCATGCCAGACAGCGAAGTGGATGTGCTTTACGGCATCGGCGGCGCGCCGGAAGGTGTGGTCTCCGCCGCGGTGATCCGCGCTCTGGATGGCGACATGCAGGCCCGTCTGTTGCCCCGTCACGAAGTCAAAGGCGACAGCGAAGAGAATCGCCGTATTGGGGAAGAAGAGCTGGCACGCTGCGAAGCGATGGGTATTGAAGCCAACAAGGTGCTTGCGCTGGATGACATGGCGCGCAGCGACAACGTTGTCTTCTCCGCAACCGGCATCACCAAAGGTGACCTGCTGGATGGCATCACCCGTAAGGGCAATATGGCCACCACCGAAACCCTGCTGATCCGCGGTAAATCGCGCACCATTCGCCGCATTCAGTCTGTTCACTATCTGGATCGTAAAGACCCTGACGTGCAGGCGCACATTCTGTAAAACCGTTTGATCGATAGAGCTTTCCGGCCCAAATGGGCTGGAAATCTTCGCCACAAGTCCGGAAGATAGAACAGAGAAAAAGCACAGGAGAAGATCATGGCGGACTGGGTAACAGGTAAAGTCACAAAAATACAGTTCTGGACCGATGCGCTATTTAGTCTCACCCTGCATGCTCCCGTCCACCCGTTTACGGCCGGGCAATTTGCGAAGCTGGGGCTGGATGTTGACGGCGAGCGCGTGCAGCGGGCCTATTCCTACGTTAATGCCCCCGATAACCCGGATCTCGAGTTCTATCTGGTCACCGTCCCGGACGGCAAACTCAGCCCACGCCTTGCCGCGCTTAAGCCCGGTGACGATGTGCAAATTGTGAGTGAAGCGGCCGGTTTCTTCGTACTGGACGAAATCCCGGACTGCGACACCCTCTGGATGCTGGCAACCGGCACGGCCATTGGCCCCTATCTCTCTATTTTGCAGTACGGCAAAGACCTTGAGCGCTTTAAAAACATCGTGCTGGTTCACGCCGCGCGCTATGCCGCAGACTTGAGCTATCTTCCGCAGATGCAGGCGCTGGAAAAGCAGTACGGCGGGAAACTGAAAATTCAGACCGTGGTCAGCCGCGAAACCGCAGCAGGTTCACTGACGGGCCGCGTACCGGCATTGATCGAGAGTGGTGCACTGGAAGACGCAATTGGCTTACCGATGAGCGCTGAAACCAGCCACGTCATGCTGTGTGGCAACCCGCAGATGGTTCGCGACACGCAGCAGCTTCTGAAGGATACCCGGCAGATGACGAAACATCTTCGCCGCCGGCCGGGCCATATGACTGCCGAACACTACTGGTGATCAGCGGTATTTCACCTCAAGGGTGTCTTTGCCGTATTTGTTTTCGCTCTGGGTGCCGATAAACGCGCCCAGATCGACCACCATCATGACAAAAATAATGGTTGGTAGCAGTCTGCCCACCACCCAGGGAAGGATGGACGGAAGTATCGACCAGTTCCCGGCCACCAGCATCCACGCCAGAATAATCAGAAAAGCCCACGCGCCGGAACGGCCGCGATCGTGCAGACGTTTCACCACCACGGCCGCGGTTGGCCACAGCAAACAGACCAGCGCAAACGCCGCCGTTTGTGTGCTGAGCCATGCGTTGAAGGCCACGAAAAACAGAAGCAGCATGGCAACGATCCACGTCGCCATCCAGATCCAGAAGTCACGGCGTCCAATACGCCCTTTGAATGAAAACAACCACTGCTGTATGGTCATGTAAGGTTCCTTATTATCATATAGCGCGCATTTTACCCTGGAGTTGTGACCTTTTGACAAGCCGACCAGATATCGATTTAATCATGAACACTTTCGGCCAGGGGCAATGTTGATGAAAAGTTCGGCACGTTCTCTTTTCCTGTGTTTAGCGATGCTCATCGCGGGTGTTCCCCTGCACGCCGCCGAAACCACTGCCCCGACGACAGCCCCCTATCTGCTGGCAGGTGCGCCCTCGTTCGATCAGTCAATCAGCCAGTTTCGTGAAACCTTCAATAAAACCAACCCCACGCTACCGCTGGATGAATTCCGCGCCATTGACAGCTCCCGGGATACGCCAACCCTGACCCGGGCTGCGAGCAAGATTAACGAGAATTTATATGCCTCCACTGCGCTGGAGCGCGGCACGCTAAAAATCAAAAGCATGCAAATAACCTGGCTGCCGATTCAGGGGCCAGAGCAGAAAGCCGCTAAGGCAAAAGCGCTCGAGTACATGAGCGCGATACTGCAGGCTTTTTCGCCCGCGCTGACCAAAAAGCAAAGCCAGCAAAAGCTGCAAAAACTTCTCACCGCCGGTAAAAATAAGCGTTACTACGCCGATACCGAAGGGGCCATACGCTATGTGGTGGCAGATAACGGCGAAAAAGGACTGACCTTCGCTGTTGAACCGATTAAGCTGGCACTATCAGACACACTCGGCGGGGCGAATTAATGACAAAAAGCAAAGCCTTTCGAGGGAAAATCTCTATACTGATTCACAGACCATGCTGCCCGACAGGGCGGCCATATTCCTTAATTCGCTAATTTAGCGTGGAGAATTGAAATGCGACATCCTTTAGTGATGGGTAACTGGAAACTGAACGGCAGCCGCCACATGGTAAACGAACTGGTTGCGAACCTGCGTAAAGAGCTGGCGGGCGTGACGGGCTGCGCGGTTGCTATCGCTCCGCCGGATATGTACCTGGATCTGGCTAAACATGCCGCTGACGGCAGCCACATCATTCTGGGCGCACAGAACGTTGACGTTAACCTGTCAGGCGCATTCACCGGTGAAACCTCTGCTGAAATGCTGAAAGATATCGGCGCGAAATACATCATCATCGGCCACTCTGAGCGTCGCACTTACCACAAAGAATCCGACGAATTTATCGCGAAGAAATTCGCGGTGCTGAAAGAGCAGGGTCTGATCCCGGTTCTGTGCATCGGTGAAACCGAAGCCGAAAACGAAGCAGGCAAAACGGAAGAAGTGTGTGCTCGTCAGATCGACGCCGTGCTGAAAACGCAGGGTGCTGCAGCATTCGAAGGCGCGGTTATCGCGTACGAACCAGTCTGGGCGATCGGTACCGGCAAATCAGCGACCCCTGCGCAGGCACAGGCGGTTCACAAATTTATCCGTGACCACATTGCTAAAGCGGACGCGAAAGTGGCTGAGCAGGTAATTATTCAGTACGGCGGTTCCGTTAACGCATCCAACGCTGCTGAGCTGTTCACCCAGCCAGACATCGATGGCGCGCTGGTTGGCGGTGCATCCCTGAAAGCTGACGCTTTCGCGGTGATCGTTAAAGCAGCAGAAGCGGCTAAACAGGCGTAAAAACCGACTTCCCTCCCCCCACCGGGGAGGGAAATTACACTTTCCCCAGCACGCTAAACCACAGATAATCCAGCGGCAGCAGCACCAGATACGTTGCAATCGCCAGCGCCAGACAGAGCAACATCCCCGCCTTTGCAGGCACCTTCCCTAAACCCATTGCCACCACAATCGGCGACGCCTGATACGGCAGCAGCGGCGTGGAATACCCCAGTACCTGAATCATGATCACCGACAACAGCGGGAAACCGGTGGCGTCCGAAAAACTCTGTGCCAGCGTGGTGTACAACGCCGGTACACCGTTCGCGGTCATAATGAAGTTGAGCGCCGTGGTAATACCGGTAAGCGCCAGGAAGCTGGTGAACGGTCTGTTGGCATCAAGCGGCATAATCCGCAATAACGCCTCCCCCACCGCGGAACCGATACCCGTTTGGGTCACTACAATCGCCAGCCCGAGAATCCCCGCCACGTAAATGCAGGTGCGCATGTTCACTCCCGCAGAAAACTCTTCACCGGTGATAAACCCGACGCGTGGCAGCATGACGATGACCGACGCCGCAAGACCCGTCCACGCCGGTCCAACGCCGTGCCAGCTCTCTGTCACCCACATCCCCAGCACCACCGCCAGCAGCCAGGCGAGACGCTTTTCATCCCGGCCCATCGGTTCAGACGGCGTAAGATCGGTGGCCGGTTTCGGGCTGCCGGGGAACAACCAGCAGATCAGGCCGATCAGAATGCCCCCTTTCAGGATCCCGAGGACGGGTGTATGCAGCAGCAGATATGGGACATAGTTCAGATGGATCCCGTACGAGCCCTCCGCGGCGCCACTCATCACCAGATTCGGCACGTTGGCAGGCAGGATGGTCGCCGAGAGCTGGAAGGTTCCGAACCCGACGGCCAGCGCCAGGCCATACCACGCGCGGGAACCGTCGGGGATGGCGGCCCTTTTGGCCATGGCGGCGACAATCGGCATCAGCAGCGCGATACGGCCCATATTCGACGGCATCACAAACGCCAGCGCGTAGCTCAGTCCCACTACGCTTGCCACCATCAATACCCACGAATCCGTGAGTTTTGCCGACAGCGCCCGTGCGGCCCTGTCCGCCAGACCGGTTTTACGGATTGCCACACCCAGCACGAAGCCGCTAAACACTAACCAGAATGCAGACGAGGCAAAACCACCAAAAATCACCTCCGCCGGGGCGATTCTGGCGGCCATCGCCGCCGTGAAAAACAGCAGCGCGGTGATAAATTCCGGCAATAGCGACGTCGCCCACAGCACGATGGTGACGCCGACTATCAATGAGGGCACAAACAGAGGATGCGTTAACCAGAGCGACATTCCTGTCTCCTGTCGTTTTTTTCAGCAAGTCTACGGCGACAGGCAGGACGAGTAAACGCTATTTATGGTGAGGTCACTTCAGGATATCGCATTGATGATCCTGCAATTCCTCAGCCGACGCGCGATTCAGGGTCAGCAAGTTACGTTCGGTCGCCAGTAAGACAAACGATCCATCCGACTGCTGCGCCATGGCCAGCGCGAAGCGCCCCATATGGTCACGCGCTTCCGGCAGCTCTTCAGCCAGCATCATAAACGGACTGCGCTGTACCAGCTCATTTTCCGTCACGCGACGGGCGAGGTACTCATGCCCTTCCAGCCCGCCCGGGAACGGTAACCACTGGGTACTGATTTGCCCCTGCGCAGCATTAAGCTTCTCGCGCACGTCCGGGCGCAGGCAGGAGATATGGATATGAAAATGGTTCTGCGTACGGCCTGTCGGGGAGTTAATGGTGAGCGAAATTGCGCTGTCCGGCACCTCGGCCCCGCGCTTCATGCTCATAAAGTTGCGTGACTGCCAGGCCAGCCAGAAGAAGTTGGGCGTATTCGGCTCGGTCAACAGCGGGCTTTCGGTTCCTTTGATACGGTAAGTCGGCATCAGGAGATACTGCAGCGGCCCGTTGCGGTCTTTAAACACCACATAACCCGCATCAGGCTTTACCTGCGCGCACGGGGCCGGGTTACGGTGCTGGAGTTGATTCGGCAGACACTGGTCGAGAACGATATGACGCAACGCATTCGGATTACCCGCTTTCATCCAGTACCAGCCACCCGCGGCAAGAATGATGACAACCAGAATCAGTAATAGTATTTTTTTCACAATGCGTTCCCTGTTTTCGATAGTGGCGAAAGAGTAACGCAAAATGATGACCAAATAAAAAACCCGGCGGATTTCTCGCGCCGGGTCACCGTGCCTGTCCTGCTAACGTTTAGCGCTTGCTGATCTGGTCGAAAGTTCCGCCGTTAGAGAAGTGCTCTTTCTGCGCTTTCGCCCAGCCGCCGAACTCTTCATCAATGGTGAAAAGCTTCAGTTTCGGGAAGACGCTTTCATATTTCTTCGCCACTGCCGGATCGCGTGGACGATAGTAGTTTTTCGCCGCAATTTCCTGGCCTTCTGGCGAGTAGAGATACTTCAGGTACGCTTCCGCCACCGCTTTGGTCTCTTTCTTCTCAACCACTTTATCAACCACAGAAACGGTAGGTTCGGCGAGGATAGATTCGCCTGGCGTAACGATCTCGAACTTGTCTTTACCCAGTTCGTGGGTGGCGAGCAGGGCTTCGTTTTCCCATGCGATCAGCACGTCGCCAATCCCACGCTCAACAAAGGTGTTCGTGGCACCGCGTGCGCCAGAGTCCAGCACCTCAACGTTTTTATACAGCGCTTTCACGAACGCCTGGGCTTTGGACTGGTCACCGTTGTTGTGATGCAGCGCGTAGCCCCAGGCCGCCAGGTAGTTCCAGCGTGCGCCACCCGAGCTTTTCGGGTTCGGGGTGATAATGGAAACGCCCGGCTTAACCAGATCGTTCCAGTCATGAATTTGTTTTGGGTTGCCCTTACGCACCAGGAAAACAATGGTCGAGGTGTAAGGCGCTGAGTTGTCTGGCAGGCGTTTGATCCAGTTTTTATCGATACGCCCACGCTCGGCGATGGCGTCGACGTCATAGGCCAGCGCCAGGGTAACCACGTCGGCTTCAATCCCGTTGATGACTGAGGTCGCCTGCTTACCGGAGCCACCATGCGACTGACGCACCACCACGTTGTCGCCGGTTTCCTGTTTCCAGTGTGCCGCGAAGGCTTTGTTGTACTGCTCGTACAGCTCACGCGTCGGGTCGTATGACACGTTCAGTAACTGGATGTCCTTAGCCAGAACGCTGGTCGATGCCAGCAATAATGTTAACCCCACGCCCCATTTATTCATCGCCCGGATCTCTTGTGTAATGTTTTGATGCTTGCAGCGTGCCAGAAAGCTAACCAATGATTAAAGAATAAAAAAAGATTGGCTATAACGTAGAGGAATAAAAAACGGGCAGGCATAAAAAAACCGGGCGGCGATATCGCCTTACCCGGTCTTTATGAGTGTGGACTGCAGACCCGGTTAACTCAGCGCGACCGGGGGAAAGTCACCGCTCAGTACAGTTTTTTTGCGCAGTCCAGCCAGTCACCCTTGAACGGACGCTTCATGTTTTCAATGGCGTCGATGATGTCATGGTGAACCAGTTTTTCGTTCTGAATACCCACGCAACGACCGCCATGACCCTGCAGCAGCAGTTCAATGGCGTATGCACCCATACGTGATGCCAGGATGCGGTCGTATGGACCCGGGGAACCCCCACGCTGGATGTGGCCCAGAACGGTAGCGCGCGTTTCACGTTTGGTTTCGGTTTCGATGTACTTCGCCAGCTCGTCAACGTCACAGATATGCTCGGTGATGGCTACGATGGCGTGTTTCTTGCCTTTTGCGATACCCGCTTTGATTTCAGCCACCAGATCTTCACGGCTGAATTCCACTTCCGGAACCACCACGAACTCACAACCGCCGGCGATGGCCGCAGCCAGCGTCAGGTCACCACAATAACGGCCCATCACTTCCACGATGGAGATACGCTGGTGGGAAGAAGAGGTGTCGCGCAGGCGGTCAATCGCTTCAACAACGGTGCCCAGTGCGGTGAAATAACCGATGGTGTAGTCAGTGCCTTTGATGTCGTTGTCGATCGTACCCGGCAGCCCGATGCACGGGAAGCCCATTTCAGTCAGACGTTTTGCACCCATGTACGAGCCGTCACCACCAATAACAACCAGTGCGTCGAGGCCACGTTTTTTCATGTTCTCAATAGCCACTTCACGGACGTGTTCATCACGGAATTCCGGGAAGCGCGCAGAACCGAGGAAGGTACCGCCACGGTTGATCATGTCGGACACGCTGTAACGGTCGAGCTGAACCATGCGATCTTCATACAGGCCCAGATAACCATCATAGATACCAAAAACTTCCAGGCCTTCCGTCAGCGCTGAACGGACAACCCCACGAATTGCCGCGTTCATGCCCGGCGCATCACCGCCGCTTGTCAACACACCGATTTTCTTAATCATGACTACCTCTGAACTTAGGAATGCAAAATTGAAATCTGTTGCCGGAAGAATTTATCGACCAACGAATACTGCAAATAGTATATCAATCACTTCCAGCTGAATTGATTCAGGTCAGACCAAATGGCGGTAATTTATACACAAAATGCTGGCCTGGCTCACTTTTTTACAACCAATTACGAAAGCTCAACATGTCCGGGTACAACCGAGCAGGGATCCTGGTGAATAATGACGTCTGAACCAGGAAAACGCTGCAAAATCGCCTGCTCGACCTGCTCAGCAATAACGTGAGCCTGAACCAGTGGCAGGTTGTCTTCCATTTCAATATGAATCTGAATAAAGCGGGTCGGCCCTGACTGCCGCGTTCGAAGATCGTGTGCACCTCTGACACCAGGCCAGGAGGTCACGATAGAAAAAATTTCATTACGTTCTGAGTCCGGGAGGGCGCGGTCCAGAAGCGATTGCACCGCTTCATACCCCATCCGTAAGGCGCTATATAAAATATAGATGCCAATCCCTAACGCAAACAACGCATCGGCCCGATGCCAGCCATACCAGGCCAGACCGAGCGCAATAAGAATAGCGCCATTCATCATAACATCAGATTGATAATGAAGCATATCCGCCCGTACTGCCTGGCTTTGCGTTTTGCGAACAACCCAGCGCTGGAACGTTACCAGAACAAGTGTGCATATAAGTGCCACAATCGTCACGACCACGCCCACGCCGGGATCGTTCATCGGTGACGGCGAGACGAGATGCTGAATACCGGTTAAAAACAGAAACAGCGCGGAGCCGGAAATAAACATGCTTTGCGCCAGCGCGGCCAGCGACTCGGCTTTACCGTGCCCAAACGTGTGTTCTTCATCTGCCGGTTGCAGTGAGTAACGCACAACCAACAGGTTCGTCAGCGAGGCGGCAATATCCATCAACGAGTCCACCAGCGCCGCGAGAATACTGACTGAGCCGGTATACCACCACGCAAAAATTTTAATCACTAACAGGCTTGAAGCCACGATGGTCGCTGCAATTGCTGCCCGACTTACCAGTCTTCCATAGGATTGATTCATAAACGCTCCTGTCATGTCATGCCGCTAGTATAACGGAAGCATGGGGAGTCAAAGGATGAATAAACGGTTAACAAAGCAGAATGAAGGGCAAAAAAAACCCCCACATCATGTGGGGGAAGACAGGGATGGTGTCTATGGCAAGGAAAACAGGGTTTACTGGTTACTACGGGTACTGCTATTGCTACTGAAAAACGTTGTTTCTGAGCTTCGCTGCATCCGTGCAACCTCACGCAACTGGTCCATTCGCTGCTGATGTCTTGTGTTCAAAACCGCTTGCTGCTCGGGCGTTAGCAGGTGGAACATCTGGTTGCGGACCTTCGCCATCTCTACCTGGCGGGCAACCTGCTCCTGTGCCATTTTTTCGGCCTGAGCGCGTACAGCGCTTTCGTCAAATTTTTCTGCGGTGACAAGGCGGTGCATTGTCTCCATTTCGCTAACATTAACAGGGGGCTGGTCGTGTCGTGCCCTCTGCATCAGATCTCGCATCTGTTGACGCTGATGTTCGGTTAAACTTATGCCATCAAACATATGGCTTTGGCTGCTGTGCTGCGTTGCCCCCTCCGTTGAGGGCCCGTTATCGCCGGGGATAGCTACAGCGGCCTGGCTTAATGTACTGAACGCCAGCGTTGAGGCCATGACGGCAGCGGTAACTTTGCGCATCACTTGCTCCCAAAATCTTTCGTGTCGCGATTCAACGAGAGACAGTCTACGATTCAGGCTGCAAACATGCGTCAGGGGGTGTAAAACAACGTAAAGTCATGGATTAGATAGCCTTGATGTCGTAATTTCTGCCTCGGAGGTATTTAAACAATGAATAAAATCCTGTTAGTTGATGATGACCGAGAGCTCACATCCCTTTTAAAGGAGTTGCTCGACATGGAAGGTTTCAACGTTCTGGTTGCCCATGATGGCGAGCAGGCGCTGAGTCTCCTTGACGACAGCATCGATTTACTTTTGCTCGACGTTATGATGCCGAAGAAAAACGGCATTGATACGTTGAAAGAGCTTCGCCAGACACACCAGACGCCCGTAATTATGCTGACCGCTCGCGGCAGCGAACTTGACCGTGTACTTGGCCTTGAGCTGGGCGCGGATGACTATTTACCAAAGCCGTTTAACGACCGTGAACTGGTTGCCCGTATTCGCGCTATCCTGCGTCGCTCTCACTGGAGCGAACAGCAGCAGAACAGCGACAACAGTTCACCGACGCTGGAAGTCGACTCCCTGAGCCTGAATCCGGGCCGTCAGGAAGCGAGTTTTGACGGTGAAACGCTGGAACTGACTGGCACCGAGTTCACCCTGCTGTACCTGCTGGCCCAGCACCTCGGCCAGGTGGTATCGCGTGAACATTTGAGCCAGGAAGTGCTCGGCAAACGCCTCACCCCGTTTGATCGCGCCATCGATATGCATATCTCGAACCTGCGCCGCAAGCTGCCGGAACGCAAGGACGGGCACCCGTGGTTTAAAACCCTGCGTGGTCGCGGTTATCTGATGGTTTCCGCTTCATGATAGGAAGCTTAACAGCCCGCATCTTCGCCATTTTCTGGCTGACGCTGGCACTGGTTTTAATGCTCGTTTTGATGTTGCCAAAACTCGACTCACGCCAGATGACGGAGCTTCTCGACAGCGAGCAACGTCAGGGCGTGATGATCGAGCAGCACGTGGAAGCCGAGCTGGCAAACGACCCGCCGAACGATTTAATGTGGTGGCGCAGGCTGTTTCGCGCTATCGACAAATGGGCACCGCCAGGCCAGCGCCTGTTGCTGGTGACCAGCGAAGGGCGCGTGATTGGCGCCGATCGCAATGAAATGCAGATCATCCGTAACTTCATTGGTCAGGCGGATAACGCCGACCATCCTCAGAAGAAAAAATACGGTCGGGTTGAGATGGTGGGCCCCTTCTCCGTCAGAGATGGCGAGGATAATTACCAGCTTTACCTGATCCGCCCGGCGAGCAACTCCCAGTCCGATTTCATCAACCTGCTGTTTGACCGTCCGCTGCTGCTGCTGATTGTCACCATGCTGGTTAGCTCACCGCTGCTGCTGTGGCTGGCGTGGAGTCTGGCGAAACCGGCGCGTAAGCTGAAAAACGCGGCGGACGAAGTGGCGCAGGGTAACCTGCGACAACACCCTGAACTGGAAGCCGGTCCACAGGAGTTCCTTGCCGCCGGGACCAGTTTTAACCAGATGGTGAGCGCCCTCGACCGCATGATGACGGCACAGCAACGCCTGCTGTCGGATATCTCGCACGAGCTGCGCACGCCGCTCACGCGCTTACAGCTCGGTACCGCGCTGCTGCGTCGCCGCAGCGGTGAGAGCAAAGAGCTGGAACGTATTGAAACGGAAGCGCATCGTCTGGACAGCATGATTAACGACCTGCTGGTCATGTCGCGCAATCAGCAGAAAAACGCGCTGGTGAGCGAAACGGTGAAAGCCAACCACCTGTGGCATGAAGTGCTGGATAACGCGGCGTTCGAAGCGGAGCAGATGGGAAAATCTTTTACCGTCAACTTCCCGCCGGGGCCATGGCCGCTGTACGGTAACCCCAACACGCTGGAAAGTGCGCTGGAGAACATCGTGCGTAACGCCCTGCGCTATTCGCACACGAAGATTGAAGTAGCCTTCTCGGTGGATAAAGACGGGATCACCATCATCGTTGATGACGATGGTCCTGGGGTAAGCCCGGAAGACCGCGAACAGATTTTCCGTCCGTTCTACCGTACCGACGAGGCGCGTGACCGTGAATCTGGCGGCACGGGGCTGGGTCTGGCGATTGTGGAAACCGCCATGCAGCAGCATCGAGGCTGGGTGAAGGCCGACGACAGCCCGCTGGGTGGGTTGCGGTTAACGCTGTGGCTGCCGTTGTATAAACGTTCGTAGCCGTTTAGCCGGGCGGCGGTATCGCTGACCCGGCTTGCCTCTCCTGCGGGGAAACTATTTCCCCCACAATCTCCGCGAATTATCTTCGATCTTGCTACTTAAACGGCGTTTCTGCATCGTTCGGGTCCAGCTCGTGGACAGCCCCGCAGCGGACAAAAGCCGATGGTACTGGTCGTCATCAAACGGCATATGCCAGGCAATCGCGCAGGCGTCATATACCGAGACATCACTCAGGCGCGATGCCAGCACCAGCGGCGCATCTGCCGATACCTGTCCTGCCAGCACCACCCGATATAACCAGCCCGTTTTACCCGCGCCCTGCAGTCGGGCAGACATGTCGCTGATGCCGAAATGATAGTTTAGTTTGAAGCACGGCGAGCGCGGCTGCGTCACCTGAATCAGGGCATCGCCCCAGCGGTAGATATCGCCGATAAAGACGTTTTTCTCGGTCAGCCCTTCCGTTGAGAGATTCTCACCAAACGCGGGCGCGACAAACATATCCGCCTGTTCGGGAAACTCGGTTATCCAGTGCTGATAGTGTTCCCGCGGATAGTGGCACAGCGCGCGGTCAGGCCCGCCATGGATTTTCTTTTCGGCCTGCTCATCGCCCGCCAGCCCGAGGTCGGTTAACGTCAACTCGCCGTCGACCTGAATTTTGGCGATGGCGCTCGGGCGGCTGCCGTCGTACTCCCTTACCTTGCCTGTAAAGACATTCACCGGAAAATGCATCGCTGCTCCTTTCTGCAGATACAAAAAAAGCGAGTCATCAGACTCGCTTCTCACAGGCGTCAATGCAACCTTATTTTTTCGCGGCGAAACGCGCTGCTGCTTCGTCCCAGTTCACCACGTCCCAGAAGGCTTTGATGTAGTCCGGGCGACGGTTCTGGAATTTCAGGTAGTAAGCGTGTTCCCACACGTCCAGACCCAGGATAGGGAAACCGGATGCGCCAGAGATTGCTTCACCCATCAGCGGGGAGTCCTGGTTAGCCGTTGAAACAACCGCCAGTTTGTCACCTTTCAGAACCAGCCACGCCCAGCCAGAGCCGAAACGGGTCGCAGCGGCTTTTTCGAATTCCGCTTTGAAGTTGTCTACAGAACCGAAATCGCGCTCGATAGCCGCTTTCAGGTCGCCCTGCAGGGTGGTACCGGTTTTCAGGCCTTTCCAGAACAGGCTGTGGTTAGCGTGACCACCTGCGTTGTTACGCAGAACGGTTTTCTTGTCAGCTGGCAGCTGGTCCAGTTTGGTGATCAGCTCTTCAACAGGCAGGCTAGCGAACTCTGGCAGGCTTTCCAGCGCGGCGTTCGCGTTGTTCACATAGGTCTGGTGGTGTTTAGTGTGATGGATTTCCATCGTCTGCTTGTCGAAATGCGGTTCCAGTGCGTCGTAGGCATACGGCAGGGATGGCAGTGTATAACTCATAATCCTCTCCATTATTGTCGGGCGGCACAGCTGTTAATGCCGCGTAAGCAGTTGGTTCATTATAGTTAATTAAATGATATTGAAAATGATTATCAATGCCGTAGTTTTTATAAGGTTATTCGGTTTTCGGTTATTGCTGAAATTGTGAGTCTGCTCACCCGGTTAACGCGTTGATTGCCATTCAAAACCAAAGTGCGGCAACCTTCCGAAGGTTACCCGACTGCTTAATTTTTACACTCATCGAGTCGGTGGGAAGCCACCGGCATATAAAAACGATGAGGATGTAAACATGAATCATGCGATTACGATGGGTATTTTCTGGCATCTGATAGGCGCGGCCAGTGCAGCCTGTTTCTATGCCCCGTTTAAACAGGTCAAACAGTGGTCATGGGAAACCATGTGGTCCGTCGGCGGTGTGGTCTCGTGGATAATTCTTCCCTGGACCATCAGCGCCATGCTGCTCCCGGATTTCTGGGGCTACTTCTCCTCCTTTAACGCCTCCACCCTGCTGCCGGTCTTTCTCTTTGGCGCCATGTGGGGCGTCGGTAACATTAACTATGGCCTCACCATGCGCTACCTCGGCATGTCGATGGGCATTGGCATCGCGATTGGTATTACGCTGATTGTCGGCACTCTGATGACGCCGATCCTCAACGGTAACGTCGACGTGCTGATCAACACCAAAGGCGGCCAGATGACGCTGCTGGGCGTGCTGGTGGCCGTCATTGGCGTGGGCATTGTCACCCGCGCAGGGCAGCTGAAAGAGCGCAAAATGGGCATCAGAGCCGAAGAGTTCAACCTGAAGAAAGGCCTGCTGCTGGCGGTGATGTGCGGGATCTTCTCCGCAGGCATGTCATTCGCGATGAACGCCGCCAAACCGATGCATGAAGCCGCTGCCGCACTGGGCGTCGACCCGCTGTACGTGGCACTGCCAAGCTATGTGGTGATCATGGGTGGCGGAGCGGTGGTTAACCTCGGTTTCTGTTTTTTCCGTCTGGCAAACGTGAAGACCTTGTCACTGAAAGCCGACTTCTCGCTGGCTAAACAGATGATTATCGGGAACGTGCTGCTCTCGGCGCTCGGCGGGCTGATGTGGTATCTCCAGTTCTTCTTCTACGCGTGGGGTCACGCCAGTATTCCGGCGCAGTATGACTATATGAGCTGGATGCTGCACATGAGCTTCTACGTGCTGTGCGGTGGGCTGGTGGGTCTGCTTCTGAAAGAGTGGAACAACGCCGGGCGTCGCCCGGTGGGCGTGCTGAGTCTGGGGTGCGTGGTGATCATTATTGCGGCCAACATTGTGGGCCTCGGCATGGCGAACTGATTACGCCGCGTTACGACTGCGATGACGCCACTGAACCGGCGTCATCCCCACCTCGCGGTTAAAGACCACCGAAAAATAGTTACTGTCCTCAAAGCCGCAGCGCATCGCCACATCGCTGACCATCAGTTCCGTATGCTGAAGCAGGTACTGGGCATGGCAGATGCGCAGCTGGCGCAGATAATGGTTCACCGTCATCCCGGTCTGGGTACGGAATTGCTGGCGCAACGCGCGCTCGCTGCACTGCGCCTGCTCGCAGAATTTCTCCAGCACAAAGCTTTTGTTAAGGCTGCCCGCCAGGGTGGTAATGAGCTTATCGAGCAGGGCTTCCTGCACGGTAGCCGACGGGTTATCAATGGCGTAGCGATGGCGCGTCAACGTCATGACCAGCTGGGCGAAAAGCAGTTCTGCCATCTGGTGAGCCTCAGGATCGCTTTTCTGGCTCTCCTGCTCCAGCTGAGAAATCACCTGTCGCACCTGCGTCATGCCGTTACTGCTCAGTCGCCAGTGCGCCGCGCACTTCGTATCATTAAACCCCGGAATGTAAGCCGCCCAGTCGACGTTGAGTTTCAGCCTGTCGGGGCAGTAAATCACGTTCTGCAGGACCAGGTCGTTGACCGAAGCGTAGGCGTGCTTGTCTTCAGCACGGATGTAAAACAGATCCCCACGCGTAATGCGGTAGGGCCGGTCGTTGAGGATATGCAAGCCATTGCCCCGCCACACCAGCACCAGCTCGCAGAACTCATGAGTGTGCTCGGCAAAGACGTTTTGCGGATAGCGATCCGCCACCGCGACGGCCTGGCCGGCGGAGGCAAAAAAATCCACTTTGCGAAGCATTAACTGAGCAACCACGACACCACCTCGACAGCAAATAACCTGACATTATTAGCGTTTTTGCCCATGGGAAACGGTGACAACCCTCGCGTTACTGCAGTGACGCGTCCTTTCCCTGGCGAATATCGCGCGGTGACCAGCTAAATTCCCGGCGAAACAGGGTCGAAAAGTGGTTACTGTCGCCGAAACCGCAACGATAGGCGATATCCGTGACGCTCTCATCGGTATGACGCAGCAAATGGCGGGCTTTAATCAGGCGCAGACGGTTCAGATAGCGCTGCGGCGTCAGCCCGGTTTGCTGTTTCAGCTGACGATGCAAGGTCCGGAGCGACAGCGAAAAATCATCCGCCAGCGTTTCCCAGCAGACATCCTCGGCGAAATGGTCTTCCAGCCAGGCCATCAGTTGAGTCAAACGCGCATCGTTATTCTCCAGCCCGGCCACCATGCTACTGCGCCGCAGCAGCACCAGCAGCTGCATAAACAACAGCTCACGCGTGGCGATGACGTGAGTCTCCTGTCCCTCGTCGCGCTGTTCCATCTGGCTCACCAGCTGACGCACCTGCTGCAGCGTGGACTGATTCACCCGCCAGTGCGAAGGATAGATGCCGTCCTTCTCCTGCGGCAGGAGATGGTTCAGCCCGGACAGGAACTGGAATGCATCGGGCGAACGGTAGAGCACGTTAGTCAGGCACAGGTTGTCGGTATGTTCATATAAGTGCCGGTCATGATCGCGCACAAAGCAGACCGTCCCACCACTGATGGTATACGGCTGGCCGTTAAACACATGGATCCCCGTTCCGTGTTCAACAATCACAATTTCGTGAAAATCATGATGATGCTCAGGAAACGCCACCTGAGGGAGTCGCGGTTCAATCGCGACAGACGACCCACCCGAAGGAAAAAAATCCACGCTGTGCAGTACGGTCATAACGGCCCCCACCAATGAGAAATGTTCTCAAAATAGTAATTAAGGCCCCGCCCCCTCACCTTAAATTTTCGACCGTAAACCTCGCAAAAACTGTCCGTTTTTCAAGAAACAGGCTGAAAGATCAGGAAATGCGGTAAGCGTCACACTGCCTGCAAACCCCGCCACGCCTGGAAACTGTGAACTCCCTCACGTTCACCTTTGCTTTCTTGCCAGCCCCGGAAAACCGCTGTCACTGGCGAGAAGGTGGTGATGGGTTCCTTTTTTTACACTCACCGCTAATGACTTTAAGAAAGGACACAACCATGACTTTTCGCCATTGCGTGGCTGTCGATCTCGGTGCATCCAGCGGCCGTGTAATGCTGGCCACTTATGACGGCAAGCGGCAGACGCTTTCGCTTCGCGAGATGCACCGCTTTGTTAACTGCCTGCAAAAGCAGGACGGCTGTGAGGTATGGGATATCGACAGCCTTGAGGCAGCGATCCGCACCGGACTGCAGAAGGTCTGCGATGCGGGGATCCGTATCGACAGTATCGGCATCGATACCTGGGGCGTCGATTACGTACTGCTGGACAGCAACGGTGAACGCGTTGGTTTGCCGATAGCCTATCGCGACAGCCGCACCGACGGCCTGATGGCGCGTGCGATTGCCGGGCTTGGCAAAGAGAATATTTATGGCCGCAGCGGTATTCATTTCCTGCCATTCAATACGCTCTATCAACTGCGCGCGCTGGTCGAACAGCAGCCGGCGCTGGTTCCCCGCGTGGCGCATGCACTGCTGATCCCGGACTACTTCAGCTACCGCCTGACTGGCAACATGAACTGGGAATACACCAACGCCACCACCACGCAACTGGTGAACATCAACTCCGATAACTGGGATGAACACCTGCTGGCCTGGACCGGGGCTTCCCCCTCCTGGTTCGGTACGCCGACGCATCCTGGCAATGTGATCGGGCAATGGATGTGCCCGCAGGGTAATGCGATCCCGGTGGTGGCGGTTGCGAGTCACGATACCGCCAGCGCCGTCATTGCGTCTCCGCTTGCCGGTAACGACGCCGCCTACCTCTCTTCCGGGACCTGGTCGCTGATGGGCTTTGAGAGCAAAACTCCCTACACCAGCGATGCCGCGCTGGCCGCGAACATCACCAACGAAGGCGGTGCCGAGGGGCGCTACCGCGTGCTGAAGAACATCATGGGTCTGTGGCTGCTCCAGCGCGTGCTTAAAGAGCAGAACATTACCGACCTGCCCGCGCTTATTGCCGACACCGAAAGACTGAAAGCCTGCAGTTTCCTGATCAATCCTAATGATGACCGCTTTATCAACCCGGCGGACATGAGCGCCGAAATCCAGGCCGCCTGCGTCGACGCCGGGCAGCCCGTGCCATCGAAACCGGCAGAACTGGCACGCTGTATTTTCGACAGCCTCGCCCTGCTGTATGCCGAGATCCTGAGCGAGCTGGCCGACCTTCGTGGCCGGCCGTTCACTCAGCTGCATATTGTCGGCGGCGGCTGCCAGAACCAGCTTCTGAACCAGCTCTGCGCCGATGCCTGCGGGATCACCGTGGTGGCGGGCCCGATTGAAGCGTCGACGCTCGGCAATATTGGCATTCAGCTCATGACCCTGGACGAACTCACCAGCGTGGACGATTTCCGCACGGTGGTCTCGGCGAACGCCACGCTGACCACGTTCATCCCCAATCCCTGCCATGAAATTGCCCGCTATCGGGCGCAGTTTCAGCAAAACCGACTGACTAAGGAGCTTTGCGCATGACCACTCAACTTGAACAAGCCTGGGACCTGGCTAAACAGCGTTACGCCGCCGTCGGCGTGGATGTCGATGAGGCGCTGCGCCAGCTCGATCGTCTGCCGGTCTCCATGCACTGCTGGCAGGGCGACGACGTTGCCGGTTTTGAAAACCCGGGCGGCTCGCTGACGGGGGGCATTCAGGCCACCGGCAACTATCCGGGCAAAGCGCGTAACGCCACCGAGCTGCGCGCCGACCTGGAGCTGGCGCTGAGCCTGATCCCGGGGCCTAAGCGGCTGAACCTGCATGCTATCTATCTGGAATCTGACACGTCGGTCGCGCGTAACGAGATCAAACCTGCGCATTTTAAAAACTGGGTAGCGTGGGCGAAAGCCAACCAGCTGGGCCTGGATTTCAACCCATCCTGCTTCTCGCACCCGCTGAGCGCCGACGGTTTTACCCTTGCCCACGCGAACGACGATATCCGCCAGTTCTGGATTGACCACGTAAAAGCCAGCCGCCGCGTCTCCGCGTACTTTGGCGAGCAGCTCGGCACGCCGTCGGTGATGAACATCTGGATCCCGGACGGCATGAAAGACATCACCGTTGACCGTCTGGCCCCGCGTCAACGCCTGCTGGCGGCGCTGGATGAAGCCATCAGCGAAAAACTGAACCCGGCGCACCACATCGACGCCGTAGAGAGCAAGCTGTTCGGTATTGGTGCGGAAAGCTACACCGTGGGCTCGAACGAGTTTTACATGGGTTACGCCACCAGCCGCCAGACCGCGCTGTGCCTGGATGCCGGCCACTTCCACCCGACGGAGGTGATCTCCGACAAAATCTCCGCCGCCATGCTCTACGTACCCCGCCTGCTGCTGCACGTGAGCCGTCCCGTACGCTGGGACAGCGACCACGTGGTGCTGCTGGATGACGAAACCCAGGCCATCGCCAGCGAAATCATTCGCCACGATCTGTTTGACCGCGTGCACATTGGCCTCGACTTCTTTGATGCCTCCATCAACCGCATCGCGGCCTGGGTGATTGGCACCCGCAACATGAAAAAAGCCCTGCTGCGTGCGCTGCTGGAGCCCACCAGCGCCCTGAAACAGCTGGAAGAGAACGGCGATTACACCGCGCGCCTGGTGCTGCTGGAAGAGCAGAAAACCCTGCCATGGCAGGCGGTGTGGGAGATGTACTGCCAGCGTAACGACACCCCAGCGGGCAGTCAGTGGCTGGATAACGTGCGGATATATGAGAAAGACGTGCTGAGTCAGCGCGGATAAATATGCCCTCACCCTCTTCCTGTGGAAGAGACCACTTTTACCCCCTCTCCCTGTGGGAGAGGGCCGGGGTGAGGGAAACGCTCACCACGATCACGGGAAATGAAACACTATGCAGACCATCACTAACGCCTGGTTCGTCCAGGGCATGATTAAAGCCACCTCCGATGCCTGGCTGAAAGGCTGGGACGAGCGCAACGGCGGTAACCTGACGCTGCGCCTGGATGATGCC
This sequence comes from Enterobacter sp. RHBSTW-00593, assembly GCF_013784105.1. Taxonomy (NCBI): domain Bacteria; kingdom Pseudomonadati; phylum Pseudomonadota; class Gammaproteobacteria; order Enterobacterales; family Enterobacteriaceae; genus Enterobacter; species Enterobacter sp. RHBSTW-00593. The sequence goes on from NZ_CP056393.1 coordinate 4,831,098, forward strand.
GACATTGAACCGTTCGCCGCCGAGTTCCATCAGAAGCCGCGCTATATCGCTCTGAGCCAGCCAATGCCGCAGCTCGCCAGTACGCCGTTTATCGTCACCGGTTCCGGCAAATTCTTCCGTAACGTGCAGCTCGACCCGCAGGCCAACCTCGGGGTGGTGAGAGTGGACAGCGACGGCGCAGGCTATCACATCCTCTGGGGGCTGACGGACGATGCAGTGCCCACGTCTGAACTCCCGGCGCACTTCCTCTCTCACTGTGAGCGTATCAAGGCAACCCACGGCAAAGACCGGGTGATCATGCACTGTCACGCCACTAACCTGATCGCCCTGACCTACGTGCTGGAAAACAGTAGCGATTACCTCACGCGGAAGCTGTGGGAAGGCAGCACCGAATGTCTGGTGGTCTTCCCTGACGGGGTCGGCATTCTGCCGTGGATGGTGCCGGGTACCGACGAAATCGGCCAGGCCACCGCCATCGAAATGCAGTCACACTCCCTGGTGCTGTGGCCGTTCCACGGGGTATTCGGCAGCGGGCCGACGCTCGACGAAACGTTTGGTCTGATTGATACCGCCGAGAAGTCCGCCGAGGTGCTGGTGAAGGTTCTGTCGATGGGCGGCATGAAGCAGACCATCACCCGGGAAGAGCTGATTGCACTCGGTAAACGCTTTGGCGTCACGCCGATGCAGTCGGCACTGGATTTGTACCCATAGCGGCCCGCGAAAGCGGCTGGAGGCATGATGATCCGCAAAGCATTTGTGATGCAGGTGAACCCTGACGCGCACGACGAGTACGCGCGTCGCCATAATCCCATCTGGCCAGAGCTGGAGGCGGTATTAAAAGACCATGGTGCGCACCACTACGCTATCTATCTCGATGAGGCGCGTAACCTGCTGTTTGCGAGCGTTGAGATTGAATCGGAAGCGCGCTGGAACGCGGTGGCAAAGACCGACGTTTGTCAGCGCTGGTGGAAATACATGGGTGAGGTAATGCCCTCGAACCCCGACAACAGCCCGGTGAGTGCCGAACTGAAAGCGGTGTTTTACCTGCCCTAAAGCGTTAACGCTGCCGCATCCGCGGCAGCGTCCTGCGTTAGTTTGCCTCCACCGCAGCGCGGCGCGCCGCAATCTCCTGCTTACTGCTCAGCGTAAAGGCCGAGACCACCGTAATCGCCAGTACAAAACAGCCCAGCATCAGGTAGGTCTCCTGGAAACCGATCCGGTCATACATATTCCCGGCAAAAGCAGAGAGGAAAATTGCCGCCGACTGTTTGGCAAACTGGAAGCCAATCAGATAGATAGTGGCCGACAGACGGGTATCGAACACGCCGGTGATGTATTTGAACGCCCCCACCAGCAGGAACGGAACCTCCAGCGCGTGCAGCATCTTCAGGGCAATAACCTCCACCGCTGTGGTGGCGAACGACGAGCCGATAATGCGCGTCGCCATAATCAGCCCGGCAATCAGCAGCGTATTCTTCGCGCCGATACGGTTGATGATCCACGGCGAGCAGAACATGATGATCGCGTTGCAAATTTCCCCCGCCGTGGTGGCAAAACCAAAGGCTCGCGTTCCCTCCTGCGGCGTTGCGAAGAAGGTTTTAAAGAAGGTGGCAAACTGCTGGTCAAAAACGTCATACACGCAGGCCACACCGATGACGTACAGAATGAACATCCACATTCTGCGCTGACGGAACAGGTTAAAGACCGTCCTGGCGGTGATCTGCGGCTGGTTGGCCCCCAGCGCATTCATCACCTGCGCAGTCTGGTTTGGCTTCGGTTTCGCAACCACCAGCAACAGCATCAGCAGCAGCGCAGCCGCTGATCCCATCCAGAAGACATACGACGGGTCGATGCCAAACAGAATACCGCCCGTTGAAGCGCACAGCCCCCAGCCGAGACAGCCGAACATGCGCGCCTTGCCGTATTCAAACACGCTGTTACGGCTCACGCGTTCGATGTAGGCCTCAATCGCGCCTGAACCTGCGGAGAAGACAAAACCGATATACAGACCGCCGCTCAATGCCCCCAGCCAGATACTGGTTTTCAGCAGTGGCGCAAAGACATACAGGAAGAACGGCGCGAACAGAAACAGCAGCACCGTGATAATCCACAGCAGGTGTTTTTTCAGCCCCAGCTTATCCGAAATGACCCCAAGCACGGGCTGAAAGGCGATGGCCGAAAGCGAGATACAGGAGAACACGATCCCGGTATGGGTTTTGTTCAGGCCGATGACATCCGACAGCCAGATCGGCAGAAACGGAAAGCAGGTGGCCATAATGAAGAAGTAGAGAAAGAAGAACAGCCCGAAGATCCAGAAGTTAGGGTTGTCTTTGTGGGTACAGGTTGTTGTGTTCATTATTTTTATCCTCAACGGAGGGCCAGTCTCCCGGCCCATCACCCTTACACGCGTTCAACGCCAATCAGAATGGCGGTTTCCGGGTCCAGAATCGGCAGTGCGATCCCCGCCTGCATCAGCCACTCACCGCTGGCCGTCTGGGACGTTTCCATCCACGCCGGTAGCTTGCGCATGGTGTGCCCGCCCTCACCGGTGAGTCGAATGTTGGGGTGGTCGAGCAGCGTGATGCGGTACTGCGCCTGCGCGTCGAGCCCCGGCATGCGCAGCGGCATCATGAGCGTGTAATCCGGCATGGCCAGTTGGCTGACCATAAACAACCCCTGCGTTTTGTCTTCACTCACTATACCCTGCGCCAGCGTGCTGGCATCCGGCATATCCACGCGCCACTGGGTACCGTGATGGATGACTTCCCGCCACTGCTTGTGCAGCGCGGTGTAATGGCGATAGCCTTCACGCTCCTGAGCATCGACGGTGAGCGGATCAAGCTCCAGTCCCATGTGGCCAAACAGTGCCGTCAGGCCGCGGAAAGCAATGCTGTGCTGGCGGAAGGTGGCGTGACATTTATGATGACCGATATGCGCGCCCATCACTTCCGGCGGGAAGAAGTAGCTCATGCCACGCTGGATGGTATTGCGCTCCAGCGCGTCGTTGTTGTCAGAGGCCCAGAAGCGGTGACTGCGGGTCAGGACTTCATAGTCGATTCGCCCGCCGCCCGAGGAGCAGGACTCAAATTCAATGTGCGGGAAACGCTCGCCCAGCACGTCTAACAGACGATAAAACTGCCGCGTCTGCGCATCCGCGGCGGCTTTGCCGTGGTGCCCGGGCTGTACCAGTTCGCGGTTCATATCCCACTTAACGTAGTCGATGGCATGTTCGCCCAGCAGCCAGCTCATGCGCTCGACCAGATAATCAAAAGCCTGCGGAATATTCAGGTTGAGCACCAGTTGATGACGGCTCGTTGCCTGGGTGTAGCCCGGCAGCGCCAGCACCCAGTCGGGATGGGCACGATACAGATCCGAGTCCGGGTTAATCATCTCCGGCTCAATCCAGATACCAAATTCCATGCCGCGCTTTTTCACATGGTTAATCACCGGCGTCAGCCCGTCCGGGTATTTTTTCTCGTCCAGGTACCAGTCACCCAGCGCCGCGTGGTCATCGTTACGGCCTTTGAACCAGCCGTCGTCGATGATAAAACGCTCTACGCCCAGCGCCGCAGCCTCATCGGCCATGCGCATGATGTACGCCGGGTCATGGCTGAAGTAGATCCCCTCCCAGGTATTGAGATGTACCGGGCGCGGTTTGTTTTCAGGGAAGCGGATAACGTTCTCGCGCAGATACCGGTGGAACGACTGGCTCATGCCGTTCAGACCCCGTGCGGAGTAGCTCGCATACAGGCGTGGTGTCCAGAGCGTTTCCCCCTCTTCAATCGCCATTTCTCCCGGCAGGTAGAGGGCTTCGGCCTGCAGATAGCGGCGTCCGTCGGTTTTGACTTCCGCACGCAGGCGGTGGTTGCCGCTCCAGCCCAGATGCACGCCCCAGACGTCGCCGTGCATTTCGTTAAATGAGGACGTACCGGCGATCAACGCCGGGAAGTGTTCGTGAGAGGTCCTGCCGCGGCGGTTTTCAATCACAACGCTGTCATGTTCAAGCTTCACGCGATGCGGCTGGAACTCACGGATCCAGCGTCCGTGGAACGCCATCACGTCCTGCGCGCGTTCAGCGACCGGTAGCGTCACGGCGAAACGATCAATCTGCCACGCCTGCGCCCGCAGGTTAGTTAAACCGTGACGCACCACCAGTACCCCGCTTGCATCCAGTTCCAGCTCGCTGGTCAGACGCAACCCGGCATGTTCATCTTCCGCCGTTAACGTCAGGGTTTGTCCCTGGTGCTGCACATGGGTGGTTTTAAAGACAGGCGACCCGTCCAGCCCCTGGCGGTGCCCTTCAATACCGGGCGAACCAAACAGACCGTGTCCCAGCTCCGCCATCAGCGTCACCGGGGCGTCAACGTCGAGCCTGCCGTTCGCCACCGGACGAGCAAGACTTACCACATCTTGCGGTGAAAAGTGGTGAAGGTGCGGCCCCCAGTAGAGAATTTCGGCGAACGGGTGCGTGGTTATCACCAGGTCAACCGCCTTACTTTCGAGTCGAAAAATGGAATCGTGCATCAGACCTCTCCTGTCATCGGGATGATCTGAGTGTTGATCCGAAACGTTTCGGATACAAACCAAAACGTTTCGGATCTGTGATCGGCTTTGGAATTTTGCTGTGTTTAGGCCGTCTGGCCCGGGAAGAACTCTGGCTGCCAGAGCACCTGTAGCTGAGCGATATCGTCGCCGTTAATCAACTGACGCACCATGTCAGCGATCTGTTTCCCGACGCCCTGGCGGGTGGACTGAATAACCGCCGCCACATCAACATCGACAATGCTGTCCTGCGGTAAGCCGTCGTAAACCACCAGCGAAACGGCGCTTTCACCGCAGAGAAGACCCCGCTGCGCCAGCGCCATGGCCGCGCCGTCGCCGTGAGTGTTGCAGTCGGTAATGATGGCCGTGGGGGGCTGCGGCAGGGAGAGAAGTTCATTCGTCGTGGCGTAACCCACGCGGCGCGAAGGCGGCATGGCGCGCAGCCATTCGCTGGATAACCCGGCTTCGCGTAGCGCATCCAGAAAACCCTGGCGGCGCTGGGTGATGAAGGCCTGATTGTTGCTTTCACCCAGCAAGGCGATGCGGCGATGCCCCTTTTCAATCAGCCAGCGGGTGGCATTGTACGTGCCGGCATAGTTGTCGAAATCAAACCACGCATAGGGCTGCGGCAGCTGGCTGCGCCCGAGCGCGAGAAAGGGAAAACCGGCGGCCTGAAGCTGTTCCAGCCGCGGGTCATGATCCAGCGTGTGCGCCACAATCAGCGCATCCACGCGACGACTTTGCACCATACGCATATAGCTGTGCTTATCCGCCAGATCGTCATCGGCAATCAGCAGGAGATCGATTTCATGTCGCGCCAGTTCGTGGCTAATTTCGCCGACCATGTCCATAAAGACGCTGTTATTGAGCGGAACAGGATGCACCGGAAAAACCAGACCCACGGCGTCGATTTTGCCCATCTTCAGGCGACGCGCGAAGGTGTTTGGCCGGTAGCCACGGCGCTGCGCCTCCGCTTCGACGCGGGCGCGCGTCTCGCGGGAGACATCGTCATATCCGTTAAGGGCGCGGCTGACTGTGGTAACAGACAGCCCCAGTTCTTTGGCAATGGCTTTAAGCGACATGATTTTCCGTATCTGCGTTAATTTTGTTCAGCCACCAGAAGCGCGTGCGTATCCGGCTCCAGGGCCTTAAAGATATGCGGCTGGTCAGCGGGATAGCAAATGTAATCCCCCGGGCCAAGCTCTTCCGCCGCGTCGATCAGACCAACCAGCGCTCTACCCTGCGTCACAATAATATGCTCCACTGAGCCTGCCGGATGTGGCTGAGAAATGCGGTCGGCACCCGGCTGGGTGAGTAACAGGTAGATATCACGACGCGCGCCCGGCGGGCACGCCGCCAGCAAAATGGCTTCATAATTGGCCTGTCCGGCAACCACCTTCGTTCCTTCTCCACGGCGGATCACCTGAGTGGTCGGCTGCTGCGGTTCGAGCAAACGGGCAAAAGGAATGTCCAGCGCCACACAGAGTGACCAGAGCGTCTCCAGGCTGGGATTCCCGTTGCCGGACTCCAGCTGCGACAGCGTGGATTTAGCGATCCCGGCACGGCGCGCGATTTCCGCCAGTGAAAGTCCGGTTCGCAGGCGTTCTCGCACCAGACTTTTAGCGATCACGCTGATTGGCTGCGTCATAAAAACGGCCCCTTTGTTCTATAAATCGAACGAATCGTTCGTCTTGAAAAACGATTCTGATGCGTTCATTATAATGGAAATACGTTCGATATGGCTAAAATTGTATGAAGCATCATCTCTCAATCCTGAAAGGCGACACGATAAAAGCAATCATCCTGGTGTGTCTCGCGGTAGGCGTCGTCGGGATGTCCTATGGTTCGCTGGCAATGGCCTACGGTTTCCCGGTCTGGGTCCCGTTTTTACTCTCCATTACCGTGCTGGCGGGTGCCTCTGAATTTATGTTTATCGGCATTGTGGCAAGCGGCGGTAACCCTCTGGCAGCGGCGGCTGCCGGATTACTGGTTAATGCACGTCATGTACCGTTTGGGGTGACGGTGCGTGAACTGGTGGGTAAACGTGGCCTGAGTTTTCTGGGTTGCCACATTATGAACGACGAAAGCGTGGTGTTCGGGTTGTCGCAAAAAACGCCCGAACAGCGTAAGGCGGCATACTGGTTATGCGGTTTAGGCGTGGCGATCGTCTGGCCGCTGGGTACATTGCTGGGCACCATGGTTGGTAAACTGTTGCCGGACCTTGAAACCATCGGGCTGGATGCGGTATTCCCGGCGATTTTACTGGCGTTAGTGGTGCCGGCTTTTAAAAATCGCACTACCCTGATCCGCGCCTGCAGCGGTGCTGCATTGTCACTGGCCGCCGTGCCGTTTGCCCCGGTGGGTTTACCGGTTCTGCTCTCTTTACTGGGTCTTGCTGCGAGGAAAAAATAATGGGGAATATGACGGTCTTTATTCTCGGTATCGCCGTGCTTTCCGTGGGAACCTATTTAATGCGTCTCGGCGGGGCAAAACTCGGCAACCGACTGGCGCTGTCAGACCGCTCTCAGGCTCTGCTTTCAGATGCGGCAACGGTTTTGCTGTTTTCCGTCGCGCTGGCGACCACCTTCTATGAAGGTGAGCATTTTGCCGGTATGGCGCGCGTACTGGGCGTGGCGTTTGCAGTGTTTCTGGCATGGCGAAAAATGCCGTTAATTGTGGTGATCGTGGCGGCAGCGGTCGTGACTGCAATGCTGCGCCTGGCGGGTATCCAATAAAAAAAGCGCCCCTGGGGCGCTCTTTCGACGGTGTGGCAGCTTATTTGTTCAGTTCAGCGGTCATGTGTACGCGGTTACCCGTAAACGCCTGCGTAATTTTGTAAGATGACGCGCCCGCTTCCTGAGCCTGTGCAGCAATTTTCGCTTCTGCGCCATCAATGGTAGAGGCGGTTGCGGTCACAGTCTGTGCAGCGAAAGAACCGAAAGACGTAGCCAGAGCGATTACTGCGACAAAAGTTTTGATGCTTTTCATGATATAAACCCTTTCAATTAGTTGTTTGTTTAAGGCACCGTGCCTTGATGAGATAAATAGTAGACCTCATCATGAACAACTGAAAGCGGAAGGATTTGCTATTCTTTTTCAAATTTACTGATTAACTATTAAACGCTGCGGATGGGTATAAATCGTCGCCCTTCCCGGCTTACAGAACCCCACCAGCGTCAGATTACAGCGCTCCGCCACTTCCACCGCCAGCGTGGTCGCGGCCGATACGGCAAAAAGGATTTCAACGCCGCACATCGCCGACTTTTGCACCATCTCGTAGCTGGCGCGGCTGGAGACCAGTGCCGCCCCCTGCTGCCAGAGGTCGCTTTCGCGCGCCCGGCGGCCCATCAGTTTATCCAGCGCCACATGGCGGCCGACATCCTCATGCCCCCCGGCAATATCGCCCGATGGCAGAACCCATGCCGCCGCATGCGTGCATCCGCTCAGCTGGCCGACAGGTTGCACGTCATTCAGATGTTCAAGGGCATGGTCGAGATGGGCCAGATTGAAAGTCTGGGTAAACGGCAGAGGTGCGACAGGCTTACCGATATCATTGAGCTGCTCTACCCCGCAAACCCCACATCCGGTACGCCCGGCCAGCGCGCGTCGCCGCTCTTTGAGCCCCATAAAGCGGCGGCTTGAGAGTTCGATTTGCACTTCAAGGCCGTTGCAGGCCTTCACCACATCCATGCCGTAAATTTCTTGCGGGTGCTCAATGATGCCTTCCGAGAGGGAAAAACCAATCGCAAACAGCTCCAGATCTTTGGGCGAGGCCATCATCACCACATGGGAAATACCGTTGTAAACCAGAGCAACGGGCACTTCCTCCGCCAGAAAATCAGGCGTGGTGTGGGTAATGTGGGGCGGTCTGTGTACCGACAGTTCCACGATACCGGCAGGCAGTGGCGACGAGTGGGTAACACGGTTTTGTTTAGACACAGCGGTATTCCTGAACAACCACGGAGGTGAGCCTGCTATTGCATCACAAACCGCAGGCCATACGCATAGTATGGATCAACTTTTCAGCACCCATCCTCATCAAGTTTACCTACTCATTTGGGAGAGGCGCAACCGAGGCGGTGATACAGCCCTTTAACATGCCGGGGCAATAATGTGACTCGTGTCACACTTTATAATCAACACAGTGATAATACGTTCACTTTGTATTAACGCCATTGGAACAGGCGTACCGACATTGTGGTATTCTGATGATATCCCTCGTAGAACTGAGGGATTAACGCAAATTTTTCTCCTTTGCGGTCACTGTTCAACCGCGAAGTCAAAACTACATATGTAAGCAATGTCGAAACAAGGAGTGACCCATGCAGGTCAGCAGAAGGCAGTTCTTTAAGATCTGCGCTGGCGGTATGGCAGGCACCACGGCGGCGGCACTGGGTTTTGCACCCGGTGTAGCGCTGGCGGAGACGCGGCAATATAAACTGCTGCGCACCCGTGAAACCCGTAATACCTGTACGTACTGCTCTGTCGGTTGCGGGCTGTTGATGTATAGCCTCGGCGACGGTGCTAAAAACGCCAAAGCGTCTATCTTCCATATCGAAGGTGACCCGGACCATCCGGTCAACCGCGGCGCGCTGTGCCCGAAAGGTGCCGGCCTGGTTGACTTTATCCACTCCGAAAGCCGCCTGAAATTCCCTGAATATCGTGCGCCAGGTTCCGATAAATGGCAGCAAATCAGCTGGGAAGACGCATTTGACCGCATCGCTAAACTGATTAAAGAAGACCGCGATGCCAACTTTATTGCGAAGAACGCTGAAGGCGTCACCGTCAACCGCTGGCTCTCCACCGGGATGCTGTGTGCGTCTGCTTCCAGTAACGAAACCGGCTATTTAACCCAGAAATTTACGCGTGCACTCGGTATGCTCGCGGTCGACAACCAGGCGCGTGTCTGACACGGACCAACGGTAGCAAGTCTTGCTCCAACATTTGGTCGCGGTGCGATGACCAACCACTGGGTCGACATCAAGAACGCCAACCTTATTGTGGTGATGGGCGGTAACGCCGCTGAAGCGCACCCTGTCGGGTTCCGCTGGGCGATGGAAGCCAAAATCCACAACGGTGCGAAACTGATTGTGATCGATCCCCGCTTTACGCGTACTGCGTCAGTGGCGGATTTCTACACCCCTATTCGTTCAGGTACTGACATCACTTTCCTGTCAGGCGTATTGCTGTACCTGATGACCAACGAAAAATATAACCGCGAATACACCGAAGCCTATACCAACGCCAGCCTGATCGTGCGTGAGGATTACCACTTCGAAGATGGACTGTTCAGCGGTTATGACGCCGAAAAACGCAAATACGACAAGACCAGCTGGAACTATGAGCTGGACGAGAAAGGCTTTGCGAAGCGTGATACGACGCTGCAGCATCCGCGCTGCGTGTGGAACCTGCTGAAAGAGCACGTTTCCCGCTACACGCCGGACGTTGTCGAAAACATCTGTGGTACGCCGAAGGAAGACTTCCTGAAGGTGTGCGAGCTTATCGCCGAAACCAGCGCGAAAGACAAAACGGCGTCGTTCCTCTACGCACTCGGCTGGACCCAACACTCTGTCGGCGCGCAGAACATCCGTACCATGGCGATGGTTCAGCTGCTGCTCGGCAACATGGGGATGGCAGGCGGCGGCGTGAACGCCCTGCGTGGTCACTCCAACATTCAGGGTCTGACCGACCTTGGTCTGCTGTCTCAAAGCCTGCCAGGTTACATGAACCTGCCAAGCGAAAAACAGACCGACCTGCAAACCTACCTCACAGCCAGTACGCCTAAACCGCTGCTCGAAGGTCAGGTGAACTACTGGGGCAACTATCCGAAGTTCTTCGTCTCGATGATGAAAGCCTTCTTCGGTGACAAAGCGACAGCGGAAAACAGCTGGGGCTTTGACTGGCTGCCGAAGTGGGACAAAGGTTACGACGTTCTGCAGTACTTCGAGATGATGCATCAGGGCAAGGTGAATGGCTATCTGTGCCAGGGCTTTAACCCGGTCGCCTCATTCCCGAACAAGAACAAGGTGGTTGAATCGCTGTCGAAACTGAAGTTCCTGGTGACGATTGACCCACTCAACACCGAGACGTCGACCTTCTGGCAGAACCACGGTGAGTCGAATGACGTTGACCCATCGAAGATTCAGACTGAAGTGTTCCGTCTGCCTTCTACCTGCTTCGCGGAAGAGAACGGTTCCATCGTGAACTCCGGCCGCTGGCTGCAGTGGCACTGGAAAGGTGCGGACGCCCCGGGCATCGCCATGAACGACGGCGAGATCCTGGCCGGTATCTTCTTACGCCTGCGTAAGATGTATGCGGCAGAAGGCGGTGCGAACCCGGAACCGGTGCTGAACATGACCTGGAACTACTCGACGCCGGAAAACCCAGCGCCGGAAGAAGTGGCGATGGAGAGCAACGGTAAAGCGCTGGCAGATGTTATCGACCCGGCTACCGGGACGGTGCTGGCAAAGAAAGGCGATCAGCTCAGTACCTTCGCGCACCTGCGTGATGACGGCACGACCGCCAGTGGCTGCTGGATCTTTGCCGGTAGCTGGACGCCGAAAGGTAACCAGATGGCCAACCGCGATAATGCTGACCCGTCAGGCCTCGGCAATACGCTGGGCTGGGCCTGGGCATGGCCGCTGAACCGCCGCATTCTCTACAACCGTGCTTCCGCTGACCCGCAGGGTAATCCGTGGGATCCGAAGCGTCAGTTGCTGAAATGGGACGGCGCGAAATGGGGCGGTGTGGATATTCCGGACTACAGTACTGCCCCTCCAGGCAGCGATGTCGGGCCGTTTATCATGCAGCCTGAAGGGATGGGACGCCTGTTTGCTATCGATAAGATGGCGGAAGGGCCATTCCCGGAACACTACGAGCCGTTTGAGACGCCGCTGGGCACCAACCCGCTGCACCCGAACGTGGTCTCTAACCCGGCAGCCCGCATCTTTAAGGGCGATTTCGACGCGCTGGGTAAAAAAGACAAGTTCCCGTATGTGGGCACCACTTACCGTCTGACCGAACACTTCCACTACTGGACCAAGCACGCGCTGCTTAACGCTATCGCGCAGCCGGAACAGTTTGTGGAGATCGGCGAGAAGCTGGCGAACAAGCTCGGCATTGCCCATGGCGATACCGTGAAGGTCTCTTCTAACCGTGGCTACATCAAGGCCAAGGCGGTGGTGACCAAGCGTATTCGCACGCTGAACGTTCACGGTCAGCAGGTGGATACCATCGGTATTCCGATTCACTGGGGTTATGAGGGCGTGGCGAAGAAAGGGTTCATTGCGAACACCCTGACGCCGTTCGTCGGTGATGCGAACACGCAGACGCCGGAGTTTAAGGCCTTCCTCGTGAACGTGGAAAAGGTGTAACGGAGACGACTTATGGCTTATCAATCTCAAGACATTATCCGTCGTTCCGCGACTAACGGTTTCACGCCCGCGCCTCAGGCGCGGGACCACCAGCAGGAAGTGGCGAAGCTTATCGACGTGACCACCTGTATCGGCTGTAAAGCCTGCCAGGTGGCCTGTTCTGAGTGGAACGACCTCCGTGATGAAGTGGGTCACAACGTCGGGGTGTACGACAACCCGGCTGACCTGACCGCCAAGTCCTGGACGGTGATGCGTTTCTCGGAAGTGGAACAGAACGACAAACTGGAATGGCTTATCCGCAAAGACGGCTGTATGCACTGTGCGGATCCGGGCTGCCTGAAGGCATGTCCGTCAGAAGGGGCTATCATTCAGTATGCTAACGGTATCGTCGACTTCCAGTCCGAGCAGTGCATTGGCTGCGGCTACTGCATAGCGGGCTGCCCATTCGATGTCCCTCGCATGAACCCGGAAGACAACCGCGTCTACAAATGCACGCTGTGCGTAGACCGCGTAAACGTCGGCCAGGAGCCTGCGTGCGTGAAAACCTGTCCGACGGGCGCTATCCACTTTGGTTCCAAAGAGGATATGAAAACGCTGGCGGCTGAACGCGTGGGCGAACTAAAAACCCGTGGCTACGACAACGCAGGCCTGTACGATCCGGCCGGCGTGGGCGGCACGCACGTGATGTATGTGCTGCACCACGCAGACAAGCCGAATCTGTATCACGGCCTGCCGGAGAACCCGGAAATCAGCGCGACCGTGAAGTTCTGGAAAGGCATCTGGAAACCGCTGGCAGCGGTGGGTTTTGCTGCCACCTTCGCAGCGAGCATCTTCCACTATGTCGGTGTTGGTCCGAACCGCGCGGAAGAGGAAGACGACAACCTGCATGAAGAGAAAGACGAGGTGCGCAAATGAAAAAACGTGACACCATCGTGCGCTATACCGCGCCGGAACGCATCAACCACTGGGTCACCGCCTTCTGCTTCATGCTGGCGGCAATAAGCGGGCTGGGGTTCTTCTTCCCCTCCTTCAACTGGCTGATGCAGATCATGGGGACACCACAGCTGGCGCGTATACTGCACCCGTTTGTTGGCGTCATCATGTTCGCGTCGTTCATCATCATGTTTTTCCGATACTGGCACCATAACCTAATCAATCGGGATGATATCTTTTGGGCGAAGAATATTCGTAAGATCGTCGTCAACGAGGAAGTGGGTGATACCGGGCGTTATAACTTCGGCCAGAAGTGCGTATTCTGGGCGGCGATTATCTTCCTGGTCCTGTTGCTGGTGAGCGGCGTGATCATCTGGCGTCCGTATTTTGCGCCTGCTTTCTCAATCCCGGTGATCCGATTCGCGCTGATGCTGCATTCATTTGCCGCAGTGGCGTTAATTGTGGTTATCATGGTGCATATTTACGCCGCCCTTTGGGTGAAAGGCACCATTACCGCGATGGTGGAAGGCTGGGTAACCAGTACGTGGGCGAAGAAACATCACCCGCACTGGTACCGAGAGGTCCGCCAGAAACAGGAAAAGTCATCTGAATGAGTATTCGCATAATCCCGCAAGATGAGCTGGGTTCGAGCGAGAAACGCACGGCGGATTATATTCCGCCGTTGTTATTCCCCAGACTCAAGAACCTCTATAACCGCCGCGCAGAGCGTCTGCGCGAGCTGGCAGAGAACAACCCACTGGGCGATTTTCTGCGTTTTGCCGCGCTGGTTGCCCATGCGCAGGAAGTGGTGCTGTACGACCACCCGCTGCAAATTGACCTGACCGCGCGCATCAAAGAGGCCAGCGAGCAGGGTAAGCCTCCGCTGGATATCCACGTTCTGCCGCGCGATAAGCACTGGCATACGCTGCTGCACTCCCTGATTGCCGAGCTGAAACCCGAGATGAGCGGTACCGCGCTGGCGGTCATTGAGAATCTGGAAAAAGCCTCCGATCAGGAGCTGGAAGAGATGGCGAGCGCGCTGTTTGCGTCCGATTTCTCCCTGGTCAGCAGCGACAAAGCGCCGTTCATCTGGGCAGCGTTGTCGCTTTACTGGGCGCAAATGGCCAGCCTGATCCCGGGTAAAGCCCGTGCCGAATACGGTGAAGCGCGTCAATTCTGCCCGGTATGCGGCTCAATGCCGGTGTCCAGCATGGTGCAGATCGGTACCACTCAGGGGCTGCGTTATCTGCACTGCAACCTGTGTGAAACCGAGTGGCACGTGGTGCGCATTAAATGCAGCAACTGCGAGCAGACGCGCGATCTCAACTACTGGTCGCTGGAAAATGAAGACGCGGCGGTCAAAGCTGAAAGCTGCGGCGACTGCGGTACCTACCTGAAGATCCTTTATCAGGAAAAAGACCCGAAAGTCGAAGCCGTCGCCGACGATCTCGCCTCGCTGATTCTGGACGCCAAAATGGAGCAAGAGGGCTTTGCCCGCAGCTCTATTAACCCGTTCCTGTTCCCGGGTGAAGGGGAGTAATCCCCACTCACAGTGCCGGGCAACGTTGGTTTGCCCGGCCTGTATCTGGTTGACTGAAACATCCTCGCCTTCCTCTCGCATATCTTCCAGCATCACTGTGCAGGCAAACTACACGTGCGTTATTCAGGACTAAAGCCAAATTTAATATCCATGTTTACTTTTGCGAGCCGCTTTCCAGAATCGTTTTCAGCCTCGTTTTCCCTGTTTCACTCGACAACAAACTGAGTTATAACACTGTATATTTATACAGATTAAAGGGACCCACATGGCACTCGAAAAAGGGATTGATACGCTGGTTCAGGCGTTCATCGCAGCAGGACGTCCTTCTGCGCGTAGCCAAAGTATTGATGACCGGAGAGCAGGCTATATTGCCAGCACGGCGCTTGCCGGTGAGACAGAAACGCGCGTTGACGTAGAAACGCTGAACCTCGAAGGCATCACATATCGCGTCTTCTCTCCGCCAGATGCTGCTGAAAAGCTGCCGACCGTTATCTACTACCACGGGGGATGCTTTATCAGCGGCGGCTTCGATACTCACGATAATCAACTGCGCCAGTTAGCGTTTTATGGCAACTGCCGCGTCATTGCGATCCAGTACAGACTTGCTCCTGAACATACCTACCCTGCCGCCCATGATGATGCAGAAAGAGGCGCACATCTGGTCTGGCAATACGCGGATATGTTTGGCGTGGATAAAAACCGTATCACCCTGTGCGGGGACAGCGCGGGAGGCCATCTGGCACTGGTGACGGCCCTGCGGCTCACGTCTTCCGGACTCTGGCAGCCGGCGCAGCTCATTCTTATCTACCCGATGCTGGATGCCACGGCCTCTTTTGAAAGCTATACCCGTAACGGCGCGGATTACGTCATTACCCGCGATACGCTGCTGAGCGGATATGAGCTCTATCTGGCCAACACGGAACGCCAGCATCCTGAAGCGAGCCCGCTCTGGCGAAAGGATTTTAGCGGCCTGCCTCCCGTGCACATCATTACTGCCGAGTTTGATCCGCTTTGCGACGAAGGTGAGGCGCTATATCAGCGCCTGACTGAGCAAGGCGTCACGTGTACGGCTCAGCGGTGGCTGGGGGTTATCCATGGATTTTTCCAGCTTGGCGGGGTCAGCCCGTCTGCGCGCGATCTTCTGAGGGATATTGCCAGACGGATCGGCGCGGGGAATTAGCCCGGCAATCATGCCGGGACGACGGAGCCTACTCTTCTTCGTTTCCACCCTCTTCAAACGCGCCAAACGGCTTCGCAGGAAGAACGATGTAGGTACCTTCAAAGACGGCACCCGGCGTTTCATCGCCGAACAGCTCAACGCGCATCTGTACGCGCGCTTTACGCCCGCGCGCCAGGCGGTCGAGATCGCCCCCAAGTGCGCCAAGATCGGCAACGGCGCTCGGCTTACCACTGATCGGCGCGCTGTAACGAATATGGGCATCGGCCAGAATAATGGTGCCGCCAAGATGGCGTTCGCGGAGCATCAGCCAGATTAGCCCCCAGCCGGTCAGCGTGGCGAGTGAAAACAGGCTGCCGGCAAACAGGGTGTGATGGGGGTTCTGATTGCCGATTTCCGGCATGGTGGTAATGAATTTTTGCCCGGTGTACTGCTGAATACGCACGCCCATTTTTTCACTCAGGGGGATGTGCTGATACCAGGCCTGCTGGAGCTGCCCACACCAGTCGGCGCGATGGAGAATATCATCCAGCGTAGCGATGGGTTTGATCATCAAAAAGTGACGAATCGGCGTGGTTTGCGGGGCGGTGATTTCACCCTGGTTAACAAAACCGAGTTTGGCGAAGAATTCGACGGCGTCTTCGCGGGCGCTACAGGTGACGCGTTTAACCCCTTCCTGACGGGCGACGGACTCAAGGGTCATCGCCATCAAGGTGCCGAGGCCTTTATCCTGCACGGAAGGATGAACCGCCATAAAGCGGATTGAAGCTTCGTTATCGGCATTGATGTACAAACGCCCGACGGCGACGAGGTTACCCTCTTCGTCCATCACCATCTGGTGATGAGCCATCGCATCCCAGGCGTCGCGCTCAGACCCTTTTGGCTGATGTAATGGCTTGCGTAACATTTCCCAGCGGAACTGGTAATAGGCTTCTAACTCTTCTTCCGTTTGCGGTACTCGAAGGTGATACATAGCTGTACTCTCTCTTGTTACCCGCGGCCACGCCGCCAGTTGGCTCATACCTGGAGCCAGAATGTGACGGGGCCATCGTTCACCAGCGATACCTGCATATCTGCAGCGAATCGTCCGGTTTGCGTATTCATGTCCTGTTGACGACAACGCGCCACAAAGTACTCGTAAAGGGCTTCTGCACGATCCGGTGCGGCACCTTTAGAGAAACCCGGGCGCATGCCGCGCTCGGTATCGGCCGCCAGCGTAAACTGGGAGACCACCAGCACGCTGCCACCCGCCTGCTGAACGTTCAGGTTCATCTTACCTTCCGCATCGCTGAAAATGCGGTAGCCCAGCACGCGCTCGCACAAGCGGTTGGCTTTCAGTTCGTCATCATCCTTTTCGACACCTAACAACACTAAAAGTCCTGGGCCAATTTCACCCGTCACCTCTCCCTCCACGGTGACGCTGGCACGGGTTACGCGCTGTATCAATGCAATCATGGTTGGTCTGCTTCTTGTTGTTTTTCAGCTTCTGCTGCTTTTTTAAGTTCGCGGTATACGCCGAGAGTGACAGTTATTTCGGCACCAAGCAAGACGATACACCAGGTCCAGTAGACCCAGACAAATAAAATGGGGATCACCGCCAGCACGCCATAAATCAGCTGATAAGACGGGAACATGGTGATGTAAAGGGCAAAACCTTTTTTGCCCAGTTCAAAGAGCAATGCCGCGACCAGCGCGCCCACGACCGCATCGCGGTTAGGCACGCGCGTGGTCGGTACCACGCTGTACAGCAGCCAGAAAGAGAGCCACGATAAAATCAGCGGGAAGATACGCAACAGGTTATCGATAACGCCGTTGAGATCGCTGGCCCAGCGCAGCGAAAGCAGATACGAACTGATAGCCAGACTCGCACCGGCCAGCAAGGGTCCCAGCGTTAAGATCATCCAGTACACCGCAAAGGAATAAACCTTGGGCCGCGCCTTTTTACTCCGCCAGATGGCATTCAGCGCGTTATCTATGGCGTACATCAATAACAGCGCCGTGACGATCAGGCCACACGCCCCGACCGCCGTCATTTTGCTTGAGTTAGCGACAAACTGTTCAATGTAGTTCTGTATGACATCCCCGGTGGCGGGAATAAAATTCGCAAAGACAAAGTGGCGAAGCTGCAGGCTGACATCTGCAAACATTGGAAAAGCGGAAAATAGCGCAAAAATGACGGCCACCAGCGGCACAAGCGAGAGCAATGACACGTAGGCGAGGTTACCCGCCAGCGTGGTCATGTTGTCCTCATCAATGCGATGCCAGAGCAGTTTCAGCCACGCCCTGAGCGGACGAGTATGATGCGTGGCTTTTTGATGAACGGTTTTTAGCATAACTGCTTCGCAAAATAGTTTGGTATCGTCTCCTTTCCGGTCACCAGAATTGACGTGATACCCAACTGGTTAGCTCCCTCTATATTATCGGCATTGTCGTCGAAAAAGACCGCATCGGCCGCGGTGAATCCTTCCGCCTGCAGAACCGCCTGATAGATACGCGCTTCGGGTTTACGCATCCCCATCTCCTGGGAGAGGTAGATTTTATCGGCCGCCGCCTGCACCTCAGGATACTCGTCAGGCCAGAACGTGGTATGCAGACGGTTAGTATTCGACAGCACCACAACCCGATGCCCCTGCTCGCGGAGTTTATGCATAATGGCGATCACGTCCGGGCGGATCGCGACGAATACTGCCTGCCAGCCATGGGAAAACTGCTCGTAACTTAACGGCACATCCATTTCATGACACAGACGTTCAGCAAATTCTTCATCGCTAATTTCGCCGCGCTCGTGCTGATGGAAGGTCTCGCCCATGGCGAAACTCTGCTTTAACGTCGCCAGCGGGACACGGCTAAAGTCGCTCCATGCGCCCAGCACCCGATTAAAATCGATATCGACGATTACATTTCCTAAGTCAAAGATATAAAGCATTTTTTATCTCCTGCTCGCCGTGGAAAAGTAACTGTAGCGGGAAAGATAAGGTTTGGCTATGCGCCAGATTCAGCTTACAGAAAGGAAAGGCCCGAGCCTGAATATCGGGCCATTAAGAAGGGTTAGCCTGCCTGCTGTTCGTCGCCTGAATTCACCTCAACGACTTCAACCTTGCTGGATTTGAGATGATTGTGCAGCGCAGATCCCGGTAGCTCATCGGTGAAGAGCGCGGTTGCCTGCGACACGTTACCAATTTCAACGGCAGCAGAGGCGTGGTATTTCGTATGATCGGCCGCCAGTAAAATATGTCGCGCGTGGGCCATCATGGTTTTCACCACGCTGGCTTCATTAACGTCAAACTCCATCATCGCGCCGTCGTGTTCAATTGCTCCGACGCTGGTCACCAGGTAATCGGCACGGAAGCCTGACACGAACGCCGTCGCTGCAGGCCCGATAATGCCTCCGTTATGCGGACGCAGCGTACCGCCAGGCACCATCACTTCAAAGCGCGGGTTCTTATACAGAATATGCGCCACCCGCAGGCTGTTGGTGATGATGCGCAGATGATGATGGTTGAGCAGCGCCCGGGCAACGTGCTCCACCGTCGTCCCGATAGTAATGAAGATGGTTGAACCATCGGGAATGTAGTCGGCAATCGCTTCGGCAATGGCCCGCTTCTCTTCGGTCAAGGAGACTTCACGTTGCTCAAACGCGGTGTTCACCACGCTGGATGCCCTGCCCGCGCCGCCATGATGACGCGTGATCAGCCCCTGCTCACTCAGCTTGCGGATATCCCGGCGCACGGTTTGCGTTGAGACGTCCAGCAGTTGCGCCAGTTCATCAATGTTCATATAGCCGCGGTCAGCAATCAACGTAAGCAGTTGATCGTGCCGCGGGTTGCCGGTCAGTTCGGTAAGGCTCATGGGCTGTCCTCTGAAAACCATCACGCCCCGCATTTTATACAAAAAGTGACAAAAAAGAGCGGGTTTGATCACAGTCAGGTATACCCGCCCGTCCTCCGGGCCGGGTACATTTCAGTGCCGCAACCGCACTCGCGAAACGTACCGCGTCTGGTGACGCCCCCTGCTGCGCCAGACTCACCGCCAGCGCGCCGTGAAAGACGTCCCCTGCACCTGTGGTATCCACCACGTCGACCGCAAATCCCGGCTGATGACGAAGCGCGCCCTGCTCCAGCCAGTAACACCCTTCACGCCCTTGCGTGACGTAGACATGTCCATTTGTGAGCGTTTGTGCTTTTCTCAGCGCGCTTTCCGTGTCGTCCAGCTGGCTTAAACGCCGCAAACCCGGCGCGGAGAAGGCCGCGTGATCGCTTAAGGCAACCAGCTCAGCAATATCCTGCGGGGTGACATCGGCATCAAGCAGCGTGCTGACACCCTGCTGGCGGGCAAGGGTGAACGCCTGTTTAGTCCCTTCGTGCCAGCGCACGTCGGCTAATACGATATCCCATTGCGAAAAATCGATATCCTGCAACCATGCCGCTGTAGTCGGGAGATCGGGGCTGGGGTAGTTAGCAATGACACGCTCCCCGTGGCCATCCACCAGCACGGCCGATTGCGATGAACGGGCTCCTTTCACCATCCGCGTATAGCGCGTGTTTACCCCCAGGGACTCCAGTTCCGCGAGCAGTCTTCTGCCGGTATCGTCATCACCCACCCGGCCAATAAAGTCCACCTCAGCCCCCAGTTTCGCTGCCGCCACCGCCGCAGTCGCCGCAGGACCGCCGCCCACCTCCGTATAGTCTTTTGCGACATATTTGCCACCTTCTTTCGGTAAATCATCGAGATACCAGATGCGATCCAGCACGGTAATGCCGACACAAACGATGCGAGTCATGGTGATTCCTTCTGCGTTTTCTGATGCTCTCATTTTAATTTCACGAAATGTTTAAAAAGTGACCCCTGTCAATTTTTTGACTATAAATTACAAATACGATCAAAAACAGACAACACAAACGCTCAATAATTGACACGATGTGACAGGAGAGAAGCATGTCAGCAATTGCCTTTATCGGGTTAGGACAGATGGGTGCGCCCATGGCAACGAATCTGCTTAAACAGGGCCACCAGCTTCACGTTTTTGATGTAAACCCGCAGGCGATACAGGCTCTGGTGGCGCGTGGAGCCCGGGCTGCAGCCACGCCTGCACAGGCAGTAAAGGAGGCCGAATTTGTCATCACCATGCTGCCAAACGGAGACCTGGTTCGCACAGTCTTGTTTGGTGAGCAGGGCGTCTGCGAAGGGTTATCCCGCGAAGCGCTGGTCATTGATATGTCCACCATTCACCCGCTACAGACCGATGCCCTGATCCGCGACATGGCTGAACGTGGTTTCAGCATGATGGATGTGCCTGTCGGACGCACATCGGACCATGCCGTCGCCGGAACATTACTCCTTCTGGCTGGCGGCAGCGCGCAGCAGGTTGAACGAGCCACGCCGGTGTTGATAGCGATGGGCAATGAACTGATAAACGCAGGTGGGCCAGGCATGGGCATCCGCGTGAAGCTTATTAACAACTACATGAGCATTGCCCTGAACGCGCTGTCCGCTGAAGCCGCCGTGCTGTGTGAAGCCCTCGGCCTCTCTTTCGATGTGGCGCTCAGCGTTATGAGCGGTACGCCAGCAGGCAAAGGCCACTTCACCACCTCATGGCCTAACAAGGTGCTCAAAGGCGATCTTACACCGGCCTTTATGATCGACCTCGCGCATAAAGATCTGGGGATCGCGCTGGACGTGGCAAACCAGCTCCACGTCCCGATGCCGCTGGGCGCAGCCTCCCGTGAAGTCTACAACCAGGCGCGAGCCGCCGGACGCGGGCGCGAAGACTGGACAGCCATTCTTGAACAGGTTCGCGCATCCGCCGGGCTGAAAAAAACACACTGATACGAAAGGACTGAGGAATGACGATGTACACCCTGAAAGATATCACCCGACCTTCCGGCGGTTTTGCGATGCTGGCCGTTGACCAGCGCGAAGCGATGCGCCTGATGTTTGCTGCGGCGGGCGCACCGGTGCCGGTCACCGATCGGCATCTCACCGACTTTAAGGTCAACGCGGCCAAAATTCTGTCGCCGTATGCCTCCGCCATTCTTGTCGATCAGCAGTTTTGCTACCAGCAGATCGTTGAGCAAAAGGCCGTTGCCAAAAGCTGCGCGATGATTGTGGCAGCAGACGAATTTATTCCGGGAAACGGGATCCCCGTTGACAGCGTCGTCATCGATAAAAACGTTGATGCTCAGGCGGTCAGGCGCGATGGCGGTAAAGCGCTGAAGCTATTGGTGCTGTGGCGTAGCGACGAAGATCCGCAGCAGCGTCTGGAGATGGTGAAGGCGTTCAATCAGCTGTGCCATAACAATGGACTGCTCAGCATTATTGAGCCGGTAGTCCGCCCGCCGCGTCGCGGCGCGACGTTTAATCGTGAACAGGCCATTATCGACGCGGCAAAAGAGCTGGGAGACAGCGGAGCTGATCTCTACAAAGTGGAGATGCCTCTGTTCGGCAAAGGCTCTCAGCAGGAATTGCTGACTGCCTCGCAAAAACTGAACGAGAACATCGCCATGCCGTGGGTGATCCTCTCATCCGGCGTGGACGATAAGTTGTTCCCAAGGGCGGTGAGTGTTGCGATGCAGGCGGGTGCATCCGGCTTTTTAGCCGGCCGCGCCGTCTGGTCATCAGTGATTGGCCTGCCGGACACGGAACTGATGCTCCGTGATATTTCTGTGCCGAAACTGCAGCGTTTGGGTGAGATCGTCGACGAAATGATGGCTCGCCGTTAAGAAAGGACCCGAACATGAAATGGTTTAACACCCTGAGCCATAACCGCTGGCTTGAACAAGAGACTGACCGCATTCTCGATTTCGGTAAAAACGCCGCCGTGCCGACCGGCTTTGGCTGGCTGGGCAATAACGGTCAGGTGCGCAGCGATATGGGCACGCATCTGTGGATCACCGCCCGTATGCTGCACGTTTATGCCGTGGCGGCAAACATGGGGCGTCCCGGCGCATATGCCCTGGTGGAGCATGGCATCAACGCCCTGAATGGTCCGCTGCGTGACCCGCAATATGGCGGCTGGTACGCCTGTATTAACGATGGAGGCGTTATGGATGCCTCCAAGCAGGGCTATCAGCACTTCTTTGTTTTGCTGGGCGCAGCCAGCGCCGTCACCACCGGCCATCCACAGGCTCGCAAGTTACTAGACGATGCCATTGAGGTGATTGAGCGTTATTTCTGGAGCGAACAGGAACAGATGTGCCTGGAATCCTGGGATGAGGCCTTCAGCAAAACCGAAGAGTACCGTGGCGGCAACGCCAATATGCACGCTGTCGAAGCCTTCCTGATTGTGTATGACGTGACGCATGACCGTAAATGGCTCGACCGCGCCCTGCGCATTGCCTCGGTGATCATTCACGACGTGGCACGCAAGGGCGAGTACCGGGTTAATGAGCATTTCGATACACAGTGGAACCCCATCCGCGATTACAACATTGATAACCCCGCTCACCGTTTTCGCGCCTACGGCGGTACGCCAGGCCACTGGATCGAGTGGGGCCGCCTGATGCTGCACCTGCGCGCTGCGCTGGAAGCGCGTTTTGAAACACCACCCGCATGGCTGCTGGAAGATGCAAAAGGGTTGTTCCACGCCACAATCCGCGACGCCTGGGCACCCGATGGTGCCGACGGTTTTGTCTATTCCGTTGGCTGGGACGGTAAACCCATCGTTCGCGAGCGCGTGCGCTGGCCGATTGTCGAAGCGATGGGAACGGCCTATGCGCTCTATACCGTCACCGGCGAGGCGCAGTACGAAGCCTGGTATCAGAAATGGTGGGATTACTGCATCAAATACCTGATCGACTACGAGAACGGTTCATGGTGGCAGGAGCTGGATATCCATAACGAAGTGACCACCAAAGTCTGGGACGGCAAGCAGGATATTTATCATCTGCTGCATTGCCTGGTGATCCCTC
Organism: Enterobacter sp. RHBSTW-00593; assembly: GCF_013784105.1. NCBI lineage: Bacteria > Pseudomonadati > Pseudomonadota > Gammaproteobacteria > Enterobacterales > Enterobacteriaceae > Enterobacter > Enterobacter sp. RHBSTW-00593. Next base: position 4,854,570 of record NZ_CP056393.1, read on the forward strand.
GCTTACCGCTGGCGCCAGGGTTAGCCCCGGCCGTTGCCGCCGGATTACTGGATAGCCAGGCCAAATAATAAAAACGGAGATCTTATGCGTACCCTACACAATATTATTCTTAAAAGCAGTGAACATGGTTTCACCCTGAGCTGGCAGGATCGTCTGATTCTGTCCCACACCGCCGACACCCCGTGCCTGTGGATCGGCGCAGGTGAAGCCGATATCGAGATGTTTCGCGGCAACTTCAGCATCAAAGACAAACTTAATGAAAAAATTGCCCTGACCGAGGCCACCGTCGCGCCGCAAAATGCGGGCTGGGCGATTCGCTTTACCCGGGGTGACGCCGTCAGCGCCACGCTACTGGTGGGTGTGGATGCCGAAGGACGCCTGGAGCTGAAACTCAAAAATGATGCCACCTGCCATAACCGCATCTGGCTGCGGCTGGCGGCCCAGCCCGAGGATCATATCTATGGTTGCGGAGAGCAGTTCTCCTACTTCGACCTGCGCGGCAAGCCGTTCCCGTTGTGGACCAGCGAGCAGGGCGTGGGCCGTAATAAGCAGACCTACGTCACCTGGCAGGCAGACTGCAAAGAGAACGCGGGCGGCGATTACTACTGGACCTTCTTCCCGCAACCCACCTTTGTGAGTACCCAGAAGTACTACTGCCACGTGGATAACAGCTGTTATATGAATTTCGACTTCAGCGCGCCGGGGTTCCACGAGCTGGCCTTCTGGGAGGATAACGCCACGCTGCGCTTCGAATGCGCGCAATCGTATGTCGATCTGCTGGAAAAACTGACCGGGTTACTGGGTCGTCAGCCCGAACTGCCGGACTGGGTTTACGACGGGGTAACGCTGGGCGTTCAGGGCGGCACCGACGTGTGCCAGCAAAAGCTCGACACCATGCGCAACGGCGGAGTGAAGGTGAACGGTATCTGGGCGCAGGACTGGTCCGGCATCCGGATGACCTCCTTTGGCAAACGCGTGATGTGGAACTGGAAGTGGAACAGCGATCTGTATCCGCAGCTGGATACACGTATCCCGCAGTGGAAGCAGGAAGGCGTGCAGTTCCTCTCCTATATCAACCCTTACGTGGCCAGCGACAGAGACCTCTGTGAAGAGGCGGCGAAACGCGGCTATCTGACCAAAAACGCCGACGGGCAGGACTATCACGTCGAGTTCGGCGAGTTCTACGCGGGCGTTATCGACCTGACGAATCCGGAAGCCTACGACTGGTACAAAGAGGTCATCAAAAAGAACCTGATAGCGCTGGGCTGTGGCGGCTGGATGGCTGATTTTGGTGAATATTTGCCGACTGATACCTTCCTGCACAACGGCGTGAGCGCGGAAATCATGCACAACGCCTGGCCTGCGCTATGGGCGAAATGTAACTACGAGGCGCTGGAAGAGACCGGCAAGCTCGGCGAGATCCTGTTCTTTATGCGCGCGGGTTATACCGGCAGCCAGAAACACTCGGTGATGATGTGGGCCGGCGATCAGAACGTCGACTGGAGCCTGGACGACGGTCTGGCGTCAGTGGTTCCTGCGGCACTCTCACTGGCAATGACCGGGCACGGGCTGCATCACAGCGACATCGGCGGTTATACCACGCTGTTTGAGATGAAACGCAGCAAAGAGCTGCTGCTGCGCTGGTGCGACTTCAGCGCCTTCACACCGATGATGCGTACCCACGAGGGCAACCGCCCTGGCGATAACTGGCAGTTTGATGGCGACGGCGAAACCATCGCCCACTTTGCGCGTATGACGACCGTCTTCACTACCCTGAAGCCCTACATCAAAGCCGCCGTTGCGCAGAACGCGAAAAGCGGCCTGCCGGTGATGCGTCCGCTGTTCCTGCATTACGAAAACGATGCGCGCAGCTACACGCTGAAATACCAGTATCTGTTTGGCCGCGATCTGCTGGTGGCACCGGTCCATGAAGAAGGCCGTCGTGACTGGACGCTCTATTTGCCTGAGGACACCTGGGTGAATGCCTGGACGGGTGAAACGCATGAGGGCGGTGACATCACCGTTGACGCTCCGCTCGGCAAACCGCCGGTGTTTTATCGCCAGCAAAGCGAATGGGCAGACCTGTTTAGCACCTTACGTCATATCTGATAAGGCTCGCCCGCGGGGAAACCTGCGGGCAGATGGAGAACAATAATGCGTCAACACGCTTCCGATCCGGCAACGCTACGCCTGCCGTTTAAAGAGAAACTCGCCTACGGGATGGGCGATCTCGGCTCTAACATCCTTCTGGATATCGGCACGTTGTATCTGCTGAAGTTCTACACCGACGTTCTTGGCCTGCCTGGTACCTACGGCGGGATCATCTTCCTGATTGCCAAGTTCTTCACCGCCTTCACCGATATGGGCACGGGTATCATACTCGATTCCCGACGCAAGATCGGTCCTAAGGGCAAATTCCGCCCGTTCGTGCTGTATGCGGCGTTCCCGGTGACGTTACTGGCCATCGCAAACTTTGTCGGCACGCCGTTTGAAATCACCGGCAAAACGGTGATGGCGACCGTGCTGTTCATGCTTTACGGCCTGTTCTTCAGCATGATGAACTGCTCCTACGGTGCGATGGTGCCGGCCATTACCAAAAACCCGGACGAGCGCGCTTCGCTGGCCGCCTGGCGTCAGGGCGGCGCCACGCTTGGCCTGCTGCTCTGTACCGTCGGGTTTGTGCCGGTAATGAACCTGATTGAAGGCAATGACCAGCTTGGGTATATCTTTGCCGCGACCCTCTTCTCTCTGTTCGGGCTGTTCTTTATGTGGTGGTGCTATAAGGGCGTGACCGAGCGTTACGTTGAGATGCAGCCCGCCAATCCAGCCCAGAAGCCCGGCCTGCTGCAGTCGTTTCGCGCCATCGCCGGTAACCGACCGCTGTTTATTCTCTGCATCGCCAATCTGTGCACGCTGGGGGCCTTTAACGTCAAGCTCGCCATTCAGGTTTACTACACGCAGTACGTGCTGAACGACCCTATTCTGTTGTCCTACATGGGCTTTTTCAGCATGGGCTGCATTTTTATCGGCGTCTTTATGATGCCCGGCGCGGTGCGTCGCTTCGGCAAGAAAAAGGTCTATATCAGCGGGCTGCTGATTTGGGTGGCAGGCGACCTGCTCAACTACTTCTTTGGCGGTGGTTCGGTGAGCTTTGTGGCGTTCTCCTGTCTGGCCTTCTTCGGCTCAGCCTTTGTGAACAGCCTCAACTGGGCGCTGGTGTCCGATACCGTGGAGTACGGCGAGTGGCGTACCGGCGTGCGATCCGAAGGGACGGTCTATACCGGCTTTACCTTCTTCCGGAAGGTCTCACAGGCGCTGGCCGGCTTCTTCCCCGGCATCATGCTCACGCAAATCGGCTATGTGCCAAACGTGGTGCAATCCGCCGGAACGGTTGAAGGGCTGCGGCAACTGATATTTATCTACCCCAGTCTGCTGGCCGTCATCACCATCGTGGCGATGGGCTGTTTCTACAACCTCAACGAGAAGATGTATGTGCGCATCGTGGAAGAAATTGAACTGCGCAAACGTACAGCATAACTGACTTGAGAGAGCGCCCTGCGGGGCGCTGTGAGGATCGACCATGACACACAAGAGTGATCCGTTAATCCTGAAGCTGAGCCTGCGCGAAAAGTGCGCCTACGGGATGGGCGATTTTGGCTCTAACCTGATGCTCTGTATTGGCACGCTGTATCTGCTGAAGTTTTATACTGATGAACTGGGCATGCCCGCTTTTTATGGCGGCATTATTTTCCTGGTGGCGAAGTTCTTTACCGCATTCACCGACATGCTGACCGGGGTGTTGCTGGATTCGCGGCGTAACATCGGTGCCAGAGGCAAATTCAGGCCGTTTATTCTTTATGCCTCGGTGCCGGTTGCCCTGGTGGCCACGGCGCAGTTTGTGGCCACCGATTTTAGCCTGACGGTGAAAACCGCTATTGCCACCCTGCTCTTCATGATGTTTGGCCTCTGTTATAGCCTGATGAACTGCTCTTACGGCGCGATGGTTCCCGCCATCACTAAAAATCCGAACGAGCGGGCGCAGCTTGCGGCCTGGCGCCAGGGCGGCGCAACGGTTGGTTTATTGCTCTGTACCGTGGGGTTTATGCCAATCCAGGCGCTGTTTGTCAGCCAGCCCTCTCTCGGCTATCTGGTGGCCGCACTGGTGTTCGTCACCGGCGGTCTGTTCTGCATGTGGTGGTGCTACAGCGGTGTGAAAGAGCGCTATGTGGAGGTTACGCCCGATCATCATAAGCCCGGCATCCTGAAATCCTTCTGTGCCATTTTCCGCAACCCGCCGTTGCTGGTGTTGTGTATCGCCAACCTCTGCACCCTCGCTGCGTTTAATATCAAACTGGCGATTCAGGTCTACTACACCCAGTACGTGCTAAACGATCTGCATCTGCTGTCGTGGATGGGTTTTTTCAGTATGGGCTGCATTCTGGTTGGCGTGTTTCTGGTGCCTGGCGCGGTTAAGCGCTTCGGCAAGAAGCCGGTCTACCTTGGCGGGCTGACGCTGTGGGCCGTGGGCGACGTGATGAACTTCCTCTGGGGAACCAGCTCCCTGCTCTTTGTGCTCTTTTCCTGCATGGCCTTTTTCGGTACGGCATTCGTAAACAGCCTCAACTGGGCGCTGGTGCCCGATACCGTGGATTATGGCGAGTGGAAAACAGGCATTCGCGCCGAAGGGTCGGTTTATACCGGTTATACCTTCTCGCGCAAAATCTCCGCCGCCCTCGCCGGTTTCCTGCCGGGCATTATGTTGACGCAGATTGGCTACATTCCACATGCCGTGCAGAGTCCGGGCACGCTACTGGGGCTCCGTCAGCTAATTTTTCTCTGGCCGTGCGGCCTGGCGATCGTTGCCGCGATAACCATGGGACTCTTTTATAAACTCAACGAAGCACGCTTCGCCTTTATTATTGAGGAGATTGGAAAACGGAAAAAACAACCCGCAAAACCCCCTGAGTTAACCACCAACAATAAAGCGTCAGCAGTCACTTTATAACAATAAATCCGGCCCTGATTCCCTTCCTGTGTAACAGGAGGGGGGCCTTTCTGTACCTCATACATGGACTGATTATGAAAAGAATCGTTACTGCACTGGTTGTGTCGTCTGTGTCCTGCTCGGCAGTTGCCAGCGCCTATGTCGAAACGCGCGAAGCCTATAATACGGCCTCTGAACTGCACGAAGTGATCCTGCGTGCCGGCTATAACTTCGATAACGGCGCGGGGCTGATGTTCACTAACGCCTATAACGTGGGCAAATGGGACGAACTTAAGCACAGCTATAACGAAATTGAAGGGTGGTATCCGCTTTTTAAACCGACCGATAAACTCACCTTTCAGCCTGGCGGTTTACTGAATGACAGCAGCGCCGGGTCCGGAGGCGCTATCTATCTGGATACCAATTATAAATTTCTCGACTGGTTTAACCTGACCTTCCGTTATCGCTATAACCACAACAATTACGATACGCCGGACTACAATGGCCAGATGGATAAAAACGACACCCACGAATTCGCTAACTACTGGAATTTCAAGGTCACGGATGCGTTTTTCTATACCTTTGAACCGCATTTTTTCCAGCGCGTGAACGATTACCACAGCAAAAATGGCAAAGACCATCACTGGGAAATCACCCACAAATTTAGCTATAAAATCGATAAAAACTGGCTGCCCTATCTCGAGCTTCAGTGGCTGGACAGATGGAATGATTACAACCGCGAGCAGTACCGTATCCGCCTGGGGTTAAGGTATTCGTTCTGATAATAAAAAAAGCCGCTGATCGCTCAGCGGCTTTTTACGTGCCGGGTGGCGCATGCGCTTACCCGGCCTACGGATTGACCGTATTACTCTTCTTTCGCACCGCGCATTGCACGTTTACGATCGTTCTCGGTCAGGTGACGTTTACGGATACGGATAGACAGTGGGGTCACTTCTACCAGTTCGTCGTCATCGATGAACTCCAGAGCTTGCTCCAGGGTCATCTTGATCGGTGGAACCAGAACCGTTGCTTCGTCAGTACCGGACGCACGCATGTTGGTCAGTTTCTTACCGGTCAGGCAGTTTACAGTCAGGTCGTTAGAACGACTGTGAATACCGATGATCTGGCCTTCATAAACTTCAGCACCGTGACCCAGGAACAGCTTACCGCGATCCTGCAGACCGAACAGCGCAAACGCAACCGCTTTACCCTGACCGTTGGAGATCAGAACGCCGTTGTTACGCTGACCAACTTCACCCGGACGCACGTCGTCGTAGTGGCTGAAGGTGGAGTACAGCAGACCGGTACCGGACGTCATGGTCATGAACTCTGAACGGAAACCGATCAGACCACGGCTTGGGATCACGTAGTCGAGACGTACGCGGCCTTTGCCATCTGGATTCATGTTTTTCAGGTCGCCTTTACGCTCACCCAGAGCCTGCATAACAGAACCCTGATGCTGCTCTTCAACGTCCAGCGTTACGTTCTCGAACGGCTCTTGTTTACGGCCGTCGATTTCGCGGAAGATAACTTTCGGACGGGAAACCGCCATTTCGAAACCTTCACGACGCATGTTTTCGATCAGAACAGACAGGTGCAGCTCACCACGACCAGAAACGCGGAATGCGTCAGCATCCTGAGTTTCTTCAACGCGCAGCGCAACGTTGTGCACCAGCTCTTTGTTCAGGCGGTCAAGGATCTGACGAGAGGTAACGAATTTACCTTCTTTGCCACAGAACGGAGAGGTGTTGACGTTGAAGAACATGGTTACCGTTGGTTCATCAACGGACAGGGCTGGCAGCGCTTCCACATTCTGCGGGTCGCAGATGGTGTCAGAGATGTTCAGCTCGCCCAGACCGGTAATCGCGATGATGTCGCCCGCTTCAGCCAGTTCGCTGTCGATACGCTCCAGACCCAGGTGAGTCAGCACTTTGCCCACTTTACCGTTACGGGTTTTGCCTTCGCTATCGATGATAGTAACCTGCTGGTTCGGCTTCACTTTACCGCGTTTGATGCGGCCGATACCGATAACGCCAACGTAGTTGTTGTAGTCCAGCTGGGAGATCTGCATCTGCAGCGGACCATCAAGATCAACATCCGGAGCCGGTACGTGATCGACAATCGCCTGATACAGCGGAGTCATGTCTTCCGCCATATTTTCGTGATCCAGACCCGCGATACCATTCAGCGCCGAAGCGTAAATGATAGGGAAGTCCAGCTGCTCGTCGGTCGCGTCGAGGTTAACGAACAGGTCGAACACCTGATCAACAACCCAGTCAGGACGCGCGCCCGGACGGTCAACCTTGTTGATAACAACAATAGGTTTCAGGCCATGGGCAAATGCTTTTTTGGTCACGAAGCGCGTTTGCGGCATTGGGCCGTCAAATGCGTCAACCACCAGCAGCACGGAATCCACCATGGACATCACGCGCTCAACTTCACCACCGAAGTCGGCGTGCCCTGGGGTATCAACGATGTTGATACGGTAGTCATTCCATTTGATAGCGGTGTTTTTCGCGAGGATAGTAATCCCACGCTCTTTCTCCAAATCGTTGGAGTCCATCACACGCTCTTGAGTTTCGGCACGAGCATCAAACGTACCGGACTGCTGCAGCAGCTTATCAACCAGGGTGGTTTTACCATGGTCGACGTGCGCGATGATGGCGATGTTACGCAAATTTTCGATCACAACTTTGCCTCAGGCATTAGAAATAGCGCGTTATTGTACACGGATTAATCGCACTACAAAACAGGATCACAAACATCCCCCGCAAACAAGTATTGCAGAGATGCTTTGTGATCGCTTTCACGGAGCGTAAAAAGGGCACTTTAACGAAAATTGCACCAATATGGTGCTCAGTGTTCACACTGAAGCACTATACTGGTGCAACATAACCATTGTGGTGCAGCACTTTTGCACTATGGTGCGCATGATAACGCCTTTTTGGGGTGTTTTAAAAGTTGGCACAGATTTCGCTTTATAAAAATACGGCAAAAAAATGGCACACAGCCAGCCCAAGACAGAAATTGAAGACCTCGTTACCACGACGACAATGACCAATCTGGAGAGTTAAGTATGTCCGCTGAACACGTTTTGACGATGCTGAACGAACATGAAGTGAAGTTTGTTGATCTGCGCTTCACCGATACCAAAGGTAAAGAACAGCACGTCACTATTCCTGCTCATCAGGTAAACGCCGAATTCTTTGAAGAAGGCAAAATGTTTGACGGCTCCTCCATTGGCGGCTGGAAAGGTATCAACGAATCTGACATGGTTCTGATGCCTGACGCTTCCACTGCGGTCATTGATCCGTTCTTCGAAGAACCAACCCTGATCATCCGTTGCGACATCCTCGAGCCAGGCACACTGCAGGGCTACGACCGCGACCCACGCTCCATCGCGAAACGCGCTGAAGAGTACCTGCGTTCAACCGGTATCGCAGACACCGTACTGTTCGGGCCAGAGCCAGAATTCTTCCTGTTTGATGACATCCGTTTCGGTGCCTCTATTTCTGGCTCCCACGTTGCCATCGACGATATCGAAGGTGCATGGAACTCCTCCACCAAATACGAAGGTGGTAACAAAGGTCACCGTCCTGGCGTTAAAGGCGGTTACTTCCCGGTTCCTCCGGTCGACTCCGCTCAGGACATCCGTTCCACCATGTGTCTGGTTATGGAAGAGATGGGCCTGGTGGTTGAAGCTCACCACCACGAAGTGGCGACTGCGGGTCAGAACGAAGTGGCAACCCGCTTCAACACCATGACCAAAAAAGCAGACGAAATTCAGATCTACAAATACGTTGTGCACAACGTTGCGCACCGTTTCGGTAAAACCGCGACCTTCATGCCAAAACCAATGTTTGGCGATAACGGTTCCGGTATGCACTGCCACATGTCTCTGTCCAAGAACGGAACCAACCTGTTCTCTGGCGACAAATATGCCGGTCTGTCTGAGCAGGCTCTGTATTACATTGGCGGCGTAATCAAACACGCTAAAGCGATCAACGCCCTGGCGAACCCAACCACTAACTCCTACAAGCGTCTGGTCCCAGGCTACGAAGCACCGGTAATGCTGGCGTACTCTGCGCGTAACCGTTCTGCTTCTATCCGTATCCCTGTGGTAGCGTCTCCTAAAGCGCGTCGTATCGAAGTTCGCTTCCCGGATCCAGCTGCTAACCCATACCTGTGCTTCGCAGCACTGCTGATGGCGGGTCTGGACGGTATCAAGAACAAGATCCACCCAGGCGAAGCCATGGACAAAAACCTGTACGACCTGCCGCCAGAAGAAGCGAAAGAGATCCCACAGGTTGCAGGCTCTCTGGAAGAAGCCCTGCAGGCGCTGGACGCAGACCGCGAGTTCCTGACTGCGGGTGGCGTGTTCACTGACGACGCTATCGATGCTTACATCGCCCTGCGTACTGAAGAGAACGACCGTGTGCGTATGACGCCACACCCGGTTGAGTTCGAACTGTACTACAGCGTTTAAGTTTCAATGAGTTTCGCGCGCCCTTTTACGCGCGATCTCACAAGCTTTTATTTGTTGCCGTGGAAACTTTCAGCCCATCTCCGGATGGGCTTTTTTCTCCACCAACAAACTGATTTCACGCGCTTTTTACGACGAAAAAGCTATACTGCACTAAATTAGTGCAACCAACTCCAGGAGACTGCTGAATGGCAACTGGCACGCTGCCCGATGCTGGGCAGATCCTCAATTCTTTAATTAACAGTATTTTGCTGGTCGACGACGAGCTGGCCGTACATTACGCCAACCCGGCGGCGCAGCAGCTGCTCGCCCAGAGCTCACGCAAACTGTTTGGCACCCCGCTTCCGGAATTATTGAGCTATTTCTCGCTGAATATTGGCCTGATGCAGGAAAGTCTGCAGGCCGGTCAGGGCTTTACCGATAACGAAGTCACGCTGGTGATCGACGGGCGCTCACATATTTTATCGCTTACCGCACAACGGCTTCCAGAAGGGCTGATCCTGCTTGAAATGGCGCCGATGGATAATCAGCGCCGCCTGAGCCAGGAACAACTTCAGCATGCTCAGCAAATTGCCGCCCGTGACCTGGTGCGAGGCCTGGCGCATGAAATCAAGAACCCGCTGGGTGGCTTACGCGGTGCGGCACAACTCCTGACCAAAGCGCTGCCCGACCCTGCGCTGGCGGAGTACACCAACGTCATTATTGAGCAGGCAGACCGCCTGCGTAACCTGGTTGACCGTCTGCTCGGGCCACAACAGCCCGGCATGCATGTCTCAGAAAGTATTCATAAAGTAGCTGAGCGGGTTGTGAAACTCGTCTCGATGGAGCTGCCGGAGAACGTCACGCTGGTCCGTGACTACGACCCAAGCCTGCCGGAACTGGCGCACGACCCGGATCAGATTGAGCAGGTCTTGCTGAATATTGTGCGTAATGCCCTGCAGGCGCTGGGGCCGGAAGGGGGCGAAATTATTTTGCGCACCCGCACCGCGTTCCAGCTCACACTGCACGGCGTGCGCTATCGTCTGGCTGCTCGCATCGACGTTGAGGACAACGGGCCGGGTATTCCGTCGCATCTTCAGGACACCCTGTTCTACCCGATGGTCAGCGGTCGCGAAGGCGGTACCGGCCTGGGGTTATCCATTGCCCGTAGTTTGATCGATCAACACTCTGGAAAAATTGAATTTACCAGTTGGCCGGGACATACCGAGTTTTCGGTTTTCCTGCCGATTAAAAAATAAAGGTGACGTTTATGCAACGAGGGATAGTCTGGGTAGTCGATGACGATAGCTCCATCCGTTGGGTGCTTGAACGCGCGCTCACAGGGGCAGGATTAAGCTGCACGACGTTTGAGAGCGGCAGCGAAGTGCTCGACGCACTCACCACCAAAACGCCGGATGTGCTGCTTTCGGATATTCGCATGCCGGGAATGGACGGGCTGGCGCTTTTAAAGCAGATCAAACAACGCCATCCTATGCTTCCGGTCATCATAATGACGGCGCATTCCGATCTGGACGCCGCGGTGAGCGCCTATCAGCAAGGGGCGTTCGATTACCTGCCCAAACCGTTTGATATCGACGAAGCGGTCGCCCTGGTTGAGCGCGCGATCAGCCACTACCAGGAGCAGCAGCAGCCTCGTCACACGCCTGACTTCGGGCCCACGACGGACATCATTGGCGAAGCGCCAGCCATGCAGGATGTGTTTCGTATCATTGGCCGTCTGTCACGCTCGTCCATCAGCGTACTGATTAACGGTGAATCGGGAACCGGTAAAGAGCTGGTAGCGCATGCCTTACATCGCCACAGCCCGCGGGCAAAAGCACCGTTTATCGCTCTAAATATGGCCGCCATCCCAAAGGATTTAATTGAATCCGAACTGTTTGGCCATGAGAAAGGGGCTTTTACCGGCGCGAATACCATTCGCCAGGGTCGCTTCGAACAGGCTGACGGTGGAACACTCTTCCTGGATGAAATCGGCGATATGCCGCTGGATGTCCAGACCCGTTTGCTGCGCGTGTTGGCCGACGGACAGTTTTATCGCGTAGGTGGCTATGCGCCGGTGAAGGTCGATGTACGCATTATTGCCGCGACGCACCAGAATCTGGAGCAGCGCGTCCAGGAAGGTAAATTCCGTGAGGATTTATTCCATCGCCTGAACGTGATCCGCGTTCATTTGCCACCGCTACGTGAACGCCGTGAAGATATTCCCCGCCTGGCGCGCCATTTTCTGCAGGTCGCTGCCCGCGAGCTGGGCGTGGAAGCCAAGCAGCTGCACCCGGAAACCGATGCCGCCCTCACCCGCCTGGCATGGCCGGGCAACGTGCGTCAGCTGGAAAACACCTGTCGCTGGTTGACCGTAATGGCCGCCGGACAGGAAGTCCTGATTCAGGATTTACCGGCTGAACTGTTTGAAGCGACTGCGCCAGAAAGCAGCACCGGACATGCATTGCCGGACAGCTGGGCGACGCTGCTGGCACAGTGGGCCGATCGCGCGCTGCGTTCCGGTCATCAAAACTTGCTGTCTGAAGCCCAGCCCGAGATGGAGCGCACGCTGTTGACCACCGCACTCCGCCATACACAGGGCCATAAGCAGGAAGCGGCACGCCTGCTGGGATGGGGACGTAATACCCTGACGCGTAAGCTGAAAGAGCTGGGCATGGAGTGATCTTTACCCTTGTGTAAAGGTTATTAATTGAGCGCAAATTGCTGCTATTTTGCGCTTTACTGTATCAATGATTTTTGTATGATCGTGCCCGGAAAGTGAGGGTAATCATCATGCTGGAAACATTAGTGAATATGCTCTCAAGTGGAGCAGCTGAAAGCCACACGCCACAAACAGCCGTTGCTGCTGTGCTGTGCGCGGCGCTGGTTGGGCTGTTTAGCTAGAGAGTCGCTAACAAAAAAGCCGGGTAGCGGCTTCGCCTTACCCGGCCAAATATGTTGGCACGTCTTAAATGACGCGTGAGAACTGCTGCAGACGCGCTTTCTGACGCAGATAGGCGTCGAAGCACATGCAGATATTACGAATCAACAGGCGCCCTTTGGGTGTCACGTCAATTGCACGTTCTGAAACATCCACCAGCCCATCTTTTGCCAGAGGCGCTAACAGCTTCAGGTCATCAGCAAAGTAATCGCTGAAATGCAGATCCCATTGCGCTTCCACCTCGCTGAAATCAAGACGGAAGTTACAGATGAGCGCCTTAATCACGTCACGACGGATGCAGTCATCGCGCGTTAACGCGATACCGCGCCACAGCGCGTTGCCCGCGTCATCTACCTGCTGATAGTAAAGCTTCAGCTCTTTCTGGTTCTGCGCGTAGCAGTCACCGATCATGCTGATGGCGGAGACGCCCATCCCCAGCAAATCGGTGTCGCCCTGGGTGGTGTAGCCCTGGAAATTTCGATGCAGTACGCCTTCGCGCTGGGCAATAGCCAGCTCGTCATCCGGACGAGCAAAGTGATCCATGCCGATGAACTGATAACCGGCTTCGGTCAGCGAGGCGATGGTTTCCTGCAGAATATCCAGCTTCTGTTGGGCAGAAGGCAGGTCGGCATCTTTGATTTTGCGCTGAGCGGCAAACAGCGTCGGCAGATGCGCATAGTTAAAGACGCTCAGGCGGTCCGGGTTGAGTTCGGCCACGCGTTTCAGCGTGAAGGCGAAGCTCTCCGGCGTTTGCTTAGGCAGGCCGTAAATCAGGTCGATATTGGTCGACGTAAAGCCGATATCGCGGGCGTGGTTGAGTAAGGCAAAGATAAACTCCTCATCCTGCTCACGGTTCACCAGCCGCTGCACCTCTTTGTTGAAGTCCTGCACGCCCATGCTCAGGCGATTGAAACCTTCAGCGCGTAAGTGATCCAGTACATCCAGCTCAATTTCGCGCGGATCGACCTCGATCGAGATTTCAGCATCGTCGTTAAAACGGAAGTTGTTGCGCAGGAGCGTCATTAAACGGCTGATCTGCGCTTTATTCAGATACGTTGGCGTCCCCCCACCCCAGTGAAGCTGGCTGACGTGACGGCCGGCAAACAGCGGGGCACGGTGCAGAATCTCCTGCTCCAGCGCATCCAGATACTGATCGGCTTTATGTTGCTGACGGGTAACGATTTTATTGCAGCCGCAGAAGTAGCAGAGCTTGTGGCAGAACGGAATATGGACATAGAGCGACAGCGGACGCTCGGGGTAGCGCGCGACAGCCTGCTGAAACGCCGCTTCGCCGAAACTATCGGAGAACTCCAGCGCGGTGGGGTATGACGTATAACGCGGCCCGGAATAGTTATATTTCTGGATTAGGGCCAAATCCCAGTCGATAGTTGGTACAGACATGCTCACTCCTTCCGTTGGTGTCGCGTTCGCATACGGCGGCCCGTTCTGGCCCCATCGCGGGCCATCACTCGGGTGCGCAGCCACTTCTGTCGCCGCGACAACCGCCGTAGTTTAACGAATAACCACACCAGATAACATATAACCGGAAGGGTTATTAGCAGGACTATCGTCCCTGCCGGATGCAAATGTTAGTTTCCACCCTTCAGAAGACGCATCATATCTTCCTGCTTTTCGTCTTCTTCTTCGTCTTCGTCATCGTCGTAAGACAGACCCAGCTTCTGCATCAGCTCATCAATGCGGTCCAGTTTGGCATCAACCCATGACTGCTCTTCGGCGGTCAGGGTTTCACCCTCTTCAAGACGTTCCAGCAGCGCGTCCAGGCGCTCATCGTTCTCCAGCAAATCCAGCTCAGCCTGCGGTGAAAGCATAGGTTTCTCGCTCTTTGGTTTGTGCTGCTTAGTGACCGGGGTGTCTGTCACGCCCAGTGGAACAGGTGTTTTACTGCCAATACGTGGGTCTTTCTGCTGCTTGTTTTTCGCAGAAGCGCCAGACGCATCACCACCGTTTGCACGGCTACCCGCAGCATGACCGCGATGTTTTTTATCGCGTTTGCGATCGCGCGATTCCTGGTTCAGTTCTTCGCGCGTTTTGCGGTGTGCTTTTGCAGGGCGTTTAGCGCCCGCAGCGGAGGTCGGTTTTTTCATGATGTTTTATCTTTAAGTCGTTTTCTTCAGTATAGAATTGCGGCGAAATCTAGCAGAAAGCAAGCAAAGAAAAAAGGCGACAGAGCAATCTGTCGCCTTTTTTCCTGACTCACAACCCTTAACGGGTCAGACATTCCGTGTTTGCCAACAACAAACCCTGTTTATCCCTTGGCTAATACCATCCGTGATACGGTTCCGTTTCCTGTTAAAACGCCTCCAGGCGTTGGTCATCCTGACAATCCTGCGTCTTCGCCTCCTGGCGCTCCTGACCCTAATCCTTAAGTCTGTTTCCTGTTGGCTTCCTCGCCCTGACGCACACTTTACCCTGTTCAGTTAAACTGACAAGCAACGAAACGGCACAAAAACGGATTTTCAGATAATTACCCGAGAATAAGCTTATGATTTAAAACAATTTGGATTTTTTAACGCCTGCGAATTCTCTGAAATCTCCCATAGTATTCATAGCCGATCTCTCACAACCGCCAGGGTTTTAACCTACAGGCACTGTGCAATCAAAAAAGTCTTTTGCCGGCATTCAGGTATAATCCCCCTCAGATTACGATTTTGGAGACGACCACGTGACTACCTGGAACTACCAACAGACGCATTTTGTCACCAGTGCGCCCGACATCCGCCACCTTCCTTCTGATACTGGCATTGAAGTGGCTTTTGCTGGCCGCTCTAACGCGGGGAAATCCAGCGCTCTGAATACGCTGACCAATCAGAAGAGCCTGGCGCGTACCTCAAAAACACCTGGCCGTACTCAGCTGATTAACCTGTTTGAAGTGGCAGAAGGCAAACGCCTGGTCGACTTACCGGGATATGGTTACGCGCAAGTACCGGAAGAGATGAAGATCAAATGGCAGCGCGCACTGGGTGAATACCTGGAAAAACGCCAGTGCCTGAAAGGTCTGGTGGTGCTGATGGATATCCGCCATCCCCTGAAAGATCTCGATCAGCAGATGATCGACTGGGCTGTCTCAAGTGAGATAGCCGTGCTGGTACTGCTGACTAAAGCGGATAAACTGGCGAGCGGCGCGCGTAAAGCGCAGGTGAATATGGTTCGCGAAGCGGTGCTGGCTTTTAACGGCGACGTACAGGTGGAGCCGTTCTCCTCGCTGAAAAAGCAGGGTGTCGACAAGCTGCGTCAGAAGCTCGATAGCTGGTTCAACGAGCTGGAACCCGCGACGGAAGCGGAAGAAGAGTAATACTGAGCGCGGCGATGTCCGCGCTTTTTTTTGCCTGGATTTTTCTTTGCCGCAATAAAAAACGCCCCAGTCATTACTGACTGGGGCGGCTAAAATATTCAGCCAAATCCGATTACGTGAAGTAAAAGGTCTGAAAGATAGAACATCTTACCTCTGTACCCTACGCGAATAACTCTACCCCTTTTTTTGCTGTAGAAAAAGCACTTTTTGTAGTTTTTTTTCATTCTTTACATAGGGAATTCTAATGATCGTCACAAAACGCACTTTGTTATGTTGCTAACTTACATAAAAAGCGCGTTATTGGCAGAACCCTTAGTGAGCTTGATCCCAGTTTTCACCGCTGCCCACTTCCACCAGCAACGGCACGTCAAGCGTCATGCTGCTTTCCATCAGTTCGTGGATCTTCTTCGACACAGCGTCCAGATCATCTTTGTGGACTTCGAATACCAGTTCATCGTGTACCTGCATGATCATCTTCACGCGTGGCTTCTCTTTTTCCAGCCAGGCATCAACCGCAATCATCGCACGCTTAATAATATCTGCCGCCGTCCCCTGCATCGGGGCGTTGATGGCAGCACGTTCTGCACCGGCACGACGTGCGGCGTTGCTTGATTTGATGTCCGGCAGATAAAGGCGACGGCCATCCAGGGTTTCGACATAGCCTTTCTCCTTCGCCTGCGCACGGGTGCGTTCCATATATTCCAGCACGCCCGGATAACGCTCGAAGTAGAGATCCATATACTTCTGCGACTCTTTACGCGGAATGTTGAGCTGGCGCGAAAGGCCAAAGGCGCTCATGCCGTAGATCAGACCGAAGTTGATCGCCTTAGCACTGCGACGTTGCTCGTGAGTCACGCTGTCCAGCGGCAGCCCAAAGACTTCAGCCGCCGTTGCACGGTGGATATCCTTTCCTTCCGCAAAGGCCGTCAGCAGCCCCTTGTCGCGTGACAGGTGCGCCATAATACGCAGCTCAATTTGCGAGTAGTCGGCCGAGACGATCAGGTAGTCGTCTGGCGCGATAAACGCCTGACGGATACGACGGCCTTCTTCATTGCGTACCGGGATGTTCTGCAGGTTTGGATCGGTCGAGGAGAGACGACCGGTCGCCGCCACAGCCTGATGATACGAGGTATGCACGCGGCCCGTTTTAGGGTTGATCATCAGCGGCAGTTTATCGGTATAGGTAGACTTCAGCTTCGCCAGACCACGGTACTGGAGAATCACTTTTGGCAGCGGGTAATCCAGCGCCAGTTCCTCAAGCACTTCTTCAGACGTTGATGGCGCGCCGCCAGGGGTTTTCTTCAGCGGCTTAATTCCCTGTTTTTCAAACAGGATGGTCTGAAGCTGTTTCGGAGACGAAAGGTTAAACGGTTCGCCGGCCAGCTCATGCGCCTTCTGCTCAAGCTCGGTCAACCGCTGCGCCAGTTCTCCAGAGTGGTTATGCAGCACCGTCGGATCAATTTTTACGCCGTTGCGCTCAATGCGCGAGAGCACAGGTACCAGCGGCATCTCAATGTGCTGGAACACGTTCAGCGGACCTTCATGCTTCTGCAGTTTTGGCCACATCTTCAGGTGCAGTTGCAGCGTGACATCGGCGTCTTCGGCCGCGTAGCGACCCGCTTCCTCCAGGGCAATCTGATTGAAGGTGAGCTGGTTTTTACCTTTTCCGGCAATCTCTTCAAAGGTAATGGTCTTATGCTTGAGCCAACGGTCGGATAAGGAGTCCATATCATGACGACCTGCCACGCTGTCGAGAATGTAAGATTCCAGCATGGTATCGAACGCAATGCCGCGCAGCTCAATGCCATAGTTTTGCAGAATGCCGCGATCATATTTGAGGTTTTGCCCAACCTTAAGCGCCTTGTCATCTTCCAGAATCGGCTTCAGCAGCTCCAGCACACGCTCACGCGGGATCTGATCAGGTGCATCGAGGTAATCATGTGCAACGGGCACATAGGCCGCCATTCCCGGCTCCGTCGCAAATGACAGGCCGACCATATTGGCCGAGATGTTATCGAGGCTGTCGGTTTCCGTGTCGAAGGCAAAGAACGGCGCTTTTTTGAGTTTCTCAATCCACGCCACCAGCTGTGACTCTTCAAGGAGGGTTTCGTAGTTGTCGAAAGAGAGCGCGATGGCCTCTTCTTCTGCCAGCTCTTCGGCATCAACGACAATCGTCTCCTTTGGCTTAGCAGCCGGTTTGGCCCCTTTTGCCTGCAGCCATTTACCGGCTTCCACGTCCGTGGTCCAGCGCTTGAATTCGTATTTCTTAAACAGGCTTAGCAGTTCGTCTGCGGAAGGCTGCTGCACTTCCAGCTGCTCACAACCCAGTTCCAGTTCAACATCGGTTTTAATGGTTGCCAGCTTATAGGAGAGATAAGCCACCTCTTTGTTCTCTTCCAGCTTTCCGGCCATGGTTTTTGCACCACGGAAGGAGAGGCCGGCGATTTTTTCCGGCTCCGCGTACAGTGTATCCAGCCCGCCCAATCCCTGAAGCAGCGCCTGGGCGGTCTTTTCACCCACGCCAGGTACACCAGGGATGTTATCCGAGGAGTCGCCCATCAGCGCGAGGAAGTCGATAATCAGCTCTGGCGGCACGCCATATTTTGTGACCACCTCTTCAGGCCCAAGGATGGTGTTGGTCATGGTGTTAATCAGGGTGATACCCGGCGTTACCAGCTGCGCCATATCTTTATCCCCTGTACTGATCAGTACCGGACGACCCATTTTTTCTGCTTCACGTGCCAGCGTGCCTATTACGTCATCGGCTTCGACCCCAGAGACGGCCAGCAGCGGCAAGCCCATCGCTTTTACCATCGCGTGCAGCGGTTCAATCTGCGCACGCAGATCGTCAGGCATTGGCGGACGGTGAGATTTGTAATGCTCAAAAAGCTCGTCGCGGAAGGTTTTACCTTTCGCATCAAACACCACTGCCGCATGGGTTGGCTGGTACTGAAGAATCAGGCTGCGCAGCATGTTTAGCACGCCGTACATTGCGCCGGTAGGTTCCCCTGCGCTATTGGTCAGAGGAGGAAACGCATGGTACGCCCGATACAGGTAAGAAGAGCCGTCGACGAGAATAAGAGGGTTTTCTGGGATCTGAACCATAATGTCCGTGCCTTTAATCAATTTATGCGTAAAGGATGCCACAGAAGGATGAAAACATCAGTTATTAGCACCAGATACAGGAAAAGATTTTGCGATCGTGAGGATCGCTCGCAAAAATAAATCTGTGGATAAGTTTGTGCATACTTTTACGTCATAGGAATAACAGACGCTAAAAGTACATACCTCATAATAAATAGATGCTATATATCATAGAGTTATTATGTTTCATTTGATCTTTATGGCCAATTGATGACAATTTAGTCTATGTGGATATAAGCCCAGGGCCGCATGCCGTTATAGCGAAATCTTCTGCTCCCAGGCGTTATCCCGCAACGCCTGGCATGAAAGCACCCTTATTTTGTCTGATTTCTGATAAAATCAGCGCCCTGCACCGGATAGCCGGCCGCTCACTTACAGCTAACCATCTGAAAAAGCTCATCATGTCGAGATTGCTCGCAGCAATAACATTACCTTTAAGCATCATTTTAACTATTCTGGTGACTGTCGCCTGTTCTGTGCCGATCATTGTTGCCGGTATCATTAAGTTGCTGCTGCCCGTGCCCGTGGTATGGCGAGCCGTATCCGCATTTTGTAATTTCATGATGTACTGCTGGTGTGAAGGACTGGCGTTCCTGTTGTACCTGAACCCACACCTGAAGTGGGATGTGGAAGGGCTTGAAGGCCTCAACAAAAAGAACTGGTACCTGCTTATCTGCAACCACCACAGCTGGGCAGACATCGTGGTGTTATGCGTGCTTTTCCGCAAACATATCCCGATGAACAAATACTTCCTGAAACAGCAGCTCGCCTGGGTGCCTTTTATCGGTCTGGCCTGCTGGGCGCTCGATATGCCGTTTATGAAACGCTATTCGCGCAGCTATTTGCTTCGTCATCCGGAGCGTCGTGGTAAAGATGTGGAAACCACGCGCCGTTCCTGCGAAAAATTTCGCGCGCATCCGACAACCATTGTGAACTTCGTGGAAGGCTCGCGCTTTACGGAAGAGAAGCGTCAACAAACTCGCTCTCCTTATCAGCACCTGCTGCCGCCCAAGGCTGCGGGCATTGCGATGGCGCTTAACGTGTTAGGCGCGCAGTTCGATAAATTACTCAACGTCACGCTCTGCTATCCGGAAAACGACAGGACACCGTTCTTCGATATGCTCAGCGGCAAGCTGACGCGGATCGTTGTACGCATCGAGCTGGTGCCGGTTGATGACGGGTTGCACGGGGATTACGTTAACGATAAGAATTTCAAACGTCTTTTCCAGCGTTGGCTGAATACGCTCTGGAATGAGAAAGATGAACAGATAGAAAAGATTAAATCTTCATACAAAAACGCCGGTCAGTGACCGGCGTTTTTTTCTTTATTGCTCTTACTTCTTCTCGACCAGATATTTCACGGTATCCGCGTACTGCTGTACGAAGATATCCATGCTGCTGGTGTCCATGCCCTGCGTGTTCAGCTGATATTTGCCGTTAACATACATCGCCGGAACGCCCTGTAGCTGAAGGTCTGCGGCGGCTTTTTCCTGCTGGGCTACCAGAGATTTCACCACAAAGCTGTTCCATGCCGCGTCGTATTCTTCACCTTTCACACCGGCATCCACGAAGACTTTACGGATATCTGCAGTCGTCTGAACTGTCTGGGTTTTCTGGACTGCTTCAAACATTGGTGCAGTGATCTTATCTTCCACGCCCAGCGCGATAGCTACCGCCCACGCCTGAGTCAGGTCTTTACCCAATGGGCCCAGGAACTCAACGTGATACTTGGTCATTTTGGTGCCTTCTGGCAGCTTTTTCTTCACGTTATCGGAAACATGCAGCACCTGCTCGAACTGATAGCAATGTGGGCAATAGAACGAGAAGAACTCCAGAACCTGTGGCTCGCCAGCGACTGGTTTTTCCAGCGTCGTATACTGTTTGCCGTCGGTAAACTGCGCAGCAGAAGCGCTAAATGCCAGAATCATACCTGCCAGCGCCAGCCAAATTTTTTTCATGATTAACTCTCTCCTGGGTGTGTCCAATTAATACATCGGCGTTAATTGCAGAGGGGGCTCCTTAAGAACCTTAACCTGCTCAGTAAATGTGGATATCTGGCTGCGCCAGTAATCCTCTCCGGTAAGCCACGGGAAATTACGGGGAAATGCAGGATCGTCCCAACGCCTGATTAACCATGCGAGATAATAAACAAAACGCATCGCGCGTAAAGGTTCAATCAGGACAATTTCGTCTGAATTAAAAGGGCTAAACTCTTCATAGGCCTCAATAATCGTTTCAAGCTGCATCCGTTGCTCAGCTTTATCGCCATTGAGCAGCATCCACAGGTCCTGAACCGCAGGCCCCATACGTGCATCATCGAGATCGACGAAGAGCGGGCCATCACGCCAGAGAATATTACCAGCGTGACAATCGCCGTGCAGACGCAGAACGGAAATATCATCGCGCCAGCAGGTTTTCACCGCATCAATAAGTTTATCGGTCGCGTTGAGGAAATTATCCTTAAGCGCTTTGGGGATTAGCGCCGAGGTTTCAAATACCTGACGAGGTTCAAGCAGGTATTCCTGAATACCGATTGTCGGACGGGCAATAAAGTCTTCTTTGCGTCCCGTCTGGTGAATGCGTCCCAGATATCGGGCAACCCACTCCATCTGATCGATATTATCCGCTTCAAACTGGCGGCCCCCCAGGCTTGGGAATACGGCGTAGTAAAACCCTTCGTGGGTGAGCAGCGTTTGGTTATTAAATTTAAGCGGCGCGGCAACGGGAACATCATCATCCAGCAGATCGTGAGCAAACTGGTGCTCTTCCTGAATTTGTTCTGCGGACCAACGTTGAGGGCGATAGAACTTTACGACGAAGCGCTGACGATCCTCGTCCTGAAACTGATAGACGCGGTTTTCGTAGCTATTTAAGGGGGTTAGCCCGGAATCCACCCGAATACCCTGTTCAAACAGCGCATCCATAATGGTATCCGGGTGTAATGTCTGGAAAGTAAAAGCCTGGTCGTTCATCCGATCATCCGGAAATTATACGAATGATTCAGGATATCATCTTGTGGCGATTTCGGTGCCGCCGCTTACAAGCTTTTACTCTTTAATTACGCCACGTGCACGCAGCAACGCGGTTTTAAAATCTTCCTCATAATCTTTCTGAATACCAGGAATAACAGCGTCTTTGGCAGAGTCGCGCATTTTGAGATGGTAGATCAGGATATCGTCAGAAAGGTCTGTCAGTTCGCCGTCAAAACCTGACTCTTTCGCCAGTTTCTGTAAAAATTGCATCAGATTAAGCTCTGGCTCTTTTTGCCAGGCCGGCTGGAGGAGTTCAATGACTTCATTCAGACGTTTACATTTCATGGTGGTGCTCCTTTCATTGAGAGTGACACGTTAGCAGGGTCAATCCCACAATAAAAGAGGCGATATTCATGAATCATGGCCAGCAAATAATCGGCGTTGTTCTGGCGGGTGGCAAGGCAACCCGAATGGGGGGGAAAGATAAAGGTCTTCAGCTCCTCAACGGTAAGCCACTCTGGCAGCATGTCGCTGATACGCTTGCGGACCAGGTCATGACAATGGCCATCAGCGCTAACAGGCATAGAGATGTTTATCAGCGTAGCGGGTATCCCGTTTACGAGGATACCCAGGAGAATTACCCCGGGCCGCTGGCCGGTATGCTTTCGGTTATGCAGCAGTCGCACGGGGAGTGGTTTATCTTCTGTCCGTGTGATACCCCGTTTATTCCGTCTTGTCTTGTCGAACGCATGATACGGCTTCGTGGTAGCGCACCCGTTGTCTGGGCCCATGACGGTGAGCGTGACCACCCTGCTGTTGCGTTGATCCACCGTTCGTTAGTTCCGGCGTTACAGGAGTACCTGACGGCAGGAGAGCGCAGGGTGATGGCTTTTATGCGCCAGTCAGGCGGCTATCCCGTCGATTTTAGCGATCTGAAATCGGCGTTTATGAACGTCAATACCACAGAAGATTTGCAGATGATGCAGGAGAAAAAATGATACCTGTTTTGGCCATTTCAGCCTGGAGTGGTACCGGGAAAACGACGCTGCTGAAAAAACTGATCCCTGCGCTTTGCGCTAAAGGTGTTCGCCCCGGATTAATTAAGCATACGCATCACAATATGGATGTCGATAAGCCGGGAAAAGACAGCTATGAGCTGCGTAAGGCAGGTGCAGCCCAAACGATGGTGGCGAGTGATCAGCGCTGGGCATTGATGACTGAAACACCGGATGAAGCGCCGCTGGATCTCATGTATCTGGTTAGCCGGATGGATCACTCTACTCTGGATCTGGTGCTGGTTGAGGGGTTTAAGCATGACGCGGTGGCAAAGATCCTGCTGTTCAGAAGCCATGCCGGGCATGATGTTCACGAGCTGACGCTCGATGAGCATGTGATTGCAGTCGCCAGTGACGTAGCCCTGGATCTGGAGATACCGGTACTGGATTTGAATAACGTTGAGGAGATCGCCGCGTTTATTTTGAATTGGTGTGCTGTCTGATGCTCTCTCTGATGACGGGAAAAACCCAAAGCAAAAAACCCCGCACCATACGGTACGGGGTTCTTTTAATTGATGCCTGGCAGTTCCCTACTCTCACATGGGGAGACCCCACACTACCATCGGCGCTACGGCGTTTCACTTCTGAGTTCGGCATGGGGTCAGGTGGGACCACCGCGCTAAAGCCGCCAGGCAAATTCTGTAATCTGTATCAGCTGAAAATCGTCTCTCATCGCCAAAACATCTTCGGCGTTGTAAGGTTAAGCCTCACGGTTCATTAGTATCGGTTAGCTCAACGCATCGCTGCGCTTACACACCCGACCTATCAACGTCGTAGTCTTCAACGTTCCTTCAGGAGACTTAAAGTCTCAGGGAGAACTCATCTCGGGGCAAGTTTCGTGCTTAGATGCTTTCAGCACTTATCTCTTCCGCATTTAGCTACCGGGCAGTGCCATTGGCATGACAACCCGAACACCAGTGATGCGTCCACTCCGGTCCTCTCGTACTAGGAGCAGCCCCCCTCAATTCTCCAGCGCCCACGGCAGATAGGGACCGAACTGTCTCACGACGTTCTAAACCCAGCTCGCGTACCACTTTAAATGGCGAACAGCCATACCCTTGGGACCTACTTCAGCCCCAGGATGTGATGAGCCGACATCGAGGTGCCAAACACCGCCGTCGATATGAACTCTTGGGCGGTATCAGCCTGTTATCCCCGGAGTACCTTTTATCCGTTGAGCGATGGCCCTTCCATTCAGAACCACCGGATCACTATGACCTGCTTTCGCACCTGCTCGAGCCGTCACTCTCGCAGTCAAGCTAGCTTATGCCATTGCACTAACCTCCTGATGTCCGACCAGGATTAGCTAACCTTCGTGCTCCTCCGTTACTCTTTGGGAGGAGACCGCCCCAGTCAAACTACCCACCAGACACTGTCCGCAACCCGGATCACGGGTCTACGTTAGAACACCAGCCATTAAAGGGTGGTATTTCAAGGTTGGCTCCACGCAGACTGGCGTCCACGCTTCAAAGCCTCCCACCTATCCTACACATCAAGGACCAGTGTTCAGTGTCAAGCTATAGTAAAGGTTCACGGGGTCTTTCCGTCTTGCCGCGGGTACACTGCATCTTCACAGCGAGTTCAATTTCACTGAGTCTCGGGTGGAGACAGCCTGGCCATCATTACGCCATTCGTGCAGGTCGGAACTTACCCGACAAGGAATTTCGCTACCTTAGGACCGTTATAGTTACGGCCGCCGTTTACCGGGGCTTCGATCAAGAGCTTCGCGTTGCCGCTAACCCCATCAATTAACCTTCCGGCACCGGGCAGGCGTCACACCGTATACGTCCACTTTCGTGTTTGCACAGTGCTGTGTTTTTAATAAACAGTTGCAGCCAGCTGGTATCTTCGACTGATTTCAGCTCCACCCGCAGGGGCTTCACCTACATATCAGCGTGCCTTCTCCCGAAGTTACGGCACCATTTTGCCTAGTTCCTTCACCCGAGTTCTCTCAAGCGCCTTGGTATTCTCTACCTGACCACCTGTGTCGGTTTGGGGTACGATTTGATGTTACCTGATGCTTAGAGGCTTTTCCTGGAAGCAGGGCATTTGTTACTTCAGCACCGTAGTGCCTCGTCATCACACCTCAGCGTTAACAAGGAACCGGATTTACCTGGAACCTCCGCCTACATGCTTAAACCGGGACAACCGTCGCCCGGCTAACATAGCCTTCTCCGTCCCCCCTTCGCAGTAACACCAAGTACAGGAATATTAACCTGTTTCCCATCGACTACGCCTTTCGGCCTCGCCTTAGGGGTCGACTCACCCTGCCCCGATTAACGTTGGACAGGAACCCTTGGTCTTCCGGCGAGCGGGCTTTTCACCCGCTTTATCGTTACTTATGTCAGCATTCGCACTTCTGATACCTCCAGCACCCCTCACAGGACACCTTCAACGGCTTACAGAACGCTCCCCTACCCAACAACACATAGTGTCGCTGCCGCAGCTTCGGTGCATGGTTTAGCCCCGTTACATCTTCCGCGCAGGCCGACTCGACCAGTGAGCTATTACGCTTTCTTTAAATGATGGCTGCTTCTAAGCCAACATCCTGGCTGTCTGTGCCTTCCCACATCGTTTCCCACTTAACCATGACTTTGGGACCTTAGCTGGCGGTCTGGGTTGTTTCCCTCTTCACGACGGACGTTAGCACCCGCCGTGTGTCTCCCGTGATAACATTCTTCGGTATTCGTAGTTTGCATCGGGTTGGTAAGCCGGGATGGCCCCCTAGCCGAAACAGTGCTCTACCCCCGAAGATGAATTCACGAGGCGCTACCTAAATAGCTTTCGGGGAGAACCAGCTATCTCCCGGTTTGATTGGCCTTTCACCCCCAGCCACAAGTCATCCGCTAATTTTTCAACATTAGTCGGTTCGGTCCTCCAGTTAGTGTTACCCAACCTTCAACCTGCCCATGGCTAGATCACCGGGTTTCGGGTCTATACCCTGCAACTTAACGCCCAGTTAAGACTCGGTTTCCCTTCGGCTCCCCTATACGGTTAACCTTGCTACAGAATATAAGTCGCTGACCCATTATACAAAAGGTACGCAGTCACCCCATAAAAGAGGCTCCCACTGCTTGTACGTACACGGTTTCAGGTTCTTTTTCACTCCCCTCGCCGGGGTTCTTTTCGCCTTTCCCTCACGGTACTGGTTCACTATCGGTCAGTCAGGAGTATTTAGCCTTGGAGGATGGTCCCCCCATATTCAGACAGGATACCACGTGTCCCGCCCTACTCTTCGAGTTCACAGCCTGTGTGCTTTCGTGTACGGGACTGTCACCCTGTACCGTGCGACTTTCCAGACGCTTCCACTAACACACAAGCTGATTCAGACTCTGGGCTGCTCCCCGTTCGCTCGCCGCTACTGGGGGAATCTCGGTTGATTTCTTTTCCTCGGGGTACTTAGATGTTTCAGTTCCCCCGGTTCGCCTCGTTAACCTATGTATTCAGTTAACGATAGTGTGACGGATCACACTGGGTTTCCCCATTCGGACATCGCCGGGTCAAAGGTTCATATCACCTCGCCGGCGCTTTTCGCAGATTAGCACGTCCTTCATCGCCTCTGACTGCCAGGGCATCCACCGTGTACGCTTAGTCGCTTAACCTCACAACCCGAAGATGTTTCTTTCGATTCATCACCGGTTTGCGAAAATTTGAGAGACTCGAACACACATTAACTGTGTGTCGTTTCAATTTTCAGCTTGATCCAGATTTTTAAAGAGCAAATATCTCAAACGTCACCCGAAGATGAGTTTTGAGATATGTCGGCAGGTGACTTTCACTCACGAACCAGCAAGTGGCGTCCCCTAGGGGATTCGAACCCCTGTTACCGCCGTGAAAGGGCGGTGTCCTGGGCCTCTAGACGAAGGGGACACTGAAGTCTCAATCGCAAGACGCCTTGCTATTTACTTTTCATCAGACAATCTGTGTGAGCACTACAAAGGCAGGTTCTTTAAGGTAAGGAGGTGATCCAACCGCAGGTTCCCCTACGGTTACCTTGTTACGACTTCACCCCAGTCATGAATCACAAAGTGGTAAGCGCCCTCCCGAAGGTTAAGCTACCTACTTCTTTTGCAACCCACTCCCATGGTGTGACGGGCGGTGTGTACAAGGCCCGGGAACGTATTCACCGTAGCATTCTGATCTACGATTACTAGCGATTCCGACTTCATGGAGTCGAGTTGCAGACTCCAATCCGGACTACGACGCACTTTATGAGGTCCGCTTGCTCTCGCGAGTTCGCTTCTCTTTGTATGCGCCATTGTAGCACGTGTGTAGCCCTACTCGTAAGGGCCATGATGACTTGACGTCATCCCCACCTTCCTCCAGTTTATCACTGGCAGTCTCCTTTGAGTTCCCGGCCGGACCGCTGGCAACAAAGGATAAGGGTTGCGCTCGTTGCGGGACTTAACCCAACATTTCACAACACGAGCTGACGACAGCCATGCAGCACCTGTCTCAGAGTTCCCGAAGGCACCAAAGCATCTCTGCTAAGTTCTCTGGATGTCAAGAGTAGGTAAGGTTCTTCGCGTTGCATCGAATTAAACCACATGCTCCACCGCTTGTGCGGGCCCCCGTCAATTCATTTGAGTTTTAACCTTGCGGCCGTACTCCCCAGGCGGTCGACTTAACGCGTTAGCTCCGGAAGCCACGCCTCAAGGGCACAACCTCCAAGTCGACATCGTTTACGGCGTGGACTACCAGGGTATCTAATCCTGTTTGCTCCCCACGCTTTCGCACCTGAGCGTCAGTCTTTGTCCAGGGGGCCGCCTTCGCCACCGGTATTCCTCCAGATCTCTACGCATTTCACCGCTACACCTGGAATTCTACCCCCCTCTACAAGACTCTAGCCTGCCAGTTTCGAATGCAGTTCCCAGGTTGAGCCCGGGGATTTCACATCCGACTTGACAGACCGCCTGCGTGCGCTTTACGCCCAGTAATTCCGATTAACGCTTGCACCCTCCGTATTACCGCGGCTGCTGGCACGGAGTTAGCCGGTGCTTCTTCTGCGGGTAACGTCAATTGCTGCGGTTATTAACCACAACACCTTCCTCCCCGCTGAAAGTACTTTACAACCCGAAGGCCTTCTTCATACACGCGGCATGGCTGCATCAGGCTTGCGCCCATTGTGCAATATTCCCCACTGCTGCCTCCCGTAGGAGTCTGGACCGTGTCTCAGTTCCAGTGTGGCTGGTCATCCTCTCAGACCAGCTAGGGATCGTCGCCTAGGTGAGCCGTTACCCCACCTACTAGCTAATCCCATCTGGGCACATCTGATGGCAAGAGGCCCGAAGGTCCCCCTCTTTGGTCTTGCGACGTTATGCGGTATTAGCTACCGTTTCCAGTAGTTATCCCCCTCCATCAGGCAGTTTCCCAGACATTACTCACCCGTCCGCCACTCGTCACCCGAGAGCAAGCTCTCTGTGCTACCGTTCGACTTGCATGTGTTAGGCCTGCCGCCAGCGTTCAATCTGAGCCATGATCAAACTCTTCAATTTAAGTTTGATGCTCGTGAATTAAACTTCGTAATGAATTACGTATGTTCACTCAGAGACTTGGTATTCATTTAGTGTCCGAAGACATTAAGAATCCATGTCACTTTGAGTGCCCACACAGATTGTCTGATAAATTGTTAAAGAGCAGTGCCGCTTCGCTTTCGCTGCGGCGCGGGGTGTGCATATTACGCTTTCCCGCTTCAGAGTCAAGCATTTATTTTCGCTTATCTCTGTTGGTGTTCATCTCTGAACCCCGCTAACCCGGCGGCGTGTGTGCCGTTGTTCCGTGTCAGTGGAGGCGCATTATAGGGAGTTATTCTGAAGTGACAAGAGGAAATTCAAAAAAAGTTTCTGTCCGTGTTTTTTTTCACCAACAGGGGTGAAATCAAGCTACAAATTGTTCTATTTGATGTATCTGCAACCACAATAACACCCGAGGTGGCATAATTATCAGCATGAATCTTTAAGGAATAAACGCGATGCCATTAAGCGCACAACAACTGGCTGCCCAAAAAAACCTGTCGTATGTGCTGGCAGAAAAACTGGCTCAGCTGATTTTAGCGGGTAAATATGCCCCGGGGAGCATCCTGCCGGGTGAAATGGAGTTGGGTGAGCAGTTTGGGGTGAGCCGTACCGCCGTTCGCGAAGCGGTGAAAACCTTAACGGCAAAAGGCATGGTGCTTCCGCGTCCTCGCATTGGTACGCGTGTGATGCCACAGAGCAACTGGAACTTCCTCGATCAGGAACTGCTCTCATGGTGGATGACGGAGGATAACTTTCATCAGGTCGTCGATCACTTCCTGGTGATGCGCAGCAGTCTTGAACCTCAGGCCTGCCTCCTTGCCGCCACGCTCGGGACGGCAGAACAGAAAGCGCAGCTCAATGCCCTGATGGAAGAGATGGTGTTCCTGAAAAAACACTTCAACCGCGAACGCTGGATTGAGGTCGATATGGCCTGGCATGAACACATCTATATGATGAGCGCCAATCCGTTCCTGACATCCTTTGCCTCTTTATTCCATTCGGTATACCACACCTACTTTACCTCTATTACGCAAGACGAAGTGGTAAAGCTGGATTTGCACCAGGCGATTGTTGATGCCATTCAGGAGAGCGACGGGCAGCGAGCCCAGGATGCATGCCAGGCATTGCTGGCCGCGCCTACCCACCAGCAGGTACATAAATGAGAGAGAAAAAAGCGCGCAGCATGGCCGGATTGCCGTGGATTGCAGCCATGGCGTTCTTTATGCAGGCACTGGATGCCACCATCCTCAACACAGCGCTACCCGCGATTGCACAAAGCCTTAACCGATCCCCGCTGGCGATGCAGTCCGCCATCATCAGTTATACCCTGACTGTCGCGATGCTCATTCCGGTAAGCGGCTGGCTGGCTGACCGCTTCGGCACCCGCAAAATATTCATGCTGGCCGTGACGCTCTTTACGCTCGGCTCTTTGGCCTGTGCGCTGTCAACGTCTCTTACAGAGCTGGTCATCTTCCGTGTTCTTCAGGGCGTTGGCGGGGCAATGATGATGCCCGTGGCGCGTCTGGCGTTACTGCGCGCCTATCCGCGCAGCGAACTGCTTCCTGTGCTCAACTTCGTCACGATGCCCGGCCTGGTCGGCCCCATACTGGGTCCGGTTCTCGGCGGGGTATTCGTCACCTGGGCAAGCTGGCACTGGATCTTCCTGATTAATATTCCTATTGGCGTCGCGGGGCTGCTTTATGCCCGCAAATATATGCCGAACTTCACCACCCCAAGACGCCGTTTCGATATGCGTGGTTTTTTCCTGTTTGGCCTGAGCCTGGTGCTCTTCTCAAGTGGGATGGAGCTGTTTGGTGAGAAGATCGTGGCGACATGGATTGCACTCTCCGTCATCCTCGGCGGTATTTTGCTGTTCCTTCTTTATATACGTCATGCACGCCGTCACCCGACGCCGTTAATTTCTCTGTCGCTGTTTAACACCCGAACGTTTTCCGTGGGGATTGCGGGCAACATTGCCTCACGCCTGGGGACGGGCTGCGTGCCATTCCTGATGCCACTGATGCTGCAGGTGGGTTTCGGCTACCCGGCTCTGATTGCCGGTTGCATGATGGCCCCCACGGCGATGGGCTCTATTCTGGCCAAATCAACCGTCACGCAGGTGTTGCGCTGGTTTGGCTATCGTAAGACGCTGGTAGGTGTAACGGTCTTTATCGGGCTGATGATCGCGCAGTTCTCCCTGCAATCCGCCTCTTTACCGGTCTGGATGCTGATCCTGCCCCTGTTTGTGCTGGGAATGGCCATGTCGACACAGTTCACGTCGATGAACACCATCACCCTCGCCGACCTGACCGACGATAACGCCAGTAGCGGCAACAGCGTGCTGGCAGTGACTCAGCAGTTGTCGATCAGTCTGGGGGTGGCCGTCAGTGCGGCGGTGCTGCGGTTTTATGAAGGTTTTGACAGCGCGAACACCGTCGAACAGTTTCACTATACCTTTATTACCATGGGCGCACTCACCGTCGTGTCGGCGCTGGTCTTTATGCTGTTAAAACCCAAAGATGGCCGCAACCTGATCAAAGAGCGCCACAAAGCAAAGGCTAAACCGAACCCCGTTCCATCAGAACAGGAGTAAGCTGCAGACGTTGCTGCTGCAGGCCGGGCTCGGCCATTCGGTGGATAAGCACATCGATGGCCAGCTCGCCCAGTTCATCTTTTGGCTGATGAATCGTGGTGAGCGGCGGCGTCATGTAGCGGGCCAGTTCAATGTCATCGTAACCAATCACCGCCATATCGTGTGGAACACGCAGCCCCGCCTGATATAACGCCTGGTACGCGCCAAATGCCATCGCATCGTTGCCGATAAACACAGCCTGCGGACGCTGCGCTTGCGACAGCAGTTTCTGCATAGCTTCAAAGCCGCCGTTAAATTCGAAATCACCGGTAATACGGTAGCCACCCGGAACAGTAAGCCCCGCCCGCGCCATCGCAGAAAGATACCCCTCAAGACGCAAGCGCGCCGGGGTTTTATCCAGGGGGCCGGTAATGCAGGCGATGCGGGTATAGCCTTTATCGATCAGATACTGGGTGGCCATGTCACCCCCCAGCAGCGAGTTATCCTGAATGAGATCGCTGGTACCGTCGAACGGCGCCCAGTCCATCATCACCGTGGGAATAGAAGGGTAGCGCTGAATAATCTCTTTCGAGGGCTGATGTGTTTCGGTACACAGCAGCAGTAACCCGTCGACGCGTTTTTGCATCAGCGTCTCCAGGTTGCGGTTCATTCGCTGCTCATCCCCTTCGGTATTGCACAGCACCAGGCTGTAACCACGCTCGAAGCAGCTGCGTTCGACACCGCGAACAAGTTCAGAATAAAAGGGGTTGGTACTGGCGGTGATCAGCATGCCGATGGTGCGCGTCTGGTTGAGCTTGAGGCTGCGCGCCAGCGCGGACGGCGCATAATTGAGATCTTTAACCGCGGCTTCGACTTTCTCCCGAATCGCCTCGCTAACGAAGCGATCGTTATTAATGACGTGGGAGACTGTCGACGTAGAAACGCCCGCCTGGCGGGCGACATCTTTCATTGTGGCCAAGCGTTACCCCTGCTGACTTAAGAATTCATCAATCTCTTTACGCCACGGAACGGAAGGCTGAGCACCTTTGCGCGTTACGGCAATCGCCGCGGCGGCATGGGCAAAGCGGATAGCATCATCCATTCTCTTGCCTTCCAGCAGCGCAGTCACCAATGCACCGTTAAAGGTATCTCCCGCCGCGATGGTATCAATCGCCTTAACCTTAAAGCCCGGCACGCGACGGCCTTCCCCGTTTACGCTGGCCCACACTCCACGACTGCCAAGGGTAATGATAACGGTGCCGATGCCTTTATCGTGCAGCACTTTCGCCGCCCGCGCGGCGTCGTCATCATTTTCAACGCGAACGCCTGTCAGTTTCTCCGCTTCAGTTTCGTTCGGGGTAATGATATCCACCAGCACCAGCAGCTCGTCTGATAATACCCGCGCAGGCGCAGGATTGAGTACGACAGTGGTATGATTTTGATGCGCTATCGCTGCGGCCGCCAGGACGCTTTCAACGGGTGATTCCAGCTGCATCAGAAGCGCTTCGGCATTCGCGATGATCTCGCGCTGCGCGTTCACCCGCTCAGTGGTCAGCGCGGCGTTAGCCCCCGCATGAATACCGATGACATTCTCACCTTCCGCGTTGACGAAAATCAGCGCCACGCCGGTTGATTCCCCTTCGACAACGCTGACAGGCGCAATATCAATGTTATCGCTGGCCAGCTGTTTGCGTACGCGCTCACCGGTATCGTCATCACCTGTGCAGGCAATAAAGGCGATCTTCGCCCCACTGCGTCCTGCGGCGACGGCCTGGTTGGCGCCCTTACCGCCGAATGCCACCTGATACTGATTACCGGTGACGGTTTCGCCCGGTGTCGGGAACGATTCAAGGTTAAGAATGTGATCGGCATTGATACTGCCAAGGACGACAAGATTGCCTGCGGTTTTCATGGTTGAGGTGTCCATCTGAGAGCGCCACCGGTGTGACCCGGTGGCGTATGCCACACTTTTCTTTATAGGGTGTCCCTCAGGCAGCCAGCGACTGCCTGATTCGCCTTTTACTGCTTGATGACCAGTTTCAGGTCAACAGGATATTTGGCCTGAACTTTTTCGCCCTTCAGCACTTTATCAGCAGTCTGCACGCCCGTTGCGCCGATCTGCTCAGGCAGCTGAGCGATGGTCGCCGCCAGTTTGCCATCTTTTACTGCTTTTTCACCATCCGGCGTGCCGTCAAATCCGACAACCATCACATCAGATTTACCAGCGGTCTGCAGAGCACGCAGCGCGCCCAGCGCCATTTCGTCGTTCTGTGCGAACACAGCCTGCACGTCAGGGTGCGCGGTCAGCAGGTTCTGCATCACGTTCAGACCTTTCGTGCGGTCAAAGTCAGCAGGCTGGCTGGCCAGTACGTTAAATTTGTGCGCTGCAACAGCCTGCTGGAAGCCTTCACCACGCTCACGCGCCGCTGACGTACCGGCAATACCCTGCAGTTCGATAACTTTCGCGCCTTCACCCGCTTTCTTCGCGATGTAGTCACCCGCGATTTTGCCACCCAGTACGTTATCAGAAGCGATGTGGCTGACTACGTCGCCTTTCGTCGCCTGACGGTCAAGGGTGATGACCGGGATCTTCGCCTGGTTTGCCATCTTCACGGCGTTACCCACGGCGTCAGAATCCGTTGGGTTGATCAGCAGGATTTTGGTGCCACGTACGGTTAAGTCCTGAACGTTTGCCAGCTCTTTCGCCGGGTTGTTCTGAGAGTCCAGCACCACCAGGTTGTAGCCCAGTTTGTCAGCTTCTTTCTGTGCTCCGTCCTTCAGAGAGACGAAGAACGGGTTGTTCAGCGTGGAGATAACCAGCGCGATGGTGTCTTTCGCCATTGCGTTAGCACTTACGGTTGCGCTCAGCGCGACAGCAGAAACCAGGGTAGCCAGTTTTTTCATGTTCATATCTAAGATGTCCTGTAGTGTCGTCAGTTACTGTTTTTTGTTGTCTACCAGAACCGCCAGCAAAATCACCACTGCTTTAACGATCATCTGGTAATAGGAGGAAACACCCAATAAATTCAAACCATTATTCAGGAAACCAAGGATCAGTGCGCCGATCAATGTCCCAACAATGCGACCTTTACCGCCCGCAAGACTCGTACCGCCCAGAACGACTGCCGCAATGGCATCCAGCTCATACCCCGTCCCCGCCGTTGGCTGCGCTGAAGAGAGGCGCGCCACTTCGATGATGCCTGCCAGAGAGGCCAGCAGACCACACAGCGAATAGACGATGATTTTGACTTTATTGACGCTGATCCCGGACAGACGCGTTGCCGCTTCGTTACCGCCCAGCGCATAGATATAACGACCCAGACGGGTGTGATGCAGCATGTACCACGCCGCGAGGAAAACGATAGCCATGATCCAGACCGGCGTCGGGATACCCAGCGGACGACCAATACCGAACCAGCCAAACAGATCGGCGTTATCCGTAAAGCCGGTATTTACCGGACTGCCGTTGGTATAAACCATGGTGACACCGCGCAGCAGGAGCATCATGACCAGCGTCGCAATGAACGCCTGAACGCGACCTTTCGCCACAATCACACCGGTCACGGCACCAATTGCCGCCCCAAGTGCCAGCGCAGCTGCAACGGCCACCAGCGCGTTGACCTCAATCCCTACAATTGAAGCCGCAACCGCACCGGTGAGCGCCAGCAGGGAACCGACGGACAGATCGATACCCGATGTCAAAATCACCAGCGTCATCCCTACCGCCATAATGGCGTTAACCGACGTCTGCTGAAGAATATTGAACAGGTTATTAACGGTAAAAAAGTTTGGGCTCATGGTCGAAACAATCGCGATCAACACCAGCAGGGCAATCAGCGATTTTTGTTCCAGCAGCCATGCCTTTGTGAAATAACGGCGACCAGAAACAGCCTGGGTAGTCATCTTCTTACTCCTGATTCACGCGATTAAGCTTGCCCACAGCGGCAGCCATCAGAACTTCCTGGGTGGCCTGCTCGCGAGTGAATTCACCACCGAGATGCCCTTCATGCATGACGATAATGCGATCGCTCATGCCTAATACTTCTGGCATCTCGGAAGAGACCAGAATGATGCTCAGGCCGTCGGCCTTGAACTGGTTAATCAGCTGATAGATCTCTTTCTTGGCCCCAACGTCCACGCCGCGGGTTGGCTCATCAAGGATCAGCACTTTCGGGCGCGTCATCAGACCGCGTGCAATGGCCACTTTTTGCTGATTACCACCGGACAACAGACCAATCGCCTGCTCCATCGACGGCGTTTTAACGTTGAAGAGACGGATAAAATCGCTGACCGCCTGCTGTTCATCTTTGTGCTTCAGGCTGCCACCGCTGCGGCTGAAATAGCGCAGGGCAGTAAGCGACATGTTCTCTTTTACCGACATCCCCAGTACTAAGCCGTCACGCTTGCGGTCTTCGGAGATATAGACGATGCCGTTTGCCAGGCCATCCTGTGGAGAGCGAGTCACCACCTCATGACCGTCGAGCGTGACATAACCGCTGGTACGCGGCAGTGCGCCATAGAGCACTTTCATCAGCTCGGTACGGCCTGCCCCCATTAACCCCGCCACGCCAAGGATCTCTCCCTGGCGCAGGGTAAAGGTGACATCGTTCACGCCCGGGCCACAGAGGTTGTCCACCTTCAGGCGGATCTCACCCGGTACTTTGTCCAGATGCGGATACTGGTCTTCGAGCTTACGTCCCACCATCATTTCGATAAGGGTATCTTCGGTCAGCGTGGCGACTTCGCGCTCGGCAATGAATTGCCCGTCGCGGAAGACCGTTACGTCGTCGCAGATCTCGAAAATCTCTTTCATACGGTGAGAGATATAGACAATCCCGCGTCCCTGCGATTTCAGCTCGCGGATAACGCGGAATAAAGATTCGGTTTCGGTATCGGTCAGCGCGTCCGTCGGTTCATCCATAATGATGACCTTCGACTCAAAGCTCAGCACCTTCGCGATTTCAACCATTTGCTGATCGCCAATGGAGAGGTCGCCCACCAGACGGTCGCTCTTGAAGCGCAGGTTTAGCTTCGCCAGCAGTTTGTCCGCTTCGGCATACATCGTTTTCCAGTCGATTTTGCCAAACCGGTTAACGAACTCACGTCCGAGGAAGATGTTTTCCGCAATGCTGAGCTGCGGGATCAGGTTCAGCTCCTGGTGAATAATACCGATCCCCGCATCCTGGGAGGATTTCGGGCCGTTGAACGTGGTCTCTTTACCCAGCCACAGCAGCGAGCCGGCATCGCGTTGATAGATACCGGTCAGCACTTTCATCATGGTGGATTTGCCGGCCCCGTTTTCGCCCACCAGCGCCATTACGCGTCCGGGATAAACGTTCAGTGCCGCGCCAGAGAGGGCTTTTACGCCCGGGAACGCTTTATCGATCCCTTTCAGTTGCAGTAATGCGTCCATGATGGCCTCAGAAGGTGACGCCAGCACAGAGAATGATATTCGCATACGGGGAACACTCCCCGCTGCGAATCACCGCCTGACTGTCTGCGGTTTGTTGTTTGAATTGCTCGTGCGTTGTGTAACGAATTTCTATGGTGTTTCCCTGGTGTTGTTGCAGTTGCTCAATGTGGCTGAGCAACGTTTCGTGGAGTTGCGGATTATGGTGTTTAATTTCCGTCGCGAGAATGGCCGCCTCAACCTGCATCTCCGCCGTCACCACGTCCAGTACCTGCATAAACGAGGGCACGCCCTGCGTTAACGCCATATCAATACGGGTTGTGCTGCGCGGAACCGGTAAGCCTGCATCGCAAACCACCAGCGTATCGGTATGCCCAAGACGGGAAATAACCGATGAGATTTCTGCGTTAAGAACGGTGCCTTTCTTCATTTTCTTGCTCCACTAGCGAAACGTTTCGCTGAAATCAGTTTAGTCTTAACGGTGTTCAGAAAACCACCATGACATAACAGATTTGTGATCGGCGTCGAAACGTTTCGCTACGTGAAATGAGAAGGCGATAAATGCAAAAACGGTAACCCTTTGGTTACCGCTTTTTTAGGGTTGCACCCTCTCCATCCAGGAGAGGGCATCAGGCCACACGAGGACCTAGATTTCGACCTGCGTTCCCAACTCAATCACACGGTTAGGCGGGATCTCAAACTGGTCAGGCGCGCGAAGGGCGTTACGCTGCAGGATAAGGTACAACTTGCCGCGCAGACGCAAATACCAGGGGCGCTTGCCAATAATCAGCGACTCGTGGGACATAAAGAACGAGGTCTCCATCATGCGACAGCTCAGTCCTTCCAGACCGCAGCGATGGAACACCTCTTCGACGTTTGGTGTCTCACGCCAGCCGTAGCTTGCCACTACGCGCCAGAAGGTCGGCGACAGTTGCTCGATTTGCACGCGGCGGACATTGTGGACATACGGGGCATCTTCGGTGCGCAGGGTCAGCAGGATCACGCGCTCGTGCAGCACTTTGTTGTGCTTGAGGTTATGCATCAGCGCAAACGGGATAACGTTCAGCGCACGCGACATATACACCGCGGTGCCCGGCACGCGTACCGGCGGCGATTTCTCCAGCGAGGCAATCATAGCCTCCAGGGAGTTACCGTGCTCATGCATACGGCGCAGAAGGCGGAAACGTTCGCTTTTCCACGTGGTCATGACAATGAACATCACCAGACCGAGCGTCAGCGGCAGCCAGCCACCGGAGACAATCTTGTCGAGGTTGGCGGAGAACAGCGGCACGTCAATGCACAGGAAGCCGACCAGAATCATCATCACGAGGAATTTGTTCCAGTGCCAGTTTCGGTACGCTACCGTGGTGGAGAGCAGCGAGGTCAGTACCATCGTACCGGTTACCGCAATACCGTACGCCGCCGCCAGGTTGCTGGAGTGCTCGAAGCTGACGATGACAATCACCACGGCGAAATAGAGCAGCCAGTTGATGAACGGAATGTAAATCTGGCCCGACTCCATCTCGGAGGTATGGATAATGCGCATAGGCGAGAGATACCCCAGACGCACGGCCTGACGCGTCAGAGAGAACACGCCTGAAATTACCGCCTGCGAGGCAATAACGGTCGCCAGCGTCGCCAGAATCAGCATGGGCACCAGCGCCCAGTCCGGAGCCAGCAGGAAGAATGGGTTCTTAATCGCCTCCGGGTTTTGCAGCAGCAGCGCACCCTGGCCGAAATAATTCAGCACCAGCGACGGCAGGACCACTAAAAACCACGCCACGCGGATAGGCAGTTTCCCGAAGTGCCCCATATCGGCATACAGCGCCTCAACACCGGTGATGGAGAGCACGACGGCACCGAGCGCAACGAAGGAAACCACTTTGTATTCCAGGAAGAAATGCACGGCCCAGTAAGGGTTCAGCGCATGCAGCACATCCGGGTTAGCAATAATGCTGCGTAAACCGAGTGCCGCCAGGACCAGGAACCAGGCCAGCATAATCGGAGCGAACAGCTTGCCCACCAGCCCGGTGCCGTGCTTCTGGATGATGAACAGCAGCGTCAGAACAAGGATCGCCAGCGGAACAACCCATGAATCAAGCTGTGGCGCGATAATCTCCAGCCCCTCTATCGCCGAGAGAACCGAAATCGCGGGCGTAATGACAACTTCCCCATAGAAGAAGCTGCCGCCAATCAGGCCGATAATGACCAGCACCGACGTCATTCTGGCGGAGGTATTCCGCCCGGCAAGGGACATCAGAGTCAGGATCCCCCCTTCACCGGCGTTATCTGCACGCATAACGAAGGAGAGGTATTTCACTGAAACCACCAGGATCAGCAGCCAGAAGATGAGGGACAGGAAGCCAAAGACGGCATCGCGCTCAACACCAAAACCAAACTGACCGGACAGACATTCACGAAGCGTATAAAGCGGGCTGGTGCCGATATCACCGTAGACAACCCCGATCGCCGCAAGCGTTATTGCGGGTAATGATTGCTTATTATCAGTGCTCATAGACTAGTCTTTTCGTTTAAATAACAAATGTGTGCTTAGTCCCTTGGCCCACAAAAAGCGCACAGTATGCACGATTCAATGCAAAATCGTACCCCTAAATGCAACCGCATTAATGTAGCGCAAAGAAAATAGCGCCGCACTTCAGTCTATTACCAGCCCTGACTGAAACGTCTATACTCGCTTCAATTGGCCGCCACGACGGCGAAAGGATGCAAAACTATTATGGCTCACTCACATTTAATAGCAGAAAGAATTTCCCGCCTCAGCGGCGCGCTGGAAAAAGGCCTTTTCGAGCGTAGCCACGCCATTCGCCTCTGTTTACTGGCAGCGTTGAGCGGCGAAAGCGTCTTTCTGCTTGGACCTCCGGGCATCGCCAAAAGCCTGATTGCCCGCCGGCTGAAATTTGCCTTTCAGAACGCCCGCGCTTTCGAATACCTGATGACCCGCTTTTCCACCCCAGAAGAAGTTTTCGGCCCGCTTTCCATTCAGGCGCTGAAAGATGAGGGGCGCTATCAGCGCCTGACTGAGGGGTATCTTCCGGAAGCGGAAATTGTTTTTCTTGATGAGATCTGGAAAGCGGGGCCGGCTATTCTGAACACCCTGCTCACGGCGATAAACGAACGCCGATTCCGCAACGGTGCCAGCGAAGAGAAAATCCCGATGCGCCTGCTGGTGGCGGCCTCTAACGAACTCCCGGAAGCCGACAGCAGCCTTGAAGCGCTGTATGACCGCATGCTGATCCGCCTGTGGCTCGACAAAGTGCAGGATAAATCCAACTTCCGCTCGATGCTGATCAGCCAGCAGGATGAGAATGAAAACCCGGTCCCCGCTTCGCTGCAGGTCACGGATGAGGAGTATTACCAGTGGCAGGAGGATATCGGCAAAATCACACTGCCGGATTCGGTGTTTGAGCTGATCTATCTGCTGCGCCAGCAGCTCGATTTACTGCCTTCTGCGCCGTATGTCTCCGACCGTCGCTGGAAAAAAGCGATCCGCCTGCTGCAGGCCAGCGCCCTGTTCAGCGGCCGCGATGCCGTTGCGCCAATCGATCTGATCCTTTTAAAAGATTGCCTCTGGCACGACGCGGAAGGCATGAACCTGATGCAGCAGCAGCTTGACGTATTGATGACCGGACACGCCTGGGGCCAGCAGTCGATGCTCAACCAGCTCGGGGCGATTGCCCAACGGCGTATTCAGCTGCAGCAACAACAAAGCGACAAAACAGCGCTGAAAGTAAACCGCCTTGGCGGCATGTTCGCCCGCAAAGCGCATTATGAGCTGCCGTCCGAACTGACCAGTACAACGCTGACGCTCCTGCTTCAGCAGCCCCTTAAGCTGCATGACATGCAGGTGGTCCATATCACCGTGGAGCGAGAGCCACTGGCTCAGTGGCTTGATAAGGGCGGGGAGATCCGCGGCAAACTCAACGGCATCGGTTTTGCCCAGCCGCTGACGCTGGAAGTGGACAGCAGCCAGCATCTGGTGATCCGCGACGTCAGCCTGCAGGGATCGCGTCTTGCGCTTCCGGGAACCGCCTCTGACAGCGTGCCGGAAGAGATTAAACGCCAGCTTGAAGCGCTGGATACGGAATGGCACCAGCAACATACGCGCTTCAGCGAGCAGCAAAAATGCCTCTTTATTCATAGCGACTGGTTAGGTCGCATCGAAGCCAGCCTGCAGGATGTCAGCGCGCAGATCAAACAGGCTCGTCAATGCTAACGCTGGATACGCTTAACGTCATGCTGGCCGTCAGCGAAGAGGGATTGATCGAAGAGGTGGTCATCACCCTTCTGGCCTCCCCGCAGCTGGCGGCTTTTTTTGAAAAATTCCCGCGGCTCAAAAAGGCGATGACCGACGATCTCCCGCGCTGGCGCGAAAACCTGCGTCAGCGGTTCAAAGAGACCGAAGTCCCCCCTGAATTAACTGACGAGGTGGCCTGCTATCAGCAGTGCCAGCGGCTCTCTACGTCACAGTTTATCGCCCAGCTCCCGCAAACCCTGACGTTACTCGACACGGTACACTCTCCGTTTGCCAGCCAGGCGCGAGCGCTGGTCACGGATAACGCCACGTTTACCCCCGCGCTACACACCCTCTTTTTACAACGCTGGCGCCTCAGCCTGGTGGTGCAGGCCACAACGTTGAACCAGCAGTTGCTGGATGAGGAGCGTGAACAGCTGCTTAGCGAAGTGCAGGAACGCATGACCTTAAGCGGTCAGCTGGAGCAGGTGCTGGTGGAAAATGAAAACGCCGCCGGGCGTCTTTGGGATATGAGCGCTGGTCAGCTGCGGCGCGGAGATTACCAGCTCATCGTCAAGTACGGCGATTTTCTGGCACAGCAGCCAGAGCTGATGAAGCTTGCCGAACAGTTGGGTCGTTCACGGGAGGCCAAATCGGTCCCAAAGAAAGATGCCCCAATGGAGACCTTCCGCACCCTGGTCCGTGAACCGGCCACCGTGCCTGAGCAGGTGGATGGGCTCCAGCAAAGCGACGATATTTTGCGCCTGCTGCCCACGGAGCTGAGTACCCTGGGGATGACTGAGCTTGAGTACGAGTTTTATCGCCGGCTGGTGGAAAAACAGCTTCTGACCTACCGGTTGCATGGCGAAGCCTGGCGTGAAAAGCTCAGCCAGCGCCCGGTCATCCATCAGGATTTTGACGAACAGCCGCGCGGGCCCTTTATTGTGTGCGTGGATACGTCCGGCTCGATGGGAGGGTTTAACGAACAGTGCGCGAAAGCGTTCTGCCTGGCTCTGATGCGCGTGGCGCTCGCCGATCGACGTCGCTGCTTCATCATGCTCTTTTCCAGCGAAGTTGTGGGGTATGAACTGACCCATCAGCAGGGTATTGAGCAGGCGATCCGCTTTTTAAGCCAGCGCTTTCGTGGCGGTACCGATCTGGCCAGCTGTTTTCGAAGCATCGTTGAGCGGATGCAGGGCGGAGACTGGTATGACGCTGACGCCGTGGTCATCTCCGATTTTATTGCCCAGCGGCTACCGGATGACGTGGTGAATAAAGTGAAGGAGCTACAGCGAGTGCACCAGCACCGTTTCCATGCTGTGGCGATGTCTGCCCATGGAAAGCCCGGCATCATGCGCATCTTCGATCATATCTGGCGCTTTGATACCGGGTTACGTAGCCGCCTGCTAAGACGCTGGCAGCGCTAATTACAGAAGAGATTCAACGCGATCGCGTACCTGTTGTGGCCAGACACCGCACTGCACCTGACCAATATGAGGCAGCTGCAACAGCAGCATGGTCAGACGGGACTGGCCAATACCGCCGCCAATGGTCTGCGGCATCTCTCCGCGCAGCAGCGCCTGGTGCCACTCCAGCGTGAGGCGATCTTCATCCCCGGTCAGTGCCAGCTGACGCTTCAGGGCGTCAGCATCCACGCGGATCCCCATTGAAGAGAGCTCGAACGCATCTTCCAGCACCGGGTTCCAGACCAGA
The DNA here is from genome assembly GCF_013784105.1 of Enterobacter sp. RHBSTW-00593. Taxonomy (NCBI): domain Bacteria; kingdom Pseudomonadati; phylum Pseudomonadota; class Gammaproteobacteria; order Enterobacterales; family Enterobacteriaceae; genus Enterobacter; species Enterobacter sp. RHBSTW-00593. Next base: position 4,896,904 of record NZ_CP056393.1, read on the forward strand.
ATATCGCCGTTCAGACCGGTGCGTTCGCCTTCACCCGTCGTGCTCCAGTCATCATAATCCGGCGCACGCACATCATGGCGTTTACCGTCAGACAATTTGCCGCCAATCCCGATCAGGAACACAGCACCCAATTCTTTGGCGATCGCACGCTCACGGCCTTTGGCATCCAGATCGGGATAACGGCTCAGCAGTTCCTGGCTGTGGACAAAGTGGATCGATTCCGGCAGGAACGGTGCCAGACCAAACTCTTTGCTCACTGCCGCTTCGGTCGCTTTGATCCCGGCGTAGATCGCCTCAACGGTGGATTTCAGCGTACCGACGTGACGCTCGCCATCGCCCATGACGCGCTCCCAGTCCCATTGATCGACGTAGACAGAGTGCATTGGCGTAAGACGGTCTTCATCGGGGCGAAGGGCTTTCATGTGCGTGTAAAGCCCTTCGCCCGCGCTGAAGTCGTGTTGTCCCAGGGTTTGACGTTTCCACTTCGCAAGGGAATGCACCACTTCGAACTGGGCGTCTGGCAGTGTTTTCACTTTCACCTGTACCGCTTTTTCGCATCCAGAAAGGTTGTCCTGCGTCCCGTCACCCACGCGGCTGAGAATGGGCGCCTGGACTTCGATCAGACCAAGCTTGTCTTCCAGCTGACGTGAAAAATGGGATTTAACGAAGCTGATCTGGCGTTGTTTTGCGATGTAAGCGGTTTTCATTATTTAGACTCCTGCGTCCTGTTGATAGAGATTAAGCAACAGAAATGGCCTGTTATTCAATAACCCATCAACAAAAAGCCATCTTCACTTTTGATTCATTAAAATAAGGCGCTAGAATAGAGAGATTCATTAATGCTCATAAGAAAAAGCTATGGAAAATTATCAGATCGATAATCTGGACCGCGGCATCCTGGAGGCCTTAATGGCCAATGCACGTACTGCCTATGCGGAACTGGCGAAACAGTTTGGCGTCAGTCCGGGCACAATCCACGTCCGCGTGGAAAAGATGAAACAGGGGGGGATCATTACCGGCGCACGTATCGACGTCAGCCCTAAGCAGCTGGGTTATGACGTCTGCTGCTTTATTGGCATTATTCTCAAAAGTGCCAAAGACTATCCGTCAGCCCTGGCGAAGCTCAACGCGCTTGAAGAAGTCACGGAGGCGTACTACACCACCGGGCACTACAGTATCTTTATAAAGGTGATGTGCCGCTCCATTGATGCCCTCCAGCAGGTACTTATCAACAAGATCCAAACAATTGATGAAATTCAGTCCACTGAAACATTGATCTCCCTGCAGAACCCGATCATGCGTACCATCCGCCCCTGATCGGGCAAATTCATTCCCACATTTTCCACAGGTAGATCCCAGCTCGTTCACAGCGTACAATGAGCCCCTCTTTATTTGAGCGAGCGATCAATGGCGGACATTACCCTTATCAGTGGCAGCACCCTGGGCGGCGCGGAATACGTTGCGGAACATCTGGCTGAGAAGCTGGAAGACGCGGGCTTTTCCACCGAAACACTGCACGGCCCGTTGCTTGACGATCTCCCGACTGATGGGGTCTGGCTACTGATCACCTCGACGCACGGCGCAGGCGATCTGCCGAATAATCTGCAACCTTTATATGACGAACTGCTGGAACAGCAGCCTGACCTGTCAAACGTCCGTTTTGGCGCGGTGGGTATCGGCAGTCGTGAATATGACACCTTTTGCGGTGCAATAGAGAAAGTCGAAGCCGCTGTGACTGCCTGTGGGGCAAAACAGCTGGGTGAAACACTGAAGATCAACATCCTCGATCATGACATTCCGGAAGATCCAGCGGAGATCTGGCTGGGTGAATGGAAAAATTTACTCAAAAACGATTAAAGATCGCGCGAACAGATGTGGATAACTCTGGTTAAAAGCTCGTATTAAGCGGTAGTTATCCAAGTTATAACTCTGAGGCTGTTTTGGCCCTGTGTATAAAGTCGCGATCTGATCCCAGCTTATACTGGCCAGGATCACCGATCATTCACAGCAAACGATCCTTTCTAACTGCATGATCTTCATCGTGAGATCGGGCTTATCCACAGAGGTACTCGATCCTAATAAGAGATCACAATAGAACAGATCTCTAAATAAAAAGATCTTCTTTTTAATAGCCCAGGATCCCAATGCTTTCTCGAAAGACTAAAGTTGAGTAGAATCCACGGCCCGGGCTTCAATCCATTTTCATACCGCTTTACGCGAGGCAGACCACCATGTTTTATCAGGATCCTTTTGACGTCATCATCATTGGCGGGGGTCATGCAGGCACTGAGGCCGCAATGGCCGCAGCGCGAATGGGTCAGCAGACCCTACTTTTGACACACAATATCGACACGCTGGGACAAATGTCCTGTAATCCGGCGATTGGCGGCATTGGGAAAGGACACCTGGTAAAAGAAGTGGATGCACTTGGCGGCCTGATGGCGAAAGCGATCGATCATGCCGGCATCCAGTTTAGGATACTAAACGCGAGCAAAGGTCCCGCTGTGCGCGCTACTCGTGCTCAGGCAGACCGCGTGCTTTACCGTCAGGCGGTACGTACTGCCCTGGAGAATCAGCCAAACCTGATGATCTTCCAGCAGGCGGTAGAAGATCTTATCGTTGAAAACGATCGCGTTGTGGGTGCCGTAACCCAGATGGGCCTCAAGTTCCGCGCGAAAGCCGTCGTACTGACTGTCGGGACCTTCCTGGATGGCAAAATCCATATCGGTCTGGATAACTACAGCGGTGGCCGTGCTGGCGATCCGCCGTCCATTCCGCTGTCTCGTCGTCTGCGTGAACTTCCGCTGCGCGTCAGTCGCCTGAAAACAGGCACGCCACCGCGTATTGATGCGCGCACCATTGATTTCAGCGTGCTGGCACAACAGCACGGTGATAACCCCATGCCGGTGTTCTCGTTCATGGGCAATGCGGCTCAACATCCGCAGCAGGTACCGTGCTACATCACGCATACCAACGAAAAAACCCATGACGTGATCCGCAATAACCTTGACCGCAGCCCAATGTACGCTGGCGTGATCGAAGGGATCGGCCCGCGTTACTGTCCGTCGATCGAAGACAAAGTGATGCGCTTTGCCGATCGTAACCAGCACCAGATCTTCCTGGAGCCGGAAGGACTGACGTCAAATGAAATTTACCCGAACGGCATCTCCACCAGCCTGCCGTTCGATGTGCAGATGCAAATTGTTCGCTCAATGCAGGGTATGGAGAACGCGAAAATCGTTCGTCCTGGCTACGCTATTGAGTACGATTTCTTCGATCCGCGTGACCTGAAGCCAACCCTGGAGAGCAAATTCATCCACGGTCTGTTCTTCGCCGGCCAGATTAACGGCACGACCGGTTACGAAGAAGCTGCCGCTCAGGGTCTGCTTGCCGGTCTGAACGCAGCACGCTTCTCTGCGGAGAAAGAGGGCTGGGCACCTGCGCGTTCTCAGGCTTATCTGGGCGTGCTGGTCGACGATCTTTGCACCCTGGGTACCAAAGAACCGTACCGTATGTTTACCTCTCGCGCGGAATATCGCCTGATGCTGCGCGAAGATAACGCCGACCTGCGTCTGACCGAAGTGGGTCGTGAACTGGGTCTGGTGGATGACGAACGTTGGGCGCGCTATAACGAAAAACTGGAACGCATTGAGCAGGAACGTCAGCGTCTGAAAACCACCTGGGTGAATCCACAGGCGGAAACCGCTGCAGAAGTGAATGCTCACTTAACTGCGCCGCTTTCGCGCGAAGCCAGCGGCGAAGACTTGCTGCGTCGCCCTGAAGTGACCTACGAGAACCTGGTGAAACTGACCGCGTTCGCGCCTGGCCTTGAAGACGCTGAAGCGGCTGAACAGGTTGAGATCCAGGTCAAATACGAAGGTTACATCGCGCGTCAGCAGGATGAGATTGAAAAACAGCAGCGCAACGAAAATACGCTGCTGCCGGAAATGCTGGACTACCGTCAGGTGACGGGGCTTTCCAATGAAGTGATCGCCAAGCTGAACGATCACAAGCCTGTGTCGATCGGTCAGGCGTCCCGTATCTCCGGTGTCACACCTGCCGCGATTTCGATTCTGCTGGTGTGGCTGAAAAAGCAAGGTATGCTGCGCCGTAGCGCATAATATCCAGTGCTTTTGGCGGGTGGCGCTTCGCTACCCGCCCTGCTAATTCGTAGGCCCGGTAAGCGCCACCGGGCAATTTATGTCTAAACAGGTACCCACTGTGCTCAATAAACTCTCTCGTCTGCTGGAACAGGCAGGTATTTCGCTCACCGATCACCAGAAAACTCAGCTGGTGGCCTATGTCGATATGCTGAACAAATGGAATAAAGCGTACAACCTGACGTCTGTTCGAGACCCCAACGAGATGCTGGTTCGTCATATCCTCGATAGCATCGTGGTTGCGCCGTATCTTAAAGGGGAGCGCTTTATCGATGTGGGCACAGGTCCTGGCCTGCCGGGGATCCCGCTGTCGATTGTCCGCCCTGAGAGCCATTTCACGCTGCTGGACAGCCTTGGCAAACGCGTCCGTTTTTTACGTCAGGTACAGCATGAGCTGAAGCTGGAGAATATCGCCCCTGTACAGAGCAGGGTAGAGGCGTTCCCCGCGGAGCCACCGTTTGACGGTGTTATCAGCCGCGCGTTTGCGTCGCTCAATGATATGGTGAGCTGGTGTAAGCACTTGCCTGCACAAGATGGCCGCTTTTATGCCCTGAAAGGGCAGTTGCCGGGCGATGAAATTGAACAGCTTCCGGAGGGTTTTGCTGTCGAATCCGTTGAGAAATTAAACATTCCTCAGCTTGAGGGTGAACGCCATCTGGTGATAATTAAGCCAAACAATTTTTAAATATTTAATAAAAATTGTGGAATTCGTGCTGTTCTGACCATGTTAAATAACAGCACAAATTCTCGGGTTTTACCGAAGAGAGTTTAACCTCTGTGTTACTAAGGTTTTTCTAACGGTTAACGTAACAGCCATTGTTCAGCATGAAGATAGTCAACATCGAAAATATCAGTCTGCTAAAAGTGGAATACGGCAACCAGAATCGAATGTTAAATATTTATTAAGAATGTCAATAAAAGGTTTTTATTGTATACCGGGCTGTTTTGAAAATAGTTACGATAATTTGTCTTTAATTTCATAAAGATGAAATAAACCGATTTGCGTCTTTGATAAATACACCCTTATCGCAAATGTGTATTTTGTGATCTCGTGCACGCTTTGTAGCCAACGTTTTCGCGCTGTTTGCAGTTTTGGTCGAAGGTCGTGGCTTTCAGGAAAAGTTAAAAAATAGCGGCGGGGAAAAATATTTAAACATTTATTCACCTTTTCGCTACTTAATGTTTGAAATCACGGGTGCGCACCGTATAATTTGACCGCTTTTTGATGCTTGACTCTGAGCCTTAAAGGACGTTTTATACGACACGCGGCATACCTCGAAGGGAGCAGGAGTAAAAACGTGATGTCTGTGTCGCTCTTGAGTAGAAACGTTGCTCGTAAGCTTCTGTTCATTCAGTTTCTGGCTGTGATAGCAAGTGGACTGCTGTTTAGCCTCAAAGACCCCTTCTGGGGCATCTCCGCCGTGTGCGGGGGTTTGGCGGTTGTTCTGCCAAACGTATTATTTATGATTTTTGCCTGGCGTCATCAGGCGCATACACCCGCCAAAGGCCGTGTGGCCTGGTCCTTCGCTCTCGGTGAAGTGTGTAAGGTGTTGCTGACCTTTGCTCTACTGGTGATGGCGCTGGCGGTTTTGAAAGTGGTATTCATGCCGCTGATAGCAACGTGGGTTTTGGTGCTGGTGGTACAAGTTCTGGCTCCAGCTGTAATCAACAACAAAGGGTAAAAGGCATCATGGCTTCAGAAAATATGACGCCGCAGGATTACATAGGTCACCATCTGAATAACCTTCAGCTGGACCTGCGTACATTCTCGCTGGTGGATCCGCATAACCCCCCGGCCACCTTCTGGACGATCAACATCGACTCCATGTTCTTCTCGGTCGTTTTGGGTCTTCTGTTCCTGGCCATGTTCCGCGGTGTTGCGAAAAGAGCGACCAGCGGTGTTCCAGGGAAATTCCAGACGTTCATCGAAATGATCATCGGCTTCGTCCATGGCAGCGTCAAAGACATGTACCATGGTAAGAGCAAGCTGATTGCTCCGCTGGCCCTGACCGTGTTCGTTTGGGTGTTCCTGATGAACCTGATGGACCTGCTGCCAATCGATTTCCTGCCGTGGATTGGCGAACATGTCCTCGGTCTGCCAGCACTGCGCGTGGTGCCGTCCGCTGACGTGAACATCACCCTGTCGATGGCGCTGGGCGTGTTTATCCTGATTCTTTTCTACAGCATCAAAATGAAAGGCGTAAGCGGCTTCGTGAAAGAGCTTACCTTGCAGCCGTTCAACCACTGGGCGTTTATTCCGGTCAACCTGATCCTGGAAGGCGTTAGCCTGCTGTCCAAACCTGTTTCACTGGGTCTGCGACTGTTCGGCAACATGTATGCGGGTGAGCTGATTTTCATTCTGATCGCGGGTCTTCTGCCGTGGTGGTCACAGTGGATTCTGAATGTGCCTTGGGCCATTTTCCACATCCTGATCATTACGCTGCAAGCCTTTATCTTCATGGTTCTGACGATCGTCTATCTGTCGATGGCGTCTGAAGAGCACTGATTTTTTACCAACACTACTACGTTTTAATTGAAACAAACTGGAGACTGTCATGGAAAACCTGAATATGGATCTGCTGTACATGGCTGCCGCTGTGATGATGGGTCTGGCGGCTATCGGTGCTGCGATCGGTATCGGCATCCTCGGGGGCAAATTCCTGGAAGGCGCAGCGCGTCAACCTGATCTGATTCCTCTGCTGCGTACTCAGTTCTTTATCGTTATGGGTCTGGTGGATGCTATCCCAATGATCGCTGTAGGTCTGGGTCTGTACGTGATGTTTGCTGTCGCGTAGTAGTAGTTTTAAAACCCTAAGCCACAGATATTAAAGAGGTATTGTGCTGTGAACATGAACGCAACAATCCTCGGCCAGGCCATCGCGTTTATTCTCTTTGTCTGGTTCTGCATGAAGTATGTATGGCCGCCTTTAATGGCTGCCATCGAAAAACGTCAGAAAGAAATTGCTGACGGTCTGGCTTCTGCAGAACGCGCTAAGAAAGATTTGGACCTTGCACAGGCCAACGCGACAGACCAGCTGAAAAAAGCGAAAGCGGAAGCTCAGGTTATCATCGAACAGGCTAACAAACGCCGTTCGCAGATCCTGGACGAAGCCAAAGCTGAAGCAGAACAGGAACGTACTAAGATCGTGACACAAGCTCAGGCTGAAATTGAAGCTGAGCGTAAACGTGCTCGCGAAGAACTGCGTAAGCAGGTTGCGATTCTGGCTGTTGCTGGCGCCGAGAAGATCATCGAACGTTCCGTGGATGAAGCTGCTAACAGCGACATCGTGGACAAACTTGTCGCTGAACTGTAAGGAGGGAGGGGCTGATGTCTGAATTTGTTACGGTAGCTCGCCCCTACGCCAAAGCAGCTTTTGACTTTGCTGTCGAACACCAAAATGTCGATCGCTGGCAGGATATGCTGGCGTTTGCCGCTGAGGTGACGAAAAACGAACAAATGGCCGAGTTGCTTTCTGGTGCGTTAGCGCCTGAAACTCTCGCCGCGTCGTTTATCGCCGTGTGCGGAGAGCAACTGGATGCCAATGGTCAGAACCTGATTAAGGTAATGGCAGAAAATGGTCGTCTCCGTGTGCTCCCGGATGTTCTCGAGCAGTTTGAGCACTTACGTGCCCTTAGTGAAGCTACCGCTGAAGTCGAAGTGACTTCTGCGACTGAACTGAGTGATGAACAGCTTGCGAAAATCACCGCCGCGATGGAAAAACGTCTGTCACGCAAAGTTAAGCTGAATTGCAAAATCGATAAGTCTGTAATGGCAGGCGTAATCATCCGTTCGGGTGATATGGTCATTGATGGCAGCGTACGCGGCCGTCTTGAACGCCTTGCAGACGTCTTGCAGTCTTAAGGGGACTGGAGCATGCAACTGAATTCCACCGAAATCAGCGAACTGATCAAGCAGCGCATTGCTCAGTTCAGTGTTGTGAGCGAAGCTCACAACGAAGGTACTATTGTTTCTGTAAGTGACGGTGTTATCCGCATCCACGGCCTGGCCGATTGTATGCAGGGTGAGATGATTTCCCTGCCGGGTAACCGTTACGCTATCGCACTGAACCTGGAGCGCGACTCCGTAGGTGCAGTTGTGATGGGTCCATACGCTGACCTCGCCGAAGGCATGAAGGTTAAGTGTACTGGCCGTATTCTGGAAGTGCCGGTTGGCCGTGGCCTGCTGGGTCGCGTTGTTAACACCCTGGGTGCGCCAATCGACGGTAAAGGTCCGGTTGAGCACGATGGCTTCTCCCCAATCGAAGTTATCGCACCAGGCGTTATCGACCGTCAGTCCGTTGATCAGCCAGTGCAGACTGGTTATAAGTCCGTTGATGCCATGATTCCAATCGGTCGTGGCCAGCGTGAACTGATCATCGGTGACCGTCAGACCGGTAAAACCGCGATGGCTATCGACGCCATCATCAACCAGCGTGACTCCGGCATCAAATGTGTGTACGTGGCTATCGGCCAGAAAGCGTCCACCATTTCTAACGTGGTTCGTAAACTGGAAGAGCACGGCGCGCTGTCTAACACCATCGTTGTTGTGGCGACCGCTTCTGAATCTGCTGCACTGCAATACCTGGCACCATACGCCGGTTGCGCAATGGGTGAATACTTCCGTGACCGCGGTGAAGATGCGCTGATCGTATACGATGACCTGTCTAAACAGGCCGTTGCATATCGTCAGGTTTCCCTGCTGCTCCGTCGTCCACCTGGACGTGAAGCGTTCCCTGGCGACGTATTCTACCTCCACTCTCGTCTGCTGGAGCGTGCTTCCCGCGTTAACGCGGAATACGTCGAGAACTTCACCAAAGGTGAAGTGAAGGGTAAAACCGGCTCTCTGACCGCGCTGCCAATCATTGAAACCCAGGCGGGTGACGTTTCCGCGTTCGTTCCGACCAACGTAATCTCCATTACCGATGGTCAGATCTTCCTGGAAACCAACCTGTTTAACTCCGGTATTCGTCCGGCAGTTAACCCGGGTATCTCCGTATCCCGTGTGGGGGGTGCTGCTCAGACCAAGATCATCAAGAAACTGTCCGGTGGTATTCGTACCGCGCTGGCACAGTATCGTGAACTGGCTGCGTTCTCTCAGTTCGCATCCGATCTGGACGAAGCAACCCGTAAACAGCTGAGCCACGGTCAGAAAGTGACCGAGCTGCTGAAGCAAAAACAGTACGCACCAATGTCTGTTGCTCAGCAGGGCCTGGTTCTGTTCGCGGCTGAACGCGGTTACCTCGAAGATGTGGAACTGGCGAAAATCGGTAGCTTCGAAGCCGCTCTGCTGGCTTACGTCGACCGTGATCACGCTCCGCTGATGCAAGAGATCAACCAGACCGGTGGCTATAACGACGAAATCGAAGGCAAGCTGAAAGCTATCCTCGATTCCTTCAAAGCAACCCAATCCTGGTAATCGTCCGGCGGCTTGTCTCAGGACAAGCCGCCTGGCATTGAGGAGAAGCTCATGGCCGGCGCAAAAGAGATACGTAGTAAGATCGCAAGCGTCCAGAACACGCAAAAGATCACTAAAGCGATGGAGATGGTCGCCGCTTCCAAAATGCGTAAATCGCAGGATCGCATGGCGGCCAGCCGTCCTTATGCAGAAACCATGCGCAAAGTGATTGGTCACCTTGCAAACGGTAATCTGGAATATAAGCACCCTTACCTGGAAGAACGCGACGTTAAGCGCGTGGGCTACCTGGTGGTGTCGACCGACCGTGGTCTGTGTGGCGGCTTGAACATTAACCTGTTCAAAAAACTGCTGGCGGATATGAAAGCATGGTCTGAAAAAGGCGTTCAGTGCGATATCGCAATGATCGGCTCTAAAGGCGTCTCTTTCTTTAACTCCGTTGGTGGCAACATTGTCGCTCAGGTGACGGGTATGGGTGATAACCCTTCCCTGTCCGAGCTGATCGGCCCGGTTAAAGTGATGTTGCAGGCTTACGATGAAGGCCGTCTGGACAGACTGTACGTTGTCAGCAACAAATTTATTAACACCATGTCTCAGGTTCCAACGCTCACTCAGATGCTGCCTTTACCGGCATCAGAAGATGACGAGCTGAAGCAAAAATCCTGGGATTACCTGTATGAACCCGATCCGAAACCGCTGTTGGATACCCTGCTGCGTCGTTACGTTGAATCTCAGGTTTATCAGGGCGTTGTAGAAAACCTGGCCAGCGAGCAGGCCGCACGAATGGTGGCGATGAAAGCCGCGACCGATAATGGCGGCAGCCTGATTAAAGAGCTGCAGTTGGTTTACAACAAAGCTCGTCAGGCCAGCATTACTCAGGAACTCACCGAGATCGTCTCGGGGGCCGCCGCGGTTTAACCAGGTTTACGAATTACGTAGAGGATTCAAGATGGCTACTGGAAAGATTGTCCAGGTAATCGGCGCCGTGGTGGACGTCGAGTTCCCTCAGGACGCCGTACCACGCGTGTACGACGCGCTTGAGGTACAGAATGGTAACGAGAGCCTGGTGCTGGAAGTTCAGCAGCAGCTCGGCGGCGGTATCGTGCGTACCATCGCGATGGGTTCTTCCGACGGTCTGCGTCGTGGTCTGGAAGTTAAAGACCTTGAGCACCCGATCGAAGTCCCGGTAGGTAAAGCAACACTGGGTCGTATCATGAACGTATTGGGTCAACCAATCGACATGAAAGGCGACATCGGTGAAGAAGAGCGTTGGGCTATCCACCGCGCAGCACCTTCCTACGAAGAGCTGTCCAGCTCTCAGGAACTGCTGGAAACCGGCATCAAAGTTATCGACCTGATGTGTCCGTTTGCGAAGGGCGGTAAAGTTGGTCTGTTCGGTGGTGCGGGTGTAGGTAAAACCGTAAACATGATGGAGCTGATCCGTAACATCGCGATCGAGCACTCTGGTTACTCCGTATTTGCGGGCGTAGGTGAACGTACTCGTGAGGGTAACGACTTCTACCACGAAATGACCGACTCCAACGTTCTGGACAAAGTATCCCTGGTTTACGGTCAGATGAACGAGCCACCAGGAAACCGTCTGCGCGTTGCGCTGACTGGCCTGACTATGGCTGAGAAGTTCCGTGACGAAGGCCGTGACGTTCTGCTGTTCGTTGATAACATCTATCGTTACACCCTGGCCGGTACTGAAGTATCTGCACTGCTGGGTCGTATGCCTTCAGCGGTAGGTTATCAGCCGACGCTGGCGGAAGAGATGGGTGTTCTTCAGGAACGTATCACCTCTACCAAAACCGGTTCTATCACCTCCGTTCAGGCGGTATACGTACCTGCGGATGACTTGACTGACCCATCCCCAGCCACCACCTTTGCGCACCTTGACGCAACCGTGGTACTGAGCCGTCAGATCGCGTCTCTGGGTATTTACCCGGCCGTTGACCCGCTGGACTCCACCAGCCGTCAGCTGGATCCACTGGTTGTGGGTCAGGAACACTACGACACCGCGCGTGGCGTACAGTCCCTGCTGCAGCGTTACCAGGAACTGAAAGACATCATCGCCATCCTGGGTATGGATGAGCTGTCTGAAGAAGACAAACTGGTGGTAGCACGTGCGCGTAAGATCCAGCGCTTCCTGTCCCAGCCGTTCTTCGTTGCGGAAGTATTCACCGGTTCTCCGGGTAAATACGTTTCCCTGAAAGACACCATCCGTGGCTTTAAAGGCATCATGGAAGGCGAATACGATCACCTGCCGGAGCAGGCGTTCTACATGGTTGGTTCCATCGACGAAGCCGTGGAAAAAGCCAAAAAACTTTAACGCCTTAATCGGAGGGTGATATGGCAATGACTTACCACCTGGACGTCGTCAGCGCAGAGCAACAAATGTTCTCTGGTCTGGTCGAGAAAATCCAGGTAACGGGTAGTGAAGGTGAACTGGGTATTTTCCCGGGTCACGCACCGCTGCTCACCGCCATTAAGCCTGGTATGATCCGCATCGTTAAACAGTTCGGTCATGAAGAGTTTATCTATCTGTCCGGCGGCATTCTTGAAGTGCAGCCTGGCAGCGTGACCGTTCTGGCCGATACCGCTATTCGTGGCCAGGATCTCGACGAAGCACGAGCCCTGGAATCGAAGCGTAAGGCTGAAGAGCACATTAGCAGCTCTCATGGTGACGTGGATTACGCTCAGGCGTCTGCGGAGCTGGCCAAAGCGATCGCGAAACTGCGCGTTATCGAGTTGACCAAAAAAGCGATGTAACACCGGCTTGAAAAGCACAAAGCCAGTCTGGTTTCCAGGCTGGCTTTTTTTATGGTTTTGTATCACACCGATCTTTATTCATGATCCAAAAGAATAGCTAAGCTATTGTGTGTGCTAGCGACTTATCGCGAGAAGGCTATTTTCCAGAGAAAAAGGGGTTTACTCTGCCCCTAAAAATCGCCTCAAATAGCCATTATTGGCTGATGTTGAACGTTTTACCGCCACTCCATTTTATGACGCAAAATATGTAGAATTTTCAACGTCAACGGGTTTAACTTCTTACTCAAATTACAGTCAGGACGCGTATGTTGAACAATACAATGAGCGTGGTCATCCTTGCCGCCGGTAAAGGTACCCGCATGTATTCCGATCTTCCAAAGGTACTGCACACGCTGGCAGGAAAGCCGATGGTGCAGCATGTCATTGATGCCGCTAATGAACTGGGTGCCCGTCAGGTCCATCTGGTCTATGGTCACGGCGGCGATCTGCTTAAAAAGACGCTGAACGATGACAAACTCAACTGGGTGCTTCAGGCAGAACAGTTGGGGACCGGACACGCCATGCAGCAGGCCGCCCCGTTCTTTGCGGATGACGAAGATATTCTGATGCTTTACGGCGACGTCCCGCTGATCTCTGTCGACACCCTTGCCCGCCTGCGTGAAGCTAAACCGCAGGGTGGCATCGGGTTGTTAACCGTCGTGCTTGACGATCCGACCGGCTATGGCCGCATTACCCGCGAAAACGGTAACGTAACGGGTATCGTTGAGCATAAAGATGCCAGCGACGCACAGCGTCAGATTCAGGAGATCAACACCGGTATCCTGATTGCCAATGGCGCGGACCTGAAGCGCTGGCTGTCGAAGCTCACCAACAATAATGCGCAGGGTGAGTACTACATCACCGACATCATCGCGATGGCCTATCAGGAAGGGCGTGAGATTGCGGCGGTTCATCCGGCACGCATTAGCGAAACCGAAGGGGTGAATAACCGCCTTCAGCTTTCCCGCCTGGAACGCGTTTATCAGTCCGAACAGGCTGAAAAACTGCTCCTGGCAGGCGTTATGCTGCGTGACCCGGCGCGTTTCGATCTGCGCGGGACCTTATCTCACGGGCGCGACGTTGAAATCGATACTAACGTTATCCTTGAAGGCAACGTCACGCTTGGCCACCGCGTCAAAATTGGTGCCGGTTGTGTTATCAAAAACAGCGTCATCGGTGACGACTGCGACATTAGCCCGTACAGCGTGGTTGAAGATGCACATCTGGACGCGGCATGCACCATTGGGCCGTTCGCACGCCTGCGCCCTGGCGCTGAATTGCTCGAAGGCGCCCATGTTGGCAACTTCGTTGAAATGAAAAAAGCGCGTCTGGGCAAAGGTTCCAAAGCCGGCCATTTAACCTACCTGGGCGATGCAGAAATTGGCGATAACGTGAACATTGGTGCAGGAACAATCACCTGCAACTATGACGGTGCCAACAAGTTTAAAACCATCATTGGTGATGATGTGTTTGTCGGTTCTGATACCCAGCTGGTGGCACCGGTGACGGTCGGGAACGGGGTAACCATTGCCGCCGGGACGACCGTGACGCGCGATGTCGCCGACAATGAGCTGGTGCTGAGCCGCGTGCCGCAGGTTCACAAGCAGGGCTGGAAACGCCCGGTGAAGAAAAAGTAACGACCTGCACCCCGCTCTCTCCCGCGAGGAGAGCGCTCGTTCGGTGCGGTGTTTTTCGCCCTCGCCCCTATGGGGAGAGGGATGGGGTGAGGGGATAACATAATCCTCCCCCCAAAGGCAGTACTTATAACAATAACCCCACTCTCTACAAGGCTCGGGGTGCCCGGAAAGGGCAAATACAGGTCAGCGACAACGCATGGCATAACGCCATAATCAGGAAATTAAACTATGTGTGGAATTGTTGGCGCAGTTGCGCAGCGTGATATTGCTGAAATCCTTCTCGAAGGTTTACGTCGTCTGGAATACCGTGGTTACGACTCTGCCGGTCTGGCAGTTGTGGATGCAGAAGGGCATATGACCCGTCTGCGTCGTCTCGGTAAAGTGCAGATGCTGGCCCAGGCTGCGGAAGATCATCCGCTGCACGGTGGCACGGGTATTGCGCACACCCGCTGGGCGACCCACGGCGAACCGTCTGAAGGCAATGCGCACCCGCATGTGTCCGAACACATCGTGGTCGTGCATAACGGCATTATCGAAAACCACGAACCGCTGCGCGAAGAACTTAAAGCGCGCGGCTATACCTTCGTCTCTGAAACCGACACCGAAGTTATTGCTCACCTGGTTCACTGGGAGCTGGAGCAGGGCGGTACACTGCGTGAAGCGGTGCTGCGCGCGATCCCTCAGCTGCGCGGTGCGTACGGTACGGTAATCATGGATTCACGCGACCCGTCCACGCTGCTGGCCGCACGTTCCGGTAGCCCAATGGTTATCGGTCTGGGCATGGGCGAGAACTTTATCGCCTCTGACCAGCTGGCACTTCTGCCGGTTACCCGTCGCTTTATCTTCCTGGAAGAGGGTGATATCGCGGAAGTGACGCGTCGCAGCGTGACGGTATTCGATACCAAAGGCGAGCAGGTGAAACGCCCGGAGATCGAATCCAATCTGCAGTACGACGCAGGCGACAAAGGCGCTTACCGTCACTACATGCAGAAAGAAATTTACGAGCAGCCGAACGCCATCAAAAACACCCTGACCGGGCGCATCAGCCACGGCGAGGTGGACCTGAGCGAACTGGGCGCCAACGCCAATGAACTGCTCGGTAAGGTTGAGCATATTCAGATCGTGGCCTGCGGTACCTCCTACAACTCCGGTATGGTCTCACGCTACTGGTTTGAATCCCTGGCCGGTGTTCCGTGTGACGTGGAAATCGCTTCAGAATTCCGCTACCGCAAATCCGCGGTGCGTCGTAATAGCCTGATGATCACCCTTTCCCAGTCTGGCGAAACGGCGGACACCCTGGCGGCGCTGCGTCTCTCTAAAGAGCTGGGTTATCTGGGCTCTCTGGCCATCTGTAACGTGCCGGGTTCTTCGCTGGTTCGTGAATCCGATCTGGCGCTGATGACCAACGCAGGTACGGAAATCGGCGTGGCCTCCACCAAAGCGTTTACCACTCAGCTGACCGTTCTGCTGATGCTGGTGGCGAAACTGGCGCGTCTGAAAGGGCAGGATGCGGCTGTTGAGCATGACATCGTTCATGGCCTGCAGGCGCTGCCAAGCCGTATTGAGCAGATGCTGTCTCAGGACAAACGCATTGAAGCGCTGGCGGAAGATTTCTCTGACAAACATCACGCCCTGTTCCTCGGCCGTGGCGATCAGTATCCAATTGCGCTGGAAGGCGCGTTGAAGCTGAAAGAGATCTCCTACATCCACGCGGAAGCTTACGCAGCAGGCGAGCTGAAACACGGCCCGCTGGCGCTGATTGACGCAGACATGCCGGTCATCGTTGTGGCACCTAACAACGAACTGCTGGAAAAACTGAAGTCCAATATCGAAGAAGTCCGCGCCCGCGGTGGTGTACTGTACGTCTTCGCCGATAAAGACGCCGGCTTTGCGAGCAGCGACAATATGCACATCATCGAGATGCCGCATGTGGAAGAGGTGATTGCCCCTATCTTCTACACCGTTCCGCTGCAGTTGCTGGCCTACCACGTCGCGCTGATCAAAGGCACTGACGTTGACCAGCCACGTAACCTGGCGAAATCGGTCACCGTAGAATAATCCCCTCAGGCTCCACCTTCGGGTGGAGCTTTTTTACCCTTCCTGGTTTGTTTTTAATCAACCCATCCGCATTTTTATTTATGACAATCTGTCATCTTCAGCTACTTTTTTCAGTGTCACATAAAGAAAATATTTCTGAAAACTTGCTGTCATGTAAGTGGTTAACTAGATGATAATTAAATGAATTTTTACTGATATTTAAGCTAAATTTTCATTGTCATAAAACTGTCATAATTCGTACATTTATCTGTCACCTGTTTGTCCTATTTTGCTCATCGTAGCCACTAAACAACGATTTACGAAAATCTTGCAGGAGACATTATGAAAGTTATGCGTACCACTGTCGCAACTGTTGTCGCCGCGACCTTATCTCTGAGCGCGTTCTCTGTATTTGCAGAAGCAAGCCTGACTGGCGCTGGTGCAACCTTCCCTGCGCCGGTGTATGCCAAATGGGCGGATACCTACCAGAAAGAAACCGGTAACAAGGTTAACTATCAGGGTATCGGCTCCTCCGGTGGCGTAAAACAAATTACCGCGAATACCGTTGATTTCGGCGCATCAGACGCTCCACTGTCTGATGACAAACTGGCGCAGGAAGGCCTGTTCCAGTTCCCGACCGTTATCGGTGGTGTTGTGCTGGCCGTTAACATTCCAGGCCTGAAATCAGGCGAGCTGGTCCTGGACGGCAAAACCCTGGGTGACATCTACCTCGGTAAAATCAAAAAATGGGATGACGAAGCCATCACCAAACTGAACCCGGGTGTCAAACTGCCTTCGCAGAACATCGCAGTGGTTCGTCGTGCAGATGGTTCCGGTACCTCTTTCGTTTTCACCAGCTACCTGGCGAAAGTGAACGAAGAGTGGAAATCTAAAGTCGGTTCCGGCTCTACCGTTAACTGGCCAACCGGTCTGGGTGGTAAAGGTAACGACGGTATCGCCGCGTTCGTACAGCGTCTGCCTGGTTCTATCGGCTATGTAGAGTATGCGTACGCTAAGCAGAACAACCTGTCCTACACCAAACTGGTTTCTGCCGATGGCAAGCCAGTCAGCCCGACTGAAGAGAACTTTGCTAACGCTGCAAAAGGCGCTGACTGGAGCAAATCCTTCGCTCAGGATCTGACTAACCAGAAAGGCGACGGTGCGTGGCCAATCACCTCTACCACCTTCATTCTGGTTCACAAAGAGCAGAAGAAACCTGAGCAGGGCGCTGAAGTGTTGAAGTTCTTTGACTGGGCGTACAAAAACGGCGGCAAACAGGCTAACGCGCTGGATTACGCCACCCTGCCGGACAACGTGGTTGAGCAGATTCGCGCTGCATGGAAAACCAACGTGAAAGACAGCAGCGGTAAAGCATTGTATTAATTTAGTATTCTGACGAAAATGGCGGGTGGCGCTCGCGCTACCCGCCGATTTCGTAAACGCGTTTAACAGAAGAGTGATTTATGGCTGCAACAAAGCCTGCATTTAACCCTCCGGGTAAAAAAGGTGACATGATTTTCAGCGCGCTGGTCAAACTGGCTGCGCTGATTGTGCTATTGCTGCTGGGCGGCATTATCGTGTCCCTGATTTTCTCCTCCTGGCCGAGCATCCAGAAATTCGGTTTCTCCTTCCTGTGGACCAAAGAGTGGGATGCGCCGAACGATATCTACGGTGCGCTGGTGCCGATTTACGGCACGCTGGTGACGTCGTTTATCGCTCTGCTGATTGCGGTGCCGGTGAGCTTTGGTATTGCCCTGTTCCTGACGGAACTGGCGCCGGGCTGGCTGCGTCGTCCACTGGGTATCGCCATTGAACTGCTGGCCGCTATTCCAAGTATCGTGTACGGCATGTGGGGCCTGTTTATCTTTGCTCCCCTGTTCGCAACGTACTTCCAGGAACCGGTGGGTAATGTTCTCTCCGCCATTCCGTTTGTCGGCACCCTGTTCTCTGGCCCGGCTTTCGGTATCGGTATTCTGGCTGCGGGGGTGATCCTCGCCATTATGATTATTCCGTACATTGCGGCGGTAATGCGCGATGTCTTCGAACAAACCCCGGTGATGATGAAAGAGTCGGCCTACGGCATCGGCTGCACCACCTGGGAAGTTATCTGGCGCATCGTCCTTCCGTTCACCAAAAATGGGGTGATTGGCGGCGTCATGCTGGGTTTAGGCCGTGCTTTGGGTGAAACCATGGCGGTGACCTTTATTATCGGTAACACCTACCAGCTCGACAGCGCCTCCCTCTACATGCCGGGTAACAGTATTACTTCCGCACTGGCGAATGAATTTGCCGAAGCGGAATCCGGGCTGCACGTCGCGGCGCTGATGGAACTGGGCCTAATCCTGTTTGTGATTACCTTCATTGTGCTGGCGATCTCCAAGCTGATGATCCTGCGTCTCGCAAAAAATGAGGGGGCACGCTAATGGCAACTCTCGAAATGCAAAGCACCACTGCGCTGGCGGAATCCCGTCGCAAAATGCAGGCGAAGCGTCGTTTCAAAAACCGCGTTGCGTTGACGCTCTCAATGGCAACGATGGCGTTCGGTCTGTTCTGGCTGGTCTGGATCCTGTTCTCGACCGTTGTGCGCGGCATCGACGGGATGTCGCTGTCACTGTTCACCGAGATGACGCCGCCGCCAAATACGGCGGGCGGCGGCCTGGCGAATGCCCTGGCGGGCAGTGGTTTGCTGATCCTCTGGGCGACGGTAGTTGGTACACCGCTTGGCATTATGGCGGGGATTTATCTGGCGGAGTACGGGCGTAAATCCTGGCTGGCAGAGGTGATTCGTTTCATTAACGACATCCTGCTGTCTGCGCCGTCTATCGTGGTCGGTCTGTTTGTTTACACCATTGTGGTGGCGCAAATGGAACACTTCTCCGGCTGGGCCGGCGTGATTGCGCTGGCGCTGCTGCAGGTACCTATCGTCATTCGTACCACCGAGAACATGCTGAAACTGGTGCCGGATAGCCTGCGTGAAGCGGCTTACGCGCTGGGCACGCCGAAGTGGAAAATGATCTCCGCGATTACGCTGAAAGCCTCCGTATCGGGGATCATGACCGGTATCCTGCTGGCCATTGCCCGTATTGCAGGCGAAACGGCGCCGCTGCTGTTTACTGCCCTCTCCAACCAGTTCTGGAGTACGGACATGATGCAGCCGATCGCCAACCTGCCGGTGACGATTTTTAAATTTGCGATGAGCCCATTCGCGGAATGGCAGCAGCTGGCCTGGGCCGGGGTGCTGATCATTACCCTTTGCGTACTGTTGCTGAACATTCTGGCGCGCGTCATTTTCGCGAAGCAGAAACACGGTTAAATTTTTACGGCGCGGCAGATCGCGGCGCCGAATGAGGAAATGAGTCAATGAGTATGGTTGATACTGCCCCGGGTAAGATTCAGGTTCGTGATTTGAACTTCTACTACGGCAAATTCCATGCCCTGAAGAACATCAACCTGGATATCGCCAGGAACCAGGTCACGGCATTTATCGGTCCGTCTGGCTGTGGTAAATCCACGCTGCTGCGTACCTTTAACAAAATGTATTCGCTCTATCCGGAGCAGCGTGCCGAAGGTGAAATCATCCTGGACGGCGATAACATTCTGACCAACAGCCAGGATATCGCCCTGCTGCGTGCGAAAGTCGGGATGGTGTTCCAGAAACCGACGCCGTTCCCGATGTCCATCTATGACAACATCGCCTTTGGCGTACGTCTGTTTGAAAAGCTCTCCCGTACGGATATGGATGAGCGCGTTCAGTGGGCTTTGACCAAGGCCGCATTATGGAACGAAACCAAAGATAAGTTGCACCAGAGCGGTTACTCTCTCTCCGGTGGTCAGCAGCAGCGTCTGTGCATTGCGCGTGGTATCGCCATTCGCCCGGAAGTGTTGTTGCTGGATGAGCCGTGTTCAGCTCTGGACCCGATCTCAACCGGCCGTATTGAAGAGTTGATCACCGAGCTGAAGCAGGATTACACCGTGGTTATCGTGACCCACAACATGCAGCAGGCTGCGCGTTGTTCCGATTACACGGCGTTTATGTACCTGGGCGAGTTGATTGAGTTCAGTAATACGGACGATCTGTTCACCAAGCCCGCTAAAAAGCAAACAGAAGACTATATCACCGGTCGTTACGGTTGATTCAGGAGCGCGCTATGGACAATCTCAATCTTAACAAACACATTTCAGGCCAGTTCAACGCAGAGCTGGAAAGTATTCGCACTCAGGTGATGACCATGGGTGGCATGGTTGAGCAGCAGCTTTCCGATGCCATTACCGCGATGCACAACCAGGACAGCGAGCTGGCGAAGCGCGTTATCGAAGGTGATAAAAACGTCAATATGATGGAAGTCGCCATTGATGAAGCCTGCGTGCGTATTATCGCCAAGCGTCAGCCAACGGCGAGCGACCTGCGTCTGGTTATGGCGATCATCAAAACCATCGCCGAGCTGGAGCGTATTGGTGACGTTGCGGATAAAATCTGCCGCACCGCGCTGGAGAAATTCTCTCAGCAGCACCAGCCACTGCTGGTGAGCCTCGAGTCGCTGGGTCGTCATACCGTGCAGATGCTGCATGACGTCCTGGATGCCTTTGCGCGTATGGATCTGGACGAAGCGGTACGTATCTACCGTGAAGACAAAAAGGTCGACCAGGAGTATGAAGGCATCGTGCGTCAGCTGATGACCTACATGATGGAAGACTCCCGTACGATCCCAAGCGTCCTGACCGCGCTGTTCTGCGCGCGCTCAATCGAGCGTATCGGTGACCGTTGCCAGAACATTTGCGAATACATCTTCTACTTCGTGAAAGGACAGGATTTCCGTCACGTTGGCGGCGATGAGCTGGACAAGCTGCTGGCGGGTAAAGATCCGAAAGAGTGATGCGCTAACATGCCCGGTGCTGCTGCGCTTACCGGGCCTGCGAACCTTATAGGCCGGATAAGCGTCAGCGCTATCCGGCTTTTTTTAGCGAGTAATATTCCACCCGCGAGCCTTCCACAATTCTGGCAGCTGCGCCAGATCGGTGAAGGTCGTCACTTTTGGATGATCGATCGGTTTGTTGTGCGGATCGGCGCAGAAGTAAAACACCTCCATACCCGCATCAATTCCCGACTGCGCTCCCGCAGAAGAGTCATCCACCAGAATGCAGTTCGCCACGTTAACGTTCATCGCTTTTGCTGCGTGGAACATCAACGCCGGGTCTGGCTTCCAGCGCTGGATATCGTAGCCGCTGAACAGTTTTTCCGGGAAGTGGTGCAACATTTCAAGCTTACCCAGCGAGTGCTGCATTTTGCTGACCGGACCGTTCGAGACCACGCAGATGGGCACCGTCATCGCATCCAGAAGCGCATTCGCCCCGGCAATGACCTCCAGTTCGGAGTCGAAGAGGCGTGCGACCTCGGCGCGGTAGACCGGCTCCAGATCTGCTTTCGCCAGATCCACACCGTGCTCTTCGTTAATGATGTCGATGATCTCGTAGAGCTTCACACCTTTAAAGCGTTTAAACACCTCTTCGAGATCCAGCGTAATGCCAAATTCCCTGAACATGGTCACATACGCGCGGGAACAAATGACCTCACTGTCGACCAGCGTACCGTCGCAGTCGAAAAATACCGCTTCAATTCCGGACATGCCTTTCCCTTTTTACAAGTTTAACGTTTACGTACGGCAGTTTAATGAGACGCAATCGTTGCCGTATAAGCAAAATCAATGAAAAAAGTATCTTGTAACCGCCACTATTGTCGCATTTTGGTATAGGATAGCGACGAATTTTCCCTCCTTGTTCGGAAATTGATGATGAGTCAACAACACACTACCCAGACATCTGGTCAGGGTCTGCTTGAGCGCGTGTTTAAACTGCGTGAGCACGGCACAACGGCACGCACCGAAGTGATCGCCGGTTTCACCACCTTCCTGACGATGGTCTATATCGTTTTTGTTAACCCACAAATTCTTGGCGTTGCTGGCATGGACACCAGCGCCGTCTTCGTGACCACCTGTCTGATCGCTGCGCTGGGCAGTATCCTGATGGGTGTGTTCGCTAACCTGCCCGTGGCGCTGGCCCCGGCAATGGGTCTGAACGCTTTCTTCGCGTTCGTGGTCGTCCAGGCGATGGGTCTGCCATGGCAGGTCGGCATGGGCGCTATCTTCTGGGGCGCGGTTGGCCTGCTGTTGCTGACCATTTTCCGCGTACGTTACTGGATGATAGCCAATATTCCGGTGAGCCTGCGCGTGGGGATTACCAGCGGTATTGGTCTGTTTATCGGCATGATGGGTCTGAAAAACGCAGGCGTTATCGTGGCTAACCCGGACACGCTGGTGAGCATCGGTCACCTGACCTCGCACAACGTGCTGCTGGGCGTGCTGGGCTTCTTTATCATCGCTATCCTGGCTTCGCGCAATATTCATGCGGCCGTGCTGGTTTCCATCGTGGTCACCACGCTACTGGGCTGGATGCTGGGCGATGTGCAGTACAAAGGGATTGTCTCCGCGCCACCGAGCGTGTCTACCGTCATTGGGCACGTCGATCTGGCAGGCTCCCTGAACCTGGGGCTGGCGGGCGTGATTTTC
Source organism: Enterobacter sp. RHBSTW-00593 (assembly GCF_013784105.1). Taxonomy (NCBI): domain Bacteria; kingdom Pseudomonadati; phylum Pseudomonadota; class Gammaproteobacteria; order Enterobacterales; family Enterobacteriaceae; genus Enterobacter; species Enterobacter sp. RHBSTW-00593. Next base: position 4,919,525 of record NZ_CP056393.1, read on the forward strand.
TCCTTCATGCTGGTTAACCTGTTTGACTCCTCCGGTACGCTGATTGGCGTGACCGACAAAGCCGGCCTGGCGGATGAGAATGGGAAATTCCCGCGCATGAAGCAGGCGCTGTTTGTTGACAGTGTCTCCTCTGTCACCGGCGCGTTTATCGGTACATCTTCTGTTACCGCTTACATTGAATCCTCTTCAGGTGTCTCTGTGGGTGGCCGTACCGGTCTGACGGCGGTTGTGGTGGGTATCCTGTTCCTGCTGGTGATCTTCCTGTCACCACTGGCGGGCATGGTGCCTCCGTATGCGGCAGCCGGCGCGCTGATCTACGTGGGGGTGTTAATGACCTCCAGCCTGTCGCGCGTGAAGTGGGATGATTTAACCGAAGCGGTGCCTGCGTTTATTACCGCGGTGATGATGCCGTTTAGCTTCTCGATCACCGAAGGTATCGCGCTGGGCTTTATCTCCTACTGCGTCATGAAGATTGGTACCGGTCGCTTCCGCGACCTCAGCCCGTGCGTCATCATTGTGGCGCTGCTGTTTGTGCTGAAGATTGTTTTTATTGATGCCAAATAAACAGAAAGCCCTTTTCGTCGAAAAGGGCTTTTGTGTTTGCGCCCTCTCCCGGTGGGAGAGGGCCAGAGTGAGGACATCAGGCTACGTTTAAGCTTTCACTCGCTTAATATAATCACCAAACGCGGTCAGCTGGCCAGAAAGATGGTCACGCGTACTTTGATCCACCACTTCACCCGTCTGCGGGTCGACCTTGTTCTGAATCACGCCCCCCATAAATTCCGGTTTGTTCATTACCATCGCATCCAGGAAGACCAGGATCTGACGTAGATGGTACTGGCAGCGTGCCCCGCCAATCGCGCCCATAGAGCTGGTCTGGATCAGCACCGGTTTACCCGACAGCGGTTGCTCCGGGAGACGGGATAACCAGTCAATGGCGTTCTTCAGGCCACCCGGGACGGAGTAGTTATATTCAGGCGTAACAATCACCACGCCGTCGGCCTGGCGGATCTGCTCTGCAAGCGCTTCTACGCTCTGTGGAAACCCTTCTTCCTGCTGCACATCCGCGTCGTAAAGCGGAATGTCGCCAATCGATGGCAGGGCGCTAATGTCCATACCTGCCGGTGCCAGCTGAGGCAGCGTGCGGGCAACCATCCCGTTAAATGAACCTTTGCGCAGGCTTCCCAGTAACGTAACAACTTTCAACGTATCAGACATGATTACTCCTGTTTCATCATGATGACCCTGAATGGATCAGCTAAGGGTATATGCTTTTTCTGCCGGTAAACTGGTTAATCTCATCAGGCGCGCGGCGGGTTCGTTGGCTCGCTCGGGCACATCCGGAAGGCTACTCCATCCGTGTTGACTGTCAAATTCCCAGATTTTCAATCGTTCGATGGCGGGGGTCACCGCGATGGACCAAATCAGTACGTCTTCAGCATCGCTGAGCGCCTCTACCAGCGTGGCTTTAGCGGAACGCAGACGTCCGGAGCCTGGAAGCAATTGCAGCAGGCTGGCGTCGTCTGATGCACAGCCACAGAGCTTTCGAATGCTCTGGCGTAAGGTAATGAGCTGAGCTCTGGCCTCGATGGGATCGTTCTGGTTACGCACCCACAGCTTTTCATTGCTGGAAAGCGGGTAGTCATCGTGCGGGTTCGCGCCATGGAAGCCGCGGGTTGCGTGCTGAAGCTCCATGTCCAGGCCGCAATCCCCTTCAGTGGTGAGCGCGACGCCAATGATATTGCCCGTATAGGCAATGGAGAAACGCGGCAGCTCCGGGTCGGCAAAGACCGGGCGGCCTTCAGGTTGGGTGAGGATATCCGGCAGTTCACTGGTGCCGTACAGCATGAACATCAGCTCAGCGAGAAGCGCGCGGGATGCCAAAAACCGCGTCCGGCGATGCTCCGGCAGTTTACGTGCTTCCTGGTGACACGCGGATGAAATTCTGGCCGATACGAGATGTCCCTCTGTCAGTATCCCTCTTGCAAAGTGCGTTGCCATTTTTCGCTCCTTGATAATGGTCGTATTCGGTTAAACGGTTACATGATTATCGCTTAACTTGCCTTCTGTTTTAATCAGTAAATGGGAGTAAGAGAAGCCTGAGGACCCAACTTTACATTTTCTTAGGCAAAAATAAGCGCTGGAGCGGCATATAGCGCTTTGATTGTCTCACGGAGCCAGAGGATTTTCGGATTATGGCTGTTTCGTTTATGCCAGATCAGCGTGAAAGGAACGGTCAGTTTTTCAGCCTGGGCTTCATCAATGGGAATGGGCAGGGCGATCAGCTTACGCTGGTGGAGTTGATTATAGTGATGGCAGTAGTGTGGCGCCGTGGCGATGTAGTTATGGCCGGGCTGCGCCGCCATAAACATCGACTGTTCGAAACCGGGCAGGCTCATGGCGATATTACGCTCACGTCCCATCTCTCTGAGCACCTCATCAAGCGCCCAGGTGTCGCTGCGCTCCCAGAAGATGCTGATATGCGGATAGCGCAGGAAAGTCTCCAGGTTCCACTCTTCCTGAAGAGCCGGATGATCTTCGCGCAAATAGACGCAGGGGCGGTCGCTGAACAGAATTTCGTAGTCGATAAACCACGGCATCAGCTTCAGCAGCTCGCGGGAGCGCGGATGCGTTTCACGGCCCGTGAAGCCAAGATCGACTTCTCCGCGCGTAATGGCATCCACCGAGTCGTAATCCCAGTGGCGCATCTTTACCGTGGCCTGTGGATAGCGCTGATTGACCTGCTCGAGCAGGGCATTAAAACGGATCAGCATCAGAGGCGTTTCCGCGGCCAGCACGAACGTCAGCCCGCCCGGGGAGTCATGATGGAATTTATCGAGGATCTGATTGCCAATCTGCATCCAGTCGGCCAGATCCTGCTCCAGACTCATCGTCAGCGGTGTCGGCAGCAGGCCTAACGGTGTTTTCACAAACAGCGGATCGTCAAACCAGTCGCGCAGTTTCGCCAGCGATTTACTTACCGCGGACGGGGTCACGTTCATCCGTTTCGCGGCTTTGGTTACGCTGCGCTCCTGCAGCAAAAGCTGCAGGCACAACAACAGGTTAAGATCGAGACTGCTGATTGGCTTCTTCATAATGGGCCGCGGGCTGGATGACCATAAGTAAGGTGATGCAGAGCATGCTACAACCAATCAGAATCCCGATCAGCATATTGAGCGCATTAAGGCCGATGACCGCCGCCAGCCATATCCACAGCGACGAACCGCAGACCTGTGCAATACCCAGCACCGAGCTTGCCACACCCGCGCGCAGCGAGAACGGGCCAAGTGCCTGACTCATCGCCACGCCAAAGCCGACGGAGAAGCCGGCGCAAATCAGCGTAATCCCTACCAGCATCAGCGCATGTGTGCTGGTGGTCGCCAGAATCCCCCCCGCAGCGAGGAACAGCACCTGCGAGGTTAGCATGAGCGTGCGCTGACGGAAGATATTCAGTGCGAACGGCGTCGAGAACGAGACGGCCATACTGACCATCGCGGTAAGTGCCATCACGGTGGAATACTCACCGCGATCAAACCCCATGGTCTCCATCAGCAACACCGGGGAAACGTTTACATACGTCAGGATCACCGCCACGCTCAGTGTGGTAATGGCCAGGCGACTCAGGAAAAAGCGGTTTAGCAGCGTCTCGGCCGGATGAAGGGTTGCCGTATGGCCTGCGTTTTGCGAGCCTGGATGGGTCTCTTTCAGCACCGTGATCGAGAGGATAAAGACCAGCGCGCCCATGGCCGCCATCGTCCAGAACAGGCTCTGCCACGGGAATTTCAGCATGATCAGATAGCCCACCACCGGCGCCATCACCGGAATGATGCAGGTAATACCGTTGAGCATGGAAAGCACTTTGGCACGCCGCTGAGCGCTTAAGGTATCGCGCAGGATGGCGAAGGCCACCACATAACAGCCACCGGCACCTATTCCCTGGATAAAGCGTCCTGTCAGGAACAGGATACTGTCCTGGGCCAGGGAACAGAGCATTGACGCCAGCGCGAAGATGATGGCACAGGTAATGGCCACGGGCTGACGACCCGCTTTGTCCGCGATTTTCCCGGCAAATACCATCGATGATGCCATCCCGGCGAGATAGGCCGAAAACGCAATATGCAGCTGCGCCTCGCTGGCACCCAGATCGCGGGCAATGTGCGGCAGCCCCACCAGATACATATCAATACCCGATGGATAAAGCAGAACCAGCGCAAAACTACAAAACAGAAAACGAGCCATAAACCCCCCATAGATGCAGGCAAGCAGAATAGGGGGATAAAAGGGATTAGGCGAGTTGCCATTTGGACAAAGGTGATTTCCCGGGAGGAAATCACCCTTCATCAGCGGTAATTACTTGCCGATACAGAAGCTCGAGAAAATCCGTCCCAGCAGATCGTCCGAGGTAAATTCGCCGGTTATCTCACTCAGATTTTGCTGCGCCAGACGCAGCTCTTCCGCCAGCAGTTCACCCGCCCATGCGCCAAGCAGCTGCGCTTTCCCCTGATCGAGGTGGCGTGCCGCGTCTTCCAGCGCCTGAAGGTGACGACGGCGCGCAAGGAAGCCGCCTTCCATACTGGTATCAAAGCCCATGCTCTGTTTGAGATGGTTGCGCAGGTCGTCAACGCCTTCACCGGTACGGGCCGACAGGCGAATAAGTGAGTGGCCATTCACTTCACTGATACCCAGCGTTTCGCCGGTCACATCCGCTTTGTTACGCACCACGGTGATCGGCAGTTTTGCCGGCAGGCGGGCAATAAAGTCGGGCCAGATGTCCGCCGGATCAACGGCATCGGTCGTGGTACCGTCCACCATAAACAGCACGCGGTCAGCCTGCTCAATCTCCTGCCAGGCGCGTTCGATACCGATGCGCTCTACTTCGTCACTGGCGTCGCGAAGACCTGCCGTGTCGATGATGTGCAGCGGCATGCCGTCGATATGAATATGCTCACGCAGCACGTCGCGGGTGGTACCGGCGATGTCGGTGACGATCGCCGCTTCACGGCCCGCCAGGGCGTTGAGCAGGCTCGATTTACCGGCGTTAGGGCGGCCCGCAATCACGACCTTCATCCCCTCGCGCAGCAGGCTACCCTGACGTGCTTCGGCACGCACCGCGTCGAGATCGGCCATCACGCTATTCAGCTGAGCTTCAATTTTACCGTCAGAGAGGAAGTCGATCTCCTCATCCGGGAAATCGATAGCCGCTTCGACATAGATGCGCAGGTGAGTAAGTGCTTCCACAAGATGATTCACGCGCGCCGAGAACGCGCCCTGAAGCGAGTTCAGTGCGGAGCGGGCTGCCTGCTCGGAGCTGGCGTCGATCAGGTCAGCAATTGCTTCTGCCTGTGCGAGGTCGAGCTTGTCGTTCAGGAAGGCACGCTCGGAGAACTCACCTGGCTTTGCAATGCGCAGGCCCGGCAGCGTCAGAATGCGTTTTAACAGCAGGTCGAGGATGACCGGGCCACCGTGGCCCTGCAGCTCCAGCACGTCTTCTCCGGTAAAGGAGTTCGGGCCCGGGAACCACAGCGCAATGCCCTGGTCCAGCGGCGTGCCGTCAGTGTCTTTAAACGGCAGATAATCAGCGTAGCGCGGCTTTGGCAGTTTACCCAGCACCGCTTCGGCGACCTCGCGGGCCTTCAGGCCGGAGATACGCAGAATGCCTACACCACCGCGTCCCGGTGGGGTTGCCTGGGCGACGATAGTGTCGTTATGGCTCATGGTTGGTCTCGTTCAATACAAATAAAAAAGGCGGTCAATCGACCGCCCTTATTTTAGCGTTAACTTACCGAATCAGGACTTTTTCTTTTCGCGGCTATGCAGGCCACGTTTTTCCAGACCACGGTAAATCAGCTGCTGCTGGATAATGGTCACCAGGTTGCTGACGATATAGTACAGCACCAGACCTGACGGGAACCACAGGAAGAACACGGTGAAGATGACCGGCATAAAGGTCATGATCTTCTGCTGCATCGGGTCGGTCACGGTGGTCGGCGACATCTTCTGGATGAAGAACATCGTTACGCCCATCAGGATCGGCAGGATGTAGTACGGGTCCTGTGCAGACAGGTCATGGATCCACAGGGCGAACGGCGCGTGGCGCAGCTCAACGGAACCCATCAGCATGTAGTACAGTGCAAGGAAGATTGGCATCTGAATCAGCAGCGGGAAGCAACCACCCAGTGGGTTCACTTTCTCTGCTTTATACAGGGCCATCATCTCCTGGCTCTGACGCTGTTTGTCATCGCCCAGACGCTCACGCATTGCCTGAATCTTCGGCTGCAGCATACGCATCTTCGCCATGGAGGTGTACTGCGCTTTAGTCAGCGGGTACATGATGCCACGTACGATGAAGGTGATAACGATGATGGAGAAGCCCCAGTTACCCAGGAAGCTGTGGATGAACTTCAGCAGCTTAAACAGCGGCTGAGAGATGAACCACAACCAGCCGTAGTCCACGGTCAGATCCAGGTGCGGCGCAACGGCAGCCATTTTGTCCTGGATTTCCGGACCGACCCACAGGGTGCTTGCCAGCTTACCGGTTTGACCCGGCTGTACCAGAACCGGCTGAGATTTGTAGCCAATGGCTGCAAGACCGTTACCCAGGTTCGCGGTATAGAAGTTGTTAGTACCGTCGTTCGTTGGCACCCACGCAGTGGCGAAATACTGCTGCAGCATTGCCACCCAACCGCCTTTAGCGCTGACGTTCAGGTTTTCGTTATCGGCAATGGTGTCGAATTTGTATTTCTCGTACTTCGCATCAGGCGTGGAGTACGCCGCGCCACGGAAGGTATGCAGCGCAAAGTTGCTGCTTCCGGTGTCACGGTGAGACGGCAGATTGATGGACTGCTTCAGCTGACCAAAGGTCGACAGTTCCAGCGGTTTCGCACCGGTGTTCTGAACGCTGTAGCCCACGTTCACCGCATATTCACCGCGTTTCAGGGTGAAGGTTTTGGTGAAGGTGTTGCCCGCGGCGTCGGTGTAGGTCATCGGGATAGCGATTTCGTTCTGACCATCAGCCAGCACGAAGGTCTCTTTCTCGACGTTGTACAGTGGACGCGCACCGTTAGCCGGGTTATCCGGGCCATCACGACCGGTCAGGCCGCTCTGAGCCTGGTAGATAAACTCAGGCGTGGTTTCCAGTAACTGGAACGGTTCGTTAGACTTCAGCTCTTTTGGGTAGGTCAACAGCAGCGCCTGCTCAACATCACCACCACGGGTGTTGATAGTCAGCTCAAGCACATCGGTCTTAACCGTAATCTGTTTCCCCTGGCCACTGGCCGGTACGCCCTGGTCGGCGGCGCTACCCGCTGCGGTGGTCGTAGTCTGCGTGGTCTGCTGCTGGGGTTGAGGATTTTTATCCTGCTCCCATGCCTGCCAGATCATGAAAGACACGAACAACAAAGCGATGATAAGAAGATTGCGTTGCGAATCCATCGTTAGTGTTCTCTGGTATCAAAGGGTCCTGGCGGGACGGGATCGTCTCCACCTGGGTGTAAAGGGTGGCATTTTAATACGCGTTTCACCGTCAACCAACTGCCTTTTATCACTCCAAACCTGCGCAATGCCTCAATTCCGTAGCTTGAGCATGTTGGCGTGAAACGGCAGTGCGGCCCGAGTAGCGGACTAATCAGGCGTTGATAGACCCGAATGAGGGCTATCAGGACCCGCGAGCCAGGCGACAATGGCGGCGCCATAATTTTTCCAACGCTTCCGAGAGAGCACGGTTATCGAGGTCGGCAACCCCTTTTTTAGCCACCACCACGAAATCCATTGAAGGCAGTTCGTGCTGACGTAAACGGAAGCTTTCACGCGTCAGACGTTTAATCCGATTGCGTTCATGCGCACGCTTAACGTTTTTCTTGGCGACAGTAAGACCGATGCGGGGATGCCCCAGCGAATTCAGGCGGCCGAGGATGGTGATTTGCGGCGTGCCAGCCCGTTGTGGCTGCTGGAAGACGAAAGTGAAATGAGTGGGAGTTAACAAACGTAACTCCCTGGGAAATGCTAGCTTAACCACTCAGGGGTTAGCTTTATTACTTGGAAACGGTCAGACGAGCGCGGCCTTTAGCACGACGACGTGCCAGAACCTGACGACCATTTTTAGTAGCCATACGAGCACGGAAGCCGTGAGAACGGTTGCGCTTCAGTACAGACGGTTGAAAAGTGCGTTTCATGGCGATTTCTACCTAAACTTGAATAAATTCACTGACTTTTGCGTATACCCGAACGAGTTTCGAACGACTAACGCCTCAGCGTGGGTGATTAAAGAGGCCGGATTGTAATAATTGTACACTCCGGAGTCAATTCTCTTTCCTTATTTCCCGCGTATTTCCGCACGTTTTCGCGTGGAAAATGAGCAACGGACGACGCAGGAAGATGAGCACCACGCGCCGGGTCGAGGATTATACGGCCTCCCAAACAAAGCGCAAGGATCGTCCCGGATCTTCGTTAGATCATTTAAGCAAGAAATTGTCTGTGCTCATTAATTTTTCCAATATGCGGGCTAAATCGTAGGGTACTCGCCCCAGGATCGTTTACACTTACCCGGTTTCCGATCTTCCTGTGGATAAATCGGGAAGAATCTGTGAGAAACAGAAGATCTCTGGCTCAGTTTAGGCTATGATCCGCGGTCCCGATCGGGATCCAGCGATCCTGGCCGGGTATAACCGCAGATAGCGGTTCGCACATCACCCTTTTGCACAGGGTCATGTCGATGTGCGCCAACAATCATGAATATTCAATAGTTTTCTTTTATTGTTCGAGTGGAGTCCGCC